>JADKDK010000001.1 GCA_016718385.1 Gammaproteobacteria bacterium
GCCACGGCGGCCGCTGGCCGTGCCGGGGGCGTAGAGCTTGTCGATGCAGAACTCCGAGCGGTGCGTGTTGCCGGTGATGTCCACCAGGAGGTTGCGCATCAGCCGGTCCACCAGCCACGGCTGCTGCACCAGCCCCTCGGGCATCTGCTGGAACGCGATCTCCAGCTCGTAGAGCGTCTCGTTGCGGCCCTCGTCGACCCGTGGCGCCTGGCTCGTGGGGCCGATGAACATGCCCGAGAACAGGTAGGACAGCCCCGGATGATGCTGCCAGTAGGTGACCAGGCTGCGGATCAGGTCGGGGCCGGCGCAGCAGCGGGCTGTCGGCGGGCGTGGGGCCGCCGATGGTCACGTGGTTGCCGCCGCCGGTGCCGGTGTGGCGACCGTCGAGCATGAACTTCTCCGTGCCGAGCCGGGCGTTGCGTGCGTCCTCGTACAGCGCCGTGGTGTTGTCGACCAGCGCCTGCCAGCTCGCGGCGGGATGGATGTTTACCTCGATCACGCCGGGATCGGGCGTGACCAGCAGCTTCAGCAGCCGGCTGTCGCGCGGTGCCTCGTAGCCCTCGATGATCACCGGGATCGCGAGCTCGGCCGCGGTCTTCTCGATCAGCCCGATCAGCCCCACGTAGTGCTCGAGGTGTTCCAGCGGCGGCAGGAACACGTGCAGCTTGCCCTGGCGCGCCTCGGTGCAGATCGCCGTGCGCACCACGGACTTGCGCGCGCCCGGCTGTGCCGGCGCGTGATCGGCCGGCGCCTGTTGCGCCACGCCGCCCCAGCTGCGCGAGAAATCGGCCTGCGGCATGTCGTCGCGCCGCTGCAGCGCGTCGCGGGCCTCGAAGGGGTCGCGCTCGGGCTCACGGTCCTCTTCGGCCGGTTGCGGCAGGGAGTCGAGCGGCAGGCGCAGGCCGATCGGCGAATCGCCGGGAATCAGCACCACGCGCCCGACGCGCATTTCCCAGCGCGTGCTGTACCAGCATCCCGCCACCGTATCCCATGCCAGTGGCAGTATGTAGCCGACCGGGTTGTCCAGTCCGTGGTTCAGCACCCGCGCGAGCCGCACGCGATCCAGGCCGTCCGCTGGCGTCGCCTTGCGCGGATCCACGGCCAGCGGCAGCGCATGCTCCCGGGCGCGGTAGTGCGCCGCATCCTCCCCAGGCCGGATGGATGAACCCGGGGCGAGCCCAGCCTGCGCGCACAATCGCTGCATGAAACGCCCGGCCTCGACCGCGTCGTGGCCGTAGTCATGGTCGACCCGGGCGAGCAGCCCGGGGTCGTGCCAGAGGGCCTCGCCGTCGGTGCGCCAGAAGCATCCCAGCGCCCAGCGCGGAACCTCCTCGCCCGGATACCATTTGCCCTGCCCGTAGTGCAGCAGGCCGCCCGGCGCGAAGCGCTCGCGCAGGCGGAGCAACAGGTCCTGGCGAGTTTGAGCTTGTGATCGCCCAGCGCCTCGGTGTTCCACTGCGGCGAGTCCATGTCGTCGATGGACACGAAGGTCGGTTCGCCGCCCATCGTGAGCCGCACGTCGTTCTTCAGCAGGTCCGCGTCGACCAGGCGCCCCAGCGCGTCGATCGAGTCCCACTGTTCCTCGGTGTAGGGCCTGGTGACGCGCGGGTCCTCGTGGACGCGCGTCACCTCGTTGCTGTACTCGAAGTGCACCTCGCAGGGGTCGGTGGCGCCGGTGATGGGCGCGGCGGAGGCCGGGTCCGGCGTGCAGGCCAGCGGGATATGCCCCTCGCTCGCGAACAGCCCCGAGGTGGGGTCCAGCCCGACCCATCCGGCCCCCGGGATGAACACCTCGCACCAGGCGTGCAGGTCGGTGAAGTCTTTCGCCGGTCCCGAGGGACCGTCCAGGGACGCAAGGTCAGAGCTCAGCTGCACCAGGTAGCCGGAGACGAAGCGCGCCGCGAGGCCCAGGTGGCGCAGGATCTGCACCAGCAGCCAGCCGGTGTCGCGGCACGATCCCTGGCGGCACGCAGCGTCTGCTCAGGCGTCTGCACGCCCGGCTCAAGAAGCGCAGCTCGTAGGCGATCTCCTGCTGCAGGCGCTGGTTGATCGATACCAGGAAATCGATGATGCGCATCGGTTCGCGCGGCACCGAGGCGATCCAGGCGGCCAGCAGCGGCGTGGGCTGAGCGCCTCCGTGGGGGATCAGTTCCCGGCGCAGTTGCGCGTCGCAGGCGAACGGAAACTCGGCGGCATACTCCTCGACGAAGAAGTCGAAGGGGTTGTATGCCCTCATGCCGGCGATCACTTCCACCTCGAAGGCAAGCTCCCGGATCCGGTCGGGGAACACGAGGCGCGCCTGGTAGTTGGCGAAGGGATCCTGCTGCCAGTCGATGAAATGGTTTTCGGGCTGAACCTTCAGCGTGTAGCCGAGGATACGCGTGCGCAAGCAATATCCAAGCCAGCGTCCCGCGAGCTCGTCCTTACCAGATATAGCCGACGCTCACGATGTAGGCCGAGTCGGTGCTGTCGAAACCCTCCGGCGGGGTGTTCTGCCAGTCGATGTTGTACTGCAGCGTCGCGTTCAGGTTCTCCACCAGCGGGAAGCGCAGGCCGGTCTGGGAGCGGAAGATCATGTCGTCCGGATCCTGGACGCTGACGATGCCCTCGTCGTCGTGGAAGAACTGCGCCTTGTCGTTCCACAGGAACTGCATGTAGCGCAGCGCCCAGCGTCCCGCCGCGAAGCTCTCGTCGTCCGCGAGGTCGTAGTCCTCGTTGACGTAGGTGAGGCCGCCTTCCAGTGCGAGGCTGCGCTGCTCGGTGTCGAAGAACTGGTAACCCGCACCGCCGCCGAGCGTGGTGCGCAGGTTGAGGTCCCTGAACTTGTCCTCCTGCACGTCGGTGTTGGCGTAGGTGTACCACTTCGCGGTGAGGAAATGATCGTACTTGAAGTAGGCGCGGTTGCGGCGCGCGGTCTCCTCGCCGTCCTCGTTCCTGGTATCGCCGGTCGCGCCGATCGTGAAGCGGTTCTTCAGGCTGCGCACCACGGCCTCGGCGTCGTAGAAGATCTGGTCGTTGTCGGTGTTGCCGCGGTTGGCGGTCATCCCGAGATTCAGGCGTCCGCTGGTGCTCACGCCCTCGCCGCTGACGTGCGGCGGCGGGTTGATATAGGCGATGTCACTCATCGCCAGCGGCGTCGTGGTGACGGTATCGCCCCCCTTCAACACCACGGTGGACTCGCTGGCGCGCGTGGCCTGCGCGTTTACCAGCGTCTTGTCGTTGAGCATGAAGCGCGCGGGCTGGTCGGTCTCGATGTTCGTGACCTCGGCCCACAGCAGCGTTATCGGCTCCTTGGCGTAGGCGGTCTGCAACGTCAGCTGCTTGTCGTCCTTGCTGACGATGGTGCCGCTGAGGCGGTCACCGCCCTTCAGGAGGACGATGTCGGCGCCGGCCTGCTGCGCGCCGAGGCTCAGCAGGGCCAGCGCCGCCAGCGCGAGGGAAAGCGGTTTTTGCGTCATGGTGTGGGTCCCTGTCGTTGGTTGTTTGCGTGAAGGGCCGGAGTATAACGGCCGGGTCGGGGGAATACAGCAGCGGCCCGGTCCGGGGTCTTTTCCCGGCGCCGCGGATGTGGCCCAATCGGCGTCACGACAGCGCCACTACCCTGCAGTGGAGAACCCCCGCCCATGAGCCCGCCGGTCAGCAAGCAGCGCAAGGCCTACTGCCGCAAGCTCTGCGTGGCGCACCTGCTCGCGCGCGAGCCGCATGACCTGCACGCGCTCGAGGCAGCCACGGGCATGCCGCGGCGCACGCTGCAGGACTGCATCGCGGATCTCGCCGACATCGGCATCGTGTGCGAGTTCGTGCAGCACGGGCCGAAGCATCGCCACGGCCACTACGCGATCCGCGACTGGGGCGACCACGATCCGCGCTGGATCGCGGCGCATTTCGACGACCTGCTTGCAGTGCTGCGCGCAGAATGAGCGGTCGACTGGAGCGCATCGCGCCGGGCCTGCTGATGCTGGTGCGTTACCGGCGGCAGGATTTTCCGCACGACCTGCGCGCCGGCCTGTCGGTGGCCGCGGTGGCGCTGCCGGTCGGCGTTGCCTACGCCGCGCTCGCCGGTTTCAGCCCGGTGGTGGGGCTCTACGCGAGCATCCTGCCGCTGTTTGCCTACGCGCTGTTCGGCTCCTCGCGCCAGCTCGTGGTCGGACCGGACGCGGCAACCTGCGCGCTGGTGGCGGCCTCGGTGGCGCCGCTGGCCGCGGGTGATGCGCAGCAGTACATGGCGCTGTCGCTGACGCTGGCTTTTCTCGCGGGCGTGCTGTGCATCGGCGCGAGCTTCCTGAAGCTCGGCGTGCTGGCCGATTTCCTGTCGCGCCCGATCCTGGTCGGATTCATGAACGGCATCGCGCTGACCATCGCGCTGGGGCAACTGGGCAAGATCCTCGGCTTCGACATCGTGTCGGGCAGGATCATTCCGCGCGCGCTGGAGATCGCGGACAGGATCGGGCAGACGCACCTGCCCACGCTGGCCATCGGTCTCGCTTCCTTCGCGTTGCTGCTGCTCGTGCCGAAGCTGTTGCGGCGCGTTCCGGCCGCGCTGGCGGTGATGGTGCTCGCCGGAGCGGCCGTCGCGCTGCTGGGGCTGGACGCGCAGGGCGTGCGTACCGTCGGCGCGGTGCCCCCGGGCCTTCCCGCGCTGACGTTTCCCGGCGCGCCGTGGGTCACGCTGCAGCCGTTGCTCGCCGACGCGGCGGGTATCGCGCTGATCTCCTTCACCAGCCTCATGCTCACCGCGCGCAGCTTTGCCGCGAAGAACGGCTACGAGATCGACGCCGACCGCGACCTCGCGGCGCTCGGTGCGGCCAACATCGCCGCCTCGATATCGGGTGGTTTCGCGGTGAGCGGTGCCGACTCGCGCACGGCCATGAGCGACGCCGCGGGCGGGCGCACGCAGCTCGCCGGACTGGTCGCCGCCGTCGCGATCGCGCTGGTGCTGCTGTTCCTGACCGGGCCGCTGCAGTACGTGCCCGACGCGGCGTTGGGCGCGGTGCTGGTGATGGCGGCGTTCTCGCTGGTGAATGTCGCCGATATGCGGATGCTGTGGCACGAGTCGAAGGGCGAGTTCGCGATCTGCGTGGTCGCGACGCTCGGCGTGGTGGCCGTCGGCGCGATCGACGCGATCGCGTTCGCGGTGATCCTCGCCATGCTGCGTTTCGTGCGCATGGTGGCGCGCCCGACCTGCGAGGTGCTGGGCGCCATCGAGGGCAGGGGGTTCCACGGCATCGAGCGTCACCCCGAGGCCCGCACCGTGCCGGGGCTGTGCCTGTTCCGCTTCAACGCCCCGCTCGTGTTCTTCAACGCACCCTATTTCAGGCAGGAAGCGCGGCGCGCGGTAGGCGCGGCGGGGCGGGGTTTGCGCTTCTTCGTGATCGACGCCATCCCGATCACGGGTCACGACGTGACGGGGCGCGCCACGTTTCGCGAACTGGACCAGGAACTGCTGGCGCAAGGCGTGCAGATCGTGATCGCAGGGCGCGAAACGGAGCTCATGGAGTGGCGCGAAAGGACCGGCATGGATCATCTGCGCCCCATCAAGGTGCGCCAGTTCCCGACGCTGGCCGACGCTGTGCAGGCGCTGCAGGCGCAGCTGTAGAGGGTGTCGCAAAAGGCGTCAGGTTGCGAGCGAGTGGCGTGGTGCGTCGCTGGCTGTGCTGCCCGCCATTGCCCTGCGGGGCACGCACGAGTACGTCCCTGTAGCTCCGCGCCGCGTCCTGCGGCGCAAGGCCCCGCAAGCCAACAGCGGGCAGCACAGCCGCTCGGTTGAGCGCGTGCCGCGTCGGGCAAATCCGGGAACACCCCTGTTTCGAGTGTTACCACCACGGCGAGGGGCTCGAGCGCCGATGGCTCGCGATACGCCGGATTGTCGGTCCGCTATCCAGAGCACAGATGGTTTTGCGACACCCCCCTGCAGGCCGCCGCCGGCCGGGGCCCGCCGCGCCTTGCCTTGCGATCGAAGGGTGGCGCGCCGCTCCGGGGGCTCTATAATTGCGCGGTTTTTTCAGGGGAACGGATCATGGGCGCTCAGTGGAAAGCCAAGGGCCGCGCCGACGCGGCGGCGACGAAGGGTCGCATCTTCACCAAGCTGGCGAAGGAAATCATGGTGGCGGCGCGCACCGGCGCGGACCCGGATTCCAACCCGCGGCTGCGCAAGGCCGTCGAGCAGGCCAAGCGCGCCTCGATGCCGCGCGACACGCTGGAGCGCGCGATCAAGAAGGGTGCCGGCCTGCTCGACGAGCACGTGCAGTACGAGTCGTTGACCTTCGAGGGTTTCGCGCCGCACCAGGTGCCGGTGATCGTCGAGTGCCTCACCGACAACAAGAACCGCGCCGCGATGAGCATTCGCATGCTGTTCCGCAAGGGTCAGCTCGGCAACTCGGGCGCGGTGTCGTGGGACTTCAAGTATCTCGGCATGATCGAGGCCACGCCCAGCGCGCCGGATGCGGACCCCGAGCTCGCGGCCATCGAGGCCGGCGCGCAGGACCTCGAGCCCCTGGTAGACAACGTCACGCTGTTCCTGACCGATCCCACGGATCTCGATGCAGTGACCCGCGCGTTGCCGAACTTCGGTTTCACGGTGCAGTCGGCGGTGCTGGGCTACCGGCCCAACAACCCGGTGCAGCTCGACGCGGCGGCGCGCGCCGAGGTCGAAGCCTTTCTCGAGGCGCTCGATGCCGACGACGACGTGCAGAACGTCTACGCGGCGCTGGCCGACTGAGCAGCCGCTGCGCTCAGGGTGACCCGATCAGGTGCTCCGGCGCCTCGCGGGTCGCGCGGATCTCGCCTCGCTCCAGCCGCGCGAAGTAGCTGTTCATCTCGCGCCTCACGACCGGTGCCAGCAGGTACAGGCCGATGATGTTCGGCACCGCCATCAGGAAGTAGATCGCGTCGGCGAAGTCGACGAGTTGCGAGAAATCCAGGGTCACGCCGACGATGGTCATCGCCAGGTAGAACAGCTTGTAGCACACGTCGACCGCGGCGCTCTCGCCGAAGAGATAATTGGCCGCCTTGGTGCCGTAGTAGCAGTAGGAGATCATCGTCGAATAGGCGAACAGCAGCACCACCAGCGCGAGCACGTAGGGGAACCAGGGCATCACCGTCGCGAACGCCGCCGAGGTGAGCGCCACGCCCTGCGCCTCGGGCGCGATCGCGCCGGCTCCGGAAATCGTGATCACCAGCGCGGTCATGGTGCAGATGATCACGGTGTCGATGAACGGTTCCCACAGCGAAACCAGGCCTTCGGTCAGCGGTTCTTCGGTCCGCACGCTGGCGTGCGCGATCGGCGCCGAGCCGATGCCGGCCTCGTTCGAGAACGCGGCGCGGCGAAAGCCCTGCAGGATCACCCCGAGCATGCCGCCCTGTACGCCTTCGGGCGAGAAGGCGCCGGTGAGTATAAGCCCCAGCGCGTGCGGGATCGCGGGCACGTTGTTGGCGATCACCGCCAGCCCGGCGAGCAGGTAGACCAGCGTCATGAACGGCACCAGCTTGTCGGTGACGCTGGCGATGCGCCTGATGCCGCCCAGCACCACGATGCCGGTCGCCACGGCCATCCCGGCGCCGAACAGCCAGGCGCGGCCGGCCAGCAGGCTCTGCTCGGCGCCGGTGATCAGCAGCAATTGCTGGTAGGCCTGGTTGACCTGGAAGAAATTGCCCGAGCCGATGGTACCGAACAGGCAGAACACCGCGAAGCTGAAGCCCAGCGCCCTGCCCAGCGGCGCGAGCCGCGGGTATTCGAGCGCGATGCCCTGCCTGAGGTAGTACATCGGGCCGCCGGAGACCGTGCCGTCCGGGCGGCGGTGGCGGAACTTCACGGCCAGCGTGCATTCGCAGAACTTGGTGGCCATGCCGAGCAGCGCGGCCACGATCATCCAGAACGCGGCCCCCGGTCCGCCGACGGTCACCGCGACCGCAACACCCGCGATGTTGCCCAGGCCCACGGTGCCCGAGAGCGCGGTCGCCAGCGCCTGGAAATGGCTGGTGTCGCCGTGGTGGTGCGGCGCGTCGTAGTCGCCGCGGATGATCCGCATGCCCTGTGCCATGCCGCGCAGGTTGATGAAGCGGAAGTACAACGTGCAGAAGATGCCCGCCACGATCAGCCAGAACAGGATCCACGGCACCGCGTGATCGCCGAACGGGATCGCCGCGAACACGAAGCCCGATACCGCGTCGGCAAAGGGCTTGAAGCCCTGCGCGATGTGCTGGTCTATGCCCTGGGGCGCTGCGGCGAATGTGCGCGGTGCGAACAGGAACGAGGCGAGAGTGCAGGCTATTGTCGGGCGCATCGATGCTCTTCCAGGACAGCGGCGAATGGTACATCAGCCATCGCGGGCCGTGCAGCGCGCGTTGAGGCGGCGTTTTGCCAGGGGCTATGATGGGGCTCATCCGCGCGCGCACCGGGGTCGAGATCTGCGTCGCGCCGCGGGTACATGCATCACGCACACGGGGAGCTCGATATGCGGGGACTCATAAGGGCGGCGATCGCCGCGGCGTCGCTGGCCAGCGGAGCCGCTTCGGCCGGGGTGCCATTCGGCCAGTTCGTCGCCTTCGGTGCCAGCTACGACGATTCCGGGCAGTTTCCCGACCTCGAGCTGGGTGGCACCACGGGGCTGCGCTTCACCAATATCGACCCGGCAACGGGCCTGCGCGGCCTCTCGATGCCGGAATGGCTGGCGCTCGACCTCGGCCTCGGGCGCATGAATCCCTCGACGCCGCTGCTGGTGTTCGGTGCGCGCACCGATACGGTGGCCACGGACAACCTCAATTTCGCGGTCGGCGGTTACCGCTCGGAGGAGGTCCTCGCCTCGGTCGTCGGCAACTCGGTGGTTTCCGCCGGGGGCTTTCGCGTCGAACAGCCTGGTTTCCTGGCGCGCGTGGCCTCCGGGGCGCTCGCCGTGGGACCGGACACGCTCTACTACGCGCTGATTGCGGGAAACGATATCCGCGATGTCGATGACCCTGAGCAGACCGCCGATGTCAGCGCCGCGATCGCTGAGGCGCTGGTGGATGCCGGCGCGCGCTACATCGTGCTGCCGACGCTGCCGAAGCTGGGCAATTTCTCCGAGGCCGTCAACCTGAGCGCCGACGGCCGCACACAGCTGGCGGCCGATCGTACCGCAGCGGCCATCGCCTATAACGCGGCCTTCGCAGAGCGGTTGAACGCGATCGACGGCAACTTCATCCGCGTCGACGTGCTGCGCCTGTTCGACGAGGTGCTGGCCGATCCGGTCGGCTTCGGCTATCCCGCGGATCTCGACCAGGCGCGGGTCTGCTTCAGCGCGGGCGAGGCCGGCGGTATCGACTGCGTGGAGCCCGCGGGACGCGGCAAGGCGAGTGGCGGCGATCCGGACCAGTTCGTGTTCCAGGACGGGCTGCATCCCACGCAGGCCGCGGCACGCGCCGCCGCCGACCTGATGGAGTCCGTGATCCGCGCGCCTGGCCTGGCCGCGCTGCTGCCCGAGGCGGTGCTCGCCGACACGCGCGGTTACCTGCGCACCGTAGAGGAGCACCTCGTGCAGAACCGCTGGACGCAAGGCGCGCAGGCCGCGCAACTGTTCGTCGCGGTACAGGGGCGCGACATCGACATCGCGGATGCGTGGTCCACGCCGGCGGCGAGCTCGGATGCGGTGGACCTCACCCTCGGCGCCAGCGCGGGCGTGGGCGAGCGCTGGTTGCTCGGCGCGGCGCTGGGCTCGCAGCAGGGCGAGACCGACGTCGATGTTGGCGGCTTCGACAGCGCCGGCCTCACCGGCTCGCTGTTCGCCGGCTACCGCTGTGGCGCCTGGTTCGCCGATGCGGTGCTGAGCGCCGGACGCAGCGAGCTCGACGACATCGAGCGCGCGTTCGATGTTGGCAGCGTGCAGCGGCGGCGCGAGTCGGGTGACACCGATGCGGACATGCTCGGGCTGCAGGCCACGCTGGGCGTGAACCTGCTCGGCGCGGCGTCGGCCTGGCGTGCCGGTCCCTTCGTGACGCTCGATGCGCTGGAGATCGATGTCGATGCCTATGCCGAGCGCGGGCTGAGATCCTCGACGATGCGTTTCGACGACATGGAACGCGATTCGCTGCTGGGCAGCGCGGGCGTGTTCGCCAGCTATCCATTGCGCCTCGGCGCGGCCGACGTGGAGCTCGCGGCGGACCTCGCCTATGCCGGGGAATTCGAGGACGAGCCAGACGATGTGCGGGCGGTGGTGAAGTCGCTGGATACGGGGCCGTGGTTCCGCATGCCCGGCTACGCGATCGACGACGACGGCTGGCGGGCGACGCTGGGCGCGAACGCGAGCTGGCCGGGCGGCATGCATCTCGGGCTGTCGTACCGTTATGCCGACAACGACGTCGAGACGCGCGCCCTGAATCTGTCGGCGGCTTACCGCTTCTGAGCGGCCCGTTGCGTTGATGCGCGACACGTTTCGGTGTCGTGACATCGGTTATGGTGGCGGCGGCGGGCGCTCTAGCAGCGCTTCCGGGGCCTGCACAGGAGTGAACGCAACATGAACAGGACCACGATTCTCCGACGGGCGATCATTGCCGGCATGGGCCTGCTGGCGCTGCCGGCGTACGCCGAGCTGCCCTTCGACCAGCTGATCGTGTTCGGCGCGAGTTACGAGGACGTCGGCCAGTTCCCCGATTACGATTTCGTCGCGGAGGCGTTTCCGTCGCTGGTGGCTGCGCCGGGCGCGGGGCTGGACGGCAGCACCGGCTTGCGCGTGACCAACATCGATCCGGCCACCGGCCGGCGCGGGCAGGTGTGGGTCGAGATGCTCGCGGACGATATAGGCACCGGTCCGCTGGTGCCCTCGACTCCGCTGTTGTACCCGGGGGCCCGCAGCGATATCCCGGACACCGACAATATCGATTTCGCCTTCGTCACCGCGCGTTCGGCGGAGCTGCTCGAGGCGGTGACCGGCACCTCGCGCGTTGCGCACCCGACCGACGCGCTGGTGGCGGCGGATCTCACCGCCAGCAGCGCGGGATTCCTGGAGCGGCTGCAGGCGGGTTCGCTGAAGATCGGCCCGAACACGCTGTTCGTGATCAACCCGGCCGGCAACGACGTGCGTGATTCCCCGGTCGAAGACCCGACCGCCACCGCCACCGTGGGTGCCGCGAACACGCTGGAGATCATCCGCCAGCTGGTCGGCGCCGGAGCGCGCACCATCGTGGTCCCCACCTTTGCGCCAGTGGGCCTGCTCCCCGAAAGCACCAACCTCAACCCCGACGGCAGCCGCACCGCCAAGGCCGAGGCGCGCGGCATCGGTGCCGCCACCTACAACGCCCTGATGGCCGAGGGACTCCCCGGCGTGGGCGGCAACATCGTGGTGGGCGACTTCGACACGCTGTTTCGGGAGGTGCTCGCCATGCCCGCGGCCTTCGGCTTCAATGCCGGCATCGACCAGAGCCGCTACTGCTATTCGGCCAGCGAATGGTCGCTGACCGGCATCGACTGCACCGAGGCGCCGGGGCTGGGCAAATCGAGTGGCGGGAATCCCGATGATTTCATCACCAACGACGGCCTGCACCCCACGCAGGCACTGGCGCGCATCTTCGCCGACTACACCGAGTCGGTGCTGCGCGCACCCGGCTTCGTGGCGCTGCTGCCCGAGGCGGTGCTTGCCGACGCACGCGGCTACCTCAACACGGTGCAGGATCAGCTGGCGCAGAACCGCTGGGGCGGTCGCGCCTTCGAACCGCAGCTGTTCGCGGCAGTGCAGGGGCGCCGCCTCGACACGGCCGATACGCGGGCCACGCCCGAGGCGAGCTCGGACGCGGCCGACCTCACGATCGGCGGCAGCCTCGGCCTCGGCGGCGGCTGGTTTGCCGGCGGCGCACTCGGCTCGCAGCAAGGCGATGCCGATATCGGCGACAGCAGCTTCGAAAGCTCGGGGCTGATGGGTTCGCTGTTCGCGGGCTATCGCTGCGAGGGCTGGTTCGCAGACGCGGTGCTGAGCGCCGGCGAGACGGATCTGGACGATATCGAGCGCGTGTTCGAGGTGGGCACGTGGCAGTTGCGCCGCGAATCCGGCGACACCCGGGCCGACGTGCTGGGCGTTTCGGGCACGATCGGCGTGAACATGATGGGCGAGGAGTCGGTGTGGCGCTTCGGCCCGTTCCTCGCGGCCGATTACCTCGACATCGAGGTCGACGGCTACAAGGAAAAATCCGTGAACAGTACCGCGATGGCCTTCGGCGATCTGGCACGCGACTCCGTCACGGGCAGCGCCGGCGTGTTCGCGAGCTATCCGCTCCGGATCGGGGCGGCAGACCTCGAGTTTCGCGGAGACGTGGCGTGGGTGGAGGAATTCGAGGATCGCAGCGACGAGGTGCGCGCCGTCGTGAAGCGCGTGGCCGACGGCGTGTGGTTCCGCATGCCCGGTTACGACATCGACGACGGGGGCCTGCGCGCGGTGCTCGGCGTGGATGCCGGCTGGCGCAGCGGCCTGCGTCTCGGGCTGTCGTACCGCTACGCCGACAACGACGCCGAGGCGCAGTACCTGAACCTCTCGGCCAGCTACGCGTTCTGAGCTTGCAAACACCCACAGGAGCACACGTTATGCGCATCGGACTGATGATGGGCGCCTCGCGCGCAATCGGCGACGACCTGCCGGGGATCCTCGCGTTCACGCAGCAGGCCGAGGCGATGGGCTTCGCCCACGTGTGGCTGGCGCACACGATGGGCGTGGATGCGATGACGGCGCTGGCGCTCAGCGGCGCGCAGACGACGCGCATCCGCATGGGCACCGCCGTGGTGCCCACGTTTCCGCGTCACCCGGTGGCGATGGCGCAGCAGGCGCTGACGGTCGCTGCCGCCAGCGGCGGGCGTTTCGAGCTCGGCATCGGGCTCTCGCACAAGATGCTGATCGAGGACATGTACGGCATTCCCTACGCGCATCCGGCGGCGCATATGCGCGAGTACCTCGAGGTGCTGCTGCCGGCGCTGCGCGGCGAGCAGCTGCAGCACAAGGGCGAGCGTTATACCGTGAACATGCGCCTCACGGTGCCCGGCGCCGCGGCCGTGCCGGTGCTGGTGGCCGCGCTCGGTCCGGTCATGCTCGGGATCGCCGGCGAACTGGCCGACGGCACCATCACCTGGATGACCGGGCCGCGCACGCTGGCGCAGCACATCGTGCCGACGTTGAATCGCGCCGCGGCGACGGCCGGGCGCCCCGCGCCGCGCGTGGTGGCGGGCATGCCGATCGTGCTCACCGCCGACGCGGACGGGGCGCGCAGGAAGATCTCCGAATCGCTCGCGATCTACGGCATGCTCCCGTCCTACCGCGCGATGCTCGATCGCGAAGGCGCCGCGGCGCCGGGTGATATCGCGATGGTGGGTGACGAGGCCGCGCTGCGCGCGCAGCTCGCGCGCCTGCGCGATGCGGGCGTCACCGATTTCGACGCCACGATCATCGCGCTGGATGATGGCGCGGTGGCGCGCACGCGCGATTTCCTCGCCACCGAACTCCCGTAGGTCCGGATTCATCCGGACATCGCGCCGCAGGAGACAGTTGTCCGGATGAATCCGGACCTACGGGGTCGAGCGCTCGACGGTGACCGCGGGAAAATCGCGCGCCAGGCCGGCCTGCAGGTAGTCGCGGTAGCGCGACTGCTGCGCGGCATCGGGATTGAAGACGCTCTCGAAGAAGCTGCGCACCGCCAGCATCGTGATGCGCTGCTGCAGCAACGGGGACATCGCTTCGGGCAGCGGATCCATGCGGCACAGGCGGTCTTCCATGTTGCGCAGCACGCCTTCCTCGACGCTGCCGATGCGGTCGTAGAAACCGGTATCACTGTTCGACTGTGGCGTTTTATCGCGGATGAAGAAACAGCCGACGCTGTCGGGGTTGGCCATCCAGCGAAACACCGAGCCCTGGTCGGCAAAGCCCGTGTGGGAGGCGCCCGCGAGGCTCACCAGCCAGGCGTTGTTCACCCGTTCGAGCACGGGGCGCGCATTCTGCTCGTAGGGCACCATCGCGTCGATGTCGCCCGCGACCATCATGAACGGCAGCGTTGATTCGGCGAAGAACGCGCGGCCGAACAACTGCAGCGGGCCGGCGATCGATACGGCCGCCTTCACGCGCGGGTCGCGCAGGCGCGGATGGTAGGCGGTGAGTTCGGTCGTCATGCCGCCGAGCGATGTGCCCGCGATACCGATGCGTGCCGCGTCGATGCGTTGGTGAAAGTCGTTCTCGGGATCGCCGTTCCACGCCAGCAGCGTGTCGATGAGGAAGCTCACGTCGCCCGGCTGGTTGACCACGTCGAAGACGTTCGCTCCGCCCGGCGCCTTCATCGTGGTGAGCGGGAAATCGGCTGCGACGACGACGTAGCCATGGCTGGCGAGGTGCCTGGCGAGATAGGCGGGCTCGGCGCTGCTGCTGAAGAAGCCGTGGCTGTAAATGATCAGCGGAAATGCGTGCGCCGGCATGCTGCGCCCGTCCGTGTCCAGCGGATACCACGCGCGCGCGCGCAGCCTGCGTTCGGGTGCGCCGGGAAAATCGCCGTTGGCGTCTGTCGGGCGGTTGCTGTCCACCAGTTCGAATTCCCGCATGCCCACGCCCCATGGCGGTTGCGCCAGCAAGGCGGCGCCGGCGCTGCCGGCCGGCAAGGGCGACGGTTCAGCCAGCTTCCATGCCAGTGCGAGGCCGCCGGCCAGGATCGCGACGAGCAGCAGGGCGCGTTTGAGGAATTTCACGGCAGTCTCCCGGGATGGAACAGTTGATCGAGGCGCCCGTCGATCCAGCTGTGCAGGCGCCAGTCCATGATGAAGCCACAGTGCCCGCCGCGTTCGGTCAGCTCGATCGTGAGCGCGGGCGGACGCGCGAGGCGCGCGAGATCGGCAGCGGGAATCACCGGATCGTCGCGGCTGGTGATGATGTGGCTGGGCATTGTGAGGCCCGCCAGCCGCTCGCCGGTGATCGCGTAGGCGTCGAGGTAGCTCGGCGTGTCGGCGAAACCGGTGTAGCGCGGCACGAAGAACTGGTTCATCGCGCCCAGCGAGCGCAGCTGTCGCAGTTCCTCGCCGTAGCCGTGGTCGGGGAAGTGCAGCAGCTTCTGCAGCAGGGCGTGGCGCCACTTGCGCCTGAAGTACTCGTGGTAGACCGGGCTGCGCTCGAGCGCTTCCATGGTGCGCGCCGGATCGAGCACGGGGCACACGGCGACCACGCGATCGAGCGCGATGCCGGCGGCGGGCGCGGCGAGCGCGACGCGCAGAGCGAAATTGCCGCCCAGCGAGAAACCCCCGAGGAACGTGCGCCCGTGCGGGTGCAGCGCGGTGATGCGCCGTACCGCGGCGACGACCTCGGGCAGGCGCGCGGAGTTGAACAGCTCGCGGTTCAGGTGATGGCTCGGACCGTGATCGCGCAGGTGCAGGCGGAACACCGAGAAGCCGCGCCCGAACAGGTACGTCGCGGCGCTCAGCAGGTACGCGGAGTCCGCGGTGCCGTGCCAGCCGTGGATCAGTATCGCGAGGCCGCGCTCGGCGCGCGGATGGGGGGAATACACGCCGTGCAGGCGGATGCCCTCGCCGCAGTCGAGGAGTTCCTCGCGCGCGGCGGCCCGCAGCGCGTGTGCCCGGCGCGAGGTCAGCGCACGGCGCGGACCCGTGCTCGCGAGGAAGGACTGCAGGTGCGCGTTGCCGAGCCCCCGCGCCGGTCGGAACTCCGGTGCCGCCTCGTCGCAGTTTAAGGGCTGCGCGACAGTCATGGGTGCGGCGCGAGTGGAGCAACCGGGCTCACGAGCGCTTCGGTCCCGGCCCGAGCACGCCGATGTCGCCGATATGGGCGCGGTTCAACTTGGTGCGGTGCGTCATGCGCCACGCGTCGCCCTCGCGCTGCCACCTGTCGTGGTATTCGCCGAGCGTCGAGAAGGTGAGCGCGGCCTTGTCGCCGGTGCCCTTGTGCATGTCGCTCACGTAGCAACTGCTCTGCGCGATATCGCCGTCGATGTCGATCGTCACGTTGCCCAGCAGGTGTTGCGTCGGGCCGCAGTCGTCGAGGAAGGAGCGCATCACGCCCACGATCGCCTCGCGTCCATGCACCGTGCCCAGGCCCAGGTCGGCCGTGGCGTCGGGGCGCACGATCGCCTCCAGCGCGTGCCAGTCGCGCTGGTCCATGGCGCGGGCGAAGCGCACCAGGGCGCGGTAGATTTCTCGTTCGGCGAGCAGCATCTCGAGGCTCATGCGTACATTCCCGTCGGGCGGTGTGGCCTGCCATGTTCGTCCGGCGAAGGCCGCGGCGGCAAGGCCGGATTGTGCAGGGCGCATTATTGGCGGCATGCATTAGGGAAAACGCATGTCCGGTGGGTGCTTGGTGCCCAGGGCCCGGGTCAGCGTGGCGCGGATCGATTCGCGTAACTTTTGCGCACCCGGCGCCCCAATACTTCGTTTGAGGGATGCCGGCAGCCCTTGCCTGCCTAGACTCCGGCCGGCCAAACCCTGCTCCGCCACGGGTGGCTCGTTACGTTTTTCAATTCAGGGGAATAGATGATGCAAATGCGCAAGAAAACAATTTCGCAGGTGATAGGCCTCGCCGCGCTGCTCGTTGCCGGCGTCCAGGCCCAGGCCCAGACCGGCGGGCTGGAAGAAATGGTGGTAACCGCGCAAAAGCGCGAGCAGTCGCTGCAACAGGCCCCTATCGCGATCTCGGCCTTCGGCAGGGATGCGCTCCGGCAGCAGCGCATCACCGACGTGCAGGACCTGAACGGCCTGGTGCCCAACGTGCAGTTCGCGGCGTCGCCGAGCAGCACCACCGGTGCCACCGTGGCGATCCGCGGCGCCGTCACGACCAACCCGGCACCCACCTGGGAGCCGACCGTGGGCATGTACGTGGACGGCGTGTTCATCGGCAAGGTGCTCGGAGGCATCTTCGACGTGGCGGACCTGGAGCGCGTCGAGGTGCTGCGCGGTCCGCAGGGCTCCCTGTACGGCAAGAACACCGTGGGCGGCGCCGTGAACCTGATCACCCGCAAGCCTTCCGGCGAGCTGATGGGCGAGGTGAAGGGCGGCATCGGCAACGAGGGCTACTGGCAGATGCGCGGCAGCCTCGACACCCCGGCGATAGGCACCGTGGGGGAAGGCCTGGGCCAGCTCAGCGCCAACATCACGCTGCAGCACGAGGAGCGTGACGGCTTCACGCGCGGCGTCGCCGACCCCGTGGGCAGCCCGCTCGCGGCCCCGGCGATTACCGACGAATGGGACGGCCTGGATTCCGACGCCGGCCGCGTGGCGCTGCAGCTGGATGTCACCGAGGAGTTCGAGGCGCGTTACACCTACGACTTCAGCGACAAGCAGAACACCCCGCAGGCACCGCACCTCACGCATGCCGAGGCCGGCGTGGTGCCCTTCCTGCTCCCCTACGTGGTGTCCGAGGACGAGCGTGCCGACAAGCTGAGCGGCAACATCGACGTCTACGAGGAATCGGACATCGAGGGCCACGCGTTGCATCTGGGCTATGACTTTGGCGACATGGGGGCCCTGGGCAACGTGCAGCTGAAATCGATCACGGCCTATCGCGAGATGGACTGGGACGACCTGCTCGACATCGACGGCTCGCCGATCGACGCCTTCCACTCGGGCCGCGGCATCGACTACGAGCAGACTTCGCAGGAACTGCAGATCGTCGGATCGACCGAGCGCGTGAACTACGTGCTCGGCTACTACTACTTCGACGAAACCGCCGACGTCACCAACCCGATCACCTTCTTCGGCGTCTTCGGCGCGCCGACCGCCCCCAACGCCTATGGGCTCGACAGCGAGTCGAATGCCGTGTTCGGCCAGCTGGACTGGAAACCCGGCGCGGCAGCGCTGCAGGACCGCCTGACCGTCACGCTGGGCGCGCGCTACACCGAGGAAGAGAAGGACCAGTACATCTCGCACCCGATAGTCACGGACGCCAACCTGCAGGTGCAGCCGGACTGGGCCTTCGCGGGCGAGGCCGACGAGAACTGGAACAACTTCGCGCCGACGGTGACGCTGAGCTGGGATCTCACCGAGGAGGCCGCCATCTACGCGCGCTACGCCGAGGGCTGGAAGTCGGGCGGTTTCAACGGGGAAGCGGCAACGCTGGAATCCTTCCAGCGTGCCTATGACCCGGAGGAAGTGGCATCCTTCGAGCTGGGCCTGAAGTCGCGCTGGCTGGACAACCGCGTTCAGGTCAATGCCGCGGCCTTCGAGAACCAGGTCGACGATATGCAGATTGCCGTGTTCCTCGCCGACGGATCGGCGGCCTCCGTGGTCGACAACGCGGGGCAGGCAACCGTCCGGGGCTTCGAGCTCGAGGTACTCGCCGAGCCGGTCGACGACCTGATGCTGAACTTCAGCTGGGGTTACCTCGATCCGGAATACGACGAGTACCTGGACGGCGGCGTGGACGTGGCGGACGATCGCGACTTTCCGTATGCGCCCGAGAACACCCTCACGGCCGGTGTGCAGTACACGATGGCCGGCGTGCTCGGCGGCAACCTGATCGGTCGCCTGGACTGGAGCTACACGGACGACCGCGTGCTCTATCCCGAACCGGCGCAGAACCTGCATTCCCAGCTGGACGACTACGCGCTGCTGAACGGTCGCCTGTCGCTCACCGAGCTGCCGCTCGGCAACGGCAGCCTGGAACTCGCGGCCTGGGGCAAGAACCTCACGGACGAGGACTACCGGATCAGCACGATCCCGTTCCTGATCTGGACGGCGAGCTACTTCGGCGCGCCGCGGACCTACGGCATGGAAGTCAGCTACAACTTCTGATTTCCGCATCGTCGTTCCGTACCGCAACGGGCGTGGAGAGATCCACGCCCGTTTGCGTTTAACAAAGCTTAATTTCCCCGCCCCCCGCCCTGGGATAGACTCGGCCACCTTGCTGATCGGGCTGTAGGTCGGGCTTCAGCCCGACAAGGATTCGGCGCAGCCGAAGCCGCCGCGTCCCGGCAGGCACCAGTCGGCATGAATGCCGACCCACACGCAAAACGAAGGACGGGAACATGGAATACGATCTGGTGATCCGCAACGGCCGCATCGTCGATGGCACGGGGGCGGCGGCGTTCACGGGCGATGTCGCGGTGCAGGGCGGACGCATCGCCTGCGTCGGCCGCGTCGCCGCTCGGGGCCGGCGCGAGATCGATGCCGCCGGCAAGCTGGTCACGCCCGGCTGGGTCGATGTGCATACGCACCTCGACGGGCAGGCCACCTGGGATTCCCTGCTGATGCCCGCGTCCAACCACGGCGTGACCACGGTGGTGATGGGTAACTGCGGCGTGGGTTTCGCGCCCTGCCAGCCCACGGCCGAGGCGCACGATGCGCTGATCGCCGTGATGGAGGACGTGGAGGATATTCCCGGTACGGCGTTGCACGAAGGCATCTCCTGGAGCTGGGAGAGCTTCCCGCAGTACCTCGATACCCTGGAGCGCATGCCGCACGCGATCGACGTCGCCGCGCAGGTCGCGCACTGTGCCGTGCGCACCTACGTGATGGGCGAGCGCGGCGCGCGCAACGAGCCGGCCACGCCCGAGGACATCGCGCGCATGGCCGCGATCGTGCGCGAAGGCCTCGAGGCCGGCGCGATCGGCTTCAGCACCTCGCGCACCCAGCTGCACCGCACCCGCGACGGCGAGGTGATGCCGGGCACCTATGCCGACGAGGCGGAACTGCTCGGCATCGGCAAGGTGCTGGGCGAGACCGGCAAGGGCGTCTACCAGCTCGTGTCCGACTGGGACGAGTGGGAGAAGGAAATGGACTGGATGAAGCGGCTGTCGATCAGCACGGGCCGCCCGGTCGGTTTCGTGCTGTTCTACCGCGCCGACGAGGAGTGGGAGCGCGTGCAGCGCCAGCTCGAGTACGTGCGCCAGGCCAATGCCGAGGGCGCACAGCTGGTGCCGCACGTGGGCGCGCGCCCGGTGACCATCCTGATGGCCGTCGACGGCACCGCGCACCCGTTCATGTTCCACCAGAACTTCCAGCCGCTCGCCACGCTGCCGGCCGCCGAGCGGCTGGCGAAACTGCGCGATCCCACCGTGCGGGCCGCTATCCTCGCCGAGACGCCGCCCGTGCTCGGCCATCCCATCGCCGACCGGCTCGCGGTGGAGTTCGACAACATGTACCCGCTCGAGGACGATCCCTCCTACGAGCCGCGCGCCGAGGACAGCATCGCGGCGCAGGCCGCGCGCCTCGGCGTGAGTCCGGCCGAGCTCGCCTACGACCGCCTGCTCGAGAACGACGGCAAGCGCATGTTCTATTTCCCGGTCTTCGGCTACCAGACGCACGACCTCAGCCGCCAGCTGGCGATGCTGCAGGATCCGAGCGCGATCCTGAGCCTCTCGGACGCCGGCGCGCATTGCGGCGTGCTGTGCGACGCGAGCATGCCCACCTTCATGTTGTCGTACTTCGTGCGCGATCGCGAGCGCGGCGAGCGCCTGGCGCTGGAACGGGCGGTGCACCTGCAGACGCAGAAGACCGCGCGCTCGGTGGGCCTGCTGGACCGCGGCGCGTTGAAGCCCGGCCTGAAGGCGGACATCAACATCATCGATTTCGACACGCTGCGCCTGCACACCCCCGAGGTGGTCTATGATCTGCCGGCCGGCGGGCGGCGGGTGTTCCAGACGGCGGAGGGTTACGTGGCCACGATCGTCAGCGGCGAGCCGGTCTACGAGAACGGCGCCCCGACCGGCGCGATGCCCGGGCGCCTGGTGCGCGGCAGCCAGCCCGAACCGGTGTCGCACGCCGCGTAGGTTCGGCTTCAGCCGGACAGATGTCCGAATAAATTCGGACCTACGCCGAACAATGCGCCGCCCGGTCCCCGTTCGGCTGAAGCCGAACCCACGAACAAACGACAGGAGATGCATCAATGGCGAACTGTTACCTGGCCCAGGAAGCGAGCCGCAAGTCGGGGAAATACGTGGTCGAGGGCAACAAGCAGGCGTGGCTGGACCTGTTCGCGGACGACGCGATCGTGCAGGACCCGGTGGGTGTCTCGCCGCTCGACCCCACGGGTCTCGGGCACCACGGCAAGAAGGCGATCGAGGCCTTCTGGGACATGGCCATGCCCAACGGGATCGCGAGCTTCCAGATCCGCGAGTCACACCCGGCAGGGGATTCCTGCGCCAACGTGGTGACGCTGTCCAACCGCCTGCCCGACGGCACCGAGATCAAGACCGACTGCGTGGCGGTCTACACCGCCAACGACGCCGGCAAGATCACCTCGCTCAGAGCCTACTGGGATTTCAACACGCTGGCCGAGCAACTGACGAAGATGGCCGGCGGCTGAGAGCCCGTCGTGACACGTTCACCACCCGGCCCGCGTGCCTTGGGAGTGTCACGGCCCCGGAGGCCGCAAGCCGCGCCAGCTAATTCATCCGGATGATGCGATACGCCTGCCGGGTGCGCATCATGGCGCACCCGAACAGGAGATCCTGCCATGAGTGAAGCCGAAGACCGCGTGAGCAGCGGCCGCAGCTGGGCCGAGTTCTGTGATGCGCTGAAGCGTGCCGGCGAGCAGATCCAGCGCGCCGACGCCCCGTCCGACCCCTTCACCCGCGCCGAAGGCTACCGTTACCTGAGCCGGCTCGCCCGCGCGGGGCTCGAGTGGTACGTGGAGTTCAACGACCCGGCCTTCCCGGTGCTCTACCGGCCCTCGCACGAGACCATCAAGATCGGCGCCGACAATCCCGACAACATCTACGAGAAGGCGGTGGTGGACGGTCGCCACGACTACCGCATCCGCGGCAAGCGCGGCAGCGTGTACTACCTCAGCATGGTGACCAGCAAGGGCAGTTACGCGGAGAACTTCAAGCAGATCGAGACGGGATTCCTCGACGACAAGGACCTGCAGGTGGCGGCGGACGGCAGCTTCGAGGTCATCCTGAGCGCGACGCCCAAGCCGGGCAACTGGCTGCCGATGGACGCCGACTCGCAGTCGCTGCTGATCCGCCAGACATTCATGGACCGCGACAGCGAGACCCCGGCCGAGCTCACGATCGAGCGCGCCGACCTGGGCGCCACGCCGGATCCGCTGACGGCCGGGACCTTCGACCGGAACCTGGCCACCGCGGCCGCGTTCATCGACAACACCGCGCGTCTGTTTGCCGACTGGGCCGCCTCGTACCGCCCGAAGCCGAACGAGCTGCCGCCCGCGGACCAGCAGCTCTGCCACTCGGTGGGCGGTGACCCGAACATTTTCTACTACCACGGTTACTTCGAGCTGGCCGAGGACGAGGCGCTGGTGATCGAGGTCGAGCGCATCCCGGAGTGTCACGCCTGGAACCTGCAGACCGACAACTACTGGATGGAGTCGCTGGACTACCGTTACCACCGCATCCACCTGAACAAGCACACGGCGAAATACCGCACGGACGGTGGCGTCACGATGGTGCTGGCGCACCGCGATCCGGGCGTCGACAACTGGCTGGATACCGCGGGGCATCGTCTCGGCACGCTGTGCTTTCGCTGGATCGGCGCGAAGGAGTTCGTGCACCCGACGACGCGGGTGGTGAAGCTCAAGGACCTGCAGGGGTAACGGGAGTGGCAGTGGACAAGCTGAGCGGCGATGCGTTGCTGGAAGCGGCGCGGCGAGAGACCGGCCTGGACGATTTCGGCGATCCCAGTTTCCGCGAACCGATGCGGCGCCTGTTCGAGGCGTTGAACGGCGAAGCCCGGCTCAACGACGCCGGACGCGCGTACTTCGCCGAGCGCATCGGCAACGTGCTGGTCACGCGGCTGCGCGTCGAGGACTGGTTTCGCCGCCACCCCGAGATCCTCGAGGAGGAGATCGCCGCGCCGCTGGCCATCGTGGGTCTGCCGCGCACCGGCACCACGATGATGCACCGCACCATCGCCTCCGATCACCGCATGTACGCGCCCTTGTGGTACGAGGTGCGCAACCCGGCGCCGCTGCCCGGCACGGATTTTTCGGCCGGCATCGATCCGCGCATCGCGGTGGCCGAGGCCGAGGTGCGCGCGCTGCTCGAGACCTCGCCGGATCTTGCCTCGATCCACCCGATGGACGCGCGCGGGCCGGACGAGGACATCATGCTGCTGGAGCAATCCTTCTTCAGTACGGTGCCGGAGTCCTTCGCGCACCTGCCGCAGTTCGGCCTGTGGCTGGAGCAGCAGGACCAGCGACCGGGTTACCGCTACCTCAAGCGGCTGCTGCAGTTCCTGCAGTGGCAGAAGAAGCAGCGCGGCCTCGAGGCTGAGCGCTGGGTGCTGAAGGCACCGCACCACATCCATTTTCCCGCGGTGCTGTTCGAGACCTTCCCCGACGTGAAGGTGCTGCAGACGCACCGCGACCCGCTGCAGCTGATGCCGTCCTACGGCAGCATGATGTACGCGCTGATACATCCGCTGTCCGATGCCGCCGACAAGGTGGCGATCGCCAGGCATTGGTGCGACAAGTGGGCCACCGGAATGACGGCCACGCTGCGCTTTCGCGATGCCGGCCACGACGACCGCTACCTCGACATGTGGTACGAGGACACCGTGAGCCGGCCGCTCGAGGAGATCCAGCGCCTGTACGACTTCGTGGGCGTGGACCTGACGCCGGAGGCGCGCGCCGAGATGGAGCGCTGGCGCGACATGAACCGCCGCGAGGCGCGGCCGACGCACCAGTACACTCTGGAAGAATACGGGTTCACGGAGGAAGGCCTGAAGAACACCTTCCGTGAATACCGCGAGCGTTATATCCTTTCGCGCCGGCCGGGGTGACCCGGCCGCATGCAGGGGCCGGCCACCGCGCCGTGGCCAGGATGCCCGACACGCCGCAACGGATTGAAGCTCCTGGATTTTCCTGGCGCTCGTGCCCGTGATGCGAGCGGTGGGGCGCACATCAGCGATCGACAACAACGGATAGGGAACACAGCACATGACTGAGCAGAAGGCCACCAACGTCCATTGGCACGAAGGCGAGATCCAGCGCGAGCACCGCCACAAGCTGCTCGGCCAGCAGGGTGCGACCCTGTGGTTCACCGGCCTCTCGGGCAGCGGCAAGAGCACGGTCGCCGTGGCGCTGGAGGAGGCGCTGTACCTGCGCGGCAAGCTGGCCTACCGCCTCGACGGCGACAACATCCGCCTCGGCATCAACAAGAACCTGGGCTTCAGCGCCGATGATCGCAAGGAAAACATCCGCCGTATCGGCGAGGTGGCGAAGCTGTTCGTGGACTGCGGCGTGATCGTGCTGACCAGCTTCATCAGCCCCTACCGCTCGGACCGCGACATCGTGCGCCAGCTGCACGCGGCCTCGGACATGCCGTTCATCGAGGTGCACGTGGACTGCGCGCTGGCCGAAGCCGAGAAGCGCGACCCCAAGGGCCTGTACAAGAAGGCCCGCGCCGGCGAGATCAAGAACTTCACCGGCATCGACGATCCCTACGAGGCGCCCGAGGCCCCCGAGATCCACCTGCATACCGACCGCATGACCCTGCAGCAGGAAGTCGACATGATCCTGCACGAGCTCGAGAAGCGCGGCATCCTTTCGGCCTGACCACGGAGTAACGACACGATGATCAAACCCCACGGTTCGGACGCCCTCGATCCGCGCTTCGTCTACGACACCGAGCGCCACCACGCGCTCATGAAGGAAGCCGAGTCGCTGCCCTCGCTGCTGCTGAATTCCGCCGCGGCGGCCAACGCGGTGATGCTGGGCGCGGGCTACTTCAACCCGCTGAAGGGCTACATGAACAAGGCCGATGCGCTGAGCGTGGCCGCGAAGCTGCACACCACGGCGGGCCTGTTCTGGCCGGTGCCGGTGCTGAACCTCACGACCGATGCCGCCGCCGTCCGTGGCGCCACGCGTATCGCGCTGCGCGACCCGAACGTCGAGGGCAACCCGGTGCTCGCCATCCAGACGGTGGAGGCCATCGAGGAGTTCTCGGAGGCCGAGATAAACCAGATGGCGGAGAAGATCTTCCGCACGCTGGATCCGAAGCACCCGGGCGTGGCCACGTTCACCAGCCTGGGCCGGGTGGCGATCAGCGGCCCGATCGAGGTGCTGAACTTCAGCTATTTCCAGCAGGACTTCCCGGACACCTTCCGCACCGCGGTCGAGATCCGCAACGAGATGGCCGAGCGCGGCTGGAACACCGTGGTGGCCTTCCAGACCCGCAACCCCATGCACCGCGCCCACGAGGAGCTGTGCAAGATGGCGCGCGACGCGGTCAAAGCCGACGGTGTGCTGATCCACATGCTGCTGGGCAAGCTGAAGGCGGGCGACATCCCCGCGCACGTGCGCGACGCGGCGATCCGCAAGATGGTGGAGCTGTACTTCCCCGCCAATACCGTGATGATCACCGGCTACGGTTTCGACATGCTCTACGCCGGTCCGCGCGAGGCGGTGCTGCACGCGGTGTTCCGCCAGAACTGCGGCTGCACGCACCTGATCGTCGGCCGTGACCACGCCGGCGTCGGCAGCTACTACGGCGCCTTCGACGCACAGACCGTGTTCGACGAGGAAGTGCCCGCGGGCGCGCTCGGGATCCAGATCTTCCGCGCCGACAACACCGCCTACTCGAAGAAGCTGAAGCGCGTGGTGATGATGCGCGACGCGCCGGACCACAGCGACGAGGACTTCGTGCAGCTCTCCGGCACCAAGGTGCGCGAGATGCTGGCCGCGGGCAAGGACCTGCCGGTGGAGTTCGCCCGCCCCGAGGTGGCCCGCATCCTGATGGCCTACTACCAGAGCGAGGCGTAGGTCCGGATCCATCCGGACATCGGTCCCGTAGGTCCGCATTCATGCTGACAATTGTCCGGCTGAAGCCGGACCTACGGGACCGAGCCATGCGCGCCCTGTTTCGATCGAAACCGTATCCGGACTCGAACCACCAACGGTAGGCGTGGCGAGGGGCGGGGCCGTCGCATCATTCAGAACACCAGCAACTCGGGTGCGAACAGCAGCAGCGCCCCCAGCACCAGGATCACCGCGCCGCTCAGCAGCTTGAGCCAGCGTCCCCCGCGTTCCTGCAGGCGGTGCTGCCCCAGCGTGACCACGGCGATCGTCACCATCAGCGCGTCGTCGAACACGTAGGCCAGGTTGTAGAGCGCCAGGTAGCCGTAGTACCCGGGGTCGCTCCGCGGGTAGTAGCTGAGTACCTGCGTGTACAGCGCCGGCAGGCCCGCGGTGCACAACAGTTCGACCAGGTTCACCAGCACCGCAATTACCGCCACGCCGCCGAGCGCGGCGAACAGGCTCTCCGCGCGCACGATGCCGCGCATGCGCTCGTACAGCGTCGGCTTGACCGACTCCGGGATGCTCAGGCTGAAGCCCCGGTGCAGCGCGAAGAAGTCCTTCACGTGCACCGCCCCGATCAGCAGCGCGAGCGTGCCGAGCGTGATCTGCAGCGTGCGCGAGAAACCGATGAAGAAGTACACCTCGAGCCAGGCGGCCATGAACGCGAAATAGACCAGCCCGCTCACCACCACGAAGGTGCCTGCCACCAGCGCGATGCGGGCGCGACTGCGCACGTGCACCAGCAGGCTCAGCAGGAAAAGCAATACCCACATCGCGCAGGGGTTGAAGCCATCGACCAGGCCGAGCAGCACCGTGAACGCGGGCAGGCCCAGCGCGGCCGGGCTCAGTTCCCCGAACACGGGCACCTCGGCGGCCATCGCCTCGCGTGCCGTGGCGATGCGCCCCGTCACCAGGCCCTCGATCAGGGCCCCGGTGCCGTCGCCGAAGCCCACCAGCGACTCGTCGCAGATCGCGAAGGTCGGCACCCCGGGCCGCTGCACGTGGCGGCTGCGGCTCAGTGCCTCGAAGGCCGCCCGCGCCTGCGGCTCGCCGATGTCGCGGTACTCCACGCGCAGCCCGGGCAGCCGCTGCTGCGCCTCGGCGAGCCAGGCCTTGGCGGCGGCGCAGTGCGGGCAGCCGGCGCGCACGTAGGCGGTGACGGTGGGGCAGGCGAGGGTATGCGCGGCGACACCGTCATCGTCGGCGGCGCTCGCGGATCCCGCAACGCGCCACAGGACAAGCACCAGCGCGATCCACACCAGGAGCAGGGTGCGCGTCGCGGATGGCGGGGTTTTCATCGGCAGGCCCGTGACGGTTGCATCCGTCGCAGTGTACATCCGTACGGATGAACTCCCCACGGCAGGGCTCTGCTAACCTTGGCTTGCACGCGAAGCGCGCGACATCACGTTCACCACCACCACGGGAGCCGGATCCATGCTGCTGAAAGACAAGGTCGTCATCGTATCGGGCATAGGGCCCGGACTGGGTATCGAGCTGGCGCTGCTCGCCGCGCAGGAAGGGGCCAAGCTCGCGATCTGCGCGCGTACGGCCTCCAAGCTGGATGCGGCGGAGCGTGACGTGGCCGCGCTTGGCCTGGGCACCGAGGTGCTGAAGGTGCCCACCGACATCGCCGACCGCGAGCAGTGCCGCAAGCTGGTGGAGCGCACGGTCGAGCGCTTCGGCCGCGTCGATGCGCTGATCAACAGCGCCTATGTCGGCGGCGGCTTCGGGCCCATCGAGACGGCCGACCTGGACGACTGGCGCGCCACCATGGACATCAACTTCTTCGGCACCATGAAGCTGACGCAGGAAGTCATCCCGCACATGAAGCGCCAGGGCGGCGGCTCGATCGTGATGATCAACACGATGGTCACGCGTGTTCCCATGCCGACGCAGGGCGGCTACGGCGCCTCCAAGGGCGCGCTGCGGGTCGCGACCTCGCACCTCGCGAAGGAACTGGGCCGTTACGGCATCCGCGTGAACTCGACGTTCATGGGCTGGATGTGGGGCGAGCCGGTCGAGAACGCGCTGAAGTACATGGCGAAGGAGCAGGGCACCACGGTCGAGGCCGTGCGCAAGCAGATCGCCGCCAACATTCCGCTGGGCGACATCCCGGACGACGCCGACTGCGCCAAGGTCGCGATCTTCCTGGCCTCGGACTACAGCCGCGCGATGAGCGGCGCCTGCGTCGATGTGAACGGGGGTGAATACCTGCCGGTGTGACGCGGGCCAGGAGATTTCCAGGAGGGCAGCTTCATGATTTTCAAGGAAAAATCATGGGGGTTCGCGAAGTCGGAAAATTTTTTTCAGGTGCCGTGGAACTTCGCCGCCATGCCCAAGTCTCACTACTGCGAATGGCGATTGATGGTTTTATCCCCTTGCTGTCATCACCATTTGTCGTTTGGTTAGTGTTGTCTCCTAAAGCTTGGCCCCGCTTCTCAGCGGGGCTTTTTGTGCGCCGGCGGGGATTTGGGGTGCAAGTCCCATGGAGTTGACGGAGGATGGGGGTGCGGGGGGAGGTGGAGCGAAACCGGAGGACAAGCGGAAGAAGGGGTGCCGAGCAGGGGGGCAGGGGGCTAGGCGGGGGGGGCGGGGGAGTTATGGCTGAAGGAGTGGTGAGGGCAAAGTCGCGGTGTAGGTGGGGGAGGAGGCGGCGGTGGGGGGGGAGGGGGGGGAGAGGGGGGGTGGGGAGGGGGGGGGTGAGGAGGCGAGTGGGGAGGAGGGGGGGGGAGGCTGCGGGAGATGCGCGGAAATAGGCGGGGGGGGGGGGTGGTTGCGCGAGTTGGGGACCGCGGTGACGGACCGGCTGACGGCCCTGCGCGGTTCTGCAGGGACGACCGACGTTTTCGCGGCGAGTGTGTGGTGAGGTGAGTGGACTTGGAGAAGTTTGGGTCAGGGCGCTGGTAGGACAAGCGGTGTGTTCGAGGGGGGGGGGGGGGTGGGGGTGGGGGTGAGGTGGAGTCAGAAGGGGGGAGGGGCGGCGGGTCTGCGTATCGATGTGAGGGAAGGGGGGGGGTTTTGGTTCCTGGGGGGGGGAGCAGGGGGGGAGGACGAACTAAGGGGTGGTGGAGGGGGGAGGGGGGGCGACAGCGGGAGGAAAGGTTCCTCTGGCGCAGGTGTTCGAGCTGAGGGGGGGGGTGAGCGGGGGGCGACGATTTTCCGGGAGTTGGGGGAGTGCGGAGCAGGCGGCGTGGCGGCCAACGCCAGGCGCTGGGGCGCAACAGCGCCATGGAACTGACCGCTGGGATCGGCGCGACGGGCGGCCTCTCGACCTACTCCTGAACGCCGGGGGCCGCAGCGGGGGGGGGAGGGGCGGAATCGGTAATGATTCCCCTATCCCGATATCTTGTACGGCCGAACCGGGAGCAGACTGGCATGACTGACGATGCAACCAGGACCGAAATCGAGGCCGCGGCGTTCCGCCGCCTGCTGGCTCACCTCGATGCGCGCAAGGACGTGCAGAACATCGAGTTGATGAACCTCGCCGGCTTCTGCCGCAATTGCCTGGCCAAGTGGTACGCGGCGGCCGCCGCGGAGCAGGGCGTGGCCATCGACTACGATCAGGCGCGCGAACGCGTCTACGGCATGCCTTACGCCGAGTGGAAAGCGCTCTACCAGACCGAGGCCACGTAGGTCCGCATTCATGCGGACATTGTCCGGATGAATCCGGACCCACGGGATCTGACCCACGGGATCCCACGGGATCTGGTCCACGGGATCTGGCCCTACGATTGCGGTGGTGCGTCCTGGTGCGCCGCCAGCAGCATTTCCAGGAAGGTCTGCGTCAGGCGCGGGCGCTGCGCGTCGTGGCGCACGATCGCGCCGAAGCTGCAGCGGTAGGTGAAGCGCCCGGGGCGAATCGCGCGCATCTGCCCCTGCGCCGCGAAGCTCGCGGCGTAATGGTCCGGAAGGAAGCCGATATAGGCACCCGAGAGGATCAACGTGGCCACGCCTTCCTGGTCGTAGGCGATGGCGCGCCGGTCCAGCCCGAACTCGTGGCCGCGCTCCATGTTGTCGGAGTGGAAACCCAGGCCCGCGAACGCCGCCGCCTGCACCTGTGCATCGCCGATCGAGGCGTCCGCGCGGTCGAAAAATGCGTGTCCGCGCCCGCAATAGAGGTACATCGTCTCGTCGAACAGCGGGTGGTACTCACAGGCCCCGGAGCGGCGGTAGACCGGGAGCACGCCGAGGTGGAAGCGGCCGTCGAGGATGCCGCGCTCGATCTCGTTCAGCGGATGGACGCGGATCTCGATCGACACGTCAGGCGCCAGCCGGCGCAGCGTGCCGATGGCCCCGGCGATGTGCGCCTGCGGGTTGGTGACGGTCTTGTCGAAAAGCGCCAGTTGCAGGCTGCCGCTCAGGCGCAGGTGCAGGTCGTGGATCTCGCTGCGCAAATCCGCGATCGAGCCCAGCACACGCAGCGTGGCCTGGTAGATGCGGCTGCCCTCGGGCGTGAGGGCAAAGCCGCCGCGGCCGCGACGGCACAGGCTGACGCCGAGCCGCGCTTCGAGGTCCTTGATGTGGCGGCTGATCGTGGAGCGGCCAATGCCGAGCTCCAGTTCGGCCGCCGCGAAACCGCCGCATTCGACCACCGCGCGAAAGACGCGCAGCAACCGGAGATCCAGGTCCGAGACCTGTCCGAACAGGGGTTTTTTCATGTGCGGGCCTTGATCCTGCGCAGCGGTGGCCGTGGACGAGCTGTGGCTCCCGATAATACCCGAGTTTTTTGATCAGGATCAGGTGGGACGGCGGCCGCGACTGATAGCCTTTGCTTCGCATCCGGCCCGGGATCGTCCCGGGCCCTGACCCCTGATCGGCAACGACATGAATGACTCGCTGACCGGCGTGCTGTCAGGCTGCGCCACTTCCATGGAGCTCGTCTGTCCGGCCGGTAGCCTGCCGGCGCTGAAGGCGGCTATCGACAATGGCGCGGACTGCGTGTACCTGGGATTTCGCGACGCTACCAACGCGCGAAACTTTGCCGGGCTAAATTTCGACGATACCGCGATCGAGTCGGGAATCCGCTACGCACACGAGCGTGGCCGCAAGATCCTGCTGGCGCTCAACACCTATCCCCAGGCGGCCAGCCCGCAGCTCTGGCAGCAAGCCATAGACCGCGCCGCCGCCCGTGGCGTCGATGCCGTGATCCTGGCCGATCCAGGCCTGATGCACTACGCGCGGACGCACCACCCGGACTTGCGGCTGCATCTGTCGGTGCAGGGTTCTGCCACCAATTACGAGGCGATCAATTTCTACCAGGAGCATTTCGGTATCGCCCGCGCCGTGCTGCCGCGCGTGCTCTCGCTGACGCAGGTCGAGCAGCTGATGCAGAGGACGTCGGTGGAAATCGAGGTCTTCGGTTTCGGCAGCCTGTGCGTGATGGTGGAAGGTCGCTGCGCGCTGTCGTCCTACGTCACCGGCGAGGCGCCGAACACCCATGGTGTGTGCTCGCCGCCCAGGGCCGTGCGCTGGCAGGAGACGCCGCAAGGGCGCGAATCACGGCTGAACGGCGTGCTGATCGATCGTTACGCCGAGGGCGAGAGTGCGGGCTACCCCACCCTGTGCAAGGGCCGGTTCGATGTCGGCGACGAAGAGAACTACTACGCCATCGAGGAACCCACCAGCCTGAACACGCTGGAGTTGTTGCCCCGGCTCATGGAGCTCGGTGTTCGCGCGATCAAGATCGAGGGGCGCCAGCGCAGCCCGGCCTACGTGGCGCAGGTCACCCGGGTGTGGCGCGCGGCCATCGACAGCTGTCGTGACCATCCGCACCGTTATGCCGCGAAGCCCGCCTGGATGAGGGACCTGGACAAGGTCGCCGAGGGGCAGCACCACACACTGGGTGCCTACCATCGTCCGTGGAAATGATCCCGTAGTACCGGAGTGCCCGCCTTGAAACTCGCCCTGGGCCCATTGCTCTATTACTGGCAGCGCGACACGGTATTGCGCTTCTACGAATCGGTTGCAGCGATGCCGGTGGACATCGTCTACCTCGGCGAAACCGTGTGTTCGCGGCGCCACGAACTGCGCCTGGCCGACTGGCTGGACGTGGCGGCACGGTTGCGCGCCGCAGGCAAGGAAGTGGTGCTCAGCACGCAGGTGCTGATCGAGTCAGGCTCGGACGTGACCACCATGCATCGCGTCAGCGGCAACGGCAGCTTCATGGTCGAAGCCAACGATATGGGTGCGGTCAGGTGCCTGCAGGGCAGGGGACCCTTCGTGGCGGGGCCGCACCTCAACATCTACAACCTGCCCACGCTGCAGTGGATGGCGCAGCTCGGCCTGGCGCGCTGGGTGATTCCGCTCGAGATGAGCCGTGCCGACCTGGCGTTGATGCAGGACGGCCGCCCGGATGGCCTGCAAACCGAAGTGTTTGCCTATGGACGCATGCCGCTCGCCTTCTCGGCGCGCTGCTTCACCGCCCGTCACCGCAATCTCCCGAAGGACGATTGCCGCTTCAGCTGCCTTGCCCATGGCGACGGCCTGCCGATGCGCACGCGCGAGTCCGAGGATTTCCTGGTGCTCAACGGCATCCAGACGCAGTCGGCGCGGGTGCACAACCTGGTTGGCGAATTCGATGACTTGATGGCGGTGGGCGTGGACGTGCTGCGTATCAGCCCGCAGTGGGGGCACACGGGCGACATCGTGGCGCTGTTCCACGACGTGGCCCGGGGCGCGCGCACCGGCGCGCAAGCGCTCGTCGCCATGACGGGGCTGATGCCGGACCAGCCCTGCAACGGCTACTGGCACGGCCGGCCGGGCCTGGAAATGGTGGGGGCGGCGTGAGCGCCATGAATACGGCGCCTCACCTGCTGCCGCGCCCAATCGGCGATCTGCTGGGCAAGCTGCCTGCCTACCCGGGTTCGCTGCTGTTCGTGGCGGCGCTCAACCTGGCATTGTCGCGCCAGCTCGCCGCGGACGTGACCGGGATGCTGGAGGGCAGGAAACTGCGCTTGCGTGTCACCGACGCCAACTGGACTTTCGATTTCGCCTGGGCCCGGGATGGTTTCGTGGCCACCCGCAATACCGGCGACGCGGACATCACGATCAGCGCCAGTGCCGGTGATTTCGTGCGGCTGGCGCGGCGCGAGGAAGACCCCGACACGCTGTTCTTCAGTCGGCGCCTCGCCATGGAGGGCGACACCGAGCTCGGGTTGCTGGTGAAGAACACCATCGATGCCATCGAGCTGCCGGTACTGGACCTGCAGAGCCTCGAGCCGGCGAAGCTCCTGCAGCGTCTGCGTGATCGCCTGGTGGGCGGGAGCACTTCCGCGGCGTCTACGGGCATATCGCGGCTTCGACCATGAAGCGCGACAGGCACGCGCTTGCGCTGGTCTATGCCTGCTCCGGCTGTTCCAGCGCCGCGCAGCTGGCCAACCACGTGGCCGTGCAGCTCGACCGCCGGGGCGTGGCGGAGATGTCCTGCATTGCGGGGGTCGGGGGCGACGTGCCGCAACTGGTCAAGGTCGCCACCTCCGGGCGTCCCGTCGTGGTGCTGGACGGGTGCGCGCTGACCTGCGCGAGCAATTGCCTGGCGCGCCACGGTGTCAGCGCCGATCGGCACTACCAGCTCCAGGAGTTCGGCGTGCGCAAAAAGCTGCACGCCGACTTCGACCCGCTGCAGGCGCAGCGGGTATTCGAGCAGGTGCGTGGTGACCTGCAGGAAATCGAGTCCGTCGCGGCCCCGGCTACGGACTGAGACTGGCCGGCCGGGCACTGGCCGCGAGTCGCTGCAACCGGTCATCCACGCCGCGCACACGTTTCATTCTTTCCCAACTTTGTGTTCAATTCCGATCATTTATGAAACATTGGGTCGCCCCTATACTGGCCGTGCCTGTCCCGTCCACCCGCCCAGGACACCGCTCATGACCCACGCCCTCGGCAGTACCGCAATGTTTCCCGTCACGAGTCGTGAGGAGCTAGAGGCCCACTGGATGCCCTTCACTCCGAACCGGGAGTTCAAGGAGCATCCGCGCATGATCGTGCGCGCCGAGGGTTGCCACTTCACCACGGCAGACGGACGGCGCGTGTTCGACAGCCTCTCGGGGCTGTGGTGCTGCGGCCTGGGGCACGGACGCACGGAGATCTCGCGGGCGGTAGCGCAGCAGATCCAGGAGCTGGACTACGCGCCGGCGTTCCAGTTCGGCCATCCGCTGTCGTTCCGTCTCGCCAACATGCTGAAGGATATGGCGCCGCCCGGTCTCGACTACGTGTTCTTCACCAACTCGGGATCCGAGGCCGCCGATACCTCGCTGAAGATGGCGCGTGCCTACTGGCGCCAGAAGGGCCAGCCGAGCAAGACCAAGTTCATCGGGCGCGCCAAGGGCTACCACGGCGTGAACTTCGGCGGCATCAGCCTCGGTGGCATCGGCGGCAACCGCAAGCTGTTCGGCCACACGCTGGATGCCGATCACCTGCCGCACACGCTGCTTGCCGAAAACGCCTTCTCGCGCGGGATGCCTGAGCAGGGCGTGGAGCTCGCGGACCAGCTCGATGAACTGGTGGCGCTGCATGACGCCTCGAATATCGCGGCCGTGATCGTGGAGCCCTTCTCCGGCTCGGCCGGCGTGATCGTGCCGCCCAGGGGCTACCTGCAGCGGCTGCGCGAGCTCTGTACGAAGCACGATATCCTGCTGATCTTCGACGAGGTGATCACCGGCTTCGGCCGTGCCGGCGACGTGTTCGGCGCGCAGGCCTTCGGTGTGACGCCCGACATCCTCAACGCGGCCAAGTGCCTCACCAACGGCGCGGTGCCGATGGGGGCGGTGATCGCGAGCGGCGAGATCTACCGGACCTTCATGGCCGCCGGAGGTCCTGAATATGCGGTGGAGTTTCCGCACGGCTACACCTACTCGGCGCACCCGGTGGCCTGTGCCGCGGGCATCGCGGCGCTGGAGGTGTTCGGGCGCGAGGACATGGTCGGCAAGGTGCGCGCGCTGGCGCCGTATTTCGAGGACGGGCTGCACGGGCTGAAGGGCGTGAAGCACATCAACGATATCCGCAATTTCGGCCTGGCCGGCGCGCTGCAGATCGAGGCCCGGCCCGGTGAGCCGCTGCGCCGCCCCTACGAGATCGCGCTGGCGATGTGGGAGCGCGGATTCTATGTGCGTTGGGGCGGCGACACCTTGCAGTTCGCACCGCCCTTCGTCACGGAGAAGGCAGACCTCGACAAGCTTTTCAACACCCTCAACGATGTCATACCCACGGTGAACTGACATGAACGTGCATCTGAAACTCGAAACCCTCGGGCATTTCATCAACGGCGCCGCCGTTGCCGACGGCGCGCGCACGCAGCCGGTGTTCAATCCGGCAAGCGGACAGGTCGTGCGCGAGGTATCGCTTGCGGCGCGTGCGACCGTGGAGCAGGCGATCGCGGTGGCTGCCGCGGCCTTTCCCGCGTGGCGCGACACGCCGCCGCTCAAGCGCGCGCGGATCATGTTCCGTTTCAAGGACCTGCTGGAGCAGAACGCCAGTGCGATCGCCGAGCTGATCACCGAGGAGCACGGCAAGGTCTTCGACGATGCGCTCGGGGAGTTCCAGCGCGGCGTGGAAGTGGTCGAGTACGCCTGCGCGGCGCCGCAACTGCTGAAGGGCGAGCACGCGAAGAACGTGGGCCCCGGGATCGATTCCTGGTCGGAGTTCCAGCCGCTCGGCGTGGTGGCCGGCATCACGCCGTTCAACTTCCCGGCGATGGTGCCGATGTGGATGTTCCCGATGGCGATCGTCTGCGGCAACACCTTCGTGTTGAAGCCCTCGGAGCGCGATCCCAGCGCGGCGCTGCTGATCGCGCAGATCTTCAAGGAAGCCGGCCTGCCCGACGGCGTGTTCAACGTGGTGAACGGCGACAAGGAAGCGGTCGATACCCTGCTCACCGACCCGCGCGTGCAGGCCCTGAGCTTCGTGGGCTCCACGCCGATCGCCGAGTACGTCTACCAGACCGGCACGAAGCACGGCAAGCGCATCCAGGCGCTCGGCGGCGCCAAGAACCACGCCATCGTGATGCCGGATGCCGACATCGACAACGCGGTGAGCGCGCTGATGGGCGCGGCCTACGGTTCCTGCGGCGAGCGCTGCATGGCGATCTCGGTGGCGGTCGCGGTGGGCGACGAGGTGGGCGACGCGCTGGTGGCAAAACTGAAGCAGCGCCTCGCGCACCTCAAGGTCGGACCGGGTACGCTGCCCGGCATGGACATGGGCCCGCTGGTCACCAGGGCCCACTACGAGAAAGTGCGCGGCTACGTGGACCTCGGCGTGGAAGAGGGCGCGGAGCTGGTGGTGGACGGACGCGGCCTCACGGTGCCGGGGCACGAGGAGGGCTTCTTCCTCGGCGGCTGCCTCTTCGACAGGGTGCTTCCGTCGATGCGCGTGTACAACGAAGAGATCTTCGGCCCGGTGCTGTGCGTGGTGCGCGTGAAATCGCAGGAGGAGGCGATGGCGCTGATCGACGCGCACGAGTACGGCAACGGCACCTGCATCTTCACGCGCGACGGCGAGGCCGCGCGCTATTTCACCGACAACATCAAGGTCGGGATGGTCGGCGTGAACGTGCCGCTGCCGGTGCCGGTGGCGATCCACAGCTTCGGCGGCTGGAAGCGCTCGCTGTTCGGCGATCTCTACGCCTACGGCCCTGACTCGGTGCGCTTCTACACGCGCCGCAAGACCGTGACGCAGCGCTGGCCCGCGGGCGGCGTGCGCGAGCTGGCGCAGTTCGCGTTTCCGTCGAACGGTTGAGGGGCGGGTCCGGGCCCGGTCGATCGACCGTTTCTGCTACACTTCGGCGCGATCGTCGTGTGGCATTTTGGCTGAAATACAACAAGGGGTTCATTGCGATGAAATCGACTCATGGCCTGGCTGTTGCGATCGCGCTCTCGTGCGCGGCGATGACGGCGCAAGCGGAGATCACGGGGACGGTGGGAGCGGTCAGTGACTACGACTTCCGCGGCGTCAGCCTGAGTGCCAAAGACCCCGCGCTGCAGGGCAGCCTCGACTACGCGCACGAAAGCGGCTTCTACGCCGGCGCGTGGGCCAGCAACATCGATTACGGCGACGATGTCGACGGGGACCTCGAGATCGACCTCTACACCGGTTTCTCGGGCGAGACCGCGGGAGGGCTGGCCTGGGACGCCGGCCTCGTCTATTACACGTACCCGGGCGCGGACGACGTCGATGCCTATCCGGAGATCTACGCGGGCCTGGGCTACAAGTGGTTCGAGCTGAAGCAGTGGTTTTCGAACGACCTGAATGCCTCGGACGAGGACGGTTTCTACACCGAGATCAATGGCAACTTCGAGTTGCCGGCGAACTTTGGCCTCAGCCTGCACCTGGGCTACAGCTATGGCGACGCATTCCAGGCACCGAATGACCTCGACGACAATCCCGACCAGCTCGAGGACTGGGAGTACATGGATTACTCCGTCGGCGTGACTTATACGCTCGGGCGCTTCGACCTCGGCCTGAAGTACGTCGACACCGATCTCGACCGCGACGAATACGGGTTCAGCAGCGAGGACGTGTTCAATTCGGAGGACCGCGCGGTCTTCTCCGTCTCGACCACGTTCCCGTGGTGCGCGGACGCCGAGTGATCGATCGACGCGCCTGACCGCGGGTAACGTCCAACGCACGAGCGCCGGGTCTCACAGGCGGGGCGCGAGGCGCTGGTACCGCGCACGATGGCAAGCACTCTCGAAATTCGTGGCAGGTGCCGGTAACAATTCGCCCTGCCGGGGCGTATCCGGGTGTGGTACCAACACCACACCGGAGAACCACCATGCGCAGATTGCTATCCATCGCCGTCACATCCGCCCTGCTCGCCGCCGCCACGGGCGCGGTGGCGCAGGAGGGACCGACCTACCGTATCCAGATCACCAACCTCACGCCAGGCCAGAGCTTCACGCCACAACTGGTGATTGCGCATCGCGCTGTCTACCGCATGTTTCATGCCGGCGAGCCTGCGAGCGAGGCGCTCGCGGTGCTCGCAGAAGGTGGCGACACCAATCCGCTCGCGGATGATGCCGAGCCCTTCGCGCAGGACATCCAGACGATTCCGGACCTGCTGGGGCCGGGCCAGACCGCGAGCACCACGTTCAACGCCCGGCCCGGCGCGCTGGTCTCGGTGGCGGCGATGCTGATCCCGACCAACGACACCTTCTTCGCGCTGAACGCCGAGCCACTGCCCGCCTCTGGCACCGCGTCGTTCCTGGTGCCGGCCTATGATGCCGGGTCGGAAGCCAACGACCAGAATTGCCGCCACATCCCGGGACCGCGCTGCGGCGGGGAGGGCGTGTCGGCGCCGGCGGACAGCGACGAAGGCTTCGTGCACATCGGCAACGGCTTCCACGAGACCGATCTCGTGGATGACGCCTTCGACGTGCTCGGGCCGACTGGCTATGATTGGCGCAATCCGGTTGCGCGCATCACGATTCGCCGCGTCAATCCGTGAGTCTCGCCCTCTCCACTTGCCGTCCCGGCAAGGGACGGCAAGTGGAGCGTGCATGAGCACAGACGGTCCCACGGCAGCGACGCACGAGGAGCAGCGATGGTCGGGGCTGATGCGCCGCGCGCAGCTCGGCGACCAGATCGCGTATCGCCAACTGCTGACCGAAATCGGTTCCGTGAGCGAACGTTTCCTGCGCCGCAGGATCGGTGCGCACCATTTCGTCGAAGACTGTGTGCAGGAAGTTCTGGTCTCGATCCACGAGGCGCGCCACACTTGGGATCCCGCGCGGCCGTTCCGGCCGTGGCTGTACGCGATCGTGCGCAACAAGGCGATTGACGAGCTGCGCCGCGTGCGCCGCGAACGCAACGTGTTCGCCAACCCGGGCGCGGAGCTTCCCGATGTCGCCGCGCCCGCAGAAGCCGCGAGCGAGGACGGTGCGAGTGCGCTCGGCAGCGCGCTGGGGGCGCTGCCGGCGCCGCTGCGCGACGCGCTGGTGCTGACAAAGTTGCATGGACTGAGCACCGCCGAGGCCGCGGCCAGGTTGTGCATTTCGGGGATGGCGCTCCGCGTGCGCGTGCATCGCGCGGTCTCCCGCCTGAGATCCCTGTTGGAGGAGGACTCCGGTGCCTGAGCGTTCGCAGCTGATCGACTCGCTGGCAACCGCAATGCGCCCCCTGCGTCCGGTGCGCGGGCTCGACTGGCACGCGCTCGGGTGGTGCGTACTCGCGCTCGGGCTGGTCGCGGTCGCGGCGCTTGCCGGCGGCACACTGCGCGCGGGTGTGCTGGAGCAGCTCCAGGATCACCCGCGCTTCCTGCTGGAATCGCTGCTCGGCGCGACCGGGATCGTGATGGCCGGCGTGGCGGCGTTCCGCGCCGCGGTGCCCGGTGCGTTGTCGCGGCGCTTCGGCGTCGCGACGGTGCTGGTGCTGGCTGCGTGGACCCTGTGCTACGTCATCGGACTCTACAGCCCAGCGCTGGAGCCTTCGATGCTCGGCAAGCGCCCGGGCTGCGTGTGGGAGACTCCGCTGCTTGCGCTGGCGCCGCTGCTGCTCGCGATCGGTTACCAGCGCCGCCTCTACCCGCTGCACCCTGCGGGTGCGGGTGCGCTGCTCGGCCTCGCAGCCGGATCACTAGCCGCGCTGTTCATGCAGTTCGCGTGTATGTATGAGCCACGCCACATCCTCGGCTTTCACTTGCTGCCGGGGATCGCGGTGGCACCCGCGGGCGCGCTGCTCGCCCTGCTCGCCGCGCGCTCGACACGTCGGTCCTGAGCGGCAAGGCGCTGGCACCGCGCAGGATCGCGCCGCTCGCGGTCAAGCGATCGTCATCAAGCAGCGCACCACGAACTCGCCGTGTGCAGCGACACCGAGACCGGTGTTGCCGTTGTGCCGACTATCATCGGCGCACCGCCGAAATCGGCAAACACACCCTCCTTTACCCAGACCCAGACAACAGGATTGACCGCGATCGGCAGGAACACCATGCGCTCCAATCGCATCGGCACGCAGAGGTTCTGCTTGAGCAGGCTCTTCCAGTAGTCTTTTTGCGAATCGGCAACTGCCTGATGATCCGGATACACCTTGGTCGGGGTGCTCGCGCCGAAGCCCGTGAGGTAGATCGGGTCGGGCTCCTTCCAGCCGCCGAGATTGGGCATGAGCGAAATGCTGAGTTGCAGCGTGTCCGCTCCCGGTTGTCCTGCCGCATCCAGGAATATCTTGGGGATGGGTACGTTTTGCGCCGCGAACACGGCATTTCCTGGAAAGCGCAGGGCGCCGGGCAGCAGGCCGAGCTGCGTCCGTTTCACGGTCAGCGCCAGCGTTGCGGGTTCGATCCCCCCGTCCCACACGGCCCAATCCACGCCGGGAATGCCGGATACGCGCGCGTCGCTGATCTGGTCCAGGAATTCCTGCGAGAGTGCCTTGTAACCGTTGGTGACTGCCCAACTGGTCACGGTATCGGGAATCCCGGTCTGGGAGGCAATCTGCGCGGCCACGTAATCGAGGCCCTGTTGTTTCAACTGCTCGAAGTTGGGAATCGACGGCGGAATTCCGGCTGCGGCCATCCCGATTTGCAGGCCGGTTCTGAGCACGGATTTGCAGTCGTTGTCACAGTTGATACCCAGCTGCGTTATTCCCTGGGCAACCGCATTGACGGCATAGCTCTGGATTTCCTGCCACAGTCCCGCCACATTGTTCACCAGCCACTCGAATGGCGTGAGTATCCCGCCGAAGACCTCGCTGATCGCGCCAATCGGATCGAAACCTCCGCTGTCGGTGTTGGTTGGCCAGCAGAAGCGCTTGCCAGCCTGGATTTCTCCCTGATAGCCGTAATTTATCGCGTACTGGTCGAACTGCGTCCCGCCAAACCCGAGCGGGAAGAGCATGTGCGATCTGGTCGCGCGCATGCACATCCAGGTTTCATTGGGCCGGTTGTAGACGACGGGGCCTGTCAGGACGGCGACACCGCCGGGTATCTCCAGCTGGTCTGTCGGCGGGGGTTGGGCGGGCGGGTCGGCGAGCGCATTCTCATGCACCAGTACAATCCAGGGCGGCAGGGCATGCGTCTGCATGTCGCATCGCGGCGTCGCGTCGTCGTCCATCGGCAGTATGCGCGCATAGACAGGCCTTCCGAGCGCTATCATCTCGAATTCGGAAGCGGTCACGGTAGGAGGCATCTGCTCCGGCACGTCCTGGGCAATCGCGGATTCGCGTCCATCGGTGCGCGATCCGGGTGGCGGTACGATCACCTCCCTCGCGTCGAGGGGCGGCAATTCGAAGGATCCGTCACCAAGCTGCAACAGATCGCTCGCGTGCAGCGGTTGCGCCAACAGCAAGCCCTCCGGGTCGCTGCAACTCTCCCGCTCCATCCGCCGCCCGAAAGGCTGCAAGGCGATTTGCAGTATGCCGCTCGTCACCCCGTGCTCCGGCGTCCAGCGCAAGCGTATCCGCGCGTCGCTCTCGCCGGAAAATCCGAACACTCCTGCGCGCGCCCAGCTGTCGGAGACCGCTCGCGCCGAGCCGGTGAATACCGCCAACGCTCCCGCAACGCGCGTACCGGTGATATCCGCGCGCGCGCCGCCGGCCATCGCGACGGAAGCCGACAGACCCTCCCAGATCATTCGGCTGCAGGGATTCGGGGGGTAAAGCGTGCCCCGGGCGCGCGGCGACGCCTTGATGCCTATGCGGTATGCAGCCTGATCTGTCAGCCCGGCGAAATCGAATGCGAGCACGTGATCGCTGATCGGCGTCGCTCGAATCACGAAGCTACGATGCAGGCCCGGATCTCCTGCCGCATCATCCGAGCCGATACGCGCGAGAGGTGCGGCACGGAGCTGGATATCGACTTCGTCGGCCCTGCAACCGTTGAGCATTATCGTGCCGCTGATCATTCCCGGGGGAGAGAGTTCTTCCGCGTGTGTCATCAGCGAGGTGATGAACAGCAGCGCAGCCACGGCGAGATGAGCGATCCGGAGAGTGCTTGCGTACATGACACGCCTCTCTTTTTCCAGATGCAGGGCTATAGACTTGTAGGCATAAGTCGTACCGCCCGCGCCAATTCACTGATTTTTCGCAGCTCTCGAGCACCCGACAATGTAGCCGGAGAGAAAGGTGTAAAAATTTCTGACATCAGCGGCGGTTGCAAGGAGGATTCGCTGCGCGCCACCACCCGTCGCGCACAGTCCGGACAACATTGTCAATCTGGGCCGAAACGCCCTTTCCGGCATACCGTCACGAGTTACCGACAGCACATGCCCGTCCGTGTCGCGCACAGGCGCTGGATGACTGCTGGTCGAGGGGTCGCCACTTCGCCCTGTTCGAAGGCCACCAGCGACCATCCCGGAGGCAGACATGTCAGCAGTTCGCCCGGGCGCAGCAGGAACTCCGGGTTCGACGGCTTCCCGAGGCGCTCGTTGCCGATCATGAAGGTCTCGTAGATCAGCAGCCCGCCCGGTCGCACCAGCCCGAACAGCGCGGCCAGGCGCGGACGGTAGAGATAATTGCTCACCACCACCGCGTCGAAGTGCTCGCCGGCGAGCGGCCAGTCTGCCGCTTCGAGCTCGAGTCGGCGCGTCGTCACGCCTTCGACTTCGCGCAGCCCCTCTAGCGCCGCCGCGTCGCGGTCCACCGCCACCACGCGCGCGCCGTGCGCCGCCAGCCAGCGCGCATGCCGACCACCGCCGCAGGCGTAGTCGAGCACGCTCGCGCCCGGCGCGATCAGCGCCGCGAAACGGCAAACCCATTCGGACGGGGCCGCCGCCGTGACGTGGACCATCGGCTGCGCGGCGGGTGGGTCAGGCATGGACATCGGCGTGACCTCGTGGCAATCGGTGAAGCGCGGTGGCGCGTGCGCGCACGAATTCGGCGATGGTCTGCATCATGTGCGCGGCTCCTCAGGCAAGCACACCGCCGTCGACCTGCAGGATCAGGCCCGTGCTGTAGCTCGAGGCTCCGGTCGCCAGGAACAGCGCGGTCGAGGCCACTTCTTCGGGATAGCCGGGGCGCTTGAGCGGGTTGATCTTCATCATGTCCGCATAGCGCCCGGGATCGTTCAGCGTGTGGTCGCCCATTGCCGTCTTGATCACGCCGCAGGAGATCGCGTTGACGCGCACGCCCTGCGGGCCGAGCTCGCGGGCGAAGCAGCGCGTCATCGTGTTCAGGCCCGCTTTCGAGATGCAGTAGGTGCCGATCTCGGGCTGTGCCATCAGCGCCGAGGTGGTGCTGATGTTGACCACCGTGCCGCCGCCGCGCGCCGCCATGCGCTTGCCGATCGCCGCGGTGAGGAAGAAGGGCCCCTTGAGGTTTACGTCCATCACCTTGTCCCACAACGCCTCGGTGGTGTCGGTCAGCGAACCCTCGTGCGGCGGACTGATGCCGGCATTGTTGACCAGTACGTCGACGGCCAGGCCGCGCGTATCGAGGGTGTCCACCAGTTCGCGGACGTCATCGAGCTTGCCCATGTGGGCGGCGATGGGGTGGGCCGTGGCACCGCGCGAACGCAACTGCGCCGCCACCTCATCGAGCTGGTCCTGTTTGCGCGAGACCAGGATCACCTGCGCGCCCTCGTCGACGAAGCGCTCGGCGATCGCCAGTCCGATGCCGCGCGAGGCCCCCGTGATCAGGGCCACCTTCCCCGCGAGTGCGCTGCCTGTGCTCGGGAACTGCTGCTGGCTCATGTCTTGTTTCCTCCGTCGATAAGGTCGAGAGTTCGTGGCGCATCTCGCGGTGCCGGGGCGGCGACCGCGATGGCAGGCAGAGTATATGGGCGCGGTTCGAGGGCCCGGAATTCGTGTTGGGCCGGGCGGTAACCGGGCCGCAATCAACTGATTTTCAAAACGAATCCGGGAAGCAGCGGATCCATTGGGGGGCGCGTTCGCATTTTTCATGGCCCGCAGCAGGAGTTCTCGTGAGGAAGGCGGTGGCAAGGGACGCTTGCCGGCGCCGCGCAAGCTGCCCTCGCAGTCGCGATCGCGCTCGCTGGTATCCGCGCTGATCGAGGCCTGTTTGCGGATCCTTCAGGGCGAAGGGGCGGAGGCGCTCACGATGCATCGCCTCTCCGAGGTCTCCGGCGTTGCCGTGGGATCGATCTACCAGTATTTCCCGAACATGGAGGCGATCGTCACGCTCGCGTTCGACCACATACTGGACGAGGAGGCCATCGTCCACGTGGCTGCCCTGCGCGAGCGCATTGCCGGCCTTGCGCTGGACGCGGCGCTGCGGGAGATTCTCGACAACATGGTACGCATGGAACTGCGGCTGTACCGTCTGCACCGCGAGTTCCATCTCAAGTATCACCCCGACCTGAAGGTCGGCATGCGCACCGGGCCTTACGAGAACACACGGCAGTACGTCGACGAGGCATGGAGCGCTTTCGTGACGATGTACCTGCCTTCTCTCGACCCCCTGCGACGCGACATGGCGGCCTACATGCTGGGCATCGGGATGCGCGCGACGATCCGCGCCACGCTCGAGGATGCCCCCGAGCGCGTTGCGGAGCCTGCGTTCAGGGACTGCCTGCTGGCGATGGCGCTCGGTGCCCTGGAGTTCCGGTCTTCCTCCTGAGCAGGGACGGAGCCCGGTGGATGCGTGATTGGCTGACCATCGAGGAGGCGGCGGTTCAGCGTGCGGTGCCGTCGAGCGCCTTGCCGACGCGAAAGCTTGTGTCAGGCGACCTCATCGAGCGCGAACAGCGGGATATCGTCGCGGCCATTAAAGACAGCTTTTGGCCAACTGAGCTCTGTTGTCGTCGGCACCGCCGCTTCATGATCTCATTCGAGCAAGGGCGGAGGATGACATGCAACTGGCGCTGAACCTTCTGGCTCCGGCAATCGAGGGAGCGTTGTGGCGCCATGCGACAGGTTTTGAATCGGTCAGACTTTCGGTAACGGGAGCACCTATCGGGGATGTCGATGCCCTGCAGACACCCTTGGTGGGCACCCAACCCCCCGGCCGAATTGTTGCCCAGGTGTCGCGGGCTGAAATGGGTGCATGTCTTCGGTACCGGCGCAGACACTTTTCCCTTCGATCTTGCGGAGGGACTCCAGGTCAGTTGCTCCCGTGGCGCATCGGCCGTTGGCACCTCCGCTTGGGCGCTGGCCATGATGCTGAGCTTCAAAAAGCAGTTGCCCCAGAGCTGGGTGAGCGCTCTCCCGGCGCAGTGGTTTCTGGCCGACATGGGGGACTGGAAGGGAAGACCTTGGGCGTCCTCCTGGGCTGCAACGCCATCAGCCAGGTCATCGCCCGACGCGACCTGGCCTTCGACATGCGGATAGTCGCCAAGGTGCGGCAGCATCGGCTCAGCCCCATGGCGGGCGTCGAACTGGTGGCATCCCTAGACGTGGTCGATCCCGAGCCGCTGCTCGCAAGCCATTGGCTCTACACCCACCCCGCGTGCGTCTCAGTCCCCATATATCCTGGAGCGCACCGGGCATGGTGGAGCCGATGCCGGGCGTTTTTCTGCGCAATCTGGAGGCTTTTGCCCACGGGCGACCGCTGGAGCGTATGGCGGCGGATGTGGCAGCCGGTAATTGAGGGCGGAGGCACGCGACTGCCATGAGTCGAGATCATCCCGCCCCCGATCCGCGACGCGCCTTACCCTCGGTGGATGCGGGGCTGCAACAGATGGGCGACGCCATCGTCCGCTGGGGCCATGAGGAGGTGAGCCAGGCGATCCGCGGAACACTGGCGCAGGCCCGGCAGCAACTGGATCAGGGCCATCCGGTCGAGGTCTCCACCGAGGCTCTGCGGCAGCGGGTGGCGGCAGAGCTGCATGCTCGCCACGAGCCCAGCCTGCGGCCGGTCTTCAATCTGACCGGCACTGTCCTCCATACCAACCTTGGCCGCGCTTTGCTGCCGCGGGAATCGGTGGCGGCGATGGTGGCTGTCGCCACGGCGCCGACGACCCTGGAGTTCGATCTGGCGAGCGGCGAGCGGGGCGAGCGCGACAGTCATGTGGAGTCCCTGATCTGCGAACTGACGGGTACGGAAGCGGCCACAGTGGTCAACAACAATGCGGCGGCAGTCTTCCTCGTCCTCAATAGCCTGGCCCTGGGGGGCGAAGTCCCTACCTCCCGGGGGGAACTGGTGGAGATCGGCGGCTCTTTCCGGGTACCGGAAATCATGGCCCGCTCCGGCTGCCATCTGGTGGAGGTCGGCACCACCAACCGCACCCATCTCGAAGACTACGCCGCCGCCATCGGCGAGCGCACCGCCCTGTTGATGAAGGTGCACACCAGCAATTACCGCATCGAGGGCTTTACCCATGCGGTGGAGGAAAAGGCCCTGGCGGCCCTGGCCCGGGAGCATGGTCTGCCCTTCGTGGTGGACATGGGCAGCGGCAGCCTGGTGGACTTCGCCACCCTGGGCCTGCCCGCCGAACCCACGGCGGCGGCCACCGTCGCTCAGGGGGCGGACGTGATTACCTTCAGCGGCGACAAGCTGCTGGGCGGGCCCCAGTGCGGCATCGTTGCCGGACGCCGGGAACTGATCGAACGCATCCGCAAGAATCCCCTGAAGCGGGCCCTACGCCTGGACAAGCTCACCCTCGTCGCCCTGGCCGAAGTGCTAAAGCTGTACCGCAATCCCGCCACCCTGCGGGAACGCCTGCCCACCCTGCGCCTGCTGACCCGGCCCCTGGCGAACATCGAGGCCCAGGCCCGGCGCTTGTTGCCCGCCATCGCCGCCACCCTGGCAACCCACTTCCAGGCATCGGTGGTACCCTGCAACAGTCAGATCGGCAGCGGCGCCCTGCCCGTGGACACGCTGCCCAGCGCCGCCATCGAGATCATTCCTGTGTCGGGCGACGACAGCGAACTGCGCGCCCTGGGCGAGGCCCTGCGGCGCTTGCCCGTGCCCGTCCTGGGCCGCACTTCCCGGGGCCGCCTGCTGCTGGATTGCCGCTGCCTGGAGACGGAAGAAGACTTTCTCGCCCAGTGGGCGATGCTGCGGGAGTCGCTGGCGTGATCGTCGCGACGGCCGGCCATGTGGACCATGGCAAGACCTCCCTGGTCCGGCAACTGACCGGCGTCAACACGGATCGGCTGGAGGAGGAGCAGCGCCGGGGCATGACCATCGCCCTGGGCTTCGCCTACCGCAAGACGGCGGCCGGCCACACCATCGGCTTCATCGATGTGCCGGGGCACCGGCGCTTCATCAACACCATGATTTCCGGTATCCGTGGCGTCGATCTGGGCATGCTGGTGGTGGACGCCCACGAGGGCGTCATGCCCCAGACCCTGGAACACCTGCGGGTCATGGACCTGCTGGGAGTGCGCGAAACCCTGGCGGTGATTACCAAGACCGACCGTGTGACGCCAACGGAGGTGCATGCCCTGGATGCGACGCTGCGAGCTTTGCTCCCCTCGGCCCCTGTGTTTCCCGTTTCCAACCTGACCGGTGCCGGTATTGCAGAGCTGCAGGGGGAACTCGAAGCCCGCGCCACGGCCACCCAGGCCCGGGCGGTTCGTGGCCACTTTCGCCTCTCGGTGGACCGGGCCTTCGTGCTCAAGGGCACCGGGCTGATCGTGACCGGTACGGCCATCGCCGGGCGCGTGGCGGTCGGTGACAGCTTGCGCCTGTACACCAGCAAGTCCGGCAGCGCGGGCATCAAGGTGCGGGTGCGGGGCATCCATGCCCAGGACGAGGCGGCCGCCACGGGGCAGGCTGGCCAGCGCTGCGCCCTGAACCTGGTGGGCGATGTGAGCCGTGACGACATCGAGCGCGGCGACATGCTCGCCGACGCACGCTGCGTGCCCGGCCTGCGCTTCGATGCGTGCCTGCGCTTGCTCGACGACCTGCCCTTTCCCCTGAAGCATCTCCATCCCGTCAAGCTCTATCTCGGCGCCCGGCGCCTGTCCGCACGGGTGTATTTCCTCGATGCCGAGACGCCGCCGATTGCTGCCGGAGAGGAGCGGCTGGTGCAGTTCATCCTCAAGGAGCCCTTGCAGGTGTGCTGGGGCGACCGCTTCCTGATCCAGGACGACAGCGAAAGCGTGATCCTCGGCGGCGGCGCGGTGCTGAGCCCCCATGCCCCCCAGTGGCACAAGCGCGAGCCCCTACGCCTGGCACGCCTGCGGGCCATGAATCGGGAGGAGCCGGCCGGGATTCTGCGTGCGTGGATCGAGGCTGAGGGGCCTCCGGTCGATTTGAACGAATTCAAGGCCGCACTCAATCTCCAGGACGTCGAACTCGACGCCCTGCTGGCCTTGCCCGATCTGGCCGAGCGGATGCGCGTGCGGCAGGCCAATGGCGACTGGTTGCTGACCGGGGATGACTGGGCCGCCCATCGGGCGAGGCTCTATCAACAGGTGGCCGACTGGCATGAAGCCCATCCCATGGATGCCGGCATGCCCCAGGGGAGGCTGTTGCAGGCACCGGGGAGGCCGCTGCCGGCCGTCTTGGCCGCCGCCACCCTGGAGGCGCTGCTTCAGGAGAAACGCCTGCAACTGGACGGCGGTCTGGTTCGCTGCGCGGACCACCGGCCCGCTGTGTCGCCCCTGGTCGAGGCGGCCTGGCAGCGCTTGCAGGCCTTCCTGACCCATGGCGGCTTCCGTATTCCCTTGCTCTCGGAAATCGAGCGGGAACTTCGATTCGACCAGAAGGTGCAGGTCGCAGTGATTGCCACGGCCCTGAAGGCCGGCAATCTGCGGCAAATAAGCCCCAAGCGGGTTGCCCTGCCGGCAGTGCTGCAACGTCTGGCGGGCGAGATCAACCGCTTGGCGGTCCGGCAGGGCGGCTTCACGGTGATCGAGGCCAAGACCCATCTCGATCTGGGGCGCGATCTCACCATCGAGATCCTGGAATATTTCGACAGCATCCATTTCACTCAGCGCAGGGGTAATGGTCGCCGGGTCAGGGACGCGGACCTGCTGCAAAGGATTTTTGCGTGATCATCAACGGAAGAGTGATGCTCCCGGTGGGACACCTGGTCTTCAAAACCAGAGAAGCGCCGATAAGGTGCTTGGTGGGTTCGACTCCTACCTCTTCCGCCACTTTCAGACGAAAGACCGCACAGGCGGAGGAGGAGAAGCAGTGAGCCACGGCGTACTGGATGACATCGAGAAATGCATGGACAGCGGCTGGACCGACGGTCTGCCGGTGATTCCCCCCTATGGCAGCCTGGTGGATCCCATGCTGGAGGCCCTGGGTTGGCAAGCCGGCGATGTGGTGGGCGTGATTGCCGAGCAGAGCATCAAGGTCCGGGCCGAGCAGGCAGCCGCCACGGCAGTGATGGCCGGCTGCAGGCCTGAATATGCACCGGTGCTGCGGGCCCTGGTCCAGGCCATCCTGGACCCGCTGTTCAATGTAAGCGGCGTGGAAGTGACCACCGGCGGAGCGAGCGTGCTGGTGATCGTCAGTGGTCCGGTGGTCGCGGCACTGGACTTCGAACATGAAGCCAATGCAATGGGCGGGGCCAACCGCCGGATCAATGCCACCGTCGGGCGCTTTGCCCAGATGATGCGACTGTTCTGCGGGAGGGGCGGCGGGGTGCTGGAATCCCACGGCACCATCGGCCATCCCGGGCGCCTGTCGTTCTGCATCGCCGAGCACCCGGAGACGGCCTGGGGGCCTTTTCACACCCAGTTCGGCCTGCCGGCGGAGGCTTCGGCGGTGACCATCATGGCTACCGAAGGGCCCAACTCCTGCAACAACCACTACTCCAAAACGGGAGCCGGAATACTGGACACCATCGGCGACTGCATGATGCATTACGGGCAGACGGCGTGGTACTACCGCTCGAGCGGCTTCCTGGTGGCCATTGCACCGGACCACATGGAACTGGTGAAGCGTGACTTCACCCGCGAGGCGGCGCGGCAGTACCTCTACGAGAATGCCCGGCGGCAGACCGACGATCTGGTGAAGGTGGGGCGGATCGCCATTCCGCCGCTGGAATACGCCGAGGTGGAACCGGGTGCGATGCGGACACCGCTGAAGTTCATCGAGCAGTTGAGCTTCGTCGAATGCGGGGCGACAGGGGGACGTTTCTCCGCCGTGGTTCCCCGCTGGGTCGGCAGCCGCAACGTCATCTGCAAACAGATCGAAGGACTTTGAACCAGGATTTTTTACGGAGGTGAAGAATGAGCAAGCCCATGACCGAGAAACTGCCGGCCCGGCAACTGGCGAGCTGCGGCGACGTCAGCTGTGAGGTGTTGGTGAATCCCATCCCGCGGCCGGAGCCCGATCCCATCAAGATCACCCTCAAGCCGAAAGTCCCCCGGGTTACGCTGCTGGACCACAAGAAGCCCAATTCCCTGGCCATCATGCAATTTGCCCGGCAAATCCTGCAGGAGCGTGGCATCGAGGTCCACGAGCGAATTCTGCAGAAGGACGACGCCAGCACACCCATGCCGGCAGCTCTCCTGGCATCCCTGTCGCAGGAGCCGGGCCTGGTCCTGTGCGGTGTCTCCGATTGAGGCAGTTGTTCGTCGGGCAGTTCGCTTGACGCCATTGCTTTGCAGCGGGCCGGTGTAGCCGGCTTCGCAATCTTGACGCAACCATTCGGGGACCAGGTTGACCGGTGCATGGCCTATCAACCGTCAGACCGGCCGCTCCCCGCCATCGTGATCGACCATCCGACCCAGATGGTCGCGCAGGAAGTGCTGCGGCAGCGTGCAAGCCAGATCGCCGACGCCGTGGAACGTCTCTTGAAGGATGAAACACCATGAGTACAGGCAAGACTCTCGCTATCCTCGGCACCGGCATCTACCTTCCACCGGCGCATCCGGTGTGCGAGGTGGCCGCCGCTGCCGGGGCTGACGTGAGCAACTACCAGGGCTGGCCGAACGTATGCCATGCGCGGGCGGACGACCATCCGAGCACCATGGGGGCCACGGCACTCAAGGGCGCCCTGGCCGATGCCGGCGTAGCTCCCGACGAACTCCGGCTGGTGCTGTTCGCCGGCATCTCCCGGGACTATCAGCCCTCCTTCTCTGTGGCCACGGAGATCATGACGGCCTGCGGCGCCCAGGGCCACTGCCTGGGACTGGACATGACCATCGGCTGCTTGGGCGCCCTGTCGGCCCTGGATATGGCCCAGGGCTGGCTTAACATCCACGGAGGCGGCGTGGCGGCGATCGTCACCGCCGAACGCTGGTCCTACACGGTGGATCATGGCTCGGTGGCGAGCATGGGGCTCTGGGCCCATGGCGACGGTGCCAGCGCTGCCGTGGTTTCCATCGAAAACCGCAAAGACACCAAGGCGATCTTCCACGGGGCGGAATTCACCACGCAGAGCGACCTCAACGGCCTGGTACTGGTCAAGTACGGCGGGACGCGTCATCCGGTGGCCCCGGCGGGCGCCAATCCCGCAGAGCGCCTGTTCATGGGCGCCTCGCGGGCAGACATCCGCGAGCGCTATGCCTACGGCTATGCGAGCAGCCTCGAGGCCATGAAGAAGCGCTTCGGCATTTCCCCCAAGCGGGTGATCATCAACCAGACGGCCGCTCTGTTCCTGCAGCTCATCGCCCAGGTGACAGGCATTCCCATCGAGCACTTTCTGCAGACGGGGCCGGAGACAGGGCACGTCGGCTCGGCGGATCTGCTGATCGGCCTGGATCGCATGCTGAAGTCGGGGCCCCTCCAGGAACCCTGCTTGCTGGCCAGCAGCACGCCCTACGCTTTCGGTGCGGGGCTGCTGATGCCACCGGCATCCTAGCGGAAATGGCGGCGATTGCTTCATCTTTGGCACAAGACCGGCTAACCTGCGGGGCGTAGTGACCAGGCGCCAGTGGCGGGAAACGGAGTCGCAATGGTTTCGATGAGCTACGTGGCCTGGATGGCCGAGTTCATGATGTCCTACGGGATCTCCCGGGCCGCGTTGCTGAAAGGCACCGGCCTGGAGAACCGGGATTTTTCGGACCCCGATGGCGGGATTTCGGATCTACAGCACCTCTGCCTGCTGCGCAACGCCCTGCAACTGAGCCGCGATCCCGCGCTCGGGCTGGCCCTGGGGAGCAACCGGCCCATCTCCACCTTCGACAGCCTGGGCTTTGCCATGCTGTGTTCGGAGACCCTGCGTGAGGCGATCCAGATGGGATGCCAGTACCAGAAGACCTCCGGACGTTTCAGTGGTCGCCTGGTTTTTCTTTCCCTGCGCACCGAGGGTGACGAGGCTGTACTGGAGGTCGAGGTGGCCACGGCACCCGATGACCTGGTGCTGTTCGCGGTGGAGGACATGCTGGGCGGCATCCTCTCCTCGACCCGCTGGGTGACCGGCCGGCCCCTGCCCCTGCGGGAAATTCGCTGCGGCTTTCCGCGCCCGGCCCATGCCGAGGCCTACCGCCAGTATTTCCCCTGCTCGGTGGTGTTCGATGCCCCCCGTACCCAGGTGCGGTTCGATGCCACGTTTCTGGGCACGCGCCTGCCCATGGCCAGCAGCAATGCGGCCCGGATCTACCGTGCCCAGTGCGAGAAGCTGATCAACGCCGCCGCGGGGGGCGAGGATGAATGGGTCCGCAACATCCGCACCCAGATGCTGCTGTTTTCCGACCGCCCGCTTTCCCTGGAGGAATGCGCCGCCCGGCTGGGCGTCAGTCCACGCACCCTGCGCCGGCGCCTGGAGGAACGGGGGGTGTCCTACAAGGGCATCGTGGACGATGTGCGGGCGGGTCTCGCCCGGAGTTATCTCGAATCGCCCCGGCTTTCCGTCGAGGCTATCGCCGAGCGGCTGGGGTTCAGCGATCCCACCTGCTTTACCCGTGCCTTCCGGCGCTGGACGGGCATGTCACCGCGGGAGTTCCGCAAACGTGAACCCCGGGCGCCGCCCTTCCTTCTCTCCCGGGCGTGGCCGCCGGGGCCCCCGTCACACCCGAAGGGCACTCCGGGACCGGGGACCCGTCGAGGGGCAATACGCAGCCAAACTCGATCTCCTCGGTCAGGAACGATAAAGCTCCTCCCTGACCGAGGCCAGCCCTACCGGCCTCTGCCCCTCGGCGCTCTGGCTGGTGGCCAACACGCGAACTTTCCTGCCTGGCGCTCGTGACGGGGAGACTGCCACACGAGCCGCCGACCCCTCACCGCGTATCATCCAGGCGGCGCTGGATGCTGCCTACCAGAATTACCGCGGGCTGCGCAGGAAGGGGCGAATGCTTGCTACATTCCCGACCTCGCGAAGGTGGACCCCGACATCTACGGCATTGCACTGGTCACCACCGATGGCAGGGTGTACCCGGCAGGAGATGTGGCGCCCGAGGTGTCGATCCAGTCGATCTCCGGGGTCTTCACCATGGCCAAGGTGATCGAAGATCAGGGTGCCGATGCGTTTGCTGTCAACATGGGCCTCGATGCGACGGCCCAGCTATTCAACTCCATTGTGGCGGTGGAACAGTACAAGGGCGCTGAGATGAGCACCATGGTGAACGGGGGATGCGTGACCCTGACCGCTTTCGATTGCGCAATCTGTAGAGTCGGTTGCGCCATCAGTAGAGATCCGTGCCCCCGATGTAAAGAATGCTATGGTTCGGCGCACCAGTTCGGCCCCCGCGTGCGGGCATGGTCGACAGTGAACACGAGCGACAGGGGAGCGGGCGGATGGCAGTGGTCGATGCGGGAGGCGAATTGAAACTGGACACCAGCGACGTCGACAAATGGGTCGGCAAGCCCGTGGTTTTCGCGGAGATGTGGGATCCCTGCAATGCAACGGATATCCGCCGCTGGGTGCAGGCGCTGGACTACCCGAACCCCGTTCACTGGGACGAGGAGTTCGCCGGCCGCTCGAAGTTCGGCGGGATCGTCGCGCCGCAGTCCTTCACGGTCGCCATGGATTACGGCCATGGCTGCCACCCCGCCTGCGTGGGCAATATTCCCGGCACGCACCTGATCTTCGCCGGCGAGGAGTGGTGGTTCTACGGCACCGTGATCCGCCCGGGCGACAAGCTCACGCAGGAGCGCCGCTTCGACGGCTACAGCGTCACCGACACCGCATTCGCCGGGCCGACGATGTTCGCCCGCGGCGACACCGTCCACCGCAACCAGCATGGCGCGCTGGTCGCGAAGGAACGTGCGACCGCGATCCGTTACCTGGTGGAGGAGGCGAACAAGCGCGGGGTCTATGGCAAGGACAAGCGCAGCCCGAAGAAGTGGAGCAAGGACGAGTTGAAGGAGATTCACGCGCTGCGCCACGAGTGGATCCTCTCCAATCGCGAGGGCAAGTCGCCGCGCTTTGCGCAAGTGCAGGTCGGCGACAAGCTGCCGCGCCGCGTGATCGGCCCGCATTCGGTCGTCAGCTTCGCCAACGAATGTCGCGCGCACCGCCAGAACATCTGGGGTACCTGGCGCTGGAATCCGCCGGCGGGCATCCACGATCCCGCGAAGGACGATGCCGGCTTTGCCGCGGACATGTCCTACGATCACGAGGCGCGCAGGATCGACCCGCGCATGGGTGACGGCCTCTATCACGGCCCGTCGAGCGGCCACATCAATTCCGAGAAAGCGGAGAACGTGGGCATGGGCGGCGCCTATGGCTACGGCGCGTCGATGAACGCCTGGTTTCTCGACACCATTGCCTACTGGGCGGGCCAGGACGGCTATATCTGGCACTCGAAGACCCAGTTCCGCAGCCCCGCCTTCGAAGGCGATGTCACCTATATCGACGCCGAGGTCATCGACAGGATCGAGGCATCGCCCTACGGCTTTCCGGTCGTGCAGGTGCAGCTGAAGATGAGCACCCAGAACGGCGACGTCATTCTCACCGGCAAGGCCGAGGTGCAGCTTCCCTGCTGAGGCTGCGGTGGACAGGGCCATGACAATGAGCGCAGCGTCACTACAGTCCGCGGAGCTCTCGATCGTTCACGGCGCCCCGCTGTCGGCGGAGCCGGGCCTCGGGGCGCTGACGATCGCGGGCTACGCGCGCGCGGTCACGCGGCGCCATGCCGCGCGCGAGGCGCTGGTGATGCGCACCACCTGCGGCAGGGTGTCGTGGACCTACGCCGAGTTGTGGGAGCGTTCGGTCGAGGTGGCCAGGGCGCTGATCGCGGCCGGCGTGGGCAGGGACACCCGCGTCGGCGTCCTGATGACCAACCGGCCGGAACATATCGCGTCCGTGTTCGGCATCGCGCTGGCCGGTGGCGTGACGGTCTCGTTCAGCACCTTCTCCACGCCCGTGGAGCTGGAATACCTGCTGCAGGCGGGGGCGGTCTCCATCCTGCTCTACGAGCGGCAGGTGCTGGGCAAGGACTTCGGTGGCATATTGACCGAGTTGGAGCCCGGTATCGGGACGGCGTCGCCCGGCATGCTCATCGGCACGAAATTTCCGTTCCTGCGCCGCCTCGTCGCGCTCGACAGCGTGACGGCGAATGCCGGCCCGGCCGCCGCGGATGGCGCCGCGGTGGAACAGTGGGCCGACTTCCTCGCGACCGGCGCTGCGGTGGGCGTGGTGCAGGTCGATGCCCGCGCCGCGGCGACCCACCCGTCCGACACCGGCGCGATTTTCTTTTCCTCGGGCACGACGAGCCTGCCCAAGGGAATCATTCATGCGCAGCGCGCGCTGGCGATCCAGTGGTGGCGCTGGCCGCGCATCATGGATATCGACCCCGAGCGCTTCCCGGTGCGCTGCTGGACCGGCAACGGCTTCTTCTGGTCGGGCAATATCTCGATGGTGCTCGGCAATGCGCTGACAACGGGCGGCGCGATCATCCTGCAGCCGGTGTTCCAGGCCGATGAGGCGCTGGAAATGATGGAGAAGGAGCGCGTCAGCTTTCCCATCGGCCGTCCCCACCAGTGGGCGCGGCTGGAAGCCTCGGCGAAGTGGGCGGGCGCGGATCTTTCCAGCCTGCGTTACGTCACGTATGGCATGACGCTCTTCAACCATCCGACGGTCAGCACCGACTGGCGGATGTGCCCGGCCTACGGCACCACCGAAACGCTGACCATCAATACCGCGGTCGAGGCCAACACGGCCGAAGAAGAGTATGGCGGCAGCCATGGCAAGCCGTTGCCGGGCAACATCCTCAAGATCTTCGATCCGGACACGGGTGCGATCGTGCCGCGCGGACAGCGTGGTGAAGTCGCCATCAAGGGGCCGACGCTCATGATGGGCTACATCGGCAAGTCGATCGAGGAGACCTTCGACGACGAGGGCTTCTTCTGTACCGGCGATGGTGGCTACGTGGACGAGCAGGGCCGCCTGTTCTGGGAAGGCCGCCTGACCGAAATGATCAAGACCGGCGGCGCCAATGTCTCTCCGATCGAGATCGACGCCGTGATCGCGACCTTTCCCGGCGTGAAGATCACCCAGACCGTCGGTGTGCCGCACGAATTGCTGGGCGAAATGGTGGTTTCCTGCATCGTGGCGCAGGACGGCACCACGCTCGATGCCGGCGCGTTGACGCGCTTCCTGAAGGAGCGCCTGGCGAGCTTCAAGGTGCCGCGCGAGATCCTCTTCTTCCGCGAGGAAGAGCTTGCCGTGACCGGCAGCGGCAAGGTCAAGTTCAGGATATTGCGCGACATCGCGGCCCGGCGCCTGGCGGCGCCGGACTGAAGGCACCGGATCACATCCGCATTTCATCCATCGACGTTTTCGGGCCTGCTCTGGCAGGGCAGCGCTGCGTTGTTGGCCGATCGGGTTATCGTGTAGCCTTGGATCTACAAGAATTCGAAGAGCGCGAGAGTCGTGACACGGATGAACCTGCAAGGAAAGACCGCGTTGATCACCGGCGGTGGCGGCGGGATCGGGGGCGGCCTGGCCCAGGCCTTCGCGGAAAAGGGCATGAGGCTCGTCCTTGCCGATATCGACATGGCCCACGCCCGGGAACAGGCGGCGCAGTTTGGTGATGATGCCATCGCGGTTGCGCTGGACGTGACCTCGCTCGAGAGCTGGGCCGCGGCGAAGGCGGTGGCGCGCGAGCGTTTCGGCCAGGTCGATGTGCTGTGCAACAACGCCGGCGTTTCCCAGCCGCGCGCACCGCTGGACCAGGTGCCGCCCGATGTATTCGCGCGCGTGATGGCGATCAACGTCACGGGCGTCTACAACGGGCTCGTTACCTTTGCCGGTGACATGCGCGAGCGGCGCAGCGGGCATATCGTGAATACCTCGTCGATGAACGGCCTGATCCCTTTCGGCACCTTTGCCGCCTACTCGGGCAGCAAGTTCGCGGTTACCGCCATGTCGGAGGCGCTGCGCGACGAACTCGCGCCCTTCGGAGTGGGCGTTTCCATCCTGTTCCCCGGGCTGACGCGCAGCCGCATGTCGCTCGGGGATGCGGATGCCGGCTTCATCCCCCGCGAAGTGATCGAGGCGGGAATGATGGAGCCGGTCTGGCTCGGCCGGGCGGTGGTCCGCGCGATCGAGGAAAACAACCTCTACATCGTCAGCCACCCGGAACATCGTGCCCACGTGGAGCAGCGCTTGCGCCATGTGCTGGCCGCGTTCGGCGAGCCGGCGCAACCCGGCTATCGCGGACACACGCGTGGAGGTCCCGTTGCGACCTAGCGGCGCATCGGCCGTCGAGGAGTGGAGGCGCGGCTGGACCCTGGTGCTCGCGGCCTCCATCGGGTTTTCCTTCCATTCCCTCATGGCGATCGGCACCGGCGTGTTCATGGATCCGCTGGGGCAGGAATTCGGCTGGAACCGCGCGCAACAATCCTCCGGGGTTTCGATCGCCTCGATCACGGCGCTGGTGCTGTCGCCATTCTTCGGTGCGCTGATCGATCGCTGGGGCGTGCGCCGCCTGGCGATACCCGGGCTCGTGCTCACCTCGCTGGCCGTCGCCAGCTTTGCCCTGACCAATGGATCCATGACGCAATGGTTCGCGCTGTGGACCGTCTATGCCCTGGTCTCGCTGGCGGTCAAGTCCACGGTCTGGACGGCCGCCGTGGCCGGTGTCTTCTCGGCCTCGCGCGGACTCGCCATCGGCGTGACCCTGGGGGGCACCGCGATTGCGCAGATCATCGCGCCGCCATTGGCCAATTGGCTCATCGCGGATTACGGGTGGCGGGCGGCCTTCTTCTGGCTCGGGATCGGCTGGGGTAGCGTCGCCCTGATCCTGAGCCAGCTGTTCCTGTTCGATGCGCATGATCGCAAGCGCCAGGGCTTGCGCACGGCAAGCGGGGAGGCCATCGATGAGCCGCCGGCCCTGACCGGGCTGAGCATCCGCGAGGCCTGGCGCGACCAGGCGCTCTGGCGGATCGCCATCTCGACATTCGTCATGATGGTGCTGACGGTTGCGCTGGTCGTGCACCAGTTCCCGTTGCTGGTCGAGGCCGGGATCACGCGGGAAAATGCGGCGTTCCTCGCCAGCCTGACCGGGGTTGCCGGCATCGTCGGCAAGCTCGTCACCGGCTGGCTGCTCGATCGCTATCAGCCGAACTGGGTGGGCGGAGGCACCCTGGCCTCGGCGGCGTTCGCATTCGCGCTGCTGATGGGGCCCATTCGCACGCCGACGCTGATCGTCGTTGCCATGGTGATCATCGGCTATGCCTCCGGCACGAAGCTGCAGATCTGCGGCTACCTGACGACGCGCTACGGCGGCATGCGCAACTTCGGCAAGATCTTCGGGACCATGGCCAGCATCATCGCGCTGGGATCCGGTCTTGGCCCGGTCCTCGGCGGGCTGGTATACGATATGTACGGTAGCTACACTCCCTTTCTGCTGGCCGGTATCGCGGGCTCGCTGCTCAGCGGCTTCCTCATTTTCGGGCTGGGCCGCTATCCGGTCTGGGAGCAGCAAGCCGAGACCGTGGCGCCTGTCGCATCGGCAAAGCGCGCCCGCAGTGACGCAAGGGTCTAATCCGAGTGATTCCATCGGGAATATGATGATCCATATCAAAAATGCGCATCTGCTCAATGTCTAAGATGCCGCCAAGGCGCCACCGCCAGCTGTTCGAGCAGGCGTCCATGACCACGACCAACCAGAAAAGGGGTTTGCAGCGATGAAAGACGACGATCTCGACCCGAGAGACGTTCCGTTCATGCAGAAAGTCCTCGACAACCCGTTCCTGCTGCTGTTCATCGGCATCGCCGTCCCGACGCTGACCTACATCGTGTGGGGCATCATGGAACTGGTGGCGCTGCCGGTTTCCTCGCCCTAGCGGCGGGAAGCTCCTGACGCCAGGGCAAGGCATCGGAGGCGTGAGGCATCACGCCATGAGACATACCCGAGGAGAACCAGCCAATGAGCAGCATCTCACCTCCAGGCAACAAGCTGTGGTGGAAGGAACCGATAGAAAAAAGCGAGCTGATGTGGATTGCCGTCGTCGTGGTGTGGGGCATCATCCTCACGCTGATGATGCCGTTCTGGCACGTCTACGGTAAGCAGAACCTCTCTAGCGAGGCCTACCGCACGTCGCCCGAGATCTACATGAAGAAGGTGCAGGCGGTCGTGGACCAGTACACGGTTCGTACCGAGGGCGATCGCAACACGCCGGTGGTCAAGCCGCCGGTAGGTACCGACATCTACATGGTCGGACGGCTGTGGGAGTGGTGGCCGATCTTCGAGCTGCAGGTCGGACAGAGCTATCGCCTGCACCTGGCCTCGGTGGACTGGCAGCACGGTTTCTCCCTGCAGCCGGCCAACCTGAACGTGCAGGTCCTGCCCGGCTACGACATGGTGCTGACCGTGACGCCCAACAAGACAGGCACGTATTCGATCGTGTGCAACGAATACTGCGGCATCGGGCACCACATGATGCTCGGCAAGATCCACGTGGTGGAGTGAGGGCGCCATGAACAAGCAAACAGACTTTCGCATCTGCCCGGAAACGGGACTGAAGATCCATCGCCCGGCCGAAGCCCTGATCCGGGCCAATGCCGTCGCGGCTGTCGTGTTCCTGCTGATCGGGGGCGTGCTCGGCATCGGCGTCGGCCTGACGCGGTGGCCGGAGGTTCACCTGCTGCGGGCCGACCTTTTCTACCAGGTGCTGACCGGACACGGCATCAACGTGCTGATCTTCTGGATCATCTTCTTCGAGGTGGCGGTGCTGCACGTGGCCTCGGCGATACTGCTGGGATCGCGCATGGCCACGCCCAAGCTCGGCTGGGCGGCGTCCATCCTGATGGTCGTCGGCGCGCTGGTGAACAACTACGCGGTCCTGGTGAAAGGCAACTCGAGCGTCATGATGACCTCGTACGTGCCGATGCCGGCCGACGCGCTGTTCTACCTGGGCCTGATCCTGTTCGCGGTCGGCGCGCTGATCCACTGCTTCATCTTCCTCGGCACGCTGGTCATCGCGCGCGGTGAACGGACCTACGAGGGATCGATTCCGCTGGTGACGTTCGGGGCGCTCACGGCCGCCATCATCGCGATCTTCACCATCGCCTCGGGCGCGGTGATCCTGATCCCGACGCTGCTGTGGAACCTCGGCCTGGTCGCGCACATCGACCCCGGCATGTACCGTCTGGTGTGGTGGGCCTTCGGTCACTCCTCGCAGCAGATCAACGTCGCGACCCATGTCTCGATATGGTATCTGACCGCGGCGGTGCTGTTCGGCGCCAAGCCGCTGTCGGAGAAAGTGAGCCGCTTCGCGTTCTTCCTGTATATCGCGGTGCTGCAGATCGCCAGTGCCCACCACCTGCTGGTGGATCCGGGCCTGAGTTCGGAATGGAAGATCTTCAACACCAGCTATGCGATGTACCTGGCGGTGATGGCGAGCATGGTGCACGGCCTCACGGTCCCGGGCTCGATCGAGGCCGCACAGCGCGCGCACGGCTACAACTCGGGGCTGTTCGAGTGGCTGCGCAAGGCCCCGTGGGGCAACCCGGTTTTCTCGGCCATGTTCCTGTCGCTGGTGGGCTTTGGCGTTCTCGGCGGCATCACCGGCGTGGTGATGGGCGCCGAGCAGATCAACCTCGTGGTCCACAACACGGTGTACGTGCCGGGGCACTTCCACGCCACGGTCGTGATCGGCACCACGCTGGCGTTCATGGGCATCACCTACTGGCTGGTACCGATCCTGTTCCGCCGCGACCTGATCCTCAAGGGCGTGGCCAGGTGGCAGCCCTACGTGTTCGGGCTGGGCATGACCGGGGTGGCCATGTTCCTGATGGGCGCCGGCACGCTCGGCGTACCGCGCCGTCACTGGGACATCCTCTTCAGCCAGGCCGGCGCCGGCAACGGCTACGAGTTCTCGGCCGCCGCGCTGACCATGATGAGCCTGAACGGCATGTCGGTGGTGCTCGCGGGACTCGGTGGCGCGATGTACATCATCGTCGTGGTCGGCTCGATCCTGTTCGGGCGCAAGCTCCGCGAGGACGAGAAACTCGGCGTCGAGATGATCAAGGCTCCGCCCGCCGAGGAGAAGTATCATCACATCGGCATTGGTTCGATCACGATCCCCGGCACGCTGGTGATGTTGACGGTATTCTTCATCGCCTTCGCGCTCTACTACTTCATCAACTGGAAGTTCCTGGCGCAGACCTGGGGTCTGAGCTGATGTGATGTACTGTCGCCGTCCGGGCGAGCGCGCGAGCTCCCCGGACGGCGATCCCACGACACGACTCCGGACGACGAGCCGCCCTGCATGACCCACCGCGAGATCATCGATATCTTCAAGCTGCGTATTGGCGCCCTGATGGCGCTGACGGCAGTCGCGGGTTATGTGGTCACGCCCGGCATCCGGCTGTCCTCCCCCCAATTGCTGCTCCTGGCCCTGGTGGTGCTGGGGGCTTCCGCCGCGGCCGGCGCCTTCAACCAGTTCGCCGAGCACGATCTCGATGCGAAGATGGCCCGCACCGCGAAGCGCGCCTTCGTCACCGGCGCAGCAGTCCCGGACCAGCGTTGGCTGGCATTGATAGCCGCACTGTTGCTGGTCTCAGTGACGCTGGGCGGCTGGGCATTCAATCTCACGGTGGCATTCCACCTGTTCATGGGTGCCTTCTTCTACGGCGTGATCTACACGCTGTGGCTGAAGCGCCGCTCGCCGCTGAATATCGTCATCGGCGGCGCGGCCGGCAGTTTCGCCGTGCTCGCCGGCGCCGCGGCGGCAGATCCCGGTCTCAGCCCGGAATCGGCCCTGCTGGCCGTCGTCCTGTTCCTGTGGACGCCACCGCATTTCTGGGCGCTGGCCATCGTGCTGCACAAGGACTACGAAGCGGCCGGGGTGCCGATGCTGCCGGTCGTGAAAGGCGACGCGGTCGCCGCGCGCGTGATCCTCGTCAACACGGTCGTGCTCGTCGCGGTATCGCTGCTGCCGTTCCTGTTCGCGATGGGCTGGATCTACCTCGCCGGCGCGCTCGCCGGTGGCGGTTATTTCATCTTCCGCGGCATGCAGCTGGTAGCCTCGCCCACGCAGAAGGCGGCCATGCGCTGCTTCCTGGCCTCCCTGGTCCAGCTCTCGGCGGTGCTGCTCGCCGCGATGCTCGACGTGTTCCTGCGCACGTGATGCCCTTGCCTCCCGCGATTGCATCGTTGTTCCTGGCGCTGCTGCTGGCTCTGCCGGGCGCGGGTAACGCCGTTGACGCAGCGTCACAAGGCGGTCATGGCTCCGCGGCTCCCGGCGACCGCGACGCGGCGCTGCGGATCAGCCAGGCCGCGATCGGGCGGCAGGTGGGTGATTATGCTTTCTACGGTATCGACGGCACGCGTCATCAGCTCGCGCAGTACCGTGGCAAGCCGCTGGTCATAAGCCTGATCTACACCAGCTGCTACCACATCTGTCCCACCACCACGCGGCATCTGGCCGAGGTGATCGAGCGTGCGCAATCGGTGCTCGGCGAAGACAGCTTTGCCGTCGTCAGCGTGGGCTTCGACGCCGCGCGCGATACCCCGCAAGCGATGAAGAGCTTCGCCAGCGAGCAGAAGGTGGCCGCGGTGCACTGGGACTTCCTGTCCTCCGACGCGCAGACGATTGACGCGTTCGCCCGTGATCTGGGATTCCAGTTTCGCCCCGCGGGCGGCGGCTTCGACCACCTGCTCCAGACCACCATCCTCGACGCGGACGGCGTCGTGCGCCGCCAGGTCTACGGCATGGACTACGACACGCCGATCCTGATCGAACCGATCAAGCGGTTGATATTCGGCGAGCAGCTGTCGGAAGGCTTCTTCGAGCGCATGACGAACAAGTTCCGGTTGTTCTGTACCGTTTATGATCCGGCATCAGACCGCTACCGGTTCAACTACTCCATATTCGTGGGCATCGCGATGGGCGTCGCGATGGGAATCTTTTTCGTGTTCCTGCTGGTGCGGGAGTGGCGCCACAGCCGGCGCGCCCGGCCCGACTCGAACTGAACGACAACGCATCGACGACATGATCCGCAAGTTGCAGCAATTGATGCTCGGCGTCCTCGTCCGTACCGAGGCCGCATTCGACTCCGTGTTCGGCGCGCACTGGAATCCCTGGTACCAGCTGGGCGCGCTGTCGTTCCACTTCTTCTGGATCGTGGTCGTCAGCGGCGTCTATCTGTACGTGTTCTTCGACACGAGCATCCTCGGTGCCTATGCCTCGGTGCAGGCGCTGACCGAGGAACAGTGGTACCTGGGCGGCGTGATGCGCAGCCTCCACCGCTACGCCTCGGACGCGATGGTCGTCACGGTGACGCTGCACCTGCTGCGTGAATTCGCCAAGGGCCGCTTCCGCGGCGCGCAGACCTTTTCGTGGGTGAGCGGCCTGCCCCTGCTGTGGCTGCTGTTCGCCGCAGGGATCGGCGGCTACTGGCTGGTGTGGGACCAGTTCGGGCAGTACGTCGCGCAGAGCACCACGGAATGGCTCGAACGCCTTCCCGCGATCAGCGATTCGCTCGCGCGCACCTTCCTGTCCGACGCAACGCTGAGCGACCGGTTGTTCTCGCTGCTGGTCTTCATGCACATCGCGATCCCGCTGTTCCTGCTGGTCGGCATGTTCATCCACGTTAACCGCCTCAAGCTCGCTCGCACCCAGCCGGCCAATGGCCTCGCGATCGGCGTCGTGGCGATGCTGGTGGTGCTGTCACTGGTGAAGCCCGCACGCAGCATGGGGCCGGCGGACCTGAAAACCGCCGTGGCCTCGGTCGATCTCGACTGGGTGTACATGAACTTCTACCCGCTGCTCGACCGGATGGACCCGCTCTACGTGTGGATCATGCTCGCCGGTATCACCGGGCTGCTGATGCTGCTCCCGTGGCTGTCGCCGCAGAAAGCGCCCGCGCCCCAGGCGGCAGTCGTGGACCCGAACAACTGCAACGGCTGCAGCTGGTGCTTCCAGGATTGCCCCTACGAAGCGATCACGATGATCCCGCACGAGTTCAAGAAGGGACAACGCCAGGCGCGGGTCGACCCGGACCGTTGCACGGCCTGCGGCATCTGCGCCGGATCCTGTCCCTCGGCCACGCCGTTCCGTCATGTCGAGGAACTGGTATCCGGCATCGAGATCCCGGGTTTCCCGATCGATCGCCTGCGCGAGGAAGCGGCGGCAAAGCTCGCAACGCTGAGCGGCGAAGCGCGCGTGATGGTCTTCGGTTGCGATCACGCGCTGCCGATAGATCAGATCGAGACCACGGGTGTCGCGGCACTGAGCCTGCCGTGCATCGGTATGCTGCCGCCCTCCTTCGTGGACTACATCGCGCGCCAGGACAATGTCGACGGGGTAATGGTCAGCGGCTGCTGTACCGGGGACTGTTTCTACCGCAAGGGCAACCACTGGACCGAGGAGCGCTTCGCCAGCCGGCGCATGCCGCACCTGCGCACATCGGCGGGCCACGACAAGGTCAAGGTGTGCTGGGCCAGCGCCTTGCAGGGCGCCACGCTCGCCGCGGAACTCGACGAATTCCGCACCCGGCTGGCGCACGAACCGATCGCCGGCGGCACGCCCCCACCCGCCGGAGAGGCTGCGCATGAACTCCACTAGACTGCGTCGCTGGGCGGGCCAGGGCGCGGCGTATGCGCTGTTCGCCGCATTCATCGGCTACTTCTCGAATTCGCCCGCCTACCAGCATCTTCCGCCGGACCAGGCCATGGTCAAGCTGAGCCTCAGGCACTCCGGGCAACTGCTCGGGGAATGCCAGCAGCGCAACCCGGAGGAACTGGCGAAGCTGCCGGCGACGATGCGTGCGCCCGCGGACTGCCCGCGCGAGCGTGCACCGCTGGAACTGGTGCTCGAGGTCAACGGCGAGACGATACTGGACGAGCAGATCATGCCGCGGGGCCTGCACAAGGACGGCATGGCGTCGATGTACCGCCGCGTGAATGTTCCCTCCGGCCCGGTGATGCTGAAGGTGAGGATGAAGGATCACCCGGGGCAAACGGAGTTCCCCTACAGCGTGGAGCGCGAGATGACGCTGCGCCCGGCGCAGGTGCTGGTCATCGACTTCGATTCCCAGAACAGGCGCTTCGAATTCCTGTAGGGGACCCGCTACGGGCCGAGGCGCTGCAGGAACTCGAAGCTCGCCAGCGTGAGCACCAGGATGATCACGAAGTAGATCACGTTGCGATACGGCAGTGGCGCGCCGTGGACGCGCTCCAGGGTTCGCAATGCCCAGTCGGCGGCGAAATAGAGCGCCACCGCGACGATGGTGAAGAGCACAATCTCCAATGTCGCGTCTCCTCGCGATTGAAGGGGAGCGATGCATGACCGAGAATCACACGCTCATGACGCTCACCCCGGGAGAGCACAGGTTAAACGATGCGAGAACATGCCGGAAGATTGCAGCTGTCACTCGCGCCGCTCGTGGCGTTGATCCTGGTTGCGACGCTGTCGATAGATTTCCTGAGCGCCTACATCCGCCATACCGAAGCCGGGCTCGGCTGCCGTGACTGGCCGGCCTGCTACGGGCAGATCGGCGAGTCCATCGCCAGCGTCGAGCAGCCCGGCATCGCCCGCCACGCACTCACGCCCGACCCGCTCGCCAAGCGCGCCCACCGCCTGCTCGCCACGGGACTGGTCGTCATGGTGCTGTTGCTGCTGCACCGCAGCCGCCAGCGCGGCGCGCTCGCGGGTTTCGAGGCCCAGATCCCGCTGCTGATGGCGGCGCTGTTGCTGTTGCTGGCGGTCATCGGGCCTGCGAGCTACCTGAAGACGCGCCCGGCGATCGCCGCCTGCAACCTGCTCGGCGGCATGGCGCTCGCGGCGTTGAGCTGGCGCTTGCTGCTGGGGCTGCGGCGCAGCGCGCGGGTCGTATCCAGCGTGCGGCTGCGACGCCTGACGCGCATCGCGCTGGGCCTGCTCGTGCTGCAACTGGCGCTCGGTGCGTGGGTCAGCGCGAATTTCGCGGGCCTGGCGTGCGGCGGCCTGCTCGACTGCGCGGCGCCGGCGAACGCCGGCACGGACTCGGTTCCGGCGGCCTTCTGGTATTTCCGCGAACTGGCGCTCGACGCAGACGGTCGTGTGCCCACGACCGCGGGATCGGTGGCAATCCACGTGGCGCATCACGCCGGTGCCTGCCTCGCGGCATTCGCGCTGCTCGCGGCGGGAGTGCAGGCGCTGCGCGAGCGCGTGCCCCGTCACGTCGTGCTGCCGGTGCTCGCGTTGCTGCTGGCGCAGCTCGGGCTCGGCGCATTCATGGTGAGCGCCTCGTTGCCGCTCCCGCTCGTGCTCGCCCACAGCACGGTCGCCGCGCTGCTGCTGCTCTCACTGATGCGTCTCGATTACACGCTGCAGCCGGCGTCGCCGGAGCGCCGCTCATGAGCCGCGCGAGAGCTCTGCTGATTGCCGTCCTCGTGCTCGCGGCGGGCATCGTCGCGGCCCGCTTCGCCGCGCCCCTGATCGCGCCCCAACCGCCGCTGCCGGTGCTCGATGCGCTGGGCGGCGAGTTCTCGCTGCCCAGCACGCTGGGGCGCGAAACCGCGCTGGCGGAGTTCCGCGGCCGGCTGGTACTGCTCAACTTCGGCTTCGCGAGCTGCCCCGATGTCTGTCCTACCGTGCTCTCGCGCATGCGCGAGGCGCTGCGCGGGCTGGGCAAGGACGCCGATGCGGTGCAGCCGCTGTTCGTCACGATCGACCCGGAGCGCGACACGCTCGAGAAGCTGAAACCCTACGTCGAGTTCTTCCATCCGGCCTTCGTCGCGATGAGCGGCACGCCCGAGGCAACGCGCGAGGTCACGGGGCTGTTCAAGGTCTACTACGAGCGGGAGGAAAATCCCCAGCTCGGTTACGGTTTCGCCCACAGCGACAAGATCTACCTGCTCGACCGCCAGGGCCGCGTGCGCGGCACTTTCGCCAATACCGCGACGACCGGCGAAATGGTCGCTACCATGCGCCGGTTGCTCGCCGAATGACGATGCCGGTCACAGGAAACAGCGCATGAACCAGCCCGAACCCCGCGACCTGCCGGGCTCGCACGCCGTGGAAGCCGTGCGCGCGCCCGACGGTGCGCCGGCGCGCACCGTTCTCGCGTGGATCTGGCTCGGCGTCTACGCGCTGCTGGCCGCCGGCATGCTGGCGCTGCTGCTGGCGCTGTCGCGCACACCGTTCATCCACGACATGGTGCCCGGATCGCAGTGGTTCCGGGTCGCGCTGGTGGCGCACGTGGATCTCTCGGTACTGGTGTGGTTCATCGCGGGCGCCGGCATGCTGTGGAGCCTGCACGGTGGCTCGGCCGCGCGCACGGCCAGCCGCGTCGCGATCGCGTTCGCCGTGATCGGCACCGTGATGATCAGTGTCGCGCCTTTCGTCGGTGCCGGGCGCCCGCTGATGAACAATTACGTGCCGGTGCTGGAGCACCCGTGGTTCTACGCGGGGCTCGCGGCGGTCGCGACCGGCCTGGTGATACAGGCCGCAAGCTACCTGCTGGTATTCCTGCGCCGCGCGCACTCGCGCGACGAGGACGAAGTGATCAGCTACGCACTCGGACTCGCGGCACTGAGCGCGCTGCTGGCGGTCGCCTGCGTGGGCATCAGCTACCGTGGCATGCCCGCGAGCGCCTCCGGCGAATACTACTTCGACCTGCTGTTCTGGGGCGGCGGCCACGTACTGCAGTTCACGCACACGATACTGATGCTGGTCGCCTCGATGATGCTGCTGCGTGCCTCGGGCTCGCGCCTGCGAGGCGGGCCGCGGTTGCAGGCCGCGCTGTTCACGCTGACCGTGCTGCCGCTCGCGGCGGTGCCCTGGATCAACGGATTCCCGGTGTCCTCGGTGGAGCACATCGTGAATTTCACGTCCCTGATGCGCTACGGCGGCATGGCCTGCATTCCGCTCCTGCTGCTGGTGATCGCGAGCCTGGGACGGCACGGCCCCCTCGCGCCCGCCCAGTTGCCGCTGCGCGGCGCGTTGATCTGCGCGATAAGCCTGTTCGCGGGCGGCGGCATCATGGGCTTCATGATCCGCGGCTCGAATACCGTGATCCCCGCGCACTACCACGGCTCGATCGTCGGCGTGACGCTGGCGTACATGGGCGTGGTGTACCTGCTGCTGCCTCGCCTCGGTCGCCCCCTGACCATGCTGCGCACGGCGCACTGGCAACCCTACGTCTACGGCGTCGGGCAGGTCATGCACATCACCGCGCTGGCGTGGACCGGCGGGCACGGGGTGCAACGCAAGACCGCGGGAGCCGCACAGGGCCTGCACAGCGCGCAGGAGATCATCGGCATGGGACTGATGGGGCTCGGCGGGATGATCGCGGTGATCGGCGGGGTCATGTTCCTGGTGGTGGTGCTCGCGGCACTGCGGCGCGGCGGCCCGGTGCCGCGCTAGCCGATCTGCTGCAGCGCCGCGTGACAGGCGTCGCGGCAGACAACGGCGGGGCGCGGAGAAGGTGGTTGCGGATCGCCGTGCCGCTTATGCTTGCGCCACGCCAATCCCGCACCGGATCCCGGACCCACCCCGCATGCCTCTTCGACCGAGCGCGCTCGCGGCTCTTGCGAGCCTGATACTCCTCGCCGCTTGCGGCCCTTCTGCCTCGTCCCCTGACGGCGCCGCCCAACCCGCGGACGCCCTGCACGGGCGCGTCGCTGCGCACTGGTTCGGCCGCCAGTGGCCCAAGAACTACCTGTCCGGATTCCGGCGCGAGCACGTGGCGGAGGATTTCCGCGCCCTGGCGCAGGACGGCTTCGACACCGTGGTGCTGCTGGTGGCCTGGGGCGATTTCCAGCCCGTCTACGCACCGTGCTGCGTATACGACGAGCGCGCCTTCGAGCGCCTGCGCTTCCTGCTCGATCGCGCCGACGAGGCCGGTCTCGGCGTGATACTTCGCCTCGGCTACGGCTGGAGCTTTCACCCGCAGGCCGGCGACGTCGGCGAGCGCCAGCATCGCGTGCTCAACGACCCGGCCGCGCGCGCGGCGTTCGTCAGCTTCCTCGAACGGGTATCGGCGGAGATCAGCGGTCACGACAACGTGCTCATGGGTTTCATGAGCTGGGAGGACCTGTGGCTGCGCCAGGTGGACGAGGCCGGCGCCGACACCTACGCCGAGTACCTGGCCACTCTGGCGCCCGACCCGGCGCGCCCGACGGGGTTGCCTGACGCCACGCGCGATGCCCGCCTGTTTCACGGCTACTGGGACTGGCTGGTGATCGAGAAACTGCTCGAGCCCGCGGCGCCGCTGTTCCCGGCGCTGTCGTTCGAGGCGCGCATCGACAGCGAGCCGCGCCTGGAGCCCGGCCCCGACGGCGCGCCGGTGGTGGCGGAGTGGATCACCCACGACGGCATGATGCGCATGCCCCAGGGCCATCCGCTGACGATCTACTGGGCGCCGTTCTGGGGCGCGCTCAACCGGGGCGAACAGCTGCCGGCGGCGCGCAGCCTCGAATTGCTGGACGCGCTGCTGCGCCAGTCGGCCGAAAAATCGGGGCGGCCGCTGTTCATCGACCAGTTCAACTTCGTCGACAACACGCCCGGCCACGAGCACAACGCGGTGATCCGTCCGGAGGAGATCCCGGCATTCCTGCACGACGCCGTGTGCACGATGAAACGCCACGACGTGCTGGGCTACGCCATCTGGACCGCGCGCGACTACGCCGAGAGTCCGCTGCACAACCCCGTCTTCGGCTATGGCCTCGAGGGTTGGCGGCTCGAACGCGTGGCGGGAGCGCCGGAGCAGGCGCTGCAGGTGCTGCCCAGCGGCGACTTCCAGTTGCGACTCGCCGACGGCGACCGCCTGTCCCAGCAGGTGCCGCACCGGCACGGGCGCATGCCGCGCCCCGGCGACGCACTGCCCGACCGGGTCTGCGTCGAGGCGGACGTTGCCGCGCCCGGCACGCTGGAGGCTCGTGCCGGCGGCGAGCCGGTGATGCTCGCGTTCGAGGCCTCAGGGCGCCAGCGTCGCTGCGCCGACATCGCACCGCGGCCCGACGACGAGGGCCTGACGTTCTCGGTGCAACTGCGCGGCGGCGTGCTCGCGCTGCGCGAGGTCATGATCTTCGACCACGTGCAGTACGGCGGGCTGTATGATCTCGAGGGCCGGCCCGGCCCGCTGCGCGAACCGGTGCGGCGGATGAACCGGGACTTTCGCTCCGAGCCGGCGCGCTGCGCCGACCCACGGTTCGCCGGTCTGCGCTCGCCATGAACAGGCATGGCGCGCTTCCGTTCCTGATCGCCTGCCTCGGCATCGCGGCATTCACCGGGATGGATGCGATCATGAAAGGCCTCTCGATCACGATCGGCGTCTACAACGCGATGCTGTGGCGGATGTTCGCCGGCTCGGTCATGGGAGGCCTGGTGTTTTTCGCCCTGCGCTCGTCGTGGCCGACGCGGCCGGTATTGCGGCTGCACCTGCTGCGCAGCGCCATCGTGACCGTCATGGCCGTTGCCTTCTTCTGGGGGCTGGTGCGGGTGCCGCTCGCCGAGGGCATCGCCATCACCTTCGTGGCACCGCTGATCGCGCTGTACCTGGCCAGGCTGGTTCTCGACGAGGACATCGGGCGTGCCGCGATCATCGCCTCGCTGCTCGCCCTTGCCGGCGTGCTGACCATTGTCGGCGGCAAGCTGCAACTGGATCGGGCGGCGCAGGCGCTGCCCGGGCTGGCATCGCTGCTCTTCTCGGCGCTGCTCTATGCCTGGAACCTGATCCTGCAGCGCCGCCAGGCGCAGCTCGCCTCGCCGATCGAGATCGCATTCTTCCAGAACCTGTTCGTGCTGGCGTTGCTCGCGCTGCCGGCGCCGTTCCTGGCGGTGGTGCCCTCGCCGCTGCATCTGCCGGAGATCATCGGCAGTGCCGCCCTGGCCCTCGTGGCGCTCGGCCTGCTCGCCTGGGCCTATGCGCGCGCCGAGGCGCAGGTGCTGCTCACGGTCGAGTACACCGCCTTCATCTGGGCCGCGGCACTGGGCTGGGTGCTGTTCGGCGAGACGCTGAGCGGCGCGACCCTGCTGGGCACCGCGCTGATCGTGGCCGGCTGCATTCTGGCGAACTACCGCCGTCGCGGGCCGCCGCCGCATGTGGAAACCACGGCGCTGTAGCGCAGCTGACGGCACATGCGCCATACCTGCACGAGCAGGTGCCGATTTCTGTTCGTGATCCGCCGGCACGCCGGCGGGCGCGCCTTCGGTCAGGAGGGAATTTCGTGGGCAAGAGACTCGACGCGGTGATCATCGGCGGAGGGCACAACGGCCTGGTCTGCGCGTTCTACCTGGCGCGGGCGGGGCTTTCGGTGCGCATCCTCGAGCGCCGCGACGTCATCGGCGGCGCGGCGGTGACCGAGGAATTTCACCCGGGCTACCGCAACTCGGTGGCGAGCTACACCGTCAGCCTGCTCAGCCCGAGGGTCATTGCCGACATGAGGCTCGTCGATCACGGCTACCGCGTGATCGAGCGGCCGATCTCGAATTTCCTGCCCCAGCCCGACGGCGGCTACCTGAAGCTCGGCGGCGGGCTGGAGCGCACGCAACGGGAATTCCGCCGCTTCTCGGAGCACGACGCCGGGATCCTGCCGGCGTACTACGCGGCGCTGGAAGCGGTCGCCGACGTGCTGCGCGAACTCGCGTTGAAGGCGCCGCCGAACGTTGGCGACGGGCTGACGGCGATCCTCGATGCCGCGCGCCAGGGCCGTCGCGTGGCCGGACTCGCGCTCGCGACGCAGCGCGACATGCTCGATCTGTTCGCGAAATCGGCGCGCACCTTCCTCGACGGCTGGTTCGAGAGCGAGGCGGTCAAGGCGGCCTTCGGCTTCGATGCCGTGGTCGGCAATTACGCGAGCCCCGACACGCCGGGCTCGGCCTATGTATTGCTGCACCACGTCTTCGGCGAGGTGAACGGCAACAAGGGCGCCTGGGGCCATGTGCTCGGCGGCATGGGGGCGATCACGCAAGCGATGGCGAAGGTCGTTCAGGGCATGGGCGTGCAGATCAGCCTGGAAGCGCCGGTCGCGCAGGTGATCGTCGATGCCGGCCGCGCTGTCGGTGTACGGCTGGAGAGTGGCGAGGAGGTGATGGCCGGCATCGTCATCGCGAACGTGGGGCCGAAGCTGCTGTACGAGCGCATGATCGCGCCGTCCGGGCTGCCCGCGGATTTCCTGCGCCGCATCCGCGCGTTCAAGGTGGGTTCGGGCACGTTCCGCATGAACGTGGCGCTGTCGCGGCTGCCGAACTTCAGCTGCCTGCCGGGCGAGGGCGAGCACTTGCAGTCGGGCATCATCATCGCCCCGACGCTCGATTACATGGACCAGGCTTTCCTCGATGCCAGGCAGTGCGGCATGTCGAGGGCGCCGATCGTCGAGATGCTGATCCCCTCGATCGTCGACGATTCGCTCGCGCCGCCCGGTGGGCACGTCGCCAGCCTGTTCTGCCAACAGTTCGCCCCGGTGCTGCCCGGCGGGCGCAGCTGGGACGTCGAGCGCGAGGCGGCGGCCGATCGCATCATCGACACCGTCGAGGCGTATGCGCCGGGCTTCGGGGCCTCGGTGCTGGGGCGCCAGATCCTTTCGCCGCTCGACCTGGAGCGCAGCTTCGGGCTCGTCGGCGGCGACATCATGCACGGCAACATGTCGCTCGATCAGTTGTGGTCGGCGCGGCCGGTGCTGGGCCACGGCGCCTATCGCGGGCCGCTGAAGGGGCTCTACATGTGCGGCGCGGGCACGCATCCCGGCGGCGGCGTCACCGGTGCGCCGGGGCACAATGCCGCGCACCGGGTCCTCGCCGACCGCTCGCTGCTCGGGCGCCTGCTGCGCCGCGGTTGAGCGGCGGGGCAGCGTGCCGGGCGCTGCGGGGTTCGCGCACCGGCGTGGTTTGCCGGGCTAGCGTGCCCGCGCCGGGCGTCGCAGCGATTCTGTACCGCCGGGGTTCGCGCTAGAATCCCGCGGCAAATCCGCCCGAGCGCCTCGCCCCGATGCTGCACTTCCTGCCTTCCATCCTGCGGGGCATCATTGCCTCGGTGATTCTTGCCGCCAACACCCTCGTGCTGTGCTGGCCGCTGTTCATCGGCGCGCTGTTCAAGGCGGCACTGCCGTTCCCGGCGGCCCGACGCGTGATCAACCGCGCGATGCACTGGTGCGCGGAAACCTGGATCGATATCAACAAGTTCTGGATGGACCTCGTGCAGCGCACGCGCTGGGACGTGCGCGGCCTGCAGGGCGTGGATCCCGGGCATTCCTACCTCGTGACCTCCAATCACCAGAGCTGGGTCGACATCCTCGTGCTGCAGTACCTGCTGAACCGCCGTGCGCCGTTCCTGAAATTCTTCCTCAAGCAGGAACTGATCTGGGTCCCGGTGATCGGGCTGTGCTGGTGGGCGCTCGAGTTTCCGTTCATGAAGCGTTTCTCCCGCGAATACCTGGAGCGCTACCCGGAGAAGCGCGGGCAGGACATGCTCACCACGCGCAAGGCCTGCGAGCGCTTCCGGCTCAGCCACGTTTCCGTGTTCAACTTTCTCGAGGGTACGCGCAACACCCCGGCCAAGCATGCGGCGCAGGACTCGCCGTTTCGCCACCTGCTGAAACCGAGAGCGGGCGGCATCGCGTTCGTCCTGGATTCCATGGGCGATCAGTTGAGCGCCATGCTGAACGTGACGATTCACTACCCGGGCGGTGTGCCCGGGTTCTGGGACCTGCTGTCGGGCAGACTCGGGCAGGTCGTGGTGCGCCTGGAGCAGGTGGCGATTCCCCGCGAATTCATCGGTCGCAACTACGACCGGGACGAGACCTATCGCCTCGCGTTCCAGCAGTGGGTGAATCGCCTGTGGGAGGAGAAGGACGCGCTGTTGTCACGGTTGCACGAGGAGTATCCGGCGCCGGTGAACGCAACCGTCTAGGCGCCATCCCGGACGGGGTGGGATGCCACGGGAATCTGTTCGGCGCGCGCAATCGCCGCGGCTTGCTGCAGGTCGTCGCGTGCGCGTTCGGTGTCGCCCAGTTGCAGCAGGACACTGGCACGCAGGCGCAGGAAGGAGGCTTCGCCCGGTCGGCGGGCAATCGCGAAGTCCAGGTGTTGCAGCGCCCGGTCCAGATTGCCGGCCAGCAATTCCGAGCGCGCCTGCTGGACGCGATAGAAAGGATTGTCGTTGCGGAACTTTGCGGCCAGCTCGCGATAGCGAGCCGCGCGGCGCTCGTCGCCGATGCGCTCATACACGCGCGCCAGTCCGCTGATGGCCACCATGTCGGTGCGGCTGCGGCGCAGGGCCTCGAGATAGCTCGTTTCGGCGTACGCCGTGGCGTCGATCCGCAGGTAGAGTGCCCCCAGGTTGGTCCACAGCGGCGAGAAGCTGTCATCGGCCTGCAGTCCGCGGCGCAGGCTCAGGAAAGCATTGCCCGGGTCGCCCGCCTGCATCAGCTCGACCGCAAGATTGCCGTGGTAGTGCGCACGGGCGCGCGCATCGGACACGCGCCTGGGGTTCTCGCTGCGCGTGGGCTCTTCGGAGCTGAAATCGACGGTGCGCCGCCCCGCCGCGCCCAGATCGACAACGGCATTGATGTGCCGGTAGAACAGGAAAAGATCGCCCTGCATTTGCCAGTCGGGCGCAATGTCCACTTCCTGGTAGCTGACGTCGAGTCGCGCGCCACGCGCCAGCGCGACGAAGAGGTTGGTGAGCGCCAGGCAATTGCCGTCACGGCTGCGGAAGGTCTCGGGCGCAGTGCGCGTTGCATCGGTGTAGCGCAGCCCGAAACTGCGCTCGTCCCCCAGCGCCGTCACGAGTTGTTCCAGGCGTTGCGCGGCGCCGGCGCTCATGTCGATGTGACGCGCCAGGAAGGCGCGCATCGGCTGGTCGAGTGCGAGCAGATCCTCGGCGGGCAGTAGCGCCGGGGCGTGCGTGCCGATGATCGGGGTGCCCGCCAGCACGTCGCGCGGCGTGACGTCGCCGGCGACGGGGCGCCCGGGTGCACTCGTGCAGCCGGGCACGAGTATCAGCAGAGCCAGCAACAACGACCTGCCCATACGGCCTCCTGCGCGGTCCCGGCCGGAATCTACGCCGCATCGGCGTCGATTTCCAGCGCCGGTACCGCGGGGCGAACTATGGGACGCGCTCGCTCCCGAGCATGGCGTCGACGAGCGCGGTCACGCCCGTCAGCTCGCCCGCGCGGGTCTGTCCCCCGGCGGCGAGTCGATCGTGACGACGACACCGCCGTCCCTGGCGGCATGCAGCGGACCGTATTGCATCGGCGGGCCTACTGCGAGATGTTTTCCTGGCCCCAGTAGGCCTTCATCGACACGACCTTGCCCGCGGCGTCGAACTCGAACACGTCGATCACTTCTATCTTCATGCCGGCCACATGCACCTCGAAGGCAAACGCCGCGGCGTTGCCGGCGCAGCGCACCGGGCCGGTGAGGCTCAGCCGGGCATCGGCGCCGAAGCTGCCCTCGTAGAACGCGCTGATTGCCGCGATGCCCTTGTGCACATCGGTTCCGACCGGGTCCTCGACGGTGGCATTGTCGGCGAATATCTGGCGGATCAGGCCGATGTCCTTGCGGGCGAAGGCCTCGACGTACTTGTTCACGGTCGCGATTCGGTGTGCGCTGCTCATGGTCTCTCCGTTGTTATCGGGTGGGCGAGGCTTTATAGCGGAAACGCGACGCCCGGGCTACCCGGGAGCCCCTGCCGTAGAGCCTTTGCGGTTGTCCGGGTCCGCGTTTCTGGCTATCGTGTGCAATGTGGATAGACGTGCCGGGATGAAGGGTTTGATGAACAGCCGCGCCAGGATCTTCCAGATCGGCTTCAACAAGTGTGGCACCACCAGCCTGCACCGGTTTTTCCTGGACAACGGCCTGAATTCGGTGCACTGGGAAGACGGCGAGATTGCCGTGAATTTCTATGCGCGGCTGAACCGGGGCGAGGATCCGTTCACCGATTACCCCGATGTCGTCGCCTTCACCGACATGATGAAGGTGCGGGGCTCGCTGCTCGAACCCTACAAATCGTTCGAGGACATATACCGCTGGTATCCGGACTCGTATTTCATCCTGAATACCCGCAACGCATCCGATTGGATCGAAAGCCGTATCCGTCATGGTCTCGCCCGGCACTACCGGTCGGCGCTCGGGCTGCCCGACGATGCAAGCGTAAGGCGCTATTGGCTGCTGGAATGGTACCGGCATCATGCGAACGTGCTGGATTTTTTCCACGCGATGCCGGAGAAATTGCTCGTCTACGACATAGACCGCGACGCGCCGGCGAAACTCGCGCGTTTCCTGTCTCCCGCGTGGCACCTGGATCCGGCGTTTTTCGGGCGCCATAACAGGACCGGCACGCGCTGGGGCTCTTCTTCGTATGGCGCCGTCGCGATCCGCTCGGCCACATTCGAGCTTCCCTCGAGGGAGTGAGATCACGCGCGGTCCGACCGGGCCACCTGCACCGACGATGCGCCGCAGCATCAACCGCGCACGGTGCGCCATCGAAGCAGGTTGGCTAGAATGCGCGCGCCTCGCGCCAGTCACCGTTACCTGCAGGATTTGCAAGCCCATGCCGTTCCCCGTTTTCCGCGACGCCCGACGCGCCGCAATGCTGCTCGCCGTTTTCAGCGCCTGGCTGCTCGCCGAACCCGCGGCTCGCGCCGCGAACGAGTGGCCGGTATGGGGGGGTGATGCCGGCGCCACGCATTTCTCGGGCCTCACCGACATCACGCCGGCCAACGTGGCCTCGCTGGAAGTGGCCTGGACGCACCGCAGCGGCGATCATGCCGACGGCAGCGGCAGGACGCGCGCAACCTACTTCCAGGCCACACCGCTCGCGGTCAACGGCCGGTTGTATTACTGCACGCCGTTCCAGCGCGTGTTCGCGCTCGATCCCGACACCGGCGCGGAACTCTGGCAGTTCGATCCCGCGGTGAAGACGCTCACGGGCGAGGGGCCCTATCCGCTCAACTGCCGCGGCGTGACGTACTGGGAGGACAGCGCGGCGCCGGCGGGCGCGTTCTGCGCCAGGCGCATCTTCTACGGCACCTCGGACTCGGAACTGATCGCGCTCGACGCCGACACCGGCAGGCCCTGCGGCGATTTCGGCACGGACGGCCGCGTCGACCTGCGCAGGGATCTCGACGAGCCGCGCGCCTGGGCCGTGCACCCCACCTCGCCGCCGCTGGTGATGCGTGATCGCGTGGTGATCAACGGCTTCGTTGCCGACAACCTCGAGGTCGATGCCGCGCCGGGCATGGTGCGCGCCTTCGATGCGCGTACGGGCGCGCTCGCCTGGGCCTGGAACCCGGTGCCGCCGGGCTGGCAGCCGCGGCCCTCGGCGCGCAATAGCCCGTGGCAGGCCGGCGCGCCGAACAGCTGGTCGATAATCACCGGGGATCACGAGCGCGGGCTGGTGTTCGTGCCCACGGGCAATCCGTCGCCAGACCTCTACGGCGGCGAGCGCCATGGCATCGATCACTACGGCAGTTCCACGGTCGCCTTGTCGATAGAGACCGGGCAGGTGGTGTGGAGTTTCCAGGGCGTGCACCACGACGTGTGGGACTACGACACCCCGAGCGCGCCGATCCTGTTCCAGGCCGACGGTGTCGGCGGCGGCGTGCCGGCGGTGGCGCAGACCACCAAGGTCGGTCATATCTTCCTGCTGGATCGCGTCAGCGGCGCGCCGCTGTACCGGGTAGAGGAGCGGCCGGTGCCCCAGGATGGCGTGCCCGGCGAGACGCTGGCGCCCACGCAGCCATTTCCCACGCATCCCGCGCCGATGCACCCGAGCGCGATGGCGCCGGAGGATGCGCACGGCTTCACGCCGCTCGACCGCCGGGACTGCGCGCGCAAGATTGCGCGGTATCGCTGGGACGGTGCCTTCACGCCGCCGACGCTCGCGGGCTCGATCGGTTATCCGCACAGTTCGGGCGGCATGAACTGGGGCAGCGCGGCCATCGATTCCGGGCGCGGGCTGCTGATCGTGAACCAGAACCACATCGCGCAGGTGGTGCAGCTGATTCCGCGTGAGGAGGCCGCCGGCCTGGATCCCGCCGCGCAGCAGTATCCCAACGAGGTCTACCCGATGAACGGCACGCCCTACGTCGCGCGCCGCGGGCCGCTGGAATCCTTCCTCGGCGCGCCCTGCAGCCCCACGCCCTGGGGCAGCCTCGCGGCGGTGGATCTGCGCAGCGGCGATGTGAAATGGCGCATTCCCTTCGGCACGCTGGAGGGCCTGGCGCCGTGGCCGGTGCCGGTGCTGTTCCCCGACACCGGCGCGCCGAACTTCGGCGGCGGCATGGCCACCGCCAGCGGCCTGTTCTTCATCGGAGCCAGCATGGACGGTTACTTCCGCGCCTATTCCAGCGAGGATGGCCGCGAGCTGTGGAAGACGCGCTTGCCCTACGGCGGTCACGCGGTGCCGATGACGTACCGGGGCAGGTCCGGTGCGCAGTTCGTGGTGATCGCCTCCGGTGGCAACGCGCTCTCGCGCATGGGGGCCGAGCTGATCGCCTTCAGGCTGCCGGCCGCCGCGCCATGATCCGTCGCGAACGCGGCCGCAGTGCCGGCCGGGCTCAGGCCCGGAGCTGTGCGTACAAGGCGCGCAGGGCCTTCTTGTCCGGCTTGCCGACGGCGGTCTGCGGAATGGCGTCGACGAATTCCACCGACTTGGGCGCCTGGAAGGAACCCTTGGCCGCGGCGACGGGAGCGATGAGCTCCTCCTCGCCCGCACTCTGGCCGGGGCGTAGCACCACCAGCGCCTTCACGGCCTCGCCCCACCTGGGGTGCGGCACGCCGATGACCGCGACCTGCGACACCGCCGGGTGTTGCGCGATGATGTCCTCGATCTCGCGCGGATACACGTTGAATCCGCCGGACACGATCATGTCCTTGGTGCGGTCGATGATGCGCAGGAATCCGCCCGGGTCGCGCACCGCGACATCGCCGGTGTGCAGCCACCCGCCAGCGAAGGCCTGGGCCGTCAGTTGCGGGTTGTCGCGATAACCGTCCATCACCAGCGGCCCGCGCACGCAGATTTCGCCCGGTTCCCCGTCGGGCACCGGCCGGTTGTCGGTGTCGAGCAGTTCCACACGCACCCACGGCGAGGGACGCCCGCAGCTCGCCAGGCGACGCATATCGTTCACGTCGTGCTCGCATTTGCGCAGCATCGTGATTGCCATCGGCGCCTCGGCCTGGCCATAGAACTGGCAGAAGACCGGGCCTATGCGTTCGATCGCTTCCCTGAGGCGGGAGGGCGCGATCGCCGATGCGCCATAGAACACGGTCTCCAGGCTGGAGAGGTCGAACTCCTCGAAGCGTGGATGGTCGAGCAGGGCGTAGATCATCGTCGGGACCAGCAGCACGCAGTTGATGCAATGGTCCTGGATGGCCTGCAGCACCGCCACCGGATCGAAGCCCGGCAGCACCAGCATGGTTCCGCCCTTCATCAGCGTCGGCAGGAACATCGCCGAGCCGGCGTGGCTGAGCGGCGTGCAGGACAGCACCCGCGGCGGGTTGGGCCATTCCCAGTCCGACAGCATGATCTGCAGGGTGGTCACGCCGGTGCGGTGCACGCTGGCCAGCGCCTTGGGCTTGCCGGTGGTGCCGCCCGAGTAGCCCAGGCGCATGACGTCGTGCGGCCCGACCTCGGGTGCGACCAGCGGCGCGGGTGCGAAGCTCCCGGCCATGGCGCATATGTCCGCGCCGAGCGGGCTGTCGCCGATCGCGAGCAGCCGCAGCGCCGGCAACGCCTGCGCCAGTTCTGCGGCACGGCCCGCATAGCGGCCGGCATCGAATACCAGGATCTCGACCCCGGAATCCTCCACGACGTGCCGGTGGTCGGCAAGGCCGCCCAGCGGGTGCATCGGCACGTAGATCGCCGCCAGCAGTTGCACCGCATGACTCACATGCAGCACTTCGGGCCGGTTGGAGGCGATGAGGCCGACGCGGGTTCCGCGTTTCACGCCGAGGCTGGCCAACGCCTGCACGAACTGGCTGGTGGCGTCGCGGACTTCCCCGACGCTCAGGGTCGGGCCGTCGAGCAGGTGCAGGAGCGGCCGCCCGGGGTCGCTGCTCAGCGCGTTCACCAACAGGTCCGGCGTATAGAGCGGCCGGTGCAGGTCGTCAGCAGGCATGGAAACTCCTCGGGGTGCCGGAGTCGCGAAAGTACGCGTCCTCCTTCGGGCTCGCAAGCCGGATCGTTTACGATAGCGCCGATCTTCCGTTGCACTTGCAAGCGCGAGGCCGCCGCATCCGGTTCGAACGGGCGCGGCGGCAAACGCCGCATGCCCAAGGACACTGCATGAGCGCCATGGCCGCCAGCGACGAGCACCAGCCGGTTTCCCGCGTCTTCACTTCCCAGGGGCTGGATCTGCATTACCTCGACTGGGGCAACGACGGCGCGCCGCTGCTCCTGCTGCTCCACGGCAGCCGCGATCACGCGCGCAGCTGGGACTGGACGGCGCGCGCACTGCGGCATCAGTGGCACGTGATCGCACCCGATCTGCGCGGCCATGGCGACAGTGACTGGTCGGGCGACGGCGCCTATCTCACGGTCTTTCACGCGCTGGATATCGCGGTGCTGATCGAGACGCTCGGGCAGCGGCAGCTGTGCATCGTGGGCCATTCGTTCGGCGGCGGCGTGGCGATCCGCTACGCGGCGATCTTTCCCGAGCGGGTGCGCAAGCTGGTGCTGGTGGACGGGCTCGGCCCGTCGCCGCAGGTGCAGGCCAGCTGGGACCGGCAGGGGCCCGTCCGGCGCACGCGCGAATGGATCGACAACCGGCTCGCCGTGGGCGCGCGGGCGCAACGGCGCTTTGCGACGCTCGAGGAAGCCGTTGCGCGCAAGGCCGAGGCAAACCGGCACCTGAGCGAGGAGCAGGCGCGTCACCTCGCCGTTCACGGGGTGCGCCGGCATGCCGACGGTTTCGGCTGGAAATACGATCCGCGGGTATTCATTTTTGCCCCCGACGACTTCGCGCTCGACAGCACCGCGTTCTGGCGCGCCATCGCTGCGCCGGTGCTGCTCTGCCACGGCACCGAGAGCTGGTCGACCAACGCGGAGGAGGATGGGCGCGCGGCGCACTTTCGCGACCGGCGGACCGTCGTGTTCGAGAACGCGGGGCACTGGATCCACCATGATCGCTGCGATGCCTTCATCGCGGCCTTGCGCGACTTTCTGTGAGCCGAGGACACGATGGACATCAAGCGCTGCGGGCCCCGCGCCCCGACAATCCGTGGCCTGGCGTGGTGGCGCGCCGCCGCAGGGTGGGCGTTGCCCGGCGTACTCGGTCTCGCGGCGACGACCGCGATGGCGAGCATACCCGCGACGCCGGTGATGACGCTCTACCGCTTCAACGGCGATATCGAGCTGCCGTATTTCGAGCGCGAGAGTTTCGAGCGCCGGGGGGCGACATCCCCGGCGGGGACGCTGGCCCAGGGCACCACGCTGATTCCCTGCCTGCCCGTGCGGCACGGCCGCGCGTTGACCGATGACAAGGGCACGCCCTTCGTCGGTTTCGAGATCGTCGTCGATGCGCGGAGCGCCACGCCGGAGGCCGCGGCCAGGCTAGGGGAGGCCATCGCCGGACGCAAGACGCTCATGGTCAGGAATCACCATTGCGGGCGGGGAGTGCGCCACGTCATCGATGTGCGCAATCTCTACGCGATGGAGAAGCGTCCGTTCTTCGATCCGCCCGCCGCAGGCACGGGCCGTCCCGAGGCCGTTGGCGGTCCCGACGGCATCGTGCGCGCGTTCCACAACAGCGCCCGGTGCGCGCAGGCGAACGGCAGGCTCATGCAGCGGCGCCAGGCGCTCAAGGCGGCGTGGGACGGTTTCAGTCGCGAGAATGCCGGGCGCTGGCCGGCAGGCGACATGGCCAGGGCGCGCCACCTCGATTTCACGATGCGCACCGCGCTGTTCGAGGGGCATCTCGAGCGCGGCTGCAACGCCTACGGCGCCTGCGAGCGCAACATCGTCGCGCTGTCGATTCGCAACCGTGCGCTGGAGCGCTGTTTCGCGCGCGAGGGCTGTCGGGCGTCCGGCGACTTCGAGGGGGTTGCCTCGAGCGTCTCGCAGTACAACATCTGGGACGAGTACCTCACCCAGATCTCGGGGCTCGCGGCCTGCTTCCTGCGCGACGATCTGGCGACGGAGGATCGCTACCGCCGGCTGCAGGCCATGTATGCGCAGAACGTCGGCGACGTGCAGCGGATCCTCTTCGGCACCGATGCCGACCTGAAGGAACTCTTTCCGGGCGCGGCGCTCGCCGACATCAAGCGCACGGCCCACTACTATCACGCCCCGGCGATGGGCAAATGCTTCCCGCGCCACCCGCGCGTGGAATACATGGCCGGCGCGGTGGCGCGACACGGCGATGACTTCGCCCTGATTGCCAACACCCGGATCGAGGTCGGGGACAAGGTGGGCAAGGATTATCGTTTCCGTTCGTTTCGCGTCGAGGAGACCGAGGCGCGCGACGTCGTGGATATCCGTGACGATTATCCCGGATTCCTGGTCGACGGGCGCAAGGTCACCCTCGCCCCGCCCTCGGGCTGCCGCCCCTACGGCATACCGGCCGGCTGCCCGCTGGGGGAGGTCGGCCGCTACCGCAAGACGCCGTCCTGGCTCGACGCGGGCAAGCCGCTGGGCCTGAACTGCACGATCGCCGATCGCGCCGCTCAGTGCGACGCCCCGGCGCGGCTGGTGAACGTGCAGGTCGGCGGGGTCTGCGATACGCAGATGCGCCCCGTCTCGGGTGTGCATTGACGCAAGCGTCGGCTCAGCGCGATCACTCGGCGGCGGCAAGCGTGCGCGCGATGGTTTCGCGGGCGCGCGCGCCGAGCGCCTGCGCCTCGAGCCAGCGATCGCCCGGGTTCGCGTCGGGCACGATCGGCTCCCCCACGTGGATGGCGAGCGGTCCGCGCCGCAGCAGGCGGCGGTTGCCCTTCATGAACGCATGCGCACCCACGAGCGTGACGGGCAGGATGGTCGCGCCGGCCTCGACCGCCGCGACGAAGGCGCCGCTGCGAAAGGGCAGCAGATCGGCGATCGATGCGAGCCGCCCCTCGGGGAACACGACCAGGCTGGTACCGGCTTGCAGCGCCGCGGTGATGCGGGCCGCGTCGCGCACGCTCGCGGCGAAGTCCTCGCGCTCCACGAACAGCGTCCCGAGGCGCGCGTAGAAACGCTGCGTCCAGTAGTGCTGGCCCAACTCGCGCATCGCCACGAAGCTGGCGGGCCAGGGCAGCAGCGCCGCCAGCAGCACGACGTCGAGATAACTGCTGTGATTGGCGACCACGACCACTGGCCGGCGCAGGCCGTGCAGGCGCTCGGCGTTCACGATCCGCGGCGCCGCCCCGACGAGCCTCAGCGCCGCGCGCGCTGTGCCGTGAGCCATGCGCCAGCGTCCGCCCTGCCCCGGCCATGCCATGACGCCAGCCCATAGCGCGGCGCGCAGCAGGCCGATGACGGTCCAGGCATAGCCGTTGTAGGCCCAGAGTCCGAGACCGCGTCGCAGCCGCGAGAGCGCGCCCGGCAGCGCCCGCAGCAGCAGGGTTGCGAACTGGCGCCACGGCCGTGGCGGCGCGCGCCCGAGCGCTCCCTGTTCGTACAGTGCCCGGCACGCCTCGCGGCGCAGCTTTCCGCTCGAGGTCTTGAGGATGGTTCCGCCCGGCACCAGCATCGCGACGTCGGGCGGAGATCCCGCGACCTCGCTGCAGACGCGGTTGATTGCCGGGAGCAGCTGCTCCGGCGCGGCGGCTTGGGCGGGACGGGTTTCGGCGACCACGACCAGGCGCTCGCGGCCGGTCGCGGGATCGGGGCTGCCGAAGACGGCGACGCGGCCGCGACGCACGCCGGGGAGTTCGCCCACGGCGTGCTCGATTTCCTCGGGGTAGATGTTGCGGCCATTGCGGATCACGATGTCCTTCGAGCGGCCGGTGATGTGCAGGCCGCCGCCGGCCATGTAGCCGAGATCGCCCGTTTCGAGCCAGCTGCCGCGGACCAGCCGGCGCGTGGCTTCCGGATTGCGGTAATAGCCGGCGGTTGCCGAGGGGCCGCGGAACTGGATGCGTCCCTGCTCGCGCTCGCCGACTTCCAGGCCGGCGGCATCGACGATACGGATCTCGTGCCCGGGAATCGCCTCGCCGCAGCACACGAAGCGCAGCGCACCGGGATCGTCTGCCGCCGCCGGCACGGCCAGCCCCTACGCGCGAGCGCCTCGCGCTGCACCACGTCAACGCGCGGCAGCGAGCCGGGTTTCGGAAACGCCAGCGCGACGCTATTCTCCGCGAGGCCGTAGACCGGGTACATGGCCTCGCGCCTGAAACCGTAGCGCGCGAAACGCTCGCAGAAGCCCTCCATGGAGCGTGCGCTGATCGCCTCCGCGCCGTTCAGCGTGGCGCGCCAGCTGCCGAGGTCGAGTCCCTCGATGGCCTTGTCGTCGATCTTCGACAGGCACAGCTCGTAGGCGAAGTTCGGCGCGGCGGACAGCGTGCCGCGGTGGCGGTGGATGGCCCAGAGCCAGCGCTGCGGCCGCAGCAGGAAACGCAACGGCGACATGATGACCAGCTGCGCGCCGACGTAGAGCGTGGCGAGGCAGGCGCCGATCAGGCCCATGTCGTGGTAGAGCGGCAGCCAGCTCACGAAGACATCATCGCCGGTTGCGCCCAGCACACCCGCGGCCGCCCGGATGTTGCTCAGCAGGTTCGCATGGCTGAGCATCACGCCCTTGGGCGCGCCAGTGCTGCCGGAGGTGTACTGCAGCAGCGCGAGATCCCCGGGCTGGCGCGTCACGGCTTGCAGCGCGGCGGAGTTGCCGGCCAGTTCCCCGACGCACAGCACCTCGCGCAGCGAGGGCACCATGGCGCGGGTGAGATGGGCGAGAGCACGCCCCTCGGGCACGGTGATGAGCACCTGCGCTCCGGCGTTTTCGAGGATGCCGCCCTGGCGGCGCATATGATCCTCGAGCTCGCTGCGCCGCGCCGGCGGGTAAACGGGTACCGGTACGGCGCCGGCGAGCAGCGTGCCGAAGAACGCGAAGAAGTACTCCAGGCAGGTCGGCAGCATCAGGGCCACGCGGTCGCCGGGTTCCACGCCCGCGGCCTGCAGGCCCGCGGCCGTCTCGGCAGAGCGCGCGTACAGTTCCCCGAAGCTGAGCGTGGGGCCGTCGCCATGGTCCTCGAAGAACGTCAGGTAGCGGCGCGAGCCCTGATGCCGGGCATGCCAGCGCAGGACATCCGTGATCGTCGTGGCCTGCGCGGGCGTTCCCGCACCCGGCGGGGGCGGGAAGTCGGCGCGGCCGACCGTACCCAGGGCGCCGGCGCGAGCGGCCGCGACGGCCTGCCAGAGTTCGCGCGCGCTGTTCAGTTCGACGAGTCGCTGCTCGGGCAGCGCAACCCCGAAGCGGTCCTCGACGCGGCGGTAGAGTTCCATGCGCCCGAGGCTGTCGAGCCCGAGGTCGCGGTCGAAACGGGCATCCGGCGTCATCCGCGCATGGGTCGCGACTCCCGGCCCGAGCAGCTCTGCCAGGATCTGCAGCACCACCTCCGCACCGGCCTCTGTCTGCTCGACCATCAGGACACCTGCAACGAAGAAGGAGTAACCTTGGCAATGCGATCCGGTATCGCGCGCGGCACGCGCGAATGTCATGGTGCCTCAGGCATGAGAGGCTGTGCAATTCAACATCAAAAGGCAGGTGCGATGGAGGGGAAGCTCAGGGAACTGGTCGCGCGCAGCGAGATCTGGCAGGTGCTGCAGCGCTATGCGCGCGGGCTGGACCGGATCGACAACGAACTGGCGCGTTCCTGCTACTGGGATGATGCGATCGAGGACCACAATCATTTCGTCGGCTCGCCGGATGGATTCATCGCCTTCGCCGACCGGGCGACGCTGGGCTTCGTCAGCTGCCAGCATGGCCTGCTGAACCACAGCTGCGACCTGGTCGGCGACGATGCGTATTGCGAAACCTATTACATTTTCACCGGCGAGATGGCCACGCCGCCGCATTTCATGTCGACGGGGCGCTACATCGATCATTTCCAGCGCCGCGGCGGCGAATGGCGCATCGCCAATCGCGTGACCATCGTGGAGGGCCATTACGAGCTCGGTGAATCGCAGCTCGGCAAGGGCATGCCGCCCGCTTACGGCCCCGGGGAAACCAAACCTGCGAGCCGCGATCGCAACGACATCAGCTATCACCGCCCGCCGGTGCCGCGGCGGCCGAAGACGGGCTGAGAGCACTGGAGCGCGCCGCGCAGTTCGACGACATATCGGGGAGGGTATGCATGACCAGGCTTCGTCCGCTCGGCGCCAGCGGGCTTTCGATCGCGCCGCTGGTGCTCGGTGGCAACGTGTTCGGCAGCAACGGCATGGATCGCGCACGCAGTTTTGCCGTGCTCGATGCGTTCGTCGCCGGCGGCGGCACGATGATCGACACGGCGGACATCTACGCGAACTATCTCCCGGGTGGAAAGGGCGGTGAATCGGAGACGATGATCGGCGACTGGCTGGCGCATCGCGGCCGTCGCGATGACGTGCAGATCGCGACCAAGGTCGGCGGACCGATGGCGCCGGAGCGCAAGGGCCTCGGCGCGAGGCATATCCCGAGCGCGCTCGAGGACTCCCTGCGCAGGCTGCGCTGCGATTACATCGACCTGTATTTCGCGCACTTCGACGACGCCGATGTGCCCCAGGACGAGGTCGCGCTCGCGTTCGACCGGCTGGTCAGGGCGGGCAAGGTGCGCAGCGTGGGCGCCTCGAACTTCGCGCCTGCGCGCCTCGCATCGGCGCTCGACATTGCGGCGCGCGAGGGGGTCACGCCGTACACCGTTCTGCAGCCACTCTACAACCTGCTCGAGCGCGACTTCGAGACGGCCCTGCGGGGGCTCTGCCTGGAGCGCGATCTCGGCGTGATCGCGTACTTCGGCCTGGCGCGGGGCTATCTGACGGGCAAGTACCGCTCGATCGACGACCTGTCGAAGAGCCGGCGTGGCAGCGGCGTCAGGGCGTACATCGAAGGGAAGGGGCCGCGGGTTCTCGCTGTCATGGACGCGATCGCCGCCGATCGCGGCGCGGGCCTGGCGGCGATCGCGCTCGCCTGGCTGATGGCGAAGCCCGGCGTCACGGCACCTATCGCCAGCGCGACCAGCGTGGAACAGCTCGCCGAGCTCATGCACGCCCTGACTCTTGAACTCACGCCCGAGGAGATACGACGGCTCGACGCGGCGGGCTCTCAGTCCAGCGTTCCGAAGACCCTGTCGTAGAACAGCGTGATCGTGGCGTAGTTTCCCTTCTGCATGTTCTCGTGGTGAACATGGTGCTTGGCGACGATCCAGTTGATCGTCCTGAACGGGAAGTACGGCAGCTTGAAATACGTGTGATTGACCTGGTTGATCATGTGGAATGCGAGGAAGCACACGACGAGCGACGCCACGTGCGCCGGCCCGGCGACGAGCGCGTGGGCGATGATGGTGCCGAGGAACAGCAGCACGCCGATGGCGATTTCCAGCGGATGCACATAGGTCGCATCGACCCAGCTCGGATCGCGCGCCTGGTGGTGGACCGCGTGCACGCGGCGGAAATATCCCAGGCGGCTGTCATGCGGCGCATGCAGCAGGAAACGATGGGTCAGGTAGTAGAAGAAGTCATAAACCATCAGGATGACGAAGATTTCGAGCAGCACCCTGGCGATGGAGACATGCTCGAAAGTCGCGCAAAACGGCAGGACCAGGAAGTAAAAGGGAAACAGGATTGCAAAGCCGGCCGTTTTGCCTTTCTTGATCATCGCCGGGTACTTTTCCTGGGCGAGGCGCTTGTTGTCTTCCTCGATATTGATGTCCCGCATGCGCTTGATGGCCGGGACCTTGAACACGAGGTATTTGCCGATCGTGATGATCGCGGCAGTCAGGAGCACCACCGCGGCGGCGGCTTGCCAGTTGTAATGCTGAACGACGGACGAAAACACGACGGTCTACCTCGAGGCCTGGAGCGGGTTCGGGACAGCGAACTTGCGGGCCACGCTTACGCGGGCGTCCCGGACTTTGCGATGTCTGCCGCGCGCCGGTCGAGCCGGGCGCCGTAAAGCGTGGGTGTCGAGACCTGCGTCGGGATGATCCTGATGATCACGCGTTCGGCGCCCGGCTCGTCGAGGTCGAATTCCTTGCCGCTCATGCGGCGGAACATCTTCTTGTTCAGCGTTCCCTCGGGGTCGTCCGTGAGTTCCGCGACGCCGCGGATCTCGATGTAGCGCGTAGGCATCTGTGGATCGACCACGCAGAAAGTGATCTGCGGATTCGCCACGAGGTTCCGGTACTTGACCCTCGATTTGAGCGTGCTCAGGCGCACGAACTCACCGTCCCAGTCGAAGCCGACCGGGTTGGTGGATATCAGGCCGTCCTTGTGGCGGATCGTGCTGGCCATGGCCAGGAGTGCGGTCTCCAGGATGCCGACATGGGTGGCTGGAATGCGGGCGTCGGACATGTGGCTGCAATTCTCCTGGCGCTCTCCCGAAGCCGCAGATGGCGCGGACCGGATCGGGCCCAGAATGCCCGCCAAACGGCGATGTTCAGCCAACGCACGGTGCCACCCACTACCGCGGGGGGGGGGGGGGGGGGGGGCGCGCACGGGCGCGGTTGATGGTCACGTCGCCGGTTCGCCATCGGCCAACGTGGGCAGACGCTCGTCGCCCGGGCACCGGCAGCCGCGCTACGGTGCCGAAACAATGGCAAAACAAAATTGCAGCACGCGGAAATCTCCCTGATACGGCCTTCCTGCACTGTTTGCAGCGTCGCTACCGACAGTTCAACCGACGGGAGGATGCCATGACAACCGACAACACTGCTTCGATCACCGGCCGGATCGCCGTGTTCTGCTACGGCGTGATCTGCTACGCGATCTTCTTCGCCACGTTTCTCTATCTCGCGGGATTCATCGGCAACGTGCTCGTGCCGACGTCGATAGACGGCCCGCCGCGGGTGGGCATGCTGCGGGGACTGCTCACGGACCTGGCGCTGCTGGGGCTGTTCGCCGTGCAGCACAGCGTCATGGCCCGGCCGGCGTTCAAGCGCTGGTGGACCCGCTTCGTGCCGCAGGCGGCAGAGCGCAGCACCTACGTGCTGTTCTCGAGCCTTGCGCTGATCGTGATGTTCGCGTTCTGGGAGCCGCTCGGCGGCCAGGTGTGGAGCCTGGACGGCCACGCCGGCAGGAACCTCATGTGGGTGGCGTTCGCCGCCGGCTGGCTGCTGGTGCTGATTGCGACCTTCCTGATCAACCACTTCGACCTCTTCGGCCTGCGCCAGGTGTGGCTCAACCTCGTCGGCAGGCCCTACACCACGCTGCGATTCGCCACGCCGTGGCTCTACCGCAGGGTGCGCCATCCGCTCTACGTGGGCTGGCTGTTGGCCTTCTGGGCCACGCCGACAATGACGCTGACGCACCTGGTGTTCGCACTGGCGCTGACCGCGTACATCCTGGTCGCGATCCGCTACGAGGAGCGCGACCTGATCGAGGTTCACGGTGATTCCTATCGCCGCTACCGGGAGCAGGTGCCGATGCTGGTCCCGCGTCCTGGCAAGGTGGCACACTGCGCCGGGGGGCAACCGCTGCGCGCCTGATCAGGCGCGCAACTGCCAGCCGGGAGCGTGTCGAGCCGCGCTTCCGGCCGTCTCTGGTCCTGGGCTCCGGGGGCTTCCGAGGGCAGGGCTTGTGCATGGCGGCTCCGAGGAGTAAAAAACCTCCAGTTGACTCTCCGGTCGAGAATCAGCCGAGGTGAGCATGGACCAGCGCCATGCGGTGCTCGTCGTCGATGACGACCCGTCGATCCGCGAGATGCTCGCGGAATACCTCTCGGAACGCGATTGCACGGTATTCGCGGCGGCCGATTGCGGCCAGGCGCGGGAGTTGGTGGCGGCCCGGCCCTGCGGCGTGGTCCTGCTGGACATCGGGCTGCCCGGCGAGGACGGACTGAGTTTCGCCCGCTACCTGCGCGAACGCCACGACATCGGCATCATCATCCTCTCCGGCGCCGGGGAGACCATCGACCGCATCATCGGCCTGGAGATCGGGGCCGACGATTATCTCGCCAAGCCCTTCGATCTGAGGGAACTCCACGCCCGCCTGAAGAGCGTGGCACGCCGCTACCTTCGTCCTGTCGTATCCGGCGTTACCGCGGCGCAACACACTGCGCCAGGCTCGCGGCGGTTGAGCGTGGGCGATTGCCGGCTCGATCTCGACCGGCAGCAGCTGTTCGACGCCGCCGGTCAGGAAATCGCCGTCACGGCGATGGAGTTCGAGCTGCTGCGCGTGTTCGCCGAGCGCCCGAACCGTCCGCTGTCCCGGGACACCCTGCTCGATCTCACCCAGAACCGGGAGTGGGATCCCTTCGACCGCTCGATCGACATACGCATCGCGCGGCTGCGCCGCAAGATCGAAACCGATCCCGAGAAACCGCGCATCATCCGCACCGTGCGCGGTGTCGGCTACATGTTCTGTCGCCCGGACTGAAGCGACGGGGGTGCCGCCGTGTATCGGCACTGTATCAATTGATTCATTTGTTGCCGTGCGCAACCGCGCCACGGCACGGTTGCTAGACTGGGGTCGATCGCAGCAAGACGGGGGTCGAGGCGTGTCATGAAACCCGCGCCAGCCAACATGATTGCAGCCAGTTCCGTCGCGACGGACCCGCTGAAGCTGCCGGGCGCCGGTGACAACGCGCGGCGCATCTTCGAGCGGGCGCGCGAGATGATCTATCTGCGCGACGGCGCGGGCCGTTTCACCTTCGTCAACAGGACCGGCGTGCGCTGGCTGGGGCTCGGTAACGAACAACTGCTGGGCCGTTCCGAGGTCGAGCTGTTCGATGGCCGCGCCGGCGTGAATTACCGCAGCTGGGGCAACGACGCGCAGACGCTGCGCAGCGGCAGCGCGCGGCAGTTCGAGGAAATGCTCACGCTGCGCGGTCGCGCTCGCCACCTGCTGTCGATCAAGTTGCCCGTACTCGATGACTCGGGCGGGATCGGATCGCTGATCAGCATCGGCATCGATGTGAGCCGGCGCAAGCTGATGGAATCGGCGCTGCAGAACGTGGCGCTGAGCATCACCAGCGTGCAGGGCGAGAACGTGCTGCGTGAACTCGTCGGCTACGTGTGCGGGAGCCTGCGGGTGGATTTCGCGCTGATCGGCAGTGTCAGGGACGGCGTGGTCGATACGCTCGCCGTCTGCGATCGCGGCGTGGTGCAGGAAAAATTCGCCTACGACCTCGCGGGCACGCCCTGCGAGGAAGTCGTCGGCAGGCAATTCAGCATCCATCCCGACAACCTGCTGCACCGATATCCCGGGAATGCGCTGCTGCGACGCTTTGGATTTCGCAGCTACGCGGGAATTCCGCTCTTCGATTCCGCCGGCGCGGCCATCGGGATTCTCGCGGTGCTGCACCGGCGACCAATGCGTCAGCCGCAATTCGTGGCGTCCCTGCTGAAGATCTACTCGGTTCGCGCCGCGGCGGAGCTCGAGCGGATACGCGCCGACGCGGCGCTGCGCGAGGCCGAGGCCAGCTACCGTGCGATCTTCGAGGCGGCCGAGGATCCCATCTTCGTGCACGACTGGGACAGTGGCGCGATACTCGACGTCAACAACAAGGCCTGCGAAGTCTACGGCTTCCCGCGCCAGGAGCTGTTGCGCCTGTCGGTGGGCGCGATCAGCGCCGGAGAGCCCCTGTACACGGACGAGCAGGCAATGGAGTGGATCGAGCGCGCCAAGCGCGACGGCGCGGTCGCGTTCGATTGGCACCGCCGCAGTGCCGACGGCAGCCTGCGCTGGGACGAGGTGCGGCTCAAGAGCGCCCTGATCGGCGGCAAGCAGCGGGTGCTCGCCTTCACGCGCGACATCACCGAGCGCAAGCTCTCCGAAGATGCGCTGCGCGCGAGCGAGGAGCAGTATCGCTCGATCTTCAATGCTTCCACCGATGGCCTGCTGCTGTTCGCCCGGGACGGGCGCGTCATCGATGTCAATCCGGCCTTCGCGGCCCTGGTCGGCTGTTCGGTGGCCGAGGTGATGCATTCGCCGCCACATGCCTTCGTGGCGCCGGAGAGCGGGGAGAACCTGCGCAAGCTGATGGCGACGGTGGTCTCGGGCGATTTCTTCGAAGCCGAGGGCAAGGTCGTGCACCGCGACGGTCACCGGATTGCGGTCAACGTGCGCGGCGTGCCGGTGGTCTACCGGGGCGATGCCCATCACCTGGCGATAGTGCGCGACATCTCGCGCCACATCGAACAGCAGCAGCAGGTGGTATTCAGCGAGCGGCGCCTGCGCGCCACCGTCGAGAGCTCGCTGGACTGCATCATGGCGATCGATCGCGGCGGACGGATCATCGAGTTCAATCCGATGGCGGAAGCCACCTTCGGCATCCCGGCGCGCGAGGCCATTGGCCGGAATGTCTCGCTGCTGATCCCGGAGCGCTTCCATGCGGTACATGCGGCGGCGATGGCGCGGGTGCTGGGCGAGGGTGGTGGCGGGGTGATCGGTCGGCGGCTCGAAGTGGTGGTGCGGCGCGCAGACGGCTCCGAGTTCGATGCCGAGCTGGTGGTTTCCACCGCCGACAGCGCCGAGGGCCGCATCGTCATCGGCTTCCTGCGCGACATGACCGAGCACCGGGTTGCGCAGGCCGAGCGGGAACGTCTGGAGGCGCAGTTGCGCCAGGCGCAGAAAATGGAAGCCATAGGCCATCTGGCGGGCGGCGTGGCGCACGATTTCAACAACCTGCTGACCAGCCTAACGGGCTACGTCGCCATGGCCAGCGAACGCCTGGCGCTGATCGGCGAAACCAGGGCCGGGCGCTACCTGCAGAAGTCGCTGCAGTCCGCGGAGCGGGCGCGCCACCTCATCCAGCAGCTGCTCGTGTTCAGCCGTGGCCAGCGCGGCGAGCCGGTGGCGGTGCAATTGACGCGTCACCTCGCCGAATTCGTCGACCTGTTGCGCTCGACGCTGCCATCGAGCCTGGATTTCCAGCTCGAGTTCGAGCCGGATGTGCCGGCGGTGATGGTCGACCCCACGCAGCTCGACCAGGTGCTGATGAATCTCTGCATCAATGCGCGCGATGCGATGGAAGGGCAGGGCGCGATGCGCGTGACCGTGAGCCGGCGCCAATGCCGCGACGGCATCTGCGCGTCGTGCCAGGCGGCGGTGGCGGGTGATTTCGTCGAGCTCGCCGTTGCCGACACCGGGCAAGGCATCGCGCCGGCCGTGCTGGAGCGCGTGTTCGATCCGTTCTTCACCACCAAGCCCCAGGGCAAGGGCACGGGGATGGGGCTGTCCACCACCCACGGCATCGTCCACGACGGCGGCGGACACATACTCGTCGAGAGCACGGTCGGGAAGGGTTCGACCTTCCGCGTCCTGCTGCCGGTGCTCGATGCCGCGATCGCGCGCGCGACGCCCGATGCCCGCAAGTCCGCGGATCGGGTCGCGGCACCGCGGCTGAACGGATCCGTGCTGGTGGTGGACGACGATGCGCACGTGCTCGAGTTCATGGAGGAACTGTTGCGTGACTGGGGGCTCGACGTGCGGGCCTTGCGCGATCCGCAGGCGGCGCTTGCCGGCGTTGCGTCGGGCGAGATCAGCTTCGACTGGGCGATTCTGGACCAGACCATGCCGGGCATGAGCGGGCTCGAGCTGTCACGCCGCCTGTGCGACGTGCTGCCCGACCCGCGCATCCTGCTCTACACCGGCTACAGCAACCAGCTCAGCGAAGTCGCGGTGGCCGAGAGCGGTGTGCGCGAGCTGCTGCACAAGCCACTGGACCATGCACGGTTGCTGCGCCTGCTGAGCGACACGCTGGCGCGCTGAGAGCGAAACAATCCGGCAACAACGCGGCTGCATTGCGCAATCGGCCCGAAACAAGCGGCGCGTACGCTTCTCTCCAGGCGTCGAGGAACTCCCTCCCGCGCCCTGGATGTCAACCGACAGGAGAAGCCGAGATGAACGCAAACGCAAATCGACCGGTAGCAACCGGTGCCCGCAGAGCTTCGAAGGGTTCAGGAATGCGCGTCCTGGCGCGCGCGCTGCTCGTGCTGCCGGCCGCCGTTCTCGGCACGGCCGCGAGCGCCTACCCGCATCGCGAACTGCCAGTGGACGAGTGCGTGCAGGCTGCGGTGGCCCGGATGGGTGTCGAGCTCACGCAGCGCATCGAGGGCGCGGCGCGCCTCATCGGCGATGCCGAAACCGCCAGGGTCGTCTATCTCGATGTCGCAACCCCCGGGGGGCGGCTGCCGGTGCGCATGCGGCTCTACTGCAGCGTGAACGAGCGTGGAGAGATCGAGCACGTGCTGTCGATGCCGCGCCTCACGCATGCCGGCTGAGCGCTTCGCCCCGGCGTCGGCCGGGGCATCGGCGCCTGCGTCATGCACGCGCATTGTCTCAGGCGGCGGAGCTGGCCGCCTTGTGCCGCAGCCGGCGCCGGAATTCCAGCGCCAGCAGCGGCAGCCCCAGCGCCGCCGCGAGATAGGCCGGCCAGATGCCCGCGGCGTCGATCACGCGCCCGACCACCGCGATGCCGGCCGACTGGCTGGTGAACAGGCAGAAGGCGAACAGCGACACCGCCGCGCCGCGCGCCTCGGGTGCCATCTGCGTGGCGTTCACCTGCAGCGTGTTGTGCAGCATCGCGAAGCCGAGGCCCACGGCCAGCAGTCCCGGCAGCACCACGAGGGCCGCGGGGGCCAGCAGCAGGCAGAGATAGCCCGCACCGATCAGCAGCCCGCCCGCGAGCGCCAGGCCCTGCTCGCCGAGGCGTGCCACCAGCGGCGCGGAGAAGGTGGCATACAGCAGGCCGCCGGCGGGATAGGCCACGATCCAGAAGCCGCTGAGCGCGAGGCTGACGCCGTGGCGGTGCTGCAGGTCCCAGGCCACGTAGGCGAACACGCCCATGCTCAGCGCGCATTCGATCGCGACCACCGCCAGGATCACCCGCGCCCACGGGCGCAGCAGCAGGCCCGCCATGCGCCGCAGGGCATTGGCGAGTGTGACCGAACGGTCGCCGTCCAGGCGCAGCGGCTCGTTGCGCGCCAGCTCCCGTCGCAGCAGCGCGGCAATGACGACGAACAGCGCGCCGAGCACGACGAAGATGGCCCGCCAGCCCAGCCACGCGGCGAGCGCGCCCGCCAGCGAGACCCCGGCGGCCCCGCCCAGCATCTGGCCGATCATGAAGCGCGCGATGGTCGCCTGGCGCCGTTCGTAGGCCACCGTGTCGCCGATCCAGGCCATCGCCAGCGGAATGATGGCGCCCACCGTGACGCCGGCTAGAAAGCGCATCAGGGTCAGCGTGCCCAGCGTGGGCGCCAGCGCGCAGCCGAGGGTGGCCACGGCCGATACGGCCGTCATCACGGTGATGATGCGGAACTTGCCGAAGCGATCACCGATCGGGCCGTGCGCGAGCTGGAACACGCCGTAAGAGAGCGCGAAGCCGGTGATCACCGCGCCGGCCTTGCCGGCTGTCACGCCGAATTCGCCGGCGATCAGCGCGAGCAGCGGATCGGTGGCGCGCAGGCTCGCTGCGCTGGTGAACGCCGCGAGGGAGAGCAGGAAGACGACACGCTGGTCCATGCGGCGCGCAGTATCGGGGATTGTGCCGGTCGTGGCGAGCCCGAACGCAGCGATGCGGCGTCCCTTCGGGCACGCGAAGGATTACGCAGCATTGGCCTGCCGGCGCCCCGGGATTGCCGTGCGATAATGCCCCATGAGCAAATTCACCGAACTGAACCTCGCGCCGGCCCTGCTGCAGGCCGTGGATGCCCTGGGCTACACCGACATGACGCCGATCCAGGCCGGCGCGCTGCCGCTGCTGCTGGAGGGGCGCGACGTGCTGGCGCAGGCGCGCACGGGCAGCGGCAAGACGGCGGCCTTCGCGCTGGCGCTGCTCGCGACGCTGCACTGCGAGCGCAGCCGGCTGCAAGTCCTGGTGCTGTGTCCCACGCGTGAACTCGCCGACCAGGTGAGCAAGGAAATCCGCGCGCTCGCGCGCTTCATCCCGAACGTCAAGGTGCTCACGCTGTGCGGCGGCGTGCCGCTGCGCCCGCAACTGGCCTCGCTCGCGCACGAGCCGCATATCGCGGTCGGCACTCCCGGGCGCATCGGGGAGCTGATCGAGCGCGAGGCGCTCAGGCTCGACAGCGTGCGCTGCGTCGTGCTCGACGAGGCGGATCGCATGCTCGACATGGGCTTCCTCGACGCCGTGCGCGGCATCCTCGCCGGGACCCCCGCGGCACGGAACACCTGGCTGTTCTCGGCGACCTGGCCGGCGGAGATCCGGACCCTCAGCGCGCAGTTCCAGGATGCGCCGGTCACGGTCGCGATCGAGGACGCGCACGAGCAGGCTGCGATCGAGCAGCGCTTCTACCAGGTGGAACCCCCCGACAAGCCCGATGCCGTGATTGCCCTGCTGCTCGAGCACCAGCCGGCGAGCTGCCTGGTGTTCTGCAACACCAGGGTCGACGTGAAGACCCTGAGCGAGGCGTTGTGCAGGCGCGGCGTGTCCGCGCTGGCGCTGCACGGCGATCTCGAGCAGCGCGAGCGCGACGAAATCCTGCTGCAGTTCGCCAACGGCAGCGCGCGCGTGCTGGTGGCCACCGACGTGGCCGCGCGCGGTCTCGACATCAAGGCCTTGCCGATGGTGATCTCCTGGGAGCTCGCGCACGACGCCGACACCCACGTGCACCGGGTCGGGCGCACCGGCCGCGCGGGCGAGTCGGGCCTGGCCCTGAGCCTGGTGGCGAGCCGCGAGACGGGGCGGGTGGCGCGGATCGAGGAGATCATCGGCGCGCCGATCGCCTGGGCGAAGCTGCCCGGTCGCGGCCATTCGCTCGCCATGCCGGCGCCGGTGATGAGGACCCTGGCGATCGATGCGGGCCGCCAGGACAAGTTGCGCGCGGGCGATATCCTCGGCGCGCTGACCGGCGAAGCCGGCCTGCAGGCGGGCGAGATAGGCAAGATCGATTTGTTCGCCACGCGCGCCTATGTCGCTATCAGCCGCGCGCGCTTCGACGCGGCGCTGCAGAAACTGCGCAACGGCAGGATCAAGGGCCGCAATTTCCGGGTGCGCGGCCTGTGAGCGGCATGCGCCTGAACAAGTTCATCGGCGAGACCGGGCTGTGCTCGCGCCGCGAGGCCGACGAGCTGATCGCCGCCGGGCGCGTGACGCTGGGCGGCGCCGTCGCGGTGGCGGGCGCGAAGTGGGCCGAGGGCATGGTCGTCTGCGTCGATGGCAAGGAACTCAGGCGCAAGCCCGCGGCGAAGAACCGGCGCCGGCACGTCTACATCGCGCTCAACAAGCCGATCGGCATCACCTGCACCACCGATACCGCGGACGCGAGCAACATCGTCGATTTCATCGACCACCAGGAACGCATCTTCCCGATCGGGCGCCTCGACAAGGACTCCGAGGGCCTGATCCTGCTGACCAGCAACGGCGACATCGTCAACCGCATCCTGCGCGTGGAGAACAACCACGAGAAGGAATACCTCGTGGGTGTGAACAAGCCCGTCACCGACGAGTTCCTGCGCACCATGGCGCGCGGCGTGCACATCCACCGCCAGCTGACGAAGCCCTGCAAGGTCTCCAGGCTGGCGAAGTACGGCTTTCGCATCACGCTGACGCAGGGCCTCAACCGCCAGATCCGCCTGATGAGCGAGGCGCTGGGCTACAAGGTGGTGCAGCTGCGCCGCGTGCGCGTGATCAACGTGCGCCTCGGCACTCTCAAGCCCGGCGCCTGGCGCAACCTGAGCGACGCCGAGCTCGCCGGCCTGCTGCCCGATTTCACGGACTGGTAGCAGGATTCGGGTGCGATTTCGCAAATAGTGCAATTGCGGTTTTCGCGCCAGCCACTACACTGGCCGGCCCCGCAGAGCGCCCGTGCGCCGCTTTTCAAATCCAGGTTATTTCCGTGATCGCGACCAGCAACCTCACTATCCAGTTCGGGGCCCGGCCCCTGTTCGAGAACGTTTCCGTGAAGTTCGGCAACGGCAACCGCTACGGCCTGATCGGCGCCAACGGCTGCGGCAAGTCCACCTTCATGAAGATCCTCGGCGGCGACCTCGAGCCGAGCTCGGGCAGCGTGATGCGCCCGGTCGACGTGCGCCTGGGCAAGCTGCGCCAGGACCAGTTCGCCTACGAGCCGTTCAGCGTGCTGGACACGGTGATCATGGGCCACGAAGAGCTGTGGCAGGTCAAGGCCGAGCGCGACCGCATCTATGCGCTCGCCGAGATGAGCGAGGAGGAGGGCATGGCGGTGGCGGACCTCGAGGTGCGCTTCGCGGAGCTGGACGGCTACACCGCCGAGGCGCGCGCCGGCGAACTGCTGCTCGGCCTCGGCATCGCGGTGGAACAGCACGCGGGCCCGATGAGCGCGGTCGCCCCCGGCTGGAAGCTGCGCGTGCTGCTGGCGCAGGCGCTGTTCTCCGATCCCGACGTGCTGCTGCTGGACGAGCCGACCAACCACCTCGACATCAACACCATCCGCTGGCTCGAAGGCGTGCTGAAGGCGCGCAACAGCACGATGGTGATCATCTCGCACGATCGCCACTTCCTGAACAGCGTCTGCACGCACATGGCGGATCTCGATTACGGCGCGCTCAGGCTGTTCCCCGGCAACTACGACGCCTACATGACCGCCGCCACGCAGGCGCGCGAGCTGCTCCAGAACGAGAACGCGAAGAAGAAGGCGCAGATCGCCGAGCTGCAGTCCTTCGTCAGCCGCTTCTCCGCCAACGCGTCCAAGGCCAAGCAGGCCACCTCGCGCGCGCGCCAGATCGAGAAGATCGAGCTCACCGAGATCAAGCCCTCGAGCCGCCAGAGCCCGTTCATCCGCTTCGACCAGAAGCAGAAGCTGCATCGCCAGGCGGTGACGCTGCGCGACGTGGGCAAGGGGTACGGCGCGGCGCCGCTGTTCACGAATTTCAGCCTCCAGGTGGACGCGGGCGAGCGCGTCGCGATCATCGGGCCCAACGGCGCGGGCAAGACCACGCTTTTGCGCTGCCTGATGCGCGAACTGGCGCCGGACAGCGGCGAGCTGAAATGGGCGGAGGCAGCCGATATCGGCTACTACGCGCAGGACCACGCGGCGGACTTCGCCGAGGACATGAGCCTGTTCGACTGGATGAAGCAGTGGACGAAGGGCGACGAGCAGCTGGTGCGCGGCACGCTGGGGCGCATGCTGTTCTCGCAGGACGAGATCACCAAGTCCGTGAAGGTGATCTCCGGCGGCGAGCAGGGTCGCATGCTGTTCGGCAAGCTGATCCTGCAGCGCCCCAACGTGATGGTGCTCGACGAGCCGACCAACCACCTCGACATGGAATCGATCGAGTCGCTGAATCTCGCGCTGGAGAATTACCCCGGCACGCTGATCTTCGTGAGCCACGACCGCGAGTTCGTGTCCTCGCTGGCGACCCGCATCCTCGAGTTCACGCCCGCGGGCATCGTCGATTTCAGCGGCACCTATGACGAGTACCTGCGCAGCCAGGCGCTGGAGTGAGCAGCGGGTCGGCGAAGGAGCGCGCCAGCGAGCGCTGCACGACAGGCCGCCCGGCCACGCGGGACACGCTCCCGTTGGCGGCAACCGTGCACAGCAGTCGCCGCTCGTACACGGCGCCATAGGCCTCGATGCGGGTGTCGATGGCGATGCGCAGGGACCCGTCGCCGGCAGGTAACGCGGCGGCTTCCTCTATCTGCGCATGGCGTCCCTCCCGCGCGGGGGGTAGTGCTGCATGCAGGCATTGCTGCACCGCTGACGCGGCATCTGCCGGCTCGGGCCTGGCGATCAGGGCGGTGGCGGCCTCGCAGCCCGGCAGCAGGCACGCGAATGCCATCGCAATGCGCGCGAGCCGGCGCGAGCGGGCAGGGGAGCACTTCGTGACGGTGTTCATGACGCTTCTCCGTGGGGCAACTCTGACGGTGCGATCATTGCCCCCGGTTGTTGCCGGCGCATTTCTCGCCGTTTCCGCAGTGTTGGAGAATTGTTGCCGCCATGCGTCGGCGCAGGGATCGCTCAGCGCGCGAGCAGGTCCCGAAGTCCCTGCCACAGCTGCGCCATCGCCGCGGGTTCGCGCCCGGGGCCGCCGGCGCAATGCCCCCATTCGCTCTGCATCACGCGAAAATCCGCCTGCGGCATGCATGCCGCCTCGGCCTCGGCTTCGTGGACCAGGAAGTACTGGTCGGTGGCGCAGGGCATGACCAGCGCGGGCGCGCCGATAGCGGCCAGCGCCGCCGCCCGATCGCCCGCGAAGCGCGGGTTCGCCGCGATATCGGCCCCGGCCCACATGCGCAGCACGAGCAGCAGGTCGTGATGGTCCATGGCCAGGTGATCGGCTTCCCACCAGCACAGCAGCGCATCGATGTCGGCAAAGCCGAGCGCGGCATGGCAGCCTTCGCTGAGGAAACGCGGGCCGTAGGCGCGGCTCGCGTAGACGCGCCCGAATGCACGCAAGCCCGCCACCGGCTTGCTGTCGGTCGCGCTCAGCGGGTCGGCCAGCAACGCGGCTTCGAGACCGCGCAGGAACAGCAGGTTGTGCGGATGGCAGCGCGCGGCTGAACACCACGCCGCCACGCGCCGCACGCGCTGCGCCAGCAGGCAGCCCCATTGCAGGCTCTGCATCCCGCCGAGTGACCAGCCGGCGACGAGCGCCAGCGTGACATCGCCGAACAGCATGTCCACCAGCCGCGCCTGGGCCATGACCTGGTCGGCCAGCGTGATCTGCGGAAACCGTGCGCCGGCCTGCGCGGGATGCGCGTTCGAGGGCGAGGTCGACTCGCCCGCGCCCAGCATAGCCGGGATGAGCAGGCACCAGCGCGGATCGGCCAGCGGGCTCGCGCCGTCGCCGAGCGCGCGGTTGCCCGCCATTGCACCACCGTAGTACGTCGGCAGCAGCACGATGTTGTCTTTCGGTGCATTCGGGCGGCCACGCTGCAGGTAGCGGATTCGCGCGTCGCGCAGCACCGCGCCGCACTGCAGGGGCATGTCGCCCAGGCGAACCTCGCGCTCGAGCCATTGTTTTGTCTGCATCTTCCCTTCCTCCCGGCGGCAGGTGCGAAGCCCGGCTCGACATTTACATACACACTGGCATGTATATTGAATGAAACATCCGTGCCAGCGGCGCCGCCGCACGACGCAACCAGCAACGGAGATATGCACGATGTCAGCACCTCACACCGACCACGCGCTCGCCACCCGGCTCGGGAAGGCCGGCGCGCGCTACGCGATGGCGAGCTACGTGGACATCCACGGGCGCATCAAGGGCAAGATGGTCCCGCTCGGGCACCTGGGCAACATGCTCGCGGGCTCGGAGCTCTACACCGGTGCAGCGCTCGACGGCGTGCCGCAGGACATCAGCGACAACGAGGTCGCGGCGATGCCCGATCCTGCCAGCGCCACGCAGTGTCCGTGGAACCCGGACCTGGTGTGGTTCGCCAGCGACCTGTACCTCGACGGCAAGCCCTTCGAGGCCTGCTCGCGCGTCATCCTGAAGCGCCAGACCGCGGCCGCCGCGGCGCTCGGCTATACGTTCAACCTGGGCATCGAGACCGAGTTCTTCCTGTTCCGCGACCTGCCCGGCGGCGGCTTCGGCCCCGTCAGCGACCGCGACACCCTCGGCAAACCCTGCTACGACCCGTGCGCCCTGATGGACAACCTGCCGATCGTCGACGAACTGGTGAGCGCGATGAATGCGCTGGGCTGGGACGTGTATTCCTTCGACCACGAGGACGCGATCGGGCAGTTCGAGACCGACTTCACCTATGCCGACGCGCTCACGATGGCGGACCGGCTGGTGTTCTTTCGCATGATGGCCAACGAGATCGCCCGCAAGCACGGCGCGTTCGCCAGCTTCATGCCCAAGCCCTTCGCGGACCGCACCGGCAGTGGCGCGCACTACAACATGTCGCTGGCCGACCGCGAGACCGGCGCCAACCTGTTCGCGCCCGCCGGCGACGACGTGCACGGTGTCGGGGTATCGAAGCTCGCCTACCACTTCACGGCGGGCGTGCTGCGCCACGCGCGCGCGATCAGCGCGGTCATCGCGCCCACGGTCAACAGCTACAAGCGCCTGGTGCGCCAGGGTTCCATGTCCGGTTCGACCTGGGCGCCGGTGTTCTGCTGCTACGGCAACAACAACCGCACCAACATGATCCGCGTGCCGGCCTGCGGCTCGCGCATCGAGTGCCGGGCGGCCGACATCAGCTGCAACCCGTACCTCGGCGCCGCGTTGATCCTCGCGGCGGGCCTCGAGGGTGTGCGTGAACAGCTCGACCCCGGGCTGCCGCACCGCGAGAACATGTACAACTATTCCGACGCCGAGATTGCCGCGCGCAACATCCAGTTCCTGCCCCAGAGCCTGGAGGAGGCCATCGATGCCTTCGAGGCCGACCCGCTCTCGCGCGAGGTGTTCGGTCCGCGCATGTTCGACGCCTTCGTGCAGTTCAAGCGCGCCGAGTGGCGCAGTTACCACAACCACGTCTCCGACTGGGAGATCAGGCGTTACCTGAAGATGTTCTGAGCGCCTGCACGCAGGCCGAGAAATCCGTCAACCACGACACTGGAGTCACACCATGAGATACCCCGTCCTGAAACGCCTTGCCGCCGTGCTGCTCGCCGGCGCGGCAATCGTCTGCGCTGGCGGCGCGAGCGCCGAGGAAAAGCAGAAGTTCTCGATCGCCTGGACCATCTACGCCGGCTGGATCCCGTGGAAGTACGCCGACGAGTCCGGGATCATGAAGAAGTGGGCCGACAAGTACGGCATAGAGGTGAGGATCGTGCAGGTCAACGACTACGTCGAATCGATCAACCAGTACACCGCGGGCCAGTTCGACGGCGTCGTGGCCACCAGCATGGACACGCTGTCGATTCCCTCGGCCAGCGGCGTCGATACCACCGCGCTGATCGTGGGCGACTACTCCAACGGCAACGACGGCATCGTGTCGAAGCAAGCCGATTCCATCGCCGGCTTGAAGGGCGGCAAGGTGCACCTGGTCGAGCTTTCCGTCTCGCATTACCTGCTCGCCCGCGCGTTGGCGAGCGTCGGCTCGAGCGAGCGCGACGTGTCGATCGTGAATACCTCCGATGCCGACATCGTCGCGGCCTACGCCACGCCCGAGGTCACGCATGCGGTGACCTGGAACCCGTTGCTCGACCAGATCGCCGCGACACCCGGCACCAGGAAGATCTACGATTCCAGCAGCATTCCCGGGCATATCAAGGACCTGACCGTCGTCAACAGCGCGACGCTCGCCGACAATCCCGCGTTCGGCAAGGCACTGGTGGGCGCCTGGTTCGAGATGATGGCAATACTCGAGAGCCCCGGCCCCGAGGGGCAGAAGATGCGCGCGATGCTCGGTGAAGCCTCGGGCACCGACCGCGCCGGCTACGAGAGCCAGCTGGCACGACTGAAAATGTTCTGGAAGCCCGCCGACGCGGTGGCCTTCGTGAAGAGCACGCAGGCCTACGATGCGATGGATTCGGTGCGCAGGTTCTCCTTCGATCACGGACTGCTCGGCGAGGGGGCGTCGGATGCCGATTTCGTCGGTATCAGTTTCCCGGACGGCAAGCAGCTGGGCAACGCCGGCAACACGATGCTGCGCTTCGACACCACTTACATGCAGATGGCGGCCGATGGCAAGCTGTGAGGCAACACCATCCGCACGGGGGCTGCGGCCCCCGCCTGGCCGCCCATGAGACGTACCCGTGAAGAAGCCGAGCTGACCCGCAGGCGGGTCATCGAGGCCGCGCTCAAGCTGTTCAGCCGCAATGGCTATTCGCAGACCACGCTGGCGATGATCGCCGCCGAGGCCGGGTACAGCCGCGGCCCGATCTACTGGCACTTCAGCAACAAGGACGAGCTGTTCGAGGCCGTCATCGGCCATTCGCAGGAGCCGTTGCTGCAACTGGTGGAGCGCGCCCGGCTGGAGCCCGATCCGCGCCGTGCCCTCGACGACTTCGTCGACGAATGGTTCCGCCTGCTCGTCGAGGACGACTGGTTCCGCCAGTCCTTCGAGATCCTGCTGAACAAGACCGAGCTCACCGCGGCGATGGTGCGCACGATCCGGCGCGAGCGCCAGCTCACGCGCGCCATCATCGCCACCCTCGGGGCGCGCATCCACGAGCTGGGGCCCGCGGGCGATGTCGATGCCGAGTCACTGGGACTGCTCTGCTACACCTACCTGATGGGGATCACGCAGAGCTGGCTGTTTGCCCCGAAGCTGTTCTCCCTTGCGGGGCGGCGCGATTTCTTCCGCGCGCACCTGCACGGGATGCTGGGTCTCAGCCGGTGATTTCCTTCGCCGCCTGCGCAATTTCGCGCTGACGCCGCTTCTCCTGCCGCATCATCCAGATCCCCGACAGCACCACGATGGTCGTGACCACGCCGACGATGATCGTAGCCAGCGCGTTGATCTTGGGTGAAATGCCCATGCGTACCGACGAGAACACCACCATGGGCAGAGTCGTCGAACTCGGTCCCGAAACGAAGGCCGAGATCACCAGGTCATCCAGCGATATGGTGAAAGCCAGCAGCCAGCCCGACACCAGCGCCGGCGCGATGATGGGCAGCGTGATCTGGAAGAATACCCGCAGCGGCGTGGCGCCGAGGTCGAGCGCGGCTTCCTCGATCGAGAGATCCAGTTCGCGCAGTCGCGAGGAAACCACTATCGCGACATAGGAAGTAGTGAAAGTGACATGCGCGATCCACAGCGTTGTCATGCCGCGCCCGGCCGGCCAGCCGATCATCTGCTCCATGGCGACGAACAGCAGCAGCAGTGACAAGCCGGTGATCACTTCCGGCATCACCATCGGTGCCGTGATCAGTCCGCCCAGCAGGTTGCGCCCGCGGTAGCGGCCAAAGCGCGTGAGCGCGATCCCGGCGGCGGTGCCGAGCACCAGCGAGGCGCTGGCCGACATGAAGCCCAGACTCAGGCTCTTCCACGCCGCGTCGAGTATCGCGCGGTCCTGCAGCAGCGCGGCATACCACTTGGTGGAGAAGCCGCCCCACAGCGTGACCATGCGCGACTCATTGAAGGAATAGATGACCAGCAGCAGTATCGGCACGTACAGGAACGCGAAGCCGAATACCAGGAAACCGAGCAGCAGGCGCGAGCGGCGCGGCGACATCAGCCCGTTCCCTCCTGCCTGTCCAGCTCCTTGTTCTGCATGTGCTGGTGGAACAGCAGGGGCCCGATCAGCACGATCAGCATCACCGCCGCCACTGCCGAGGCTACCGGCCAGTCGCGGTTGCTGTTGAACTCGTTCCACAGCACGCGGCCGATCATGAGCGTGTCCGGTCCGCCCAGCAGCTCGGGAATCACGAACTCGCCCACCGCCGGAATGAACACCAGCATCGATCCGGCGATGATGCCGCGCTGCGACAGGGGCAGCGTTATCTTCAGGAACGCCTTCCAGGCGGAACAGCCCAGGTCCTGCGCGGCCTCGATGAGGCTGTAATCGTGCTTTGCAAGGTTGGTGTAGAGCGGCAGGATCATGAACGGCAGGTACGCGTAGACGATGCCGATGTACACCGCCACGTCGGTTTGCAGTATCTGGATCGGCTGTTCGATGAGCCCGAGCCACAGCAACAGGTTGTTGAGCAGGCCCTCGTTCTTCAGGATGCCGATCCAGGCGTAGATGCGGATCAGGAACGAGGTCCAGCTGGGCAGCACCACGAGCATCAGGAACACGTTGCGCAGCGACTCGCTGGAGTTGGCGATCGCGTAAGCCATCGGATAGCCGACCAGCAGGCACAGCAGGGTGGAGATTGCCGCGATTTTCAGCGAGCTCAGGTACGCGATGTAATAGAGCTCGTCTTCCCACAGGTAGCGGTAATTGTCGAAATTCAGCGTGATGTGCGCGTGGCCATCCGCGTCGTACCGGATCAGGTCGGTGAATGGCGGGATCGCGTTCGCGATCTCGGCGACGCTTATCTTGAGGACGAATCCGAACGGAACCAGGAAGAACAGGATCAGCCACACGTAGGGGACCGCGATGATCCCGAAGCGCCCGAAGCCGAAGCGGCGCGCTTTCATGCGGTGAGCAGCACGCTGTCGGCGCCGTCCCAGCTCACGAAGACCTCGTCGCCCCAGGTCGGCGGTTCCTCCTCGTGCCTGCGCCGGGTGTTAGCCATCGTGCACAGCACCTTCTTGCCCGAGGGCAGCTGCACGTGGTAAACGGACATGTCGCCGAAGTAGGCGATGTCGCGCACCACACCGCTCGCCCAGTTGTATTCCTGCTCCGGTTGCACGCGTTCGATCTGGATCTTCTCCGGACGGATGGCCAGCCACACGCGCATGCCGTCCGGGCCGCTGATGCCGTGGTCGACATGGATGTGCACGGGCAGGTCGCGGCATCCCACGGTCACGTGGTCGCTCTCGTTCTCGAGCAGGTCGCCCTCGAAACTGTTGACCAGGCCGATGAATTCGGCGGAAAAACGGCAATTCGGGTACTCGTATATCTCGCGCGGCGCGCCCACCTGCACAAAGCGGCCCTCGCTCATGATCGCGACGCGCGAGGCCATCGTCATGGCCTCTTCCTGGTCGTGCGTCACCATCACGCAGGTGACGCCGACCGTCTCGATGATGTCCACCAGTTCGAGTTGCATGCGCTCGCGCAATTTCTTGTCGAGCGCGCCCATCGGTTCGTCGAGCAGCAGCAGCTTCGGGCGCTTGGCCAGGGAGCGCGCCAGCGCCACGCGCTGGCGCTGCCCGCCCGAGAGCTGGTGCGGCTTGCGCCTGGCGTAGGTCTTCATGTCCACGAGTTCCAGCAACTCCCCGACGCGCTTGTCCACGGTGTCCGCGGGCAAGCGATCCTGCTTCAGGCCGAAGGCGATGTTGTCGCGCACAGACATGTGCGGAAACAGCGCGTAGGACTGGAACATCATGTTGGTGGGCCGGATGTAGGGCGGGGTGCCGGCCATGTCCTCGCCGTCGATGAGGATGCGCCCCGCGCTCGGCGTCTCGAAGCCGGCGAGCATGCGCAGCAGCGTCGACTTGCCGCAGCCGGACGGGCCGAGCAGCGCAAAGAGCTCGCCCTTGGGGATGCTCAGGCTGACATCGTTGACGGCGAGCACGCCGTCGAAGGACTTGCTCACGTTCTCGATGCGGACGTAGCCGTCCTGCGCGGGAACTCGAGTGGCGCTCGCTGCCTGCTGCAACATCATTCAATGCTCCACTGTAACGGACCCGAACAGCCCCACCGCTGCTGCCGGCGCGCGGTCAGCGCCCGGTCTTGAACTTGGTCCAGGCGCGCGTCATCACGCGTTCGACCTTCGGCGGCTTGGGCGAGAGACCGAACATCCGGTCGATCTGCTCCTGCGGCGGATAGACCAGCGGGTCGCCGGAAAGCGACTTGTCCACCAGCGCCGTGGCTTCCTTGTTGGGGTTCGGATAGGTCACGAAGTCCGTGACCGCCGCGATCACCTCCGGACGCAGCATGTAGTCGATGAATACATGCGCCGATTCGGGATTCGGTGCATCCGCGGGTATCGCGAGGGAGTCGAACCAGATCTCGGTGCCTTCCTTCGGGATGATGTAGCGGATATTGACGCCATTGCCCGCTTCCTCGGCGCGGGCCTTGGCGATGCCGATGTCACCCGAAAATCCCATCGCCACGCAGATCTCGCCGTCCGCGAGGCTGTTTATGTACTCCGAGGACGAGAACTTGCGGATGTGGGGGCGGATCTTCATCAGCAGATCGTTGGCCGCCCCGGTGTAGTCCGCCTCGTCGAGGGAATTCGGGTTCTTGCCGAGATGGAACAGCGCCAGCGGGTAAACCTCGGAGGGCGAATCGAGGAACGACACGCCGCACGCGGCCAGCTTGCTCATGTACTCCGGATTGAACAGCAGGTCCCAGCTGTCCAGTGCGACGTCGTCGCCCAGCGCCGCCTTGACCTTGTCGACATTGATGCCGATGCCCACGGTTCCCCACAGGTAGGGCACCGCGTACTGGTTGCCCGGATCCACCTCTGCCACGTACTTCAGCATCATCGGATCGAGGTTCCTGAAATTCGCCAGCTTGCTGCGGTCGAGTTTCCGGTGCGTCCCCGCCGGGATCTGCTTGCCGAGAAAATTCGTGGACGGCACGACGATGTCATACCCGGTGTTGCCGGCGGAGAGCTTGCCCTGCAGGACTTCATTGCTGTCGTAGACGTCGTAGGTGACCTTGATGCCGGTCTCCTTCTCGAAATTCCTGATGGTGTCCTCGGCGATGTAGTCGCTCCAGTTGTAGATGTGGAGTTCCTTGCGGTCCGCGGCCGCGACCGGGCCGCAGACCAGCAATACCGCGGCGGCAGCCGCAAGTCCGTTCCAGAACTTCATCGAATGTCCTCCCGTGGTAGTGACCGGTTTCCTGCTCATTGCGAATCTCCCCTGTCTTCGCGCGCATCGGGGCGCGCGATCGGCGACGTCACCAATATATCAACTGCAGCGCGAATATACAGTCTGCATGCGAGCGTGACATCGGGCGCCAAGATCGAACAGCCTGCGGGCAAACTTGCCGCGCTGCAGGTTTGCGATGGTACGCCACGGGTAGCGGTGTTCAATCCCGGGTCCCGGGCGAGAACCGGATGATCCCGAGGACACCTGCGATGAAGAACAGCAGCGCCGCGATCGCCGCAGGCGCCGCTCCCTGGCCGATCCCGAGCGCGAGCATCGTCGCCGAAGCGGTCGCGCCGAGCGTCTGGCCGCTCATCCGTGCGGTGGTCATGAGGCTGCCCGCCGAGGCCACGCGTGCCGGCGGAGCGGCGTTGACCACCATGCGGAAGGCGGGCGATACGTAGAAGGCGTAGCCCGCCGCGCAGACCGCGATCCGCCAGCTGATGTCGAACCCGTTCGCGTCCTCGGGAAGCAGGGCGAGCAGCAGTGCCCCGACGGTTGCCACGATCATGCCGAACGCGCCGAGCACCGGGGCGGGGATGCGGTCGGACAGGATCCCGGCGCTGGGTGCAAAGAACATCATCGTCAGCGACCAGGCCGCGAGGATCGCACCGGTCGCCGCGGTGCTGAACCCGAACTGCTCGTGCAGACGGAACGGCAGGGTGACGAGAAGGCTCGTACTGGCGATGAACGTGAGCATCGCCCCGCCCACCGTCAGCGCGATCAGGGGCCGCCCGAGCAGGTCGAGCGGCAGGATCGGCATGCTCGCGCGCAACTCGCGTTGCACGAAGCGGACCGTCACCGGCACGCCGAGCCCGATCAGCAGGGCCGTGAGCAGGGGCGCGGCACCGTGCACCGCGCTCTCGATCGCCGCGAACACGAGGCCGAAGCTCGCCATGCAATAGAGTGCGCCGCGAACGTCGAAGGGCGTGTCGCGTCGCGCGCTTTCCGGGACGATGCCCGACAGCAGCAGCGCCGCCAGGGTCGTGGGCACGCCGATGGCGAAGAGCCAGTACCAGGGCTGGACCGCGAGCATCAGCCCGCCGACGGTCGGTGCGAGCGACAGCGACGCGGTCGCGATCAGTGTGTTGAGCGCGAGCCCGCGTCCGAGCCATTCGGGCGGATACAGCGAGCGGATCAGCGCTGCGCCGACGCACATCACCGCCGCCGAGCCCAGCGACTGGCATGCGCGCAGCGCGATCAGGACCGGCAGCGTGCGCGCGAAGGTGCAGAACAGTCCTCCGGCGATGAACAGGACGACGCCGATGCGCAACATGCGCCGGTGTCCGATGCGCTCGGCGAGTGCCGCAAGGGGAAGCAGCGTGACCACGAGCACGATCTGGTAGGTGGAGATGATCGCAACCGCGCTCGAGCCCGGAACGCCGAGCTCGCGTGCGATCGTCGGCAGCGCGACGTTGGCGATGCCGCCGTCGAACGATACCGTCGCCGTCGCCAGCGTGACAGCCAGCACGGCCAACATCCGCTGTCGGGGCAGGCCCGTGCGGACCGGCGTATCGCTCATGCGCGCCTTTCCCTCCCCGCGTATCGCTCGGCCCGCGCACGCGGGATCCCGGTGCAGTGTAACCGGGCTGGCGGGCCACTGCTCGCGCCGTGGCGCCCGCGCCGGTGTGCTCAGCGACTCGCCAGGTATTGTCGCCAGCCGCCGAAGTGGCTGATGTCCCTGGCGTCCTCGAGGCCGCAGGGCTCGCAGATGAAACCGGTCTCGTGGCGCCCGTCGGCGAGTTCGAGCTTGCCGAGTCCCAGTGGCGCCGCAATGCCGGCGACGAATGTACCCAGCTCGCTGGCGGGCAGTTCCCACACCTCCACCGCGATGCTGCAGCCGCCGCTGGCGACGCGCACCATGCCCGGGCGCGCGGGCGGCCCCCCGGCCAGCGCGTACAGCCGGTAATGGGGACTGCTCGTGGTGCGCTCCAGCAGGCGCGCGCCGCGCGCCGTCAGCTGCCGGTTCAGTGCCAGGCCCTCCAGGTGCGCACCGCAGACCACCAGGCGCAGGCGGTCGTTCCCGGCCGCCTGTGACGGTTGTGCCAGCATCGGCGCGTGGTTGCCCGCGAGCGGGAGATTGTGGTGGCGCTGGATGGCGTCGGCGATGCCGAGCAGGTACTGGTCGGTGAAGGCGCGGCCGAACAGCGTGATGCCCCACGGCAGGCCGTTGGCCATGAAGGCGCTCGGCACCGCGACGGCCGCGTAATCGAGCAGGTTCATGAAGTTCGTGTAGTAGCCGAGCTCGCTGTTGCGCAGCACCGGCTCGGCCTGCATTTCGGCGAGCGTGACCGGCCGGCCGATGGTCGGCGTGAGCACGCAGTCGAGCCCCTCGAGCGTGGCGTCGCACCGTGCCTTCAATTCCTGCAGCCGGTAGCGGGCACGGAAAGCCTCGACCGCGCTTGCCCGCGGTGCGGCCGCGAGCACCTCACGGATCACCGGCAACACCGCGTCGGGGTCGCGTTCGATCAGCTCGCCGGCAACCGCGTAGCGCTCGGCGACCCACGGGCCTTCGTAGAGCAGGCGCGCGGCCTGCAGGAACGGCGAGAAGTCGATCTCGCGTGCTTCGCCGCCGATCGCCTCCAGCTGCGCGATCGCCCCGGCGAACAGCGCCGGTCCCTCGGCGCAGCCGAAGAACTCGAGATCCGCGGGCCGCGGCACACCGAAGCGGAAGGGGCGCGGCGCGCCGAAGGCGCCGCCGTGGTTCCACGACGGGTTGTGGCGGCTGTAGGGATCGCGGGGGTCGCGCGCCGCGGTCAATGCCAGCAGCTCCGAGGCCTCGCGCGCGCTGGCGGTGAAATACGTCACGCAGTCGAGCGTGCGGCAGGCGGGTACCACGCCGTCCGTCGACAACAGCCCGAGCGTGGGCTTGGCGCCGACGAGGTTGTTCAGCGCCGCCGGCACGCGCCCGGATCCCGCGGTGTCGGTACCGAGCGCGAAGCTGGCCACGCCGAGCGCGACGGCGAGCGAGGAGCCCGCGCTCGAGCCGCCCGAGATGTACTGCGCCAGCACGGCGTTGCGGCAGGCGCCCCAGGGCGAGCGCGTGCCGTTGAGGCCGGTGGCGAACTGGTCCAGATTGGTCTTGCCGAGCGGGATGGCGCCGAGCGCGACCAGGCGCTCGACGACGCTGGCCGAGCGCTGCGGCGTGTACGCGAAGGCGGGGCAGGCCGCCGTCGTGGGCACGCCGGCGAGGTCGATGTTGTCCTTGATCGCGAACGGGATGCCGTAGAGCGGCAGTTCCTGCGCCGGGCGTGCCTCGAGTGCTGCCAGGTATGGTTCCAGCTCGGCTTCGTCCAGCAGCCGGATGAACAGGCGGAACTCCGGATTCAGCGCCGCGGCGCGCGCGCGCAGCCGCGCGATCAGCTGGCGCGGACGCAGCGCGCCGCCGCGGTAGGCTTGCTGCAGCGACGCGATGCGCAGATCGTCCTCGTGCGCGGCCTGCCTCATGTTCCTGTCTCCTCCAGTACCAGCACGCGCTGGCCGGCGCGCACGGCCGATCCCGGTCGCAGGCGCACGTCCTTCACGATGCCCGCGCGCGGCGCGGTGAGCGGGATCTCCATCTTCATCGATTCGAGTATCGCCAGCGTCTCGCCGGCGCTCACCGCTTGCCCGGGCGCGACGCAGACCTGCCACAGGTTGCCGGCGATGTGGCTGTCGATGGCGTGCTCGCCGTGGCCCAGCGCCTCGTCCTCGCCCACGTCGGGTGCGATCTCGCCCTCCTCGAAATGCGCTTGCCCGGTGGCGATCCAGCGCTCGCGCTCGGCGTCGAATCCATGGCGCTGGCGCTGGCGGAAACGCGCTATCGATTCGGCTTCGCGCGCCAGGAACTCCTGGTACTCGCCCAGGCGCAACACGGTCTGCTCGATGCGGAGCGGATAGCGCCCCAGCGGGAACTCGCGGCGGATGCGCTCGAGCTCCGCGGCCTCGACCGGGAAGAAGCGGATCTGGTCGAAGAAGCGCAGCAACCACGGCTTGCCGCCGAAGGCCGCCACCTCGCGGTAGCGGTTCCACATCTGCAGCGTGCGGCCGACGAACTGGTAGCCGCCCGGGCCTTCCATGCCGTAGATGCACAGATACGAGCCGCCGATACCGACGGAATTCTCCGCGGTCCACGTGCGCGCCGGGTTGTACTTGGTGGTGACCAGGCGGTGGCGCGGATCCAGTGGCGTGGCGACCGGCGCGCCGAGGTACACGTCGCCCAGGCCCATCACCAGGTAGTGCGCGGCGAAGACGATCTCGCGCACCGCTCCGATGTCATCGACCTCGTTGATGCGACGGATGAACTCGAGGTTGCTCGGGCACCACGGCGCGTCCTTGCGCACCGTGGTCATGTACTTCTCGATCGCGAGCCGGCAGGCCGGATCGTCCCAGGACAGCGGCAGGTGCACGATGCGCGAGGGCACCTCGAGATTGTCACGGCTGCAGACATCGCTCCACAGCACCCGGAGGCGCGCGAGCAGGGCCTGCAGCGGCAGCGTTTCGGGCACGTAGTGCAGTTGCAGCGAGCGGATGCCCGGCGTGAGGTCCAGGAGCCCCGCGAAGCCCTCGGCCTCGATGGCCTGCATCAGCGCGTGGGCGCGAAAGCGCAGCACCAGATCGAGTTCCGGCGGGCCGATCTCGAGCAGCAGGTGCGTGTCGCCGGAAAGCCGCGCGACCAGGCGTGTGTCGCCTTCGCCGGTGCTCATCACCACCGGCGAAGCCAGCGATACCGCTTCGGTGCAATCCGGCGTGGTGCTCGCGAGCTGCGCGCATTCGCGCCGGCGCGCGGCCGCCAGCGCGCGCGCGGTGGCGAGATCCACCGGCACGAAGCGCAGCCGGTCGCCGGCCTTGAGCTGGCCGAGCTGCCACAGGTCGGCTTCGATCACGGTCACGGGGCAGACGAAGCCGCCGAGGCTGGGGCCGTCGGGACCGAGGATCACCGGCATGTCACCGGTGAAGTCGACGGCGCCGACCGCGTACGGGTTGTCGTGGATGTTGGAGGGATGCAGCCCCGCCTCGCCGCCGCTCTCGCGCGCCCACTCGGGCTTGGGTCCCAGCAGGCGCACGCCGGTGCGGCTGGAGTTGAAGTGCACTTCCCACTCGGTGGCGAGGAACTGCTCGATGTAGCGTGGCGTGAAGTATTCGGGCGCGCCGTGCGGGCCGTAGATCACGCGCAGGCGGCGCAGCGCACCCGGCTCGGGTGCGAGCGTCGGCGGCAGCCGCGCGCCGGCCTGCGTGTCGGCGAGCGGGTGCAGGCGCAGCACGTCGCCTGCGCGCAGCGCGCGGCCACCGTGGCCACCGAACTGCCCCAGCGTGAAGGTGCTGCGGCTGCCGAGATACGCCGGCAGGTCGAAGCCGCCGCGCACGCAGAGGTAGCTGCGCGCGCCGGCGCCGGCGATGCTGCCGAGTTCGACGCGCGCGAGCGCGGGCACGAACACCGTGGTGTTCATTGGCTGCGGCGCACCATCGATGCTGAACGGGATCGCGGCGCCGGTGATTGCGATCACCGCGGCGCCGAAGAAGCGCAGCGTCGGACCGCTCATCGTGATTTCCAGCGCGGTCTCGCCCTCGGCATTGCCGAGCAGGCGGTTGCCCAGGCGCAGCGCGCGATCGTCCATCGGCCCTGACGGCGGCACGCCGACGGCCCAGTAGCCGATGCGTCCCGGCCAGTCCTGCACCGTGCTCTGTGTGCCGGCGGCGAGGACCTCGACGGTGTGGCTGCTGCAGGCCAGTCCCTCGAGGCAGCGCGTCCACGGCTCGCCGCCGGCGAAGGGCGCGTCGGCGAGGACCTGGCGCAGGTAGTCGCGGTTGGTCTCGACGCCGTAGAGCCGTGTCGCGGCAAGCGCCCGGTCGAGCGCGGCGCGCGCCGCCTCGCGATCCGGTGCGTGCGCGATCAGCTTGGCGATCATCGGGTCGAAACTCGGCGGTATCTCGCAGCCGGCCTCGACCCAGGTGTCGATGCGTAGCGCCCTGCCGTCGGCCGGCGGGAACGCGACCTCGGTCAGCAGGCCCGGGCTGGGGCGGAAATCGCGCGCCGGGTCCTCGGCGTACACGCGCGCCTGGATCGCGTGACCGGCCGGAGCGAGCCCTGCCGCCAGTTCCGCGAGCGGCGGCAACTCGCCCGCGGCGAGGCGCAGCATCCACGCGACCAGGTCCACGCCCCACACCTGCTCGGTGACGCCGTGCTCGACCTGCAGCCGCGTGTTCACCTCGAGGAAATTGAACGCGCCACTGGCGCTGTCGTAGACGAATTCGACGGTGCCCGCGGAACGGTAGGACACCGCGCGCGCGAGGCGCACCGCCGCCGCGCACAGCGCCTCGGCCACACCCGCGGGCAGGTTCGGCGCCGGGGTTTCCTCCAGCACCTTCTGGTTGCGCCGCTGCACCGAGCAGTCGCGCACGCCGAGCGCGATCACCTCGCCCTGGCCGTCGCCGAAGATCTGCACCTCGAGGTGGCGCGCGCGCTCGATGTATTTCTCGAGGAACACGCCGGCGTCGCTGAAGTTGTTCTCGCCGAGGCGGCGCACGGTGTCGAACTGGCGCGCGAGCTCCTCGTCGTCGCGGCACACGCGCATCCCGATGCCGCCGCCGCCCGCGGTGCTCTTCAGCATCACCGGGTAACCGACGCGCGCGGCCGCGGCGAGGGCTTCCTGTGCAGATGCCAGCAGTTCCGTGCCTTCGAGCAGCGGCACGCCGTGGGCCTTCGCCAGCGCGCGCGCGGTGTGCTTGAGGCCGAACACGCGCAGCTGCTCGGGCGTGGGTCCTACGAAGGCGATGCCCGCGGCGGCGCAGCGCTCGGCGAAGGCCGCGTTCTCCGACAGGAAGCCGTAGCCGGGATGGATGGCCTCGGCGCCCGTCTCGCGCGCGATCGCGAGGATGCGCTCGACGTCGAGGTAGGTCGTGGCGGCCGCGCCCTCGCCGAGGCTCCAGGCCTCGTCGGCCTCGGTGACATGGCGGCTGGCGCCGTCGGCTTGCGCGTAGACGGCGACGGCGCCGGCGCCGAGCTCGCGCAGCGTGCGCGCGATGCGGCAGGCGATGGCGCCGCGGTTGGCGATCAGTACCTTGTCGAACATGGCTCAGTTCCACACCAGCACTTCGACCGGCGTCGGGTCGTAGGCATTGCAGGGGTTGTTCAGCTGCGGGCAGTTGGAGATCAGCACGATCACGTCGGTCTCGGCGCGCAGCTCGACGTACTTGCCGGGCGCCGAGATGCCGTCCTCGAACGTGAGCCCGCCCGCGGGCGTCACCGGCACGTTCATGAAGAAGTTGATGTTGGCGCCGATGTCGCGCTTGTCGAGACGCCCGTCGTGCAGGCAGCCGCACAGGAAGCTGTCGCGGCAGCTGTGCATGTGGCGCTTCTCCAGCGCGTAGCGCACGGTGTTGCTCTCCTGCGCGCAGGCGCCGCCCAGCGTGTCGTGCCGCCCGCAGGTGTCGGCGACGATCGTGAGCAGCGCTCGGCCCAGGTTCGAGTAGAGCACGGTGCCAGTGCTGAGGTAGAGGTTGCGCTGGCGGCGCAGCGTGCGCTGCGGGTCGTAGCGCTCGCGCGGGTTGGCGCGCGCGAAGAACAGCGTGTCGACGGTCTGGTTGCCCTGCAGGTCGAGCAGGCGGATCGTCTGTCCCGCCGTGAGCTCGCCCACCCAGGGCTCGCCGGCCGGGATGACGTGGCGCAGGCAGGCATCGGCGGCGTCGCGCGTGCTGCTCGTCAGTGTCGCGGTGCTGGTGCTCATGGTCGCATCCTCACAGGTACAGGCGTTCGGTGTTGAGGAAGCCGCGCGCGTTCTCGGCGCAGGAGGTGCGGCAATGCTCGGCGACCTCGGGGCCGGCGCGCAGCCAGGCGAGCTGCACCGGCTTCGGCGCGTAGCGCGGCGCGGGATCCAGCGGATGCTGCAGCGCGCTGAGCACCACCAGCGTGTCCATCGGCGCGTAGAGCTCGATGAAATCCCCGGCGCGCGAATTGCCGGGCACGAAGCGAAGCCCGCCGTCGGCCTCCACGTCCACGCGCGAGAACAGGTTCAGCACCATCAGCAGGTCCGACAGCCCGAGCCCCCATTTGCCGAGCTCGATCAGCAGGTTGTCGGCGCCGTTGCGGTGGCAGTCGTTGCGCAGCTGCTGGAACGAGCCGGCGCCGTACTTTTCGCGCACTTCCGCGGCATCCAGCACACCGCCGATGCTGTCGCTCCAGCCCGCGGTATCGGCGGTGATCGCGGCCAGCACGCGGCCCATGTCGGAATAGAGGCAGTGGCCACGCGTCAGCTTCGCGGTGTGCTGGCACTTCAGCGAATCCGGCAGGTTCAGGCGCTCGGATTTCTCGTGGGCGCTGAACATCAGCGTGGCGACGTTGGCGCCGCCCTCGAGATCGGTCAGGCGCAGCAGCTGGCCGCGGCGCAGCACGAAGGAGCGGTGCCCGCCGCCGGGCAGCAACTCCTCGACGGCGGCGGGTGACGGGGTGTGGTGCAATGTCATGTGAACCTCCGGTTCAGGCGACGGAACAGCCGGGAGCGCGCAACACAGCGTGCGTTCTCCCGGGCTTTTGTCCCGCCGTGTAACCTCGAAGGAGGTCGATGACTCTCGGACCAGTCACCTGCGCGCAGGTCGGAACCCTAGTCATCCATTTCCGGATTGTGGTGCGTGGCGTCCGGCGCACCGGACCGCTCTCGTTCGATAATGGAATAAGCCAGATTCATGCCAATGCGGGCGCCAGCGGCGTCACCGCGCTTGCATGCCGCAACGCTCTTCCGTTGCGCCGACAGGATGCACCATCGCCGCGCGTTACGCACCACCATTGTGCGCCGAGGTGAGACGAGGCAGTGACGGTACGCGGCGCGGGGCCTCCGCAGCCGAGCTTCGTGGCCAGCTGGCAGGCTGCTTGCTCAGCCGGTGTGACGGCATTCCTTCGAAGCGCACACCGGATACGTCGGTCACGGCATCACGATTCAGCTCGGGCGGCCCTTTTTTTTGCCGGTTTTGGCGCCGTGCCCGCACGCCGGGGTATCGAGCGATTCGCCCCCCGCTTTGCCCCGGTGCGAAGAGGATCGGGCGGGTTGGCTTCGGCCAGAGAGGGGCCTTATCCTGCGTGCATTTCGCGGGCGCATTGACGCGGGGAGCATGCGCCGACTGGCGCCTATCGCGGGCAATCGCGGATCATGGCTAGCCCGCGCGAACCGGGACGGTAATCCTTCGTGAGAGTGCTGCTGATCCATCGCTTCAGTCACCATGAGCGCTACTTCCGCGCACTCGCCGCGCAGAGCGCGCTCGCCATGCAGCCGTTCGCGGAGCGCGATCTGCCGCGCCTCAAGCTGCGCGATCTGGCGTTGTTGCTGCGCGCAGACGTCTGGAACCTCGCGCGAACGCACATCGACCGTCTGACCCACGGACGCCACAATCGATGGCGCGTGCTGCGCCCGTTGCGTCGCGCGCTGCATTCGGTGCAGGCAGCGCTCGCATATGCGCGGTTCCACCGTGCCTTCAGTGCCCGGCGCCCCGATGCGATCGCGGTATGGAACGGCGGGCACTGGTTCTTTCAGGCCGCGATCCGCGCGGCGCGCGAGTTCGCGATACCGGTGTTGCGGTTCGAGAACGGTCTGTTGCCATCGACCACGACCTGCGATCCGCGTGGCGTGAACTTCCACAATTCGGTGCCGCGCGAGGCGGCGTTCTACCACGCCCTGCCCGAGATGCCCGAGGTCACGCGCACCGCGCTCGTGCCCAGGCTGCCGGCGACAGCCCGCGCCGGGAGTCCGGTGGAGCTGCCGCCGCGCTACCTGTTCGTTCCGCTGCAGGTCGACCGGGACACGCAGATCGTGCTCAATTCGCCCTGGATACGCGATATGGCGCATTTGCTCGAGGTGCTCGAGGCGCTGCTCGGGCACATCGCGGACCGCGAGCTCGCGATCGTGGTCAAGGAGCACCCTTCGTGCACCACCAGCTACGCCGCGTGGCACGACCGCGCCGATCCGCGGCTGCTGTTCGCCAACGCCAATGTCACGCAGGAACTGATCGATGGCGCCGAAGCCGTGATCACGGTGAACTCGACCGTGGGAATCGAGGCCTTGCTGCGCGCGCGGCGGGTGATCGTGATCGGCAACGCGTTCTATGCGATCGACGGCCTGACGCTGCGCGCCGGCGACGAGGACGCGCTGGTCGCGGCGGTCGATGCGCTGGCGCGCTGGCAACCCGACCACCGGCTGCGCCGGCAGTTCCTCGGCTGGCTGGACAGCGTCTACTGCATTCCCGGCAGCTGGCAGGCGCCGGATGCGCTGCATTGCCGGCGCGTGGACGAGCGGATCCGCAACGTCGTCGCCGGTTCTTCCTTGTCGGCGTCGGCGTCGGCGTCGACGTCATGACGCTGCCGCGATGTCCTTGTAGCAGTCGCGGGGGTAGACGTTGTCCTCGGTGCTGTCGTGGTTGCTGTGCCACACCTGGGCGAAGAACGGGCTGCGGCGCGCCTGCTCGTCATAGTTCCAGCCGGGTGGGGCGCATTCGGGACACCAGTGTCCGCCACGCAACACGAGGTTGGGTGTCGCCTCGAAGGCGTGGCCGAAGCTGCAACGCCAGCGCAGCGGCGCAAACAGCGCACCGGCGACCATGCTCGTGGATTCGCAGCTGCCGCCGCGAAACCTCGCTGCATGCTGCATGTCGACCAGCTCCAGTTCGGCGGCCGGCTTGGACTCGTCATAGCCGTGATCGAGGCGTTCGCGCGGCAGCGTGCGTGGGTCCGCCGGCATGGCGACGCCCCAGGCGGGAATGCGGGCCCAGTCCTCGCGGCTCCTGAAGAATGCCGAGATGCGCAGCGTCCTGTCGTGATCCAGCCAGTACATGGTGGAGTCGGGATGATCGCGCGCCAGCGGCTGCAGCACGAATTTCTTCACCAGCCATGCGGGGGCGAGGCGGGCACCGATGCGTTGCCATGCCGGCAAGGCTGCCTTCACCTGCTGCAGGTACTCGTCAATGCCTTGCGAGCGGAAATGCAGGTAGCCCTCCAGTGCATCGGAGTCCTCGTACCACTGACAGTGGAAGTTGCGCGTGGCAAACCAGTTGCGCTCCGAGAGACGCTCGAGCTTGCCAATGCCCAGCGCGTCGAAGGAGCGCTGCTGCAGTTCGATGTAATTGAGCCGGCACCGTTCGCCGCCGCCAATGTTGTAGAAGCGGCGCCAGAATTCCTCCGGCACGGAATCTTCACACGCGTTGGCCAGCAGACGACCGGAATCGTCCATGGTGCAGAACTCGATGCAGGTGTCCAGGGGCTGATGGAACATGATCGGATCCATCAGCGAGGTGAGATCCGCAATGGCGATGAAGGTCTGGCGCAATGATACCCAGTACTTGAGGCCGGACTCGGCAACCAGGCGCTCGGCGGCAATCTTGGAACAGCCGTACATGTCGAACACGGAAGGTTGCAGCGGGTCTCCGGTGCGACCCCAGTGGATCGGGGGCAGGCGGTCGCCCGTGGCGGCCACCGTGCCCACGCTCACGAGCCTGATCGCGTCAGGGTCCGGCTGGGCCCTGATTGCCCTGATGATGTTTTCGACCGAGCCGACGTTGATCTTCCATGCCTGCTCCGGGTTGCGATCCGCCTCGGGCGAGATCAGCGCTGCCGCATGCAGGACGACATCCGCGCCACGCATGCAGCGCGCGACATCGTCGTAGCAGGTGAGATCACCCCACTCGATGCGCACGCCGGGCATATCGAGGTAGGGGGCGAGGATTTTCCTGTTCCTGGCGGACGGCCGCGCCAGGGTCACGATATCGAAACGCTCGCGACGACCCAGCAGTTCGCGGAGCGTCGCACCGCCCATGGATCCGGTGGTGCCGGTGACAAAAACGGTCTTTCTTGCTGGCGCAGACATCTGGCCTCATCCTCGTGCCGACCAATTCCAGACCCGCAGCCTAGCAGATCGAGTGACGGCAGGAGATAGACAGACCCGCTCGAGCGGCAGCCACGTCAGGCCCCGGAGCCGCGCGGCGCCGAGCAGCGCCAGTACCGGCAGGCGCTGCGAAACCACAGCGCCGCTCATCGGCGCGCGACCGGGAAGGTGCCGCGCGCACGCCATGCGCGATCGCGGTGCATCTCCGGCGCGATTGCACCGCGACGGCGCGCTGATCTCGCGAACCGGCGCGCATGCGTGTGCACAGCGGCGTTTGATGGTTGGCATGTTCCGTGCATCTGGCCTTGCAACAGGCGACCAGGGCTCCGGCATCCGACCATGAAACGAGCGATCAACATCCGGCCGACGCGGTTGCACGCGCTCATGCTCGCCCTGCTGCCGTTCGTTCTCCTCGCCGGAATCTACGTGTCGGCCTCGCTGGCGCGCCATGCCGAGAACCCCAATGACCGCCTGCTGCCCAGCGTGAGCCAGCTCGCCGACGGCGTGCGGCGCGTCGCGTTCCAGGAGGACAAGCGCACCGGTCGGATAATCCTGTGGAGCGACACCCGCGCCAGCCTGCAGCGCCTCGCCTGGGGCGTGGGGATCAGCACCGCGTCCGGGCTGGTGTTCGCGATGATGCTCGGGATGTTCCCGCTGGTGCGCAGCAGCTTCGCGCCCACCGTCGCGGTGCTGTCGCTGATTCCCCCGATGGCGGTGCTGCCGATCATCTTCGTGATGTGCGGCCTCGGCGAGCTCTCCAAGGTGGTGCTGATCGTGCTCGGCATCGCGCCGGTGATCATCCGCGACATGCAGGGGCGCGTGCAGGACCTGCCTCGCGAGCAGCTGATCAAGGCGCAGTCGCTGGGTGCCTCGAGCTGGCAGATCGCGCTGCGCGTGGTGTTGCCGCAGGTGCTGCCGCGCCTGCTCGACGCACTGCGGCTGTCGCTCGGCGCGGCGTGGCTGTTCCTGATCTCCGCCGAGGCCATCGCCGCCGAGGACGGGCTCGGCTACCGCATCTTCCTGCTGCGCCGTTACCTCGCGATGGACGTGATCCTGCCCTACGTGGCGTGGATCACGCTGCTCGCCTGGTTGATGGATCGCGCGCTTCGCGAGCTGCATCGCAGGGCCTTCCCCTGGCTGCACGCCAACACCGCAACCGGGGAGGCGCCATGAGCTTCATCAGCATCCGCCACCTGTGGAAGGAGTACGGCCGGCGCGTCGTGCTGGAGAACATCTCGCTCGATTTCGAGCGCGGCGAGTTCGTCAGCATCGTCGGCGCCTCGGGCTGCGGCAAGACCACGTTCTTCAAGATGCTGCTCGGCGAGGAGAGGCCCACCCGAGGCACGATGCTGCTCGATGGCAAGTCCTGGCCCGCGGAGCCCGGTGCCGACCGCGGCGTGGTGTTCCAGCGCTACTCGGTGTTTCCGCACCTCACGGCGCTGCAGAACGTGATGCTCGGACTGGAATGCCGTGACGCGATGCTGAGCGCGCGCCTCTTCGGCGCGAGGCGCCGTGCCGCGCTGGAGCGCTCGCGGGCCATGCTGGAAGCCGTCGGCCTGGGTGCCAGCGGCGCGAAGTACCCGCACGAGCTCTCCGGCGGCATGCAGCAGCGACTGGCACTGGCGCAATCGCTGATCCGCGAGCCCGAGATCCTGCTGCTCGACGAGCCCTTCGGGGCGCTGGATCCGGGTATCCGCGCCGATATGCACGAGCTGCTGCTGTCGCTGTGGGAGCGCAAGCCCTTCAGCGTGTTCATGGTGACGCATGACATCCAGGAAGGGTTCACGCTGGGCACGCGCCTGCTGGTGTTCGACCGCGTGCGTCACGACCCCCAGGAGCCCGATGCCTATGGCGCGCGGGTGTCCTACGACCTGCCGCTGAAGCCAGCGACGAGGCGCGGCGCCGCCGCCGCGCCGCGCGCCGGGGCTCGAGACGCCGCCTAGCCGCCTGCACGCAACCGCGTGCCTGCGCGCGCTCGACGATGGTCTGGACTAGCGCGGTGCCGCGGGCGCACCATGCGCCTCAGCAGCAATGATGCGGGGAAATGCCATGCCGGCCGACAGCAGCGTGCGCTACGTCTACCAGTTCAGCGAGATCGCCGCGGTGCGCGCCAGCGTGGGCGGGGACTGGCAGGCCGTGCGGGCGCTGCTCGGCGGCAAGGGAGCGAACCTCGCCGAGATGAGCAGCCTCGGCATCCCGGTGCCGCCGGGCTTCACGATCAGCACCGCAGCGTGCCGCGACTTCCTGGCCGCCGACGCCCGGCTGCCCGGCACGTTGTGGGACGAGGTTCTCGCTGCCGTGCGCGCGATCGAGTCCGCGACGCGCAAGCGCTTCGGTGATCGGGACAACCCGCTGCTGGTGTCCTGCCGCTCCGGCGCCAGGCAGTCGATGCCCGGCATGATGGACACGATCCTCAATATCGGGCTGAACGACGAGGTGGCAGCGGGGCTGGCGCGTCGCAGCGGCGACGAGCGCTTCGCCTTCGATCTCTACCGCCGCCTCGTGCAGATGTTCGGCAGCGTCGTGATGGGCGTCCCCGACGAGGTCTTCGATGCGGTCATCACCGCGCAGCGCAATCGCCTCGGCGTGACGAGCGATGCCGGGATGGATGCCGCGCACTGGCGCCTGATCACCGCGCGCTTCAAGGAGATCTACCGCACCTACACCGGCGCGGACTTCCCCGCCGATCCCTACGATCAGCTGCGCCTGGCCACCGAGGCCGTGTTCCGCTCGTGGAACGGCAAGCGCGCGGTGGACTACCGCAACGCCGCCGGCATCCCGCACGATCTCGGCACGGCGGTCAACATCCAGACCATGGTGTTCGGCAACATGGGCGCGAACTCCGCCACGGGCGTGGCGATGTCGCGCAACGTCTCGACCGGCGAGCGCGAGCTCGAGGGCGATTTCCTTTTCGATGCGCAGGGCGAGGACGTGGTCGCGGGAATCCGCCTCACGCAGCCGCTCGCGCAGCTCGCGCAGCAGATGCCGGAGATCTACCGCGAATTCGCCGGCATCGCGGCGCGGCTCGAAACGCACTACCGCAATGTGCAGGACATGGAGTTCACGATCGAGCAGGGCCGGCTCTGGCTGCTGCAGACGCGCGATGCCAAGCGCACGGCGCAGGCCGAGGTGCGCATCGCCGTGGACATGGTCGAGGAGGGGCTGATCACGCGCGAGGAGGCGCTGCGCCGCGTGCGCCCGGAACAGGTCGACTTCTTCCTGCACCCGCAGCTCGAGCCCGATGCCGTGCGCAGGGCAGAGCTGATCGGCAGCGGCCTCAACGTGTCGCCGGGTGCGGCGGTCGGGATGGTGGCGCTGGATGCCGCACTCGCGCAGCGCTGGGGACGCGACGAGGACAAGCCCGTCATCATGGTGCGCCCGGAAACCAAGCCCGACGACGTGCACGGCATGCTCGCGGCCAGGGGCGTGGTCACCAGCCGCGGCGGGCGCACGAGCCATGCGGCGCTGGTGGCGCGCCAGTTCGGCAAGCCCGCCGTGGTGGGCATCGAGGCGCTGGAAATCGACCTCGAGCGTCGCGAGATGCGCCTCGGTGACGTCGTGGTAAGGGAAGGCGACTGGATTTCCATCGACGGCAGCAATGGCCTGGTCTACGTGGGCAAGCTGCCCACGCTGGTGCCCGATCTCAGCAACACTTACCTGATCAGGCTGCTCGAATGGGCCGACGAGGTCCGCCGCCTGGAGGTATGGGCGAACGCGGACTACCCGCGCGACGCGGCGCGCGCCCGGCTCTACGGTGCGCAGGGCATCGGCCTGTGCCGCACGGAGCACATGTTCTTCGAGGCGGAGCGCATGCCGCTGGTGCAGCGCATGATCATGGCCAGGGAGCCCTCGGAGCGCAACGAGGCCATCGCGGCGCTGCTGCCGCCACAGCGCTCGGACTTCGAGGGGCTGTTCCGCGCGATGGAGGGCAGGCCCGTGACCATCCGCCTGCTCGATCCCCCGCTGCACGAGTTCCTGCCCGCCTACGACGAGCTCGCCGAGGAACTGGCGAACCTCAAGGTGCGGCTGCAGCATTTGCGCAGCATCGCCGAGATCGACGAGACGCTCGAGCAGATCCGCGTGAAGCAGCATGTGCTGGAGCGCGTGCGCGCGCTGCGCGAGCAGAACCCGATGCTCGGCACGCGCGGGGTGCGCCTCGGCATCCAGCTGAGCGAGCTGACGCGCATGCAGGTGCGCGCGATATTCGAGGCAGCCGTCGCCTGCACGCGCGAGGGCATCGTGGTGATGCCACAGGTGATGATCCCGCTCGTCGGGCACGTGAACGAATTGCGCATCCAGCGCGAGGTTCTCGAGCGCGAGGTGAAGCAGGTGCTGGCGGAGAACGGCAACATCCGCATTCCCTACACGTTCGGGACCATGATCGAGGTGCCGCGCGCCGCGCTCACGGCCGACGAGATCGCCACCGTGGCCGGGTTCTTCTCCTTCGGCACCAACGACCTCACGCAGATGACCTTCGGCATCTCGCGCGACGACGCCGAGCGTGGTTTCATGCGCGAATACCAGGCGCGCGGAATCCTCGAGGACAACCCGTTCGCCACACTCGACCGCAACGGCGTCGGGCGCCTGATGCGGCTCGCCGTGGAGGCCGGTCGCGCCACCAACCCGCAGCTGCACATCGGCATCTGCGGCGAGCACGGTGGCGATCCGAGGAGCATCGCCTTCTGTCACGAGATCGGGCTGGACTACGTGTCCTGCTCGCCATATCGCGTCCCCATCGCGCGGCTCGCCGCGGCGCATGCGGCGCTGGGCGTCTGAGGAGCAACGAGCATGTCCCACCACGTCGATCCGAGCCGCGAGCATTTCGAAGCCTTCAAGGCGCTGCCGCGCGACACGCCGATCCTGATGCTGAACCTCATCCGGCTGCGCGCCGAGGCTGCGTACCCGGACGGGCGCGGCGGCAGCGGCATGGCGGCCTACGCCGCGTACTCGCGCGACAGCGGCCCCGTGTTCCACCGGGTCGGCGGACGCATCGTGTGGCGCGGGCGGCCCGAGCAGGTGGTGATCGGGCCGACGGACGAGCGCTGGGACATCGCGTTCATCGCGCGCTATCCAACGGCGGCGGCCTTCCTCGAGATGGTGACCGACCCGGGCTACCGGCTCGCCGTCGTGCACCGCCAGGCGGCGGTCGACGACAGCCGGCTCGTCCGCCTGGCCGAACTGCCCCCGAGCGAGGACTTCGGCTGAGAGCTTGCGCGAGGCGCCGCGCGCGCAAACGGGTTCAACGCGCCGTCGGCGTGATCGCAACGAAAACCGGCTCCATGCCCTCGGCCTGCATCAGGCGGTTCATGTCGGCGCGCCGCTCGCCATATTTCTCGTCCAGCAGCCGGTCGATCACGGCGGCGCGCGCGTCGCTGGCCGGAACCAGTTCCGCGCGGCCCTGCAGCCACGGACCGCTCACGTTGCCGTCCCAGTCGCAGGGCGCGTAGCGCACCGCGGGATCGTCATGCAGGCGCTTCACCTTGCCGAAGCGCGTCGCCGTGCGCAGGCAGGCCGTGTCGTTCCACAGCACGAACCAGACCGGTGTCGCCACTTCGGCGCCGTTGCGCCGCCGCGTCACCAGATTGATGCATTCGGCGGTGGCGAATGGTGGGGGGTGCATGCGATGGCTCCGGTTTTTTTCGGCCCCGTCTGGCGCGATTATCGGGAACGTGTGCGACGCATTGTACATTTCGATCGCTTCCCTTGCCGACCATCCACCTCTCCGGTAGGCTCGCCGCTCTCTTTGACAGGCCCAACCAGGGATTTGCGGATTACTGTGGCATGCCGGTGACTCAGATCAGCAGAAACCAGCCATGCCCCTGCGGTAGCGGCAAGCGCTACAAGCACTGTTGCGGCGTGGAGTCGGCGACGGCCGCGCCGGCGGCGGCCGCGACTTCGCCGCCCGTGGGCGAGCAATTGCATGCCCCCGTCATTCCCGCCATGCGTCCCGACCTGCCCACCCTTATGCAGCGCGCACTCGGCTGCCAGAAGCAGGGCCGGCTGGCCGACGCGGAGGCGCTGTACCGCGAAGCGCTGACGCTCGCGCCCGCGAACTTCGACGCCCTGCACATGCTCGGCGTGGTGCGGCTGCAGCTCGACGAACCGGAGGCTGGCGCGCGATGCATACTGCGTGCGATCCGCGCCGCAACGGTGGAGTACCCGCCGGCCTATGCGAACCTGGCCCTCTGCCTGTGCGCGATCGCGCGCCGGCGCGGGATTCTCGACGAGCTCCTCGATTCCGCCAGCCCCTCGCCCGATGCCCCGCAGATCCATTTTTCCGCCGACTTGCCGGCCTGCGCCGACGATGCAGTGCTGGTATCGGTGCTCGTGTGCCGGACCGAAGAGCCGGTCACCGGCGCCGCGGATCCGCAGTCACTTGCGGGACAGACGCACCGCCAGCTCGAGCGCGTGGCGGCACCGACGCTGAATGCCTGCGCGCGCGCGGCCCGCGGACACTTTCTCGCACCGTTCGTCGCGGGAGATGCCTGGGATGCCGACCGCATCGAGCTGATGACGCGGCTGCTGCTCGCCCGCGGCAGGCGATGGGGCTTCAGCGGCGTGCGCTTCGCCGATGCGCAAGGGCGCCGGCTGCGCTTCGGGGACGATGCCGTCGCGGACGAACTGCTGCGCGGGCTCGACGCGATCCACTCGGCGCGCTCGCTCACGGCGGCTTTCCTGCAGTTCAACCACGCGGTCTGCGCGGGCAACCTGCTGGTCGAACGAGGATTGTGGGATGAGCTCGGCGGTTTTCGCGAGGACAGCCCCGATCCCGCCTGGGACTTCTGCGTGCGCGCTGCGCTGTGCGCCCCGCCTGCGATCCTGTACGAGCCGAAATACACGCGCCTCGTCGGCTCCGGGGTTCACGCGGCTGACGCGGTACAAATCGCCGCGATGCGCGCGCAATGGCGCGCGGCGATCCGGGCAGCCTTCCCCGACCAGCCGCAGGCAGTGCAGCGCATTCTCGCCGCGCAGCACGTGCGTGAGTGGCGGTTGCTGGACAGCGGACGCGTGCGCGACGTGGAGCCGCGCCGCCTGGTCGCGCTTGCGGAGGAATTCCTCGCGGCGCCGCACGCGCCGGCTTGATCCACGGCACCAGGAGGAGATCGAGCCCGTGACATCCGAGACCCAGCCACGGCTGATCGCCTTCTACCTGCCGCAGTTCCACCCGATCCCGGAGAACGACGAGTGGTGGGGCAAGGGCTTCACCGAGTGGACCAGCGTCACGCGCGCGCGCCCGCTGTTTCCGGGTCACCAGCAGCCGCGCCTGCCCGCGGACCTGGGTTTCTACGACCTCAGGCTGCCCGAGGTGCGCGAGGCGCAGGCGGCGCTGGCGCGTCATTACGGCATTCACGGATTCTGCTACTACTACTACTGGCTCAAGGATGGCGTGCAGCTGCTCGAGCGGCCGCTGCGCGAGATGCTGGCTGGCCGCGCGCCGGACTTCCCGTTCTGCCTGTGCTGGGCCAACGAGCCCTGGACACGGCGCTGGAAAGGCCGCGAGCGCGACGTGCTGGTGGACCAGGACCACAGCCCGGCGAACAACCTCGCATTCATCCGCAGCATCGTTCCCTACCTGAAGGATCCGCGCTACATCCGCGTCGAGGGCAGGCCCTTGCTCCTCGTCTATCGCGCAGCGCTGATTCCGGGGCTCGCGGCAACGGTGCTCGCGTGGCGCCAGGAGCTCGCGCGCCACGGCTTGCCGCCGCCCTACCTTGTGGCGGCGGAAACCTACGGCCATTCCGGCGCCGGGGCAGTCGCTGCGGGCTTCGACGCGGGCTACGAATTCCCGCCGCATGGCGCGACGCGTTCGGCGCAGGTGATGCCGCAGGCGATCGGCCTGGGTTCCGAGTTCACGGGCGGCGTGCGCGACTACGCGAAGATCGCTGCCGGATTCCGCGAGCGCGTCCTGCCGGACTACCCGCTGCACCGCGGTCTGATGCTGGCCTGGGACAACACCGCACGCCGGGGGAATGCCGCGGACATCTCGGTGAACTTCACGGTCGAGGCCTACCATGGCTGGCTGCGCGCGATGCTGCAGTCGACGCGGGAGGCGTTCGCGGGTGAGCGCCGGATCCTGTTCGTCAACGCGTGGAACGAGTGGTCCGAGGGAAGCTATCTCGAGCCCGACCAGCTGTACGGGCATGCCTGCCTCGAGGCGACACGCGCGGCGCTGCTCGACGAGCCGTGGATCCCGCACGTTGCTGCCGGTCCCGAGCCGGCCGTCGCGGGGCAATTGCCGCCGGCGGCCGTTCGCGCGGGCCGTAGCGATGGCGGCGCGCAGGAATCGGGCGGTGACCTGCGGATCGTTTCCGTCTCGATGATTGGCAACGAGGCGGACATCGTCGAAGCCTTCGTGCGCGACAACCTGGCGTACGTCGACCACATGCTGATCGCGGAACACAACACGCTCGACGGCACGCGCGACATCCTGCAGGCCCTGGTCGCTGAGGGGTTGCCGCTCACCGTGAAGCGGATCGAAACCGCGGCTTTCGATCAGGCCGCCGTCACGAACGCCCTGCTTGCGGAGGCCGTGGGACGCTTCGATCCCGATTGGGTGATCCCGCTGGATGCCGACGAGTTCCTCGATGCCGACAGCCGCGACGCCCTCGAGGCGGAGTTGACCTCGCTCACCGGCAGTCACGCGAGGCTGCGCTGGATCCAGCACGTGCCGACCGCGCAGGACGATCCCGCAGAGCCGCATCCGGCGCGGCGCATACGTCACCGCTACGCTTTTCCGCCGCCCAATCCGGCGCAGAACCCCTATGTGTGGAAGCTGGCGCTCAACGGCCGGCTGATCCGGCCCTACCTGGATCGCTATGACCTCGAGAAGGGCAGCCACCGCGTGGTGTTCAGGGGCTGCCGGGAACCCTCGGCCCAGCCTGCGACAATCCTGCGCCACGCGGTGCTGCGCCACTACCCGGTGCGCTCCTTCGAGCAGCTGAGCCTGAAGGCCGGGCTCGGTATGCTGCAGGGCCGGCTGGCGGGGCGCAACGAGCTGGGCGGCACGCACGTGCCGCGATTGTATCGGCAACTGCTCGCGGGTCGGCACGATCTGGCGGACCTGCAACACGCGGTGCGGGAATACCTCGATAGCGGCCGACGGGGCCCCGACGAACTGGTCGACACCGCCATCATCGCCGAAGCCAAGCAGCACACGAGCTCGCTGTGCCACGGCGGCCTGCGCCAGCCCGCGACGGTAGTCTTCCTGCGCTGGATCGAGCGCCAGGGCACCTCGGCCGCGGATCAGGGGGTGACAGCGGATGCCGCGCGCGGCATGCAGGCAACGCGTTTCGACTGGTGTCCCTGGCTGTTCTGGGGCGAGGCCTGCGCCGATGCGCGGGCGCAGCAGATGGCCTTCCAGGCGCAGTGGGCCGCGGAAGGCCGCCTGCGCTGCGGATCGCGATGCTTCATTTCGCCACAGGCCGGTTTCGTGCCCGGCAAGGTAACGCTCGGTGACGAGTGCTATATCGCGGCCCAGGCCTATGTTACGGATCAAGTCACGGCCGGAAACCAATGCACGATCAACCCCTTCGCCGTGGTGCGCGGCACGGTGACCATGGGCGATCACGTGCGCGTCGGCGCCCACGCGAGCATCCTCGGCTTCAACCACAACCACGCCAGGCTCGACCGGCCCATTCACGAGCAGGGCCTGTCGTCCAAGGGTATTCGCATCGGGGATGATGTGTGGATCGGCTCGGGCGCGCTGTTGCTCGACGGCGTCAGCGTCGGCAGCCACTGCATCGTCGCGGCAGGAGCAGTCGTGACCCGCGACGTGCCCGACTGGGCGGTGGTGGCGGGCAATCCGGCCAAGGTACTGCGTGACCGCCGCGAGCGCGCGAGCGCGGCGACCCGTCGCCCGTCGCTGGCGCGCACACTCACCGAGTTCGGTCGGCGCGCCGCGGCGCAGTGGCCCGCGATCATCGCGCGGTGCGAGGTCCGCGGCGGCGGCGAGCTCGGCTACACCGACATCCCGGGCACGCGGCCCGCGAGCATCCGGCCGCTCGCGGACGCCATCGAGATCGCCGCCGCGTTCGGCAGCCTGCCGCCGGGGCAGTCGGCGCCGGCGCTGATCGCGCGCCTGCAGGCCTGCCAGGATTCCGGGACGGGCATGCCCATGGATCCTCTCGCGCCGCGGTGCACGGACTATCTGGCGGCGGAGATGAACGACGGCAATGCCGCCTACATGGTGCTTTCGCTGGGCTATGCGCTGATGTGCCTGGGCGCGCGTTTCCCGCAACCCTTCGCGGTGCCGCAGGAAATGAGCCCGTCGCAGCTGCAGGCGCTGCTGGCGAAGCGACCGTGGACGAGCAATGCCTGGGGCGCGGGCGCCTGGGTCGATGCCCTCGGCACGGCGCTGTGGATGAATCGTCATTTCTTCGGCCTGCCCGGCCCTGCAGAGACGTTGTTTGCGTGGCTGCAGGGCGCCTGCAATCCGCAGACCGGCCTGTGGGGCGAGCCGCGGGCGCAGGACGGCTGGCTGGAACCGGTGAATGGTTTCTACCGGCTGACGCGTGGCACCTATGCGCAGTTCGAACGACCCGTGCCCTGGCCCGAGGCGGCGCTGGACACGATCCTTGCGCACATCCGCGCCAACGACGGCTTCGTGACGCGCAACGTCAATGCCTGCAACCTGCTCGACGTGGTGCACCCGCTGTGGCTGCTCTCGCAGTCGAGCGCGCACCGCCGCGACGAGGTGCTGGCATTCATCGAAGGGCAGTTGCCGCTCATCGCCGCGCGCTGGATCGACGGCGCCGGCTTCGCCTTCGCGCCCGGAGGTGCCGCGGGGCTGCAGGGCACGGAGATGTGGCTGTCGATCCTCAGGATCGGCGCGGACGTGCTGGAGATGGGCGATGAGCTGCCCTGGACGCCGCGGGGCGTGCACCGCCTGCGCCCGCCCGGAGCCGCGCACGACTGATCGGCGCACCCAGCGGTCCGGCCACGACCGAGTTCCACGTCAGCAAGCCCGACGGCTGGCTGGCGGGGAACTACGCGTCCCGTTCCCAGCGCAGGCGCATCTCCAGCACCAGCGGCGCGCCGGGGCGAACCAGCGCCGGCGTGCCGTTCAGCGCATCGGGCGGCGCGGTCCACGGCTCCACGCACACGGCGTGCGCCGGGTGCTCGTAGACCACCCAGTGCGCGTGGTTCGACGACAGCCACAGGCGCAGCGCGCCGGGCCAGCGCAGGCAGGGCTCGCGGTGGAGGCCGATGAAGCAGTCGTCACCCGTGGCGGTCTCGGGGGCCGCGCGCGCGCCGGTGGGCAGGCCCTCGCTGTCGAGCACGATGCGCTGCGTCGCGCCGAAGTCCAGCGCGAGCGGCGCGCCGTGGCGTAATCGACGCAGGAACCAGGGATGGAAACCCGCGCTGGCGGGGTAGGGCCGGGTGCGAGCGTGCAGTTCCAGGCGCACCTCGAGTGCGTTGTCGTGCAGCCGGAAGCGCTGCAGCGCGAAGCCGTCGAACGGCCAGCCGGGCTGCAGCTCGATGCGCAATGTGTCCCCGGCAACGATCTGCCAGCCACGCCTGAACACCGTGCCGTGGATCGCGTGCGCACCCGAATCGCAGGGCATGCGGTACTCGCGGCCCTCGAAGCGGAATCGGCCCCCTCGCAGCCGCCCCGCCCACGGCGCCAGCGGATAGCTGCCCCACGCGAGCGGGTCGTCGCCGGCGCTGAGCAGCAGCTCCTCGCCGTAAACGCACAGCGAGGCGATGCGGCCGCCGTGCGCGGCGTCGACGCGCACGCGGCAGTCGGCGTTGCCCAGCAGCAGGCTGTCGTTCATTGCAGATGTTCCCGTAGCCGTTGCGTCACGCCGGCCGTGCAACTCATCAGTAGTGCGGGGGGATCTCCTGCCCGGGCGGCGCGGGAAGCGCCTCCTGCACGCTCTTCAGCTGCTGCGCGAGTTGACGCAACTGGTCGCGCAGCACGTCGAGCGCCTGCTGCTGGCGCCACACCGTGCGGTTGAGCTCGTCGATCTGGTCCTCGGCGGACATCATCTTGGACTCGAGATTCTCGAAACGGTCTTCCATGGGCGCGTCCTGTGGCTGGAGCGGCGATTCTAGCCGCGTTGCCGGCGCGAGGGCAGGGCGCGGCTGATCTGCGACAATGCGGCTCGACCCGACACGCGCACGAGGAGGCGCCGCCCGATGAAATTCAATGTGAAGTGGTTGTGCGCCCTGCTGCTCGGCTCGCTCCTGGTCGACGCGGCAGCGGCGCAACCCGCCGCGCAGAGCGCGGCGCCGGCGCCGCGTGCAGAGCTCGAAGCGGCGTGGGACGATTTCCAGCAGGCATTGGCGGAGTGCACGCGCTTCGTGCGCGAGCATCCCTTCTACCAGAACGAGGAGGACCGCGCCGCGGCCTACGCCTACCTGTCCGCGATGACGCTGGCGCGCATCGAGGAGGACATCGTCTTCGACGCCGGGCAGCCGTTTTTCCGCGTGCTCGACCACCGCATCCGCGAGGGCGGTGACAACCCCGACCAGCGCTACCTGATCGCCTCGCTGAAGGGCGGCGAACGCTACCGCGTCTGGGGTACGCTGGGCAGCAACCGGCGGCTGGACCTGCAGGTCTATGCCGGCGATCCCTTCGTCGCCGGCAGCGGCGGGCGCAGCGCTTCGAGTATCCTCTTCGAGCAGCTGCAGGTCGCGCCCGACGGCAGTTTCGAAGTGCTGCTCTCGCCCGAGCGGCAGGCGGGCAACTGGCTCGAGAATCCCGCCGACGGCAGCAGCCTGCTGGTGCGGCAGATCTTCAGCGACTGGAAGAGCGAGTTGCCGGGCGAGGTGCACATCGACCGCCTCGGTCACGAGGGCGAGCTGAAACCGGTGCTCGACGAGACGGCGATGGCGGCGCGGCTGCGCAAGGCGGCTGCCGACCTGCGCGTGCACGTGAAGGTCTGGCCCGGCATGGTGCAGCGCCGCTACCTGGCGATGCCCCCGAACACCCTGAGCGCGCCCGCCGACCCCAGCGCGCTCGGCGGCGTGCCCGGGCGCTTCATGGCGAGCGGCAACTTCGACCTGGCGCCCGACGAGGCGCTGGTGATCCGTACCTGGCCGGCGAGCGGAAACTACCAGGGCATACAGCTGGCGGACCTGTGGTTTTCCTCGCTGGAGTACGCGAACCGCCAGACCAGCCTCACGGCCGACCAGGCGCAACTCGCCGCGGACGGGTCCTATTACTTCGTGATTGCCGGTCGCGATCCCGGGGTGCCGAACTGGCTCGATACCACGGGGCGGCAACGCGGGGTGATCCTGCTGCGCTTCGACGGCGTGAAGGAAAGGACCTTCGACCCGGCGCAGCACCCGCACGCGACCCTGGTGAAGCTGGCGCAGCTGCGCGATCACCTGCCCGCGGATACCCCGCGGGTCACCCCGCAACAGCGTGCCGCCGAGATCGCCGCGCGCCGCCAGCACGTGCAGCGTCGCCTCGGGATCTGAGCAGGGCGACCGCCGTTCGCAGCGGCTTCTCCTGCGCGGGTTCAATTGTATGCCGCGCATGTATTGCAGGATCAGTCGACAGTGGAATCTCGGGGTGCCCCTTCAGGTCTGGATGGCATGTGCGACCCGGCTTGTCGCGGCGCAGCGCTTGCGTTTCAATGCGCGGCAATCACGCCCGGGCCGGTAACACCATGTCGACTCTCAACGATTCCAGCATCGTAGCGCTCTCGCACATCATCCAGATATCCGTGGCGCCGGTGTTCCTGCTGACCGGCATCGGCTCGATTCTCGGCGTGCTCGCCAACCGCCTCGGGCGCATCGTCGATCGCGCGCGCTTCCTCGAGTCGCGCCCCGAATTGTCGCGCCACCTCACCGAGGCCAGCGCCGAGGTCGAGCTGATGCGTCTCGCCGAACGCAAGCGCTGGATCAACCGCGCGATCACGTTGTGCACCCTGTGCGCGCTGCTGGTCTGTACCGTGATCGCGACGCTCTTCGTCGCTGCCTTCGTCACGCTAGAGATCGGCACCATCGTTGCTGGGCTGTTCATCCTCTCCATGCTGGCGCTGATCGCCGGCCTGCTCTGCTTCCTGCGCGAGATCTACGTCGCCATCCACAAGGAGCGAACGCCCCGCGGCGCGCGCCCGGCGGGAGACGTTTCGTGAAGCTCGCCACCACGCTGCGCATCAACATGACCGGGGCGCCAGCCAGCCCCGAGACGCAGGGCGAGCGCTACCGCGCCGCCATCGAGATGGCGGCCTATGCCGACCGCCACGGCTTCAGCATCGTGAACGTCGAGGAGCATCACTGCGCCGCGATCGGCTGGCTGCCCTCGCCGCTGGTGATGGCGGGGCTGATCGCGGGGCGCACCGCGCGCGTGCGCATCCGCGTGAGCGCGCTGCTGATCACGCTGTACGACCCGATCCGCCTCGCCGAGGACATCGCGATCCTCGATCTCGCGAGCAACGGCCGTGTGTCCGTCGTGGCGGGTCAGGGCTACCGGCCGATCGAGTACCACGCGCTGGATCGCGACTGGGCGAGTCGGGGCATGAGCTCGGACTTCATCCTGCAGACGCTGCTGCAGGCGTGGCGGGGGGAGGCCTTCGAGTACCGGGGGCGCATGGTGAGGATCAGTCCGGTGCCGCAGACGCGCCCGATCCCGCCCTTGGCCTACGGCGGCATGAGTGCGGCGGCCGCGCGGCGCGCCGCGCGTTTCGGCCTGGATTTCCACCCGCCCGCGCACATGCCCGAACTGGTCGCGATCTACGAAGACGAACTGGAGCGCCTCGGCAAGTGCGGCCATGCCGAGTGGCCGCGCGAAGGCACCAGCCTGGTGTTCCTCGACGAGGATCCCGAGGCCGCCTGGCAGGAGATCGGTCCGTATCTCCTCGCCGAGGCCGCCGAGTACGGCAGCTGGGCCCGCGAGGGCGTGGAGCGGCCCTTCGCCTCGGCGGACCTCACGCTCGACAAGCTGCGCGCCGAAGGGCGCTACGAGATCCTCACGCCCGCGCAATGCCTGCGCCGCATTCGCGCGGCGCACGGCGAGTACACGGTGATCCTGCACCCGATGGCGGGCGGCATTCCGCTGGTGCGGGCGTGGAACTGCCTGCAGCTCTATGCCGACAAGGTGTTGGCGCCGCTGGGTATCGGTGTCCATGACTCCTCGGGCCTGCCGCAACACGCCTGACGGCGGCGCGCGTCATCGTCGGCCGGGGGGCGAACGTGAGCAATCCGTAAATTGTCCTGCATCCGGCCTGCGGGTACCGTGGGGCGCGCCAATGCCATTGCGGAGAAAGCGATGATTACCAGCCTCGACCAGTTCTGCATCAACGTCAGCGATCTCGAGCGTGCCGTGCGCTTCTACGAGCAGGCGCTGGGCCTCGCGGTCACGCACCGCATCGAGATCCCGGGCGTGAGCGAAGTGGTGCTCGCCGGTGCCGGCGGCAGCCGCATCCAGCTCGCCCGGCATCACGATCACGAGGGCGCCATCGACCACGGCAACGCGCTGTGGAAGCTGTATCTGAACACCGATGATTGCGCGGGACTCTATGCGCGCGCGATCGAGGCCGGCGCCGAGGCCGTCTCGCCGCCGCAACTCCTCGCGCAGTGGCAGGTGACGGCGGCGTTCATCAAGGATCCCGACGGCTACCAGATCGAGATCATCCAGCAGCACTCGGGGTGAGGGCTCCGCCGGGCGCCAGCTACGCTGCACGCGCCGCAGCGGACCGCTCATGGAGCGGGGAGTTGCTGCGCGGCGATGCATTTGACTTCGTCTCGGCCCGCCCGCTACAGTCCGGCGCAAATGGATCGCGCCGCCGGCGGCGCGATACTGCAAACAAGGTAGTCCGGAATCCGTCCGTGTCGGGCGCTGCACGGTCCACTCCCCGAGCCTTGCATGGACTGGCAGACACCATGACGAATTCCCCGGCGCCACCAGCGAACTCAACCGAGTCCCCGGACGGCTGGTACATGGTGGGCGGCGCGCTGCTCGCGCAGTTTTTCATGGTCGGTTTCTACAGCTATTCCTTCAGCTTCCTCGTGTTGCCGCTGCAGGAGGAGTTCGAGGCGAGCCGCACGCAGATCATGTACAGCATGACGGCCTCCACGCTGGTTTCCTTCCTGATCTCGCCGCTGGCCGGCGTCATGGTCGATCGGCATTCGCCGCGACTGTTGATGGCGGCCGGCGCGCTGGTCTATGGCGGCGGCCTGCTGGCGCTGTCGTTGCTGGGGGGGATCTGGTCGTTCATCGCGCTGTTCGCCGTCGCCATGGCCATTGCCAACAACTTTCTCGGCCCGCTGCTGATCAACCCGGTACTGGCGCGCCGCTTCGAGGCCAGTCGCGGGCGTGCGCTCGGCATCGCCGCGCTGGGGCAATCGATCGGCGGCTTCCTGGTGCCGCCGTTGTTCGTGTTCCTGCTGGAGCATTTCGGCTGGCGCGTTGCGCTGCAGTGCTTCGGCGCGGGGGTGCTGTTCGTGCTGCTGCCGGCGCTGCTGTTCAGCGTGCGCGATATCCCTGCGAGCGGCGCGGCCGTGGCCGGGGCGCCGGTGGCAAACGCACCTGCGCCGGCGCCGGCGCTGGGCTTCGGCCGCATCCTCGGCTCCAGGGAGTACTGGCTGATCGGCGTGCCGGTCGGCGTGCTGTTCTGCGTGATCTCGACGGTGCTGGCCAATTTCAGCCCCTACGTGCTCGGCAACGGGTTCGAGCTCGCCGATGCCGGCACGCTGCTGATGGCGGCTCCGGTGGCCGGCATCATCGGCAAGATCGGCTTCGGCTTCGCCGCCGACCGCTTCAGCAAGAAGCTGTTGCTGCTGGTCGCGGTGGCCCTGATGTTCGCGGGCGTGTGCTTGCTGGCACTGCTGCCGACGTACTGGGCGATCATGGCGGCGATCTTCTGCATCGGCCTGGCCAGCGGCGCCACCGTGCCGGTGTGGGGCGCGCTGCTGCCGCAGGTCTTCGGCCTGCAGAGTTTCGGGCGCGTGATGGGCGCGATGATGCCGTTGACCACGCTGCTGGTCACGGCGGGCTTCGCGGTCTCCGGCTTCATGCACGACGCCACCGGCAGCTATGTCGCGATGCTCGCGCTGTTCGCCGGGATGCTGGCGCTCGCCGGCCTGCTGCTGGCGATGCTGCGCCTGCCCGCGGCCCGTAGTGCCTGATTCCTCGCAATTCAATTTCCGGGGTCCGCAGGAATGAGCCATACCGAGAATATCCGGATCACCGACCTGGCCCGTCCCGAGTTGTCGCCGAAGGCACGGGAGTTCATCGCCGCCACGCGTGATATCGCGGTGGCATTCACGGTCGATGCGGTGCGCCAGGCGGCCGCCGCGCAGTTGAACGGCATCGCGCTCCACGACGATCCGGGCCTGCACGAGCGCCTCGGGGTGCTCTGTGCCGCGATGGACGAGGACGCCGATCTCAGCCCGATGGGACGGTTGTCGCTGTTCGGCATGCTGGTGCGCTACCTGGTGCAGCGCTGCCGCCTCGAGCAGCTCTACCGCGAGCACCCGGAAATAGAGGAGGTCGAGATCCGCGCGCCGCTGGTGATCACGGGGCTGCCGCGCTCGGGAACCACGCACCTGCTCAACCTGATCTCCACCGACCAGCGCCTGCGCTCGCTGCAGTACTGGGAATCGCTGGAGCCCATCCCGCGCGCCGGCGAGCGCGTGGCGGCGGGCGCGGAGGATCCGCGCATCCAGCGCTGCCGCGACGAGCTCGCGATGCGCAACGAGATCCTGCCGCTGTTCGACGCGATGCACGACATGCACCCGTTCCACATCCACGAGGAAATCGAGCTGCTGGCGATGGATTTTTCCACGGCGCTGTTCGACACGATGGCGCAGCTGCCGCGCTGGACGGACTATTACCTCGCTCACGACCAGACGCCGCACTACGAGTTCCTCGGGCGCTGCCTCAAGGCCCTGCAGTGGCTCCGCGGTCCCGAGCGCTGGGTGCTGAAGTCGCCGCAGCACCTGGAGCAGCTGGCGCCGCTGATGAACGCGTTTCCCGACGCGCGGGTGGTGGTGACGCATCGCGATCCGGTGTCGGTCATGGCCTCGATGATGACCATGGTCGCGTATGCCGCGCGCATGAGCCGCGATCCGGTGCGTCCCGCGGTGATCGGCGAGACCATCCGCGAGCGCATGGTACTGCGCCTGCGCGCGCTGGTCGAAACGCGACACTTGCTGCCGCCGCAACAGTCTGTCGACGTGCTGTTCCACGAGTTCATGGCCGATGACGTGGCGACGGTCGAGCGCATCTATGCCATGGCGGGCCACCCGATGACGCCCGCGGTGCGCGACGCCATGAAGCGCTACATGGGGGAGCACCCGCGCGGCAAGCACGGGCAGGTCGTCTACGACATGAAAGCCGATTTCGGCATCGATCCGGCGGCGGTGCGCGAGCAGCTCGGGTTCTACTACCGGGCCTTTCCCGTGAAGGTCGGCGCCTGAGGGGAGGGATGCCCGTGGCTCGTCGCGATCCCCGAGCAGGCACTGCGCGCACCCGATTGTTAGCGATCTGTAAATTGTCTTGCCGCGCCGATGCCTATAGCGTGTCCGGCACTGCAATCGGGTCGTGAGGAGGCACAGGGCGATGAAGGATTTCCGGGGCCGCGTGGCGGTCGTGACCGGCGGGGCGAGCGGCATCGGCAAGGCGCTCGCGAAGGCCTTCCTCGGCGAGGGCATGAAGGTCGTGATCGCCGACGTGGAAGAGCGCGCGCTCGCCGCCGCCACGCGCGAGCTCGGCGGCGAAGTGACGGGCGTGTTGACCGACGTCTCGGAGCCGGCCTCGGTCAACGCGCTCGCCGACCGGGTGTTCGAGCTGCACGGCGCCTGCCACATCCTGTGCAACAACGCCGGCGTCTCCGCGCCCAACCTCGATCTGTGGGAGACCGAGCCCTCGGATTTCCGCTGGGTGCACGGCGTCAACGTCAACGGCGTGGCGCACGGGGTGCAGGCCTTCGTGCCACGCATGATCGCCTCCGGCGAGGAGGGCGTCGTGATGAACACCTCCTCCGGCGACGGCGGCATCTCGCCGCTGGCCCAGCAGGTGGTCTACGCCTCGAGCAAGGCGGCGGTGTCGATCATGACGGAGTGCCTCGCCGCGCAGCTCACCGGGCGCGGCACGAAGCTGCGCGCGGCGATCTTCTACCCCTCGGGGGGCATGCTGGACACCGGGATCTGGACCACGAAGCGCAACCGCCCCGCGGCGCTCGCGCGCCGGCAGGCCGTCGATCCCGCGCGCGAGACCACCTTCGCGGACTTCATGGCGGGCGCGCGCAAGGCCGGCTACGCCATGCCGGTGCAGGACCTCGACGAGCTCGCGCAGTTCGCGCTCGCCGGGATCCGCAACGGGGACTTCGTGATCATGATCGGGCGCGAGTCCATGGAGGCGACACTGGTCGAACGCGCGCGCAAGCTCGCGCGCGGCGAGTGTCCGATCGAACTGCAGCACATGGGGCTCGACTGAGCCGCCACCCCGGGAGCAGAACCATGGACCGCTACCTCGTCATTTCCTCCGACGGTCACGCCGGGCCGCGCCCGGAGGTCTACCGCGACTACCTCGATCCGCAGTACCGCGCCGAGTTCGACGTGCAGCACGCCGCGCGCATGGCCGCGCTCGAACAGGCCGGCGAGATGCTCGAGATGCGCCAGGAGACCATCCGCTGGGGCCAGGACAAGGCCCATGGCCTGGCCGGCGCCTGGGACAGCGATCGGCGCAACGAGATCCTCGACGCCGACGGTGTGGCGGCCGAGATCCTGTTCGTCGACGGGCTGACCGAGTCGAACTCGCCGCCCTTTGGCGGCGACCTCGGGCTGCAGCCGGTCGGCGTGGTGCCGGAACTGCAGTGGGCCGGCGCGCGGGCACACAATCGCTGGATGGCGGAGTTCGTCGCCCAGTGCCCGCTGCGGCGCTTCGGGCTCGCCTCGGTCACCCCTTACTGGGGCGTGGACGAGGCGGTCAAGGAGGTGCGCTGGGCGCGCGTGAACGGGCTGCGCGGCATCATGCTGCCGCACATGATGACCGGGCAGGATCCCTACCATCACCCGAAGTACGAGCCGCTGTGGCGCGTCTGCGCGGAGCTCGGGATGGTGATCCATTTCCACTCGGGCGCGGCACCGATGCAGGAGTACTTCGGCGCGGCGCTGTTCGGCCCGCAGGCCGGCGCCGAGCCCCCGGTGCCGCTGCCCGGCGCGCTCGGCATCTACGTGACCGAGGTCGCGTGGTGGCTGACGCGCCCGTTGGTGTTCATGATCTGGGGCGGCGTCTTCGAGCGCCATCCGCAGCTGAAGGTCGCGATCACCGAGGGCAGCACCATCTGGGTGCCCGAGCTGCTTGCGCTGATGGACCAGCGCTTCGGCGACCACCACTTCTCGGCCAAGCTCGGCACCGGCTACAAGCAGCACCTGCGCCTGAAGCCGAGCGAGTATTTCCGGCGCAACGTGCGCGTCGGCAGTTCGGCGATGTCGCGGCGCGAGGCGGAGATGCGCCACCAGATCGGCCTGCAGACGATCATGTGGGGCAGCGACTACCCGCACCCGGAGGGCACCTGGCCGCTCACGCGGCAAATGATGGTGGAGGTGTTCCGCGGCCTGCCGGAGGCCGAGACCGAGGCCATGCTCGGCGGCAACGCGGCGGATTTCTACGGCTTCGACCGCGCGGCGCTGGCGCCGATCGCGGCGCGCATCGGGCCCGAGCGCAGCCTGTTCGCCGCCGCCTGAACACGTGCCGCCCGGGCGGCCGCATTCACATCGTTTGCGGCGCTGTCAGAGTGACGGCGCCAAACCGGGGAGGGAATCACATGTTCCGCCGTTCGCTTGCGCTGCTCGGCTTGGGCCTGGCATGCGCCCTGCCGGTTCACGCCGCCACCCTCAGCGGCAGCGTCAGCAGCGAGCAGGGCGCCCCGGTGGCACTGGCGCAGGTGTCGCTGAGCAACCTCGAGCTCGGGCGCACCACGACCGTCTATGCCGATGCCGAGGGTCGCTACCGCCTCGACGGGCTGCTGCCCGGCCACTATCGCTTCCGCGCGCGGCGGCTCGGCTTCGGGACTATCGAGGAGAGCGGCATCGAACTCGCGGAGGACTCCGCGCTCGAGCGCAGCGTCACGCTGAAGCCGCTGCCCAAGTCGTTGTGGATACACGACCTGCCGGCGAGCGACTGGTATGCCGGCGCGCAGTTCTCCTCGCCCGCGCTCAGCGCGCAGTTCGCCATCCAGTGCCTGATGTGTCACCAGCAGGGTTCCAGCACCACGCGTATCCTGCGCAGCGAACAGGACTGGCACGGCATCTTCGACATGATGGCGGAGTTCGGCGCGGTGATGACGCAGCAGCTCTACGACGAGGCGCCCGCCGTGCTCAACGCGGCGTGGGACTGGAACACGCGCGCGCTGGACAGCTTCCCCGACAATCCGGCGGTGCTCGATCCGGCGGGCGCCGCGGTCGTGATCGACGAGTGGGACGTCGGCGAGCAGACGTCCTTCCTGCACGACGGCGTGCTCGGCAAGGACGGGCGCCTGTACGCGGTGGACTGGATCGGCGACAAGCTCTACCGGCTGGACCCGCGCACGAACGAAACGACGGCCTGGGACGTGCCCGTGAACGGGGACCTGCGTGAAGGCGGCATCCTCGGGATACTGGCCGAGCGCGGGCGACGCTACACCCACCACACGCCCACGGTGGCCCCGCACAGCATCCAGGTCGCGCCGGACGGCAAGCTGTGGATGACGCTGAGCGTGGGCAAGGGCCTCGCCAGCTTCGACCCCGTCACCGAGCAGTTCCGCACTTTCGATCACCCGGACCGCGTGAAGTACCCGCACACGCTGCGCTTCGATCGTGAGGGCAACATCTGGTACACGGCGAGCATGACGAACCACGTGGTGCGCTTCGACACCGCCACGGAGTCCTTCGAGGTGTTCGACCTGCCCACGCGCAACTGGAGCCAGTGGCTGATGGCGCGCGCGATGGGCGCGATCGTCTGGGCCGCCAACACCTTCAAGGTCAAGGGCCAGTCCGTGGTCGCCGATCCCGAGATCAACCCGGTGCCCTACGGCATCGACGTCGCGCCCGACGGGCGGGTGTGGTTCTCGCAGTTCAACAACAGCCGCCTCGGCGTGATCACGCCGGCCACCGGCGCGATCGAGATGATCGACACGCCGTTCCCGGCGCCGCGGCGCTTTCGCATCGACAGCCGCGGCGTGCTGTGGGTACCCTCGTACCACGAGGGCAAGTTCTTCCGCTTCGACCCGGCGACGCGCGACTTCCGGGAGTATGCGCTGCCCACGGGGCGCGGCGACATGGTCTATGCGCTCGCCATCGATGCGCGCGACGACTCCATCTGGCTGTGCGGCACCAACTCGGACACGCTGATCCATTTCGATCCGCGCGCGGAGACATTCAGCACCTACCTGCTGCCGAGCCGCGTGAGTTTCACGCGCGAGCTCGAGGTGGACGCGCAGGGCAGTGTCTGGACCACGACATCGAACCTGCCCTACTACCAGATGGAAGGCGGGCAGGGCAAAGTGATTCGACTGGGCTTCAGGTGAGGGACGTGCAGGCATGAACGGCAACCGGCAGGGCAGGCTCCACGGCAGGGTCGCGGTGATCACGGGCGGGGCCTCGGGTATAGGGGCGGCGGCGGCGCGGCTGTTCGTCGGCGAGGGGGCGCGCGTGGTGCTCGGCGATCTCGCGCAGGGCGCGGGTGAAGCGCTCGCGCAGGAACTGAACGGGCTGGCCGGCGCGCCCGTGGCGCGGTTCCTGCGCAGCGATGTCACGCAGTTGCAGGAAGTCGAGGCGCTGGTGGCCGCCGCCGAGCGCGACTTCGGCCGCCTCGACATCATGTTCAACAACGCCGGCATCGGCAGCTTCGGCGACACCGTCACGCTCGATGTCGCGCAGTGGAAGCAGGTGATCGACGTCGACCTCAACGGCGTCTTCCACGGCTGCAAGGCGGCGATTCCCGCGTTGCGCCGCGCCGGCGGCGGCGCCATCGTCAACACCGCCTCGATCTCCGGCATCGGCGCGGACTACGGCTTTGCCGCCTACAACGCCGCCAAGGCCGCGGTGATCAACTACACGCGCACGGTGGCGCTCGATCACGCCGCGGAGAACATCCGCTGCAACGCGGTCTGCCCGGGCTGGATCGACACGCCGCTCACGGAGGCCACGAGCGGGATCGAGCCGCTCGCCAGGGCCTGGCGCGAGGCGATCCCGATGCGCCGTGCCGGCAACCCCGAGGAAATCGCCCGGGTAGCGCTCTTTCTGGCGAGCGATGAGGCCAGCTACGTCACCGGCACCACCGTGGTCGCCGACGGCGGTCTCACGGCGAGCAACGGCCAGCCGAACATTCCCGCGCTGCTGTCGGGCCTCTAGCCGGCGCGACGGATAGCGGGAAAAGGTGATCTGTTTAGTTTCGCTCCGGGATGCGAGAATGCGCGCCGCCCGGGCCGGCGCCGCCCCGACGCCGCGCACCGGCCGGCTTCGGATCACCCAGGACGGAAAACCCCATGAACCCGGAAGCCTCCTCCCGCATCGTCTGCAAGTTCGGCGGCTCCAGCCTTGCCAGCGCTGCGCAGTTCCGCAAGGTGCGCGCCATCGTCGAGGCCGATCCGCGGCGGCGCATCGTGGTGCCCTCGGCGCCGGGCAAGCGCGACGCCAGGGACGCCAAGATCACCGACCTGCTGTACCTGTGCCACCACGCGGCCAGCATCGATGCCGAGTTCTCCTCGCCGTTCGCGCAGATCGTGGACCGCTTTGTCGGCATCGAGCGCGAGCTGGGGCTCGATGCCGGCATCGAGGCGCAGCTCGAGCGCCTGCGCGAGGAGTTCGCGCGCGGCGTCACTGCCGATTACGCGGCTTCGCGCGGCGAGCACTTCTGCGCCCGGCTGCTGGCGGCCTACCTCGGCGCCGAGTTCGTCGAGGCGGCCGAGTGCATCGTGATCGGGCCCCAGGGCATCGTGGATCCGGACAGCTACGCGCTGCTGGGCGCGCGCCTGTCCGATCCCCAGGGGCGCTACGTGGTGCCGGGCTTCTACGGCCGCGACACCGAGGGCCACGTGCGTACCTTCTCGCGCGGCGGCTCGGACGTGAGCGGCGCGATCGCCGCGCGGGCGGCCCACGCGGCGCTCTACGAGAACTGGACCGACGTGTCCGGACTGCTGATGGCCGACCCGCGCATCGTCGACAACCCGCGGCCTATGGCGGAAGTGACCTATGCCGAGATCCGCGAGCTGTCGTACATGGGCGCCTCGGTGCTGCACGACGAGGCCATGGCGCCGGTGCGGGAGGTGGGGATCCCGGTCAACATCCGCAACACCAACGATCCCGCGCATCCCGGCACGCGCATCGTCGCGACGCTCTCGCCCGAGATCGAGAAGAACACGCTGATCGCAGGCGTGGCGGGCAAGACCAGCTTCGCGATGATCACGATCGGCAAGCACCTGATGAACCGCGAGGTCGGATTCGTCTACCGCCTGCTCGGCATCCTGGAGCATCACGGGGTCGCCTTCGAGCACTGCCCGTCGAGCATCGACAGCGTCAGCGTGGTGGTGGATGCCGGGCAGATGGAGGGCAAGGCCGAGGACGTGCTGGGCGACATCCGCCGCACGCTGCAGCCCGACGAGCTCGATTACGTGCCGCAGGTCGCGCTGATCGCGATCGTCGGCGAGGGAATGTCGCACGCGATCGGCATCGCCGCGAAGGTATTCGGCGCGCTGGCCGAGGCGCGCGTGAACGTGCGGCTGATCAACCAGGGGCCCTCGGAGCTCAATATCATCGTCGGCGTGGCACCCGAGGATTATCCCACGGCGCTGCGCGCCATCTACGCCGCGTTCGTCACCGGCGCGCAATGAATGACCGGCGCGCATGACGTCCACGGTCCCTTACCCGCCGCGCCTCGCGGCTGATCTCCCCGAGTGGTTCGCACGCAGATGCACAGACGACGCAACCTGATCCTGAACCTCGCGATCCTCGTGAGCATCGCGGCGACCTGCGCCGGGCTCTGGGCCTATTTCAACCGTCCGGTGGCCGTGCCCGCGTGGCCCGAGAACGTCTGGGGCTACTCGTTCTCGCCGTTCCGCGCCGGGCAGGACCCGACGCGCAACGTCTATCCCAGCGAGCAGGAGATCGCGGCCGACATCGAGATGCTCGCCGAGCAGACCAACCGGCTGCGGACCTACTCGGTGCGCGACAGCCTCGGCGAAATCCCGCGGATCGCGCAGGAATACGGGATGAACGTCACGCTGGGCGTGTGGATCAGCAGCGACCTCGTGGCCAACGAATACGAGATCAATCGTGCCATCGACATCGCCAACCGCGAGCGCAACATCGATCTCGTGATCGTCGGCAACGAGGCCGTGTATCGCGGCGACGTCACGCCGGAGCAGCTCGGCGCCTACATCGATCGCGTGCGCGACAACGTGAAGACCCTCGTCACCACCGCCGAGCCCTGGCACATCTGGATGAAGTACCCGGAGCTCGCCGACAACGTCAAGGTGATCGCGGCGCACGTGCTGGTGTACTGGGAGAAGGAGCCCTCGGAGTTTGCCGTGCAGGGCACCATCGAGCGGGCCAAGCTCGTGCGCAAGCAGTTCCCGAAGAAGCGCCTGCTGCTGGCCGAGGTGGGCTGGCCCTCGCACGGTCGCGCGCAGGGGCAGGCCGAGGCGAAGCCGGCCGAACAGGCGATCTACCTGCGCACGCTGCTGAACCGGCTGAACGCCGCCGGCTACGAGTACTTCGTGATCGAAGCCTTCGACCAGCCGTGGAAGACCGGCGACGAGGGCGACGTCGGGGCGTACTGGGGCGTCTACAACGAGGGCCGCCAGCAGAAGTTCCCGTTCGAGGGACCGGTGGTGGCGATCCCCGAGTGGCGCTCGCTCGCGGCGGTCTCGATCGTGCTCGCGGTGCTGGCCTTCGGCCTGCTGCTGATCGACGGCTCGGGGCTGAAGCAGCGCGGGCGCGCCTTCCTCGCGCTGATCGCCTTCGGCGTGGCCTCGTTCCTGGTCTTCGTCGCCTACGACTACTCGCGCCAGTACCTGGGGCTGCTGGAATACGTGCTGGGTGCGCTGCTGGTGTTATCGGCGATCGGCGTGTTCACGGTGCTGTTCACCGAGGCGCACGAGCTCGCCGAGACCATCTGGGCGACGCGCCGGCGCTCGTTCGCCTCGGTGCGCGAGCCGCGCGGCGTGCTGCCCAAGGTATCGGTGCACGTGCCCTGCTACAACGAGCCGCCGGAGATGATGATCCGCACGCTCGATGCGCTGGCGCGACTCGATTACCCGCACTTCGAGGTGCTGGTGATCGACAACAACACGCCCGACGAGGAAACCTGGCGCCCGGTCGAAGCGCACTGCCAGGCGCTCGGGCCGCGTTTTCGCTTCTTCCACGTGCGTCCGCTCGCCGGTTTCAAGGCGGGCGCGCTGAACTACGCGCTGGAGCGCACCGCGCCGGACGCCGAGATCGTCGCCGTGATCGACGCCGATTACATCGTCGAGCCGACCTGGCTGCAGTACCTCACGCCGCATTTCGGCAACGATCCGCGCATCGCCGTGGTGCAGGCGCCGCAGGATTACCGCGACGGCGACGAGTCGCTGTTCAAGAAGCTCTGCTACGCGGAGTACAAGGGTTTCTTCCACATCGGCATGGTCACGCGCAACGACCGCGACGCCATCATCCAGCACGGCACGATGACGATGATCCGCCGCGACGTGCTGGACCGGCTGCGCTGGGGCGAGTGGACCATCACCGAGGACGCCGATCTCGGCCTGCGCGTGTTCGCCGCGGGCTATTCGGCGGCCTACGTGGTGGAATCGCACGGTCGCGGCGTGATGCCCGACCGCTTCATCGACTACAAGAAGCAGCGTTTCCGCTGGGCCTACGGCGCGATGCAGATCATGAAGCGCCACGCCGGCATGCTGTTCCTCGGGCGCGACACCGCGCTCACGCGCGGGCAGCGTTACCACTTCCTGGCCGGCTGGCTGCCCTGGTGCGCGGACGGGCTGAACCTGTTCTTCACGGCCGGCGCGCTGGTGTGGACCTCCGCGATGCTGCTGGTGCCCAAGCAGGCCTTGCCGCCGGCGATGATCTTCGCGTTGCCGCCGCTCTTGCTGTTCTTCGGCAAGCTGGCCAAGATCCTGTACGTGTACCTGCGCCACATGCGCGTGCCCGCGGGTACGTCCATCGGTGCCGCCGTGGCGGGTCTCGCGCTGTCGCACACCATCGGCAAGGCCGTGATCTACGGGCTGGTCACGCGCACCATCCCGTTCTTCCGCACGCCGAAGCTGGCCATGCGCGGTGGCATGATGCAGGCGCTGGCGGAGGCGCGCGAGGAGCTCTACATCCTGATCCTGCTGTGGGGCGCGATGGCCGGGCTGCTGGTGGTGCACGAGATGGACACCACCGACGCCTATGCCTGGCTGGCGATGCTGCTGCTGCAGTCGCTGGCGTACCTGGCCGCGGTGGTGATGTCCTTCCTCGCGGTTATCCCGCCGCGCGAGAGCCCGCTCACGCTGGCGCAGCCGGCCAGCTGAGATGTCGCGTTCCCGGGGCGCGTTCGTGCTGCTGCTCGCCGTGGCGGCCAGCGCAGCGTTCTGGTGGCTGCTGGGGCGCGAGCAGCACGTGCCCGGCGCGCTGGTCGCGGGCCAGCGGCTGCAGTGCGCGTCGTACACGCCGTTCACCGGCGCCGAGACGCCAGCCGATTTCGTCGCCGCCGCGCGCGAGCAGCTCGAGCAGGACTTCGCACTGCTATCGCCGCAGGTGGGTTGCGTGCGCATCTACTCCGTGCGCGGCATGGAGCAGATCCCGGAGGTTGCGCGCGAGCACGGCATGAAGGTGATAGCGGGCGCCTGGATAAGCCGTGACGATGCCGACACCGAGCGCGAGATTGCCGGCCTCATCGCGCTCGCGAACCGCTATCCCGACGTCATCAGCGCGGTGCTGGTCGGCAACGAGGTGCTGCTGCGGCGCGAGCGCACCGCGGCACAGCTGCTCGGCTACATGCAGCGCGTGCAGGCGGCGGTGCAGCAGCCCGTGAGCTACGGCGACGTGTGGGATTTCTGGCTGCAGAACCCGTCCATCGTCGCCGGCGCCGACTTCGTCACCATCCACCTGCTGCCGTACTGGGAGAACGACCCCAGCGACATCGGCGCGGCGATCGCGGCGGTGACGCACGCGCATGACGAGACCGCGAAGATATTCCCGGCATGGACATCCTGATCGGCGAGACCGGCTGGCCCTCGCAGGGACGCCAGCGCGAGGGCGCCGTGCCGGGGCGCGTGAACCAGGCGCGTTTCGTGCGCGGCTTCGTGGCGCACGCCGAGGCCGAGGGCTGGCACTACAACCTGATCGAGGCTTTCGACCAGCCGTGGAAGCGCGGGCAGGAAGGGGCCGTCGGCGGTTACTGGGGGCTGTTCGACGCGGCGCGCCACGACAAGCACATCCTGCGCGGGCCGGTGTCGAACCTGCCCGAGTGGCGCGAGTGCCTGGGGGCTGCGCTGCTGTTGGGCGCCGGATTGCTGCTCGCCGGCGGCGGCTGGCGGGCGCCCGGCGCGATGCTGATCGCGGCCCTCGCCGCCAACGGCGTGGTGTTCCACCTGCAGCAGATGCGTCTGTTCAGTCGCAGCGCGAGTGAAACCGGCTGGTTCCTCCTGCTGGCCGCGCTCGCGTTTGCCCTCGGCTGGCTGGGTTGCCGGCGCCTGCGCGGGCGCCCGCCGGCGCGCTGGCACGAGGCGCTGATCGGCATCATGGCGGCGCTGGCCGCCATCGAGATGCTCGGGCTCGCCTTCGACGCGCGCTATCGCCACTTCCCGCTGGCAGTGTTCGCCGCACCGGCGCTCGTCGCCTGGCTGTTCGCGCCGCGCGCCGGCCCGTGGCGCGAGCGCAACCGCGCGCTGGGGATGTTGCTGGTGCTGTGCATGCCGGTGGTGCTGTGGCAGGAAACGCCGCTGAACCTGCAGGCGCTGGGCTGGCTGGCCGTGAGCGTTGTGATGGCGGTGGGATTGCTGCGCGGCGGTGCGTGGGTCGGCATTCATGCCGACAAGGGACCGGCACAGCCGGGCCCACAGTAAACACTGGTGAAAGGCCTCTGTCGCCATGAATGGCGACCCACAATCCGGGCCTACGCGGCGCGCCGGAGCGCTCCCATATCCGCCAGCGCCAGCAGCGCGACCACCGCCGCCGGCGCGCCGTAGCGCACGTTGTAGAGCACCAGCGCGAGCAGCGCCGCGAACAGTCCTGCCAGCGCGAGGGCGCGCCTGAAGCGGCCGAGGCGCAGGTGCGCGGCCAGTGCCAGCACCAGCGCCGCGGTGCCGAAAAGTTGCAGGTGGATCGACATGCCGATCACGGCGCGCGCGCGGCACAGCGCGCCGAGCGGGTCGTTCAGGCAGGGATCGGACTCGGCCTCGATTTCCATGAAGCCGAAGCGGAAGGCGTACAGCAGCGCGAGCCACGCGGCACAGGCCGCGAGCGTCGCCACGAGGCCGCGTCGTCCGGGCGGCGCCGTCGCCGTGAGTTGTTGCATCCTCGATCTGCCTCGCGTCGCCATCGTCACCCGGCGAAGTATAAACTCCCGCCGCAACCCACGGAGCGGATCCCATGGAACACACGACCACGAACATGCGCCTGCGCGGCGTCAACCTCGGCGGCTGGCTGGTGCTGGAGAAGTGGATGAAGCCGAGCCTCTTCGCCGGGCTCGCGGCCACCGACGAAACCACCTGGTGTGCCGAACTCGGCACCGCCGCGCCGCGGCTGCTGCGCGCGCACTGGGACAGCTTCATCACGCGCGAGGATTTTTCCTGGCTCGCCGCGCGCGGCATCAACGCCGTGCGCATCCCGCTCGGGCACTGGATCTTCGGGCCGCCTTATCCCTATCACGCCGCCTACGGTGCGAACCCGCACCCCTTCGTCGAGGGCGGCGTCGAGGTGCTCGACCGCGCCATGGACTGGGCCGAGGAGTTCGGATTGCGCGTGGTGCTGGACCTGCACGCCGCCCCGGGCTGCCAGAACGGCTTCGACAACGGCGGCATCAAGGACGTCTGCGAGTGGCACACGCGCGAGGAATACCTGGCGCACTCGGTCGAGGTGCTGGGGCGGCTCGCGGCGCGCTACCGCGGCCGCCGCGGCCTGCACGCCATCGAGGTGCTCAACGAGCCGCACTCCGACGTGCCCACGCAACTGCTGAAGGACTACTACCGCCGCGCGAACCGCGTGATACGCGCGCACTGCGCGCCGCAGGAGGTCGCCGTGGTGTTCCACGACGGCTTTCGCTCGCACCGCGAGTTCCTCGGGCTGTTCCAGGAGCCGGACTTCGCCAACGTGCTGTTCGACGTGCACCGCTACCAGTGCTTCGAGCGCGCCGACATCGACCTGGACATCCACGGCCACCTGCACAAGGCCGGCATGCTGTGGAAGGACGAGGCGATCGAGATCCAGCGCGAGCTCGGCGTGCCCGCGATCGCCGGGGAATGGAGCCTCGGACTCGACCTGAAGGTGGTCTCTCTGTGGGCGCCAGGCCCCTACAACCACGCGCTCGAGCACATGGATGCCTTCCGGCAGCACACCGCCTTGCGCGGCTACGCGGCGGCGCAACTGCTCGCCTTCGAGCACTACCGCGGCTGGTTCTTCTGGAGCTACCGCACCGAGACCACGCCGGCATGGAGCTTTCGCGACGCCGTGGAGCGCGGCTGGCTGCCGGCGGGCTTTCAGTGAGGCGATGAGCCGTTCTCGCGCTTGCCCTCGAACAGGAAACGCTCCTCGGTGAGGCGGTTGAGCACGATCTTGCGGTGATGCAGCGCATCCAGGCCGCTGTGAAAGCTGATCGTCAGCATGGCGCTGCTGGGCAACTCGTGCTGCAGCATTTCCAGGATGATGCGCTCACCGCGCGGGTCGAAGGCATCGGTCGCTTCCTCGAGCAGGATCCACGCCGGGCGCAGCAGCAGCACGCGCGCGAAGCCCAGACGCTGCTGCGCGCGCAGCGGCAGCGCCTGCTCCCAGTTGTCGTGCTCGTCCAGCCGCGGCGCCAGCCACCCGCTGCCGGAGCACTCGAGCGCGCGCAGCACCGCCTCGTTGCCGAAGGCATCCGGCGGCTGCGGGTAGCACAGCGCCTGGCGCAGCGTCCCCTCGGGCAGGAACGGGCGCTGCGGCATGAACTGCATGCAGTCCTTGTCGGGCAACTGCACGTGGCCGCGGCCCCATGGCCACAGGCCCCCGATCACCTTGAACAGGCTGCTGGTCACCGCCGGGTCGCCGGCCACCAGCACGCGCTCGCCGCGGCGGATCTCGAGGTCGAGATGTTCGAGCAGGATGCGGCCATCGGGATCGGCGATGCAGAGGTTCTTGATCCTGATGCGCGCACGTGCGTCGTGTGCGAGCGCGATGCGGTTGCCGTCCGGCGCGCGCGCCTCGGCGTCCAGGCGCTGCATGTCCTCGTACAGCGACAGCACGCGGTCGGCCGAGGCGCGCGTGCGCGCCATGTCGCCGAGGTTGTCCACCGGCCACGACAGGGCGGAGGTCAGCCGCTGGAAAGCCTGCGCGGCCTGCATGAGCACGCCGAGCGACATCACGCCGGCGATGTATTGCGGTGCCGCGACCAGGATCGGGAACACGGGCAGCAGCGCGCCGTAACCGGTCGAGAAGGCCACGATGCCCATGTAGGCGCGCGACTGGCGGTACCACTGCAGCGCGATGCGAACGAAGCGCCGCGCGGCGCCCGAGCGCTCCATCGGTTCGCCGTGCATCAGCGCGATGGCCTCCGAGTGCTCGCGCGCGCGCGCCAGGCCGAAGCGGAAGTCCGCCTCCGCCGTCTGCAGCGCGTTGGTCGAGCGTACCAGCGGCCGGCCGAAGCTCCAGCCCAGCACGGTGCCGATGCCGGCGTACAGGAACGCGAGCCACACCAGGTAGCCGGAGACGTGGATTTCGGTGCCGGGCAGGTGCACCGAGCCCGAGACCTGCCACAGGATGTCGATGAACATGCCGAGCACCAGCAGCGAGTACACCAGCGTGTGTGCCAGCGCGATCGTCGTCTCGGTGACGATGCGGATGTCCTCCGCGATGCGTCCGTCGGGGTTGTCGTGCTCGCCCGCCGTGAACAGCAGCCGGTAATGGCGACCTCGCGCCATCCAGTGCCCGATCACGCGATCGGTCAGCCAGCGCCGCCAGTCGAGCTGCAGCCAGCGCTTGACCATCAGGTGCGCGGCCGTCACTGCGAGCGTGAGCGCGAAGATCAGCGCGAACATGCCCACCTGCACCAGCACGCCCGACACCGAGCGTTCCTCCAACGCATCGAACAGCTCGCGGTGCCAGTAGTTGGTCCAGACCGTCAGCGCGACCTGCGCGATCGTGAGCGCCAGCAGCAGCGCCGTGGCACCGCGCACCTGCCACTTGCGCTCCGAATGCCAGTACGGGGCGGCGAGCCGCAGCGCCCGCCGCGCAAAGCCCTTGCGCATGACGGGAACGGGGTGCTCGGTTTCGAGGGAAGGATTGGCGGCTGGCATCTGGCGGCATCGTTTTGACGCAGTTTAGGCGGGGCGGGGCGCGCGGGCAAATACCGGCCGCTCTGGCTGCAAGCGGGCTGCTCCGCTACTATCGATCACAAATCACGGCGACACACCAAATGGAGACATTCCCGGTGCCGCATGAGCAATGAAGCATTTGCGCGCGTCAGGATCGACGCATTGCTCGCGGCACAGAACTGGAACATCCAGGACGCCAATGCCGTTCGCTTCGAGGTGGTGCTGCCCGATGGTACGCGGGCCGACTACGTGCTGTGCGATCGTCATGGCCGTTCGCTGGCGGTGATCGAGGCCAAGCGCTTCTCGATCAGTCCGGGTGACGCCGCAGCCCAGGCCAGGGCCTATGCCGAGCAGTTGGGCGTGCCTTTCGTCTTCCTGTCCAATGGTGACGAGGTGCGCTTCTGGGACTGGCAGCGCGAGGCATTCCCTCACCCGGTCAGGACGATATTCCGCCAGGACGACCTGGAGCGGCGCGCGGCCTCGCTCGCGCTGCGCCGTGACCCGCAAGACCTTCCGATCGACCGCCGCATCGTCGAGCGGGACTATCAGATCGCTTGTATCGAAACGCTCTGCGAGCAGGTCCGCCAGGGGCGCCGCAAACTCCTGGTCGAGATGGCAACCGGCACAGGGAAGACGCGCACGGCGGCGGCCTTCATCAAGCGGCTGTTCGAGGCCAACGCCGTCACGCGGGTGCTGTTCCTGGTTGATCGCATTCCGCTGGCCAAGCAGACCGAGGATGCCTTCGCGGAGCATCTGCCCGAGTACCCGGCCTACGTCCTGCGCGCGGGGCGCCGCTTTCAGGACGAAAAGCGCATCACGATCACCACGTTGCAGAGCATGGTGAATCTCTATGCCGAGTATTCCAGCGGGTATTTCGACCTGGTCATCAGCGACGAATGCCACAGGAGCATCTATGGCCAATGGAGCGGGGTGCTGAAGCACTTCGATGGCATCCAGCTGGGGCTCACCGCCACGCCCTGCGTGCAGACGCGCGAGGACGCCAGCGCAGACGACGAGGACATCGCCTTCGTGCGCGACACGCTGCGCTTCTTCGAGGTGGATGCGCCGACCTTCTCGTACAAGCTGAAGGACGCGATCCGCGACGGGCATCTGGTGCCGTACCAGATCTACAAGGCCCAGACGGTCAAGACCGCGGCCGAAGGCGGATTCGAAGTCCGCAGGGACGAACTCGACTGGCCGGCGATGGACCCCGTCACGCGCGAGGAGCTGGAGCAGGTCTTCGGCGACAAGGCATCGGTGGTCATAGACCCCTCGGCACTGGAGCGTCGCTTCACGATCCCGGAGCGCAACCGCGCCATCGTGCGCGAATACGCGCAGGTGCTGGACAAGGGCTACGTCGATGCGAAGGACGTGCTGCGCAAGCCCCTGCTCGGCAAGACCATCGTGTTCGCGGTGAACAAGCGCCACGCCGAAACGCTGGCGCAGCTCTTCGATGCACAGTTCGCGCATCTGAAGCCATCCCCGGAGGTGCGCTACGCCGATTACGTGGTGAGCGGGCAGGGCGCCGAGGACAGCATCGACGGCATGAGCAAGATCCGCCGCTTCAAGAAGGAAGCATTCCCGCAGATCCTGGTGTCGGTGAACATGCTCGACACCGGCTTCGACTGCCCCGAGGTGGTGAACCTGGTGTTCGCGCGCTTCACGCGCTCCAGTATCCTGTACCAGCAGATGCGTGGCCGCGGCACCCGCAAGGCACGCAACAAGCCGGTGTTCACGATGTTCGACTTCGTGGGTGTCACCGATTACCACGGCGACGATGACGACTATGCCGAGGGCGGCATGGTGATCGCGAAGCCCTCCGCGAAAAAATACCAGCCGCGCCGGCTGCTGGCGCTGGATGTGGACGACCACATCGACCCCACGACGCGCGCGTGGATCACGGTCGACGAAGACGGCAACATGGTGTTCCCCGAGGTTTCGGAGCAGCGTGCCGCCGCACTGGGAGCCCGCTTCGAGGCCTGGATACTGGCACAGACGGGCCTGCATGCGGGCGAGGAATCGTGGCTGCGCATGATCGGGCAGCAGTTGCGCGCCAACGCGGACAACTACTGGGGCGACGCTGCCGGCTTCGTGATCGAGCAGTTCGCCTTCCACCCGTTCTCCCAGCTGGGTGGCGTGGCGCAGGCGGTGCGCGTCTTCGGCAGTGAGGAGCGGATGCGCGCCGTGATCGACAGCCTCAACGAACACATGTTCGCCCTGCCCTTCGAGGACGCAACAGGCGATGCGACGCACGCCGCCGGCCCCGCCGGCGATTCGCGTGCGTCCGGGCACTGAGCCGGACGATTCACCCTTCTGAGCCCCACGGATTCCCATGCCCCTGACGCCCGACATGCGCCGGTCCATCGACCAGATTCGCGACTATCTCTTCGGCGGCGGCTACCCCGACCCGGTGAGCAACGCCGAGCAGCTGTCCTTCCTGTTCTTCTTCTATCTCGTCGAGGCTATCGATGCCGAGAACGCGCTGCGTGCCCGCGTGCTGAAAACCGCGCATACCAGCCTGTTCGACGGCGACTGGACGCTGAAGAATCCGCTGAACGCGAGCGATGGTCCGACCATTCCGCGCAGCCGTTTCCGCTGGTCGGTGTGGGCGAAGGGCCTCTCGGGCGAGGCGCTGGTGCGCTTCGTGCGCGACGAGGTGTTCGCGTTCTTCGCCGAGATGGGCGCGGGTGCCGCGCACGATTTCATGCTGGGCGCGCGGTTGTCGATCGACGAGCCCACGGTGCTGACACAGGTCGTGAACCTGGTCGACGGACTGCGCCTGGACCAGGCCGATGCCGACACCAAGGGCGATCTGTTCGAACACGTGCTGCGCCAGATCAAACAGGCCGGCGAACTGGGGCAGTTCCGCACGCCGCGCCACATCATCCGCACCATCGTCGAGATCGTGGATCCGCGTGTCGGCGAGACGATCTACGATCCCGCGGCCGGCACGGCCGGCTTCCTGGTGGCGGCCTACAACCATATCCGGCTGGCGAACTCCTCGCCCAGCGGCATCGTGCAAGCCGAGCTCGACGGCAAGCGCCAGCGCCGCGGCCTGGGCGACACGCTCTCCGCGTCGCAGGTGAGCGCGCTGCAGACCGCGACCTTCTTCGGCAACGACGTGGACCCGAAGATGGTGCGTCTCGCCACCATGAACCTCACGCTGCGCGGGCTGCCGAACGTGCGTATCCTGCTGCGCAACGTGCTGACCACCACGCTGGATGCCGAACGCAAGGCCGAGCTGGGCCTGCCGCCCGAAGGCTTCCACGTGATCCTCGCGAACCCGCCGTTCTCGGGCCGCGTGGACCGCGACCGCATCGTGGAGGACGTGAAGGTCGGCACCACCACGGCCACCGAACTGCTGTTCCTGAAGTACATGATGGACAGCCTGCGCCCGGGTGGGCGCTGCGGCGTGATCGTGCCCGAGGGCGTGCTGTTCGGCTCCACCGGCGCGCACAAGGAACTGCGCCGCCAGCTGATCGAGAACAACCGCGTCGAAGCGGTGCTGAGCCTGCCGGGCGGCGTGTTCCAGCCGTATTCCGGCGTGAAGACCTCGGTGCTGTTCTTCCGCAAGGGCGGTACGACCGAGCGCGTGCAGTTCCTGCACGCCGACGACGACGGCTACAAGCTCGACGCCAACCACGACACGGCGATCGAGGCCAACGACCTGCCCGCGCTGGCGCAGGCCTATGCGGATCGCGATGCCGGATGGGAGAGCTGGCAGTCGCGCGACACCGCCGCCGAGTGGACCGGGAAATGGTGGTTCGCCGACACCGCCACCTTGCGCGCCAACGACTTCAATCTCTCGGCGAGCCGCTACCGCCCGATGAGCCAGGCGCAGGTGGAGCACCGGGATCCGCGGGAGTTGCTGGATGAGTTGGCGGCGATTGAGGTGGAGATTCTGGAGGAGGTGGAGGCGTTGAAGACCGCGTTGACGGAGACACAAGCGTGAACTATGTCCCGCTGCGCGAGTTGTGCTCATTCAGGCACGGCGGAACTCCATCCAAGGCAAACGCATCGTTCTGGCAAGGAAGCATTCCCTGGGTGTCGCCGAAGGACATGAAGTCGACGCTTATAGAGGAGGCTGCCGATCACATATCCGAGGATGCGGTCAGCGGATCCGCGACCAGTATCGTGCCGCCGGGCGCAATTCTTGTGGTCGTAAGGTCAGGCATCCTGGTCCACTCATTGCCGATTGCTCAAGTGGGCAGGCCGGTCGCCTTCAATCAGGATATCAAGGCGATCATTCCTCATTCGGATCTGGTTTCCGTAGATTTCCTGTTCTGGTTTCTTCGCTCGCAAGCGAATGACGTGGTCGCCCGCGGAGTGAAGAAGGGCGCAACTGTCCACAGCGTTCAATCGGGCTTTATCGAGAACTTGCTTGTGCCGGTGCCACCTTTGGATCGGCAACTTCAAATGGTCGATATACTCTCACGCGCCGAAGGAATAGTCCGCCTGCGCCGCGAAGCGCAGCAAAAAGCCGCGGAACTGATCCCGGCGATCTTTATCGATATGTTCGGCGATCCGGCGAGGAATCCGAAGGGGTGGCCGGTTGCTAATCTGGGCGAGGCGTTACTCAGCGTGGATTATGGCTGTAGCGTAAAAGCATCGGCGGATGGAGCAGGTTTGCCAATCATTCGAATGAGTAATGTCACCTATGCAGGAAATCTTGATCTCGATGACCTGAAATACGTCGAGCTTCCCCCTAATGAAATTGAGAAATACGGGTTGCAAGAAGGGGACTTGCTTTTCAATCGAACAAACAGCAAGGAATTGGTTGGAAAGACGGCTCTTTGGGATGGAAGGCTCGAGGCAGTGGTCGCTTCTTATTTCATGCGCTTGCGCGTTGTGCCAACACAAATTGATCCGACCTACCTGTGGGCCTTCCTGAATTCGAAGCACATGAAGCAGGTGTTGTTCGACACAGCGCGAGGAGCCATCGGTCAGGCAAATATCAATAGCAAGGAGCTGAAAGCTTTCGCTGTGATGTTGCCGCCTCTTGACCAGCAACACGGATTCAAGGAGCGCGTTGAATTCGTCAACTCCATCCTCCGCCAGCAATCCGAAGCTCTGGCCAAAGCCACCGCCACCTTCGACGCGCTGCTGGCCCGCGCTTTCGACGCCGCGGTGTCGCTGTGATCAGGGGCGACGTTTCCGCGGAAACGTCGTGCGGAGAAAGCGTGAGCGGCGCGCGAGACTGCTCAGCTTCCGATGATCTCCTGCAATCCGTCGATGATCCGGGCAAGATCCTCCGGTGCGACCGAGTCGATCCTTCTTCCGATTCGCTCGGTCGACAGCGTGCGAATCTGGCTGATCTTTACCCACGACTGTTTGGGCAATCTTGTGCGTGACAGCTCGAAGGTCAACGGAAATCCTGCCCGCTGCTCCTGGCTGGTTATTGCCATCGCAATGACTGTTCCCGAGCGTTCGTTGAACACTTCGTGGCTCAGGATGAGCACCGGTCGATGTCCCGATTGCTCACGCCCTATCGTGGGGTTCAGGTCTGCCCAGCGAACCTCACCCCTCAGTATTCTGGCCACGCCGACAACTCCTCGGACAGTCCTTCGTCCGCCATTGATCTTTCAAAAGCCGGATCGAGTTTTGCGCACTCTTCGGCCAGCCGGGTTCGCTCCAGGCGCTCCAGCTTTTCCTGCACAGCTTCCTGGATGGCACGGCTTCGATTGCTGAACACTCGTCGCTTCACCAGAGCATCGACCCTCGCGAGCACGCCTTCCTCGATGGTTATTGCAACTTTTGTCTGGCTCATGACCGTACCTCTAGGTATGACTTATCATCATACCCGTGTGATCCTGCGCCGGCAACGCGGATTTATGAGGGTGGCCGCGCCCCGTCCCACCCGTTCAGTCCCATCAACCCGCCTACCGCCATATCCAGATCCATCCGGCTGCCGTCCCACAGCGAGCGCGGCGTTTCCGCGGAAACGTCAACACCCGATTCCGCGACGATGGCCGCGATATCGCGCACACGCAGCGGCGGCTTCGGCACCTCGGGCAGCAGATCGCCGTCGGGGCGGAAGAACAGCAGCTTGCCGTCGTCGCGTCGCTCCAGGGTGAAACCGCCTTCGTGCAGCAGGCCGTGGTGATGGCGGCACAGCAGCACCAGGTTGTCCATCCGCGTCTCGCCGCCGTCCGCCCAGTGGCGGATGTGGTGCGCATCGACGAAGCGGTGATTGAGGCAGCCCGGGAAGCGGCAGCCCTGGTCGCGGTGGGCCAGCGCGCGGCGGATCGCCGGCGGGATGCTGCGCGAACGCCGGCCGATATTGAGCAACTCGCCGTCCTCGCCTTCCTCGAGCGTCACGAGCGAAGCGTCGCACACCAGGCGTCGCGCCGTCTCCGCGGCAATGGCGCCGCCGTGCTCCATATGGCAGCAGTCGCCGTGCCCTTCGCCCGACAGCACCGAACGGTCCACGTGCACCACGACCTGGTAGCGCTCGGCCTGACGTGACGGGACGGCCTCGTGCGCGAGGAACTGCTCGGCGATATGGCACAGCGCATCGGCACGTCGTGCCGCCACGGGCGATTCGGCGTTGTCGAAGCTGTTCGCGGACGGGATGAGCGCATCGGACGTTTCCGCGGAACCGTCCGTTGGCGTTTCCTGTTCGCGATCGGCACCGTCGCGCTCGCGCCGCTGCGCATCGACGGCGGCGTGTATCGCGTGCACCACCAGCATGCCCTGCTCGGCGGGCACGCGCACGGTGAATACCATGGATCCGTCGTCCTCGAAGCTCCAGCGCAGCGCGCGCTGGGCGTGCGCGCTGCGGGCACGGGCCGATTCCTGCAAACGTTCGACATGACGATAGGCGCGAACCAGTTTCTCGACGTGGGATGCGGTGCCGTAGCGCGCGATCATCAGCATGTAGTCCTGGCTTTCGGGTGTGGCGACGCGCGTGATGGCGCGGGCTTTGGAATAACTGAGTTCGCCGCGCGCCAGCGCATCGCTAACCAGAGGCAGCGATTCCAGCGCCCGCGCCACGCGTACCTTCTCGCGCGCCGCACCCATGTCGATGCCGCATTTCCAGTTGAGCCAGTGCGCGCAGGAGAGCACACCCCACTGCTGCCATGCGCTGCGCCGGTCGAGCTCGGCGATCAGCATCAGCAGCCGCCAGGTGGCAACCGTGATACTGGCACTCAGCAGCGTGATCTGTTCTTCCAGGTCGGGCGTGGCAAGCGTCGTGGCCGGACAATCGGGGGTGGCCGCAGAAGCGGCAAATGCACGGTTTTCCATGGCAAAAGGTCCTCTGGCAAAACAACTGTAAGTATATACAGTTGATTGCCGGGATCCCACGGAAGCCTTGGATCGATTCGCTTCCAGAAACCACGCTGATATACCCGCGCTTCGCGCGAGTTACTCACGACTTCCCGAACTGCTTCATGCGATCCGCCGTGAAGCGGATCGAGAGGCGCCGTGGCACGATCTTCGTCAGGGCGACGGCGGCGGCGCGCCAGACGCGCCCCGGAATCCAGCTCGGGTACTTGCCCAGCGCAGCGAGCGCTTCGTCCACGGCCTGCTCCGGCTCCACGGGCGGCATCAGCGCCGTCGCCGACCGGTTCGCACCGGTGCGCACGAACGAGGGCGTGTTCACCATGCCCGGCACGAAGGCGAGCGCGTCGACGCCGTGTTCGGCGAGCTCGGCCCACAGCGTTTCGCCGAGGATCAGGTCGAAGGCCTTGGTCGCCGCATACACGCCCTGGCGCGGGGCGCCATGCAATGCCGACATCGAGGAGGTGAGGATGATGCCGCCGCGCCCGCGCGCAGCCATCTTGCGCGAGAGGCGATCGACCAGCGCGAGCGGGGTGAGCACGTTCACGCTCACGACCATGTTCTTGCGCGCCAGCGGGACCTCGAGCCAGGGGCCCGAATCGGCGGCGGCCGCGTTGTACACCAGCATGCCGATCTCGAGCTTCTCCAGCCCGTCGAGGATTTTCTCCACGCTCTCGGTGTCGGCGAGGTCACAGCGGATCGCGCGCACCCCGACACCGTGCTCCGCCTTCAGGGTCTTCGCCTGGGCCTCGAGTCCTGCGCCGTCGCGATCGAGCAGCACCAGGTCGAGCCCGCGGCGCGCGAAGCGCTCGGCGTACGCGATGCCCATGCCCTCGGCCGAGCCTGCGATCAGCGCCCACCGGCCGTAGCGTTCAAGGAATGTATCCGACGGTCGTTCACTCACGATAGCGCTCTCCTGCGTGTGATGCATGTGCCGGGCAGCACCCTACTCCCTGCGGTGCTCACGCGCCAATGCAACCCGCCCGCTTCGGGCGCAACGCGTGGCCGGCGCAGCGCGCGGTCACCCCCGCAGCGCGCCATACGCCTGCAGCGCCGGCGCGAACTCCTGCGGTGTCGAGCCGTGGATCACGAGGCCGTCTGCGCCGCCATCCAGCTCGGCCTTCCATGCCGCGGCGCATGCCTGCGGCGTGCCGGTGGCGGCGGGGAGCCACTCGGGCGGTATCAGCTCCGCGATCTGCTCCAGCTGCTCCAGCGTGGCGACGCTGTCGATGCCGCCGGGAATCGACTTGACCACCGGGGAGGCGCGGAAATCTTCCAGCACCGACGCATCCCAGCCGTTCAGCTCCACCAGCAGTTCCGCGTAGCCGGGCGCCTGCATGTAGGTGGCCATGCGCGCGACGAGCTTGCGCAGCCGGTCCTCGCGCGTGGGCTCTACCGCGGTGGCGATCACCGACCACAGCTTGACCGCCTCGGGATCGCGCCCCGCCGCGGTCGCGCCTTCCTGCACCAGGGCCTTCGCGCGGCGCAGGCCCTGCGCCGTGATGAAGGTGTGCAGGTGCACGCCGTCAAAATGCGCGCCGGCGAAGCGCAGGCTCGCCGGCCCGAAGCCCACGAAGTGGATCGGGATGTCGGCCTTCATCCAGCTGCCCATGTTCACGTAGGGCAGCTTGCCCATGCTGCCCTCGTAGCCCATCACGGTCTCGCCGCGCCAGAGCTTGCGCAGCAGCTCCACGCCCTCGGCCAGCTGCGCGTTGCCGACACCCGGCAGGCCCATCAGCTGGTTGCGGATCCCGACCCCGCGCGCGAGCCCGAGCTCGAAGCGCCCGCCCGAGAGGTAGTGCAGCGAGGCGCACATCGTGGCCAGCACCAGCGCGTGGCGCGTGTGGATGTTGGTCGCGGCGGTGGCGACGCGCAGGCGGCTGGTCACGGCCAGCGCGGCGGCGCAGATCACGCCGGCGTCCTTCACGTCGAAGCGCTCCGACAGCCATACCTTGCCGAGCCCCAGCTCCTCGGCGAGGCGTGCCTCGGCGAGTGCGTCGGCCGGGGTGGTCGTGTGACCGGGCAGCAGGTAGCAGCTGAGTTCGGGAAAGGCGATGTCCTGCACGGGTGCGTTGTCCTTGTTCTGCGATAAGAGCGGCTGAGGGTAGTGGTGCCGCCGGCGCAAGTCACTACGGCGGGGCACCCGATGCGCTAACCTTGTTGGATCGTCATGTTGATCGCCGCCGATGGCCCGAACCCCCGTCATGCCCCCGCCACCCGCCAGGCCGCGCACTGCCGCCGGGCCGCGTGGCGCTGCAAAGCCGCGTGCGGCTGCCGCGTCGCGCACTGCGGCCGCACCGGCCGCGGCGAAGCGCGCGCGCGCCACACCGGGGAGGGCTGGCGCGAAGCCGGCTGCCAGGGCACGCCCGCGTGCGGGTGCGAAGCCTCGCTCCGGGCGCCGCCCCCGGCCCCGGGGGCTGGCGGGCCGGCTCCTGGCCCTGTGGCCGACCTCGCAGGCGCGCCGGCGCTGGGCCAGGCGCATCGCCGCGGTGCCCTCGGCCGTGATTGTCCTGGCCGTGCTGGCGCTCGTGGTCGGCGGCTGGGCCGTGGTCAACACGGTCTATCACGTGGCACGCAAGCCGACCGAGCTGCTCTTTCCGGTCAGCGATGCGCTGTACAAGACGCCGGCCGAAACCTGGGCCGCCTACGGCGAGCTGTTTCGCGAGAATTCCACCGCGGTGATCACGCCCGAGTTGCTCGCGGCGCTGGCGCAGATCGAGGCTTCTGGAAACCCGGTGGCGCGCACCTACTGGCGCTGGTCGTTCACGGCGGATCCGCTCGACATCTACCGTCCGGCCTCGAGCGCGGTCGGCATGTTCCAGTTCACCGACGGCACCTTCGAGGAAGCCAGGCGCTACTGCATCCGCGACAACCGTGTGGTCGAGGACGGGCCGTGGGACGACTTCGATTCGTGCTGGTTCAACGATCTGTACTTTCGCGTGCTGCCCAGCCATTCCGTGGAGCTCACGGCCGCCTATCTCGACCGGCGCGTGGCAGGCGTGCTGGCGCGCCACCGGCTGCGCAATGTGCCGCTCGCGAAGAAGCACGAGCTGGCGACCCTGATCCATCTCTGCGGCGCCGGCGCGGGCAATGCCTTCGCGCGCCGCGGTCTCAGCCTGCGCCCGGGGCAGCGCTGCGGCGCGCACGATGCACGCGCTTACCTCGACAAGGTCGCGCGCATGAAGGCGGTGTTCGCGCGCCTGGCGCGCTGAGCGCGTCCCACAGTGGGGGAGTCATGAACGATACGACACCATCGAGCTTCCGCCCGGACCTTCTCGCCGGGCAGGTCGCCTTCGTGACCGGCGGTGCCACCGGCATCGGCAAGGAAATCTGCCGCGTGCTCGGGCGCCACGGCGCGCGCATCGCGATGCTGAGTCGCCGTGAAGAAAAGCTCAAGGCAGCGGTGGAAGAGCTGCAACGCGAAGGCATCGAGGCGCACTATGCGGTCGGCGATGTGCGCGAACCGCAGGCCGTGGAGGCCGCGGTGCGCGACATCCTGGCGCGCTTCGGGCGGATCGACATACTCGTGAACAACGCGGCGGGCAATTTCCCGGCACCGATGAGCCAGATCTCGCCGAACGGCTTCCGCGCCGTGGTGGCCATCGACCTGCTCGGCACCTACAACGTCTCGCGCGCGGTGTTCGACGCCTGGCAGCGCGAGCACGGCGGCAATATCGTCAACATCTCGGCGCCCTTCGAGCTCAAGGGTGCGGCGCTGCAGGCGCACGTCGCGGCGGCCAAGGCGGGAGTGGATTCGCTGACCCGCACCTGCGCGGTGGAGTGGGGACCCTACGGCATCCGCGTGAACGCGGTGGCGCCGGGACAGATCGAGCACACCGAGGGCATGCAGCGCTTCGCGGCGGTGGTGGAGGATTCCGGTCCCGGCAGCCCGCTCGGCATCGCGGGCCACGGCAGCGACATCGCCCATGCGGTGCTGTTCTTCTGCTCGCCGGCGGCCCGTTTCATATCGGGGCAGGTGATCGCCGTCGATGGCGCCGCCACGGTCGACCAGCTCAAGCTGGGGCTGGGGCGGATCTGAACGCCGCCTTACGGTTCTGTCATCGAGTCCGCGTCCACGCCGGCCGACAATGGCGCCTCGAGCCACACGCCCGGAACCCACGCCGATGCCTTGTTTCACCGAGATCGCCAGCGGCCTGCAGTTCCCCGAAGGACCCATCGCGCTGCCCGACGGCAGCGTGCTGCTGGTCGAGATCCGCCGCGGCACATTGAGCCGCGTGCTGCCCGGCGGGCGCGTCGAGGTGGTGGCGCAGCTCGGCGGCGGACCCAACGGCGCGGCGATAGGACCGGACGGGCGTTGCTACGTGTGCAACAACGGCGGCTTCGAGTGGACCGAGCACGACGGTGTCTGGGTACCGGGCCACCAGCCGGCCGATTACGCCGGCGGGCGCATCGAGGCGGTCGACCTCGAGACCGGCGCGGTCGAGGTGCTGTACACGCACTGCGACGGCGTGCCGCTGAAGGGCCCCAACGACCTCGTGTTCGACCGTCACGGCGGCTTCTACTTCACCGACCTCGGCAAGTCGCGCCAGCGCGAGATGGACCACGGTGGCGTCTACTACGCGACGGCCGACGGCTCGATGATCCGCGAGCTGCTGTTCCCGCTGGCCACGCCGAACGGCATCGGGCTGTCGCCGGCCGGGGACCGGCTTTACGTGGCGCAGACCTCGAGCTGCCGCCTGCTCGGTTACGACGTCACGGGTCCCGGCGCGATCCGCCACACCATGGAGTGGGAGGCGATGCTGGCCGGCTCCGCGCAGTTCCAGATGTTCGACTCGCTGGCGGTGGATGCCGCGGGCAACGTCTGCGTGGCCACGCTGATCAATGGCGGCATCACGATCGTGCCGCCCGACGGTGGCGCGCCGCGCCACGTGCCGGTGCCCGATGCGATGACCACGAACATCTGTTTCGGCGGAGCCGGGCTGCGCACCGCGTACATCACCGCCTCGATGAGCGGCCGGCTGCTCGCCTGCGAGTGGGAGACGCCCGGGCTCGCGCTCAATTTCCTGCCGCGCTGAGCCTGCGCGATGACGCCAATACCCGCCAGCGCGGACGCGATCGACGCCGCGTGGCTGCAGCAGGCGCTCGCACCGCGTCATCCCGGCGTGCGCGTGCGCGCGGTGCGCGTGACGGCGCGCCAGCAATGGACCAACGCGCATGCCTGGCTGGCCGTCGACTACCATGAGCCCGCCGGCGCGCCGCCCACGCTGTTCTGCAAGCTGCTGCCGGCGGATGCGCGCCGCGCGGCGATCGCCGCCACCTGCATGGGCCTGCGCGAGGCGCTGTTCTACCAGCGACTGGCGCCGCTGCTGCCGCTGCGCGTGCCCCAGCCGCACGCGGTGGTGGCGGATCCGGCCAGCGGCGAATTCCTGATGCTGCTCGAGGATCTCGTGACCTCGGGCTGCAGCGTCTCCGACGGCCCCACCGGCATCGCACCCGCGGCGGCGGCGCGCGCGCTCGAGGACCTGGCCGCGCTGCACGTGCGCTTCGAGGAGCCCGCGCGCCGCGCGCAGGAGGCGGACTGGGTCGCTGCACCGCCGGCATCCGACAACGGCTACGGTGCCGCGATGCTGCGCTACGGGCTGGAGCATCACCGCGAGCGCCTCAGCGCGCGCTTCGCCGGGATCGCCGAGCTCTACATTGCGCAGGGGCCCGCGCTGCTCCGGCTGTGGGCCGAAGGGCCTGCGCCGCTCACGGTGATCCACGGCGATGCACACATCGGCAACCTGTTCGACGACCACGGCCGCACGGGCTTTCTCGACTGGGGCATGATGCAGTTGGGGCGCGGGCTGCGCGACGCGAGCTATTTCCTGACGATGGCGCTGGCGCCCGCCGATCGCCGCGCCAACGAGCGCGCGTTGCTGCGGCACTACCTCGCGGCGCGCGAAACGCTGGGCGCCGCGCGCATCGGCTTTGACGAGGCGTGGCTGGCGCACCGCCTGTACGCGTCCTACGCGGTGCTCGCCTGCTGCCAGGTCGTCACGTTCCCGCCGGACGCCACGCCGAAGCGGCGCGTGTTCGCCGAGTCGCTGCTCGCGCGCGCCGAAGCCGCCATCGCCGACCTGGAGGCGCGCGAGGCCTTGCGCGAATTGGCCGTGTAGGTCGGCATTCATGCCGACATGTGCCTTTCCGGACGCTGCCGTCGCCATGAATGGCGACCCACATTGGCGATCAAACGAAACTGACGCCCGCCGCGCATAACGGCAGCCGCCGCACCTTCACACGCCCCGCCTCGATCGTGGTGCGATTGCGTGCAGGACGGCGAGCGCCTTTTGCGCCGCGCAGCACATGCACACCACTCGCCCATTCCTGTCCAATCAAGCCCCTCGACGGGGACTCGATCAGCTGCGCTCTTTACACATTCTTTATGTCCGGGCATGCATTCTTTGCATCGACTTTTGACCCGGCTCGTTATCCTTGTACCGAATCCTCCAACGGTCTGTGTTCATGGACGTCTTCTGGTGTGCAGTGTTCGTGGTCCTGTTCCTGTCCACGCCAGGGTTGGTCGCGGGCTGCGACCGTCAGCTTTCACGGAGGCAATCCGGATGAGCATTTTGTATGTGGTTGGCGCCGTGGTCTCGGCGCTGCTGTTCGTCTACCTCGTGTACGCGCTGGTCAAGGCGGAGGAATTCTCGATGACAACCCGGTCGTGGCTGCTGCTCGCAGTCTTTCTTGTCGTGCTCTTCGCGACGGTCCGTCCGCTCGGGCTGTACATCGCGCGGCTCATCGAAGGAGGGCCCCGCACGCCTTTGCTGGCGCGCCTGGAGGAAGGCGTATTCCGCCTGTGCGGCATCCGCGAGGAGATGGGCTGGCGCCAGTACACGCTGGCCGTGCTGGTTTTCAGCGTGATCGGGGCGGTCGCGGTCTACGCCCTGCAGCGCCTGCAGCCATGGCTGCCGCTCAACCCGCAGGGACTGCCGAACGTCACGCCGGATTCGAGCTTCAACACGGCGATCAGCTTCGTGAGCAACACCAACTGGCAGGGCTATGCCGGCGAGGTCACGATGAGCTATCTGACGCAGATGCTGGCGCTGGCAGTGCAGAATTTTCTGTCTGCGGCCACCGGCATCGCCGTCGCATTCGCGCTGATCCGCGGCTTCGCGCGGCACTCGATGCAGACCATCGGCAATTTCTGGGCCGACCTCTATCGCATCACCGCGTATCTGCTGTTGCCGCTGTCGCTTGTCTTCGCGCTGGTCCTGATCAGCCAGGGCGTGATCCAGAATTTTCTGCCGTACCAGGAAGTCACCACGCTCGAGCCGACGAGCTACGAGGCGCCAAGACTCGACGCCGCCGGGCAGCCAATGCAGGACGTCGCGGGCAACCCGGTCAGTGAAACCGTGACCGTTGGCACGCAGACCCTGCCAATGGGGCCGATCGCCTCGCAGGAAGCGATCAAGATGCTCGGCACCAACGGCGGCGGTTTCCTCAACGCGAACTCGGCGCATCCCTACGAGAACCCGAACCCGCTGACCAACTTCCTGCAGATGCTGGCGATCTTCCTGATCCCGGCGGGACTGGTCTACGCCTTCGGTCGGGCGGTCGGCGACACGCGCCAGGGCTGGGCGGTGCTGGCGGCGATGACCGTGATCTTCGTCGGCGCGGCTGTCGCAGCCATGACGTTCGAGCAGCAGGGCAACCCGCTGCTGGCGCAGCTCGGTGCCGATCAGTCGGCAAGCCCGCTGCAATCGGGCGGCAACATGGAAGGCAAGGAAGCCCGCTTCGGCATAGCGGCTTCGGGGCTGTTCGCCACCGTTACGACCGCTGCCTCCTGCGGGGCCGTCAACAGCATGCACGACTCCTTCACGCCGCTCGGCGGAGCGGTGCCGATGCTTCTCATCCAGCTGGGCGAAGTAGTGTTCGGCGGTGTTGGTTCGGGCCTGTACGGCATGCTGGTCTACGCCCTCATGGCGGTTTTCGTGGCCGGGCTGATGATCGGGCGCACGCCGGAATACATCGGCAAGAAGATCGAGTCCTTCGACATGAAGATGGTCGCCATCGCGATCCTGATAACACCGGCGCTGGTGCTGCTCGGTACCGCGCTCGGCGTGGTAGCGAGCGCCGGCAAGGCGACCATTTTCAATCCCGGTGGACATGGCTTCTCGGAGGTCCTGTATGCGTTCTCGTCCGCAGCCAACAACAACGGCAGCGCCTTCGCGGGACTGGGCGCCAACACGCCGTTCTACAACGGCTGGCTCGGCGTGGCGATGTGGTTCGGGCGCTTCGGCGTGATCGTGCCGGTGCTGGCGATCGCCGGATCGCTGGCAGGCAAGAAGCGCCTGGCGCAGGGGCCGGGCACGATGCCGACGCACGGCCCGCTGTTCGTCGGGCTGCTGGTCGGCACGGTACTGCTGGTGGGCGCGCTGACCTATGTTCCCGCGCTTGCGCTCGGGCCCGTGGTTGAGCACCTGATCCTGTGGGCTGGAAACTGAGGCAGCCGATATGACTACCAGGACACTTTCGCTGTTCGATCCGGGCCTGGTCGCGCCGGCCCTGTTCGATGCATTGCGCAAGCTCGATCCGCGCATCCAGCTGCGCAACCCCGTGATGTTCGTCGTCTATATCGGCAGCATCTTCACCACCGCGCTGTGGCTGCAGGCACTTACCGGCAAGGGCGAGGCGCCGACCTGGTTTATCGGCGTCACGACGCTGTGGCTGTGGTTCACGGTGCTGTTCGCCAACTTCGCCGAGGCACTGGCCGAGGGTCGCAGCAAGGCGCAGGCGGCGGCGCTGCGCGGCGCGAAGAAGACGGTGCTCGCGCGCAAGCTCCGCGAACCGCGCTACGGCGCCGCCGTGGACGTGGTGCCCGGCAGCGAGCTGCGACGTGGCGACGTGGTGGTCGTGGAGGCGGGCGAGATGATTCCCGGTGACGGCGAGGTCATCGAGGGGGTTGCCTCGGTCAACGAGAGCGCGATCACCGGCGAGTCCGCGCCGGTGATTCGCGAGTCCGGCGGCGATTTTTCGGCGGTCACCGGCGGCACGACGGTGCTGTCCGACTGGATCGTGGTGCGGATCAGCGTGAATCCCGGGGAAACCTTTCTCGACCGCATGATCGCACTGGTCGAAGGCGCAAAGCGCAAGAAGACGCCCAACGAGATCGCGCTCACGATCCTGCTGATCGCGCTGACGCTCATTTTCCTCCTGGCAACCGTCACGCTGCTGCCGTACTCGCTGTTCAGCGTGCAGGCAGCAGGCGCCGGAGCGCCGGTCACGCTGACCGCCCTCGTGGCCCTGCTGGTGTGCCTGATCCCGACCACGATCGGGGCACTGCTCTCGGCGATCGGCATCGCCGGCATGAGCCGCATGCTCGGCGCGAACGTGATCGCCACCTCGGGGCGCGCGGTCGAGGCCGCCGGCGACGTCGACGTGCTGCTGCTGGACAAGACCGGCACCATCACGCTGGGGAATCGCCAGGCCGCCGCCTTCCTGCCGGTGCACGGCGTCACTGAGCAGCACCTGGCGGACGCGGCGCAGCTGGCCTCGCTGGCCGACGAGACGCCCGAAGGGCGCAGCATCGTGGTGCTGGCGAAGCAGCGCTTCAACCTGCGCGAGCGCGACATCCACGCGCTCGGCGCCACCTTCGTGCCCTTCTCGGCGAACACCCGCATGAGCGGCGTGAATATCGAGGGCCGCCAGGTGCGCAAGGGTTCGCTGGATGCCATTCAGCGCCACGTCGAAGCCAATGGCGGCAGCTTCCCTCAGGGGGCGCTGCAGGCGGCAAACGACGTCTCCCGGCGCGGCAGCACGCCGCTGGTGGTGGTCGACGGTGCCGCCGTGCTCGGCGTGATCGAGCTGAAGGACATGGTGAAGGGCGGCATCAAGGAGCGCTTCGGCGAACTGCGCCGCATGGGCATCAAGACCGTGATGATCACCGGTGACAACCGGCTCACCGCGGCGGCAATCGCCGCCGAGGCGGGCGTCGACGACTTCCTCGCCGAGGCCACGCCGGAGGCGAAGCTCGCGCTGATCCGCCAGTATCAGGCGGAGGGCCGGCTGGTGGCGATGACCGGCGACGGCACCAACGATGCGCCGGCGCTGGCGCAGGCCGATGTCGCGGTGGCGATGCACAGCGGCACGCAGGCGGCCAAGGAAGCCGGGAACATGGTCGATCTCGATTCGAACCCGACCAAGCTGCTCGAGGTGGTCGAAGTGGGCAAGCAGCTGCTGATGACCCGCGGTGCGCTCACCACCTTCAGCATTGCCAACGACCTGGCGAAGTACTTCGCGATCATTCCGGCGATGTTCGTCGCCATGTATCCGCAACTCGACGCGCTGAATGTGATGGGTCTCGCGAGTCCGATGTCGGCGATATTGTCGGCCGTGATCTTCAACGCGCTGATCATCGTGGCGCTGATCCCGCTGGCCCTCAAGGGCATTGCCTATCGCCCGCAGAGCGCCGGTGCGGTGTTGCGCCGCAACCTCGCGCTCTACGGCCTGGGCGGAATCGTCGTCCCCTTCCTGGGGATCAAGCTGATCGACCTCGGCCTTGTGGCCGTGGGCCTGGTCTGAGGAGAACCGTCATGCATGCAGTGCTGCGTCCCGCCCTGTCATTGTTCCTGCTGCTCGGCGTGCTCACCGGCATCGTCTACCCGCTGGCGGTGACCGCGCTGGGCCAACTGCTGTTCGCGGATGCGGCCAACGGGTCCATCGTGACGATCGATGGCAAGGCGGTGGGATCCACGCTGATCGGGCAGCAGTTCACGTCGCCGGGGTATTTCTGGGGGCGACCGTCCGCAACCGGTCCTCATGCCTACAACGGCGCGGTTTCGGGCGGCTCCAACCTGGGGCCGCTCAACCCGGCGCTCGCCGCGGCGGTCGAGGCGCGCATCGCGGCGCTCAGGGCAGCAGATCCGGGCAACACGCAACCGGTCCCGATCGATCTCGTGACCGCATCCGCCAGCGGCCTCGATCCGGAGATTTCGCTGGCGGCCGCTCACTTCCAGGCATCGCGCGTGGCGCGCCTGAGGGAAATGCCCCCCGCGCAACTCGATCAGCTCATCGAGCGCTTTGCGCAAAGGCCATGGTTAGGTATCTTCGGCGAGCCGCGCGTGAACGTGCTGCGGCTGAATCTCGCGCTCGATGACGCAACGCAGGTCCCCTCGCGATAATGTCCGACGACGGTCGCCCCGATCCCGATGCACTCCTCGCCGCTACCGTGGCTGCGGCGACCGAGGCGCAGCGCGGCAAGCTGAAGATCTTCTTCGGCGCCTCGCCGGGCGTGGGCAAGACCTACGGAATGCTGCTCGAGGCGCGTCGCCTGCGCGCCGAAGGGCTAGATGTCGTGGTCGGCGTGATCGAGACGCACGGGCGAAGCGACACGGCGGCACTGCTCGAGGGGCTCGAGGTGCTGCCGCGCAAGCGCGTGGAGCATCGCGGTCGCGTGCTGGAGGAGTTCGACCTCGATGCCGCCCTGAAGCGGCGCCCGGCGATGCTGCTGGTCGATGAGCTCGCGCACACGAATGCCGCGGGCTGCCGCCATCCCAAGCGCTGGCGGGACGTCGAGGAACTGCTCGTCGCGGGCGTCAACGTGCTCACGACGGTGAACGTGCAGCACATCGAGAGCCTGAACGACATCGTCGGGGGCATCACGGGGATCCGCGTCGCGGAGACCGTGCCCGATCACGTCTTCGATCGCGCGAACGAGGTGGTGCTGATCGACCTGCCACCCGACGACCTGCTGCTGCGGCTGAGGGAAGGCAAGGTCTACCTGCCGGATCAGGCCGAGCGCGCGATCCAGAACTTCTTCCGCAAGGGCAACCTGATCGCGCTGCGCGAGCTGGCGCTGCGCCAGACGGCCGACCGGGTCGACGAGCAGATGCGCGCATTCCGCGGTGCGAGCACCGAGGCGCGCGTCTGGCAGACGCGCGAGACCTTGCTCGCGTGCATCGGACCGAGCGATGTGGACGAGAAGGTCGTGCGGACCGCGGCGCGGCTCGCCGCCCGGCTCGATTGCGAGTGGCACGCCGTGTACGTCGAAACGCCGGCCCTGCAGACGCTCCCGGAGGCGCAACGGCGCAGCGTCCTCGGCACGCTGAAACTCGCGCAGGATCTCGGGGCGACGACGGCCACGCTGGCCGCGCAGGACTCCGTTGCCGCGCTGCTGGAGTATGCGCGGCGCCACAACCTGGGGCGCATCGTGGTCGGCCGCAGCACGGGCGCGCGGCAGCGCTGGCCGGGACGTCAGTCCTTCAGCCAGAAACTGGGCGCCAGGGCGCCGGACATCGACCTGGTAACCGTGGCGCGCGACGAGGATCGCGCGCGAAGGGCCAGCGACGTGGCGCAGGAGACGGAGCATTCCGCTCAGGAACGGCGGCAGCGCTGGCTCGATTCCGGATTCGCCGTGCTCGTGTGTGTCGTCATCACGCTCATCTGCACTCCGCTCAGCCATCACGTCGACCTCGCGAACATCGTGATGCTGTTCCTGCTCGGCGTCGTGATCGTTGCATACCGTTGCGGGCGCAGCGCCGCGGTGCTGGCCGCGCTGCTCAGCGTGGCCTCCTTCGATTTCTTCTTCGTGCCGCCACGACTCGATTTTGCGGTGAGCGATGTGCAATACCTGCTGACGTTCGCGGTCATGCTGATTGTCGGGCTCGTGACGGGGCACCTGACCTCGGGCCTGCGCTTCCAGGCGCGCGTGGCGAAGTACCGCGAAGAACGTGCCCACAGCCTCTACGAGATGGCGAGGTCGCTGTCCTCGTCGCTGGTCGAGGAGCAGGTGGTGGAGATCAGCGACCGGTTTCTCGAGACGAGCTTTCGCGCCAGGGCCGCGATCCTGCTGCCCGACCTCTCGGACAAGCTGCATGAAACGGCACCGCACGGGGCCGCGCCCGCCTGTGACCTGGCAGTGGCTCAGTGGTGCTATGACCACAACGAGCCCGCCGGCGCCGGCACCGACACGCTGCCGGCCACGACGCAGCTCTACCTGCCGCTCAAGGCGCCGATGCGGGTGCGTGGCGTGCTGGTGATCGAGCCCGGCAATGCGCGGCTGCTGATGATTCCGGAGCAGCGCCGCCTGCTCGACACCTTCGCGGCACTGGTCGCGATCGCGCTGGAGCGCATCCATTTCGTCTCGATCGCGCAGGACACGCTGATCCGCATGGAGTCCGAGCGCCTGCGCAACACCCTGCTCGCGGCACTGTCACACGATTTGCGTACACCGCTGACGGCGCTGGTCGGGCTCGCCGAGACGCTGTCGCTGGAGCTGGCCGCGTCACAGTCCACGCATGCCGGGCGTGCCGACCTGATCCGCGACCAGGCGCTGCGCACCACGCGCCTGGTCGACAACCTGCTGGAGATGGCCAGGCTGCAGTCCGGCGAGCTGAAGTTGCGCCTGGACTGGCAATCGCTCGAGGAAATCCTCGGCAGTTCGCTGCAGGAACTCGGCGTGACACTGGCCGGGCATCCGTTGACGCTGGATCTGCCGCAGACGCTGCCGCTAGTGAAGTGTGATGCCGTGCTCATCGAGCGGGTGCTGGTCAACCTGCTGGAGAATGCGGCGAAATATACGCCTCCGGGCGCGGCCATCGGGGTGCGCGCCGCGCAGTCGGGTGCGCGCCTGGAGGTCGAGGTCTGGGATGAGGGACCGGGCTTGCCCGCGGGACAGGAGCGCGCGCTGTTCCTGCGCTTCGCGCGCGGGCAGAAGGAATCGGTCGTGCCCGGCGTCGGGCTCGGGCTGGCGATCTGCGACGCCATCGTCGAGGCGCATCGCGGCAGCATCCGGGCCGAGAACCGCGAGCCGCGCGGAGCGCGATTCGTGTTCACGCTGCCGCTCGACGAACAGCCGCCCCCGGTCCACGACGACGAGAGCCATGAGATTGGCACGCCAGGCCAGGAGGAGCAGCGATAGACATCCAGCACACCGTGCTCGTCATCGAGGACGAACCCGAGATCCGGCGCTTCGTGCGCCAGGCCCTGCAGGCCGAGGGGCTGCGGGTGGTCGAGGCTGAGCTCCTGCAGCGGGGTCTCAGCGACGCCGCCACGCGCAAGCCGGACCTGGTGATCCTCGATCTCGGCCTGCCCGACGGCGATGGCTCGGACTTCATTCGTGCGGTGCGCGCATGGAGCGAGATGCCGATCATCGTGCTGTCGGCGCGGGTGGAAGAGCAGGAAAAGGTCGAGGCGCTCGATGCCGGTGCGGACGACTACCTCACGAAGCCCTTTGGCGTCGCCGAGCTGCTGGCCCGGGTACGCGTTGCGCTGCGTCGCTATGTGCGGGGCGGCGCCGAACAGGGCAGTGCAGTGAGCTTCGGTGACGTGACGGTGGATCTGGCGAATCGCCGCATCACCAGGGCGGGGAGCGAGCTGCACCTGACCCGGATCGAATTCCGTCTGCTGGTCGAGCTGTTGCGCCACCCGGGCAAGGTGCTGACGCACCGGCACCTGCTGCGCGAAGTATGGGGGCCGTCGAGCGTGGAGCACAGCCATTACCTGCGCATCTACATGGGCCATCTGCGGCAGAAGCTCGAAAAGGATCCAGCGCGCCCGCAACACCTGCTGACGGAAATCGGGGTGGGTTATCGATTCATGCCGAACTGAATGGGTGCCGTCGTGCTGACGCTCGTTGCCGGTTCTCCCTGGCGCCGGTGGTGTCCGGTTCGCGCCGCTGACGGCGCTGCTGATCGAGCAGTTCGGCTGCGCCACCCCGGCTCAGGCGTAGCTGTCGACGAACAGGCTCTCCGCCCACTGGAACATGTCCTCGTAGCTGTCGCCGTTGACACGGTCCGGCGGCGCCTCACCGAGGTCCACGCGGTGCATGCCCTTGCCCTTCACGCTGCCGTCCGCCGCGTAGACGTCGCCGTAGATGAAATTGGCCGACAGCCACGAGGCACTCTTGCTGGTGATGGGACTGAAGCACGCCGAGCTGGTGGCGATGTCCTCGTCCGGCCCGTAACCGCTGAAGGAACGGATGATCGCATCCGCGCAGACCTTCGCCTCCGAGTTGGCCATGTGGCCGGATTTGGGCACCGCCTTGCCAAAGGACGACGGCACCGAGCAGGAATCCCCGATCACGTGGACGTTGGGATGAGCCGCAACGCCGTAGCTGAGCGGATCCACCGGCACGAAGCCCGCGGTGTCGAGCGCCAGCTGCTGCGCGATCTTCCCGGCGCGCTGGTTGGGGATGTAGTTCAGCACCTTGGCGTTCCTTATCGACTTGACGCTGGTGTTGATCGAGCGCGTGGTGGAATCCACTGATACCACGGTCGCGTTGGGGTAGTACTGGATGACACTGGCGTGGGTCACCTTGAAGGCGCGGCCGAAGGCCTCCGGCTCGGCGGTGATGCCGGCATTGGCATCGAGCACCACGACTTTCGCGCCCGTGCGACCCTTGCGCTTGAGGTAATCCGCGACCACGCAGGCCCGCTCGTAGGGTCCGGGCGGGCAGCGGTAGGGCGCCTTCGGCACCGTCATCACGAAGGTGTCGTAGCTGCGCATCGCCGCCAGCTGGTTCTTGAGCAGCGTCGTCTGCGCGCCTGCCTGCCAAGCGTGCGGCGTGCGCAGGGGATCCCATATGCCCGGCGCGGGCGAGAAATCGATTCCCGGAGACAGCACCAGGTGGTCGTAGGGCAGCACCTTGCGCCCGCTGGCGGTGTTCACCGTCAGCGTGTTGCCCGGCGGGTCGATGGCTTCCGCGCGCCCCTGCAGCAGCGTGACGCCGTGATTAGCGGCCAGCTTGTCGAAGCCGAGCGTGATGCTGCTCAGCGGCAGGGCGCCGGTGACCACCAGGTTGGACAGGATGCAGGCGGCGTGGGTCGCGTTGGCGTCGACCAGCGTGACGTCGATGTTCCCGCCCCACATGCGCAGGTACTTGGCCACGGTGGCCCCGCCAAAGCCGGCGCCGACCACGACCACCCTTGGTGCGACGGCGGCGTTCAGTACCCGGGGAACGGCGGCCAGCGCGGCGGCGGCGCCGGCCAGCTTGAGAAGATGTCTTCGATTCAGCGTGCTCATGGTGTGTTCTCCGGGTTTCAGTCGTCGCCGTTGCCGGGCTGGGTGGACAGGTAATCGGCGATGCTGCGCAGTTGCGCGTCGGTGTAGCCGCGTGCCTGGCGGTCCATGATTCCCTCAACCCGGCGGCCCTTCATCTCGACCAGCTCGTGATAGAGCTCCTCGGCATCCTTGCCCGCAATCGAATCGAAGCCGGGACCGGCGCCGTTGGTTCCATGGCACTGCGCGCATTGCGCGGCGAGCAGGCGGCCGGGTTCGGCAGTTGCCGGGATCGCGGCGACGAGCAGCGTGGCGCCGGCAAGCACGACGCGCGAAGATCTTGGTATGCGCATGTATCAGTCCTCCATAGCAATCGGGTCGTGCGCCCGGTGGCAGGAGCGTCGACCCGGTCGGGCTTGCGCACCGGCCAGTTTCCGGTCACCTGGCAAGTAAACGGCCCGGCTCAGCGCTTTATTCCATGGTGCTGATATTTTCCTGTCGGGTAGCCGCATTGACCCTGTCCGCCGCACCCCTCTAACATCGCCCGCGCCAGCGGGGCGTCTTCGAATACCACGACGAGCCAGCCGGTGCAGGGGAAGATCGACGCGCTGCGCCCCTACGCCGACACCGTGATTGCGCGCAGTCGCCAGCAGGGAAGGAGATCGCGATGGAGACAAGGCCCTATTTCGTGCTCGGCGACTGTTTCAGCAATGCGCTGGTCGGCGCCTTTTCCGGCTGGGCCGGCATCGTGTGGATGCCGCACGCGCTCGGCTTCTGGCTCGGCATGCTGGTTTCGATGGCCGGCGCCATGGCGGTCACGATGCTGCTGGCGCTCACGCTGCTGCTGCGCTGGTTCGGCGCGCACGAGGTGATGGTGCCCACGATGATCGGCGGCATGACCGCGAACATGACGGTGTGCGCGATCGCGCACCACCATGCGATGTCGCCGCTGGACGGCGCGTGGATGGGCGCGTTGATCGGTCTGGGAGTGCTGTTCATCACCTACATCGCCAATGCGCGACTGACGCGGGAGGCCTGAGCATGGACGAGGCAACCGCACGCAAGTGGGACCGCGCCGCCGCCAGCTTCGACATGATGAATGGCGTCGGCCCGGAGAAGCGCTGGGGCCCGGTGAAGCGCGAGCTCTTCGCGCGCATGCGCGGCGAGATCCTGTTCCTCGCCGTCGGCACCGGGCTCGACATCGCCTTCTTCCCGCCGGGGCAGCGCATCACCGGCATCGATATCTCGGGCGAGATGCTCAAGCGCGCGGCGCCGCGCGCCGCGGCTTACCCCGGCGCGATGACGCTGCAGCGCCAGGACGTGCTGGCGCTCGATTTCCCCGACGCGCACTTCGACCAGGTGTTCACCTCCTGCACCTTCTGCTCGGTGCCGCGACCCGTGGACGGCCTGGCACAGCTGCTGCGCGTGCTCAAACCGGGCGGCGAGCTGCACATGTTCGAGCACACCGGGAGTAAAGTGCCGGTCTTCAAGCAGGTCATGGACTGGATGACGCCGCTGAGTCGCAACTTCGGTCCCGAGATGAACCGCGACACGGTCGCCAACGTGCAGGCGGCGGGTTTCGTGGTCGACGGGGTGCGCAACGTCTACCTCGACGTGGTGAAGATCATCCACGCCCACAGGCCGCGCTGAGGCACGGCACGGGCAGGCGAACAGCGGAGTCCCCATCGCATGGCGACATTCAACCTCGCGGACCTGTTCGAGCTTGTCGCGGCCGCGGTGCCGGAGCGCGAGGCGCTGGTGGCCGGCGCGCGGCGCCTCACGTACGCCGGGCTCGACCGGCGCAGCAACCGCCTGGCGCGGCACTGGCAGTCGTGTGGCATCGGAGCGGGCCAGCACGTCGCGATCCTCGCCTGCAACCGCGCGGAATGGATCGAGGCGATGCTCGCCGCCTTCAAGCTGCGCGCGGTGCCGATCAATATCAACTTCCGCTACGTCGAGGACGAGCTGCGCTACATGTTCGACAACGCGGACGTGGTCGCGCTGCTCTACGAGCGGGAGTTCGCGCCGCGCCTTGCCGCGATTCGCGACAGCCTGCCGCAGCTGCGCCACTACCTCGCGCTGGATGATGGCCACGCCGCGGACGATGCCGCGCTCGGCGCCACGGATTACGAACAGGCGCTGGCCGCGGCGAGCGACTCGCCGCTCGGCATCGAGCGCTCGGGCGACGATCTCTACGTGCTCTACACCGGCGGCACCACCGGGATGCCCAAGGGCACGATGTGGCGCCACGAGGACATCTTCTTCGGCGCGCTGCAGGGCGGTGCTGCCACGGGTGGTGCCCACATCCGCGCTCCGGAGGAGATCGTAGAGCGCGTCAGGACCGGCTTCGCGCTGAGCACCGTCTGCCCGCCGCCGATGATGCACGGCGGCGGCATGTGGAACGCGCTGATCACGATGTACAGCGGCGGCAAGTTCGTGCTGTATTGCGAGCCGCACTTCGATGCCGATCGCGTGCTGCGGCTGGTGCAGGACGAGAAGACGGTCGGGCTGATGATGGTGGGCGACGCGATGGCGCGCCCGCTCGCCGAGGCGCAGGAGCGCGCGCGCTATGACTGCTCCGGACTCTTCGTGCTGAGCTCGGGCGGCGCGATCCTCTCGAAGCCGGTGAAGAACCGGCTCAAGGAACTGTTCCCTCAGGCGCGCGTGATCGACGGTTTCGGGGCCTCGGAGACCGGGCACAACGGCACCGTGGTGGATTTCGACGGCGAGGCGGCCGGGCCGCGCTTCACGATGGACGCGCACACGCGCATCCTCGACGACGAGCTGGAACCCGTGCCTCCGGGCAGCAGCACGGTGGGGCGGCTCGCGCGCTGCGGCCACATCCCGCTCGGCTACTACAAGGACGAACGGAAGACCGCCGAGACCTTTCGCACCGACCGCCACGGCGTGCGCTGGGTGATTCCCGGCGACTACGGCCGCGTGCTCGCCGACGGCACCGTGGAATTGCTCGGGCGCGGCAGCCAGTGCATCAACTCCGGCGGCGAGAAGATCTTTCCCGAGGAGGTCGAGGCGGTGCTGAAGGGACACCCGGCGATCTTCGACGCGGTGGTGGTCGGTGTGCCGCACGAGCGCTTCACCAACGCCGTCTGCGCGGTGGTGCAGCTGCGCGAGGGCGCGGCACTCGGGCTGGACGAGGTGGCGGCGTACTGCGAGGGCAGGCTGGCGCGCTACAAGCTGCCGCGCCACCTGGTGACGGTCGATCGCATCGCGCGCACGCCGCCCGGCAAGCCCGATTACCGCGCCAATCGCGCGCTGGCGCTGGAGCGTCTCGGCCTGACCTGATTAAAACAATTGCGCTGAATTGTTTCAGCCTCTATAAAGGCACGCTCAGCCATCGGGGGAGAGCGTGCCCGTGCAGCGCATCGTGGAATTCGAGAGCATTGAGCGTTTCGATCACCGGACCGGGGTGCTGGTCTGCGGTTTCGGCGGCGCCGGCGCGTCTGCGGCGCTGGAGGCGCGCCGCGCGGGCGCCGCGGTCATGGTGCTCGAGCGCTTCAGCGGCGGTGGCGGTTCCACGATGCTCTCGGCCTGCGAGATGTATCTGGGCGGCAACGGCGGCACGCGCCTGCAGCGCGAGCTCGGCATCGAGGACAGCAGCGAGAACTTCTACAACTACCTGATGGCCTGTTTCGGCGAGTATGCCGACGAGGCGCGCGTGCGTGCCTACGTCGATGGCGCGGCCGAGCACTTCGACTGGGTGGAGGGGCTCGGCGTGCCCTACAAGCGCGGCTTCTTCGCCGGGCGCGACGTGGTGGCCCTCACCGGCGACTCGCTGCAGTACACAGGCAACGAGCGCTCGTTTCCGTTCTCGCAAATCGCCACGCCGGTGCCGCGCGGTCACCTGCCCGCCGACTCCGGCCACGACGGCGGCAAGACCCTGATGAGCGTGCTGCTGAAGCGAGTCGCGGAGTCCGGTACCGACATCCGCCACGATGCGCGCGTCAACGCGCTGCTGCGCGACCGCGGCGGGCGCATCCGCGGCGTGGTGGCGCGCATCGACAACCGCAACGTGCACATCCTGGCCACGCAGGGCGTGATCCTCGCCACCGGCGGCTTCATCATGAACGAGGAGATGACGCGCCGGCACATCCCGGAGTACGCGAGCTACTGCACGCGTCACGGCAATCCGGGCGACACCGGAGACGGCATCCAGCTCGGCATCGCCGCCGGCGGACACGCGATCAACATGGGCCAGGCCTTCGTGGGCGTGGCGCACTACCCCCCGGCGCAACTCACCTGCGGCATCTTCGTGAACGAGCAGGGCCAGCGCTTCATCAACGAGGACATCTACCTCTCGCGGCTCGGCCATTTCGCCTCGGTGCAGACCAACCACCGCATCTTCCTGTTCATCGACAACGAGCACTTCAGTCGTCCCGACTACCACGAGACCACGCGCATCGTCGCCGTAGGCGAGACCGTGGCCGAGGTCGAGCAGGAGGCGGGGCTGCCGCCGGGCTCGCTCGCGCAGACCGTGGACTACTACAACCGCCACGCCGCCAGCGGCGAGGATCCGCTGTTCCACAAGGCGCGCGAATGGCTGAAGCCCATCACGACCGCGCCTTTCGCGCTGGTGGACTGGAGCCTGGATACGCTGAAGCCCACCTGCTTCACGCTCGGCGGTCTCGACACGCTGCCCACCGGCGAAGTGCTGACGGCCGACCGCGACGTGATACCGGGGCTGTACGCCGCCGGCCGCACGGCGGCCGGCATCCCGCGCACCGCGGCGGGTTACGCCAGCGGCATGTCGGTGGGCGACGCAACCTTCTTCGGCCGCATGGCCGGCCGCCAGGCCGCCGCCCACCCGTAGGTCCGGATTCATCCGGACACGTGGGTCTGGATTCATCCGGACAGATGCCCGCCGGAAACACCTGTCGGCATGAATGCCGAGCCACATCGCAGTTGGAGAACCGCATCACAGCCGTCGCGCGCCGTGTCTGGTACGGTTTCTCCCACGGGCGCCGCATCGGCTGCCTGACCTGGCCCCAGCGTCCCGCGGTCCGCTTCGCGCCAACCCCCACAGACCGCGTTCCCGACGCGGCCGGCCTGTGCCGGCCCTGGGGGCTGAGATGGACGAATCGATCCTCGTGTCTGCGGTGGTCTGCGCGCTGTGCTTCCTCATGGCCATCGCCATGCTGCCGCTCGCGGGAAGGGAAAGCCCCGCCCGCGCGGCGATCCTGTACGGCACCGGCTTCCTGCTCATGGGTGCCAGCGTGCTGACCTACGTGGTGGGGCCGGCCTTCATGAGCGGGACCGCCGAGATCCTGCTGCGCAACGCCTTGATACTCGCGGGTTTCGCAACGCTCTGGGCGAGCGCCTGGATCCGTTGCGCGCAACCGGTGCCGGTGCTGCTGATGCTGATGATCCTCGTTCCGTGGTTGTCCTCCTTCGGTCTTTATCTGGTGCTGTCCGATCGCCCGTTGCTGCGCTTCGGTTTTGCCGCGGTGTCGATCGCGATGGGCTGCCTCGCCTCGGCCTGGTGCCTGTTCCGCTACAAGCTGCCGCGCAACGTCGGCGATATCGGCACCGTCGCCGTGCTGGTCTTCGGCGCCGCCGGCGAGGCCTGGATCGCCTGCGGTGCACTGCTGTTCGGCTTCGACCGCCAGACGCTGATGGGTGTGTACGGCGTGGTCGCGCCGGTGCTGTTCGTCGGGCTCGGGATCTTCGTGTTCCAGAGTTACGCGCTCGATGCCATCGAGGAATTGAACCAGCGCGCGCAGACCGATCCGCTCACCGGCCTGCTGAACCGGGGCGCCTTCGACGAGCGCCTCGCACGGGCGCTGGCCACGGCGCAGCGCTACCGCCGGCCGCTCAGCGTGGTCATCGTGGATATCGACCACTTCAAGGACATCAACGACACCCACGGGCATGCCACCGGCGACCAGGTGCTCGTCGCCTTCGCGCAGCTGCTGCAGGCGCAGAGCCGCACGGTCGATTCGGTGGCGCGCATCGGCGGCGAGGAGTTCGCGATCCTGATGCCCGAGGTCGATGCCGCCCGCGCGGCCGGCTATGCCGAGCGCCTGCGCCACGCGGTGGAGCGCCTGCACGGACCCGAGGGCATCGGCATCACCGCGAGTTTCGGGCTGGCGGACCTGCTCGATGCGCGTCAGGAGCCGGCCTCGCTGATGGCGCTGGCCGACCAGGCCCTCTATGCCTCGAAGGCGGGTGGGCGCAACCGCGTGTCGTGGTGCGCGCGCGCGGCAGCGGCCTGAGCACGGCGCTGCCGGGGGCGCGCGGGCGGCTCAGTGCTCCTTGCCGTCCACGCGCGGACGCAGCAGGAAGGGGATGTAGCGCCAGCCGAGGACGCCGAAGCCGGCGAACCAGCAAGCGGCGGCCAGTTGCAGCCACAGCAGGTAGGCCGCGGGCAGCAGCTGGGGCGCCACGATGCGCAGCGCCAGCGCGGCGAGCATCAGGTAGAGCACGGCGCGGTCCAGCGCGTCGAACGCGACCTTGCGCCCGGTGTGCCCCTTGCAGATGCGGATCAGCATCGCGGGGATCACGGTGCCCATCACGCCGAAGCTGAACAGGTGCACCGAGACTGACCCGGCCCACGTCCCCACGCCGAGTTGCGCCAGCGCCTGCACCACCAGCTGCGCCGTGATGCCGAGGTAGCCGATGTACATGATGCCGATGTCGATGCGCCCGAGCGCGCGCAGCGGCTTCCAGAACGCGAAGCGGATCGCGAGCAGCAGCGCGAGGACCAGCGCGCCGCCCGCCGCGAGCGCGGGCGCCAGCACGAACTCGAGTACCAGCAACAGCCCCAGCAGCTTGATGGAATTGTCGAGCAGCGGCCGGCGCAGGATGTCGACCTGGAAATTGCCGCGCATGAACTGCGTCAGCGTGCGCTCCAGCATCACCAGGAAGGCCATGCGGAACAGCCCGATCGCCATCGTATGGCCGGCCGCGAAGTGCTGCTCGTGCAGCATCAGGTACTTGGCCACGAGGAAGGCCGGCAGCATGAGCAGGAAGAAGCCGTTGTCGCGGTAGCTGTCCTGCGCGCGGTGGCGCAGCAGCGTCCACATCAGCATCGCGACGATGCTGCCGAGGAACAGGTTGTTCGACAGCAGGAACAGCGGTAGCGGCCAGTCGCCGCCGGCGCCCATGCCGATCCGCTCGAAGATCCACGCGCCGGCCAGCCACGCCAGCGCCCCGCCGTGCCAGCCGCGCACGCCCACCCAGTTCTTGGTCGCGGTCAGCAGGAAGCCGCCGAGGACCGCCCAGCCGAATCCGAAGAACATCTCGTGCGCGTGCCATTGCACGGGCGTGAAGCGCCCCGCCGGGGGCGGCAGCATACCGCTGTAGAACAGCGCCCAGGCCAGCGGGAAGAACATGCCCGCCACGCAGGCGAGCGCGAAGAACGGGCGAAAGCCCGCGAGCCACAGCGGATGCGAGCTAAAAGCCAAGGCAGGTCTCCCGGCGCAGGGATAGATACGGCTGCCATTGTAGCGGCGCGCGCGCGGATCTGCCGGTTGCTATGATCGCGGCCCGAACCGGATTGCTTTGCATCACCACAGTCACGAGCGGGAGAACAGCCGCGTGAGCCAGCCCTACCCGCCGTCACGGCACGCCAACTACATGCTCGGCGTGCTGCTGGCCGCCTACATCCTGTCCTTCATCGACCGCAACGTGCTGGCGATCCTGGTGGCGCCCATCCGCCAGCAGTTCGAGATCAGCGACTTCCAGTTCAGCCTGCTGCACGGCTGGGCCTTCACGCTCTTCTACATCGTGCTCGGCGTGCCGATCGGCTGGCTCGCGGACCGCTTCAGCCGGCGCTGGATCATCATCGTGGGGGTGAGCTTCTGGAGCGTGATGACGGCGCTGTGCGGCTTCGCGCGCAGCTTCGGCAGCCTGTTCCTGGTGCGCGTCGGCGTGGGCGTGGGCGAGGCCACGCTGTCGCCGGCGGCCTACTCGCTGATGAGCGATTATTTCCCGCCCGAACGCCTGCGTTGGGCCACCTCGGTGTTCGCGATGGGCATCACGCTGGGCACCGGCGCCTCGTACATGGTGGGCGGTTACCTCTTCGAGTTCTTCAGCACCGTCGACCTGTCGCACATCGCGCTGTTCGCGGACGTGCAGCCGTGGCAGGCCACGTTCATCACGGTGGGGCTGGCCGGCTTCGTCGTGGTCGCGCTGCTCGCGCTGGTGCGCGAACCGCCGCGCCAGCGCCTGGCAGGCGAGGCGGGCGAGCCGGTTCCGTTCGCGGCGGTGACCGCGCGCCTGCGCGGGGAAGGGCGCCTTTACGGCGGGCTGATCCTCGGCATCTCGATGATGTCGGTGATCGGCTACGGCAGCATTGCGTGGTACCCCGAGATGCTCGCGCGCAGTCACGGCATGGCGAAGTCCGAGGCCGGTGCATCGCTCGGCCTCGTTTACATGATCGCCGGAACGCTCGGCACCTTCGCCGGGGCCGGTTGCGCGGCGTGGCTGCAGCGGCGCGGCCACCGCGACGCCAACATGCGCTGGGTAATGCACGCCGCACTGCTCGCCGCGGTGCCGGCGGTGGCCGCGCCGCTGCTGCCCTCGGGCGCCATGACGCTGGCACTGTTCACCGTGGTGATCTTCCTGCACTACTCGCACTTCGGCGTAGCGATGGCCGCGCTGCAGCTGGCCACGCCGGGCCGCATGCGCGGCCAGGTGACCGCGATCGCGCTGTTCGCCACCAACCTGTTCGGCCTGGGATTCGGTGGATCGCTGGTGGCCGCGCTCACGGACTTCGTCTTCGGCGATGACGCGGCGCTGCGCTGGTCGCTCGCGATCGTCGCGCTGGTGTTCTACCCGCTGGCGGCGGGGTTGATCGGGTGGGGGCTGGGGAGTTATCGGAGGGTGGTGGAGGGGGAGGCTGCGCCGCGGCTGAGCTCCATCGTCGAAGCAAAGCGCTGACGCGGTGGTGGCGAGCGCCGTCCGCGCGGTCTCGCCGCAATTTCCGGTCGTGGCGTTCGTCGTGCCCAACCGGTGCGCGACCGGACTGCCGGGCGGTGCCCGATCGCGCGGATTTGCGTAAAAATCGGCGGAGAAAAATACGAATAGTACGGATATTCTGGCCCGCCGCACCGCAAACAAAAGAATTTTGCAAGAAAATTCGATTGTTCGTAGAATGCCCGGCGACGCGTCGGAGTGGCTTCGAGCCGGCTCCGCCGTACCAGCAGACCTGATGCGGAGGCTCCCATGTCCGTACTGCCGCAGGGCAAATATGCCCAGTGCGCCAATGGCTATCGCATGCACTACCTCGACGTGGGCGCGGGCCCGGTAGTGGTGTTCCTGCACGGCAGCGGCCCGGGCGCCAGCGGTCACAGCAATTTCAAGGGCAACTACCCCTGGCTGGTCGAGCGCGGCTACCGCTGCATCGTGCCCGACCACATCGGCTATGGCTTTTCGGACAAGCCGGCCGACGTCGAGTACCCGCTGTCGTTCTTCACCGAGTGCATCCGCCAGACGCTGGATGCGGCCGGCGTCACGAAATGCTCGCTGGTCGGCAACTCGCTCGGCGGCGCGATCGCGCTGCAGTTCGCGCTCGACTACCCGCAGATGACCGAGAAGCTGGTGCTGATGGCGCCGGGCGGCCTGAACGCCAAGGAAGAGTATTTCCAGATGCCCGGCATGCAGAAGATGGGGCAGGTGTTCTCCTCGGGCCAGGCCGTGACGCCCGAGGTCATGAAGGACCTGTTCGCCAGTTCGCTGATGCACGATCCGCGTCACGCCACCGACGCGCTGATCGCCGAGCGCATGGAGATCATGCAGAAGATGAACTCCCAGGTCATGGCGACCATGAAGGTGCCGGAACTGACGGAGCGCCTGCAGGAAATCAAGGCGCCGGTGCTCGGCTTCTGGGGCCTGAACGAGCGCATGATGCCCGAGTCCGGCATCATGAAGCTCGCGAGGAACACGCCCGACATCCGCCTCGTGCTGGTGTCGAACTGCGGCCACTGGGTGATGGTGGAGCACCAGGACATGTTCAACCGCATGACGCACGATTTTCTGGCGCACGGCTGAGCCGCGCGCCAACACAGGACCACGATTCCATGGACAAGGCAACCATCGAGCGCCTCGGCGACGAACTCTATGCGGCGCTGCGCGCGCAGGCGGTGCTGGCGCCGCTGACCGAACGCGAGCCGGCGATCACGATCGACGATGCGTACTACATTTCGCTGCGCTTTCTCGAGCGCCGTCTCGCCGACGGCGAAAAGGTCGTCGGCAAGAAGATCGGCGTGACCTCCAAACCGGTGCAGGACATGCTCGACGTGCGCCAGCCCGATTTCGGTTTCCTCACCGACCGCATGCATTACCCGAACGGCGCGTCCATCCCGGTCGCGGGCAACCTGATCGCGCCGCGCGCGGAGGCCGAGATCGCCTTTCGCCTGAAGAGCGACCTGGTCGGCCCGAACATCACCGAGGCCGACGTGCTCGCGGCGACCGCGTGCATCATGCCGTGTTTCGAGATCGTGGATTCGCGCATCCGCGACTGGAAGATCCGCATCCAGGACACCGTGGCCGACAACGCCTCCTGCGGCGTGTTCGTGCTGGGCGAGGCCGAGGTCGATCCGCGACTGCACGACCTGCCGAACCTGAAGGTCAACGTGTTCAAGAACGGCAAGCCGCTGTCCGAGGGGCTGGGCTCCGCGGTGCAGGGCAACCCGCTGACCGCGGTGGCGTGGCTAGCCAACACCCTGGGGCGCTACGACATCCCGTTCAAGGCCGGCGACATCATCCTCTCGGGTTCCGTGGTGCCGCTGGAGCCCGTGGGCCCCGGCGACGAGATGCGTTGCGAAGTCGAAGGCATCGGTTCGGCCAGCTGCCGCTTCGTCTGACGTGGGTCCGGCTTCAGCCGGACAGCTATCGTGTAGGTCCGGCTTCAGCCGGACAATTTGAATATCGAGGAATACATGGGTAACAAGATCAAGGCAGCCATCATAGGCCCCGGCAACATCGGTACCGACCTGCTGATGAAGGCGAAGCGCTCGACGCTGATCGAGCCGGTGTGGATGGTGGGCGTGGAGCCGCAGTCGCCGGGCCTGGCGCGCGCGAAGGAGATGGGCCTCAAGACCACCTCCGACGGCGTCGACGGCATGTTGCCGACGATGCGCGCCGACGGCGTGCAGATCTGTTTCGACGCGACCTCCGCGTACGCGCACAAGGCCAACTCGGCCAAGGTGAATTCGCAGGGCGCGCTGATGATCGACCTGACGCCGGCGGCCATCGGCCCGTACTGCGTGCCGCCGGTGAACCTGAAGGATCACGTCGGCAAGCGCGAGATGAACGTGAACATGGTGACCTGCGGCGGGCAGGCGACGATCCCGATGGTCGCCGCGGTCTCGCGCGTGCAGAAGGTCGCCTACGGCGAGATCGTCGCGACGGTGGCCTCCAAGTCCGTGGGCCCCGGCACGCGCAAGAACATCGACGAGTTCACGCGCACCACCGCGGGCGCGGTCGAGAAGATCGGCGGCGCCGCCGAGGGCAAGGCGATCATCGTGATCAACCCGGCCGAGCCGCCGCTGATCATGCGCGACACCATCCACTGCCTGCTCGAGGACGAGCCGGACGAGGCGGCGATCACGCGCTCCATCCACGAGATGGTCGCGGAAGTGCAGAAATACGTGCCCGGCTACACGCTGAAGAACGGTCCGGTCTTCGACGGCAAGCGCGTCTCGGTGTGGATGGAAGTGGCGGGTCTGGGTGATTTCCTGCCGAAGTACGCCGGCAACCTGGACATCATGACCGCCGCAGCGCTGCGCACCGCCGAGATGTTCGCCGAGGAGATCCTCGACGGTCGCCTGGTGCTGTAGGTCCGGCTTCAGCCGGATGGGAAATGGAATGTCCGGATGAATCCGGACCCACGGGGAATGTCCGGATGAATCCGGACCTACGGGGCATTGGAGAGGAACGGAACATGGATCTCAAGGGCAAGAAGGTAACGCTGCACGACATGTGCCTGCGCGACGGCATGCATGCCAAGCAGCACCAGATTTCGCTGGACGAGATGCGCGCGGTCGCACGCGGTCTGGACGAGGCGGGCATGCCTCTGATCGAGGTCACGCACGGCGATGGTCTCGGCGGACGTTCGATCAACTACGGCTTCCCGTGCAACACCGACGAGGAATACCTCAAGGCGGTGGTGGGCGTGGTCAAGCGCGCCAAGGTCTCGGCGCTGCTGCTGCCGGGCATCGGCACGGTGGATCACCTGAAGATGGCGCGCGATTGCGGCATCGGCACGATCCGCGTGGCCACGCACTGCACCGAGGCCGACGTCTCCGAGCAGCACATCGGGATGGGCCGCGAGCTGGGGCTCGACACCGTGGGCTTCCTGATGATGGCGCACATGATCGGGCCGGAGGAAGTGGTGGCGCAGGCCAGGCTCATGGAGAGCTACGGTGCGAACTGCATCTACTGCACCGACTCTGCCGGGTACATGCTGCCCGACGACGTGACCGCGCGCATCGCGCTGCTGCGCCGCGAGCTCAAGCCCGAGACCGAACTCGGCTTCCACGGTCACCACAACATGGCGATGGGCATCGCGAACTCGCTGGCCGCGATCGAGGCGGGCGCCAACCGCATCGACGGTTCGGTGGCGGGCCTCGGCGCCGGCGCCGGCAACACGCCGCTGGAAGTGTTCGTCGCGGTGATCGACCGCATGGGCGTCGATCACGGCATCGACGTGTACAAGATCATGGACGTGGCTGAAGACCTCGTCGTGCCGATGATGGACCGGGTGATCCGCATCGACCGCGACTCGCTGATCCTCGGCTACGCGGGCGTCTACTCCTCGTTCCTGCTGTTCGCGCAGCGCGCGGCAAAGAAATACGGTGTCAGCTCGCGCGACATCCTGGTCGAGCTGGGCCGGCGCAAGACGGTGGGCGGCCAGGAGGACATGATCGAGGACCTCGCGCTCGACATGTCGCGCGGTGTGGTCTGACAGCCGTCCTCCCCGCCGCCGGCCCGCCGCCAGGACAGCGCGGCGGGCCGGCGGGTGTGGTGCGTGATGCGGCGTTGCGTGACGAGCGCAGGGCGCGACGCGACGCATGAAGCCCGATAGCGCGTTCAGCGATCTGGTCGGCCTGGTCTACCAGGGCCCACTCGAGGAGCGCCCGTGGTCGGGGTTCCTCGGCGCGCTGCGTCACGCCATGGGTGCTGTGGTGACTACGCTGGTGTTGCGCCCCGCCGATACCGATGGCGCCGGACTCATCCTCACCGAGGGCGGTTCCGGCGATGCCCTGGCGCTCTATCGCGAAGGCCTGTTCATGGCCGACCCCTTCGCCGCCCTGCCGCCGGGCAAGGTGGTGGCGCTGCACGAGATCATCCCGCTCGCCGAGCTCGAGCAGACCGAACTCTACAAGCTGTGCATGGCGCCGGGCGGCATGCACGACAGCCTCGGCGCGGATGTCGAGGTCGATGGCATCGTCGAGGCGCAACTGCGGGTCTCGCGCGCCAGGGGCGCCCGGCCCTTCGGCAAGCGCGAGACCCAGCTCTGCACGCTGCTGCTGCCGCATCTGGAGCGGGCCGTGCGCATCTACATGCGACTGCATCGCGTCGAGTCCGAGCGCGCGCTCTATGCCGGCGCGATCTCGCAACTCGCGGTGGGTACGGTGATACTGGACGCCAGGGGCGCGGTGAGCGCCACGAACACCCTCGCCGACGGGATCCTCGCAGCCCGCGACGGCCTGTGGGTCGCCGAGGGCGTGCTGCGCGTGCAGAACCCGCGCGAAGCGGCCGAGCTCAGGCGCATCCTCGGCGAGCTCGCCGAGAGCCAGCGCGCGGGCCAACCGGCACTGGCGCAGGCGCTGCGCATCTCGCGCCCGAGCGGGCGGGCCGACCTCGGTCTGGTGCTGCGTCCGCTGCCGGCGACGGACGAATCGCAGGGCGTAGCCGGCATCGCGGTCTTCGTCAGCGATCCCGAGGAGCGCTCGGACGCGCCGGTACAGGTGCTGGTGAAGCTCTTCGGCTTCACGCCGACGGAAGCGCTGGTCGCGATCCAGCTCGCCAACGGTCTGAATATCGATGACGCGGCCGCCGAGCTCGGCATGACGCGCAACACCGCGCGCGCGCACCTGCGCTCGGTGTTCAACAAGACCGGTATCAGCCGCCAGCCCGCGCTGGTACGGTTGATCCTGAAGAGCGTGGCCTCGCTGGCCTGAGATTTCCCCGACACCACGACAGACACAACAACTGAGGAAGCCGACATGGGAATGCTGGACGGAAAAGTGGCGCTGGTGACCGGAGCCGGGCAGGGCGTGGGACGCGGCATCGCGCTCGCGCTGGCGGGCGAGGGCGCGCGGATCGCGGTCGCGGGACGCACCGAGGGCAAGCTGCTCGAGACCTGCGCCGAGATCGAAGGGCGTGGCGGGCGCGCGGTCCCGATCGTCTGCGACGTGATGATCGCCGCCGACATCGAGCGCTGCGTGCAGCAGACGGTGGCGGCCCTGGGCACGGTCGACATCCTGATCAACAACGCGCAGGTGGTGCCGCTGGGGCGCCTGCTCGATGTCACCGAGGAGCACTACCAGGAAGGCATGGACTCCGGGCCGCTCGCGACGCTGCGCTTCATGAAGGCCTGCTATCCATACCTGCGCGATGGCGGCTGCATCGTGAACCTCGGCTCCTCGTCGGCGATCCGCTGGGACCCGATCGGCTACGGCGCCTATGCCGCGGCCAAGGAAGCGATCCGCGCGCTGACGCGCGCCGCCGCCTGCGAGTGGGGCCCGGACGGCATCCGCGTCAATTGCGTGCTGCCGCTGGCCATGTCGCCGGCGATGGACGGCTGGATTGCCTCGCGGCCCGAGGAGGCCGCGGCCTTCTTCCGCACCATCCCGCTCGGTCGCGTGGGCGACTGCGAAACCGACATCGGCCGCGCCGTGGTGTTCCTGTGCGGCCCCGATGCGCGCTACATCACGGGTCATTCGCTGCCGCTCGACGGCGGCCAGGCCTTCATGCGCTGAGGAGACCGCGATGGATGCATGGCCGCTGATCCAGGCCCTGCTGCTCGGCGTGGTCGAGGGGCTCACGGAGTTCCTGCCGGTCTCCAGCACCGGACACCAGATCATCGTGGCCGACCTGATCGGATTCGGCGGCGAGCGTGCCAAGGCGTTCAACATCATCATCCAGCTGGGCGCGATACTCGCGGTGGTGTGGGAATACCGCGCGAAGATCCTCGAGGTGGTGCTCACGCTGCCGCGCGAGCCCAGGTCGCAGCGCTTCACCGTGAACCTGCTGCTGGCCTTCCTGCCGGCGGCCGTGCTGGGCGTGGCCTTCGCGGACCAGATCCATGAGTACCTGTTCAACCCGCTGGCAGTGGCGGTGGCGCTGGTGCTCGGCGGCGTGGTGATGCTCTGGGCCGAGCGGCGCGAGCACACCGTCGACGTCGAGGAGGTGGACGCGATGGACTGGCACCACGCGCTGAAGGTCGGTTGCGCCCAGTGCCTCGCGCTGGTGCCCGGCACCTCGCGTTCGGGGGCGACCATCATCGGCGGCCTGCTGTTCGGGCTGTCGCGGCGCGCGGCCACCGAGTTCTCGTTCTTCCTCGCGATGCCGACCATGGTGGGGGCCGCGGTATACTCGGGCTACAAGTATCGCGAGTTGTTCCATGCCGCGGACCTGCCGGTGTTCGCCGTCGGCTTCGTCACCTCGTTCGTGTTCGCGATGGTCGCGGTGCGCGCGCTGCTGAAGTTCGTATCCAGCCATTCCTACGCCGCGTTCGCGTGGTACCGCATCGGCTTCGGCCTGCTGATACTCGCCACCTGGCAGTTCGCGCTGATCGACTGGTCGGGCGCGGCCGCGGCGCACTGAGAACACTTTCTTTACCTACCAACCCGACAATCGCCGAGGAGAGCCAATGAAGATCAAGAGCCTGGGTTATCTGTGGATCGAGACCACCGACGTGTCCAAGTGGCGCGACTACGGAACGAACATCCTGGGGCTGCAGATCGCCCCGACGATGCCGGCCGACGGCAATGTTTACCTGAAGATGGACGCGCGCCCATACCGCTTCGCGGTGTATCCCGGCGAGCGCGATCGCCTCGCGTTCGCGGGCTGGGAGCTCGAGAGCGAGGAAGCCTTCACCGCGGCACTCGAGGAGCTGCGTGCCGCCGGCGTGGCCTTCGAACTGCCCGGGGCCGACATCGCGCGCCAGCGGCGCGTGCGCGCCGTGGCGCGGCTGCAGGATCCCGCGGGCGCGACGCTCGAGCTCTACCACGGCGCTGATCTCGACTACGCGAAGTTCATCTCGCCGCAGGGCATCGCGGAGTTCGAGACCGGCTTCAACGGCAACATGGGCCTGGGCCACATCGTGCTGCCCACGAAGAAGCTCGCCGAGACGCGCCGCTTCTACCGCGAGGTGCTGGGCTTCGCCGACACCGACTACATGCATTTCCATTTCTCGCCCGACGCGAAGGATCCTGGCCAGGGCCTGCACTTCATGCACGTCGACAACCCGCGCCACCACAGCCTCGCGCTGTACGAGGACCCGAACGACAGCCCCTCGGGCTGCGTGCACGCGATGGTCGAAGTCAGCGACGTCGACGAGGTCGGCTATTGCCTGGACCGCGTCAATGCCGCCGGCATCCCGGTGGTGTCCTCGCTCGGGCGCCACACCAATGACCGCATGCTGTCGTTCTACATGGCCACCCCGGGCGGCTTCGCGATGGAGTTCGGCTGCGAGGGTTTGCAGATGGACTGGGAAGGCTACACGCCCACGGTGAGCACGCTGCCGAGCCTGTGGGGGCACAAGTTCCAGATGTGATGAGCGCGCGATGAGTAACCCGGTGCTACCCAGCTACTACATCGCCCACGGCGGCGGGCCGTGGGTGTACATGGACGGGGCGTTGCGCGCGATGCACGCGCCGCTCGAGCGTGCGCTGGCGGCGATCCCGCGCGAGCTCGGCTGCCGGCCGCACGCGCTGCTGGTGATCTCGGCGCACTGGGAGGCGCCGCAGTTCACGCTGCTGGAGTCGGCGCGGCCCGGGATGCTCTACGACTACGGCGGCTTCCCGCCGCACACCTACAACGTGCAGTATCCGGCGCCGGGCGCACCGGAGCTGGCGGCGCGCGCGCACGAGTTGCTCGGCGTCGCGGGCATCCGCACGGCGGGCGAGACGCGCCGCGGTTTCGACCACGGCGTGTTCGTGCCGCTGGCGGTGATGTATCCCGATGCCGACATCCCGGTGCTGGCGATGTCGCTGAAGCTCGGCCTCGATCCGGCGCAGCACCTCGCCGCGGGGCGCGCGCTGGCACCGTTGCGCGCCGAGGGCGTGCTGATCATCGGCAGCGGTTCCGGCTACCACAACATGGCCGGCGTGGATGCGCGCGCGATCGCGGCGTCCGCCGCCTTCGATGCCTGGCTGCAGCAGGCGCTCTGCGGCGCGGCCGGCGCCGCGCGCGAAGCGCTGCTCGAACGCTGGGCCGAGGCGCCCTCGGCGCGCTACGCCCATCCGCGCGAGGAGCACCTGCTGCCGTTGATGGTGGCTGCCGGCGCCGGCGGCGACGAGGCGGGCGTCTGCGCCTGGCAGCAGCGCGACATGATGGGGGGCATCACGCTGTCCTCGTTCCGTTTCGGCGCGCTGCCCGGCGGCTGAGCCGCACGGATCCGCCGCGGCCGGCGTGGCGTAGAATCCGGCAACGAATGCCCGGAGACTCCGACCATGAAAGCACTGCTGTTTGCCTTCGCCCTGCTCGCGCCCGTGCTGGCGTTCGCGCAATGCCCCGCGCTGCTCGACCAGCAGATGCGTCCGCTCGGCAAGCAGGAGGCCGTGAGCCTGTGCGAGCGCTACGCCGGCCAGCCGCTGCTGATCGTGAACACCGCGAGTCATTGCGGCTATACGCGGCAGTTCAAGGGGCTGGAGGCGCTGAACCAGGAATATCGCGAGCGCGGGCTGCGCGTGATCGGATTCTCCAGCGATGATTTCCGCCAGGAAGCCGCCGACGAGGCCGAGACGGCGAAGGTGTGCTACGTGAACTACGGCGTCACCTTCGACATGTACGCGCAGGTCCATGTGCGCGGCGAGGACGCGCACCCGCTGTTTCGCGAGCTGGCGCGCCAGAGCGAGGCGCCGGGCTGGAATTTTTACAAGTACCTCGTCGACCGCGAGGGCAAGGTCGTGGCGGCCTTCCCGAGCGGCACGGCGCCCGACGACAAGACCCTGCGCGCGGCGATCGAGAAGCTGCTCTGACCGATCGCGGCCGGCGCGTGACCCGCAGGTCCGGCTCCCCGGCGCGTGGCAAAGGCCCCCGTTCCGGTCTTATGATGGGGCCGTGACACAAGAGCGGGGGGGCTCGCACGTGAGGACTGCAGTTTTACGCCTGCGCTGTCTGCCGGCGGTGTTGTGCGTGGCGCTCGGTGCGGCCTGCACCACGACCCGGATCGACGAGAGCCGGGTTGAATCCGCGGCCGTGGGAAGCGGCGAGAAGGTGGTGGTGCTGGGCCGTCGCCACAACAGCGAGTACGAGACCGAGCCCGAGTTCGTGCGCTGTGTGGGACGCGGTGTCGCGTCCACCGGAGCCGCGGTGGTGCCCGAGCTCGAGTTCATGAACAGCTTCTACCCCTGGTTCGAGCCGCGCACCGCGCCGATGAGCCTCAAGCGCTTCGAGGCGCTGCTGCAGATGCCGGCCTTCGCCACGCGCATGCGCGAGCTGAACCTGCGCTACATCGTCTGGGTCGACGGGCGCACCGAAACCGTCGACAAGGCGGGCTCGATTTCATGCGCCGTGGGCCCCGGAGGCGCCGGCTGCATCGGTTTTGGCACCTGGGACGACGAGTCGAAGTACGAGGCCAGCGTGTGGGATCTGCGCCTGTCGCAATCCATCGCCACCATAAGCACCGAGTCGGCGGGCACCTCCTACATGCCGGCCGTGATCGTGCCGGTGCCGATCATCGCGCGCGTGCGCGCCGCTGCCTGCGACGGGCTGTCCGCGCAGTTGAAGAAGCTCTTCTCGCCCGCATGAGCCTGCGCCGCTTCTGCATTGCCGCGCTGGCGCTGCTGTGGCTGGCGCCGGGTGCCGGCATGGCGATGTCCGAGAAGAAGGAGCTCGAGATCGGCCGCGAGATGCATCAGGAGATCCTCGCGAAGATGCCGGTGTACGCCAACGCGGCGGTCGCCGACTACGTCGGGCGCATCGGCCAGCAACTGGCGCGCGACAGCGACCGGCCCGGCCTGGAATACACCTTTACCGTGCTCGACAGTCCGGACATCAACGCCTTCGCGACCCCGGGCGGCTACGTCTACATCAACCGCGGCCTGCTCGCCTACCTGCAGTCCGAGGCCGAGCTCGCCGCCGTGCTGGCGCACGAGATCGCCCACATCACCGAGCGCCACGCCTCGCGCCAGGACGTGATGGCCAAGACCAGCTCGGTGGCCTCGCTCGCGCTCGGCGTGCTGGCGGCGATCGGCACCGGCAGCGGCGCGGTCGGTGGTGTGGCGCAGGACGCGGCCTCCAGCGCGGGTACCGCGATGGTGCGTGGCTACGGTCGCGACATGGAGCTCGAGGCCGACCGCGAGGGCGCGAAGTTCATGCACCGCAACGGCTACGATCCGCTGGCGATGATCGAGGTGCTCGGCGCGCTGAAGGAGCAGGAGAGCTTCGCGCGGTCGCGGGCGAAGGAGGCCGGTCGCAAGCCCGCGGTCTACCACGGCGTGTTCTCCACGCACCCGCGCAACGACGAACGCCTGAAGGAAGTGATCGCTGCCGCCGGCGAGATGAGTCCCGGTGCGCAGCGCGCAATCGATGCCGACGAGTTCCGACGCGTCACCGAGGGGATGAAATTCAGCGAGCAGCCGCGCGCCGCGGCCGTGATCGACAACCGCTACTACAACGGCAAGATGGGTTTCACGCTGGCGTTCCCCACCGGGTGGAAGGTCGTCAACCGCGCCAGCACGGTGCTCGCGGGCCCCGAGCGCGACAACACGATGCTGCAGATGTCGGTGAAGCGCGCGCTGCCCGAGATGACGCCGGCTGAGTTTGCCTCCGGCATGCTGAGCCTGCAGGGTGCCAAGGGCGGCGAGGAGATCGCGGACGGGGACGTCAAGGGCTACACGGCGCTGTATCCGGGCGCCGCCGGCGCGCCGGCGCGGCGCATAGCGGTGCTGTATTTCGGACCCTATGCCTACGTGTTCGAGGGCCGCACGGCGAACCCGTCGCTGGCCGCCTTCTACGACACCATGTTCCTGTCCGCGATCCGCAGCTTCCGCCCCATGAGCGGTGCCGACCGCGATGCGGTGCTCGGCATCAACCTGCATTACATCCGCGCCGAACCCGGCATGAGTTTCGCGAAGCTGGCCGAGGCCAGTCCGCTGAAGGATCACGCCGAGGCGCATCTGCGCCTCGTGAACGGCTATTACCCGCGTGGGGAGCCGCAGCCCGGGGAGTGGATCAAGGTATTCCGCTGAGCTGTGAGTCGGCATTCATGCCGACATGTGCCTTGCCGGATGCTGCTGTCGCCATGAATGGCGACCTACAGGTGCCCGACCCACAGGCGATCAGGCCAGCGTCGCGACGCTGCGCAGGATCAGGCGGACCAGCTCGGCCTGCCGGGTGACGCCGGATTTCGCGAAGATGGTCTTGAGTTGCGCGCGCGCGGTGTGCTGCGAGATGCAGAGCTCCTCGCAGGCCTCGGCCAGTGATTGCCCGCCGGCCAGGCGCAGCGCCAGGCGAGATTCGGCCGGCGTGAAATCGAACAGCTGCTTGATCACCAGCTCCGAGGTTTGCGACTGCACCTCGGGCGCGCTGAGGAACACCGCGACGGTGGGGCTCGACTGGCCCTCGGACCACGCCGAGCGCGGCACGGGGCGGATCACCAGCCCGAAGTCGCCCTTGCCCGAGGGGCGGCGCACGCGCAGCGCCTCGACCACCGCCGCCGCGCCGCGCTGGTGCGCATCCAGCACCTTGGCGATCACCTGCTGCAACTGCCTGCCGACTGCCGGGTCCGTGAAGCGCAGCTCGGCGTCGGCCACGCGCATGCCATCGTCCAGCGCGAGCAGCTCGCCCGCCACGCGGTTGCTGTTCAGCACCCGGCCGTGTCCGTCGAGGATGATGGTGCCCACCGCGAGCTGGTCCACCGCGCCCTCGTAGACCGCGCGCTCGGATTCGGTGCGCGCCAGCCGTGCGTTGATCTCGAGCGCGCGCGCCAGGTGCGGCAGCAGGCGTTCGAGCAGGCGCTGGTCGTCTGCGCTGAACGGGGCATCGTCGGGTCCGCGCGAAACGCGTAGCCGCGCCTCCATGCCGCGCGGCTCGCGCGCGTCGGCGCCGAGGATGTAGAGGATTCCGGCGGGCTCCAGGAACTGGCGGTAGTATTCCGATTCGCGCAGCGCCTCCAGCGGAATGAGCTCCTGCAGGCTCACGACCGTGAGCGGCGGCAGATCGATGAAGGGATCCAGCGCGAAGAACTGCTCGCGATACGCCGTGGACGGCCAGTCGCGCGGGTCGGCCTTGCTGAAACTGTGGCCGTCCGCGGTGGTGTAGGGGCGCAGGTAATTGAGGATCAGCCCGCTGTCGCCGGAGCGCGGCGGCCGCAGCGTCAGCGACACCACCATCGCATCCAGCGCGCCGAGCAGGCGGGGCAGAAAGCTGTGCCACGGTGTGGGCTCCAGCGCGCCCTGGTAGAGCGAGCCGAGCAGCGCATCGTATTCGGCGGCGGAGTTCGTGTACGGCATCGCGCTAGTCTAGCGGTCTGCGGCGGCGCCGGCAGTCCGGCCCGCAGCCCGGCGCCGGCGCGAGGGGCCCCGGTCCGTGTCGTCTCGCGCTCAGCGGCATTGCAGCCGCCCGCCCGAATTGCAGCAGGTGCGATCGCGTCCGCCGCGCTTGGCGGCGTAGAGGGCCTGGTCGGCAGCCACGATCAGGTTGCCCGGGTCGGCCATGCCCTTCTCCCTGCATGCCACCCCGATGCTGATGGTGGTGCCCAGTTCCACGTCACCGATGCGGATGCGCGCCGCGCGGATCTTCTGCCTCAGGCGCTCGGCGAATTGCAGCGTCGCGGCGAGTTCGCCGCCCTGGTTGATCACCAGGAACTCCTCGCCACCCATCCGGCAGACGTGATCGCCCTTGCGCAGCGAGTCCCGCATCAGCCGCCCGACTTCCACCAGCACCTTGTCGCCCACCGCGTGACCGTGGGTGTCGTTCACGCTCTTGAAATGATCGATATCCATCATCATCACCGCCAGTGCCTGTCCGGAGCGCTGCGATGCCGCCCAGGCCTGGCCCAGCACGTCCATGCCCGCGCGGCGGTTGGGCAGACCGGTCAGCAGATCGGTCAGCGCATACTGTTCCAGCTTGCGGTTGCTGATGGCCAGTTCCGAGGCAAACTGCTTGAGCTGCGAGCGGTCGCGCTCCCAGGCTCCCAGCAGGTGCACGTAATGCAGCGCGGCACGCAGGCGCGCGCGCAGCGCGCGCTCGTTGACGGGCTTGGCGATGCAGTCGTCGACACCCGCCTCGAATGCCTGCACGACCTCGTCTTCCGCGTCGGTGTCCGTCAGCATGATGACGTACATCGACTGGCCCCAGTCGGTGGCGCGCAGGGCCTGGCAGAAAGCGATGCCGTCCACATCCGGCATGCGCCGGTCGCTGACCACGATCTGGGGCATCACTTCCAGCGCCAGGGCAAGCGCCTCGCGGCCGTTGGCAGCCGAGTTGACCGTGCAGCGCGGCAGGGCGGCGAGCATGGCCACCACCTCGGCGCGCCCGGTGGTGTCGCTGCCCGCCACCAGCACGTGCAGCGGGGGCTGGTCGTCCTGATGATCCTCGGCCCTGGGCGCCGGCGCTTCGGCCATGGCGGCAAACGGCGGCAGCGCGTGCGCGGGCACCTTGAGCAATTGTGCCCACTGCTGCCACTCGCCGATGATCCGGTCGACCACGCTGCCCAGGCCGTCGGCGTCCAGGCCCAGCTTGCCGCCGAGCAGCATCAGCTCGGCGATGATGCCGCTGCGCTCGCCCTCCGGCGCGAGTCCCATGTCGGCCACGCGCTTGGCGTGGTAGAAGAGGTGCGCGAGCTGGTGTGGACGCGATCCGTCCGAGAAGCTCGAGCTCTCCGGCGCCTCGTGGTAGAACACCGGTTCCGCCAGCGACCTGGGAATGCCGCAGCTGTCGAATATCGCGACCGTGACATCGTTGTGATCGGCCTCCAGGCGCTCGCGTTCCCGCGCGGCCAGTTCGGCGTCGTCCCGGCAACCCTCGAGCAGTTCCGCGTACTCCACGGGATGGATGGTCGCGAGGGTGAGGCAGCCGATGCGCGCCATCAGTCCGCAGGCGAAGAGTTCGTCGGGCGAGGCGACACGCACCATGGAGCCCAACGTCTGCAGGGCTACGCCCATCAGCAGCGAATGCGACCAGAAGCGCTGGTAATCGAAGCTGGTGCAGGGTCCCGCGTGGTACTGGTCGACCAGCGAAAAGCCCATCGCGAGCTGGCGCACGGCGCCGAGCCCCAGGCGCTTCACGGCTTCGGGGATCGCGGCCACGGGGCGCAGCCCGCCGACGCCGGCCGAGTTGGCCTGCCGCAACAGGCGAGCGGTCAGCACGGGGTCGGTGGCGACGATGCGCGCGATGTCCTCCAGGGTGCTGTTCTCATCGCTGCAGGCTTGCATGATGGCCAGTGCCACCCCTTTGGGGCTGGGCAGCCGGCCGTTGAGCCGCATCTCCTCGAGCTTGGAGCGCGAGGCCTCGTGGTGCCCCGGCGGCGTGGAGGGCAGATCGTTCTCGGGCATGCTCATGTCCTGGTTCTGTTTTCAAATCCCGTTTGCGCCCTGCGAGCACCTGTTGCGTCCGGGGGCGCCGGTCATTCCCGTCCGGCGGCACCCGGAGCGCGGGTGTGACGCTCTACGCAAGATAGCCGAAGTGGTGCCGGCCTGCGCAGGTCCGGGCGGATCGGCTATGCTGCGCGCCGGTTCATTGTCATCATTCGCAGGAGGGGTTTACATGGGAAGGCTGCAAGGCAAGGTTGCCATCATCACCGGGGCGCTGGGCGGCATCGGTCGCGCGGATGCGGTGCTGTTCGCGCGCGAGGGCGCCAGGCTGGTGCTCACCGACGTGAGCGATCGCGGCGGGCAGGAATTCGCCGCCTCGCTGGGCACCGAGGCGCTGTTCCTGAGCCATGACGTCGCCAGCGAGGAGGACTGGACCCGCGTGGTGGCGACGGCCGAGGAGCGCTTCGGGCGCCTCGACGTGCTGGTCAACAACGCCGGCCTGATCCTGCTCGGCAGCGTGGACAAAGCCTCCTACACGGACTGGCGGCGCGTCAACGCCGTGAACCTCGACGGGGTGTTCCTCGGTTGCAAGCACGCGCTGCCGGCGATCGAGCGCGCGGGCGGCGGCTCGATCGTCAACATATCCTCGATCGCGGCGATGCTGGGCCAGCCGTTCGCCGCGGCCTACGGCGCCAGCAAGGCCGGGGTGAGCGGGCTGACCAAGTCGGTGGCGGTGCAGTGCCGCCAGAAGAAGAACGGTGTGCGTTGCAACTCCGTGCACCCCGACGGCGTGAAGACGCCGATGGTGGTGAAGGTCGCGACCGGGCAGGGACGATGCGAGCCGCGCCGAGATCGAGGCGATCGCGCAGCACAGCACGCGCTTCTGCGAGCCCGAGGACATCGCGAACGTGGTGCTGTTCCTTGCCAGTGACGAGTCGCGTGCCGTCAACGGCGCCGAGATCATGGTCGACAACGCCGCGCTGGTGATGGGGCCGGCAGGGGCGTGACGTGGCTATGAGCTCTTGGGGAAAGGCACCAGGTTGGAGGCGTCGGCGCGCTTGAGGAAGCGCCGCTCGATCTCGGCCGCGGGCACCGGCTTGCTGAGCAGGTAGCCCTGCGCGTAGTGGCAGTGATGTTCCTTGAGGAACTGCCGCTGCTGCGCGGTTTCCACGCCCTCGGCGATCACCTTCACTTCCAGCGCCTGCGCCAGCGCGATGATCGTGCGCACGATGTCGGCATCGATGCGGTTGCTCATGACGTCCGAGATGAAGGCGCGGTCGATCTTGATGTAGTCGAGCGGGAAGCGCTTCAGGTAGCTGAGCGAGGAGTAGCCGGTGCCGAAGTCATCGACGGCAAGGCGCGTGCCCATCGCCTTGAGCTCCTTCAGCATGTCGATCATCTCGTCCGGGCGCTCCATGATGGTGCTCTCGGTGATCTCGAACTCGATCAGGTCGGCGGGCAGGCGCGAATCGCTGATGACCTCGCGGAAGGTCGTGGCCAGGTTCGGGTTGGCGAGCTGGCGCGCCGAGAGGTTGATCGCCACCCGCGGCGCGGCGAAGCCGCGGTCGATCCAGGCGTTGATCTGCTCGCATATCGTGCACAGCACCCAGAGGCCGATGTCGTTGATCAGACCCGTCTCCTCGGCGAGATGGATGAACTCCGCCGGGCTCACCAGCCCGCGCCGCGGATGCTGCCAGCGGATCAGCGCCTCCAGCCCGAAAATCTGCCCGGTCGAGAGATCCTCCTGCGGCTGGTAATAGAGCAGCAGCTCGTCGCGCGCGATGGCGTTGCGCAGGTCGTTCTCCAGCTCCAGACGTTCGAGGTTGTCCGACTCCAGGTGCGACTCGTAGAAGCCGAATCCCTTCTGCGATTTCTTCGCGTCGTACATCGCCATGTCGGCCGCCTTCAGCAGCGACACCGCGTCCTGGCCGTGCTCGGGATACACCGCGATGCCGATACTCATGCTGAGCAGCATCTCGCGACCGAGGAACACGAAAGGCCGCTTGAGGTGGTCGTGGATCTTCTCGGCGATGTTGCGCACCATCTCGTAGGAGCGCACGCCGTCGAGCACGATGCAGAATTCGTCGCCGCCAAAGCGTGCGACCAGATCGCCCTTGCGCACGCAGCCGGTGAGGCGCTCGGAGACGTACTTCAGCAGCAGGTCGCCGGCCTCGTGGCCCAGCGTGTCGTTCACCAGCTTGAAGTTGTCGAGGTCCAGGAAGAGCAGCGCGAACTGCTTGTCCTTGCGCGAGGTGTCGGAGAACAGCGCATCCATGTGCTCGTTGAGCTTGGTGCGATTCGGGCGACCGGTGAGGGAGTCGATGTAGGCGAGCTGGTGCACACGCTTCTCCGCGCTGTGCACCTGCAGCATGTGGTCGATGCGCCGGCGCAGCACGGCGTAGTTGATCGGCTTGCTGATGTAGTCGGTGGCGCCCACGCTGAACGCCTTGTCCACGGAGGCGTCATCGTTCAAGCCCGTGACGATGAGGATGGGGATCGAGGCGCATTCGGGCAGGCTGCGGATCACCTCGCAGGACTGGAAGCCGTCCATCACCGGCATCACGCCGTCGAGGATCACCAGGTCCGGGGCCTGCTGGCGGCAGATCTGCACCGCCTGCTGGCCGTTGCCCGCATCGACGACCTCGTAGCCTTCGCCGAGCAGGGTCTCGCGCAGCGCGAACCGCGCGCCGCGGTCGTCATCGACCACCAGGATGCGGAACAGGCGCTCCTGCTGCCGGCGCCGCTCGAGGGGCACGGGCGCGCTGTCGTCACCGCGGGCGGTGCCGCCCTCGAGCACGTGGCGCACCAGGTTCGATTCGTAGACCAGTGCCGAGACCAGGTTCTCGCAGGCGCTGCGCGTGCCGCTGCGCGCCTCCTGCTCGAGCTGCTGCGCCTTGTGCGCCAGGCGGTTCGCGCCGGTGTTGGTCGCCGCGCCCTTCAGCGTATGGGCGAGGCGCACGATCTCCGGCATGTCCTGTGCGGCGCTGGCCTCGCGCAGCTGTGCGATGTAGCCGGGCAGATCCTCCAGGAAGGCCGTGGTGACGCGGTCCACCGCGGGGCCGATCTGCTCGCGAAGCTCCGCGAGATAGGCCTTGTCGATCACCACGTTCGCGGCGCCGGCGCGGGCCGCCGCGCCGTCGTCGGCGAGCGGCGATTCCTCGTCGGCGGCAAGCCAGCGGTTCAGCATGTCGCGCAGCACGCCGAGCTTGATCGGCTTGGACAGGTAGTCGTTCATGCCCACGGCGTGGCAATGGTCCATCGCGCTCTTCTGCACGTTGGCGGTCATCGCCACGATGGTCACGTTGCTGAACGGCGCGTTCATCTCGCGGATGCGGCGCGTGGCCTCGAAGCCGTCCATGCGCGGCATGTGGCAGTCCATCAGCACCAGTTCGTATTCCTGCTGCTCCAGGCGCTCGAGTGCCTCTATGCCGTCGTTGGCGATCGCGATCTCGCAGCCCAGGCGTTGCAGCATGCCGATGGCCACTTCCTGGTTCGCGCGGTTGTCCTCGACCACGAGCACGCGGCTGTTGCGGAAGGTATCGCGCGTCCGGGCACCCTCGGCGCGCGGCACGGTGCGAGGTGCCGGCGCCTGGTTGGCGAGCAGGGCGCGCAGGCAGTCGAGCACCGTGGAGCGGCGCAGCGGCTTGCCGAGCGCCTGCGCGATCGGCAGCCGCGGCAGCCAGTAGCCGTCGGCGCGCGGACGCACGCCCAGGCGCACCACGTTCTGCGCGCCACGCCCGAGGGCGTCGATGAACGGCTGGGCTGCAGGGTCGACCATGCGTTCGTCGATGATCGCGACGTCGAAGCGCGCGGACGCGCCCGCCAGGGCAGCAGTTGCCCCCGCGATGGAGTCTACCGTCGTGAGCTGCACGCGCTCGCCCGCCAGCATGCTGGCCATCGAGCGCTGCACCAGCGGGTTGTCGTCGCAGAGCAGTACGCTGGCCTCGCGCGTGAGCGGCAACAGCGCGCGCGCCTGTGAGCTGCCCTGGCGTGAACGGATGAAGGGCAGATCGAAATGGAAGCGGCTGCCCTTGCCGGGCATGCTGTCGACGGAGATCTCGCCACCCATCAGGTGCACCAGTTCGCGGCAGATCGCCAGCCCCAGGCCGGTGCCGCCGTAGCGGCGCGTGGTGGAGCTGTCGGCCTGCGAGAAGGCCTCGAAGATCTGCTTCTGCACCGCGGGGTCTATGCCCACGCCGGTGTCGCTGACCTCGAAGCGCAACCTCAGGTGCACGCCGTCTTCCTCGACCAGCGTCACCACGGCGCCGATCGATCCGGTCTCGGTGAACTTGATCGCGTTGCCGAGCAGGTTCAGCAGCACCTGCCCGAGGTGGTGCACGTCGCCCAGCACGCTCGGCGGAATGTTGCCGTCGATGACATAGGCGAGCTCGAGGTCCTTGTTCTGCGCCTGCGGGGTGACCAGCGCGAGGACTTCCTCGAGCTTGTCGCGCAGATCGAACTCGACGACTTCCAGCGTGGTCTTGCCGGCGTCGATCTTGGAGAAGGCGAGGATGTCGTTGATCAGGTTCAGCAGCATGTCGGCCGAGCTGCGCGCGGTCTGCACGTAGTCGAGCTGCTTGTTGCTGAGGTCCATGTCGGCGATCAGGTCGAGCATGCCGAGCAGGCCGTTCAGCGGCGTGCGCAGCTCGTGGCTCACGGTGGCGGCGAACTCGCCCTTGGCGCGCGCCGATTCCAGCGCCTGGTCGCGCGCGATCTTCAGCGCCTTGCCCTGCTCCAGCGCCTGGTCGCGCGCCTCCTGCGCGAGGCTCTTCTGCTCGAGGGCCTCGTCGCGCGCTTCCTGCGCCACGCGTTCCTGCGCCAGCGCCTGGTCGCGCGCGTCGGCGATCGCCTCCTCGCGGCTGCGCAGCACTTCCATCATCGTGTTGAATGCCTGCTGCATGTGCACGATCTCGCGCGTGCCCTCCAGCGCGGCGCGTGCGTCCGTCTCGCCGTCCTGCGCGCGGCGCATCGTCGCGGAGAGGGTACGCATCGGCACGGTGAGGCGCGAGGTGATGCCGAGCAATACCATCAGGAGCAGTGCCGAGAGCACCACCGCGACCAGCAGGCTCGCGCGGACGATCTCGGCCTGCATGCTCGAGAGCGTCTGGCGCGACATCACCAGGCGCACGCTGCCGATCATCTCCGGCGTATCGCTGGCGCTGGCCGCGAACGGCGATTCGCTGTCGGCCTTTCCCGAGAACACCGGCGCGGCGAAAGTCCAGTCGCTGCTGTCCTGTGCGATCAGCGCGGGATGCGTCGGGGCGGCGAATGCCCGCGCGCGTGCCTCGCGCAGCGACTCGCTGGCGTAGAGCCGCTTGCCGTCGGCGTATACCAGCTCGATGCCGTAGACGTCAGGGAAGTTCAGGAAGCTCTTGACCACTTCCGCCGCCGAGCCCGCGTCCTCGTACAGCAGGGCGAGCGTGCTCTGTTGCGCCAGCGATTCCACCAGGCGCATGCCCTCGTCCTGCAGGCGGCGCTGCACCGTGTCGCCCGACTGCTTGGATATCACGAGGCTCGAGGCGACCGCGAGCAGCAGCACGCAGGCGGTGAAGCTGATGCCGATGAGCTGCTGCAGGCTCATCGAGCGGATCAGTTTTGCTGTTCTTGGCATGGGCGCGTGCTCTGGTCCGGAACCTAGCGGTTCGGGAATACCATGTCGAAACGGGCGTCGCCCGCGCTCAACCCGAGGCCGAGGTGGTCGGCCGTGCGGATGTTTATCGCGGTGTCCAGCTGCTCGAGCGGCAGCAGCCTTGCCGAGGGCGACGCGGGCCCGAGCAGCTGTTGCGCGAGGTGCCGGCCCATGGCGTTGTTGTCGGGAAACAGCGCGAACAGCGCGCCCTTGGGCACGTGCGACGGGTTGCTGGAGAACACCACCAGGTTGCGGTCCCAGGCCGCGCGCAGCACCATTTGCAGCACCGAGTTCTCGTCGAGGAAGGGCGAGGCCTGCAACAGCCAGATCGCGTCCTGCGGCGACTCGACCTGCTTCAGCAGCTCGCGGTAGGCGCTCGCGCCCTCGCGGATGCTCTCCTTGCGCAGCGGCACCAGCTCATAACCGAGCTTCGCCGCGTCGCCGCGCGCCAGCTCGATCAGCCAGTCGTTTTCGTCGGCACCGTAGATCACGTGGATGCGCTTCACGGCCGGTGCGAGCTCGCGCAGCTTCGTGAACAGCATCCGTGGTGCGGGCGCGAGCGAGGTCGCGCTCACGCCCGCGGCGATGTCGCCGGGCTTGGCGAATACCGCGCCCACGACCCGCCGCTCGGGACTTTCGATGTGGTTGCTGAGGTCGAGGCCGCGCTTGCCGAGCAGCACCACGGCGTCGAGCTGCCGCTCGGCGAGGCGCGCGGTGACCGCTTCGATGGTCTCCTCGGGCGCGATCTCGAACACCTCGGCGCCCTGCGTCGTCTCGGCGTTGATGCCGTCGACGATGGCGCGGAAAACCGCGCGGTAGGGGTCGCGGACCTGCGGATAAACCACGGCGACACGGGCCGCGGTGCTGCCGGCGCCGAGCGCCGGCACGGTGGGCAGGGCCGAGGCCAGCGCCGCCGCGCAGAGCACGCCGAGCGAACGGCGGACAAACGCGCGGCGCCTCATGTGTTGTCGCCCCGCGCCAGTGCACGGGGCGGCTCGCCGGTATATTCGACGTCGTCGACTCGCAGCGGCAGGAATGTGCCGGCCGGCTCGTCGACCGCCTCGCTGTAGCAGGCGTGGATGCCGGCGTTCACGATGAGCGTGAACAACCGGTAGCTCTCCTCTGTGCTGATACCGTTGTCGAGCACGAACGCTGCAACGTAGCCCAGCATGTTCAGCGAATCGGTGCCGTGCGTGCGCAGGTGGGCGTCCAGACGCCACGCCACGCCGAGGTGCTCGCCGTCGGGGATTCCGAGCTCCGTCGCGAAGCGGCACAGCGCGCCGACGCGGTCGTCGCCGCTCGCGACGGGGCGCGAATAGCCCGGCGCCCGCAGGCGACCGCTGCGCGTGGTGCGCCGTGCGACGATCGACTCGATGCTCTCGCCGGTGCGGACCTCCCGGGTCACCTCGTCGATGAACTCGCAGGCGCTGCGTGCGGCGCCCGGGCCATACATCCCCGAGTCGCTGGCGAGCGTGCCCGCGCTCACCGCCGCGCCCGGCGCGCAGCGCATCGTGCCCGCGAGGGCGCCGATCTGGTTGCACCAGATGCGCGGGTCGGGGAAGGACAGGCACAGGAAGCAGGCCTCGATCCACCGCGCCAGCTCTGGCGAGGGCATGCGGTCGGTCACCTCCAGAAACAGCAGCTCGAAAAAGGTGTGCCTGCCGACCATGTCGTCGAGCAGCGAATAGGCGCCGACGCGCACACCCTCGCCGATCCGCCAGCCGCCCTTGCGCGTCACGACGCGATGGCGTCGCGTCTCCCAGATCGTCGGCGCATTCATTGGGCGGGGCCTCGCGCCGTCACGCCGTCGCGCGGGTCCAGGAACTCGTAATTCTGGTCCGGAACGAATGGCATGGCCTGCAGGCCCTGTCGGCCCATTTCCAGTCCGTGCGCCAGCAGACCGGGGAGAGCGGCGATCTGGTACAGCGCGCCTGCGGCGCGTGGCGCGAAACCGAGATCGATGCACGCGGCCGCGGCCACGCCGGGCGCGAGCCAGCCGCAACCGGCCTCGTGCACACACGCCGCGAAGCGCTCGCCCCAGGCCAGCACCGGCCACGAGCCGGGAGCCGCACCGAGCAGCGCCGCGAGCGAGCCGGCCTGCGGGTCGATGCCGCCGAACAGGGTGCCGAAACCGGGCGCGATCCGGCGATCCGCCGCGTGTGGCGCCTCGGCTTCGGCGGCAATCAGCGTTGCGGCCAGCGCAGCGGGATCCGCTTCGCGGTGGCGCGAGAGGAACGCCGCGGCGCGTTCGACCTCGGTGCTGCCGAGGTGCTCGCCGCCGAGCAACGCGAGGCCGATCGCGCCGAGATGCTGGGTGCGCGTTCCCGAGGCGGCGGCGTTCATCGCGGCGCGCGTCGCGCCATGGCGCGGCCCCGGATTGCAGAAGGCCACCAGGAAGCGGCAGAGCAGTTCGCGCTGCTGCGCGTCGGGCAGTTCGCCGCGCAGCAGCAGGAACAGCGTCTGTGCGTAGTCGAGCCGCCCGACCATCTCCGAATGTGCATAGCCGTGGCAGCGAGCATCGGTGGCGAGCCAGGGGTTGCGCGCGTCCGGCAATTCCTCCCAGATGCGGGTGCGGATGCGCTGCGCGAACTGCGTGTTGCGACTTTCTTCCATGAATTACCGCCCTGCCGGCTCAGAACCGTAAGCGTGCGGTCAGGTGCAGGCTGCGTTCCTCGAGCGGGAAATCGTCCGGCATCAGGGAGCCCGCGGGCACCGCCTCGTAGGGCGAAGGTTCGCTGGCATTCTCGTCGAAGAGGTTGCGCACGCGCAGGCCGACGTCGAGGTGTTCGAACAGGTTCTGCTTCTCGAGGTTCAGGTTCGCGATCGTGTAGTCGTCGATGGCGTCGCGCGGGTCGAAGGGCTCGCGGTTGCGGTCGGCAATCCACTTGAATTCGCCGGTCACCGACCAGTTGTGCGCCAGCGTCCAGTGCGCTCGCAGGTAGGCCTGCTGCTCGGGGGCGCGCGCCGCGTCCTCGTCGAGCTCCTTGTCCTCGGCGTTCTGCCAGGCGTAGTTGGCGACGACGCGCAGGCTGTCGAGGGGCTTCCACTCGGTCTCGAACTCGAAACCATGACCCTGCTGCTGCCCCACGTTGCGCGCAACCTGGGCGCCCCCTGCGGTGCTGGCGAAGCTGATCAGGTCCTCGACGTCGTAGTAGAAGACGTTGAAGCCGAAACGCAGGTCGAAGCTCGCACGGTAGTCCAGGGCGAGCTCGTAGGTGTTCGCGGTTTCGGGGTCGAGGCCGGGGTTGCCGAGCGCCACCGGGTTGTTGATCGCGAACAGTTCGGCGAAGGAAGGCGCCCGGAAGCTGCGCCCATAGAGCAGCTTGGTGGTCAGGTCGGTGCTGGCATCCCAGACCAGCGCGACGCGCGGGTTCACGGTCGTGCCGAAGTCCGAGTAGTCGTCGTAGCGCACGCCGGCCGTGAGGTTCCAGTCGTTGGCGATCTGCCACTGGTCCTGCAGCGATGCGTACCACACGTCGCGGTCCTGGTCTTCGATGAATACATAGGGTGTATTGCTCACGTCGGTGAGCGTGCCGTCCACGAAGCAGAGGAATGCGTGGCAGGAGCGGCTTTCCAGGTCCAGCACGCTGGGGCCGTAGTTCTTGCGCTCCTCGGCCGATTCCTCCTGCGTCGTGTATCCGGCCGCCACGCGCAGGCTGTGCCCGGCGAAGCCGTTGTAGGTGACGATGCCCTCGAAGCGGGCATGCTGCTCGTAGAACTCCGGGTTGCCGCGGTAGCCGTCCGTGAACTGCATCAGCGCGAACTGCGACAGGTTGATGTTGCCGTCCGGCCCGATCGGCAAGACGGTGCCGGCGGGGAACAGCCGCTGCTTGGTCTGCACGTCCACGTCCATGTACGAGGCGTGCAGCTCGACGACGCTGTCCGGCAGCAGGTCGGCGTCGTTGTAGCCGAGGTCGAACAGGTAATTGTCGTAGCTGGCGCCGCCGCTGGGGTCGAGCGCGAGCGCGATCCCGGGCCCCACCCCGACCTCGTCGGCGCGAGCGTTCCACGCCCGGAACTGGAGCTTCTCGTATTGCAGGTCGATGCGGGTGTCCACCGCCTCCTTGCTGCGGGTCTCCAGCGCTCCGGGGGCCAGGGAGGTCGCGGGGAAGAAGGGCGCCACCGCCTGGTCGAAGACCGTCTGCGCGTCGGCTCCGACGCGCCGCGAATCGTCGCCGTCGGTATCCAGCGCCTGCACCGAGAACGCGACCTTCAATTCCCCCCACTGCGTGCCGTTGAGCAACCAGCCTTCCGTGGTGTCGAAGGAGGCTGCGCGCGCGCCGAGCTCGGTGCCGTCGATCTGTTCCGCCGTCTTGGTGATCACGTTGATCACGCCGGCCAGCGCATCTGCGCCGTAGACCGCCGAGCCGGGTCCGCGGATCACCTCGACGCGCGCGATGTCGCGCACCGGAAAGCTGCTGCGTCCGCCGCGATCCCCGAAGTGCAGCTGCGTGATCGGCACGCCGTTCACCAGCATCAGCACCTGGGGGTTCTTGTCGGTGTGGATGCCGCGCACCGAGTAGATCGGGGAGAGGTACGTCGAGGACAGCGAGACGTGCACGCCCGGCACCGTCGCCAGCACTTCCTCCAGCGTGTTGGCGCCGAGCGCCCGGATGTCCTCGGCGGTGATTACCGAGGCCACGGCCGGGGCCTTGGCAATGAGCTGCTTCTGCCCGGTCGCGATGCTGAGGAACTCCTCCTCGCCGAAGGAGAGCAGCAGGTCCTCCTCGGCTTCCGCCGCGAGGACCGCGCTGGCCTGGCCGACCGCGAGGGCGAGCGCGACAACTAGCAGTGACTTCTTGTTCATGCGTTTGCTTCCGGCAGCAGTATGGCGAGGCGGCAGGGCCGCAAAAACTTCATCCCTTTCATATATAAGGATCGGCCAGCGCACCGCAGTGCGTCTCTCGTTAACGTGATGCGCGTCACATATCCCGCAATGCCTCGATCCGCCTCTCGATCGGCGGGATCTCGCGCGGGTCTATGCGCACGTCGAGCAGCGTCGGGCTGTGCTGCTGGCAGATGCCGGGAATGTTCAGGTTCATCAGGTCCTGAGGTGTCTGGATCAGGTAGGCACGCACGCCCATGGCCTCGGCGAGACGGCGGAAATCCACGCTTGGCAGATCGGCGCCGATCGCCTCGCCGCCGCCGAGCTGCTGCCCGTGCGCCACCATGCCGAGGCGCGAGTCGTTCAGCACGATATAGATCACCGGCAGGCCGAGTTGCTGCGCCACGGTGATCTCCTGGCCGCTCATCAGCATGCTGCCGTCGCCGGTGATGCACACCACCGGATCGCCGGGTCGCGCCAGCGCCGTGCCGACCGCGTTGCCGATCGCCCAGCCCATCGGGGCGAACTCGAAGCCCGCCTGGAACAGCCCGCCGCGCGCGCTGCGCCGGCCACGGTCGCCGCGGCCGCTGCCGCGGCGATCGAGCACGCGGCGGTCGAAGGGGTTCAGGTAGTGCGTGCTCCACGCGAAGCTGTTGCCGGCGTCGGCCAGGTAGCGCGTGTTCGGGGGGAACAGCTGCGTCAGCTTGGTCATGAGCCACTGCGGCTTGATGGGGCAGGAGGTGTCGAGGCACTTGGTGAAGTTGCTGATCTCGAAGGGCAGCACCGATCCACCGTTCTCGTCGGTAGCCGGCGGCTCGATGACGCCGACGTGGCGGTCGTGCTTGCCGAGCTCCGCGATCAGGGTCTCGAAGATCGCGTCGATGCTGCCGCGCACGTGCAGCCGTGCCATCGGCGAGCGGGTGAGGTTGCTCTCGTTGGCATCTACGTGGACCAGCTGGCTGGTGAGCAGGGTCTCGCGATCCCAGTTGTTGCTGCTCCACTCGCTCATCATGTTGCCCACGGTGACCACGAGGTCCACCTCGGGGTCGCGCAGCGCGCGCTCCGAGCTCTCGTGGCCGGCGAAGGAGAAGACGCCGCGGTAGCTCGGGTGGAAAGGGCTGATCAGGCCCTTGCCGTCGGGGGTGGTGACCACGACGGCGTTCAGGGTCATGGCGGTGCGCAGGATCAGGCCGGCGGCCTCCTGGCAGCCGCTGCCGAGCACGAACACCGCCTTGCGGCTGCCGAGCAGCAGGTCGATGAAGGCGTCGAGCGCGGTTTCGTCCTTCCACGCCGGGCGCGCGAGCAGCGAGGCCAGGTTGTAGCTGGGGCCGGCGGAGGCGACGGCGGTGCGCATCACGTCCAGCGGCACGCTGATGTGCGCCGGGCCGCTGGAGTTGAAGGCGGTCATGATCGCCGAGGCGAGCTTGTGCTCGAGCTGGTCGATGTGGCTGACCATCGTGTTGTAGTGGGTGCAGTGGCGGAACATCCCGACGGTGTCGACCGCGGTGTCGCTGGATTCCTGCAGCGCCTTGCGTCCGAAGTGGCTGAGCGCGGTCTGCGGCGTGATCACCAGCATCGGGATCTGGTTCTCGAAGGCCGAGGCGACTCCCGTGATCAGGTTGGTGGCGCCGGGACCGGTGGTGGAGCAGCACACCCCGAGCTTGCCGGTGTTGCGGGCATAGCCCTCGGCCATGAACGCGGCGCCGGTCTCGTGCCGGGCGACCACGGGGCCGATGCCGCCGCGGCGCCGGCTGCGCGCGAGGGCGTTGTAGAGCGGCTCGATCGCCCCGCCCGGGATGCCGAACACGTACTCCACCCCGAGCTGCTCGAGGTGACTCAGGATCAGGTCGCCACCCTCGAATACAACGGGAGCCGACGCCGCCGCGGACTCTGAAGGGCTTTGGAACGGGTGGATCTGGGCACTCACCGGGTGACTCCTTGTGGGCGAGCAGGCACGACTGATCGAGCGCATCGCGTGCACTGTCTTTTCAAGTACCGTGTGAGTATAGATGCCTAACTAATTAATGCAGGGGGGATTTTTCCGGTTTGCGCCATTCCGGGCGCGGGTGCCTGCCGCGCATGCTCCGAAGCACGAAAACGCCGCGGGCGGCTTTCCAGCATGCGAGGGCGATGCCATGATACCGCCCGCCTCAGAAGCCCCCGATCCGGAGACCGGCAAATGGAAAAGATCATGTACCCGCTGTGGAAGCTCGCCGCCGACGACCAGCAGGCGTTCTGCCGGCGCTTGCTGGGGCCGGTTGCCGCCGGCCTGCGCGAGGCCGGTGCCCGGCACGTGCGCATCAGTGTGGTGGATGACGCGGTCGCGCCGGCCGCGCCGCTGCGCATGGAAAGCAGCCGGCCGGCCTTCGATGCGGTCCTGTCGCTGTGGGTCGATACGGCGGTCTGGCGCGGGCGCTACGAGCAGGTATTCCGCGATCAGGTATCGCGTTACCACGGCTACCTGGTGTGCGAATCGGCGCCCATCCGGCACGAGGAGCGCATGCCGACCGACGGGGGGCGGGTCGAGGGCATGTGCCAGATCGTGTTCCTGCAGAAGCCGCCGCGACTGAGCTACGAGGAGTGGATCACGGTGTGGCAGGGCAGCCACACGCAGGTCGCGATCGACACCCAGTCGACCTTTGGCTACCGCCAGAACGTGATTGTTCGCGCGCTCACCTACGCCGCGCCGCACTACAGCGCGATCATCGAGGAGAATTTCCCGGCCGCCGCCATGACCTCGCCCCACGCCTTCTATGACGCGGTGGGCGACGACGCCAGGTACAAGGCCAACCTGAAGGCCATGATGGACAGCTGCGCGCGCTTCATCGACATGGACCGGATCGACGTGGTACCCACCAGCGAATACAACTGGGCCGGCAGCTGACCGGTCCGCACCCGCGCCCCCGCAAACCACAACCAGACGAGGCGAAAGAGAGAAATGCCCCTGCATCCCCAGGTCGAGCCGATGATCGAGTTGCTGAACCAGTCCATGGCCGGACTGCCCGCGACCGATGTGATGGAAATTTCCACCGTGCGCGAGGTTTCGCTGGCTCCGCCGCCGCTGAACCCCACGCCGGTGGGACGCGTGGAGGACCGGCGTATCCCCGGGCCGGCCGGCGAGATCCCGGTGCGCATCTACACCCCGGAGGGTAGCGGGCCGTTCCCGCTGGTCGCGTTCTTCCACGGCGGCGGCTTCGTGCTGTGCAGCCTCGAGACCCATGACGAACTGTGCCGCGCGATGTGCCGTGACGCCGGCGCCGTGGTGGTGTCGGTGGACTACCGCCTGGCGCCAGAGGCCAAGTACCCGGCCGCGGCGGACGACTGCTATGCAGCCACCGTGTGGTGTGCCGCGCATGCGGCGCAGCTCCGAGCCGATCCGGCGCGACTCGCGGTCGCGGGTGACTCCGCCGGCGGCAACCTGGCCGCGGTGACCGCGCTGCGCGCGCGCGACCTTCGCGGGCCGCAGATCCGCCACCAGGTGCTGATCTACCCGGTCACGCAGAGCGAATGCGATACACCCTCCTACCGCGAGAACGCGCAGGGCTACGGCCTGACCGTCGAGGCGATGCGCTGGTTCTGGGCGCATTACCTGGAGAGCCCGGCGCAGGGGCGCGAGCCCTATGCCAGCCCGGCGCACGCCGGGAACTTCGCAGGGCTGCCGCCGGCTACCGTTATCACCGCACAATACGACCCGCTGCGCGACGAGGGCGAGGACTACGCCGCGCAATTGCGCGCCGCCGGCGTGCCGGTGCTGCTGAAACGCTACGACGGCATGATCCATGGCTTCGTCAGCATGGCCGACATGCTGGACGACGGCCGCGCCGCGCAACTGCTGGTCGCCGAGCAGTTGAAGGTGGCATTTGCCTGAACACCCGTGGGTCGCCATTCATGGCGACAGTGACTGCCCGTAGGTCGCCATTCATGGCGACAGCGGTTTCGGGAATCGCACCAGTCGGCATGAATGCCGACCTACGGTGCCTGATGAAACCGGCGCGACCGCGCGCCGGTTCGTGGACTCATACACATCGCAGAAGAGGGAGCCGACAGGATGGGAACCTATGCAATGACCGGTGGCGCCACGGGTATCGGCGCGGCGATCAAGGAGCAGTTGCGCGCGCGCGGCGAGCGCGTGATCGTGGTGGACATCAAGGACGCCGACATCGTCGCGGACCTTGGCGCGAAGGCGGGACGCGACGCGGCGGTGGCCGGCATCCTGGAGCGCGCGCCAGAGGGGCTCGACGGCTTCGTGGCCTGTGCGGGGGTCGGCCCCTACCTGCCGCCGGCGTTGATCGCGGGCATCAACTATTTCGGTGTGGTCGAGGTGACCGAGGGTCTGCGCGCCGCGCTCGAGCGCCGTCGCGGCGGCGTGGTCGTGATTTCCTCGAACTCGGCGCCGATGAGCACGGATGCGGCCTATGTCGACCTGTTGCTCGCGGGCGACGAGGCGGGTGCCGGCGCGCAGGTCACGGGTCAGAACGGCCAGGTGGCGTACTCGGGCTCGAAGATGGCCGTGGCGCGCTGGGTGCGTCGCAATGCCCCGAAGTGGGCCGCCGCGGGCGTGCGCCTGAACGCCATCGCGCCAGGCCTGATCAAGACGCCGTTGACCGCCAGCGCCACGGCGGATGCGCGCTTCGCTGACGCGATGAAGGCCTTCGAGGACTCCATCCCGGTGGGTCGCGCCGGGCAGCCCGCGGACATCGCGGCGATGGCCTGCTTCCTGCTGAGCCCGGCCGCCGAATTTGTCTGCGGCTCCGTGCTGTTCGTCGATGGGGGGCATGACGCCATGTTCCGACCCGATCAATTCTGAGCGGGCTGCCGCAGCAGGCCGGCGAAAAACTCTCGGGCTCTCGAGGCATCGCGGTACTTTTCAGCATTGCGAGTTGCGGCGCGCACCCTTTCGGGGCGCCGCTATCTAAGCTGGAAACACTTTTCCCCGCCGTCGGCGCGGGTACAGGAGGTGGCAGCGATGAGCCAGCAGAGGAGTGACACGTCGGCGCGCCGGCAGCAGGCGAGCGGTGCGCGCAACGACAAGTCCGGTCGCCAGTCGCGCGGCGAAGGCCCCGCGACGAATCCCCGGTTCTACCGTCCCCGCTTCAAGGTTACGTTGCCCGAGGGCGACGCCGGCTTCGTGCCCGGCTACAACTGACAGCCCGCAGCGCGGCTGCGGCCGGGCCGATCGAGCGCCTCGCGGCGCCGTCGGAGCGCGGCAATTCGCCCGCGCCTTTTTCCTTGAGCTTGCCCATCCGCAAACGTATCCTTGCACCCTTTCGCATTTTGCGGGGTGTCTTGGATGGTCTCGGGCAGTATCGTGGCTCTGGTCACGCCGATGCACGCATCGGGCAACGTGGACTGGGCAGCGCTCGAGCGGCTCATCGAACTGCACGCTGCCAACGGTACGGCGGCGATCGTGTCGGTGGGTACCACGGGCGAGAGCGCAACGCTCAGCGTCGAGGAGCACGGGGAGGTGATCCGCCACACCGTGGCCGCGGTCGCGGGGCGCATGCCCGTGATCGCCGGTACCGGCGGCAATGCCACGGCGGAAGCGATCGAACTCACCGCGCTGGCCCGCGATCTCGGCGTCAGCGCCTGCCTGCTGGTCACGCCCTACTACAACAAGCCGACCCAGGAAGGGCTTTACCAGCACTTTCGCACCATCGCCGAGGCGGTCGACATCCCCCAGATCCTCTACAACGTGCCGGGGCGCACCGGCTGCGACATGCTGAACGACACTGTGCTGCGCCTGTGCGAGGTGCCCAACATCGTCGGCATCAAGGACGCCACCGGCAACCTCGACCGCGGTCGCGAATTGCTCTCGCGCTGCCCGAGCGATTTCGCGGTCTACTCCGGCGATGACGCCACCGCGGCCGAACTGATGCTCGCCGGTGCGCGTGGCAACATTTCGGTGACCGCCAACGTCGACCCGGCGCGCATGGCGGCGCTGTGCCGCGCCGCTCTCGCCGGTGATGCTGCGCGCACGCGCGCGCTCGATGCCGGGCTCGCGGAGCTCAACCGCGTGCTGTTCATCGAATCGAATCCGATACCGGTCAAATGGGCCCTGCTGGAGATGGGACTGATCGGCCCCGGCATCCGCCTGCCGCTGACGCCGCTGTCGCCCCCCTGCCAGGCGCCCGTGCGCAAGGCGCTGCTGGACCTTGGACTGCTCGCCACGTGCGAAGCCTAGCTGGAGAGAGTTGATGCGACCGATGCCCCGGCTGCTGCTGTCCGTTGTCATCGTCACGCTGGGCGGCTGCGGCTGGCTGGTGGGCGACGAAGGCTATTTCCGTGATCGCGGCGACGATTACCGCACCGCGAAGTCGATCCCGCCGATGCAGGTGCCCGAGGAGAAGAAGAGCGAGGCCGTATCGCAGCTCTACGTGATCCCGGTGGAGCGCACCGACGCGCTGCTCGACAGCGAATTCGAGGTGCCGCGTCCGCAGCCGATCCAGGGCAACCCGGAAGACAAGGTGGTGCGCATCCAGAAACTCGGCGAGCAGCAGTGGATACTGCTGGACGAGGCGCCCGCCGAGAGCTGGCCGCGCGTGCGCAACTTCCTGATCTCCAACCAGATCGGCATCGAGCGCGAGGACGCCGGCACCGGGCAGATGGAAACCGGCTGGCTGTCGTTCAAGAGCGACGCCACGCGGCGCGAGAAGTACCGCTTCCGCGTCGAGCAGGGCGTGCAGCGTGCGAGCAGCGAGATCTACGTGCTGCAGATGGGCTACGAGAAGGAGCCCGGCGAGGACGCCGCCACGCCCGAGTGGCCGGCCGCCTCGATGGATGTCGAGCGCGAGACCTGGATGATCAAGGAACTCGCGAATTACCTCGCCAGCACCAGCGGCGAATCCTCCGTGAGCCTGCTGGCGCAGGGCATCAGCACCGTGAACAAGGTCTACCTGGTGCGCGATGCCAGCGGCGAGCCGGTCATCGATCTGCGGCTGCCCTTCGACCGCGCCTGGGCATCGCTGGGGCGTGCGCTCGAGCGCGCCAACCTTTCGGTCAAGGACCTGGACCGCAGCGCCGGCGTGTACTTCGTGAAGTACGAGACGCGCAAGCAGCGGGCCGAGGAAGGCGACGCGGGCGTGGAACCGGGCCCCGGAGCGGCATCCGAGGAAGAGGAGAAGAAGGGTTTTCTCTCCCGCCTGAACCCGTGGGGCGGCGACGACGAGGACGAGAATCCCGCGATCGGGCACAGTTACCGCGTGGAGATGCGCGGCGTCGATCAGGGCGTGGTGATCGGCGTGCGTCGTGACGACGGCGAGGATTTCGAGGAGGGCGAGGCCGAGTTCGTGCTGGGGTTGATCAAGGCGCACCTGTCGTAGGGTCCTGGACTCCGTGGGAGCGCGCCCTGCGCGCGACATGATGGGCCTTCGCTGATGCAATTCTGTTCCCTCGGCAGCGGCTCGGCCGGCAATGCCCTGCTGGTGCGCACTGCCTCCGCCTGCGTAATGGTGGACTGTGGTTTCGGACGCCGCGAACTGGAGCGGCGGATGGCGCTGCGCGGCATGCACCCGCGCGACCTGGCGGGCATCCTGGTGACGCACGAGCACTCCGACCACGCCGGCGGCGTGGCGGCGCTGGCCCGGCATTACGGGATCCCGGTGTTCGCGAGCGCGGGCACGGCCAAGGCTGCCCGGCTGGAGGAGGCGAAGCCCGTCGTGCTGGTCCCGGAGCGTGCGGAGCGCATCGGCGACATCGAGGTGCTGCCGGTCACGGTCCCGCACGATGCCCGCGAGCCCTGCCAGTTCGTGCTGGGTCACGCCAGGCGGAGCCTGGGCGTGCTGACGGATCTCGGGAGCGTCTCGAAGCTGGTGCGCGATCAATACGCGCGCTGCGACGCGCTGGTGCTGGAGTGCAACCACGACGTCGAGATGCTGGCCAACGGCCCATATCCATACCCGCTGAAGCGGCGCGTGGGCGGCGACTTCGGGCACCTGAGCAACGCGCAGGCCGCCTCGTTGCTGGCGGGCGTTGAACGCGGCGCCTTGCAGCATCTTGTGGCGGCGCACCTGAGCGAACAGAATAACTGCCCCGCCAAGGCGCGCGCCGCGCTGGAAGAGGTGTTGGGGCAGGGTGACGAGAGGCTGCTGGTGGCTGACCAGGAATCGGGCTTCGGCTGGCTGGCCATCCAATAGCGTGCGATGCAACCACAACTGGACAGGAACATGGAAAAGCGCGATCTGATCGTCAAGGGCAAGGCCAAGTCGATGTACACCACCGATGACGCCGGCTACTGCATCATGCACTTTCGCGACGACACCTCGGCCTTCGACGGCAAGAGGATCGAGCAGCTCGAGCGCAAGGGCCGCGTGAACAACATCTTCAACGCCTTCATCATGCAGAAGCTGGAAGCGGCCGGCATTCCCACGCACTTCGTCAAGCGCATCGATGATCGCGACTCGCTGGTGCGGCGCATGACGATGATCCCGGTCGAGTGCGTGGTGCGCAATATCGCCGCCGGCAGCATCTGCCGGCGCCTCGGCGTGAAGGAGGGCATCGACCTCGACCCGCCGACCTTCGAGCTGTTCCTGAAGAACGACGAGCTCGGCGACCCGATGATCAACGAGTACCACATCGCCGCCTTCAAGTGGGCGAAGCTGAAGGACGTCGAAACAGCTCGTGAGCTGACTTTCAAGGTGAACGATGTCCTTAAAAAGCTGTTTTCGGACCACGGGATGCTGTTGGTAGACTACAAGCTCGAATTCGGCGTCTGCGACGGCAAGGTCCTGCTGGGCGACGAGTTCACGCCTGACGGCTGCCGGATCTGGGACGCGGAGACCCGCGAAAAGCTCGACAAGGACCGTTTCCGCCAGAGCCTGGGTAACGTGGTGGAGTCCTACGAAGTCGTCGGCCGCCGCCTGGGCCTCAGCTTCGACTGACGTGGGTCGGGCTTCAGCCCGGCATCAAAAGGATCGACGATGACCGTGTGGGGCTGTAGGTCTGGCTTCAGCCCGACATCAAAAGGATCGACGATGACCGTGTTTTGGAGAGGTGGCAGAGTGGTCGAATGTACCTGACTCGAAATCAGGCGTAGGTGAGAGCCTACCGTGGGTTCGAATCCCACCCTCTCCGCCAATTGCGGCTCCCAAGAGGACCCAAGAGGCACACAAACCCCGGTAAATCCGGGGTTTTTTGTTTCTGGCCTCTACCAGAACGTCCCATAGCATCCCTCGACATACCAGCATTTCGGCTGGTAGATTCGTTGGCACATGGCGATTACCGCCGTCCCATACCAACGGAGGCAGACGTGAAGCTCACAGACGCCAAGGTGAAGAACGCAAAGCCAGCCGATCGCCCGCATCGCATCAGCGACGGCGGGGGGATGTTTCTCGAGGTCACGCCGAGCGGGGCGAAGTACTGGCGCCTCGCCTACCGTTTCAACGGGAAGCAGAAGCTGCTCGCCCTCGGGGTCTATCCCGACGTCAGTCTGGCTGCCGCACGCGCCAAGCGCGACACTGCTCGGCGCCAACTGGCCGATGGCAGGGACCCCGGTGCCGTCCGCAAGGCCGAGAAGCGCGCGGGCAAGATCGCCGCAGCTAACACCTTCGAGGCCGTCGCGCGCGAGTGGCTGGCCGAGCAGCGGAAGGTGTGGGCCGATTCGACATGGCCGCACGTCGAACGCCAGTTCGATCAGGACATCTTCCCCGCGATCGGGCGGCGTCCCATCGCCGAGATAGCCCCGGCCGAAGTTCTGGATATGGCCCGCGCCATCCAGCGCCGCGGGGTCGCTGAGACGGCCCGCCGAGCACTGCAGAAGTGCGGGCAGGTCTTCCGCCACGCCGTGGCCGTCGGGATCGCTACGAGCGACCCGACGAGGGATCTGCGCGGCGTCGTGAAGGTGCCCAAGCCGAAGCACTTCGCGGCGATCACCGACCCGAAGGAAGCCGGCAACCTGTTGCGGATGATCGAGGGGCACACCGGGACCGCGGTCGTCCTCGCTGCGCTGCGGCTCTCGCCGGTGCTGATGGTGCGGCCGGGCGAGCTGCGCCGGGCCCGCTGGGCGGACGTGAACCTCGACAGCGCCGAGTGGCGGTTCCGCGTGACCAAGACGGATCAGGAGCACGTTGTCCCGCTGCCCACCCAGGCCGTGGCGATCCTGCGCGATCTGCACCGCCTGACGGGCCGAGGTGAGTACGTATTCCCGAGCGCACGGGGCAAAGGTCGGCCGATGAGCGAGAACGCCGTCACCGCGGCGTTACGCAGCATCGGAGTTCCTGCCGAGAGGATGAGCGCGCACGGCTTTCGGGCGATGGCGCGCACGCTTCAAGATGAGGTGCTCGGGTTCCGGGCCGATCTGATCGAACACCAACTCGCGCACACGGTTCGCGATCCATTGGGCCGCGCCTATAACCGCACGCAGTTCCTCGACGCGCGTCGCAAGAACATGCAGTCGTGGGCCGACTACCTCGATCGGCTGCGCACCGGCGCCGACGTGGTGGAGCTCGGCGCCTCGCGACGGAAGGCGGAGGAAGGAGCCGAGATCAGCGCATGAAGCCCAGCAGCCTGAAGCCAGGCGACAGGGCGCTGTGCGCCGACTCGCGCCACGTCTACACGTTCCTGCACCGCGATCGCGCCGAGTGCGGCCGGCCGGCGCAATGCAGGTTCGACAACGAGTTAATCGGTCGAGTGTGCGCCAGCGATGCGGACGTGATCCGTCGTTGGCACCGGCTCGAGGAATCCCGCCCGCGCGGGTAATCGCGGGAAGCGGCGGGCGCAGTGGATGCCACCACCACGCCCGCCTAACCACTCTGCAACCTGAAAGGAGGTCGCATCATGGCTACCGAACATCATACCAACGACTTCGCGAACGACGCCCGGCCGCTCACGGCTCGGCTCGATGAGGTGACCCGTATCGTGCGCGAGTTGCGCGACGAGACCGAGCGCCTGTACGTGCTGGCGTCTTGCATCGAGCAGCACCTTCGCCCTGACGCCACTGGCGAAAGCCCGGAACCGTCCGCGTTCCGTCTCGCTGAGATCGCAGCCGAGATTGCTGGCGACACTTCGCAATGGAGCTACCTCGACGACGTGCTCGGTTCGGTGCGCGATCGGTTCGCACGGAACGAGGAAATCGTGCAGTGACCTGATCTCGACTTCGCCACGCCTACCGCGACGGCGGGAACACCGGGAAACCCTTGCCCGGCTGGCGTGGCGACATCTCACAGGGGCGCACTGATAGGGGGTGCAGCGTGGGGAAGGAAAGTCTCAACCGATCGGATTTCATCAGCCTTGCGTCACTAGCGAGGGCATTTTCGGAGCATTACGGGGACCTTGGCGTCGCACTTGATGTCGTTGCAACGCGGGTAGCCGAGAACGGAGCCGGGATTCTGTGCCTTGATGACGACGGTAAGCCCTGCCGTTTCGTGCAGGAAGGTCACTCCGATCAGGCACAGTTTCTTTACGACCTGTTTCGCCGTGCTGATGCACTCGGACAAGCCGGCTTTCCTGATGAACTGGAACGAGTGGGCGTCGATCTTGCCGAAGCCGAAACCTCATTCGAAATTCCGTACGCGATTATGCGTGCACACGCCGACGCCCGTGGGGCAGCAAAGCCGTCAACTGCGGCGCCCACAATGCGCGACTCCAGTCTCCTGGCTGTGATTGCTGCACTGATGGCGCTGTGGCCCGGCGGCAATAGCAAGCTGCCAAGCGCCAAAGAGCTGGAGCGTGCCGCGCAGGTTGTTGGCGCAAGCGTTTCTGACGACGCCATTCGGGCCGCAATTTCCCAAGCGCGCGCCATCGCGCCTGGGCTTCCTCGCGCCTAAATAGGCAGTTCACCCGCCTAAATAGTCCGCGCACGTCGATGCACCTGAAATGATGCTCCCAAGAGTCACCACTATGGCCCACGGGAGCAACTTCAATGGCACAGCACGCCACGCCGCACGATCAACATCATCTGCCCGCACTTTTGCGCCTCGCTGAGGTTCGCAAGCTTACCGGGCTGTCGAGTTCATCCGTATATCGAATGGCGAAGATGGGCACCCTGCCTCGCCCGCTGAAAATTTCTTCTAGATCGTCCGCCTGGGTCGAAAGCGAAATACGGGGGTGGATCGCATCTCGCATTGCCGAGCGGGATGCAACCCCAGCCCGCGCAGCGTGAGCGGCGATCCGATGCGAGACAACGCCACTCACGCCAGCGCGGGCGAACGTCAGCGTCGTCTGCTGCTCGCCGCGCTGCGACTCGGACCCGTAACGACACTCGACGCCCGCGAGCGCCTGAACGTGATCCACCTCGCCGCGGGCGTCCTGGAACTGCGCGAGCGCGGGCACCGCATTCTGACGACCTGGACGCATGAGCCGGACGCCTGGGGCCGGCCGCATCGGATCGCACGCTACGCGCTCGCGCGCCTGGAGCGCGGGGTGGAAGCATGAACGCGGCCGATCGGCTTGAGCAGGTGCCGGATCGCGTATTGCTGATGCGCGGCAGCAACGAAACGCACATTGATCGGCCCGGCGCCGTTTACGCCAGCATCGCTCTTCCCGACATCGAGGCGATGACCCGAAGGCCCGCTCGCGCAGCGAAGGAGCGCGCACCTTGCGCGATTTTCTCGACATATCTCGCACACGATGGGCGCGCGCATCAGGTACAAGCGGCGCACGGCCAATTCGTTGCGCTGCCCGGCGACATAGATGAGGGCGATCCGCACATTGCTGCCGTCGATTCTGCCATTGTCGCGGCTTTCGGCAACATCCGGCGCATCGTCTACTCGACCGCATCGGCAACGCCGCAGAACCGCAAGTGGCGATTCATCATACCGCTGGCCGATCCGATCCCCGGCGATATCTACCGCGACGTGCAGCGGGCTGCGTTCGAGTTGATGGCCGCGCACGGCATATCCTGCGACACCGCGCTAGAGCGACCTGGGCAGGTAGCCTATCTGCCGAACGTGCCGCCGGATCGGCGAGACCGCGCCGGTGTGCCGCTTTTTTATGACCACTGGGTCAGGGGCACCGAACTGTTTTCGGTCTCGGGTAGCGCGATTGAGTGCCGGATGATCGAGCGCCAGAGAGTCGAAGAACAGGCGCGCGAGGCCGCTCAGGCCGCCGCACGGGCGCGGGCACAACAGCGCCGGGCCACGCATACGGGCGCCTTGCCGAACGTGATGGGCGCCTTCAACGAGTCGGTGCGGATCGAGGATTTGCTTGGGCAATACGGCTACGAACGCAACGGACGAGACTGGCGATCCCCGCATCAAAAATCCGGGAGCCACGCCACGCGCATCATGGGCGACGGCGATGCCTGGGTGTCCCTGTCGGAATCGGATGCGGCGGCAGGACTCGGCAGCCCCGGACCACGCGGCGGGTGCTGGGGCGATGCCTTCGATTTGATCACGCACTACGAGCACGGCGGCGATCGCGATGCGGCACTCATGGCTGCGGCGAAAACCATTCGATTGCCTGACGGGCGCACACTCGACAAGGCGCGCGCCGACCAGTGGCGCGATGAGCAGCGCCGGGAGGCCGACCGAAATTCCAACGGGCTTCTTTTCGGCCGCAAGGTCGAGCAAGCGCCCGAAGGTAGCGGCGAGGGCCACAGCACGACGGCGCTCGCTCTCATGCCGATCACGCCGGACGAGTTGGACCGCGCGCGCCTCACCCCCCGCGTGATCCTGCGAGACCTGCTTTATGCCGATGTGCGCATCCGAATCAGCGCGGGCGGTACGGGTAAAACCACGCTCGCGCTTTTCGAGGCCGTGACGCTCGCGCTTCAGCGCCCGCTCTACGGGCGTCAACCGGAGCGACCCTGTAGGACCGTGATCGTGACCCGCGAGGACTCGCGCGAAATCCTTGTGGCGCGCCTGCGGGAGATCATCAAGGCGATGGAACTAACGCCCGACGAGATCCTGAGGGCGCTGGGGCGGATCGTGATCATCGACAAGAGCGGCGAGTCGTTCCGGCTGTCGCAGGTGATCGCCGACGTGGTGGTGCCGAGTCACGTCACGCTCGCCGAACTGATCGAGGCGCTGACAGCCTGGGCGCCCGACTGGATCATCTTTGATCCGCTGGTTTCCTTCGGGGTTGGCGAGCAGCGCGTTAATGACGCTGAGCAGGGCCTGATCGAAGCGTTTCGCATCCTCCGCAACCGGCTCGACTGCTGCGTCGAGGGTATCCACCACAGCGGCAAGGCCAACGCGCGGGAAAGGACCCTCGACCAGTACAGCGGCCGCGGCGGCAGCGCGCTGGCCGATGGCGCGCGCATGGTCGCAGTCATGCAGCCGGTGGATGCCGACGAGTGGCTTAAGGAGGTCGGCTCGCGACTGGCGGACGGCGAGAACGGCATTGTGATGGCGCTCCCGAAACTGAGCTATGCCAAGCCGCAAGACTCGATATTCATCCGGCGTCGCGGTTACGCCTTCGAATGGGTGCGGGTCCAGAGGTCCACGCCCGAGCAGCGGGCGCGTGAAACCGCTCAGCAGGTGTTCCGGTTCATCCAGTCCGAGTACCAGCAGGGACGGAAGTACAGCACCAAGGACCTTGGGGACTCATCTGCCGCGATGAACCTGAAGCGCGCCGAGGTTCGCGCTGCGGCCATCGCGCTCAAGGTATCGGGTCGGGTGATTTACCACCACGTCAATGGGAAGTCGGGGTCGCACTACGAGCCCGTGACCGTGGCCGAACTCGACGGCGACGGTTCCCCGAAAAGCGCCTCCGAGGATGCCAATGATGAGTGACCGCCACCGTCCCTGCCACCGTGGTCGCCCTATAGGGATAGAACCCGGCGGCCACGGTGCCGCCGGGATTCATCCCCTGGTTCCTGACCGTGGCCAAGAATCGTCGGCCACGGTCGGCCACGGTGGCCACGGTCCGTTCTTGAGAGCCGGAGTAACGACGTGGGAAGCATGAGCCGAACGAAAGGAGCCGCTGGTGAAGCAACGGGAGACTTCCGCATGAAGGCACACGTCACTCGAGCGGAGGGCCGCTGCTGCATCGGCTGCGGGCAGGCATTCAATAGCACGCGGAAGGTGGCCGACTGGCAGACCGTTCGCGAGTACCCGCGCGCCGAAGGGGCGAAGGCGATCACTACGGGGCCGGTCTGCGCCGGATGCGCGCTGGCGAAGCGAGGGGCTGCGGCTGTCTCGGAGAAGGCTTCCCGCAGCCAGATCCGCCACCACCACCTTGTTGTCGAACTCGCCGAGGGCGTGGCCGTCGAATTCACGGCACCCGCGATCCGGCCGGGCGATGCGCTCGCGTTGATGTGTGAGTGGGTCCCGGCCATCCCGGCGCACATTACCCCGGCCCTGCGGGAGCAGTACCGAGAGGCGCGCGACACCTTCATCCAGCACGTCAGGGCGGCGTCGGGACCAGCGCCCACCCTGATCGTGGAACCTAACATCGGCCATCCGGCCGTTTAACCCGGAGAAAAGATGATGACGACGAACCAAATTGCAGTATCAGGCGGAGCTGATGTTGAGATCAGGACGCTGAACGTCCGCATGGCGCCGCTAACGCTGGCGATGCTGTCGCAAGTCCAGCGGGCGGACCTGATCGACGTAGAGGCCGACAACTGGCGCGGCATCGCCCTGGGCCGGATCGTCACGCCCGACGGCGTGGAAGTGCTCTGGCGCGACGGCCGTGATCTGCGCCGGTGCTCCCTGCCGACAGCAGTGACCACGCCGCTGAGCGAGCAGGAGCGCGCTCTGGGTGAGCAGGTCGCGCGCAAGCGGCACCAGAACGACACCGCGATCCGGGCCGTGAGCGGCGCGACGCGGTTCTCGGAAATGGCTGCGGGGATCTCCACCGAGAACCGCTATCAGACAGGCGGCTGGCGCACGCCGTTGACCAACATCCTGGGCGCGGGCGACGTCGCGGCGTTGGAAGAGTCTGCAGAGCGCGGCGAAATCGGTCCGCAGGAGCTGGAGGGGCCGAAGGCGCGCGTCCTCGAATGGCTTGACACCGAGCGCGCGCGGATCGAGGCCGACGCGGCAGCACTGGCCCGGCTCGCGGCCGAGCGTGAGGACGCGGACGTGCGGCTCGCCGGGCTGGTGGCCGATCTCGCTGCGCTCGACCAGGTGTTTTTGCAATGAGCCTGCACACGAGCGCCTACGGCCGGCTGGGCCGTGATCCCAAGATCATCACCACGAGCAGCGGCAAGCCGATGACTGCCGCCTCGATCGCCTGCGACCTGAGCAGCCAGCGCGACCCGGACGCCACGCACTGGCTGCCGCTGCTCGCGTTCGGGGCGCAGGCAGAAACCCTGGCGAAGCACCAGCAGGGCGACATGATCGCGGTCACGGGCCGGATGCAGCGCAAAGCCTGGACCGACAAGGACGGGGCGCAGCGCATCGACCTGCAACTCGTCGTGGACGGGATCACCAGTAGCCGCAGCGTCCGGCCGGGCGGAAGGCCGAAGCGCCGGAAGGAAGTTCGCGCCGCTCGCGACGACTACGCCGAACTGGCGCGCGGGAATGACGACTTCAACGACGCGATCGGCTTATGAAACACCGACGGAGGATTCTGGCGATGGGTGACGGACCGAAACTGACTCAGCGACAACTGCTATTCGTCGAGGCCTACCTGGCCACCGGCAATGCGACCGAGGCTGCCAAGACAGCGGGTTACTCCGGAAATCGGGCGACGCTCGGCTCGATCGGGGGTGAAAACCTGCAAAAACCTGCGATCGCGGCCGAAATCAGCCGACGGCAGGCGGAAATCCGTGAACGCTCGGCGGTTGGCCTCGAGGCGAAGCGGCTGAAGCTCTGGGAGATCGCCCAGCAGTGCAAGGTCGATCGCCCGGATGTCGCGATCCGCGCGATTCACGAACTGAACGTCATGGATGGCGACATTGCAGACGCCCGGCCGAAGCCGCCGGGGTCGTTCGAGGACCTGTTGCGCATGGTGCTGGGGGCGGCCTGATGCCGCGCCGGGGCGCATCGCCTCACCGGGCGCTTCCGCCGTGCCCGCCGACGAGGCGGCCGCGCTGGTTTCGAGCGATGGGCCCGCGAATGCCAGGCGCAATGACGGAAACGACGACGACGATACGATGAGCTTGCAGGAATACCGACCGAGACTTCAGCATCGGCAACAGAATCCGAACGCCACCACGGCGGGTGCCGGGTTCGCCTATTCGGCGTCGGGCGCCGCTACGCCGCAGGTTACGAGCGCCCCGGTGACCGGCGCGGCGACGAGGGTGCCTATCTCCCGCCCGCGCAAACTCACTCACCTGCAGAAGCAGGTTTATGCAGAGCGAGCGGCCGGCGGGAAGCCGTTTTCCTACCCTGCCGTGGGCGAGGTGATTCCGGGTGCGCGTGCTGAGTAACCGACCTGATGGAGCGGGGGCTCGGAACGCCGGCACCGCGCGCCGACACCACGCTGGTGCGTCCCCAGGTCCCGCGCGCCAACGCGGCCGTGGAACCGCTGAAGCGGGCCGGTGCGGCGGTTGGCAGCGCCATCAGCGAGACCGCGGGACGCTACACGGACGCGGCGGGGCTCTACGCGCCCCAGAACGCGCGCGATGTGGGGGTCAACCTGCGTCGCGGGGTCGGTGCTGCGGCCGCCATCCCGGTGGCGGCGACAGAGATGGCCACGCGCTCCATGCGGGCGCTGGCCGGGGCGTCGATGGACCAGTACCGGGGGCTGCTCACGGGCGAGCAGGAGCCCGCACAGGCGCCCGCTTCCAGCCCCCGGTCGCGGCCGGCGCGGCCCCGTCGTCTTCCGCCTCAGTCGCCTCCTCGAGCGCCATCGAACGGCCTGGAGCGGCCGTGCGTCAGGCCGTCAGTGACTAGGCGCGAGCGCAGGATTTCGTGGCCGGGGACAAGGCCCCGCGCAGCGACGCGCTCAGCATCAACCGCCCGATGCCGATCCCCGGCAGCAACATGCAGTATGCCGGGCAGTACGGCGATACCGCGGTGATCGAGCGGCCCGGCGCGAACGGCGAGCGGTGCTTCTCCGACACCGATGGGGTCGCCGGTGCGAACCCGGCGATGGGCGGTATCGCGCGTCCCGGCGCCGCCGCACCGGTGCAGCCCGCCGGCGAGCAGCTGAGCCCAGCCGAGCAGTTCATCCGCAACACCACCATGAGCGACGGCACGCGCGCCTTCGGCGGTTCCGGTAGCGAGCAGCTGCACCGCGCGCGGCGACGGCGAGGCGGTGACGCGCTCGCAGATGACCGCGGCCGAGCGGACCAACTACGACCGGCAGAACGCTGCCTACGACCAGAACCCGCTGAAGGCCTACGAGATCGACCAGGTGACGTCGGCCGAGAGCGCGAAGGCGCAGTCCCAGTCGCTCCGGGATTTACGCAGCGATGCCCTCGCGCGCGCCGGCCTCCAGATCAGGCAGGGTGCGGCAGACGACGCGGCGTTTGCGGCCACGGAGAAGGGCCGTGCGGCGAACATCAAGCGAGCCGGCGACATCGCGGCGCAGCTGTTCCCCGATGAACCAGAGCCGCAGAGCGCTCTCGCGGCGATCCTCGAGGCGGCGGTCATGGGCGGCCGGGGCAATGAGCTTGCCACGCTTGCCGCGGAGCACCGTCAGAAGATCGCGGAGAAGCTGGCCAGCCTGCCCAAAGGTGCAATCTTCGATCCCGGCGCTTACCTGATGGAACAGGCCGGGCAAGAGAACGAGCGCGACGAGATCAGGGCCGTGTTCGACGAGATGGGGATCTGAAACCGTAGAGGTGGTCCCGGCGCGGCGCTGACAGACTTGATCAGCACCAGCGTGCATCGTTATGCTGCTTGGAAGCCCCGCAATTGGCGGACATCCCTGGGTAATCGCAGCCCAGACCGTTCGCTGAATGCGGGGCCTCTCCGTTTCGCACAGCATCAGCCGGTCGCTTCTGCACCGAATTTGATTGCGCGCGGCGCTCGGCAGCGATCAGCTGGCCGCCCGATTGACCACAACATAGCGGGAGATTACGGTTCGTTCCGAGCCTCGGCCTGGTGATCGACTTGCGGGCAATTGCAGCCCCATCAGCGTCACGGAGTCGGGGCTTTTCTTTTGATTCGGAACGCCTCGACCGTGCCTGCCTTGGCAAGGTCGTCGAGGCACGCGGCGCTCGAACGTCTGCCTCGCTTGCGCCTCGGCGCCGACAACTCGGTTCCCGCTCGCGAGGCGGATAAGGCCGCTCAGAACCGATCCCCTCTCGGCTTCCTGTTCAACTGATTGGAGGGCAGGAGTGACAGCCGCTCGTATCGGCGTTGCGCGGCCGGTGTCAACGCCACGGGCCGGTGCGGCTTCTTCGGTGGTGGCGGTACGGTCGGCGATTTGTCTCGCATGCACGCACCCTCGAATCCTGTTACCACCTGGCGCCCGACGGGGTCAGGCCGGAAACTATACGCGATCGTCGCACGCGGCGAGGCGAATCGACAGGCACCCCAGTGGGTTCGGGCGCCGATCGCGCAAAGAGCCGCGCGTAGCCCAAATGGGACACGACACGACCACATGAACCGGCGTACAAATCGCACACATCCAATAACGAGACGGTGAGGCCAGATGGCGATGCAGAACTTCCGCACGCTTGGTGCCACGGGTCTTGGGTTGAGCCTCCTCCTGTGGATCGCCACGCCGGTCACGGCGCAAACCGCGCCACCCGTCAATATCAATTCCGCGGACGCGAAAACGCTCGCGGCAACCATCGACGGGCTGACGCTCAAGCAAGCCGAGGCGATCGTGGCCTTTCGCGACGCACATGGACCGTTCGAGTCATTCGACGAACTGGTCAAGGTCGACGGGGTGGGGTGGAGCCTGCTCAAGGCGAACGGTCTGACCCGACGCCCACCGAAAGAGTTCCGTGACGCCGACGCTGAGTCGGGGACGGCAGTTTCGAAAGCACGAGTCGGACTGTAAGCGTAGCGCCCGCCACGGTCGGGCGATTTTTACAAGAAGAGCAAAAAAGGGGAATCACCATGCGGGTCAGGGGACTGCTGCGCGCACGGTTCGCGTTCGGTGTGCTGCTGGGGATCGTCTCGGCCGCGACGGCAGCACTCCCGCCGGCACTGACGGATCAGACGGATACCTTAGAGAATGACCTGGGCCCTGCCTTCTACGGAGAGGTGCGCGGCGGCGTGCGCGTGAGCTCCGCGGGCTCCGCGATCTACGAGATCCCGATCGCCGTACCGCCCGGCACGGCCGGGATAACCCCGTCGCTGTCGCTGCTCTACAACAGCAATCTGGAGAATGGTCTGGTCGGTCTCGGCTGGTTCCTCCGTGGCACCACGTCGAAGGTGACGCGCTGCGGCAAGACGTTCGTGCAGGACGGCGCCGCGCATCGCGTCAACTACACGACCACCGACCGCTTCTGCCTGGACGGTCAGCGCCTGGTGCTGGCGAGCGGCACCTACGGCGGCAATGGCGCGGAATACCGCAAGGAGATTGACGACTTCAGTCGCATCCGCTCGTACGGCACGGCCGGCACCGGGCCGGCGTACTTCGTCGAGGAGACCAAGGGCGGGCGCATCAATACGTACGGCAATACGGGTGATTCGCGCATCGAGGCGCAAGGCCGCTCGGAAGCGGCGCATTGGATGCTGAACCGCGTCGAGGACCGCTTCGGCAACTACTACACGCTGAGCTATTACGAGCACAACAGCACCGGCGTCTACTACCCGCTCCGCATCGATTACACGGGCCATGCGGGGCAGTCCGTGACGCCCTACGCCAGTGTGCAGTTCACCTATGAGAATCGCTCCGACAACCCTTCGCTGTACCAGGGCGGCGTGTTGGCGCGGCCACATCCGAAGCGCTTGAGCCACATCAAGACCTACGTGGGCGCGACGCTCGTGCGCGGCACCACCCTGACCTACGCCGAGGTGGGCCCGGCGCTGCAATCGCGGCTCGTGCAGATTGCCAGTTGCGACGCGAACGGCAATTGTCAGGAGCCGGTGCAGTTCGGGTGGCTGTCGAACGGGACGGCCGGCTTCACCGCGAGTTCGATGTCCGTCCCTTATGACACCACGTTGACGCCCATCAACATCGATACCTACTACCCCTATCCCCGATGGCATGACCTCAACGGCGACGGGCGTCCCGATTACGTCTACATCGACGACGCGAATCGCACCACGCATCACGTCCGTCTCAGTACGCCGACGGGCTACCGGCCGCGACCTGGACCACCCATGTCCAGTCCAGCAAATCCTTCCAGTACTGGGGTGACGTCAACGGCGACGGACTGGTCGATCTGGTGGCGGAGAACCCCGGAGCGAACGTGAAGGTGTCGCTGTCCAGCGGCAGTGGCTACACGAACCAGACCTGGACGGGGCACACGCAGCACAGCACCACGGTCTACAAGACGAAGACGTATAACGTCGTGAGCTTCTATACCAAGCTGGCCGACATGGACGCGGACGGCTTGCCGGATCTGGTCGCGTTTGAGCGGTTCCAGCTGTCCGCGTCGTCGTACCTCTACGACGTCTACATACACAAGAACACCGGCATCGGCTTCGCGGCGGAGGTGAAGTGGGCAGCTGGCATCGATGAGCCGGCTCTGCGGGACATGAACGGCGACGGTCGCGCGGATCTGGTGGAGCAGACCGCGACGGTATTCATCAACCAGGGTGCCGGCTTCCTGAATGGCGTGACATGGACGGGTGCGGTAACGCCGCTTTCCCATGTGGATGCCAATGGCGATGGCCTGCCCGATCAATTCAATATTTCTGATCAGTACTACTTCAACAGCGGGGCCAGCACGCCGGGATACGTATCCGCCGGTTACAGTGCGCAGCCGCCGACCGCGGACTTCAACGGCGATCGTCTCGCCGACTATTACTACACGACGTTCATGAATCCGTATGGGCGCGCTTAGCGCACCTCGCCAACGGTACAGGAGGCTACACCAACATACAGATCCACGGCTGGGAGACCTACGGCGCCCTGTTCCGCCAGATGGTCGACCTCAATGGCGACGGGCAGATGGACTACAGCGTAGCGGCCCACACTCAGGGCCAGTACTCGAACTACCACTATGAAACGGGCACCGTGTGGAACTACGTGAGCGACAACCGGCCGCTCAACCTGCTCACCACGGTCACGCACGGTCTCGGAGAGACGGTGACGATCACCTATGCCCCGTTGACCGATAGCGCCGTCTACACGAAGGGCAGCGGTGCGGTATTCCCCGTGCAGGACGTCCAGGACGACCGCCACGTCGTGAAGCAGGTCTCGCGCAGCGACGGCATCGGCGGGCAGTTCGTTTCGCAGTACCGCTACGCGGGCCTCACGCGCGAGGTAGGCGGGCGCGGCGATCTGGGCTTTGCGTCGGTCACGTCGATCGACGAGGACCAGGACACCACCGCGATTACGACCTACCGGCAGACCTTTCCGTTCATCGGGCTCACCGACACGGACGAGACGCGCCAGACCAGCACGAACCGCCTGCTGGCGCGCACGACGCGGCAGTACCACCAGGATAACGGCACGGCCGCGGGCACCGTGTTCCCGCACCTCGACGAGACCGTCGGCTATCGCTACGACCCGCTCGACGGACGTCTGCTTGCGACCAGCACCCAGAGCTCCCAGTGCGATGCGTACGGCAATCTGGTGACGGAGACGGCCTTGCTGGACGACGCGGAGACCGGCACGACGTGGCAGACGGTCACCACCAACACGTTCACCAACAATGCCACCAACTGGCGCATCGGCCAGCTGGATCAGCAGCTGGTGGCGCATTACCGCAACGGCGTCACGAGCGCGACCGATGACCTCAGCACCGCGTTCACGTACGCCGCAGGCACGGGCGCGCTGGTCGGCGTCACGCGCGAGCCGGGCAAGGGGGCGCCCTACGAGCTCGCGAGCACCTACACCCTCGATGCGTTCGGCAACCGCCTGACCGAGACGGTGACGGGTCCCGGCATCGCGACCCGCAGCACCACGGCGACCTATACGGCCAACGGCCGGTTCCCGGCCACGCTGTCTAATGCGCTGGGTCACATGAGCAGTGTGAGCTTCGACACGCGCTTCGGAGTGAAGACCAGCGCCACGGATCCCAACGGGCTCACTACCAGTTGGGTACTCGACGGTTTCGGGCGTGTCACGCAGGAGAACCGCCCGGACGGTTCCGACACCGTGTTCGAGTTCCACCGCGACACCAGCGGCACGAACGGCAGCGCCAGAGCGTATGTGGAGACCTATGCCACCGGCACCACGGCGGCGCGCGTCTTCAGCGACCTGCTGGGCCGCGAGGTGCGCCAGCGGACGAAGGGCTTCGATGGCCGCTTCGTGCAGGTCGATACCCAATACGACAGTCGGGGGCGCGCCTACCGGGCGTCCGAACCCTACTTCACCGGCGACCCGCTCGTCTGGAGCACCCGTGCCTACGATGCCTTCAACCGCGTGGTGGGATTTACGGCCGCCGACGGCACGCAGTCCACGACGACCGCCTACGACGGTTTCACGGTCACGGTCACCGATGCCGATGCCCGTCAGACGACGCAGGTCGCCAACGCGCTCGGGCAGGTGATCGAGGCGAGCGACGCCGAGGGCAATACCAGTACCTTCCAGTACAACGCGCTCGGCCAGCGGACTGGCGCCTCGCACGGCGTCGGGACCGCGGCAGAGAACAGCGTCGACTATGCCTGGGACCGGCTCGGCCGCCCGCTGAGCGAGGACGACCCCGACCGCGGGCTGTACAGCTTCACCTACGACGCGCTGGGGCAGATGACCAGCCTTACGAACCCGGTGCTCGCGGCGGCCTCCCAGAGCCAGAGCATGAGCTACGACCTGATCGGGCGCCTGACCAGTCGCACCGAACCCGAGGGCACCGCCAGCTGGACCTACGACACCGGCAGCGGGCTCACCGTGGGACGGCTGGTGAGCGAATCCGTCGGCGGCTTCAGTCGCTCGTACACCTATGACGCCGGCGCCTACGGCAAGCCCAGCGCGATCACCACGACGATCGACGGCCAGAGCTATACGTTGTCCCAGAGCTACGACGCCGCCGGTCGCCTGGAGACGCTCACGTACCCCGCGAGCCAGGCCTACCCGAGCGGACTGGCGGTCGGTTACTTCTACAACGTCCGCGGTTACCTCGAGCAGGTGACAGGCCCCGGCAACGCGCTCTACTACCAGTGTGGCCGAGCAGGACGCGCGCGGGCGCTTGCTGCAGGACTGGCTGGGTGATGACAGTCTGAACGACTATGCCTTTGCTCCGAACAGCAGTCGCCTGACCGGGCAGTCCTCGGCCATCGGCGCCACGACCCTGCAACAGTTCGCCTACACGCATGACGCCGTCGGCAATATCGCCAGCCGCAGCGACGTCCAGCATAGTCTGGCGGAGTCGTTTACGTACGATGGCCTGGACCGACTGACCGAGGCACAGGTGGGCACGAATGCTCCCACGGGGATGAGCTACGACCTGCTCGGGAACCTGCTCAGCAAATCCGACCTCGGCAGCTACGCTTACGGCGAGAACAGCGCGGGGCTCCACGCGCTGACGACGTTGACTACCACCGCCAACCAGACGGTCACTTACACCTACGACGCCAACGGCAACACGACGGGCGGCGGTGGCCGCACGCTCGGCTGGACGACCTACAACCAGTTGAGCCGGTGTCGAAAGCGGGCATCACCTACACGTTCCAGAGCGGCACCGACCGCCAGCGCTACAAGAAGGTGCGCACATCCGGCACGACGCAGACTACGCACTACGTGGGCGATGTGTTCGAGAGGATCACCGACAGCGGCCTGACCACCTACCGCCACTACGTGAAGGTGGGCGGCAAGGCGGTGGCGATCGTGGTGGATCAGACCTCAGGCGCGGACGTGACCAAGTATCTCCACCGCGATCACCTGGGTTCGATCACGACGATCACGGACAGCGCGGGATCAGTCCTGGAGAAGCTGAGCTACGACAGTCACGGCAAACGACGCAGCGCCACGACCTGGCAGGCGACGAGCATCACCGCCGCCGAGATCCGCGGTTACACCGGCCACGAGCACCTCGACGATGTGGGTCTGATCCACATGAACGGACGGGTGTACGACCCGAGCCTCGGACGGATGCTCTCGCCGGACCCGGTGACCCAATCACCGGAGAACGCGCAGAACTACAACCGGTATGCTTACGTGATGAACAATCCGATGCGGTTTGTGGATCCAAGTGGCTACGTCGCCGTGAGTTGCGGTGTAGGCTCAACCGGAGTCGGCTGCGGAGTAGGCCCAGTAATGATCGGTTGTACTGGTGAAAGTGGCTGCAACTTCGGGATCAACTATGGATGGGTTTTCGACAAGATTGGCAGTATTTTTGGCGGTGGTGGTGACTGTAACCACATTTGCGCGGATCGCAGGGCACTTGAGCAGATGGAGGGCCGCCTTAGCCGTTGCTCGAGCTTCAATTGTTTTCTTGGGCCGCTTCCCTTCGGCGCAGTATTTCCTGAGGGAATATTGTATGACTGGCGCGTCTCCGCAAATGAGATGGTGAATAATCTTCGGCGCGCCACTGGATTGACAACAGACCACCCAGCTGAATTAGATGTGGTCGGTGGGGTAGATCCACAAATGGCGGCAAATGTGGTGATTAATGTTCTACAGGACAAATTCCAAGGCAAGTATGAAGGGAGTTATCACATCGTGTTAGCGGATCTGGGGGACTGTAGTGCTGGGGAGTCTTGCGCCGCCGGTGCGACGAGTATAATCGACCGCGCTACTGGGGTGATACGGCTAAATGAACACCTATTTTCAAGAGTATCAGACGAAAACTTGCGTGACTTTGCGTATGCAATCGCTCATGAGGTCTTGCATCACAATCAATCGATTCCAGAACTTCTGCGCGATGTTGCAGTTCCTAGCAATCCGTATCATGACGAACTTGATACAAGCGCCTTCGATGACGTGTCGTCGGTAATGAATGTGTTAGAAGAGGTATTCGGATGGGGCACTTAAGATGTACAAGTGGATTTTGACCGTTATCTTCGGAGGGGTCGTTGCGTCATCGCTGGTGTATTTCGCGTTCTTTACTTCGCCGTGTGGGAGGGTGTGCGTCGCCGGACATTTGGTTGTCGCTGCGTCCGAAGCGCGACAGCATATTGCGAGCGGACAAGGGGAGGAGAATTTGGCTATTCACGGCGCATATGTAACGTATGGCGTTGCCCTTCGTTCTGGCGATGTTGTAGTCACAAATGCAGACCATGCGCTTGTGGTAATTTTTCAATACCCGAGATCGAGTGGTGTAGAAAAATGGCACTGCTCAATATTTCCGTCTGAGTTCGCGAAATTGTTGAAGGCCGAGGATTGCATAATTGATCCATAGATTTTATGCGGAGGAAAGGGGTCACCCATTAGCCGACCGTGTCAAGCGGACGAACAGATTTGCCCGCACGTTTTCTTTGTGCAGATCCTGATGTGAGCAATTGCCGCTCACATCAGGATCCACCGAGTGTAGCGCCCACTGGCCCGGCCGGGGCCGCGGAAAACTGGGGTAGCGAGGCGATTACGTTGGTATATCCGCTGGTATATTAGAAATCTTATTTTGCAAATTCCTGGTAAATCAGTTGGGTAAGGAGATTTTGCGATAGACACCCTCTCCGCCAAAACGAAAAAGGGTCCCGATTGGGGCCCTTTTTCGTTTCGCCGGATCGCGTGGTGTGGACGAATCCACCAGTTCGACAAATCGGCAGGATTGCCGATTTGGACGCCGTAGCGAAGCGGAGGCGCCCGCAGGGTCGAAACAGCCCAAGGGCTGTTTCGATCAATCCCACTTGGTGTCCCGGGCCTGCAACCGCTATCGATCAGGGCGCTTTCCCGCTTTTCACTGCTGTGGGTCGGCATTCATGCCGACGAGTGCCTTGCCGGATGCTGTCGTCGCCATCAATGGCGACCCACGATGCATAATCCGCTGTCGCGAAGGGCCCGTCGGAGGAGTCGACGGCAGTTTGCGTCATTCTTCTGATCGTCAACCAACAGGAGGTGCAATCGTGCAGTTGGGATTTGCCATGCCGCACATGCTGCGATTGAAGGCCAGCTGCCAGCCCTGGGAAGCGGCGGTCACCGGTGCCGACCAGACGCGCCTGGCCAAGTGGGCCGAGAAGCTGGGTTATTCGATGATCAGTATTCCCGAGCATCACATCGTGCCGGCATCGCACGTGGAACTGTCCGGACCGCACTATTTCAGCGCCTATCCGGCCATGGGCTATATTGCCGGGGCGACTGAAACGATCCGCGTCAATTCCTGCATTGCCATTCTGCCGCTGCAGCACCCCATCGTAACTGCCAAGGCGCTGTCGACCATCGACTGGCTTTCGGGCGGGCGCGTGACCGTCACCTTTGCCGTGGGCTGGATGAAGGAGGAGTTCGATCTGCTGGGGGTTGCGTTCAACCAGCGCGGCGCGATGGCCGAGGAATACATCCAGGCGATCATCGAGCTATGGACCAGCGAGAAGCCCGAATTCGAGGGCAGGCATGTCTCGTTCAGGAATGTCGTCTTCGAGCCGAAGCCGGTGCAGAAGCCATTCATTCCGGTATGGTTCGGTGGCGATGCCGATGCGGTGCTGCAACGCACCGCGCGCTATGGCTCGGGATGGTGGCCGTTCCTGACCAGGCCGGAACTGATTGCCGAGAAGATCGACTACATCAAATCGCAGTCTGACTACAGCGGCAAGCTCAGCGATGTGTTCTATGGCCTCAGCACCAGCCGTGTCGGCGAAGGACATACCGTCCAGGATGATCCGAGGGCGCGCCCCGGCATGACCAGGCAGGAGATCATCGACCGGCTCGGCTGGTTCAAGGAACTGGGCGTAACCATCAGCGCGGTGCCGATTCCGATGCTCAAATGTGTCGAGGACTACTTCGACTACACGCAGTGGGTCGCCGAGGAAATCATGCCGGCCGTGAAATGAGCAGCGGAGGATTTGCGTGACGCCTGCGCCGCCCGTCGCAACGGGCGGCGGGTTCCGCTTGTCTTCCGCCTGCAGGGCGCACGCCAGTTTGTAGATGGAGATCGGGCGTCAGGAGGTGCGAGCGCATTGTGCCCTATGCGTGCATGTCGATATGCAGGCGCGTAAGCCGCAGTGCGGCTATCTTCCACTCGCCGTCCTGCTTCACGTAGCGCTCATGGTAATGGCCATAGCCGGTCAGCCCCGCGCGGCCGATTCGCGCCGCCTGCTCCTCGCCCCACACCACGCGGTCCTGCATCGCCCAGATCACCTGCGCCCGGTTTGCGCCGTCGAGCGTGATTTCGGGCGAATGCACCTGGTGGGCGGTGCGCGCACTGGCCATCGACGACCGGATCTGCGTCACCGCGGCATCGCGGCCGTGGATCACGGGCACCGAGGTCCCTTCGCTGACGTCGAGCTCGAAATCCTCCGTCAGCAGCCCGGCGAAGCCGGACCAGTCCTTGGTGTCCAGCAGCCGGCAATAGCGGGCCTTCACCGCGCTGATGGCGAGGTATGCGTCGGTGAACGTCGTATCGCTCATGCGGGTCTCCGGTGCTCGAGTGAGTGCGAGGCCTTCCGCGGGCCGCGCCGTGCTGACACCATGCTGCGCCTTCTCAGCGCGCGGTGCGCTCGCGCAGATCGGCGATGATCTGCGGCATCTCCGCCGAGGTGCGGATGCCCGCCGCGGCGGCGCAGACGTACGGCACCGCGTTGACCGCGCGGTGCGCGGTGTAGCCCGGCGTCGTGGCGGCCTTGTGTTCCGGCGCCACCGTGAAGTGCAGGTGCATGTCCAGCGGCGCGTCGCCGTCCACTTCCACCCGCCAGCCGTCGCCGCGCAGCTCCCAGTCCTTGTCGAGGTCACGGGTCACGAACCAGTTGGCGCTGAAGCTGAGCAGCGGCTTGCCCCTGTGCATGCCGCACACGGTGGTGCGCAGGGCGCCGACGGTGCCCGCCTCGATGACGCCCGCGGCAATCGTCGTGGTGCGCCGCGCGAAGGCCACCTCGCCGGATGCTTCCAGGCCGTCGAAACTCAGGCCCACCGCCTCGGCCACCAGTTGCATCGAGGGACCGAAGGCTTCGCGCAGGTGGTGCACGCGCCCGGCTTCGGCCTGCGGGTTCGGCGCCTGTCCGAATCCCATGATCTGGAAGATCATCTCCGGCGAGTCGCGCGAACTGCAGTCGGCATATTCGCTGATGCGCAGGCAGTCGAGCCGGCGCTGGATCGACAGCAGCGCCAGCGGCACCGCTTCGGTGATGAAGCCCGGACTGCTGCCGGTGCTGTGAATCGAGGAGCCGCCGCGCTGGCAGGCGTCCTCGATGCGCTGGCGCAGCGCCGGGTCCATGCGGGCGGGAAGGTGGAACTCGGTGCGCGTGGTGACCACGTTGGTGCCCGATTCGAGCAGCCGGCACAGGTCATCGACGTCGATCCGTTGAGGCATGTACAGCACGCAATCGGCCGCGAGCGCGAGAATGTCCTCGATGCTGCGCGTGGCTTTCACGCCCGTGGGCGGCAGGCCGCAGAGCTCGCCCGCATCGCGCCCTGCCTTGGCGTCGGAGTACACGTATAGCCCGGCCAGCGACAGCCCGGGATGTTCGATCACCGCGCGCAGGGACCGCGTGCCGATGTTCCCCGTGGCCCACTGCACCACGCGGTAGTCGCGGGTGCGCAGCTGTAACGGGTCGCTCGGTTCGCTCATGATGCTCGCCTCGTGTTTGTGGGGGCCGTGGCTGTCGCGCGGGTTGGCGCACTGCGCTCTTTGCGCCAACCTTGCCGGCTTCCGTGCGTGGCGCCGAGTCCAGCCTCTGGCACACGGCTTCGCGCTCCTCGTCCGGAATGCGGAGCAGCATGCGGGGCACGTTGCGCGAACGCAAGGGGGCGCACGGCAACTGGGCGGGTGGTGCTGCGAATTGACGGGCGCCACCGGCTTGTTGCAATCTGTTCATGAATGTTGTCGTCGATGACCGGAGTGGTCGACACTCGGGGAAAATTTTCCTGACCAATAACAAGAGGTGCCTCATGCCTTTCCAGTATCGCCTTGTTTCGCGAGGGGCGTTCGCGCTGATCGCCCTCGGTGCGGCCGTTGCGTTGCACGCCCAGACCCCTCCGGAGCGCTTGTTCCTGCAGCAGGTGTCCGACACTGGCGTCATCGTCAAATGGCGCGGCGGTGATGCGCAGGAGGTCTGTTACAGCACCGCGATAGGGAACCTGTATGACAGGAACTCGCGCCGTTGCGTCGATGCCGTGCTGACGGAAGGTGGGCATATGGAGGCGCGGCTGACCCGATTGGCCTCCAACTTTACCTACTACTATTCGCTGGGTGATCTGGTCAGCCCGACGCAGAAATTCCGCACGGCGCCGGATTGGAACAAGCCGCCCCGTGACGGCAACACGCACATCCTGATCGTGGGCGATTCGGGTACGCAGACGGAGGCCGGCCACGATGGGGAGGCCGCCGAGGTGCTGGCGGGTTTCCACGCCTACAATGCCAGGCACGGCAACGAGCCCGTGGATCTCTTCCTGGCGCTCGGCGACAACGCCTACCTGATGGGCACCGATCAGCAGTGGCAGAAATCATTCTTCGAAATCTACCCGGATATCCTGAAGAGCGCGGCCGTGCTTCCCACCATCGGCAATCACGAAATGGGGTACGGGCCGCTGCCGATCTGCATTCTCGCGCCCGCCTCGTGCCAGGGTGATCCGCCCAAACCGATCAACCCCAATGCACCGGAGTCGATTCCCTACGGGGGGTTGAGCACATCGTCCAATCCTGACGATTACGATGGCACCGGCGACCTGCAGCCCGATGCCGGCGGGATGCCCTACCTGAACATCTTCAGCCTGCCGACGGCCGGGGAGAGTGGCGGCCTGGCCAGCGGGACCGAGCAGTACTACTCGGTGAATTACGGAAACGTGCATGTCGTGAGCCTGGACTCGCAGCTGAGCGCGCGTGACCCGGGCCAGCGCGAGGCCATGAAGGAATGGCTCGTGGCGGATCTGGGCGGCAACGACCGCGACTGGACGATCGTCATCTTCCACCATCCGCCCTACACCAAGGGCGCCAACCACGACTCGGACGATGCGAATGGCGGGCTGGGCGTCGACAAGCCGGAATGGGACATGCGTAACGAGTTCACACCGATCTTCGAGGACTACGGCGTCGATGTGGTCTACAGCGGCCACTCGCACTCCTACGAGCGTTCGTACTACCTGAGGGGACATACGGGCACCTCGGATACCTTCTCGGCGGACGAGCATGCCGAGTTGAATGCCGCCGGCGCTCCGGGGCTCGGCTACGGCAAGGAGACCTACGCGCAGCTCAGTCCGACGAGCGGAGGCATCGATGACCGGGTCGTGTACACGGTTGCCGGCAATTCCGGCAAAGCCGACACGAATGCGGGCCTGGGCGGAGTAACCGATCCCGGAGAGTGGCTCCGTCACCCCGCGCACGTTCCGCAGCCTGCGGATTCCGAGTGTGCGGTAGCAGCGGGTTGCCGCAACGGTCTGGCGGTGAGGGGTTCGGTGGTACTGGATGCGTCCTTCTTCCAGCTCACCGCGAAATTCATCGACGTCAACGGAGTGGTACTCGATCAGTTCACGATCAACCGTTGAACCGCCGCGCAGACCACAGGATGGGCCGTGCGCGGCCCATCCACGTTTCCAGGAATCGTGCAGTTGCGCCGCTGGCGCTGGCCCTCATCCTCCTGTCTGCGCATCAGGGTCTTCGGGCGCACCCCGGCGTCGAGCAGGCGCTGCGGTATTTCGATCAGCAGATCGAACAATCCCCGCGTGATCAGGCGCTGCATGCCCAGCGCGGCATCGTCTATTCGAACGACGGCCAGTACGAGCAGGCCATGGCCGACTTCATGCGGGCGGCCGAACTCGGCGATCCGCTGCTGATCAGCTTCGACCTCGGCGTGCTGCATTACCGTATGGGTGATTTCGCCGCGTCGCGGCGTTATTTCAATGCCTGGCTGCAACGGTTCCCGGATCACGCGGCGTGCCTGGAGTACCGTGCAAGGCTTTTGCGCGACGCCGGTGATCACGACGGGGCGATAGCGGACTTCAGGCGGGTATTCGCCCTGCAGGCACGGCCGAATCCCGGGGATTATATTTCCGTGGCGGAAATGCTCGCGTCGCGTGGCGACGCGGGTGTCGCCGAGGCGCTCGAGGTGCTCGATCAGGGCAACGCGAAGCTCGGTGTCACGCCGCAGCTCCAGCGCAAGGCCGTCGCGCTGGAATTGCGCCTCGGGCAACCCGAGCGCGCGATCGAGCGCATGCGCGCCCTCGAGCCCACGCTCGGCGATTCGCCGGACTGGAAAGTGGAGATGGGCGAACTGATGCTGTCAGCAGGCCGTGGCGGGGAAGCAAAGGCCTGGTTCCGCAAGGCCTCCGATCAGCTGGAAGGTCTCAGGCCGACGCCGGCGCGCCAGCAGCTGATGCGCAGGGTGCAGGCTGACCTGGGGTCGACGACACCCGGGGAATCTTCGCCAGCCGCTCCCGTATCGCCGTCGCCGCGACACGATGGCTGAAGCGTCCGCCACATCGACGATTTCCAGGGCACCCGTCAGGCGTAAATGCCGGGTCCTCGGTTAGCCCGATACGGCCGAGGGCCTGGCGTACCTCATCGCTTGCGTGGTAATCGATCTGCATCGGCGAGCTCTGGGGCGGGTCCTGGTCAGCCGGGGCGTGGCGGGAGGTGCGAGTAGGATACTATGCTCCAAAGTGCCGGACTCGGCCGGATGGAGAAGATGCCTGGAATGTTCAATCGCATTGTCGCGCGCCTGGCGCGCCGGCTCATGGCCCGACGCGAGGCCGATGTCGTGATCCGTGCGCCGTACCTGTACCGCTGGCACGTGACGCCGAAGAACCGCTTCGTGAATGTCTACCTGCACCGCTATCACGCCAGCGATCCCGGCCCCGAACTCCACGATCACCCCTGGCACTCCCTGAGCTACATGATCGACGGCGAACTCCGCGAAGAGACGCCCCGGGGCATTGTCGCGCGTCGCGCGGGGGATTTCGTGTTCCGCCGCGCCGCCCAGATGCATCGCGTCCACCTCGTGGGCGCGCACGCCACGACGCTGTTCATCACCGGCCCGAAGTTCCGCGACTGGGGATTCATGACCGCTCGCGGCTGGGTGCGCTGGAGCGAGTACCTCGGACCGTTGCAGCCTGACAGGAGCAGCCGATGCAGCAAGTGAAAATGAAGAAGAAGGACTACGAGGATCTGCTGGAGCCGATGGAGCTAGAGCTGAACAACGTGGCGCGCTGGCTGCAGCACACCGGCAAGCGGGTCGTCGTGCTGTTCGAGGGGCGCGACACGGCCGGCAAGGGCGGGGTCATCAATGCGATCGCCGATGGGCTGAACCCGCGCCAGGTCAGGATCGCGGCCCTGCCCAAACCCACCGAGCGCGAGCGCACGCAGTGGTACTTCCAGCGCTACGTCGAGCACCTGCCCGCCGCCGGCGAGATGGTCCTGTTCGACCGCAGCTGGTACAACCGCGCCGGCGTCGAGAAGGTGATGGGTTACTGCAGCGAGGCCGAGTACACGCGCTTCCTCTCGCAGGCGCCGGTGTTCGAGCGCATGCTGGTCGATGACGGCATCCTGCTCTTCAAGTACTGGCTGAGCGTCGACCAGCAGTACCAGGAGGAGCGCTTCGCCGAGCGCGCACAGGATCCGCTCAAGCGCTGGAAACTCTCGCCTATCGACCTGCAGTCGCGCGCGAGCTACGAGGATTACGGTCGCGCGCGCGATGCGATGTTCGAGGCCACGCACACGCGCCACGCCCCCTGGTGCGTGGTGGATTTCAATGACCAGAAGCGCGGCCGCCTCAACCTGATCCGCAACCTGCTCGACCGCGTGCCCGACTGCCAGCTGCCGGAGGAGCCTTTCGATCTGCCGCCGCTGGCGCACAAGCCGCGCAAGGAGCGTTTCACGACGGCCCTGAAGCCGCTGCGCAACCGTTTCTGAGCGGCCAGCGCGGATGCGCGAATGCGCGGGTGACAGTTTGCTTCGATCCATGACGGGGGGATTCATGCAGGCAGGGGAATGGGTGCGCGGTGCCTCGATGGCGCTCGCGCTGGTGTTCGGCACGGCCGGCGCTGCCGGTGTGCTCGCGGATGCGAAGGTCGACAACGCCGCCGCGCTGAGGCAGATCTTCGCCGACAGCGACGAGGCGGCCCTGGAACTGGATCCCCTGGCGGCCATGATGCGCGGCGACATGCGCTATGCCGGGCAGTTCGGGGACTACATCACGCCCGGATACTACGCGCGCGTGAAGGCGGACGCCGAGGACGAAATGAAGCGCCTCGACGCAATCGACCGCACCGCGCTGTCGCGCGAGGACCGGATCGCCTACGACGTGTTTCGCTACCAGGGCCGTCAGCTGCTCGATTTCTACGAGCGCGGCATCATCGCGATCCAGGCGCAGCTGCCGATTGACCACTTCAGTGGCGAGCACGTGTTCTACCCCGACATCTGCTCGGGCAAGTCGGTCGCACCGTTCGACACGGTGCAGGACTACGACAACGGCCTGGAGCGCCTGGAAGGTTACGCGTTGTACCTCGAGCGCACGATTGGGCGCATGCGCGAGGGCATGGCCGCCGGCCACACCCAGCCCAGGCTGGTGATGGAGAACATCCTCGACCAGCTCGCGCGGCAGATGGACGGTGGCGTCGAGGCCAGTCCGTTCTACCAACCGATCAAGGACCTGCCGGATGATTTCGCCGCCACTGACCGGGAACGCCTTGCCCGCGCGTACCGCGCCGTGATCGACGAGCGCGTGTTCGGCGCCTACCGCAAGCTGCGGGAGTTCATCAGGACCGAATACCTCGCCGCCAGCCGTGAAGCGAAACCCGGGCTGGTGTCGATGAAGGACGGTCCGGCGTTGTACAAGGCGCTGATCGAGCAGAACACCACCACCGACATGAGCGCCGAGGAGATCCACCGGATCGGCCTCGACGAAGTCGCGCGCATCAGGCACGACATGCTCGCGATCAAGGACCGGGTGGGTTTCAACGGCACGCTGAAGGAGTTCTTCGGCCACTTGCGCACCGATCCGCAGTTCAAGTTTGCCAGCAAGCAGGCGCTGCTCGACGGCTACAACGCGATCCGCGCCCGGGTGGACGTCGCGGTGCCAAAGCTGTTCTCGCTGACGCCCCGATCGCCTTTCGAGATCCGTCCCGTGCCCGGGTACTCGGAGGAGAACGAGGCCGCCGGCTCCTATCGCCAGGGCACGCCGGACGGCACGCGTGCGGGCATCTTCTACGTCAACACCTATGATCTGCTCTCGCGCACCACGCCCGGGATGGAGACGCTGTTCCTGCACGAGGCGATCCCGGGGCATCATTTCCAGATCAGCCTGGCACAGGAGAACGAGGCGCTGCCGAACTTCCTGCGCTTTGGCGGCAACACGGCCTTCGTGGAAGGCTGGGCGCTGTATGCCGAGTCGCTGGGACCGGAGCTCGGCATGTTCACCGATCCCTACCAGGCCTTCGGCAGCCTCGATGACGAGATGCTGCGCGCGATGCGGCTGGTGGTCGACACCGGCATCCATGCCATGGGCTGGACCCGCGCGCAGGCGATCCAGTACATGCTCGACAACTCCGCGCAGTCCGAAACCGAAGCGCGCACCGAGGTCGAGCGTTACATCGCGATCCCGGGCCAGGCGCTCGCCTACAAGGTCGGCGCGCTCACGATCCGGCGCCTGCGCACCGAGGCCGAGCAGGCGCTGGGCGAGCGCTTCGACCCGCGCGAGTTCCACGCCCAGGTGCTCGATACCGGCGCCCTGCCGATGGCGGTGCTGGAGGCAAAGATCCGCGACTGGATCAGCACGAAATAGCCACGTGGGTCGCCATTCATGGCGACAGCGGCATCCGGCCACGCACCAGTCGGCATGAATGCCGGCCCGCCGGCTCGACGCCGTGCCGGCTAGCGGGCACAATCGCCGCTCGTTGCGGCCATGGCCGCTCCCCGCGCTATCCGGAGAACCGATGTTCGAGCAACTGTCCCGCCTGGATCCCGATCCCATCCTCGGCATGCTGGCCGCCTACCGCGCCGATCCGCGCGCGCACAAGATCGATCTGGGCGTCGGCGTCTACCAGGACGAGCTCGGGCGCACCCCGATCATGCGGGCGGTGAGCGACGCCGAGCGTCACCTGCTGGTCACCGAGACCACCAAGACCTACCAGGGTATCGCCGGCGATCCCGTGTTCAACGAGCGCCTGCTCGCACTGCTGCTGGGCGCGAACCATCGCGTGCTCGAGGAAGACCGCGTGCGCGGCGTGCAGACGCCGGGCGGCTGCGGGGCGTTGCGCATCGGGGCCGAGCTGATCCAGCGCGCGCGGCGCGCAGCGAAGGTCTGGGTCAGCACGCCGACCTGGGCCAACCACATCCCGCTGATCGGCGGGGCCGGCCTGCAGCTGGCCGAGTACCCGTACTTCGATGCCGCGAGTGGCGGCATCGATTTCGACGCGATGATGGACACGCTGTCGCGGGTGGGCCCCGGCGACCTGGTGCTGCTGCACGGTTGCTGCCACAACCCGACCGGCGCCGACCTCGACCTCGGGCAGTGGCGCGCCGTTACCGAGCTGGCGCTGAAAAACGGCTTCACGCCGTATGTCGATGTCGCCTACCAGGGCCTCGCCGACGGCGTCGAGGCGGACGTGGCCGGCGTGCGCCACCTGCTCGCCGCGGTGCCCGAGGCCGTGGTCGCGAGTTCCTGCTCGAAGAATTTCGGGCTCTACCGCGAGCGCGCGGGCGCGGTGTACTTCATTGCCGCGACGCGCGCCCAGGCCGATGCCGTGCAGACCCAGGCGATGGCGGCCGCGCGCCAGATCTACTCGATGCCGCCGGCGCACGGCGCGGCCATCGTGTCCACGATCCTTGGCGACGCGACGCTCAGGGCCGACTGGCTGGAGGAACTCGGCGAGGTGCGCGGACGCATCAACGCGATGCGCACGCTGCTGGCCGCGCGCCTGGCGGGCAACGCCGCCGGCAAGGATTTCAGCTTCATCACGCGGCAGAAGGGCATGTTCTCGTACTTCGGCATCACGCCGCAGCAGGTCACGCGGCTGCGCGAGGAGTTCGCCGTTTACATGATGGAGTCGACGCGCATCAACCTGGCCGGCATCACGCCCGCGAACATCGACTCTCTCGCGAGCGCGGTGCACGCGGTGCTCGAGCCCGCAGCCTGAGTCCCGCGGCCAGCGCCGATGGTGACCTCGGCCGCCGCCGTGGCAGGGTCCGCCACGCTGCAGCGTGATGTCCGGCGTCCGGTGTGGCTGTTCAGCCTCGATTCCGAGCAGTTCCATGCCGCGCCCACTGCGACCGGCGGGCTGATCGCGTGGTACCGCGCCTGGGGCGCGGCGCCGGAGGCCATCGATTTCCGCCAGCTGCATTTTCGTGATCGCGAGGACGTGGCGGCGTGGGGCAGCAACGAGCTGGATCTGCTGGCTCGGGAGGCGGCCGACGCTCTCGTCCGCGGGCAGGAGCCGGTCGCGGGTATCAGCTTCTACACCTGGAACGCGGCGGAATTCCTCGAACTCGTGCGCTGCCTGCGCGCCGCCTGTCCGGGACTCGCGATCGTGGCGGGCGGCCCGCACGTGCAGCAGGCCGAGAGCTACCTCGGCATCGACCCGATCGACGTGATCGTGCTGGGCGAGGGCGAGGCCACATTCCAGGAGCTGCTCGACACGCCGCGCATCGAGTGGCCGCGCGTGCCCGGCATCGCGTGGCTGGACGCCGGGGGCAGGGTGGCGACATCGGCGCCGCGCGAGCGCCAGCGCGATCTGGCGCGCATCCCGTCACCCTTCGACGTCCTCGAGCTGACCGACGCCGAGGGGCGTCCGCGCTACGATGCCGTGACCTACGAGACGACGCGCGGCTGCCCCTACAAGTGCGCGTTCTGCGAGTGGGGCACCGGCGCGATCGGCACGAAGATGATCGGCTTCCCGATGGAGCGGCTGCGCCGCGACTGGCAGAAGATCGTGCGCGCCGGCATCCCGAACATCTGGCTGGCGGATTCGAACTTCGGCGCGCTGAAGGACGATGTCGAGAAGGCGCGGCTGATCTGCGAGCTCAAGGAGCAGCACGGGCTGCCGCGCACCTTCGCGACCTCGTGGTCGAAGAAGCACAGCCCGCGCGTGCAGCAGATCGTGCTGATGCTGCACGAGCACGGGCTGTTGCCGTTCTACCAGCTCGCGCTGCAGACGCTGACCCCGCGCGCGCTCGAGCTGTGCCATCGCGAGAACATGGCCGCCAACGAGTACGAGCCGATCGCGCAGCGTATGGCGCAGGCCGGCATCCCGATCTCCGCCGAGTTGATCTGGGGACTGCCGGGCGACGATCTCGCGAGCTTCGAGCGCAACCTCGATCGCCTGCTCGCGACCTTCCCGAACATCAACATCTTCGGCTACACGCTGCTGCCGGGCACCGAATTCCACGAACGCCGCGAGGAGTACCGCATCGAGACGCTGCCGGTGGCGGGCTACGGCAAGGCGCACGGCGAGTACGTGGTGGGCTGCCACACCTTTGCGCGCGCCGAGGGCGAGGAGGGTTACTTCCTCATCACGGCGCACGTGATCCTGCTCAGCGGCTACGTGCTGGCGCACACCGCGCGCTGGCTCACGCTGGCGACCGATGTGCCCGTGGGGCGGATGCTGCGCGTGGTGCTCGATGCGCTGCTGCAGGCTTTTGGCGCGCAGTTGACCGGGCTCGAGGCTGCCGATCGCATGCGGGTATACGAGGCGAGGGCGCAGATCTACCTCGCGGTGCTCGCGGACCCGTCGCGTGCGCAGGCGGTTATCCGCGAGGCCGTCACTGCCTTCGTCTCGCCTCGCCTCGATACCGCCGGCCGGCGCCGCGTCGAGGGGCTGCTCGCGCTCGACGCAGCGCTGTGCCCGCGTCACGGCGAGGCCGCGGAGTTCGAGCGCACGCTGGACTTCGATGCGCGCGCGGTGCTCGAGGCCTTGCGCGCGATGCGCCTGCCCGCCGAGGAGCTGTTCGACGGCGAGCCGCGACGTCTGCGCTTCGCGAGCCCCGGCGGGCTCGGCGTGGTGCTCAACACGCCCGATGGCGGCAACTGGCTGCAGGCGCGCCTGCTCGACGACGCGCAATGTGCGCCGCTTCCGGCAGCAGCGGAGCTTTTGGTCTTTAATGCAGGCGTACCCTGAGGCGGAGACATGCAAATGAGCCGGATCGCGCGACTGGTGTTGCCCTGCCTGTTCTGCGTGCTGGCGCAGCCGGCGCCGGCGGCGGAAGTCTATCGTTGGGTCGATGCCGCGGGGGAGGTGCACTACAGCGCCACGCCGCCGCCGGACGGCCAGCAGGCCGAGCAGATGAACGTGCGCGTCGGCAAGGGCAGCGCGCCGGCGCCTGTCGTGAGCCCCGGCCAGCCCGCGGGCGCGCCGGCGCAGCCGGGCGAAAAATCACCGGAGCGCAAGGCGCGGGACGACCCGGAATACGCGGCCGAACGGGAGAAGCAGTGCGCCAACGCGCGCTCCATCGTCGAGCGGCTCGAGGCCCGGCCCGCGGCGATGTACCGGCGCGAGGACGGCAGCCACCAGCGCTATTCGCAAGCCGAGCGCGAGAAGATGATCGGGGATGCGCGCGCTTTCCAGGCCGAGCACTGCAACTGATAGCCATGCCAGCGGGCGATGTTCAGGGTGGCGCGAGACAGGCCCGTTGTGCCGCGGACAGGCGCGTGCTCTCGACCTGGATCGCCCGCGCGCGCTCACGCACGTAGTCGCTCGGATCACCGGCGCTCCAGCGGACCGGGCTGGGCAGCACCGCGGCGATCAGCGCGGCCTGCGCCGGGTCGAGCCGCACGGCCGGCACCCCGAAATGGCTGCGCGCGGCTGCCTCGGCACCGAAGATGCCCGGCCCCATTTCCGCGATACGCAGGTACACCTCGAGGATGCGCCACTTCGGCCACAGCGCGTCAAGCGTCAGCGCCAGCGGGATTTCCAGCGCTTTCTGGGTGCGCCGCCGCCTGGCCACAGGAAGAGGTTGCGCGCGACCTGCATCGTGATCGTGCTGGCGCCGCGCAGACGGCCCGACGCCACGTAGTCCGCGAGCGCGTCCTTGGCGGCGTGCAGGTCGATGCCCCGGTGCAGGCAGAAATTGCTGTCCTCGGCGACCACCACCGCGGCACGCAGCGACTCGGCCACCTCATCCAGCGGCACGCCCTTCTGCCAGATCATCTCGCCGCGCTCCAGCGAACGGATCAGCATCAGCGGCGTGACGGTCGGCGTGAGGAAACGGTAGAGGAACAGCCCGGCGACCCAGTAGAGCAGTACCGGCGCCAGCAACCACGCGATCACGCGCAGGATGCGCCGGCCCGCGTGCGCGGCACGCCCGGTGCGTCGAGGGTTCAGCGCTTCGAGCACTCCGCGCCCGGCGTGCGCGCGCTCACGGTGCCGGCGACGCGCAGTGCGCCGGCACGTCGATCAGGCGCGCGCCGCAGGCCTGCAGCTTTGCGATGTCGGCGCAGGCCAGCGCCTCGTTGCCCGCGAGCGCGATCCGTTTCGCCGCGCCCTGGCACAGCCGCGCATCCAGCGCGGCGATGCGGTTGCCGCGCAGTTGCAGCAACTCGAGCTGGCGCAACGGGTAGAGCGGCGCGAGATCGCTGATCGCGTTACCGTCGAGGCCCAGGCGGCGCAGTCCGGTGAAGACTTCCAGGCCCGCCAGGCTCGCGATGCCCGCCTGCGAACAGTTCAGGTCCTCGAGCGCCTCGGGCCGGGTGATCCGGTTGTCGCTGATGGCCTGCGCGACGCATGCGCGCAGGTGCTCGTCTGCGATCGCGTAGTCGACGAACAGGCGTGGGCCCTGGAACACCACGCGTTCGTTCAGTTTGTAGTCGTAGCCCATGCAGCCGGCGAGCGTCAGGGCGAGGGCGCCGAGGGCGCGGCGACGGGAGCGGGAACTGGGCCGGGTTGTCACGGTACGGGTCCTTTGGCCGGGATATTGGCGGGCGCCAAGCCTACTATACTTTCGTCCCGACCGAGCCTGCCACGATCTGTGCCACCTGCCCGGTGGCATCGTGGCGGCGCCGGGGCCGAGCGGTCGCTTCGTCGCGCGTTACTCCGATGCGCTCAGCCAGCTGCCCCAGACACCCGCCTTGATGGAGGATGCCGTGGTCACGCGGCTCGATCGCGTACATCGCCACAGGGGGGGCAAGTGATGAATCGCAGGCCGGTGTTGCCGTGAGCGAGCCTGCCGTGTGCACGATCGCGGTGGCCTGCCTCGATGCCGGGCTGCGCGCGCGGGCCGACGCGCTGGCGCACGAGCTCGGAGTCCCCTGCATCGACGGCAGCGCGGAATCATGGCGTCTGCTCCCCGACTGGCCGTTCCTGCTGCTGGTATCCGATGCGGGCCTGGCGCTGGGGCAGACGGGCGGCGAGCGCATCACGCCGGTACGCGCGGATTTCGGCGACGCGGCGTTGATGCACCGGCTGCGCGGCTCCGGCCCGCGCGGGGAGGATGTGGCGCGCGCGCTCGGCGTGCCCGAGCGTCGCGGTCTGCGCGTGGTCGATGCGACCGCCGGTTGGGGACGCGACAGCGCGGTGCTCGCCGCGCTCGGTTGCGAGGTCACGATGATCGAGCGCCACCCGGTGGTCGGCCTGCTGCTGGCCGATGCGCTGGCGCGCGCCGTTGCGAGCGAGCGCACGGAAGTGCGCGAGATCGCGGCAAGGCTGCGGCTGCTGCGCGGCGACGCGCGCGAAGTGCTGGCGACGTGGAGCGGCCCGCCGCCCGAGGCGATCCTGCTGGATCCCATGTTCCCCGAGCGCGCCAGGAGCGCCGCGGTGCGCAAGGAGATGCGCTTCTTCCACGACTTGATAGGCGACGACGCCGACGCGCCCGCGCTGCTCGAGGCGGCGCTCGCGCTCGCGCTGCACCGCGTGGTGGTGAAGCGTCCGCGCAAGGCGCCCGCGCTGGCCGGAAGCCAGCCTTCCTACGCAATCACCGGACGCAGCACGCGCTTCGACGTCTATCCGCTGCGACGCTACGACTGAATGCGTGGGTCCGGCTTGAGCCGGACAATCGTCCGACTGAATTTGGACCTACGGTGGAATGTCCGGATGAATCCGGACCTACGCGCAGAGCAGCCGGCGCATGATCGCCTCGTACATCGCGCTCAGCGTGTCGAGGTCGGCGGCGCGCACGCACTCGTCGATCTTGTGGATGGTGGCGTTGCAGGGGCCGAGCTCGATCACCTGGCAGCCGAGCGGTGCGATGAAGCGCCCGTCGGAGGTGCCACCGGTGGTGGAGAGTTCCGGGGTCGGCGCGCCGAGCGCCGCGATGCCCGCCACCGCGCTGTCGAGCAGCTCGCCGCGCGCGGTGAGGAAGGGCTCGCCGTGCAGCTGCCACGCGATGTCGTGATCGATGCCGTGGCGCGCGAGCAGGGCAGTGATGCGCGACTTCAGCGTCGCGGCGTCGGACTCGGTGCTGAAGCGCAGGTTGAACACCACGCGCAGCTCGCCGGGAATCACGTTGGTGGCGCCCTGGCCGGCGTGGATGCTGGAGATCTGCAGCGAGGTCGCGGGGAAATGCGCGTTGCCTTCGTCCCAGCGCGTGGCCACGAGTTCGGCCAGCGCGGCGAGCGCCTCGTGGATCGGGTTGCGCGCGCGCTCGGGGTAGGCCACGTGGCCCTGCACGCCGCGCACCGTGAGCTCGGCGCCGAGCGAGCCGCGCCGGCCCACCTTGATCACGTCGCCGACGCGGTGCGTGCTGGATGGTTCGCCGACCAGACACCAGCGGATCTGTTCGCCGCGCTCGCGCAACCACTCGACCACGCGTCGCGTGCCGTCGATCGACGGGCCTTCCTCGTCACTGGTGAGCAGGAAGGCGATGCGCCCCTGTACCGCCCCGGTGGCCAGCAGCCGTTCGCAGGCCGTGACCATCGCTGCGAGGCTACCCTTCATGTCCGCGGCGCCGCGTCCGTGCAGCATGCCGTTCTCGATGCGCGGCTCGAAGGGCGGATGCGTCCACGCGGCCAGCGGTCCGGGCGGCACCACGTCGGTGTGGCCCGCGAACACGAACAGCGGTCCTTCGCCGCCGCGCACGGCCCAGAGATTGTCGACCTCGCCGTAACGCAGGTGCGTGCACGCGAAACCCATGGCCTCCAGGCGTGCGGCGAGCAGCTGCTGACAGCCGGCATCGTCGGGCGTCACCGATGGGCGGGCGATCAGTTCGGCGGCGAGCGCGAGCGTCGCGGAGGGCCAGGCCGGCTGCGTCATGCTCAGTTGTGCGCGTGCAGGGCTTCGTTCAACGCGATCGCCGCGCGGTTGCTCAGACACTCGATCGCGCCGCTCTGCGAGTTGCGGCGGAACAACATGTCGGAACCGCCGCTCAGGTCGCGTGCCGCGACCACCTTCACGACCGCGCCGGCCTCGTCGATCACCGTCACGCGCGAGCCGGCCGTCACGTAGAGGCCCGCCTCGATGGTGCAACGGTCGCCGAGCGAGATGCCTGTGCCCGCGTTGGCGCCGATGAGGCATTCGCGTCCCACCGCGATGAGCGCCTTGTTGCCGCCCGAGAGCGTGCCCATGGTCGAGCAGCCGCCGCCCAGATCCGAACCCGCGCCGACGAAGACGCCGGCCGAGATGCGGCCCTCGATCATGCCGGGACCTTCGGTGCCGGCGTTAAAGTTCACGAAGCCCTCGTGCATGATCGTGGTGCCTTCGCCGAGCCACGCCCCGAGGCGCACGCGCGCGGCGTCGGCGATGCGCACGCCCGCCGGCACCACGTAATCGCTCATGCGCGGGAACTTGTCGACGCCGTGCACGGTGAGCGTGCGGCCCGCCACGCGCGCGGCGAGCTGGCGCGCGGGAAGCTCGGCGACCTCGATCGCGCCCTCGCTGGTCCAGGCCACGTTGGGCAGCACCGCGAACAGGCCGTCGAGCTTCTGCTCGTGCGGGCGGCACAGGCGGTGCGAGAGCAGGTGCAGCTTCAGGTAGGCCTCCGGCACGCTGGCCGGCGCGGCGTCCGTGGCCAGCACCGTGATCACGGGCGCACCCCGGCCGCCGGCGAGCTGTCCTGCGATCGCGGCCTGCGCCTCGTGGCCCGCGGCCCCGAGCGCCGTGGCGAGCGCCGCCAGCTGCTGCGCTGACGGTTCGAGCGCCGCGTTGCCGCCGGCATAGCCGCAGTGCGTGGCGAGCGCGGCGGCGAGGGCGGCGTCGACGTTGCGCAGCGGCGCGGGATAGAAAACCTCGAGCCAGTTGCCACGCGCCCCGCGCGTACCGGTTCCGAGTCCAATGGCAAACAGCGGCGCTGTCATGGGCGATGCAATCTCCGGGGCATGATGTCAGGAACGGGAAAACAGTTGCTCGTAGTCGCTCGGGTTGAAACCGCAGTGCAGCAGTCCGTCACCCGCGAGTACCGGGCGCTTGATCAGCGTCGGGTTGGCGATGAGCACGGGAACGGGGTTGCCCGACTCGATCTGCTCGCGCTGGCTGCGCTCGAGCGTGCGCCAGGTGGCGCTGGACTTGTTCACCAGGCGTTCGCGCCCGAGCGCGGCGAGCCATTGCTCGAGCGTCTGCGCATCCACGTGTTCCTTGCGCAGGTCGTGGAACTCGTGGGCTATGCCGTGCTCCTTCAGCCAGCGACGCGCGGCGCTGACGGAGTCGCAGTTGGCGATGCCGTACACGTTCAACACGGATTGTGCTCCAGCGGGTGGACGAAGGGGTCCGAGCTTAGCAAATGCGGGCGGCGCAGGCCACGCTCGGGGGGCTGACGCGGGTAATCCTTGTGCTATAGTTGCCCGCATTCACAGGACGCCCAGAAACCGCGTGCGCCCGGAGGACAATCCCGCATGTCGATGCTACCGAAGGTGGAAATTTTCGCCGGCCTCTCGGAGGAGGAGCAAGCCGCGCTCGAAAATTCCTGCGTCACGCGCAACTACCCGCGCAACACCGTCGTCATCAACGAGAATGACTTCGCCGATTCGCTGTACGTGATCGAGAGCGGTCGCGTGAAGGTCTACTGCAGCGACAAGAACGGCAAGGAATACATCATGAACACGCTGGGGCCGGGGGACTACTTCGGCGAGCTGGCGCTGCTCGACGACGACCGCCGTTCCGCCTCGGTGCGCACGCTGGAGAAGTCGACCTTCACGATCATGTTCAAGGACGAGTTCCACGCGATCATGGAGCGGCATCCGAAGATCGCCCAGACCCTGATCCGCAACCTCACCCGGCGCGTGCGCAAGCTCACGGAGAACGTGAAGAGCCTGGCGCTGCAGGACGTCTACGGTCGTGTCACCAAGGTGCTGATGACGCTGGCCGAGCCGCGCGGCGACAAGCTCTACATCGAGGAGCGCCTGACGCAGCAGGACATCGCCGACCGTGTCGGCGCCTCGCGCGAGATGGTCGCGCGCATCCTGAAGGATCTGGCCATCGGCGACTATATCGCCTTCGAAGGCAAGAACATCATCATCAACGGCAAGCTGCCTACCAGCTACTGAGGGTCTTGCGTGGCGGGCTCCCGGGTCCGCCCGGCCCACGGCATTATTCACGGTCCCCCCGAAGATCGCCCCCGACGGGCCGGTGATATATTCACTCGCCCGTGACCGCAAAGCCCTTGCGGCCCGCAACACCCCGGAACCCTATGAGCGGACGTCGACCCCAGCTCGCCTGGTGGCAGGAGCTCTACCGCAGCGAGCGCTTCAACGGCGCGGAGCGGTTGCTGCTGGGCGTTGCGGCACTGGCGTTGACCGGGGCACTGGTGGTGCTGGTCCGCGTCGTGAGCTGAGCCCGGGCCTCAGTCCTCCTCGATCCCGAACACCTCGATCAGGCTCTCGCACAGCTGGTCGATCTCCATCGACATCAGCGCGAAGTCGGCGTCGAAACGCGCCGCGACCTCCATCTCGTCCTCGACCCCGGCGTCCTTCTGGACGATCTCGCTGTACTTGATGGCCTTTACGGCCAGATCCTCGGCCAGCACGAACTCGATGCGGTCGTTCCAGTTCAGCCCCAGCGCATTGACCTGCTTGCCGGCGTCGAGGTGCTGCCGTACCTCCTGGGTGGCGAGTTCCTGCTGGCGGCAGCGCACCACGTTCGCGGCGTGCAGCGGATCGCGCATGTCGCACTGCTGCCCGAGACGAAAGCCCGGCGGAAGTCGCCCGCCGTGCAGCCAGCGCGTCATCAGGTCGACGGGGCTGTGGCGCGGCACCAGCGGCTTGACCGGCAGGCGACCCAGGCTGTCGCGCAGCAGGTTCAGCAGGTCCTCGGCGCGTGCCGGCGAGGAGGAATCGATCAGCAGCAGGCCGCGGCTCTCGGCCAGGAAGGCGTAGGTGAGGTGCGAGCGCGTCAGCGCGCGCGGCAGCAGCGTCTGGATCACCTCGTCCTTGAGGTTGGCGCGCTCGCGCTTGCGCAGTTCGCGCCCCTCGGCAGCCTCGATCTCGAGGATCTTCTCGTCCAGCACCTCGCGGATCGCGGCCGCGGGCAGCAGCCGCTGCTGCGTGCGGGCGCATACGAGGTGGAAGTTCGCGGCGCTGTGCACCAGGTGTGTCGCCGTCGGGCCCATCGGCGAGACCCAGCCCGAGCGCTGCGTGTCGAGCCCGCCGCAGGGCACAAAGCTCGTTGCCAGCAGTCGCTCGCCGAGCTCATCGACGGGGCAGGGTAGCAGGTCGGTGAGGCGGTAGATGCGCAGATTCTTGAACCACATCGGGAGGAGCCAGGCCAGTCAGGGGGGGCGGATTATGGCGGAAGCCATGCCGAATGGCCACGCGCAATTGCGGGGGCGGCAAAGGCCGCTACAATGCAGCCAGACATCGCCTTGCGGGGAAGCTCACCGTTGCTCGAACTCATCAAATCCGGCGGCTGGGTGATGCTGCCTATCATCCTGGGTTCGATCGCCGCCGTGGCGATCAGCATCGAACGCTGGTGGACGCTCGACTACCGCAAGGTGGTGCCGCCGAACACGCTGGCCGAAGTCTGGCAGCTGATCCGCCGCAACGAGCTCTCGCCCGAGCGTCTGCGCACGCTGAAGGCCTCCTCGCCGCTGGGCCGCATCCTCGCCGCCGGGCTCGCGAACGCCCACGCCGGCCGCGACGTGATGAAGGAGAGCATCGAGGAAGCCGCGAGCCACGTGATCCACGACCTCGAGCGCTACCTGAACTCGCTGGGCACGATCGCCGCGATCGAGCCGCTGCTCGGCCTGCTCGGCACCGTGCTCGGGATGATCCAGGTCTTCTCCGACGTGATGCTGCACGGCACGGGCAATGCGGAACTGCTGGCCGGCGGCATCTCGAAGGCGCTGATCACCACCGCGGCCGGCCTGATCGTCGCGATTCCCGCGCTGATGCTGCACCGCCACTTCCTGCGCCGCGTCGACACCATCGTGGTCGGTCTCGAGCAGGAGGCGATCAAGCTGGTCGATGCCATGCACGGCGGGCGTCCGGTCGATGTGCGCGAGAACCCGGGCACGTGAAGTTCCGCCGCCGTCACCGCGTCGAGGTCGGGCTCGACATCACGCCATTGATCGACGTGGTGTTCCTGATGCTGATTTTCTTCATGGTCTCGACGACCTTCACGCGCGAGGCGCACCTGCAGATCAGCCTGCCGGAAGCCGATGCCGCGCCGGCCCTCGACGAGAAGGATGGACTCGAACTGATCGTCGCTGCTTCCGGCTCCTACGCGCTCAACGGCAAGGTGCTGGTGAATTCGCGCATCGAGACGCTGCTGGCCGCGCTGGGCGAGGCCTCCGGCGGCGACGTGACGCAGCCGCTGGTGATCACGGCCGACGCCAAGACGCCGCACGAACTGGTGGTGCGCGCCATGGACGCGGCCGGCCGCCTCGGCTTCTCGCGCCTCAGCATCACGACGCGGCTGCCACAGGAGGGCGGCTGAGGTTTTCCGTGCTCCGTCGACCCGCGCCATATTTCCCGAGGAACCCAGCGTGACATTCAGCGTAATCATCCCCGCGCGATTCGCTTCCACCCGGCTTCCCGGCAAGCCGCTGCTCGATATTGCGGGGCAGCCGATGATCCGCCACGTCTGGGAGCGCGCGCGGCGCAGCAGCGCCGCGCGCGTGGTGATCGCGACCGACGACGAGCGCATCCTCGAAGCCGCGCGCGCATTCGGCGCCGAGGTCTGTCTCACGGGCGCCCACCACCAGTCCGGCACCGACCGGCTGCAGGAGACCGTCGCGACGCTGGGCCTCGGCGCCGCTGAGATCGTGGTGAACGTGCAGGGCGACGAGCCGCTGATTCCGCCCGCGGTGATCGACCAGGTCGCGGCGAACCTCGCGGCGAACCGTGCGCATGGCATCGCCACGCTGTGCGAGGAGATCACCGCGATCGGGCACTTCCTCGATCCCAACGTGGTGAAGGTGGTGTGCGCCGAGGACGGCAGCGCGCTCTATTTCAGCCGCGCGCCGATTCCCTGGCCGCGCGATGCCTTCGCGCGCTCGCGCGAGGAAATACCCGAGCGGCTTCGGGCGCAGCGCCACATCGGCATCTATGCCTACCGCGTGGATTTCCTGAACCGCTTCGTCGCCTGGCCGGTGGGCACGCTGGAAGGTTTTGAATCGCTGGAGCAATTGCGCGCGCTCGAGCACGGGGTCCGCATCCACGTCGCGCAGGCCTGCGCGCCGATTCCCGGCGGCGTGGACACGCCTGCGGACCTCGCGCGCGTCGATGCGCTGTTGCGTGCCCACGGCTGAAGATCGCTGCGGCTGTCGGTCCGCTGGCCGGGCCGGGATGTATTGTCAATGGTCCGGCAGGCGATCATGGTAGACACCTGGATTCGCCGTGCCGCATCCCGGCGGCACGCCAGCGAGGAGAAAGCGTCATGGCGCGGGTACAGGAATTCTTGCGGCGCCATCATGGCGACATGGATTTTCGCCCTGCGTGGGAATCCGGGGCGCGCCTCGCCAATCGCCGGCGGCTGGTCGTGTTCACCGGCGTGTTCGTCGTGCTCTGCGTTCTCAGCCTCGCCTACACCTTTCTGCGCGCGCCGCAATACCGCGCGCTGACGCTGCTGCAGATCACGCCCGGCGCCGCCGCGCCGCGGCCCATCGAAACCGTGTCGGTGCAATCGGCCGCGCCGGGCGCCGAGAGCGACAAGCCCTTCCTGACCGAGGTGCAGGTGCTCGGCAGCCGACCCGTGCTCGAGCAGACCGTCGCGCGTCTGGCGCGTGACGGCCACGATCTCGCCGCCCTCGGCGAGGACCCGGTCGCCGCGATGCAGGCGATGATCCGGGTGAGTCCCGTGAGCGGTACCGCGGTGGTCGAGATGAGCGCGACGGGCGCGCAGGCCGGATTGCTGGCGCCGCTGCTGAACACGGCGGTCGATGCCTACCGCGAACACCTGGCCGCAACGGCGCGCGAGTCCATTGCCGGGGTGCTGGCGGGCTCGGACGAGGAGATACGGAAGCTCGAACGCCGGGTCGCCGAGAAGAACGACGAGGTCGAGGCGTTCCGGATCGCGCACGATATCGTGTCGCTCGAGCGCGAGGAGAACCAGGTGCTCGCGCGCGTGCGCGGTGTCGCGGCCTCGCTGAACACGGCCAACGAACGGGTCGCGGTCGCCGAGGGCCGCCTGCGATCGGTCAGCGAGGCGATGGCCGCCGGCAGCGCGGTGACGCGTTCGCGCGACGATCCGACGCTGGCCAACCTCGAGCAGCGCGCCTCGCAGATACGCGAGGACCTGGGCGAACTGGAGCGCAACTACACGTCCGACTACATGAGTCTGGATCCCAACATAAAGGCCAAGCGCGATCGCCTCGCGGAGCTGGAGCGCCAGATCGCGGTGCAGCGCGGCCTGAATGCGCAGGCCGCGCTGGCCGAGGCGAGGGAAGAGCTGGCGAGCGCCCGCGAGATGGCGGCGCGCATACGTCAGCAGGAGGCCTCGGATCGCGATGTGGTGCAGGAGTTCAGCGCCCGCTTCAACGAGTACAAGGCGCTGCAGGACGAGCTGACGGAACTCCAGACGCTCTACCGCGCGGCGACGCAGCGCAAGGTGCGGCTGGAGGCGAGCGAGCGCGAGCGCATGCCCTCGGTGCAGGTGCTGGAAGCCGCGACAACGCCGCTGACGGCCTGGCGTCCGCTCTACGCGCGTGATGCCGGCATCGCGGTTGCCGGTTCTTTCGTGCTGGCGCTGCTGGCGATGTGGTTCGTCGAGCTCTTCAACCGTCTCGAGCCGCAGCCCTCGGTGCTGATCTCTCAGCCCGGCGGGCCGCTGCTCGGCGCCGCGGCACCGGTTGCCGCGCTGGCCGGAGCGGCCAACCGGATGCTCGAGGTCCCCGAGAGGGCGTTGCTCCCGGCGGGGCCGGTGCTGCCGGCTGAGTTGGCGCCCGGGGAGGTGGCCGAACTGCTGCATGCCGCCACTGCGGAGGGCCGGCTCGGTATGCTGCTGATCCTGAGCGGCGCCAGCCCGGAGGAGGCCCTGGCCCTAAGCTGGGACGACGTGGACCTCGAGCGGCAGGTTGTGGCCATCCGCGGCGATTCGGCGCGCCAGTTACCGCTGAGTGCGCCGTTGCGCGCGGCGCTCGGCGCGCGCGAGGCCTGCTCCGGCGCGCCGCTGCTGGCCGATGCCCAGGGCCGCGCGCTCGCCATGGACGGGCTGCATGCCGCGATCCTCTGCGCGGCGCACGATGCCGGCATCGGGCATGCCGGCGTGGTGACGCCCGCGGCGCTGCGGCACACCTTCATCGCCTTCCTCGTGCGCCAGGGTGTGCGCTTCGCCGATCTCGCCCAACTCGTCGGCCGGCTGCCGGCCGAGACCCTGGCCGCCTACAGCAGCCTGTCGCCGGCGGGTCCGCGCGTACCGCTGGAGCAGGTCGAGCGCGTGATGCCCGCGCTGCAGGTCTGATCGATCCGAATTGCCGCATTCCGGAGCGAGACCGCGGGCGCATGCATTCGCGGGCGGTCGAAGGGCCCGGCGGCGATCGGATACACTGCGCGCCATCGCGTTTTTCACGGGAATCAGGGCTTCGATGCGGGACAGTCAGCGCGTTTCGGTACTTTTCGTCTGCCTTGGCAACATCTGCAGATCGCCCACCGCCGATGCGGTGCTGGGGCGCAAGGTCGAGGCGCTCGGGCTGCAGTCGCGGCTGCTGGTGGATTCTGCCGGTACCGGTGACTGGCACGTCGGGGAGCCGCCCGACCCGCGCGCGCAGCAACATGCCGCGCGCCGCGGCTACGACCTATCGGCGTTGCGCGCCCGACAGGTCGCGGTCGAGGATTTCCACCGTTTCGACTTCATCCTCGCGATGGACCGCAACAACCTGGCGGAACTGGAGCGCATGCGCCCGCGCGGTCACGCTGGCGAGCTCGGGCTGTTCCTGCGCTACGGCGGCGATGCGCGCGCCCTGGAAGTGCCGGATCCGTACTACGGCGGCGAGCAGGGCTTCGAGGAGGTGCTCGACCTGATCGAGGAGGCCGCCGACGGGCTGCTGGCGCACATCCGCCGCACGCGTCTCTGAGCCATGCGCATCGAGGCCGACGTCCCGCTCGCGCACTGCAACACGCTGCGTCTGCCCGCGCGTGCCGAGTGGTGCGCCACCGTCGCGAGCGGCGACGAGTTGCGCGAGGCGCTCGATTTCGCGCGAACGCGCCGGCTCGCGCTGTGCGTGCTCGGCGGCGGCAGCAACGTGGTGCTGCGCGAGCGCATCGGCGGCTGCGTGCTGCGCATGCAGCTCACGGGCGAGGAGCTGCTGGAGGAAGCGCCCGGGCACGTGCGCGTGCGCGTCGCGGCCGGGGTCCAATGGCATGGCTTCGTGCTGGCCTGCCACCGCCGCGGCTGGCACGGTCTGGAAAATCTCGCGCTGATCCCCGGTACCGTCGGCGCCGCGCCGATCCAGAACATCGGCGCCTATGGCGTCGAGGTGCAGGAGTTCGTCGAGGCGGTCGGAGCGGTGGACCGCGCGAGCGGAGAGGCGCTGCGGCTCACTCACGCCGACTGCCGCTTCGCGTACCGTCACAGCATCTTCAAGAGCGAGCTGGCCGAGCGAATCGTCATCACCGACCTCACGCTGCGCCTGCCGCGCGCGCGCGGGCCGCGCAGCGATTACCCGGCGCTGCGCGCGGCGCTGGGGGCCGTCGCGGATCCTTCGCCCGCCGACGTGCTGGAAGCGGTGATGCGTATCCGCCGCGAGCGCCTGCCCGATCCCGCGGTGCTGCCCAACGTCGGCAGTTTCTTCAAGAACCCGGTCATCGGGCGCGCGCGTTTCGAGCGTTTGCGCGCCGAGCATCCCGGCGTGGTGCACTGGGCAGCCGGCGACGTCGTGAAGCTCGCGGCGGCGTGGCTGGTGGAGCAGGCCGGCGGCAAGGGCATGCGCCAGGGGGCGGCGCGGGTGCACGAGCGCCAGGCGCTGGTGCTGGTCAACGAGGGGGGAGCCACCGCGGCGCAAGTGCTGGGGCTGGCCTCGCGCATCGCCACGGCGGTGCGTGAACGTTTCGGCATCGATCTCGAGATCGAGCCGGCGGTCTACTGAGATGGACGGCGGCTGCGAGCGCTTCGATCCGGGCGACGGCGCACTGGCGCTCTACGCGCAGGCCTTCGTCGCCGAGGCGCCGGCATGGTTCGCCGCGCTGATGGCGGAAGTCCGCTGGGAACAGCACTGGCTCTCGCTGTTCGGCCGACGCATCGCCGCGCCGCGCCTGAGCGCGTGGTATGCCGAGCCCGGCTGCAGCTACCGCTATTCGGGGCTGAGCCTGGCGGCGCAGCCCTTCACGCCGGTCCTGGCGCAGATCCGCGCGTGCACCGAGGCGCTGGCCGGCCACGGCTTCAACAGCGTGCTGCTGAATCTCTATCGCGACGGCGCCGACGGCATGTCCTGGCACAGCGACGACGAGCCCGAGCTCGGGCCGGCGCCGCTGATCGCCTCCGTGAGTCTCGGCGCCACGCGGCGCTTGCTGCTGCGCCGGCGCGATGCGCACGACGCTCGCCTCGGCCTCGACCTCGGCGACGGCTCGCTGCTGCTGATGGAGCCGCCGCTGCAGTGTTACTGGCAGCACAGCGTCCCCAAGACCCGGCGTGCGGTGGGGCCCCGCATCAACCTGACCTGGCGCCGGATCCTGACGCGCTGAGCGGCGAGCGCGGCGCTGCGCGCGTCGGTCGTAGCCCGAATGGGACTCGACGGCGTGCCGGGAGTTGTAATAGCGTCGCTTCCCCGTGATTGCAAACGCGCCACCGAGCACGCAGTACAGCGGCGTTCCCTGCACCGATTGGAGGGGCCACGTGTGTCCAAAGCTCCCGTATCGCGCGACATCGGCGTGCTCGTGGTGGATGACCAGTACATCGTGCGCCGCGGCATCATCAGTACCCTTGCCGATATTCCCGGCATGCGCTGCATTGGCGAGGCTGCATGCGGCGAGGAGGCGGTCACCCTCGCGCGGGCCCTGCTCCCCGATATCGTGCTGATGGACTTGCGCATGCCCGGCATCGGCGGGCTGGAGGCGGCGCGACGCATCGGTATCGCGTTGCCCGCGACGCGCATCATCGCGGTGACCGCCTGGGACAGCGAGCCGTCGCAGCGGCTGTGCCGCAGTCGCATCGCGGCCTGCGTCAGCAAGGACGTGCGAGCGCCCGAACTGGAGGCGACGATCCGTCGCGTGCTGGCACCGCGCCAGCGGATTGCGACGCCCGGTGAGGCGGAAATGCCGGCGAATCCCTTCGACCGGTTGAGCAGCCGCGAGATGCAGGTCTGCGCGCTGTTGCTCGCGGGCCGTCGCGCGCCGCAGATCGGGCTGGAGATGTTCATCGCCGTCAAGACGGTGCACACCTTCCGCTACCGCATCTTCGGCAAGCTCGGGGTCTGCGGTGACATAGAACTCGCGAAGCTCGCCGCCAGCCACGGACTGATCGGCGGGCAACCCGCCTGAGGCGTTGGCGCGAGCGCCGCCGCGCGGGCGCCGTGCGCGGGCCGCTATAATCCCCCCCGCCGCGTCGCGGAGAGCGCGGCTCCACCGGGGATTCATCGTGACGGGCTTCGACGCAGCCTCCTTCCTGCGCAATCTCACCGAGCTGCCCGGCGTCTACCAGATGTACGACGCTGCGGGCACACTGCTCTACGTGGGCAAGGCGCGCAACCTGCGCAAGCGCGTCGCGAGCTATTTCCGTGGCACCGGGCTGGGCGCCAAGACCGAGGCGCTGGTGGCGCGCATCGCCGAGATCCAGGTGACCGTTACCGGCAGCGAAACCGGGGCGCTGCTGCTCGAGCAGAACCTGATCAAGAGCCAGCATCCGCCTTACAACATCCTGCTGCGCGACGACAAGTCGTATCCCTACATCTTCCTGTCGCAGCAGGAGACCTTCCCCCGGCTCGGTTTCCACCGCGGCGCCAAGCGTGCGACAGGGCGCTATTTCGGTCCCTTTCCCAGCTCCACGGCAGTGCGCGAGAGCCTCAACCTGCTGCAGAAGATCTTCCGCGTGCGCCAGTGCGAGGACAGCTTTTTCCGCAACCGCTCGCGTCCCTGCCTGCAGTACCAGATCGGGCGCTGCTCCGGGCCCTGCGTGGGCCTGGTGGGTGAAGCGGAGTACGCCGAGTCGGTGCGCCACACGGCGCAGTTCCTGGAGGGCCGGAGCACCGAACTCGCCGGCGAGCTCGCCGATGCCATGGAGCGCGCCGCCGCCGGGCTCGACTTCGAGCGTGCCGCGGTGCTGCGCGACCAGATCCGCAGCCTGCAGGCGGTGCGCGAAAAGCAGGTCATCGAGAGCGGCGACGGCATGGTCGACGTGATCGCCGCGGCCGCGGGTCCGGGTGCGGCCTGCGTGCACGTGCTGTTCGTGCGCGACGGGCGCATCCTGGGCAGCAAGAGCTTCTTCCCGCGCTGCCGGCTGGAGGAGAGCGCGGCCGAGCTGCTGTCGGCTTTCGTGCCGCAGTTCTATCTCGGGGCCAGCGGCGAACGCGAGATCCCGCGCGAGATCCTGCTCGGCGAGGAGCTGGCCGATGCCGAGGTGCTGGCCGAGGTGCTGAGCGACGCATCCGGGCGCAAGGTCGCGCTCAGCGCGCGCGTGCGCGCTTCGCGCAGCCAGTGGCTGAAGCTCGCGACCCAGACCGCGCAACAGAACCTGGGCGGCTACCTGGCCAACCGCAAGCGCATCCACGAGCAACTCGGCGAACTGCAGGAGGCGCTCGGCCTGGACAGCGTGCCCGAGCGCATCGAGTGCTTCGACATCAGCCACAGCGGCGGTGAGCTCGCGGTGGCCTCCTGCGTGGTGTTCGACGCCGGTGGGCCGCTGAAGTCCGACTATCGACGCTTCAATATCGAGGGCATCACGCCGGGCGACGATTACGCCGCCATGCGCCAGGCGCTGGAGCGCCGCTACACGCGCCTGAAATCGGGCGAGGGCAAGCTGCCCGACCTGCTGCTGATCGACGGCGGCAAGGGTCAGATGGCGCAGGCGCTGGACGTGCTGGAGGAACTGCAGATCGAAGGCGTCACGGTAACGGCCGTGGCCAAGGGCACCACGCGCAAGCCGGGCCTGGAGACGCTGATCGTCGGCAAGGCGCGCCGCGAACTGGTGCTCGCGCCGGACTCCACCGCGCTGCACCTGATCCAGCAGGTGCGCGACGAGGCGCACCGTTTCGCGATCAGCGCGCTGCAGAAGCGACGTGCCAGGAAGAGCGGTGCGTCGTCACTCGAGGACATTCCCGGCGTGGGGCCGCGACGCCGGCGCGAACTGCTGCGCTATTTCGGCGGTATCCAGGGCATCGAGCGGGCCAGCGTGGAGGAACTCGCGCGTGTGCCGGGCATCAGCAGAAAAATCGCCGAGGATGTTTATGCGACCTTCCACAATCAATAGAATGAATCAAAACCGCCGCCCGGTGAGCCATCGATGAATATCCCGAACGCCCTGACACTGTTTCGCATCGCGCTGATACCGGTGTTCGTGGCCGTTTTCTACCTGCCGTTCAGCTGGAGCTTCCTGGCCTCCGCGGTGGTGTTCGTGCTCGCCGCGGTGACCGACTGGCTCGACGGCTATCTCGCGCGCCGGCTCGACCAGTCGACCTCCTTCGGCGCCTTCCTCGATCCGGTGGCCGACAAGCTCATGGTCGTGATCGCGATCGTGCTGCTGGTGACCGAGCAGAAGACCGCGTGGTTCACAATCCCGGCGCTCGTGGTGGTGGGGCGCGAGATCCTGGTCTCCGCGCTGCGCGAATGGATGGCCGAGATCGGCAAACGCACCAGTGTCGCGGTGTCGTGGGTGGGCAAGGTCAAGACCTTCGTGCAGATGCTCGCGATCATCACGTTGCTTGCGGTGGATCCCGACAAGGGTGGTCCCTGGCTGGCGCTCGGCTACATCCTGTTCTATGCCGCCGCCGCGCTGACGCTGTGGTCGGCGGTGCTCTACGTGCGGGCCGCGTGGGGCGATCTGTCGGATGCGGCAACCCGTCCCGGGCGTGTAAATTGAACCCTACGTTCCTGTTGACACATCGGGTTCACGCTCTAGAATACGCAGGCCTTCACGGCATGCGGGAATAGCTCAGTTGGTAGAGCGCAACCTTGCCAAGGTTGAGGTCGCCGGTTCGAACCCGGTTTCCCGCTCCAAATTTCCTGCCCCCGCCCTTGGGGGACTTCGGAAAACCTGGTCACGGCGCGGTAGCAGAGTGGTTATGCAGCGGACTGCAACTCCGCGTACGCCGGTTCGATTCCGACCCGCGCCTCCAATTTCCCCGACACGATTGCAGCCTCCCGCCCGGGTGGCGAAATTGGTAGACGCAAGGGACTTAAACTTCCTCGGCCGGTAACGGCCGTACCGGTTCGACCCCGGTCCCGGGCACCAAACCCTGACGATCCCGATCGGCCAGTGGCCGCTGCCGGCGCCCGCTTGCCCTCGGCGGCGCGAGGCGCAAGAATGCCCGCCCCGAGCAACCAGCCAGGAGATCAGTCACCCATGAGCGACACGCCCCCCGACCGTCTCTGCGTCAATCCGAAAAGCCCCTTCCACGACGAGGACCTGCTCTCGCGCGGTATCGGCATCCGCTTCAACGGCAAGGAACGCACGAATGTCGAGGAATACTGTGTCAGCGAGGGCTGGATTCGCGTGGCGGCCGGTCGCGCCGTCGACCGCAAGGGCAATGCGGTGACATTGAAACTCAAGGGCGCGGTCGAGCCCTACTTCAAGGACGTTTGAGTTGCGACAAGGAATCGCACGAAAGTCCGAGTAAACTGCTCGGGAATTTTCTAGGACGGGGGCGCACACATGGGTATCGTCACCACAATGCAGGCGCAACATCGCCACTGCGACGAGCTGCTGGCGCAGGCCGAGGCGGCCGCGCGGCGCGAGGACTGGACGGCCTGTGCCGCGGCCTCGGCGGCGTTCGTCGCCGATACCGAAGCGCATCTCGCCCTGGAGGAAAACGGGCTGTTTCCCGCTTTCGAGAAAGCCACCGGCATGAGCGGCGGGCCGACGCAGATGATGCGCATCGAGCATGCCGAGGTGCGCGAGCTCATGGCGGGCCTGAACGAGGCGCTCGCGGCTCGCGACGCCGCGGATTTCGTGGGTTGCTGCGAAACCCTGCTGATCCTGCTCCAGCAGCACAACATGAAGGAGGAGAACGTCCTCTATCCCATGTGCGAGCGCGCGGTGCCGGAGTTTGCCGGACAGCTGTGAGCATCCGCGAGGAACGCGGCCGGTGGATGACTGCATCGACCTGAGCGCGCTCGCGGCGCCGGAGCCCATGGATCGCGTGCTCGACTGGCTCGATGCGGCCGCGCCGGGTGCATGCCAGGCGTTCCTGCTGCCGCGCATGCCCTACCCGCTGTTCGATCACCTGGCGCGCCGTCCCTGCGATTGGGAAACCGAGCCGCAGCCCGACGGGCGTGCGGTCGTTACGATCAGGCGTAACGCTTCCCATGATCAATCCTGAGTTCAGCCTGCCGGTCGAGGTCCCCCTACGCTTCCTGCGCACGGCGCCATGGTGGTTGCTGATCGCCTCAGTGCTGTTCGCGGGGCACGCGACGGAGGTGCTCGCGAGCCGGTATCATCCTGCCACGCTGGCGATCGTGCACCTGATGATGCTCGGATTCGCCGGCAACATCATGCTGGGTGCGCTGTTGCAGATCAGTGCCGTGCTGGCCGGTGCGCGCGCGCAGCGCCCGGTCCTCGCGGGCTGGCTGGTGTGGGGGGCGCTGCAGGCGGGAACGGCGCTTCTCGCGGCGGGCCTGTGGCTGATGCAGCCATTGTTGCTGCAGGCGGCCGGGGCCGTCCTGGGGGTGATGTTGCTCGTGTTCACGGGCTGGCTGTTCACGCGCCTGTGGCGCAGTCCCGCAGTGGATGCCAGCACGGCAGGCCTGCGCTGGTCTGTGGCCGGGTTGGGGCTGACCGTCGCATGCGGGATATTGCTGCTGCTGGTGTTGACGCGTGGTGTGGCGCTGCCGCTGCCCGACGTGCTGCGCCTGCACGTGCTGTTCGGCAGCATGGGCTGGGTGTTCCCGCTGCTCGCCAGCGTGGCGCTGACCGTGGTGCCGATGTTCCTCGTCACGCCGCCGTGGCCGCAGCGCCTCGCGCGCCTGCTGGTTCCGCTGAACGCGCTGATGCTGCTCCTGCTCGCCGTGTGGCCGGTGCTGCTCCCCCTGCTGGTGCTGCCGGTATTGTTGTTCGTGCTGCAGTTGCTGTGCTCGCTGAAGGCGAGCAAGCGTGGGGCCGATCCGGCCCGCTGGCTGTGGGCGTGGGGCGGCGTGAACCTGCTGCTGGTCTGTGCCCTGGCGCCGTGGCTGGACGCATTGCCGCGGCTGAACCCGGTGCTGCTGGGCGGCCAGTTCCTGTGCGGCGCGCTGCTGCCGATCCACACCGCGATGCTGGGCAAGATCGTGCCCTTCCTGCTGTGGCTCGATTACCGCGCGAGTGTCCCGGTCGGTCGCAAGCTGCGTCACATGGGGCAACTGTTCCCGGAGCGCTGGCTGCGCGGGCTCGGGGGGCTGGCGCTGGCGGTGGGACTGACGTGGCCGCTGGCCCTTGCGTCGATATGGCCGGTGCTGGTCCTGCTGCTGGCCTATGGCGTGGCATTGCTCGTCGTGATACACCGTGCATGTCGCAATGCGCGTGCGGCGATCACGGGCTGAGCATCCCGACGTGCTCGGGCACGGTCGTTGGTCAGCGGGCACCACGGCGTTGCGTTTGTCCCGATGCCTGCACGGGCGAAGAGGAGGACATGTCATGAGATTCGGATTTCACCTGTTCATGGTCGACCCCGACCAGCACCTCGATATAGCGCGCACGGCCGATGACTGCGGCTGGGACAGCATCCAGGTGGCGGACTCCCCGTTCTTTCCCGAGACGATTTCGGTCCCCTATCCGTACACGCCGGACGGCACGCGCTTCTGGCCCCTCGATATGCCGGTGCTGGATCCCTGGGTCGCGATAACGGCAATGGCCGTCGTGACCAGGCGCATCCGCTTTCTCCCCTCCGTGCTCAGGCTGGCCATCCGTCAGCCGTTGCTGGAAGCCAAGAGCCTGTGCTCGGTCGCCGCGATCTCCAACGACCGCGTGGCCCTGGGTGTGGGGCTTGCATGGATGCCGGAGGAGTTCAAGTGGCTCGGTGTGGACATGAAGACCCGCGGTGCCCGCCAGGACGAGGCCATCCAGGTCATCCGTCTGCTGATGCAGGGCGGGATGCAGGAATTCCACGGCAAGTACTTCGATTTCGACCCGCTGATCATGGCGCCGGTACCCAAAAAGCGCATTCCGATATACGTGGGCGGCACCACGACGCCCGCTCTGCGGCGTGCGGCGCGTTACGGCGATGGTTGGGTCAGCGTCATTCACGACATGGATGCGGTCGCGGGCATGCTGGCGCAGCTCGACGGCTTTCGCCGGGAATTCGGACGCGAGAACGAACCGTTCGACATCATGATGCACTGCCCCGACGCCCAGACGGTGGACGACATCCGGCGCCTGGAGGATATCGGCGTCACCGATCTGCAGGTGACGCCGTGGAGCGTGCCCGGCATCCTGGCCGAGATGGGCGTGGGAGCCATCATGCAGCAACAGCCCCCGCTCGACGTGAAGCTGGAGGCCATCAAGCGCTATGCCGGGCAGGTGATCGCGCGGTTTGCGTAGACGATCGCGTACGCCAGCGGGGTTGCTCGCGAATCCCGCTTCAGATCACCAGCCCGATGCCGGCGCCATGGCGCGTCGCCTCGGCCAGGCGACGAGGAAGCCAAGCCGAGCCGGCCAGGTAGAGCTGCGGGATGCAGCCTTCGGCCTTCAACTGATCGTACAGCTCGTGCTGCGGTGTCGATCCGTACACCAGGACCACGCTGTCGAAGCCTTCCCTGCGATAGGTCTTTCCGCCCCAGGACGAGACGAACTCGAGTCCGTCCGGCCACAGTTGCTTCAGCACCAGGTTCGGATGGATCTGGATGCCGCATTGCTCCATGCGGCTCAGCACCATTCCGATCGAATACCTGGCGATCTCCGTGCCCAGGTGCACCGACTTGTGGAAGACTTCCACCTGCTTGCCGCGAGCGGCCAGGAATTCGGCCACCGTGGGCGTCTGGTAGTAGTCTTCCTGCGAGATCACCGCAACGCGGTCGCCGGTGGACACCTTGCCGAGCATGACGTCCCACCCCTGGACCACGTGCGGCAGGTCGATGCCGGGAACATCGTCGGGCACGCGCGGGACCGAGCCCGTGGCAATGACCACCGCCTCGGGCGCCAGGGCCTTGATTGCGGCGACATCCGCAACGGACTGCAGCCGCACATCGACCCCCAGGCGCGCCATCTCGTTTTCCTCGAAATAGGCCTGGTCCTCGAAAGAATCGCGCCCGGGAGCCCTGGCGGCGATCAGCAGCTGGCCCCCCAGGCGCTTGCCCTGTTCGAGCAGGATCACCCGGTGACCGCGCATCGCCGCCACGCGTGCGGCCTCGCATCCGGCGATACCGCCACCGACCACCACGACGCGCTTGGGTTCCTGCGCCGGCCGGTACTGCTGTTGCCAGCGCAGTTCATTGCCGATGACCGGATTGATCGAGCAGGTCGGCGTGTAGGGCATGGTCGCAGGTTCCGACGCCTCGTCTATGCAGCGGGTGCAGCCGATGCAGCGGCGTATCTCGCCGAGGCGTCCCTCGCGCGCCTTGTTGGCGAACTCGGGGTCCGCAATACCGGCGCGCACCATGCCGACGAGATCGCAAAACCCTTCCTTGATCAGCTCCTCGGCCAGAACGGGATCATTGATGCGGCCGGTGAACAGTACGGCGATCTTGCGCTCCATGAGGGCGAGGTCGGCGCGCGCCGCCTTGCCGAACTCGCGAAACTCGGCGTGCGGATGGTACGAAGACGGCACATAGGATGGCGCTCCCCAGCAGTGACCGGTATCGATGTCCACGAAATCGAGCAGGCCGGTCTCGCCGATGCAATAGAGCATCTCGCGCATTTCCAGGTTGTCATAGCCGCCGTGGCGTGATTCCTGGCCGTTGATGCGTATGCCGAGCGCCATCGACTCCCCGACACATGCGCGCACGCGCTTCAGGGCTTCGATCACGAAGCGGGCGCGCTGCTCCGGACCGCCGCCCCATTTGTCGGTGCGCCGATTCGTCACCGGCGACAGGAAGCTGTAGCCGAGGGTCTCGTGGGCGCAATGGATCTCGATGGCGTCGGCGCCCGCCTCGCGCGCGACCGCCGCGGCCCTGGCATAGGTGTCGAGGCAGAACTCGATCTCCTCCTCGCCCATCACGTGCGGCGTGTAGTCCTGCGCGCCGATCACGGGCACCGGCGAGGGCGCCCACACGGCATTGAGGTGGGTCAGCTGGACCACCACGACGGAGCCGCTCTGGTGCACCTCGGCACAGAACCGCGCCATGCTCTCGGCAAAGGCCGGATTCTGGTACGCCGCCTGGTGCCCGGCGCAGCCCACGGGGAGCCCGATTTCGTCCGGCGTCTCCGGGGGAAAGGGCGCATCCAGCAGCCAGGTCTCGCTGCCGATCCAGCCGGTACCGCCGCGCGCCTTCGCGGCATGGTGCGCGATGAAGTGCTCGTCGATCAGGCCCGGCGTCATCGACGAATTGATGGTATTGGTGGTCTCGCATATACGGTTGGGCACGCGCATGGGCCCGACCTGCAATGGTGAAAACAGATGCTCGAAATTCACGTTGCTCATGTTGCGTGGCGCTCCTGAATGCCCGGCGATCACGCGGGGCCGGTCGGCGAGAGGATCACGATAGCAAAGGGGCGGTCGGTCTGTTTCTGGAAATGTCCCCAGGCCGGAAAGATCGACGTCAGTCTGGGCCACAACGCCTTGCGCTCCGCATCCGTTGCGTCGCGCGCGGTGGCGCTCATCTTCCTGCGATCGAGCTGGACCCAGCACTGCGGGTTCGCGCTGACATTGAGGTACCAGGCAGGATGCGTGTCGTATCCAGCCAGTGACCCGACGACCACCATGTCCTCGCCGTCCTGCATGAAGACCAGCGGGGTGGTGTGCTTCTCGCCCGACTTGCGACCGATACAGGTCAGCAACAGGGTCGGCAGCCCCGAGGGGGAACCGGCTCCCGTGGCCCAGCCCTCGGGATTGGCCAGGTAGCGCGCCACGTCCGCCCTGGCATCACCCCTGATGCGATCCAGCGTTGCAGTCTGGGCCTTGATCTGTTCCCAGTCCTCATCGGACATGAAGTCCGGCTTCTCCATGCTTTCACGATCTGTGCTTGCCATGATGAGCCTCCCGAGTCAGGTGATCATTGCGTGGACGGTCATGGTTCTGCGGCTGCCTGCGGTGTCACTGGCCCGTCGCGTCGTCCGCCGCGCGGAAGCCGAATACCATCGCCGGCGCCAGCGTCGAGCCCGAGGCAGGGTAGGTCTGGCCCATGACCGAGGCGCTGCAATTGCCTATCGCATAGAGCCCGGGGATCACGTTGCCGCCCTTGTCCAGCACGCGCGCATTCTCGTCGGTGTCGATGCCGCCCTTGGTACCGAGTTCGCCGGGATAGACCTTGGCGCCGTAGAAGGGCGGTTTCGAGATCGGGCCCAGACAGGGGTTGGGCCCCACCGAGTGGTCGCCGTAGTAGCGGTCGTAGGTCGCGTCGCCGCGCTGGAAATCCGGGTCCTTGCCGCTGGCGGCGTAGCCATTGAATTTGCGCACTGTCGCGGCGAGCCCGGCGGGATCGACGTCGAGCTGTCGCGCGAGCTCCTCTATGGTGTCGGCCTTCATGATGCCGCCCCAGGCGCTGCGCGGTACCGCGAAGTCCGGCTGGAAGCTGCTCGGCAGCATGGGTCCGAAGGGATAGTGCTTGCGGTAGGTCGAATCGAACACCAGCGCCGCCGGCACGCTCTCCCGGCCGGGCGCGTTCGCCGCGAGTATCCCCTTCGTGACCTTGGTGTACGACGAGCTCTCGTTCACGAAACGTTCGCCGACGCGGTTGACGATCAGGCAGCCGGGCAGGTTCTTCTCGATGATCAGCATGCGTGCCTGCGCTTCGCCCGGAATCAGGAATGTCGGCCCCCACCACGCGGCGTCCATGAAGCGCGTGGCCGCACCGACCGATGCGCTCGCCTCGATCATCTCCCCCGTGTTGCCCGGGGAGCCGGCGGTCCACGCCGCGTCCGTGGGCTGCGGCAGGTGCTGCCGGCGCATCGCATTGTTCTTCTCGAAGCCGCCGCTGGCGACGATCACGCCCTTGCGCGCGCGTATGCGCACCCACTTGCCATCGCGCAGCGCCGTGACGCCGGTCACGCGCCCGTCCTCGGTCACCAGCTCCTGCGCAGCCGTGCCGAGCCAGAGCGGCATGCCCCGCTCGATCATGGAGCGGCGCAGGCTGCCCACCAGTGCGCCGCCGAGCACCTGGCGGCGATCGCGCATGCCGCGCAGCCGGCCGGGAATGTCGAGCACATAGCGCGCGACCATGCTGAACGCCACCCATAACCAGCCCTTTCCGCGCGCCTGCAGCACCAGCGACTCGCTCGCGGTCCAGCCGATGACCCCGAACAGCGTCGTCTGCGGGTGCTGGGGACGCAGGAACTGCAGTTCGTCGCCCAGGCTGCCGCCGTTGAACGGCAGCGGTTCGTGGCAACGGTGCATCTTGAAATCCGGATTGTCCGGGTACATGTCGGGGAACCCGACCAGCGATTCGAGGTAGACGCGGGTCCTCGCGTGCAGGTACTCGATGAATCGCGGAATCGTGTCGACGAAGGCGTCGATGCGCGCGTTCTGGGAGGGTTCCCCGATCACGCTCTTCATGTAACGCTTGGCTTCCTCGGGCGAGTCGCTGCCGCCGGCGCGCGCGATCATCGGGCTCGAGGGCAGCCACAGCACCCCGCCGGACATGGCGGACGATCCGCCGTAGAGCGCGGTCTTCTCGATGACGAGAGTCTGCGCGCCGTTGTCGTGGGCGCGCAGCGCAGCCGTCAGCGCACCGGCTCCCGAACCGATGACGAGTACGTCGGTGGTGTGATCCCAGTCGTGGCCGCTCATGTCCGGACTCCCTGCGAATGGCATGGATCCGAGTAAATCACAGTACGGGGATCGCTGCGCGTGCGGGCGTGCGGGTTGTCCCGTTCTGATACCGATTCGGCCGATTCGGATTTCGCGACGCGGGGAATTCAGCTACCTTGGCGGCTACCATGCGTGTCAGTGCGGTTGCGTTTGTCGAGGATGAATTCACCTGAAGGGGATGAAACATGGCTATTGAGATCCGCGAAACGTTCCAGGTTTCCGCTCCGATCGACCAGGTGTGGAACTTCATGAAGAGCCCCGAGAATCTCGCGGGATGCATGCCGGGCGCGTCGCTGGCGAGGATCATCGACGACAGGAGCTTCGTCGGTACGGTCAAGCTGAAGGTGGGTGCCATCACGGCGAGCTACGACGGCACGATGAGCTTCATCAAGCTCGATGACAGCGCGCGCGAGCTCACCCTGCTGGCCGAGGCCAAGGAAAAGGGCGGTGGCACCGTCAGCGGTACCATTTCGGCGAACCTGCTCGCGCTGCCGGACGGCAGCACCGAGGTGCGCTGCGAGTCCAGCACCGATCTCACGGGGCGCATCGTGCAGGTGGGACGCGGGATGATCGAGGGTGTCTCGAAACAGGTGATCCAGAAGTTCGTCACCAACGTGAAGAGTTCGCTCGAATCGGTGCCGGCCGCGGCACCGGCGGGGGAGGACGCGTCCGCGGGCGTCGCGACGCCGGCTCCGGGTGCCGCGCCATCAGGGCCCGTTGCACGACCCCCGATCGCGAAGGAGGAATCGATCAACGTGCTCGCCGTGGTGTGGAACGTGATCTGGGCCGCGATCCGCGGCTTCTTCCGTCGGCTGTTCGGGCGCGCCTGAGCGCGCCCGCCACCGGGCGGGCCGCCATGGCAGCCCGCCCGGCGCCCCTCAGCCCTCGACGATGCGGATGCGCTCCGCGACCAGTTCGGCGACGTCGAATACCTTGCGCGTTTCACTGTGCTTTCCCGCGCTCGCGGTGAGCATCAGCGTGCAGAAGGAGCACGCGGTCGCGACCTTGTCGGCGCCCGTGTCCAGCGCTTCCTGGATGCGCACATCGCCGATGCGCGCGGTTCCGCCCTGGCCACCCCAGTAATTGCCGCCCCCGGCCCCGCAACAGAAGCTCTGCTCACGGGTGCGGGGCATCTCGATGAGCTGGCCCACCGCGGAGAGCACGCGGCGTGTCTCGTCGACGATGCCGTTGTGTCGCGCCAGGTAGCATGGATCGTGGAAGGTGATCGTCTCCTCGCCCTTGTGCGCGATCTGCAGGCGGCCGTCGGCGATCAGTTCGTCGATCAGCACCGAGTGCGGGATCGTTTTCCAGTCGGCGCCGAGCTCGGGGTAGTAGCGGTCGAAACTGTTGAAGCAGTGCGCGCACAGGGTGATGACCTTCTGCACCCCGATCTCGCGGAACTCCTCGATGTTCTCCTGGGCGGTCTCGACGAACTGCATCTCGTTGCCCATCATCTTCGCGGGGTCACCGGTGCAGCGCGACTCGCCGAGGATCCCGTAGGACAGTCCCGCGGCCTCGAGGATGCGCACCATCGCGCGCGCCGTTTCCTGGGCGCGCGGCTCGTAGCGCACCGAACAGCCGATCCAGAGCAGGTATTCCGTGGTGCCGGGCTCGAATATCGGCACCTGCAGTCCGCTGCGCCAGTCGTCCGGGTTCGCTGCGGTACCCACGAAGGGGTGTCCGCGCGATTCCAGGTTGCGGTTCGCCGCGGCCATGGTGTCCGGCATGTCCGACAGTTCCATCACGTGATGGCGGCGGAACTCGAGAATCACCTCCGCGGGATTGTTGCTGACCGGGCAGACCTCGACGCAGGCGGCGCACGTGGTGCAGTTGAAGATCGCATCGCGACCGAGCACTTCGATCAACGAGTTGTCGTCGAAGCGACCCGCCGCCAGGTATTCGGCGCAGGTCGCCATGACTTTCTTCGGGGAGAGGTCCTTGCCGGTCTGGGCGGCGGGACACACTTCGTGGCAGCGCCCGCACCACAGGCAGGCCGATACGTCGAGCAGGTTTTTCTGCGTCAGGTCGATGAGCCGCGCGGCGCCGAAAACCACCGGGTTGCCGGCGGCGTCCTGCTCGGCATCGAAGTCGAGCGGCGCGAGGTTGATCCCGGATCGGCGGCTCGCCAGCGCGGAGTTCGTCGGACCGAGCAGCATGTGCGACATCGGGGTGTGGGCGATCAGCGCGATGAACGAGGCGCCGAGCAGGCCATGCAGCCACCACAGCAGCTTGAAGCCGAGCAGCGTGGCGTCGGGGTCCAGGTGCTGCCGGATAGACGCGGCAATGGCGGTGCCCAGGAATTCGCCGCCGCCGCCGGGTTGCAGCGCGAGGCGAAAACTCTCGGAGGAGTATCCCGCGACGACGGTGAGCAGTATCAGCGCCTCCATGCGCTCGAAGCCGGGCCGCTTGCCGCCCGCCACCAGCCGTTGCGGCGGGAAGAAGCGGCGCAGCAGGAAGAACAGCACGCCGAGGAACACCATGATCCCCGCGATCTCGCGCCCCAGTTCCATCACCAGGTAGCCGAACCATCCGGCGTACACCGGCACGCCGACAAAGCTCAGCGCGAAGAGCGCGTGGCCGCATATGAGCGCCAGCGCGCCGAAGAACAGCAGCCCGTGCGCGATGCCGGACCAGCGCCGCTGCCGCAGGCGCGAAGTGAACACGCCGCGCGAGATGAAAGCGCGCCAGTTGATCCTGGCGAGCACGCTGGCCCGATCGATGCGCGGACCGAAGAATGCCTTGCCGTGCGCAATGCGATCGCGGTGCGCGCGCAGGCCCCGGAAGAGGCTGGCGAGCGCCGCGACCAGGAGCAGGCCGAGGAGGAAATAGCTGGGGGCGGATATTTCAGGCATCGCGTGCTCGCCTAGATTTTTGCCGAGTATACCGGCTCCGCCGCGGCTACTTCTTCAGGATAGCCGCCGTTGCGTTGCCGCCCAGTCCGTTGGTCTGTGCCAGCCCGACGCGCGCATCGGGTACCTGGCGCCCGCCCGACTGGCCGCGCAGCTGCCAGGTCAGTTCGACGATCTGGAACACGCCCATTGCCGTCGTGGCCTCGCCGAAGGACACGAAGCCGCCCGACGGGTTGATCGGCATGCGACCGTTCGGCGCGGTCTGTCCGGACTCCAGCAGGCGTTCGGCTTCGCCGGGCTTGCACAGGCCCCATTCCTCGGGGTACGCGAACTCGTAATAGCAGGTGTTGTCCTGCAATTCCGTGAGGCTCACGTCCTGCGGACCGATGCCCGCCATCTCGAACGCCCGTTTCACCGCGGCGAGCGATTCGGTGTGGAAGCTGGGGCCGCCGGGCACCGGGCCGGCGAGCCCGCGCGGCAGCGCATCGCTGAAGTGCATCGTCGCCACCGTGCTGGATGCGACGAGCACCGGCCGCGATGTGAACTGGCGCGCCTTTGCCGCCGAGCAGATCACCACGGCTGCGGCGCCGTTGGACACCGGGCATATCTCGAAGAGTCGCAGCGGATTGCTGACGTAGGGAGAGGCGAGTACTTCGTCCAGCCCGATCTCCTTCTGGAAGCGCGCGTAGGGGTTGTGCACGGAACACTTGCGCGCCTTCACCGCCACCTTCGCGAACTGCTCTTCCGTGGTGCCGAAGTCGTGCATGCGCCGGCGGGCGAGCGTGGCCCAGAACGAGGGGCCGGGCATGCCGACACAGCGCTGGCGCAGGAACTCCGGATCCGTCGCCTCCTCGACGCCCGAGGTCTGGATCATGCCCTTGGGCATCACCTCGCCTCCGACCACCAGCACCATGTCGTAGACGCCGCCGGCGACCATCGAATAGCCGACGTTGAATGCATTGCCGCCCGCCGCACAGCCTGCCGACATGTTGTAGACCGGGATCCCCGTGGAGCCCAGCTCCTCCACCACGTCGTTGCCGTTGAGGCCCCAGCCCTTGCCGCCCGAGAAGCGTGAACTGGCGGCACAGACGGCCTGGATCTGCTTCCACGGCACGCCCGCGTCGCTCAGCGCCGCGTCGATTGCGTGCCGGCACAGCGCCGTGACCGACTTGTTGCCCACGATGTCGTCGCCGGTCTTGCCGAATCGGTGCAGACCGACACCCAGTACGGCTACTTCCTGCATGTCACTCACTCCCTGCCGCGGCCGCGGCGAGCTGCCTGAATTTCCACGACGTGAACGCCTTGCCGTCCTCGTGGTAGAGCTCGCTGATCACGAGTTCCACCGTATCGCCCACGCGCAACGCCGACGGTGGGTCGACCATCTGGCCCACCACGCGCAGGCCGCAGTCGAGGTCGACCACGCCTATCGCGTAGGGCACGAAGGGCTTGTCGTAACGGTGCGGCGGAGGCGGCGGAAAATCCGCCACCGAAAAGCTCCACAGCACGCCGTTGCCCGCGAAGCTGCAATCCTCCATGCGCGATCCGCCGCAGTCGGGATTGTGGCATTCGGCGGATCGCGGGAAATAGGGCGTGCGGCAGCTCGCACAGCGCGAGCCGTGCAGTCGCGCCGCGCCACCGCTCTGGTCGAACAGACCGGGAACACAGGGCAGTATCTCGTCGCTCATGTGCAGCCTCCTTCAGTGATTGCCCGCTGCAGCGGCCTTGATCAGTTCCGGCATCACGTCCAGGCAGTCGCCCACGATGCCGTAACGCGCATAACGGAAGATCGATGCATCGCGGTCCTTGTTGATCGCGACGATGGTCTTTGCGGCGGAGCACCCCGCCATGTGCTGGCTCGCCCCGGAGATGCCGACGGCGACGTAGAGACCCGGGCGCGTGATCTTCCCCGTGAGTCCGACCTGGCGTGAGGAATCGACCCAGCCGTCGTCGACGATGGCGCGCGAGGCGCCGTACATGCCGCCGATCTGTTCGGCGAGCTCGCGCACCAGGCGGTAGTTCGCGGCGCTGCCGAGCCCGCGCCCGCCGGAGACGATGACATCCGCATCCTCGAGGCGCGGTCCTTCCGATCGGGCCGCCGAGATCACCGTCCAGCGTTCCGTCACGCCGCCTGCGGGCAGCGCGACCTCGCGCGTGACCGGAACGCTCGGCTGTGGTGCCGCCTCGACGCGCAGCGTGGTGGTGACGATGGAGACCACGTTGACGGGTGCCGGGAGCCGGTATACCGCGTGCGTATCCCCGCCGTAGGCGGTGGTGCGCACCTCGAGCTCGCTGCCCTGGGATTCGATGTAGAAGCCGTTCATCACCACCGGCACGCCGAGACGCGCGGCCACCCTCGGTGCCACGAGCCGGGCCGCCAGCGTCTGGTTGAACAGGATGACGGTGGGACGGTGCTGCGAGCAGTAGGCCACGATCATCGCTACCAAGGTATCCGGCCCCGGCGCGGACGCGCTCGCGCGGTCGATGTGGGCAACGCCGTGCCTCGCCGCCATCCCGGTCACGTCGTCGGTCACGTTGCCGATCAGGAGCCAGTCGAGCCCGGCACCGCGATCGCGGCTCAGGCGCCCGGCCAGCGAAAGGGCCTCCTCGGTTCCCCCCTCGATCGCATCCCCCCAGCTGCACAGTACCACGCTCATCGCCGCTTCCTCCTGCATTTGCGCCGAATGGACACAGTCTAATCGGCGCTCCGACCGTATGCGGTTCCGCAGCGGATCAAATCCGGACGACAGCGTCTCAAATCCGGACAAGGCGGTGAACGGCTGTTGCACGCGGTGTATGTTGTGCCCAGCTGGCGTCTGGTGACGCGGCACGCCAAAACCACGATCGGAGGAAAGTGACCATGGCCAACGAAGATCTGTTCGTCGCGCTCACCGAGTGCCACTTCATGAATACGCAGACCATGTCGGAGATTGCGTACTACCCGGCAATGAAACGCTGGAACGACAGCGTCGACGGGGTGCTGCGCGCCTGGGCCGGCCGTGATCTCGCGAGCGAGTGGCCGCATCCGCTGGCCGAGGCGCTGATCGGGTACATGGACGAGGCGCGCGTCGATGTCTGCTTCTGCCTGCGTGAGCCGATGATGGACATCAGCGGCGGCTCGGCGTCGATGTCCACCAACGGCTTCATGCTCCAGCAGATCGAGCCCTACCCGGGGCGGATGTACCTGGAAGCCAACTGTGGCCCGGTGATCCGTCGTGGGCTGGAGCACGCGATCTGGGAGCTCGAGTACCTGGTCAAGGAGCGCGGCGCCAAGCTCTGCAAGATGTACCAGCCCGAGGACGCCGGTCCGATCAACGACCGGCGCCTGTGGCCCTTCTACGCCAAGGCCGAGGAGCTCGGCGTGCCGCTCACGGTGCACACCGGCAATTCCTACGTGGTGCCCCAGCCGGGCTCGCACTGCGATGTGCGCCAGCTCGACGACGTGATGCTCGCGTTTCCGGACCTGAAGGTGATTGCCTACCACGCCGGCTGGCCCGACACGGAAGCGCTGATCGGGCTGTGCGGCAAGCACGTGAATCTCTACATGAGCCTCTCGGGGATCATCGGGTGGTACCAGCGCGCACCCTATCGCGGCTACCACGCGATCGGTACCGCCATGCAGTGGATGCCGGCCGACAAGATCGTGCTCGGTCTCGATCTGCCCTTCGACGATACCCGGCGCGTGGTGGATTACATCCGCGACCTCGAGATGCCCGAGGAGCTGCAGAAGAACTGGGGCTATGCCCAGCCCACGCGCGAGGACAAGGCCAAGATACTCGGCCTGAACCTCGCCCGGCTCACCGGCATCGATCCGGTGAAGCGCAGCTGACAACCCGGCCCGGGCCCGGCGGGCCCGGCCTTCGCCGGGCCGATGTCGGAACAGTCCGCGCGGGTGGTGCCGGGCTGGACCCGCGCGAGACGGAACTGGCGAAATACTCGAACCGATGCTCGGAGGTGATCATATGGCGACATTGAAAGCGGGCACGCGGCTGCGCAGCGCCGTGTGCAGGACGGAAGTGATGGTGATCGTCGCGCCGGCGGGCGATGTGGCGCTGACCTGCGGCGGAGTGCCCATGATACCCGCGGCGGAAGCGCCGCCGGCGGGTGCGGTGCCCGCGCCGGGCAGCGCCGGCGGCACCCTGCTCGGCAAGCGCTACGTGAATGCCGCGGGCGCTCTGGAACTGCTGTGCGTCAAGCCGGGCGATGGTTCGCTGGCGGTGGATGGCGAGCAGCTGGTGCTGAAGGAAGCGAAGCCACTGCCATCCTCCGACTGAGAGCCTGAGCGCTCGTCTCGCGCGGCGGCGGACACGACGGCTTCGGGTTGACTTGATGGCGGATGCTGGCATCCTTGGCACGCCGCGCACGACCCCGCGTCGAGCCTGCCTCCATCGGTGACCCGCTTCAGCAGATGACAACGAGCAAACTTCACGTCGGCAATCGTATCGGTTTCTACCTCGCCCGGATGGCTGCCCGCGGCTTCGCCAACGAGCAGGTGTTGGCGGGCACGGGTCTGGAGGCGGTCCGGATCGGCGAGGGTGATGTTGCGATCGAGCCCGGCGATTTCCGCAAGATCGTCGGCAACATGCTGCGCCTCACGAATGATCCGCGCCTGGGCATCGCCATGGGCGCCGAGTTCAAGGTGAGCGACCTCGGCGTGCTGGGCTACGCGGCGCTCACCGCTTCGACGCTCGAGCAGTCGCGCAAGCTCTTCCTGAAGTACACGACACTGAACGAGCGCGTGATCACCACGAGCAACGAGATCCGGGACGGCAAGTGGTTTTCCGAGATTCGCGAGATGTTTCCCCTGGGAAATCTCCTGCCATTCGCGGTCGAGGAGTTCGTCAGCCAGACCATCAGTCTCGCCTCCAGCATCAGCAACCGCCCGTTCCCGATCCGCGAGATGCGCCTCGCCTATCCGCAACCGGCTAACATCGCGGCTTACCAGCGTCGCTTCGATTGTCCGTTGTACTTCGATCAACCGCGCACGCTGGTGTACTTCGATATCCAGCACCTCAACGACCCGATCAGCCTGGCGAACTCCGAGGTCTTCAAGCTCTGCGAACAGCAGTGCCAGCACCACGCCAGCCAGCTCGCCGAGGGCGATGACCTCGCCAACCGCATCCGCAGCGCACTGGTCGAGAAGCCCGGCGAGTTCCCGACGGTGGAACAGATGGCGGCGCGCTTGCGCATGGGCTCGCGTACCCTGCGCCGCCGACTCGAGAAGGACAACCTGACCTACCAGCAGATCCTCGATGACACCCGCCGCGACCTCGCCCTGCAATACCTGCAGTTCACCGCGCTGACGCCGAAGGAAATCGGCTTCCTGCTCGGCTACAACAGCGTCAGCAACTTCCGGCGTGCTTTCAAGCACTGGACCGGCAGCAAGCTGAGCGATTACCGACCGCACGAGTGAACAGCGCCACGCCGCGGGCCCTCGGCGGGCGGCGCGTGCTCGAGATCGCCGGCGTCGCCGGAGCCTATTGCGGCAGGCTGCTCGCCGATCTGGGGGCGGAGGTCATCCTGGTGGAGCCGCCCGGCGGCGACCCGGTGCGCGATGCGGGCGGCGGTTTTCTGCACGCTTACATGAACGCGGGCAAGAAGAGCGTCACGCTGGCGCTCGGCACGACGGCGGGGCGCGACACCCTGCTGGATCTGGCGCGCGGCACCGATGTGCTGATCGAGTCGCTGGCGCCGGGACGGCTCGCCGCGCTCGGCCTGGGGTACGATCACCTGCGCGAGGCGAATCCGGCGCTGGTGCTGACATCGATCACTGCCTTTGGACAGAGCGGACCGCACCGGGACTTTCCGGCGGCCGACATCGTCGCGATGGCGATGGGCGGCGCCATGGTCGTGACGGGCGATCCCGCGGACCCGCCCGTGACGCTGGCCGGTTCGCAGGCCTGTGTCTCGGCCTCGACCCTGGCCGCGGCGGGCAGCCTGATCGCGCTGCGCCACGCCGCGCTCACCGGTGGCGGGCAGCACGTCGACATCTCGATGCAGGAAGCCGTGCTCGCGGTCACCAGCATCTGCGGTGCGGGCAAGTGGCTCGACGACGGCATCGTTCCCAAGCGCTTCGGCACCGGTACCTTCTCCTCGGTACCCTCCGGCACGTACCCGTGCATCGATGGCGAGATCTACCTGATGGTCAATCGCCCGCTGCACTGGAAGGCGCTGGCGCGCTGGGTGCACGAGACCACGGGCAACGAGGAGATCCTCGACCCGATGTTCGAGGGATCCTCGTTGCTGCGCCAGCCCTACCGCGAGCTGCTGGACATCTTCATCCGCGAGCACACCGCGCGCTTCACGGTCGAGGAACTCTACCGCGAGGGCCAGCGTCGCCATCTCGCGATGAGCCCGCTGCGCACGGTGAGCGAGATGTGCCGCGACACCCACCTGGCCGCGCGCGGGTTCTTCGTCGAGTCCGCGCCGCCCGACGGCAGTCGCGCGCGGATGCCCGGCCCCGCGTATCGTCTCTCGCGAACGCCCTGCGCGCCGCGTGGCGCGGCGCCCCGCGCCGGAGAGCACGACGCCCAGCTCGCGGCGCTGCTGGCCCGCGCGGTCGCGCCGCGCGACGCAGCGCGGTGCCTCACGCCGGGCGCACCGCTGGCGGGTGTGCGCGTGATCGAGTTCGGGGCGGGCATGGCGGGTCCCTGGATCGGGCGCTTCATGGCGTGGTGCGGCGCCGACGTGATCAAGGTCGAGTCCAGGGCCTATCCGGACGTCACGCGGCTCTACATCCCGCCGCGCGAGCCCGAGCGGGGCGTGCAGCCCGAGCTGTCACCGTGGTTCACGGACTGGAACGCGGGCAAGCGCTTCGTGTCGCTGGACCTCACGGTGCCCGCTGGCGCCGCGCTGGCGCGCCGGCTCGTCGGCGCCGCCGACGTGGTGATCGACAACAACAGCACGGGAATGCTCGCGAAGTTCGGGCTCGGCTTCGGGGAACTCGCGCGCATGAAGCCCGCGCTGGTGCTCTTCAGCAGCACGGGCTACGGCGACAGCGGCCCCGATCATCACTACGTGAGCTGGGGGCCGAACATCGAGACGCTGTCCGGGATCGCGAGCGTCTCGGGCTTCCCGCACCGCGCCTGCACGATGACGCAGTTCGCCTATCCCGATCCGCTGAGCGCCCTGCATGGCCTGTGCGCGATCATGGCGGCACTGGAGCATCGCCGCGACAGCGGGGAAGGGCAGCACATCGACCTCTCGCAGCTCGAGTCGACCGTCGCCGCCATCGGACACCTGGCGCTCGCGTGCCTGGCCGAGGGACGCGAACCGCAACGCCTGGGAAATGCCTCGCCCGATCACGCGCCGCAGGGCTGTTATCCCTGCCTCGGGGACGATCGGTGGTGCGTGATCGCGGTCGCGGGCGAGCCCGAATGGGCACGCTTCTGCGAACTGCTCGGGCGCCCGGAATGGCTCCGGGATCAACGCTTTGCCACCGCGGCTGCCCGGCGCGCGCACGCCGCCGAGCTCGACCGCCTGATAGGCGCCTGGACCGCGTCGCAGGATCGTTACGCGCTGATGCGACGCCTGGCGACGGCCGGTATCGCGGCCGGCGTGGTCCAGGACGTGGAGGACCAGGTGGAGCGCGACGCGCACCTCCGCGCGCGCCGCTTCTTCGAGCGCATCGTGCACCTGCGCAAGGGCAGCGTGCTGGCCCCGGGCATCCCGCTCGGACTCACGGCCACGCCGGGCCGCACGCGCGACACCGGCCGCGCGCGCGGACACGACAACAGCGAGGTGTTCCGCGGACTGCTCGGCCTGTCGGGGCCGGAGTTCGACCGGGCCGTCGCCGCCGGCGCCATCGAGGCCGGCGACGAGTAGGGGCTCGAACGGAGTGATCCTGATCACCGCCCGCGCTGTGGAGATGCGGCTCAGTTGCAGGGCGTGCCGACGGTGGGGGGGGGGCGTGGGTGGGCGGGCAGGGCGGGGTGGGTCCCGCGGGTGTGCCTGGTTCGCGGGCGCGGCGGCGGGTTGAAGATGGCGGGGGGTTCGGTCGCGTCGGGTAAGGGACTAAAAATTCGTGCGTGCGGCGCTCCGTACGGGTTCGCCCTCAACGAGAACGGTTTCTGCTCGCGTGGCCAGGCGCGCCTTCAACTGCCGGGCAAGCTGAGTGACTTCCGACAGGACAAGTGACCGGCATCACGCAGCGAGCGCTCGAACGTTGGAGCGATGCCGCAGTTGACGCACATATCTGGCCGGATCGGATACCAATTTGTCCACAACCGCACGTGTCCTGGCTGACCGTCACGCGGCATATCGTTTAGTTTTTCCGCTCGGAAGCCGACGGGTGTGCCCGCTAGGCTTGCCTAAAAAATACGATGAGCCAATGACGCACAGTCGGGAGATATCAGATGAAAATTTCCAGAAAATCGATTTGCATATTGACTGCAGGGTCCTTTTTCGGAAGTGGAATGCCGGCTTCGGCCGTCGGACAGGAGCTGGTCACCGCCATCGAGGAAATCACGGTGACCGCCCAGAGGCGGGAAGAATCGCTGCAGGAGACGCCGATCGCCATCACGGCCTTCGGCAAGCGGCAACTCGAGACGCAGCGCGTATCGAATGTGATGGATCTCCTGAACAAGGTGCCGTCGGTCAACCTGGCGCCGTGGGCAGGCAGCCGCGTGGCACCGAACCTCTTCATCCGTGGCATGGGTAACCTGAACACCCAGTCGACCAATGACATGGCTACGGGTATTTACATCGATGGTGTGCCGGTCGGCCGCGGCGTCGGTCTGGCGACGGATTTCGCCGATCTGGAACGAGTCGAGGTACTGCGCGGACCGCAGGGTACGCTATGGGGACGCAACACGACGGCCGGCGCGATCAGTTTCATCACGCAGAAGCCCGACGATGAGCTCGGCGGTTCAGTGCAGCTGAGCGCTGGAAGCTGGGACGAGCGGATGGGCCGTGCCACAGTCAACGTCCCGTTGAACGACAAGCTGTATGCGCGGGTGGGGTACATGCGTGTCGAAAACGACGGCTGGGTGGATAACCATTCGGCACTGCCGAACCAGATCAACTTCAACGAGGACCGCGAGAAGGAAGCGGTGAAGGCGGCCGTTCGCTACCAGCCGGGCGAGAACCTGACAGTCGATTACGGCTTCGACAATTCCTCCATGGAATACGGCAACCATTTCTATCAGGTCATCGTTGGTCCGCGCGCGGTGTCCGGTCGCCAGCGCAACGCAGATCCCTCCAAGGGCCAGACGCCGAGCGACACCGAAGTCTCGGGCCACAACCTATCGCTCAGCTGGACGCTCGGCGACCTGACATTGAAGTCGATCACCGCCTACCGGGATCTCGACAGCGAGATCAACATGAATTTCATCGACGTCTTCACCCAGGACCGCACGATGGAGCAGGACCAGCTGTCGCAGGAACTCCAACTCATCGGTGAAACCGGTGACGGGCGCGTGAATTATGTGTCGGGGCTTTTCTATATCGAGGAAGAGGCCGACGAAACCCTGGCATCGCTTTTTGCCGGCGGCCGGCTGGTTGATGCGTGGGTGGTGGATGCAGAGGCAGAATCGGCGGCCGCGTACGGCCAGGTCAGCTGGACGCCGCCGGTATTGCGAGACCGGCTGGAGTTGACGTTTGGGCTGCGCTACACCGATGACACGCGCGAGGCGACCAAGACCTTTGTGAATCCGGGTTTCACGCCGGCAGTAAAGGGTCTGGTAATTCCCGGCGAACTGGATTTCGATTCACTCGATCCCATGGTGAACGTGGCCTACGCCTTTTCCGACAACATCAACGCGTATGCGAAGTTTTCCACCGGTTACCGCGCGGGCGGATTCAACGCGCAGAGCACCCCGGCGTATTTCGCCCCCGGCTACGACCAGGAAGAGGTGGAAGCCTACGAGGTGGGCCTGAAGTCCGAGTTCCTCGACAACCGCTTGCGCGTGAACGTCGCGCTGTTCGACAACGAGTACACGGATCTGCAGGTGGACCAGGCGCGCACGCCGCCGGTCTTCGTGGATACGCTCAACGCGGGCGAGGCCACGATCAAGGGGCTGGAAATCGAGGCCGTCGCAGTGCTGGCCACCGGTCTCACCTTCAACGTCTTCTATTCGCAGCTCGATGCCGAATACGATTCCTATATCGACGGTGGCGTGGAACTGGCATCGGTGCGGCACGTACCCAATTCGCCGGACTGGCAGATAGGCGCCGGACTGGAGTATGAATTCCTGCGCACGGACTTCGGCAACTTCACCCTGAACGTCGATTACCGGGCGCAGGACGAGTTCTATGCCGGCCCGATCGAAAACACCCTGTCTCCCGATTACGACATCTGGAACGCACGGCTGGAACTCGCCGATATACCCTTGCCGTATGGCGAAATGCGGGTGGCGGTCTGGGGCAAGAACCTCGACGATGAGGAATATCGCCTGTCGACGACCAACCTGTCTCCGCTCAGTGCCCAGTTCGGCGCCCCCAGATCGACCGGTATAGATCTGATCTACGAGTTCTGATGTTCGCGGCGGCTCCCGGGAGCCGCCATGCCGCGTGGCATGCGCGCGGGATCCAGTCAGTGGTGAATCCGCCCGGTGCGAATTGCCGGATGAAGAAAGGGGTACAAGATGGCGTTGCTGGTCGAGACTCCCGTTTTCGGGCCTGATACCAACCAGTATGCGGGGCAGGGTCAGCCCGCCGTGACGCTGGCGCAGATTGCCGATATCTGCCGGCTGTGCGAGGACGTCGGTTTCGACGGCATCACGACCGCCGAGGCCGGGCATGATGCCTTCCTGCCGCTGATGATCGCGGCGGCCCACACCGAACGGATGAAGCTGGGAACGAACATTGCGATCGCGTTCCCACGCAGCCCCATGGTGACGGCGCAGATGGCATGGGACCTGGCGCACTTCTCGGGCGGGCGCTTCAACCTGGGACTCGGAACCCAGGTCAAGGGTCACAACGAGCGCCGTTACAGCACCCCGTGGCCGAGTGCCCCGGGTCCGCGCATGCGTGAATACCTGCTGTGCCTCAAGGCAATCTTCGCGAGCTTCCAGCACCCCGGGAAGCCCACGTATTTCGAGGGCGAATTCTATCGGTTCACGATGATGGCGCCGTTCTTCAATCCCGGGCCCATCCTGCACCCGCAGGTGCCGCTGTATGTGTCCGCGGTCGGTCCGTACATGGCGCGGCTTTCCGGGGAGTTGTGCGACGGCTTGCGGCTGCACCCGATATCCACGTTTCGCCACACGCGGGACGTGATCGTGCCGGCGGTCGCCGCGGGCGCCGCGAAGTCGGGTCGGGATGCTTCCGGCTTCGATCTGGTCGGTGCGCCTTTCCTGGCGACCGGCCGGACCGACGCGGACGTGGAGCAGGCCAGGAACTCGGTGCGCAAGCAGATTGCGTTCTACGCGTCCACCCGTTCCTATCACGGCGTCCTGGCCCATCACGGATGGGAGGATACCGGACTGGAGCTGCATGCCCTTTCCGTCGCGGGGAAGTGGGCCGATATGCCGGCGCTGATAACCGACGAGATGCTCGAGGAGTGGGCGGTCGTCGCGACCTACGATGGGCTTGCCGATGCCGTGCGCGCCAAGGCCGATGGGCTGTTCAGGACGGTGACGCTCACGCTCCTCGACGAGGCGCGCCGCGATGTCGAGCTGATGCGTGACACCCTGAGGCGTTTGCACCAGGATTGAAGCTGCCACCGCCGGCGCGGGAGGCGCCGGCTGGGCGATGCGTGCCGATGAGGTACCAGGAGGGTTCCCGATGGACGATGTGCTCTGCGAACGCGACGGCGCTGTGGCGGTCGTCACGCTGAACCGCCCCGCGCAACTGAACACGATCTCGCAGCCCATGCTGTCGGCGCTGTCGCAGGCGTTGCTGGCGTGCGAAGCCGATCCCGAGGTGCGCGCAGTCCTCCTGACCGGTGCCGGCAAGGCGTTCTGTGCCGGGCTCGACCTCAAGGATGCGGCGAGCGAGGACGGGGTCGCCCGAGGCGGCTTCGCCCTTGCGCCCACGCTGGACCTGCGGGACTTTCCTCCCGTCGTCCTGCACGCGATGGACACACCGGTGATCTGTGCGATCAACGGTGGCGCGGCGGGGTTCGGGCTGGATCTTGCGCTCGGATGCGACATCCGCATCTGTGCGGCCCATGCCAGGCTTTCGCTCGCGTTCACGCGACGCGGCGTATTGCCCGAAACGGGGGGAACCTGGCTGCTGCCGCGGCTGATCGGCTGGTCCAGGGCCGCCGAGATCGTTTTTTCCGGCAGGACCCTGGAGGCCGCAGAAGCGCTCGAGCTCGGACTCGTGAGCCGTGTCACGGACGCCGATACACTGCTCGCGGCGGCGCGTGGCCTTGCGGCGGAGATCTGCGCGTGTGCTCCGCTGGCGGTGCAGGCTGCCAAGCGCATGATGCGTGCCGGACTGAACGAAGGCTTTGCCGAGCACATCCAGCGCGTATATCTCCAAACCCTGCCGTTGCTGCAGACGGGCGATTTCCAGGAGGGATTCAGGTCATTTCTGGAAAGGCGCGAGCCACGCTTCGAGGGGCGATAGCCTGTACGCCAGTCGCCTGCCCGGCAGTGCGGACTGCGGCAAAATGTGGTTGGGGGGCAGGCGGTCGACAGGAGCGAGGCCATGAACGACGAGACACGCTGGACCGGCTCCCGCGCCTGGTATGTGACCGTGCTGCTGTCGCTGTGCTACCTGGTCTCGCTGCTCGATCGGTTCATCATCGGCCTGATCTTCGATCCGCTCGAGCGCGAGTTCGGGCTGGGCGACACGCAGCTGGGCATGTTGCACGGCACAGGGTTCGTGCTGCTGTACACGATCGCTGCGTTGCCGATGGGTCGATTGGCCGATACGCGCAGTCGCCGCAACCTGATTGCCGCCGGGATCCTGTTGTGGAGCCTGGCGACGGGCCTGTGCGCCTTTGCCAGCTCGTTTGCGACGCTGTTCGCTGCGCGGGTCCTGGTCGGTCTTGGCGAAGCGTGCCTGGTTCCGGCCGGCATGTCGCTGCTGGCCGCCATTTTTCCCGCTCACCAGCTCGGGCGCGCGATCTCGGTATTCAGCATGGGTGCACTGCTGGGGGCGCCGATCGCCTTTGCCGGCGGCGGCCAGCTCCTGATGCTGCTCGCGCGGCACGATGGCATGAACATACCGTTGCTCGGGCATTTCGAGCCTTGGAGGGCGTTGTTCCTGCTGACCGGCCTGCCCGGCCTGCCGCTAGCCCTGCTTTTTTTCGCGACCGTGCGGGAGCCTTTGCGGCTGTCAACGCCCAGTGTCAGCGTGCGCGATGCGCTGGTGTCCATGCGCCCGCGTGCGGCCGTCTTCGCACCCTTCCTGGGTGCGGTCTGCTGCACGGCACTCGTCGGCTATTCCGTGCCAGCCTGGTGTGTACCGCTGCTCGTGCGCCAGCACGATATGAGCGTGGCGCAAGCGGGTGCCGTTACCGGTGCCGCGCTGATGATCGCGAGCATCGTCGGCACGCTGATGGGCGGATGGCTGACGGATCACCTTACCGCGCGCTACCGCAACGGCCCGGTCCTGGTTCTGGGCGCCTGCTTCCTGGCGCTGCCTGTTCCCGCGGTACTGTTCTGCCTGTCCCAGCATGTATGGCTGGCCGTGCTCGGGCTGGGCCTATTGCAGACGGTCGTCGCGATCGGCACCCCTCCGGCCTTTGCCGGATTCCAGATGCTGTCGCAGGAGCGCCATCGCGGATTCGTCACCTCGATTTCGGTGGCGACCTACACCTTGATCGGCTTCGGATGCGGGCCAGCCCTCGTTGGCTTCATGTCCGACAGGATGTATGCGGGGACCATGCAACTCGGGTGGTCGATGCTGACGCTGTTCGTCCTTGCGGCCGCGCTGGGGCTGTTGCTCTGCGCATGGCTGCGGCCACGGGTTGCTGCGGCTCGATTCGCCGCGAGCGGATAGGCGGCGCGTTGCTGCCCGGGCAGCATCGCCCGGGCACTTCGCGCAAACAGTCGCCGGCGCCCTCGGGGCCGGCGACGATCGGTGGCTCCCGGCGTTTTTGCCAGTTCTACCAGCGATAGCTGAAAGACGCGCCGTAAGTGCGCGGCTCCTGGAAGTACGCCAGCGTGTAATTGGAGAAGAAGCCGGGACCGAAGTCGATGAAGTTCACCGGGTCCTGCTCGTCGGTGACGTTGCGCGCCCAGAGCGTGAACTCGGCGGAACCTGGGCCGCCGACGGGGATCTCCGAGAGCGACAGTCGCAGGTTGAGCAGGCCGTAGGCATCCACCTCCGTGTTACCCGCCGTGGCGCGCCGCGTATCGATGGTCTCCAGCTGGTAGGCATAAGCGTAAAACGACGCGGTGTAGCTGTAGTCGGCCAGGGCGCGCAGTTCGCCCCACGCCGTCTGCGCTAGCCGCGCATCCGCCATCAGGTTGAGCGTGTGCTCCGGCGCGTGGGGGAAGGAGCGGTTGTCGGCCACGTTGCTGATCGGCTGCCCGACCGCGGGGGCCTCCATGAACTCGTCCCACTCGGCGTCGAGATAGCCATAGCTCAGCTGCAGGCGCAGCGCATCCGTGGGCAGCCAGATACCCTCGATCTCCACGCCCTGCGTGGTCGCCTGGCCGGCATTGCGCACGACCGACACACCGGGAAGGCCGGTGAACTGGTTCACGTGCATATCGTCTATCTCGTTGTGAAATGCCGCCGTGTTCAGTTGCAGCTGGCCATCGGCGCTGCTCATCTTGGCGCCGACCTCCCAGGTGGACTGTTCCTCGGGGTCGTAGGGTGTCACCGCCTCCACGGCATTGCCGGCCTCGCCCATGAAGCCGCCGCTCTTGAAGCCCTCGGAGTACTTGAGGTAGACGTTCAGCTGGTCGCTGAACCTGTAGGCAGCGCTTGCCATCGGCGTGGTGTCGGAAAACGACGCGTCGGCCTCGACCCGTGCTATGGGAGCCCCGGCTCCGGTGACGGTCTTGTAGCGCTCGGTGTCCTTGTCTTCATCCGTGTAGCGCAGTCCCGCCGTGAGCGTCAATGCGTCCGTGGCGCGGAAATCGAACTGCGCGTAGGCGGCCATCGCCTCGGCGCCGAAGCCGTACTGCGAACTGTCCGTGCCGAAAAAGAAGACGTGCGGGTTGATCGTGTAGCCGTCGTCCTCGTAATAGTACAGGCCGAGGACGTAGTGCAGGCGTGATGTGCTGCCGATCCACTGCAGTTCCTGCGAGGTCTGGTCGTAGTCCGAGATGCGATTGGCCGTGGCGATGGTGAGCGGCACGCCGTCGAGGTCCACCGAATCGTCATTGCGCAGATCGCGATACGACGTGATCGATTTCAGGGTGTTGGTGTCGTTGATGTCCCAGCCGAGCGTCAGCGCGTGGCCTTTCAGCTCCAGCTGCTCGTAGCCGGGCCAGTTGGTGGCCACCGAGTCTTCCCGTTCCCTGGATGCATACGCCGCGGCCGCGGTGAACAGCGCGTTGGACGGCGTCACGCTGTAGAGCTGGCTGTGGGGCGGCATCTGGTCGACATCCGTGTAGTCGAACCGGTAATCCGCGACCACGCAGTCGCTGATGTCCAGCCCGAGCGCGAAACGCGCGCCGAAATTGTCACGGCTGTCGAGTTCGGTGCCCGGACTGCCGGACTCGAGATCCACCAGCCCGTCGCGGCTCTCCGAGCGCACGCCGAAGGACATGCGTGCGATGCCCACCTTGGGCAAGTCCACCGAGAATTTCTCCACGCGGTGGTCGTAGTTGCCCAGCTCGACCGTCGCGGAGCCGCTGAATTCGCCGCTGGGTTTGCGCGTGATCAGGTTGACCGCGCCCGCCATGGTGTTGCGCCCGTAAAGGGTTCCCTGTGGCCCGCGCAGTACCTCGATGCGCTCGATATCCACCACGTCGAAGACCGAGCCCACTGCCTTGCCGAGATATACGCCGTCGAGGTACATCCCCGTGCTCGGCTCCCAGTACATCGCGGCGTTCACCGTGACGCCGCCGCGAATCGCTACCTGAGAAACAACGTTGCTGTTCGGATACCTGCTCACCATGAGGTTCGGCGCCAGCGACTTGAGGTCGAGCACGTTGTCGATCCGGCGCCTCTCGATCTGTTCCGCGGAGATGGCGCTGATGGCGATGGGCACGTCCTGCAGACGCTCTTCGCGTCTCTGCGCGGTAACCAGGATCTCCTCGATTCCGGAAGCGCCACCGGCCTGCTGGGCTTGTGCGAGACCCGGGAGCAGCGCGGCAACGGCGGCGCCGAGGACGATGCGGCTGCGGGGCTTGTCTTGCTTTGCGAAGCTGAGTTTCATGATCTATCTCCCGTGGTTCCGATGGCAAGTCTGGCGATCGACGCCATCGCGTATCGATGTATTCCCCCTGTCGGTGCGTTGCAACGGTGCGCAAACACCCCTGTCGGAAGCCCGACGACGGGAGAATAGTCGCGTGAGGCGCCGCGTCGAGCCGCAGTGCGCCTGTTGTCCCGAACTGATACCACTTTGGCCACAACCGAGTTGCCGCAGGGCTGAGGCCGTCTGCGGTCTTGAATATCTTGATCGTCAATGCGCGACGAACGCAGCGGCTGTGCCGCGGCGCGACTCGTGACTTTCACAGCACACGCCGGGAGAACGCGACATGAATTCCTCGAACATGCCACTGCAGGGGCTGCGGATCATCGAGAGCTCCCTGCTCGGGGCCGCGGCGATCACGACATCGCTCGCGGACCTCGGCGCGACCGTGATCAAGGTGGAATCGCCGGAGGGCGACTACATCCGCGAGATGACCTGGCCCATCATCGAGGGTGTCTCGCTGATGCACTACCACCTGAACCGGGGCAAGAAGAGCATCACGCTCGACCTGAAGACCGAGGCCGGCAAGGAGCTCTATCGCGAACTGGTGCGCGATGCCGATGTGGTGATCGAGGCCATGCGCCCCGGGGTGCTCGCCAAGCTGGGGCTGGGGTTCGAGGATCTGCGCAAGGTCAATCCGGCGATCGTCTTCTGCACGGTGTCGGGATACGGGATGACGGGTCCCTACAAGGACATGCCCTCGCACGGGATCGCCTACGACACCTGGTCGGGCGCGGTCACGCCCGCCTACGACGAGGAGGGCTTCTGTTACATACCCGAGCACGTCTCGATCGGCATCAACGCGGCGCCGCTGTTCGGCGGGCTCGCGGTGCTGGCCGGCGTGTTCCGCGCACGCGCCACCGGCGCCGGCTGCATGATGGAGCTGGGGCAGAGCGATGCGGCGGCGTTCTTCGACTGGTATCGCTGCGAGAGTCACCTCGCCTACGCACGTCCGCAGGACGTGGTCACCGGCAACAAGGCCGACGGCTACGTGCGGCGGCCCGTGGCGACGGCCGGCATGAAGGAGGGCGTGCGCTACCAGATATACGCCTCCAGCGACGGCCACGTGCTGTTCATGGCCTCGGAGCAGGCCTTCTGGAAGAACTTCTGCGAGGGGGTCGGGCGCGGCGACCTGTTCGAGAAGTGGCCGGGATCACGCTATGCCGACCACGCGCGCGGCAACCGCGAGCTGCAGCGGGAACTGCGCGAGATATTCCGTTCGCGCACCTCGGCGCAGTGGATGGAGTTCAGCGCCCGCGCCAACACGCCGATCGCGCCGGTCAACACGCCGCAGAACATCGTCGACGACCCGCAGTTCAAGGCGCGCTTCGATCTGCTGCCGCACGAGACGCACGGTGCCGACATGCTGTCGTTTCCGGTGCACTTCGTGGGCGAGCAGCTGCTGCCGCCGGCACGCGCGCCGGTGGCCGGCGAACACACCGAGCAGGTGCTGCGCGAGGTGCTGGGCTGCGACGACGCCCGCGTGGCGGCGATCCGGGGGTCCGGCGCGCTGGGGGCCGCCGCGGCCAGGGACTAGGGGAATGCACCGGTGTCCTTTTGTGATACCGATTTGGCCTGTTAAGGCGTGCTGCCGCGCTCGAAGCGGGCGCGCACATCGCTAGAATCCGACCAACGCACTGGGTTTTGCAGGGGACAGACGGACATGGAATTCGAATTTTCCGCCGAGGAACGTGAATTCATCCGCCAGGTCGACCAGTTCCTCAAAGAGAACGAGTCGCGCGACGTGATGGATGTGAGTCGCGAGAACATGGCGCAGGTCTGCGACACGCCCGAACGGCGCGCATTCATGAAGAAGATCGCCGCGCGCGGGTGGCTGGGCATCACGTGGCCCAGGGAGCATGGCGGGCAGGACGGCAGCGGCATCTACGAATACCTGCTCAACGAGATGCTGTCGGCCGTCGGCGCTCCCGGCATCGGCAAGGGTGTCGGCATCGTCGGCAAGACGCTGATCAACGTGGGATCGGAAAAGCTGAAGCAGGAGTTCCTGCCGAAGATCCTCAACGCCGAGATCGAGTTCGCCGTGGGCTATTCCGAGCCCGGCGCGGGATCCGATTCCGCGGCAATGCGCCTCAAGGCCGAGCGCAGCGGCGAGGGCTGGGTGCTGAGCGGGCAGAAGATCTTCACCACGTCGGCGCATTTCGCCGACTGGTACTGGGTCGGCGCACGCACCGATCCCACCCGCCCCAAGCACAATGGCATCACGCTGTTCCTGGTGCCGATGAACCACCCGGGGCTCACGGTGCACGCGATGTACACGATGGGCGGTGAGCGCACCAACGGCGTGTTCTTCGACGACGTCTACGTCCCCGACGAGTATCGCGTCGGCGAACTGAACCGGGGCTTCCAGTACATTGCCGAGGCGCTCGACATCGAGCGATTCACGCTGTTCACCTTCTCGCCGATCCGCGCGCGCATGGAATTGCTCGCCGATTACGTCAAGCGCACGACGCGCGACGGCAAGCCGCTGCGCGAGGATCCGGTAATCCGCCAGCGCATCGCGCAACTGGCGACCGAGTGCGAGGTCGGCCGCCTGCTGGGCGTCAAGTTCATCAGCGCCGCGATGCAGGGCGGCAAGACGCCGACCGTGGAGGCCTCCTGCTACAAGCTCTACGCGACGGAACTGTCGCTGCGCATCGCCAATGCCACGATGGACATTGTCGGGCCGGGGGCGCAGCTCGCGCTGGACACCGAGGACGCGCCGCTGCGGGGGCGTCCGGAGCGCTGCTACACGTACACGGTGATCGACACCATCGGCGGTGGCAGTTCCGAGGTGCAGAAGAACATCATCGCGCGCCGTCATCTCGGCCTGCCGAAGAACTTCTGAGCAGGTAGTGCCGCGATGTCCTTCCTGCAGGGGTTCAAGGTGCTCGACCTGGCCAGCGTGGGCCCGGCGGCGCGTGCCTCGCGCATCCTCGCCGACTACGGCATGGCAGTCATCAAGGTCGCGCCGGTCTCGCGCAAAGGGCAGAAGCAGACCGAGCCGGTCTATCACGCCTACGGCGCGGGACGTGGCACGCGCAGGATCCGCGTCGACCTGGAATCGGCTGAGGGCCGCGACACCGTCTACCGCCTCGCGCGGGCGAGCGACGTGCTCATCGAGAGCTTCCGTCCCGGCGTCGCGCAGCGCATCGGCGTCGGCTACGAACAGCTGCGCACGCACAACCCGCGCATCGTGTACTGCTCGACCAGCGGCTACGGGCAGCACGGTCCGTGCGCGCAATGGGCAGGTCATGACATCAACTATCTCGCGATGGGCGGCTTTCTCGCCTGCAGCGGCCGCGATGCGGCGGGTCGTCCCGCGATCCCCGGCGCCACGGTGGCCGACAGCGCCGGAGGCGGCATGCACGCAGCGCTCGCGATCGTGGCGGCGCTGGTGAACCGGCTGCGCTGCGACGAGGGGGCATATCTCGACGTCGCGATCACCGACGGCGTGCTCAACCTGATGTCGCTCCACGTCGACGAATACCTCGCGACCGGTGTCGAAACGGGACCGGGGAGCGCATTGCTCACCGGGAAATATGCCTGTTACGGCGTCTACGCCACGCGCGACGGTGGCGCGCTCGCCGTGGGCGCGATCGAGACGCGCTTCTTCGCGAACCTGTGCCGCCTGCTCGGCGTGGACGCGCTGGCCGCGGCGCAGTACGACGACGCGCGGCAGGACGAACTGAAGGCGATATTTAGCGAGAAGTTCCTCGCGCGCGACCGCGACGCATGGACCGAACTGCTCGCGGGCGAGAACACCTGCGTGACCCCGGTACTGGGAGTCGCCGAGGTGGCCGCCAATGCCCATTTCGCGGCGCGCGGCAGTTTTGTCGAGGCGCGGCACCCGGTGCATGGCGCCTTTCGCCAGCTCGCGCCCGTGCTGGCCGGCAACGCGCGCGAATGCCAGCCGCACCAGGTCGCCGCCGCGGGAGCCACCGATACCGATGCCGTGCTGGGCGAGGCGGGCTTCGATGCGACGGAAATCGCGCGCCTGCGTCGTGACGGTGTCGTGGAATGAACGCAACAGCGCCGGACCGGCCGGAGGCAACGGACATGGATGAGGCGAGCAACGGGATCCCGGCCGCGGTGCAGGCTCTGATCGGCGTCGCGCAGCACGCCGAGGAATCGAGCTTCCCGATCGAGATGGCCTATGTCTACAACACCTGTGCCGCGGTGCAGAACGGCAATCCGCTGTACTGGGACGAGGCGGTCGCGCGCGAGATCACGCACGGCTGGATCACGCCGCCGACGATGATGTCGGTGTGGTTCCGGCCGCACTACTGGGTGCCGGGGGCCAGCGGCGAGAAGCTGGCACTGCAACTGCACTTCGACCTCAAGCGCCTGTTCGATCTGCCCGAGGCGATCATCGCCGGCAACGAGACCGTTTTCGGCGTGCCGGTGCGTCCCGGCGACCGGCTGCGCGCCCACCAGGTGCTGCGCTCGGTCAGCGCGGTGAAGACCACGCGCGTCGGTGTGGGCCGGTTCTGGGTGATAGACCTCGAGTGCCACAACCAGCATGGCGAGTTCGTGGGCCGCGACACCTACGACTGCTTCGGCTACCGGAGGCCCGCAGCATGAGCATCGGCGAGCTCAGGATACTGACGCTGGAGCAGGTCAGGGAGGGCGACGAGCTGCCGCCGCTGGCGCACCAGGTCACCGCGACCACGGTGGTGCTGGGCGCGCTCGCGAGCCGCGACTGGCGCCCGATGCACCACGACCGCGAATTCGCGATCAGCCGCAACGGCGTCAGGGACATCTTCATCAACACGCCCAACAACGCCGCATGGTTCGAGCGCTACGTCACCGACTGGACCGGCCCGAGGGGGCGGCTCGGGCGCATGAAGTTCCGCATGGGCGAGCCGGTTTTTCCCGGCGACGAGATGATTCTCTCCGGGCGCGTGACGCGCGCCGCGGCGGACGACACGGGCTGCGGATGGGTGGATCTCGACCTGGCGGTATCCGTGTCGGGCACGGTCAAGACCTCGTGCCGGGCGCGCGTGGCGATTCCGTGCGACGGGGACGACAACCCCTGGGAAAGGAAGGACGAGCGCTGGAAGCCCTGAGGGGATGCCGGCGCCCGATGGTTGCACACGATTGAGCGAGGGGCGACAGCCATGGATTTGAACTTCACCGAAGAGCAGAAGCTTCTGCGCGACATGGTGCGCAACCTCTGCGAGGAGCACGCGAGCACGCGCGTCGTGCGCGACATGGAGAACGATCCGCTCGGCGTTCCTCCCGGCCTGTGGACGCAGATGAAGGACACCGGCCTGCTCGCGATGATGCTTCCCGAGGCGTACGGCGGCATCGGGCTCGACATGCTGGACCGCGCGGTCATCTACCACGAGTTCGGCCGCGCGCTGGCCCCGGGTCCGCACTTCGCGAGCTCGGTAATGGGTGCGCTGGCGATCGAGAAGGGCGGCAGCCAGGCGCAGAAGGACGCCCTGCTCACGGCGATCGGCCAGGGAGGCCTGATCGTCGCGCCGGCCTGGCTCGAGCCCGACAACGGCTTCGGTCCGCAGGGCGTGCAGCTGCGTGCCGAGGCGAGCGCCGAGGGCTACCGGCTCGACGGCGTGAAGCGGCACGTGTTCCACGCCAGGGCGGCGCAGAAGCTCATCGTGCTGGCGCGCACGGGCGAGGCGGCCGATGCGATCGACCTGTTGCTCGTGGACACGGATGCGCCGGGCGTCACGCTGGAGCAGCAGCTGTCGATGGCCTCGGATACCCAGTACAAGGTGCGCTTCGACGGGGTCCAGGTGCCGGTCGCGAACCGGCTCGGCGCGCCGCAGTCGGGCTGGGCGACCTGGGAGGCATGCATGTACGAGGGGATCATCCTGCTGGCCGCGCAGGCGGTGGGTGGTGCCGAGCGCGCGCTGGAGATCACGGTCGAATACTCCAAGGGCCGGGAGCAGTTCGACAAGCCGATCGGCTCCTTCCAGGCGCTGGCCCACTACATGGCGGATGCGGTCGCGGTCATCGAGGGCGCCGCAACCCTGGTGCTCGAGGCTGCCTGGGCGCACACGAGGGGAAAATCCATCGCGCGCCTGGCGCCGATGGCGAAACTGTTCGCGTGCAACACCTTTCGCGATGTCACCGCCAAGTGCGAGCAGATCCACGGCGGCTACGGCTTCACACTGGAGTACGACATCCAGCTCTTCTTCCGCCGCGCCAAGCAGCAGCAGATGAACTGGTGGGATTCGCGTCATCTCGAGGGGCTGATCGCCGCCGAGGTGCTCGACGGAACGGGCCGCACCATCGACGACCCGTTCGCGGTGTGAGCGTCCTGGCCGCGCGGGCGCGGCGGATGGCGGTGGACAAGGGGCGGGAGCCCCCGATTCGGGAGGTGGGCACATGAGCGCCGGAGCGCTGGCGGGCATCAAGGTCATCGATTTCGGGCAGATGGTCTCCGCGCCGTTCTGCGCGAAATTGTTCGCCGACTACGGTGCTGACGTGATCAAGGTCGAACTGCCCGCGGGCGATGCCGCGCGCGCGACCGGGCCGTTTCCCGGCGATGTGCCGGATCCCGAGAAGAGCGGGCTCTACTTCATCAACAACACCAACAAGCGCGGCATCAGCTGCGACGTGAGCACCGAGGCGGGGCGGGCGGTGTTCCTGCGTCTCGTGGCGTGGGCGGATCTGCTGATCGAGAACAACGCGCCGGCGCAGATGCGCGCATGGGGGCTCGATTACGCCACGCTGGCCGCCGCGAACCCGGACCTCGTCGTGGTCTCGATCACACCGTTCGGCCAGACCGGTCCCTACAGCGACTGGAACGGCCACGACCTCAACGCGTACCACCTCACCGGTGCGAGCAGCCGCTACTGCGGGCGCCCGGATGAAACGCCGCTCGAGCACGGCACCTTTGCGGCGGATTATTTCGGCGCAGTCGCGGCGGCAGCCTGGGGACTGGCAGCGGTCCACGGCCGGCGGCAGGCGGGCGGCGGGCAGCACCTGGACGTGTCCACGGCCGAGGCCATCGCGGCCGCGTTCGTGGGCGGACAGAACATCGGTGGCTACGCCCAGGACCGCGTCTTCGACAAGCGCACGGGCGTGGGCATGCCGCAGGGCGCGCCGGCCACGATCATGCCCTGCAAGGACGGCCACGTCTGGATGCTGGCGCTGGAGCCGGGGCAGTGGAACGGGTTGCGCAAGGTCATGGGCGATCCGGAATGGGCCGATCTCGAACTGTTCCAGGACATGTTCCAGCGCGCCCGGAACGCCGACCTGATCTATTCGTTCATCGAGGAATGGACGATGCAGCACGGCAAGATGGAAATCATGGAGAAATGCCAGGCGGCGGGTTGCCCGGTGACGGCCGTGCTCACGGTGGCCGAGGCCGCGGAGCAGCCGCACCTGGCCGCGCGCGACTTCTTCGTCGACATCGCCCATCCCGCGCTGGGAACCGTGCGCACGCTGGGGGCGCCCTTCAAGCTGCCGGTCTCGCCCGGTGGCCCGCGCACGGCGGCGCCGCTGCTCGGACAGCACACCGGGGAGGTGCTGCGCGAGATCGCCGCACCGGACGGCGCAGCAATCGACACGCCGCGCGCGGAACCCCAGACGGCCAGCGCATTGCCCCTGAAGGGCATCCGGGTGATCAATTTCGGCTGGGTCTGGGCGGGCCCGGTGGCCGGGCAGACGCTGGGCTTTCTCGGCGCCGAGGTGCTCAAGATCGAGTCGCGCGCGCGCATCGACATGACCCGCAACCTGCCGCCCTTCGCCGAAGGCGTGCCGGGCCCCGACCGCAGCCTGTCCAACCACGCCTGCTGGGCCGGCAACGGCTCGGTATCGCTCAACCTGAAGCAGCCGCAGGCGAAGCGACTGGTGCTCGAGCTGATCGCGAAATCGGACGTGGTGATCGAGAACTTCGGTCCCGGCGTGATGGAGCAGCTCGGTCTCGGCTACGCGCAACTGCGCAAGGTCAAGCACGACCTGGTGATGTTCTCGATGCCCGCGGCGGGCCTCTACGGACCGCTGCGCGAGGTGCGCACCTACGGGCTCAGCGTCACCTCGACCACCGGCCTGGACAGCCTCGTCGGCTACAAGGGGGGCGGCCCGATCCCGGTGGAGAACGCATTCTCGGATCCCTTCGTCGGCATCTTCGGATCCTTTGCCATCCTGGCAGCGCTGCATCATCGCGACGCCAGCGGCGAGGGACAGCACATCGATTTCTCGCAGCAGGAAGCCATCATGCAGATGGTCGGACCCGCGTACATGGACTACGTGCTGAACGGGCGTATCGGCGGACCAAAGGGCAACGAGCACCCGCTTGCTGCGGCTGCGCCGCACGGTGTGTTCCCGTGCGCCGGCGATGATCGCTGGATCAGCATCGCGGTGCTGACCGATGCCGAGTGGCAGGCGCTGGTGCGCGCGATGGGCAGCCCCGGAGTGGGCGACACTGGACTGCTTCGCGACGTCCGCGCTGCGGGTGGCGCACATCCAGGAACTGCATGCGGGGCTCGCGGCCTGGACCGCCGGCTTCGACGACCGTGCGCTCGCCGCCATGCTGCAGGCGCACGGTGTCGCCGCGGCGCCGGTGCTCAATGTCGCGGACCTGCTCACCGATCCGCACTACCGGGCGCGCGGCACCTTCATCGAGGTGACGCATCCGCTGGGTTTCCGCGAAACCATCTACGGCGCCTACGTGAAGACCAGTCGCACGGTGCCGGACGTCCAGCCGGGGCCCGTGATCGGGCGCGACAACGAGCGCGTGTTCAGGGACATCCTCGGCATGCCGCAGGAGCGCTACCGGCAGCTCGTGGAGGAAAAGGTCATCTACTAGCGGCAGCGCCGCGCGGTCGTGGCGGCGCGATGCCTCCGCGACCGGCAGGCAACGCCAATCCGATCGCCGAGTCTAGGGAATACATCATGAAATTCGCATTATCCGTGCCCGGTCTGCTGAATTACCCGCCCGCGATGGCGCCGTGGGAGGTGCGCGCGACCGGAAAGGACATCATCCGCTTCGCCAGGCATGCGGACCGGCTGAGCTGGGACTGGCTGACGGTGCCGGAGCACCTGTTCATGCCCGACGGGATGGTCGACGTGATGGGGCGACGCTTTCCCGAGGGAATCACGGCCTGCGCGGTGCTGGCCGGCGCGACCGAGCGCATCCACATGCTCACCTACGTGCTGGTGGTGCCGTACCGCAACCCGGTGCTGCTCGCCAAGCAGATCGCGACGATGGAGTTCATCGCGGGCGGGCGTTTCACGCTGGGCGCGGCGCCCGGTCACCTGAAACGCGAATTCGAGGTGCTCGGGATACCGTTCGAGGAGCGCGGGTGGATCACGGACGAATACATCCGCGCGATGATCGAATGCTGGACCTCGGACACCCCCACCTTCGAGGGCAAGTACGTGAGCTTCAAGGGCATCGTCATGGAGCCCAAGCCGGTGCAGAAGCCCTACCCGCCGATCTTCATCGGCGGCAATACCGAGATCGCGATGAAGCGCGCCGTGCGAATCGGCGACGGCTGGATCCCCTGGCTCATCACCACGGACGAGCTCAGGCGCTGCATCGACTTCATGAGCACGCAGCCGGGTTGGGAAGAGAAGAAGGATCGCTTCGAGATCGTGATGCCGACCACGGAATACAAGGTCGAGGATTATTCGCACGCCGAGAAGGGCGAGACGGAGATCGTGATGGATCGCGACCGGATCCTGTTCGAGCTCGAGGAGCTGCAGAAGGCGGGTGCCACGGTGGCCCAGGTCATGACGCCGCCCGTCGATGCCGTCGACCAGTGCCTGGAATGGATTGAATGGTACGACAGCGAGATCATTCCGAACTTCCGCTGATATCCGCAAATCGACCAGGAGGGAATTACCGATGGCCCGGGAAGAAGACATGCTGCTGTTCCGGATCGAGGACGGGGTGGGCATCATCACGCTCAACCGACCGCACAAGCTGAACGCGATCAGCTGGGATCTGGCCGAGGAGCTCTCGCGGCTGCTCTACCTGCTGCGTGACGACGACGCGGTGCGCGTGGTGCTGCTGCACGGCGCGGGGCGCGCCTTCTGCGCCGGCGGCGACCTGGAGTTCATCTCCGGCGACAGCGAGCGCCCGATGCCGGGCACCTCGGATCCCTCGCGCCCCATGGCGCGCTCCCAGCGCAAGACCCCCGGTGGACCCTTCGTGGACGTGGTGCGCCAGATGGTCGCGCTGGACAAGCCCGTGATCGCAGCCATCCACGGCGCGGCGGTCGGCGCGGGGCTCGGCTATGCCATGGCCTGCGATCGGCGCTTCGGCGACACCACGACGCGGATGTCGGCGATCTTCACCAATGTCGGGGTGTCGCCCGACTGCGGCGTGTCATGGTTCCTGCCGCGCCTGGTCGGCCTGTCCAACGCGTTGATGCTGGTCGAGACGGCGAAGATACTGAACGCCGAGGAATCCAGGGCGATCGGGTTGCTGGACGAACTCGTGCCCGAGGGCCGGGCATTCGAGGCGGCGCTCGACTACGCGCGCCTGATCGCGCGCCGCGCCAGCGTGGCGGTCGACATGGCGCGCAGGCTCATCTATCGCGGGCAGACCACCACCCTGGAGGACATCCTGGACTACGAAGCGGCGGTGGGGACCATGGTGGCTTCGGCCTTCGACGCGAGGGAGGGCGCCACGGCCTTTCTCGAGAAGCGCACGCCCGTCTTCCGCGGGAACTGAGCGGCGATCCGCCGCCTGCATCTCGCGCCGGGGGGCCACAGGCTCTCAGATCAGCTTGTCGGCGCGCAGCCTGGCGATGAGTGCGGCGGCCGCATCGGCAGGCGTACCCTCGATGAACTCGCAATGCCCATGGATCTCGGGCAGGTACTGCTTGGCGAGCACCACCCCGGGCGTGAGTTGTTCGTCCGTGAGGCCGAGATCGGCGACGGACACCGCGACCGCCTGCTTCTTGCGTGCCGCCATCTTGTCGCGCGCGCTGGGGAACCGGGGCTCCCCGAGTTCGTTGCTGATCGTCACCACGGCGGGCAGCGCCCCTTCCAGCACTTCGTCGCCGTCCGGTGTCACGCGCGTGACACGCAGGCGTCCGTCCTGGAGCGCCAGGGCGCGCGCGATGGGCGCCACCGGCATGTCGAGCGACTCGCCGAGCAGCGCCGGCACCACGCCCTGGTCGTCGTCCGAGGCCTGGCGGCCGCAAAGGACCAGGTCGGCACCCCCGCTGGAGCGGATATAGGCCGCCAGGATGTTCGCCACCACGTGATGATCGAGCGCGCCGGGATCCGCGTCGATGGAGACGATCTCGTCGGCGCCGAGCGCCGCACAGTGCTTGAGCGGATCCTGCAGTTCGCGCCCTATCGACACCGCCGTGATGTGGCATTCGCAGCCGGCGTCGCGCAGGCGCAGCGCCGCCTCCAGCGCCTGCTCGTCGTAGGCGTTGATCAGCCGGGGTATCCCCGGCACGTCGAGCGTCCTGCCGTCGGCCGCGATCTTCAGGCTGCCGGCGAGTGCATAGTTGTTCACGGCACTGGGGTCCAGCACTTCCTTGATGCACACCACGATTCGCATGTCGATCTCCCGTTATCCCTGCGTTGCTCCGGTCCGGTTGCGGCCGGAAACTTTCCTCCGGCCGCAGCCGGCTCCCGAATCTATTCCCCGCCGGGGTCTTCCTCGATCTCGAGGCTGCCCGCCTCGCACCACACGGTCGCGTGCGGATAGCCCTGCGGTGCGTGGCTGAGCGAGTTCATCAGGTACCAGCGCCACGGATAGTCGCCGAAGTCCCGGTAGTCCCCGGTCAGCGTGCCGGCGAAGAACTGGCGACCCGCGAAGCGCGTTCCGGCGACGGCGGCCCCGCCGTCGCACTCGGCGCGCCGGCCCGCGCGCGCGGCGTCGAAGCCGGCGCGAAACGGCGCGCCGTCGCCGCTCTCAGCCCTCGTCATCTGCCGCGAAGCGGTCGAAGACATCGAGCGCCTCCTCGACCATGTCGGAGAGTATCTGGCGCGCCGGCTTCATCTCCGTGACGTAGTCGATGCCCTGTCCGGCGGCCTCGGTCATCAGATCCTTGCGCAGGTAATCGTTGGCCCCGGTGATGTACTCGTTCGACAGCAGCATCTGCAGCGGCGGCTTGAGCGCGCGCGGGGCATCCTCGCGGCTCCACTCCACGTGCCAGGGGCAGCGGATCGTGCGCATCGTGTAACCCGATATGCAGTCGGAGTACGAGGTGTCGTCCGCGCTCGACTCGATCAGCTTCTCCTTCATCGGCAGGTTCACGTCGGACTCGCGCGAGGCGAGCCACAGCGATCCCGTCCACACGCCGTCGGCTCCCAGCGCAAGCGCCGCCGCCAGGTGACGTCCCGTGGTCACGCCGCCCGCGGCGAGCACGGGTACACCGGAACTGCGCGCGGCGTCGACCACCTGGGGCACGATCGAGAACGTGCCGATGTTGCCGGTGTGCCCGGCGGCGTCGTAGCCCTGGGCGATGATCACGTCGGTGCCGGCGGCGATCTGCTTTTTCGCCTGGCGCGGCTTGCCGACCAGGCCCCAGACCTGGATGCCCAGCTGGTGAGCGCGCTTGAGCATGAACTCCGGCGAACCCAGGCCGGAGGCGATGACAGGCACCTTCTCGTCGAACAGCACCTCGAGCTGGTCGAGCGAACGCTTCTGGTCGAGCCCGCCCCAGTTCGAGATCTCGAGTTTCTCCTTCGGATCCGGGACCTGGTACTTCTGCTTGATCATCTCGGTGTACTCGCGTTGCGCGCGAGGAATCATCGCGTAGAGCTCCTCGAGGCTCTTTTCCTCGGGAACCGAGGCCGGCAGCACCAGGTCGATGCCGAAGGGCTTGCCGTGCACGCGCTCGCGGATCCACCTGATGTCGGCGGCTATGTGCTCCGGCGGATGCATCGCCTCTCCGAGCACCGCGAAGCCGCCCGCGTTGATGACGGCCACGGCCACGTCCTTGCAGTGCGTGAATGCAACGACCGGGTACTCGATGCCGAGCCGGTCGCAGAGTTTGGTGTGCAGTGGGTTGCGCATGTCGGAGTTCCCGGAAGTTGGAATTGCGTCTCTCACGGCCAGAATCTAATCGCTCCCCGGCGCAATTGAAACCGGCTGGCGCGCCGGATCGCGCACCTGACCGGATATGAGATCCGATCGGCCTGATTTGATTCGCGGCAACTGGTGGCGCCATGGGCGCAGCGCATAGAATGCGATCGAAGACAGCCGTCACAGCCAACAACGGGTAATCGCGATGAAGCCGGCGCCTTTCGAATATTACGCACCCGAAACCCTGCAGGAAGCCATCGCGCTGCTCGCCGGCTTCGAGGAGGACGGCGTCGAAGCCAAGATCCTCGCCGGCGGCCAGAGCCTGATGCCGATGCTGAGCATACGCGTCGCGCGCCCCGACGTGCTGGTCGACCTGCGCAAGCTGCGGCTGCTCGACTACATCCGTGACGACGGCGAGACGATCGCCATCGGCGCGATGGCCACCAAGCGCGCCGCCGAGGATTCGTCGCTCGTTCGCGAGCGCCAGCCGCTGTTCCACGCGGCGACACTGAACATCGGTCACCGCCAGATCCGCAGCCAGGGCACGGTTGGCGGCTCGTTTGCGCACGCCGATCCGGCTGCGGAATATCCGGCCGCTGCGATCGCGCTGGACATGCGCATGAAGGCGGTCGGACCCCAGGGCGAGCGCACGATCGATGCGCGCGATTTCTTCGTGACCTACCTGACCACGGACCTCGCGTCGAGCGAGATCCTGACCGAGGTGTGCATGCCCGTGCTGGCCGCGGGCACCGGCTGGTCCTTCCGCGAGGTCTCGCGACGCAAGGGCGACTTCGCGCTTGCCGGCGCGGCGGTGCTGCTCTCGCTGGCGGGCGGGCGCATCGCCGGCGTGCGCATCGTGGTGTTCGGCGTCAACGCGACGGCGGTGCGGCTGCCGTCCGCGGAACAACTCGTGCTCGGGCAGGCGCCGGATGACGCGCTGTTCCGGGAGGCCGGGCTTGCAGGGGCCGCCGAGGTCGAGGAACCCCTCGCCGACGTGCACGCCTCGGCGGATTTCCGCCGCCACCTCGTGTCGGTGGTGGTGGCGCGCGGGCTGGCCGAGGCGCTGTCGCGCGCGCGGCCATCATGAGACGGGCGTATTGCACCGATTGCACGGAAGGAGACAACTGACCATGGCGCAGCAACACACGGTGCGGCTCAGCGTGAACGGCAAGGCGTACGAACGGGAGATCGAGCCGCGCATGACGCTCGTCGATTTCCTGCGCCACGAGCTCGGCCTCACGGGCACGCACGTGGGTTGCGAACACGGTGTGTGCGGCGCCTGCACGATCATCAAGGACGGCAAGGCCGTGCGCAGCTGCCTCATGCTCGCGGTGCAGGCCGACGGTGCCGAGTTGCAGACCGTCGAGGGTCTGCACGGTGACAACGGGTTGCACCCGATCCAGGAAGCCTTCATCGAGAAGCACGGGCTGCAGTGCGGCTTCTGCACGCCGGGTTTCCTGATGACCACGGTGGAATTGCTCGGCGATCACCCGGACCCGAGTGACGAGGACATCCGCGAGGCGCTGGGCGGCAACCTGTGCCGCTGCACCGGATACCAGAGCATCATGGAATCGGTGCGTCTGGCGGGCGCGAAGCTGCGCGCGGGTGCGGCCGTGCAGGCAGACTGAGCAACAAACCGGGAAGGGACACGCCATGAGCACCAGAATACCCACCTCGCTGGACGGGTTGCCGACTACCGCACGCCGTTTCGTGGGCAAGGAGGTCCGGCGCATCGAGGATCGCGCGCTGGTCACGGGACGCGCGGAATTCATCGACAACCTCGTGCTGCCCGACATGCTCCACTGCGCGATCCAGCGCAGCCCCCATCCGCATGCGCGCATCGTGCGCATCGATACCAGCCGGGCCGAGGCGCACCCGGGCGTTGCCGCGGTGCTCACCGGCGCCGACCTCGAGCGCTGGTGCAACCCGATGGTCACCGCGCCCGCGGGCTGGGGACCGTACAGCCTCGCCGTCGGCAAGACGCGCTTCGTCGGCGAACCGGTGGCCGCGGTCGCCGCCAGCAGCCGCTACATCGCGGAAGACGCCTGCGAGCTGATCGACGTGGAGTACGAGCTGCTGCCGGTGGTGGCCGACCCCTGCGTGGCGACCGACCCGGGAAGCGCGCTGCTCTACGAGGAGAACGGCACCAACCTGATGCTGGACCGCGCCTTCACCTGGGGCGACATCGACGGCGTCTTCGCCGCGGCCGACAAGGTGTTCAGCGCGAAGTTCCGCTGGAACCGCGTCGGCGCCAATCCGACCGAAACCTTCGGCTGCGTGTGCCAGTGGGACCTCGTGCAGGAGCGCCTGACCTGCCACGGCGCCTACCAGACGCCGGGCTTCATGGCGCTGGGGCGCGCGCACACGCTGAAGCTGGCCGCGAACCAGATCAACATCATCAGCCATCCGCAGGGCGGGGGGTTCGGCGGCAAGGGCGGCCCGCGCGGCACGGACATCGCGGCGCTGCTCTCGCGCAAGGCCGGCGGGCGACCGGTCAAGTACATCGAAGACCGCATGGAATACCTGCTGGCCGGCGGCGGCCAGTCCTGGGACCGCTACTACGACGCGGCGCTTGCCGTGCGAGCCGATGGCACGGTCACCGGATTTCGCGTGAAGCTGCTCGATGACCAGGGCGCGAGCGCGGAGGGTTATGGCACGATATCGGTGGCGAAGCCGCTGGCGGCCTTCACCGGCTGCTACCGCATCGAGGCGGCGCAATACGACGTGAAGGTGGTGAGCACCAACCGCGCGCCTTCCTACCCCTACCGCGGCTACGGGCCGCCGCCGCACAACTTCGTGCTCGAATCGCTGATGGACATCGCCGCGCGCGGCCTCGGCCTCGATACCGCGGAGATGCGCCGGCGCAACTACATTCGTCCGGAGCAGTTCCCCTACACCATCCCGAGCGGCAACGAGTACGACAGCGGCAACTACGAGGCCGCGCTCGACAAGGTGCTGGAGATGGCCGATTACGGGCGCTTGCGCGAAGAGCAGGCGCGCGCGCGTGCCGAGGGTCGGCTGGTCGGGATCGGTGTGGCCAGCACCATCGAGCCGGGGGTGTTCGACTGGAACGCCTATGCCACGGTCGGTGTGCCCGGCGTCGGCGTGCCCGAGGGCGCGTCGGTGGGCATCAACATCCTCGGCGAGGTCACCGTGCGCGTGGGCTTCAACCTGCAGGGGCAGGGCCAGTACACGCTCGCGGCGCAACTGCTGGCCGATTACTTCGGCGTGGAGATGGACGCGGTGCGCGTGGTCTATGCCGACACCGACAACGCGCCGCCGCACTTCGGACCCGGCGGCAGCCGTCTCGGCGTGGCGATCACCGGCGCGATCCTCGGCGCCTGCCAGGCGATCACGGAAAAGCTGCGTCACGTGGCGGCGGTGCTGCTGCAGGCGCCGTTCGAGCAGGTCGAACTCATGGACGGGATGCTTCGCGTCAAGGGCGTGCCCGGGGCGCAGATGCCGATGGCGCAGGTTGTCGGCGCGCTGCTCTCGCGCAGCGACCTGCTGCCGCCGGGCATGGAGGCGAATGCCTCCACGACCAGTGTCTGGACCGCGCCGGGGCGCACCGCGCCCGACGCCGACGGACGCTGCAAGAGTTATCTCACCGCCGCGAATGCCTGCCACGTGGTGCTGGTCGAAGTGGACCCCGAAACCGGCAAGACCGAGATCCTGAAGTACTTCATCGCCGATGACTGCGGCACGCGCCTCAATCCCGCGACGGTCGAGGGCATGATCCAGGGGGGTGTGGCGCAGGGCGTGGGCGCCGCACTGCTGGAGCAGTACGTGTACAACGAGAACGCGCAGCCGCTGGTGTCGACTTTCATGGACTACCTGGTGCCGTCGATCAACGAGGTGCCGATGACCGAGAAGGCGGCGCTGGTGACGCCGTCGCCGTTCGCGCCGCTCGGCGCCAAGGGCTGCGGCGAGGGTGCGATCCACACCACGCCCGCCGCGGTGATCTGCGCCATCAACGATGCGCTCGCGCCGCTCGGCGCGATGGTTCGCGAGACGCCGGCCTCGCCGCACCAGGTGTGGTCGTTGATCCGCGCCGCGCGGACTGCCAGCCTCCATGTCCCGAAATGAAATCGCGAAGGCCGGAATTGATGCGCTGCGAAACGGGCCGCAACGGGCGCAGCGATTAGGATAGGACCATCGGCTTGGTGATGCACAGCGACGGGTGACGGGCATGAGTGGTGCGCTGGACGATATCGTGGTTCTCGATGTGACGCGCGGCTTCGCACCCTCGATGACGGCCGCGTTCCTCGGCGATTTCGGCGCGCGCGTCATCCGGCTCGAGCCGCTCGGAGGTGCATCGCAGCGCGGCGGCGTCGACGAGGACGGAGCGCGCTCCGGCACCTGGAACCACGAGGCCGACCTGATCCATCGCAACAAGCAGAGTCTCGCGCTCGACGCGGCAACGGTGCGCGGGCGTGCGGTGCTCGACGATCTCCTGGCCCGCTGCGACGTGGTTCTCACCGATTGGCCGCTCGCGGAGCTCGCCGCGCGCGGGCTCGATTACGCCGCTGCCTGCGCACGGCGCCCGGATATCGTCGTGGCGCGTGTCTCCGGCTTCGGGCCGAAGGGCAAGGACTGTGAGCTCCCGGCGATCGACGAACTCGCGGCGGCGCGCACCGGCATGATGCCCATCGTGCAGCAGCCGGGCGAGCCGCCGGTGTACACCGGAGCGGGCGCGATGCATGCGGCCGTGCTGCTCGCCTTCGGCGTCGTCACCGCGCTGCTGCATCGCCAGCACAGCGGCGAGGGGCAGCAGGTCGATACCTCGCTGTTCGCCGGCAATATGTACGGCGCGAGCCTCGACCTGCAGGCCTTTCTCGCGATCGGTTCCGGCGACCGGCTGCTGAACCCGATCTCGCGCCTCGACGTCTCGAACCCGATGTCCGGCTCGCTCTACGCCAGCGCCGACGGGCGCTGGGTGACGCTCACGATGCCCGACACCGACCGGTGGTGGCCGGATCTCGCCGAGATAACCGGGCTGGATGCCGGGGATCCGCGTTTCGACACCCACGAGAAGCGTTGCGATCTGAACCGCCTGGAACTGATACACGCGTTCGAGGAGGCTTTCGCGCGCGAGAGTGCCGATCACTGGCGCGCGCTGTTCGCCGCCAGGGGCATGTCGGCGGATATCATCGAGCGCTTCGATTACCCCGCGAGCGATCCGGTGGCGCGTGCCAACCGTTATGTCGTCGAGCTCGATCATCCGAGCTTCGGCCGCGTGAAGAGCCTCGGATTCCCGATCTACATGAGCGAGAGCCCGGCGCGGCTCGCGAGTCTCGCGCCCTGCGTCGGACAGCACACGCTCGACGTGCTCCACGGGCTGCTCGGCTACCCGGTGGAAACCATTCACGAACTCGGCGCCAGCGGCGTCGTCGCCTGAGCGCGGGAGGGCAAGGTGGCCAGAGCACTCGAGGGCATCCGCGTCATCGACCTGACGGTGTGGTTCCAGGGGCCGGTGTCGGCGCAATATCTCGCGGACTTCGGCGCCGAAGTGATCAAGGTCGAACGCCCGCAGGGCGGCGACCAGGCGCGCGGCGTGCGCAGCATCAAGTCGCTCGAGATCGGCGACTGGAACCAGTACTTCCTGGTCAACAACCGCAACAAGAAGAGCCTGGTCATCGACCTGCGCAAGCCCGAGGGCCAGCAGATCATGTACCGGTTGGTCGAGAAGGCCGACGTGTTCCTCTCCAACCTCACGCCCGCGATGCTCGATGGCTGGAACCTGTCCTGGGAGCGGCTGCGCGAGATCAATCCGCGGCTGGTCTACGCGACCAACACCGGCTACGGCCGCTTCGGCGGCGCGTCGCGGCCTGCCTTCGACATGACGGTGCAGGCGTTGACCGGTATCATGGCGCAGCTCGGCGAGCCGGGACAGCCGCCGATCTACCTCGGCATGGGCTCGGGTGATGCCTACGGCGGCATCATGTCGGCGTTCGCCATCGTGACGGCGCTCTACCAGCGCAACCGCGCGGGTCACGGGCAGTGCATCGATGCCTCCCTCTACGGTGCGCAGCTGTTTCTCGCCGCGCCGCAATTGCAGTCCTTCCTCGCCGGCAACAGCGAGCGCGCCCTGCAGCACTCGCGCCGCGAGGCGGCAAACCCGCTGTGGAACCTGTACCCGACGCGCGGCAAGTGGGTGTACGTCTGCGAGCCGAACGAGGACGCGCGCTTCCGGTTGCTGTGCGAGGCCCTTGGCGACGGGGCGCTCATCGAGGATCCACGCTTCGCGAGCGCCGCGGGCCGCGCGGTGAACAACGTCGAGTTGATCGCGGAGTTCGATGCGCTCGCCGCGGCACTCGATCACGAGGCGCTGCTCGCGCGTTGCGCGGCGCACGACATTGTTGCCGCGCCGATCAACACGCTGGCCGACGTGGTCAGGGATCCGCAGGCCTGGGACAACGACTACCTGCTGAAGACCTGGTGCGAGGAAGTCCAGCGCGAGGTCGAGGTGCGCGGGCTGCCGGTCACGCTGTCGAAGACGCCGGGTGAAGTGAACACGCTGGGTCTGCAGCTCGGCCAGGACACCGAGCTGTTGATGATGGACCTGCTCGAGTATTCCTGGGACGAGATCGAGGCGTTCAAGGCCGCGGGCGCGATACCCTGAGCCGGGCGCAGCGACAACCATTATCATGACAGGCGGTGGCAGATGAGCGAGTCCGAAGCGACGTCGAGCTGGAGCGCGTGGTCCTCGCCGGGTGGCGACGGGCTCGACAACTTCGTCGAGATCCTCTACGAGAAGAAGTCGCACGCGCGCCTGGGTGGCGCGGTGGCGCGCGTGACGCTGAACAAGCCCGACAAGATGAACACGCTGACGCTGGCGACGGTCGACGAGATGTTCCGCGCCTTCTACGACGCCAACCACGACCCGATGGTCGGGGTGATCATCGTGGCCGCGAAAGGCAAGCACTTCGGCGCCGGCGGCGACGTGGCCTGGGAGCGCTGGGGGCTGCGCGAGGCCTTCTACAACCGCTACCCGCACAATCGCCTGATGCGCATGTCGCGCAAGCCCGTCATCGCGCAGGTGCAGGGTTACTGCCTCGCCGGTCACAACCACATGGCCTACTGTTGCGACTTCACGATCGCGGCCGACAACGCCGTCTTCGGCCAGGCCGGCCCGCGCGTGTCCTCGCCCGCCGACGGCTTCTTCGTGCCCTACCTGACCAAGGTGGTGGGTGCGAAGAAGGCGCGCGAATTGTGGATGCTGTGCCGCAAGTACCCGGCGGCACAGGCGCTGGACATGGGGCTGGTCAATACGGTGGTGCCGCTGGATCGCCTCGAGGCGGAAGTGGACCAGTGGTGCGAGGAGATGCTGGCGCTGAGCCCCGGTTGCCTCGAGGTGCTGAAGGCCGCCTTCGACCAGGAGATGGACGGCTATCGCGAGTCCTGCATCACCTCTGCGGCGATGTTCCCCGACTGGTTCGACATGCCCGAGGGCAAGGAAGGCGGTGCCGCGTTCATGGAGAAGCGCACGCCCGAGTTCTGGGATATCCGCCGCCGCGAGGCCGAGGCGCGCGCGCAGCTGCTCGAGGACTACGAGGCGCGCCAGAAGCAGCGCTGATTTGACGCGAAGGAAGGTGCAATCGTGTTCAAGGACAAGGCCTGCATTGTCGGCATCGGCGAGACCGCCTACTGCCGCAAGCCCGGCTCCGGTCTCGGCGAGGAGGCGCTGCAACTGCACGCCGCGGTCGCGGCGTTGCACGATGCCGGGCTCAGCGGCAGCCAGATCGACGGCGTGCTCGCCTTTCCGAACGTCGGCAAGTGCGAGGCCTTCGCCGCTAGTCTGGGCTCTGAAAACCTGCGCTTTGCCGCGATCATCCACATGGGCGGTGCGGCGCCGGTCGCCTCGTTGCGCCTGGCCGCGATGGCGGTCGTCTCGGGCGCGGCGAACCACGTGCTGATCCCCGCCGGCTGGAACGGTTATTCGGGGGCGCGCGTGCGCCAGACCGTCACCACCGACAAGCATTCGATTCCCGGCGGCGCGATCGCCTGGGACTACTACCTGCCGCAGGGGCTCACGGTGCCGCCGCAGTGGTATGCGCTCATGGCGCGCCGCCACATGCACGAGTACGGCACCACGCACGAGCAGATGGGCGCGGTCGCGATCGCGATGCGCCGCCACGCGCAACTGAACCCCGCGGCCCTGATGCACGGCAAGTCGCTCACGATGGCCGACTACCTCGCCTCGCCGATGCTGGCCGACCCCTATCGCGTCAACGACTGCTGCCTGGAGACGGACGGCGCCGCCGCCTGCATCGTCACCACGGTGGAGCGTGCGCGCGATCTCGGCAAGCCGCCGGTCTACATCATGGGCGCCGCGGCGGGTCAGCCCTATCCGGCCGACGAGATCACCAATCGCAAGGACTTCCATCGCACCGGTCTGAGCATCGCCGCGCCCGAGGCGTTCCGCATGGCGGGCGTGACACCCGCGGATGCGGATTTCGCGCAGATCTACGACTGCTTCACCTTCGAGGTGATCCAGCAGATCGAGGAAGCCGGCTTCTGCGCTCGCGGCGAGGGCGGTCCCTTCGTCGAGAATGGCGCGATCGAGCTCGGCGGGCGCCTGCCGGTGAACACCCACGGCGGCCTGCTGTCGGAGGCGCACTCGCTCGGCATCGGCCACATCGTCGAGGCGGTGAAGCAGCTGCGCGGCAGCGCCGGCGCGCGCCAGGTTGCCGATGCCGAGGTCGGCGTGGTCACCGGCTGGGGCGACTTCGGCGACGGCAGCATCGCGATCCTGCGGCGCTAGCGAAGGAGCGATACCCGATGAGCAGGCAAACGATTCCCTACGACAAGCCGCTGCCGGCGCTCGAAGGCCTGACGGCCGGGTTCTACGCATGGTGCCGGCAGGGCGAGCTGCGCTTCCAGCGCTGCGCGGACTGCGGGACGTTCCGTCACGTGCCGCGCGAGATCTGCGCGCAATGCAATTCCTTCGCCTGGTCGTGGGAGCCATCCACCGGGCGCGGCACCGTCTACACCTGGACGGTGGTCGAGCGCGCGCTGCACCCGGCCTTCGCCAACGCCACGCCGCTCGCCCCGGTGGTGGTCGAGATGGAGGAGGGCGTGCGACTGCTCGGGAACATGGTCGATTGCGCGCCGCACGAGCTGCGCATCGGCATGCCGGTGCAGGTCGAGTTCGAGGCGGTGACGGCTGAAGTCAGCCTGCCGCGTTTCAGGCGGCGCGACTGAGCGCGGCGTCATCGGGTCAACGGAACACGCACGAGGAGGCGATAGAGATGGCGCTGGAACTGCCGGAGACATTCCTTTACGAGAAGCGCGGGCGCATTGCCGTGATGACGATCAACCGCCCGCGCGCGATGAATGCGTTCACCGGCGAGATGCTCGCGGCGATGGACGCCTGTTTCGAGGATTTCCGCAAGGACGACGAGCTCTGGGTCGCGATCCTCACGGGCGCCGGAGACAAGGCCTTCTGCGCCGGCATGGACCTGCAGGAGGCCATACCGCGTCTGAACGCCGGTGAGGACCTGGGCTATTCGGATCACACCAAGCGCCCGTTCTCCGACGTGTTCAAGCCGATCATTGCCGCGGTGAACGGCTTCTGCATTGCCGGGGGCATGGAGTTCATGCAGGGCACCGACATCCGCATCGCTGCCGAGCACGCGACATTCGGGCTCGGTGAAGTCCGCTTCGGGCTGGTCCCGACCGGCGGCACGCACGTGCGCCTGCCGCGACAGATCCCGTGGGCGGTGGCGATGGAGCTGCTGCTCACCGGCGAGAACATCGATGCGCGGCGCGCCTGCGAAATCGGCCTGGTCAATCGCGTCGTGCCCGCCGGGCAACTGATGGACGAGGCGTTGCGGGTCGCGGAGAAGATCTGCATGAACAGCCCGCTCGCGGTGCGCACGGCGAAGGAAATCGTGGTGCGCCAGGCCAGCCTGGAACCGGGCTTCGTGCTCGAGAAGGCAATCGGTGCGCGCGTTTTTGGCTCGCACGACGCGATCGAGGGGCCCAGGGCTTTCATGGAAAAGCGCAAGCCCGAGTTCAAGGGCCGCTGAGCCGCACGGCCCGCACCGGAGGGAACATGGCGTTGCGCGTCGAGACCGTGATGATGGGGCCGCAGACCTCGCAGTATGCCGGCCAGGGCCAGGCGGCGACGGGCGTGGCGGGTATCGCTGCGCAGGCCCGTTCCCTGGAGGAGCTGGGCTTTGACGGCATCACCACGCCGGAGGCGGGCCACGACCCGTTCCTGCCGCTGGCGATCGCCGCCGAGCACACGACGCGGGCGCGCCTGGGCACCAATGTCGCGATCGCCTTTCCGCGCAGCCCCATGGTCACCGCGCAGTGCGCGTGGGATCTGCAGGGTTTTTCCGGCGGGCGCTTCGCGCTCGGCATCGGCACCCAGATCAAGGGCCACAACGAGCGGCGCTACGCGACGCCCTGGCCCTCGGCGCCGGGACCGCGCATGCGCGAGTACGTGCTGTGCGTGCGCGCCATGCTGCGCTCGTTCCAGAACCCGGGCTCGCCCGAGTTTTTCGAGGGAGAGCACTACCGGTTCACGATGATCCCGCCGTTCTTCAATCCTGGCCCGATCGCGCATCCCCACATCCCGATCCACGTCGCAGCGGTGAACCCGTACATGGCGCGCATGGCCGCAGAGATCTGCGACGGCTTGCGGCTGCACCCGGTGGCGACCTTCGCCTACACGCGCGAGGTGCTGCTGCCGGCGATCGCGGCGGGCGCCGCGAAAGCCGGGCGCGACGCGGCCGCCTTCGAACTGATCGGCGCGCCCTTCCTCGCGCTCGGGCGCGACGAGGAGGAACTGCGCAAGTCCATGGACGCACTGCGCCAGAACATATCCTTCTACGCCTCGACGCGCTCCTACCACGCGGTGCTCGCGCACCACGGCTGGGAGGACACGGGGATGGAACTGCACCGGCTCTCGGTCGCGGGAAAGTGGGCGCAGATGCCAGCGCTGATCAGCGACGAGATGCTGGAGCAGTGGGCCGTCGTGGCATTGCACGACGACTTCGCGCAGAAGTTGCGCGAACGCGCCAACGGGGTATTCGGTACGGTGTTGATCGACCTGCCTGCCGCGGCGCGCGGACACCGGCTTCGTGCGCGAAACGGTGCAACGCCTGCGCGCCTGAACAACGCACACCTACTCGCGGGAACAAGTCCATGAGCGAACATACGATGGCGACGGGCCCCCTCCAGGGGCTGCGCGTGCTCGATATCTCCACGATGCTGGCAGGTCCCTACGGCGCGACGCTGCTCGGCGACCTCGGCGCGGACGTGATCCGCGTCGAATCGCATTACGGCGACGAGAGCCGCCACCTCGGCCCGGAGCGCGGGACGGAGCGCGGTCCCTATCTCAGCCTCAACCGCAACAAGCGCGACATCGTCATCGATCTGCAGCAGGAGGACTCGCGCGAGGTGTTCGCGCGGCTGGTGGCTACAGCCGACGTGCTGATCACCAATATCCGCGAGCCGGCGCTCAGCAAGCTCGGGTTGAGCTATGCGCAGGTCGCGACGCTGAAGGCCGACATCGTGTGGATAGGGGTCACGGCCTTTGGTCCCGACGGTCCGTATGCGGGTCGTCCGGGTATCGACTTTCTCGCGCAGGGCTATGCCGGCGTGCTGGCGCTGAACGGCGACCCGGACGGCGAGCCGGTGCGCACCGGCTTTCCGGCGGTCGACGTGATCACCTCGCTGCTCGTTGCCAATGCCGCGCAGGCGGCGCTGCGCGTGCGCGACCGCACCGGCGCGGGGCAACGCGTGGAGGTCTCGTTACTCGATTCGCTGATGCACGCGCAGGCCAGTTCCATCGGCACCTACCTCGCGACCGGCGAGGCGCCGGTGCGCACCGGCAACCGCAGCCTGTATTTCGCGCCCTCGGGCGTCTATCCGACGCGCGACGGCGGCCACGTCGTGATCACCACGCCGGGAGAGAAGTTCTTCGTCAAGCTGTGTCGGGCGCTGGAAACCGACTGGGACACCGATGCGCGCTTTCACGACATCGCGGCGCGTCTGGCCAACCAGGACGAGCTCGATCGCGTGGTCGCGCAGCGCACGAGCGCCTACACGCGCGAGGAGCTCATTCCGAAGCTGGTCGCGGCCGATGTACTCACGGCGCCGATCAACCAGGTCGAGGACGTGGTGCACGATCCGCAGATCCTGCACAACAACATGATCGTGGCGACCGAGCATCCCGTGCTGGGCGAAGTGCGCGTCACCGGCGTGCCGATACGCTTCTACGCTACACCCGGCAGCGTTCGCCTGCATCCGCCGCTGCTCGGAGAGCACACGCGCGCGCTGCTCGGAGAGCTCGGGTACAGCGCGGAGGAGGCCGCGGCAATGATCCGCGACGGGCTGGTTGCCGACAACCCCGAGATCCTGGCGCGCCGCAAGCGAAAGTAGGTCCGCATTTGTGTGTGGGGCCGTCATTGGCCCGGTCCGGCTCGTGTCGCATGCCCGGCGGGGCGGGGGGGCGGGGGGGGGCCCGCAGCAAGGCGGGCGCCGCTCGGTCGACCCGTGCCGCGTCGGGCAAATCCGGGATGGTTTTGCGACACCCTCTGGAGCCGGACGCTGGTACGGCAGGATTCGAACGGGCGTGAACAGGGGATTTCCGGCGCATTACGCGCACGCAACAATGCGTCGTCTGCACGCGCGGAAGTTCCCCGATGTCCCGATTCGATACTGTTTCGTCCGCCTGTGATCCACCGCGCGTGCTGCGCGTTGCGCATGTCTCACTAAACTCCAGCGCGGAGCATGACCGCAGGGCGTTGCGACGAGCGACGTCCATCCACCACGACATCGAGAGGTATCCGCCATGTCAACCGTCAGCCTGCACTCGCACCTCCCGCAGCGTACATCGGCGCGATTCGCCGGCCGGACCCTCGCGCTCGCCATCGGCGTCGCCGCGCTCGGCGCCATGAACGGGCCGGGCGCGCTGGCACAGGATGGCGCGACGCCGTCGGCGCAAGGGCAGATCGAGGAAATCATGATCACCGCGCGGCGGCGCCAGGAAAACCTGCAGGTGGTGCCGGTATCGGTCACTGCATTCAGCGCACGCGACATCCAGGAGCTCGGCATCACCGACATCTCGCACCTCAGCCAGATGACCACCAACCTGATCATCATGCCCAATACCGGCGGTAACGACGGCACGCTGGTGTGCATGCGCGGATTGTGCCGCACCGACTTCACGATCACGGAAGACCCGATGGTCGGTATCTACCTCGACGGCATCTACATCGGCAAGTCGATCGGATCGTTGTTCGATGTCGCGACGCTGGATCGCGTGGAAGTTCTGCGCGGGCCGCAGGGCACGCTCTATGGCAAGAACACGGTCGGCGGCGCGGTAGTGCTGCATACGCGCAAGCCCGGCGGCGAGCTGGGCGGCGAGGCCACGGTGACCGCCGGCGACTACGGTCGCCTGGACGGGAGGGCATACCTGGAGTTCCCCGTGACCGAGGGGCTTGCGGCGAGCCTGGCGGTGCTCAGCAAGAACCGCGATCCCTTCGTCGACAACGATCTCGGCGAGGATATCTGGGACGAGGACAGCCAGTCGCTGCGCGGCGCCGTGCGCTGGACGCCCAACGAGCGGTTCACGGCCGATTACTCCTACGACTGGCAGAAGAAGCGCGAGCAGGCGATGGTCTCGCAGCTGACTTCGGCCAGTGGGGTGCTGGGTGCCATCCATGGCGGCAATGTGCGTACGGATCGCGCGGACGACGTCACCAGCTTCGGCGAAGCGCGCAATGACGTCGACCTCGAGGGTCACGGGCTCACGCTGAGCTACGAGATCGGCGATGCGGGCTGCTTCACCGACCTCGTGCTGAAGTCGATCACCGGCTATCGTGAATCGGAGAACTACCTGGTCAACAACGCGATGGGCACCACGACGCCGCTGCTCTACAACGATCCGGACCACTTCACGCTGGAATCGACCAGCCAGGAGTTCCAGCTCGCGGGCAGCGGCTTCGACGGCTACCTCGATTTCGTCGCCGGCCTGTTCTACTTCAACGAGGAGGGCGATTACATCAACACGCAGATGATCGACCTGTTCGAGCTGAACCAGCAGTTCTACACCGAGATCGACAACACCAGCCTGGCGGCCTTCGGCGAGGTGTCGCTGCATGTCACCGACAGGTTCACGACCTCGCTCGGCGTGCGCTACACCGACGAGGAGCGCGAGCAGAACCACCGCGTCACGCTAGACGGCGGGGCCGGATTCACCTACCTCGACACCTTTGCCCAGACCTACGGGGGTTACCCGACCGAGATTCCCACCGAGATCGAGGACACCGGCCTCTCGCCGCGCGTGTCGCTGAACTACCAGTGGACCGACGACCTGATGAGCTACGTCAGTTATACCCGCGGCTTCAAGAGCGGCGGCTTCAACGCCCGCAGCACCACGCCGCTGCAGTGGGGCCCCTACGACGACATGCAGGTCGACAGCTACGAGGTCGGCGTCAAGTCCATGTGGCTCGACAACCGGCTGCGCTTCAACATGAGCGTGTTCTACGAGGACCTGAGCGATATGCAGACGCAGGTCAACGCGGTGGATCCGGGCTCGCAGGGCGGCTATTCGACGGTGGTGCAGAACGCGGCCTCCGCGACCATCAAGGGACTGGAGCTCGAGACGATCGTCATGCTGGTGCCGGGTCTCGACATCACGGCGGGCTACGGCTACGTCGATCCCGAATACGACGAGTTCCTGTCCTTCGACAACATCTCGGGCGCGATCAGCGACATCTCGGACGACCGCGCCTTCGAGTACACGCCCGAGCACAGCTACAACGTCTCGCTGAACTACACCTTCCCGAAACTCAGCGACAACGGCGAGATGCGCGCGCGCCTCGACTGGTCCGGCATGAGCGAGGTGGTGTTCACGCCGAAGATCAGCGGCAACGACGACATCGCGCAGGACGACTACAGCGTGCTCAATGCGCGCGTGGGCTACCACGACATCGCTGTCGGCGACGGTACCCTGGCGGTATCGGCCTGGATCAGGAACCTGACCGACGAGGAGTACAAGATCGGCGGCTTCGAGTTCGACCTGGCGAGCTACGGCCTGGGGCGTGCGAGCACCAGCCAGTGGGGCGAGCCGCGAACCTACGGGCTCGACATCAGCTACAGTTTCGGCTCGATGTAGTCGCTCGCAACGGAGCAAGGAGAGTCTGTCCATGAAGGTCTACACCACCGCGCCTCTGGAGGATCCCCGGCGGGCGCGCACCATCTACCGCGAGCTCGAGGAGATCGGCTACGACGGGGGATTTTCCTTCGAAGCCAAGCACAACCCCTTCCTCGCGCTCGCGGTGGCGGCGGAGCACACGCAACGGCTGCGTCTCGGCACCGCCATCGCCATCGCGTTTGCGCGCAACCCGATGGACCTTGCCGGGCTTGGTTACGACCTGCAGCTGATCACCGGCGGTCGCTTCGTGCTGGGCCTCGGCACGCAGGTCAGGCCGCACATCGAGAAGCGCTTTTCCTCGACCTGGTCGCATCCCGCGGCGCGACTGCGCGAGATCGTGCTGGCGATCCGCGCGATCTGGGATTGCTGGGAGGGGAAGGGGGCGCTCGATTTTCGCGGCCGGTTCTATCGCCACACGCTGATGATCCCGGCTTTCGATCCGGGACCGAACCCGTTCGGGCCGCCACCGGTATTCACCGGCGGCTTCGGGCCGCTGATGACCGAGCTCGCGGGCGAGGTCTGCGACGGTTTCATCGCCCACCCCTTCACCACGCGCAAGTCGCTGCTGGAGATCACGCTGCCGGCGATTTCGCGCGGGCTGGCGCGTGCCGGGCGCGGGCGGGCCGCGCTGGAGATCATGTGCGCGACGCTGGTCGTCACCGGCGATGACGAGCAGCAACTCGAGCGCGCCAGGCTCGCGGCGCGCAAGCAGCTGGCGTTCTACGGATCCACCCCCGCATACCGGCTCACGCTCGACTGCCACGGCTGGGGCGCGCTGCACGAGGAGCTGAACCGCCTGTCGAAACTCGGTCGCTGGGACGACATGGCCGGGCTGATCGACGACGAAATTCTCGAGACGATCGCGGTGGTGGGCGCGCGCGCGGAGATCGCGCCGAAGCTGCGCGCGCGACTGGCGGGGATTGCCGACAGCGTCAGCCTCACGCACAACCGCTGTCCCGATCCGGGACACTGGGCCGACGTGGTGCGGGCGCTGAAGGCTGATGCCGCGAAGGACTGAGCGCGGCGCTCCAGCGGGTCGGCGTGCTGGACGCCTGCGCGGCCATGGGTGATGATCTCTCCGTCGCCGGATGACGAGAGGAGAGTATCCCGATGAGCGCCGTCAAGCCCCTGCTTCCCGAGATCGACTTCGCCTACGCGGAAGTGCCGGACCTGCACGATCTGATCGACACCCTGCGCCCGCACGGCCCGGTGGTGCCGGTGAAGTACCTCGGCGACACGGTGTGGCTGATCAACAGCTTCAGGGAGCTCAAGCGTGCCTTCTCGGACGAGGAGCATTTCGCCTCCGAGGCCGCCTACCGCGTGCACTCCGAGCCCTCGATGGGACGCACGCTGCAGACCATGTCCGGCGAGATGCACCGCATCAACCGCGCGCTGGTCTCGAAGCCGTTCTTCCCGCGGCAGATGCGCAAGTCGGTGGAGTCGCTGATCGTGCCGGTCGCCGACGAGTTGCTCGACCGCATCGAGGGCAGGGACGAGGTGGAGTTCGTGCAGGCCTTCACGCGCCCGTTCCCGTTCACCGTGATCACGCGAATGCTGGGGATCCCGGTCGACAACGAGGGCAGGCTGCTCGAGTGGGCGCTGAAGCTGATCGACTATCCCTGGGATCCCGAGGGCGCGCTGCGCGCCAAGCGCGACTTCGGCGCGTACATGCAGCCGATACTGGCGCAGCGGCGCAGCCATCCGGGCGATGACGTCATTTCCACGCTGGCTACGGCCGAGTTCGAGGGCGAGCGGCTCGATGACGAGGAGATCCTGTCCTTCCTGCGCCTGCTGTTCCCGGCCGGTTCGGACACCACCTACAAGGTCGGCGGCAGCCTGTTCTACGCGGTGCTGTCCGATCCGGCGATGCGCGCTCGCGCCTTGCGCGACGACGCGCAGCGCGAGGCCATCGTGCAGGAGGCGCTGCGCTGGCAGCCACCGACCGCGCTGCTGCCGCGCCGCTGCAGCAAGGACACCGAGCTCGGCGGCGTGAAGATCCGCAAGGACGACTGGGTGCTGTTCGGCATCACGGCGGCCAACAGCGACCCCGCGGTGTTCGCCGACCCGCGCCGCTTCGATCCGGACCGTCCCGACAAGAATCTCGCCTTCGGCCACGGGGAACACTTCTGCCTCGGCTCGCATCTCGCGCGACGCGAGCTGGAGACCGCACTGGAGCGCGTGTTGACGCGGTTCCCCGCAATGCGTCTGGCGCCCGGCCACAGCGTGCGCTTCACCGGCGGCCCGCTGCGCGGCACGCCGGAGCTGTGGGTGCGTCCGAGGTTGGGGCGGGCGGCCGGGGGGGGGGGGGGGGGGGGGGGCGGGGGGGGGGGGGGGGGGGGGGTGTTCGGCTGCGGGGCCGCGCGCGCGGGCGCCGGCGGCCCGGGGAGCGTGGGGGCGGGCGGAGGCCCGGCCTGCCCGACTGGGCGGTCGCGTCCATTCGGGGCGGACATGTGGAGCCCGCCCGGGCACTCAAGGGCGCGGGGAGGGGGGCCCGGGGCGGCCGGGACCGCCGATCTGGCGCAACAAGGTGGCACCGGCGCCACCGGCAGTTCCGGGGCGGGCAGTCACGCCGACTGAACGGGCTCTCAGCCGCCGTGCTGCGCCATCAGCGTCGCGGGATCGGGCTTGGGCATCTGGTGGAACGGGCGCACCTCGAGCAGGTCGATCGAGACGCCCGGCGGGCAGCACAGGCAGTAGGCCACCGTGGCGCCCACGTGCGCGGCGTCCATGCCGATGTCCATCAGGCGGCCCTGGTCGATCCAGGCCTTCAGCGCCGGCTCGAAGCGCGACGGATCCCAGCCGGCGGCGAATTCCGTCGCGGCCGCGCCCGGGCGCAGGATCGTCACGCCGATGGCATCACCCTGCAGTTCGCGGCGCAGGTCGCGCGAGAAGCGCTCCACCGCGGCCTTGGTGGCTGCGTAGATCGACAGGTGCGCCATCTCGTCCATGTGGTAGGCGCTGGCCGAGGAGATGTTCACGATGCGCGGGTTGTCGCCGCCGCGCAGCAGTGGGATCGCGGCCTGGCAGCAATAGACCGTGCCGAGCAGGTTGGTGCCGACCTGCGCCTGCACGTCCGCCGCGTCGAGGTTCTCGACCGCGCCCGGGCGCGCCAGCCCCGCGTTGTTGATCAGCCCGTCGAGGCGACCGAAATGCTCCTTGATGCGCGTGAAGGCGCGCGCGATGTCAGCGCGTTCGCTGACGTCCATGCCGACGGCAAAGGCCCTGTCGGCGCCGAGGCGCGCGACGGCGGCCTCGAGCGCGGATGCGTTGCGGCTCACGAGGCCGACGCGCGCGCCGTGTTGAACCAGTGCCGCAGCGATCGCGATGCCGAAGCCGCGCGAGCCGCCGGTGACGATGTAGACGCGATCGTTCAGGTTCGCCTGCATGTGGTGGCTCCGGGCTCAGTACGGCTTTTTCGTGTACACGGCATTGATCACGGCGCGCGCGTAGCGGGTGCCGGGCAGCTCGATGCCGTGGTCGCGCGCGCTCTCGAGCGCCGCATCCAGGTCCTTCTCGGCCAGCCTGCCGAAGGTGCCGAAGTGCTGGTCCATCAGCGCCGTGTCGCCCATCGCCGCGACGGTGTTGCGGCCGCTGAGGAAGGCGTACATGCGGTCGTTGATCACGTTGTTGGCCTTGCCGAGTTCGCGCAGCACCTCGATCTTCAGCCCGCAGCGCTCCGCCAGCGCCCAGGCCTCGCTCACCGCGAGGTACTCGACGTTGGTGATCAGGTTGTTGCAGAGCTTCAGTGCCATGCCGGCCCCCAGTGGCCCGGCGTGGATGATGTTCTCGGCGGACGGGTCGAGCAGCGGGCGCGCACGCGCGACGATCTCCGGCTCGCCGCCGACCAGGAAGCAGACGAAGCGCGGCTCCATGCCGCCGTTGCCGCGCGTGATGGGCGCGTCGATCACGTGCACGCCACGAGCCGCGCCATCCTGCGCCCAGCGCGCCAGCCCCGCTTGCGTGACGGTGCTGTGGATCGCGATCACGGTGTCCTTCGCGGCGTGCGCGAGCATGCCCGCGTCGCCGTAGAACAGCGAATCCACGTCCTTGTCATCACGCACGCAGATGCCGATCAGGGGGCAGTTGCGCGCGATCTCCGCGGGGGTCGAGGCGCGCGCGCCGAGCGCGACGAGTTCGGCGAGGGCCTTCTCGGACACGTCGTACATCCAGGCGTCGAACGCATCGTTGACGAGGTTCTTCGCCATCGGCTGGCCGATGTTGCCCAGACCGATGAAACCCACGTTGGTCCTGCTCATGTCGCTCTCCTTCGTTGAAGAAAAAACATTGTAGAACAAATCTAATATTTGTAACATCCGTGGCACCAGCTCCTGTCGCCGCACGCCCCGGACGCCATCGCATGCACCCGAAAAGATTGCCCGTCCCTGTTGCCGCCACCCTGCGTGGATGCCTGTTGGCTGGCATGGTGCTCGCGCTGGCGGGCTGCGAGGCCAGGGAGGCGCCGCTGCCGGGCGGCCCCGTTGCGCAGTGGCCTGCGGTGGGCGGCGACGTGGACGGCCAGCGCTTCTCGCCGCTGACGCAGATCACGCCTGGCAACGTCGGGGCGCTCGAGGTGGCGTGGACCTATCGTACCGGAGACGTCTCCAGCGGCACCGGCGAGCACGGTCCCACGGCTTTCCAGGCCACGCCGCTGGTGATAGGCGACACCATGTACCTGTGCTCGCCCTACAATCGCGTGATCGCGCTCGACGCCGCGACCGGCACCGAGCGCTGGGTGCACGACCCGCGGGTGGACCTCACCGGCGTCTACACGCCGACCTGCCGCGGCGTGGCGTACTGGGACGGCGGCACGGCCGGCGTGTGCTCGCGGCGTATCCTGAGCGCCACGCTCGATGCGAGGCTGATAGCGCTCGACGCGGCGAGCGGGGCGGTGTGCGAGGACTTCGGCGTGAACGGCGCCGTGAACCTGCGCGAGAACCTCGGAGAGGTGCGCACCGGCGAGTACTACGTGACCTCGGCGCCGCTGGTGCTCGGTAACCTGGTGGTGACGGGTGCCTTCGTGCAGGACGGGCAGCGCGTCGACGCGCCGCCCGGCGTGGTGCGCGCCTTCGATGTGCGCAGCGGCGAGCTGGTCTGGGCCTTCGATCCCGTGCCCCCCGGCGTGACACCGGTCAGCGCCGCGGACGCGGCGGCCGGCGCCACGTTCACGCGTGGCACGCCGAATGTCTGGGGTGCGATGTCGGCGGACCGCGAGCGCGGCATCGTCTACCTTCCCACCGGCAATCCGCAGCCCGACCACTACGGTGGCGAGGAGCGCGGCGGGCGCGACTTCTACGGCACCTCCGTCGTGGCGCTGGAGGCGGCCACCGGCAGGCCGCTGTGGCACTTCCAGACCGTGCACCACGACGTGTGGGACTACGACATCGCCGCGCAGCCGGTGCTGTTCGAGCAGGCGAGCGGCAAGGCCGGCGTGATCACGACCACCAAGGTGGGGCACGTGTTCCTGCTCGATCGCGACAGCGGCAAGCCGCTGTTCCCGGTCGAGGAGCGAGCGGTGCCGCAGTCGTCGGTTCCGGGCGAGCACACCGCCGCAACACAGCCTTTTCCCACGCTGCCGCGTCCGCTGCACCCGCACGATCTCGGGGAAGACGATATCTGGGGCCTGACGCCGATCGACCGCAAGGCCTGCCGCGAGCAGTTCCGCAAGCTGAGGTACGAGGGCATCTTCACGCCGCCCGGCTTCGAGACCACGCTGGCCTATCCAGGGCTCGGCGGCGGCATGAACTGGGGCTCGGCCTCGGTGAATCCGGCCACCAACGTGATGATCGTGAACTCGATGCGCGTGCCCTATACCGTGGAGTTGCGCCCGCGCGAGGAGGCCGCGAATCTCGATGGCAACGACCAGGTCGGCGCCAATGCCCAGGAAGGCACGCCCTACATCGTGATTCGCGGCGCCTACCTCTCGCCGTGGGGCACGCCCTGCATCGCCCCGCCCTGGGGCCTGCTCACCGCGATCGACCTCGACAGCGGCGAGGTGCTGTGGGAGCGCCCGCTCGGCAACCTGAACAACCTGGCACCGCTCGGCGTGGGCCGTTTCCTCGAATGGGGCGGCCCGAACACCGGTGGCTCGATCCAGACCGCGAGCGGACTGGTATTCATCGGGGCGACGCTGGACGGCTATTTCCGCGCCTTCGACAGCGCCACCGGCGAGGAACTGTGGCGTCACGAGCTGCCGGCGCCGGCGCAGGCCACGCCGATGACGTATCGCGTGTCCGCAGCAGGACGGCAATTCGTGGTGGTCGCCGCCGGCGGCCACGGTCCGCTGGCCTACGCGGCCAAGGGTCCGGAGAAGCTGGGCACGCTGCTCGGCGATACGCTGGTGGCCTTCGCGCTGCCCGAGTGATCGGGGAAGTACCACTGCGCTCGCGGCATCGGTCTCGCGGCACGCAACTCAACAACCGACCGAACCCGAAGTGGATTGATCCATGAGCAACGACAACTGGGATCACAGCGTGGATATCGTCGTCGTCGGCTCGGGGGCCGGTGCGCTGACGGCGGCGCTGGTCGCCGCCATCGACGGCGCCAGCGTGCTGATCGTCGAGAAGGGAGAGCACTACGGCGGCACCTCGGCCACCTCCGGCGGCGGGCTGTGGATACCCTACAACCACCTGATGCGCGCGGCCGGCATGCAGGACAGCGCCGAGGAGGCAATGCAGTACCTGCTCGCGCTCACCGCAGAGGACGTCGCGCCCGAGGTGGTAGAGGCCTTCGTCGAGCATGGGCCGGCGATGCTGCGCTTCCTCGAGGAGCAGACGCATGTGCGCTACGAGTCGATGCTGCACTACGCCGACTACTACCAGGACCTCGCGGGCGCGAAGCCCGGCGGTCGCTCGATCGATCCGCTGCCCTACGACGGGCGCCTGCTCGGCGAGGAGTTCCTGCGCATGCAGCCCTCGCACGTGCAGACCACGGTCATGGGGCTGATGGGCTATACCAACCTCGAGGGCGCCGTGCTCCTGAGCAAGGCGCCGGGCTGGCTGAAGGTCGTCGCCGGGCTCGCGCTGCGCTATTTCAGCGATTTCCCCTGGCGCTTGCGCTCGAAGCGCTCGCGTCGCCTCACCATGGGCAATGCGCTGATCGGCCGCCTGCGCCACTCGCTGCTCGATCTCGAGGTGCCGCTGTGGCTGGCAACCCGGGTCACGGAACTGGTGCGCGAGGACGGCCGGGTGAGCGGCGTGGTGGCCACGCGCGAGGGCAAGCCCTGTCGCATCCGCGCGCTGAAGGGCGTGATCATCGGCGCCGGCGGTTTCGAACACAGCCAGCAGATGCGTGAGCGCTACCTGCCGGGCCCGACGCTCACCGCGTGGTCGGCGGCGAGCCCGCGCAACACCGGTGACCTGATCCGGGCCGCCGAGCGTGTCGGCGCGGCGCTGCACCTGATGGACGAGGCGTGGTGGGGGCCCACGATCGTGATGGAGGGCGAGGACCGCGCGCGCATGCTGTTCACCGAGCGCTCGATGCCCGGCTGCATCATGGTCAACCGACGCGGACAGCGCTTTGTCAACGAATCGGTCGCCTACACCACGGCGGTGCAGGCGATGTACCGTCCGGACGCCGCAGGCAACGCGAACCTGCCGGCCTTCGCGATCTTCGATGCGCGCTACCGGCGCAACTATCCCTTCGGCCCGCTGCTGCCGGGCGGGATGTACCTCGACTGGCTGCAGCCGGCGCGCGTGCGCCGGCGTTTCCTGAAGAGCGCAGACACGATCGCCGGGCTCGCCGCACAGCTCGGCGTGAACGGCGCGGGACTGGCGGCCACGGTGGCGAAGTTCAACGAGTTCGCGACTAGCGGCGTGGATGCCGATTTCCACCGCGGCGAGAACAGCTACGACCTGCTCTACGGCGATGTGCGCCTCGGGCCGAATCCCTGTCTCGCCCCGATCGCCGAGGGGCCGTTCTTTGGCGTCGAGATCTTCCCGGGCGACATCGGCACCAAGGGCGGACTGCTCACGAACGCACGCGCGCAGGTGCTGGATACCGCGCGCGCGCCGATCCCCGGCCTTTACGCGATCGGCAACAGCGCGGCATCGTCGATGGGGCGCTACTACCCGGGCGCCGGCGCGACGCTGGGACCCGCGATGACCTTTGCGTACATCGCCGCGCGCGACGCGCTGCGCACGTAGGTCGGGCTTGTAGGTCGGGCTTCAGCCCGACAAGGGTTCGGCGCAGCCGAACCCGCCGCGTTGAACTCCGGTGCGCGTCGGCATGAATGCCGACCCCTATCCTGCTTCGGGCGGGCACCCGTCGGCATGAATGCCGACCTACAGGGCGGGCTATACTGCGCGCGGTCATTCATCGGCGAAATTCCCATGCACACCCAGCGCTGTTACACACTGAGCCTGTCCTGCCCCGACCGTGTCGGCATCGTCGCGCGCGTCGCCGGTTTCTTCGCCGCTCACCAGGGCTGGATCCTCGAGTCCAGCCAGCACGCCGACGAGCAGAGCGAGCGCTATTTCATGCGCCTCGAGGTGCGCGCCGATTCGCTGCCGTTCCACCTCGCGGAGTTGCGCGAGCGCTTCGCGCCGATCGCCCAGGAATTCGCCATGGAGTGGCGCATCAGCGACAGCGCGATCAGGAAACGCGTGGTGGTGCTGGTATCGCAGCAGGAGCATTGCCTGTACGACCTGCTCGGACGCTGGAAGAGCGGCGAGCTCGACATCGAGATTCCCTGCGTGATCTCCAACCACGAGACCTGGCGCGGGCTGGTCGAATGGCACGGCATCCCGTTCCATCACGTGCCGGTGAGCGCGGACAACCGGGCCCAGGCCTTCGCCGAGGTCGAACGGCTGTTCGTGGAGTCGCGCGCCGACACCATGGTGCTGGCGCGCTACATGCAGATCCTGCCCCCGGATCTGTGCCGCCGCCACATCGGGCGCATCATCAATATCCACCACAGCTTCCTGCCGAGCTTCGTCGGCGCCAGGCCCTATCACCAGGCGCACGAGCGCGGCGTGAAGCTGATCGGGGCGACCTGCCACTACGTGACCGAGGACCTGGACCAGGGCCCGATCATCGAGCAGGACCTGATCCGCATCGACCACAGCGACTCGGTCGAGGATCTGGTGCGCTACGGCAAGGACATCGAGAAGGCCGTGCTCGCGCGCGGGTTGCGCTACCACCTCGAGGACCGCGTGCTGGTCAACGGGCGGCGCACGGTGGTGTTCCGCTAGCCGCTTGACAGGCGGGCCGGGCACGGGGGGGGGGGGGGGGGGCACGGGGCGATCCGTGGTCAGGAGGGGGGGGGGGGGCGGGGGGGTGGGGGGGGGGGGGGGGGGGGGGGAGGGGGGGGGGGGGGGGGGGGGGGGGGGGGGGGGGGCGCGGGGCAGGGGTCGTGGCGGTCGCCAATTACGAGGAGGGTGTGCGCAAGCTGCTCGGCGGCGAGGTGGCCGCGATGGTGGCAGACATGCCGGCGTGCGCGTTCGCGCTGCTGCGTCACCCCGACGCCGGGCGGGGGGGGGGGGGGGGGGCGGCGGGGGAGGGGGGGGGGGGCAGGCGGCGGGCGGCGGGGGGGGCGGGGGGCGCCGCAAACTGCGGGGGGAGGAGGGGGGGGGGGGGGGGTGCGGGGGGGGGGGGGGGGGGGGGGCCGAGACCGGGCCTGAGCGGGAAGTGGTTCGACGACGACGAATGGCTGTCGCTGCTGCCCTGAGGCGCTCGGGCGCAATGCCGCCGTTCGCGCGCGCTACTTCTCCATCTGCGCCAGCAGTGTCTGCACGGCCAGCTTCAGCTTCGCGCCGCGCGGGTAGCCGACGTAGGCGGTGAGGAAGGTCACGATTTCGTTGAGCTGCTCGCGGTCGAGCTCGCCGCGCTTCAGTGCCGATCGCGCCTGGATCGTGAAGGTCATGTCCTCCCCGAGCGCCGCGATCGCGCCGAGCAGCAGCAGGCGGCGGTCGCGGATGCTGAGCCTCTCGTCGGCCCAGAGCTGGCCGAACACCGTGTCGAGCATGTAGTCGAAGAAGCGGTCCTGGCCGGGCTCCGGCGGCTGCGGGAGGTCGTTGCAGTAGACCTCGTTGAACATCTCGATGCCTTTCTCGCGGTGCTCGTTCGCCATCTGTCTCTCCTGCGGTTCTCGTGGTGGTGAAAGGGGGTCAGTCGGGGATTTCTTCGACGCTGATGGTCCGGTTGGGACAGTAGCGCACGGCATCCATCACCTTTTCCCGCAGGTCCTCCGGCGGGAACTCGAGTATCACCTCCACCTTGGGGTAGTGACCGTCGGTCTCGTTGACGCGGAACACCTCGGGTGCCTCCTGCATGCAGACGGCGTGGCCCTGGCACAGCGCGAGATCGACCTTGACGCGCAACTTGCCCATGATCCATTCCTCTTCGGGTGCGGCCGTCGCCGGGTCGCGATAAAACAATTCGGCTAAAAGGTTTTTAGTCTACGCCAGCGCTCGCTGCCCGGCAACAAAATAAAAACATTGCTAGTAAATTGTTTCCTGATATCATGGCAGCCGAACAAGTCCTCCATTTCCCGGATTCGAGGCCCAGACCATGGCATACCGCCCGCAGCGCATGAAGTTCGGCGCCTTTTTCGCGCCATTCCACAACGACCGCACCAATCCCACGCTGGCGCTCGAGTCCGACATGGACCTGATCGCCTGCCTGGACAAGCTCTCCTTCGACGAGGCCTGGATCGGCGAGCACCACTCGGGCGCCTACGAGTGCATCGCCTCGCCCGAGATCATGATCGCCACGGTTGCCGAGCGCACCAGGCACATCCGTCTCGGCACCGGGGTGAGCTCGCTCGCCTACCACCACCCGCTGATACTCGCCGACCGCATCGCGCAGCTCGACCACCAGACGCGCGGGCGCGTGATGTTCGGTGTGGGTCCCGGGCAGCTGATCGCCGACGCGTACATGATGGGCGTGAACCCGGCGGACCTGCGCCGGCGCATGAACGAGTCGCTCGCCGCGCTGGTGAAGTTGCTTCACGGCGAGACCGTGAACATGCAGACCGACTGGTTCACGCTGCGCGAGGCGCGCATGCATATCCTGCCGTACCAGAGCCCGACCGTGGAGATGGCGGTCGCGTCGGCGATATCGCCCACCGGCGCGCGCGCGGCGGGAGAGTTCGGCATCGGCATGCTCTCGGTGGCGGCGTCCAGCCCGGAAGGCTTCAAGGCGCTGGCCAACAGCTGGCAGGTCTGCGAGGAGAAGGCGGCCGAGCACGGCCAGACGGTGAGTCGCGACAACTGGCGCGTGGTGTTCCCGCTGCACATCGCGGAGACCCGCGAACAGGCGCGCAAGGACCTCGAGTACGGCCTGATGGACATGTTCAATTATTTCCACAAATTCGGCGGCGACCTGTTCCCGACGGTGAAGTCGCTCGACGAGGCGATCGATATCTGGACCACGGGCGGACTCGGCGCCTTTGGCGTCGGCCTGGTGGGCACGCCGGACGACCTGGCCGCGCACATCGAGAAGCTCCAGGAGCAGTCGGGCGGCTTCGGCACCTTCCTCTCGCTGGCGCACAACGCCGCCGGCCCCGAGGCCACGCGCAAGTCCTACGACCTGATCGCGCGCTACGTGATGCCGCGCTTCCAGCGGTCGAACGCGAACCGCACCGCCTCGATCGAGTGGGCCGCGGCGAACGCGAACCGCTTCATGGAGGCCTATATGTCGGGCATCAACAGTGCGATCCAGAGCCACGAGGAGGAGAAGGCCGCGAAAGCCAGGGGCGGAGCGTGAACCGCATCGATCTCGCCGATCCCGACAACCGCGTGCTCGGGCGCATCCTGCGCCTTCACGCAGAGGGCGCGGGCGACACGCCGTTCCTGCTGGCAGACAGCGAGCACTACACCTATGCGCAGGTGAACTCGCTGGCGAACCGCTACGCCTCGGGCCTGCGCGCGCTGGGCGTGGCAACCGGCGACCGCGTGCTGGTCTTCATGCACAGCTGCGTGGAGTTCGTGGTGCTGGCACTGGCCGCGAACAAGCTCGGCGCGGTGTGGGTGCCGGTGAATACCGACTACAAGGGCGACTGGCTGGCGGATGCGATCAACGACAGCAAGGGAGCGGCGCTGGCGGTGGATGGCGCGCTGCTGCCGCGCCTGCAGCAGGTGCGCGATCGCGTTGCCTTCGGCCACCTGCTGCTGCATCGCAGCACGCCGGAGCAGGTGCGCGAGGCCGGCGCTGCGGCCACACTGGCCGAGCTCGCGACGCACCCCGACGTCGAGCCCGACATGAGCTACCAGCACTACGGCGACACCGCCGCTGTGCTGTGGACCTCGGGCACCACCGGCAAGTCCAAGGGCGTGATGCAGAGCCACAACGTGTGGATCCGCGCCGCCGAGAACGCCAACCGTGATTTCGGCACCAGCGATGGCGACATCGCCTACAACTGCCTGCCGTTGTACAACTCGGCCGCGTGGGTCGCCAACATCTACCGCGCGCTGGTGGCGGGCATTCCCTGCGCGATCGACGACCATTTCTCGGTGCACGCGTTCTGGGACCGTATCCGATTCTACGGCGCCACCCAGACCATGACCCTCGGTGCGATGCACATGTTCCTGTGGAACGAGCCGCCGCGCGCCGACGACGCCGACAACCCGCTGCGCATGGCGAACATGGTGCCCATGCCCGAGCGTCTCCTGCGCCCGTTCTGCGAGCGCTTCGGCATCGAGGGTATCACGCAGGGCTTTGGCCAGAGCGAAATCATGCTGATGCTCTCGCGCAAGGACACGCCGCGCAAGCAGTGGAAGCCCAATGCGCTGGGCGAGCTCTCGCAGGGCGTGGAGCTGCGCATGCTCAAGGACGACGGCAGCGCGGCCGGGCCCGGCGAAGTCGGGGAGTTCTGCGTGAAGGAGACCTCACCGCACACCATTTTCAACGGCTATTTCGACAACCCTCGAGCCAATGAGGCGGCTTTCGCCGGCGGCTGGTACCACACAGGGGACCTCGGCATCCGCGATGCCGACGGCGACTATTTCTTCGTCGATCGCAAGAAGGATGTGATCCGCTACAAGGGGCGCAACGTGGCGTCCTTGCAGGTCGAGAGCGTCGCGATGCAGCACCCGGCGGTGCAGACCGCGGCAGTCTACGGCGTGCCATCGCAGGAACTGGACTCCGAGCACGAGATCAAGCTGGACGCGGTGCCCAGGCCCGGCGCGCAAATCAGCGCGGAGGAGCTCGCGCGCTTCATCAACGCGAACGCGCCGTACTTCTGCGTGCCGCGCTATATCGAGTTCGTGAGCGAACTGCCCTACACGCCGACCAACAAGGTACAGAAGTACAAGCTGCGCGAGCGCGGCGTGACGCCGCAGAGCTGGGACCGCGTGGCGGCCGGTTTCAAGCTCGAGCGCTGAGGCACTGCACGCCGGGACGACACCAACCGCAGGAGACAGGATCATGTTCAAGAGCGTTTCGCTCATCAGCTTCAAGGAAGGCACGGACCGGCAGCGGCGTGAAGCCGTGCTCGCGGCCTACCGCAAGCTGCCGTCGCTCATTCCGGGCATCGTGTCCTTCGAGGTCGGGCTGGACCAGGGCCTGCTGGAGGGCAATGCCGGCATCGCCGTGATCGTCGGCTTTGCCGCGCGCGAGGATTTCCTTGCCTATTCGACGCATCAGGCCCACACCGATGTCATCTTTCCGGTCTGCGGCCCGGTGATGGCGGGTTGGTCTTCCGTGCAGTTCGAGGCCTGATCCGGGACGCGCTGGCCCCGCCGCGGCTCAGGTTGCGGCCTTGCGTCCCAACAGGGTGACCGACGCTTCCCGCGCCGCTAGCGCAGCGTCGCCAGGAAGTGCAGCAGGCAGCGGTTGACCGCGTCGGGCTTCTCCATCTGCACCAGGTGTCCGGCGCCGGGGATCATCTCCACGGCCCTCAGGTCGGGGAACTGCGAGCGCATCAGCGCGATGGGGTCCGGGCCGTGGAATCCCTCCAGGTCGCAGTCGAGCTCGCTGCCGATGAAAAAGGCCGGCACCGGGCTCTGCACACCCTCGTACGGCTTGCGCTGGCGCCACTTCAGGTCCATCGAACGGTAGTAGTTGAGTCCGCCGGTGAAGCCGCTGCGCGCATATTCCGAGACGAAGAACTCCAGTTCGAGGTCGCTCAGCCACGGCCAGGGCAGGGGCGGGGTCTCGGGCAGCGCGTCGAGGTACGCGGTGCCCGGCGGGTGCTTCCAAACGTCGAGGTAGTGGTAGGCGCCCGAGAGCGCGTGGAACACCTTGCGCAGGAACTCGCGCGGTGCGGCGTCCAGCGCAGCATCTGCCGGGCCGGGTTCGCGGAAGTACTCGATGTGCACGAAGTGCTGCTTCGCCATCGCCGCGTATTCGGCCAGGGGCGGCACATCGGGATTGTGCGGCGCGGCCGGATTCTCCAGCCCGATCACCGCGCGCACACGGCCGGGGTCGCGCAGCGCCAGGTCGTAGATCGCGAAGGCGCCGAAATCCAGTCCCGCGAAGATCGCGGATGCCTCGCCGAGGTGATCGAGCAGTCCCGTGAGGTCGTCGCAGATGCGGTCGACGCCGTAGGCCTCGATCGCCGCCGGCGCCTCGGTCTGGCCCATGCCGCGCATGTCGGGGGCGACCACGCGCCACCCCGCCGCCGCGAGCACCGGGATCTGGTGGCGCCAGCTGAACCACAGGTGCGGGAAACCGTGGCAGAGCACCACCAGCGGGCCCTGTCCCTGCTCCACGTAATGCATGTCGATGCCGTTGATGCGGGCGTAGCGATGCTGCCAGTCGGCCATGTCCTGCTCCTTGCAATGCGTGCATCGTAGCGCAGGTTGCGCCGGACCGTGGAACTGCTCACAGTTGCGGCGTGGCAGACACGGACAGGGAATTCTCGATGGCGCAGCGCGGCGGCAGAGCGAATGATGGCAGGGCAAACGGTGGCGTGCTGGGCTGGATCGAGCGTACCGGCAATCGCCTGCCCGACCCGGTTTTCATCTTCTTCTACCTGATCGCGGCGCTGGTCGTGATCAGCGTGCTGGCATCCGTGGCCGGCTATTCCGCGCTGCATCCCACGCAGCACGATGCGCATGGCGCACCGGTCCTGATCGCCGCGACCAGCCTGCTGGCACCAGAGAACATCCGGCGGCTCTGGGCCGACATGCCGCTGACCTTCACCGGCTTCCACCCGCTCGGCTACGTGCTGGTGGTGATGCTGGGCGCGGGCATTGCCGAGCGCACGGGGCTGTTCGCGGCGGCTATGCGCGGCGCGGTGCACGGCGCGCCCAAGGCCCTGCTGACGCCGATGGTCGCGCTGGTCGCGATGATGGGCAACCTCGCGGCCGATGCTGCCTACGTGGTGTTGATCCCGCTGGCCGGCATCCTATACGCCGCTGCCGGTCGTCATCCCATCGCCGGTATCGCCTGCGCGTTCGCGGGCGTTTCGGGGGCGTTCTCCGCGAACCTGCTGCCGGGCCAGCTCGATGCGCTGCTGTTCGGCATCACGGAGGCCGCCGCCGAGGCGCTGGTGCCCTCGTGGGACGCGAACATCGTAGGCAACTGGTATTTCATATCGGGCATGACGCTCGTGTTCCTGCCGGTGATCTGGTACGTCACGGATCGCGTGATCGAGCCGCGCCTCGGTGTACACGCGGCGGCCGATGCACCGCCCGAACTGTCGGTCGACGAGCAGAAGCCGCTCGATGCGGCGCAGAAGAAGGGGCTTGCGCGCGCCGGGATCGCGGCGCTGGCCGTCGTGCTGCTGTGGGCCTGGTTCCTGTTCGGCCCGGGTACGCCGCTGCTGGACCAGGCCGCGCAGGGCCCGGCTCGGCTCTCGCCGTTCTTCAAGTCGCTGGTCGCCGGCTTCTTCGTGCTGTTCCTCGCCTGCGGTTGGGTCTACGGCGTGGCGGCGGGTACGGTCAACGGACATCGCGACATCGTGCGCATGATGCAGGAGTCGATGGCCGATCTCGCTTACTACCTCGTGCTCGCCTTCGCGGCGGCGCATTTCATCGCGATGTTCGCGTGGTCGAACCTCGGGCTGATCTTCGCGGTCCAGGGCGCCGAACTGATCCGCGCCTCGAAGCTGCCGGTGCCGGCGCTGCTGGGGCTCATCGTGCTGCTGACCGGGGCGGTGAACCTGTTCGTGGGTTCCGCCTCGGCGAAGTGGGCGCTGCTCGCCCCGGTGCTGGTGCCGATGATGATGCTGCTCGGTGTCAGTCCCGAAGCCACCACCGCGGCCTACCGCGTCGGCGATGGCGCCACCAACATCATCACGCCGCTGATGGTGTATTTCCCGCTGATCCTGACCTTCTGCCAGCGCTGGCAGAAGGACTTCGGGCTCGGCAGCCTGGCGGCGACGATGATCCCCTACTCCATCGGGCTGCTGGCGGTCGGGCTCGCGCTCACGATTGGCTGGATCGCGCTCGAGATCCCGCTCGGGCCGGCCGCGCCGGTGCACTACACGATCCCGTAGGTCCGGATTTATCGGGACAATGGCGACGCCGGGGGGCGGGATTGGCCGAGAGGGGGCTGAGCCCGCACGGCCCGACCTACAGCTTGCCGCCGACCAGGTGCGTTGACAGGTCGATCAGCAGCAGCGTCAGCATGCCCACGCAGGAAGCCTCGATGATCACGCGCCCCAGGCTCCAGCGCTCGCCCTCGGCAGCCTCGTCGAGGCGATAGACGATCGGGAAGGCCACGATGAAGTACAGGGCGTAGAAGTACGAGCCGTAGGCCAGCATGCGATCGAGGTCCTCGTACCACACGTTCGAGAAGTCGTTGGGCGCGAGCTTGAAGTAGAAAGCCGTTTCGCCCCAGCCCCAGAACAGCGACACCGCGCCCACGATCACCGCCCACGCCAGCCCGCGCGCGAGCGGCGCCCATGCCAGCGTCATGGTGCGGATGCGGCGCATCAGGATCACGGCGCTGGTGTGGTACACGATGAAGAACGCGGTGGCGTTGAAGTACATCGAGGGCGGCACTTTCATGTGTGCGCCGAGAGCCGTGGCCTCGTCGGGGCCGACGAGCGCAGAGTCCAGGTACAGCGTTACCTCCGGGAAGCGGTAGCGCATGCCGAGCACCTCGAAGAAGTACTCGGTGTGGAAATACGTGGCGAGAACGATCCACCAGAACATGAAGACGTTGAACTTGAACCAGTAGCTGCGGTGCCAGGCAATGCCGGAGTTGCGCCTGAGGAACCAGGGCAGCAGCACGCAGTACGGCAGCCACATCAGCAGGTTCTGCGTGATGTTCCAGAAGTTGCCGGTATCGAGCCAGCCCATCTTCTGCATCACCAGGTTGTAGACGAACCAGAACGGAATGAAGCCCAGGAAGAACTTCTCGCCCCAGGCCTTGTCGGGGTTCTGCGAGAACCAGTGGCCGGGCAGGGATGAGCGCGAGGCTGGGCGTGTCGTTCATGGTGCGGGCTCGTTTGGGCGTGTTGTTGCAGTGTGGCGAGTTTCCAGAATAAAACAGTATACTGCAAATGTTTTTCAGGGGCGGCGCGCACGGTGCGGGCCGCGGTGGATCGTGCCGGACCAGGGAGCCAGCGGATGGGTGTTCAGAGCATCGGGCAATTGCGCCAGCGCGCCGGGAGTTTCGACTGGGGCAGCGCCTACGCGATCCCGGACGTGCGTGGCGAGGTCGCGATCGTTGGCGTCGGCGAATCGAAGTACAGCGGTCCTTCGGGCCGCACTGCGAAGGAGATGGCCCTCGTCGCCGTCGGGCAGGCCATCGCGGATGCCGGTCTCGCGCCGGCGGACATCGACGGGCTGATGTCCACCGCGAACGTTGCCGACCAGCTGATGCCGGAAGACTTTCACGCGCACTTCGGCACCTCGCACCCGATGTGGTACAGCGGCGAGGGCGGCGGCATGGTCTGGGCCGCGACCTGCCCCGAGCAGGCCGCCGCGGCGCTGCGAGCGCGCAAGGCGAGGCACATCATCAACGTGTTCTCGGTGGACTGGGCCTCGCGCCGCGCCGCCGGCACCGGCACGCCCGGGGACTACCACGCCAACGAGCCGATGAAGGCGCTGTTCGAGGTGCCCTTCGGCTGGTACCCGCAGCCGGTGTACATGGCGACGCAGGCATGCCGCCACATGCACGACTACGGCACCACGCCGGAGCAGCTGGGCGAGCTCGCGGTGACTTTCCGTCGCCACGCCAACGGCCATCCCGGAGCCGTGATGCGCGCGAAGACACTGAGCATGGAGCAGTACCTGGCAAAGCCCATGCTCGCGGATCCGCTGCGCATGGAGGACTGCTGCCTGGTTTCGGATGGTGCGGCGGCCTTCGTGATGAGCACGCCGGAGCGTGCGCGCGACCTGCCGCATGCGCCGGTCATCGTCGAGGGCATCGGACGCGGCGTGATTCACAACGCGCCCTACATCTCGCAGCAGAAGGTGCTCACGGCGACGCCGCAGACCTTCGCCGCGCCGTGGGCCTTCGCGATGGCCGACATCACGCCCGCCGAGGTCGACGTGATCGCGCTCTACGACTGCTTCTCGATCACCGCGCTGATGATGATCGAGGACATGGGCTTCTGCGCCAAGGGCGAAGGCGGTGCCTTCGTCTCGGGCGGGCGCCTGGGTTTCGATCGCCCGCGCAGCCAGCGGCGGGCTGCCGTGCAACACGCACGGGGGCCTGATGTCGCACGCCTACGTGCTCGGCATTGCGCACGTCGTGGAAATCGTGCGCCAGCTGCGCGGCGAGGCCCAGAACCAGGTGGGCGATGCGCGCGTCGGCCTGTACGGAGGATTCACCGCCGAAGAGGCGGCCACACTGATCTTGCGGAGAGCCTGAGCATGTCCACTTTCGGTCCCGACAGCGATGACGCAATGGCCTTGCCGTTCTGGAGTGCCGCGCGCGAGGGCAGGCTGGTGCTGCCCTACGGTCGCGCCAGCGGGCGTTGCACGTGGTATCCGCACGCCGGCGCCGACATCGAGTGGCGCGAGGTGCGCGGCCCGGCGAAGCTGGTGGCGTGGTCCGTCGTGCGTGCGCCGATCAACCCCGAATTCAAGGCGCCCTACGCACCGGCGCTGGTGAGCCTCGATTGCGAGCCGCACGTGCGGCTGGTGACGCAGATCGTCGACTGCGACTTCGCGGATCTGCGCTGCGACATGCCGCTGGAGCTTTGCTTTCGCACGCTCGAGCCGATCAGGCGCGCGCCTTTCCGCGCGCCGGTGTTTCGTCCCGCGCCGTGATGACTTTCAGGTGCGCGCGCTCGTTTGCGCAAAATTCACCCGCGCGCTGGTGTGGCATGTGCTATAGACAGTGAGTGGAATCTTCGTGGATTCCTATCCATCAGCAACGGGAGATAACCGATGGCAGAGACGAAACCGGCGAAGAAGCCTGCAGCCAAGAAGGCGGCAGCCAAGAAGCCCGCAGCAGCGAAGAAGCCGGCTGCGAAAAAGGCCGTGGCGAAGAAGCCTGCAGCAGCGAAGAAGCCTGCTGCCAAGAAAGCCGTAGCGAAGAAGCCGGCTGCGAAAAAGGCCGTAGCGAAGAAGCCCGCAGCAGCGAAGAAGCCCGCTGCCAAGAAAGCCGCAGCGAAGAAGCCGGCAGCAAAGAAGCCCGCCGCGAAGAAGTAGTTGTTCCCCTGCGCCCGATGCACAGGGACGTGCCGGGCAGCTTCCCCCGCGTCGGGCCGCCTGCGTTCGCCGCCGGCCGCCGCCCGCGCGGCAGAGTTCTTCCTTCTCAGTCCACCGCCGCAGCACGCACCAGGTTGAGCGCGGGATCATTCGGCGCGTTTTCCACGCAGCGCGTCCCCGCGGGGTGGTAGATGTAGGCGACGCAGCGGTTGCAGCTGGTGCAGCCCGACTGCCGGGTTTCCCCGCTCCTGAACCTGTTCACGAGCCCCGTGTCGTGGATCAGCGCGCGCGCCATCACCACGCAGTCGAAGCCCTCCGTCATCGCGCGCTCGGCGTTGTCCAGCGACTTCACGCCGCCGAGGTAGGCCAGCGGCATCGTCACCGCGGCGCGCACCTTGCGCGAGTGCTCCAGGAAGTACATCTCGCGAAACGTCATCGAGCGCGGACCGGTGAGCGAGCTCAGCCTGATCGCAAGGCGCGACAGCGGATCGCCGCCAAGCATGCGGGCCATCTCGTCCTGGTCGACGAGGCTGCCGAACATGAACCAGGTCGATTCCACGTTGCGTCCGCCCGAGAGCACCAGCAGGTCGGCGCCGGCGCGCTCCAGCGCTCGCGCCGTGACCACGGCATCGTCGGCGTCGGCGCCACGTCTGGGCCCGTCCGCGACGTTGATCTTGGCGATCACCGCCAGATCGGAGCCCACCGCTTCCTTCACCGCGGCCAGTACGCGCGCCGGGAAGCGCACGCGGTTCTCCGCGTTGCCCCCGTATTCGTCGTTGCGAGTGTTGTCGAGCGGCGAGATGAACTGGTTGAGCAGGTAGCCGTGCCCCATGTGCAGCTCGACGGCGTCGAAGCCCGCTTCACGCGCGAGTTTCGCGGTGTCGACGAACTGGCGCGTCACCAGGTCCATGTCGGCCGCCGTCATCGCGCGCCGGCGCCAGTTGCCCGCGAGCAGGCCCGCCTTGTTGAGGCCCGAGACCGAGCTCATCGTCGCGCCCCTGACCTTCACGCCGGTGACGAAGCTGCCGCCGTGCGTTATCTGCGCCGAGATCGCGCCGCCTTCGCCGTGCACCGCGCCGGTGAGCACGCGCAGGTCGGGCAGGATTTCGGGGCGCATCCAGATCTGGTTGGGCAGCGTGCGGCCGACTTCGCTCACCGCCACGTAGGCCACCGTTGTCAGCGCGACGCCGCCTGCGGCAAGATCGCGATGATGCTGCACCAGCGCGCGCGTGGGCGCGCCGTCCAGGCACATGGCTTCGTTGGCGCCGGCCTTGATGAAACGGTTGCGCAACCGCAAGGGTCCGATGGCGACGGGATCGAATGGGGAAGGCGCGGTGCTCATGCGGGTGATTATCCTGGGAAGCGGCGCGCGCATGATCGGGCGGGCACAGTGACTTTGCAAGGCGCTTCGGGGGCGGGCGAATGGAACCGGGATTGCTGATCGTCGCGGCGAGCGCGATCGCGCTGTCGTGGCTGATGGCCGTGGCCGGTGGCGCCAAACTGCGCCATCGGCGGGATCATGCGCGCGCCCTCGATGCCTACGCGCTGCTGCCCGAGGGTGCGGGGCGCTGGCTCGCGCCGGTGCTGGGCGTCGCCGAGTGCGCCGCTGCGCTCGCCATCTGGCCGATGGGAACGCGCGCGGCGGCGGCCTTGCTGATACTCGCGCTGCTGGTGCTGTACTCCGCTGCCATCGCGATCAACCTGCTGCGCGGACGGCGTGACATCGCGTGCGGTTGCGGCGGCGCGGCGACCCACGTGCCGCTGAGCGGCTGGCTGCTCGCGCGCAACGCCGCCTTGATGGCTGTCGCGCTCGCGCTGCACGAGGCGCCGCAGGCCCTGGCGCTTGCCGGCGCATCGTGGCCGGCGGCGCTGGCGGCGCTCGCGGTCGCGACGCTGCTGGTGCTGCTCTACAATGGCGCGAATTTTCTGCTTTCCCGCGACACCCTGCTGCAGGACGACTGAATGTCGCGTGCCGCCGTCGCATCTGCGGAGGACGCATGACCGAGATCGAATTCGAGAATCGCGACGGCGTGGGCCTCATCACCTTCGCGCGACCCGATACGCTGAACGTGTTCAGCCCCGGGATGATGGCCGGGCTGGGCGATCTGTACCGGCACTGCGACGCCGACGAATCCGTGCGCGTGGTGGTGGTGACGGGGCGCGGCACGGCGTTCTGCGCCGGGGCCGACCTCTCGGGCGGCGAGGTGTTCGCGGCGCACGGCGAACTGGACTTCAGTTCCTGCCCGCTGTCCATGCAGGCCTGGGAATTGCGCAAACCGGTGATTGCCGCCTGCAACGGACACGCCATTGGCGTAGGGCTCGGCATCGCGGTGCAATGCGACATGCGCATCGTGGCGCGCGGCGCGAAGTACGGCTTCCTGCAGAACCGCCGGGGCGTGGTGGCCGATTTCGGGGTCGAGTGGCTGCTGCCGCGGCTGATCGGTTTCGAGCGTGCCTTCGAGATGCTGGTGCGCGGCTCGCGCATCGACGGGGCGGAGGCGGCGGCCTGGCGCCTCGCGGGGCGCGCGGTCGAGGCGCAGGAGGTGCTGCCGCTCGCGCTGGAGATCGCCGATGACATGGTGCGCAACTGCTCGCCGCTGGTGATGGGCATGCACAAGCGCCTGTTGTGGCGAGCCCTGGAGACGGGGCGCGATGACTTCGTCGCGCTGGAGACGCGCGCGCTGCACCACAGCATGCGCCAGCCCGATGCGCTGGAGGGCGGCATGGCTTACGTGGAGAAGCGCGCGCCACGCTGGGACGAACGCTACGCGGCGCGCTGGCCGGATTTCCTGTAGGTCCGGTTGTGGGTCCGGTTGTGGGTCCGGATTCATCCGGACAATTCCCCTCTCACTACTCCTCGCCGGCGATGACGTAGCGGTCGCGCCCGGCGCGCTTGCCTTCGTACAGAGCATGGTCGGCGCGCTCGAGCACGTCATCCAGTTCCTCTTCCTCGCCGGCCCGGGCCAGGCCGAGCGTGGCCGTGACGCGGATCGTTCGCGCGTCGGCTGTCGGTACGGGAGTCTCGCGGATGCTCGTGACCAGGCGTTGCGCCGACAGCCCGGCCTCCGCAGCCGATCTGCACTGCATGAGCCAGAGAAATTCCTCGCCGCCGAATCGGTACAGGGGTTCGTTGCCGCGCAGGACGCGCCGCATCGTTGCGGCGAGGTGACGCAACACCTCGTCGCCGACGGGATGGCCGTAGCTGTCGTTGATGCGCTTGAAATGGTCGATGTCGATCATCGCCGGTACAGCCGGCTGCCATTGCGCCGGGCTCCTGCGGCACAGCGCGAAATCGTTCTCCGGGGGGGGCAGGCGGGGTGGCCGCACGGCGCTGGACAGGATCAGCGTCTTGAATCCGGCGAGCACCCGCAGCAGTTCGGATTGCGACTGCTCGAAGCCCAGCAGCGCCTCCGCCTGCCCGGCCCGCCCGCTGACGATATCCGTGCAGATCGAGCGGATCGAGTCGTGCATTTCCCGATGCACGTGCGGCGCGCTGCGCCGCCGCGGCATCGACCGCGTCGAAATGTGCCCGTTGCGACGCGAACCAGTTGCCGAACCGGCACAGCGTGTGCGCCCGCGGAGCCAGGACATCCTCGCCGGGCGATTCGCGCAGCACGGCGCAACGCAGGATCCGACGCGTCCAGTCCATGTGCGCCTCGACCGCGGCATCGAGCTCGGTTATGAACGTGGCCGTCTCGGGCGCAAGCCTGGGCGTTGCCGGGCCGCTCATCGCCTGCTCACTCCTCTGCACGATCCTGGCGGCCCGACGGCGATTGCGCGTACTCGCGATGCAGCCGGTCCATGCCGCCCGGGGGCTGCACGAACACGCCGTCGCAGCTCGCCGTGAGTACTTCGCCGGCGTGGATCTCGGCATGCACGAAGGTCTTGCGGCCTTCGATCTTCTCGACCCAGCCGCGAAAGTGCAGCTCGGTGTTGAGCGGTGTGCGCCGGTGATAGCGTGTACTGAGCGTGCCGGTCATCCCCGGCTGCCCGCCGCTCGCCTGCGCCACGCCCATGAACTGGTCGAACAGGGCCGCGACGAAACCGCCGTGTACGCTGCCGGGCGGGCCTTCATAGGCCCAGCCCATCGTTGCGCGCCCGTGGGCGACGCCGTCGGCGATCCAGACGTTGAGCGGCGGTGCCAGCGGATTGCTGATTCCGGCGACGGGATTCAGTTCATGGCTGATCTGTCCCATGCTGCCGTGAGTGCCCCCGCCGGCGAAGAGGGCACGGCCGTAGATCCTCGGTTGTGCTGCAAAGTTGTCGGCGGTCAGTTCCAGGGTGTCGGCGATGGCATGGAGCTGCGGGATCGGCGGGGTGCTGCTGACCAGCACCTCCGTGAGCCGGCGGATCGCGGCCGCCACGCGGCGGCGCGCATCCCACTCCGCGCTATAGGCGGGTGTGATCTCCTCCGAGGCGAAGGGGTTGTCGGGATGGTCGAGGTCCGGCAAGTCATTCACTCCTGCATCGATGCGTGGACAGGGCGCTGATTGTAGCGCCTCAGGCGTCGAGATCGGCGCGCGCCGCGCCGAGCATGCCGGGATTCTCGCGCGTGATCACGAATACCGGGATCGCGCTCACGTACTCGCGCATCGGCCCCTTGGCCTCGAAGCGCTCGCGAAAGCGGCTGTGACGGAGGAATTCCGTGAAGCGTGGCACGATACCTCCGGCGATGAAGACGCCACCCTGCGCGCCGCAGCACAGCGCCTGGTCGCCGGCGGCGGTGCCGAGGAAGGCGCAGAAATGTTCCAGCGCCGCGCGGCAGGTCGCGTCCGACCCCGCCGCCGCGTGGGCCTGGATCTCGGCTGCCGAGTAGCCGTGGTAGGCGCTGCCCGCGGCCAGACACAGTGCCCAGTAGATGCGCTCGATGCCGGGACCCGAGAGCAGTGCCTCGCGGCAGAGGTGCTGGCCGTTGCGCATCAGGGTGGCGAGGATCTGCAATTCCGCCTCGTCGCAGGGTCCGATCGAGGCGTGGCCGCCTTCGGTGGACACTGGCTGGAAGCCGCTGCGCGTCGCGATCAGTTGCGCCACGCCGAGCCCGGTGCCGGGTCCCAGCACCGCCATCGGGCTTCCGCGCACCGGCTTGCCGCCACCGATCTGCAGCAACTCATCGGTGGCCAGCGCCGGCAGCGCCAGCGCAATGGCCTCGAAATCGTTGATCACGCGCAGACGCTCCAGCCCCAGCCTTTCGCGCAGGACCGCAATCGAGAACTCCCAGCGGTGATTGGTCAATCGCACCGCGTCGCCGCTCACCGGGCCGGCGACGGCGATGCAGCCCTCGCGCGGGCGCGCTCCGGTCGACTCGAGATAGCTGCGGGCCGCGTCGGCCAGCGAGTCGAAGCGGCGCGTTGCCAGCGTGAGCGGCGCGTGCAGCCGGCCCTGCGCGTCGGCCAGCGCGAAGCGGGTGTTGGTGCCGCCGATATCGGCGACCAGTCGCTGGGGGCGAGGGGGCATCTGGCTCGGTGCGCGTCTTCCAGGATGGCCGGATTCTGGATGCATGCCCCGCCGAGATCAATGCATACTTGCCCGGGCGCCGCGCAACGTCCAGCAACCACGGCCGCGATGGAGTTCCACATGAGCGATCCCGCTTCATTGCCCCGGGGCGAGGCCGCCGCTACCACCCCGCGCTGCATGCGCCAGCGCGCTGCGCGCTGACACACGGCCTGCGCGCGTGGTCCCCATGCGATTTTCGCGCCTCGATGCGCTGCTGATGGTCGCGGTGATCGCCGCGATCGCGCTGGCGCTGTCCGGTGTCCTCGAGCCGGGACCGCAACTGCCCCGGGACGCGGTGGCCGCCGTGAACGGCAGGGCGATAGGCGCCGACGCCTTCGCGGCGCAACTCGATGCCGTTGCCGTGCAGCTCGAGCGCGCCCCCGACGCGTCCGAGCGAGCCGCGATACTCGAGCGCGTGATCGACGAGGAACTTTTGTTGCAGCAGGGGCTTGCGCTCGAGTTGCCGCGCAAGGACGCGCGGCTGCGCGCGCAGCTGGTGCAGGAGGTGATCCGCCAGGCGGTGGCGCAATCGGCAAGCTCACCCGTCACCGAGGACGAATTGCGCGCATTCCATGGCGCTCATTCGGGCTTTTTCCGTCAGCCTGCCACCTACCGCGTCTGGCGTTTCGATTGCCGTGACGCCACCGCGGCGCGTGCGCTGCAGGCCGGGCTGGGCGCGGGTGCCGATCCGGACCCGCAGGGCGGCTGCCGGCGAAACGCGCTGCTGCCCGATGCCTGGCTGGGCGCTGCCAAGCTCGGCGATCTGCTCGGAGCGCAGCTCGCGTCCGCCGTGGTCGCGCTCGCCCCGGGCGAGACCCTGCTGAGCGAGCGCGCCGATGGCGCGAGCGTGCTGTTGCTGCTCGCGCTGGCCCCTGCGCGCGAACCGGCATTCGAGCAGGTACGCGCGCAGGTGGAGACGGAATTCCGCCGCCGCGCCGACGAGGCGGCGCTGGCCGCGTACCTCGAGCGCCTGCGTGCGGGCGCCGAGCTGCGGATCGGCGGCCGGTGACGGTGCGCGCCTTGCTGCTGGTCGTGCTCGCGCTCGCCGGCGGGGTTGCGCGGGCCGACTGGCAGGCGCGCTCCTGGTCGCGCTGGCAGTTCGATGGCGTGGCGGCCGAGGCGTTATTCGGCATCGAGCGAATGGAGCTGGCGCGACTGCGCGGCAGCACCGACGCGGCCTTGTTCACTGCGGAGCTGCGCGCGAGCGTGGCGTTGCAGGAGGGAGGGCACGCGTGCGCGCTGCGCGATGCCGTGGTGCTGGGAACCGGCGACACGCTGCGGGTCCGGTTGCACTGGCGCTGTCCCGGGAAGATCCGCGCGCCGCAGGTCCGGGTGGGACTGTTGCTGGACGTGGAACGCGATCCCCTGCATCACGCCAGCTTCATCCATGCCGACGGCCGCCACGAGGAGGTGCTGTTCACGCGCGACGCGCCGCAGCACGCTTTGGCGGCGGCGCCGCGCCCGGTGCCGGCCATGGCTACCGTGCTGCGTTATCTCGGGCTTGGTTTTTCGCACATCCTGGCCGGGCTCGATCACGTCGCCTTCCTGCTGTGCATGCTGCTGGTGGCCGCGCGGCTCTCCAGCCGCCTGTGGATGATCACGGGCTTCACGCTCGGACACAGCATCACGCTCTCGCTGTCGGTCCTCGGCCTGGTGAGCGTGCGCAGTGCCGCGGTCGAGGCGCTGATCGGCTACACGGTGGCGCTGCTCGCGGCCGAGGCCTGCCTGCGCCTCGGGCTGCGCTCGGCGCCGTGGCAGCTGTGGCTCGTGGTGGCAGGCGTCGGTGCAATCACCTGGGGCGGGGGTGGCGCGCTCGCGCCGCCAACCGTGCTCGCGCTGCTGCTGCTCACGCCGGCCTACCTCGTGCTGGCGCGGCGCCGCCATGGCAATGACGCGCTGCATCTGGCGATGACGGCGGTGTTCGGGCTGGTGCACGGGCTCGGCTTTGCCGGCGTGCTGAACGCGATCGGCGTGCCGGATGGGCAGCGCGGCTGGGCGCTCGCGGGCTTCAACATCGGTGTGGAGCTGGGGCAGATCGCGCTGCTCGCGGCCTTCGCGCTGTTGTTGCAGGCACCGAAGGCGCTGCGATCCCCGGCGCTGGCGCTCGGCGCCAACCGGGCGAGCGCGATCGCGCTGTGCGCGCTCGGCGTTTACTGGCTCGCCGGGCGCAGCGTCGGCTGAGGTCCGGATCGGGATGCGCCGAACCGCATCTGGCCGCGCGCTTTACGCCCGCGCGGCGAATGCGCAGAATGCCCGCCTTCGCGCCTGTACCCGGGCGCCGTGCCTCAGGCCTGACATTCCACGGGGGTTGCGATGAAACAGACGCCGCTGCATGCGCTGCACCTGGAGCTCGGTGCGCGCATGGTGCCTTTCGCCGGTTACGAGATGCCGGTGCAGTACCCGGCAGGGATCATGCGCGAACACCTGCACACCCGCGAGAGCGCGGGCCTGTTCGATGTCTCGCACATGGGTCAGGTGCTGGTGCGCGGCGCCGGGGCGACGGGCGCGCTGGAGCGCATGGTGCCCGCGGACCTCGTGGCGCTGGCGCCGGGACGGCAGACCTACTCGCTGTTCACCAATGCCGAGGGCGGCGTGCTCGACGACCTGATCATCACACGCTGGTCCGATGACACCTTCTTCGTGGTCGTGAACGCAGGCTGCAAGGAGCAGGATCTCGCGCACCTGCGCGCCGGACTGCCGGGCATCGCGGTCGATACGCTTGCCGGGCAGGCGCTGCTCGCGCTGCAGGGTCCGCGCGCGGCCGCGGTGATGACGCGCTTCGCGCCGGCCCTGGCCTCGCTGGTGTTCATGAGCGGCACGCACTGCGAGATCGGGGGCGTGGCCTGCTTCGTGACCCGCTCGGGCTATACGGGAGAGGACGGCTTCGAGATTTCGGTGCCCGCGGACGCCGCCGAGGCCCTGGCGCGACGCCTGCTCGCGTGTCCCGAAGTGATGCCGATCGGCCTGGGGGCACGTGATTCGCTGCGCCTGGAGGCGGGTCTTTGCCTGTACGGGCACGACCTGGATCCGCAGGTCACGCCGGTCGAGGCGGGGCTGCAGTGGGCCATCGCGCCGGCGCGACGTGCCGGTGGGGCGCGCGCCGGTGGCTATCCGGGTGCGGCGCGCATCGCGGCGCAGATGCAGTCCGGACCGGCGCGCCGGCGCATCGGGCTGCTCGGCGACGGCAAGGCGCCGGTGCGCGAGGGCTCGGTGCTGACGGATCTCGCGGGTCGCGCCGTCGGCGAGGTGTGCAGCGGCGGCTTCGGTCCCACCGTGGGTGGGCCGGTCATGATGGCCTATGTCGAGAGCGCGTGCGCGGCTCCGGGCACGCAGCTGCTGGCGCTGGTGCGCGACAAGCCGCGCCCGGTCACCGTCACGAAGATGCCGTTCGTGCCGCAGCGCTATCACCGCGGCTGATCAGCGCGGCGACGATACGGTCGAGCAGCTGCTCCTGGCCGAGGCCCGCGCAGTCGATGCGCAGCGCGGCGTAACGTCGATAGAGGCGCGTGCGCTCGGCGAACAGTTCCTCGAAGCTCTGTTCCGGGCGTCTGGCGATGCCGCGGGTGTCGTAGTCGGTGATGCGCCGGCGCAGTTCGGCGAGCGGCACGTCGAGGTAAACAATGGTGCTGCCGGCGCCGAGGTGGCGCATGGCTGCGTCGCTGTAGATCGCGCTGCCGCCGGTGGCGACCACACGCCCGTGCGGGTCGATGCCGAGCAGCACGTCAGCCTCGATCTCGCGCAGCCGCAGGTGGCCCCCGGCGTCGATGATCTGCTGCAGCGTGCGCCCCTCGCGCACCTGGATCGCCAGATCGGAATCCACGAAGTCCAGCGCCAGGCGCTTCGACAGCAGCACACCCACCGTACTCTTGCCGGCCCCGGGCATGCCGATCAGCGTGACTCCGCGTCGTTGTTCCGTCATTGCGTGGTGCTATACAGTGCAAGGGGGCTCACGCATTCTGCGAGCCGGTATGACGGACCGCAATAGCCGAGGAGGAACGGGTGACGGCAGAGGGAACGGCGCGTGGCGCCGACGCGGCGTGGGAAGCGTTGGCCGGGCATTTCGCGCAGTCGCGCGGCCTGGATCTGCGCGAGGCCTTTGTCACGGATCCGGGGCGCGCGCAACGCCTGCGACTGAGCGCCGCAGGACTGACGCTCGATTATTCGAAGAATCTGGTCACTGCGCGCACGATGGAGCTGCTGTGCGCGCTGGCGCGCGCCCGCGAGGTGTCCGGTCGCGCGCGCGCGCAGTTCGGCGGCGCGATGGTGAACGGCACCGAGGAGCGCGCGGTGCTGCACACGGTGCTGCGCGGCACCGATGCCGGGGAGCGGCTGGCGCAGGCGCGCGAGGTGCAGGCCGTGCGCAAGCGCATGGCGGAGCTGGTGCGGCGCGTGCGCGCCGACGACTGGGCCGGATGGAGCGGCGAGCCGGTGCGCGATGTCGTGAATATCGGCATCGGTGGCTCGCACCTGGGGCCGGTCTTCGCGACCGAGGCCCTGGGTCACCTGCACGACGACGGAACGCGCTGTCATTTCGTATCCAACGTGGATCCGCGCGACCTCGAGGTTACGCTCGCCGGGCTCGCGCCGTCGCGCACGCTGTTCATCGTGGCCTCGAAGACTTTCAGTACGCTGGAGACGCTGGAGAACGCGCGCTCGGCGCGGCGCTGGCTGCAGGCCGCGGGATGTCCGGAGACGGCGCTGGACCGCCATTTCCTCGCGGTCTCGTCGAACGTGCCGCGCGCGGTCGACTTCGGTATCGCCGCGGACAACGTGCTGCCGATGTGGGACTGGGTCGGCGGGCGCTACTCGCTGTGGTCGGCGATCGGGCTGCCGATCGCGATGGCGGTGGGCATGGAGGCCTTCGACGAGCTGCTCGCGGGCGCGCACGCGATGGATCTGCATTTCCGCGATGCCCCGCCCGAGTCGAACATGCCGATATTGCTGGCGCTGATCGGCGTGTGGTACCGCAATTTTCACGGCACCTCCTCGCACGCGGTGATTCCCTACGACCAGTCGCTGCGCGGTTGCCGGAGTTCCTGCAACAGCTGGTCATGGAGAGCAACGGCAAGTCCGTCGCGCGCGACGGCACGCCGTTGCCGCGCGCGAGTTCCGGCGTGATCTGGGGTGCAGCGGGCACCAACGGGCAGCATTCGTTCCACCAGATGCTGCACCAGGGCACCGAGTTCGTGCCGGTGGACTTCATCCTGCCGCTCGCGAGCCACAGCCCGAACGTGGCGCAGCACGCGCACCTGGTCGCCAACTGCATCGCGCAGAGCCAGGCGCTGATGATCGGGCGTACGCTGGAGGAATCGCGCGCGGAGCTGCTCGCGCGCGGCAAGACGGCGGAAGCGGCCGCGCGGCTTGCGCCGCATCTGGTGATGCCGGGCAACCGGCCCAGCAACACCATCGTGATGCAGCGCCTGACGCCGCGCACGCTGGGAGCGCTGCTGGCGCTCTACGAGCATCGCACGGCAGCCGAGGGCTATCTCTGGGACGTGAATTCATTCGACCAGTTCGGCGTCGAGCTGGGCAAGCGCCTGGGGGAGGGCGTGCACGCGGCGCTGCTCGGCGCCGAGCCCGCCAGCGGCACCGACGCCTCGACGGCGGGACTCATCGCGATGTATCGCGCCGCGCCGTAGGTCCGGCTTCAGCCGGACAATGTCCGGATAAATCCGGACCCACGTGCGGGCGATGTCCGGATGATTCCGGACCTACAGCCAGAGCATGAGCCCGAGCTCGAAGCGGTGACTGAGTAGCGAGTTGTGCGGGTAGATGCGCAGGCGCATCTCCTGCAGGCCGGAATTCAGCGCGTGGAAATCGGCCGCGAAGATCCGCTCGTCGCCGATGTCGGTCAGCGGCTCCAGTTGCACGCGCTGCGCGCTGGCACCCTCGGATTCCGGTGCCGGATCCACCAGGCATTCGACGACCACGTCCGATGCCTGCAGGCCGTTCAGTGCCACGCGCACGCGCAACCGCACCGCCTCGTCGTGGTGTACCGCGCCGGGCGGCTCGTTCTCCAGTGCGATGCGTACGCCGGCCCAGCGCGAGCGCACGCGCGCCTTCCATTGCGCGAGCTCGCGCGCACCGGCGCCGTCGTCGGCGCTCAGGCGCCGGTGCTGTTCGCGCGCCGGGCAGTACAGCCGCGTCACGTAGTCCATCACCATGCGCAGCGAGTTGAAGCGCGGGATGATGGATTTCATCGACGCCTTGGCCAGCGCCACCCAGCCCGAGGAAAAGCCGTGGCCGTTGCGTGAGAAGTAGAGCGGCAGCACCTCGTGTTCGATCAGGTCGAGCAGGTCCTTGGCCTCGTCGCGGTTGCGCTGCTCGATGTCGAGCCGTGGCTCGCGCGGCACGATTCCCCAGCCGTTCTTGCCGTTGAAGCCCTCGCCCCACCAGCCATCGAGCACGCTCAGGTTCACCACGCCGTTCATCGCGGCCTTCTGGCCCGAGGTCCCGCTCGCCTCTAGCGGGTATTCCGGCGTGTTCAGCCACAGGTCGACGCCGGATACCAGTTGCCGCGCGAGGCGGATGTCGTAACCCTCGAGCACGATGATGCGCCCCTGGAACTCGGGGCGCTGGGAAAACTCGTGGATCACCTTGATCAGGTGCTGTCCCGGCGCGTCGCTGGGGTGCGCCTTGCCTGCGAACACGATCACGGTGGGACGCTCGGGATCGTTGAGCAGCCGCGCGAGCCGCGCCGGGTCGGAGAACAGCAGCGTGGCGCGCTTGTAGGTGGCGAAGCGCCGCGCGAAGCCGATGACCAGCGTGTCGGCGTCGGGCTTGGCGATCAGGTGCGTGACGCGCGCGATTGTCGCCTCGCTCTCGCCGTTGCGCCGGTACTGCTGCACGACGCGGTGGTGGAGTTCCTGCAGCAGCCATTCCTTGAGTTGCTTGCGCACGCTCCAGAACTGGTAGTCGGGGATCTGCTCGATGCGATCCCAGTAATCGGCATTGAGCAGTTCGTCGTGCCACTCGTCGAAGCGCATGTCGAACAGGTTGTACCACTCGCTGGCGAGAAACGTCTTCAGGTGCACGCCGTTGGTGACGTGCGTCATCGGGTTCTCCTCGGGCGGTATCTGCGGCCACACCGCGCGCTCCATGACCGAGGCCACCTCGCCGTGGATGCGCGAGACGCCGTTGTGGAAACGCGAGCCCTTCAGTGCCAGCGTGGTCATGTTGAAGCTGCCGTTGGGCTCCGGGACGCTGCCGAGCGCGAGCAGTTCGTGCATCGAGACGCCGAGGCTCTCGGCGAAGCCGCGGAAGTAGGACTCGAACAGCGGGGTATCGAAGATATCGTGTCCGGCAGGCACCGGGGTGTGCGTGGTGAACACCGTGCCCGCGGCGACGATCTCCAGCGCGCTTGCCAGGGTGTGGCCCTGCTGCACGTACTCGCGGCAGCGCTCCAGCACCAGGAAGGCCGCGTGGCCCTCGTTGATGTGCCACGCGGTGGGCTTCAGGCCGAGGCGGCGCAGCACGCGCGTGCCGCCGATGCCGAGCACTATCTCCTGCTCCAGGCGCATCTCGCGACCGCCGCCGTAGAGCTGGCGCGTGATGCGACGGTCCGCCTCGCTGTTCTCGGGCACGTCGGTGTCCAGGAGGTAGAGACGGATATGGCCGATGCGCGCCTCCCAGACGTGCACCCCGACGCTGCGTCCCGGAAAATCGAGGTCGATGCGCAGGCGCTCGCCGTCGACGTTCACCGGCTGGATCGGCATGTCGCGGAAATCAGAGGGCACGATCTGCGAGATCTGGTTGCCGTGGCCGTCGATGGTCTGGGTGAAGTAGCCGTTGTGGTACAGCAGGCCGACGCCGACGAAGGGAATGCCGAGGTCGCTGGCAGCCTTGCAGTGGTCGCCGGCGAGGATGCCGAGACCGCCGGAGTAGATCGGGAAGCTCTCGTGCAGGCCGAACTCGGCGCAGAAATACGCGACCAGGTCCTCCTCGGGATCGAGGAAATGCTCGCACTCGGGGCGCAGCCCGCGCTCCATGTAGGCGTCGAAGCCGCTCAGCACGCGCCGGTACTCCTCGAGGTAGGCGCGGTCCTCGGCGGCCTCGTCGAGGACGGCCTGCGCCACGCGGCGCAGGAATACGCGCGGATTGGAGCCGCACGCGGCCCACAGCGCGCGGTCCAGGCGCGCGAACAGGCTGCGCACGCGCCGGTCCCAGCTGTAGACCAGGTTGTTCGCGAGCTCGTCGAGCCGCGCCAGCGGCGCCGGGATGCGGGGCTGGACTTCCAGGGTGAATCGACTGCCTGCCATGGATCGGGGTGCTCTCGGAAATTGCGGGGTAAGTATATAGGCGCCGCTGCCGCCCTATGGCGGTTGCGGACGAGGAATGTCAGTTTTACGCAGCAGGAATCACGCCAGATGCCTCGGCGATGGCGTCGCGGTAGAGCTGCTCGTAGGCGCGCGCGCTGTGGCGCCACGAGAAATCGCCTCGCATGCCCGTGAGTTGCAGTCGTGTCCACAGCGGTGCATCGGCCCGTGCCGCCAGCGCGCGCCGCGCCGCCCCGATCAGCGCCGCGGCATCGCCGCCGCTGAAGCTGAAGCCGTTGGCGCTCCCTTCGGCGAGCGTTCGCGCCGTGGCGTCGACGACGGTGTCGGCGAGACCACCGACGTTGCGCACCACCGGCACCGTGCCGTAGCGCAGGCTGTACATCTGGTTGAGCCCGCACGGCTCGAAGCGCGAGGGCATCAGGAAGATGTCGGCACCGGCTTCGATGCGATGCGCCAGCGCCTCGTCGTAGCCGATGCGCAGCGCGAAGCGCCCGGGATGCGCATCGGCGAGCGCCGCGATCGCCGTCTCGTAGGCCGCGTCACCACTGCCGAGCATCACGACCTGCGCGGGGTGCTCCAGCAGCACGGGCAGCGCCTGCAGCAGCAGATCGATACCCTTCTGCTCGGCGAGGCGGCCGATGAACGCGAACAGCGGTGCGGCGGGATCGGTGTCGAGGCCCGTTTCTGCCTGCAGCGCGATCTTGTTCTGTCGTTTGCGCGCCAGCGTGGTCGCGCCGTAGTTGAGGGCGAGCGTCGGGTCGCGCGAGGGATTCCACGCCATCGTGTCGATGCCGTTCAGGATCCCGCTCAGCACCGGCGCGCGGTGGCGCAGCAGACCGTCGAGGCCTTGGCCGAATTCCGCGCTCTGGATCTCCCGCGCGTAGCTGGGGCTCACCGTGGTCACGCGGTCGGCGAACACGATGCCGCCCTTGATGAAGCTCAACTGCCGTGGAACTCCAGTGCATCCGGGTGCCAGTAATGCGGCGCAATGCCCAGGCGCTCGAAGTCCTCGCGGGAGAAGAGGCCCTGGTAGGCGAGGTTGTGGATCGTGAAGATCAGCGCCGGCCGCGGGTGGCGCGCGTGCAGCAGCAACGGCACCAGGGCGCTCTGCCAGTCGTTGCAGTGCACCACTTCGGGGCGCCAGCCCAGTCCGAATGCATCGTCGGCGAGCAGCGCACCCACGCGGCACAGCAGCATGAAGCGCTCGGCGTTGTCGGCCCAGGCGAGGCCGCTGGCATCGTGGTAAGGGTTGCCGGGACGGTCGAACAGCGCCGGGCAGTCGAGCAGCCACACCTTGTTGCGGCTGCCGGGCAGCCGCGTCTGCAGCAGGCGCACATGGTGCCCGTCCACGTCGCGCGTGGCGGCGAGCTTCACGCCCAGCGGACCGGCCGCCGCGAGCGCATCGCGGTAGGCCGGCATCAGCAGCGTCACCTGGTGGCCCAGTGACTGCAGCGCGCGCGGCAGGCTGGCCGAGACATCGGCGAGCCCGCCGGTCTTCATCAGCGGGTGCGCCTCCGAGGTGACGAACAGTACGCGCATCGCCTCAACTCCTCTCGCGCTGGAGCACCAGGCCCGCCAGCGGCGGCAGCGTGATGCCGAGCGAGAACGGGCGCCCCATCAGTGGTTCGGCGACGGCCGCCAGCGGTGCGCCGTTGCCGAGATCGCTGCCGGCGTAGTAGCGCGAATCGGTGTTCAGCAGCTCGCGATAGCTGCCGCCCTCGGGTACGCCGATGCGATAGCCCCGGCGTGGCACCGGTGTGAAGTTCAGCACCACCACGCAGCACTCGTCGCCGGCGCGGCGCAGGTAGCTGATCACCGATTGCGTGGCGTCGTGGCAATCGATCCATTCGAAGCCCTGTTGCTCGAAACCGTGCCCGTGCAGCGCGGACTGATCGCGGTACAGGTGGTTCAGGTCGCGCACCAGCGCGAACACGCCGCGTTCGCGCTCGCCCTCGAGCGCCGCCCATTCGAGGGGCTGCGCGTGGCTCCACTCGCGCCCCTGGGCGAACTCGCCGCCCATGAACATCAGCTTGGCGCCCGGATAGGTGTACTGATAGAGGTAGAGCAGGCGCAGGTTCGCGAAGCGCTGCCAGTCGTCGCCCGGCATCTTGCCGAGCATCGAGCCCTTGCCGTGCACGACCTCGTCGTGCGAGAAGGGCAGCAGGAAGTTCTCGGTGAACGCGTACAGCAGGCCGAAGGTGAGCTCCGGGTGGTGGTAGACGCGGTGCACCGGGTCGTGGGCCATGTAGCCCAGTGTGTCGTGCATCCAGCCCATGTTCCATTTCATCGAGAAGCCGAGGCCGCCGAGCCACACCGGGCGCGTGACCTGCGGCCACGCGGTGGATTCCTCGGCAATCGTCAGCGTGCCCGGATGCTCGCCGTGCGTGAGCTCGTTCAGTTCGCGCAGGAACTGCATCGCCTCGAGGTTCTCGCGCCCGCCGTGCACGTTCGGCGTCCAGTCGCCGGGCTCGCGCGAGTAGTCGAGGTAGAGCATCGAGGCGACCGCATCGACGCGCAGGCCGTCGATGTGGAATTCCTCCAGCCAGCAGTTGGCGCTGGCGAGCAGGAAGTTGCGCACCTCGTTGCGGCCGAAATCGTAGATCAGCGTGCCCCAGTCGCGGTGCTCGCCGCGCCTGGGGTCGGCGTGCTCGTAGAGCGTCGTGCCGTCGAAGCGCGCCAGCGCGTGCGCATCGCGCGGGAAGTGCGCCGGCACCCAGTCGAGCAGCACGCCAATGCCGCGCTGGTGGCAGTGGTCCACGAAGTAGCGGAAATCGTCGGGGCTGCCGAAGCGGCTGGTCGGCGCGAAGTAACCGGTGGCCTGGTAGCCCCAGGAGGCGTCGAGCGGGTGCTCCGTGACCGGCATCAGCTCGATGTGCGTGAAGCCCAGCCACACTGCATGCTCGGCCACGCGGTGCGCGAGCTCGCGGTAGTCGAGGAACTCGCCGTCCTCGCGCCGCTGCCACGAGCCCAGGTGCAATTCGTAGACCGACACCGGCGCGTGCAGCCAGTCCCATTCGCGTCGCCGTGCCATCCAGGCGCTGTCCTGCCAGGCGTGGGCGGGGGGCGCCGCGACGATCGAGGAGGTGTAGGGGCGGCGCTCGAACTGCTGGCCGTAGGGGTCGGCCTTGAGGTGCAGCGAGCCGTCGTGGCGCGAACGCAGCTCGAACTTGTACAGCGCGCCCGGCCCCACTCCCGGCAGGAACAGTTCCCAGACCCCGCTGCCGCCGCGCACGCGCATCGGGTGGCAGCGGCCGTCCCACTGGTTGAAGTCACCGACCACGCTGACGCGCTCGGCGTTCGGGGCCCAGGTCGCGAAGCGCGTGCCCGCGACGCCCTCCACGGTGCACGGGTGGGCGCCGAGCATGCGGTAGGCGTGGCGGTGCCGGCCCTCGCCGAAGAGGTGCAGGTCGAGGTCGCCGAGTTGAGGCGGGAAACCGTAGGGGTCGATGTCGCAGTGCATGGTGCCGGCCACGTCGCGCCAGTGCACCTCGGGATGCGGCCCCGGCGCGCCGTCGTGGCGCAGTACGAACAGGCCGCTCGTCCCGACGCGGCGCGCCGGCACGCGCTCGGCACCGACCCAGGCGGCCACCGCCCAGGGGCGCCAGAGCCGGATCTCCTCACCGTGGCGCCCGAGCAGCGTGAAGGGGTCGTGCAGGCGCGAGGCGAGCAGGCGGCGCACGTCGTCGCGCGCGAGCAGCGCGGCATCGGCCGCGGCGTGATCCAGGTCAGGACTTCGGTGCATCGGGGAATTCGGCGCTACTGCTCGGATACTGCAAAGTGTCATGATTAGATAGGATTATGACAATCGTTACAAATGGCTCGCGATGTGTCTGCAAAGATGCGGGCCGTCCTGACCAGGGAGCAGCGCGACATGACGCCGAACCGATCCCCCCGCTTCGTGAGCCGGCTCACGCGCGACACGCTGGCGCTGATCCTCGCCGGCGGGCGGGGCTCGCGCCTGAGGCAGCTGACCGACTGGCGCGCCAAGCCCGCGGTGCCCTTCGGCGGCAAGTTCCGCATCATCGACTTCCCGCTGTCCAACTGCATCAATTCCGGCATCCGCCAGGTCGCAGTGCTCACGCAGTACAAATCGCATTCACTTATCCGTCACATCCAGCACGGCTGGAGTTTCCTGCGCGCGGAGCTCGGCGAGTTCGTCGAGGTGCTGCCGGCGCAGCAGCGCATCGAGACCTCGTGGTACGAGGGTACCGCGAACGCGGTGCTGCAGAATCTCGACATCATCCACCGCCACGCTCCGGAATTCGTGCTGATCCTGGCGGGCGATCACGTCTACAAGATGGATTACGGCAGCATGCTTGCCGCGCATGCCGAGAACGGTGCCGACGTGACGGTCGGGTGCATCGAGGTGCCGCGGGAGGAGGCCAGCGCCTTCGGGGTCATGGCGGTGGACGCGCAGTGGCGCATCACCGAGTTTGCCGAGAAGCCCGAGCATCCGCAGCCGCTGCCCGGCAATCCGGAGCGCGCGCTGGCCTCGATGGGCATCTACATCTTCAACTCGCGCATGCTGTTCGACGAGCTGGCGCGCGACCGCCATGCCGAGGCATCGACGCACGATTTCGGCCGCGACATCATCCCCTCGCTCATCCGGCGCTACAACGTGTTCGCCTTTCCTTTCCGCGACCCGCAGACCGGCGCGCAGGCCTACTGGCGCGACGTGGGCACGGTGGATTCCTTCTGGCAGGCGAACATGGAGCTGATCGGCGTCACGCCCGAGCTCAACCTCTACGACCACGACTGGCCCATCTGGACCTACCAGGAGCAGTCGCCGCCGGCGAAGTTCGTGTTCGACGACGAGGGGCGGCGCGGATCTGCCGTGGACTCGATGGTCTCGGGTGGCTGCATCGTCTCGGGAGCCAGCGTCAAGCGCTCGCTGCTGTTCTCGAACGTTCGTGTGCATTCGTACTGCACGGTCGCGGATTCGGTGATCTTTCCCGAGGTGGACATCGGCCGGCGATCGCGCATCCGCCGCGCCGTGATCGACAGGCGCTGCGTGATTCCGCCGGGCACGCGTATCGGTTTCGATCCGGAGGAGGACGCGCGGCGCTTCCACGTCTCGCCCCGGGGCATCGTGCTGGTCACGCCGGAGATGATGGGACAGGAGCTCCACTATGGCTGAGGCGCAGCGCATGGAAGTCGTGCTGTGCTGGCATATGCACCAGCCCGAGTACCGTGACCTGCGCAGCGGGCAGTACCAGTTCCCGTGGACCTACCTGCACGCGGTGAAGGACTACGTCGATATGGCGGCCCACCTCGAGGCGCACCCCGAGGCGCGCGCGGTGGTGAATTTCGCGCCGGTGCTGCTGGAGCAGATCGCCGACTACGTGGCCCAGCTCGAGGACTGCCTGGGCCGCGGCAGCGCGATCCGCGACCCGTTGCTCGCCGCGCTCGCCGAGCCGCCGATGCCGGTATCGCCCGACGCGCGCAGCGCGCTGATGAAGCAGTGCCTGCGCGCCAACCGCCAGCGCATCATCGAACGCTTCCCGGCCTACAAGCGTCTCGCGGCCACGGCGCAGTGGGTACAGGAACATCCCGGCACCATGATGTACCTGTCCGACCAGTTCCTGGTCGACCTGATCGTGTGGTATCACCTCGGCTGGATGGCCGAGACCGTGCGACGCGCGGATCCGCGCGTGCAGCAGCTGCAGGACAAGGCGCACGGCTTCACGGTGCGCGACCGCCGCGAACTGCTCGGTATCCTGCTCGAGATGCTGCGCTCGGTGGTGCCGCGCTACCGGCGCCTGGCCGAGTCCGGGCGCGTCGAGCTCGCGATGAGTCCCTACGCGCATCCGATCCTGCCGCTGCTGCTCGATATCCGTGCCGGCGCCGAGACGCAGCCCGAGGCGCAACTGCCGCTCATCGATGGCTACCCGGGCGGGCGCGAGCGCGCGCGCTGGCACCTGCGCCACGGCAGGGACGTGTTCGAGCGTCACTTCGGCATGACGCCCTCCGGTTGCTGGCCTTCGGAGGGAGCGCTGAGCAATGCGACGCTGGAGCTGCTGGCCGAGGAGGGCTTTCGCTGGAGCGCCAGCGGCGAGAGCGTGCTGCGCAACAGCATGGGTGCGGGCGCCGCGCTGGTCGACGCGCATACCCCCGGTCACGCCTGCCAGCATCGCGTCTACCGCTTCGACGGGAACACGGTCGACTGCTTCTTCCGTGACGACGGGCTCTCGGACCTGATCGGCTTCACCTATTCGGAGTGGCACGCCGAGGACGCGGTCGCGAATCTCCTGCACCACATGGAGAACATCAAGGCGGCCTGCGCGGATTGCCGCGACTGCGCGATCGTGATCATCCTCGACGGCGAGAACGCCTGGGAGTATTACCCCGAGAACGGCTTCTACTTCCTGGACGCGCTGTACCGCGAGCTATCGCGCCACCCGGGCTTCGCGCTCGGTACCTTCAGCAGCTTTCTCGACGACCGTCAGCCGCGGCGCGCGCAGCTGGGCGCGCTCAAGGCCGGCAGCTGGGTCTACGGCACCCTGTCGACCTGGGTCGGCAACGCGGACAAGAACCGCGGCTGGGAAATGCTGGCCGATGCCAAGCGCGCCTACGATCGTGTCGTCGGCGCCGGGACGCTGGAGCCCGGGATCGCCGAACGTGCGCTGATGCAGCTGGCCGCCTGCGAGGGATCGGACTGGTTCTGGTGGTTCGGCGACTACAATCCGGCGCAGTCGGTGAGCGATTTCGAGCGGCTGTTCCGCCTGCATCTCAGCAACCTCTACCAGTTGCTCGGTGTCGAGCCGCCGGCGTACCTGTCGGAGAGCTTTACGCGGGGCACCGGCGCGCCGGAGCGCGGCGGCGTGATGCGCACCGGCGGCGAACCGGCATGAGTGGCTCGCTGTTCGCGGCGCGGCGCGCCGGCGTGCTGCTGCACCTGAGTTCGCTGCCCTCGCCGTTCGGCAGCGGGGACCTGGGTCATGCCGCCTACCGTTTCGTCGAGTTCCTTGCCGGTGCCGGCTGCACGGTCTGGCAGGTGCTCCCGCTGGGGCCTACGCACGAGGATCTCTCGCCCTACGACTCCACCTCGGTCCACGCCGGCAATCCGCGCCTGATCAGCCTGGACTGGCTGTACGACCGCGGCCTGCTCGACGGCGGCGAACTGGATGCGGTGCGAGCGGGCGCGCGCGAGCGCCAATGGGCGCTCGATGCGGCCGCGGCGCGCTTCGCCGCGACCTGTGCGCGCGATGCCGGGCTGGCCGCCGCGTTTGCCGCCTGGCGCGCCGACAGCGGGTGGCTCGAGGACTACGCGCTGTTCACCGCTATCCGCGAGATGTGCGGCGGGCAGCCGTGGTTCCAGTGGGAGCCGGCGCTGCGCGGGCGCGAGCCGCAGGCGCTGGCGCGTGCCGCGGCGGAGCTGGCACAGCGGATCGCGGCCCTGCGCTTCGAGCAGTACGCGTTCGCGCGGCAGTGGAGCGCGCTCAGGCGCTACGCCGCCGCACATGGCGTGCACCTGTTCGGCGACATGCCGATCTTCGTGGCGCACGACAGTGCCGATGTGTGGTCGGCGCGCGAACTTTTCCTGCTCGATGCCGAGGGGCAGCCGCTCACGGTGGCCGGGGTGCCGCCGGATTATTTCAGCGCCGATGGCCAGCGCTGGGGCAATCCGCATTACGCCTGGGAAGCGATGGCGCGCGACGGCTTCGCCTGGTGGCGCCGGCGCATTGCCTCGCAGCGCGCGCGCTTCGACCTCGTGCGCATCGATCATTTCCGCGGATTCGAGGCCTGCTGGCATATCCCGCGCGAGGCCGGCTCCGCGGTGCACGGCCACTGGGAGCCGGCACCGGGCGAGGCGCTGCTCGCCGCGCTGCTCGAGCAGAGCGGTGCCGGCACCCTGGTCGCCGAGAACCTCGGCATCATCACGGCGCAAGTCGAGCAGTTGCGCGAGGGCTTCGGCCTGCCGGGCATGCTGGTCCTGCAGTTCGCCTTCGACGGCGATGCGCGCAACGCCTACCTGCCGCACAACCACCAGCCGTTGAACGTCGTCTACACCGGCACGCATGACAACGACACCAGCCTCGGCTGGTTCGCGAGCCTGGACGAGGCTGCGCGCGCCCGCGTGCTGGAATACCTGGGGGTGCCCTTGGAGCCGATGCCGTGGCCGCTGGTGCGCTGCGCGCTGGCCTCGGTCGCCCGTCTCGCGGTGCTGCCCCTGCAGGACCTGCTCGGCCTCGGCAGCGAGCACCGCATGAACCTGCCGGGCGTGGCGCGCGGCAACTGGACCTGGCAGTTCCGCGAGGAGCAGCTCACGCCCGCCCTGGCCGGGCGGCTGCGGGCCATGGTGGAGCTCTATGGCCGGATTCCTGCCTGAGAAAGGTTCATCGTTGACGTGCATCATGGCGGCCGGTGTGGACGATCATGACCATGCCAGAAAAGGGGGCTCGTGTTTCAGCGCGGAGGTCGTGGCATGGAACATCGCCATCATCAGCGTATGCCGGTCGACATCAGGGCATTCATCTACCGGCGTGGCCTGCCGGTGGCGACGGGGCGGATCCGCAACGCCAGCCGTCGGGGCTTCTTCATCGAGACCGACTATGGCGAACTGCAGGCGCACCAGCGCGTGCAGTGCGAGTTGTATCCCGGGGAGGGGCAGGGTGGCGGGTCGCGGCGCGTCCTCGTTTGCGTGGTGCGCTGTTCGCCCAGGGGCGCCGGCGTGGAGCTCGACGAGGACGATGGACCGCTGGCAACGGCGGTCATAGCGTGCGCGAGGCCGTCCCGCGAGGCTGAGGACGTGCGCTCCAACGATGGCGCCATTGCATCTGCGGTCCGGATGAATGACTGCTGACACAGGAGGAATGTGACGATGGCTACCGGAAAAACCAGCGACAAGCGCAAGGGATCGGCCGTCAAGGCCGCGACAAGGGCAAAGGCTCCGGTCAAGGCGACCGCGCCGCCTGCACTGAGCCCCTTCGAGGAGATGGATGTGCTCTTCGACCGCCTCTCGCGCGGGCTGATGTCGCGCATGGGTTTCCCGGCCCTCGGCGAGATCGGGTGGCCGTTCCAGGCGCACGCGCCCAAGGTCGACGTGATCGATCGCGGCCAGGAACTGCTGGTGCGGGCCGAGATACCCGGCGTGACCAGGGAAGAGCTGCAGCTCTCGCTCACGGACCGGACCGTGACCATCCGCGGCGAAACGCACAAGGAGAGCAAGGAAGAGAAGGGCGATTACTTCCGCCGCGAGATCGCCAGCGGCAGCTTCCAGCGCACGCTGGCCCTGCCCTGCGACGTCGCGGGCGACCACGCGAAGGCCACGTTCAAGGATGGCGTGCTCGAACTGGTGCTGCCGAAGGTCGGGAAATCCGACTCGCGCAAGATCCGGATCGACTGAAACGCCGTTCGCCTGTTTCATTCGGCAACGCTGCGGGCGACTCCGCCCGTGGCGATGCCTGTTTCTGATTTTCACGGAGGTCGATACACATGAGTGCGGTGAAACCGAAATGCAGGATAGGCCTGATGGGCCTGGGCCAGATCGGGCGGCAGATATACCGCCTGGCCGCCGAGGCCGCTGATCTGGAGATCGTCGCGGTGGCCGATATCGGCAAGCCCGAGGTGCTGCAGTACCTGCTGCAAACGGGTGCCGATGACGGTTTCGCCTGCCGTGTCGATGGCAATTACCTGCGTGGCGATGGCTTCGCTTCGCGCATGCTGCAGCTGGTCGCCCCCGGCGAGGTGCCGTGGGATGCCTTCGGCGTCGATTGCGTGATCGATGCGACCGGCCGCTATCGCTCGCGCGCGCACGCCGGGCTGCAGCTGGCGGCCGGCGGCCGGCGCCTGGTCTACGCGACGCTCGCCGAAGCGCCCGATCGCGTGCTGGTGCCGGGGCTGAACGAGGGCGACGCGGTGGCAGCGGATCGCGTGGTGTCGGCGGGCTCGCCGACCACCAACGCGCTCGCATTGCTGCTCGACGCGCTGGACCGGGGGCCGGGTGTCGAGTACGCGACGATGACCAGCATCCACGCGTATACCAGCGACCAGCCGCTGCAGGATTATGCGCAGGGCGACCAGCGCCGCAGCCGCTCCGCCGCGCAGAACATCATACCCAACGCCAATGCCTCGGCGGCCTGCGTCGAGCAGCTGTTGCCGCGCTTCGCCGGCAGGTTGTCGGGCTGCGCGCTGAACGTGCCGGTGCAGCGCGGTTCGCTGCTCGACCTGAATTGCGTGCTGCGCAACGTGGTCGATGCCGAGGCCATCAACGATCTGATGCGCGCCAGCGCCGCGGCTCGCCCGCGCCTGGTCGCAGTGGCCGAGGATCCGATCGTCTCCTGCGACGTCATCGGCTGCCGCCAGACGCTGCTGTTCGATGCCAAGGGCACCCAGCGCGCCGGCTCGCGCATGGTGAAGACGCTGGCCTGGTACGAGACGCTGGGCCACGCCTGCCGCGTGCTCGACGTGGTGCGCACATACGCGGCATTGGCCTGAAGGAGGACAGAGGAATGAAAATCGCAATCAACGGTTTCGGTCGCATCGGTCGTTCGGCGTTCCGCATCCTCGACCAGCGCAGCGATGTCGAGGTCGTCGCGATCAATGACGTATTCGACGACGCGGCGCTGCTCTACCTGCTGCGCTACGACACGGTGATGGGCCCGTTCAAGGGGTCGCTCGCGCTCGAGGACGGCTGCCTGGTGACGGCGCACGGGCGCACCCGCATGCTCAGCGTCAAGGATCCGGCCGCATTGCCGTGGAAGGAACTCGGCGTCGACGTGGTGATCGAGGCGACCGGCAAGTTCAAGACCCGCGAGCAACTCACGCAGCACCTGGCGGCGGGTGCCGGGCGCGTGGTGCTGACGGTGCCGGCCAAGGACGATATCGATTACACCGTGGTGCTCGGCGTCAACGACGCGGGGCTCAGGCCCGAGCATCGCATCGTCTCGAACGCCAGTTGCACCACCAACTGCCTGGCGCCGGTGGCCAAGGTGCTGCACGAGAGCTTCGGCATCGTCGAGGGCGTGATCAACACGGTGCACGCCTACACCAATGACCAGCGGCTCGCCGATGTGCCGCACAGCGACTGGCGCCGCAGCCGTGCCGCCGCCGAGAACATCATCCCGACGACCACGGGTGCGGCGCGCGCCGTCGGCAAGGTGCTGCCCGAGCTCAAGGGCCGCCTCGACGGCATCGCCTCGCGCGTGCCGGTGCCGGACGGCTCCGTGGTGGACCTGTTCGTGGAGCTCGGTCGCGACGTGACGGTGGCGCAGGTGCATGCCGCGATGGCAGCCGCCGCGCAATCGCCGGCGCTGAGGGGCATCCTGCAGTACACCGAGCAGCCCGTGGTGTCCTCGGACATCATTGGCAACCCGCATTCCTCGATCTTCGACGCGGGCTTCACGGCGGTGCGCGGCGGGCGCTTCCTCAAGTGCCTGAGCTGGTACGACAACGAGTGGGGCTATTCGCAGCGTGTCTGCGACCTGATCGAGCGCTTCCGCGCCTTCGGCTGAAGCGGTCTGGAACGGGGCCGCGCTGGCGCGGGCGGGGCGGTTTGATTGAGGTGGGGCGGCCTTTCTGATAAGGTTGCCGCCCATCCTCGCGGCGCGTCGCTCCGCGTCCAGACCAGTCAAATTCGGCACTTGCAAGGCTACGCATGACGCGCTTGATATTCGTCACGGGTGGTGTGGTTTCCTCGTTGGGCAAGGGGCTCGCGTCGGCGTCCCTGGCTGCCATCCTCGAGGCGCGCGGCCTGCGCGTCACGCTGCTCAAGCTCGACCCCTACATCAATGTCGATCCGGGCACCATGAGCCCGTTCCAGCACGGCGAGGTGTACGTCACCGACGACGGCTCGGAGACCGACCTCGACCTCGGGCACTACGAGCGCTTCGTGCGCACGCGCATGACCTGCCGCAACAATTTCACCACCGGCAAGGTGTACGAGGAGGTGTTGCGGCGCGAGCGGCGCGGCGACTACCTCGGCGGCACCGTGCAGGTGATCCCGCACATCACCGACGAGATCAAACGCCGCATCCTCGCCGGCGCCGAGGGCTTCGACGTGGCGCTGGTCGAGATCGGCGGCACCGTTGGCGACATCGAGTCGCAGCCCTTCCTGGAGGCGAGCCGCCAGTTGCGCGGCGAGCTGGGCACCATGCGCGCGCTGTTCATCCACCTCACGCTGGTGCCCTACATCCGCTCGGCCGGCGAGACCAAGACCAAGCCCACGCAGCACTCCGTGAAGGAAATGCGCGCGATGGGCCTGCAGCCGGACATCCTGCTGTGCCGTTCCGAGGTGCACATAGACGAGGCCTCGCGGCGCAAGATCGCACTGTTCACCGACGTGCAGGAGCGCGCGGTGATCTCGGTGCCCGACGTCGACATGATCTATCGCCTGCCGCTGTTGCTGCACAGCGAGAAGCTCGATGACATCGTGCTCGAGAAACTCGGTCTCGACTGTCCGCCGGCGAAGCTCGACGAGTGGCAGGCCGTGATCGACGGCAAGCTGCACGCGCGGCGTCACGCGACGATCGCGATGGTCGGCAAGTACATGGACCTGCTCGATGCCTACAAGTCGCTGAACGAGGCGCTCACGCATGCCGGCATCCACACCGGCACGCGGGTCGAGATGCGCTATATCGACTCCGAGCAGATCTCGCGCGAGGGCACCGGCGTGCTCGAGGGCGTCGATGCGATCCTGGTGCCTGGTGGCTTCGGCGAGCGCGGCATCGAGGGCAAGATCGAGACGGTGCGCTATGCGCGCGAGAACCGCATTCCGTACCTCGGCATCTGTCTCGGCCTGCAGGTCGCGGTGATCGAGTTCGCGCGCAACGTCGCCCGCATGGAGGATGCGAACAGCACCGAGTTCAACGCCGCCACGAAACACCCGGTGGTCGCGCTGATCACCGAGTGGCTGAACGCCGACGGCAGCACCGAGCGACGCAGCCAGTCCTCGGACCTCGGCGGCACGATGCGCCTGGGCTCGCAGCTGTGCCACCTCGAGGAGGGCTCGAACGTGCGCGCGATGTACCGCAGCGCCGAGATCATGGAGCGCCACCGTCACCGCTACGAAGTCAACGGCAATTTCCTGCCGCGCCTGCAGGAGGCGGGGCTGCGCGTGGCGGGCTGGTCGGCCGATCATTCGCTGGTCGAGGTGATCGAGATGCCCGGTCACCCGTGGTTCGTGGCCTGCCAGTTCCACCCCGAGTTCACCTCGACGCCGCGCGACGGCCATCCGCTGTTCAGCGGTTTCGTCGAGGCCGCCGTGCGCTATGCCGCGGAGCACGGCCGTGGCAACTGAGGCCGCGGCCAGGGTCATCGGCGTCGGCGCGATCGAGGTCGCCAACGACCGGCCGTTCGTGCTGTTCGGCGGCATGAACGTGCTCGAGTCGCGCGAGCTCGCGATGCAGGTCGCCGAGGCCTACGTCGAGACCTGCGCGAAGCTCGCGATCCCCTACGTGTTCAAGGCCTCCTTCGACAAGGCCAACCGCTCCTCGATCACCTCGTTCCGCGGCCCCGGCATGGACGAGGGGCTGAAGATCTTCCAGGAGATCAAGCAGACGTTCGGCGTGCCGGTGATCACCGACGTCCACGAGCCGCACCAGGCCGCGCCGGTGGCGGAAGTCTGCGACGTGATCCAGCTGCCGGCCTTCCTGTCGCGCCAGACCGATCTCGTGGTCGCGATGGCGAAGACGGGCGCGGCGATCAACATCAAGAAGGCGCAGTTCCTTGCCCCGCACGAGATGGGCCACATCCTGCGCAAGTGCGAGGAGGCGGGCAATTCGCGCCTGATGCTGTGCGAGCGCGGCAGCTGTTTCGGCTACAACAACCTCGTGGTCGACATGCTCGGCTTCGGCATCATGAAGCGCTTCGGGTACCCGGTGATCTTCGATGTCACGCATGCGCTGCAGATGCCGGGCGGGCGCGCCGATTCGGCGGGCGGCCGTCGCCAGCAGGTGGTCGAGCTCGGCAAGGCCGGCATGTCGCAGGGCATCGCGGGGCTTTTCCTGGAGGCGCATCCCGATCCCGACCGGGCGAAGTGCGACGGTCCCTGCGCGCTGCCGCTGGATCGCCTCGGCGAGTTCCTGGCGCAGATGAAGGCCATGGACGAGCTGGTGAAGAGCCTGCCGGCTCTGGAGATCAGCTGAGGCGCGCGCCCCCCGGGCGACAACAACGAATCGATTATCGCTACAGGAGATGGATGGGTCATGTCTGCAATCACCGAAGTGACTGCGATCGAGATTCTGGATTCGCGCGGCAACCCCACGGTGGAGGCCAGCGTGCGTCTTTCCTGCGGTGCGACGGGCACCGCCTGCGCGCCCTCGGGGGCCTCGACGGGCTCGCGCGAGGCGCTGGAACTGCGCGACGGCGATGCCGCGCGCTACAACGGCAAGGGCGTGCTGAAGGCCGTGGGCGCAATCAACGGCGAGATCGCGGGGCTGCTGCGCGGGCGCGAAGCGGCCGACCAGCGCACGATCGACCGGCTGATGATCGAATCCGACGGCACCGAGAACAAGTCGCGCCTCGGCGCCAACGCGATCCTCGCGGCGTCGCTGGCCGTCGCGAAGGCCGCGGCCAGCGCGGCGAAACTGCCACTCTACGCGCACATCGCCGAGCTCAACGGCACGCCGGGCAAGTACTCCATGCCGTTGCCGATGATGAACATCATCAACGGCGGCGAGCATGCCGACAACAATGTCGACATCCAGGAGTTCATGGTGCAGCCGGTGGGCGCGACCAGCTTCGCCGAGGCGTTGCGCTGCGGCGCGGAGATCTTCCATGCGCTGAAGAAGGTGCTGCACGGGCGCGGGCTCAGCACCTCGGTGGGCGACGAGGGCGGTTTCGCGCCGAACCTGCCCTCGAACGAGGCCGCGATCGAGGCGATTCTCGCCGCGACGGAGATGGCCGGGTACCGCATGGGCCACGACGTCACGCTGGCACTCGACTGCGCGGCCTCGGAGTTCTACCGCGACGGGCGCTACCAGCTCGCGGGCGAGGGCAAGGAGTTCGACGCAGTCGGTTTCGCGGCCTACCTCGACGCGCTCGCCAAGCGCTACCCGATCCTCTCGATCGAGGACGGCATGGACGAGAGCGACTGGGACGGCTGGGCCGAGCTCACCCGCGTGGCGGGAAGCCGCGTGCAGCTGGTCGGCGACGACCTGTTCGTGACCAACACGAAGATCCTCGCGACCGGCATCGAGCGCGGTATCGCCAACTCGATCCTGATCAAGTTCAACCAGATCGGCAGTCTCAGCGAGACGCTGGACGCCATCGCGATGGCGCGCAAGGCCGGCTACACCGCGGTGATTTCGCACCGCTCCGGCGAGACCGAGGACACCACCATCGCCGACCTCGCCGTGGGTACCGCGGCAGGCCAGATCAAGACCGGCTCGCTGTGCCGCTCGGACCGCGTGGCCAAGTACAACCGCCTGCTGCGCATCGAGGCGCAGTTGCGCGGGCAGGCGCCGTATCGCGGCCGCGCGGAACTGAGCCGAGGCTGAGGCGCGCCACGGTCACGGCTTCGGCAACGCCACGATGCTCGGCTAGAATCAGCGCATGATTTCCTGGAACTGGGTCTGCGCGGGTCTCGGGTTGCTGCTGCTCGTGCTGCAGGCGATGCTGTGGACCGGGCAGGGCAGCGTGGCCGAGGTCGTGGCGCTGAAGCGGCAGATTGCCGCCTTCGCGGGCGCCAATGAGGAATTGCGCGAGCGCAACCGCCGTCTCGAGGTGGAAGTCGCGGAGCTGAAGAACGGGCTGGACAGCGTCGAGGAGATGGCGCGCGAGGAGCTCGGGCTGGTGCGCCAGGGCGAGACCTTCTACGTGCTGATCAAGCGCTGAGTGGTGGGCGTGGAGCGGGAGGGGCACCGCGGCGCCTGCGGCACGCGGGCGCTGGTGTGGGCCGCCGTGCCTGCCGCGGGCAGCGGTTCGCGGATGGGTTCTTCCGTCCCCAAGCAATACCTCGAGATTGCCGGCGCCCGGCTTGCCGAGCACACGCTCGACGCCCTGCTGGCGGCCGGATGCATCCATGAGATCGTGGTGGCGGTTGCGCCCGATGATGCCCTGTGGCTCACGCTGCCCGAGGCGTTACGGGCGCGCGTGCGCACCGTGCGCGGCGGCGACGAGCGCGCGGCCTCGGTGCTGAATGCGCTGGGCGGCTTCTCGCAACGCCCCGCGCCCGGCGACTGGGTGCTGGTGCACGACATGGCGCGTCCCTGCGTGAGGCCGGAGCGCATCCGCTCGATGATCGATGAACTGGACGGGGACGAGGTGGGCGGCCTGCTGGCCCTGCCGGTGGTTGACACGCTGAAGCGCGCCGATGGCGCGCAGCGTGTGCGCGAGACGGTGGATCGAGCCGCGCTGTGGCTCGCGCAGACACCGCAGGTGTTCCGCTTCGCGGTGCTGGAACGGGCGCTGCGCGAGGCGCGCGCGAGTGGCGTGACGATCACCGACGAGGCCATGGCGGTGGAACGCCTCGGGCTTGCGCCGCGGCTGCTGAGGGGAAGTGCCGACAACATCAAGGTGACGGTCGCGGACGACATGGAACTGGCGGACTACTATCTTTCGCGCCGTCGCGGGAAACCGGCATGAGGATCGGGCACGGCTATGACGTGCACCGCTTCGGGCCGGGCGAGGCGGTGGTGCTCGGTGGCGTGCGCATCGCGCACACGCACGGGCTCGTCGCGCATTCGGACGGCGACGTGGCGCTGCACGCGCTGTGCGATGCCCTGCTCGGTGCCATCGCCGCGGGCGACATCGGCAGGCATTTCCCCGACTCCGAGCCGCGCTTCAAGGGCGCCGACAGCCGCGAACTGCTGCGCGCCTGCATGACGCTGGTGTTGCGCGAGGGTTACCGGCTGGGCAATGCCGACATCACCATCGTCGCGGAGCGACCGCGTGTCGCACCCCATGTCGGGGCGATGCGCACCAATATCGCCGCCGATCTCGGTGCCGGCGTGCACCAGGTGAACGTGAAGGCCACCACGACCGAGGGGCTGGGCTTCACGGGCCGGCGCGAGGGCATCGCCGCCCATGCGGTGGTGCTGCTCGAGCCGCTGCGATCCGGGGAGCGCGGCGCGTGAGGCCCAACGTCAACGGCATCGGTATGACCTCGCAGCGCACACGCGCGCGCCTGGTCGAGCGGCTGTTCGAGCAGGGCATCACGGACATCCGCGTGCTCGAGGTGATGCGCACCACGCCGCGCCACCTGTTCCTCGACGAGGCGCTGGCTCACCGCGCCTACGAGGACGCCTCGCTGCCGATCGGCTTCAACCAGACGCTGTCGCAGCCGTATACCGTCGCCCGCATGACCGCGCTGCTGCTCGCCGGCGGCGGCATGAAGCGGGTGCTGGAGGTCGGGACCGGCTCGGGCTACCAGACCGCGGTGCTGGCGCAGCTGGTCGAGGAGGTGTACTCCATCGAGCGCATCCGGCCGCTGCAGGAGCGCGCGCGTCTGCGGCTGCGCGAACTCAAGCTGCACAACGTCACGCTGCGCCACGGCGACGGTTTCGGGGGCTGGGCCGCCAAGGCGCCCTTCGACGGCATTCTCACCACGGCTGCGCCGCGCGCGGTGCCGCAGGAGCTGGTCGAACAACTGCGCGTGGGCGGGCGCCTGGTGATTCCGGTCGGCGACGACCGCAGGCAGCAGTTGAGCGTGGTGACCCGCACCGAGACGGGTTTCGAGGTGCGCGAGGTCGAACCGGCGCGTTTCGTTCCCTTGTTGAGCGGCATGGTGCGCTGAGGGCGTCGGCCGCGGGCGCGACCAGCGCTCGAGGCTGCAATGCCGCATCCGCCGGATTCCCGGGTGAATCGCGATTTTCCCGTTGTTTCACAAGGTTTTAGCGTGCGGGGGCTTGGGGTCGCTCTGCCAGCTTTTCCAGTCGCTTGTGAAAAATTACCGGTGTTCGCGACGAATATTATTGACAACGAAATGTTTCGGGCGCAAATTTGGCCCATCTAAACCTCAATAAAATCATATCGATAAACCGGTTTGTTAAACAGAACGCGCACTTAAAGCGCGCAACAGACTAAACGAGGGGCGATTTGCATGATTACGCCCGGGACACACTAGCTGCAGAGATGAATGATCCGGTCTCCCTCGACAACAGTTGTGATCGCGACCTGCCTCCTGGCGGGGCTGGCCGGCTGCGCAAGCCGTCCCTATTACTCGGACCTGCCCGAACCGGGCGCCCGGGCACCGGTTTCCCGCGCCGCCGCAGCGCATCCGGGGGTGAACACCTACACGGTGAAACCGGGCGATACCCTGCATTCGATTGCCTTTGCGGCGGGGACGGACTGGCAGACGCTGGCCTCGCTGAACCGCATCGCGTCACCGTACACCATCTATCCCGACCAGCAGCTGAAGCTGAGCGCCTCGAGCGTGCCGGTCACGCTGGGCATGGACCCGGACGTGCCGGCCCCCGGGCCCGTGCGTGCTCAGGCTGCGCCGGATGCGGACGCGCCGCTCATGCAGGGCGGCGCCGCGGCGACGCCCCGGGCGCAGCCGCCGGTGGTCGCGCCGGCGCAGCCGACGCAATCCGCACCGCCCCGGGTCGCCGCCGCTGCGCCCGTTGCGCCGCCCCCGCTCCCGCCGCCGAGTCCCGGCGGCTGGCAATGGCCGGGCGCGGGCAAGCTGGTGCTCGGCTATGCGAACACGGCGCAACCGCACAAGGGTATAGATCTTGCAGGCAATACCGGGGATCCGGTGCTTGCGGCCAAGGGTGGCACGGTGGTCTACGCGGGCAATGGAGTGCGCGGGTACGGCAACCTGTTGATCGTGAAGCACGATGCGCTGTTTCTGAGCGCATATGCCCACAACAGCAAGTTGCTGGTCAAGGAAGGCGATGTGGTCAAGGGCGGGCAGCAGATCGCGGAGATGGGCGACAGCGGCACTGACCGGACGAAGCTGCACTTCGAGGTGCGAAAGCAGGGCAATCCGGTCGATCCGTTGCAGGTACTGCCCAGAAGATGAGCCGGCGACACAGAAAATCACAGCAAGGGGACAAGGCAATGGGACTAGAGGCAAGCGTACAGTTCGAAGACGAAGCCCTCATCGCGGCCGAGGCAGAGTTCGGCGCCGATCTGGCGGATGAGGCCGAGGGCCTCGATGCCGTCGATGCGGACGAGCGCGAGGACGAGTTCATCGCGGCCCGGCGCGAGGCATCGGGCGTGCAGCGCACGCTCGATGCGACCCAGATGTACCTGAGCGAGATCGGCTTCTCGCCGCTGCTGACGGCCGAGGAGGAGCGCCATTACGCGCGCCTCGCGCTGAAGGGCGACGAGGCCGGGCGCAAGCGCATGATCGAGAGCAACCTGCGCCTCGTCGTGAAGATCTCGCGCCGCTACCTCAACCGCGGCCTGTCGCTGCTCGACCTGATCGAGGAGGGCAACCTCGGCCTGATCCGCGCGGTGGAGAAGTTCGATCCCGAGCGCGGCTTCCGCTTCTCGACCTACGCGACCTGGTGGATCCGCCAGACCATCGAGCGCGCCATCATGAACCAGACGCGCACCATCCGCCTGCCGATCCACGTGGTGAAGGAGCTGAACGTCTATCTGCGCGCGGCGCGCGAGCTCACGCAGAAGCTCGATCACGAGCCCACGGCCGAGGAGATCGCCGAACTCGTCGACAAGCCGGTCGAGGACGTCAAGCGCATGCTAGGCCTGAACGAGCGCGTGACCTCGGTCGACGTGCCGCTCGGCCCCGATTCGGACCGCTCGCTGCTCGATACGATCGCCGACACGCAGGTGTCGGACCCGGCCGAACTGCTGCAGGACGAGGACATGCGCGAGAGCATCGCGGCATGGCTGGAGGAACTGAGCGACAAGCAGCGCGAGGTGATCGCGCGTCGCTTCGGGCTCGCCGGCTACGAAGGTGCGACGCTGGAGGAAGTGGGCCGCGAGATCGGGCTCACGCGCGAGCGCGTGCGCCAGATCCAGGTCGAGGCGCTGCGCCGCCTGCGCGAGATCCTCGAGCGCCAGGGGCTCACGGGCGACGCCGTTTTCAGCTGAGTCCCGTCGCGCCCCGATGTGGGTCGCCATTCATGGCGACAGCAGCATTCGGGCAGGCACATGTCGGCATGAATGCCGACCCACGGGCGACGGCGAACCGGGCCATGCCCGTTGAAGGTCGTGAGCCCCGTCGCTCAGGGCCCGGGCAGAATAAATGGCGCGTTTGCGGGTACGTCCCTCTCGAACCCGGGAGGGAGATCAAGGCGGAGATCAGCGCTGCAGGTGCTGCAGCTTGTCGGGCACGCCATTCCACTTCTCGGCATCAGCGAGCTTTTCCTTCATCTCGGTGATGTTCGGCCACACCTGCGCCAGTTCGGCATTCAGTTCCAGGAACACCTGCTGGTCGGCGGGCAACTCATCCTCGGAGAAGATCGCGTCCACCGGGCATTCGGGTTCGCACAGCGCGCAGTCGATGCACTCGTCGGGATGGATCACGAGGAAATTGGGGCCTTCGTAGAAGCAGTCCACCGGGCACACTTCCACGCAGTCGGTGTGCTTGCAGTTGATGCAGTTCTCTCCAACGACGAAAGTCATGTCGCGCGGCCTCTTGCTGTCGGTTGAAACGGGCTGGAAAAGCGCGCGCAGTCTAGCATGCGGCCCCGGGTGCTGTCAGACGCGCATTTCGATGAATTTTCAGTAAATTTCGCGTGCCGCACCGTGCAGTTCGCAGAGCAGCGCGTGCGCCTCGCGTGGGCTGAGTGCATCGGGATCGAGCGCGCGCAGGCGCTCGAGCAGCGCGTCACGGCGCGGATCGGCGTCGAACAGCAACTGGCCCTGGGCGGGTGCGCCGCAGGCCTTCGCCACGGGTGCCAGCGCGTGGGGCGACTCCAGCTCCTGGAGCTTGCGCCGGGCCTCGGCGATCACGGCCTGGGGCACGCCGGCCAGCGCGGCCACCTGCAGGCCGTAGCTGCGGCTGGCCGGACCGGGGCGTACCGAATGCAGGAACACGATGCGGTCAGCGTACTCGGTGGCGTCGAGGTGTACGTTGGCGACCCCCTCCACCACCTCGGGCAGCGCGGTGAGCTCGAAGTAATGCGTGGCGAACAGGGTGTAGGCGCGCTGCCGGCTCGCGAGCCGCGCGGCGGCTGCCCACGCCAGCGACAGCCCGTCGAAGGTGCCGGTGCCGCGCCCGATCTCGTCCATCAGCACCAGGCTGCGCTCGGTGGCGTTGTGCAGGATGGTCGCGGTCTCCGCCATCTCGACCATGAAGGTGGAGCGTCCGCCCGCGAGGTCGTCCGATGAGCCGATGCGCGTGAAGATGCGGTCGACCAGCGGGATCTCGGCGGCCGCGGCGGGCACGAAACTGCCGATGTGCGCCAGCAGCACGATCAGCGCGACCTGGCGCATGTAGGTCGATTTGCCGCCCATGTTCGGCCCGGTGATGATCAGCATGCGCCGCCGGTCGTCGAGCTCGAGGTCGTTGGCGATGAACGGATCGCTCGAGACGCGTTCCACCACCGGGTGGCGCCCGGCCGTGATGCTGAGCTGCGGTTCGGCGACCAGCCGCGGGCGGCAGTAGTCCAGTTCGGCCGCGCGTTCGGCCAGCGTCGCGAGCACGTCCAGCTCGGCGAGGGCGGCGGCGCTGCGCTGCAGCGGGCCGAGTTCCGCGTTCAGCGCGTCCAGCAGTTGCTCGTAGAGCCAGCGCTCGCGCGCCAGCGCGCGCGCCTTCGCGCTCAGCGCCTTGTCCTCGAAGGCCTTGAGTTCCGGCGTGATGTAGCGCTCGGCGTTCTTCAGCGTCTGGCGACGGATGTAGTCCGCCGGCGCGTTGACCGACTGGGCGCGGCTGATCTCTATGTAGTAGCCGTGCACCCGGTTGTAGCCCACGTGCAGGTTCGGCAGCCCGGTGCGTTCGCGCTCGCGCGCCTCCAGCGCCACCAGGAAGTCGTGCGCCCCGGTGCTGAGCAGGCGCAACTCGTCGAGCTCGGTGTCGTAGCCGGGCGCGATCACGCCGCCCTCGCGCACCACCACCGGCGGGTTTTCGACCAGCGCGCACTTGAGCATCACCGCGAGCTGCGGGAACTCGCTCACTGCCGCGAGCAGTTGCCGGCTGAGTGGTGCCTCGAGCGCCGCGCAGGCGGCGTGCAGCGTGGGCAGGCTCTCGAGCGCGGCGCCGAGGCGGCTGAGATCGCGCGGGCGCGCCGAGCGCAACGCCACGCGCGCCAGGATGCGTTCGATGTCGCCGACCACCGCCAGCGCCTCGCGCGGCGCGAGGTAGCGCGCGTCGTCGACGAGTTCGGCGATCGCGCCCTGGCGCGCCTCGAGCTCCTCCAGTCGGCGCAGCGGCCGGCGCAGCCAGCGCCTGAGCCAGCGGCTGCCCATCGCGGTCTTGGTGGTGTCCAGCACCCAGGCCAGCGTGTATTCGTCGCCGCCGGTGAAGTTGGTGTCTATCTCCAGGTTGCGCAGCGAGGCGGCGTCCAGCGCCACCGCGTCCTCGCGCGAATCGGGCACCAGCGCGCTCACGTGCGGCAACTCGCCGCGCTGCGTCTCGCGCGCGTAGCGCAGCAGGCAGCCGGCGGCCGCGATACCGGGCTCCATGTGCGCACAGCCGAAGCCGACCAGGTCGTGCGTGCCGAACTGCGCGTTCAGCAGTTCTGTGGCGCTGCGCACGTCGAATTCCCAGGGGGCGCGGGTGCGAAGCCCGTTGATGCTCGCCAGCGCGGGATGGCGCGCGGTGCCCTCGGCGGCCAGCAGTTCCGCCGGCTGCAGGCGCCGCAGTTCCGCCGCGAGCGCTTCCTCGCCGTCGACCTCGAGCACCTGGAAGCGCCCGCTGGAGAGGTCGAGCGAACTGATGCCGAAACGCGAGCCGGATTCGGCGACCGCGACCAGCAGGTTGTCGCGCGCGGCGTCGAGCAGCGACTCGTCGGTGAGCGTGCCGGGGGTCACGATGCGCGTGACCTCGCGCTCGACCGGCCCCTTGCTCGTCGCCGGGTCGCCGATCTGCTCGCAGATGGCCACCGAGACGCCGGCGCGCACCAGCCGCGCGAGGTAGCCCTCGACCGAGTGGTAGGGCACGCCGGCCATCGGGATCGGCACGCCGGCCGAGGCGCCGCGGCTGGTGAGCGTGATATCGAGCAGCGCGGCGGCACGCCTGGCGTCGTCGTGGAAGAGCTCGTAGAAATCGCCCATCCGGTAGAACAAGAGCTCGTTCGGGTGCTGCGACTTGATGCGCAGGTACTGCTGCATCATAGGTGTGTGAATGGGTTCAGAAGCTGCTGATTTCACTGCGATTATTTCCAAAATAGTCTCGAATATTCAATATGTTACGATATTTTCGTGGTTGAGTTTTTGTCCGACTTGATCCATCGCAGTCTGTTGTGGTGCGCAGAATAAGCGTAGACTAAACCGTAGGTGAAACAGCAATGCGAAACACGAAAGCGTAGGTGAAATCGATCACGCGATACGGTAGGTCAATCAGCCTGCCGACGGCTTCGCCACTGATGCCCTCCAGGAGCCACGAATGGCAGCTGACAAGTCTACACGCCCGCTTACGGCCCTTGCCGTTTCGCGTATGAAGGTGGGCGACGAACTGGCCGACACCGGGGAAAACCGGGGCTTGCGCGTCACGCGCACCAAGGGCGATCACCGGTACTGGTATCGCTTTGCCGACCCGGCCACGGGCAGGCAGAAGGCCCTGCACGTAGGCTACGGTTCGCGGATGAGCCTGGCGGAAGCCCGAGTGGCCTTTGCTGGCCTGAAGGCGCAGCGCCGGGCCGGACATGTACCCGAACTGCCGGAGCACCTGCGGAAGCCGGTCTACCTGCCCCCGCCGGATGCGCCTGCCGCCGAGGCGTACACCGTCGCCACGCTGGTCAAGGACTACCTGGCAATCGTCGAGAAGAGGCGAAGCCCCAAGGCCGCAGCGGAGGCGACGCGCGTGCTGTCCCGATGCGTGGTAGACCATGTCGGCGCGACGCCGGCATCCGAATTGACCGTCGACCAGTGCCTCGACCTAGCGCACCGCGAACTGGATGCGGGCCACGAAGCCCAGTGCGGGGTCATGCTGCGTGAATTGAGTGCCGCCATCGAATCCGCGATGGTTCGGCGGCGAGTGCCGCTAGACCATGCGGACCCGGCCGCCATGGCACGGCGCCTGCTCATCCGTGGTGGAGCGCGCCTCACTGCAAAGCGCCGCAGCAGGTTCCTGACGGACCCGGAACTCGAATTGTTGTTGCAGTGGTTGCCGCAGTCGGGGTTCAGTCAGAACCAGCGTGTGGCGCTGAGACTGACGCTCGAGACCGGCTGCCGTACGGGGGAGGCCATCGCTGCGCAGTGGTCGCATTTCGACCTCGAGCGGGGCATATGGTCGCTGCCCCGCACCAAGACCGATGCGCCGCGGGTGATCAGACTCTCGAAGCAGACGCAGCGTTGGGCGAGCGCGTTGTTCGAGATTGCCCCTGGCAAGTGGTTGTGCCCGTCTCCCAAGACGGGCGGTCATATCGAGCAGAAGACCTTGACCGAGACGATGTGGCGGATGCGCCGGGACGGCGAGCTTCCCGCCATGGATCCGTGGACACCGCACGATCTGAGACGAACGGTCCGGACTGCGCTGGCACGGCTCGGGTGCCCGCGCCCGATCGCCGAAGCAATCCTCGGTCATTCAGCGGACGGAATCGTCGGTGTCTACGACCAGCACAGCTATGAGGCCGAAGCGGGAGAGTGGTTGCAGCGGTGGAATGACCACCTCGATACGCTGCGTCCTCGCCCATCACTGAAGGCTGTCGGGTGAGGCGCCGCGGGGCGTGGCCGGGTAGTCGCTCGAAATGCCGGCGCTGATCGCAGGGTTTCAGCCAACATCCAGATTCGTAAAATCACAGGCTGCCGCATCCGGGAATGTCGGCCGCCGATCCACATAGTTTCCATCCTGTTTTGGTCACACGGCAAGCCCGCCGGCGATATTCAACACGGACCGGTGCATCACTTGTGGGTGCGGGTGTCTTGTATTGGGGGGCGACGCGGGAAAGTAACGGACGCGGCCTGGAATAAGTACATTGGGAACCAGAAACCCGAATCACTGGATGATAATTCCCATGTGGTCGGATCTTGGGTGTCGGCCGTATGGCCGACCATTACCGGCTTGAGCCGTAATACGAAGCCCTCGCCTTTAGGCAAGGGTCGTTCACCCCTAGTCGCGCTGGCGTGAATCAATCAGTTTTTCCGTAGGATTTTCGATGCAATATTGAATTTTTTTGCCCACTTCATTCGATGATTCATTCATGATCGTAATTTGATACTTGCCATCGTGGACAATATGCTGAACAAAATCCGTATCTCGGAATATCGAGTAATGCTTTATAGTTCCGTAGTTGGTTATGAGTTGGAGGCCATGTTTAGCAATTAATTCTTCAACATTCTCGGCGCTCTCGATACTAATTCGCTTGATGTCTGACGGGGGAGAACCTAATGCGTAATTTCTGTTCCAAAAAAAATAGGACTCCCCGGTAGTTACTTTCAATACGTAATCGTCATTCATCGGGAACAGGCAGCCAAACACATCTATGAAGAAATATCCCGCCCGAAAATCAGCCGCATGATCCGCCGCAGCGAGAGCCGGAAATCCATGAATTGTGGTTATCAGCAACACAAGCAAGGGTATTCCTGTCAGCGAATTTAGTCGTCTCATCGACCAACCCCTTCAACTTTATCCAACCGAATGTCACTAACGTTGCCGACTCCACTCGGAGTGATGGCGATGCAGTCCGCTTGAGCATTGCAGGCTATCGAATAGCCGTCTTCTTCACCATCCCGAACCAACATCCCGTGCGTGTCCTTAATCAAACTGAGCATACCAGCGACATCAGACACCGCGGAGGCGACTTCCCCCGCTATGCCTAGAATACCGAGCGCAGCACCAATTGACGCCTGCAGGGGGATGCTCGCAACTATTGACGCCAATTCATATGCGTTGTAGGTGACACTAGCTAACTGAATTGGATACAGAGTCTCAGCGATTGCTGCCACGACAATTTGGGCCTCCACCTCGTTCGGTTGTAAGCGTCCGGTGAGCACCGGGTTGTCGGCGGCTTATCCGTTGATCTCGTCGGTGTAGATTTGCTCGTCATACGCCTTTGCGACAGCGGCTTCCAGCCGCCCGAGCAATTCGGTCAGCGCCTCCCCTCGACGGCGCACCAGGGCAGCAAGCATGTTGTGCTGGTCGCTGGCGATGGCGGCGCACGGTATCGGTGATACGTAACCGACGACGAAGGATCCGTGATCGTCGATGAGCGCCTGCAGGTTTGGCCAGGGCAGCGCAGCAGGTTTCTTGCTCATGCGGCTATCCGCTCTGGTTCGACGAGTTGCTCGACAACGTTCCACGGCAACAGCGCGTCGATACGGTTGATCGGGTGCTCGGCAATGCGTGCCAGCACATGGCGCAGATACGCCTCGGGGTCGAGACCATTGAGCTTCGCCGTGCCCAGCAGCGTGTACATCGCAGCCGCACGATCGCCGCCCGGGTCCGAGCCGGCAAAGAGGTAGTTCTTGCGCCCGAGAGCCACCGGGCGCAATGCCCGCTCGGCGGCGTTGTTGTCGATCTCGAGCCGACCGTCGTCGCAGTATCGCGTCAACGCCGGCCAGCGCCCCAAGGCGTAACGCACCGCCTCGGCGAGCCCGGATTTGCGCGACACTTGTTCGAGGCTGTGCTCCAGCCACTCGCGCAAGGCGCCGAGCAGCGGTGCGGCACGTGCCTGACGGACCGCGCGACGCTGATCGGGTGGGCGACCACGGATCTCGGCCTCGATCGCATACAACGCGCTGATGTGGGTCAGCGCGGTCGCGGCCAACGGACTGCCCTGCGCCTGGTGTACCTCGTAGAGCTTGCGCCGCGCATGCGCCCAGCACGCGGACTCGGTGATCTCCTGGCTCAGGAACAACTGGCCGAACCCGGCGTAGCCGTCGGCGTGCAGCGTGCCGCGGAAGGTCTTCAGGTGTTGCTGCGGATGCACGCCCTTGCGATCCGGCGAATACGCGAACCACACCGCCGGTGCTGCCTCGCCTCGTGCCGGGCGCTCATCGCGCACGTACGTCCAGAGTCGTGCCGTCTTCGTGCGGCCGCGGCCGGGCTCGAGCACCGGCACCGGCGTGTCATCGGCGTGCAGCGTCGCACCCGCGAGCACGTGGCGCCGGATCGCCTCCACCAGTGGTTGCAGCAGCGCCGCGCTCTCGCCCACCCAGCCGGCCAGTGTCGAGCGTGGCAGATCGACTTCCTCGCGCGCGTAGATCGCGCTCTGACGATAGAGCGGCAGATGGTCGCAGTACTTCGAGACCAGCACATGCGCCAGCAGACCCGGCCCGGCCATGCCGCGCGCGATCGGGCGCTGCGGGGCAGCGGCCTGCACGATCGTGTCGCAGCGACCACAGGCCAGCTTCGGACGCACATGGCGGATGACCTTGAAGCGCGCCGGCACGTACTCGAGCATCTCGGCGACGTCTTCCCCGATCTGGCGCAGGCGACCACCGCAGTCCGGGCAGCAGCTGTCAGTGCCGGTGTGTACCAGCGTCTCGCGCGGCAGGTGGACGGGAAGCGGTTTGCGTACCGGCTTTCGACGCTCGGAGCGCGGCGCCTCCAGACTCGGCAAGGCAGGCGCTGTGCCCGCACTCGATGGCGCGTCGGCCAGCAGGTTCAATTGATCGATACTGACGTCGAGGCGCTCCGCGCGTCGACCGAATTGCAGGCGCTGGAGCTTGGCAACGACCAGCTTCAGGTGCTCGATCTCGCTGCGCTGCGAGGCAATGACCGCCTTGAGCGTGGCGGTGTCATCGGCGTGGTTTTCAGCAGCGCGCGTCATGCGGGCATTTTAATCAATGCGCGCAGAACTCGCGGCAAAAGGCGTGGTGAATTTACACGGCGAGCGTCGGTGCGGTGCGCACCGGTCGGCGCCAATCGATGCCTTCGAGCAACATCGAGAGCTGCGCCGGCGAGAGCGCGACCTTGCCTTCGCGGGTCTGCGGCCAGACGAAGTGGCCACGCTCCAGCCGCTTGGCGAACAAGCACATCCCGTCACCGTCCCACCACAGCACCTTGAGGCGATCACCGCGGCGACCGCGGAAGACAAACAGCTGTCCGGAGAACGGATCCGCGAGTAGCTGTGTCTGCACCCAGGGCAGCCAGGCCATCGAAGCCGCGGCGCATATCCGTCGCGCCGGCGGCCAGCCAGACGCGCGTACCCGCCGGCAGCGCGATCATCGCAGCAGTTGCTCCAGCACGAGGCGCAGCGTCATGGCGTCTGCGCGCCCCTGCACGCGCAGGCGTCCGTGACGGGATTCGATCACCAGCACACCGTCACCCGTTTGCGCACGCGCAGTCGGTTCGCCATCCGCCGTCTCGGCGAGCGGTGCAGACATGATCTCCACCGGCAGCAGGGCCGGGGATCCCGACTCACCGAGCAGGCCATCCTGGTAAGCGCGGCGCCACCCGAACACCGGTTGGTGTTCAGGTCGTGCTCGCGTGCAATGCGGGCAACCGATGCGCCCGGCTGCAGGGCCAGTTCGACCACCGCGCGCTTGAACGCGAGGCTGTGGCGGCGGTAAGGACCCCGGACACTGCCAGGGCGAATCGCATTGAGTGGGTTTGTGTCCATGAACTGCTTGTGGACACAAATGGGTTGTGCCCTCTCCGGGGCAGTATCGTCGCGCCGCGCTACCGTGTCGTCGAGACGGTGTTCACCGGACGCTTACGTTCGGTTTACCTGAAATGCCGAGCCTCTGAAAAACCTCCGAAGTTTCAAGTGTACGCAATTCAGCCATTAGCGAATTCGCAACTACTGCCAATGCATGAATGTCCGAGACCTTGAGTCCAACCACCTCGCCTTGAATCGGATTGTCATCCGTCGTGTTGTTGTTTCTGTTTGCTTCGTCCACAGCTGCTTGCCAATCAGCTTCAGTCCAGCTCGCAAAGCCAAACGGATCTTCTCCCGAAAATGGGAATGGCTCACCTGGGATGAAGATTATGATCTGCGGAGCGGCATATCTCGAAAACAGTACTCCCATGTGCCAGTTGAATACATCCCATGAGAAGTCGCACCCAGGAATAGCAATTTCACATCCCTCATACCCGCTCGGATCGACGAATCGCAGCGGATTGTTCATCACGTACGCATATCTGTTGTAGTCTTGCGCATTCTCCGGTGATTGCGTGATCGGATCCGGTGACAGCATTCGTCCGAGGCTCGGATCATACACGCGCCCGTTCATGTGAATGAGTCCGACGTCGTCGAGATGCTCGTGACCGGTATAGCCGCGGATCTCGTTCGCCGCGACGCTCGTCGCCTGCCAGGTCGTGGCACTGCGTCGTTTGCCGTGACTGTCGTAGCTCAGCCGCTCCAGCACTGTGCCCGTGCTGTCCGTGATCGTCGTGATCGAACCCAGGTGATCGCGGTGCAGGTACTTGGTCACGTCGGCACCCAGGCTCTGATCCACCACGATCGCGACCGCCTTGCCGTTCACCTTGACGTAGTGGCGGTAGGTGGTGAGACCGCTCTCGGTGATCTTCTCGAACACATCGCCCACGTAGTGCGTGGTCTGCGTCGTGCCGGCCGTGCGCACCTTCTTGTACCGCTGGCGGTCGGTGCCGCTCTGGAACGTATACGTGATCCCCGCTTTCGATACCTGGCTCAGCTGGTTGTAGGTCGTCCAGCCGAGCGTGCGGCCACCGCCGCCCGTCATGTTGCCATTGGCATCGTAGGTGTACGTGACCGTCTGGTTCGTCGTGGTGGTCAGCGTCGTCAGCGCATGGAGCCCCGCACCGTTCTCGCCGTAGGCGTAGCTGCCGAGGTCGGATTTGCTGAGCAGGTTCCCGAGGAGATCGTAGCTCATGCCCGTGGGAGCGTTCGTGCCCACCTGCGCCTCGGTGAGCCGGTCCAGGCCGTCGTACGTGAACGACTCCGAGAGACTCTGCTGGACGTCGCTCCGGCTGGCGATGTTGCCGACCGCGTCATACGTGTAGGCGAACTGCTGCAGGGTCGTGGCGCCGATCGCCGAGGACTGCCCGGTCAGGCGACTGCTGTTCGCGGAGTACGCATAATCGTTCAGGCTGTCGTCACCCAGCCAGTCCTGCAGCAACCGCCCGCGCGCGTCCTGCTCGGCCACCTGGTAGTAGAGCGCGTTGCCGGGGCCTGTCACCTGCTCGAGGTAGCCACGGACATTGTAGAAGTAGCCGACGGTGAGTCCGTTCGGGTAGGCCTGGCTCGCGGGGTAGGTGAGCGTCTCCAGGCGACCGGCGGCGTCGTAGCTCTGGGACAACGTGTAGCTCTGGCCGTCGATCGTCGTGGTGATCGCGGTGGGCTTGCCGTAGGCGCCGGCGTCGTAGGTGTACGAGCGGCTGAAGCCTCCGACGGATTCGCTCACCAGCCGTCCCACGGTGAGCCCGGTGCCGGTGTCATAGGTCCAGGTGGCGGTGCCTTCGGGTTCACTCCGCGAGGTCAGCCGCCCGAGCAGGTCGTAGCTCATGGTCTGGCTCTGGGAGGCCGCCGCGAGCACCGGGTTCGTGAGGCTGGTCATCTGCCCGAGCGCATCGTAGGTGAAGCTGTACAGCCCGCGGTCGGGGTCGTCCTCGCTCAGCGGGCGGCCGAGCCGGTCCCAGGCGTAGTCGACGCTGTTCTGCGCCGCGGTCCCGACGCCGTGCGTGGCCCCGGTCCGCTGCCCGAGCGCGTTGTACTGGAAGGTACTGGTATTGCCCTCGGCGTCGCTCGCTTCGATCACCTGCCCGAGCGCGTTGGCCACCTGCGTCGTCTGGCGGGCATCGGCGTCGGTGACCGTCACCGTGAAGCCGTCGTAGGCGGTCGTCGTGGACTGCGTGCCGTCGGCGGCGGTAAAGCCCACCACGCGGTTGAAGGCATCGTAGGCACGGGTGCTCCAGACGATCGGGTCGCCGGTGAAGTAGGGTTCGGAACTCCGGTAGGCCCGTCCCGAACTGTCGTATTGGGTATCGACCTGCACGAAGCGGCCATCGAAGCCCTTCGTCCGCTGGCGCACCTCGCGGCCCAGCAGGTCGCTGAAGACGCGCGCCGCCGTGGTGCCGGTGGCATAGGTCTCCACATACGCTCTGGCGCTGCCGTTCGTGCCGCTGGTGTCGCGGTGGAACTCGAACACGGTGTCGGAACCGTCCGGGCGGTTCTCCTGCGTGACACGCCCGAAACCGTCGAGTACCCAACTGGTAGTGAGCCCGTTGGGATCCGTGGCGCTGGTCTTCACTCCGAAGCGCGTGTCGAAGCTCACACTGCTCATGTGACCCAGCGCATTAGACAGCGTGGCCGGGAACCGGCCGTTGGCCGTATAGGTCGCCGTGGTGCTGCGGGTCGCGATGCCGGGACCCGTCACCGTCTCGGTCAGGCGGTTGCCGAACGCATCGAGGGTGTAGGTGCTCGCGAGCTCGTAGGGCGCGCCCTTGCCCGGCTCGCGCGTGACGCCGACCAGCGCGCCCGTGCCTGCGGCGTACGTGAACGCGGTGCTGAGGTCATCGGTCGAGCTCGTGACGCCGTTCCGGTAATGCGTCACCAACCGCTGATCCAGCTGGCCGATACGCCAGTTGGTGGCATTGTTGGTGAACGTGTTGGTGGTGACCGTCTGCCACGTCGTGCCGGTCTCCGCGTCGTCCAGCAAGGCCGTCTCCGTCACCAGATTGCCGTACGCATCGCACTGGGAGCTCTGGGTGCTGGTCGCAAGCAGACGTCCGTCGAGCGGGTCGTAGCGATAGCCGACGGTCTCGTCGAGGTGCGGGAACACGGTGCCCGCGGCCGTGCCGTTATCCTGGTGGTACTGCCGCGTCGTGCGCGCCAGCAGGCGGTTCGTGCTGGTCTGCCGCGTCTCATCCGCATCGGCCAGCCCGATAAACGGAAAAGTCTGCCGGTAGGTCGTAATCGCGGTGGTGTCCTGGTCCTCGTCGATCGACGTGACCGACGCAAAACCCAGATCCCCGCGCCCGCCGAGTTCGCGCTTGAGGCCCGCGTAGTGGTACTGCGAGACGAACTGCCCACCGATGCCGTCGCTGCGGCTGACCTGGCTACGAACTAGGGGGTCGGGAGTTCGAATCTCTCCGGGCGCGCCACTTACCAAGCCTTCCAGCGATAGCGACTACTAACAGAATCCACCGGGCTAGCAAATGGCTAGCACAGGAGCGGATCCTTTAGCCGGTCGCTTTTCGCGTTCTTGAAAGCCGAAATTTCCTACGGACACGCCCACGCCCGCCCGGTAGCGTTCGCCCATCACAGGTAGTGCGCCATGACCCTATCGCCTTAGCTATCCGAAACTCTCGCCATGCTTTCGGAAGGGCACAAAGCCGTTGCGGAATGACCGCTTTCGGCTTGCGTGCGCTACGTGCAAGCCTTAGTCGTGCCTTTCGGACACCTGCTATCCGGACGCTAGCGCGTCCCCTCGGAGGATAAACAAGGGGCTACGGGATCAGGGACGGTTTGCGCCGCCGGCGTCCGTGAACTCCTTCAGACGTCGCGCCAGACAAATGAAGGCAATGTAAGGGAAGCACAAATTACCTTGACCTTTCGCGCTCAATCACCGATAAAATATATCGCGTGAGGAGAAACTCTCTGATCATGACTACCAACGTGATACCCCTCGAGACGCGACCAGAGGCGTTTGCTGCTAGGGCGAGGAGCATTGCCCAAGATAGCTCCAAGGTTCTGCTGAACCAGGCAATGGCGAACAATCCTGACGGGGTCACGCTGGGCCAGATCTGGCACGTAATCGAGAGAGGGACTTTCAGTTTTGGGCCGGTGCTCAACGAGCACCGACACGTTTACGCGGAGATGCGTGCTATCACGGCAGGCGACGAGGTATATGTCGCGCTCGTGATGGAGCGAGGCGAAATATTGCGCATCCTGCATGCGGAAAAGGGAGGGTGACCATGTACCACTACACGATGTGTGGTCTGCCGAACGTATGGCTCGAAAACGGCTTCCAGGTGCACCGAAGCAAAGCCTACGGAGAGTCAGTTTCGATTCATGACGTTAAGGGCTTGCATCGAGCTATCGGCCTAGATATTGCTCGCGTTCCACGCGCGCTGCATCGTGACGAAATCCGGTTCCTCCGGATTGAGCTCGATATGTCGCAGCGCGCACTCGCTGACGTGCTCGGCGTGAAGGAAATCACGGTGCGGAAGTGGGAAACGACCGACGCGAAGATTAGCGGTCCCGCTGATCGGCTGCTCCGCATTTTGTACCTATCTGCAGTCGACGGTGATGGCGCTGTGAAGCAGTTGATTGACGAGTTCAATGCCATGGATCGACGCGAGCACGAAGAGAGCATCCGCCGATTCCGAGACGAGGACGGCTGGCGCAAGAAAATTGCGTGACACGTTACGCTGGCGCCGGGAAAGGCTCCGAAAGGTACTGCAGACACCCGCCACGGTGGCCCGGTAGCGTCATCCTGTAGGCGCACACCCGGACGCTCTTCGTAACGTGCTCTAACGCCAACCGCACCGCCGAGGTCATTTTATGATGACTACCAAGAAGGCACTGGAGGGGATGTGGGCGGCGCACTTACGCGCGACTAACTGCCAAAAAGTTACTAGTCGCCCAAGGTTGCAACGATTCTTCTGATCATTTCTTCCGTGACTTCCCCGTTCACTTCGGGATCAGTCATCACATCAACAGAATCCCTAATAGAATCTTCCAGAAATACTACCGAATTCGACATAAGTAGAGCGTCGCATATATAGGACAGAACCCAGCGATCGATTTGTCCCTCAAGAAACGCCCCACATAACACTTTCAGCTCTGCGTCACCGAAGCGAAGGCCAATCGAGTCTTCAACCAAGATCACGCTCATCACACTGCCTTTCTTCAGGCTTGCCTCTCTAAATGCAACCACTTCGCCCTGGATAAGACGCGATAACTCACGAGCCTCCAGTGCTCCGCAGAGGAAATTCCGAAGATCAGAAAGCTTCATACTTAATCCTCCCGCGGGCGACCTTCAGGCCCACCTCTCAAGGCTTTTCTATGTTGCCAATTACCGGCCTGATCATACGAGTCCTTGTATGTCCGAATAACTTTTCCATCTTCATTTTTATACCTAACGTACTCAGCTCGGCTCTGACCTGAGCCTTTGCCAGGTCGCACTTCAGTGGTCTTGGTGAACTTCTTCCCAATTTTCTCGACGGTCTTGGATTTCTCAACTTTTGATAGCTTCCCGGCGCTTTTTGCAACTCTCGCCGCTTTGACCATGACCGCGCCGACCACACTAATGTCCGGCCCTGGCAAAATCGGCGTATCCAGAAAATCAATTACGATAAGCCCCCATCCGACCCACTCTATCCATTCTAAAGAATCCTCCTGAACATCACTATTCGCCTGCTGACCCACCACGACTATTTCTTCCACATTCTCATCGGGAGTACTTTCCTCGCTCGGATTCGCGTCCTCCTTATCAGCATTGATCTGATCAAGCGATGGCAAAGCGGTCAAATCCAAGCTTGGGATCAGGAGATTGGCGTAGATTGGCGAGCCGCCCGTACCAAATGTGACGGACAGTCCTGACAGCGAACCACTGGAGAACCCGCTCATCTGGCCAGTTACGATGATCACCTCGACGCCGCCCGCGAAGCTGGTATCTTCAACGCTTGAAAGCGTTGCGTAGCCACTCGGATCCACCAACCGCATCGGATTATTCATCACATACGCATACCGGTTGTAGTTCTGCGCGTTCTCCGGTGATTGGGTCACCGGGTCCGGCGAGAGCATCCGTCCGAGGCTCGGGTCGTACACCCGTCCGTTCATGTGGATCAGACCCACATCGTCGAGGTGCTCGTGGCCGGTGTAACCGCGGATCTCGGCGGCGGTGATGCTCGTCGCCTGCCAGGTCGTGGCGCTGCGTCGTTTGCCGTGACTGTCGTAGCTCAGCTTCTCCAGGACTGATCCCGCGCTGTCCGTGATCGTCGTGATCGAACCCAGGTGATCGCGGTGGAGATACTTGGTCACGTCCGCGCCTGAGGTCTGATCCACCACGATCGCCACCGCCTTGCCGCCCACCTTCACGTAGTGGCGGTAGGTGGTCAGGCCGCTGTCGGTGATCCTCTCGAACACATCGCCCACGTAGTGCGTAGTCTGCGTCGTGCCGGATGTGCGCACCTTCTTGTAGCGCTGGCGGTCGGTGCCGCTCTGGAACGTGTAGGTGATGCCCGCTTTCGACACCTGGCTCAACTGGTTGTAGGTCGTCCAGCCGAGCGTGCGGCCACCGCCGCCCGTCATGTTGCCGTTGGCGTCGTAGGTGTAAGTGACCGTCTGGTTGGCGGTGGTAGTCAACGTCGTCAGCGCGTGGAGCCCCGCGCTGTTCTCGCCGTAAGCGTAGCTGCCGAGGTCGGATTTGCTGAGCAGGTTCCCGAGCAGGTCGTAGCTCATCCCCGTGGGAGCATTCGTGCCCACCTGTGCCTCGGTCAGTCGGTCCAGGCCATCGTACGTAAACGACTCCGCCAGACTATGCTGGACGTCGCTGCGGCTGGCGATATTGCCGACGGCGTCATGCGTGTAGGCGAACTGTTGCAGGGTCGTGGCGCCGATGGCCGAGGACTGCCCGGTCAGGCGACTGCTGTTCGGAGCAAAGGCATAGTCGTTCAGACTGTCATCACCCAGCCAGTCCTGCAGCAAGCGCCCGCGCGCGTCCTGCTCGGCCACCTGGTAGTAGAGCGCGTTGCCGGGGCCTGTCACCTGCTCGAGGTAACCGCGGACGTTGTAGAAGTAACCGACCGCCAGTCCGCTCGGGTAGGCCTGGCTCGCGGGGTACGTGAGCGTCTCCAGGCGACCGGCGGCGTCGTAGCTCTGGGACAACGTATAGCTCTGGCCGTCGATCGTCGTGGTGATCGCGCTGGGCTTGCCGTAGGCGCCGGCGTCATAGGTGTACGAGCGACTGAAGCCGCCGACGGATTCGCTCACCAGCCGTCCCACGGTGAGCCCGCTGCCGGTGTCGTAGGTCCAGCTGGCGGTGCCCTCGGGTTCGGTGCGACTGGTCAGGCGCCCGATCAGGTCGTAGCTCATGCTCTGGCTCTGGGAGGCCGCCGCGAGCACCGGGTTCGTAAGGCTGGTCATCTGCCCCAGCGCGTCGTAGGTGAAGCTGTACAGCCCGCGGTCGGGGTCGTCCTCGCTCAGCGGGCGGCCGAGCCGGTCCCAGGCATAGTCGACGCTGTTCTCTGCCGCGGTCCCGACGCCGTGCGAGGCGCCAGTCCGCTGGCCGAGCGCGTTGTACTGGAAGGTACTGGTATTGCCCTCGGCGTCGCTCGCCTCGATCACCTGCCCGAGCGCGTTGGCGACCTGCGTCGTCTGACGGGCATCGGCATCGGTGACCGTGACCGTGAAACCGTCGTAGGCGGTCGTCGTGGACTGCGTGCCGTCGGCGGCCGTAAATCCCACCACGCGGTTGAAGGCATCGTAGGCACGGGTGCTCCAGACGAGCGGGTCGCCGGTGAAGTAGGGTTCGGACGCCCGGTAGGCGCGCCCCCGACTGTCGTATTGGGTATCGACCTGCACGAAGCGGCCATCGAAGCCCTTCGTCCGCTGGCGCACCTCGCGGCCCAGCAGGTCGCTGAAGACGCGCGCCGCCGTGGTGCCAGTGGCATAGGTCTCCACATACGCTCTGGCGCTGCCGTTCGTGCCGCTGGTGTCGCGGTGGAACTCGAACACGGTGTCCGAACCGTTGGGACGGTTCTCCTGCGTGACGCGCCCGAAGCCGTCCAGTACCCAGGTGGTGCTGAGCCCGTTGGGGTCGGTGGCGGCCACCTTCACGCCAAAGCGCGTGTCGAAGCTCACACTGCTCATGTGACCCAGCGCATTAGACAGCGTGGCCGGGAACCGGCCGTTGGCCGTATAGGTCGCCGTGGTGCTGCGGGTCGCGATGCCGGGGCCACTCACCGTCTCGCTCAGGCGATTGCCGAACGCATCGAGCGTGTAGCCACTCGTGAGCTCGTAGGGCGCGCCCTTGCCCGGCTCGCGCGCGACGCCGACCAGCGCGCCCGTGCCCGCGGCGTACGTGAACGCGGTGCTGAGGTCATCGGTCGCGCTCGTGACGCCGTTGCGGTAATGCGCCACCAGCTGCTGATCCAGCTGGCCGATGCGCCAGCTGGTGGTGTTGTTGGTGAACGTGTTGGTGGTGACGGTCTGCCACGTCGTGCTGGTTTCCGCATCGTCCAGCAAGACCGTCTCCGTCACCAGATTGCCGTACGCATCGCACTGGGAGCTCTGGGTGCTCGCGGCGAGCAGGCGCCCGTCGAGCAGATCGTAGCGATAGCCGACGGTCTGGTCGAGGTGCGGGAACACGGTGCCGGCGGCCGTGCCGGTGTCCTGGTGGTACTGCCGCGTCGTGCGCGCCAGCAGGCGGTTCGTGCTGGTCTGGCGCGTCTCGTCCGTGTCGGTGAGCCCGATGAACGGAAAGGTCTGCCGGTAGGTCGTAATCGCGGTGGTGTCCTGGTCCTCGTCGATCGACGTGACCGACGCAAAGCCCAGATCGCCGCGCCCGCCTACCTCGCGCGTGAGGCCCGCGTAGCGGTACTGCGAAACGAACTGCCCGCCGATGCCGTCGCTGCGCGAGACCTGCTTCACGACGTGGCGGTCGTCTGGACGTCCTGCACGGGGAATACCGCACCGCTGCCCTTCGTGTAGACGGCGCTATCGGTCAACGGGGCATAGGTGATCGTCACCGTCTCTCCGAGACCGTGCGTGACCGTGGTGAGCAGGTTGAGCGGCCGGTTGTCGCTCACGTAGTTCCACACGGTGCCCGTTTCATAGTGGTAGTTCGAGTACTGGCCCTGAGTGTGGGCCGCTACGCTGTAGTCCATCTGCCCGTCGCCATTGAGGTCGACCATCTGGCGGAACAGGGCGCCGTAGGTCTCCCAGCCGTGGATCTGTATGTTGGTGTAGCCTCCTGTACCGTTGGCGAGGTGCGCTGAAGCGCGCCCATACGGATTCATGAACGTCGTGTAGTAATAGTCGGCGAGACGATCGCCGTTGAAGTCCGCGGTCGGCGGCTGCGCACTGTAACCGGCGGATACGTATCCCGGCGTGCTGGCCCCGCTGTTGAAGTAGTACTGATCAGAAATATTGAATTGATCGGGCAGGCCATCGCCATTGGCATCCACATGGGAAAGCGGCGTTACCGCACCCGTCCATGTCACGCCATTCAGGAAGCCGGCACCTGGTTGATGAATACCGTCGCGGTCTGCTCCACCAGATCCGCGCGACCGTCGCCGTTCATGTCCCGCAGAGCCGGCTCATCGATGCCAGCTGCCCACTTCACCTCCGCCGCGAAGCCGATGCCGGTGTTCTTGTGTATGTAGACGTCGTAGAGGTACGACGACGCGGACAGCTGGAACCGCTCAAACGCGACCAGATCCGGCAAGCCGTCCGCGTCCATGTCGGCCAGCTTGGTATAGAAGCTCACGACGTTATACGTCTTCGTCTTGTAGACCGTGGTGCTGTGCTGCGTGTGCCCCGTCCAGGTCTGGTTCGTGTAGCCACTGCCGCTGGACAGCGACACCTTCACGTTCGCTCCGGGGTTCTCCGCCACCAGATCGACCAGTCCGTCGCCGTTGACGTCACCCCAGTACTGGAAGGATTTGCTGGACTGGACATGGGTGGTCCAGGTCGCGGCCTGGTAGCCCGTCGGCGTACTGAGACGGACGTGATGCGTGGTGCGATTCGCGTCGTCGATGTAGACGTAATCGGGACGCCCGTCGCCGTTGAGGTCATGCCATCGGGGATAGGGGTAGTAGGTATCGATGTTGATGGGCGTCAACGTGGTGTCATAAGGGACGGACATCGAACTCGCGGTGAAGCCGGCCGTCCCGTTCGACAGCCACCCGAACTGCACCGGCTCCTGACAATTGCCGTTCGCGTCGCAACTGGCAATCTGCACGAGCCGCGATTGCAGCGCCGGCCCCACCTCTTCGTAGGTCAATGCCGTATTGCGCACCAGCGTGGCGCCTACGTAGGTCTTGATGTATTTGAGCCGCTGGGGGTGCGGGTGCGACAGCACTCCGGATTGATAGGCGATGGGGTCGTCGGAGCGGTTCTCGTACGTGAACTGCACGCTGGCGTAGGGCGTGAGCGACTGCCCGGCATGGCCGGTATAGTCGATCCTCGTGGGGTAGTACGCACCTGTGGCGTTGTTCTCGTAGTAGCTCAGCGTGTAGTAGTTGCCGAAGCGGTCCTCGACGCGGTTCAGCATCCAATGGGCCGCTTCCGAGCGGCCTTGCGCCTCGATGCGCGAATCACCCGTATTGCCGTACGTATTGATACGCCCGCCCTTGGTCTCCTCGACGAAGTACGCCGGCCCGGTGCCGGCCGTGCCGTACGAGCGGATGCGACTGAAGTCGTCGATCTCCTTGCGGTACTCCGCACCGTTGGCGCCGTAGGTCCCGCTCGCCAGCACCAGGCGCTGACCGTCCAGGCAGAAGCGATCGGTGCTCGTGTAGTTGACGCGATGTACCGTGCCGTCCTGCACAAAGGTCTTGCCGCAGCGCGTGACCTTGGACGTGGTACCGCGCAGGAACCACCCGAGCCCCATGAGGCCATTTTCCAGGTTGCTGTTGTAGAGCAGCGACAGCGACGGGGCCATCCCGGCCGTGCCGGGCGGTACGGCGATCGGGATCTCGTAGATCGACGAGCCCGCGGAACTCACGCGCAAGCCGCCGCGCACCTCGCCGTAGAAGGCAGGGCCCAGGTGATTCTCGAGGGTATCCGTCTGATCCGTCAGTGCCGGCGGGAGTGCTGCCGTCGCGGCCGAGACGATCCCCAGCAGCACACCGAACGCGAACCGTGCGCGCAGCAGTCCCCTGACCCGCATGGTGATTCCCTTTTTTGCTCTTCTTGTAAAAATCGCCGACCGTGGCGGGCGCTACGCTTACAGTCCGACTCGTGCTTTCGAAACCGCCGTCCCCGACTCAGTGTCTGCGTCACCGAACTCTTTCGGTGGACGTCGGGTCAGACCGTTCGCCTTGAGCAGGCTCCACCCCACTCCATCGACCTTGACCAGTTCGTCGAATGACTCGAACGGACCATGCGCCTCGCGAAACGCCACGATCGCCTCGGCCTGCTTGAGCGTGAGGCCGTCAATGGCCTTGGCATGCGCCGATGCGTCTGCCGAATTGACGTTGATTGGGGACTCTGTTTGCGCGAAGGCACCCGTGCTCAGCGCGACGGGAAAGACCAGCGCAAAACTGATGCTGCCGAGCCGTTGGATTATCCGCACGGTTCATGGACCTCGCTGTATTCTTGTCTCTGGCCACCGGACGATACGCAGTCTTACGCGGATACGTCATGTCCCATATGGGCTATGACAAATTAAGGCAGCGCTTGATCCGGTGCAGCACCGGATCCACGACGAGATCGACGCTGCAGTGCTCGGCACCTACAGCTGGATCGACCTGCGACCGCTACAGTTTGTCGCACCCCGGTGACGATCAACCTGCTCCTGACAAGACTCGCATTGCCTCTTCATCACTGCGCGCGACGAAATCGACCGGTGAGGCGGAGCACCCGGCACAGCATCAGGTCGCTCCAACCACCATGCGCACCAAGCCGTCGAACGATTCCCGCAACGCCGGTCGGGACTCTGCAATGTCGCCATCCATGACGTTGAGTTCGTGAATGGCCCGGATAGCGAGATCCGGGCGATCGGCCTTGCACCGCTGGGCAATCTCCCAGAGCTTCAGCCGCTTCTGCTCGAGCGTAATGGCCGAACGCTCTCGGATCTCCGCCTGTCGCCGCTTGATCTCGTCCGCAACTACAGGCTTTTTCAGGTTTTCACCCCCGATAGCCCCCAGCGTCGCCCGATTTCCTGAGTAGCCCGCGCTCTTGGCCGCCTCCGTCGCATTGCCGGAGGCCAGGTAGTGCTCCACGAACAGTAATTGGCGTTGCGTCAATCTGGCACTCATGCGTTCGTACCACCGTGCGACGGCTGGGCGATTGTCTCGGCCAGTACATCGACGCTTGGCGCCAGTATGGTGAAGTCGTGGACGGGAACACCCGAGGAGGAGCGCCCCGCCAGCTGCGAACCACGCGCAGGATTGCGCTTACTGGTGACAGGATGTCCGCCGATGCGCCCGCGCCGGACGTTGCGGCCACGCAGGCTGAGCAACTGCGTCTTGCCCGGAAAGCACACCTTCCCGATCGGTTCGCCGCGCAGCGTGGCAGCCTCACGGCCGAGGATGCTTTCGTTGGGGACCTGGCTGAGCATGGCCGCAGTCAGCGGCGCCACACGGAAGCTCACGGTCGCGATCTCGACAGCGGGTGCGGATGCCGCCGCGGTGGGTTGGTTCTGCATAATGGTCATCATTGCTCTCGCTCCTGGATGGTTTACTTCGTGTTGTGCCCGGTGTGGCAGGCTGCGGGATTGGGCGCCGTCCTCGTGCTCATCGAACAATCTCGACATCGCCGGACCAATCCACGTACTGCTTCGGGCGTTGGCCTTCGTAGTTCACGAACTGCATCGTGGCGTGGTTTAGCCAAAGTCCGATGCGCGGCTCCTTGCCGTCGCCGTTGCGCTGCTTGTCGCAGTACAGGAACGTGTCGGGCTGGTTGTCGTAGTCCGTGCTGCCGCTCTTCCGGGCCTCTTCCTTGCGCTTGTTCCGGACCACAGCCACGAGGGTGTCGCACAGGTCGGCAACCGCGCCGGTTCCTTTCAGATCCATCTTCCCGACGCGGCTGGACTCGCTCTCCACTTTCCGCGAGTGCGCGACCAGGATCACATGGCAGTTGTTCGCGTTCTTGAAGTCACACAGCCGTTCGACGAACAGCTTCGCGGCGTTGTAGTCGTCCTCCGCGAAGCCGCACTTCATCAGGCTGTCGATCACGAACAGGTTCACGCCGTACCGCTTGCAGGCATAGTCCATAACCTCCAGCAGCTCGTCAGCTTTCGCGGTCCCGACGCACTCGAAGATCCAGAGCTTGTCGCCCAGCCAGTCCATGACGGCGCGTATGTACGGGATGGACGGAATGGAGCCAGTCACCGCGGCCGCCTGCCGGGTGATTTGCTTCAGCATCTTCTGCGGTTTGATCTCCATCGAGGCGATGCAGGCACGGTGGCCTTGAGCCATCGCATCGACGCAGATGTTGTTCGCGACCTGGCTCTTGCCGTGCCCGTTGATGCCGAAGAACACCGACAGTTCGGCTTCCCGCAGCTCCAGCTCGCCGTGCGCTTTGTCCCACGGCAGGCAAATCCGGCGATGGGCCTGTTCCTCACCGGGCCAGAACTCGCCGATCACCTCGTCCACGAACTCGGCGGCGGATCGCAGCTGGACGGGGTCGAAGGTCCGGGCGTCGTCGAAATACGGCGCCAGCGACTGCACACCCGCGGTCAGACACTCGTTGGCGTCCTTGCGCGGCAGCACGACGCGATAGCACCGATGCCGGCCTAACCGCGGCGCGACCTCCTCCAGCGCCTCGTGGCCGGCCTTGTCGTTGTCGAAGCACAGGTAGATCCGGTCGAAGCGTTCCAGCCGGTGGTATTCATGCTCGAGCCACTGCTGCTTCGCACCCTTTCCACCGCCGAACGGCACCGACAGTGCCGGGTAGCCGTACTGATACAGCGTCATGGCGTCGATCTCGCCCTCGCAGATCGTCACGGTGCGCGCGTTGTCCGGGATCGCCTGCCAGCCGAACAGGCACGGGCGCTGCTCGGCGCTGGTGGGCTTCGGTTTGGCGCCGTCCGAGGCCTCGCGCACCTTGACCATCACGAGCTCGCCGTCGACCAGAAACGGGAACACGATTGCCGCTCCCGCCGTGCCGATCTGGTAGGCCGCCAGCGTGTCCTCGGTGAGATACCGTTTCCCGGTCAGGTAGTGGTGAACCGGGCCGCGCGGCTTCGTGCACTTCGGCACCACGGGCGGCTTGTACGACCGCGAGGCATGGCCATGAAATTCCGGATCCCGGATGCCCAGCCACTGCTTGGCCTCGGTGACGGCCTTGCCGACGTGGCCGTTGCAGCGGACGCGCGCCCAGAGGTCGATGAGGTCGCCGGCCTCACCCGCAGCGAAATCGGCCCAGACACCCGCCTTCGTGCCTGTGAGGTGCACACCGAGCGATGCGCCCGCTTCCCCTCCGGTCGAACCGACCCGCCATTCCTGGCCGTCCCGTTTCCCGTTCGGCAGCAGGTGACGGGCCACCGTGTCGGCCTGTTCGCCCAGCAGGCGCGCGATCTCGGAGACGGTCATATAACCCCCACCATGAGGGTGTCGCGCGCCAAGCGGGCGGGCGATGCGGTGGCCGGCGCATCCTCCCACCGACGATTGTTCAGGTACGTCGCTGGATGGGGGATGAACTTCGGATCAGCGCTCTCCCACTCCCGCCGGCAGAGGTCTGCGAGGATCTTGTCGATCAGGGCATCGTCCGGCTTGAGCGCGCCCCATGCCTTCGTCGCGCCGGGCTTGGCCACTTTGCGCGGGTAGACCGACCAGAACTCAGCGAAGCGGTGTGAGTACAACTCTGCTTTGCTCCGCTTAGCTCCGCTCCGCTTAGCTCCGCTACCTGAAATTGTCTTAACAGCGTATTCAGACGGTATTGCGCTGGTCTGCACAGCGTCTTCAGGCGATTGCAAGATGCGCTTCAGGTTTTCGTGCGTGAGTGTCCGCGCCTTCGCCTCGCGAATGATCGCCTTGAGGGCATCGCTGCGCGCGAATCGCTCATCCAGGTGTCGAGCGATCTTCAGGCAGGTGATCCGGCCCTCAGACTCTTCGAAGAGCCCGAGACCGACCATGAAAACCATGATCTCCTGAACCCGCGCCGAGTCGATCCGCAGCGAGTGGGCAATCAGCTCGGCATCGTGCTCCAGTTCGAACGTCAGATCCTCCGCGGAGACCTTGCCGGCGATGAGCTCGAGGCAGTACCAGTAGACCGCATAGCCCTCGGCACCGTAGCGAATCATGACCTTGCGCAGTTTCGCGTCCTCGTGCGCGTCGGCATGATGTTTGATCCACTTCATGCCGACCTCCGACCACTGCCGTGCACGCGCAACCATGCCTGCGCTTCTCGGGCAAGCTGCTCCCGCGTCAGCTTCTTCCCGGCTATCCTGTCTGCCTCGCAGATGGCTAGAACAATACGCTCACTCGCCTTATCGGGTTTGGGTCGGATGGTAGGCCGGTAACGTTCGCATGTCGGCGGATAGAGCGCCCCCCATTCAAGGATTACGGCAGACAACACCTCCAGCGCACTACAACCGGCATGGCAGTGAATAACGACCGTCCCGTCATCGTTGTCTGTAATTGAACGCGACGGGTCTCTGTCGCCGTGTACAGGACAGCGGCCGGACCAGCGGCCGACGCCAACGGCTCTGACGTATTCGAGGCGCTGCAGCAGTTCAGTCGCGGACATTGGATACCTCCCGTATCTTGTCAGCGACTTTCAGCGCCTCTTCACTTCGCAATGTGATGGTTTGAAGAGGGCGGCCATCAGGACGGCACCACTGAATAGCAATGAACCCGCCAAGGGCCTTGATGCGAGTTCTGCAGCGTTGGTGATCGACGCGTTTCCTCTCGACGTTTCCGCTCATTGCGTCGCCTCCTTAAGCCCAGCACGGATCGTCTGGCTCAATTTGGCAATGTCGGCCGCGCCCCATACCGTGGTGCGTGGACCGAGCTTCATAGGCTTCGGGAAGCGTCCCGATTTGACTCCATCCCACCAGCAGGACTTTTTCACTGGGATCAGCGGCGGAATGCCGCGGCGAGGCCTCCGCGGTCCCGTGCCGCGGATACGGTTCTTCGTGGCTTCTTCTTCCGTGACGGGATCTTGTCCGATGATCTGGGACAGACGCAGGAACCCGTGCAGCGGGACGGGCGGAAAATCCTCAGTAACCATTGCAAATCTCCTCCGCCGGGCCGCAAACGGAAATAGGGCGGCCACGGCATATGCCGTTGCCTCCGACTTTCCTGCTTTGGCGTGGAGATCGGCCTCAGCCCGTGTCGCTGGGCTGCGGATTGCAGGCCACTACTTTTAGCTGCGCCGAGAGTGGATTTTCGGCCCCCTTGTCGCCGGGGAGGCGAGAGCAACCAGCCCATATCATCGGATGTAATCGGATTATGTCAATACAAAAGTTTCGGGATCCAGCGCAGTGTGCGATCGAGATAGCTTCGTGCTTCGCTGCATAGTCGGTGAGGCCTTGGCGCGGAAGCCGGGGCGCAAGCGCGATCCCGCCAGGCAATCGAATCACGTTGTACCGACGACGGCAGACGAGTGCAGAAGCAACAACGGAATCGCTTGCGAATGTAACCGTAGGAGAAAGCGTAGTCGTTCGGCTATAAGCGAACTTAACCAGATGATATGTATAGAAATACACACCTAAGCATCATGGGTGTCTGGTTAGTGAGGGCGCTGTTTTCCATCGATAACTGTCACGGATGTATTCAGGTCGGGCACATCGGAGCGCGCTCCGGACACTTTGTCCGGTTTCTTCCGGACGTGCCCCGACACGCCCGAGTTGTGCCGTAGCCTGGTGTCGATCCAATGGCCGCAGACCTCGATCGGCACCGGCGGCGAATTATGACCGATCTTCCGGCAATCAGCGCTGCCTTCCCTGAGGCTCGCCATCGACCGTCACATTCTGATACCCGCCCGGCGCCACGCCGCTCGACGGTGACAGCGCAAAGAAATCCTCGCCGGCGCTCTGGAGAAGCATGTGCCGGCGCCGCTGCGCCGAGTTTGGCGTTGCCGAAGCCTTGTCGGGCTCAAGCCCGACCTACAAGCCCGACGTACAAGCCCGACCTGCACCCACGAATGCCGACCTGTCACTCAGGGTTTCCCGCCGAGGCGCAGGTGCACGATGCCGCCGAAGCCCGCGTAGAGCGGATCCCCGTTCGGCAGCAACTGCAGCACGATGTAGGATGGGTTGTGGCGCTGGCTCGGACCCAGATCGTAGACGGCGCGGGTCTTGCCGGTTTCGAAATCGAGCACGGTCCAGGTCCAGTGGCCGTCGGCGACGCTGCCGAAGTTCAGCCCGCCGTCGAGGGCGCTGACCACCGGTGTGCAGCCGGGAATGGCGACATCGAGGCGCGACCAGTCGGCGAGAAAGCGGCGCTCCTGCGGATCCCAGTGGAATTTCTGCAGGCCGGCGGGGGTCAGGGCGGGGTCGGTCAGCCGCAGGGCGACGTCCATGGTCATCTGCTCGCCATTGCGCGGCCGACCGTCGGCAAAGACGGCGCCGTAACCGAGCACCACGGCAGCGCTCTCGGTGTAGGATTCCGTGCGACCGCTCTCGCCGAAATTGACCGGCAGCTTGCCGGCAATGCGGCGGCTGGCGGTGCCGGGCAACTGCTGCCAGTCGGCGGGGATCTCGTCGCGCCAGTAGAGGACCGTGTTGTTCACATCGGCCGCATCGGCGATGATCACGAAGCGGTCGCGATCCTCGGGGTTACCCATCAGCACCGGCGTGCTGCCGCTGCCGCGCCCGCTCCGTTGTGTGGCATCCAGCGGGCCGATTTCGTAGCTTTCCACCCAGGCGCCGTCCTCCGACCGGTCGCTGATGCGCCCGTCCTTCCAGACCAGCTTGTAGAGCTTCTTGCTGCTGGCGAAGTACATCCCGCCCTTTTCGTCCACCGAGACGCTGTTCCAGATGCTCTCCTCCTTGCCGAGCCGGTAGTACTGCGCCGACCGCAGGTCCGGCGCGATCACCACCAGCGTGCCGTCCATGCTCACGGCCACGAGATGGCCGTCGTGCAGCGCGTTGAAGCCGATGATGATGGGCACGGGCATCCGCGCGGCCTTGTTCATCTGCGCGGGGTCGAACACGAACTCGCCCTTGCGCACGATGGGCGAGTCGGCGCGTGCAGGGTCCGCGTCGGTGTAGGCGACGACGCGGTCCATCATGCCGGAATAGAGGGTGCCGTTGCGGTCGAGCGCGCCGTAGAAGGTGCGAATGCCCTCGGATTCATAGCCCTTCCAGTCGGCCGCCAGTTCCTTGAACGCGGCACTGTCGGGGGCGTGCGCGTCCAGTTCGGCGACGAAGCGCTGCATGTCCTCTGCGCTGTAGTAGGGAAACTTGCCGGGCGGCAGACGCAGTTCCTGCAGCGTCCGCAGCGTATTGTTCTCAAGGCCCACCTTGGCGATCCGGTCCACCTTGATGACCCAGAAGGCCTGCCGGCCATCCGCATAGCGGCGATCGAAGGCTCCCGCCGAAAGGGGGCTCTGCCAGAGCAGGTCGATGTCCTCCTCGCTCAGCCGGCGCGATTCCCCCCGCGGGCCGTGGACCGGCAGCGCGCCGGTCTGATAGCCGTCGCAATGGGTCAATACGCAGAGCCCGTCACCAAGGGCCGGATTCTTGGGCTGGCCTGCCAGGACAGCTGCGCTGAAGACTGTCATTGCACACAGCCGGAAGAAGTAACGAGACCCTCGCGCCATATCCATCATGGATCCTCCTGGCAAGAAAAGTGTGGAGGCGAATTCACGCCGCAATGCATTTTCAATTCGTGTCCTGCGGCCCGCGCGTCGCGCGCGCCGGCCGCCCCTCTGTCTTCGACAGCCGCTGACCGGCCAGCTGCGACTGCAGCGCGTCGATGATGAAACCCAGGCCGACGTCGAGCGGTTCCACCGGGCCTATCCGTGCCATCACCTCGCCCATCGCGAGGACTACCGGTCCGGCCCCGCGCGGACCGTCGGCAGCAGCGGCCGGCGCATCCGCCGGGGTCAGACCGACCGGGCCGCCCATGCACACGGCGCCGATCACGACCTGGTTCAGCGCAAACCACGCGCGCAGCGAAACCTCCGCCGTGAATCCCTCGCGCACCAGCCGCTCGACGAAGGTGCGCGTCAGCGCGGCAGCATTTGTGCCGGCGCGCAGCGAACGGAGCAACGGCATCCAGCCCGGGTGAGCGGCCAGCGTGTCGTACATGGTCCGAGCGAGGGCACGAACCCAGTCCGTCCACGGCATTTGCTCCCGCGGGATCAGTTCCGCGCGGCCGGCGAAAGCATCGAGCGCGCGCACCAGCAGTTCTTCCTTGTCGCGGAAATGCCGGTAGGCCGCCATCGGACTCACGCCCAGGTGTTCCGCGACGCGCCGCATCGAGACGGCGCCGACGCCGTGCGTGTCGACCAGTTCCAGCGTTGCGGCGATGAAATCCCCCGGCGACAGCGCACGTCGCGTCGCGTCGGCGTCACACTTTCCGGCGCGCCCGCGTCCCGCGCCATCGCCCGCCACGGCCGGCCCGCGGGCAGTTGCGGCGCGCGCGCTGCGTTTGCTCATTGGCTCTTCATCATGTCGAGCGTCGATTGCAGCGTGGCCAGCGCCGGCTGGTTCGGGTACACGCGGAACGTCATGGCGTGCTGGAACAGCGGGAAGTTCATCATCCCGGCCGCCCAGACCTTCGGCACCAGGCGCGGTACGCGTTCCTTGGGGTCGTTGTAGAGGTTGTAGAACCACGGGTTCAACGGTGTCACGACGGTCGAGTTGTCGAGTCCGCCCCTGGCATCGGGGTTGTTGTTGTCGATCTCGTAGAGGCGGTAGTGTCCCTTGAACTCCTGCACGCGCATCGCCGCGAAGTCGTTCATGTTCCACATCCACACGATCTCGCGCCGGCTCTCGCCCTTGTCGGCCAGCAGGAAGGAGCTCTGGTCGATGCCGTCGATGTAGCGGTCGTCCGGGACGCGATCAGCAATGCCGGCCAGCGCGAGCGCGGTGTTGAACAGGTCCATCAGGTCGAACAGGCCGTCCGAGCGGCGGCCGGGCGCGATCATGTCCGGCCACCAGGCGATGCCGGGGACGCGCACGCCACCTTCCCAGGTCGTGCCCTTGGCGCCGCGGAAGGGCGTGTGGCCGCTGTCGGGCCAGCTGTCCTCCTCGGGACCGTTGTCCGAGGTGAAGAACACGAAGGTGTTCTCCAGCTGCCCGGTGTCCTTCAGCGTCTTCATCAGCCGGCCCACGATATCGTCGACCTCGACCACGCCATCGCGGTAGGGCGTGCCGGCCGGCGAACGGCCCTCGTAGCCCCTGGCGGGGATGTTGTAGAAGTGCACCTTGCTGAAGGCGTGCACGAGATAGAAGGGCTTGCCGTCCTTGCCGGCCTCGCGAATGAAGTTCTCCGACCACGCGGCGAAGTCCTGGTCCATGTTCGCGGTGGTCTCGAGCGTCATCGGCTTCACGCGCTCGAGCGGTTGGCCGGCCACGCCCTGCATCAACCAGTCCATGCGCTCGTGGAAGGCCCGGTAGGCCTCGCGCCGCTCGGCTTTGCTGGCGATCTCGGGGTTGTCTGCCGTCATCTGCCAGTCCTGGTACATGTCGACCACGCCGAGCATGCCGAAGAAGTGCTCGAAGCCCATGTCGGTGGGGAAGGAGCCGGTCTGCTCGCCGAGGTGCCACTTGCCGCTCAGGCCGGTGCGGTAGCCGGCCTGACCCAGCAGACGCGCCGCCAGCACCTCGTTCGCCGCGTTCTCGGCCACCTCACCCTGCATGGTGGGGCGGATCAGGCCGCTGCGCACCGGCAGGCGCCCGGTGTAGATCGCGGCGCGCGTCGGCGTGCAGCTCGGCTGCGCGTAGGTCGAGGTCAGTGTGAGACCGCCGGCCGCCAGCGCGTCAATGTTGGGAGTGGGCGAGCCCAGCGTTTCGCCGCCGCCGTAGGCGCCGGGATCGCCCCAGCCCATGTCGTCGACCAGCAGGATCAGGATGTTCGGGCGCTTGCCGTCATGCTGCTTCATCCACTCGGCCAGCTTGCCCCGTGCCTGGGCCTGTTGCTGCGCGCGCGGTATCACGGGCTCGAGGTGCTGCTCTTCGCGCACCGACTGCAGCAGGGGGTGGAACTGGCTGTAGGCGCCCTCGACCATGAAGGGCTTCACGTTCATCAGCAGCTTGCCGGTTTTCTGCTTCAGGGTGTCGATCGCCGAGGGCGGCTCGACCGTGTCGGCTGCGTGGGCCGCGCTGCCCAGGCAGAGTGCCGCCAGCAGGACGGTGATCGATCGGGACATGGATTGTGCCTCCGCACGCGATGGCAACCCACCGTGCCGGTGGATGCGGTTTTGTGTGTACAGTGTAAACATGCCGAGCGCTGCATGACAATCGGGCCGTGCCCGGCAGTGCTTGTCGCGATGCGCGGCGGCCCGCGGGCGGGTTATAGTGCGCCTCGTTGTCCGCACGCGCCGCCAAGGCAGGGAAGCACGACGACGGGCGACGTCCAGGGACTGGATATTTGTCCAGCATGCTGCTTAAATGTACAGGCCTTGGGCAATCCTCATTCACAGCACCTGAAGGAAGCTACAAATGGACGCGAACAAGCAGAAAGCACTGGATGCGGCGCTGGCTCAGATCGAACGCCAGTTTGGCAAGGGTACCGTGATGCGCATGGGGGACCGGACGCAGGATGCCATACCGGCCATCTCCACGGGGTCGCTCGGACTGGACATCGCGCTCGGTATCGGCGGCCTGCCGAAGGGCCGCGTGGTGGAAATCTACGGGCCGGAATCCTCCGGCAAGACGACGTTGACGCTCTCGGTCATCGCCGAGTGCCAGAAGCTAGGCGGCACGGCTGCCTTCATCGACGCCGAGCACGCGCTCGACCCGGGTTATGCCGAGAAGCTCGGCGTGAAGGTCGAGGACCTGATCGTGTCGCAGCCCGACACCGGCGAGCAGGCGCTCGAAGTGGTCGACATGCTGGTGCGCTCGGGCGCGGTCGACGTGGTGGTGGTCGACTCGGTGGCCGCGCTGACCCCGCGCGCCGAGATCGAGGGCGAGATGGGCGATTCGCACGTCGGCCTGCACGCGCGCCTGATGAGCCAGGCGCTGCGCAAGATCACCGGCAACATCAACCGCTCCAACACGCTGGTGATCTTCATCAACCAGATCCGCATGAAGATCGGCGTGATGTTCGGCTCCCCCGAGACCACCACCGGCGGCAACGCGCTCAAGTTCTACGCCTCGGTGCGTCTCGACATCCGGCGTACCGGCGCGGTGAAAGAGGGCGACGAGGTGATCGGCAGCGAGACGCGCGTGAAGGTGGTGAAGAACAAGGTCGCGCCGCCGTTCCGCCAGGCCGAGTTCGACATCCTCTACGGTCGCGGCATCTACCGCATGGGCGAGGTGATCGATCTGGGCGTGAAGCTCGGGCTGGTCGAGAAATCCGGCGCGTGGTACGCCTGCAAGGGCGAGCGCATCGGCCAGGGCAAGGCCAACGCGGCACGCTTCCTCGCCGAGAACCCCGCGATCGCCGGCCCGCTGGAAGCCGAAATCCGCGCCAGGGCGCTGGCTACCGGCGCGGCCGACGTGATCGTGCCGGAGCTGGAAGAAGCCTGAGCGCACGGGAGCCTGCTCCCGTGCTGGGGCGTCGCCGGGTGCCGGACTATTCCGGTGACCTGGCCGACATCCGCCGCGCCGCTATCGAGCTGCTGTCGCGGCGCGAGCACTGCGCGGCGGAGATCCGCGCCAGGCTCCTCGCGCGCTTCGGCAAGGAAGCGCCGGTTGAGCCCGAGCTCGAGCGCCTGCTCGCCGAGGGCCTGCTGAGCGACGCGCGCTTTGCCGAGACTTTCGTGCGCGCGCACCGCAACAAAGGCCATGGACCCTTGCGGATCCTGCGCGATCTCGCACAGCGAGGCGTCGCCAGCGAGCTGGCCGAGGCCGCAGTGGACCCGCGTTCGCGCGACTGGCAGGAGCTGGCGCGCGCTTGGAAGGAGCGCCGTTTCGGCGCGCAGCCGCCGGCCTCGGCTGGCGAGTGGCAACGCGTGGCGCGGCAGTTGCAGCAGCGTGGTTTCAGTCCGGACCAGGTGCGTTTCGCCCTGTCGGGCCGTGATCGTGAGCGCTAGCTTGGCCAGCGTCCACGCGGCGTTTCGCCTGTTGCGCGCATCCTCGAACCCCCGTGCCGCGCGCCGCTCACCGCAGCGGCCACGCACTGCGGGGAAAGCAGCAGGGGAACACCGGGAGATCGACTGATGCGACATGGACACCGGGAATCACACCGCGGCGAACGCATCGGCTGGCTGCGCGCGGCGGTGCTCGGTGCGAACGACGGCACGATCTCGGTGGCGAGCCTCGTGGTCGGCGTCGCGGCGGCCGGCGCGTCGCAGGACAGCCTGCTGCTGACCGGCGTGGCGGGACTCGTGGCCGGCGCGATGTCGATGGCGGCGGGTGAGTACGTGTCGGTGCAATCGCAGGCCGACACCGAGGCCGCGGACATGGCCAAGGAACGAAACGAGCTGGAAGCCGAGCCCGAACGTGAACTCGCGGAACTCGCCGCGATCTACATCGGCCGCGGACTCGACGAGCCGCTGGCGCGCCAGGTTGCCGAGAAGCTCACCGCGGGCGATGCGCTCGCCGCGCACGCGCGCGACGAGCTCGGCATCACCGAGACGCTGCGCGCGCGCCCGGTACAGGCAGCCTTCGCCTCCGCCGCAGCCTTCTGCGCCGGGGCCATCATTCCCATCCTGACGGCGCTGCTCGCGCCCGCCGCGCGGGTCGCAGAAGTCTCGTCCCTGACCTCGCTCGCGGCGTTGCTGGTCTTCGGCGGACTGGCGGGGTATGCGGGCGGGGCATCGATCACGAAGGGCGCCTTGCGGGTCGCGTTCTGGGGGGCATTCGCCATGGGGCTCACGGCGGTCGTCGGACGGCTGTTCGGCGCGGCGGTGTAGCCGCCCGCATGTTTCCGCTCTACGACGACAACGTGCGGCTGCGCTGGCCCCTGGGCACGGTGCTGATCATCGCGCTCAACGTCCTCGTGTGGTTCTTCGTGCAGGGTTTCGGTGCCGAACGCCCGCTGGCGCGCTCGCTGTGCCTGCACGGGCTGATTCCAGCGGATCTGCTGGGGCTGGTGCCGGCGGGCTTCCAGGTTCCGCTCGGTCCCCGGCTTGCCTGCGTGGTCGACGGTGGCGGCAGCTGGTTCAACCTGCTCAGCTCGATGTTCATGCACGGCGGCTGGTTCCACATCATCGGCAACATGTGGTTCCTGTGGGTGTTCGGGGACAACGTCGAGGACGTCATGGGGTTGCCGCGCTTCCTGCTGTTCTACCTGCTGTCGGGACTGGCGGCAGCCGGTGCGCAGATCGCCACGGATCCATCCAGCACCGTGCCGATGGTCGGCGCTTCGGGCGCCATCGGCGGCGTGCTGGGCGCATACGCGCGCATGTATCCGCGCGCACACGTGCACATGCTGATCTTCCTGGGCTTCTACGTGACCACGGTCGCGGTGCCGGCGCTGTTCATGCTCGGCTACTGGTTCCTCCTCCAGCTGCTGAGCGGCACGCTGGGCCAGGGCGGTTCGGGGGTGGCGTTCTGGGCGCATATCGGCGGTTTCGTGGCGGGCTTGCTGCTGTCGCTGGTGCTGGTCAGCCCGCGCCGCCTGGGCGAGCATCGCAGCGCGCAGCGCCGCGACCTGCACTCGCGCTACCGCTGGTTCTGATCGGCGCGCTCGGGTACGAGCCCGCGCCGCCGCATCTGCGCCAGTTTCTCGCGTTGTGCCTCCAGGTGCGCGTCCACGCGCGCGACCAGCCCCTGGAAGCGCGGTTGCCCGCGCAGACGCTCGAACGCCGGGTGTTTCAGGTGTATCCACCACAGCGGCAGCGGTGCCGCCGCATAGGCGCGCTCCAGCGCGGCGATGGCGTCCCGGTCGCGGCCCGCCTGCGCCAGCAGCAGGGCACGGACAGCGTCCAGCGCGCGTTTCTGGCCGGGCGCCACCGCTTCCAGCTCATCCAGTTCGGCCTCGAGGAGTTGTTGCACGCGCTTCGCGGCGGCCTCGTCGCCGCTTGCATGCAGCAGCTGCGCGAGGTCGGTGTAGGCGCGGAATTCCGGGGCTGCCGTGAGCCGGGGAAGGGTGCCGTCGAAGCCGAGTTCCGCTGCGAGCGCCGTGGCGAACTGCGCCGGATTGCCGGTGGCGAGCCCGTGACGCAGGCGCGCGTAGGACACGAGATGCTTTGCGAGCTCCGGGCGGGTCGCGGAACCCTCCGCACGATCGATCCAGTCCGCCGCCCCCTGCCAGTCGGCATCAAAGAGCAGCAGCGCGAGCCGGCCGTTCGGTGTTGCGGGGCTGTCGATGGCGTGGGCGGCCGCGGCATCGCCGAGGCCCAGGTAGAAATTGACCAGCCCTTCGCGCAGGAATGTCGCGCGCGGGTCGATTGCCAGCGCGCGTTCCCCGTGTTCCACGGCCTGCGCGAACTCGCCGCGCAGCGCGCTCAGCGTCCCCAGCCACAGCTGCGCCGAGCGAAAGCGCGGGTCGATCCCGAGCGCGCGGCGCTCCAGTTCCTCGGCGCCGTCCAGGTCGCCCAGTTTCGCGAGGAAAATCGCCTTGATGTGATGATTGCGCGGCGTCAGCGGATCCAGCGCCAGCGCGCGATCGATCAGCCGCAACGCCTCGGCCTGACGTTCGGGCAGCTCCATCAACCGCGCCGCCAGCATCTCGTAGCCGCGCGCGTAGTTGGGGCTGAGCTCCAGGCCCTTGCGCAATTCGCGTTCCTCCTGCACGCGATCCTCGATCAGCCAGCTGCGCGTCACGTAGGCCTCGCCCAATCCGGGGTCCAGCGCCAGCGCCTTGTCCAGCAGCGGTTCCACCGTGGCGCGCACGGGTTCGACACCGCCGGTCGAGAGCGCACGGATCATGATCGCGTCAGCCAGTTGCGCGTAGGCCGCGGCATAGCCGGGGTCGAGCGCGATGGCGCGCTGCAGGTGCGCGATTGCCTGTTCCGCGTCGTCGACCGCCCAGGTGGCGAGTCGCTCGCGCGCGCGCAGGAATTCCAGGTGCGCCTCGACGTTCGGGGTGCGCGCCCCGGCATTGCCGGTCTGCGCCGAGACCGGCACCAGCTCGAGCGCGCGCGCGACCTCCGTGGCGATCTCCTGCTGCAAGTCGAGCAGCTGCGCCAGCGAGCGCTCGTAGTTGCCGCTCCAGATTTGCCTGCCGGATACGGCATCGGTGAGCCGGGCGTCGATGCGCACGCGCTCATCGATCTTGCGCACGCTGCCTTGCAGCAGGTAGCGCACGCCGAGCTGTCGCCCGAGCTCGCGCACGTCGGTTTGCGAGCCCTGCAAACGGAACGCCGAGGCGTGCGCCGTGACCAGCAGGCCGTGGTAGCGCGCCAGCGTGTCACGCAGTTCCTCGGACACGCCGTCCGCGAGGAAATCGGTGTCGGCTTCCGCGCTGAGGTTGAGGAACGGCAGCACCGCGAGCGTGGGCGCCATAGCCATCGCCTGAGGCGGGGATGGCGATTCGCTGGCGCGACGGTAGGCCAGCAGCGTGAGGGTGAGTGCGCTGGCGAGAAAGACGAGGCTGAGCGCCCACGCGACGCGCTGCCACAGCGGGGGAGCGTAGCGTTGCAAAAATGATGCGCCGCGGTGGGCCCGCGGCATCGCGACCTGCGGTTGCGAGGCTTCGAACAGCGCCACGTAGCCCCGCTTGTGTACGGTGCGTATGCAGTGGTCCGAGCCGTCCGGCGCCAGCGCGTGACGTAGCGTGCTCACGGCGCGGCGCACCGCCTCGTCGGACACCACGCGCCCGTCCCACACGGCATCGACCAGCTGGTCGTGGCTGAGGGTTTCACCCGGATGCGCGAGCAGGAACTCGAGCAGGCGCGACACGCGGGGTTCGAGCACGCGCCTTTCCTCGCCCATCGCCAGGAGATGGGTATCGGGATCGAAACACCAGGCGCCGAAGCGGATCTGCCGTGCCATTGCGACCCGTCCCTGTGCGCGCCAGGACCACGAAGAAAAAACGGGAGTGAGCCCGGGTTCATCGTGCGGCGAGCCAACGGCGCAAATATGCGCCGGATCGCTGCCTGATGCCACAGCAAATGTGAGGGCGTGGACTCACAACCGGAGGGAACCGGCCGCGCGCACGTCGCAATTTATTGATTTTCAAGAAATCGGAAGCATCACGAAAACATCATGCCGCGCTCCGGCATCCGCGACCGGAGTGTGCTCCATTGTGCCGGCGGGCTGGAAGCTGCGCGCCACGCGCAGGTCGACAGCCGAGCGGAGAACGGCAAAAAAGAAGAACGGCAACGAGAAGGAGGAGAGGTGTCATGAAAGGCCAGATGAGACATTGGTCCTGTGCAGTCGGCGCGCTGGTGCTGGGCGCGGTGCTCGGTTTCCCGGCCCAGGCCGCCAGGAACCCGGAGAACATGACCGTCAGCGGCGTTGCGAAGCGGCCCATGGAGCAGGTGCAGACGGCGCGCCGCCAGACGGTCACACGCTCGATAGTGGTGGCGTACGGTGATCTGGACCTGTCGGCGCAATCCGGGGCGCAGAAGCTTTACGTGCGCCTGCGCGGCGCCGCGCGCGATGTGTGCTCACCGCGCGAAACGCGTATCCCGAGCCTGCGTCGCGAGTGGACCCAGTGCGTGGACATCGCGCTCGACAACGCGGTAGCCGCGACGGGCATCGAACGGATCGTCGCGATGCACCGTGACGCGACGGGACGCGATGTGTCGGTCTCGTCGCAGCTGGCGGGATCACCCTGAAATCGCGGGGCGGGGCGCTTTGCCCCGCCCCCGGTCCTCCAGGGTTCAGAGCGTCTTCAACTCGGCATCGGCGAGCGCGGCGTGGCGGCGCAGTTCCCCGGCGCCCGGGGCGTTGGTCACCACCGCGATGCTGGCCTTCGCCGGGTCGAGATAGGTGACGCCCACGCGCAACAGGTCCTCCAGCGTGACCGCGAGCACCTGCGCGCGGAATTCGCGCCGCGCGGCGATGTGGCGTCCGAACAGCGTCTCGTGGAAATGCTTCTTGGCCTCTCCGGCCGGTGAGGCGGGCTTGTCGAGGCTGCTGATCACACCGAGGATCGCCTCCTCGACCTGCTGCCACTCGTGCTTCGTGTCCTGCAGCCAGGCCAGCGAGGCGTCGAAATCCTCAAGGGTCGCGCCATGGCGCGGGTCGCGGTACGAGAAGAAGCGGAACGCCGCGATGCCGGCGTCGTGCGAGGCGCCGCCGCCGTAGGCGCCGCCCTGCTCGCGGATCGCCCGGTGCAGGAATCCGTTGCGCAGGAAGCCGCCCAGCACCGTCAGCGCGGCGGCATCGGGATGCCCCATCGGCACGGTCGGGTAGGCCTTGGCGCAGAAGTTGACCTGTGTGCTGGTCTGCCAGATCTCGCGCACCCCGGCGCGCACGGGCGCCAGCACGAACGGCCCGGTAGTGGTGGCCGCCGGCGTGTCGCGCCAGCAGGCCTGGAGCGCACCGACCGTGCTGGCCGTGTGATCGGCATCGGTGACCAGCAGCAGCTGGCGCGGGGCGGCGCGCAGCAAGGCGTGCAGCTCGGCCAGACGCGCCGCGAAGGCGGCGAGCTCGGCGTCGGACTGCAGCGATTTCTCCAGTGCGCGGGTGCGACGGATGCCCTCCAGCCCCGACAGCGTGTGCCCCAGCAAGGCCGAGGGGCTCATGCGGCTCGAGGCCGCCGCCATCGCCAGGCTGTGGCCGCTGCCGGTGATCGACTGATCGCGGCGCGCGCGCATCTGGCTCAGCAGCTCGCGCAGACGCTGCAGTTCGTCGAAGCGCGCGCTGTCGAGCGTCTCGCGCACCAGGGCGAACATGCTTTCGGCGTTGCGTCCCAGCGCCTTCGAGGAGATCACCAGCACACCCCTGGTCTGCTGCTCGTCGGCCACGCCGCCGCGGATGGTGGTGTAGGCGTTCAGTCCCCCGCTCACCGCGGCCTGCAGTGCCTGCGTCTGCAGGTAGTCGCGCCCACCGCTGCCGAGCTCGGAGAGGAAGTTGCCGTAGTAGGGCAGCAGTTCCTGCTGCTCCGGCGTGAGCGCGGGCAGATCGACGATGACCTGCTGGTAGACGATGCCGTTGGTGCCGCGCGTGTAGGCCGTGGCCGGCTGCGATACGCCCTCCACTTGCCACGACTCGATGTCCGGCAGCTCCAGTGGCACGTCCGCGATGGTGACGCGCGGCAGGCAGGAGTCGTCGGGGCGCTGGTTCTGGCGCTCGGCGAGCGTGGCGGCGGTCTCGACGATGCGCGCGCTGGCATCTTCGTCGAGCGCGGCTCGGATCGCGGCGAGTCGCTGCTCCTCGGCAGCGCGCCGGCGCGAGGCCAGTTGCGTGTCGGGGTTCATCACCAGGCGTACGCGGTGCGGGTTGTCCAGTAGCAGCTCGCGCACCAGGCGCTTGACGTAGTCGGGATCCTCGATGTCGCGGTGCAGCTTTTCCAGTACCGGCTCGAGGTTCAGCACCGCCACCGGATCGCCGCGGTGCACGGCGCCCGACATCGCCATCAGCAGCAACTGCAGGCCGAAGGGATAACCGTCGCCGCCGATCTCGCGCTGGTGCAGTTCCAGCTGGTGCAGCACCGCGCGCACCTGCTCGATCGGCACGCCGTTCTCGGCCACATCGCGCAGCGTATCCAGTACCAGTGCCTCGACCGCCTGCGCCCGGCTGCCATCGCTGCCCTCGAGGCCGCAGCTGAACACGATCTCGCGGTTGGAGTCCTCCAGGCCGCACAGCGGCGAGGGCGCGCTGCCGAGCTCAGTGGTCTCCAGCGCCTGCTGCAGCGGCGAGGCGCTGTTGTCGAGCAGGATGCCGTTCAGCAGGTGCGCCTTCAGCAGGTCCTCGAGGCTGGTCGACCTGCCGAGCAGCCAGCCGAGCACGATGTGGCTCTTCTCCTCGGGCTCGCCTTCCTCCTCCCAGGCGTAGTACTCCTCGACCGCCACCGGCGCGGCATAGCGCTTCTCGTCGGGCACCGCGATGTGCACCGGCAAGGCCTCGAAGCGTGCCAGCGCGCGCGACTCGAAACGCTCGTGCAGCTCGGGCACCGCGAGGTCGCCGTAGCTCATGAACACCGCGTTGCTCGGGTGGTAGTGCGTGCGGTAGAACTCGCGCAGCCCCTCGTAGCTCAGGTCCGGGATATGCTCCGGATCGCCGCCGGAGTTGTAGTGGTAGGTGGTGTACGGGAACAGGTACTTCGACAGCGTCTGCCACAGCGTGCTCGAGATCGAGCTCATCGCGCCCTTCATCTCGTTGTACACCACGCCCTTGAACTGCAGCGGCGAGGACGGGTCCGTCGGTGTCGCGAACTCGAGGCGGTGGCCTTCCTGCGCAAAATCGTAGGGATCGAGGCGCGCGAAGAACACCGCGTCGAGGTAGACGTCGAGCAGGTTGAAGAAGTCCTTGCGGTTCTGGCTCGCGAAGGGGTAGGCGGTCCAGTCGTTGCTGGTGAAGGCGTTCATGAACGTATTGAGTGAGCGGCGCGTCATCATGAAGAAGGGGTCGCGCACGGGGTACTTCTCGCTACCGCACAGCGCGGTGTGCTCCAGGATGTGCGCCACCCCGGTGGAGTCCCCGGGCACCGTGCGCAGCGCCACCAGGAACACATTTTCCGGATTGTCGGTCGCGATATGGAAATGCTGCGCGCCGGTGACGCGGTGGCGGTATTCCTCGACCACGGCGCCCAGCGCCACGATCGGCTCGCTGCGCACCCATTCGAAGGCCGGGTGGACGGTCGCGGGGGCGGTGCGGGTGGCAGGCATCTGGATACTGTTCATGCTGGGTGGAGTACTTCCGGTAAATTGTTTCGGACTTCGGCAGGCGCGGCAGCAGGGGCCGGCAGTGCGGACGGGGCCGGCGCTCCAGCGCTCCCGCTCCCATCGACGTGAAGGTTACCAGAGCCGGGAATTCGGGGACAGTTTACTCCGCTGCAATTGGCTAAACTGCAGCTGAAATCCAGCCCAGGAGACCGCACGTGACAACCCGTTCGAGCAAGGCGCTTGCCTTCGTTATCCCCGCCCTGCTGTGCAGCGAGTTCGCGCTGGCGCAGGCCGTGGTGCTCAAGGAGTCCGAGCAGAAGACCGAGCGCAAGGCCGGCAAGGAGGCGGGCAAGAAGCCATCCCCGTTCAGTCTGGAGATCAGCGCCGGCCTCGAAACGGACAGCAACGTGTCCGTGAGCGAGCTGGACGAAAGCACTGGCGAGGACGACCAGGCCGCTGTGTTCGAAGCCGACCTGGACTACGAACTCGCGCTGGGCGAGAGCACGGAGTTGCAGTTCGGCTACGGACTGTCGCAGACCTCCTACGACGATTTTTCGGAGTTCGACCTGCAGAACCATCTGCTGACGGGCGAGGTCGCGCGGGATTTCGGGGATTTCGATGCCGGTATGGCCTACCGCTACATCCACACCCGGCTGGGCGGCCACGACTACATGAAGACGCAGCAGGCCTCGCCGAGCGTCTCGCGCTTCTTCGGCAGGCGGCTCTTCGCGCGCGCCGAGTACACCTTCAGCGACAAGGACTTCGACAAGATCAACGAGCGCGACGCCACGACGCACGCGGGCGGTGCGGACCTCTACTGGTTCCTGAACGGCGTGCGGACATACGTGGTTCTCGGATACCGCTACCGTGACGAGGATGCCGAGGATGCGCAGTTCGATTTCGGGTCGAACAACCTCAAGCTGAGGTTGTCACAGCGTTTCCGCTTCCTGGAAAGGGATGCGACGCTGAAGCTCGGCTGGCTCTACGAGCAACGCGACTATTCCTCGGTCACGCCTGCCATCGGCGAGCATCGCGACGACGACCGCAACCGCTTCCAGGCCGAGCTCGAACTGCCGCTGGGCGAGCGGTTCTTTACCGTGCTCGATTACGAATACGGCGGATTCTCGTCGAACCTCGAATCGGCCGACTACGACCAGCACGTCGCCAGCATCAGGGTGGGGCTGAAGATCTGAGCGGCACGATGAGGCCGTGTCCGAACACCGGGTCGAAGCCGGCCTCCCCGATGTCCTCGGCGCTGCGCTGCAGCGCCTGCAGGCACGCATCGATCGGCCGCACGTCGGCGCAGGACGTCGCGATCACCGCGGACACGAAGGGCGCTGCCAGCGAGGTGCCGGAAGAGCTCCGGTAGCCCGCCTCGCGGTCGGCGTGCAAAACGTCGACACCCGGTGCCGCAAAATCCACGTGTGCGCCGCGATTGGCGAGCCGGTAGACCCGGCGCGAACCGTTGACGGCCGTCACCGCGATCACGCGTTCGTAGGCGGCCGGGTAGAGCGGCCGCGCGGCCGGGCCGCGGTTGCCGACGGCCGCGACCACCACGGTGCCGGTGTCGAATGCGCGATCGATGGCCGTCGCGAGGATGGCGTTGCGCGGCCCCGCCAGGCTCATGTTCACGACGGGCACGCGGTTGACGGTCATCCAGTCGAGCGCGCGCACCAGGCTCGAGGTGGTGGCGATTTCCCGGCCGTCGGGGCCGTTGAAGAAGACCGCGCCCGCGAGGACCGCCGCGCCCGGCACCAGGCCGCGATAGCCCGGCGCCTCGCCGACCAGGATCGACAGCACCGAGGTGCCGTGCGCCGAGGGCCGCGGTTGCCCTGGCGGCGTGAAATCCCGGTACTGGACGTTCGCCGCGCGCAGGGCGGGGTGGCCCGCGTCGATGGCGGTGTCGATGAGGCCGATCGGGGCCGACGGCGTCCGCACACCTGCTGCCGCGGGGAACAGTTCGCCCGGTGAGCTGCCGCCGCTCGCTTGCGGCTGCTGGCGGGATTCGGGCCGGTAGATGTGGTTGTAGTCCACTTCCGCCTGTGGCGCGGCGCGACCGACCGCGGCCTGCGCCGTGGCGATATCGAAGCTCTCGGGGGCTTCCATGGTGGCAAGGACCCGGTCGAGTCCCTCCAGCGGCTCCACGTTTCGCGTGACGTATCCGAGTGCCTCCAGAGCCGCGATATCGTCGCGCGAGGCGATGACCAGCCACTCGCCGAGGCTGATCTCGTTGCCCTCGTCGTCTGTGTCTAGTCCGGCAAAGTGCTCCGCGGCGGCCCCGGCAGTCTGCGACGCCTGCCCCGGTCGTACGCGATTGGCCGCGCCGGCGACAGCTGCAGGCCGTGGCGCGGATTCCGTCACGGCAGCGCCGCTCCTCGGCGCGCGCTTGCCGTCGTGGTCGTCGAGCGCGGGCTGGCGACTGTCGACGACGGCATCGCGGGCCGCATCTTCCGGCGCCTCGTCTTCCATCGTGTCATCGGCATCGTTTTCCAGGTCGTCACCAGATTCGAGCCCGGGCTCATCGTCGAACTCGACCTCCACGTCGTCCTCGATCTCGCTTTCGATCTCGTTCTCCATGGCGTCTTCGACGTCGCCCTCGAGATCGTCCTCCACGTTCTCCTCGATATCCGACTCGAGATCGTCCTCCATGTCGCCCTCGACATCGTCCTCGACATCCTGCTCGACCTCGGCCTCGAGATCGTCCTCGACATCGCTCTCGATCTCGTCCTCTACGTCCTCCTCCACATCGTGCTCGACATCTTCCTCTACATCCGATTCCACATCCGACTCGACGGCGTCTTCGACGTCTTCCTCTACGCTGTCCTCGACGCGGTCTTCGACGTCTGTCTCGATGCTGTCCTCGACATCGTCCTCGACATCGTCCTCGACATCGTCCTCGACGCGGTCCTCAACGTCCGACTCGATGCTTTCCTCCACGCGATCCTCGACCTCGGCATCGACTTCCTCTTCGACCTGGTCGCTGACCTGGTCCTCGATGTCCTCCTCGACCGCGTCTTCCACCTGCTCGCTTATCTCGTCCTCGGTCTGCGTCTCGATGGCATCCTCGATATCGTCGTCGCCGGCCCAGGCGCGCGCGTGCGCGCCGCCCGGCAGGGGCAGCCCGGGCAGGCCAACCAGGAGGGTCAGGCCGAACAGGGCGGCGGGGATGATTCTGTGCATTCGCATTGACAGCGGTTCGTTGGGCGGCTCCATGTTACCTTATTCTTCAACGTGGGAAGCCGGCACAAAATTCCCTGCGCTGCGTGGAATAAACGCCGAATCTGATTCGTCATCGAGATAAACGGGACCGGCATGGCACCATCGCGAATGCCCACGGACACCAGGGAATGAATGCCGACGCGCTGCGCCGGGAGCTGCTCGGCTTGCTGCCGCGGCTGCGCCGCTATGCGTATGCCCTGACCGGCGCTCGCCATGACGCCGACGACCTGCTGCAGGCGACGCTCGAGCGTCTGCTCGTGAAGGGCGTGCCGGAGGCGGTGGAAGTCGACAAGTGGGCCTTTCGCGTGTGCCGGAACCTGTGGATCGACGAGATCCGCGCGCGCCGGGTTCGCTCGGCGGTGCCGCTGGAGGAGTCGGGCGCGATGGAGCAAACCTTCGATGGGGAGAACGCGCTGATGAGCAAGCTGGCCCTGGCGGAGATCAGTGATGCGATGGACGAACTGCCCGAGGAGCAGCGCGCGGCGCTGTCGCTGGTCGTGCTGGAGGGGTTGTCCTACGCACAGGCGGCCGAGGTGCTCGAGACGCCGATCGGCACCATCATGAGCCGCATCGCACGGGCCCGGGCGGCCCTGTCGAAAGCCCTGCGCGCGGAGTCGCCGCAAACGAGCGCAGGCCTGGCAACGGGAGCGGGGTGATGATCACGAACGAAATGCTGTCCGCGTATATCGATGGCGAGCTCGCGCCGGAGGAGATGGAGCGGGTCGCCCGGGCGATTGCCGCTGACGAGCTGCTGGCCGCGCGGCTGGTGCAGTTCCGCCGCGTCGACCGGCTGCTGACGGAGTTCAGCAGCGCCATCGATGCGCAACCGCTGCCTCCCGCGGTCCTCGCGCTGCTGGAGCCGCCGTGCGCCGATGCCGGTGTCCCGGCGAGGAGCGAGCCCGGGGCGGTCGTGCTGCCATTCGCGCGGCGGCACCGCCGAGCGGGTGCGCTGGCGCTGGCCGCAAGCCTGGTGCTGGCGGTGGCGATCGTGCTGCAGTTCGACGCGCGCGACAGTGCGCCACCCGGTTTCGAGGAGATTGTCCGCGCCGGGGCGGTCGTGCCTTCCAGCCCCCTGCATCATGTGCTGGAAGACTTGCGTAGCGACCAAGCGTTCGCGGTGGCGAGCGGCGCCGGCGTCGAGATCACCCCGGTGCTGAGCTTCGTATCGACACGCCAGGAGTATTGCCGCGAGTTTCGCGTGGATGCCGGGGCGCGCGCCGCGCGCGGCGTGGCCTGCCGTCGCGACGAGCGCTGGGAGACGCTGAAAGTCGTGGGCGCCGAGGCCCGTGGCAGCGACGCGCACTACGCGACGGCAACGGCGGAGACGGACGAGGGTTTCGATGCCTTCGTCGATGGCCTGTTGGCGGATGTGCCGCTCGGCGCGGATGCCGAGGCGCGCGCGCTGCACGGCGGCTGGACTCGCTAGCCCGGACACGGTTCCCTGCCCGCCGCGCCGAGCGCAGGCAACTCGACCCGCAAGCCGAACAGCCAGGGCCATCGCTTGCCCGTCACCCAGATTCGTTGCGTGGCCGCTTCCCACGCGACGCCGTTCAGTACGTCACTGCTCCTGCGCTCGCGTTCGTCCAGCAAGTCGTGCAGCGACAGTTTCCACCGCACGCAGCCGCTGGCCGGATCGATGCCGACCACGTAATCGCTGCGCCACACGTTGGCGACTATCCAGCCGTTGATCCACTCGAGCTCGTTCAGCTGCGCCAGCGGGGTGCTGCCGGCATGCACGGCGAGGCGTCGTGTCTCCGAGAAATTCCGCGGATCGCGCCAGGTGAGCAGGTTGCTGCCGTCGCTCTGGATCAGTTGCGAGCCGTCGCTGGTCAGCCCCCAGCCTTCGCCCGGGTACGTGAAGGTAGCCCCGGGTTGCAGTTGCGGCAGGCTGAAGGATTGCGCCACGCCCTCGCGCCAGGTCAGCAGGAAAAGCCGTCCCTGGTGCGGCGCGATGCCCTCGGCGAACCAGCGGCGCGGCAGATCCACCGTGTGCAGCGGCCGCGGCTCGTCCAGGCGGCGCAGCAACAGCCGCGATTCGCGGTAGCCGCCGCCGCTCTCCACCAGCAGCTCGCCGGCGAAGGCGATGCCCTGGGTGAACAGCGTGCGGTCGTGCGGCAGGCGTTGCTCGACGGTGAAAGCCAGTCGGGGAATGGCCGCGAGCGGATCGGCGCGGGTGTCAGCCTCGCCGCAGGCCCCCGGTGGCAGGCCCGCCAGCACCAGCACTGCCGCGAGCCTGCGCCGGCAGCGGCGCAAGACCGCCATCACGGCAACTGTCCCTTGATGATGCGGCGGATCAGGAAGCGTGCCGGCGACAGCGTGCGCTGCAGGCGCCGCGGCAGCGGCGAGGGCTCGCCCGCGATCGCCGCCGCGATGGCCTCGGCGCACAGTGGCGCGCTGGTCAGGCCGCGCGAGCCGTGACCCGCGCTGACGTAGAGACCACGGCGATAGGGGCCGATGCGGTCGATCGGCAGGCGCGCGTTGCGCTGCAGGCCCGCGTAGGCCTCGCGGAAAGCTGCGATGTCGGGCACGGGGCCGGCCAGCGGCAGGCGATCCGGCGTGCTGGCGCGATAGCCCACGCGTCCCGCCAGCGTCGCCACGTCCACCGCTGTCGCATCGAAGAACGGCAGGATTTCCTGCAGCTGTTGCAGGTTGCCGCGGTGTTCTCCGGCCGTGGGCACGAAATCGCCGGCGCCGCGCACGAAGCTGGCGCCGCAGCAGATCCACTCGCCGTGCGGTGGCGCCACATAACCCTCGGCGCAGACCACGCAGCGCGGCGCCGGCGTCAGCGCGGCGCGCGGCAGCAGGGTGATCTGCCCGCGCAGCGGGCTCAGCGGTAGTGCGTCGGCGCCCAGCAGTTCGTTCGCGGCCGCGGCGGTCGCGACGATGACCGCCCCGGCCTGCAGCATCCCGCCTGCGTCCAGCTGCACGCGCCAACCCGATTCCTCCGCGCTGAGCGCGCGGACGCGGCAGCCCGGGAGCGTCTCGATCAAGGGGTGATCGAGTGCGCGCCCGCAGGCTGCGGGCGGCACGATCCAGCCGCTCGCAGGCAGGTACAGGCCGCCGTGCGCGAGCGGCACGCCGGCCAGCGCCGAGGCTTGCGCGGCGTCGACCAGCCGCACCAGTCGCGGGTACGCGGCGAAGCGCTCGGCGAGGCGCGCGAGCGCGGCGGCGTCCCGCGGGCCGTGAAGCTGCAGCAGCCCGCAGGGCGACAAACCCTTGCTGTCGCCGGCGAAGAGCTCCGCGTAGTAGCGCAGCGCATGCATGAAGCTGTGCAGCGTGAACTCGCCGTGCGGCGTGTCGGCGGCGGGCAGTTGCGTGAACAGCATGCCCTGCGGATTGCCCGAGGCCCCGGTGGCCGGGGCCGCGTCCGCTTCGAGCACCGTCACGCGCCAGCCGCGCCGTGCCAGCGCGCGCGCACAGGTGGCGCCCGCGATGCCGGCGCCGATCACGATTGCGCGGCGATCACCCCGTGGTGCGGCGGCTGCGAGGTGCCAGGGCGTCTGCGTCGGCGGCCGCGGCCCGGGTGCGGTCTCGCCGTCGAACACGCCGGTCAGCATGTCGCGCTTGCGGCCGAATCCGGGTACGCGGGCGAGCGTGAAGCCGTGCTTGGCGAGGGCGGTGCGCACCGCGGCGGCCACGGTGAAGGTCGCCAGCGTGGTGCCGGGTTTGCTGAGCGCCGCCACGCGCCGCATCACCGCGTCGTCCCACATCGCGGGGTTGCGCGCCGGTGCGAAGCCGTCCAGGAACCACGCGTCGGCCTTGACGGCGAGCTCGGGATGGGTGTCGGCGCCGCATTGCTCCAGCGCCTCGCGCACGTCGCCGATATACAGCTGCAGGCTCACCTGGCCGCCGTCGAATTCCAGCGTGTGCAGGCCGGGCAGCAGCGGCGGCCAGGCGCCGAGCAACGGCCGCGTGAAGGGCTCCAGTACCGGCCAGCGTTGCAGCGCGCGCGCGAGCGCATCGGCTTCCAGAGGAAAGGCCTCGAGGCTGCGGAACACCAGCCTTGCCGAGGCGGGCGCGACGCTCTGCCACAATTGCCAGGCGAGCAGGAAGTTCAGCCCGGTGCCGAAGCCCGTCTCGTGGATCACGAACAGCGTGCCCGGCGCATCGGGCAGCGCGGCCCAGCGCGCGGCGAGCCTGTTGTGGTCGAGGAACACGTACCGCGACTCGGCGCTGCCGTCGTCACGGCTGTAGTAGACGTCGTTGAACTCGCGCGAGAACGGCGTGCCGTCCGCGAGCCATTCGGGTTCGCTGGCGCGCGGCGTGGCAATCGGAGGGCAGAGATCGCTGGACATCGGGCGGATGATAACCCGGTGCGCCGGCGGCGGCACTGCGGGGGAGGCCGGAACGCTGCCGGCTGCACCTATACTGTGCCGATGATGCGATTGCGGCCCCTGATCCTGTTGCTCGCCTGCCTGGCGGGCGGAACCGCGCACGCGGCGCCCGAGGAGGCGGTCGATGCCGCTTCGGGCACGGTGCGGTTGCTGCTGAGCACCGAGCCGCCGAGCCTCGACTCGGTGCGCGCGACGGACCAGGTGAGTTTCTTCGTGCTCTCGCACCTGATGGACGGGTTGCTGCAATACGACGCCGACAATCGCCTCGCGCCGGCACTGGCCGAGCGCTGGGAGCTGCGCCCCGACGGCGCGACGTTCTGGCTGCGCCGGGGCGCGACCTGGGAGGATGGCGTGCCCGTCACCGCGCACGACTTCGTCCATGCCTGGCGCGAGGTGCTGCGCCCGGCGAACGCCGCACCCTATGCCTCGCTGCTGTACCCGCTGCAGAACGCGCGCGCGATCGCCTCGGGCGAACTGCCGGTCGAAAGCCTGGGAGTTCGTGCAGCGGAGGATCACCGCCTCGAGGTTGCTTTCGGACAGCCCTGTGCCTGGTTCCCGGCGCTCACGGCCTTCATGACGCTGCTGCCGCTGCGGACTGACTTCCATGCCGCCCAGGGGGAGCGCCATGCGGCCGACGCGGGCAGGCTGCTCGCGAACGGCCCGTTCCGCCTCACGCGCTGGGTGCACGGCGCGCAGCTGGTGCTGGAGAAGAACCCGCGCTACTGGAATGCCGGCGCCATCCGCCTGCAGCGCATCGAGGTGCCCTACATGACCACCGATGCGCAGGCCGAGCTGAACCTGTTCCTGGACCGGCGCATCGCCATGGCGAACATCGCCCCGGACTCGGTGCGCCAGGTGCTGCTCCAGCGCCAGCGTCTGCGTCGCTTCGCCGACGGCTACGTGCATTTCCTCGCGTTCAATTTCCGCGAGGGCAGGCCGACGCAGAACCTGCGGCTGCGCCGCGCGATCCAGGCGGCGCTGGATCCGGGCGAGATCGTGAACCGCGTGCTGCGCATGCCGGGCCTGCGTCCCGCCGAATCGCTGTTCCCGACGGTGCTGCGCGGTCGCGAGCGGGCGTTCGTGGATGAGTACCCGCTGGCCGCGCCGGCGCGTGGCGATGCGATCGCGCAGCGCGAGTTCGCCGCCGCCCTCGCCGAGTTGGGCGTGACGGAGCTGGCACCGCTGCACCTGCTCACCGGCGAGGCGACCACCGCGCTGCGCATCAGCGAATACGCGCAGGCGCGCCTCGCCGAGACGCTCGGTGTGCGCCTGCGGCTCGATCGCCAGATCACCAAGCAGCGCCTGCAGCAGATGGCGCGCGGCGAATTCGACCTCGCGCTGCAGAACTGGGGGCCGGATTTCGACGATCCCGTCACCTTCGCCGAACTGCTGGCCTCCTGGAACCCGATCAACCGCGGCCAGTATCGCAGCGCCGGGTATGACCGCTGGCTCGGCGTGGCGCTTGGCTCGAACGAGCCGGCGCAGCGGCTCGCCGCGTTCGATGAGTTGCAGCGGTTGGTGCGCGACGACGCGCCGCTGATTCCGGTCTACGAGAACGCACGGCTCTATGTGCAGCACCCGGCCCTGCAGGGCGTGGTCCGCGCGCCATTTTTCGGCGATCCGAATCTGCGCCATGCCCGGATCGGAACGCGCTGAATGCCCGGCGTGGCTGCCTGCGCGGCGTTGCACTATGATCGGCCGCTCATTGGCCGCCGGTTCCCCGCATGAGCTTCCCGCTGCCCGATCCCGAGCTGCTGCGCATCATCGCGCTCGCCTGCGGCATGAGCGTCACGCTGCTGGGCGCGGGCCACGCGCTGCTCACCAAGCGCGATCCGCGCAGCGCCGCCGCGTGGGTGAGCCTGTGCGTGTTCTTCCCCGTGGTCGGGGTGCTCGCGTACCTCGCGCTCGGCAACAACCGTATCCGCACCCGCGCGCGGCGCCTGCACGCGCTGCCGCTGCAAGAGCAGCCCGCGCCGCCGCCGGCGCGCGAGCACGTTGCCGCCGAGCACCTGATCGCGCCACAGTATCGCAACCTCGCGTATCTCGGCCTCGCGGCCAGTGGCAATGAACTGCTGACGGGCAACAGCGTCGAGGCGCTGTACTGCGGCGAGAATGCCTATCCCGCGATGCTGCTCGCTATCCGCGAGGCGCGCCGCCATGTCTATCTGGCGACGTACATCTTCGACTCGCGCGGCATCGGCGCCGAGTTCGTCGAGGCGCTGCGCGCGGCGCAAGCGCGCGGCGTCCAGGTGCGCGTGCTTCTCGATGGCTTTGGTGAGTTCTACTCGCTGCCGCGCGTGGGCTGGCGGCTGCGCGCCGCCGGCGTGACCACGGCGCGCTTCCTGCAGCCACGGTTGTGGCCGCCGAACTTCACGCTCAACCTGCGCAACCACCGCAAGATCCTCGTGGTCGACGGCGAGCTCGCCTTCACCGGCGGCATGAACATCCGCAACAAGCACATCGCGGTGCGGGGCGAGCACCCGGCCGAGGTGATCGACGTGCACTTTCGCCTGCGCGGGCCGATCGTCACGCAGATCGAGGAGGTGTTCGCGGCCGATTGGCTGTTCAGCACGCGCCAGGCGCTGCCTCCGCCCTCGAGCGTGGCGCAGGTGACCATGCTGCCGGAGGAGGCCGAGTGCCGCGTGATCGTCGACGGCCCGAACGAGGATCTCGACAAGCTGCTGTGGGTGCTGGTGGGGGCGATCTCGGCGGCGCGATCGAGCATCCGGATCATGACGCCATATTTCCTGCCGCCGCCCGAGCTCGCCGTGGCGCTGCAGACGGCCGCACTGCGTGGCGTAGAGGTGACGATCGTGTTGCCGGCGCACAACAATTTCCCGTTCATGACCTGGGCCACGACCCACATGCTCGGCGAGCTGCTGAAGACCGGGGTGCGCGTGCATTTCTACACCGGTCCCTTCCTGCACACCAAGCTGCTGCTGGTCGATGACTACTACGCACAGATCGGCTCCTCGAACCTGGATCCGCGCAGCCTGCGGCTCAATTTCGAGATTGCGGTCGAGATCTACGACCACGACTTCGGGCGCGGCGTGGCGGTGCATTTCGCCGAGATGCTCGCCACATCGCGCGAGCTGTCCTTCGCGACCTGGCAGGAGCGCAGCCTGCCGCGGCGTCTGCGCGATGCCGTGTTCTGGGTGTTCTCGCCCTACCTGTAGCCGCGGCGGGGCGGATCGGCTAACGTAGGCGCCCCCGAAACAGACCCCCGGAGAGGGACCAGTCCGACATGAGCCAGAGCCAGTCCGTCAGCATGGAATCGCAACGGTTTTTCACGGGGGCACTGAACGTGCTCCATGCGGGGTTCATCAGGGCGTCGCGGGCGCAGGCGAAGCGCCACTACGCGCGCGTGCACGGTGGCGCGGTGCTGGAACTGGCGAAGCTGAAGCTGGGCGACGGTTCGGAGCTGTTGTTTCGCGTGGCGCTCGACCAGAGCGAATTCCGCGGCAAGCTCGACTTCGCGACCTTCCGCAAGGCCCTGATGCAGTTGCTGGCCAAGCTGCAGGATCGCATCCGCTTCAAGGGCGAACTGAACATCTACCGCAACGAGCAGAGCGGCGCGATGCTGCTCAACCTGCCCTCGATCCTCACCGAGGACGGGCGCACCAACGTGATGATGCTCGGCGTGGACCCGCCCGAACCGGGTGTGGTCACGCTGCGCCTGCAGTTCCTCGACCCGGAGCAGTTCAGGCAGCCTCCCGCCCCTCTGTAGGTCCGCATTCATGGGGACATTGTCGCGGAGGCGGCGCCCACCCCCCGCGGCACCGTCCGCCCTCCCCACAGGCCGCTCGATGCGCAGCTTCTGCGACGGCGCCATCACGCTGGCGGTGCCGCTCACGACCACCTTCCCGTTCTGGTTGCTGGCCACGGTCTGCAGCTTCACCAGCTTCTTTTCGTCGGTCTTCTCCAGCACCGTGAGTTGCACCGTGATGGTGTCGCCGATGCGCACCGGGCGCTCGAAGCGCAGGTCCTGGCCGAGGTAGATCGTGCCCGGACCCGGCAGCGTCATCGCGATCGCGGCGGAGATGAGCCCGCCGGTGTACATGCCGTGCGCGATGCGGCCCTTGAACTGGGTGCCCGCGGCGAACGCCTCGTCGAGATGCACCGGATTGACGTCGCCGGAGACGGCCGCGAACAGCAGCAGGTCGTCCTCCGTGACGGTGCGCGCGTAGCTCGCGGCCTGGCCGACGGTGATCTCGTCGAAGGTCAGGTTCTCCAGCATCGGCATTGTCGGCGCTCCGGCTCGTTTCGGGGAGGCGCCGATTATTGCAGCGCAATCCTGCGATTGCCAGCCGCGAAGCATCTTCGCTACAGTCTCCACCCTCAGCTTCTCTGACCCGCCCGGGGGGCGACGAACGGCAATGCACGCAATGGAACTGATCGAGCGGGCGAGGGTCTCCGCGGGCATGCCGCAGCACGTCGGACTGCTGGAATACGACAGCGTGCAGGCGGTGCTCGCGGCCGCGGTGGCGCGCTTTCCCGACAAGCCCGCGCTGAGCAGCCTGGGCCACACGCTCACGTTCCGCGAGCTCGACCGGCTCACCGCGGCCTTCGCGTCGTGGCTGCAGCATCACACGGACCTGCAGCCCGGGGATCGCATCGCGATCCAGATGCCGAACCTGGTGCAGTACCCGGTGGTGTGCCTGGGGGCGCTGCGCGCCGGGCTGATCGTCGTGAACACCAACCCGCTCTACACCGCGCGCGAGATGGAGCACCAGTTCCAGGACTCGGGCGCGACGGCGCTGGTGCTGCTGGCGAACATGGCGGCGAACGCCGCGCCGGTGCTTCCGCACACCGGCATCCGCCACGTCGTGGTCACGGAGCTTGCGGACCTGCACCCGTTCCCGCGCCGGCTGCTGATCAACGCCGGGGCGCGCTACCTGAAGAAGATGGTGCCGCCGTACCACATACCGGGCGCGGTGGCGCTGCGCGAGGCGCTCGCACGGGGCGCGCGGCAGGCGCATCGCGAGGCGGCACCGGCGCCGGATGACGTGGCGGTGCTGCAATACACCGGCGGCACCACGGGCGTCTCGAAGGGCGCGATGCTCTCGCACGGCAACATCGTCGCCAACATGCAGCAGGCCGGCGTGCTGTTCTCGACCTACGATTTCCGCGAGGGCGAGGAGACGCTGCTGCTGCCGCTGCCGCTGTATCACATCTATGCGTTCAATGCCTGCCTCGGCATGCTCGCGCGCGGTGCGCACACGGTGCTGCTGCCCAATCCGCGCGACCTGCAGAGCCTGGTGGCCGCGTTCCGCGACTCGCGCTGCTCGGGCTTCGCGGGCTTGAACACGCTGTTCGTGGCGCTGTGCAACGACGCGGGTTTCCGCGCGCTCGATTTTTCGCGGCTCAAGGTCACGATGTCCGGTGGCATGGCGCTCACGATGGCCGCCGCGCGGCGCTGGAAGGAAGTCACCGGCGTCGAGATCGTCGAGGGCTATGGCATGAGCGAGACCTCGCCGGTGATCTCGCTGAACCCGGTGAACGCGAATCACCTCGGCACCATCGGTATCGCGGTGCCCTCGACCGAGGTGCGCATCCTCGACGACGACGGCAACGAGGTGGAGGCCGGCGAGCCCGGCGAGCTGGTGGTGCGCGGCCCGCAGGTGATGCTCGGCTACTGGAACCAGGCCGGGGAAACCGCGAAAGTGCTCTCGCCCGAGGGTTGGCTGCACACCGGCGACGTGGCCGTGGTGACGCCGGAGGGTTACCTGAAGATCGTCGACCGCAAGAAGGACATGGTCGTGGTGTCCGGGTTCAACGTCTACCCCAACGAGATCGAGGAAGTCGTGGTCGCGCACCCGGACGTGCTCGAGTGCGCGGTTGTCGGCATCCCCGACGAGCGCACCGGCGAGGCGCTGCGCGTGTTCGTGGTGCCGCGCCACCCGGGCCTCACCGAGCAGGCCCTGCGCGATTTCTGCCGCGAGAACCTCACCGGCTACAAGATGCCGCGCGAGTTCGTGTTCCGCGCCGAGCTGCCCAAATCCAACGTCGGCAAGATCCTGCGCCGCGAGCTGCGCGACCAATGAGCGGCCGGAGGAGCTGATCGCATGGTGGCCGGGCCGCCGCGCGCGGCCGGGTTGCCGCCCGCGTTGAAGGAGCTGCAGTCGCGCCTGGCCGAGGGCATGAGTGGCGATGCCGCGCGCCTGAACCGCCAGTTGGCGCAACTCGCGGACCTGGTGCGCCGCGGCAAGCCGCACGACCGGCTGCTGGCGGGCGTCGAGGCCGCGATCGCCGAGTCGATCGCGCGTGTCGAGCGTCGCCGTTCGCTGGTGCCCCAGGCGATAGATTACCCCGAGGAACTGCCGGTCTCCGGCGCGCGAGCGCATCATCGAGGCGATCGCGAAGCACCAGGTCGTGATCCTCGCGGGCGACACCGGTTCGGGCAAGACCACGCAGCTGCCCAAGCTGTGCCTGGAGCTGGGGCGCGGCGTGCGCGGCATGATCGGCCACACGCAGCCGCGGCGCATCGCCGCACAGGCGGTCGCCTCGCGCATCGCCGAGGAGCTCGGTCCCGCGGGCGCGGCGACGGTCGCCTGGCAGGTGCGCTTCACCGATCGCTCCTCGCCCGACACGCTGGTCAAGCTGATGACCGACGGCATCCTGCTCGCGGAGATCCAGCACGACCGCCGTCTCGAGCGCTACGACACCATCATCATCGACGAGGCGCATGAGCGCAGCCTCAACATCGATTTCCTGCTCGGCTACCTGAAGCGCCTGCTGCCCGAGCGCCCCGATCTCAAGCTCGTGATCACCTCCGCGACCATCGACGTCGAGCGCTTCGCGCGCCACTTCGACGGCGCGCCCGTGATCCAGGTCGAGGGGCGCACCTACCCGGTCGAGGTCTGGTACCGCCAGCCGCCCGAGGAGGAGCCCGACCTGACGCGCGCGATCGTCGCGGCGATCGAGGAACTCATCGCGCACGAGCGCGGCACCCCGCATGCCGGGCGCGGCGACATCCTGGTGTTCCACGCCGGTGAGCGCGACATCCGCGAGACGGCGCTGGCGCTGCGCAAGTCCGATGTCGCGCACGCCGAGGTGCTGCCGCTCTACTCGCGGCTGTCGCAGGCCGAGCAGGCGAGCGTGTTCAGGCCCTCGGCGCGCGCCGGGCGGCGCATCGTGCTGGCGACCAACGTCGCCGAGACCTCGCTCACGGTGCCGGGGATCCGCTACGTGATCGACCCGGGGCTGGCGCGCATCAGCCGCTACAGCGTGCGCTCGAAGGTGCAGCGCCTGCCCATCGAGCCCATCGCCCGCGCCAGCGCCGAGCAGCGCAAGGGCCGCTGCGGGCGCATCAGCGAAGGCATCTGCGTGCGGCTGTATTCCGAGGAGGACTTCGCGGCGCGTCCCGCGTTCACCGACCCCGAGATCCTGCGCACGGGGCTCGCCTCGGTGATCCTGCAGATGCACGCGCTGGGGCTCGGCGAGGTGGGGCGCTTTCCGTTCCTCGACCCGCCCGAGGAGCGCCAGGTCAACGACGGCATCCGCCTGCTCGAGGAGCTCGGCGCGCTGGATGGCAAGCGCCTGACCTCGATCGGCCGACAGCTGGCGCGCTTGCCGGTGGACCCGCGCATCGGGCGCATGTTGCTCGCAGCCGCCGGCCTCGGCGCGCTGGCCGAGATGCTGGTGGTCGCGAGTTTCCTCAGCGTGCAGGACCCGCGCGAACGCCCGGTGGAGAAGCAGCAGGCGGCCGACGAGAGCCACCGCCGCTTCGCCTGCGCCAGCTCGGATTTCGTCTCGGTGCTGCAGCTCTGGGCCTACATCGAGGACAAGCGCCAGGCACTGTCGGTGAACGCGTGGCGGCGGCTGTGCCAGCGCGAGTTCCTGTCGTTCCTGCGCCTGCGCGAGTGGCGCGACATCCACTACCAGCTGCGCCTGATCAGCCGCGAACTGGGCCTGCGCGAGAACCACGAGCCGGCCAGCGAGGAGACGCTGCACCGCGCTGTGCTCGCCGGCATGCTGACGCACATCGGCACGCGCACCGAGGAGCGCGACTACGAGGGCGTGCGCGGGCGGCGCTTCAATCTGCATCCCGGCTCGTTCGTGTTCCGCAAGCCGCCCAAATGGGTGGTGGCGGCGGAACTGGTCGAAACCACGCGGCTCTACGCGCGCAGCGTGGCCGCGATCGAACCCGAGTGGGTGCTGCCCTGGGCCGAGCACCTGCTCAAGCGCGAGCACCATTCGCCGCACTGGTCGGCGCGCGCGGGCAAGGTGATGGCCAGCGAGCGCATCCGCCTGTTCGGGCTGGTGCTCTCGGACAAGCGCAGCGTGGACTTCGGGCGCATCGACCCGGTGGAAGCGCGGCGTCTCTTCATCCAGAGCGCGCTGGTCGAGGGCGATTACCAGAGCAAGCAGAAATTCTGGGCACACAACCGCGCGCTGCTCGCCGAGGTCGAGGCGCTGGAGGCGAAGGGGCGCCGGCGCGACCTGCTGGTCGAGGACCGCGTGATCCACGACTTCTACGACGAGCGCCTGCCGCCCGAGGTGCACGATCATCCCTCGCTGGAGAAATGGCTGCGCGCGGTGCAGGCGCGCGAGCCCGAGGCGCTGTGCATGCAGCGCGCGAGCCTGCTGCGCAAGCTCGACGACGGCCTCAGCGGCGCGCAGTTCCCCGATGCGCTGGTGTGGCAGGACCTGCGCGTGCCGCTGGCGTATCGCTACGAGCCGGGGCATCCGGCCGACGGTGTGACCGCGGTGCTGCCGCTGGCGCTGCTCGATCACTTCCCGCGCCATCTGCCGGAGTGGCTGGTGCCGGGGCTGCTGCGCGAGAAGCTGATCGCGCTGCTCAAGACGCTGCCCAAGCAGTACCGCAAGGCGCTGGTGCCGGTGCCGGATACCGTGGACGCGCTGCTGCCCCTGCTGAAGCCCGGGGACACACCGCTGCTCCTCGCGCTCGGCGAGGTATTGCGCCAGGGCCGCGGGCTCGCGATCCCGCGCGAGGCCTGGCAGGAGGAGGCGCTCGATGCCTTCTACCGCATGAACCTGCGCGTGCTCGATACCGCGGGCGCGATCGTGGCCGAGGGGCGCGATCTCGCCGCGATCCGCCTGCAGCTCGCGCCACAGGTGCGCGCCGAGGTGCAGCGTGCCGCGCCCCGGCAGCACGCGCGCCGCGGCATCACGCGCTGGGACTTCGGCGCACTGCCCGCCGTGGTGCGCGTCTCGGGCAAGGCGCTCGACGTGCCGGGTTACCCCGCGGTGCGCGACTGCGACGAGACGGTGGCGACCGAGACCTTCTCCGATCGCGAGGAGGCCGACGCGATCCACCGTGCCGGCGTGCGGCGCCTGCTCCTGCTCGACTGCGCGCAGGCCGCGGCCTACCTGCGCCGCAACCTGCTGAAGGATGCGCGCACCGGGCTGCGCTGGGGCCGCGGTTTCGACCGCGCGGCGCTGGTCGAGGACATCCTGCTCGGCGCCATCGAGGGCTGCCTGCCCGAAGACGCCGCGCTGCCGCGCGAACAGGCGGATTTCGCGAAGCTCTCGGAGCGCTGCCGGCGCGAGATCACGCCGCGCGCGCAACAGCTCGAGCAGCTGCTGGGGCGCATGGCCGAGCAGCTGCACGCGATCAACGGCCAGCGCGCGATCCTCGGCAAGCCCGCCTTCGCCCAGGCCAGGCGCGATGCCGAGGCGCAGCTCGAGGGTCTGCTCGCGCCGGGTTTCCTCTATCGCACCCCCGCGCGCTGGCTGGAGCGCCTGCCGGTGTACCTGAAGGCGCTGGCGCTACGCCTCGAGAAGCTCGCGCTGCGCTTGCCGCGCGACCAGGAGGCGGTGCGCGAGCTCGAGGTGCTGGGCAAGCGCCACGCCGATTACCTGTCCGCGCATCCCGGATCGGCCGCTGCCGCCGTGCGCGTGCAGGAGTACCGCTGGATGCTCGAGGAGTACCGCGTGTCGGTGTTCGCGCAGCAGCTGGGCACCGTGGCGCCGGTCTCGCCGAAGCGGCTGGAGAAACTGTGGGAGGAACTGCTGGCACGCAGCTGATGCGAGCGCCATCGCCGGGCATGCGATCGGCGGGGGCGAGGGCTATCGGCTACACTTGCCGCTCGTTCCCGCAGCCGAATCCAGCGCATGGCAATCGTCGTCAAACAGGAATCGCTCATGGTGCCCGTGACCGGCAAGGTCCAGCTGCACCTGCGCCGCCTGTGGACCGGGGACAAGGGCGTCGGCCAGCCGGTGCTGATGTTCCACGGCGCCGCCGAGGACGGGCACATCTTCTACTCGCACTCGGGCCTGGGGCTGGCGTGCTTCCTCGCGCGCAACGGCTGCGAGGTCTTCGTGCCCGACATGCGCGGCAAGGGCAAGAGCTGGCCCGCGATCAACCAGAACAGCGATTTCGGCTTCCACGAGATCGTGACCGAGGACATCCCCGCGCTGGCCGCCACCGTCAAGCGCCTGGGCGGCGGGCGCGAACAGACCTGGATTACGCACTCGTTGGGGGGGCCATTGGTTGCGGCCGCCCTGGCGCGCCTCGGACCCGAGCCGCTGGGCGTGCGCCAGCTGGCGCATTTCGCCGCCAGGCGACAGATCCGCACCGCGGGTTTGCGGCGCCGCCTGATGGTCGACCTGCTGTGGAACCGCATCGGCCGCCTCGCGGTGTCGTTCGAGGGCTATCTGCCGGCGACGGCGCTGGGCCTGGGTACCGCGCGTGAATCGAGGCGCTGCTTCCTCGACGGCATCAGCTGGTCGACGCGCGAGCACTGGTTAGATGCCGAGGACGGCTTCGACTACGGCGCGACGCTGGCGCGCGGGCGCTGGCTGCGCAGCCTGTATTTCGCCTCGGCCACCGACCGCGCCTTCGGCAGCCCCGACGACGTGCGCGACTTCATGCACGAGCTCGGGCACCACGACGGGCGCATGCTGGTGCTGGGGCGCGAGGCGGGCAATCTGCGCGACTATTCGCACACCGGCATGCTGACGCACCCCGAGGCCGAGCAGGACCACTTCCCGCAACTGCTCGACTGGATGCGCGAGTAACGTGGGTCGGGCTTCAGCCCGACAATTGTCCGCATGAATGCGGACCTACGGGCGGACGATCTTCCGCATGAATGCGGACCTACGGGCGGACGATATTCCGCATGAATGCGGACCCACGAGCCAGCGCTGCATCTGGACCTCACCCGCCGCTCGGGTTTTAATGCCCTCGGCGCTCACGCGCCGTCCGCTACGACCAACAAGCATTCCGAGGAGAGATCCCGATGAAATCCAACAGCTTCAAGCCGCTGGCCGCGGCCCTTGGCGCTTCCATGCTCGCTACCGCGCTGGCGCCCGCCGTTTCAGCCACGGAGAACCCTTTTGCGCTGAACCAGTTGAAATCCGGCTACCAGCTGGCGCAGGCCGAGACCACCGAGGGCACGGAAGCGAAGCCCGCCGAAGGCAAGTGTGGCGAGGGCAAGTGCGGCGGTGAAAAGACCGGCACCGAGGGCAAGTGCGGCGGCGACAAGAGCGGCGCCGAGGGCAAGTGTGGCGCCGGAAAGGCCGGCGAGGGCAAATGCGGCGGTGCCGCGAAGGCCAACGAGGGCAAGTGCTGCGCCGAAGGCAAGTGCGGCGGCGCTGCCTGAGCCGCACCGCTCACACGATGCAGGCGCGGCCATTCGACGGGGCGGGACTCGGCCTGCGGCGATCCCTGATGGGGCCGCTCGCCGAGCTCGAGCCCGGTGAGGTCGATTTTCTCGAGGTCGCGCCCGAGAACTGGATCGGTGTCGGCGGGCGGCTGGGGCGCGCGTTCGGCGCGCTCGCCGAACGCCAGCCGGTGCTGCTGCACGGTCTGTCGCTGGACATCGGCGGTTTCGCGCCGCTCGATACCGGGTTGCTGGCGAAGGTGCGCGATTTCAAGCGCACGCACCGCTGCCCGATCTACACCGAGCACCTCAGCTACTGCGCCGCGGACGGTCACCTCTACGACCTGCTGCCGATCCCGTTCACCGAGGAGGCCGTGCGCCACATCGCCGCGCGCGTGCACCAGGTGCAGGACCTGCTCGGCGAGCGCATCGCGCTGGAGAACGCCTCGTACTATGCCGCGCCCGCGCAGCAGATGAGCGAGGCCGAGTTCATTCGCGCGGTGCTCGAGGAGTCCGACTGCGGGCTGCTCCTCGACGTGAACAACATCTACGTCAACAGCATCAACCACCGCTACGACGCGAGCGAGTTCCTGGCCGCGCTGCCCGGTGAGCGCGCGGTCTGTATCCACGTGGCCGGGCATTACGTCGAGGCCGAGGACCTGCGCGTCGATTCGCATGGCGCCGCGGTGATCGACCCGGTCTGGGATCTGCTGGCCGAGGCCTACCGGCTCTTCGGCGTGCTCCCGACGCTGGTGGAGCGTGACTTCAACATCCCGCCGCTGCCGGTGCTGCTCGCAGAGGTCGCGCGCGTGCGGGCGATCCAGCGGGAGCAGCTCGCTGGCGCGCACGCGAGGGCGGCGCGCATGGCGGGAGCGCGCGCATGATCGGCGCACACGAGCGCGCCCAGCGCGCCTTCGCGGCGTACGTGCGCGAGCCGCTGGGGCAGCCCCTGCCCGAGGGTATCGAGCCGCGGCGCATGAAGATCTACGCCGAGCTGGTCTACAACGCCTTCGAGGGCTTCGTGGCCGGCGGCTTTCCCGTGCTGAAGAGCCTGCTAGCTCCGGAACGCTGGCAGGCGCTGGTGCGTGACTTCGTTGCCGCGCACGAGTGCCGCACGCCGTTCTTCCTGCAGATCGGCGAGGAGTTCCTCGCCTTCCTGCAGGCAGGCGCGGCGCAACGACACGCACTGCCCGGCTTTGCGCTGGAGCTCGCGCACTACGAGTGGGTGGAGCTCGCGCTGGATGTGTCGGAGCAGGAAGTGGATGCGCCCGGCATCGATCGCGCCGGCGCGCTCGAATCGGGCGTCCCGGTACTGAGCGCGCTGGCCTGGCCGCTGTCCTATGCCTGGCCGGTGCATCGCATCTGTGCGGCTTTCCAGCCTGAGGCATGCGACGCGCAGCCGAATTGTCTCGTTGTCTACCGCAACCGTGCCGACGCGGTGAAGTTTCTCGAGACCAACCCCGCGACGCTACGCCTGCTGGGATTGGTCCGCGACGAGCGCCTGACGGGTCGCGAACTGGCCGCGCGACTGGCGGTGGAACTGGGCCAGCCGGGTGTGGCCGCTATCGAAGGTGCCGCGCTCGACACGCTGGAGCGTCTGCGCGAGATGGATATCGTGGCAGGGGTGCGCGCGGTGGCAACGGGCCGGTGATCTGCAGACGGCCCGCCGAGCGTAATCGGATATGTCGCGAACTGCCCGAAGCGGGTGCGTATGCTAAGCTGGCACATTGATTTTGCACGGTATTCCCCGATGAACGCTCTCTCTCGCGCCGCCATCGCGCTGTTGCTCTCCGCCCTTCTGCTGGGCAGCACGGGCGCGCGCGCGTCAGGCGAACAAGCCGATCCCTGGGAGGGTTTCAACCGGCGCGTGTTCGCGTTCAACGAGTTCCTCGATCGCAACTTGCTCAAGCCCGTGGCCAAGGGGTATCAGAGGATCACCCCCGAGTTCGTCAGCAACGGTGTCAGCAACGTGTTCAGCAACCTCGGCGAGGTGCCGAGCTTCGTCAATCACGTGTTGCAGGGCCGCCTTACGGAGGCCGGCCAGGACGGCGGACGCTTCGCGGTCAACACCACGCTCGGGCTGGTCGGCCTGTTCGATGTCGCGAGCAGGATGGGTATCGAGCAGAAGAACACGGACCTGGGCATCACGCTGGGACGCTGGGGCCTGCGCTCCGGACCCTACCTTGTGCTGCCGCTCCTCGGTCCGAGCACGGTGCGCGACGGCGTGGGCCGGGGCGGCGACCACTTCCTGGCGCCGCTCAACTATGTCGAGGACGACACCCTGCGCTGGTCGCTTCGCGGCCTCGATCTGGTCGACACGCGCGCGGACCTGCTGAGCGTCGAGGAACTGATCACGGGCGACCGCTACGTATTCATGCGCAACCTCTACATCAAGCGGCGCGCCTTCCTGCTCAGCGGCGGCCAGCCGCCACCGGCAGAGTTCGAGGACGAGTTCGACGACGATCTGGGCGATGAATTCGACGGCGAAGAGCTCTGATTTGCGGCCCGTTTGCCAAATAGTTCTCGATTTCCCCGATCCCCGGGCGCGACCCGTCCCGGCCGGTGCTATAGGAACCTGACCGTTCCCGTGATCGAGGCCTGCGCGATGAACCCCTCCACCGGCACCGCGATGTTCGCTCCCGACCCGCGCCGCAGCCGCGGCAACCGTGGCGATGCGGCGAAGAAAACGGCCGTTGCGGGGCAGGGTGCGTGGTTCGGGCGCCTGGAATCGTGGCTGGGCCGCAGCCGGCGCCAGCGCAGCGTCGATTGAGCCTCAGCCGCGGTTCTGTTCGAATTCCGCAGCGGCCTGGAGCCGGGTGCGGATGAATTCCTGGTGCGGGACGTAGATCAGTCCCGCGATCTTTCGGATCAGGTGCTCCTCGTACTTGTCCACCGCGCCGTCGGCGAAAGCCACCGACCACATCGCGCGCAGCAGATCCGACTTCTCCTCGTCCGAATACTCCTCGTTGATCAGGCGCGTGAACGCATAGCTGGACGTGGCTTCGCGCGCCTCCGCCTCGGCCAGCGCGAGCAGCGTCTCGATTTCCGCGTGGCTCAGATCGAAACTGCGGCGCAGCGCCTCCTGCAGCGCCAGCTGCTCGCGCGGATCGAAACCGTAGTCGGCGCGCGCGACCTCGATCAGCAGCGCCGCGGCGGCGAGGTGCCGCCCGTGCGCGCTGTGCACGGACGGCGTGTCCGCGCCGAGGCGGGCGGCGAGGAATTCCTTCAGCTTCGTCAGCACGGCGCATAGCCTCCGATCGTGGCGCGCGGGGGCGGCGCGCCCATGTCGCGGGGAACCCAGGCCGCAGCGTCGCGCAGCACCTCGATGCCCGCATCGTCCTTGTAGCCCTGCTCGGCGATGTGGCGGCGAAAGCGCCTGCCGCCCGGGCAGCCCTGGAACAGGCCGAGCACGTGGCGGCTGATCTGGCACAGGCGCCGGCCCGCGCGCAGTTGCCGTTCGACGTAGGGCAGGAAGGCTTCCAGCGCCTCGTGCCGCGAGGGCACCGGATGCGCGTCGCCGAACAGCTCGGCATCGACCTGCGCCAGCAGCCAGGGATTGTGGTAGGCGGCGCGCCCGAGCATCACGCCGTCGACGTGGCGCAACTGCTCGCGGCAGGCATCCAGCGAATCGATGCCGCCATTGATCACGATCTCCAGCTCGGGAAATTCCTGCTTGATGCGGTGCACCGTGGGGTAGACCAGCGGCGGGATCTCGCGGTTCTCCTTCGGCGACAGCCCGCTCAGCCAGGCCTTGCGCGCGTGCACGATCACGGTCCGAGAGCCGGCCTCGCTCACCAGGCGCACGAACTCGTGCAGTTCTTCCCAGGAGTCGCGCTCGTCGATGCCGATGCGGCACTTCACGGTCACCGGGACAGCAACGGCCGCGCTCATAGCGGCGACGCACTCCGCGACCAACGCCGGCTCGGCCATCAGGCAGGCGCCGAAGCGGCCCGACTGCACGCGGTCCGAGGGGCAGCCCACGTTGAGGTTGATCTCGCGGTAGCCCCATTGCTCGCCGATGCGCGCACTCTCGGCGAGCTCGCGCGGATCCGAGCCGCCGAGTTGCAGCGCAACCGGGTACTCGCTGGCGTCGAAATCGAGCAGGCGCGCGCGGTCGCCGTGGACGATCGCCGCGCTGGTGACCATCTCGGTGTACAGCAACGCGTGACGCGACAGCAGGCGCAGGAAATACCTGCAGTGGCGGTCGGTCCACTCCATCATCGGTGCCACGCAGAAGCGGTGCGAGGCAGGTGGATGACAGATGCTCGAAATGTCAGTCAATTGGGGGAAATCCGATCGATTTTTTCAACTGCATTCTCCAGGGTTTTGCCTGTGGTGTCAGGCTGGTTTTACTGAAAAGTTGTAATAGATACGCTCGTACTACAGGGACGGCGACGGCGGCATACGCCAATCACCGCTGCATCGCTGAGCTTGGGATGCAGCGCGAGCGCATCCTCCTCGGCCCGGTCCTCGCGCGGTATCGTCGCGAGTGGCGCCTCATGTCCAGTTACGCGAGCGCCAGGAAACCGCTCACGAACTGATCGAGTAGGCGCCGAAGGGGATCGATCGCGCCATCGCCAGATGTGCGCGCCATGTCGTTGATGAGTCGCTCGCAGGCGGTCGTGTTCGTCAGGATCGCGAGCGCCTGGGTGCGAGTGTCGGGGCCTGCGAGCGTTGCGGCGTCTCGGCCGAGGAGCCAGGCGGCGGCGAGTTCGAGGTCATAGTCGAGGGCCTCGAACCGATCCAGCGCCTCGTGGTAGAGCCGCGTGTCGACGCCCGTCTCGCCGTAGCGGTGCAGGAGCATATGCAAGTCGAGGGCGTCCTTCGCATTGCTGAGGCCGCGATCGCGCCAGGCGAAGAGCTTCAGGAGTGCAATGCCCGGGAGTGAGGCGACGCGGACGACGAGCCCCGGCGCGATCTCGACATCGGCGGCGGCCTCGTGCGCATCGTGAAAGCCGACGACGCTCATCACGACATCCAGGTCAGGCGGCCAGGCGAGCGCTCCGCCCGGGCCCTCGACCCCGCCGAACGGTATCAGGTCGACAATCGCGCCGCTCTCGCCCGAGGGTGGGCGATAGTAGAGCCGGTGCGCGGCATCGCGCGAGGCCTCGAACGGTCCGCTCGCGATGAGCGCGCGCTTCAGCGCATCGAACGTCGGCCAGCCGGACACCGCGAAGGCAAAATCGATATCGCGCGTGCCGAGGCCGGTGGTGAGCCCGTGCACGTGCTCGAGCAGCACGATGCGCGCGGTGGCGCCGACGAGGAGCATCGGGAGGCCGAGGCCTGCGGCCACTGCGCCCACCGCACGGACGAGCGCTATCGTTGCGGCATCGACGGGCCGGTCAGGTCACGGCCTTAGGGTCATGCTGCAGGTACTGGTCATAGATCTCGCGCGCCACGGCGTGAGCGCGCGGGTCGTTGGTCGTGAGGAGGTCGGCGTACACGAGAAGTGGCGGGACTGTCGGCTCGAGCGCCTTGCCTTTGGGTGGGCGCCAGAACGCATCGCGCACCTCGATGTTGCCCTTTGCGTCTTTCCGCCAGAGGTGCGTCATCACCAGGTGCGTCACCTGCCGCTGGGCGTCGTCGGGCTGGAGGTACAGCGTGGCGGTGGCGGGCTTGAGATTCTGCGTGAGCTTGTCCGCCGCGACGTCGCCACCCCACTGCGCCGCCAGGTTCGTGAGATCCGCGTTCTGCCACCACTGGGGATTGTCCGCACGGAAGCGTCGCGCGTGAAGCTTCGGGCGAAGTCTCAGGGGATACGTGGTCACCCATTCCTCGATCAGGCGGCGGCGATCGAGGAAGCGCCGCTCAGCCTTCTTCGGGTTGCCGGCGATGAATCCGCGCGCCTCGAGGTCCTGGAACACGGCGCCGATGGTGCCGAGTGCGACGCGGGCGGCGCGTGCGATGTCACGGTAGTTGGCGTTCAGGAGTTCGGGCCAGCAGAGCAGCGCGAAGATCACGCGGAGCGCGTTCGCGGTGGCACGCTGGGGCCCCCTGGTGGCCATGACGAGGAGCTCGCGCTCCTCGTCGGGCTTCAGCTTCTGACCCGTGACGAAGACATGGAGGTTGCCGATGTGCAGGTATGCGTTCCCCGCGAGATCGAGGAACTGCACCCCAAGCTCTCGACACTGCTTCGCGGTCTCCGCGGTGATCCGCGGCGCGACCAGGAGCCCCGGCCGATCGAAGCGATCGAGCTGCTGCTTGATCTGTCCGATCGCCGCGAACCGATCGACGCGCGTGGTCTCGACGGCGTAAGGGTAAGTGACTCCCGCCGCCGTCAGCTCGACCAGGGCATCCGCGGTGACGCCATTGGCGAGCAGCCCATCTTCCTCGAGCACGTGTCCGCCGACGCCAGCCGTGCCCGCCAGCGCGCAGAGCGCCCGCTGGACGAGCCCCAACTCAGCGTCGCCGGTGACGACTGGGCCTGTGTTCACGTTTCGCTCCTGTTCGCGTTACGTGAACGATAGGGAAAATCTGAACAGGGGTCAACGGAATTGTTCACGTTTCGACGCTGTTCGCGTTTCGCGAACGCCGCGCAAAAATGAACAACGTGGTATGGGTGCCCGGGGCGTCGTTGGTCTGACCCGCCCAGACAAACATCAGCAATGCCCCCCGGTTCCCGCTGGCTACATCGCCCTGTACCGGTGATGACCCTCGTCCGGCTCGCGGTGGACAAGGGGCATCAGCGCAAGGGTCGCGGTCAGGCGTTGCTCGAGGATCTCAAGACCTTGCGCATTAGAGGTCGCGAGAGCCCGCGGATCGATGTGTTCGATCCTCGCAAGCGTTTGTCGTGAAGGCACTCAGGGGGGCGCGGCAAATACCATTGTCAGGACATCGTCCGGACATTATAATGAGCGCATTCAGAGCCGCCGAGGGAGGTGACATGGGCACCCAGAATTTGTCCAAGACCGAACGCATCGATGTCCGCGCCAGCGGACCGGTCAAGCAACTGCTGCAGGAGGCTGCGCGCGCCTGCCACAAGAATGTCAGCGAGTTTCTGCTCGACGCGGGCGTGACGGCGGCCGCCCAAACGCTCGCCGACCGTCGCAGTTTCGCGCTTGACGACGCGCAGTGGAGAGCGTTCCAGGAGGCGCTCGATCGTCCGGTGCAACCTAAGCCGCGGCTGAAGAAGTTGCTGCGAGAACCCGGGCTGCTGGGTTGAGCGGCGAATACTCGCGCGTCCGCAAACTCACTGCGTCGGACCGGGTAGATGGCTTCGATTGCGGCCAACCCGCGCTGAACCAGTTCCTCCAGCGCTTCGCACTTGTCAATCAGAAGGCCAACAGCGCACAGACCTACGTCTGCTGCCAGGGCGATGCGGTGGTCGGTTTCTATACCCTCGCCGTCGGCAGCGTCGATCCGGAGGCTGCACCGTCACGGGTGATGAAGGGCTTGGCGCGTCATGCGGTACCGGTGATGATCCTGGCCCGGCTCGCGGTGCACACGGGGCATCAGCGCAAGGGCCTTGGTCAGGCGCTGCTCAAGGATGCGCTGCTGCGCACTGCGCAAGCCGCTGACATCGCGGGCGTCCGCTGTCTGCTGGTGCATGCCAAGGACGACGCCGCTCGTCGGTGGTACGAGGCTTGGGAGTTCGAACCCAGCCCGACCGATCCGTACCACCTGTTCCTGATGATCAAGGATCTCAAGGCATTGCTCTAGACGTTGCGAGCGTCCGCGCATGTACTCTGCGATCAACTCGTGCTCCCGTTCCGCGGTCGCCGCCGGCAGCGCACGCATCCGCTCGTGCCCCGAGGACTTCGTCGTCGAGGAGTTCATCGAACTGCGTCCGGAGCCGCCGGGCGACCAGCGCCCGCCCTGCCTGTGGCGATACAAAGGGGTTCACCTGCCGCTCCCGCTTACGTTTCGCCTCAACCATCGGGTGAACTCTCCTGCGCGGCGGGCCGAGCACTCCGGAAAAGCCCCAGACGATCATTGGAACCGGCGAGCGGCAGACAGGGCGCGTCGTCGCGGCGCTGATTGAGCGCGGCGCCATCACATCGGCGAGCCCGAAGCTGCCTCTCCATCTCGCTTTCCCTGCAACCCTGGTGTCGCGCTGGATGCCGGATCTCTTTCCCGAACGTAGCGGCTGATCAAGATCCCAGTTCTTGATCGGCGACTACCCTGCAAGGCGCGCGTTGTTCGACGTCGGCGCCACGCAATAGCGGTGCGATTCAGCCCGGTGTTGTCCCGACAATAATGCCGAAGCCGGGCAGCTGCCGGCGGTCCATCGAGCCGGCGCGCGCGTACCGACGCTGCGGCGCATTGCCCGGGCAGCGCCCCGAGGCGCTCGCGCCCGGCATATTGAACATCGTTGTTGACTACTTTCGAGCTCGCGGGGTATTGTTCCAGACTGCCAAAACGCCGGGTGAGCCGCCACTTTCTGGAGTCCTTTTTGCCATGAACTTCGAGCTTTCCGAAGATCAGCGGATGATGCGCGAGACCTTCGCGCGCTTCCTGGACGAGCACAGCACCATGGCGCGCGTGCGTGCCGCCATGCCCGGCGGTTTCGATCCGGTGATGTGGAGAGGATTGGCCGAACTGGGCGCCTTTTCCCTGCGGGTGCCGGAGGCACTGGACGGCCTGGGCCTCGGGCTCATGGATGCCGTCGTGCTGATGGAGGAAGCGGGGCGCACGCTGGCCTCGGGCCCGGTCGCCGAAACGCTGGTTTCGGCACGGCTGCTGGCGCAGTACGGCGGCGAGCAGGCCGGCTCGCTGCTCGGCGACGTGGTCAGCGGCGAGGCGATCGTCACGCTGGCCTTTCACGATGCGGTCACGACGCCGCGGCAATGGGTTGCCGGCGGCGCGATTGCCCGCGCGGTCATCGCGCGCAGTGGCGATGATGTCGTGCTCGTCTTCATTCCCGAAAGCGCACGGCTTGGCGAACCGAACCTGGCATCGACGCCCATCGCGGAACTGGACCTGTCGGCCCATCCCCGCACGGTGCTCGGCTCCGGCGCGCGGGCGCTCGGAATCTTTGCGCAGGCCGTGGAAGAGTGGAAGCTGCTGATTTCAGCCGCGCTCGCCGGCCTGGCCCGTGAAGCGCTGAAGCTGGGGGCTGCGTATGCTTGCGAGCGCAAGCAGTTCGGCCAGCTCATCGGCACCTTCCAGGGCATCTCGCATCCGCTGGCCGACCTGCTGTGCGACGTCGACGGCGGCAAGTTCCTGGTCTGGAAGAGCATTCGCGACATTGCGGACAACTCTGCCGAAGCCGGTGCCACGGTGTCACTGGCAGCCTGGTGGAATGTCGATGCGGCGACCCGCAGCGTCGCCCAGGCGCTGCACACCTTCGGCGGCTACGGACTGACCACCGAATACGACATCTTTCTCTACAACCTGCGCGCCAAGGCGTGGCCACTGGTCTTCGGCGATCCGCAACGGTTCCTCGAGGAGGCCGGTCGGCGCTTCTATGCCGGGGAAACGGCGGTACTGCCCGAAGCGGGCGATGTGCCGATCGACTTCGACCTCGGCGACGACGCGCGCGCCATCACCGGGGAGATCAACGCGTTCTTCGATGCGAACGTCACGTCCGAGATGCGCAAGAAGTTCCACTACTCGTGGGAAGGCTTCGTGCCCGAGCTCAACAAGAAGCTCGCCGACGCGAAGCTGCTCTACCTCGGCCTGCCCAGGAGTGTCGGCGGACGCGGTCTTTCGCCCTATGCCAAGATCGCCGCGATGGATGCCTTCGAGCACCAGGGCTATAACAATCCCGCAGCCAATGTCGCGCAGATGGTCGCGTTGATGATCCATCGCTTCGGCAGCGACGAGCTCAAGCGCGATGTGCTCGACAAGATCATGGCGGGCGAGGTGATCTGCAGCCTCGGCTACTCGGAGCCGGGTTCGGGTTCCGACGTGTTCGCTGCCCAGTGCAAGGCGACCCAGGAGCCGGATGGTTCCTGGCGCATCGACGGCACCAAGATGTTCACCAGCGGCGCCAACCTCGCCAGCTACGTGCTGATGCTGTGCCGCACCAACCCCGATGTGCCCAAGCACAAGGGGCTGACCATGTTCATCGTGCCGCTGAAGGCGGGCGGCGTGACGATACAGCCGGTCCACACCTTCCAGGACGAGCGCACGAATATCACCTTCTATGACGGTGTACGCCTTCCCGACAGCTATCGCCTCGGCGAGATCGACGGCGGCGTGACGACGATGAGCGCCAGCCTGGAGCTCGAGCACGGCGGTGGCTTCTCCAAGTCCCAGCGTGCGATGCTGAGGAATGCCGAAGAGCTGTGCCGCCAGATACAACACACGGGTCGCCCGTTGATCGAGGAGACCAATGCGCAGGTGCGCCTGGCCAGGACCGCGGCTAACCTGATGGTGTCCGACATGCTGACGTTCCGGGCCCAGTGGGCGATCGCCGAGAAGAAGCCGAACTTCGCCTACGGACCGATGGCGAAGATGTTCTCCTCGGAGAAATTCCAGAGCGATGCGCGCGATCTGCTGGACCTCACGGCGCCCTGGTCGCTGGCGGACCGCGCGGGGCCTGCCGGCGCGCTCAACATGGCTTATCGCCATTCCCAGGCCACCACGATCTATGGCGGAACCAGCGAAGTGCATCGCAGCATGATCGCGGAGCGCGGGTTGGGTTTGCCGCGCACGCGCGCGTGAATCATGTCCGAATGAATTCGGACCCACGCAATGTCCGGATGAATTCGGACCCATGAAGAGGGACGTCATGTCGGAAGCACCGCACCTGTTGACGGAGGAAAACGGCGCGATTCTCATCGCGACGCTCAATCGTCCGGACAAGCTCAATGCCCTGACCGGCCAGACCATGGCCCTGTTCGAGGCGGCCCTGCATCGCTTGCGCGATACGCCCGCGCTCAAGGTCATGCTGATTCGTGCCACGGGCCGCTATTTCTGTTCCGGTGCCGATCTGCGTGACCGCTCGGAAGCGCCGCGCTCGCCCGACCACACCGGCGTGGCGATCCGCGAGCGGCACCGGCTGGGGCTGCACGGCATGCGCCGCATCTACGACGAGATGGAATCCATCGAGAAGCCGATCGTGGTGGCCCACCAGGGCCCTTGCGTGGGTGGCGGCCTGGAGATGTCACTGTCGTGCGATTTCCGCCTGGCGGCAAAGAGCGCGAGCTATGCCTTTCCCGAGGGCAAGTTCGGCGTGCTGCCGGCGTCCAACGGCGTCAGTCGCCTGGCGCGCATCATCGGCACGCACTGGACGCGCTACCTGATCATGGCCAACCTCCCCGCCGATGCGGACCGGGCGCTGATCATGGGCCTGGTGCACGAGGTGTTCCCCGACGAGACCTTCGATGCGGACGTGATGCGCTTCTGCCGCCACCTGGCGGCGCAGCACGGCGAGCAGATGGGCACGGCCAAGATAGCGATCGAGCTGGCGCACGATGTGGGTCTGGCGCAGGCGCGCAATGTCGAGCGCCTGGCCAACAGCGCGTTGATGCTCAACCCGGATTACCTCGCCGGCATCGAGCGCTACATCAAGGGCATCGGTGCCAAAGGCAAGAGCGACTGATCGCGGGGCAGCAGTCCTGAAGATCAACCACCAACCCGGAATACGCCCCGATGGATTTTGACTGGAATACAGAACAGCAGGACTTCCGTGCGACTGTCCGCGCTTTTCTCGAGGCGAACCTGCCGGGCAACTGGGAAGAACTGGCCCACGGTCCCGGTTCGAAGGCGCAGACCGTGTTCTCGAAGCAGTTCTGCGGTGCGCTGGCCGACGCCGGCCTGCTGGTACCCCACTGGCCGGCGCGCTGGGGCGGTCGCGACGCCGATCCCTGGATCGCCTTCATCCTCGCCGAGGAGATGTGGGCCGCGGGCGAGCCGCGCGGTGGCCAGTACATGAACGTGAACTGGATCGGCCCGACGCTGATGCGCTATGGCTCGCAGGAGCAGCAGGCCCGCTACATTCCGCCCATGGCGCGCGGCGCATCGCTCTGGTGCCAGGGTTTCTCGGAGCCGGAGGCCGGGTCGGATCTCGCCTCGCTGCGTACGCGCGCCGACCGGCACGGTGATGTCTACCGCATCAACGGCCAGAAGATCTGGACCTCCTACGCCGGGCATGCCGATACCTGCTTCCTGCTGGCGCGCACCTCCCCGGGCAAGGGCGGCATCTCGATCTTCCTGCTGCCGATGGATACGCCCGGCATCACCGTGCGCCAGATTCCGAGCATCATCGGCGAGGGCGATATCCACGAGGTCTTCTTCGACGATGTCGAGGTGCCCGAGACCGCGCGCCTGGGCGAGGAAGGGCAGGCATGGGATATCGTGCGTGTCTCCCTGTCGCTCGAGCGCGTCGGTATTCCGCGCTTCGCGCTCGCCTCGCGCATGTTGCACCGCGCCGTGGCGTTGCTGAAGAACGCCGATCGCTTCGGTCCGGATGCCGCCGCGCAAGCGGCAAGAGCGCACGCGGCCTGCGAAGTGTCGCGTCTGTACAGCTACAGCATCATCGATCAACGGGTACACGGCCAGGCAACGAGTCCTGAAGCCAGTGCCGGTCGCTTTTCCACCGTCAACTGCGAGCGGCTGGTCTCGGAGTTCGTGGTCGAACATGTCCCCGATGCGCTGGCCGGCGGCGATCCGATGTTGCTCGCCCACCACCAGCGCGGCATTGTCGCCGGCATCGCCTCCGGCGCCGCCGAAATACAGCTGAACCTGATCGCCACCGAATTGCTTCGGCTTCCACGGGAGCCCCGCTGATGGATTTCACGCTCAATTCCGACCAGTCCGCGATAGCGGACGCGCTCGACAAGCTGGCCGCGCAGTTCACCACCGTGCCCACCGAGTTCCACGGCTTTGCGCTGGTGGGAGAGGAACTGGAGCGCGAGCTAGAAGCGGGGCAGTACTTCGATATCGCCGCGATTCCCGAGCTCGGGACGCTCGCTGCCGCGCTGGCGGTGGAGCGTCTCGCCAGGCTGCCGTGCACGGCCGAGATCGCGCTGTCGATGCTGCTGCGCCCGCAGCTGGACATCGAATTGCCGCGTCCGTTCGCGCTGGTCGAGAATGGTCGTCCCGGTCGTTTCCTGGTGGGCGCCGGGACCGTGATCGTCATCGATGGCGAGAACATCGGCATTGCCCATCCCGCGCCGGACGAAGTGGCGCCGGTCGAGTCGCTGTACGCCTATCCGATGGGTCGGTTGACGGGCCGTCCTGCGGTCAGGCCGCTGGCGGCGGACGAGGCGGCGACCGTGCGCACGTGGCTGCGCGTGGCCTGTGCCGCCGAGATCGCCGGCCTGTTGCAGGCCGCCATCGATGCGACGGTGGAGCACCTGGGTGTGCGCAAGCAGTTCGGCCGGCCGCTGGGCACCTTCCAGGCGCTACGCCATCGCATGGCCGAATGCGCCGTGCTCGCCGGCGGCGTGCGCTGGCTGGCGCTCAAGGCCGCGTGGACGGGCGATGCCGGCGACGCCGCGCTCGCCGCGTTGCATGCGCAGGACAGTGCCACCCGCGTCATCTACGACGTTCACCAGATGATGGGTGCGATGGGCATGACGCTGGAGATGTCGCTGCACCTGTGGACCTACCGCATGAAGGCCCTGCTCTCCGAGCTGGGTGGGCGAGGCGGGCAGGCGAGGGCCGTCGCCGCCTATTGTTTCCCGTAGGTCGGCATTCATGCCGACATGTGCCTTTTCCGACGCTGCTGTCGCCATGAATGGCGACCTACGGGTCAGGCGGGCTTTCTCTCGCAAACAAGCGCCTCGTGGCAGAGGTACTTGGTGGTGGACCAGCCTCCGTCCAGCGCGATCGTCTGGCCGTTGATGTAGCTTCCCTCTTTCGAGGCGAGGAAGAAGATCGTGTGGGCCACGTCCTCGGTCGTTCCGTCGCGGTCGCAGGGGGTCATTTCCTGGTTGATGCGCTGGAAGGACGGGAACTCCCAGTGGCCACTGGTCATTTCCGTGCGGATGACGCCGGGAGCGACGAGGTTGGAGCGGATGCCCCTGGCGCCGTACTGGGCGGCCATCGTCTGGGTGAGGCCGATCAGCCCGGCCTTTACGGCGCAGTACGCCCCGCCGTCCAGCCCGCCCAGCAGCCCGAAGGTCGAGCCCACGTTGATGATCGACGACCCGGGGCCCATCACGCGCAATGCCTCGCGGCAGAAACGGAAAGGCGCCTTCAGGCTGATGTCGATGACTTCGTCGAGCATCGCGTCGTCGGTCTGATCGACCGGCGCCCATTTTCCCGAGCCGGCGTTGTTCACCAGGCAGTCGAGCCGGCCGAAGACGCTGCTGGCGATCGCAACGGCCCTTTCGGGTGTGTCTTTCGCGGTGACGTCCGCGGCAAGGATCTCGACCCGGCAGATCCCCGACAAATCCCGGGCGAGCTGCTCGAGACGATCCTTGCGTCGCGCGAGCGCCACGATGTCATAACCCCCGGCAGCAAAGCGTCGGACCGTTGTCTCGCCGATGCCGGAACTCGCGCCAGTGACCAGTGCAACCGGCTTCCCCGAAGAATTGCCCATCGAACCCTCGCCTCCGTTGTGTCGGGTCAATGCTACACGCATGCCTTGGGGGCGTGGCGGGATGCAGTTGCCCCAGGCGCCGGAATTGCGGATCCAGACAGTTCAGTGCTCCTGTGCAGATAATCCGCGCGACGCCGCCATGCCCTGGCGGTAGAGCAGGGGCGTCGTGCCGGTCCATCGCTTGAATGCGCGCCCGAAGCTCGATTGTTCGGAATAGCCCAGGTTGGCCGCGACGTCGTCCAGTGACAATTGATCCTGGCCCAGGTAATTGCGGGCAAGCTCGATACGTTGCCGCTCGAGGATGTCGCAGAACTTCAGCCCGGACTGGCTCAGGTTCGCCTGCAGCGTGCGAACCGACATGCCCAGCTTCGCGGCGCAGCGCTCGATCGAACAGTTTCCCGAGGGCAGGGCGCCGCGGATGTAATCCTGCACGCGGTCCGCGATGCTTGTTCTCGACGCCGCCTTGACCCGGTCCAGGTACCCGCCCAGCAGGGTGAACAGCAACCGGCTGGAACTGGCGACGGGTTGATCCAGCAACGTCACCGGAAAGGCGATCGCATTGTCGGCTGTCGTCTTGTGGAAGCGGCAGCCCAGCTTGTTCTCGATTTCGAAGATATCCCGCTGGCGCGCGTCGACGGCCAGGTTCACGTAGCTCGGTCGAAACGCCTTGCCGCCGATCAGGCGCAGCAGCTTCAGGTTCAGCATCGCCGCCTGGTAGTTCGCCTGGTTGTTGGAGCCCAGATCCGCGCGCACGTACCACCTGAGTTCGGCGGTCTCGCTGCCCTCGACGAGCTCCATGATGCTGACCGGGGAGTGGACCACCGGCAGGTAGTCGATGAACCCGGCGACGGATTCCCTGACTGAAGCGGCGGCCCGGCACAACGCCGTGACGCAGCCGTAAACGTCCGCCTCCTGCGCCTGCGCGAGCTGCAGACCGAACAACGGATGATTGAACAATGTGCTGCAGTACTCGAAGACATCGACCACCGACTTGCAGTCGACGTAATGATCCGGATCCCTGGTCGACTGCGGATCGATGTCGTGACGCTCGAGTATCGCCCGCGGATCGGCTCCGAGGTGGCGAACCAGATCCTGGAAGCCGGAGAGATTCGCGATCCGCATCTGCCGTTCGGTGGGGCCCGAGTCGAGAGGGCCGTCCAGCTTGAAAAAATAGTCCGTATTCATTACAGCCTACTCCTCGGGATGCGCGCGTCTTATCGGTCTTGTGCCGCGAAATTCTGCGCCGATTGTATATGGAATGACGCCAACTGTCAGGACTCGGGCCGTGGCCGCTGGTGATACTTGAGGCCGGCCACGATGCAATCCGGATAACTTCACCCAGGCGGAGAAGCCATGAAAGACTTCGAAGAGCTCAAGAAGGAAGCAGCCAGCTACATTCGCTACGAGAAGGACGAGGCGAACAAGATCGCCTGGCTGACCTTCGACCGTCCGGACATGCTCAACGCCACGACGATCGGCATGCGCCAGTTGTATGCCGATCTCGTGCACAAGGCCAATATCGACGACGATGTGAAGGTGCTGGTCATCCGCGGCGAGGGCGACAACTTCGGCGGGGGCGGCGACCTGCCCGAGCAGTCGGAGATGCTGTCGCAGTCCGACGAGGACATCTCGCTGCTGTCCGAGTTCGGGATCAATGATCCCGGCGTCAGATATCCCCCCAGGAACTCCTACCGGTTCCTCCACGGGCTCACCGATCACTACGCCAAGGCGCGCGCCGGCAACCGGCCGCTGCAGGAATTCAAGAAGATCAGCATCGTCGAGGCGAAGGGCTATTGCTACGGCTGGCATTTCTACCAGGCCGGCGATGCCGATCTCGTGGTCTCCTCGGACGATGCGCTGTTCGGCCATCCGGCGTTCAGGTACGTCGGCTGGGGTCCGCGGTTGTGGACCTGGGCCGAGATGATGGGCTTGCGCAAGTTCTCGGAAATGCTGTTCACCGGGCGTCCGTTCACCGCGAAGGAAATGTACGAGTGCAACTTCGTCAACAGCGTGGTGGCGCGGGAGAAGCTCGACGACGAGACAAAAAAATATGCCATGGCATGCGCGCGCACCCGGCCAACGGATACGGTGCAGGTGCAGAAGACCTTCCTCGAGCTCTACAAGCAGTATCGCGGCGAGTACATGGGCAGCCTGCTGACCGGCGTCGTGGAGGGCATGCTGCCCCTGATGAAGAACGACCGGGCCAGCGACGTGCAGCTCGGGGGCGATGTGTTCGACAAGGGGCTGAACAATATCGTCAAGGACAACGACATGGACTACCCCGCCGAATGGCGCCTGAGCCGCTCCGGTCGCAGGAAGCCGTGACGGGGGGCACGCGCAATCCAGGTCCGGACAAACTGCTTGCCTCCCAGACAGGAATGCCTGCATGTCATTCGAATTGAACAGGAAACTGGCCGCCCGGCGTCCCGCGCTGCCGACCTCGGCAAGCGTGGATCCGGTGACCGCGGCCATCATCCGTGGCGGCATGGAGACGATCTGTTTCGAAGCGGCAACGCATCTGGGTCGGGCTGCCTCCTCGCCGATCATCAACCAGTCCAACGAACGCAACGGCAGCATCGTCGATGCCCATGGCCGCCTGGCGGGGGCGGCGATAGGCACGCCGCACCTGACGTTCGTGACGCAGATGACGGTCCGTTACGGGCTGGAGCACTTCCACGACTATGACTGGGGGCCCGGTGACGTCTTCCTGGGCAATGATCCGGACCATGGTGGCGGACACCTGCCCGATTACAACGTCTACGCGCCGGTATTCGATGAGGCCGGCGCGCTGATCATGATCCAGTGTCTGCAGGCGCATCAGGGTGATACGGGGGGCAAGGATCCCGGCGGTTTCACGCTCGAGGCGACGGATATCTTTACCGAGGGTCTCGCGATTCCCTGCCTCAAGCTGGTCCATCGCGGTGAAAAGCGCCGCGACGTCATCAAGCTGCTGGAGCGCAACAACCGCTTCTTCTCCTTCCGCGGCGATCTGGCCGCGATGATCAGCGGCGTGCAGCACAGCGTGCGGCTGCTCCAGGGCCTGGTCGGGAAATGGGGTTCCGACGTGGTGAGGGCGGCGATCAATCACAGCATCGATCACACGGAACGGCGCGTGCGCGAAGAGGTCGCGAAGTGGCCCGACGGCACCTACGAGGCCGAGGTGCTGATCGACCACGACACCATGGGCACCAGGGATGTCAGGGTCCAGGTGGCCTGCACCATCGCGGGTGAGCAGTTGACGGTGGACCTGACCGGTACGGACGATCGTCCCGGACTGGTCGGCGTCTGGAATACCTTCGCCAATAGCCGCAGCTACATCATGACCCAGGTCGTGGCGGCGATGGATCCCGCGATCGTGAAGAACGAGGGATTCTTCCAGGCGGTGGACATGATCATCCCCGAAGGGACCATTGCGCATCCGCCGCCCAACAAGCCCGCGGCTCTCGGCTCGTTCCACCCGGCATGCGAGATCACCGAGGCGGTCTGCCTGGCGCTGTCGAACGTTGCGCCGCAGCGCTCGGCGCCGCAGGTCTACAAGATCGGCATGCCCAATGCGGTCATAGGCTTCGACCAGAAGGGGCGCATGTGGATGGACCAGGGTGTCGATTCGCGCACCATGGATGCCTCGGCCGTCCAGGGTATCGATGGCTGGGGTTCGTGCCCGGTGTCGCTGGGCAACCTGCTGCTGGCGCAGGTGGAGGACGCGGAAAGCCGCGTTGCGGTCATCAACATCAGCCGCGAAATGACGATCGATTCCGAGGGCGCCGGTCGCTGGCGCGGCCAGCCGGGCAGTCTCAACGTGAAGCAGGTCCTGGAGCCGACGACCGCGATGGCGTGGATGGTGTCGGCGGCGCATCCGCTCAGCGGCTTGTGCGGCGGTGATGATGCCAGCCCCTATTCGAGTCGATTCGAGGTGGGCACGCCAAACGAATACCCAGGTGCTCCTGTCGGCGAACGCGCGCTTGCCGGCCGGCGCCGTGATTGCCTACCAGCACGGTGGTGGTGCCGGTTTCGAGCCGGCGCTGCTGCGCGACCCCGCAGCGGTCAGGGACGATGTGCTCGATGAAATCGTCAGCATTACGCGGGCGCGGGAAAAATACGGTGTCGTTTTCACCGGGACGGTGGAGGAATACGACCTCGAGGTCGACGTCGCGGCAACAGCGGCGTTGCGACAGGAAATGAGTGCGGCGCAAGCGGCGCAGGCAGCGTAGGGACCAGGCCCATGGGCTATCGCGTAGGTATAGATATCGGCGGCACGTTCACGGACTTCGCGCTCCTGAACGGTGCCGGGGTGCGACTGTTCAAGAACCTGAGCACACCCGACGACCGTTCGATCGGTGTCATGAGCGGCCTGGAAAGGCTCGCCGAAATGGAATCCCTGGCGCTGGGTGATTTCCTCGCCCGCTGCGATGCAATCGTGCACGGCACCACCGTGGCCGACAACACCCTGATCGAAATGAACGGCGCGGTCACCGGCCTGATCACCACCGAAGGCTTTCGCGACGAGATGGAGTTCAGGCGCGGATACAAGGAGGACATCTGGGATGTCCGGCTGGCACCGCCGACGCAGATCACCCCGCGGCGCAGGCGCTTGACCGTCCCGGAACGCATCCTGTTCGATGGCTCCGTGCACAAGGCGCTGGACGAAGAGGCCGTGCGTCGTTGCTGCGCGCGCTTGAAGAAGCAGAACGTGGAGTCTGTCGCGATCTCCCTGATCTTCTCCTTCGTGAACCCGGCCCATGAGCGGCGGGTTGCCGAAATCGTGGCGCAGGAGATGCCCGGCGTGCAGATTTCGAGATCCCACGAAGTGCTGCCACGTGCGCCGGAATATGACCGTACCAGCACCACGGTGGTCAATGCCTACGTCGGCCCCCGGGTCACCTCGTACCTGGAGCGGCTGGTATCGCGCCTGGAGGAGTCCGGTTACCGCAATCGGCTCATGGTCATGCAGGCCAGTGGCGGGGTGATGACCAAGGAGTACATCGAGGGATCGCCGATTCGCGTGCTGGCATCGGGCCCGGCGGGCGGGGTGATGGGCTCGGCGCATGTGGGCGTGGCGAAGGGTTATCGCAATCTGCTGTGCGTGGATATGGGTGGCACCTCCTACGACATATCCATGGTGTTGAATGGCGCCGCGCCTGCGGTCGCGGGCTGGAACATGCACCACCGCTACCTGGTGGGCGTTCCCATGGTGCAGGTCGAAACGCTCGGTGCCGGCGGCGGCTCGATCTGCCATGTCGACAACGGCGAGCTGCGGGTAGGACCTGCCTCCGCGGGCGCGGCACCGGGTCCGATCTGTTACGGGCGCGGCGGCACGAAGCCGACCGTCACCGATGCCCTGCTGATGCTGGGCATCCTGTGCGCAGACTCGGAATTCGCCGGCGGCAGCTTTTCGCTGAGCCGCACCGGCGTCGAGCAGGCGTTCGGGGAACTCGGCGCGCAGATGGGATACGGTGCCGAGGAAGCGGCCTTCGACTGCTGGCGGGTGGTTAATGCCAATATGTCCCAGGGCGTGAGGAGGATCACTGCCGGGAAGGGTGTGGACCCCAGGGACATGGTGATGCTCGCCTACGGCGGTAACGGACCGGCGTTCGCGGCGATACAGGCCGAGGACCTGGGCATCGACAAGGTCCTGGTGCCGAAGGCCTCTCCGACTTTCTCGGCCCTGGGCACGCTGGTGGCGGATCCCAGCATCGATGAGGAACGCTCCTGCATTGCGCCGGCCGACAACATCGATACCGCGAAGCTGAAGGCGTTGTGGACGGAGCTGGGCGAGCGCGCCCGGAAATTCTTCGGCGACGCCAATTTCCCGGCCGATTCGGTAGCGGCCAGATACCAGCTCAACATGCGTTATCCCGGACAGAACTGGGCGCTGAGCTTCGATATCAGGGTCAACCGGGGCCTGGACGACTTGTCCTTCGTCGATCGGACGATCGGGCAGAGGGCCATCGAGTTGTTCAATGAACGTCACATGCAGGAGTACGGACACATCCGCGAGGACGAGACACCGGAAATCACCGGGGTGCGTCTCGCCACCTCCGTCGCAACGCCCTCGCCGGTGGCTGCCAAGGGCTTCGCTGCGACCGCTGTTCCTGCCCGTGCGGCCGGGACGCGTCGTGCCAACCTGGGGCAGGGCTACCGTGAAACCGCTGTTTTCCGCGGGTCGGAGCTGGCGCCGGGCCACGAGGTGACGGGTCCGGCGATCATCGAGGAGAGCTTCACCACCATCGTGGTGTATCCGGGCTGGAAAGCGCATGTGGACGATGCGGGAGACTACGAGTTGACGAAGGTGTCGATCGGGAGGCTTCAATGCCGCTAGAACAGCGCGAGGCCTCCGCACTGGGTGCCCTGACGGTGCTCGAGCTGGCCGAAGGCGTGGGCGGGGAATACTGCGGCAAGCTCCTCGCCGATTTTGGCGCCACCGTCATCAAGCTGGAAAAGCCCGGCTGTGGCAGTCCCACCCGTAGTCTCGGGCCATTTGCGCCCGGGGCTCCCGCGCCCGAGAGCAGCGGCCTGTTCGCCTGGCTGAACACCAACAAGCGCTCGGTGGCGCTCGACGTGACGAGCGCGGCCGGTGCCGCGGCACTCGGCGCGCTGCTGCAACGCGCAGACGTGGTCATCGACGACCATCCCGCCGGCTGGCTCTCGGGCGTGGGGCTGGACCCGGCATCCATCGAGAACAGTCATCCGGGACTCGTGCTCTGTTCCATCACGGCATTCGGGCAGTCTCCACCCGGGGAGCGCCTGCACGCCGAGGATCTCACCGTTTTCCACAGCAGCGGCTGGGGCTACCACACGCCCAGCGCGGCCGACGCCGGCCTGCCGCCGTTGAAGGGGCCCGGGCGCTTCCTGCCCAGCTACGAGGCCGGGCTGGAGGCGGCGATGTGCGTGGTCGCGGCCGTATACGAGCGGGATGTATCCGGCCAGGGCCGTTTCATCGACGTCTCGAAGCAGCAGGTGCTGGCGTCGCGCATCGACTACGTGCTGGGACAGATGGTCGCCGGCGAGCTGCCCGTAGGCACCGGGAGGACCGCGTTCGATCTCGGCGGACCCGCGGGTATCTTTGCCTGCCGGGACGGGTACGCCTATATCTGGATGTCCGCGCCCGCGCACTGGAAAGCCCTGCGCGAGTTGCTGGGCGATCCGGACTGGACGGCGTCCTTTCCGGAGCACTGGCTGGAGCGCGAGTGCACGCCGGAGCGCGTGGCGCAGTGCCGTTTCCACATCGCTGAGTGGCTCCGCACGCAGGACAAGCACGAGGCGGCGGCGGCTGCCCAGAAGCTCGGTCTCACCCTCGTCGCGGTGAACGATGCCAGGGATCTGGTGGCCTCGCCACAGTATCGATTCCGCGGGTTTTTTGCCGAGGTGAGGCACCCGCTTGCCGGAGCGGCGCTTCATCCCACGGTTCCATACCGCCTCAGCGCAACGCCCGCGAAGCTGCGCACGCCGGCTCCGCTGCTGGGACAACATACGCAGGATCCGCTGGGCACCCCGGACGGCGCCGCGGCCGCGGGATCGCGGTCGCAACCCGGAGGTGTACGGTGACGGTACACGCGCGCGGTGGCCCGCTGCAGGGCGTGCGGGTGGTCGAGCTGACGAAGGTCTGGGCGGGGCCGTACGTGGGCAAGCTGCTGGCGTTTCTCGGCGCGCAAGTCATCCGGGTCGAAAGCGAAAGCTCGCTCGATGTGACGCGCACCTACGGCGTCGCCGACATCAATAACGCGCCAGGCTTCCAGGCGGTCAATCCGCAAAAACTCAGCGTGCAGATCGACATGAAGACCGGCAAGGGCGTCGGGCTCATCCTCGACCTGCTGGCCAGGTCCGACGTCGTGATCGAGAACCTTCGACCCGGTGCCGTGCGGCGCCTCGGTCTGGGTTATGACACGGTGAAGTCCGTCAAGCCCGACATCATCTACGCGTCGATGGGCATGTACGGCAATGAAGGCCCGCTGAGTTACCAGACCGGCTATGCGCCGTGCTTCGCCGCGCTGGGTGGACTGAGCGCCCTGGTCGGATACGAAGGCGGGCCGCCGGCCGGCATGAACGTGCGTTACGCCGATGCGACCTTCGGCGCTGCAACTGCCTACGCGACCGTCGTTGCGCTGGCGCATCGCCGCCGAACCGGTGTCGGCCAGTACATCGACGTCTCGGCCGTTGAGACCATGAGCAGCATGATCGGCGACACGATCATGGATTTCGCGCTCAACGGCGCCGTGCACCAATGCGATGGCAACCGCCACCCCGACATGGCGCCGCACGGCGCCTACGCATGCCGCGACGGCGACTGGATCAGCATCGCCGTGGGCGGTGACAAGGCCTGGCGCGCGCTCACCGAGGCGATGGCTCAGCCCGGTCTCGCCGAGGACCCGCGCTTCAGGACCCTCGCCGATCGCAAGGCCAACGAGTCCGCGCTCGATCGCCTGGTGTCGCAATGGACCGCCGGCGGCGATGCCCTGGAACTGGCCGGCGAGTTGCAACTGCGTGGCGTCGCCGCGGCGAAGAGCCTGAATTCCCTCGACCTGGTGGCGGACCAGCAGCTCTGGGCAAGTGGCTTCTTTCGCCACGTCGGCGATCATGCCGGGCAATCCAGGCCGATCGTGGGACCGCCCTGGAAGATGTCGAGGCAAGCGTCGATAACCGACGCAGCGCCGCGCCTGGGGCAGCACAACGCCTATGTGCTGGGCGAGCTGCTGGGATTGTCGGAAGAGGAGCAGCGACAGCTGGCCGTCGCGGGAATCACCCGCTAGGCGCGTGCGCGCCATGGGGCTTCGGTGTACCGGGAATGCGCCAGATGCAGATGGAATCTCACAAGCTGGAGAGATTGAAGATGACCGAAACCCTGTTCGCATTCGACGTGCGCAATTACCAGGAGTGCCAGAAGGCCTTCCGGGGGCAAAAGAGCCAGGAGTACTACCTGGGCGATTACTCGATCGAGGCGGGATCGGTCATCGACGTGCGTGCCGACAAGAAGGCGGTGGGCTCGTGCTCGATAATACGTCTGCGCTCCAGGACCCGTCTCTTCTTCAAGCGGTCCTGGTCGCATATCCGGGAGGATGCAACCGACGTGACGGTGCTGTGGTTCGTCAAGCGCGGGACCATGTCCGTGTCCCACCCGGGTGGCTACAGCATCGCCAGGGCGGGCGACTTCGCGATCACGCAGTCGATGACACCGTTCTCGATGGAATGCCAGGCCGATGAGGAGTCCCGGTTCGAGGTCCTTCATCTCGTGGTTCCGACCCACGTGTTCCGCCAGAGCGTTCGTCACGACATCGCCACCGGCTTTGCGGTATCGGGGCAGGCGCGCAAGTTCGGCATCGTCGAACGCCTGTTGATGGACGTATTCCAGGAGCCGGAGGAACTGGCCGAACACGTCGAGCAGCTGCTCCTCGACAGCGCCCTCGCGGTGCTGGCTGACGCGCTGGCGGACTGCGATCACGGCGCCCCGGCGCGCCTGACGCTCGCGGACAGGCGGCTGCGCGATGTGCTCAGGTTTGTCCAGGTTCACCTGTCGGATCCCAGGCTGAGCACCACGATGGTCGCTGCCGCATGCGGCATATCACCGCGCTACCTGTCGTACCTGCTCAAGCAGAGCGGGACTACATTCTCGGCCCTGGTCTGGGACCAGCGCCTGCAGGTCGCGAGCCGCTGGCTCTCCTGCGCGCAGGGCCGCGATATCTCGATGGCGGAAATCGCGTTCCGTGTGGGTTTCAAGAGCCCCGCGCATTTCAGCCGGATGTTCAAGCGGGTGTTCAACAAGGGGCCGCGCGAATACCGGGCCGCCTTCCAGGGCGATGTCGCGCACAAGGCCGCGGATCCGCGCGTGCTTGCCGGTATCAACACCCTGCAGTGAATGCGTGATATACGAAACTTCGGAGGCCTAAACATGGATGCTGAGAACGATACCGACGCGCAACAGGTCACCGGCTGCCCCGTGACCGGCAAGGCGGGCTGTCAGCTGGACGCGGTCTCGCTGATCGATCCCGAAATCAGCGCGCACCCCAATGCCTTCTATCGCGCCCTGCGCACCGAGGACCCGGTGCACTACGATGAGAAGCTGGGCATGTGGCTGGTGTCGCGCTACAAGGATATCGTCGCACTCCTGCGCGATCCGGAGACATTCTCGGACAAGCACGGCTACGAAGCGCAGTACGCGAGCGGCTACTTCGAGGAGTTCAGGGAGATCCTCGAGCGCGAGGGCGGTGGTTTCTTCCCCGACGTCATCAAGAGCGATCCGCCTGAGCACACCCGCGTCCGCAAGCTGATGGACGGTGCGTTCACGGCGCATCGCGTGAAGACGCTCGAGCCCGGGATCACCCGCATCATCGTGGACCTGGTCGAGAAGATCGCGGCCAAGGCGGCCAATGGCGAGGTTGTCGACGGCGTGGACGAATTCGCCGTGCCGCTGACCATTGCCGTGATCTGCGAGCAACTGGGACTCGAGCATTACAACGCGACGAAGATCCAGCGCTGGTCGAGCGCGGTCACGGCGCAGATCGGGCGCATGCAGAACCGCGAGCAGATGATCGAGAATGCCAGGCAGATCTGCGAGCTGCAGAACTTCATCATCGGGCAGGTCAGGGACCGCGAAGCCAATCCGCGCGAGGACATGATCTCCGACCTCGTGCATGCGCGCACCGCCGATGGCGGGAAGCTGGGCTTCGCGGAAGTGGTGTCGCTGGTTCGCGCGCTGGTCATTGCCGGCAACGAAACCACGGCAACCGCCATCGGCAACCTGCTCTTCGTGCTGGCGACGCAGCCGGAGCAGGCCAGGCTGCTCCATGAAAACATCGACGATGACCGCTACGTGACGCGCTTTGTCGAGGAGCTGCTGCGCATCGCACCGCCGGTGCGTGGCCTGGCCAAGATGACGACGCGCGAAACGGAACTCGGCGGGCAGAAGCTGCCAAAGGGTGCGCACATGCTCGTGCTGTACGCCTCGGGCAACGACGACGAGACGCAATTCGAATGCCCGGCGAAGTTCGACCTCAATCGTGGCAACATCGGTCTGCACGTGGCATTCGGTGTGGGCATCCACCGCTGTATCGGAGCTTCGCTCGCGCGGATGGAGATCAAGGTGGCGGCACGGGAAATCGTGAAGCGGCTGGACAATATCAGGCTCGCCGTGGCGGTCGAGGAAATCCCCTACCTGCCCACCGTTGCCACGCATTCCATCGCGCACCTGCCGCTGACGTTCACGCGCCGGCGCTGATGCGCGCGGTGCCAGCGGGCGGTGTCTCGCATTGATTGAAAGGGTGCCGCGGCCCGACGCGCTGCGGCTTTGCTTGTGAACGCCCTTGCACGGGAGCTTTCGATGGGACAGGAACTGGCGGGAAAGGTCGCAATCGTTACCGGCGGCGCCGGCGGGATCGGCCGCGCCACGGTCGAGCTGTTCGTGCGCGAAGGCGCGAAGGTTGTCATCGCAGATGTCGATGTGGCGGCTGGAGAGCAGCTGGCGGCCTCCCTCGGCGCCCAGGCCCTGTTCAGGCGCACCGACGTCGCCATTGCCGACGAGGTGCAGGAACTCGTCGATGTCGCGGTGGAGAGCTTCGGCGGCCTGGACATCATGTTCAACAACGCCGGCATTTCCTGCGCGATGTTCGACCGTTTCCTCGATGACGAACTGGCGGATTTCCACCGGGTCATGGGGGTCAATCTCCTCGGTGTCATGCTCGGCAGCCAGCGCGCCGGACGATACATGGCCAGGCACGGCGGCGGATCGATCATCAACAACGCCTCGATCGCGGCACACAACGCGGGCTTTGCCCTGATGTCGTATCGCGCATCGAAGGCCGGCGTGGTGCACTTCAGCAAGTCGATCGCGATCGATCTCGCGGAATACGGCATCCGCGTGAACTGCCTGCTACCGGGTCATATCGTGACGGAACTGAACTCCTTCGCCGAGCCGGGATCGAGCCCGGAGCTCGCGCAACGCCTGCAGCAGGCGCTCGATCCGGTCTGGCTGTCGAACCAGCCGCTCAAGCGTCGCGGCAGGCCGCAGGATGTCGCCGAGGCCGCGCTCTACCTGGCGAGCGACAGATCGGCGCAGGTGACGGGGATCGTGCTCCCCGTCGATGGCGGGATCACGGCAGGCGATCCGGTCAACCACCTGAACGAGATCATGAAGACGCGTGCGCGGGTCCTGGAGGGCTAACGCACCGCGGCGCCCCTTTGCGGCGCTGGCACAGGCGGCTCCGGGCAGCGCCGCCTCGCCGCAGGCCTCGGCCCTGGGGCATAATGCGGCCGCGGTCGGTGAGCCGAGGACCTGCGGGCTCGAGCTGTCATACGACTACTGAATGCGCGCTACGGCGCCCCCCCGGGACGGGGGCTCAAGGAGATGAATCGTAATGGCTTCGATCAAGGTGACCTTTGTCCAGGTCGATGGTGTGGAGAAGGCGATAGCAGACGCCGTGCCCGGGGAGTCGCTGATGGAGCTCGCCAAGGCCAACGGTGTCGAGGGCATCATCGGCGATTGCGGCGGCGGCTGCGCCTGCGCGACCTGCCACGTCTACGTCGACCCGCAATGGATGGCTGTCGTTGGAGCGCCCGACGAAATCGAGGAGATGACGCTGGACATGGTGTCGGACATACACAAGAGCAACAGTCGGCTTTGCTGCCAGATCATGGTGCGCCCGGAACTGGATGGCCTCAGGGTGACCGTGGCTCCCGGCGAGTAACCATCGGTCACGGGTTCACCGTCGACGTGAAGGCTTCCACGACAGCAATGCAATCCGGACGCGGAGCACGGGGCAACGATGCGCGAAACAGAAATCCATGATGTGATCGTCGTCGGCTCGGGTGCGGCAGGTGCGATGGCGGCGCTGCGCGCGGCGGAGCTCGGCCTGTCGGTCCTCGTCGTCGAAAAGGCCCACAAGTACGGCGGCACCTCGGCGACCTCGGGCGGCGTGATGTGGATTCCGAATCACCAGCTGACCCCGAACGACGACAGCCGAGAGCATGCGCTCGAGTACCTCGGGCAACTGATCGATGTCCCGGTGCAGCGCGATCGTCTCGAGGCCTACGTGGACCAGGCGCCGCAGATGATCCGCTTCCTGAAGTCGCTGGGCGTGCCGCTGGTACCCTCGGCCTGGACGGATTATTTCCCCCACCTGCCGGGCGCGCGCGCCGACCGCTCGATCGTCTGCGACACCTTCGACGGCCGTGAACTCGGCGCGAAGTTCACGCTGATGCGCGAGCAGTACACGCGCTTCAAGCTGCTGAACCGCTATTCGATGGACCTGCCGGAGTTCTTCTCGATCTCCACGCGCGGCAAAGGCTGGATCCAGGCCTTCCTGAAAATCCTCTGGCGCTACTGGTCGGATCTCGGCACGCGCGCGCTCACGAAGCGCGACCGTCGCTTCACCAACGGCACCGCGCTGATGGGGCCGCTGTACAAGCGCATCTTCGCGCACGGCGTCGAGGTGCGGCTCGAGACGCGGCTCGACGAGCTGGTGCTCGAGCAGGGCGAGGTCGTCGGCGTCACGGTCAGCAATTTCGGGCGCCGCTACACGATCCGCGCGCGCCACGGCGTGGTGCTCTGCGCCGGCGGCTTCGAGTGGAACCAGGAACTGCGCGATCGCTTCCTGCCGGTGCCGGGGCTCACGCGCCACAGCAGCTCGCCCGAGGACGCCAACCGCGGCGAGACGCTGATCGCCGGCATGAAGATCGGCGCGGCCACCGAGCACACCGATGACGCGTGGTGGATCCCGACCATGCACATGCCGATGCCGCGCGCCTCGAACTTCGAGGAGATCCACCAGGCCGCCTTCGACGTGGGGCGTCCGCACAGCGTGTGCGTGAACCGCAACGGCGATCGTTTCGTGGATGAAGCCTGCGGCTACGACGAATTCGGCGAGGCGATGGTGGCGGACCAGCTGAAGACCGGCGCCAACACGCCGTGCTGGCTGGTGTTCGATGCGACCTTCCGCAAGAACTACACCGCCGGCGGCTTCATGCCGACGCTGATCATGCCCGACCTGGTCATCCCGCCGGACTGGTGGGACCATTACATTTTCCGCGCGCCCACGATCGAGGGGCTCGCCGCGAAGATCCACGTGCCGGTCGATGCGCTGCGCCGCACCATCGGCAACATGAACGTCTACGCGCAGACCGGCGTCGATCCGCAGTTCGGCCGCGGCGGCAACGACTACGACCGCATGTTCGGCGACCCCGCGGTCTCGCCCAACCCCTGTCTCGGCGCCATCGACACGCCGCCGTACTACGCGGTGCCGATCAACCTCGGCGACCTGGGCACGAAGGGTGGCCTGAAGGCCGACGCGCGCGCGCGGGTCATCGACTCGAGCGGGCAGCCGATCCCGAAGCTCTACGTCGCGGGCAACAATTCGGGCAGCCCGTTCGGCAACCGCTATCCGGGCGCCGGGGGGACCATAGGACCGGCCATGACCTTCGCCTTCGTGGCGATCAACGACATCGCCGAGCGCAGCCGCGCACGGGCCGCATCGGCGTGAACTGACAGGTGGACGCATTGAGCAACACGGCACCGGGCGACGCCACGCTGCGCCGCTACAACACCATCGCGTTGACGCGCAGGGATCGCCTGCTGACGATCACGCTGAACCGGCCCGAGAGCCGCAACGCGATCAACCTGGAACTGCACGAGGAACTGGCGGAGGTGTTCGTCTTCGCCGCGGCCGATCCGCATTCCGACGTCATCGTGCTGACCGGCGCCGGCTCGGCGTTCTCCGCCGGCGGCGATCTGGAGCACATCGCCCGCAACGCGGCCAATCCGGAGCTCTTCGACGAGGAAGTCCGGCTGGCCAAGCGCATCGTGTTCGCGATGCTGGATCTCGACAAGCCGCTGGTCTGCCGCATGAACGGCCACGCGGTGGGACTGGGCGCCACGTTGGCGCTGTTCTGCGACGTGATCTTCGCGGCGGACAACGCGAAGATCGGCGACCCCCACGTCGCGCTGGCGCTGGTGGCCGGCGACGGTGGCGCGGCGATCTGGCCGCTGCGCATCGGCTTGGGTCGCGCCAAGGAATTCCTGCTGACCGGCGAGCTGCTCAGCGCCGCGAAGGCCGAGCAGATCGGCCTGGTCAATCACTGCGTTCCGGCGCAGGAGCTCGACGCCGCGGTCGATGCCTTCTGTCAGCGCCTGCTGAACGGCGCGACCAACGCCATCCGCTGGACCAAGGTGCTCACCAACCTCGAACTGAAGCGCGTCGCGACCGCCGTCATGGATGCGGGGATCGCCTACGAAGCGCTTGCTGTGCGCACCGCGGACCACCGCGAAGGGGTTCAGGCACTGCTGGAGAAGCGCAAGCCGGTGTTCGGCCCTCGCGCCGACAAGCACGAAGGCGAATCGCGGTAACGGTGGAGCCAGGGGCGATTTTCGCCGCCTCGCGGACCAGGCGGTTCAGTCCCGAAGAGCGCCCGGCAGGTCACCACTGCGGAGAGTGACATTGTTTGATGAGCCCCGCAGTGGCGTCGACCGACGAGCAAAGCGCCGCGCGATGCTTGGGGACGGCAACAGAAGACAAGGATGCGACAGTCGCGCCTTTCGTGAGTCGCAGAAATGCGAGCCGTGGTGGCTGATGCGCAGCTACGTCAGCGTTGACAGGTTACTGGGCGGCGGCTCTTTTTAGCTTTTTGTCAGGAACTGCGCACCGGCTGCCGGTGTTCATGATCGTGCGTGCCGACGATGGCACGCAAAGCGAACGCTACAACCAGTTCGCGTTCTTCAATTTCATGTAGAGCCAAGTGCAACCCGCCACGGTCGATCCAACCACGGCAAAATAGCTGTAATGCCAGGTGAGCTCCGGCATGTTATGGAAATTCATGCCATAGAGGCTGAACACCACAGTGGGCAACGCGAGAATCGCACCCCATCCAGCCAGTTGCTTCACGATGTCGTTCTGTCCGATCGATACCATGGCGAGATTGATCTGCATTGCCGCGATCAGCATCTCGCGCATGTTGTCGCAGCTTTCGATCACGCGCCGACAATGATCCTGTACGTCACGGAGGTAGACACGGATGGATTTCGGAATAACGTCTTCATGAAAGCGCGTCAGTTCGTTGCAGATATCGACCAGTGGCTGGGCGGCGTCGCGCAACAGCATCACCTCACGCTTGATGCGGTAAATGCGTTGCAGTTTGTCGCGCGATATCCGGTCGTCGAAAATATCGGCCTCGATTTGGTTGAACTGGTTGCGCAGCTCGGATACGACCACCAGATAATTGTCGACGATGTCGTCGAGCAGGGCGTAAAGGGCATAGCCCGTGCCCAGCGCGAGTCGCTGCGGATTGTTCTCGCAACGTGCTCGAACTGGTGAATAGCCTTTTGATGCACCGTGGCGCAGCGTGACCAGAAAATTCTTGCCGGCAAACAGGTGTGTCTCTCCGAAGACGATATCCGTCTCGGTCAGTATCGCCGTCTTGGCGACGATGAAAAGCGAATCCCCATAGGGCTCCAGTTTGGGGCGCTGATGCGCTGCGCGCGCGTCCTCCATCGCGAGTTCATGCAGGCCGAACTCCTCCTGCATCTTCCCGAGCAGGGCATCGTCAGGCTCGTGAAGGCCGATCCATATGAACACATCGGGTTGCTTGATGATTTCGCTGATTTCATCGACTGGAAACGTCTCGAGGCGCATTCCCTTTCGATAGGCAACACAATTCACGATGGTGGACATATGGGTATCACAGCCAGTAGTGCCGGTGGGTCCGGCCGGGTGATGCGGTACGCTTCCGTCCAATGAAAGCAAGCCCGCATGATGAACCGAAACACAGATTCGATTATCGGTCACCCCCGCCTCTGACTGTCAACCTTGGGTGCTTCCCACGGTTGATTCGATGCAAAGGAAAGTGAAGCATGTCGTCGATCGCCTGTATGGGTCACGGCGTGACCTTTGAGGCGCGTTTACGGGAGATTTCCTATTGGCTTGCGACGCAGTATTCGCCCGATCGGTAATAGCCCCGCGGACATGACGAACCTTGCCGTGTAATAGCTGGCTTCGCCCTCTCCGACCCCGCCATACAGTAATCGCCGGATCGGTAATATCCGGAGGGGCATGACTTCCCGGCACGCTCGATGGCAGGACGTGCCCTATCGCTGCCCTGCACGCAGTACTCCCCGGATTTATAGTATCCCGTGGGGCACGATTTGCCGACGCGAGGCATGGCCGTTCGGGTCTCAGCATAGGCGGTGCCGGCCACCACCAAAACCGCTAACGCTAAAGCGCCGATCAATAAGGTGCGCATGAAATTGCTCTCCTGAGGAAGCCAGCGACAATACGACCTGTGCAGGACTTAGTGCAAAGTCGTTGGCGTGTTTCGGCAAAGAGATAAATCGTGGCGCTTCGAGATCACCCCGGGAATTCGCCGTCCACGTAATACCAGCGTCCGTCTTCCCGGATGAATCGGCTGATCTCGTGCAGTCGATGTGCTTTGCCTCCGACCTTGTAGCGGGCCACAAACTCGACGGTCGCCGTGTCTCCGGTCTCCTGGTGATGCCTCACCTGCAGGCCCAGCCATTTCGGAGTGTCCAGATCGATAGACGACGGTCGCGTTGATGGATGCCACGTGGCTAGAAGGTAGGAGGCAAGCTTCAGCACGTAGGCAGCATAGCGACTCCGCATCAGGCGTTCGGCGGTGGGCGCTGCCTGGCCATCGTGCAGGGGCTTGCAGCAGACACCGAACGAGGCGCCGTGGTGGCAAGGGGGCGCCTCGGTGTAAGAGGGGAGGACAGTGGGAGTGAGCGGCGGATGCGGCAGTTGCTTCGTGGCCCATTTGGGCTACGGACGAACCCGGCATCGTGACCTACACTCTGCAGCCGGACTGGCGCATAGTGCATCCAGCATATAGGGAAGGGAATCCATCGGATGGGCACAGGCAACAGGGCGTTCTTGAGATTCTGATGCAGTGCCCCTGGTGGGTAAGCGTCATCGTATCTGCAGCCAGCTATATCGGGTTGGCGGTTGTCCGTAAGGGTCCGAAAAACACGCTATTGACGGTGCGGTAGCTAGGCGTGAGGATGCTCGCACTCGGAGTTAAGATCGTCACATTGACGCCGATTTAGTATAAGAAGGAGAAGAGATGCATAGCGTACTTCTCGCGAACGATAGTCCTAGTGCTTTTCCACTTCGCCAGCCGATCTCCAGCCCGTCAACGTCTGATTCTTGCAGAGCGATATTCTGGGCCCGTCACGTACGACGCGTTACCCACATTTTTCCAATATCGTGTTCGCTTTGGTAGTTGCAGCAACGGGAGCATTCCCCGCCTATGCAGACTCAATGAGTTATTTGGACAATGGCGTAATCCGGCTTGGCGTCGACCTCGCCAAGGGTGGAACCATTACCTATCTTTCGAACTCTGGGGCGGATCTGAATGTAGTCAATAGCTGGGATCTGAACCGCCCCGGTTTCCCTGGACACTTTGTTGCCTCAAAATCCGAGAGCAATGGAGGTCGTCATGGTACAGGTTCGTTTTACCGAGGAGTTCAGGCAGGAGGCGGTTCGGCAGGTGGGCAGTCTAAAGTGATGCAGAGAGGAGGAAAACTTTCATGATGGTAAGAGGCGTGAATCGGATCATCCTGGCTGTGCGCGATCTCCAGAAGGCGAAGAGTTACTACGCCGATCTGCTCGGCGCGACCTTTCACGAGGCAAACTGGACAGGAGAGCCGTTCGGGATTCAAGTCGCGATCAGCTGGAACGCAGGCATCGAACTCTGCGCGCCAATCCGCGGGAAAGAGCGCGAATGCTTCCTGACGCCTCTACTCGATGAACGAGGCGAAAGCATTCTCAACGTCGTTTTCAATGTCGACGACGCCGACGAGGCCCTTGCGCGCGCAAAGGATTTAGAGATTCAGACGATTAATGCCGTCGACTACACGCAAGAGGAGATTGACCGGCACCTGGATGGACTCTTCACGCGCTACAAGGAATACTTTCTCAACACTGGAGCACAGCGTGGATACGGGATCACACTCGGGCAATTCGAGGCGAAGAAGGGCTAGAGATCGAGCTTCGTAGGTGCTGCCCAACGAATCGCTCCAGCCGACGATGGTCTCGTCGCGTCGCTCCTTGCCCACAGCGGCCGAGCTCAAGCGTTCGCCTCTTGCCGACTAGGCACTCCTATGGTTTCCACGGAGGAATAACCATGCCGGATTCAGTACGCAGTGTACTCGTGACGTTCTTTGGCATACTGGCCTTGTTTGGCGGTCTTGAGCATGCCGCTGCGCAATCTGCCACCGCATTGAGCGCCGAGAATTCAGACCCGGGGAACATGGGCTGGATGACGGGCTTCCCCCCGCCGCCGGAAAAACTGATCATGCAGCCGGAATCTGATTTCTTTAGCTTCCCCAAGTTGCGTTGGACGGTGTGCCACATTCGCGAATTGATGCCCACAAAGGAAGTGAATCGCGGCATCGGTTCACCGGCACCGTTGGCGTACGCAATCGATAAAGGTATTGATGCAGTGCGCTTCACGCCGCTTGGCGGTGACAAGCCGATGACGTGGAAGGAGTCGCTTTCGGCCAACTACACCGATGGCATGCTCATCATTCACAAAGGCCGGGTTGTTTACGAGAAGTACTTTGGATGTCTGGACGAGAAGGGTAAACACGCTGCGATGTCGATGACGAAATCCCTGACGGGACTTATGGCGGAGATCCTCGTGGTTGAGGGGCTGCTTTTCGATACAGCGAAGGTCTCCTCGATCATCCCGGAACTTAAGAACAGCGCATTCGGCAGCGCAACAGTGCGCCAGGTCATGGACATGACCACGGCGCTTGACTACAGCGAAAACTACTCCGATCCAAAGGCGGATATCTGGGTTTATTCAAAGGCGGCGAGCCCGTTACCGAAACCAAAGGGTTATAAGGGCCCAAACGGCTATTTTGAGTATCTACAAACCGTCAAGCAGAACGGCGTCCACGGTGACGCCTTCGGGTACAGGACCATCAACACGGACGTACTTGGTTGGATTATATCGAGGGTCACAGGCAAGGATCTTGCGCACCTGCTGTCAGAGCGTATCTGGAGCAGAATGGGCGCGGAGCAGGATGGATATATGACCGTGGACGCCCTAGGGACACCTTTTGCGGGCGGCGGACTCAGTGCCAGCATGCGAGATCTGGGGCGCCTTGGGCTTCTAATGCTAGACGGCGGCCAGATCAATGGGCAACAGTTATTCCCGAAAGAGGTTGTGACGAACATCCGCGCCGGTGGTGACAAGAAGGCCTTTGCCAAGGCTGGCTACAATACCCTTGAGGGCGGTAGTTACCGTGGTATGTGGTGGGTATTCCATAATACGCACGGCGCCTTCGCTGCACGTGGTGTACATGGACAAACCATCTATTTGGACCCAACCGCTGAGATGGTCATCGTGCGGTTCGCGTCCTTTCCAATGGCCAAGAACGCGCAGATTGACCCAACGTCGTTGCCCGCCTATCAAGCCGTAGCCGAGTATTTGATGAAACGGTAACAGCCCATAAATCGCTCCAGGGGGGTGATTTACTGAATTGCTGATGGCGGGCCCCGATCTCCCGACTCTGGGCACTGGGCCAGACCTCCCGACCCCCCGCCTATGGAAATCGGCCGAAAAGCGCCCCCAGTCGGACGCTCTCCATAGCCGCAACTACATGATTTCTATTGAAAGATGGTGGGCCCAGCAGGACTTGAACCGTAAGCGTCCGGTGAGCACCGGGTTGTCGGCGGCTTATCCGTTGATCTCGTCGGTGTAGATTTGCTCGTCATACGCCTTTGCGACAGCGGCTTCCAGCCGCCCGAGCAATTCGGTCAGCGCCTCCCTCGACGGCGCACCAGGGGCAGCAAGCATGTTGTGCTGGTCGCTGGCGATGGCGGCGCACGGTATCGGTGATACGTAACCGACGACGAAGGATCCGTGATCGTCGATGAGCGCCTGCAGGTTTGGCCAGGGCAGCGCAGCAGGTTTCTTGCTCATGCGGCTATCCGCTCTGGTTCGACGAGTTGCTCGACAACGTTCCACGGCAACAGCGCGTCGATACGGTTGATCGGGTGCTCGGCAATGCGTGCCAGCACATGGCGCAGATACGCCTCGGGGTCGAGACCATTGAGCTTCGCCGTGCCCAGCAGCGTGTACATCGCAGCCGCACGATCGCCGCCCGGGTCCGAGCCGGCAAAGAGGTAGTTCTTGCGCCAGAGCCACCGGGCGCAATGCCCGCTCGGCGGCGTTGTTGTCGATCTCGAGCCGACCGTCGTCGCAGTATCGCGTCAACGCCGGCCAGCGCCCCAAGGCGTAACGCACCGCCTCGGCGAGCCCGGATTTGCGCGACACTTGTTCGAGGCTGTGCTCCAGCCACTCGCGCAAGGCGCCGAGCAGCGGTGCGGCACGTGCCTGACGGACCGCGCGACGCTGATCGGGTGGGCGGCCACGGATCTCGGCCTCGATCGCACAACGCGCTGATGTGGGTCAGCGCGGTCGCGGCCAACGGACTGGCCTGCGGGTGTACCTCGTAGAGCTTGCGCCGCGCGTGCGCCCAGCACGCGGACTCGGTGATCTCCTGGCTCACGAACAGCTGGCCGAACCCGGCGTAGCCGTCGGCGTGCAGCGTGCCGCGGAAGGTCTTCAGGTGTTGCTGCGGATGCGCGCCCTTGCGATCCGGCGAATACGCGAACCACACCGCCGGGGCCGCTTCGCCCTTCGCAGGTCGCTCATCGCGCACGTACGTCCAGAGTCGTGCCGTCTTGGTGCGGCCGCGGCCGGGCTCGAGCACTGGCACCGGCGTGTCATCGGCGTGCAGCGTCGCACCCGCGAGCACGTGGCGCCGGATGGCCTCCACCAGCGGTTGCAGCAGCGCCGCGCTCTCGCCCACCCAGCCGGCCAGTGTCGAGCGTGGCAGGTCGACGTCCTCGCGCGCATAGATCGCGCTCTGGCGGTACAGCGGCAGGTGGTCGCAGTACTTCGCGACCAGCACATGCGCCAGCAGACCTGGCCCGGCCATGCCGCGCGATCGGGCGCTGCGGGGCAGCGGCCTGCACGATCGTGTCGCAGCGACCACAGGCCAGCTTCGGGCGCACATGGCGGATGACCTTGAAACGCGCCGGCACGTACTCGAGCATCTCGGCGACGTCTTCCCCGATCTGGCGCAGGCGACCACCGCAGTCCGGGCAGCAGCTGTCAGTGCCGGTGTGTATCAGCGTCTCGCGCGCCAGGTGGGCGGGAAGCGGTTTGCGTACCGGCTTTCGACGCTCGGGGCGCGGCGCCTCCAGACTCGGCAAGACAGGCGCTGTGCCCGCACTCGATGGCGCGTCGGCCAGCAGGTTCAATTGATCGATACTGACGTCGAGGCGCTCCGCGCGTCGACCGAATTGCAGGCGCTGGAGCTTGGCAACGACCAGCTTCAGGTGCTCGATCTCGCTGCGCTGCGAGGGCAATGACCGCCTTGAGCGTGGCGGTGTCATCGGCGTGGTTTTCAGCAGCGCGCGTCATGCGGGCATTTTAATCAATGCGCGCAGAACTCGCGGCAAAAGGCGTGGTGAATTTACACGGCGAGCGTCGGTGCGGTGCGCACCGGTCGGCGCCAATCGATGCCTTCGAGCAACATCGAGAGCTGCGCCGGCGAGAGCGCGACCTTGCCTTCGCGGGTCTGCGGCCAGACGAAGTGGCCACGCTCCAGCCGCTTGGCGAACAAGCACATCCCGTCACCGTCCCACCACAGCACCTTGAGGCGATCACCGCGGCGACCGCGGAAGACAAACAGCTGTCCGGAGAACGGATCCGCGAGTAGCTGTGTCTGCACCAGGGCAGCCAGGCCATCGAAGCCGCGGCGCATATCCGTCGCGCCGGCGGCCAGCCAGACGCGCGTACCCGCCGGCAGCGCGATCATCGCAGCAGTTGCTCCAGCACGAGGCGCAGCGTCATGGCGTCTGCGCGCCCCTGCACGCGCAGGCGTCCGTGACGGGATTCGATCACCAGCACACCGTCACCCGTTTGCGCACGCGCAGTCGGTTCGCCATCCGCCGTCTCGGCGAGCGGTGCAGACATGATCTCCACCGGCAGCAGGGCCGGGGATCCCGACTCACCGAGCAGGCCATCCTGGTAAGCGCGGCGCCACCCGAACACCTGGTTGGTGTTCAGGTCGTGCTCGCGTGCAATGCGGGCAACCGATGCGCCCGGCTGCAGGGCCAGTTCGACCACCGCGCGCTTGAACGCGAGGCTGTGGCGGCGGTAAGGACCCCGGACACTGCCAGGGCGAATCGCATTGAGTGGGTTTGTGTCCATGAACTGCTTGTGGACACAAATGGGTTGTGCCCTCTCCGGGGCAGTATCGTCGCGCCGCGCTACCGTGTCGTCGAGACGGTGTTCACCGGACGCTTACCTTGAACCTGCGACCTGCCGATTATGAGTCGGGCGGAAAATGACCAGTTCGGTCCCGAAAGCCGAAGAAACGTAACGCGTTTTTCTATCGCCCCTGCGGATAAAACCGAAATCCGAGCGTATACCGAACCTGGTTGGCAGGCGGGTCGGAACGGCGCCTCGAAAGCCGAAGAATCGTAACGGCTTTCGCAAACCGAAATCCGAACCGAAACCGATTCGAACTTTCTACGGCTCGCAGGCGGTGCCCCGGGCGGATGTGGGTGCCTTTCCTAAACGTAGCGGCTACGGCAAACGCATCAAAAATCAGCGGACCTGGTATTTAGCTTGGACGGCAGCAATGAATTTTGGCCACTCGAAGGCTCGTTGCGCTGCTATCGACTGTACATGCGGCCTCTCGCCCAGGCGCTGAAGCAAATCGCTGGCTTCAGGGAATTCGTCGAGAAGATCGATGGCGAACAGTTTCTTGGCGACAGAGACTCCCAATTCAACGGAGTAAAGAAACACGATGTCCGCCAAGGTGAGGGAGTCGCCCGCCAGGTAGGGTGAAAACTTCGCGTGTCGCTTCAGCGCTGCAAAGCCGGAGATCAACTCTTCGCGAGCCTTGAGTTTGATTGCATCCGAACACTTCGCCCCGAACAGGGCCTCCGGATAGCAACTGCGTGCTGGCAACTCAACGTATAGCTCAAGCTCTTTCATCAAAGCTCGAACACGGGCTTTCTCAAATGGGTCCTTAGGAAGCAGCGGAACACCATCGGTTGTTTCTTCAATATATTCGAGCAGGGCGCTGGTTTCGTTCAGATAGCCGTTGGGCGTTTCCAGGTACGGTACTTTTCCGCGTGGGCTTTTGGCGAGGAATTCGGGACTCTGGCCCGGATAGGTCAACACAAATTCGAAGGGCACGCCTTTTTCGAGCAATGCCAGTTGCACCATATTGACGTAATTGCTGGACGGGAAACCGTAAAGTTTAAGCATCATTTTCTACTCGTATTTTTGGATTATCAGGCTGACAGGCCTGAGGAAGGATTGATCAAGTATTTGCCCCCGGTGGCCCGTTGGCAGTAGATGGCAATTTCATCGAGATGGAGCGCTTCGGCCAGTGACACCACCCGCGTATAGTGGCAGGCGAAAACCGTTTTCAGGTCGGCAAGTACGCGTGCCTGCATCTGCAACCGCTCGGTCGTACTAAGTGTTTGCATGTAGTGCGTTAGCAACCAACCGCTGATGCCAAAGGCCAAACCAAAGTTAAGCCTGATGGTGGTCGGGGAACGGTCAAGCACCCCGTAGATGTATGCCTGCTTACGTGTTGCCGACCCATATCGGCTATAGGGCTCGAATTGAACCAGCGACTTTTCCATCACGGCCATGATCTGCGTCAGTAAATCACCCCCGCCAATCGGGTCGAATACCAGCGTCGCTCCTGTGGCCTCAATTGCGTTCGTCAGATCTTGAAGAAAGTGTGGTGACGCGGAATTGCAAACCCACTTGGCCCCCATTTCCTTGAGCAGCTCGTGCTGGGACTGGCTACGAACAATATTTACCAAGCTGATATTCTCTTTCTGACACAGCTTGATCAGCATCTGCCCCAGATTGCTCGCCGCGACAGTATGGACGATCGCCTTGTGTCCCTCCTTGCGCATGACATCCACCATGCACAGTGCAGTGAGCGGGTTAACAAACATGGCCGCTCCATCTGCGGCCGTGCAATCGTCCGGCAGCTCGACACATTGCGCAGCCTTGGCACAGCGATATTGTGAATACATCTCGCCACCGAATGTGGCGACCGTTTTGCCGAGCAAGGCCTGTGCTCGAGGTGATTTGCCGGCTCTTACAACCACGCCGGCACCTTCATTGCCTACTGGCATCGATTGATTTAGTCGGCCTTGCATGGCGGGCATCGCCGTCGCCGGAACGGTGGCAGTGACAACCGGAAATTCTGCTGTTCCGGACGCTTTCGCAGTCGTCATGTCTGCTGCGCCAAAGAGCAGGTTGAAATCAGACGGGTTGAGTGGTGCTGCCTCAACCCGGATGATCACTTCATCTACTGCGGGCTCGGCGACGGGAATTTGCCGCAGGGATAACTCCAGCTCTCGACTGTCTTTGATTAAAGAGTGCAGTTGCAATCCTGTGGCCGCTGGATGTGTCATGGCTTTCCTTGTTGATTGCTTTTAGATTCGGCAGGTCTACGCGTTCTCGTGGCCCATCCGAAAACAAAGGTGGTAGTTTCAGATAAATCATTACGGAGGACTATCAGTTTTCCGCAATTTGTGGATTTGCTCGACGAGCTGGCACTGTGGGTGTCGAGGTCATTTTCCAATGACCGGTGGTCCGAAGAATCCCGGCAGGTCACTCCATAGCCGTAAGCATATGATGTACGATGGCAAGAGTTGCTTCGTGAGCAGTGCGAATGCACGACAATTGTCAGGTATCAGTTGGAGCAGATCATGAAGAACACTTCTGGACGTTTGGGCTTGGGAATGCCGGTTGCATTGCTGATGGCTGCAACGGTAGTGGCGATAGGCTCGAGTGGCTCGGTGCAAGCGCGTGATCGGGGCATCAACCAACCCGGCGCGGCAGGGAATGTACACGTCGATCCCGGCGTGAATCAGCCTGGTGCGGCTGGCAACGTTGGAGCACCCGGAGTGCGCGTGGATCCCGGCGTGAATCAGCCTGGTGCGGCTGGCAACGTTGGAGCACCCGGAGTGCGCGTAGACCCCGGCGTGAATCAGCCTGGTGCGGCTGGCAACGTTAGAGCACCCGGAGTGCGCGTAGATCCCGGCGTGAATCAGCCGGGGGCTGTCGGGAACCGGCGCATTCGCTGACGCTACCTGGCTTGGGCTTTCAATGCACGGGCCACGCGAGTGCCCAGAACTCTCCAGGCGATGATGACTGGCAAGTGCGCTCGGCGCGGCGGAAGTGCACATGCACCTCGTTCTCGGAGACGCTCACATCGGCGGGGTATCGATCAGGTCACCGAAGATGTGTCGGGCGTGGGAACGGCATCGGGTGCTCGCGAAAGTGTGTTCGACGGGTTGTGCTCAGCATCGAGGCGCGCGCACTTCCACGGGGTCGCAGGAACTGCGCGGGACGCTAAGGACGGCCCCGCGACATTCGCGCCAACTCATGGTCCGCCATGGAGCGACCAGAATTGTGCTGACGTCAGAATCGGATAGCGATCGGCAACGGCGAGCAGGTCCTTGTCACCGGTGATCAGGTAATCCGACTTCGATGCGTTCAGCGCCGCAAGCAAGGTGTCCAATACACGTTCGTCTGCGGCATCGCGCAGGCGTGGGTTCTCTGCGGGTCGTGGTTCGATGATCTCTGCCTGAATCGATAGCGTATCGACCAGGTCATCGATCTCGGCTCCGGTCAGCCCATGACGGTGTGCCAATCGTGGAAGAACTCTTCGAAGTTCGTCCAGTATGTAATCGGACAGCAACACCTCCACCGAGCCGTTTCGCCACGCCGCGAGAATCTTGCCGGGTATGCTCGCCGGATAGGCAATTCCCGACAGGAGCACGTTAGTGTCCAGGACCACTCTTGGCATGGCTGAAAAGGATCAGGGCTTGTCGGATGTAGCGTTTGCAGTCTGGCGTTCCAGTTGCACCGCAGCCTGTATTTCCTCCATCCCTTCAGGCTCCGGCACGTTCGCGTATCCGGCCTCAATGCGCTGGCACAATGCGTCGAAGCGGTCCTGCATACGGCGAATCCGCTCAAACAAGCGGGCATCAACGAGTGCGGCAACAGGCTTGCCGTCCTTGTTGATGATTACGCTGTCGTGTCTGTACTGGACGCGGTTCAGCATCTCCCCGAGATTCTGGCGAAAGGTGACCGCACTGGTTTCCGTGATCATGGGCATCCTCCAAATATGCTTAAATCAGCATGATCAATATGATCATGCTAACTCATTTCCCCGCTCCTAGGCGACCACGTCCTGGAATTAGATCAACGTGCCACCGGCCGGTGCAGCCCCAATCGGGCCATAATCCCCCCAGCGTCGACATTGAACCGCCCCAGGCTCAGCGTCGCGTGAACGTCGACTTTCCGGAATGGATGATCGCCTCGCTGGACAGGGAGGCGGCCCGGCTGGGGGTAACGCGGCAATCCGTGATCAAGGTGTGGCTGGCAGAGCGCCTGGAAAGCACGAGACGCGCGAGGTAGGCGGTTCCGCAATTTCAGGGCAGCATCTGGACACGCAACGCTGAAGCCGCAGGATCTGGTGCCTCGAACGCCTCCAGAAGCCCCTTCAACCGCTCCTCGTACCGCGTGACCGAAGCCTCCTTTACCGGCCCGTACCCCCCGATCTCCGCAGCAGCACTCGCCAGCTCAATGCCAGTGGCAATGTTGTCTTGATCGAGCCGCGCCACGACCCGCTCCACCAGAGCCCGGTAGTCCTCGATCAAGCGCCGCTCCATGCGCCGCTCCGCGAAGTACCCGAACGGGTCGAACGCCGTGCCGCGCAGCACCTTCATCGGCGCAAGGAGTTTGAAGGCGCTAATCATCCACGCCCCGAAGGCGCGCTTCTTTGGCCGACCCGTGGCATCGCGTCCCGGCAGCATCGGCGGGGCGAGGTTGAACGTCATCGTGAAGTCCCCCGCGAACTGCTCGCGCAGGCGCTGCATGAACCGCGAGTCGGTGTAGAGGCGCGCCACCTCGTACTCGTCCTTGTAGCTCATCAGTTTCGCGAACGTCAGTGCGACCTCGCGCACGAAGGTTTCGCCGCCCTCGAGGTTGCGTGCCGCGACGCGCTTGCGGATACCGGTGACGAACTCGCGGTAACGCTGCGCGTAGCGCGCGTCCTGGTAGGCGCTGAGCAGGCGCGTGCGGCTGGTGAGCACCTCGTCGACGGTGTCGAGCTTCACGGGCTCGGGCGTGTCATTAAGTTCGCGCGCCAGCGCCGCCGGGTCGTGCGCGGCAAGGCGCCCCAGCGCGAGGGTGCGCAGGTTGCCTTCGACGAAGCTGCCGTTCAGGCGGATCGCCTCCTCGAGCGCGGCGAGCGACAGCGGCAGCAGGCCCTTCTGCGCCGCGTATCCGAGCATCAGGATGTTGGTGCCGATGCTGTCGCCGGTCAGCGCGGTGGCGAGGCGGCTCGCGTGCACGTCGAAGGCGGGGCCGCCGGCGATGGCCTGCAGGACGGCGGCGCGCAGTCGCGCTTCGCCGAGGTCGATGTGCTTGTCGGTCTGGAATGCGCCGGTGGGCGCGACGTCGCTGTTCAGGATCGCGGCCGTGTGCCCGGGGCGCACCGTTTTCAGCACCGCGGCGCCGGAGGCGACGACGAGGTCGCAGGCGATCAGTACGTCGCTCATGCCTTCGCCGAGGCGCGAGCTGTAGATGCCCGCGGGATCGGGGCCGATGCGGATGTGGCTGGTCACCGCGCCGCCTTTCTGCGCCATGCCGGTCATGTCGAGCACGGTGCAGCCCTTGTGGTCGAGGTGCGCGGCCATGCCGAGCAGCGCGCCGATCGTGAGCACGCCGGTGCCGCCGATGCCAGCGACCAGGATGTTGCAGCCGCGTTCATCGAGCGGCGCGATGTGCGGTTGCGGCAGGGCGGCAATCAGTTGCGCGAGGCGCTCGGCGTCGCCGCTGGCCCGCACGGCGAGCGTCGCCCCGGTCACGGTGACGAACGACGGGCAGAAGCCCTTCGCGCAGCTGTAGTCCTTGTTGCAGGTGGACTGGTCGATGCGGCGCTTGCGCCCGAACTCGGTCTCCAGCGGCAGCACGCTGATGCAGTTCGACTGCACCGAGCAGTCGCCGCAGCCTTCGCAGACCTCGGGGTTGATGAAGACGCGCCGCTCGGGATCGTCCATCAGGCCGCGCTTGCGCCGGCGGCGCTTCTCGGCGGCGCAGGTCTGTTCATAGACGATCGCCGAGACGCCCTTGATCTCGCGCAGCTCGCGCTGCAGGCGGTCGAGCTCGTCGCGGTGGTAGACGCTCGCGTTGGCCGGCATCCGGCTGTGCGTGTACTTCTCCGGCGCATCGGACACCAGGTACACCGGACGCACGCCCTCGGAAAGCAGCTGCTCGACCATGTCGACCGGGCTGATCTGCTGCTCGACGGGTTGCCCGCCGGTCATCGCGACGGCGTCGTTGTAGAGCAGCTTGTAGGTGATGTTCGCCTTCGCTGCGACGGCGGCGCGGATCGCGAGGATGCCCGAGTGCGAGTAGGTGCCGTCGCCCATGTTCTGGAACATGTGCGGCGTGTCGACGAACTGGCCCGCCGAGACCCACGGCGAGCCCTCGTGGCCCATCGGCACGAACTGCATGGTGTCGCGGCCCATCGGCACCACGGCCACCAGCCCGTGGCAGCCGATGCCGCCCATCGCGCGCGAGCCTTCCGGAATCTTCGTGCTGGTGTTGTGCGGGCAGCCGGAGCAGAAGTAGGCCGGCCGCACCGCCGCGCTGCCGAGCGTGAGCGCGCGCTGTTCCAGGCCGGCGAATGCGGCGTGGCGTTCGGCAAGGAGCGCGTCGGCGATGCCGAGCTGCTCCAGCAGCCGCTTGATCGCGCGGCGCACCACGCCGGCCGTGAGTTCGCCCGCTGCCGGCAGCAGCGGCGCGCCCGCGAGGTCCTGCTTGCCGGCCAGCGCGGGGCGTTCATCGGCCGCGAGCGCATACAGCTGCCGCGCGACCTGGTCTTCCATCACCGGCCGCTTTTCCTCGACCACCAGCAGCGCGCGGCTGCCGCGCGCGAAGCGCGCGAGGCCCGCGGGGTCCATCGGCCAGACCAGCCCCGGCTTGTAGAGGCGGATGCCGAGGCGGCGGCAGCGTTCCTCGTCCAGGCCCAGGTCGGCCAGGGCCTGGCGCACGTCGAGGCAGGCCTTGCCCGCGCTGACGATGGCCAGCTCGCGGCGCTCGCCGTCGATCACGACGCGGTCGATGCCGTTGGCGCGCGCGAAGGCGGTGGCGGCCGGCAGGCGGTGGTTGACCAGCCAGTCCTCCTCCACCAGCGGCGGCAGGTTCGGGCGCAGGTTGAGGCCCTCGGGCGGCAGCTGGATCTCGGCGGGCGTGAGGTAGGGGCGATGGGGATCCGGCAGATCCACACAGGCCGTCAGGTCCAGCGTGTCGGTAATGCATTTCAGCCCGACATAGCAGCCGCTGTAGCGCGACATGGCCCAGCCGAACAGGCCGAACTCGATGATCTCGCCCACGGTGGCCGGGTAGAGGATCGGCAGCATGGCCGCGATCAGCGTGTGCTCGGACTGGTGCGCGCTGTCGGAAGACTTGCCGCCGTGATCGTCGCCGGCCACGGCCAGGAAGCCGCCGTGCGCGGCGGTGCCCTCGAAATTGCCGAGCTTCAGCGATTCGCACGCACGATCGACGCCGATGCCCTTGCCGTACCACAGGCCGAAGACGCCCTGGAACTCCGGCTTGCCGAACCACGGCAGCTGCTGGGTGCCGCGGATCGCGCTGACCGCGAGCTCCTCGTTCAGACCCGGCCTGAACACGACGTGGTGCTGGTCCAGCAGTTTCTGCGCACCCCACAGCGCGGAGTCGTAGACCCCCAGCGGCGAGCCGCGATAGCCCGAGATGTAACCGGCGGTCTTCAGCCCGGCGGCGCGGTCGCGCCGCGCCTGGTCGAGCGGCAGGCGCACCAGGGCCTGGTTGGACGAGATGAAGACGCGTCCGCCCGACTGCAGGTACTTGTCGTCGAGCGTGGTCACGGGGCGTGTCATCGGCGCGGCCCGCGCGCCGCTAGCGGGGAACCGGCGGCAGGCTGTGCAGCGGGAAGTCGCAGTTCTCAGCAGTCTGCTGGATCTCGATCAGGTTGCCCTCGGGATCGCGGCCGTAGATCGTCTTCACGTGCCCGGCGTCGATGGGCGCCGGCTGGCCGAACGTCATGCCGAGCCCTTTCAGGCGTTCGAACTCCTGCTCGATGTCCGTGACGTCGACGCAGAAGTGCGTGTAGCCCTTGTCGTAGGCGTTCAGCGGCGCGGTCACGCCGGGCGCCGGTTCGCTGTATTCGAACAGTTCCATGAAGCAGGTGCCGGCGCGCAGCATGGCGCCGCGCGCCGCGGAGTTCGGCACGTCGATGATGCGATCGATGAAGTCGTTGTCGCGCCAGCCGAACGGCTCGCCGACCAGCTCGAAGCCGAAAGCCTCGCGGTAGAACCGGATCATCCGGTCGAGGTCGCGCACGTGGACCCCCACGTGGTGTATGCCCCTGATCATCGATTTCTCCTCCGGGCGGTTGGCGAGCGTTGCGTGGCCGTAGTGTAGCGGCGCGCCGCGAGGCCATTGAAGGGGCTGGCAGGATCAGGCAAGTGTGTATGCCTGCGTGGTCATTTTGGCGCGTCGTACCCGGGTGGCATAATCGCTGCCGGCATCGCCCCTCCCGGCGCGAACGTGAGCTGCAGGCATTTGGAGGAACCCAATGAACAAGCCCATCGGTACCGAAGCGCAGAATCTCGCCAGGGGTGCGGCCCGCTATCCCGGCGCGCCGAGCACGCAGGAAATCATCGCGAGCGACCGGGTCAAGGCGCCGGGCTGGGTGTGCTCGGAATCCTACGAGTTCCTCGGCGACGAGGACATCTCCACCGACCGCTACACCGAGGTCGCCTATGCCGAGCGGGAATTCGAGCGGCTGTGGCCGCACACCTGGCAGTTCGCCTGCCGCGAGGAGCACATCCCGGAAGTCGGCGACTACCACGTCTACGACATCGGCCGGCACTCGTTCATCGTCACGCGCGTCGCCGCGAACGAGGTGCGCGCCTACTACAACGCCTGCCTGCATCGCGGCACCAAGCTGCGCGCCTCGGGCACCGAGGGCAACACCACCGAGTTCAAGTGCAGCTTCCACGGCTGGAGCTGGAACCTCGACGGCTCGCAGAAGGAACTGCTGTGCCCGTGGGACTTCCCGCACGTCGACATCGCGACGAACAAGCTGCCGCAGGTCCGCGTCGAGCTGCTCGGCGGTTTCGTGTTCATCAACATGGACCCCGACGCGCCCACGCTGGCCGACTACATCGGCCCCGCGGCGATGGCGCACATCAGGGAGTGGAAGCTCGAGGACCGCTACATCTACTGCCACGTCGCCAAGCGCCTGCCGGCCAACTGGAAGCTGTCGATCGCCGCGTTCATGGAGGCCTACCATGTGCTCGACACGCACCCGCAGGTCTCGGTGACGAACGCCGATGCCAACTCGCAGTACGACGTCTACGGCGAGCACGTGAACCGCTTCATCTCGCCGCTGGGTGTGCTGAGCCCGCATCACTACGGCAAGTACACCGAGCAGGACATCATGGACCAGTTCACGCTGGGCGACAGCAGCGCGCTCGGCGATGCCACGCGCACGCTGCCCGAGGGCGGCACGGCGCGCCAGGCCATGGCCGACATGTTCCGCGGCATGTTCGAGAAGGCGACCAATACCGATCTCGGCGGCGTCTCGGATGCGGAGCTGCTCGACTGCTTCTCGTACACGCTGTTCCCGAACATCTTCCTGTTCCCCGGCATCTCGCTGCCGATGGTGTACCGCTTCCGCCCCGACCCGCGCGATCACCGCTGGACGCTGTACGAGGTGCTGTTCCTGCGCCCGGTGCCGCTCGACGGCAAGCGCCCGTACCCGGCCGAGCCGGTGCGCCTCACCGACGAGCAGTCCTTCACCGAGGCCGAGGGCATGGATCCGGGCTTCGGCGCCATTCTCGACCAGGACACGGACAACCTGATCCTGCAGCAGGAAGGTATCGAGGCCAGCGCCAAGCGCGGGCTCACGCTCGGCAACTACCAGGAGATCCGCATCCGCCACTTCGAGCGCGCGGTCGACAGGTACGTCGGGACGAAGGGGTAAGCAGCCTTGTCGGGTGAATTCACGCGATTCTGCAAGGTCGCGGAGCTGCCGCCGGAGTCGAAGAAAGCCGCGAAGCTGAACAACACCTGGGTGCTGGTGTGCCATACGGATGGCCGGCTGTTCGCGGTCTCGGGCGTCTGCTCGCACCAGGTCAAGCCGCTGGTGAACGGGCGCGTGCGCCACTGCATGATCACCTGCCCGGTGCACGGCGCGCGCTTCAACCTCGAGACCGGCGCGGCGCTCAACCTGCCCGCGACCCAGCCCATCGCGACCTACGAGCTGCGGGTCGTGGACGACTGGATCGAAGTGCGCGTATGAGCTTCCCGGGTCTTCGCCTGCTGGCGGCGAAGATCCCGCCGCGCTGGGAGGATGCGACGCCGGCATGGATGAGCGATGCGATCGCGAGCCGCTGTCCCGGCGCGCGCGTCGCGGCACTCGAGCTCCTGACCCGCGACGACGGCACCAATCGCCGCGCGCGCTTCGCCCTGCGCTACGCCGCCGGCGCCGGGCCCGCGACGGTATTCCTCAAGGCGCATTCGCCGCACCACCGCTGGGTGCACCTGCGCAACGGCAACCTCTTCAACGAGGCGCGCCTGTTCGCTTCCGGCGTTGCGCTGCCGGTGGACCACCCGCTCGTGTACAAGGCCGTCGTGGACCGGCTGCGGCTGGACTTCCTGCTCGTGATGGAGGATCTCGCGCAGCGCGGCGCCGATCCGCGCGACGCCACGCGCCCGCTGAGCGTGGACCAGGTGGCGCACGGCTTGCGCGCCCTGGCGCGGCTGCACAGCGCGTTCTGGGGCTTCTCGGGCAGGACGCATCCGCAACTGGGCTGGGTGAAGACCTGGAAGCCCACGAAGGGATGGCAGGTCGGGCTCAGGAAGCGCGTCCCGCTGGGCCTGCAGCGCGGCGCGGGCCAGTTGCCCGCGGAAGTCACGCGCCATGACTGGGAGCAGATCGTGGATCTCTGGGCGCGCTACGTGGATTCGTTGAGCCGGGGGCCGATGACGCTGCTGCACGGCGACGCACACATCGGCAACACCTACGTGCTGCCCGATGGCGAGGTGGGTTTCCTCGACTGGCAGGTGGTGCGCCGCGGCGGTTGGTCGCAGGACGTGGGTTATTTCCTGGTCGGTGCGCTCACCGAGGAAGACCGTCGCGGCCACGAAGCGGCTCTGCTCGAGGAATACCGCGGGGCGCTGCAGGTTCCTGCCAGCGAGCGTCCCTCCGCCGCTCGAGCCTGGCTGCACTACCGCGCCACACCGGCCTACGGCATGCCGATCTGGCTCTCCACGCTCGGCAGCGACGGTTACCAGTCGCGCGAGGTTTCGCTCGCGCTGGCGCGCCGGTATTCGTCCGCGTTCGCGGAGCTTGAAACCCCCTCGGCGCTGGCTAGCATAGGTGCCTGATCAAGCGGGCGGAACAGCAAGGGCGGACAATGGAGTCGGACAGCAATATCGAGGCGCTGCGCGCGCAGGTCAGGGCGTGGCTCGCGCGCAACGTGCCCGCCGGCTGGCGCGCGGCGATGACCGGATCGGAGCAGGATGTCTTCGTGCGCGCGCAGCGCGAGTGGTTCACGAAGCTGGTCGAGGCCGGCTATGCCACCCCGCACTGGCCGCAGGGCTGGCCGGGCGGCGGCCGCTCGCTGGCCGAGCAGAAAGTCATCTACGAGGAGATCGCGCGCGCGGACGCGCCGCGCCTGATTCTCTACTTCGTGTCGCTCTACCATGCCGCCTGCACCTTGATGGAATGCGGTACGCCGGCGCAGCGCGACAGGTATCTGCCCGGCATCCTCGCCGGGGAGATCTGGTGCCAGGGTTTCTCGGAGCCCAATGCCGGTTCCGATCTCGCCTCGCTGAAGACGCGCGCGGAGCGCCGCGGCGATCGCTACGTGATCAACGGCCAGAAGATCTGGTCGACGATGGCGCAGTACGCGGATCGCTGCCTGCTGCTGGCGCGCAGCGGCAGGTCAGGGCCCCCGCAGGCGGGTCTCACCTACCTGTTGCTCGACATGCGCAGCAAGGGCGTGTCGGTGCGACCGATTTCGCAGATCACCGGCGACGACGAGTTTGCCGAGATCTTCTTCGACGACGTGGAAGTGCCGCTCGAGGATCTGGTTGGCGCGGAGGGCGAGGGCTGGGCGGTGGCGCAGGCCACGCTGGCCTCGGAACGCGGGCTCACGCTGGTGGAGCTGAGCCAGCGCATGCGCTACGCGCTGCCGCTGCTGGGTGCCGCGATGCGCGAGGCGGGACGCCAGGGCGACGCGGCGCTGCGCCGCGACCTCGGCCGCGTGATGGCGAAGGTCGACGGTGCCTGCGCGCTGGCCGACTGGTACCTGCTGCGGCGCATTTCCGGCGAGGAAGCGCCGGGCGATGCCTCGATGGTCAAGCTGAACTACGCCCGCACGCTGCGCGAATTCACCTCGCTCGGGCTGCGCATCGGCGGGCTGCAGAGCCAGTACCACCGCGGCTTCATGCGCGGCGCCACGCAGGAAACCGGCAACTGGATGGTCGATTTCATGAACTCCTACAACTGGTCGATCGCCGGCGGCAGCGACGAGATCCAGCGCAACATCATCGCCGAGCGCCTGCTGCGCATGCCGCGCGAGCCCAAGACGTGGCAAGTGCCGGAGGAGCGCGCATGAACGCGGATCTCCTGGAGTTGCAGCAATCGGTACGACAGGTGCTGGCCGGGCGCGCGGTGGCCGCGGACGAACAGGACGCTTGGCCGCTGCTGGTCGAGCTGGGCTGGCTGCTGGCGGGGGTTCCCGAGGAGCTGGGCGGGCTGGGCCAGGGTCTTGCGGGCGCCTGCGTGCTGCAGATCGAACTGGGCCGGCGGCTCGCGGCCGTGCCCTTCCTGCCGGCCGCGCTGGCGCTCGACGCCGTGTGCCAGTCCGCGCTGGCCGATCGCGAGCAATGGGTCGAGCGACTGACCGCCGGTCAATACGTGGCGGCGCCGCTGGCCGAGTCCGCGTTCGATCTCGAACAGGCGAGCGGCGGCACCGCGCGGCTCACCGGGCTGGCCTCGGGTGTGCAGTCGGCGGATCGCGCCAGCCACGCGCTGGTGTGGACGCGCGCCGGCGACTGCGTCGCGCTCGCGCCGCTGGAGCGCGCGGGCGTGGAGCTCGTCGCGCGTCCGACCTGGGACCGGACGCATCGCCTGTTCGACCTGCGCTTCACGGGCCTGGAGCTCGATGAGACGCTCGTGCTCGCGCGCGGTGCGGCGGCGCAGGCGCTGGTGCGCAGGCTGGGCGCGCTGCGCGATCTCGGTCTCGCGGCCGACGCCGTGGGCGGCGCCAATGCCCTGCTGGAGCTGACGGTGGAACACCTGCAGGTGCGGCGCCAGTTTGGTCGTCCGCTGGCGCTGTTCCAGGCGCTGAAGCATCGCTGCGCCGATCTGAAGACGCTGATCGCGGCCGCCGAGGCCCTGCTCCTCGACAGCCTCGGCCGGCTCGGCGATGCCATCGCGGATGCCGAAGCCGAACTCAAGGCCGAGACGGCCAAGTACCTCGCGAGCTCCACCTACGCGAAGGTGGCCGAGGAAGCGCTGCAGCTGCACGGGGGCATCGGCATGGCAGCCGAGCACCAGTGCCACCTGTTCCTGAAACGCGCGCTGCTCAACGAACAGCTGGGCCGGCAGGACGAGTGCTATGCGCTCGACATTGCCGACAGCCTGCTGGCAAGATTGGACTGAGCGGCCACGGCGCCTGTCGACAACCCAACCAAAAGGAATAGCTATCCATGTTTTCTGCTGTCGTGATCAACAAGGGCGAATCCGGCCAGTCCGTCGCGCTCACACAGGTCGATGAATCGCAGCTCCCCGAGGGCGATGTCACGATCGACGTCGAGTATTCGACCCTGAACTACAAGGACGGGCTCGCGATCACGGGCAGCTCTCCCGTGGTGCGCAAGTTCCCGATGGTGCCGGGTATCGACCTCGCGGGCGTCGTGCGCGAGAGCAGCCACGCCGACTGGAAAGCGGGCGACCGCGTGATCCTGAACGGCTGGGGCGTCGGCGAGACGCACTGGGGCGGGCTGGCGCAGAAGGCGCGCCTGAAGGGCGAGTGGCTGGTGCCGCTGCCCAGCGCGTTCAGCAGCCGCCAGGCGATGGCGATCGGCACCGCCGGCTACACGGCCAGCCTGTGCGTGGATGCGCTGCTCGCCCACGGCGTGCGCCCCGAGCAGGGCGAGGTCCTGGTCACCGGCGCCACCGGTGGCGTGGGCAGCGTGGCCGTCGCGTTGCTGGTCAAGGCCGGCTTCAGCGTTGCCGCCGCGACCGGCAAGGCCGCCGAGGCCGATTACCTGAAACAGCTCGGGGCCAGCACGATCATCGATCGCGCCGAGCTCGCGGCACCCGGCAAGCCGCTGCAGAAGGAGCGCTGGGCCGGGGTGGTCGACTGCGTCGGCAGCCACACGCTGGTCAACGCCTGCGCGCAGACGCGCTACGGCGGCGCGGTCGCGGCCTGCGGACTTGCCCAGGGCGCGGATTTCCCCGCGACGGTGATGCCGTTCATCCTGCGTGGCCTGACCCTGCTGGGCATCGACAGCGTGATGGCGCCGAAGGCACGCCGGCTGGTGGCGTATGAGCGACTGGCGCGCGATCTCGATGGCGCCGCACTCGACGTCATTGCCACGGAAATCGGCCTGGCCGATGCGATCGCGACGGCCGCCGAGTTGCTGCAGGGCAAGGTGCGCGGACGGGTCGTGGTGAACGTCAACAAGTGAGCGTTCGCGGGCGCCGGATTTCCGGCGTTCGTCAGGATGTGCTCCGTCGCCGCCCTGCCGGGCGGCGACGAGTGCTTCCGGGCGCCGAGGACGGTCCGGCGCCGGCATTCTTGACCGGCGGCATGCTGGGGATGATGACCAGCTGATCCAGTATCGCCGCCATGCGTTGCACCGACGGCGGTTCGCTCTGGCGCAGCCACCACGCGAGAATCTCCACCGTCGATGCCACGGAGAAGACCACGCTGAGATCGCCCGGCAGCCAGGCGTGCCGGCTGGATCGTTCAGCGGCAATCTGCCGGGCCTGGCGGACGAATTCGTCCTTGAGCATGGCGGCGGCGCCGCCCGTCAGCAGCGCCGACCAGAGCTTGCGATACTCCCAGACATAGCTGCACAGCGCCTCGGCCGAGGCGCGGCTGTCGACCGTATAGAGAATAGGCTGGGCCATCGCGAGCAGCTTGCTGATCTCGTGCGCCGCGAGATCGTGCAGCAGGGCTTCCTTGTCCGGGTAATGCCGGAAGAAGGTGGCATAGCCAACACCGGCGCGCGCGGTGAGCTCCCGCACGGTGACGTGTTCAAACGGCCTTTCTTCGAGCAACGACAACAATGCCTCGCGGAGCGCTGGCCGCGAGCGCGTGGTCCGTCTTTCCTTCGCGGTCGACGGTTGCGCGGCGTTTGCCGCACGCTTTTCATCTCTTGCCACGCAATGTCCCCGGGCCTCGCGCACGCGCTTGACGAAATCCGGCGCGGCTGTTATTGGTACACCGTATATCAATAACAGTGTTGCTCTCGCAAGCCGATCGCAAGCCGATACACATAACAGGGACGGACCGACCGTCCGAACAAGGTCCGGGGGGAAACATGAACCGCGTTGCGGTACGGAAGATTCTGCGTGGCTCCAGTCTGGCGGTATTGGGGGCCGTCTCGCCCGCGTACGCTCAAGGCGAGGCGGGCGCCGGGGAACTCGAGAACATCATCGTGACGGCCAGGCGGGTCGAGGAACGCGTGCAGGACGTCCCGATTTCCATCACGGTCTTCAACCAGCAGCAACTCACGAAACAGAATGTCGTGAACTCCTCTGACCTCGCGGCCTTCACGCCGTCGCTGTCGGCGAACAGCAACTTCGGCAACGAGAATTCGAGCTTCGCGATCCGCGGCTTCGTGCAGGATCTGGGCACGTTGCCGTCGGTGGGTGTCTATTTCGCCGACGTGGTGGCTCCGCGCGGTTCCTCCAACGGCAGCTTCCCGGTCGGCGATGGCGCGGGCCCCGGCTCCTTCTTCGATCTCCAGAACGTGCAGGTGCTGAAGGGACCCCAAGGCACGCTGTTCGGGCGCAACACCACCGGCGGCGCGGTGCTGCTCGTGCCCCAGCGCCCGACACACGAGCTGGGAGGCTATGTGCAGGCATCGGCCGGCAATCTGGACATGCAGCGCCTGCAGGGCGTAGTGAACGCGCCGCTGGGCGACAAAGCCGCGCTGCGTCTCGGCATCGACCAGCAGACGCGCGATGGCTACGTCGAGAACACCAGCGGCATCGGCCCGGACGATTTCGGCGATGTCGACTACACGGCCTACCGGGCCAGCCTGACCGTGGAGCTGACACCCGATCTCGAGAACTACGCGATCTTCTCCCGCTCCGATTCCCGCACGAACGGTGTGTTCGGCAAACTGGTGGCCGCCGACGCGGCGGTGGGCCTGGGATTCTTTGGCGCGCAGCAGCTTGCCGACCAGGAGGCCGACGGCGACGGCTTCTACGACGCGCGGCAGGATCTCGCCAACCCGCTGTCCGACCTGCAGCAATGGCAGCTCATCAACACCACGACCTGGCAGGTGCACGAAGATCTCACGTTCAAGAACATCATCAGTTATGCCGAGCTGACCCAGGATCTGCGCTCGGCGATGTTCGGCACAGCCTTCGTCACGCCCGCCCTCGGCGCCTTGTTGCCCAGCTATCGCGTCGGCTTCGCCAGCATCCAGCCGATTCCCGGGGGCCATACCGGTGACCAGTCGACGTTCACGGAAGAAATGCGGCTCGACGGCGCGGGCTTCGACAACGCGCTGACCTGGCAGACGGGCGCCTATGTCGAGCGCAGCGAGCCGCTGAGCGCGGTGGGATCGCAGTCGCCGGTGGCGATTTCCTGCACCGACGTCGCCGCACTGGAGTGCACGGATGTGCTGGGTTTCCTGGGCAGCCTGGCCACCGGCACATACGCGCCGGCCGGAGCGATCAACTACACCAGCGGCAAGACCGAGTTCAACAACGTCGGCCTCTATGCGCAGGGCACTTACCAGTTCAGCGGTAACCTCGCCCTGACCGGTGGCCTGCGCTACACCTGGGATCGCCAGGAGAGCACCAGCACGAAGCGGGCCTACCAGTTCAATCCGCCGCTCGACCCGGTCACCTTCGCCCCGCTGCCGCCGGAAGTCACCGCGGTGAGATGCGCCAACCCGGATGCGCCGACGGATAGCTGCACGCTCGATTTCGAACAGGAAACCGACGAGCCGACATGGCTGATCGGGCTGGATTACACGCCCGCCGACGACATGTTGCTGTACGCCAAGTACGCGCGCGGCTACCGGGCGGGCACCATTGCCTCGGACCTGAGCGCGCCGTTCAATTACATCCGTCCGGAGCGGGTCGATGCCTATGAGATCGGCTCGAAATTCACGTTCCACGGCACGTTCAGCGGCATCTTCAACGCGGCGGTTTTCTTCAACGACTTCGAGAACCAGCAGCTGCAGCTGGGCTTCAATGACAACCCCGCCGACGACATCGCCGTTGCGCCGACAGCCGGGCCGGTCAATGCCGGCGCCTCGGAGATCTATGGCGTGGAACTGGAGGCGGCGATCACGCCGTTCGAGGGTTTCACTATCGAGGCCGGTTACACCTACCTGAACACCGAGATCACGGAGATGCCGGTATTCACCGTGCCGCCGTCATCGCCGTACGTGATCACCGGCAAGCAGCAGGAGGGCGATGAGCTGGCGCTGTCGCCGGAGCACAAATACACGATCTCGGCGCGCTACACGCTCCCGCTCGACGAGAGCATGGGCGAGGTGACGCTGGGGGTGATGTTCATCCACACCGATGAGCAACTCAGCAACTATGTCGATGACGGGCTCATCGGCTCCGACTTCGAGGGCCTGAGCTACCTTCCGGAGACCGACATCGTCAATGCCAACCTGAGCTGGGATTCGGTTGGCGGATCCGCATTCGACCTGCTGGTGTTCGGCACCAACCTCACGGACGAGGAATACTTCACGTTCGTCCCCGGACTCGCAGAGGGTGCGGGTTTCGAAACCGCCCAGCTCGGCCTGCCGCGCATGTACGGCGTGCAGCTGAGATACCGGTTCGGGAACTGAGCCCGCGATTCGTGCCCGCAGCCATCACACAGGAAACATCGATGACGACACAAACCTCCGGGGAGCGCGATTATTTTTCGGACCATTCCGTCCTGCTGGATCCCTACGGTTATTTCGAGGAAATGCGCGCCAGGGGCCCGGTCTGCCAGCTCGACAAGCGCGACATACTGATGGTGACCGGGTACGACGAGGCGATCGAGGTGCTCAGGAATACCCGGGATTTCTCGTCGTCCATCTCGGTGCCCGGCGCGGCCGTCCCGCTGCCATTCGAACCGGTCGGCGACGACATCTCGGAGCAGATCGAGGCGCATCGCGACCGCATGCTGGGTGGCGACATGGTGGTGACCTATGACGACGCCCGGCATGCCGCCGTTCGCTCCCTGGTCAGCCGCCTGTTCACTCCCTCGCGACTCAGGGCAAACGAATCGTTCATGCACGAATTTGCCGAAGGGCTCGTGCGCGACGCTGTCGCGAACGGACGTTGCGAGATCGTCAACGAGATCGCGACACCCTACGTGACGCTGGTGATCGCCGATCTGCTCGGGGTCCCGGCGCAGGACCGCGAGCTGTTCCGCAAGGCCATCGATGCGGGGCCGCCGCCGGGCAACATGGATGACGAGGAAAAGCCCACGACGACCGCGACGCTCGAGTACCTCGGGGGTTTCTTCTACCAGTACGTCCAGGACCGGCGCGCCAATCCACGGGACGATGTCCTGACAGAGCTCGCGACAGCGACCTACCCGGATGGCTCGCTGCCCGACATGCTGGAGGTGGTCCGGCTCGCCGTGTTCCTGTTTGCCGCGGGGCAGGACACCAGCGCGAAGCTGCTCGGCAACGCGATGCGCCGCATAGCCGACACGCCCGCTTTGCAGCAGCAGCTGCGCGGGAATCCCGGGTTGATCCCGTCATTCCTGGAGGAAGTCCTGCGCCTCGAAGGCTCCACCAAGGCCACCTTCCGGCTGGCGCGCAGGAAGACCAGGATTGGCGAGTTCGAGGTTCCGGCGGGCAAGCGCGTGGTGGTCGCGCTCGCGGCGGCCAACCGCGACCCGCGCCGCTGGGATGAGCCGCAGGAGTTCCGCTTCGATCGTCCGCGGATCAGGGAGCACCTGGCATTCGGCCGGGGCGTGCACACCTGCATCGGGGCACCGCTGGCGCGCGCGGAGGTCCGGGTCATCCTGGAGCACTTCCTGCGGCACACCTCCGCGATAAGCCTGTCCGAGGAAAAGCATGGCAAGCCCGGCAATCGCCGCCTCGACTACGAGCCGAGCTTCATCATTCGCGGACTGGCGAATCTGCACGTCGAGCTTGCCGGGAAATGACGGGCGATGACACTTGCCGGGCAATTGATGTCGGGCGGCCTGTCGCCCGGGCATGACCTGGTATTTCCGGCTTGCCCGGATAATCCGGACATGCGGGAAAGCACCTCCATCTGGCTCTACGAGGAAAGTGGCGCTTTTGGTTTTCCCCGTGTCGGTATCGAGGCGGAGGCCTCCAGCTGGGATGATCGCCGCGTCCAGGGCAATTTCGCCATGGCGGGTGGACGCGTACTGAACGCTGCCTGCACGGGGGCTGCCCATTCGCCGCTGGGTCCCGATGGACGGCCGACGATTCTCGGCGCCGGACCCCTGGCGTTGCGCTGCATCACCCCGTTCCGTAAATGGCGCGTCAGCTTCGCGGGAACTGCGATCGATGGCACGGTGGATCAGCAGATTGCCGGCACGCTGGATCCCGACAAGCGCACCGCGGTAGGCCTGGACGTCGATCTGCACATGGTCACGCCCGCCTGGGTGCAGGACATCCCGGTCGAGAAAGTGGCGCGGATGTCCGCGGCCGATGCCATCGAAGCCGCCAACATGGGCATAGGCTGGCGCTTCGAACATCTGTTCCGCGCCCGCGGCGTTTTCCATGTCGATGGCCGGAGCCGCGAGTTCAAGGGCGTGGGGCTGCGGGTCAAACGCCAGAGCATCCGTCCGCTGGGCGGGTTCCGCGGGCATTGCTGGCAGTCAGCCGTATTTCCCGACGGGCGCGCGTTCGGCTACATCACGTACCCGCCGCGCGAGGATGGCACCGCCTACAACGAGGGTTATGTCTTCCAGGACGGCACGATGTACCCGGCCCGCGCCACCCGGATTCCGTGGCTGCGCCGGATCGTGGGCGAGGGCGACGACGTCTCGCTGGAGCTCGAGTCCGATCTGGGGATCACCAGGATCGAGGGCGTGACGGCGCTGTCGACCTTTCGCGTCGGCAATCCCGACATCGGCGGTCTGAACCTGCAGCAGGGTGGTGCACGCTACACCTGGGACGGACAGACGGCTTACGGCATGATCGAGCGCTCGTCGCATGAAAGCCTGACGACGATCGGTTGAACCGGCTTCAGAGCACTGCCGGCATTGCGCTGCCGCAGGAGGCGATCAATGGAGCGATACGAGGAACTGCTCGCCGCGGCGCGCGCAGCGACGGGGCTCGAGGATTTCGGCGACGACTCGTTTCTCGAGGGGCTGCAGGTTCTGGTGCGTTCGCTGCGCGAGGAGGCGCAGCTCAATGCCACCGGCGAACACCTGCTGCGCCAGCGCATCATCGGCCACCTCGAGCAGCGCCTGGAGATCGAGGACTGGTATCGCCGGCACCCGGAAATCGACGAGGTCCAGATCAAGGCGCCTCTGATCGGCGTCAGCCTGCCGCGCACCGGTTCGACCGCGTTGTCGTTCCTGCTGGCCGAAGACCCCGGCGCCCGTTCGCTGCGCCGCTGGGAATCATCCCGACCCTGTCCGCCGCCCTCGACGGTGACGCCACCCGATCCGCGCATCGTGCAAGCGCAGACCGGGGCGGCAGCCCGCAGGGAAGGGGTCAAGGGGCACGTGCCCGAATCGGCCACCGGACCCGCGGAGTGCCAGGAGTTGATGGCGCTCGATTTCAGGAGCCACCTGTTCCAGGCGTTCGCCCGGATACCGGGCTATTCCGCGTGGCTGCTGGAGGCGGACCTCACCTCGACCTATCGCTACGAGCGCCGCGTGCTCAAGCTGCTGCAGTGGGGATGCCCCGACAAGCCGTGGCGCCTGAAGTGCCCCACGCACCTGCTGTTTCTCGAGCACCTGGACCGCGCATTTCCGGATGCGCGTTTCGTGATGACGCACCGCGATCCCACGGACGTGATGGTCTCGGTGGCGCACCTCTACGCCGACTACATCGGCAAGTTCAGTGACCGGGTGGACCTGCACGACGTGGGCAGGCTCAACGTTCAGCACTGGTCGCTGGGCATGGAACGGGCGCTGGCGTTTCGCGACAAGGGCAACGAGGCGCGGTTCCATGACATCGATTTCCGCGCGATGCAGCGCGATCCCGTCGGCGCGGTCCGCGGGCTGTACGAATGGCTCGGCGAGCCGGTGAGCGCAAGCTTCGAGGCCGGCATGAACCGGTGGTGGCAGCAGAACGCGCAGAACCGCGAACCGGGCGCGCATCCCGAGGCGGCCACCTACGGGCTGGACCTCGACCAGGTGCGCCCGCTGTTCGCGAACTACACGGCGCGCATGGCGTCGTGGACAGGGGAGCGCAGCTGAAGGACACTTTCCGAGCGTCGATGTTCATCCCCCGGAGATCGAATTGAATACACCGGATATCCAGCTCACGGACCAGGTTGCCGTCGTCACTGGCGCAGGGGCCGGCATCGGCAGGGCGATTGCGCTGGCCTGTGCGGCGGTCGGCGCCGACGTGGTCATCGGCGATATCGTCCCCGAGCGCTGCGAGGAAGTCGCCGCGCGTGTGCGCGAAATGGGCCGCGCGGCCCTGGCCGTGCCAACCGATGTATGCGACACGGAGCAGGTGCGCGCCCTGATCGGCAGCGCGGCCGCCCGCTTCGGGCGCATCGACATTCTGGTGAATAACGCCGGCGGTGTGAGCCCGCGGCCGTTCATCGAGCAGTCCGAACGTTCCTGGCGGCGCCATATCGATCTCAACCTGGTCAGCATGCTGGCGGCCACGTCTGCCGCGGCTCCGCTGATGATCCGCGGCGGTCGCGGCGGCTCCATCATCAACGTCAGCAGCATCGAGGGATCGCGGGCCGCACCGAACTTCGCGGTCTACGGGGCGTGCAAGGCGGCCATGCTCAACTTCACGCGAACGATGGCGCTGGAACTCGCCGAGCACGGCATTCGCGTCAATGTCATTGCCCCCGATTACACGGTCACGCCGGGGCTGCGCGGCAACCACACGGGCCCGGTCGACCCGGCGAGCTGGATCAGGCCGAGCGATCAGCAGGAGGATGCAACGGCCCGGCGCATCCCGCTGGGGCGCGCGGGAACGGACACGGAGTGCGGCAACGTCGCCGTTTTCCTGGCTTCCGCCATGAGCAGTTACGTGACCGGCGCCGTCATTCCCGTCGACGGAGGAACCTGGGCCTCCAGCGGCTGGGTGCGTAACAAGGCCGGCAACTGGACGCTGATGGGCGATGTCATTTCCTGAGAACCGTATCCCGGATCTCCTCGCGCGGATGAGCCGATATGAAAATCAACGCCACCTTGCCCTTCGACCGTACCGAGAGTCCGGAGGAATTCCTGCAACCCGAAGCGGTGTCCGAGATCGGCTCGCTGCTGGAGCGTGTGGGGTTCAACGGCGGCAACGTGACCGATCATCCCTGTCCGACCGGTCGCTGGCTGGATGCCGGAGGTCACCACGCCCAGGATCCCTTCGTGATGCTGGCGCTGGTTGCCGCCGCCACGCGCACGCTGAGGCTCCACACCGGGATCCTGGTGCTGCCGTACCGCAATCCCTTCATCACGGCGCGCGCAGTGTCGACGCTCGACGTCTTTTCCGCGGGCCGCGTCAGCCTCGGTGTGGGCGCCGGTTACCTCAAGGGCGAGTACCACGCGCTCGGCGTCGATTTCGAGCGGCGCAACGAGATCGTCGATGAGTACATCCGGGCTCTGAAGGCGGCTTGGGGTGGCGAGGAGTTTTCGTTCAAGGGAACCGGCTACGAGGCCCGTGGCAACCGCATCCTGCCTGCGCCGGCGCAGAAGCCGCATCCGCCGCTGCTCATCGGCGGCAACTCCCGTCGCGCGATCCGCCGGGCCGTCGAGCTGGGCGATGCCTGGCATCCCTTTTTCACCGCGGGCGTGCTGTCGACCACCTCGCGCACGGCCCCGATGTCCGGCGAGGACGATCTGGTCGCGGGCCTGCGTTACCTGCGGGAACACTGCGCGACGGTCGGCCGCGAACGGCCGCCCGAAGTCGTGCTGGGCAGCCTGACCTCGCCCGGTGAAAAGCTGCATCCCGCTGCGCTGATCGACAAGATCGGGCGCTTCAGGGAACTCGGCGTCGCGGGCGCCGCGATTCACATCGAGGGCAGGACTCGCGCGCAGTGGTGCGACAACGCGCAGCGCTACGGGGAAGACGTGCTGTCGAAGCTCGACCGTTGAAAGCGCTTGCGCCGCGTTGGCTTCGATCTGCCCGGGCTTCCATGCGCCGGCGATCACGCTGCAGATGAGCGGGTTGGAGAGTTGCCACGAAATGGGGTCCTACAAGGCACGTGGCGCGACCTGCACCTTGGTTTCGTTGTTGGGACCGCGCAGCTGCTCGAACACGGTCGGCAACTCATCCAGCGTGACGACCGAACTGATCAGCATCTTAGGGTCGACATGGCCGGCGTCCATCACGTCGGCCACGTAGTGAAAGTCCTTCAGCGCATAGCCGACCGGAAACTGCAGCGACACGCCCTTGTAACCGGCGACGGCCGGGACCACCTGGTCGGGTGAGGTGCAGAATCCCATCGACACCACCTTGCCGAGCGTGCGCGCGTGCTGGATGCCTTTCATCAGGAATCCCGGTGTGCCGACACATTCGAACACGATGTCGGGCTGCCGGCCGAGGGCTTCGACGATCCCGTCGTTCTCGTTGTCGCCGTAGTGCACGAAGGCATCCGCGCCCATCTCCAGCGCCAGCGCCTGTCGCCGTGCCGATCGTGACATCGCAACGATGCGCCCGGCACCCAGGCGCCGCGCCCAGTAGATGGTGCACAGCGCGACCGCACCCGCGCCCATCACCAGCACGCGATCGCCGGGCTGGATACCCGACATGCGTACGCCGTACAAGCCGACCGCGAGCGGTTCGATCAGTGCGCCATCGGCCGCCGAGAGCGTGGCGGGCAGCTTGATGGCGACACTGGCCGGGATGCGCATCATTTCGGCATAGCCGCCCATGACGCCCGGCGCGTTGTGGCACAGCGCCAGGTTGCCGTGATGGCAGGCCTCGCAGTGCCCGCAGCCGGTCGAGGGCAGGGCGGTGATCAGATCGCCTGCCCTGAAGCCGGTGACATTCGCGCCGATTTCGACGATTTCGCCCGAATACTCGTGACCGGGCACCGTGCCGGGCGAAAACTGCCACTGATGCCCCTCGGTCATGTGCAGGTCGGTGCCGCAGATGCCGCAGCGATGCACCCTGATGATGACATCCCCGGGGCCGGGAACCGGATCCGGAAGGGTTTCGAGGACGAGTGGTTTGCCCGCTTCGCGATAGACCGCGGCTTTCATTTCGCGCCTCCGGCGGTGGCAGGTCCCTTCGGCGCCAGGTCGAAGCGACTGATGTAGTCGCCGAAGCGCTCGCGGATTTCCGTTTCTCTCATGCCGAAATCGGCGATGTCGTAGTCATGCGCGCCATGCTGGCGCTCGGGATCGTCGGCAATGCGCTGGAGCATGGCCGCGCGCGCCTCGGGCCTCAGGTCTTCGCCGATGAAGCCGTAGATGCGTTCGATCACGGCCATCGGGTTGCGGTGCAAATCGGCGTGGACGAGATCCAGCACCTGCCCGGGATGCATCTCGCGCACGCGTTGCGCCTTGCGCAGCGCGTTGGCCCATTTCGCCACTTCGCGCGCCAGCATGTTGTGCGCGCGCTGCTCGTAGCGGCCTTCCTCCACGAGCGGATGCAGCGGCATCAGCAGCGAGCAGAGCGATGGCACCGCCCTGGCCGGATCGCGATGCGTCTGGATCACTTTCGCGTCGGGGAAGACGGCGAAGAGCAGGTCCAGGTTCTCGATGTGACCGGGGTTCTTCAGCAGCCAGCGCTTGTCGGGTTCGGTGCTCCCGATCAATTGCAGGCAGCGATAGTAGTGGCGATACGAACTCTCCTCGCTCTGGCATTGCCACCAGGCGTCGTAGGTTGCGGCGGACCAGCCGACGGTCCACAGGTTCGAAACGAAGCCCTGGCGCAGCACGAGGCAGCATTCATCGACTTCCTCGGCGGCCATGTTGTGCGCGGCTCGCTTCTTCGGAGCTGCCTTGAAACGCGCTTCGAGCGTGGCGGCGGTCCGGTGGAAAGCCGGGTAGTCGGTCCAGGTCTCCCGGGGCGGGCGCGGCATGGGCGAATCGAGCAACCAGGTTTGCAGCCCCTGGAAGCGCTGGTCGACGGCCATGAGCTTGTGCAGCGCGGTGGTGCCGGTTCTCGGCAAGCCGGTGATCACGACCGGACTCGGGATCGCGTGGCGATCGAAGCCGGGATGTTCGGCCATCGACCTGATCGCCCGTGCGCGGCCCCCGAGCACGCCGACGACCGTGCCCCACGCGTAGTGCCGTCCGCGTTCGCTGAAGCGCGGATCGTAGTCCATCGACTGCAGGAGCACTCTCAGGCCCGGCAGGTAGTCGTCGCTGCCGAAGTCGGTGCTTCCGACTTCCTCTGCGACCAGTTCGTGCAGTTGGTCCACCGCCGTGGCGAAGACCTTGGGTGCAGCGTATCTGTCATCCATCGCGGTTCACTCGTCCGGAATGCCGCTCATCGACGGGCCGCCGTTGACCGCAACGGTCTGCCCGGTGATGTAGGAGGCGGCATCGCTGGCGAAGAAGACGATCATGTTGGCCACTTCGTCCGGCGTGCCCGGGCGGCGCAGCGGGATCATTGCGAGATTGCTCATGTCGAGCTTCGCCACTTCCCACGCCGCAGCCGCGCGCTCCGATGCGATCATCCCCGCCGCGACGCAGTTGGCGCGAATGCCATGACGGCCCCATTCGGCCGCCGTGACGGTGGTGAACATCTGCAGCGCAGCCTTGGCCGCCGAATAATGCGCCCCGCCTTTCACGCCGCTTGTGCCGGCATTGGAGGAGATATTGACGATCGCGCCGGATCGCTGCGCGATCATGTGCGGGCCTACCGCGTGCGTGCACAGATAGGCGGCGCGCACATTGAGGTCGAAACTCGCGTCCCAGGCCCTGCTGCTCAGCCCCGCGAGCGGCCCGAGGCGCGAGCCGCCGGCGTTGTTGACGAGGATGTCGATGCGCCCGAATTCATCCAGCGTGCGCTGGACCAGGCGGGTGACCTGTTCCTCGTTCTTGACGTCGGTCGGCACTGCCAGGCAGCGCGCGCCCGATTCCTCGCGCACGCGCGCGGCCGCGCGCTCCAGCTCATCGGCGGTGCGGCTGGCGATGACGACAGCGGCGCCCCTGCGCGCGAATTGCCGCGCGGTCGCGAGGCCGATGCCGGTGCCGCCGCCGGTGACGATGGCGACGCGGCCGGTGAAATCGGAATAGTCGGGGTTCATGGGGTTTACCACCTCCGGCGTCGTTGACATGCGCGTACCCGTCGGCGCAGCTCGTCGGCGCGTTCTGCGGGCGTTACCACCGGTGTGTCGGCAGGCAGGTGGTGGCGCAGCTCGGCCAGTTTCACGCGCCTGATCACCGGTGTCGGGTTGGTGTCGCAATCGAACCAGCGCCCATAGATGCCGCCTTCCGTGTATCCGGCAGGATCGAGCCAGTTCGGCACGCCGGGGTCTTCCAGCGCGATGACGGCGCGGAACCTGCCGTCCGAACTGGCTCGTGCCGTATGGCCATTGAGGCTGGAAAGGCGATACACGTATTCGAGTGCGTTGAAATAGGGGTCGTTGAGCTGGATGTTCCAATAGGGGCGGCGCTCGGGCAGATCGGTCTCGATGATCAGCGCCTCGTCCTCCTCCAGCTGGAAGCAGGCCGGCCAGTAGACCTGCTTGGCGAGCGCGCCCTTCATGCGCACCGGCTCGAACACGTTGAAGCCGACGCGTTCTTTCACGCCGTTCTGCAGGCGGTAGTAGCTGCGGGTCTTGCGGGCGGGAAACTTCGCCATTTCCTCGATGCGCGCGATGATCTCGTCGGGCGTCAGGCGCGGTTTGGCGGGGACGGGATCGAGGCACTCGATCGAGAGCGTGGGGTCGATCTCGTTCTCCCAGTCGTAGCTGCGCAGGCGCACCATCATGCCGGTGGCCTGCGGATGGATCGGCGCCCAGTTGCCGGCGTGGCCAGCCGGGCGTTCGACGCTGAAAACCACCTCGAAATCACCGCCGGGTTCGAAAACGATGTCCTGGTCATCGATCTCGTTGTGCCCGCCGATCTGCGCAATGTCATCGACCATGCCGGACATGAAGCGCTGCGTGGTGAAGCTCAGGATCTTCACCGTACCGCGATTGCCGCTGACCCTGTATTTCAGGTCACCGCGTATCGGGCTGTAGAGATAGATGTCGTCGGGATTGGGCTGGAGCGTGAACACCGGGTTCCACAGCGGAGCCCAGTCGGGGTGTTCCGGCGTGGCGTGGAAATAGGCGAAGTAGGAATAGGACAGGCTCATCATCGTCTGCCGATAGACGTCGGCGCGATAATCCGCGTGCTCCGGGTGCCAGGTGTTCGCGAGTTCCGCGACCGCATCCTCCAGAGCGCCGAGATATTCGAGGATGGTCGGGCCAATACGCGTGTCCATATGCAATTCCTTCGTGCTCGGCCTGTGAAGGTGACGCTCAGTTGCCCGGCACACTCTCGAAAAAGGCCAGCCCGGCAGGTTCGGGGAACAGGTATTCGCAGTAATGCCCCAACTCCGGGGTCTCGACGAAGCAACTCTGCATGAAGCCCGGATTGCTGCTCCTGGAGGGCATGTTCCAGCCCTTGCGTGCGATCTCCGTCAGCAGCGCGTTCCACTCGTCCCCGTTACGGATCAGGAAGCCGAGGTGGTGATGACGAATGGCGAATTCGTCGGTTGGCAATCGCCCGGTGTACAGCTGCGAACCCGGACCGTTCGCGGTGAGCAGTTCGTACATCGTGCCGCCGACCCACGCCAGTTCGACGTGGATGTGACCGCCTGCCGGCAGCTGTCCTTCCAGGCGCCGGAAGGCACCGATGCCGTAGCGCTCCCCGAAAATATCGCGCGCCCGCTCGATGTCGTTGGTCGCATACGCCACCTGGAACTGCTCGGCGTGCAGCAGCCCTGCGGCAGGGTCGAACGTGGCATCCGGTCTTTTCATAGGCTCGGCCTCATCGTGCAGGAATTGCCCCCAACCCGGGTATGAGCGGGTTGGCGCGCCTTGCTCGCGTCCCGATCGGGAGATTCCCCGAGTGCCCCGGTTGCAGTAGATAGTATTCACTATCTACAAGGTCTGGCAAGATGCTGCCTGGATTTTCAGGCGTAAAGTGCAGCGCCACCGCGGCCGGTTGGCGTGGCGGGCAGTTCGAGGTAGTGCAGGAGTGGAGCGGGGATTGGCTACGCGGCGAAAGACAACGGCAGCTGCAGTGACTCCTGGCGCGATGCGCAGGAAGAAGCGGCGCTCGCCCGGAGAGATCAGGGAACGGCTGATCGATGCGGCCCGGGAGGAATTCAAGCGCTGCGGCTTTGCCGGGGCAACGACGGCGGCAATCGCTCGCAACGCCGACGTCACCGAAGCACAGCTGTTCCGTTATTTCGAGTCGAAGGCGGCACTTTTTCGCGAGGCGGTTTTCGAGCGGCTGAACCAGCATTTTTCCGAGTTCAACGCACGATATCCGACCGACTTTTCCAGTCGGGCGAACGTTCGCGATCGCGAACGACGGTACATAATCGAGTTGCAGCAGTTTCTCGACGAGCACTCGAAACTACTGCTGTCGCTGGTTGCAGCCCAGAGCTTCACCTCGGGCAGTCTGCAGGGGGTCGGCGAGATCGAGAGCCTGCGCCACTACTTCGAGCGCGGCGCCGCGACGATGAGCGGCAGGATCGGGGGGAATCCCCCGCTCGACCCGAAATTGCTGGTGAGGGTGTCGTTTGCGGCGGTGCTCGGTTGCGTGATCTTCAAGGACTGGATCTTTCCCGCCGGTCTCGCGAGCGACGATGACATCAATGCAGCCGTCATCGATTTCGTCATCGATGGAATCAGTATCAACTCGGATCCCGGGTCTGAAGAACCTGTGCGCAGATCCGGCAAGGGGAGAGCAACATGACGCCGGCCAACCATCAACTCGTTCGCGATTTCTTCACGGCTATCGCCAGCGGCAATGTGCCTGATGATCTGCTGACGCAGGATATGTCCCTCTGGACGGTGAACGGAGGCACGTCGGACAAGGCGCGTTTTCAGGGCGCCATGACCAGAACCCCGGCTTAGGCGGGGCGGGAATTCGAACGGAGCCACGTGATGCAAACCAGGGCAAAGTCCTTCTGCCGCAATTGCGGCGCGCTGTGCTCGATGGAGCTGACCATCGAGGACGGCAAGCTGGCAGGTGTGAGCGCCGACGGTAGCGCCTCGCCGTACGGGGCCTATATGTGCCCCAAGGGCCGCGCCAGCCTGGATTTTCATAACGGGGCGGAAGGCCGGCTGCTGAACAGCCTGCGCCGCGAGGCGTCCGGCGCGTTCAGCGAGTTGCCGGCGGCCCGGGCCCTGGACGAGATTGCCGCCAGGCTCGCGGCCCTGATCGCGGAACACGGACCGCGCTCGGTCGCTTTCTATCACGGCACCGGCGCGTACCGAAGCGTGCTGGGCGCTCTGCTGGAGCGAGCCTTCGTCTCGAGCCTCGGGTCGCCGAACTTCTTCTCGACGATGACGATCGACCAGTCGGCGAAGTGGGTCACGGCCGGTCGAATGGGCGTGATGGCGAGCGGCAAGCCCAGCACCCGGGACATCGACCTTGCGGTCATCGTCGGCAACAATCCGCTGGTCAGCCACCAGACCTACCCGTTCGGGCCCGGAGAGAGCGGGGCACCGGGCAAGTCGTTCGCCGCGGCGCGGGCGCGCGGCGCGCGCATCGTCGTGGTCGATCCGCGACGCACGGAAACGGCGCGCTACGCCGATCTGCTGATCCAGCCACTTCCCGGACACGACGCGGCGCTCTTTGCAGCAGTCGCCCACATCCTGCTGCGCGACGGCACCTGCAACACGGCGTTTTGCGAACGCTTCGTCACCCAGCTGGACCGGCTGGCCGAGGCCGTCGCGCCGTTCACGCCGGAACTCGTGGCCAGGCGCGCCGATGTGCCGGTGGAACAGATCGAGCAACTCGCGCGGTGGCTGGGCGAGGCAGAGCGCCCGTTCGTGGGCAGCGGCAGCGGGCCCTCGATGTCCGCCCATTCCAATCTCAACGACCACATGATCGAGACCGTGAATGCGCTGGTCGGCGGCTACAGGCGCGCGGGAGACCTGGTGCGAAATCCCGGCACGCTCAAGCCGCGCGTGTGCATCGAGACGGTGGTCCCGCCGCAGCGCAGCTGGGAAAGGGGCGTGAAGTGCAGGACGGCCGACATCGGCGCGCTCTACGGGGAGTTTCCGACGGCGCTGCTGCCGCAGGAAATCCTGGTGCCGGGGCCGGACAGGATTCGCGCGCTGATCGTGTTCGGCGGCAATCCGCTGACGGCGCTCGGCGATCCCGCACGGGCCGTGCCCGCTTTCGCGGATCTCGAGCTGCTGGTCAGCCTCGATGCGCGCATGAACGAAACGGCCCGGATGGCGCATTACGTGATCGCGACGTCGCAGCATTTCGAGCGTCACGATCTCAGCATTCCGGGAGACAGTCTCTATCCGGAGGCCTTTGCGCAATACGCGCCACCGGTGGTTCCCGGGCCCGCCGGAACGATCCATGACTGGGAGTTCTTCTGGGGCGTCGCGTCCAGGCTGAAACTGCCGTTGACGCTCAAGTACTGGAACTATGGATTGTCCTATGACGCGATCCCGGGCGGACTGCCGCTGGACATGGAGCGCGCGCCCGATCCGGAGGACATGATGCGTTATCTCTGCGAGCACGGCGACGTGTCGTTCGACGAGTTGCGCGCGAATCCGGGCGGCGTGCGGCCCGTCCGCCCACCGCAGTACGTGAAGGCGGCGCCGGACAACGGTGCGCGGCTCGAGCTCTGCCCGCCGGACGTCGCGGCCGAATTGCATGCCGTGCTCGAGGAAGTGGTGGACGATCGGTTCAAGTACAGACTGGCCTGTCGCCGGATCCTGGATGCGATGAACAGCGCGTACCGGGACTCGCCGCAAACGGTCAGAAAATATCCGCTGAACTGGGCTTACATGAACCCCGACGATATGCGCGAGGACGGTATCGACGACAACGCACTGATAGAGATCCAGTCGGAATCAGGTCGTATCCTGGGTGTCGCCAGGGCAGAGAGCCAACTGCGTCGGGGCGTGGTGTCGATGACGCACCTCTACGGATCTCTCGCCCCTTCGACTGATCCCTACGCTCAACGCGGAAGCCACACGGGGCGGCTGACATCGCTGCAGAAGCACCTGGAGCCCATCAATTTCATGCCGCGCTTTTCCGGCATTCCCGTCAATATTCGCCGGGCAGGTGGCGATGTCCCGGCAGCTGCCCTGTTGGCGACGATATGAATCAGCCCAGTGCGTCGGCGTCTGCCACCACCGGGCGACTCTCGCGCGTTGCGCGCAAACACCTGTCGGGCTCGCCGCAGTCGGCGATCTCGATGTAATCCTCGTGCACCGCCTTGATCACCGCCGCGAACGGGAAATCACCCAGCGCGGGCACGCGATAGCTCACGGTGTCGCCCACCTTGAAGGTCGAGGGGTCGAAGTTGAATTCAAACGGACATTTGCCGTCCATTCCAATCATGTTGCGTACTCCCCGCGCAATCGCCTGCGCATGCAATGGTCGAGCACCGCCACGGTGGCTGTCGCTCGCTACGCCCTGGTGGCGATGACCTTGCTGTCGAGAAACTCCTCGATTCCCTCGCGGCCCCACTCGCGACCGACGCCGCTGCACTTGAATCCGCCGAACGGCAGGTCGCCGGTGATGCTGAGGCCGCCGTTGACGCTGATGGCGCCGGCGCGCATGCGCCGGGCGATGCGCGTGGCCCGCTCCTTGCTGGCGGAGATGACGCAACCGCCCAGGGCGTAATCGCTGTCGTTGGCGATGCGGATCGCGTCCTCGTCATCCTCGTAGGGGATCACCACCAGTACGGGACCGAAGATCTCTTCCTGCGCGATGCGCATATCGTTGCGCACGTCGACGAAGCAGGTCGGCTCGATGAAGAAGCCGCCGCCCTTGTCGGTCCGGGCCTTGCCGCCGGCGAGCAGGCGCGCGCCTTCCTTCTGTCCCAGCGCGATGTATTCCATCACCCGGTCGCGCTGGCGCGCCGAGATGACCGGGCCCATGACCTGGGTGGGATCGTCGAAATCGCCCCACTTGGTGGCGAAGCCCGCGTAGGCCATCTCCAGTGCTTTCACCGCCTCGTCGTAACGGCTGCGCGGGACCAGCAGGCGGGTAGGGATCGCGCAGCCCTGGCCGGCATGGAATATCACCATCGACTGCATGACGGACATTGCAAAGTCCGGCGCATCGTCGAGGATGATGTTCGCCGACTTGCCGCCGAGTTCCAGGAACACGCGCTTGAGCGTCGCCGCGGCGGTTTCCATGATGCGCTTGCCGACGCCGGTGGAGCCCGTGAACGAGATCACGTCGACCCTGGGGTCCTTCACCAGCGCTTCGCCCGCCATGACGGGATCGGCGGACGTGATGACGTTGAACACACCGGGGGGGAAGCCGGCTTCCACGGCGAGCTCACCCATGAACGCGGCGGTCGCCGGGGTATCCGGGGCAGGCTTCAGCACCACGGTGCAGCCGGCAAGAAGCGCCGGCACGACCTTGCCGACATTCACGTACAGCGGCACGTTCCAGGGCGAGATGGCGCCGACCACGCCGAGCGGCTCATGAACCACGATCCGGTCGCTGTCGAAGCCCATTTCATTGCGCCGCCCGCGATCCTCTTCCCACGTCACCGACGGGAAGCAAGTCAGCACGTCGTCCATGCCGCTGAGCGCCCGGTCGACCTGCGCGCGGTAGGCCGCCCCGATGGAAGAGCCCGCCTCGAGGCGGACAATCTGGACAAGCCGGTCGCGGTTCGCGAACAGCAGGTCACGGTATTTCTTCATCAGCGCGAAGCGCTCTTCGTGCTGCTGCGACCAGTCGGTCTGGTCGAAGGCGCGCCGTGCCGCGGCGATCGCATCGTTCACATCGTCCGCGGAGGCGTCCGCCGACTTGCCGATGACCTCGCCGGTCCACGGGCAGATATTGTCAAAGGTCCTGTTGCCGGCAGCTGCGCGCAGCTTGCCGTCGATATAGAGCCTGGCGTCCGGGAGCATTTCCATGTGTCTGTCCTTTCTGGGTTTCCTGAGGCAGCGCCGTCAGGCGCTGAACGGGTTGAACTGTCGCGGCATTCCCGTCGGGACAGCCGTCATGCCTGGATCGCATGCCTGGCGGCCACATAGCCCCAGGTGAACGACGGGCCGATACTTCCGCCGGCTCCAGGGCTGGCCCGCCCCATCACCGATGCCGTGGAGGTGCCCGTGGCGTACAGCCCGGGTATCACCGAGCCGTCCTCGCGCAGCACCCGCGCATGCACATCGGTCACCAGGCCGCCGTAGGTGCTGACATCGCCCGGATACAGTGCCAGCGCGAAAAAGGGACCCTGCTCGATGGTGCCGAGTGTGCGCGAGGGCTGGTGCAGCGAGTCGCCAAGCCATTGGTCGTACGCATGGTCGCCACGATGGAAGTCTTCATCGCGGCCCTTGCGGACAAAGCCGTTGAAACGCTCGACCGAATGGCGCAGCCGCGCGGGATCCATGTTGCAGGCGCTCGCGAGCGCTTCCAGCGTATCACCGCGGCGCAGAAACTGCTCCTCGAACCACTGTTTCGGCTTTTTGGATCCTGGCATGGTCCCGGCCAGCATGTATTTTCCCAGGTACTGGCTGTCGAGCACCATCCAGCTCGGTACGGCCGGCACCTTCGTGTCGCGCGCGCGCATCGCCCTGGCGATTTCCATGTAGGAGCTGGACTCGCGCATGTAGCGCTCGCCGCTCTGGTCCACGACGATGGTGTGAGGCTTGGAGATGTCGCCCTGCATCCCGGGCTTGACGGGCGGGTTCCCCGGAGGCAGAGCCATCGGCGAGCCGATGCGCTCGTCCATCTGTGCGATGGCGGCACCGATGCGCAGGCCTTCCTCGATCATCTCCCCGGTATCCCCGCGCGCGGTGTTGGACCACTCGGTCGATGTGCCGGGGATGTAGCGGTCCAGCATGCGCTGGTTACGGGCGAAGCCGCCGGCGTTGATGAGCACGCCGCAGCGCGCGCCGATGCGCCACTCGGCACCGTTGGTCTCCAGCACCACCCCGGTGACGCGTCCGTCCTCGACCACGAGCTGCCTGGCGCCCGCGTTGACGCGAAGCTCCACGCCGGCCTTCAGCGCGGCATGCAGCATCTGCCCCTGCAGCGCCTGCCCTGCCGTGGCCAGGTGCTTGCCGGCCAGCCGGCTCGCGATGGTGCGCCCGATGACCCGGGCGATGACCTTCTTGCTGCCCCAGGAACGCTTGAAATTCGCCAGCTCCATCGCCTCGTCGAGGTTGGCCGCCAGCGGAAGAAAGCCCGGGCGCAGCCTGGATTTCCATTCGCCCAGCCGGTTGATGTCGAACAGTTCGGAAACCACGGTACGGCCCGGCACCGATTCGCCGGGAGCGGCATAGTAGTCGGGCCAGGAGGGAATGCGCCGCAGACGAATCCCCTGGCTGACCAGGAAGTCGATCATCTGCGGCGCCTGCTCGACATAGGCGCGTCGCCGCTCGCGGCTGGCACCGGGCGTGTCGTCGTGATCGCCGACCACCGCATCGAGATAGGCGATGGCTTGCTCGGGGCTGTCGTGGATCCCCTCGCTCTTCATGAAGCGGTTGTCGGGGATCCACATCACGCCTCCGGAAATGGCCGTGGTTCCCCCGACCAGGTCGGTCTTCTCCAGGATGAGCACGCTCTTGCCAGCCGCGCGCAGGGCAAGCGCCGCGCACATCGAGCCGCCGCCGCTGCCGACCACCACGAAATCGAATGTCTCGTTCATGTCACTGAACTCCTGGTCGTCAGTCGGCCGCGCGGGCGTGGATGGTCACGACCGGGGTCTGCAGATCCGGTGGCAGGTCGATGATCGAGCGGAAGACATTGGTCACCGAACTGTACTGGGACTTCGGCAGCTCGGCCATGTTGAGTCCTGCCGCCAGGGCGGCCTGCCCGAAGCGCACCCTGATCTCCGGCGACCAGGCAGGCATTTTTCCTTCCCCCATCATCTGGCCCGCGCGCACGGTGGTGACCTTGATGCCGCAGGGGTCGAGCTCGTAATTGAGGCCTTCGGAGAAGCGCTCCAGCCCCGCCTTGCTGCCCTGGTAGAGCACAAAGAACGGGAAGCGCATTTCCACCGATTCGCTGCTCACGTTGATGATGTGGCTGCCCCGGCCCATCATCGGAATCGCGGCGCGCGCGCACAGGATCGGTCCGGTCAGGTTGGTGCCGACGGCGCCGAGAATCTGCTGATCGGAGGCTTCGGCGATCGGGATCGGTTCATACACGGCGGCGTTGTTGATCAGCACGTCGATGCGCGCAAAGCGCGCGGCGATCTGCGCGAATGCCGCCCGCACCGAGTCCGGCGACGACACATCGCAGCACACCGCCATGGCGTGTTCGCCGATCGCCGCAGCCACGGCCTCGACCTTGGCCAGGGTGCGCCCGAGCAGCACCACGGTTTCCCCGTCGGCAGCGAAACGCCGTGCGAGCGCGCGGCCAAGCCCGTCTCCGGCGCCGGTGATGACGATGATCTTCGACACGGGTGGACTCCTTGTGGTTGAAGGGCGGTCGGCCGACTGCTTTGCCAGGGTCGGTGGCGGACGGGGAACGCCTCAGCCCTTGTCCGGGTATACCGAGAGATCGCCGGCATAGGCGATACCGCCGGACCAGAAGCGGCTGCCGCTGACCTTGCTGAAGTAATGAACGGTCCGCGCGATGGAGGCGGACGAGGAGCGCGGTTGCATCGCGATGCCGCTGGGGCTCCTGCCGCCGGCGCGTGCGCTGAAATCCCTGAGGGTGAACGGCAGGTCGTCGGTCTGCTGTGCGCACATCACGAGCTGGTCGCCGGGGCAGAAACGCCGCGGTTCGATCTGGATCGGGGAGAGCTCGCCCCGTTTCATGGCGACATGGCCCGGGACGTTGATCACTTCCACGCTGTGCACGTTTTCATAATAGGCCTGGTATTCCTCGCGGCGACCGGGAACGTAGTTGGCCAGGATGATGCTGACGCCCGAAAAGGGCTCGGATTGCTGCCAGTTCGGGCTCGCCTTCCAGTCGGCGAAGAGGCGATAGGTGTAGAGCCGCTCGGTTTCGTCGTCGGCGATCATGCCCGCGTCGCGCGCATCGGCGACCAGCGGTCCGAGTGCCGGGATGTCGATGGCCGGATCGGGCAGGTCGAAGTCGTAAACGCTGAGGAAACGCCAGGGTTGCGGAATGTCCGGCATCATCTGCTGCGGCGTCACTTCGTAGCGCTCCGCGCTGGTGAAGCCGCGCAATTGCGCCAGGGCCGCGCGGTGCGCTCCGTCGAACCACGCCGCGTAATCGGCGTCGCGTCCCGCGGCAACGTTGTGCAGATGAATTGTGGTGTAAAGCGCCATATCTTATTGTCCAGCCTGGATTTCTGGTCCACGGTTTCGACGGGCCAGGCCGCGCGATCTGCGGTGGCCGACGGGCCGGCCCGCGTTGCGGCAAGTTATGATCACCACTGTTGACTAACACGTCAAGTGGCGTATGCTTTCGGCCCATTCTGCCGCGGGTTGCAACAATTCATCGAGAGGTTGGCAATGGACTTCCTGGGTTACAAGCACAAGCGTGTCATCGTCAGCGGCTGCTTCTCGGGAATGGGTGAGGCCACTGCCCGCCTGCTGGTGGAGCTCGGCGCGCAAGTGCACGGTATCGATTACAAGGAATCGAGGCTCGACCTCGCCTCGTTCAACCAGGTCGATTTGCGCGACCCTGCGGCCATCGATGCCGCGATCGCCAGGATTGGCGGCAAGGTCGATGCGCTGTTCAATTGCGCCGGTCTGCCGCAAACCGCCCCTGCGCTCGACGTCATGAGGGTCAACTATGCGGGCACCCGGCGCGTGACCGAGCGCGTCCTGCCGCTGATGTCCGCCGGTGGCGCGGTTGCCAGTATTTCCTCCACCGGTGGTCTGGGGTGGAGCCGGCGCATGCCCGTGCTGATGCAGTTGCTCTCGATCGACAACTATGCCGATGCCATCAAGTGGTGCGAGGAGCACCCCGAGGACGTCAAGGAGGGCTACACCCTGTCGAAGGAAGCGATCATCGTATGGACGATGCTGTCGTCGCAGCGTTTCATCAAGCAGGGTGTGCGCATCAACTGCACGCTGCCCAGTCCCACGCAGACGCCGATGATGAGTCACTTCGAATCCGCCACTCCCCTGTCGGTGATCGATGCCTTCACGCTGCCCACCGCCCGTCGCTCGACCCCCGAAGAGCAGGCCGGTGCGCTGGTTCTGCTCAACAGCGCCGGGGCGGGCTTCATCAACGGCGTGGCATTGCCGGTCGATGGCGGTTTCATGGGCGGCCTGACGACCGGGCAGATCGATCTGGGCAAGATCATGTCGAGATGAGCGAGCATCCGCGGCGCTCGTGTGCTCGGACCTTGAACACTTCAGCTTGCAGGGGATAAACAACACCGATGGCTGCACCTCGTCCCTTGCCGCGGCTTGATGCCGAGAACCGCCCTTTCTGGACCGCAGGGGCGGAGGGTGAGTTGCGGATCATGCGCTGCCGGGATTGCCAGGCGTTCATCCATCCACCGCGCCCCGTATGCCGCAGCTGCCTGTCGGAGAACGTGGCGCCGGAGGTGGTCGCCGGCACCGGTGTCGTGGATACGTTCACCGTCAACCACCAGAAGTGGCATCCAGCCGCGGAAGTCCCGTACGTGATAGCCCGGGTGGCGCTGGACGGGGTGCCGGGTGTCTACCTGACGACCAATATCGTGGGGTGCCCCGTGGATGAAGTCGACATCGGTGATCGCGTCCGCGTGAGGTTCGAGCAACAGGACGACGTCTACCTGCCGTTGTTCGAGAAGGTCGTCTGAACATGGCAGCCGGCAACGAAGCCTATATCACCGGGATCGGGCAGTCGCAGATTGGCATCAGGCTGACGCGCCATCCGTTGTTGTTGACACTCGATGCGGTGCGCGAGGCGCTCGGGGAGGCGGGTCTGACGATCGGGCAGATCGACGGCGTGTCCACCTACCCGGGACGGACGCCGGGATACCTCGGCTTCTCGCCGGTCGGTGCCGACGAGCTGGTCGATGCGCTGGGGATTCGCGCGACCTGGTACGCCGGCGGTGGTGAAATCACCTCCCAGCTGGGCGCAGTGGTGGCCGCTGCCGCCGCGGTGCGCGCCGGCCAGGCGCGGCACGTCATCTGCTTTCGTACCGTCTACGAAGCCGCCGCAATGTCCAGGCCCGAAGAGTACCCGGTTCCCCGGCGCGACAGGGTCGATGGTACTTCGCAATGGGTTGCCCCGTTCAACGCCACGTCGGCGGTCAACTGGACAGCGCAGTACGCGATGCGCCATGTGAAGAAATATGGTCTCACACGCGAGCAGCTGGCGCAGATCGCGCTGACCGATCGAGCCCATGCCCTGCTGAATCCGCGTGCGCTCGTGCGCGAACCGCTGACGATGGATGAGTACATGTCGGCGCGCATGATCTCCTCCCCGCTGTGTCTCTATGATTGCGATCGTTTTTCCGACGCATCGACTGTGCTGATCGTGTCGGCGGGTGATGCCGTCGACGAGGTATCGTGCAAGCCCGTGCGCATCGCCGCCATGGCCGGCACGGTGGAGCGCCTCAGCTGGGACCAGGCGGAGTGGATGGCCTGCTACCCCACGGGTGCCGATCTCTGGAAGCGCACGGATTACAAGCCCTCGGACGTCGATACGGCGCAGCTCTATGACGGCTTCAGCTTCCAGGCTGTTGCCTGGCTGGAGTCCCTTGGCTTCTGTGATGTCGGCGAGGGCGGACGCTTCATCGAAGGTGGCAAGCGGATTGCCCTTGACGGCGAGCTGCCGCTCAACACCTTCGGGGGGCAACTCGGCGCCGGTCGTCTGCACGGCTTTGGCTTTGCCCACGAAGCGGTGGTGCAATTGCGGGGCCTGGGAGGCGCGCGCCAGATTCCGGGTGATCCGCGTGTTGCTGTCAGCGCCTCGGGCGGCGGTCCCCTCGCCACGGCCCTGCTGCTGGTGCGGGACTGAGGGCGTGCGCCCGGCTCCCCCGGTTCACGCCCCCGGGCAGCTGCCGGGTTTCAGGCGGCGTTTTCGTGTAACGCCGGCGGCGGGTCGCGTACAGGCAGAGGTGGAAGACGATTATCACTGCATGAGCGTGATCGTTCACCACGATGGCGCAATCGCCACCAGCGTCGAGGCCGCGATGAGACGCGCGCCCTGGACCACCTGTCCCGGCGCGCCGCAGCAGCTCGTGCAGACTTTCTGCGGCGTCGCGCTGGATGCGTTCGCCGCGCGCGGTGAAAAGCAGATCAATTGCACCCATCTGCACGATCTCGCCGTGCTGGCGGCGGGACACGCCTTCGACGCGGCGCCGCTGGTCTATGACATCCTCGTGTCCGACCCCGTCGATGGCCAACGCCGCGCCGAGCTGCGTTGCGCCGGCGCGACGATTCTCGGCTGGACCGAGGCCGGTATGCGCATCGTCGAGCCCGCGGAGTTGGCCGGTCTGAAACTCGACGAGCTGCGACCATGGATCGCGTCGCTGGATCCGCGGCGCCAGGAGGCGGCGCGGCTGCTGCGCTGGGCCAATACGCTCGCAAACGGGCGTATGATTCCGCTGGAGCAGCAGTCCGACGCGAGTCGCATGCCACCCGGTTGTTACACCTTCCAGCCGCACCGCGCCGTGCAGGCGCGGCGTGTCGGCGTGATACGGGACTTCAGTGACGGGGTGGCGCAGCCGCTGGGGGAATACGAGCCCGCCTGGTGAACGGCCCGGCCCAGGACAGCATTTCGAGCCCGATAACGATCAGCATCGCACAGCAGCGTGAGGAGGATTTCATGGACATGAACGACATGGTGATCATCAGCGTGGATGATCACATCAGCGAACCTCCGGAGATGTTCGACAAGCATCTCTCGGGTGAGGATCTCGCCACGGCGCCCAAGCTGCGCACCAATGCCGACGGCACGAACTACTGGGAGTACCAGGGCATGTTCATGCCCTCGGTGGGTCTGAATGCGGTCGTTGGCCGCCCGCTCGAGGAATACGGCATGGAGCCGAGCTCGTTCGAGCAGCTGCGCAAGGGCGTTTACGACGTGCACGCGCGCATCGACGACATGAACGTCAACGGCATTGCCGCATCGCTGAATTTCGGCACCTGCGTCGGATTCGACGGCGGCCGGTTCCACAAGGCCGCCGACAAGGGCAAGGCGCGCATCCACATGCGCGCCTACAACGACTGGCACATCGACGAATGGTGCGGCGCCTACCCCGGGCGCTTCATTCCCTGCGCCTTGTTGCCGACCTGGGACATGAAGGCCACGGTCGAGGAGATCGGCCGCATTGCGAAGAAGGGCTGTACCACCGTTTCGCTCAACGAGAACCCCACGACACAGGGTCTGCCCAGCATCCACAACGAGTACTGGGAGCCGATGTGGAAGGCCATCACCGACAACAACATGACCATCTGCCTGCACATCGGCGCCGGCAACCCGGTGCCGCATGCCTCGCAGGAGACGCCCATCGAGGCCTGGATCACCACGATGCCGCTGTCGAGCTGCGTCGGCGCGGCGGACTGGCTCAACCTCTCGGCGCTGCAGCGCTATCCCGACCTGAGGATCGCGTTGTCCGAGTGCGGTCTCGGCTGGATTCCGTATTTCATGGAGCGCGCGGATTTCAGTCATGCGCGGCACAAGGCCTGGACCCACTCGGACATGAATTTCAATGGCCAGAAGCCCAGCGACATCTTCCGCAAGCACTTCATGGTCTGCTTCATCGACGATGCGTTCGGACTCCAGAACCTCGGCGCGGTCAATGAAGACATGGTTTCCTACGAGTGTGACTACCCGCATTCCGACACCCTTTGGCCGAAGGTCCCGGAAAGGCTGTGGGAGACGATCAGGCACCTGAGCCCGGCGCAGATCGACAAGATCACGCACCGCAACGCCATGCGCCACTTCAGCTTCGACATGTTCAGGCACCACGAGCGCGAGGAGCTGACCGTTGGCGCATTGAGGGCCAAGGCTGCCGCGGCCGGCGTGGATACCACGCCGAAATCCGCCGGCGGCGCCAAGCCGCTGGCCGAGGGTGAAGCGCTGCGCCGTATCACCTCCGGCGACCTGTTCAGGATGTTTGCCCACCATGCCAAGACGGCGGCTGACTGAGTTGAAAACGCACGCGGGAGTGCCAGCTCCCGCGGTTGGCTCCGTGCCATGGCTTCCCGCGAACAGTTCATGAGAGAGCGATGACCGACATGTCCGCCTACGTAATTTTCACGCGAGAAGGTGCGATTCGCGACGAGTCCGCTATGGAGATCTACTCGCGCTTGAACAGGGAAAGTCCGCCCGATCCGAAGCTGACGCCGCTCGTGGTCTACGGGGCATTGGAAGCCCTGGAGGGCGATGCGCCCGACGGGGTCGTGATACTGCGGTTCCCGACCGTGGAAGATGCCAGGGCCTGGTACAACAGCCCCGCATACCAGGCGGCCGTCGCGTACCGGAAAAAGGGTGCGGATTACCGGGCCTTCATCGTCGAGGGTCTCTGAGCGGTTTTGGCGACCAGGATTCAGTGATGCCGGAGACGAATATGGGTCTTGTTTCCCCGGAGCGCGCAAAGGGACGGCGGCGGCGCGATCCCGCGGCCACTCGCGAAGCCATTCTTGCCGCGGCCATGACCGTGCTGGCATCCGATGGCCGCGATGCCCTGAGCCTGACCAAGGTGGCGCAGCTGGCGGGCGTCAACCGTGGTACGGCTTACCAGCATTTCAATACCCGGGAGGATCTCGTCAAGGCCACGGTGGCCTGGGTGAGCGAGCGCCTGGCGGATACCGTGTTTGGCGCGCCGGATGACAGCGGCCTCGTGCCGGATGCGACGCAGCGCCCCGTTTACGAGGCGATTACCGGCCTGGTGGACTTCGCCGTCGAGAACCCGGGTCTGGGCCGCGTCTGGCTGTTCGAGGTGCTCGCCTCGGACAACCCCGGCGAGGACGTCTTTTTCAAGCGATTCGAACTGTCGACCAAGGAGCTTGCCGACAGCGAGTTCGGTGCGGAGGGCATCGACGCCGAAGCGCTGTCGGTGATGATGCTCGGTGGGTATTTCCTGTGGCCGCTGTGGGTGCGCGCCGGTGCCCGCACGAAGAAGGAGCGCGAGGCCATGGCGCAGCGCATGCGGCGCGAGGTGCTGCGGCTCTCCCTGCACGGAATACTGCGCGCGGAGAAATTTCCGCACCTGCAGAAGCTGCTGGACGAACTGGGGTCCTGAGGCAGAATTCATCCCTACGGGCGCCACGCGGCTGCATCGTCGCCGCAGAGCTGGTTCGACAGTGTTTGCGCGGCGGACAGCAGGGCGTGTTGCAGAGCGGGAAGCCCGGCTCGCTTCAACGCGCTTCCGATGCTCGTGGCGACGAGTGCGTGGCTCAGTTTCGCACGCGTCTTCCAGACGGGGGCTGCGACCACTGTCACCCCGGAAATGTAGTTTCCCTCGTCGACGCCGAACCCCTGCACGCGCGTCTGGCTGACCTGCGCCTTCCATTCATCGAATGTCGGCGGCTCATCCCAGCGAAGCGTGCCGAACCTGGCTTGCAGTTCGGCTTCCGGGTGATCTTCGAATGCCGCGATGCACCGGCCCGTCGCGCTGATGAGCGCCGGAAAGCGACTGCCGATCTGCGCGCTGAGCTGGAAGTTGTTCCCCGACTGGGAGACTGCCACCACGATGATGTGGTCGAGGCCGACTATCTGGACTCCGAGCATCGTGACATCGAATTCCCGGCCGATGCGCTCCAGCACGGGCTGCGCGAGATCGGCAAACTGGTTGCGCCTCAGCCATTGCCGCGCGAGGGTGAGAACGCCCGCCTCCAGGGAATACCGCTTGGTATCGGGATCAAAGGAGACAAACTCCTCGGCGACCAGGGCCCGGAGCACGTAGAGGCAGGTGCTCGGCACCAGGCCCAGTTCCCGCGCGATGGTCTGCAGTCCGAGCGGCGTGTCGCTCTTCCCGAGCAAGCGCAGAACCGCGGCCGCGCGCGAGATCGCCGGTGCCTTGCTTTCTTTCAAGGTCTTCGCGAGTTCCCGATCAGGCGACAGGGGACGTTTCGGTTCGGCATTCATTGAGCGTACCCGTTGCTGTTCGATGATGACTTCGCAACCGCCCCACGCGGCGACGCAAGCCTTGACGCCAGCACCAAAGGTCCTGGACAAGTATTCAATATATAGAAACACATTCGATATTTACAACAATATTCTTTTGTGGCATCTTGCCGCCAGATCGAACGGCCACGCGCATCAGCGGTGGTTTCGAGGACAAGGAGTGGTGAATCCATGGCCCGGCTCACAGAATTCACGCGCTACGCGGATGCCCAGGCGCATGCCAGTTCACAGGCGCTGTGGGAGCTCTTCGACGGTGATCGTGAACACCTGAACATTGCCCACGAATGCATCGGCCGTCACGCCGATGGCTCCGGCCGCGCCGCGGTGCGCATTGCCCATGCCGACGGGGCCGACGAGTTCCTGAGCTTCGACGACATCGCCGCCGGCTCCGCGCGCTTCGCGCATTGGCTGGACGCGAACGGCATCCAGCCGGGTGATCGCATTGCCTTCATGCTGGAGCCGTCGCTACCTTTCTATGTCTGCCTGTTCGGCGCGATGCAGACGGGGGCGATCAGCGTGCCGCTGTTCACGCTCTTCGGTCTCGACGGTTTGCGGCTGCGAGTCGACGACTGCAAGCCGAAGCTGCTGATCACGAACGCGGAAAAGGCGGAAGTCGCCGGCAAGATCGCGGGTGTGCGCGTCATCGTGGCCGATGCCGGACTGCTCGAAGAGATCGCGCGCTTTCCGGGCAGCTATGAAACGAAGACCCGCGCCGATGACCTGGCGGTCTTCCAGTACACATCCGGCACGACCCGTGAATTGCCGGAAGCGGTGAAGCACACGCATCGCGCGCTGGTGACGCTGATGTTCGCCGCGCTGTACGGAACCGGCGTCCGGCCGGGCGACGAATTCTTCTGCCCGTCCTCGCCCGCCTGGGGACACGGCCTGTGGCACGGGACGCTGGCGCCGCTGGCATTGGGTGTCACCACCGGCACCTTTGCCGGGCGCTTCGATGCGACGCGGCTGATGAAGGCGCTGCAGGATTACAGGATCACGAACATGTCGGCGGCCGCCACCCATTACCGGATGATGAACAATTCGGGGCGGGCCGGGGACTTCACGTTCTCGATCAGGAAGTTGTCCTACACCGGCGAACCCATCGATCCGGTGACACTCGAGTTCATCGACAGGACCTTCCATGTGCCGGCGTGCAGCATGTACGGCACCACCGAGATCGGCGTGGTGCTGGTCAACTACCCCGGCGCGAGCGACTTCGCCGTCAAGCCGGGTTCATTGGGCAAGCCCGTACCGGGTCTGAAGCTCCAGGTGCAGAACCCTGACGGAACCGCGACGGCACCGGGCGTCGTCGGCGAGCTCATGCTGTGGCGGCGCGACCGCTGGGAGACCACCAAGGATCTCGCGAGGATCGACGAGGACGGCTATTTCTATCATGCGGGCCGGGCGGACGACGTGATCATATCCGCCGGCTGGACGATGAGCGCGGTGGAGATCGAGAACACCCTGCTCAAGCATCCCGATGTCAGGGAAGCGGCCGTCATCGGCGTGCCGGACGCCACGCGCGGACAGGTCGTCAAATCGTTCATCGTCACCGACCGCCCGCAGAGCGCCGAGTTTGTCGACGAACTGAAGAACTTCACGCGGGAGCGGCTCAGCCAGCACGAATTCCCGCGTCACATCGAATTTGTGAGTGAGCTTCCCAAGACGCCAGCCGGGAAGATTCACCGCAAGGTCCTGCGCGATCGCGAAGCCGCCGCGGCGGCCGCGAGCGCCAACTGAAACCCCAGGAGAAGACGCATGTCCACCAGCACCAACAAGTTCCCGAAAATCACCGAACAGGGTCTCGACGATCTGCGCAAGCGCATCGGCGTGAAGATCACCGATACGCTCGAGCCGTGGAACTACGAGGCAACGCGTGACGCGATCCGCCACTACGCGCACGGCATCGGCGACGACAACCCGCTGTGGTGCGACCCGGAATACGCCGCGAAGACCAGGTACGGCACCATCGTTGCCCTGCCGAGCTTCATGTTCACCACCAGCCGCATCATCTCGGGCTATTGCGGTGGTCTTTCGGGCGTGCACGCCATGTGGGCCGGCGCCGACTGGACATGGCACAAGCCGGTGCTGCGCAACGACGTGATCAGCACCGACGCGTGGCTCAAGGACCTGGTCGAGCATCAGACCAAGTTCGCCGGCCGCAGCTTCCAGCAGATCTACCACGTCGACTTCTACAACCAGCACGGTGACAAGGTCGCTGAAGGCGACAGCTGGGTGTTCCGTACCGACCGCGACGAAGCGCGCGAGCGTGGCACGAAGTACACCGAAGCCCGTGGCCGTGTCGAGCGCTACACCGAGGAGCAGCTCGCGGAGTTCACGCGCCTCTACCAGACCGAGGAAATCCGTGGCGCGACCCCGCGCTACTGGGAAGACGTGAAGGAAGGCGAGGCGCTGCCGCGCATGATGAAGGGCCCGATGACGGTCACCGGCTTCATCTGCTATGCGCAGGGCTGGGGCGGTCTCTACATCCGTGCCAACAAGCTGGCCAACAAGATGCAGCAGGCGCACCCGGGGCTGGGCATCCGCAACCGCTTCAACGTGCCGGATTGCCCCGAGCGCGTGCACTGGGACGAGGAGTTCGCGCTCGAGGTCGGCGCGCCGGGCGCCTACGACTACGGTCCGGAGCGTTGCTCGTGGCTGACGCATCACGTCACCAACTGGATGGGCGACGACGGCTTCCTGCGCAAGAGCAAGTGCCAGATCCGCCGCCACAATCCCGATGGCGACGCGATCTACATCGACGGCACCGTCACTCGCAAGTTCGTCGAGGGCGACAAGCACCTGGTGGAAATCAGCCAGAAGGCCGAGACGCATCGTGGCGAAACCTCCGCCTTCGGGACGTCCATCGTGGAGCTGCCGAGTCGCACCACCAAATAAGCGTGTGTCCGTCCCGGCTGCGCCCCCCCGGTGGGCAGCCGGGATTGACGGGTGTCCAGTACGCCCAAGATCATGGGACGGTTCCGGTGACAGGAACCGTCCCTTTCCTATGATGGCAATGCGCAACACAGCGCAAGGCGGCGCGTATGCAGCAGAGTGACAGTCCGGCCTGGGCCGGCCCGCTGCGTGGAATCCGCGTGCTCGACTTCACGCGCGTGCTTTCGGGGCCGGCGGCGGCGCTGGCGCTGGCCGATCTCGGTGCCGAGGTGCTGAAGATCGAGCCGCCGGGCGCGGGCGATGAAACCCGCACCTTCCCGCCGATGCGCGAGCAGGAGAGCCACTACTTCCTGAGCGTGAACCGTGGCAAGAAGAGCATCGTCATCGACCTGAAGACCGAGGCCGGCGTGAAACTGGCCCGGGATCTCGCGCTCGAGTGCGACATCCTGATCGAGAACTACCGCCCGGGCGTCATGGATCGCCTGGGGCTCGGTTACGACACGCTGTCGGCGCTCAATCCGCGGCTGATCTATTGCGCGATCTCGGGCTTCGGCATGACCGGCCCGCTGCGCGACCGGCCGTCCTTCGATATCGTGATGCAGGCGCTGTCCGGCGCGCTCAGCGTCAACGGTGAACCCGGGCGCGAACCCACCAAGCTGGGGATTCCCCTCGGCGACCTGGTGGGTGGAGTGAACGGCCCGATCGCCATCCTCGCGGCGCTTTACGAACGCAGCCTCACCGGTTGCGGACGCCTGATCGACATCAGCCTGCTCGATGGTCTGATCGGCATGCTCGGCTACCTGCCACAACTGGCGTGGTTCACCGGGCAGGATCCCGCGCCGCAGGGATCGCAGCATCCCAACCTGGTGCCCTACGGGGTATTTCCGGCCCGCGACGGCTCGATCGTCATTGCCTGCCTGACCAACAGCTTCTGGGCGAACATCTGCCGCTCGCTCGGCATGGACGACTGGATTGCCGACCCGCGTTTCGACACGATCGAGAAGCGCCGCGACACGCGCGCGCTGGTGAACGAGCGGATTTGCGCGATCACCAGCGGCAGGACCGTGAACGAACTCGTGGAGATATTCGTCGCCCACCAGGTCCCACATGCGCCGATCCTGGGCATCCGCGAGGCGCTGTCGCAGCCGCAGGCGGTTGCCCGGGAAATGGTGGTCGAGACCGAGCACGAGAGCCTGGGAATGATCCCCATCGTGAACCGATCGATCCGGTTTCCCGGCGATCCGCAGCCGGTCCCGACCGCGCCACCGGTACTGGGGCAGCACACCGACGAGATCCTCGGGGATATCCTCGGGCTCTCGGCAGAGCAGATCGGGGAGCTGCGCGCGTCCGGGGTCGTGGCCTGAGCCGGCCGCCCGATCCCGGCGGGAGCGCTGCGGCTGGCCTCGTCCAGCACCGAACAGCAGAGGAGAGTCCGATGACACAGCTCAGATTCGACGACCGCGTGGCGGTCATCACCGGCGCCGGGCGAGGCCTGGGTCGCGCCTATGCGCTGCTGCTCGCCGCGCGGGGCGGGAAAGTCGTCGTCAACGATCCGGGTGCCAGCCTGCAGGGCGACAGCACCGATGCCGGTCCCGCGCAAGCGGTGGTCCGGGAGATCGAGGCGGCGGGCGGTGAGGCCGTCGCCTGCACCGAATCAGTGGCAACTCCCGCGGGCGGCAAGGCGATCATCCAGTCGGCACTGGACAACTACGGGCGCATCGACATCCTGATCCACAACGCCGGCATCGTGCGCCGCGGATCCCTGCAGGAGCTGTCGTACGAGGATTTCGAGCTGGTCCTCGATGTGCATCTGCGTGGCGGCTTCCATGTCGTGCGTCCGGCCTTTCCCCTGATGTGCAAGGCCGGCTACGGTCGCATCGTGCTGACAGGCTCGATCAACGGCCTCTATGGCAATCGCAACGTGGCGAACTACAGCGTGGCGAAGGCGGGCTTGATCGGCCTGTCCAACGTTGCTGCGCTGGAAGGCGCCGAACACGGGGTGAAGAGCAATATCATCCTGCCTGCCGCGGTCACGCGCATGGCCGAGGGGCTCGATACCAGCGCCTACCCGCCGATGGACCCCGAACTCGTGGCCCCCGCGGTGGGCTGGCTCGCCCACGAATCCTGCTCGGTCACCGGCGAGATGCTGGTCGCCATGGCGGGCCGCGTCGCGCGGGCCTTTGCTGCCGAAACGCCCGGTGTCTACCATCCCGCGTGGTCGATCGAGCAGGTGGGCGAGGAGATCGATGCGATCCGCAACACCGATGCGCCGGTGGTGTTCCCGGTCGTGCCGTCGGGGCATGTGGACCATCTTCGCTACAGTTTCGGGATGGCCGCGGCCGGCGATGCGCGGGAGCCGGGCAAGTAATACGGATACGGAAGGAGGACGGGGATGGCAGGGCGCTATTTCGACGATTGGCAGGTGGGGAATCGCATCGAGCACGAGATCCGCCGCACCGTGACCGAGACCGACAACCTGCTGTTCTCGGTCATGACCCACAACCCGCAGCCGCTGCATATCGACGTCGAGGCGGCCAAAGCTTCGGAATTCGGACAGATCCTGGTCAACGGCACCTTCACCTTCGCGCTGATGATCGGCCTGACCATCAGCGACACCACGCTCGGCACCCTCGTCGCCAACCTCGGCTACGACAAGCTGGTGATGCCCAAGCCCGTGTTCATCGGCGACACCATGCGCGCCACCACCGAGATCGCGGAGCTGCGCGAGTCGAAGTCGCGGCCGAACGCCGGCATCGTCGTCTTCGCCCACGAACTGATCAACCAGCGCGACGAGGTCGTGTGCCGCTGCCTGCGCAGCGCGCTGATCAACCGCCGGGCGGTGTAGGCTCCATCGGGATCGATGCCCCGGGGCGCAGGCATTGCAGCGCTGCCAGTTACGTTTGTGCCGCCTGTGGCAGAAATCGGGCAGGAGTATCTGCTACCCGGTGTGCAAGCACGGGGTGGAGCCCGTTGTCTGAATGGAGTACGTTTACTTCCGGGCGCAGCCCTCGGCGAGGTGAATCACCAAAGAAGAACGTGGCGCGCACGTCGGGATTCCCCGCGGCTGTGGGGCGACGGCGCGGGCAACGGACATTTTTCCCGGAACAAGGATCGATTCGTGAAAGACGCCGGCTCGAACATCGACACCGTGCGCGACCTGGCGAGGGAATTCCGTGCGCTGCCCGGAGCCTTGCTGCCGTTGCTGCATGCCATCCAGGATGCGCTGGGGTATGTGCCGGAGCGAGCCGTTCCCGTCATAGCCGACGAACTGAATCTCTCGCGTGCGGAAGTGCACGGCGTCATCAGTTTCTATCATCATTTCCGCCGCGAGCCGCCGGGGCGTCACAGGGTGCAGATCTGCCGTGCCGAGTCCTGCCAGGCGGTCGGCGCGCGCGTGCTGGAGACCGAAGCGAAAGCGTTGCTGGGCATCGATTTCCACCAGACCACGGCCGATCGCTGCATCACGCTGGAGCCGGTGTACTGCCTCGGCAACTGCGCCTGCTCGCCGGCCATCCGCATCGACGACGAGATTCACGGGATGGTGGATGCGCGCGTGCTGGCGGCGCTGCTGGAAGATCTGCGCATCCAGGTCATCGAGGTGCGCTGAGATGTCGCGAGTCACGGTTTATGTGCCCTGCGACACCGGCGCCGTTTCCCTCGGCGCCGACCGGGTGGCCGAGCGGCTGGCACGGGAATGTCGCGATCACCCGGTGGACATCGTGCGCAACGGCTCGCGCGGAGCGTTCTGGCTCGAACCCCTGCTGGAGGTCGAGGCCGGGGGTCAGCGCATCGCCTACGGACCGGTACGGCCGGACGACATCCCCCGCCTGCTGGAGGAGGGAATGCTGAGCGCCAGCACGCGCTCCGCGCTGTGCCTGGGCGTGGTGGACGAGATCCCGTTCCTGAAGCAGCAGCAGCGACTGACCTTCGCGCGCCAGGGCGTGGTCGACCCGGTGTCGGTGGCGAGCTATCGCGCGCACGGCGGCTTCGCGGGGCTAGAGCGCGCGCTCGGCATGTCACCGCGCGAGATCGTCGACGAGGTCACCGAGTCGGGGCTGCGCGGACGCGGCGGCGCCGCGTTCCCGACGGGCATCAAGTGGCGGACCGTGCTGAACGCGCCCGGGGAGCACAAGTACATCGTCTGCAATGCCGACGAGGGCGATTCCGGCACGTTTGCGGATCGCATGCTGATGGAAGGCGACCCGATGAGCCTGATCGAGGGCATGATCATCGCCGGCCTGGCGGTTGGCGCGACCCGCGGCTACATCTATCTGCGCGAGGAGTACCCGCGGGCCGGGCGGATGCTGCTGCAGGCCATCGCCGCCGTGCGCGCAGCGGGATACCTGGGCGAGCGCATCTGCGGTTCCGCGCATTGTTTCGAGCTGGAACTGCGCCTCGGCGCCGGGGCCTATATCTGCGGCGAGGAGACCTCGCTGCTGGAAAGCCTGGAGGGCAAGCGCGGCGTGGTGCGGGCCAAGCCGCCGCTGCCGGCCATCGCCGGGCTGTTCGGCCAGCCGACGGTGGTCAACAACGTGATCTCGCTCGCCACGGTGCCCGTGATTCTCGCCCGCGGCGCGCCGTTCTACCGTGACTTCGGCGTCGGCCGTTCGCGCGGCACGCTGGCGTTCCAGCTCGCGGGCAACATCGCACGCGGCGGGCTGGTGGAACTCGCCTTCGGCAGCACGCTGCGCGAGTTGCTGTTCGATTTCGGCGCCGGCACGCGCAGCGGCAGGCCGCTGCGCGCAGTGCAGGTGGGCGGACCGCTCGGCGCCTATCTGCCCGAGGCACACTGGGATACGCCCATGGACTACGAGGCTTTCGCGGCCGTCGGGGCGATGGTGGGGCACGGCGGCATCGTGGCTTTCGATGACACCGTGAACATGCGCGAGCAGGCGCGTTTCGCCATGGCCTTCTGCGCCGAGGAGTCCTGCGGCAAATGCACGCCCTGTCGCATCGGCAGCACCCGCGGCGTGGAGGTGATCGACCGGATTGCCGCGGGCAGCGATGTCGACGCCAACCTCGTTCTGCTGCAGGAGCTCTGCGAGACGATGACGGACGGTTCCCTCTGTGCCATGGGCGGCATGACGCCCTATCCGGTGTTGAGCGCGCTGGGGCATTTCCCCGAGGACTTCGGCGTTCTGGGGGAATCGTCCGGTACCCGGGAGAGTGCATGATGCTGTGGATCTACGACCCCGCGACGCAGGGCACCCGCCGGGATCACGGCACCCCGGCGCCGGTGCCGGAATACAGCGTGGAATACGCCACGCTGCAGCAGGTGAGCCTCAGCATCGACGGCCGGGAGGTCTCGGTGCCCAAGGGCACCTCGGTGCTGCGCGCGGCCGCGCTTGCGGGCATCAACATTCCGAAGCTCTGCGCCACCGATGCACTCGATGCCTTCGGCTCCTGCCGCCTGTGCCTGGTGGAAATCGCCGGGCGCAAGGGCTACCCGGCCTCCTGCACCACGCCGGTGGAGGAAGGCATGGCGGTCACGACGCAGAACGGCAAGCTGGCGCGGCTGCGGCGCAACGTGATGGAGCTCTACATCTCCGACCATCCGCTCGACTGCCTGAGCTGCCCGGCCAACGGCAACTGCGAGCTGCAGGACATGGCGGGTGCGGTGGGCTTGCGCGAGGTGCGTTACGGTTACGCCGGCAGGAACCATCTCGACGCGCAAAAGGACACCTCGAATCCCTACTTCACGTTCGATCCAGCCAGGTGCATCGTCTGCTCGCGCTGCGTGCGTGCCTGCGAGGACGTGCAGGGCACCTTCGCGCTGACCATCGCGGGCCGTGGTTTCGATTCGAAGGTATCGCCCGGCCAGAGCCAGCCGTTCATGGATTCCGAGTGCGTGTCCTGCGGGGCCTGCGTGCAGCACTGCCCCACGGCCACCCTGGTGGAGAACAGCATCGTCGAGCACGGCCAGCCGGAGCACTCGGTGCTGACCACCTGCGCCTACTGCGGCGTGGGCTGTGCCTTCGAGGCCCGGATGAAGGGCGACAAGGTCGTCACCATGGTGCCATGGAAGGACGGCGGCGCGAACCGCGGCCACAGCTGCGTCAAGGGGCGCTTCGCCTTCGGCTACGCGACGCACCCGGACCGCATCACCACGCCGATGATCCGCGAGTCCATCGCCGAGCCGTGGCGCACGGTCTCGTGGGAGGAGGCGATCGCCTTCGCCGCCCGGCGCCTGCGCGAGGTGCAGCAGACCTACGGGCGCAAGAGCATCGGTGCCATCAACTCCTCGCGCTGCACCAACGAGGAGACCTACCTGGTGCAGAAGATGGTGCGTACGGCCTTCGGCAACAACAATATCGACACCTGCGCGCGCGTGTGCCACTCGCCGACGGGCTACGGGCTGAAGGCCACGCTCGGCGAATCGGCCGGCACGCAGGACTTCGACTCGGTGGACAAGGCCGACGTCGTGATGGTGATCGGCGCCAACCCGACCGACGGCCACCCGGTGTTCGCCTCGCGCCTGAAGCGGCGCCTGCGCCAGGGCGCGCGGCTGATCGTCGTGGACCCGCGCCGCATCGACCTGGTGAAGTCGCCGCACGTGCACGCCGATCACCACCTGCCGCTGTGCCCGGGCACCAACGTGGCCTTCATCAACGCGATGGCGCACGTGATCGTGAGCGAGGGTCTCGAGGACCGTGAGTTCATCGCCCGGCGCTGCGATCAGGCCTCCTTCCAGGAGTGGCTCGAATTCATCCGCGATCCGCGCCATGCCCCCGAGCAGGTGGCGCAGGCGACCGGCATCGATCCCGCAGAGCTGCGCGCCTCGGCGCGGCTCTACGCCACCGGCGGCAACGGCGCAATCTACTACGGGCTCGGCGTGACCGAGCATAGCCAGGGCTCCACGATGGTCATGGGCATCGCCAACCTCGCGATGCTGACCGGCAACATCGGCCGCGAAGGCGTGGGCGTGAACCCGCTGCGCGGGCAGAACAACGTGCAGGGCTCCTGCGACATGGGCTCCTTCCCGCACGAGCTGCCCGGCTACCGGTCGGTCAAGGACGAGGCGGTGCGCGCGAGCTTCGAACGTGCGTGGCAGGTCGAGCTGGACCCGGTTGCGGGATACCGCATCCCGAACATGCTCGACGAGGCGGTGGCCGGCAATTTCAGGGCGCTGTACTGCCAGGGCGAGGACATCGCGCAGTCGGATCCCAACACGCAGCACGTCGAGGCGGCGCTGCGCAACCTCGACTGCCTGATCGTGCAGGACATCTTCCTCAACGAGACCGCCAGGTTTGCCCACGTGTTCCTGCCGGGTTCCTCGTTCCTGGAGAAGGATGGCACCTTCACCAACGCCGAGCGGCGGATTTCCCGCGTGCGCCGGGTGATGGCGCCGCTGGGGGGCAAGGCCGACTGGGAGGTCACGATGGCGCTATCGACCGCGCTCGGTTACCCGATGTCCTATGTCCATCCCGCGCAAATCATGGCGGAGATCGCTGCGCTGACGCCGTCATTCCACGGCGTGAGCTATGAGCGCCTCGACCAGGAAGGCTCGATCCAGTGGCCGTGCAACGAGTTGGCGCCGCACGGCACGCCGGTGATGCACGTCGAGGGGTTCACGCGCGGCAAGGGGCTGTTCGTGGTGACCGAGTACGTGGCGACCGAGGAGAAGGTCACGCCGCGCTTCCCGCTGTTGCTGACCACCGGGCGCATCCTGTCGCAGTACAACGTCGGCGCGCAGACGCGGCGCACGGCCAACAATGCCTGGCACCAGGAGGATCTGCTCGAGATCCACCCGCATGATGCCGAGGAGCGCGGTATCCGTGACGGTGACCTGGTCGCGATCACGAGCCGGGTGGGCGAGACTACGCTGCGCGCACGCTCGAGCGAGCGCATGCAGCCCGGCGTCGTTTACACGACATTCCATCACCCCCTGTCCGGGGCCAATGTCATCACCACCGAAAACTCGGACTGGGCCACGAATTGCCCCGAATACAAGGTGACGGCAGTGCAGGTGCGCAAGGCCGCCGGGCCATCTTCCTGGCAGCAGGAGCACAGCCGTTTCGACCGCCAGCAGCTGCATCACGCGCACCTCGACTGAGGCCGGTCCCGGCGCGCCAGGGCGCCGCCTCCTTCCCGCCGCAGCCGTCCCCTGCGCCATCGCCGCATTTACTGAGCAACGGTGTTGATTTATAGTCCGTGTGCAATGCCGTGCCACGGAGATGATATGAAGCGCGAGCCGACCAGGACGCCTGCCAGCGTCGAGATCCCCGGCGCGCTGCAGGACTGGCGAGACGAGGGCGATCTGGCGGGCCTTGTCCTCGATTCCGGACAACGATAGCGCGGACTTTCGCGCTCACTCTCCACGTTTTCATTTTCAGTGCAGGTGTATGTCATGAACAAGAAAGGCGTACTCGGAGTCGAAGACAAGATCGAAATCACCGCCGAGGATCTGGCGGAGCCGCTGAGCTATCCGGTCGACGCATTCGTCTCGCCGGAATACGCCAGGGCCGAGCGTGATCTGCTGTGGCCAAAAGTCTGGCAGATGGCCGGTCGTCTGGAGGATATTCCCGAGCCGGGCAATTTCATCACCTACAACATCATGGACGAATCGGTCGTCATCGTGCGCACCGGGCCCGATACGTTGAAGGCCTATTACAACGTGTGCCCCCACCGCGGCCGCCAGCTCGTCAACACGCCCGACGACGTGAACTGCGTCCGGGGCAGGAAACAGAAATTCGTGTGCGGCTTCCATGGCTGGACCTACGATCTCGAGGGCCAGAACACCCATATTCTCGACAAGGAAGACTGGAAGGGCGCCCTGACAGCCGAGCGCACCTGTCTCTCCGAGCTGAATGTCGATACCTGGGGCGGCTGGATCTACATCAACATGGATCCCGACTGCGAGCCGCTCATTGACTTTCTCGGAGACGTGGCCCGTATCCTCCAGCCCTTCGAATTCGAGAAGATGCGCTACAAGTGGCGTCAGTGGGTGATCTACCCCAGCAACTGGAAGACGGCCATCGAAGCGTTCATGGAGCCCTATCACGTGGCGGGCACGCATACGCAGCTGCTGAAATACGGCGAGTTCTACGCCTACAGCAAAGCCTACGGCCTGCACGGCGTCAGCGGTTTCGACGAGCGCGATCCCGCGCTCAGGAAGGCAGGCGGCACCTCGGTCACGCGCGCCGGCGGCGGCAAGGGCACGGATCCGCGCGTCTCCACCTACGAGCTGGCGCGCGAGAACTACGAGACGGTGAATTACGCCGCTTCGACCGAAACGCTGGTCAATGCGGCCAGGCGCCTGGTCGACGAGCTGCCCGAAGGGACTTCGGGCCCGGACGTGGTCAAGCACTGGCTCGCCTCCGCCAGGGCCGACGATGCGGCGCGCGGCGTGATCTGGCCGGACATCACGCCGGCGCAGATGTCCGAGGCGGGCCTCGCGTGGAGCCTGTTTCCCAACCAGACGATCCTGCAGGGCGTGACCTTCGCCCTGTGTTACCGCGCCCGTCCCTATGGCGACGATCCCAACAAGTGCATCTTCGAATCCTACGCACTCGAGCGCTTCCCGGAGGGCCAGGAGCCCAAAACCGAGTGGGTCTATGCGGAGCCGACGGCGGAGAAGTGGGGTTCGGTGCTGGCACAGGACTTCTCGAACATGGAATGGGTCCAGAGGGGCATGAAATCCCGCGGCTTCCGCGGCACCCTGCCCAACCCGCACCAGGAGCGCAAGGTCACCAACTTCCATCGCCACCTGTCGAGGTACATGGGCATGGGAGCGCCGCGCCTGCTCAAGAAGTGAATGCACGTTGCCAACAAACGGGGAATCGATCCATGCGTGAATATCTCGAGTTCTACATTGACGGCCAATGGGTCGAGCCGATCGAGTTTACGACGGTGAATACCGTGAACCCGGCTACCGAGGAGATTTCCGGAAGGATCGCGCTCGGTACGGGCGCGGATGTGGACAGGGCGGTCAAGGCTGCCCGCCAGGCCTTCGCCAGCTGGTCGCGGAGCAGCCGCGAGGAGCGCCTCGAGGTCCTCGAGCGCATCCTCGTCGAATATCAGAAGCGTTCCGCCGACCTCGGCGCGGCGGTCACCGAAGAGATGGGCGCCCCGAAAGGACTCGCCGGCGGTTTTCATATCGGGCTCGGGCTTGGCCATCTCACGACGGCCATCGACGTGCTGAAGACATTCAGGTTCGAGGAGCAGCGCGGCGCGACGCTGATCGTCAAGGAGCCGATCGGTGTCTGCGGCATGATCACGCCGTGGAACTGGCCCATCAACCAGGTCACGGTCAAGGTTTTCCCGGCGCTGGCGACGGGCTGCACCATCGTGCTGAAGCCTTCGCAGGAGTCGCATTTCTCCGCGCATATCCTCGCCGAGATCTTTGACGCCGCAGGCGTTCCGGCCGGCGTGTTCAACCTCATCCAGGGCAAAGGCTCCGTGGTGGGTACGGCGATGTCCATTCACCCGGACATCGACATGATCTCGATCACCGGCTCGGAGTCGGCGGGCGTGCAGGTCGCGATAAACGCGGCGCCCACCGTCAAGCGCGTGTGCCAGGAGCTCGGGGGCAAGAGCGCGAACATCGTGCTCGATGACGCGGATCTGGCCGGGAATGTGGCCAAGGGCGTCACCGGCATGATGGTCAATGCCGGACAGACCTGCAGCGCCACCTCGCGCATGCTCGTGCCGCAATCGCGCATGGACGAAGCCATGGCGGTCGCCCGCGAAGCGGCGGCATCCGTAACCGTGGGCGATCCCGGCGGCGATGTCGCCATGGGTCCGGTGGTCTCGAAAGCCCAGTTCAATTCGATCCAGGAGTACATCGGCAAGGGCATCGAGGAAGGCGCCACGCTGGTTGCCGGTGGCACCGGGCGTCCGGACGGTTGTGACAAGGGCTTTTACGTCAAGCCCACGGTTTTCGCCAATGTCACCAACGACATGGTCATTGCCCGCGAGGAAATCTTCGGGCCGGTGCTCGTGATCATTGGTTACGACAGTGTGGATCACGCCATCGAAATCGCCAACGACTCGGATTTTGGCCTTGCCGGCAATGTCGCGGGCGCGAATCTGGAGACGGCCCGCGCGGTGGCCCGCAGGATGCGGGCGGGGTCGGTCGGGATCAACAACGGCTTCGATTTCAATGCGCCCTTCGGCGGTTACAAGAGGAGCGGCAACGGGCGCGAGTGGGGCGAATTCGGCTTCCACGAGTATCTGGAGATCAAGGCGATTCTCGGTTACGCGCCCTGAGGCGGTTGCCCGAGCGGATGCACTCGCCGCGAATCGGCGCGATGACCCCCGGGCTGCCGGGAAGGATTGCGGGCGGTGAGGCCGATCGACGCGGGCAGGGTTTGGGTGTACAAGGCTCGCAATGCCGTTCAGGGCGGGCACCGGGTTGCCACAGATTGCCCTGCGTACGTGAATGAGATAGCATCGAGTTCGTCCAAACTGATCAACGCTGTTGATTTGGGTTCGGGGTGGCCATCCGGCACAGTGTTCTTTGTCTGAGATTAACAACACAAACTCGCGCAGGAGCGAATTACATGACCCAAACAAAATCGATGAGAGCTGAGCGTGAACGCGCGCGAGCCGGTCGGGCAGGCGCGGGCCTGCAATGGACGGCGCTCGCGCTCGCCGTCGCCTCGGCGGGCATGGTCCCGAATGTATCGGCGCAGGACAGCGGGAGGCATATGGTCGAACTGGAGGAAGTCCTCGTCACGGCGCGTCGGCGCGAGGAGAGCCTGCAGGACGTGCCGATCGCGATCACGGCGATGAGCGCCGACTTCCTGCGTCAGCAGAACATCACGGAACTGGCTGATCTCGCCACGCACGTGCCGGCCATGGGCGTATCCACGGGGGGCACCAGCACCAACGTTCCCATCGTGGTGCTGCGCGGCCAGCGGCCCTCGGAAGTGACGATGACGGTGGACCCCGCGGTGCCGCTGTATTTCGCCGAGGTGGTTCTCACCCCCACCCAGGGCACGAACCTGGCGATGTACGACCTCTCGAACGTGCAGGTGCTCAAGGGGCCCCAGGGAACGCTGTTCGGGCGCAACAGCACAGGTGGCGCGATGCTGCTGACGCCGCAGAGGCCGGGCGAGGAGTTGGGCGGCTACGCCGAGGCGAAGATCGGTGACTACAACCTCTACCATTTCGAGGGCGCCGTGGATCTGCCGGCGAGCGACACGCTCAAATTCCGCCTCGCGGGGCGCAGCGTCGATCGCGACGGCTACCAGAGCAACGTGGCGGACAACGCGTTGCGGGGTGACGACAAGTTCTGGGACGAGAATTCCTACGGCCTGCGGCTCACGGCGCGCTTCACGCCGAACGACCGCTTCTCGAACCTCACGACGATCGGCTACGACGAGAACGAGATGCTGGCTCGTGTGTCCGCCCCCCAGGCGTTCAACTCCAGCGCCGGCCTGGGACAGCTGTTCGACGTTGTCCACAACGGCCGGCTCAACGGTTTGTTCGGAACGCCTGTCGGGAAGAACGTCGATGCGGCGCTGGAGCGCCAGCGTGGGCGTGACTGGACCGAGATTGAAACGGATGTAGATGCAACCGAAGAAATCGAGAACTGGTTCGCGGCCAACACCACCGAGTTCGAGTTGACGGACGATCTGCGCATCAAGAACGTCTTCGGCTACCGCGACCTGGATTATGTGTTCAGCAGCGATGTCGATGGCACGGCGCTGCCGATGATCGGGGCGCGGACCTCGATCACCGAGCCGGTGACCTTGAACCCGCCGCTCGGGAACATCGAGGCAGAGCAGTTCTCCGATGAACTGCAGCTCCTCGGAAGTGCGTTCGATGACAAGCTGGAGTGGATCGTCGGCGCGTACTGGATGAGCATGGAGGGTTCGCAGACCTTCCCGCAACAGAACCTGGGCGCGAACCCGGCCTGGCCCACGGGACCGTCACCGATCCCCCAGCTGGCGCTTCCCTGGCTGGCGGCCCAGAGCGGCTGGTACCAGGATTCGCCGGCGGGCGATGTCGAGAACGAGGCTTACGCGCTGTTCGGCGAGGGAACCTACACGCTCAACGAACAGTGGTCGCTCACCCTGGGTGCGCGCCAGAGTTGGGACCAGCGCACGCTCAAGGCGACGAATTTCGCGCTGGATACCACGACATTGCGCTACGGCTGCGCAATGCGCGACGAAAACGGCGTGCTGCTTCCGGACAATGCGTGCGAGCGCGAGGTGGACGAGGATTTCGACAGGGCGACCTGGCGCACGGCCCTCAACTATTCGCCGACCGAGGACATGCTGATCTACGGCAGCATCGCGACGGGCTATCGCACGGGCGGCTTCAACGGGCGAGGCACGAACAACTTCACGCTGCAGCCCTTCGAGGAGGAAACCGTCATCAACTACGAGCTCGGTCACAAGACCGACTGGCAGCTGGGCGAGATCGCCTCGATGCGCACCAACCTGGCGATCTACCTGCAGCAGTACGACGACATCCAGAAGACCGTCTCGGGCAACAACCCGGATACCGGGGCGTTCGAGACGTTCACCACCAATGCCGCCGAGGCCGAGATCCAGGGTGTCGATTTCGACGTGCTGATCGCCCCGACTGAATCCCTGCAGATATCAGTCGCGTACGCCTATGTGGACGCCGAGTACAAGGAGTGGGATCGCGCGATCGCGCCCGGCGTGGTCATCGACTACACCGAATCGCCCTTCGTCTACATCGCGGAGCACTCGCTGACGACGTCGCTCCAGTACACGCTGCCGCTGGACGCGTCGGTCGGCGAAGTGTCGTTGATGGGCAGCGTCTACTGGCAGGACGATACCGAAGCGAGCGCCGACGCGTGGCGCTGGGACACGCTCGGCTGGAGCCAGGCGAACCTCGACGAGGCACTGGCGTCGACGGTCATAGACGACTACGCGATCTGGAATTTCCGCGTCGACTGGCTCGGGGTCATGGGTTCGAGCTTCGATCTCGCGGCCTTCGTCAACAACGCGGCCGACGAGGAGTATGTCACCGGCGGATTGAACGTGCCGGATAGCCTGGGCTGGGCAGCCGCGAACTACGGCCCGCCCCGCACCTACGGAGCATCGGTTCGCTACAGCTTCTGAGCGAGCGACCGGTGCTGCGGCCGGGCGGGACAGCGTTGCTGCTCTCGTCCGGCCGTTTTTTTCTGGCGATGACCACGGCACCCTCGTCGTACCAGCTTCGTCGCGGTGTCCAATATTGATTGCTTCCTGCAACAATCATCCGTATCGCGGACGTCACCGGCGGACTGCACGCGCAATTAAATTCGTGTCAGACGAGTGACACTCGGGAGCCGGGTTCCTACAATCGCGGGGCAACCGTTTGCATCCCACGTAACGAAAAGAGAGCACAGCCGACATGAAACCGCGCAGAGTGATCGCACTGGTGCTCTCGGGTGTCCTGGCAGGGTTGAATGTTGCGGTCCTCGCGGGGACGCCGGGCGAATATCCGGCCAACGCTGGCGCCGCCGCGAACTGGGCCAACCATGGCGGCGGAGTCGACGAGAGCGGCTACAGCCGGCTCGAGGCGATCAACAGCCGTAACATCGAGAGCCTGGGCCTTGCCTGGTCGATGGACCTTCCGGGCGAGGTCACGCTGGAAGCAACTCCGCTGGCGGTGGACGGCGCGCTCTATTTCTCCGGCAGCTATTCGGGGGTCTATGCCGTCGACGGCTCTAGCGGAAAGCTGCTGTGGAAATACGATCCCGAGATCTGGCGCGTCGCGCCGGCCAAGCAGGGACAGGGCATGCCGGTGCATCGCGGCGTTGCCTACGACAATGGCCGGGTGTTCATCGGCACGCTCGACGGCAGGCTGGTGGCGCTCGACGCGAAGACCGGCAAGCCGCAGTGGACGGTCGACACCCTGCCTGCGAACACCTTTCATTCGATCACGGGCGCGCCGCGCACCTTCAACGGCAAGGTGATCATCGGCAACGGCGGCGCGGATGCGGCCCAGCGCGGCTTTGTCACCGCCTATGAGCAGTCCACGGGCAAGCAGCTCTGGCGCTTCCATACCACCCCCGGCAAGCCCGAGGACAACGCGGGCGATGCGGCCATGGAAATGGCGGCGAAGACCTGGGGCGGCGAATACTGGAAAGTCGGCGGTGGCGGCGGCACGGTGTGGAACGGGATCACCTTCGATCCGGAGTTGAACCGCATCTATCTCGGCACGGGCAACGGCGGCCCCTACAACCCGCGCGTGCGCAGCCCCGGCGGCGGCGACAACCTGTTCCTCGCCTCGATCGTCGCGCTCGACGCCGATACCGGCAAATATGTCTGGCACTACCAGGTCAATCCCGGCGAATCCTGGGACTACAAGGCCACCGCCAACATGATCACCGCCACGGTGACGATCGACGGGCGCCCGCGCAAGGTACTGATGCAGGCGCCCACCAACGGCTTTTTCTATGTGATCGATCGCGAGACGGGCAAGCTGATCTCGGCGGAAAAGACCGGCAAGGTCACCTGGGCCGAGCGCATCGACCTCGCGACGGGCCGCCCCGTCGAGGCGCCGGACATCCGCTATGAAACCGGCGAGACGATCATCTGGCCGAGCATGCTGGGCACGCACAACTGGCAGGACATGTCGTACAACCCGCGCACCGGGCTGGTCTACATCCCCTACATGCATCTCGGTGCGCGCTATTCCACCAACGTGAAGCCGGGCGAGTTCAGCTTCGGCGGGATGACGGTGAACTACCACAAGGCCGATGCCGAAGACGGGACCGGCGCGGTGCTGGCCTGGGATCCGGTGGCGCAGCGCCAGCGCTGGAAGGTGCCGCTGGAAACGATCTGGAACGGCGGCACGCTGAGCACCGCCGGGAACCTCGTGTTCCACGGCGCGGGCGATGGCTGGTTCAGCGCCTATGACGCCAGCGACGGCCGCCGCTTGTGGCGTTTCGACGCGGGGCTCGGCATCGTCGGCGCGCCGATCAGCTACGCGGTCGGCGACACGCAATATGTCGCCGTGCTGGTCGGCTATGGCGGCACGACGGCGGCGTTGTCCGGCGTGCTGAACGCCGGCTGGAAATACGGCGCGCAGCCCCGTCGGCTGCTGAGCTTCGCACTGGATGGCCGCGACAGCCTGCCGCCGTCCGTCCCGCGTGATTTCACCGTGAACGCCGTGGACGATCCCTCGCTGATGCTGGACGAGAAGGTCGTGGCCGAGGGCCGCGCGCTGTCGGTCATGTGCATCGCCTGCCACGGCGCGGACCTGGTCGGCGCGGGATCGCCGGGGCCGGATCTGCGGGAGTCACGGCTCGCCCTGTCCGCGGAAAGCCTGTGGAGCGTGCTGCACGATGGCAGCCTGGCGCCACGCGGCATGCCGGCTTTCCCGATGCTCAGCCGCGCGCAGGTGAACAGCCTGCAAGCCGCCATCCGCGCCGCTGCCCGCGAATCGCTCGGCACGCGCAATCCCGGCGAGCAGGGCGGAATCCCGCGTTCGTGACGGGAGAGTTTTCTCAATTGTCCGAGGATCGATCGATATGAACATGGCTGGAGAGCAGCGCATTGCTGCCCCGCGTGCGCGAGTCTGGGAAGCGTTGAACGACCCCGGGATCCTGCGCGCCAGCATCCCGGGCTGCCAGAGCCTGGAAAAGGTGGCGGATGATCGCTTCACCGCGACGGTGGAGGTGAAGGTCGGCCCGATCGGCGCGCGCTTCAAGGGCGCGGTATCGCTGGCTGATCTCGATCCGCCCTACGGTTACACGCTCATCCTGGATGGCAACGGCGGCATTGCTGGCTCGGTCAAGGGCAGCGCGAAAGTGCGTCTGAACGAGGATGCCGGCGGTACGCTCATCCCCTATGAAGTACAGGCCCAGGTGGGGGGGCGCATGGCCCAGCTCGGCGGCCCGATCATCGACGCCACCGCGAAGCAGCTGGCGGGCAAGTTCTTCAGCCGCTTCGGTGAAATCGTCGGCGCGGAGGCGATATCCGTGCCGCCGCTGGCACCGCAAGTCGCCCCGGTTTCCGTACCGGCGCTGCCCACGGCTGCGGTGGCCGCACCCGCCGGGGGCTTGCCCGTGGCCTGGATACTGGCGACGGTCGTTGCGGCGCTCGTGGGCTTTCTCGTCGGCCGGGGGCAGGGCGCCGGTGGCTCCGACTGGGCCGGGCTGTCCATCGGTCTGCTGCTGATCGTGGTGGCCAGTGCCGCGTTCGAATATGGGCGGCGCGCGGCGGCGCCGGTGCTCGTGCTCGACAACGCCCTGTTGCGGCGACTGATCGCCAACGCGAAACAGGACGCGAAGGAATGAAGCCCGCTCCCTTCGACTATGTGGCTCCGGGCACCATCGATGAAGCCTGCACCGTGCTCGCGCAAGCCGGCGGCGGCGCGACCGTGCTGGCCGGCGGGCAGACGCTGATGCCGCTGCTCAACCTGCGCATGAGCCAGCCATTCATCGTCGTTGACATCACCCGGATCGCGGAACTGCAGGGCATCCGTCGCGCCGATGGCTGCACGCGCATCGGGCCGGTCACGCGACAATGCGAACTGATCGCCAGCGAGGTGCTGGCGCGCGATCTCCCGGTGCTGGTGCAGGCGGTACGCCACGTCGGGCATCACCAGACGCGCAACCGCGGCACGGTCGGCGGCTCGATCGCGCTCGGCGAGCCGGCGGCGGAGCTGCCCGCCGCCGCGGTGGCGCTGGGCGCGACGATCGAGGCGCGCTCGACGCGGGGCACGCGCCGGATCCCGGCCGGGGAATTCTATCTCGGCCCCTACATGACCACGCTCGAAGCCGACGAGCTGGTGACGGGCATCACGTTTCCCGACTGGCCACCGGGCCACGTCACGCTGTTTCGCGAGCTGGCGCAGCGCCCCGGTGACTTCGCGCTGGTCGGCATGGTCGGCGCGCTGGCCCTCGAGGGCGGCAGGATCGCCCGGGCCGGGATCGCGTGGTTCGGCATGGGGCCGACGCCGATCCGCGCGCAGGCCGCCGAACAGATGCTGCTCGGCCAGCTGCCCGCCGCGATAGACGCGCGGGGTGTCGCCGAGCGCGCCGTTGCCGACACCGCGCCCTTCGATGATCTGCGCGCCAGCGCCGACTACCGCCGTACGGTCGGCAAGCGCATTTTTGCCGGCACGTTGCGCGAGGCACTGCACATCGGGGAGGCCGCATGAGCACGCACCATATCGAGATGAGTCTCAACGGCCTGCGCTGTGCCGGCGAAGTCGAGGCGCGCGTCTCGCTCGCCGACTTCCTGCGCGATGATGCCGGCTACACCGGCGTGCACCTGGGCTGCGAACACGGCGTCTGCGGCGCCTGCACGGTGATCGTCGATGGCCAGGCCGTGCGCAGCTGCCTGATGCTGGCCGTGCAGGCCGATGGCGCGCAGGTCACGACCGTGGAGGGGCTCGCCGCGCCCGACGGTACCCTGCACCCGGTGCAGCAGGCCCTGCTCGACGAGCACGCGCTGCAATGCGGCTTCTGCACGCCCGGCGTGGTGATGACGCTTGCCGCGCTCACCAGCGACGGGCAGGAGCCCGGCGAGGAGCAGCTCCTCGGGGCGCTGTCCGGCCACGTCTGCCGCTGCACGGGTTACCAGGGAATGCGCCGCGCGGCGAGGAAGCTGGCTGGCGCCGCCGCCGCCGGAGACGCCTCATGAGCGCCCCCGGGATGATCACGGGGCGCTACATCGGCCAGCGCGTGCGGCGCAAGGAAGACCCGCGCCTGCTGACCGGCCGGGGCCAGTTCGTCGACGACATCGCGCTGCCCGGGATGCTGCACGTCGCCTTCGCGCGCAGTCCCGTTGCGCGCGGCAGGATTCTCTCGATCGACACCGTCGTGGCGCGCGACATCCCCGGTGTGCATGCGATCTATACGCAGGCGGACCTGGCTCGCTTCAACGTCAACATGATCAGCTTTTATTTCGCGCCGCAGGACGTGGAGACCACGCCGCTGGCCAACGCGCGCGTGGCTTACGTCGGCGAGCCGGTGGCGCTGGTCATCGCCGACAGCCGCCATATCGCGGAGGATGCGGCCTCGCTGGTCGAGATCGAGTACGCGGAGGAAGATCCGGTCGTCACCATCGCCGACGCGCGGCGCGGCGCGCCCGTGCACCCGGGCATGACGGACAACGTCAATGCGCAGATGGGTGACGAGGAGGTCGACGAGGAGCTGAAGGCGCTGCTCGAGGGCGCGCCGCACCTGATCACCCACAAGGTCGTGCACCAGCGCATCTCGCAGTCGCCGATGGAGACGCGTGGCGTGGTCGTCACGCGCGACGGCACTGAGGAACTGACGCTCTACATCACCTGCCAGAGTCCGCACCTGGTGGCGCGCTGGGTATCGATGGCGCTCGGCCTGCCGCAGGCCGCCATCCGCGTGATCGCCAAGGACGTGGGCGGGGCCTTCGGCCTGAAGAATCACCCGTGGAAGGAGGAAGTCGCGGTGATCCTCGCCGCGCTGGCATTCGGCCGGCCGCTGAAATGGATCGAGGACCGCTACGAGAACCTGATCGGCGCCAACCAGGCGCGCGAGCAGGAAATGGTGCTGCAGGTCGCGTTCGATGCCGAGGGCAAGCTGATTGCTTCGCACGGGGACTACAGTGTCAACGTCGGCGCCTTTCCGCAGCTTTCGGAATGCAATATCGCGGTCCACATGTTCCTGTGGGCGGCGTACAAGATGCCCGCTTACGGCTTCCTGACGCGCGGCTGGTATTCGAACACCGTGGGCTATGCGGCCTACCGCGGGCCCTGGGCGATGGAATCGCTGATCCGCGAAACCGCGCTGGATGTGGCGGCGCGGCGTATCGGCATCGATCCGATCGAGATCCGCCGCCGCAACCTCGTGACCCTGACGGACCAGTCCGCGACCTCCTGCATGGGTCTGCCGCTGGAGGACATCACGCCCGCCGAGTGCCTGGAAAAGTTGCTCGCGTACTTCGACGTCGCCGCGTTTCGCCGCGAGCAGGAAGCCGCGCGCGGGCAGGGTCGCTACCTCGGGCTCGGCATTGCCGCCTACATCGAACCGACGGGGGCCGCGGGCAGCATCGGCACGATGACCGGCGAACTCGCGCAGGTGCGCATCGAGCCGACCGGCAAGGTCACCGCAACGTTGAGCACGCACTCCCAGGGTCACGGCACGGCAACCACGATGGCGCAGATCTTCGCGGATCGTATCGGCGTGCCCTACGCGGACGTCACCGTGTTCGAGGGCGACAGTTCGCGTGGCGGCTTTTCTCCCGGCGCGGCGGGCAGCCGCCAGGGCGTGATCGCGGGCGGCGCGGCGATCATGGCCTCGGAACTGCTGGTCGCCAAGGTGAAACGACTGGCCGCTCACCTGCACGAGGTGCTCCCCGAGGTCATCCGCATCGAGGACGGCATGGTGCACGTCGAGGGTGAGCCCCAAAAGTCCTGTCCGCTGCGTGCGATCGCCGAGGTGGCCTACGGCGAGCCGGATCGCCTGCCGAGCGGGTTCGAGGCCGGGCTGGAGGCACAGTACCGTTACCAGCCGCCGCCGATGACCTTTGCCAGTGCCGCCAATGCCTGCGTGGTCGAGGTGGACGCCGATACCGGCTTCGTGAAAATCCTGCGCTGGATATCCTCGGAAGATTGCGGCACGCCGATCAACCCCGCGGTGGTGGAGGGCCAGATCGCCGGTGGCCTGGCCCAGGCCATCGGCATGGTGCTGCTGGAGCAGGTGTCCTTCGACGCGCGCGGCAACCCGAAGGCGGCGACCTACAAGGACTACATGCTGCCCCTGATCGCCGATATTCCGGACTTCGAGTTCGTCCATGCCAACACGCCGTCGAAATCGGTGGGTGGCATGCGCGGTGTGGGCGAGGGCGGCGCAATCATCGGCCCGCCGACGCTGGTCAACGCCATCGCCGACGCGCTGGCCCCCTTCGGCGAAGTGCCCCTGGAGTTGCCCTTGACGCCGGCGAAGCTCCTCGGCGTCATCGAGGGGCGCGATCTGGCGCCTCGTGAAGAGCCGCAGTCCGGCAGTGACACGACCGTTTTCGAGCGTACCGCCGAGCCGTCGCCGTCCGTCGCCGCCGCGGTATCGCCGGCCGGCGTGCAGGCGGCCGAGCCTCCGGAGTCCGCGCCGGCTGGCGTAGACGGGGACTGGAAAATGGTGCTCTCCACCCCGATGGGCCCGCAGGAAATGACGGGTCATGTCGAAACCCGGGGCCAGTCGCTCAGCGGTTACCTGAGGAGCGCGGAAGGCGAGCAGGGCTTCACCGGCACCGTGGAGGGCAACCGCCTGAAGTTCGACCTCAAGGTCGAGAAGCCGATGAAGATCACGCTGAAATACGACCTGACGGTGGACGGCGACCGCATCAGCGGCAAGGTCAAGATGGGCATCTTCGGGTCGGCCAGGCTGAGCGGGCACCGGGCGTGACATCCGGCGTGAACTGATCCGATGCCCGCTCCTTGACCGGCATCAGAATTGGTGTCATATAGTGGACGCCAATTATGCGCAGGGGCATCTCATGAGCAGCGACGACAGTGTCTACTACGATCCGTACAAGGTAGAGATCACGCTCGATCCGTACCAGGTCTATCGGCGCCTGCGTGAGGAGGCGCCGCTCTATTACAACGAGCCGCACGACTTCTACGCCGTCAGCCGCTACGACGATGTGGAGGCCGGGTTGTCCGACAACGAGACATTCAGCTCGGCGCGTGGCGGGATCCTCGAGATCATCAAGATGAACGTCCAGATGCCATCGGGCGTTTTCATCTTCGAGGATCCGCCGCTGCACACGGTTCACCGCGGCGTGTTGTCGCGGGTATTCACGCCGAAGAAGATGAACGCGCTCGAGCCGAAGATCCGCGAGTTCTGCGCGCGCTGCCTGGATCCGCTGGTCGGCACCGGAAGGTTCGACTTCGTCGCCGACCTCGGCGCCCAGATGCCGATGCGCGTCATCGGCATGATGCTCGGCATCCCGGAACAGGATCTGGGCGAAGTGCGCGAACGCTCCGATGCGAGCCTGCGCACCGAGGCGGGTCGGCCCATGGAGGATTTCGACCCCAGCGGCGGCGACATGATGCAGGAGTACATCGACTGGCGCATCAAGCATCCCTCGGACGATCTGATGACCGAGTTGCTGACCACCGAGTTCACGGATGAAACGGGCACCCGGCGGCGGCTCACCCGCGAGGAAGTGATCATCTTCTGCAATGTGCTCGCCGGTGCTGGCAACGAGACCACCAATCGGCTGATCGGCTGGACCGGCAAGCTGCTCGCCGAGCATCCCGAGCAACGGCGCCAGCTGGCCGCGGACCACTCGCTGATCCCCAACGCCATCGAGGAGATCCTGCGTTACGAGCCGCCGGGGCCGCACATCGGGCGATACGTCACGCGTGACACCGAATTCCACGGCCAGAAGGTGCCCGAGGGCAGCGCCATACTGTTCCTGGTCGGGGCGGCCAATCGCGACCACCGACGCTTCCCCGACGGCGATCGCTTCGATATCCGCCGGGAGAAGCGTCCAAACCTCGCGTTCGGGTGGGGCATCCACACCTGCATCGGTGCGGCGCTGACCCGTGTCGAAGGGCGCGTGGCGCTGGAGGAGGTCCTCAAGCGCTTTCCCGAGTGGGACGTGGAATGGGACAAGGCGAAGCTGTCGCCGACGTCCACGGTGCGCGGCTGGGAAACGCTGCCCGTCGTGACGCGTTGAGAGCGGATCCCGGGAACAACGCGGGGTGAGCGAGGGCGCAGTCAGCGCTGCACGCTGACTGCGAGATCGGGGCGGCGACCGTTGCGAATGGCTTCCTCGATCAGGCCGATCAGCCAGGTGATGGCGCCGATGGCGCGCCCGGCATCGAAGCCCCAACTGGTGATCATGCGCTCGTAGGGCGGAAGGCTCCACAGGATGTCCAGCACCGCCGCCGCGGTCTCCTGGTCGTGATCCGGCCACGTCGGCGTCGCGCTGATGACCGCGCTCAGCAGTGCCTCGCGCCGTTGTCGATCCATCGATGCAAAGGTCGGATCGCTCACCTGCGACGGGGCGACGGCAAACGATGACAGGTAACTGAACATGCGGGCGATGACGCTCGCGAAGTCGTCCAGCTCCAATCCATCCAGCGAGACGCCTGACTCCTCGACCAGGCGCTGCAACACGGCGTCGCGCAGCAGGCGTTCGGTCGAAAAGTAGCGATGGACCGTCCTCTCACTGATGCCCGCGTGCTCGCCGACCGCGGCGGCGCTCAGGTTCTTCCAGTCCCACGCAGGAAAACCATGCACGAGCTCGGCGCCGGCGGCGATGATGCGCTCGCGTGTCTCTGCGCTCTGCTGTCGACGCACGGGGCTGTTGTAGCCGCGCCGCTGTGTCGCCGGTTCGCTCGATGTCGCGCGGGCTGTGCGTGATGGTTTGGTCTTGGCTCTGATCATGGGCATCGCCGCCGGGATGGCTTGTACGGATCTGCGGATGCTACCAGTGTAGGCGCCGGCCGGTCATTCGCACGAATCGACGCACTAGACAACATCGTCGACCAATAGCCGGGGAACGTGTATATAATGAAAAAAATTTTCCGGGCGCTCGAGCGCGACCGCAGTCTAGCAGAGGGAGAGTGATATGTCGGAAGCGTTCATCATCGACGCCGTGCGCACGCCCCGCGGTATCGGCAAGCCGGGTAAGGGCGCGCTGTCGGGCATGCATCCGCAACACCTCGCGGCAACTGTCCTCAAAGCGCTGCAGGAGCGCAATGGCTTGAATACCGCTGACGTCGATGACGTCATCTGGGGAACCAGCGCGCAGAAGGGCGGGCAGGGTGGGGACCTGGGGCGCATGGCCGCCCTGGACGCCGGATTCGATATCCGCGTGAGCGGCGTGACGCTGGACCGTTTCTGCGGCAGTGGTCTGACGGCCACCAACCTCGCCGCGGCGCAGATCATGTCCGGGATGGAAGACCTGCTCATCGCCGGCGGCACCGAAATGATGTCGCTGATCACGGCGCTGGGACAGCAGGAAATGGCGGCCGGCTTGCGCTCGGCGGGAGGGATCGGTTCGGGTAATGCCAGACTGCAGTTGCGGCATCCGCAATCGCACCAGGGCCTGTGTGCCGACGCGATCGCATCGATGGAAGGTTTCGATCGCGCAACGCTGGATGCCTTTGCCCTCGAGAGCCAGCGACGTGCCGCGGTCGCGATCCGCGAAGGGCGATTCGACCGATCGATAGTCCCCGTGATCGATGAGGAGGGCAAGGTCGTGCTCGCGAGCGATGAGCACCCGCGCCCGCAGACCACGGCGCAGGAACTCGCGGCGCTGAAACCGAGCTTCGCCCAGATCGCCGACATGGCGCCGGGCGCTGACGGGGTCACCTTCCGCCAGCTCATCAACCGACGCTACCCGGATCTGAAGATCGAGCATTTCCACCATGCGGGCAATTCCTCCGGTGTGGTCGACGGTGCCGCGGCGCTGCTGCTGGCGTCCGCGGACTATGCGCGCAAGCACGGCCTGGCGCCGCGCGCGCGCGTGATCGCCACGGCGAACATGGGTGATGATCCGACCCTGATGCTCAACGCGCCGGCTCCCGCGGCGAAGAAAGTACTCGCGCGAGCCGGGCTGTCGGCCGACGACATCGATCTGTGGGAAGTGAACGAGGCGTTCGCCGTCGTGGCCGAGAAATTCATCCGGGACATGAAGCTGGACCGGGAGAAGGTCAACGTGAATGGCGGCGCCATCGCCCTGGGACACCCCATTGGCGCGACGGGCGCCGTGCTGATCGGTACCGTGCTCGACGAGCTCGAGCGGCGCGGCCTGAAGCGCGGGCTCGTGACGATGTGCGCGGCCGGTGGAATGGCTCCGGCCATCATCATCGAGCGCGTCTGATGTTCGCCGGCACGATCGAAACTCGGGGCATTCATGGCAAGTACTGAAGACAGGATCGCACAGAAGCCGAGGCGGGATCCGGAGCGCACCCGCGAGGCGATACTGGAAGTCGCGGCCAAGCTGCTGGCTAGGGACGGCCCCGAGGGGCTCAGCGTCTCCCAGGTGGCGAAAGTCGCCGGGGTAAACCGCGGTACGGCCTACCACCATTTCCAGACGCGCGAGCAGTTGTTGAAAGACACGACGACGTGGGTGAGTGAACGGCTGTGCAAGGAGGTTTTTGGCAACCTCGAGCCGGACGATGTGCAGGAGGAGCCGCTGGACCCGCGGGCCTTGAGCGAAAATCTCGCGAATTTCGCCATGGAAAACCCCGAGCTCGGCCGTATCTGGCTCGCGACCATGCTGAGATCCACCCGGCGCGCAAGCGATCCGTTCTGGCGACTGTACAAGAACCATATCGACAGGTTCGCGGAGTCGGAGCTTGCCCAACCCGATATCGATCGTGAGGTCCATGCGGCGGTGATGCTGTTCGGCGTGTTCCTGTGGCCGGTATGGGCGCGCGCCGGTGTGCAGAGCGCAAAGGAACGCCAGACGATGGCGAAGCGTTTTTCCGACGAGGCGTTGCGATTTGCCCTGCATGGTTCGATGCGCAAGGAGATGTTTCCCGAGCTCGCCATGCCGGAAACGCCTGCGCTGAATCCGCGGGGTCCGAAAGTGCGAACAACTGCCAGGAAACGCGCCGACTGAACATCGTGGGAGACACACCAATGACCGACAAACCCGCCGCGATGCTGCCGTGGCCTTCCGAGGATTTTTCCCGTTACGGGGAAATCGAGGTTCGGCTTTTGAGCAGGACCCAGAGCCATGTGGCTCGCGTCATGCACCGCAACTGGGTCTCGATTCCGCACGTGACCCATCACGACGACGCCGACATCACGGGCTTCGAGCAGCGTCGCAAGGAATGGAACACGGTCCATCCGGACAAGAGGCGCACGCTGTTGCCGGCCCTGATCAAAGCCTCGGTAGCGGCGTTGCAGCGCTATCCACAATTCAACAGTTCACTGAGCGCTGACGCCACGTCCTTGTCGCTGAAGAAGTACTATCACATCGGGATCGCTGTCGATGTGCCGAATGGCCTGCTGGTGCCCGTGATCCGCGATTGCGACAGCAAGACCATCGACGAGATCAGCGCGGAGATTGCCCATATCTCGGAGAAGGCCCGCACCAGGGGGCTGTCGATGGCCGAGATGTCCGGGGGCTGCTTCACGTTGTCCTCGCTCGGTCATATCGGGGGCACCGGGTTCACGCCGGTGATCAATGCTCCGGAGGTTGCGATCCTGGGTATCTGTCGCACGCAGGGCCGCTTCCTGCCGGATTCCGCCGGTTTGCCGGTATTGCGGCAACTCCTGCCGCTGTCCCTGAGCTATGACCACCGTGTCATCAACGGCGCGGATGCGGCGCGGTTCCTGTGCGCGATGGCGGAGTCGCTCGAGTCCTTTGACTTCGAATGACGAAAAAGCCGCGACATCGGTCGCGGCCTTTCGTTGCACTGCTGCGGTAGCTGCGTCAGTCGCTCAACAGCTTGCGAACCTCGCGGCGCAGCAGCTTGCCCATTTCGTTATAGGGCAGGGCATCGAGGATCACGATTCGTTCCGGTACGCGCGAAGAGCGCAGCCGATCCCTGATCAGCTTGCGTAACTCGTCCTCGCCGGGCTTCTGGTGCCCGGGACGGATGGTGACGGCAATGCCCACGGCCTCGCCCCATTCGGTGGAAGGCACGCCGACCGCCGCCACGTCGGCGATCGCGGGATGCGACATGAGCACGTCCTCGATCTCGCCGGGGGAGATGTTCTCGCCGCCGCGCACGATGACATCGTCGGCGCGCCCCGCGAGGAACAGGTAGCCGTCCTCGTCGAGCCAGCCGGCGTCGCGGGTCGGGAACCAGCCATCGGCGTCGAGGGCCGAGCGCTCACGGTACTCGCCTGACACCTGCTCGCCCCGCACATAGATCTCGCCGCGTTCGCCCGTTGGCAGCGGCCGGCCCTCGTCGTCGCGGATCTCTATCTCCACCGTCGGCAGGGGGCGCCCGACCGAGCCGAGGCGTGAGTGCACCGCGGGATCGGTAGAGGCGTGGGCGATTCGGTGGTCTTCCGGTCCGAGCAGCGCGATGGTGGAACTCGTTTCGGTCAGGCCATAGGCGTTGGTGAAGTTCGCCTGTGGGAACAGTTCCAGCGCGCGATCGATCAGTTCCAGCGGCATGCGCCCGCCACCGTAGGCGATCGCCTGCAATGCGGACAGGTCGGCGCTCGCGCCCTCGTCCATGCGCGCGATGATGCGCGCCAGCATGGTCGGCACGACGAACGCATTGGTGGCGCGTTCCGAACCGGCGAGGGCGAGCCAGGAATCCGGATCGAAGGATGGCAGCAACGCGATACGGCGCATCGCATAGATCGAACTGAGCAGCGCGGCGATACCGGCGATGTGGTAAGGCGGCACGCAAACCAGGGCTGCTTCGTCCTCCGACGCCGAACCGAACTCGACGGTGCCCAGGATGTAGGAGAGCAGGTTGGAGTGGCGCAGCAATGCCGCCTTGGGGGCAGCGGTGGTGCCACTCGTGAAGATCTGTACCGCGATGCCTTCCCCTTCCTTTTCCTCCCCGGTTGCGGCCTCGGCCGCCGCTTCGGCCGCGGCAACGAAGTCCGCGCGGGAAAGACATTCGTGGCCGCTCCCGGGGCTCAGCCGGTTGCTCCGTTCGACGTCGCCAATGACGCACGCGGGTGCGATCCGACCCAGCAGGGCGGCAAGGTCGGCATCGGCGAGGCGATAGTTGAGCGGCACATAGGGAACGCCGGCGATAGCGGCGCCGAACAGCGCGATGGCAGCGGCCTCGCTGCTCTCGTCGAGCAGGGCCACATGCGAGCAACCGCTGTTGGCGATATTCACCGCCGCGCCTTGGGCAGCGCGCAGGAGTGCGCTGTAGGACCATCGGCGCCCGTCACATACCAGGCCGATGCGCTCGGGATCGGCATCGGCCGCCATCTGCAGGATGAGTGAAATGTTCATCGGCTGGCCTTCAGTCGGAGGACGGCAGTGGTTTGGCGTCCTTGGTCTGCAGCGCCGTACCGCCGACGGCAAGCGATCCCTGCCCCGCTTTCACGCACAGCAGTTCGAGGGTGCCGGCCGCATCGACGTAGCGCTTGCCCATCCTGGTGCCCTCGGCGAACGCGGGGTCGATGGCGGCGCGCTCGGCCGGCCGCTCTTCGGCCATGGGCTTCCCGCCACAGTCCACAACGGCGTCGCCGGCACGAATCACCATCACCTCCGTGTCGCACACAACGCTCTTGAGTTTTGTTCCAGGCTTCATGGGTCTCTCGCTATGAGTATCAGGCGATTGCGCCTGCCGCTTTCAGTTTCTCGATGCGCTCCCACTCCATTCCCAGTTCCATCAGAACGATTTCAGTGTGTTCCGATGCCTGCGGAGCGCGCGTGGTCTGCACCGGCGCGTGGTTGAACTGCACCGGACCGCGCACCAGTTTGATGGGGGCACCGCCATCGGTTGCTTCCACTTCGAACAGCATGTCGTTCGCCAGTGCCTGCTCGTCGGTGCCGATGTCGAGCAGGCTCTGGACCGGTGCCCACTGGCCCTTCATCGTTTTCAGGTGCTGTCGCCAGTACTCGAACGGTTGCTTCGCAATGGCCTGTGCGATGAGTTCGCCGGCCTCCTGCCAGTGCTGCATCAGCGACCTGGCGTCGGCGAAGCGCGGGTCATCGGCCACTTCAGGGATGCCCAGGTGGGTAAAGGTGTCGCGGATGAGCGGTCCGGGCGTGAGGATGCACAGGTTGATCGTGCCGCCGTCGGAGGTCGTGTAGTTGCCGGCCAGCGGGTTGCCCGGGTTGCCGCCGGAGTGCGGCATGCGGTTGCGCAACACCGTGCCGGTATCCAGACCCATGTCGATCGAGGTGCCGGACGCCCACCACGCCGTGCTGAGCAGGGAGACATCGACTTCGACGGCTTCTCCGGTCCGGGCGCGATGGAACAGCGCCGCGGCGATGCCGCCGGCAATATTCATGCCGCCAATGGAGTCGCCGAACGCCGGGATGGCCTGCGCAAGAGGGCCGCCGAGTTCTTCGGGCGACATGGTGTAGCCGATGCCGCTGCGCGACCAGAAGGCCGTGCCGTCGAAGCCGCCGGTGTCACGCTCGGCGCCCTTGTCGCCGTAGGCACTGCCGCGGGCATAGATGATGTTCGGGTTGACCGCACGGATATGCTCCACGTCGAACTTCATCTTCTGGCGCTGGTGGGGAAGATAATTCGTGAGGAAGACATCCGCCGTCCTGGCGAGTTCATAGATCACTTCCATGCCCTCGGGTGTCGAAATGTCGACACCGACGCTGCGCTTGCCGCGATTCGGGTGTTCCACGAACGGGCTGCGCTGCGGATTGACCACGATGCCCCCGATGTTGACGAAACCACGCTGCGTGTCGCCGCGCACGGGATGCTCGATCTTGATGACATCCGCGCCCCAGTCGGCCAGGATCGCCCCTGCCGCGGGCACGAAGGTGAACTGCGCCACCTCGAGCACTCTCACGCCTTTCATCACCTGGGTCATACGCGTTCCTCCCTATGCTCGTGGCGCAGAATAATACTGATCAACAGCGTTGTTGCATAGGTTCGGCGGTTGGGATATAAGTCCGCGCTGACATGTGGCGCGTGCCTCCATGCGTGCCGCGCGAGTTCCAATGAGAGAGAATCTAACACATGAAGATCGATTCCTCACTTGCCGCGGTGGTCACGGGCGGCGCGTCGGGCCTTGGCCTGGCGACCGTGAAGGCCTTGCGTGCGGCGGGAGCCAGGGTCGCGATCTTCGACCTCAACCCGGAGACGGGTGAAATGGCCGCGGCGCAGACCGGTGCGGTTTTCTGCCGTTGCGACGTACTCTCGGACGAGAGCGTCGACGAAGCCTTTGCCGGGGCACGCGCTGCCCAGGGGCAGGAGCGGGTGCTGGTCTGCTGCGCCGGCGGTGGCAATGCGATTCCCACGGCGCGGCGCGACAAGGAAACGGGGGAAATCAGGATTTTTCCCTCCGACAAGTTCGAGTGGGTGCTGCAGCTGAACACGGTTGGGACCTTCCGCTGCATCACGCGCGCGGCGGCGGGGATGATGACGCTGGAACCGATCGACGGCGAGCGCGGTGCGGTCGTGAACACCGCATCGGCTGCGGCCACCGAAGGGCAGATGGGGCAGGCGGCCTACTCCGCGGCCAAGGCGGCCATCGTTGGCATGACGCTCACCATTGCCCGCGACCTCGCACGCGAGGGCATCCGCGTCAATACGATCCAGCCGGGCATTTTCCATACCCCGGCCATGGCGCGCGCCACCCCGCAGATGCTCGAGGCCCTGGGCAAGATGGTGCCCTTCCCGCCGCGGCTGGGGCGTGCGGAAGAGTATGCGAGCATGGCGCTCGAAATCGTTCGCAACGCTTATGTCAACGGCGAGACCATCCGGCTGGACGGAGCGATCCGGATGCAGCCGCGCTGACATGTCCGGTGAAAACTGCGGTGCATCAACGCGCGAGGTGATCCCATGTTGAATGCCGTTTTCTCGCGTCTGACCAGGGCCGCGGCGCGCACGATTCCTGTCGGTGAGGATGTCGAGGCCGTCACGGACGTCGGAGACGAGACGCCGGGGCGTGATGTGGAAGGTATCTGGGCCGGGGTCGTCGACCTCTACCGGAGTGGCGTGCATCCCGGCATCCAGCTCTGTATCCGCCACGAGGGCCGGGTCGTGCTGGACCGTGCGCTCGGGCACGCGCGTGGCATCGTGCCGGGACGCGCACCGCAGCGCGACGCGGTGCCCATGCACATCGACACGCCCGTGAATCTGTTCTCCGCCGCCAAGGCGGTCACCGCGATCGTGATGCACAAGCTCGAGGGCGATGGCCTGCTGTCGCTCGACGAGCCCGTGGCCACCTACCTGCCCGGCTTCGAGCGCCACGGCAAGGGATCGATCACATTACACCAGGTCCTGACCCACCGGGCCGGGATACCGGTGATGCCCCCCGAGGCGCTGAACCTCGACGTGCTGGACGACCCGGCCGCCGTGCTGGAGTACGTGCTCGACCTGCGCCCGGTGCGCAAGGCCGGCGGGCCCCCTGCCTACCACACCGTCAGCGGCGGTTTTGTCATGGACGCCGTGGTGCGGCAGCTCACGGGTGCGAGCCTGCGCGAGGTGCTCGCGCGCGACGTCAAGCGCCCGCTCGGGCTCGGCTGGTTCGACTATGGCGTCGCTGCGGCCGACACGCACCGTGTCGCGCAGAACATCATGACCGGGCTGCGCTTGACTCCGGCCCTGTCGCGTTTCATGCGCCGGCTGCTCGGCATATCGTGGGACGAGGCGGTGGCGCTGTCGAACGATCCGCGTTTCCTGGCCGGTGTGATCCCCTCTGCCAATGTGATCGCCACTGCCCGTGACACCGCCAGGGTGTACCAATGCCTCCTCGATGGCGGTTCGCTGGCAGGCAAGCGGGTGTTCAGCCGCGCGACGGTCGAAAAGCTGACCCATGTTCCGGAGCGGAAGCTGGAGATCGACCGGATGATCGGCATGCCGGTTCGCTACGGCAACGGCTTCATGATGGGCAGTCACTCGATCAGCTTCTTCGGCTGGAACCACCCCAACGCCTTCGGTCACGTCGGCATGTCGAACACGTTCACCTGGGCCGACCCCGACCGCGACCTGGTGGTCGCCCTGCTCACCACCGGCAAGCCCATCCTGGGGCCGCATCTGCTCGCGTTGCCCAGGCTGCTAGCCGAAATTCACCGGAGCTTCCCGGTGCGTGCCGATCCCGCGGCGCGACGCCGCAAGGCGTAGCGCCGGCTATCGTTCAGCTTGGGCCGAGGCCAGCGCCGCCTCCGTGGCGGAAATTTCAGACTTCAGCCACATGGTCTCGCTCAGGTTGGTCCCTCCCGATGCCGCCAGGAGATCCTGCAGGGCGTCCTTCTTGACCGCCAGCGCGTCCCTGTTGCCGGGTTCCGCGCCCAGCGCGACGTCGAGCAGATGGATGGCCTCGAGCGGCTTGCCTTGCGCTGTTTTCGTCGCGGCGCGAGCCGCCAGCGCCGATACGCCGCCGGCCATTTCTGCAAGATCGGTATCCACGCTCGACCTCGGTACGCCATAGAGCGACGTGGTCGAGTCGTAATGGAACCAGCCGGCGTTCTCTTCCCAGATCGCGCGAACGACCCAGGGTGTCTTGCCGTGGAATTCGCCGATCTTCAGCTCCTGCGGCAGGACGATCTCGCGCATCAGCGTGTGCACGTCCTTGCCGGCGTTCATGCCGGCGATGGTCTGGCGCTCGATCCAGGAGACCGCGGCATGCAGGGTGTCGAGGTCGGCGCGGATCGTCGCCGCCCCGCGAATGGGTTCACCGTGCCCGGTGATCAGCAACTCGGGTGCCAGCGCGCGCACCTGTTCCACGGAGCGCAGGTAGGGGCGCACCAGGCGCGGCTTGTCGCCGCGCATCGTGACCAGGTTCGGCATCGCCCGCCAGACCGGCCCGAAGAGGTTGCCGGTGAACACGGTGCGCTCGTCCGGCAGCCACACGAACACCGAGCACAGCGTCTCGCCGCCCGGAGTCTTGAGTACCTCGATGCGCCGCCCGCCCTGCTCGAAGGCATGGCGATCGGCGACCTCGATGTCCGGAACGACCCGGGGTGGTGTCGGCGGCGGACCCTCGCGCCGCGTCATCGAAGCCCACAGCTTGCCCGAGCGACGGTTCAGGAAGGGGCCCAGTTCATTGAAATAATCCCAGGTGTCCGTGAACCCGGCGCCGGCGATCACCTGCGTGCCGGTTTCCCGTTGTTCCGGCAGGGCGCCGTAATGATCGGGATGGGCCTGCGTCACGATGATCCGGCGTAGCGGCCCGGTGCGGTGCGGTGCGAAGAGCGACTTGTTGCGCTGGCCATTGCCGAGGAATCCGGTATTGACGAGCAGGTCGCCGTCGGCCGTGGTGACGAGATAAGCATTGGAAATGTCCTTCACCATGAAGATGGTGTCGGTGATCCTCTGCGCCTCGGTTTGCTGGTCTCCCGCCGTGACGAGGGCGCCGAGCGGGGTCTGGCTGTCGTTGCTCATGAGCGGTTGTCTCCGAATCCGATCATGACCTTGGCCGACTGGGGCGTCGCGGCAATGCCGAGCCCCTCGATCACGCGCTCGAACGGCAGCTTGTGGCTGATCATCGACGCGATCCTGTCCTTCAGCCGGGGCATGGCCGCGACTACTTCGGGCATCTCGGTGGGATAGCCCATCGCGGTGGTGATGGTCATTTCGCTGGTCAGCATGCGCCCGAGCGGGACCTCGACCGGCTTCATGTAGGCGGCGGTAACCACCATGCGGGAATGGAATTTCGCCAGCATGATGACATCGCCGAGGATGTTGGGCGCGCCCGCCGCGTCGATGTAGGCATCGGTGCCGACACCGACGCGGCCATAGGAGCGCACCTCGCCGTGCAGCTTCGCCAGTTCGGACCGCAGGTCGACCGTCGCGGGATCGAGGGCCGCGCGCGCACCCAGTGCCAGCGCGCGTGCGCGCCGCTGCGGCGCGAGATCCAGCGCAACGACGTCGGTCACGCCGCGATCGACGAGCCACAGGATCATGCCGAGGCCTATGGGGCCGCAGCCGAAGACCACGACCTTGTCCCCGGCCCTGACTTCGGCGCGGTTGACGCCGTGCATGGCGACCGCGAGCGGTTCGCACATTGCCGCGACATCGTAGGAGATGCCCTCCGGGATCGGCAGGATCGAATCGCCGAGACGCGCCTCGCGCACGAGCAGCTCCTCGGTGAAGGCGCCTTCCGGGCCGCCGCTGCCGATGTTGCCCGGTGTCATCATCGGGTTGACGATCACCGGCTGGCCTACCGCGATGCCTTCGACCTCCGCCCCGACCTCCAGGACCTCGCCCGCGCCCTCGTGGCCGAGCGCGGTGATGGTGCCCGGCATCGGGATGCCGCCGATCTTGATGTAGGAGAGGTCGCTGCCGCAGATGCCGCAGGCCTTCATCCTGATGACCACGTCCTTCGGGCCCGCCGCCGGACGTTCATACTCGTCGAGGCGGGCGTCGCCGACACCGTGAATATTGAGTAGCCGCATCTGCGTTCTCCCGTGGTTTGCCGTTGCGCCTACGGACGAACCATGTAGCCGCCGTCGATGGTGATCGTCTCGCCGGTCAGGAACGACGACGCCTCGCTGCACAGGTAGGCACCGATGCCCTCGAAGTCCTCGGGATAGCCGACCCGGCCGATCGGAGTGCGCGGGCCGTAGGTGTCGGCGATGTACTTGGCGGCCTGCTCGCCGCCCATCATCGGGGTGATGATCAGGCCCGGTGCAACGACGTTGGCGCGGATCCTGTACTTGCCGAATTCCACCGCCATGCAGCGGATCACGGCGGCGATACCGGCCTTGGAGGCAGCATAGTTCTGCTTGCCCGGCAGGCCCTGGAACAGCGAGAGGCTGCCGCAGGCGACCAGCGAACCGCCCGGCTCGCCCGCTTCGGCGCGCGCAACCATGTGGCGGGCACCTTCGCGCAGGGTGATGAACGCGCCGTGCAACGCGACGTCGAGGAACTCGTGCCACTTTTCGGTCGGCATGTCGAAGACCGAGCTATAACCGGGCGAGGCGCCCGAATTGGCGAAGACGCAGTCGATGCGACCGAAGTCCTTCATCAGCCGGTCGTAGCCGGCGAGAATCTGCTCTTCCGAGGCAACATCGACCTGGTAGGCCATGACCCGGCCTGCGCCGGCAGCTTCCAGTTGCGCCCTGGCGGCCGCGTTCTTTTCCGCGTTACGTGCCCAGATCGCGACATCACCGCCCATCCTGGCAACGCCCATGGCGAAACCCAGGCCGATGCCGCCGTTGCCGCCCGTGACCAGCGTGACCTTGCCGGAGCAATCGAACAGTCCCTTACTCATCGTGTATTCCTCCTGTCGTGCCGGCACCGGATGCGGGTGTCATCGTTGATTGATCCGGGCTAGTTTCCGCCACCCGCATGTGCCCTTCAATAGAGACCAGTGTCGAAGCCGGGCCGCAATGGTGCAGACGGGACATGACGCGTTCGAGCTCGCCCTCGCACTGCGTGCGTCCGGTCGATGGCCGGACGCAGATATTGTGGCCTGCGCTCGAAGTCGAATGGCGTTGCCAGGTCGTGGCGACGCACACCAATATGCCAGCGTCAGACACGGTCGGCACATCGACCACCGCGGTGGCCCGGCAGAGCGATGAACAGGAGGTCTACGGATATGGCGCAGCAACAACTGGTCGTGGACGAATTGATCGGGGATGCGCGGCGAACGACGGGGCTGGAGCGTTTCGACAGCGACAGCTTCCGCGAAGGGCTGGAAATCTTCGTGGCCGATGTCAACAGGAGCCAGCCACCGCAGACCGCCATCGAGCGGCTGCGCGGCGCCGTCGTCGGTGCCCTGGCCGGCCGATTGAAGACCACGGCCTACCTGGAGCAGCGGCCCGAACTGTTGCAGCGTCCGATCGAGCGGCCCGTGTTCGTGTTCGGCATTCCGCGCACCGGTACCACGCTGCTCAGCAACCTGCTCGCGGCCGATCCGGCGCGCCGCTCGCCGCTGACCTGGGAAATCGACGACCCGGTACCACCTCCCGCGAAGGACGCGCTCTACACCGACCCGCGCGCGCTGGCGCGGCTGGAGACGGAACGCCAGATGCTGGCCGCGCGCCCCGAGATGGGCAGGTACTACCGCGGCTCGGCGATCTATCCCAACGAGTGCATGTTCTTCATGCAGCACGACTTCAAGGCCCTGATCTGGGAGTCGCGCGGCAAGCTGCCGAACTACCGGGACTGGTTGTTCCAGACCGACGTGAGCTCGACGTACCGGTATCACAAGCGTTTCCTGCAGTTGCTGCAGGCGGATGCGCCCGGCAACTGGAACCTGAAGATGCCGTCGCACGGACTGTGGATCCAGACGCTGCTCGCGGTTTACCCCGATGCCCGGCTGATCTGGACCCACCGCGATCCGCTCACCGCCACCGGCTCGTTCTGCAGCATCATTGCGCTGTCGCACCAGGCCTTCACCGCAAAGGTCGACCTGGAATGGCTGGGCGAGAATTGTGCCTGGCAGGCCCGGCAGCACGCCGAGCGCATCATGGACGCGCGTGATGCGCTCGGCGAGGAGCGCATCATCGATGTGCACTACGCCAATCTGGCGCGCCAGCCGATCGAGACCATGCGCGCGCTCTACCAGGCCCTCGGCGACGAGTTCACGGCGCAAGCGGAGGCGGGGATGCGCGCGTGGCTCGCCGACAACCCGCAGGACAAGTTCGGCAGGCACGAGTACAAGCTGGCGCAATACGGGCTGAGCCCGTCGAAGGTCGAGGCGCTGCTCGAGCGCTACCTGTCGCGCTACGAGGTGGAGCGGGAGGGCTGAGCGCGGCAGCGCCGCGAGGGGCTATTGCCGGGGGCGGGCCAGGTCTTCCTGCAGGCGCGTGATCGGTCGCAACGGGTCCTGGCCATCCCACTGCCCGCTCACAGCCTGCATGGCGCTGAAGCCTGACAGCATGCTCGCGGTGGCCTCGATCAGCTCCAGGTGCAATCCGCCGGGCAGGTACTCGTCCAGGTAGACGAACTTCAGGCCCGACGGCATCTTCCCGGACTGGATCACGCGATCGTGCAGCCCATGCTGCGCCAGCAAGCGATCGATATCGCTCACCACCGTGGCGCAGTGGTTGAGCTTCCCGGGTGCATCGCGCAAAGCGCGGCTGTAGAGGGTGTCGGCAGATCCGAGCGGTTCGATCAGTTCGATCTGCAGGCCGTCCCAGTAGCCGAAGGCGAGGCGCAGTTCCAGGTCGGTGCGCACGCCACGATAGTAGTACTGGTCCATGGGCATGCGCTCGATCACGTAGAACGGCCCGGCGCCCACCCGCTGCGCCCATTCGGCCGCCGCGGCGGCCACATCCGTGACGATGTAGCCGTGCTGCATCAGCGCTCCGAAACCACTGTTCATCGGCATCACTCCCGTGTATGACGGAGTCTAGAGATCCGCGGGTGCTCGTGTGATCCGCATATACGGACGGTACCTGGCGTGCCTCGGTTCTTCCTCTCGCTGCAATTCGACTGCCATCGCCACGTGCGCGAAGCTGAGCACGAGTCGCATCAGTCGCTGTTCGCTCTCGTCGAGCTGATCCAGCGGCCGCTTGTCGAGACAGGCCAGTGCCTTCGGCACCAGCTCATTGGCCGCATTGTAAAACGCCACGCGAGAGGCTTCATCGCTGAGATCCCGGCAGCGCGCACGCCCGGCCGCCGTGTCGGCAGCCCAGTACTCCACGAACGGCGCCAGCGCGTCGAACCCGGCGGGAAGCAGTGAGGACTGCGTGCTCATGCCGCACCTCCGGCCTGTTCCGCCTTGTAGGCCTGGATCTTCGCATCGACGTGGTACATCAGGTGCCGCAGCAGCACCTCCTGCTGCTGCAGGTGGATGTGCTGCAGTGCGCCGCTGTTCAGGCCGCGCTGTCCTGCCTCGATGACCACCCGGTCTTCGGAGTGGACATCGCGGGCCATCGCCATCGAGAACTCGCGCCCGTAGCGCTCGCTCGCATTCATGTCGTCGCCGACCCAGTAGATGCGGATGACACCGCGCGATCGCGTCGCCGAGATCGGCATGACGTAGTGCACGAAGGGCTGGGTCGGCGTACCTATCATGAAGAGGTTGGGAAACACCGCCCAGTAAGCGCGTCCGTACGGATGGTTCATCAGCCCTCGCTGCATCAGGGCCGGCACCAGCTTGCCGAACGCCACCATCTGCGCCGGGCTCAACTTCGGAGCGGGGTTGGTCCAGATCGTCTGCGTGCGATGCTCGCCGTAGAATTTGTAGTCCATGGGGTAGCCGAAGGGGTTGTCCGGTCCCACCGCGCCACCACCGCCCGAGCGCGGGTGGATGAAACGCAGGTGGTAGTTCTCCTGGAAGTTGTCGTAGGTCAGCTTCCAGTTGGCATCGATCTCGTAGATATATTCCGAGAAGGTCGTGGCGTCGCCGACCGGCAAGGTCTCCCACTGCTCGACGAAGGGGCCCAGGAATTCGCGCAGGCCCTGCTTCGGCGAGGGATCCAGGTTGACGAAGATCAGGCCCGCGCACACGTCGACCGCAACGGCCGGCAGGCTGCACTGCGCCTTGTCGACGTAGAAGCGCTCGAAATCGGGAGCTGCGCGCAACTGGCCGTCATTGCTGAAGGTCCAGGCGTGGTAGGGGCAGGTGAACGTCGACTTGAGCCCGTCCTGCTCCGCAACCAGCTGGGTGCCGCGATGGGTGCAGACGTTGTGGAAGGCGCGCACGACGCCATCCTTGCCGCGGGTGATCAGGATCGAGGCGCTGGCAAAATCGAGTTGCCGGACGATGAAGCTGCCGGCTTCGGGCAACTCGCAGACATGTCCGATGTTGAGCCAGGTCCGGCGAAAGATCGCCTCGCGCTCCAGCTCGAAATACTCCGGGCGATAGTAAGGACCGGCCGGTATCGGTCCGGTGCCCAGCGCCAGTGCCTCTTCGCCCGGGGGCGCTCCCGGTCCGGTGACTGGTGTGTTCATTGGCGGACTCCCCCATCGACAGCCTGGCCCCGAAGACGCGAGGCCGCGCGCGACCTCGACCTGCAGCCCGGCAGACTACCGGGCCATCGGTGCATCGCGTTGCAAAATTACGACATATGTGTCGTAATTTCAACAGTAGTGTTGGAATTTCGCGTGTCGGTATGAAAGGGGGAGATATCGCGTGAGTGCTCCTGCGGGCAAGCCCGGTCGCACAGCGGCCGTTGTGATGAAGTCCCCCGATACGACGTCGCGTGCCGGGACTCCGGCGCGACGACGCCACAAGTGCTTTGACGACACGCACCGCGAAATCATCGAGACGACGGTCCGCCTGATCTCGGAAAAAGGGGCGGATGCGGTGTCGATAGCCGCGGTCGCGCGCGCGATGGGCATCAACCGCGCGACGGTCTACTACCACTTCGAGAGCCTGGGAGCGTTGATCGACGCGGTGAAGGCCTGGTCTTCCGAGCAGCTGGCCAAGCCGTTCACCAACGCTGCCCCGCAGCAGGAGCGCGTCGATTACATCACCCGTTTCGTGCTGGAAAATCCGCAGCTGATCAAGCTGTGGATCGAGGACCTGATCTCCGTCGGCGATATCCGGACGCGCTACGCGCACTGGGATGCGCTCGTGGAAGGCATCAGGGGTCACGACCTCACGAGCGGCCCTGGCGAGGCGGTCGACGCGGAGGTCTTCTGCGTGATCCTGCTGACCAGCTCCATCATCGGTCCCCGTGTTTTCAGGAACAGTGTCTGCCCTGACGCTGACACCGAAACGGTGGTGAAGCGATTCAGGAGCGAGCAGCTGCGGATGCTCAGGCACGCGGCCCTGCTCAAGCTCTGAGGCCCGGATCCGGTCCGGCAAGCCCCGGATGCGAGGGGCGACAATGACATTTTTGCACGCGGGGTACGGATGACCGGCACGACGAGTGAAGGCAGCGACGGGATGGAACGCTCTGCTGGTGACGTGATGACCATCGAGGCGGAGCTGCGCGTGCCGGTGGCGACCGCGCAACTCGTCCGTTTCCATTTTGCCGAGCCGGCCGACAACCTGTTCTGCCACGACCGGTATCAGCTGGATCTCTGCCTCACGCCACGGCCGCGCAATGCGCGCGCCTGCTTCCCGGATCGCTGGAGCCCGCATCGATTCGAGCGCATTGGCGCCCTGTTCATGGTGCCTCCCGGTGAGGCCATGCGTGCCCGCAGCGACGACTGCGGCCAGCAAACCTCGATCATCTGCCAGCTCCACCCGGAATCGCTGCGTGACTGGTTCGACGGCGAGCTGCAGTGGGATGCGCGCCGCCTGATGGCCGGGCTCGATATCCGGGAAGCGAATATTCGCAGCCTTCTGCTGCGCCTGGCCGAGGAGGCGCGCAATCCGGGAATCGCCAGCGATGTGCTCGTCGAACTGATCGCGACGCAGCTGGCCATCGAGCTGGCCCGGTACAGCACCGCGCTCGACGGCGAGGCGCGGGTGCGCGGCCTGGCGCCCTGGCGGCTGCGGTTGGTCGATGAGCGGCTGCGCGAGGAGAGCAGGATGCCGACGCTGGCCGAGCTGGCCGCGCTTTGCGGGCTGTCGGTACGGCAGCTGACCCGGGGCTTTCGCGCCAGCCGCGGTTGCTCCATCGGCGAGTACCTGGAGAGCAGCCGCGTGGCGCATGCCCGGCGGCTGCTGGCCACCGACCAGAGCGTCAAGTCGATCGCCTACGCGCTGGGTTTTGCCTCACCGTCGAGCTTCTGCTTTGCGTTTCGCCGCGCCACCGCGGAAACGCCACGCGAGTTCCGCCAGCGCCTGGGTCGCGCCGCACACTGAGCCCGACCGTGCCAGCCCCGCGCTGCGTGGCGCAGGCTGCTAGGCGCGCGGGCCGCGGGCGAACAGGCGGCTGTGCAGCGCACCGAAGCCGGGATCATCGAGCTGCGGGGCGGTTGTGCCGGTTGCCGGGAACGGGTGCTGGCTGCGCATATCGTAAGTGACTACACGTCTGGCGAAGCGCCACCGGCCGTCTTCCTTGCGGTAGCGGTCGATGTAGCGGGCGCACATCAGATCCTCGATCCATCCGCCCTTGCCGTCCGGAATGATGTGGTAGGCGACGGCATAGACCTCGCCTTCGCCCTCATCGCCGCTGACGGAGATCAGGTGATTGCAGACATGGTGACCGCTGTAGCGCATGTACGGGAAGGCGCGCTCGAGAAACTGGACATAATCCTCGGCCGCTCCGTCGAACGTATCGCCATGCGTATCCGTGGCGCCCCGGGCGTAGAGCGTGCGCAGCAGTGCGGCATCCTTGCGATCGACCCCGCGCGAATAGAGCAGGACGAGTTCGCGGATTTCCTCCTTCGCGATCAGCGTTGCGAGTGCGTTCTGCTCGATGCTCACGAGTGTCCTCCGCTGTCTGGACGGGATGTTGCGTTCAGCCGGGCGCTGTCACTGGGCAAACGAGTATCCGCCGTTGACGGGATAGGTTTGCCCGGTGATCCACGAGGCGGCGTCCGAGCACAGGAACAGCGTCATGTTGGCGACGTCGTCGGGCTGTCCGAAGCGGCGAATGATGTAGCGCGCCACGTGCGCCTTGGCGCGTTCGCTGGCGAGAAACTCGGTCCTGGCCGGCTCGGGGAGCGGCGGCTCCAGTGTCGAGAGCGAAATCGCGTTCGAGGTGATGCCAAAGCGCCCCGCCTCCCTGGCGATGGAGCGCACGAAGCCGGCGGCGCCGGCTTTCGCCGCCGAATAGGCAACGAGCTTCGCTTCGCCGATGCGCCCGGAGTCCGAGACGATCGTGACGATGCGGCCCTTGCCCTGTTCGACCATGCCCGGCAGTGCCACGTGACAGCAGTTCATCACGCCCTGCAGGTTGGTCCGGAAGTAGCGGTCCCACTCCTGCGGCGCGGTTTCCCAGAACAGCGGCGAGGCGCGCATCTGGACGTCCGGTCCGGCATTGCCGGCATTGTTGACGAGGAGGGTGATGGGTCCGAGCGCCGCGGCAGCGGCGGTCATGGCCGACTGCACCGAGGCGTGGTCGCCCACATCGGCAGGCGCCGCGACGGCCGGCACCCCGAGTGCCCTGATCTCCGCCGCCACGGCCTCGGCGCGCTCGGCCACGAAATCGTTGACCGCCACGCCGCCCGCGTTGTGGCGCGCCAGTGCCAGCGCGATGGCGCGGCCAGCGCCCTGGCCGGCGCCGGTGACGAATGCGAACTGGCCGCCGAGGTCCAGCGGATCTTTTCCAATCATCTCAGATCTCCTTGCTCCAGATTCCGTGCGCGGCGCGCGTAGCGCAGCACGGGCGCCGCCCTGGCGTCGCGGGCGAGGACGAGGGTCGGGCCTGCCAGCACGGCCCGATCGATTGACTCGCAACTGAGGATTCAGCATATTCGGAACATGCCGAATACGTCAAAACAATGCCTTTGTGCCGGGCAGCTTCGCGTCGTCGATGACGTGGCGATGCAACGATGAAAACCTGTGTCTCCCGTACGCCCGAGGGCGTGGATTCCCTCGTGATCGAGGACAGGCCGGCGCCCGGCCCGCTCGGGCCGGGACAGGTCCGCATTGCCATGCGGGCTGCGTCGATCAACTATCGCGATTTCCTGGCCCTGTCCGGTGCGATCGGAGTGCGCGGACCCGAAGGACTGATCCCGTGCTCGGACGGCGCGGGCGAGGTCATCGAGACGGCGCCCGATGTGCGGCGGCTCGGGGTCGGCGATCGCGTGGCGCTCGTTTTCAATCCCGACTGGATCGGCGGACCCTGGCAGGCCACAACCGGCGTGCTGTGCCGCGGCAGCGGCCTGCCCGGCGTGATGCAGGAGGAAATGGTCGTGCACCAGGGCGAAGCGGTCGTGTTGCCGCAACACCTGGATTTCGGGGAGGGGGCCGCCCTGCCATGCGCGGGAGTGACTGCGTGGCACGCACTGTGCGGCGCGACACCGTTGCTGCCGGGCATGTCGGTATTGCTGCAGGGTGGCGGTGGCGTCTCGGTCTTCGCATTGCAGTTCGCCAAGCTGTTCGGCGCGCGCGTGATCATGACATCTTCCAGTCCGGAGCGTTGCGCGCGCCTCAGGAGCCTCGGTGCCGACGAGACCATCGACTACGTCGCGCAACCGCAGTGGGACACCGCGGTGCGGGCGCTCACCGGCGGGCACGGTGTGGACCTGACGGTGGAGGTCGGTGGCGCGGCAACGATCGATCGCTCGGTCGCCGCGACGCGCCGGGGTGGCCGGGTTGCGCTCGTGGGCCTGCTGACCGGGATGCCCGCTGCTGTTGCATCCCTGTTTTCCGCCGGTGCCAGCATCAGTCCCGTCATGGTCGGCAGCCGCGATGACTTCGAGGCGATGAACCGTGCCATCGATTTTCACCAACTGCGACCCGTGATCGACAGCCGCTACGGCTTCGAGCAATTGCCCGAAGCATTGCGCCATCTGCAGAGCGGCCGGCACATGGGCAAGATCGTTATCGACTTCCAGCGATCAGCGGCGCGATCGTCGGCCCGAGCACTCTAGTCACCGGGGAAGGCGACGTGGAGACGGTTTTCACGATCCGTGTCGCAGGCGCCGATTTTCACGCGCACCGGCAGGGCGACACGCCCCGCGCCGTCTTCCTGCACGGCTTTGGCGGCGACCTCCATACGTGGGATGGCGTGTGCTCGGAGCTGGCAGGCGCTGTCCCGGCGCTGCGCTACGACCTGCGTGGTTTCGGCCGGTCGGTGAGCCAAGATGACGCACCGTTCAGCCACGCCGACGATCTGCTGGCCATCCTAGACGCGACGGGCATCGGGCAATGCGACCTGGTCGGTGTATCGATGGGCGCCGGCATTGCGCTGAACTTCACGCTCGACCATCCCGGGCGGGTACGAAACCTGGTCCTCATCAGTCCCGGCCTGGTCGGTTGGGAATGGTCCGCGGGCTGGCGGAGCCTGTGGCGCCCCATCGTCGCCGCGGCGCGCGCGGGGGCAATCGACGAGGCCCGGCGCCTGTGGTGGCAGCATCCGTTGTTTGCATCGACCCGCAGCAGCGCCGGCGGGCAGGCGCTGTTCGATTCGATCATGCGCTTTTCCGGCGCCCAATGGATCCGCGACAACCACCGATTGATGCTGCCGGATGTCGAGCGACTGTGCTTGCTCGACGCGCGCACGCTGCTGCTGACGGGCGGCCGTGACCTGGAGGATTTCAGGTTGATTGCCGACCTCGTCGCGGCGAGCGCGCGCGCGGTGCAGCGCGTCGAACTGCCCGGTGCGGGTCACCTGCTCCACCTGGAGGCCCCGGCCGTCTGTGCCCGCCAGCTGCTCGCGTTCCTGCGCGCAACCCCCCCGCCGTAGGTGGTGCGCCGGCAATCAGTTCGTGCGCTCGAGGAGTTTGCGCACGGCCGGTCGATCGACCTTGAACGACATGGCCGTCCTCGGCAGGGCGTCGACGAAGCGCCAGACCACGGGTATGTGGGTGGCGGGCACGTGATCGCGCAAATGCGCCTCGAGCTCGGCGGCACCGGTCTGCGGCGAATCCGGCGCGAGTTGCACCAGGGCTCCCGGTACCTGGCCCAGTCGCTTGTCCGCCAGTCCGATCACGGCTGCCGCCGACACGCCGGGGTGCAGCAGCAGCGCGCGCTCGATCGTTTCGGGCAGCAGCTTGAAACCGCCGCGAATGATCGCCCCGTCGGCGCGACCGCGGAGAAACAGGAAACCGTCCTCGTCGATCACCGCGACGTCCGAGGTATGGATCCAGTCAGGACCGACGCGTGGCGAGATCACTTGCAGGATGCCCTCCGCGCCGGGCGGCAGGACGGCCCCGCTGACGGGATCGACTACGCGCAGCTGTGCCCCTGGCAGGGCACGCCCCACGCTGCCGAGCTTGGTCCTGCCCCACGTGGCATGGAGCTCGGGCGTCATTGCCGCTACCGGTCCGGCGAACTCGGTGGCGCCATAGGACAGCAGGATGGGCACGCCATAGCGCTCCTCGAAGGCCCTCTGCACTTCCGGTGCCAGGGGCGCGGCCCCCGCTCCCATGTACCGCAGGCAGTCCAGGTCGGCGGGCGGGATGCCGGCATCCAGCACCATCTGGAAGCCGGCCGGCGGCAGACCACCCGTCGCGGGGCGAAAGCGCAACAGGTGATCGTGCCAGCCGGCCAGGCTGAAGCGGTCCAGCAGCACCGCTCGTTGCCCGTTCAGCAGCGCCGGCAACGTGGAATAGAGGCCGGAAATATTGCCTACCGGGAAATACAGCAGGGCCGGGGGTGCCGCTGCCGGATCGCCGGAATCCATCGCGCGTGGCGCGACGATGAACCTGGCGATCGTTGCGTAGCTCAGCCGGAAGGGCTTCGGCGGGCCGGTGGTGCCGCTGGTCAGGATTTCCACCTGAGGGGGGAGCGTGGCGTCGCCCGGGCGTCGCGCGTGCTCGAGGCCGGGCAGTGAACAGGCATCCATTTCCCGCAGTGCGATCGCCGCGATGCCACTGGAGCGCGACTCGGCCAGGATCGTCTCCGGGAAATCCTCGGCGGCGGCTACCAGCACCGAGGGCTCGATCTCCGCGAGTTCGCGCGCAATGGCGGTTGCCGACTGGAACGGATACACCATGCGAATCGTGCAGCGCCCGGCGATCATGCCGAGCAGGGCGGCCAGGGCAGAGGGTCGGTTGCGGGCCACGAACGCGACCCTTGCGCCCGGACCGGCACCGCTGGCGAGGATCAGCTCGCCGACGCGCTCGCCCACCCGGCGCATCTCGCCCCAGCTGATCCAGCGTTTCCGGAACTCGATCGCCGGCTGTTCCGCGGGGCGTGCCAGTGCCGCTGCGCTCAGTTGCCCGAGGTCTTCCATGCGCGCTTTACATTCCCTGCCGTTGCATCGACCATACTCAGCAACGTTGTATAGTGCTTTGAGGAAAAATCAAATAGCTGTGAACACGAACACTGTTACGGTCATCATCGGGGCAGGGCAGGCGGGTTGTGACCTGGCCACGGCATTGCGCCAGCAAGGTTATGCGGGGCGCATTATCCTGCTGGGCGAGGAGCCGGTGCCGCCTTACCGTCGTCCGCCCTTGTCGAAGACCTATCTCGCGGGAGACATCGGCGAGGAAGCGCTCTACATCAAGCCCCGCGCGGCCTATGCGAAGCAGGATATCGATCTGCGCACCGGCGTGCGCGTGACCGCCATCGACCGGCAGGCGCATACCGTCAGTCTGGACAACGGCGAGCGCATCGCGTACGACAAGCTGGCGATCACGACCGGCGGGCGTCCGCGGCTACTGCCGCTGGCGGGCGCCGACAAGCCGAACGTGCATTACGTCCGGACCCTCGAGGACATCAACCGTCTGCGCGCGCACTTCGCGCCGGGGCGCCGCCTGGTCATCATCGGTGGCGGGTACATCGGCCTGGAAGCTGCCGCCGTGGGCATCAAGAAGGGCCTCGCGGTCACGCTGGTCGAGGCATTGCCGCGCCTGCTGGCGCGCGTGACCGGCCCGGAGCTCTCGCAGTATTACGCCGGCGTGCACCGCCGTCACGGCGTGGACATACGCCTCGGCGCGGGGGTCGAGGCGCTGGAGGGCGGGGAGCAGGTGGAATTCGTCGTGCTGCAGGATGGCACCCGGCTGCCCGCGGACCTGGTGATCGTCGGTATCGGCCTGGTCCCGAACACGGAACTGGCCGAACAGGCTGGCCTGGAAGTCGACAACGGCATCATCGTTGACCTCTACGCGCAGACCAGCGATCCCGATATCGTCGCTGCCGGCGATTGCACGAACCACGACAACGGCTTCCTCGGGCGCAGGCTTCGCCTGGAGTCCGTGCCCAATGCGAGTGAACAGGGGCGCGTGGCCGCCGCGTCGATTTGCGGGCAGCGGGTGGCCCATGCCGGTGTGCCCTGGTTCTGGTCGGACCAGTACGACCTCAAGCTGCAGATGGTGGGCCTGTCGCAGGGCCATGATCGCGTGGTCATCCGCGGTTCGATGGACGCGGACTCCTTTGCCGCGTTCTACCTGCAGGAGGGCGTGGTCATCGCTGTCGATGCGGTGAATCGCCCGCAGGACTTCATGGTGGGCAAGAAGATGGTCGCCGCCAGGCTGAAGGCGGACCCCGCAACGCTCGCCGACGAAATCGTCGTGCTCAAGTCGCTCGTCGCCTGACGGGGAAAAGCGGCCAGCGGCGTGACCCCGACAGCGTATGCGCGCGTGCTGCTCGGCTCCCTGGGGCGCGAAGAGCTTCAGCCGGCAGATGACAAGCGCGGCGCCGCCCTGCTGTGGGCACAATCCGGTGCGATGTGGCTCAGCGGACATGCCGACGGTCCGGCGCGAAGCTGCCCGGCACCGCTCGCCGCCTGCGCCCAGGGCGCGTGGCTGGCGTTGTCGGCGCTTCGTCCGCGGCACTGCGATCCGCGTTTCGATGCCTACCGCCTGCTCGGCGAGCGCGCCGCGATCGCGGGCCTCGGTCGACGCGGTCGCGTGTCTGCCGGGGGGGGCTGCCACCTGCTCGACACCGCCGACGGCGCGCTGGCTCTGAACCTCGCCCGCGACGACGACCACGAACTGCTGCCCGCGTGGCTGGAGCAGCCGGTGGCGGGCATGGGAGAGCTTGCCGAAATCCTGCGCGCTCGCCCGACGATGGCGCTGGTGCAGCGCGCGCGGCTGCTCGGTCTCGCCGCCGCTGCGCTGGTTGCGCCGCGGCCGCGCCGGGCGTGGTTTCACGCCAGGCGCCACGCCCCGGCGAGGCGCGAAGGCCGCGATGCGCCGCTGGTGATCGATCTGAGCTCGCTGTGGGCGGGGCCGCTGTGCGCACAGCTCCTGGCGGGCTGCGGCGCACGTGTCATCAAGGTCGAGAGCACGGCCCGTCCCGACGGTGCGCGTCGCGGGCCGGCGCGGTTCTACGATCTGCTGAATGTCGGCAAGGAAAGCGTCGCGCTGGATTTCCGCGACCCGGCCGATCGCAAGCGGTTGCACGCGCTGCTCGCACAGGCCGATATCGTCATCGAATCCGCCCGCCCGCGGGCGCTCGAGCAGCTCGGGATCCACGCCGCGCAACTGCTCGTCGCGCGCCCCGGGATGGTGTGGCTCGGTATCACCGGCTACGGTCGCCGCGCGCCCATGCGCGACTGGATTGCCTACGGCGACGACGCGGGCGTGGCGGCGGGGCTCGCCTGGCTCATGGGGGGCGTGGAGGGCGACCCGGTTTTCTGCGCCGATGCCATCGCCGATCCATTGGCCGGTCTGCACGCCGCAGCGCTGGCGCTGGCGGCTTGGCTGGACGGCGGCGGGCAGTTGCTGGATATTGCGTTGCACGACGTCGCGGCGTTCTCTGCCGGCGCCGCCCGCGAGCCGGACCCGGGTGTGGTACCGGCGGCTGAGGTGGCATTGCCGCTCGCGCGCGTGGCGTGCGAGCGAGCCGCCGAACCGGGCGTCGACACGGCGCGCGTGTTGCGCGAATTCACGTGAGGGTGTGCCGCCTTGTCCGTCACTGAAGCGGGGAGCCGCGACGACGCATCGTTGCTGATCCGGCGCGCCCTGCTGCCACAGCGGGGGTTGTTCGACCTGCGCATCGCCGGCGAGCGGATCGTGGCGCTCCAGACGCAACTGGAGCCATGCGCCGGCGAACGCATCATCGATGCGCGCGGCAACGTGCTGCTGCCGGGACTCCACGATCATCACCTGCACCTGTTCGCGAGCGCGGCGGCGCGTGCCTCGGTGCCGTGCGGGCCGCCGGCCGCGCACGACGAGCCATCGCTGCGCGAGGTGCTTGCCCGGCACTGCGCGCAGGGCGAGGGCTGGGTTCGCGGCATCGGCTTTCACGAGAGTGCCTGCGCGCAGCTCGACCGGCACTGGCTCGACGCCGTCTGTGCCGAGCGGCCCGTGCGCATCCAGCATCGCAGCGGCATGCTGTGGGTGCTCAACTCCTGTGGGCTGGCGCAACTGCGCATGGCGCCGGGCGAACGCCTGCCTGCGGGCGCCGAGCGGGCGGCGAACGGCGAATTGACCGGCCGCTTTTTCGATCTCGATGCGTGGCTCGGCGCGCGGCTGCCCAGGGCCTGGCCGTCGCTGCGCGACGTGTCGGCCGAACTGGCGCGCCACGGCATAACCGCGGTGACCGATGCCGGCGCCGGCAACGGGCAGGCGGCCTGGGAGGCCCTGTGTGGCGCCAGCGCGCGCGGGGAACTGGTGCAGCGCGTGCTGGTGATGGGCAACGAGGAACTGGCGGTGTCGGCACGCGCATCGCCGGGGCGTGTCGAGGTCGGGCCGCTGAAAATCTACCTGCGCGAGGTCGAGCTGCCGGAGCTCGAGGCACTGGTGCTGCGCGTGCGGTCGGCGCACGCGCAGGGACGCGCCGTTGCATTTCACTGCGTGACGCGGGTCGAACTGGCCTTTGCGCTGGCCGCGCTGGCGCAAGCGGGAACGCTGCCCGGCGATCGCATGGAACATGCGGCGATCGCCGACGAGCACGCACTGCAGGCGCTGGCGGCGCTCGGGGTGACGGTGGTCACGCAGCCGCAATTCATCGCGGAGCGCGGAGATCAATACCTGCGCGACGTGGAGGCGCTGGACATCCCGTTGCTGTACCGCGGTGCCGGGTTCCTGCGCGGCGGTGTGGCGCTTGCCGCGGGCAGCGATGCGCCCTATGGATCGACCGATCCGTGGGCCGCCATGCGCGCGGCCCTCGGGCGGCGCACGCGCGACGGCGTACAGCTGAACGCCGGCGAATGCCTGCAACCGGCGCAGGCCATCGCCCTGTTCGCCGGGGATCTGCACCGGCCCGCGAGCGGCTTGCGTGAGCTCGCCGTCGGCCAGCCCGCGGACTTGTGCCTGCTCGATGTGTCCTGGGAGGATCTGTGCGCCGATCCCGATGCGCGTCACGTGGCGCTCACGGTCTGCGCGGGGCGGATCGTCTACGCGGCGGCACGCCATGCATAGGGCAATCATCGCGAGCGTGAGCGAGCTGCCGCGCGATCCGCAGTGGCTGGGATCCCGGCCCTGTCCCGTGATTGGCTACGGAGCGGGTGAAGCGAGCGCGTCAGCGGATGTGCTGGTGCCCGACCTCGCCGCGGCGCATGCCATCGAGAAGCGGGTGCTGGCCTGGCCCGTCGCATCGATGACACTGGTGCAGGTGCTGCGCAGCACCGCGCTGCTGCCCGCCGCGCAGGCGCTCGATGTCGAATCGATGGCCTTTGCGACCCTGCAGGGTGGCGAGGAATTCGCTGCCTGGCAGCGCAGCGCCAGGCGCGGTCCGCCGCTGCCTGTGCAGGCGGGCGATCCGCTGTTGCTCAGCCGCGACGGAGCGGTGATCGAGGCCGTGCTCAACCGCGCCGGCACGCGCAACGCCATCAGTGTCGAAATGCGTGACGCCTGGGTCGAGGCCCTGCAGCTGCTCGAGGCGGACGAGTCGGTCGCGGAGCTGCGGTTCAGGGCGCTGGGCGCCTGCTTCAGCGTCGGCGGCGAGTTGCACGAGTTCGGGCTCGCTCCGGATCCGGCAACCGCGCACTGGGTGCGCACGGTGCACAGCCCCGCGCGCCTGCTGGCCAGGCTGGGCACACGAGTGAGCTTTTTCGTGCACGGGGCATGCATCGGTTCGGGCATCGAACTGCCGGCATTCGCCGCGCGGCTCGTCGCGCACCCCGAAACCTTCTTCCAGCTGCCGGAACTCCAGATGGGGCTGATTCCCGGCGCGGGCGGCACGGTGAGCATTGCGCGGCGCATCGGGCGCCAGCGCACGGCGTGGATGGTCCTGACGGGCCGGCGGATCACCGCGCGCACGGCCCTGGAGTGGGGACTGGTCGATGCGCTTGTCGACGTGAGCTCAGCGCCACCGTGATGCGCGCATGCGCCGTTGCAGGCAAATTCCTTTTCCTGGACAGTCATTGGCGGGCGCTTTCGCGCCACTATGATGGCATCGATGCCGATTCCGCGTTGAATCCCCGGGGCACGCACGACAGGATCCGATCCACATGAAGACGACACTGATTCGCAACGCCCGCATCTGGGACGGGACCGGTGCCCGCGCCTTTGTCGGCGATCTGCTGATCGAGGGCAACCGCATCCGCTCCGTCACGCCCGGCGGTGCGGCGGCCGGCGCGAGCGCCGACCTGCAGATCGACGGCACCGGCAGGTTCCTGATGCCCGGCATGACGGAGGGTCATGCGCATCTGTCCTTCGATGGCGTCACTTGCACCGAGAACCTGATCACCCCGCCGCCCGAGGAACACACGCTGCTGACGGCGCGCGTCGCGAAGACCCTGCTCGACCACGGTTTCACCAGCGCCTACGGCGCATCCGCCGCGAAGCTGCGCCTCGATGTCGCGGTGCGCAATGAAATCGACGCCGGGCGTCTGCAGGGGCCGCGTGTGCGTGCCGGATCCCTCGAGATCACGGTGACCGGGGGCTCGGGGACGAGAGCAAGCTGCACAATCCGCGCAACGGTCCGTCGATCGTCGTCGACGGCGCCGAGGAAATGCGCAAGGCCGTGCGTCTGTGCTGCCGCGAGGGCTGCGACAACATCAAGCTCGATGTGTCCGGCGACCCGTTCTATCCCGAGATACCCTCGCATGCCACGCCGATGTCGCTGGAGGAGGTCCGGATGGCGGTGGCAACGGCGCACAGCTTCGGCAAGAAGGTCAATGCCCACGCGCGCTCGATCGAGTCGATCCGGCACTGCCTGGTCGCCGGGGTCGACGTGATCTACCACGCCGAGTACAGCGACGAGGAAACGCTCGACATGCTCGAGGCGGCGAAGGATCGCATCTTCGTTGCGCCCACCATCAGCCTGTTCCATACCATGATGCACGAGGCGGAACCGTACCTGCCGCGGGCCGCCGCCGAGGCAATGGGTATCCCGGCGTTGATCGAGGAGTCGGTGAAGACGCATACCGCGCTGCGCAAGCGCGGCATCCGTCACCTGATCGGCGGCGACTACGGCTTCGCCTGGAGCATGCAGGGCACCAATGCCCGCGACCTGAAGTTCTTCATGGACTACTACGGCTACTCGGCGGCCGACGCGCTGCTCTGTGCCACGCGCAACGGCGGCCTCGCCATGCGCGCCCAGGGTGACCTGGGTACCCTGCGCCCCGGCATGCTGGCCGACATGTTGCTGGTGGACGGGGATCCGCTGACGGACGTGACGATCCTCACGGACAAGCGCCGCCTGGCGATGGTCATGAAGGACGGTGAAATCAGCACCCTCCAGCCCGCGCTGCACGCGACGGGCTGAGGGGGGGGCGGGGGGCGTCGCGCGCCGGGATCAGGCGCCGGGCTCGGTCGCCGCCGGCACGAACCAGATCGGCGAGGACCACGCACGTTCCTGTATCGCGGCGGGCTCCTGCGCCGCCGTGCCGAGTTTCACGGCGTCGAAGGTCGACCAGCGCGGTGTCGGGATTTCCAGCACGCGCACGTAGTAGAACGCGCGCGCCTGAGGCTGGAATTCCGGATCCTGCCATACGGCGGAGAGCTCCGCCGCGCCGATGGTGTTGCGGTACGTCGCCGTCGCCACATCCACGGTCGAGCCCACCGCGGGCAGCTTGCCGCTCGCGGCATCGATGACACGCTCGCCGGCCCAGGCGACGTCGAAGATCTTCTCCTGCGCCCTGCCCTCGGCATCCAGCCAGCCCTTGATGATCTGCACCCGGTCGAGATTCGCGCCGTCGGGATCCTTCGTTGCCAGCACCGCGAAGCGGGGTGCGCCGCGCGCAGCGCCAGCGGGCAGCTGCGAGCCCATGGGCACGCCGGAGGCATAGGCCTGCGCGACGAAATCCGGCGCCTGCACGAGCGCCGGCGCGAATTCCCAGCCGCCGAAGAAGCGCAGGCTGATGCGCGTGCCGGAGGTCGCGAAGGTCTCCTTGCGCCTGAGCGCGTCGTAGATCGCCTCGCGCGTGTTGGCATCGGCCCACACGGCGGCCAGCCCTGCCGCGCTGTAGGCGGTTTCGCGCCCGGCGGCCCTCGCTTCGGCGCTGCGCGCGACACGTCCCGCGCGCATCGCGGCCGTGCCGTCGAGCTGCGTCAGCTTGCCGTGGTAGTTGTCCTCCTCGATCGGCGGCGCGGAGTTGTGCGTGTCGCTGGAGCCGATCATGCCGAAGTCGTAGGGGTTCACGCCGAGGCTGGCGCCGAGCGCGAGCCCGGTCTTCAGCGCATCGCGCGCGTAGCTGCCCTCGGGTTTCGAGGCGCGCGGGATCTTCGCGCCCGACATGCGCGTGGTCCACATCTCGTAGTTGGCGAACTCGTCCTCGGTCGAGAGCAGCGGGTGCGCCTCCGACTGGCCCTTGATCTGCACGATCTCGGCGATAGGCTCGTTGCGGCTGCGCTGGCGCGCCCACGCCGCATCGACCGGTTGGCCCGCGGAATCCATGCGCGCCCACATCATGCCGTCGCTGGCATTCGAATTGTGCGGGATCGCCATGCCCTCGATGCCCTGCGCGCGCTGCTCGTCGAGAAAGCGCCACAGGTCCTCGGGCTTGTCGGAGTCGATGCGCGAGAACGGCGTGGCGGGCACCGCGGAGCCGCGAAAGAGCACGTTGCGGTGCAGGTTGATCTCGTCGGGCGTGCTGGTCCACTCGTAGCCGATCAGCGTGGTGAAGCGGCCCGGCTCGTTGTGGCGCTCGGCGGCGGCGATCACTTCGCGCCAGGCGGCCATGTTCACCTCCGGCAGGTCGAGCAGTTCGTCCAGGCTGCCGTCGTGCGAGGCGTCGTCGGAGATCTGCATCAGCGCCTTGAAGGCATCCGCCGGATCGGGGCTGGCGAAGAGCTTGGCCAGCGGGTGCCGTGACAGCGGGCTCGCGGGGTTGAGGAATTCGCGCATCGAGCCGAGGTACTCGGAGTGTTCGGTGACGGCGGCGAAATCGAGCGGGCGCTTCAGCTGCACGGTGAAGCCGGCGCCGTGCGCGATTGCCTCGCCCCTGGCGTAGCGGTAGGCGTCATCGGGCAGCGTGCGCGTGCCGGTGCTGAAGGCATCCGCCGACAGCGCGGTGTGGATGTGCAGATCGCCGTAGAGCACCTGCCGCGCCGCGGGAGCGGCTGTGTTCGCCGCAGCGGCAGCGCCGGCGGCGAGCAGCAGGGTTGCACAACTCAACAGCGCCAGCGGCAGTCGTCGCATCGTCACGTCCTCGTCGCGGTTCCGGATACGGTCATGTTAACCGCGAGTCCCGCGTCCTCGACAGACCCGGTGCCGCCACGGCGTTGGGCGGCCCGTGCGTACGGGGCTATGATGCCGCCTCGCCTGCCCGCAGCAGAAGGAACCCGCGATGAACGACCCGGCGAACCTGGAGCTCGGCCTGATCGGCCTGGGCACGATGGGCATGAGCCTGCTGCTGAACATGGCCGATCACGGCCACGCGGTCGCGGGCTACCACCGCGACGGGGCGAGGCTGCAGCGGATCCGCGCCGCGGCGCTGCCCAACCTGCACGGCTTCGACGAGCTCGCGGGCTTCGTGCGCGCGCTGCGCCGCCCGCGCGTCGTGATGCTGCTGGTGCCGGCTGGCGCGCCGGTGGATTCCGTGATCGCCGAGTTGCTGCCGCTGCTCGAGGCGGGCGATTTCATCGTCGATGCCGGCAACAGCTTCCACCGTGACACCGCGCGCCGCGCGCACGAGCTGGAGCCCTGGGGCATCAGTTTCGTCGGCATGGGCGTCTCGGGCGGGGAGAGCGGTGCGCGCCACGGGCCCAGCATGATGCCGGGCGGTGGCGCGCACGCCTGGGAACGGCTGCGCCCGGTGCTGGAGAGCGTGGCCGCGCGCGCCGATGGCGAGCCCTGCGTGGCGCCGATGGGCAAGGGCGCGGCCGGGCACTACGTGAAGATGATCCACAACGGCATCGAGTACGCGCTGATGCAGATGCTCGCCGAGTGCTACGACCTGATGCGCCGGCGTCTGGGCATGACGAACGCGGAAATGGCCGCCGAGTTCGCGCGCTGGAACGACGGGCGCCTGCAGGGCTTCCTGGTCGCGATAACGGTCACGGTGCTCGGCACGCCGGATCCGCTCGGCGCGGGTGAGCTGATCGACGCGGTCTCGGACCAGGCGCGTGCCAAGGGCACCGGCAAGTGGACCTCGCAGGAGGCCATGGATCTCGGCGTGCCGGTGCCGGCAATCGATGCGGCGGTGAGCGCGCGCGAGCTCTCGGCGCTGCGGGCCGAGCGCCTGCAGCTGGCGGCGCTGTACCCCGGCGCGCCGCCCGCGCGCGCCGATCGCGCGGCGGCGCTCGCCGGGCTGGAGCAGGCGTATTTCGCGGCGGCCTGGATCGCCTACGCGCAGGGCTTCGCACAGATTGCCGCGGCGTCGCGCGAATACGGTTTCGGCACCGGGCTGGCCACGGTGGCGCGCGTCTGGCGCGCCGGCTGCATCATCCGCGCGGCGATCCTCGAGCCCATCCACGCGGCCTTCGCCGCCAATCCCGCGCTGGCGAACCTGCTGCTCGAACCCGCCGTGGCGGCGGCCCTGGCTCCGGCTGTCGCGGGCTTGCGCGCGACCGTGATCGATGGCGTGTCCTGCGGCGTGCCGCTGCCCGCGCTGTCCGCCGCGCTGGCGTATTTCGATGGCATGCGCAGCGCTCGGCTCCCGGCCAACCTGCTCCAGGCCCAGCGCGATCACTTCGGCGCGCACACCTACGAGCGCCTGGACCGCGACGGCAGTTTCCACTCCGAGTGGGGGCGCGAGTGACGGCGCTCAGCGCACCGCTGCGACGGTGTCCCTGAAGGCCTGGTCGAGGTCGTCGAGCGCATAGCCGAGCGCCTGGCGCGAGCGCGCGGGATCGATGTGGGCCTGCGCCGTCTGCACTGCGGTGAACAGCGGCAGGTCCAGCCCGCCTTCCTTGCCCTGCAGCCGGTGCGCGAACTGCACCGCGCCGAAACCGAAGCGCACGAACGGCGTCGGCACGGTCAGCACCCGGATGGTGCGGCGATCGGCGCGCGCGAGGCGCGCCAGAAGTTGCGCCCAGCTCAGGTTCTCCTGCCCGATCGGGTAACGCTCGCCCGCCGTGCCGCGCTCGATCGCCGCCGCTACCGCCTCGCCCGCCACGCCCACCGAGATGCAGGCGCTGCCGCCGGCGGTGTAGTACACGAGGGGGCTCAGGCGGATGTAACGCACCAGTGGCGTCCACAGCGGCTCCCAGCCGGGCAGCGGCAGCGCGCCGAAGACGTAGGGCAGCTCGACGACCATGCCGTCGAGGCCCGGGATCGCGCCCGCCGCGCGCGCCTGCTCGATGCGGCTGCGGATGTAGGGGTGGTGCTCGGCGAGTCGCAGCGCGGGCCACACGCGGTCGAGGTAGCTGAAATACGAGCCCAGTACCACCGCGCGGGTCGCGCCCGCATCGCGCGCCAGGTGCAGCACGCGCGCGAGGTCCTCGACGTTGGCCTTGCGCAGCCTGGGGTAGGCCGGCCTCGCGGGCGTGCTGCGCTCGTCCATCCCGGCGGCGAAGACCACGGCATCGTGTCCGCGCAGCAGGCGACGCAGTTCTGCGTCGGGCGTGCGCCCGAAGTCCTGCAGCAGCAGCTTGACGCCACGCCCGAGCCGCGGTGGCGCCGGGGGCAGTCCGAGGGCGGTGACCTGCCAGCCTCTCGAGAGGCAGGACTGGACGACGTGGTAACCGAGAAAGCCGGTCCCGCCAACGACGAAGACTCGCATGTTGGAACCCCGATGGTGGGTGAAAGCGGGCGAGGCGCGACATTGTAGTCAAAGTCCCCGCGCCGCCGTGACTTCGCGGCCAGAATCGTTCAGGATCGCAGCCATGCGGCCGCCGCGCAGAGCGCCGGCGACCGGCATCCTGCGGCAACAATCGGGGACCCGGCGATGGCAGTGAAGACTCCGGTGGTGGTTGCGATCTTCGGCGCCTCGGGCGATCTCACGCGGCGCAAGCTGCTGCCGGCGCTGTTCAACCTGTATCTCGATCGCCACATGCCCGAGCGCTTCCTGATCATCGGCGTGGCGCGCCGCGGCGAGCAGGACGCGTTCCGCCGCGAGATCGAGCAGGCGATGGCGAAGCATTCGCGTCGCGGCGCTCCCGATCCCTCGCAGTGGGCGGCGTTCGTTGCGAAGGTCGAATACCTCAGCGGCGGCTTCGACGACGAGGCGACCTACACCGCGCTGGCGGCGCGCATCGATGCCGCCGAACAGGACTTCGGCGCGCCGGCGGCGCGCGTCTTCTACCTCTCGACGCCGCCGGATGTGTTCGCCCTGGTCGCCGCGCGGCTCGGCGCGGCGGGGCTCGGGCAGGCGCGTGAACGCGACCGCATCGTGGTGGAAAAGCCCTTCGGGCGCGACCTGGCCTCCGCCACCGCGCTGGACCAGGCGTTGCGTCACGTGTTCGAGGAAAGCCAGATCTACCGCATCGATCACTACCTCGGCAAGGAGACGGTGCAGAACATCCTGGCGCTGCGCTTCGCCAATGCGCTGTTCGAGCCGATCTGGAACCGCCGCTACGTCGATCACGTGCAGATCACGGTGGCCGAGGACGACGGTGTCGGCACCCGCGGCGGTTACTACGACGGCGCCGGTGCGCTGCGCGACATGGTGCAGAACCACCTGCTGCAGCTGTTGTGCCTGGTCGCGATGGAACCGCTGGTCAACTACGAGGCCGAGGAACTGCGCAACAAGAAGGTCGACGTGCTCAAGGCAGTGCGCGCGCTGCCGCTGGAGGACCCGCACGCCGGCGCGGTGCGCGGGCAGTATGCGGCGGGCAGTGTGGGCGGCGAGACGCTGTGCGGCTACCGCCGCGAGCCCGGCGTGGAGGCGCAATCGGCCACCGAGACCTATGCCGCGCTGAAGCTCTACATCGACAACTGGCGCTGGCACGGCGTGCCGTTCTACCTGCGCACCGGCAAGCGCATGCCGCGCAAGCTCTCGCAGGTCGTGATCTGCTTTCGCCCGGTGCCGCATCGCATGTTCCCGGTGCATGCCTCGGACAATTTCGAGGCCAACCGGCTGGTGATCGGCATCCAGCCCGCCGAGGAGATCGTGCTGGAGTTCCAGGCCAAGGAGCCCGGAGCCGGCATGAAGCTGGGTTGCGTGAAGATGAACTTCAATTACCGCGAGGCCTTCGGGGCGTCGTCGCGCGAGGCCTACGAGACGCTGCTGCAGGAAGTGATCGAGGGATCCACCACGCTGTTCATGCGCGCCGACCAGGAGCACGCGGCGTGGGAGATCGTGGAGCCGCTGCTGGAGTTGTGGGCGGCCAACCCGTCGTCGAGTTTTCCCAATTACGCGGCGGGAAGCTGGGGGCCGGCGAGCGCCGACACCTTGCTCGCGCGCGACGGCCGCAGCTGGTTCAACCCGATGCCCGGCATCGCTGGTGGCTGCGGCCCGGCTGGCGCCGGCTAGATGCGCCTGCACCGCTTCGCCACGCCGCAGGCGCTCGCGCGTGCGGCCTCCCGGCGCTTCGTGGCGCTGGCGCGCGAGGCGATCGCCGCGCGCGGCGTGTTTCGCGTGGCGCTTGCCGGAGGCAGCACGCCGCAGGCGCTGTACGAAACGCTGGCGGGTGCGGCGATCGACTGGTCGAGCGTGGAATTCTTCTGGAGCGACGAGCGCTTCGTGCCGGCCTCCGACCCGCACAGCAACGAGGGCATGGCGCGGCGCGCGCTGCTCGGGCGCGTCGGCGTGCGGTACGTGTTCCCGATGGTCGTGGCGGCCACGCCCGAGGCCTGCGCCGCGCGCTACGAACAATTGCTGCCCGAGGCGCTCGACCTTGTGCTGCTGGGTCTGGGCGAGGACGGGCACACGGCCTCGCTGTTTCCCGGCGAGCCCGCGGTGCGCGAGCATGAACGCAAGGCGATCGCGGCGCGCGCCCCCACGGGCGTCGCGGATCGCATCACGCTGAGCGCGGCGTACATGAATCGCGCCCGCCTGGTGTGGTTCCTGGTCACTGGCGCCGGCAAGGCGCAGGCGCTGGCGCGCGTGCTCGCCGGGCCCGAGGACCACGACGCCACGCCGGCGCAGGCGGTGGCGCGGCACGCGCCCGAAGTGGAATTCTTCGCCGATGCAGCGGCGCTCGGCGCGCTGCATCGTGCGTGAGAACGCATCCTGATCGAGGGCTTGCGGCCCGCTGCGGCCGGGCCCGCCGGTCGCGACAACGCGGCCGCGCGCGGCGGCGGATCACTTGGGCGAGAAACGCACGCCCGCGTCGAGGCGGATGCAGCTGCCGTTGAGCATCGGGTTTTCCGCGATGCCCTTCACCAGCAGCGCGTACTCGTTCGGCAGGCCCATGCGCTTGGGGAAGGCCGCGTCCTTGGTCAGCACGGCGGCCATCTCGGGCGGGATGCCTGCGGTGATGCCGGTGGAGAACAGGCTCGGTGCGATCGACATCGCGCGGATGCCGACGTTGCCCAGATCGCGCGCCATCGTGAGCGTCATGCCGGCGATACCGGCCTTGGCCGCCGAGTAGGCCACCTGCCCGATCTGGCCTTCGAAGGCCGCGATCGAGGCGGTGCTGATGATCACGCCGCGCTCGCCGCCCTCGTCCGGTTCGCCCTTGCTCATGATGTCGGCCGCGATGCGCGCGACGTTGAAGCTCGACACCAGGTTCAGGTTCACCACCTGCTGGAATTCCTCGATCGGGTGCGGCCCGTCCTTGCCCAGCGTGCGCCTGGCGATACCGCCGCCCGCGGTATTCACCACGATGTGCAGCCCGCCCAGCGCGGTGGCGGCGTTGCGGATCGCGCCCTCGGTGCCGGCGAAGTCCATGACGTTGCAGGGGTAGAAGCGGATGCCGAGTCGCGCGGCTTCCTCGGCTCCCCGGGACGTCGGCAGGTCGAGAATGGCGACCTTCACGCCGTTGCGGATCAGCAGTTCGACGCTCGCGAGCGCCATGCCCGATGCGCCACCGACGACGATTGCGCGTTTTCCATTCAGTTCCATGATCCTTTTCTCCTCGATTGGATGGCCCGATTCGGGACGCGGGGACGGCAGCGCCGTACCGGCGGCGCTGATGTTATCTTAAGATCCGTAAGCTGGCATGGCGCAGCCGCGCCGCGGCAGCAGCTTCGACAACGAGCCGGGAGGCAGGCATGGACTTCGACTTCAGCGACAAGAGCGCGCAGCTGCAGCGCAGCCTGCAGGCTTTCATGGACGAGCACGTCTATCCGGCGGAGCACGAGCACGAGCGCCAGCGCGCGACGAGCGCGAACCGCTTCGCGACGCTGCCGCTGGTGGAGGAACTCAAGGACAAGGCACGGGCCGCGGGGCTCTGGAACCTGTTCCTGCCCGCGCATCACGGCGGGCTGTCGAATCTGGACTACGCGCCGCTTGCCGAGATCATGGGTCGCGTGCTGTGGTGCCCCGAGGTGTTCAACTGCAGCGCGCCCGATACCGGCAACATGGAAGTGCTGATGAAGTACGGCACGCCGGCGCAGCAGGAGCGCTGGCTGGAGCCGCTGCTGGCCGGTGAGATCCGCTCGGCCTACGCGATGACGGAGCCGGGCGTGGCCTCGAGCGACGCCACCAACATCGAGACCTCGATCCGGCGCGAGGGCGAGGAGTATGTGATCAACGGGCGCAAGTGGTTCATCACCAACGCGATGTACGAGCGCACGAAGATCTTCATCGTCATGGGCAAGTCCGATCCCGACAACCCGAGCCGCCACCTGCAGCAGAGCCAGGTGCTGGTGCCGCGCGAGACGCCGGGCCTGCGCATCGTGCGCGCGCTCACCACGCTGGGTTACGACGACGCGCCGCCGGGACACGCCGAGATCGTGTTCGAGGATGTGCGCGTGCCCGCAGAGAACATCCTGCTCGGCGAGGGCCGCGGCTTCGAGATCGCGCAGGGCCGGCTCGGGCCCGGGCGCATCCACCACTGCATGCGCCTGATCGGCTGCGCGCAGCGCGCGCTGGAGCTCGCCTGCCGGCGATCGGTCGCGCGCAGCACCTTCGGGCGCAAGCTCGCCGAGCACCAGTCGGTCCGCGAGGACATCGCGAAATCGTTCTGCGAGATCGAGCAGGCGCGCCTGCTGACGCTGAAGACCGCCGCGCGCATGGACGCGCTCGGTGCCAAGGAGGCTCGGGACTTCATCGCGGCGGCGAAGATCGCGGTGCCGCTGATGGCGCAGACCGTGATCGACCGCTGCATGCAGATCCATGGTGCCGGCGGGCTCACCGGCGATTACTTCATGGCCGAGGCGTTCAGCTACGCGCGCTGGTGCCGCCAGGCCGACGGCCCGGACCAGGTGCACATGATGGCGCTGGGCAAGCAGCTGATCGCGCGCTACGCCGGCGGCTGAGCCGGCAGCGGCAACGCCGGTTCAGCCCGCGGTCAGGCCGCCGTCCAGCGTGATGGCCTGGCCGGTCATGAAGCTGTTCTGCGCCGAGCAGGCCCACAGCATGGCCTGCACGATCTCCGCGGGCTGCGCGAGGCGCTGCATCGGGATGGCGGCGGCCATATGGTCCAGCGTTCCGGGGCGGGCGCGCAGTTCGTCGAGCAGCGGCGTGTGCGTGTAGCCCGGGCAGAGCGCGTTCACGCGGATATTGCGCCGCGCGTACTCGAGCGCGGCGGTCTTCGTGAGCCCGATCACGCCGTGCTTGGCCGCGGCGTAGGGCCCGAGCATCGGCGCCCCGGCGATGCCTGCGACCGAGCTCACGTTCAGGATCACGCCGCCGCCCTGGCGCACCATCTGCGGCAGTTCGGCGCGCAGGCACAGGAACACCCCCTTGAGGTTCACCGCGATGTTGCGGTCGAAGGCCTCCTCGTCGCAATCCTCCAGGCGCGCCAGCGGGTGGCCGATGCCGGCGTTGTTGATCGCGACGTCGAGACGGCCGAAGCGCGTCACGGTGGCGGCCACGAACTGCTGCACATCGCTGTTCACGGCCACGTCGCAGCGCATCGTGAGCACGTGCTCCGGCGCGATGCCCGCGTCGCTCACGGCGGCATCGAGCGCGCCGAGGTCCAGGTCCGCCAGCGCGAGCAGCGCACCGGCCTCGGCGAAGGCCGCCGCCGCGAGCCGCCCGAAGCCGCTGGCGGCGCCGGTGATCAGCACCACCTTGTCCGTGTAATCGTATGTCGTCATCGGTGGGGCTCCCGTTTTGTTGCCGGTTCGCGAACCGTGGGTTCGACTTCAGTCGAACGACGTCCGGATGAATCCGCACCCCGTTGCGCCTGCGTGACGCGCGCGCCCGGGCGCCGCCCGAGCTCGTCACTGATCCACTCGGCGCAGTCCATCAACGCCTCGAGGTCCACCCCGGTCTCGATGCCGAGTCCCTGCATGAGATACACCACGTCCTCTGTCGCGACGTTGCCGGAGGCGCCCACCGCGTAGGGGCAGCCGCCGAGTCCGGCCACCGAGCTGTCGAACACGCTCACACCCGCCTGCAGCGAGGCGTAGATGTTTGCGATCGCCATGCCGTAGGTGTCGTGGTAGTGGCCGGCGAGCTGCGCGCGCGGCACGCGCGCGGCGACGCAGCCGATCAGGTCCTGCGTGGCGCCGGGCGTGCCGACTCCGATGGTGTCGCACAGGCTGATCTCGTAACAGCCGGCCTCGAACAGCGCGCCGGCCACGTCGCGCACGCGAGCGGGTGCGACGTGGCCCTCGTAGGGGCAGCCCAGCGCGCAGGATACGTAGCCGCGCACGCGTACGGCCGCTGCGCGCGCGCGCTCCAGGACGGGGTGGAAACGCGCCAGCGACTCGGCGATCGAGCAATTGGTGTTGCGCCGCGAAAAGGCCTCGCTGGCGGCGGCGAACACGGCGACCTCGGTGGCGCCGGCCGCGAGCGCGGCCTCGAAGCCCTTCAGGTTGGGGGTGAGCACGGGGTAGCTGGCACCGGGCCGGCGCTCGATCGCCGCCATCACGGCGGCGCTGTCGGCCATCTGCGGAACCCATTGTGCAGACACGAACGCCGTGGCCTCGATGCTGCGCAGGCCCGCCACGCCGAGGCGCCGGATCAGTTCCACCTTGGTGGCCGTGGGCACCGGCTGGTTCTCGTTCTGCAGCCCGTCGCGCGGGCCCACCTCGACCAGCCGCACGCGAGCGGGCAGCGGCATTACAGCGTCTCGGTCAATGCGAACTCGACCGCGGTCTCGGCCACGAACTTCTCCGGATGCAGCACGCGCTCGCCGTCCCAGCGGTAGGCGACCAGCTTGCCGCCGGGCTTCGCCACGCTGTAGTCGAGGCAGGCGATATTGGGGGCGAGCGGGGCGGGCGTGCCGGTCAGCCAGTAATGGCCCATGAACACCGGCACGTCGTCGTGGCTGTACTCGACCAGGTGGTCGCCCTCGATATCGTCCTCGGGGATCGCGGTGGCCATGCTCTCGGTGCCGAGGAAGGCGTCGCGGTAGTTCGTCGCGCCGCGGTCCCACCAGCGCACGCGGATGTTGTGTCGCGTGATGCCGTCCTTGTCGGTGAAGCTCTGTGCGCGCGGCAGGGGGATTTCCTTGCCCTTGAGCAGGGTTTCCACCGCCCGGAACTCCCAGTTGCCGGGCGTGCACGAGGCATACAGCAGGCTGTTGCTCAACGAGCCGTAGCGGTCGTATTTCTCCGCGATCCGCCCGATCGCCACGTGGTCCCAGCAGGCGTGCACGATGCGCAGTTCCTCGAGGTCCAGCCACAGCGGCAGCCGGCCGAACCAGTCGATGAGCTCGTGGTAGTCCTGCGTGTATTCGTAGGCGTCGAGGAAGACCTTGTGCTGCTGGTAGTTGTGCGCGTTGTGCTCGCGGAAGAAACCGCCGCCGGCGCGCGGGGTGGCGTAGGCGATCGCGTTGAACTCGTGGTTGCCCATCACCGCCAGCGCGTGGCCGGCGTCGATCATCGGGCGCACGATGCGGATCACGCCGCGCTGCGCGGGGCCGCGGTCGATGAAGTCGCCGAGGAAGACGACCTTGCGCGTCGGGTGGCGGTATGCGCCGTCGACGAGGCTGTAACCCAGCGTCTCGAGCAGCGCCTCCAGGGTGCGCGCGTGACCATGGATGTCGCCGATGATGTCGTATCCCACGAGAGGAGTTCCCTGCCTGAGGCTGCTGTTCACACAGCCATTCTAGCGGAGGCGGGGTCTGGCCGCGACCACCGCGGCGCTGCTGCACCGATGACCCGTTCGGGTCTTTTCAGGCCGGGATCACGCCCTGTCGGCGCAGTGCCGCGATGTCTTCGTCGCCCAGGCGCAGCACATTGGCCAGCACGTCCAGCGTATCCTCGCCCGAGCGTGGCGGCGCACGGCGATAGTTCGGCGGCGTCCCGGAGAAGCGGGCCGGGAAGCCGAGCACCGTGACGGGCGTCCCGTCGCTGCGTTCCATGTGATGGAGCAGTTCGCGCGCGGCGATCTGCGGGTCGGCGAGGATGTCGGGGATGGAGTTGACGCGGCCGCCGGGCAGTCCGGCGGTGTCCATCGCGGCCAGCAGCTCGGCCGATTTCCAGGTTGCGATGGCCGCTCCCATCTCGGCCTGCAGGGCCTTGCGGTTGGGGCTGCGATGCGCGTTGTCGACGAAGCGCGGATCGTCCGGCAGGTCCTCGCGGCCGATCAGCGCGCAGAAGGCGCGGAACTGGCGGTCATTGCCGAGCGCGACCAGGATATTGCCGTCGGCAGTCGCGAAATCCTGGTAGGGCACGGTATTGGGATGCTCGTTGCCGAGGCGACGCGGGATCATCCCGCCGTTGAGGTAGTTCGACGCCTGGTTGGCCAGCAGGCTCACCTGGGTGTCGAGCAGCGCGCAGTCGATGTGCTGGCCCGTGCCCGTCGCCTTCGCGTGCCCCAGCGCCGCGAGTATCGAAACGGTGGCGTACAGTCCGGTGAAGAGATCGGCGAGGGGTATGCCCACCTTCAGCGGGCCTTCGCCGGGCTCGCCGTCCGGGCGGCCGGTGATGCTCATCAGTCCGCTCATGCCCTGGATCAGGAAGTCGTAGCCGCCGCGATCCTTGTATGGTCCCGTCTGGCCGAAGCCCGTGATCGAGCAGTAGACGAGTGCCGGGTTCTGCGCGCTGAGCGAGGCGTAGTCCAGGCCGTACTTCGCCAGGCCGCCGACGCGGAAGTTCTCCACCACGATGTCGCTGTGCCGGGCCAGTTCGCGGATCAGCGCCTGCCCCGCGGGGTGGGCGATGTCGATCGCGATCGACTGCTTGTTGCGGTTCGCGCACAGGTAGTACGCCGCGTCCCCCGAGCCGTCCTGCAGGAAGGGTGGTCCCCAGCGCCGCGTGTCGTCGCCGTGGCCCGGCTGCTCGACCTTGATGATCTCGGCCCCGAGATCGCCGAGGATCTGCGTGGCCCAGGGGCCGGCGAGCACGCGCGAGAGATCGAGCACCCTGATGCCGGCCAGGGGGCCGGTCGCGCCCGATTCGGCGGTCACGTGTCCGACCATGGCGCGAAGAAGGGCGGCATCTGCGAGGCCCTGGCCGAGAATCCGGGGGCGCGCTTGTCGAGGAATGCCTGTACGCCCTCCTTGCCGTCACCGATGCTGCTGTAGAACATCGCCAGCGATTCGATGCGATGCGCCTCCAGCGGGGAGGGTACGGCGCTGTTGCGGTACATCATCTGCCGGATCAGCGCGACGCTGACCGGCGAGCGCTCGCTGATCAGCGTGCGCGCGAAGGCACAGGCCTCCCCGAGCAGTTGCTCCGGTGCGCAGACCGCGCGCACCAGTTTCCTGTCGAGCGCCTCGGCGGCGTCGAAGATCCGGGCGCTGTACATCCATTCCATGGCCTGCTCCAGGCCGACGATGCGCGGCAGGAACCAGGTCGAGCAGGCTTCCGGCGTGATGCCGAGGCGGCCGAACACGAAGCCGATGCGCGCCTTCTCCGAGGCGAAGCGGAAATCCATCGGCAAGGTCATGGTCGCGCCGATGCCGACCGCCGCGCCGTTGATCGCGCCCACGATCGGCTTGCGGCAGGCGAACATCGCCAGCGCCACGCGCCCACCGGTGTCACGCACGCCGCGATGGATCGCCCGATCCTCCAGCCGCTCGCGCACGTCCTGCAGCGTCGGTGCCTGGCTCTCGTCGAGGCCGAAGACGTTGCCGCCCGTCGACAGGTCCATGCCGGCGCAGAAGGCCTTGCCCGCGCCGGTGACCACGATCACGCGCACGGCATCGTCCAGGCTGGCGCGCTCGTAGGCGGCGACCAGTTCGTCGGCCATCTGCACGGTGAAGGCGTTCAGCTGATCCGGCCGGTTGAGCGTGAGCAGCAGCAGGCCGTCGTCGATGTCGTATTTGAGGGTCTGGTAGTCCATGTTCACTCCTTGCGGGCGTCTCGCGCCCATGATTGCCGCGGGAATCAATCCCCGCGGAATGCCGGCGCGCGCTTCTCCACGAAAGCGGCGATGGCCTCGTCGTGGTCCGCGGTCTGGTGCGCCAGCCCCTGCATCGCGGCGGAGAGCTCGAGGATGTTCGGCAGCGTGCTCACCTGCGCCTCGCGCAGCAGTCGCTTGGTCATGCGCACCGCGTGCGGCGGGTTGGCCGCGATTTTCATGGCGAGCGCCCGCGCCGCGTCCATCAGTTGCGCATCGGGCACCACGCGCGAGACCAGGCCGTACTCGAGCGCGGTCGCCGCGTCGATCTGCTCGCCGGTCAGCGCCAGCTCGGTCGCGCGCGAGAAGCCGATGATGCGTGGCAGCAGCCAGGCACCCCCGTCACCGGGAATGAGCCCGAGCTTCACGAAACTCTCGGCGAAGCGTGCGCTCTCGGCCGCGATGCGCACGTCGCACATGCAGGCGAGGTCGCAGCCGGCGCCGATGGCCGGGCCGTTGACGGCCGCGATCACCGGCACCTCGAGCGCCTGGAACACCAGGGGCAGGCGCTGGATGCCGCTCCTGTAATTGCGCCGCGTCTGCGCCGGCAGGTGCGCGCGCATCCCGCCCGCGTCTGCCCGCATCTTCGCGACGTCGCCGCCGGAGGAGAACGCCCGCCCGGCGCCGGTCAGGATCACGGCGCGCACGCCGAGATCGGCGTCGGCGTCCTGCATGGCCGCGACCAGCGCCTCGACCATATCCGGGTCCGAGATCGGGTTGCGTTTCTCGGGGCGGTCGAGGGTGACGGTGAGTACGGAGCCCTCGCGCTGTACGATGAGGGGCGAAGCGTGCATCGGCAGATCCTGTTGCGGATGGCGGGGCGGGGTGGGCAAAAGCCCGCGCAATTTAATAATATGTAAGATAAATGTAAACGGGTCCGGGTGGCCCGTGCCGGAAACCGAGATTGACGGAGACCCCAGATGATTGCAAACCATTTCCTGGACGCCGATGCCGCCGCCGAGCTCGCGCTGTTCGCGGACTCCGTAGACCGGTTCTGCGAAGCCCGGATCGAGCCCTACTATGCCGGCTGGGAGCGCGAGGGCCAGGTGCCGCGCGAACTGTTCCGAGAGTGCGGCGAGGCGGGGCTGCTCTGCGTCGACGTGCCGGAGGCCTGGGGCGGGCTCGGCGCGGATCCGCGCTTCTCGTTCGTGATCGTGGACGTTATGTCACGGCGCGGCTACGCCGGCTTCGTCGGTGGCCTGCAGGTGCACAACGACATCATCCCGTCCTACCTGCTGCATTGCGGTACCGAGGAGCAGAAGCAGTACTGGCTGCCGAAGATGGTATCGGGGGAGGTGGTCGCCGCCATCGGCATGACCGAGCCGGGTGCGGGCAGCGACCTGAAGAACATCCGCACCGTGGCGCGCCGCGAGGGCGATGAATACGTGGTGAACGGCTCGAAGATCTTCATCTCCAACGGGCAGCATGCCGACCTGGTGGTGCTCGCCGCGACGACCGATCGCGGCGCGGGTTCGCGCGGCGTGTCGCTGTTCCTTGTCGATACGCGCACGCCGGGCTTCACGCGCGGTCGCAACCTGGAGAAGGTGGGCCAGCACGCGGCCGACACCTCGGAACTCTTCTTCGACGACATGCGCATCCCGGCCTCGGCACTGCTCGGGGAGGAGGGCAAGGGCTTCGCGATGATGATGCAGGAGTTGCCGCGCGAGCGCCTGATCGTGGGTATCCAGGCGCTGGGTCTCGCCAAGGGGGCGCGGGACCTGGCCGTGCGCTACGTGCAGGAGCGCGAAGCCTTCGGTCAGCCGCTCGCGAAGCTGCAGAACACCCGCTTCACGCTGGCCGAGGCCGAGACCGCGATAGCGGCCTGCGAGGCTTTCGCCAACGCCTGCGTCGAGGCCTATGCGCGCGGGGAACTCACGAGCGCGGCGGCCTCGGCGTTCAAGCTGCACGCGAGCGAGATGGCCTGCCGCGTGGCCGATGACTGCCTGCAGCTCTTCGGCGGCTACGGCTACATGGCCGAGTACCCGATCTCGCGATTCTGGGCCGATGCGCGCGTGATCCGCATCTACGGCGGCACCTCGGAGATCATGGAAGGAGCTGGTGGCGCGCTCGATGCTGGGTCGGTAGACGTGGGTCGGCGCCCTCCGTGGGTCGGCATTCATGCCGACATGGCGGTAGAATATTGCCGCAGTTCTCGGATACCGGTGAAAGTTCAGGAGTTTCACATGTCGCACTCCCTGTTGATCCGTTTCGTACTCGTACTGGCTGCCGCGCTCGGTGCCTCGGCGGCACTGGCCGAGGCCAGGTGGATCGATGTGCGCAGCACCTGGGAGCACAAGCTCGATTCGATCCCGGGTGATCCCAACGTGCCGCACGACGAGATTGCCGACGCCATAGGAACGCTCGTTCCCGACAAGTCCAGCGAGATCGTGCTGTATTGCCGCAGCGGCGGGCGTGCCGGCGTCGCGCAGCAGACGCTGGAAGGACTCGGCTACACGAATGTTCGCAATGCCGGAGGCATCGACGAGGCACGCAAGCAGCGCGCGCCAGCGTCGTAGCGCGTTCAGCAGCACAGCCGCTTGCCCGCCGCCGTCTCGAAGTACCATTCGCCGGTGTGGTTCGGCTTGATGCGAAATCCGCCCTCGTGCAGGCGGCGGTGATGCGCTGAACAGAGCAAAAGCGTGTTGTCGAGGCTCGTTTTCCCCCCATCGATCCAGTGCATCACGTGATGCGCCTCCAGCCAGCGCGTATGCGCGCAGCCGGGGTAACAGCAGTGCCGGTCGCGCGCGATGAGCGCGCGGCGCAAGGCTGGTTGCACGACGCGATGCTTGCGCCCGAGATCGAGCGGATTGCCCTTGTCGTCCTCGGTAACGACCACGACGCCTGCATCGCAGCACAGGCGCCGCACGCTCTCGATCGGCAGATCGCTGCGCGCCCCCTCAACCGGCTCGGCGCGCAGCGCCGCCTCGTCGACGTGCACCACGACCTGGTAGTGATCCGCGGGCGAGGCGGTCTTCGCCGAGTCACCGGCCAGGTACGCCCGCGCCATATCGACCAGTGCATCGGCCTGCCGCGCAGGGAATGACGCCTCGTCCTCCGCAGTCGACGCATCACGTGATGCGTCCGCCTCCGCCATCGCGCGCTCCAGCGCGGCCATCACCAACGCGCCGGCTTCCTCGGTAAGCTCGATGGAGATCGTCATGCGCCCCGAGCCGTCCACCGAGCGACGCAGGAAACGCCCGCGATGGATCTCGTTCACGTCGCGCGTGGAAGCCGCGCGGTCGGCGTTGTGCATCTGCTGGCAACGCCGCTGCACCTGCTCGGCGGTGGCCTGCTGCGCGTACTCCAGCAACTGCGCCTCGTTGTGCGGCGTGGCCACGCGGCTCAGTGATCGCACCTTCGAATACGACAATTCACCCGACGCGAACGCGCGCGAGATGCGCGGCAGATCGAACAACGCGGATGCGACGCGCACCTTCTCGCGCGCAGTGCCGACCACGATGCCGCACTTCATGTTCAGCCACTCGGCGCAGTTGTTGAACTGGTAGGGCCTCCACCCCTGGCGGATGTCGAACTCGCGCACCAGCTCGAGAAATGCGTACTCCGCGGCATTGATGCGCTGCGCATGGGCGACCAGTTCCTCTTCGAGTTCGTCGAGCGAGCGGCGGGAAAGCTTGAACAGCGCGGTCATCGGAAGCTCCTTTTCGCGGTGGCGCGATAACTGTTTATACGTACAGTATTCTATCCGCGCGTCGTCGGTGATTGAAGGAACTTGTTGTTACAAGCGGCGCGGGTGATATGCAGTCTTGTGGGTCGGCATTCATGCCGGCTGGTGCCTGCCAGGGTGGTGCTGTCGCCATGAATGGCGACCCACAGAATGGCGACCCACAGAATGGCGGCTGCCTGTCTCAGTGCCAGCGTCGGAAGAATGCGCGCATATCGTCGGCGATTCCCTGCGGATTCTCGGCGGGGGCGAAATGGCCTCCGCGCGGGAACAGCGTCCAGTGCTGCAGGTTGCAGCGCTCCTCGGCGAGCTGGCGCGGCATGAAGGCCAGTTCGCGCGGCGAGATGCCCATGGCGGTCGGCACCTCGATGCGCCCGAACGTGCGCGGTGCCGGCGGCGTCGCCGGGTTGAAGCACTCCTTGTAGATCCGCAGCGATGAGCCGATGGTGTTGGTCAGCCAGTACAGCGATGCGTTCGTGCACAGGAAGTCGCGGCCGTAGTGCGCCACCAGGTCGCCGTTGCAGTCGCTCCACGCGCGGCGCCGCTCCCACAGCCAGGCCGCCGTGCCCACCGGCGAATCGGCCAGCGCATAGGCCAGCGTCTGCGGATCGTACGCATGTACGCTGATGTGGCTCACCAGCGTGGATGCCGCCTCGTCACGGCGCGCCGGCATCCACGCCTCGTCCGGCGCGAACAGGTCGGGTGTGAAGTAGCGGCCATCCAGGCCCGGCAACACGGGCAGCGTGAGGTAGATGCCGGCCAGGTGGTCGGCGTGTGCAAGCGCCATCTCGCCCGTCACCATCGCGCCCCAGTCGCCGCCGGCCGCGCCGAAGCGCTGGTAGCCCAGCACGTCGCACATGAGGCGCAGCCACAGCGTCGCGATGCGTTGCGGGTCCACACCGGTGGTCGCAAGCGGCGAGGAGAAGGCGAAGCCCGGAAGCGAGGGCACCACCACGTCGAAGGCGTCATCGGCGCGCCCGCCGAACGCCTCGGGGTCCGCGAGCCGGTAAGCGACCTCCTGCCAGTCGTGGAAGGTCCATGGCCAGCCGTGCGTCAGGATCAGCGGGCGCGGATTCGGCCCGCGGCCCTTCAGGTGAACGAAATGGATCGGTATGCCGTCGATCGTCACGCGATAGTGGGGCAGCCGGTTCAGCTCGGCTTCCTGGGCGCGCCAGTCGAACGCCTCGGCCCAGTAGCTCACCATGTCCTCGAGCCAGCCGCGCTCGACGCCGTAGCCCCAGTCGCGGTTGCCGAAATCCTCGGCCCAGCGCGTGCTGCGCAGGCGCTGTTGCATGTCCGCCAGTGTGGCGTCGGGGATGTTGATCTCGAAGCGTTTCGGTTGCATGGATCTCTGCTCGGGGTTGTCGATCATCATGTCGGAAATTTAGGGGAGCGCGGGTTAGTCGTCGAGTGCGCGGCTCTCGAGCGCCGTCTTGCTTCGCCCGTCGGCTGTCGCCACGTCAGATCTTCCCGGCCCGATCGAGCAGCGTGTGGGACACAAACATCCAATCGATGCCCTTGGCATAGCCGAGGATCCGGGCCTGTGCAGTTGTGTGCTCGCCCCGCTTCATGAATACGGCTTCAGATTCAGGGTGCGCTGGATCCTGTCGCGCACGGCATCGGGCACGCCGGCCTTCTCTGCAAACGATTGCCATTGCGATACCGTCGCCTGCACCTCGGCGACGATTTTCGCGGCGCGCCCCCGCTTCATCGAAGCCGTCCTTGCGCAGGCGTTGAAGTCCTCCAGCGTGAAATTGTCGCGTTTTCCGTTCATCGTCATCTGATGGCTTGCCGTCCACGCACCCGCAGGATTGAAGCTGTAGGTCATATCGAAGGCCGGCGCCAGCGACCACTCGCCGGATTTGTTCATCAGGAAGGCGATGTTCTTCACGTGGTCATCCTGATTGCGGGCCACGATGTTGAATGCCATGCGCCGGAACAGTTGCTCGATGGAATGCATGGGCAACTGCAATTGCCGCATCACCAGCAAGGCCTGCTCGTAGCTGTAAGCGCCTGCCATGTTGAAATCGAAATGCGCCAGGGCGCAGAGCGATTGCATATGCAGTTTTTCACCGGCCGCAAGACGATCGAAGCGGCGCGTCATGAAGTGCGAGCGGCCATTCTCCTCGAACAGCCGGCATTCACTGATGTCGATGCCACAGTCACGCGCCATCAGGTAATACGCATACTCGATCCGCCCGTAGCCCTTCGGGTCTTCCAGTTCCTTGTCCTTGTTGCCACTGACACCGTCGAATTTCAGCAGCCAGTATTCGAATCCCTTGTCGGCCTTGACCTGGCCGGAACGCACTTCATTGGTTTGCGGGTTCCATGCGATGACCGCCTTCGCCCGCGCGCCTCCGGCGGACGTGCCCACGCGCAGGATATCCCGCAGTGCATCTTTTCGGCCTTCGGCGGCAAAAGACGCCTGCAGTTTGCTACGGTGGGTCAACACCTGCGATGCGAGCTCGACCAGTTGGCCGACCTCGATGTGCGTTGTCTGCCTTGCCGTGGGGCCGATGGCGGGGGCGAATTCCAGCGCCCCCATGCCGCGTTCACCGGTATAGCAGAGCCGCTCGACCGCGTTGAAGGAACCCGGCTGCCGCCCCTGCGATGCCAGCCAGGCGTCGATCAGCGCGTTGCCGAACTTGTCGGGCAGCGAATCCGCCAGCAGGCCGGGCAGCCCGCGAAAGGTCGGGCGGGAAAGCTCGGGGAAGCGGTAAACGCGCCGGGACAGCGGCATCACGATCGGTGCGAGCTGAATGCCGCTCTGCGCGAATGCAGCATCGTATTCGAAGCTGGCGACGTCCTCCCCATCCTGCAGCGAGACCGCGCCGATGGTCTTCCCCCACAGCCTGACCTCGGCGAGCGTGCTCACGGCTCTTCATCCCAGCGCCAGGGTTTGCCGGTCGCCTGTGCGGCACGCCGCCCCGATGCCCGTTGCCGGACCTTGCCCTTGCGCTTCAACAAATCCATCGGGCTGGGCCCGGACTCGGGAATTACGCTGTCCAGCCCCGATGCGGCGTCCAGCACACGCAGCACACGCACCAGGGTGAGCAACTGTGATGTCTGCCCCGCCTCGATGCGCTCGAGGGTGCGCTTGGCGATACCCGCCTGTTCGGCCACGGCCGCCTGGGTCAGCTGTAATTCGACCCGGCGAGCGGCAATACGTGAGCCCAATTCGGCCAGCACGGCATCGTCTGTGAGCAAGCCGGTGATTCTCATAGTCGTTATATATTACGAATACACCCGCAAAATTGCTATTTATCGTTGTATATTGCGATATATCGAAGCCTCAGTCGTCTTCGCGCCACTCAGTGGCACGCTTACCATGTACTTCGATGAGTCGCGCAGCCCATAAGGGCTACGGAGGGTGCTTCGAGGGGATTGCCGCTCCGCCGGCATCGGACGATGCAAATGCGCAGTCCGGCACTCGCTTCGGCTATCGGACTACGAGCGTCATCGTATGATCTCCGCCGCTTTCTCCGCAATCATCACCACCGGCATGGCGGTGTTCCCGCCGATCATGTGCGGGATCACCGAGGCATCCACCACGCGCAGCCCCTCGAGCCCGCGCACGCGCAGTTGCTCATCAACCACCGCGAGCGCGTCCTTCCCCATACGGCAGGTACCGACCGAGTGGTAATCGGCCTCGGCTTTTGCGCGGATGAAGGCGTCGAGCTCGGTGTCGCTCTGCACGCCGGGCCCCGGCTCCAGTTCCTCGCCGCGCAGCGCGTCGAAGGCCTTCTGCGCGAACACCTCGCGGGCGACGCGCACTGCTTCGCGTGCGAGGCGGCGGTCGGATTCGGCAGCGAGGTAGTTCTGGTCGATCAGCGGCGCATCCAGCGGGTTGGCCGAGGCGAGTCGCACGCTGCCGCGGCTCTCGGGGCGGATCACGTTGGTGTGCGCGGCGAAGCCGTGGTGCGGCGAGAGCTCGCGGCCGTTGTTGGCGTAGAGCGCCATCACCAGCAGCAGCTTTAGGTCGGGCTCGGCCAGCGCGGGATCGGATTTCACGAAGGCGCAGGCCTCCATGCCCGGATCGCCGAGCGGACCGCCGCCCGAGACGAGGTAGCGCGCGAGTGCCAGCGCGCCATGCCAGGGCTTGAAATACTTGAACAACGAGATGGGCCGAAGCGAGCGGTATTTCACGACCACCGCGAGGTGGTCCTGCAGTCCCTCGCCGACGCCGGGCAGTTCGTGCCGCACCGCGATGCCGTGCGCGCGCAGCGCATCGCCGGCGCCGATGCCCGAGAGCATCAGCAGTTGCGGCGAGTTGATCGCGCCGCCGCAGGCGAGCACCTCGCGTTGCGCATGCGCCTGTTCGACGCGTCCCTTGCGCAGGAATTCAACGCCGGTGGCACGCCCGCCTTCGAGCAGGATGCGCGTGGCGTGCGCGCCGGTCAGCACCGTGAGGTTCGTGCGGCGGCGCGCGGGTTTCAGGTAGGCGCGCGAGGCGCTGGAGCGCACGCCGCGTCCGATCGTGACGTCGACCGGGCCGAAGCCCTCGCGCGTGGCGCCGTTGCTGTCGTCGTTGTACGGGAAGCCGGCCTGCTGGCCGGCCGCGACGAAGGCGCGCGCGAAGGGGTGCTTCACGCCCGGGCGCGAGACCTGGATCGGGCCCGAATCGCCGTGGAAGGGATCGTTCGCGCGATGGAAGTTCTCGGAGCGGCGGAAGTACGGGAGCACTTCGGCGAAGGACCAGCCCGTGTTTTGGGCGCCGATGCGGTCCCAGTCGCTGATGAAGCCGCGGTCGTAGACCATGCCGTTGATCGAGCTGCCGCCGCCGAGCACCTTGCCGCGCGGCAGGTACAGCACGCGTTCGTCGAGCTGGCGCTGCGGCACCGAGACGTAGGGCCAGGCGTGCGCGCCCGAGAGCATGATCGGCAGCAGGCCGCCGGGGGCGCGGATCAGCGGGCTGCGGTCCGAGCCGCCCGCTTCGAGCAGCAGCACGCGCACGGACGGGTCTTCGCTGAGGCGCGCGGCCAGCACGCAGCCCGCCGGGCCGGCACCGACGATCACGTAGTCGAAGCGCGTCGTGTCCATCGTCAGCCGAACTGCACGAATTCGATCATCAGCGGGTCGCCGTCGCGCTCGAGGTAGCACCAGCTGAGCGGCGGCGCGGCGGGCGAGGCCGGGTAGCTGCCGGACCACACCGGGCGGTAGCCAATGGCGGCGGCCCTGGCGATCCACGCCTGCAGGTCGTCGATGACGTAACGGATGTGCTGCACGCCCTCGCGCCCGGCCTCGAGGAAGTCCCCGTGCGGCGAGCGGCCGGAGCGCGGCGCCACGATCTCGATCTCGAGCGTGCCACTGCGGCCGAAGGCGCAGGGCAGGTCCACCATCTCGCGCTCGCCGCGGTAGACGGATTCGAAGGGGCCGCTGTCGAGCACCGTGAACGGGCCGAACAGCGGTTCGTACATCCGCAGCGCCGCCTCGAGATCGCGCACGACCAGGCAGATCTGGTCGGCCGCGGGCAGGCCCTCGAGCGGGGCGTGTCCCTGGAGGCTCATGCCTTTGGTTTCCAGACCAGCGGCAGCTGGCTGAAACCGAGCGTCGGGCCGAGGTGGCCGCGGATCTGCGCATCGGTGGCGACGTCGAAGTCGGGGATGCGTCGCAGCCATTCCTGCAGCGCGATCGTGACCTCGGTCTTGGCCAGGTGCGAACCGACGCAGCGGTGCGGGCCGGCGCCGAAGGTCAGGTGGTTGTTGACCTCGCGATGCAGGTCGATCTCATCCGCGTGCTCGAACACTTTCTCGTCGCGGTTGGCCACGCTCACGGGCAGCACCACGCGGTCGTTCTCCTTCATCGTGATGCCGTGGTAGACCATGTCCTTCTTAACGCGACGGTAGATGTTCGGTACCGCGTGTATGCGCAGCAGCTCGTCCACGGCCACCGTGAGCTTCTCGCGATCGTCGATCATGCTCACGAGCTCGCGCCGTGCCTCGGCGTTGCGGGCGAGGTGACGCCAGATGAAAGTCATCGTGCTGGTCACGGTGTCCAGGCCGGCGACGAAGAGCAGGAAGCCGCAGTTGAGCACGTCCTGCTGCTCGAACGGTTGCCCGTTCTCGTCGCGGGCACTGATCAGCACGCTGCCGAGATCGTCGCCGAGCTGCGTGGAGCGCCACGCGAGATACTCTGCGATGACGTCATAGATCTGCTGGATGTTTTGCGCGCGCTCGGCCTCGTCGTTGCTGCGCATGAACACCTCGGCCAGCTTCACAAACTCTGTCAGCCGGTCCTCGGGCATGCCCATCAGGTACAGGAACATGCCCGTCGGCAGCAGCGAGGCGAAGTCGCGGCCGAACTCGCAACGGCCCTCGTCGACGAACGCCTCGAGCAGCGCGGTGGTGCGCCGGCGCAGTTCCGCCTGCATCTTCCCGACGGCCGCCGGCGTGAACAGCGGTGCGAGCAGCGAGCGGAATTTCTTGTGCTCGGGCGGATCCACGCCCTGCGGCTGCATCACCGGGTAGGGCTCGATCGGCGGGATCGGCGTCTGGAAGGTCGAGAACCGGGCGTCGTTGCGAAACGCCTCGCGCACGTCCTCGTAGTCGAGGAACACCCAGTGACCGCCGTTGTGGTGCGTGTAGAAGATGCGCGGCGCATCGCTCGCCAGCAGGTTGCCCCACTGCTCCAGCGGGTCGTTCACTCCCGGCGAGAACTGGTAGATGTCGAACTCGTGTATCAGTTCCAGCGGCACGTGATCCGGCGGGCCGGGAAAATAGCGGTGTGCGGTCATGGTCCGGTGCTCCCGGTGGACGGTAACGGTTTCAGTCGCTCACGATGATCAATGCGCCCTCGGGGCAGTTCTTCACGGCCAGGCGTGCCTTCTGCTCGAGCTCGGGTGGCACGTCAGCCATCAGGATGACGCACTTGCCCTCGACCGCGTCGGTGGAGAAGACCTCCGGACAGCGGTCCTGGCAGCGGGCGTGGCCCTGGCATACATCGGGTATCACGTCGACTTTCATGTGGTTTCTCCTCAATCGAAGTCCGGCCGTAGGTCCGCATTCATGCGGACATCCTGCACGTGTCCGGCTGAAGCCGGACCTACGCGCGCTGCATGGCGATGAAATCGTCGATGGTCTGGTACACGTACTGGCAATCCTCGAGGGTCATCGTGGGGTGGCAGGGCAGCATGAGGCCGTGGCGCATCACGCGCTCGGCATTCGGACAGCCTTCCGGGTCCACGCGGAACTTCACCTTCTCCATCATCGGCTGCAGCGCGGTGTGTCCGGACATGATCACGCGGGTGAAGATGCCGTTGGTTTCCAGGTGCATCTGCAGCGCGCGACGGCTCCAGCCGAGCTCCGGGCGCAACTGGATCGGGTAGCAGATCCAGGTGGTGAAAACATCATCCAGCACGCGCGGCTTGATGAAGATATCGGCGCGCTTGTCCATGTATTGCGTGTGCAGGTCGAAGCGCTCCTGGCGCAATTTCGTGAACAGGTCCAGCTTGTTCAGCTGCTCGTGACCGAAGGCCGCGCCGGCCTCGTTCGGGATGAAGCCGTAGGCGATTTCCTCGAAGATGAACAGGCCGTCGTATTCGATATCGCCGAGGTTTTCCAGGAAGCGGCCATCGCTGTCGTTCTTGCGCGTGCCGTGCATGAACTTCTCGGAGGAGCGGCCCCAGGCGCGCAGCATCAGCGCGCGATCCCACAGTTTCGGATCGTTTACCGCGATCAGGCCGCCATTGCCCAGGCAGGTGATGATGTGGAAGATCGAGAAGCTGGTCACGCTGATGTCGCTGCGATTGCCGGCCGGCGTGCCGCGGTAGGTGCCGCCGAGCGTGTCGCAGCTGTCCTCGATGATCTTCAGGCCGTGCTTGTCGGCCAGGGCGCGCAGACGGTCCCAGTCCGGCATGCCGCCGACCAGGCTCGGGATCAGCAGCGCCTTCGTGAGCGGCGTAATGTTGCGTTCGATCTTGTCGATATCGACCTGGTAGGTGTCGGGCTCCACGTCGACCAGCACCGGCACATGGCCATTGAGCACGATGCAGGAGATGTCGGTGCCGAAGGTGAGCGTCGGCGTGATGATCTCCGATCCGGGCGGCAGGTCGAGCAGGCGCACGGCAACCAGCAGGGCGGAGCTGCCGGAGTTCACCATCACGCCGTATTCCTTGCCGAGCAGCTTCGCGCAGCGGCTCTCGAAGGTCTGCACCTGCGTGCCGACCGACATGCCGGTCTGCATCACGTTGACGACCGCGTCGATTTCCTTCTGGTCGATCATGGCGCCGCCGTAGCGGACTTCGCGTGGGGGTATTCTCATGGTGCCTCGTCCTCGGTGCGAAAGGTTGGTCGTGGATCTGTCACGAGTGCAAGTGACAGCATGGGCCGGAATTATGCGCGCACGCCCGGCGCTTTCGAGGCCCATCGGGTTCAACAGGGGGACATTGCAGCTCAGATGGTTTAAGTTTGGGTCCACCATTGATGGCACCGGGAGCTGGACGTGCAGAAATCCGCGGAAGGGGAGGCCTGATGGCAGGGCAGAATCCGCGCCACCCGCCACAGGGCGTTCCGGCCCAATTCGCGCTGACGCTGCTGCAGGAGGTGGCGGCGATCGGGCGTGACCCGGCTGGCCTGCTCGCGTCTCTCGGCCTGCCGTTCACGCAGGGGGATCTGGTTGCGGGCCGGATGCAGGTCATTTCGGATCATCACTTCGTGCAGCTCTACGGCGAGTGCATCACGGTGCTCTCGGCGCATGCCAATCGCGAACGCGACCTGCCGCCCATGAGCAAGGACGAGGTCGACATGCTCTGCTATTGCGTGATCACCTGCGCCACGCTGGAGGAGGTCATCGAACGCGCGCGGCGCTTCTGCGCCATGCTCGACCACCGCGCGGCCGACCTGTCGCTGGACGTGAACGGTGACGAGGCGGTGTTCCACATGGCCACGCAGCGCCTGCGCCACAGCGTCAGCGGGCTGCTGACGGACCTGAACGGACTCAGCTTCTACCACCGGCTGTTCGCGTGGCTGATCGGCGAACGCATCCCGGTGAGCCGCTATGACCTCTACGCCGGGCCGCAGGTCGATCGCGCCACGCTGGAGCGCTTCTTCCAGCAGCCGATCCGGCTGGGTTGCCCCGACAACAGCTTCAGTTTTTCCGCTCGCCTGCTCGCGAAGCCGGTGGTGCGCAGCTACCAGCGCCTGGTGGAGCGCCTGAGCGTGTTCCCGTTCGACCATCTGCGCGAGCCGCGCGACGCAGGCCAGTTCGCGGAAGCCGTCGAGCACATCATCACGACGCGCCTCGCGCGCCAGCAGAGCCTGCCGACGCTCGAGCAGTTCGCGAGTGTATTCAACCTCAGTCGCGCGACATTCCAGCGCCGCTTGCGCGAGGAGGATGTCACGCTCGATGCGATCAAGCAGCGCGTTCGCCTGAAGCTTGCCGAAGAATTGCTGCATCCGGCAGCGCGCATCAAGGTCAGCGAGGTGGCGCTGCGGCTCGGCTTCAGCGACGTGCGCTCCTTCCGTCGCGCCTTCATCGAATGGACCGGCGATACGCCGGACGAGTGGCGGCGGCGCAATCCGGCGACCCCGCGCAGCGATTGACGGCTGACGGTTGACCCCCGACGAGAATAACGATACGATCAGTACCATAAATAACACCGCCCCGGGATCCTGCCATGCCGCTCGACTACGATCCATTCTCCGACGCCGCGATGCGCGATCCCTTCCCCCTCTACGCGGCGATGCGCGCCGAGGGCAGGCCGCATTTCATTCCGCAGTACAACGCCTGGGCCCTTGCGCGCTTCGCCGATGTCTGGGAAGCGAGCATGCACCACGAGGCCGACGTCACGTGGACGGCCGGCGCGCTGCCGACGCAGTTGCTGCTCGACGAGCCGGTGCCACACGCCTTTACAACGATGGACGCGCCGGATCACCGCAAGTGGCGCGGGGTGGTGCGCAGGGAATACACGCCCGAGGGCGTGCGCGCGCACGAGTCGCGCATCCGCACCCTGGTGCGGGAGGTGCTGGAGCCTCTCGTGGCCCGCGGGAGCTTCGATCTCTATTCGGATTACGCGAACCGCGTGTTCTGCCTCAATTCCGGCTACAACCTCGGGCTGCCGCGCGAGGACGCCATTTCCTGGCGCGCGCTGATCGACGACATGATCCATCGCGATCGCGGCCAGCGCGGCAGCTCGGAGCGCAACCAGCGCGCGGCCGCCGAACTCGGCGGCTATCTCGCCGAGTACGTGCAGATGCTGCGCCGCCACCCCGATCGTGCGAGCGGCCACACGGCGGCCTATATGAATACCGAGATCGACGGCAGGCGCCTCGATGACCAGGACATGGTCAACCTGCTGATGAACTTTCTCATTGTCGGTTCCGAGACCACGCCGATGGTCTGTGCCGGCGCGCTCTACTACCTGGAGCGGCACCCGGCGCAGAAGGCCGCGGTGCTCGCGGACCACGCGCTGGTCCAGCAGCTCTTCCTGGAGACGGCGCGCTTCGACCAGCCCACCAACATGCTGTGCCGTCGCGCGGTGCGCGACTTCACGCTGGGCGGCGCCGATATCAGCACCGGGCAGGACCTGCTCTACATCTACGCCTCGGCCAACCGTGACGAGGCCGAGTTCGAGCGCGCCGACGAATTCGACATCTTCCGCCGCCACGAGCGCGATCTCACCTACGGTGCCGGCGGCCACAAGTGCCTCGGCATGCACCTGGCGACGATGGCCGGGGTGATCGTGATCGAGGAGTTCCTGAAGGCCGCGGGGGACTACGCGGTGCTCGTCGAGGAGTGCGAGCGTGCCTACGGCGAGCACCTGTCGGGCTTCCTGCACGTGCCGGTACAAACAACGACGAAGAGGGAAGCATGAAGATCTGTGCGCTCGGTTATATCGGCATCGGCGTCCCCGATCCGCGGGCCTGTCTCGATTACGCAACGTCGGTGCTCGGCCTGATGCCGGCGCGCGCCTGCCCCGGCGAGGACTGGGGCATGCCCGCGGTGCCCGGCAGCGGCCCGGCCAGCGCCGGCAGCGGCATCGCGGCCGATGGCAGCGTGTATCTCAAGATGGACGACTGGCAGTGGCGCATCGGGGTGCACCCGCGCGCGGGGCGGGCGGGGCTGATGTACCTGGGGCTGGAAGTGGCGGGAGCGCTCGAGCTGGAGCAGGCGCTCGCGGAGCTGCGCGCGGCCGGCTGCGAAGCGCGCGCCGGCACCGAGGCCGAGGCGCGTGCGCGCGCGGTGACCGGCATGGGACACACGCGCGACCCGATGGGCAATGCCATCGAGCTGTTCTATGGCCCGGTCAAGGACCGCAAGTTCGTCTCTCCCGCGGGCATGGAGTTCGTCGCCGGCGCCCTGGGCGTGGGGCACATCAACCTGCTGGCCGCGCCGCTCGTGGCCGCGCGCGATTTCTACACGCGCGTGCTGGGCTTTCGCCTCACCGACTTCATCCGTTTCGGCCCGGGCGATTCGGCGAACTTCTTCCACTGCAATGCGCGCCATCACTCGATCGGACTGTTGAAGGTGGGCGATCTCGCCGGCGTGCATCACCTGATGCTGGAGGCGCGCGACATCGACATGGTCGGCCGCTGCCTGCAGCGCGTGGAGGAAGCCGGCATCCCGATCACCTCGACGCTCGGGCGTCACGCCAACGACCGCATGCTGTCTTTCTACATGGCGAGCCCCTTCGGCTTCGAGGTGGAGATCGGTTGCGAGGGCGTGCGCGTCGATGAGCACTGGACGCCGTCGGAATTCGTCGAGGGGGATATCTGGGGCCATCGCGGCCTCGATCCCGAGACCATCCAGCGCAACCTCGCGGCCATGGGCGCTTAGGGCTCGCGCCGATACAGCAACGAGCAGAGTAGGAGCTGAAACGATGGCAATGCAGTTGCAGAAAGCCGTGCTCGACGCGGGTATCGTCACGCGGGACCTGGGGCGCGCGGCGCGCTTCTATGGCGAGGTGCTGGGATTGCCGGCGGCGGGCGAGATCGTGATGCCGGGCATCGGGCTGGTGCGCCGCTACGCGGTGGGCGAGAGCACCCTGCGCATCTTCCTGCCCGAGACGCTGCCGGTCGAGCAGGAGCACGGCGACGGATTCGCGAGCCGGACCGGCATCCGCTACCTCACGCTCGCGATCGCGAACCTCGAGCAGACCGTCGCGGCGGTGGCCGCGGCGGGCTTCGGGGTGCCGATGGCACCGAAGGAGCTGCGCCCGGGGGTGCGCGTCGCGCAGATCCAGGACGGCGACGGCAATACCATCGAGCTGATGCAGCACGACGCCTGAACGGGAGAATCGCGTGGATTTCGAGTTTTCGCCCGAGGAGCTGGATTTCGTCGCGGATGTGCGGCGTTTCATCGCCGCGCAAAAGGCCCTGCCGGATGCGGCTGACGTGATGGCGCCGGATCGCGAAGCGGACTCGATGCTCGCCGACAGCCCCGCGCGGCGCGCCTTCAACCGCCGTCTCGCCGAAGCCGGCTACCTCGGCATGAGCTGGGGGCGCGAATACGGCGGGCAGGAGAAGTCCGGCGTCTACGACTACCTGCTGAACGAGGAACTCGCGAGCGTGGGCGCGCCGCTGATCGGCAAGGGCGTGGGCTGCATCGGCAAGACGCTGATCGCGCACGGCTCCGAAAAACTGAAGCGCGAATTCCTGCCACGGATCCTGAAGGCGGAGACCGAGTTTGCACTTGGTTATTCGGAGCCTTCCGCCGGATCGGATCTCGCATCGCTGCAATTGAAGGCCGTGCGCGACGGCGATGACTGGGTGCTGAACGGCCAGAAGTTGTGGACCACCTCGGCGCACTTCGCCGACTGGTACTGGGTCGCGGCGCGCACGGATCCGGACGCTCCCAAGCACAAGGGCATCAGCGTGTTCCTGCTGCCGATGGATCACCCGGGCCTCACGGTCACGGAGATCCGGACCATGGGCGACCACCGCACCAACCAGGTGTTCTTCGACGACGTGCGCGTGCCGGGTGACTACCTGGTCGGCAACGCCAACGAGGGTTGGACCTATGTCTGCGAGGCGCTCGACTACGAACGCTTCACGATGTTCACCGTGGGCCCGATCCGCGTGAAGTTCGATGCGCTCCTCGAGCTGCTGCGCATCACGCGCCGCGACGGTGTTGCGCTCGCCGACGACCCGCTGCTGCGCCGCAGCGTCGCGCGTCTAGCCGCCGAGCTGGAGAGCGCGACGATGTTGCAGCGGCGCGTGATCGCCGCCGCGATGAAGGGCGCCGTGCCCACGGTGGAAGCGGCGATGTACAAGCTCTACAGCACCGAGCTCGGGCGGCGCATGGCGGATTTCGCTCTCGATGCGCTCGGCCCCGAGGGCCTGCTGCGCCACGACGCGCCCGATGCGCCCGCCGCCGGCAAATGGGAGCATTCGTACCGGGCCACGGTCGTGGATACCATCGGCGGCGGATCCTCCGAGGTGCAGAAGAACATCATCGCGCGGCGTGGCCTGGGCCTGCCGCTCAGGTAGACGAGGAAATCCCGTGAGTCCCCAATCCAGCCAGGGTGCTCCGGCGCGCGGTCGTCCCCGCAGCCTGGAGTCCGAGCAAGCCATCCTCGACGCCACGATGGAGCTGCTGTCGGAGCTGGGCTATCGCGGCGTGACGGTCGATGCCATCGCCGCGCGCGCCGGCGCCAGCAAGTCGACGATCTACCGGCGCTGGCCGACCAAGGAGAACCTGGTGATCGCCGCCTTCGGCCAGACGCCGCTCCTGACGCCGCCGCCGCGCGGCGACGTGATCGAGCAGCTCGTCGAGGTGATCAACCAGTTCGCCCGCGCGATGCAGGACACGCCGCTCGGCGGAGTGCTGCCGGCTCTGGTCGCCGAGCGCGCCCAGAACCCCTCGCTGGACGAGGCGCTGGGGCCGCTGGTGCGCCAGCGGCGCCAGACGGCCGTCGACATCCTGAAGCAGGCGGTCGCGCGCGGTGAGCTGCCGCGCGGGATCAACCACGAACTGGCGGTCGATCTGCTCACCGGCCCGGTGTTGCAGCGGATCATGGTGATGGGCCAGAAGACTGACCGGCGTTTCGTGCGCCAGGTGGTGCAGGTGGTGTGCAACGGGTTGCGCGCCGCGGGGAATGTGTAGGTCTGCATTCATGCAGACATTGTCCTGCTGAAACCGGACCCACCACGAGGACGGATCGTCAGGGGCCGGGAACCAAGAAGACGGAGCGAGAGCAATGAACCTGGATTTCTCCGACGAGCAGACGCTGTTGCGCGAGACCGTGCGCAGTCTGTGCGCCGACCTGCTCGACAGCCAGCAGTTACGTGCCCTGGAGCGTGACGAGGGCGGCTACAGCAGGCGCGTGTGGCATGCGCTCGGCGAGACCGGCGTGACCGGTGTGCTGGTGCCGGAGTCGCATGGCGGCGTGGGTCTCGGCCTGATCGACTGCGCGATCGTGCACGAGGAACTGGGCCGTTGCCTGGCGCCGGTGCCGCACATCCCGAGCTGCGTGCTGGCGGCGCGCCTGATCGCGCTGGCGGGCAGCGACGCCCAGCGGCACGGGTGGCTGCCGGCGATCGCCGCCGGCGAGCGCATCGTGGTGCCGGCGTGGCAGGAGCCGGGCAACTCGGCGGATATCGAGCGCGTTGCGCTCGCCGCGCGGCATGCGCACGGACGTATCGTGCTCGCGGGCGCGAAGACACTGGTGCCCTTCGCCAACAGTGCCGACGCCCTGCTCGTCATCGCCCGGCTCGACGGGGAGCTCGTCGCGCTGCTCGTCCCGACCCACAGCGCCGGGATCAACCTGGTCGATCTGCCCAATCACGCCGGGCAGAAGCTGATGCGCGTGGATTTCGCCGAGGTCGCGGTGGATGCGCAGAACCTGTTCGATGGCGCGCCGCTCGCCGAAGCCTGGCAGCGCGCGATGCACGAGACGCTGGTCGCGCTGGCCGCGGAGTCGATCGGCGGCGCCGCGCGCATGCTGGAGATGGCCACCGCCTACGCCAAGGAGCGCGTGCAGTTCGGGCAGCCGATCGGCGCCTTCCAGGCGATCGCGCATTACCTCGCGGATGCCGCCACCGAGATCGAGGGTGTGCGCTGGCTCGTGTACCAGGCCGCGTGGGCGGCCGACACGGGGCGCCCCTTCGAGCAGCTGGCGCTGATGGCGAAGCTGCAGGCCGGCGCGGTCTTCCGCCGCGCGACGCAGAAGGGCGTGCAGATCCACGGCGGGCTCGGCTTCAGCCTCGATGCCGACCCGCAGCTCTTTTACCGCCGAGCCAAGCACCAGCAGCTGATGTACTGGGATCGGGCGTACCTGGAGCGGCGCATTGCCGCGGGAGTGTTCGGCGCATGAGGCTGCTCGAGGGCAAGCGCGCCGTGGTCACCGGCGCCGGCGGCGGCATCGGGCGCGCGCACGCGCGGCTGCTGGCGGCGCACGGCGCGGCGGTCGTGGTCAACGATGTCGATGCGGCGCGCGCCGCGGCGGTCGTTGCCGAGATCAGCGCGGCAGGCGGCAGCGCGGTTGCCAACGGCGACAGCATCGCCTCGCGCGCGGGCGCAGAGGCGCTGATCGCCGCCTGCGTCGATGCCTTCGGCGGCATCGAGCTGCTGGTCAACAACGCCGGCAACCTGCGTGACCGTTCCTTCCTGAAGATGAGCGACGAGGAATTTGACGCGGTGTGGCTGGTGCACGTGAAGGGCAGCTTCTGGTGTGCGCAGGCGGCGGCGCGGCAGATGCAGGCGCAGGGCCGTGGCGGCGTGATCATCAACACCTCCTCGGGCTCGCATTTCGGCAACTTCGGCCAGACCAACTACGCCGCCGCCAAGGGGGCGATCGCCTCGATGACCTACACCTGGGCGATCGAGCTCGCGCGCTTCGGTATCCGCGTCAACGCGATCTGCCCGGTCGCGGCCACGCAGATGACGCACGGGCTGATGAGCGCGCCCGACGGCAAGGCGCCGGAGCAGCTGTGGTTGCCCGAGCGCAACGCGCCGCTGGTGGTCTATCTCGCATCGGAGGAGGCCGCGAACGTCAGCGGCCAGGTCTTCGGCGTGGGCGGCGAGCGGCTGGCGCACATAGTGCAGCCGCACTACGGCAAGACGCTCACGCACGACGGCGGCTGGACCGTCGATGCCATCCGCGAATGTTTTCAGCGCGAGATGCTGAGCGAATTCGGGGCGTTCGGCATCTTCGGCAAACCCTATCCCTTTCATGACGGGGTACATGCCCCGGACGAGGAATGAAACCATGACGGGAATCGTGGCATGCGGGGCCTGGATTCCGGCGCGGCGCCTGCCGCTACCCTTGCTCGCGGGCAAGGCGGCGCGCGAGGGCGCGCCGGAGCGCGCGCTGGCCTGGGCCGACGAGGACGCGCTGACGATGGCGGTCGAGGCGGCGCGTGACTGCCTGGGCGGGCGTGATCGCGGCGACATCGAGCTGCTGCTGTTCGCGAGCACCACGGGCCCATACGCCGAGAAGCAGGGCGCGGCGATCATCGCCGCCGCGCTGGGGCTTGCCCCGGGCGTGCGCACGGTGGACGTGGGCAGTTCGCTACGCGGCGGCACCCAGGCGCTGCTGCTGGCGCTCGATGCGGTGCGCGCCGGCTCCGCTCGCGCGGCGCTGGTGCTGGTGGCGGATTGTCGCGAGGGCGCGCCGGGCTCGGCGCTGGAGGCCAATGGCGGCGACGCGGCGGTGGCCTTCCTGCTCGCCGGCGGCGAGCCGCTGATCGAAGTCATCGACAGCGCGAGCGAGAGCGCGGAGAGCGTCGATGTGTGGCGTCGCCATGGCGATCGCTTCACGCATGCGTGGGAAGAGCGCTTCGTGCTCGCGCACGGCTACCTCGAGCCCGCGCTCGCCGCGGCCGGGCGCCTTGGCGCGCGCGGGCGCTTCGATCCGGCGCGCTGCGATCACCTGCTGCTGTCGGCGCCGGATCGCAAGGCGCACGAGGCGCTGGCGCGCGCGCTCGGCGGGGCCTCGCGCGCCGCGGATCCCCTGCTCGGCAGCGTCGGCGCCTGCGGTAGCGCACACGCCCTGCTGCAACTGGTCGCGCTGGCCGAAACTGCCGAGCCCGGCGCCAGTGCGCTGCTGGTCAACCACGGCGACGGCGCCGATGCGCTGGGGTTGCGTTTCCGTCGCAAGGCCGAGGCGCGCATGACCGCAAGGCTCGCGCGCCGGCTGCCGCTCACCAGTCCGGACCAGTACCGTCGCGCCCGCGACCTGCTGGTCACCGAGTACGCCGGCAACGACTTCCAGGGCATCTCGGCCACGGTGCATCGTCGCGAGCGCGCCGAGGACCTGGCTCTCGCGGGCCAGCGCTGCGCCTGCGGTCACGCGCAGTTTCCGCGCGAACGCATCTGCGGCGCCTGCGGCGTGGCGGATCGATTTACCGACGAGGTGTTCGCCGAGCGCCGCGGGCGGCTGCTCACCTACACGCTCGATGCCTTCTTCCCCACGCCGGAGCCGCCCACGGCGGTCGGCGTGGTGCAGGTCGAGGACGGGCCGCGGATCTACCTGCAGCTCACCGACGTGCCGGCGGCCGACGTGGCGCTCGGCATGGCGCTCGAATTCACGTTCCGGCGCATCCACACCGTGGGCGGGCGGCCGAACTATTTCTGGAAATGCCGGCCACGCGGGGAGGCAGCATGAGCATTAGCATTGCGGGCAAGGCAGCGATCATCGGCGCCGGGTGCAGCGCCTTCGCGGAGCACTGGACGAAGAGCGCCGAGGACCTGGTGGTGGACGCGGTGCTGGAAGCCTACGCGGACGCCGGCATCGTCGAGCCGCGGCGCCAGATCGACGCGGTGTTCGCCGGCTCGCTGTACGCGCCGATGGGCCCGGTGCACGTCACCGAGGCGCTGAAGCTCTACAAGCCCACCACGATGGTCTACAACTACTGCGCCACCGGCACCGAGGCGCTGCGCGCCGCGGTGATGGCCGTGGCCTCGGGCGCGCACGAGACCGTGCTCGCGGTCGGCTTCGACAAGCCCAAGGACCGCGGCGTCTCGGGGCCCAGCGTGAACATCCGTGGCGTGCGCGAGCTGCCCGAGACGCCGGCCGGCTGGTTCGCGCTGTGCGCCGCGCCGTACTTCGCGCGTTTCGGCGCCGGGCGCGAGGATCTCGCGCGCATCGCGGTGAAGAACCACCACAACGGCACGCTGGCGCCGAAGAGCTTCCTGAAAAAGGAGATAACGGTCGAGGAAGCGCTGGGCGCGCGCCTGATCGCGTGGCCCTTCGGCCTCTATGACTGCGCCGCGCAGACCGATGGCGCGGCCGCGGTGATCGTCACGCGGCGCGATCTGGCGCGCAACTACCACGACCGCGCGGTGATCGTGCGCGCGGTGGCGAGCGCCTCGGCGCCGCATCCGCACACCGACCCCGCGCACGATTTCCTGCGCTGGAAACCGACTGTCGCGGCGGCCGAGGCGGCCTACGCAATCGCGGGCATCAGCGATCCGATGCGCGCGATCGACGTGGCGCAACTGCACGACTGCTTCACGCTCACCGAGCTGCTGAGCTACGAGGATCTCGGTTTCATCGCCAAGGGCGCGGCGCGCGAGCACATTGCCGCCGGCACCTTCGCGCTCGGCGGCGAGCTGCCGGTGAACACCGACGGCGGCCTCAAGGCCTTCGGGCATCCCACGGCGGCCACGGGCCTGCGCATGGTCTACGAGAACGTGCTGCAGCTGCAGGGACGCGCCGGTGCGCGGCAGGTGCCGGGGGCTGCGACCGCGCTCAGCCACAACATCGGCGGCTACCCCACGGGCTGCGCCGTCAGCATCCTGAGCCGGGAGTAGGCGATGGAATTCAGCACACTGAAATACGAGCTCACGGACGGCGTGGCGCTGATCACGCTGGATCGCCCGCAGGCGCACAACGCGATCAACTCGGTGATGAGCCGCGAGCTGCCTGCCGTGTGGCGGCACTTCGCCACCGACGACGCGGCGCTGGTGGCCATCGTCACCGGCGCCGGCGAACGCGCACTCTGCGTGGGCGCGGACCTCGCGGACCTGCCGGCCATGGACGGCGGGGGCCGCAACGGCACGCTGGCGAGCATCCGCTGGACCTCGCTGCAGAACGCGGTATGGAAGCCGGTGATCTGCGCGGTGAACGGCATGGCGGCGGGCGGCGGACTGCACTTCGTGGCCGACAGCGACATCGTGATCGCCGCCGAGCACGCGAGCTTTTTCGACACGCACGTGAAGGTGGGGCTGGTGGCGGGAATGGAGCCGGTGACACTGGCGCGCAAGATGCCGCTCGAGGCGGTGCTGCGCATGACGCTGGTCGGCGGCAACGAGCGCATGAATGCCGCGCGCGCGCAGGCACTGGGACTGGTGGGCGAGGTGGTGCCCGCGGATCGGCTGCTGGCGCGCGCCTTCGAGGTCGCCGCGATGATCAAGGGCAACTCGCCGGCCGCGATGGCGCGCAGCAAGCGCGCGATCTGGGAGGGCGCCGAGCGCGGTCTCGGCGCCGCGCTGGAACATGCCTGGGAGCTGATCATGCAGCAGAACGCGCATCCCGACACCGAGGAAGGCGCGCGTGCCTTCCTCGAAAAACGCGCGCCGCGCTGGCGCCCCTTCAGCGAATGTTGAGCGAGCGCACACGACCATGAAAGACCTCACGCTGGACGACAAGTACACCGCCACGGCCGGCAGGGTCTACCTGAGCGGCGCGCAGGCGCTGGTGCGTCTGCCGCTGATGCAGCGCCAGCGCGACCAGGCGATCGGGCTCAACACCGCGGGCTTCATTTCCGGTTATCGCGGCTCGCCGCTCGGCGTCTATGACCTCGCGCTGTGGCAGGCCGAGCGCTTCCTGCGCGAGCACCACGTGCACTTCCAGCCCGGGGTCAACGAGGATCTCGCGGCCACCGCGGTGTGGGGCTCGCAGCAGGTGAAGGACATCGGCGAATCGCCCTGGGACGGCGTGTTCGCGCTGTGGTACGGCAAGGGCCCCGGGGTGGACCGCTCGGGCGACCCGCTGAAGCACGGCAACTACGCGGGCAGCTCGCGCCACGGCGGGGTGCTGGCGCTGTGCGGCGACGACCACGGCGCGCGCTCCTCGACCATCGCGCACCAGAGCGACCACGCGCTGATCCATTTCGGCATGCCGATCCTGTTCCCGGCCACGATCCAGGAATACCTCGACCTCGGGCTCCACGGCTTCGCGCTCTCGCGTTACGCCGGCTGCTGGGTGGGCTTCAAGTGCGTGACCGACGTGGTCGAGGGTTCGGCCTCGGTGGCCGTGGATCCCGCACGCGTGCGCATCGTCGAGCCACGGGATTTCACGCTGCCGGCGGGCGGCCTGAATCTCAAGCTGGGCATGTTCCCGCTCGCGGCCGAGGCGCAGGTACTGGCGCGTCTCGAGGCCGCGAAGGCCTACGTGCGCGCCAACGGCCTCGACCGCGTGATCTGGCCCAAGGCGCGCACGCGCCTGGGCATCGTGAGCGCCGGCAAGGCCTGGCTCGACGTGATGGACGCGCTGGCGCAGCTCGGCATCGACGAGACGCGTGCCGCCGAGCTGGGGGTGGCGGTCTACAAGGTCGCGATGGTGTGGCCGCTCGAGCCCGCGGGCATCGCGGACTTCGCGGCGGGCTGCGAGCAGCTGCTGGTGATCGAGGAGAAGCGCCCCGTCATCGAGGAGCAGATCGCGGGCCTGCTGTTCAACCAGCCCTCGGGCTGGCGACCGAAGCTCACGGGCAAGCGCGATGCCGACGGCGCGCCGCTGGTGCCCTCGGGCGGGGAGCTGAATCCGCTGCTGCTGGCGCGCCTGATCGCCGCGCAGCTGCTGTGCCGCGAGCCCGATGCCGCGCTGGCTGCGCGGCTCGCGGCCCTCGAGCCGCCGGCGGCAGTCGGGGGATTCGCCGGCGGACAGGGCGCGCTGATGCGCCTGCCGAGCTTCTGCGCGGGCTGCCCGCACAACACCTCGACGCGCGTGCCCGAGGGCTCGATGGCGTTCGGCGGCATCGGCTGCCACGGGCTGGCGACCTGGCTGCCCGAGCGCAACACGCCGACGCTCTACCACATGGGCGGCGAGGGTGCCGCGTGGATCGGGCAGGCACCCTTCACGACGCGCGAGCACGTGTTCCAGAACCTCGGCGACGGCACCTATTTCCATTCCGGGCTGCTCGCCATCCGCGCCAATGTCGCCGCCGGCACCAACATCACCTACAAGATCCTCGTGAACGGCGCGATCTCGATGACCGGCGGCCAGCCCATCGAGGGCGAGAGCTTCGATGGCGGCATCACCGCGCCGCACGTGGCGCAACAACTGTATGCCGAGGGCGTGAAGCGCATCGCGCTGGTCACCGAGGAGCTCGCGCGCCACCGCGAGCGCGCGAAGTTTCCCGCGATCACCACCTTCCACCACCGCGACGAGCTCGATGCGGTGCAGCGCGAACTGCGCGAGCACCCCGGCGTCTCGGCCATCGTCTACGAACAGGCTTGCGCCACCGAGCGCAAGCGCCTGCGCAAGCGCGGCCGGTATCCCGACGTCGACAAGCGCTACCTGATCAGCGAGGAAGTCTGCGAGGGCTGCGGCGACTGCGGCCTGCAGTCGAACTGCATCGCGCTGGAACCCAACGAGACCCGCTTCGGGCGCAAGCGCACGATCAACCAGTCGGTGTGCAACAAGGACTTCTCCTGCGTGAAGGGCATGTGCCCGAGCTTCGTCACGGTCTATGGCGGGAGCCTGCGCGCGGCGGCTGGCGCCGGGGAGCAGGGCATCGACGAGTCGCTGTTCGCGGCGCTGCCCGAACCCGCCATCCGCGCCAGGGCCGGGGCCTGCAACATCCTCGTCGCCGGCATCGGCGGCAGCGGCATCATCACGCTGGGCGCGCTGCTCGGGATCGCCGCGCACATGGAGGACAAGCCGGTCAGCGTGCTCGACATCACCGGGCTGGCGCAGCGCAACGGTCCCGTGACCAGCCACATCCGCTTCGTCGCGGACGGGGACATTGGCGTGGCGACACGCATTCCCGAGGGATCGGCGGACCTGGTGCTGGCCGCGGACCTGGTGGTGGCGGCGGGTGCGGAGGTGCTGGCGCGCATGTCCGGCACGCGCTCGGCGGTGGTCTACAACGCGCACGGGGCGCCGACCAATGCCTTCGCGCGCAACCCCGATCTCGATTTCGACAGCGCGGGCATGGAGGCCGCGCTGGCCGCGCGCACGCGCGCCGACGGCGTGCTGCGCCTCGATGCCACGCGCATCGCCACCGGGCTGCTCGGCAATGCCATCGGCGCGAACCTGTTCCTGCTCGGCGCCGCCTGGCAGCGCGGCCTGGTGCCGCTCGCGCGCGCGAGCCTGGAGCGCGCGATCGCGCTGAACGCCACCGCGGTGGAGATGAACCTGCGCGCCTTCAGCCTCGGGCGGCTCGCGGTGAGCAACCCCGCGGCGCTCGAGGCCCTGCTGGTCGAGCCGCAGCCGGTGCGGCTGCTCGCCTCGGGTCGCGAGACGCTGGACAGCCTGGTCGCCGATCGCCGCGCCTGGCTCACGGCCTACCAGGATGCCGCGTGGGGCGCGCGCTACGAACAGCTGGTGCGCCGCGTCGCCGCGACGGAGCGTGAGAAGACCGGCATGAGCGGCGCGCTGGCCGAGGCCGTGGCGCGCAACCTGGCGAAACTCATGGCGTACAAGGACGAATACGAGGTGGGGCGCCTGCTGGGCGGCGAGGTGCTCAGGCGCCAGCTCGAGACGCAGTTCGAGGGTGATTACCGCATCGCCTTCAACCTGGCGCCGCCGCTGCTCGCCGCGCGCGATCCGGCCACGGGGCGCTACCGCAAGCGCGAGTTCGGCGCCTGGCTGCTGCCGGTATTCGGCGTGCTCGCCAGGCTGAAGTTCCTGCGCGGCACGCCGCTCGATGTGTTCGGCTGGTCGGCGCATCGCCGGCGCGAGCGGGCGCTGATCGGCGAGTACGAACAGCTCGTCGAGACGCTGCTCGCCGGGCTGCACCGCGGCAACCACGCACTCGCGGTGCAGCTCGCGGCGCTGCCCGAGCGCGTGCGCGGTTTCGACGTGGTGAAGGAAGCGGCGATGGAGCAGGCGGCTACGGCGCGTGCGACGCTGCTCGCCGAGTTCGCCGCGGTACCGCTCGCCGCCGCCACGGGGGAGGTGGTGCATGAGCCAGGCTGAACTGCCCGAGGATATCCGCGACGCGATCGGGCGCGTGCACTACCGCCAGCAGAGCGATTTTTCCGTCGAGAGCGGCTATGTGCAGACGCTGTGCGCGGCGGTGCAGAACGGCAACCCGCTCTACTGGGACGGCGCAACCGCAGACGCCGTCACGGGCGGCCCCACGGCGCCGTTGTCGATGCTCTCGGTATGGTTGCGCCCGCATTTCTGGGCGCCGGGGCGCAGCGCCTCCGTCAAGCCGCTGCAGCTGCACTTCGACCTCAAGGAGCGCCTTGGCTACCCGACGGCAATCGTTACCGGCAACGAGCTGGTGTTCCATGAGCCCGTGCGCCTCGGCGACCGCCTGAGCGCCGGCCAGGTGCTGAAGTCGGTGAGCGGGCTCAAGCAGACGAAGCTCGGCGTCGGCCGCTTCTGGGTGATCGAGATGCAGTATCGCAACCAGCGCGAGGAGCTGGTCGGCACCGATACCTACACCTGTCTCGGCTACCGCAGGGAGCCGGCATGAACGGCAACGCGCACGCACAACGCCTGTGGAGCGCGGCGCTCGCGGGGCAGGCCATGGCGGCGCTGCGCATCGAGGTCAGCGCCACCACCGTCGTGCTCGGCGCGCTGGCAACCCGCGACTACGCGCCGATGCACCACGACCATGCCTACGCCACGCACACGAGCGGCACGCGCGACATCTTCCTGAATACGCCGCACCAGGCGGCTCTCTTCGAGCGCTACCTCAGCGACTGGAGCGGGCCGCGGGGACGGCTGGGCCGCATGCGCTTCAGCATGAAGGATTCGGTGTGCCCGGGCGACACCCTGCAGATTGCCGGGCACATCGAGCAGGCGCAACGCGACGCGCAGGGCTGCGGCTGGCTGCAGGTGGTGCTGGAGATGAGTGTGGCCGGCAAGCTGATGACGCAATGCCATGCGCGCCTGGCGCTGCCGCTCGATGCCGCCGACAACCCGTGGCAGCGTCGCGGCGATGACTGGCAGCCCTGAGGCCTGCCGTCATGGCGATACATTTCCTTTCATCCGGCGTGGAGCCTTGCAATGACGGCTGATGCAACAGCACCCCTGGCGGGGGTGCGCGTGATCGATTGTTCGCTACTCAGTCCCGGCGCCACGGCGGCGCACCTGGCGGATCTGGGCGCCGAGGTGATCAAGGTCGAGGCGCCCGGAGGCGACTACGTGCGCAGCCTGACCTGGCCCATCATCGAGGGCGACTCGCTGCTGCATCACCACGTCTCGCGCGGCAAGAAGAGCCTGACGCTGGACCTGCGCACGGAATCGGGCGTCGAGGTGTTCCGCGACCTGGTGCGCAGGGCGGACGTGGTCATCGAGGCCATGCGCCCCGGCGCGCTTGCGCGGCGCGGCCTGGGCTATGAGGCGCTGCGCCTGATCAGGCCCGGGCTGGTGTTCTGTGCCCTGTCCGGTTACGGCATGACCGGCCCCTACAAGGATGCGCCGGCACACGGCCTGGCCTTCGACAGCTGGGCCGGCCTGGTGAAGCCGGGTGTCGACGCCGAGGGTTTCTGCTTCATTCCCGAGCACCCCTCGATCGGCATGCACACCGGTCCGCTCATCGCGGCGCTGTCGATCTGCGCGGCGCTGCTGCGCGCGCGCGCCACCGGCACGGGCGCCTTCCTCGAACTCGGGCAGAGCGATGCGGCCGCCTACATGGACTGGCTGCGCATCGAGACCTGGAAGGCCTACGAGCGTCCGCAATCCGAAGTCACGGGCAACCAGACCGATGATTACGTGCGTCGTGCCCCGGGTACGGCCGGGATGGAAAGGGGCGTGCGTTACCAGTACTACGCATCGCGCGACGGACACATCCTGTTCATGGCCTCGGAGCAGGAGTTCTGGAAGAACTTCTGCACCGGAGTCGGGCGGCTGGACCTGTTCGAGCGCTGGCCGGGCAAGCGCTACGGCGATCACGCCACCGGCAATCGCGAGCTGCAGGCGATATTGCGCGATATCTTCGCCACCAGGACCACGCAGGACTGGATGGCGTTCGCGGTGCAGTGGAATACCGCGATCGCGCCGCTCAACACGCCGCGCACCATCGCCGCCGACCCGCACTTCCAGGCGCGCTTTCCCTGGCTGCCGGCCAGCGAGCACGTGGCGGACATGCTGCCGTTTCCGGTGCATTTCGTCGGCGAGGCACTGCCCCCGCCCGCGCCCGCGCCGCGCGCCGGCCAGCACAACGACAGCGTGCTGCGCGAGCTGCTGGGTTACAGCGAGGAGCAACTCGCGGCGCTGCGGCAAAGTGGCGCGCTGGGTTGAGGGCGGCGGCGAGGCGATTCCCCGGCCCGATGGTTCGTCGTTCAGGAGAGGATCTTGCTCCGGCGCGCGTTCTGCGCATGCTCGAAGGCCAGCGCGGCGTCTATCGAAGTGGCGGTGGCGCTCGCGTTCAGGGCTTCCTTGATGAGCCCGACGATCTGCGGCGAATTCGCCGCGATCGCCCGGGCGAGTTCCAGGCTTTCGTCCAGCAGCGATTCCGGCGCCACGACGCGATCCACCAGGCCGATGGCCAGCGCTTCCTCGGCGCTGATGGTCTGGCCCGTCAACGCGAGGATCTTGGCCTGTCCGGGGCCGAGCAGGCGGGGCAGCAGGAAGGAGCTGCCCAGTCCGGGCACGATGCCGAGCTTCGCGAACGGAAAGGCGAGCTTCGCGCCGGCCGCGGCGATGCGGATGTCGCAGGGCAGGGTCATCGTGACGCCGATGCCCGCGGCCGCGCCATTGATGGCCGCGATGACGGGTTTCGGGTAGTTGAACAGCTCGGCGCCGAAGCTGCGGATCAGGCGTTCCTCGCCCAGCGCCGGCAGGGCCGGGTCCGGCGTCGCGCCGAGCGCATTCAGGTCCAGGCCCGCGCAGAACGCGCGCCCGGCGCCCGTGAGCACCACGACATGCACCGAGTCGTCGGTGCGCAGGCTGTCGAAGGCATGCACCAGGTCCTCGCCCATCTGCACGGTGTAGGCATTGAGCTGCTCGGGCCGGTCAAGCGTGATGACGGCGACCCGGTCGCGGTGTTCGACGAGCAGTGTGCGGTACATGGTCAGGGTTCCGTTGGCAGAGCCGGCGCGCCTCGATTGGCGCCGCGTGATGCCGATCCTATCATCTGCTCCACACATCCAATGCAGGACATCACCATGCCCGATGCCTCTCCCCGCCAGGTCGACGTGCGCGACATCGAGGCACTGCGCGCCATGGTGAGCGAGAACTTCGGCGACTGGTCCGAAGCGCTCGTGATCACGCAGGACATGGTGAACCGCTTCGCCGAACTCACCGGTGATCGCCAGTGGATACACGTCGATGTCGAGCGCGCGCGCCGCGAGAGCCCCTTCGGTGCGCCGATCGTGCACGGCTTCCTGCTGTTGTCGCTGATGCCGAACCTGCGCGCGCCGCAGCCTTTCGTGCTGCTCAATGCAGGCAGCGCGACGAATTTCGGTTCCGGTGGGCTGCGCTTCCTGTCTCCGGTTCCCGTCGGTTCCAGCGTGCATCTGCGCCAGCGCCTGAAGGACGTGCAGACGCACAGGCGCGGCACGCTGCTCACCAGTGAAGTCGCTATCCACGTCGTGGGGGCGGAGCGGCCCGCGCTGCTGTACGACCTGCAGGTTCTTTATGTGCCGGCGCCAACGCCGGCCGCGCCGGCGTGAGCACCCCGGGGCAGTGCGTCGATGCTGGCGCCGGCGAGGCCGCGCAACGATGCATCCGGCGCGCCGGGACCGTGAGGAACGCCGGCTGTCCGGATGGAGTCTTGACACGCCCGCGTCGACATCCCTATCGTCCGCGCACAAGCCATAATAAGTGCGATGAAAGGACGCCCATGCGGAATTCGCCACGCCCCGTTTCGCTCGGTATCGCCCTGCTGTTCTCCCTGCTCACCGCCTGGCCGGGAGCCGCGCAGACCGACGCGCCGGTCAACATCAATGCCGCGGATGCCAGGACGCTCGCCGAGGCGATCGACGGACTGTCGCTCAAACAGGCCGAGGCCATCGTGGCCTTTCGTGACGAACATGGTCCCTTCGCGTCCTTCGACGACTTGGTGAAGGTCGAGGGCGTGGGCTGGCGCCTGCTTGAGGCGAACGGCCTGACGCGCTGCCCGCCGAAGGACGGGCGCGAGCAGAGCACGAGCACCGAGGTGCCGCGAGCCAAAGTCGCCCTGTGACGGCCTGAGAAGCCGGACATCGCGCCATCGACGCGATACCAACAACCAACAAGAAGACTGATTCAAGGGGAACTGCATGCGCAGGCGTGCCATGACGATGACGCGCGCCGGTATCGGAGCGCTGTTCGGGCTGGTCGCCACGGTGGCGATTGCGTTGCCGCCGGCACTGACGGATCAGACCGATACGCTCGAGAATCACCTCGGGCCAGCCTTTTACGGCGAGGTACGCGGGGGGTTCCGCGTGAGCTCGGCGGGCTCGGCGATCTACGAGATCCCGATCGCCGTGCCTCCGGGGACTGCGGGCATGACGCCCTCGCTGTCGCTCCTGTACAACAGCAACCTGGAAAATGGCCTTCTGGGTCTCGGCTGGTTCCTGCGAGGTACCACGTCCAAGGTCACGCGCTGCGGCAAAACGTTCGTGCAGGATGGCACGGTCCACCGCGTGAACTACACGACCACCGACCGGTTTTGCCTTGATGGCCAACGCCTTGTGCTCGCGAGCGGCACCTACGGCGGCAACGGCGCGGAATACCGCAAGGAAATCGACGACTTCAGTCGCATCCGCTCGTACGGCACGGCCGGCACCGGGCCGGCGTACTTCGTCGAGGAGACCAAGGGCGGGCACATCAATACGTACGGCAATACGGGTGATTCGCGCATCGAGGCGCAAGGCCGCTCGGAAGCGGCCCATTGGATGCTAAACCGCGTCGAGGACCGCTTCGGCAACTACTACACGCTGAGCTACTACGAGAACAATGTCACGGGAACGTACTACCCGACGAGGATCGACTATACCGGCCATGCCGGGCAGTCGCTGCACACAGGGATTTAGCGGAGAGAGTTTCTAAGAAGCCTGGTTGGCAGTCTGAACCGAGACTGACGGGGGCGGACAGGAAGATTTACAAGCCCGATGTTGTGACGCCGAATGGTCGCATTCTTGAGTTGAAGCCGAACACGCCATCCGGTCGCGCTGCGGGAGAGCGGCAGATCCGCAACTATGAAGAGCAGCTCGGCATGCCGGGTCGCGTCATCTACTACGATCCTTGATGCCATGAATCAGAAGACCGTGATTGCGAAGCTCGATGCATTGCTGATTCCGCTTGGATTTGCTCGGCAGAAGTTCACATGGAATCGGCGAAGTGCATCGGTTGTCGATGTCGTTGATGTGCAGCTAAGCAAGGCTGGCGATGCAGTCACCGTCAACGCCGGCGTTCTCGATCCTGAGGTCCATGTGGCGTTGTGGGGCAGCAAGCCGCCGGAAACTGTGGAGCAGCCGACGTGTACCGTATGCGCGCGAATTGGCGAGCTGATCGACGGCCGCGACAAGTGGTGGCAGTTGAGCGAAGGGTCAACCCCTGCGGATGTCACCGAGGCTGTCGCAACGCACGTGGTTCCGTTCCTTGCAAGGGTGAGCACGCACGCAGGGATGAAGCAATGGCTTCTCGACTCTGCGGTCGAGAAGAAGAGGTACCCGCCGCCCATAATTAGCTTGGCGATCATCAAGAGTCTTTCTGGCGAGGCGGTGGAGGCATGCAAGCTCCTCGCTGATCTCCAGAAGAAGGCAACTGGAGCGTGGCGGACGCGAGTTGCAGAGGTTGCGGTCCGCCTTGGGTGCGGGTAGTGGATTCGGTTGCTTGCAGGCAATTGTGACGAGCGCAACTGGCGAGGTGCATTCTAGGATTGATGCGGGATGGCCTGCGGCTTAGCGTTGTGCCCCAATGTGCCCCATCCGGGACTCCGGCCGCGGCTCAGCGTGCGGCGGTGGCGATGAGGTCGAGCGCCTCGCGCGCGGCGAGGATGCGGATGTCGCGGAACGTGCCGAGCTTGAGCAGATCGTGGTCGCGGGTGACGATGAGGGCGGCCTGTGCGCCGAGGGCGCAGGCGAGGACGTGATCATCGTCCGGGTCACGCACGGTGGGTTCGATCACGGGGGGCCGCACCGGCGTGGCGAGCGCACGGTAGCCGGCGATCATCTGCGCCGCGGAGCTGCCGACCTGGGTGATGCGGGTTGCGAACCGCCCCGGGTTCAGCGAGCGACAGCTCCACTACTTCTTGCGGTAATTACGCGGAGTATCAGCGCGGCGCCCCGCGCTGCTCTACGATCTGCAGGTCCTTCATGTGTCGGCGCCAACGCCGGCCGCTCCGGCGTGAGCACCCGGGGCAGTGGATCGATGCCGGCGCCGGCGAGGCCGCGCAGCGATGCATCCGACGCGCCGGGACCGTGATGAACGCCGGCTGTCCGGATGGATGGTGGACTTGCCTTGCGAGTACCTCTATCCTCCGCGGCTCGCGACGCCTGCGGGCGTCGGCCGTGTTCCGCATGCGACGGGTGACAGATGCCGGAATTCTTGTTCGATCCCGCCTTCTGGCTGTCGGTAGGCCAGATCATCCTGATCGACATCCTGCTCGGCGGCGACAATGCCGTCGTGATCGCGCTCGCCTGCCGCAAGCTCCCCGAGGAGCAGCGGCGCAAGGGCATCTTCTGGGGCGTGGCCGGCGCGATCGGGCTGCGCGTGGTGCTGATCTTCTTCGCGCTGCAGCTGCTGGCGCTGCCCCTGCTCAAGGTGGTGGGTGCGCTGCTGCTGCTGTGGATCGGCGTCAAGCTGCTGACTCCCGAGGACGAGGGCGGGCACGCCAACGTGGCGGGCAGCACCACGCTGATGGGCGCGATCAAGACGATCATCGTGGCCGATGCCGTGATGAGCCTCGACAACGTGATCGCCGTGGCCGGCGCCGCCAAGGGCAGCATGGCGCTGGTGGTCTTCGGGATCCTGATCAGCATCCCGATCATCGTCTGGGGCAGCCAGTTCGTGCTGCGCCTGATGGACCGCTTCCCGGTGGTGATCACGCTCGGTGCGGCGCTGCTCGGCTGGATCGCCGGCGAGATGCTGGTCACCGATGTGACCATCAAGCCGCATCTCGAGGGCGCGCCGGGCTGGCTGCACTACGCTAGCGCCGCCGCGGGTGCGCTGTTCGTGGTGGCGCTGGGCACCTGGCTGGGACGGCGGGCCAAGCCGGCAGGGCTGGCGCCGATCCGCGAGATTCCGCTCGAATCCCCCCGTGATCGCAACGCCTGAAGCCGCGGAGAGTACCTGTATGAGCTTGCGCATCCTGTTAGCCGTCGACGGCTCCGAGTATTCCCTGCGAGCGGTGGAGCACGTGCTGCGCCTGCGCGATGCGCGTTGCGACATCGAGCCGCACCTGCTGAACGTGCAGATGCCGCTCGAATCGGGTCATGTGAAGCAGTTCATCGCGCGCGAGGCGATCGAGGAGTACTACCGCGACGAGGGCCTCGCGCAGCTCCAGGCCTCGAGCGCCGCGCTCGAGGCGGCCGGGCAGCCCTGCACCACGCACATCGCGGTGGGCCACATCGCGCAGACCGTTACCCGCTACGCCGCCGAGATGAAGTTCGACCTGATCGTGATCGGCACGCACGGCCGCACCGGCCTGCGCCACGCGGTGATGGGCTCGGTGGCGACCGAGGTGATCAAGCTCGCCACGGTGCCGGTGACGGTTGTCAGGAACGCATAAAAAAACACTGCAGGAGATCGGCATGAAAAGGAATACCGCGCGCCTCGCGGCGCTGGCCCTTGCCTGCGCCGTTGCCACCGCAGCGTCGGCCGCGGAGCAGCCCAGCTATTCCCCCTATGCCGGGCGCAGCTTCCCCGAGCGCCTGCTCTGGGGCGACACGCACCTGCACACGAACATGTCGGCCGACGCCGGCAGCTTCGGCAACCGCGATGTCGGCCCGCAGGATGCCTACCGCTTCGCGCGCGGCGAGACCGTGACGGCGCACAACGGCATGGCGCTGCGGCTCGCGCGGCCGCTCGATTTCCTGGTGGTCGCGGACCACAGCGAATACCTCGGGCTGTTCCCGCACCTGCGCGCGGGCGACCCCAACCTGCTCGCCACCGAGACCGGCAGGCGCTGGGCCGACATCATCGCCAGGGGCGGGCGCGCCAACGCGCAGATGCTGATGGAGTGGGGGGCGGCCAACTTCGCCAACAAGGACGTGATCGGCAGTGCCGAGTTCAGGAACTCGACCTGGCAGGAGGTGGTGGCCAACGCCGAGCGCTTCAACGAGCCGGGCCGCTTCACGGCCATCGTCGGTTACGAGTGGACCTCGATGCCCAACGGCGACAACCTGCACCGCGTGGTGGTCTTCGCCGACGGCGCCGACAAGGCCGGCAAGACCGTGCCCTTCAGTTCCATCGACAGCAGCGATCCGGAAAAGCTCTGGGCCTATCTCGCCGATTACGAGCAGCGGACCGGCGGCCAGGCGCTCGCGATCCCGCACAACTCGAATGTCAGCGGCGGCCTGATGTTCGCGCCGCGCGACTTCAACGGTGCGGCCTTCGACCGCGACTATGCCGAGCGGCGCAGTCGCTGGGAACCGGTGATGGAGGTCACGCAGTACAAGGGCGACTCGGAGACCCATCCGCTCAATTCCCCCGAGGACGAGTTCGCGGGCTACGAGATCTGGGACCGGATCAACCTCGGCGGCATGACGCCGCAGACGCCGGCGATGCAGCCCTTCCAGTACGCGCGCTCGGCGCTGCGCATCGGGCTGCAGCAGGAGGCGGCGCTCGGCGCGAACCCCTTCAAGTTCGGCCTGATCGGCAGCACCGACGCGCACACCGGCTTCGCGGCGGCCGAGGAGAACAATTTCTGGGGCAAGAGCACCAAGGGCGAACCGGCACCGGGCCGCTGGCACGAGAGCCTGTTCGACAATCCTACGGTACCGGAACTGACATTCCGCGAATCCGACATGGCGGCCTCGGGCTACATGGCGGTGTGGGCGCGCGAGAACACGCGCGCGGCGATCTTCGAGGCGATGAAGCGCCGCGAGGTCTACGCGACCACCGGGCCGCGCATCGCGCTGCGCTTCTTCGGTGGTTACGAGTTCGCTGCGGCGGATGCGAGCGCGCCGGACCTGGCGGCCACGGGCTATGCGCGCGGCGTGCCGATGGGCAGCGATCTGCCCGCAGCATCCGCGGGCAAGGCACCCACCTTCCTGGTGGCGGCGGCGCGCGATGCGTTGAGCGGCAAGCTCGACCGCATCCAGATCGTCAAGGGCTGGCTCGACGCGAAGGGTGAGACGCACGAGCGGGTGTATGACGTGGCCTGGTCGGGCGAGCGCAAGCCCGATCGCAAGGGCAGGTTGCCGCCGGTGGGCAACACGGTCGATGCGAACAACGCGAGCTGGAGCAACAGCATCGGCGCGGCCGAGCTGTCGACGGTCTGGACCGACCCCGATTTCGATGCCGCCGAGCGCGCGTTCTGGTACGTGCGCGTGATCGAGATCCCCACGCCGCGCTGGACCGCCTACGACCGCAAGTTCTTCGGCGTCGAGATGCCGGACTCGATACCGATGACCACGCAGGAGCGCGCCTACAGCTCGCCGATCTGGTACACGCCCTAGATTGGTGGGAGCGCGCCCTGCGCGCGATGATCAGGTGAGAGGTGCCGTTCGTTGATCCGGTCCGCCAGGCGCAAGCGTACTGGCGCGTCCTGATCTCCGAGGCAGCCTGTCCATGAACCCCGCACCCCGTGTCGCCATCATCGGCGCCGGCATCGCCGGGCTGTCCTGCGCCACGCATCTCGTGCAGCACGGGTGCACGGTGAACCTGTTCGACAAGAGCCGCGGTCCTTCCGGGCGCATGAGCACGCGCCGCGGCGAGGGCTGGCAATGCGATCACGGCGCGCAGTACTTCACCGCGCGCAGCCCCGAGTTCCGTGCCGAAGTGGCGCGCTGGCAGGCGGCCGGTGCCGCGGCGCCCTGGCCGGCGCGGCTCGCCGTGCTCGGGGAGCACGACGCGCGCGTGCCCGATGCGGCGCTGCAGCGCTTCGTGGGCACGCCGCGCATGACGGCGCCCGCGCGTCTGCTCGCCCGGCAGCTCTCGCTCGCCACGCAGACGACAATTTCCGGCCTCGAGCGCGATGAAGCGGGCTGGCGGTTGGCTTCGGTCGAGCACGGCCCGCTCGGGCAGCGCTTCGATAGCGTCGTGCTCGCGGTGCCGGCGCCGCAGGCCGTGCCGTTGCTCGGTGCCGCGCCCGCGCTTGCCGCCATCGCGGCCGGCGCCCGCATGCGCGCCTGCTGGGCGCTGATGCTGCGCTACGCCGAGCCGCTGGCATTGCCCTTCGATGCCGCCTTCGTCAACAGCGGGCCGCTGCGCTGGGTGGCGCGCGACAGCAGCAAGCCGGGCCGCCACGCGCCGGACACGTGGCTGCTGCACGCCTGTGCCGCGTGGAGCGAGGACCGGCTCGAACAGGCCCCGGAGACAGTGGCCACCGCGCTGCTCGAGGCCTTCGCGGCGTTCGGTGCATGCGCACCCGACAGCTGGAGCGCGCATCGCTGGCGCTACGCCGACACGGAGCCGGCCATCGACCGAGGTCACGTGCTGGACGCCGCGCTTGGTATCGGGCTCTGCGGCGACTGGTTGAACGGGGGCAAGGTCGAAGGCGCCTGGCTCAGCGGGCGCGCGCTCGCCGCGGCGATGCTGGCTGCGCCATGACGACGCTGCGCCTGGTACTCGGCGACCAGCTGAACCCCTGCCACAGCTGGTTCGCCGCGCCGGATCCCGACGTGCTGCACGTCATGATGGAGATCCGCGAGGAGACGGACTACGTGCTGCACCACGCGCAGAAGATCATCGCGATCTTCGCCGCGATGCGCGCGTTCGCGCGCGCGTTGCGCGATGCCGGGCACCGCGTGCACTACCTCGCGATCGATGACGCCGGCAATCGGCAGTCGCTGTGCGCCAACCTCGATGCGCTGCGCGCGCAGCATCGTATCGCCCGCTTCGAGTACCAGGCGCCCGACGAGTGGCGGCTCGACCGCCGGCTCGCCGACTACGCGGCAGGGCTGCCGATTCCCGCGCGCATGGTCGACAGCGAGCACTTTCTCGGCGCGCGCGAGGAGGCCGCGGCGCTCTTTGCCGGGCGCGGCCAGTGGTTGATGGAGCGCTTCTACCGCCATATGCGCGTGCGCCACGGCGTGTTGCTCGACGCTGCGGGCAAGCCGGCCGGCGGGCAGTGGAACTTTGATCGCGACAACCGCAAGCCCTGGCGCGGTGCGCCGCCCGAGCCGCGCGATCGCCGCCGCACGCACGACCACGCCGCGCTGTGGCGACAGATCGCGGCGGCCGGGGTGAAGAGTTTCGGCGCGCCGAGCGAACATGATTTCCGCTGGCCGCTCGAGCGCGCACAGGCGCTCGCCGAGCTCGATGCCTTCGTCGCCGAGGCGCTGCCGCATTTCGGCGACTACCAGGACGCGCTTACCCGGCAGGCGTGGCGGCTGTTCCACTCGCTGCTCTCGTTCGCGCTGAACGTGAAGATGCTGCATCCGCGCGAGGTGATCGCGCGTGCCGAAACCGCGTGGCGCGAGGGCAGGGTGCCGCTCGCGGCCGCCGAGGGCTTCATCCGCCAGGTCCTGGGCTGGCGCGAGTACGTGCGTGGCGTCTACTGGGCGGGCATGCCGGGCTACGCCGAGCAGAACGTGTTCGGTCACGCGCTGCCCCTGCCGGCGTGGTTCTGGAACGGTCGCACCCGCATGCGCTGCGTGGCGCACGCGATCGGCCAGTCGCTCGATGAGGCCTATGCGCACCATATCCAGCGCCTGATGGTGATCGGCAACTTCGCGCTGCTCGCCGGGCTCGATCCGCAGGCCCTGCATCGCTGGTACCTCGGCATCTACATCGACGCCTTCGAGTGGGTGGAGCTGCCGAACACGCTCGGCATGAGCCAGTTCGCCGACGGCGGCCGGCTGGCGACCAAGCCCTACGTGTCCAGCGCGGCCTACATCGACCGCATGGGCGATTACTGCAAGGGCTGCCCTTATGACCGCAAGGCGCGCACCGGCGCCATGGCTTGCCCCTTCAACGCGCTGTACTGGGATTTCTTCGCGCGCCACCGCAGCCGGCTTGCCGGCAATCACCGTCTCGCCATGGTCTACGTCCAGCTCGGGAAGATGGCACCGGCGGAGCTTGCGGCGCTGGGCGCGCGAGCGGCGCAGATCCGCGCCGGGCTCGACGCGCTCTAGAGGCTCTGCACGAAGTCGCGGATGCCGTTCAGCAGCATCTGCGTGGCGAGCACCACCAGGATCATGCCCATCAGCCGCTCCAGCGCGCGCGAGCCGCGCGCGCCGATCAGCTTCAGCAGGTGCGGCGAGGCCACCAGCAACACCGTCGCGACCGCCCAGGCCAGCACCAGCGCGAGGCTCCAGTCGAGCAGCCGCTCGGGCCGGCTCGAGCTCAGCAGCAGCACGAAGGCGATCGTGGACGGACCCGCGGTCAGGGGCACCGCGAGCGGCACGATGAACGGATCCTCGACATCGCCCGCCTCGTCGGTGGCGGCGTCGGGAAAGATCATGCGCAGCGAGATGATGAAGAGCAGCACGCCGCCGGCGATGCTGAGCGAGGACTGGCTCAGCTGCAGGAAGCCGAGGATGGCGTTGCCGGCGAACAGGAAGCCGAGCAGGATCACCAGCGCGATCACGAGCTCGCGCGCGACCACGGCGCTGCGCCGGCGCGGATCGAGCTTCGCCAGCACCGCGTTGAACACCGGCATGTTGCCCAGCGGGTCCATCACCAGGAACAGGGTGGCCGCGGCCGGGGCGATTTCACTCCAGTTCACGTCAGTCGCCGAGTGGTGCGATCCGCAGGCGCGTCAGCGTGATGGCGGCTATGCGCCACTCGCCGTCGACCCTGCGGTACTCGTCGTGGTAGTGGCCGTAGCCCTCGAAGCGGTTGCCGGGCATCTCGACGCGGTCGTACATGGCCCAGATGCCGGTGGCGGTGTCCGGGCCGCTCAGCGTGATCTCTGGCATGTGGCCGTGGTGCACCGTCACCAGCGGCCCGAGGATCTCGCGGTTGCTCGTGACGAACTCCTCGCGGCTGGCGTAGCTGATGTCCGGATGCGGTCCGCGGTAGAGGCCGCGGAAGTCCGCCGTGAACAGCTCGCGCCACGCGTCCCATTGCTTGGTGTCCATGAGGCGGAAGTAGCGCGCCTTGAGGCGCTTGATCGCCTCGATGTCCTCGCAGTGCAGGCACGTCATCGCAGCCACTCCGTGGGTCCGGCTTCAGCCGGACGATCTCGTAGGTCCGGCTTCAGCCGGACGAATTCAGGCGTCAAACGTGATCATCACCTTCGCCGATCTGTCCGGGTCGCGCGCGGTCTTCAGCGCCTCCATGAAATCGGCCAGCGCGAAGCGGTGGCTGATCAGCGGCGCGACGTCGACGCGCGAATCCTTCAGCATCTCGATCACCTCGGGGAATTCGCGCGGGTAACCGATCGAGCCCTTGATCACGAGCTCCTTCATCAGCACGAACTGCAAATCCAGCGGGGCGGGCTTCTTGTGCACGCTCACCACCACCACGCGCGCGCCCACCGGTGCGATGCGCACGATCTCCTCGAAGGCCGCGGTGGCGCCGGTGGCCTCGATGTAGACGTTGCTCGCCACCAGCGGGATACCGTAGACATCGCCGCTGCCGTGCGCCTCGCCCAGGCGCGCCATCACGTCGTCGCGCTTCGGGTTCAGCGTCACCGTGGCGCCGAGCTCGCGCGCGCGGCGCAGGCGCTCGTCCGAGAAGTCGATGACCGCGATGTCCTGCACTCCCTTGTGCCGCAGCGCCACGACCGCGCCGAGGCCGATGCAGCCCGCGCCGTAGACCACGACCTTGTCGCTCGCCAGCGGCGCGGCGGTATTTACCGCGTGCATCGCCACCGACAGCGGCTCGACCAGCGCCGCGCGCTCGAAGGGCATGTCCGCGGGAACCGCGTGCACGTTCACACCGAGGCGCGCGTTGCGCACCAGCAGTCGTGGCGTGAAGGCGCCCTCGGGGCCGCCGTTGCCGATGTTGTCGGCCGCCATCGGGTCGACCACCACCTTCTGTCCGGGCACGATGCCCTGTACCGCGTGGCCGACCGTCTCCACGGTGCCCGCGAACTCGTGTCCGAGCGCCATCGTGGCCGGGTTGGGCCCGGCCGGCATGCCGCCCATGTCGATATAGGTGATGTCGCTGCCGCAGATGCCGCAGGCACCGGTGCGCAGGATGATGTCGTTGGCGCCGGCCACCGGCTCGCGGGCCGGGTCGAGGCGGACATCGTTCGGACCGTGGATGTTCACTTGCAGCATGTTGTCTTTCCTCTCAGCTGAAACCGAAACCGTCGCCGGTCACGATCGGCGTGTTGGTCCACGCGCCCGAGGGCGTACGGTAGAAGCCGGCCGCGGCCAGCGCGCCGCCATCGGCGTGCACGGTGGTGCCGGTGACCCAGCTCGACAGTTCGGTGGCCAGGAACACCGCGCAACCCGCCATGTCGCGCGGCTCACCGAAGCGCCCCAGCGGCGTCCAGCGCGCGACATTCTGCTGCAGTTCCGGCTTGATGTAGAGCGAGGGCTTCACCTGCTCGGTCTCGGTGGTCTCGGGCGCGATCGTGTTCACGCGGATGCCCTCGGGGCCGAGGATCAGCGCCAGGCTCTTCGTGAAACCGGTGATGGCGGCCTTGAACGCCGAATAGACCGGGCACATCGGGATGGCGCGGAAGGCCTCGATCGAGGACACGTTGATGATCGTCGCGCCCGGAGCGCGCTGGCGCAGCAGCGGCAGCGCGGCCTGCGAGACCGTGAACACGTGGCGCAGGTTGATGGCGTACAGCGCGTCCCAGAATTGCTCCTCGGCCCGATCGAAGGGATGCATGAACTCGCCGATCGAGTCGCCGACGTTGTTGACCAGCGTATCGATGCCGCCGATACGCGCGCCGATGTCGGCAACGAGCGCCTTGACCTGCGCCGTCTCGCGCACGTCGCAGACGTGGATCTCGGCCTCGATGCCGGCCTCGCGCAGCGCGGCCTGCGTGTCGGCGGCGCGTTGCGGATCGATCTCGGCGCCGATGATGCGCGCGCCCAGCGCGCCGAAGGCCTCGCTGATGCCGCGGCCGATGCCCGCGCCGGCGCCGGTGATCAGCGCGGTCTTGCCGCGCATGGAAATGACGGGTGCGCTGACGCTCATGCCTCGGTCCTCAGCTGGGGAAATGCCTCGAAATAGAACGCGAAGCGCTGGCGCAGCTGCGCCGGCTCGATGCCGAAATCGCTCTTCATGTCGTAGACCACGCGGCCCTCCTTGCCGCGCGGATGCCCGGCCAGGAAGCCCTCGATATCCGCGCGCGCCTGCGCCGGCAGCCCGCTGCCGGCGAGCGCATGGATGCGCTCCACCGTGCCGATCTCGTCGACCATGAACTCGTGGAAGAAGACGTCGAGGCTCTGCGCCGCCGACCACGCGGCGCGATCGCGCACGCAGGCGCGCAGCATGTGCTCGATGCGGTCGCTCCAGTACTGCATCAGGCCCTCGGTATCGATGCGGCTGAGGCGCATGCGCGCGCCGTAGGCGATCATCGTCACCGAGGACTGGATCACCGCGATCGGGTCGCGGTGCGTGATCACCACGCTGGCGTCGGGAAACACCTTCTTCAGCACCGGCAGCTGCTCCATGTGCTGCGGGCATTTCAGCACCCAGCGTCCGGGGCCGCGAAAATGCGTGAGGGTGCGCAGCACGTTCTTCATGTATTCGTAGTGCGGCGCCTGGTCGTGCGCGTAGTAGTGGTCGCGCCAGCGCGGCGAGGGGCTCAGCCACTCGAAGTTGTAGGACGCGAAGTCCGGGCCCATCAGCTCGAGCTCCTCGTGGATGTGGTCCGGGTTCATCGGGTGCATCGCCGCCAGCAGCGGCAGCGTGGCCTGCATGCCGGCCCAGGCCTCGGCGCAGCGACCGTAGCGCGGGTCCGTGCCGTCGGGCAGCGCGGGCTCGCCCGGCAATGCCACCGGTTCGTAGGATTCCCACAGCGGCAGGGAATGGAATCGGCGGTCGGCGGCGAGCAGGTTCACCAGGTGCGTCGTGCCCGAACGCGGCAGCCCGGCGACGATGATCGGCTGTCGGATCTCCGTTTCCAGTATTTCGGGGTGGCGCTTCCACAGGTCCTGCAACAGCAGCCGGTTCGCGGCGTAGCGCACGAGATAGTTGCGCAGGTTCAGGCGCTGCAGCGGCCGCATGGCAGCGTCCGAGCTCCATTCATCGACCAGCAGCCCCAGGCGCTCGAGGAAGTCCTCGGGCCCGAAGTCCGCCAGCCCGGTGCGTTCGCGCGCGGCGCACAGCACCTCGTCGACCGAGAGTTCGACCTGTAGCCCGGCGGTCGCATCGATCACGGCCTGCTGCGCGGGGCTCAGGCGCGGTTCGCGCAGGTCATCGATCCGGATTGCATTGCTCACGTCGAAATATCTCCTTCCCGGTGTTCAGTTCGGCGCACGGCGCAATATAGCCTAAGGCACGATCGCCGTGGCTCATGCGTTCGGCTGAAATCGAAACCCATGACAGCGCCACCCTGGCACGAGCGGCAGTCCACTGCGGCCGCGCTCGTCTAGACGGATTTGCCCGCCACCTGCTCGTCGCTGACGCCGCCCGCCCCGTGCAGGTGCCCGACATGACCCACCGCCTTCCAGCCGGCGCCATCACGGTTGCCGCCGAAGGACGGCGCCGCGAGGAAGCCGAGCAGCGTGTGCATGCGCAGCAGGCCGAACAGCGTGGCCTGCGCGGCGGCGGCCTCGGGCCAGGGCTGCAGTGTCCCGTCTTCCAGTTGCTCGAGCAGGGTGATCTGCTGCGCGGCCTCGAGCGTCGCGAACCCGCGCGCCAGGCGAGCGCGCGCCAGCGCGTCGAGCGCGGCGAGTCCGGCGCGATACGCCGGCGCCAGCGACCGCTCCTCGTGCGCGAGCAGCTTGTCGATGAAGTTCACGCAGCCGGCCTCGCGCGTCGACACGCCGCCGACCGGTGGCAGGATGCGCGCGCAGATGGCCTCGAGCAGCGCGCACTCGGAAGCGTTCAGCACCAGCGCCTGCTGCGTGGATGCCGCGGCGGCAGCCGCGAGCGGACGGGCAAGCAGCGCGGCACCCAGGGCGGCGCCGAAGAGATGCAGGAATTCACGGCGTTCCATGCGATCAGCCCAGGTTCAGCCGGCGCGCTTCGGCGATGAAGTGCGCGGCCACGCGGTAGGCGTTGGCGAAGATGGTGAGCGTCGGGTTGTAGCCGCCCGAGGTCGGGAAGAAGCTGCCGTCGACCACCCACAGGTTCGGCACCTCGTGGCTGCGGCACCAGCGGTCCAGCACCGAGTTGCGCGGGTCGCTGCCCATGCGGCAGGTGCCCATGATGTGGCCGGTCGCGGTGCGCGCGCCGACATAGTCGGTGGCGAAGGTCTTCAGCGCGCCGCCGGCCGTGGCGATTTCGCTCATGCGCGCCTCCATGTAACGCGCCAGCGCCACATCGTTCGGGTGATTGGTGTGCGTGATGCGCGGCAGCGCGACGCCATCGGCATCGCGATGATCCGGGTCGAGGTCGACGCGGTTCGATGCGACCGGCAGGTCCTCGCCGATCGCGATCATGCCGCAATAGTGCGGGTAGCGTTCGAGGTAGCGGCTGAGCGGTTCGCCCCAGGCGCGCTGCCCGCGCAGGTAGTCCTTGCTCTTCAGCGCGCTCACGATGGGCAGCGGGTCGATGGCCTCGCCCAGCACCGCGCCGCCGACGAAGCCGCGCCTGGCGTCCGAGGGATGGAAGTCGTCGACGCCGACGTTGCCGGGCGGGCCGAGCTGCCCCAGCGAGGGCTCGCGCATCTCGAAGTTCACCAGCGAAAAGATGTGGCACATCAGGTTGCGCCCGACCTGGTCGCTGCCGTTGGCCAGTCCGTTCGGGAAGCGCGCCGAGCGCGAGCCGAGCAGCAGCGTGGCGCTGCCGATCGAACCGGCGCAGACGATCACGTGGCGCGCGCGCACCTCGCGCGTGGCGCCGTCGGCGGCGCGGTAGTGCACGCCGCGTGCGCGCCCCTCGCTGTCCACGCTGATCTCGAGCGCGCGTGCCCCGGTGATGATCTCGGCCTTGCCGGTGGCGCGCGCCGCGGGGATGTGGATCGCCAGCGGCGAGGCCTTGGCATTCACCGGGCAGCCGAAGCCCGCGCACTGGCCGCCGTTCATGCACTTGGCGCGACCGTCGAAGACGCGGCTGTTGATCGCCATCGGCAGCGGGAAGGGATGCAGGCCGAGCTTCGTCGCGCCGGCCTCGAGCAGGCGCGAGGATGGCCGGTAGACGTGCGGCGGGTTGGGGTAGGCGCCGGTGCGCGGCGTCTCGAAGGGGTTCGAGCCGGCGCGCCCCGCGATGCCGAGCGCCTGCTCGGCCTGCGCGTAGAAGGGCTCGAGCTCGGCATAGCCGATCGGCCAGTCGGCCAGGTTGGCGCCCGCGACTGGCCCGTCGCGGCTCAGCATGCGCATCTCGTCGGCGCGGAAACGCCAGCTCCAGGCGCCCCAGTGCACCGTGCTGCCGCCCAGCGTCTGCGCCAGCATGCTGTAGCGACCGGGCACGGCCTGCTCGCGCTCGCTGGCGCGCAGCGTCTCGCGATAACCGGGCGCGAAGAAGTCCTGGCGCAGCACGTTCGTCAGCTCGTCCTGGCGGTGCAGGAAGTCCTCGCTCGCGCGCTCCGGGCCGCGTTCCAGCAGCACCACGCCGATGCCGGCGCGCGCGAGCTCGGCGGCCATCACGCCGCCGCCCGCGCCCGAGCCGACGATGCACACGTCGGCGATCGCGTTGGCGCGGCTCATCGCGCGCGCTCCGCCGCCGCCTTCATGCGTTGCGCAGCGTGTCGAGCTCCTCGACCGACAGCACCAGCGCGCAGGAGCCCACGCTCTCGCGCAGCTGCGCCACGCTGCTGGCGCCGATGATCGGGACCGTCGGCAGCGGCTGGCTGGTGAGGTAGGCGAGCACCACGGCGTTCACCGTGGCGTTGTGCTTCAGGGCCAGCTCGCGCACCACGCCGAGCTTGCGCCGGTTGGTGTCCGAGAGGTACAGCGCCCTCACGTCCGCCGCGATCGATTCCTCCTGCCCGCCGGCGAGCCGGGTGAAGATGCCGCGGCTCTGGCCCGAGTAGGGGATCATCGTGAGCCCGGCCTCGTGCAGTGCGCGGTAGCCGTCCTCGTAGTAGCCGCCCGGGGCGAACTGCTGCATCGCGGCGCGGTCGGGCTCGGCCAGGCCCCACATCGGCTGGCAGGCGACGAAGCCCTCGTGGCCGATCGAGGCCGCGTAGCGCTGCGCCAGCTGGATGCGCGACACGCTCCAGTTCGAGCAGCCGAAATGGCGGATCCGCCCGGCGCGCTGGTGCGCGATCAGCGCGTCGAGGATGGCCTCGACCGGGTGCGAGGGATCGTCGCGGTGCAACCAGTACAGGTCGATGTAGTCCGTGCCCAGCGCGGCGAGGCTGCCCTCGAGATCGGTGCGCAGGTGCTCCGGCGTCACGCGTGGCGTGAAGCCGGCGCGGTAGTCGAACTCGCAGCCCTTGGTGGCGATCACCACGCTGTCGCGCCGCTGGCGCGCCAGCCAGCGGCCGATGCAGTGCTCGGAGGCCGCGCGGGGCGCGCTCGGGATCCAGTCCGCGTAGCCGTGCGCGGTGTCGATGAAATTGCCGCCGAGCGCGCGGAAGGTGTCGAGCATCTCGTGGGCGCGCGGCTCGTCCAGCGCGGTGCCGAACTGGTTGGTGCCGAGGCACAGCTGGCTGACCGTGAGGCCGGTGCGGGGCAGCGGAATCGTCTTCATGGCGTTCTCTCTGTGCGTGGCGGTTGTACCGGGGTACAGATCCTAGCCGATTGCGCCAGCCTGTACAGGACGGCGGCGCTCAACCGCGGGACGCAGGGGCTCAGCCACCGGCCGGCGCCATGCGGCCGACAGGGCAGGCATGAAACGACACGCGCGGCGGGGTAGAGTGCGTGCGTGACGATGCGCGCTACGGGAGGCGGCGATGAAGGTGGCGGGCGAAACCAGCGCGCATGCGCATCACCATCTGCGGCGGCACACGGCGCGCCTGCTGGGCACGGGTCTCGCGGGCGGCGGCCTGGTGCTGGCGGCAACGCTGCTGTTCGCCGGCGGCGGCGAAGACCATTGGGCGCTGGCGGCACGGCATACGGCACGCTTCTCCGCGCTGTGGTTCATGGTGGCCTTTGCCGCCGGTCCGCTGGCGCGCATCACGCGCGCGTCGTGGGCGCGCGTGCTGGTTCGTGAGCGCCGCGGCATCGGCCTGGGATTCTGCGCCGCGCACACGGTGCACCTGGCAGCGATCCTGCTGTGGCTCGGTCATGGCGGCAAAGCGGATGCGGCGACCCTGGCGGGTGGTGGCCTTGCGTACCTGTTCCTGCTCGCGATGGCGGCCACGTCGAACGATGCCGCCGTGCGCCGGCTCGGCGCGCGACGCTGGCTGGCGCTGCACACGGTCGGGCAGTTCTACCTGTGGTTGATCTTCGCGCAGACCTATCTCGGCCGCGTGCTCGCGCCCGACGCCAGGCCGGTTCACCTGGCGCTGGCGGTCGCGATGGCCGCGGCCATGGGCTTGCGCCTGTTCACGGTGCTGACGCGATTCGACCGCAGGCGTCCCGCATGAATGCGGACCCACGGTGCGCGCTACCAGTCCTTGACGAGCTGCAGCCCGTAGGTGCGCGGCGTGGTGATCATCCCCTTGATCGCGCCCGCCGAGTTCTCCTGGTGCAGCACCAGGCCGTCCTCGTCGAGCAGGTTGTTGCCGAACAGCGCCACCGACCACTTGCGTCGCGTGTCGTGGAGCGCCACGCGTGCGCCCACCATCGTCAGGTCGTCGGCGTAGAAGTAGTTGTCGAGCGTGGTCGAGGACTCGTCACGGTAGTTCACGGAGCCGTAGAGCTGCAGATCCCAGCCATCGGCGACCGGCGCGAAGTACTCGCCCCACAGCGTGACCGTGTGCTCCGGCGCGCGCTGCAGCGCGTCGTCGCCATTGGGCATGTCGTCGAGGCGGTAGGTGCAGGGCGTGGTGCTGAAGTCCTCGCCGGCCGCCGCGCGCACGTTCGTCATGTAGCTGCCGCAGTTGAGTTCCTCGGAGTCGTCGTAATAGGCGTCGAGCCACGAATAGGCGCCGCCCACCGTGACGGTCTCGCTCAGGCGCCAGGTGGCGTCCAGGTCCACGCCCTGCGTGACCGCGGCGGCCGCGTTCACCACGGTGACCGCGCCCTGCGGCGTGATCGTGGCGGTCTGCAGGTCGTCGAACTCGGTGCGGAACAGCGCGACGTTCAGCTGGGCCGCGCCGTCGAGCAGCGTGAACTTGCCGCCCAGTTCGAAGGACAGCGCCTCCTCGGCGCCGAAGGTGTCGCCTTCGCGCGTGTAGACGTTGATATTGCCGCTGTTGACGCCGCCGGCCTTGAAGCCCGAGGCGACCGTGAAGTACAGCATGGTGTCGTCGTCCAGGAAGTACTGCAGCTTGGCCGTGGGGATCCACTGGTCGTCTTCCAGCCGGTCCTCGGCCCGCGGCGTCCCGCCGGGCGCGGCGATGTACGTGGGCAGCTGGCTGACGGTATAGCCGGGACGGGCCTGCGCGCTGCTGGTGGCGCCGTAGATCACCGGCAGCAGCGCCGCCCATGGCGCCAGCGAGGGATCCGCCGCCAGCGCGCTCGCGGCGATCTCGTTGGCGGAGGGATAGGCGCCCCACGGCAGGCCGACACCGTTGGTGTACCAGGTGCCCTTGGAGAGCGCGAACTCGTTCTCTTCGTCGGTGTAACGCACGCCGAGGATCAGGTGCCACTGTTCCGTGAATTCGTATTCACCCTCCAGGAACAGCGACCAGGTCGTGATCTCCTGGTCGAGGTTGCTGATGCGCCCGTCGGGCGAGCCCGAGGGCGTGATCAGGCGGAAGTACTCGGCGGTGCCGTTGGCGTAGCCCTGGGCGACGTTGTCCTGCAGGTCGCCGAGGAAGCCGAGCTGGGGGTTGGTCGCGAGGCCGTCCACCAGGGGAGGCAGGATCTGCGTGCCCGAGGTTCAGCGCGGCGAAGTCCTCGGCGCGCGGCAGCGTGTGGACGTCGAAGCTGTCGACGAAGCCGCCGGCCACGAAGTGGAATCGACGGTCGGTGGGCGACTCGATGCGCAGCTCCTGGCTGTAGTACTCGTTGCGCTCGGTCAGGCCGTTGATCGTGAGCGCGTTGTCGGGCGAGGCGGAGATCCAGTCGCGCGAGCGCGCGTCGTACTCGCTCCAGCCCGTCACGGATTTCAGCGCGTAGTCACCCGGGAGATCCCAGTTCAGGTGGAGCGCCGCGATGTCGGCGTCGTAGCGCCCGCCCGGCTCGTTGAGCCCCTGCAGCCCGGGGCCGTTCACCTGCTGCTTGTCGTCCTGCTTCAGGTCGATGCCCGGATAGTCCGCCCACACGCCGAAGGGATCACCGACCAGCTGGTCGTACATGCCGATGTTCTCGTGCGTCATGTGCTCGTACTTGGCGAACACGTACACCGTCTCGGTCGGGGTCCAGCCCAGGCTCAGGCGATAGCCCTCGCTGTCCTGTCCGCCGCCATCGGGGCCGATGGCGTTGTCCATGTAGGTGCCGCGCTCGCTGTTGATCCCCGCGATGCGGGCCGAAAGCGTGTCGGTGATCGGGCCGGACACGTAGCCTTCGAGCTTGTGCGAATCGATGTTGCCGTACTCGCCGAGCACGCGCGCGCTGAATTCGTCCGAGGGCCGCGCGGTGTACATGCTGATCGCGCCGGCAATGGTGTTGCGCCCGTACAGCGTGCCCTGCGGGCCGCGCAGCACCTCGATGCGATCCATGTCGAACATCGGGTTGCGCGACAGCCGGCTGCGCCCGAAATAGACCTCGTCGATGTAGATCCCGACGGAGCTCTCGACGGTGTCCAGGCCCGGGCTGCCGAGGCCGCGCATCGCCACCGAGGACACGCGCCCGCCGTCCTGCGTGATCAGGCTGGGCGTCTGCAGCGAGAGCCCCTCGAGCGTGGTGATGCCCTTCTTCTCCATCGTCACGGCGGTCTCGACCGCCATCGAGATGGGCACCTCGAGGATGTTCTCGGAACGCCGCTGCGCGGTGACCACGATTTCCTCGAGTTCGAGACCGGCGTCGGCATGCACGGGAACGCACGGGATGGCGAAGGCGAGCGGAGCGATCAGGAAGGACGGACGAATGGCACGGACGCAACGACGCATGAACCCTCTCCTCGGTAATTGTTATGGACATCGGGAGCCGGCGTCCGGCAATGCGGAGCGCCAGGAACGCTCCGGAGAGTACCCAGTAAGATGCGTCAATGCAATCGAGTGCGATGGTAATCGAGAGCGGGTGTTTCAGAGCTTCGCGATGACATCCTCGCCCACGCGCGCGATCTGCGCGAGCAGGTCGTGGCGCGGGTCGGGGATCATGCGCGCCACCAGGCGGTGCACGCCGAGCCCGCGCATCGCGTGCACGCGTTCGATGCCGAGCTCGGGCCGCCACATCGCGGTGATCTCGATCTGCGCGAAGTCGCGCCCGAGCGCGCTGCAGGCGTGCTTCAGCGCGTCGAGCATCGGCGCGAGGTCGCCGGCGGATTCGCAGGGCGCGTACCACCCGGTGCCGTATTTCGCGATCCGCTCGAAGGCCTTGCCCTTGCTGCCGCCGATGATCACGGGGAAGGGCTTCTGCACCGGCAGCGGGTAACTCTTGAAGCCGCTCCAGTCCAGGAACTGGCTGTGGTGCTCGACCAGCTCGCCCGACCAGACCTTTTTCATTGCCGATATGTAATCGTCGAAGCGCGCGCCGCGGTGCTCGAAGGGCACGCCCATGGCGCGGAATTCCTCGGCTAGCCAGCCGATGCCCACGCCCAGCATGAAACGCCCGCCCGAGACCATGTCGAGGCTCGCGGCCTGCTTCGCCAGCAGCAGCGGGTTGCTCTGCGGCAGGATGTTCACGCCGGTGCCGAGGCGCAGGCGCGTGGTGTGCGCGGCGAGGGTCGCCAGCGCGATGAGCGGGTCGATGAAGTTCACCTCCGGCGCAACGCCCATCTTGCCGGAGCCGGAATAGGGGTAGCGCGAGTCGTACTCGGCCGGCACCACTACGTGCTCGAAGGTCCAGGCCGACTCGAAGCCCGCCGCCTCGGCGGCCTGCGCCACCGCCACGAGCTGCTCGGCCGAGGTGTAGCCCACGTTGACGGGGATGATGCCGATCTTCATGCGAGGCTCCCGGGTTGCTGTCCTACTTGCCGTCCTGCTCCACCCATTCCCAGCGCACGGGCTCGCCGAAATCGTCATAGACGGCCTTGCGCACGAAGCGCGGGCGCTTGCCGGCGGGCTTTTCCTTGGGCTTGCGCCGCCTGGCCTCTATGGCCGCGACCACCTCGGGCACGTAGGTGCGTTCCTCCTTGGGTCGCGGCGTGAAGGCATGGAACCGGCCCGCCGGACCCTGTGCCTGGTCGCGCCCGCTGATGCCGCGCGCGACTTCCGCCACGGCGCCGCCGCGGCGCAGGTAATCGCGCACCTGTTCCTCGATCTCGGCGCGCAGGTCGGTCTTGCTCACGGTCGGTTTCACACTCGGATGCGCCGCGCGGGCGGCGTCTGGTGGCGGATCATCAACGGAGCATATGCGCGCCGGCGGCTGCAGGCAACCGCGGCGCCCCTGTGGGTCGCCATTCCCCGTGGGTCGCCATTCATGGCGACGGGTGCATCGTCGACCCCGTTGTCGGCATGAATGCCGACCTACGTCTGCTGGTTGCGCCACAGCGCGGCATAGGCGCCGCCGGCGGCGAGCAGTTCCTCGTGGCGGCCCTGCTCGATCACGCGACCGTCGTCCAGCACCGCGATGCAGTCGGCGTCGACCACCGTCGAGAGCCGGTGCGCGATCACCAGGCTGGTGTGGCCGTGCGCGATCTCGGCGAGTGCCTCGAGAATGAGGCGCTCGGCCTTGCTGTCGAGCGATGAGGTGGCCTCGTCGAACACCAGTATCGGCGGGCGCTTGAGGATGGTGCGCGCGATCGCCACGCGCTGGCGCTCGCCGCCGGAGAGTTTCAGGCCGCGTTCGCCCACGCGCGTGGCCAGCCCGAGCGGCAGCTGCGCCACGAAGTCGGCCAGGTGGGCCATGCGCACGGCCTGCTGCACGTCGGCGTCGCTCGCCCCCGGGCGCCCGAAGCGGATGTTCTCGAGCAGCGTGTCGTTGAAGAGCACGGTGTCCTGCGGCACGATGCCGATCGCCGCGCGCAGCGATTGCTGCGTCACCTCGCGGATGTCCTGGCCGTCGATCAGGATCGCGCCGGCGCTCACGTCGTAGAAGCGGAACAGCAGCTTCACCAGGGTCGACTTGCCGCTCCCGCTCGCGCCCACCACCGCGAGCTTGGTGCCGGGCTCGATGCGGAGATTCACGCCGCGCAGGATCTCGCGCTCGGCCTGGTAGCGGAAGGCCACGTTGCGGAACTCCACGCGCGCACCGCTCACCGCCAGCGGGCGCGCGCCGGGGCGGTCGGCGACGCGCGGGCGCACGGCCAGCAGGCCGAACATCTCCTCGATCGCCGCCAGCGAGCCCTTGATCTCGCGGTAGACCATGCCGAGGAAATTGAGCGGCATGAAAAGTTGCATCATGAAGGCGTTGATCAGCACGAAGTCGCCCACGCTCATCTGGGCGCGGCTCACGTCGCGCGCCGCCAGTGCCATGCTCGCGGTCATCGCCAGCGCCACGATCAGTGCCTGCCCGGCATTCAACGCGAACAGCGTCAGGCGGTTCTTGCGCCGCGCCTCTTCCCACCTGCCGAGCTCCGCGTCGTAGCGCGCAGCTTCGTGCGCCTCGTTGCCGAAGTACTTCACCGTCTCGTAGTTCAGCAGGCTGTCGACGGCCAGCGTGTTGCTGGCCGAGTCCGCCAGGTTGGCCGCGCGCACGTAGGTGGTGCGCCACTCGGTGGCGACGATGGAGAACGCGATGTAGGCCAGCACCGCGACCAGCGTGATCGCGGCGTAGGCAATCCCGTAGTTCCACGCCAGCAGGCCCGCGACCACGAGGATCTCGAACAGCGTGGGCGCGATGTTGAACACGAAGAAGCGCATCAGGAAGCTGATGCCGTTGGTGCCGCGCTCGATGTCGCGCGCGAGCCCCCCGGTGCGCCGCTCGAGGTGGAAGTCCAGGTCCAGCCCGTGCAGGTGCTCGAAGACGCGCAGGCCCACGCGGCGCATGGCGCGCTCGGTGACGCGACCGAACAGCGTGTCGCGGATCTCGCCGAACATCACGTTGGCGAAACGCGCTGCGCCGTAGGCAGCGACCAGTCCCAGCGCGGCTTTCAGCCATGCCGCGCCGCCGGCGCCCATCGTATCCACCGCGTGCTTGAGCAGGAAGGGCGCCCAGATGCTGCCGAGCTTCGCGAGCACCAGGCAGCCCAGGGCCAGCGCGATGCGCGCGCGGTATTGCGCCAGGTACGGCCAGATCATGCGGATCGCGCGCCAGCTGAACCCCGTGGCTTCGTGGCTTGCCGAATGGCTGCTGCGCATGGTCGGGGGGTGTCTCCGGGTGTTCAGGGTGCCGGCGCATTCTACACAGCGGTCCGCGACAGCGCCGAACGCGTATGCTGTCGTGGTGGATACACGGGCATTCGCGCACAATGAGGGCGCGGGCAACGGAGGCCAGGGTGGCTGAATCGGGCGACGGGAGCAGGAAGACATCGGCGGTGCCGGGCGGCAGGCTGTCGCGGCTGGGGCGCATGGCGCGCCTGGCCACCGGCATCGCCGGCGGCATGCTGGCCGAGGGTGGACGCCAGATCGCGCAGGGCAGGATGCCGCGTGCGAGCGATCTGCTGCTGACTCCCGCGAATGCGCGCCGGCTCGCCGAACAGCTCGCGAACCTGCGCGGCGCGGCCATGAAGATGGGCCAGCTGCTGTCGATGGACGCCGGCGACCTGTTGCCCCCGCAGCTCTCCGAGATCCTCGCGCGGCTGCGCGCCGACGCGCAGGCCATGCCGCGGCGCCAGCTCGAGGGCGTGCTGGTCAAGGCCTGGGGCAAGGACTGGCAGCGCCTGTTCGCCGACTTCTCGTGGCAACCGCTGGCGGCGGCATCGATCGGGCAGGTCCACCGCGCCACCACGCTCGACGGGCGCCACCTCGCGCTGAAGATCCAGTACCCCGGTGTCGCGCGCTCCATCGACAGCGATGTCGACAACGTCGCGACGCTGCTGCGCATCGCGCGGCTGCTGCCCGATGGCATCAACCTCGCGCCGCTGCTGCACGAGGCCAAGCGCCAGCTGAAGGCCGAGGCGGATTACCTGAAGGAAGCCGGACACCTGCGGCATTTCGGCGAGTTGCTGGCCGACGACGACGATTTCGTGGTCCCCTCGGTCGACGAGGCGCTGACGCGTCGCGAGGTGCTGGCGATGAGCTACGTGCCGGGCCACGCGGTGGAGCGCATGGACGTGGCCGCGCAGGCGGTGCGCGACCGCATCGCGGAGCTGTTGTTCCGGTTGCTGTTTCGCGAGATGTTCGAGTTCCGCCTGGTGCAGACCGACCCGAATTTCGCCAACTTCCGCTACCAGGACGCGGGACAGCGCGTCGCTCTGCTGGATTTCGGGGCCACGCGGCGCTACTCGAAACGGGTGATCGACGGCTATCGCACGCTGTTCCGCGGCGCGCGCGACGGCGATCGCGCGCGGCTGCTGGCCGGCGCGCATGAGATCGGGTATTTTTCCGCCGACATCGAGCCGCGCCACCGCGAGGCACTGCTCGACCTGCTCGAGCTCGCCGGCGAGCCCCTGGCGCACCCGGGCAGTTACGATTTCGGCAGCTCGGACCTGCCGGCGCGCGTGCGCGAAGCCGGCATGGTGCTCAGCTTCGAGAAGGGCTACTGGCACGATCCGCCCGCGGATGCGGTGTTCCTGCACCGCAAGGTCGGCGGCGTCTTCCTGCTGGCCGCGCGGCTCCGGGCGCGCGCGGATCTCGGGCGAATCATCGAATCACATATCTGAGGAAGAGCAACATGGCGCGAACGAGACGCGGTCCGAACGGCAGCGGGATGCGGGTTCTGGTCACCGGCGGCACTGGTTTCGTGGGTTTCCACACGGTGAAGGCGCTGCATGAGGCCGGGCACCAGGTGCGGCTGCTGGTGCGCAGCCCGGACAAGATGCGCCGCGTGCTGGGTCCGTTCGGGCTGGACACGCTCGATCACGTGCACGGCGACATCGCCGAGGAGAAATCCGTGGCGCGCGCGCTGAACGGCGTCGATGCGGTGGTGCACGCCGCGGCCAGCGTGAACATCCATGCCAGCGATGCACTGGAGACCATTCGCACCAACCGCCGCGGCACCGAGCTGGTGATCGGCGGTGCGGTGCAGCGCGGCATCCAGCGCATCGTGCAGGTCTCGAGCAGCACCGCGCTGTTCAACCCCGGCCTGGACGTGGTCGACGAGAATTCGCCGCTCGGCACCCAGGGGGTGGGCTACGGGCGCTCGAAGATCGAAGCGGATCTCTACGTGCGCGGGCTGCAGCAGCACGGCGCCGGGGTCTACACCACGTATCCGGGCAGCATCATGGGGCCGGACGATCCCGGGCTCAGCGAAGCCATGGTCGGCCTGCGCACCACGCTCGACGATGTCTGCATCATCACCTCCGCGGGCATCCAGATCATCGACGTGCGCGACCTCGCGCTGGCGCACCTGAAGCTCATCGAGCGCGGCGGGCCTCCCGCGCGCTACACGATGGGCGGCCAGTTCTTCCGCTGGGCGGAGTTCGCCGACATCCTCGAGTCGCTGGTCGGCGCGCGGCTGCGTCGCGTGCGCGTCCCAGCGCGCGCGCTGCAGCTGCTGGGGCGCGCCGGCGACTTCGTGCACCGCTTGCGGCCCTTCGAGGTGCCGATCACCTACGAGGCGATCTGGTACGCCACCGAGTGGACGCCCTCGGACGATTCACTGGTGCAGAAGGAGCTCGGCATCGCCTACCGCGACATCCGCGAGACGCTGGGCGACTCGATCCTGTGGCTCGCGGCCAAGGGGCACCTGAAGCACCCGGAACATGCCGACCACATCCGCCGCGAGCGCGCGCGCAAGAGCGTGCCGCGCCGCAAGGCCAAGTAGGTCCGGCTCCAGCCGGACCGGAAGCATCGTGGGTCCGCATTCATGCGGGCAACCGTCCGGATGAATCCGGACCCACGCCGACCCTGCGCCGGACGATGTTCGGCTGAAGCCGAACCTACGCGACCTTGACCTCCACCTTGCGCGGGCGGACCTCGGCGCGTTTGGGGATGTGCAGCGTGAGCACGCCATCCTTCAGCTTCGCCGCGATGGCGTCAGGGTCTAGCTCGCTGCTCAGCGCGAAGCTGCGCCGGTAGAGCTTGCTGCGCACCTCGGCGTGCAGCGCCTGCATGCCCTCTGGCATCGCGATGTCCGCCTTGCCCTCGATCAGCAGCGTGTCCTTGTCGACCTGCACGTTCAGGTGCTCGCTGCCGACTCCCGGCAGGTCTGCTATCAGCGTGATGCCGTGGCCGTCCTCGAACACCTCGACACGCGGGCGCAGCGCGCTCTCGGGCACGGTGGACGGGTTCGCGCCGCGCGTTTCCTTGACTGCCTTGCTATCGCTCATGACGGTTACCTCCTCTTGCCTCAACCGACGGGGACCTGGCGCGGGCGCACGGCGGCGCGACGCTGGATGACGAGGTGCAGCACCCCGTCCGTGTAGGTGGCCTCCACGCGCTCGGGATCCACGTCCTCGGGCAGCGTGACGGCGCGGCGGAACTCGCCGTCGAAGCGCTCGCGCAGGTACCACGTGCAGTTCTGGCGGGGCTCTGCCTTGCGCGTGCCGCCGATGCTCAGCACGTTCTGCTGGATCGAGACGTCGAACTGCCCGGCCTCGAAGCCGGGCGCGTAGGCGTAGACGTGCACCTCCTCGGGCGTGGCCCCGATATTGATTGCCGGAAAGGCGCCGGCGCGCCCGCTGCGGATGCCCGCCTGCGGCCAGGCGCCGAAGAGCTGGTCCATTTCGCGCTGCAGCCGGTCGAACTCGTCGAACAGGCCGCGGTCGCCGTTTGTCAGGTACGTGAACATCGATCTACCTCCGACTTTGTCCAGGGTTGGATCACACGCCGGCGCGACGGAAGCCGTGCGCCGCGTGTCTCAGCAGATGGAGCCGGACGCGGAGGATTTCAAGTGGGGCGGCGGCTCAGGCCTCGCGCTGCGCGAGCCGCAGCAGGCTCTGGCCCAGCTGTTGCGCCAACTGGCGGAATGCGGCGAAGTCCTCCTCGCGGATCGCGCGCCCCGATGGGCTGCGATCGGCATAGAGCACGCCGATGGCGCGGCTGCCGACCGCGATGGGCGCGAGCACGAAGTCCTGTCCCTGCGCGAAGCGCCGCAGCTCGCGCGGCACCAGGCCGTGCAGCGTGCCGGGCAGCGCGGCGTCGTAGCGAAAAGGCGCGAGGCCGCTCACGCACTCGCGGAAGATGTTCCTGCCGGTCGGCACCTCGAAGCGAAACAACGTGCTCCATTCCCTGCCGCCGTTGCCCCGCCACAGCCGCGTCTGCAATGCGCCGCGGTCGGGGCTGAGCAGCGCGGCGATCGTGCGGTCCATGCCGATACCCTCCTGCACGCCGTCCATCGCGACCTGCAGCACGGCGTTGATGTCGGCGCCGCTCTCGGCGCAGGCGGCGAGTTCATCGAGCGCCTGCGCCTGTCGGACCGCGTCGCGGCGTGCGGGCGGCGCTGGCGCCGTCGCGGGCGCGCTCGTACCGGCCGCTGGCGGCGACGTGCCGGCACCGCCGATCATGCGTTGTGCCAGCACGCCCGCGCCGAAGCAGGCCGCGAGCTCCTGCGCCTGCCGGGCGCAGTCGCGTACACGGTGCGCGGCGTCCTCCTCGGTGAGGTTCATCAGGACCGCGATGTGCTGGAACAGCGGCTCGAGGTTGCGGGGTCGCAAGCCATCCGCCGCGATCCGCCCGGCCAGGTCAACGCCGAGGTGCAGCGCACGTGCGGCGCGCTCCTCGCCGTCCGTGCCGGCGGGGTCCGCGGCGTCGGCCAGTCCCCAGGAGCACAGCAGCGCGGCGCTCAGTTGGGCGAAGGAGCCGCCCACCACGTCGTGTATTGCCGCCGTGTGAGCGCCACCGCGGGCCGACAGCGTCTCGTGCAGTGCCGCCACCTCCGGGTCCGGCAGGCTCCAGAAGGCGCTCTCGCCGATCCCGCCGAGCACGGCCGCGAGGAACACCTCCTCGCGGGTACTTTCGGCGGCGCCGCCCATCATCATGCGCGCCTGCGTCGCCGCGTGCAGGGTGATGGCGATGCGGTCCAGCAGGCGACCGGCGACGTCGGGCGCGAGCCCTCCGGCTCCGAGCAGGGTGTCGAGCAGGCGACTGGTGATGCAGATGCTGCGCACGGTATCGAAGCCGAGCAGGGTAGCGGCGCGCGCAACGGTGGTCACCAGCTCGGCGCTGACCACGTAGGCCGGACTGTTGGCAATCTTCAGCAGCCGGGCAGACAGCGCGGCGTCGCGCTGCACGACCTCGGACAACTGCGCGAAGGAGCTGCGCTGGTCGCCGATGACGCGCTGCAATTCCCGCACGGTTGCGCCCAGCGTCCCCAGTGCGCTGTGGTTGATCCTGGCCACCCAGCCGGCGATCCGCTCCTCGTCCATCGTGAATGGGTCCTGCCGCGTTCCTGACGCGAAGTGTAGCCGGCGCGCCGGCGCCACCAACTCGTGGGTCCGCGTTCATGCGGACAATTGCCATGCGGACCCACGGATCGTCCGGAAGAGATCGTCGCATGAAGTCGGACCGTAGGGCCATTTCTGTCACGAACGCCGACGGTCTTATCGTTGCCGCGCTCATCGTCGATGCGCGGCCGTGCCGTCGGTCTGTGGCGGGTTCAGTCGATCGTCGCGGTCCGGGCCGTCCACCAGACAGGAGGCTCTCCGGCGGCGTTCCTCAGCCTGCGCGCTCTCTCTGCCTGGAGATCCAGGCCTTCTGACGAACTCCGACTTGCCCACGCGCCGATCCCTCGATCTTGCAGGATGTCGTGGTCGCTGTCCACACGGAGTCACCCGCTTCCGCCGGACGGTATCGCCGTCGGCGAGCACGTTGCCGTGGGCATCGCGCACCACGCGCGATTCCTCGGCGTTCGGCGTGGCGTCGCGCGGCCACTCGTGCGCGCACTCGGGGCAGATGTACAGCGGCCCGTCCTCATAGGTGTATTCCGAACTGCACTGGGGACACTTGGGCAGGTTGCTCATGCGGTGGCTCCGGGAAGTGAATGGGTGCGAAGCTAGGCCGTGTCGGGAGGATGTTCGGCTGAAGCCGATCCTGCGCCGGACGTTCGGCTGAAGCCGAACCTACGCGGAACCTGCGCGCATTTTCCCGCGCCCGCGTGATAGCCTGTTAGGGAAAATTCCCGGACCAGGAGCGGAACCGAAATGGGATCGAAAGTGGCGTTCATCACCGGCGCGAGCCGCGGCATCGGCAAGGCCTCGGCCATCGCGCTGGCGCAGCAGGGCTTCGACGTCGTGGTCACGGCGCGCACGCTGGAGGAGGGCGAGGCCTACGAGCACGGCTCGCGCGATTCCGACGTGAAGCCGATGCCCGGCAGCCTGCGCGCCACCGCCGCCGAGATCGAGAAACTGGGCCGGCGCGCGCTGCCGATACGCCTGGACCTGCTCGATCTCGCCTCCATCGACGCCGCGGTCGAGCGCGTCTATGCCGAGTGGGGCCGCATCGACCTGCTGGTCAACAACGGCATCTACCAGGGGCCGGGCATCATGTCGCCGGTGGACGAACTGACCCAGCAGCACCTGCACGAAATCTTCCGCGGCAACGTGTTCGCCAACGTGCACACGATCCAGCGCGTGCTGCCGCGCATGCTCGCGCAGGGGGAGGGCTGCATCATCAACGTGGTGTCGGAATCGGGGATGATCGATCCGCCGGCAGCGGCGGGCAAGGGCGGCTGGGGCTTTGCCTACGGCGCTTCCAAGGCGGCGCTGATCCGCATGGCCGGCGTGCTCAAGGTGGAATATGCCGACACGCCGCTCAATTTCTTCAACATGGAACCCGGGCTGGTCATGACCGAGGCGATGGACATGCGCCCCGACCGCGAGGATTTCATCAATTTCTACGGCGGCGCGCCGATGAAGGTGCCGGCGGCGGTCGTCGCGTGGCTGGCGACGGCGCCGCAGGCGCGCGAGCTGAACGGCCAGACCATCATGGCGCAGCGCCACTGCCTGAAGCTGAACCTGGTGCCGGAGTGGCAGCCGCCGCGACGAAGCAAATCTTGATGCCGGTCATGGCGCGGGCATCCGCCGGCGCGAAAGAATCCGGCGCAGGGGCGTTCAGCCCGCAAACAAGCAATCGAAAGAGACGGAGTCATCCCAGATGTCTGGTGCGCGCTACCTCGTGATCGTCGACCCGGCGGCAACCGGGCATCCTGCCTTCGACAGGGCACTGCTCGCAGCGCGCGATTCGCGCGGGCACATCCACCTCTTCGGTTTCTCGAGCCAACCTCCGCTTGCGGCCAACGGTGAGTCCTCGAGCGACGCGCAGGAGCGCTATCGATCGGAGGCGCTGGCCACGCTCGGTGAGCTCGCCGCCCATGCCGAAGCGCAGGGCATCGGCGTGAGCATGGAGCTGGGCACCTCGGCCGACGTGCGACAGGAGATGGTGCAGGCCGCGGCGCGCTCGCGTGCCGACATGGTGTTCAAGTACTCGAGCGAAAGGACGCTGGCACACCGCGACCCCGGCGACTGGTTGCTGATGCGCCTGGCGCCGTGTCCGGTGCTGATGGTGAAGAATGTGCGTGACTGGAGCAGCCGGCGCGTGCTCGGGGCGGTGAATTTCGGTTCCCACGACCTGGCGCACATCAAGCTGAACAACCAGATCATCGGGGAGGCGCAGCGCTTCGCGCACGACTTCGGTTCGGAAGCGCATTTCGTGACCGCCTATGCGGACCGGAACCGCGCACCGGATCGCGTCGAGCTGGCGCGCGTCTGCGGTGTCGCGCCCGAGCGCATGCACACGGTCCAGGGCGCGGCGGCCAGCGTCATTCGCGACACCGCCGAGCGCATCGGCGCCGACCTCATCCTGATCGGCACCGTGGCGCGCAGCGGCCTGATGGGTACGGTGGTGGGCAACACCGCCGAGCGCATCCTCGACGAGACGCGCTCGGACGTGCTGGTGCTGAACTGAGGGCCTACTGGTAGATGAAGACCAGTTCGTAGACCAGCGCCGGGCGCTCCTGCCCGACCACGTGCACATTCTGCTCGAGCGTGAAGCGCGTGCCCTTGGGCAGGCGCTCGATGGACTTCACGCGATTGCGCGCATGGATCCTCGAGCCCGTCGGTACCGCCCCGGTGAAGCGCAGCTTGTCCGAGCCGTAGTTGAGCATGTTGTTGAAGCCGGTGATCTCGTAGCCTTGCGGGGTCTTCAGCCTCGGCAGCAGGATCAGCGTCAGGAAGCCGTGCGCGATCGTGGTGCCGAAGGGGCTCTGGGTCTTGCAGCGCTCCGGGTCGGTGTGGATCCAGTAGTCGTCGCCCGAGAGTTCGGCGAAGCGGTCGATCAGTTCCTGGGTCATCTCCAGTTCGTTGCTCCACGGGCCGAACTCGGTGGACACCAGTTCCTGGAGGGCCTCTACGTCGTCGAATCGGTACTGTTTCATCGGGTGCTCCTGTGGCGCGGCGGGGTTGGTCTCGGCGAAAGCGCGCTATGATAGCCGCCAGCCCCGCCGCCACCTAGACCCCGGCAACCCGGTGCGCCTGAGTGGAGATGTCAGCCGGGCGCGAAGCCTAATGTCATCGTTTTCCGGCGGCGTTTTCGGCTAATCTCTGCGCCCTGACGCGACCCGGGCGGGACGCGCAGTCTTTCTGTTTTCCGCGCGCGTCGCGGCCCACCCTCGACCAAGGAGTCAGTCATGCGTGAAGCAGTGATCGTTGAAGCCCTGCGTACTCCCATCGGACGCGGCAAACCCGTCATCGGCGATCTGTTCGGCTTCCATCCCGCGCACCTGCTGGCGATCGCGCAGCGCGCCGTGATCGAGAAGGCAGGCGTCAAGCCCGAGGAAGTGGAGCAGCTGATCGGCGGTTGCGTCACGCAGGCCGGCGAGCAGGCCGGCAACCTGTGCCGCAACGCCTGGCTGTCGATGGGTACCAGCTACGTGCCCGGCGCCACCACGATCGACACCCAGTGCGGATCGGCGCAGCAGGCCAACCACCTGATCTCGGCGCTGGTCGCATCCGGCTCCATCGACATCGGCATCGCCTGCGGCGCGGAGGTCATGAGCCACGTGGGCCTGGGCGCCAACGTCTACAACGGCCCGGGCTTCTTCCAGCCGCCGAACTGGCCCTGGGATGGCAGCCCCGACCAGTTCGGTTCGGCCGAGCGCATCGCGAAGAACCGCGGCATCACGCGCGCCGACGTCGACGCCTTCGCGCTGGAGTCGCAGCGCCGCGCCGCGGCGGCGCAGGCTGCCGGGTACTTCGACCGCGAGATCATTCCCGTCGACGCCCCGGTCTTCGGCGAGGACGGCAAGCCCACCGGTGCCACGAAGCGCGTGACCCGGGACCAGGGCGTGCGCGCGACGACCCCGGAGGGGCTCGCGGGTCTGAAGCCGGTCGCCGAGGGCGGTATCCACACGGCCGGCAACTCCTCGCAGGTCTCCGACGGCGCCTGCGCGGTGCTGTGGATGACCCGCGAGGAAGCCGAGCGCCGCGGCCTGAAGCCGCGCGCGCGCATCATCTGCGGCGTCACGGTGGGCGCGGATCCCTACTACCACCTCGACGGCCCGATCGATGCGACCAACGCGCTGTTCCGCAAGACCGGCATGAACATGGGCGACATCGATCTCGTCGAGATCAACGAGGCCTTCGCGGCGGTCGTGCTGTCCTGGGCCAGCGTGTTCAAGCCCGACATGGCCAAGGTGAACCGCAACGGCGGCGCGATCGCGCTGGGTCACCCCGTCGGCTCGACCGGCGCGCGCCTGATCACCACGGCGCTTCACGAGCTCGAGCGCACCGACAAGACCACCGCGCTGATCACGATGTGCTGCGGCGCCTCGATCGGTACCGGCACCATCATCGAACGCATCTGAACCCATCGCGAGGAGTGAGCAATGTCTGAACTGAGCGGCAAGGTAGCCATCGTCACCGGCGCGGGCCGCGGGCTCGGTCGCGTCGAGGCCATCCAGCTCGCGCGCCAGGGCGCGCGCGTCGTCATCAACGAGATTGGCCTGCCCGCGGCGCGCGAGGCGGCCGAGAGCGCGCGCGAGGAGATCAGGGCCTTCGGCGGTGAGGCGATCACCGTCTACGGCGACTGCGCCGACTGGAACGATTCCGAGGCGCTGTTCAAGACCGCCATCGACACCTTCGGTGACGTCAACATCGTGGTCAACAACGCCGGCTTCTGCCGCGACAAGATGATCTTCTCGATGAGCGAGGAGGAGTTCGACTCGGTGGTGCGCGTGCACCTGAAGGGGCACTTCGTGAACATGCGTCACGCCGCCGCGTACTGGCGCGAGAAGGCCAAGACCAGCGGTGGCACCGTGTACGGCCGCCTGGTCAGTACCTCCTCGGAAGCCTTCCTGTACGGCTCCGTGGGCCAGCCCAACTACGCTGCCGCCAAGGCCGGCATCGTTGCCATGACCATGGGCGCGGCGCAGGCGCTGGTGAAGTACGGCGTCACCGCAAACGTGATCATGCCGCGCGCGCGCACCGACATGACCATGGGCGGCGGCACGGCTGCCCTGTTCGAGAAGCCCGCCGAGGGTTTCGACCACTTCGATCCGGCCCACGTCGCGCCCTTCGTGGGCTACCTGGCCTCGCCGCGCTCGCAGCGGATCTCGGGCTACGTGTTCGTGGTGTGGGGCAAGCAGGTCACCGTGGTCGACGGGCCGAAGCTCGGCACCGTGTTCGAGAACGACAAGCAGTGGACCGTCGACGAGCTCGACGCCGCGCTGTCGCCGCATTTCGAGAAGCTGCGTCCGATCCTGGATGGCTTCGCCGTCGACCCGATGGCCTGATTCCTCCCGCCGTTCATCGCACGCCGGTGGGGCTTCGGCGCAGCCGGCGTGCAGCTTGCCCAGTCGCGGCACGCAAACGTTGCGCAGCGTGTGCCGGCATGCAGGTGCCGCTGGCGATCAGCTATCCTGCGTAGCAAACGCCAAGGAGAGCGGTGTTGGGCAGATTCCTGTTCCTGTTCATCTTTTTGCTGGCGACAATGTTCGCCATCGAGATGTTGCAGCCGGTGCAGCGCCACGTGGTGCTGCCGTGGACCAGCCTGCTGGCCGATGCCAGCGGCTGGCTGATGCGCCTGTTCGACGACCAGGTTGCCGTGTCCGGCAAGATCATCAGCAGCACCGTGAAGCCTTTCAGCGTGTCCATCGAGCCGGGTTGCAACGGGGTCGAGGCCATGATCGTGCTGGTGGCGGCCATCATGGCCGTGCGCGCGCCGCTCGGTTACAAGATCACGGGTTTGCTGGGCGGCTTCGTGGCCATCCAGGGGCTCAACCTGGTGCGGATCATCAGCCTGTTCTACCTCGGCCTCTGGGACCGCGAGAGCTTCGAATGGGCCCACCTGTACGTGTGGCAGGCGTTGATCATCCTGGATGCGCTGGTGGTGTTCCTGGTATGGGCGCGCTTCCTGCCCCCCGAGCCGGGATCGGGGGCCGTCGATGCCTGAGGATCGCCGCGCCAAGCGTTTCGGGGCCGTTCGCGATGTCGACTGAGACCTCGTTGCGTCCGTTCGTAGTGCGCGTGCTGCTCCTGCTCCCGCTCGCGTTCGCACTCTGGTACTTCACGGCCGCGTGGCATCTCGCGCCAGTGGTCTGGCTGTCGGAACTGATCCTGCGCTCCTGGATGCCCGATGCGGTGGCCGATCTGCGGCTGCGGGGCGATGCACTCCTGCTGGTCACGCATTTCGGCGAAGTGGGGGGGCGGCTCGTGGCCAATCCGCCGCCAGGCGAAAACCTCGGATTCCTCAGCAATCCGCTGAGCTACAGCTACTCGTTGCCCGTGTTCGCGGCGCTGGCACTGGCGACGCCAGGGCGACGCCAATGGTGGCGGCTGCTGGCCGGCCTGGCCATATTGATGCTGGTGGCGGTGGCCTCGATGCTCGCCACGCTGCTCAAGACCCTGGCCTTCGACGTGGGCTCCGTCTTCGTGGCGCAGCAGCAATGGGGCGCACTCGCCCGCAACGGCGCCGCGATGGCGTATCAGTTCGGCTCCCTGCTGCTGCCCATGGTGACGCCCGTGGTGCTGTGGCTTGCGCTGTACCGGGGCTATCTCGCCGAACTCGCGCCCGGGATCGCCTCGCGTTGGCGCGGGGCGCGCTGACTGGCTCCCGGCACAGCCAGCGACGCACCACGCCGCTCGCCCGCAAGCTGATGGCGTTTGCGGCACCCTCATTGGCTGAACAATTTTCGGCATGAATGCGGACCTAGGCGCGACAATGTCTGGATGAACCCGGGCCTGCGCGGGGCGTGCATTTTGCCGAACTCCGCCACGCCAAGCGCGTAGTCTTGCAGTGCATCATGGTGGGCCGGCGGATCGCTCCAGATCCGCGGTGGTGTGGCCCGCGTATTGCGGGATCGGGCCGAAGACTGCGGGGACATTTCCACATGGCATCAGCAAGGGTTCCCGGGAAGGGGCGTGGTGCAGCGCTCCTGATGCTGCTCGCGGGCGCCTGGCTGCTCGCCGGGTGCTCGGGCGACGCCGACGTGCCCACCGCGCGGGCCGCGGGCACGTCGGCCATGACGCTCGAACTGGACGCCAATGACGTCGTGACCGCCGAGCGGCGCGTGCTGGCGCGCCGGCTGCCCATCTCGGGCTCGCTGACACCGCTGGTGCAGAGCCAGCTGAAATCCAAGGTGGCCGGCGAGGTGCTCGAGGTCCGTCACCGCGAGGGCGACGCGGTGCGCCGCGGGGAAGTGCTGCTGCGCATCGACACGCGCAGCCAGGAGGCGCAGGTCGCGAGTCAGAAGGCGGCGCTGGACAAGGCGCGCGCGGATCTCGGCATCGCGCGGCTCAATGTCGAGAACAGCGAGCGCCTGCTGGCGAAGAAGTTCATCGCGCAGAACGTGCTCGACACCCAGAAAAGCGTCTACGCGGCGGCTCTCGCCAGCGTGCAGCTGGCCGAGGCGCAGCTGCGCCTGGCCGAGATCGGGCTTGCCGATGCCGTGGTGCGTGCCCCCTTCGACGCGGTGGTGGCGCGCCGCTTCGCCGAGCCCGGCGAGAAGGTCTCCAGCGATTCCGCGCTGCTCGAACTCGTGGACCTCTCGCGGCTCGAGCTGCAGGCCGCGGCGCCCGCCGCCGACACGCCCGCGATCGCCCCCGGCCAGCTGGCCGAGGTGCGCGTGGACGGCTTCGGCAAGCGCGTCTTCGAGGCGCGCGTGGAGCGCATCAATCCCGTCACCGAGCAGGGCTCGCGCCAGATCCTGCTCTACCTCGCGATCGACAACGCCGATGGCGCGCTGCGTGGCGGCATGTTCGCGCAAGGGGATCTGGTGATCGAGCGCAGCGAGGCGGTGCTGGCGATACCGGCCGCGGCCGTGAAGCAGGAAGCGGGCATCGACTACGCGTGGGTGATCGAGGGCGGGGTGCTGCTGCGCAAGCAACTCACGCTGGGCGCGGCGCGCGGCGCCGAGGGCCTGGTCGAGGTGCGCGCGGGCCTGGAGGCGGGCGCGCGGCTCGTGGCCGTCGCGCTCGACGGCGTGCAGCCGGGCGTGCCGGTCACCGTGACCGGCGCGCAACGGGCGTCGGCGCCGGGCAACCTGGCGGTGGCGCCCTGAGCGTGCACCGGAGGGCAGCGCCATGTGGATGACGCGCATCAGCATCGGCCAGCCCGTGTTCGCCACCATGGTCATGCTCGCGCTCGTGGTGCTGGGCGCGTTCTCGTACCTCCGCTTGCCGGTGGAGCAGATGCCGGACGTCGAGAGCCCGGTAGTCTCCGTGATCCTGCGCTACCCGGGCGCCTCGCCCGAGGCGATCGAGAACGACCTGCTGAAGCCGATCGAGAACGCCATCAACACGGTCGACGGCATCCAGCGCATCTTTGCCACGGCGCGCGAGGGCGCCGGCTACATGAGGGTCGAGCTGCGGCTGGACACCGACATGGCCGTGGCCACCCAGGACCTGCGTGACAAGATCGCGCAGCTCGCTCCCGCGCTGCCGGAGGACGCCGACGATCCGCTGGTCACGCGCACCAACGAGCAGGACAACGCGGCTCCGGTGGTGAATCTCTCGATCCACTCCAAGACGCGCCCGCTGCGCGAACTCTCGACGCTGACCGAGCAGGTGGTGGTGAAGCGCCTGCAGAACGTGGCCGGTGTGGGCAGCGTGGTGGTCAACGGTGCCGTGGCGCGCCAGATCAAGGTGCTGCTGCGACCCGAGCAGATGCGCGCACACGGCGTGGGCGTGGACGAGGTGATCGCGGCGATCCAGGCCGCGAACCAGGACCTGCCGGCGGGTTCCATCCGCCGCGGCAACAGCGAGCAGCTGGTGCGCGTGGAGGGCCGCATCCGGGACCCGCGCGAGTTCGGCCGCATCATCGTCACCACGCGCGGCGGCGCGATGTACCTGCAACAGGGCGGGCTGCCGATCCACCTCGACCAGGTGGCCGAGATCGTCGATGGCGAGGCGGAGCCCGAGTCGGTCGCGCGCCTGAACGGTGCGCCCGCGCTCAGCCTCAACATCTTCAAGGTGCAGGGATCGAACGTGGTTGCGGTCGGGGACGGCGTGCGCGATGCCGTGGAGGAACTGACGAAGCGCCTGCCGCCGGACGTCGAATTCACGATCGTGCAGTCGAGCGCCGAGACCGTCAAGGCGCAGCTCTCCAGCGTCAAGATGACCATCCTCGAGGGCGCGGCGCTCACGGTGTTCATCGTGTTCCTGTTCCTGCACTCCTGGCGCTCCACGATCATCACCGGCCTCACGCTGCCGATCTCGGTGATCGCGACCTTCATCGTGCTGTACGCCTGCGGCTTCACCCTGAACTTCGTCACGCTGATGGCGCTCAGCCTCTGCATCGGCCTGCTGATCGACGACGCCATCGTGGTGCGCGAGAACATCGTGCGCCACCTCGGCATGGGCAAGAGCCACCGCGTCGCGGCGCAGGGAAGGCACCGAGGAGATAGGCCTGGCGGTGACGGCCACGACCTTCGCGATCCTCGCGGTGTTCGTGCCGGTGGCTTTCATGGGCGGCTACGTCGGCCGCTACTTCTTTCAGTTCGGTATCACGATCGCGGTCGCGGTGCTGGTGTCGCTGTTCGTGAGTTTCACGCTGGACCCGATGCTGTCCTCGGTGTGGCGCGACCCGCCGGAGAACCGCTTTCGCCGCTTTCCCTGGCTGGGCCGGCTGATGGCGCGCATCGAGGACGCTGTCGAGGCGCTGCACCGCGGCTACGGCCGCGTGCTGGCGTGGGCGCTGCGTGACGGGCGGACCTTCCTGTTTCTCGGCAACCGCGGCATCGTGCTGTGGGGCGCGGCGGGCGTGTTCGCCGGCAGCCTGCTACTGCTGCCGATGATCGGCACCGAGTTCATCCCGAAGACCGACGAGAGCTTCATCTCGCTGCGCATCAACGTGCCCGTGGGCTCCAGCCTGGAGTACACCGACGCCAAGACCCGGCAGGTGGAGCAGGCGCTGCGCGAGTTTCCCGAGATCGCGGCGGTCGATACGCAGGTCGGCACCTACGAGGGAAAGAACTACGCGCGCCTGAACCTGCGCCTCACGGATCCCGGCGTCAGCGCACGCCGCTCGCAGCAGGAGATCGAGGGCGCGATCCGGGAACGCCTCGCGAGCATCGCCGCCATCGATCTGCAGATGGGTTTCCAGGACAGCGTGTTCGTCTCGATCCTCGGCCCCGACCCGCTGAGATTGAAGGAACTGTCGGACGAGCTGATGGCGAAGATGGCCGAGATCCCCGGTATCGCCGACCTCGTGAGCAGCGAGGCCGACGCCAATCCCACGGTGGCCGTGCGCATCAAGCGTGAGCTGGCGAGCGACCTCGGCCTCACCACGGAGCGTATCGGACGCGCGCTGCGCCCGCTGGTGGCGGGTGACGAGGTGAGCCACTGGCTGGCCCCGGACGGCCAGGATTACGACGTGATCGTGCAGCTGCCGCAGAGCGCGCGCGAGGTGGTGGACGACCTGGGCGACCTGTACCTGACCAGCACGCGGCTCGATGCCGACGGCTTGCCGCTGCTGGTGCCGCTGCGCCAGGTGGCGGAGCTGGAGCAGACCATGGGTCCGCTGCAGATCAAGCGCCTCAACCTGCAGCGGCGCGTCTCGCTCCAGGCGCGCGCCCAGGGCCGCGCCTCGGGCGACGTGGGCAGCGACGTGCAGAAGCTCATGGCGGACACGAAACTCCCGCCGGGCTACCGCTTCGACATAGGTGGCCAGCAGGAGATGATGACGCAGACGTTCAGCGCCGTCGCGGCCGCGATGGGGCTGGCCGTGATCTTCATCTATTTCATCCTCGCCTCGCAGTTCGCGAGCTTCCTGCAGCCGGTGGCGATCATGGCCTCGCTGCCGCTGTCTTTCGTGGGGGCCTTCATCGCGCTGCTCGTCACGGGCACCACGCTGAGCATGTTCTCGATGGTGGGCATGATCCTGCTGATGGGCCTGGTGACCAAGAACGCGATCCTGCTGGTGGATTTCGCGAACCAGGGATTGCGCGAGGGCAAGCCGCTGCGCGAGGCCGTGCTGGACGCGGGGCAGGTGCGGCTCAGACCGATCCTGATGACCTCGCTGGCGATGATCTTCGGCATGCTGCCGATGGCCATCGGCGCGGGCAGCGGTGGCGACCTCAACGCCCCGATGGCGCGCGCCGTGATCGGCGGCGTGATCACCTCGACGCTGCTGACACTGGTGGTGGTACCGGTGATCTACACCTACCTGCACGTCTTCGGCCTGCGCGCGAAGCGATGGTTCGATGCAGGGGCGCCTTCCGTGGGTTCGGCTCCCGTGGGTTCGGCTTCAGCCGAACATTCCTGGTCCGGACCTCAACCCGAGTGATCCGTCAGCGCCCGCCCGCGCAAACCCGTTTCGCGATCGGCTCGGTGAAGGCAATCCGTCGGATAGCGTCGGAGACGGAACGAGCGCTCGCGATCGCGCCGGACTATGCCCTGGTCCATGCGCTCCACAGTTGGGGCTGCAATGCCGCCATCATCAACGGCATCGACGAAGACCACGAGCTGGCCGTGGCCGCGCCCCTGCTCGAGAGAAAGGCGCCGGAGCAACCGGTTCCACGGGGACATGCCGGCAAGACTTCATGCAAAGCCGGTGCGAACGGCGCGGTTATCGGTGCTCTCAGACCGCGTCGAGGTCGAGCAGCGTGAGCGTGCCGCCCGGCAGGAAGATGCCGGTGTCGATGAACAGCGCGTTGGCGCGACGCAGCGGGGCACGCACCACGGTGTGGCCGTGGATGGTGCAGTCGATGCCGGCTACCGGCGGGGCGTGCGTGCGCGTGATGCGGCTGCGTGCCCACAGCATCTCCTGCTGCAGTTTCTCGTCGCGCGCGACCGATGCGATGTCGCCCCAGTCCGTCACCGGGCACTGCGCGTGGCAGATGCCGAAGCGCCTGCCGCTGCGATGCTCCACCGTGATCGCCCATGGCATCCGTGCGCACAGCGCGCCCGCGCTGCGGCCCGCCGCGTTCGGCTCCCGGTCGTCGAGCGCCCAGTCGCCGCCGTTCTGGCGCCAGACGTCGAGCAGCAGTATCTCGCCGTCGAGTACGCGCAGCAGCATGTCCTCGTGGTTGCCGCGTACGGCGTAAAACCACGGTTCGCCGAGCAGCGCGGCGCAGCCGGGCGAGTCGGGACCGCGATCGATCAGGTCGCCCGTGCTGAACAGGCGGTCGCGTCCGGGATGGAATCGCGCGCGCGCGAGCGAATCCTGCAGCGCAACCAGGTATCCGTGCAGGTCGCCGACCACGAAATCGCGGCCGCGCCGGTTCGGCGGCACCACGAGGTGGAACACGCTCATGCGCCCACCGCCTGCGTCGCGCTTGCGCCGGGCGCCGGCGCGGCCGCGCGCAGGTGGCGCCGGCTGGTGCGCGCCAGGCGCCAGGCGATCGCCAGCGCCGCCACGCCGATCGCGGCCAGCATGCCGATCCAGAAACCCGCGACACCGAGGCCGCCGCTCCACGGCGAGCCCATCGCGAGTGTCCAGCACAGCGGCAGCCCGAACAGCCAGTAGGCGGCGATATCGATCGCCGAGGCGACGCGCGTGTCCTTGTAGCCGCGCAGCGCCATGCCGGCGCCTATCTGCACCGAGTCGAACACGCGGTAGGCGGCGGCGAACAGCAGCAGCATCGTGCCGAGCTCGGCGACCGCGGCGTCGCGGGTGAACAGCGCGGTGATCGGGTGGCGCAGCGCGATGATCGCGCCCGCCTGCAGGAGCGCGATGCCCACCAGCAGCAGCATGCCGGTGGCGCAGACGTCGCGCGCACCGCGCGGATTGCCGCCGCCCAGCTCGTGCGCCACGCGCACCGACATCGCCTGGCCCACGCCGAGCGGGATCGTCAGCATCAGGGTATCGACGGTGATGGCCACCGCGTGCCCGGCGATCGCGACCGCGCCGAGCGAGGCCATCAGCATCGGGAGTACCGCGAAGAAGCCGCCGACGGCGAGCAGCGACAGGCCGATCGGCAGCCCGAGCGCGAGCATGGCGCGCAGCTCGCGCACGACCGGAGCGCCGAAGTCCTGCCACAACCGGTAGCCACGCAGCGCCGGTGCGAACAGCGCGTACAGGGTCCACGCGAAGACGAGTAGCGCGAAGGAGATCATCGTTGCCCAACCGCAGCCGGCGCCGCCGAGGCGCGGCAAGCCGAAGGCGCCCATCACCAGTGCGTAGTCGAGCGGGATATTGACGAGGAAGGCGCCCAGGTTCAGCCACATCACGGGCCGCGTCAGGCCGAGGCCTTCGTTGGTGGTGCGAAAGCAGACCGCGAAGGGCAGCAGCAGTGCCGTGCCTATGGTCGGCAACAGATAGCCTGCCGCCACCGTGGTGACTTGCGGCTCCGCGTCTAGCAGGCGTACCGCGTGCATGGCGCCGAAGATCGCGAGCGCCGAGAACACGGCGAGCGGCAACGCCAGCCACACGGCCTGCTGGAACTGGCGGCGGATGGCCGCGACGTTGCCGGCACCGTACGCATGACCGATCAGCGCGCTGTTGGCGAGCATCGTGCCGAAGACCAGCAGCATCGACAGGTCCCAGGCGTAGAAGCCGATGGTGACGCCGGCGAGGTCGTTGGTGCCGGCATGCCCGGCGATCACCACGTCGGTGACCCCCATGCCGATGATCGCGAACTGTCCCGCCACCAGCGGCAGCGCGAGATGCAGCATGCGGCGCGATTCGGCGCGAAAGCGCTGCAGCCGGGGCGGATGGTTCGGTTTGTCGACGGCCATGCGCCATTCTGGCCAATGGCGCCTGTCGCGGCCAGTGAATTAGCGGGTTCGTTCAACGCGTGGGTCCGCATTCATGCGGACATCCATCCGGACATTGTCCGGCTGAAGCCGGACCTACGTCGGACCTGCGTGTCAGGCGTGTTGCCCGAGCAACGGATCCTGGCGATAGAAGCGCGCGAGCAGCGAGTAGGCCTCGGGCAGCACCTCGTGCAGATGCTCCGGGATCGTGAAGAAGTGTTCGCTGAGCACCGCGAAGAACTCCGCGGGGGATTCCAGCGCGTAGTCGTCCACCTCGGTCTCGCCGTAGGCGTCCCAGTCCGCGCCGGTGCGCTCCCACGCGTCGGTCATCACGCGCCTCCACTCGGCGCCACTGACGCCCGATCCCGACAGGTCCGGCACACCGTTCATGTCGCCGTCCCCGAGATCGAGCTTGTGCGCACACTCGTGGATCACGACGTGGTAGCCCTCGGCCTCGCGCGAGGCCTCCACGTCCGCCCAGGAAAGCAGCATCGGCCCGGCATCCCAGCTCTCGCCCGCGACCCGCTCGTGTCCCGTGTGCACCACGCCGGCCTCGTCGACTTCCTCGCGCGGCGCGAGGAACTCGTCCGGATACACGATCACGCCGCGAAAGCTGCGATAGGCGCCGAGCCCGAGGTGCAGCACCGGCAGCGCGGCAGCGATGGCGATCTCGATGCGTTGCCGTGGCTGCAGGCTGAAACCGGCCGCTGGCGCTAGGATCTTGTCGGCGAGGAACAGTGTCGCGGTCTCGCGCAGCCGCTGGCGCCCGGCCTCGTCCAGCCACGCGAGCAGCGGCAACCGGGCGCAGACGGCTTCCCAGTCGCGATCGGCAAAGGCGTGGCGGGCAAGTTTTCGACGGCGCCAGAACTCGAACACGCGGACTCCGGTGGGAACCGGGTCAGCGTACCACGGTAACGGCGCAATGGGCGTGGCGGATGACTTTCTCGCTGACGCTGCCGAGCAGCAGTTCACGCACCGGCGACAGCCCGCGGCTGCCCATCACGATCAGGCTGGCACGCTCGCGGCGCGCGAGCGCGACGATTTCCTCGGCAGGGTCGCCGATGCTGACCAGCGTGCGCGCGGCAGTCGCGTGGCCGATCGCAGCGCGCGCCTTGTCGAAGCTCGGACCCGCGATGCGGCGCTCGGCTTCCTCGATCTGCGCCGCGTCGAGCGCGCCCAGCGCCAGCGTCTCCGAGCCGCGCGCAGCGTGCACGTGCAGCAGGATCAGTTCCGCCCCCTGGCCGCCGCATACCTCGCGGCCCACGCGGCGGCGTGCGCCGATGCGTCGGATCCGTCAACCGGTACCAGCACGCTTTCCATCTTTGGCAGTCTCCCTTGTCACGTCCGGGTCAGAGCAACGGCGCGATCACCAGGCTCACGATCGCCATCACGTTGATCAGGATGTTCATCGAGGGTCCGGCGGTGTCCTTGAAGGGATCGCCAACGGTATCGCCGACGACCGTGGCCGAATGCACGGAGGAGTGCTTACCACCGTAGTGACCCTTTTCCACGTGCTTCTTGGCGTTGTCCCACGCGCCGCCGGCGTTGGACATCATCAGGGCCAGCAGCACGCAGGCGAGCAGCCCGCCGCCGAGCGCACCGCCCAGCGCCTCGGCGCCAATGCCGAAACCCACCAGCGGCGGCGTGGCGACGGCGATGAGCCCGGGCAGCAGCATGCGCCGCAGCGCCGCGGCCCGTGGCGATGTCGATGCACCTGGCAGTGTCGGGCTCCGCGGTGCCTTCCATCAAGCCCGGGATCTCGCGGAACTGGCGCCGGATCTCGACGATCATCTCCATGGCGGCATCACCGACCGCGGTCATCGCCATCGAGGCGATCAGGAACGGGACGATGCCACCGATGAACAGCCCGACCAGCACCTGCGGGTTGTTGAGCGACAGGTCGATCGTGCCCTGTCCCGTCGCGGCCCAGTGCGCGTCGACCGTCTCGACGTAGGCGGCGATGATCGCCAGTGCCGCCAGTGCCGCGGCACCGATCGCGAAGCCCTTGCCGATCGCGGCGGTGGTGTTGCCCAGCGCGTCCAGTGAATCGGTGATCTCGCGCGTCTCGGGACCGAGGCCTGCCATCTCGGCGATGCCGCCGGCGTTGTCGGCCACCGGCCCGAAGGCGTCGATCGCCATCGTGATACCCACGGTCGCGAGCATGCCGACCGCGGCGATCCCGACGCCGTAGAGGTCAGCGAATCCGGTCGACACGTAGATGATTGCGCAGATCGCGAGCATGGGCACGGTCACCGACTGCATGCCGACCGCCAACCCGGTGATCAGCACGGTCGCCGGCCCGGTCTGCCCGGCCGCGGCGATACGCAGCACCGGCGTGGACGAGGTGTACCACTCGGTGACCAGGCCGATCACGATGCCGCCGGCGGCGCCGCAGATCACGGACCACCATACCGCGGCTTCGATCCCGAGCGCGTCGATCACGAACCACGCCGCGACGATGAACAGCAGCGGTGCGGCGACGGTGCCGCTGCGCAGCGCCAGCGCGGGCCGCTGCGCGCACAGCAGCCGGACTACCATGATGCCCGTGATCGAGGCCAGCAGCCCGATGGACGCGAGCGCGAGCGGCAGGAACATCAGCGCCGCGCGCGCGGGCGCCTCCTCCAGTTGCGGCGCCAGGGCGCCGATCTGCGCGATGGCCATCGTCGATGCGATCGCGATCGTGGCGATCATCGCGCCGCAGTACGACTCGAAGATGTCCGAGCCCATCCCGGCGACGTCGCCGACGTTGTCGCCGACGTTGTCCGCGATCACGCCGGGATTGCGCGGGTCGTCCTCCGGTATGCCCGCTTCGAGCTTGCCCACCAGGTCCGAGCCTACGTCCGCGCTCTTGGTGTAGATGCCGCCGCCGACGCGGGAGAACAGCGCGACGGTGGAGGCACCCATGCCGAAGCCGTGGATCGCGTGCGCCGTGTGCGGGTCGCCGCCGAACACGAGGTAGAGCGAACCCAGGCCGAGCAGCCCCAGCGAGGCGACGCAGAGCCCCATGATCGATCCGCCGTAGAAGGCCACCGACAGGGCGGCCGCCGCACCCTGCGTGTGCGCGGCCGTGGTGGTGCGCACGTTCGCCCTGGTCGCGGCGTACATGCCCAACCAGCCCGCGAGCGCCGAACAGGCGGCGCCGCAGAGGAACGCGAGTGCTGTATTGGCGCCGAGGAAGTACCACAGCAGCGCGATCAGTACCGCGGCGAACAGCGCCAGCGTCCTGTATTCGCGCTGCAGGAACACCATGGCGCCGAGATGGATCGCCGCGGCGATCTTGATCACCTTGCCATCGCCTTCGGGACGACGCGTGAGCAACAGGTAGATCACGAAGGCGCAGGCAAGGCCGAGTACGCCGAGCAGGGGCGGGAGCTGCTGCACGCCGGTCATGAAATCCTCCTTGCGCTGGCGCAGGACGAATCAGAGCTACAGAGCCGGCCCGATCATAGGAGAAGCGGGGGACGGAACTCAAGCCCCGGTGCGCGGCGCCTGAACACAATCCTGTGCGGACGTTTCGCGGAAACGTCGCGTGGACTTGTTCGATCTCCCGCTATATATTCGGTCGCGCTGGCAGGGAAGGACTCCGATCGGGCTCTACATGGACACAGGGCATGCCACCGAAAATTCGTGAACTCATCCTGCAGTTGCAGCGTGCCGGCTTTGCGGACAGGGGCGGAAAGGGTAGCCATCGTAACTTCGTGCATCCGGATGCTTCCCGCCCGGTGACCTTGTCCGGCAACCCGGGCGACGATGCAAGGCAGTACCAGGTACGCGCCGTGCGCGCAGCTATCGAGGAGACCGAGCGATGAAAGACGCAGCCCGGTACGTAAAGGTCGTGGAGTGGTCCGAAGAGGACCAATGCTTTGTCGGAAGCGCGCCCGGACTCGTGTTTGGCGGCTGTCACGGTGATGATGAAATGGCGGTTTTTGCCGAGCTTTGCCTGATCGTCGACGAGGCGATTCTCCTGTACAGGCGGGAGGGAAAGCCGTTGCCACCGCCGACGTCCGGGCGCGATTTCGTCAACAAGATGCAGTGCGTGGCCTAGTTGTACCGCATTTCCGGCTCGCGTCGTGCGCGTTGGAGTCCATAGGCGTGAATTCAGGCACGACGTTTCCGCGGAAACGTCGTGCTTTTGATGGAAGTCCTCTGCTGCCTGTCGGTTGCCCGAACGAGAATGCTCTGCCTACTGGTAATCCCTGAAGAAATCGAAGTCGATTTCGTAAACCGTGCGTGGCTTCAGTCCAAGCTGCAGGGTTTCGAACATGGCAACGAGCTTTTCACCGTCGACCAATTCAATGGGGTTGGCGCCGTCGCGCACGGCTTCCCTTTTCGCATCCATGCTGAAGTTGCCGGTGGTAATCCGTATTCCCTTGTCCGCCTTGCCGACCATAGCGCCACGAAAGTCGCGAATCATCGGTGAGCCCACGCTGCCTTTGTAGCGTTTGCATTGAAACATCACCTTGAAACTCAGGAGAGGGTTGATCTCGAGAACCCCCTCGCCATCAATGCCACCGTCCCCCGATCGCCCCGTTACCTTCACTTGCTTGAAACCGTGTTCGCGAAGGAGACGCTGACAAAGGCGTTCAAATCCTGCTGCGCTCAGCGTCTGCAGCACCGGAAGCAGTTGGGTCTCCGCGTTATCCAGAAGCTTCTCGACGGCGGCTTCATCCTTGATCGCGATTTCCCGCGACATTTTATTGCCGCCGTGTTTCATATTGGCCTGAACCGATTTGAATGCTTCGTACGCGTTGAATGCTGCGAGGTCCTGGTTGAGTGCCGTTTCGGTCAACGTCCACACGCCGCGGGAAGACGAGTCGATGAATCCCGCTTTCACGAGATACATGCGCGCCCAATGGATCTGGTTGTAAACGCGCGTTTGACCGCTTTTCAGCGTGACTTCCAGTTCCTGGTCCGAAATTGCGAGGCGTTCTATCACGTCGTCCGCGGTTTCCGAAGAAGTCGCGGAGCCGCCTTTCTCCTTCAGGCTTACCAGGATGGGATGCATGAACCGGATGAATTGTGGACCTTTGGACATCATGTATCTCGTTTGAGGTGCGCTTCGCTGTTCGCCGGTTTCAGCTGGCTTCAGCCAGCCGCGCCAGCACCTCGGCATGCAACACCCGGTTCGCCGCCGCGACCACGAAGCCTCCGCCGGACGCATCCTCGCCGTGGCGGCCCGTGACCACGCCGCCGGCGGCCTCGATGATCGGGATCAGCGGCTGGATGTCGTAGGCCTGCAGGCCGCCCTCGATCACGAGATCGATGTGCCCGAGCGCCAGCAGGCAGTACGAATAGCAGTCGCCGCCGTAGCGCATCAGGCGCGTATGCGCCGCGACGTGCTCGAAGGCGGCAAGCTCCCCGGCGTCCGGGAAGATCGTGGGATGCGTGCAGTAGAGGATCGCGTCGGCGAGGCGTGCGCTGGCGCGCGTCTGCAGGCGGCGGCGCTCGCCACGGCGCGACAGCCACCCGCCGGCCGGCGAGCCCGTGAAGGTTTCCTCGAGATAGGGCTGGTGCATCAATCCGCCGATGCAGCGCCCGGCGTCGCGCAGCCCCAGCAGGATGCCCCAGGCGGGCACGCCGCTGATGAAGGCGCGCGTGCCGTCGATGGGATCGATGATCCAGCTGTAGCGCGAGTCGCCGTCGAGCGCGCCGTGCTCCTCGCCGACGATGCCGTGGTCGGGGAAGCGCGCGCGGATGCGCCCGACCAGGAAGGACTCGATCTCGCGGTCGGCGATCGTGACCGGATCGAAGCCGCCGTCGGCGAGCTTGTTCGCCACGTCCAGCGGCTGGCGGAAATGGCGCAGCGCGATGCGCCCGGCCTCCTGCGCCAGTTCCTCGGCAAAGGCCAGCGCGGCGCCGGCGTCGGTGTGGTTCACGCGGAAATCTCCTTCGGTTCGCGCAGGGCGCCGCGCCACAGCAGCCACTGCGCCAGGTAATAGCTGAGCATGATCACGAGCCCGGCCTGCGGCACCGGGCTCACGAACTTGTTGATCGCGATCGTGGCGTCGGAGAAAGCGAAGGCCAGCGCACCGGCGAGCAGCAGCAATGGACGGTCGGCGAGGGCCGCGCCCGTGACCATCGCGGTGATCGCGAGCATGTAGAGCGCGACCGGCGCGGCCATCTCGCCGGCGACGGGCAACACCAGCCAGGCCAGCCCCGCGGCCACCGGCAGGTAGCAGGCCGCCAGCCAGCGACGGCGGCGGTCCGGCGCACGGTGACGCCAGAACAGCTGCGCATAGGCGAGCTGCGCGACGAGGAAGCTGCCGAGGCCCGCGACGAACAGGTTGCCCACGACGCCGTTCATGCCCAGCAGCCAGTCGCCGAGCGCCGAGAACAGCAGCGCAACCACCATCCAGCGTCGCCACGTGCCGCGCATGAGCCGCGCGCTCGCCGCGGCGAGCAGCAGGATCGGCAGCATCTTCACGATGGCGCCGATCCAGCTGTCGTTGTAGCCGAACAACAGCAGGTAGACGGCCGCGAGCAGTGCGTAGGCCGCGCTGATGCCGGCGATCATGCCTTCATCGCTTGCGCGAGCATGGGACTCACGCGCTTGTCCCACGGTGCGGCGCGCTCGATCTGCGCGGCCAGTCGGAACAGCGTCTTCTCGTCGCCGTAGCGCGCCGCGAAATGCGTGCCCACGGGAATGCCGGCCGCGTTCTCGTGCAGCGGCAGCGTCATCGCGGGCTGGCCGGTGGCGTTGAAGATCGCGCTGAAATCGCTGTAGCCCACGGCCTTCCTGTAGAACTCCTCGGTCGGCATCACCAGCGTGACGTCGTCGACCCTCCACGGCGCGCGCGGCGCCATGGGCATCAGCAGCACGTCGATGTCCTGCATGAAGGTGTTCATCGTGAAGCCCAGGCGCTGCACGGACTGGCGCGCGGCCTCGTAGTCCAGCGCGCTGATCGACGGCGCCTGCCGGTAATAGCCGAGCACCACGGGTTCCAGGTCATCCGGACCGGGCTCGCGGCCGAGCTCGCGTGCCCGTTCGCGGATCTGCGAGGACACCCCGACCATGCTGAGGAAGCCGAAGCTCTCCATCAGCTTCGAGAAGGGCTCCGGCAGCTCGGCTCCGCGTACCTCGTGTCCGAGCGAGCGGCAGAGATCGGCGGCCTTCGCGATCGCATCGAGGTTGTCCTGGTGGACCGCGGCGCCCGTTGGCGAGCGCGTGATCAGCGCGATGCGCAGCTTGCCGGGCTCGCGCGCGAGCTCGTTCATGTAGCTGTCCGAGGGCGCGGGCGGCCAGTAGGCCGCGCCCGGCTCGGGACCCTGTGTCAGGTCGAGCAGCAGCGCGGTGTCGCGCAGCGTGCGCGAGACCACGTGGCCGCTCGAGAGCCCCGACCAGCCTTCGCTCTTGTCCGGGCCGAGCGGCGTGCGCGCGCGCGTGGGCTTCAGGCCGACGAGTCCGCACATCGCGGCGGGGAAGCGGATCGAGCCGCCGCCGTCGGTCGCGTGCGCCGCCGGCAGTATGCCCGCGGCCACCGCGGCGGCCGCGCCACCCGAGCTGCCGCCCGCGGAGTACTCGAGGTTCCACGGGTTGCGCGTCTTGCCCCACAGCGTCGAGACGGTGTTGGGAATCTGGCCGAACTCCGGCGAAGCCGATTTTCCGAAGATGTTCAGGCCCGCGGCCTGGTAACGCTGCACCACGGTGCTGGTACGGGCGGCGACGCGATCGGCGAAGAAGCGCGAACCGTTGCTGGTGATGGTGCCCTGCAGATACACGCCGAGGTCCTTCAGCAGGAAGGGCACGCCGGCGAGCGGCGAGTTCGGGTCGATGGACTTCAGCGCGGCACGTGCCTCGTCGTAGTGTTTCAGGCAGACCGCGTTGATGCTGCCGTTCACCGCCTCGGTGCGCGCGATCGCGAGCTCCAGCAGCTCGGCGGCCGAGACCTCACCGCGCTTGACCAGCGCCGCGAGACCCATGGCGTCGTGCGCCACATAGTCGCGGATCGCCATCCTCGAGGTGCCGGCCGCGGAGGCGCCGGGCGGGAACAGCGCGGCGCCCGCGGCCAGCGTCGCGGCACCCTGTACGAAGTCGCGGCGGGTCAGCGTGTTGTGCTTATCGGTCATGAGATGCTCCAAAACGTTGCAGGTGAAAGTCGGTGTTCCCGAACAGGGTCTCGATCGCCGTGAGGCGCTTGAAGTAGTGGCCGACGTCGAGCTCGTCGGTGACGCCGATGCCGCCGTGCAGCTGGATCGCTTCCTGCCCGAGGCGGCGCATCGCGCGACCGATGCGGCTCTTCGCCGCCGACACCGGGCGCGTGAGCGCCTCGCCAGCCTCGGCCGCCATCAGCGCCATCATCAGGATCGAGCGCGACTGCTCCAGCTCGATGAACATCTCCGCCATGCGGTGCTGCAGCGCCTGGAAGGAGGCGATCGCCACGCCGAATTGCCTGCGCGTCTTCGTGTATTCCACGGTCTTCCATAACAGGGCGTCCATCGCGCCGACCGCTTCGGCGCAGACGCAGAGCGTGGCGCGCTCGATCACGCGCGCCAGCGCGGCGAGCCCGATCGCGGTGGTGCCGAGCAGTGCGTCGGCCGGCAAGCGCACGGCGTCGAGTTCGATGTCGGCGGCGCGCCCGCCGTCGATCGTCGCGTAGCCGTGCATCCGCAGGCCGGCGCTGGCGGGCGCGACACGGAAGATGCCGATCGCGCCACCGGCATCGCGCGCGCTGACCAGCAGGGTGTCGGCATTGGGCGCGTTCAGCACCACGCACTTGTGTCCGTCCAGCGTCCAGCCCTCGTCGCTGCGCTCGGCCGTGGTCGCGATGCGCGCCAGACTGTAGCGGCTGCCGGGCTCGGCGAAAGCCACCGCGAGCTGCAGCTTGCCGGCCACGATCGCGGGCAGCATCGACTCGCGCTGCACGAGGCTGCCGAGCTCGGATACCAGGCCCGCGCCCAGCACCAGGGTGGCAAGGTAGGGTTCCACGACCAGCCCCCTGCCGAACTGCTCGAACAGGATCGCGAGATCCGTGAGGTTGCCGCCGAGTCCGCCGTCGTCCTCGGCCACCGGCACCGCGAGCCAGCCGAGCTCGGCGAACAGTTGCCAGTTGCGCGCAGAAAATCCGCACTCGCTCGCCACGATGCCGCGGCGCGTGTCGAAGGCGTACTGCTCGCGCACGAAGCGCTCCACGCTGTCGCGCAGCAGTTGCTGCTCGTCGCTGTAGTCGAAGTCCATCGCTCGCCGTTCCCCAATTCCGGTGCCTGCGCAATCAATGTCCGGCTGAAGCCGGACCTACGCGGGCATCTATGCGTCATATTCCGTAGGTCCGGCTTCAGCCGGACAATGTCCGCATGAATGCAGACCTACCGGCACCCGCCTCACAATCCCAATACCTCTTTGGCGATGATATTGCGCTGGATCTCGTTCGAACCGCCGTAGATCGAGGCCTTGCGGTTGTTGAAGTAGATCGGCGCGGCATTGGCCGCGGCGCCGGGGCCGACGCGCCAGCCGTCGTAGCCGGCGTGGAACTGCGCGGGCACGAAGGGCAGGGCATACCAGCCGGCCGCCTCGACGAGCAGTTCGTCGATTGCCTGCGCGATCTCGGTACCCTTGATCTTCAGGATCGAGGACTCCGGCCCGGGCGCCTTGCCGGTGCTGACGCTCGCCAGCGCGCGCAGCTCGGTGTATTCGAGCGCCATCAGGTCGGTTTCCACCTCTGCCACGCGGCGTGCGAAGAATGCTTCCTCGATCAGCGGCGCGCCCTCGTGCGCGGTGGCGCGCGCGATGTCTTTCAGCTTCGCCAGGCGCATGCGCGACTTTGCCACCTGCGCGATGCCGGTGCGCTCGTGCGTGAGCAGGTACTTGGCGTAGGTCCAGCCGCGGTTCTCCTCGCCGACCAGATTCGCCGCGGGCACGCGCACATTGTCGAAGTGCACTTCGTTCACCTCGGGCGTGCCGTCGAGCAGGCGGATCGGCGAGACCGTGATGCCGGGCGTTTTCATGTCGATCAGCAGGAAGCTGATCCCCGCCTGCGGCTTCAGTTCCGGGCCGCCGGTGCGCACCAGGCAGAAGATCCAGTCGGCCCACTGGCCCATGGTGTTCCAGGTCTTGGTGCCGTTCACCACGTAGTGCCCGCCGTCGCGTGTTGCGCTGGTGCGCAGCGAGGCGAGGTCGGATCCCGCGTTCGGCTCGGAGTAGCCCTGGCACCACCACACATTGCTGGCGAGGATGTCCGGCAGGAAGCGCGCTTTCTGTTCCGCGTTGCCGAAGGTGTAGATGACGGGGCCTACCATCGCGAGGCCGAACGGCACTATGCGCGGCGTGTGCGCGAAGGCGCACTCGCTGGCGAAGATGTATTTCTGCACCGGCGTCCAGCCGGTGCCGCCGTATTCGGGCGGCCAGTTGACGCCGGCCCAGCCGCGCGCGTGCAGGATCTTCTGCCAGCGCACGTAGTCCTCGCGCTCGAGCTGCAGATCGTTCCCGACCTTGTGGCTGATATCCCCCGGAAGCTGGTCGCGCAGGAAGGCCCGGACCTCGTCACGGAAGGCGAGCTCCCCGGCGCTGAATTGCTTGTTCATGTGCTTCCTGGCCTCGGCGCAGTGCAGCGCATATTCGCCGCAGGCCATCCCTATATCAAGTAGGTCGGGCTTCAGCCCGACAATGGATCTGTAGGTCGGGCTTCAGCCCGACAAGGGTTCGGCAAAGCCGAACCCGCCATGCCAGTCGCCATGAATGGCGACCTACGGGCGGTCCCGCGAGGGCACCCGGTAGAGCCAGGTCGCGAGCACCAGTCCCAGCACCGTCAGCGCGGCCTTCAGCCACCGCGGTTCCACGAAGAACACGATCGAGACGCCGAGCGTGGTGCTCATCAGCGCGATCGCCACGATCTTGGTGCGCCACGGGATGCTGCCGTATTCCTGCCACTCGACGATCATCGGTCCGAACAGCGGGTGGGCCAGCAGCCAGTCGTGGAACTTCGTCGAGCCGCGCGCAAAGCAGGCCGCCGCCAGCAGCACGAAGGGCGTGGTCGGCAGCAGCGGCAGCACGATGCCGGCGATGCCGAGCGCGAGCGCCGTGATGCCCAGGCCGACGAAGACGGCGCGCACGATGCGTGAGGCGTGTTCCATGGCGCTCAGACGATCCGGCTCTGCCGGCCGGTCCAGTAACGATCGCGCAGCAGCCGCTTCAGCAGCTTGCCGGTCGGCGTGCGCGGCAGCTGCGCCGCGAAGTCCACGCTGCGGGGACACTTCAGCGCGGCGAGGTGCGCGCGGCAGAACTCCAGCAGTTCCGCTTCCAGTTCGCGATCGGCGCTGACGCCGGGCAACGGCTGCACCACGGCCTTCACTTCCTCGCCGAGGTCTTCGTTCGGTACGCCGAAGACGGCGGCATCCGCCACCTTGGGGTGCGTGATCAGCAGGTTCTCGCATTCCTGCGGGTAGATGTTCACCCCGCCCGAAATGATCGTGTAGGACTTGCGGTCGGTGAGGTACAGGAAGCCGTCGGCGTCAAGGTAGCCGATGTCGCCCACGGTGCCCAGGCTGCCGTCGGGAGAACGCGCTTCGCGCGTGCGCCCGGCGTCGTTGAAGTATTCGAACGGGGTGACGGTACGGAACCAGATCGTGCCGGGCACGCCGGTCGCGCATTCCTGCATGGCCTCGTCGAGTATGTGGATCTCTCCGAACAGCACCCGGCCCACGCTGCCGGGATGCTCCAGCCATTGGGCCGTGTCACAGGTCGCGAGTCCGAGGCCTTCGGTGGCGCCGTAGTACTCGTGGATTACCGGCCCCCACCAGGCGATCATCTCGCGCTTGACCTGCGGGGGGCAGGGCGCAGCGGCGTGAACAGCGCATTCCAGCGAGGCGAGGTCGTAACGCGTGCGCAGGGCCTCGGGCAGTTTCAGCATGCGGCTGAACATCGTCGGCACGAGCTGGCTGTGGCTCACGCGGTGGCGCTCGACCAGCGCGAGGAACTGCTCGGGGTCGAAGCGTTCCATGATGATGGCGGTGCCGCCGTTGCGCAGCGTCAGGTTGATCGCCGCCTGCGGCGCGGAGTGGTACAGCGGCGCCGGCGAGAGGTAGACCATGCCCGGCCGGTAGTGCCACATCGCCTGCAGGGCGCCAAAGAGCGGCGTGAGCTGATCGGGCGCGGCCACGGGCAGCGGACGCAGCACGCCCTTGGGCCGCCCCGTGGTGCCCGAGGAATAGAGCATCGCGCCGCCGAGCGACTCGTCGGCGATCGGTGTCGCCGGCATGCTGGCGATGGCGCCCTCGTAATCGAGGAACGGCGCATCCTGCCCGCCGGCATCCAGCATCAGCAGCAGTTCGAGGCGCGGGCACGAGGGAAGCGCGGCGAGCGCGACTTCGCGCAGCGCGCGCGAGGTGATGAGCACGCGCGCGAGGCTGTCGTTCACGATGAACGCGAGCTCGCCGGCATTCAAGTGCGCGTCGATGCAGGTGTAGTAGAGTCCCGCGCGCTCGCCGGCCGCACAGGCCTCGACGTAGCGCGCGTTGTTCTCCAGGAAGATCGCGTAGTGATCGAGGCGCCGCAGGCCCTGGCGACGAAGCAGATGCGCGAGCCGGTTGGCGCGGGACTCGACCTGGCTGTAACTCAGGCTTTCGCCTGAGCCGGCCATGATCACGCAGGGTTGGTCGGGATGGCGCTCGGCGTGCACGCGTGCGTACATGACGGTGCCCTATTGCGCGCGCAGCACCACGGGCTCGATCAGCACCGAGCGCGCGGCGTCGTTCACATAGACCTGCTGCTCCTGCACCGTGCACTGCAGGCGCATCGCCCTGTCGGCCAGTGCCGCCAGCGCGCGTCCGGCCTCGCAGGGGATCGCGAGCACCGTGAGCGCGGGCAGGCGTGCCAGCGTCTCGCGTATCTTGTCCCACCACACATCGACCCCGCGCCCCCCGTAGGCGATCACCACGATCCGTTCTGCCCGGCCGGCGGCGCGGCGCAGGCGCCGCTCCTCCGGCAGGCCGACGTCGATCCACAGGCTGATCGCGCCGGTGGGGTCCTTGAGCCACAGGTCCGGCTCGTCCTCGCTCGAGATGCCGCGCCCGAATTCCAGTGCCGGATCGGCGTGCAGCGCGAAGGCCAGCACGCGCATCATCAGCCGCTCCTCGGTTTCCGAGGGGTGGCGCGCCAGCGTCAGCGAGAAGCTGCCGTAGTTGCCGTGGTCGATATCGGCGACATCGAGCTCGAGGCGGTGGATCGTGGACTTCAGCGCCATGGGCGCGCCGTGCCGGTCGATTGCGCGTGATTCACGGTTGCCTGGATTCCCGGGTGAGTGCTGGGTCGGCGAGCGCCGCCGAGGCCGCTATGGTAGCGGTGTGGCGATCGGGCCGGAAGTCGCGCCGGCGCTTGAGCCGGCGTGCGTTTCGGCCTTATGGTGGCGCGGTCAAACGCAGGATGCCCGACATGGCCGCTGGTGCATACGATGCTTCCATTCCGCTCTCGCCGGACGCGGTGATCCGCGATCGCCTGGATCGTGGCGATGTCACGGTGCCGGTCCTCCCGGCGGTCGCCGGTGCCGCGCTGTCGCTGCTGAACGACCCGGGCGCCGACAGCGCCACGATCGCGGCGACCATCCGCACCGACCAGTCGCTGGCCGGTCACGTGATGAAGTTCGCCAACTCCCCTCTCGCGCGAAGCGGGGCGCCCATCGTGTCGCTGCAGCAGGCCATGGCGCGGCTCGGCATGCGCCGCATCGCGGAAGTGGCTCTCGCGGCCTGCGTCGGACCCAAGCTGTTCAAGGCGCCCGCGTATGCGCGGCTGGTCGACCGGACCTGGAACGAGTCGCTGGCCACCGCGCTGTGGGCGGGCGAGATTGCGCGCGGCCTGCGGCACAACGTCGAGGTGAGCTTCCTGTGCGGGCTGTTGCATCAGATCGGTCGGCCCGTGGTGTTGCAGGCGCTGCAGGAATCGCTGGAGGCGCCTGGCGTCGCTCCTGCGGGCACCGATCCCGAGGCCCTGCTCGAGGCGCACGGTGCCGCCGCGGGTCTGCTGGTCGCGCGCAGATGGAACCTGCCCGATGCGGTTGCCGAGACCATCGCGCACATCGCGGATTTCCGTGCCGCGCCGCGCGCGCCGGAGCGCGTCGCGCTGGTGGCCGCTGCGAGAGCTTTCGCGCTGCTCACGCTCGCCGACGGCGAACCCGATGCCGCCGCGCTCGCGGCGCTCCCGGAGATGGCGGAGATCAACCTGTACCTCGCCGACATCGAGGTCCTGCTCGCGCAGCTCGATGCGCTGCGCCGCACCCTGGTGGAGATGTCGTTGTGAACGCCTACGATTTCGACCTGCTCGTGATCGGCAGCGGCCCGGCGGGACAGAAGTCCGCGATACAGGCCGCCAAGGCGGGCCGGCGCGTGGGCCTCGTCGAGAGCGACCGTCGTCTCGGTGGCGCCTGCGTCTATCGCGGCACTATCCCCAGCAAGTCGCTGCGCGAGAGCGCCCTGCGCATCCTGCATCTGCGCCGCCATCAGGCGCTGCTCGGCTACGAGCTGAAGCCGGGCCAGGAGATGGCGGCGCTGATCAGCAACCTGCAGGCCGTCACGCTGGCCCACGACGGCTTCATCCGCGCCCAGCTGGAGCGCAACGGCGTGCACTGCCTGCACGGCCGTGCGTCCTTCGTCGCGCCCGATCGCGTGCAGGTCGAGGGGCTGCGTGGCGAGAAGACCGTGCACGGCGCGGCGCAGGTGATCATCGCGAGCGGTTCCCTGCCGCGCCGGGCCGAGGCCGTACCGGTGGACCATGAGCACATCCTCGACAGCGACTCCGTGCTGTCGATGCTCTACCTGCCCGAATCGATGGTGGTGCTCGGCGGCGGCATCATCGCCTGTGAATACGCCTCGGTTTTCGCCAGCCTGGGCGTGAAGGTCGCGATGATCGACCGTTACCCGCGCCCGCTCGGTTTCATCGACGGCGAGATCGTCGAGCGCTTCCTGCACGGCTTCGCTTGCGCGGGAGGGGAGTTCATCGGATCGGCGCAGGTCGAGGCTGTGCGCTGGGACGGCGTATCACGCGTGTTGACGCGGCTCGCAGACGGGAGGGAGCTGGCTTGCGACAAGCTGCTGTCCGCGGCGGGACGCGTGGCCAATGTCGGTGGCCTGAATCTCGCGGCCGCGGGGCTGGAGCTCACGGCAACGGGACACATTGCGGTGAATGCATCCTGCCAGACCGCGGTGCCCACGATTTACGCGGTGGGCGACGTCATCGGGCCGCCGGCGCTCGCCTCGGCTTCGATGGAGCAGGGCCGGCGCGCCAGCGCCCACGCGCTCGGCATCGATCTGGGCGCGCTCGGGGCGATGATCCCGATGGGCATCTACGCGATTCCCGAGATTTCCTCGGTCGGCATGGACGAGGCGGCGGCCGCGAAAACCGGGGTCGAGGTACTGGTCGGACGCGCGAAGTTCGAGGAGATCGCGCGCGGGCAGATCTCCGGCATCCAGGACGGCCTGCTGAAGCTGGTCGCGGACCGGGACGGAAAGCTGCTCGGCGCGCAGATTGTGGGCGAAGGCGCGACCGAGCTGATCCATATCGCGCAGATGGGCCTGCTCGGCGGCTTCCGCGCCGAGGACTTCGTCGAGAACATCTTCAATTTCCCGACGCTCGCCGAAGCCTACCGCGTCGCGGCGCTGCAGATCACCGCCCAGCTTCCACCCTGACCGGCACGCCGTTCAGCGCGGCATTGCCGGAAGCGACATCGATACTGCGCTCGTCGGTGAGGTCGTTGGCACTGACGCCGGCGTGCTGCGCCGCGATGCCGAGCCGCACGCCCTCGCGGTCGTGGCCCCAGCCGTGCGGCAGCGACACCGTGCCCGGCATGATCGCCTCCGAGGCCTGGACCTCGACGCCGACGCTGCCGGTGCGGGAACTGACGTTCACGCGATCGCCGTCGCGCAAACCGCGCGCGGCCAGGTCCTGCGGGTGCATCAGGAGCTGGTCGCGGCGCGGCCCTTTGACCAGCCGGTGGCTGTTGTGCATCCACGAGTTGTTGCTGCGCAGGTGGCGGCGCCCGATCAGCAGCAGCGTATCGGCTGCGACGGACACGGTGAGTTCCGCGGCGAGACGCTCGATTTCGCCGGGAATCGCCCCGGGCAGGCAGTCGATCGTCCGGTCCGCGGTGCACAGGCGCTGCGCGAGCGAGGGCCGCAGCGGCCCGAGGTCGATGCCGTGCGGGTGCGCCTGCAGCGTGGCGAGGCTGAGCGGCGGCGCGAAGCCCGAGCGCGTACCGTAGGGCCCGGCCTGCAGCAGGAAGTCGAGCATGTCGGCCGGCGGCACGACCGGCGCGGCTGGCTCGCCGCTCAGCGCGGCGTGGGCTGCGGCGAGCCCGGCGAAGATTTCCCAGTCGTGCAGCGCGCCGGCAGGCCTGGGCAGCACCGGCGCGTTGTAGCGCGCGGTGTTGCGCACCGCGAACTTGTGGAATGCGAGATCGTAGTGGTCGTGTTCCAGCGTCGAGGTCGGCGGCAGGATCAGGTGCGCGTGGCGCGTGGTCTCGTTGAGGTAGACGTCCACGCTGACCATGAAGTCGAGCCCCGCGAATGCGCGGTCCGTCAGGCGCCCGTTCGGCACCGAGAGCACCGGGTTGCCGGCCACCGTCACCAGCGCGCGGATCTGTCCGGCGCCGGGCGTCAGCATCTCCTCGGCGAGTGCGGCGACCGGGAACTCGCCGCCGAACTCGGGATAGCCGCTGACGCGGCTCGCGCGCCGGGCGAAGGCACCCTTGGGGTTGTCGTCGGGCCCGGCGCCCATCACGGCGGGGTGGGTGAGCAGCGCGCCGCCCGGGCGGTCGAGATTGCCCGTGAGCAGCATCAGCAGCTGGATCGCCCACTGGCACAGCGTGCCGAAGCGCTGCGTCGACACACCCATGCGGCCGTGGCAGGCCGCCGAGGGCGCGGCGGCGAATTGGCGCGCCAGCGCGCGGATCGCGCCGGCCTCGATCCCGGTCGCGGCCGCCGCGAATTCCGGCGTGAAGCGCGTCAGCAGCGGCGGCAGCGCCGCGAGGTTCCGCGCGTGCGACTGCAGGGCATCCGTGCGCACCAGGCCCTCGTCGAACAGCACGTGCAGCAGCGCGAGCAGCAGCGCCGCGTCGCTGCCGGGGCGGATGAAGTGGTGACGGTCGGCGAGCTCGGCCGTCTCGCTGCGGCGCGGGTCGATCACCACCAGCCGCCCGCCGCGTGCGCGCAGTTCCTTCAGTCGGCTGCGGATATCGGGCACGGTCATCATGCTGCCGTTGGAGGCCACGGGGTTGTAGCCGATCAGCAGCAGGAACTGCGTGCGGTCGATGTCGGGCACCGGCTGCAGGAACTGGTGCCCGTACATCCACAGGCACACCAGGTGGTGCGGCAACTGGTCGGCCGAGGTGGCGGAGAAATGGTTGCGCGTGCCGAGGCGTTTCAGGAAGTGGTTGGCGTGCGTCATCAGTCCCCAGTTGTGCACCGAGGGGTTGCCGCGGTACACGCCGACCGCGTCGGCGCCGTGGCGCTCGCGCACCGCCTGCAGCCTTGCGGCGGCGATCCTGAAGGCCTCCTCCCAGCCGATCTCGCGCCACGTGCCGCCCTCGCGCAGCAGCGGGCGGCGCAGGCGGTCGGGATCGTCCTGCAGGTCGGCGAGCGCGGTGGCCTTGGGGCAGAGGTAGCCGCGGCTGAGCGGATCGGCGCCATCGCCGCGGATCGAGACCACGCGCCCGGCCTCGACGCCGATCTCCAGGCCGCAGATTGCCTCGCACAGGTTGCAGGCGCGGTAGTGCGTTTCCATGGCCGGCTCCCGGGTTGGTACGCGCAGGACGCTACCACGCTTCGATACCCGCTCCAACCACAGCGCCCGGCGATTGCCGCCGACGGCCATGCGGCTTAACATCGGACGAACAAAAACCATCCAATAAAATGGTGATATCCCATGCGCGACAGCGTCCACGGCATCTGCCGCTCCTGCGCCGCGATGTGCCCGATCGTGATCGATCGCGAGGACGGGCGGCCGGTGCGGATCATCGGCGACAAGCACAACCCGGTCTATTGGGGCTATACGTGCATCAAGGGCCGCGAGATGGTGAGCCAGTTGCGGCATCCCGATCGCCTGCTCGGCAGCCTGCGGCGCGAGTCCGACGGCCGTTTCACGCCCATCACCAGCGCCCAGGCGCTCGACGAGGTGACGCAGAAGCTGCAGCGCATCATCGCCGAGCACGGTCCGCGCGCGGTTGCCACCTACGCGGGCACCTACATCTTCACCTACCCCGCGACGCAGCCGGTGTCGACGGCGTGGATGAACGCGATCGGCTCGCCGATGATGTTCACCTCGGCCACCATCGACCAGCCGGGCAAGACGATCGCGGCGGCGCTGCACGGCACCTGGAGCGCGGGCCCGCAGGTGTTCGACGACGCCGACACCTGGCTGCTGGTGGGAGTGAACCCGATAGTGGCGCATTCGGGCGGGGTGCCGAACCAGAATCCCGCGAAGCGGCTGAAGGACGCCGTGGAGCGCGGCATGAAGCCCATCGTGCTCGATCCGCGCCGCACCGAGTGCGCCGAGCGCGCCTTCGTGCACCTGCAGGCCCGCCCCGGCGAGGATCCCGCGGTGCTGGCGGGCATGATCCGCGTGATCCTGAAGGAGGCGCTGTTCGATGCCGGGTTCGTGCGCGCGCACGTCGCCGGCGTCGATGCGCTGGCCGCCGCGGTCGAGCCCTTCACGCCGCAATACGTGGAGCGGCGCGCGGGCGTGCCGATGGCCGACCTCGAGCTGGCGGCGCGCACCTTTGCCACCGCCGGACGCGGCGGCGCGACCGCCGGCACCGGCTCGAACATGGCGCCGCGCGGCAACCTGACCGAGTACCTGCTGCTCTGCCTGATGAGCCTCTGCGGGCGCTGGCTGAAAGCGGGCGAGCGCGTGCCGAACGCGGGCGTGATGGGGCCGCGCTTCGCGCCACGCGCGCAGGCCAACGCGCCTTGGCCGGCCTGGGGTTATGGCGAGAAGCTGCGCGTGCGCGGCTTCAGCGACGCGGCCTGCGGCCTGCCCACCTCGGCGCTGCCCGACGAGATCCTGCTGCCCGGCGACGGGCAGGTGAAGGCGCTGATCTCGATCGGCGGCAACCCGCTGATGGCCTGGCCGGACCAGAAGAAGACGCTGGCGGCGCTGAAGGCGCTCGATCTCTTCGTCTGCCTCGATATCCAGATGGCACACAACAGCTGCCACCTGGCGCACTACAACATTGGCTGCAAGCACAGTCTCGAGAGCCCCGCGATCACGCTGCCGAACGAGATGCTGAGCTACTTCGGCACCGGTTTCGGCTACGCGGTGCCCTACGCGCAGTACGCGCCGGCGGCCACCGAGCCGCCGCCCGGCGCCGACCTGATCGAGGAGTGGGAGTTCTTCTACGAGGTGGCGCGGCGCATGAAGCTCGAGCTGGAGATGGCGGTCGCCTACTCCTGGACCACCACCAGCGGCGAGCCGGCGCGCTATCGCTTCGACATGACGCGCAAACCCTCGACGGACGAGCTGTTCGAGGTGCTGTGCGCCGAGGGTCGTGTGCCCTTCGCCCGCGTGAAGGAACGCCCCGGGGGGCGCGTGTTCGACGACGAGGCGATCACGGTGATGCCCGCCGAGGCGGGGCACGCGGCCCGGCTGCAGGTGGGCGACGGGGCGATGGTCGCCGAGCTGCACGCAGTTGCGGCCGAGCCGATCGAGCATGAGGCGCTGCGCGAGTACCCGTTCCGCCTGATCAGCCGCCGCATGCACGGCGTGATGAACACCACCGGGCGCAACAACGCGCGGCAGATGCGCCACCGGCACCACAACCCGGCGTTCATGAACCCGCTCGACCTGGCGGCGCTGGGGCTGAGCGACGGAGACACCATCCGCATCGCCTCGCGCTACGGCGAGATACCGGCGATCGTGGAGGCGGAGGACGGCATCCGGCGCGGCGTGATCTCGATGAGCCACTGTTTCGGCGGCACCGACCCGGACAGCCCGTCCGATGTGCGTGAAGCCGGTGCCAACACGGGCCTGCTCGCCAGCGTCGAGCACGAATACGACCCGTACAGCGGCATTCCGCGCATGAGCGCGATCCCGGTGCGCATCGACAAGGGCGCCTAGCGGCGCATGCGCCTCACCACATCAGGTCGTCGGGAATCGGAAAATCCTTGTAGGGATCGTCCTCGGCCGGTTGGTCGGCGGCGGGCGTGTTCCACACCACGATGACGTCGCCATCGCGCGCGCGGATGCGCTCGGCGCAGGCCACGGGCACCAGCTCGTAGCCGTTGCCCGCGCGCACGATCACGAGCTGGCCACGGATCAGCTGGTCGCGCAGGCGCGCGCTGACGTAGAGCTTCTTGATGATGCCGTGGTCGGCGAAGTTGTAGGCGATGTCGCCGCCCTCGCGCGGCTGGCGGTAGTGGCGCACCAGCTGCGCGATCTGCGCGGCGATCTCGCGCTGGCGAAGTTCCGCGTTCTGCTGCTGCGCCAGCGCGCGATCGGCCTCGGCCTTGTCGCGCAGCGCCTGTTCCGCGAGGCGCCGTTGCGCATCTAGCTCGGCGGCATTCCTGCCGGCCTGTTTCTTCTGCTTGTCGCTGGCGCGGTTGCTCTCCTTGATTTTCTTCGCGTCGACCAGTCCGGCTTTGAGCAACTGGTCCTGCAGGGAATTGCGCATGCTGTGCTCCGTTCCTGTTATGCGGGGTGCCACTCGCCGCGGCGGTCGCGCACTTCGTAGCCCGATTCCGTTTCGCGCAGGCCCGATTCGGCGATCGGGGTCTTGCCGTGCCCACCGGGTATGTCCAGCACATAAACCGGCTGGCAGATGCCCGAGGCGCGCTCGCGCAGCTCGCGCACGATCTCGCGCCCGCGTTCGAGCGTGCAGCGGAAATGCGCGGTGCCCGGCGCCTTGTCGAGATGGTGCAGGTAATAGGGGCGCACGCGCGATTCCACCAGCGCGCGCATCAGCGCCTCCAGCGTGCCGGCGTCGTCGTTCACGTCCTTCAGCAGCACGGTCTGCGCCAGCAGCGGGATGCCGGCGTCGGCGAGCAGTGCGATCGCATCGCGCGCCTGCGTGGTCAGTTCGCGCGGGTGGTTGGCGTGCAGCACCACGTAGGTGGTGGCATCCGGACTGCGGATTGCCGCGACGAGCTCCGGCGTGACGCGCGCCGGATCGACCACCGGCACGCGCGTGTGCCAGCGCAGCACCTTCAGGTGCGGTATCGCGGCGAGGCGCTCCGTGACCTCATGTAGCCGGCGCGGCGACAGCACGAAGGGGTCGCCGCCGGTCAGCACCACTTCCCAGATTTCGGGCCGTGACGCGATATAGGCGATCGCGGCATCCAGTTCCGCTGGCCCAAGCGTGCCGTCGCCGGTCGGGCCGACCATCTCGCGGCGAAAGCAGTAGCGGCAGTACACCGCGCAGACGTGCACCAGCTTCAGCAGGCAGCGGTCGGGGTAGCGGTGCACGATGCCCGCGACCGGCGCGTGCGCGCGATCGCCGATGGGGTCGGGGTGCTCGTCGGCCAGCGTGACGAGCTCGCGCGCATCGGGGCGGAACTGCAGCGCGATAGGGTCCAGCGGATCCAGCGGGTCGATCAGCGCCTCCATGTCCGGCGTGATCGCCACGGCGTAGCGCGCCGCGACGCGCGCGAGGGCGTCGTCGGATGGCGCAGCGGCAGTTGATCGGGCGGACATGCGTGGCGAACCCGTGATCGGCATGAGGAATGCGATGATTATCCGCCATCGGGCGCTGCCTGAAGCGGGTGATTCGGCGCAATTGTCCGCAAAACCCGTGGGTCCGGACGTGGGTCCGGACGTGGGTCCGGACGTGGGTCCGGACGTGGGTCCGGATTCATCCGGACGATTGCCCCGTCACAGGTCCGGATTTATCGAGACGATTGTCCGGCTGAAGCCGGATCTACGTTACCCGCAGCGCCTTCTTGTCGATCTTGCCCACCGCGGTGACGGGGATCTGCTCGATCAGGATCAGGTGCTTCGGCACCTTGTAGGGCGCCATGTTCTCGCGGCAGAAGGCGAGGATTTCGGCGCGCACTGCTTCCTCGTCGCGGGTGCGTGCCCCCGGCGTGAGCTCGACGTAGAGGTTCACGACGTCGTTGCCGGGGCGCGCCGTGTCGGGTGTGCCGATCACCGCCGACTGCGCGATGCAGTCCAGCGCCTTCAGCTTGTCCTCGATCTCGACCGAGAACACCTTGTAACCGCCCACGATCAGCATGTCCTTGGCGCGGTCACAGACGTGGACGTAGCCTTCCTCGTCCATGTAGCCCACGTCACCGGTGAACATCCAGGTGCGGCCGTCGAGCACGCGCAGCGCGCGAGCGGATTCCCCGGGCAGGTTCAGGTAGCCCTTCATCACCTGCGGGCCGCTGGCGATGATCTCCCCGGGCTCGTTGAACGGCATCTCGCGCGTGCCGGTCTCGAGGTCGACGATGCGCGTGTCGGTGGCCGCGACGGGTATGCCCACCGCGGTCGGCTTGCAGCGCATCGGCGGATTGCACACGTGCACGGGTCCGGTCTCGGTCATGCCGAACACGTCGGAGAGCCGGTTCGCGCCGATGATCGCCTCGATGCGCCTGCGGTCCTCCAGCGGCAAGGGGGCTGCGCCCGAGAGTGCAATTTTCAGGCGCGAGAAATCCACCTCGCGGAAAGCCGGCGTGTTGACCAGCATCTGGTAGAGCGTGGGTACCGCGGCGATGCGCGTGGGCGGGAAGCGCTGCAGCTGGCGGCAGATGAAGTCCATGTCGCGCGGATCCGGGATCAGCAGCGTGCGGCAACCGTAGCGCAGCGCCGCCACGTGCACCGAGAGTCCCGCGATGTGGAACAGCGGGAAGGCCGACATCAGCACCTCGTCGTACCCGCCGCTCCAGCCGGCGTAGGCCTCGGTCTGCTGCGGGTTGTACATCAGGTTGCGGATCGAGAGCATCGCGCCCTTGGGCCGCCCGGTGGTGCCGCCGGTGTACTGGATCATGAAGGTGTCGTCGCCCGTCACCGGGGTCTGCGGGCAGTCGGCCTTCGCCGCGCCGACCAGGTCCGGATAGCGCATCGTGCGCAGGCCGGGCAGCTCCGGCGCGGGTCCGCAGGGCAGCCCGAGGCTCTCGCCGGCGCCGGTCGCGATCACCGTGTGCAGGCAGGCCGGCATGTCGGTGATGCGCGGCAGCACGGCCGCAGCCAGCGCGTCCAGCGTGAGCAGGACCTTCACGCCGGCGTCCTTCAGCTGGAAGGCGATCTCGCCGGGGGCGAGCAGTGGCGAGACGCCGGTGCCGACGGCGCCGAGGCGCGACAGCGCGGTCACCGCCACCAGGTATTGCGGCACGTTCGGCAGGTGCAGGCCGACCACGTCACCCTTCGCGACGCCGAGCGCGCGCAATGCGGTGGCGAGCCTGAGGCCTTGCGTGAACAGCTCGCCGTAGCCGATGCCGCGGTCGTGAAACTGGATCGCCACCGCCTCGGGCCTGTGCGCGGCGTGGAGCGCGAGATGCCCGGCCAGCGGGCGGTCATCGAAGGCGGGCGGTGGCTCCAGTCCGAGCGAGCGGTGCAGGGCGAGCCAGGGAGCGGGGCGGAACATGTGGCGCGTGTCCTGTGATTATCGTTTGTCGGGCAAGACTATCGTCGCCTCCGGAGCCTGACAACCTCGCCGAAAATGATCAGCGCCTGCCGGCACGCTCCGATACGGCCCGTCAGCGAACACCCGGGGAAAAACGACCCAGTCCGGTGCAAGCACGCGAGCTCGAGCGCAAGGATGGTGCGTTCGTCGCGGTGCTCCGCCCGCGCAGGTCGGGCGCGATCTGCTCGCGTGCAAATGCCAGCATTTAATTTGCGTGCGTGTCTTGCAATTTTCATATTTGCTGATGATTATTTATTGCAACACCAGCCGCACAGGAGCAACCCACCGCCCAGGCAAACCGCAGCGCAGCGCCGAGATCCGGTCTTCATACCCATATCGAAGAGGCATTCGTATTTATGGCGAAAAGATCCCCCGCACGAGGCAAGCCCTACCAGCGACCGAACCCGGAGGAGAGGACCTACAGAGACAGGAAAACGCGCAACGGACGACGACCGGACAGCGACGGCGCAGTCATCGTCGACCTCAATGCCAGAGCCCACAACCTGCACACTGCCTACGCTGCCCCCCGAGTCCCGGCGCCACTCGAAGCCCGGACACCCTCCCAGAAACGCTACATCAACGCCATCCGCAACCACTGCCTGACCTTCGGTATCGGCCCCGCCGGCACCGGGAAGAGCTATTGCGCGGGCGCGCTGGCGGCGCAGGCGCTGGAAGCCGGACAGATCGACCGCATCATCCTCACGCGCCCCGCTGTCGAGGCCGGTGAGCAGCTCGGCTTCCTGCCCGGTGATCTCAACGAGAAGTTCTCGCCCTACATCGATGCCTTCCGTGACATCCTCAACGCGCGCCTGGGTGCCGGCACGGTCGACTACTGCCTGCGCCACGGTCGCATCGTCGCCTCGCCGCTCGCGTACATGCGCGGCAAGACCTTCGACGAGCGCACCTTCGTGGTGCTCGACGAGGCGCAGAACACCACGCCGGCGCAGATGAAGATGTTCCTCACGCGCATCGGCGAGGAGAGCAGGGTGGTGGTCAACGGCGACATCCGCCAGAGCGACATCCGCGGCCCCAACGGGCTGGCCGATGCGATCGAGCGCCTGCGCGGCGTGCCCAGCGTCTACGTGCACCGCTTCGAGCGCGAGGACATCGTGCGCAGCGGCCTGGTGCGCGAGATCATCGACCGTTACGAGCCCGAAGAGATGTAGGTCCGGCTTCAGCCGGACGGCGTCGATCCCGTGGGTCCGGATTTGTCCGGACACATATTGTCCGGCTGAAGCCGGACCTACGGTTCGATGTGCACGTGCTGGCGGATGCGGAACGCGCCCACGCAGGCCGGCAGCAGGATCAGGGTGATGAGGACATAGGGGTAGTGCGGGTTCACCTGGTAGAGCCAGGTGCCGGCGACCGGTCCGAGGATGAAACCCAGCGAGGGTATCGCGCTGGCGATGCCGGCAGCCGCTCCCTGTTCGCGCGCACTCACCGCCAGCGACACCGCCGCATTGAAGCCGGGCCCGCACAGGCCCAGCCCGAGTCCCATCAGGACCATCGCCATGCCGAACGCCGGGAGCGAGGCGGCCCATATCAGCAGCGCGAAGGCGCAGGCGAGCAGCGGCATGCCGATGCGCAGCAGCAGCATCGGCGCGAGCTTGACGCGCTGCACCAGGATCGTCTGCGCCAGCAGCGCCGCGGCGGCGTTGATCATCATCGTGAAGCCGTAGGTCTGGGCCGTGTGGCGCCCGTCCAGCAGCAAGGTGTCCTGGATGAGGAAGGCCAGCGTCTGCTGCACGATCGAAAAGCCTGTGAACACCGCCATGCCGAGCGCCAGGCAGGCGGCAAAGCGCGGGTCGAACAACCGCAGTTTCGCCCCCGACTGGTGCGATGGCGGGAGCACGTGCGTGTGGGGCAGCAGGCGATTGACCAGCAGCGCCGCGGCGCCCGCCACCAGCGCGGCGAACACCAGCGGCAGCAGCAGGCTGAATGCGGCCAGCAGGCCCGCGAACGCCGGGCCCATGATCGAGCCGATATTGGCGGCTGCTGCCAGTCGTCCCATGCCCGAGGCGCGCGTCACGGGCGTGGTGGTGTCGGCGATGTAGGCCGAGGTGCCGGGCGCGGTCCCGGACATCACCACCGACTGCGCCATGCGCGTGCCCATGATCAGGCCATAGAGCAGCGTGCCGCCCAGCACGCCGTAAATCCCCAGCCCGAACAGCAGCGCGAAGGCCAGCGTGCCGATGCTGTAGCCCCAGAGTCCGCAAAGGATCACGGGTTTGCGGCCCCAGCGGTCGCTGATCCGTCCCCATGCGCGGCTGCCGAGGAAGAACACCAGCGAGGACATCGAGACGATGGTGCCGATCGCGACTTCCGCGAAGCCGACCTCGCGTCCCAGCGCGGGGAGCATCGCGAACACCATGCTCTGGCCCATGCCGTGCGCGAACACGCCGGCATAGGGCACGTGCTCGCGCGCGAGCGAGCGAATGCGAGTGTTCATTGCGCGGTCTCGGGAGGGCACGGCAGCGCTTCGCGGGGTGGGGCCGGGAATGGTAACGGGCTTGCCGACCGACGACAGCAAAAGCGGCACAAATGCGTGCGCTGCGCCTGTGCCGAAATAACCATATGCAGCATCGATATTAGGTTTCAGAGATGATTTTCTTATAATGGCCAGGCAATTCAGCTACCCGGACCATAGCCATGGGGTTGGCCGTCATCAAGGAATCCGTCGCCTCTCTGGATCTCGCCCGCATCAACCGCGAACTCGCCGGTGCGCCGGCCGAGGACGTGGTGCGCTGGGCACTCGGGCTGGGATTGCGTCCGTTCATGAGCACGAGCTTCGGTCCCAACGCGGCATTGATGCTCGACCTGGTCAGCGGCATCGACGCGAGCGTCCCGGTGGTATGGGTCGATACCGGGTACAACCTGCGCGACACCTATGTGGTGGCCGACAAGCTGATGAAGCTGCTGCCGCTGAACATGAAGATCTACACGCCGCGCATGAGCGCCGAGCGCTGGAACGCGCTCTACGGTGGCATCCCGCAGCTCGACGAGGCCGAGCTGCACGAGCAGTTCACGCGCAACATCAAGCTCGAGCCCTTCGAGCGCGCACTGGCCGAGCTGGCGCCCGAACTGTGGTTCACCGGCATCCGCCGCGGCGAGACGGAATTCCGCAAGACGCTCGATATCGTGTCGTGGGACGAGCGGCGCGGCATCCTGCGCGTCGCGCCGATCTTCGACTGGAGCGAGGAGGACGTGGCGCGCTACGTCGAGAGCCGCCGCCTGCCCTCGTGCAAGCACTACTTCGACCCGACCAAGGTGCTCGACAACCGCGAGTGCGGCCTGCACACGGGGCTCTGAGCCCCGGGGGCGTTGCGCCTCAGCGCCGTTTCGGCCCCGGCGCCCGCCCGGCGCGGATGCGGATCACGGCGCGCTGGTCGATCTTGCCGCCCAGGCGAGAAAAGAAATCCAGCAGTCCCATCTGCCACCCGTACTTGTCGCGCAGCGCGCGGTAGGCGGCATCCATCTCGGCGGCATCCTTGACCACCACCGCGTGGGCCTCTGCCCACTCCCCGAGCAGCTTGCCGCGCATGTCGCAGGGCGCGATGCGCGCGCGCGAGGAATTGCGCAGCCGTTTCACCTTGCCGGCCTCGCCGGCCGAGAACACGTAATACGCGCCGTTGCGCTCGGCGAACCAGACCGGCGTGTTCACCGCGTCGCCGTTCCTGCGGAAGGTGGCGAGGTTCAGGTAGCGGGCAGTCTTCAGCGTGGTCGCCATGGGCGGGCTCTCCGGATGGGAGGCTGCATGGTAAGCGGCACCGCCGCGATGCCACAATGCCGGCGCCGAACCCTTGTCGGGCTGAAGCCCGACCCACGGGAATTCGCCGTAGGTCCGGCTTCAGCCGGACAATTGTCCGCATGAATGCGGACCCACGGGCCCGGGCCGCGTCAGCGACGAGTGCGCTGACAGCCGTTCAGAGGAAGAAGTCCTCGTTCTCGGCACCGAACATGGACGCGCCCCAGTTGCGGCCGAACTTGCCGACATTGTTCGCCACGTGGGTGCGGCCGGCGTTGATGTCCAGCCACGCCCTGTTGATCGGGTGGTTCTTGAAGACGCCCTGCGCGCCGGAGTAGATGAACAACTCGTTGATCGCCGCCGCGCATTTCGGCGCCACCAGCGAGGCGTCGTAACGCATCTTGATGCGCTGCTCGATCGGCAGTTGCGTGCCGGCCGCGGCCGCTTCGAACATCAGGTCGAAGTTGCGCGCCATGATCGTGCGGCACTCGTCGATCACGCTGGTCGCCTGCGCCGCCGCTGCCTGCGCGCCCGGATCCTGCGCCACGCGCTTGGCGTCGTTCAGGCCGACGCGATCGCGGTTGATCTTGATGAAGGACTCCAGCGCGGCCTGCAGCGCGCCGATCGACGACGAGCATACGGCGCGCACGAAGATCTGGCCGAAAGGGAGCCGGTAGAGCGGGCTGGTGTTGACCTTGTTGCCGGGGCTGTCGCACAGGAAGCCGTCGATCGAGCGGTGGGTGCGGTATTCGGGCACGAAGGCGTCCTCGACCACGATGTCGTGGCTGCCGGTGCCTTCGAGCCCGCTCACGTCCCAGTTGTCGATGATCCGGTAGTCGCTGATCGGCACCAGGAAGGTGCGATAGTCCGGCTCCTCGCCGGCCACTTTCGGCGGCACCACGCCACCGAGCATGGCCCACTTGCAGTGCTTGGAGCCACTGGAGAAGTTCCAGCGCCCGCTCAGGCGGTAGCCGCCCTCGACGTGCGTGACCTTGCCGACCGGCATGTAGGACGAGGAGATCAGCGTGTTGTCGTCCTCGCCCCAGACATCCTTCTGCGCGCGGTCGTCGAACAGCGCCAGCTGCCAGTTGTGGCAGGCGACCACGCCGAGCACCCATGCCGTCGACATGCAGCCTTCCGCCACGGTCATCTGCACGTCGAAGAAATCCATCGCATCGAGCTCGAGCCCGCCCCAGCGCGCCGGCTGCAGGATCTTGAAGAAGCCGGCATCGATCATCCCCTGCACGTTCTCGGGCGGCAGGTGATGCAGCCTGGTGGCCTCACCGGCGCGTTCGCGCAGGGCGGGCACCATCGCGCGCGCGCTGTCGCGCAGCTGTTGCTTGAGCGCGGCACGATCCGCGCCCTGGGGGGCTTTCTTGAGTGCAGACGATTGGCTCATGGATCTTGGCTCCTGGTGGATGCTGGTTTGCTGTTCCTGGCGGTGCCGCGGTTGCCCGCGCGGGCATGCTCGCCGAATCACCCCATGGACACAATTATCGGCATGGCATCATGTATCCGCATCACCGATATGGGCTAAATGACGCTGCGGCGCAAGAGGCGTTCAACCCTGTCCCCAGCGGTGGCCCCAGTGGCTCTCGCGCTTGCTGAAGGTCGGTACATAGGTCGACCAGTCGAGCTGCAGGCCGTCGAAGCCGTACTCGAGCGCGAAGCCTGCGGGTGTCTCGACGTAGATCGAGACCATGCGGTCGTTGGTGTGCCGCCCGAGGCAGGTGATCACGCGCACCCCGTTGGCGTGCACGCGGTCCATGAAGCCGCCCAGCGTGTCGAGGTCCGGCACTTCGACCATCAGGTGCACCAGGTCGCCGGGCAGCGGCTCCTTCGACTGGAACAGCGCGAGGCTGTGGTGGCGCGGGTTGCTCGCATGCAGGAAATGCAGCCCCTGCCCGGGGTCGGCGGGGTCGGGCGAGAAGTGCAGGTGCAGGTAATCCGTCTGGCCGAACCCCATCACCTCGGTGAAGAAGCGGTGGGAGGCCTCCAGGTCCGGCGTGGCGGCGGCGATATGGCCCAGACCCATGGTGCCATTGAAACCGGTCACGAAGGCCTTGACGCCGACCGGCGAAACCAGCGGCAGGTAATCGAGCTGCAGGTAGTAGAACAGTTCGCAGCGCAGGCCACCCGGCGCGGTGAAGGCAACCATCTCGCTCAGCAGCCGCGCCTTGCACGCGGCGGCCGGGGTGCGCTCGCAGGCGATACCGGCGGCCTCGAGTTCGCGCACGGCGTGCGCAAACTCCTGCGGGCCCGCGACTTCCCAGCCCGCGGCCCCGAAGCGGTCCTGCTCGCCTTGCACGATGCGAAAGCGGTACGGGTACTCGTCCATCTTGAGGTAGAGCACGCCGTCCTCCTGCACCGACGGCGCCACCATCAGGCCCATCACCCGGCTGCCGAAGTGCTCCCACTTCGCCAGGTCGGTCGTCTCGATGACGACATAGCCCAGTGCCTTGGTATCGATCATGCGCTGCAAACTCCTGTTGCTGTGGCCGGCCTCAGAGAGACACGTGTTCCTTGTGCTTCACGAGGTCTTCCGGGATGTCGGCCAGGTTCAGGTAGAACTGGCTGTACCACTTGCGCAGCATGTGGATCGGGCCGTCGCCGTCGCACAGCACCGGGTTGCCCACGCGCACCTTGTTGTCCCAGATCTCGACGTCCTGGATGAAGGAGTCGATGCTCATGCGCGTGTACTTGTCGACCATGTCGCGGTTCACGACGTCGGGCAGGTTCGGATCCTTCTTCATCATCACGCCGAAATTGATGAGGAACTTGTTCATGTGCACGGGGTAGTGGCTGACCAGCAGGTGCACGGTCACCGGGCGCCCGTAGAGGCTGCCGGTCATCGTGGTGGTCATGTAGGCCGGACCCTCGTAGATCGCGGTCGTGGTCATCCCGGTGGTGCCGTCCTCGAGGATCTCGTGGCCACCCTCCATCACCTGGATGTAGCGGTGCCCGTCCTGGATGTTCTTGAAGCTCTTGACGCGCGAGTAGTGCACGGGACCGAAGTGGCCGAGGTCGGCCATGTTGTCGACGAGCTCGCGGCAGTTGTTCTCGATCGGCACCTGGGTCATGGTCCAGTCGGTCCACTCGCCGGAGTAGTAGTCCTCCATGCGCTCGGGTTCCTGTTCCGGGATCGGCGGATTGTTCTCCGCGTCGTTCCACACGAACAGCAGGCCGTTCTTCTCCAGCACGGGCCAGGACTTGATCACGGCCTTTTCGGGGATCTTCTTCGCGTACGGGATGTCGTTGCAGATGCCGTCGCCGCCCCAGCTCCAGGCGTGGAACGGGCAGACCAGCGAGTCGTCCTTCACGTAGCCCTTGCTGAGGTCCGCGCCCATGTGCGGACAGTAGGCGTCGAGTATGTGGACCTGTCCGTCCTTGTCGCCGCGGTAGACCGCGAGGCGCGTGCCGAAGACGTCGAACATGCGCGGCTTGGTGGTGATCTCGGATGCCTTGTCCAGCACGTGCCACCCGCGCGCGTAGCGCTCGGGCATGGTGTCGGCGACGATGATGTGCGGTTTGCGGGGGGTGGCGGGCTGGTTCATCTGCGCTCTCCTGATGGTGCCGGCTGGCACGGTGAGTTGGTATCGCGGCATTCTTCGTCGCCGGCCTGCGACATGAATCGTCCGAACGGAGGATGGTCCAGCCTATCGGAGACTTGAATGATCTGGATCAAGAAATGCCGGTGCGCAGGCGCCGCGCGCACTCAGCGCGCACGCGTGGCCATGAACACGGCGCGCAGCGGCGCGGGGTAGCCCTCGCGGGTCAGCCGCGGGTCCGCCGGGTCGAGGAAATCCGCGAGCGACTCGAAGCGCATCCACGGCGTACGGCGCTGCTCCTGCGTCGTGGTGGCTGCAACATCGACCAGTCGCACGTCGCGAAAACCCGCGCGCCGCAGCCAGCCGAGCATCGCCGCGGGGCTGGGGATGAACCAGACGTTGCGCATCATCGCGTAGCGGTCCGCGGGCACCAGCACGCGCTCGGCATCGCCCTCGACGACGAGTGTTTCCAGCACCAGCTCGCCCCCCGGGCGCAGCGCATCGAGCAACTCGCCGAGGTGCTCGAAGGGCGAGCGGCGGTGGTAGAGCACGCCCATCGAGAACACCGTGTCGAAGCAGCCCAGGCGCGGCGGCAGGTCCTCGGCGCGCAGCGGCAGCAGCAGCGCGCGCGGATCATCCAGGTAGTGCTGCAGCGCGCGGAACTGCGCCAGGAAGCGCAGCGTCGGGTCGATGCCGAGCACATAGCCGGCACCGGCGCCCAGCATGCGCAGCGCGTAGTAGCCGTTGCCGCAGCCGACGTCGAGCACGCGGCGCCCGCCGAGATCGAGGTGCGGCGCGATACGCGCCCATTTCAGGTCGGAGCGCCACTCCGTGTCGATGTCGATGCCGAACAGCGAGAAGGGCCCCTTGCGCCACGGATGCAGCTGCTGCAGCGCCTCGTGCAGGCGGGCGCGGGCCTCGGGGTCGATCTGCGCGGCGCTGCCGATGCGCACCGCGGCACTGCCGAGGTCGATGTCCGCCGGGCGCAGCGCCGGCAGCGCAGCCAGCGCCGCCTCCCAGGCGCCGGCATCGCCGTGGCGCAGCGGCGCGAGGCAGCGCTGCAGCGCCTCGCCCAGCGGCGCGACGGCGCCACCGAGCGGAGCCGCTGCCAGCGCATCGCCGAGGCCCGCGAGCAGGCTCATCGCTCGGCCAGCAGCGAGGCGAAATTCAGGCATTGCAGCCCGAGCGTGACGCGCCTGAAGCCGGCCGCCAGCAGGCGGCGGCGGTGCGTCGCCAGCGTCTCCGGGATCAGCACGTTCTCGATCGCGGCGCGCTTCTGCGCCACCTCGAGCGCGCTGTAGCCCTGCAGCTGCTTGAAGTCGTGGTGCAGCGCCTGCAGCAGCTCCTGTTCCGCGGGGTCGTCGAAGGCGAGCTTCTCGGAGAGGACCAGGCAGCCGCCGGGTCGCATGCCGGCGGCGATGCGCGCGAGCAGCGCGTCGCGCCCCGCCGGCGGGATGAACTGCAGCGTGAAGTTCAGCGTGACCAGCGAGGCGTCGCCGAGCGCGGTCTCGCACACGTCCTCGCAGCGGATCTCCACCGGCACGGGCGAGGTGTCGGTGGCGACGATCGCGCGGCAGCGCTCGACCATGTCGGCGGAGTTGTCGATCCCGATCACGCGGCAGCCCGCGGGAGCATTCTGCCGGATCGCCAGCGTGGAGGCGCCCAGCGAGCAGCCGAGGTCATAGCAGCGGCTGCCGGGCTGCGCGAACCGGCGCGTCGCGACCGCGATCAGTTGCAGCGTGAGCGCGTAGCCGGGCACCGAGCGCGCGATCATGTCGGCGAAGACCTCGGCAACCGCGGCATCGAAGCGAAAGGCCGCGATCTGCTCGCGCGCCTCGGCATAGACCGCGTCGCGCGCGCCGTGGCGCGGCGTGTCGTTCGTGCTCATCGCGCCGCGGATGAGCAGGTCGTCGTTGGACATCTTTTCCCTGGCAGGGGGATCGGGGAGGCAGGCGCAGTATAGCCGTGATGGGGTACATTAGACGAAGTCCCTGCGGCGGAATGGCCATGACCGAGCGCGAAAAGACCACGCTGAAACGCATCCGGACCGGCAGCTTCGAGCGCCGGCTGAGCCTCACGCGCACCGGGCTCCTCGCCGGCACGCGCTACATGGCGCAGTCCGCCTCCTCGCTGCTGCTGCCGCGGGCGCGGCGCGCCGAGCACCGTCGCGCCGCGCTCGGCGCGCAGGCCCGCTACCTCGTCGAGGAGCTCGGCAAGCTCAAGGGCAGCGTGGTGAAGATCGGGCAGATGATGGCGCTCTACGGCGAGCATTTCCTGCCCGACGAAGTCACGGTCGCGCTGCATTCGCTGGAGGATCGCACCGTCGCGCTGGAGTGGCCGGTGATCCGCCGCGTGCTCGAGCGCGAGCTCGGGCGCCAGCGGCTCCCGGAGCTCGACATCGACCCGGTGCCCATAGGCGCCGCCTCGCTGGGCCAGGTGCACCTGGCGCGCCGGCTCGCCGACGATCGCGCGCTGTGCCTCAAGGTGCAGTACCCGGGCGTAGCCGATTCGATCGACGCCGACATCGACGCGGTGGTGCAGATGCTCGAGATCGCGCGCATGATCGCGCCGACCGAGGAGTTCCGCTCCTGGCTCGAGGAGGTGCGCGAGATGCTGCACCGCGAGGTCGACTACACGCTCGAGGCCGCCAAGACGCAGCTGTTCCACGAGCGGTTGAGGCGCGATCCGCGCTTCGTGGTGCCCGAGGTGGTACCGGAGTATTCGACCGCGCACGTGCTGGCTACCAGCTTCGAGCAGGGCTATGCGGTGACCAGCGCCGATGCCGAGGCGCTGCCGCTGGCGCGGCGCAACGCGCTGGGGCGCGCGTTCCTGGAGCTGTTCCTGCGCGAGATATTCGAGTGGAAGGAACTGCAGACCGATCCGAACTTCGGCAACTACCGCGTGCGGCCCGCCGCGACCGCGCGCGGACGCGACCGCCTCGTGCTGCTCGACTTCGGCGCCGTGCAGCAGTACCCCGACAGCTTCCTCGATCCCCTGAAGCAGATGATCCGCGGCGCCTACCACGGCGACATCGAGGAGGTGCGCCAGGGCGCGCTGGCGCTGAAGTTCATCCGGGCGGAATTCCCGGCCCACGTGCAGCAATCGTTCGCGGAGGTCTGTGCGGGCGTCATCGAGCCGCTGGTGTGCCGCCCGGGCAACGTGCCGGCGGCGGCGCTCAACGCCGAGGGCCAATACCGCTGGCGCGACAGCGACCTGCCCTCGCGCATCGCCTCGCGTGCCGCGAAAGCGGCCTTCAGCACCTATTTCCGCGTGCCGCCGCGCGAGTTCGTGTTCCTGAACCGCAAGCTGATCGGCGTCTATACGTTCATCGCGGTGCTGGGCGCCGAGTTCAACGGCGCCGACATCCTCGAGAAGTACCTATGAGCCCAGCGCCTGGCGCAGCTGCCCGAGCTTGCCGACGATGATCGCGCGATTGCGCGGTCCCATGCGGATCAGCAGCTTCTGCGATTCCGGCAGCGCCTCCAGCGCCGGGTCGGCGTACTTGTAGAACACCGCCGGCTGCTTCAGTTCCAGCTCGCCCGCGGGGACGGGAGCGGCCAGCATCAGCTCGATGCCGCCGAGGATCGCCTCGCGAACGCTCGCCTCGCCGTCGCCGAGTTCCTCGTAGGCCTGCTGCAGCAGCGGTTCGTAGCGCTGGTACCAGCGCGCCAGCGCCGCGGTGTCCAGCTCCGCGAAGGCCGCGACCACGGCGTCGTAGCGCGCGTGATTCGCGGTATCGAGGAATATCCGCTCCCCGCGTTCCACCACGATCAGCTTGCCCGGCACGGCGGGCAGCGGCAGCTTGTCGCGCACCAGCCGGCCGCGGGCGAAGCCGTCGGCGAGCGCCGCGGCACGCGCCAGCAGGTTGTCCGGTGCGAGGCTCGCATGCGCGGGTGCGGGAATGATTTCGGCCAGGGTGGTGCGCACCTCGACGTCGCTCTGCGCCAGCGCCGGCAGCGGTGGAGCAGCAGGCCCGGCAGGGGGCATCGGTTCGGCGGGCGCGGCCTGCGCCGCGTCGGGCGTCGTGGCGGCAGGGGTCGCGGGTGCGGAGGCCGCACTGCCGGAGCCGGGCGCGGCCGGGATCGCGCCCGGCGTCGGCGTGGCGCGCAGCAGCTCGCGCACGGCCAGCGTCGTCACCGCCACCAGCGCCAGTGCCAGCAGCGCGAACAGCGCCGGGCGTGCCACGCCGCGGCCCGGCGCGCGCGGCTCAGTGATTCGTTCGTTGTCGTCCGTGCGCATCGGCGGCGCCTCCCGGGGTGTTCATCGGCGCGGCAGGCTAGCGCGCAGGGGCAGGGGGGTCAATGCGCCATTGCCGCGTTGCAGGCGCGGCGCGCTCGCTCCCTCGAAGCGCTGCCAGGCGCGGCCGAGCTCGAATTCCACGCCGTGCGCCAGTTCGCGCAGCATGCGCTGCGAGGCGCCCGCGGCGGTGGCCCCGGCCAGCGCGCGCATCTGGCGCTCGATGCGGCGCACCAGCCAGAACAGCTCCTGCGCGGTGCGCTGGATCTCGAGTAGCCCGGCCTCGCCGGTGTCTGCGCCGATGCTCTCGCCCAGCGCGGGCGCGCAGGCCTCGAGGCCCAGGCCCGAGGCGTCGCTGATCCGCTCGAACTGTTCCACCAGTCGCTGCACGCTCGCGGGCAGCGGATCGGCCGGGAACTGGCGCAGCAACGCGTGCAGCGTCGCGAAACTGCCGCGCAGCGCGAGCAGCGAGCGGTTGGTGTCGAGCAGCAATTGCCGCGGCAGGGTTCGCGTTGGCGCCTGCGGCGCGACGCCGCGCGCGGCGGCGAGGATCCGCCCGGCCGCGCGGTAGTTCTGTTCGCCGAAGACGTGCCGGTTGACGCGCAGACAAGGCATGCAGTCGGCCAGCGTCCCGGCGTCGGGACGCTGGAAACGCAGCGCGTGGAGCATGTCGCAGAGCGCGAGGACCTGCGCCAGCGGATCGATATCCGAGCCGGCGCTGCCCGCGGGGTAGCCGGTGCCGTCGGCGCGTTCATGGTGCCCGCGTATCACCGCCGCCAGCCGTGGCGGCGCCGCGGCGAGGCGCGCGGCGATGGCTGCACCTGTCGGCACGTGACGCTGGATCTCGTCCCATTCGACGGGGCCGATGGCGGCGTTGCCGGCGGCGAGCACGGGGTCGATGTGCAGCAGCCCGAGGTCGTGCAAAAGGCCCGCCTGGAACAGCAGCCTGGCCTCGGCGGCATCGAGGCGCCGCTCCCCGGCCAGCAGCACGCCGAAGCAGGCGCAGAACAGCGCGCGATGGAACACGGCCGGCAGGACTTCCTCGAGCACGCTGAGTTTCTGCAGCAGGGCGGGACCCAGCGCGGCCGTCTCGCACAGCGCCTCCAGCCGCGGGGCGAGGCCGGCGGCCACGGCGATGTGTTGCAGGTCGGGCGCGCAGTCGAGCAATTCCCGCAGGCGTGAGGCCAACGCGCCGTTGTCGAGGCAGCGGCGCATCGCCAGAGCCTCGTCGACCGGCCGGTTCAGGCGATGGCCGCGCATCCTGCCGAAGGCGAAGCGCCCGAGCGGCGCGCCGCGCGCGAGCAGCAGCACGCCGAACTGGTTGCGCACGTCGTCGCTGGCAATGACCATGCGCCGCCGCACGCTGATGTCCGCGAGGTGCTCGGCGTAGCGGTCGCAATCGCAGACCGAGAATTCGCCGCTGAACCCCTCGGCGACGGCGTCGTTCAAACGGCTTTTCCCAGGCAGCGCTGGTAGGCGCGCACGGTCCCCTCGATGCCCAGGCGCAGGGCATCGACCGTGAAGGCGTGGCCGATGGAGACTTCCTGCAGCCCCGGCACGGCCGCGGCGTAGGCGCCGAGGTTCAGCAGGTTCAGGTCGTGGCCGGCGTTCACGCCGAGGCCGGCATCGAGCGCGGCGCGCGCGGCCTCGACATGCGGGCGCAGGATCGCCTGCGGGTCGGCGCCGGCCGCGAAGGCTGAGGCGTAGGGCCCGGTGTAGAGCTCGACGCGGTCCGCGCCGCAGGCGGCGGCGAGGCGGATCTGCGCGGGATCGGGATCCATGAACAGGCTGACGCGGATGCCCAGCGCGCGCAGCTCCTCGATCAACGGGCGCAGGCGTTCGCCGTCGCGCGCGAGGTCGAAGCCGTGGTCCGAGGTCAGCTGCGCGTCGCTGTCGGGCACCAGCGTGCACTGCGCCGGGCGCACCGCGCGCACCAGCGCCATGAAACCGGGATAGTCGGCGACGTCGGCGCGGTGGCTGCGCGCGGGACCGGCGAAGGGGTTGCCCTCGACGTTGAGTTCCACCGCCAGCATTGCCGCCAGCGCGGGCACGTCGGCGGCGCGGATGTGGCGCTGGTCGGGGCGCGGATGGACGGTGATGCCGTCGGCGCCGGCCTCGATGCACAGGCGCGCGTGCTCCGTCACGCTGGGATAGTCGCCCGCGCGCGAATTGCGGATCAGCGCGATCTTGTTCAGGTTGACCGAGAGGCAGATGCTCATTCGAGGCGCGTGATCGACTCGATCACGATCGGGTTCACCGGTACGTCGTCGAGCTGCCCGGCGCGCTGCGTATTGACCAGGGAGATGCCGTCGACCACGTCCATGCCGTCGACCACGCGGCCGAATACCGTGTAGCCGGGCTTGCGCGTGACGTAGTTGAAGTCGAGCGTCAGGTTCGCGCGCACGTTGATGAAGAACTGTGCCCCCGCGCTGTCGGGGTCGTCGGTGCGTGCCATCGCGATGGAGCCGCGCTCGTTGTGCAGGTGATTGCGCGACTCGTTCTTCACCGACTCGCCGGCCGGCTTCTCCACGAGCTCCTGCGTGAAGCCCCCGCCCTGGATCATGAAGTTGGGGATCACGCGATGGAACACGGTGCCGGCATAGAAGCCGCTGTCGACGTACGACAGGAAGTTCGCGACGGTCAGCGGCGCCTCGTCCGGATACAGCTCGACGGTGATGTCGCCGGCGTTGGTGCTGATGCGCACCCGTGGATTGGCGTCGGCGTCGGTCTGTGCCGGTGTCGCGACGAACAGCAGGGCGCCGCCCAGCAGGGCGAGCACGGCGAGCAGTCGGGTCATCATGGTGTCATTGGTCCCGTGTGGTTGTGGCTCAGACCCATTCCGAGCGGCGCTTGCGCTGCGGGATCAGGCGCGGCAGCAGCAACGTGAGCAGCCCGCCGATGCCGGTGGCCCAGACGCCGTTGATGAACCATTTCTGCCAGGAGTCGTCGCGCAGGCGCTGGTTGTCGGCCTCGAGCACCCCGATGCGGTTCTTCAGCACGTGCAACTGCTCGTTCAGGTCGCGATTGCTGGCGTCGAGCTGCGTGGCGTTGCTGGAGAGCTGCTTGAGTTCCGTGAGTTCGGCCTGCAGCGCGTCGCGCGCGACGGCCATGTCGGCGAGTTCCTTGCGCCCTTGCTCGATCGCCGCGGTCAGCGTCACGCTGCCGTCGTCGGGCTGCCCGAGCAGGCGCAGCGCGTTGACCACCTGGTAGCGCGCCCCGGGCTCGCGCTTGAGGAAGCGCAACGGCATCCAGCCCTCGGTGCCCTCGCGGGAGCGCACCAGCGCCCAGCCGGTGTCGCGCTGCTCCTGCACCACGACCACGGGAGTGCCGGTCGGCACCTCGAGCAGGGTTCTCTGGTCCAGGGCGGCGCCCTCGCGCAGCGGCACCGCGCGGGTGTCCTCGACATAGCGCTGCTCCTGCGCCTCAACGGACATGATCACGGCGCTGCTGAGCAGCAGCGCGCCGGCGAGTCTGGAAAACATGGCGAAAAGCTCTGATGATGGATTCAAAAACTGCACTAACCCATTAATCTAGTTTCGATTAATCCGATGTCAAATTCGCCGGCGGGGAAGCCGGCCCGGGTGCCTCAGGGCAACACTCTGCGAAACGGCTTGACGGTCACGCGGGCATAGACGCCGGCGTGCACATAGGGATCGTCCGCGGCCCAGGCCTGGGCTGCGGCGAGGTCGTCGAAGTGCGCCACGACCAGGCTGCCGGTGAAGCCCGCGGCGCCCGGATCCTCGCAGTCGAGTGCCGGGTGCGGCCCGGCGAGCAGCAGCCGGCCCTCGTCGCGCAGGCGCGTCAGCCGTGCCAGGTGGTCGGGGCGGGCCGCGAGTCGCCGCTCCAGGGAGTTCGCGACGTCCTCGGCGATGATCGCGTAATACAGCATGCGTTTGCTCCGTCGCGGGTGTGTCAACCGGCGCCGGCCGGCGGTTCCTCGCCGTCCTTGACGTGGGGCATGATCAGCGCCACGGTCAGCGCGGTCACCAGCAGCGTGAAGCCGATGGCGCTGTAGAGCTTGTAGCTGACCCACGCGGCCTCGCTGAAGCGGTAGGCCACGTACAGGTTCAGGGCGCCGACGACCACGAAATTCGCCACCCAGAGGCTGTTCAGTCGTCGCCAGGCGACGGCGGGCAGGCTGAGCTGGGCGCCGATCGCCCGCTCCATCACGGTCTTGCCGGTCAGGGCATGGGTGCCGACGAACACGGCCGCCAGCACCCAGTTGAAGATCGTGGGCTTCCACTGGATGAACAGCTGGTTGCGCAGCAGCAGCGTGGCGGCGCCGAAGGCGCAGACCACCGCGGTGAGCAACAGCAGGCGCTTCTCGATATGCCCGCTCAGCAGCCGTGTCAGCACCAGCTGCAGCACCGTGGCGATCATCAGCACGGCGGTGGCCGAGTAGATGCCGTCGAAGTGGTATTCCCAGCCCCCGAGCGTCAGCGTCCGGCCGTCCAGCTGGTAGACGACGAAGAACAGCACGACAGGGATGAGTTCCGCGAATTGCTTCATGGGATCGGGGCCGTATCGGGCGCGGCGCGGCGCGCTGCGGGAATTTGCCGCGGCACCGGGCCGCGAATGCCGCTATTCTATCGCTCCCGCCGCCGTTTCCACACAGGCTTTTTCCGTGCTCGTCGATCTGCACACCCACACCAGCGCCTCCGACGGCGAGCTGGCGCCGCTCGCGCTGCTGCAGATGCAGGCGGACGCCGGCGTGGGGCTCACGGCCTTCACCGACCATGACACGCTCGATGGCTGGGACCGCATCGCCGCCATGGCGGTGCCTGCCGTCGGGTTGCCGCGCCTGCTGCCCGGTGTCGAGTTCTCGGTGGATGCCGCGGGGCGCGAGATCCACGTGGTGGGGCTGGGCTTCGACCCGGCGCATCCGGCGATCCGCGAGGGCGTCGCCGCGCAGCAGCTGCGCCGGCGCGCGCGCGCCGAGCGGATCGCGGCGCGGCTCGAGTACCTGGGCGTGCACGGTGCGCTGGCGGGAGCCGAGCTCGAGGCGGCCGGTGCCGGCCTGGGGCGACCGCATTTCGCGCGTTTCCTGGTGGCGAGCGGGCGGGTGCGTACCCTGGACGAGGCCTTCCACCGCTATCTCGGCAGGGGCAAGCCGGCGGCCTGCCGCATGGAATGGCCCGCCATGGACGAGGCGACAGGCTGGATCCGCGCCGCCGGCGGGCGCGCCGTGCTCGCGCATCCGCTCGCCTACAAGCTGACGCGCAGCAAGCTGCGCGAGCTCATCGAGCAGTTGCGCGACTGCGGCGGCGATGCCGTGGAGGTGGCGCTGCCGGGGCTGACGGCTGCGGACATGGAAATGGTGGCGCAGCTCACGCGCGAGGCCGGGTTGCGCGCCTCGGCCGGCAGCGACTTCCATGCCGCGGGGGGCTGGAACCTGCCGGGGCGGATACCGGCGCTGCCGGTGGGCCTCGATCCGGTCTGGGAGGACTGGATTTGATCCTCCGGCGCGCGGCAATTACACTCGCCGCGCCTGCCGTGAAGGCCACCCCGTGGCGCGCACGGCTCCTGAACACGGAAGCCCCGCTGTGAGCATTTTCCTGCAGGTCCACCCGGAGAATCCCCAGAAGCGGCTGCTGCAGCAGGTCGTGGACCGGCTGCGCGCGGGTGCCGTCATCATCTATCCGACCGATTCGGCGTACGCGCTCGGCTGCCATATCGGCGACAAGACCGCGCTCGACCGCATCCGCGCGATCCGCCGCCTCGACGAGAAGCACAACTTCACGCTGATGTGCCGCGACCTGTCGGAACTCTCGACCTACGCGATCGTCGACAACGTCAGCTACCGGCTGCTGCGCACGCACACGCCGGGGCCCTACACCTTCATCCTCAGGGCGACGGCGGAGGTGCCGCGGCGCCTGATGCATCCCAAGCGCAAGACGATCGGCATGCGCGTGCCGGACAACGCGATCGCGCTGGGGCTGCTGGAGCTGCTCGACGAACCGTTGATGAGCGTCACGCTGACGCTGCCGGGCGAGGAACTGCCGCTGACCGATCCCGAGGACATGCGCGAGCGTCTCGGCCATGCCGTGGACCTGATCATCGACGGCGGCGGCTGCGGCCTGGAGCCGACCAGCGTGATCGATCTCGCCGGCGCCTCGCCGGTCATCGCACGTCGCGGCAAGGGCGACACCAGCGCCTTCGAATAGCCGGAGGTGGGCGCAGGGTGCCCGCCCGGCTATAATCCGCCCCCTTTTTCGAGCGCGCCGCGCCACGGCCCGCGCGCGCCAGCGACTGGAGTCAGGGTGTCGGAGCCAATCGATATGGAACTCGCCGCGCCGGCGCAGGCCACGGAGCCGGTGCCGGGCGAGCAGCAGGAGCTGCCGCTCGCCTTCGTGCACGGCAAGCCGCTCACGGTGCTGCCGCGCGATCTCTACATCCCGCCCGAGGCGCTGGAAGTGTTCCTCGAGGCCTTCGAGGGGCCGCTGGACCTGCTGCTCTACCTGATCCGGCGCCAGAACCTCGACATCCTCGAGATCAACGTCGCCCAGATCACCGAGCAGTACATGCAGTACGTCGAGCTGATGGACGCGATGCAGTTCGAGCTCGCCGCCGAATACCTGGTGATGTCGGCGATGCTGGCCGAGATCAAGTCGCGCATGCTGCTGCCGCGCCAGCAGAGTGCCGCCGAGGAGGAGGCCGACCCGCGCGCCGACCTGATCCGGCGCCTGCAGGAGTACGAGCAGTTCAAGCAGGCGGCCGAGGATCTCGACGGGCTGCCGCGCCTGGAGCGCGACGTGTTCCAGGCAGCCGCCGAGCCGCCGGAACTGCGCCGCAGCAGGCCGCAGCCCCAGGTGGAGCTGCGCGAGTTGCTGCTCGCCTTCGGGGAGGTGGCGCGGCGCGCCTCGATGAACGTCAGCCACCACGTGCAGATGGAGCGGCTGTCGACGCGCGAACGCATGGTCGAGATCCTCGCGCGTCTTCATACGCCGCATTTCGTGCCCTTCGTCAGCCTGTTCCGCGTCGAGGAAGGGCGCATGGGCGTGGTGGTGACCTTCCTCGCCATCATGGAGCTGATCAAGGAATCGCTGATCGAGATGGTGCAGTCGGAGCCGTTCGGACCCATTCACGTCAAATCCCGGGGGCAGGATGCAGTTGAAGTCGATCATTGAGGGGGCGCTGCTCGCGGCCGGCCGTCCGCTCACGCTGGACGAGCTCGCCGACCTGTTCGACCTCACCGACCGCCCCTCCACCGAGGAGCTGGCCGCGGCGCTGCAGGAACTGTGCGCCGACTGCGAGGGCCGCGGATTCGAGGTGCGCCAGGTCGCCAGCGGCTACCGCCTGCAGGTGCGCCAGGAGCTGGGGCCGTGGATCTCGCGGCTGTGGGAGGAGAAGCCGGCACGCTACTCGCGCGCGCTGCTCGAGACGCTGGCGATCATCGCCTATCGCCAGCCGATCACGCGCGGCGACATCGAGGAGGTGCGCGGCGTCGCGGTGAACCCCAACATCATCCGCACCCTGCAGGAGCGCGACTGGGTGCGCGTCGTGGGACAGCGCGACGTGCCGGGGCGGCCCGAGCTGCTCGCCACCACGCGGCAGTTCCTCGACTACTTCGGCCTGAAGGGACTGGACGACCTGCCGACGCTCGCCGAGATCAAGGATTTCGAGCAGGTGAACCCGGAGATGACGCTCGCCATCGAGCCGCCGGCGGAGGCCGCGGACGAGGCCGTCGCTACCGGAGATGCCGATGACGACGAGCGCGACGCCGAGGCGCCGCAACACGAGGACCTTGCCGACCCCGATGACGACGAGGAACTGCGCCAATGAACGAGGGCGCACGACTGCACAAGGCGCTGGCGGATCTCGGGCTGGGTTCGCGGCGCGAGATCGAGGGCTGGATCGAGGCCGGCCGCGTCACGGTGAACGGACGCCGCGCGGTGCTGGGCCAGCGGATCGCGCGTGGCGACCGGGTCGCCGTCGACGGCAAGCCGGTGCGCCTGCCCGACGCGGAGCCCGCGCCGATACGCGTCATCGTCTACAACAAGCCCGAGGGCGAGATCTGCAGCCGCCGCGACCCGGAAGGCCGGCCAACCGTCTTTGCCGCGTTGCCGCGCCTGCGCGACGGGCGCTGGATCATCGTGGGCCGCCTCGACCTCAACACCACGGGCCTGCTGCTCGCCACCGATTCGGGCGAACTGGCGAACCGCCTCATGCATCCGGGCTCGTCGATCGAGCGCGAGTACCTGGTGCGCGTGCTGGGCGACGTGGATGCCGCGCTGCTGGCGCGCCTGCGTGCCGGCGTGCTGCTCGACGACGGCATGGCGGCCTTCGACGGCATCCGCGAGCTCGAGGGCGAGGGCAGCAACCGCTGGTTCACGGTGGTGCTGCGCGAGGGACGCAATCGCGAGGTGCGGCGGCTGTGGGAGTCGCAGGGCTGCAAGGTCAGCCGCCTGAAGCGCGTGCGTTTCGGCACGGTGGCGCTGGGTCCACGCGAGCGCCGCGGCACCTGCCGCGAACTGGAGGAAGCCGAGGTGCGCGCGCTGTGTGCCTCGGTGGGGTTGATCCCGCCGGCGCGCGCCGGCGGCGGCGAGCGCCCGGGCGCGCGTCGGCGCGAGGCGGGCGCTGCGGCGAAGCGTTCGCCCGAGCCACGCGCGACGGCCGGACGCGATCAGCGTGGACGCGGGCAGGGCGCGGCGGTGAGAGGCGAGGGGCGGGGTCGCGACGCGGATGTCGTGGCGGATCGTCCCGTGCGTCGCAACGTCGACGGCTCGCCGGCCAATCGCGCCGCGCGCCGCCATGACGAGCGAGCCGCGACGCCACGTCCGGCGCGCCGGCAGGAAGGGACCGCCGCCGCCAAACGTCCCCCGCGCCGGCGTTAGGAATCCTCAGTCGGCGGCGATGCTGCGGTTGCGCCCTTCGCTCTTGGCGCGGTACAGCGCGCGGTCGGCGCGATCGAACAGGCCATCGACGGTTTCGGCCTCGCGGATCTCGGCGGCGCCGATGCTGACCGTGATCTTGCCCGTGGTCGCGGCGTCCAGGCTGCAGCGCTGCGCGATGCGCTTGCGGATGCGCTCGGCGATCTGCATGCCCTTGGCGAGCGAGGTCTGGCTCAGGATCACCACGAACTCCTCGCCGCCGAAACGGAAGGCCTGGTCGTAGGGGCGCAGGCAGTCGCGCGCCTGTGTCGCCACGGCGCGGATCACCTGGTCGCCGGCGCTGTGGCCGAGCGAGTCGTTGATGCGTTTGAAATGGTCGATGTCGGCAATCAGCAGCGCGAACGGCTGCCCGAAGCGCTGCGCCCGCGCCACCTCGGTGGCCAGCGCGGCGTCGAGCGCCATGCGGTTGCCGAGACCGGTCAGCGGATCCTTGCGCGCCATCAGCTTCAGGCGATGATGCTGCAACGCGTTGCCGAGCGGCGCGGCCAGCGGCGCGAGCAGCGCGGCCAGCGGTGAGTGCAACTCGTCGCGGACCTGGGCCTCGATCTGGCCGAGGTACTCGCCGTCGAGGTGCAGTCGCGAGCGCAGGGTCCGGCTGGTGCCGCGGCCGGCGACGAAGCACTCCGCCGAATCGGGCGGCGAATAGCACAGGCCCTCGACCGGCAGCGTGAGGCGCAGTTCCTCGAGGAAGAGCTCCAGCAGCTTGCGCAGGTCCAGCTGCCGGTGCAGGCGGTTGCTCAGCTCCAGCTCCGCCAGGCCCGGGGCACGCTGGGCCGGCGTGCTCGCCCGCGGTTGTGCCGGTTGCGCGATCGGGTGCGGGAACTGCAGGATGTCTGCTCCGGCCATTGTCGTCGTCCGCCTGTTGCTGGGGTCGCAGGAGCCGCGAAGCGATATTCATGCCACTGGCTGAAGTGTCGCGCGCAACAGGCGGAAAACATTGATAAAACCCGGGCGCTGCGGCGTTGCTCCGCGCCTGGCAGCGGTCGGTGCCGTCAGTTATTTGACGCGAATCCCCCTGCCGGGCCGTTGTCGCGCTGTCAGACGCTCAGCCGCCCTGCGCGTCCAGGGAACAGCCGGTGACGCCGCGGCTGGCCGGTCCCATCAGGTAGAGATAGGCGGCCATGATCTGCGCCGGGTGCGGGTTGCTCGCCGGTGACTCGGCCGGATAGGCCTCGCGCCGCATCGCGGTGTTGGTAGCCCCCGGGTTGATGCAGTTGACGCGGATCGCCGAGGTGTTGACCAGTTCGTCGGCGAGCACCTGGCTCAGGCCCTCGATGCCGAACTTGGACACCGCGTAGGCGCCCCAGTACGCGCGCCCGCGCCGCCCGACGCTGGAGCTGGAGAACACGATCGAGGCCTCGGGGGCCAGGCGCAGCGCCGGCATCAATGCCCTGGTGAGCGCGAACGGCGCGTTCAGGTTGACCGCCATCACCTCGAGCCATTTCGCGGTCGGGTACTGCTCCAGCGGCGTGCGCGGTCCGAGCAGCGCGGCGTTGTGCAGCACTCCGTGCAGGCAGCCCAGGGTATCCACGATAGCCTCGTTCAGGGCCTGGTAACTCTCGTCGCCGGCGCTCTTCAGGTCGAGCAGCTGGATCACGGGCTGCGCGCCGCCGTTGGCGACGATCTCGTCGTACACCGCGTCGAGCTTGGCCTGGGTGCGCCCGAGCAGCACCACGGTGGCGCCGTGGGCGGCGAAGGCGAGCGCCGCGGCACGGCCGATGCCGTCGCCGGCCCCGGTCACGAGGATATTGCGTCCGGCCAGCAGATCGGGCGGTGCCTGGTAGAGATGGGCGGGCTGCATGCGGGTTTGCGCTCTCAGGTGGGCAGGAAATGGCTGAACAGGATGTGCGCGATCGCCGCCACCGAGTCCGCGTGGTAGTCCGCCTGCCACTGCGTGACGGCTTCGTCGGGCTCCAGGTAACCATAGGTGGCGGCGATGGTGCGCATGCCCGCATTGCGCCCGGCCTGGATGTCGCGGGCGTGGTCGCCGACGTAGACCGCTTCCCTCACCGTGCAGCCCAGGCGCGCGCAGGCCAGCAGCAGCGGCTCCGGGTCCGGCTTGGTGCGGCTCACGTGATCCGGGCAGACCAGCACATCGGCCGGTGGCTCGAGGTGGGCGCGCGCGAGCAGCGGTTCGGCGAGGTAGTTCGGCTTGTTGGTGACCACGCCCCAGCGGATCCCGCGCGCGGCGAGCGCGCGCAGCAGTTCGGCGATGCCGGGAAACGGCACCGTGTCGACCAGCAGGTGTGCCTCGTAGAGCGCTAGCAGGCGCTGGCGCAGCGGCTCGAAGGCCGGGTCCTCCTCACCGATGCCGAAAGCGAGTCGCACCAGGGCGCGCGCGCCGTGCGAGACGGTGCGCCGGATCGGCTCGCCGGGCAGCGGCTCGCGGCCATGCTCGGCGCGCAGCAGGTTCACTGCGGTCACGAAATCCGGGGCGGTGTCGAGCAGGGTGCCGTCGAGGTCGAACAGCACCGCGCGCAGGCGGGGGCGGGCGGCGCGCGCCATCAGCCGGGCTTGCGCGCGTGCACGAGGTAGTTCACGTCGACGTCGCGGCCGATGCTGAACGCCTGCGTGAGCGGGTTGTAGAGCATGCCCGAGATGTCCTCGGTCTGCAGCCCGGCCTGGCGCGTCCACGCCGCGAGCTCCGAGGGGCGGATGAAGCGCGCGTAGTCGTGCGTGCCCTTGGGCAGCAGCTTCAATATGTGCTCGGCGCCGAGGATCGCGAAGGCATAGCTCTTCGGGTTGCGGTTGATGGTCGCGAAATAGACGTCGCCGCCGGGGCGCACCAGTCGGGCGCAGGCGCGCACCAGCGAGCCGGGGTCGGGCACGTGCTCGAGCACCTCCAGGCAGGTCACGATGTCGAATCCGCCCGGGCATTCCTCGGCCAGCGCCTCGGCGCTGGCGTGGCGGTAGTCGATCTCCAGGCCCGATTCCAGCAGGTGCAGCCGCGCCACCGCGAGCGGCGCCTCGCCCATGTCGATGCCGGTGACCGTGGCGCCGCGCTGGGCCAGCGCCTCGCTGAGGATGCCGCCGCCGCAGCCCACGTCGAGCACGCGCCGGCCCGCGACCGGGGAGCGCGCATCGATGTAGTTCGCGCGCAGCGGGTTCATCTGGTGCAGGGGGCGGAAGTCGCCGGCGCGATCCCACCAGCGGCTGGCCAGCGCCTCGAACTTGGCGATTTCCGCGGCGTCGACGTTGGGTGTCGTCGTATCTGTATTCATTCAACCGGACCTGTGTTGCGATTGGGGGGCCGCGGCCTCAGCGGCCAGCGATGCGGCGCTGCCAGGCGAGCGCCTCGGCGTGCAGTTCGTCGTGCGCCAGCGTGCACAGCCGGCGTTCGGACAGCAGCGCGCGGCCCTCGACCCAGGCGTGGGTGACGGCGGCGCCGCTGCCGGTGTAGACGAGCGCCGAATGCGCGTCATATACGGGCGCACAGGCGATCCGGCGCATGTCGACGGCGATCATGTCGGCGTCCTTGCCGGGCTCCAGGCTGCCGATGCGCTCGGCCAGGCCGAGTGCCTCGGCGCCACCCAGCGTGGCCATGCGCACGGCGGCGTGGGCCGACAGCGCGGTCGGGTCGCCGCTGCTCCCCTTCGCCAGCAGCGCCGCCAGGCGCATCTCGGCGAAGAGGTCGAGCGCGTTGTTGCTGGCGGCCCCGTCCGTGCCGAGCGCGACGTTGATACCGGCGGCGCCCAGCGTGCGCACCGGGCAGAAGCCCGCAGCGAGCTTCAGGTTCGAACTGGGGCAGTGCAGCACCTGGGCCTGGTTGCGTACCAGCAGTTCGAGGTCCTCGGGAGCGACCTGGGTCATGTGCACGGCCTGGAAACGCGGCGACAGCAGGCCGAGCCCCTCGAGGCGCGCCAGCGGGCGGCAGCCGTGGTGCGCGATCGCCTCGTGGACTTCCCCGGCCGTCTCGTGCACGTGCATCTGCACCGCGCTGTCGAGCTCCGCGGCGAGCATGGCCACGCGCGCCAGGGTCTGGTCGCTGGTGGTATAGGGCGCATGGGGACCGAAAGCGAAGGAGAGCCGCGGGCAGCTGCGATAGTCGTCGCGCACCTGCAGCCCCTTGGCCAGGTACTCGTCGGCGTTCGCGCCCCAGGCGCTGGGTTGTTCGAGGATCGGGAAGGCGATCTGGGCGCGGAAACCCGCTTCCACCACGGTCGCGGCGGCCACGTCGGGAAAGAAGTACATGTCGCTGGCGCAGGTGGTGCCGCTGGCCAGCATCTCGGCGATCGCGAGCCGCGTGCCGGTGCGCACGAATTCCTCGCCCATCCAGCGTGCCTCGGCCGGCCAGATATGCTCCTGCAGCCAGTCCATCAGCGTGTGGTCGTCGGCGAGCCCGCGCAGCAGCGTCATCGCGGCGTGGCCGTGGGTGTTCACCAGGCCGGGCATCAGCAGGTGGTCGTCCAGGGCCGTCTCGAGCGGAGCGTGGAACGCCCCGGCCACCCGGTCGCCGGGGACGATGGCCACGATACGCCCGTCGCGCAGTGCGACGGCATGGTGCTCCAGCACGGTGTCGCGCGGGTTCACCGGCAGGATCCAGCGCGCGCGGATGATCTGGTCGACGTTCTCCAATACCCCTCCCTGGTGGCTCGGGTGCCGTGAGCGGCGGCAAGTATAACCGCAAGCCCGTGCCCCGGAGGGGTGCGCGGCAGGGGTGACGCCGGTTAGCCCCGCGGCGGGGGGCTGTGCTATGCTGCCGCCCTTTTGAAGCCGCCGAAATCCGCGCGCGACAGCCTGCTGCCGCAGTCCCGGTGTTGGCCGAATCCATAGACTTTTCAGGTTGTTATGGGCGAATTAGCAAAAGAAATCGTACCGGTCAGCATTGAAGGTGAGTTGCGCCAGTCCTACCTCGATTACGCCATGAGCGTGATCGTGGGGCGGGCGCTGCCGGACGTGCGCGACGGCCTGAAGCCGGTGCACCGCCGCGTGCTGTTCGCGATGAGCGAACTCGGCAACGACTGGAACAAGGCCTACAAGAAGTCGGCCCGCATCGTGGGCGACGTGATCGGTAAATACCACCCGCACGGTGACTCGGCGGTATATGACACCATCGTGCGCATGGCGCAGCCCTTCTCGATGCGCTACGTGCTGGTCGACGGACAGGGCAACTTCGGCTCGGTCGACGGCGACTCGGCGGCGGCGATGCGTTACACGGAGATCCGCATGCGCAAGATCGCGCACGAGCTGATCGCCGACCTCGACAAGGAAACGGTGGATTTCGTGCCGAACTACGACGGCACCGAGATGATCCCCGCCGTGTTCCCCACGCGCATCCCGAACCTGCTGGTCAACGGCTCCTCGGGCATCGCGGTCGGCATGGCGACCAACATCCCGCCGCACAACCTGGGTGAAGTGGTGCGCGCCTGCCTGGCGCTGATCGACAACCCGGAGCTCGAGATCGACGACCTGATCGAGATCATCCCGGGGCCGGACTTCCCGACCGGCGGCATCATCAACGGCCGCCAGGGCATCGTCGAGGCCTACCGCACGGGGCGCGGGCGCATCTACGTGCGCGCGCGCGCCGAGGTGATCACCGACGACGGCAGCGGTCGCGAAACGATCATCATCACCGAGATCCCCTACCAGCTGAACAAGGCGCGGCTGATCGAGAAGATCGCCGAGCTGGTCAAGGAAAAGCGCATCGAGGGCATCTCGGAGCTGCGCGACGAGTCCGACAAGGACGGCCTGCGCGTGGTGATCGAGCTGCGCCGCGGCGAGTCGGGCGAGGTGGTCCTGAACAACCTATATGCCCAGACCCAGCTCGAGAGCGTGTTCGGCATCAACGTGGTGGCGCTGGTCGACGGCCAGCCGCGCACGCTGAACCTCAAGGAGCTGCTGGAGGCCTTCCTGCGCCACCGCCGCGAGGTGGTGACGCGGCGCACCGTGTACCTGCTGCGCAAGGCGCGCGAGCGCGGCCACGTGCTGGAAGGCCTGGCGATCGCGCTGGCCAACATCGACGCGGTGATCGAGCTGATCCGCAATTCGTCGAACTCCGGCGAGGCGCGCGAACGCCTGGTGGCGCGCGCCTGGGAGCCGGGCTCGGTGCTGTTGATGCTCGAGAAGTCTGGCCCCGATGCCTGCCGCCCCGAGGACCTGTCGCGCGAATTCGGGCTGCGCGAGGGCAGCTACCACCTCTCGCCCGAGCAGGCACAGGCGATCCTGGACCTGCGCCTGCACCGCCTGACCGGCCTCGAACACGAGAAGCTGCTCGAGGAATACCAGCAGAAGCTCGCCGAGATCGCCGACTATCTCGATATCCTCGGCGACCCGGCTCGCCTGATGCGCGTGATCCGCGAGGAGCTCGAGAAGGTCGTGGCCGACTACGGCGACAAGCGCCTCACCGAGATCGTCTCCAGCCGGCTCGATCTCACGCGCGAGGACCTGATCCCCCAGGAAGAGCGCGTGGTGACGGTTTCGTTCAGCGGTTACGCCAAGTCGCAGCCGCTCGATGCCTACCAGTCGCAGCGCCGCGGCGGCGTCGGCCGCTCGGGGGCGCCGGTGCGCGAGGAGGACTCGATCGAGCACCTGCTGGTCGCCAACTCGCACCACACCATCCTGTGCTTCTCGAACCGCGGGCGCGTGTTCTGGCTCAAGGTCTACGAGATCCCGGTCGCCTCGCGCGGCGCCAAGGGCCGCCCGCTGGTGAACCTGCTGCGCCTCGAGGGCGACGAGCGCATCACCTCGCTGCTGCCGGTCGGCTCCTTCGACGCCGAGCGCTTCGTGTTCATGGCGACCTCGGACGGCACCGTGAAGAAGACGCCGCTCGGCGCCTTCTCGCGTCCGCGCGGCAACGGGCTGATCGCCATCGACCTCGGCGAGGACGACCACCTGGTCGGTACCGCGATCACCGACGGCAACAGCGACGTGCTGCTGTTCAGCAGCGGCGGCAAGGCGGTGCGTTTCAGGGAATCCGAGGTGCGCGCCATGGGGCGCAACGCGCACGGCGTGCGCGGCATGCGCCTGCCGCCCGGCCAGCGCGTGGTGTCGCTGATCGTGCCCGACGACAGCGCCTCGCAGGTGCTGACGCTGAGCGCCAACGGCTACGGCAAGCGCACCGTCACCGCCGACTTCCCGCGCCATTCCCGCGGCGGCCAGGGCGTGATCGCGATGCAGGCGAGCGAGCGCAACGGCGCGCTGGTCGGCGCGATCCGCGTGCTGCCGAGCGACGAGGTGATGCTGATCAGCGACCAGGGCACGCTGCTGCGCACGGTGGTGGACCAGATCTCGCTGCTGAGTCGCAACACCCAGGGCGTGAAGGTCATGAACGTCCGTGACGGCGAGACGCTGGTCGGCATGGCCCGCATCGCCGAGGCCGAGGGCGCGGTGGCGGCGCACGAGGACGAGAACGAGGACGAGGACGGCGCCGGCGCCGCGGATCCCGCGGACGGCTGAGGCGCATTTTTCTTTCGCACGCAACGAGGAAGGCGGAGCCATGACACGAGTATTCAATTTCTGCGCGGGACCGGCCGCGCTGCCCGAGGCGGTACTGGCGCGCGCGCGCGACGAACTGCTCGACTGGCACGGACGCGGCCTCTCGGTGATGGAAATGAGCCACCGCGGCAAGGACATGGTCGGCATCGCGGAGAAGGCCGAGGCCGACCTGCGCGAGTTGCTCGGCGTCAGCGACGACTACGCGGTGCTGTTCCTGCAGGGCGGCGCGACGGCGCAGTTCGCCGCGGTGCCGCTGAACCTGCTCGGCACGGCCGGCAAGGCCGATTACGTGAACACCGGGCAGTGGTCGGTCAAGGCCATCGCCGAGGCGCAGAAGTACTGCGAGGTCAACGTGGCGGCGAGCTCGGAAGCCACGCGCTTCACCGGCGTGCCGGCGCAGTCCGTGTGGCAGCGCTCCCCCGCGGCCGCCTACCTGCACTACACGCCCAACGAGACCATCGGCGGCGTCGAGTACGGCTGGGTGCCGGAGGTGGGCGCGACACCGCTGGTCGCCGACATGTCCTCGACCATCCTGTCGCGCCCGATCGACGTGAACCGCTTCGGCGTGATCTACGCCGGCGCGCAGAAGAACATCGGTCCCGCGGGGCTGGTGCTCGTGATCGTGCGCCGCGAGCTGCTCGGGCGGCCCGATCCGCGCACGCCGGCCGTGCTCGACTGGACGCTGCAGGCGAAGAACGCCTCGATGTACAACACGCCGCCCACCTATTCCATCTACCTCGCCGGGCTGGTGTTCCAGTGGCTGAAGGACCAGGGCGGGCTCGCCGCGATGGGCGAAGTGAACCGGCGCAAGGCCGAGGCGCTGTACGGCTACATCGACGCCAGCGGCTTCTATGCCAACCCGGTCGAGAAGGCCTCGCGCTCGTGGATGAACGTGCCGTTCACGGTGGCCGACGCCGCGCTCGAGAAGCCCTTCGTCGCCGAGGCGGAAAAGGCGGGCCTGCTGTACCTCGAGGGCCACCGCTCGGTCGGCGGCATGCGCGCCAGCATCTACAACGCGGTCGGCATGGACGCGGTGAACGCGCTGATCGACTTCATGAAGGACTTCGCGGCCCGCAAGGGCTGAGCACGGCATGCCCGAGATGACGGATTCCGCCAGCGCGCTCGATCGCATCCGCGCCGAGATCGACGGCATCGACCTGCAGCTGCAGGCGCTGCTGAACCGGCGCGCCGCGTGCGCGCAGCAGGTCGCCGAGGTGAAGAAGGCCGAGCTGCTGGCGGCGCACGGCCACGTGGAGCCGGGGCAGGTGAGCTTCTACCGCCCCGAGCGCGAGGCGCAGGTGCTGCGCCGCGTGATGGCGCGCAACGACGGGCCGCTGCCGGCGACCGAGGTCGCGCACATCTTCCGCGAGATCATGTCGGCCTGCCTCGCGCTCGAGAAGCCGATGACCGTCGCGTTCCTGGGCCCCGAGGGCACGTTCACCCAGGCCGCGGCGGTGAAGCACTTCGGCTACGCCGTGCTGAGCCGCCCGCTGGCGACGATCGGCGCGGTGTTCGAGGAGGTCGAGTCGGGCGAGTCGGATTACGGCGTGGTGCCGGTGGAGAATTCCACCGAGGGCATGGTCACGCACACGCTGGACAACTTCGTGCGCTCGACGCTGAAGATCTGCGGCGAAGTCGAGCTGCCGATCCGGCATCACCTGCTCGGCGCACCCGGCTGCCGGCTGGAAAATGTCACGCGCATCTGCGCCCACCAGCAGGCGCTCGCGCAGTGCCGCGCCTGGCTGGAGAAGAACTGGCCGCACATCGAGCAGCAGGCCACTTCGAGCAACGCCGAGGCGGCGCGCCTCGCGGCCGCCGATTCCACGATCGCCGCGATCGCCGGCGACATGGCGCGCGAGGCCTACGGCCTGGTGACGCTGGCGGCAGGCATCCAGGACTACGCCGACAACACCACGCGCTTCCTCGTGGTGGGGCGCGAGATGGTCAAGCCGAGCGGCAGCGACAAGACCTCGATCATCGTCTCCACGCACAACAAGCCCGGCGCGCTGTTCAAGCTGCTCGAGCCGTTCCAGCGCGAGCAGCTGATGCTGACGCGCATCGATACGCGGCCCTCGCGCTCGCAGCCCTGGACCTACCTCTTCTTCATCGAGTTCGAGGGGCACCAGGACGATCCGAAGGTGGCGGCCGTGCTGGCCGAGCTGGAGGAGCAGACGGTGATGCTGAAGATCCTGGGTTCCTATCCCCAGGCAGTGATCTGAGGCCATGAGCGCGCGCGTGGGCACGATGCTCTTCGTCGGCCTCGGCCTGATCGGCGGCTCGCTGGCGGCGGCGCTGCGCGGCACCGGTTTCGCCGCCCGCATGACGGCGTTCAACCGCAATCGCGCCACGCTCGATTACGCGCTCGGCGCCGGCCTCATCGATGCCGCGCCGGCGAGCCTCGAGGAGGCCATCGCCGAAGCCGACCTCATCGTGGTCGGCGTGCCCACGCTGAGCGTGGGCCGGATCTTCGCGGCGATCCGCGCGCACGGGCGCCCGGACGTGCTGATCACCGACGTGGCCAGCGTCAAGGGCAGCGTGGTGGCGGCCGCGCGCGAGGCCTTCGGCGCGGTGCCGCCGCGGCTCATCCCGGGGCACCCGATCGCGGGCGCGGAGAAATCCGGCGTCGAGGCGGCGCGCGCGGATCTTTTCGTGCGCCATCGCGTGATCCTGACGCCGCTCCCGGAGTCGGATCCCGAGGCGCTCGCGACGATCGACGCCATGTGGCGGCTGACCGGCGCCGAGGTGGTGCGCATGGACGTGGCCGCGCACGACCGCGTGCTCGCCCTGACCAGCCACCTGCCGCACCTGCTGGCCTTCGCCCTGGTCGACAGCCTGGCGAACCAGCCGGCGAGCGACGAGATATTCCGCTGTGCGGCCGGCGGCTTCCGCGACTTCACGCGCATCGCCTCCAGCGACGTGGTGATGTGGCGCGACATCGCGCTGGCCAACCGCGATGCGTTGCTCGGGGCGCTGGATGGCTTCACGCACACGCTGGACGCCGTGCGCGCGGCGGTCGCGAGCGGCGACGGCGAGGAGCTGGAGCAGGTGTTCGGGCGCGCGCGCGCGGCGCGCGAGCGCTACCTGCGCTGGCTCGAACAGGGCGAGTAGCGCTGAATTCTTGCGGGACAATGACGGGGGCAACGTGACACAGGACGGGCGAATCGATTACATCGCGAGCGGCGGCGCCGTGCTGCGCGGCGAGCTGCGCGTGCCCGGCGACAAGTCGATCTCGCACCGCTCGATCATGCTGGGCTCGCTGGCCGAGGGCACCACCGAGGTCAGCGGTTTCCTCGAGGGCGAGGACAGCCTCGCGACGCTGGCGGCCTTCCGTGCCATGGGCGTGCGCATCGAGGGGCCCGAGCAGGGGCGCGTGCGCATCGAGGGCGTGGGCATGCACGGCCTGCGCGCGCCCGCGGCCGCGCTCTATCTCGGCAATTCCGGCACCTCGATGCGGCTGCTGGCTGGCCTGTTGTCGGCGCAGCGCTTCGACGTCTGCCTGAGCGGGGACGAATCGCTGACGCGCCGCCCGATGGCGCGCGTGGCCGATCCGCTGCGCCGGATGGGCGCGCAGATCGAGACCGCCGCCAACGGACGCCCGCCGCTCGTGCTGCGCGGCGGGCGCGCGCTGCACGGCATCGAGTACCACATGCCGGTGGCCAGCGCGCAGGTCAAGTCCGCGGTGCTGCTGGCGGGGCTCTATGCCGCGGGCACCACGCGCGTGATCGAGCCGGCGCCAACCCGCGACCATACCGAGCGCATGCTGAGCGGCTTCGGCTACCCGGTGCTGCGCGACGGCGCGCGCGTGGAACTGGTCGGCGGCCAGAGCCTGCGCGCGACGCGCGTCGATGTGCCGGCGGACATCTCCTCGGCGGCCTTTTTCCTGGTCGCGGCGGCCATCACGCCGGGTTCGGAGCTGCTGCTGAAAAACGTGGGCGTCAACCCGACGCGCACCGGCGTGATCAACATCCTGCGGGCGATGGGCGCGAGCATCGAGCTCCTCGAGCCGCGCGAGTCCGGCGGCGAGCCGGTCGCGGACCTGCGCGTGCGTGCCGCGCCGTTGCGCGGCATCGAGATTCCGCTGGAGCAGGTGCCGCTGGCGATCGACGAGTTCCCGGCGCTGTTCATCGCCGCGGCCTGCGCCGAGGGCGAGACGGTGCTGCGCGGCGCCGAGGAACTGCGGGTCAAGGAAAGCGACCGCATCGATGCGATGGCGCGCGGATTCGAGGCGCTGGGCGTGCAGCACGAAACGCTGCCCGACGGCATCCGCATCCGGGGCGGGGCGATCGGCGGCGGCACCATCGATAGCCGCGGCGACCATCGTATCGCGATGGCCTTCGCGGTTGCCTCGCTGCGCGCCGGCGCCCCGATCGAGATCCTCGACTGCGCCAACGTCGCCACCTCGTTTCCGGGCTTTCGCGAACTCGCGGCGGCGGCCGGACTGACCGTCATTCATAAAGCGACGGGCGCCTGAGCGTCCGCGCGTCGCAGACCAAGGATAGAAATGATTACCGAAGAAGACATTCCGGTCATCGCCGTCGACGGGCCGAGCGGCTCGGGCAAGGGCACCGTGTGCCGGTTGCTGGCCCGCGAACTGGGCTGGAACCTGCTCGACAGCGGTGCCATGTACCGCCTGGTCGGGCTGGCCGCGCGCAACCACGGCGTGCGGCTGGACAACCACGCCGCGCTCGACGTGCTGGCCGGGCACCTCGATGTGCAGTTTCGCCCCGGCGAGGACACCGCCGAGGCGCGCGTGATCCTCGAGGGCGAGGACGTGAGCCAGCTGTTGCGCAGCGAGGAGGTGGGCGCGCTCGCCTCCGAGGTTGCCGCGGTGCCCGCGGTGCGCGCCTCGCTGCTGCGGCGCCAGCGCGCGTTCAAGATCCGTCCCGGGCTGGTGGCGGACGGGCGCGACATGGGCACCGTGGTGTTCCCGGAGGCGCAGTTCAAGGTGTTCCTGACCGCGAGCGCCGACGAGCGCGCCCGGCGCCGGTATAAGCAGTTGAAAGATAAGGGAGAAGCTGTTAGCCTGCCGCGCCTCGTGGCAGACATCGAAGCGCGCGACCGGCGCGATACCGAGCGTTCCGTGGCGCCGCTCAGGGCGGCGCCCGATGCGGTGACGGTCGATACCACGGGGATGGGCATCCAGGAAGTCTTCGAGCTCCTGATGGCCGAAGTGAAGGAACGGGGCATGCTCTGAAGCCCCGGATGCGGCGGCGTCATACCCTGTGGCGCCGCGCACGGCTCCAGTTGCCGGGGATTTCTGTCCAGCATCCCGGCCGCTGGTTTTTTTATTTTGACCCTGAGCCGGCTGGGGCGAGGGCAAGACCATACGAGCGGCAAGTCCGCTGCAGGATATTCCAATGACCGAGAATTTTGCGCAGCTTTTCGAAGAGAGCCTTAAGACCGTCGAGATGGACGTCGGCTCCATCATCACCGGCGTGGTCATCGACATCGACAACGAGTGGGTCACCGTGCATGCCGGACTGAAGTCCGAGGGCGTGATCCCGCGCGTCCAGTTCCTCGACGACAACGGTGAATTCCACCTCGAGATCGGCGACGAGGTGTACGTCGCGCTCGAAGCCATCGAGGACGGCAACGGCGAAACCCGCCTGTCGCGCGAAAAGGCTCGCCGTGCCGAGACCTGGAAGGCCCTCGAGGGCTCCTTCGAGAACAGCGAAGTGGTGCGCGGCGCGATCAACGGCAAGGTCAAGGGCGGCTTCACGGTCGACATCCAGGGCATCCGCGCGTTCCTGCCGGGTTCGCTGGTCGACGTGCGTCCGGTGCGCGACACCGCGCATCTCGAAGGCCAGACGCTGGATTTCAAGGTCATCAAGCTCGACCAGAAGCGCAACAACATCGTGGTTTCGCGCCGCGCCGTGCTCGAGCAGGCGAACAGCGCCGAGCGCGAATCGTTGCTGGCGAACCTGCAGGAAGGCGCAACGCTGAAGGGCGTGGTCAAGAACCTCACCGACTACGGCGCCTTCGTGGATCTCGGCGGCGTGGACGGCCTGCTGCACATCACCGACATGGCATGGCGTCGCATCAAGCACCCGAGCGAAGTGGTGAAGGTGGGCGACGAGATCGACGTGAAGGTGCTCAAGTTCGACCGCGAGACGAACCGCGTCTCGCTCGGCCTGAAGCAGCTGGGCTCCGATCCGTGGGTCAACATCAAGGCCCGCTACCCCGAGAACGCCCGCGTGAAGGCGCGCGTCACCAACCTCACCGACTACGGCTGCTTCGCGGAGCTCGAGCAGGGCGTGGAAGGCCTGGTGCACGTCTCGGAGATGGACTGGACCAACAAGAACATCCATCCCTCGAAGGTGGTGCAGGTCGGCGACGAGGTGGACGTGATGATCCTCGACATCGACGAGGAACGTCGCCGCATCTCGCTCGGCATGAAACAGTGCTCCGAGAACCCGTGGGATGCGTTTGCCTCGACCCACACCAAGGGCGAGCGCATCAGCGGCAAGATCAAGTCGATCACCGACTTCGGCCTGTTCATCGGCCTCGACGGCAACATCGATGGCCTGGTGCACCTGTCCGACATCTCCTGGCACGAAACGGGCGAGGAAGCGGTGCGCGCGTACAAGAAGGGCGATGACGTCACCACCGTCATCCTGTCGATCGACCCCGAGCGCGAGCGCATTTCGCTCGGCATCAAGCAGCTCGAGGACGATCCCTTCAACAACTTCGTCGCCATCAACGACAAGGGCTCGATCGTGACCGGAAAGGTCGTGGAGATCGATGCCAAGGGCGCGTTGATCGAGCTGGCCGCGGACGTGCAGGGCACGCTGAAGGCCTCCGAGATCAGCCGCGACAAGATCGAGGATGCGCGCAACGTGCTGAAGATCGGCGACTCGGTGGAAGCGAAGATCATCAACGTGGATCGCAAGAACCGCGTGATCGGGCTTTCGGTCAAGTCGAAGGATGTGCAGGACGAGAAGGAGGCCATCAAGGCGCTCAAGGAAGAGTCCGAGGCGGCGCCTGCCACCACCATCGGGGACCTGATCAAGGCCCAGATGGAACGCAAGTAACACGCCGTACGAAGCGGGGCCCATGGGCCCCGCTCTCGTTTCCGGCCTGCCGCGGGTGCGGCCAGCCCCGTGCGTTAGACGCGAGACCCGATCTGGCCTATTATTCTGGCTGTCTGCTTTTTGCAATAAAAACAGCGGGTTGAACATGACGAAGTCAGAGCTCATCGAACGCATCGCGACGCAGCAGAAGCAGCTGTCGCCGAAGGACGTCGAACTGGCCGTCAAGATGATCATCGAATACATGGCGCAGAGTCTGTCGACGGGGGATCGTATCGAGATCCGCGGCTTCGGCAGTTTCTCGCTCCACTATCGCGAGCCCCGGCGCGGGCGCAACCCCAAGACCGGCGATGCGGTCGACCTGCTGGGCAAGTACGTTCCCTACTTCAAGCCGGGCAAGGAGATGCGCGAGCGCGTGAATCTCAATGCCGACCAGGAAATCAGCGGCTGAGACGCCGGTGATGAAACGTCTCGAGCGTTTGCTGCTGCTGGTGCCGGTGCTGGGCGTCGGCTTGTGGGCCTTCCTGTTTTCCCTCGCCAACAGCGAGCCGGTGACGCTGGACCTGGTGTTCGCCCGCCTGGAGCCTGCCGCGCTATCGGTGTGGTTGATCGCGGCTTTCGTCGCGGGCGGGCTGTGCGGGCTGTTCGCGGGCAGCGTGGCGATCTGGCGAGCGCAGCGCGCCCTCTCGCGCTCGCGGCGCGCGCCCGCAGCGCCGGCGGTCGTGGCGCCACCGGCGGCAACTGCGGCAACGCGCTGAGCACGTCGTCTCCATCCATCACCGGCGCTGGCGCGGCGACGCGGGCGGCGTTTTCGAGGTCTCGCATGCAATCTCCATCCGGTTCCCCCGATCGCAGCGCCGACGCCGGGCCGCGCATCGTCGTGGCACTGGACTACGCCACCGCGGCGGCGGCGCTGGCGATGGCCGGGCGGCTCGATCCGCGCCGCTGCCGGCTCAAGGTCGGCAAGGAACTGTTCACGGCCGCAGGCCCGGAGCTGGTGCGCAGCCTGGTCGCGCGCGGCTTCGAGGTGTTCCTGGATCTCAAGTTCCATGACATACCCAACACGGTTGCCGGCGCGGTGCGCGCGGCCGCGGAGCTGGGCGTGTGGATGGTGAACGTGCACGCCGGCGGCGGCCGGCGCATGATGCAGGGCGCGCGCGCCGCGCTCGAATCGCTGCCGGGGCCGCGGCCGCTGCTGATCGCCGTCACAGTGCTCACCAGCATGGAGGCCGACGAGCTCGCGGAAACCGGGGTGAACGGCGGGCTGGAGCAGCAGGTGCTGCGTCTGGCGGGGCTCGCGCTCGGGTGCGGGCTCGATGGCGTGGTCTGCTCGGCGCGCGAGGCGCCGCTGCTGCGCAGCCGTTTCGGTGCCGCGCCGGTGCTGGTCACGCCCGGCATCCGGCCGGCCAGCGCCGCCCCCGACGACCAGCGCCGCACGCTGACGCCGGCCGAGGCGCTGGCGGCGGGCAGCGATTACCTGGTGGTGGGGCGCCCGATCACCGGTGCCCCCGATCCGGGCGCGGCGCTGGACGCGATTCTGTCCGACATTTCCTACAGATTCTCCTGAATGGGCATGCTAGCGTTTGTTCACGGTGCAACGGATGCACCGTGTCATGTCCCGACAATCAAGGAGGATTCCAATGAAACTCGCAGACGTTCTGAAGGCATCGGTGCTGGGGCTCTCGCTGCTCGTGCTGCCGGCGGCTCACGCCGCCGCGGAGCAAGCCGGCACGGGCGGCGCGCCGGTGCAGCAGGCCAGCCAGCAGGTCAACATCAACACCGCGGATGTCGCCACGCTCGCCGGGTCGCTGCGCGGCGTGGGCATCAAGAAGGCCGAGGCGATCGTGGCATATCGCAGCGAGCACGGTCCGTTCAAGTCCGTGGATGAGCTGGTCAATGTCAAGGGTATCGGTGACAAGATGCTGGAGCAGTTGCGCTCGCAAGTGTCGCTCTGAGCGCTCGCCAGGGCATCGCCGGGGGCGCCCGCGGGCGCCCCTTCCTTTTTTTTCTGCTCCCGCAGCGTGCCCGGTGCGTCTGCCGGCAGGCCGCCGCCGATGAGCCGTATCGCGCTGGTCACCGGGGGCGGCGGTTACATCGGCTCGGCGTTGTGTCGCGCACTGCAGGGGCAGGGTTGGTGCGTGCGCGCCACGGCGCGCGATCCGGCCACCGTGACGGCGACGCCGTGCATCGCGCTGGAACTCGAGGATGCCGCGGCCGGACACGTGGCTGCGCAGGTGTGTCGTGACGCCGAGGTGGTATTCCACCTGGCAGGCATCGCGCACCGCGGCGCCGATGCGCTCGCGCTCGAGCGCATCAACTGCGATGCCACGCTGGCGCTCGCGCGCGCGGCAGAAGCGGCCGGGGTCGTGCATTTCGTCTATCTCAGCAGCCTGTACGCGGGCGCCTGCGATCCGGGGGCGCGTGGCGCGCGCGGCGAGGCCTACGCGCGCTCGAAGCGCTTGGCCGAGCTGGGCCTGCTCGGCGCCGAGCGCGACTGGCGCATGCGCGTGACGATCGTGCGCCCGGCGCTGGTCTACGGTGGCGCGATGAAGGGGCGGCTCGCCACGCTGCGCGCTCTCGCGCAGAAGGGCTGGCTGCCCGACCTGCCGCCCGTGGGCAACACGCCGATGATCGCGCTGCCCGACCTCGTGCACGCGCTCGCACTGCTGGGCGCGCATCCGACCATCAGCGGCAACATATTCACGGTGAGCGATGGCGAGCGCTATCCGCTGGATCGCGTTGCGCGCGCGATGCACCGGCTCGCGGGTCGGGGCGGCGGCGGGTGGCGCGTCCCGGCGGGTCCGTTCGCGCTGGCGCTGGCCGCGGCGGCGCGGCTCGGGCGGCTGCCCGTGCTCGGGTCTCGCCTGGCCCTGCCACGCGGCCTGGCCGACTGGGCGGTGGAGCCCGATCAGCGCCTGCGCGCGCTCGGCTGGACTCCCGCGCTCAGCCTGGAAACCGCACTGGCACCGGCCATGCCGGATGGGGAGCGCGCATGAGGGAGGAGCGCTGATGCGCGCTCTTGCCGTGGCTGCGACCGCCTTCGCGGTGGCGTGGTGCGTGACCTGGTGCTATTGCCGCTGGGCGCTGCGCGCCGGACACCTGGACGTGCCGGGCGCGCGCAGTTCGCATGCCGTCGCCACGCCGACCGGCGGCGGCGCGGGCATCGTGGCCGGCGGCGTCGCGGCGCTCGTCGCGACCATGGCCGGTGGCGCGGTGCACGCGGAGTGGCTGCTGGTGCTCGGCCTCGCGCTGCTCATGGCGGCGCTGGGATACGCCGATGACCGGCGGGCCCTGCCGGTGCTCCCGCGGCTGCTGGGCCAGTTCGGTGCGGCGGCGGCCGTGATGGTCTGCGCGCTGACGGTGGCCGGCATCGGGCTCGGGGGTGCGGGGCTGCTGCTACTGCCGCCGGGCCTGCTCGCGCTCGTCTGGCTGAACAACGCCTTCAATTTCATGGACGGGATCGACGGTCTCGCCGCGTCCCAGGCCGTGTTCATGGCCGGGGCGGCGGCCTGGCTGGTCGTGCTCGGCGCCGGTGCGGGCGACTCGGCGCTGCTGCTCGGCGGCATCGCGGGGGCGGCATCGGGCTTCCTGGCGTTGAACTGGCCTCCGGCGCGCATCTTCATGGGCGACACCGGCAGCCAGCCGCTCGGCCTTCTCCTCGGTGCCGCCACGGCGGTGACGGTGGCGCGCGGCGAGCTCTCGCTGGCCGTGTGGGCAATCCTGTGGGCCGCTTTCCTCGCCGATGCCACGCTGACGCTGCTGCACCGGGCATGGCGGCGCGAACCCCTGCTGCGGGCGCACCGCGATCATGCCTACCAGCGGCTGGCGCGGCGCTGCGGCGCGCACCGCCCGGTGACGCTGGGCTGCATCGCGCTGAACCTGTGCTGGCTGCTGCCGCTGGCATGGCTTGCACACCGGATGCCCCGTTTGGGCCTGGTTTGCGTGCTGGTCGCCTACGTTCCAGTCTGCCTGGGCGTGCTTGCGGTGTTGCTGCGCGATGGGCGCGCGTCCGCCGGGGGATCGTCCCGGCGTCCAGTGAAATAGTGGGCACGATTGAGGGTGCCGCTTCGCGCCATGCCGGTGCCCATTTGCGTTAGCATTCCCGGTGCCGTCGAGAACAAGAGGCATGGGTGGGGCGTGGCGAGAGAAGCGCGATGAATCTGTTGTTCCGCATGTTGCGCGAAGCCGCTCGGGCCAGTAGCGGGTTCATCACGCTGCTGTATGAACGCTTCGTCGTGCTCCCCCACAACGTGAAGCAGGCACTGTTGCTGCTGGTCGATCTCGTCTCCATCCCGGTGGCCCTGTTCATCGCGACCACGCTGCGCTATGGCACGCTGCAAGTGGAGATCGGCTCCAGCGAACTGCTGGTCTGTGCCGCCACGGTGCTGGTCTCCGCGGTGGTGTTCCTGCGTCTGGGCCTCTACCGCGCGATCGTGCGGTTCATGGGGCACGAGGCCATCGTCGCCATCGTCAAGGGCGTCACCATCTCGGCACTGTTGCTGGCGCTGTTCCTGCTGCTGACGCGCACCGAGGTGCCGCGCTCGCTGCCGATGATCTACTGGTGCCTCATGCTGATCTGCGTGGGCGGCTCGCGCCTGTTGCTGCGTTCCTGGTACCGGCATCGCCGCCAGCGCAGTGCCCGTCGCATTGCCATCTACGGCGCGGGTTCCGCGGGCCGGCAGCTGCTGACCGCGCTGCTGCACGGCGAGCAGTTCGACCCGGTGCTGTTCATCGATGACAACCCCGCGCTGCGGGGCCGGGTGATCAACGACGTGCCGGTGATCGGGCTCGACCAGCTGCCTGGCCAGATCCGCCACTACGGGATCGCCGAGATCTTCCTGGCCATGGCATCGATCGGCGCCGATCGCAGGCGCGAGATCACCCAGGCACTGACCGAGCTCGCCGTGCACGTGCGCACGATCCCGCGGTTCGAGGACCTCGTGCGCGGGCGCGCCGACATCAGCGAAGTGCAGGAGATCACGCTCGAGGACCTGCTCGGGCGCGAGCCGGTGCCGCCGCGTCCCGACCTGCTCGCGGTCTGCATCGCGGGCAAGCGGGTGATGGTCACCGGCGCCGGCGGCTCGATCGGCTCCGAGCTGTGCCGCCAGATCCTCGCCGAATCGCCCGCGGAACTGTTGCTCGTCGATGCCAGCGAGTTCGCGCTCTACAACATCGAGCGCGAGCTGCTCGAGGTGGCCGCGCGCGAGGGGCTTGCCACGCGCATCGTCGCGCTGCTGGGCTCGGTGCAGGACCACGCGCGCATGCGCCTGCTGCTCGAGGGCTTCCAGGTCCAGACCGTCTATCACGCGGCGGCGTACAAGCACGTGCCGCTGGTCGAGCACAACGTCATCGAAGGCGTGCGCAACAACGTGATGGGTACACTCACGGTGGCGCGCGCGGCGGCCGAGGCCAAGGTGCGCACCTTCGTGCTGGTCTCCACCGACAAGGCCGTGCGGCCGACCAACGTCATGGGCGCCAGCAAGCGCGTTGCCGAGATGGTGATGCAGTCGCTGGCCGCCGCGAACGCCGGCGGCACGCGCTACGTGATCGTGCGTTTCGGCAACGTGATCGGCAGTTCCGGCTCGGTGGTGCCGCTGTTCCAGGAGCAGATCGCCGCGGGCGGACCGGTGACGGTCACGCACGCCGAGGCCGAGCGTTATTTCATGACCATCCCGGAAGCCGCGCAGCTGGTGCTGCAGGCGAGTGCGATGGGCAGCGGAGGCGACGTGTTCGTGCTCGACATGGGCGCGCGCGTGCGCATCCACGACCTCGCCCGGCGCATGATCCACCTGGCCGGCAAGGAAGTGCGCGACGAGGCCAATCCGGGCGGGGACATCGAGATCCGCATCACTGGCCTGCGTCCCGGCGAGAAGCTGCGCGAGGAGCTGCTGTCCGAGGGCAGCGTCGGCGCCACCGGGCATCCGATGATCCTGCGCGCGGTCGAGGAATGCCTGCCGTGGGTCGAGCTCGAGCGCGTGCTCGAGGAACTGCGCGAGGCCTGCGTCGACTATGATTGCAACCGGGTGCGCGACATATTCGCCCGCGTGGTGCGCGGTTTCGACGACCGCTATCCGTGCGCCGATGCGCTGGGCGAGCGGCTGAACGAACGCGCCGCCGGACAGCGTCCGCGACTGAAGATGCTGGCGCCGGTGAAGTCCGGCTGAGGGAGCTGCGCCTCGCGCGCGCCGCCGCGCCGGCCGATCGAACTGCTGCTGCCTGGAGGAAGGATTCCCGATGCGATACGTCGATGTATTCAATGGCGATGCCGACGGCATCTGCGCGCTGCTGCAGCTGCAGCTGAGCAGCCCGCGCGACAGCGAGCTGGTCACCGGGGTCAAGCGCGACATCGACCTGCTGCGCCAGGTGCGGGCCGGCGCGGGCGACCGCGTCACGGTGCTCGACGTCGCCATGGAGAAGAACCGCGCCGATCTCGACCGCCTGCTCGCCGCGGGCGCCAGCGTGTTCTACGTGGACCATCACATCCCGGGCGAAATACCCGAACATGCGGGATTGCAGGCCATCATCAACACCGCGCCGGAGGTCTGCACCAGCCTGCTGGTGAACGGCCACCTGAAGGGCGCGCACGCGCGCTGGGCAGTGGTCGGCGCCTTCGGCGACAACCTGGGCGAGAGCGCACGGCGCCTGGCGGCGCAGATTGGGCTGGACGGCGAGGCGCTCGCGGCGGCCGAGAACCTCGGCAACTACATCAACTACAACGGTTACGGCCCGAGCATCGAGGACCTGCACTTCGCGCCGGCCGATCTGTTCCGGCGCCTGCGCCCCTACGCGGATCCGCTCGCCTTCATCGCCGGGGACCGTGAGACCTTCGGCAGGCTCGAGGAGGGCTTTCACGGCGACATGGGCATGGCGGCGGCCCTGAAACCGATGCACGAGAGTGCGAGCGCGGCGGTGTTCCTGCTGCCCGACGAGCCCTGGGCGCGGCGCGTGAGCGGCGTCTACAGCAATGACCTGGTGAACCTGCATCCGGCGCGCGCGCACGCGGTGCTCACCGAGATCGGCGGCGGCGATCTGCTGGTCAGCGTGCGCGCGCCGCTCGCCAACCGCACCGGTGCCGACGAGGTCTGCCGGCAGTTCCCCACCGGCGGCGGGCGCAAGGCGGCCGCGGGGATCAACCGGCTGGCGCGCGAGGATCTCGCGCGCTTCATCGACGTGTTCTGTTCCTTCTACGCGGCGCACGCCGGGAGTTGAAGGGCATGCCAGCGGTGTGGCCCGTCCACGTGCCCGGGCCCGGCGCCATGCGGCGGCAGACGGTGTGCTGCCTGCTCCGGTTCCTGTCCCTGCTCCTGCTGTGCGTCGCTGCGAGCGCGACGCGCGCCGCAGGCGACATCGAGGTCGGCGTGCCTCGCTGCGAGCCTTCGCAGGGCTGCGAACCCGGGGAGGCGGGGGCGGGCACGGAGACCTGGGTCGATGATTCCTACGACTTCGTGACCTCGCGTACCGACGCGCTGGCCGTATGGCTGGATTCCTTCTTCGGCACGGTGACCTCTGACATGGAGTCCGCCGACTCGGTGCTGCGCTTGCGCACCGAGTACGAGTGGAACCAGGAGGACGGCGAGGACTACAAGGTGCGCCTGCGCGGCAAGGTCGATCTGCCGCGCCTCGACGAGCGCCTCAGCCTGGTCTTCTCCGAAGAGGACGAGGAACGCCAGGAAGTGATTCCGAATTCGGCCGGCAACGACGACGACGTCGGCCTGCAGTTCCGGGTGCGCGAGCGGAGCAGATCGCGCCTGTGGTTCACGGTCGGCACCAATTCCTCGCTCGATTTCAAGTCGAGCGTGCGCTACCGCTACACCCAGCCCATCGGTGACGACTGGCGCGTGCAGTACACCCAGCGCTTCCACTTCAAGGAGGGGGACGGTTTCGGCACCACCACGCGCGGCGATCTCGACTACCTGATATCCCGCGACCGCATCGTGCGTTGGACCAACCGGGCGGAGTACGGCGAGGAGACCGACGGCGTGGAGTGGGGCACGCGGCTCAGCTACCAGTTGCGTCTCAGCGAGAAGGACGCCTTGAGCTACTTCGGCGCCATCGCCGGGGAAACCGATCCCGAGTATCTGACCCGGAGCTACGCCCTCGGCGTGCAGTACCGGCGCAACTTCCTGCGGCCCTGGATCTTCTTCGAGATCGAGCCCTCCTATGCCTGGCGCCGCGAGTCGGTGGAGGAGTCGCGCAGCTCCCTCTGGCTGCTGACGCTGCGCCTGGAATTCCTCGAGGAGAGGCACAACCGCCGCGCGCAGCAGGGGGGCGACGAGGCGAACCGCCAATCCGTCGACTAGACTGACGGGGGTCAAAGCCGCCGCCGGGCCGGCTCGCATCGTCTGTGGTGCGGGAGGGGTCGGCAATGACCCTCGGACCGCCAGATGTCACAACTGCACGCCGTTCCCACCGCCGTCACCGATCTCGAGATCGGCATGTTCGTCACCGCGCTCGATCGTCCCTGGATCGAGACCCCGTTCCTGGTCGAAGGCTTCTACATCACCAGCCAGGCGGATATCGACGAAGTCGAGAAGTATTGCAGGTTCGTCTATGTGGATGTCTATCGCTGCCGGCTCGGCGCGGGCCGGCGCAACAGCCGCGTGGTGGGTGCGGCGGGTCTGAAGGGGGCGACGATACCGTTGCCGCAGGAGGCGGCGCTCGAGACGATCAAGTTCCGCCAGCGCAGTGCCACCGCCATCGCCGAGATGTTCCCGCACCGCAAGCTGAAGCCCTTCGAGGACGCCAGCTCCTTTGGCGAGGAGCTGGCGGTGGCCAGGCCGGTGTATGCCGAGGTGCTGCGCGCGTACCGGCAGATGATGGAGGCGTACCGCGCCGGTGGCAGGCTCGACGTCGCGGGCGTGCGCGAGGTCGTCAACCCGATGGTCGAGAGCGTGATCCGCAACCCCGACGCCTGCGTCTGGCTGGCGTGCAGCAAGGACGAACAGAGCTACACCTGGGGCCATTCCGCCGGCGCCTCGGTGTGGGCAGTGGCGCTGGGGCGCCAGCTCGGCCTGCCGCGCGTCGACCTGCAGCGGCTCGCCGTCGGCGCGCTGCTGCTGGACGTGGGCAAGCTGAAGGTGCCCGAGGCCCTGCTGCTCAAGCGCGAGCGCCTGACGCCGGGCGAATTCCAGCTGATCAAGTCGCACGTGGAATTCGGGCTGCAGATGCTGGACGGAACCGGCATCCTCAGCCGCAGCATCACCGACATGGTGGAGTTTCACCATGAACGGCACGGGGGGCACGGCTATCCGCGCGGCATCGGCGGCAACGACATCCCGGTCTTCGGGCGCATCGCCGCGATCGTCGACTGCTACGACGCCATCACCAGCCGCCGTCCCTACGCAGCGCCGATGTCGCCGAGCCACGCGGTGAAGCAGCTCTACGCCTGGCGCGACATCGATTTCGACGCCGAGCTGGTCGAGGAGTTCATCCAGGCCATCGGCATCTACCCGGCGGGCACGCTGGTCGAGCTCAGCAACGGCGAGGTGGGCGTGGCGACGGCGGGTTACCGCACGCGCCGCCTGCGTCCGCAGCTGCTGATGGTGCTGGATCGCGACAAGAAACCCCATGCCTCGCCGCGCCCGCTCGACCTGCTCACGGTCACGCACGACCAGGACGGCAAGCCGCTCGAGATCGCCACCAGCCTGGAGCCCGGCTCCTTCGGCGTGGATCCCGTCACCCTGGTCGTCTGAACCCGACCGCGCGCCGTTGGCGCGTCGGCGCGCCCGAGCCGTTCCCCGCCGCACTGTCCATTGCGCCCTCGGCGATTCCCGCGACGGCTGCGGTGCCGTGATTGTGTCAATTGCGTTACACGCAGCGGTGCCGTTGCGGTTGCGTCGCCGCGCCGATGTCACGATTCTGTCACACGTCAAACAGAGAATGCCCCCGTCGCGGCAGCCATCGCCGGCAGCCTCGCCCTGGGCAGCAAAGCTCACTCCCTCGCTCACAGGGGGAACCCAGTCCATCACAGCAAGGAGACAGAGAATGCGTTTATCGAAAGCAGTTGTATGCGGAGGTTTGATTCTCGCGGGGGCCGCCCAGGCCAATGCCGGTTCGGTCGATGCGAAGCTGCTCGACATGCTCAAGGCAAATGGCTCGATCACGGCGGCGCAGCACGCCGAGTTGAGTGCTGACCTGGCGCGCGAGGCTCGCAAGGAGAAGCACGCGGCGAAGAACGTGGTCAAGGAGAAGGATTTCGTCGCATTCCGTCAGGCAGCCGGCTGGGCCGAGAGCACGAAGCTCACGGGTGATATGCGCGTGCGCCAGGAAACGATCGATGTCGACGGCGAGCCCGACTTCACCGGCAGCCGCAACAAGGACCGCCAGCGCATCCGTGCCCGTCTCGGTGCGTTCACCAAGATCAATCCCGAAGTGGAAACCGGCATCCAGGTCGCGAGCGGCAACGGCGCCGACCGCCGCGCGACCAACGAGAACATGGACAACTACTTCGACAAGAAAGCGGTGTGGCTGGATCTTGCCTACATCAGTTACGTCCCGGTCGCCGTACCCGGCCTGAAGACCTTCGCGGGCAAGATGAAGCAGCCGTGGATGGCGATGGGCGACGTGATCTGGGACGGTGACATCAACCCCGAGGGCGTGGCGGCCGGCTACACGAAGAAGAGCGGCACCACCACGTTCTTCGGCAGCGGCGGCTACTACGTGCTGAAGGATGCCGTCGACAGCGAAGGCTTCGAGATCGAGAACGACCTCGCGTTGTACCAGTTGCAGGGCGGCGTTGCCTTCGACGTGAGCGATTCCGCGCGCTGGACCCTCGGCGCCAGCGTCTACGACTTCAACAACGACAAGTACGGCTCGACCTCCTCGTTCCGTGCCAACGGCAACACCACCGACAAGTTCGGCCTGGGCGAAATCTTCACCCAGCTCGACGTGATCGGACTGCCGCTGCCGCTGTCGCTGTACGGCCAGTACGTGCAGAACTACGAGGCGCGCGACATGGCCGCGACCACGATCGACGACAGCGACGAGGACACGGCGTACCTGTTCGGCCTGCGCACCAACATCGCGGGCGTGGCGTTCGACTACAACTACCGCGACGTGGATGCCAATGGCGTCGTGGGTGGCTTCACGGATTCCGATTTCGCGGTGGGTTACACGAACTCCAGCGGTCACAAGCTGAAGCTGAAGTACGACTTCATGAAAAACTTCTCGATCGGCGCAACCTATTTCATGGCCGAATCCGACGCCGTGAGCAGCCAGAAGCTGAAGGGCGTGGACGCGGACACCCTGCACGTCGATCTCGAAGCCAAGTTCTGATGCGCCCGGCGCCGCCCGCGCGAGCGGGCGGCGCCGGATTCGCGACGGCACGTTCCAAATACCAGTGGAGTACATGTGATGAAGAAGATTTCCGGATCCTTGAAGGCGGCCATCGGCGTCGCGGCGCTGTGCGGCGGATTCCTGTCGCAGCAGGCCGGCGCGGCGGGCGTGATCGAGATCGACGGTTCCAGCACCGTCTACCCGATCACCGAGGCGGTGGCCGAGGAATATCAGGCTGCGGGCGGCGCGCGCGTGACGGTCGGCATTTCCGGCACGGGCGGCGGCTTCAAGCGCTTCTGCCGCGGCGAGACCGATATCTCCAACGCCTCGCGCCCGATCCTGAAGGAAGAGATGGTGCTCTGCGCCCAGGCCGGCGTGAAGTATTTCGAACTGCCGATCGCCTATGACGCCCTCACGGTCGTGGTCAGCAAGAACAACGACTTCGTCGACCACCTGACGATCGAGGAACTGAAGAAGATGTGGGAGCCCGCCGCGGCGGGCAAGATCACCAGCTGGAAGCAGGTCCGTGACAGCTTCCCCGACCTGCCGCTGAAGCTCGCCGGCGCCGGCGCCGACTCGGGTACCTTCGACTACTTCACCGAGGCGGTGGTGGGTGTTGCCAAGTCCTCGCGCGGCGATTACCAGGCCAGCGAGGACGACAACGTCACCGTGCAGTTCGTCTCGCGCGACAAGGGCGCGCTCGGCTATTTCGGCCTGGCGTACTACGAGGAGAACAAGGACACGCTGCGCGCGGTGCCGATCGTGGCGTCCGGCGGTTCGACGGGTGTGCTGCCCTCGATCGCGTCGGTGAACGACGGCACCTACACCCCGTTGTCGCGCCCGATCTTCATCTACGTGAAGGAGAAGTCGGTGCAGCGCCCGGAAGTGCGCAAGTTCGTGGAGTTCTACCTGCAGGAAGGTGGTGCGCTGACGCGTGAAGTGGGCTTCGTCGACCTGCCGGCAGTGGCCTACGAACTGGCCCTGAAGAACTTCAACGAAGGCAAGCTCGGCACCGGATTCGGCGGCAAGTCGGAAGTCGGCCTGAAGGTCGAGGAACTGCTGGCCCGCGAAGGCAAGCTCTGATCGGTCCCCCTGAGGAAGTTCGGGGTGGTGCGTGGCGCTCGGCCGCCACCACCCCGTTTTTTTCACGGCATTCCCGACCACCCATTCCCAACGGATCCATGCCATGACTCCTAACAGCGCCGCGCCAGCGGCGGCAGTGACAAACCCTGGCAACCGCTTCGCGCACCGCCCGCTCCGGCATGTCAGCGAGCGGCTGATCGAGGGCGTGCTGTTTCTCGCCGCCTTCAGCGCGGTGGCGGTCACGGTAGCCATCGTGTTCATCCTCGTGGCCGAGTCCGCGGCCTTCTTCGAGCACGTTCCGCTCATCGATTTCCTCACCGACACGCAGTGGACCATCATGTTCAGCGAGAAGCACTACGGCGTGGCGCCGTTGCTCGCGGGCACGCTGGTGACCACCACGGTCGGGCTGTTGCTGGCCGTGCCGGTGGGCACGATCACCGCCATCTACCTCAGCGAGTTCGCCGGGCCACGCACGCGCGAGATCGTCAAGCCCGTGCTGGAACTGCTGGCCGGCATCCCGACCGTGGTATTCGGCTACTTTGCCCTGGTCATGGTCACCCCCGCGCTGCAGTACTTCATGCCGGACCTGCCCGGCTTCAACATGCTCGGGCCGGGCCTGGTGATCGGCATCATGATCATTCCCTACATCAGCTCCGTGGCCGAGGACGCGATGCGCGCGGTGCCGCTGCACATGCGCGAGGGTTCCTACGCGATGGGTGCCACGCGGCTGCAGACGGCGCTGCGCGTGGTGGTGCCCGCGGCGACCTCGGGCATCGTCGCGGCCTACATCCTCGGCATATCGCGCGCCATCGGCGAAACGATGGTGGTCGCGGTGGCGGCGGGGCAGCAGCCCAACTTCACCTGGGATCCGCGCGAACCCGGCGCCACCATCACGGCGTTCATCGTGCAGGTGGCGTTGGGTGATTTGCCGCACGGCAGCATCGAGTACCAGAGCATCTTCGCCGTCGGCCTGGTGCTGGTGCTGATGACGCTGTTCTTCAATGTGCTCGGGCACCTGGCACGCAAGCGCTATCGCGAGGCCTACTGATGACACAGGACATGCAAGAGATCCGCCGCCTGGTCGCGCGCGGCAAGCAGTGGGACAAGGTGTTCGTGATCATCGGGCTGATATGCCTGATGATCGGCGTGCTGACGCTGGCAGTGCTGCTGGCGGGGCTGGTGCAGGACGGCGCGGGCCGGCTGAACTGGGATTTCTTCACCAGCTTCCCCTCGCGGCGCGCCGAGAATGCCGGCATCCTCAGCGCCATCGTGGGCTCCAGCCTGGTGATGCTGCTGACCGCGATCACCGCGATCCCGCTGGGCGTCGCGGCGGGCGTCTATCTGGAGGAATACGCCCGGCGCAACTGGGTGACGGAGATCATCGAGATCAACGTGAACAACCTCGCGGGCGTGCCCTCGATCATCTACGGCCTGCTCGCGCTGGGGCTGTTCGTCTACGCGCTCGATTTCGGCCAGAGCATCCTCTCGGCCGGCCTGACGCTGGCGCTGCTGATCCTGCCGATCATCATCGTGGCGACGCGCGAGGCGATCCGCGCGATACCGTCCAGCATCCGCGAGGGCGCCTACGCCCTCGGTGCGACGCGCTGGCAGATGGTGCGCGACCACATCATTCCTTACTCCACCGGCGGCATCCTGACCGGCGTGATCATCGGGCTGGCGCGCGCCATCGGCGAGACGGCGCCGATCATCACGATCGGGGCGCTCACCTTCATCGCCTTCCTTCCCGAGGCGCCGATCAGCACGCAGTTCCCCTTCGTGTCCTTCGAGTGGCTGAAGTCGCCGTTCACGGTGATGCCGATCCAGATGTTCAACTGGATGTCACGCCCCCAGGCCGCGTTCCAGGAGAACGCTGCCGCCGCGGGCGTGATACTGGTCGTGATGACATTGGTGATGAACGGCGCCGCGATCTGGCTGCGCCTGCGCTACAGGAAACGCATCAAATGGTGAGCGAAATGAACGACGCGAGCATGAGCAGGAACATGAACATGACGGCGGGATCGCTTCCCCCGGGCGCGGGCACACCGGGACAGAGCCTCAAGGCCGAGGCACGTGCGCTGGATTTCCACTACGGCGAGGTGCAGGCGCTGCGGAGCGTCACCATGCCGATCTGGGAGCACAAGGTCACGGCGCTGATCGGCCCCTCGGGCTGCGGCAAGTCGACCTTCCTGCGTTGCTTCAACCGCATGCACGACCTCGGGGAGGTACGCAACCGTTATGGCGGCGAGATCGTGTTCCAGCCCGACGGGGTGAACATCCTGGCCAAGTCGGTGGACCCGATCGAGGTGCGCATGCGCATCGGGATGGTGTTCCAGAAACCCAATCCCTTCCCGAAGTCCATCTTCGAGAACATCGCCTACGGGCTGCGCGTGCGTGGCGAGCGCAACAGGAGCGCGATGGCCGACAAGGTCGAGCAGGCACTGAAGGACGCCTCGCTGTGGGAGGAGGTCAGCGACCGCCTGCAGGACCAGGCCTTCAACCTCTCGGGCGGGCAGCAGCAGCGATTGTGCATAGCGCGCGCGCTGGCCACGGCGCCCGAGCTGCTGCTGTTCGACGAGCCCACCTCGGCGCTCGATCCCAACGCCACCGCGAACATCGAGGACCTGATCAACCGCCTCAAGGACAAGGTTTCGATCCTGATCGTCACGCACAACATGCAGCAGGCTGCGCGCGTTTCGGACTACACCGCGTTCATGTACCTGGGCGAGCTGGTCGAGTTCGGCGACACCAACACGGTGTTCACCAACCCGAAGAGCAAGCAGACCGAAGACTACATCACTGGCCGCTTCGGCTGATCAGGGGAGGCTGGATCATGGTCATGGGCAAGGACGAAATCGGCCAGCACACGGTGCAGCAGTACAACGAGGACCTCGAGAACCTGCACCGGAGCGTGCTGGGCATGGGGCAGCTGGTGCTGGCGCAACTCGACGACGGGATCGCCGCGCTCGCAAGCGGTGACAAGGAGCGTGCCACGCGCGTGGTGCGCCGCGATGTGGATGTCAACACGCTCGAGGTGCACCTCGACAAGGAATGCCAACGCATCCTGGTGCGCCGCCAGCCCGCCGCCGGGGACCTGCGACTGATATTCGCGGTCATCAAGACGGTGACGGACCTGGAGCGCATCGGTGACCAGGTCGGGCACGTGGCGCGCGCGGTTCTCGAATCTGACCTGAGCAGCCCCAACCGGCCGCATGCCGCGCTCGCGCACCTGGCGGACATGGTACGCACGAACTGCGCCAGCGCCATGGATTCGTTCGCGCGCCTGGACGCGGCGATGGCGCTCGAGGTCGTGCAGGCCGACGCCGAGGTCAACCGCGAGTACCAGGGCAGCATGCGCCAGCTGCTGACCTACATCATGGAGGACCCGCGCATCACCTCGTCGGCGCTGCAACTCGCGTGGACCGCGCGAGCGCTGGAGCGCATCGGGGATCACGCCAAGAACATCGCCGAGTACGTCATCTACATGGTCCACGGCGAAGACGTGCGCCACATCAGCGAAGAGGAGCGCCGCCAGCGGTTGGCGTCGGAAGCTCCATCGGCTCGAGGGTAGGGCCGCACTGGTGCCGCCGGCGCTGCGCAGCGATGCGGCGAGGCGATCAGCCCGGCCCAGTTGTGCACAGATTCTGTGGATAAAACGGTGCACAACATGTCGGTGCCGGGCTGCACGCGGCCTTCCATGCGGACTCGGATAGGTCGATCAAAATATGTACTAATTATTAAAATAATAAAAAACAATGAGTTATGAAGCATTCATGACCCTATGCACGCACTTTGAATTGCAATATCTTGTGTGTGCGGCATGAAGCGCTGCGTGTTGATAAGGGCGGCGGCGACGGCGTCTTGACTGTGGTGGCAATGAGCTGCCACGCGGCCTGCGGCGAGCTCATCGGACGTCCGAAACATGCTCCCGGCATGCTCCTCGGGGCGGCTTGGAATCGGTACGGAAAATCTGAAATTTCCTTTTGACATAAGGGTTCAGATCTGTAGAATGCGCGTCTCGCCCACGGGGGTGGTTAGCTCAGCTGGTAGAGCACCTGCCTTACAAGCAGGGGGTCAGCGGTTCGATCCCGTTACCACCCACCACGCGGCGAGCGAGTTCCAGGAGCGGTAGTTCAGTCGGTTAGAATACCGGCCTGTCACGCCGGGGGTCGCGGGTTCGAGTCCCGTCCGCTCCGCCATTACTCACGTCCAAGCCGCTGCCTTCAGCGGCTTTTTCGTTTCTGCAATCTGTTCAACCCGATATTTCCGGCAGGCATGCCATGCCGGTCCGGTAGCGCGCGTATGCGTACTGCGATGCCGCGGGGGTGGGGCGTCGATGTTGTCGATGTTTGACCTGATGTTAGCTTTTAGCTAACCTGCGGCTATGTTCAGGGTCGAATTCCAACGAGAGGCCGTGAAGGCGCTAGCTCGAATGCCGCGCAACACGGCCGTTCGCATCAAGGCGAGGATCGCTGCGTTGGCTATCGATCCTTACGCGCTGGTACTCACCGTCGCGCCACGCGGAGGGGCCTATCAGTGAGCAGGGTACAATTCATCGAGCGCGATGGCAGGCGAGTGTTCGCCGTCATTCCCATCGATCTGTTCGAGCGCTTGTCCGAAGCGCTGGAAGATCTCGAAGACGCGGCGCTCTACGATGCAGCGAAGGCGACCGACGACGGTTTCCGCGTGCCGGGCGAAGTGGTAGACGCCATGTTCGACGAGGGCGCGCATCCGGTGAAAGCCTGGCGTGACCATCGCGGCCTCACGCAGGATTCGCTTGCCGCAGCTGCCGGCATCAGCAAGGCCTACCTCTGCCAGATCGAAACCGGCAAGCGCACGGGGGCGGTCAAGACGCTGCGCGCACTGGCGCGGGCGCTCGAGGTGCCGCTGGATATGCTCGGGCGCTGACCAGCGCGCCGGGAACCGTCATCGCGCTGGGCGCGAGGGCAGGCAGACCCCCATTCGGGTCGTTTCGCGGCATCCATGAGGCGGGCTGCTATTCTTCGTGTTTACGCGAATCAGCCCCCTGTCCCCGAGGGGCAAGGGCTCGATAGCGATCACGCGCAACCGCCGGAACCCATCTCGACGCATGAACCAGCAAGCCCTCTCGTCCCTCATCTGGTCCGTGGCGGATCTTCTCCGGGGTGATTTCAAACAGAGCGAATACGGCCGCGTGATCCTGCCGTTCACGGTGCTCCGCCGGCTCGACTGCGTGCTCGCACCCACCAAGGAAGCCGCGCTGGCGGAGCACGCCACCAGGCGGAAGGCCGGTATTGCCTTCGAGCCCTTCGTGAAGCGGAAAACCGGGCTCGACTTCTACAACGTGTCCTCCCTGGACATGGGCCGGCTCATGGGCGACCAGGACAACATCCGCGCCAACCTGGAGAGCTATATCCAGGGCTTCTCGCCGGACGTGCGCTCGATCTTCGAGCACTTCGACTTTGCGGCTACGGTGGAACGGCTGCACAAGGCCGGTCTGCTGTACCTGGTGACCGAGAAGTTCGCCGGCATCCAGCTGCACCCCTCGCGCGTGGACAACGTCCAGATGGGCCTGGTGTTCGAGGAGCTGATCCGCAAGTTCGCCGAGCTCTCGAACGAGACCGCCGGGGAGCACTTCACCCCGCGCGAAGTGATCCGGCTGATGGTCAACCTGCTGTTCATCGAGGACAACGAGGCGCTGACCAGGCCCGGCGTCGTGCGCACGATGTATGACCCGACGGCGGGCACGGGCGGCATGTTGAGCGTTGCCGCCGAATACCTGTTCGAGCTGAATCCCAAGGCCCGGCTGACTCTGTTCGGTCAGGAGCTCAACGCCGAGTCGCACGCCATCTGCAAGGCGGACATGCTCATCCGCGGGCAGGACATCAGCAACATCGTGCTGGGCAACACGTTGAGCGACGACGGGCTGCTCGGCAAGCTGTTCGACTACATGCTCTCCAACCCGCCCTTCGGCGTGGAGTGGAAGAAGATCGAGAAGGCAGTCCGCGAGGAATACGAAAAGCAGGGCTACAACGGGCGCTTCGGTCCGGGCCTGCCGCGGGTGTCGGACGGCTCCCTGCTGTTCCTGCTGCACCTGCTCTCGAAGATGCGCCCGGCCGCGCAGGGTGGCAGCCGTATCGGCATCGTGCTGAACGGCTCGCCCCTGTTCACGGGCGGGGCTGGTTCAGGGGAGTCGGAGATCCGGCGGCACCTGCTGGAGAACGACCTGGTCGAGGCCATCGTCGCGCTGCCCACCGACATGTTCTACAACACCGGCATCAGCACCTACATCTGGTGCATCACCAACCGCAAGCCCGACGAGCGCAAGGGCTTCGTGCAACTCATCGACGCCTCCAGCTTCTGGCAGAAGATGCGCAAGAGCCTGGGCTCCAAGCGCAAGGAAATGAACGACGAGCACATCGCCACCGTCACCCGGCTGTTTGGTGAGGCGGTCGAGGCCAGTCTGGTCACCGTGCTCGACGCGGACGGCAAGGAATCCAGCCGCCAGGTGCTGATCGACGGCGAGGCGCTGCCCGCCGCGCCCGCTGGCGGCAAGGTGAAGAAGGTGCCGATCTCCCGGATATTCAGGAACGAGGAATTCGGCTACCGCACCATCACGGTCGAGCGCCCGCTGCGCGACGAGAGTGGCAACGTGGTGCTCGGCCAGAAGGGCAAGGCCAAGGGCAAGCCGCAGCCCGACAGCAGCCTTCGCGATACCGAGAACGTGCCGCTCTCAGAGGACGTGGAGGCCTACTTCCGGCGCGAGGTGCTGCCGCACGCCCCGGATGCCTGGATCGACCATGAAAAGACCAAGGTCGGCTACGAGATCCCGTTCAACCGGCACTTCTACGTGTTCGAGCCGCCGCGCGCACTGGCGGAGATCGACGCAGACCTGAAGCAGGTGACCGATCGCATCAAGGCGATGATAGAGGGGTTGCAGGCATGACGCGTCGCACGCCCGCAGAAGGTACGCAAGGTGGCGCTGCCCCCGCGGCGCTGGAAGTCTCGTTCGACGAGGTCGTCGGCCTGATCCGAACGGCCAGGCAGCGCGCCGCGCAGGCGGTGAACGCCGAACTGATCGATCTGTACTGGCGCATCGGCCAGTACCTTCACCACAAGATCGAGGACGACGGCTGGGCCAAGGGCACGGTGCTCGGCCTGGCCGCCTTCATCGCCCGCCGGGAGCCGGGCCTGCGGGGCTTCTCGGCGCAGAACCTGTGGCGCATGCGGCAGTTCTTCGTGGCCTACCCGGACCCGGAACGACTCTCGACGCTGTCGAGACAATTGCCCTGGTCGTCGCACCTGCACATCCTGAGCCGGGCCAAGCGCGACGACGAGCGCCAGTTCTATCTGCGGCTGGCCGTGCAACAGCGCTGGCCGGTGCGCGAACTGGCGCGCCAGATCGACGGCGGCCTGTTCGAGCGCGCGATGCTCAACCCGCCAAAACTCTCGACAGCGTTGAGAGATTCGCTGCCGCACCCGCAGCAGCAGTTCCGCGATGTTTACCTGCTGGAGTTCCTGGCGCTGCCGGAACCGCACACCGAAGCCGACCTGCACCGCAGCCTGCTGCGCAACCTGAGCCGCTTTCTCACCGAGCTGGGGCGCGACTTCTGCTACATCGGCTCCGAGTATCCGCTGCAGGTAGGCGGCCAGGATTTCGCGCTGGATCTGCTGTTCTTCCACCGCGGCCTGAACTGCCTGGTGGCCATCGAGCTGAAAGTGACCGCCTTTGCGCCCGAGCACCTGGGCAAGCTGAACTTCTACCTCGAAGCGCTGGACCGCGACGTGAAGAAGCCGCACGAGAACCCCGCCATCGGGGTGCTGCTGTGTGCCAGCAAGGACGACGAAGTGGTGGAGTACGCCATGAGCCGCAGCGCCTCACCCGCGCTGATCGCGCAGTACCTGACCCAGCTGCCCGACAAGGCGCTGCTGCAGGCCAAGCTGCACGAGTTCTACCTGCTGGCCGGCCCACACGCGGAGGGTGAGGCATGAGCTTTCCGAGGTATGCGGCGTACCAGGGACTCGGGCGTGGCGTGGTTGCGGGAAGTGCCGGAGCACTGGGGAGTCATGCAGAGTCGTCGAATGTTCTCGGTGCGCAGCGAACCCGCCCAGCCGTCGGACCAGATGCTGACCGCTTCCCAAAGATACGGAGTGATATTCCAGAAGGACTTTGTTGAGATGGAAGGCCGCAGAGTCGTCGAGGTGATCATGGGCAAGGAGAGCTTGAAGCACGTCGAACCAAACGACTTCATCATCAGCATGCGCAGCTTTCAGGGAGGTCTCGAATGGTCGCGGCTGCGCGGATCAACCAGCTTTCACTACGTTATGGTCAAGCCCGTGAAGTGCGTCCATCCCCCGTTCTTCGCCCATCTGTTCAAGTCGGCTCCGTACATTGAAGCGCTGCGATCGACCACTGATCTGATTCGTGACGGGCAGGAGCTTCGGTACTCGAACTTCGTTCAAGTCAGTCTGCCTGTCGTTCCCTCCGAGGAGCAAGCTGCCATCGCCGCCTTCCTCGACCGCGAAACCGCCAAGATCGACGCCCTGGTCGAAGCACAGAAGCGCCTGATCGAGCTGCTGAAAGAGAAGCGCCAGGCGGTGATCTCGCAGGCTGTCACGAAGGGGCTCGACCCGAACGTGCCAATGAAGGATTCGGGGGTGGAGTGGTTGGGAGAGGTGCCGGAGCATTGGGTAATTGGCGCAATCAAGCGATTCTGTAAAGTGCTTGACGGACGTCGTATTCCACTCAGTGCTCAGGAGCGCGGAAGCCGAAGTGGTGACATCCCCTACTACGGTGCATCGGGGATTATCGACTGGATTGATGAGCACATATTCGACGAGGACTTGGTCTTGGTCTCCGAGGATGGAGCAAATCTTTTAAATCGGTCAACTCCGATTGCCTTCGTTGTTCGCGGCAAATACTGGGTAAACAATCACGCCCATATCCTCAAACCGATGGATCAGAATTTGATCTTTTGGGCTGAGCGGATCGAAACGATTGACTTGCGCCCATTTGTGACGGGATCAGCGCAACCGAAGCTCACAATCGAAGCTCTTGCAAATGTGGTGATTGCAGTCCCCTCTGATGAATCTGAGCGATCAGCGATTGAGAGCTATATCGTTCAAGAAGTTCAGCGGCTCGATGAGCTAGTTTTGGAAGCCAATACCGCAAGGGGGCTCCTATTGGAGCGACGCTCCGCCCTGATCTCCGCCGCCGTCACCGGCAAGATCGACGTGCGCGGCCTTGTATCGCAACCAGAGCCGGCGGCCGCATGAGCATCCACAAGGAAATCCACCTCGAGGACGAGATCTGCGCGGATCTCGCGGCCGCCGGCTGGTTGTACGAGGCCGGCGACAACGCCCGCTATGATCGCGCGCAGGCGCTGTTCGTCGATGACGTTGTGGAGTGGATAAAGGCCAGCCAGCCCAAGGCTTGGGAGGCGATCGAGAAGGGGAACGGCGCCTCCGCCGCCAAGGTGGTTGCCGAACGCCTGCGCAAGGCGCTGGACGCGCAGGGCACGCTCGAAGTGTTGCGTCACGGCTTCGAGGTGATGGGCGTGAAGCAGGCGATCGCCATGTGCCAGTTCAGGCCGGCTTTCGGCATGAATGCCGACCTACAGTTCAGATACGCGGCCAACCGGTTGCGGGTGGTGCGGCAGGTGCATTACTCGCTGCACCACGAGAACAGCATCGACCTGGTGCTGTTCGTCAATGGTATCCCGGTCGCCACGGGCGAGCTCAAGAGCCACTACATGCAATCCCTCCAGGACGCGATCTACCAGTACAAGACCGACCGGCTACCGGCTTTCAAACCGAAGAACGCGCCGGAGCCGCTGCTGGCGTTTCCGGGCGGGGCACTCGTGCATTTCGCGGTGAGCAACGCCGAGGCCGCGATGACCACGCGCCTGGCCGGGCTGGACACCAACTTCCTGCCCTTCAACCGGGGGCATGACGGCGGTGCCGGCAATCCGCCCAAGGCCGGCATCGCCACCGATTATCTGTGGAAAGAAGTCTGGCAGCGCGACAGCTTCCTGCAGATTCTCGGCCGCTACCTGGTGCCGGTTAGGAACGCGAAGAAGCAGCTGACGGGCTGGATCTTTCCGCGTTACCACCAACTCACCGTCACGCGAAAGCTGGTGGCTGCCGTTGCGAATGACGGCCCCGGCGGCAAGTACCTGATCCAGCACTCGGCCGGCTCCGGCAAGACGAATTCGATCGCGTGGACGGCGCACTTCCTTGCCGACCTCCACGATGCCGAGGACCACAAGGTCTTCGATACGGTGATCGTGATCTCGGATCGCACGGTGCTGGACGCGCAGCTGCGCGAGGCCATCGAATCCTTCGAGCGCACCAGGGGCGTGGTGGCGGTGGTCACCGGCGAAGGAGCGAGCAAGAGCAAGGAACTGGCCGAGGCGCTGGCCGCCGGCAAGAAGATCGTGGTCTGCACCATCCAGACCTTCCCCTTCGCGCTGGAGGAAGTGCGCAAGCTCGCCGCCACCAGGGACAAGCGCTTCGCCGTGATCGCCGACGAGGCGCATTCCTCGCAGACCAACGAGACCGCCGCCAAGCTGAAGCTGGTGCTGAGCGCCGCGGAGCTCGCCGAGCTGCAGGACGGCGGCGAGGTGACGACCGAGGACATCCTCGCCGCGCAGATGGCCGCCAAGGCGGGCCAGGAGGACGCCGGGATCAGCTATGTGGCGTTCACCGCCACGCCCAAGGACAAGACGCTGCAACTGTTCGGCACCCGACCCGATCCCGCGCGCCCGCCGGCGCCCGACAACATCCCCGCGCCGTTCCACGTCTACTCGATGCGCCAGGCCATCGAGGAGGGTTTCATCCTCGACGTGCTGAAGACCTACACCGCCTACAAGGTGGCGTTCTCGCTGGCGCACAAGGGCCAGGCGATCGACGCCACCGAGGTCGACAAGTCCGAGGCCATGAAGGGCATCATGGGCTGGGTGCGGCTGCACGAATACAACATCGCCCAGCGCGTGCAGGTGGTGGTGGAGCACTACCGCAGGCACGTGGCGCCGCTGCTCGATGGCCAGGCCAAGGCGATGGTCGTGACGGGCAGCCGCAAGGAAGCCGTGCGCTGGCAGAAGGCCACGCGCAAGTACATCGCCGACCACGGCTACAGGATCGAGGCGCTGGTGGCGTTCTCGGGCGAGGTCATCGACCCGGAGAGCGGGCCGGATCCGTTCAGCGAACACAGCAAGGAGTTGAACCCGAAGCTGGCCGGCCAGGACATCCGCACCGCCTTCAAGAGCGGCGACTACCAGTTGCTGCTGGTGGCGAACAAGTTCCAGACCGGTTTCGACGAACCGTTGCTGTGCGCCATGTATGTCGACAAGCGCCTCGGCGGCATCCAGGCGGTGCAGACGCTCTCGCGCCTGAACCGCTGCCATCCCGGCAAGGACCAGACCTACGTGGTCGATTTCGTGAACGAGCCGGCCGACATCCTCGCCGCGTTCAAGCCGTACTACGAGACCGCGGAGCTCTCGGGCGTCACCGACCCGCACATCGTGCATGACCTCAAGGCCAAGCTCGATACCCAGGCGCTGTACGACACCTATGAGGTGGACCGCGTCGTGAACGTGGCCATCAAGGGCAACAAGGCGAAGCCATCGGAGCTCGATGCCGCCATCACGCCCGTCGCCAGCCGCTTGCTGATGGCCTATGCACAGGCGAAGAAGGAACGGGAGACCGCCGGTGCGGACGAGAAGAAGGCGAAGGCGGCCAAGGACCGTATGGACGCGCTGATCCTGTTCAGGAACGACATCGCGGCATATGTCCGGCTCTACGGTTTTCTGTCGCAGATCTTCGACTACGGCAACACGGCCATCGAGAAGCGCGCGATCTTCTTTCGCCTGCTGCACCCGCTGCTGAACTTCGGGCGCGAGCGCGAGGGCGTCGACCTGTCGGCGCTCAAGCTGACGGCCTACACGATCAAGAGTCTGGGCGAGGCCGCGCTGCATCTCGGCGCCGGCGCCGCCATGCCCATCGAGCCGACCGCGGAGTCCGGTTCGGGGCAGGTGCAGGAAAAGAGCAAGGTCTATCTCTCGGAGCTCATCGCGCGCGTGAACGATCTGTTCGAGGGCGAGCTGACGCCGGGCGACAAGCTCGTCTACGTCAACGACGTCATCAAGGGCAAGCTGATGGAGTCCGAGGCCCTTGCCGAGCAGGCGTTGAACAACACCAAGGAGCAGTTCGCCAATTCGCCCGATCTGGCGAACGAAATCCTGAATGCGGTGATGGACGCACTGACGGCGCACTCGGTGATGAGCAGGCAGGCGCTGGAATCCGACGCGCTGCGCCGTGACATGAAGGATGTGCTGCTGGGGCCGGGCAGGCTCTGGGAGGGGCTGCGGGAGAGGGCGAGCAGTCTCGGTAGCTGACATTTCGCCATCAATGGCGACAGGTGCCTGCCAACCAGATGATCAAAAATACATGGACGTTGATCGAGATTGCACTGCCGCGCGAGTCGCGATATCCATAGCATGGGCTTCGTATCGTCAGGCGCCGTAGTGCGCCTGGACTGCGATTGTTGCGAGCCATTGGAGCCGAGCGTGCCGGCGTATGCAATCTGACCTTCGCGAGCAAAGTATCGACTGGCAGATCCTCAAGGACCTGCTTCGCTGTGCCGCTGAACTCGGCGTGGATACAGCGGCATTGGGGCGCGAGCAGGGCTTCTGCGTGGCGCTCGATTCACCGGAATCTTTCCACATCGATTCCGTCGAGGGCTATGCACTGCTTGACCGTAGCCTGGCGGATGCCTTGCGCAAGGCTATTTACGAGCAGGCGGGTCTTGTATCGATGTCGTTGCAGGACTACGAAATCCTGTTCCACTACATGCTCGGCGCCGCGGACCTGCGTGGTGCGCTGGAGCGCATTCCCCGATTCGCGCGCCTGGCCGAGGCACGGTTGCGCGATGCGCGCATGCGCTTCGAGCGTCGGGGCGACGTCGCCACGCTGTCGCTCGACTGGGGGGCCGGGACGGGCCAGGAGCGCTTTGCAAGCCTTTTCTTCAATGAATTCGTGCGCTTCATCTACTTCCTCGAGTGGATGATCGGCAAGTCCATGGAGGTGCGGCAGGTCCTGTTGCCAGGGGGCGCGCTGCCGCACCGCGGCGAGGCGATCCGCACGTCCGGCTACCCGGTCGATTTCGCCGGCGAATACTACGTGCTGCGCTTTGCCGCGAAGTCGCTCGACGCACCGATCATCCGCGATCTCGCGGACTTGCAGGATCTGATGAAGGTGTACCCGGCCGTCACCCTGCTGCGCAGCAGTTCCGTGCGGCTCGCAGACCGGATCGGACAGCTGTTGATCAGCCAGGGTCTTGCCGCCAAGCCCATGTTGCAGGCACCGCAGATCGCAAACGCCATGAATGTGTCCGAAGCGACCATGCGGCGCAAACTGCAGGACGAAGGGACCAGCTACGCAGAGATCCGCAGGCAATGCCAGTTGCGCCTTGCGCGGCACCTGTTGCTGCACGGTGACGGCTCCGTGGCGGCCGTGGGCTACCAGATCGGGTTCAGTGACGAAACCGCCTTCAGGCGTGCATTCAAGAGCTGGACCGGCGAGGCGCCGGCGGCATGGCGCGAGGGGCAACGGTTGGGCGGCAGCTCTCCCCCACGATAAAACGAACACGTCGTATCAAACTGTTGGGAGTCGATTGATCATGCGATTGCTCGGTGTGCTGGTTCTCGGCGTATCGCTGCTGGCGGCATCGACGTCTTTTGCCTCGGAATGCCGACCGCTGTCCCCCGGAGAGATCCCGGCGGGGTCCGCGCTGGCCACGCCGGGGCAGGGGGCATTGGAAGAGCTGGCATTGCGCGTGCGCGCACAGCCGCGATTCCAGGCCGAGGTGCGCCGTGTCGAGGCGCTCTACGCCGCGGACGCGCAGGGCGCGACCATTACCGGCAAGGCGACCATCCAGCGTGCGGCGGATGCGATCGCGCAGGCGGCCATTTACTACGCCATCAGTGAAGCCGGCGTGCAGCGTCCGGTGGCTCTGTGGGTATCCAATGCGCCGCACGAGTGGATGGGCCGGCAAATGCCACGTTCGGGCTACGGCATCGACAACCCGGACAATGTCTACCGGCAGGCAATGCTCGATGGCGGCTCGCGTTACGAGATCCATGGGCGGGTGCGCCGGCCCGGACCGGTAGAACAGCATTTCCAGATCATGGGCGGGATTCCGGGCCTGGGACCCATGACGGCCGAGGGTGGCGATCTCCCGGCCCAGATACGCAGCGACCAGCTGGCGATCGAAGCGAACGGCGATTTCTGCATCAGTATCGATGCCGCGCCGGCCAACGGGCGGCGAAATCACCTGCAGCTTCCCGGTCGAGGGACGTACCTGCTGGTCGTGCGCGATCTTTTCACCGACTGGAATACGCAGAAGCCCGTCTGGCTCGACATCCGGCGTGTCGAGGACGAGGCCACGCAGCGCGACGCGCTGGCGCTCGATGCAGAGACGATTGCCGGACGCGCGGTGGAGATTCTCTCCGGCATCGCACCGTACTGGGTCGATTACGACAATCGCTTCGTGTTCACGAAACCGGTCAACCAGGTCACCGCGCCGCGGGTACGTCCGGCCGGGCGTGGGCTGTCCATGGGAGGGCATTTCGATCTGGCGCCTGGTGAGGCCCTGCTCGTGACGGTGGACGCGCTCGGTGCCGGCTCGCTCGGTTTCCAGCTCACCGACCCGTGGGGCGTGGCCTACGAGTACGTCGGGCGCAGCAGCAGCCTCAACAATGCACAGGCCCGCCCCAACGGCGATGGCACATATACCTTCGTGATCTCCGCGACGGATCCGGGCGTGCACAACTGGCTCGATCCCGAAGGCTTCGGCGCCGGGATGTTTGCCATCCGCTGGCAGGTGCTGCCTGGCGCCGTGAGTCCCGAGCGGGCGATCCGCGAGGTGTCGGTGCAGACGCACGCGGCGTTGCGCGAAAGCCTTCCCGCGGACGTCTTCGTCACGCCGGCCGAACGCCGTGCCCAGCTCGAGGCGCGTGCGCGGGCGCACGCGCGGCGATTGACCGAATGAATGCGTAGCGCGTGGCAACCGGGCCGCACGGTGAATGCATTTGTCCGCGAATCCGGACGATTCTGTACTTCTCGATGCCGGACGGGCGTGGCTAGTCTTTTTCTCAGACGCCGGGATCGACTCCAAATAACTAGACAGGGGGATTCGATGGGCAGCAGTTTCAGGCAGCGCCTTGCGGCGGTTGCCGCCATTCTCGCCCTTCCGGCATCGGTTCTGGCGATGGAACCGGATGCCGTGGTCGCCGGCAAGCGCCTCGACGAGGGTTGGCGGGCGTTCAGCAGCGGGCTTCAGGAAGCGCAGCGGAGCCTGCTCGATCCGCAGTACTTCCCGCCGCCGCCGACCGAGCGCAACCTGGCGGAGGGTTACCGCTATCTGCTCGGACACCTCGAACGCATGATCCAGCTGGAGATGCGCCAGGACCCGCGCTTTCCCGAGTTCCACCGTTCGATGGACATGCTGCGCAAGTGGACCGGCGAGAACCCGGACACCATGTATCTCAAGGCGCGCATCGACGGCACTGGCTACTACAAGGTGACCGGCAAGGCTGCGGATACCGGCGAGTGGCGCGATTCCGCGCGATTCGTGCAAGGCCCCAAGGCGCCGCGACTCGTAACCTTCCAGACCATTACGGATGTGCCCGGTGCCAGTGGCGAACTCGCCGAGATGGCGGCATGTGCGAGCATGACGCTCGACTTCACGAACAGTCTGCAGATGCAGGCAGACGCGGACGGGCGCTTCGAGATCCTGATCGGCCCGGAAAGGCCGAGCGATTACAACGGCAACTTCCTGCTCTCGCGCAAGCGCATGATCTGCCCCGGTACTGGCAAGGAATCGGACTACGAGGCGCTGTGGTTGTCGGTGCGCGAGATTTTCTCGGACTGGGAGCGCGAACAGCCGCTGGACATGGACATCGTGCGGCTGGATGCGGTGGGCGAGAACCGCCCGCCGATCACTGCGGAGGAAATGGCCGCGAGGCTCGCGAAGATCGGCGCCGAACTGCCCAACCAGATCCGCTTCTGGAGCCGCCTTCAGGAGGTCGATCTCGAACTACAGCGCGACGTGAACGGCGACGGGCGCCGGGCAATGCCGGTCAACGGTATCAATCCGGTGGCACCTGCGTTCACGGCGGGCGGGGTGTCGGGCGCGCGGCAGCTCTATGCGGGCGGGAAATTCGAGCTCGCGCCCGACGAGGCGCTGGTGATCAAGCTGCTCACGCCGGTCGAGCCGCACTACATCGGATTCCAGCTCAACACGCTCTGGTTCGAAGGGCCGGATCAGCAGAATTACGTCAGCAGCCTCAGTGGGCAGCAGTTGGCGCGCGCGAGCGACGGTGCGCGCTATTACGTGATTGCGCACGAAGATCCCGGCGTCCAGGGATGGGTGGCGACGACCGGCCTGCCGGAGGGCAGCCACGCGATGCGTTTCGTGTTTCGCGAGGATCCGCCCGCCGAGAGCATGCCCAGGCTCGAGACCTTTCACGTGAAGCTCGGGGAGCTCCGGAATGTGTTGCCGCCGGACACGCCGCGGATGACACCCGAGATGCGCAAGCGCGAGATTGCCGTGAGGCAGGCGCACATCAAGGAAAGGTGGCGCAACTACTGATCGTGCGGACGGCAGCGACTTCCCGAAGCCGTCCAGAGAGTTCATGCAGCCGGTCCGGCCGCACGCGCGAACCGGGCCCACTACTTCACCAGGGAGACATAAAATGAGATCGAATCGCACCCGACATCATGCGCTGTGCACCGCCGTGGCGATGGCGGCGTCCATGCTCGCGGCCGACATCAGCCTTGCCCAGCAAGGGATCGAGGAAATCGTGGTGACGGCGCGCAAGCGCGAGGAGAACCTGCAGGACGTGCCGATGGCGATCTCCGCCTTCACGGCCGAGCAGCTGCAGAACAGCCAGGTCGACAACATCACCGACCTGCAGAAGATGACGCCCAACATCACCGTGAACGAAACCAGCGGATTGGTCGCCGGCGTCGTGCAGGTCTTCATCCGCGGCATCGGCAACGATCCGGGTTTCGACCAGGGTGTGGGTATCTACGTCGACGACGTGTACCTGAACACGGCGACCGGCGCACTGCTCGAGGTCTACGACGTTGAACGGATCGAGGTGCTCAAGGGGCCGCAGGGCAATCTCTATGGGCGCAACACGATCGGCGGCGCCATCAAATACGTGAGCCGGGAACCGAGCAACGAATTGGAGGCGGGCCTCGAGGGTCAGCTCGGTACTGACGACCTGCTGCGTCTGAGGGGTAACGTGTCCGGTCCGTTGCTGGAGGACGTGCTCTTCGGCGGATTCGCATTTTCCGTGAAGGACCGCGACGGCTATCAGACCAATCAATACGATGGCAGCGAATGGGCCGATTCGGATGTGCAGGCGTTCCGGGGAACCCTGCTGTGGACGCCGACCGAGGACCTCACGCTCAAGGTCGTCGCGGATTACAGCGACGATCAGTCGAAGCCGAACATTCCGAACCGGGTCGCCCTCAACGTGGCCGGCATCAACGGCATCTCGACGCCGGTGACGCTGGCCAACACCATTTACGGGCCGGGAACCGCGCCCTTCGACGGGGCCTCGGACGTATCGCTGCCGCCTGACGAGGACACCGTGAACACGGCTCACGTCGTGAACGGATACGATCAGACCGAGCTGAAGACCTCGTCGGTCGCCGGCACGATCACGTGGGACGTGAACGAGGCGGTCACGCTGAAGTCCGTGACGGCGTTTCGCGATGTCGAGAATCCGCGTGCCTTCGATTTCGATGGCAGTGCCCAGGAGTTCATCAACACCATCAGCTCGCCGCAGAACGAGGACTTCAGTCAGGAGTTCCAGTTCAACTACGCGAGTGACAAGCTGCACATCGTGGCCGGTGCCTATTATCTCGATGGCAGTTACACGATCGAGGATCCCGGCTTCACGCTGCAGACCGCGCGCCTGCGCTTCTGGTCGGATCACCGCAAGACCACGTACCAGGACGATCGCGACCTCGAATCGATGTCCGTCTACGGTACCGCGGAATGGGAGTTCGTCGAGGATTGGCAGCTCTCACTGGGTGGACGCTACACCGAGGACAAGAAGGATATCGACATCCAGGGCACGGTGGTCGAGACCTTCTATCCATTCGCGCTCACGCGCGTGGGCAGCGCGCTAGTTCCCCTCGCCATACGGCCCGGGCAGGAGGGCTTCGTGCAGACACGGCCGCAGTTCGTCACCTGGATCCCGAACGGTGGCCTTCAGACGCTGATCAACACCGGGCTGCCGACGGATCCCGCGGTATCCCGGGCCTTCATCACGCAAGCGCTGACCGTCACCTACGAGGAACCGCTGGTGTCGGATGATGAATGGAACGAGTTCTCGCCGAGCATCAAGCTCACGCACTTCATGAACGAAGACGTGATGGTTTATGCCGGCTACTCCTCCGGCTTCAAGTCCGGAGGGTTCGCCACCACCGGCAATATCGTGCGCTCCTACGAGCCGGAGATCGTCGACAGCTACAGCCTGGGCCTGAAGAGCACGCTGCTGGACGGCACGCTGCGCCTGAACACGGAGTTGTTCTTCAACGATTATCAGGACAAGCAGCTCACCACGATCGATCTGATCGACGGTGCGCTGATCAGTACCCAGGACAACGTGGGCAAGGTCGAAACCTATGGCGCAGAGGCCGAGATCATGTGGGCGACGCCCCTCGACGGGCTGATGGCCAACCTTAACGTCGGTTATCTGGACTCGGAGATCAAGGAGTACCTGCAGACGGTCGCGGGCGGCGGCACGATCGACATCTCGGACGACCGCGTACTCGGGCTGTCGCCGGAGTGGACGGCGCAGGCAAGGCTGTCCTACGACTTCGATGTGGGCAGTGCCGGCGCCATGCTCCTGTCGGCTGACGTGGCTTATCGCGACGAGATGTACACCGACTCGCCCGTGGACACGACGAGCGCGTTCCGGGTCCAGTCGCTGTCCGACGACCTCACGACGTACAACGCGCTCGTGGCCTTCACGACCGCTAGTCAGAAGTGGCGCTTTGCGCTCGAGGGCAAGAACCTCAGCGACGAGCGTTCGCTGGTAAACGCCTACGTGGTGTCGAACTTCATGACGGGCGGTTACAACCGCGAGCGCACCTGGGCATTCTCGGTCGGCTACACCTACTGATCTCATGGAGCGGGGCAGCCCCCTCCGCGCACGGAGGGGGCGAAGCCCGAGTCACGCCGAGGTGTTCGCATGCGCCTTTTGAAGTGGTCTTGCTTCGTGCTTGCCGTGCTGGCGGCAGCCGCGCTGCTGGTTTCCTACAGCTGGACCTTCACGCCCATCGGCCGCATGGATTACGGCGCAGCTGTCCTGTCAAAGCTCGGCTCTCTGCAGCGCAGTGGCGATGCGGCGATCACGCCGGCATACCGCGAGAAGCTGAACCGCGACATAGGCCGATTTTACCGGCAGTCGGCGGCGGCAAAGGCCGCGATCGGGAAACAGTTCGATGTGCTCATCCCGTCGCCCGAGGGCGATATCCCGGCGCGCGTCTATGTGCCGGCAGGGGAGGGTCCGTTTCCCGCCATGCTGAACATCCACGGTGGCGGCTTCTTCATGGGCAACGGCTACGTGCTGGACGCACCGGCGATCGAACTGGCCGCGCGCGTGGGCATGGTGCTGGTGTCGGTGGATTACCGGCTGGCGCCGGAGCATCCCTTTCCGGCGGCGTTGCAGAAGGCAGGGGTTCCCGTCACCTTGCGCGTGGTGCAGGGCGCGGTGCACGGGTTCATCGGCTCGGGCAGGAAGGCCGAGCGGAACCTGGCGCTGGCAGCGACGCTGTTGCGCGAACACTTCGCGGAGTCAGCGTCGAGATGAGCAGGCACGGCGTGGACGCATGCAATTCGTCCACGGTTTGAAGATCACACGACGAGGCGGGATCCAGAATGCACCGACGCGATATCGTTTCGTTGGCAGGCGCGCTGATGGCCGGAGCCGGGCTGGCGTCGGCCGATTCCTGGCTTGCCGCGGATGCTGTGCGCGATCTGCGCTTGAGCCCTCTCGGCGAGGGCGCCGCGTTTGCCGACTTCCTGGCGGCGCTGCAGCGCTGCGCAGCGATCATGGAAGAATTCGCCGCACGCGGCACGGAACTGGATCGTGTCGAGGGCCTGCGTTTCCTCACGCGGATGATTTCACTGGGCCTCGATCGCGGCATCGAGTTTGCGGATCCCGCGGCGCCCTCGCTATTCCGTCTCCAGTCATCGGTGCGCAAGTACACGGGCGATGCCCCCGACCAGCTCTACCACAGCGCCGCTGTCGGCGGTGATTTCGCGTATCGGCTGAGTGGTCGGCTGCGCGACGCGGATGTGTCCACGCTGTTGCTGGAGGCGACGGTCTACGGGGGCAACATCGATTTCAATGCCGCTGGCAGCCGCCGACTGGTCGCGCATATCGACGAGCGGCAGCTGCGGGTCGATGCGGACGGAGGTTTCGAGATACGCATCGGCGGCGAGCCTGAGGGTGCCGCGAACTTTCTGAAACTGGAAGACGATGCGCGTCGCATCACCATTCGCCGCTATTTCGCCTCGCCGCAGCGCGAGGATCCGCTGCCACTGGCGCTCGAGCGCATCGACGCTGCACCGCCGATAGTGCCGCTGCAGCGCAGCACCATCGAGCAGGGGTTGCGGCGCGCGGGCGCTTTCGTGGAGGAGACGCTACGGTTCTGGTCCAAATGGGTGGCAGGCGTCGAGGCGCGCGGCATCAACCGCATGACTCCGATGCCCGATGCGGGCGACATCCTCACGCCCGCGGGGGTTCGCTACGTGGACGGCGCCTGGGCACTGGGGCCCGGCGAGGGTCTGCGGATCCGGTTCATGCCGCCCGAGGTACCGTATTGGAGCTTCGTGCCGCTGAACATCTGGGGAGAGAGCTTCGATTGGACGCGCGCGCGGGTCTGCCTGAACAGTCTGCAGGCAGTGCCGGAGCGCACGGGTGAAATCATGCTGGTGCTGAGCGAGAGCGATCCCAGGCATCCCAACTGGGTGCGTATCCTCGGCCAGCGCCGCGGCACCATGTCGCTGCGCTATGCACGGATGCGGCCCGGGCAGGATCTGCCGGCGGTGAGTGTCGAACGCATCAGGGTGTGATCGAGATTTCAGGCGGCCCCGTCCGCCCAGGCCAGCAAGCGCGCGAGGAAACGCTCGACGCCGCGATCGCAGGCGCGCTTGGCCGGATAGAACACCACCCCCATGACGCCGGCCGCGACCAGCGGGGGCGTTTCCCCGGGCAGACCCCGGCGCACGAAATCGCCCAGCAGGGTCTCGATGGCGCCCAGCACGAACAGGCTCAGCAGCAGCATGGACCCGTACACGGCCGTGCGCCGGAACAGCCGCGCGGCGTCGATCGGGCCGCGGTGCAGCAGTCCCGCCACGAACGACAGCAGCAGGATCGGCAGCGGCGCGACCAGCAACCAGTCCTGGTATCGGCTTAGCCAGCACAGCGTCGACTCGCTGGCCGGCGTGCACCCGGCGAGACGCCCGCCCCAGACCAGCAACTGCCAGGCCGCGGCCAGCGTTGCCGCCAGGACCCAGCCGCTCAGGAAGCACAGCGCCTGCCGCCGGCCGTCGGCGTCGAGCGCGCGCAGGTTGCGCGCTATCGTGGCCACGAGCACGATCATGCAGACCGCCAGCCACAGGTTCATCACCAGCAGCGCGCCGGGCACGGCTTCGATGCGCAGGGCCGTGGCCAGCGCGAGCAGACCCGGGAAGGTGAACAGCAGGCCTGGCCGCCCCTCGGCAACGCGCCAGGCCGCCGCCAGCAGCAACAGCGCGGCGAGTCCGAGCTCGATCGGCAGGGCATCGACGGCCTGGGCCAAGCCGCTCCCCTCGTACAGCGCGAACAGCGTGGCTGCCGCCAGCAGCCACGACGAGCCGGCGCGTGCCGGTGGCGGCGCGCGTCGCCACAGGAGCAGGCCCGCCACGGCGAGCGACAGCGCCGTCGCGGTGATCGCGGCCGTGCGCGGGAGTGTCATCGCGACGCACGCGAACGACAACTGGACGAGCGCCGCTTGCGCTGCGATGTGGGTCCGGGGCGACGCCGCGATACCGAGCACGCTGCGGACGAAGTGGATCGCCACGGCGCCCGCGAAGGTCCATCCGGCGATCCACAGCAGCCGCTCGAGCGCCGCTACCGCGTGGCCGGCGCCGCGCAGCAGCGCGACGTCCACCCCGTTGCGCTGCAACAGCACCACGGCCTGCAGGTAGCCGTCGAAGAGCGGGCTGCTCACCGCGGTGGCCATCACGCCGTAGCCGCCTGCGAGCAGCGCGCAGAAGAGCGCGAGCCAGCGCGCGGGCGTGCTGTGCGACAGCCGCCACGCCAGCATCAGCGACAGCGCGGCGAGCAGGGTGATGAGCACGAGGGTGATCCACGCGGGCGGGCCGAAGGCGGTCGCCCAGTGCGCCGCCGCCACGGCCGCTTCACGGTCCGCCCGGTAGTCGGCGAGCCGGTAAAGGCCGCCAACGCCCTGGACGAGCGCGAGCGTCGCCAGCAGTACCGCCAGCGCGGGGTGTGTCAGCAGCCGTGTCGGCATGTCGCCACCGTACTGCCCTGCGCGCCGCTCCATGAAAGCGGGATCGTGTGACGGCCTTGGGCAGGACCCATGGCGAATTTCCCCTCGCGATGACGCGACCCGCACCGGGTCATTGCGGGCAGGATATTCGCGATCGCGTGCGTCGTCACGAACTCGGGCAGCGCTTGCGCGGATCCGCTGCAGGCGCTTAACAAAGTTTTCATACGCTGCGGGTAGGGTTCCCGGTCCCGGTCCCGGTCCCGGTCCCGACCGGCTGCCCTGCGCCATGACCATCCGGTTGCGTGCCGCCCGTTCCCTGCGCCGGCCTCGTGTCGCCGGCTTGCCTGCCGTGTTGTTGCTCGGCCTGTTGGCCGCGCCCGCTTCGGGCGAGACCGGGCCGCCCGCCCTTGAAGTGCTGCTGCAACGGCTCGTGGATCTCCCGGCAGCGCGCGCCACAGCGTTGGCAGTGCATCACCCGGCTCACCGGCCTCAGGTGCAGCTCGATCGTGCCGTCTCCTGTCTCCGGCCACACCACCCGCTCAACCCGCTAACCGTGCCAACACCCCAGCTTCTCGAGCGTCCTTCGGTCGAACATGGCCTGCCATCGGCTCCAGCAACTGGCTCACGAGGGTACGACCACCCTTGACGATCAGGAAAGCTCCCCGGAATTCTGCGAAGAACCTTTTTTTGCGGGCGAGGAAGCGCTCGACGCCGTCCTCGCGCACCGGGCCGCGCGCCCGACGACTGCCGGGAGGCGCTTCCGCTGCCCGATGAGGCGGTTTATCCTTCCCGGCACATCGATGAAGCAGGGCGGCGGGCTCGACGAAGCAAGTCGCGTCCGCCCAGGCAAGCCTGCGATCGCTGTAGCCCGCGTTGCAGGAACCAGGGAGCGGCGGACCAGCGAGGGCACCGGGCAGGGAACAACCACGTGGACGCACGGGAAGAACCTCTACGTCGATGCACGCGTTATCCCTCGGCGTGGAGTTGCTCCGGGCCCGGACCGGCGACTCGGCGGCGATCAGTGCCCGGCGTGGCGCAACCGCAGCCGGCCGTGGAGGGGGCGGTGCCGTGATCGCAATGAGCTATGCGGCCTGGCTGGCGGATTTCATGGGCACCGGCTACGACGTGCCTCCTGTCTGCCTGCTAGAGCATACGGGTATCGATGAACCGAGCCTGGCAGACCCGGTCGCGGAAATCAGCGAGGACCAGCATCTGATCCTGCTGCGCAACGCGAGGCGGCTGAGCGGCGATCCGGCCCTCGGCCTCGAACTCGGGATACATCGGCATATCTCCACGCTGGACCGTTTCGGTTTCGCCATGATGTGCAGCGAAACGTTTCGCGAGGCGTTGCAGGTGGGGAAGGAATTCCAGCGGGTGATCGGCCGCTTTTCCGGGCGACAGCTGATCCTGTCGACCCACGAGGAGGGGCGCAGCGCCGCCTTTCAGATCGAGGTGGCGCCGGAACTGGGAGACCTGAGCCGGTTCGCCGTGGAGGAGATCCTGGGCAGCATTCTCGGCACCACCCGCTGGGTCACCGGCCGGGAGCTGCCGCTCGAGGAGCTCTGCTGCGCCTATGCGCAGCCGGCGCACGTCGCCGGTTACCGCAAGTATTTCCCCTGCCCGATTCGTTTCGATGCGCCATGCAACCGCATCCGCTTCGACGCCGCATTTCTCGACACGCCCCTGCCCATGGCCAGCAGTCACGCGGCATCGATGTATCGCGCCCATTGCCAGCGCCTGGTCGGTTGCGACATGGCGCGCCCGGAGGGGTTGGTCGCCCAGGTCCGCGCCCGGCTGCTGGTCAGCGCCGATTGCGCCCTGCCGCTGGAGGCCTGTGCCGAGGCGCTGTCCATCAGTGCCCGCACCCTGCGCCGCAAGCTGCATCAGGGCGGTTACTCGTATCAGGACATCGTCGATGACGTCCGCGCCAGCCTGGCGCGCAGCTACCTCGATTCCTCGCGGCTGACGGTGGAAGCCATTGCGCAACGGCTCGGCTTCAGCGAGCCCACCAGTTTCTCGCGGGCCTTCCGGCGCTGGACCGGCATGTCGCCGCGGACATTCCGCAACCGGCCCACCGGCGGGCACTGAGAGCCCGGGCGCAGCGCGGGGCGACGGTTCACAGGCTCGCCGCCAGTCGTTGCCGGTAGGCGTAGATGCCGCCCTGGGCCAGCTCGATTTCCTTGGCCTTTCGCGTCCACAGATGCAGGTCGGTTTCCCACATATAGCCCATGCCGCCGAGCACTTGATGGGCGGTGAAGCAGGTGCGCACGAAGGTGTCGTTGCTGGCGCATTTTGCGATCGCCACCTTGTCCGACGCCCCCGGCAGCCCGGCTTCCAGGCAGGTGATGGCCTCGTAGGCGGCCAGCCAGGCGGTTTCCACCTCGGACCAGGCATTGGCCAGCAGGTGCTGCACCGCCTGGAAGCTGCCGATGGGCTTGCCGAATTGCACCCGTTCCCTGGCGTGATCCAGCGCCATCTCCAGCACCCGCCGCGCGCCGCCGACAGCGGTCGCGGACTGGAAGGCCGCGGTGCGCTCCTGCGCCGCCGCCAGGCGCGCCGGCAAGTCCGCGTGGCGGCCGAGCAACTGCTCAGGCGCCAGTGACACATCGAGGAACCGGATCTCGTAGAGATCGGGATGGGCGAGGGAGTGCAGACGCACGAGTTCCACGCCCGCGGCGCGGGGAGCGATCAGGGCCAGGCAGGTTTCGCCCGTGTCCGCCAGCGCCGCGCTGACCAGCAGGAAATCGCTTTCCGCGGCGTTGGCGACGAAATATTTCCGGCCATCGAGACGCAGACCTCCAGCGGTCTCGCGCAGCACCGTCGCTTGCCCCTGCGGTCTCCCGGGCACGGCTTCCTCATGGCTGGCCAGGCTCAGCATGAGCTCGCCCTCGATCAGGGGCGGCAGCCAGCGCTGTTGCTGCGCTTCGCTGCCAAGATCCTGGATCAGCCAGCCGCAGGTGAGTACGCAATCGGCGAAGGGAGTGGGATCGCAGGCCCATCCCAGTTCCTCGAGCAGCGCCGCCAGGGTGACCCAGTCGCTGCCCGCGCCGCCGTGGCTCTCTGCGAAGGGCAGGCCCAGCCAGCCCAGATTCGCCATGCGCCGCCAGATGTCGCGGGGCAGGGCGGCGCCATCCTCGCGCATCCTGCGCACCAGACCGGGCGGGCATTCCCGCGACAGGAAGCGGCGCACCGCGTCCTTGATCTGCTGTTGTTCGGGGGTGAAGTCCAGTTCCATGGTTGTACGGTCCGCGTTAGGAATCAGCCTCGGGGCAGGCCCAGGCCACGCTGGGCGATGATGTCGCGCTGGATTTCATTGGTGCCGCCGCCGAATTTCATCATCGGCGCCAGCAACCAGGCCTGGGCGAGGTAACCCTGCATCGGCACATGGGGAGAGCCGTATTCGAGCAGGGCCCGGGGGCCGAGAATCCGCATCCCCTCGTCGGCGAGCCGCTGTTCCAGCTCGGAGGCCAGCACCTTCTGCGCCGAGGCTTCGGCATTGGGCACCTTGCCCTGGTCGATCATCCAGGCGGTCCTGGTGCACAGCAGGCGCAGCCTCTCGATGTCGATGTGCAGCCGCACCAACTGGTCCCTCACCACGGGATCGTCGAAGAGCGAGGCGCCGTTGTCGCCGGGCTCCTTGCAGCAGCGCACCAGGGCGTCGAAATTGCGCCGGATCTTTGTGTACTTGCCGATGAAGACCCGCTCGAAATCCAGGGCGACGGCGACCGTGTAGAACCCGGTGTTGGGGGCCCCGATCATCGCATCGGCGGGAATCCGCACCTGGTCGAGGAACACCTCGTTGGTGCGGATGCCTTCCATCGTGTAGAGGGGCCGCACGGTGACGCCGGGGGTCGCCAGCGGGAAGACGAAGACCGACAGCCCCTTGTGCCTGGGCGCCGTCGGCTCGGTGCGGGCCAGGAGCCAGATGTGGCTGGCATAGTGGGCGCCGGTGGTGAACACCTTCTGCCCGGTGATGACGTACTCCTCACCCTCGCGTACCGCGCGCGTGGTGACGCTGGCAAGGTCCGAGCCGGCGCCGGGCTCGGTATAGCCCAGGCAGATCTCCAGCTCGCCGCGCAGGATGCGCGGCAGGTATTCCTGCTTCTGCGCTTCCGAGGCCAGCGTGATCAGGGTCATGGCCAGCGAGCTGATGGTGAGGTTGCCGTAGTGGATGTCCTGCAGGTCCAGCTCGTGGTAGAAGATCGACTGCTCGATCATCGAGCGCCCCTGGCCGCCGTACGCCGTGGGCCAGCCGATGCCCAGCCAGCCCTTCTCCCCGAGGAGGCGCAGGAACGCCTTGCCGAGCGGGCCGGGGGAGTGTCCCGAGGTGGCGATCTCCTCGCGCAGCGCATCGCTCACATGCTCCGCGAGGAAGCGGCGTATGTCCTGGCGAAACTGCTCCTGTTGCGGCGAGAACCGAAAGTCCATCGTCATCCTCCCCCGGCGAGCAAATGGCCGCGTCCGCGGCTGACGAAGAGGCGGCGCAGCTCCTCGGCGTCCGCGGCGCTCAGGCGCCGGTAGGGGCCTGCGCGGACCGGCTGCCACCAGACGGCATCGGCACAATTCCAGGCCGCCCGCTGGAGCTCTCTCTTCAGCACCTTGTTGGTCTGCGTGGTGGGAAGATGCTCGCTGATCCTGACGAAGCAGGGCATCCACTTGCCGCCGAAGTCCTGCTGGCTCTGCAGGAACGCCTTGAATTCCGCCATGTCGAGCGGGTCGCCGGGGGTGAGTTCCAGCGCCGCCATCACCCGGTCGCCCACGAGGGGGTCGGGAACGCCGTATACCGCCGCTACGGCGATCCGCGGGTGGCGCGCCAGCACCTGTTCGATCTGGATCGCGGACAGGTTTTCACCATCCACGCGCAGCCACTCGCTGTCGCGGCCGGCGAAATAGAAAAAGCCCCCGGCATCGCGATAGCCCAGGTCGCCGCTCCAGTAGGCGCCGTTGCGGATGCGTTGCTCGCGGGCGAGCGGGTTGTCCCAGTAGCCTTCGAAGAGCGCTTCGCCCTCGAGATGGACCAGCTCGCCGATGGCCGCGTTGCCGTTCTGCAGCCTGCCATGAGCGTCGAAGACGGCTCGGGGGCATTCCTCGCCGGTCTCCGGGTTCATCACCCGGATCTGTTCCGATACGGCCCGTCCGATGGACCCCGGTGGCGTATCGCCGTCGCGCAGGATGGTGATGCAGCCTTCGGACGAGCCGTAGCTGTCGATCGCCGTGCAGCCGAAGCGACGGGTGAAACTGGCGATATCGACATCCGTGGCTTCGCTGCCGAACACCACGCGCAGGGAATTGTCCGTGTCGTCGGGCCTTTCCCCGGTAGCGAGGATGTAGGCCAGGGCCTTGCCCACGTAGCAGGCGCAGGTGGCGCCGTAGTTGCGGATATCGGGCAGGAAGCCCGACGCCGAAAACCCGCGGCGCAGGGCCACCGCACCGCCCGCCGCCAGCGGCGCCAGCAGGCCCATGAGCAGTCCCGTGGAGTGGAACAGCGGCATCGGCACGTAGGATACGTCCCGCTCGTTCATCTGCTGGCCCTGCACCAGCATCAGGGTGTTGCGCATCACCCGGGCGTTCGAGTACAGCACCGCCTTGGGCGTGCCGCTGGTGCCCGAGGTGAAGATCAGGCAGAAAATGTCCCGGGGCGAGACACCCTTCGCGGGCAGCGGCAGATCGCGGTGACTGGAGAGGGTCGCCAGATGGTCCGCATCATCGACCACCTGCAGCCCGCTACCGAGGGCGGCGACCGTAGCGTGCGGCACCTGTTCCCGGTAGCGGGCTTCGGTCAACAGGAACTGACACGCGGTATGGGTGATGTCGCGGGCCAGGTCGGCGCCCTTGCGGGTCGAGTTGAGGGCGACGAAGCTCGCGCCGGCCAGGGCGCAGGCGCCGACCCAGAAGACATATTCCGGGATGTTGTCCAGCAGCAGTCCGACATGAAAGGGGCTCGGTGCCCGCCGGGCGATCAGGTAATGGGCACGGGTCGCGCATTCCGCCACCAGTGCGGCCCCGCTCCAGCTGCGGTGTTCGAAATGCAGGGCGGGCCGGCAGTCCGCGCCGCGGGCGAGGAAAATGTCCGCGACCGTTTCCATGAGCTTCGCCTCCGTTCATGCGTCCGCGCGCGAGGGCAGCAGTACCGTCGCGCTGGCCGGCACCAGCAGCTCGCCGGTGGCGTTCTCCTCCCACAGCTCCAGGTCCACGGCGGGACGATCGTCCACCCGGTACTTGCGGCTCACCCTGCCGCGCAGGGTCAGGGGCTGGTCGGGCAGCGCCATGCCGCGATTGGAATAGGAGAATTTCTTCAGGAACCCACCGGGTCCCATCCAGTCGGTGAGATAGGCGCAGAGCTGGGCGCCCTGGAGCGGGCCCTGGACGAGGACGGCCGGCAGCCCTTCGCTGTGCGCGAATTTCTCGTCGTAGTGGATGCGATGCGGATTACGGGTGACGGCGCTGTAGAGGAACATCTGGGTCGTGGTGACGGTCCTGGTCGCGGGCGGCAACTCCATGCCCTCGCTGACGTCCTCGTAGTAGCGGGCTTGCGGTGCATTCATTGTTCGTCTCCGCGCGAGCGCTAGCGGTTGATGATGGTGTTGATGTCCACGGCCACCGTCTCGCCGTGCTGGTTGGTGTAGGTGGCCTCGATCACGACGAAGACCGAACTGCCGCTGCCGCCGCTGCGCGCATAGATGTCGAGGATCCTGCGCTGACGGGTGAGCACGTCGCCCGGCCGGATTTCCCGGAAGTACTCCACCTGGTAGCCGCCGAAGAGCTTGCGTCTGGTCGCGAGCGGCGGGTAGGGCAGGCCGTCGTTCTGCCGGGGCGTGCCGTCCGCGGGCAGGTCGCCCATCGGTACTTCCCAGTCGAAGGGGATGGAGAGGAACATCGGCGGCGCGACGATGCCTCCGGGCGCGGATGCGGCGTCCAGGTAGCGGGGTTCAGATCGTCCGTGGCATAGCAGAAGCGCCGGATTTCCTCGGCGGCGACGGGGTAGCCACGGATCTGTTCGCTGAGCTTGCCGATGTAGCCCAGTACTTCCGGCGTCAGCGCTGCGCTGCCCGTCGATCCGTGCTCCGCTGCCGGCGCCGCGGCGCCCTGCAGGGCCGGATCGGCCGGCTGGAAGCGCAGCAGGGTGACCCCTTCCTTCTCGTGGCGCTCGAAGACCGGCGCCAGTGCCATGCCGATCCTGATCCTGTCCTCGGGCACGTTGACCAGGGTGCTGGTGAGCCGGGGCCCCTCGTCGAGCTCGATCACCGCCAGGTACTGGGGCACCTCGTCGGCAAAGAGCGGATGCGTGGCGCGGCGCGAGATCGTGTAGGTGTAGAGCGTTGCGCGACCGGAAACCTGCTGCCATTCGAGATCGCAGGACAGGCAGCGGGGACAGCTGATGCGCGGATAGTGGAACAGGCTGTCGCACTGGCGGCAGTGCTTCAGCAGGATCTTGCGCTCGGCCAGACCGTTCCAGAAGGGCCGGCTGTCGGGGGTCGGGACGGGGAAGGGTTTGTTCATGTCATGCGCCCTCCAGAATCAGCACGACCTGTTCGCTCATGATGCCGCCGTTGCCGGTGACGAAGGCGCGATTGCAATTCTTCACCTGGTTGCCGCCGGCGCGGCCCATGATCTGCCGGGTGCCGTCGATGACGTGGTGCATGCCCCCGGCCATGCCGGTCTGGCCAAAGGAGAGTTGTCCGCCATGGGGGTTGCAGGGGAAGTCGCCCCGGTAGCTGAGGTCATGGGACAGGATGAATTTTGCGCCCTCGCCGCGGGGGCAGAAGCCCGCGTCCTCCAGGGTCATCAGTACGGTGATGGTGTAGCAGTCGTAGATCGACGCCATGTCGATAGCGGCATGGGAGATGCCGGCCATGGCGAAGGCCCGGGCCGCGGCGGCGGCGATCGGCGTGCGCAGCAGGTCGGCCGAATAGGTCGGCGTCTTGAAGGCCAGCCGCTCGCCGAAGCCGGTGATGCGCACCGGGCGGTGCCGGGCGCGGGCCGCCCGTTCCTTGCCGGTCACGACCACCGCCGCCCCGCCGGCCACCGGCATGACGATCTCCAGCAGATGGATCGGGTCGGCGATCATCGGGCTGTTCAGCACATCGTCGATGCTGATCGGCTGGCCGAAGAAGATCGCATCCGGGTTGGCGCAGGCGCTGGCGCGCTGGTCAGCGGCGATCTTGGCCAGGGCGCGCGGATCGTAGCCGTAGCGCGAGGCGTAGAGATTCGCGATCTGGGCGTAGCCGCAGTTCTGCGCCAGATTGCCGTAGGGGATGTCGAACTGCGCCTGGGGCGAGCCGTACTCGTTGCTCGAGGCGCCGAAGGGGAAGGGATGGGGCCCGGGCTCCGGCGGCATCGGCACGGGTCCGGCCGGGAAGGCGCAGAGCACCACTTCGGCGATGCCCAGTTCGATCGCCGCGGCGGCCCGCCACACCGCACCGGCCGCACTGGCGCCGCCGAGATCGACGTGCTCCGCGAGATTGAGCTCCAGACCGAGGTATTCTGCCAGGGTCGCCGGCGCGAACATCGCGGACTCGGCGATGGCCGAGGTGACCAATCCGTCCACCTCGTGCTTCTCGATGCCGGCGTCCTCCAGCGCCAGCCGGGCCAGCCGCGCCCATTGTTCGATGCAGAAAAGGGGGTCGCCCCGGGGCTTTTTTTCAGGTTTCAGCTCGACGTAGCCGGCAATCGCGGCGTCTCCTCGCAGTCCCATCGCGCGGCTCCTCCCTGCTCTTGCTCTCGGGGAGGATGATGCGGTCCATGCAGCAGGAGGAACAGAACACGACCGGCCAATACCGGTCAGATCAGGCCAGCAAGCGGGCGGGGAAGCGCTCCCCCGGCGCCCGGAGCTCCGCGCTCAGAGCGCGAGAGCCGCCGCGCGGCCGCTGTCGATGGCGCCCTGGATGTAGCCGATCTCGTGGCAGTCGCCGATGGTGCTGGCCGCGATGCCGCGCGCGCGCAGCGCATCGGCGAGCGAGGTGTCGGGCTGCGTGCCCAGCGCGATGATCACGGTGTCCGCCGCGATACGCTCGCTGCCGTCCTTGGTGGCGCAATCGAGCCCGTTCGCGTCGATGGCCGTGACCGAGGTGCCGCGCAGCAGCCGCGCCCCGTGCTCCGTCAGCGTGTGCAGCACGCGCCAGCGCCGCACCAGGGCGAGTTCCGCGCCGAGGTCCCGACCCGGTTCGATCACGGTGAGCTCGCGGCCGCGCTCGCAGAGCAGTTCCGCGACCTCCAGCCCCACCAGCCCGCCGCCGATGATCGCCACCCGCTTGCCGATCGGCATGTAGATGCGGCTCAGCGCGCGCATCCAGTCGAGATTGCGCGTGATGCCGGCGAGCTGCGCGGCACCGACGGCCGCGCGCTGCAACAGGCCGAGCTTGCGCATGGCCTCCGCGTTGCCCCCGAGCAGCAGTCCGCGCAGCTCCTCGCCGTCGAGCACGTGCTTCAGATCGCGTCCCGGAATGGGCGGGGCGATGCGCCGGGCGCCGGTGGCGACGAGCACCGCCTCGGGCTGCATCGCGGCCACGGAATCCGCGCTGGCCGTGGTCCGCGCGCAGACGATGACCGGCAGGCGGGCCACGGCGTCCTCGAGGTGGCGCACCAGGCGCCCATTCGGCTCGTAGGCGAGCGCGGCGATGCGCGCGGTGCCCCCGAGCACGGGTTCGCGCTCGATCAGCGTCACCTCGTGGCCGCGCAACGCCGCGACGCGCGCCGCCTCGAGCCCCGCGGGTCCGCCGCCGACCACGACCACGCGCTTGCGCCGCTCGGCGGGTCCGATCAGGGCGTCCTGCGTCTCACGCCCGGTGGACGGGTTCACCGCGCAACAGATATGGCGGTTCAGGAAGATCTGGGTCACGCAGACATAGCAGTAGATGCAGGGTCGGATGGCGAGCGGGTCGTTGGCCGCGAGCTTGTTCGGCAGTTCCGGGTCGGCGAGCAGCTTGCGTCCCATCGCGACCATGTCGAAGCGCCCCGCCGCGATGCCCCGTTCCGCGGCCTCGGCTTCGATGCGCCCGACCGCGATGACGGGCACGTCGACGGCGCGGCGGATCGTTTCGGCGAAGCCGAGGAAGGCGTCCGGCGCGTGCGGGATCGGTGCCTCGGTGAACGCGATGCCGCTGGTGGGATTGCCGTAGGCGCTGACATCGATGGCGTCGCAGCCGGCTTCTACCGCCAGTCGCGCGGTGATCACGGCGTCCTGCGGCGTGATGCCGTCGCTCACGCGGAATTCGTTGGCATCGAGGCGGCAGAGGATCGGAAAGTCCGGCCCCACCGTGGCGCGCACGGCGCGCAGCACCTCGACCAGCAGCCGCGCGCGCCGCTCGGCGCTGCCGCCGTAGGCGTCGTCGCGCTGGTTGTAGTGCGGCGACAGGAATGACGACAGCACATAGCCGTGGCCGGCGTGGATCTCCACGCAGTCGAAGCCGGCGCGCACCGCGAGCGCGGCCGCCGCCGCGAACTGCCCGACCAGCCAGTCGATGTCCTGCTGCGTCATCACCTGGTACACCGGCTGCGAGGCGCCGCCGACGAACGAGGCGATCTCGGCGCGGGTGAGGGCCTCGAACATGTCGCTCTTGTCGAAGTGCGGCACCGATGGCACCAGCAGCGGGCGGCCCTGCACGCGGTCCTCGGTCGCGACCTTGCCGCAGTGGTTCAGCTGCACGCCGGCCATCGCGCCGTGGCGATGCATGCGCTCGGTGAACGCCTGCAGGCCGGGCAGGTGCGCCTCATTGGAGATGCCCACCATGCGCGGCATGCTGGCGCCCGCGGGCCACGAGACCGAGGTGGTCTCCAGCATGACCAGCCCCGTGCCGCCGCGCGCACGCGCTTCGTAGTAGGCGATCAGCGGCTCGCCGCAGCATCCGTCGGGCTCGCACAGCTCGGTCCCCATCGCGGCCAGCATGATGCGGTTGCGCACGCGCATGTTCCCTATGCGCAGTTCCGATGTGAGGCGTGGGTACATGGGGTAACTCCCGGATTTCAGGCGCCGGCGCGCCGCCAGCACAGCCGATGTTCGCGCGTCACGGTGGTGCCGGGCAACAGGTCCTCGGCCGAGAGCACCAGGGAATCGCCGTCCAGCGTGGCCTTGCGCACCTGCGTGCTGCCCGGGAAGTCCGGGTTCAGCGAGTCGCTGACCTCGTGCAGCACGCAGCCATCGCGGGTGCGGTAGCGCCCCTGATAGTGGAAATAGCTGTCGAAGGCGTCGCACTTGCACCCGGCGGGCACGTGGCGGGTGCTGGGGCTGTCGAAACGCGGTCGCGCCGCGCGCGCGATCCCCGCGGACATGAAGCCCTGCGGCGTGTACAGCAGCAGCCCCGTGGCGTGTTCGCCGAAGGGCAGGCTGGGCGCGCGACCGTCCGAGTAGCGGATCTCCCAGCGCTCGAGTTCCCAGGCCCCGGGCAGGACGCCGGCAAGAGTTTCGTCGTCCATTGGTCTACGCTTCCTGAGGCGGCATGTGCCACGACCCTAGCAGGGGCTGCCGCGGGCGGCAACCGGCGGTCGGCAACGCCGGCCCCGCGGGCGGCTGTTAACATGTGTGCGATCCAGCGCGCGCGGGGTTCCCGCCCGCGGCGGCGACGATATGGGAGTCCGGATGAGCATTCACCAGAAATCCTCCGTGCAGACGCAGGAGGCCGTGATCTTCTTCGCCGACGGGCAAATCCGCCGCGAGATGCTGTACCCGGAATTCGAGGCATTGCTCGACTGCGTGGTGCCGATCCGCGATTTCGCCGGCAAGACCCTGGAAGCGGCCTACGTGCGCCTCGATGCGCGCCTCGCCCCGGTCACGGTGGTGCTGTTCCTGATTCCCTTCGACAGCGACGGCTTCCCGGAGCAGTACTGGGACGTGCCGCTGCGCATGCTGGCCGAGCGCGGCGTGCGCGGGCCCGATCTCGGGGGTGGCCCGGTGCGGCTGGCGACGCGCGGCCAGTGCCCGCTTCCCCAGTACGAGGATCAGCTCTGGGACATCCGCTTCGGCGCGGGTGGCAACACCCTGGCGCAGCTGCAGGAACGGGTGCTGATGAACCGTCTCGGGCTCGACGTGGCGGATCAGGACGTGTCCCAGCCCCCGCCCGCGGCCTGGCCCGGCCCCGCGGCGCCGGCGGCTCCCGCGCTGGCGCCAGCGGCGGCGCCCGCCGCCCATGGCAGCGAGGCCCCCGACACGCTGCTGACCCTGATGCAGCAGAGCAGCCAGCAGATGGCGCTGGCGCGCGAGCAGCACCAGCGCGAGAGCATGGCGTTGCAGCAGCAGCTGGCCGTGCTGCAGCAGCATGCGCGGGCGCTCGAGGACGAAAAGCTGGCGCTGCTGGCGCGCGCGGAACAGCAGGCACGCTCGCTGGAGGAGCAGCGCAGCGCTGCCGACAGCAGGACCCGCCAGCTGGCCGAGCAGGCGCGCCGCGAGATCGAGGCCGCGCGCCAGACGCTCGAGGGCGAGCGCGATGCCGCGCTGGCCGAGCGCGACGCGCGCATGCGCGAGGCGCTGGCGCGCCTGGAGCGCGAGCGCGAGACCCAGGAGGACCAGCTGCACAGTCTGCGCAGCGAGCTCACGGAGCTGCGCCGCGACAAGCTGCGGCTGATGGGCGAGGGCGCGGACAAGTTCTTCGCCCAGCTCAAGGAGAAGGGCGTCAAGCTGGTGGCCTTCCAGCCCGGCGCCGGGCACCTGACGATCCCGATGGAAGACCTCAACCGCTACCTCGAGGAAACCGAAGCCTTCGTGGCCGAGAAGTGCGGCGTGAGCCCCGAGCACTACCGGCGCTGGCTGGCGCACTACAACAGCCCGCTCTGCCAGGGCACCGCGGGCAGCGGCGCTCCCTGCGCCAAGCCGCTGACCAAGCTGCTCAAGCCCGCGGAGTTTGTCGTCGGCATGCATGACCGCTGCGAGATCCACAAGCAGTTCCCGCGCACGCAGGCCGCAACGGAAATGCCCGGTTGAGCCGGGACCGGCGCCACGACTTTCCCGAGCTGCCCGCCGTCGAGACGCTGCGTGACGCGCCGTATGACGCGCGCGGCGTGACGCTCGACGTGCTGCGCCTCGACCGGCTGCACCCGCTGTGGGGCGGCAACAAGGTGTTCAAGCTGCTGCCGAACCTGCATCGGGCCGAGGCGCTGGGACTGCGGCGCGTGATCAGCTTCGGCGGCGCGTATTCGAACCACCTGCACGCGCTGGCGGCCTGGGGTGCCGAGCACGGGGTGCAGACCGTGGGCATCGTGCGCGGCGAGGCGCCAGCGCGGCCCGGTCCCACGCTGCGCGAACTGCACGAGCGGGGCATGCACATCCGCCACGTCTCGCGCGCCGAATACCGGCGCCGCCACGACCCTGCGTGGGTCGGGGAGGTGACGCGCGAGCTGATGCCGGCGCTGGTGATCCCCGAGGGTGGCGACAACGCCGAGGGCTTCGCGGGCTGCCGCGAGCTGGGGCACTCGATTGCCGCGCTGGCGGGCGGCTGGGACGTGATCGCGCTGGCCTGCGGTACCGGCACCACGCTGGCGGGCGTCGTGGCCGGCAGCGGGGCCTACGTGCTCGGCGTCGCCGCGCTGCGCGATGCCGCCGGCATCACGGCGTGCGCCGCGGCCCACCTGGCCCCCACGGTCCGCCGCTTTCGCGTCCTCGAGCGCTTCGCCGGCCGCGGTTTCGCGCGCATCGACGCGGAGCTGGCCGCATTCATGGCGCAGTTCACGCAGCGCAACGGCGTGCCGCTCGATCCGGTCTACACGGGCAAGCTGTTCCTCGGCCTGCACACCCTGGTCGGCGAAGGCCGTTTCCCGCCCGGCACTCGGGTGCTGGCGCTGCACACCGGCGGGCTGCAGGGCGCGCGCGGCGCATCATGCGGGCGCATCCTGCCTGCGGCGCACGCCGTGCCGCTATAATCCGCGCGCTTTCAATGGAGCCAGCGAGCATGAGCCAATTCCGCAGCGTCGGACTCATGGGCCGGGTGGGCAGCGCCGCGGTGCTGGAGACCCTGCTGCACCTGCGCGACCTGCTGCGCGCGCGCGGCCTGCGCGTGGTGGTGGAGCGCGAGGTGGCCGAGCACCTGGACCCGGCGCCCGGCGAGGTGCGCGGGCGCGAGGACATCGGGCGCGACACCGATCTGGTGATCGTGGTCGGCGGCGACGGCAGCCTGCTCGGCGCGGCGCGCTCGCTGGCGCCGCAGAACGCGCCGGTGCTCGGCGTCAACCGTGGCCGGCTCGGCTTCCTCACCGATATCTCGCCCCAGCAGCTCGAGGCGCAGCTCGACGAGGTCCTCGCCGGGCGCTACCTGATCGAATCGCGCTTCCTGCTCGACGTGGCGGTGACGCGCGGCGACGAGGTGCTGGCGCGCGGCGACGCGCTGAACGACGTGGTGCTGAACTCCGGCATCTCGGCGCGCATGATCGAGTTCGAGCTCTACATCGAGGAGCAGTTCGTCTACACGCAGCGCTCCGACGGGCTGATCATCTCGACGCCCACGGGCAGCACGGCCTATTCGCTCTCGGGCGGCGGGCCGATCATGCACCCCGGACTCGACGCCCTCGTGCTGGTGCCGATGTTCCCGCACACGCTGGGCAGCCGCCCGCTGGTGATCCACGGCAGCAGCAGCATCCGCATCGTGATCAACGAGTACAACGAACTGCATCCGACCATCAGCTGTGACGGCCAGCTGAACATCACGGCCAGCCCCGGCGACATGATCCACGTGCACAAGAAGCCCGAGCACCTCAGGCTGCTGCACCCGCTGGACCACAACTTCTACGACATCTGCCGCGCCAAGCTCGGCTGGGGCAGCCGTCCCGATGGTGACGAATGAGGCCGGCATGACGAGCGCGGCAGGCTGAATCGCGATGCCGGCATTCAGGGCCATCGAGACGCGCATCGGCACCGAGCTGGCGCAGTTCAGCCGCTACCTGTGGGCGCAGCGCGTGGCCCACCGCATCTTCGACGCCCCCGACGGCACCCAGGTGCTGGTGGTGGCGCGCGAGCAGGATGTCGCGCCGGTGCGCGAGTCCTTCGCGCGCTGGCGCGCCGGCGAGCTCAGCCTGGAGGACGCCGCGCCGGCCCCGCGGCCCGCGCCGGGCCGGATCGCGCGCGCCTGGCGCGCGCAGCCGGTCACGCTCGCCGGCATCCTGCTCAGCGTGCTGGGTGCGGCGATCGTGATGTTCGACACCCGGCTCGAGTGGTTGCGCTGGCTCGCGTTCACGGATTTCCGGCCGCTGCCCGGCGGGCGGCTCGACTTCGAGAGCGTGGCCGCGACCTACGCGCGCGGCGAGTACTGGCGCCTGCTGACGCCGGTGTTCCTGCACTTCGGCGTGCTGCACCTGGCGTTCAACTCGCTGTGGCTGTGGGAACTGGGCCGGCGCATCGAGCGCGCGCGCGGACACCTCACGCTGCTCGCGCTGCTGGTGCTCACCGGGGCCGGCGGCAACATCGCGCAGTACCTCTTCGACGGCGGCGTGATGTTCGGCGGCATGTCGGGCGTGATCTACGGGCTGCTCGGCTACGCCTGGGTGTGGAACCGCGTCTCGGGCGCGCCCGGACTGGTGCTGCCGCCGGGGCTCATGGCCGTGATGCTGGGCTGGCTGCTGCTGTGCATGAGCGGCCTGGTCGAGGCCATCGGCTTCGGCGCGATCGCCAACGCCGCGCACGGCGCGGGGCTCGCGCTGGGCGCGCTGCTCGGGCTGGGGGCGGCTTTGTTATACTCGCGCCCCCCCGATCCGCAGCCCTGAGCAGCCACTTCATCATGGATTTCAACACCATCGTGGAAATGATCACCCCCGAGGTGCACGCGAGCCTGCGCCGCGCCGTCGAGATCGGCAAATGGGCCGACGGTGTCGCGCTCACGCGCGAGCAGCGCGAGCAGTGCCTGCAGGCCGTCATCGCCTGGGAGGCGCGCCACCTCGCGAGCGAGGCGCGCACCGGCTACATCGACCGCGGCGCCAAGGCCGAGGGCGAGCTCTGCGCCACGCATGACGAGGAGCCCGCGGTGATCCGCATCGTGCGCGACAGCACGGGGCTCGGCTGATGCAGGAGCTCGGCAGCGGCGCGCTCGACAAGCTGCGCGCCGCGCTCACGGCGCCGGTCACCTACGCCATGCCGGTGGGCGAGAGCGAGGTGCCGCTGAACGAACACCTCGGGCGGCGCCTGCGCATCGAGTTCCTCGGCCTGATCAGCTGCACGCACTGCGGCCGGCGCAGCAAGAAGAGCTTCGGCCAGGGCTACTGCTACCCGTGCTTCCAGAAGCTCGCGCGCTGCGACTCGTGCATCGTGAAGCCCGAGAACTGCCACTTCGCGCAGGGCACCTGCCGCGAGCCCGAGTGGGGCCAGCAGTTCTGCATGACCGAGCACATCGTCTACCTGGCGAATTCCTCCGGGCTCAAGGTCGGCATCACGCGCGCCTCGCAGGTGCCCACGCGCTGGATCGACCAGGGCGCGGTGCAGGCATTGCCGCTGCTGCGCGTGGCGACGCGACACCAGTCGGGGCTGGCCGAGATCCTGTTCGGCGCCTCGGTGGCGGACAAGACCAACTGGCGCGCGATGCTGAAGGGACCGGCCGAGCCGCTCGACCTCGCCACCGAGGCCGCGGCGCTGCTCGCGCGTCACCGCAACGGGCTCGAGGAGCTGCAGATCCGCTTCGGCCCCGACGCGATCCGCACCCTGGACGCCGCGACCGTGCCCATCGACTACCCCGTGCTCGAATACCCGCAGAAGCCGCAGTCGCTGAACCTCGACAAGACGCCGCTGATCGAGGGCGTGCTGCTCGGCATCAAGGGCCAGTACCTGATCCTCGATTGCGGCGTGCTGAACGTGCGCAATTTCACCGCCTACCACGTGCGCCTCGCCGCGGCCTGAGGCCGCGACCAACCCGGAGTCACCCGCCATGTCCGCCATGAAAGACGCGCAGCCCCGCGCCATCCTGCTCAGCGAATACCGCGTGCCCGCCTTCCTCGTGAGCCACATCGAGCTGCACGTGACGCTCGGCGAGGAGACCACGCGCATCCGGAGCCGGCTCACGATCGCGCGCAACCCGGGCTGCACGGAGCCGGGTACCGCGCTGCGGCTGAACGGCCAGGCGCTCGCGCTGGTGTCGCTCGCGCTAAACGGCGCGCCGCTCGCCGCCGGGGACTACAGCTACGACGGCGAGGAGCTGTGCATCGCCAGCGTGCCCGATCGCTTCGTGCTGGAGAGCGAGGTCGATCTGCGCCCGCAGGACAACACCGCGCTCGAGGGCCTGTACCGCTCGCGCAGCATGTTCTGCACGCAGTGCGAGCCGGAGGGTTTCCGCCGCATCACGTTCTTTCCCGACCGCCCCGACGTGCTCTCGCTCTACAGCACCACGATCGTCGCCGAGCGCGCGCGCTTCCCGGTGCTGTTGAGCAACGGCAACCGCGTCGATGGCGGCGAGTTGGAGGACGGGCGCCACTGGGTGCGCTGGGAAGACCCGTTCCCCAAGCCCTGCTACCTGTTCGCGCTGGTCGCGGGCGATCTCGCCTGCGTCGAGGACAGCTTCGTGACGCAGTCCGGACGCCGGGTGGCGCTGCGCATCTTCGTCGAGGCCAAGGACCTCGACAAATGCGATTTCGCGATGCGCTCGCTGCAGCAGGCGATGCGCTGGGACGAGGAGGTCTACGGGCGCGAGTACGATCTCGATGTCTTCATGATCGTGGCGGTCGATGACTTCAACATGGGCGCGATGGAGAACAAGGGGCTCAACATCTTCAACACCTCGGCGGTGCTGGCGAACCCGGCGATCACCACCGACGCCTCGTTCCTGCGCATCGCCGCGATCGTCGCGCACGAGTACTTCCACAACTGGTCGGGCAACCGCGTGACCTGCCGCGACTGGTTCCAGCTGAGCCTGAAGGAAGGCTTCACGGTGTTCCGCGACGCGGAGTTCTCCGCCGACACCGGCTCGCGCGCGGTGCGGCGCATCGAGAACGTGAACCTGCTGCGCACCAGCCAGTTCGCCGAGGACGCCGGCCCCGATGGCGCACCCGGTGCGCCCGGACTCCTACATCGAGATCAACAACTTCTACACGCTGACGGTCTACGAGAAGGGCGCCGAGGTGGTGCGCATGATCCGCGAGCTGATCGGCAGCGAGGCCTTTCGCCGCGGCTCGGATCTGTACTTCGCGCGCCACGACGGCCAGGCCGTGACCACGGAGGATTTCGTGCGCGCGATGGAGGAGGCGAGCGGTCGCGATCTCGCGCAGTTCCGCCGCTGGTACACGCAGGCCGGCACGCCGATGCTGGCGGTGCGCGGCGAATACGACGCAGCGCGCCGCGTCTATCGCCTCACGGTGGCGCAGAGCTGCCCGGCCACGCCGGGCCAGCCGCGCAAGGAACCGTTCCACGTCCCGCTGCGCATGGGACTGGTGGGTGCTGCCGGCGACCTGCCGCTGCGCCTGGCGGGCGATGACAGCGCGCCCACCGAGCGCGTGCTGGAGCTGACGCAGTCCGAGCACAGCTTCGAGTTCCTCGACGTCGCCGAGGCTCCGATTCCCAGCCTGCTGCGCCAGTTCTCGGCGCCGGTGAAGCTGCGCTTCGACTATTCGCGCGACGAGCTCGCGGCGCTGATGCAGCGCGACAGCGACGGCGTGGCGCGCTGGGACGCGGGACAGGGCCTCGCGGTGCAGGTGCTGGAGGAGCAGATCGCGGCGCGGCGCGCCGGTGCAACGAAGCCGCTGGATCCGCGCCTCGCCGCGGCGATGCGCGTGCTGCTCGCCGACACCGGCTCGGATGCCGCGATGATCGCGCAGATGATGGCGCTGCCCGGCGAGGCCTACCTCGCCGAGCTCGCCGAGACCGTCGAGCCGCTGGCGATCCACCACGCGCGCATGGACGCGCGCCGCGCGCTGGCCGCCGAGCTGCGCCACGAGCTGCTGGCCTGCTACGAGCGCAACCTGCACGACTCGCCCTACCGTGTCGAGGCCGAAGACGTCGCGCGGCGCAGCCTGAAGAACGCCTGCCTCGCCTACCTGCTGCTGCTCGACGACGCGCAGTGCCGCGAGCTCGCCCGCAGCCAGTATTACGCGCAGGACAACATGACCGACGTGCTGGCCGCGCTGACGGCCATCGTCAACAGCGACAGCGCCGCCGGGCGCGAGGCGGCGCGCGAGCTGCTCGCCGATTTCCATACGCGCTGGCGCGACGAGGCGCTGGCCATGAACCTGTGGTTCCAGGTGCAGGCGCTGCGCCCCGGCGCCGGCACGCTGGCCGACGTGAAGCGCCTGCGCGAGCACGCGGACTTCGACGTGCGCAATCCGAACAAGGTGCGCGCGCTGCTCGGGGCCTTCGTGCATTCGAACCCCGGCGCCTTCCACCGCGCCGATCACGCGGCTTACCGCTTCCTCGGCGAGCAGGTCGCTGCGATCGATGCGATGAATCCGCAGGTCGCCTCGCGCCTGCTCACGCCGCTGACGCGCTGGCGCCGCTATGAGCCCGTCTACGCCGAGGGCATGCGCGCCGCGCTGAAGCAGCTGCTCGACCGGCCCGGCCTCTCGCGCGACAGCTTCGAGGTGGTGTCGAAGAGCCTGGCGTGATGCGTTGTCCGGTGTCGGAATTTTTTACAGGTCGTGATCGGTGTCCCACCGCATCCATGCCAACCGATTGAATGTGAATGAGTAGTCGATTTTGGTGCAGCGCTTGCATTCGATCCGCAGTTTGCAGTCGCGGTCTCTGATAACCCTCTCAATAACAAGGAGATTCTCGCGGCGCGGCTGGTGGGATCGGTGCAGGCCGGTGCCAGGCGCGACGGCCCCAGGGTCTCAGGGCGGGGCGATGCCACGCGCGGCTTCAGCACGAAGCTCGACCTCGAAAGAGAAACCGCGCTGCGTGGAGGTCGAGGAAGTATCCCCGATTACGAACCGGGGCGTGACCGGGCTCGCGCCCAATCAAACCTACTAGGGGGAAGCATCGGGGCGGGACTCCGTTCGTACGCACCCAATTGGGGGGGGCTGTGTTCTGCTCGGCGACAATGCGTACGCCACGGGGACCGACCAACATTGGCAAGGTGCTTTCTTCGACATCTACACCAGCCTTCTGAAACGCACCCCCGCCTTGCCAAGCAAGGGGGGGGGGGGGGGGCGGGGGGGGGGGGGGGTTCTGTCGTACGTGACTTGGCGGCGCTCGGGCCGCGCGGCTGGGGCGGTGGCGCGCGCCGGCGCTCGGGGAGCTCGGGCCGACGCCGGTGCTCGCGCTGGCGCCGCGGCTGCGCTGCGGGCGCCGCCTTCCCTGCGGTGCTTCTGCGGCGGGCGTGCCTCGCCGAGGCCGGCGCGGTCATCGACCATTTGGGCCGCATGGACGGGCGCGCGCCCCGGAGGCGCTGGGTCCAGGGCCAGAACTGGGTACGTGCCGTGCGGTCCTGCATTACGTGGCGCGCGACAGGGCGGACACCGCGCGGGGGGCGCGGGTTGACCGCAACTTCAACACGTGGTTGCGTCGCGGTCGCACGGATCGCGCGCTCGCGAGGCAGCGCGCGCTGGAGCCGGTCCTCGGTGACTCGCCGGACTGGAAAGTCGAGATGGGCGAATTGCTGTTGCAGTCCGGAAACAAGGCCGACGCCGAGCGACAGTTCCGCCTCGCGGTCGAGCAACTGGAGACGCTGCGACCCACGCCGGCGCGGCGGCCGGCGGGGGCAACGCACGGCCGAAGTCCACGGCAGCTGAGCTCATCTGTTCTCCCCAAGGCAGGAGGGTGCCGGCTTGCGCCAATCCCGGGCGTTCGGCCCCTGATCCGCCATCCTGGGCTCGAGGTAGCGCGCGCGGTGGCTCTCGCGCAGCCGCCACAGGTCGACCAGGATGAGCCCGTCGACACAGTTGCCGAAATCGGGATCGATGCCGAAATCGAGGAAGGCGGCGCCGCCCGCCGTTACCGCGTCGGTGTACTGCTTGAACAGCATCGGCACCTGCAGGCCGCTCGCCTGCAGCGTTGCGCGCAGCAGCGCGAAATCCGCCTCGTAGTCGTCCCCGCAGAAGCCGGAGTCTGGCGCCAGCAGAGCCGGCGCGCGGAAAGGCCGGCGCGCGCGCGCCAGCAGCCCGGGAGCCGGGAAGTAGTGACGGTAGAAGCTCACCAACAGCTCGCGGGCGAAGGGCGGGTAGTTGGCGCTGATGCTGACGGGGCCGAACAGGTAGCGCGTGCCGGGGCGCGTGCGCAGGTAGGCGCCGATGCCGTACCACAGGTAGTCCAGTCCGCGGCGTCCCCAGTAGCGCGGCTGCACGAAGCTGCGCCCCAGCTCGACGGCCTCGGGCCAGATCGCCTCCATTGCGGGCGTGAACTCGAACAGCGAATGGGTGTACAGCCCGGCGCCGCCGTGCGCGGCAATGGTGCGGCCGGCGTGCGCCAGCCGGTAGGCTCCCACGATCTCGAGATCGTTGTCGTCCCACAGCACGATGTGCTCGTAGCGCGGATCGAAGCGATCCACGTCGCGGCGCTCGCCGCTGCCCTCGCCGACGGCGCGGAACGCGATCTCGCGCAGGCGACCGATCTCGCGCAGCAGCACCGAGCCGCTCTCGTGACGGCAGAGACCGATGCGCTTGCCGTCGCGCGTCGCACCGAGCGCCTCGGCACCGCGCATCTCGAGACGCAGCAGCTGGCGGCTCTCGGGATGCGCGATCGCCTTTGCCGCGGGCGGGAACAACGGTTTGCGCTGGGGCTTGGAGAGCGCATAAACCTGGTTGCGAAAGCGCGCCGCGAGGCGCTCGTCGTCACTCGCCGCGCCCTGGTATTGCGCCGGTGAGACCGCGTGCCCGATACGCACGGCCACGCTGTTGTTGGCGTGACGGAACATCTCGCGGATCAGCAGCAGCGTCGACAGCGGTTTCGCCAGCATTGACACGCTGTAGAAGAACGCCGAATTGCGCCCGTCGACGAGCACCGGGACGATGTCGGCGCGCGCGCGTCGCGCCATGCGCAGGAAGCCGCTGCGCCAGTTGCCGTCGCGCACTCCCCTGGGACTGAGCCGCGAGACTTCGCCGGCGGGAAATATCACCAGCGCGCCGCCGCCGCCCAGGTGTGCCTCGATGCGGCGGATATTGTCGCGCGCGGTGCGCCCGTTCATCGCATCGACGGGCAGCAACAGCGGATGCAACGGTTCGATGGCCATCAGCAGCTCGTTGGCGACGGCCTTCACGTCGGGCCTGATCTCGCTCACCAGCCTGAGCAGCGCCAGTCCGTCCAGGCTGCCGATCGGGTGATTCGCCACGATGAGCAGCGGGCCCGCGGCGGGGATGCGCTCGCGCTCGTTGCTGCGCACCGCGTAGCTGAAGTCGAAGTACTCCAGCACCTGGTCCACGAAGTCGACGCCCCGCAGGTGCGGATAGTCCTGCGCGAACTGGCGAAACCGGCTCTCGTGGAACAGCAGGCGCAGGATCGCGAGCACGGGCGAGCGCAGCCAGCGATGCTGTCGGGCGAAGCCGGGATAGCGCGAGCAGACGACGTCTTCGACGGTGAACATGGATATCTCCTAGCGGGTTGCGGCGGCGGCTGCGGCTGCGGCTGCGGCTGCGGTTGCGGCCTCGTGATCGTTCGCGGCGCGCAATCCGGGGCCGTGCGCGCGCAGGCGTGGCCAGTGCAGCAACTCCAGCGCGCCCGCGGCCGTTTCGGCCAGAGCCGTGCAGTTCTCGACCCAGTCGCCGTCGTTGCAGTAGAGGATGCCGTCGATCTCGCGCTGGCTCGGGTGGTGGATGTGTCCGCACACGATGCCGTCGAAGTCGCGCTCGCGCGCGTGCGCGCTCGCCGCCTGCTCGAAGGAATCGATCGCGCGGCGCGCGTTGGCGACGCGATGCTTCACGTAGGTCGCGAGCGACCAGTAGGGCTTGCCGCGCCAGGATCGCCAGCGGTTGTAGGCGCGGTTCAGGCGCAGCAGCGCCCCGTACGAGGCGGAGCCGAGAAAGCGCGTGAAGGCGCTGCAGCGGATCCAGGTCTCGAACTCGTCGCCGTGCGTGATCAGCAGGCGCTTGCCCGCGGCGCTGACGTGCACGGCCTGCCTTTCGATTGCGATCTTCCCGAAGGCGTTGCCCACGAAGTCACGGATCAGTTCATCGTGATTACCGGGCACGAACACGACCCGCGTGCCGCCGTCGGCCAGTTCCAACACGCGGCGCAGCACCGCGCTGTGCTGCGCCGGCCAGTGCCAGCGGTTACTCAGCGACCACAGGTCGACAATGTCGCCGACCAGGAACAGGGTCTCGCAGCGGATCGCGCCGAGGAATTCGAGCAGGTAGTCCGCCTTGCAGTGGCGGTCGCCGAGGTGGATATCCGAAAGCCAGATCGTGCGGTAACTCAGGGAACCGGCGACTGCTTGCAGCATCTTGCTCTCCCGTGGCCTGTGCGCATGATCGATGGCGCAGGTGACAAGCCGTTTGCAGGGAGGCTACGGATTTGTGAAAAGGCGGGCTCATGCTGGCGTGGGTGCCCGCGGGCCTGGAGGTGCCCCCAGCGCACTCATCGAAACGCCCCGGACTCCCGTAATGCAAACGTCACCCGGACCGCCTAGACTCGCGGGCTTTTGCGCCATCTGCCCATCCGGGCACGAAACCGGGAGCCCAGGAAAGACATGTCACGACTCGAATTGCTGGCGGTCGCGGTCCTCGGGGTGATTGCCTCGGCGACGCGGGCGGATCCCCCGGGAAGCGGGCTCGAGGAGATCGTGGTGAGCGGCCGCGAGCTCAACCTCGTCGGCGAGGCCCTCTCGGCGTCCCACGGGGTGATCGGACAGGCCGAGCTGCAGCTGCGCCCGATTCTGCGCACCGGTGAATTGCTCGAGGCCGTGCCCGGGCTCGTCGCGACCCAGCACAGCGGCACCGGCAAGGCGAACCAGTATTTCCTGCGCGGATTCAATCTCGATCACGGCACCGATTTCTCGACATCCTACGAGTCCATGCCGGTCAACATGCGCACGCACGGCCACGGCCAGGGCTACACCGACCTGAACTTCGTGATCCCGGAACTGGTGCAGCAGATCGAGTACCGCAAGGGCACCTACTACGCGGACGTCGGCGATTTCTCGGGAGCCGGGGCGGCGCGGATCACGCCGTTCGCACGGCTAGGGCACGGGCAGCTCGAGGCCGGCATCGGCGAGGACGGTTACTACCGGCTGCTGGCGCTCGACAGCATCGGCGCGCGCGATGGCGACTGGCTCTATGCGCTCGAACTGAACCGCTACGACGGCCCGTGGACCGACATCCAGGAAGACGTGCAGAAGCTCAATGCCACGCTGCGACGCACCTGGGACACCGGCGACAACCGCTTCTCGCTGATGGCGATGGGCTACGACAACAGCTGGAACAGCGCCGACCAGATTCCCCGGCGTGCGGTGGACAGCGGCCTGATCGACGAGCGCGGCTCCATCGACACCGACTTGGGCGGCGAGTCCAGCCGTTACAGCCTGAGCGGGACCTGGGAGAGCGCCCACTGGAACGCCTCGCTCTACGCGATCCGCTACGACCTGGACCTGTGGTCGAACTTCACCTACGAGCTGGACGATCCGGTCAATGGCGACCAGTTCCAGCAGGTCGACGAGCGCGCCGTCTACGGCGGCGAGCTTGCTTATCGTCTCGACGGCGCGCTGATCGGAGCGCGCGTGCACAACACGCTGGGGCTGCAGTGGCGCCATGACGACATCGACGAGGTCGGCCTGTATCGCACCGTGGTGCGGCACGAGGTGGGCGTGATCCGCAGCGATGCGGTGGAGCAGAGCAGCGTCGCGCTGTTCTGGCAGAACGAGATCCACTGGAGCGACCGCCTGCGCTCGGTCGTCGGCGCGCGCGCCGACCGTTACGATTTCTCGGTCGATGCGCCGGATGCCGTGAACATCAACGGTGTTGCCCTGGCCGGAAATGGCGGCACCGAGGACGACGCGATCGCCAGCCTGAAGGGCAGCCTGGTGCGTGCGCTGGGCGAGCATGCCGAAATTTATGCCTCGGCGGGGCAGGGCTTCCATTCCAACGATGCGCGCGGCACCACCACGCGGCTGGATCCCTCGAGCGGCGAGGCGGTGGATCCGGTGGATCCGCTGGTGCGTTCGCTGGGTGCTGAGATCGGCGCGCGCCTGTTCGAGGCCGGGAAATGGAATGCCTCGATCTCGCTGTGGCAGTTGGAGCTCGACAGCGAACTGGTGTTCGTGGGCGATGCCGGCACCACGGAGCCGAGCCGCGAGAGCGAGCGCAAGGGCGCGGAACTCACGGCCTACTACCATTTCGGCGGGGCATGGACGCTGGATCTCGAGTACGCCGTTGCCGACGCGCAGTTCACGTCGGCCGATCCCTCGGATCCGGCGCTGGGCGACGAGGTGCCGGGATCCATCGATCGCGTGTTCGCGGCCGGGCTGAGCGCGCGGCTGGGCGAGGGCTGGTTCGGCAGCCTGCGCCTGCGCCATTTCGGTCCGCGTGCGCTGGAGGAGAGCGGTGACGTCGAATCCGACAGCAGCACGGTGCTCAACCTGCGCGCCGGCTACGAGCTGGAGCGCTGGCGCGTGACGCTGGACGTGCTGAACCTGCTCGACAGCGACGATCACGACATCGATTATTTCTACGAGTCGCAACTGCGCGGCGAGTCCGAACCGGTGGCGGACCTGCATTACCACGTGATGGAGCCGCGCACGCTGCGCCTGTACGCGGGCTACCGGTTCTGAGCGGCGCGCCGGATTCGCCGCGGACCGGGTCGAAGTTGTCGGAAACGATCAGGCCCCGGGGCTCGCGGGTGGTGCGTACAAAGCGCACCGCGTCGTCGGCATGTTTGCCCGTGGCTTTCAACAGATGCGCGGCAACTGCTCGCCGACCAGCATGTCGACCACGCGTTCGCTGCCGAAGGCCGTTCGCAGCGTCACGCGCGGTCGCGCTGCGGCGATGACTTCGCCGATGATGCGGCTGTCGGCGCCCCCCGGGTGTGCGCGCATCGCCGCCAGCGTGCGTCCGGCCGCCTCGGCAGGCACCACCGCTGCGAGCTTGCCCTCGTTGGCGAGGTAGAGCGCGTCGAGGCCGAGGATCTCGCACACGCCGCGCACCGCATCGCGTACCGGCAGGCTCTCTTCGTCCAGGCGGATGCCCACGCCCGAGGAGTGCGCGAATTCGTCGAGCACCGTCGCCAGGCCCCCGCGGGTGGCGTCACGCAGGCAGTGGATGTCGGGGCAGGCGGCGCGCATGCAATCGATCAGCCCGTGCAGGGGCTGGCAGTCAGAGGCGACGGCGAGCGTCAGCGCGAGATCGCCACGTGCCTGCAGGATCGCCACGCCGTGGTCGCCGAGATGACCGTTCACGATCACGACGTCCCCCGGGACGGCCCGGTGGGCGCCGATCTCCACGCCCGCGGGAACCACGCCGATCCCGGCGGTGTTGATGAACAGCTTGTCGGCGGCGCCGCGGTTCACGACCTTGGTATCGCCGGTCACGATGCTGACGCCCGCCTCGCGCGCGGCCGTCTTCATGCTGGCCAGCATGCGCTCGAGCAGCTCCAGTTCCAGGCCTTCCTCGAGGATCAGGCCGCACGAGAGGTACAGCGGTCGCGCGCCGCTCACGGCCAGATCGTTGACGGTGCCGAATACCGCGAGCCTGCCGATGTCGCCGCCGGGGAATTCCAGCGGATCCACGACGAAGGAATCCGTGGTGAAGGCGAGGCGGTCCCCGTGTGCCGCGAGATCGTGCAGTGCGATGCGGGCCTGGTCCTCCAGGGGGGCGAGCAGGGGGTTGCCGAACTGCGCGAGCACCATGCCGGTGATGAGATCGCGCATCGCCTTGCCACCGGCGCCGTGGGCGAGAGTGACGCGGCTCATGCGGCGGGCTGCGCCGGGTCGTCGCGACGTGCGTACTGGATGTACGCGGCGCACGCGCCTTCGGAGGAGACCATCAGCGCGCCCAGCGGTGTGGCGGGTGTGCAGGCCTTGCCGAACAGCGCGCACTGCCACGGCTTGATCGCGCCCCTCAGCACCTCGCCGCAGCGGCAGGCCGCGGGGTCGGCGATGCGCCGGCGTGCGAGCGCGAAGCGGCGCTCGGCATCCCAGGCCGCGTAGCGCTCGCGCATGCGCACGCCCGAGCGCTCGATGGAACCCAGGCCCCGCCATTCGCAGGACTCACGCGGCTCGAACACCGCGGACATCGCCGCGAGTGCCGTGGCATTGCCGTCGTGTTCGGCGACGCGCGCGTACTGGTTCTCGATCTCGCAGCGCCCGGCGTCGATCTGTGCCAGCAGCATCCACAGCGACTGCAGCACGTCGAGCGGTTCGAAGCCCGCGATCACCAGCGGTTTGCGGTAGTGCGCGGCAATGAAGCGGTAGGGCGCGCTGCCGATCACCATCGAGACATGGCCCGGGCCGAGAAAGCCGTCGATCTGCATGCCCGGTGAATCGAGCACGGCCCTGAGCGTCGGGATGATCGTGATGTGGTTGCAGAACAGCGAGAAATTCGCGATGCCCTCGCGCTCGGCCTGCTGCACGGTGAGCGCCGTGGCCGGCATCGTGGTCTCGAAGCCGATGCCGAAGAACACCACCTGCCGCGCCGGGTTGGCGCGCGCCAGCGCGAGCGCATCGAGCGGGGAGTACACCATCCGCACGTCGGCGCCGGCGGCCCTGGCCGCGAGCAGGCTGGTGCGCGAGCCCGGCACGCGCATCGCGTCACCGAAGGTGGTGAGGATCACCTCCGGGCGCATCGCGATGCTCACGCAGTCGTCCACGACGCCCATCGGCAGCACGCAGACCGGGCAACCCGGTCCGTGCACGAACTCGATCGTCCCCGGCAGCAGCTCGGCGAGGCCGAAGCGGAAGATCGCGTGCGTGTGGCCGCCGCACACTTCCATGACCTGCAGCGGCTTCGTGCGCGTGCGCATGATGCGACCCGCCAGCACGCCGATGCCGTCGATCACCGCGCGCGCCCTGACGGGGTCGCGGAACTCGTCGACGTATTTCATGTGCTGCCTCCCGCGCCCTCGCGCATCGCGTCGAGCTCGGCCTGCATCTCGCCCAGCTCGGCCAGCATCGCGAGCGTGCGCGCGGCCTCGTCGGCGTCGATGCGCGCCATCGCGAAGCCGGCGTGCACCAGCACCCAGTCACCGAGGCACTGCTGCGGCGTGTGGGCCTCGTCGACGATGCAGGCGATGTTCACGGCGCGCTGCACTCCGCCGACGCTGATCATTGCGCTCGGCGCGCCGGCGTCGATGATCGAGACGATCTGTGCGGGGATCCCGAGGCACATGGTTCAGCCGGCTCCTGCGGCGCGCCGGCGCGCCTGCTCGATCCAGCCGGTCCAGTCCTCCATGCCGTGGCCGCGCAGCGCCGAGACCTCGATCACCGCGATGGCCGGATTGATGCGCCGGGCGAAGGCGATGCAGGCGCCGACATCGAAGTCCAGGTAGGGCAGCAGGTCGATCTTGTTCAGCAGCATCAGGTCCGCGGCGGCGAACATGTCGGGATACTTCAGCGGTTTGTCCTCGCCCTCGGTGACCGAGAGCACCACCACCTTGTGCGCCTCGCCGAGATCGAAACCCGCGGGGCAGACCAGGTTGCCCACGTTCTCGATGAACAGCACCCCGCCGGATGCGAGCGCCAGGGCGTCCATCGCGTGGCCGACCATGTGCGCGTCCAGGTGGCAGCCCTTGCCGGTGTTGATCTGGACGGCCGGCACGCCGGTGGCGCGCACGCGCTCGGCGTCGTTGGAGGTCTGCTGGTCGCCCTCGATCACGCCGAGCGCGCACCTGCCCCGCATCAGCCCGAGCGTGGCGGTGAGCAGGGCGGTCTTGCCCGAGCCGGGGCTGGAAACGAGGTTCAGCGCCAGCACGCCGGCCGCCGCGAGGCGCGCGCGGTTGGCCGCGGCGTAGCCGTCGTTCTTCGCCAGGATGTCCTGCTCGATCTGCACCAGGCGCGACTGCGGGAGCCCGGGTGCGTGCACGGCCGCCGGGCCGCGGCCATAGTCGTGCAGCAGCGCGCCATGGGAATGCCCGTGCACCTGTCCGTCGTCGATTTCCGCCTGGCCGCAGCCGCAAACCCTGCACATGTGTCAGCTGACCTCCAGTTCCTGTACGCGAATCTGCGCGCCGTCGATGAGCTGCGAGCGGTAACTGCCGCAGCGCGGGCAGGCCTCGCCGCGGGCGGCGATCGCGTGTGATTCGCCGCAGCAAAGGCACCGGGCGCGTCCCGGAATTTCCCTGATCTCGAGTGCCGCGCCTTCGGCGAGCGAGCCGCGCGTGACCACGTCGAAGCCAAAGCGCAGCGCCTCGATCTCCACGGCCGCCAAGCTGCCGACTTCCAGCCACACCGTATTGACTCGCGTGTAGCGCTGCACGCGCGCCTGCTCCTCGATCAGCTCCAGGACGGATTCGCAGAGCGCCAGTTCATGCACCGGATTCGACCTCGGGCGCATCGGCCACGCCTGTACGCGCGGACTTTAGCACCGACACGGCGCGCGGGTGCAGCCAATACGCGGCCCCGATCGCCGCCTGCCCGAGCGACAGTCCGCCGTCGTTGGCGGGTACCTCGCGCTGCGCCAGCACCGCCAGGCCGGAGCCGCGCAACCGGCCGGCCACGCCCTCCAGCAGCAGGCGGTTCTGGAACACGCCGCCGGAGAGCGCCACGGTATCGAGGCCATGCGCTGCGGCCAGCTGTTCGGCGAGCGCCGCGACGGCCGCGGCCAGCCCGTGGTGGAAGCGCGCCGCGATCACGCTGCGCGCCACGCCGCGGCCGAGGTCGGCGAAGATCTGCTCCCACAGCGGCGCCGGATCGAGCACGCAGGGATCCGCGCCCGTGTGGCACGCGAAGGCATAGCCCGCGGTCTCGCGGCGCGCGCCGCCGGCGAGCGCTTCCAGCTCGATCGCGGCCTGGCCTTCGTAGCCGATGCCATCACGGCAGATGCCGAGCACCGCGGCGACGGCGTCGAACAGCCGGCCGCAGGAACTGCTCGGCGGACAGTTCAGCCCCTGGCGCAGCATCGATCCGAGCGTCGCGAGCGGCTTGCCGGCGAGCCAGCGCGCGAATTCGAGCCCACCCCAGCGCGCGAGGAAGATCCCGGTGCCCGTGGCACGCTCGATCTGCGCCCAGGCATTGCGCCACGGTTCCACCATGGCGCGCGAGCCGCCCGGCAGCGCGGTGGCGGCAAGGTGTCCGAGGCGGCGGCACTCGCGATAGTCGGCAAGGAGGAACTCGCCCCCCCACAGCGTGCCGTCGCTGCCGTAGCCCATGCCGTCGAGCACCACGCCGAGTACGGGCGGCGCGTCCGGCGCGCGGCCGTTTTCGGCCAGCGCGCTCGCCACGTGCGCGTGGTGGTGCTGCGCCGTGAGCAGCGTGATGCCCGCGCGCGCTGACCACGCCTCGCCATGGCGGCGCGAGCGGTAATCCGGGTGCGCGTCCACGACCAGCAGCCCGGGGTGCAGGCGGTAGAGGTCGAGGTAGCGCGCGATCGTCTTCTCGAACTCGTCGCTGGTGGCGGCGTTGCCGAGGTCGCCCAGGTGCTGCGAGGGCACGGCCTGGCCGGCGCGCAGCAGGCACACCGTGCTCTTCAGCTCGCCGCCCAGCGCGAGCAACTCGGGCGCGGCGGCGAAGTCGCGGTGCAGCGCGATGGGCGCCGGCGCGTAGCCGCGCGCCCGGCGCAGCAGCCGTGGCGCGCCGTCGGCGAAGCGCAGCACCGAGTCGTCGAGGCGGTTCACGATCTCGCGGTCGTGCAGCAGCCAGTAATCGGCGATGCCGGCCAGCCGTCGGCGGGCCTCCTCGTTGCAAATGCACGGCGGCTCGTCGGAGCGGTTGCCGCTGGTCATCACCAGCGGCGTGTCCAGGTCCGCGAGCAGCAGCCGGTGCAGGGGCGAGTACGGGAGCATGAAGCCGAGCGTGCGCTGCCCCGGTGCGATCGCGGGCGCGAGCGCGTGCTCCGCGTGCGCCTCGAGCAGCACGATCGGCGCGGCGGGCGATCGCAGGCAAGCGGTTTGCGCCGCGTCGAGGCGCGCGTAACGGCCGATCACCCCGGCGTCGCGCGCCATCAGCGCGAAGGGCTTGGCTGGACGTTGCTTGCGCCGGCGCAGCTGCGCAACCGCCCGCTCGCTGTGCGCATCGCAGGCGAGGTGGAAGCCGCCGATGCCCTTGAGCGCGAGGATGTGACCCGCGGCGAGCAGGCGGCTCGCCGCGGCGATCGCATCAACTGCCCCGAGTGCCGCGGGATCGATCGCCCGGCCCTCTGCATCCGCGAGCCAGACCCGCGGTCCGCAGGCGGGGCAGGCGATAGGCTGCGCGTGGAAACGCCGGTCGGCCGGATTCCCGTACTCCGTGCCGCAGGCGTGGCACATCGCGAACGCGGCCATGCTGGTATTGGCGCGATCCCAGGGAATGGCCCGGACGATGGACAGTCGCGGACCGCAGTGCGTGCAGTTGGCGAACGCGTGGCGGTAGCGGCGCGCGCGCGGGTCCCCGATCTCCGCGAGGCAGGCAGCGCAGGCGGCGGCGTCGGGCGCCACACCGGTGTGCACCTCGTCGCCTACGCTCGCCACGATGCGAAAATCGCCCGCGCGCGCCGGCTCCTCGAGCACGCGCCGATGCAGCGACTCGATCCGGGCCAACGGGGGTGCCTCGGCGAGGATGCGCCGCGCCAGCGCATCCACGGTCGCGCTGTCGCCCCACGCGCGCACCAGCACGCCGGCGCCGTCGTTGCGCACCTCGCCGCGCAGCCCGAGCTCGCGTGCGAGCCGCCAGACGAAGGGCCGGAATCCCACGCCCTGGACCGTGCCGCGCACGCGGATCTCGGCGCCGCGCAGTGCCTTCATTGCGCGAGAAACGCCTGCAGCGCGGCCGCGGCCGCCTCCATGTGCCACAGCGCGCGCTCCGACAGGCTCTCGCCCAGCTCGAAGTGCTCGCCGCGCACGCACAGGATCCAGGCCTCGGGCAGCGCGATACCCAGGCGTTGCGCCGTTTCCAGCACCGCCTCGGGAGCAAGGGCGTGCGTGGTGTGCAGGAAGCGCGGCGACGGATGCACCGGGCGCAGCTCGAACGGCGCCGGCGTGTGCTGTCCGGCATCGATGAAGAGCGCCAGGCGGCGTCCCTCGAGCTCCAGCGCGTGCTCGACCTGGAGCTGGTAATCGATCACCAGCGTGATGCCGGCACGCGTCTCGAGCCCGGCACGGCGCACCAGGGCCGGCGCGAGACCGTCGTCGCCGCGGCTCTCGTTGCCGGTAGCGAACACCACCACCGGCGCAACACCCGGAGCGTCGTGCTCAGTCACGGACCAGGCGTCCGATCATGGCGCCGCTGCAGTCCATCAGTTCCACCGCGAGCGGCATCTGGCCCAGCGCGTGCGTGGCGCAGGACAGGCAGGGGTCGAATGCGCGGATCGCGACCTCGATGTGGTTCAGCAGTCCTTCCGTGAGCTGTCGCCCCGAGAGGTGCTGCTCGGCGACCGCACGGATGGTCTCGTTCATCGCCTGGTTGTTGTGCGTGGTGGAGACGATCAGGTTGGCGCGCACCACCTGGTCGTTCTCGTCGACCCGGTAGTGATGGATCAGCGTGCCGCGCGGCGCCTCGATCACGCCGATGCCGCGCGCCTGGCGCTCGCCGCGGACCAGGAGCTCGTCGCCGAGCAGGTCGTCATCGTGCAGCAGGTCCTTGATCGTCTCGGCGGCGTGCAGCATCTCGATCATGCGCGCCCAGTGGAATCCCAGCGTCGACGTTGCCATGCGTCCCTGGTCGAAGGCCAGGAACCTGCGACGCTCGCGGTCGGCCAGCGGCGTGGGGATGGAGTCGCACTGCGTCACGCGCGTGAGCGGACCCACGCGGTACCAGCCGTGCTCGTCGCCCAGGGCCTTCAGGAACGGGAACTTCATGTACGACCACGGCTGCACGTTCTCGGCGATCTGCTCCCAGTACTCCGCGTAGTCGAGGTGGTCGAAGAGCGTGGTCCCGTCGGCGCGGCGCGCGCGCAGGCCGCCGTGGTAGAGATCCATCGCGCCGTCGGCGCCCACCAGCATCAGCGTATTGGCCGTGCAGCGGCCGAAATCGCGATAGAAGTCCAGATGCTGTTCCAGCAGGCGCTGCGCGAGTCCCACCGCATCGAGACTCCAGCCGATGACCCGGTAGACGGGATCGAGCAGTGCCGCGCGCTCGGCGCCAGTGAGGCTCTTGTTGACGCCGCCCGGGATGGCGCCGGTGCCGTGGATGCGCTTGCCCGCCGTGGCGTGGATGACCTCCTGCCCGTAGCGGCGCAGCCACACGCCCTGGCGCGCGATCTCGGGGTGTTCCACCGCGAGACCGGCGATGTTGCGCCGTGCAACCCCGGCATCGAAGCCGAACAGCAGGTCGGGCGAGGCGAGATGGAAGAAGTGCAGCGCGTGCGACTGCAGGATCTGGCCGTAGTGCATCAGGCGGCGGATCTTCTCCGCGGTGGGAGTGAGCGTGTGCGCACCGACCACCGCGTCGAGCGCCTTGGCCGCGGCCAGCTGGTGGCTCACCGGGCAGATGCCGCACAGGCGCTGCACCATCACCGGCACTTCCCAGTAGGGACGGCCCTGCACGAACTTCTCGAAGCCGCGGAACTCCACGATGTGCAGTCGCGCCTGGCGCACGCGATCCTGCGCGTCCAGCAACAGCGTGACCTTGCCGTGGCCCTCGACGCGCGACAGCGGATCGATCGCCACGCGGCGCAGCCCGGTCGCCTCGGCGACAGGCTGCAACGGGTTGCCGGGTCCCTGGTCCATGGCGTGCTCCCGCTTCAGTCGTAGCTGATGAGACCGTGCCCCAGCCGCGGCGTGCGTCCGTCGAGCAGGTCCGTGAGGAACTGCCAGATCGCATCGGCCGACGGCGGACAGCCCGGGAGGAAATAGTCGATGTGCACGACCTCGTGCAGCGGGTGCACCTTGTCCAGCGGCAGCGGCAGTTCGGCGTCGTTCGGGATCATGCCCCTGGCGAGACTGGTCTCGGTGAGGTAGACCTCCTGCAGGCACTGCGCGATGTCGAGGTGGTTGCGCTGCGCGGGCAGCCCGCCGTTCACCGCACAGGCGCCCATCGCGATCAGCACATCGCAGTTGGCGCGGAACTCGCGCAGCACGTGCACGTTCTCGGCGTTGCAGACACCCCCCTCGATGATCCCGATGTCGCACTTGCCGCAGTGCTTGATGTCGGTGAGCGGCGAGCGGTCGAACTCCACGCGATCGAGCAGCGCGAACAGGCGTTCGTCGATGTCGAGCAGCGACATGTGGCAGCCGAAGCAGCCGGCGAGCGAGGTGGTGGCGACGCGCAGTTTGCGCGGGGGCGTGTCAGTCATGGGCGGGATCCGTGCGCGGTGCGTCGGCGAGAGCCTGCGCGCTGATCGGGCTGAGGTCGAAGCGGCGCTGTCCGATGGGCACCTCGAAGGCCGCGCCCTTCCTGAGTATCACGCCGACCGGGCAGACATCGACGGCCTTGTCGGCGGTGCTGACGTTGCTGTCGCGCAACAGCCCCGTCGGCGAGTTCACGATCAGGTGCTTGTCGATCCCGCGGCCCGAGAGCGCGAACACCGACTTGCCATCGACATCGCGCGAGGCGCGCACGCAGAGCTCGCAGAGGATGCAGCGATTGAAGTCGAGCAGCAGCTCGGGGTGCGAGGCGTCCACCGGGCGGTCGGGGAACAGGTGACGAAAGCCGGCCGTCATCACGCCGAGATCGTAGCCGCTCGCCTGCAGCCGGCAGTTGCCGCTCTTCTCGCAGGACGGGCAGAAGTGGTTGCCCTCGGCGAACAGCATCTGCACCAGCGTGCGCCTGAGCGCGCCCAGCTCCTCGGTATTGCTCTGCACCTCCATGCCGGCTCGTGCGCGGCACGTACACGCGGTGACGGTGTGCCCGGCGGTGGTGGTCGTGCACAGCTTGCAGCTGCCGTGCGGCTCGAACTCGGGGTGATAGCACAGGTGCGGGATGTAGTGGCCGGCGGCAAGCGCCGCCTGCAGCAGGCTCTGGCCCGGCTCGAAGGGTACTTCGGCACCGTCGAGCACGAAGGTGGGCCGCTCGTTCACGGCATATTCTCCAGGTGGGAGTCGGGGTCGTCGCGCCCGGTTGCCCGGCGTGCCGCCGCCAGCGCGCCGTCGAGATCGAAGGCCGGGGTGTAGGTGTGCGAACCGAGGCGGCGCACGTACGACGGGCGGAAGCGCTTCAGGGTGTCGAGCACCGGGTTGCAGGCCGTGTGCCCGAGGCCGCAGTGCGCGGACTGCTGCAGCACGCTGTTCAGTCGTCCCATCTCCTCGAGCTCGTTCTGGCTGCCGTTGCCGGCGTGGATCCTGTCCATGATGTGCGCCAGCATCGAGGTGCCGACGCGGCAGGGCGTGCAGAAGCCGCAACTCTCGTGGGCGAAGAAGCGCGTGTAGTTGCGCGCCACCTCGAACAGGTCGCGCCCGGCCCCGAACACGGTGATCGCGCCGGCGCAGGCGAGATCCTCGAAGGCGATGCGCCGGCCGAACTCGGAGGCGTCGATGCATACGCCCGAGGGGCCGCCGACCTGCACCGCCTGCGTCCCGGGCGCACCGCATTCCTCCAGCACCTGCTGCACCGTCACGCCGAACGGGAACTCGTACACGCCCGGCCGCGCGCAATCGCCCGAGACGGACAGCAGCTTGGTGCCGGGGGAGCGCGCCGTGCCCAGGCTGCGGTAGCGCCCGGCGCCGGCGAGCGCGATCAGCGCTGCCGCGCACAGGGTCTCGACGTTGTTGACCACGGTCGGCTGCTGCAGGTAGCCGTGGGTGACCGGATAAGGAGGGCGGTTGCGCGGCACGCCGCGCTTGCCCTCCAATGATTCCAGCAGCGCGGTTTCCTCGCCGCAGACGTAGGCGCCGGCGCCGAGGTGGACCTCGATATCGAAGTCGAGGGCGCTGCCGCAGATCCCCGCGCCGAGCAGCCCGTCGCGGCGCCGGCGCTCCAGCACCTGCTCGAGCGCTTCGCGCAGGAAGGCGTACTCGCCGCGCAGGTAGAGCATGCCGCGCGTCGCGCCGGTCGCGATCGCGGCCACCGTCATGCCGTCGAACACCAGGTCGGCGCGGCTCGCGAGCAGCACGCGGTCCTTGAAGGTCCCTGGCTCGCCCTCGTCGGCGTTGCAGACCACGTAGCGGGTGCTGCCCGTGGCGCTGCGGCAGGCCTCCCACTTGGCCGCGACCGCGAAGCCGGCGCCGCCGCGCCCGCGCAGCCCGCCCCGATCGATCTCCCGGATCAGGGCAGGGGAGCCGTCGGTTCCCCCGCCGTGCGCGAGAGCGGCCCGGATGGCGGCACCCGGCTCCGGGCCGGGGCCGAGCAGCCATTCGCTGCGGCGGATGTTGTCGTCGATCCGGAACAGCGCCGCGGGCCAATCGGCGAGCGGGCGGCGTTCGAGTATCAGCTGTGCGATTTCGCCGATGCGCCCGGCATCCAGGCGCGCTATCGCCCGGCCGTTCACCAGCATCCCCGGTCCCTGGTCGCACAGCCCGGTGCAGGAGGTGGTCGCGACGCTGAGCAGCCCGTCCTCGCTGGTGCGGCCCGGCTCCACCCACAGCTCGCGGCACAACTGTGCCAGCAGCGCCTCGCTGCCCTGCATGCGATCCGTGATGTTGTCCGAGAACAGCACGCGGTATTCGCCCCAGGGCTCGGTGGACAGGAAGGCATAGAAGCCCGCGGTGCCGCGTACCCGGGCGAGCGGCAGCTCCAGCGCCTGCGCGAGCTGTTCCAGCGCGGCGGCGGGAAGGAAATTGAAGGCGCCCTGCACGTCCACCAGCAGCTGCAGCAGGCGGTGCGGTTCGCGTCCACGCTGCGCGAGAGCCGCCTCCACGGCATCGCGGATTTCCCCGAGACCGATACTGCACTGATTCACGCGATACCGCCGGCCGTGGTCATATGCGGCAGCCTACACCATCGATGCATCCACGCAATGCCGGCCGCGGTTGCGCGCCTCGCCTCGGTTCTGCGCGCGTCACGGACCCTCGTGCACCGGCGGCGCGGCATACAGCGGCGGCAATGCGTCTGCTCGCGTGCCGCGCTTGCGCTGCTCGAGCGCGGCAGCGCGTGCCGCTTCCAGGCGCCCGAGCAGCACGCCGAGCTCGCAGGGTGCGGCATTCGCGGCGTAGCGACTGGCCAGCAGGCGCTCGATGTGCGCGCCCAGTTTCTCGTCCTGCGCGGCGGCGCCCAGGTCGCTGGCCGAATGAATGGCGGCGTGCGGGAAGGCGGCGCGTCCCCAGCGCGGCAGCAGCGCCTGCACCTGCGATGCGTCGTTGGCGCGGCAGGCCGCGGCGAGCGTCGCGAACAGTTGCGCCTCGCGCGCTGTGTCCGCTGACGCCGCCGGCGGTTCCGCCGCGCTTGGCGGTGTTGCCAGCGCCAGGCGCCGCCACTGCCAGCTGCTGAAGGCGGTGCTCAGCGCCAGCAGCAGCGTGGCGATGATCCAGGGCCAGGGCGGGGCTGCGGGCGGGGGGCTCGGCTGCGCCGGCGCGACGCTGGTTGCGCTGTTCGCGGCTGCGGCGGGAGCCGACGCGCTGGTGCCGGGCTGCGCGCCGGCGAGCGGCGCGGGCGCGGGGGCGGCGTTGGCGCCCGGCAGCACGCGGATCGAGCGCCGCGGGACCACGGCTTCCTCGAAGCGCTGGTTGGCGGTATCCCACCAGCGCACCCTGATTTCCGGAAACTCGATGTCGCCCGCGCGCGAGGGGATCACGGCGCTGCTCTCGATGCGCGTGCCGGTGATGCCCTCGGCGTCCTGCGCGTCCTCGATGCGCGGCTGGTCCGGATAGAAGCGCAGCCCGTCCACCGCGGGCGCGGGCAACGGCGGCAGCTGCGCGCCGGTCAGGCCGGTGGCGGTGATCGTCACGGTGCGCGTGGCGGAATCGCCGACGCGCAGTTCCTGCGGGCTCCTGTCCCAGGTCTCGATCACCGTGAGCACGCGCGCGGGCAGCCACGGCGTGGCGCCGGCCTCGGGCGGCAGCACGCGGATGCGTTTTTCCTCCGAGCGCAGGCGCAGCATCCTGCCGCGACCGCCGGAGCGGTCGAACCAGCTGCCGCCGCCCAGCGCGGCCTGGAAGCCCAGCGCCGGCACCACGAGCTCGCCGCTGCGCTGCGGGAACACCGCGTAGCGGCGCTCGAACACGCCGTAGCGGCGGCCGTCGATGAGCTTCTCGTAGGAGTTCTCGCCGAGCTCGCGCACCACGGCATCGGGAATCTCGGGCGCATCCAGCGTCGCGCCGCGCTCGAAGTCCACGGCGTGCAGCAGGCGCACCGTGAGCAGCAGCTGCTGTTGCACGTGCACTTCGGTGGCGTCGGTCTCGACCTGCAGCTGCACCTCGCGCGCCGCGGCGGAGGCGGGGGCCGGATCCTCGCTCACGCGGATCGCAATGGGCTGCGTGCGCTCGCCGCCGACCTCGATTGCGGGGATGGTCAGCTCGCCGGCGTGGCGTGCCATCAACGTGACCTGCCACGTGGTGGAAGACTCGCTGCGTCCGTTGGACATCGTGAAGCTGGAATTGCGCGTGCTGCCCAGCACCTCGAAGTGGCGCTCCAGCGGTGCGAGATCGGGTTCCTCGGCGCGCATCGAACCCGCCACGCGGATGGTGAGCTCGATACTTTCCGACAGTGCGATGCGCTCGCGATCGAGGTGCGCCGACACCGCGGCGCTGGCGCCCCCGGCGAAGGCGAGCAGCAGCATCAGCAGCAGCGCGCGGGCCTGGAGTCTCATAATCCCGTTCCTCGCCCTGGCGTGCCCTCGCGGCGCGCGCGGTACTCGTATTCGAACTTGCGCCGCAGCAGCGCGCCCGGATCGTCCGGCACCTGGCGCAACCATTGCTCCACCGCCTGGTCCTGTTCGCCGTTGCCGGCCTCGGCTTCGGCGCGGGCCCTGGCCTCGGCCTCGGCACCGCCCTCTGCGTCGGCGCCGCCTTCGCCGGCACCGGGCTGCGGCTGTTCCTGCGCGTCGGGTTGCGCGGCCTGCTTCCCGGGCGCATCGGCCTTCGGTTCGTCGTCGGCGTTGGATTCGTCGCCTTGTCCGTCCCGCGATGGCGCGGCCTCGGGTGGCTTGCTGCCGTTGTCCCCCTGGCTACCGTCTTGCGATTGCTGCCCGCCGTCTGCCGGGGATTGCCCTTCCTGTTGCTGGTCCTGCTGCCCCTGCTGTTCGCCACCGTCCTGCGACGGCTGTCCGTCCTGTTGCTGCCCGCCCTGGACCTGCTGCTGTTGGCGCTGCTTCATCGCGTCGTCCACCAGCTTGCGGTTGACGATGGCGTCGTCCATGCCGGGCGCGCGCGCCAGCGCCTCGTCGTAGGCGGCCAGCGCCTCCTCGAGCCTTCCGGCGCGAGCCAGCGCGTTGCCGCGGTTGTAGTGCGCGTCGGCCTCGTCCTGCGCGGCCCAGGTCGCGGCGGCGCCCCCGTAATCGCCGGCCTGGTACTGCGCCGCGCCGCGCCAGGCGGGCGAGCGGAACAGTTGTGCGGCGCGCGCCGGGTCCTGTTCGCGCATGGCGCGCGCGCCCTGCTGGTCCTTGTTGAGCCACAGGTCCTGCCATTCCAGCGCCTCGGCGCGCGGCTGCGGCAGCAGCAGGAGGAGCGCGATGCCGAGCAGCCAGCCGCGGCGGAAGGCGAGCGCGGCCAGCGGCAGCAGCGCGAGCGCCAGCCAGGCGCCGCGGTCCTGCCAGCGGTCGAAGGTGCGCGTGAGACCGTCGTCGCGATCGATGTCGGTGGCCAGCGGCGGCGGCAGCAGCGCGGCGATATCGCTGTCGTCCAGGCTCAGCATCGCGAAGCGCCCGCCCGCGGCGTCCACGCCCTCGCGCATGGTGTCCACGTCCACGCCCGGCACCACGATGCTGCCGTCGCGCTCGCGCAGGAAGCCGCCCTGCGGCAGCGGGATCGGGGCGCCGTCCGCGGTGCCGCTCGCGAGCAGCGACAGCTCGAGACCCGATGCGTCGAGACGCCGGGCCACCTCGGCGTGCTGCGCCACCGGGAAGCGATCGGTCACGACCAGCAGTCGTGCGCGCTCCACGCCGGCGCCGCGCGCCAGCGATCCGGCCAGCGCGACGGCCGCGGGCAGGTCGTTGCCGCTGGCCGGCATGATCTCGGGCGACAGCGCCGGCAGCATCGCCGCCAGCGTGCGCGCGTCATCGGACAGCGGCGTGACCACGTGCGCGTCGCCCGCGTAGACGATCAGCGCGGTCTGCCCGTCGTGGCGCCGCGCGAGGATATCGCCCAGCTTGAAGCGCGCGCGCTCGTAGCGCGAGGGCGCCAGATCGCCGGCGCGCATGGTGTGGCCGAGGTCGAGCGCGATGATCAGCGGATCGCTGGCGCGGTGCACGGGCTCCGGCAGGCGCTCCCAGGCCGGCCCCGCGAGCCCCAGCACCGCGAGCGTCCAGCCCGCGAGCAGCAGCCGGGGCAGGACGTTGCGCCGGGCGCCGGTCGCGGGCAGCAGCAGCGCCGCGAGCAGCGCGGGATCGATCAGTTCGCTCCACAGTGCTGGCCGCGCGTTCTGACGCAGGAACCAGAAGGCGAGCAACGCGCAGGGCAGCACCGCGAGCAGCCACGCGGGGCGCAGGAAATGGAAATCCGCGAGTGCTGCCATTGCCTCAGATCCTTCCTTCGGCGGCGCCGCGGCGCGGCCACAGCAGGCCGAGCGCCAGCGCGAGCGAGAGCAGCAGCGCGAAGCCGAGCGGCCAGTGCTGCAACGAGACCAGCGGGCGGTAGCGCTCGGCCTCCTGCGCCACCGGCTCCAGCCGGTCGAGCTCGGCGTAGATCGCCTCGAGCTCCTCGCGGTCGCGGGCGCGGAAATAGCGCCCGCCGGTCTGCCCGGCGATGTCGCGCAGGGTGTCCTCGTCGAGGTCCGCCGAGGGGTTCACGCGGCGCGCGCCGAAGCGGCTGCCGAACAGTCCCGGCAGTTCCATGCTCTCGGCGCCGATGCCGATGGTGTAGACGCGCAGCCCCGCGCGCGCCGCCAGCTCCGCGGCCTGGCGCGGCGGCAGCTCGCCCGCGGTGTTGGCGCCGTCGGTCAGCAGGATCACCACGCGGCTGGCCGCCGGTCGTTCGCGCAGGCGCTTCACCGCGATCGCGAGCGCATCGCCGATCGCGGTCTGCTTGCCGGCGAAACCGATCTGCGCCTCCATCAGCAGCTGCTCCAGCGTGGCGTGATCGAAGGTGAGCGGCACGTGCAGGTAGGCCTCGCTGCCGAACAGGATGAGCCCCAGCCGGTCGCCGGCGCGCCGGCGCAGGAATTCGCCCGAGACGCGCTTCACCACGCGCAGGCGGTCGGCCGGCTGGCCGTCGAGCTCGAGGTCCTCGGTGAGCATGCTCTCGGAGATGTCCACCGCCAGCATCAGGTCGCGCGCGCTCGCCGGCAGCGCGACGGTGTCGCCCACCCAGCGCGGCGCGCAGGCTGCCGCCACCAGCGCGATCCAGATCAGTGCCAGCGCGAGCAGGCGCTGCCACGGCGCGCGCGCACGCGCGGCGGCGCTGCCCGCGCCGGCGGCGGCCCGCACCGCGCGCGGGAAATACAGCGCCGGCTCGCGCCGGCGTGCCGCCGGCAGCAGCAGGTACACGAGCAGCGGTAGCGGCAGCAGCACCGCGGCCCAGGGCAGCGCGAACTCGATCACCGGTGCCGCCTCAGCCAGTCGCGGCAGGCCGCGTGCAGCGCGTCCTGGTCGCAGGACGCCGCGGGGTCGTAGGGCGCGAGCACCAGCGCGCGGCCGGCGCCGCCTGTGAACGCCGTGGTGCGCCCGCTGCGGTCCAGGAACGCGAGCCAGGCCTCGCCGCACAGCGGCGCGACCTCGGCCCGCGCATAGCGGGCGAGTGCGGCACGGCGCAACAGCGCGCTCGCGCCCTGCGCGAAGCCTGCCGCATCGCCCGCGCCGCGCGTGGCGCGGTACAGCGCCTCCAGCTCGGCTTGCGCGCGGCGGCGATAGCGGTTGCGCCGCCGCGCGCGCAGCCACAGCGCGAGCGTCGCGCCGAGCGCGAGCAGTGCCAGTGCCGCGAGCAGCCACCAGCCCGGCGCCGGCGGCCACCAGCCCACGGCAGGCGGCAGGTGCAGCGGGCGCAGCGCCGCCAGCGGATCGGCGGCGTTCATCGCGCGCCCCCCTTGAAGTAGCGCGCCAGCACCTCCAGTGCCGGCGCGTCGGTGGGGAGCGGGATCATGGGTGCGCGCACGCGCGCGAATGCGGCCTGCAGCGCCTCGCGCTCGGCGCGGAACAGCGCGCCGTAGCGCTCGCGCAGCGCCGCGTCGCCGGCATCGATCGCCAGGCGGCGCGCGCCGTCCGAGACGCTGGCGCGCCCGTGCGCGGGCAGCGCCTGTTCGAGCGGGTCGTGGATGTGGATCGCGCACACCTCGCTGTGGCGCGCGAGCAGGTGCAGCTGCTGCGCGGCGGCCTCGTCCCAGCCGCCGAAGTCGCTGATCAGGAACAGCAGGCTGCCCGGGCGCGCCACGCGGCGCGTGCTGGTGAGCGCCTCGGCGAGCGTGGCCGCCGCGGCAGCCGCAGCGGCGGGGATGCCCAGGCGGCGGTTGAAGTCATGGCAGGTGCGCAGCAGCGCGAGCGCGGCGTGACGGTCGCGCTGCGGGCGCACCTCGTGGTGCCCGTGCTCGCCCAGCACCAGTCCGCCGATGCGATCGCCACCGGCGAGCGTTGCCCACGCCAGCAGCGCCGCGGCGTGCACCGCCTGCACCGACTTCAGCGTGCGGCGGCTGCCGAAGAACATGCCCTGGCGCTGGTCGACCAGCAGGAACACCGGGCGTTCGCGCTCCTCGCGGAAGATGCGCGTGTGCGTGCGGCCGGTGCGCGCGGTGACGCGCCAGTCGATGGTGCGCACGTCGTCGCCGGGCTCGTAGGCGCGCACCTCCTCGAACTCGATGCCGCGCCCGCGCCGCGCGCTGCGCAGCGTGCCGGCGAGCTCGCCGAGCGCGCGGCTAGGCGGCTGCAGCTGCAGCCGCGCGGCCACCGCGCGCAGGCCGAGCAGCTGCTGCATTTCGCAGTACGGCCCCGTGGCCGGGGCGATGGTGGCTTCCCTGCGCCGCGCCATGACGGGTCGCTCAGCCCACCGGCACCGCGGTCAGCAGTTCGTCGATGACCTGGTCCGGACCGGTGCCGGCCGCCTCGGCATCGAAGTTGAGGATCAGGCGGTGGCGGAAGGCATCGTGCACCACGGCCTGCACGTCGTCGGGCGCGACGAAGTCGCGGCCCTTCAGCCAGGCGTGCGCGCGCGCGGCGCGATCGAGCGCGATGGTGCCGCGCGGGCTCACGCCGTAGTCGAGCCAGCGCCTGAGCGGCTCGCCGCCGCGCGTGGCCAGCGCGAGCTGGATGATGTATTCCTCGACGCCCGGGGCCATGTGCAGCGCGAGGATTTCGGCGCGCGCGGCGAACACGTCCTGCTGGCTCACGGCGGGCGGCGGCGCCACCGGCGCCTGGCCCGCCTCGCGCCGCGCGAGACGCAGGATCTCGCGCTCGGCGTGCGCATCCGGATAGCCCACGCGCACGTGCAGCAGGAAGCGGTCGAGTTGCGCCTCGGGCAGCGGGTAGGTGCCTTCCTGCTCGATCGGGTTCTGCGTCGCCATCACCAGGAACAGCGCCGGCAGCGCGTAGGTGGTGCTGCCCACGCTCACCTGGCGCTCGGCCATCGCCTCCAGCAGGGCCGACTGCACCTTGGCCGGCGCGCGGTTGATCTCGTCGGCGAGCACGAGGTTGTGGAAGATCGGGCCGCGCTGGAAGCGAAAGCCGCCGTCCTCGGGCCGGTATATGTCGGTGCCGGTGACGTCGCCCGGCAGCAGGTCGGGGGTGAACTGGATGCGGTGGAAGTCGCCCTCGACGCCGCGCGCCAGTTCGCGGATGGCGCGCGTCTTCGCCAGGCCCGGCGCGCCCTCGACCAGCAGGTGGCCGTCGGCGAGCAGCGCGATCAGCAGGCTGTCGACCAGGTGCTGCTGCCCGATGACCTGTTGCGCCAGCCAGGCGCGAAGGCCGGCGATGGTGTCGCTGCGTGTGCTCACGTTGTCCTGTTCTCCGAGGTTTGTGGACCCACAAGTCGCTGATTGTAGTCTGCGCCGATGTCCGCAAGGCGCTTGCCACGCGCAACTTTCGCCCCGCTTCGACCGGTGCGGCGGCGCGAGGTTCCATAGTATCCTCGCCGCGCGACGCCGGGACCGCGACGCGTGCAACAGGCGGCGAGCCACCGGAGCGACACCATTGGAACAGCGGGTGCAGGCATGAACGACAGCAGGAGCAGGGAGCGTTTTCTGGGCTTCCTGGGCGAGGAGATCGAGCGGCGCGCGCCGGGTGACGAACAAGCGGTGCTGAAGGCCTTCGCCGCCGAGGTGATCGGCGCCATGGACTTCGAGGACGTCCGCGACCGGCGCCCGGCCGATGTCTGCGCGACCATCCTGCACGCCTGGCAATACCTGCAGCAACACGATCCGGCGGCGCCGAAGATCAGCCTGTTCAACCCGCGCTTCGAGCAGCACGGCTGGAGCTCGCGCCACACCGCGGTGCTGGTGCTGACGCACGGCATTCCCTTCGTGTCCGAGTCGCTGCGCCTGGAGCTCAACCGCCGCGGCATCGTGATCCACATGCTGGTGAGCTCGGACCTCACCGTGCAGCGCGACGAGGCGCACGCGCTGCGCCACGTCTACCCCGCGACGGTGCCCCCGGACCGCGAGCGGCGCACCCGCGAGGCGCTGGTGTACCTGGAGATCTCGCGCATCAGCGATCCCGCGCTGCTGGCGCAGATCGAGCAGAGCCTCGCCGCCGTGATCGCCGAGGTCACGGTGGTCGTCGACGATTTCGAACCCATGTGTGCGCGCGTGCGCGAGCTCGTCGCCGCGTTGCCCGCGTGCTCGCAGGGGGTTGCCGAGCCCGAGTGGCAGGAGAACCGCGCGCTGCTGGAGTGGCTCCTGGACGGCAACTTCACGTTCCTCGGCTACGAGCTGCTCGAGGTCGAGCGCGGCGACGGCGCGACGCGCGTCACCAGCCGCGGCGAGGCGAAGCTCGGGCTGCAGCGCGAGCGCGACACACCGGCGGCGGGCTTCCTGGCGCAGGAGCTCGGGGAACTGGAGCGCGACCCTGCGGCGCAGGGCCCGCAGCTGGTGTTCTTCAAGTCCTCGCGCCGCTCGCGCGTGCACCGCGTTGCCTATCCGGACTACATCGCGGTGAACTGCTACGACGCCGAGGGGCGCATCCGCGCGCAGCACTGTTTCCTCGGGTTGTTCACCGCGGTGGTCTACACGATGGATCCCGAGGACATCCCGATCGTGCGGCGCAAGGTCGCCGAGGTGATCGAGCGCTCGCGCCCGAGCACCAGCAGTCACCGCCTGCGCACGCTCAGGCGCGTGCTCGAGGTGCTGCCGCGCGACGAGCTGTTCCAGGGCGATTCCGCCACGCTCTACGACACCGCGATGCGCATCTTCCTGATCCAGGAGCGACGCAAGATCCGCCTGTTCATCCGCACCGACCGGCGCAACCGTTTCGCCTTCTGCCTGGTGTACTGGCCGCGCGACATCTACCGCACCGAGCTGCGGCAGAAGATCGAGTCGCTGCTGAGCGACGCGCTGGGCGCCGAGGAATCCGAGTTCACCACCTTCTTTTCCGAATCAGTGCTGGTGCGCACCTACTTCGTGATGCGCCTGGGCGCGAACGCGCGCACCGACTACGACGCCGAGGAGCTCGAGGCGCTGATCGTGCGCATCTCGCAGCAATGGCAGGACCAGCTCGGCACCGCACTTGCCGATGAATTCGGCGAGGAGGAGGGCGCGCGCCGCCTCGCGCTCTACGCGCAGGCCTTCCCCGCCGGCTACCGCGACGACAACGACACGCCGATGGCGGTGGCCGACATCCGCACCTTCGACGCGCTCGAGCGCGACGGCGGGCTGGGCGTGCACCTGTACCGCAACGTGCGCGAATCGGAGAAGCTGACCCACTTCCGGCTCTACAGCCCCGATCGCCCGGTCGAGCTCTCCGACGTGATCCCGATGCTCGAGAACCTCGGGATGCGGGTGCTCGGCGAACGCCCCTACCGACTGATGCGCGCCGACCGGCGCGAGCTCTGGGTGCACGATTTCAATCTCGCCTACGCGCTGGCCGGCGACATCGACGTGCCCGCGGTGGCCCCGGCGGTGGAGGACGCTTTCCTCAGCGTGCTCGCCGGCCGCGCCGAGAGCGACGGCTTCAACCGCCTGATCGTGGGCACGCGTCTCGGCTGGCGCGAGGTCGCGATCCTGCGCGCCTATGCGCAGTACATGAAGCAGGTGCGCTACAACTTTTCGCAGGAGTTCATCGCCGAGACGCTGGGGCGCCACCTCGACATCGCGCGCGCACTGGTGCAGCTCTTTCGCGCGCGCTTCGATCCGGCGGCCAGCGCGGACATGGACGCGCGCCGCGAGGCCGAGCAAGCGCTGGCGGCCGGCATCCTCGCGGATCTCGAGCGCGTCGAGCAGCTCAACGAGGACCGCGTGCTGCGCGCGTACCTGGCGCTGATCCGTGGCACGCTGCGCACCAACTGGTTCCAGTGCGACGAGACGGGAGCGCCGAAGCCCTGGTTCTCGTTCAAATTCGACAGCGCGGCGCTGCCCGACCTGCCGCGCCCGGTGCCCAGATACGAGATCTGGGTGTATTCGCCGCGCGTGGCGGGCGTGCACCTGCGCGGCGGCAAGGTCGCGCGCGGCGGGCTGCGCTGGTCGGACCGGCCGGAGGATTTTCGCACCGAGGTGCTGGGGCTGGTGAAGGCGCAGCAGGTGAAGAACGCGGTGATCGTGCCGGTGGGCGCCAAGGGCGGCTTCGTGCCGCGGCAACTGCGTCCCGAGGCCGGCCGCGAGGCGATGCAGGCCGAGGGCGTGGCCTGTTACCGGATCTTCGTGCAGGGGCTGCTCGACCTCACCGACAACATCGTCGACGGCGCCACCGTGGCGCCGGCGCAGGTGGTCTGCCACGACGAGCCGGATCCCTACCTGGTGGTCGCCGCCGACAAGGGCACGGCCTCGTTCTCCGACGTCGCCAACGAGCTCTCGGCGCGCTACGGCTTCTGGCTGCGCGATGCCTTCGCCTCCGGCGGCAGCGTGGGCTACGACCACAAGAAGGTGGCGATCACGGCGCGCGGGGCGTGGATCTCGGTGCAGCGGCACTTTCGCGAGCGCGGCATCGACGTACAGGCGCAGCCGGTCAGCGTGGTGGGTATCGGCGACATGTCCGGCGACGTGTTCGGCAACGGCATGCTGCGCTCGCGCGCGATCAAACTGGTCGCGGCCTTCAACCACCAGCATATCTTCGTCGACCCCGATCCCGATCCCGCGGCGAGCTTCGCCGAGCGCGAGCGCCTCTTCGCGCTGCCGCGCTCGAGCTGGGCCGATTACGACGCAAGCCTGATATCGGCGGGCGGCGGCGTGTTCGCGCGCAGCGCGAAGTCGATCGCGCTCACGCCCGGATGCGCCGCGTGCTGGGCACTGAGGCCGAGCGCCTGACGCCCGCCGAGCTGGTCTCGGTGATCCTCGCGGCACCCGTGGACCTGGTGTTCAACGGCGGCATCGGCACCTACTTCAAGTCGAGCGCGGAGGACCACGCCGACGTCGGCGACAAGGCCAACGACGCGGTGCGCATCGACGGCGCGCAGATCCGCGCTCGCGTGATCGCCGAGGGCGGCAACCTCGGCATGACGCAGCTCGCGCGCGTGGAGTTCGCCAGCCGCGGCGGGGCCTGCAACACCGACTTCATCGACAACTCCGGCGGCGTCGACTGCTCGGACCACGAGGTCAACATCAAGATCCTGCTGAACGGCATCGTGGCCGCCGGTGACATGACCGACAAGCAGCGCGTGCAGCTGCTGGAGGAGATGCGCGACGACGTCGCCGCGCTGGTGCTGGCAAACAACTACCGCCAGGCGCAGTCGATCAGCCTCGCCGAGCGCGAGGCGGCGCTGCGCATCAACGAACACCGCGCCGTGATCGCCTCGCTCGAGACGGTCGGCGTGCTCGATCGCGCGCTGGAGTTCCTGCCCGCTGACGAGGCGCTGGAAGAGCGTCGCCTCGGGGGCCGCGGGCTCACGCGCCCCGAGCTCGCCGTGCTCTCGTGCTATGTCAAGGGCCGCCTCAAGCTCGACATCCTCGCCTGCGAGGTGCCCGAGGAGGCGTACTTCGCGCGCGCGCTCGAGCGTGCCTTTCCGGCGCGGCTGTGCGAGCGTTACCGCGAGCGCCTGCCGCAGCACGCGCTGCGCCGCGAGATCATCGCGACGCAACTCGCCAACGACATCGTCGACCTGATGGGCATCACGTTCATCGAACGCATGCAGCAGTCCACCAACGCGCCGGTGGCCGCCATCGTGCGCGCCTTCGTGATGGCGCGCGAGGTGCTCGACCTGCACCGCTGGTGGGGCGAGGTCGAGGCGCTGGACAACGCGGTCCCGGCGGCCCTGCAGCTGGAGGTGCTCGCGGACCTGCAGCGGCTCACGCGCCTGGCGGCGCGCTGGTTCGTGCACAACCGCCGCGGCGTGACCGACGCGAGCGCCGAGGTCGAGGCTTTCGCGGCACCCGTGCGCGCGATCCGCGACCGCATGTGCGACTACGTGACGGGCCAGCAGCGCCTCGCCTGGGAGCGGCGTCATGAGGAATTGCTGCATGCGGGACTGCCGCCGGCGCTGGCGACAATCTTTGCCGGCTCGACGATGCTGATCGGCGCGCTGGGCATGGCGGATGCCGCGCGCACGCACGGGCTGGCCGTGGAGGAGGTCGCGCGCGTGGCCTTCGCGCTGAACGAGCGGCTCGATTTCTACTGGTTCGGCAAGCAGATCACGGCGCTGAAGGTCGAGGACCACTGGCAGGCGCTGGCGCGCGAGTCATTCCTCGACGAGCTCGACTGGCAGGTGCGCGCCATCGTGGCGGTGGTCGCCGGCGGCGCGGGCGATGGCGAGGACATCGACGAGCGCGTGGCGCGCTGGGAGGCGACGCGCGCCCCGGCGATCGAGCGCTGGCGGCGCATGGTCGCCGCGATCCGCGATTCGCGCACGCAGGACTACGCGATGTACGCGGTCGCGGTGCGCGCGCTGCTGCAACTGGCCCAGCCCGTGGCGTCGTGAGCGGCACGAGCGGGGCCTTCGAGCTGGAGGTGGATCTGGCGATCCCCGCCGCCGCGCTGCTGCGACTCTACCGTGGCGAGGTGCGCGAGGTCGTCGCCCGCGCGCGAGACGGCCGCGTGCTGCGCTTCCCGGTGGCGGCACTGCGTCCCTTCGTGAGCCGCGACGGCGTGCACGGGCGCTTTCGCATCCGCTGCGACGCCGGGCAGCGGCTGGCGGGCATCGAGAGGGTGTCCTGTCCGGTGTAGGTCCGGCTTCAGCGGGTGTCGCGCAACCATCTGTGCTCGGGATAGCGGCCCGACAATCCCGCGTATCGCGAGCCATCGCCCGAGCCCCCATCGGTGCCGCGGACACGCCGTAAATACTCCCTGGGGGCTACCTGTCGCCGTCCCTGGCGACAGAGTGTCCGCCGCACCGATGGGCGCTCGAGCGCCTCGCGTGGTGGACCCGAAGGCGGCTCGGTTGCCGATGCGGCCCGCTCGACCAGGGCGCGCGTTGGGCGCGGACGCGGCGCGGAGCGGGACGTACTTGCGTGCCGCGGACATGGCGGCAGCCAGCGACGCACCACGCCGCTCGGCCGCAACCTGATGGCTTTTGTGACAGCCTCTGAAGCCGAACCTACCGGGACAGTGTCCGGCTGAAGCCGAACCTACGCCGAACCTACGCCGAACCTGCGCGGAACCTGCGCCGGACCCTCGCCTGATCTGCGAGCGGCACAAATTCGGGCACAAGCCGCGGCTGCGATCCGGAGCAGCGGCCGATCGGTTATCCTGTGCGCCCCCTTGCAACCCGGTCCAATAGCCGCGTGAAACTGCCGTACTCCCTGCTGCGCCGACTGCTGTTCCTGCTACCGGGCGAACGCTCGCACACGGTGTCGTTGCGCGGGCTCGACGCGTTGCACGGGCTGCACCTGGACGCACTGATCGCGAGCCGCCCGGCGCCGGACCCGGTGCGCTGCATGGGGATCGAGTTCCCGAACCCGGTGGGGCTGGCCGCGGGCCTCGACAAGAACGGCGACCATATCGACGCGCTGGCCGCGCTCGGCTTCGGTTTCCTCGAGATCGGCACCGTCACGCCGCGCCCGCAACCGGGCAACCCGCAGCCGCGGCTGTTCCGCATCCCGCAGGCGCGGGCGATCATCAACCGCATGGGCTTCAACAACCTCGGCGTCGACTACCTCTGCGCGCGCGTGCGCGAGGCCGAGTACCGGGGCGTGCTCGGCATCAACATCGGCAAGAACAAGGACACGCCGCTGGAGCGCGCGGCCGCGGACTACCTGCTGTGCCTGGAGCGCGTGCACGAACTGGCGTCCTATATCACGATCAACCTGTCCTCGCCGAACACGCCGGGGCTGCGCGACCTGCAGTTCGGCGAGCCGCTGGAGCAGCTGCTGGCGCAGCTGGTGGCGCGGCGCGAGGCGCTCGCCGAGCAGCACGGGCGGCGCGTGCCGCTGGTGCTGAAGATCGCGCCGGATCTCGCCCCCGAGGACATCGACCGCGTCGCCGACAGCGCGCGGCGCGCGCGCATGGACGCGCTGATCGCCACCAATACCACGGTGTCGCGCCAGGGCGTCGAGGGCCTGCCGAACGCGACGGAGAGCGGCGGGCTGAGCGGCGCGCCGCTGACGCGCCAGGCCAACGCGGTCATGACACGGCTTGCCGATCGACTGGCCGGCGAGCTGCCGCTGATCGGCGCCGGCGGCATCATGACGGGGGAGGACGCTGCCGGGCGCGTGCGCGCGGGCGCCTCGCTGGTGCAGCTCTACACCGGCTTCATCTATGGCGGCCCCGCGCTGATCGGCGCGGCGGCCGCGGCGATCGCGCGCGGGCGCGCTGGCTGAGGGCAGGGCGGACATGGAATCGGCGAAGCCGCGCATCGGATCACGCCCCGCGCAGCGCCACGGCCATTATTTCGCGAGCTGCTCGCGCGGCCTCGAGGAGCTGCTCGCCGCCGAGCTGAAAGCAGCCGGTGTCGACGACACGCGCGTCGGCGCGGGCGGCGTCTACATCACCGGGCCGCTGGCGCATGCCTACCGCGCCTGCCTGTGGTCGCGCGTCGCCAGCCGCGTGCTGGTCGCGCTCGGCGAGGTCGGCGCGCGCGATGCCGATGAGTTGTACGCCAACGCGGTCGAGCTGCCGTGGGAGCAGCACATCGGCGCGGGCGCGACGATCGCGGTGGATTTCATCGGCGTCTCGGAGCAGCTGCGCAACAGCCTGTTCAACGCGCGGCGCGTGAAGGACGCGGTGGTGGACCGGCTGCGTGCGGTAACCGGCCTGCGGCCCGACGTCGACGTGCGCGCGCGGGACATCCGTATCGTGGCGCGGCTGAACCGCGAGCGCCTCACGCTCGCGATCGATCTCGGCGGCGCGCAGCACCGCCGCGGCTATCGCGGCGCCACCGGCGCGGCACCGCTGAAGGAGAACCTCGGCGCGGCGCTGCTGCTGCGCTGCGGCTGGCCCGAGCTGGCCGCCGCGGGCGGCGCGCTGTACGACCCGATGTGCGGTTCCGGCACGCTGCTGATCGAGGGCGCGCTGATCGCCGCCGGTGCCGCGCCCGGGGAGTGGCGCGATCTCGGGCGGCAGAAGTGGCCGGGCCACGACCCCTTGCTGTGGCAGCGCCTGGTGCAAGAGGCGCGCGCGGCGCGCGAGCAGGGCCTGCCCGGGTTGCCGCCGATCGCCGGCGCGGACGCCGACCGCCGCGTGCTGGCGCACGCGCTCGACAACGCCGCGGCCGCGGGCCTCGCGGGCCGCATCGAGTTTTCGGCGGTCGCGCTCGCCGCGCAGCGCCGGCCCCAGGCGATGGCCGGGCGCTCGGGGCTGCTGATCTGCAACCCGCCCTACGGCGAGCGCCTGGGCGAGGTGCGCGAGCTGCAGGGGCTGTACGAGGATCTCGGCCGGCTGGTGCGCGAGGAGTTTCCGGGCTGGCGCGCCGCGATCCTCACCACCGAAGGCCCGCTGGAGGCCGCGCTGGGGCTGCGCTTCGCGCGGCGCTACCGCTTTCGCAACGGCGCCATCGACTGCCGCCTGCTGGTGCACGACCCCGCGCTGAGCACGCGCGCCACGCGCCGGGCCGAGGCGACGGGCGGCGCCGAAGCCGCGCAGCCGGCGCAGGAGGCCGATGCGGTGCCCGCCGGCCCCTCGAGCGCCGGCGCCGAGATGTTCGCCAACCGCGTGCGCAAGAACCTGCGCCGCATCAAGGGCTGGGTCGCCACCCAGCAGCCGCAGTGCTATCGCATCTACGACGCCGACATCCCGGAATACGCGGTCGCGGTGGACCGCTACGGCGCCTGGGCGCACGTGGCGGAGTACGCGCCGCCGGCATGGGTCGACGAGGCGCTCGCGCGCGAGCGGCTGGACGACGTGCGCGCGGGGCTCGCCAGCGTGCTGCAGCTGCCGCCGGGGCGTATCGTGCTGAAGACGCGCAGGCGCCAGCGCGGCACGCGGCAGTACCAGCGCCTGGCGCGCGAGAACCACTTCATGGAAGTCGCGGAGGGGCCGGCGCGCCTGCTGGTGAACCTGCGCGATTTCCTCGATACCGGCCTGTTCCTCGACCACCGGCCGCTGCGGCGCCTGGTCGCGGCCGAGGCCCGTGGCAAGCGTTTCCTGAACCTCTTCTGCTACACCGCCGCGGTGACCGTGTTCGCGGGCCTCGGCGGCGCGCGCGCCACCACCAGCGTCGACATGTCGGCGACCTACCTCGACTGGGCCCGGCGCAACCTGGCGCTGAACGGGCTGCCCGAGGCGCAGCACGAGCTGGTGCGGGCCGACTGCCTGCGCTGGCTGGGCGCCGAGCGCCGGCGCTGGGACCTGGTCTTCCTGGACCCGCCCTCGTTCTCCAATTCCAAGCGCATGGAGGAGACGCTGGACGTGCAGCGCGACCACGTGGCGCTGATCCGCGCCGCACTGCGCGTGCTGGAGCGCGAGGGCACGTTGCTGTTCTCCACCAACCGGCGCGGCTTTCGCCTCGATGCCGGGGCGCTCGCCGATCTCGAGATCAGCGACCTCACGGAGCAGAGCATCGATCCGGATTTCAACCGCAAGCCCGTGCCGCACCGGCTGTATCGCATCCGCCACCGGCTGGCGCGAGTCACCGAAACGTCATAATTCTGTCTTTTACTGTCATGTATCGATCATGACGAGGCGAGGCGACGGAACAGGATGAACGGCAAGCAGACGATCCTGGTGGTGGACGACGAGTCCTCGATCCGGGACATGGTGCAGCTCTCGCTGGAGCTGGCCGGCTTCAACTGCCTGCAGGCGGCCAACGCCCGCGAGGCGATGGGGCAGATCCTGGACGCCCGCCCCGACCTCGTGCTGCTCGACTGGATGATGCCCGACACCAGCGGCTACGAACTGCTGCGGCGCCTGCGCAAGGACGAGAACTGCGCGCGCCTGCCGGTCATCATGCTGACCGCCAAGGCCGAGGAGGGCAATCGCGTGCAGGGGCTCGACGGCGGCGCCGACGACTACGTCAGCAAGCCCTTCTCGCCGCGCGAGCTGATCGCGCGCATCCGCGCGCTGCTGCGGCGCACCGCGCCGGTCGAGGAGCAGCAACCGATGGAGTTCGACGGCCTGCGCCTCGACCCGCTGGCGCACCGCGTGTTCGCCGACGCGCGCCCGGTCGAGATGGGTCCCACCGAGTTCCGCCTGCTGCAGTTCCTGATGAGCCATCCGGACCGCGCCTACTCGCGCGCGCAACTGCTGGACCAGGTCTGGGGCGCGAACGTCTACATCGACGAGCGCACGGTGGATGTGCACGTGCGGCGCCTGCGCAAGGCGCTGGAACCCGTCGAGGCCGGGGCGAAGGATTTCGGGGAGTTCATCCAGACCGTGCGCGGCACCGGCTATCGCTTCTCCAACCAGATGGCGCGCGCCTGAGCATGCCGGCCAGCCCGGCGCGGGATCTGCTGCTGCTCGGCGCGCTGCTGCTCGCGGGGCTGCTGCTGGGCGATGTGTCGGGCAACGCCGGCGCCGGTCTCGCCGGCGGGGTGCTGGTCTACCTGCTGATCAGCTACCGGCGCATGGCGAAACTGCAGCGCTGGCTCGCGGACGGCCCGCTCGAGCGCGATCCGCCGGTGCAGGGCGGCATGCTCGGTGACGTGGCCGATCGCATGCAGCACACCCATGCCCGCCTGCAAAAACAACTCGAGGAGGCCGATGCGGCAGTGCTGCGCCTGCGCGAATCCTACGCCGCCCTGAAGGACGGCATCGTGATGCTGGGTCCGGACAACACCATCGAATGGTCCAACGCCAGCGCGCTCACGCTGCTGGGGCTGCGCTACCCGCAGGACGCGGGGCAGCCGCTGGGGAACCTGGTGCGCGATCCCGATTTCACGGCCTATCTCGCGGCCAGCGATTTCGAGCATTCCTTCGAGCTCGAGATCGGTGGCTCGGCCGCGCGCACCCTGGAAGTGCAGGCGACCTCCTTCGGCGCCAATCGCAAGGTGATCTTCATCCGCGATGTCACGGCGCTGAACCGCCTCGAGACGATGCGCCGCGATTTCGTCGCGAACATCTCGCACGAGCTGCGCACCCCGCTCACGGTGATCGCCGGCTACGTCGGCACGCTCCAGGACCTCCTGCCGCAGGACTCGCCGGTGATCGCCAAGGTGCTGGGGCAGATGCAGCAGCAGTCGGTGCGCATGGAGAACCTGCTGCGCGACCTGATGCTGCTCTCGACGCTCGAGGGCACCGAGAGTGACGATTCCTCCGCCGAGGAGTCGATCGCGGTCTGCGCGATGCTCGATTCGATCCGCGAGAACGCGCTGGCCGCCTGCGGCGGCGAGCGCCAGATCACGCTCGAGTGCGCGCCGGGCCTGAGGTTGCGCGGACCGCGGCTGCAGATCGAGAGCATCTTCGCGAACCTGGTGTTCAACGCGGTGAAGTACACCGGCGCGGGGGGAAAGATCCGCGTCGTGTTCGAGGCCAGCGGCGGGCACGCGCTGTTTCGAGTCAGCGACGACGGCATCGGTATAGACCCCGTGCACATCCCGCGCCTCACCGAGCGTTTCTACCGCGTCGACAAGAGCCGTTCGGCGGAGAGCGGCGGCACCGGGCTGGGGCTCGCGATCGTCAAGCACGCGCTCAAGCGCGTCGACGGGGAACTGCAGATCGAGAGTCGCCCGGGCGCCGGCAGCACCTTCACCTGCCGCTTCCCGCTGGCACGGCTGAGCGGCGCGGCGCAGGGCTGATCCGCGCTGTCACGAAACAGTCACAAAACGTTCATAATATCGTCGCGCATCTGATCCAGTCTCGCTGGATCGAGTCCAGCAACAGCCCAGGAGGCTCCCGTGAACCAACTGCTCCGCACCGCCATCGCCGTTGCCGCGCTGACCCAGGTCCCGCTCGCGCTCGCCCAGCGCGACAACATCAGCATCGTGGGTTCGTCCACGGTGTATCCGTTCTCGACCGTGGTGGCCGAGCGCTTCGGTCGCACCGGCACCTTCAAGACGCCGAAGGTCGAGGCCACCGGCACCGGCGGCGGCATCAAGCTGTTCTGCGCCGGTGTGGGCGTGCAGCACCCCGATATCGCCAACGCCTCGCGGCGCATGAAGGATTCGGAATTCGCGGATTGCGCGAAGAACGGCGTGAACGGGATCACCGAGGTCGTGATCGGTTTCGACGGCATCGTGATCGCCAACGCGCGCGGCGCGCATCATTACGAGCTGACGCTGAAGGACGTGTTCCTCGCGCTCGCCAAGGACGTGCCCAACCCCGACGGCAGCGAGACGCTGGTGCCCAACCCCTACAAGACCTGGAAGGACGTGAACCCCGCGCTGCCCGCCAACCGGATCGAGGTGCTGGGCCCGCCGCCGACCTCCGGCACCCGTGATGCCTTCGTCGAGCTGGCGATGGAAGGCGGCTGCAAGTCCTTCCCCTGGGTCAAGGCGATCAAGGACCAGGACGAGAGCCGGTTCAAGGCGGTCTGCCACGCGGTGCGCGAGGACGGCGCCTACATCGAGGCCGGCGAGAACGACAACCTGATCGTGCAGAAGCTCGGCGCCAACACCAATTCGCTCGGCATCTTCGGCTACAGCTTCATGGAGGAGAATGCCGACAAGGTGCAGGGCAGCAAGGTCGCCGGCGTGGAGCCCACGTACGAGAGCATCGCCGACGGCTCCTATGCCGTGTCGCGCCCGCTCTACTTCTACGTGAAGACGGCGCACGCGGACGTGATTCCCGGCATCCGGGAGTTCGTCGCGGAGTTTGTCAGCGAACGTGCCATGGGCGAAGATGGCTACCTCGCCGACCGCGGCCTGATCGCACTGCCGCAGGACCAGTTCGAGGCCACGGCCGCGGCCGCGCGCAGCCTGGCGCCGTTCGCGCCCTGAGCCAGGGAGAGCATTCGGTCCCGGCCGCCGCGGGGATGCCCGCGGCGGCCGGGCGTGGACCAGGATGACGTGAGCGCTTTGCCATGAATGTTTCCACGCTGCTGCTGCTGATCGCCGCCCTGGCCGTCGCGGGCTATTACCAGGGCAGTTCGCGCGCCGTGACGGTCGCGGCACCGCTCGGGGGCGTGCGTCGCCTGCCGTCCCTGCCCGCGCATTACGGTGCCTACGTCGCATTGATGGTGCTGTTGCCCGCGCTGGCCGCAGTGCTCCTGTGGTCGCTGGCCTCCGCGCCACTCATCGAGCGCCTGGTGCTGGAGTCGTTGCCGGCCTCGCATGCCGGAGCCGATGCCGGCCTGCTGCTGAATTCCATCGCCAACCTGGCCGCGGGCGGCGCCACCGGCGCCACCGACCCCGTGCTCGCGAGCGCCGCCGAACGCATGGCCAGCCTCGGGCAACGCTCGTTGCTGGGCATGTGGACGCTGGCAGTGGCCTGCGCGCTGCTCGGCGGGTTCTACAGCTGGCGCCGGGTGCGGGCCGATTTCGTGGCGCGCAACGTGGTCGAGCGCATCTTCACGCGTTTGCTGTTCGCCTGCGCCTGCGTGGCGGTGCTCACCACGATCGGCATCCTGCTCTCGGTGGTGATCGAGTCGCTGCGCTTCTTCCAGATGGTCTCGCCGGTGGAGTTCTTCTTCGGGCTGGAGTGGAGCCCGCAGATCGCCCTGCGCGCCGACCAGCAGGGCTCCTCGGGGCGCTTCGGCGCGGTGCCGCTGTTCACCGGCACGCTGCTGATCTCGGCGATCGCGCTGCTGGTGGCGGTGCCGGTCGGGCTGATGTCGGCGATCTTCCTCAGCGAGTACGCCAGCGCGAAGCTGCGCAGCCGGCTGAAGCCGCTGCTGGAGATCCTCGCCGGCATCCCGACCGTGGTCTACGGCTTCTTCGCCGCGCTCACCGTGGCGCCGCTGGTGCGCGAGTTCGGCACCGCGATCGGGCTCGAGGCCTCTTCCGAGAGCGCCCTGGCCGCCGGCCTGGTGATGGGCGTGATGATCATTCCCTTCGTGTCCTCGCTCTCCGACGACATCCTGCACGCGGTGCCGCTGAGCCTGCGCGACGGCTCGCTGGCGCTCGGCGCCACGCGCTCCGAGACCATCAAGCGCGTGGTGATCCCGGCAGCGCTGCCCGGCATCGTCGGCGGGGTGCTGCTCGCGGCCTCGCGCGCCATCGGCGAGACCATGATCGTGGTGATGGCGGCCGGACTCTCGGCGCGCCTGTCGGCGAATCCCTTCGAGTCGGTCACCACGGTGACGGTGCAGATCGTGACGCTGCTGGTCGGTGACCAGGAATTCGACAGCCCGAAGACGCTCGCGGCGTTCGCCCTCGGACTGGTGCTGTTCGTGGCCACGCTGGCGCTGAACATCTTCGCGCTGCACATCGTGCGCAAGTACAGGGAGCAGTATGAGTAGCCCAGGCGGCAATCCCGCGCCCCGGCGCAACACCATCGACATCGTGCGTGGCGGCCTGAAGCGGCGCTACCGGCGCGAGCGTCGCTTTCGCCTCTACGGCATCGCCTCGGTGCTGGTCGCGCTCGCGAGCCTGGCGCTGCTGTTCGCGGATATCGTGTCGAAGGGCTGGCAGGCCTTCGAGCAGACGCAGCTGCAGCTCGAGGTGCATTACGACCCCGAGGTGCTGGGCATCGCGCCCGGCGCCAGCGACGAAGCGCTCGCCGCGGCCGACTACGAGGGTGTGCTGAAGCAGACCCTGCTCGCGCGCTTTCCCGGGGTGATGGCCCGCGCGCAGAAGCGCGAGCTGTTCCGCCTGCTGAGCGCCGGCGCGGGCTACGAGCTGCGCGAGCGCCTGATGGCGCAGCCGGCGCTGCTCGGGCGCACCGAAACGCTGTGGCTGGTGGCCCATGGCAAGGTCGATGCCTACGTGAAGGAGACCGGGCGCATCGGCGATCCGCCGGCCACCGGCATCAGCGCGCAGCAGGCCGCGTGGCTCGGCCAGCTCGACGGCGCGGGGCAGCTCGATCTGCGGCTCAATCGCAACCTGCTCGGCAACGGCGACAGCCGCGATCCCGAGCTCGCCGGCATCCGCGGCGCCGTGATGGGCTCGATCTACACGCTGGCGGTGACGCTGCTGCTGTCGTTCCCGCTCGGCGTGGCGGCGGCGATCTACCTGGAGGAGTTCGCCGCGCGCAACCGCTGGACGGACCTGATCGAGGTCAACATCAACAACCTCGCGGCCGTGCCCTCGATCATCTTCGGCCTGCTGGGGCTCGCGGTGTTCATCAGCCTGTTCGGCATGCCGCGCTCGGCGCCGCTGGTCGGCGGCCTGGTGCTGACGCTGGTGACCTTCCCCACGGTCATCATCGCCAGCCGCGCGGCGATCCGCGCGGTGCCGCCCTCGCTGCGCGAGGCGGCGCTGGGGCTCGGCGCCTCGCGCGTGCAGATGGTGCTGCACCACGTGCTGCCCAACGCGCTGCCCGGCATGCTCACCGGCGCGATCATCGGCATGGCGCGCGCGCTGGGCGAGACCGCGCCGCTGCTGATGATCGGCATGGTCGCGTTCATCGTCGACGTGCCGCGGAGCCTCACCGATTCGGCCACGGTGCTGCCGGTGCAGATCTACCTGTGGGCCGACAGCCCCGGAGCGCGGTTTCACCGCGCTGACCTCCGCCGCGATCATGGTGCTGCTGGGTTTCCTGGTGATCATGAACGCGCTGGCGGTATTCCTGCGCAACCGCTTCGAGAAGCGCTGGTAGCCGCGGCGCCGGCAAGAATCCACCGGAAACGAGAGCATGGTCCAGGACACGATGACATCCGCGATGCCCGCCGCCGGCGAGACCGTGGGCGAGGCCTTCGTCGAGGCGCCCAAGATGCGCCTGCGCGACGTCGAGGTCTACTACGGCGAGAACCAGGCGATACACCGCGTGAGCCTCGACATCGCGGCGAACCAGATCATCGCGATGATCGGTCCCTCGGGCTGCGGCAAATCGACGTTCCTGCGCTGCCTGAACCGCATGAACGACACGATCGAGGGCTGCCGCGTCAGCGGCTCGCTGCAGCTCGACGGCGAGGACATCTACGATCCCGCGCTCGACGTGGTGCAGCTGCGCGCGCGCGTCGGCATGGTGTTCCAGAAGCCCAACCCGTTCCCGAAGTCGATCTACGAGAACGTCGCCTACGGGCCGCGCATCCACGGGCTCGCCTCGCGGCGCAGCGAGCTGGACGAGATCGTCGAGAAGAGCCTGCGCCGCGCCGGACTCTGGGAGGAGGTGAAGGACCGCCTCGACAAGCCCGGCACCGGGCTCTCGGGCGGGCAGCAGCAGCGGTTGTGCATCGCGCGCACCATCGCGATCGACCCCGAGGTGATCCTGATGGACGAGCCGTGCTCGGCGCTCGACCCGATCGCCACCGCGCGCATCGAGGAGCTGATGGCGGAGCTGCGCGAGAACTTCACGATCGCCATCGTGACGCACTCGATGCAGCAGGCGGCGCGGGTGTCGCAGCGCACCGCGTATTTCCACCTGGGGCGGCTGGTGGAGATCGGTAGCACCGACCAGATGTTCACCACGCCGCAGCACAGGTTGACCGAAGACTACATAACCGGCCGTTTCGGCTGATCGGGAGAAAGAGACAATGGCATCCGAACATCACATCTCGCACCAGTTCGACGCCGAGCTGGAAGCCATCAAGAGCCGCGTGCTCGCGATGGGCGGCATCGTGGAGCGACAGATCGAGGACGCGGTGGTCGCGATCATCGACGCCGATAGCCAGCGCGCCGAGGAGGTCGTTGCGCGCGAGAAGCAGGTCAACGGCCTGGAGGTCGCGGTCGATGACGAAGCCACGAAGATCCTGGTGAAACGCCAGCCCGCGGCCTCGGACCTTCGCCTGGTGCTGATCATCACCAAGGCGGTGCGCGACCTGGAGCGCATCGGCGACGAGGCGAAGAAGATCGCCAAGCTCGCGCTCAAGCTCACGGAGGAGGGGCCGGCGCCGCGCGGCTACTTCGAGTTGCGCCACATCGGCGCCGCCGTGTCCGAGATGCTGCACGACGCGCTGGATGCCTTCACCCGACTCGATGTGGATGCGGCGCTGGAAGTGGTGCGTCGCGACAAGACGGTGGACCAGGAGTACCGCTCGGCCACCCGCGAACTGGTCACCTACATGATGGAGGATCCGCGCTCGATCTCGCGCGTGATGAACATCATGTGGGCACTGCGCTCGCTGGAGCGCATCGGGGACCACTCGCGCAACATCGCCGAGTACGTGTTCTATCTCGTCAAGGGCCAGGACCTTCGCCACGTCGGCCTCGAGAACATCGAGTCGACCGTGAAGAGCTGGAAATAGGGCCGCGCCCGCGCGCCGCGACGGGGCTCTCAGGCCGCGGCGGGATCGCACACCGGGCGCGACAGGACGGCTTTCAGGCCCGGGGGGGGAAAGGGGCGCCCCCGGGCCCCGCCCGGGGCCCGGGGGGGGGGGGGGGGGGGGGGGGGGGGGGGGGGGGGGGGGGGGGCGGCGGGGGGGGGGGGGGCCGCGGCCGGGGGGGCCGGGGGGGCGCCCCCCCCCCCGGCCCCCCCGCGCCCCCGCCGGGGGGGGGGGCGGGGGGGGGGGGGGGGGGGGGGGGGGGGGGGGGGGGGGGGGGGGGGGCGGGGGGCGGGGGGGGGGGGGGGGTGGCGGGGGGGGGGGGGGCCCGCCGGGGGGGGGGGGGGGGGGGGGGCGGGGGCGCCCCCCCCCCGGCCGCGGGGGGGGGGGGGGGGGGGGGGGGGGGGGGGGGGGGGGGGGGGGGGGGGGGGGGGGGCGGGGGGCCGGCGCGGGCGCCGGGGGGCCGGCCCCGGGGGGCCCGGCGGGGGGGGGGGGGGGGGTTACCCGGGGGCGAATGGGTGGCCCCCCGGGCGCGGCCCACGGGACGGTGGGGGGGGGGGGGCTTGGGGGGGGGGGGGGGGGGGGGGCGGGCGGGGCGGGGGCGGGGGGGGGGGGGGGGGCGGGGGGGGGGCGGGGGGGGGGGGGGGGGCCGGGGGGGGGCGCCCGGGGGGGGGGGGGGGGGGGGGGGGGGGGGCGGGCGCGGGGGGGGGGGCCCCCCGGGGGGGGGGGGGCCGGGGGGGGGGGGGGGGCGGCGGCCGGGGGGGGGGGGCAGGGGGGGGGGGGGGGGGGGGGGGGGGGGGGGGGGGGGGGGGGGGGGGGGGGCGGGGGGGGGGGGGCGGGGGGGGGGGGGGGGGGGGGGGGGGGGGGGGGGGGGGGGGGGGGGGGGGGGGGCCGGCGGCGCGGTGCGCCGCCGGGTATCGTGCTCAGCCGCGCTGGTCCATCGGCACGTAGTCGCGCGGCGTGTAGCCGGTGTAGAGCTGGCGCGGTCGGCCGATCTTGTAGCTCGCGCTGATCATCTCGTGCCAGTGCGCGATCCAGCCCACGGTGCGCCCGGTGGCGAAGATCACGGTGAACATGTTGGTCGGGAAGCCGAGCGCGCGCAGGATGATGCCCGAGTAGAAGTCCACGTTGGGGTAGAGCTTCTTCTCGACGAAGTACTCGTCCTCGGTGGCGATACGCTCGAGTTTCTGCGCGATGCGGAACAGCGGGTCGTTCTCCAGGCCGAGCTCGGCGAGGACCTCGTCGCAGGTCTGCTTCATGACCCTGGCGCGCGGGTCGAAGTTCTTGTACACGCGGTGGCCGAAGCCCATCAGGCGGAACGGATCGTTCTTGTCCTTGGCCTTCGCGATGAACTCCGGGATGCGCGACTCGTCACCGATCTGCTCGAGCATCGTCAGCACCGCCTCGTTGGCGCCGCCGTGTGCCGGGCCCCACAGCGCGGCGATACCGGCCGCGATGCAGGCGAAGGGATTGGCGCCGGTCGAGCCGGTGAGGCGCACCGCCGAGGTCGAGGCGTTCTGCTCGTGGTCGGCGTGCAGCAGGAAGATGCGGTCCATCGCGCGCGAGAGCACCGGGTTGATCACGGATTTCTCGCAGGGATTGCCGAACATCATGTGCAGGAAGTTCGCCGAGTAGTCGAGCGAGTTGTCCGGGGTACATGAACGGCATGCCGATCGAATACTTGTAGCTCATCGCGGCGATCGTCGGCATCTTCGCGATCAGGCGGAACGCCGCGATCTCGCGGTGCTCCTCGTCGGTGATGTTCAGCGCGTCGTGGTAGAAGGCCGACAGCGCGCCGACCACGCCGCACATGATCGCCATCGGGTGCGCATCGCGGCGAAAGCCGCGATAGAAGAACTGCAGCTGCTCGTGCACCATCGTGTGGCGCATGACCACGTTGACGAAGTGCTGCTTCTGCGCAGCGCTCGGCAGCTCTCCGTACAGCAGCAGGTAGCAGGTCTCGAGGTAGTCCGACTTGTCCGCGAGCTGCTCGATCGGGTAACCGCGGTGCAGCAGGACGCCCTTGTCGCCGTCGATGAAGGTGATCTTGCTCTCGCAGGCCGCGGTGGATACGAAGCCCGGATCGTAGGTGAAATAGCCCTTCGGGGTGAGTCCCTGCACGTCGATCACGTCGGGACCCATGGAGCCGGAATAAACGGGCAATTCGAGGTCCGCCGCGGCGCCCTGTATCGTCAATCTGGCGGTTTTTCCCGTCATGTAACTACGACTCCTTGCAACGTTTCGGGGGGCATGCCGCGATGTGGCGCGGCGGCTAACTCTATAGATGGGTCCGTTGCATTGTCAATTCGACAGCCCGCCGTGGCGCCGCTGCGGGCCGCGTGCCCGCGGTGCTCCAAGCTGTCACGTTGCCGGTTTGTAATCGGGGGGGCATGTCCCTATAATCCGCCGCGTTTCGAACGCGCCCGCCGGCGCGCCCCGACTCCGGCCCGCGCCCCGCGCGCTACCGCTCCGCCGGCGTGCGATGCCCGGGCGCCTGCCATGCGCTACCTCAATCGGGAAATCTCAAGGAAGGTATCAGAGCCGTGAAGCCAAACAGACCCGTCAACCTGGATCTGGGCACGATTGCCCTGCCGCTGCCCGCCAAGGCCTCGATACTGCACCGCGTCTCCGGTGTGGCGCTCGTCGTCGCCGTGGCCGTGCTGCTCTACCTGTTCGACCTCTCGCTCTCCGGCGAGGCGGGCTTCGCGCGCGCAGCCGAGCTGCTCGCGACCACGCCGGCAAAACTGGTGATATGGGGCGTGCTCGCGGCGCTGATCTACCACTGCGTCGCCGGCGTAAAGCACCTGCTGATGGACCTGGGCATCGGCGAATCCCTGCAGGGGGGCATCACGGCGGCCCGCATCACCTTCGCGGTGGCGGCGGTACTCATCGGTCTCGCGGGGGTGTGGGTATGGTAAGGGCAGTCACGAGCTTCGGTCGCAGCGGTCTGTCGGACTGGCTGCTGCAGCGTTTCACCGCGGTGGTCCTGCTGGCCTACGTCTTTTGCGTGGGCGGGATCCTGCTGTTCACGCCGGGTATCGACTATGCCACGTGGCGCGAGCACTTCGATGGCACCGCGATGAAGGTGTTCAGCCTGATGGCGCTGCTGTCGATCGTCATCCATGCCTGGATCGGCCTGTGGTCGGTGAGCACCGATTACCTGACGGTGCGCATGCTGGGCGCGAAGGCGAACGGCATCAGGATCCTGTTCCAGGCGGCCTACGCGGTGGTGCTCTTCGCCTATCTCGTCTGGGGCGTTCAGATTTTGTGGGGTAACTGAGCAATGGCGAGAATCCGGACTCTGAGTTTCGACGGCGTGATCGTGGGCGGCGGCGGCGCCGGCATGCGCGCCGCGCTGCAGCTGGCCCAGTCGGGCTACCGCACCGCGGTGATCTCCAAGGTGTTCCCGACGCGCTCGCACACGGTGTCGGCGCAGGGCGGCATCACCTGCGCGATCGCCAGCGCCGACCCGAACGACGACTGGCGCTGGCACATGTACGACACCGTCAAGGGCTCCGACTACATCGGCGACCAGGACGCGATCGAGTACATGTGCTCGGTCGGCCCGCAGGCGGTGTTCGAGATGGAGCACCTCGGCCTGCCGTTCTCGCGCACCGAGGAAGGCCGCATCTACCAGCGCCCCTTCGGCGGTCAGAGCAAGGACTACGGCCGCGGCGGCCAGGCGGCGCGCACCTGCGCGGCGGCCGACCGCACCGGTCACGCGCTGCTGCACACGCTGTTCCAGGCCAACCTCAAGAGCAAGACGGCGTTCCTCAACGAGTGGTTCGCCGTGGACCTGGTGAAGAACCAGGACGGCGCGGTGGTCGGCGTGATCGCGATCTGCATGGAGACCGGCGAGACCGTCTACGTCAAGTCGCGCGCGACGGTGCTGGCAACGGGCGGCGCGGGGCGCATCTACGCCTCGACCACGAACGCGCACATCAACACCGGCGACGGCGTGGGCATGGCGCTGCGCGCGGGCTTCCCGGTGCAGGACATCGAGATGTGGCAGTTCCACCCCACCGGCATCGCCGGCGCGGGCGTGCTGGTCACCGAGGGCTGCCGCGGCGAGGGCGGCTACCTGCTGAACAAGAACGGCGAGCGTTTCATGGAGCGCTACGCGCCGAACGCCAAGGATCTCGCGGGCCGCGACGTCGTGGCGCGCTCGATGGTGCTGGAGATCATCGAGGGCCGCGGTTGCGGTCCCGAGGGTGACCACGTCTTCCTGAAGCTCGACCACCTCGGCGAGGACGTGCTGAACTCGCGCCTGCCCGGCATCTGCGAGCTGTCGAAGGCTTTCGCCCACGTCGATCCGGTCAAGGAGCCGATCCCGGTCGTCCCGACCTGCCACTACATGATGGGCGGCATCCCGACCAATGTGCACGGCCAGGCGCTCACGCAGGACGCCGCCGGCAACGACCAGGTGATCCCGGGCCTGTTCGCCTGCGGCGAAGTCGCCTGCGTGTCGGTGCACGGCGCCAACCGCCTGGGCGGCAACTCGCTGCTCGACCTGATCGTGTTCGGCCGCGCCTCGGGCCTGTTCATCGAGAAGGCGCTGCGCGAGGGCATCGACTACCGTGATGCGGGCGACACCGACGTCGACGCCGCGATGTCGCGCCTGAACCGCCTGAACAGCTCGAGCGGCGGCGAGAGCGTCGCCTCGCTGCGCAAGGAACTGCAGACCGTGATGCAGAACTTCTTCGGCGTGTTCCGCACCGGCGAATACATGCGCCACGGCGTCAAGGCGCTGGCGGAACTGCGTCCGCGCATCGAGAACGTGGTCCTCACGGACAAGACCAACGCGTTCAACACCGCGCGCTTCGAGGCGCTCGAACTGCAGAACCTGCTCGAAGTGGCGGAGGCGACCGCGATTGCCGCCGAGACCCGCACCGAGAGCCGCGGCGCGCACGCGCGCGAGGACTTCCCGGAGCGCGACGACGAGAACTGGCTGTGCCATTCGCTGTACCTGCCGGGCGAGAAGCGGGTGGGCAAGCGTGGCGTGAATTTCAGGCCGAAGACCGTCGAAACCTTCGAGCCCATGAAGCGCACCTACTGATCGGGGACCTGCCACATGCTGCAAGTAAGTGTCTATCGCTACAATCCGGAGACCGATCGCGAACCCTCGATGCAGGAGCTGCAGGTCGATACCGGGGGCAAGGACCTGATGGTGCTCGACGTGCTCGAGCTGCTGAAGGCGCAGGATCCCTCGCTCACCTATCGCCGCTCCTGCCGCGAAGGGGTGTGCGGTTCCGACGGCCTGAACATGAACGGCAAGAACGGGCTGGCCTGCATCACGCCGCTGTCGGAGACGGTGAAGAACGACCGCCTCGTGATCCGTCCGCTGCCGGGCTTGCCGGTGGTGCGCGACCTCGTCGTCGACATGACGATGTTCTACCAGCAGTACGAGAAGGTGAAGCCCTACCTGATCAACGACCAGCCGGCGCCCGCCATCGAGCGCCTGCAGTCGCCCGAGGACCGCGAGAAGCTCGACGGGCTCTACGAGTGCATCCTGTGCGCCTGCTGCTCGACCGCCTGCCCCTCGTTCTGGTGGAACCCGGACCGCTTCATCGGCCCCTCGGGGCTGCTGCAGGCCTACCGTTTCCTGATCGACAGCCGCGACACCGCGACCAACGAGCGTCTCGCCGAGCTCGACGATCCCTACAGCGTGTTCCGCTGCCACGGCATCCAGAACTGCGTGTCGGTGTGTCCGAAGAGCCTCAACCCCACCAAGGCCATCGGGCATATCCGCAACATGCTGCTCGAACGCGGCACCTGAGCAGAATCGCCCCGTAGGTCGGGCTTCAGCCCGACATACAGGCCAAGTGCTCAGCGCGAGCAAGCGAACGGCGCCCCCCGGGGCGCCGTTTCTTTTTGGCATCCCGGCTGAGATGCGCGGGACTTTGGGCTAGAATCGCGGCGGCTGCGCGCAACACTGCGCGTCGCGCCAGGGTGGAGGCAGGACGGAATGCAGCAGGGCACGATGGAGCTGTTGTGGCGCAGCTCCCACATTTCCGGCGGCAACGCCGTTTACGTGGAAGCGATGTACGAGGCCTACCTGCGCGATCCGAACTCGATCGCGGCGCAGTGGCGCGACTATTTCGACCGCTTGCCACAGGTCGATGGCACGCGGGTCGACGTGCCGCACTCCACGGTGCAGCAGCAGTTTGCGCTGCTCGCGCGCCAGAAGGCGCGCCCGGACGCGCCCATCGTGCACCCGGGCATCAGCACCGAGTACGAGCGCAAGCAGGTGCGCGTGGTGCAGCTGATCAGCGCCTACCGCCAGCGCGGCCACCAGAAGGCCAATCTCGATCCGCTCGGGCTCGTGGTGCGCGAGCGCGTGCCCGACCTCGATCTGCAGTTCCACCAGCTGTCGGAGGCCGACTTCGACACCGTGTTCCAGACCGGCTCGCTCTACATCGGCAAGGACGAGGCGACGCTGCGCGAGATCGTCGACGCACTGGAGCGCACCTACTGCCACACGGTCGGTGCGGAGTTCATGCACATCGTCTCCACCGAGGAGCGGCACTGGATCCAGCAGCGCATGGACGGCGTGCGCTCGGCACCCGGATTCGAGGCCGCCGTGAAGCTGCACCTGCTGGAGCGCCTCACCGCGGCCGAGGGCCTCGAGCAGTTCCTCGCCTCGCGCTATCCCGGCGCCAAGCGCTTCGGGCTCGAGGGCGGCGAGAGCCTGATCCCGATGCTCGACGAGCTGGTGCAGCGCTCGGGCGGCTACGGCGCCAAGGAACTCGTGGTCGGCATGGCGCACCGCGGCCGTCTCGCGGTGCTGGTGAACATCTTCGGCAAGAACCCGGCCGATCTCTTCGACGAGTTCGAGGGCAAGGCGACCTACCAGGGCTCGGGCGACGTGAAGTACCACCAGGGCTTCTCGTCGAACGTGATGACCGCGGGCGGGGAGATGCACATCGCGCTCGCCTTCAACCCCTCGCACCTCGAGATCGTCGCTCCGGTGGTCGAGGGCAGCGTGCGCGCGCGCCAGGACCGGCGCGGCAACGTCGAGCGCGACCGGGTCGTGCCGGTCATCATCCACGGCGATGCCGCGTTCGCCGGGCAGGGCGTGGTGATGGAAACCTTCCAGATGTCGCAGACGCGCGGCTTCTGCACCGGCGGCACGATCCACATCGTGCTGAACAACCAGGTCGGCTTCACCACCAGCCGGCGCGAGGATGCGCGCTCGACCGAGTACTGCACCGACGTCGCGAAGATGGTGCAGGCGCCGATCTTCCACGTGAACGGCGACGATCCCGAGGCCGTGCTGTTCGTCACGCAGCTGGCGATGGATTATCGCCAGCAGTTCCGCAAGGACGTGGTGATCGACCTGGTCTGCTACCGCCGCCGTGGCCACAACGAGGCCGACGAGCCGGCCGCGACGCAGCCGCTGATGTACCAGAAGATCCGCAACCATCCGACCACGCGCACGCTCTACGCGCAGCGCCTGATCGCCGAGGGCGTGATCGGCGCCGCGCAGGAGCAGGAACTGGTCGATGGTTACCGCCATGCGCTCGAGAGCGGGCAGCACGTCGCCAAGAGCCTGGTGACCGAGCCCAACACCAAGCTCTATGTCGACTGGCGGCCCTACATCGGCCATGCCACCACCGCCAGCGCCGACACGCGGCTGGATCTGGCGACGCTCAAGGATCTGGGCGCGCGCATGTGCGCCCTGCCCGAGGGCTTCGTGCTGCAGCGCCAGGTGCAGAAGATCTACGAGGACCGCCGGCTGATGAGCGCGGCGGCGATGCCGGTCAACTGGGGTTTCGCCGAGCTGCTGGCCTACGCCTCGCTGCTCGAGGAAGGCTGCCTGGTACGCCTGACCGGCCAGGACGTGGGCCGCGGCACGTTCTCGCACCGCCACGCCGTGCTGCACAACCAGAACGACGGCAGCGTGCACGTGCCGCTGCAGCACCTCGGCGCGGCGCAGGCGCCGTTCGACATCCACGATTCGCTGCTCAGCGAGCTCGCGGTGCTCGGCTTCGAGTACGGCTACGCGACCACCACGCCGAACGCGCTGATCCTGTGGGAGGCGCAGTTCGGCGATTTCGCCAACGGCGCGCAGATCGTGATCGACCAGTTCATCACCAGCGGCGAGCACAAGTGGGCGCGACTGTGCGGGCTGACCCTGCTGCTGCCGCACGGCTACGAGGGGCAGGGGCCGGAGCACTCCTCGGCGCGGCTCGAGCGTTTCATGCAGCTGTGCGCCGAGCACAACATCCAGATCTGCGTGCCGACGACGCCGGCGCAGATCTACCACCTGCTGCGCCGACAGGCGGTGCGCAAGCTGCGCAAGCCCCTCGTGGTGTTCAGCCCGAAGAGCCTGCTGCGCCACAAGGACGCGGTGTCCGAGCTCACCGAGCTCGCCGAAGGCTCGTTCAGGACCGTGATCGGCGAAACCGACGCCATCGAGCCCGACGCCGTCACGCGCGTGGTGTTCTGCAGCGGCAAGGTGTATTACGAGTTGCGCGACCGGCGCAACGCCGAGGACCTGCAGCACGTGGCGATCGTGCGCATCGAGCAGCTCTACCCGTTCCCGCAGCAGGAGCTTCTGGCGACCATCGCGCCGTACCGCCAGCTGCTCGAGGTGAGCTGGTGCCAGGAGGAGCCGCAGAACCAGGGCGCCTGGTTCAGCAGCCAGCACCACATGCGCCAGGTCGTGCGCGAACACAACCGCGACCTCTACCTGGAATACGCCGGCCGCGAGGCCTCGGCAGCGCCGGCAGCCGGCTACAGCGCGCTGCACCTCGCCCAGCAGGACAAGCTGATCAGCGACGCGCTCGGCATGCAGGTGCCGCGCTGGCCCAACCCCTGAATCACGCAGCAGCAACGACAGGAACATCCGACCATGAGTATCGACATCAAGGCACCCCAGTTTCCGGAATCGGTGGCGGAAGGATCGGTGGCGAGCTGGCACAAGCGCCCCGGCGAGGCCTGCAGGCGCGACGAGGTGATCGCCGACATCGAGACCGACAAGGTCGTGCTCGAGGTGGTGGCGCCGGCCGACGGCGCGATCGCCGAGATTCTCAAGGATACCGGTGCCACGGTGCTGAGCCAGGAAGTCATCGCGCGCTTCGTCGCCGGCGCGACCGCCGCTGCGCCGGATAGCGCGGCGGCGCCGGCAGCCGAAGCCGCGGCGCCCGCCGCCGAGGCCGGGGTCGCCGGTCCGGCGGCGCGGCTGGCCGCGGCCGAGCGCGGCGTGGATCCGGCGCAGGTGAAGGGCAGCGGCAAGGGCGGGCGCGTCACCCGCGAGGACGTGCTCGCGCACGCGCCGCAAGCGCCGGTTCCCGCGGCAGCTTCGACTCCATCCGCTGCGGCGCCGGCAGCGGCGCGCGCCCCCGCGGACCTGCCCTCGACGCCGGCCGCGGCGCTGGTGGCGCGCAGCGAGCAGGGGCGAGTCGAGCGGCGCGTGCCGATGACGCGCCTGCGCGCGCGTGTCGCCGAGCGCCTGCTGGATGCATCGCGCAACACCGCGATGCTCACGACCTTCAACGAGGTCGACATGCAGCCGGTGATGGACCTGCGCGCGAAGTACAAGGATCTGTTCGAGAAGCGCCACAACGGCACGCGGCTCGGCTTCATGGGCATCTTCGTGCGCGCCAGCGTCGAGGCGCTCAAGCGCTTCCCGGTGGTGAACGCCTCGATCGACGGCAACGACGTCGTCTACCACGGCTACCAGGACATCGGCGTCGCGGTCTCCAGCGATCGCGGCCTGGTGGTGCCGGTGCTGCGCGATGCCGATGCGATGAGCTTCGCCGACATCGAGGCGAAGATCCGCGAGTACGGGCTGAAGGCGCGCGACGGCAAGCTCGCGATCGAGGACATCACCGGAGGCACCTTCACGATCACCAACGGCGGCGTGTTCGGTTCGCTGCTGTCCACCCCGATCCTGAATCCGCCGCAGACCGCCATTCTCGGCATGCACAAGATCCAGGACCGCGCGGTGGTGGTGAACGGCCAGGTCGTGGTCCGCCCGATGATGTACCTCGCGCTCTCCTACGATCACCGCCTGATCGACGGCAAGGACGCGGTGCAGTTCCTGGTGGCGATCAAGGACATGATCGAGGATCCGGCGCGCATCCTGCTGGATCTCTAACGTGGGACGATTGCGCGTCGCTGGCCTGCTCCACGGCCCCTTGTGAGGTCGCCGGGCAAGCAGGCCGCTCAGTCGACGCCGCACAGCGCTCGGGAATGATATTGGCCCATCTGCGTGGAATCTCGCATCTGCGCAGCCGCCGGGCAGGGCGTTGTGGCGCGGGGACCGTCTGCGGCATGGATGCCGCAGTCGAGCCTACAGGGATGTATTCACGGCGTGTCCCGGCGTCACAATGGCCTGCGCGGCGGCGGGGTAAAAGTAAACAGTAGCAGTGGAGACAGGCTGATATGGCACAGCAATTCGACGTGGTGGTGATCGGCGCCGGCCCCGGCGGTTATGTGGCGGCGATCCGCTGCGCGCAGCTCGGGCTGAAGACCGCGGTGATCGAGAAGTGGCGCAGCGGTGACGGCAAGCCGGTGTTCGGTGGCACCTGCCTCAACGTGGGCTGCATTCCCTCGAAGGCGCTGCTCGACAGCTCGCACAAGTTCCACGAGGCGGGCCACGGTCTCGCGGTGCACGGCATCCATACCGGCGAGCTGACGCTGGACCTCGAGGCGACGCAGAAGCGCAAGCGCCAGATCGTGGGCCAGCTCACCGGCGGTATCGCCGGGCTGTTCAAGGCCAACGGCGTCACCGCGTTGAGCGGCAGCGGCCGGCTGCTGGCCGGGCGCAAGGTCGAGTTCACGCCCGCCGAGGGCGCGCCCGAGATCATTGATGCGAGCCACGTGATCGTCGCCACCGGCTCGGTGCCGATCGAGATCCCCGCGGCGCCCTTCGGCGACTTGATCGTCGATTCGGCGGGCGCGCTGGAGTTCACCGAGGTGCCGCTGCGCCTCGGGATCGTCGGCGCCGGCGTGATCGGCCTCGAGCTCGGCAGCGTATGGGCGCGCCTCGGTGCCGAGGTCGTGGTGATCGAGGCGCTGCCCGAGTTCCTGATGGCAGCGGACCAGCAGGTCGCGAAGGATGCGCTGAAGCTCTTCGGCAAGCAGGGGCTCGACATCCGCCTGAATGCGCGCGTGACCGCCACCCAGGTCACCGGCGACGGCAAGCCCATGGTCAGCGTGAGCTATGTCGAGGGCGACACGGAGAAACAGGAGGTGTTCGACCGCCTGATCGTGGCGGTCGGGCGCCGCCCGGTCACGGCGGGGATCTTCGCGCCCGACAGCGGCGTGAACCTCGAGGAGCGCGGCTTCGTGCACGTCAACGAGTTCTGCCAGACCGACATGCCCGGCGTCTACGCGATCGGCGACATCGTGCGCGGCCCGATGCTGGCGCACAAGGCGATGGAAGAGGGCGTAATGGTTGCCGAGCGCATCGCCGGGCGCAAGACGCAGCTCAACTACGACTGCGTCCCCTCGGTCATCTACACGCACCCCGGAGATCGCCTGGGTCGGGGCCAACGAGCAGCAGCTGAAGGCGGCGGGCACGCCCTTCAACGTCGGCATCTTCCCCTTCGCCGCCAACGGACGCGCGCTGGCCGCCAACGACAGCGCGGGCATGGTGAAGCTGCTGACCGAGGCCGAGACCGACCGCGTCCTCGGCTGCCACGTCATCGGCGCCAGCGCCGCCGACCTGGTGCAGCAGGCCGTGATCGCGATGGAGTTCGGTGCCAGTGCCGAGGATCTCGCGCTCACCGTCTTCAGCCATCCGACCCTTTCGGAGGGCGTGCACGAGGCGGCGCTGGCGGCACTGGGGCATGCCATCCATGTTCCCAACCGCAAACCCCGCAAATAGGGTATGACTCCCGGTGGAATATCCGGGATAATTGCGCCCGCTTTCGCCGGCCCCCTCCGCGGGACCCCGTTCCCGGGAGGCTGGACTTGCGCAAGCCGACCGGTCCGGGTCCATTCATTTTCACGTCAGGACGGTAACACGCCATGAATCTGCACGAATATCAGGGCAAACAGTTGTTTGCCGAGTACGGTCTGCCCGTGTCCAAGGGCTACGCCGCGGAAACCCCCAAGCAGGCCGTCGAGGCCGCCGAGCAGATCGGGGGCAATATGTGGGTCGTCAAGGCACAGGTGCACGCCGGTGGCCGCGGCAAGGCCGGCGGCGTGAAGCTGGTCAAGACCAAGGACGAGATCCGCGAGTTCGCGCAGCACTGGCTCGGGCGCAACCTGGTGACCTACCAGACCGACGAGAAGGGCCAGCCCGTCAGCAAGATCCTGGTCGAATCCTGCACCGACATCGCCGAGGAACTGTACCTCGGCGCAGTGGTCGATCGCAGCTCGCGCCGCATCGTGTTCATGGCCTCCTCCGAAGGCGGCGTGGAAATCGAGAAAGTCGCCCACGAGACGCCCGAGAAGATCTTCAAGGCCACCATCGACCCGCTGACCGGCGCGCAGCCCTACCAGGGCCGCGAACTGGCGTTCAAGCTGGGCCTGAAGGGCGACCAGATCAAGCAGTTCGTGAACATCTTCATGGGGCTGGCGAAACTGTTCCAGGACAAGGACCTCGCACTGATCGAGGTCAACCCGCTGGTGATCACCAGCGAAGGCAAGCTGCACTGCCTCGATGCGAAGCTCGGCGTCGACAGCAACGCGATGTACCGCCAGAAGGCGCTGCAGGAAATGCACGATCCCTCGCAGGAAGATCCGCGCGAGGTGCATGCCGCGCAGTGGGAGATCAACTACGTCGCGCTCGACGGCGACATCGGCTGCATGGTCAACGGCGCCGGTCTCGCGATGGGCACCATGGACATCGTGAACCTGCACGGCGGCCGTCCGGCGAACTTCCTCGACGTGGGCGGCGGCGCGACCAAGGAGCGCGTGTCGGAAGCCTTCAAGATCATCCTGTCCGACGCCAGCGTGCGCGCGGTGCTGGTCAACATCTTCGGCGGCATCGTGCGTTGCGACCTGATCGCCGAGGGCATCATCGGCGCGGTGTCGGAAGTGGGCGTCAAGGTGCCCGTGGTGGTGCGCCTGGAGGGCAACAATGCCGATCTCGGTTCGAAAATGCTGGCCGAGAGCGGACTCAACATCATCGCGGCAAAGAGCCTGACCGAGGCTGCTCAGTCCGTCGTCGCCGCAGCGAAGGGGTAATTCGATGAGCATTCTCGTCAACAAGGACACCAAGGTCATCTGCCAGGGCTTCACCGGCTCGCAGGGAACGTCGCACTCGAAGCAGGCGATCGAGTACGGCACGAAAATGGTCGGCGGCGTGACGCCCGGCAAGGGCGGCCAGACCCACCTCGGCCTGCCGGTTTTCGACACCGTGGCCGACGCGGTTGCCGCCACCGGGGCGGATGCCTCGGTGATCTACGTGCCGGCGCCGTTCTGCAAGGACTCGATCCTCGAGGCGGCCAACGGCGGCATCAGGCTGATCGTGTGCATCACCGAGGGCGTGCCCACGCTGGACATGCTCGAGGTCAAGGTGAAGTGCGACGAACTGGGCGTGCGCCTGATCGGGCCGAACTGCCCGGGCGTCATCACGCCGGGCGAGTGCAAGATCGGCATCATGCCGGGCCACATCCACAAGCCGGGCCGCGTCGGCATCGTGTCGCGCTCCGGCACGCTGACCTACGAAGCCGTCAAGCAGACCACCGACGCCGGCTTCGGCCAGTCGACCTGTGTGGGCATCGGCGGCGACCCGATCCCGGGCTCGAACTTCATCGACATCCTCGGCATGTTCCAGAAGGATCCGGCGACCGAGGCGATCGTGATGATCGGCGAGATCGGCGGCTCGGCCGAGGAAGAGGCCGCGGCCTTCATCAAGGCCAACGTGACCAAGCCGGTCGTGTCCTACATCGCGGGCGTCACCGCGCCCAAGGGCAAGCGCATGGGCCACGCGGGGGCGATCATCTCCGGCGGCAAGGGCACGGCGGACGAGAAGTTCGCCGCACTCGAGGCGGCCGGCGTGAAGACCGTGCGCAGCCTGGCGGAGATCGGTTCCGCGCTGAAGGCGATCACCGGCTGGTGAGTTGAGCACCGCGCCATGAGCAACACCGCGGGCGGCTACACGGCCGCCCTCGATCCGCGCTATGGCAGCGGTTGCTACCGTCGCACCATCGTCCTGCGCCAGAGCGGTCCCTCGCGCGTCGAGGCGGCCGTGGAGGACGATCCGCACGCCTTCGCCATCACGCTCGAGCATGACGGCGAGCGCGTGACCGCCGTGTCCGCCGAGGCACACCGCTATCCGCTGACCACCTGCAATGGCGCCACCGCGGCGCTGCAGTCCGTGGTGGGCGCGCCGCTCAGCGCATCGATCGTCGAGTTGAAGCGCCACGCCGATGCGCGGCGCAACTGCACCCACCTGTTCGATCTGGCCGCGCTGGCGATCGCGCACGTATTCCGCGCCGCGCGGGAATGCGTCTACCGCATCGAGATTCCGGACGAGATCGACGGCCTCACCGAGGCCAGGCTCGATCGCGACAACGGCCGCGTGCTGACGTGGTCGTTGCGCCATGGCGTGATCACCGAGCCCGCCCGCTACGCCGGGCAGCGGGTGCTGGGCGGCTTCACCAGCTGGGCGGTCGCGAATCTGGCCGGCGAGGAGCTCGAGTTCGCGCTCGTCCTGCAGCGCGGCTACTTCGTGGCGCTCTCGCGCATCTACGACATGGCGAGCGTCTCGATGGGGCCCGCATCGGAGGACCCGATGCCCTCGGGCATCTGCTTCTCCTACAGCCCGGGGCAGGCCGAGCACGCCTGGCGCGTGCCGGGCAGCCGCCGCGACTTCAGCGACACGCCCGAGCAGATGTTGCGCTGGTACACCCCCTCGGGCGCTGGTTCCTCGTAGGTCCGGTTTCAACCGGACAACGTCCGCATGAATGCGGACCTACGGGCGGGCGAGAAACGCCCGCAGGATGGCGTCCGCGGTCTGGTCGATCTGCTCCTGCGTGGCGCCGGCCTGCGTGAACAGCGGCGTCATCAGCAGCGGGCCGACCAGCAGGCGAATGATCGCATCGGGGTCGGTGTCGCGACGCAGCTGCCCGTTGCGTATGCCGGCCTCGATCATCTCGGTCATGCGCTGCTTCACCGGCTCCCAGTGCGTGTTCACCAGCGCGCCGAAGCCGGGCTCGCTGTCGGCGATCGCCATGCCGTTGACGGTGCGCAGCACCGGCTCGGCGAGGTAGTGCGCGAGCCGGTGCGACAGCGTGCGCAGGTCCGCGACGAAATCGCCCGTCATCGGCACGGTGACGCGGCTGTACTGCAGCGACAGCGCCTCGCCGAGCAGCGCGGCGCGTGTCGGCCAGCGGCGATAGACCGTGGCGCGGTGCACGCCGGCGCGCGCTGCCACGTCGGCCACGCTGAAATCCGGCTGCCCCTGTTCGAGGTAGGACAGCACGGCGTGCGCGACCGCGAGCCGTACCGCAGCATTGCGCCCGCCGGGGCGCCGGCGCGGCGGGGTGCTCACGAGCCTGCCTGCGCGGCGGCGCGGCGGGTGGGCGCGAAGCGATAGAGATTCTGCTGAGTCGTCATGCCTTACGTCCTTGCATGCGAATACCTGGTCGGCGGGACAACGCCTGCGGCCCCGGGCCCGGCCCGGTTGGCCGGGCCACGCGGGCGGCATGGATGCGTCGGGACTCTAACCGATGCCGCAGCAGGTGTCACTTTAAGATCCGGGCGGCTTGAAAAGCCGGCGCGCGGCCCCATATGGCGCACGTACCCGTTCACTGGCAGGGAGACCACTGCATGACCGTCGCGCACAAGGAAACCATGGGCTTCCAGACCGAAGCCCGCCAGCTGCTGCACCTGATGATCCACTCGCTCTACAGCAAGAAGGAGATCTTCCTGCGCGAGCTGATCTCCAACGCCTCCGACGCCGCCGACAAGCTGCGCTTCGAGGCGCTATCGGACCCGGCGCTGCTCGCCGACGACCCCAACCTCGAGATCCGCATCGCGATCGACAAGGACGCGCGCACGCTCGCGATCACGGACAACGGCATCGGCCTGTCGCGCGAGGAGGCGATCAGCCACCTCGGCACCATCGCGCGCTCGGGCACGGCGCAGTTCGTGCAGCAGCTCTCGGGCGACCAGCGCAAGGATTCGCAGCTGATCGGGCAGTTCGGTGTGGGCTTCTACAGCGCCTTCATGGTCGCCGATCGCGTCGAGGTGTTCAGCCGCCGCGCCGGGCTCGAGGCCGCCGCGGGCGTGCGCTGGGAATCGGCCGGGGAGAGCGAGTTCACCGTCGAGGACATCGAGCGCGCCGAACGCGGCACCACCGTGGTGCTGCACCTGAAGGAGGAGGCGGGCGAGTTCCTCGACAGCTGGAAGGTGCGCTCGATCGTCAAGCGCTACTCCGACCACATCTCGCTGCCGGTGCTGATGCAGAAGGAGCGCGTGGGCGAGGAGGAGGAAAAGGACAAGGACAAGGACGCCGTCCCCGAATGGGAAACGGTCAACCAGGCCACGGCGCTGTGGACGCGCGCGAAGGCGGAAGTCACCGAGGAGGAATACCGCGAGTTCTACAAGCACATCTCGCACGACTTCGAGGATCCGCTCACCTGGAGCCACAACCGGGTGGAAGGCAAGTACGAGTACAACTCGCTGCTGTACCTGCCCTCGCACGCACCCTTCGACCTGTGGAACCGCGACGCGCCGCGCGGCCTCAAGCTCTACATCCAGCGCACTTTCATCATGGACGAGGCGGAACAGTTCCTGCCGATGTACCTGCGCTTCGTCAAGGGCGTGGTGGACTCCAACGACCTGCCGCTCAACGTCTCGCGCGAGATCCTGCAAAAGAGCGCGGCGGTGGATGCGATGCGCGGCGCGCTGTCCAGGCGCGTGCTCGACATGCTGGAAGGCCTTGCCACCGAGAAGCCCGAGGACTACCAGAAGTTCTGGGACGTGTTCGGCCAGGTCATGAAGGAGGGCCCGGCCGAGGACTTCGCCAACCGCGAGCGCGTCGCGAAGCTGTTCCGCTTCGCCACCACGCACACCGACAAGCCGGCGCAGGACCAGAGCCTCGCGCACTACGTCGAGCGCATGCGCGAGGGGCAGAAGCACATCTACTACGTCGTGGCCGACAATTTCCTGACCGCGCGCAACAGTCCGTACCTCGAGGTGTTCCGCAAGAAGGGCATCGAGGTGATCCTGCTGCACGATCGCATCGACGAGTGGATGATCGGCTACCTCGGCCAGTTCGAGGGCAAACAGCTGAAGGACGTGGCGCGCGGGGATCTCGACCTCGGCGAGCTCGAGGACAGCGCCAGCAAGGAGGCGCGCGAGAAGCAGCAGGAAGCCGCGAAGGACCTGGTCGAGCGCGTGCAGAAGGCGCTCGAGACGCGCGTGCACGAGGTGCGCGTCACCGGGCGGCTCACCGAGTCACCGGCATGCCTCGTCGTGGGCGATCACGACATGGGCGTGCAGATGCGCCGCATCATGCAGGCCGCCGGCCAGCAGGTGCCCGAGGCGAAACCGATCATGGAGCTGAACCCCGATCACCCGCTGGTGAAGCGCCTCGACGCCGAGCCCGACGAGGACCGCTTCGCCACGCTGGCCACGATCCTGTTCGAGCAGGCACAGCTGGCTTCGGGCGACGAGCTGGAGGATCCCGCGGCCTACGTGCAGCGGCTGAACCGTCTGCTGCTGGAACTCAGCGGGGGCTGACGCACCGCGCGGGGCTTGCCGCCTTCCGGACGGAGGGTTTATAAGGCTCCCGGCGCACGCGGGCATTGACCGGATCGGGGTCGGCACGCGACCGGGCGCCTTCACGCAGCGGAGATTCGCCATGCCTCGCGCCCTCAAACTGTTCCTGCACCGGCTGCAGCTGCTGGCCCTGCAGATCACGATCAGCGTGATGTCGGGGCGCAAGCCTGTCCTGCTCGCCGGGCCCGGCTCGGCGATGCGACTCTGCGGTACCGTGGTCGAACTGGGCGCGCGTCGCGTGCTGATCGTCACCGACGCGGTGCTGGTGAAGATCGGGCTGATCGCGCCGCTGGCGCAGGCGCTGGAAGCGGCGGGCGCGGTCTGCGCGGTCTACGACGGCGTCGAGCCGGATCCCACGCACGCGCAGATCGAGGCCGGCATCGCGCTCGCGCGTGAGCACCGCGCCGATGCGGTGCTGGCGGTCGGCGGCGGCTCGCCGATGGACGCGGCCAAGGTCATCGCTGCCTGTGTCGGCAACAACTGCCGCGTGGCGGACGTGGTCGGCAATTTCAAGGTGAAGAAGGCGCCGCTGCCGGTCTACGCCGTGCCCACCACGGCGGGCACCGGCTCGGAAGTCACGGCCGTGGCCGTGGTCACGGACACCGCGGCGCGCGCCAAGACGCCGGTGGTCGATGGCAAGCTGGTGCCGGTGATGGCGGCGCTGGATGCCTCGCTGATGACCGGGCTGCCGCGCGCGGTCACCGCGGCCACCGGCATGGACGCGCTGACGCACGCGGTCGAATCCTATATCTCGGGCTTTGCCAACGCCGAGACGCGCCCGCTCTCGGTGGCCGCCGTGCGCCTGATCTTCGCCAACCTCGGCAAGGTGTGCGCCGACGGCAGCGATCTCGAGGCGCGCCAGGCCATGGCGCTGGCCTCGACCTACGCGGGCTTCGCGTTCACGCGCGCCAGCGTCGGCTACGTGCACGCGATCGCGCACAACCTCGGCGGCCTGTACCACACGCCGCACGGGCTGGCCAACGCGATCGTGCTGCCGCACGTGCTCGATTTTTCGCGCGATGCGGCCGCGAGGCAGCTGGCGGAACTGACGGTGGAGATCGGCGCGGCGACGTCCGCCGAGCCGGTCGCCGTGCGCGCGCAGCGCTTCATCGACCGGCTGCGCGCGCTGGCGCGCGAGACCGGCATTCCCGAGACGCTCGATACACTGCGCGCGGCCGACATCCCGGTGATCGCGCGCCGCGCGATGGACGAGGCGCAGGGCTTCTACCCGGTGCCGCGCTTCATGGTGCAGTCCGAGTGCGAGGCGCTACTGGCGAAGCTGTTGCCGTGAGCGCGCGCGCCGCGCCGCGCGAGCATGCGATCACGGCGCGCGGCGCCCGGCTCGCGTGGCGCCAGTGGGGCGAGGACCACGAATACCCGGTGCTGGCGCTGCACGGCTGGCTGGACAATGCCGCTTCCTTCGATGCGCTCGGCCCGCTGCTAGTCGGGCACCGCCTGATCGCTCTGGACCTTCCCGGGCACGGGCTCAGCGATCAGCGCGGGCCGCACGGCAGCTACAACATCTGGGACGACCTGCCGGACCTGGTGTGGCTCACGGCCGAACTGGGGCTGGTACGCTACGCGCTGCTCGGACACTCGCGCGGGGCGGCCATCGCCACTCTGCTCGCGGCCATCGAGCCCGACGCGGTGAGCAGCCTGGTGCTGCTCGACGGCATGCTCACGCCGATGTTCCGCGAGGAGGATACCGTGGCGCAGCTGCGCCAGTTCGCACACGACTACGGGCGGCGCCGCTCGCGCGGCCCGCGCGTCTTCACCGGCGTGGAGGAGGCCGTGGCGGCGCGCTGCGCCGCCACGGGGATCGACCCGCGCGCCGCCGCAATGCTGGTGCCGCGCAGCCTCGAGCCCGTGCCCGGCGGCTGGCGCTGGCGCACCGACGGACGGCTGCGCCACGCCTCGGCACTGAAGCTCACCCGAGGCAACGTGCGCAACGTGCTCGAGGCGCTGCAATTGCCGGCGCTGCAGTTTCGCGCCGCGCAGGGCCTGGTGGCGCGGCCGCTCGACCAGGAGTGCAGCGGCTGGCTGCGCGCGCTCGCGGTCGAGGAGATCGCCGGTTGTCATCACTGTCATATGCTCGGGCAGGCGCCGGCCATCGCCGCGCGCATGCAGGACTTCTGGAGGACTTGTGGGCAAGGTTGAAACAGGGCACGAGGCACCGCAGGAGCTGCAGACGGTGCGCGATTTCCTGCGCTGGGCGGTGAGTGCCTTCAATGCCGCCGGGGTGGCCTACGGGCACGGCACCGACAACGCCTGGGACGAGGCGCGCTGGCTGGTGCTGGGCGCGCTGCACCTGCCCTTCGACAGCCCCGACTGGGTGCTGGAGGCGCGCCTCGGCGTCGCCGAACGCGCGCACCTCGGCGCATTGCTGGCGCGGCGCATCGGCGAGCGCATGCCCACCGCCTACCTGCTCGGCGAGGCCTGGTTTGCCGGGCTGCGCTTTCGCGTCGATCCCTCGGTGCTGATCCCGCGCTCGCCGCTGGCCGAGTTGATCGCCACGCGCTGCGAGCCGTGGATCGACGCGCAGGTCGAGCCACGACGCATCCTCGATCTGTGCTGCGGCAGCGGTTGCATCGGCATTGCGGCGGCGCTGGCCTGGCCGGGGGCCGAGGTGGTGCTCGGCGACATCTCGCCGGCGGCGCTGGCGCTGGCGCGCGAGAACGTGGCGCTGCACGGCGTGGCCGAGCGCGTGCGCGTCGTCGAGTCGGACCTTTTCGCCGCGCTCGCGGGTGAGGTCTTCGACCTGATCCTCACCAACCCCCCGTACGTGGATGCCGCCGACATGGACGCGCTGCCCGCGGAGTTCCGCCACGAGCCGCGGCTCGGGCTCGCCGCCGGCGCGGACGGCCTCGATATCGCGCGGCGCATCCTCGCCGAAGCGGCCGATCACCTCGAGCCCGAGGGGCTGCTGGTGCTCGAGGTGGGCAACAGCGCCGATGCGCTGGAGCGTGCCTTCCCGCGGCTGCCGTTCCTGTGGCCGGATTTCGAGCATGGCGGCCACGGCATCGCGCTGATCCACGCCCGGGAGATCCGCGAGCACCGCCGCGCGCCGTGACAAATCACCGCAGCCGGGCCGCGTGCGGGCGATTCTCCGTATAATCGCGCCCTGTTTCACCGGAGCGCGCGCATTCCCATGTCAGGCAACAGCATCGGACGTCTCTTCACGCTGACGAGCTTTGGCGAGAGCCATGGCCCGGCCATCGGCGGCATCGTCGATGGCTGCCCGCCCGGGCTCGCGCTCTGCGAGGAAGACCTGCAGCCCGATCTGGACCGGCGCCGCCCGGGCAGCTCGCGCTACACCACGCAGCGCCAGGAAGAGGACCGCGTGCGCATCCTGTCGGGGGTGTTCGAGGGCGTGACCACCGGCGCGCCGATCGGGCTGCTGATCGAGAACACCGACCAGCGCTCCAAGGACTATGCCGCGATCAAGGACACCTTCCGCCCGAACCACGCCGACTACACCTACGCGCAGAAATACGGCGTGCGCGACTACCGCGGCGGCGGGCGTTCCTCGGCGCGCGAGACCGCGGTGCGGGTGGCGGCCGGGGCGATCGCGAAGAAGTACCTGCGCGAGCGCCTCGGCGTCACGGTGCGCGGCTACCTCGCGCAACTCGGCCCGCTGCGCGCCGGCGCGCTCGACTGGGACATCGTCGAGACCAATCCCTTCTTCTGCCCCGATGCGGCGCTGGTGCCGCAGCTCGAGGCGTACATGCAGGCGTTGATCAAGGCCGGCGATTCGATCGGCGCGCGCATCAACGTGGTCGCCAGCGGGCTGCCCCCTGGCCTCGGCGAGCCGGTGTTCGACCGCCTCGACGCCGACATCGCGCACGCGATGATGGGCATCAACGCGGTGAAGGGTGTCGAAATCGGCGCCGGCTTCGCGGCCGTGGCGCAGAAGGGCACCGAGCACCGCGACGAGATCACGCCCGCGGGTTTCCTCTCGAACCACTCCGGCGGCATCCTCGGGGGCATCTCGAGCGGGCAGGACATCGTGGTCTCGATCGCGCTGAAGCCCACGTCCAGCATGCGCCTGCCGGGTCGCTCGATCGACCGCTTCGGCCAGCCGATCGAGGTGGTGACGCACGGGCGCCACGATCCCTGCGTCGGCATCCGCGCCACCCCGATCGCCGAGGCGATGCTGGCGCTGGTATTGATGGACCACTGGCTGCGCCATCGCGCGCAGAACGCGGACGTGCGCTGCGAGACGCCGGTGGTGCCGGGCAGCGTGGTCGCGCCGACGGGATGATGGGCGCTCCCGCCGCCGGTATCCCGTACTGGCGCCTGTCCTCGTTCTATTTCCTGTACTACGCCTTCCTCGGGGCGATGATGCCCTACTGGAGCCTGTACCTGCAGGCCGTGGGGCTGGATGCCGCGGCGATCGGCGTGGTGCTCGCGGTCATGGCCGCCATCCGCATCGTCGCGCCGAACCTCTGGGGCTGGCTCGCCGACCGCAGCGGGCGACGCCTGCTGATCATCCGCACCGGCGCCTTCGCCGCGCTGATCGCGTTCGCCGCGCTGCTGGTGCGCACGGATCTGTGGTGGCTGGTCGCCGTGGTGGCGCTGCACTCGGTGTTCTGGAACGCGATCCTCGCGCAGTACGAGGTGATCACGCTGGCCTCGCTCGGCGAGCAGGTGCACCGCTACGGGCAGGTGCGGCTGTGGGGCTCGGTGAGCTTCATCGTCGCGGTGGTCGGCGCCGGCCAGCTGTTCGACCGCCTCAGCGTCACCTGGCTGCCGCAGCTGCTGCTCGCGCTGCTGGTGCTGATCGCCGCCGGCACGCTGCTGATCCGCGAGCCCGCGGTGGCGCGGCGCGAGCCGCCCGCCGGGGGGCTGCGCGAGCTGCTCGGCGCGCGCCCCGTGCAGGCCTTCCTCGCGGCCTCGTTCCTGCTGCAGTTCTCGCATGCGCCGTACTACGGATTCTTCAGCCTCTACCTCGAGCAGCACGGTTACACCCGCGCCGCGACCGGGTTGATCTGGTCGCTCGGCGTGATCGCCGAGATCGGCGTGTTCGCGTGCGCGCACCGGCTGCTGGCGCGCTTCGGCCTGCGCGCGATCCTGCTGGCGAGCCTGTTGCTTGCCGCGTTGCGCTGGCTGATGATTGGCTTCGGTGTCGAGAGCCTGGCGCTGCTGCTGGTGGCGCAATGCCTGCATGCGGGCAGCTTCGGCAGCTTCCATGCCGCGGGGATCGAATTCCTGCGGCGATATTTCGGCGCCGCGCAACAGGGGCAGGGCCAGGCGGTGTACGCCGCGGTCAGCTTCGGTGCCGGCGGCGCGCTGGGCGCGCTGCTCAGCGGGCTGTTGTGGGATATGAGCGCGCGGCTCGGCTTCGTGGTGGCGGCGCTGGCGGCGCTGGCGGGCTGGTGGATCGTGCGCGTCGCGGTGCGCGGCCCGCTGGTGGAGGCGCCCGGCGGGGCGCGGGAAACGATGCGGGAACAAGCGAGATGACAATGAATTACTGCGCGCTGTGCGGCGCGCAGCTGGTGGCCGGGGTACCGGCGGGCGATGATCGCGAGCGCCCCGCCTGCAGCGCCTGCGCGCGCGTCTATTACCGCAACCCGGAAGTGCACGTCGGCTGCATCGTGTGCCAGCCAGACGGCCACACGCCGGCGCTGCTGCTGGCGCAGCCGGGCAGGGGCGAGAAGATCCAGGCCGCGGTGCTGCGCGCGCTGGAGCCCGCGCTCACCGCTGCCTCGCCGCGCGAGGAGGACCTGGTGCTCTATGCGACGCTCACCGATGCGGGCTCCGAGCACCTGTTCCTGGTATTCCGCGCACCGGGCGGTTGCCTGGAGGCGGCGGCGCAGGGCGTGGCACAGCCGCCGTGGGCGCCCGAGCTGCTGGCGCATTTTGCGCGCGAGCGCATCACGCACCGATTCGACGTCTACACCGGACACCACGACGGCGTGCGCCTGCAGCTGCGTGCCGTGCCCACCGACCGGGGAACCACTGCATGAATCTGTTTGCGCGTTTCAGGTCGAACCGCATGCTGGTGTTCGGCATCGTCGCCACGCTCGCGTTGCTGGTCTCGGCGGCGCTGGCCTTCGATTTCCGTCTCGCCGCGATCCTCGGCTTCCTGTGGCAGTGCCTGCTGCTGATCGTCGCGATGATCCTCACCGCCGCCTGCGCGGTCGCGCTGCTGGTCGGCGCGCGCGCCCTCTGGCGCCGCCCGTAGGTCCGCACAGCGGACCTGTCCGGAGGAACCCGCCCCCCGGGGGGGGGGGGGCCCGCCCGTGCGGACCCACGGCGGGGGAATGTATTCAGTCGGCCGAGACCAGCGCGTAGTCGATCGTGAGCTCGTCGGCGATCGCTTCGAGCCGCTCGCGCAGCTCGTCCAGATCGATGTCCGCCGGCACGTGGATGCCCACGCTCGCGACGAACAGCGGGTCGGCGCTCATCGGCGCGCTGGTGATGTCGCTGCGCAGTTCGACCACGTTGATGCGCCGGCTCGCCAGCGCCGCGGAGAACTCGTGCACGATGCCGGGCCGGTCCTGGCCCACGATGTCGAGCCGCCACGGCGTGTGCGCCGGCGCGGGCGCCGCGGCCCGCACCGCCTCCAGGCGCAGCGTCAGCCCCTGTGCCTCCAGGGCACCGAGCGCGCCCTCGAGGTCCTGGCGCCGGGCCTGCGGCACCGAGACGTTGACGATACCCGCGAACTTGCCGGCCAGGTTGGCCATGCGGCTCTCGAGCCAGTTGCCGCCGTGCGCGGCAACCGCCTCGGAGAGGCTCTGCACCAGGCCGGGCCGGTCGTCGGCGATGAAACTGATCAGCAGGTAGGTCTGCATGGCGCGCTGCCCCGTAGTCGTGATCGCTGCGTATAATACCAGCCCTTCGCGCGGCCCGGCCCCTGTTGACAGTGGTGCCTCGCGAAACCGACCCACGCAAGAAAACCGACCGAGGATTCACGCCATGACTGTTCGTGCCCACTGTTCCCGATGGATGTCCGCCGCCGTGTTTTCGCTCGCCGCGCTCTGTGGTGCGGCGCAGGCCGACAGCGCGCTCGATGCCGCGCTCGCCGGCGAGCACCGCAGCGAGGCCAACCGCGCGCGCGACGTCTATCGCCACCCGGTGGAGACGCTCGGCTTCTTCGGCATCAAGCCCGACATGACCGTGGTCGAGCTGTGGCCGGGCCGCGGCTGGTACACCGAGGTGCTGGCGCCGTACCTGCGCGACAACGGCAAGCTCTACGCGGCGCATTTCCCGGCGCAGAGCAAGGTCGAGTACTACCAGAAGGGCCTCGCGGCATTCAAGGCGATGCTGGCGGCGAACCCGGCGCTCTACGACCGCGTGGTCCTCACCGAGCTCGGGCCGCCCGACAGCGTCGCGGTCGCGCCGGCGGCAAGCGCGGATGCGGTGCTCACCTTCCGCAACATGCACAACTGGATGGGGCAGGGCAACGACGTCAAGGTCATGCAGGCCGCCTTCGCGGCGCTGAAGCCGGGTGGCGTGCTCGGCGTGGTCGAGCACCGTGCCGCGGCGAACGCCACGGCCGAGCAGGTCAAGGACAGCGGCTACATGACCGAGGAAATGGTCATCAAGGCGGCCGAGGCCGCGGGCTTCGTGCTCGAGGCGAAGAGCGAGATCAACGCCAACCCGCGCGACACCCGCGATCACCCCAAGGGCGTGTGGACGCTGCCGCCCTCGCTCGCGCTGGGCGACACGGACCGCGAGAAGTATCTCGCGATCGGCGAGAGCGATCGCATGACGCTGCGTTTCCGCAAACCGGCGCAATGACGGCACTGGAGATCCCGTGGCGCGAACTCTCCGCCGATGCGCTGCAGGGCGTCATCGAGGAGTTCGCGACGCGCGAAGGCACCGAGTACGGCCTGTCCGAGGTGGCGCTGGCCACCAAGGTCGCGCAGATCCGCCGCCAGCTCGAGCGCGGCGAGGTGCTGGTTTTCTTCGACACGCAGCTGGAGAGCTGCCAGCTGCTGACCCGCGAACAGGCCGCGCAGCTGCGCGCGGCCCTCGCCACGGAACCCGGAGCGTGAGCGCTCCGGCCGAATCCACGCTCGACACGCGCGGCCTGTACTGTCCCGAGCCGGTGATGCTGCTGCACAATCGCATCCGCGACATGGCGCCCGGCGACGTTGTCGTGGTGCTCGCCAGCGATCCCTCGACGCAGCGCGACATTCCGCGCTTCTGCGAATTTCTCGGCCACGCGCTGCTCGCGCACGAGGAGCCGGATGGCGAATTCCGCTACCGCATCCGCAAGGGTGGCTGAACCCGTGCCGCGCCCGTCGCCCGATTGCGAGGCGCTGTGCGCGCTGTTCGACGAGTTGTTCCTCGCCAGCGAGAACACGCGCTTGGTGAAGGGCGGCGACGAGCCGGTCTACCTGCCCGCCGACGCCGAATGCCCCGAGCACCGCATCGTGTTCCGCCTCGATTACGCGCCGAGCGCGCTGCACGAGATCGCGCACTGGTGCATCGCGGGCGCGCAACGCCGCCTGCTGCCCGACTACGGCTACTGGTACAGCCCCGACGGCCGCGATGACGCGACGCAGCGCGAGTTCGAGCGCCTCGAGGCGCGCCCGCAGGCACTGGAGTGGCTGCTGAACGAGGCCTGCGGCATGCGCTTTCGCCCGAGCATCGACAACCTCGACGGCGCCGTGGGCGACAAGCGCGCCTTTGCCGCGGCCATCGCGCGCGAGGCCGCGGCGTACTGCGTCAACGGCTTGCCGCCGCGCGCGGCACGCCTGCACGCGGCGCTCGCGGCGCGCTTCGGGGGCCGCGCCGTGCTGCGTGCCGAGGACTACGCATCGCGACGGCTGCTCGACGGCGACGGCTGACGATGCGGCCGCACTACCTGCTCGACGCCTCGATCTACATCTTCCGCGCCTACTTCGCGCTGGCGCCCGGGTGGCGCGCCGCCAACGGCCTGCCCACGCACGCGGTGCAGGGCTACGCGGGTTTCCTCTGCGATTTCCTGCGCCGCGCCGCGCCCGGGCACGTGCTCGCGGCCTTCGACGAGAGCCTCGGCAGCTGTTTTCGCAACCAGATCCACCCCGGCTACAAGTGCAGCCGCGCGCTGCCCGACGCGGCACTCGAGTTCCAGTTGCGCGCCTGCCGCGAGCTCACCGGATTGCTCGGCATCGCGAGCGTTGCCAGCGCGCGCTTCGAGGCCGACGACCTGATCGCCTCCGCGGCCTGCGCGGCGCGCGGGCAGGGCGATTGCGCGGTGGTGATCAGCCGCGACAAGGACCTCGGACAGGTGCTGCGCGGGGCGGACGACCGCCTGTGGGATTTCCCCGCGGCCGCACCGCTCGATCGCGCGACCTATCGCGCGCGCCACGGCATCGCGCCCGAGCAGGTGCCGGACCTGCTGGCGCTGTGCGGCGACCCGGTCGATGACGTGCCCGGCGTGCCGGGCATCGGGGTGAAGACGGCTGTCGCGCTGCTGCAGCGCCACCCCGACGTGCACGCGCTGCTCGGCGCGCTCGATGCGATTGCCGCTTCCTCGCTGCGCGGCGCGGCACGCATCGCGCGGCTGCTGGAAGCGCATGGCGAACAGATCCTGATGGCGCGGCGCCTGACCGCGCTCGCCGAGGACGCATTCGCGATGCAGGAACTCCCCGGCACCGCGCGCCAGCCCGCGCAGCGCGCCGCGCTGGCGCACTTTGCCGACTTTCACGGCCTGGGCGAGCGCTTGCGCGCGCGCCTGCTGGCCGTCGCGGATGCCGCGACGTGAACCTGCTGATCGACGAGAACATTCCCGGCGCGCGCGAGGCCTTCGCGCGCTTTGGCAGCGTGCGCCTCATGGCCGGGCGCGCGATCGACGCCGCCGCCGTGCGCGACGCCGACGCGCTGCTGGTGCGCTCGATCACGCGCGTCGACCGCGCGCTGCTGGCGGGCAGCCGCGTGCGTTTCGTCGCGACCGCGACCGCGGGCACGGATCATGTGCGCATCGACGAGCTCGACGCGCTCGGCATCCGCTTCGCGCACGCGCCGGGCAGCAACGCGGATTCCGTCGTCGATTACGTGCTGGGCGTGCTCGCGCTGGCGTACCCGGCGCCGCGCGGGCTGGCCGGACGCACGGTCGGCATCGTGGGTTGCGGGCAGGTGGGCGCGCGCCTGCTCGTACGCCTGCGCGCGCTCGGCGTGGCGTGTCGCGTTTACGACCCGCTGCTCACGCGCGACATTCCGCCGGAATCGTGCGCGCTGCAGGAGACGCTGGCCTGCGACGTGCTGAGCCTGCACGTGCCGCTGACGCGCGAGGGCGCGCACGCCACCCGTCACATGATCGGCGCGAGGGAACTGGCGCGCCTGCGCGACGATGCCCTGCTGATCAACGCCGCGCGCGGCCCCGTGGTGGACAACGCGGCACTGCTCGAGGCCATGCGCCGGCGAGGGGCGTTGCGCGCCGCGCTGGACGTGTGGGAGCACGAGCCACAGCCGGATCGCGCGCTGCTGGCGCGGGTGCTGATCGGCACGCCGCACATCGCCGGCTACGCGCACGACGGCAAGTTGCGCGGTGCGCGCCAGGTCTACGCGGCGCTGCGCGCCTTCCTCGGCGCCGGGGCCTCGCCCGCCGATCCGCCCGAGCTGCGCCCGGCGCCGGCCGGCGTGTTGCGGGCCGGGGACTGCGGCTCGTGGCAGCAGGCGGTGCTCGCCTGCTACGACCCGCGCGGCGACGACGCGCGCCTGCGCGCCGCGATGCTCGACGAGGACGAGGGCGCGCGCGCCGCCGCCTTCGACCGCCTGCGGCGCGATTACCCGCTGCGGCGCGAATTCTCCGCCTGGCGCATCGGCACGGCCGCGGCGCCCGGCACGCCGGTGCACGCGGCACTGCTCGCGGCGGGCTTCGCCCCGTGAACGAGGTCGAAATGTCGAGCGGGCAAGCGTTTCGCCTCGGGCTGATCGTGAATCCGCTGGCCGGCATCGGCGGCGCCGTGGGGCTGAAGGGCAGCGACGGTGCCGCGATCGTGGCCGAGGCGCGCGAGCGCGGCGCCGAGCCGCGCGCCCATGCCCGCGCCGTGCGCGCGCTGCGCATGCTCGCGCCGCTGGCCGGGCGCATCCGCATCCACGCCGGCGCCGGTGCCATGGGCGAGGATGCGGCGCGCGAGGCCGGCTTCGCCGTCGAGCTGGCGGGCGGCGCGATTCCCGCGCAGACCTGTGCGGCGCACACCGTCGCGCTCGCGCGCGCGCTCGCGGCGCTGCCGGTGGACCTGCTGCTGTTCGCCGGTGGCGACGGCACCGCGCGCGACATCTGCGGCGCCATCGGCACCGCGGTGCCCGCGCTCGGCATTCCCGCGGGCGTGAAGATGCACTCGGGGGTCTACGCGGTCTCGCCCGAGGCGGCCGGCGAGATCGTGGCGCAACTCGTCGCCGGCACGCTGGTGCGCGTCGCACCGGGCGAGGTGCGCGATCTCGACGAGGACGCCTTTCGCGCCGGGCGCGTCAGTGCGCGCCACTTCGGCGAGCTGCTGGTGCCCGAGGAAAGCCGCTACCTGCAGCACGTGAAGGAGGGTGGCGCGATCGCCGATGAGAGCGCAGTCGCGGATATCGCGGCCGAGATGACGCAGAACATCGAGCCCGGGTGCCTGTACATCCTCGGCCCCGGCACCACCACTTTCGCGATCAAGCAGGCGCTGGGCATCGCGGGCACGCTGCTCGGCGTGGACGTGGTGCGCGACGGGCAGTGCCTGGCGCGCGATGCCGCCGAGGCACAGCTGCTGGCGCTGCTCGCAGCCCACGCCGGCCCGGCGGCCATCGTGGTCACCGCGATCGGCGGGCAGGGGCATGTGTTCGGGCGCGGCAACCAGCAGATCAGTGCGCGCGTGATCCGCGCCGTGGGCATCGCGAACATCACGATCGTCGCGACCCGCCACAAGATCGCCGCGCTCGAGGGTCGCCCGCTGCTGGCCGACACCAACGACGCCGACCTCGACCGTGAACTGCACCGCTACCTGCGCGTGGTCACGGGCTATCGCGAGGCGATTCTCTACCCGGTCGGATACGACCCGTAGGTCGCCATTCATGGCGACAATCGATCGATGATCAACGCATCTGTCGCCATGAATGGCGACCCACAGCATCAAACCTGGCTGTAGGTCTGCAGGAAGCGCCCGAGACGTCCGATCGCTTCCTCGAGGTCGGCCACCAGCGGCAGCGTCACGATGCGAAAGTGATCCGGGTCGGGGTAGTTGAAGGCCGTGCCCTGCACCAGCAACATCTTCTCCTGCGTCAGCAGGTCGAAGATCATCTTCTCGTCGTCGAGGATGCGGTGCACCTTCGGGTCGAGGCGGGGGAACATGTAGATCGCCCCCTTGGGCTTCGTGCAGCTCACGCCCGGGATCGCGTTGATCATCTCCCAGGCCTTGTCGCGCTGCTCGCGCAGGCGCCCGCCGGGCAGCACCAGGTCATTGATGCTCTGGTAGCCGCCGAGCGCGGTCTGGATCGCGTGCTGTGCCGGCACGTTGGCGCACAGGCGCATCGTGGACAGGATGTCCAGCCCCTCGATGAAATCGCGCGCCTTGTGCTTGGCACCCGAGATGATCATCCAGCCTGAGCGAAAGCCCGCGAGGCGATAGGTCTTCGACAGTCCGTTGAAGGTGATGCAGAGCGGTTCGTGGGAGATGCTGGCGAGAGCGGTGTGCTGCGCGTCGTCGTAGAGGATCTTGTCGTAGATCTCGTCGGCGAGGATCACGAGGCCGTGCTCGATGGCGATCTGCACGATGCCCTCGAGGATCTCGCGCGGGTACACCGCGCCGGTGGGGTTGTTGGGGTTGATCACCAGGATGGCGCGCGTGCGGTCGGTGATCTTGGCGCGGATGTCGGCCAGATCCGGGTACCAGTCGGATTGCTCGTCGCAGCGGTAGTGAACCGGCGTGCCGCCGGCCAGCGTAGTGGCGGCAGTCCACAGCGGGTAGTCGGGGGCGGGGATCAGAATCTCGTCGCCGGTGTTGGCGAGCGCCTGCGTCACCATCACGATCAGCTCGCTGACGCCGTTGCCGAGGTAGATGTCGTTGACCTCGACGTTGGGGATGCGCAGCTGCTGGGCGTACTGCATCACCGCCTTGCGCGCGGAATAGAGTCCCCTGGAGTCGCTGTAGCCCTGCGAATTCGGGATGTTGTGGATCACGTCGATGAGGATCTCGTCGGGAGCCTCGAAGCCGAACGGGGCGGGGTTGCCGATGTTCAGCTTGATGATGCGATGGCCCTCGTCCTCCATCGCCGCCGCGCGCGCATGTACCGGACCGCGGATGTCGTAACAGACGTTGGCCAGCTTGTGGGACTTCAGGTATTCGCGCATCGGTCGGGTTCTGGAGCGTGGATCGGGGCGCTAGTATAGGCGATGGGTCGCGGCGCTTCCTATGGCGCAGGCCGCGCAGCGGGGCTGCCGCGGGGCGATTCGCGCATTTGTGCACAACAGCGGATGGAGGAGGGGCGAGGCAATGAGCACGGAGAAGACCGAGGAGCAGTGGCGCGAGCAACTCACGCCGGAGCAGTTCAACATCTGCCGCGGCAAGGGCACGGAGCGCGCCTTCACCGGCAAGTACTGGGACACCAAGACGCCGGGCACCTATCGCTGCGCCTGTTGCGGCGAGGCGCTGTTCGATTCCGCCACCAAGTACGACTCGGGTTCCGGCTGGCCGAGCTTCTATGCGCCGGTAGCCGAGGCGGCGCTGAGCACCGAGACCGATTCGAGCCATGGCATGGTGCGCACCGAGGTCATGTGCCGCGGCTGCGGCGCGCACCTGGGACACGTCTTCCCCGACGGCCCGCGCCCCACGGGACTGCGTTACTGCATCAACTCGGCTTCGCTGGAGCTCGAGGAACGGCGCGGGAAATGACAAGCCCCGGCGCGCCCCGACCGGCACTAGTGCCGCGATGCGATCCCGTGCTTGACGCACCCCGGATGCGTTCATAGAATGCGCCCCGTCCTAGCGATGTTGGTTTCTGTCCCCTTCGTCTAGAGGCCTAGGACACTGCCCTTTCACGGCGGTAACAGGGGTTCGAATCCCCTAGGGGACGCCAAACAAAAAGGGGCCGGCATTTGCCGGCCCCTTTTTGTTTGGCGGTTCCTATGGATTTGATTTGAACCCCCGGTTCGACAAAACGCGCAGCAATTTGGAACGAGCCGCGCAGCGGCGAAGCCCGAAGGGTCGAAACAGCCCCCAGGCTGTTTCGATTCAATCCCCGCCGTCGGGCTCGCAGGAGCCTTTTCCCATTCACAAATCGGCAGAAAGCCGATTTGGACGCCGTCGCGCAGCGAAGGCGCCCGCAGGGCGAGCGCTTCGTTCACCTCCCATTCGGGTATTCATGCAGCAGACACATCGCCGCGGATGTGTCATTATGCCTCCATGAATGCAGTCGATCTTCCTGCCTTCCCCTGATGAAGCGGGTCATTCTTCCCGCCGAATCGCTATCCGATAGTTCGTGCTCGTGCATATTCGATAGTGTCCTCTTCTACGCACAGCACATTTTTCTATCAGGATTTTTATGAATATCTATACCGGCAACCTGGCTTATTCCGTCTCCGACGCCGATCTGCGTGACGCGTTCGAGGCCTACGGCAAAGTCAGCTCTGCCACTGTGATCATGGACCGCGCCACGGGTCAGTCCAAGGGTTTCGGCTTTGTCGAAATGGCAAACAATTCCGAAGCCGATACCGCGATCAAGGCCCTCAACGGCCGTGACCTCAATGGTCGCTCGATGAAAGTGAACCAGGCAGAACCGCGCAAGGAAGGCGGCGGTGGCGGCGGTCGTCGCTTCTGATCACTGTCTGATCGCTGTTTGATGGCAACGGCGCACCCGCAGGGGTGCGCCGTTTGCTTTTGCGCGTCAGCCACCGCGCAGATACCGTAACTCCCGCCGCTCGACCCCCTGCGCACACATCCGTACATTCGATCGCTCACGGAAACAATGTTTGCGTGTTTGGACGCTTATCGTCGACCTATGCATCGGCTAGTTTGATCTCTGAACCGACTGCACGCACCGCCCGGCAAGAGGCAGGGCGAGCCGCCGGAGAAAGCGATAACAACGAGTGCACTGGGGAGACAATGCCCGGATCCCGCTATCCGCGACCAGCCGCCGCATGGTACGCCGTGGCCGTGCTGTTCCTGGCCTACACCTTTTCGGCCATCGACCGGCAGATTCTCACGCTACTCGTCGGGCCAGTGCGTGCCGACCTGGTGCTCAGCGATTTCGAGCTCAGCCTGCTCCAGGGTGCGGCGTTTTCGCTGCTCTTCGTCTTCGTGGGCTTCCCCGTCGGCCGGCTCGCCGACGTGCACAGCCGGCGCGGCATCATTGCCTGCGGTATTGCGTTCTGGTGCCTGATGACCACGGCCTGCGGCCTGTCGCGGAACTTCCTGCAGTTGTTCCTGGCGCGCATGGGCGTCGGCGTCGGCGAGGCCACGCTCAGTCCCGCGGCGTCCTCATTGATTGCCGACATGTTCCCGCCGGAGAAGCGCGCCGTCGCCTTCAGCGTCTATCACCTCGGCTATCCCGTGGGCGGCGGCCTCGCGCTGGTCATCGGCGGGCTGATCCTCGAAAGCCTCGACGGCATCGATGTGCTCACCCTCGGCTGGCTGGGTGAGTTCCGCGCCTGGCAGGTCGCCTTCATCCTGGTCGGACTGCCCGGCCTGCTTCTGGTGCCGCTGATGTTCAGCTTCCGCGACCCGGTGCGCCAGGCACGCCTGCACGGCGTCCACGGCGAGAGCGTGCCGCTGTCGACAGTGTGGGGATTCGTGCGCCGGCGCTGGCAGGCCTTCGGGGCGCACCTGTCCGCGGTGAGCTTCCTCGGGATGCTGGCGATCGGCACCGCGATCTGGTACCCGACTTTCCTGATCCGCACCTATGGCATGAGCCCCAGCGACGCGGGTTATTCCTATGGCCTGGTGATGGGGCTCTGCGGTGCCGCGGGGATCCTCTGCGGGGGCTGGGCCAGCGCCTGGTTTGCCGCGCGGGGGCATGTCGACGCCAACATGCGTGTGATGCTGATCGCCGCCGCCAGCAAGACGATTCCGCTGATCATCGGACCGCTGATGCCCACTGCGCAGCTGGCGCTCGCGTGCATGGCGCTGGCGACCTTTCTCGGGCAGGTCTCGGTCGGCGTGACCACGGCGGCGCTGATGGAGATCGTGCCCAACGAGATGCGCGGGCAGATGCTCGCGGTCATGCTGTTCTTGGTGAACATCCTCGGTCTCGGCGTGGGCGCGAGCCTGATCGCCGCGATCACCGATTTCGTTTTCGCCGACGATGCGGCGCTGCGCTACTCGATCGCGCTGGCCTCGGCGGTGATCGCGCCCATGATCGTTGTGATCCTGTGGCGGGGCCTGCGGCACTACCGCGCCTGCGCGCTGGAAGCCCGCGGCTGGGCTGGTTGATCCGTGAAGAGTCCGTTCCGATAACACAGAGGGGAAATTGATGAAACAGCAACAATTCAAACCGCTTTATGCGGCCATGCTCTCGCTCGGACTGCTGTCCGGCGGTGTCGCGGCACCTGTGGCCACTGCAGCCGAGGCGGGGTTGGAGGAGGTGGTGGTCACAGCGCAGCGACGCGAGGAAAACCTGCAGGAGACGCCGCTGTCGATCACGGCGCTGGGGGCTGATGCGCTGACGGATATCCGTGCCACCGACATCGCGGGAATTTCGAATGTCGCGCCGAACCTCCACATCGCGCCGACGATCGGCGGTTCGGTCAATGCCGCCATCAACATCCGCGGCGCGGTGAATTCCAACAACGAGCTGAGCCGCGACAACGCGGTCGGCTTGTACCTCGACGGTGTGCCGATCAGCAAGACCTCGGGCGCGATCTTCGATGCCGTGGACCTGGAGCGCGTCGAGGTGCTGCGCGGACCGCAAGGCACGCTCTACGGCAAGAACACGATCGGCGGCGCGATCAACCTGATCACGAGGAAGCCGAGCGGGGAGTTCGGGGGTGCCGTCAGCGCGGGCATCGGCAACGAGAACCTGTACGAAGCGCGCGCCGGCGTGGACCTGCCCGGCTTCGGAGAGGTGGGACAGGGCATCGGTGCCGTGAAGGCACGCTTGTCCGGCTTCTATCGCGAACGCGACGGCTTCTTCGAGAACGATGGCAGCTCGAGCGACGACTTCGACAACAAGGACCAGTGGGGAGGGCGCATCGACGTGCGCTTCGAGCCCGCGTCCTGCCTGACCATCGACTACGCCTACGACACTTTCGACCTGCAGCAGAACCCGACGATGCTGGCGATCACGGACTCCTCCCGCTTCACCGCGCCGGCCTCCGCCCTGCCTGTGGTGCGCGCGGCGACCAGCAAGGATCGACCGGACAGCATCGCCAACGACGGCGCGTTTGCAAGTGACGTCGAGATCGACGGCCACACGCTCACGGTCGCCTATGACATGGACAACACCGCGATCGGCGACCTGACGCTCAAGGCGATCTCGGGTTACCGTGAACTCTACACGCTGAGTCGCACGGACATGGACGGCACGCAGCTCGACATGTTCCGCTTCTGGCTCGAGAACGATTTCGAGCAGACGACGCACGAGGTCCAGCTGCTCGGCACCACGGAACGAGTGGAGTACGTGATCGGCGCGTTCTACTACGAGGATGAGTGGGACACGTATAACCCGCGCTGGAATTTCCAGTTCGGCCGCAACAATTTCGACACGCTGGATCGCGGCGCCGAGGACGACTCGATCGCGGTGTTCGGGCAGTTCACCTGGACCCCGAATGCCTTCGACGACCGCCTCGACCTGACCGCGGGCGTTCGCTGGACCGAGGAGAACAAGGATGTCTACGAGTTGTGGCGCCAATACAGCACCTTCAGCGTCAATCCGAGCAATCCGCGCTCGGGCGTGTTCGTGCGCGACGCCTCCGGTGCCCCGGTGTTCGACGCCACGGGCAACCTGATCCCGCTGGAAGCCGACGATTCCTGGGACGAGGTGACGCCGATGGGCGTGATCGGCTGGCGCTTCAGCGATGACATCAACGGCTACGCGAAGATATCGACCGGCTTCAAGAGCGGAGGCTTCGACGGCACGGCGACCACCAATGCCGCCTTCCAGACGCCCTTCGACCCGGAGACGCTCACTGCCTATGAAATCGGGCTGAAGAGTCGCTTCGCCGACGACCGCGTGCAGCTGAACATGGCCTACTTCTACAACGACTACAAGGATTTCCAGGCCAACCAGTTCGTGGCCGCGGTGATCGGTACCGTGGTGGTGAACGCAGGAGATGCCGAGATGCAGGGCGCGGAGATCGAGTTGCTCGCGCGGCCCACCGCGAACCTGGACCTCACGCTGAACTACGGCTGGCTCGACACCGAATACACGAGCTTCCTGGTCGGCGGCGTCGATGTTTCGGACCAGCGCGAGTTCGCCTATTCGCCCGAGAACACCGTCTACGCGGCCGTGAAGTACACCTTCGATCCGTTCAGCTTCGGGACGCTGTCGCTGCGCGCGGACTACTCGTGGAAGGACGACCATTTCGTCAGCATCACGGATGATCCGACCACGAACATCGACGCCTACGGCCTGATCAACGCGCGCGCCGAGCTCGCGGAGATACCCGTGGGCAACGGTTCGCTGCGCTTCGCCGCGTGGGGCAAGAACCTCGACGACGAGGAGTACTGGAACACGGCGCTCAACCTCGGCGTGCTGACGGTCAACCAGTGGGCCGATCCGCGCAGCTACGGACTCGAAGTCGGCTACGAGTTCTAGCCGGGCGCCGATGAGTGGCCCACGCCCGCTGCCGAGCGGCAGCGGGCGTGGGTCTGGTCTTCTTGCAGGCGCCGACGTTCGCTAGACTGCGGCGGTTTCATGGCGACAGGGCATGCGATGGCGCGCTGGGAAGGTATCGACGAGTTCCTGAAGGTCGTGGAGACCGGCAGCTTCACGACGGCGGCGAGGCTGCTCGGCGTCTCCAAGTCCTATGTCAGCAAGCAGGTGAACCTGCTGGAGGACCGACTGCAGGCGCGGCTGCTGCAGCGCACCACGCGCAAGCTCACACTCACCGACAGCGGCGAGGTGTTCTACCGCCAGTGCCAACTGATGTCGCAGCAGTTCGAACAGGCCGAGGCCGCCATCGCAGAGATGCAGCAGAAGCTGCGCGGTACCCTGAAGCTCGCGATCAACAGCCGCTTCGGCGTGCGCTACATGGCCGGAGCCGTTGCCGCCTTCTCGCGACTGCACCCGGCGCTGAACGTGGAGGTGCACTCGAGCTTCAGCGACGTGGATCTCATCGCCGGCGGCTACGACCTTACCATCCGCTACGGCAGACTGGAGGATTCAAGCCTCATCGCGCGCAAGCTCGGCACCTACACGCTGAGCCTCTGTGCCTCGCCCGCTTACTGGAAGTGCCACGGTCAGCCCGAGTCGCCCGAGGATCTCAGGCAGCACAACTGCCTCGGGAGCGCGGATCGCTACTGGCTGTTCGACAGTGGCGCCGACGAGCCGCTGAAGGTCAAGGTCTCGGGCAACTGGGTGAGCGAGGATGGCGCCACGCTGATGGCCGCCGCGAAGGAGGGCATCGGTGTGGCGCAGTTGCCGGATTTCTACATCCGCCAGGCGGTGGAGGCCGGTGAGCTCGTGAAGCTGCACAGTTCCTGGAGCCGCTACTGGCGCGAGACCTGGGCGGTTTATCCGCACGGTCGTCACCTGTCGGCGAAAGTGCGCCTGTTCGTGGATTTCCTCGCCGGGTACATGCAGCAGGAACTGTCGCCCAAGCGCGAACTGTTCGTCGCCGATACCAGCATCGTGATGTAGATCCGGCTTCAGCGGGACCTGCGGGCGCAGGCTCAGGCGTGGCGCTGCATCAGCTGCACCAGGTAACCGTCGGGGTCGCGGACGAATGCGGCGGTGACCGGCCATTTCTCCAGGCGCGTGGGCGCCATCACGGACTCGCTGCCGTAGTCCATCGCGGCGGCGTAGACGCCCGCGATGTCGTCGGTGTAGACGTAGAGCTTCCACAACGCGTTGCCGTGCTCGATAGGGCCGTCCTGGGCGGTCTTCTGCGCGAGCTGGATCTTCGCGTCCTTGCCGGGCGCGCCGAGCACGGCCTCGCGCGCATCAGCAATCTCGACGTGCTGCTGCACCTCGAGGCCGAGGATGCGCGAGTAGAAATCCTCCGAGCGCGCCAGGTCGGTCACGCAGATGCAGTATTGTCCCAGCCATGAGGCCATGTGTTTCTACTCCGGCAGGACCGGGTTCTCCCGGTCCAGTATGCTGCGGGTGCGGCGGCTGATCCTGGCGTCCTGTGCGGTGCTGGCGGGCAGGATCCAGAAGCGGTTCTCGCGCATGCCCTGCAGGCAGCTCGCGGCCACTTCCTCGGGCTCGGTGAGTTCCAGATTCCTGATGCCGGAGGCGGTCGCGAGATCGCGCATCGTGGTGTAGGCCACGGGCGCGTCTTCGTCGCGCAGCTCCGCCGGGCGGTTGCGCATCGCGCTCAGGATGTTGGTGTTCACCAGGTGCGGTCCGGGAAACAGCACGTGCGCCTGCAAGGCCGCGCGATCCATCAGGAACTGGTAGTGCAGCACCTCGGTGAGGCTGGTGACCGCGGCCTTGCTCGCGGCGTACACCGGCGTGGTGGGCATCGAGGTGAGCCCGCCGTTGCCGGAGGACGTGTTGACCACGTGGCCGGGTTCGCCGTGCGCCAGCATTGCGGGCACGAAGGCACGGATGCCGTTGGCCACTCCCATCACGTTCACGTTGAAGCCCCAGGTCCAGTCGTTGGGTGTCAGTGTCCAGATGCGCCGCTGCGCTTCCTTGATGCCGACCCCGGCGTTGTTGCACAGCACGTGGACCTTGCCGAAGCTCGCGACCACCGTATCAGCCAGTGCCTGCATCGACTCCGGGCTGGTCACGTCGCAGCGCATGCCGACTACGTCCAGGCCCTCGGCGCGCAGCGCCGCGGCCGAGGCCTCCAGCGCGCCGGCCTCGACGTCGGCCATCACCACGTGCATGCCCTCGCGGGCGAACAGTTCGCACAGGCAGCGCCCCACGCCAGAGGCGCCGCCCGTGACCACTGCGGTCTTGCCGGTGTAGTCACGCATTGACGACTTTCCGCTCCGAGGCAAGGTCCAGGTCCATGCCGATGTCGATGCCGTCGTCGTAGCGCTGGTGGATGTGGTTCACCAGGTATTCGCCGGGTATCTCGGCGAGGATCTGTCCGCTGGTCTGCGTGGCGCCCTCGGCGAGCTGCATCTCGACGATGCGCCGCACCGGCACGTCGATGAGCGGGTCGTACGCGCTTTCGCGCAGGATCACCTGCGGGTTGTGGATGCGCTTGACGTCGCTGTAGTTGCGCTGCCAGTTGAGCCGGGTGAGAAGCACCGGTCCGTCGAAGCCGTCGGCGCCGTCGATGCGCGGCAGCGCCTTTGTGACAGAAGAAATACTCCATGAAAGGTGCCGGCACCGCCAGCGATTCGCCGATCTCGCCGCGCATCTCCAGGAACGCGATGCCGTGGCGCGCGATCACCGTGGTGACGCGATTGCCGTCAATCTCCATGCTGGCCACCTCGGCGATCTTCTTCGGCTCGCCGAAGCGCTCGCGCCCGCCGATCACCACGAACTCGCCCTGCATCGGCATTGCGAGCACGTAGTAACCCTCGGTGCCCTCGAAGCTGCATTTCACGCCCACGGTGGCCGCGCCGATATCGACGTCCTGACCGGGACGCACGTGCATCGAGACGTTGGCGTGCTGGATGAATATCTCGGGCCGCGCGGAGGGCTGCAGGGGGCGCGGCAGCAGCGCGGCATGGATCTCGGGATCCGTTTCGTAGCGCACGCGCAGCGAGCGCACGGTGCACTCGAGACCCGGCCGCCGCGCGGGGACATGGGCGGGGTTTCTCACGTATCGCAGGTGGGCCATGGCTGTTCTCCTGTTCAGGGTTTCTAGTTCGATGCCACTTCGAGATCACTGGGGATGCTGCGCTCGTCGCCGTACGGGCCGCCGACGTAGAACTGCGCGAAATAGCGGCGGAAACGCATGATCGGGCCGTCGCCGTCGCAGAGCAGCGGTTCACGCAGGTGGAACTTGTTGTGCCAGATCGGGATGTCGCCCTCGAGCCCGCGCTGGCCGTTGGTGTTCGCGATGCCATCGCGCACCGCGCGGTGCCTGAACGAGCCCTCGGGGTAGCGCGGATGCGTGTAGACGAAGCGCACGTCCACCGTTTCGGCGTCCACCGGGGTCACCAGGACCTGCAGCAGGTAGTCCACCAGGCCGCTGAAACGAGTCCATTTCTGCCCGGCGCCGTTCTGCACCACGTCGATGCCGTACTCGATCACCTCCGGCTCGCCGGCCTCGTTCACCACGGTGCGCGGGCCGCGCACCCTGCTGCGCCGGATATGGCCCTCGTAGGTGGTTTCGCCCAACGGCACCGCGTCCATCTGGTGGATGTACTTGAAGTGCGCGACGTCGACGCCGTTCTCGGCAATTTCCTGCGGGCAGGAGCCGAAGCGCCATTCGTAGCGATCGCGCTCGCTCCAGTCCGGGTCGCTGAACTCCGCGAGTTCGAGCACCTCGAAATCGGGCGGGAGCTCCTCGGGGTGGTACCAGGCCCAGATCACGCCGTTCTTCTCGCACACGGGGTACGTCTTCAGGCAGGGTTTGCCGTCGACCTTGGGCGGAATGCGCTGCGCGTAGGGGATGTCGGTGATGATGCCATCGCGGTCGAACTGCCAGTGATGGAACGGACAGCGTATCGATTCGCCCTGCACCGTGCCGCCATGGCCGAGGTGCGCGCCGAGGTGTGGGCACACCGGACCGGTCAGCGCCGGCTTTCCCGAGGCGGTGCGGAACAGCACCATGTCGCGTTCGAAGTAGCGGACGTTGCGAACCGCGCCGGCGGCGAGCTCGTCGCTGTAACTGATGCAGAACCAGCCGAAGGGCATCGGCATGGGGAAGCGCTTGCTCATGGTGTGCTCCTGTCAGGCTGCCGCGTCGATGAAGTCGGACTTCAGCGGCCCGATGCGCTGTGCGATCGGGTCGAGCTGGCGGCGGTCGAGCGCGTAGCACTCGACGGCGTTGCCGCCGAGGATCGGCTCCAGCTCCGATTCCGGCATGCCCCTGAGGTAGGTCAGCAGCTTCTCGCGCGTCTTCGGCCACGAGCCCTCAGGGTGCGGGTAGTCGGTGCCCCACATCACGTTGCCGATGCCGATCTCGTGGCGTACCGCAGCGGAGCCCTCGTCGAACAGCGCCGAGGCTCCCACCCAGCAGTTGCGCCGGAAGTATTCGCTCGGCGCCATCGTGAGGTTGCTGCGGAAATCCCCGAGCTTGCCCGAGGTGTGCTTGACCGAGGCGCGTACGTCCATCAGTTCCAGCAGCGCAGGGATCCAGAACTCGCTCACCTCGGTTATCACGAACTTCAATCGCGGGAATTGCTCGAACACGCCGCCGAAGATCAGGTGCCACATCGGTCGGCTGGCCCACCATGCGAACTCGGTGAGGTAGACGCCCATCGCGCCGGGCAGCGCGAAGTTGTAGTCGGGCGAGGGGCCGGAGTGCGTGTGCACCACCATGTTGTGCTCGGCGCAGAACTGCCACACCGGGTAGTACTTGGGGTGGTTGTAGGCATCCTTGTCGCCCATCAGCGCCGGGATCAGGATGCCGCGCAGCCCGTTGTCGTGCGCCCATTTCACCTCGGCCAGCGCCGCGTCGACGTCGTAGAGCATCAGCACGATCGCGAGCCCGATGCGGCGCACCGGGTCTTCCTTGCAGAACTGCGCGATCCAGCGGTTGTGAGCGCGCGCGCCGGCCCACTGCAGTTCGGGGTCCACACCCCAGGGCTTCAGGCTCAAGCCCGCGCCGAAGGGCGGTGCGTTCATCTCGGTGATGCCGTCGGGGAACAGTACCTCGGCGGCTACGCCGTCGTCGTCGATGATGCGGTTGCGCACCGCGCCGTCCCACGCACCGCGCAGGCCGTCGCCGACGTCCCGGCGCCACTTCGTGTTGAACTCGGAAATCAGGAACTTCTCCTCGGCCTTGCGCGTCATCTCGCGCTGCAGGGGCAGCGCCTCGTCGAAGGCGGCGTGGTATTTCGCCTCGAGGTAATCACGGTAGCCCTCCATGGGGAGGCCCGCGTGGCCGTCGGTGGATACGATCAGGTAGCGGTCCATATGCGCGTGCTCCATGTCATCTCGGAGTATTTTTCGGGCACGCTACACCCAATGCACCCGACTGATAAGGCGCCCGTCATGGTTTGATTGTTCACGCACCAGAAACAGTGCGCTCAGCGCGCGGGAGGATTCTCCCTGAGCCGCCCGCGCTGGAACGCGCCGAGCTCCTCGAGCGCCGCGCGGCGCGTGCGCAGGTGACGCCGCCTGAAGGCCCGCCACTGGTTCAGCCAGCCCGGTATGACCGAGGGGCGCTTGCCCAGCGCTGCCAGCGCCTTGGCCACTACCGGTGCGGGCTCCATGCCGAAGCCGATGCGCTCGGTGCGCGTGGCGGAGGGAGAGAGCACGAGCACGTCGACGCCGTGATCGCGCAGTTCGTAGTGCAACGCCTCGCCCAGCGTCAGCTGGTAGGCCTTGCTGGCGGAGTACTCGGCCATGAACGGCATCGACATGTGGCCGGTGATCGAGCTCACCTGGATGATGCCGCCGTGTCCGCGCGCGGCCATCGGCGCGGCGAAATGGCGGATCAGCTGCACCTGCACGTGCACGCCGAAATGCATCGCGCGTTCGATCTCCCCGGGGCTGCGCGAGAGGAAGCGGCCGTGGAAGCTCGGCGCGCCAGCGTTGTTAACCAACAACCCGATCGGCAGATCGGCGCAGCCCGCGACCACGTCGGCCAGGAAATCCGCGCGGGCCAGGTCGCAGACCACGACATGGGTGCGGATGCCGAAATCGCGCTGCAGCTCCGCGGCCAGCGTGCGCAGCAACGCCTCGCGCCGCGCCAGCAGCACCAGGTCCAGTCCGCGTTCGGCCAGCTGGCGCGCGAATTCGCGGCCGATGCCGGCGGAACAGCCCGTGACCAGCGCCCACGGGCCGTAGCGTTCGGCGAAGGAGAGGGCGGGTTGGCGCGGCATCGGCATCCTCGAGGGTATGGCGGGCGCGCAGAGCCTGTCATGCCCGTGATGCCGTCGCAATCCCGGTTCAGGGATGCTTTCCGTTTACGGGCGCGGCAAAGCGGGCTAAAGTTGTGCCGCTGTTCAAGCAGCAGCGGGAAAGTGCACCAGGCTTTTGTCCAACCGCGGGAAGCAGACTGCTGCCCCCAGACAACACTCAAGGAATACTCATGAAATACGCGAAGATCAATGCAGCCGTTGTCGCCACCGTGCTGACGCTCACGCTGGCAGGTTGCGGCAAGGAAGAAGCACAGGACGCCAAGAGCGCGGCACAGGAAGCGGCAGGCGCCGTGACCGAGGCGGCCGGCTCGGCGGCCGAAGCGACCACCGAGGCAGCCACCAGCGCAGTCGAGGCCACCAAGGACGCAGCGGCCGAGGCAGCGGATGCAACCACCGAAGCGGCGAGCGACGCGGTAGAAGCGACGACTGAAGCGGCAAGCGACGCGGCTGACGCCACCGCCGACATGGCGAGCGACGCAGCGGACGCAACCGCCGATGCGGCAAGCGATGCCGCGGAAGCCACCGGCGAAGCCGTGGACGCGGCAGCCGACGCAGCCAAGGAAGCTGCCGACGCAGCAGCCCAGGCCGCCAAGGACGCGATGAAACAGTAAGCTCGCGATCGCGAGTAAAGCCGGGCAGCAATGCCCGCATGCGCGGACCGGCACTGGCTGCCGGTCCGCGATTCTCCTCTCCCTGCGACGACTCCCTGAATTGCGGATATCCCGGCCCCCGGGGGCCGGGGGGGCGGGGGCGGGGGGGGGGGGGCGGGGGGGGGGAACCCCCAGGGGGGGGGGGGCCGGGGGGGGGGGGGGCGGGGCCCGTTTAAATACGCGCCTTCACCACCCCCCGCGCCACGCCGAGGAGTCACGCCCCGCGATGAGCAATGCCCTGACCATCCGCCAGCTCCGCAAGACCTACGCCAACGGCTTCGCCGCGCTGAAGGGCATCGATCTGGACGTGGCGCAGGGTGACTTCTTCGCGCTGCTCGGGCCCAACGGGGCCGGCAAGTCGACCACGATCGGGGTGATCTGCTCCCTGGTGCAGAAGACCGGCGGCACGGTGGAAGTCTTCGGCACCGACATCGACGCCAACTTCCCGCTCGCCAAGCGCAACCTCGGCGTGGTGCCGCAGGAATTCAATTTCAACCACTTCGAGAAGGTCGGCGACATCCTGGTCACCCAGGCCGGCTACTACGGCCTGCCGCTGGGCCTGGCGCGCGAGCGCGCCCAGAAATACCTCCATCGCCTGGATCTGTGGGACAAGCGCGAGCAGCCGGCACGCAACCTCTCCGGTGGGATGAAACGGCGGCTGATGATCGCACGCGCGCTGGTGCACGAGCCGCGGCTGCTGATCCTCGACGAGCCCACGGCGGGGGTCGACATCGAGCTGCGCCGCTCGATGTGGGGTTTCCTGCAGGAGATCAACGCCGCCGGCACCACGATCATCCTGACCACGCACTACCTCGAGGAGGCCGAGAGCCTCTGTCGCAACATCGCGATCATCGACCACGGCGAAATCGTCGAGAACACCAGCATGAAGCAGCTGTTGCGCACGCTGGACCGCGAGACCTTCGTGCTCGACGTGCTCGGCGACGTCCCCGCGAATTTCACGGTCGAGGGCTACCTCGTGCGCGTGGTCGATGCCCACACCCTGGAGGTCACGGTCGACCGCCACGAGGCGCTGAACGGACTGTTCGAGCGCCTGTCGGCGAAGGGAATCGCCGTGAGCAGCATGCGCAACAAGGCCAACCGGCTCGAGGAGCTCTTCGTGGCGTTGCTGCACCGCAACAAGGCGGGGGAGGCGGCGTGAACCGGCACGAGCTGTTCATGGCCTTCCTGACCATCCTGGTCAAGGAGGTACGCCGCTTCGTGCGTATCTGGCCGCAGACCCTGGTGCCGCCGGCGATCACGGTGGCGCTGTACTACGTGATCTTCGGCAGCCTGATCGGCTCGCGCATCGGCCCGATGGGCGGCTTCGACTACATGCAGTTCGTGGTGCCCGGGCTGATCATGATGGCCGTCATCACCAACTCCTACGCCAACGTGGTGTCCTCGTTCTTCGGCGCCAAGTTCCAGCACAGCATCGAGGAGCTGCTGGTATCGCCGACCCCGAACTGGGTGATCCTGCTCGGCTTTACCATCGGCGGTGTCGCGCGCGGGCTCTGCGTGGGATTGATTGTCACCGTGCTCTCGCTCGCCTTCACGCAGCTGCACGTCGAGCACCCGCTGCTCACCGTGCTGGTGGTGTTCCTCACGGCGGTGCTGTTCTCGATGGCCGGGCTGATCAACGCCGTGTTCGCCAACAGCTTCGACGACATCTCGATCGTCCCGACATTCATACTGACGCCGCTCACGTATCTCGGCGGCGTGTTCTATTCGATCGACCTGCTGCCGCCGTTCTGGCGCGCGGTGTCGCAGGCGAACCCGATCCTGCACATGGTGAACGCCTTCCGCTACGGCGTGCTGGGCGTGTCGGACGTGCACGTCGGCACGGCGCTGGGGATGATCTGCCTGTTCATCGCGGCCGCCTGGTTCTACTGCCTGCACCTGCTGAATTCCGGCAAGCGCCTGCGCCAGTGAGCGCGGCGTCCGGGGGTCCGGACGGCAGGGGAAATTCGTCTACACTTGGGCGGGTGTGATCACCGGTCGCTGGCGGTATTGGCAATGGAAACAGACAAGTTCGGCGATACCCCGCTGGGACGCAGGGTCGAGGCGGTGTCGCAGTACACCCCCTCGCTGCTGTTCCCGATCGAGCGCCAGCGCCTGCGCGAGCGCCTGCTGCTCGATCCGCAGCAACTGCCCTTCGAGGGCGCGGACCTGTGGACCGCGTGGGAACTCACCTGGCTCGATCGCGACGGCAAGCCCGAGGTCGGCGTGGCGCAGCTGCGCGTGCCCTGCAACTCGCGCGCGGTGTTCGAATCCAAGTCGCTGAAGCTCTACCTGCAGTCGTTCAGCCAGACCGCCTTCGCCAGCGCCTACGACGTGGTGCGCACGCTGGAATCGGACCTCTCGGTGACCGCGGGCGCCCCCGTGGTGGCGGACCTGCTGTCGATGAGCCAGGCGTTGCAGGCCGGTGTGGCCAGCTTTCCCGGCGAGTGCCTGGACACGCTGAAGATCTCCGCCTCGATGTACCGCCCCGACCCCGGCCTGCTCGACGTGGCGCGCGATGGCCGCGTGGCGAGCGAGTCGCTCTACAGCAACCTGCTGCGCTCGCTGTGCCCGGTGACCGGGCAGCCCGACATCGGCAGTATCCAGATCATCTACACCGGCACTCGCATCGACCACGAGGCGCTGCTGCGCTACATCATCTCGTTTCGCGAGCACCAGGGTTTCCACGAGCAGTGCGTGGAGCGCATCTTCCTCGACATCATGGACCGCTGCCGCCCGCGCGAGCTCACGGTCTATGCGCGCTATCTGCGCCGCGGCGGCATCGACATCAACCCCTGCCGCAGCACGGAGAAAGGCATCCCGTCGCACCTGCGCTTGGCGCGCCAGTAGCCCCCGGGGAACGTGAATTGCTGGCGCTCCTCGCGGCTTGTAAGGGCAGGGCCAGTTCTATACAGTACGCGCCTCGTTTTGCCCGCAGCGGCAGAACATCCAGGTTCCGGTGAGGTGTCCGAGTGGTTGAAGGAGCACGCCTGGAAAGTGTGTATACGTTAATAGCGTATCGAGGGTTCGAATCCCTCCCTCACCGCCAGTAACGAAAAAGGCCCCGAATGGGGCCTTTTTCGTTACTGGCGGTGAGGGAGGTGTGGACGAACCCTCCGGTTCGACAAAACGCGAAGCGTTTTGGAACGAGCCGCGCAGCGGCGAAGCCCGCAGGGTCGAAACGGCCCTTAGGCCGTTTCGATTCAATCCCTCCCGCAGCGGTCGGGCCGGCGCCGGTTCCGGTTCGACAAGGAGCCGCGCAGCGGCGACGCAGGACGCCGGAGCGAAGCGGAGGCGCCCCGGAGGGGTGAGGCTGCGAAGCAGCCGAATCAATCCCTCCCGCAGCGGTCGGCTGGCAGCGGTTCCGGTTCGACAAATCGATTTCTTCCGTGTGTTGACAACAGCTATACGCGACCATAGCATCCGTATATCTATTGTATATACGACCAGGGAGGATCCCATGCGCGATGCCGCAATCAACCTGCGGGCACGTCCCGAACAGCGGGATCTGATCGACCAGGCGGCGCAGCTGCTCGGCAAGAACCGCTCCGACTTCATGCTCGAAGCCGCCTGCGACAAGGCGCAAGCGGTGCTGCTCGATCAGGTATTTTTCAAACTGGATGCCGAGAAGTTCCGGCAGTTCACCAAGATGCTCGACGCGCCGCCGACAGGCAATCCAGGGCTCGAGCGCCTCATGGCGGTCAAGGCGCCCTGGGGCAAGAAGCCAGCAAAGGCGTGAGCTTGCAGCTCAGCCCTCCGGAGCCCTTGTCGGCTTCACATCGGCTCGATGAATTCGACTGCGGCGAGACCGCGCTCGACGACTGGCTCAAGCGCAGGGCGTTGGTCAACCAGTCGAGTGGTGCGAGCCGCACGTTTGTGGTTGCCGATCAGGACGGCCATGTCCGCGGCTACTATGCATTGGCCGCCGGTGCCGTTTCACACCGGCTCGCAACGAGCGGCGCGCGTCGCAACATGCCCGATCCGATACCTGTCATGGTCCTCGCCCGGCTCGCAGTCGATCGCAGGGCGCAGGGGCAACATCTTGGGGCGGCGCTGCTGCAGGACGCCGTCAATCGCGCCGTGGCCGTATCCCAGAACGCCGGAGTCAGAGCCCTGCTCGTGCACGCCCTTCACGAAAGGGCCAGGCAGTTCTACGAGCACTATGGCTTTCAGCCGTCCCCGACGCATCCTCTGACGCTCATGCTGCGACTGGGCAGCGTGAACCCGTGAATGCATTCACACGAGTCGAAACAGCCCTCGACCTGATTCGAGTCAGATGCGCGCGTGGCCCATATGGGCTGCACTCCCAACCCCCCAGGTGTCCTAAACTCTCACCGTGCCGGCAAGCACTTACAACCCATCGCAGCTCGCCGCCGCCCGGAGCCCCCGCCACGTGACAGCGCCTGAACAAAGCGCCCGCGAAGAGATCGATCGGCTGCTCGGCCTCGCGGGCTGGCACGTTCAGGACGCGGACAAGGCCAGCATCCACGCCGCGCGCGGCGTGGCGATCCGCGAGTTCCCGCTGCCCGGCCACGGCTTCGCGGATTACCTGCTGTATGTCGATGGCAAGGCGGCCGGCATCATCGAGGCCAAGAAGCAGGGCGTCACGCTGAGCGGCGTGGAATACCAGGCTGAGAAATACACCAAGGGGCTGCCCGCCGGCTTGCCGCGCTGGCGCAACCCGCTGCCGTTCGCGTATCAATCCACTGGCGCGGAAACGCGATTCACCAACGGCCTCGATCCGCAGCCACGCGCCCGCCGCGTGTTCGCGTTCCACACACCCGCCACGCTGGCACAACTGCTCGAGGACGGTGCGGAAGCGGCGACGGACGTGCAGGCCGCTGAAACCGGCCCCGCCTACCTGAACAGCCGCACGCTGCTGGCCCGCCTGCAGGATATGCCGCCGCTGAAGGAAGAAGGCCTGTGGCCGGCGCAGGGCAAGGCGATCCGCAGCCTGGAGCAATCCCTGCGGGAGAATCGCCCGCGCGCGCTGATCCAGATGGCCACCGGATCGGGCAAGACATTCACCGCCATCTCGTTCATCTACCGGCTCATCAAGTTCGCCGGCGCGCGCCGCGTGCTGTTCCTGGTGGATCGCGGCAACCTCGGCGACCAGACGCTGAAGGAATTCCAGCAATATGAATCGCCTTACAACAACTTCAAATTCACCGAGGAGTACATCGTCCAGCGCCTGCAGGGCAATTTGATCGACACCACGGCGCGCGTCTGCATCTGCACCATCCAGCGCATGTACTCCGTGCTGAAGGGCAGGGGACTCCCCGAAGACCTGGAGGACACCTCCGTGGGTTCGGCTTCAGCCGGAATCTTCGCCACCCCCGAGCCCATCGAATACAACCCCACCATCCCGATCGACACCTTCGACATCATCGTCACCGATGAATGCCACCGCTCGATCTACAACCTGTGGGCGCAGGTGCTGGAGTACTTCGACGCTTACCTCGTTGGCCTCACCGCCACGCCCAGCAAGCAGACCTTCGGGTTCTTCAACCAGAACCTGGTGATGGAATACAACCACGAGATGGCCGTGGCCGACGGCGTGAACGTCAACTACGACGTCTACCGCATCCGCACCGCCATCACGGAGCAGGGCTCCAGCGTCGAGGCCGGCTACTCGGTGCAGATCCAGGAGCGCGACACGCGCAAGAAGCGCTGGGAGCAGCTCGACGACGACTTCGCATACGACCCCAATCAACTCGACCGCGACGTGGTCGCCCCGGACCAGATCCGCACCATCGTGCGCACCTTCCGCGACAAGCTGTTCACCGAGATCTTCCCGGGGCGCGAGTGGGTACCGAAGACGCTGATCTTCGCAAAGGACGACGCGCACGCCGAGAACATCGTCGAGATCGTGCGCGAGGAGTTCGGCAAGGGCAACGACTTCGCCCAGAAGATCACCTACCGCACCACCGGCGCGAAGCCCAAGGACCTCATCAACGAGTTCCGCACCAGCCCCATGCCGCGCGTTGCCGTGACGGTGGACATGATCGCCACCGGCACCGACATCAAGGCGGTGGAAGTGGTCGTGTTCATGCGCGCGGTGAAGTCGCGAGCCTTCTTCGAGCAGATGAAGGGCCGCGGCGTGCGCGTCATCAAGCCTGACGACCTGCAGAGCGTCACGCCGGACGCCAAGGCCAAGGATCACTTCGTCATCGTCGATGCCGTGGGCGTGTGCGAGCAGGACAAGACCGACTCGCGCCCCATGGAACAGAAGCCCACCGTCAGCTTCGAGAAGCTGATGCAGGCCGTCGCCTTCGGCAACACCGAGGACGACGTGCTCACCTCGCTTGCCGGTCGCCTCGCACGCATGGAGCACCGCCTGAGCGCGGAGGACGACAAGCGCATCCGCGCGCTCTCCGGCGGCCTGGGCGTGAAGGAGCTCAGCCATCGCATCGTGGCGGCGCTGAACCCGGACCGCCACCTCGAGCAGGCGAAGGCCGATCTCGGCATCGCGCCCGGCGACGACCAGCCGCTGAGCGCACAGGCGCTGAACGCCGCCCGCCAGAAGATCATCCTCGATGCGATCAAGCCACTGCACGACCCGCGCTGCGCGAGACCATCGACGAGGTCAAGAAGAAGAACGAAGTCGTCATCGACATCATCAGCGCCGACGAAGTGCTCGACGCCGGGTTCTCGCCCGAAGCCCTCGACCGCGCCAGGGGCATGGTCTTGTCCTTCGAGCAGTTCATCACGGAACACAAGGACGAAATCACCGCGCTTCAGGTGTTGTACAGCAGACCCTACAAGCACCGCCTCACCTTCGAGGCGGTGAAGGAACTCGCCGCCGCCATCGAAAAGCCGCCGTACCTGTGGAACGAATCCCAGCTCTGGAACGCCTACGCCGCGCTGGAGAAATCCAAGGTGAAGGGCGCCAGTGGCAAACGCATCCTCACCGACCTGGTCTCGCTGGTGCGCTACGCCATCCACCAGGACAACGAGCTCGTCCCGTTCCCCGAGCGCGTCAACGCCAACTTCAACGCATGGCTGGCCCGCCACGTAGGTCCGGCTTCAGCCGGACAGAAACCATTCACCCCCGAACAAGTGAAGTGGCTCGAAATGATCCGCGACCACATCGCCGCCAACCTCGGCATCGAGCGCGACGACTTCGAGTACGCGCCGTTCTCGCAGCACGGTGGTCTCGGCAAGGTGCATCAGCTCTTCGGCGACCGCCTGGAGTCCATCATCGAGGAACTGAACGAAACGCTGGCGGCGTGAGGCGCTGAAAACGCCGGGCGAGCCTTAAAATCCTCAACGCGGCTTCCGTCCCCAGCCCGGGATACCGTGATTGCCGTCTAGCCACATACTGTTAAAAGTGCTTAAATCAGTACCGAAACCGGTACAGGATCCGAACATGAACATCGTCCCCGCCCAGGAAATCAAGCGCCGCGGCATCGCTGCCGTGGACGAAGCGCTGGCCCTCGGCCCCGTGCACATCGTCAAGAACAACCGTCCGCAATACGTGGTGCTCACGGAGGAAAGCTACCGCGAACTGCTCGAGGCCCAGGAAGAAGCCGCGCTCGCGCGCATCAAGGCATCGCTGGAAGACGCCAGGGCCGGCCGCGTGACGCACCACGCCAGCGTCGACGCGCTATTGCAGCACCTGGACAGCGAACCGGCTGCATGAGTTGGATCCTGTCCACGACGGCCTTCTTCGACCGCCGCGCGCGCAAGTTCCTGGCCAGGCACCCCGACCTGCGGCCGCGCTTTGCCGAAACGCTGGCGCAACTCGCTGACGACCCGTTCCAGCCCGGCCTGCGCCTGCATCCCCTCAGCGGCAAGCTCCAGGGCCTGCAGGCGGTGAGCCTCACCTACAGCTATCGCATCACGCTGACGCTGCAGATTGCCGAGCGCGAGATCCTGCTGATCGATATCGGGAGCCATGACGAGGTTTACCGGTGAGCGGGAAATTAAAGGTACAGAGAGATGATGCAGATTGCATCGGAGCGAAAGTTGGCCTTGAGGCGGCAGCTCGTCGCCTAGACCAAGTGCACGTAGCCCAGCTATCGGACTGCACGGCTCCAAGGATTGACCAAGGTGGCGCGCCAGACGCCGGCGAGTTCACCTATATCGACATCGGCAGCATCGACAGCGAAGAAAAACGCATACGGGAGCCCAAAATCCTGACCGTTGATGCCGCTCCAAGCCGAGCTAAGCAACGACTGAAGGCAGGCGATGTGTTGGTCTCAATGACGCGTCCAAATTTGAATGCCGTTGCCATCGTGCCGCGTGAATATGATGGCGCGGTCGCATCCACGGGCTTCCACGTCCTGCGCGCGACCGAAGGTACCGATCCCCTGTGGTTGTATTATGCAGTGCAAACTCAAGCCTTCATTTCGACTATGTGTGGGCTGGTTCAAGGAGCGCTATATCCGGCGGTCCGCCCTAGAGATATCCGCGCCTTTGCCATTCCACACCCGCCGCGCAACCGACAAAAACTCATCGTCGCGGAAATCGAAAAGCAATTCTCCCGCCTCGACGAAGCCGTCGCCGGCCTGAAGCGCGTCAAGGCCAACCTCAAGCGCTACAAAGCCGCCGTCCTCAAAGCCGCCGTCGAAGGTCGCCTCGTCGAAACCGAAGCCGAACTCGCCCGTCGCGAAGGCCGCAGCTACGAGACTGGCGAAAAGCTCCTGCAACGCATCCTCGAAACCCGCCGCAGCCAGTGGCAAGGCAAGGGCAAGTACAAACAACCCGCTGCGCCCGATACCACCGACCTGCCCGAATTGCCTGAGGGATGGGTGTGGGCGACGGTGGGGCAGCTCGCATGCTTGGTTGAATATGGCTCGTCCGCAAAGACAAGCGATGTTTCAGGCGGCGTGCCTGTCCTTCGCATGGGAAACATTGTCGACGGCGAACTGCGTTTCGATGAGCTTAAGTACTTACCGGCCAACCACGATGAATTTCCAAAGCTGTACTTAAATCCCGGCGATCTGCTCTTCAACAGGACGAACAGTCCTGAGTTGGTGGGAAAATCTGCGGTGTATGCTGGTTCGGCGAAAGAATGCTCCTTTGCTTCGTACCTCATACGGGTTCGGCTCGTCGATGGAGCTGTGCCGAAGCTATTAGCGGCTTATATTAACTCGTCGCACGGCCGAAGATGGGTCAAGTCTGTTGTGACGCAACAGGTAGGGCAGGCAAACGTAAATGGAACGAAGTTGCAAGCGCTGAGCGTTCCGCTTCCACCACAAGGTGAGCAACTCCGAATCGCTTCCGACGTTGAGCGCCGCCTATCCATCCTGCGTGCAACCGAGGCTCAGGTGGATTCCAATCTCCAACGCGTGGTGCGAATGCGGCAATCCATACTCGGCTCTCTTTTTCTCGAAACATGAGCACTACACCTTAAAATGGAATCGAATTAATCATGACGAAGTTAGTGAATAGGACAACGCCAGCCGACCTCGCTGCGCGGTGTCATGAGATTCAAGTGGGGTTGGGGACCACTGAGGTGCCGGAGTTTGATCAGTTAGCTCTTATTGGCATGGCAGTCCGCCTCGCGCTTCACATTCGCGGACTATCTCCAATCCCATATGAAGTAGTGAAACTTGTTGGGTATCACTATCTTGATATTTCGCTTCATGCTGCTCGGCGTGTTGTAGAACTCTTGGCGGAAATTGAGTTTGTAAAGCTTGGAACTGAAGGAAAAACGATTAAGACTGTGCTGCCAAACGTTCCGTACTATGAAGAACTATATGAACAACTAGGTGGTTATGCGGTGGGTGTAGGGCTAAATGAAGCTGAGCAGCTTAGTGTTGAACTGTTGCAGCGGCTTTCACTTTCTCCGCAAAAGCTGGATTCTTTGCGATCTAAGATAGGAGTAGATAAACGCCTTTTCGACAGATCGATTTCCGTTGGGCAGGAGGGCGCTTACCTTCGCTTGGTTCGAGCAAGAGGCCGCGATGTTCTTTTAACTCCGACATATTTCTCACAAAATCCAGATCTATTTGCAGATGCGGTTGCGGGTGGCGGCGCTGATCAAATCCAGAAAGTCCTGACTGCTATTCGGAGCGCGCAGGGATTCCCTCTCGCGTTGGTTGAAAAGACAAAGAGAATTGGCTCAACAGAGCTTTCCGAAGAAGAGGTTCGGCTTGCGATTCGCCTTGCTCAAGATGGGATTGTAAGACCGCCGAGCCTTACAACCCCTCACGCAGGTGAAAATTTCTTTCTGTTTACGCCAACTCCTTCAGGAGCCGCTCTAGCTCCAACCAAGCGTGACATCTATGAAAGGGCAATGGCGATTGTTTCGGCTGTACGTCAGGGGCAATTTTTGCCGCAGAAATATGCCATCAGAGAACCTGGTGCAATCATCTATACGCTTAGAACGGAACTAAAACTAAGAAGAGCTACAACTGAGGCTGCGCAACAGTACAAAAATCTTGTTCACCTCCGTATTGCTGTGCTTGCTGATGCTGGAAGTGGATTCAAACAACTCCACATTATTGACACGGAAGAAAACAGAGAAGCACTTGATATTGCGTATCGGCTGGTTAATGCAGGTTTCGTCAAAGGCATTGAAGTTGATGAAGATGCGCGGAAGGCAATTCAGCAAGATCAGAGCTTTATTGAATCGCTTGTTGCTTCTGGGAAACTCCAGAAGACAAGAAAGGTTGCACTATCAGAGGGTCAGCAGCAACAGCTCGACCTCATTTTCTTAAAGTGAACAAATCATGTTGAAAGATAGAGACCAGAAGGGGAAGGCGCTTCAGTACTGCATTTCAAAGAGGTGGTTTCCGCAAATGGAGGTTGATGTACACCCGCCTCACGCAGTCGGTAAAAGAGCGGTTTTAATGACGGATCTTGATTTGCTCGCTTCTATACCAGATGACTTCTCTGGATTTCGACAAGTTGTAATTGATTGCAAAACTCTTTCCCGGGAGTCTCCAGTAAATCGGTCTCTCTGGCTTCGAGGGCTGCTGGATCGTATGAATGCAGATTATGGAGTCTGCATTTTGAAGAAATCCTCTATCGAAGCTGATCATAAGTTAGTGGCGACCCGGCTGGGTGTCGTTCTGCTCGCTGAGGATGAGTTTGACATCTATGCTTCCGCGATGTCGCCTCTGTATTCATCCACAACGGCGCACACAGCGAACATTGATGCGTGGGAACATTTTTTTGCGATAAAGGACAAATATCCCGCATTGGGCTCGGCTATCCAGTTTGGGCGCTCTAGTTACTGGATGCAAAATGAGGCAGGGGAGACATGCCGGAAGACCGTTGCGTCTTTGTATGAGATTCGTGCGGAGCTTGATCCAGACAAGCCAGAGCACCTTGCTTTAGTCGCAGACATTGCTGCTCTATTTGGAAGGACAACCGCGCTGCTCGCCGCATATTTATTTAGAGCTTACTTGCATCCAAGAAATCAGCATGAATTGGAAGAAGCAGTAAAGGTATTGCTATATGGTGGTAGGGACGCATACGAGTATCGCAATCAACTTTATCGCTTGCTTAAAGAGAAGGCGGGGACGGAGGCGGGGAGCGAAGACTTAGCGCTACCTGAATGGGGTCGATTTGTCCAATTGTTACGCCAGCTACTTGACGCGCCAACAGAAGCATCTCGCGCGCCACTGATATTGCGAGAAATCGGGTTTGCTCGCCTTCTTGGATCAGACAACTTCAGCTTTGCGAAAACATTATGTAAGGAATCCCCTCAAGCTGGACGATTTGCCGTACTTATTCTTAGCTATTTGCAGAAGGCAGCTAAGCTACCTGCGGATTTTTCGACGCACCTTGAAAAAACCCTGCTCAGCTTGCTAGGGAATTAGTTGGATGTCTGCTTTTCCAATCGTCCAAAAGCTCTGGAACTACTGCAACGTCCTGCGCGACGACGGCATGTCGTACGGCGACTATGTCGAGCAGCTCACATATCTGCTGTTCCTTAAGATGGCCGACGAGCGCACCAAAACGCCGTACAACCAGCAGAGCCCGGTGCCGGAGCAGCACGGTTGGTCGAGCCTCATCAAGAAGGACGGCGACGAACTGTTCGACCACTACCGCCACACGCTCGAGGCGCTGGGCAACCAGAAGGGCACGCTCGGGCTGATCTTCAACAAGGCGCAGAACAAGTTCCAGGACCCGGCCAAGCTGCGGCGGCTGGTGGTCGATCTCATCGACAAGGAACAGTGGGTGTCGATGAGCGCCGACGTGAAGGGCGACGCCTACGAGGGCCTGCTGGAGAAGAACGCCCAGGACACCAAGTCCGGCGCCGGCCAGTACTTCACGCCGCGCCCGCTGATCCAGGCCATCGTGGATGTCATGGCCCCGAAGCCCGGCGAGACGGTGTCAGACCCGGCCTGCGGCACCGGCGGCTTTCTGCTCGCGGCGCACGACTACGTGGTGAAGCACAACACGCACCTCACCAAGGACCAGCGCAGGACGCTCAAGGAAGAGACGTTCAAGGGCTGGGAGCTGGTGCAGGCCACGGCGCGGCTGTGCGCGATGAACATGCTGCTGCACGGCATCGGCAGCCAGGACTTCGAGCCCATCGTGGTGGGCGATTCGCTGGCCGCCGACCCCGGCGACCGCTTCGACGTGATCCTGACCAACCCGCCCTTCGGCAAGAAGAGCAGCACCACCATCGTGGGCGAGGAGGGCAGGGTCAGCAAGGAGCGCGACGTCGTCGAACGCAACGACTTCTGGACCACCACCTCGAACAAGCAGCTCAACTTCTTGCAGCACGTGAAGACGCTGCTCAGGCAGAACGGGCGGGCCGCCCTGGTGCTGCCCGACAACGTGCTGTTCGAGGGCGGCGCCGGCGAAACCATCCGCCGCAAGCTGCTGCATGAGTGTGACGTGCATACCCTGCTGCGCCTGCCCACCGGCCTGTTCTACGCCCAGGGTGTGAAGGCGAACGTGCTGTTCTTCGACAAGAAGCCCGCCAGCGAAACCCCGTGGACGCGCAAGCTCTGGATCTACGACCTGCGCACCAACATGCACTTCACGCTGAAGACCAACCCGCTGAAGCGCGAAGACCTCGACGAGTTCGTGCAGTGCTACAACCCGGCCAACCGGCACGACCGCAAGCCCACGTGGTCCGAGCAGACGCCGGAAGGGCGTTTCCGCGCCTACGGCTACGATGAGTTGGTGAGCCGCGACAAGGCTTCGCTCGACATTTTCTGGCTCCGCGACGAATCCCTGTCGGATTCCGACAACCTCCCGCCGCCCGACGTGATCGCCCAGGAGATCGTCGAGGATCTGGAGGCTGCCCTGGAGCAGTTCCGGCTGATTGCGGGGGATCTGGGTGCGCCGGAAGAAGTGGAGGTGGCGTGATTCTCCTGCTGGTGGGGCTGGTGCCGATGCTGGTTGCCGCGGCGACTGTTCTCTCGATCGTGTCGATCGCGCGCTTTCATCGCAACAGGGACCGCAGGCGATCCCCGCTCACCACCGAGATGCTGCGTCAACCGGCGCAGAGCCTTCGTGCCGGGCTGGATGAATTGAACGACGACATCAGCATGTATCTGGCGATGGCGTTGATGTTCCCGTTCCTGGTGTCCACGATGTTCTTCGCCGATATCTGGCTGCGGGGAGTCACGTTGTCGGAAGGCAGGTGGGTGATGTACCCGGTGATGGGGCTGGTCGCCACGGTCTACTTCAGCATGAAGACGGTCTCGCTCGGCACGCAAAAGCGCAAGTTTCTGCAGGCGATAGACGCCGAGCTGGTCGTGGCCCAGGAACTGGCATTGCCGGGTTGGTTCGTGACGCTGCAGTCGCGCGGCGACGTCTCAGTCATCAATCCGAAGAAGCCCGACTGGATGGCGAAGCCGATGGGTGAATCACGGCTCGACGAGGCGCAGGTGCAGCGCATCGCGTACCAGTTGGAACAGATGTCGATTGTGGAGCCGGCGTCGAAGCAGATGGCCTTGCGCCAAAGCGGCCCCGCCGGGAACCGTAGCCCGTCCGTATGACGAAGGTCCACGAACCCCCCTGCACCTTCACCCCGGCCATCGTCACCCTGGTGGCGGACATTGCCGAGGCGGTCGGGCAGTTGTCGGTGCGGCTGGAATCGGCGCGGGATTTGCGGCTGCGTCGCATCAATCGCATCCGCACCATCCATGGCTCGCTGGCCATCGAGGGCAACACGCTGAGCGAGGCGCAGATCACCGCGATTCTGGAGGGCAGGAAGGTCATCGCCGCGCCGCGCGAAATCCAGGAGGTGCGCAATGCCCTCGAGACGTACGACTTGCTGTCCGCCTGGCAGCCAACGCGGGCGGCGGATCTGCTGGCTGCGCATCGCACCCTGATGAGCGGCCTGGTGGACGATGCCGGTGTCTGGCGCCGCGCGGGCGTGGGGGTTATGGCCGGAGCACGGGTGATCCACATGGCGCCGCAGGCGGGCCGGGTGCCCCAACTGATGGCGAATCTGCTGCGCTGGCTGGCGGCCACCGAGGCACATCCGCTGATTGCCAGCTCGATCTTTCACTACGAGTTCGAGTTCATCCACCCCTTCAGTGACGGCAATGGCCGCATGGGGAGGCTCTGGCAGACGTTGATTCTGAGTCGCTGGAATCCCTTGTTCGCGGAAATTCCCGTGGAGAGCCTGGTGCATGAGCAGCAGAGCGCGTACTACCAGGCCATCCAGGCCAGCACGCAGCAGAGCGATGCGGCGCCCTTTGTCGAGTTCATGTTGAGTCGGATTCTGGCGGCCGTGACCAGTGTCACCCCGCAAGTCACCCCGCAGGTTACCCCGCAAGTCGGGGCTCTACTTGCACAGATTCGCGGGGAAATGAGCCGGCAAGCCATGCAGGAGGCGCTGGGGCTGTCCGACAGGGAGCACTTCCGCAAAGCCTACCTTTTGCCCGCGCTGGAACTTGGCATGGTCGAAATGACCCGGCCCGATAAACCGCAAAGCCGTAACCAGCGTTACCGCCTGACCGAACAAGGTCGACTGGCTGGGAGGTAGTCCATGAGTGATATCGTGATCTTCGAGTCCGGTGACCACGAGGTCGAGGTACGGCTACAAGGCGAGTCAGTCTGGTTGAGTCAGGCGCAGATGGCGGCGCTGTTCGATGTCCAGAAGGCCGCCATATCGAAGCACTTGAAGAACATATTCGCCTGTGGCGAGTTGGACGCGGCGGCAACTGTTTCCAAAATGGAAACAGTTCAAACCGAGGGCTCGCGCACCGTGTCGCGGCAGCTCGAGCACTATAACCTCGACGCCATCATCTCCGTGGGCTACCGCGTCAATTCCACCCGCGCCACCCGATTTCGCCAATGGGCCACCGGCGTGCTGCGTCAGCATCTGGTCGAGGGCTACACCCTGAACCAGCAGCGCCTGCGGGAACGCGGCGTCGCCTTCGAACAGGCAATGGACCTGCTCTCCCGCACCCTGGCGAGCCGACAGATGGTGACGGAAGAGGGCGAGGCGGTGCTACGGGTCATCGCCGAATACGCCCGCAGTTGGAGCCTGTTGCAGCGCTACGACGAACAGCGCCTCGATGAAAAAACGGGCAGGCAGGCCGGCATGCGTTCGCTGCCGCTGGACGAGGCGCTGAAAGGCATCGCCCGGCTCAAGGCGGCACTGGTCGTCAAAGGCGAGGCCACCGATTTGTTCGGTCAGCTGCGCGGCGACGGGCTGGCCTCGGCGCTGGCCACCATCGATCAAGGGTTTGGCGACGAGCTCTTCTACCCGAATGTGGCCACCCGGGCGGCGCACCTGCTGTATTTCGTGATCAAGAACCACCCGCTGGCCGACGGCAACAAGCGCACCGGCTCGTTCCTGTTCCTGTGGTACCTGCGTGCCAACGAGCACCTGTTGGCCCGCCCGGTGGAGCGGCTGATCAACGACAACACCCTGGTGGCGCTGGCGCTGCTGGTAGCCGAGAGTAGGCCGGAGCAGAAGGAGCTGATGGTGAAGCTGGCGGAGCATTTCGTGTTGCTGAAAGAAGACGGGCCATAGAACTTTGCCGATGGCCGTCCTCTCCGAAGTCCAACCGGAATGCGCTGCTCACGCAGCTCCCCGCTCCCCCCGCACCAACCGTCCCGGCAACTCGCCGCTGTGCTGCCCGTCGCGGTAGACGGTGCGACACGGCCACCGATCGCCCGGTTCAAGGCTCGCTGCAGCCTTACATCGACGAACACATGAACTTGAATAGGAGCCGAAAAAGGCACAGTATTTCGCCTGATATTGGATTCGAAGGAGATCAGCCATGGAGCAGGTTCTCGCATCGAGATCGGTGAGCATCACGGAGCTCAAGCGTAGCCCCAGCGCGGTAATCGAGCAGGCGGGTTCAGAGCCCGTGGCCGTGCTGAACCACAATCGTCCGGCGGCCTACCTGCTTCCGCCCCACGTATATCAGGCGATGCTGGAGCGGCTGAACGCGGATTTGCGCGTAGCGATCCAGGCAGGTATCGATAGCGGTCCCGGCATCTCGGCGGAGGATGTGTTCGCGGAGCTCGGCGCCCGTTATGCCGAACCGGCAGCCGGGGCTACTGGTGCCAGTTCGTAGTTCCCGTCCACGTGGCCGCTGTCACCTTTTCGCCGCAGGCCCGGCAAGACCTGCTGGATATCGGCGATTACATCGCGAAGGACAATCGAGCGAATGCCAGACGTTTCGTCGGCAAGCTGATCGATCAGTGTCGCCAGATCGGGGAGACTCCGATGGCTTATCCCAGCCGCCACGAGCTGGCGGCGGAACTGAGGGTTGCCCCGCTGGGGAGCTATTTGATCTTCTTCCGCTGCGTTGGCGGCGCCGTTCGCATCGAGCGGGTGCCGCATGGCGCGCGGGACTTGCATGCCGTGCTCGGAATGCGCGAGGGCAGAGGTGGCGACACGGTGCAATCTTGATGGAAGCGCCATGACGGAACACGACGCACTGAAGGTATTGCTGGTCCGGTCCATCGAAACGCAAGGGGGTTTCGGCAACCAGCTGCAGGACGCCGACAAGCAGATGGCGACCCGCATGGCGATAGAGCAGGTCGGCAAGGACGCGGCCCCGGACGCCTTCATCGCCGCGCGGGCAACTGCCCTGATCGGTCAGCTGGCGCCCAAAGAGCCGCTCATCGAGGCAATCCTGGCCGTCAGGCTTTGGCGTTCCGCCTGGATATGGGCATCGGTTGCGGTGGGGTTAGTGCTCGGGGTCGGCACATCGGAGCTCTTTGGCGAAGACGATCGGCAGAACATCGTGGATCTCTTGCCCTGGCTGGTGATCCTGTGGAACCTCGCCGTGTATGTCGCTTTGATAGCTGGCAAGCACATGCCCCTGCGGCCCGGATTCATCGAACGCCTCGCGCGCTGGGCCAACCCGTGGTCGCTTGCCGCGATGACGGGCAAACGTCATGGCTCACCTGCCTTCCTGTTCCACCCCCGGCTGCGCCCGCTGATCAGGCGCATCCGTTCCTCGACGGAGTTGGCGGCCGTGTTGCGCGACTTTGGCCGTGCATGGACGTCGGCGTGCCTGCCGATGGTGACGGCCCGGACGGCGTTGCTCCTGCATGCAGCAAGCTTCGCCTTCGTGATCGGTGTCATCGTCAGCATGTACGCAAACGCGTGGGGCAATGACCTGGCCCTGGTCTGGGAAAGTTCGATAGTCACCTCGCCCGGGGCCGCACGCCTGCTGCTGTCGGTCCTGTTCGCGCCGGCGTTGTACGTCACGGGTTTTGCGCTTCCCGATACGAGCTGGTTTGCCGCGCTCAGGGAGAGCGCCGGTTCCGTGTCCACCGTGGAGGCTGCGATGGACTGGTTGTATCTGTACGTGGTTTCGCTTCTGCTCCTGGTTGCGATCCCGCGCATGCTGCTGGCGCTCTGGAACGTCTGGCGCTCCCGCCGGCTGTCATGCCGGTTTCCGTTGTCGCTCGACGACGGCTACTTCCGCAGCCTGTTGCGTGCGCAACGCGATGTGACGGCGAACGTGCGGATCGTGCCTTATGCGTGCGAGCCCGCAGAGGCCGCCACGGACAGCCTGGAGGGACTGGTAGGCGCCGCGATCGGCGGGCCTGCGGTCGTGAACGTGGAGACGCCGGTCCCCTTCGGTGGAGAGGACGAACCTGCGCTGTTACCCGCGCCGCACGCCGACACCACGCACCTGCTGGTGCTGTTCGACCTGGGCGCTACGCCCGAGGAAGAGAACCACGGCGCCTTCATCAAGACCATCGAAGACCGGAGCGCGCTGCGTGCCGTGCTGGTGGTCAACGAGAGCGGTTTCATCCGACGCTTTGGCGCCAATTCGTCGAGGCATCTGGCGCGGCGCGAAGCCTGGGCGACGTTCGCGTCCTCCCTGGGCAGGGTCCCGCTCTTCGTGTCGCTGGACGCAAGGCCTTCGAGCGATGCCGTCAGGGAGCTCCGGTCCCTCGTGTACACCTCGGGGGGTGCCTGAGATGCCCGCGACAGCCAGGGAGCACACCATCGCGGTGGGCCTGTGCTCGCACACCAACGTGGGCAAGACCAGTCTGGCGCGCACGCTGCTCGGGCGCGACGTGGGGGAAGTCCGTGACAGCCCGCACGTCACCGAGTTCGCGGACGGCTACACGTGGATCGAATCCCCGGCAGGCCAGACGCTGCAGCTATGGGATACGCCGGGCTTCGGCGATTGCCAGCGCCTGCTCAAGCGCCTGGACCCGTCCGGCAATCCTTTCGCGTGGCTCCTGACCCATGTGTGGGACAGGTGGCGGGACAAACCCTTTTACCTGACGCAGAAGGCGTTGCGTAACCTGCAGGACGAATCCGACGTCATCGTTTACCTGGTGAACGCCTCGGAGCCGCCCCGGTCCGCCGCTTACGTCGAGAGTGAGTTCAGGCTCCTGGAATGGATGAACAAGCCGGTCATCGTGCTCGTCAACCAACTGGGTACCGAGCAAACGCTGGAGCAGGAAGCTGCCGACGTCGCCGTCTGGAAGGAGTACCTCGCAAGCCGTTATGCCTTTGTGGGTGAGGTGCTGCCGCTGGATGCGTTCTCGCGCTGCTGGGTGCAGGAGTACCGCTTGCTCGACGCGGTGCACGCGGCGCTGCAGGACCCGCAACGCCAGGTCCTGATGCAGGCTCTTTGCGTGGCCTGGCAGCGGGAAAAGCTCGATCGCTTCGAGAAGTCCATGCGCGCACTGGCCGAATACGTCGCGCGTTGCGCCGTCACCCGGCAGCTCGTCTCGGAGCCCGTCGGAGTGGCGCGAACGGTGTTGGATACCGTGAGGTTCCGCAACAGGGGCGAGGCTGCGCAACGACAGGCCGAGGCCGCCCTCGGGGATACCCTTCGACGCCATACCCGGGAGATGCACGCGACGCTGGCGGGCATCAACGGCGTTGACGTGACGGTCCTGGACGAGGTTGCCGCTGCCTTGAAGCAGATGTCTCACCCGGCGAAAGGCGTCTCGGCGCCGAAGGTGAGCGCGCTCGGCGGCCTGGTCGGTGGTGCGCTTGCCGGGCTTGGAACGGACCTGATGTCCGGGGGGCTCTCGCTCGGCATGGGAATGATCATCGGCGGAATCACCGGGGCGCTGGGGGGAGGAGGGGCCGCCTACGGATACAACCGCGTCGCCGGCAAGACCGGGCAATGGCTGGATTGGGACGCCGAGGCGCTCACCCAGATCTTCCGCAACGCGGTGCTCTTCTACCTCCTGGTGGCCCACCTCGGCCGCGGGCGGGGGCCCGCTGTTCTCGAGCGCGAACACCCGCGCTGGGCGACTGCCTTGCCGCGTGCGATGGAAGCCGAGGAGGACACCTTGCTGGCGATGTGGAACTCGCGCAAGACGGATGCAGTCGATGCGGGCGCGCGCCAGAGACTGGGCGAGCAACTGACCCCGGTGATGACGGATGTCACCTGGAGGGTTCTGGAGGAACTGTATCCCTGGGCTTCGCGGGTGCGAGAGATGCCCGTGTCCATGAAGGGATGAGGGTGCGATCCCGCCGGCACCGCCCGTTACGATGCCCGCTTCCCGCCGGTCGAGCGCTTCGGCGCGCCGGCTGGCTTGCGCGCGCCGGACGTCGCCGTTCTGCCGGCACGCGACCCGGCGCCTCTGGCTTTGCTGCGCGTGGCGCTCTTTCCGGTCAGCGCGAGGTATTCACCGAGCGCGCGGTCCAGTCCTGCGACGAGGAGCCAGGGATCGACATCGGATACACGGCGCCCATGAGCCTGGCCACCTGGTCCGCCGGTGCGATATGGGCCACGGCGTTCACGAGCAGGGGCGGCAGCATCTGCAGGATTTCCATCACGCCCTTGCCGCCACAGTTGCGGCACCTCGCCCGCCTGCGCTTTGGCGATGGCTCGATCAAGCTCCGCTGGCGTCGCGTCCCGGGTGAAGTCGCACAGGATTTCGAGCAGCTTGCTGGCCCCCTCGCCATCCATCATGCAGTGGTGCATCTTGTGCACCACCGCGAATTGCCCATCGGGCAGGCCCTCGATGAACCAGGCCTCCCACAGCGGCCGGTTGCGGTCGAGATGACTGGAGTGGGCCGGTCGCGCCCGTCGATCAGCATGAGGCCGACGGTATGCTGATAGATCCTGGATGTCTCGCCGCCCACGAACAGGACGTCCTGGGGGGTCAGCTGTCGCAACGTCTGCATGGTCGTTCCCCTCGCCGTGATTCATTTCCTTCCTGTGCTTGCCATGAAATTCCTCACGTCCTCGGGCCAGCGCCTGACGTCGATATCGTTCTCCGCCACCACCAGCCTCGCCTTCGGCATGGCCTCGGCGAGCCGGGTTGCGATGCTCACCGGGTGCGCGGAGTCATCGCGCCAGGCGAGGATCAGCGTCGGCATGCGTAGCCTGGCGCAATCCTCGATCGCAGGGAGGTCCGACAGTGCGGCGCCCTTGAAGGCCGCCTCGACGTTGCGCGGATCGCGCGTTGCAAGGCCGCGCACGACCTCCCGCGCAATCGCCTGCAACGGGCTGCCGGCAACACGCTCGCCCAGGATGGCATTCGCCGCGCGAAAGGGCAGCCGGCCGGCTATCCGCACCAGGCGCGCCATCATCAGGTAGGAACGCACCTGCCGCGGCCGCAGTTCCCAGGCCGTCGGCGGAATGACGAGGACCAGGCCCGCGACGCGCCGCGGTCGCTGCATCGCCGCCCAGACCGCGGTCGCGCAACCCATCGATGCGCCACCGAGCACCGGTCTCTCGGCACCGCAATCGTCGGCGACCCGCCACATGTCCCGGGCCAGGCTCTCCCAGGCGCAGCCGCGAGGATCCAGTTCGCTGCAGGACTCGCCGTGCGCGCGCGCGTCGTAGCGGATCACGCGCGCCGTCGGCGCGAGCCCCGACCAGTCGAAGACGCCGCTCGCCTCGTCGGCGCGCATGCTGCACTGCAGCGCGTGCCCCCAGACAAAGGGAATGCCGCGACCGGCGCCGACAGACACCGCGAGCCTGCGGTCCGAATCCGCGTCGATGCTCGTCCAGCGGCGCACGGTGCTCACGGCGCGCGGCGCGCGATGCGCGTGTCGAGCTCGCGGCAGGCCTCGACAAGCGCCGCTGCGTACTCCGGCAACTGGCATGAGGTGTGCCCGCCGTCGAATTCCCGCGTCCTGGCCGAACTGATGGCATTGGCCATGCGCCGCTGCTCGGCCGGCGGGAACAGGCTGTCGCGCGTCGTGATCAGCACCGTGGTCGGCACGCGGATCTCGCGAAGCCACTCGAGGCTGCGGAACAGCGTGATGGAGCGCACCGCGCCGCCGATGGCCCGGGGGTTGTGGCCGCTCATTTCGTTGGCTGCCACGCGCAGCCGACCGGGTTTGCTACCGTCGGTGTCCTGGCCGCCCAGGCGGCGCAGAAGCGCCAGCGGCGCGCGCATCAGGCAGAACTGCAGGCGCACGAGCCGCATGGCGGTTTCCATGAACACGGGGCCGATGATCGTCGCGAGGCGGCCGTATTGGCGCGAGCCCCAGTCGACGCCGGAGAGCAACAGGGCGCTGATCATGCCGGGGTGGCGGCGCGCCACGAACTGCGCCACCATCCCGCCCATCGAGTAGCCGACCACGATCACGCGCTCGAGTCCCAGCACGGCGATCAGCGCCGCGACGTCATCGGCGCAGTGCTCCAGGGTGAAGTGCTCGCGGTGGAAGGGATCGCCGCCGTGTCCGCAGAGGTCGGGCGCAATCACGCGGAAATGCCTGCTGAGCGGCGCGAAGGCATACATCCAGTTGAGCCCGGAAGTCGCCAGGATGCCGTGCAGCAGCAACACGACCGGCGCTCCCGCCGGTCCGCTCGCTTCCCGGTAACAGATGGTCGCGTCGAGCACCTTGACAGTCGTCAGCGGCGGAAGATCCACGAGAGGTGCGGCCGCGCTTTCGGGGTTCCTTGCCTCACGATTCATGCGCGTGCCACCCGCGGTCGCTCGGGCCGCATCGGATTCATGCGCTGGAATGTACTGGCATTGGCCGCGCGAGTGCAACGGCCGCGTCGGGCCCTGGAGCGGGAAAACCTTGATCTGCGTCGGCGAGGGCGCGAAGAACACTGGCGACGCGTCAAATGCGCCGCACGCCCGGAACCTGCCGCGGCGCGGCGTCCTAGAACCTGATCCCGCCCGAGCGCAGGCGCTGGAAGGTTTCGGCGTCCAGCACCCGGTAACGGCCGGCGGCATCGTCGCGCATATACACGGGCGAATCGACGGCGTCGGGCGCGAAGCCCTGCCGCTGCAGCTCGACCTTGCGCACCTTGAAGGTGCCGGTCATGTCAGCCTGCCCGATCACGCGCACGAATACCGGTCGCGCATAGCCCGGCAACTGCTCGACGTGACGGAAGAACTCCGGACCGCTAAGGTCGAGTTCGCCCGTGGATGCCAGGGCGGCCATGCCGGCACGTCCTTCCGTGCCCGGCACCTCGACGCCGTAGACCACGGCGAGATCGACGCCCGGGTAGCGCGCGAGCACCTCCTCGACTTCCTGCGTGGAGACATTCTCGCCCTTCCAGCGGAACGAGTCCCCGATGCGATCCACGAAATAGTAGAAGCCGTCACGGTCGCGCCGGAGCAGGTCGCCGCTCCTGAACCACGTGTCGCCGCGCTCGCGCACGTCGTGGAGGATCTTCGCGCGTGTCGCCTCGGGCGAGGTGTAGCCCTCGAAGCGCACCAGTTCGGGCTTGCCGCCGCTCGCGATTCTGCCGAGCAGTTCGCCAGGTTCGCCGCTGGCGCATTCGATGCAGAGCCCGGCGGCGTCGCGCACGTGCGCGTCCTTCTCGACGTCGTAGCGCACCAGCGTCGCCTTGATGCCGGGCATCAGGCGCCCGATCGAGCCGGGGCGCCCATGCAGATTGATCAGCGCGACATTCGACTCGGTGGCGCCGTAGAACTCGACCATGCGCGGCACGTTGAAGCGCCGCGTGAATTCCTCCCAGATATCCGGCCGCAGACCGTTGCCCACGGCATATCGCACGCGGTGGCGCCGGTCGTATTCACCGGGCGGCTGCGTGAGCAGGTAGCGGCACATCTCGCCGATGTACTGGAACGTGGTGGCGCCGGATTCCACGATATCCTGCCAGAATTGGCTGGCGCTGAAACTGCGCCGCAGCACCAGCCGCGCGCCCGTCAGCAACACCGCGTTCACGCAGATCACGCCGCCCACGGTGTGATACAGCGGCAGCACGCAATAGAGCGCGTCGCGCGCACCGAAACCGGACAGCAGGTGATACATGCCGCCGGACACGAAGCGCGAGTGGCTGAAGCGCGCGGCCTTGGGCAGGCCGGTGGTGCCGGAGGTGTAGATGTAGAACAGCGGATCCTCCGAGCGCAGGCCGGCACGCACCGAGGCCGGCGGGTTCTCGGTCGGGAAGCGGCGCAGTTCGGCATCCAGGCTGGCGATTTCTCCCGCGTCCGCATCCGGTTGCGCGATCGAACCGTCGCGGCGACTGACGAACACCGGCAGGCCCTTCAGGTGCTGCGCGGCGAGTTCGCGATAGGCGGGCAGGCACTCGTCGCCCAGGATCAGGGCGCGGCAGCCGGCCGCCTCGATCACGTGCTCCAGCGAATGGCCGCCGAGGTGCGTGTTGATCAGCGCGGTGGTCACTCCCGCCTTGGCCAGACCCGCCCAGATGCCCAGATACTCCGGGCGATTCTCCATCATCAGCGCGACGACATCACCCTTGCCCAGCCCGCGTTCCAGCGCCCAGTGCGCGACCCGGTTCGCTTCGCGGTTGAATCCGGCGTAGCTCGTGGTGCGTCCCTCGAACTCGACGAACACGCGCTCGCCGAAGCGGCGCGCGCTGTTCTCGATGAGGTCGGCGCTGGTGTAGCTCGTGCCCTGTCGCGCTCTCCTGATGGCGGGAAGCCAGCGGATCGCGCGCAGGAATATCCTGAGACTGTACGCGTTCATCATCTGTGGATCTCTGCAGGAGGTGCCATCACGCGGCCAGGGTGGAGCGAGTTGCATGACAATGGCGTTCGAATATAACGGACTTTTGCCCGCGTTGTATCCGCCTTTGCAGATCACGCGGTTTCGCCGGGCGGGTTGGTTGCCAACGCGGCGTGCTTGCTGCATTCTGCTGCCTCGCTCGACGCGCGCCGGGGTGCCGGACGCGCACAACCGGACCACTGACGACGGAGGCAATCGATGTTCTCGCACGTAATGATCGGAACCAACGATCTCGACCGGGCCAAGACCTTCTACGACGCATTGCTCGGTACCCTCGGGGTCCCGCCGGCAATGGTCGATGGCAACCGCATTTTCTACTTCGCCAACGGCGGCATCTTCTCGGTGTCGCTGCCGATCAATGGCCAGCCGGCCACGGCAGCAAACGGGGGCACCGTCGGCTTTGCCTGCAGTTCGCCGGCACAGGCCGACGCCTGGCACGCGGCGGGGGTGGCGAATGGCGGAACCACCTGCGAGGATCCGCCCGGCGTGCGCGAGGGTGGCATGGGCAAGATGTATCTGGCCTACCTGCGTGATCCCGACGGCAACAAGCTCTGCGCCCTGCACCGGATGGGTTGAGGGCGTCGCCTGCCCCGTCCCCTGGGCTCGCCGGCACGGTCTCGTGCCGGCCACATTTCAGGCGGCCCTCACGGTGCCTAGGTTTTCACCGCCTGGCTGATGTCTCCCTGTCGTCGCAGGGTCTTGTCGATGTCGCCGATCTGCATGGCCTCTTCGGCGAGCGCCAGCAGCTCCTGAAAACGCGGTTCGAAGCATCAGGGGGTGTTCGCATATAATCCGCGGCCGCGGCCGCGGACGTCGCGAGCACAAGGTTCCAGCCCAGAGAGGTAAAGATGGCAATCAGGACCCGCATCACTGAAATGCTCGGTATCGAGCACCCCATAGTCCAGGGCGGCATGATGCACGTGGGCTATGCCGAGCTCGCCAGCGCCGTTTCCAATGCGGGTGGCCTCGGTATCGTCACGGCGCTGACGCAGCCGAGTCCGGCTGCGTTGAGCGCGGAGATCGAGCGTTGCCGCGCAATGACATCGAAGCCCTTCGCGGTCAACGTGACCGTGCTGCCATCCGTCACGCCGCCCGACTACAAGGCTTTTGCGCAGAAGATCATCGACGCCGGTGTCAAGATCGTCGAGACCGCCGGCACGCAGGAAGTGCGTGAACTGTGGGCGATGATGAAGCCGCACGGCATCACGATCATGCACAAGTGCACCGCGGTGCGTCATGCGCTCTCTGCCGAGCGGGCGGGCTGCGACATCATCTCGATCGACGGCTTCGAGTGCGCAGGGCATCCCGGCGAGGACGATATTCCCGGACTGATCCTCATCCCGGCCGCGGCGGACCGGGTGAAGATCCCCCTGCTCGCATCGGGCGGATTCGGCGACGGGCGCGGGCTCGCGGCGGCCTTGTCGCTGGGCGCGGAGGGCATCAACATGGGCACGCGCTTCTGCGCCACGCAGGAGGCCCCGATCCACCCCAACGTGAAGCAGAAGTATGTCGAGAACGACGAGCGCGGCACCAACCTGATCTTCCGCAGCCTCCACAATACGGCCCGCGTGGGCAGGAACGAGGTGTCGGACGAGGTGGTCCGCCGGCTGCGCGAGCCGGGCGCCACGTTCGATGCCGTGCGCGAGCTCGTCTCGGGCAAGGCGGGAGCCGAATTGCTCAGGACCGGGGACCTGTCGAAGGGCATCTTCTGGGCCGGCATGGTCCAGGGCCTGATCCACGATATCCCGAGCTGCAAGGAACTGATCACGCGCATCGTCGCCGAGGCCGAGGCGATCATCCGCGGTCGGCTCGGGGCAATGTTGGGCTGAACAGTGAGACGGCGGCGGGCAGGTCCCCGCCGCCGTACTTCATTCGGGCCTTTGTTCCGCCCGTCTCACGCCTCAGGCGCGGTCGAGGTTCATGACCTTCGTCCATGCAGCGACGAAGTCGCGCACGAACTTCTCGCCCGCGTCGTCGGCGGCATAGACTTCCGCGACCGCGCGCAGCTCGGAATGCGAACCGAACACGAGATCGACCGGGGTGGCCGTCCACTCGAGCTTGCCCGTCTGGCGATCGACTCCCTCGTAGACGCCCTCGGACTGGGACGACTTCGCCCACTTCGTGGACATGTCCAGCAGGTTCACGAAGAAGTCGTTGCTCAGGGTGCCGGGGCGATCGGTGAAGACGCCGTGTGTGGCTCCTCCGGCGTTGGCACCCAGGGCTCGCATGCCACCGACCAGCACGGTCATCTCCGGCACTGTCAGGGTCAGCAGGTTCGCACGTTCCACCAGCATTTCGGCCGGTGACAGACGGTTGTCCTTGCCGAAGTAGTTGCGGAACCCGTCGGCGGTCGGTTCGAGCACCGCGAAGGAACTCACGTCGGTCTGCGCCTGCGAGGCGTCGGTGCGTCCCGGCGTGAAGGGAACCTGGACGTCGTGTCCGGCCTTCTTCGCCGCCTGCTCGATGGCCGCCGCGCCGCCCAGGACGATCACGTCCGCCAGGGACACCTTCTTGCCGCCTTTCTGTGCGCGGTTGAAGGCCTTCTGCACGCTCTCCAGCGCCTCGAGCGCCTGCGCCAGTGCCTTCGGATCGTTGGCTTCCCAGCTGCGTTGCGGCTCGAGGCGAATGCGCGCTCCGTTGGCTCCGCCGCGCATATCGCTGCCGCGGAAGGTCGCGGCGGACGCCCAGGCGGTGCGGACCAGGTCGGAGGTGCTCAGGCCGGAGTCGAGGATCTTCGACTTCAGCTGGGCGACATCGTCGGCGTTGATCAGCTCATGATCGACGGCCGGGACCGGATCCTGCCAGATCAGCTGTTCCGCGGGCACGGCCGAGCCGAGATAGCGCGAGCGCGGACCCATGTCGCGGTGCGTCAGCTTGAACCACGCGCGCGCAAAGGCATCGGCGAACTCCTGCGGATCCTTGCGAAAGCGCTCGGAAATCTTGCGATATTCCGGGTCGAACTTGAGCGAGAGGTCCGTCGTGAACATGATCGGCGCATGACGCTTGGACGGATCGTGCGCGTCCATCACGGTATTGGCCGCGTTGTTGCCGCTGGGCACCCACTGGATCGCTCCCGCGGGGCTCTTGGTCTGCACCCACTCGAACATGAACAGGTTGTCGAGATACTGGCTGGTCCAGGCAATCGGGTTGGTGGTCCATGCGCCTTCCAGGCCACTGGTGATGGTGTCCTCGGCGTTGCCCTTGCCGCACTTGTTTTCCCAGCCCAGGCCCTGCTGCTCGAGGCCGGCAGCGGCGGGCTCCGGACCGAGGCACTTCGCCGGGGCGTGCGCGCCGTGCGCCTTGCCGAAGGTGTGGCCACCGGCGATCAGGGCGACGGTCTCTTCGTCGTTCATCGCCATGCGGCCGAAGGTTTCACGGATGTCGCGTGCTGCCGCGAGTGGATCCGGGTTGCCGTTGGGGCCTTCCGGATTGACATAGATCAGGCCCATCTGGACCGCGGCAAGGGGGCGTTCGAGCTGTCGATCGCCGCTGTAACGCTTGTCCTCGAGCCACTTGCTCTCGGGACCCCAGTACACCATGTCGGCCTCCCAGTCGTCCTCGCGTCCGCCGGCGAAGCCGAAGGTCTTGAAGCCCATGGATTCCAGCGCGACGTTGCCCGTCAGCACCATCAGGTCGGCCCACGAGATCTGGCGACCGTACTTCTGCTTGATCGGCCACAGCAGGCGGCGCGCCTTGTCCAGGCTGACGTTGTCAGGCCAGCTGTTCAGCGGTTCGAAGCGCTGCTGACCGCCATCGGCACCGCCGCGCCCGTCAGCCACGCGATAGGTCCCCGCGCTGTGCCAGGCCATGCGAATGAAGAACGGTCCGTAATGGCCATAGTCCGCCGGCCACCACGGTTGGGACTGCGTCATCAGTGCCGCGATGTCCTTTTTCACGGCATCGAGATCGAGTTTCTTGAACTCTGCGGCGTAGTCGAACTGATCCCCCATCGGGTTGGACTCGGCGGCATGCTGGCGCAGCGGTTTGAGGTCGAGCCGTTCAGGCCACCAGAACTGGTTGGACATCGCATTGGCATCAGCACTGGCCGGGCCCGATATCGCGATCGACGCCATGGCGATTGCGGCGGCGAGCATCAGTGGCTTTGATGAATTGAACATTCGGAATCCCTCTTTTAGACAACGTATACGTACCGGCCGAGCTTACCACGGTTGAGCCGCACGGCAACCTCGAGCCCTTGCGCTACGTCGGCAGTACGAGCCTGCAGCCGTATCGGTTCAGTAGAGGTGTGCGAAGCGCGCTTGGCTGCGAGCAAACGGGGGCGTTATCCTCGCTGCCTCGAACTGAGGAGGTCTTCGGCATGCATCGCGTGATCGTCTGGGGAACGGGCTTCGTCGGGAAGGCGGTGCTGAAGAGCCTGCTCGGCCATCCGGCGTTCGAAGTCGCGGGTGTCGTGGTCCACGATCCGGCGAAGGACGGCCGCGACGTGAGCGAGATCGTGGGTGGGCCGCGCACGGGCATCGTCGCCACGCGCGACGCGAACAGCGTGCTGGCGCGGGAGGCCGACGCGGTCGCCTACTTCGGACCCAACATGATGCAGGCCGACGCCAACATGGCGAACATCGAGACGGCGCTGCGCGCCGGCAAGAATGTCGTCGACACGAGCATGGGCATCTTCCATTACCCCCCGCTGATTCCCGCTGCGTTGCGCGAGCGGATCGCGCAGGCGTGCGCGGCGGGCGGGACCAGCTTCTTCAGCAACGGCATCGACCCGGGCTTCGCGAACGACCTGTTCCCGATGACGCTGCTGGGATTGTGCGGCCAGGTCGAGAGCGTGCGCACGACCGAATTCATCGACGGTGGCAGCTACCCCGACCAGGCGCAGCCTGCGCTTCATGGGACTCTACTCGAAGATGGAAGAGACGCCACCGCTCGAGGCAAATCCCGGCATGATGACGGGGATCTGGGGCGGGCCGCTGTACATGATCGCCGAGGCTGTCGGCGTGCACATCGAGCGCACACAGGAGAACTACTCGCGCTGGACCGGGACGCGCGCCGTCGAGTTCGAGCACGGCAGGGTCCTCCCGGGCGAAACCGCCGCCCATCGCATCGAGCTGCAGGGCATCGTCGACGGCCGTCCGCGCATCATCATCGACCACGTCCACCGCCTCTACCCGGATGCGGCCCCCGACTGGCCGCGGCCACGACTGGACGAGGTTCACGCCAACCGCGTCGAGATCATCGGCCGCCCCAACATTGTCCAGGAGACGGTCTTCTCCGACGCGGACACGGGCGATGGCAACGGCGGCGGTTGCCTTGCCACCGGCATGCGTGTATTCAACGCGATACCCGCGGTGTGCGCGGCGCCGCCCGGCATTCTCTCGGCCCTCGACCTGCCGCTCATCGCGGGGCGCGGCGTGATCCGCGCAGACGGTTTCCGCTCGCGTTCCTGAATGCCGGGGCGCCCGGGAAGCGCCGCGTCGCGACTGCTATCCGTCGCGGATCCACACTGAGGTCGGGGCAGGCGTGTCGGAAAGCTTTACAGTTGGCCCGCGCGCGAACTGGCTTCCACCGTCGGCGGGTTGCAAGCCACGCTGTTTCCTAAAGACTTTTCGTTCCGTGGCCTGAAAGATGCTTCCGGGCAGATGCTTTTTTTGATCCTCACGTGAATCACCGCGGAGAGCAAAAAAATGGTCGATGACCCTCGCAGTGGTCTTGATCGACGCGCACAGAGGCGAAGCTCGGCAAGCGCGGTAGCGGCACGGGAAGACAGGCGGAAACAGGGTGACAGGCGCGTGTTCGGCGAGCCGCGGGACGGCGGGCCGTGGTGGCTGATGCGCGACGAAGTCAGCGGCGGGAAATTTCCCGGCTCCAGCAGTGTCAGCCCCTGGGGCCGGGGCGCCGAAGACCTGCCCGAGTGACAAGCTCCGCGGGTGATGGATCAGGCCTCCCTGCCAGTGGCAAACAGGGTGGACTCGCAGGTAGTCCGCAAAATACGGCTCCAGTTCCTTCCTGGTGAATCCCCATTCGCTCAGCGAGTAGCTGTGCTTGCCAAAACGCCCCTGCGGATTGTCGTCCAGCCACTTCTTCATGCCGGACTCTGCTGCCGCGGTCCAGGCATCTCCGAGCCAGCCATAGACCTGTTTCATCTGGCCGATGGGGTCGGCCATCATGTCGTCGTAGTAAAGGTGGTAGATGGCGTTCGGTCGCTCCCGTGCCAGCTCCAGCGGTCGGCGCAGGTGTAGTGACAACTGCAGCGGCCATTTGCACCGCATGTAATCGGGATCCATGTGCCTGTTGAAGATCAGCCGCGACTTGCCGCGCATGCTGAAGGAACTGGCAAAGGCGGCATAGGGGTCGCGGTGGGTCCAGATCACCCTGGCATCGGGAAAGGTCCTGAAGATCCAGGGAATGAACACGGAATCCGACGGCATCTTCAGCACCCAGCGGCCCGGGTTGGTCGATTGCAGCACCTGGAGCGCGCGCTTGCGATGCTCGAAGGCCGAGCTCATGTCGCAGTGCAGGATCCAGTCGGCGTAGACCGGTGTCGTCGACAGCGCGGTGAACATCATGGAGCGGAAGTCCTGCGCCAGCAGGTGAACGCATTCGCTCGGACCGTCGGCCGGTTCGAAATGCGTGGCCACGCCCTCGGGATTGCCCTTGATCATCTGCTCGTCCGTGGCCTTCTCGGCCAGACAGCGCTCGTCGGTGCGCGTCATGCCCGGGGCGGCAGGAGGCGCAATGTTGTAGGCCTCCCAGCGCAGCAGCGAGCGCGTGGCCGGGTCGGAGTCCATCAGATAGCTGGCCATGGTGGTGCCGGTGCGGACCATGCCGAGGATGAATACCGGACGTTCGACCGGCGCATCCAGAACCGCCGGATTCCTGCGGATGTAGTCGTCCACCCGCATGCGTGTGCTCAGCGCGTTCACATAACGGCGCTTCAGGATCGCCTGTCCCTTTTCGGTGAGAATGTCGGCCCTGGCATGGTCGCGCAACAGTATCTGCAATCCTTCCTGCCAGCTGTCCTTGTCCGGGTCGGGCACGCCGGTGGCTTCGCGCGCGGCGTTGACGATTTCATCGAATGTCATGGGGAAACCCTCGAGTATTCTTGTCAGTCGAACTGCAGTACAACGCGTGCGTGCACGCATCGTGAACGTCCGATAATGGGCTCGGAGGCGTTGCATCGCAACGAGCACCGGGTTCGCGACTGACACACAGGATAGGGACCATGACGGAATCTGCCGGGAGCATCTCCTGCGAAGGACTCAAGGTGGCGGACATGGTGCAGTCCGGCAAGGGCCAGACTGAAGCCATCGAGCGCGCTCCGGGCATCTATGAGAGTCGGGGTATTGGCAACAGCTATCTGATCACCACCTCCGAGGGCGATGTTCTGGTCAATGCCGGAACCCTGGGTGACGCCCGTCGGGGACGTGAACTGTTCAGCAGGGTGTCGAGCGGGCCAATCCGCCACATCGTGCTCACCCAGAGCCACGCCAATCAGTTTGGCGGGCTCGAGGTCTACAAGACCGATGAAAATCGGGTGATCGCCCATCGCAATTACCCCGAGGACAGGCAGTACGGCGAAGCCCTGATGGCGCATTACCGGCGCGGGTCGACAAGGATCTTCGGCGGGATGACCGGTTCGGTGGACGATGTGATGCCGACGCGGGAGGTGGCGCCGGATATCCTGATCGACGGGTTTCATGCCTTTGAACTGGGTGGACGGCGCTTCGAGATCATCTGGACGCCTGGCGGCGAGACGCGCTCGGCGGTCATCGTCTGGCTGCCCCGCGAAAGGATCGCGATCGTGGGCAATCTCTTTGGCCCGCTGTTCGGCAATCATCCCAACCTGAACACGATGCGCGCTGACAAGCCGCGCTCGGCGCTGCAGTTCGTCGCTTCCGTCAAAACGGTGCAGTCGCTGAACCCGGAACAGATCCTGACGGGCCACGAAGATATCCGCGGCGCCGGACATATCCAGCGGGAGCTCGCCCGGATCGTCGATTCGGTGCAGTGGGTCCACGATCGAACCATCGAGGGCATGAACGCCGGCGTCGACGTGCGCACGCTGATGCGGGAAATCAGGACGCCACCCGGGCTCGCGTTGACAGAGGAGTATGGCAAGGTGTCCTGGAATGTGCGGGCCATCTGGCATGAATACAGCGGCTGGTTCGATCCGTCACGGGGAACCACGGAACTCTACGGGGTTCCGGCTTCCTCGGTCGCTCCAGCCATTTGCGAGCTCGCTGGCGGCGCCGAGAGGCTGGTCGAGAAATCGCGGGAATTCGTCGCGGCGGGCAATCCCCTCGAGGCGCTTCACCTGCTCGACATTGCGCTCGTCGCCGAGCCCGGTTCCATCAGCGGGAGTGAGGCAAGGAAGCAGGCACTGATGTTGCTCCTAGAGCAGGGCGGGAGTGACAATCTCTGGGAGCGGATGTGGATAGCGGCCGAAATTCGCGACACCGCGTTAGCCGGCTCGCGGCGTGACATCGAGGCTAATGGCAGGCGGTGTCGCCCGTTGCCGTCGTGGTGCAGATCAACAGCGGGGGTGTCTTTGGCGCAACCACGGTCTGGTAGCTGGCCATGCCGCGAAGAATATGTGCGTTGTCGCGGGCCGCGGCGGCGCGCTGCTCTGCGCTCATCGACTCGCGCTCCTGTTCTTCGTGGGCCATCGCGACGCCCAACTGGGTCATGAGCAAAGTGCCGTCCTCGTAGTCCAATGCGTTGTCGTCTATCGCCCGCGAGACCTTCAGGCGGTAGGCTCCGGACAGTTCGACCAGATCGGAATAGGGGTATCCGTATTTGCGGTAGAGGGCGTCCAGGCCGGGGTTCACGCATTTTTCAGTGGATTCATACAACCCGGCGAACCGGCCGGACGCCCATTTCACCCTGCAATCCTCGCGCACCTTCGCCACTTCGTCCCGGATCGAGCTCGGCGTCGGCGCAGGGGGCGTCGCACAGCCGCAGACAAGCAGCACCAGTACGCCAGTAACGACCCGGCCCCCCGTTTTCATGGCCTGCCCCCACCCGGCTTCGAGGCCAGCACGGTAATCAGTACGCGGCTGCTTCGGGTTCGGCCACGAAGATCTCCACGCGCCGGTTGCGCGAGCGTCCGTCCGTGGTGTCGTTGCTCGCTACCGGTTCGCGCGAACCGCGCCCATCGATGCTGATCCGGTTCATCGCCACGCCGCGCGCCGAGAGGTAATCGCGCGTGCTCGCGGCCCGGTTTACCGACAGCGGGTTGTTGATGGCATCGTTGCCGGTGCTGTCGGTGTGGCCGATGATGGTGACCCGGGTGCCCGGGTTCTGCTGCAGGCTGTTGGCGAACTGGTCGAGCACCGAGCGGAAGTCGGGCTTGATTTCGTAGCGGTTGGTGTCGAAGGAGACGTCGCTGGGAATATCCAGCTTCAAGCGGTTGTCCCCGGTCTGCGACACCGTCACGCCGGTGCCGGCGGTGGCGGCCTCCATCTGTTCCTTCTGGCGCTGCATCTTCTTCGACCAGACGTTTCCGGCGATCGCGCCGCCCACCGCGCCAACGGCCGCACCCGTGGCGGCGCCTTCGCGCGAGCCACCCAGCGCGGCGCCGAGTACCGCGCCCGCGGCTGCGCCGATCCCCGCGCCCTTGGCGGTGTCATGTTGCGTCTGGTCCATATTGGCGCACCCGCCCAGTGGCAGCACGGTGGCGATGACGAGGCTGGTCCAAAGTTTCTTCATCGAGCATTTCCTCTTTCGGTAACGGCGCGGAATCGAGCCCGGGATACCCCGGATGGGCTTGTCTCCAGTAGACCATGATCCCCCGGGCCGAGTTGCGATTCCGCAAACAATTGCACAGAAGTGACTGCCGGAGTTGCACGCCGGGACAGGGCCCGGGACGCTTCGGGCCGGGGACGAACGCGCCCCGGCAGTTGTGCAATCAGGAATTTGTCGGCGAAGGTCACTCTGGGCCTCGACGCAGGTATCCGCTTGGCGTGGATTTCTGCATGGACTTCTGACACATTCACTGCCTGAACCCCCGGCAAAAGGAGATCCCGCGTGGCCGATGAGTCCGCTTACACCCCACCGACCGTCTGGACCTGGAACAAGGACGCGGCGAACCCCTTCGCGAGCATCAATCGCCCCATTGCGGGGGCTACCCATGAGAGGGGGCTGCCCGTCGGCCGGCACCCGCTGCAGCTCTATTCGCTCGCCACGCCCAACGGGATCAAGGTCACGGTCATGCTCGAGGAGCTGCTGGCGCTGGGGCACCGGGGCGCGGAGTACGACGCCTGGCCGGTCAGGATCCTCGACGGCGAGCAGTTCGGCAGCGGATTCGTCGCGCTGAACCCGAACTCCAAGATCCCGGCACTGCTCGATCGCAGCACCGCCACGCCGACGCGTGTGTTCGAGTCCGGCGCTATCCTGCTCTACCTGGCCGAGAAATTCGACGCCTTCCTGCCGGGAACACCGACCGAGCGGGCGGAGTGCCTGTCGTGGCTCTTCTGGCAGATGGCGAGCACGCCCTATCTCGGCGGCGGCTTCGGGCACTTCTATGCCTACGCACCCACGAAGATCGAGTATGCGATCGATCGCTTCACCATGGAGGTCAAGCGCCAGCTCGACGTGCTGGACCGCCAGCTGGCGCATAACGAGTACGTGGCGGGAGCGGTGTACACCATTGCCGACATGGCAATCTGGCCGTGGTATGGCGCGCTCGTGAAGGGCATGCTCTACGGCGGCGGCGAGTTCCTCGACGTGCAGTCCTACACCCATGTCAACCGCTGGGCCGAGCTCATCGCCCGGCGTCCCGCGGCGCGGCGCGGGCGCATGGTCAACTGCACCTGGGGCGATCCGGCTGGCCAGCTGCACGAACGCCACGATGCCAGCGACTTCGAGCACCGGACGCAGGACAAGCTCGAGCCTCCGGGGGCACCGCAAGGGTGAGCGCTACGGTTGCGTGGCGGATTCAGGCAGGCGCGCGATCCTGTCGGCGCGGCTACCATTGCCGGCGCCAAGGGGGGGCGGGGCATCGGGGGGTTGCACAGGTTGGCTGATTTCGCGGTCGAGGTCTTTGAAGGCGAGCGCCTGCACCGGGAGTTGGCGTCGATCCGCGCGCGGGCTCCGGTGAGCCACGCGCTTTTCGCCGGACAGCCCGCGATACTCATCACGGGGCATCAGGCCCTCGCCGAGGCATTCCGCGACAACGAGCGCTTTCCGCCGGCCGATGCCTACCGCATCACGATCGAGCCGGTGCAGGGCGTGACTTTCCAGACCATGGAGGATGAGCAGCATCGACTCTATCGCCGGCTGGCCACGCCGGCCTTTCGCTCGCGCGCCGTGGATGCGATGGAGCAGGAGGGTCTGGCGCGCATCGCGCACGAACTGGTCGATCGCCTCGCGGGCACGCGGCAGGCCGATCTGGCGGCGTCCTTCACGCACCGCGTGGCATTCCTGGTGATAAGCCGCATGCTGGGAATTCCTGCTCACCGGGAGGATGTGTTCCGTGATTGGGCGGTGGGCTTCCTGGAGTACCCTCGCGATCCGGAGCATTCACGGCGTTGCGCGGCACAGATCACCGACTACCTGCAACCGATCATCGCGCAGCGGCGGCGCGAACCGCGCGACGACGTCGTTTCCGCGCTGGTGATGGCCGATGCCGACGGCCACCACCTGACGGACGAGGAGATCCTGGCGCACATCCGGCTGCTGTTCAGCGCCGGCGCATCCACCACGACCGACGCGCTGGGCAACCTGTTGTATGCACTGCTGAGCGAGCGCGAGCGTTGGGAATGCCTGCTCGCGGCGCCGGCGCAGCGCGGCAATGCCATCGAGGAACTGCTGCGTTGGGAGACGCCGGTGGCGGTGCTGCCGCGGCTGTCCGCTCCCCGGCCGGTGGAGTTTTTTGGCGTCGGGATTCCACCCGCGACGTTCTGCCTGTTTGCGATCGCCGCGGCCAATCGTGATCCCGCGGTATTCGACGACCCGGATCGCTTCGACCTCGAGCGCGACAGCGGGAAGAAGCTGCTCAGCTTCGGTCCGGGCCCGCGCCTGTGCCCGGGCATGCATCTGGCCCGTCGTCAGCTGACTGTTGCACTCGACGTGCTGATGGAACGCCTTCCGGACCTGCATCTGCTCGACGTGGACGCCGCTCGGCCGCGGGGAGCGATCCTGCGTGGTCCGGCACGGCTGCCCGCGGCATGGTAGGTTGAACTTCTGGTCAGCAGCGTTAGAGGATTCTCATGTGCGGACATCCGTAGAAAGGGTTGCGGACGATTTTCTCAATATCCGTGGATCGTTCAGGATCGGCGGACTGATCGATATCGGCACCCATGCTTCACTGGTCCGGCGTGCGAACGGCAGGTTCGTCTTTCTCGACTCCTATACGCTCAGCGACGCAGTACAGCGCGAAATCGACGCACTCACCAACGGGGGCGAGGACGTGGAGGCCATACTGAACCTGCACCCCTTCCACACCGTTCACGTCCGTGCGATGCACCAGCGGTATCCCGGGGCAAAGCTCTATGGAACGGCCCGCCACCTGGCGCGCTTCCCCGATCTTCCGTGGCAGAAAACACGCACCGAGCAGCCCCGTCTGCACCAAATGTTCGAGGAGGATTTCGAATTTTCCGTACCGCGTGGCGTCGACTTCATATCGGCAAACGAGAATGTGCATTTCTCGTCCGTGCTGGTGCTGCATCGCGCGTCGCAGACGATTCATGTCGATGACACGCTGATGTATTCGCGTCTGCCGCTGCCTGTGCGAATGCTGGGTTATCCGGACATCCTGTTTTTTCATCCAACTTTGGTCCAGGCATTGAAGAAGCGCAAAGGGGCGGGCCAGGATTTCAGGGACTGGGCCGAGGAACTCGCGGATTGCTGGCGCGATGCCGAGAATCTGTGCGCGGCGCATACGGCGGTTCTTGCTGGAGAGAGCAATCGCGGTGCCTCGATCCACGATCGCATCCTCTCGGCGCTGGACAGGGTCTCTTTACTGCTTCGTTAGGCCCGGGATGATAATCGGCACGGCCTGGTTACCCGGAATGTCATCCTCAGGGAGGAAGTCATCATGTTGGTCACCTTTTCCTGCCCGGCGTACGCGCACATAACCATGTTCGGCGACGTGGCGGTCCGACTGCTGGAATTGATGGGACACAGTGGCACGGTGCCGGGCGCCCTGCTTGCGGATGAAGTCCGACCGGCGCTCGAACGTCTCGAGGCGGCGGTCTCGCCGGGCAAACAGCTGCCCGCGCCGGAGGAAGCGGCGGAAGACGAGGATGAAGAACCTGCCGTAAGTCTGCGCAATCGCGCGTTGCCGCTGATCGAATTGCTCGAGGCAGCGGTGCAGGAAAAATGCAACGTGATGTGGGACAGCAATTGAGTTGCGAGCCCGCCGTGCATTGTCGGCAACAGTCAGCCGACAGACGCCGGCGCGGTCTCGGGTGGCAGCAAGGTCAGGAATTCGCCGAACGGCCGCGGCTCGGGGAGTGCCACGATGTAGGTGACGGGCGCGGGCGTATCTCCCTCCGCGTGAAGCACCCCGGCCGGAATGACCAGCTTGTCGCCGGGTTCCATCGCGACGCGCTCGCCGGTCACGCCATCCAGTGTCCACGTCGATCCCGCGATGACGTAGGTGTGAACCTCGCAGTCATGCCAGTGCAGCGGCAGCTCCGGGGAGGCGGGCGCGATCAGCGTCGTCGGCCAGAAGCCCGTGCGCTTGATGTCGTCCAGCACCTGGTCGGTCGTCTCGAAGAATCGTTTGAGTATCCGTATGGCCATCGCGCTCTCCTGTTGTCGAACACAGGATACCGCATCGCTGTCTTGTTCAGACCACGAAGAGCGAATCATCCACCTCCTGCACCCACGCCAGCAGGCCGCCTGCGAGGTGCGCCGGGGACTGGATGCCCGCTTGCGAGGCGAGCGTGCATGCGGCGAGGCTGCGGGTGCCACTGCGGCAGACAAATACCGGCGTGCGCAATGGTGGTAGCTCGAGCAGACGATCGGCGAGTTGTGCCAGGGGAATGTTCAGCGCGCCTGGCAGGAAACCGGCCTCGAATTCATGCGGCTCGCGCACGTCCACGAGCACCAGCGAGGGATCGTCGAGCACCGCCTGCAGTTGGCGTGCCGACAGGTAGCGAGCCGATTCGGGCGATGAGACGCTGCAAGGTTGCGGCGCATCCTGCGGCGCAGAGATGGCGGGATCGGAGCCGCACACCGCACAGTCCTCGCGGCGTGCGAACCGGAATTCATCGAAGCGCATCTCGAGCGCGTCATACGTGAGCAAGCGCCCGACCAGCGGCTCTCCGGTGCCCGTGATGATCTTGATCGCTTCCGTCGCCTGGATCGTGCCGAGCACCCCGGGCAATACACCCAGCACGCCGGCCTGCGCGCAATTGGGCACCAGCCCGTCGGCAGGCGGCTCGGGGAAGAGGCAGCGATAGCACGGACCGCGACCGGGAATACAGCTCAGTGCCTGGCCTTCGAAGCGATGAATGGCGGCGGACACCAGTGGTTTGCCGAGGATTACGCAGGCATCGTTGACGAGATAACGCGTGCCGAAGCGATCCGTGCCATCGAGCACGACATCGTAATCCGCGACAATCCCGATCACGTTGCTCGCGCGCAGTTCGACGCGATGCACGATCACGTCGATCCCGGGATTCAGCGCACGCAGGCGCCGTGCCGCTGCATCGGCCTTGGGTTCGCCCACGCTGGCGGTGTCGAACAGCAGCTGGCGCTGGAGATTGGAGATATCGACCACATCGAAATCGACGATGCCGATCGTACCCACGCCCGCCGCGGCGAGGTAGAGGAGCGACGGCGAGCCCAGGCCGCCGGCGCCGATGACCAGCACTTTCGCGGCCCTGATTTTCGCCTGCCCCGCGACGCCGATCTCGCGCAGCGCGAGATGGCGGCTGTAGCGGGCCACTTCGGCGGGCGACAGGCTCACCTCAGCCTCCGCTCAGGGCGCAGATCAGGTGCACCGTGTCGCCGTTGCCCACGGGTTGCGACAGCGCCGTCACTTCAGTGGTGTTCACGAACAGGCGGATGTGGCGGCGGATGCGATGCTGCTCGTCGATCATGCGAAAGCGCATCCCGGGAAAGCGCTGTTCCAGGTCGGCGAGCACCTCTGTCACCGAGTCGCCGGTGGCAGGCACTACCGCGGCGCCTGCGGTGTAGGAGCGCAGGGGGCTGGCGATTCTGACGGTGCAGGACATGGCCGCGCGAGGGTGGGTCAGAAGTGTCGGTTCATGCCGCGTGCGTGACCGCATGAATCTGCGGCAGGTTGCGCGCGATGCTCCGCCATGAGTCGCCTTCATTGCTGCTCGCCCATACCTCCCCTTGCGTCGTGCCGAAATAGACCCCGACGCGTTGCTGCATATCGGCGCACATGGCCTGGCGATACACCGTGAACCAGGCCTGCGCGGCGGGCAGGCCCTTGTCCTGGCGCTGCCAGCTACTGCCGCCGTTGCGTGTCACGTACACCGCCGGCTTCCCGGCGATGGAGGTTCGCGGCCAGACGGTGGTGCCGTCCATGGGGAACACCCACGCGGTATCCGGGTCGCGGGGATGCAGCACGATGGGGAAGCCGATATCGCCGATGCGCCTGGGCATGGCCCTGCCGATACGCTGCCATTCCCGCGCGGGACGATCAATGCGGTAGATGCCGCAGTGGTTCTGGTGATACAGCCGATCGGGATGCAAGGGATGCAGCGCCACGCAGTGCGGGTCGTGACCGAACTCGACGGAGGGATCCGGAATGAAATCCGCTTCCACGCCCTTGTTCAGCGGTTTCCAGTCCTGGCCGCCGTCGGTGGATTCGAAGATCCCGCCAATCGAAATGCCGATATACAGGTGCCGCGCATCGCGCGGATCGACGAGGATGGAGTGCAGGATCTCGCCGCCCGGCGTGCCCATGCCCGGCGCCCATTGCGCGCGCAGCGGATGATCGTTGAAGCCTGCCACCGGCTCCCAGCGATCGCCACCGTCCTCCGAGCGGAACAGGCCCGCCGGAATCGTGCCCGCGTACCACGCGCCGGGCTCCTCCGGGTTTCCGGGCGTCAGCCAGAACACCGCCTCCACGGCGCGGCTCGCCGCGCCGTCAGTGGCGGTGCGAAACGCCGGCGGCTGTTTCACTTCCGCCCACTTGCGCCCGCGATCCGTCGAGCGATACATCGTCGGACCGAGGTGCCCCGTCTTCGCGGCCATCAGGACCACCTTGGGATCACGCGGGTCCTGCACGATGTGGTGGACGATATGCCCCAGGAACTGCGGGCCGCTCAACTTCCAGCTGCGCCGGGCGGCATCGCTGCGCAACGCGAACGCGCCCTTGCGTGTGGCGATCCAGAGTGTGTGGCTCATAACGCACTCCCGGAGATCCTAGCGGGGTGTCACGATCGCGCCGAAGCCGAGGCCTGTCAACTCGCGCCCGGACAGCACCGCCTGCCATATGTCGCGACGAGTTGGGTTGATTGCTCCAGGATTCGGAAGGATTCTTCGTGGCGGTGTCGGGCCATGCGCCGGTTTGGCGGGGCGCCCGGGCAGCGGATTCATGCAACCAGGGGATCATCCATGAGCAAGGCGCAAGGCAATCACGTCTCGGATCTTCGCGGCGCAAGCCGTCTGGCGATCGACGCCACGTCGGGCCTCACCGGGCTGGTCGAGGCGATTCACGCCAACATCGCGCGCACGCCGACGAAGCTGGGCGGCCCGATCGTCGGTGGCGCGGTGAATGGCATCACCGGGCTGGTTTACCAGAGCATCCGTGGCGTCACGCGCGCGGTGGGCGGCAGCCTCGACCTCGCGCTGCGCGCGGTGCCCTCCGCGCTCGAGGAGATGGAGTCGACGCCGGCGCGCGAACGCCTGGTGGCCGTGGTGAACGGTGTGCTCGGCGACTACCTGGCCGCGACGGAAAACCCGCTCGCGATCACGATGCGCATACGCCGTGAAGGCAAGCCTCTCGCGCCCAGCCGCGCGGGACTCGCCGCCGCGATGCCGAACGCGAGCGCGAAGCTGCTCGTGCTCGTGCATGGCCTCTGCATGAACGATCTGCAGTGGACGCGCGACGGCCATGACCACGGGGCCGCGCTGGCGCAGGACCTCGGCTACACGCCCGTCTATCTGCACTACAACACCGGGCTGCACATTTCGACCAACGGTCGTGCATTCGCCGATGCGCTCGAAGCCTTCGTCGCTGCCTGGCCGGTGCCGCTCCGGGAACTCGTCATCCTGGCGCACAGCATGGGTGGCCTGGTCACGCGCAGTGCGCTCGATGTGGCCACGGGCGCGGGTCACGCGTGGCCGCAGGCGCTGCGCAAGATCGTCTTTCTCGGCACCCCGCATCACGGCGCGCCGCTCGAGCGCGGCGGGCACTGGATCGACACCGTGCTCGGGAAGACGCCCTACATGGCGCCCCTGGAGCGCCTCGGACGGATTCGCAGCGCCGGCATTACCGATCTGCGTCACGGCAGCGTGCACGACGAGGACTGGCAGGGGCGCGACCGCTTCGCGCACGGCAACGATCCGCGCCGCCCCTTGCCGCTGCCGCCGGATGTGCGGTGCTACGCGATCGCGGGAACGATCGGAGGCGCGAAAGCGCCGCTGCGCGACCGGGTGCTCGGGGACGGCCTCGTGCCCGTGCCGAGCGCACTCGGGCAGCATCGCGACGCGCGCTTCGCGCTGGCGTTCCCGAAGTCGCACCAGTGGATCGCCGGCGACACGAGCCACTTCGACCTGCTCGGCCGGGCCGCGGTGTATGGCCGGATCCGCAAGTGGCTCGCGGCATGACGACGCGCGTCAGCCCAGGTGCACCTCGACATGGTGCGCCTGGCGGTCGTCCACCAGCGCGAAGCGGCCACGGCCGGCTCCTTCCAGACCGGCGCCGTCGATCTCCGCGCCATCCACCTCCACGCGGATAACCTGCCCGGGCGCTGCGCCGACGCGCCTGATGTCGATGCGATAGAAGGTCTCGCGGTAGCGGTAGTGGATGGTGTAGGCGTCCCAATGCGCCGGGATGCACGGTGCGATGCACAGATGGTCCACTTCCAGTCGCAGGCCCAGCAGCGTCTCCACGGTCAGCTGGTACATCCAGCCCGCCGCGCCCGTGTACCAGGTCCAGCCGCCGCGGCCGGTGTGTGGCGTCGCCGCGTAGATGTCGGCGCACATCACGTAGGGCTCGACCTTGTAGCGCTGGATGGCATCCGGTGTGCTGCCGTGATTGACCGGATTGATCATGGCGAACAGTTCCCACGCGCGCTCCCGCTCCCCCTGCATGGCAAACGCCATCGTGGTCCAGATCGCCGCATGGGTGTATTGGCCGCCGTTCTCGCGGATGCCGGGCACGTAGCCCTTGATGTAGCCGGGCTCGAGCGCCGATCGATCGAACGGCGGGTCGAGCAGCTGGATCAATCGGGCATCGCGCCGCACCAGGCGCTGGTCCACCGCCGTCATCGCGAGGCGCGAGCGCACGGGGTCGCCGCCGCCGGAGATGACCGCCCAGCTCTGGCTGATCGAATCGATCTGGCATTCGTCGTTCGTGGACGAACCGAGAGGAGTACCGTCGTCGAAGTACGCGCGCCGGTACCAGGCGCCGTCCCAGGCCTGGGCCTCGATGCTGCCGCGCAGCCGCGCCGCGTGGCCGCTGCACTCTGACGCAAAGTCGTGGTCGTTGCGCTCGTGCGCCAGGGCCGCGAACAGCTCGAGGTTCTCGTACAGGAACCACGCCAGCCACACGCTCTCGCCCTTGCCCTCGCGACCGACCAGGTTCATGCCGTCGTTCCAGTCGCCGCAGCCGATCAGCGGCAGTTCATGCGCGCCGAATCGCAGGCCGTGCCTGATGGCACGCACGCAGTGCTCGTACAGGCTCGCCGCTTCGGGCGAGCGTTGCGGCTGGTCGTAGTAGGCTTCCTCGAGCGGGTTCAGTTCGCGGCCTTCCAGGAAATGGAGCGACTCGTCGAGCACGCCCGTATCGCCGGTCGCACGGACGTAGCGGCAGGTGGCATACGGCAACCACAGGTAGTCGTCCGAGAAATGGGTGCGCACGCCTTGCCCCTCGGGCGGATGCCACCAGTGCTGCACGTCGCCCTGGGGGAACTGGCGCTCGGCGCAGCGGATCAGCTGCTCGCGGGCGAGCCACGGTGTTGCGTGGAGCAGCGCCAGGGTGTCCTGCAACTGGTCGCGGAAACCGTAGGCACCGCCGGACTGGTAATAGCCGCTGCGGCCCCACAGCCGGCACGAGAGCGTCTGGTAGACCAGCCAGCCGTTGGCCAGCACGTCCAGCGCGGCGTCCGGGGTCTCGACGCGCACCGCGCCCAGGGTGCGGTTCCAGTGCTCCCACACCGCTTCCAGTGCCTGGCGCGCCCCCGCGCGTCCGCCGAAGCGCTGGATGCAATGCCGCGCCTCGTCGGCGTCGCGCGCCGCGCCGAAGACGAATACGATCTCGCGCGCCTGCCCCGGGGCCAGATCGATCCGGGTCTGTATCGCGGCGCACGGATCCAGGCCGGCACCCGTGCGGTCCGACAGGCGCTTGCGGCGCATCGCCGCCGGGCTGGCCAGCGAGCCGTTGCGGCCGATGAACTCGGTACGGTTTCCGCTCACCGAGCGCTGCGCTTCGTTCACGTGGGCAAAGACCACGCGGTTAGCGCAGGCGCGGCCGTAGGCATTGCGGGCAAACAGTGCTCCGCTTTGCGGATCCGTTTCGGTCACGATATGCATCAGGTTGGCGTGACGCCACTCGCCGAGCACCAGTTCCCAGTACCCGGTCAGCGACAGGCTGCGCGCGCGCCTCGACTGGTTGCGCAGCGAGACGACCACGAACTTCACCGGAGCGTCCATGGCCACGTAGGTGAACATTTCCGAGGCGATGCCGGCCTCGTAATGCTCGAACACGCTGTAGCCGAACCCGTGCCGGCACACGTAGCCGGAGCGCCCGCGCGCGGGCAACGGCGTCGGTGACCAAAATGCTCCCGTTTCCTCGTCGCGGATGTACAGTGCCTCGCCGCTGCTGTCGCTGAGCGGGTCGTTGTGCCACGGGGTGAGCCGGAATTCGTGGGCGTTTTCCGCCCAGGTGTACGCGCTGCCTCCCTCGCTGACGACCGTGCCGATGTGCGGGCTGGCGATCACGTTGACCCACGGCGCCGGCGTGCTCTGGCCGGGCTCGAGGGTGACGACGTACTCGTGTCCGTCGGGCGTGAAACCGCCCAGGCCGTTGCCGAAGATGAGCTCGCGCGGCGCGAGCGGATATACCGGCTCGGCGGCCTCGTCCCGCACGGGCTCCAGCCGGTCCGACTTGCGCTCTGCCAGTACCCGGCGTTCCACGAGTTCGAGCGCGGCCTCGTCGGTGTCGCTGAACACGATGCGGGCGACGGTCTGCAGCAGGACCCGCTCGTCCTCGGAAAGCTCTTCGGCGCGCCGCACGAAGACCCCGCCCGGCTTGTCGAGCACCTGCGCTTCGGGTCCCGCGTTGATCAGTCCCATGATCTGGTCCTGCAGCAGCGCCCGGTAGCCGGAGAAATCCTCGTTCACGATCACGAGATCAGCCGCCAGGCCCTTCACGCGCCAGTAGGCGTGGGCCTGCAGCACCATCCTGAGAATGCCGATGCGGTTGACGTCGCCGATGTGCAGCAGCACGATCGGCAGATCGCCCGAGATCCCGAAGCGCCACAGTCCCGATTGCGTCCTCTGGTTGCGGGCAATGATCCCGGGCGCGGCGCGGCGCAGCGCATTGCCGTAAATGACGGAGGCGGCCAGGCGCCCGTAGACCTGGGCATCGGCTTCGCTGGCGTTGAGGTGACGCAGCACCTCCTGGCTCTGGAACCACGCCATTTCGAAGGCGCGTTCGACGAAGTGCCGGTCGCAATACTTGTCGAGCAGGGCGAGGGCCGCCTCGCGCGAGTCCGCGACACCCGAGATGATCTGCACGGTGGCGGTCTCGTCGGCTGCCAGGCCGAGGGTGCGGCGGATCGCCACGATCGGATCGAGCACCGATCCCGCGGTGTTCGACAGGGCCGCCGGTTGGTTGCCGTCCAGTACCTGCGGATTGGCCGCGGATCGACCGCGTCCGATGAACCGGGCGCGGTCGGTTTCGTAGGTCGGATCGCCGGCCATCGCGCCGGGCGCTGCCAGCAGGTGGAACATCCATGCCACTTTCTCCCCCGGTGCGCGGGGGCGCCGCGTGCAGAGGATCGCCTGCTGCTCGTGCAGGATCTCGGTCTGCACGAACAGGTTGCTGAAGGAGCGGTGCGCCAGGTCGGCATTCAACGGCGCCAGCACGACCTCGGCGTAACTGGTGACCTCGATATCACGGGGCCGGGACGACTGGTTGGTGAGCGTGACACGGCGGATCTCGACGTCGTCTTCGGGCGAAACGCAGATCTCGGTGTGCGTTTCGATCGCCTGGTCGCGGCGCCGGTATTCGGCGCGCCCCTGCACGAAGATCGCTTCGTAGTGATCGGCACGGCGCAGCGTCGGCTGGTGCGCGGTCGACCAGTAACGTCCGTTGTCGCGGTCGCGCAGGTAGATGAAAGTGCCCCAGCAATCGGCCGTGGCATCCTCGCGCCAGCGGGTGACGGCGAGGTCGTTCCAGCGGCTGTAGCTGCCGCCGGCGTGAGTCGCCGCGACGTGGTAGCGTCCGTTGGACAACAGGTGAACCTCGGGGATCGGGGTGTTCAGCGCGGTGAACACGCGCATGATCGCGCCGGTGTCCGCGGCCGGAGGATGGGCGGCGGCGCTCACTTCGGCCGCGTGCGGCTGCAGCGTCGCGCCGGTCTTCGGCACGCGCTCCTGCAGCAGCAACTCCGTTGCCCGCACCAGCGGATCCGACATGAAGCGGCGCTGCATCGGCTGCCCCAGCAATACATGCGCAAAGCCCAGCAGGCTCATGCCCTGGTGATGCGCCATGAACGACCGCACGATGGCGTGATGCTTGCCCGGTGGCACGCGCGTCGGGGTGTAATCGATGGCTTCGTAAAATCCGTAGGCGCCGAGAAAGCCCTTGTCGGCCAGCGTCTGCAGGTTGCGGCATGCTTCCCGCGGCATCACGGTCAATGCCAGCGCGCTGGCATAGGGCGCGATGACCAGATCGTCGCCCAGTCCGCGCTTGAAGCCCAGGCCGGGCACGCCGAAGGCACGGTACTGATAGACCTGCTGCATGTCGGTGGCGTTGTAGCCGGACTCGGATATTCCCCATGGCACGACACGTTGCCGGCCGTATTCGATCTGGCGCGACACCGCGGCCTTGCAGCTCAGGTCCAGCAAGGTGTTGTCGTAACTGGGCATGATCAGGCAGGGCATGAGGTACTCGAACATCGAGCCGCTCCACGAGATCAGGCTCAGGGCGCCGCCATGCCCGGTCAGCAGGCGCCCGAGCGCGAACCAGTGCTTCTGCGGTACCTGGCCCTGTGCGATGAGCAGGAAACTGGCCAGTCGCGCTTCCGATGCCAGCAGGTCGTAGCAGGACGGGTCGCGGCGCCGCTCGCCGACGTCGTAGCCGATGCTCAGCAGGCCGCACGCGTGGTCGTAGAGAAACTCGAAATCCATCGCTGCCAGATCGCGGCACCGCTCGACCAGCTCGTCGATGAGTGCGATGCGCACCGCCGCGCCGGCATGACGCAAGGATGACGGGCGCGCTTGCGTCCCCGGTGCACACTCTGCGGCCAGCTCGGCCAGCGTCGGGATCGCGTCGACGGGTGGCCCATCGCGCAGCAGGAATTCGAGCTCCTGTCGCAGCGCGAGGCATTGCCGGTCGAATGCCTGCGCCCAGTAATACAGCTCGCCGTCGATGTCGATTTCCGTCGGCAGCCACGCCACCAGCGCCTTGCCGACATCGTGGATGCGGTCCAGCACGCCGAGGGCGGCAGGCAGTGTGCCTGGCTGTGCCGCTGCCGTGGCGAGCAGGGTGTCCTGCAGCGCCCGGATCTTCGCCGCCAGATCGGGGGCAGGGGCCGCGGGCAGGTGTTCGGCAAGCACCTGCAGGGTGTCCTGCAGGCCCTGGAACGCGTTGGGCGACAGCACCGGCTGGTCTTTCAGTTCGACGAGTCCCGCCTGCAGCGTGAGCAGGCTGCCGGCCAGGTTGCCGCTGTCCACCGACGAGACGTATTGCGGATTGAGCGGCTGCAGTGTGCGCGTGTCGTACCAGTTGTAGAAGTGGCCGCGGTAGCGTTCCAGTGTTTGCATGGTCGCCAGCGTGTTTCCCGCGCGGCTCAGCAATTCCCCGGCGGGGATGTAGCCGAAATCGTGCGCGGCCAGGTCCGCCAGCAGCGACATGCCCATGTTGGTGGGCGAGGTGCGGGAGGCGACGAGGGGGGCCGGGTATTCCTGGAAGTTGTCGGGCGGCAGCCAGTTGTCCGCCGGCCCGACGAAATCCGCGAAGTAGCGCCAGGTTCGCCGCGCCGAAGCCTGCAGGAACGCCTGTTGCGACATGCTCAGCCCCGGTGCGGATGGTGCGAGCGGCCGGCTGATCCACCAGCCTGCCAGCGGCGACACCAGCCAGAGCAACAGGATGGGTGCGATGGAGAGGAGCCACTGCGCCGACCGGGTGTCGTCGCCGCTCGCGGCCAATGCCACGCCCAGCGCCAGCGCCACAACGGGTCCGATCCACATCTCGCGCAGGAAGTCCGTCGGCGTACGGCTCGCGTTGCGGCGGGCGTAGGATGGCAGTTGCCAGAGCAACAGGCCGCGTTGCGTGAACAGCATCCGCACGCCCGAATGCAGGATCGCATCCAGGCAAATCAGTGCGTCGTAGGGCAACAGGATCAGGTTCAGCGCGGCGTGCACGATCGGGCGGGCCCCGGATTCTCCCGTGAGCCGCAGGTGCAGCAGCCAGCCACGCTCGTCGGGCTTGCGCACCAGCGCGATCGCGGTGGACAGCAGCGGCGGCAGGCAAAGCACCGCCACGGCCAGCAGGGTCCAGAACCACGCCGGACCGGCACCGAACAGCCATCCGCCTGTCAGCAGGAAGAGCAGCGACGCCGGCACGAGGCTGCGGCGCAGGTTGTCGATGATCTTCCACTGCGACAGCCGCGACAGGCAATTCGGCTGCCGGTTCGTGCGCGGGCCGTCTGCTCCGGGCGGGCCGGGTACGCGCGGGAGCAGCCAGCCGGCGATCTGCCAGTCGCCGCGTATCCAGCGGTGGCGCCGGCTGGCCTCGATGGCATAACTGGCCGGATGCTCCTCGATCAGCTCGACATCGCTCACCAGTGCCGAACGCGCATAGCCGCTTTCCAGCAGGTCGTGACTGAGGATGAGATGCTCGGGAAAGCGTCCGTCGACGGCCCGGCGAAAGGCATCCACGTCGTAGATGCCCTTGCCGATGAACGAGCCTTCGCCGAAGACATCCTGGTAGACATCCGACACCTCGCGCGTGTACGGGTCGATGCCCGACTCGCCGGCGAACAGCCGGGTGAAGCGCGACTGGCCGGCGCTGGTGAGGCTGATCGAGGCGCGCGGTTGCAGGATGGTGTAGCCTTCGACGATGCGCCCCCTGGCGGCATCGAAGACCGGCCGGTTGAGCGGGTGCGCAAGATTGCCGATCAGGGTTCGCGCCGCATCGCGTGGCAACTGGGTGTCGGTGTCCAGCGTGATGACGTAGCGGATCGAATCGAGGATCGACGCATCGCCGACGAGCTCCGAGAAGGCGGTTTGCGCGCCGCCGCGCAGCCGGGCATTGAACTGCTCCAGCTTGCCGCGCTTGCGTTCGTAGCCCATCCATACGCGCTCCACCGGATTCCACAGCCGCGGACGGTGAAACAGGTAGAAGACGCAGGGGCGGTCCTCGCGATGGCTCGCGTTGAGCGCCTCGACCGCGGCGCGTGCGTGAGCCAGCAGGGGCTCGTCATCGGGCAGCGTTTGCTCGGAGGCGTCGCGGAAATCCGTGAGCAGGGCAAAGAACAGGTTGGGATCGCGATTGCCCAGGTAGCGGATATGCAGCGCTTCGAGCAGATCATCGAGCTCCTGCGCGCTGCCGAGCAGGGTCGGGACGATCACCATCGTGCGGTGCGCGTCCGGGATGCCGGTGGAAAAATCCAGGCGCGGCAATGCGCGCGGCGGCACGAACAGCGTGACCAGCAGGTTCACCAGCGCGACGGCCAGTGCCGAGGCGCTCACGACGCCGGCGAGCGCAAGTAACCAGTCCCGCCAGTCACCCGGCGCGAAACCGTGGAACGGGAGCAGCACGAGCGCTGTTGCCAGCGCGGTGAGCACCGCAATGGGGCAGAGATACAGGAACAGGCGGAGTCGCCGGCTCGCGCTGATGATCCGCGATTTCAGCGGCACGCGGCAGCCAATCGCACGCTCCAGATCGCGCCGTCCGTCATCGATCAGGTAATACCCGACGTGTGCGCTGCGATCGTCGGGACTGCGTTGGGCGGCAGCTGCCTGCGCGAGCGCAATGGCTTCCCGTGCCACCGCGAGTTCGCTGCGCTCGCTGCGGCGCGCGACGTCCTCGACGACGTGCCGGTAACGGTCACGGGTGGCGAAATCCTGGCTCGCGTGCATTCCCGCCGGGTCTTCGCGCAAGGTCTGCTCGACGACACTGAGCGACTCGACGTAATCCCGCCAGTCCATGGCGCCGATGAAGCGCAGACTGCCGATGCTGTTGGCGATGGAGATCTGGTTGGTCGCGGCCGTGCGGCCGGCGGTCTCCGACAGCTGGGCCGCGGTTACTCCCTGTTCGAGCAGTTTTTGTTCGACCCAGGTCTGGACGAAGGCCATGGCGGGGCCCTGGGACTGGAGCCTGGCGTAGAACTCCTCCACGAATGGCGCGGTCAGCGGCACATCGGCGTAGGCAAATTCGGCCAGCAGCTGGATCAGCTTTTTCGGATCGCGTTCGGCCGTCTCGAGCATGCGGTCGGCCCAGGCGATGGCCGCATCGCGCTCCTCGCGCCGGCGGGCGATGCGCACCGCAACGCGGCGCAGGTTTTCCAGCAGCGCCAGCTGCAGCATGATCGGGAATGCCCAGAGTTCGCCGAGCATCAGGGGTTCGACCGTCTGGTAGGCGGCGATGAACTGGGTGGCGTTGTCGCTGTCGACGCGCCCGTCCATGTGGGAAATCAATTCCAGCGCGAGGTCGTAGATGCGCGGGAAGCCCGCTGAGGGGCCATCGGCCAGTCGCGGCAACTGCCGGCTGTAGCCGCGCGGCAAAAGCCGTCGCGCCAGATTGATCTGCTGCTCGATCAGGTAGAAATTGTCGAGCAACCAGGCCTCGGCCGGCACGATCCGCTGCCCCTCGGTCGCCGCGGCGGTGACGACGTCGTATGCCGCCAGCAGGACCCGCGCATTGTCCGCCAGCCGCGGCAACAAGCGGTCAGGCCCCGGACGCGGATCGACGGGATGTTGCCGCGCGAGCGTGACGGCGTGCCGCTTCAGCTGTTCGATGCTGAACAGCTCCGAACGCAGCAACTCGGCGTCCGGGGCGCGGAGCGCGGCGTTATGCCGCGCGCGCGCGGAAAATGCGTGATCTTTTCTGACGATGGGATTGCTCCTTGCGCGGCTTGCGGGCACTCGGCGCAGATGTCGAGGAATCGTGCGCCTTCTGGCGGACAAGCCAGATCCCGCCCTGGTGGCGGTACATCGCTGGCGCCTGCTTGCGGATGGGAGAAAATGCGCGGGAGGTGAACACCTGCACGCCGGTCGAGTATGCGCCTGCCGGGCCGGAATTGACAGGAGCCGGGCAGCACAAAGATAGTGAGCACAGGTCGTGTGGCATGCGGAAATCAACAAGATGAAAAGCTACCATGTTCCCCGGTGAGCGCGATATCGATCGCGCCGTCGCCGAACTGCAGGAGGGCCTTCCCGAGCGGCTGCGACCGCTCGCGCGCGTGGCCTACGACTATCGGTGGTGCTGGGCCGCCGACGGTCCCGCGGTGTTCGCGGCGATCGATCCGGAGCGTTGGGTGCGCACCGGCGGCAACCCGCGGCGCCTGCTCACCGAGACGCATCGCGCGACGCTCGGGCGCGCCGCTGGCGACGCCCGGTTCGTCGACCGGGTCGCGCGTCTCGCGGACGAACTGGCGGCAGACCGCGCGCGGCCCTGGCTTGGCGGTGTGGCCAGCCCGGATCGTCCCATCGCGTTCTGCTGTGCCGAATTCGGTGTGCATGCTTCGCTGCCCATCTACTCGGGCGGGCTCGGCATCCTGGCCGGCGACATCCTGAAGGAAGCGTCCGATCTCGCGCTGCCGATGGTCGGGGTCGGTCTGCTGTATCGCACCGGTTATTTCCACCAGCGCATCGACGTCTCGGGCCTGCAGCACGAATACTGGCTCGACGCGGATCCCGACCGGCTGCCGTGCGTCAGGGTCAGCGATGTCGCCGGGCGGCCGCTCACCGTCGAGGTTCCCATCAACGATGAAACCGTCACCGCGCAGGTGTGGCGCGTCGACGTGGGGCGAGTTCCGCTCTACCTGCTCGACACCGATCTTTCCGCAAACAGCGCGGTCGGGCGCTGGGTCACTTCAAGACTCTATGAAAGCAATCGCACGATCCGGCTGGCGCAGTACGCCGTGCTGGGCGTCGGCGGGGTGCGGGCCTTGCGCGCGCTCGGCATCGAACCGGCCGTCTATCACGTCAACGAGGGGCACGCCGCGCTCGGCGTGTTCGAGCTGCTGGCCCAGGCCCGGGCTGCTGGCGGTGCCGGGTACGACGCGGCGTGGCAGCGGGTGCGCGAGCAGGTGGTGTTCACGACCCACACCCCGGTGCCGGCCGGCAACGAGACCTATTCGCGCGACGAGGTGCTGGCGGCGCTCGGGCGCATCGCCGACCTGGCCGGCGACCGCGAGCAGTTTCTCGCCGCAGGCCGCATCGATCCGGCAAACACGGGTCAGCCGTCGGGCATGTCCGCGCTTGCCGTGCGCGCGAGCCGTCGGATCAACGCCGTCAGCAGGCGCCACGCCGAGGTGGCCCGCGCCATGTGGCAGCCGCTGTTCCCGGGTCGCGCACTGGACGAGGTTCCGATCACCCATGTCACGAACGGCGTGCACGCGCCCACCTGGCTGCGCGGCCCGATGCGCGAACTGCTGGACCGATACCTGGGCGAAGGCTGGCTGGGCCGCGCCGATGACCCGGCTACCTGGGAGCGCGTGAACGACATCCCCGCCGCCGGGCTCTGGGCGGCGCGCTGCGCGGCACGCGCGGAGCTGGTCGACATGATCGTGCAGCGGAGCACGGCGCATCGCCTGAGTCGTGGCGACCCGATGGACTACGCCGAGGCCGCGCGTACCGGCTTCGATCCAGGGCGCCTCACCATCGGCTTCGCCCGCCGTCTCGCGACCTACAAGCGCCTGCACCTCCTCGCGCTCCTGCCGGAGCGCGCATTCGCCCTCCTTGGCGGGGAGCGCCCGATCCAGTTCATCTTCGCCGGCAAGGCCCATCCCGCCGACGCCGACGCCAAGGAGATCGTGCGCCAACTGTTCGCGCTCAAGCGCGCGCCGAGCGTTGCCGGGCGCGTCGCGTTCCTGGAGGACTACGACATGGCCATTGCCGGGCAACTCGTTGCCGGCTGTGATGTGTGGGTAAACCTGCCGCGACCGCCGCTCGAGGCCAGCGGGACCAGCGGCATGAAGTCGTGCCTCAACGGCGGCCTGCAGCTCTCGGTGCTCGACGGCTGGTGGGCGGAGGCCTGGGACGGGAGCAACGGTTGGGCGATCAATGGCGACGTGGACGGCGATCACCAGGCGCAGGACTACCGCGACGCCAACACGTTGTTCGACCTGCTCCAGCACGAGGTGATCCCGCTGTTCCACGAGCGCGACGCCGACGGCGTGCCGCAGCGCTGGGTGGCGATGATGCGCCGCAGCCTGCAGACGAACGGGCCGCGTTTCTGCGCCACGCGCATGGTTCGCGAGTATGCCGGGCGGATATACCCGAACGGGGCTATGCAGCAGCCTTGATCCGGCGCAAGGTCGGGCGAACGGATTCGATCTAGTCTGCAACGCGATGTCCGCGCGGCCCGTATGCGAACGCCTGCTTGAACGTGATGGAGGATGCAGATGAATATTGCGAAAGCAGCAATGCGCACCGCTCTGGTAGCGACGATCGGCTTGCCGGTCCTCGCGGTGGCCGAGAATTCCTTGTTGCAACAGGCGCAGGCGCTGTTCAAGCCGATCCCGGAAGCCGCGCCTGCCATGAAAGACGTGTCGATGACGCCGGCGATGGTCACGCTGGGCAAGGTACTGTATTTCGACCCGAGACTCTCCGAAAGCCACAACATAAGCTGCAATACCTGTCATCAGATCGGTCTCGGGGGGGTGGATATGCTCCCTACCTCGATCGGTCATCACTGGCAGCGGGGAGGACGCAACGCGCCAACGGTATTGAACGCCGTATTCAATACCGCGCAGTTCTGGGACGGACGCGCCGCGGATCTGAAGGAGCAGGCCGTCGGGCCGATACAGAATCCGATCGAGATGGCGATAAGCCCCGAGCACGCGGTCGGAATGCTGCAAGGGATTCCCGGTTACACACCGCTGTTTGCCGCCGCGTTTCCCGGCGACGAAAGCAGCATATCGCTGGCCAACGTCGGCAAGGCGATTGCCGCATTCGAAGCAACTCTGCTGACGCCGAATGCCCCATTCGACAAGTATCTGCGTGGTAACGAAGGAGCCCTCTCGGGCGAACAGAAGGCGGGTTTGAGGCTCTTCATCGACAAGGGATGCGCGGCCTGCCACAACGGAGTCAACGTTGGCGGCGGGATGTATGCGCCGTTCGGCGTGGTCGAAAAACCGGGTGCCGACATCCTGCCGCTCGCGGACAAGGGGCGCTTCGAGGTGACCAGGACGGCGAGCGACGAGTACGTCTTCAAGGTGCCGACATTGCGCAACATCGCGCTGACGGCGCCTTATTTCCACTCGGGCAAGTCGTGGGATCTCGAACAGGCGATCGGCGTCATGGCGTCGAGCCAACTGGGCCAGGATCTCACCGACGCCGAGATTTCGAGCATCGCGGCGTTCCTGCTGTCACTGACGGGCGAGCAACCGCAGGTGGTTTACCCGATCCTGCCCCCGAGCACCGTCGACACGCCGCGACCGGAAGCCTGAAGATCTATTCGACCGGGCCGCGGTTGAAAATCGCGAGCCCGATGGATAGAAACGCCGTTCCCGTGGTCGAACCCCGGCACAGAGGTGTCGTCGGAGTCGAACAAGAGCAAATGCTGGCAGTCGTGCTCGTGTGTGTCTCGCTCATTGCGATGACCACGGTGGTCCATTATGAGGTTCTGGCCAGCCTCAACGCGAGGTTGCCGTCCGTCGCCATCCCGAACCGTACCAAGCTGCTGGTCGTGATCTTTGCCACCTTCGCGGCCCATTCTCTGGAGGTTGCCGTCTACGGCTTTTCCATCTACGGCCTGGTGCAGTACCTGGCTGTTGGCCTGCTGAACGGGCCTGACGGCTTCTCGCTGGCGAACTGTCTCTATTTCTCCGCGGAAACATTTACCTCGCTCGGGTTCGGAGACATCACCCCGACTGGCGAGATCCGCATGCTCGCGGGCGCCGAAGCGCTCAACGGCCTGCTCCTCATCGGCTGGTCGGCTTCCTATGCCTACATCGCGATGGAGCGCTTCTGGAAAGACGGCGAGCCGGGGCCGGGGATGAATCCTTGAAGGTGCGATGGATTGTTACGGCGTTGCCGGTGGTGGCGCTTGGCGTCGCGTTGTGGCTGGTGCATCGGGAACTGCAGGATTACAGCCTGGCCCAGCTGATCGACCTCGTGTTCGGCTTTTCCCCGGGGGTGCTGCTGGCGGCACTCGGTCTCACCCTGGTCGGCTACCTGGTGCTCGCCGCCTACGACGGAATCGCGCTGCATCATGTGAAGCGCGATTTGCCGTGGTGGCAGGTCCTGCTGGCGGGCTTCAGCAGCTTTGCCGTGAGCAACACCGTCGGGCATGCGCTGGTCTCGGGTGGCTCGCTGCGCTATCGCTTCTATTCGGGCTGGGGGGTCGGCAGCCTGGAGATCGCCCAGATCATCCTGCTCAGCACCGTCACCTATTTTCTCGCCAACGGCACCCTGCTGGCCGCAAGCTACCTGCTCACGCCGTCGGAGTATTTCGACGACCGACACCTCGCGGGCGGTTACCTCCACCTGGTGATGTGGGCTGTCATTGCCATGCTGCTCGGGTACTGGGCACTGGTGCTCGGAGGCAAGCGCGCGTTCCGTTGGCGCGAGCACACGATTGCGCTGCCGGGCCCGAAAATCACGCTGCTGCAATCCCTCGTGGGCGGCGCGGACCTGCTGCTGGCCGCGGCCGTGCTCTACGTGCTGCTGCGCCAGCACATGGAGCTCTCCTTCGGGATCTTCCTCAACGCCTACCTGCTGGCGCAGGTGGTCGGGTTGTTCAGCCAGTCGCCCGGCGGCATCGGCGTTTTCGAGGGGGTATTCCTCTATCTGCTGACCGGCAGCAATCCCTCGGTCCACGTGCTGGCGGCGCTGCTGGTCTACCGCCTGATCTACTTCTTCCTGCCGTTGCTGATCGCCGGCGTGCTGATCCTCGTTTACGAACTGTGGGAGCAGGAGGCGCTGCGCAAGCGCGTGATCGCGCCCTGGCTGGCGATCCGGCCGCTGCTGCCCATGGTCTTTTCCCTGCTGATGCTGGCAGGTGGCGCCATGCTGCTGATCTCGGGCGCGATACCGGCGCAGGACGATCGCCTCGACTGGCTGGGTGACATGCTGCCGGTCGGCCTGATCGAGGCGTCCCACCTGGTTGCCAGCATGACCGGGCTGCTGCTGGTGGTGCTGGCGCGGGCGGTCCGCCTGAAGTTGCGCGCCGCGTATTTCGCCGCGATGGCATTGCTCGCGGTGGGCATTGCCGCATCCCTGCTGAAAGGCGCCGATTTCGAGGAGGCAGCCGTCCTGTCGGTCCTGCTGCTGTTGCTGATTCCGGCGAAGGCAGCTTTCTACCGGCCTTCGCGCCTGGATCGGGTGGACCTGACGCCGCAGTGGGCGCTGGTCGTCGCCGCGATTCTTGGCGTGGCGGTCTGGCTCGGCCTGTATGCCTACCGCGAGGTCGAGTATTCCCACGCGCTGTGGTGGACCTTCGACCTGCACGGCGATGCGCAACGCTTCCTGCGCTCCACACTCGTCCTGGTTATCGCGGCTCTGGTGGTGCTCGTGTTCTTCTTCCTGCGCCGCAGCCGCTACGTGCCGCACCTGCCGGATGCCGCGCAGATGCAGCTCGCGACAGCACTGGTTCGCCAGAGCTCGTACTCGAACCATTTTCTCGCCCTGACGGGGGACAAGTGCTTTTTCTGGAACGAGGGTCGCACCGCGTTCGTCACCTACGTCACCACGCGCCGCTACTGGATCGCCATCGACGATCCTTGCGGGAGTCCGGAATTACTCGACGAACTGCTCTGGCAGTTTCGCGAGGCGGCGGACCGATTCGGCGCCAGGCTGGTGTTCTACCGCGTGCGGCCCGAACTTCTGCCGCTCTATCTGGATCTGGGGCTCAGCCTGGTAAAGCTCGGCGAAGAGGCGGTCACCGATCTTGCCGGCTTCGGGCTGAGCGGCAAGCACCGCGCCGCGTTGCGTTATGCGCACAACAAGCTGCAGAAGGAGGGCTGCGCGTTCCGCGTGCTCTCTGGCGATGCAGTCGCCGCGGCGATGGACGAGCTGGAAGCGGTTTCCAACGACTGGCTGCGGGCCAAGAACACGCGCGAGAAGGGCATATCGCTTGGGTTTTTCGACCGGGACTACCTGCTGCGCAGCGATGTGGCGGTGGTAACGCAGGCCGCTCGCATCGTCGCCTTTGCCAATCTGTGGCTTCCCGATAACCGTAGGGAGCTGTCGATCGACCTGATGCGCTATGCCAGTGGTGCGCCCAAGGGCGTGATGGAATATCTCACGATCTGCCTGATGCTGTGGGCGCAGGAGCAGGGATACCAGCGCTTCAACCTCGGCATGGCGCCGTTGTCCGGCCTGGAGCAGCACGCGCTGGCGCCGCTGTGGCACAAGGTGGGCAATTCCGTGTTTCGCTATGGCAACGAGTTCTACAATTTCCAGGGGCTGCGGGCCTACAAGGACAAGTTCGACCCGCAGTGGTCGCCGCGTTATCTGGCCGTGCCATCGACGCTCGATGTGCCGGCCGTGTTGCTGCAGGTCTCGACCCTGATTGCCGGCGGCCTGCGCGGGATCTTCGGCAAATGACGCGGGCTCTGGTCGTGTTGCTGCTGGCGGTTCTTGGCGGCGGCGCTATCGGGTGGCTGTGGACCGCCCGGCCCCAGACGCTGAGCTTTGCCGAGCTCGGCGAGACCGCGCTGTGGCGCGGCGGGGACAAGGCGCTGGTGGTGGTGCTTGCCGATCCAGGGCAGCGCATGCGTACGACGCTGATCGCGCGCGCACTGTCGCTGCGCGGCTACGCGGTGGCCGTCGTCGACCTCGACCGCTACTTCGCCGCGGTGGCGGCACAGGCACCCGAGTGTTTCGACGCGACGATGCTGCTGGATGTCTACGCCCAGCAGGCGCAGCAGGAACTGCGTTTCGATCACTTCCGCAAGCCCCTGCTGATTGGGGTGGGTCGGGGGGCGGCGTATCTGAAGGTCCTGCTGTCGCAGGCTCCTGCGGGCGTCTTTGCCGCGGGCACCAGCCTCGATGCGGCATCGTGGGTGGCGTTGCCGGCGCGCCCGTGCGGCGTGGATGTGCCCTGGCGTGGCGCAGCGCTACCCGTGCCGAGCGAAGCCTTCATGCCGGCTGCCACACCGTGGGCCGACACCCGGGCCGGCGCGTTCTGGTGGTCATTGCTGTTCGATCCGGGATTCCTGCATGCCCGGGGAGACCGGGCGGATTCGCAGGCTCCCGGCGATCTGCCGCTGATCGAGTTGTCGCAGCCCGAGGAAGGCGGGCCGGTGCTGGCCATCGTGATTTCCGGCGACGGGGGCTGGGCGAACATCGACAAGGACATCGGCAACGCGCTGGTCGAGGAGGGCGTGGCGGTCATCGGCTGGAACAGCCTGCGGTATTTCTGGAATGCGCGCACACCGGAGGTGATGTCGGCGGACTTGGCACGGGTCATGGAGCATTACCGCTCGGCCTGGCACAAGCCGCGCGTCCTGCTGGTGGGTTTTTCGCTGGGCGCCGACGTGTTGCCGTTCATGGTGAGCCGCTTGCCGCCGGCGCTGCGCCAATCCTTGATCGGCATGGTGCTGCTCAGCCCGTCGCGGCGCGTGGATTTCCAGTTCCACATCGGCAACTGGCTGCACAGTGGCGGCGGCCGTTCGCACGATCTGGCCGCCGAAATCGCCGGTATCCAGGGCTTGCCGGTGCTGTGCATCTATGGCGAGGAAGACGGCGAGGGACTGTGCCCGACACTGAGGTCAGCGCCAGCCGCCACCGTCATCGGCCTGCCGGGGGACCACCATTTCGATGGCGATTACGCCACCGTCACGCGCCTGGTCCGGGAGCATTTCCTGTCCCCGCCGCGCGCAGCACAGCCGCTTCAGGGGCAGTGAAGCGGTCGTACCGGATTGCCCGTTTGCCTTCGTATCGACGATCGCGCGATGATTCCCCGCCGCACCGGCGCCGCTGGTTGCCAGACCGGAGGAATTCCCTGGAGGCCGTTCCGTGTCCGCACTGCTCACCGAGAACGACGTATTCCCCTGGGCCGAGCGCGTGCTGCAGGGGCGCATTACCGCGAGCACCCGCCAGGGCGGGCGTGAGGCCGGCGGCCGTCCGGGCTGGTTCGTCGACGTCGCTGGCGGCGGCACGAGCGCGAAGTACTACATCCGCGGCGGCCGCGGCGGCGACTTCGGTTACATCCAGGAGTACGGGCTGCAGCGCGAGGTGCGGCTGCTGAAGCTGCTGCGCGATGAAGGCATCCCGGTGCCCGAGGTGATTGCGAGCAGCGACGAGCCGAACGCGGCGATCCTCGGCTTCGTCGAGGGCGTCAACGATTTCACCCGGATCGCAAGCGCCGCCGAGCGCGACGCCGTGGCGCGCGACTTCGCGCGCGTGATGGCCCGGTGGCACGCGATCCCGGCGGGCAAGTTCGCCGAGATCGGGCTGGCCGTGCCGGTCAACGCCGAGCAGCTGGTGGGCAATGACCTGTCGGTCTGGGAGCGCGGGCATTTTCCGCTGCTCAGCGAGCCAGTGCCGCTGGTGACCTTCGCCTGCCAGTGGCTCAGGCGCAATCTGCCGCCGATGCCGGACAAGCTGGTGCTGGTGCAGGGCGACACCGGCCCCGGGCAGTTCCTGTTCCGTGACGGGCGCGTGCAGGCCGTGGTGGACTGGGAGCTCGGTGCGCTCGGCGACCCGATGCGCGAACTCGCGCACATCCGCACGCGCGATGTCTGGTATCCCACGGGCAACCTGCCGGACTGGTTCCGTTACTACAGCGAGTTCAGTGGCACGCCGCTCGATGACGACAGGATCCGTTACTACAGCGTGATCGGCATGCTCACCACGGCACTGGCGCTCGCGCCCGTGGTGCAGAAGCTGAATCCGCGCGATGAGCATGCCGAGTGGCTCGCGCAGGACGTGTGGTCCAAGTGCGCCACCGCCGAGGCGATTGCCGAGGCCATGGGCATCACGCTCGAGGACGTCGCGCTGCCCGCGCCCGCACGGCCCTACGTGTCGGCGCTCTTCGACACGCTCCGGGAGAATCTCGAACAGGAGCAGCTTCCGCACATCGAGGATTCCTTTCGCCGCCATCGCCTGCAAATGGATCTGCGCCTGCTGGCGCGGCTGCGCAACCAGGCCGAGATCGGGCCCGAGATCGAGGCGATGGAGCTTGCGGACATGCAGGCACTGCTCGGCAGGCGCCCGCGCAGCGTGACCGAGGGCCAGCGCAGCATCGACGCGCTGGTGCGCGTCGCGGAGCCCGGGCGCGACGAGGAATTCGTGCGCTACTTCCATCGCCATGCGCGACGCGAAGAGGCGCTGATGCGTGGCGGCATGGGCCGGGCGGCGAATGCGCGGGCCGCGGCAATCCGCTAGCGCGAGCGCGGATGCCGGGCAATCGTCACGACCGGATCTGCGCGTGCGCGCTGCGGATCGGTTCCACGCCAACGCACGGGAGGAAATGACCATGGAAAGTCCTGTTCATGCCCTGGGCGACCTGTTCCGCCAGCTGGGCCTGCCCGATGACGCCGCCAGCATCGAGCAATTCATCGCCAGCCACCGGCCGCTGGCGCCGCATGTCCCGTTGGCGGAAGCGTGTTGCTGGAGCGCCTCGCAGGCGCAGTTCCTGCGCGAGCAGATCGCCGACGACGCCGACTGGGCGGAAGTCGTCGATAGCCTCAACGCGCGGCTGCGCGGCGCACCGGACGGCCGAAATCCGGGTCGTTGCTGACGCGCCGCGCCACGGTGCCCGGCGGATTGCGGTAGGGGCCGGGATCGCGGAAGTCGCCCGGCGCGAGCTCGTCGCGCACCTTCAGCACGGTGAACATGCCGCCCATTTCCAGGTTTCCGAACGGTCCCTTGCCCATCATCATCGGCAGCGTGTTCTCGGGGCCCTGCATATGACCGGAGTCGGTGTGGTCCTGGTGCTCGCCCATGCCCTTTTCACCCATCGCCATGTAGCCCGGCAGCAGCGCGCGGATGTCCTGTTCCACGCCGCGCTGGTCCACGCCGAGCGGGTTGGCGATGCCGTGCCCCATCGCGTTCATCGTGTGGTGCGACTTGTGGCAGTGCAGCGCCCAGTCGCCCGCGATCGCGACGAACTCGATATCGCGCATCTGGCCGACGCCGACGAGTTCCGTCACCTCGGTGCGCCAGAGCGCTTGCGGCAGGCGCCCGCCGTCGCCGCCGGTGACGTGGAACTGCACGCCGTGCAGGTGGACCGGGTGCTCGTGCATCGACAGGTTGCCGACGCGGATGCGCACGCGCTCGCCCGTGCGCGCGACCAGCGGCTCGATCGCGGGAAAGACCTTCGAGTTGAAGGTCCAGAGATCGAACTCGGTCATGATCGAGGGGTCGGGACGCCAGGTGCCCGGGTGCAGCGCCCAGTTGTGCAGCAGGAAGCAGTAGTCGCGGTCGATCGGCGTGGGTTCGCCCTCCTGCGGGTGGATGATGAACAGGCCCATCATGCCCACCGCGAGCTGCACCATCTCGTCGGCGTGCGGGTGGTACATGTGCGTGCCGTGCTGGCGCAGCGTGAACTCGTAGACGAAGGTCTCGCCGGGCTGGATGTGCGGCTGGTTCAGGCCGCCCACGCCGTCCATGCCGCTCGGCAGGTACAGGCCGTGCCAGTGGATCGTGGTGTGCTCGGGCAGGCGGTTGGTCACGAAGATGCGCACGCGGTCGCCTTCCACGGCCTCGAGCGTCGGGCCCGGGGTGCTGCCGTTGTAGCCCCAGCACTTCGCGACGCAGCCGGGGGCGAACTCGTGCTCCACTTCCTCGGCCACCAGGTGGAACTCCTTCACGCCGTCCTTCAGCGTGTACGGCAGGGTCCAGCCGTTCAGGGTGCGCACCTGCGTGTAGCTGGCGGCGGGCCGCGCGCTGGCGGTCGCGGCGGTCCCGGCTTGCGCGGAAGCCGTTGCGGCGGGCATGGCGTGGCCCTCGTGCGCGCCCTGGGCGCGGCTGCGTTGCGCGACGGTTGCGAGCAGTGTCGCGAGCGAGCCCAGGCCGATGCGCGACAGGATGTTGCGGCGGCTGATCATGGCCGGTCTCCGTGGCTGGATTCGTGGCTGGCGTGGGGCAGCTCGCTTTTCGGCTGCATCAGCGTTTGCGCATCGAGCGCGGCCTCGCCCACGCGCGCGCTGCTCGGCAGCGCCGCGCCGACCGCGCGCCCGAGCTCCACGCGCGCCAGCCAGTAATCGCGTACCGCCTCGAGATAGCCCTGGTAGGCGCTGTATTCCTGCTGCTTCACGAACAACAGCTGGAACTGGTCGGCGAGCATGAAGTTCACCTCGCGCTGCGTGCGCGCGACGATCTCCTCGCGCAGCGGGATCAGTGATTCGCGGTAGTGATCGGCGCGCGCCTTCGCGGCGGCGACCTCGGCGGCGCCGCGCTGCACGGCGTTGCCGATGTCGATCTCCAGCGCGCGCAGTTGCGCCTGCGCCCGTTGCAGGCTCGCCTGCGCGCGCGCCACGCGCCCGTGGCCGTGGTCGAAAAGCGGCAGCTCCAGTCCCAGCGTCGGTCCGGTGAGACGGGAGCGGTCGGTCTCGCGCTCGGTTGTCACGCCGAGCTCCACATCGCCCAGCAGCCGGAAGCTCTGCGTCACGCCGAGCGCGTCGGCGAGCAGCGCGACTTCGCGCCGCGCCGCCGCGAGGTCGAGGCGATTGGCATCGGCGTGTCGCAGGAGTTCGGCCACGGCGTCGTCCGCGGCGAGCGGGACGGGCAGGCGGTCCACGACGCGCCAGCGGTCCTCGGTCGGGGCCAGGCCCATCAGCCGGTTCAGCGCGCTGCGCGCGGCGTGGAGCTCGGCGCGCGCCTGCAGTACGTCGAGCTTTGCCTCCGAGGCGGCGGCCTGCTGCAGTGCCAGTTCGAGACGGCCGATATTGCCTGCCGCGTGGAACCGTGCCGCCAGTTCGGCCGAGACCGTCGCCGCCTGCGCCACCGCTTCGCGCATCGCGATCAGCTGCCAGCTGCCGACGACGCGCACGTGGGCGGCCTCGGTATCCGCCGCCAGCGCGAGCGCCTTCGCGCCGATCAGCTCCCTGGCGCGTGCGTACTCGCCATCGGCCAGGCGGCTGCGCGATCGCAGCAGCAGCACGTCGGTGAAGTCCTGGGCGAGGCCGAAGCCGATCTGGTTGGCCTCGCCGCCGGTATCGGGAAACAGCACTGAAGCGGACAACACCGGGTTGGCCATGCGTCCGGCCTCGTAGACGTCGGCCGCGGCGAAGCCCAGGCTGGCGTATTCGGCTTTCATGTCGGGGTTGTTCAGCAGCGCCAGGCGCACCGCGTCGGCCGCGCTCAGCGGCTGCTCGCGCAACCGCGCCAGCAGCGCGGCGAGGGTGTCGTCGCCGGCGGCGGGCGGTTGCCGGCCTCGCGCGGCCAGCAGCTCCGCCGTTGCGCTGCGCCCGTCATCCGTGGGCAGGGGCGCGCAGCCCGCCAGCATGGCGCCCAGCACCAGCACGGTGGTGGCGAGACGTCGACTCATCGATGGGTGTCCATGGCTGCATCGGGGGGCGCACGGCGCAGCCGCAGCGCGTTGCTCACCACCGAGACCGAGGACAGGCTCATGGCCAGCGCCGCGATCATCGGGCTCAACAGCAGGCCGAAAGCCGGGTACAGCACCCCCGCGGCGATCGGCACGCCGAGCGCGTTGTAGAGGAACGCGAACGCGAGGTTCTGCTTCATGTTGGCGACGGCCGCGCGCGAGATCGCGCGGGCACGGACGATGCCCTGCAAGTCGCCCTTGACCAGTGTCACCTGGGCGCTCGACATCGCCACGTCGGTCCCCGTACCCATGGCGATGCCGACGTCGGCCGCGGCGAGCGCCGGCGCATCGTTGATGCCGTCGCCGGCCATCGCGACGCGCCGCCCCTCGGCCTGGAGCCGCGCCACCAGCGCGGACTTGTGCTGCGGACGCACGTCGGCGTGCACTTCGTCGATCCCGAGTCGGCGCGCCACCGCCTGCGCGGTCGTGAGTCCGTCGCCGCTCGCCATCACGATGCGCAGGCCGTCGGCCTGCAGCGCGCGCAGCGCCGCGGGCGTGCTGTCCTTGATCGGGTCGGCCACGGCGATCAGGCCGGCTGCCTTCCCGTCGACCGCAAGGAACATGACGGTGGCGCCGTCCAGACGCAACTGCTCGGCGGCGGGATTCAGCGCGTCCACGTCGGCGCCGGCTGCATGCATCAGCGCGGCATTGCCGAGCGCGAGCGCGTGGCCCTCGACGCGCCCGCGCACGCCGAGTCCGGTCACGGACTCGAAGTCCTGCGCCGTGCCCAGCGCGAGCTCCCGGCGGCGTGCCTCGTGCACGATCGCGTCGGCGAGCGGATGCTCGCTGCCCTGCTCGAGGCTGGCCGCGAGCCGCAGCACCGCCTCGGGATCGAAGCCGCCATGGCCCTGCGCCGAGTGAAAAACCGGCCGGCCCCGGGTGAGGGTGCCGGTCTTGTCGATGACCAGCGTGTCGATGCCGCGCAGCCGCTCGATCGCCTCCGCGTCGCGAAACAGCACGCCGGCCTGCGCGGCGCGACCCGTGGCGACCATGATCGACATCGGCGTCGCGAGGCCGAGCGCGCAGGGGCAGGCGATGATCAGCACCGCCACCGCGTTCACGACGGCATACGTCCAGGAAGGCTCCGGCCCGAGCAAGCCCCAGCCGAGGAAGGTGGCGAGCGCGGCGGCCAGCACGGCCAGCACGAACCAGAAGCTCACCTTGTCGGCCAGGCGCTGCATCGGTGCGCGCGAGCGCTGCGCCTGCGCGACCAGCTGCACGATCTGCGCGAGCACCGTGGCCGATCCCACCTGCTCGGCACGCATGATCAGCGCGCCCACGCCGTTGAGGGTGGCGCCGATGAGCTTGGCTCCGGGCCCCTTTTCGACCGGGATCGGCTCGCCCGTGAGCATCGATTCGTCGACGCTGGAGCGCCCCTCGAGCACTTCGCCGTCCACCGGTACCTTTTCCCCCGGGCGCACGCGCAGGCGGTCGCCGACGTGCACATGCGCGAGCGGGATGTCCTCCTCGGTGCCGTCCTCGCGCAGGCGGCGCGCGGTCTTCGGCGCCAGGCCGAGCAGCGCCTTCAGCGCGGCCGAGGTGCTCGAGCGTGCCTTCAGCTCGAGCAGCTGGCCGAGCAGGGTGAGGGAGACGATGATCGCGGCCGCTTCGAAATACACGGCCACGCGACCGTGCATGCGGAAGGAATCCGGGAACAGGCCTGGCGCCACGGTGGCCGCGACGCTGTAGAGGAACGCGGCACCGACGCCGGTACCGATCAGCGTCCACATGTTGGGGCTGCGGTTGGCGATCGACTGCGCCCAGCGCTGGAAGAAGGGCCAGCCCGCCCACAGCACCACGGGCGCGGTGAGCGCGAGCTCGAGCAGACTGCGCGCCGCGGGCGCCGGCAGGCCCGCCACGTCGCCGAACATCGCGAGCACGAAAACCAGCAGCGACAGGGGCAGCGTCCACAGGAAGCGGCGACGGAAGTCGACGAGCTCCGGGTTCTCGCCCTCGTCGAGGGCCGGCATCACCGGTTCCAGTGCCATGCCGCACAGCGGGCAGCTGCTCGGGTGGTCGCGGATGATCTCGGGATGCATCGGGCAGGTATAGGTGGCGCCGGGTAGGGCGGTGGCAGGCTCCGGATCGCGCGGTTCGAGCCAGCGGGCCGGGTCGGCGACGAACTTGCCGCGGCAGCCCGCGCAGCAGAAACGGTATTCGCGCCCGGCGTGCACGGCGTGGTGCGGCGAATCCGGCTTCACCGTCATGCCGCAGACCGGGTCGATGAAGGTCGCGGCCGCATCGCCGTGACTGCAGTGCGCCGACGCATCCGCCGGCGACGGAGCGGGGGAATGGGGCGTGTTCACGGGGCGTCCTCCTGGTTCAGTGCGTTGAGGATCGGGCAGGCCTCCGCGCGGCCATGACCGGGGCAGGCGGCTACCAGCGCCTGCAGTGCGTTGCGGATGCGTTCCAGTTCGGCGAGGCGCTGTTCGACCTCGGCCAGCCGCGCCTCGGCGGCGCGCTTGACCTTGGCGACGTTGCGCTCGTCGCTCAGCGACAGCAGCGCGCGAACGTCCGCGAGCGAGAAGCCCAACGCCTTGGCGCGCCGGATGAAGCGCAGTCGCCGCAGTTCGCTGTCGCCATAGCGGCGGTAGCCGGACTCGAGGCGCCCGGCCGGGTCGAGCAGCTGGTTGCGCTCGTAATAGCGCACCGTGTCGATGGCGACGCCGGCGCGCCTGGCGAGTTGACCGATGCTGTAAGTAGGCATTGGAAATCTCCTGTGTGCGGACACTCTGCACTCTTGACCATGGTCCAGAGTCAAGGGTCGAGCTCAAGAGGGTGTCGCAAAAGTCATTACATTGCGAGCGAGCGGCCTGGTGCGTCGCTGGCTGTGCTGCCCGCCATTGTCCTGCGGGGCACGCACGAGTACGTCCCTGTAGCTCCGCGCCGCGTCCTGCGGCGCAAGGCCCCGCAAGCCAACAGCGGGCAGCACAGCCGCTCGGTCGACCGTATGCCGCATCGGGCAAATCCGGTAATTCACGCCTTTTCGAGGGTTTCCACCTTTTACAACACCCTCGTTGTGCCGCGCCATGGTGCAGCGGGCGTGCATGCGCCTCGCTTTGGTGCGCGACGAGCCGGAGTCGGCAGGCCGTGCTCGCAGGGGAACAGCGCAATATCCACTGCGAAGCCCGATGGCACGAATATTGATGGCATTGCGGAGAGCCGCCCCCGCCGGAACCCCGTAGTTGAACACCGTCTGCAGCAAGCCACCCGCCCGCGTGATGCTGGTGGACGACAGTCCGGAGCGTGCGCAACTGGTCGAGGAGCGGCTCTGGGCCGCGGGCTTCGAGGTGGTGGCCGTCATCGCCTCGGCGAAGGGCTTGCTGTTCCAGATCCAGCAGCACGCGCCCGACGTGATCCTGATCGACATCGAGTCGCCGGACCGCGACGTGCTGGAGAGCCTCGCCGTCGTGAATCACCACAATCCGCGCCCGGTGGTGATGTTCACGCAGCAGGACGACCCGGACTACATCGAGCAGGCCGTGGGCGCGGGCATCAGCACCTACCTGGTGGGCGGCATCAACCCCGAGCAGGTCAAGCCCGTGATCGACGTGGCGATCGCGCAGTTCCGCTCCTTCCAGGCGCTGCGCGACGAACTGCACGACACGCGCATCCAGCTCGAGGACCGCAAGCTCATCGAGCAGGCCAAGGGCCTGCTGATGGCCTATCAACAACTGAGCGAGGACGCAGCGCACCGCATGCTCACCAGGCTCGCGATGGACGCCAACCAGCGACTGCCGGATGTGGCCAGGACCGTGCTGGCCACGCTGTCACCCAAGGGCAAGGGCAAATCCCGATGACTCGCGGCAAGCAACTTCCCCCGCCGGAAAAGTCGGCGCTGACGCTGGGCTTCATGCGCCTCTCGGACAGCGCGCCGCTGGTGATGGCGCGCGAAACCGGGCTGTTCGCGCGTTACGGGCTCGAGGTCGCGCTCGCGCGCGAGGTGTCGTGGGCGAATCTGCGCGACAAGCTGGTGGTGGGCAAGCTCGACGCCGCGCACCTGCTGGCGCCGCTGCCGATGATGACCGGGCTCGGCGCCGGCGGCATGCGCGCCAACCTGCTGACCGGCCTCTCGCTCGGCCTGAACGGCAACGCGATCACGCTGTCGCGCGCGCTGTGGGAAGCGCTCGGCGGTGAGCGCGACGCCAGCGCCCCGGGCATGGCCGCGGCACTGCGCGCGCGCATAGCGGGCAGCCCCGGCGCCGAGCCCCTCACGCTCGCCACGGTGCACCTGTTCTCGATGCATACCTTCCAGCTGCGCATGTGGCTGCGCGCGGGTGGCGTGGATCCGGAGCGCGACGTGCGCATCATCGTGCTGCCGCCCGAGCAGATGTGCGACAGTCTCGCCCGCGGCATCATCGACGGTTTTTGCGTGGGCGAGCCGTGGAACACGCTCGCGGTGCAGCAGGGCATCGGCGCGGTGGCCGCGACCGGCCACGAGATCTGGAACAACGCGCCGGAAAAGGTGCTCGGCGTCACCGAGGCCTGGCACAACCATCATCCGGCCACGCACCTGCGCCTGCGCATCGCGATCATGGCCGCCTGCCAGGCGCTGGCCGAGCCCGCGCAGCGCGAGCGCGCGGCGCAGATCCTCAGCCAGGCGCAGTACCTCGGGTTGCCGGCAAAGGTGCTGCTGCCCTCGCTGACGGGCAGGTTCAGCCGCGCCAAGCACCTCGCGCCGATGGATGCGCCGGATTTTCATGTCTTCGGCCGCTATTGCGCCGGCTTCCCGTGGCGCTCGCAGGCGCAATGGATGGTCAGGAGCAGCGGCGCGCTGCTGGGCAAGGACATCGGCGAGGAGCAATGCCGCGCGCTGGTGCAGCAATCCTGGCGGCCCGACCTCTACCGCGAGGCGGCACGCCATCTCGGGCTGCCCGCACCCTCGCGCGATGCCAGGCCCGAGGGACTGCACGCCGGGTGCTGGGAGTTCGAGCCCGGCGTGGTGCTCGGCCCCGACCTGATGATCGGCGGCGGGCAGTTTCGCCTGTCCGCGGGCTGATCCGATGCCCGCGCGCGGTGCAGCGCGCACCACTTTGGCATGGCCGGCGCGTGGATCCTTTGCCCAGCTCGGACAGGTATCGGCACAACTGATTGAAATCATGAGAAAAACGATATTGGCACACAAACTGCTTAGTTGATTTCAGGCCAGGCCTTGCGACCGTGCAGGGGCCGAGCCCGAAGATCTCAACCACCGGGTAATGATGCCCACGAACCGCCGGCGCGGTACGTGGGCATTTTTTTGGGCGAATTTTCATGCGGAGAGCGCACATGACGGGACGACACGAGAGCAGGACTTGCGGATGGCGTGCACGGGCGGCGGGGATCCTCGGCATCTGCGCGGCGGGGCTGCTGGCCGGCGCGCCGGCATCGGCCGCGGTCGGTGAACCGGAGAGGTGGGAGCTGAAGTTCGGGTTCATCAAGCTCACCGACATGGTGCCGCTGGCCGTCGCCTACGAGCGCGGCTACTTCGAGGACGAGGGTCTCTACGTCACGCTGGAGGCACAGGCCAACTGGAAGGTGCTGTTCGACCGCGTCCTCAGCGGCGAGCTGGACGGTGCGCACATGCTGGCGCCGATGCCGCTGGGTGCGGCGACCGGCGTGCTCACGAAGAGCGAGATCGTCACCCCGTTCACGCTGTCGTACAACGGTGCCGGCATCACCGTGTCGAACGCGGTGTGGGCCGAGATGAAAAAGACGGTGCCGTTCGAGGACGGCAAGCCGAAGCATCCGGTCAGCGCGGCCGCGCTGAAGCCGGTGCTCGAGTCGTACAAGGCGCAGGGCAGGACCTTCAACCTGGCCATGACTTTCCCGGTGGGTACGCACAACTATCACCTGCGCTACTGGCTGGCCGCTGGCGGCATCAACCCGGGCGTTTACGCACCGCAGAAGGACGACAGCAGCGGTTCGCTGGGCGCCGAGGCCATGCTGTCCGTGGTGCCGCCGCCGCAGATGGTGCCGACCATGGAGGCGGGCACGACGGCAGGCTATTGCGTCGGCGAGCCGTGGAACCAGCAGGCGGTGACCAAGGGGCTCGGGGTGCCGGTGATCACCAGCGAGAACATCTGGACCGACGGCGCCGACAAGGTGTTCGGCATGACCGGCGAGTTCGTGCAGAAGAACCCGAACACCACGGTGCGCGTGGTGAAAGCGTTGATCCGTGCCTCGTACTGGCTGGACGAGAACGGCAACGCCAACCGCCCCGAGGCGGTGAAGATCATCGCGCGCCCGGCCTACGTGGGCGCCGACGAAAAGGTCATCGCCAACAGCATGACCGGGACCTTCGAGTTCGAGAAGGGTGACAAGCGCCCGGTGCCGGACTTCAACAAGTTCTTCCGCGGCCAGTACGGCATTCCTTACTACTCCGACGCGATCTGGTGGCTGACGCAGATGCGCCGCTGGGGCCACATCACGGAGCACCAGCCCGACAGCTGGTACCTCGAGACCGCGAAGAAGGCCTTCCGCCCCGACATCTACGTGGCGGCCGCGAAGGAACTGATCGCCGATGGCGTGATGCAGGCCTCCGACTTCCCGGACCTCGACAAGGCCACGTTCATCAAGGCGCCTCAGGCCGGGCCGCTCGATGGCATCGTCTACGACGGCACGCAGCCCAATGCCTACATCGACAGCTTCGCGATCGGCCTGAAGGGCAGCGCGCAACCCTGAGTCGCGGCCCCGACGAACCCGACACCCATCCGCAGGAGTGAAGAGCATGGAAACGACGACGAGAACGCCCGCCTGGTTCGCCGCCCGCGCCCGGGCGTGGGATGTGCGCGGCGCCGGGCGCCAGCTCGCGAGCCTCACGCGTGCGCTGGCGATGCCGCTGCTCGGCATCGCGATCTTCCTGTTGCTGTGGCAGGCGGGCGCGGCGCGCGTGCAGACCACGCTGGGGCAGTTGCCGGGTCCGGCGCTGGTGTGGAGCGAAGCGAAGGGTCTGCACCGCGAATACCTGATGGATCGCGAGAAGGAAGCGGCCTTCCACGCACGCCAGCAGGAGCGCGCGGCGAAGATGGCGGCAGCCAATCCCGGGGCCGCGGCGCCACCGGTGCGACCCTACACCGCGTCCCCCACGTTTTACACCCAGATCGTGACCAGCCTGAAGACCGTGATGAGCGGATTCCTGCTCTCGGCGCTGCTGGCGATCCCGGTGGGCATCGCGATCGGGCTGAGCGGGCCGCTGCATGGCGCGGTGAACCCCTTGATCCAGGTATTCAAGCCGGTGTCGCCGCTCGCCTGGCTGCCGCTGGTGACGCTGGTGGTGGCCTCGGTCCACGACAATCCCGATCCCGCGGTGCCCAAGTCCTTCATCACCTCGTTGATCACCGTCGCGCTCTGTTGCGTGTGGCCGACCGTGATCAACACCGCGGTGGGCGTGGCCTCGGTGAGCGACGACCTGAACAACGTGAGCAAGGTGCTGCGCCTGGGTTGGCTGCAGCACGTGCGCCGCATCGTGCTGCCGGCGGCCGTGCCGATGATCTTCACCGGCATGCGCCTGTCGCTGGGCGTGGGCTGGATGGTGCTGATCGCCGCCGAGATGCTGGCGCAGAACCCCGGCCTCGGCAAGTTCGTCTGGGACGAGTTCCAGAACGGCAGCTCGCAGTCGCTCGGCCGGATCATGGTCGCGGTGATCACGATCGGCCTGATCGGCTTCCTGCTCGATCGCGTGATGCTCGCGCTGCAGCGCGTGGTGTCGTGGGACAAGAACGCCGTGACGCGCTGATGCCGCGCCGCTGCGAGACCAATTCACCAGGAGATCGTACCGTGAAGACACTGCTGGAGCTGAGCCAGGTAGGGATCGAGTTCAAGACCGACAAGGGGCCTTTCAAGGCGCTCGACAACGTCAACCTCAAGATCCGCGAGGGCGAGTACGTGTCGCTGATCGGGCACTCGGGCTGCGGCAAGTCGACCGTGCTGAACATCGTGGCTGGCCTGTTGCGGGCCACCACCGGTGGCGTGGTGCTGGATGGCCGGGAAGTGACCGAGCCTGGGCCCGAACGCGCCGTGGTGTTCCAGAACCACTCGCTGCTGCCGTGGCTCAGCGCCTACCAGAACGTCGAACTGGCCGTGCGGCAGGTGTTCCGGGCGAAGAAATCGCGCGCCGAGATGCGCGAGTGGATCGAGCACAACCTGAAGCTGGTGCACATGGAGCACGCGCTGCACAAGCGCCCCGGCGAGATCTCGGGCGGCATGAAGCAGCGCGTGGGCATCGCGCGCGCGCTGGCAATGCAGCCGCGCGTGCTGCTGATGGACGAGCCCTTCGGAGCGCTCGATGCGCTGACGCGCGCGCACCTGCAGGACTCGCTGATGGAGATCCAGCGCGAGCTCGCGAACACCGTGATCATGATCACGCACGATGTCGACGAGGCGGTGCTGCTGTCGGATCGCATCGTGATGATGACCAACGGTCCCGCCGCCACCATCGGCGAGATCCTCGACGTGGACCTCGAACGTCCGCGCAACCGCCTGGAGCTCGCCGAGGATCCCCGCTACAACCATTGCCGCCAGGAGGTGCTGCGCTTTCTCTACGAGAAGCAGCGCAAGGCGGACGGCACCGCGCACGCACCGCTCGCCGCGAAGGCGCCCGCCGGCGCGCAGATGCCGCAACCGGCGCGTGGCGAACGCGCCGTGGTGACGCCGCTGCACGGCAAGCATGTCGCCTGAGCACATTGTCAACGCACCAGTCACCGGAGGCCCACCCCATGCGACAACGACTGCTGATCGTCGGCAGCGGCATGGCCGCGGCGCGGCTGCTCGAGGAGCTGGCCGCGCGTGACTGCGCCGACGAGATCACGGTGGTGGGCGAGGAGCCGCAGCCGAGCTACAACCGCATCCTGCTGTCCTCGCTGCTGTGCGGCGAAAAGCAGCCCGCGGACCTGCCGCTGCTCGATCGCGACTGGTATCGCGCGCACGGCGTGCTGCTGCTGACGGGCGAAGCCGTGACTCGGGTGGATGCGCTCGCGCGGGTCGCATGGACCTCGCGCGCACGCCGTATCCGCTTCGATCGCCTGGTGTTCGCGACCGGCGCCCGCGGCCAGTTGCCGGTGATTCCCGGCGTGGCCTCGGAGCGGGTGCTGGCATTCCGCACCCTGCAGGACCTGGCGGCGCTGCGCCGCCTGGCCGTGCCGGGCGAACCGGCGGTGGTCGTCGGTGGCGGCCTGCTCGGGCTCGAGGCGGCCCATGGCCTGGATGCGCTCGGGCTGCAGGTGACGGTGGTGCACCGCCAGCCCTACCCGATGAACCGCCAGCTCGATCCGCAGGCCGGCGCCCTGCTGCAGCAGCAACTGCAACGGCGCGGCATCCGCTTCGCGCTGGGCGCGAGCCCGGTGGCGGTCGGGAGCCTGCAGGGGGCAGTCGCGAGCGTGCGCCTGGACGACGGACGCTCGCTGCCGGCCCGGCTCGTGGTGTTCGCCGCGGGCATAGCGCCCAACGTCGAGGTGGCCGCCGCGGCCGGTGTGCCCTGCGGCCGCGCGATCCGCGTCGACCGCTGGTTGCGCACGGGCATGCCGGGAATCCACGCCCTCGGCGAATGCTGCGAGCTGGAGGGCCGCGGTTTCGGACTGGTGGCGCCGGTGTGGCGCCAGGCGCGGGTGCTCGCCGAGGTACTGACGGGCCAAGCCGGCGCGGGCTTCGCGCACGTGGAGGATCCCGTGCAACTCAAGGTCTCGGGCGTCGAGCTGTTCTCTGCCGGCGCAATGCCGTTTGCGGCGGATGCCGAGAGCCAGGTGCTGCAGGACCCGGCGCGCGGGATCTACCGCCGGCTGGTGTTCGCGGGCGGGCGACTGGTCGGCGCGATCCTGCTGGGTGACCGGCGCGGCGGCAGCTGGTATGGCGAACTGATCGCCGCGGGGCAGGACGTCTCGGCGCTGCGTCCGCGGCTGATGTTCGGGCGCGAATTCTGCGAGGCGGATGCGCCAATCGCGGCGTAGCGTGCGCGGCTTGCGCACCATTTTCGCTGCCACGGCGCCCTGCGCTCACCGCTTTGGTGCGCCGCTGCGACGCGAAGGGAGTGAAAACGCCGTGATTCGCCGCCAGAGGCCGCGGATCGCAGGGATGGCACGGCGTTTGTATTGATCGAGCAGACAGCGTGCGACGCTGGTTCAACAACATCGCGCGGCAGCCAACGCGGGCGCCGCCGGTCAGCTGCGACTCTCCCGGGGTAACGACGCCCTTGCCGCCACTGGCGGCAGGGAGCGTTGCCGTTCGCCGCACCGCGCGGGCAACGACGAGGGAGAGTTTCGATGGCAGCCAGGAAGATCGTGGTGGTGGGCAACGGCATGGTGGGTCACCACTATGTGGAGCAATTGCTCGCGAGCGGGCTCGAACTGGACATCACGGTGCTGGGCGCCGAGCCGCGACCGGCCTACGACCGCGTGCACCTGTCGGAATTCTTTGCCGGCAGGAAGCCCGAGGAACTGGCGCTGACCACGCGCGAGCATTACCGCGCGCAGGGTGTGAAGGCGCATTTCGGTGATGCCGTCACGGTGATCGATCGCGATGCGAAGCGGGTGGTCACCGCCGGTGGTCGCCGCTTCGCCTACGACACCCTGGTGCTGGCGACCGGATCCTATCCCTTCGTGCCGCCGATTCCGGGCGGTGCGCGCGACAGCTGCCTGACATATCGCACCATTGATGACCTCGGCGCCATCCGGGTGCAGGCGCAGAAGTCGCGGATCGGTGTGGTGATCGGGGGCGGCCTGCTCGGGCTCGAGTGCGCGAACGCGCTGAAGAACCTTGGTATCGAGGCGCACGTGGTGGAGTTCGCACCCGGGCTGATGGGCGTGCAGCTCGACGACGGCGGCAGCCGCATGCTGCGGCGCAAGATCGAGGCGCTCGGCGTGTGCGTCCATACCGGCAAGGCGACGAAGGAGATCGTCGATGGCGAGGACTGTCGCCTGCGCATGAACTTCGCCGACGGCAGCCACCTCGAGACCGACCTGATCGTGTTCTCCGCCGGCATCCGCCCGCACGACCAGATCGCGCGCGACTGCGGCCTGGAGGTGGCGGCGCGCGGCGGCATCGTGGTGGACTACCATTGCCGCACCAGTGACTCCGACATCTTCGCGATCGGCGAGTGCGCCAGCTTTGGCAACTTCATCTACGGGCTGGTCGCGCCCGGCTATCGCATGGCGGAGGCCGCCGCCAGCCAGCTCGGCGCGGACAAGCAGGTATTCCAGGGCGCCGACATGAGCACCAAGCTCAAGTTGCTCGGCGTGGATGTCGGCTCGATCGGCGATTCGCACGGCTGCGCCGGGGGTAGCCTCGCGTACCAGTTCTGCGACGAGAAGGCGGCGCTGTACAAGCGCATCAACGTGAGCGCCGACGGCAAGCGGCTGCTCGGCGCCGTGCTCGTGGGCGACTGCGCGGATTACGACACGCTGCTGCAGTACTACCTCAATGGCATCGAGCTGCCCGCGTCGCCCGAATCGCTGATCCTGCCCGCGGTGGCGGGTGGTGCGCCGATGCTCGGACCCGCCGCGCTGCCGCTCGCCGCCACGGTGTGCTCGTGTCACAACGTCAGCAAGGGCGCGGTGGTCGAGGCCATCGGCGCCGGCTGCTGCACGCTCGGCGACGTGAAGGCGGTCACGAAGGCCAGCACGGGCTGCGGAGGTTGCGCGGCGCTGCTCAAGGCCGTGGTGGAGCATGAGCTGGAAGCGCGCGGCGTCAGCGTGGACAGGAGCCTGTGCCCGCACTTCCCGTTCACGCGCCAGGAAATCTTCCACCTGTGCAGGGTCGAGCAAATCCGGACCTTCGACGAACTGCTGGCGCGCCACGGCAAGGGCAGGGGCTGCGAGATCTGCAAGCCCGCCGTGGCCTCCGTGCTGGCCTCTCTGTGGAACGAGCACATCCTGGCGCGCCCGCACGTGGCGTTGCAGGACACCAACGACAACTTCCTCGCCAACATGCAGAAGGACGGCAGCTACTCGATCGTGCCGCGCATACCCGGTGGCGAGATCACGCCCGAGAAGCTGATCGTGCTCGGCGAGGTCGGCAGGAAGTACGGGCTCTACACCAAGATCACCGGCGGCCAGCGCATCGACCTGTTCGGCGCGCGCGTCGAGCAGCTGCCGGCGATCTGGCAGGAGCTGGTGGATGCCGGCTTCGAGACCGGGCACGCCTACGGCAAGGCGCTGCGCACCGTGAAGTCCTGCGTCGGTTCCACCTGGTGCCGCTACGGCGTGCAGGACAGCGTCGGCATGGCGATCGCGATCGAGAACCGCTACAAGGGGCTGCGCTCGCCGCACAAGCTCAAGTCCGCGGTCTCCGGCTGCACCCGCGAGTGCGCCGAGGCGCAGTCCAAGGACTTCGGCGTGATCGCCACCGACAAGGGCTGGAACCTGTATGTCTGCGGCAACGGCGGCATGAAGCCGCGCCACGCGGATCTCTTCGCCACCGACCTCGACGACGCGACACTGATCCGCACGATCGATCGCTTCCTGATGTTCTACGTGCGCACCGCCGACCGCCTGCAGCGCACCTCGGTGTGGCTCGACAACCTCGAGGGTGGCATCGACTACCTGCGCGAGGTGATTCTGCGCGACAAGCTCGGGATCTGTGCCGAGCTCGAGGCGCAGATGGAGGCAGTGGTCGGCACCTACCAGTGCGAGTGGAAGACCACGCTCGAGGATCCGCAAAAACTGAAGCGCTTCCGCCAGTTCGTCAACGCGCCGGGTGCGCGCGACGACAACGTGGTGTTCGTCCGCGAGCGCGGCCAGATCCGGCCCGCGCGCGAGGACGAGCGTGCCGCGCTCATCGCCCGATCGGCCTGAGCCCGGTCGGTCCACACAGCAGCGAGGAATCGGTATGCAACTGGTATCTGCGAGCAAATGGCAGCGGGTGTGCACGCTGGACGACCTGGTACCCGAGGCGGGTGTGTGCGCGCTGGTGAACGGGGCGCAGGTCGCGATCTTCTACCTGCCCGACGAGCCGCGGCGGCTGTACGCGATAGGCAACCGCGATCCGATCGGCAAGGCCAACGTGCTCTACCGCGGCCTGGTCGCCGAGATCGGGGGCGAGCTCACGGTGGCCTCGCCGCTGTACAAGCAGCACTTCAGCCTCGTGAGCGGCGCCTGCCTGGAGCAGCCCGGGCTGAGCGTGCCGGTCTACGAGCTCGCGCTCGACGGTAACGACGTGCTGATCGGCGCCTAGGCGATGAACGCGCCGGCCGTACCGAGCTGCCGAACCACCTGCCCGTACTGCGGCGTAGGCTGCGGCGTGGATGCGCGCGCGGCGGCGGGCGAGATCGTCGCCGTGGCCGGCACCCCCGATCACCCGGCCAACCGCGGGTGGCTGTGCGTCAAGGGCTCCGCGCTGCACGAGACCGGCGGGCTCGCGGGGCGCCTGCTGCACCCGGTGGTCGACGGCGAGCGCGCGACCTGGGACCAGGCGCTCGCGCGCGTGGCCGGCGGCTTCGCGCGCGTGATCGCCGAGCACGGGCCGCAGGCGGTCGCGTTCTATCTCTCGGGGCAGCTGCTGACCGAGGACTACTACGTCGCCAACAAGCTGATGAAGGGCTTCATCGGCAGCGCCAACGTCGATACCAACTCGCGCCTGTGCATGGCCTCGGCGGTGGCGGGCTACAAGCGCGCCTTCGGCGCCGACGCGGTGCCGTGCTGCTACGAGGATCTCGAGTGTTGCGACCTCCTGGTGCTGAGCGGTTCCAACGCCGCGTGGACACACCCGGTGCTGTACCAGCGCATCGAGGCCGCGAAGCGTGCGCGTCCCGGCATGCGCGTCGTGGTGATCGATCCGCGGCGCACGGCGAGCTGCGATATCGCCGACCTGCACCTGGCGATCCGCCCGGGCAGCGATGCGTTCCTGTTCACCGCGCTGCTGGCCTACCTGCAGGCGAGCGGTAGCGTCGATCACGATTTCGTGGCCGCGCACACCGAGGGATTCGAAGCCGCGCTCGCGGCGGCGGGCGCATGGGACCCGGTGCGCGCGAGCGCGGCGCTCGGCATCGCGCCCGCGGCGCTGCAGACGTTCTGCGACTGGTTCGCGGCTACGGAGCGCACCGTCACCTTCTACTCGCAGGGCATCAACCAGTCGGCCACCGGCACCGACAAGTGCAACGCGATCATCAACTGCCACCTGGCCACCGGGCGCATCGGCCGCGCGGGCATGGGACCGTTCTCGATCACCGGGCAGCCCAACGCGATGGGCGGGCGCGAGGTGGGCGGGCTGGCGAACCAGCTCGCGGCGCACATGGATTTCACGCCCGAGGCCATCGCGCGCGTGGGGCGTTTCTGGGGCGCGCCGCACATGGCGACGGCGCCCGGCTTGAAGGCGGTGGAGCTGTTCGAGGCAATCGAGCGCGGCGCGGTGAAGGCCGTGTGGATCATGGCCACCAACCCGGTGGTCAGCCTGCCCGATGCCGACCGCGTGCGGCGCGCGCTGGCGCGCTGCGAGCTGGTGGTGGTGTCGGACTGCATCGAGAAGACCGATACCACCGCCTGCGCCCACGTGCTGCTGCCGGCCACCGGCTGGGGCGAGAAGGATGGCACCGTGACCAATTCCGAGCGGCGCATCTCGCGCCAGCGCGCCGTGGTGCCGGCGCCGGGCGAAGCACGCCACGACTGGCGGATCGTGTGCGACATTGCCGCGCGCATGGGCTTCGGTCATGCCTTCGACTACCCGGGGCCTGCCGCGATCTTTCGCGAGCACGCCGCGCTGTCGGGCTTGGAGAACGCGGGGACCCGCGCCTTCGATATCGGCGCGCTGGCGCATTTGCCGGATGACGCATACGAGGCGCTGCAGCCGGTGCAGTGGCCGGTGAACGCGGCCCATCCCGCGGGCACGCGCCGCCTGTTCGGCGACGCTCGCTTCTTCACGCCCTCGGGCCGGGCGCGCCTGGTCGCGGTCCACGCCGCGTTGCCGCGTCACGACCGGGCAGCGGAGCATCCCTTCGTGCTGATCACCGGCCGCGTGCGCGACCAGTGGCACACCATGACGCGTACCGCGCGCGCCGCGCGGCTGCTGCGCCACATCGACGCGCCGGCCGTGAGCATCCACCCGGGTGATGCCGCGCGCCTGGGCGTCGCCGACGGCGCGCTGGTCGAAGTCGCGAGCGAGCGCGGCCGGCTCTGCCTTCCCGCCGAGCTGAGTGCTGATGTCAAGCCCGGCGAGCTGTTCGTGCCGATGCACTGGAGCGCGCAGTACGCCTCGGCGGCGCGCATGGGGGCGCTCATCGCGCCGCGCACGGATCCCGTCTCGGGCCAGCCCGAGAGCAAGTTCGTGCCGGTGCGCGTGCGCCCGGTGGCGGCGGCCTGCTGGATGCAGCTGGTGGTGCGCGCGGAGCTCGATGTCGGCGGTGCGGATTTCTGGGTGAAGACGCCGCTGGCCAACGGTGTGCGCTACCTGCTGGCGTTCACGGCGCTGGGGCCTGCCGAGGCGTTCGCAAGGGTGCGGTCCCTGGTCGCGACGAGCGATGCGTGCGCGCTGGATTGGCTGGAATTCGCGGACGCCGCCGGCGGCGAGCATCGGCTGCTCGGGCGCGACGGCGCCGGCGTGGCGCTGATGCTCCATGCCGCGCGCGAGCGTGCATGCCTGCCCGAGGCCGGTTGGCTCGCCGACAGTTTTGCGTGCGGCACGCACGACTGGCTGCTGCTGGCCGGGCGCGGCTCGGCCGGGGCCACGGCGGGCCGGCAGGTGTGCTCCTGCTTCGAGGTGGGCGAACAGCAGATCGCGCGCGCGATCCGCGGCGGCGCGACCTCGGTGCGCGCGCTCGGGGAGACGCTGCGCTGCGGCACGAACTGCGGTTCCTGCGTGCCGGAACTCAAGGGCTTGATCGCGCGCGAGGCGCGAGTCGCGAGGGCGTGTTCCAGCGCCAGCAGCTGAGCAGGCGCTGATCCGGCGACAAGATCCGGGACGATTCGGTTACCATGCGCGGCGATGAAACGCCGGGCCATCGTCCGGCGTCACGGCATGGATCCCTTTACGTCATGAAACTGCGCCGCTGGTTGATCGTCCTCGTCATCTGCCTGCTGGTAGTGGCTGCCCTGGGGGGCATCAAGTACCGGCAGATCCGCGCGGCCATCGCCTTCGGCGAGTCGTTTCCCGAGCCCTCCGAGTCGGTCGAGGCGCAACGTGTCGCCGCTAGCCTGGCGGGCAGACATATCGCCATTATCGGCGAGATCGTCGCGCCCGAATCCCTGGAACTGCGCAACGAGTTCGAGGGCCGGGTCAGCGCGGTCCACATGGCGCCGGGCAGCCGGGTACGCAAGGGTGAGATCCTGCTGCAGTTCGACATCTCCGAGGAGAGCGCCCGGCTCGAGGCGGCGCGGGCCAGCGCGACGCTCGCGACCCTGAACCTGAAGCGGCTGCAGCAGCTGCTGACGAACAATTCCGTGAGCAGGGACCGGGTCGACCAGGCCCGCGCCGAGGCCGACATCGCGCTGGCCAACGTGCGGCAGCTGGAGGCGTCGATCGGCAAGAAGACCCTCCGGGCACCCTTTGATGCGGTAGTCGGCCTGCACCAGGTCGAGGCCGGCGAGTACCTGGCGGCGAACACCGCGATCGTCACGCTGGTGGGCATCAGCGAATTCCTGTGGGTCGATTTCAACCTGCCGCCCGCGCAGGGCAGCGTGGACATCGGCGCCACGGTCGAGGTGTTCGTCGCCGGCCATGCCGATGAAGCACTGCAGGCTCGCGTGATCGCGCGCGATCCCGCCGTTTCGCCGCAGTCGCGCAACCTGCGCTACCGCGCACGGCTCGACGCGGCCCCCGGGATCCCGCCCGGATCCGTGGTCAATGTGCATGTGCCCACGGGCGGGAGCAGCCTGATCCGGGTGCCCACGCCGGCCGTGCAGCGCGACGGCATGGGCAGCTATGTGTTCGTGCTCGAGGCGAACGAGGGCGGTGATGGCTACCGCGCCCGCCGCCGCCCGATCCGGCTGGGCAGCGAGGACGCGAGCGTGGCTGCCGTGCTCGAAGGGCTCGCGGCCGACGAGACCATTGCCACGCACGGCGCCTTCAAGCTGCGCGACGGCATGCGCGCCGTCGTGCGCGAACGCGTGCCCGGCGCGCCCGCCGGGCAGGCCGCGGAGTAGCGCATGCCATCGCCCGCGGCCAGGCCGCGCTTCACCGACATCTTCGTGATCCGCCCGGTACTGGCGGTGGTGATCTCGCTGGCGCTGATCATCGGCGGCCTGCAGGCCGCCAGCTCGATCCCGGTGCTGGAATTCCCGCAGATCGAGAGCTCCTCGCTGGTGATCAGCACCGCTTACGTGGGCGCGCCTGCCAGCGTGGTGCAGGGATTCGTGACGGAGCCGATCGAGCGCGTGGCCTCCACGGTGCCCGGCGTCGATTACGTCGATTCCTCGACCACCGCGGGGTCCAGCACGGTCACGGTCTGGCTCAAGCTGAACGAGGACAGCACGGCCGCGCTCGCGGAACTGTCCTCGCGGCTCAGCCAGATCCGCTACGAGTTGCCCGCGGGCGCCGAGGATCCGGCCGTCACGGTGCAGCGCGCCGACCGCTCCGGGGCGCTGTTCTACCTCGACGTGATCACCGGCGAGTTCCCGCGCGCCGCGGTAACCGATTATCTGGAGCGCCACGTGACCCCGCTGATGGGCGCGATCGACGGCGTGCAGCGTGCCCTGGTCGAGCCCGGGCGCAACCCCGCGATGCGCATCTGGCTCGATCCCGCGCGCATGGCGGCCTTCGACATCAGCGCCGGCGAGGTACAGGCGGCACTGGTCGCCAACAACGTGATCGCCACCATCGGCACCACGGAGAACCGCCTGCAGCGTCTCAACCTGATCGCCAACACCACGCTGCAGACCGTGGAGGACTTCGAGCGCCTGGTGCTGCGCGAGAGCGACGGAGCGCTGCTGTACCTGCGCGACATCGCGCGCGTGGAGCTCGGCGAGGAAGAGGGCGAGGTGAGTGCGCGCTACAGCCAGCAGGACGCGCTGTACCTCTCGATCTGGCCGGTGCCGGGCGCCAACGAGATCGCGATCGGCGACGACCTCTACGAGGTGCTCGAGAAGATCAACGCGACCCTGCCGGACGGCCTGCGCATCCGCATCGCCTACGACGGCACGTTGTACATGCGCGATGCGATCCGCGAGATATTCACCACGCTGCTCGAGACCATCGTGCTGGTCGGCATCGTGGTGTTGGCGCTGATGGGCTCGGTGCGCACCGCGCTGGTGCCGCTGGTCGCCATCCCGATCTCGCTGCTCGGCGCGGTCGCGGCGATCACGCTCGTCGGCTTCTCGCTGAACCTGCTCACGATACTGGCGATCGTGCTCTCGGTGGGGTTGGTGGTGGACGACGCGATCGTGGTGGTCGAGAACGTCTCGCGCTACATGCGCGAAGGGAAGACACGCATCCAGGCTGCGCTGGCGAGCTCGCGCCAGCTGCTGGCCCCGATCGTCGGTATGACCATCACGCTGGCCGTGGTGTACGCGCCGATCGGTTTCCTCTCCGGCCTTACCGGCGTGCTGTTTCGCGAGTTCGCGTTCACGCTGGCAGTCGCGGTACTGATTTCCGGCGTGGTCGCGATCACGCTGTCGCCGATCATGAGCGCCTACGCCAACCCGGAGGGCGGCCGCGAGGGACGCATGACGCGCTGGGTCAACGCGCGCTTCGACGCGCTGCACCGGCGCTACGGCGCACTGCTGGCGCGGGTGCTCGGCTGGCGCGCCCAGGTGCTGACGGCGGGCCTGTTCTTCTCGCTGCTGATGGTGCCGTTCTACCTGTTTTCGCAGAAGGAGCTCGCGCCGATCGAGGACCAGAGCTCGATCAATATCGTGGTCGACGCGCCCTCGAGCGCCTCGCTCGAGTACACGAACAGCTACATGCACGACGTGATTGCGACCGTGCTCGGGATCCCGGGCGTGCGCTATGTCTGGCAGGTGGTGCGTTCGAGCGGCGCCTTCGGCGGCATCATCTTCGAGCACCCCTCGCAGCGCGACCAGAACGTGCAGGAACTGCTGCCGCAGGTCTTCGCGCGCGTGGCCGAGGTCACGGGCGTGCGCGTGTTCCCGATCCTGTTCCCCGCGCTGCCCTCGGCGGGACAGTTCGACGTGGAGATGGTGGTGCAGTCCCCGGATTCCCCCGCGCAAATGAAGCCGCACGCCGTGACCCTGCTCGAGGCGGCCCAGGCGAGCGGGCGCTTCATGTTCGTCGACACCGATCTCAAGATCGACATGCCGCAGCTGCGCTTCGTGCTCGATCGCGAACGCATCGCGGAGCTCGGCCTGGACCTGGATTCGGTGAGCCGGCAGCTCGCGCTGCTGCTGTCCGGGGACTACGTGAACCGCTTCGACATGAAGGGCAAGGCCTACCAGGTGATCCCGATGGCCACGCCGCAGGATCGCGCCAATCCGCACGCACTGCTCGACCTGCAGCTGCGCACGCCCTCCGGCGAGCTGGTGCCGTTGTCGGCGATCGCGACACTGGAGCGCGAAGTGGGGCCGCGCGTACTGGGCAAGTTCCAGCAGAAGAACGCCTTCCGCATCCTCGGCGGCGTGCTGCCGGGCACCACCAAGGAACAGGGCCTCGCGGCGCTGGAGCAGGCCGCCGCGGAGTTTCTGCCGGCGTCCTACTCGATCGATTACGCGGGCGAATCGCGGCAACTGCGCCAGGAAGGCAACACGCTCACGGGTATTCTCGGCTTTGCGTTGCTGTTCGTGTATTTCGCGCTCGCGATCCAGTTCAACAGTTTCCGCGACCCGCTCGTGGTGCTGCTCGGCTCGGTGCCCCTGGCGCTGGCCGGTGCGCTGATGCTGCCGTTCCTCGGCCTGACCACGATCAATATCTATTCGCAGATCGGCTTTATCACGCTGGTGGGACTGGTCGCCAAGAACGGCATCCTGATCGTGGAATTCGCCAACCACCTGCAGTCCGAGGGTTTCAGCAAGCTCGAGGCGATCATGGGTGCGGCGGAAACCCGGCTGCGACCGGTGCTGATGACCACCGCGGCCACGGTGCTCGGCCACTTCCCGCTGGTGCTGGTCACGGGCGCCGGCGCCGAGGCGCGCAACAGTATCGGCATCGTGCTGGTGGCGGGCATGCTGATCGGCACGCTGTTCACCCTCTTCGTGCTGCCCTGCCTGTACCTGGCGCTGGCAAAGGCCCATGCGCGCGAGGAGGTCGACCCGCAGCATGATGCCGAACGGGCGGCCGAGGTCAGCTACGCCAGCTGAGCGCGCATCGCAGCGGCCCGTTGCCACGCACCTTGGCGACGCCGGAGGAAGTCGCCGGCGCGGTGCTGTACCTCGCCTCCATGCGTGCCGGTCACGCGGCCGCGGCCACCGGCAGCGAGTTGCGGATCAGGTAGTCGAAGGCGCTCAGGCTCGCTTTCGATCCCTCGCCCATCGCGATGATGATCTGCTTGTAGGGCACGGTCGTCGCGTCGCCCGCGGCGAATACGCCGGGTGCCGAGGTCTGGCCGCGCGCGTCCACCTGGATCTCGCCGCTGCGCGCGAGCTCGACGGTGCCCTTCAGCCAGTCGGTGTTGGGAAGCAGCCCGATCTGCACGAAGATGCCCTCCAGATCGATGCGGTGGCTGGCCCCGCTCGCACGATCGGTGTAGACGATGCCCTTGACCTTCTCGCCGTCGCCGCTGACCTCGGTGGTCTGCGCGTTCAGGATCACCGTGACGTTGGGCAGGCTGCGCAGCTTCAGCTGCAGCACCGCGTCGGCGCGCAGCGTGTCCATGAACTCCAGCACCGTCACGTGCGCGACGATGCCGGCAAGGTCGATGGCCGCCTCGATGCCCGAGTTGCCGCCGCCGATCACCGCGACGCGCTTGCCCTTGAACAGCGGGCCGTCGCAATGCGGGCAGTACGCCACGCCGCGGCCGCGGTATTGCTGCTCGCCCGGCACGTTCATCTCGCGCCAGCGCGCGCCGGTGGCGAGCACGATCGCGCGTGCCTTCAGCACCGCGCCGCTGGCGAGCCTCAGTTCGTGCAGGCCGCCCGGCTGCGCCGGCAGCAGGGCCTCGGCACGCTGCAGGTTCATGATGTCGACCTGGTATTCCCTGACGTGCTGCTCCAGGGCGCGCGCCAGCTGCGGCCCCTCGGTGTGCGGGACCGAGATGAAGTTCTCGATCGCCATGGTGTCCAGCACCTGGCCGCCGAAGCGTTCCGCCACCACGCCAGTGCGGATGCCCTTGCGCGCGGCGTAGACCGCCGCGGCCGAGGCGGCCGGCCCGCCCCCGACCACCAGCAGGTCGAAGGGCTCCTTGCGCGCGAGCTTCGCGGCCTCGCGGGCGGCCGCACCGGTGTCGAGCTTCGCCAGGATCTCCTCGATGGAGATGCGCCCCTGGGCGAAGGGCTCGCCGTTGAGGTACAAGGCGGGTACGGCCATGATCTGGCGCTGCGCCACCTCGTCCTGGAACGCCGCGCCGTCGATCATCACGTTGCTGATCTTCGGGTTGATCGCCGCCATGGTGTTCAGCGCCTGCACCACGTCGGGGCAGTTCTGGCACGACAGCGACACGTAGGTCTCGAAGCGGTAATCGCCGGGCAGCGCGCGGATCTGCTCGATCACCCCGGCATCGATCTTCGGCGGATAGCCGCTCGCCTGCAGCAGCGCGAGCACCAGCGAGGTGAACTCGTGGCCCATCGGGAGGCCGGCGAACTGCATGCGCGCGCTCTCGCCGGCACGGCGGATCGCGAAGGAGGGCTTGCGTGCCTCGTCGCCGGGGGCGGCCAGGGTGATCTGCGCCGAGGTGGCGACGATCTGCTCCAGCAGTACGCGCATCTCCTCTGCCCTGGCGCTGTCGTCCAGCGAGGCGACGAGTTCGATCGGAGCCGCGAGGCGTTCCATGTAAGTCTTCAGCTGGCCGGCAATGTTCGCGTCGAGCATGGTGACCTCCTTCAGATCTTGCCGACCAGGTCCAGCGACGGCGCGAGGGTTGCCTCGCCTTCCTTCCACTTCGCCGGGCAGACTTCGCCGGGGTGGGCGGCGACGTACTGCGCCGCCTTGACCTTGCGCAGCAACTCGGAGGCGTCGCGGCCGATGCCGCCGGCGTTGATCTCCACGATCTGGATCCTGCCCTGCGGGTCGATCACGAAGGTGCCGCGCTCGGCCAGGCCTGCCTCCTCGATCATCACGCCGAAGTTGCGCGTGATGGCGCCGGTGGGGTCACCGATCATCGGGTAGCGGATCTTGCCGATGGTTTCAGAAGTGTCGTGCCACGCTTTGTGGGTGAAGTGCGTGTCGGTGGACACCGCGTAGATCTCCACGCCCAGGCGCTGGAACTCGGCGTAGTTGTCGGCCAGGTCTCCGAGCTCGGTGGGACACACGAAGGTGAAGTCGGCCGGGTAGAAGAACACCACGGACCATTTGCCCTTCAATTCGGCCTCGGTGACGGTTTCGAACTTGCCGTTCTGGAACGCGGTGGCCTTGAACGGTTTGACTTCGGTGTTGATCAGCGATTGCATCGTTACTGCTCCTTGGGGTTGCTGCATCGGGTTGTCGTTGGCGACGGGAGCAACTCTAGGGGAACCCAATTGATCAATCCAATTGAATGTAAGGGATGAGACGATCGCTTTTATGAATGATTTGACGGGCCACCGGGAGTTTTCGGCGACGCGGAGTGATCCGGGCCCAGGCGCCCGGTACGGTCGCGCGACAGCGGTGCTCGTTGTGTCGCGTTTCGCGCTGCAATGACATCGCGTGGCTTGCGGTGCGGCGTCGCGGACGCCAATCTACGCACCCTTGCGACAACCCCTTTGGAGCGGAGCCCGACAATGAACACCGTGCTGCTCGAAAAGCGCGACGGTTACGCTATCGTCACCCTCAACCGTCCCGAGCAGATGAACGCGCTGTCGCGCGAGCTGCGCCGGGATTTCGTGGCGGTGTTTGGCGACATCTGTGCCGATGCGAGCATCCGCGTCGTGATTCTCACCGGCGCGGGCGCGGCCTTCTGCGCGGGTTTCGACCTCAAGGAACTCGGCTCGGGCAACTCGGAGAATGCGGCCGAGGAGGTCGGCAACGAGCTGGCCGAGGCAATGGAAGCCTTCGACGGGCCGATCATCGGCGCGATCAACGGCCACGCGGTCACCGGCGGCTTCGAGATGGCGCTGGCCTGCGACGTACTGATCGCCTCCGAGGACGCGCGCTTCGCCGATACGCACGCGCGTGTGGGCATCCTCGCCGGCTGGGGACTCAGCCAGAAGCTGCCCCGCATGATCGGTATGTCGCGGGCGAAGGAGATCTCGTTCACCGGCGCGCCGGTGTTCGCGCGCCAGGCCTGCGAGTGGGGGCTGGTAAACCACGTGGTTCCGGCAGGGGAGTTGCTGCCGCGCGCGGTGAAAATGGCCGAGGACATGTGCGCCTGCGTGCCGCATATCCTCGAGCAGTACAAGCGCCTGATCGACGACGGTTATTCGATGCCCTACAAGGAGGCGCTGGCCTGGGAGACCGGGCAGTCGATCGCCTCGGCGAAGCTCGCGGCGGCGCACATGATCGAGGCGCGGCGCCAGGGCGTGCTGGCGAAGGGCCGGAGCGAAAAGGCATGAGGGGCAAGGTCGCACTGGTGATGGGTGGCGGCGCGGGCACGGGCCGTGCCACGGCGCTGGCCTTTGCGCGCGAAGGCGCGCGCGTCGTGGTGGCCGACATCAATGAGACTCTGGCGCAGAAGACGGCCGGACTGATCCAGGCGGCGGGCGGCGAGGCTCTCGCGGTCCGTGCCGACATGGCCAGCGCGGCGGACATACAGGCGGTGATGGAAGCGGTGCGCTCCACCTGGGGCGGGCTGCACCTGGTGTCTAACAATGCCGCGGCGGCGCCGCCGAACAAGGCGCTGACCGACATCACCGAAGAGGAATGGGATCGCTGCATGAGCGTGACGCTGCGCGGCGTATGGCTGTGCCTCAAGCACGAACTGCCGCTGATCGAGGCCTCGGGCGGCGGCGCGATCGTCAACGTCGCCTCGCTGTCGGGCCTGCGCGGGGATCCGCACCAGGGCGCCTACGCCGCGGCCAAGGGCGGCGTGCTGGCACTGAGCAAGACGGCGGCCACGGAATACGCGCGCCGCGGCGTTCGCGTCAACACGGTGTGTCCCGGCGGCATCGCCACCATGGGCATGGAGTTCTACCTGCAGGGCATGCCGGAACTGCGCCAGAAGACCCTGGATGTCCACGCCATGGGCCGGCTCGCCGAGCCCGCGGAGATCGCCGATGCGGTGGTCTATCTCTGCTCGGATCGCGCCAGCTTCATCACCGGCCACGACCTCGTCGTCGATGGCGGCGTGCTGGTGCGCTCGAACGTGATCGACCTGTAGTCCGCATTCATGCGGACATTTGTCAGTGCAGGTCCGGATGAATCCGGACCTACGTCATAACTCGGAAGGAAGCTGGCAACGCGATGAACAAGCTCGAATTCAAGGACATCCACGACCGCCACATCGGCCGCTCGATCCGCATGCAGGCCGAGCAGAACGGCGACACCCGCTTCCTGGTGTTCGACCGCACCGTCTACACGTTCCACGAGACCAATGAAAAGGTGAACGAGCTCGCCGCGGGCCTGCGCCGGCTCGGCATCGCGCGCGGCGACCGCGTGGTGTTCTACATGTCGAGCGCCCCGGAAGTGATGTTCCTGGTGCTGGCGGTCAACAAGCTCGGTGCGGTCTGGGTGCCCGTGAACAGCGACTACAAGGGTGCGTGGCTCGAGGACACCATCAACCGCGGCCGCGCGAAACTTCTGGTCACCGACACCAGTCATGCCGAGCGCATCGCGGCGGTCGCGGGCGGGCTGAACGTGGAGCGCATCGCGGTGCTGGGCGATCACACCTGCCTGCCCGGTGCGTTGGGCTTCGGGGAGCTCTACGCGCCTTCGGCCGGCGAGCCGGACCTCAGGGGCATGCACTACGGTGATACCAGCTCGGTGCTGTGGACCTCCGGCACCACGGGCAAGTCCAAGGGCGTGATGCAGAGCCACAACGTGTGGTTCGAGGCCGCGCTCGGCGGCGACGTGATGTACGACACGCGCCCCGGCGACGTCGCCTACAACGTGATGCCGATGTACAACTCCGGCGCCTGGGCGACCTCGCTGTTTCGCAGCCTGTTCTGCGGCATCACGCTGGCGATCGACCCCGCGTTCTCAGTGAGCCATTTCTGGGACCGTGTGCGCTTCTACGGCGCCACGCAGTCGTTCACGATCGGCGCGATGCACATGTTCCTGTGGGGCGCGCCGGCGCGCCCCGATGACGCCGACAACCCGCTGCGCGAACTGCAGGCCGTGCCGATGCCCAGCGAGATCAAGGAGCCCTTCAGCAAGCGCTTCGGCGTGAAGATCATGGGGCAGGGCATGTCGCAGAGCGAGGCCATGCTGATCCTGCGCCAGGACGCGCGCAAACGCTCGAGCTGGCCCGTCGGCAGCTGCGGCAACCCGGTCGACGACATCGACGTCATGCTCGCCGACGATGCCGGCAAGGCGGTGGCGGTGGGCGAGCCGGGCGAGCTGTGGGTGCGTCCGCACCGGCCGTTCCTCATCTTCAACGGCTATTTCGACGACCCCGGGGCTACGGCGAACGCCTTTTCCGGCGCGTGGTACAAGACCGGCGACCTGCTGCGCCGGGACGCCGGGGACAACTATTTCTTCGTCGACCGCAAGAAGGACGCGGTGCGCTACAAGGGCCGCAATATCTCGACCTACGAGGTGGAGCTGGTGGCGCGCCGCCATCCCGCCATTGCCGACTGCGCGGCTTTCGGCATTCCTTCCGAAGCGCTGAAGAGCGAGGACGAGATCAAGCTGAACGTGATCCTGAAGCCCGGCGCCGAGGCGACCGAGCGCGAGATCGCGCAGTTCATCAACGACAACGCGCCATACTTCTTCGTGCCGCGCTACATCGAGTTCGTCACCGAGCTGCCGTACACGCCGAACCAGAAGATCCAGAAGTACAAGCTGCGCGAGGCCGGCCTGGGCGTGGCGACCTGGGACGCGGACAAGGCGGGCTTCAAGGCCACGCGTTGATCGCGGGCCTGATTTGCGACCGGCATCACGCCGTGGGTCGCGTGCAGCGACCATACTTGCGCCGACTCAGCTGAACAGGAGCGCGCGCATGATCCGGGACGTGCTCGGATACGCCGGTTTCGCGGTCTTCGGGTGGTGGTTGTGGACCGGGCCGGTCCATGACATACGCCACGTGCCGCAGGACGAGGCGCTCAGGTTCAACGCACAGAACATGGCGCGGTGCATGGAGTCGAGGGAATTCGCCTCGAGTCTCACCGCGCCGACGCGTGCCGATCCCCAGCGCGCCTGTGCCCGCAAGTACGGTCTCTACCAGAGCGAGGGCCGCTGGCTCGCGGCAAATTTGCCGCGCGACTGAGCGGTTTTCGGTCTTTCGCCTCGCGGACTGCTGGCACTGGCAGTCTGCGCGTCTATAATTCCCCGCAGTCGAAGAATTTCTGGCTTGAGGGGGGCGACCTGGCGTGTCTGGATCCGTGCTGCGGCATTGCGTGATATCGATGATCGGGTTTTTGCTGGGTGCCGGTCCGGCCATGGCCGATATCGCGGTCCCGCCAGATCCGGTCGATGGGGCTTACGGAGTGCTGGAGCGCCTCGGTCTGCTGGACAAGGACGCCGGGGCCGCGCCCGCGGCGGTGCCGGCACCCGTGCCCGCATCGGCGCCGGTTTCCGCGGCCACATCGGCGCCCGCGCCGCAGAAGTCCGCCGAGGCGCATGCGGTGCTGCAACGCCTGGGGCTGCTGCCGCCGCAGGAGCGGAGCGCGCCGGCATCCGCTGCAGCCGTAGCGGCCACACCGGCACCTGTGGTCCCCGCAGCTGCACCGGTAGCTGCCGCGCCCGCGGCGGTATCCGCCGCAGCCGCCGAACCCGCTGCACCGGCTGCTTCCTCTGCACGCTCGCGTTTGGCGGCCGGGGCCGTCGGCATGCTCGAGCGCCTCGGAATGGTGTACAAGGCGCCGCCGCGTGCGCCTGCATCTGACGTCGCGACGGCCTCCGCCACTGCGGCCGCACCCGCGCCGACAGTGGCCGCTGGCTCCGCGGTCACGACCCAAACCGTGACGCCGCCACCCGAACCGCCGTCCTACCAGGTGCTGCGCCGGCTCGGCCTGTTGAAGCCGCTCCCGGGTGCTGCCGCGGGTTCCCTGGCCGGTGCCGGGCCCCGCGTCGATCGCGTGGTGGTCGAGAAGAGCAAGCGCAAGCTCTACCTGGTGCGCAACGGCGAGAAATTCCGCGAATACCCGATCCTGCTCGGCGCCATGCCGCGCGGTCCGAAAATGCAGGCTGGCGACCTGCGCACGCCCGAGGGCGTGTACACGCTGGACTGGCGCAATCCGAAGAGCCGCTTCTACAAGGCCATGCACATTTCCTACCCGAGCCCGAGCGATCGCGAACGGGCGCAGGAGAAGGGTGTCGATCCGGGCGGCATGGTGATGATCCACGGCGAGCATTACGAGCCTGCCATGCGGCGTGTCCTGCGCCGCAATCCCAAGGACTGGACCGAGGGCTGCATCGCGCTGAACAACGAGCACATCGACGAGCTCTGGCACACGGTGCCGGTCGGCACGCCGATCGAGATCAAGCCCTGATCGCGCGGTCATAGATGCATCACATGACGCAGAAACCTGCCGCGCTGTTCGGCATCGAGTTCCCGCTGTTCGCCTTCAGCCACTGTCGCGACGTAGTGGTGGCCGTGAGCAAGGCGGGCGGTCTCGGGGTATTCGGTGCGCTGCACTACACGCCGGAACAACTGCGCGAGGAACTGCGCTGGATCGAGGCGCACGTGGACGGGCATCCTTACGGCATCGACCTGGTGATGCCGGAGAAATTCGTGCGCGCGCAGGGTCGGCAGGAGTTCGGCGCCGAGGATCTGTGGGCCATGGTGCCCGAGGGCCACGCGCGCTTCGCCGGGGAGCTCTGCGACCGCTACGGCGTGCCGCCGTTGCGTGAAGGGGCGCAACTGCGCGACACCGCCGCACTTGCCTGGTCGGAGCAGGTGGCGCGCCAGCAGCTCGAGGTTGCGCTGGAATTCTCGCCCGTGTTGCTGGTCAACGCGCTCGGGGTGCCGCCCGCGGACGTGGTGGCGCGGGTCCAGGCCAGGGGCATCAAGGTCGGTGCGCTCGCCGGACGCGTGCGCCATGCGATCAAGCAAAAGGAAGCGGGTGTCGACCTGATCATCGCCAACGGCTACGAAGCGGCCGGGCACACCGGCGAGATCACCACGATGGTGCTGGTGCCGCAGGTGGTGGAGGCCGTGGCACCGCTGCCGGTGCTGGCCGCGGGCGGCATTGCCACCGGGCGACAGATGGCCGCGGCGATGGTGCTGGGTGCGCAAGGCGTGTGGACCGGCTCGGTGTGGCTCACCAGTGCCGAGTCGGAGCTCGACCCGGTGGTACGCGACAAGCTGGTCGCGGCCTCGACGGAGCAGACCGCGCGCACGCGCTGCATCACGGGCAAGCCCGCGCGGCATCTCATCACGCCGTACACCGAGGCCTGGGATGCGCCCGACACCCCCGACCCGCTGCCGATGCCGCTGCAGACCATGGCAACCACGGCGGCGCTGACGCGCATCAGCCGCGCGCTCCAGGCCGGGAGCGATGGCGCGCGCGAGCTCGTGACCTCGCCCGCCGGCCAGGCGATCGGGCTGATCACGCAGGTGCGCGGCTGCCGCCAGATCGTGCAGGAATTCCGCGAATCCTTTGCCGACGCCCTCGTCCAGATAGCGGACGGAGGGATCTGATCGACGGGAGCCCAGAGTGACTTACCGCGCGCATCCCGACGACCGCTTCCACCCGCCCGCGAGCGACAGCCCGTACTGGACAGAAACCTGCTGGTTCACCTTCGCGGTGCCGCAGCGCCGGCTGTCGGGACAGATCTATCCCTTCTTCCAGCCCAATCTGGGCGTGTACTCGGCGGGCGTCTACCTCTGGGACGACTGCGGGCACGAGCCGCATACGATCGTCTTCGGGAAGAATTTCTGGCACCTGCCGATGCCGGCCCAGGATCTGGACGACATCCAGCTCGCCAACGGCGTCAGCATTCGTTGCACCGAGCCTCTGCGCCGCTACGAACTGACGTACCGCGATCCCGATGCCGACGAAGTGGCGATCGACCTCGAGTTCACCGCGATCTGCGCGCCCAATTACCTGCAGGGCGGACATTACGAGCACGCGGGCCGCTACCGCGGCACGATCCGCATCGGCAGTGAAGTCATCCCCGTCGACAGCTACGGCATGCGTGACCGCTCCTGGAGCGTGCGCTCGCAGTTCGGCGCCGACATCCACGGCACGGGGGCCGTGCGCGGGGGCTATAGCTACGCGACGGCCGACGAGAGTCACGCGTTCCACATGATCAGCATGGCTTTCGTGGCCGACGAGTGCATCGGTATCCACGGCTATTACCTGCGCGAGGGGCAGTTCGCGCGCCTGGCCGGCGGCAAGCGCACGGTGCTGGCGCGCGACCCGGCGACGCGCGCGCCGGTGCACGTGCTGATCGAGGCGCGCGATGAGCTCGGGCGCGAGCTGAGCGCCGAGGGGCGCTGCCTGAACAAGATCGGGCTGCACCTGAATCCCAACCTCTTCACCTGGAACTGTCTCACCGAATGGTGCTTCGACGGGTGCACCGCCTTTGGTGAGGATCACGACAACTGGACCGCCGCCGGCGCACGTCGCTTCTTCCGCCGCAACGGCGGCGCCTGAGCGATGCGGATCCTGCATACCTCGGACTGGCACCTGGGGCGACAGTTTCACCACGTCTCGCTGCTGGAAGACCAGCGTCACGTGCTGGAACAGATCGTGGCGATCGTGCGCGAGCGCTGCGTCGAGGTGGTGCTGGTTGCCGGCGACATCTACGACCGTTCGGTGCCGCCCGCCGAGGCGGTGCAATTGCTCGACGAGGTGGTCCACCGCCTGAGCGCGGAGTGCGGCGTGGCGCTGATCCTGATCGCCGGCAACCACGACGGCGCCGAGCGTCTCGGCTTCGGGGCGCGACAACTGGCGCGCGCGGGCGTGCACATCAGGGGACCGCTCGAGCCCGAGCCCGAGCCCGTGATACTGCAGGACGCACACGGTCCCGTGGCGTTCTATCCCCTGCCTTACGCGGAGCCGGCAACGGTGCGCAGCGAGCTCGGCCTCGAGGTGCAGGGCCACGAGCAGGCGATGCGCGCGCTCACCGCGCGCATCCGCGCGCACAACGGCGACAGCCGGCGCAGCGTGCTGATCGCCCATTGTTTCGTCGACGGCTTCGCCGCCTGCGAGTCCGAGCGACCGCTGTCGATCGGCGGGGTGGAGACGGTGCCGGCGGACTGCCTCGAGGGCTTCGATTACGTCGCGCTCGGCCACCTGCACGGCCCGCAGGCGCGCGGCGCGAAGCACCTGCGCTACTCGGGCTCGATACTCAAGTACTCGTTCTCGGAGGATAACCAGCGCAAATCGGTGACGCTGGTCGACCTGGACGCGCAGGGCGCCTGCACCATCGAGCAGGTTCCTTTGCGCCCGCGCCGCGATCTGCGCGTGCTGGAGGGCACGCTCGAGGACTTGCTCGAGCAGGGCCGCCGTGACCCCGCCGCGCAGGACTACCTGTTGGTGCGGTTGCAGGACCGGCACGCGATCCTCGATCCGATGGGAAAATTGCGCACGGTCTACCCGAACGTGCTGCACCTCGAGCGCCCGGCGCTGGCGCAGGCCGGCGAGCGCCGCGCGCCGGACCGCGAGCGCCTGCGCGAGGGCGAATTGCCGATGTTCCGCGATTTCTTTCGCCAGATGAGCGGCGAGGCCCTGGATGAGGCGGGCGAGGCGGCCGTCGCCGCGTTGCTGGAACGCCTTCACCGCGGCGAGCAGTCCTGAGATGCGCCCGCTCACCCTCGCCATGACCGCCTTCGGTCCCTTTGCCGGCACCGAGACCATCGATTTCCGCCGCCTCGGCGAGAATCCGCTGTTCCTGATCAACGGTCCGACCGGCGCCGGCAAGACCAGCATCCTCGACGCGATCTGCTTCGCGCTCTATGGCGAGACCACCGGCGGCGAGCGCCAGGGCGCCGAGATGCGCTCGCACCACGCGGCCCCGGAGCTGCTGACCGAGATCAGCTTCGAGTTCGAGCTTGCGGGAAAGCAGTATCGCATCCGCCGTGTGCCCGACCAGGAGCGGCCGAAGGCACGCGGCGAAGGCACGACGCAGCACAAGGCCGAGGCGCAGCTCGCGGAGCTCGGTGCCGACGGCAGCGCGCGCAACCTGGTGCCACGCAAGGTCGGCGAGGCGAACCAGCGCGTGATGGAACTCATCGGGCTCGATGCCGACCAGTTCCGGCAGGTCATGGTGCTGCCGCAGGGCAGGTTTCGCGAGTTGCTGCTGGCGCCCTCGCAGGAACGCGAGGCGATATTCCAGCAGCTGTTCCAGACCCACGTCTATGCGCGCCTGGAACGCGCGCTGAAGGACGGCGCGAACGCGCTGAGTGCCGAGGTCGAGCGGCTCGGCGAACGCAGTCGTGGCCTGCTGGAGGGTTGCGGGCTGGCATCGACCGATGCGCTCGCGACGGCGTTGCACGAGTTGCTCGCGCAGATCGCGGTGGCTGGAGCGGCGCGCGACGCGGCTCTCGCGCAGCACGGCGAGGCGCAGCTTGCGCTGGAGGCGGCGCGCCTGCTCGAACAGCGCTTCGTGGCGCACGACGGCGCGCGCAAGGCGCTCGAACGCATCGTGGCCGAAGAGTCGCTGCGCGCGGAAGAACGCAGCAGAGCCCGTGGCGCGGCGGCAGCGCGCACGCTGGCGCCGCATCACGAGAGCGTGGCGCAACGCGCGGCCGAGCACGAGCGCGCCACCGGGCGCTGGCGCGAAGCCGAGGCGGCGCTGGCGCGCGCGCGGGACGCATCCGGGCACGCCGAGACGGCGTGGCGCGAGGCCACGGCACAGGAGCCGGAGCTGCTGCGTCTGCGTGACGAAATGGTCCGGCTGCGCGCGCTGGAACCCGTTGCCATCGAGCTGCAGCATGGCGAGCGCCTGTTGCGCGAGCGTCGCGCCGAGCGCGCGCGGGCCGATGCGGCGCAGGAGGCGGCGCGGGGCGCGCACGAGGCTGCCGCGAAGGCGCTGGCCGATGTCGATGCGCGCATAGCCGGCTTGCGCCAGCGCATGGAGGCGCTGGCGGAGGCGCCGCTGGCGCGCGAGCGCTGCACCGCGCGACTGCTCGTGCGCCGGCGGCAGGAGGAATTGACGGCAACGCTGGAGGACCTGCGCGTGGCGGGTGATGCCGCCGCGCGGCGGCTCGAGGATGCCGCCCTCGCGCAGCGCCGGGCAGCTGAATCCCTGCGCGCCCTGCGCCAGGCCTGGCAGGCCGGGCAGGCGGTGGTGCTGGCGCGCGAGTTGCGCCACGGCGCGCCGTGCCCGGTGTGCGGCAGCGCCGAGCATCCCGCGCCCGCCGTCGGGGCGCAGGAGGTGCCGGCGCCGGATACGCTGGATCGCGCGCTCGAACTCGACGAGCTGGCCAGAGAGGCGCTCGAAGCGGCGCGGATCGAACGGGTGCGGATCGACGAGGCGATCGCGGCGCAGGAGGCGACACTTGCGCGCCTGCGCGAAGAGCTGGGCGATCATGCCGGGGAGCCGCTGGCAGCGCTCGAACAGCAGGCCGCTGCGCTGGCTGCCAATGTGCAGGCGCACGACCTGGCGCAGGCAGAGCTGCGTGATGCCGAGCGCGCCCGCGCTGATTGCATCGAGCGGGTCACGCGTCTCGCGAGCGACCGGGATTCGATGCGCCTCGCGGCGCACACGGCCGAACGAGCCGAAGGCGAGGCCGCGGTCGCGTTCGCGACGCAGCAGCGGCAACTGCCCGAGGCGTTGCGTGTTCCCGGCGCCGTGGCCGAGGCGCTGCGGACGGCGATGGCTGGCGCCGAGCGCCTCGGTCGGGAGCTCGGAGCGGCACGCTCGAGGCAGCAGGAAGCGGGTAATGGCCTGGCCGGTGCGCAGGTGGAAGCCGCTGGCAGGCTCGACGAGATGCAGCGTGCGGCGGCGCTGCTGCAGGAGACCGAGGCGGCTTGGCAGCAACTGCTGGCGGCAAGCCCCTTCGCCGACACCGCTGCGTTTCGCGAGGCGCTGCTCGAACCCGGGGAACTGCAGCGGCTGGAGCAGGAGATCCGCGACCGGGAGAACGCGCTGCTGCTGGCGCGTCGCGCGCTCGAGGATGCCGCCGGCGCCATAGCGGGTGCTGAGCGACCACTGTTGCCGGCGCTGGAGCAGGCGGAACTCGTGGCGCGCAGGGCGCGCGATGCGGCCGTCGGCGACGTGCGGGTGCTGGGCGAGCGCAGGGCGACGCTGGAGCGGACGCAGCACGCGCTGGCGCAGCTGCTCGCGGAGCAGGCCGCGCTGGAGGCCGAATATGCGGTGCTGGGGCGCCTCGCGCGCATCGCCAACGGTGGCAACGCGCACAACCTCAGCCTGCAGCGCTTCGTGCTCAGCGTGCTGCTCGACGAGGTGCTGGTCGAGGCCGGGCACCGGTTGCGGTTGATGAGCCGGGGCCGCTACCAGTTGTCACGGCGCGAGGAGGTGCGTGACGCGCGCAGCAAGTCGGGCCTCGAGCTCGATGTCGAGGATGCCTACACCGGGCGCGTGCGCCCGGTCGCCACGCTTTCCGGCGGCGAGAGTTTCATGGCAGCGCTGGCGCTGGCGCTCGGGCTATCCGACGTGGTGCAAGCACACTCGGGCGGTATACGGCTCGATACGCTGTTCATCGACGAGGGCTTCGGCAGCCTGGATGCCGATGCGCTGGACCTGGCGATCCGCACCCTGATCGATCTGCAGGCGGGCGGGCGCATGGTGGGCATAATCTCGCACGTGCCCGAACTGAAACAGCAGATGGACGTGCAGATCGTGGTGGAACCGGGCGCCAGCGGCAGCCATCTGCGGCTGGTCGCGCCGTAGGGAGTATGCAGCGCATGCGACGCAACCGCACGATCACGACCGCGCTGGTGCAGACGCGCATCCGCGGCGATCGTGACGGCGGCTTTCGTGCGCTGGTGAGCCAGCAGTTCGACGGTCGCGCGCTGCGCCGGGAACTGCAGTTCAGCGTGAGCCCGGAACAGTTGGCGGAGTCCGGCGGCGCGGCGATGTATTGCCCGAGCTGCCGCGCGCGGCGTCGTTGCGATGCGATCACGTTCACCAGCCTGGGGTTGGAACCACAGCGGCGCCACGGGCTGGGCGGCAGGCCGGAGATCAGCTGGTCGCGGCGCGTGCGCATGTGCCGCAGCTGCTTCTACCACTTCATCACCGCCGAAGTGTCCGAGTCGCTGATCCTCGAGATGGGCGAGATGCTCGACGAGAAGGGCGATGACAGCGAGACCGCCGGTCCCGGCGCCTCGACGGTGATTCCGTTCCGGCGCGGGCGTCCGCGCTAGGGCATATTCGCCTGCAGCATGGCGATCAGCTTCGACTTCATCGGGATCACCCAGTTCTGCTTCAGTTCAGCCGAGAGCAGGCCGTGCGCCTCGAGCTCGTCGCACAGATGCATCTGGTGCGCCAGGTCGAAAACGTCGAACTGCGCGGTGATCCTCCCCGAGTCGCTGAAGGTGATGAAGGAGATCCCGGGGGTCTCGAACCAGGAGCCGTCGGGCCGCTTGCCCGGGCCGCGATTCATCCAGTGAGTCACCACGCGGCCCTCGTTGCCGACGTAGACATCGAGGTAGGGGAAGGTCCAGCCTTCCCAGCCGCGCTGCATGTCGCGACCGTAGTGCGTGGCCTTGATCTCGTCGATGCCGTTGGCGCACACGCGCATGGTGCCGGCGTACTCGCAGACGTAGACGCACTCGGGCGCGTACATCTCGTCGACGAAGAAGGTCCACTCGTTGCGCTGCTCGGCCTCCCGGTGAAAGGCGATGAGTTTCTGCGCGGCCCGTTGATGGATTTCCTGCGTCACGCGGTCGGTCTCCTGTGATTACATGGGCATGAAGCGCAGTTCGGGATCGGGGCTGCTGCGCTGCCAGAGCTCGTCGAACTGTTCGGTGTAATGCCTGACGAGGGGGCGGTCGTCGCGGTTCCAGAAGCACACCTTGTCGTCCTCGTTCGGGATGAAGAAGATTCCGCCGTCGTCGACCAGCATGTAGTTCGCCACGTAGTGGTCGGGGCAATAGGTGAGCTTGCGCAACAGCACCGAGGAGACCAGGCGCTGGTGCAGGGCGCCGATGCGATGCGTGCGCCGCGTCAGGAACTGGCTGTCCTTGAGCAGGATGCGCACCTCGCAGGCGCGACCCTGGCGCGCCACGCGCGACAGTTCGCTCGCGAGACCGGCATGGTCGAAGAGCTGCGGGCTCAAGGCGTCGCTGAAGATGCGCACGATATGCTGCGCGCCCCGCAGCAGTTCGCACAGCGCGCCGGCCTGGTCGCCGCTGGCATCGATCTCGACACGCCCCTCGCTCTTCGGTCGCACCATGGTCCTCGCCTCAGTCCTGCAGGTGATCGCGGATGCGTCGCGCCTGCACGGCGGCATTGCCGATGTAGCTCGCCGGCGTCATCTCCGCCAGGCTGCGCCTGGCCTCGGCCGGGATCGCCAGGCCGTCGATGAAGGCGCGCATCTCGGCGGCACCCAGGCGCTGGCCGCGCGTCAGCGCCTTCAGCTTCTCGTAGGGTTCCGGCACCGCGTAGCGGCGCATCACCGTCTGGATCGGCTCGGCCAGCACCTCCCAGTTGGCGTCGAGGTCCGCCAGCAGGCGCGTGGCGTCGAGCTCCAGCTTGCCGATGCCTTTCAGCGTGGCCTCGTAGGCGATCAGGCTCTGTGCGAAGGCGCCGCCGAGATTGCGCAACACCGTGGAGTCCGTGAGGTCGCGCTGCCAGCGCGAGATCGGCAGCTTCTCGATCAGGTGGCCGAACACCGCGTTGGCGAGGCCGAGGTTGCCTTCGGCGTTCTCGAAGTCGATCGGGTTCACCTTGTGCGGCATCGTCGAGGAGCCCACTTCGCCGGCCCGGGTGCGCTGGCGGAAGTAGCCGATCGAGATGTAGCCCCAGACGTCGCGCGCGAAGTCGAGCAGGATCGTGTTGAAGCGCGCCATCGCCGCGAACAGTTCGGCGAGGCAGTCGTGCGGCTCGATCTGCGTGGTGTAGGGGTTCCAGTCGAGCCCGAGCGAGGTCACGAAATCGCGTGCGTTCGCCTCCCAGTCCACGGTGGGATAGGCCGCCAGATGCGCGTTGTAGTTGCCGACCGCGCCGTTGATCTTGCCGAGCAGGCGCACGCCGGCGACCTGCCGGCGCTGGCGGTGCAGGCGATAGACCACGTTCGCGATTTCCTTGCCCATCGTCGAGGGCGTGGCGGGCTGGCCGTGCGTGCGCGAGAGCAGCGGGACCGCGGCCCAGTCCTCGGCCATCGCGGCCAGCGCCTCGATGATGCGGTCCATCGCCGGCAGCATGACCTCGGCGCGCGCCGCGTTCACCATCAGCGCATGGCTCAGGTTGTTGATGTCTTCCGAGGTGCAGGCGAAGTGCACGAATTCCAGCCCGGCGGCGGCGCCCGGGATCGCACTGATGCGCTCCTTGAGGAAGTACTCGACCGCCTTGACGTCGTGGTTGGTCGTCGCCTCGATGGCCTTGACGCGCTCGGCGTCGGCGAGCGCAAAGTCCGAGGCGATCGCATCCAGCGCGGCCGAGGTCGCGGCGTCGAAGGGACCGAATTCCGGCACGCCCGGCAGCGCGGCGAGGCGCTGCAGCCAGCGCACCTCGACCAGCACGCGGAAGCGGATCAGGCCGAATTCGCTGAAGATCGGGCGCAGGCTGGCCGTCTTGGCGCCGTAGCGCCCGTCGAGGGGGGAGATGGCGCTGAGTTCGCTGAGCTGCATGGTGTTCCCTGTGTGCGGCGCGCCGCAGCGCGCGTGTCGTGGTGGATGATAGCGCAAGCTCTGTGGCGTGGGTCCGGATTCATCCGGGCATTGTTATTGTCCGCTTGAAAGCGGACCTACAAAGCGGACCCACAAGGCCGACCTACGGCCCGCGACGCAGTGCGCGACAGGCCTCGCGCAGCCGGCCGCGCCCGAGCAGCAGTCCCAGCCGGTTGCCGCCGACGAAGCGCCACAGCACCGCGGCGCGCACGCCCACGAGCAGCAGGGCGCGGATGCGCGCCGCGACGCGCTCGTCCTGCAGATACTGCGCGCTGCCCGTGACCTGGATGCGCAGGCGGTAGGTGCTGATGGTGTCCTGGTAGATGGCGGCCATGCTGGCGGCGAGCTCGTCGTGGCTGGTCGCGCAGTGCCCGGACCCGAGCCCCGTGTGCTGCAGGCGGGATCGGATGATCGCGAGGCGCTCGCGGTCGCCGCAAAGCCGCTTGCCCAGGTGCAGCAGCGACATCGCGTAGCGCAGCACGGGACCCTGCTCGATACCCGGGACCGGCGCGACCATCGCCTCGAGTTGCTGCAGGCCGCGCGCGAGGTTGTGCACGCCGCCGAATACGTCTTCCACGGCGTCCCACTCGACGCGGAACAGACTGTCGGTCAGCGCGCGCATCTCCTCGGGCGGTGCGGCGCCGGTGCGCGCGAGCTGGTCGACCAGGATCGCGCACTCGAGCACGGCGGCGAGCGCGATGGCCTGCGAGCGCGCAGCGTCGGCGACATTCATGCGAAACGCTCCTCGATGACACCGCCGCCGAGGCAGCAGTCGCTGTCGTAGAACACGACGTATTGCCCTGGCGTCACCGCGCGCTGGGGCTGCTCGAATTCCACGCGCCAGCGCCCGCCGGGCGCGGCGTGCAGGGTGCACGCCTGGTCGGCCTGGCGATAGCGGATCTTGGCGTGCAGCCGCGGCGTCGGTGCGGGCGGCGGCCCGATCCAGTGCAACTGCCCGCAGCCGAGCGCGCGGTGATAGAGCGCCGGGTGCTCGCTGCCCTGCGCCACGATCAGCGCGTTGCGCGCGAGGTCCTTGTCGACCACGTACCATGGCTCCTCGGCGTGGTCACGGCGGCCGCCGATGCCGAGGCCCTGGCGCTGGCCGATCGTGTAATACATCAGGCCGTGGTGCTCCCCGAGCGGTTCGCCGTCGACGCTCTCGATCACGCCCGGTTGAGCCGGCAGGTAGCGGCGCAGGAAGTCGCCGAAGCGCCGCTCGCCGATGAAGCAGATGCCGGTGCTGTCTTTCTTGGTGGCGACCGGGAAGGCGTGCTCGCCGGCGATGCGCCGCACCTCGGCCTTGGGCAGTTCGCCGACCGGGAACAGGCACTTGGCCAGTTGTTCGCCGGGCACCGCGTGCAGGAAGTAGCTCTGGTCCTTGCCGGCATCGATACCCTTCAGCAACCGCGCCCGGCCGTCGGCGAGCGCCATGCGCGCGTAGTGCCCCGTCGCGATGCGCGTCGCGCCCAGCGCCTCGGCATACTCGACGAAGACCTTGAACTTGATCTCGCGGTTGCACAGCACGTCGGGGTTCGGCGTGCGCCCGGCGCGGTACTCGGCCAGGAAGTGCTCGAACACGTTGTCCCAGTACTCGGCGGCGAAATTGGCCGTGTGCAGGCGGATGCCGAGCAGCGCGCACACCGCCTCGGCGTCGGCGAGATCGGCCCTGGCGGTGCAGTACTCGGTGCCGTCGTCCTCGTCCCAGTTCTTCATGAACAGGCCCTCGACCGCGTAGCCCTGCTCGCGCAGCAGCAGCGCGGAAACCGCCGAATCGACGCCGCCCGAGATGCCGACGATGACGCGCTCGCCCCGGCTCATGAGGCCTGGGGATAGAAAAAATGCAGCGGGAAGCGGTGCCCGGCGCGGTGCTGCTCGATGGTCGCCAGCACCGATTCGCTGCGCAGGCGCGCGCGCTCGGCGAGTATCTCCTCGTAGCTCAGCCAGCGTGAGGCGATGATCTCGGTGTCGAGCGCGCGCTCGACGTGATGGTGCAGCGCCTGCGCGAGGAAGCTGGTGCGCAAATAGCTGACCCCGGTCTGCGCGCTGGTGAACAGGCTGGCGCCCAGCAGCGCCTGGATCTCGACCTCCCAGCCGGTTTCCTCGAGGGTTTCGCGCCGCGCGGCCTCGACCAGCGTCTCGTTGGGCTCCAGGTGCCCCGCGGGCTGGTTCAGTACCCGGCGCCCGCCGTCGATCTCCTCGACCAGCAGGTAGCGGCCATCGCGGAACACCACCGTGGCCACGGTGACGTGCGGTATCCATTGCGCGTGCCGGTCGCTCATGGTCGGGTCCCGTCAAAAGGCGCGCATTATAGCCGCGGGCGCAGGCGGCGCGGGGCAGGGCGCCGTGTGGCCTTTTTCGCTTGCGCGGGCAGGTTGACGGATTCCCGGCGCCATGCGCCGGGGGCCAGCCCTTCCAGGCTCCACGGGCCGATGCGCCAGCGTACCAGGCGCAGCGTCGGGAAGCCGACCGCTGCGCTCATGCGCCGTACCTGGCGGTTGCGACCCTCGGTGAGCGTGAGGCTGAGCCACGAGGTCGGGATGCTGGCGCGAAAACGCACCGGCGGATCGCGCTCCCACAGCGGCGGCGTGTCGATGCGCTCGGCAGCGGCCGGCTGCGTGGGGCCGTCGTTCAGCACCACACCGCGGCGCAGTTGCGCCAGCGCCGTGTCGCTGACCTCGCCCTCGACCTGCACCAGATAGGTCTTGGCCAGCTTGAAGCGCGGCGAGGCGATGCGCGCCTGCAGCGCGCCGTCGTCGCAGAGCACGAGGAGTCCCTCGGAGTCGTAATCGAGCCGTCCGGCGGGCCGGAAGCCGGGCGCCTGCACGAACTCTGCCAGCGTGCGGCGTCCTTCCCGGTCGCTGAACTGGCTCAGCACGCCCCAGGGCTTGTTGAACAGGATCACATCGGGCACGGCACTCGCTGTCTGTCCGGGGGCGCTGCAGCGCGGGGAAGCGATGGTATACTGCCGCGCCTCGCAAGAGACCGGCTATTCATTCCCTGGGCACTTCACTGGAGCAATCAATGGGTTACAAGCACATCAAGGTACCAGCACAAGGCGAAAAGATCACCGTCAACGCGGATTTCACGCTGAACGTGCCCGCCAATCCGGTCATTCCCTTCATCGAGGGCGACGGGATCGGCGTCGATATCACGCCGGCCATGCTGAAGGTTGTTGATGCGGCGGTCGCCAAGGCCTACGGCGGCAAGCGCAAGATCAGCTGGATGGAAATCTACACCGGCGAGAAAGCCGCCGAGCTCTACGACGGCGACTGGTTCCCGGCCGAGACGCTGGACGCCATCCGCGAGTACGTGGTCTCGATCAAGGGTCCGCTGACCACGCCGGTGGGCGGCGGCTTCCGCTCGCTGAACGTGGCGCTGCGCCAGGAACTCGACCTCTACGTCTGCCTGCGCCCGGTGCGCTGGTTCAGCGGCGTGCCCTCGCCGGTGCGCGAGCCCGGCAAGACCAACATGGTGATCTTCCGCGAGAACTCCGAGGACATCTACGCCGGCATCGAGTGGAAGGCCGGTTCGGCCGACGCCGACAAGGTGATCCGCTTCCTGCGCGAGGAAATGGGCGTCACCAAGATCCGATTCCCCGAGAACTGCGGTATCGGCATCAAGCCGGTGTCGAAGGCCGGTACCGAGCGCCTGGTGCGCCGTGCGATCCAGTACGCCATCGACCAGGACCTGCCCTCGGTCACGATCGTGCACAAGGGCAACATCATGAAGTTCACCGAGGGTGGCTTCAAGGAATGGGGCTACGCGCTGGCGCAGAACGAGTTCGGCGGCGAACTGCTCGACGGCGGCCCGTGGGTGAAGGTGCGCAACCCGAGGACCGGCAAGGACATCGTGATCAAGGACGTGATCGCCGATGCGATGCTGCAGCAGGTGCTGCTGCGTCCCGACGAATACAGCGTGATCGCCACGCTGAACCTCAACGGCGACTACCTCTCCGACGCGCTGGCCGCGCAGGTCGGTGGCATCGGCATCGCGCCGGGTGCGAACCTCAGCGATACCGTGGCGCTGTTCGAGGCCACCCACGGCACGGCGCCCAAGTACGCCGGCCAGGACAAGGTGAACCCCGGCTCGCTGATCCTGTCGGCGGAGATGATGCTGCGCCACATGGGCTGGAACGAGGCCGCCGACCTGATCATCACCGGCATGAACGGCGCGATCCAGGCCAAGACGGTGACCTACGACTTCGAGCGCCTGATGGAAGGGGCGACCCTGCTGAAGTGCTCGCAGTTCGGTGACGCGATCATCAAGCACATGGCATGACCGGGTGGACCGGCAGCGCCGCCAGGCGCTGCCGGTCCGCTTCATTTGATCAACATGGCCGCCGCGTCCTCGAGCGCCTCGAGCGCTTCGATGGCGATCGCGTGCATGCCCTTGGGTCCCGCTTCGACCTCGAAGCGAACCGTCTGCCCCGCCTTCAGCGTCTTGTAGCCTTCCATCCGGATGGCGGAGTAATGGGCGAACACGTCCGAGCTGCACTCATCGGCCAGGATGAAGCCGTAGCCCTTGGCGTTGTTGAACCACTTGACGACACCAGTACGCATGAATCTGGTCCTCGCTGCCCGGGACGGGCCGGCGGATTGTTGTCTTTATGTTCCTGCCGTCCACGGCTGGTGCTCGGGGGCATTGCGAGCGTTTTAAACGACACGCAATCCAATAGTCAAGCCGTGGTCGGCAGCGCCGCCGCGTCGCGTGGATCGGCACTTGTGCGCGACCGTGATCCGTGAAACATTTCGCCAACGTACTGAGTTTTGCAAAACGGCCATGAACCAGATTTTCGCCATGGACATCCGACTGGCCTCGCGCGACGGCAAGGGAGCCCCCAAGGGCGACGGCGATCTCGCGCTGCAGGAGGCCAAGCCCGAGCTGAAGCAGCCGCCGATGTACCAGGTGGTGATGATCAACGACGACTACACGCCGATGGAGTTCGTGGTCGAGGTGCTGCAGCTGTTCTTCGCCATGGGGCGGGAAAAGGCCACCCAGGTCATGCTGGCCGTTCATACCCAGGGCAAGGCCGTATGCGGCATCTATACGCGCGACATCGCCGAGACCAAGGCGATGCAGGTCAATCGTTACGCGCGCGAGAACCAGCATCCGTTGCTGTGCGAAATCGAGGCCGCGGGAGATGCGCCATGAGCAGTCGCCACGTTGCGGGCTTTCTGGACTATGCTGAAATCGGAGCTGCGGTTGCTGCCGGAGGTTTGTCATGCTGAGCAAGGATCTGGAGCTTAATCTCAACGCCGCCTTCAAGGGGGCGCGGGCGCGGCGACACGAGTTCATGACGGTCGAGCACCTGCTGCTGGCGCTGCTGGACAACGATGCCGCGGGCAAGGTGCTGCGGGCCTGCGGCGCGGACGTGATCCAGCTGCGCGGCGAGCTGACGGAATTCGTCGAGACCACGACGCCGGTCATTCCGCAGGAGGATGCCGAGCGCGAGACCGAGCCCACGCTGGGCTTCCAGCGCGTGCTGCAGCGCGCGGTGTTCCACGTGCAGTCCTCGGGGCGCAACGAGGTGACGGGCGCCAACGTGCTGGTCGCGCTGTTCAGCGAACAGGAGAGCCAGGCGGTGTACCTGCTGAAGAAGCAGAACATCGCGCGCATCGATGTCGTCAACTACATCACCCATGGCATATCCAAGGTTTCCGACGCCCCGCGCCCCGGCGGTGCCGAACCGGGCGAGGAGGAGCAGCAGGGCCAGGACGGCGAGGCGAGCCCGCTGCAGAGTTTCTCGACCAACCTCAACGACGAGGCCCGCGCCGGGCGCATCGATCCGCTGGTCGGGCGTGCCGCGGAGCTCGAGCGCGTGGCGCAGATCCTCGCGCGACGGCGCAAGAACAATCCGCTGCTGGTCGGCGAATCCGGGGTGGGCAAGACCGCGATCGCCGAGGGACTGGCCAAGCGCATCGTCGACGGCGAGGTGCCCGACGTGCTGCGCTCCAGCGTGGTCTACTCGCTCGACCTGGGTTCGCTGCTCGCGGGCACCAAGTACCGCGGCGATTTCGAGAAGCGCCTCAAGGGCCTGCTCGCGGAGCTGAAGAAAAAGAAGCACGCGATCCTGTTCATCGACGAGATCCACACGATCATCGGCGCCGGTGCCGCCTCGGGCGGGGTGATGGACGCCTCCAACCTGCTCAAGCCGCTGCTCAGCTCCGGGGATATCCGCTGCATCGGCTCGACCACGTTCCAGGAATACCGCGGCGTGTTCGACAAGGACCGCGCGCTGAGCCGTCGTTTCCAGAAGATCGACGTCGGCGAGCCGAGCGTCGCCGAGACCGTGGAAGTGCTGAAGGGCCTGCGTTCGCGCTTCGAGGAGCACTACGGGCTGCGCTACAGCACGAAGGCGCTCCAGGTAGCCGCCGAGCTCGCCAACCGCTACATCACCGACCGCTTCCTGCCCGACAAGGCGATCGACGTGATCGACGAGGCAGGCGCCTTCCAGCGCCTGCAGCCGGAATCGCGGCGCAAGAAGGTCATCGGCGTGAAGGAAGTCGAGGATATCGTCGCGAAGATCGCGCGCATCCCGCCGCGCAGCGTCTCGGCCTCGGACAAGGAATCGCTGCGCACGCTGGACGCCGACCTCAAGCAGGTGGTGTTCGGGCAGGACGAGGCGATGGACGCGCTCGCCACCTCGATCAAGCTCTCGCGCGCCGGCCTGAAGAACGCCGAGAAGCCGATCGGCTGCTTCCTGTTCGCCGGGCCCACCGGGGTCGGCAAGACCGAGGCGAGCCGCCAGCTGGCCAAAACCCTCGGGCTGGAGCTGATCCGTTTCGACATGTCCGAGTACATGGAGCGCCACACCGTCTCGCGCCTGATCGGCGCGCCGCCCGGCTACGTGGGATTCGATCAGGGCGGGCTGCTGACCGATGCCGTGACCAAGCACCCGCACTGCGTGCTGCTGCTCGACGAGATCGAGAAGGCTCACCCGGAAGTGTTCAACCTGCTGCTGCAGGTGATGGACCACGGCACGCTCACCGACAACAACGGACGCAAGGCGGATTTCCGCAACACCGTGCTGATCATGACCACCAACGCCGGCGCCGAGATGCTGAGCCGCCGCTCGATCGGCTTCACCGAGCAGGACAACAGCACCGACGGGCTCGAGGCCGTGAAAAAGGTGTTCACGCCGGAATTCCGCAACCGGCTGGACGGCATCATCCAGTTCGGTGCGCTCAGCCCCGAGGTGGTGCGCTCCGTGGTGCGCAAGTTCCTCGCCGAACTCGAGGCGCAGGTGGCCGAGCGCAAAGTGCGCATCGAGATCGACGAGGCGGCGCAGGACTGGCTGGTCGCCAAGGGTTACGACGAGAAAATGGGCGCGCGGCCGATGGCGCGCGTGATCCAGGAGTACATCAAGAAGCCGCTCGCCGAGATCCTGCTCTTCGGCGAGCTCGAACACCGGCCCGGCGTGGTACACGTCGTGCTCGACGGCGACCATCTGGTATTGCAGGTCGAGAGCCCGTAGTCCGGTTGTAACCGGACATCGTCGTCCGGATGAATCCGGACCTACGGCCGGTTCATGCGGGTGCGCGGCGCCGCTCAGCGCTCGCGGAAGGTGATACGGCCCTTGGTGAGGTCGTAGGGGGTCAGTTCGACCTTGACCTTGTCGCCGGTGAGGATGCGGATGTAGTGCTTGCGCATCTTGCCGCTGATGTGCGCGGTAACGATGTGCCCGTTCTCGAGGCGCACCCGGAACGTCGTATTCGGCAGGGTGTCGACCACCTCGCCTTCCATTTCCAACACGTCTTCTTTCGCCATCCAGAGCCACTCGAGTGAAAATTGAGCCGCCGCATTCTGCCTGATCGGGCGGGCGGAAGCAAAGCGACTCTGGCCCGGTATGGCGCAGCAGCATACTTTTGCCCAAATCGGTGCCGCAGCTGCCCGCGTGGTTCAGTCGACGCGTACCCAGTGTCCGTTGGCGAGCAGTTCGATGGGGCGGAACCGCGTCTTGTAGTTCATCTTGCGGCAGTTGCGGATCCAGTAGCCGAGATAAACCGCCGGCAGATCGAGCGCGCGCGCGCGCTCGATCTGCCACAGGATCACGTAGCTGCCGAGGCTGCGCTTCTCTTCGGCGGGTTCGTAGTAGGTGTAGATCGCGGACAGCCCGTTCTCCAGCCGGTCCACCACCGCAACCGCGAGCAGCCGTCCCGCGGCGCGGAACTCGACGAAGCTGGTGCTGCCCCATTCGCGCGTTAGAAAGGAGTCGTACTGTTCGCGATCCGGCGGATACATGTCGCCGTCGCGATGGCGCTGCTCGATGTAGCGGCTGTAGAGCGCGAAATGCGCATCGCTGTGGATGGAATCCACGAACCGGGCCTCGAGGTCGCCGTTGCGTGCCAGGATGCGCCGCTGGCCGCGGTTGGGCCTGAACGCCTCCACCGGCACGCGTGCCGGCACGCAGGCGTTGCATGCGGCGCAATGCGGGCGGTAGAGGTGCGGGCCGCTGCGGCGAAAGCCGATGTACGAGAGCTGACTGTAGATGCGTGCATCGATCGGTGTGCTCGGATCGACGAACAGCGTCGTCGCCTGCTCGCCCGCCAGGTAGCTGCAGTTGTGCGGATACGTGGCGAAGACGCGCACGTTCGCCAGCAGGGTTACGGAGTTACCCATGCCTCCTCGCCATCACTCCAGTCCAGGTGCCAGGGTCCGGGGCGGCCTGGCAGGTCGACGTTGGCGTCTAATATATCGCGAAATCGCGCGCGCGAAATGGTCCGCGCGCCGAGGCGGCGCATGTGCGCCGTATCCTGCTGGCAATCGATCAGCGCGAAGCCCCACGCGCGCAGCTGCCGCGCGAGGTGCGCCAGTGCGACCTTCGAGGCATCGTCGGCACGGCTGAACATCGATTCGCCGAAGAACACGCGCCCGAGCGCGATCCCGTAAAGTCCGCCGACCAGCTCACCGTCGCGCCAGGTCTCGATCGAGTGCGCATGGCCGAGGCGGTGCAGTTCGCAATAGGCCGCGCGCATGCCGGCTCCGATCCAGGTGTCGGCGGTGCGCGCGCGCGGCGCGGCGCAGGCGCCGATCACCGCGGCGAAGCAGCGGTCGGCGCTCACCGTGTAGAGACGCCGGCGCAGCGTGCGACGCAGGCTTGCGCCGAGATGCAGCTCGCCGGGGAACAGCACCGCGCGCGGGTCCGGCGACCACCACAGGATGGGCTCGGGTTCCTCGAACCACGGGAAGATGCCGCGGCGGTAGGCGGCGATGAGCCGCGCGGGGCTGAGGTCACCGCCCGCCGCGAGCAGGCCGTCGGGCTCGGCGAGCGCGCGCGCCAGCGGCGGAAATGCCTCCACGTCCGCCGTGAGCCAGGCAATGGAGGGCATCGGCCGCGTTACTGCGAGTCGAGGTACTTTTCCGCGTCCAGTGCCGCCATGCAGCCGAAACCGGCCGAGGTGATCGCCTGGCGGTAGACGTGGTCGGCCACGTCGCCGGCGGCGAACACGCCCGCGACGCTGGTCGCCGTGGCGTTGCCCTCGAGACCGCTGCGGGTGCGGATGTAGCCGTTGTGCATCTCGAGCTGGCCGGCGAAAATTTCCGTGTTCGGCGAGTGGCCGATGGCAACGAAGACGCCGTCGAGTGCCACGTCACGCGTCGCGCCGTCCGCGGTGGCGCGGATGCGCATGCCGGTGACGCCCGTGGCATCGCCCAGCACCTCGTCGAGCGTGTGGTTCCACAGCATCTCGACCTTGCCTTCCGTCGCGCGCGCCAGCAGGCGCTGCTGCAGGATCTTTTCCGAGCGCAGCGCGTCGCGGCGATGCACCAAGTAGACCTTTGCCGCGAGGTTCGACAGGTACAGCGCCTCCTCGACCGCGGTATTGCCGCCGCCGATCACGGCGACCGTCTTGCCGCGGTAGAAGAAGCCGTCGCAGGTCGCGCACGCGCTGACGCCGCGCCCGAGGAACTTTTCCTCCGAGGGCAGGCCGAGATAGCGCGCCGAGGCGCCGGTGGCGATGATCAGCGCATCGCAGGTGTAGGTGCCGGAGTCGCCGCGCAGCACGATCGGTCGCGCCGCGAGATCGGCACTCGCGATGTGGTCGGAGACCAGCGTCGCCTCGAAACGCGTGACGTGCTCGCGCATCGCCTCCATCAACTCGGGGCCCTGCAGGTGCGCGTGGCCACCCGGCCAGTTCTCGACCTCCGTGGTCGTCATCAATTGCCCACCCTGCTGGATGCCCGTGATCAGCGCCGGCGCGAGGTTCGCGCGCGCGGCATAGACGGCGGCCGTGTAGCCTGCCGGACCCGAGCCCAGGATGATCAGGCGGTGATGGATGCTGTCGGCCATGGTGAGTGGTTCCTCCGGGAATATACGCAGTTGTCGGGTGCCGGGGCGGACGGGGCAGGGCGCCGAATTACGCCTATACTACGGCGTGGTTCCGCTGCGGCGGGCGGGGCGCAGTCTACCCGCAACGACCGCGGTTTCACAGGATGGCCTCCGCGCGCGGAGGCCCGCAGAGGACCAGAGAGCTTGGCCAGGACACGAGGCGCATCGACGGTAGCCGCGAGGACGCTGCCCCCCATTCTGCAGCACGGCTTGCGCGAGGGGTTGATGATCGCCTGGGTCGCGCTGGCGGCGTACCTGCTGCTCGCCATCGGCACCTACAGCGTCGGCGATCCGGGCTGGTCGAGCACCGGCAACGGCGCCGGGATCAGCAACTCCGCGGGCTCGGCGGGCGCGTGGATTGCCGACGTGCTGCTGTCGCTGTTCGGCTATGTCGCCTACCTGTTCCCGGTGTTGCTCGGTTACCGCGCCTGGGCGCTGGTGCGCGACCGCCAGTCCCCTTTCGTGTTCGACTGGCTGCTGGTATCGATCCGCAGTGTCGGCTTCGTGCTCGTGGTGCTCGCCGGCACCGGGCTGCTGGCGATCAAGGGCAGCGCGACCACGCTGCTGCCCTTCGGCATCGGCGGCATGCTCGGCGAAACCCTCGCGCAGGTCTGCCAGCGCGCGTTCGGCCTGCCGGGCAGCCAGTTGCTGATGGTCGCGTTGCTGCTGTTCGGCGTCACCATCTTCACTGACCTGTCGTGGGGGCGGCTGCTAGAAACCACCGGCCGGCTCACGCTGGCGGCGTTGGGGCGTCTGGCCCCGCTGGCCGGCGCGGCGATCGCACGCATTCCGCGCGGGGAGCCTGCGGGCGAGCAGGACGACCAGCCCGGATCGCATCCGGGGGCTGCAGCCCCGGCAGGGGAGCTCACGGCCGACGAACTGGAAGAGGCCAGTCCGCGCAAACGCCACGCCCGGCGCGAACCGGTGCTCGACGATGTGCCGATGGACCTGCCGGCCGCGCCGGGGACGCGCACGACGCCGGAGATCCGCCTGCCCGAGAAGCGCAAGGAATCGCAGGGCGAGCGCCTGCAGCGCGAAAAGCAGGGTGCCCTGTTCAGCGCTGCCGGCGCGATGCTGCCGCCGCTCGGCCTGCTCGACATGGCCGACAAGAGCAAGCAGCGCGGCTTCTCGGCCGAGGCGCTCGAGGGGATGTCGCGTCTGCTCGAGATCAAGCTGCGCGATTTCGGTGTCGAGGCCAAGGTGGTCTCGGTGCTGCCCGGTCCGGTGATCACGCGTTTCGAGATCCAGCCCGCGCCCGGCGTGAAGGTCAGCCGCATCAGCAACCTGGTCAAGGATCTCGCACGCTCGCTCGCGGTGATCAGCGTGCGCGTGGTCGAGGTGATCCCGGGCAAGTCGGTGGTCGGCATCGAGATCCCCAACGAGGACCGCGAGACGGTGCTGCTCGGCGACGTGCTCGCCTCGCGCGCCTACGAAGCCTCGAAGTCGCCCCTGACGCTCGCGCTCGGCTATGACATCTCCGGCGAGCCGATGGTGGTCGATCTGGCGCGCATGCCGCACCTGCTGGTCGCGGGCACCACCGGCTCGGGCAAGTCGGTGGGCGTCAACGCGATGCTGCTGTCGCTGCTGTACAAGTCGACGCCCGCGGACGTGCGCCTGATCATGGTCGACCCGAAGATGCTGGAGCTCTCGGTCTACGAGGGCATCCCGCACCTGCTGACCCCCGTGATCACCGACATGAAGGACGCCGCCAACGGCCTGCGCTGGTGCGTGGCGGAGATGGAGCGCCGCTACAAGCTGATGGCGGCGATGGGCGTGCGCAATCTCGCGGGCTTCAACCGCAAGGTGCTGGATGCCATCGAGGCCGGCGAGCCGATCCCCGATCCGTTCTGGACGCCCGATCCCATGGTGTTCATCACCGAGGAGGAGCAACTCGCCACGCCCCCGACGCTGGAGGCGCTGCCCGCGATCGTGGTAGTGATCGACGAATTCGCCGACATGATGATGATCGTCGGCAAGAAGGTCGAGGAGCTGATCGCGCGCATCGCGCAGAAGGCGCGCGCCGCCGGCATCCACCTGGTCCTCGCCACGCAGCGCCCCTCGGTCGACGTGATCACCGGCCTGATCAAGGCCAACATCCCGACGCGCATGGCCTTCCAGGTCTCCTCGAAGATCGATTCGCGCACCATCCTCGACCAGGGCGGGGCCGAGCAGCTGCTCGGGCACGGCGACATGCTCTACCTGCCGCCCGGCAGCGGCGTACCGATCCGCGTGCACGGCGCCTTCGTCTCCGACGCCGAGGTGCACCGCGTGGTCGCGAACCTGCGCGCGAACTCGAGCCCCGACTACCTCGAGGGCATCCTCGAGGAGAGCGCTTCGTCGCCGCTGGCGCTGCTCCCGGGCGAAGCCAGCGAGGATCCCGAGGGCGACGGCCTCTACGACGAGGCGGTGCGCTTCGTGACCGAGAGCCGCAAGGCCTCGATCTCGGCGGTTCAGCGCAAGCTGCGGATCGGCTACAATCGCGCCGCCCGGATGATCGAGGCCATGGAGGCCGCGGGCGTGGTCAGCGCCATGAACAGCAACGGCAGCCGTGAAGTTCTGGCCCCCCCGCCGCCCGCCCACTGACCCACTGCAGGTGTTCCCGTGTCGCGAATTGCCGCTCTCGCAGCGCTCGTCTTGCTGTGTTCCCACGCGCTGGCCGACAGTGCCGCCGCCACGCGCCTCGGCGCACTGCTGGCCGGCATGCAGCGCATCGAGGCCGGGTTCTCGCAGCGCCTGATCGACGAGGGCGGCGAAGTGATGCAGGAGAGCAGCGGGCGCGTGCTGCTCGCGCACCCGGGGCGCTTTCGCTGGGAAACCACCGACCCGTTCGAGCAGCTCGTGGTCAGCGACGGCGAGACCGTGTGGCAGTACGACGCCGACCTCGCGCAGGTGGTGGTGCGTCCCCTCGACCGTCGTGCCGACCAGGTGCCCTCGCTGCTGCTCAGCGGCGAGATCGCGGCGGTCGAGAAGCAGTTCGAGATCCGCAGCGCCGCGGCCCCTGCCGGCAAGGAACGCTTCGACCTGGTGCCGCGCGAGGCGGGCGGGCTGTTCGCCGCGCTCGCCGTGCAGTTTCGCGCCGGGGTGCTCGAGCAGCTGGTCATCGCCGACGGCCTGGGCCAGCGCACCGAGGTGGAGTTCTCGGAGGTGCAGCCCGCGGGCGCCGTCGATGACGCCAGCTTCCGCTTCGAGGCTCCACCCGGGGTCGACGAGCTGCACGATGACTGATCCGGCCGCCACCGCGCCCTACGTGCCGCTCGCGGCGCGCATGCGGCCCCGGCGCCCGGAAGACTTCTTCGGCCAGGAGCACCTGCTCGGCCCGGACAAGCCGCTCAGCAATGCGATCCGCTCGGGCGTCGTGCACTCGATGATCCTGTGGGGGCCGCCCGGTGTCGGCAAGACCTCGCTGGCGCGCATGCTCGCCGAGACCACCGGCGCGCACTTCCAGAGCATTTCGGCGGTGCTCTCCGGCGTGAAGGAGATCCGCGCGGCCATCGACGAGGCGCGCGCCGAGCGCGCCGCCAGCGGGCGGCGCAGCATCCTCTTCGTCGACGAGGTGCACCGCTTCAACAAGACCCAGCAGGACGCCTTCCTGCCGTTCGTCGAGGACGGCACCGTGATCTTCATCGGCGCCACCACCGAGAACCCGTCCTTCGAACTGAACGGCGCGCTGCTCTCTCGCGCGCGCGTCTACCGCCTGCGTCCCATGAGCGAGGAGGCGATCGAGGCGGTGCTGGCTCACGCGCTTGCGCACGACGAGCCGTTGCGCGGACGTGGCCTGGCCGTGGAGCCGGTCGAGCTCGGGCGCATCGCGCGCGCGGCCGACGGCGATGCGCGCCGCGCGCTTAACCTGCTGGAGATCGCGGCGGATCTCGCCCCCGGCGGCGTGATCGACGACGCGGTGCTGCGCGAGGTGCTGGGTGGCGATCCGCGGCGCTTCGACAAGGGCGGCGAGAACTTCTACGACCAGATCTCGGCGCTGCACAAGTCGGTGCGCGGCGGCTCGCCCGATGCGACGCTGTACTGGCTGGCGCGCATGCTCGATGGCGGCTGCGACCCCCTCTACATCGCGCGGCGCGTGGTGCGCATGGCCACCGAGGACATCGGCAATGCCGATCCGCGCGGCCTGACGATGGCGCTGGCGGCTTGGGACACGCAGGAGCGCCTCGGCAGCCCCGAGGGCGAGCTCGCTATCGCGCAGGCGCTGGCCTACCTCGCCTGCGCGCCCAAGAGCAACGCGGTGTACACGGCCTTCGGCGCGGCGCGCGCCGACGTGCAGCAGTTGCCGAGCTACGAGGTGCCGCTGCACCTGCGCAATGCGCCGACGCGCCTGATGAAGGAGATGGGCTTCGGCGGGGAATACCGCTACGCCCACGACGAGGAGGACGCCTACGCGGCCGGCGAGAACTACTTTCCGCCCGAGCTCGCGACGCGGCGCTACTATCACCCGGCGCCGCGCGGCCTGGAGAAGCAGATCGCCGACAAGCTCGAGCACCAGCGCACGCGCGATGCGCAGAGCCCGCGCCAGCGCTATCCGGGCGCGAGCCGTCCACGCAAGGGCTGAGGGGGTGCGATGACCGACCTGCTGCGCAACATGCTCTTCATCGCGCTGGGCGGCGCGCTGGGCGCGCTGGCGCGCTTCGGCGCCGCGAACCTGGTTCACGTGCTGTGGCCCTCGCGCTTTCCGTTCGCGACGCTGGCGATCAACGTCAGCGGCTCGCTGGCGATCGGTGTGCTGTACGTGCTGATCGCCGAGCGCACCGTGCTGCATGCCGACTGGCGCAGCATCGCGATGGTGGGTTTTCTCGGCGCGTACACCACCTTTTCAACCTTCTCGCTGGAGTCGGTGACGCTGATCGAGAACGGTTTCGTGGTGCAGGCGCTCGGCTATATGCTGGGCAGCGTTTGCTTGTGTGTGGGCGGGGCGTGGGCGGGTATCGTGCTCGCGCGCCTGCTGTGGACCCCCTGAGGATTGCGGAATGATCGATGCAAAGGCCTTGCGCCAGGATGCCGAGGACGTCGCGCGAGCGCTCGCGCGCAAGCGCTTCACGCTGGATATCGCGCAGTACCGCGCGCTCGAGGAGCGGCGCAAGGGTTGCGACGTGGAGTCCCAAGGCCTGCAGGCGGCGCGCAACCAGGCGTCCAAGCGCATCGGCGAGCTGGTGCGCGAGGGCGTGCCGGTCGACGAAGCCAAGGCGCGCGCCGGGCAGGAAATGGCGGAGATCAACAGCGCGCTGGAGCGCGTGCGCGAGGAGGCCGAGGTCATCCACGCCGAGCTCGACGCCTTCCTCGCGGCGATCCCGAACCTGCCCGATGCCGACGTGCCCGAGGGCACGTCGGAGGAGCACAACGTCGAGGTCCTGCGCTGGGGCACGCCGCGCGTCTTCGATTTCCCGGTGCGCGACCACGTCGATCTCGGCGCGCGCGGGGCGGCGATGGATTTCGATGCCGGCGCGCGGTTGACCGGCTCGCGCTTCGTGGTGCTGCGCGGCGAGATCGCGCGGCTGCACCGCGCGCTGATCCAGTTCATGCTGGACCTGCACACCGCCGAGCACGGCTACGAGGAGCTGAACGTGCCCTACATGGTCAACGCCGATGCGCTCTTCGGCACCGGCCAGCTGCCGAAGTTCGCCGAGGACCTGTTCCGCCTCGGCATCGACGAGGGCTACTACCTGATCCCGACGGCCGAGGTGCCGGTCACCAACCTCGCGCGCGATGCCATCGTCGAGGACGCCGCCGCGCTGCCGCGGCGCATGGTCTGCCACACGCCGTGTTTTCGCAGCGAGGCGGGCAGCTACGGCAAGGACCAGCGCGGCATGATCCGCCAGCACCAGTTCGAGAAGGTCGAGCTGGTGCAACTGGTGCGGCCCGATCAGTCCGCCGCCGCGCTGGAGGAACTCACCGGGCACGCGGAGGCGGTGCTGCGCCGCCTCGAGCTGCCGTACCGCAAGATCGTGCTCTGCGGCGGCGACATGGGTTTTGCGGCGCGCAAGACCTACGACCTCGAGGTGTGGCTCCCCGGGCAGCACAAGTACCGCGAGATCTCCTCGTGCAGCAACATGGGCGATTTCCAGGCGCGGCGCATGCTGGCGCGCTGGCGCAATCCCGAGACCGGCAAGCCCGAGCTGCTGCACACGCTCAACGGCTCCGGGCTCGCGGTCGGCCGCACGCTGGTCGCGATCCTGGAGAACTACCAGAACGCCGACGGCAGCGTCACCGTGCCGGCGGTGCTGCGACCCTGGATGAACGGTGCGACCTCGATCCTGAACGCCTGAGGCCCGCCATGGACTACCTGCCGGTCTTTCTCGACGTGCGTGGGCGCGACGCTCTCGTCGTCGGCGGCGGCAAGGTGGCGCTGCGCAAGGCCGAGCTGCTGGTGCAGGCCGGCGCGCTGCCGCGCGTGGTGGCGCCGGCCATACAGCCAGCGCTCGTGGAACTGGCCGAACGCCATGGCGGCAGCTGCGACGCCGTGCCCTTCGCCCCGGCGCACCTCGCGGGCGCGGCGCTGGTGATCGTGGCAACCGGCGTGCCCGAGGTCGACGCGACGGTTCACCGCGAGGCCGGAGCGCGCGGCGTGCCGGTCAACGTGGCCGACCGTCCCGAGCTCTGCACGTTCATCCTGCCCGCGGTGGTCGACCGCTCGCCGGTGATCGTCGCCTTTTCGACCGGCGGGCGCGTGCCGGTGCTGGCGCGCAGCCTGCGGGCGCGGCTGGAAGCCATGCTGCCGGCAGGGCTCGGCCGGCTCGCGGATTTCCTCGGCGCACGGCGCGGCTGGCTGCGCGAGCGCGTGCCCGATCCCGGCCTGCGCCTGCGCGCCTGGGAGCGGTTGCTGGAGGGAGCGGTGGCCGAGCGGGTGCTGGCGGGCGACGAGGCCGGCGCGGAGCGTCTGCTGCAGGAGGAGGTGGCAGCGCTCGACGGCGCGCCGCGTGGCGAGGTGTTCCTGGTCGGCGCCGGGCCCGGCGATCCGGACCTGCTCAGTTTCCGCGCCCTGCGCCTGATGCAGCAGGCGGACGTCGTGTTCTACGACCGCCTGGTCAGCGCGCCGGTGCTCGCGCTGGTGCGCCGCGAGGCCGAGCGCGTCTACGTCGGCAAGCGCCGTGGCGAGCACGCGGTCGCGCAACCCGATATCAACGAACTGCTGGCCGAACACGCGCGCCGGGGCAGACGCGTGCTGCGTCTCAAGGGCGGCGATCCGTTCATCTTCGGACGCGGTGGAGAGGAAATCGAGCACCTGGCCGAAGCCGGGATTCCGTTCCAGGTGGTGCCGGGCATCACCGCGGCCTCGGGTTGCGCGGCCTATGCGGGCATTCCGCTCACGCACCGCGACCACGCGCAGTCGGTGCGCTTCGTGACCGGGCACCTGAAGGACGGCAGCATAGACCTCGACTGGCCCGAGCTGGCGCGGCCGCAGCAGACCGTGGTGTTCTACATGGGGCTGGTCGGGCTGCCGGTGATCTGCGAGCGGCTGATCGCGCACGGCATGGCGGAGTCCACCCCCGTGGCGCTGGTGCAGCAGGGCACCACGCCTGCACAGCGGGTGCTGGTATCCACCCTCGGCGCGATGCCCGAGCGGTTGCGCGCGGCGCAATTCCACGCGCCCACGCTGGCCATCGTGGGCACGGTAGTGAGCCTGCACGAGCGCCTGAGCTGGTTCCGACCGGCAGCCGAAACCTAGAATCAACTTTAAGTTTTTTAGATAACATCCGGAACCTTCTGATTTCATTGAATTAAGAGCAAGAAATTTCTCAAGTTCGCTCGCGTGCTGCCGATTCAATACTGCCCCAGCTGTGTTGCCTCACGGAGTCCAGCCATGAGCATCGACATCCCCCGCGTACTTCCCATCGTGACCCCGCCGGCGGCCGTGCTCGACGACGAATTGCGGGTGAAGCAGTCGACGCGGGTCGACCCGATACCCTCCGACCCCGGCAAGCCGCGCGTCGAGCGCCGGGTGGTGCCGGAGCGGCGCACCCGCACCGAGCAGCGGCGCGCGGCGCTGGAGTTGCGCGCGCGGCGCGACCGGCGCACCCAGCGCGGCATCGACGTGAACGCCTGAGGCCACGGGCGGATGCATGGATACCCTTGATTTCGACCTCTTCGTGATCGGCGCCGGATCGGGCGGAGTGCGCGCTGCCCGCATCTCGGCTGGCTACGGTGCCCGCGTCGCGGTGGCCGAGGAGCGCTATGTGGGCGGCACCTGCGTCAACGTGGGCTGCGTGCCCAAGAAACTGTTCGTGCATGCCGCGCATTACGCGGAGGATTTCCACGACGCCGCCGGGTTCGGCTGGGCGCTCGGGGCGGCAGCCTTCGACTGGCCGCGGCTGCGCGAGAACAAGGATCGCGAGATCGCGCGGCTGAACGGGATCTACCGCAACCTGCTCGACAGCAAGGGGGTCACGCTGATCGAGGGCCGCGCGCGCGTGCTCGACGCCCACACGGTCGCGGTGGGGCAGCGGCGCTACCGCGCGCGCCATATCCTGATCGCCACCGGGGCCTGGCCTTTCGTGCCGGACTTCCCGGGGCGCGAGCACGTGATCACCTCGAACGAGGCGTTCCACCTGGAGCGCTTGCCGCGACGCGTGGTGGTGGTGGGCGGCGGCTACATCGCGGTGGAGTTCGCGGGCATCCTGAACGGCCTGGGGGTAGAGACCGAGTTGCTCTATCGCGGGCCGCTCTTCCTGCGCCATTTCGACCGCGACCTGCGTGAGACGCTGGCCGAGGAAATGCCGAAGAAGGGCGTGACGCTACGCTTCGACACCACGGTGCAGGCGGTCGAAAAGCGTTCGGACGGCAGCCTGGAGCTGCATCTGGGCGACGGTTCGCGGCTGCAGACCGACCTGGTGCTGTACGCGACGGGCCGCCGCCCGCTGTCACAGGACCTGGGCCTGGAGGCCTGCGGCGTGGAACTGCGCGAGGACGGCTCGATCGTCGTGGACGATTACTACCAGAGCGCGGTGCCCTCGATCCACGCCATCGGCGATGTCATCGGCGGCCCGGAGCTGACGCCGCTCGCGACCGCGCAGGGAATGGCGCTCGCGAGCACGCTGTTCCTGGGCGACAAGCGCAGCGTCAGCCTCGAGAACCTGCCGACCGCGATATTCTCGCAGCCGGCTGTGGGCACCGTGGGCTTGAGCGAGGAGCAGGCCCGCGCACGCTATCCCGCCGTGCTGGTGTACCGCACGCGCTTCCGGCCGCTCAAGCACACGCTCAGCGGCAATCCGGAACAGACCTTCATGAAACTGGTGGTCGACGGCGAGAGCGACCGCGTGCTGGGCGTGCACATGGTGGGGCCGGAGGCCGGGGAGATCGTGCAGGGCATGGCGGTGGCGCTGCAGGCCGGTGCCACCAAGCGGGTATTCGACGCCACGCTCGGCATACATCCGACCTCGGCCGAGGAATTCGTGACCCTGCGCGAGCCGGTGCGCTGAGAACGGGGGGGCTGCGCCCTCCGTCAGGGTTCAGTTGCTGACGGCGATACGCTGGTTCAGCTGTATCGCGTCGAGCAGGATGTTGCCCGCTTCGGTCAGCAGCACGTCCGGCTCGTCGTCGGCCCTGTTGGCGTCCTGCGCGGTGTCGGTCGCCTCGTCCTCGGCGGCCTGCTTGTCCTTTTCCAGCTCTTCGACCGAGGCGAGCGGCTTCTCGCCCTTCGCGACGCGCCGCCGGTTCTCGAGCCTCAGTTCTTCCTCGCGCTGCTTCTGGCGTTCGGCGAGGCGGACCGGCTCGCTGAGCGAGACCGATGTCACGGCGTCGAGCTTCTCGGCGAACGCGATCTCGTCACGCAGGTAGGCGAAGTCCGGGTCCTTGCTGGTGCGGGCCTCGTGGCGCTCGCGCAGCGTCGGCAGGATCGAACCGAGGTCGAGGTAGTTGCGGTGACGCACCGGGGCGATGCGGTCCCACGGCAGCGCGTTGTCGAGCGCGCTCTCGCCGACCTCGCTCAGGTTGTAGATCGACGGCAGGGCGATGTCGGGCACCACGCCGCGATGCTGCGTGCTCTCGCCCGAGATGCGGTAGAACTTCGACTCGGTCATCTTGAGCTGGCCGTGGTTCAGCGGGCTCAGGGACTGCACCGTGCCCTTGCCGAAGGAGGGCGAGCCCACCACCAGCCCGCGCTCGTAGTCCTGGATCGCGCCGGCGAAGATCTCCGAGGCCGAGGCGCTCAGGCGGTTGATCAGCACCAGCAGCGGACCGGCGTAGAAGCTGTCGTCGCGGAACTTCTGCTTGCGCTCGACGCGCTCGTTGCTGTGACGGATCTGCACCGTCGGCCCCGACTCGATGAACAGGCCCGTGAGTGCATTGGCTTCCTGCAGCGAGCCGCCGCCGTTCTCGCGCAGATCGATGATCACGCCATCGACCTGCTGCTCCTGCAGTTCGGCGAGCAGTCGCGCCACGTCGCGCGTGGTGCTGCGGTAATTCGGGTCGCCGCGCTGCATGGCCTCGAAATCGGCATAGAAGGCCGGGATGTCGATCACGCCGATCTTGCGCGTGTGGTCCTCGTAGGGGATCTCCAGCACGCGGCTCTGCGCCGCCTGCTCCTCGAGCTTGACCTGGTCGCGCACGATGCTGATGAAGTGGTGCTCCTCGCTGGCGCCGCTGCCGCGCACGACCTCCAGGCGCACGGTGCTGCCTTTCTTGCCGCGGATCAGGTCGACCACGTCGTCGAGCCGCCAGCCGACCACGTCGACCATCTCGCCCTCGCCGTTCTGGCCGACGGCCACGATCCGGTCCGACTGGCGCAGCTGGCCCTGCTTGGCGGCCGGCCCCGCCGGCACCAGGCGCGCGACCTTGGTGAACTCGTCGTCCTGCTGCAGCACCGCGCCGATGCCTTCCAGCGACAGGCGCATGTTCATGTTGAAATTCTCGGAGCTGCGCGGCGAGAGGTAGTTGGTGTGCGGGTCGAACAGCTCGGTGAACGAGTTCATGTAGAGCTGGTAGACATCCTCGCTGTTGACCTGCGCCATGCGTCGCAGCTGGTCCTTGTAGCGCTTCTCGAGCAGTTCCTCGATCGCGCCCATCTCCTTGCCCGCGAGTTTCAGCCCGAGCACGCTGGACTTCAGCTGCTTGTGCCAGAGCTCCTCCGCCGCCTGCTCGTCGGCCGGCCAGTCGAGCTTGTCGCGGTCGGTCAGCAGCACTTCGTCCTTGCTGAAGTCCATGGCCTGGATCGTCGCGTGCAGATTTTCCGTCACGCGCCCGAGCCGCGCGTCCATGCGCTCGCGGTAGCGCGCGTAGATCGCGAAGCCGGCACTGACGTCGCCGGCCAGCAGCTGGTCATCGAGCTGGTGGCGCAGCGTGCGGAACTCCTCGATGTCGGAGGCGAGGAAGACGTTGCGCCCCGGATCGAGGTTCTCCAGGTAATTCTCGAGCAGCCGTTCGCCCAGGGCATCGTCGATCTGCACGCGCGCGTAGTGGTGCCGGCCGAGGCGTTCGATGATGTCGAGGGTGGTCAGGCTCTGGGTGCGGTCGTAGCCGAGCGGCTCCTGCGCCGCACTGGCCTGCACCAGCCCGGGGCAGGCCAGCGACAGCAACAGGATGGCACGAACGACGACCGGGGCGCGGAGAGTGCGGGATTGCTGCATAAGGACTTGGCGAATGGGCTCGGTAGCAATGACTTCGAGGCCATTATTACCCATAATCAACTCGGGATACATGGTCATTGACGGCCCGGGAAACGTGAATTCTGGGCGCCGCAGCGTAAACGAAGGGGGAAATCGGCGCATGCGCCTCGGTCTGAACATCGGGTATTCGGGAAAGCGGGCCATGGCACCGGTCGAGCTGGTGCAGCAGGCCGAGGCGGCGGGATTCGATTCGGTGTGGGTGGCCGAGGCCTACGGTTCCGACGCGGTTTCCGTGGCGGCGTGGCTGCTGGCCCGGACCACGCGCATCCGCGTCGGCACCGCGATCATGCAGATTCCGGCCCGCACGCCGGCAAACGCCGCCATGACCGCGATGACGCTGGCGCAACTCTCCGGCGATCGCTTCCTGGTCGGGCTCGGCGCCTCGGGCCCGCAGGTGGTCGAGGGCTGGCACGGCGTGCCCTACGGCAAGCCGGTCACGCGCATGCGCGAGTACATCCAGATCATGCGCAGGATCATGGAACGCCAGGGGCCGGTGGAGTTCGACGGCGAGATCTACCAGCTTCCCTATCGCGGCCCCGGCGCCACCGGGCTCGGCAAGCCGCTGAAGTCCATCCTCGAGGCGACGCCCGGGATCCCGATCTACTGCGCGAGCTTCACGCCGGCGGGCCTCGCGGCGGCGGCCGAGGTCGCCGACGGCGTGTTCCCGATCTGGCTCTCGCCGGAGCAGGGCGGGCTGATCGAGGATCACCTGGCCCCGGGCTTCGCGCGGCGCAGCGACGGCAGGACGCGTGCGGACTTCGACGTGGCGCCCACGCTGATCGTCGTGGTCGGAGACGACGTCGAGGCCTGCCGGCGTCCGGTCAAGGAGATGCTGGCCCTCTACGTGGGGGGCATGGGCGCGCGCGACAAGAACTTCTACAACCGCTACGCGCGGGATCTCGGCTACGAGGCCGCGGCGGTCGCGATCCAGGACCTGTTCCTCGCCGGGCGCAAGGAGGAGGCCGTGCAGGCGGTCCCCGACGCGTTCGTCGACGAGATCGCGCTGGTCGGCCCGCTGGCGCGCATTCGCGAGCGCGCGGGCGCGTGGAAGCGCCTGGGTGCCGAGGGCAAGGTCGGCACGCTGATCCTCGGCATGCGTCAGCCCGAGCATCTCGACGCCATCGCCGGGATCCTGCTCGGATGAGCGTGCCGGCAAGCATGACCGTGCCGGTGATCCGCAGCGTGGAGGACCTCGAGCGGCTGCATTTCGGGCATGCCGCCGAGAGCGAGGCGAAACTCGTGAGCACGCTGACCGAATCCGGGCTGGTCGAGCCCGAGGCGCTCGACCGGGCGCTGGCGTACCGGCACGCGAACGGCACCTCGCTGCTGCAGGCCATCGACGACCTCGGCGTGCTCGATACCTCGCACCGGCCCGCGGTGGTCGCCTCGAAGCTGGGCATTCCGGTGGCGCGCATCGAGGAGTTCACGGTCGAACCCGCCGTGCTCAAGGCCATCCCGGTACAGGTGGCGCTGAAGCACCGGGTGTTTCCGCTGGCGCGCCACGACGGGAACCTGGTGGTCGCGGTGTCGGACCCGGCCGATCTGGAGGCCGTCAACACGATCACCTTCGCGGTCGGGCAGCGCGTGGAACTGGTGGTGGCGCCGCTGGAGGACATCAACCGCCTCATCGACCGCCACTTCCTGATCCTCGAGGAGCAGAACCTCATCGCCGAGATCGGCGACGACGCGCGCGAGATCCGCCCGCAGAAGCCGGCCGAGGAGCACCTGCACGACATCGAGAAGCGCGCACAGGAAAAGCCCGTGGTGCGCCTGGTCGATGCGATCATCCGCCGCGCCGTGCGCATGCGCGCCTCGGACATCAATATCCGCCCGACCGAGCACGGCGCCGAGGTCTACTACCGCATCGACGGCGAGATGGTGTGGCAGCGCCTGCTCACGCCGGACCTGACCGCGCCCATCGTGTGCCGCATCAAGATCATGGCCGGCATGAACATCGCCGAGCGCCGGCTGCCGCAGGACGGCCACGCCGGCCTGGTCGAGGCCGGGCAGGCCGTCGACCTGCGCGTCTCGGTGATCCCGATGGTCACCGGCGAGTCGGTGGTGATCCGCGTGCTCGACAAGAGCCAGGGGCTGATCGGGCTGGAACAGCTCGGCATCGCCGCCGAGGACATGAGGCGCCTCGAGCGCATCCTGCAGCACAGTTACGGCATCTTCCTGGTGACCGGTCCCACCGGTTCGGGCAAGAGCACCACGCTGTACGCGGTGATCAACGAGCGCCTCAAGAACAATCCGCACATCATCACCGTCGAGGATCCGGTCGAGTACCACATCAGCGGTGTCGAGCAGATCCAGATCAAGCCGACGATCGGCTACACCTTCGCCGAGGCGTTGCGCCACATCCTGCGCCATGATCCCGACGAGATCCTGATCGGCGAGATGCGCGACTTCGAGACCTCGGAGATCGCGATCAAGGCCGCGCTGACCGGCCACTTCGTGATGAGCACGCTGCACACCAACGATGCGGCCAGCGCGATCACGCGCCTGCAGGACATGGGGCTGGAGTCCTACCTGGTGAGCTCCACGGTGGTCGGCATCATGGCGCAGCGCCTGGTGCGGCGCATCTGCAAGGACTGCCGCACCGAGGACACGGGCAGCGCGGAGCTGCGCGACTACTTCGGTCTGCCGGCCGGGGAGACCTTCTACCGCGGCGCCGGCTGCGGCAAGTGCTTCGACACCGGCTACAAGGGACGCGCGATGGTCGGCGAGATCATCGAGGTCACCAGCGCGCTGCGCGAGATGATCACGCGCAAGCCGGGCGCCGAGGAGATCCGCACGCTGGCCATCCGCGAGGGCATGACGCCCCTGACGCAGAACGCGCTGGCCATGGCGCGCGCCGGCATCACCACGCTCGATGAAGTGTTCTCGGTCAAGCTCGAATAAGGGGTTCCATGCTTTCCAGGTCCAGTATGTTCCCCGGCGTGGCCGGGCCGGTGGTCACGGTCGTGATGGACGGTATCGGTCAGCGCGGCGCCACGGCGGGCAATGCCGTGGCCGACGCGCACACCCCGACGCTCGACCGGCTGTTCGCGCGCTACCCGCACACGCTGCTGAAGGCGCACGGCGCCGCGGTCGGCATGCCGAGCGACGAGGACATGGGCAATTCCGAGGTCGGGCACAACGCGCTCGGCTCCGGGCAGGTCTATGCGCAGGGCGCGGCGCTGGTCAACGATGCCATCGCCGGCGGCAGCCTGTTCGCCGGCGCGGCCTGGGGCGAGATCGTCGCCAACGTGCTGGCCAGCGGCGGCACGCTGCATTTGCTGGGGCTGTTCTCCGACGGCAACGTGCATTCGCACATCGAGCACCTGAAGGCGCTGGTCATGGCGGCGCGCGGCGCCGGCGTGGGCCGCGTGCGCATCCATGCGCTGCTCGACGGGCGCGACGTGCCCGCGACCTCGGCGCTCGACTACGTCCTGCCCTTCGAGCAGTTCCTGGCGGGCCTGCGCAGCGAGGCCTTCGATGCGCGCATCGCCAGCGGCGGCGGGCGCATGTACATCACCATGGATCGCTACGAGGCGGACTGGGACATGGTGGCGCGCGGCTGGGCCACGCACGTGCTCGGCGAGGGACGCCGCTTCGCCAGCGCCGCCGAGGCGATCGCGACCTTGCGTGGTGAAAAGCCCGGCATCGGCGATCAGGACCTGCCGGCCTTCGTGATCGCCACCGAGGGCGCGCCGCTCGGTCCGATCGTCGACGGCGACTCCGTCGTGTTCTTCAACTTTCGTGGCGACCGTGCCATCGAGATCTCGCGCGCCTTCACCGAGGAGGTCTTCACGCCCTTCGCGCGCGGGCGCGTGCCGCGGGTCTGCTACGCCGGCATGCTGCAGTACGACGGCGACCTGCAGATCCCGCGCCGCTTCCTGGTCGCGCCGCCCGCGATCCGCGACACCATGGGCGAGTACCTCAGCGGCGCCGGCGTCTCGCAGTTCGCGATCTCGGAGACGCAGAAGTTCGGTCACGTCACGTATTTCTGGAACGGCAACCGCAGCGGGCGTTTCGACGAAGACCTCGAGCGCTGGCTGGAGATCCCGTCCGACCGCGTGCCTTTCGAGGAGCGGCCGTGGATGAAGGCGGCCGAGATCACCGATGCGCTGATCGCGGAGCTGAAGACCGGCCGTCATCGCGTCGCGCGCGTCAACTACGCCAACGGCGACATGGTCGGCCACACCGGCAACTACTACGCCGCGGTGATGGCGGTGGAGGCGGTGGATCTCGCGCTGGCGCGGCTGCTGCCGGTGATCGATGCGCTCGGCGGCGTGGCGCTGGTCACGGCCGACCACGGCAACGCCGAGGAGATGTTCGAGATCGACCGCAAGAGCGGCGCGCCCAGCCGCGATGCCGCCGGCCACACGCGGGCGAAGACCAGCCACACGCTGAACCCGGTGCCGCTGGTGCTCTACGACAACCAGAGTGGCGGGCGGTTCGGGCTGGTGGAGGGCGGGCTGGCGAACGTGGCGGCCACCACGCTGGAGCTGCTGGGTTTCGCGGCGCCGGGGATGTGGCAGCCGAGCCTGTTGCGCGTGGCGCAGTGAGCTTTCAGGGCCGGCGCGGCGCGAGCAGGCGCGTCGGCAGCAGTTGCAGCAGCCGGCCCGCGATGCGCCACGGCAGCGCGGGCACGGTGGCGTAAGCGACGCGGCGCTCGATCAGGTCGGCCATCAGGCGCGCGCCTGTTTCCACGTCGATCACGAACGGGCGCGAGCGCACGGCGCGGTTCAGCGGCGTGTCGATGTAACCGGGCGCGAGCTCGGTCACCGTGATCTGCTCGTGCCAGCTCTCGGCACGCAGCGCCTGCAGGTAGCGGTGCAGGCCTTCCTTCGCGGCGCTGTAGGCGCCGAAGTTCGGCAGCCCGCGATAGCGCGCGATGGAGGTGATACCCACCACCTGCCCGCCGCCGCGGGCGCGAAAGTGGCGCACCGCGGCATCGACGGTGGCGCAGGCGCCGGTGAGGTCCACCGCGATGGTTTCCTGCAGATCGGCGAGCGTGCCGCGCCCGACCGGTGTGCGCGGCGCGATACCCGCGTTCGCCACCACGATGTCCAGGCCGCCGAGCATCTCGGCGCAGGCGCTGAGCGCGGGCTCGATCTCGGCGGGATCGCGCAGGTCCAGCGCGTGCACCACCACCTGCGGCGAGCCCGCGGCGCGCAGCGCGATCTCCAGTTCCTGCAAGGCGGCCACGCGCCGCGCCAGCACCGCCAGCCGGTAGCCGCGGCGCGCGAACTCGTATGCCAGCGCCTCGCCGATGCCGCTCGAGGCGCCGGTGATCAGCACGGCCCTGCTCATGGCGCCTCCTCGCGCGCCGGCGTTTCGGGCAGCGCCCAGGCGAGCAGCATGTTGCCCGGCATCTGCCGGAACATGCCGTAGCCGGAGACCACGAACAGGAAGCGCCCGTGCGGCAGCACGCCGCCCACGTCGATCGAGCCGCCGTGGCCGTCGATGCCGTTGCCGGCGCGGAACGCGCGCGCGGTCTCGAGCGTGCGCAGTTCCCGCCCCGTGGCGGCATCCAGCGCGCGCAGCCTGCCGTCGAGCGCGCCGGCGTAGACCACGTCGTTGGCGAGCACCGCGGCGGCGGAATGCGCGTAGAAGAAGGAGCAGGCGGGCCACGGCGAACGCGCGGCGCCCGTGGCACCCTGGCGCATCGCGGCCAGCCCGGCCAGCGGCACGTCGGCCGGATCGACCACGCAGCCGCGCGTGACCGGGTGTTCCCACAGCAGGCTGCCGTCGGCGATGCGCAGGGCATAGACGCCCGGACGCGGCGTGTAGCCCGGCAGTTCCCGTTCCGGATCGGACACCGGCGCGAACACGTGCACGCCGTCGCTCGCCATCCCCCAGTGGATGCCGCTGTTACCGCCGTTTGGTGTGCCCTGGCTGAGGCGCTTGCGCCACAGCAGCTTGCCCCGCGCGTCGGGGTCCAGCGCAAACAACTCGCCGGATTTCTGCCCCGCCAGCAGCGTGTCGCGGCCCGCGGGCGCCGTGCTCAGCACCACGGAGGCACCGATGTCCCAGTCCGGGCCGGGATGCTCCGGGCAATTGGGGCCGGCGAGCTGGCAGGCGCCGTTCCACACGTCGTCGGCGAGCGCCTGGAACTGCCAGCGCGGCTTGCCGTCGTCGATGCCGAGCGCGATCACCGCGTCGCTGGTCGCGGTCGCCGGGCGCGAGAAATTCTGGCCGGTGCCGACGTAGAGCAGGCCGCGCTTGGCGTCGATGGTCGGAGTGCTCCACACCGAGGCGCCCGAGGGGCCCCAGCGCTGCACGCCCGCGGCGCTCTTCCCGGTGGGCTCGGCCGCTGGCGCGCTGTGCCAGGTCCAGAGCACTTCGCCCGATTGCGCATCCAGTGCGCGCACGCCGCCGTGCGAGCGGCAGCACGCGTGCGTGGGCATGCCTGCGGCCGCGACCTCGAACGAGGACAGCGGCACGAACAGGCGCCCGTCGTGATAGCTCGGCGAGCCGCTCACGACCGAGCTCGGGAACAGGCGCACGTCGACGTGCCAGCGCGCGATACCGGTGCGTGCATCGACGGCGTAGACCGTGCCGAGATCGTCGGCGAAGAACAGCGTCGCCACGCCGTCGGGCGTGGCCGCCAGCGTCAGCGCGGAGCGGATGCCGCCGACGGCGCGCGACGCCCAGTGCACGCAGCCGCTCGCCTGGTCCAGCGCCAGCAGGTTGCCGGTCTGCGTGCCCAGGAACAACAGGCTGCCCGCCGCGACCGGCTGCGAGCGCATGTCGGTGACCTGCGGCAGCGCCAGCGACCACGCCAGTTCCAGTTGCCCGATATTCGTCGCGGTGATCGCAACGCCCTCGCGCAGGAAACGCGTGTTGTGCGCGCCGAAACCCCAGTTCTGCGCGCCGCTGAGCGGTATCTCGCCGGGCGGGTGCGTGCAGGCGTGGCGCGCGATCCAGGCATCGCGCCGGGCATCCTCGGGCGCGGCCAGCCACTGCCCCAGCGCCAGGCGCTGTTGTGGCGTGAGAGCCGCGGCCTGCACCTGCATCTTGCCGAACTCCATCGCGCTCAGCAGCCGCGCCAGCGGCATCTGCTGCAGGCTCGCGAGCGTCGGCGAGCGCGTGGCCGGGTTCGCGTGGCAGGTGGCGCAGTGGCGCTCGTACAACACCTCGGGTGCCACGGCAGGGGCAGCCTCCGGCGCCGGTTCGCCCGCGCCGGCAGTGGCCGCGAGCGCCAGCACGGCCAGAGCGAGAAATACCCGTTTCATGCGACCCCGCGAACATGCATCCGTCGTGCGCCGATTGTGGGCGCCGTCGCGGCGCACGCGCAAGCGTGCGTTCACGCGATTGGGCTATGATGCGCGCCTTTCAGGCCCCCGCACAGGAAGATCCCATGAGTTCAGGCACCATCGGACCGCTGCTCGACGCGGACGAGTTCTTCAATCACCAGATCGTCGACACCTTCGCCACGGTGTCGCAGAGCGACTACTCGTGGACCGAGAAGGTCTGCGGCATGGCGGCGGCGCGCGACGGCTCGCTGTCGATCGGCTTCGGCTTCGGCAAGTACCCCAACCGCAACGTGGTCGACGCCTACGGCGGCGCGAGCCGCGGGGTGGAGCAGTGGACCGTGCGCGGCAGCCGCGCGCTCGCCTCGGATCCCAACAGCATCGACGTCGGGCCGCTGAAGTACGCCGTCATCGAGCCGCTGAAGCAGGTGCGCGTGGTCCTGGAGCCCAACGCCACGCAGCCGGTGGCCTTCGACCTGATGCTCGAGGGTATCGTGCCCTGCATGCTCGAGGAGCGCGAGGACCGGCGCAACCTGCACGGTTTTCGCCACACCGCCAACCAGATCCGCTACCACCAGACCGGCAGCGCGCGCGGCTGGGTGGAGGTGGCCGGCGTGCGCACGGAGGTTACGCCGGAGACGTGGATCATGACGCGTGACCACAGCTGGGGCGTGCGTCCCGACGTGGGGGTGCGCATCCCGGATCTCGCGCCGGACCCGATGGACGGCCTGGTGCCCAAAGCGATGGCGATCTGGAATCCGCTGTATTTCCGCAAGCCCGACGGTTCGACCTACGCGTTTCACCAGTACTACCTCAGCTACAGCGGGCCGGGCTTCAAGCACGAGCGCGTGCAGGGTGGTTACGAATACGCCGACGGGCGGCGCGAGCCGCTGATTGGCATCACGCCGGAGCTGCGTTTCGACCCGAAGAACAAGCGCCTGCTCGGCGGCGAGTTCCGCGTGCAGATGGCCGACGGCAGCGAGCGGCGGCTCACGGCCGAGGCGATCTCGGACACGGGTTTTCACCTCGGCGCCGGGCTCTACCACGGCTTCGACGGCCACCATCACGGCTCGTGGCGCGGCGCGCTGCACGTCGAGGGCGAGTACTTCGCCGACTGCTCCACGCCGGAGAACGTGGCGCGGCTCAACCAGTTCCGCGACTGCATCATCCGCGTGCACGATCACAGCACGGGAGCGACGGGGTGGGGGAATTGCCAGACTTACCTGGTTGGTGACCTGTAGCATCCGCGCAGGTGGATCCGGCAGCTCTTACAGCTCCTGCCGATGAAATCGCAGACAGTTGCGCTTGTATTGTTTGCGATCTGGACGGCGGTCGCTCTTGTATTCTTCAGCGCCGGTTCAGAAGTCGACCGGTCCAGGATATTCCTGAAGCGTGGGCAGATTGTCTCGGCTGTCTGCGTTGATCGTCCCAAGCGTCATTTGCTCGAGGTTCGGGTGAAATATGATGGGCAGGAAGCGCCCGTCAGGGATGCGTTCTCGTTAGAGAGAAATATCAGATGCACGCGAGAATTCATGAGGCAGATTGCGAATGGGTCGGTTCAGGTGTCCTATTACAAAAATCGTTATTTGGGTATCAGCATAGAAGGAATGCAAATCAAATCAGAGGAGAGTGAAATTCAGGACATCGAGAGCGGAGGGGCATTCAAGGTGTTGTCGTTGGTGATCGCAGGACCAATTTCTTTTGTCCTGTTGGCGCGCTCTCTTCGCAATCGCTAATCCCTCATGCCGTTCTGTTGCGGACAGTGCGGCGTGATGAACTCTTGCTTCAATCCGAAGTTGCGCGCCAGTCCCGTGTAGTTGCGACTGGTGACGAGCAATCCGTTATCCGAGCGCCTTGGCTGGGTGACGATAGCCTGAACGAGTACCCCGCCAGGGCATCTTGCCTTGAGACTATAAAAGGACTAAATTCAGTCTTTGTGGATATCAGGAGCACGGCCATGCGTTACTCATCTCAAGTCAAGCCGATCAGCTACCTCAAGGCCAACGCTGCCGAGGTGTTGACGCGCCTTGCGGTACAGCGTGAGCCCCTGGTCATCACCCAAAACGGTGAGGCCAAGGCCGTCCTGCAGGACGTGGCCTCGTTCGAAGAGACCCAGGAAACACTGGCCTTGCTGAAAATGCTCGCACTGGGGAGCCAGGATGTTGCCGCTGGCAAGGTCAAACCTGTGGCCGACGTCGTTGCCCGACTGCGCGCCAAGAGGGCCTCTGCCTGATGGCAGGCGCACCTGCCAGGTTCGAAGTCCTGCTTACCGAGGGCGCGGAGCAGGACCTGGAGTCCATCCACGACTACATCTCCGAGTTCGACTGTGTGGCCAACGCCAATCGCGTGTTGGATGAGTTGATGGAGGTTGTGGAGAGATTGTCGAAGTTTCCGGAGCGCGGCAGCTACCCGAAGGAACTGGTCGGCCTCGGCATCAAGGAGTACCGCCAGACCCTCTTCAAACCGTACCGCGTGATTTACCGTGTGACAGGCAGCCAAGTGCTCATCTATCTGATTGCGGATGGGCGCCGTGAGATGCAGTCAGTGTTGGCGAGAAGGCTGCTCGGTGCAGAGCCTTGAACATGGCATCAGGCCTCAGTCAGGCGCCACGCAGGCGCAGCGGCGCGCGGTGCGCGTCGAGTTCCAGGACGATGTCCGCCCGCCCGGGCATCTCGCGGAGAATGTGCCGGGTGATGCGCTCGTAGTGGCTGATGAAGCGCACGACACCGGCCGCGTCCATCACCCTTGACGCATCGCCTCCCGCGGCTGTCACCCTTTCGCGCAATTTGTGTTCCTGCTCCAGTCGCCAGCCATGGACGACGTCGAACGACGGCGCCTCGAGCAATAGCAGCACGTCGAGACGCCCGAAAAGCTCGTGGTAAGCGCCGCGCAGCGCCTCGTTCACATAGCCGCGCCATTCACCGCGCGGGTCCTCGGTGCGCTCCAGTGCGTTCACCGGCGCCGACAGCTCCGCATCGCTTTGCGGCAGTGCGCCAACGCACCAGCCTTCGAGGATCACCACCGACGCTGGCGCGTCGAACATCGGCCACTGTGCCCGGGGCAGGCGATCATCGAGCAGCTTGTCGAAGCGGGGCAGGGCGAGCGGCCCGACGGACCGCAGCCGCTCCAGCGTCGCAAGTCCCAGCGCCACGTCATGCGTGCCCGGGACGCCGCGTGTGCGCAGCAGCGGGTGCACGCGTTCGCCCAGCCGCAGACGTTCCGCGTGCGTCAGGTACAGGTCGTCGATCGACAGCACCGCGGTAGGCAGTCCCCCGCTGTCGAGCAGCCCCTTCAGCACCGCCGCCAGCGTCGATTTGCCGCTGCCCTGCGCGCCGCTCAGGCCCGCAACAAGGTGGCCGCCCCGGCGCCGCGCCTCGGTGGCCACGCGCGCCGCGATCGGCGCATGCACCTCGGCGATCAGCGTACGGAACTGTGACGGCAGCCGCTCGCGCGAGAGGAAGGCGTCGATCCAGGCGGTGCTCACGGGCATCGGGTCTCATTGCCGGGGCGTAGCAGGTCGGTGCAGATCGACCGGCGCGCGAGCTCCGGCCACTGCGTGACGGCAGGGTAGCCCGGATCGTTGACGACGTGCAGCAGGTCAGCCCGGACTGTCCTATACCCGAGTTTTTTACTGCACTAAAAAGTTGACTACGTTAGTGGGGTATTGGATACTGCCAGCGTGTTTCCGGCCACCTCGAAGAGGCTCAGAATCCGGTGCAACTCACCACCCGTGGACGTTATGCAGTCACTGCCATGCTCGATCTCGCGCTGCACGCGGGTGAGGGCACGATGCGGCTGTCCGACATCGCCGAGCGCCAGGGCCTGTCGCTGTCCTACCTCGAGCAGCTGTTTGCGCGGCTGCGCCGCGAGGGGCTGGTGGCCAGCGTGCGTGGGCCCGGCGGCGGCTACCGCCTGGCACAGCCGCACGGGGAGCTGAGCATCGGGAAGATCATCGACGCGGTGAACGAGCATCTCGACGTGACGCGTTGCAAGGGCAAGGGCGATTGCCAGCAGGGCGACACCTGCCTGACGCATCATCTGTGGACCGAGCTGAGCGATAATCTGCACCAGTTCCTGCACCGCATCACCATTGCCGACCTGTTGCGCGAGCATGCCGCGCGCCAGCACGGCGCCGGGCACACGGAGGGCCCGTCATGACCGAGCAGATCCAGAGCCTGTTGAAGCAGGACTACGAAGCGGGCTTCGTGACCCGCGTCGATTCCGACACCTTTGCCCCGGGCCTCGACGAGGAGGTCGTGCGGCGGATTTCCGCACGCAAGGGCGAGCCCGAGTGGCTGCTCGAATGGCGCCTCAAGGCCTACCGCGCCTGGGTGACGATGCACGAGCCCACGTGGGCGCACGTGCGCTTCGACCCGATCGACTACAACGCGGTGTCCTATTACTCGGCGCCCAAATCCATGGCCGACGGCCCGAAGAGCCTCGAGGAGGTCGACCCCGAGTTGCTGAAGACCTACGAGAAGCTCGGCATCCCGTTGCACGAGCGCGCCAGGCTTGCCGGCGTGGCGGTCGATGCGGTGTTCGACTCGGTCTCGGTGGTCACCACCTTCAAGGACAAGCTGCACGAGGCCGGCGTGGTCTTCTGCCCGATCTCGGAGGCCGTGTACTCGCACCCCGAGCTGGTGCAGAAGTACATGGGCAGCGTGGTGCCGCAGCGCGACAATTTCTACGCGGCGCTGAATTCCGCGGTCTTCAGCGACGGCTCCTTCGTCTACATCCCGCCGGGCGTGCGCTGCCCGATGGAGCTCTCGACCTATTTCCGCATCAACGAGGCCAAGACCGGCCAGTTCGAGCGCACGCTGATCATCGCCGACGAGGGCAGCCACGTGAGCTACCTCGAGGGCTGCACGGCGCCGATGCGCGACGAGAACCAGCTGCACGCCGCGGTGGTCGAGCTGGTCGCGCTGAAGGGCGCGCGCATCAAGTACTCCACGGTGCAGAACTGGTACCCCGGGGATCGCGACGGCAAGGGCGGCATCTACAACTTCGTGACCAAGCGCGGCGTGTGTCATGCCGACGCCTCGATCTCGTGGACGCAGGTCGAGACCGGCTCGGCGATCACCTGGAAATACCCCTCCGTGATCCTGCGCGGCGACAACTCGGTGGGCGAGTTCTACTCGGTGGCGCTGACCAACAACCTGCAGCAGGCCGACACCGGCACCAAGATGATCCACCTCGGCAAGAACACGCGCTCGACGATCATCTCCAAGGGCATCTCGGCGGGGCGCTCCAGCAACGCCTACCGCGGGCTGGTGCGCATCAATCCGGGCGCCGAGGGCGCGCGTAACTACACGCAGTGCGATTCGCTGCTGATCGGCGACAAGTGCGGCGCGCACACCTTCCCGTACATCGAGAGCCGCAACCCCTCGGCCACGGTCGAGCACGAGGCCACGACCTCGAAGGTCAGCGAGGACCAGCTGTTCCTGTGCCAGCAGCGCGGCCTGGATGCGGAGAAGGCGGTGTCGATGATCGTCAACGGCTTCTGCCGCGAGGTGTTCAAGGAACTGCCGATGGAGTTTGCCGTGGAAGCCGGCAAGCTGCTCGAGGTCAGCCTCGAGGGTTCGGTCGGCTAGCTGGCGTTGTCGACGATTGCGATAACGCCAGCGCGGCAGGGCGCCCGGGTATTGAGGCGACCGTCTGCGGCAGGGATGCCGCAGTCGAGCCTACAGGGACGTATTCACGGCGTGTCGCCGCAATACCGGGGCGGCGTGCCGCGCGAATCGGTGGCGCCAGGCGACAGGTGCATTTGAATCAAGGGTTTTTGCGGAACTGAACATGCTGTCTATTTCCAATCTCAGCGCACGCATCGACGACAAGCAGATCCTGCGCGGCATCGACCTCGAGGTGAAGCCGGGCGAGGTGCACGCGATCATGGGGCCCAACGGCTCGGGCAAGAGCACGCTGGGCTACGTGCTGTCGGGGCGCGAGGGTTACGAGGTCACCGGCGGCAGCGTGCGCTTCGAGGGCAAGGACCTGCTCGCGATGGCGACCGAGGAGCGCGCGCGCGCCGGGCTGTTCCTCGCGTTCCAGTACCCGGTCGAGATCCCGGGCGTGAGCAACATGGAATTTCTCAAGGCCTCGGTGGATGCGCTGCGTTCGCATCGCGGCCAGGAGGCGCTGGACGCGGTGCGCTTCATGAAGCTCGCGCGCGAGAAATGCGCCGCGGTGGACCTGAAGCCCGATTTCCTGAAGCGCGGCGTCAACGAAGGATTCTCGGGCGGCGAGAAGAAACGCAACGAGCTGCTGCAGATGATGCTGTTGGAGCCGAGCCTCGCCATCCTCGACGAGACCGACTCGGGGCTCGACATCGACGCGCTGCAGGTGGTGGCCAACGGCGTCAACAGCCTGCGCTCGCCCGGGCGTTCCTTCGTGATCGTGACGCATTACCAGCGCCTGCTCGATTACATCGTGCCGGATTTCGTGCACGTGCTCGCGCACGGGCGCATCGTGAAGTCCGGCGGCAAGGAACTCGCGCTCGAGCTCGAGGAGAAGGGCTACGCCTGGATCGAGAAAGAGGTCGCGTAGATGGGCGCCTTCGACCAGAACCTCGCCGCGCGCCTGTTCGGTGATGCCGAGGCGCTGCCCTGGCTGGCGGCGCAGCGCGAGGCGGCGCGCGCGCAATGGCTGGGTGCGAGCCTGCCCACGCGCAAGACCGAGTCGTGGAAATACACCAGTCTCGAGGCGCTGAACCAGCTCGACTGGCTGCGGCCGCCGGTGGCCGTCGAAGTGGCGACCGATGCGGGGGCGCTTATCGCGGGGCTCGACGCGGACCGGCTGGTGTTCGTGAACGGCCGCTACGCGCCGGGGCTGTCGCAGCTCGAGCACCAGCCCGGCGTGCGCGCGGTCTCGTTCCGCGAAGCCAACCCCGGGGATCGCGCGGTGATCGAGGGCGCGCTGGGGCAGATCGCCGCGGGCAGCGGCAATCCCTTCGCGGCGCTGAACGGCTGCTGGCTCGAGGACGGCGTGCTGTTCCACGTCGGTGCCGGCGTGAAGGCCGCGCGGCCGCTGCACGTGGTGCATCTGGGCGTGGCGCAGCCGCAGGCCTTCGCGCATGCGCAGCGCCTGCTGGTGGTGCTCGGGCGCGGCGCCGAGGCCGGGCTGATCGAGCATTTCGCGAGCCTGCCGGGCGAGCAGAACGGCTTCGTCAGCGGCAGCACCGAGATCCGGGTGGGCGAGGCGGCGCAGTTGCGCCATTACCGCCTGCATCTCGAAGAGGAGCACGCGATCCATATCGGCGGTGTCTATGTCGAGCTCGGGCGTGCCGCGCTCTGCGAGAGTCTGGTGCTGGCGCTCGGCGCACGCCTCAAGCGTCTCGACCTGCGCGTGCGCCATCTCGGTGCCGGCAGCGAATGCCGCCTGAACGGCGTCTACCTCGCGCGCCGCGAGCAGCACGTCGACCTGCACACTTCGGTCGAGCACGAGGTCGCGCACGGCACCACGCACCAGGTCTATCGCGGCATCGTCGATGACGCCGCGCGCGCGGTGTTCAACGGGCGCATCCACATCCACCCGCAGGCGCAGAAGAGCAACGCCGATCTCAGCAACCGCAATCTGCTGCTCAGCAACGCAGCCGAGGTCAACACCAAGCCGGAACTGGAGATCTACGCCGATGACGTGCGCTGCTCGCACGGCGCCACGGTGAGCCGCATCGACGAGAAGAGCCTGTACTACCTGCTCACGCGTGGCATCGGGCGCCGGGAAGCGGAAGTGCTGCTCGGCTTCGGCTTCATCAACGAGCTGGTCAGGAACATCCCGATCGAGCCGCTCGGCGTGGCGTTGCGCGCGGTGCTTTCCGGCTGGTTCGGGCGCGCCGATGAACTGCACGGAGAGCCCTCGTGACGCCGGCCCGCGCTCCCGCCGTTGCGGCTTTCGATGCCGGGCGCCTGCGCGCCCAGTTCCCGATCCTCGCGCAGCAGGTCAACGGCAAACCGCTGGTGTACCTCGACAACGCCGCGACCACGCAGAAGCCCGTGGCCGTGATCGAGGCCATCGCGTCCTACTACCGCGAGATCAATTCCAACGTGCATCGCGGCGCGCACGCGCTGAGCGATCGTGCCACCAGCGCCTTCGAGGGCGCGCGCGACGCGGTGTGCCGCTTCATCAACTCGCCCTCGCGCGAGCAGGTGATCTGGACCCGCGGCACCACCGAGAGCATCAATCTGGTGGCCGCGACCTTCGCCAGGAGCCGCCTGCGCGCGGGCGACGAGATCCTGGTCTCGGGGCTGGCGCACCACTCGAATATCGTGCCGTGGCAGCTCGCGGCCGAGGCCGCCGGCGCGAAAGTCGTGTCGATCCCGGTCACGGATGATGCGCGGCTGGATCTCGAGGCCTTCGCGCGCCTGCTGGGCGAGCGCACGCGGCTGGTGGCGCTGGAGCACGTCTCGAACGCGATGGGCACGGTGCACCCGGTCGAGCGGATCATCGCCATGGCGCACGCCGCCGGCGTGCCGGTGCTGCTCGACGGCGCGCAGGCCGTGGGCCACATGCCGGTCGACGTGCAGGCGCTCGACTGCGATTTCTACGCCTTCTCGGGCCACAAGATGTTCGGTCCCACCGGCATCGGCGTGCTCTACGGCAAGCGCGAGTGGCTGGAATCGATGCCGCCCTGGCAGGGCGGCGGGGAGATGATCGAGACCGTCTCCTTCGAGGGCACGCGCTACGCCGCGCTTCCTTACCGCTTCGAGGCCGGCACGCCGCATATCGCGGGCGCGGTCGGGCTGGGGGCGGCGATCGAGTGGCTCGCAGGCATCGACCGCGCCGCCGCCACCGCGCACGAGGACGCGCTGCTCGCGCACGCGCTGGAACTCGCGCGGGAACTGCCGGGCTTCCGTCTCGTGGGCAGCGCGCCGCACAAGGTCGCGGTGCTCAGCTTCCTGCTCGAGGGCGGCCATCCGCAGGACGTGGGCACGCTGCTCGACCAGCAGGGTGTCGCGGTGCGCACCGGGCACCATTGCGCGCAACCGTTGATGGCACGCTTCGGCGTGCCCGGCACGATCCGCGCGTCCTTCAGTCTCTACAACACGCACGCCGAGGTCGAAGGGCTGTTCGCGGCGTTGCACAAGGTCCGGAGTTTCCTGTGAACACTGCCATCGAAGTCCAGCATGCCGATCCGCAGGCACCGGTCGTGGTGACCGACTCCGCCGTGCGGCATTTCCGCCAGCAGATCCAGGCCGCGAAGGCCGCCGGCTTGCGCCTCAGCATCAAGGAGAGCGGGTGCACCGGCTATATGTACGTGATGGACCTGGTCGAGACGCCGCCGGCCGACGATCTGCTGATGGAACTCGCGGACGATGTGCGGCTGTGGATCGACCGCGCCTCGCTGCCGGTGCTGCGCGGCACCACGGTCGATTTCGTGCGCGAGGGGTTGAACAGCCTGCTGCGCTTCGGCAACCCGAACGCGAAGGACTACTGCGGCTGCGGCGAGAGTTTCAGCATCGACGGGGAGATCCGGGCCTGATGGAACGGCGCATGGTGGTGACGCAGCGCGATTGTCCTGCGCGCCTGGTGCCGGTGGGCACGCCGATCACGATCCCGAAGGACTCCTTCGTCACGATCACGCAGTCGCTGGGCGGCAGCTACACGGTGACGGTCAACGGCAACATGGCGCGCGTGGACGGCACCGATGCCGACGCGCTGGGATTCGCGGCGCTGGAGCTGGATTTTGCAGCGCCCGCCGACGGGCGCATCGCGGAGGAGCAGGTCTACGAGGCGCTGCGCACGGTGTTCGATCCGGAGATCCCGGTGGACATCGTCGCGCTCGGGCTGGTCTATTCGGTGGACATCGACCAGCAAGCGCGCGCGGTGCGCATCCGCATGACGCTGACCGCGCCGGGCTGCGGCATGGGTCCGGTGCTGGTCGGCGACGTCGAGTACCGCGTGGCGAAGGTGCCGCACGTGCGCCAGGTCACGGTGGATCTGGTGTTCGACCCGCCGTGGTCGCGCGATATGATGTCCGACGAGGCGAAGCTCGAGACCGGATTGTTTTATTGAGCGCCCCGTACGGTGGATAGAGGAAGCCCGTGGATACTGTAACAACGCACACGGTAGAGGACATCGTCGAGACGATCGCTTTCTTCGACGACTGGGAAGACCGCTACCGCTACATCATCGATCTGGGCAAGGAACTGCCGGCGATGCCGGATTCGCGCAAGCGCGAGGAACTGCTGGTGCGCGGCTGCCAGAGCCAGGTGTGGCTGGACTGGACCGAGCGTGACGGGCGCATCTGCTTCGATGTCGACAGCGATGCGCTGATCGTGCGCGGCCTGATCGCGATCGTGCTCGCCGCCTACGACGGCCGCACACCGCGCGCGATCCTCGACTTCGACATCGAGGGCTATTTCGGACGACTCGACCTGCTGAAGCACCTGAGCCCCACGCGCGGCAACGGCCTGCGCGCGATGGTGCAGCGTATTCGTGATGTGGCTGCGGATAATCTCCGCCCCTGAAATCCATGCAGCTTTCGGTCTTTTCGGTCCCGATGCGCCGGATTCTCGCGTTGACGACCGCATTGCTCCTTGCCGTGGCTGGCGACCCGGCATTCGCCGGCACATGTCCCGAGCGCGGATTTCTGGATGCCCCCGCGTCGACGGAGCATGCCGTGCTGCCGCGCATCGACGGCTGGGTGTGGTCGTCTGCACGCATCACCGAGGTGCGCGTGCGTGACGGTGAGCGCGTGCTCGGCGTGGCGACGCCGGCCCTGCCGCGAGACGATGTGGTCGCCGCATTTCCCGGTTGCCGCAGCGATCAGCACCCGGGTTTCAGCATCCTCGTTCCGCCGACGCTCGGGGCGAACAGCCTGGTGGTCGAGGCGAGGACCGCCGACGGCCGTGTGCTCGAGATCGGGACCTCAGCCATGGACCTGTCGGAACCGTTCGGCGTGGTCGAGAACAACGGACCCATCGCACAGAGCGCCGAGAGCAGCGTCCACGGCTGGGCAATATCTGCGCTCGGCGACCTGAAAGTCAGCGTCCTGGCAGGGGACGTCGAACTGGCGACCGGGTTCGCCAGGGGGCGCCGGGACGACGTCGCAGCCTCGTATGCAGCGGAGCGCTCCGGCTTCGATCTGCCGCTGTCGTTTCGCACCCTGCCGAGAGGGCGCTATTTCCTGACCGTACGGCTCGTCGACCGCAACGGCCGGCAGCGCAACCTGCGCGGACCCGAAGTGATAAACGACCGGGCGCTCGGAGAGCTCGAAAACAGCGCTCCGATAGAGCTCGACGCAGAAAACGTGCTGCGCGGATGGTCGATCGCCGCCGATGGCGGTGGCAGCGTCCGCATTCGCGCTCTGGACAAGGACATCGGACTCTTCAAGGCCGATGTAGTGCGTGAGGACGTCGGCAAGCAGTACGCGCACTGGCCTCACGCGACGCGGTCCGGCGTGGAGGCCCGCTTGTCCTTCCGGGAACTGCCCCGCGGGCGTTATCCGCTGACGGTGACGTTTCGCGACGGCGCAGGGGACTATCTCACGATAGCCGGGCCGCCTGTCCACAACGACCTGCCGATCGGACGGATTCTGGAGAGCCGATGGCGCATGGTCGATCCGGGTCCGCTCGATTTCTCCGCCTGGGTGGCCGACGAGGACGGGATCGCATCGGTGACGCTGGTATCGGAGACCGGTCGGGAACTCGCGCCGCTTGCGCCCGAGGGGGGGCAGGTCTCCTTCGAATCCCTGCTGGACGAGACGGAGCGCAAGCTCGGCAGACCCGAGCCGGCCGTTGCCATGGGCCGGGTTTACCGTGCGCGCTTCGACACGAACAGCCTGCCGCCGGGACTTTACCGCCTGGGCGTCCGGGCGACGGACAACAGCGGCCGTAGCGCGCTGCTGCCAGGGCCGCTGGTGCTCAGGCGATCCCCGTCGGAGCAAGCACGGGTTGCCTGTCCCGGCGAGCCTTTCCGGTTGTTCTTTCCCGGAGATACGGAAACGTTCAGGGAAGGCTTCGTGGCGATGCAGGAGCTGCGCGAGCTGGCAACCGGTCCCTGTGTCGACATCGGGATGCGCGGCAGGGTGGAGTATCTGCGCACGACGCGCGGCAAGCAGCAGGACTATCGTTTCGACCCCGACTTTCCCGACGAACTGCGACTGAGGGACGAGGGCTCGGTCACGTCGACGGCGCTGAACGAACTGCTGGACCTGTCTGCGCGCCTGGATGCGCCACTGCTCGTCACGCTGGACGGGGGGGTGTGGGGCGATGCGCGCTTCGCTGCACCGGACATCGACATCGTCGACGTGCTCGAACAGGACGAGCAGGCCGTGCAATGGAACCAGTGGGGCAAAACCGAGCCCGACGACGCTCTCGGCGGACTGGCAGGTTCCTACGGCAGTCCGCAACTGGCGCGGATGATGAACCTGTCCATCTATAACGAGGAGTTCCGGCGCTACAAGCAGCGCAACCTGCAATCCGCCGTGCGTACGATCCTCGCATCGGGCGCCGGTGCCGCCGGGCGCTTCGTCGCGGTCGATCTCGATCCCGATCAATACATCAATCCGTGGTTCTACCAGGCGCAGTGGTACGACTACAGCCCGCAGAGCCTGCGCCAGTTCCGCGAATGGCTGACGCATGCCGGCCCCTATGCCGAGGGTGGCGAACTCGCCGGGTCCGCGCATTCCACTGCGCTCGACCTCGAGCGCATCAACCGCATCGCCGCGCAGCACTGGAGCTCGCTGGAACTCGTGGAGCCGCCCAGGCAGCGACCCGATTATGCCGATCCGTGGCACCAGCTGTGGACCGCCTTCAAGCGTCACCAGGTGGCGTCGCATTACAGCGATCTCGCTCGCTGGGCCGTCGCTGCGGGGCTTGCTCCTGCGCGCGTCTACACCAGCCAGACATTCATCCAGGCCGATGTCGCCACCGGCGTGGAAGACACCGCGACGGGATGGACCGACGAGGCGGGCGTCTCGATCGAGGGAGCCAAGCCCGTGGATGGCCGCCTGGGGGCGATACTCTACGGGCCCGCGAGCCGCAATGAAGGCAAGCCACGCTCGGGGGAATCCCTGTTCCACAACATTCGCCAGACCGATCAGGACTGGGCTGTCGTGGAACTGCATCCGGCCACGATAGAGTTTCCCGAAAAGCTGCCCTCGCATGCGGACGCGTACGCAACCATCTCCCGCATCCTCAATTTTGGCGCGCGCTTCGTCTCGCCCATGTGGGGCACCAACGTGGCCGACCGCTTCGTTTACCCGCAGCATTTCCGGTCCTACGATGCATTCACCGCCTCGAGCTTCGAATACCAGCTGGTGTGGTGGCTCAGGTACAGGCGTGATACGCCCGTCGGGAGTCTGAGCTTTCCGTTCGGCAACGAGGCGGTATCCAGCAATGACGGCTGGACGTCGTCGGCCGTCGCCATGGCAAGCGGCCCCGGGTACTTGCGACTCGACGTCAGGCAACCGTGGCTGAGGATGCGCTCCGCCTCATTCGGCAGACTGCATTTGCCTGCGGGTTCGCGGCTGCAAGTTCGCGGGACGTGGCGCGAGGGCTTGCGTGTGTGGGCGCGACTGCAGACGCCGGACGGCGACAATGCCAGCTTGCCCCTCGCGGAATCCGGCGGGCTGCTCGTGGGCGTGACCGGTGCGGCAGAGACACGCGTGGTCGATCGCATCGCGTTGCGCTGGCTTGCCCTCGACGCGCAATCGATCGGCGAGATCCGCGTCGATGACATCCGCCTGATCCGGGCATCAGGAGCCAGTGCCGAACACGACGTTCACCGGAACTGATACTTTGCGGTCAGCCCCCAGTAACGGAAGGCATTGCGCGCCAGCATCTGGCTGTATGCGGGTGCACCGTCGTAGAGCAGAGAGCCGTTGCGCATTCCGGAAGCGTACTGCTCGTCGAAAAGATTGTTCACGAAGGCCGCGACCTGGTAGTGGGAGTCGTCATCGACGATACCGACACGCAGGTTGGCGATGCCGTAGGCATCCTGGTAAAGGTCGGGATCCTGGTTGATGTCGAAGATGACGTCGTCCTGCCAGCTGTAGTTGAAGCCGGCGAAGGCGTCGAAGGGCACGCCGTCCAGATCGTGCTCGTATTCCAGGAACAGGCCGTACTTCCACTGCGGCGCGGAGGGGAGTTCACCGCCGTCGATGTTCTGGTAGTCGCCGGTGCAGCCTTGGGCGAGCGTCTGGCCAGGCCAGCAGTTGGCGCCGGTGTAATCGTTGACCTCGGCGTCGATGTAGGCGGCGTTGAGCGTCACGGTGAGCGATTCCATGAGCAGCACCGTGGACTCGATCTCGGCACCCGCAGTTTCCAGCTTGCCGACGTTCACGAGGTCGAACCGCGCGTCGCCGAAACCCTCGAGTACGATGGACTGCGCCTGGTAATCTTCGAATCCGGTCTGGAACAGCGTCGCGTTCAGCCGCAGTCGCCGATCCCAGAACGTGCCCTTCATGCCCAGTTCGATCGACTCCGAGGTCTCCGGGGCCACCGGGTTTTCCGCCTTGGTCTCGTCGAAGCCGGTCGTCACGTCGAAGGCCTGGCCCTTGTAGCCTGTGGCGTAGCTCGCGAACACCATCGTGTCTTCGCCCAGCATTTGCTGCAGCGTGATCCTGCCGACCACCTTCGAATCGTCGTCGTCGCCGCGGATCGTACCGGCACCGGTCAGCAGATCCGTGTATTCGCCGCTGATCTCCTCGTAGTGGTAGCGCAGCCCCGCGGTGACACTGGTCGCCTCGGCGAAGTGCCACGTCGCCTGGCCGAAAACCGCGCTCGTCTCCGTGCCTGCGGCAGAATTCGCGTGCGCCTGCGCGAACGGCAGTGCCGGCTCGACGTTGCGTTCATGGTAGCGCTCGGATTCGGAATCGGCGTAGTACAGACCCGCGAGGTACTCCAGCTTCGCGTCGGCCGGGGAGAGCAGGCGGAATTCCTGGGAAAAGAAATCGCTGTCCATCTCCGAGACCTGGTACATCCCCCCGTGGCCAGCGCCGACCAGCGCGGCGATGTCGATGTCCCAGCCATCCACGTCGATCGCGTTGTCGTACTGCCAGTCGTTGATCGCGGTGATGGACACCAGGGTGTGTTCGCCGGCGCCGATGTTGACGCGCAGGTTGCCCCCGGTAGTCTCGGTCTGGCCCTCGAAGTCGATGTCCATGCGGACGCGATCGTTGTCGTCACCCACGTCGATGCCGTTGCGGTTCAGCGGCAGCGCACCGAAGAGCAGCGCATCCGGGCTCAGTTCCCGCGCGGTCAGCACGCAGCAGGTGTCGTCGTCCTTGTTGTAGTAGGCCGTCAGCGTGGCGTCGATCGATTCGCTGGCATCCCAGCGCAGCTTGCCCCGCAGGCCGTGATTCTCCGTCCCGTTGAGCTCGTGGTCGTTGTACAGGTTGTCTATGTACCCCTCGCGGTCCGTCCAGTAGCCGCTCATGCGGTAGCCGAAGGACTCGCCCAGCGGCCCGGAAGCCGAGCCGGAGAGCCGGTACTCCTCGTCATTGGTGACAGTACTCTCGAGCGCGGCCTCTGACTGTTCCGACGGGGCCCTGGTCGTGACGACGATGGCGCCGGCTGACGCGCTCTTGCCGAAGAGCGTGCTCTGCGGGCCGCGCAACACCTCGATGCGCTCGACGTCCGAGAGGTTCTCGATGGACTCGCCCGGCTGCACCGTGGCGACATCGTCGACGATGAACGCGACGCTCTGCTCGGTGTTGATGCCGAAGACGCTGGTGCCGATGCCGCGCACGCTGAACGCCTGCGCCTGCTTGTCGGTGTTTCCCGTGAAGGTCAGGGAGGGCGCCACGCGGACGATGTCCTCGGTGGTCTGGATCCCGGCCTGCTCGATCATCTCGGCGGCGATGGCGGTCACCGACACGGGAACATCCTGGATGCTCTGCTCGCGTTTCTGGGCCGTCACGATCACCTCGTCGAGCATGAGGCGCGACTCCTGCGCGTGAAGCGGGCTGAGTACCAGGCCCGAGGTCGTCGCGATGACCGCGTACAGCGCCGACCTCCTCGAAAAATTCCTGCTGGATTTCATTTGCGATTCCTCCGGCTCATTGGACTACGACCCTGACCCTGCCCAGATTCTGCGGGCGGGCGAAGATGGTCCCGGCATCACCCGGGTGCTGCGACGAGGCGCGCAGCGCGGGGAAGTAAGTGCCCGGTCTGGTGAAGGTATGGGTGCGCTGCAAGGTGAGGCGATCGGCCCGGCGCCCGGGATCGAATTGCTCCTTAATCGGATAGTCGCCGAGGCCTTCGAAATCCCACTCGGCGCCGACGACCACACCCGTGCCCGGCGGCACCTCGATGCCTGCGGAAAACGTCACCGGCTCGCCGACCCTGACGTCGGCGCGCTCGCCACCGTTGGCCGTCAGCGTCACCACGGGCTGGATACCCTTGCGCTCGGCAGCCGTCGGCGGCACCTGCACCTGGCCATCCACCACGACGTAGTCCGTGCTCGCCGGCGGCGCCACACCGTTTTCGACCCAGGCGGCGACGTCGCGCAGCGCCTGCTGCAGCACCCCGAGATAACTGATCGTTCGGGTCGGATCTTCCTGATTTGCACCGTCATGGTGGAGCGCATGATCGACATACCAGAGCCGGAAGTTGTCGTCTGTACTCTCGCCCAGATGCTCTTCGACTCTCGAGCGATACCAGTCGGATTGCCACGGAAACGCCTCGCGGTCCCACAGCGACGCAACGACGATCATCTTGCCCTCGAACTTGCCGGTCTGGACTGTTCCGGAAGCATGGGCTGCGAACAGCGGCCCCAGCAGCATCGGACGCTGCGGGTAGATCGGCTGGCCATCGGCGCCACGGAACTGGTCCCAGACCGGGAAATCGCGCCCGGGTACCTGGTGGCGGTGATAGGTCTGCGCGGCGAGGAAATTGGAGTTGTCGACCCGAACCTCGTCGCCCGGCTCGATCCCGGCCAGCACTGCCGGGTCGGCGGCGCCGGGGACGACGACATCACCGGCCAGTTGTCGCAGCGCCACCGTCCTGCCTGCGGCAGCGCCCGTCAGCATCACCAGGTCGCCACCCATGAAGTCGACGTCCGGCGCTGCGCTGGCGAGCCGGAATGCGACGGGAATTTTCGCGGTCTCTTCCTGCAGGTTCTGCCACGCCTTGTCGGCGGTTCCGCGGCCCTGTCCGGCCATGCGACCGACGTCCAGCTTCATCCTGCCGGCATCGGCCGCGGTAATGACCTGCGCGATCGTGCTGCGATGCCGGACGCGCGCCTTTAGCAGCGACTCCGGCGGATTGGCGCCGAGATAGCCGGGAACCGTCCAGAAATCCGTGAAATAGCCCGGGTCGGCCATCACGATGCCCGGGTAGAGGACCGCAAAGGCGTGCACGCCCATGGTCTCGTAGCCAAACCAGGATTCGGGCGGGAAGCCCATGCGGGTGACCTCGGCGAGCGCTTCGCGCTCTTCCTCGTTCAGGCCGGCATACATGTCGCCGCTGCCACCGGGTTCCACCGCATCGACGATCTGCGGGAATTTGTCCCTGAGCACGCGCATCGCGTGCATGCGGACGGAAAATACATTCGGGATCGCCATCGGTGAACCGATCACGAAGGGCACGAAGCCGTCCCAGACGCCAACGGTATTCTCCGCACCGCCAATGGTGCGGAAACCACCGCCGCTGCCGCCAAAGGCATAGCCCCAGGGGCGTTTGCCGCCGTAGAACTGCTGCGCGATGACTCGCGAATATCGGGCCGATGCCGCGTTGGCGCGGTAAGCCGCGATGGTCGGATCGACGCCCGAACCACCTGGCAGGCTGGCCCCGGTCGGGCCGCCGCCGTTCGTTTCGACGAAATAGGCGCCGCTGGCGATGGCAAAGCCGATTTTGTCCTCCTCGCCCTGTGCGCCCTGGGAGACATTTTCACTGTCAGGCACCGGCGTGATGTACTGGAAAAAGCGACCCTGGTATTGCTCGCTGGGCGGCAGATAGAAAGAGAAGCGGGTTTCCGTTCCCTTGAAACCGCCGTGGACATAGCGATGACGCACGGGCGTATCGCGCCACTCGTCGATGTCGACGTAGGGCTGGTCGAAGAGCGGATCAGGCGAGCTGGCGGCCTCCGCGTGGAGTTGCGCGCACGCCATGATGCTCGAGAGCAGTGCGAGCATACGCAGCCACAGCAGCGGCGCAGCGCGACCTTCGGTTCTGTTCATCATCTGAACCTCTGATGGATAACCGTTTCATCCAGATGAGGCCGCCTGCAGGCTCAATGTGCGAGGCCCGGCCTGAATGCCGGTCCACATGGAATGCCGCTGCGGGCCGTTGGCGTTATGTGCCCGAGCAGGTCGGAGCAGTCTTTGCCGGTGAGAGAGCATCGACAAAAATGACAGCGCTGTCAATATGGGAAAAAGCCGGCCTTTGCGTATCCCGGGCGCGTCGTTGACAATAGCCGCGGAGCCCGGCCGCGCAGGTGTCAGGAGTAGCGCCAGTTGAAACCACCCGTCACTATCGACGATGTCGCCCGTCTGGCCGGGGTATCGCCGAAGACTGTGTCGCGCGTCGTGAATGCAGAAGCGCACGTAAGGGACGCAACAAGGGAGGCGGTGCACGAGGCAATCGCCGCGCTGGGCTATCGACCGAACCTGGCGGCCCGCTCACTGGCAAGTTCGCGCAGCATGCTGATCGGGCTGATCAGCATGCGCCTCGATGCCTACATCTTCCGCGCCATGCACAGCCATGGCGTTCGCGCCTGCCGTGAGCGTGGCCTGCATCTCATTGTCGAGGAGCTGGACACGCTGGGTAGCGACACCCTGCGCTACCTGGAGAACAGTCTTCGCCAGATGCGTTTTGACGGCGTGATCGTATCGCAGCTCTCCGACCAGCCGGAGATCCTGGATCTGCTGGAGCGCATGCAGGTCCGGTATGTGCGCATATCGCCAACGACCGATCACGGACGCGCGGACTCCGTGACGAGCAACGTGGATCACGGCTTGAAGCTGCTGGCCGAACACTTGTACAGCCTGGGACACCGTCATATCGCCGTTGCCTCTCCGCGAAAGCGCTGGCGCAACGTCATGCGGGATGCGTTGATCGAGCTGGGCTGCAGTCCGTCGCAGATCCTGTCGTTGCCCGTCAACTGGCGCAAAACCCCGGTCGAGGCCGGCCTCGACATCGGCGCAGCCATACTCTCGCAACGCCAGCGCCCCTCGGCCGTTTATGCCTTCAACGACGAAATGGCGGCGGGCCTGATCAACTACGCGTGGGCACACGGCATCCATGTGCCGCGCGATCTCTCCGTGGCCGGATTCGACGACGGCGAGATGGCGCGTGCCGTGTGGCCACCGATCACCACGGTGCACCAGCCGCTCGACGAGATGGTACGCGCGGCGGTAGCGCTGCTCGCCGAGCCCGCCGCACACGGCAAGCCACGCGAAGTCGTATGCCCGGTGCAGCTGGTGGTGCGCGAATCGACCGCGGCCGCGCAGTGAGCTCGAACTGCTGACGCGGTGCCTGCCGTCGGTGATAATCGGCCCGCGCCGGTGATCGGCACCGGCTGCATACCCAGGGACGAACCCATGCGTAGCGACATTTCCTTTCCCGGTTTCGGCGGCACCACGCTGCGCGGCTGGCTCTACACTCCCGAAAGGGCCGGCAAAGGCCCGGCACTGGTGATGGCACACGGCTTCTCCGCGACGCGCGCGATGGCGCTCGACCCGTTCGCGCGCGTGTTCTGCGAGGCCGGCATCACGGTGCTCGTCTACGACCACCGCAACCTCGGTGCGAGCGAGGGCGAGCCGCGGCAGGAAATCAACATCTGGGCACAGGCGCGGGACTACCGCTACGCGATCGACTGGCTGGCCACGCGCCCGCAAGTCGATTCCGCGCGCATCGGCATCTGGGGTTCCAGCTTCAGCGGCGGCGAGGTGCTGGCGGTGGCGGCCTGCGACCGGCGTGTGGCGGCAGTCATTGCCAATGTGCCCTTCGCCAGCCTGCCGGATACGGAGCAGCGCCTTGCCGACAGCACCGCTTTCGAACGCTTGCGCGCGGCGCTGCTGGACGAGAGCGGCAACGGGCCGGCCGATGCCGCGGCAGAGCCGATGGGCCCGCTGGCGGTGGTGCCGGAGGAGGGCGTGGAGCTGCCGGCCTTCCTGGCCTTCGAGGAAGCGAGCGAGTGGTTCCTGCGCGCGGGCGCCGCGCCGGGCAGCGGCTGGCACAATCGCGTGACGCTGCGCAACTGTTTCGGCACCGAGCCACCCTTCGATCCGGGTGTCTGCGTGAGCCACATCGCGCCCACGCCGCTGCTGATGGTGATCGCCAGCGATGACCGCCTGGCGCCCACCGCGGGCGCGCTGAAGGCCTTCGAGCGCGCCGGCGAGCCCAAACGCCTGGAGCTGATCGAGGGCGACCATTTCGTGGCCTACCAGGGCGAGGGCTTCGCGCGCGCGGCGCCCGTGATGCGGGATTTCCTGCTGCAACATCTCTGAGTCACGTGGCTTCGCGCCAAGGCAGGGCGCTGCCGTGCACGGCCTGCGCCTCGATGCGGTCCCAGTAGTGGCGCAGCCAGCGCGGGCGCGAGTCCGCGCGCGGCGTGCCCGCCAGCGCCTCCCAGCGCGCCAGCCAGTCCTCGGCGATGTCCCAGCCCGCGACCGGATCGTCGAAGATCGCGCGCTGCGTGCGCGCGCGATCGGCGTGGAACGAGGGCGGCAGGGCGCCGCGATCGCGCAGCACGTGGCGGTGCAGCCGCTCGAAGCGCCACCACAGGCTGTCGAGATCGGGGCTGCCGGTCGGATGCCCGCCATTGCGTACGCGACGCAACGCGAGCGGGCGGAACAGGGTGAGGCAGGGTGCGGCGGTGCCGGTGGCCCAGTGGCGATCGCCGCCCTCGGCGAGCTCGCTGATCCAGCTCGCGGTGGTCTGGCTCGCCGCGGGCCATCCGCCCGCGTGCACGCAGGGTGCGTGCAGCGCACCGCTGCAGCGGTTGTAGCGTGGCGCGGCGCCGCCGTGGTCGCTGAGCAGCGCCGCGGCAGTCGCGGCATCGCCCACGCCGGCCGCCAGCGTTTCGATGCGTGCGCGTCGCGCGCCTGCGCCGGTGATCCAGGCCTGTAGCCGGCGCGAGCGCGGCATCAGCGCGGGCAACGCTGGCGTGCCCGCAATGGCGCGCACGCCGGAAGCTATGCGTTCGCGCGCGCTGTCGCGTCCCACGCATTCCAGCAGCCACGCTTCTCGCCGGTCGGCGAGCAGGAAGCTGTTGTGCTCATCGGCGCCCTGACCGTACTCGGCCAGCAGCGCGGCGATCACCTCGAGGGCTTGCGCGGCGCTGGCGCCACGCTCGAGTCCGAGGCGCACCAGGTCCGCGCCCGGCAGGCCGTCGGGTCCGGGCCTCGCGCGCGCGACTACCGCGGCGTTGCCGATGGCGACACCGTGCTCGTTGGCGCCCATCTCCGCGCCCCACATCCAGAACGGGCGGCTGAGCATCAGCGCGTGGGTGCGGCGCACCTGGGGGATCACGCGCCAGGTGCAGCGCAGGGTGGTGCCCGGGGCATGCTCGCGCGCCGCGATCCAGCCGAGCACCTGCGCCTCGTTGGGGTCGCGGTCGCAGTTCTTGGCGAAGATCACGCGCTCGGGGCTGACGGCCACGAAGACGTCGGACATGGCGGTGGTCCGTGATTGCGGGCGTGGCGGCAAAGATAGGCAAGTCGTGGAGACATTGCACGGTGAAGGACTTAGAATCCGGCCGATAAGCCAATCCCGTCACAAGGAGCACACACGATGTCGATCGAAGCCTTCCACTGGAGCACCGCGGTCACGCTGCTCGCGCTGCTGGTGTATTTCTCGGTCACCGCCAAGACGGGGCAGGCACGCCTGAAATATGGCGTGAAAGCCCCGGCCACCAGCGGCGCACCCGAGTTCGAGCGGGCGTTCCGCATCCAGCAGAACACGCTGGAGCAACTGATGCTGTTCCTGCCCTCGCTGTGGTTGTTCGCGGCGCTGGTGAGCGATTTGTGGGCCGGCGCGGCGGGGCTGGTGTGGGTGATCGGGCGTATTCTCTACGCGGTCGGCTATGCGCGCGCGGCGGAGAAGCGCAGTGCCGGTTTCGGCATCGCGATCCTCGCCAACCTGGTGCTGCTGCTCGGCGCGCTGGTGGGCTGGTTCCTGCGCGGCTGACACGATCATGAGTTCCTTCGGCGCGGACACCGCCGTCGAGCGCCTCCAGCCGGGCAGCTATCGTGGCACGCTCGCGAGCGGCTGGGACATCGGCGGCAACGCCAACGGCGGCTACATGCTCGCGATCGCGGCGCGCGCGATGGCGACCGAGACCGGGCGCGCGGACCCGGTCACGATTACCGCGCACTACCTCTCGCCCGGGCGCGCCGGCCCGGTCACCGTGGACGTGCGCGTGGTGAAGCAGGGCCGGCGCTTCGGCGTGGCGAGCGCGGCGATGTGCGCCGGCGGGCAGCCGCTGCTGCAGGTGCTGGGCACCTTCGGCAACCTCGACCGGTCCGATGCGGGCCTCGAGCGCATCGAGTCCGCGCCGCCCGAACTGCCGCCACCGGACGAGTGCTTCGGGCACCGCGTCGAGAACGGCGCCCCGGCGCTGTTCGGCAACGTCGACCTGCGCCTGCATCCCGAGGATGCCGGCTTCGCGAGCGGCAAGCCCAGCGGGCAACTGCGCGTGCGCGGCTGGTTCCGTTTCGGCAGGGACGAGCCCGTCGACACCCTCGGCCTGCTGCTCGCGGTGGACTCCTTTCCGCCGACCTCCTTCAACGCCAACCTGCCGGTGGCCTGGACGCCGACGATCGAGCTGACCACGCACCTGCGCGCGCGGCCCGCGCCGGGCTGGCTGCGCGCGAGCTTCAGCTCGCGTTTCCTCAGCGGCGGATTCGTCGAGGAGGATGGCGAGGTCTGGGATTCGACCGGGCGCCTGGTGGCGCAGTCGCGCCAGCTCGCGCTGCTGCCATTGAATTGATCGACAACGGAGAGCAAACGCATGAAAACACGCGCAGCCGTCGCATTCGCCGCGGGCCAGCCGCTGGAGATCGTCGAGGTGGACCTCGAGGGACCGCAGGCCGGCGAGGTGCTGGTGGAGATCAAGGCCACCGGTGTGTGCCACACCGACGCGTTCACGCTCTCGGGCGACGATCCCGAAGGCGCTTTCCCCGCGATCCTCGGCCACGAGGGTGCCGGCGTGGTGGTGGAAGTGGGTCCCGGCGTGAAGTCGGTTGCCGTAGGCGATCACGTGATCCCGCTCTACACGCCCGAATGCCGCGAGTGCGACTACTGCCTGCATCCGAAGACGAACCTCTGCCAGGCGATCCGCTCCACGCAGGGGCAGGGCCTGATGCCCGACGGCAGCAGCCGCTTCTCGTACAAGGGGCAGAAGATCCTGCACTACATGGGCTGCTCGACCTTCTCGAACTACACCGTGCTGCCCGAGATCGCCGTGGCGAAGATCCGCAAGGACGCGCCCTTCGACAAGGTCTGCTACATCGGTTGCGGCGTGACCACCGGCGTGGGCGCGGTGGCGTTCACGATGAAGGTGGAGCCGGGCTCCACGGTCGCGGTGTTCGGCCTCGGCGGCATCGGGCTCAACGTGATCCAGGGCGCGAGGATGGTGGGTGCCGCGCGCATCATCGGCGTGGACCTGAATCCCGCGAAGGTGGAACTCGCGCGCCGCTTCGGCATGACCGACTTCGTGAACCCGAGCGAGGTGAAGGACGTCACGCAGGCGATCATCGACATGACCAACGGCGGCGTGGATTACAGCTTCGAGTGCATCGGCAACGTCAAGGTGATGCGCCAGGCGCTGGAGTGCTGCCACAAGGGCTGGGGCCAGAGCTGCATCATCGGTGTGGCCGGCGCGGGGCAGGAGATCTCGACCCGGCCGTTCCAGCTGGTGACCGGGCGCGCGTGGCGCGGCTCGGCCTTCGGCGGCGCGCGCGGGCGCACCGACGTGCCCAGGATCGTCGACTGGTACATGGACGGTCGCATCGCGATCGACGAGCTGATCACGCACACGATGCCGCTGGAGGACATCAACAGGGCCTTCGACCTGATGCACGCGGGCGAGAGCATCCGCTCCGTCGTGATGTACTGAGGCCGGCGACCATGGAACAGATCGGATCGCACCGCTGTTTCGGCGGCCAGCAGCTGCGCTTCACGCATCGATCGGAGACGCTCGACTGCGAGATGGTCTTCTCGCTGTACCTGCCGCCGCAGGCCGAGTACGCGCCGGTGCCGCTGCTGCACTGGCTCTCGGGGCTGACCTGCACCGACGAGAACTTCGTGATCAAGGCGGGCGCGCAGCGCTACGCGGCCAGGCACGGCATCGCGATCCTCGCGCCCGATACCAGTCCGCGTGGCGACCTGGTGCCCGCCGATCCGGAAGGCGCCTGGGATCTGGGCCTCGGTGCGGGCTTCTACGTCGATGCCACGCGCGAGCCGTGGCGCGGCCACTACCGCATGTACGACTACGTGAGCCGCGAGCTGCCGGCGCTGGTCAATGCGAAATTCCCGGTGCTGGCCGAGCGGCAGTCGATCAGTGGCCACTCGATGGGCGGACACGGCGCGTTGACGATCGCGCTGAAGAACCCCGGGCAGTTCCGCAGCGTCAGCGCCTTCGCGCCGATCTGCTCGCCGACGCGCTGCCCCTGGGGCGAGAAGGCGTTCACGAACTACTTCGGCGAGGAGCGCGCCGCGTGGGAGGCGCACGACGCCTCGCTGCTGCTCGCGAAGGCGGCAGAGCAGCTGCCGACGCTGGTCGACCAGGGCGAGGCCGACGGCTTCCTCGGCGCGCAACTCAAGCCCGAGCTGCTGGTGCAGGCCGCGCAGGCCGCGAGCTATCCGCTGCGCCTGCGCATGCAGCCGGGCTACGACCACAGCTACTTCTTCATCGCCTCGTTCATCGGCGAGCACATCGCATTCCATTCGGAGCACCTGCACGATGCCCCTTGAACCTCTCCCTGGTCGTAGTTCCAGCGGGACGCCGCCATGAACGAGCCGCACGAGGGGGCGGCCGGTTGCTGGGAACGCGTTCCGGTCACGCGCTGGATCGACCCCGGCGGCGCGAGCGCGCCCGGCGCGCGATCCGAACCGGCGAGCGACGCGATCGCGATGGAAGCCGCGGTCTCGCTGAGCTACAACGGCCTGTCGCACGTCGTGATGATGATGACGCCGGCGGACCTCGAGGATTTCGCGCTCGGCTTCAGCCTGTCCGAAGGCATCGTCGAGCGCCCCGCGCAGATCTACGACATCGTGACGCAGGCGCATGCGCAGGGTCTCGAGATCGCGATCACCATCGGTAACGAGCGCTTCCAGCAGCTGAAGGACCGGCGGCGCAACCTGGCGGGGCGCACCGGCTGCGGGCTGTGCGGTGCCGAGTCGCTGGAGCAGGCCGTGCGCCCGGTGCCCGCGGTCGATTGTGCGGCCGTGATCGAGGGTGCCGCGGTGCAGCGCGCCCTGGACGCGCTCGACGCATGGCAACCGCTGCAGCGCAGCACCGGTGCCGCCCACGGTGCCGCGTGGTGCGCCAGCGACGGCGGCATCGTGCTCGCGCGCGAGGACGTGGGCCGGCACAATGCGCTCGACAAGCTGGTCGGCGCGCTGGCGCGCGCGCCCGAACCGCGCGGCGAGGGTTTCGCGCTGGTATCCAGCCGCGCCAGCTACGAAATGGTCGGCAAGGCCGCGCAGGCCGGCATCGGCATCCTGGTCGCGGTGTCGGCGCCAACGGCGTTCGCGGTTCGGCTGGCGGCCGAGGCGGGCATCACGCTGGTGGCCTTCGCGCGCACCGGGCGACTGTCGGTCTATTCGCGCCCCGAGCGGCTGGTGTGACAATTCTGGCCTTTCCCGGAGGTAGAGCCATGCATCGTCTGCTTTCCCCGAAGCGTTTGCCGTTGTGCGCCGGCCTGCTGGGTGCGGCGTTCGTCGTCACTCCGCTCGCCGCGTCCGCCGCCGGCAAGATCGGGATCATCGGCGACAGCATGGCCGCGGGCACGCACAGCCTGGACAGCTGCGGTTCGCTGGACATCGTCGAATGCGTCGAGGAGCGCGGCGGATACCAGGATCGCGCCTGGAGCTATGCGCGCGGCGAGCACGCGTGGCCGCTGGCCGCGCGGCTGGGTTTCACGCCGGCGCAGGTCGTGGACGCCGCCGACGATGGCGAGGAATGGAAAGATGCCTACGACCAGGCCGCGCAGGTGCTGTCCGATCCCGCGCTCGACACCGTGATGATCGGGCTCGGCGCCAATGACATCTGTCAGCCGAGCGGGCACGACTACGCCGGGGATCTCGAGCGCGTCGCGGGGCACATCGACCGCACGCTGCAGCTGCTCACGGACCGCCTGCCCGAGGGCGGGACCATCTACTGGAGCGCGGTTCCCGACGTGGCCGGGCTCTATGACATGCTGCGCGAGCGTGACCACAACTTGCTGTTCGAGAGCTGCCAGGCGACCTGGGACCTGGACACCGACAGGGTTTCCGACGGCGCGGCCCAGGATGCCTGCGACCACTTCTTCGACAACGATCTGTGCCGGCTCGCGGACACGCAGGAGGAGGCCAAGGACCGCCTCGTGTCCTTGTTCCTCGATCGCCTGCTCGAGTCGCAGGGCGTGGAGGAAGGGCCCTGCGGCAAGATCCTCTCCAGCAGCTCGACGGATGAAGACCGGCGCGAGGCGCGCGAGTTCACCGCGGCGCTGAACGGCCTGATGCGCGAGAAAGCCGCCGCCTTCGACGGGCGCAACGGCGTGCGGGTGCGCTACAGCGAGCAGGTCTACCGGCCGACGCGCCCGCTCGCACCCGAGCACATCTCGCGCTTCGACTGCTACCACCCGAGCCGCGCCGGGCAGGTGTTCCTCGCCGACCAGATCTGGCGCGGCTTCGACGGCATCCGCCCGCTCGGCCACGACGTCTTCGTGGAGGACTTCGCCGCGCCGCAGTACTGCCGCGCCAACGATGCGGCGTGGAACGGCTGCTGGGTCGAAGCCGACGACGATGACGACCCGGCCAGCGGCAACGTGCGCATCGGCGACGGGCGCCTGCAGGTGGGAGGCGCGGGCACGAGTCTGGAACGGGGCTTTGCCCTGGGTGGCTACACGCACGCGTGGCTGTCGTTCAACTGGGCGCGTGACGATCTCGACCGGGCGCTCGACTACGTGAGCGTCGATGTGTCCGCCGACGGCGGAGCGAGCTGGGCCGAGGTCGCGCGCTTCGCCGGCGATGGCAATGATTTCGGGCTGCACCGCGGCGATTACCACGACCTCAGCGACTACGCCTCGCCCGAGACGCGCATCCGCTTTCGCGCCTCGCCGGGCCTCGGCTCGGGCGACCGCGTGCTGTTCGACAACGTGCAGTTCATCGCGTGGAACGAGTTGCCCTTCACCGCCTGGCCCGAAGTGCCTGCGACGGGCTCGGTGCAGAGCGGGGTGGGCCTGATCCGCGGCTGGGCCTGCGAGGCCGAGGCGGTGTCGGTCTCGATCGATGGCGGCGACCCCTTCCCGGTCGCGCCGGGCGGAGGGCGCGCCGACACCGCTGGCGTCTGCGGCGACGCCGGCAACGGCTACGGCATGGTCTGGGCGTGGGGACTGCTCGGCAACGGTACGCACCGCATCCTGAGCTATTTCGACGACGCGCTGGTCGGCCATGCCGAATTCGACGTCGTCGCGCTCGGCGACGGTTTCGTCACCGGGCTGGCGGGCGAGTACGTGCTGAACGGCTTCCCGAACCCCGGCGAGCGCGTGCTCGTCACCTGGAGCGAACCCGACCAGAACTTCCTGATCACGGGGCACGACACCGGCGGGGGCTTTGCCGATCTCAGCGCGGGCTTCACCGGCTCGTCACGGGGTATCGACGCGGATGCCGAGCGCCAGGTCGGCGGGGCGCACCACGAATCGCCCGCGCAGCACACCATCCAGAGCGGCGTGGGCCTGATCCGCGGCTGGGCCTGCGAGGCGGAGCAAGTCACGATCTCGATCGACGGCGGCGCGCCGATCGCACTCTCCTACGGCAGTTCACGCGCCGATACGGCCGGTGTGTGCGGGGATGCCGACAACGGCTTCGGGATGGTCTTCGCCTGGGGATTGCTCGGCACCGGCGTGCACCGCCTGCAGACCTTCGTCGACGGTGTCGAGATCGCCGACGTCGAGTTCGCGGTGCAGGCGATCGGCAACGGTTTCGTCGAGGGACTCGAGGCGAACTACACGATCGCGTTCCCCGACGCCAGCTCCCTGGTAGACCTGAGCTGGAGCGAGGCGGACCAGAACTTCCGGATCATTGCTGTCCAGCCCGACGCCGCCGGGGATTGAGGTTCAGAACCAATACTCCCGCACGCACGTAATATTCACTCTCACCGACAGGGAACCCGCCATGAATACCCGCAGTCTTCTGGAGCAACTGCTGCAATCGGGCAGCAAGTACCTCGGCAATCAGTCCGGCGTTGCGAACAAATCGCAGGCCGACAGCAAGGATCCGCTGTCGGGATTCCTGTCCGGCGCCGCCGGCGGCGCACTGGCGGGCAGCGCGATGAGCCTGCTGCTCGGCAGCAAGAAGGCCCGCAAGGCCACCGGCAATCTCGCGATGTACGGCGGCCTCGCGGCATTGGGCGTGGTGGCCTACAAGGCTTACAACAACTGGCAGGCGACGCAGGCGGGCATGCCGCAGTCCCCGCCGCAGACCGTCGACCGCCTGAGCGGCGCGCAGGCCGAGGAGCACAGCCAGGCGATCCTGCGCGCATTGATCGGCGCGGCCAAGGCCGACGGGCACATCGATGCGCGCGAGCGCGCGCTGATCGACGGTGAAATCGCCAAGCTCGGCGCCGATTCCGAGCTGGCGCGCTGGTTCGATCAGGAGCTCGGCAAGCCGCTGGACCCCGCCGAGGTCGCCGCCGCGTCGCGCTCCCCCGAAATGGCGGCAGAGATGTACCTCGCCAGCGTGCTGATCGTCGACGAGGACAGTTTCATGGAGCGCGCGTACCTGCAGGAACTCGGCAGGCAGCTGCAGCTCCAGCCCGCGCTGCTCACCGAGCTGGAGCAGCAGGCCAGGCGGGCTTTGCCGCTCACCTCAGGCTGAAGCGGTGTCCGGCGCTGCTGTCGCCCGCGCAGATGGCGTCGATCTCGAGGAGCTCCGACGTATCGAGCTTCCATTGTCCGGCCGCGACGTGCTCTTCGAGTTGCGTTGTCCGGCTGGCGCCTGCGATCACCGAGCATACGCATGGCCGTGCCAGCAGCCAGGCGATCGCCAGTTCGCCCACGCGGCGGCCGCGCGCGTGCGCGAATGCCTCGAGCCGTTCCAGCTTGGTCCAGTTGGCGTCCGTGGTGATCTGCTCGTAGGCCATCGGCCTGGTCGCGAGCAGGGAGTCCGCGGGGTAGGGCTGGCCGCGCTGGTATTTGCCGGTCAGAAATCCGCCGGCCAGCGGGCCCCACGGAATGATGCCGAGTCCGTGGGCCTCGCAGGCCGGGACGTGATCCTGCTCGATCTCGCGCTGGAGCAGGTTGTACAGCGGCTGCGAGGTCGCGAAGGCGTTGAGGTTGTGGCAGCGCGAGGTCCACATCGCCTCCGAAACCTGCCAGGCGGCAAAATTGCTGCAGCCGGTGTAGCGCACCTTGCCCGCGCGCACGAGATCGTCGAGCGCGCGCAGCGTTTCCTCGATCGGCGTCGAGGGATCGGGAAAATGGATCTGGTAGAGATCGATGTAGTCGGTGCCGAGCCGCTTCAGGCTCGCTTCCGCCGCGCGGATCACGTTGTGACGCGAACCGCCGCGCGCGTTGGGACGCGGATCGACCGGTGCGCCCGACGGGCCGCCGCCCATGGGCCAGCCGAACTTGGTCGCGATCACGAGGTCCGCGCGCCGTCCCCTGATCGCCTTGCCGACGAACTCCTCCGAGCGCCCCATATCGTAGACGTCGGCGGTATCGATGAAGTTGATGCCGAGCTCGAGCGCATGCTCGATGACGGCAACCGAGGCGGCCTCGTCGTGCAGCCAGCCGAAGTAGTGGGTGCCCAGCCCGATCGCCGAAACCTTCAGCCCGGATCTGCCCAGATTGCGATGCTCCACGCGCGTGCTCCTTGCGGTCGATGATCGTCGTTTTCAGCTGCCCGGTTCGTCGAATGCCTGGTAGATCACCGCGCCCTCGGTATCGCGCGGCACCGGCCAGCCGGTCAGGTGGCAGATCGTGGGGACGAGGTCGATGCACCACACGTTGCGCTCGATCTGCGCGCCCCTGCGGATACCGGGGCCGCTGAGCGCGAACAGGCCGCGCAGCGATCCGCCCTGCCAGTCGGCCGTGGGGAGGAAGGGGCCGTGCTGGTGACCGTGATCGTGCTTCAGCGCATACACCACGTCGCCGGCCTGCTCGCCGTAGATGTTGAGGAAGCGTGCGTCTTCCTTGCGCAGCGCGAACAGCACCGGCTTGCGCCCGGAGTCCGGTTCGACGTACTCGGTGAGCGCACGAATGATCGCATCCTGCACCTCGCGATATTCCTCGCCGGCACGCACGATGCCGTCCGGGTCGCGGCCCTGCAGATTGATATGGACCCAGCAAACGGGTCGCGCGATGGCGCGCGTGCGCGACCAGTCGATTGTTCCCCCGGCCTGTCGCGTCAGCAGTCCGGCATCGCGCAGAAGCGCATTGGCATCGATACCGGGATGGCCGGCGGGCTTGGCGCCGTGGTCCGAGATCAGCGCCAGCAATGTCTCGCGCTCGTCGACGCACGCGATCAGGTCGCGCGCGAGGCGATCGCAGGCCTGGTAGATGCCGAGCTCCAGCGCTTCGTGCCGGCGGCGTTCCTCGGCATCACTTGCAAGCCTCGGGTCGAGCACGTGCGGGATCGAATGCCACGAGGTGTCGGGCAGGTGGTAGCGCATCACGAACAGGTCCCACGGTTCGTTCTTCATCACGTGGGCGCAGGCATCGGCATACCACTGCCGCTGCATCTCGATTTCCTCGAGCAGCGTGTCGGCGCCGAACCATCCCTTGTCGTAGCCGAAAAATCCGCTGTCGGGATTGGGCAGGCCTTTGGTGGAGACGATCTCCGAGGCCAGCGAGGCGGGCGAGGACCAGCCCTCGAGCGCGCAGAAGGAACTGTGGTAGAGGCGCAGGTCGCGGGCATCCGGCGACAGCTCGAGCAGCTTCAGGGCAAACGCACAGCGCTCGGGTCCCGCCTCGGTCTGGAAGGTGTGATGCAGTATGGCGCTCCATTCGCCGGCCCGCAGTTGCGCGATCGGCACGGCCGCATCCTTGCCCTCGCAGACCAGCACACGGTCGAAGCCCTGGCCGTGCGTGTCGATGACCAGCATCTGCCAGGTCGGTGGCGTCAGCGGGTAGCGGCCGCCGGTAGCGCGCACCTGCAGTTCCGCGGCCAGCAGCCTCGATGCCGCGGGCAGGTTGCTCCACCCATCGGGCGCGCCCGGCGCGATGCGCACGGGTGCCGGCGAATCCGGTTGAAAGCTTGCGGTGCAGAACAGGCCGCCGTAGGCGCTGGCGGCAAACACCCCCGGCGCCGCTTCGCCGGTGCCGAGCCCGTCTTCGTCGAGGCGGACCGCCTCCGGCGCGATGCCGTTCTCCTGGTGGGCGAGCGCGAGGTTCGGATGGAACCACTGGTTGATGTCGCAGCCCGAGCCGCCGATCTGGATGCCATCGTCCACGACCGGTGGCCAGGTGGTCACGAAGTTCACGACGACCGACTTCTTGCCGGCACGCGCAATGGCGTTCCAGAGATATTCGGCCTTCACGTCGGGGCTGTGAAATGCCATGTGGGCGCGATCCAGCGGGTCGCCGGGACGACGCACGTTGTAGTCGGATATGCCGTGCGTGCCCGGCCACGCGCCGGTGGCGATGGAGGTCCAGTTGGCGGGTGTCGCGGTCGGCAGCGGGACCATGGCGTTGGGTGCCAGCACGCCGTTGTCGATCAGCCGCGCGAGCGCGGGCAGCTTGCCTTCGCGGCAGTAGCGCAGCAGCGCCGGCGCGACCGGACCGTCGAGGCCGAAGATCAGGACCTTGCGTGGTCGTGCACTCATGGTGTTGTCTTTGGCTATCATGGGGATGCTCGTGACACTGCGGTCGAGCATAAATGATAACCGGGCGCGAATCACACGTGCCCTGCCGGGAGGAAGCGCGGATGGTGGATCAGCAGGAGCTTCAGAAGGGTGCCGACCGCGTCGCCATCCAGGATCTCATGGCGCGTTATGCGTACGCGGTCGATTCCAAGCGCTGGGAACTGCTGGACGAGGTCTTCGTGGAAGGCGCGGAGATCGATTTCCTGGCCAATGGCGGGGTCAAGGACGACTGGCCCGCGATCGGCGGCTGGCTCGCGACGGCCATGTCGGGATTCACGGCCTGCCAGCATTACCTTTCCAATTTTGTCACCGAGGTCGACGGTCATCGCGCGAGCTCGCGCTTCTACGTGTTCACGCAGATGGTCACCGTGCAGGACGGCTCCGATCATATCGTCAGCGACGGCGGCTACTACAACGCGGCATTCGTGCGCACACCGGCGGGCTGGCGCGTCACCCGGCTTTCCGGCGGCATCGTGTGGTGGAGCGGGTCGGTGCCCGATCACCTGCCGTGGTGGGGCGTGGACGGGGATCGCTTCAACCAGTAGACGCGGCGCTCAACCGCAGGTGATGCCGCCGTCGATACCGACGATCTGGCCGACCATGTAGCGACCCTCGTCCGATGCGACGAATGCAATCAGTGCCGCGATTTCCGCCGGGTCGGCATAGCCGAGCGGCGAGGTGCCCGTCGCGAACTCCGCGATATCTGCGCCCTCGGGAAGCGCCCACGAGGAGAGCATCGGCGTTTGCATGCCGCCGGGTGCGATGGCATTCACCCGCACGCCGCGGGCGCGGTATTCCACCGCCAGCGCGCGCGTGAGATTGATGATCCCGCCCTTCGATGCGCAATACGCCGCCGCATAGGGCTGCCCCAGCAGGCCCGAGTTGGAGGCTATGTTCACGATGGACCCGCGCCCCGCGGCGAGCATCGCCGGCAGGACGCTGCGGCACATCAGGAAGGTGCCGGTCAGGTTGACCGCGATGGTGCGCTCCCAGTTCTGCTGGGTCTCGAGTTCGCTGCGCACGAAGTTGCCGATGCCGGCACAATTGACGAGCACGCCGGGGACGCCGAGTTCGGCGCTCACCGCCGCGATGGCGGGCTCGATCGATGCCCAGCTGCTCACGTCGACCGCGTGGAAACTGGCCGTGCCGCCTGCCGCGCGGATTTGCGCCGCCGACTCTTCTCCCGCCGTGGCGTCGCGGTCGAGGAGGGCAACGCGCGCCCCCTCCTCGGCGAAGCGGCGTGCAGTCGCGCGTCCCAGCCCCGACGCGCCGCCGGTGACCACCGCGACCTGATCCCTGAATCGCATCATCGTTGGTTGCCTCCGCATGATCAGCGCACCGCCGCGCAGGTATCCAGAACCAGGCCGCGCAGCCATTGATGGGCCGGATCGGCATGCATTCTCGGGTGCCAGAGCATGGATACCGTGAACTCCTGCGCTGCGACAGGAAGGGGGAAACAATACATTCCTGCACGCAGGTTTGCCGTGTGCCGCTCGGGAACAGTGGCAACCAGGTCTGTGGCTCGCGCAATCGTCAGCGCGGCCGAAAAGCCGCCGACGATCGTGACGATCTCGCGCTCCAGTCCGGATGACTTCAAGGCTTCGTCCACAGGCCCCTTGTCGAGCCCTTGCCTCGAGACGAGTATGTGTTTGCCGGACGCATAGCGCGCGGGAGTGATCTTGCCCCGGCTCAGCGCATGTCCCGTGCGCACAACGCCGATGTAACGGTCCCGGAACAGCGCCCGGATGCGCACTTCCGGCCCCGTGGTCTCATCGACGACACCGGTTTCCAGGTCGACGGCACCGTCACGAAGCGGTGCCCGGTCCTTGTCCACTTTCTGCACGAAGCGCAGCCGCACGCCGGGCGCTTCCTGGCTGGCGCGAACGACGAGGCCCGGTCCGAAGTTCTCCAGAAAGCCGTCGCTGGTCCGCAACGTGAAGGTCCGGATCAATTGCGCGCGATCGAAGCTCTCGGCGGGGCCTAACACCGCTTGCGCGTCCTGCACCAGCTGACTGACCGGTTCGCGGAGCTCGAGGGCACGAGGCGTCGGCACCAGGCTGCGGCCCGCCCTCACCAGCAACGGGTCACCCGTCGTCGCACGCAGTCGGGCCAGGGCCCGGCTCATCGCCGACGGGCTCAGCTGCAACCGCCGGGCGGCGCGCGCCACGCTGCCTTCGGAGAGCACCGCGTCAAGGGTGAGCAGCAGGTTGAGATCCGGGGTCGACATGCGCGGAGTCTAGCGCAACGCGTACCTGATGTGGCGTCTGGTGCATGTATACAGTGCAATTGGTGCGTCTTCCGCCATATGAGCGTGGTGGCTAGCTTATGTCCGGAGGCCTGAACGGTTTGCGTCCAGGCAGAACCGGAGGAAAGCACATGACCGCCAATGCGTTTGAATCGTCGATCGAGGGAATCAGGTCGGTCTGGGGGCCGCTCAGCACCAAAGTGGTTGCCGGCTGTGCGCGTTACCTGGAGCGCCTCGTCAATGCACCCGCCACGGAGGAGTGGTTGTCGGCATTGCACCGGGAAGCGCCGGCAAACCAGGAGCTCTACCGGGATCCGACCCACGGATTCGTACTGCTGGCGCACACGGAATATGCAGGCCTGTATCGACCGCCGCATGACCACGGGCGGGGGTGGGTCATCTACGCGATGCAGCAGGGTGAAATCGAGATGGGAACCTATGCCCGGATCGAGCACCCGGGTGGCAGTGTCGAACTCGTGAAAAGGGATTCGACGCTGCTACGCCCCGGGCAGGTCCGCGTCTATCTGCCCGGAGATATTCACGATACCCGGTGCGTGAAAGGTCCGGCACTCCTGTTTCGCTTTACCGAGCGTGACCTGAAGCGCGAGGACCAGGAGGAACGCCGGGTGACGCGGTATGTGGAACGCAACGGCGCCTGGACGGCAGGTGCACCATGAGCGGCACGTTCGTCGATGCGATGGGGCGGCGTTTGGCGCCGGACCGGAGGGGATTGCGCAGCGCGGTCGCGATCGCCTCCGTGCTGGCCGCCATGGTGCTCGTGGTGCTGGACGCGGCCATTGCCAATGTGGCCCTGCCCACGATCGCGCGATCGCTTCGCGTGACGTCGGCGCAATCGGTCTGGATCATCACTGCCTACCAGGCGGCACTGGTGATGGGCCTGCTGCCGTGCGCTGCGCTCGGGGAGAGCCTGGGTCTTCGCCGGGTATTCACCGCTGGCGTTGCGTTGTTCGTTGGCGCGTCCGGGCTGTGCGCGTCGTCACCCTCGCTGCCGTTGCTCGTCGCGGCGCGATTCCTCCAGGGGCTCGGGGGTGCGGCCGTCATGGCGCTCGGCCTCGCGCTGCTGCGCGTCGTGGTTTCACAGCAACGGCTGGGTGCCGCCATCGGCTGGAACGCCCTTGCCGTCGCGCTGTCGTCTGCGGCAGGACCGGCGATTGGCGCGGCGATCCTGTCCGCGACGAGCTGGCCCTGGCTGTTCGCCGTCAATCTGCCCCTGGGTGTGGCGGTGCTGTTCGCCACCCGTGCGCTACCCGAGGCCGCTGGAACGGGGCGCCGGCTGGATCTGTGCAGCGTGGCGCTGAGTGCCGGGGCCTTTGCGTCATTGGTCATTGCTGCGGAACTCCTGCCGGCAAGACCGGCGCTGGCCGCCGTTCTGGTCGGCGCAGCTGCCGTCACCGTTGTGACGCTCGTTCGGCGCGAAATGCCAAAGGAGGTGCCACTGATCCCGCTCGACCTGCTCCGTGCCGCTTCATTCCGGATTTCAGTGATTGCCTCGGTCCTGTGCTTTTCCGGCGTGGCCGCGAGCCTGGTGGCGCTGCCGTTCTACCTGCAGCACGGGCTCGGGTTGAACGCGTGGATGACCGGGCTTTACATGACGCCCTGGCCACTGACAGTGGCTATCGCGGCTCCGCTTGCAGGCCGTCTGGCGGACCGTGTGTCGACGGCCAGGCTTTGCGTCGCGGGCGGTGTAAGTCTCGCGATCGGACTCGCGGCGCTCGCGCTGTGGCCGCTTCGGGCCCACCCGCTGCAGCTCGTCATGCTCACCATGCTGTGTGGTCTCGGCTTTGGTTTCTTTCAAGTGCCCAATAACCGCAACATGCTGCTGTCGGTGCCGGGTGAGCGCAGTGGCGCGGCGGGCGGAATGCAGGGCACCGCGCGCCTGGTGGGCCAGACGGTGGGCGCGATCATCATGACGCAGCTCTTCACGCTGACATCCGACGCGGCGGCGCCACGGATCGGTCTGGGAATCGCAGCCGTGCTGACCCTGGCGGCGGGCCTCGTGAGTGCGCTGCGTGTCGGACTGCAGCCAACAGGGTCACGATGAACAAACCGCAAATTGGCCCGTTCCACAGTGCGCGTCGTTCAGACGCATCAGTCCGCCAACGGCCATGTCCAGATCCATCCGCTCGCCCTGCCAGCGGGAGTGACACGTTTCCGCGGAAACGCCGGTGCCGCAGCGCGCGACGAACGATTCGATCGCGGGTACCGCGAGCGGGGGTTTCGGCACGTGCGGCACGAGGCGCCCGTCGGGACGGAAGAACAGCAACTTGCCGTCGTCGCGACGCTCCAGAGTGAATCCGCCCTCGTGCAGCAGCGTGTGGTGGTGGCGGCACAGCAGGACAAGGTTGTCCATGTTCGTGTGCCCGCCGTCGGCCCAGTGGCGGATGTGGTGCGCGTCCACGTAACGGTGGTTGAGGCAGCCCGGAAAGCGGCAGCCTTGGTCACGGAACTCCAGTGCGCGGCGCGTGGCCGGCGGAATGCTGCGCGAACGGCGGCCGATATCGAGCGGGGAGTCGCCCGACAGCGTGCCCATCGTCACGACGGACGCATCGCAGGCGAGTCGTCGCGCCGTCTCCGGCGCGAGCGCGCCGCCGTGCTCGATGTGGCAGCACTGGGCGCTGCCGTCGTCGGCCAGCGTCTGCTCGTCCACGTGTATTACCACCTGGAAGCGCTCGGCCTGGCGTGAGCTCACGGCTTCGCGCGCGAGGAACTGTTCCGCCACGTGGCACAACGCATCGGCGCGGCGTGCAGCGGCGGGCGATTCGGCATTGTCGAAACTGTTCGAGGAGGGAACCGACGTTTCCGCGGAAACGTCCTTTGCCTGAGCGGGTTCGCGATCCACGCCATCGCGCTCGGCGCGCGCAAAATCCGCTGCCGCTGTGATCGCCTTCAGCACCAGCGCGCCCTGCTCGGCGGGCAGGCGCACCGTGATCAACATCGAGCCGTCATCGTCGTAGCGCCAGTGCAGGGCGCGCTGCGCGTGGTGGCGATTGGCCCGTGCCGCCTCGTGCAGACGCTCGATGCGCCGGTACGTGCCCACCAGCTTCTCGACATGTGCGGCGGTGCCGTGGCGCGCGATCATGAGCAGGTAGTCCTCGCTCTCGGGTGTGGCGACACGCGTGATGGCGCGCGCCTTGGAGTAGCTCAGCTCGCCGCGCGCGAGCGCGTCACTCACCTTGGGCAGTCCGGCGAGCGCGTGCGCCACGCGCACTTTCTCGCGCGCGGCGCCGAGCGCGATGCCGCATTTCCAGTTCAGCCAGTGCGCGCAGGACGCGAGCCCCCACGAGCCCCACTTGCCACGACGATCGAGCTCCGCGATCAGCATCAGCAGGCGCCAGGTGGCGACCGTTATGCTCGCGCTGAGCGTGGTGATCTCGTCTTCGAGCGCCTCGATCGGGAGGGTTTGCGGATCGATGTCGAGGCGTGGCGCAGCATTCGAGAACGCGTTGGTATCCATGCGAAATCGCTCCCTGCGAACGTGCATGTGATTTTATACAGTATCGCGTTTCGGCTCCATCGTTTTCCTAGATCGATGTGTTACAAGAACGCGTCGTGATGTGTCTGCAGCGACGATGAACAAACCGTAAATCCCCGCTGCATTGCGTGCTGCTATCGTTGCCAAGATCCGGACATCACCAGGGGCAGCACATGAACAACGAGGAACACTACTTCAACCGCGGGCGCATCGCACACGCGACGGCGAGCAGCCTGCCGATCAGCTCCTCGAAATACCTCGACAGCCCGGCGCTGCGCGATTGGGTGTCGCTGCACATGCTACGGCGCAACGGCCGCGACGTTCCCTGCACCTACGACATCCCGCGGCTGGTGGAAATCCTGCTCGGCCTGCAGGACCGCGAGCGCATCGAGGCCATGTTCACGCAGGCGCGCAAGTCGTGGCCGGAGCTGGACCGCTGGTTCGAGGAGCGTCACGTCTCGACGTACACGCGGGCGGACCTCGCGCGGCATCCCGACGGATCTCTGGGCAACGCGCTGTACCGCTACCTCACGGACTGGGGCTTCGAGCTCGACCTGGGCACGCACGCGCACTTCGAGGGCCAGTACGGCTACTTCATGCTGCGCGCGGGCCAGCAGCACGACGTGGAGCACCTGCTCGGCGGCGGCGGTTACGACATGCTCGGCGAGTGGGTGCCGAACTACATGCGCCTCGCGAGCTTCTTCAAGTTCTTCGAGCCCGCGCTGGCGAAGGAGCTGTTCCTGCTGCAGCACTTCCTGAACACCACGGCCGCGAGCCGCATCTACCTGCACTACCCCGAGACGTACGCGGGCATGCTCGAGCGTCAGCAGGCCGGTATGCGCGTGGGCGAGCTGTCGGGCCCGTTCTTCCTGCAGAAGTACGAGGACTACTTCGACCTGCCGATCCGCGAGGCGCGCGAGCGCATCGGCATGGCGGGCGTGGTCGATCGCGACACCACGGCGCTGTCGGATATCTGCATGGAAGGCGTGCTGTCGGACCAGTTCGGCGGCAAGGCAATCCCCAACGTGATGGCGAGCCTGGTGGCGTGATAGAGCCATGAGCAGCAACGTCGTCCCGCTCAGAAAGCCGACGGCACTCCTTCAGCGCGCATCGAGCTGGACAGCGTGAGGCCGCGGTGTGGCGGGTGATCCAGGTGCCGGAATCGATTCCCATGGAGCGGCTTCATCGCGTGATCCAGATCGCGATGGGCTGGCAAGAGACTCACCTGCACGAGTTCATCATCGGCAAGCTGCGATACGGAACCCCCGATCCGGAGTTTGACGCGCCGGGCAGCGTGATATCCGAGAAAGGTGTAGCGCTCGCCAAAGCACTCGGCAGCGGCAGACGATTCCGGTACACCTACGACTTCGGCGATGACTGGGGACATACGCTGACAGTCGAGGAGCGGGGCGCAGGCTCGGAGATCCCGCCACAGGCCCGGTGCCTGGCAGGTGAGAATGCGTGCCCGCCGGAGGATGTTGGCGGGCCGCCCGGATACGCTCACTTTCTGGAGGCGATCGCCGACCCGAGCCACGAAGCGCACCGCGATATGCTCGACTGGTGTGGCGGCGGCTTTGATGCGCGGAAGTTCGAGGTAGGAAGCGTGAACAGAAAGCTGAAGAGGTTGCGCGTGTCATAGGTGGCGTAGCGATCTCTGACTGGCGAACCTGCACCGCGAACAGGTGATCAGATAGCGAGCACGTTTCCTATTTGCTGCCCTGATTTTTCTCTATACAAGTTCCTTGATATATTATCAGTGAACTTATATATTCGTCTGCATGAAGCCGATTGAGTTCGTTGGATCCAGTCAGGAAGACCTGCGGAACTTCCCCGCGGAGGCCCGCAGGGCCGCCGGCTTTGAACTCAACTTCGTCCAGATCGGGCTCCTTCCCCAGAAAACCCGGCAAGCAGACATTGCGCTTGCGCAGCAACGTTTCAAGGAAATCGGGGGCAAGCCATGAAGAAGAGAATCACCAAATCCAGCGGCAATGTCTTTCTGGATCTTGGCTTTGATCCGGCAGAGGCCACCGTCCTGCAGATGCGTGCCAACCTCATGAGTGATCTGCGTCTCTATATCGAGAAGCACGAGCTCACCCAGGCGGAGGCCGCCAAGCGCCTCGGCATTGCCCAGTCGCGGGTCTCCGATCTTGTGCGTGGCAAGTGGGAGAAATTCAGCCTCGAGATGCTGATCACTCTCGAGGCTCGTTTGGCGGTGGGGTTGAACTCGCCGCGGAAGCGGGGGGGCTGCGCCCTCCCCAACCTCGCATCCCCCTGATCGTGGTGGGTGGATCGCCACGCCGGGGCCGGTCGGTCGCGCAGTGCATCGCGCGCCAGTTGTCCCACAGGATCATGTCACCGGGCTGCCACTGGTGGAAGTAGTGGAACTCGGGCTTGCGCGTGTGCAGGCCACAGTTGATCCGCCGTGTCCCATATGGGCTACGGCGGATCTCGATCCCCTGACCTAGACTTCATTGGCAGAACAACTGAACGGTGCGGCGAGGAGATTGGGAAGGGAGTCCGTTGAATGGCGCGCAAGCAAGAAAGCATCCTCGAAGTCCTGATGCAATGCCCGTGGTGGGTGAGCGTCATCGTGTCTGTCGCGAGCTATATCGGGTTGGCGGTGGCCCTGCCATCTGTCGAATTCAAGAGCGTGCCGTTCCAGGCGATGGCCAACGGTATTGCACCGATGGCTGCCTACGTGGCCCTGATCTTTCTCATCCCCGCGCCGATTTCTGCATTCAATGCGTGGCGCAAGCGTGAACTGGTGGACCGTCAGACGGGCATCCAGTCCATTCGCGCGCTGAACTGGAAGCAGTTCGAAGAGCTGGTGGCCGAAGCGTATCGTCGCACGGGATATACCGTTGTCGAGAACCCCGGCAAAGGGGCAGATGGCGGGGTCGATATCCGGCTCCGGAAGGACGGACAGCTACACCTCGTCCAGTGCAAGCAGTGGCAGTTGCAGAAGGTCGGGGTGAACGTCGTGCGGGAGATGCTCGGCCTGATGACCGCTGAATCGGCAGCCAGCGCCATCGTGATCTGCTCGGGGATATTCACCCAGGAGGCGAAGAATTTTGCTGAGCGGAAGGCGATAGATCTTGTCGATGGCGCGCAGCTGGAATCGTTGATCGGGCAGGTCAGACGGGCGCCCCAAGCAGCAGGCACGCCGATGCGTCAGCAGGCTTCCGCTACGCTATGTCCGCGTTGCGGGAGCCGGTTGGTGCTGAGAACGGCCAGGAAGGGGGCGAACGCGGGCGGGCAGTTCTACGGATGCTCTGCGTTTCCGAAATGCCGGCATGTCCAGCAGCGGCTGAGCTGATCCGTCGAGCGGAGTCACCAGTCCGGAGTGTCAACCATTTCGGCGGGTAGAGGCTTCCATTCCCAGGCGGCATCGATATAGCCTCCGTCCTTTCCCTCGATCCGTACCGTCCGGCCCCATCCACCGTCATCAGGACACCCATTGGCGCATGTTTGAGCAGGCCTTCAAGAATATCGACGACGTCCTCTGGAAAGAGGCGGGCTGCACCACCGAACTGGACTACACCGAGCAGGCGTCCTGGCTCCTTTTCCTGAAGTACCTCGACGGCCTGGAGCAGGACCGCGCGATGCAGGCCGAGCTCGAGGGCCGCAAGTACATCTGGATCCTCGATGAGCCCTACCGCTGGGAAACCTGGGCCGCCCCGAAGGACAAGGCCGGCAATCTGGACCACAACAAGGCGCTGACCGGGGATGACCTGCGGGACTTCGTCGACCGCAAGCTGTTCCCGTACCTGCACGGCTTCAAGCAGAAGGCGGAAGGGCCGAACACCATCGAGTACAAGATCGGCGAGATCTTCGGCGAGATCAAAAACCGGATCCACAGCGGCTACAACCTGCGGGAGATCATCGACCACGTCGACGAACTGCGCTTCCGCTCGCAGGCGGAGAAGCACGAGCTTTCGTACCTGTACGAAGCCAAGATCAAGAACATGGGGAACGCCGGCCGTAACGGCGGCGAGTACTACACCCCGCGGCCCTTGATCCGGGCCATGATCCAGGTGACCAAGCCGAAGATCGGCGAACGCATCTACGATGGTGCCTGCGGTTCAGCGGGCTTCCTGTGCGAGAGCTTCGACTACCTGAAGGCCCAGCCAAACCTCACGACGGCTGACCTCAAGACCCTGCAGGAGCGAACCTTCTACGGCAAGGAGAAGAAGTCGCTCGCCTACGTCATCGCGATCATGAACATGATCCTGCATGGCATCGATGCGCCGAACATCGTGCACACCAACACGCTGGCCGAGAACCTGGCCGACGTGCAGGAAAAGGATCGCTTCGACATCATCCTCGCCAACCCGCCATTCGGCGGCAAGGAGCGCAAGGAAATCCAGCAGAACTTCCCGATCAAGTCCGGCGAGACGGCATTCCTGTTCCTGCAGCACTTCATCAAGATGCTGAAGGCTGGGGGCCGGGCGGCGGTCGTCATCAAGAACACCTTCCTGTCGAACACCGACAACGCGGCGGTGAGTCTGCGCAAGCTGCTGCTGGAGAGCTGCAACCTGCACACGGTGCTGGACTGCCCCGGCGGCACGTTCCAGGGTGCAGGCGTGAAGACGGTCGTGCTGTTCTTCGAGAAGGGTGCTCCCACGCGGAAGGTCTGGTACTACCGGCTTGACCCGGGTCGCAACCTCGGCAAGACCAATCCGCTGAATGACACAGATCTGGCTGAGTTCGTCGAATTGCAGAAGTCCATGGCCGATTCGCCGAAGAGTTGGTCGGTCGACGTCTCGGAAATCGGCCAGTCGACGTTCGACCTTTCTGTCAAGAATCCGAATGGCGGTGAGGCGGTCGTTCACCGCAGTCCGCAGGAGATTCTCGATGAAATTGCGGCGTTGGATGCGGAGAGTGCGGAAGTGTTGGCCAGCATCAGGGAGATGCTGGGATGACGACGGGTTGGCAAACCAAGAGGCTTGGCGAATTGGCTGAGCTGCGAGGTCGCATAGGCTGGCGCGGCTTGACCGCAAAGGAATACACGAAGGAAGGACCACTCTTTCTGTCTGTTCATTCGCTGAACTATGGCGATTATGTGGATTTTCGCGACGCATTTCATATTAGCGAAGATCGATTCATTGAGAGTCCTGAGATAATGCTTCAGCCGGACGATGTCCTTATTTGTAAGGATGGCGCGGGCATTGGAAAGCTTGGGATCGTGGGGGAGCTGCCGGATCGAGCAACAATCAATTCATCCTTGCTCCTCATTCGGAGTGGCAAGGATATTCTCCCAAAGTTCCTCTATCGCTGCCTTACCAGTCCGTATTTCCAGGACATTGTTCAGTCGCGACTGAATGGTGCGACAACACCTCATTTATATCAGCGCGATATCACTGAGTTTCCAGTTGTGCTCCCGCCGCTGTCCGAGCAGCAGCGAATCGTCGCCATCCTCGACGAAGCGTTTGAAGGCATCGTTACTGCCAAGGAAAATGCCGAGCGCGGCCTATCCAGTTCGCGGAAACTTCTTTCGGCCTTTACGGGCGAAGTATTTGCTCGTCATTCCCATGAATGGGTCGGAACTCGACTTGGAGATCTATGTTCCTTTGTCCGAGGACCCTTTGGCGGAAGTCTAAAGAAAAGCGTATTCGTTCCGGATGGCTACCCCGTCTATGAGCAGCGACACGCCATTTATGATCAATTCGACGACGTAAGGTACTTTGTTGATGAATCGAAATTCGCGGAAATGCAGCGATTTGAGCTTAGACCTAGAGACCTGATCATGAGCTGCTCCGGGACTATGGGTCGAGTAGCAATTGCTCCAGATAGCCTTCGTCGAGGGATTATTAATCAGGCGCTTTTGAAGCTGACCCCCAATGAGAAGGTGTCTCCCGACTTTCTGAAGCTATGGATGGAGAGCGCGGCATTTCAAGAAGCAGTCAAGCAGAGTTCTGGCGGGGTGGCCATCCAAAATGTGGCATCTGTAAGCGTGCTCAAAGAAATCCGAATTCCGCTGCCTTCGATATCAGAGCAGTCGGAAACTATGACAGTAGTGGAAAATTTTGCTGCGGAAGTTCATCGACTCGAAATCGTCTATAGGCAAAAGGTTGAGGCGCTCGACGACCTGAAGAAATCCCTTCTCCACCACGCCTTCTCCGGTCAGCTCTAGAATTGAGCCATGAACGAAGCCGAGACTCGAGCGGAGCACATTGACCCTGCCCTCAAGGCGGCGGGGTGGGGTGTCGTCGAGGGTAGCCGGGTTCGCCGGGAGTACCCCATTACGCTGGGCCGGCTGGAAGGGGCCAACAAGCGTGGCAAGGCCCTGACCGCCGACTATGTCCTCGAGTACCGGAACACCAAGCTGGCTGTCGTCGAGGCCAAGGCCTGGGACAAGCCGCTGACCGAAGGCGTGGGGCAGGCCAAGGACTATGCCGCTCGCATTTCCATTCGCCATGCCTACGCCACCAACGGGCAGGGCATCTACGGCATCGACATGGAGACGGGTCACGAGGCGGAGCTGGCGACTTTCCCGTCGCCGACGGAACTCTGGAACCGGACCTTTGCCGTCCAGAACGCTTGGAGGGACCGTTTCGCCGCCGTGCCCTTCGAGGACCGGGGCGGTTACTTCCAGGGGCGTTACTACCAGGACATTGCCGTCGACCGGGTGCTGGCTGCCATCGCCGACCAGAGGCAACGCATCCTGCTGACATTGGCCACCGGCACGGGCAAGACCTTCATTGCTTTCCAGATCGCGTGGAAGCTGTTCCAGAGCCGCTGGAACCTGGGCGACTGGAAAGCCGAGGGTGAGCCAACCCGACGACCCCGCATCCTGTTCCTGGCCGACCGGAACATCCTTGCGGACCAGGCCTACAACGCCTTCTCGGCATTCCCGGACGATGCCCTGGTCCGGATCGCCCCGGACGAGATGCGCAGGAAGGGCAAGGTGCCGAAGAACGGCAGCATTTTCTTCACGATCTTCCAGACCTTCATGAGCAGCAGCAAGGTCGACGAGAAGGGCCACCCGGTACCGTGGTTCGGCGAGTACCCGCCGGGCTTCTTCGACTTCATCGTCATCGACGAATGTCACCGTGGCGGGGCCAACGACGAGAGCAACTGGCGCGGCATCCTCGAATATTTCTCGCCCGCCGTGCAGCTCGGCCTGACCGCCACGCCCAAGCGCAAGGACAACGTCGATACCTACGCCTACTTCGGCGAGCCGGTGTTCGTCTACTCGCTGAAGGACGGCATCAACGACGGCTACCTCACGCCGTTCCGCGTCCGCCAGATCGCCACCACGCTGGACGAGTACATCTTCACCCCCGACGACACGGTGGTGGAGGGTGAGATCGAGGCCGGGCGGATCTACAGGGAAGCGGACTTCAACCGCATCATCGAGATCAAGGAACGCGAGAAGAAGCGCGTCGAGATCTTCATGGGGATGATCGACCAGCGCGAAAAGACCCTGGTGTTCTGTGCCAACCAGACCCATGCGCTGGCCATTCGCGATCTGATCAACCAGGTCAAGACGAGCAAGGATCCGAACTACTGCCACCGCGTCACGGCTGATGACGGAGCGTTGGGCGATCAATACCTGCGCGACTTCCAGGACAACGAGAAGACCATCCCGACCGTCCTGACGACCTCGCAGAAACTGTCGACCGGCGTGGATGCCCGCAATGTGCGCAACATCGTCCTGCTTCGCCCGGTCAACTCCATGATCGAGTTCAAGCAGATCATCGGGCGCGGCACCCGCCTGTATGACGGCAAGGACTATTTCACGATCTACGACTTCGTGAATGCCCACCACCACTTTGCAGACCCCGAGTGGGATGGGGAGCCGGTAGAGCCTGAGCCCAGGGAGCCGCGAGCTGGCCGCGAAGACGATCCGACCGAGCCGCCAGGCGTTCGCGAGCCGGAGCCCGAGCCGGCTCGTGTGCAGAAGGTGAAGGTCAAGCTGGCCGATGGAAAGGCCAGGACGATCCAGCATATGTCTGCCACCAGCTTCTGGCATCCCGACGGTACGCCCATGTCGGCGGCGCAGTTCGTCGAGGCCCTCTATGGCGAGCTACCCGAGTTCTTCAGGGACGAGGACGAATTGAGAACGTTGTGGAGCGCGCCGAATACGCGGCGCCGGTTGCTGGAAGGGCTGGCCGAGAAGGGCTTCGGCAGGGATCAGCTGCAGGAAATGCAGAAGATCATTGATGCCGAGAACAGTGACCTGTTCGATGTTTTGGCGCATATCGCCTATGCATTGCCGCCTCAGACTCGTCAGGAACGGGCGGTTTATGCGAAGGGCGAAATCGGGTCCCACTTCAACGCAAAGCAGCAGGCTTTCCTGGAGTTCGTGCTGGCCCAGTATGTCGACCAGGGTGTCGAGGAACTGGATCAGGACAAGCTGGTGCCGCTGCTGCTCCTGAAGTACAAGGCGCTGCCGGATGCGGTGGCGCAGCTAGGAACGACGGAGCAGATACGTAACTCCTTTGCCGGGTTTCAGCAGTATCTATATGCGCAGTAGGGCGAAGGGTGCGGACCCGTTGCGTGTAGCCCATATAGGCTACGGACGAACTCGGGGCTCTGCACTACACTCGGTTGTCGGCGTGGTGCAGGTTGCAGTCTGGAATATGTAGTATTTTGATTCGGCTTGCAGAGATTGCTGAACGGCTGGTGTGTATCCTTTCGCATAGCATCCGAGTCTGCTGGGCAGGCCGTTGATTACAGGGTGCATCATGTGTTCACAGTCGCCCTTATGCGCCATGGTCGGGCTGATATACACCACGGTGGCGAATTGAAGTTGGGCGGACAAATCGGGTCGTCTTTGGAACATGGCAAGATCAAAAGTACCTTTGGAGGCACTGTGCTAACGCTGATCAAAGCGCAGGTCTGGAAATACAAGTCCATCGAGGATTCCACGCCCGTGGCGCTCTCCGACGACGTGACGGTTCTGGTCGGCAAGAACGAGTCCGGCAAGACCGCGTTCCTTGAGGCGCTGCACAAGGCCATGCCGCTCGACGTCGCCAAGTACGACTGCGTCGCCGACTACCCGCGCAAGGACCTGGTGCGCTACCGGCCACAGCACGAAGCCAAGAACTACCAGAAGACGGTCGAGTTGACCTTCCGCATCGAGAAGGCGCTAGCCGACAAGATCAACAAGGAAGTCTTCGGCGGCGCCGAGATCTTCGCTGTCGGCAGCACGTTCACGCGCGACACGACCATCGCCAACACGAGCACGATCGGCTTCCACATCGACCAGAAGGCGGCAGTTGCGGCTCTCCAGAAGCCGCTCGCCGATCTGGAACACAAGGATGAGGTTTTCAACGGCGCGGCGCGGCTTGAGGACGCGCTCACGAAGGTCGAGGGTCTGAGCCTGTCGACGGACAACCGGCTGGCGACGTTCGCGGCACAGTGGCGTTCTCGCGCGATCAAAGCGAACGGCTGGGGGCTGGTTGACGGCCATATCTGGCACACCTACCTGTCGCCGGCGCTGCCGAAGTTCCTCTATTTCGACGACTATAAGCTGCTCGAAGGCAAGATCAACCTGCCCGCGCTGCATCAGCGCGAAGCCGCCAAGCAACTTACCGACGCCGACGAAACGGCGCAGGGACTGCTGCAGCTCGCCGGCACGACGCTGCAGGAGCTGATGAGCGATGAAGGCTACGAAACCGCAAAGGCGAAGCTCGAAGCCATCGGGCTGAACATCACGCAGAAGGTCTTCGAGTTCTGGAAACAGAACCAGGACCTGGACGTGGAGTTCGATCTCAAGACCGACAGCAAGGACGTTGCGCCCTACAACTCCGGCGTCAACCTCTACATCCGAATCAAGAACCGCCGCCACGGCGTCACGGTGCCGTTCGACCAGCGCAGCAAAGGCTTCATCTGGTTCTTCAGCTTTCTGGTTTGGTTTGACGCCGTGCAGTCACGAGCCGCGACAAACGACGAACTCGTGTTGCTGCTCGACGAGCCGGGGCTGAACCTGCACGCGCTGGCGCAAGCTGACTTCCTTGCCTACATCCGCGAACTGTCGGAACAGCACCAGATCATTTACACGACCCATTCGCCGTTCATGGTGGACAGCGCCCGTCTCGACGACGTGCGCGTGGTCGAGGACCGCGTCAAGGAAGGCACCAAGATCACCGGCGACCTGGCCGGTTCGTCGGATGAAAGTGTGTTCCCACTACAGGCCGCGCTCGGCTATTCCATCGCGCAGAACCTGTTCATCGCCAAGAAGAACATCCTGATCGAAGGCCCGGCCGACCTGATCCTGCTGCAGCACATGGGCGCGCTGCTGGAAGCCGGCGGCAAGCAAGGGCTGGGCGACGCTATCCTGGTGCCGGTCGGCGGCCTCGACAAGCTGGCTACTTTCGTCGCGCTTCTCGGCTCCAACAAGCTCATGCTCGTGGTGCTGCATGACCGCGCCGGTAGCCCGCACCAGAAGCTGGAGGACCTGGTTCGGCAGAAGCTGATCGAACGCAAGCGCGTCCTTGACTTCTCGATGTTCCTTGAGCCGCAGCCGAGCGAGGCTGACATCGAAGACCTGCTGCCCGTCGACGCCTACATCGCAGCTTTCAATCAGGCATACGCCAAGGAGCTGAACGGCGTGACGCTGACGGCCACCGATCTGGGTGCGCAGCCTCGCATAATCGAACGTATCAACCACTGGCTGAAGGGCAAGGGCATCACGCTGCTGAAGGATGGCGGTTTCAACCACTACCGCGTCGCCCAGGCCGTGCTGCCGGCATTGACGGCGGGGACGCTCCAGCCGGACGAGCTGGCGCGCTTCGAGCGGCTGTTTGCGAAGGTCGGTGAGGTGCTTTGACTGCCACGCCTGCGCGGCCCAACAACAGCATGCAGCGGACGGCGCTGCGCGCCGCCGCTGATGCTGAGCGTTAGGCCCAATCGGCAACCGCTCGGAGCACAGCAAATGAAGAGCCTCATGAAATGGATTCAAAGGCGTAGGGCTCGTGAGCTTCCGAACAAATGCCAGGCCTGCGGACTACGGGTGGAATATCTTGCTACCGATTTCGAAACAGAGCGCATTGTTCTGTCCGTAGCAGAGCTGGAGCGGTTTGGTCTTGCAACTTATCCACGTCGCAACATTGTGGCCGTAATTGGCGGTCCGGGTCCGAACTACACAAGCTTTTGCGCAGTTGCAAACATTCGATGCTGGCAGAAGAACAACAAATTCTGCCCAGATTGGCAGCTCAAGCTACCGGGGGGAACTCTAAGTGACTACTTGTCCATCCACCACTCCCGAGCGAGTTCACGCGTAGCATCTCGGATAGGTTGGTTCGCACTCGTTGTCGGCATTGTCGGAGTCATAACATCAGTTCTGGTGGCATTACCGTGATTAGGCCTAACCAGTCGTCGCAGCCGACGTCGCTCTCGTCGCATCGCTCCTCGAGCGCCGCGGCTGAACTCCAACGTTAGGCGTCCTCTGAAATGATGCGTGCGCGAATCGCAATTCTTAGCGTCGCACTTGCGTTATCAGTGCTGTGGGCTGTATCCGGGGGAGGCCTTGAACCGCTCATCGTTGCGCTGACGATCTCGCTGCCTTTGTTCGGCTTAGAAGTCGCGCCGTTTATGACAATGGTAGTGAATCGACGGTCGATGCACATTGAAAATCCCGACCCAGTATCTAAAGCATGGCGTCACCTTAGGTATTCCTTCCTTCGCGATGAGTTTATAAATCCAGGGATCATCGAGGAGCTGAAGGGTTTGATCTCAGATCCTGGGTCACCTACTGTGGCCATCGACCTTGTCCAAGGTAACCGCAGCAATCGCTTCTTCTGTGACATAAGCGTTGATCATTCCGGCCAGTTTCCAACAGTGTCGTATAGCCGTGATGGTGAATTCTTTTCCTACACGTATGTCGGCACATCGGATTCGGGAATTCACATGCTCCATACCGTTGAAAATGGCGGAGGCTCCGGCGTATTTCACGGCATTGCTTTCGTCACCCTGTCATCCGGAGCGAGCGTGGAGTATGGGAACGGAGCGCTGTCGATGTCCGACCGAGTGGTGATCACAATTATCGGATACATTGGCCTCGGGGACAGATACAACGGGGCCGTAGCATATAGAAAGGGGAAGCTAACCATAGGAGTTGACAAGCAGCAACTTCCAGACCGCGTCATCACAGCTCCCATTACCTTAAGGCTTAAATAGCAATGAAGCGCCGGACGCCTAACAACTCGTTCCAGCCGACGCGGCCCTCACCGGCCGCGGCCTGAGCCCACCCGCCGCGCTCCTCACACCTCGACAACCCTCCCCAACGTCGCATCGCCCATGATCGTGGTGCGGTGGATCACGCGCTTCACGCCGGGCGCCGTGCCGGTGGCGCAGTGCATCGCGCGCCAGTTGTCCCACAGGACCATGTCGCCGGGTTGCCACTGGTGGAAGTAGTGGAACTCGGGCTTGCGCGTGTGCGCGACCAGGCGTTCCAGCAGTTCCACCGCCTCGTCGTTGCAGAGGCCCGCGCGCTGCGGCGCGACGACGCGCTCGAGGAACTGCTCGACTATGCCTAGTACCTTGCGGCCGCTCACCGGGTGCGTGTGCACGGCGGGGTAGGCGACTTCCGGGAAGTCCGGGAAGCGGATGTCGGCGGGCTTCTTCGGGCTGAACGGGCCGGGCTCGTAGCCATCGACGTTCACGTAGCGCATGTGGCGGCGCTGCATGCTGAAGGCGTAGGTGACCTCGATCTTTTGCAGCAGCGCCTGCGTTTCGGCGTCGAGCGCGTCCCAGGCCTTCGCGAGATCGCCGAAGCCGGTCATGCCGTCCTCGCTCGCGCACACCACCGCGCGCAGCAGCGCGCCGCGGTTGGGCTTGCCCGTGTAGTGCAGGTCGATGTGCCAGTCGAGCCGCCCCACGATCTCCTGCCCGTGGTAGAAGGCCACGTTGTACTTGTCCTTCTCCGGGTCGTTGGCGAGCGTGAACAGCTCGGGGTATTCCGCGGAGGTCGTCGTCTTCAGCGGGTGCAGCTCCAGCGGGCCGAAGTGGCGGCTGAACGCGATCTGCTTCTCGGGCGTGATGTCCTGGCCGCGGAACAGCAGGATCGCGTGCTCGTCCCACAGCCGCACCAGTGCGTCGCGGGTGGCGGGGTCGAGCTCGCGGTTGATGTCGAAGCCGGAGACTTCGACGCCGACGTTGGCGAGTGGCTTGACGTGCAGTGTCATCGTGCGTTGCTCCCCGGGTTCATTCCAGCACGCGCGGATCGCGCCGGATCTCGCGCCGCGCCATCGCTTCCCACAGGAAAGGGAAGCCGTTGCCGTCGGTCATCGCGCCCATGCCGGCAGCCACCTGCGGCGCCAGCGGGCTGCCGCCGCCGAGTTGCTCCACGCGCCACGCGAGGCGGCAGCGCCACTCCAGCGTGATCGCGCGCAGGTGCGCCTGGCGGATGTCGCGCGCCACCAGGAACACGCCGTGGTTCGCGAGCAGCGCCCACTTGTGCTCGCCGAGCGCCTCGACTGCCGCGCGCCCCGCGGACTCGTCGTTCACGGTGCCGAGGTATTCGTCGTAGATCGCCGGGTCGGTGTCGACCAGCGCCGAGGTCTGGTCGTAGATCGGCGGCACGCGCTTGCACGCGGCCCACACCGAGCCCCACTCGGAGTGGTTGTGGATCACCACGCGCACGTCGTGACGCAGCGTGTGCATGTCGCGGTGCACGTTGATCGCCGGGGTCACGTTCCAGCGCCCGTCCAGCACCTTGCCGTTGGCGTCGATCGTGAGGATGTCCGAGGCGCACACCTCGTCCCACGCCAGTTCCCAGGGGTTGACCAGCATCGTGCCGTCGTCCTGGCGGTAGGTGACGTGGCCGGCGATATGGTCGTTGTAGCCTTCCTGGAACAGCACGCGGCACAGCAGCGCCACCTGCTGCTTCGTGCTGAGTTCCTGCAGGATCGGGAAGCGGCCGGGGTGCGGGATCAGCGGCGCGAGTTTTTCCCAGTTGATCGTGGGATCGTTCGGATTGGCGGACATGGTCGTTCTCCTCCTCGGTTATCCAGGCCGCGACGTGCGGCGACTTCGGCACGTCGACGATGCACGCCGACGGCAGCTACTCGTGTTCCGGCAAAGACACTCTGGTGCTGTCCGACGCGTCATCGGCGCTCAGCGACCGGCGTTCAGCAGCCCCTCGAGCCGCTCCTGGGCATCGAGATACTCGTGGACGAGGCGCGCGACGATGTCGCGGCAACTCTCCTCACGCTGAAGCATCCCGACGACCTGTCCGACCGGGGCGAACGCGCAGCGTTGCGCACCGGCCCGATCGATGTAACGACCGGTGCGCTGCATCGCCTCCATCGAGAGCAGTCCCTGCAGCGGCATGCCGAGCGGCTCGGGCGCGTCCGGGCGCTCCCACGCATCAGTCCAGGCGTTCTTCAATACGCGCGCCTTCTTGCCGGTCCACGCGCGCGAACGCACGGTGTCCTCGCTGCTCGCGTTGAAGTACAGGGCCTTCTCGGCGGGTTGCGCCGCCGCCTCGACCGCGGTGAGCCACAGCGAGCCTGTCCACACGCCGGCCGCCCCCATGCCGAGCGCAGCGAGAACCTGCCGCCCGTTCGCGATCCCTCCGGCGCACAGCACCGGCAGCGGAGCGACGGTATCGATGATCTGCGGCCAAACCACGATCGAGCCGACCTCGCCGGTATGTCCGCCGCCCTCGGATCCCTGCGCCACGACGAAATCGAGCCCGGCTTCCTTGTGCCGCACCGCCTGCTTGATCGTGCCGCAGAGAGCTCCGACCAGTTTTCCGTGCTGCTTGAGCCGCTGGACCACGTCCTGCGGTGGCGTTCCCAGCGCGTTCGCCACCATCACGCACTTGTCGCGCTTCAGCGCCTCCTCGACCGCGGGCGCTGCACTGGTCTCGGTCCAGCCGAGCAACCCGAGCCGATCGGCATCCGGCGGCAGCTCCGGAACCCCGTTCTCCGCGAGCACCCGGTCGCGGAACGCCTTGTGTTCCGGCGGAATCATCTTCGCGAGCAGTGCCTCGAACGTGGCGATGTCGGTCACGCCCGAGCCCTTGCCTTCGTGCTTCTGCGGGATCACCACGTCGATCCCGTAGCGCCGGTCGCCGATGTGCGCGTCGAGCCAGTCTAGCTGCGCGCGGATCTCGGCCGGATCGGTATACGCGTTCATCCCGAACACGCCGAGACCACCGGCCTTGCTGACCGCGGCCACGACGTCGCGGCAGTGGCTGAACGCGAAGATCGGGTACTCGATGCCGAGGCGTTGGCAGAATTCGGTGCGCATGTGCAACTCCGGCGTGCGGTAACTGGGGCTATGCCCGGACTTATTCTGACAGGTAGACGCGCGGCACGCGCGGCGGAATGCGCACCAGCAATTCGTAGCCGATGGTGCCGCAGTGCGCGGCTACCGTGTCCACGTTCAGGTCGGGGCCCCACAGCTGCACCGGATCGCCGGGATTGACCTGTGGCAGGTCGGTGACATCGACCATCAGCATGTCCATCGACACGCGCCCCGCGAGCGGTGCGATGCAACCGTTCACCAGCACCGGCGTGCCGTTCGCGGCGCTGCGCGGATAGCCGTCGGTGTAGCCCGCCGGAATGGTCGCGAGGCGCGAGGGCCGGGTCGCGGTCCAGATCGCGCCGTAGCTGGCGGATTCCCCGGGAGCCAGGTCGTGCAGCGAGATCACCTCGGAGACCAGCGTCATCACCGGCCGCAGTCCGGCCGCCACCGCGTGCGGTGTGGCGAAGGGCGAACAGCCGTAGAGCATGTAGCCGAGGCGGTTCCACTGCGCGCGCGCCGCGGGCCAGCCGAGCAGCGCGGGCGAGTTGGCGATGCTGAGCGGCGCGTCGATGTCGCCCAGGGCCTCGCGCAGGCGCGCGAGCTGGCGCGCGGTGGCGCCGCTCTCGAGCTCGTCGGCGCAGGCCATGTGCGTGGCCACCACGATGCCCGGAGCCACCGCGGGGTTCGCGCAGAGACTGGCCCAGGCCGCGCGCGCGGCCCCGGGGGCGAAACCGAGCCGGCCCATCCCGGTGTCCACCTTGAGCCACACGCCGAGCGGCGCCGCGGGGCGTGCCGCGGCGAGCCACTCGAGCTGGCGCGGGCTTTCGACCATCAGCCAGAAACTCTCGCGCGCCGCGATGTCGAGCTCCACGGGCTCGAACACGCCTTCCATCAGCAGCACCGGCGCGCGCACGCCGGCCTCGCGCAGCTCCAGCGCCTCCTCGATGCAGGCCACGCCGAAGGCCTGCACCACGCCCTCGAGCGCGCGTGCCACCGCGGGTGCGCCGTGTCCGTAGGCGTTGGATTTCACCACCGCGAGCGTGCTGGCGCCGGGCGCGAGCGACTGCGCCAGCGCGCAGTTGTGGCGCAGCGCCGCCAGGTCGATGAGCGCGCGGGTGGGGCGGGCCATTGTCAGGGCGCGTCGGCGCGGCGCGCCAGGCCGTGCTGGCCCAGGCGCCACAGCAACACGTCGATGCGATCCTGGCCGAAGAAGGGCTCGCCCTGGAACACGAAGGTCGGCACGCCCCAGTGCCCGGCGGCCTCGAGCGCCTGCTGGTTCGCCGCGAGCGCGGCGTCGTGCCACGGCATGCGCGCGGCGATGTTGCGCTCCATCGTCGCGAGCTCGAGTCCGGCGCGCGCGGCGGCGCCCGCGAGGTGCTCGCCGGTGTTCCAGCCGCGCACCGCGCCGCTCCAGATCAGGCGCGAGGCCTCGTCGATGAATGCGAGGCCGCGCCCCTGGCGGCTGGCCTCGACGCCGAGGCGGCTGATGCGGTGGATGTGCGGCTGCTCGGCGGCGATGGTGCGCGTGGCGAAATCCTGCACGATGGGATCCGGGTCGGGCCAGGCGTAATCCAGACCGAGCATCTGCGCGAGGCGCACCGTGTCGCGCAGCACGTAGGGCGGCCACAGCGGGTTCACGTCGCGGAAGAACTCGGGCTTGCGCACCGCCAGCGGCAGCACGATGCGCACGTCGAAGGCGATGTCGTACTCGCGCGCCAGCGCGCACACGCGCGGCGTGGCGAGGTAGGAGTAGGGGCTGCGGAACGACCAGTAGAGTTCCACGTTCAGCGTCATGTTCGCGTTGCCTCGTGTTTCAGAGTTGCCAGCCGATGTCGACGAACAGGCTGCGCGGCTCGCCGATGAAATAGCGGTAGTCGCCGAAGGCGAAGTCGGCGCGATCGGCGTACTGCTCGTCGGTGAGATTGGTCAGGCGCACCGACCACGAGAAATGGCGCGAGAGCTGCTGGTTCAGGCGCAGGTGCAGCAGCTCGTGGCCCTCGTAGTCATGGGTCTCGGTGGGCTCGAGGAAATAGCGGCCCATGTGCTGCCACTCGAGCTCGGCCGTGGTGTGCTCGCGCGGCTCCCAGCGCAGGCGCACCGAGGCCATCGCGCGCGGCGCGGTGTCCATGTCGTTGCCATCGATGCCGGTGCCGGCGGGCAGCCCCTGCAGCGGCGCGTTGCCGTCGTAGCGGTGCCGGGCATAGGTGCCGTCGGCCGCCAGTGCCCACGTGTCGGCGAAACGCCAGTCGACGGAATACTCGATGCCGCGGTGTTCGCTGCGGGCATCGCTCACGTTGCGCCGCTCGGCGTCCTGGAAAATGATGTTTTCCTTCTGCATGTAGTAGGCGGCGAGCTGCCACGAGACGGTTTCGCGCGTGCCGCGCCAGCCGGCCTCGATGTTGTCGACCTGTTCGGAGTCGATGTCCGCGACGAGCTGCCCGGCCTGCAGGCGGTAGAGCTCGGCGGACTGCGGCGGGCGGAAGCCGTGCGCATACGACAGCACCAGTTCCTGCCCGCCGCCGATGTCCTGCACCAGCCCGAGGTTCAGTGCCGGCTCGGTGAATTCGTCCACGCGATCCGCCGGGCGCGAGTAGCGGCAGGGTACCGGCGCGCCGGGGCGCCCGCAGGGCGTGCCGTCCTCGCGCGTCGCGCCATCGAGCATGCGGTTGTCGTAGTCGTAGCGCTGGTGCTCCAGGCGCAGGCCCGCGTCGATGCGCGTGGCCGCCAGCGGCGTCCACGCGAGCTGCGCGAACAGCGCGCCGTTCAGGCCCTCGACCTCGTAGTCGTAGTGCTTGCCCGCCGGCAGCACGCTGTTGCCGGGCACCGCGTCGCGCTGCGTTTCCTGCAGGAAGCTCGTGCTCCATTCGCCGTCGAGGCCGGTCACGAGCTCGAGCGCATCGTCCAGCGCCACCCGCCATTCGCTCTGCCAGCCGCTGCTCTTGAAGCCGTTTTCCTCGAGCGGCTGCCCGAGCAGGAAATGCTGCAGGAAGCGCATGTCCTGGTAGCGGTAGAACGGCGTCACGCTGAGCACGCCGGGCCCGGCGTCCAGGGAGAAGCGCCCGTACCAGCGCGCGAACTGGTTGTCGCGAAAGGCCTCCGGGTTGGGGTTTTCCTTCTGCCGGTCGGAGTCCTCGTAGGCGTCCTGGCCGATCACGAAGCCGGCGGTCTCCTGCTCCAGGTTGCCGAGGCTGAGCAGCGATTGCAGCGTGACGCCGGACCATTCGGCGTCGTGGCGGTAGCTCAGCTTCTGCAGGTCGTAGCCCGAGTCGTCCTTGTAGCCGCCGTCGTGCGTGGTGTTCAGGCCGAGACGCCAGGCGCCGTTGTCCGTGCGCTCGCCGTAGCTGCCGAGCGCGCGGGCGTAACCGTTGGGCCCGCCCGTCAGCGTGAGGCTGGCATCGCGCGCCCCGGGCGGCGGCGCGCTGATCACGTTGATCACGCCGTGCTGCGCATTGCCCCCGTGCACCGCGGTGCCCGGGCCGCGCAGCACCTCGATGCGCGCGGCCTGCTCGCTGTTGACTTCGGACAGCTCGTTGACGTTGCAGACACCCGCGGGGCGCAGGCGCAGGCCGTCCTCGGCGAGATAGAACGCGCCGCAGCTGCCGGGGCCGGTGAACACCGGCGAGCGGATCGCGGTGAGATGCTCCTGGCCGTTGCCGCGGCTGATCCAGGTGCCGGGCACGCGCGAGAGCGCCTCGCTGATGTGCACCGCGCGCACCAGTTGCAGTTCCTCGCTGCTGACGGCGCGGATGGATGCCGCGAGCTCGGAGAGCGGTTGCGGCGCGCGGCTGCCCGTGACCACCACGGTCTCGAGCTGGGCAGCGATGCCGGGCGCGGCCGGAAGGAGGGCGAGCAGCAGCGCGGCGCGCCCGCCCGTGATCGGTTTCTGCATGGGAGCCTTGTCGTGGTCTTGCGTTTACTGCGTACCGGCGTCGATGGCATCGAGCTGGCTCTGCGCCTGCTGCTGCATCTGCTGTTCCAGCGCCTGTGCTTCGCCCGTTGCCTGTTCGTACTGCTGCTCGGGGCTGGTGGTGGCTTCGCCGCCGCCGCGCGGGCTGTTGTAGTTCATGTAGAAGGCCATCAGGATCACGACGGCGAGCACGATCAGCAGGCGTATCACGGGAACCTCCGCGCGACGGTATTCGGGGCGGGTTTCATGATAGCGCACGGAGTCCGCTCCGGCTCGGGCCGCGCTAGCGCCGGCGTGTCATCGAGCCGAGTATGCCGCGCAGGATGCTGCGTCCGAGGCCCGTGCCCACGGTGCGCGCCATGCTCTTGACCAGCGCCTCGGTGGTGCTCTGGCGGTTCGAACGCCGCGGTGCCGGCTCGCGGCGGCGCTGCTCGCGCTCGCGCGCGAGTTCCTCTTTCTGTTCCGCGGCCTCGCGCGCGTCGCGCTCCTCTCGCTGCAGCCGCTCGCCGGCGCGCTGCTGGAGGATCTCGTGCGCCGAGACCGGATCCTGCGCCCTGGCGTAGCGCGCGTGCATCGGGCAGGCGGCCAGCAGGGCCTGACGCTCGGCCTCGCTCAGCGGGCCCATGCGCGATGCGGGCGGGCGCACCAGCGCGCGCTGCACGATCATCGGCACTCCGTGTTCGTCGAGCGTGGAGACCAGCGCCTCGCCCACGCCGAGCTCGCCGATCACCGCGCGGGTGTCGAAGGCCGGGTTCACGCGGAAGGAATCGGCCGCGGTGCGCACCGCCTTCTGCTCGGCGGGGGTGTAGGCGCGCAGCGCGTGCTGCACGCGGTTGCCCAGCTGCGCCAGCACGTCGTCGGGGATGTCGCCCGGGCTCTGGCTGATGAAATAGATGCCCACGCCCTTGGAGCGGATCAGGCGCACCACCTGCTCGACGCGATCACTGAGGGCGCGCGCCGCGCCGTCGAACAGCAGGTGTGCCTCGTCGAAGAAGAACACCATCCGCGGCCGCTCGGGGTCGCCGATCTCGGGCAGTTCCTCGAACAGCTCCGACATCAGCCACAGCAGGAAGGTGGTGTAGAGGCGCGGCTGGTTGATGAGCTTGCGCGCATCGAGCACGTTGACCACGCCGCGACCGTCGCGCGCCGTGCGCATCAGGTCCTCGAGGCGCACCGCCGGCTCGCCGAAGAAGCCGGCGCCGCCGGCATTCTCCAGCAGCATCATGCGTCGCTGGATCGCGGCGACCGAGGGGCGCGAGAAGGCGGCATAGGCAGTGCCCAGCTCGTCGGCGTGCTCGAGCAGGTGCCCGAGCGTGGTGTTCAGATCCGCCATGTCGAGCAGCAGCAGGCCCTCGTCGTCGGCGAAGCGAAACGCCAGCGACAGCACCGATTCCTGGGTCTCGTTCAGCTCCAACATGCGCGCGAGCATCTGCGGCCCCAGCTCCGAGATGCTCAGGCGCAGCGGCGTGCCGGCCTCGCCGTAGACGTCCCACAGCGCCACCGGCGCGCCGGCGAAGGACGGTTGCGGCAGGCCCATCTTCTGCCAGCGCTTGGCGATGCGCTCGCTCGGCTCGCCGGGCTGCGCCAGCCCCGCGAGGTCGCCCTTGACGTCGGCGACGAACACCGGCACGCCGGCCGCCGAGAAGCCCTCGGCGAGTCCCTGCACCGTGATGGTCTTGCCGGTGCCGGTGGCGCCGGCCACCAGGCCGTGGCGGTTGGCGATGCACAGCGGCAGCCGCACGGGCTGCTCCGCGGCGCCGATCAGCAGGGTGTTGTCGTCCATCGGTTTCAGTCTCCGTCGGTGTTGTCCAGCGCCGCGAGCAGTCCGGCATCGCGATCATACAGGTCGCGCTTGAAGAGCACGTCGCCATCGTCCTCGATCGCGACGGTCCAGTAGTAGAGCAGGATCGGCACCGGTCGCGCGAGCGCCACGCGCTGTGTCTTCAGGTCGGCGAACTTCGCCTCGACCTCGGCCTCGCTGCGGCCCTCGGCCTCGAGCAGCAGCAGGGCGAGGCGGCGCGCCTCCTCGATGCGGATGCAGCCCGAGCTGAACGCGCGCTCGGCCTGCAGGAAGAGCTTGCGCTCGGGCGTGTCGTGCAGGTAGACGGCATGGGCGTTGGGGAACATGAACTTCACCTGCCCCAGCGCGTTCTGCGGACCCGGATCCTGGCGGATCACCCAGGGCAGGTTCCTGCCGGAGTAGCGCCGCCAGTCGACGCTGGCCGGATCGACCTCGCGCCCGTCCGCGCCGAGCACGCGCATGTGGCGCTTGGCGAGATAGCCGAGGTTCTTGCGGATCTCCGGCAGCACGTCGTTGGTGAGGATCGTGGGCGGCACGGTCCAGGTGGGGTTGAATTCCAGGTAGCGGATGGCGGAGCGGAAGATCGGGGTCTTGCGGTAGGGGCGCCCGACCGCCGCGCGGCTCCTCAGCAGTTCGACACCCTCGCGCACATAGCGCACCTCGAAGCCCGCGATGTCCACCAGCACGTGGGTGGGCGGCAGGTCGTGCAGCAGCCAGCGCGCGCGCTCGAGGTTGACGCGGATCTGGTCGATGCGCGCGTCCACGCTCACGTTGGCCGCGGCCAGCGTGCGCTTGCCCACCGCGGCGTCCGCCGCGAGCAGGTGGCGCGCCTGGAAGTGGCGCACCGCGGCCTCCAGCGCGGGATCGTAGAACTGCGGATCGGTGCCCGTATCCGCCGCGAGGTCACCGCTGGCGAGCAGGCGCTGGCGCAGCAGCGCCACCCGCGGCGAGTGTTCGCCGGGGCGCAGCGTGGGACCCTCGGGAATTTGCGGCCAGCCGCCGCGCGCGGCGATGCCGCGGTATTCGGCCAGCCCGCGTTTCAGGCCCTGGTAGAGGTCGTTGCGTGGGGCCAGTTGCTGCAGCGTCCCCGCGATATCGCCGGAGGCCACGGCCGAGGCGAGCAGCGCGATGACAGCGGCACCCAGTTCCGGGCCGTGCAGGTCGATTTCCGCCTCGACGCTGAGGGGATCGAGCTTGCCGCGCACGTGGTGGGCGGCGAGGCGGATCAGCGCATCGCTGCGCAGCAGGTCCATGCCCGGAGCCTCGGCGCTATCGTCGGGCGACGCCGCCTGCAGCGCGGCAAGGTGGTAGTCCGCGGGCCGCAGCCCCTCGCTCTCGACGCCCTTCACGGCGGCGAGCAGGTTCGCGCGCGCTGCGGGATTCGTCCACACCGGCTGCTGCGCCCGGAGGGCGTAGAACTCGTGCAGCAGCGCGCTGTCGCGCACGCGGGCGGCGCCGACGCGCAGTTCACCGTTCTGCGCGAGCTGCGCCAGTGCGCGCGCCAGGGCGTCGTCGGCGCGCAGCGGCGCGGTCGCGAGGGCAGTGAGCAGCACGGCGAGAAGCGTCGGGTACAGGATGCGCGGCATTGAGTCAAGCTTTACCAATCAGTCACTTGCGGCTATTTTGACGAAGCACCCTCACGATCCGCTGGCTCCGACCGGGCGCACCTTAGCAGCTTCGCTACCAATAATCGCAATGGAGTCGTCATGCAGTATCCGACCGATCCCTGTGCGTCCCCGCGTCCGGCCAGCCGGCGCGGCTTCCTTAAGCGCCTGGCCGCGGCCGGCGCTCTGGGCGCGATGGGCACCCGTGCCCTCGCCGCGCTCCCCGGCCCGGTGAGCGCGCCGGCACCGGTGCGCGAACTCGGTTTCCTCAACCTGCACACCGGCGAGAAGCTGCGCGTGCCCTACTGGGAAAACGGCCGCTACCTGCAGGATGCGCTGGCAGAGATCAACCACGTGCTGCGCGATCATCGCGCCAACGCGGTACATGCCATCGACACCGGGCTGCTCGACCTGCTGGCCCGGCTGCAGGCCGCGGTCGGCAATTCGCGCGCCTTCGAGGTCATCTCGGGTTACCGCGCGCCGAGCAGCAACGAGATGCTGCGCGCGCGCAGTTCCGGCGTCGCGCAGGGCAGCCTGCACCTGCAGGGCAAGGCGATCGACATCCGCCTGCCGGGTTCGGATCTGCTGCGCCTGCACAAGGCGGCGGTCGGGCTGAAAGGGGGCGGCGTGGGGCTCTACCGCTCGTCGAACTTCATCCACGTCGACACCGGTCGCGTGCGCTACTGGTGATCCCCGGGCGCGCGGCATTCAGCCGCGCGCCGCCTTGTCGAGCTCCTTCGGGAAGCGCCGCGCGAGGCACATCCACTCGCCGGGCGTCTCGCGAATCCACGACTCGAACAACGCATTGAGCTGGGCGCTCATGTCGAGCGCCTGCGCCGCTTGCGCCGCGCCGGCATCGCGCGGGCGCACCGGCGCGCCCATCGTCACGCGGTAGCGCGCGCCGCCCAGGCGCTCCACGCGCACCGGCACCAGTTCGCAGTCCTGCTTCAGCGCGAGCCGCGCGGGCACCGTGTTGGTCATCGCGGCATGGCCGAAGTACGGCACCGCCTCGCCCTGGTCGAGGCGCGTGTCGCAGGCGAGGCCCACCGAGTGCCCGGCGCGCAGCTCCATGATCAGGCTGCGGATGCCGCCCGTGCTGGGTATCCAGCGCACCTTGAGCCGCTCGCGCAGCTGCAGCACCTGCGCGGCGATGAGAGGGTTGCTCTCGCTCGCGTAGAGCGAGGTGATGGGCAGCCCGAAGTGCGCGCCGACCAGGTTGGAGAGTTGCCAGGCACCCACGTGCGCGGTGACCAGCACCATCGGCCGCCCGCCTTCCTGCAGGCCCCGGATCGAGGGGTCGGCGCAGAACTCGAGGCGCCGCTCGCGCTCGGCCCAGATGCGCTCGCTCTGCGCCAGTTCGGCGATCGCGGCGCCGAGGTGCGCGAAGATGCGCCGGCGCAGCCGCGCGCGCTCGCCAGCCGGGAGCGCGGGGAAGGCGATCGCGAGATTGCGTGCCACCTTGTCCCACATCGGCAGCAGCGGGCCCAAGACGCGGGTCACGCCCATCGCGAGCGCGGTGGCGCGCTCGGGCGACAGGGCGCGCAACAGCCCGATCACGCCGCGGATGAAGGCGGCTTCCAGCCACCAGGCGGCGCGCTTGAGGCCGGGCAGCGCACGCGCGAGCCGCTTCGGGATCAGCAGGTGCTCGGCCATGGCGCTTGCGCGCTCAGGCGCGCCGCGCCACGCCGTCGGCGGGGAAGGTGCCGAAGACCTTGTCCCACAGCGGCGAGCTGACGCCGAAGCGCTTGCCCTCGGCGCCGTAGTGGTGCTGCAGGTGGTAGACCTTGAGGTAATGCAGCCACGGGTGCTTCATCGCGAAATGGTGCGTGGCGTAGTGGATGTAGTCGTAGATCAGGTAGCCGGCGATGAAGAACGCACAGAAGGGCTCGATCCACGGCGCCGGCACGATCAGGCGGAACACCTGCCACAGCAGGAACATCACGATGATCGCGCCCGCCGGCGGCATCACCAGGCGCGTCTTGTCGCGCGGGGCGTCGTGGTGCACGCCGTGGAACATGAAGACCAGGTACTTGCCGACGCGGCTGGTGGCCGGGTAGTGGAACACGAAGCGGTGCAGCAGGTACTCGCTCAGCGTCCATACGACCAGGCCCGCGAGCGCGATGCCGAGCAGGCCCGGGGCGGGCAGTGCGTGCACGAAGACGCTGCGCCACAGCAGCCACGCCACGACCGGGCTCCAGAACAGCAGCGGCACGATGGGGTGCACGTGCGTCAGTGCCTCGAGGAAGTCGTTGCGGAACAGCCGGATCGAGGGTTCCTGCTGCAGGGCGCGGGTGGTGTTGTCAGCCATCGGTGAGCTCCCTTGGTGGCGACGGGTTGGCGGGCGGTGTCGGGGCGGCATCGTTGTTGCGCACGCGGCCGCGTCGCACGGCGTAGGCGGATTTGGGCCACAGGCGCTTGGAGGGGAACCAGTCGCCGGGATGCTCGCGGATCCACTGCTCGAACAGCGCGTGCAGGCTTTCGGTCATGCCGATGGCGCGCGCGATCTCGTCCCCGCCCCCGGGCACCGCGACGGGCGGGTGGAAGCTCACGCGAAAGCGCGCATCCTGCAGGCGCTCGACGCGGATCGGCACCAGGTCGAAACCGTGGCGCAGCGCGAGCCGGGCGGGCACCAGCGTGGTGGACTTGGGGTGGCCGAACAGCGCGACGTCCTTGCCGCTGTCGACGCGCCGGTCCATCACGATGCCGACCGAGGTGCCGTTCCTGAGCGCCTGCAGCATCGGGCGCATGCTCTCGTCGCGCGCCAGCAGCTCGCAGCCGATCCGCGTGCGCCAGCGGTTCAGCAACTCGTCCAGCAGCGGATTGGTCGGCGGTGAATACACGACCGCGAGCGGCACGCCCTGGCGCGCGATCGCCGCGGCGGTCACTTCCCAGTTGGCCTGGTGCGCGGTCACGAACACCGCGGGATGCGCGGGGTCGCGGAACGTGCGGATGTCGCCGAGGACCTCGACCGCTATGCGCGCCCCGTTCTCGCCGAAGGCGATCTCGTCGAGGTGGGCGTATTCGGCGAACACCGCGCCGGCGTTGCCCCAGGCCTGGCGCGCGATGCGCTTGCGCTCGTCCTCGGACCTGTCCGGGAGGGCGAGGCGCAGGTTGTCGTCGAGCGCGCGCCCCTTGCGAAAGCGCGGCCCGAGCGCCGCGCCGATACGCGCGCCGAGGCGCGAGGCGGTATCCACCGGCAGGCGGCGGATCAGCCACAACAACGTGCCGAAAAAGGCACGGTCGAGCCGGTAGAGCACGGCCTCGACGGCGCCATGGCGTTCGCCCAGCGCGCGCAGTCGATGTCCGAGGATGAAGCGTGCCATGCGAATCGGTCAACCCGTGCGATTTCGGCGCGGAAACGAAGTAGACATGGCCGAAGTCTATCGCAGCGCGCCGGGAGGGGCACGGCATAACTGACGGCGCGAAAGCGGCACTTTTTACCGATTCCGCGCTGCTCGGCGTGGTGCGGGCACGCTCGCTATACGGGGGGGGGGGGGGGGGGGGGGGGGGGGGGGGGGGCGGGGGGGGGGGGGGGGGGGGGGGGGGGGGGGGGGGGGGGGGGGGGGGGGGGGGGGGGGGGGGGGGGGGGGGGGGGGGGGGGGGGGGGGGGGGGGGGGGGGGGGGGGGGGGGGGGGGGGGGGGGGGGGGGGGGGGGGGGGGGGGGGGGGGGGGGGGGTGGGCGCGGGCCGGGCGGGGCGCGCGGCGGCGGGCGGCCCGGGGGGCGGGGCCGGGGGGGGGGGGCGGCGGGGGGGGGGGGGGGGGGGGGGGGGGGGGGGGGCGCGGCGCCCGGCCGGGGGGGCCGGCGGCCCCCGGGGGGCGGGGGGGGGGGGGGGGGGGTGGCGTTGCGGGCTGTGCTGGGGGGCGGCGTCGGGCGCGGCCGCGCGCGGCTGGCGGGGGGGCGCGCGGCGCCCCGCGGCCGGGGAGGAGCGGCCCGGGGGGGGGGGGGGGGGCGGGGGGGGGGGGGGCGGGGGGGGGGGGGGGGGGGGGGGGGGGGGGGGGGGGGGGGGGGGGGGGGGGGGGGGGGGGGGGGGCGGGGGGGGGGGGGGGGGGGGCGGCGGGGGGGGGGGGGGGGGGGGGGGGGGGGGGGGGGGGGGGGGGCGGGGGGGGGGGGGGGGGGGGGGGGGGGGGGGGGGGGGGGGGGGGGGGGGGGGGGGGGGGGGGGGGGGGGGGGGGGGGGGGGGGGGGGGGGGGGGGGGGGGGGGGGGGGGGGGGGGGGGGGGGGGGGGGGGGGGGGGGGGGGGGGGGGGGGGGGGGGGGGGGGGCGGGGGGGGGGGGGGGGGGGCGCCCGCCCGGCCCACGGAGCAAGTGCACATGAAACGTATCCCTGCTGAACGCGTGCTGCCCGTCATGGCGGTGGGCATGGCCCTGGCGCTCGGTCTCGCGAGCGCACTGGCCGGACCGCCCGCGCACGCGCCGGCACACGGCTGGCGCGCCAAGAACGACCCCTACTACCAGGGCTATTGGGCAAGCGCTGGGTGAGCGACTACGGCGTCGTGGGCGGGCATTGCGATGCCGGCGCGATCGGCGCGGTGCTCGGCGGCGTCGCAGGTGCGGCGATCGGCAAGGAAGTGGCCGACGAGACCGGCGCGGTGATCGGCGCGATCGCCGGGGTGCTGATCGGCCGGGAGATCGATCGCGGCCTGGACCGCAGCGATCGCGGCTGCGTCAGCCACGCGCTCGATCTGGGCCGCGACGGGCAGCCCGTGCAGTGGAGCAATGCCGCGACGGGTCGCAGCTACAGCGTGACGCCCTACGCGCCGCGCACCATCGACGGGCGCACCTGTCGCGATTTCGTCTGGGACAGCGGCGTGCGCCAGACCGCCTGCCTGCGCGCCGATGGCAGCTGGTCGATCAATTGAGCCCCTGACGGGGCTTGCGTGGCCGGGTGCTGCGGTGCGGGGGCGGCGTTTCGCCGCGGCGATTGCCGGTGCCCGCGGGCTGGAAGCTCGGCACCAGGTGCTTCTTGCCGTTGCCGATCAGCTCGGCGCGGCCCATGCCCTTGAGCGCCTCGCGCAGCAGCGGCCAGTTCTCGGGGTCGTGGTAGCGCAGGAAGGCCTTGTGCAGGCGGCGCGTCTTCATCGCGCGCGCGGTTTCCACTTCCTCGCCGTCGCGGCGCACGCGCTTGAGCGGGTTGCGGCGCGAGTGGTACATCGTGGTCGCGAGCGCCATCGGCGTCGGCAGGAAGGTCTGCACCTGGTCGAGGCGAAAGCCGTTGCGCTTGAGCCACAGCGCCAGGTTCAGCATGTCCTCGTCGCGCGTGCCCGGGTGCGCCGCGATGAAGTAGGGGATCAGGTACTGCTCCTTGCCCGCCTCGCGCGAGAAGCGGTCGAACATCTCCTTGAAACGCTCGTAGGTGCCGATGCCCGGCTTCATCATCTTCGACAGCGGGCCTTCCTCGGTGTGCTCGGGCGCGATCTTCAGGTAGCCGCCGACGTGGTGCTGCGCGAGCTCCTTCACGTACTCCGGCGAGCGCACCGCGAGGTCGTAGCGCAGCCCCGAGCCGATCAGCACCTTCTTCACGCCGGGCAGCTCGCGCGCCTTGCGGTAAAGGCTGATCAGCGAGGAATGGTCGGTATTCAGGTTCTCGCACACGTCCGGGTAAACGCACGACAGGCGCCGGCAGGCGCTCTCGATCTCGGGCGACTTGCAGGCCATGCGGTACATGTTCGCGGTGGGACCGCCGAGGTCCGAGATCACGCCGGTGAAGCCGGGCGTGCGGTCGCGGATCTCCTCGATCTCGCGCAGTATCGATTTCTCCGAGCGGCTCTGGATGATGCGCCCCTCGTGCTCGGTGATCGAGCAGAAGGTGCAGCCGCCGAAGCAGCCGCGCATGATGTTCACCGAGAAGCGGATCATCTCGAAGGCGGGGATGCGCGCCTCCCCGTAGGCGGGGTGCGGCTGGCGCTGGTAGGGCAGGTCGTAGACGCCGTCCATCTCGGGCGTGGTGAGCGGAATCGGCGGCGGATTGATCCACACGTCGCGCTCGCCATGCGCCTGCACCAGCGCGCGCGCGTTGCCGGGGTTCGATTCCACGTGAAAGGTGCGCGAGGCGTGCGCGTACAGCACCGGGTCGTCGCGTACGGCCTCGTAGGCGGGCAGGCGCACCACCGAGCGCGCGCGATCGAGCTTGCGCCGTCCCTGCGGCATGAAGCGCAGCACCTGTTCGGCGGGATCGGCGACCGGCTGGGTGGGCGCGGTGGGGCCGGCCTCCATCGCATAGGGGTCGGGGTGACGGATCAGCGGGCCGGGCGCATCCACTTCGGTCGAGTCGATCTCGACCCAGTCGGCCTGCGGGCGCCAGTTGCGCGGAACCATGTATGCGCTGCCGCGCAGATCGCGGATCCGTGCGATCGGCTCGCCCGCGGCGAGGCGGTGCGCCAGCGTCACGATCGCGCGCTCGGCGTTGCCGAACAGCAGCAGGTCGGCCTTGGAATCGGGCAGCACCGAGCGGCGCACCTTGTCCGACCAGTAGTCGTAGTGCGCGATGCGCCTGAGGCTGGCCTCGATCGAGCCGATCACGATGTTGGCCTCGGGGAAGGCCTCGCGGGCGCGCTGCGCGTAAACGGTCACGGCGCGGTCCGGGCGGCGGTTCGGCGCGCCGTCGGGCGTGTAGGCGTCATCCGAGCGGATGCGGCGGTCGGCGGTGTAGCGGTTGACCATCGAATCCATGTTGCCGGCGGTGATGCCGAAGAACAGGTTCGGCTTGCCGAGGGCGCGGAAATCCGCCGCCGAGTGCCAGTCCGGCTGGCTGATGATGCCGACGCGAAAGCCCTGGGCCTCGAGCAGGCGCCCGATCAGCGCCATGCCGAAGCTGGGATGATCGATGTAGGCATCGCCGGTGACCACGATGACGTCGCAGGAATCCCAGCCGAGCTCGTCCATCTCGGCGCGCGACATCGGCAGGAAGGGCGCCACGCCAAAGCGCCTGGCCCAGTACTTGCGGTGACCGAAGAGGTAGGGTGCGGTTTGCATGCCGGCATTGTAACGCCGCCACGCAACGGCCCGGGTACCCGAATCGGGCAATAAGCCCCCTGGTCGCCCGCGCGCGATCAGGGCGCGACGCCGCCCGCGGCCGGCGCCGGGTCGGTCCCGCGCAGGATTTCCTCATGCGTGCGCGAGACCAGCGTGGTCCCCTTCAACGCGTCCTCGATGTCCTTCTTCAACACCAGGATCACGATGCGCCGGTTGCTCGGCGCGGCGGGCTGGTCGGCCAGGCGCGGCACCGAGGCGCTCATGCCCTGCACGGTGAGCACCTTGTCCTCGGGGTAGCCGCCGTCGATCAGGGCGCGGCGCGCACTGTTGGCGCGGTCCGCGGAGAGCTCCCAGTTGCTGTAGTTCGCCCCGTCGCGGTAGGCGACGGCGTCGGTGTGGCCGTTGATGCTGAGCTTGTTGGCCACCGCCCGCAGGCGCGGGGCCAGCGCCAGCAGCACCTCGCGCGCGTAGTCCTGCAGCACGCTCTCGCCGCTGTCGAACATCGCGCGGTTCTCGTTGTCGACGAGCTGGATGCGCAGCCCCAGCGCGGTCTGGTCGATGATGATCTGGTCGTGCAGCTTGGTGAACGCGGAGTCTTCCCTGCCGAGCTCCTCCTCCAGCGCGCGCTGCAGTTCGTCCAGCGTCTGCTTCTCGCGCTCGGCCTGCTCGGCGCGCAGCTCGGCGTCCGAGGCGCGCTCGAGCGCCGGTTCGGCCTCGCTGCGTTCGGCCTGTGTCAGCGGGTTGTCGAGCATGATGGCGCCGGTGTTGGCCCCGCCCGGGCCGACCTGCCCGACGCCGGGCGCATCGAGTCCGCCGCCCTGGCCGGCAATCGAGCCGCGCGGATCGTTGAAATAGCCCTGGATGGCGGTGCGCTCCTCCGGCGAGGTCTGCGCCAGCAGCCACATCAGAAGGAAGAAGGCCATCATCGCGGTCACGAAGTCCGCGAAGGCGACCTTCCACGAGCCGCCGTGATGGCCGTGCGCGACGACCTTCTTCTTTTTGATGATGATCGGCTGGGTCGAGGGATCCATGCTCATTTCTGCTTGACGCGTTCCTCGACCTCGGTCCAGCTCGGGCGCACGGAATGGAACAGGATCTTGCGCCCGAACTCGACCGCCAGCTGCGGCGGGGCGCCGGAGAAGCTGGCCATCATCGACACCTTGATGCACTCGTAGAACTTCGCTTCCTCGCGCGAGATGTGCTCGAGGTAGACCGACATCGGGCCGACGATGCCGTAGGAGAGCAGTATGCCGAGGAAGGTGCCCACCAGTGCCGCGCCGACGTGATGCCCCAGCTCCGCGGGCGGTCCGCCGATATGCCCCATCGTGATGACGATGCCCATCACCGCGGCCACGATCCCGAAGCCGGGGAGGGCGTCGGCGACCTTGCTCATCGCCCCCGAGACCAGGTGCGATTCGGTGTGGTGGGTCTCGAGCTCGGCGTCGAACAGCGCATCGAGGTCATGCGCCGCCACGCCGCCCAGCGTCATCACGCGCAGGTAGTCGATGATGAAATCCGTGGCGCCGTGGATCTTCGCGATGCCGGTGTGCTTGCTGAAAATCGGGCTGGCCGCTGGGTCGTCGATGTCCTTCTCGATGCCGAGCAGGCCTTCGCGGCGCATCTTGTTGAAGATGTCGTAGAGCAGGGCCAGCAGGTCGAGGTAGAGGGCCTTCTTGTACGGCGAGGGTTTCACCAGCGTGGCGAAGGACTTCATCACGTTGATGGTCACGCCGAGCGGATTCGACATCACCATGGCGCCGAGGGCCGCTCCGCCGATGATCAGCAACTCGTAGGGCTGGAACAGCGCGAGCAGCTCGCCGCCGGAGAGCATGAATCCCGCGACGCAGGACCCCAGCACGACCAGCAGGCCGATGACGACATTCATGTGGCGATGGCTCCTTCGAGGGCTTGGCAAGCGGTGGTCTGCAGGCGACCGCGCGCGCGGGCGCGGTGCTTCCCAAGCGTAGACCGCGACCGGAATATTTCCAGCCTCCGGGGCAGGTCCTCAGGTGCGACCGGAAACGGGGGCCCTCAGTCGCCGCGGCTGAGGATCGATGCGGTCGCGACCAGCTCGCCGAGCAGGGCCATGGTCGCCTTTCCCGAGCAATCGAAGGGATTGAGCTCGGCGCGCTTGAAGTACTTCAGGAGCAGCGCCGGGTTGATCTTGGCGATCTGCACCTGGCCCATGGTCCAGTTGCCGAACTGGCGCTCGGTGATTTCCTCGTAGCTCAGCAGCCGCACCTGCTGGTGGCGCTTGTCGCGCACGATCGTGTTGTAGAGCTCGCAGACCTCGTCGCGCCCGCCCTCGAGCACCTGCATGAAGACTTGCTCGGACACGCACAGCAGCCCGGTGACGCCGAGACCGGGATTGTTCTTGCGCGACTGATCGAGGATGGAGTTCAGGACGGCTCCGGTGAGTGGCGTGGAAGGTCGGCTGGCGTAAAGGCAACGTACGAGCATGTTGGTCTCACGTCCTGAGGTTGAGGAGCGACAGGAATTCGCTGCGCAGCGTGTGGTCCTTGAGGAAGGATCCGCGCATGACGCTGTTCACCATCATTGTCTCGTCATCCTTGACGCCACGCCAGTGCATGCAGAAATGGTCCGCTTCCATGACCACCGCCAGCCCGTCCGGGCGGACCTTGTCCATGAGCAGCTCCGCCATCTGGGTGATCGCCTCTTCCTGGATCTGCGGTCGCGACATGACCCATTCCGCGAGGCGCGAATACTTGGACAAGCCGATCAGGTTCGAGTGCTCGTTGGGCATCAGGCCGATCCACAGCCGCCCCATGATGGGGCAGAAATGATGGCTGCAGGCGCTGCGCACCTTGATGGGACCGACGATCATCAGTTCGTTGAGGCATTCGGCGTTCGGAAACTCGGTGACCGGCGGCGGTCCCACGTAGCGCCCGCGGAACACTTCGGTGAGGTACATCTTCGCCACGCGCCGCGCCGTGTCCTGGGTGTTGTGATCGTTCTCGGTGTCGATCACCAGGCTCTCGAGCAGGCCCTTGACCTTGCCCTCGACCTCGCCCAGAAGTGCGTCGAGCTCGCCGGGTTCCAGGAATGCCGCGATGTTGTCGTTGGCATGGAACCGCTTGTTCGCGCGCATCAGGCGCGCACGGATGATCGACGATACCGGTTCCGGGGACTGTTCTCTCGGAGGCTTCACGTGCTCTTCCATACATTCGGAGTCTGGCTTTGAGTTTGCACCAGTCTAGCGCTCCCGGGCCCGCACGGCCAGACGGTCGAACACCGCCAGCGATTCGAAGTGCGCAGTCTGCGGGAACATGTCGAAGACTCCGGCGTGCGTGAGCGACCAGGCCCCACGGGCGCAGAGCACGGCGGCATCGCGGGCCAGCGTTGCCGCGTCGCAGGAGACGTAGGCGATGCGCCGCGCCCCGAGCCTCGCGAGTGCCGGCAGCAGCGCCGCGGCGCCGTTGCGCGGCGGGTCCAGCAGCACCAGGTCGTAGCGCGCGCGGGCCCACGCGGCCCCGGCAGGGGCGACTGCCAGGTCCGCCGCCACGAATTCCGTGTTGGCGAGGCCGTTGATGCGCGCATTGCGCCGCGCCCAGTCGAGCAACCCGGCATCGCCCTCGACGCCGGTCACCCGCGCCGCGCGCGTGGCGAGCGGCAGCGTGAAATTGCCGAGCCCGCAGAACAGTTCGAGCACGTGGTCGCCCGCGCCGGGCGCCAGTTGCGCCAGGACCGCAGCGATCAGCGCGCGGTTCACGCCTCGGTTGGCCTGCGTGAAATGCCAGGGCTGGAACTCCAGCACCGGCCCGTCCACAGCAGTGGCGTAACGCAGCGGCGGGCCGGCCTCGGTCCATTGCGGCTCCTCGCCGTGCGCGGCGATGACACCGAAGTGCAGCACCGCGCCCTGCGCGGCAGCGAAGGCCTCCAGCCGGGCGCGGTCGGGGGCATCGAGCGCGGGCGCGCAGGCCACGCCCAGCGCGAGCCCGGGCTCGCCGGTGGCGAGCCACAGTTCGTGCACCTGTCCGGGTGCGGCCAGTGTCGCGATCAGCGCGGCCAGCGGCGCAATGAGCGCGCCGGCGGCGGGCGCGAGCACCGGGCAGCTGTCGAGCGGTTCCACCACGCGCGAGGCGCCGCGGCGAAAGCCCAGCGCGACGCGGCGCGCTCCGGCGTCCCAGGCGACGGCGAGCCGCGCCCGCGCCCGGTAGCCGAACGGATCGCTCGCGACCGGCTCCAGCCACTGGCCCGGCTGCAGCCCGGCGATGCGTTCGAGCGCGCCGGCGAGTTGCTGCTGGTGAGCGGCGAGTTGCGCGCCGTCCGAGAGGTGCTGCAACGTGCAGCCCCCACAGTGTCCGAAGTGCGGGCACGGAGGCGCGCGCCGCTGGGGCGAGGCGCGCAGCACCTCGAGCAGTTGCGCCTCGTCGAAGCGCGCCCTGGCGCGGGTCACGCGGCAGCGCACCTGTTCGCCCGGCAGTGCGCCGGCGATGAACACGGTCTTGCCGTCGCGGCGGGCCACGCCGCGGCCGTCGTGGCTGAGGCCCGAGACCTCGAGTAGTGGTGGTTTCATGCGTGTTGGCCCCTGACCCGGGGCGCATGGTAGCCCTCGGCGCGGCCCGCGCCCACGCGATTGCGCAATATTGCGCCGATCCGCGGCAGTTGTTCGCTACACTGGGCATCGCTGCTGCATATCGTCTCGCGGTGAACCGCCGGCACGGGCGCGGCGTAACGGGGAATGGAAAAACCACGATCGGATCGAGGAGAAAGCATGAACGCCGCCGTCAACGAGGATTCGCGTGCCGCCGATATCGCGCGCATGCACGAGTGCATCGCCGCGATGGTGCCGCGGCTGGAGGAGCGCGCGCCGCGCACGCGGGCTGATCGGCGCGTTCCCGACGAAACCTTCGCGGAACTGCGCGAGGCGGGTTTCTTCCGCCTGTTCCAGCCGCTGCGCTACGGGGGTCTGGAGGCGGACCCGCGCGAGTTCTTCCGCGCCCAGGCGGCGCTCGCCGAAGGCTGCATGTCCTCGGCCTGGGCGGGGGGCATCGTGTCCGTGCACGCGTTCCAGCTGGCGCTGTTCGACGATCGCGCGCAGCAGGAAGTGTGGTCGAGCCCGAACGACCTGATCTCCTCGTCCTACGCGCCGATGGGCAAGGTCACGGTGGTCGAGGGCGGCTTTCGCCTCTCCGGGCGCTGGGGCTGGTCGAGCGGCAGCGGCCACTGCGACTGGGTGTTCCTCGGCGCGATCGTGCCCAACGACGGCTACCGCACCTTCCTTCTGCCGGCGAGCGATTACCGCATCGAGGACACCTGGCAGGCGATGGGGCTGCAGGGCACGGGCAGCAACGACGTCGTCGTCGAGGACATGTTCGTGCCCGAATACCGCACGCACCGCCAGATGGACGGCTTTCGCCTGGACAATCCGGGCAACCGCGTGAACACCGCGCCGCTGTATCGCATTCCGTGGGGCCAGCTGTTCGCGCGCACGGTGTCGAACCCCGCGATCGGTGCCTCGCGCGCGGCGCTGCGGCTGTTCATCGCGGGCTGCCAGAACCGCTCCAGCAACGATCCGACCAAGCTCGCTGGCGACACCCACACGCAGGAGATCATCGCGCGCGCCGAGCTCGGCATCGCCGAGATCGACGCGCTGCTGTTCCGCGCGCTGGGCGACATGGTCGACTGCGTAGAGGCCGGCCGCGAGATCCCGATGGCCTCGCGCGTGCGCTATCGCTACGAGGCCTCGCGCATCGTGGACAAGGCGGTGGCGATCGTCGGCGAGCTGTTCGCCAACGCCGGCGGGCGCTCGGTGTTCCTCGGCAGCCCGATCCAGCAGCGCTTCCTCGACGTGAACACGGCGCGCGCGCACGTCGCCAACAACCCGGTGCCGTTCTCGCGCAACCTCGGCGCGGTGCAGCTCGGCATGGACAGCACGGACGTGTTCGTGTGAATCAGTCCGCGGGCTGCATGCGCGGACGGTAGTCCCAGGCCGTGAGCCAGGTCGGGTCGAGGCGGATCGCATACTCGTCATCGGCCCGGCTCATCAGCCAGGCGGCCAGCGCCGGGTTGCTGTCGCCGAGATAGCGCTCGATCAGGCGCTGCAGCAATTCGCCTGCGCCGTCACGGGTGAGCAGGGCGCGTGCCTGCCCGCGCACGCCGCAGTAGGGCGGGTCGTTCAGCGCGATTTCGAAGGCGCAACGCGGATCGCGCTGCAGGAAGGGCACGATGGCCGAGCTGGCGTGGGTGGCGCACCACAGGCTGCCGTCGCGCTGCTCGAACCACAACGAGTTGAGCAGAGGAAAGCCCTGGCCCGCGTTGCACGCCAGGCGCAGCGGAATGCGGCTACCGCTCAGGAACGCGTCGATCTGCTGCTGGTCCCAGGCGCTGGTGGAACGGATACTTGGTGTGGTGCGGGATGTCACGATTCGACTCCTGTCATGATGCGATGCTGATTCTAGGCGAGAATGCGCGGCAAGGCGCGGGAGCGTCCCGTTGTGCTGCGCTTCCCAATCTTTTCAGGGAGTTTGCCGTGACCGGATTTCTCGAGGCGCTGCGTACCGTTCCACGCGTGGATGCGGCGCAGTGGGCGCAATTGTCGTTGCCGACACGCTGGGCCGTGGCCGCGCGCGCCTCGGTGCTGCTGATGACGTTCACGTCGGCGGCACTGGGCGGCCTGCTGGCGCTGCGCGAACCGGGATTCGACGCCGTGCTGTGGGTTCTCGCGCTCGTCGGCCTGCTGGCGGCCCACGCCACCAACAACCTGATCAATGACTACGTCGATTCGGCGCGTGGCGTCGATCGCGACAATTACTATCGCGCGCGATACGGCACCCACGTGCTGGAGAACGGCTTGCTCAGCCGCCACGCGATGCTCGGTTACATCCTCGCGACGGCGGCCGTGGCCCTGGCGGCGGGCGCGGCCGTGGTGTGGCTGCGCGGCGGGCTGAGCGTGCCGCTGATGCTGGCCGGCGCGTTTTTCGTGCTCTTCTACACCTGGCCGCTGAAATATCTCGGGCTCGGGGAGCCCGCCGTGCTCGCGGTGTGGGGACCGCTGATGACGGGCGGGGCGTATTACGTCGCGTGCGGCGCGTGGAGCTGGCCGGTGGCGCTGCTCGGCACCGTGTATGCGCTCGGCCCCACTACCGTGATCTTCGGCAAGCATATCGACAAGCTGCCCGCCGACGCGGCCAAGGGCATACGCACGCTGCCGGTGATCCTCGGGGATCGGCAGGCGCGGCTGTGGGTGATGGGGATGATCATCCTGGAATTCCTTTTGGTCGGCGCGCTGGTGCTCGCCAACGAATTCGCATGGACCCTGTTGCTGGTGCTGCTGAACGTGCCGGCGGCCAGGCGCACGATCGATGTGCTCGGCGCTCCCAAGCCTGCCGAGCGTCCCGCCGATTACCCCGCCGAGATCTGGCCGCTGTGGTTCGCCCACCATGCGTTCGTGCTCAACCGCCGCTTTTCCCTGCTCTTTCTCGCGGGCCTGCTGTCGGGGCTGCTCCTGGGCTGATCCGGCCTTGGCCGGCGCTCATGGTGCAGCCGCCTTGCGCGCACGCGGGCGCCGCCCTTGCAGCGCCCTGGAGCGGCTGCGCCCGAGCGCCTCGGCCGCCTGCTTGAGCTCGTCGAAGCTGGCCTGGATGCACTGGGTGTAGAAATCCGGGTCCGGCAGCATGTCGCGGCAGGCGGTCACGGTAACCGAAATGCCGCCGTGGTAGCTGAGCACCGCGTGGAACAGCCCCATGTGGTCCAGCAGCGGCCCGCAGCCGGCGCTGCACAGCAGGCGCGCGCCGGCCATATACAGCGGCACCTGCGGTCCCGGCACGTTCGAGATGATCGTGTTGATCGGCGAGGTGGCACCGGTCATCAGCATGGTCTGGCTCGCGGCGCGAAACCCGAGCGCCGCGACGCGCGGCGGGATCGTCTGCGTGAGGTCGGTCAGGGTGCGCGCGCCGATGGCGCTGGAGTACTCCTTGGACGACATGCATTCATCGTGCACCTGGTGCAGCCGCTCGAGCGGATCGGCAATGTCGGTGTAGATCGACAGCGTCATCATGCTCACCAGGTTGCCGCCTGTGCCCTCGTCGGCCTGGGTGCGCACGTTGATGGGCGCGCCCGCGACCAGCGAGACGGGCGGCAGCTCGCCCTTGGCCCGCAGGTACTTGCGCAGCGCGCCGGCCACGATCGTCACGATCACGTCGTTCACGGTCGCCCCGGGCACCAGGTCCTTGATCGCCTTGACCTGCGCCAGCGGGAAGAAGCGTGCATTGACCACGCGGTGGCCGCCGATGCGGGCGTTGAAGCGCGTGTTGACGCGCTCGCGGATGTTGTGGAAGCGGTTTGCGCGCAAGCCCTCGCGCACGCGCCTCGCGGCCGGGATCAGGCTGCCCAGGGTCTGTGCGAGCCGCGTCGGCTGGCGCAGGTTGTTCAGCCAGGCGCGCGCCAGCAGGCCGGCCTGCGTGGGTGGCGAATCGGGATGCCACTGCGCCGGGCGGGCGGAATCGCGCGCCACGGCGCGTGGCTCGGTGTCATGGATGGCGCCGATGATCTCGGCGCCGGCGACGCCGTCGATCGCCGCGTGGTGCATCTTAAGGAACAGCGCGAAGGATCCCTTCGGCAGGCCCTCGATATTGTCCAGACCCTCGATCACGTAGGCTTCCCACAGCGGATGCGAGCGGTCGAGGATGCGCGCGTGCAGGCGCGCGACCTGGATGCAGAGCTGGCGCCAGTCGCCGGGTCGGGGCAGCGCGATGTGGCGCACGTGGAACTCGAGGTCGAAGTCCTCGGTTTCGACCCAGTACGGGTAGTCGAGGTCGAAGGGCACCTGCACCAGCTTGCGGCGAAAGATCGGCGCGAGGTGCAGCCGGCTCTCGAACAGGCGCAGGATGTCCTTGAAGCGCACGCTGCCGCCGGGTGCCGTGGAGGGATCGTAGATCAGCAGCGGCGAGATGTGCAGGGGCGTGCGTTCGGTCTCCTGGGTGAGGAACAGGGTGTCGATGCCGGTCAGCTGCTGCATGGGAGGGCTCCGCGGGGGAATGACGCGCCCCGAGTATAGCGGTCGGCCGGGGCTGTTGTGAGTGCCGCGTCCGGGGTGGATAATCGACCGGGAGCGGCTCGGGAGGAGCCGCGCCGGCATTGCCGGCATCACGCGGTCCAGACAGGGAGGTCCACGGCCATGATCGACATCAGGCTCAATTCGCGGCGCGCGATCATGCGCGTCAGTCTCATCGACCGGATCCAGGCGCAGGATTTCAGCGAGGCCGTGGCGCCCGCGGCGGAGCGGCTGCGGGCGCGCCACGGGCGCATCGAATTCCTGATCCTCGACGTGCGGCGCTTCCACGGCTGGGGCGCCGGGGGCACCTTCGCCGCACAGATCCGCTTCCTGCGCTGTTTCGGACGCAGCGTCGAGCGCGTCGCGGTGTTCGGCTCGCGGGCGTGGAACGGCGCGACGCCCGCGATCGCCGCGCTGTTCGTGGCGGCGGAGGTGCGCAGTTTCGCGCCGGGCCAGGGTTGGCTGATGCGCCGCTGGATGCGTGTGCGCAAGCGGCCCGGTTGAGCGGGCTCAGCCCTTCGCCAGCGCGTCCGCGACCCAGCCGAGCATCTGGCCGTAGACGCCGCTCAGGATCTCCGCGGCCTGTTCGCCGCTGATGCCCTGCGCGTCGGCCGTCGCGCTCCAGCGCACGCGGCAGCGTCCGGCGCCGAGTTCCTCGACCCGCACCGTGGCGAGGTAGTCGGTGACCGGCATCGGGTTGCCGCGCGGGATCGAGTAGCTGAAGGTGCGTGCGGCGGCGTCGATGGATTCCAGTACCTCTTCGATCGGTGCGCCCAGGCCCGGCATGTGGATGTGGCGTTCCATGCCCGGGCCGCTGCCGCGCACCTCGACGCGTTCCATGCCCTGGCACCAGCCGAGGTCGGCGAAATTGCCGAGGATGCCCCAGACGCGATCGACCGGATGATCGAAATCGCGTTTGACCTGCATGTTCACCTTGCTCATTGCGCCTCTTCTCCTGACGGTTGTGACAGATATTTCTCCAGCGCGGCGATCATACCGTGCGTGAGGCGAGCCACCTCATCGGTTCGCATGATGAACGGTGGCATGGTGTAGACCAGCCGCCCGAATGGCCGGACCCACACACCCTCGGCGAGGAAGCGCTCGGTGATCGGGCCCATCGCGACGGCCTGTTCCATCTCGATCACGCCGATGGCGCCGAGCACGCGCACCTCGCGCACGCCCGGGAGGCGGGCTGCCGGCGCCAGGCCCTCGCGCAGGGCCGATTCCAGGCGCGCGATCTCGCGCTGCCACGGCAGCGAGAGCAGCAGTCGGGTGCTCGCCAGCGCCACCGCGCAGGCGAGCGGATTGCCCATGAAGGTCGGTCCGTGCATCAACGCGCCGGCCTCGCCGCTGCAGACGATCCCGGCCACGCGCTCGCTCGTGAGCGTCGCGGCCAGCGAGAGGTAGCCGCCGGTCAGCGCCTTGCCGAGGCAGAGGATGTCGGGCGCGATGCCGGCGTGCTCGCAGGCGAAGAGCTTGCCGGTGCGGCCGAAGCCGGTGGCGATCTCGTCGGCGATCAGCAGCACGCCGTGCGCGTCGCACAGTGCGCGCACCCGGCGCAGGTAGTCCGCCGAGTAGAAGTGCATGCCGCCGGCGCCCTGCACGATGGGTTCGAGGATCACCGCGGCGATCGCGTCGCCGTGCTGCGTGAGCAGCGCCTCGAAGGCGGCGATGTCCGCGGCACGCGCGGGCTTGCCGAAACCGCAGCCGGGGCGCGGCGCGAACAGTTGCCGGGGCAGTACGTCGCGGAACAGGTGGTGCATGCCGGTGACCGGATCGCACACCGACATCGCCATGAAGGTGTCGCCGTGGTAGCCCCCGGCCAGCGTCAGCAGGCGATTGCGCCCGGCTTGTCCCTGCGCCTGCCAGTACTGCAGCGCCATCTTGATCGCCACTTCCACCGCGACCGAGCCCGAGTCGCAGAGGAAGACGCGCTCGAGCTCGCCCGGCGTGATCGCCGCGAGCAGCGCGCACAATTCGACCGCCGGCTCGTTGGTGAGCCCGCCGAACATCACGTGCGACATGCGCCCGAGCTGCGCGCTGACGGCGCGGTTCAGCACCGGGTGGTTGTAGCCGTGGATCGCGGCCCACCACGAGGACATGCCGTCGAGCAGCTCGCGTCCGTCCCCGAGCCGCAGGCGCACGCCGTGGGCGGAGGCGACGGGGTAGACCGGTGGCGGATTCAGCGCCGAGGCATAGGGATGCCAGGCGTGGCGGCGGTCCGCGGCCAGCAGAGTTGCGATCGCGTGCGGATCGCGCTGATCCGTCACGCGCTCATTCCCGTACCAGCGGAGCGAGCACCGGCAGCACGTTGGCGAGGATCAGCGGCTGCGCCTCGCCGGTCGGGTGGACGCCGTCGGTCTGCATCAGCGCCGGGTCGGTCGCGATGCCGTCGAGCAGGAAGGGCACCAGCGCCGCGCCGGTCTCCGCGGCCAGCTCGCCGAACAGCGCGTGGAAGCCCTCGGCGTAGCGCGGGCCGTAGTTCGGCGGAATGCGCATGCCGAGCAGCAGCACGCGGGCGCCAGCGTCGTGGGCGTCGGCGATCATCGCCGCGAGATTCGCGCGCGTCAGCGCGAGCGGGAAGCCGCGCAGTCCGTCGTTGCCGCCGAGTTCGAGCACCATGAGCCGCGGGCGGTGCTGTTGCAGCAGCGTGGGCAGCCGCGCCTTGCCGCCCTCGGTGGTCTCACCGCTGATGCTGGCGTTCACGACCTCGCAGTCGTCGAGCTCGGGGCGCAGCAATTCGACCCAGCCGGCACCGGCCGGCAGGCCGAGGCCGGTGCTGATCGAATCGCCGAGCACCAGCACGCAGGCGGCATTGCCGCGCGCGGGAAGCGTGGCGAATAATGCCGATGCACACAGGAACAGGAGAGCAAGCAGTCGTCTGCTGATCATGAAACCACTGATAGTTGCCAGCAATGTCGGAAAGGAAGTCGTCACCGCGGAGGGCGGGCTCGGCATCTTGGAAGGGATCAGTCTCGAAATCAACCCGGGCGAGGCGGTCGCGATCGTCGGTGCCTCGGGTTCCGGCAAGTCGACGCTGCTCGGGCTGCTGGCCGGCCTGGACCTGCCCAGTAGCGGCAGCATCCACATCGACGGCGAGGACATCACGCGCCTCGGCGAGGACGCCAGGGCGCGACTGCGCGCGCGCATGGTCGGCTTCGTGTTCCAGTCCTTCCAGTTGCTGCCGGGACTCACCGCGATCGAGAACGTGATGCTGCCGCTGGAGATACGCGGCGATAGCGACGCGGCGGCGCGCGCGCGCGAATACCTGGGGCGCGTCGGGCTCGCGCAGCGGCTGGCGCATTACCCGCGCCAGCTCTCCGGCGGCGAGCAGCAGCGCGTGGCGATCGCGCGCGCCTTCGCGTGCACGCCGCGCCTGCTGTTCGCCGACGAGCCGACCGGCAACCTCGATGCCGCGACCGGCGCGCGCGTGATCGACCTGATCTTCGCGCTGCAGGCCGAGCAGGGCGCGACACTGGTGCTGGTCACGCACGATGAACGGCTCGCCGCACGCTGCGCGCGGCGACTCACGCTCGATGGCGGGCGCCTGCGCGATACCGGGGCAGCTCACGTGCTGAGGCTGGCGCTGAGGCTGTTCTGGCGCGACTGGCGCGGCGGCGAGCTCGGCGTGCTGCTCACGGCGCTGGTGCTCGCGGTGGGTATTGTCAGCACGCTCGGGCTGTTCATCGACCGCCTGCAGCGCGCCGTGGAACTGAGGAGCGCGACCTTCATCGCCGGCGACCTGGTGCTGCAGTCGCCGCGCCCGGTTCCCGCCGACTGGATCGCGGCGGCTTGCGCCGCGGGTTTGCGCGAGGCCGAGGTGCTGCGCTTCACGACGATGGCGTTCCGCGGGGATGCCATGCAGCTGGTGTCGGTGAAGGCCGTGGGCGAGGGCTATCCGCTGCTGGGGCGCGTGGGCATCGGTGCATCGCCCGAGGGGCCGCTCGAGGAGCGCGATCGTGGGCCTCCCGCCGGCGAGGTCTGGGTCGATGCGCGCTTGCTGCCGGCGCTCGGGGTCGCGATCGGGGAGAGCATCGGGCTGGGCGCGACCGAGCTTCGCGTCGGCGCGATCCTGAGGAAGGAGCCTGACGGTGGCGGCAGCCTGGTCGCGATGGGGCCACGGCTGATGATGAACCTGGCCGACATCGGCGCGGCCGAGGTGGTGCAGCCGGGCAGCCGCGTGCAGTACGCCTACCTGTTTGCCGGCGAGGCCGCGCGCGTCGGCGCCTGGCGCGCAGGCATCGAGGGCGAGTTGCTGCCCGGGCAGCGCTTCGTGACGGTCGAGGAGGGGCAGCCGCGCGTCTCGCGCGCGCTCGGTCGGGCCGAGTCCTTCCTGATGCTGGCCGGTTCGCTCGGCGTGGTGCTCGCCGGTATCGCGCTGGCAATGGCGGCCAGGCGCTACACCGAGCGTCACGCCGATTACGTCGCCATCCTGAAGACGCTGGGGCTGACGGTTGGCGCAATCCGCGGACTCTATGCCGGCAACCTGCTGCTGCTCGCGCTCGCCGGGATCGCGCTCGGCTGGCTCTGTGCCTGGGTGCTGCAGGCCGCGGTGTTCGCGGTGCTCGGCGACCTGCTCGGGATGGAGCTGCCGGCGGCGGGGATGCGGGCGCTGTGGCTGGGCGCGGGCACCGGCGCGCTCAGCCTGCTCGGGCTCGCGACACCGCCGCTGCTCGCGATGGCGGGCGCTTCGCCGCTCGGCGTGCTGCGCCGCGAGCGCACGCCGGCGGCCCCGCGCGGCGTGGTGTATGCGAGCGGACTCGCGGCGCTGGCACTGCTGCTGCATTGGTACAGCGGGGACTGGCGGCTCGGCCTGCTGGTGCTCGGCTGCCTGCTGGCGAGCGCCGCGCTCGTGGGCTCCTTCAGCTACCTGCTGCTGCGCCGGGCGCGCCTGCCCGGCATGCAGGCGCAGGGAATGCTGCGCCTCGCCTTCGCGGCGCTGCAGCGGCATGCGGCGCTGAACGCGCTGCAGACGCTGGTGTTCGCGCTCAGCCTGATGCTCGCGCTGGTCATGGTGCTGGTGCGCGGCGCGCTGATCGACGACTGGCAGCGCGAACTGCCGCCGCGCACGCCGAACCATTTCCTGGTGAATATCGCACCTTCCCAGCTCGAACGGCTCGAGGAGTTCCTGGCCGGGCGGGGCATCGCGCACGCCGGGCTCTACCCGATGGTGCCCGGGCGCATCGCGGCAGTGAACGGCGCGCCGCCGCGGGTCGAGGACGGCGAGGAACTGAACCTCGATCGCGAGTTCAACCTCACGTGGTCCGACACGCTGCCCGCGGAAAACCGCATCAGCGCCGGGCGCTGGTGGGGAGCGCAGGCCGGCGACGAGGTCTCGGTGGAGGCGGGTGTTGCGCGCGCGCTGGGACTGGCCGTGGGTGACCGGCTCACGGTGCAGGTGGGCGCGGAGCGCTTCGACGTCACGCTGAGCAGCATCCGCGAGCTCGACTGGGACACGATGCGTCCGAACTTCTTCCTGGTATTCCCGCGCGCGGTGCTGGAGAAGCACGCCGGCATGTGGATCACCAGCTTCTTCCTGGAGCCCGATCGCAAGCTGGTGCTGAACGAGCTGGTGCGCGAGTTCCCCACGGTGTCCGTGATGGAGATGGACGCGATCCTGGCGCAGCTGCGCGGCATCACCGCCCAGCTCGCGCTGGCGGTGGAACTGGTGCTGGCGCTGCTGGTGATCGCCGGCGCGCTGGTGATGGTCGCCAGCGTGCAGGCGGGGCTCGATGCGCGCTTTCGCGAGAGCGCGATCCTGCGCGCGCTCGGCGCCGGACGGCGGCTGGTGCTCGGCAGCCTGATCGCGGAATTCGCGCTGCTCGGGATGTTCGCCGGCACGCTGGCCGCGGCGGGCGCGGAAACGGTGGCGTGGCTGGTGCAGACGCGGCTGATGGATCTGGCGTTTCGCGTGCACCCGCTGCTCTGGCTGCTGGGGCCGCTGGCGGGAGCGGTGATTGCCGCATTGCTCGGCGTGTTCACCTGCCGGCGCGTGGTGGACACGCCGCCGGTGGTGGTGCTGCGCGAACTGGCCTGATCAGCGGCGCACGGTTTCGCGGCGCTGCTGGCGCTGCGTCAGCACGAGGTACTGTTCGAGCTGCTTGGCGGCGGCGGTTGCGAGGTTGTCGATGCGCGCGCCGACCACGGTGTGGCGATGTGGCTGCTTGCGGAACTCGAAGCTGCGTGCCTCGAGATCGCAGCCGATCTCGGGCTGCCCCGGGATGCTCAGCAGGCAGTTGCGCAGCACCGGGCTCTCGCGCAGGCTCTCGCTCAGGTTGCCCTGGCAGCTGAAGCCGAGGCCGTTCTGCGACAGGTTCAGCACGGTGCAGAGCAGGCGCTCGCCGTCGGGGCCGCGGATGCGCAGGCGCACGCCGCTGTCGGGGTCCAGCGCGAGGCGGAAATGGGTGCGGCGCTGCTTGGCCTGCACGCTGTCGGGCAGCGCCAGGCGGTAGGCGGGCAGGCCGTCGATCTCGTCGATGCTGATGGACTTGACCCAGCTGTGGAAGCGCACCGGTATGCCGCGGCGCACGCTGCTTATCTCGACCTCGTCGCCGGGCGAGATGAAGTATTGTCCGTGCGCGGGGAACAGTTCGTCGATCAGCACGTAGCGTTCGTGCGGGTCCACCTTGAGGATCAGGCTCTGGTAGACGCTGTCGGCGCGCCCGGGGAAGCGCACGTCGACGAAGCTGCGCTCCTCGACCATCTGCTGCAGGCGGATCACGGTCTGCTCGAAACTCGCGCGCAGCTCGGCATCCGGGGGCGCCGCCTCCTCGGCCTTGTGCCTACCCAGCAATCCGCTGAACAGCTTTTTCAGTCCGCCTTCGGCCATGCGTTTCGCCATCGGGATGCGCGCCATCGATCGGCTGGCAGTATAGCCCACGGCACTGCTGTAGTATCGCGCTTCCGGCGCGAGCCTGGCACGGCAGGGGAGAGAGGGTGATGAATCCGGGCGTGAGGGCTGCGCGGCTGATGCTCCTGATCGTCGTGGCCATGCAGGCGTTGCCTGCCATCGGGTTGACCCCGGGATGGCAGCGCGTCGACCTGGAGGCGCACCGGTTTCTCATGGTCGCCACGACCACGCTGCGGATCACGGAGCCGTCGCCGGCAGCGCTCGCGGCAGAGCTCGTGGCCGTGCCCGGCCATGCGGCGCTGCCCGCACCGGAAGCCGGGGTGCTGCGACTCGATGCCGACAGCATCCTGCCGGGTGTCACGTCGCGGCTCTCGGTATGGCTCGCGCGCGATTCGCTGCAACTGCTGCAGCGCGAGCGCGTCGACTCGGTGCGCGACGGCCGCTACAAGCTGACGCGCTTCCTCGCCGACGGCAGCTACGAGTGGCAGCGTCGGGGAGGAAAGAAGACGCGGGACCTGGAGCCGTCGCGCTGGCACCTGAAGCGCGAACGTTTTCGCCCGCTGGGGCCTCCCGCGCGCTGCACGGATGCGCTCGGCTTGCTGCTGCTCGCGGCCGAGCTGGTTCGCGGAACCGAGGCGCGGGCCGAGTCCGCGGTGTGCACCGATGACGCCGTGGTGGGGGTCGTGCTCGTGCGCGCCGGCGATGAAGCGGGCGCGGGCGCAGTGCTCCGCAGACCGTGTCGGCGCGTGAGCCTCGCGATCGAGCAGACGGATGGGGACGTGGAGGATTTCCGCCTCCTCGGGCTGTCCACCGGGCTGCTTGTCTGCGTCGATGCAGCCTCGGGCGCACCGCTACAGTTGCTCGGTAGCGAGCCGCGCCTCGGGGCGTTCACGATCGAGGCGACGCGTATCGAAACCCGCGATCGCTGATGGAAGGCGGCACGGGACGCGCGTCCCGTGCCAGTGCCGGTCAAGGCAGCAGGTGGGCGACCGCGTCGCGCTCCTCGGTGAGCTCCTGCTCGGTGGCCGCCATTTTCGCGCGCGAGAAATCGTTGATCTCCGCGCCCTGCACGATCTGCCAGTCGCCGTCCTTGCAGACACAGGGGAAGGAATAGATCAGGCCCTGCGCGATGCCGTAGCTGCCGTCGCTGTAGACGCCCATGCTGACCCAGTCACCGGGTGCGGTACCCAGCGCCCAAGTGCGCATGTGGTCGATGGCGGCATTGGCCGCCGACGCCGCGCTGGAGGCGCCACGCGCCTTGATCACGGCGGCGCCGCGCTGCTGCACCGACGGGATGAAGTCGTTCTCGTACCAGCCGCGGTCGACCAGCTCGATGGCCGCCTTGCCGTTGACCTTCGCGTTGTACAGGTCGGGGTATTGCGTCGAGGAGTGGTTGCCCCAGATCGTCATGTGCGTGACCGCGGTGACCGGGTTGCCGGTCTTGTTCGCCAGTTGCGTGATGGCGCGGTTGTGGTCGAGGCGCGTCATCGCGGTGAACTGGCGCGGGTTGATGTCCGGCGCGTTGCGCTGGGCGATCAGCGAGTTGGTGTTGGCCGGGTTGCCGACCACCAGGATGCGGATGTCGCGCGCGGCGGCGGCGTTGATCGCCTTGCCCTGCACCGAGAAGATCGCGGCGTTGGCTTCCAGCAGGTCCTTGCGCTCCATGCCCGGGCCGCGCGGACGCGCGCCGACCAGCAGCGCGTACTGCGCGTCGGCGAAGGCTTCCTCGGGCTTGTCGGTGCACACGGTTCCCGCCAGCAGCGGGAAGGCGCAGTCCTCGAGCTCCATGGCCACGCCCTGCAGGGCGCCCAGTGCCGGCGTGATCTCGAGCATGTGCAGGATCACGGGCTGGTCGGGGCCGAGCATCGCGCCCGAGGCGATACGGAACAGCAGGCTGTAGCTGATCTGGCCGGCGGCGCCGGTGACGGTTACGCGAACGGGCTTTTTCATCTCGGGGTTCCTGTCGACTGGGTGGGACAACGGCGGTCGGGCCGCATGCGAAGGGCAGGGATTGTAGCGCCTGGCCCCACCCGCGCCAACACGTACCCGTCGGCATGAATGCCGACCCACAAGCAATGTAGAATGCACGCCCGAACCAGTACCCAGGAGATGCCCCGTGGCCCCGGCGGACCCGCGCAAGAGCCGCACCGAGTTCAACAAGCTGCAGAAGCGCCTGCGGCGCAACGTCGGCCGCGCGATCGAGGACTACCGGATGATCGAGGCGGGCGATCGCGTGATGGTCTGCCTCTCCGGGGGCAAGGACTCCTACGGGATGCTCGACATCCTGCTGAACCTGCAGCGCACGGCGCCAGTCCCTTTCGAGCTGGTCGCGGTCAATCTCGACCAGAAGCAGCCCGGATTCCCCGAGGACGTGCTGCCGCGCTACCTGGAATCCGTCGGCATCGAGTTCCACATCCTCGAGCGCGACACCTACAGCATCGTGAAATCGGTGATCCCCGAGGGCAAGACCACCTGCGGGCTGTGCTCGCGCCTGCGCCGCGGCAACCTCTACAGCTTCGCGCGCGAGATCGGCGCCACCCGGATCGCGCTCGGGCACCATCGCGACGACATCATCGAGACGCTGTTCCTCAACATGTTCTTCAACGGCAAGCTGAAGGCGATGCCGCCGAAACTGCTCAGCGACGACGGCGACAACGTGGTGATCCGCCCGCTCGCCTACTGCAGGGAAGAGGATCTCGCAGCGTACGCGGCATGCCGGGGCTTCCCGATCATCCCCTGCAACCTGTGCGGCTCGCAGGAGAACCTGCAGCGCCAGGCGGTCAAGGAGATGCTGCGCGACTGGGAGCGCACGTATCCCGGACGCATCGAGTCGATCTTCGCCGCGATCGCCAATGTCGCGCCCTCGCAGCTCGCCGACACCACGCTGTTCGATTTCGCCTCCCTGCGCGCACGCCCGCGCGTCGATGATGCCCTGATCCGCGCCGTCAACGTCGGCTGAGCGAGCGCCATCCGCCCCAGCGCGGGGCCTCGTCTGCTGGCCCGGAAAATGCTTGTGCTGATCCGAACCGTGATCCGGCGCTGATTTCGTCAATTTCCCGTCGTCCGGCCTGATGGCCGCGCCACGCCGGGTGCGGATCGGGTCGGGTCGGCAGCCGGCAGGAGGGCACGATGGTCGAACGAGCGGATATCACCCAGGTCCTGGCGCAGATGCGCGCCATCCAGGCGCAGATGCAGCGCCCGCTGCACGAGGTGGCGCCCGGGCGCATAGAGCCCGGGCAGCTGGCCCGCCCGGAGTCCGCGGCACCCGCCTTCGGCGAGCTGTTCAGCCAGGCAATCGACAGCGTCAACGCCGTGCAACAGCAGGCCAACACGCTGCGCGAGGGTTACGAGCTCGGCCAGGCGGGCGTCAGCCTCACGCAGGTCATGGTCGCGGCGGAGAAATCCAGCGTCGCCTTCGAGGCCATGACGCAGGTGCGCAACAAGCTGGTCGATGCGTACAAGGAAATCATGAACATGCCGGTCTGATGCCGGTCTACGCGCAGGGGGCCTGAGGGGGCATGGCAGATACCGAACAGGACGCCGGTTCGCAGTTGCCGGCGGTGGCGGGGGGTGGCGCCGGCGGGAGCGCCGCGTACGTGGCGCCGCTCAATCCCTATGTCGCCGGCATTGCCGGCCTGTCGATTCCGCGGCAGGTGGGCGTGATTGTCGGTCTGGCGGCCAGCGTGGCACTGGCGGTGTGGCTGGTGCTGTGGACGCAGGGCTCCGACATGCGCCCGCTCTACGGCAGCCTGGAAAACCTCGATGCTGCCGCGGTGGTCGGGGTGCTCGAGTCCAACGGGATCCGTTACCGCATCGACGAGAACAGTGGCGCGCTGCTGGTCGAGTCCGCGCGCTTCCACGATGCGCGCCTGCTGCTCGCCGAGGCCGGGATGCCCAACCAGCGCGCGGTCGGCTTCGAGATGCTCGACAAGGAGCAGGGCATCGGCACCAGCCAGTTCATGGAAACCGCGCGCTATCGCCACAGCCTCGAAGGCGAACTCGCGCGCACCATCGGCAGCATCGCCAGCGTGCGCGCGGCGCGCGTGCACCTCGCCATTCCCGAGCGTTCCGCGTTCGTGCGCGACCAGCGCCGGCCCAGCGCCTCGGTGCTGCTCGAGCTGCAGCCCGGGCGAACGCTGCAGGAAGGGCAGGTGCGCGCGATCGGCAACCTCGTCGCCTCCAGCGTGCCGGATCTCGATCTCGCGGACGTCACCATCGTGGACCAGAAGGGCAAGCTGGTGTCGAATTTCGGCGACGACGCCGAGGCGGTGGCCGCCACCAGGCAGCTCGAGTACACCGCGAAGCTCGAGGACCAGCTGGTGCAGCGCGTGCACCGCATCCTCGATCCCATCGTCGGCGGTGGTCGCTACAAGGCCGAGGTGACGGCCGACGTGGATTTCACCGCGGTCGAGCAGACCGACGAGATCTACAATCCCGATCTTCCCGCGCTGCGCAGCGAGCGGCGACTCGACGAGCAGCGCGTCCCCGGCGATGCCGGCGCGGGCATTCCGGGTGCGCTCAGCAACCAGCCCCCGGTAGCGGGCGCCGCACCCGAGGTGGTGACTGGCGCGCCGGCCGGGGAGCCCGCGGCTGCGGCGGCGCCGCGCAACGTGCGCACCGAGTCGACGCGCAACTACGAGGTCGACCGCTCACTGAGCCACACCCGCCACCAGGTGGGCAACGTGCGCCGGCTCACGGTGGCCGTGGTGCTGGACGATCGCGTGCGCGTGAACGCCGAGAGCGGCGAGCGCGAGAACCTGTCGTGGGACGATGCCTCGCTCGAGCGCGTGACGACGCTGGTGCGCGATGCCGTCGGCTACGATCCGGCGCGCGGCGACAGCGTCAACGTGGTGAACGCGGCCTTCTTCGACCTGCCGGCGACGGAGTCGGAGCTGGAGGCGGTACCGTTCTGGCAGCAGGACTGGTTCCTCCCGGTCGTGCGCCAGGCGCTGGCGGCGCTGCTGGTGCTGGCGGTGCTGCTCGCGGTGGTGCGGCCCGTGCTACGCTCGCTCAGCAGCAACGTGAAGCAATTGCGTGCGCTCGAGGACCGCCATCGCGAGGAGCGGCTGCGGCTCGAGGCGACGACGCAGCAGCGGGTGAGCGAGGGGCAGGGCGAGGCGCTGCTGCTCGCGGCCCCGGGACGCGAATACCGGGCGCGTTTGTCGGCGGTGCAGTCGATGGTCGAGAGCGACGCCGAGCGCGTGGCACAGGTGGTGCGCAAGTGGGTGCGTGACAGTGAGTGAGGAAAAGGCCGGTATCGAGCACCTCAAGCCCATCGAGCAGGCGGCGATCCTGCTGCTGTCGGTCGGCGAGTCGAACGCCGCCAGCATCATGCGCCACCTCACGCCCAAGGAATTGCAGAAGGTCGGCGCGCAGATGGCGAACATGAGCGACGTCAAGTCCGCCGATGTGGCGCTGGTGATGGAGCAGGTGCTGGTCGAGGCGGGCGCGGCCACGGGGCTCGGCGTGGGCACCGAGACCTATATCCGCAACGTGCTGATCGAGGCGCTCGGCGAGGAGCGCGCCAGCACGGTGATCGACCACATCCTGATGAGCGACAAGACCAAGGGGCTCGAGGGACTGCGCTGGATGAATCCCAAGCTGGTCGCGAACACGATCCGTGGCGAGCACCCCCAGATCCAGGCCGTGATCCTGTCGTACCTGTATCCCGACCAGGCCGCCGAGGTCCTGGCGCAATTCCCGGACAAGGCGCGCACCGACCTGCTGATGCGCATTGCCACGATGGAGACCGTGAACGCCTCGGCGTTGCAGGAGCTGAACAAGATCGTCGAGGGCGAGCTCACCGGCTCGGGCCTGCCGCAGGGGCACTTCCTCGGCGGCGTGAAGTTCGCCGCCGAGATCATGAACAACTTCGAGAGCGCCGCCGAGCAGCAGCTGATGGACCATATCAAGGAGGCGGACGAGTCGCTGGGCAACAAGATCCAGGATCTGATGTTCGTTTTCGACGACCTCAAGAACGTCGACGACCAGGGTATCCAGGCGCTGCTGCGCGAGGTCTCGTCCGACGTGCTGGTGCTGGCGCTGAAGGCCGCCGACGACGAGCTCAAGAAGAAGATCTTCGGCAACATGTCCAAGCGCGCGGGCGAGTTGCTGCGCGACGATCTCGAGGCCAAGGGGCCGGTGCGCGTCAGCGATGTCGAGAACGCGCAGCGCGAGATCCTCGCCGTGGCGCGACGCATGGCCGATGCCGGCGAGATCACGCTCGGGGCCAGCGCCGAGGCGATGATATGACGGTGGTACGCCGGGAGGCGTGCCGGTGAGCCAGCAACGACGCATTCCTGCCCGCAGCGGCGCTGCCTATGCGGCGTGGACCCTGCCCGCGGTCACCGAGGGCGTGGTGCTCAAGGCCGAGAGCGCCGGCGGACGGCGTATCGACGCCGGATCGGCACCGGCCGAGATCGTGCGCGGGGAGTCCTTCCAGCGCGAGCTCGAGGAGAACATCAGGGCCGGCCGCTATGCGCGCGGGGTGAGCGCGGCAGAGCTCGAGGCTATCGTGCGTCATGCCGCGGAGGAAGGGCACCGCGAGGGTTACGAGGACGGCCACGCACGCGGCCAGCAACAGGGCTACGAGGCGGGCCACGCCGAAGGCCTGGCAGCGGGACGCAAGTACCTGGAGGAGGCCGCGGGGCGCTTCGCCGGGCTGCTCGAGAGCCTGCACGGGCCGTTGCTCGGACAGGAGCAGGAGCTGCGCGAGGCGCTGCTGGAAGTGACGGCGCAGATCGCGCGGGCGGTGATCCGGGCGGAACTGGCGATCCAGCCGCAAAGCGTCGCGCGCGTGATCGAGGAGGCGCTGGCGGCGCTGCCGCTGGGTGCGCGCAACGTGCGTGTATACGTCAGCGCCGCCGACCGTACGTTGCTGGAGGACTTCGGCGCCGGCGAGGCGGTGCCGGCACTGCTCGTCGACGCAACGCTGGCGCCCGGCGATTGCCGCGTCGAGTCCGCCGAGTCGCTCGTGGATTTTCGCCAGTCGGCGCGCCTCGGTGCGATCCTCGAACAGTTCCTGGGCCGCGCCGGCGCGGCGGACGGGGGCGCATGATCGATAGTGCGCTCGCGCAGTTCGTGCGTGGCGCCGGACGACGGATCCGCCACGACTGCGCCGCGGTCGCCGAGGGTACGCTGACCCGCGTGGTCGGCATGACGCTGGAGGCGAGCGGGTTGAACTGCGCGCTGGGCCAGCGTTGCCTGATCCGCGCGCCCGGCGTGGCGGCGGTGCAGGCCGAGGTGGTCGGCTTCAACGGCGAGCGCGTGTTCCTGATGCCCGCGGCGCGTGTCACCGGGCTGCGTCCGGGCCTGCGCGTGCGGCCGGTTGCGGCCGCCGCCGAGTCGCCGGGCGGCGACGGGTTGCTCGGTCGCGTGCTCGACGGTTCGGGCGAACCGATCGACGGGCACGGCCCGCTCAGGGACGTGCATTTCACCGCGCTCGACGGGCGTCCCATCAATCCCCTGCACCGCGCGCCCATTCGTCGCCCGCTCGACGTGGGCGTGCGTTCGATCAACGCCCTGCTGACGGTCGGGCGCGGCCAGCGGCTCGGTATCTTCGCCGGCAGCGGCGTGGGCAAGAGCATGCTGCTCGGCATGATGACGCGTTTCACGGAGGCCGACGTCACGGTGGTCGGGCTGGTCGGCGAGCGCGGCCGCGAGGCGCGCGAGTTCATCGAGGACATCCTCGGCGAGGAGGGCATGCGCCGCGCCGTGGTCGTGGTCTCGCCCGCTGACGATGCCCCGCTGATGCGCATGCGCTGCGCGCGGCTGGCGACGCGCATCGCGGAGGATTTTCGCGACCGCGGCCGCAACGTCCTGCTGCTGATGGATTCGCTGACGCGCTTCGCGCAGGCGCAGCGCGAGATCGGGCTCGCGGTCGGCGAGCCGCCGGCGACGCGCGGCTACCCGCCCTCGGTGTTCGCGCGCATTCCCGACCTGGTCGAGCGCGCCGGCAACAGCGAGGAGGGGCGCGGCTCGATCACGGCCTTCTACACGGTGCTCGCCGAGGGCGACGACCTGCAGGACCCGGTTGCCGACGCCGCGCGTGCGATTCTCGACGGTCACGTGGTGCTGTCGCGGGCGCTGGCCGAGGAGGGACAGTACCCGGCGGTCGATGTCGAGGCCTCGATTTCGCGCGCCATGCCGGCGATCACCACGCCGGTGCACCGGCAGGCGGCGCAGGAGTTCAAGAAGCTGCACGCGCGCTACCAGCAGAACCGCGACCTGATCAGCGTGGGCGCCTACGCCGCCGGCAGCGACGAGGACACGGACCGCGCGGTGGCACGGATGCCCGCGATGCGCCGCTACCTGCAGCAGGCGCTGGACGAGCAGGTGGCCTTCGATGCCAGCGTCGCGCAGCTCGAAGCGCTGTTCAGTGGCGCCGGCGCTGAAGCGCGCGCCGCGTCGCCCGCAGCGCGACGCATCCTGCGGCCCGCTGCCGAGGCCCAGGGCAGCGCCCCGTGAAGCGTTCCCAGCGCCTGCAGACGCTGGTGCAGCTGGTGCAGCTCGCCGAGCGCGGCGCGCGCGAGCGCCTGGCGCAGGCCAACCGCGAGCTGCACCGGCGCGAGCAGCAGCAACAGCAGCTGGAAACCTACGAACAGGAGTACGCCACGCGCTGGCTGGAGACCGGTCGCCAGGGCATCGCCGGGGCGCAACTGGCGCAGCTCGGCGCGTTCCGCGCCAGCCTCGCCGGCTCGCTGGCCGTCCAGGAGCGCGCGGTGGGCGCTGCGCGCGAGCAGTCCGTGCTCAGCGCCGCGCAATGGCGCGCGGCGCGCAACCGCCAGCGCATGTTCGAGGATCTCGCCGCGCGGGCACGCGCCGACGAGGAGCGCGAGGCGGCCCGGCGCCTGCAGAAGCTGATGGACGACCTGCCGCGGCGTATCGACCCCGTGGATGCGGAGCCCGGGATCTGAGGAATGCTGGCGCGGCGGTTGCATGGGTTCCTCCAAAGCGTGGTGCGCCCGGAGACCGACGATGCCCCCAGCTGTCCTGATACCTGCCGTATTGTCGTTGCCTGTGGCGGGCGATGTGCGCTCGCCACCCCCGGGGGATCCTGCCCGCACAGCGGCCAATGGTGCGGATCCGCAAGCCGCGCAGGAGTTCGGGCGCGCGCTCGTCGAGGCCATGCAGAATCCCGGCAAGGCACCCGCGCAGCGCAGCAGCGCGCCTGCGGAGCCCGAGCGCGACGTGCCCGACGCCGTGCCAGTCCCGCCCGGGGTGGTACAGGATTCCCGACCCCCGGCGGGCGTGCTGATCGCCGTGGTGCCCGCCATTACCCTGCCGACGCCGGTGCCCGCGGTCGAGGCGACGCCAGGCCCCCTGACCGAGTCGGGCGCTCGAGCTGCAAGCGACGCCGCTGGCGCACACGCGGTGGCGCCGCCGAAAGGCAAGACTTTGCCGATCGCCGACCAGGCATTGCCGCGTAGCGCGCCGGCCGCGCCCGCGCCCGCGCCCGGGGCGGCGCCCGGAGAACTGGCACGGCCAGCGGGCGAGGCGGCGGATCCCGTGCTCACGTCGCCGTTGCCAGCGCCGCCCACGGCGGCGGTTGCGAGCACTTCCGGGGAGGCCAGTGCCGCGCCAGAACCTTCGGTGATGCCCGGCGCTGCCGGGGCGGCGCTCCCGGCGACGGATGACAGGGCGAGCCCTGAGTCAGCGCCAGGGCTGCGCGAGATGGCATCGCGCCGGCCCCCGGAGAGCGCGATACCGGCACCGGCCGGGCCCGCTGCCGCTGGCGTGCTTCCTGCGGCACAGGCGGGACTGGCGCGTGGGCCGGATCGAGCCGCCGCCGGCACGCACGCGAGCGAAGCGACCCCGCGGCGCGCCGAGGCTGCAGTGGCAGCGGCGGGCGGTGGCCGCATCACTGCGGCGAGCGCCGATGCCGTCGAACCGGCGCACGGCGATGCGGGCGCGCGCCGGCTTTCGGGCAGGCCCGTGGCGGTGCCCCCGATGCTCACCGTGCCGGCGGGCGCGGCGGATGGCGGTGAGTCCGCTGCGCAACCGCACGCTCCCGCGGCGCATGACAAGGCCGGGAAAGTCCTGGGCGTGGCGATGCCGGTTGCCATGGCCGTGGTGCCACCGGCCCTACACGCCGACCGCGCCACGACGGAGCCGCTTGCCGCCGGCGCCGCGACGCGGCGCCAGCAGACGCAGGCGCCGGCGTTGCAGGCCGGGCATCCGTCAGCGCCGCCTGCGCCGCAGGTGGCGCAGGGGGATGCCCGCGTTGCCGACAACGCCACGACACCGTGGCTGCAGGCGCTTAATGAGGCGCGGGAACTCGCTGCGGAGCGCGGATTGGCGCCGCCGGATGGCGATGCTACGGGCGCATCGGCACCGCTTGCCGGCGAGCGGAGCGTTGCCGCGGTGCCGGCGCTGCAGGCACTTGCGGTTGCAGCGGCGCGCACCGAGGCTGGCACCGGGCCGGCGGGAGTGTTCGCGGCTCCGCTGGCGGTCGGGCAGGCCGGTGCGCAGTGGGCCGGCGAGCTGGAAGCGCGTGTGCAGTGGCTGGCCGGGCGCAACCTGCGTTCCGCCGACATCCAGCTCGATCCGCCGGAGCTCGGCCCGTTGCAGGTGCAGGTGCACTCCCATCGCGACGGTGCCAGCGTGCACTTCACCACCCACAGCGCGACGGTGCGTGACCTGGTCGAGCAATCGCTGCCGCGGCTGCGCGAGATGCTGGAGAACAGCGGCATGAATCTGCTCGACGTCAATGTCGCACAGCAGCAGGGCGGTCGCGGCCAGCGCGATGACCCGGTGGCCTTGCCCGGATTTGCCCTGGCGCAGGGCGAATCCGCGGTGCCGGGCGCGACGATGGTCGTGGTGGCGGCGCGGGGCCTGGTCGACGCCTACGCATGACGGCGCTCGCCGGCGCCGTGACGCGGATATCGGCACTGTGACGCCCGGTGTGCTAAGTTTCGCGCCCTGACAGGGGCAGGCGCGCTTGCTGGCATGTTGATTGCTCGACATGAGGCAACGGCACCACAGTGACGGAACTTTGGCATGGCGGATGAGAAGACGGCGGATACCGCGTCCGGCGGGAACACCAGGAAGAGAAAGCTCCTGTTGATCGGCGCCGCGGCGGCACTCGTGGTTCTGGTGCTTGCCGCGACGGCGTGGTTCCTGCTCGGCGGCGAGCATGCCGACGAGGACGCGAAGGCGGCGAGCGCGCCGGTTGCGGCGCCCACGGCGATCTATGCCTCGCTCGGCGAGAAGTTCGTGGTGACGCTGCAGGAACAGGGGCGGCAGCGCTATTTCCAGGCCAGCCTGAGCGCGCTGACGCGCGATGAGTCGGTGGTCAAGGCGCTGGAACTGCACGCGCCACTGATCCGCGGGCGCCTGGTGGCGCTGCTCGGCGAGCAGGACTTCGCGGCGCTGCGTACCGAGGCGGGCAAGCTCGCGCTGCGCGATCGCATCCTCGCGACGCTGCAGGACGTGTTGCAGACCGAGACCGGTTCCGCCGGCGTCGAGCAGGTCTTCTTTACCGAATTCGTCCTCCAATGATCCCTCGCGCGGTCAACTGAGAGCGGAGAGCCAGCTTGCAGGATTTGCTGTCACAGGACGAGATCGATGCGCTGCTGCACGGCGTGGGCGGCGGCGAGATCGAAACCGCGCCCGAGCTGCCGCCGCCCGAGGTCCAGTTCTACGACCTCACCAGCCAGGACCGTATCGTGCGCGGGCGCATGCCGGCGCTGGAGCGCACCAACGAACGTTTTGCGCGGCAGCTGCGCAGCGGCTTTCGCGGGCTGCTGCGGCGCGGCCTCGACGTGAACTACGAAGGCATGCAGATCCAGAAGTTCGGCGAGTACGCCAACAGCCTGCTGGCGCCCATCAGCATCAACGTGGTGCGGCTGAATCCGCTGCCAGGACACGCACTGGTGGTGATGGACGCGCGGCTCGTGTTCCTGCTGGTCGACAATTTCTTCGGCGGCGGGCGCTTCCACGCCAAGGTCGAGGGGCGCGAGTTCACCCCATCCGAGACGCTGGTGGTGGACCGCGCGCTCGAGACCGTCTTCGCGGAGCTCGAGAAGGCCTGGGGCGGCAGCTCAGCGGTGAAGGTGCAGATGGTGCAGAAGGAGGCGAGCCCGGAGGCCGCCGGCATCTTCAACGCCAACGACATCGCGGTGGTCAGTTCCTTCAGCGTCGAGTTCGACGTGAGCGGCGGCAAGCTGCACCTCGTGGTGCCCTACGGCATGATCGAGCCGATCAAGGAGCTGCTCGACCGCTCCGCGGTGAACGACGCGAACGCGCGCGACAGCCGTTGGGAGTCGGCGCTCAAGGAAAACATCAAGGACACGAAAGTCAGGCTGAACTGCCGCGTCGCTGATACCGAGGTGTCGTTGCGCGAGGTGATCGACCTGGAGGTCGGCGATGTGATCCCCATCGAGGCGCCCCAACCCGTCCTGGGCGTCGACGACATCCCGCTGTTCCGGGTACGCCTGGGCACGCTGAAGGGCAACCTGGCGCTGCAGGTGCTGAATAACGTCGAGCGACCGAAATGAGCGCCGAATCCGAGGAAGTGCCGCAATGAGCAATGAAGACACCCTGCCGGGCCAGGGCGGCCGCGCCACGGCGCAGGCCGATGCGATGCCCGACTTCGGCGGCGTCGCCCCGGCACGCGCGCTCAGCCCCGACCTCGAGATGATCCTCGACATTCCGGTCCGGCTCTCGATGGAAGTGGGCAACACGCAGATCTCCATCCGCGACCTGCTGCAACTGGGGCAGGGCTCGGTGATCGAGCTCGACCGTCTCGCGGGCGAACCGCTCGACGTGCTGGTCAACGGCACGCTGATCGCCCACGGCGAGGTGGTCGTCGTGAACGACAAGTTCGGCATCCGCATGACCGACGTGATCAGCCCTTCGGAGCGGATCAAGAAGCTCGGCTGAATGTGGGTCGGGCTTGTAGGTCGGGCTTCAGCCCGACATCGACCATCCGACCGCACATCTCCGGATAAATCCGGACCCACAACGGTATACTAGGTTTCCGTTTTCGACCGCTCGCGCAGGCGCGATCCGCGCGGGCCTTGTCAGGATTTTCTTCCCGATGACCGTTCGTACCCGCATCGCCCCGTCGCCGACCGGCGACCCCCATGTCGGGACCTCCTATATCGCGCTGTTCAACCTGTGCTTCGCGCGCCAGCACGGCGGCAAGTTCATCCTGCGCATCGAGGATACCGACCAGGTGCGCAGCACCGCCGAATCGGAAGCCGCGATCCTCGAATCGCTGCGCTGGCTCGGGCTCGAATGGGACGAGGGCCCGGACGTGGGCGGGCCGCACGCGCCGTATCGCCAGAGCGAGCGCGGCGAGATCTACCGCGAGCATGCCGATCACCTGCTGGAGCACGGGCACGCGTTCCGCTGCTTCTGCACCACCGAGCGACTGGATGCACTGCGCCGCGAGCAGACCGCCGCCCAGCAGCAGCCGGGCTACGACGGGCATTGCCTGGGGCTCAGCCAGGCCGCGGTCGCCGCACGGCTCGAGGCCGGCGAGCCCTACGTCGTGCGCATGAAGGTGCCGCGCGAGGGCGTGTGCCAGGTGCAGGACATGCTGCGCGGGCAGATCGACTTCGAGTGGACGCAGGTCGACATGCAGGTGCTGCTGAAGGCCGACGGCATGCCGACCTATCACCTCGCCAACGTCGTCGACGACCACCTGATGGGCATCACGCACGTGCTGCGCGGCGAGGAGTGGATCAACTCGGCGCCCAAGCACCTGCTGCTCTACGAATATTTCGGCTGGCAGGCGCCGGTGCTGTGCCACCTGCCGCTGCTGCGCAACCCCGACAAGAGCAAGCTCAGCAAGCGCAAGAACCCGACCAGCATCCTGTACTACCGGCGCATGGGTTACCTGCCCGAGGCGCTGCTCAACTACCTCGGCCGCATGGGCTGGTCCATGCCCGATGAGCGCGAAAAGTTCACGCTGGGCGAGATGCTGTGCCATTTCGACATCATGCGCGTCTCGCTGGGCGGGCCGGTGTTCGATCTCGACAAGCTGAGCTGGCTGAACGCGCTGTGGATCCGCGAGGACTTCACGCTCGAGCAACTCGCCGACCGCATGATCGCCTGGGCCTACAACCGCGAGAACCTGCTGCGCGTGCTGCCGCACCTGCAACCGCGCATGGAGCGCCTGAGCGATTTCGCGCCCGCCGCGGCCTACCTCGCCTCGGGCATGTTGCCGCTCACGGAACAGAGCTTCGCCGAGCTGAAGCTCGAGCGCGAGGCACTGACGCAGTTGCTGCAGTTTGCGCAGTGGCGCCTCGAGGGGATCGCGCCCTGGGAGCGCGAGGCGATCTTCGCGGCGATGAAGACGCTGGCCGACCAGATGGGCCTGAAGATCCGCGATTTCCTCGCGCCGCTGTTCATCGCCATCGCGGGCAGCGCGGCCTCGATCTCGGTGATCGACTCGATGCACATGCTGGGCTCGGATCTTTCGCGCGCGCGCATCCGCCACGCGCTCGAGGTGCTTGGTGGTATCTCGAAGAAACGCATGAAGGAAGTCGAGAAGGCCTTCGCCGCGCTGGGCGCGGCGGCGGGCGGCTGACGCGAAGGGCCGTGCGGGCTCAGCCGAAGGCGCGCGGCATCGGCAGGTTCAGGGTGGTCAGCCCGCCGTTCACGCCGATGATGTCGCCGGTGAGGTAGGACGCGGCGGGCGAGGCGAGGTACAGCGCGCACGCGGCGATGTCCTCGACCTCGCCGAGCCGGCCCATCGGCGTCAGTTCCACCATCTTCTTTTCGATGGACGGGTTCGACAGTACCGTGCTCAGCGCCTCGGTGCGCGTCGAGCCGACCGCGATCGCGTTCACGCGGATCTTCGGCGCGAATTCCTGCGCCAGCTCACGCGTCAGCAGCGACAGCGCGCCCTTGGCGGTGCCATAGGTCGCGAATCCGGCCGCCGGGTGCTCGCCGGCGACCGAGGAGATGTTCACGATGGCGCCACCGCCGGCGGTCTCGACCATGCGCGGAGCGGCGATGCGCGAGAGCGCGAAGGCGGTGCCCACGTTGAAACGGAAGGAATTCACGAAGTCCTGCGTCGAGGTCTTCAGTGCGGGACCCGGCGCGGTGCCGCCGGCGTTGTTCACCACGATGTCGAGGCGGCCGAACTCGCGTATCGCGGCGTCTACCAGCGCTTCGAGCTGCTCCTCGCGCATCACGTCCGTTGGCAGCGCCAGCGCCCGCCCGCCGGCGGCCCGGATGCCGGCCGCGACGGAGTCGATCTGCTCGCGCGTGCGCGCGCCGATCACCACGCTGGCGCCGGCCTCGGCATAGGCCCTGGCGCAGGCGGCGCCGATGCCGCGTCCGGCGCCGGTGATCACGGCGACCTTGCCGTCGAGGCGGAACAGTTCGAGGATGCCCATGGGTTTCTACCTGTTGTGTGACCGGGAGAGCGGAGGCTAGCAAGCGCGTGCGCGGCCGCCAATAGCCATGTCATGCGCATTCGCGGGCGTGCCGATTTTCACTCTTGACAGTCCCATGGCGCCTCCCTACCATGCGCGCTCCTTTCGAGGGGGCATAGCTCAGCTGGGAGAGCGCTTGCATGGCATGCAAGAGGTCGGCGGTTCGATCCCGCCTGTCTCCACCAATCAAAACAAGCACTTAGGGCGCATCAGCCCCGCAGCGGTGAAATCCGTAAGTGCTTTTGTAAGTGCAATCAGGCCCAGCAGGCCGGCACGCTGCACTTATCGGCCACACTCCAGGCGATCACCACGCCACCGAGCTCCCGCATAACGTCAGGGTCGCGCCCACGCTCGCGGAGCTGGGGCGGCGCGACAGCTCCGGATCAGATCACGCCGAAGGCTGACGCCAGGCAGACGCCGGTAATGGTGTCGGTCAGGATGATGCGCTGCCAGCTCGTGTAGCGAAGCGCGAAGGTGATGCCCAGGAAGGTGAAGGAGCGCGGCCGCGAAAGCCCTAGCGCGTCACGTTCGAGCACGTCGGCGACAGCGGTGTCGAGCAGCTCCCTGGTGATGCCCTCGAATCGAGGCGGCATCAGCGACCCACGGCGGCAGGCGTTGATGGCGTGCCGCTGCCAGCGCAGCGCCTCGCGCAGCCGTCGACGGCTCGCGCGCTGCTCGGGTGTGAGCGCGGGCAAAGTGGCAACGCGTTGCCGTTTTCGCCTGGTCGTGCTCATGGCTTCGCCCTGCGGGCGCGCCTCACTTTGTTCGCGAGGAACAGGAAGGAATTATGCCGGTCCTCGTTCATCGGATTCGCGCGCCCCGGCTCGGCCTTCTCGATCGTACCGCCGCCCGCCGTGAACGCCTCGACTTCGCGCGCCAGGCGCAGGCGCTCGGCTTCACGCTCCTGGTTCTTCGTGCGCATACCGATCCTCGACATCGACGGTGAAAGGGTGGCCGGCTTCAGCGCCTCGCGTGCAAGAGGGTACACGCTCAACGTCCCAGGCCGGCCGTGCCGCTGCGCAATCCTGCAAACACAGCGACGGGATCAATGTTTGCCGCCTCGCACATCCAGAGTCGGAGAGGAAGAACCCCTATCTGTAACGCGCCCTGGCGGCGTGCCGGTTGCCCGGCGGTGTGGTCGCTTGCTTCCCGGTGGTCAAACACACCAAACCCACCATTGAGCCGTGCTGCCGGTCGAGCGCCACTTGAGACCGGGCACGCGCAGGAACCTATCGCCGCGACCGCAACGGTGCGGTGTGCGTCGTGTGCCCCGCCCACGGCTGTGGCGTTGCGGGAACAGCGGCGTTCGCTAGCGCCCAGGCTGCGGCATCGTCAGCCGGCGCAACCATCCCCAACTTGACCATCGCCCGCGCCACTTCAACGTCATCAATCCGGATGATGTGACCCTCGCCGCAACTGGTATCGCGGTCCCACGCGAAACCGCGGAGAACTCGTAAATTCATCGTTTATACCTCGATTGCACGCGACACGATGCCTGCACCGCGCGACGTGATGGATGTGGTGTCCTGCGGCTGTTCGATCCACTTCGCCGGCTTGGTCAGGTGTTCGCGGGCGCGGTCGTCGACCGGCTCCAGTCGACCGGCACCGCACAACTCACGCGCGAGCGCCGGATCGTCGACCTTGACCACCTCGCCCACGGCGAGCACGCGATCAGCCCACCAGAACCGCTTCGTGGCGCGGAACTTCGCGCCCTTGCCGAAACTGAGCAGGCCCATCACGACACGCTCGCGACGGCGAACGAGGCAGGATGCATCAGCCCGGTATCCACGGACAGCAACAGGCGCATGGTGATCTTGCCCGTGGCCCAGTCGGTGAAGGCGTCAATGCTCAGATCGACACCGGAGCCCCAGACCGCGAGCACGAGCTGCGAGAAGTCGCCGACGATCAACTTGCCGGTGGGGCAGGTCGTCGTCGCATACGCTTTGGTGTCGCCGATGGCGGCGTTGTTCCAGACCGGGGAATCGCTGCTGGTGAATCGCTGGCGGCCTTGCAGCAGCTTGCGTACAGCAGGCGTCGAGACAATCGCGCTCGGCTCGCTGCCGTTCTCTGCCACGGTCTGGACCATGCCCAGCACGTCGCCCCAGGAGTCCGTTGCGTCTACCGTGGCCGAGCCCACGCCAGCGGTGCCCACGATGCCCTGCGGCTCTCCTGCGACACCCGAGCCGCCCAGGATCGCCGCGTCTACCGTGGCGCCGATGACGCGCAGCAGGTGCGAGGCAATGAACGCTTCGGTCTGCGGGTTGATCGCTTCGAGCAGCTTGGTATAGGTGGTCAGCGCGCCGCAGGTTTTCGGCGTCAATGCGACTTGCCCGAGCGTCGGCTGCGATGCCACCAGCGGGTCGAACTCGCCGGCCAGCCATTGCGCGGCCTGCTTGGTCGCGGTGCGCGGAATCGAGACATTCGCGGTGAGGTTCGGCAGCACCTCGGCGCCGGCCTGCAATGCCACGGACCACGGACGCAGCGCATCGGCAACCGGGGTGGATTTGCTGCCGACCAGGTAAGCGCCGGTATCGGTGCCGGTGGCGGACAGGTCGCGGGTCAGCAACTCCCACGGCAGTCTGACTTTGCGCGCGTCGAACTGGCGATTCTCCCGTGCGGCGGTGTCGTGCATCACCTCGAGCTCGAACGTGCCGCGGCTGGTGCCCGATGCCATGCTGCGGATCAGGTTGGACAGGCTGAATGCCTGGCGCTCTTTCGGGGTCAACTGCATTGTCATGCTCCAATGAATGAATTCAGCGCCAGTGAACCACGGCGCCGGAATGTCTGACGCCAACAGGCCGATGCACGTCAAAGCAGGCGGAACAACGCCCGTGGTGACTTCGGCAGATCGCCCAGGCGCCGCGCCTGCCACAGCAGCGCATCTACCCCGTCCGCATGCCGTGGCACCTCGCTGAATCGCTCCCAGTCCGGCCAGCGCCGCAACTCGAACACCTTCACCCGCTCGGCCAACTGGCACGCCCGCGACCAGGACGAATCCGCCTCGATCTCGTACCCGGCATGGCGGATGTACCGATCCCGCATCGCCTGGCGAAACTGAGCCGGGGTCGCCGTCTCCTCGCCCTGCATGCACGACACCAGCCACACCCGCAGCTCGGCGAGCGTGGCGGCGTCGTCAACGCCCTGGACGAAACGGACGGCGGCTTCCATCAGCCGGCAGCCTCACCAGGTGATGCCGTGGGCGCGGTCATCAGTCGGCCGCCGCCTGCGCCTGATTGGCCTCGAGCTGAGCGATCAGCTCTTGATATTCCGCCTCGAGCTCAGCGGCGAACGTGGCGTCATCACTGAGGCGCACCCAAGCCGGCAACCCAACGGACCGCCCGATGGTGTCGTCATCCGTCGGCGGGCGGGTGTCGATCCGCTCCCCGGTCAGCAGCTCGAACTGCTCATCAAGCGAAGAGTTGGCCTTCTGGTTGAACTTGTTGAAGCTGTCCGCCTTGATCCACGCAAAATACGAGTTGAACAATCCGCACCGGTCGTTGGTCACCCCTTCAGCCGCCTCGGCGGAAGAGACGCCCTGCAGGCGCATGGCGGCGTAGAAGAACACGCGACCGCGCGGTTCACTCATGTAGAAGGTCAGGAAATCCATCACCGCGGTCTCTGCCATAAACCGCAGGAGATTGCGCCAGTCGGGACGCAGCCGCAGCGCGTCCGCCCAGGTGCGCCCACTGCTGGAGCCTGGGCGGCCCGCGCCGCGCCGATCGCGACGATCGAGCCAGTGCTGCACCTCAGCCAGGTCGAACTGGTAGCCCTCGCCAACGGTCGCGCCGTCGGGTGCCTTGCGGAATGGGCAGCCCCGGTTGAGCCAGTTGTCGACTGTTGTCGTGCTGACGCGCATCGCAGCCGCCAACTCGCGCTTGTTCATCGAATCACTCATGAAAATCTCCTTGTCTAATCACTGATGGACTCACCACAACAACCCCCTATGGGGCTTGCATCTGCAGGAAATCTGCGCTCGCTACCGTCCGTATGGAATAAGAGTCGGCAGGACCCGAGCACTTTGGTTATAAAAACCCGCCTTGGTGCAGGTGGTGCAGGTTCCCTGCTTATAGGCGTCACGCGCGCGCACACGTGACGGTGATATCCGGAACGCCTGCACCATCTGCACCGCGACCATCACCAGTCCCCGCCGCCCGCATGGCCCACATCCGACGCAACCAGCGACACGTCGCGGAACCCCCGCTCCCCGCCGGTGCGTACCCCCGGCGTGAAGCCCCGTTCCTCGAGTGCCAGGTAGAACGCCTTCGCGCTCCACTTCGGCCCGCCGTTGTCCGCGACCCATGCATTCCAGTCGGTGAACAGCGCGTTGCGCTTGGCGAACACGCGCAGCTCCGGGCGGTGCTTCTCGATGCGGTCGGTGATCCACTGCCCCAGACTGTCCTCGGCCTCGAGGTAGGCGGCACTCGCCGCGGCCACGCTGGCCGGTGTGATCAGCCCCTCGCGCTGCCACTTCAGTCCCCCTTCGATCATCCAGCGCAGAATCGCGGGGTACTCGGAACGCAGCTTCTCGTGCAGCTGTGGGTCGCGCTCGCCGTCGCCGATGGTCTGCTCGAACGGGATCAGGCGTATGCGCCGCCGGATCGCCTCATCCACGCCCGAGAAACTGGGGCGGTGATTGCCGAACACCACGAATGTGAACTGCGGCCGGAACGTGAAGAAGTCCTGCCTCATGAAACGCGCGGTGATGGGATCGCCACCCGTGAGACTCTTTAGCCGCTGCTCGTCCCACTTCGCGCCCGGCCTCAACTCCGATGCCGTCACCAGGCGCGCGCCGCGCAGCGTGGCCAGGTCTACCGGGTGGCGCTCGTTGGCGGTCGCCAGCAGGAGGTCGTTATTGGCGACATGAGCGTAACTGCCCATGATCGCCGTCACGGTGTTGAAGAACGTTCCCTTGCCATTCCCGCCGCCGCCAAACGCAAAGAACAGGCACTGCTCCCGATCCGATCCGGTGAGCGCGTAACCCGCGATCCGTTGCAGGTAGTCGACCAGGTCCGGAGCGTGCCGCGTGACACGCTCGAGAAACGTTTGCCAGATTGGCGCCGGCGTGCCGGCCGGTGCCGCCGGCACCGCGGTCTGCCGGGTGCAGTAGCACCGCTTCGGGTCGGGGACCGCCTCGCCCGTGCGCGTGTCGATCACCGCGCCCGGCGTGGCGAGCATCCACTGGTCCGCATCCCATTGGCTCGCCGTCATGGCCACGCCTGGATTACTGCGCGCCAGGCTGGCGATACCGGCCACGCTCGCGGCCTTGTGGAGCTTTTCCGGCCCGACTTCCCGCACGAGCTCCCGTACCAGCGTGAGGTGCCGCAGCCGGTCATCGTGGCGCCACAGCACAGCCTCGCTGTCGTATTCATGCCACTGGCCGAAGGATGCCGTATATCGCCAGTCAGGATGTCGGCGGCTCCACTCCAGCGCGCACGCGTCCTCGGTGGCCGCCTCGGCTTCGGCGGCGCGCTTCCTCCGGTGCGCGTCGATGCGCGCAATGCTGGCGTCGATATCGCGGTAGTTCATCGGAACGTCCCTGTGATTTGGCAGGCCGTGGTGATGCGCTCGACAGCGGTTGACAGGCGCGAGACTTCGGCGTCACTCGGTCGCCCGCCTCGCTCAATCTGAGCGGCGCAGACCAGCACCACCCATGCTTCATGCGCAATGCATCGCAGCGCGTCGGCATACGGCACCGGCGGGACCTTGCGGGTGTGGTGATCGTGAGGATTGCGGGGCGGATAGAGCGCGGACCAGGTCAGCCCCGCCGCCGCGAGAACTTCGCCGGTTTGGCAGCCCGCGAAACAGTGAACCAGTGTGCGCCCGTCTTCGGTCTCGCGGATGGAAAGGGTGGGCGAGCGGTCATCGTGCGCCGGGCAACGCGCCACCCATCGGCCCGCCCCGGTTTGCTTCACCTGGTCGAGCTGCGCGAGCAGCGCATCAGCGGCCATGCGGCGCGCTCTCGCCCGCTACCCCACTTGGCAACGAGTCATCGTGCAACCAGTAAGCGGATTCGGTATCGAAATGGACAAGCCATTTTTCGCCGTCCCACTCAGGGACATATAGGCGCCAGCCGCGCTCGGGAGCACGACAGCCGGCGAGTTCTTCGGCCCTTGTCAATCCGGCGGCCGTGAGGCGTATCCCGCCCCGCGTCCTGGTGCGGCGAACCAGCAGCCCCCGATTCTCCAACCGACGGGCGCATCTCGACGCGGAGGCATATGCGGCACGGTAATGCGCAGCCTCGACACGCGGCCCATATGAGCACCGCCACGTTTGGCCGCCGATGATGCTGAATGATTTCCCGGCGAGATCGCTGAAGTTGTCGAACGGATCACCAGAGCGGGCATCGTGCTTCAAGACGCCGAGAATATGCGCCACGATCTGCGGCAAAAGAACGTGCGGGATGCCGCAATGAATTGATGGGAAATTTGTTAAACAGGGCAGCCCCCCCATAATGCGGCTCATGCGCTGCGCGGCCTGATCCGCAAGAAATCGTTCAAGGTTTTCGCATTCCGCCTCTTCATCCTCAAGGACGGGGAGCGAGCGATCATCGCAATGATGTTGAAACGCTCGCAGGAGGACCCAGCGTTGCAGGTCTGACAGCTCTGCGCGCCCATCGGTTATAACTTTACCCGGTGCGGCTAATGTGTAACCGCGCGAATGGATGCCGCTCATGCCGCGCGCTCTTGCATCTCGGGGCCGATCAACTTGATGTCGATCAGTTGCGACTGCTGGAGTCGCGGGACGATGAACTCACGCTCCGAACCGCGCGCCTTGATGAACGCGGCCACACCGCGCTTCGTGATGGTCGCTATGGCGATGCTCGGCTCGGCGCTGCGATACCTCGCGAAGAATCGCGCGAGATCAATGTCATCGGTCCACGACATACCGCGCCATGTCCCGTATTTTGAGCAGAAACCGCGGTAAAGCGTCATGCGCTCCGGCATCGCATCGAACTCGCTATGTTCCTCGGCGGTCATCATCTGGCGCGCCGACCACTTACTGCTGCGAAAGAGGGTGCGCCACAAACTGGCAACGGCGGTGATGTGATCGGGCATCTCCCAGGCATTGCGCATCGCCGGCCCGCGCTCCTCGTCGGTCAACTCCGATGCGATCTCAAGCAGCACATCAAAAGCATGGTCACGGCCGACCAGGCAGAACACACCGTCCCAATCCTTCGCGGCAACGCGCTTGGTCATCAGGTCGGAAAGAAGCGGGACCATCGCGACAAGGTTGTCTGTCATGCTCATGCGGCCGCCCCGTCCGTATCGGACTCGCACGGCACAGAGGCGGTGATGATCTCGATCACGGCGCGGAGCTGATCGTGCACTTCCTCCAGCGGGATGCAGAGCCCCATGGAAGCGTGCTCATGGTCCGACGCCAGATCCAGGACGGCACACGCGTTGTAGAGCATGTCGAGGACCAGCCGACGCGGGAATCCATCGAACTGCACGTGATGCAGCGCGACCTCCACAAACGCGCCGAGCGATGGGGCGTCACTTATCGTGGGTTTGATCTCGCTGGCGCGGCTCATGATTTGCCCTCCATGCGCTTGCGGAAGGCCTCTTCCTGCTCCAGCGTGATGACGCGGCGCTTGCCGATCTTCACGGAGCCGAGTTCGCCGCGGGCGATGGCGTTGTAGACAGAGTTGCGGCCGATGCTCCAGCGTTCGGCGAACTCCTCGATGGTGAGTGCTCGTTTAAGTGGTGCGGTCTGCATTGTGGGTCTCCCGTGAACGCGTGATTGCGTTTACGGTTCCCACAGTAATGACGGGAGGCGGGGAATACCGGACAGTAATTCGACGACTTGTCGGGCTATTTCTGTCCGGTACTGAGGCGGCGCAGGGAACGCTCATCGGTGGCGGGCATCGAGATCCCACACGCCGCGGTGATCGCGCGCGCGTGGTCCCGCATGGCGGTCTTGCCCAGGTCGGTGCGCGCCTCGAGCAGCTCGAGCACGGCGAGGAATACCGGATTGACCACGGTCTTGCGGCCACGCTTCGGCGGCGGCGTGTCGATCTGCATTTGCAGTGCGGCCCGCGTCAGCAGCTCGTGAACCGCGGCCAGCGCCGGCAGCGCCTGCCCGTCCCATAGGTGGCGGAATCCATCGCCGTGCGTCGTGAAGCGTTGCGCGTTCATCCTCGCGGTTATCTCGGGGTCGAGGCAGGGTACGCGCTGGATCAGGTCGAGTATCACCGCGGCCGTGGCCTGCGCCTGTTCCCGCCGTTCCAGCGCGTCCAGGCGCGCCGCCGCATATTGCTGGTCTGCGTGGTAGCTGGCGAGTGCGCGACCGATCTTGCCGACCGCGCCCTTGTCGTTGATGCCGAGCTTATCCAGCGCCTTGCGGGCGGCCTCGGGGATGCTGTCATCCGTGGCGAAGAACCGCGCCCGGTGCGCCGCCTGCTCGCGCCTGGTGAGCTTCGGGAGGGTGGCCTTGCGCGTCATACCGCACCCCCAAACGCCTTTTCCAGCGCCGCCGCCTTGTGGTCTGGCGACAGGTGGGCATAGACGAGCGTCATCTTGATGTCGCTGTGGGTCATCAGCTCGCGGACGGTGTTGAGATCCACGCCGGCCATGACCAGCTTGGAGGCGAAACTGTGCCGCAGGTCGTGGAACGTGAAGTCGGGGATCTCCGCGTCCGTCAACACTTGGGCGAAAGCCTTCTTGATGTTGTCCAGGCGCGTGCCGGACACGGGGGACGGGAACACCAGTTCCGACGCGGGATTGCGGTGTTCGTGGAGCTGCACAAGGATCTTGTGCGCCTCAGCCGAGAGCGGGAGCGTGGCCTTCTCCACCGGCTTGCCATGCTTGCGGCGGGCGTGCGATGACTTGCCGATCACGCGGCGTATCTGTCGCAGCTCCAGATCCACCTCCGACCATTCGAGGTCGAACAGATCGCCGCGGCGCAGCCCGGTGTTCAGCGCCAGCAATACCAGCGGCTTGATATGGTCGGCGAACTCATCCGGCCCGATGGCGGGGTAGAGCGGTTGCTTGCGCTGGCGCCTCCACTTGTTCGCGCTCTCACGCTCCTTACGGATGCGGCCTTCACGGGCGTCCAGCTCGGCGCGTAGCGCCTTTTCCTCGTCGGGGCTGAGGTAGCGCAGCTTGGCCTTGCTGTGGGTGTCTGTGAGCGTGCCAGCGACCTTGTAGCGCGCGAGCTGGTGCGAGGCTATCGTCTTGCTGGTAACGGCATAGTTGAGGATCGCGCGCAGGTAGGTGACTTCGCGGCGGATGGTTTCGAGGTTGACCACCTTGCGCGGTGTGCCGTCCTCTTTCGTGCGGGTGTTGCGGCCCTTGCGCCAGCGCGCCATTTCCAGCTCGCCGATATCCGCCATCGGCGTGTCGAGCAGATCGCGGAACGATCGCTTGACGGTCGCCTTCATGTTCTCGAACGAGGCGATGTGCGATTGCCCGTAGTCCGTCCAGTCGCCATCAATGAACTTGCCCAGGGTGAGCTTGGCTTGCCGCGCCTCGGCCTGCACGTCCACGCCGCCGGCCTGGTCGCCGATCTTCTGCTTCGCCAGCTCCCGCGCCCGCTTCAGCGTGGTCGTATGGGCATCGCCGATGTAGACGCGCTTGCCGCGCCCGAGCTGGAGGTAATACGCCTTCACCTTGCTGGGCGGCGGCTGGACGCGCAGCAGCAGACCACGGACGGCATCGCGCCCGGTGTCGCGCGTCTCGACGGGCTTTGCTTTCGGCGCCGTAAGTGCAGCACTTACGGAGTCGTTCCGACCACTTGCTTGCGCCCTGTTTTTCATGCTCGCCTGACCTCCGTAAGTGCATTTCGTGCACTTACAGCGTATCACTGGCAAATCAGGAAAAACACAAGTAAACAGAAATACACGCTATATCAACACGTTACGACGTAACCCGTTGATTGCCAAATGGGCAATTTCCGCATGGCATGCAAGAGGTCGGCGGTTCGATCCCGCCTGTCTCCACCAAACACTGAGAAGGCGCCGCATGTCGGCGCCTTTTTCGTTCCCGCGTCCACGACTCCCTGCGGGATCCCCGGCCACTCGCGATCACGCGAGTGGCGTTCGCCGCTGAGCGAGCGATGCTCGCTCCGGGCGCGGCTCACCCCGCCTGTCTCCACCACACACTTGGAAAGCGCCGCATGCTCGACACGCGGTGAACGCAGGCACGGGACCGCTGATCCGGCGGGCTGGATTTGGAGTAACCTTGTTCCGGAACTGCCAACCCCGTCAATGCCGGAGACCTTCCATGGGCCAGTACACTCCGCCGCTTCGCGATATGCACTTCGTGCTGCACGAGATGCTCGACGTCGAGACCCGGCTGCGGATGCTCCCCCAGCACGCCGACATCGACATCGCCACCATCGACGCGATACTCGAGGCCGGCGGCCAGTTCTGCACCGAGGTGCTGTACCCGCTGAATGCAGTGGGCGACCGCGAGGGCTGCGTGCTGCATGCCGACGGTAGCGTCACCACGCCGAGCGGGTTCAAGGAAGCCTATCGCCAGTTTGCGCAGGCCGGCTGGGCGTCGCTCGGCGCCGATCCCGCCTACGGCGGCCAGGGCCTGCCGCACGTCATCGACAGCGCCTTCATGGAAATGCTGAACTCCGCCAACCAGGCCTGGACCATGTACACGGGCCTCTCGCATGGGGCCTACAATGCGCTGCAGGCCTTCGGCACCGAGGAGCAGAAGGCGCTGTACCTGCCCAGGCTCGCCTCGGGCGACTGGACGGGCACGATGTGCCTGACCGAAGCGCACGCCGGCACCGACCTCGGCATGCTGCGCACTCGCGCCGAAGCGCAGGCCGATGGCAGCTACGCCATTACCGGCACCAAGATCTTCATCTCGGCGGGCGAGCACGACCTGTCGGCAAACATCGTGCACCTCGTGCTCGCGCGGATGCCCGACGCGCCCTCCGGCACCAAGGGCATCTCGATGTTCATCGTGCCGAAGTTCCTGCCCGACGGCGCCGGCGCGCCCGGCGCGCGCAACGCCGTGCGCTGCGGCTCGCTCGAGCACAAGATGGGGATCCACGGCAACGCGACCTGCGTGATCAACCTCGACGGTGCGACGGGCTGGATGGTGGGTCAGCCCAACAAGGGCCTGAACGCGATGTTCGTGATGATGAACGCCGCGCGCCTCGGTGTCGGGATGCAGTCGCTCGGGCTGGCCGAGGTCGCCTACCAGAACTCGCTCGCCTACGCGAAGGAGCGCTTGCAGGGGCGCGCGCTGACCGGCCCGAAGCACGCCGACAAGCCGGCCGATCCGATCATCGAGCACCCGGACGTGCGCCGCATGCTGCTCACGCAGAAGGCCTACGTCGAGGCCGCGCGCGCCTTCACGTACTGGGCCGGGCTCGCGATCGATTTCGAGCACAAGCACCCCGACCCCCAGGTGCGCCAGGACAACGCGGACATGGTGTCGCTGCTGACCCCGGTGGTGAAGGGCTTCATCACCGACAACGGCTACGAGAGCACCACGCTCGCGATGCAGGTGCTGGGCGGCCACGGCTACATCGTCGAATCAGGGCTCGAGCAGCACGTGCGCGATGCGCGCATCAACATGATCTACGAGGGCACCAACACCATCCAGGCCATGGACCTGCTGGGCCGTAAGGTGCTCGGCGACATGGGCGCGAAACTGATGAAGTTCGGCCGCGAGATCGAGCAGCTCGTTGCCATGCATGCCGCGAACCCGGCAATGCAGGAATTCACGAGCCCGCTCGCCGCGCTGTGGGGCGAGGTGCAGACCGTCACCGCCGAGATCGGACAGAAGGCGCTCGCCAATCCCGACGATGCCGGCGCCGCCGCGGTACCCTACCTGCGCCTGATCGGGCACCTGGTGTTTTCCTTCGCGTGGTGTTTCGCGGTGGGTGTCGCGCTGCGCAAGCTCCCGGCCGACGGCAGCGAGGGTGCCCCGTTCTACACTGCCAAACTCGCGACGGCGCGCTTCTACTTCGCGCGGCTCTACCCGGAGACCGCGGCACTGCTGCGCCAGGTACGCGCCGGCTCTGCGCCGCTGATGGCGCTCAGTCCGGAGATGTTCTGAGAGCCGCAATCCCGCTGACTGCGCTAGGCGGTCCTCTGTCGCCGCATGGCCGACATGCCCGCGATCGCGGTAGCTGTCATGAGCAGGATCATGCCCCACTCGCTCAGCGACGGCACGGGTCGCGGCGAGACAGACGTCGCCTCGACAAAGGGCACCTCCAGCTCGAGGACGTACCAGGCGGCGCCCCCCGCGCTGTTGTCGTCGAAACCGAGGATCAGGGTGTAGTCGTTGCCCGCCGAAGGCTGCTGGACTATCGCCAGATCCTCCCGTGCCTGGATCGTGTTGAGCATGACCGTTTGCGTCACGGCCGAAATGGCGGGTGACACACCGCTGAAAATGCCTGAATAGCAGCCGTTGCAGTCTCGCGGGTCTCCCGACCACTGCGGATACCAGCTGCTGCCGTTGATTCTGGTCGGGAGGTCGTCGTCGTAGCCCGGTGCACCGTAGTCGAAGTGCTGCCACTGCGCCGTGTTGCCCTTGAGAACGAGCTGGCTCCTGCCGTCGATGTAAGCCTCGACGCGGATCGTGGCGGCCTGGGCGTACGCGCACAGGACGGTCGACAGGGCGGCAAACAACGCGTGCAGGGTGGCCCTGCGCATCCGGTATGCGATCATTCATCTATCCCCTTCAGTAACATATGAGCTTTCCCTTTATAAGCATATTGATCTCCGCGCGTCCCATCAAGCCGTGAGAGCAGCCTCGAGCCCTGCGCCACGGCGGGGAGCAGGGCGCTTGCCGATGTCATGCCTGCGACACAGGGCAACGCGTACAGCTCGAGCCTCAGCCGGCCAGTTGCGGGATCACCGGCGCGAAGCGATCGATCATCGGCAGCACCTGCTCGGGCTTGTCCCACATGTCGATGGCCACGCCGACGTTCACGCGGTGGATACCCAGGTCGCGGTAGCGCTTCAGGGTATCGAAGTCGGGTGTGGCCATGGCCTGCAGTGTGATATGCACCGCATCCGGATCACGGCCGTTATCGCGTACCGCCTGGCGGAAGGCGGCAATCGCGGCGGGAATGTCGGGCATCGCGATGTCGACCGGGAACCAGCCGTCGGCCCACTGCGCGGTATGCTTGACGCCGATTTCCCCCATGGCGCCGAAGATGATTGCGGGTCCTCCGGCCTGTTTGGGCTTCGGGTAGAGCCAGACCGGATCGAAATCGAGGTACTCGCCGCGGTATCCGGCTTCCTCGTCGCGCCACAGCGCGCGCATCGCGGCGACGGTCTCGCGCAGCACGCCGTAGCGCTTGTTCCACGGCTGCTGGCTCACGTTGCTGAACTCTTCCCGGTTCCAGCCCACGCCGGTGCCGATGATCACGCGCCCGCCCGAGAGCTGGTCCAGCGTGGCGATCGTCTTGGCCTGCGAGAACACGTCGCGCTCCATCAGCAGCGCGATGCCGGTGCCGAGGCGCAGTTTCGTGGTGGCCGCGGCCGCCGCCATCAGCGACACGTAGGGATCCATCATGTGCTTGTAGGGCATCGGCAATTCGCCGCCACCCGGGTAGGGCGTCTTCTGCGCACAGGGGATGTGGCTGTGCTCGCCGTACCACAGCGACTCGAAGCCGCGCTCTTCAAGATAGCGCGCGAGCACCGGCGGTGGCGGATCGAACAGGGTGTTCATGGAACTGAAGCCTAGGTGCATGGGTCTCTCCGTGTTGCCCGCACGCGGGCGAGGTCTTGTTGTGAAACGGCGTGGGGCGGGCCATTTGCGGCTCCTGTGCGCCCGGACGCCGGATAATACCATCACCGAACAATGTTTTTCGATGGTGGTGCAATGGCATCGGCAACCGCTGTGCCCGCTGACGATTATGCGCCGCCCGGCGCGAGGCGCATCGCTCGTTTGGGTGAATGCACGACGCCGCAAGGGCCCCGCTCCCGCGGCGGGTCGCGGCCAACACGGCTGCGGTGGCATTTGCTAGCATGCGGCGGGACAGGAGGAACGGAATAACGATGCAATCAGTTGCCCAGGGAGCCAGCGCGCAGGCAGGCGTGGATCGCGATGTCCTGTTGCGCGCGCTCCGGGCGCTGCTGCCACCCGCCTCGGTGCTGGCACGTGACGAGGAACTGGCGCCCTACGAGTGCGACGGCCTTTCCGCCTACCGGCGCCGGCCGCTCGTGGTGGTGCTGCCCGACACCGTCGAGCAGGTGCAGGCGGTGCTGCGGCTGTGCAGCACGCGCGGCGTGCCGGTGGTCGCGCGCGGGGCGGGCACGGGGCTCTCGGGCGGGAGCGCTGCCTCTCCCCGACGGTGTGCTGCTCAGCCTGGCCAGATTCAACCGTATCCTGGCCGTCGATACGCGCGCGCGCACCGCGCGCGTGCAGCCCGGCGTGCGCAACCTCGCGATCTCGCAGGCGGTGGAACACTTGGGGCTGTACTACGCGCCCGATCCCTCGTCGCAGATCGCCTGCACCATTGGCGGCAACGTGGCCGAGAATTCCGGCGGCGTGCATTGCCTGAAGTACGGACTCACGGTGCACAACGTCCTCGCGCTCGAGATCGTCACCATGGATGGCGAGCGTCTCAGCATCGGCGGGGCCAGCCTCGATGCGCCCGGTTACGACCTGCTGGCGCTGCTGAGCGGCTCCGAGGGTATGCTCGGGGTCATCGTCGAGGTGACGGTGCGGCTGCTGGCCAGGCCCGCGAGCGCCAGCCTGTTGCTGGCGGCCTTCGACGACGTGGAGCGAGCGGGCAGCGCGGTCGCGGCGATCATCGCCGGGGGCATCGTGCCCGGCGGACTCGAGATGATGGACAACCCGGCGCTGCGCGCGGCCGAGGGCTTCGTGCACGCGGGCTACCCGCTCGAGGCCGCCGCGCTGCTGCTGTGCGAGCTCGATGGCACGGCGGAAGAGGTCGCGGAACAGTCGCGCCGTGTCGAAGAACTGCTGCGCGAAAGCGGTGCGCAGCAAGTGCGCGTGGCGCGCGACGAGCGCGAGCGGGCGCTGCTGTGGTCCGGGCGCAAGGCGGCATTCCCCGCGGTGGGACGGCTGTCGCCCGACTACTACTGCATGGACGGCACCATTCCGCGTGCGCAGCTCGGGCACGTGCTGCGCCGTATCAACGAAATGTCGGCGGAGCACGGGCTCGCGGTGGCGAACGTGTTCCATGCCGGCGACGGCAACCTGCATCCGCTCATCCTGTACGACGCCGCGCAGCCCGGCGAACTGCAGCGCGCGGAGGCGTTCGGGGCGCGCATTCTCGAGCTCTGCGTGGCGTGCGGTGGCACCATCACCGGCGAGCACGGCGTGGGTGTCGAGAAGATCGACCAGATGTGCGTGCAGTTCCGTGCGCCGGAACTGGCGCAGTTCCATGCCGTGAAGGCGGCCTTCGATCCCGCCGGCCTGCTGAACCCGGGGAAAGCGGTGCCCACGCTGGCGCGCTGCGCGGAGTTCGGTCGCATGCACGTGCACGGGGGGACGCTCGCGCACCCCGAGCTGGAGCGCTTCTGAGCATGGGCGCCGATCGTGACTGCAGCGCGGAAATCTCGGCCCGCGTCGCGGCTGCCAGCGGCGAACGCACCGCGCTCGCGATCCGCGCCGGCGGCACGCGCGATTTCTACGGTCGTGCGGTGGACGGTGAAATCCTGGACGTGGCCGCGCACCGCGGCGTCGTCGCGTGGGAACCCGCAGAACTGGTGCTCACGGCGCGCGCCGGCACGCCGCTCGCCGGGATCGAGGCATTGCTCGGGAGCGGCGGACAGATGCTCGCCTTCGAGCCGCCGCGTTTCGGGGCGGCGTCCACGCTGGGCGGCGCGATCGCCGCCGCGATGTCCGGCCCGCGGCGCCCCTATGCCGGTGCGGCGCGCGACTTCGTGCTCGGGGTGCGTTGCGTGAACGGGCGCGGCGAGCTGCGCGGCTTCGGCTGGCAGGTGATGAAGAACGTGGCCGGCTACGATGTGTCGCGCCTGATGTGCGGAGCCTTCGGCACGCTGGGCGTGCTGCTCGATATTTCGCTGAAGGTGCTTCCGGTGCCGCCGTGCGAAATCACCGTCGAGCACGCCTGTGACGCCGCGCAGGCGATCGTGACGATGAACCGCACGGCCGGCACCCCGTTGCCGCTGTCGGCTTCGAGTCACGACGGCGAGCGGCTGCGCCTGCGCCTCAGCGGCACCGAGAGCGCGGTGAGAGCGGCCGCCACCACGCTGGGCGGCGAGATCGTGGACGATGCCGCGGCGTACTGGAAGGCCGTGCGCGACCAGACGCTGGCGTTCTTCCGCGCGCCCGGTGCGCTGTGGCGGCTGTCGCTGCCCCCGGCCACGCCGCCGCTCGCCCTCGGCGGCGAGCAGTTCATCGAGTGGGGCGGCGCCCTGCGCTGGCTGCGTACAGCGCGCGATGCCGCGGTGGTGCGCGCGGCTGTCAGCGCCACGGGCGGGCACGCGACGCTGTATCGCGGCGGCGATGCGGCGAACGCGGAAGTCTTTCATCCCCTCGCGCCCGGCCTGGCGCAACTGCACCGGCGCCTGAAGCAGGCCTTCGACCCCGAAGGAATCCTCAACCCGGGGCGCATGTATCCGTGGCTGTGACGAGGCGTTGAGACACGATGGAAGCACCGCTCGCCGATTTCATCCGCGACACCCCCGATGGCGAGGCGGCGCAGGCGATCCTGCGCAAGTGCGTGCACTGCGGCTTCTGCACCGCGACCTGTCCGACCTACCAGTTGCTCGGGGACGAACTCGATGGCCCGCGCGGACGCATCTACCTGATCAAGGAAATGCTCGGGGGCGCCGCGGCCACGACGGTGACGCGGATGCACCTCGACCGCTGCCTGAGCTGCCGCGCCTGCGAAACGACATGTCCCTCGGGGGTGGAATACGGTCGATTGCTCGATATCGGACGCAAGGTCGCGCATGCGCGCATCGGCAGGTCGCCAGCGCAGCGCCTGCAGCGCTGGGCGCTGCGCCGCGCGATGGCGGATCGCCGCATATTCGGCGCGCTGCTGGGCGCCGGGCGCTCGGTGCGCGCGCTGTTGCCACGCGCGCTGCGAGCAACGATTCCGCGGCGTCGCAATCCGGGCGCGTGGCCCGCGCCGGTGCATGCGCGACGCATGCTGGTGCTGGATGGCTGCGTGCAGCCCGCGCTCGCGCCACGCATCAATGCCGCGGCGGCGCGCGTGCTGCATCGCCTGGGCATCAGCCTGCTGCGCGTGCCGCGGGCGGGCTGCTGCGGCGCGCTGTCGCAGCACCTGGATGCGCAGGACGAGGCGCTCGACTTCGCCCGGCGCAACATCGACGCCTGGTGGCCGCTGCTGGAGCAGGGCGCCGAGGCCATCGTGATGACCGCGAGCGGCTGCGGCGTGATGGTGAAGGACTACGCTCACCTCTTGCGCCACGATGCGGCCTACGCGGCGAAGGCCGCGCGCGTGTCGGCGGCGACGAAGGACCTCGCGGAGATAATCGCGGTGGAAGGACGGTCACTCGCACCGCAGGCGGGTGGCCCGCGCGTGGCATTCCAGTGCCCGTGCACGCTGCAGCACGGCCAGAAGCTGGGCGGGGTGGTGGAGGGCCTGCTGCTGCGCGCCGGCTGCGAGATCATGCCGGTGGCGGATGCGCATCTGTGCTGCGGTTCCGCCGGCACCTACTCGCTGCTGCAGCCCGAACTCTCGCAGCGCCTGCGTGACGACAAGCTCCGGGCATTGCAGGCCGGGCGACCCGAATTCATCGCCACCGCGAATATCGGCTGCCTGAATCACCTGCAGGCAAGGTCAGACCTTCCCGTGCTGCACTGGATCGAGCTGCTGGATTCATAGCGTGGGTCGGGCTTCAGCCTGACTTACGTGATTGCGCGGCACAGCTCGACCCATCGTCGTATGCCTGCGCTGCGGTACTTGCGCCGGTGCAGCACGATGTAGAACTGCCGCGTGAAATCCCGGCCCGGCACGGCAAGCGGCACCAGGCTGCCGCGCTGGAAGGCCTCCTGCATCGTCGCGCGCGACAGGCAGCCGATGCCGATGCCGCTCTCGACGGCGCGCTTGATGGCCTCGGTGTGCTGCAGTTCCAGCAGCACGTCGAGCTGCGCCAGCAGGCCGTGCATGGCGCGGTCGAAGGCCTGACGTGTGCCGGAGCCCGGCTCGCGCAGGATCCACTGCGCCGCCAGCAGCTCGCGCTCGCCGAGTCGCCGGCGTTTGGCCAGCGGATGCTGCGGCGCGCAGAAGACCACCAGTTCGTCGTCACGCCACGGGGCCAGCTCCAGATCCGGATGGCGGATCTCGCCCTCGATCAGCCCGACGTCGAGTTCGAAGCGTGCGATCTTCTGCCCAATGGTCGCGGTGTTCGCCACGTCCAGCGTCACGCGTGCGCCGGGGTTCTCGTGCATGTAACGCAGCATGATCGGCACCGCGAGGTAGTTGCCGATACTGAGCGTGGCGCCGACCGCCAGCGAGCCGGCGGTATCCTTGCGTCCGAGCACGCGTTCCAGTTCGCGCGCGCGCACCAGCAGTTCCTCGACGGCGGGCAGCAGGCTGCGGCCGGTCTCGTTCAGCTGCAGGCGCTTGCCGATGCGGTCGAACAGCCGCACGTCGAACTGCTGTTCGAGCCGGGCGAGCGCGTCGCTGGCGGCGGATTGCGACATCGCCAGCTCCTGTGCGGCGTGGCTGAGCGTCTGCGCGCGCGCGGTGGCCAGGAATACCTCGAGTTGGCGCAGGGAATATTTCATTATCGGTAGATCCGATTATTGATATGGATAAAAACCATTTTACCGATATATGGCGCGAATCCTAGAGTGGCACCCGTCGAGTTGGCCCGCACGGTGCGGGCCGCCAACGGGAGAGCGCCATGAGCAATTTCAATGTCGAGACGGTCACGGGCGTGCGTCACTGGAACGATAACCTGTTCAGCTTCACCACGACGCGCGACAGCGGCTTTCGCTATCGCAACGGGCACTTCACGATGATCGGCCTCGAAGTCGGGAACCGCCGGCTGGTGCGTGCCTACAGCATCGTCAGCGCGAACCACGAAGAGGAACTGGAGTTCTTCAGCATCAAGGTGCAGGACGGCCCGCTGACCTCGCGCCTGCAGCACCTGCGCGAAGGCGACGCGATCCTGGTGAGCCGCAAGCCCACCGGTACCCTGGTGCTGGACAACCTGCTGCCGGGGCGCAACCTGTACCTGCTCGGCACCGGAACGGGCCTGGCGCCGTTCCTCAGCATCATCCGCGATCCCGAGACCTACGAGCGCTTCGAGCGCGTGATCCTCACGCACGGCGTGCGCACGGTCTCCGAGCTCGCCTACAGCGACCACGTCACGCGGGAACTGCCGCAGAACGAGTACTTCGGCGACGCGGTACGCGAGAAGCTGCGGTACTACCCCACCGTGACGCGCGAGCCGTTCCGCAACCAGGGCCGGCTCAGCGACCTGATCACGAGCGGCAAGTTGTTCGGCGATCTCGGCCTGCCCGCGCCCAACCTCGCGGACGACCGGTTCATGCTGTGCGGCAGCCCCTCGATGCTGAAGGACCTGGGCGCGATCCTCGCGGCGCGCGGCTTCGCGGAAGCGCGTCACGGCGAGCCGGCGCATTACGTGATCGAGCGCGCCTTCGTCGAGTAGGAGCGGGCCATGCCCGCGATCCAGCGCGATACGCGCGATGTGCGGTGCGGCGCCCGAACCCGGGCGCGCAGCGTTCTTTCCCGCCCCCGATACGTGCATAATCCCGCACGCCGCGCCACCGTTGCGCGGCGAACGCTGAATCGCTGCGGGGGAAATTCGCGCAATGGACTGGCTGCTGGCGCTGCTCGCGCTGTTCGGTGTGATCTCGATGTACTGTGTGTTCAGGCCGCGCAGCGCGCGGGTGCGCAGCGCGCCGTGGGCCAGCTTCGCCATCGCGGTGCACACGACGGAGCTGCCCTGGATGCGGCTGGCGCTGCAGGTTCCACTCACGTTGCTGCTGGTGCTCTGCGGTGCGCTGGGCAGCATGCTCGGCGTCATCGCGCTGCTGCTGCTGATGGCGAGCTGGCTGGGTGTGTTGTGGTGCCTGAGGTGTTCGCTCGACTCCGGGGGGACGGTGGAGGACGCACTGCAGGCCGGCCTCGGTGCCGATTACCGGCAGGCGATCGCGCCGCGCCTGGCCGCCGGGCTGCGCGCCGCGCCGGTCTTCGCCGACTGGCGTCATCCCTTCGCGATGAAACGTCCGGGGGTCGAGGTCATCCGCGGCATTTCCTATGCGCCGGGCGGTGTGCGGCAGACGCTCGATATCTACCGTCCTGCCGTGATCCCGCCGCAAGGCTGTCCGGTGCTGCTGCAGATCCATGGCGGCGCGTGGGTGATCGGCCACAAGGCACAGCAGGCGCTGCCTCTGATGTGGCTGCTCGCGAGCAAGGGCTGGATCTGCGTGTCAGTGAATTACCGCCTGAGCCCCAGCGTGGGCTTCCCGACCCATCTCGAGGACTGCAAGCGCGCGCTGGCCTGGGTGCGCCGGCACGGCGCCGGCTACGGCATGGATACCGGTTTCGTCGCGGTTACCGGGGGCTCCGCCGGCGGGCACCTGGCGGCGCTGATGGGCCTCACGGCCAACCGTCCCGAGCTGCAGCGTGACGATCCGGGCGTCGATACCTCGGTGCAGGCCTGCGTGCCGTTCTACGGCGTCTACGACTTCCTCACGCGCTACGACCAGCACCCCAATGGCGCCGTGATCCGCGGGTTCCTGGAGGATCGCGTGATGCATGCCACACCGGAACAGGATCCCGCGCTGTGGGACCTGGCCTCGCCGGTGGCGCAGATCCACGAGGACGCGCCGCCGTTCATGCTCCTGCACGGGGAGCTCGACAGCCTGGCCCCCATTGCCGACGCACGTACCTTCGTGCAGCGCCTGCGGCGCACCTCGCGCAATCCGGTGGTGTTCGTGGAGCTTCCGGGCGCCGAGCACGGCTTTGATTTCATGCATACGCCGCGCACCGAAAACGCCATCGACGCGGTGCACCGCTTCCTCGAATGGGTTCGTTCGCGGCACGAGGACGCGCTCGCAAGCAGCGCGGGGGCACCACGGGTCCAGGATGCAGCGGCAGTTTCGGGCAATTCAGCACAGGGAGTTACTGTATGGGCAAGATCATGATCGTTGTCGCGAGCCACGACGCCGCGCGCATATTCGAAACCGATGCGGGGGCATGCGCAATGCTGGTCGAGCGGGAGGATTTGCTGAACCCGTCGGGGCGGCGCCATCGCGGCGACCTGGAGAGCGATCGCCAGGGGAGCTTCAGCGGCGTGGCCGGCGGTGCCGGCCATGCCCTGGGCAACGAACAGGGTCGGAAGGAGGAAGCGCTGGCTCGGCACGTGCGCGCGGTGGCGGTTGCAGTCAACGCGGCGCACCATACGGGACACTGCGAGCGGATCTACCTGGTGGCAGACCCGCACGTGCTGGGTGCATTGCGCGAGGATCTCGATGCGGGCACCCGTGCAGTCGTCGCGGGCGAGGTGGTGAAAAACCTGGTGAAGCACACGGTCGCCGAGATCCGCCAGCACCTGCCCGAGCGTCTGTGAGTCCTGCCGGCGCTCAGCCGGCCAGATGTTCGCCGACGTCGTAGAGTTCCACCAGTTTGTGCAGTCCGGGCGGCAGGTTCAGGAAGGAGAGGGCGGCCTGGCGCTCGCGCGCGTCGCGCTTGAGCTCCAGCGCCAGCGCGATCGCGGCGGAGTCGACCTCGGTCACGGTTGCGAAGTCGACGCGTGTGGCGCCGCTGCGGCAGGCCGCGCGGGCCCCGGTGAGCAGCGCGGGTACGGTTTCCATCGTCACCGGTCCCTCGAGGTGCAGGGTATCGCCGTCGTGGCGCATGCTCAGGCCGCCTTGTCGCTGGCCAGCGCAGCGTTCTTGTCGCTCAGCATCCGGATCAGGCCGTCGACGCCGTTGGCGCGCGCTTCCTCGGCGAAGGCATCGCGGTACGTGGTCACCAGGCTGACGCCGTCGACCGAGACGTCGTAGACCTTCCAGCCGCTGCTGGCGGCGACCATCTTGTAATCTACCGTGATCGCCTCCACGCCCGGCTGCAGCAGCCGCGAGCGCACGATGGCCTTGCGCTGGTCCTCGGACTTGCGTTGCGGATCGAACTCCAGCGTCTGGCCCTTGAACTTGCCGAGCGCCGAGGCGTAGGTGCGCACCAGCAGCGTGCGGAACTGATCTGTCAGTTCGGTCTTCTGCTCCGGCGTCGCCTTGCGCCAGCTGAGTCCCGCCGCCAGCGCGGCCATGCGCGCGAAATCGAAATGCCCCAGCACCTTTTCCTTGACCAGTGCCTGGACCTTGGCCCCTCCGGGGTTGTCCTGGTTTTCCTTCAGGATCTGCAGCACTTCCTCGCTGACGCGCTTGACCAGCGCATCGGGTTCCTCGGTGGCGGCGCTCGCGGGCAGCGCCAGCGCCAGTGCGATCAGCAGGACCGAAAGAGCGCCTGTCCAGCGGCGCAGGGAGCGTGTTGCGTCATGGTGCATGGTGTTTTACTCCTCGTCGTCCTTCTTGTCCCCGCCCGAGGTTGCGCTGACCACGAACCTCGATATCAGCTTCTCCAGGACGAAGGCCTCCTTGGTTTCCTCGATCGTGCCCCCGTCCTGCAGGTTGTCCATCTCGTTGCCGGGTTCGATACCGATGTACTGGTCGCCGAGTACACCGGAGGTCAGGATTCGTGCAATCGAGTCGGTGGGGAACTGGTAGCGCTCTTCTATGCGGACCTTGACGACGGCCTCGAAGGTGTCCTTGTCCAGGCGCACATCGGTGACGCGACCGACCACCACGCCGGCACTCTTGACCGGCGCCTTCACCTTCAAGCCCCCGATGTCGAGGAAGCTGGCCTCGAGTTCATAGGTTGCGCCGCGCGTGCCGCTGGTCATGCTCGCGACCTGGAGCGACAGGAACACCAGCGCTACGGCGCCCAAGGCCACGAAGATGCCCACCCAGAGATCTATGGTCGTGCGGTTCATGACTTTCTAGCGTATCCCGTGAAACATGAATGCAGTGAGTATGAAATCCAGCGCCAGGATGACCAGCGCGGAGGTCACGACGGTGCGCGTGGTGGCCCTGGAGACCCCCTCGGCGGTCGGCGGGGCCTCGTAGCCCTCGAACACCGCGATCCAGGTCACCGCGATGCCGAACACGAAGCTCTTGATCACGCCGTTGAACACGTCATCGCGCACGTCCACAGCGGCCTGCATCTGGGACCAGAACTGGCCCGGGTCTACGCCGATCATGACCACGCCGACCAGGTAGCCGCCTATGATGCCGGTGGCGGTGAACAGCGCGCCCAGCAGCGGCATCGAGATCACGCCACCCCAGAAGCGCGGCGCCACCACGCGCGCGATCGGATCGACGGCCATCATCTCCATGGCTTCGAGCTGCTCGGTTGCCTTCATCAGGCCGATCTCGGCCGTGATCGCGCTCCCGGCGCGGCTGGCGAACAGCAGGGCCGCCACCACGGGACCGAGTTCGCGCACCAGCGACAGCGCCACCAGCACGCCGAGGGCTTCCGAGGAGCCGAAGCGGGAGAGGGTATCGTAGCCCTGCAGGCCCAGCACCATGCCCACGAAGAGTCCGGAGACCAGGATGATCGTGAGCGACAGCACGCCGGCAAAGTAGATCTCGCGCACCGTGAGCCCGAAACGGCGGAATGCCTCCGGGGTGTGTCGCAGCGTAGCCAGCAGGAACCGGGTGGCGAAGCCCAGGCGCCAGAGTGAATCGATGGTGCGGGCGCCGATCGCGCGCAGGACGGGAAACGAGGTCGGCTTCGTCATGCGCGTTTGCCCCGCAGCAGGTCCGCGACGTAGTCCGCGGCAGGGTAGTGGAAAGGCACGGGGCCGTCCGCCTCGCCCCAGACGAACTGGTGCACGTAGGGCTCCAGCGAGGCCTTGACCTCCTCGGCGCTGCCTTCGGCGATCACGCGGCCGTCGGCCACGAAATAGATGTAGTCCACGATTTTCAGCGATTCCTGGATGTCGTGCGTCACGATGATCGAGGTTGCACCGAGGGCATCGTTGAGCTTGCGGATCAGCTGGCCGATCACGCTCAGGGAGATCGGGTCGAGGCCGGCGAAAGGCTCGTCGAACATCATCAGTTCCGGATCGAGCGCGATCGCGCGCGCCAGCGCCACGCGTCGCGCCATGCCGCCCGAGAGCTCCGAGGGCATCAGGTCTGCAGCGCCGCGCAGGCCCACCGCGTGCAGCTTCATCAGCGCGAGGTCGCGGATCATGGATTCCTCGAGCCTGGTGTGCTCGCGCATCTGGAATGCCACGTTCTCGAAGCTCGACATGTCGGTGAACAGCGCGCCGAACTGGAACAGCATGCTCATGCGCCGGCGCATGGCGTAGATCCGCTCCTGGTCGAGCTGGCTGATGGCCTGCCCGAATACCCGTACCTCGCCCTGCGAGGGCTTGAGGGCGCCGCCGATCATGCGCAGCAGCGTGGTCTTGCCGCAGCCGCTCTGGCCCATGATGCCGATCACGCGACCACGCGGGATCTGCAGGTTGATCTTGGAGAGCACCTGGCGGCCGGAGGAATAACTGAACGAGAGATTCTCTATTTCTACGACGTTATCATTCGACATCGGCAATGGGGCCTGCGGGCTGAACGGGGAATTCTATCGTATCGCTGCGCCGATGGAGTCGGTCATATTCACGGCCCGGGGTGCGTCTGCCGGTCCTGCCGCCGTGACCGCGCCATCGTGCGGGCGATGGGGGCGTTGGGGGGGGGTTGTCCGCGGCGGGGCCGCGGGGCGGCCCGGCGCGACTTCCAAGGGGGACGGGGCCACGGAAAAAAAAAAAAAAAGGCCCCCCCCCCCCGCCCGGGGCCCGCGGGGGGGGGGGGGGCGGCCGCCCGCGGGGGGGGGGGGGGGGGGAGGGGGGGGGGGGGGGGGGGGGGGGGGGGGGGGGGTTGGGGGGGGGGGGGGGGGGGGGGGGGGGGGGGGGGGGGGGGGGGGGGGGGGGGGGGGGGGGCGGGGGGGGGGGGGGCCGGGGGGGGGGGGGGGGGGGGGGGGGGAGGGGGCGGGGGGGGGGGGGGGGGGGGGGGGGGGGGGGGCGGGAGGCCGGGGGCTGGGGGGGGCCCCGGGGGGGGGGGGGGGGGGGGGGGGGGGGGTGGGGGGGGGGGGGGGGGGGCGGGGGGGGGGGGCCCGGGGGGGGGGGGCGTCCCCGGGGGGGGGGGGGGGGGGGGGGGGGGGGGCCGCGGGGGGGGGGGGGGGGGGGGGGGGGGGGGGGGGGGGGGGGGGGGCCGGGGGGGGGGGGGGGGGGGGGGGGGGGGGGGGGGGGGGGGGGGGGGGGGGCGGCGCCCGGGGGGGGGGGGGGGGGGGGGGGCGACACCGGGGGGGGGGGGGCCCGGGGGGGGGGGGGGGGGGGGGGGGGGGGGGGGGGGGGGGGGGGGGGGGGGGGGGGGGGGGGGGGGGGGGGGGGGGGGGCGGGGGGGGGGGGGGGGGGGGGGGGGGGGGGGGGGGGGGGGGGAAACCGGGGGGGGCGGGGGGGGGGGGGGCGCGGGGGGGGGGGGGGGGGGGGGGGGGGGGGGGGGGGGGGGGGGGGGGGGGGGGGGGGGGGGGGACCGGGGGGGGGGGGGGGGGGGGGGGGGGGGGGGGGGGGGGGGGGGGGGGGGGGGGGGGGGGGGGGGGGGGGGGGGGCGGGGGGGGGGGCGCGGGGGGGGGGGGGGGGGGGGGGGGGGGGGGGGGGGGGGGGGGGGGGGGGGCGGGGGGGGGGGGGGGGGGGGGGGGGGGGGGGGGGGGGGGGGGGGGGGTTGGGGGGGGGGGGGCGGGGGGGGACCCGGGGGGGGGGGGGGGGGGCCGGGGGGGGGGGGGGGGGGGGGGGCGGGGGGGGGGGGGGGGGGGGGGGGGGGGGGGGGGGGGGGGGGGGGGGCCCGGGGGGGGGGGGGGGGGGGGGGGGGGGGGGGGGGGGGGGGGGGGGGGGACACGGGGGGCAGGCCCCGGGGCGGGGGGGCGGGGGCCCACGGCCCCGGGGGGGGGGGGGGGGGGGGGGGGGGGGGGGGGGGGGGGGGGGGGGGGGGGGGGGGGGGGGGGGGGGGGGGGGGGGCGCGGGGGGGGGGGGGGGGGGGGGGGGGGGGGGGGGGGGGGGGGGGGGGGGGGGGGGGGGGGGAGGGGGGGGGGGGGGGGGGGGGGGGGGGGGGGGGGGCGGGGGGGGGGGGGGGGGGGGGGGGGGGGGGGGGGGGGGGGGGGGGCGGGGGGGGGGGGGGGGGGGGGGGGGGGGGGGGGGGGGGGGGGGGGGGGGGGGGGGGGGGGGGGGGGGGGGGGGGGGGGGGGGGGGGGGGGGGGGGGGGGGGGGGGGGGGGGGGGGGGGGGGGGGGGGGGGGGGGGGGGGGGGGGGGGGGGGGGGGGGGGGGGGGGGGGGGGGGGGGGGGGGGGGGGGGGGGGGGGGGGGGGGGGGGCCGCGGGCCCGGGGGGGGTTCAGGACGCGCCCATCAGCGCCAGCAGCACGCCGCCGGCGACCACACTGGCGATCTGGCCGGCCGCGTTCGCGCCCATCGCGTGCATCAGCAGGTAGTTCTCGAAGTCCTCCTCCTGCGCCACCTTGTGCACCACGCGCGCGGCCATCGGGAAGGCGCTGATGCCGGCGGCGCCGATCAGGGGGTTGAACTGTCCCTTGCTGACCAGGTTGAGTCCCTTGGCGAACATCACGCCCGCCACCGCATCCAGCGCGAAGGCGATGATGCCCAGCACCAGGATCGCCAGCGTGGACAGCTTCAGGAACTCGGCCCCCACCATGGTCGAACCGATGGCGAGCCCGAGGAACAGCGTGACCACGTTGGCGAGCTCCTCCGAGGAAGCCTTCGTGAGCCGCTCCACCACGCCGGATTCCCGCATCAGGTTGCCCAGCATCAGCATGCCGATCAGCGGCGTGGCATAGGGCACCAGGGTGCCCGCCACCAGCGTCACGACGATCGGGAACAGCACCCGCGTGCGGCGGCTGATCGCGCGCGTGCTGTAGGCCATGCGGATGCGCCGCTCGCGCGGCGTGGTCAGCAGCTTCATGATCGGCGGCAGGATGATGGGCACCAGCGCCATGTAGCTGTAGGCGGCCACCGTGATCGGACCCAGCAGGTGCGGCGCGAGGATGCCACTGACATAGATCGAGGTGGGGCCGTCGATGGCCCCGATGATGCCGATGGAGGCCGCCTCCTCGCGGGAGAAACCCAGCAGCAGCGCCAGCAGCAGCACCGCGAAGATGCCGAACTGTCCGGCCGCGCCCAGCAGCACCATGCGCGGATTCTCCAGCAGCGGGCCGAAGTCGGTCAGCGCACCGATGCCGATGAAGATGAGCAGCGGGAACATCTCGTTGCCCACGCCCATCTCGTAGAGAACCTTCAGCAAGCCTTCCTCCCCGACCAGCGGCGACAGCGGGAGGTTCGCCAGCAGGCAGCCCGCACCGATCGGCAGCAGCAGCAGCGGTTCGTACTTGCGGGAAATGCCCAGGTACAGCAGGCCCAGCGCCACCGCGATCATCACCAGCGACTGCGGCGTGACCGCCATCATGCCCTGCGTCAGCGCGGACAGATTGCCGAGGCTCATGGGGTTGCCGCTTCGAGGCGCAGCAGGGCTGTGCCGTGGCTGACATGCTGCCCGGGCCTGACCAGGACCTCGGCGACCGTGGCGTCCTGCGGCGCGCGGATGATGTTCTCCATCTTCATCGCCTCGAGCACCGCCAGGTCCTGGCCGCGGCTCACGCATACGCCGGGCGCGACCAGCACGCGCAGGATCACGCCGGGCATGGGGGCGCGCAGCACGCCATCGTGCGCGGCGGCGGGTGGCGCAGCCGGTGCCGGTGGCGCAGTGAGGTTCATGGCCGCTGGCGCCGCCGACGGCACGAGCCGCACGGCACCCTCGCCACCGAGTTCTTCGCGGCCCGCCAGGGTGACGTCGAAGGACTGGCCGTCTACCTGCACGGCGAAGCGCTCGGCGCCGCGCTCCGCGACATCGATGACGAAACGCCGGCCGTCGACCTCGATGGTGTAGCGGTGCATGGTTCAGCGGTTCCTGCGCCAGACACGGTTTTGCCGCACGCGACCGGCGTCCACCCAGCGCGAGGCGTGCAGCAGGGCGCCGGGAGCGTGGAGGCGCACGGCCGGCGCGGCTTCGCCGCGCAACACCTGGCGATGCCACAGCACGGCCACGGTGATGGCCGCACGCAGCGCGGGGTCCGGCATCGCGGGTACGCCTGCCGCGGGTATGCCATCGGCAGGCGCTACGTCACCGGGTGCGGGCACCGGCGGCTGCACCGGCGACCGCGCCGGCCCGTCGAGCCGTAGCAAAAGCGCGAGCAGACCCCACAGCAGCGCCAGCATCGCGAACACCAGGCCCATGCCGAGCAGCGTGGTCTGCAGTCCCCAGCCCAGGTTCTCCATCGTGCGACCCTCCTTCAGTTCGGCGGCAGGCCATGTTTCTTCGGCGGCGACTGCTGCACCTTGGTGCGCAGCAGTTCCAGCGCGCGGATCAGCCGCGGGCGCGTCTCGCGCGGCTCGATCACCTCGTCGACCTGCCCCAGGTCGGCCGCGCGGTAGGGGTTGAAGAACTTCTCGCGGTAGGCGGACATCAGCTCGGCTACCCTGGCCTCGGGATCGGGTGCCTCGCGCACCTCCTTGCGGTAAAGCACGTGCACCGCGGGCTCGGCGCCCATCACCGCGATCTGGGCCGTGGGCCACGCGAACGCGAGATCGGTGCGCATCTGCTTGCTGCCCATGGCCACGTAGGCGCCGCCCATGGCGCGGCGCGTGACGATGGAGATCTTGGGCACCGTGGCTTCGCAATAGGCATAGATGATCTTGGCGCCGTGGCGGATCACGCCGCGCGACTCCTGTTCGCTGCCCGGCAGGAAGCCGGGACAGTCGACGAAGCTGACGACCGGAATGTTGTAGGCGTCGCAGCAGCGGATGAAGCGCGCGATCTTGTCGCTGGCGTCGATGTCCAGCGCGCCGGCGAGGTGCGCGGGCTGGTTGGCCACCACGCCGACCGGGAAACCGTCGAGCCGCGCAAAGGCGACCAGGGCGTTGGGGGCGTAATCGGGCTGCAGTTCCAGTACGCTGGCGCGATCGAATACATGTCCCAGCACGTCGCGCATGTCGTAGGCCTGGCTCTCCGTCTCCGGGACGATGCAGTCCAGCGCCGCGTCCATTCGCTCGGCCGGATCGTAGGGGGTGATCGGGGGCGGGTCCTCGCTGTTGTTCTGCGGCAGGTAGCCCAAAAGTTGCTTGACCAGCTCCAGCGCCGAGGCGTCGTCGGCCGCCGACAGGTGGGCGACGCCGCTGCGCCCCATGTGCACCGCCGCGCCGCCGAGATCCTGCGCGCTGATCTGCTCGCCGGTCACCGAGCGCACCACCTCCGGCCCGGTAAGGAACATGGTCGAGCCCCCGGCCATCACCACGAAGTCGGTCAGCGCCGGGGAATACACCGCACCGCCCGCGCAGGGCCCCAGGATGAGCGAGATCTGCGGGATCACGCCCGAAGCCATCACGTTGCGCACGAAGACTTCGCCGTAGGCCGCCAGGCTGCGCACGCCCTCCTGGATGCGTGCGCCGCCCGAGTCGTTCAGTCCGATCAGCGGGATGCCGCTCTCCAGCGCGAGATCCTGGATGCGACAGATCTTGCGCGACTGCACCTCGGAGAATGAGCCGCCCAGCACCGTGAAGTCGTGCGCGAAGACCGCGACGCGCCGGCCGCTGATCTTGCCGAAACCGGTGACGATGCCGTCGCCGGGATAGCGCTGCTGCTCGAGCCCGAAGTCGCTGACGTTGTGCGTGGCCAGCGCGCCGAGTTCCTGGAAGGAGCCCGCATCCAGCAGCAGCGCGAGGCGCTCGCGCGCCGTGAGGCGGCCCCTGGCGTGTTGCTGCTCGATGCGCTCGGGGCCACCGCCCTGCAGCGAACGCTCGCGCATTTCGTGCAACTGGCGCAACGGCGCGCTGTCGGGCTTGTCGTCCATGGGGTCACCGTCTGCATGAGGCGCGGGCATGTTCGGTGAAAACCTACCCCGGAACGATGACCTGCATCAAGCGGTGCGGGCCGTTCGCCTTGCGCTCATGGCGCTTACCGGTGCTTCCTCACGCCGGCGTCAGCTCGAGATGCAGGTTTTCCAGTCCCCGGATGATGAAGGACGGTTCGAACTGGTAGCGGCGCGCCCCCCTTTTGCCGTGCATGGCCTCGGAGATGGCGATATCGCGCGTGTGATCGAAAAAGCGATTCAGGATGGTGGCGACCTCGGCCCGCGCGAGCGGGGCGCCGGCGCAGGTGTGTACGCCCCGGCCGAACGCGATGTGCTCGCGGATTCCCGGTCGCTTGAGCCTGAATTCGTTCGCATCGTCGCCCCAGCGACGCGGGTCGCGGTTGCCGGCAGCAAGGGCGACGATAACCGCCTTGCCCGCGGGCACTTTCACGCCGCCGATCGTGGTGTCCCGACGAGCCACCCGGTGCGTGGCCTTGCTGGAGCCCTCGAGGCGAAGAACCTCCTCGATCATCCAGGGGATCAGCTGGCGGTCGTCGCGCAACTGCTGCTGCAGGCCGGGTACGTCCACGATATAGCGCATGGAGTTGCCGAGCAGCTTGGCGCTGGTGTCCTGGCCGGCGGCAAACATGAAGACGGCCAGGCTGACGAGCTCCACCAGGTCGGGTTTTGCCCCGTCGGGATACGTTGCCGTGACGAATTCGGACAGCAGATCGCTGCCCGGGTTCGCCGCGCGATCCTGGAGATAGCGGACAAAAAAACCCGCCATGAACTCCAGCGCGGACGTGTCGGTCGGGCTGTCGGGATTCTCGATGCTGCCGACCGTCTGTCCCCGCGCGATCTGCTCCTCGAACAGCACCCGATCATCGGCGGGAACGCCGAGCAGATTGGCGATCACCATGGTCACGTAGGGCGTGGCAATATGCCCCACCAGATCACATTTTCCATCGGCTACCACCCGCCTGACGATCTGGTCGGCGTAGTCGCGCATGAACGCTTCGTTGGCCTTCAGCCGCGACGGGGTGAACACGCGGCTGACCAGGAAGCGGACATTATTGTGACGGGCGTCGTCATAGGTGACCACCAGATTCCCGCCCACATACCGGTCGCGATGGGCCTCGAGCTGGGCGCTGATATCCGTCCCCTCGGGCTTGAACGGCAGCGGAAATGCCGAGCTGGCCAACGAGTTCAGCGAGGAGAAGTCGGTTGGATTCCTGAGCACCTCCAGGCATTCCTCGAAGCCGGTCACCAGCAGGCAGTCGTGGGTCTGCAGCTGGCAGACCGGGCCGCGAGGGCGCATCTCCTCGAAATACCGGTAGGGATCGAGCAGGACGGAGGGATCGGTGAAGTAATCGCGCTCCGCGAGGGCCTGGGTCGTCATGATTCTCTCCTTGTGCGATGTCGGCCACCGACGCTGTCGGGGATGTTCCGGTGGACGACGGTGCAAGGGCAGGTGTTTCAGTCCTCGGGTGCGATCGTGACGCGCAACCCGTCGAGTGCAGCCGACATCCGGATCTGGCAGGACAGCCGCGAGTTCGCCTGGCGATGACTGCTGCCGTCGAGAAGACTGGATTCGTCGTCGCTCATTGGCGTGAGCGCGTCAGCCGGACTCCCCTCGACATACACGTGGCAGGTCGCGCAGGAGCAAACGCCTCCGCACAGCGCGAGCAGATCACTGATTCCCGCGTCGGTAATGGTCTGCATGAGCGTGAGGTCGGGACGAATGTCCAGCGCTTCTTCCACACCGCTTCTATCGATCACTATAACTTTTGACATTTCTGCTTCCTGTACTGACTCGTAACGTTCGGTTTTGTATTGGCCGCTGTCCGGCGGAGCAGCCACGACATCGCGTTCAGAAGTTGTATCTCAGCCGCACGCCGTACATCCGCGGCTTGCCCACGCGCCCGACCTCCATGACCAGCGACTCCCTCGTCGAACGGGTTGGAAACGCATGCTGCACTGGAGTGCCCGTGTCGCACTTGCAAATGCTAAGATACTGCATAGCATTTTGAATTGAAACCCCCATGGCCTGTCCGCTGCTTTCTCACGCGGGGCGGGTGGCATGAGTCACCGCCTGAAAGCCGGAGACAGGTTGGATAAAGCACAAGTATGCGCAATCAAATCAGTCATTGCGGCTCGATCGAGGAGGAGTTGATGTGCGGCGTGGAGCGACCAGATCCTGCACCACACATTCAGGAGCAGCATGGTATGCTATGCAGACGCACAGTTAATAACCTGGTTTAACAAACGACAGCCAAGGGGTATCCAGTCGGTGTCAGAGCGCAGACTCGGGACGGAGAGTTCCAAAACCCGGCAGGCGCTGCTGGAAGCAGCCGAACAGGTCATGCGCGAGGAAGGGTACGCGGCCGTGACGTCGCGACGTGTCGCGGAGCGGGCCGGGCTGAAGCCCCAGTTGGTCCACTACTATTTCCGCACCATGGACGACCTGTTTCTCGCGCTTTTGCAGGGTTTGGCTGACAATTACCTGATTCACTTCGCCCGCGCCCTGGCTTCGGACAAGCCGCTGCGCGGGTTGTGGGAGATCAGTAGCAACCCGGAGGCGGCGGCATTGACCACCGAGTTCCTCGCGCTCGCCAACCATCGCAAGAACATCGGTGCCGAGATCATCCGTCTCAATCGACGGATGCGCAGCATGCAGACCGAAGTGTTCAAGCAGGTGTTGCAGTCGGCGGGCTTTGACCTCGACGAGTACCCGCCGGAGCCCCTGGCGGTCGCCCTCGAATCCATCGCGCGGGGAATGGCGCTCGAAAAGTCGCTGGGGATCACCCGCAGTTACGCCAGCATGCGCGCCCTTGTCGAGCGCTACCTGACGGCGTTCGAACCCTGACGGCGACCCGATGCAACGCGCACTGCATGACGGCCCCCTCGCGAGAGCTAGGGCCGGATCACCCAGCCGCCGTCGATGTGGATCACCTGGCCGGTGATCCACGCACCCGCGTCCGAACACAGCAGCAGCAGCGCGCCGACCAGTTCCTCCGGTGAGCCGCGCGGGCGCGAGGCGACGGTCATTTCCAGGAACTTGATGAACGGCGATTCCTCGGGCACCAGCATCCTGCCTGCGTCCGAGGTGACATTGCCCGGCGCGATGGCGTTGACGTTGATCCCTTCCTTGCCGAGCTGTTTGGCCAGCGTGGTCGTGAGGCCGACCAGCGCCAGCTTGCCGATGCCGTAGATCGAAGTCGCCGGAAAGGCGCCGCCCGAAGTCTGGTTGACGATCCGGCCGCCGCCGCGCGCGCGCATCGAAGGAATCACCGCCTGGGCGCAGATCAGCGCGCCGGTCAGGTTCACGTTCAGTATGCGGTTCCACTCCTGCAGCGACACGTCGGCGACATGCAGCATGCCGAGCTCTGCCATGAGCGCGGCATTGTTGACCAGGATGTCCACGCCGCCGAAGGCCGTCGTCGCGGCATCGACCATGGCCGTTGCCGAGGCCGGGTCGGTGATGTCCACGCGCACGCCGATGGCAGTGCCACCCGCTGCGTTGATTTCAGCGGCGACCGCTCCCGCGCCTTGCTCGTTGATGTCGGCGACGACCACCGCGGCGCCCGCGTTTGCCAGACCCAGGGCATAGGCGCGACCGATGCTGTTGCCGCGCCCCCCTGCGCCGGTGACGATGGCAACCTTGCCGGCGAGGCGGAACTGCTCCATGGTGAAGCTCATGTCGATTGCTCCGGGTCAGCCGCCGGTTGCGGCCGCGAGAAAGTTGGATGCCGCAGCGCGCAGCGTCTCCGCGCCCTGCTCCTCGGGAAGGACGCGCTTCAGCAGGTTCACGTCCTTCACCAGCAACGCTGCGCCGTGCGAGAAGGCGGCCGGCGCGGGCAGGCGGGCGTAGACCTCGAAGCCGAAGCTGCGGCCACTGCTTTGCTTGATCAGTTCGACGAGTGCCTCGCGCTCGATGCCGAGTGCGGCCGCGGCGCCGAGGGCGGCATGCGCCAGGCCCATGTTCGCGGCCATCAGGGCATTGTTGACCAGCTTTGCGCGCTGGCCCGCGCCCACATCGCCCACGCGCACGATCAGCTTGCCGAAGCATTCGAACACGGGCTTCGCCGCCGCGAAGGCGGCCGCTGACCCGCCACACATGACGGTGAGCGCGCCGGCCGCGGCAGCAGGGGCGCCACCGCTGACGGGGGCGTCGATCAGGGCAATGCCGCGCTCGGCGCATTGCGCGGCGAGCGCGACGGCGCTCTCGGGAAGGATCGTCGAGTGAATGGCGATGAGGCTGCCCGGACGCATGGCGGGAATGAGCTGGCGGCAGATGGCGGCGACCCCGGCATCATCGACGACGCAGATGCCGACCAGGTCGCACTGCGCGGCGAGTGCCGCCACGCTCGCCGCTGCGCTCGCGCCCGCGGCGAGGAACGGCTCGAGCACTTCGGCACGGCGTGCCCAGACCGTGAGGGAGTGTCCGGCCGCGACAATACGTTCGGCCATGGGGGCGCCCTGGCTGCCGAGGCCGATGAAACCGATGCGCTCCAGTGCCATTGCTCTCACCCTGCCGTGATGCCGGCGTCGATCGAGAGACAGGCGCCGTGATAGCCGCGCGCGGCATCGCAGGCGAGATAGGCGACCAGGTCGGCCACGTCGTCCACCTCGACCACGCCGCGCATGCCCGCATAGCGCTTGAGCAGCTCGACGTCACAGCCTTCGGGCGGGCGGAAGTTGACGGCGATGTTGGTGATCATCCCGCCGGGCGCCACCGCGTTGATCCGGATCGGCTGCTTCATGTACTCCATGGCCATCGCCTTGGTGAGATTCACCAGCCCGGCCTTGGTCGCGCAATAGGCGGCGGCATAGGCCTCGCCGATGAACGCCGCGGAGGAGGCGACATTGACGATCGCGCCATTGGCCGCGAGCAGGTGCGGGATGGCCGCCCGTGACAGGAAGAACGGTGCGGAAAGGTTGACGGCCAGGGTCTTGTGCCATTGTTCGGCCGGCATCTCGTGCGAATTGGCCAGGAATATGATCCCGGCGATGTTGCACAGCGCATCCAGCCGGCCAAAACGCGCGACGGCGACCGCCACGGCGCCAGCGCAATTGTCCGGCTCGGACAGGTCCGTCGCATGGACCAGCGCCTCGATGCCGCTGGCCTCGAGCATACCGGCAGTGTCCTGCAGCCCAACGGCGTTGACATCGACGAGGCAGACATTCGCACCTGCTGCTGCAAGCTTGATCGCGGTCGCCCGGCCCAGTCCCGATGCCGCACCGGTGACGAGCGCGGACTTGCCCTTCATGTTGCTGATCTGCATGGTGATGAAGCCTTCCTCTCATCAGCCGTCGAACGGCAGTCCGGCGGCGACTTTCCTGGACATCTCGATGACCGCGCCCTGCACGACCGAGGCCTTGGGCCAGCCCGCGTGGATCGCGTACTGCAAAACGAACTCCTGCATCTCGGCGGGCTGGCAATTGCCGCTCGCCATGGCGGCGTGGACGTGGGTGCGAATGGGAATATCGGCGGCGGACTCCGCAACGCCCACCAGCGTCATCCACCGGCGCGAACGCTGGTCGAGCCCCTCGCGACACCACATCTCGCCGAACACGAAATTGCGGATGCCCGCATCGAAGTAGGGCGTCACCGGAGGCGGGCCGCCGAAGGTCATGGCCTTGATGAATTCCTGCGCGCCGTGTTCGCTGCGCTCTGCCGGATCCCAGGGGTCGGCGCGAAGCGGTGCGGTCTGCGCAGGCGGCAAACCCAGTTCGACAGCCACGCCGGTGGTGACGCGATCGAGCTCGGCGCCCCTTGACCAACCGCCATACACCGCAAGGTGCAGCGCGCCTTCGCGCAGTTCCGCCAGGGAAAGCGTGCCGCTCGCCAGTGCGCCGCGCACATAGCCGTCCAGGTATCCGGCTTGCCCGTTGCACATGGCAGCACTTGCGAGCGAGATGAGATAGCGGGCCCTGCGATCGAGGCCCGGGCGGCTCCATACCTCGGCAAAGACGAAATCGCGCCAGGATTCCTCGAGCAGCGTGGCGGGCGCGGGCGCCGGCTGGCCGGTCACCTCGGCCTGGATGGCAAGGCCGCGCGCGCTACGCTGCGCGGGATCGAGCAGGCTCATGGTGCGGCCTCCGGGGGGGCGAGGTTGATCCACACGTTGCGGGTCTGGAGAAATTCGTGCAGGCCCTGTTCGCCGCCGAGCCGGCCATAGCCGCTCTGCTTCCAGCCGCCGAAGGGCACGCAGGGTGTCATCGCCTCGCCGGATCCGTTGACATGGATCTGCCCGGCCTGGAGCTGGCCGGCCACGTGGTGGGCGCGGCGCAGGTTCTGGGTGTGGATATAGGCGCCGAGGCCGTATTCGCTGTCATTCGCCAACGCGATGGCCTCGTCCTCGCTGTCGAAGGGCGTGACCGCCAGCACCGGCCCGAAGACCTCGTGGCGCGCCAGTTCGCTGCCGTTGGCGACGTCGGCGAGAATGGTGACGGGCAGGAAGTAGCCGGAGGCGTGATCGCCCTGCAGCCGCTGGCCCCCGGCCACGAGCCGCGCGCCTTCGCCCACGCCGCGATCCACCATCGCGAGGATGCGCTGCATGGCAGGCTCGGAAATCACCGGGCCCATGGTGGTCTTCGGGTCGAAGGGATCGCCGACGGCGATGTGAGCGGCCATCGCGCACAGCATCTGCAGGTAAGGCTCGTAGATCGCGCGTTCGACCAGCAGGCGTGTGCCGTTGACGCAGCCCTGGCCGTTGGCGCTGACGGCACCGCTCAGCCCTTTCTTCGCGGCATTCTGCAGGTCGGCATCGCCGAAGACGATCACCGCCGACTTGCCGCCGAGTTCGAGACCGCAGGGCTTGAGCGTGCGGGCCGCGCTGGCGAGCACCTGTTTCGCGGTCGCGCCGGAGCCGACGAACTGGATCTTGTCGATGCCGGGATGCGCAACCATTGCCGCGCCGACATCGGCGCCGCCAGTGACCAGGTTGACGACACCCGGCGGGAAACCGGCTTCCCGCATCAGTTCGACCAGCTTCATGACGGAGTAGGGGGCAAGGTCGGGCGATTTCACGACGATGCAATTGCCCGCCGCCAGCGCCGGCGCCATCACCATGGTGGCGGCGAACAGCGGTCCGTTCCACGGGATGATCGCACCGACGACGCCGTAGGGTTCGTAATGCACGTAATCATGCGCCGGCCCGCCCCAGGTCGCGATGGTGCGGCCCTGGATCTTGTCGGCCCAGCCGCCGTAATAACGGAACTTCTGCGCGGCATCATGGGGCATGTAGCCCGCGCCGAGCAGGATCGATCCGTTCTCGGACACGAGGCTGGGAACGAGTTCCTGCGCCTTCGCTTCCAGTAGGGCGGCAAGACGCAGCATCAGGTCACGGCGCTTGTCGCCGGGCAGGGCGCGCCAGGCGGGAAAGGCCGCGCGCGCGGCGGCGACGGCGCGATCGACATCCGCCGGTCCCGCGAGCGTGAGCTCGCGCGTTACGCTGCCGGTCGCGGGGTAGATGTGGGCGATCATCATGCCGCTGCCTGCCTCTTCACGGCGATCGCCGATGATGAGGGTGCTGCGCGGAAGTGCGTCCACCGGCGGTGGTATGAAGCCCATGTCGATCCGCTCCCTGGCAGCGCCCGAATCGGCTGCCTGCCCATTTTCAACGACCTTGTACGGCGGCAGGAGCGACATTTGAGCCCTGCCAGTCGTGCGCATAATAATATGCGTGTTATTTTGAAAACAAGCACATGCCAGGAGAAAATATGAGCAATGACATCTATAAAGAGGCTTGTTAACGAGCTGGTGGCAAGGCGGGAATGATGACGCAGGAGCGAAATGCGAACGGCAAGACAAAGCTGCGGAGGCGTTACCTGGTGCGGGAGACCGCCGCAAAGCTGCGCGACTTCGTGTTCGACCGGGAGCCTGGATCGCTGATCGGTTCGCTGCCCGAACTGGCGCGCCAGCTGGGTGTCGGGATCGTCACGGTGCAGCAGGCCGCGCGAATCCTGGAGCATGAAGGGCTGCTCGAGGTGAGGCGTGGACCGGGCGGGGGTTATTACGGCCAGCGCCCGGACGAGGCCGCGCTGGAGCGATCGCTCGCCGCCTATCTGCGCATGCATCCGTCCTCGTATGGCGAGATGCTGGACATCACGACGCTGCTGTTTCGCGAACTGGTCGCGGCAGCGGCAGCCTGCGATGACGAGGTGTATCGCACGGAATTGCGGGCCTTCGTCGGGCGTATCGATGCCTGCGCCAGCGCGGATGAAATGGCTGCCGTCGAAGCGCAATTCCAGGATCAGTTGTTCCGTATGGTCAACCGCCCGCTGTTCGGGTTGCTGACGCGGGTGACGCTGAAGCTCTACGCCACGCGGCCCGGACCTACGCTGTTCGCCGACAGCGACGGCGTGCGTGCATGGCGGCAAAGCCGGCACCGGATCATCGGCGCGATACTGGATCGGGATACGGAACTCGCACGCTTCGAAGCGACACGCGCGCGACGCGATCTGCTGGACCGGCTGCGGGAATCGCGCAACGGAAGCTGACGGTGGACAGCTGCGGTCGGCGCGCGCGCACCCTGTGCAGGTGAACGCAATCAACATGGCGCCGTGGCGGATATTGCTATTTCATCCCGGCGCCGGGCCGGCTACCTTGTGCAGGGAGCCGCCGCCCGCGGCGGGCGCGGGCGAGGAGGTGGGGCGTCGGCGCAAGGCCGGGCCGACCGGTAGCCGAACAGGCCTGGAGTGTGCCGATGTATTTCGATTTTGCCACGTGGCGCAGACTCATCTGGTTGGCGGCTCACGAGAGCAGCCCGCGCCGGCGTTTCGGGCTGTATTACAGGCTGTTGGTCAAGGTGCCGCTGATCGCGCTGTTCAATGCGATCTGTCTTGCCCTTGATCCGATCCTGTTCCCGGGGCTGCGCCGCGTCGACGTGCGCCAGCCGGTATTCGTGATCGGGCATGCCCGTAGCGGCACCACGCTGATGCACCGGCTGATGTGCGCCGATGGCGAGCGTTTCAGCGCGTTCCTCTACTGGGAACTGTATGCGCCCTCGGTATTGCAGAAGAAGGCCGTGCACTGGATCGCGCGCCTCGATGAACGCTGGTTCGGCAGCCGGCTCGCCGCCCGCGTCAGGGCGCGCGAGCAGCGCAAGTTCGGCCCTTCGAACCACATTCACAAGATGGGCTACACGCTGCCCGAGGAAGACGATTTCCTGTTCACGAACTCCTGCGCCTCGGGTTACTGGATCGTGGAACTGCCATACCTCGGGGACCTCGATTTCTACTACATCGACCAGCGCCCGCCGGCGCAGCGGCGGCGGATGATGAACTTCTACAAGGAATGCGTGCGTCGGCAGCTCTACATGAACGGCGGCGACCGGATTCACCTGAGCAAGAACCCCACGTTCTGCGGGCGCGTCGAGACGCTGCTCGAGGTCTTCCCCGATGCGCGCTTCGTGGTGCTCTACCGCAATCCGCAGGAGACCATTCCGAGTCTGCTGAAACTGATGAAGTTCAGCTGGAAGGCGCGACACTTCGACGAAGCGCGCATGAAGAAGTCGCTCGGAATCCTGGCCGAGATGTCATTCCACAATTACACCTACCCGCTGGAGGTGCTGGCGCGTCACCCCGAGACGCCGCGGGCGATAGTGGACTACCGCGACCTGGTGGCCCGCCCGCGCGCGACGCTGGAGCAGGCCTATGCCGAACTGGGTCTGGTCGTCAGTCCCGAACTCGCCGCGGCGCTGGACGCCGAGGAGCAGCGCGCGGGCGGCCACGAGACCACGCATGCCTACAGCCTGGACGAGTTCGGCCTCGACGGCGGCGAGATCCAGCGGCGCCTCGGCGCACTGTTCGAGCGCTTCGGCTGGGAGGGCGCGCCGCCCGGTGAGCCGGTGCGCGCAGAGCCCCAACCCGAAAAATGACAAGGAACTGCCGATGAACGCTACGTTGAAGTCCCACATCCGCATGCAGTCGCGCCTCAATTTCATCATCAACCTGGTGCTGAACGGCGCGATCGCCTGGTTTCTGCTGAAGGACAAGCCGGCCCTGAGCGCGTGGGGCGAGCACGGCTATGGCGCGGACCTCATGATCACCGGCTTCCTGCTCGCGTCGCTGGTCGCGTTGTTCGCCATCAAGGGACATCGCTCGAAGCTGGCGAAGGGCCAGCACGAGGCGGTGCCCCCCGCGGAGCTCGGCGCGCTCGCGCGCGTCGCGACCGGCAACGACTGGAGCAACAGCCTGCTGTTCGGGCTGGCGGGCGCGCTGCTCGGCGCCGGCACCGTGGGCATGCTGATGCTGTTGCCGTTGCCGCCGTTCTCGCCGCCGGCCTATGCCGTGTTCAAGGGCGTCTGGGCCGGCATACTCGCCGCGCTCGTCATCCCGCCCGCGATCAAGCTCGGCCTGCGCGCGGCGTAGGTCCCGCCCTGAGCCTGAGCCACCCAACCCGAGGAGCAATGCGACGTGTTCACCGTTTATGCCAGCACCCCCGAAAACATGGGTCCCGGCGCGATCGCCGAGCACGCCAGGCGCGCCGAGGCGATGGGTTTCGACGGGCTGCAGGTGCCGGATGCGATCCACGACGGTTTCCTCCTGGCCGCGCTGGCGCTGAACGCCACCGTGCGACTGAAGGTGTTGATCTCGGTGCTGGTGGCCTTTCCGCGCAGCCCCATGAACGTGGCGCTGACCGCGTGGGACCTGCAGGCGATGTCCAAGGGCCGCTTCGAGCTCGGACTGGGCACGCAGATCAAGCAGAACATCGAGGACCGCTACAGCGCGATGTGGAGCGCGCCCGCGCCGCGCATGCGCGAGTACATCGGCGCGCTGCGCGCGATCTTCGACGCGTTCCAGAACGGCACGAAGCTGGCGTACGTGAGCGAACATTACCGCTTCACACGGCTGCAGCCTTTCTTCAACCCGGGCCCCATCGAGCACCCGCACGTGCCGTTGCTGATGGGAGCGGTCGGCCCGGGGATGACGGCGCTGGCCGGCGAGATCGCCGACGGCATGATCACGCACCCGACCAACACGCCGCCGCGCTACATCCGCGAGGTGGTGCTGCCACGCCTGCGCGAAGGTGCGGCGAGGAGCGGGCGTGACCTGGAGAGTTTCAAGCTGGTGCTGGGTTCGCTGGTCGCCACCGGGCCCGACGCGGCCAGTGTGGCGCAGGAGCGCGAGAAGTGGCGTCGCATGCTCGGCTTCCTGTATTCGACGCCGGCGTACTGGCCGAGCCTGGAACTGTTCGGGTGGCAGGATCGCGGAGAGCAATTGCTCGCGATGACCCGCGAAAACCGCTGGGACCGCATGCGCGAGATCATCGACGACGAGATGCTCGACGCATTCATTCCGTGCGGCACTTACGCCGACATTCCCGCCGAGCTGGAGCGTCGCTTCGGCGGGCTGTCCGGCTACGTCACGCTGATGATGCCCGAGGATCCGGCGCTGGATACGCAACTGGCCGCGGTGGTGGCGACGTTGCGCCGGAGCCGGGATGACACGCCGCGCGGGTGACAAGGGGGAAATCGATGGATTGCGGGCTGACCGCCGGCGTTTACCGCCACTACAAGGGCAATCTCTACGACGTGATCGGTGTCGCGACGCACAGTGAAACGGGCGAGCGGCTCGTCGTGTATCGCCCGCAGTACGGCGAGCGCGCGCTCTGGGTGCGTCCGCTGGAGATGTTCACGGAAGCGGTGGTCGTGGACGGGGTAGGGCGCCCGCGGTTCGAGCGCCTGTCTGCCTAGAACGGGCATCCGCCGCTCAATAGAGCGATGCCACCGCGCTGCGGATATCGTCGTAAAGCCCTTCCGGCGATTCGTTGGGCGGCATTTGCCGGACTTCCTCCATTGGCGCCGGCGGCTGGCCGGATACCGTCAGGAGGTAGGCGGATAACATGTAGCTCGCCGATGCGATCAGCAGCAGGATCGCGGCACCCTGTCCGAAGCGCTTGCGTCTGCGGGGCGTCGGGCGGGCAGCGGTCCTGAGCCGGGCGAGCATCGCGAAACGGGCAGGCCGGCGAACGCCACGGGCGCGGAGATTGCCATTGCGGTCGAGCGCGAGCTCGAAGTTCAGCCGCTCGTGCAGCAACGGGCGATGTCCATGCTCATGCGGGGCGAAGGCCGCGAGATCCACGAACACGTCCGGGCCGCCGCGCGCGGGCGCGATGGTCCCGCAATTGTCGTTGTCGTTCCACTGCGAAAGCGTGCCATCGATACGCATACCTGTCCTCCGGTATTGCGTGGGGGGGTGCATTTAGCCACGATGCGCGGGTTCCACGCGTGACCCATTTAGGCCACGTCGTGTTAAGAAATTGTGACCGTCGTCCCAAGCGCGCTCGTGCACCCGCCCGGCCATAGACACCTCATGCAGCCGGCCAGCCATCCTGGGCAAGCGGGGCAACTCCATGGGCCGCAACCGGCTCCTGTCGCGCGTCTGCAGGTTCGGGAGGGGGCGCCGAGAGTACCACGACGGACCCTGGGTGGTGCAGATGTTTTTTCATCCATGCCGGAGCCGGGATCGGCCCCGCCATTCCCGGACTGGCGCGCTCATCGGCCGTTGATCCCGAAGCCCCGCTCGATGCGCGCGATGTCGTCTGCCGAGAGGCGCACCGCGTGCGCCTGGCCGGGAACGGGGATGCCCAGTGCGCGCTGCAGCCCGACCATCATTTCCGCGGTCTTCACCGCGGTCGCGAGCGGGTTGACCACCGGCACCAGCGCCCCATTGTGCTCGATCACGTGCCAGCCCTGCGTGCCGCAGACCTGCCCCAGTCCGCCGCAGGCGATAACCACCACGTCGGCGCCATCATCGACCAGTTCGCGGGCCTGGGCGTCCAGGCGCGCGATCATCGCACCCGGATCGGCGAGCGCCTCGGCGAAGGACTCGGTGAAGCGCTTGCACTCGGTGCGCACCCCGTTGGGTATCAGGCGCGCGGACAGCCCCATCGCCTCGATCTGTCGCTGCACGAAGGCGACCTGTCCAGGCATGTCGGGGACGAGCGCCCCGAGCCTGGCGCCCAGCTGGCAGGCATGGTGGAAGGTGGCCTCTGAGAGCCCGAAGACCGGGGTGTGCACCCGCGCCCGGGCCTCCTTCACGCCGGGATCGTCGAAACAGTTCACCACGATGGCGTCGAAACCCTCGCGGTCCGCCTCGATCACGCTGCGGATGACCTCGTGCACGACGAGATGCTGGAACCAGGGGTTGCGGAAGTCCTCGAGATACTGCGGCAGCGTCACCGTGCCGAGCTCCGGGGCGCGCAGCGCGAGCTCGGTTCCCTGCGCCAGCACGCCGGCGCAGCAGGCGTCGACCGTGGCGCGGCTCGCCGCCAGGTACTCCGCGGGCACCGGAGTGATGTTCAACACACAGATCTTCATGCGTGCCGCACCCGCCTCAGGGGTTGATCGTGACCTTGATGGCGCCGGCCTTGCGATCGGCGGCGATCGCGAAGGCCTCCTCCGCGGCATCGAGAGGCAGGCGGTGCGTGATCAGGCAATCGGCGATCCGCGGGTTCTGCGCCATCGCGGCGGCGGCGATATCGACGTCGCGGCTGAGGCCCTGGCGGCAGTAGTTGGCGGAGCTGACGAGGCGCAACTGCTTCATGGACACCTCGAATGCCGGCAGCACGAGGCCTTCCCAGTAGGTTGCCAGCAGCAGCACGGTGGCGCCCGGACGGCACAGTCGCACCGCCTCGGCGATGGATTCCGACGTGCCGGCGCAATCGATCACGAGATCGTATTCGCCCGTGGGCGTCAGCGTGGCGCCCAGGCGCTCGCCAGCGGCCTTCTGCGGGTCGTGGCGAGCGAGCAGGCACACCTCCTGCGTCGCGAGGCGCGCCATGGCAACCGCGCACAGCCCGATGGTGCCGCCGCCCACGATCGCGACGCGATCACGGTGCCCGGGCCGCGCCATCGCGATGCCGTGCACCGCGACCGCCAGCGGTTCCACCAGGCAGGCATCCTGCACCGCGAGGCCCGAGGGCAGCGGCACCAGGCAGCGCTCGGGCACGATCAGCTCCTCGGCCATGCCGCCGTCCTGCCCCACGCCGAGGATGGCCTTCGCGCCGAGCACGCAGAGGTTGTACTCGCCCCTGGCGCAACCAGGGCAGTGACCGCAGGCCGCGATCGGCTCGATCGCGACCAGGGTGCCGTTGTCGGTGATGCCGGAGATCTCATGGCCCAGCGTGAACGGGTTCGGGTAGCCCATCGCGATCATGTGCAGGTCCGAACCGCAGATGCCGGCGGCGGCGATCCTGACCCGCACGCCATCGCCCGCGGGCTGCGGCACGTGCGTCAGGCATGCCTTGTGGTCCTTGCAGCGTACCGCCTTCATCGTGCTTCTCCCGGGTGAGCGTGGCGGCGCCGATCATGGCGCAAGCCGCGTTGAATGTCATCGGCAAACTCCGTAGCATCCCGGCCCGTCGCGCGTCGGCCAGGCATGCCGGCATCGCGGTCCCACAACCCTGAGCACGGGAGCACGTTGCCATGTTCGAACCGCTGTTCGGTCCCGTCACGCAGTGGGGATTCCTGGTCAAGGACATCGACGCCGCGATGAAGAGCTGGGTCGAGCATTTCGGCGTGGGACCCTGGTGGGGCTATCGCGACGTGCGGCTGCAGTCGGAGTTTCGCGGCGCGCGTACCGAGGTGCACATGCACGTCGGCCTCGCCTACCAGAACGGCGTGCAGATCGAGCTGATCCAGCAGTTGAACGACGTCGTCTCGCCCTACCGTTTCTTCTACGACACCGACAAGGCCCAGACGCTGCACCAGTTGAGTTACATCGTGCCCGATCTCGACGCAGCGCTCGCTCGCGCCGCAACGTCCGGGCTGCGCGAGCACGGCGTGATGCGCAACCACGTCGCGCGCTACGTCTACCTCGACCACCCGGCGATGGAAGGCCTCGTGGTGGAGCTGATGCAGTCCGACCCGGACTACGTGGCGGGGTTCAGGGCGTGCGCTGCCGAGGCGGCGTCGTGGGACGGCAGCGATCCCTACCGCCTGGTGGCGTTTGGCTGATGCGCGCGTCGTGCAGGATCTGGACGCTGTTGCTCGCATCGGGAGCCGCAACGTTCGCCGCGGCGCAAGCGCCGCAGACGCTGGGCGGCGCGGTGTCGCGCCTCGAGGCCGGCCTTGCGGCGGCGCCCGAGGCCGCGGCCGCGGGCCCGGCCGCGACGGCCCGCTATGGCGCTGGCATCGTTGGTGGCGCGCTCTCGCTCTGGGAACAGTCGCGACATCTCGACACGCCGTATTTCGCGCGCAGCCAGGGCATCGACGGGCGTGCCGGGCTGGTAAATCCGGACAACATCTACGCGTCGGCGCTGATCGTCGACAGCGGTGCGTACCGCGTGCATGGGCGGCGAGGCACGCACGCGATGCTCACGCTGCAGGTGCTCGATGGCTACCCGATCGTCGCGCTGGGCCGCAACCTGTTCGCAATCGACCTCGACGCCGAGGGCCTTCGTCCGGGTGAGGACTTCGAACTGTGGCTCGGCGGCGCGCCGCGCGCGGGGCGCTGGTTCGCGTTGCCGCAGGGCGCACGGGCACTGCTCCTGCGTCAGAGCTTCGAGGACTGGTCGCGCGAGACGTCGTCGGCCGTGGCCATCGAGCGCCTCGACGCGGGTGCGCCGGCCGTCGATGCCTCGGTGCCCGGCGCGTCCGCGGCCGACTACGTGGCCGCGGCCGACCGTGTGTGGAATGGCAACTACCTGCCGATGATCAGGAAGCTGCCGGTGAATGTATTGCCCGCGCCGCGCGCCAGTGACACGGAATCCGGCGGCCTGGGCGGTCAGCAGTCGGTGATGGCGCGCTACCGGCTCGCACCGGACGAGGCGCTGCTGGTCACCGTGAAGGCGAGCCGTGCGCGCTACCAGGGAATCCAGCTCGGCGACCCGTGGTTCGTGACGCCGAACTGGCTCGATCATCAATGCAGTCTCACACGCGCGCAGGCCGCGGTGGATCCCGACGGCCGTATGCGCCTGGTGATCAGCCTGCGTGATCCCGGCGTGGCCAACTGGCTGGATGCCGGGGGCTTCGCGGAGGGTTACATCTTCATGCGCTGGCAGGGACTGCCGGCGCCGCTGACGGCAGACGAGGCGCCAACGGCGCAATTGCTCAAGCTGGAGGAGTTGCCCGCCGTGCTGCCGCCGCAGACGCGCCGCGTCGATGCCGCCGGTCGCGCGGCGCAGCTCGCGCAGCGGGCACGGGCACCGATCCGCCACTGAGCGCCCGAGGGCAGGATGTGGCCGCGGCTGCGTTCCCCGGTGGACAATGTGCGGACCCCTAACAAAGACAGGAAAATTCAGGAGCAGAATCGTATGAGCAGCATGCTGGATCGCTTTCGCCTCGATGGCCAGGTCGCCATCATCACCGGTTCCGGGCGCGGCATTGGCGCGGCCTGCGCGCTGGCATTTGCCGATGCCGGCGCCGACGTGGTGCTTTCCGCGCGCTCTCTCGCCGAGCTCGAGGAAACCGCGGCCAGGGTGCGCGCACACGGTCGGCGCGCGCTGGTGGTGCCCTGCGACGTCCTGGAGGCAGCCCAGCGCGATGCGCTGGTCGCGCGTGCGGTGCAGGAATTCGGCCGGCTCGACATCCTGGTGAACAATGCCGGCGGCTGGGGCCCGAAACCGGCGCTGGATACCACGGACGAGGACTTCGAGGCCTGCTTTCGCTTCAACGTGACCACGGCGTTTTCGATGTCGCGGCTCAGCGTCCCGCACATGGTCGCGACGGCCGGCAAGGGTGCGATCATCAACATCTCCTCGATGGCGGGCAGTCATCCGCAGCCGGGCTTCGTGGCCTACGGCGTGGGCAAGGCGGCGATGTCGTGGATGACGCAGGAACTCGCGCAGGACTTCGCACCCAGGGTGCGCGTCAATGCCATCGGCGTGGGAGCCACGCGCACCACGGCGCTGACCAATTTCATGACCGACGACATGGAGCGCACGATGGCCGCCCGCACGCCGATGGCGCGCCTCGGTGAGCCGGAGGACGTCGCGGCGTGCGCGCTCTACCTCGCATCGCCCGCCTCGTCCTACGTGACCGGCGAGGTGATCGGCGTCAATGGCGGCATCGTGACCTCGCAGGTGAGCATGCCGCGCGCGAACATCTGAGTGCACCGCGCGTCCGGATTACCGCTAATTAACGCAGTCCCTGGCGCGGATCTGGAATGATGCGCGGCTGAAAACCTGCCGGAGTTCATCGATGTTCAGGTTTGTGCTCGCCGTGGGTTTCTCGCTCGCCGCCGCGACTGCCGGTGCGGCCACGGCGCCGGCAGCGGTCGATGACGCGCGCCTGCGCGCGGCCGACTCCGATACCGCCAACTGGATGAGCCACGGGCGCACCTATTCCGAGCAGCGTTTCAGCCCGCTGGCGCAGATCGATGACGGCAACGTCGCACGGCTCGGGCTGGCATGGAGCCAGACGCTCGATTTCGATCGTGGCGTCCAGGCCACGCCGCTGGTGGTGGACGGCGTGATGTATGTCACCGGTCCGTGGAGCGTGGTCTATGCCTTCGATGCCGCCACCGGCAGGCCGCTGTGGCAGCACGATCCGCGGGTGAATCGCGCGCAGGCCGTGGAGGGCTGCTGCGGGCCGGTGAACCGCGGCGTCGCGGTGTGGGAAGGACGCGTGTACGTCGGTACGCTGGACGGCCGCCTGGTCGCGCTCGATGCCGCGAGCGGCAAGGAAGCGTGGAGTGTCGACACGCTGATCGACGCTTCGCGCGGCTACAACATCACCGGTGCGCCGCGCGTGGTGAAGGGCCGGGTGCTGATCGGCAACGGCGGCGCCGACATGGGCGCGCGCGGCTACGTCTCGGCCTACGACGCCGGCACCGGTGCGATGGCATGGCGCTTCTTCACGGTACCGGGCGATCCGGCGAAAGGCCCCGAGAACGCGACCATGGCGATGGCCGCCAGGACCTGGAGCGGCGAGGAGTGGTGGAAATGGGGCGGCGGGGGCACGGTGTGGGACGCGATGTCCTACGACCCGGAACTGGACCTGCTCTACATCGGTGTCGGCAACAGCAGCCTGTATCCTCGCGCGCGGCGCAGCCCGGACGGCGGCGACAACCTGTTCGTGTCCTCGATCGTGGCGTTGCGCCCCGACACCGGCGAATACGTCTGGCACTATCAGCTCGCGCCCGCCGAGCAGTGGGATTACCCGGCCACGACGCAGATGGTGCTGCTGGACATCCCGTTCCAGGGCGAGATGCGCAAGTTGCTGGTGCAGGTGCCCAAGCACGGATTCGTCTACGTGCTGGATCGCGTCACCGGCAAGCTGCTCTCGGCAGAGAAGTTCACGAAAGTGACCTGGGCGAGTGGCTATGATCTCGCGACCGGTCGCCCGATCGAGAACACCGAAGCGGATTACAGCAAGACCGGCAAGGCGGCGCTGGTGTACCCGGGCCCGCTGGGCGGACACAACTGGAACCCGGTGTCGTGGAATCCCGGTACCGGCCTGCTGTATTTCAGCGAAGTGCAGATGCCGAGCGTGTTCAAGGCCGACAACGCGGTGGGCTTTCGCGAGCGCGGACGTCGCTACAACATGGCGCTGGACATGGCGGGAATGATGGACAACCCGGGGTTTCTCGCCGAACTGAAGAGCCCGCGCGGTTCACTGATCGCGTGGGACGTGGCGAACGCGAGAATCGCCTGGCAGGTGCCGCAGCCGATGCCCCTGAACGGCGGCACGCTGAGCACCGCGGGCAACCTGGTGTTCCATGGCACCGCCGACGGACGCCTGGTGGCCTACGCGGCCGACAGCGGCAAGCAACTGTGGGAAGGCCACACCTTCGGAGGCGTGCAGCCCGGCCCGGTCAGCTACGCGGTGGACGGGCGCCAGTACATCGCCACCGGTATCGGCTGGGGCGGCGGTCACGGCGCGGCGATGCCCGACGGGGGCAAGCTCGCCGGACTGACGAATGCCTCGCGCATCGCGGTGTACACGCTGGACGGCAAGGCGGCGCTGGAGCCGCCCGCGCCATTCACCGGCACGATCGATGCGCCGGCGCTGCGCGCCACACCGGAGCAGATCCAGCGCGGCGCTCAACTGTACCTGGTGCATTGCGGCTACTGCCACGCCTCGGGCAGCGGCGGCGTGCCGGACCTCAGCTACATGAGCCGCCAGACGCACGACGAGTTCATGGCGATCGTGCGCGGCGGCTTGCGCCTGCACAAGGGCATGCCGACATTCAACGAGCAGTTGACGGACGAGGAGGCGCAAGCGGTACATGCCTTCCTGATCGCGCAGGCGCAGCGCGCGAAAGCCGGGCTGTAGGTCCGCATTCATGCGGACATTTACCGGGCGGACAATTCCCGGGCGGACATCGTCCGGCTGACACAGGACGGGAGCGGGAGTTCGCGTGCGGCGATCAGGGCCAGCTTGCCGTCGCGGCTCAGGCGCTTGATCGCCGCCTCGCGGCGGCAGGCGCTGGATCGCGTGTGTCCGCATTCCACGAACACCACGGCCCTCGGCTTCGCGCCGCGGAAGTAGCGCGCGCCGCGGCGTCCTCCGGCGTGCTCGCGAAAGCGTCGCTCCACGTCGGTGCTGACGCCCGTGTAGAGCGTGCCCGTGCTGCTCTCGATGATGTAGACCGACCAGTGCAAGGCTCAGCCGCCGCAGGGGAAGGAGCGCTTGAGTGCTTCGGGCACCAGGCTGCCGGCATCGAGGTGGCGACGCGAGGGGTTGCTGCCGAGGTACATCTTCACCGCGTCGGCGAGTTGTCCCTTGGTGACGTTATCTGGGATGCAGAGCGTGTTTTTCGGCAGCTGGCCGTTCTGCTGCATGGCCTCGATGGTATCGACGATGCCGGTGATGTAGCCGCCACAGTAGCCGCGGTTGAAGTAGTTCTCCGAGCCGCAGTCCTCGTAGAGGCGGTTGCCCGAGTCGAAACCCGCGTTCACGGCGAAGGGCATCAGGGCGAGTAGGGCGGCGAGCGGAAGGCGCATGGGGACTCCGGTGGTCGGTTGGGATCGGCCGCTACTCTAGTTCAGGAGCACGGGGCGCGCCAATGCGCCGGAGGCCGTTTCAGGCCGGCGTGGCCGCGAACAGCAGCACGCCGGCCGCGATCGCGGCGACCAGCAGCAGCGCATAGCTGGCGCTCACGAAGCCGGCGCGCGCGGCCAGCGCCCACCAGCGTCCGCCGAAGAGGTGGCGAAAGGCGAACAGCAGCCACAGCGGCAGAACCAGCACTAGCTTGCCGCCGATGGCGGCCGGCAGCGCCAGCCGCAGGATGAGCAGCAGGAAGGCCACGGCGTGCGCGTGCAGCGCGAGCATGAGGTGGACCGCGTAGTGCTGCGGGCGGCGGCGGAATGCGAACAGCGAGAGTCCCGCGAACGCGGGCAGCAGCAGGAACATCGCACGCGGCGCCTGCGCCTGCAGGCGATCGCCGATCTCGCGTGCGGTACGCGCCGGCTGTGCCGTGTTGCGCTCGGCCTCGGCGAGCGTGCGCTCGACCGCCTGGCGCAGGCCTTGCGGCATCTGCTCCAGCGCTTGCTCGAGCTCGCGGGCTTCCTTGCTGCCCGGGTCGAGCGCGACAGCCACGCGGACCTCGGCCGCGGGCGTCAGCGAGGCGAGCACGAAGAAGATCACGGAGAAGGTCAGGTAGAGCTTGAGCGGGCCGATATAGCGCTGGCGGCGCCCGGCGATGTACTCGGTGACCAGCATGCCCGGGCGCACGAGCAACAGCCACAGCGTGCGCCAGAGCTTGCCATCGAGCGCGACGTAGTGGTTCACGATCTCGTGCAGGTAGGCCAGCGCGCCGGGTATGCCCGTGCCCTGCTTCTGGCCGCATTGCGGGCAAAAACGCGCCGCACCTGCCGCACCGCAATCGGGGCAGCGGGGCGGGGCGGGGTCGGGTCCTCGGTGCTCATGGGGGCATGCTAGCAGAGCCGCGCGGGCGGGGCACTTTATGGTGCCCGGATGCTTCGGCCTGCGCCGGCCGCTACAATGCCCGCCTTCCCCGATCCCTGACGGAGACCCGATGACACGACGCGCGGTGGTTCTGCTGAGCGGCGGGCTGGATTCCGCGACCGCGCTGGCGGTTGCCCGCGCGCAGGGCTTCGAGACCCATGCGTTGTCGTTCCGCTACGGGCAGCGGCACGTCGTGGAGCTCGATTGCGCGCGCACGCTGGCGGGCGTGTTCGGCGCCGCGCGACACGTGATCGCCGACATCGACCTGCGCGTGTTCGGGCGCTCGGCGCTGACCGCCGACATCGATGTGCCCAAGGGCCGCGACCCGCGGCGCATGGACGAGGACATCCCGGTCACCTACGTGCCGGCGCGCAACACCATCTTCCTGTCCTTCGCGACGGCGTGGGCCGAGGTGCTGGGCGCGGCGGACATCTTCATCGGCGTGAACGCGCTCGACTACTCGGGCTACCCGGATTGCCGGCCGGCGTTCATCGAGGCCTTCGCGCGCATGGCGAACCTGGCGACGCGCGCCGGCGTCGAGGGGCACACCGAGCTGCACATCCGCACCCCGCTGATCGAGCTCAGCAAGGCGGCGATCATCCGCCTCGGCACGGATCTCGGGGTGGATTTCGCGCTCACCAGCAGCTGCTACGACCCGGCGCCCGACGCGCGGCCCTGCGGCGGCTGCGATTCCTGCCTGCTGCGGGCCAGGGGCTTTGCCGAGGCGGGCCTGGCGGACCCGCTGCTCGCGCGTTTCGCGGGGACGCCGTGAACGGCACGCTGCTGCACGTGGCCGCCGCGCCCTTCGAGGCTGCCGTCAGCGTGCCGGTGCTGCCGCAGGGGCATCGTTCGCGGCGCCTGCACGGGCACAGCTTCCTCGCCGCGGTGCGTTCGCGCGACGGCGCGGCGCTCGGCGAGCGCCTGCGCGAGGCGCTCGTGCCGCTCGATTACGGCTATCTCAACGAGTGCATCACGGTGCCCACCGACGAGAACATCGCGCGCTGGATCCGCGAAGCGCTCGCCGAGCCCGCGATCGAGACGGTCAGCGTGCAGAGCACGCGCCACCAGGGCGTCGACATCGACCGCGCCAACCACGCGCACCTGTGGCGGCGCTTTCGCTTCGAGGCGGCGCACCGGCTGCCGTGCGTGGCACCCGGGCATCCCTGCGGCCGCATGCACGGGCACGGTTTCGAGGTGATCCTGCACGTCAACCAGGACCTCGCCGCGGCCGACATGGGCATCGATTTCGACCGCCTCGGCGAGCTGTGGCAGCCGTTGCACGCCACGCTGCACCTTGCCTGCCTGAACGACATCGCGGGACTCGAGAACCCCACCAGCGAGATGCTCGCCTGCTGGATCTGGAAGCGGCTGCGCGAGGTACTGCCCGAGCTGTCGTGGGTCACGGTCTACGAGACCGTCACCGCGGGCTGCCACTACGACGGGCGTCATTTCCGCATCTGGAAGGAGCAGCGTTTCGAGAGCGCGGTGCGGCTCGGGAACGCCGCACCGGGCGATGCGCGCCGGCGGCTGCACGGGCACAGCTACATCACGCGCCTGCACCTTAGCGCGCCGCTGGACGCGATGCGCGGCTGGACCATCGACTACGGAGAGGTGCGCGAGGCCTTCACGCCGGTGTTCCGCGAGCTCGACCACCACGCGCTGAACGAATCCACCGGCACCGACGGCGACCTGCCGGCGCTGCTGGGCTGGATGCGCGAGCGCGTCGCGCCGGCGCTGCCGGCGCTGGATCGCATCGACCTCTACGCCACGCCGCACTCGGGCGCGATCCTGCACTGGGGCGAGGAGGGGCCGGCGTTGCCGGGGCAGGCGCCATGAGCTATGCGGTCAAGGAGATCTTCTACACGCTGCAGGGCGAGGGTGCCAACGCCGGCCGCCCGGCGGTGTTCTGCCGCTTCGCCGGCTGCAACCTGTGGTCGGGACGCGAGAAGCACCGCGCCAGGGCGGTGTGCCAGTTCTGCGATACCGACTTCGTGGGCACCGATGGCCCCGGCGGCGGGCGCTTCGCCGCTGCGTCGGCGCTGGCGCAACGCATCGCCGCGCAGTGGCCGCGCGGGGGTGTATCGCGCGCGCGCCCGCTGGTCGTGTTCACCGGCGGCGAGCCGCTGCTGCAACTCGACGCGGCGTTGATCGAGGCGGTGCACGCCCTGGGCATGGAGATCGCGGTCGAGACCAACGGCACGCGGCCCGCGCCTCCGGGTATCGACTGGTTGTGCGTCTCGCCCAAGGCCGGCGCGCCCCTCGTGCTCCTGGCGGGCGACGAGCTGAAGCTGGTGTACCCGCAGGCGGATGCGCCGCCCGAGCGCTTCGCCGGGCTCGCCTTCCACGATTTCTACCTGCAGCCGATGGACGGCCCCGACTACGCGCGCAACCTCGCCGCGACCGTCGAGTACTGCCTGCGCCACCCGCAATGGCGGCTGAGCCTGCAATTGCACAAGCTGGCCGGGATCCCGTGAAAGCGCTGGATACCCGTTTCTACACCGGGCACAACGTTTACGCGGCCACCACCGTGGCGTTCCAGCAGTTCGAGCTGGAACAGGCCGAGCTCGATTCGCTCGCGGGGCTCGGGGAGCGACTGTCGCGCGAGCTGGGTGCCGAACTCGCGCGCGCCGGCGTCATCGGCGCGCCGGCGGCGTTTCCGGCGCTGCCTCCCGCCGCTGAGGCGCGTGCGCTGTTCGCGCGCTGCCTGGTCACCACCGCAATCGAGCTGCAGCGCTTCGCCCGCCATCGCGTCGGGTTCGGCGACTGGCGACTCGAGGACGATAACCGGCGCGTGGTGGCGCTGTTCGAATTCGAGGCGCTCGAGGTGGGCCAGCGCGCGGCGGAGCTCGCGCTGCTGCTGCTCTGTCATTGCTGGCACGCGCTCGATCGGGATATCTCCGCACCAGCGGACGCGACGCCGCTCGCGCAGCACCTGCTTTCCTTCGAGCGACTGGCCGTGCCGCTGGCTTTGCCGCGCGATACGCAGGCGATCATCGATGCCGCGCGGCGTGCGGGCATCCCGTACCTGAAGATGGACCGCTTCCCCTTCGAGCCCCGGCAGGGCGCGTTCCGCATCCGCCCCAACGGCCTGCTGAAGCTGGGGCATTGTTGCCTCCAGCACATCGTCGACGGCACGTTCTGCGTCGACCGCTCGAACGCCGTTGCACCGCTGTTGCGCGATCGCGAGCAGATCCTCGCGCGGCTGCACGCCCTGGGCCTGCCGCTGCCGCGGCGCGACCCGCAGCACAGCAACTGCGCGACCCTGAGCCGCGCACAGCGCGTCGCCGCGCGCATCGGCTACCCGGTGGTGTTGCGACCACTCGTGCGCGAGCGTGGCGACGCCCCGGCGCCGGTCATCCGCAACGATGCCGGCCTGCAGCAGGCCTACGAGCATTGGCGCGGGCTCGGACGGCGCGTGCTGCTCGAGGCGCGGGTGGAAGGCGACAGCTACCGCATCCTGGTGGCGAATCGCCATGTGCTGGCGGTGCTGGGCAGTGTCGATGGCAACGGCGCCGCAACGCAAGTCGTCACCGATCGCGCGCACCCTTCGCTGCTCGCGGCGGCCGCGCGCGTGGCCGCTGGCGTCGATGCGGGACTGTTCTCGCTCACCGTGGTGAGCCGCGACATCGGTGTGGCGCTGCAGGAACCGGGCGCCGCATTCGTCGACCTCGAGCTGGCACCGGAACTCGACGCCATGCTGCCCGAGGACTCGCCGCTGCTGGCCGCGGCGGCCGATGCATTCATCGCGTGGCTGTTCCCGCCGGGGGCGCGCGCGCGCGTGCCGCTGATCGCGGTGACCGGGACGAACGGCAAGACCACCACCAGCCGCATGGTCGCGGCGGTGCTGATGCAGGCAGGCTACGCGACGGGACTCGCCTGCACGGACGGCGTGTACGTCAACGGCGCGCTCGTGACGAGCGGTGACAGCGCCGGCGTCGGTGGCCACGAGCGGCTGCTCGAGCATCCCGGGATCGGCGCGGCAGTGCTCGAGACCGCGCGTGGCGGCGTGCTCACGCTGGGCATCGCCTACGATCGCTGCGACGTTGCCCTGTGCCTCAACGTGACGCCGGATCATCTCGGGGACCGCGGCGTCGATTCGCTGGAACAGATGGCGCAGATCAAGCGACGGGTGCTCGAGCACGCGAGCGCGGGCGCGGTACTGAACGCCGATGATCCGCTGTGCCTCGCGATGGCGCCGTTGCCTGGCGCCCGCAGGCTGTGCCTGGTGTCGATGCAGCGCCCGGCGCGCGAGCTTGCCGCCGCCTGCGCACGCGCGGACTGCCTTGCGGTGCTGGAGCGCATCGACGGTGCCGAGTGGCTGGTGATACACGAGGGAGGCACGCGCATGCCGCTGATGGACGTTGCGCGGATCCCGGCGACCTTCGAGGGCCTGGTGCGCTACAACGTGGCGAATGCGCTGCACGCCGCCGCGGCCTGCCATCTCGCGGGCATCGATCACGCGGCCATCCGCCAGGGGCTCGCGGGCTTTCGCATGAGCAGCGAAACGACGCCGGGAAGGCTCAATTTCGTCGAGGGTCTGCCGTTTCGCCTGTTGCTGGATTACGCCCACAATCCCGACGGGGTCGCGCGGCTGTGCGAGTTCGTCGACCGGATCCCGGTGACGGGTCGCAAGATCATCGTGTTCTCCGCCCCGGGCCACAATACCGTGCCGGTCATTGCCGGCAACGCGCGCTCGGCCGCGGGGCATTTCGACCACTACGTGTGTTTCAACTACCAGCGCAACGTGAGCAAGGGACAGGAAGACGTGCCGCGCGTGCTCGCCGATACCTTGCGCGCGCATGGCGTGGGCAGCGACTGCATCGAGATCGAGAGCCTCGAGATGGATGCGCTGGAGAAGATCCTGCGCCTCGCGCGCCCGGACGATTTCGTGGTGTTCCTGTCCGGGGTGAGCAACCGGACCGCCGTGCGCGAGCGGATCGACGCGTTCGCCGCGGCCTTGCGCGGCAGCTAGCTGTTCAGGAACCGATCCTCACCAGCAGCTTGCAGTGCTCGCCGGCGATCGCGTCGGGCTCGCGCAGCGCGAGCGCGAGATCCTCCAGCGATTCCAGCACGCCGGTCACCACCTCGGGCAGCGGCAGCAGCCCGGCGCGGTAGAGACCGATCACCCGCGGCAGCACGCCCCCGAGGTGGCCGCGTGAACCCGCGACGCTGATCGCGTTGGTGATCATGTGGTCGACGGCGGCGATCGAGAGCGCGGTGCCGCTGCGCCCGAGCAGCATGACGCGGGCACTGGGCGCCAGACGCCTGAAGGCCCGGTCGACATTGTCCAGCCTGCCCGAGGCCTCGATCATCACGTCGACCGGCGGGATGGTCGTGCCAAGGAATTCCCCGGTGTCGTGAACCGTGTCGCACCAGTCTGCGGCGAGCGCGCGCCGGCGCGCGAGCGGCTCGACCAGCGTGACGTGCGTCGCCCCGAACACGCGCCGGCACAGCATGGCGGCGAACAGGCCGATGGGGCCGCCGCCGAAGACCAGCACGCGCTCGCCGGGGCGATGCGTGCGCTCTCGCAGGCGAGCAGGGCGCAGCCGGCGGGCTCCAGGCAGGCGGCGGCGCGCAGGTCCCGGTCGCTGTCGATATATGCCGTCACGTCGTGGGCAAGCGAGGCCGGCACGTCGACGAGCGTGGCGAACAGGCCGTCGGCCTGCATGCCGAGCAGCAGCGCCTCGGGGCACTGGTTGGGGGCGCCGCGCCGGCACACCGGGCAGCGCAGGCAGGCGATGATCGAGTCGAAGGCCACGATGCTGCCGGCTCGCAAGCCGCCGGCACCGTCGCCGGCGGCAATGACGCGGCCAACCCCCTCGTGACCAATCACGCGCCCTTGCGGCGGAATCGTGGCCGGCGCCGAGGTGCGCACGTAGCCGGTCAGCGGATCGGTTTGCAGCAGGTGCAGGTCGGTGCCGCACACCCCGGCGTAGAGCATCTCGACCTGCAGCCGGCCGGGTGCGGGCGGGGCGAGCGTGCGCGATTCCACTGCGAGACGTGGCGCGCGGTAGCGCTGGTGGGGGCCGGGGTCCGGCGTGTCCGGCCGTGGCGCGTCCTCGGCGTGCAGCACGACTGCCTTGCCGTACATTGCCGTGGCGCTCATGGCGCGAGCGCCTCGATGATCGCGAAGCCCGCGGCGGTGTGCGTCACGCCGCGCAGGGCAAGGCCGCCGTGCCGCAGCAGGCGTTCGAACTCCCCGAGCCCGCGTTCGCGCCCGCCGGTGATGGCCATCATCTGCGCGTCCACCATGATCGTCGCCGGTGCCTGCACGGCGCGTTCGGGCAGCACGCGCTCGATCAGCGCCAGGCGTGCGTGCGCCGGCATGGCGGCACGGCAGTTGCGCAGGATGCGCACGGCATCGGCGTCGTCCCAGTCGTGCACCACGCTCTTGAGCAGGTAGAGCTCCGCCTGCACGGGAACCTGCGCGAAGAAATCGCCGCCGGCGAATTGCACGCGGTGGCTACCGAATTCCTCCCCGAAGCTGGCAGCGGCCTGGCGGATCACGTGCGGCTGGTCGAACAGCACGCCCGAGAGATGCGGATGCGCGAGCAGCAGCGCGCGCAGCAGCCCGCCGTTGCCACCGCCGATGTCGGCCACGCGCGACGTGCGCGCGACGTCGATCGCCGCGACCACGGAGGCGCAATTGGCGCGCGTCTCCGCGGCCAGCCACGTATTGAAGGCCTCGCCGAGGCGCGGGTGATCGCGGCGATATTCCCACGGCGTCATGCCGAAGGCCGCGGCGAAGGCCGTCTGCTCGCGTGTGACGCAGTGCTCGAACGCGGCCCACGCCGGCCAGTAGTGCTCGACGGCGAGGATCGCCTTTTCGCGCAGGCCGGATCCGGAGTCCGCGCGCAGCTGCTGCCCGGCCTGGCTGAGCGCGAACGAGGCATCGGGCAGTTCCTCGCAGATGCCGATCGCCGCCAGCGCGCGCAGCAACCGGAACAGGCGCCCGGGCGGCGCGCCCGTCGCGCTCGCGAGCTCCTGCGCCGTGCAGGGCGCAGCGCCCATGTGCTCGGGCAAGCCGAGCCCGAGCGCGGCGTAGACGAGCGTAGTGGTCTGGTAGCCGTCGATCAGGCGGTTCATCTGGGCGAGGTCCGCCGAAAGTGCTGGGGCCGGCCTTCTCATGCGCAGGCCGAAGCCGCGCCGTGGCGGCGGCGAAATACCACGGTGGGGCACTGCCCGGCCATCGCGTATGCGCCGCTGGCCATCCATTGCTGCTCGAAACCGTGCGCCGCCATCAAAGCGGTGGCCTGCGCCGTGGTGATGAAGTGGTAGCGCGCCGCGGAATCGCGGTAGGCATCGATGACCTGCAGGTGTTCGAGCGTCCAGCCGAGCCGCGCGGCGAGCGCCGGCCAGTCGCCCGCGGTCTCGCGCAGCGATTGCCATACCGCGTTCAGCGCGACGCCAGCGGCAGGCGTGCGCTGCAGCGACATGCCGAGGCGCAGCTTCAGGCAGTTCAGGTCCGGTATGCGACCCGCGAGAAGCGCGGCGAGCACCTCGGCCTCGGTTTCCGGTTGCGGCGGCGGCACGAACAGCCGCACCGCGAACAGGCCATCCGGGGCGATCACGCGCGCGAGCGTGCGCGCGAGTTGCGACTGGCCTTGCGGGTAGTCGAGCAGGTGCAGGCCACCGTCGCAGACGACCACGTCGAGGCTGGCGTCGGCCAGTGGCAGCTCGCGCCAGTCGGCCTGGATCACGTGCGCGGCGGGCCCGGGCCAGATGTGGCTGATCATCGCGGGCGTGCGGTCCGCGGCACGAACCCGTGCCGCGTCGGGCCACGGCAGCCGGTAGAGCTCCGGCGTGACGCCGAGGATCAACGCGCGCGGCTTCGCGCCGGGATGCGCGGCGCACCATTCGCGCAGCGCGCGCGCAAAGAAGTCCACGTCCTCGGCGACCGGTCGCAGCGGTGAACCGAGCTGCCTCCAGTTGCTGGCCACCACGGGCCACTGGCCTTGCGGTGACGGCACTGCCGCGTCGGGGCGCAGCTGCTCCCAGGCTTTGGCGGTGCGCGCGGCGCGCGCGGTCCCCGCGACCTGGAGCAGCGCGCGGTCGCGCAGCCACAGCGCGTGAAAGTCCGGGTTTCCGGCCTGCCACGCCGCTTCGAGCGCAGCCAGCAGCGCCTCGAACACCTGCCGGTTGCCGGCGAGCAGCAGGTGGGTGGCGGCGTCCTCGGGCGGCATCGCTGCAATGGCGCGCAGCAGCGCGACCTGGCCCAGCAGCCGCGCCTGCAGCGACTCGCTGCCGGGCGTGGCGCGCGTCTGGCGCAGCAGGTGACCGAGCAGCGCGAGTTCGACGTGGATGTCCTCGATGCTGCGAAAGGGCTTCACGTAGCGCTCGTAGCCGTCGCCGGGCACCAGCGCGGCTTCCTCTACCGCCACATTGTCGAAATTGACCGCGGCATGCGGCAGTTCCGGCGCGAAGGCGAGATCGGGCAGGCGCCGGATCGTGACGCCCGGTGCATCGGCGGCGACACGGAGCAGGCGGATGCGCTGGCGCCCGGCGGCATCGACGCCCGCGGTGGCCGCCACGTAGAGCGTGGTGGCGTGGGTGGCGCCGGTCACGTAACTCTTTTCGCCGTTCAGCCGCCAGCCGTCGCCGCTCGCATCGAGACGGCACTGCATGTCGCGCGGGCGGTTGCCGCCGCGCTCCGACACGCACAGCGCCGCGAAGCCGGTTTCATAGCCGCTCAGGCGCGCGATCGCGCACTGGTAGCCGGCGGCGAAGGCGAAGGCGACCGAGGGCGCGTGCAGTCCGGCAATGACCGCGCAGATCGCCGGATCGGGCCAGGTAAGGCGCAACTCGTGCAGCGCGGACTTCCAGCCCTCGAGACCGTCGCGGGGCGCCATCGCGGGCGGATCGCGCAGCAGGTGGCGAACGAGCTCGGCGTCGGGGACGGTGTGCATCGCGTTCAGCATGCTGGCTGCAGGCGCGGCGCCAGCACGGACGCGCCGCGCTTCTCGCGCAGGATCTCGGCGGCCTCGAGCCCGCAGAGCTCGTGCGGGAAAACCAGCCACTGCTCCGTGCGGTGCAGCCAGTAATGCGGCGTGATCCCGGTGCGGTTGCGCGCCGGCTTCCACCACACCGTGGCGATGCGGATCTCCGAGGCGTGCGTCGCGGGCACCGCGCGCAGCGCATCGAGCGTCTGCTCCAGCGTGACGCCGGTGTCGAACACGTCATCGACGATCAGCACGCGCCGGCAATCGAAGCCGGCGACCGCGAGCGCCTCGATGCCGTGGATGCGGATGCGCGGCGCGCGCGCGTCGATGCCGGTGTAGAGCGAGGTGCGCAGCGGCAGGTGCTCGGCCTGTACGCCGAAGTACGCGAGCGTCTCGTGCACCGTGATCGCCACCGGGGAGCCGCCGCGCCACAGTCCGAGCAGCAGCGTGGGCGCGAAGCCGCTGTCGAGCACCGCCAGCGCGAGGCGCAGCGAATCCTCGTAGAGCTCCTGCGCGCCGATCCAGCGCTTGGCGGTGCCGTCCATCACGGCACGCCCGCGCCGCCAACCGGCACCTCGACCTGCCCGATGCGCCCGTCGCGCCTGCCGTGCGCGGCATGCAGGCTCATCGTCGCCGCGGTGATGCCGTAGAGCGTGCGGCGCCCCGGCCCGCCCAGCACGCAGGCAATGGCGATGCGCTCGCCCGTCGGCACGCGGTGCGTGATGGCGCCGCCGCGCTCCATGCGCAGGAACTCGCGCGTGGTGGGCGAGGCGATCCACAGCGCCTGCGAGCGGTCGACGCAGATGCCGTCGGCGACGGCGTCGGGGGGCAGGGTGCCGAACACGCGGCGGTTCTTCAGCACGCCGTTGGCGCCGATATCGAATTCCAGCAGCTCGGGCGCGGCGCTCTGGCCGACGAACAGGATCTGGCCGGTGTCGTCGATGGCCATGCCGTTGGGGCACCAGACATTGTCCGCCGCGATCCACGCGTGCCCGCCCGGATCGATGCAGACCAGATTGGTCGACTGCACGGTTTCGCCACGCTCGTAGTCGAAGCCGAAGCTGCTGACCCAGGCGCGCCCGTTGCGGTCCACGACCATGTCGTTGAGCCGCACACGTGTCATCGGCGCGGTGCCGGAATAGCGGCGCAGCTTGCCGTGCGCGTGCGCCCAGACCTCGTGCTCCTGCATCTGCACCACCAGCAGCGTGCCGTCGGGCAGCCAGCCCAGGCCCGAGGGCTCGCCGGGGGTGTCGAGCACCTTGTGCAGGTGCCCGTCGGCGCCGACGCGCAGCAGCTGGCGCTCCACGATGTCGGAAAGCCACAGTTCGCCCTGGTGCCAGCGCGGGGCCTCGCCGAAACCGATCCCGTCGGCGAAGGGGGCCAGCGAAAGTATCGACGGATCCATGATGTCCTCCTCGGCGGCATTGATAGCATCGGCGGTCGAGCAGGCGCAAGGGATTCGTTCGCACCGCGGCGCTTCCATTCGCCGCGCCGATTGCGCACCATAGCGCCCGGTCGATCTCACCCATAATCAAGGAAACCGCGATGAAAGACGCGCCCGCGAAGTTGATTACCCTCGCATTCTATGCCGCGGCGCTGGTGTCGCTGTTCGTCACCTGGCCGCCGCTGCTCGAGAACATCCTGCAGATCGGCACCCTGATCCTGTTCGCGGCGCATGTGATCGAGCTGGTGGTGAGCTTCAGGTGGGTCAGGCTGTACGAGGGTCCGCTGGCGGTCAGCATCCTGCTGACGTTGCTGTTCGGCGTCTTGCACTGGATGCCCTACAAGCGTCGGGCCCAGCAGGGCGGGGCGGGCTGACATGCTCGTGGCGTTGCACCGCCGGGCGGGTTGGGCGTGGCGCCGGCAGTTGGTGGCGGCACTGCTGCTGGCGGCCTCCTGCGGCGCGCCGGCGCAGGAGGCCGGCGGCTGTCCCGATTACAATCCGCTGCGCAACGTCTACACCGGTGACCTGCACGTGCACACGGCCCTGTCGCTGGATGCCGCAACGCAGGACACGCGGGCTCGCCCGGCGGATGCCTATCGCTTCGCGCGCGGCGAGCCGCTGGCGGTGCAGCCCTACGATGATGATGGCCGGGCGCTGCGCGAGCTGCGGCTCGCACGGGCGCTGGATTTCGCGGCGGTCACCGACCACGCCGAGCTGCTCGGTGAAGTGAGCCTGTGCCAGACGCCCGGCTCCGCGACTCATGACAGCTGGCAATGCCTGCTGTACCGGCACGTACCGCGTGCGGCGTATTACCTGTTCAACTTCACCGCGAGCAGGAACAGGCGGCTCGGCAACTGCGGCGAGGACGGTGCGGTGTGCCGCGAGGCCGCGGCCGGCCCCTGGAGCGAGATCCGCCAGGCCGCGGCCGACGCGCTGGACGCCAGCGGACAGTGCCGCTTTACCAGTTTCGTGGCCTACGAATGGACCGGCACGCGCGGCGGGAATGCCGGCAACATGCACCGCAACGTGATCTTCCGCGGTGATGTGGTGCCACGACTGCCAATCAGCTTCGTCGACACCGGTAGCCCGGAAAAGCTGTGGGAGATGCTGGACAGCGAGTGCCGCGCCGGCCTGCCGGGCTGCGAGGTGCTCGCAATTCCGCACAACTCGAACCTCAGTGGCGGCTACATGTTCGACGGCCTGCGCGTGGAGGGCACGCCTTACACGGCGGCGGACGCCGCGCTGCGCGCACGCTCCGAGCCGCTGTTCGAGATCGTGCAGCACAAGGGCGCTTCCGAGTGCTATGCCGGAAGCTCCGCGGGCATCGCGGCCGACGAATACTGCGGCTTCGAGCAACTGCCCTACGATGCCTTCGCGGGGCAGAACTTCGAGTCAAGGCGCCAGGCGCCGGGCCCGGAAACGGGCTTCTTCCGCGAGATCCTGCGCGACGGGCTGCGCCTCGAAAAAACCCTGGGAACCGATCCCTACCGGATGGGCGTGATCGGCAGTACCGACACCCACCTCGGTGCGGCCGGCGGCGTATCGGAGGCGGACTTCATCGGTCATGGCGGTGCCGGTGTCCCGGCGCGCGACGGTGTGCCGCAGGGGCTGCCCGACAGTCCCGAATTCGGCCCGGGCGGGCTCGCGATGATCTGGGCCGAGCAGAACACGCGCGAGGCCCTGTTCGCGGCCATGCAGCGGCGCGAGACCTACGCGACCAGCGGCACGCGACCGCAGCTGCGCTTCTTCGGAGGCTGGGATTTTCCAGCCGATTTCTGCGCCAGCGCGCAGATGGTGCGCGAGGCCTACGCGCGAGGCGTGCCGATGGGCGGTGAACTCGAGCGTGCGGCGGGATCAGTGGCGGCGCCGGTGTTCGTGGTCGCGGCGCTGCGCGATCCGCTCGAGGGCTCGCCGCTGCAGCAGCTGCAGCTCGTCAAGGGCTGGGTCGATGCGCAGGGCGAGTCGCGCGAGCGCGTGGTGACGCTGGCGTCGGCGGATGCGGGCGCCGATTCGCTGTGTGCGGTTTGGCGCGATCCGGCCTACGAGCCCGGTGACAGCGCCTGGTATTACGTGCGACTGCTGGAAATGCCGACGCCGCGCTGGAGTGCGCGCATCTGCGCGGCGAACAAGGTCGATTGTGCCGATCCCGGCAGCATCGGCGAGGGTCTCGAGGTGTGCTGTTCCCCGGAGCATCGCGACAGCATCCAGGAGCGGGCCTGGAGTTCGCCGATCTGGGTGAGCGCGGAGTGATCAGCGGGGAAGCATCTGCATGCCGTGGTTGAACTGGATCCTGCGCTACAGGCCGGCGCACTTTGCGCTGGCCGGGTTCGCGGGCTGGCTGCTGCTGGCGCCGCCGGCGGATCAGGGCGAGGTGCGCGAGCCGTTGGCGCTGGGTCCCGAGCGCATCGAGGCGCTGCGCGAGGGCTGGGCCGCCGCGATGGGACGCGAACCGGACGAGGCCGAGCTGCAGTCGCTGCAACGCCAGGAGATCGACGACGAAATCCTGTTTCGCGAGGCGCTGGCGCGTTCGCTCCATCGCCTCGATCCGGTGGTGAAGCAGCGCCTGGTGCTGAACATGCGCTTTCTCGATCCGCAGACCATTGCAAGCGACGAACAACTCTTCGAGCAGGCGATCGCACTCGGCATGCAGGGCAATGACGTGGTGGTGCGCCGCCGCCTGGTCCAGATCATGGAACTCTCGATCCAGGAGGGTGCCGACCGTTCGCCGGTGAGCGATACGGAACTCGCCGCGATGTACGAGAAGCGTCGCGAGGAGTTTGCGCTGCCGGCGCGCTGGCGCATCACGCAGGTCTATTTCAGTGCCGACCGGCGCAAGGAGCGCGCGGCGGGCGATGCGCGCGCCGCGCTCGAGCAACTGCGGCGCGAGGCGCTGGAGCCACAGGCAGCGCTCGCGCTCGGCGATCCCTTCCTCGGTGGCCACCAGCTGCCGCTGCTGAACGCGCTGCAGCTGGCGGGCCAGTTCGGCGAGGAGTTCGCGCGCGGGGTCGGCGCTTGCGCGACGGGGCAGTGGTGTGGCCCCATCGCGTCGAGCTACGGCGAGCACCTGGTGCGCGTGGAGGAGGCCGAGGCCGGCCGCATGCCGGGCCTGGACGAGCCCGATGTGCGCCGGCGCCTCGAGAGCGACGTGCTGCGCGAGCGCGCCCGGCGCACACTGGCCGAGGCGATGGTGACGCTCAGGGGCAAGTACGGGGTGAAGTCATGAGCCGCTGGTTCCGGTGTTGCGTGGCCGTGGTGTTGCTGGTTTTCGCCGGCGGCGCGGTGGCGCACAAGCTGGCGCCCTCGCTGCTCGCGATCCACGAGCAGGCCGATGCGAGCTACACCGTGACCTGGAAGACACCCCGCTTCGCCTCGACGCCGGTGCCGCTCGAACCCAGGCTGCCGCCCTCGTGCAGCGACACCAGCGAACGGCGCTGGGAATACGAGGGCACCGGGGTGCGCATCGACTGGAGCGTGCGCTGCAGCGAGCCGCTGCACGGGCAGGAACTGCGCGTCACGGGACTGGCGGAGAACCAGTCCGCGGCGCTGGTGCGCATCGAATGGAGCGACGGCGTGGTGGTGCAGGGAATGCTGAACGCCGCCCAGCCGGCGTTTCGCATCGCGGCGCGCCAGGACGCGCTTGCGGTGGTGGCCGACTACGTGAGGATGGGCGTCGGGCACATCCTCGGTGGCATCGATCACCTGCTGTTCGTGCTCGGGCTGCTGTTGCTGGTCGTGGGCTGGAAGCGTCTGGTGTGGACGATCACCGCGTTCACGGTCGGCCATAGCGTCACGCTCGCGCTCGCGGCGCTGGGTTTCCTGCGTTATCCGGTCGAACTCGTCGAGTTCGCGATCGCGCTCAGCATCTTCGTGGTGGCCGTGGAGCTCACGCGCGAGAAGACCGACGCGCACTGGCTGCGCCACCGGCCGTGGCTCGCCGCGGGCGGTTTCGGCTTGCTGCACGGCATGGGTTTCGCGGGCGCGCTGCTCGAGGTCGGCCTGCCCGCGCACGACATCCCGCTGGCGCTGCTCGCCTTCAACGTCGGCATAGAGATCGGGCAGCTGCTGTTCGTGGCGGCGGTGATCGCCCTGCACCAGGCGTGGCTGCGCCTGCCGGTGCCGCGCTGGCCCTGGCTGCAGTGGGCGCCGGTGTACCTGATCGGCTGCGCCTCGGCATACTGGTGCTTCGAGCGCGGCGCCGCCGCGTTCGGCGGGGCTTGATCACACGAATCCTTCATCACACAGGAGCACGCAGACATGGCGAGATTCACCCGGGCGGAACTCGAGCAGGCGCTGGCGATCTACAACGCGGCGCGCGACGCCGCATCGAGCAGCGGTGACTGGCGCATCTGGGCCGAGCTGTTCACCGACGATGCCCACTACGTCGAGCACGCCTATGGCGAGATGCACGGGCGCCAGGCGATCTGCGACTGGATCACCGGCGTGATGGCGCCGTTCCCGAAGATGACCTTCCCGCAGGACTGGGTGTGCTTCGACGAGGACAACGGGGCGATCGTGTTCCAGTGCCAGAACGCCTTTCCCGAACCTTTCGATGCCGCCACCGGCAAGCCCTTTTCGTTCCCGAACTGGACGCGACTGATCTACGCCGGCAACGGCAAGTTCTCCAGCGAGGAGGACATCTACAACCCGGCGCGCGATTCGCGCAACACGGTGCGCAACTGGATCGCGGCCGGGGGCAGGTTCCTCACGCCCGAGCAGGTCAAGATGCGACACCATTGACCGGCCTCATGCCCGGGAAGGTGCCCGCACGGATGCCCGACGGACTGCGCCCTGCCATCCGCGTGCTGTTCGCGGTGACGCTGGTGCTGGTGTTCGTGCTCTCGGTGCTGAAGGTGTCGGTGGGGCCGCAGTTTCGCTTCGGTGACAAGGTCGGACACGCGCTCGTGTTCTTCCTGCTGGCCGCGCTGGCGCAGGCCAGCCATGCCGAGCGGCGCGTCGTCGCGCGCCTGATGCTGGCGCTGCTGGCTTACGGGCTGTTCATCGAGCTGGTGCAGGCGCTGCTGCCCTGGCGTGACTTCTCGCTGTGGGACTGGGGCGCCGATGGGGTCGGCATCGCGCTGTGCGTGGCGCTCGCGTGCGGGCTGCGCCGGCGCTTCGACGCATCGCCGCGGGCGGCGCCGTGAAGAAGAAGTTGCTCGTCGTGCACCACTCCCAGAGCGGCAGCACCGAGCGCCTGGCGCATGCGGCGGTGGCGGGTGCGCGCGAGGAAGACGCCGTGGAGCTGCGCTGGCTGCGCGCCGCCGAGGCGGGCGCGGCGGACCTCGCGTGGTGCGATGCGCTGCTGCTGGCGACGCCGGAGAATTTCGGTTTCATGTCCGGCGGCATGAAGGAATTCCTCGACCGCACGTTCTACGCGGCGTCGGCACAGCAGCTGAACCGGGCTTGCGCACTGATCATCAGCGCGGGCAACGACGGCAGCGGGGCGGTGCGCCAGTTGCACCGCATCCTCCAGGGCTATCCGATGCGCGAGGTGGCGGAGCCGCTGGTCGTGCGCGGCGAGCCCCGACCCGCGGATCTCGAACGCGCCGCCGACACCGGGCGCGCGCTGGCAGCGGGCCTGGAGCTCGGAATTTTCTGATTGACGGTCGAGGATCAAACGATGCACGTGGAATCGGCGGAACAGGAAGTGTTGGGGGCGCTGGCCGGCTGGCTGCGCGAAGGTCAGCGCGCGTGGTTGTGCACCATCGTCGAGATCAGCGGTTCCTCGCCGCGTCCGCTCGGTTCGATCATGGCCTGCGCCGCCGACGGGCGCGTCTGCGGCTCGCTCTCGGGCGGCTGTGTCGAGGAGGACCTGATCGAGCGGTTGCGCGCCGGCGAGCTCGCGAGCGCGGGCCCGGTGCTGCGAACCTACGGCCTGAGCGCCGAGGAGAACGAGCGCCTCGGCCTGCCCTGCGGCGGACGGCTGGGCGTGGTGGCCGAGCCCTGCGCGGCGGCGACGCATCTGGCCCACATCGAGGAACTGCTGGGTGGACTCGCGGCGCGGCGCTGCGTGCGCCGCGAGCTGGTGCTCGACGGGGGTGCGTGCCGGGCCGACAGGGTCGACGCCGTGGAGCCGCTCACCTTCGCCGACGGTGTGCTGCGCCACACGCTGGGACCGCGATTCCGCCTGCTGCTGGTCGGCGCGGGACAGGTGGCGCAATGCGTGGCGACGCTGGCCACGATGCTCGACTACCGCGTGGTGGTCTGCGATCCGCGCGCCGAGCAGATCGGGGCATGGCGCGGTCCCGAGGTGGAGATGGTCAGCCGTTTCCCCGACGATTTCCTGCGCGATGCCGGTGTCGACCGCCACACCGCGATCGTGACCCTGACGCACGATCCGCGCATCGATGACATGGCGCTGATGGAGGCGCTGAACCTCGATGCGTTCTACGTGGGCGCGCTCGGCAGCGAACGCACTTCGGCCAAGCGTCGCGAGCGGTTGCGCGAGCTGGAGGTTCCAGAGGAGCGGATCGCGCGGCTGCACGCGCCGGTCGGGCTGTCCATCGGCAGCAAGCGCCCGATGGAAGTGGCCATCGCTATACTCGCGCAACTGATCGCGCTGAGGCGCGCTGAGCCGGGCGCGTGAGTGCTGCCGCGGCTCCTTTGGTGGTCGGCGGGCTGCTGCTGGCCGGTGGCCGCGGCCGGCGATTCGGCAGCGACAAGCGCGCGGCCCTGCTGCCCGACGGCACCACGATGCTCGCGCGCTCGCTGGGACTGCTGCGTGCCTGCTGCGACGAATGCGTGCTGGTGATCGGCGAGGAAGACCACGCCGCACAATTCACCGCGCGATTCCCGGGCGTGCGCATCCTGCGCTCGCCGCGCAGCCGCGGCGGCATGGGCTTCACGCTGGCCGATGCCATCGCGCAGCTGATGGCCTGGGATGCCTGCCTGGTGAGCCTCGCGGACAAGCCGTTCATCCGCCCGGGCTCGATGCGCCGCGTGCGCGAGCTGCTCGGCGCGCACGATCTGGTGGTGCCCACGCACGGCGGCGCCTGGGGGCATCCGGTCGGCTTCGCGCACCGCCATTTCCACGCGCTCACGCGCCTCGAGGGCGACATGGGCGCGCGCGCGCTGATCGTCGCGGAGCAGTCGCGTGCCTGTTTCGTCGAGCTGGACGACCCCGG
>JADKDK010000002.1 GCA_016718385.1 Gammaproteobacteria bacterium
CATCGCCCGGCTCCACGCGCCGGTGGGGCTGTCGATCGGCAGCAAGCGGCCGATGGAAGTGGCTATCGCGATACTCGCGCAACTGATCGCGCTGCGGCGCGCGGAACCGGGCGCATGAGCGGCACCCCCCCCGTCGTCGGTGGCCTGCTGCTCGCCGGCGGCCGCGGCCGGCGTTTCGGCAGCGACAAGCGCGCAGCGCTGCTGCCCGACGGCGTCGCCATGCTCGCGCGCGCTGGAACTGCTGCGCCAGTGCTGCGACGAGACCGTGCTGGTGATTGGCGAAGACGACGACGCGGGCGCGTTCGCGGCGCGCTTTCCCGGCGTGCGCGTCCTGCGCTCGCCGCGCAGCCGCGGCGGCATGGGCTTCACGCTGGCCGATGCCATCGCGCAGCTGATGGACTGGGATGCCTGCCTGGTGAGCCTCGCGGACAAGCCCTTCATCCGTCCCGGCTCGATGCGCCGCGTGCGCGAGCTGCTTGTCGCCCACGAGTTGGTGGTGCCCACGCACGGCGGTGCCTGGGGACATCCGGTGGGCTTCGCGCGCCGGCATTTCTTCGCGCTCACGCGACTCGAAGGCGACACCGGGGCCCGCGAGCTGATCGTGGCGGAGCAGTCGCGCGTGCATTTCGTCGAGCTGGACGATCCCGGTATCCTTGCCGACGTGGACACGCCCGGGCAGCTGGATTACCTCGCCGGCCTGCTCTTGTAGGAGCGGGCCATGCCCGCGACCGTGTGTGGGTCTGCATTCATGCAGACGCGTGCCTTCCCGAATGCTGCTGTCGCCATTAATGGCGACCCACAGGGGTCGCGGGCATGGCCCGCTCCTACACATTGGGCGCAACGGGATTCAGGAGCGCGATAAAGGCCCGCGCCGCGTTCGACAGCGTGCGGTCGCGGTGGTAGACGTAGCCCAGGCTGCGTGCCAGGCGCGCCTCGGTCAGTTCCAGTGCCACCAGTTCCTCGGTGCGCATGCTGTCGGGCAGCACCGACCAGCCCAGCCCGATCGCCGCGAGCATGCGCAACGTCTCCAGGTAATTGGTCTCCATGCTGACTTCGAGCCGCACCCCGCTCGCGTCGAAGAGCTGCTGCAGGATCTGTCCGGTGTAGGTGCCGGGACCCGGCAGCACCGCGGCATGCTGCGCGAGTTCGCCGATCGACACGCGCGCGTGTCCCGCCAGCGGGTGGTCGCGCGCCACCATCACCGAGAGCGGATCCGGCCAGACCTCGCGCGCCTCCAGCCGCGGCGCCGAGCCCGCGGGCGCCAGCGTGATCACCGCGAACTCCAGGTTGCCCTGCGCCACGGCATCGTGTGCCTTCTCCGAATCCATGAACTCGATCTCGAGCCGCACCTCGGGGTGACGGCGCGAGAACTCGCGCAGCACCGGCGGCAGGCGGTGCAGCCCGATGTGGTGGCTGGTGGCGATGGCGAGCGGGCCGCTGACGCTGCCGGAGAGGTCGCGGATCACGCGCTCGGTGTCCTCGATCTCGCGCAGGATGCGCTGCGCGCGCGGCAGCAGGCGTTGCCCGTTCTCGGTGAGCGACACGTGGCGGGCGATGCGGTCGAACAGGCGCACGCCCAGTTGTTCCTCGAGTGCCGCGATGCGCTTGCTGACCGCGGGCTGCGTCAGGTGCAAGCGCTCGGCGGGCACCGAGAACGAGGACGTTTCGGCAACGGCGAGGAAGGCGCTCAGCAACTGCGTGTCCATCGGGGGCTCTGTGGGTTCTGCCAATCCATTCCGATAGAGAATTGAATTAATTAAAACAATGAATTTGTGTAATTGCAAGGCTCACCCGTAAAATAGCGCCCGTCAACGCCAGCGAACGGGACGAAGTCATGCAGCCGCGCACCCTCTACGACAAATTGTGGGACAGCCACCTCGTCAAGCAGCGCGACGACGGTTCCGCGCTGATCTATATCGACCGTCACCTGATCCACGAGGTCACCTCGCCGCAGGCCTTCGAGGGCCTCAGCCTGGCCGGGCGCAAGCCGTGGCGGCTCGACGCCAATCTCGCCGTGCCCGACCACAACGTCTCCACCGATCCCGAGGAGCGCAAGGGCGGCTACGCGCAGATGAAGGACGAGGTCTCGCGCATCCAGTTGCAGACGCTCGACGACAACTGCGAGCGCTTCGGCATCCGCGAGATCGCGCTGAACGACCGTCGCCAGGGCATCGTGCACGTGATCGGTCCCGAGACCGGCGCCGTGCTGCCCGGCATGACCGTCGTCTGCGGCGACTCGCACACCTCCACGCACGGCGCCTTCGGCTGTCTCGCGCACGGCATCGGCACCAGCGAGGTCGAGCACGTGCTCGCCACCCAGTGCCTGGTCACGCCCCGGATGAAGAACATGCTGGTGCGCGTCGACGGCCGGCTCGGCGCGGGCGTCAGCGCCAAGGACCTGGTGCTCGCGGTGATCGGCAGGATCGGCACCGCCGGCGGCACCGGCTATGCGATGGAGTTCGGCGGCGAAGCGGTGCGGGAACTGTCGATGGAAGGGCGCATGACGCTCTGCAACATGGCGATCGAGGCCGGCGCGCGCGCAGGACTGGTCGGCGTGGACGAGAAGACCATCGCCTACGTGCAGGGGCGCGAGTTCGCGCCGCGCGGCGCGCAGTTCGAGCAGGCCGCCGCCACGTGGCGCGGGCTGGTCAGCGACCCGGGCGCGGTCTTCGACCGCGTGGTGGAGTTGCGCGCCGAGGACATCGAGCCGCAGGTCTCGTGGGGCAATTCCCCCGAGATGGTGAGCGCGGTCTCGGCAACGGTGCCGGATCCGGGGGCGATCGCCGACGCCGAGCGCCGCGCCGGTGTCGCGCGCGCGCTCGAATACATGGGCTTGCGCCCGGGCATGCCGATCGGGGATATCCGCGTGGATCGTGTGTTCATCGGCTCCTGCACCAACTCGCGCATCGAGGACCTGCGCGCCGCGGCCGCGGTGGCGGCGGGGCGCAGGAAGGCAGACAGCGTGAAGCAGGTGCTGGTGGTGCCCGGTTCCGGGCAGGTCAAGGCGCAGGCCGAGGCCGAGGGGCTGGACCGCATCTTCCGCGACGCCGGCTTCGAGTGGCGCGAGCCGGGCTGCTCGATGTGTCTCGCCATGAACGCCGACAAGCTGCTGCCGGGCGAGCACTGTGCCTCGACCTCGAACCGCAACTTCGAGGGACGCCAGGGCCACGGCGGGCGCACCCACCTCGTCAGCCCGGCCATGGCGGCCGCGGCGGCGGTGGCGGGGCATTTCGTCGACGTACGCCAGATGATGAACGGTTGAGGAGAGATCCATGCGAGCATTCACCACCCATTGCGGGATCGTCGCGCCACTCGACCGCGCCAATGTCGACACCGACCTGATCATCCCGAAGCAGTTCCTGAAGTCGATCCGCCGCAGCGGTTTCGGCCCGAACCTGTTCGACGCCCTGCGCTACCTCGACGAGGGCGTGCCGGATGCCGACTGCAGTGCGCGGCCGCTGAACCCGGAGTTCGTGCTGAACCAGCCGCGCTACCGGGGCGCCAGCATCCTGCTGGCGCGGCAGAATTTCGGCTGTGGCTCGAGCCGCGAGCATGCCCCGTGGGCGCTCGACGACTATGGCTTCCGCGCCGTGATCGCCCCGAGCTTTGCCGACATATTCTTCAACAACTGCTTCAAGAATGGATTGTTACCAATTGTTCTTGATGCAAAAATTGTCGAATCCCTGTTCCGTCAGGTAGAGGCGGCCGAGGGCTACACGTTGACCATCGACCTGCCGGCGCAGCTGGTCGAGCTGCCCGACGGCACCCGCCACGGCTTCGCGATCGATGCCTTCCGCAAGCACTGCCTGTTGCACGGCCTGGACGACATCGGCCTGACACTGCAGGAGGCGGACGCGATCCGCGCCTTCGAGGCACGCCAGCGGGTCGAATCGCCGTGGCTCCAGGGCGCGTGACGGCGGATTTCACTTTAACTTTAAAGCTTTAGGAATAAGACGCAACGTCATGAAAATACTTATTCTTCCTGGTGATGGCATAGGCCCTGAAGTGGTCGCGGAGGCGCTCAAGGTGCTGCGCGCCGCGGACCGGCGCTTCGGCCTTGGCCTCGAGCTGAGCGAGGGTCTGCTGGGCGGCGCGGCGATCGATGCGTGCGGCAAGCCGCTGCCCGACGAGACGCTGGCCAAGGCGCGCGCCGCCGAGGCCATCCTGCTCGGCGCCGTCGGCGGACCGAAGTGGGACAACATCGAGCGGGCGCTGCGTCCCGAGAAGGGCCTGCTGGCGATCCGCGCCGAGCTGGGCCTCTTCGGCAACCTGCGCCCGGCCATCCTCTACCCGCAGCTGGCCGGGGCCTCGGCGCTGAAGGCCGAGGTGGTCGCGGGACTCGATATCCTGATCGTGCGCGAACTGACCGGCGGCATCTACTTCGGCGAACCGCGAGGCATCCGTACGCTGGAAAACGGTGAGCGACAAGGGTTTAACACCGATATCTACAGTGAATCCGAGATCCGCCGCATCGGTCGCGTGGCCTTCGAGGCCGCACGCAAACGCGGCCGGCGCCTGTGCTCGGTCGACAAGGCCAACGTGCTCGAGGTCACGGTGCTGTGGCGTGAGGTCATGACCGAGCTGGCAGCCGAGTACCCCGACGTCGAGCTCTCGCACATGTACGTCGACAACGCGGCCATGCAGCTGGTGCGCGCGCCCAAGCAGTTCGATGTGGTGGTCACCGGCAATCTGTTCGGTGACATCCTGTCGGACGCGGCCGCGATGCTCACGGGCTCGATCGGCATGCTGCCGTCGGCCTCGCTGGACGTGAACGGCAAGGGCATGTACGAACCGGTGCACGGTTCGGCGCCCGATATCGCGGGGCAGGGCAAGGCCAATCCGCTGGCCACGGTACTCTCGGCGGCGATGATGCTGCGCTACAGCTTCGGCAAGGCCGAGGTGGCGGACGCGATCGAGCGCGCCGTCGGCACGGTGCTGGATGCGGGGCTGCGCACCGGAGATATCATGACGCCCGGCTGCCGCCAGGTGGACACCGCCAGCATGGGCGACGCGCTCTGCGAGGCGTTGCTGGCCGGCTGACCCCGGCGAGCGCAACGAACGACGGACGGGCCGCGGCCGGTCCGGTGAGCAGTAACTGGAAATCTGGAGACCGAACATGAGCAAGACCTATGACGTGGCGGTGGTGGGAGCGACCGGAGCAGTGGGCGAGTGCATGCTGGACATCCTGGCTTCGCGCAACTTCCCGGTCGGCAAGGTCTATGCGCTGGCGAGCGAGCGCTCGGCCGGGAAGACGGTAGCCTTCGGCCGCCAGGAGCTCGCAGTGGAGAACCTGGCCGACTTCGACTTCGGCAAGGTGCAGATCGGGCTGTTCTCGCCCGGCGCCAGCGTCTCGGCCGTCTACGCGCCCAAGGCCGGCGCGGCCGGCTGCGTGGTGATCGACAACACCTCGCAGTTCCGCTACGACGACGACATTCCGCTGGTGGTGCCGGAGGTCAACCCCGAGGCGATCGCGCAGTATCGCAACCGCTACATCATTGCCAACCCCAACTGCAGCACGATCCAGATGCTGGTGGCTCTCAAGCCCATCCACGACGCGGTTGGCATCACGCGGATCAACGTGTGCACCTACCAGGCGGTATCGGGCACCGGCAAGGAGGCGATCGAGGAACTGGCCACCCAGACCGCCAGCCTGCTGAACGGTCGACCGGCGGAGGCCAAGGTCTACCCCAAGCAGATCGCCTTCAACGTGCTGCCGCAGATCGACGTCTTCCAGGATAACGGCTACACGAAGGAAGAGATGAAGATGGTCTGGGAGACGCGCAAGATCATGGGTGACGACTCCATCCAGGTGAACCCCACCTGTGTGCGCGTGCCGGTGTTCTACGGGCACTCCGAGGCCGTGCACATCGAGACCCGCGACAAGATCACCGCGGCCGAGGCACAGCGCCTGCTCGCCGCCGCACCGGGCGTGGTGCTGATGGACGAGCGCAAGCCGGGCGGCTATCCGACCCCCGTGGGCGATGCCAGCGGCAAGGATCCGGTGTTCGTCGGGCGGGTGCGCGAGGACATCTCGCACCCGCGCGGGCTCGACCTCTGGGTGGTCTCGGACAATGTGCGCAAAGGTGCGGCACTCAACAGTATCCAGATCGCCGAAGCCTTGATAGAACGGTATTTGTAGCCAATACTCGATTGCGATATTGGCGGAATGCGCGGGGTCGACAGCGGCCCCCGGAGCCCGAACGGTTTCGATCCCGCACGGCTTTCCGAGCGTCCGCTTTCCGTGTTCCGGGCGCGTCCGGCCTCCCGCGGAGGCGCGGCGTGGTGCCGACCGGAAACCCACGAAGAAGGACACTCGATGATCAGGAAGCACGCAGCATCCACTCTACTGGCCGCCGTTGCCCTGCAGGCCTCGCTGGCGCACGGGCTCGGGCTCGGCGACATCACGCTGCGCTCGGCACTCGACCAGCCGCTTGCCGCGGAGATCCGCCTGCGCGGGGTGGGCGACCTCAACCCGAGCCAGATCCTGGTCGGGCTGGGCAGTGCCGGCGACTTCGAGCGCGCCGGCGTGGAGCGCGTCTATCTGCTCTCGGACATCCAGTTCGAGGTGCAGCTGGACGGCGAGGGCAACGGCGTGGTGCGCCTGAGCTCCGACCGTCCGATCCGCGAGCCTTACCTCGATTTCGTGGTCGAGGTGCGCTGGCCCACGGGTCGCGTGCTGCGCGAATACACCGTGCTGCTGGACCTGCCGACCTACACCCGCGCGCCCGCGGAGCCGGTGATGGCGGCGCGCGCGCAGGCCCGTGGCGGGGCCGGCACGGGTGTCACGGCAGGAGCGGACGACGGTGGTCTCGCGATCGGCGCCGGCGAGCACACCGTGGCCTCGGGTGAGACCCTGTGGAGCATTGCCAACCGCGCCCGGCCCGATGGCGTGTCCACGCAGCAGATGATGGTCGCGATCCAGCGCGCCAATCCCGGGGCGTTCATCAACGGCAACATGAACCTGATACGCGCGGGCGCGCTGCTGCGCATGCCGCAAGGCAGCGACCTGGTGGCGCTGTCGCAGACCGAGGCGCGCAGCGCGGTGGCGCAACAGGCTTCTCCGCCCGGTGCCGATGGCGCGCCGGCTGCTCCCGAAACGCCGCCCGCCGCGCAGGCCGAGGCGCCGGCGCCGCAGGGCGAGGGCTATCTCGCGCTCGCGGGTGACAGCGCCGAAAAGCCCGGCGTCGAGGCCGCCGGTGGCGTCGGCGAGACGGGCGGGTCCGCGGGTGCCGACGCCGATCTGAGCTCCGTGCAGGAGAACCTGTCGGCGGCCGAGCGCGCCAATGCCGAGCTGAAGGCACGCGTCGCCGCACTGGAAACCCAGGTCAAGGATTACGAGAAGCTCGCGCAGTTGAAGAGCGACACGTTGAGCGAGGCGCAGCAGGCGGCCGGGGAACAGGACGCGGCGAAGGAGGCGGCGCAGGCGCCGGGGGAGAAGCGGCCGACGGCGCCCGCCCCCGGTCTCCTCGAGCAGTTGCTCGGCAACACGTTCGCGCTGGTGGCTGCGCTGGGTGCGCTGTTGCTGGCGATGCTGTTCTTCCTGTTCAAGCGCCGCCGCACCGTGGAGGAATTCGTACCGGCGCCCGAGCGCACGCTGCGTCCGGCGCCCGCTCCCGAGCTGGCGCAACCGCGCAAGGAAACTCCGCGCGCGGGTGATTTGGCGCCATCAGTGCTCGGTGCGGGCGGCGCGGCGGCCGAGCTGGCCGGCGCCGAGCTGACCGATCCGGTGGGCGAAGCGGAGATCTACCTCGCCTATGGCCGCCACGAGCGCGCGATCGAGATCCTGCAGGACGCGCTGCGCGGCGATCCCGCGCAGAGCGACGTGCGCCTCAAGCTGATGGAGATCCACGACGAGCGCGGCGAGCAGCAGGAGTTCATGCAGCATTACGCCGCGCTCGGCGGCGATGCCACGGCACAGCGGGCGGCGCGCGAAGCGCTGGAGCACGGCAAGAACCCGCAGTGGCTGGCGGTGCTCACCACGGGCGCGGCCGCGCTGGCCGCGGTCGGGATGGAACCGCGGCTCGATCGCGAGCATGAGCTCTCGCTCGATCTCGACGCCGAACTGCAGCAGGCGGGAAGCCGCGCGGCGCCGGAACAGGAATTCGAACTGGGCGCCCTGGACGATGCCGACCTCGACGTCCTCGCCGCGGCAGCCGCGGCGCCGCAGCGTTCGCACCAGGAAACGATGCTGGCGAAGACCGGGGAGGCCATCGCGCGCGCAGCCGCCGAACTGGACCTCGGCGTGAGCGACGAATTCGAGCTGGGCGAGGACGTGTCGCATGCTGCGGGCGCGGAGGATTTGCCCGATTTCGATCTGCCGCTGGGTGAACTGGAGCTCGGTGCCCCCGACGCGGCCGTCGCCGCCGTCGAGGCCGAGGACGCCGATCTCGCCTTCCTCAAGGGCACCGACGAGACCGAGACCAAGCTCGAACTGGCCCGCGCCTACGTCGACATGGGTGACCTGCAAGGCGCGCGCGACATTCTCGAGGAAGTGGCGGAGGAAGGCTCGGGCGAGCAGCGCGAGCAGGCCGCCGCGCTGCTGGAACGCATCGGTACCAGCTGACCGCGGATGTCCGGCACGACGGAGTCGCGGCGCGTCGCGCTCGGCGTCGAATACCACGGCGGCGCCTACGCGGGCTGGCAGGCCCAGCGCTCGCCCGGTGTGCCTACCGTGCAGGAAACCCTCGAGGCGGCGCTGTCGCGCGTCGCCAACCACCCGGTCTCCGTTGTCTGCGCCGGGCGCACCGATGCCGGCGTGCATGCCAGCGCGCAGGTGCTGCACTTCGACACCCGTGCCGTGCGCCCGTTGCGCGCCTGGGTGATGGGCGTGAACTCGCTGCTGCCCGCGGACGTCGCGGTGCAGTGGGCACGCGAGGTCGGGCCCGATTTCCATGCGCGCTTTTCCGCGCGCTATCGCCGCTACCGCTACCTGGTGCTCACGCGCGCGCAGCGCAGCGCGCTGGCCGCGGGATCGGCCTGTCTCGAGCGCCGCCCGCTCGATGCGCCACGCATGCACGAGGCGGCGCAGTGCCTGCTCGGCGAACGTGACTTCAGCGCCTTTCGCGGCGCCGGCTGCCAGTCGCGCACCCCGATGCGCCGTCTCGAGCGCGTGGCGGTCAGCCGGGCCGGCGATCTGCTCACCATCGAGGTCGAGGCCAACGCCTTCCTGCTGCACATGGTGCGCAATATCGCGGGCTCGCTGCTTGCCATCGGCACCGGGGAGCGGGCGCCGCAGTGGCTCGCCGCGGTGCTGGAATCACGCGACCGCACGCTGGCCGGCGCGACCGCGCCGGCGCAGGGCCTCTACCTGGTCGATGTCGGCTACGACGCGCGCCACGGGTTGCCGCGTCCGCCGGCCGGTCCTTGGTTCGCGTGCTGAATCGCGCGCGGCCACGGCCGTGAAGGCAGCGCTCATCTGGTAGAATCCGCGGCCTTCCAGCCAGTCCGGGTGTGTTGCACGGTGCGAGTACGCGTCAAGATCTGCGGAATCACGCGCGAAGCCGATGCGCTGCTGGCGGCCGATGCCGGCGCCGACGCGATCGGATTCGTGCACTGGGCCGGCAGCCGCCGCGCGGTGAGGCCGGAGCAGGCACGCGCGATCGCGGCCGTGCTGCCGCCCTTCATTGCTACCGTTGCGCTGTTCGTCGACCCCTCCACGGACCAGGTGCGCCGTGTGCTCGATGCGACGCGTCCCGACCTGCTGCAGTTCCACGGCGACGAGGATCCCGACTTCTGCGCCGGTTTCGGGCTGCCCTACATCAAGGCCGTGAAAATCGGCGCTACGGCGCCCGCGGGGGCTGTACTGGGCTATCATGCGCTCGCGCGCGGCGTGCTGCTCGACACCCATGATCCCGCGGCCGTCGGCGGCACCGGGCGCGCCTTCGACTGGTCGCTGGCGCCGCAGGGCATCGCCAAGCCGATCGTGCTCGCGGGCGGGCTGAACGCGCAGAACGTCGCGCGGGCGATCGCGCAGGTCCGGCCTTACGCGGTCGACGTGAGCAGCGGCGTGGAATCGGCGCCGGGCATCAAGGACGCCGCCATGGTGCGGGGATTCATGCAGGCGGTGGCGGCGGTGAACGCCGCGGGCCGCGACTGACAATCAGGGGAAGCGGACGATGAGCTGGCTCGACAAGATAGTACCGGTGGCGGTGCGCCGTGGTGAGCGCGGTGGGCAGGACCGCAAGAGCACGGTGCCCGAGGGCCTGTGGCACAAATGCATCAAGTGCGAGGCGGTGCTGTACCGTCCCGAGCTCGACCGCAGCCTCGACGTCTGCCCCAAGTGCGATCACCACATACGCATCGGCGCGCGCCGGCGCCTGGACATCTTCCTCGACGAGACCGGGCGCAACGAGCTCTTCTCCGACGTCGAGCCGGTGGACCGCCTGAAGTTCAAGGACCTCAAGAGGTACCGCGACCGCCTCACGGCGGCGCAGAAGGCCACCGGCGAGCGCGACGCACTGATCGCGATGGAGGGCACGGTCAGGGATGTGCCCGTGCACGCGGTGGCTTTCGAGTTCGCGTTCCACGGCGGTTCGATGGGCTACGCGGTGGGCGAGAAATTCACGCGTGCCGCACGCGCCTCGCTGGAGAAACGCGTGCCGCTGGTGTGCTTCTCGGCGAGCGGCGGCGCGCGCATGCAGGAGGCACTGATCTCGCTGATGCAGATGGCCAAGACCAGCGCGATGCTCGAGCGCATGAAGGAGGCGGGCGTACCGTACATCTCGGTGCTCACCGACCCGATCTACGGCGGCGTGTCGGCGAGCCTCGCGATCCTCGGCGACATCAACATCGCCGAGCCCTACGCGCGCGCGGGCTTTGCCGGCCCGAACATCATCGAGCAGACGATCCGCCAGAAATTGCCGCGCGGCTTCCAGCGCAGCGAGTTCCTGCTCGAGCACGGCGCGATCGACATGATCGTGCACCGCCACCAGATGCGTGAGCGCATCGCCTCGCTGCTCGCGAAGATGACCGGCCGGGCCGAACCCGCCGTGGCGTGAGCGGCGCGCGCCGGGGTATGGGGGCCGTACCGCAATCGCTGGCCGAATGGCTGGCGTGCCTCGAGGGACGTCATCCGGTCTCGGAGATCGTCCTCGGCCTGGAGCGCGTCAGCACCGTCGCCGCGCGCATGGGGCTGAGGCGCCCGCAGGCCACGGTGATCACGGTCGGCGGCACCAACGGCAAGGGCTCGTGCGTTGCCGTGATCGAGGGCCTGCTGCTCGCGCTGGGCAAGCGCGTCGGCGCCTACACGTCGCCGCACCTGTGCCGCTACAACGAGCGCGTGCGCGTGCAGGGTAGCGAGGCGACGGACGCGGCGATCTGTGACGCGTTCGCGGCGATCGAGCAGGCGCGCGGCGAGATCCCGCTGACCTATTTCGAGTTCGGCACGCTGGCGGCGCTGGAGATATTCCGCCGTGAGGCGCTCGACTGGATCGTGCTGGAAGTCGGCCTCGGCGGTCGCCTCGACGCGGTGAACATCGTCGATGCCGACGTGGCCGTGGTGACGGGCATCCAGATCGATCACACCGAGTGGCTCGGCCCCGACCGCGAATCCATCGGGCGCGAGAAGGCCGGGATCTTCCGCACCGGGCACCCTGCCGTTTGCGGCGATCGCGCCCCACCGGCCTCGCTGCGCACGGCGGCGCGCACCCTGGGCGCGCCGTGGTACGGCATCGGGCAGGAATTCGACTGCGGTCACGACGCAGGGGCATGGTGCTGGCGTGGTACGGCACGGGACGGGCGCTCGCTGCGGTGCGATGGCATCGCGGCGCCGCGGTTGCTCGAAGAAAACGTCAGCTGCGCGTTGCAGGCCCTGGCATTGGCGGGCATCGAACCGGACGCGCAGCTGCTGCGCCGCGCGCTGCCGGCGATCGAGCTGCCGGGGCGCTTCGAGCGCCGGCGTCTCGGTGCGAGCGAATGCGTGCTGGACGTGGCGCACAACCCGGCCGGCATCGCGCGGCTCGCGGCGCGCCTCGCTGCCGAGCCCGTGCCCGGGCGCACGGTGGTGCTGTTCGCGGCGATGCGCGACAAGGATCTTGCGCCGATGCTGGCCGCGCTCGCGCCGCTGGCGCACGAGTGGTTGTTCCCGGCGCTGCCCGGGGAGCGCGCGGCGCACCCGGCGGATGTCATCGAGGCGCTCGGCGACGCGCCGGGGCAGGCACGAGGGAGGTGCTGCGACAGCGTGGCCGCCGCGCTCGAGCAGGCGGTGACGACACTGCGCGCGGGTGACAGGCTGGTGGTGTGCGGTTCCTTCCACACGGTAGGGCCGGCGCTGGAATGGCTCGATGAGCGGGGCGGGGAACTCGGGGAGACGGCGTGACGGAAGCAATGAAACACAGACTGGTTGGAGCGGCCGTACTGGTGGCGCTGGGCGTCATCGCCTGGCCGGTACTGTTCGACACCACGCCGGTGCGCGAGATCAGCCAGCGCAGCCAGATCCCGACGGAGCCCGCGCTCGAGCGCTTCAGCGTGGACGAGCCGCAGCCGCCGCAACTGCCGCCGGCGCCGGATTCCGCGGCGCAGCGCGCGGCGCAGGTGTCCCAGACCGCGCCCGAGCGCGAGAAGGAGGCGGCGGAGCTGGCACCAAGGACGACAAGCCGGTGGCGAGCGCGGTGAAGGATCCCGCGAGCGGACTGCCCGTGCAGTGGGCGGTGCAACTCGGGGCCTTCAGCAAGGCCGAGGCGGCGCAGGCGATCAAGCGCCGCGCCGAGCAGGCGGGCTTCCATGCCATCGTGCAGACGGTCCCGACGGACAGCGGTACGCTGCACAAGGTGTACGTGAACCCGAAACTCGATCGCGCCGAGGCGCAGGCCCTGGCCGCGCAGGTCGAGAAGAAACTGGCCGTCAAGGGTTATGTCACGCGGTATTATCCCTGAAGGATGTTGCCACCGGCTTTGCTAGAATGACCGCTCTTGCGACGGGCCGGGAATTGCGTGGACGCGCTTAACGCTGCTGATTGGGTGATCGTGACGGTCGTCGGTTCATCGATGCTCATCAGCCTGTTGCGCGGCTTCGTGCGCGAGGCGTTCTCGCTGGCGGGCTGGGTGCTCGGCTTCATTGTCGCTATGGTGTTCTCGGATCGCCTGGCGTACCTGCTCGCCGGTTTCGTCGACGATGAAACCGGGCGCTACATCCTCGCCTTTGCGCTGCTGTTCGTGCTGACCCTGATCGCGGTGGCGCTGGCCGGCAAGCTGTTGCTCAGCCTGGTGCAGTTCGCCGGGCTGGGCATGCTGGATCGCGTGCTCGGCATGGCGTTCGGCTTCGCCCGCGGGGTGGTCATCCTGCTCGCGGTGGTGATGCTGCGCGAACTGCTGGAGCTGGACAGCTTCGAGTGGTGGCAGTCCTCGGTGCTGCTGCCGCACCTGCTGCTGCTGGAGAGCGGGTTCCGGCAATTCACCGGCACGCTGAGCGCGCTGCTGGCCGGCGCGGTCAACTGAGAACGGAGGGCGCGAATTATGTGCGGTATCGCGGGCATCGTCGGTCGCGGCCACGTCAACCAGCAACTCTACGACGCGCTGACGGTGCTGCAGCACCGCGGGCAGGATGCCGCGGGCATCGTGACCTGCGACCAGGGCGTGTTCAAGCAGCGCAAGGCCAACGGCCTGGTGCGCGACGTGTTCCGCAGCGAGCACATGGAGCGCCTGAGCGGCAGCTATGGCATCGGGCATGTGCGCTATCCCACCGCGGGCAGCGCGAGTGCGGCGCTGGCCCAGCCGTTCTACGTGAACAGCCCCTATGGCATCTCGCTGGCGCACAACGGCAACCTGACCAACTCGGTCGAGCTGCGCGCGCAGGTGTTCCAGGCGGACCTGCGCCACATCAACACCGACTCCGACAGCGAGGTGCTGCTGAACGTGTTCGCGCACGAGCTGCAGATTCTCGGCAAGCTGGTGCCCGATGCGAACGACATCTTCACCGCGGTCGCCGGGGTGCACCGGCGCGCGCGCGGCGGCTACGCGGTGATCGCGCTGATCGCCGGCCACGGCATCGTGGCTTTCCGCGACCCCAACGGCATCCGCCCGCTGATCTTCGGCGAGCGCGCGACCGGGGCCGGCACCGAGTACATGATCGCCAGCGAGAGCGTCGCGCTCGACGTGCTGGGGTTTCGCGTCATCCGCGACGTGGCGCCCGGCGAGTGCGTCTACGTCGACGTGGCGGGCAACCTGCACACGCGCCAGTGCGCCGACAATCCGCGCCTCACGCCATGCATCTTCGAGCACGTGTACTTCGCGCGCCCGGACTCGATCATCGACGGCATCTCGGTGTACAAGGCGCGGCTGCGCCAGGGCGAGCGGCTCGCCGACAAGATCAAGCGCCTGCGTCCCGACCACGACGTCGACGTCGTGATCCCGATTCCCGACACCAGCCGCGTCGCCGCACAGGTCATCGCCTACGAGCTCGGGGTGAAGTTCCGCGAAGGCCTGATGAAGAACCGCTACATCGGCCGCACCTTCATCATGCCGGGGCAGGCGATGCGCAAGAAGTCCGTGCGCCAGAAGCTGAACCCGATCGAGCTCGAGTTCCGCGACAAGAACGTGCTGCTGGTCGATGATTCGATCGTGCGCGGCACCACCTGCAACGAGATCATCCAGATGGCCCGCGACGTGGGCGCGCGGCGCGTGTATTTCGCGTCCGCAGCGCCGCCGGTGCGCTGGCCGAATGTCTACGGCATCGACATGCCCTCGTCCGACGAACTGGTCGCCCACGGTCGCACCGAGGAGGAGGTCTGCGAGCTGATCGGGGCCGACTGGCTGGTCTACCAGGATCTCGAGGACCTGGTGTCGTGCTCGCGCGACGGCAACCCGGAGATCCGCGAGTTCGACTGTTCGGTGTTCAACGGCGACTACGTGACCGGCGACGTCGATACGGCGTATCTCGAGCGCCTGCATGCGGCGCGCAACGACGACTCCAAGGCCAGGCACGAAGCCGCGGCCCGCGCGGGCGATTCCGCGCTGGTCGGCCTGCACAACCACGCCACCTGATCCGCCGGGGGAGACTGCCGATGCACGACGAGGAACGGCGCGCCGCACTGGCGCGCGCGCGCGGCGACACGCTGGCGGTGCGCGCCGGGCAGGTGCGCAGCAGCGAGGGTGAACACTCCGAGGCGCTGTTCCTCACCTCGAGCTACATCTTCGATTCCGCCGCCGATGCCGCGGCGCGCTTTGCCGGCACCGCGACGGGCAACGTCTATTCGCGCTACACCAACCCGACCGTGCGCACCTTCGAGGAGCGCCTCGCCGCGCTCGAAGGCGCCGAGCAGGCGGTGGCCACGTCCTCGGGCATGGCCGCGATCCTCACCGCCTGCATGGCGTATCTCCAGGCGGGTCAGCACATCGTGTGCTCGCGCGGCGTGTTCGGCTCGACCACGATGATGCTGAACCGCTACATCGCGAAGTTCGGCGTCGCGATCAGCTACGTCGCGCCCACCGACTACGCGGGCTGGGAAGCCGCGATGCGCCCCGAGACGCGCATGATCTTCCTCGAGACGCCCTCGAACCCGCTGAACGAGGTGGTGGACATCGAGCGCGTGGCGCGGATCGCGCACGAGCGTGGCGCGCTGGTGGTGGTGGACAACTGCTTTCTCAGCCCCGCGCTGCAGCAGCCCCTGCAATTCGGCGCCGACGTGGTGATCCACTCCGCGACCAAGTACATCGACGGTCAGGGTCGCTGCCTCGGCGGCGTGCTGTGCGGCAGCCGTGAACTGATGGAGCAGGCGGTGGGCTTCCTGCGCTCGGCCGGCCCCTGTCTCAGTCCGTTCAACGCATGGGTGTTCCTCAAGGGGCTGGAGACGCTGCGCATCCGCATGGAAGCCCACAGCAGGAGCGCGCTGGCGATCGCCGAATGGCTGCAGGCCCAGCCGGGCGTGACCGGCGTGAATTACGCGGGACTCGCCTCGCATCCCGATCACGCGCTCGCCTGCCGCCAGCAACGCGGCTTCGGCGGCGTGCTCTCGTTCACGGTCGCCGGCGGGCAGCCAGCGGCATGGCGCTTCATCGACGCGACGCGACTGCTCTCGATCACCGCGAACCTCGGCGATGCCAAGACCACCATAGTGCACCCGGCCACGACCACGCACGGCCGTCTCTCCGAGGAGGAGCGCCGCGCGCAGGGCATCACGCCCGAACTGATCCGCGTGGCGGTGGGCCTGGAAGACGTCGAGGACCTCGAGGAAGACCTCGCGCGCGGGCTCGCCGCCATCCGCTGCGCCTGATTCCCGCCTATCCTTAAGCGCGAACCGCAACACGGTCGCGGGCATGGCCCGCTCCTACAATCGCGTCATCGCCGTTGCGGGTGTAGGAGCGGGCCATGCCCGCGACCGGAAGCCCGCTCGCTGAACGAGGAATCCACGTGCAGGACATCATCGAACAGGCCGTGCGCGAGATCGGGCGCGTGCTGCTCGGCAAGGACCGCCAGATCCGCCTCGCGCTGTGCGCGCTGTTCTCGCGCGGGCACCTGCTGATCGAGGACATGCCCGGCATGGGCAAGACCACGCTCTCGCACGCGCTGGCGCGCGTGCTGGGCCTTGAGTTCGCGCGCGTGCAGTTCACCAGCGACATGCTCCCGGGCGACATCCTCGGCGTCTCGGTCTACGACCAGCGCGCGCAGGCCTTCAACTTCCATCCCGGTCCCGTGTTCACCGAGGTGCTGCTGGCCGACGAGATAAACCGCAGCACCCCGAAGACCCAGAGTGCGCTGCTGGAGGCCATGGCCGAGCGGCAGGTGACGATCGAGGGCGAGACGCGAGCGCTGCCGGCGGACTTCTTCGTCATCGCGACCCAGAACCCGGTCACGCAGGCCGGCACCTTCCCGCTGCCCGAATCGCAGCTCGACCGCTTCCTGATGCGCATCGAGATCGGCTACCCCGACCGCGCCGCCGAGCGCACGATGCTCGCCGGTGGCGCGGGCACGCCGCCGATCGATGCGCTGAAGGCCGCGCTCTCGCGCGAGCAACTGCGCGGCATCCAGCAGGAGGCGCAGCAGGTGGGCACGGCCGACATGCTGCTCGACTACGTGCAGCGGCTGATCGAGTACACGCGCAGCGCCCCGGAGTTCGCGCACGGGCTGTCGCCGCGCGGCGCGCTGGCGCTGGTCAACAGCGCGCGCACCTGGGCCTACATGGAAGGGCGCGCGCACGTGGTGCCCGAGGACGTGCAGGCCGTGCTGCCCGCCGTGGTGGCGCACCGGCTGCGCAGCACCACGGACTTCACCGGGGACGGGCGCGCGCTGGTGCAGCGCCTGCTGGCCGACGTGGACATCTTCGACTGATGCGCACGCCGGCGCGTGCCGCGGGCCTGCGCCGGCGGGTACGCACCCGCTGGATTGCGTGGGTGAGCCGGCGCATCCCGCCGGCGCGCGAAGTCGTGCTGACGCAGCGCAACATCTTCATCTTCCCCACCGGCAGCGGCTTCGCCTTCCTCGCGCTGCTGCTGGCGCTGCTGATCACCGGCATCAATTACGAGAGCAACCTGGTGTTCGCGCTCACCTTCCTGCTGGGCGGGTTGTTCATCGTCGGCGTGCTGCACACCTACGCCAACCTCGCGCAGCTGCGCCTGTGCGCGGGCGCGGCGCCCCCGGTATTCGCGGGCCAGCAGGCGAGCTTCGCGGTGCAGCTGCGCGACGAGGGCAGGCGCGCGCACGACGGCATCACGCTGTCGTGGCCCGGTGGCGACGAGATCGGGGCGCGCGTTGCGCCGCTGGGCGAGGACCACGTGCAGCTCTTCACGCGTGCCGCGCGCCGCGGCTGGCTGCGCCCGGGGCGCCTGCGCCTGGAGAGCCGCTATCCGCTGGGGCTGTTGCGCGCGTGGTCGTGGCTGGATCTCGATATGCGCTGCCTGGTGTACCCGCGCCCGGCGCCCGCGGGCCCGCTGCCGCTCGATGCGGGGCGTGGCGAGGAGGGCAGCGCCACGCACGATCCGGGAGCCGAGGATTTCTCGGGCTTTCGCAACTACACCCCCGGCGACCCGTTGCGCCACGTGGCGTGGAAGACGCTCGCCAAGGGCCAGCCGTTGCAGACGCGCGAGTACGTGGCCTTCGCGGACCGCCGCGTGTGGCTCACGTGGGCGCAGACCGCGGACTGGGGCGCCACGGAGCAGCGACTGGCGCTGCTGTGCCGCTGGGTGCTGGAGCTGCACGCGCTGGGTGCCGACTTCGGGCTCGACATCCCGGGCACGCGGCTCGAACCGGCGGCGGGCGAGGCGCAGCGCGACCGCGCGCTCGCTGCACTCGCGCTGTTCGGCACGGCGGGCGGGGGCGCGGGCGCATGAGCACGCCCCTGCCGCGGCGCAGCCTCGCGTGGCTGCTGTTCGCGCTGGTGCTCGCGATCGGGCCGCACGCGCTGCGGCTGCCGCCGTGGGTACTGCTGGTGATGGGGGTGGCGATCGCGTGGCGCTATCGCGTGCACCAGGGCGCGTGGTCCTTCCCCGGCCGGGCGGTGAAGCTGCTGCTGGTGGTGATGTCCTTCCTCGCGGTGGGGCTGCACTGGCGCGCGCTGAGCGGCCTGGAGCCCGCGGTGGCGCTGCTGGCGATCGCCGGCGGGCTGAAGGCCATGGAGATGCGCACGACGCGCGACTTCCTCGTGGTGGTGTTCGTGGCCTATTTCCTTGTCGCGAGCCAGCTGCTGTTCGAGCAGGAGATTCCCTACGCGCTGTATGCGGTGGTGGCGACCGCGGGTGTCACCGCGGCCATGGTCGCACGCCACCAGGGCGATCCCGCGCCGGGATTCCCGCACCCGCTCGTGCTGACGGGCAAGCTGCTCGCGCAGGCCGTGCCAGTGATGCTGCTGCTGTTCGTGGTGTTCCCGCGCATCGCGCCGCTGTGGGCGATTCCGCAGAACACGCAGAGCGCGCGCACCGGGCCCAGCGACAGCATGTCGCCCGGGGACGTGGCGCGCCTGAGCGGTTCGAACGCATTGGCGTTTCGCGCCACTTTCGAGGGCGCGATCCCGGCGCAGCGCGAGCTGTACTGGCGCGGGCTGGTTTTCTCGGAGTTCGACGGCCGGCAATGGCGCCAGGGCGCGATGGCGCGCATGGAGGCTGAGCTGGCGCAGCAGGGCGCGCCGCGCCCGGCGCTGCGCCAGCTCACGCACGTGCCGAGCGGCGAGGAAACCAGCTACGAAGTGATCCTCGAGCCCAGCAACCAGCCGTGGGCCTACGTGATCGGCTTTCCTCTCTCGTACGATGCGAACCTGCGCAGCGGCAGCGACTACCGCCTGATGAGCTCGCGCCCGCTCACGCAGCGCCTGCGCTACCGCGTGCGCGCCGATCTCGCCGCGCAGCTGGAACCCGAGCTCGGCATCCTGCGCCGGCGCACCGAGTTGCAGTTGCCCGAGGGCTTCAACCCGCGCGCGCTCGCGCAGGCGAAGGCCTGGCGCGCGGCGGCGTCGTCGGATGCCGCCTACATCGAGCTCGTGCTGCGCTGGTTCACCACCGAGGAATTCGTCTACACCATGTCGCCGCCGCTGCTCGGGCGTGACACGGTCGATGAGTTCCTGTTCGGCGAGCGGCGCGGTTTCTGCGAGCACTACGCCAGCGCGTTCGCGGTGCTGCTGCGCGCGGCCGGCATCCCGGCGCGCGTGGTGGTGGGCTACCAGGGCGGCGAGCGCAATCCCTACCAGGCCTACCTGCTGGTGCACCAGTTCGACGCCCACGCCTGGACCGAGGCGTGGCTGGACGGTCGCGGCTGGGTGCGTTTCGATCCCACCGCCGCGGTGGCGCCGGATCGCATCGAGTCGGGCGCGGGCGAGGCGCTCGGTGCGGAATTCCTCGCCGATTCGCCGCTCGCGATCGAGCGCTACCGCAACGTGCGGCTGCTGGGCTGGATGCGCATGCGCTGGGACATGATGACCTACCACTGGGCGCGGCTGGTGCTGAACTACGACGCCGAGCGCCAGAACGCGCTGCTCTCGAACCTGCTGGGCCGGATCAGCCCGGCGCGCGTGGTCGCGGTGATGCTCGGTTGCGGCGCGCTCGTGCTTTTGCTGGTCGCGGCGAGCCTGTTCGGCGTGAAGCCACCACCGCGTCGCGATGCAGCGACGGCCGCGTACCTGCGGATCTGCGAGCGCCTGGCTGCGCTCGGGCTGGAACGCCGCCGCGGCGAGGGCCCTCTCGATTACGCGCGACGCGTGGCGGCCGTGCGTCCCGATCTCGGCGCGGAGCTGCAGGCGTTGACGGCGGACTATGTGGCGCTCAGTTATGGCAGCGTGGCGACGCAGCAGCGCGGTGCGCGGCTGCAACGCCTTCGCGCCTTCCGCCCGCGCCGCGGTACGCCTTCGCGGTAAGAACGGGCCCGGATGATCAGCCGCGCTGGCGCGGCTCCACCGGCATCGCCGCGGTGCCGGCTGCCAATGCGAGGCGGTCGCTACTCGTCTGCTTGTGTTCCCGGCTTTCTGGGCGCAAGATAGTAATCAGTTACTATCTTCGAAGCGGCGATCATGGACAATCTTCCCAAGCACCTGCCCGCAGAGCAACGTCGAGCCGTGACAGTAGAGGCCGTAGTCGCGCTGGCCGCCACGCAGAACCCCAGCGAAATCACCACCGCCGCCATCGCCAAGCATATGAAGCTCACGCAGGGCGCGCTGTTCCGGCATTTCCCGAGCAAGGAGGCCATCTGGGAGGCGGTGATGGAATGGGTAGCCGAGCGTCTGCTGGCGCGAATCGACATGGCAGCCGAGGGGATCGACTCGCCCGTGGCGGCGATGGAAGCGATGTTCATGAGCCACGTGGAATTCGTGATCGAGCATCCCGGCGTTCCGCGGATGATGTTCGGCGAGTTGCAGCGTACGGACGCGTCAGCGGCCAAGCGCATGGTACAGACGCTCATGATGCGATACCGCGAGCGCCTTCAGCGCCTGATCGCCAGCGGCATGTCCGGCGGCGAGTTGTCGGTCGCGCTCGATGAGGAGGCCGCGGCGACGCTGTTCATCGGTACCATCCAGGGCCTGGTGATGCAGTCACTCATGGCAGGCGATGTGGCGCGCATGCGCCGCGCTGCGCCGCGCGTTTTTGCCATCTATCGTCGCGGTATCGGGAGCGCGTCATGAGACGCCTGCCGTTGCAGGGCCGCACGCTGGCGCTGCTCGCGTTCATCGTGCCGCTGCTCGCACTCTTCGTGTTCGTCGGGTTGCGCTCGGGACCGCTGGCGCCCGTCGCGGTGACGCTGGCCACGGTGCAATCGCGCGCCCTCGCGCCGGCGCTGTTCGGCATCGGCACCGTGGAGGCCCGTTACACGTACCGGATCGGACCCACCGCTGCCGGGCGTGTCGAACGGCTGGATGTCGATGTGGGCGACCGGGTCGACGCGGGGCAGGTACTCGGTGCGATGGACCCTGTGGATCTGGATGACCGGGTGCGCGCGCTGGATTCCGCGTTCAAGCGCGCCGGCGCGACGCTGCGCGAGGCAGAGGCCCGGCAGGCGTATGCGCAAGCGCAGGCGCGCCGCTACGAAAAACTGCTGCTGGCGCGCTCGATCAGCGAGGAAACCGTCACCACGAAGCGGCAAGAGCTGCAGATCGCGGATGCCGTATTGTCGGCCGCCCGCGAAGAAGTCGATCGCGCGCGCGCCGAGCGTGAGGCGCTGATCGCGCAGCGCCGCGATATGCGTTTGGTTGCGCCGGTCGATGGCGTGGTCGTGTTGCGCGATGTCGAGCCCGGCTCGACTGTGGTGGCGGGGCAGGCGGTGGTGGAGCTGATCGATCCCGCGAGCTTGTGGATCAACGTGCGCTTCGACCAGCTCAGCGCGGCGGGATTGGCCACGGCGTTGCCCGCGCGCATCGTGCTGCGTTCGCGCGACGGTGAGGCGCTCGCGGGTCGCGTGTTCCGCATCGAGCCCAAGGCCGACGCGGTCACCGAGGAAACGCTGGCGAAAGTGGTGTTCGAGACCGTACCCCGACCCCTGCCGCCCGTGGGCGAACTGGCCGAGGTGACGGTGGACCTTCCCGGGTTACCCGCCGCACCCGTCATCCCCAACGCGGCCATCCGGCGCGAGGGCGGAAAGACGGGCGCGTGGCGGATCGGGGACGGAGAATTGCGCTTCGTGCCGCTCGTGCTCGGCGCCACCGATCTCGACGGCCTGATACAGGTGCGCGAAGGCCTGGCGGATGGCGATCGGGTGGTGCTCTACAGCGAAAAGGCGATAACGGCGCGCAGCCGCGTGCGCGTGGTCGAGCGGATTGGCGGAGCCCCCTGATGATCAGCCTTGCCGGGCGCGACATCCTGCATGCCTGGGGCAAGTTCGTTTTCACGGGCGTGGGCCTCGGACTGCTGATCGGCGTAACGCTGGTTATGGCCGGCGTCTATCGTGGCATGGTCGATGATGCGAAGGCGCTGCTGGACAACAGTGGCGCCGAGCTCTGGGTGGTGCAGAAGGACACGCTGGGCCCTTACGCGGAATCATCCAGCGTGAACGACGACGTCTACCGAGCCATCCTCGCGATGCCCGGGGTCGCACGCGCGGCGAACGTGACCTACCTGACCATGCAGGTGCGCAAGGGCGAGAGCGACGTGCGCGCCATGGTTGTCGGCATTGCGCCGGGCGACCCGGGCGCCACGCCCGGATGGCCGCCCTACCTGGTGGCCGGGCGCCAGATCACGCGTGCGCATTACGAGGCGGTGGCCGATATCGCCAGCGGCTTGCGGCTCGGCGACCGCCTGTCGATTCGCCGCAACCAGTTCACCGTGGTGGGGCTGACGCGGCGCATGGTGTCGTCGAACGGCGATCCGATGGTGTTCATCCCGCTCAAGGACGCGCAGGAAGCGCAATTCCTGAAGGACAACGATGCCATCTGGCAGAGCCGGCGCCGCACGGCCGGCAACCCGGCCTTCAACCGGCCCGGCGTGCCCGGATTGCTGGAAGCGGTCATTGCCTCGCAGAGCACCAATGCCTATGTCAACGCGGTGCTGGTCACGTTGCAGCCCGGACACGTGGCGGACGACGTGGCCGAATCCATCCGCCGCTGGAAGCGCCTGACCGTCTACACGCGTGTCGGGATGGAAGGCATCCTCGTCGGCAAGATGATCGCCACCTCGGCCAGGCAGATAGGCATGTTCCTGGTGATACTGTCCGTGGTGAGCGCCGCGATCGTCGCGTTCATCATCTACACGCTCACGATGGACAAGGTGCGCGAGATCGCCGTGCTGAAGCTCATCGGAACGCGCAACCGCACTATCGCCGCGATGATCGTGCAGCAGGCGCTGGCGCTGGGTGTGATCGGCTTCGTGGTGGGCAAGATCGCCGCCACGTATTCCGCGCCGTTTTTCCCCAAGTACGTGCTGCTGATGCCGCGCGATTCCGTGGCGGGATTTGCTGTCGTGCTGCTGATCTGCGTACTGGCGAGCGTGGTGTCCATACGCATGGCGCTCGCTGTCGACCCGGCCGAAGCGATCGGAGGCTGAGGTGCGTGGCAAGGGCATACGCATCGAGGGCCTCAAGAAGCGTTATGGCTCCGGCGACACGGCTGTCGACGCGTTGAAGAACGTCGACCTGCAGGTGGCGCCCGGCGAGGTGGTGGGGCTGATCGGACCCTCGGGATCGGGCAAGAGCACACTGCTGAAATGCCTGGGCGCGGTGATCAACCCGAGCGCCGGTCGCATGACGCTGGGCGAGGAACTGATCTACGACAACGGCTGGAAGGTGCGCGACCTGCGCATGCTGCGTCGCGACAGGATCGGTTTCGTATTCCAGGCGCCGTACCTGATCCCGTTCCTCGACGTTATCGACAACGTCGCGCTGCCACCGATGCTGGCCGGCGCGGCCAACGCCGAGGCGCGGGCAAGGGCGCTGGAACTGCTCACGGCGCTGGACGTGCAGCACCGCGCGCGGGCGATGCCCTCGCAGCTGTCGGGCGGCGAACAGCAGCGCGTCGCGATTGCACGCGGCCTCGTAAACCGCCCACCCGTGATACTCGCGGACGAGCCCACGGCGCCGCTGGACAGCGAGCGCGCGATGGCGGTGATCCGCATCCTCAACGAGATGGCGCGCAAGTTCGAGACCGCGATCATCGTGGTCACCCACGACGAGAAAATCATTCCCACCTTCAGGCGCATCTACCACATTCGCGACGGTGTGACGCACGAGGAGGCGGGTGAGGGGCGGGGGTTCGGGTAAGCGACACGTCGGGCTAGAATACGCCCCCTCTTCCATCCATCCGGAGCCGGGTATTCCGCGACATGCGCTGGCGCCCCCGTTCGATCCTGCAATTGATCCTGCTGGGCTTCCTGACGGTGGTCGCGCCGCTGAGCGCCGCGGTGGTGCTGGCCGTGCAGACGCTGGTGGAGCAGGCCGTGGACAACGCCCGCCTCAACGAGCGCACCGTCACCCTGACCCGCTCGACGCAGCAGTTGCAGGGCGACCTGCTCGACCTGGAGCGGCGCACGCGCCAGTACGCCACGCTCGGGGATGCGTCCCTGCTGCGCCTGGTCCTGGAGGGGCTCGATGACCTGCAGGCGACACTGGCCACCATTGGCGAGCGCCTCGACGCCGGGGGCGCCGTCGTTGCCGCACGCCTGGGCGAGCAGCTGCGCGACCTGCAGCACGAGTTGACGCTGGTGCCCGGGGATGCCGCGCGCCTGGAGACGGCCCTGGCGCTGTTCGACCCGATCAGCCGCGAGGCGCAGGCTGCCGGGCGCAGCAGCAGGCTGCAGGTCGACGCGGAGCTCGCGGCGCAGTTGCTTGCGGCGGACGCCACACGCACGCGCATGATCCTCATCGCCTCCGCCCTGGCGCTGCTGACGGTGCCGCTCGCGCTGTTGTTCACCTACTGGATCAACCAGCCGATCCGCCAGCTCGAGCAGGTGATCCGCCAGCTCGGGAGCGCCCGCGCCGGGGGAGCCATCCGCATCCAGGGCCCGCGGGAAATGCAGCTGCTGGGCCGCCAGCTCTCGTGGCTGCGCGATCAGCTGGCGGAGCTCGATGCGCAGAAGCAGCAGTTCCTGCGCCACATCTCGCACGAGTTGAAGACCCCGCTGGCCAGCCTGTGCGAGGGAGCCGACCTGCTGGCCGAAGGCGTCGTCGGTCCGGCGCTGAACCCGGCGCAGCGCGAGATCGTGTCCATCGTCCAGCAGAACAGCAAGGAACTGCAGCGACTGATCGAGAACCTGCTCGACTACAACCAGCTGCTGCACCGCGCCGATGTGAGGCCGCGCGAGGTCGCGCTGGCGCCGCTGGTTGCCGAGATCGTCGGCTCGCACCGCCTGGGCTTCAAACGCCACGGCCTCGAGGCCGTGCTGCGCGACGAGCAGGCTCATTGGGTGCTGGACGCGGGCAAGCTCAGGGCCGCGCTCGACAACCTGGTCTCCAACGCGGCGAATTACGCGAGCCAGGACAGCGAGGTGCTGATCCACTGGCGCGTGCACCGGGACATGCTCGAGATCGACGTGGCAAACCACGGCCCCCTCATCCCGGCCGACGAGACGGAGCGCATCTTCGAGCCGTTCTTCCAGGGCTCGACGGGCCGTCGCGGTGCGATCAAGGGCTCGGGCATCGGCCTGAGCGTGGCGCGCGAATGCATCGAGTCGCAGGGCGGTTCGCTGCGACTGGTGCAGCGCAAACCCTACAGCACCTGCTTTCGCATCACCCTGCCGCGCCTGGAGGAGCCCGCATGAGAATCCTCGTCCTGCTGCTCGCCGGCGTGCTGCTGGCCGCATGCCAGGCCACGCCGCCGCAGACGCCGGCGCCCGCGCCGGCAATGCCGCAGGCGCCGGACCCGGACAGCGCCATGCTGTCGCAATGGCTGCGCGATGCCGACAGCGCACTGCAACTGTCGGCCCGGGAAGCGCGCGCGCAGCTCGCAGCGATGCAGGCGGATTCCCCGACGCCCGCACAGCGCTATCGCGTGGCCCTGCTGCACCAGCAACTCGGCGAGTGGAACTCGTGGGCGCTGGCGCGCGACACCATGCGCGCGCTGCGCGCCGACGAGACGCTGCCGCCGGACGTGCGTCGCCTGGCCGGCCTGCTGGAGGCCTTCAACCAGTCGCGCCTCAACGCGCAGCAGCAACGCACGGAACTGCGCAAGAGCCTTGACGAGCAGGAGGCGCTGCTCGTGCAGAGGCAAGCCGAGGTGCAGGCGCTGGAGGAGAAGATCCGCTCGCTCACGACCCTCGAGGACAGCATGCACCAGCGGCGCGAAGAGCAGGGCGGGCAGCGGTGAACGCCCCGCGCGGACGGATTCTGCTGGTCGATGACGACCCGAGCCTGATGCGGCTGCTGGTGCTGCGCCTGGAAGCCGAGGGCTTCGAGGTGGTTACCGCCGCCAGCGGGACCGAGGCGCTGCAGCGCCTGCGCGGGCGTCCGGTCGAGCTGATGATCTCGGACCTGCGCATGGAGGGCATGGACGGCATCGAACTGTTCGAGCACGTCCAACACTATTACCCCGGCCTGCCGGTGATCATCATCACGGCCCAGGGATCGATCCCCGACGCGGTTGCCGCGACCCAGAAAGGGGTGTTCGGTTTCCTCACCAAGCCCATCGAGCGCGAGCAGCTGAAGAGCCTGATCGAACGCGCGCTCAGCGTGTCGGCGGCGAGCCGCCCGCCGGCGGCGCAGGGCGGCTGGCGCGATCATGTCCAGTCGCGCAGCCAGGTGATGGAGCGGCTGCTGCAGACCGCGCAGCAGGTCGCGTCGAGCAATATCAGCGTGCTGATCTCGGGGGGCAGCGGCAGCGGCAAGGAGCTGCTGGCGCTGGCGATACACCGCGCGAGCCCGCGCTGCAACGGGCCGTTCATTCCCCTGAACTGCGGTGCGCTGCCCGAAGCGCTGCTCGAATCGGAGCTGTTCGGCCACGTGAAGGGCGCCTTCACCGGTGCCGTCAGCGACCACGTGGGCCTGTTCCGTGCCGCCGAGGGCGGCACGCTGTTCCTCGACGAGATCGGCGACATGCCGCTGGCGCTGCAGGTGAAACTGCTGCGCGTGCTGCAGGAGAAGGAAGTCCGGCCGGTCGGCAGCACGCGCAGCTTCGGCATCGACGTGCGCGTGCTGTCGGCGACGCATCGTGATCTCGAACAGGCGATGAAGGAGGGCAGTTTTCGCCAGGATCTCTACTATCGGCTGAACGTGGTGAACCTGCGCGTCCCGGATCTGCGCGAGCGCCCCGAGGACATTGCGCTGCTGGCCAGCCACTTCCTGCGGCGCTATGCCGAGGAAACGGGGCAGCGGCCGCGCACCCTGAGCCCCGAGGCGCTCGAGGTACTTGCCGGGGCCGCGTGGCCGGGCAACGTGCGCCAGCTGGAGAACGTGGTGCACCAGACGCTGGCCCTGACGCGCTCACCGGTGATCAGCGCCGCGCAGATCCGCGAGGCCCTGGCCGAGGAGGCCGGCTACCTGCCCAGCTTCAACGAGGCGCGACACCAGTTCGAGCGCGACTACCTCGTGAAAGTGCTGCGCATGGCCGGCGGCAATGTCGCGCAGGCCGCGCGCATCGCCCAGCGCAACCGCACCGATCTCTACAAGCTGCTGCAGCGCCACGAGCTGCGCCCGGAACGCTTCAAGTCCGAGGAATGAATCTGTCGCCGCGCGGCGACAGGGACGATGAGCGGCTTCGCAGTGCATGCGGCCGGGCGGATGCCCGGCTGTCGTCAGATTGTCGCCCGTTTGCGACACGCAATTCATTGAGATTGCAGGCGATGTTCCCGCGCGGCGATATCTGTCTCCGATCGGCGACAATAGCGGCTCCCGCCGTCCCGTGCGCCTCGCGAATTCTGAGGCGAGTCGCAGCCAACCCACTGAAAAATAGAAGAATTCCGGAGTTGGCCCGCAGTTCGCTACGCCTCCACCAGACCCACCCCTGCAGGTCCAGGTTGAGCGCCGGGCGGCCACGAGATTGGCGTCCGGCGCTATTTTTTTGACAACTCCCGGAGCACGGTCCTGCTCCGCGGCCCGAGAGCGACCGCATGACGCTGACGTACGAACTCACGAAAGATCCGGCCCTGCTGGAGCAGTATTACCGGATACGCGAGAGGTGCTTCCGGCGCGAACTGGGCATAGCGGACTTCGATGGATCCGAGGATGCGCGCGACCGGCGCAGCCACATCCTCGTCGCGCGCGACGGGAACCGCTGCATCGGCGGCACGCGCATCACCGGGCGCCAACCCGAATCGCTGCACCCGGTGCCGCTGCAGGAAGAAGGTCTCGACCTGGTCGCCGCGCTGCCCGGACTGCGCCTGGCGCAAACCTCGTTCTGCCAATGGGGCCGCCTGGCCCTTGATCCCGAATACCGCACCATCCGGGTGCTGCGCCAGTACTGCAACGCGATGATCGACGCGTCGCGCGCGCTCGGCTTCACGTACAGCCTGGTGGTTACCGACATCAACCGCGCCAGGCTCTACAAGCGCCTCTTCTCGGTGCTGGGATACCGCTACGACATCGTGCGCGACCTGCGCATCCCCGCCGAAGCCGGATTCGACGGGCTGCCCCATCTGCTGGGAGTCGGCTATCACGACGCGGCGTGTTTCACCGGAGACGCACATGCGCCACTGAAAGCCGTGGCCTGACCGGCGGGCTCGCCCCCGCGGTTCATCATGGAGGCTGAAGGTATGGACGACTATTCCGATGCGCCGGTCGATGACCTGGTTCGCGCGATTCGCATCGCGCTGGAGTGGATCGAGGAACTGGTCGAGGAGGGCGACGACGGACGGCGCGCCGACGAGGTGGTCGATCTCGTGCGCCCGGTGTTCGAGGAGTATCAGGCGCGCACGCGTGTGTGGCACTGAGGCGCGCAGGAAACCGCTTTAAAAACGCGGTTCATGCGACGGCAGTGCCCGCTCGATGCGGCGATCAGGCACCAGCCACGGCAGCGCGAGCGCGACGTAACTCCCGATGGCTCTCCAGGCATGCCTTCAATTTGCCGTTGGCGCGTTGTGGCTGGTCATCTCCTTCGTTGATGAAACGACATGGTCAGACGTACTGCACCCGCTGCACTTCGGCAGCCAGGCGTTCCAGATTCTGTTCGTTCGCGATCGCCACGAAGGTCGCGAGCTTGCGGTAGTGATCTGCAGTGTCGAACACCTGCTGCCATGCGACGAGGGTGCTGGCGCCGCGTTCCACCAGTTCGATCGTCAGTACGAAGTGATGGCCCGACAGATGCTCGATCTCGACCAGGCGCTCGGGAACGATGCGCGCGAACCGACTCTCGTTCGGGTAGTCCTTCCCGTCGGGGCCGTGCATGGTCAGCAGCCAGCTACCCCCGGGGCGGAAGTGGAAGTCGTGAATCGTGTTCGTGAACCCCGCGGGACCCCACCAGCGGGCCATCCTGGCCGGGTCGCTGATGGCGGCATAGATCGCGGCCGTACTTGCGGGAATCACTTTGCTGCGGCTGTCGGTACGTGTTGCTACGGGGTCCATGCAGCAGCCTCGACATGAAAGACACGAGGCTGAAATGTACGCCCAGACGCCTGTCGAATACATCCCCGCATCCGGCTCCGGACAGCACGCGTTCGCGTGATCGAACACCGTCGAGCCCTTCCTCTGTTACAGCTCCGGCGTGCAGGCGCGAGGCAGGACGGCATCGGGTCAGGTCGTGCAGATGTGGCGATCTCGCATCGGGATTACGCCCGATGCGTTCGCAATTACAACGAGCAGCGCTGTTGTGACACATCGATCTAAGCCGGCGATGGAGGCCGGAAGCGATACTGTATAAAATAACAGCCATTCGTTGCCGGAGGCCGATTGCCATGGAAGCCAGCGCGCCCGAATTTGTTCCCGCTTTCGTCGATTGTGGACTCGAAGGGTTGAGCGCCCGTGAGCTCGAAGACGAGATCACCACGTTGACTGCGAGCATATCGATCGCAACTTGGCGGCTGCTGATGCTGATTGCGGAGCTCGATCGGCGCGGCACGTGGCAGCAGTACGGCGTGCTCTCGTGTGCGCACTGGCTCAACTGGAAATGCGACATCGACATGGGTGCGGCGCGCGAGAAGGTGCGCGTGGCACGCGCTCTCGAAAGCCTTCCGCTGGTGAGCGATGCGCTGGCGCGCGGCGCGTTGAGCTATTCGAAGGCGCGCGCGATCACGCGCGTGGTCACTCCCGAGAGCCAGGACTACCTGTTGATGATCGCGCGCCACGGCACTGCGTCCCACGTCGAGAAGCTGGTGCGTGCGTATCGCCATGTCGAACGTCTGCAGGACTCCGCCCGTGCCCGTAGCAGCCACGCTCAACGTGCGTTGCGGTGGAATTGGGAGGACGACGGCTCGATGGTAATCAGCGTGCGCGTGCCGGCCGAGCAGGGCGCGCTGGTGGTGCAGGCGATACACGCCGCCGTCGATACGCAACGGCGCGAGCGCGACGGTGTCGATCGCGACCGGGCAGTCCAACCGGACGTTTCCTATGAAACTCGATAGTCAGGCGGCCTCCTGAATAGCGACGGTGTAGCCAAGCTGCTCTAGTCGATGCACGTGATGACGGCAGATGCGGGCCTTATTGCGTCGTTCGAAGTAGTCGGCGCCGAGGTCCTGGTGGGTGACGTTGTTTTTGAGCATGTGCCAGATGGCAACCAACAGTGCATGCTGGACCGCGACGACAGCCTTCTTTGCCCCGCGACGTGCGCGCAGCCGGTGATACAGGGCGTGGTAGTAGCTGCGTTTAGTGCGCGCCGCGGCCCACGCTACCTCTTGCAGTGTCGCGCGTAGCCAGCAGTTGCCTTTGCCCGTGCCGACGGGCTGGCGCTTGCCGGCACTTTCGTGATTGCCAGGACACACGCGCGCCCAGGAGGCCAAGTGACCGGCTGAAGGGAAGCAACTCATGTCCGTTCCGATTTCGGCCAGGATCGCCTGTGCGGATCGATGGGAGATACCAGGCACGGTGCACAACGCCTGGTAGGCCTCACCGAAAGGGCGCATCGACTCTTCAACCCCGGCGGCCACCTCAAACTCCCCCATCCGTGGCCAGGTCAAATTCCCCCAGCTGAGGCGGCGGGACGGGTGGATGGTTACACGCTGTCTGCGCGCTTCGCAACTCGGGCTGCCGCTTCGCGCAGGCGCCAGCTCTTGCCCTCGAACTTCAGCAGGTGTGCGTGGTGCATCAGCCGGTCGAGTAGCGGCGTGACGATGACCACGTCGCCGAGCAGCTTGGCCCAGTCCTCGACCGGTCGGTTAGACGTGATGATCGTCGAGCGCTTTTCGTAACGGCTCATCAGCACGTCGGCGAGTTCGTCGCCGGCGCTCCCCGGCAGCCTGCGCAGGAACAGGTCGTCGATCACGAGCAAGTCGGCGGCCTTGAGCTGCGCGCGGTGCTTGCGCAGATCGCCCAGTTCACGCGCCTCATGGATATCCTCGATCAGCGTGTGTGCCTCGCGGTAGAGCACGGTGTAGCCGCGCCCGGCGGCGAGTTGTGCGAGCGCCTTGGCGCAGTGGCTCTTGCCCAGACCAGGCGCTCCGATCAGCAGCGCATCCTCGCGCGCCTCGAGGAACTTCAGCGTGGCGAGTTCCAGCACCGCACGCCGGGGCAGGCGCGGGTTGTAGGTCCAGTCAAAGTCCTTGAGGTCCTTGCGTTCGGGCAGGCCCGAGAGGGCGAAGCGCCGTTCCAGGAGCCGCGAACGGCGTCGGTCGAGCTCGTCCTGCACGAGGCAGCCGAAGGCCTCCAGGAAGTCCATTTCGTGGCTCGCCACGGCCAGCGCGCGCGCCGACAGGGGCGCAATCATGCCCGAGAGCCGCAGGGAGCGTAGGGCACGTTCCAGTTCAGTGATCGACATACTCATCGTGTAATTTCTCCGTCTCAGTGGTGGGGGGTCGAGGGACCCGGGGTGGCGCCCTGGGCGTGGTGCTCCCAGAACGTGTGGTACTCGTCGATTTGCCGGATCGCCTCGCCCGCTTGTGCCAGCGTCGGCGCCGGTGTCTCGGGCGTCTCGGGCGCACGCCGTTCGAGGATGCGTTTGAGGGCCTGGTAGGACGGCACAGCAAGTCCGAGTACGGTGGTGCTCGCGGCCTCGATGTCCGCGCGGGCGTAGCGACGGGTCAGTTGGGCCAACCCGTAGATCGCCCGCTGCCCGGGGCGCCCGAGGCGCGCAAAGATCTCCCCGGCGAGCCGCGCGCTGGCCGGCCCGATGCGCTCGACTTTGGCGAGCAGTCGTGCGGTCTCGCGCGAGGGGTTGAAGAGCCTATCGGCCTCGGGCAGCACGAACGTGCCCTTGCGTGCGGCCTTGGCGTGGCGTCGCAGCACCTGCCCCTGCGCGTCGAGGATCTCGATCTCGCCCGCGTAGAGGCGCACCGTCACCCGGGTATGCGGCGCTGCCGGCAGCGCCGCGTAATACGAGCCTTGCACCTGCACCAGGCCGCTGTCATCGACGGTACGCACCTCCTGGCGGAAGAAACGGAATCCCTCCAGCGGCAGCGCCTTGAGGTGCGGGCGCTCCTCGGCGTACATCGCCAGCACCTGGCGCTTCTTGCGCCCGTGGATGCGCGGGGCGGCCCAGCGCTCCTCCCAGTGCGCGAGGTGGGCGTTCTGCGCCTCGATCGATGCGAAGCGCCGCCCCTTCAGCGCCGTCGACTGGGTGTGCTGGATCGCGTTCTCCACGGTGCCCTTGCGGTCGGGATCCCCGACGCGCGCCGGATCGGCCACGGCGCCGTAGTGGGCCAGTACGGCGGCATACACCGCATTGAGCTGCGGCGCGTAGAGATCGGGGCGGATCACGCCCTGCTTGAGGTTATCGAGCACGACGTAGGCCACGGATCCGCCAAAGGCCCTGAACGCCTCCTCGTGCAGGCGCGCCCACGTCTCCTGATCGGCCTTCCAGGCCACCTTGCGGAAGCTCTTGCCGGAGTACTTGAGCGTCATCACGAACAGATGCGGGCGGCGGTACTTGCCGTTGGCGGCGAGCGTCGGCGCCCCTTGCCCGAAGTCGACCTGCGCCTCCTCGCCGGGGGCGCTCTCGAGGACGTCGAAACGCTCGGGGTCACGGTGCTTGAGCGTGGCGACGAAGCGCTTGACCGAGTTGTAGCGGTGGGCGAAGTCGTACTCGTCGACGAGGTCCTGGTAGATCGCCATCGCATTGCGCCCCAAGGCGACCTGCTGCTCGATCCAGGGGCGATGCGCCTCGCAGGCCGAGCGCACCGGAGCCGGTGGCCGGGGTGGGGGAATTTGATCGTCCACCGCCTGCGCGCCGGTGGCCATGGGGGAATTTGCCGTCTGGGCATAGCGGCGGATGGTCTTGCGATCGACGCCGGTACGCCGGGCAATCTCGTGCTGGCTCGCGCCGTGTTCGAGCAGCGTGGCAATCGTGACCTGCAGATGTGGCTTCAAGGTGAGCGTCGTTTTATCCCCACATTCCCCTGACGCGTAGTCCGCCCGAGAATCGCGCTCCGATTATCCCGCTGGAGCACCGCGATGACTCTCACCGAACGCAGCCGATTCTGGAACACACCTGACCCGCCAGCGCCGCAGCGGTTTGCCGCGCCATGCCTGTGCCGCACGGCCTCGCCGTGTCGAGCTTCGGCTACTGGAGCCGCAAGCAGCGCGTTGGCGCGACCGATCTGGCGCCCCGTGCGTGGCGCCCCGCACCGGTTCCGGTCGAACTCGCCGGCGAAGCGTTGCCGATGCGCGGCACCAGGGGCGCAGCGGCGGTGCAACTGCACACCGGCGCAGTGCGCATCGAGCTCGGCGTAGGCTTCGATGTGCCGACGCTGCGCCGCGCGCTCGAGGCGCTCGGATGCTGAGCCCGGGGCCGGGCACGCGCGTCTACCTCGCGGTGGGCGCCACCGACATGCGCAAGTCGATCGACGGCCTCGCCGCGATGGTGGTCGCCGAGCTCGCACTCGATCCGCTCTCGGCGCACTGGTTCGTCTTCTGCAACCGGGGCGCGACAAGCTGAAGATCCTCTACTGGGATCACAACGGCTTCTGGCTCTACTACCGGCGCCTCGAACGCGGTCGCTTCAGCTGGCCGGCGAAGGCCCCGAGGCGGCGCCTTCAGCATCACGCCGCGCCAGCTCGCCTGGCTGCTCGACGGGCTCGCCCTCGATCAATCGCGCGCGCACCGCGCGGTCGATGCACGCATCGCGATCTGAGCAGAAATTTCCAGCGCGATTCGCGTCGATATTGTGTGCGATTCCTTCGTGCGCGCGCGCACGCGCGTGGGTACACTGCGGCGCATGGTTACCGCTGCGCACGATCTCCCCCGCAACCGCGATGCACTGATCTCGATGCTCGCGCAGAACGCGCAGCACATCGCCGCGCAGCAGCAGCAGATCGAGACGCTGCAATCGCGCGTGGCATTCTTCGAGGAGCAGTTCCGCCTGCTCAAGCACAAGCAGTTCGGCCCCTCCAGCGAGACCACGGTGGCGCAGGCGCTGCTGTTCAACGAGGCCGAGCTCGCGCAGGACAGTGACACGCCGCAAGCGGATACCGACGCCGACGCCGCGACGCAGCCCGTCGCCGCCCACACCCGCCAGGGCGCGGTCGCAAGGGCCTGCCCGACACGCTGCCGACCGAGCGCATCGAGTACACGCTGCCCGTCGAGGAGCAGATCTGCCCGTGCTGCAATGGGCCGCTGCACGCGATGAGCACCGAGTGCCGCGAGGAGCTGGAGTTCATCCCGGCGCAGGTCAAGCGCATCGAGCACGTGCGTCACGTCTACGGTTGCCGCGAGTGCGAGCGCAGCGCCGAGCAGGCGACGATCGTCACCGCCCCGGCCCCGAAGCCGCCGATCGCCAAGAGCTACGCCTCGGCGAATCTGCTCGCGCACATCATCGCCGCTAAGTTCGTCTACGGGCTGCCGCTCTACCGGCTGGAGAGCCAGTTCGAGTTGCTGGGCGTCTCGCTGCCGCGCTCGATGAGCTCGCAATGGCTGATCCGCAGCACCGGGCGGCTGGAGAGCCTCTACGGCCGCCTGCGCTACCACCTGTGTCGGCGCTCTGTGCTGCACGCCGACGAGACCACGGTGCAGGTGTTGCGGGAGCCGGGGCGGGAGGCCCAGACGAAGTCCTTCATGTGGCTCTACCGCAGTGCCGACGCCGACGGACCGCCGATCGTGCTCTATGACTACCAGACGGGGCGTGGCGGGGAATATCCGCGCACCTTCCTGACCGGATTCCGGGGTTACCTGCACGTCGACGGCTACGCCGGCTACGAGGGCATGGCGCATGTCACCCTCGGCGGGTGTTGGCGCATGCGCGCCGAGAGTTCCACGACGCGATCCAGGCGCTGCCCAAGGACAAGCGTCAGGTGATCGGCAAGGCGCACCAGGGGCTCGCCTTCTGCAACCGGCTCTTCGAGATCGAGCGCAAGATGACTCGGCGCGAGACACCCCCCACACCCGAGGAGCGGCGGATCGAGCGGGAGCGGGACAGCCGACCGGTACTCGATGAGTTCCACGCCTGGCTCGGGGCGATGCAGCCGATCGTGGTGCCGAAATCCGCGCTCGGCAAGGCGATCGGCTACTGCCTGAACCAGTGGGAGAAGCTCGGGCGCTTCATGGAGGACGGGCGGCTCGAGATCGACAACAACCGCGCCGAGCGCTCGATCAAGCCCTTCGTCATCGGTCGCAAGGCTTGGATGTTTGCCAACACCCCGAGCGGAGCGCGGGCGAGCGCGGTGCTCTACAGCCTGGTGGAAACGGCGAAGGAGAACGGACTCGACCCGGCCGCCTGGCTCGCGCACCTGCTGCGCGAGATCCCGAACCTGCCCGCCGAGACCGACGAGGCGCTCGACGCGTTGATGCCGTGGAAATACGCTCACCCCAGTGCGCAGACCGCACCGGCGGAGTGAGTGGGGATAAATTCCCGCTCACGTTGATTGAGAGCAACTCTTCGCACTGTGCGTGATCGTAATGATGTGATCCTGAAAGTAATCGATACCGTCGTCGTATACGAACTCGTATCTCCAGGCACCTATCTCTGTTCCGGCCTGGAACGAACCATATACGTACTGTTTGAAGTGGTAGTCCGCATTCAATTCGTCGTCGTGACCCTTGGCTTCGTAGCGCGCATCAAACGGTCCGTCGAGTGCGCCGGACTCGTTGATGCTATAGAAGCCGGAAGCTTTCCAGTCGGCTCCGCGCGACACGTCAAGGTGCAACAATGAGTTCAACGCATCATAAGGCTTATCCTTAAATCTTATTACTTCAGCCGCGGCTCTGTTCGTGGCGAGGATGAGTAGTAGCAGTGCGAAGCGACTCATGATCAACTCCGCGACTTATAACGAATAGCGTCTATCCCCCGCCGCAGAAGGGGCACGAGCAGAGCACTGCGGCACATTGCGGCGGATAAACCTTGTTGGACTGAACCGCCACGCTGGCGGTGGTTATGGGGATTGTAGGCCTGGCGAATGGAATTTCAAACGGGCCGCATGACGTGCTTGGCGACACCGGGCCATGGTATGACAGCAGCGGTGAGCCGTGGATCGCGCGAGCACGGCGTACGAGTTGCGTGGTATCGCCGCGGCGACGGTCATTCGTCGCGGGCAGTCACGCGCCTTCCTGTCACGCTCGCGGACACCTTGGGAATTGCTTCGTCGCCGTGCACCGTCATGGCGGTCCCCGCGCCGATGTCTTCGACGCGCGGAGCGGCGCGAGCGTCTCGAACACCGCAAAGTGCCCTGCGCCGCGATACGGACAGGCGTTGCACTCGATGCGTGCCACCCGCTGCAGGAACTGCGCTAGCGAGTCGATCACTGCGGCATCGGGCGCCGGCGCATCGAGAGCCGCTCGCGCCAGCGCCAGGCGCCTCGCTTTGTGCGCTGGCGCGAGGCGTCCGTAGTGCCGGATGCGCTTGAATCCCGTCGGCTGCACATGGATGAGGAATCGCTTGATGAACTCGTCTCCCGCCAGACGCACTGCGCGTTTCCTGCCGCTCGTCGCATCGGCCTGCACCCGGAACACCACCTCATCTGCGGGCCAACGGCTACGCGCACGGAAACGTGCCATGCGCGACTCGTACTGTCGCAGGGCAGTGTTACGCGGCACTCTCCCGGTCGATGTCCCACGACGGGAACACCAGCACCGCCGGATGGCAGCGCAGTGCGCGTGCCAGGATCTTTGCGCGCTCGACCCCGAGGTTCACGCGATCGCGCTCGATGGCGGAAATCGTGGACTGGGGGATTCCGGTGAGCTCGGCGAGCTGGTTCTGACTGAGCTCCTGGAGCTCTCTCATGATTCGAACCGAATCACCGACCGATACGCTGACGCGTTGCCTGGACTTCTGCATTTTCATGCGTCATTTCCTTCGACAATCATGGGCGCTGACCCTCACCACCTGTACGCAGACCGTGTCCCGTACGATCTGGTAGATCACGTGATACTGCTGGTTCAGCCTCGATGACCTGTGCCCATCCCATTCGCCGGCGAGCGCTTCATCGTTGAAGCCCCGAATCCTCCGAAGACCGGCCGGGCCGGATACTCGTACAACGTCCTTCCACTTCTCGTAGCGTTTGAGTATCTCCAACGGCAACGCATCGAGTTGCTTCGCGGCGGTCCGGGTCTCGTAGACTTCCCACATGCGTCCAAGGCATATATCTTTTATGGTATGTCAAGGGTCGTTGCGGGCGCCCAACGAAAAATCCCCGGGCAAGCCGGGGATCTTCGGTTGGTCGCGGGCGTGGCCCGCAACTACGGAGGCAGGAATTGTCCGGATGAATCCGGACCCACGGTCCAGGGTCAGGCAATGTCCGGATGAATCCGGACCCACGATCGGGGATCAGGCCATCGATACCTCGGTGATCTCGACCGCCGCGATGCGCTTGCCTTCCTCGGCGCCCTGCTTGAAGGACTCGATCTGGTCGAAGTTCATGTAGCGGTAGATCTCGCTCGCCATGGCGTCGAGCTTCTGCGCGTACTCCATGTACTCCGCCACGGTCGGCAGGCGCCCGAGGATCGCGCCCACCGCGGCCAGCTCCGCGGAGGTGAGGTACACGTTGGCGCCTTCGCCGAGGCGGTTCGGGAAGTTGCGCGTCGAGGTCGAGAGCACGGTGGAGTTCGGCGCCACGCGTGCCTGGTTGCCCATGCACAACGAACAGCCGGGCATCTCGGTGCGCGCGCCCACGCGGCCGTAGATGTTGTAGTAGCCTTCCTGCATCAGCGTGTGCTCGTCCATGCGCGTGGGCGGCGCGATCCACATGCGCGTCGGGATGCTGCCCTTGAACTTCTCCAGCAGCTTGCCCGCGGCGCGGTAGTGGCCGATGTTGGTCATGCACGAGCCGATGAACACCTCGTCGACCTTGTCGCCGGCCACCTGCGACAGCAGGCGCGCGTCGTCGGGGTCGTTCGGGGCGCAGACCACGGGTTCCTTCACGTCGGCCAGATCGATCTCGATCACCGCGGCGTACTCGGCGTCCTGGTCGGCCGCCAGCAAGGTGGGCTTGGCCAGCCACTCCTCCATCTTCGCGGCGCGGCGCTCCAGCGTGCGGCGGTCGCCGTAGCCTTCGGCGATCATCCAGCGCAGCAGCGTGATGTTCGAGCGCAGGTACTCGGCGATCGTCTCCTCGGTCATCTTGATCGTGCAGCCGGCGGCGGAGCGCTCGGCGGAGGCGTCCGAGAGCTCGAAGGCCTGCTCGACGGTCAGGGTGTCGAGGCCCTCGATCTCGAGGATGCGGCCCGAGAAGATGTTCTTCTTGCCCTTCTTTTCCACGGTCAGCAGGCCCTGCTGGATCGCGTAGTAGGGGATGGCGTGCACCAGGTCGCGCAGCGTGATGCCGGGCTGCATCTTGCCCTTGAAGCGCACCAGCACGGATTCGGGCATGTCGAGCGGCATCACGCCGGTGGCGGCCGCGAACGCCACCAGGCCGGAGCCGGCGGGGAAGGAGATGCCCATCGGGAAGCGCGTGTGCGAGTCGCCGCCGGTGCCCACGGTATCGGGCAGCAGCATGCGGTTCAGCCAGCTGTGGATGATGCCGTCACCGGGGCGCAGCGAGACGCCGCCGCGCGTCATGATGAAGTCGGGCAGGGTGTGCTGGGTCTCGATGTCCACGGGCTTCGGGTAGGCCGCGGTGTGGCAGAAGCTCTGCATCACCAGGTCCGCCGAGAAGCCGAGGCACGCGAGATCCTTCAGTTCGTCGCGCGTCATCGGGCCGGTGGTGTCCTGCGAGCCCACGGTGGTCATGTGCGGCTCGCAGTAGGTGCCGGGGCGGATGCCCGCCACGCCGCAGGCGCGGCCGACCATCTTTTGCGCCAGCGTGTAGCCCTTGCCGGTGTCGGCGGGCTGCGCGGGCACGCGGAACAGCGTGGAGGGCGCAAGGCCGAGTGACTCGCGCGCCTTCTTGGTGAGGCCGCGACCCACGATCAGGTTGATGCGACCGCCCGCGCGCACTTCGTCCAGCAGCACGTCGGACTTCAGTTCGAAGCGCGACAGTTCCTCGCCGGTGGTGGCGTTTTTGATCACGCCGTCGTAGGGGCGGATCTCGATCACGTCGCCCATGTTCAGGCGATCCACCGGCGCCTCGAATACCAGCGCGCCCGCGTCTTCCATCGTGTTGTAGAAGATCGGGGCCACCTTGCCGCCGATGCAGACACCGCCCGAGCGCTTGTTGGGCACGCCGGGCATGTCGTCGCCGAAGAACCACAGCACCGAGTTGGTGGCCGACTTGCGGCTCGAACCGGTACCCACCACGTCGCCGACGAAGGCGATCGGGTTGCCCAGCTTCTTGAGTTGCTCGATTTTCTTGATAGGCCCGATCGCGCCGTGCTCGTCGGGCTCCAGGCCATCGCGGCGCATCTTGAACATCGCCAGCGCGTGCAGCGGGATGTCGGGGCGGCTCCACGCATCCGGCGCCGGGGAGAGGTCATCGGTGTTGATCTCGCCGCTCACCTTGAACACGGTGTTCTTTATGGATTCGGGCACGGCGGGGCGGGTGGTGAACCACTCGCCCTCGGCCCAGGACTTCATCACCGCCGTGGCGTGCGCGTTGCCGGCCCGGTGCTTCTCCTCCACGTCGTGGAAGGCATCGAACATTAGCAGCGTGCCCTCGAGCTGCTCGGCGGCCAGGGCGCCCAGTTCGGCGTCGTCCAGCGCGTTCACCAGCGTCTCGATGTTGTAGCCGCCCAGCATGTTGCCCAGCAGTTCGATCGCGTGCTTGCGGTCGATCAGCGGCGATCTGGCATCGCCTTTCACGATCGCGCTGAGGAAGGCCGCCTTCACGTAGGCGGCCTCGTCCACGCCCGGCGGCACGCGGTTGGTGATCAGGTCGACGAGGAAGGCCTCTTCGCCGGCGGGCGGGTTCTTCAGCAGCTCCACGAGCTGCGCGGTCCACTCCGCGCTGAGCGGCTTGGGCACGATGCCCTGGGCGGCGCGTTCTTGGACATGGCTGCGATAGGCTTCGAGCACGGCGGGACTCCTCGATGGGTTCAACGGGACCGGCGCGTGCGCATCGGGGCGCGCGTGCCGCAAAGAGGGCGGCAGTATAGAGGATGCGGGGGGCGCTGTTAATTCGCCCATGCCCGGTATAAGGTTCGGAAATGGCTGCACCAGTGGGGTGCGGTGGCAACCAGGGGGGGAAGGAGACGATGTTGAAGCTGCACGGTTTCGCGGTGAGCAACTATTTCAATATGGTCCGCATGGCCTTGATGGAGAAGGGCGCGCCTTTCGAGATCATCGAGACCTACCCCAGCCAGGAAGCGGCGTTCCTCTCGCGCAGCCCGGTGGGCAAGGTGCCCTGCCTGGAGACCGCGCAGGGCTTCCTCAGCGAGACCAGCGTGATGCTCGACTACCTCGAGGAGGTGCTGCCGACGCCCGCGTTCTACCCCGCGGACCCGTTCAGGCGCGCGCAGGTGCGCCAGGCCATCGCGATGATGGAGCTCTACATCGAGCTGCCCGCGCGCCGCCTGTATCCGGGCGTGTTCTTTGGCGGCAGCAACAGCGAGGCCACCGTGGCCGAGGTCGAGCCGGTGCTGCGCAAGGGCATGGCGGGCCTGAAGGCCCTGCTGCAATGCAGCCCCTTCGTGATGGGAGAGCAGATGACCCACGCGGACTTCTTTGCGACCTTCACCTTCAGCCTGGCCGGCAACGTGGCGCGCAAGGTCTACAACTGGGATCTCGTGGCCGAGGTGCCCGGGCTGGGCGAGACGCTGGCGCGGCTCAATGCCCGGGATTCGGTCCAGGTCTGCAACGCCGACATGAAGGCCGCGATGGCCGCCTTCCAGGCGCGGATGAAGCCGTAGGTCCGGCTTCAGCCGGACGATTTCCGGGGGGGGGGGCTGGCCTGGCCCCCCCCCGTGGGGAAAAAACCGGACCCACGGGGGCTCAGTCGACCGTCACGCGCTCGATCGTGACGGCTTCCTTCGGCACGTCCTGGTGGAAGCCCTTGCTGCCGGTGGCGACGGCCTTGATCTTCTCGACCACGTCCATGCCCGCGGTCACGCGGCCGAACACCGCGTAGCCCCAGCCCTGCGCCGTGGGGGCGGTGTGGTCGAGGAAGCCGTTGTCGGACACGTTGATGAAGAACTGCGCGGTGGCCGAGTGCGGGTCGTTGGTGCGGGCCATCGCGACGGTGCCGGTCTTGTTCTTCAGGCCGTTGTTGGCCTCGTTGTCGACCGGGGCACGGGTCTGCTTCTGAGCCATGTCGGCCGTCATGCCGCCGCCCTGGATCATGAAATTGTTGATCACGCGGTGGAAGATCGTGCCGTCGTAGAAGCCATCGCGCGCGTACTGCAGGAAGTTGGCGACCGTCTTCGGCGCCTTTTCAGCGTCGAGTTCGAGGCTAATGTCGCCCATGGAGGTGTGGAGAGTGACCATCTGGATATCCCGTGTGCGTGAAAAAATGAGGCGGCATTGTAAAGGGTTTTGTTGGTTGGACCTACCCCGGCGGCTATACTTGCCCGCTTGATTTTCCCGCGATCCGATACCCCGATGACAGACGCCCCCAAACCCTCGAACTTCCTGCGCACGATCATCCGCGACGACCTGGCGGCGGGCCGCGTGAGCGGGGTCGTCACGCGTTTCCCGCCGGAGCCCAACGGCTACCTGCACATCGGGCACGCCAAGTCGATCTGCGTGAACTTCGGGCTGGCGCAGGAGTTCGGCGGTGTCTGCAATCTGCGCTTCGACGACACCAACCCCTCCACCGAGGACGTCGAGTACGTAGATTCGATCATCCGCGACGTGTCCTGGCTGGGTTACGCCTGGGACGGCGAGGTGCGCTACGCCAGCGATTACTTCGAGACGCTCTACGGCTGGGCGCAGCACCTGGTGCGCGAGGGGCTGGCCTACGTCTGCGAGCTGGGGCCCGAGGACATGCGCCAGTATCGCGGCACGCTGACCGAGCCCGGGCGCAACAGCCCGTGGCGCGAGCGCCCGGCCCCCGAGAGCCTGGAACTGCTCGCGCGGATGCGCCAGGGCGCCATCGAGGAAGGCCGCATGACGCTGCGCGCCCGCATCGACATGGGCTCGCCCAACCTGAACCTGCGCGACCCGGTGCTCTACCGCGTGAAGCACGCGCACCATCACCGCACCGGCAACGCCTGGCACATCTACCCGTCCTATGACTTCGCGCACGGGCAGGAGGACGCCATCGAGCACGTGACGCACTCGATCTGCACGCTGGAGTTCGAGGATCACCGCCCGCTGTACGAGTGGTTCATCGCGAACCTGCCGGTGCCGAGTCGTCCGCGCCAGTACGAATTCGCGCGCCTGAACCTGAGTTACACCATCACCAGCAAGCGCAAGCTGCGCCAGCTGGTCGAGGAAGGGCACGTGCAGGGCTGGGACGATCCGCGCATGCCGACGATCTCGGGCCTGCGTCGGCGCGGCGTCAGCCCGGGGTCGATCCGCGACTTCGTCGAGCGCACCGGCGTGAGCCGCTCCGACGGCCTGGTCGATCTCGGCATGTTCGAGTACTGCATCCGCGACGACCTCGACAAGAACGCCCCGCGCGCGATGTGCGTGCTGCGTCCGCTCAAGGTCACGCTCACGAATTATCCCGAAGGGCAGCACAACGAGCTGCTGGTGATGGCGCATCCGCAGCGCCTCGATCTCGGCCAGCGCGTGCTGCCGTTCTCGCGCGAGCTGTGGATCGATCGCGAGGACTTCCGCATGGAGGCCTCGAAGGACTACAAGCGCCTGGTGCTGGGTGCCGAGGTCAGGCTGCGCAATGCCTACGTGATCCGCGCCGATGAGGTGGTGCGCGATGCCGCGGGCGAGATCGTCGAGCTGCGCTGCAGCTACGACCCGGATACGCTCGGCAAGAACCCCGCCGACGGGCGCAAGGTCAAGGGCGTGATCCACTGGGTCGAGGCCAGCCGGGCGCTCGATTGCGAGGTGAGGCTCTACGACCGGCTGTTCCGCGACGCGCAGCCCGATGCGGGCGAGCGCAATTTCCTCGACAACCTGAACCCCGACAGCCTGCAGGTCCTCGCCGGCTGCAAGGCCGAGCGCAGCCTCGCCGACGCAGCGCTGGGCCAGACCTTCCAGTTCGAGCGCGAGGGTTATTTCTGCCGCGATCCGGAGCCCGCCGCAAACGGGCAGGTGGTGTTCAACAGGACCATCGGGCTGCGCGACGTGTGGTCCGAGGCGGGGAAGGGCTGAGTCATGGCACTGCGTATCTACAACTCGCTGACCCGTCGTGCCGAGGAATTCGTGCCGATGGTGCCCGGGCGCATCGGCATGTACGTCTGCGGCATCACGGTCTACGACTACTGCCACATCGGGCATGCGCGGCTGCTGGTCGGCTTCGACGTGATCGCGCGCTACCTGCGCTTCAGCGGCTGGGAGCTCGATTACGTCCGCAACATCACCGACATCGACGACAAGATCATCCGCCGCGCCGACGAGAACGCCGAGCCCTATGACGCGCTCACCGCGCGCATGATCGCTGCGATGCACGACGACGAGCGCGCGCTGGGCAACCTGGCGCCGGATCGCGAGCCGCGCGCCACGGCGCACATCGGCGAGATCCTCGCGATCGTGCAGAAACTCGTGGACACGGGCTATGCCTACGCCGCCGCCAACGGCGATGTGTACTACCGCGTCACGCGCTTTGCCGGGTACGGCAAGCTCTCGGGCAAGAACCCCGACGAATTGCTCTCGGGCGCGCGCGTCGAGGTCGACGAGGACAAGGAAGACCCGCGCGACTTCGTGCTGTGGAAGGCCGCCAAGCCCGGCGAGCCGGCGTGGGATTCGCCCTGGGGCGCGGGGCGCCCCGGCTGGCACATCGAGTGCTCGGCGATGTCGATGCGCTGCCTCGGGGAGACCTTCGACATCCACGGCGGCGGGCCGGATCTCATCTTCCCGCACCACGAGAACGAGATCGCGCAGAGCGAGGCGGCCACCGGCAAGTGCTTCGCGCACTACTGGATGCACGTGGGCGCGCTGCGCGTCGACAACGAGAAGATGTCGAAGTCGCTCGGCAACTTCTTCACGATCCGCGAGGTGCTGGCGCGCTACCGCCCGGAGGTGCTGCGCTTCCTGCTGATTTCCAGCCAGTACCGCAGCCCGATCAACTACGCCGAGGACAGCCTGCAACTGGCGCAGGCGGGCCTCGAGCGCTTCTACGCCGCGCTGCGCGACTTCGGCGACGTGGCGCCGCTGCCGGCCGCGGAGCTGGCGCAGAGTGCTTACGCCGCGCGCTTTCGCGAGGCGATGGACGACGACTTCAACACGCCGGGCGCGCTGGCCCTGATGCACGAGATCGCGCGCGAGCTCAATACCGCGGCGCGCGAGGACGATGCGGCACGGGCCCGCGCGCTGGCGGCGCAACTGCGCGGCTTCGGCGCCATCCTCGGGATTCTCGGTGACGACCCGCTGGCCTTCCGTCGCGGCGGCGGTGACGCGAGCGAGGACGCCGGGATCGATGCGCTGGTGGCCGAGCGCGTGCAGGCCAAGAAAGCGAAGGACTTCGCGCGCGCCGACGCCATCCGCGAGGAACTGCGCCAGCGCGGCATCGTGATCGAGGACACCCGCGAAGGCTCGGTCTGGCGGCGCGAGACGGTTTGATCGGGGGTTTGCGGCTCGCGCGTCAGCGGCTCACCATCCCGTCGACTTCCTTCTCGTGGCGGGCATCTGTCCTGCGCCCGCTGCTTTGCCTTTGCTCTTAGGCTTACTCGTGCTGGCCCGGCGCCCCCCCCGGGGCCCCGCCCCGCCAGCGGAGGCCCCAGGTAGCCCCCCCCCCGCGCGGCCCCAAATTTGCCCCCACGTCACGCGTGTCACGGAGTTCCAGTTGGCGCCACCGCCGGGCCAGACGGGCCTGCTGCTGGGCACGCCCGTCTGGCCCCCCCCGCGGTAGCCCATCGCCGGGCGGCGCCTCGCCTGTGCGGACCGGCCCAGCCCGCCCGAGCCGGGTAGTTCACGGTTGGCGCCCAGGTCGTACGCGGCGCCGCCCCGCCGGCGCGGAGATCGCCGCTGCGGCGGCTTCGCCTGCCGCGACGCCATCGTCGATGCACCCGGGGGGGGGGGGGGGGGGGGGGGGGGGGGGGGGGGGGGGGCTCACGCGCCCCCCCACCCTGGCGGGGGGCCCCGCGCGGACGGGGCCGCACATCCTCCAGGTAACCCTCCTTCACTACCCCCCGCCCCGGCCCCCCTAACCCCCACCCGAATCGGCGATATCGACAGGCGGTTGGCGAGATCCGTCTGCGCCAGCAACTCGCGGTACCACACCAGGTAGCCCGCGTCGCTGGGGTGCAAACCATCCGCTGCGGTCAGATGCGGATCCGCCGCGAAGGGATCCGTTTCGGGCTCCAGAAACAGGTTCACGTAGGCAACCTGATGACGCTTGGCCGCGGCGCGAACCAGATCGTGCAGGGTGCGCGAGCGCGAAGTCATCAGCCACGAGACCGGCGGCACGAAGAACCGCGCATTGCCCACGTTGCCGGCTGGCATCAGCACCACGTACGTGGCGCGGGCGCTGGCCATCGACGCCACGCGGTCGATGTCGGTGCGCACCGCATCGAGCGCGCGCATGCGGGTGACGTCGTTGCCTCCGGCCAGCACCAGGATCACGTCGTGGCGCTCCTCGCCCGCCAGCTGCTGCACGACGTCGGCAAAGGTGGCGCCGTCGCGGGAGCGGTTGTCGATGTGCAGGCGTGGGTGGTCGCGCGCGATCAACCCGGCCAGGCTGTCCCGCGCCGAGCTGGCGCCGGTGCCCACCCCGGTGCTGTCGCCCACGATCAGCAAGCGTTGCACGGCCCCGGGCGGTGCCTGTTGCAGCGGCTCGCTGCGCTGCGACAAGGCCACGGCTTCGCCGATGCGCGAGGCCGTGCAACCGGACGTGGCAAGCAGCGTCGCGGCAACCGCTCCTCGCAGGAGCAGCACGAAGCGGCGTCGTTGTGTGGCGATCGTGCCGCCGGGAAGGAGACGCTTCAGGAATTCTTGCGGGGGGCGACGTTCATGGCGCCTGCTCGATGACGAGTTCCACCGAGGCAACGCGCACACCCCATTTTCCGACCGACGCGTGGTTCAGGACGCGCCCGTCGGCGGTCTTCACCATCACGTCCCGGAAACGCACCTTCATGCCGGGCTCGCCGTTTTCGCCCGGCAGGCGCACATCGTATTCGAGGCGAAAGGCCGGGCCGTCCTGCCAGCCTCGCGCCGCTCCCACGAGATCTTCGCGCGTCCCGGTGTATTGTCCGTCTCCCGCGAGCCTCAGCACCCAGGTCTTGTGGTCGCGCTCTCCGTCGTCGTACTCGAAACGCTCCGTCAAAGTGAACGTGTCACCGGAGCGCACGCCTTCGAGATAGGCAGTGAAGCCGCGCCTGACGCCGTTGATCGCCGAGAACTCGCCCCGCGCGACGGTGGCGCCCTCGAGATCGCGCTCGATGACAAACGCCGAGGGGGCGGTCTCTTGCGGTAACCCGGGCGCTCGGGCGCAGCCGCCCAGCAGCAGCGACACGACGATGATCAGCAGGAACGGGCGGCGCATGGTGATCCTCCGGGTTACCCGGGTTCTACGCGAACCGTCGCGGGATGGACCAGCCGCGGGAGCCGCGCACCGCCCGTCGGCAGATGCCGATGCGGCGTGAATTATGCTGAAACGCCATGAAAATCACATATCGGCCTTGCATGAAGCGGGTTCTGTGCTCTTACTCAGGATAAGTTCATTCCCGAGAGCGCCTCGACATGTGCCGGCTTTACGCGCTGATGGCAAACGAACCCACGCGTGCGGAATGCAGCCTCGTGCGCTCGCAGAACAGCCTGATGCGCCAGAGCGAGGGGGATGCCGAGGGAGTCGTGCACGGGCATGGCTGGGGCGTGGCGGACTATACGGATGGCGCGCCGAGTGTCGAGAAGCAGGCCTGGGCGGCCTACCACGGCGAGCATTTCCCGCGGAAGGCCGCGCGCGTCCACGCGCATGCGGTCGTTGCCCACGTGCGGCGCGCAACGGTGGGGCAGACCAGCATCGAGAACACGCATCCGTTCCGCCACGGGCGCTTCACCTTCGCGCACAACGGGACCATCCCGGACTTCGGGCAGGTGCGCCAGCGCATGCTCGCGGAGACCGATCCGCTGCACCGCGCCGCGATCCGCGGCCAGACCGACAGCGAGCACCTGTTCCATTACCTGCTCACGTGCTGGTCGCGCGGAGCGCAGGACGATCTGCCCGGCACGGTGCGCGCGGGCCTGGAGCGCGTAATTGCGTGGTGCCACGAGATCGCGCCCGGCAGCAGGGTCGGGCTGAACATCGTGCTGAGCGATGGCCGGCAGATGGTGGCCTCGCGGCTGAACCGCAGCCTGTGGTACCTCTGTCGCGACGCGATCGTGCGGTGTTCCGTCTGCGGACGGCCGCACGTGCACCACGAACCGGGAGCCGCTTACCGCGCGGTGGAGGTGGCCTCCGAGCCGGTTACACCGGAGGAACCGTGGCGCCTGCTGCCCGAGGCCAGCGTCCTGGGCGTGGATCCCGACTATCGGCTGCGCATCCTGTCGCTGCGCGTGCCGGCGCAATCGGCGCCGCGCCGTGGGTCTGAATCCCTTTTCGGATGCGCGTTCGGCAGCCGGACCATGTCCGCATGAATGCGGACCCACGCAGCATCGGCTGAATGCCGACCCACAGTAGGTCGGGCTTCAGCCCGAGAGGGCGGCTTGCCGCCCAGGTGGCCGGCCCGGGAAGGCAACAGTCGGCATGAATGCCGACCCACGTTACAGGTTCACCACCGGGATCAGCTTGCCACTGCCCGCGCGCTGGCGCCCCAGGTGCATGAGCCACGCATAGCAGCCGAGCAGCGCCGCGGCGCAACCGGCGATCCACGCCGCGGATGAAACCGGATGCGCGGCGAAGGTGCCGGCCTGGTAGACGGTCACCGCCAGCGTGTAGGCGATCACCGTGTTCCAGGTCGCTGAAAAGAACGCCCAGAAACCCCCGAGCTCCTTGTAGATCGCGCCCAGTGTGGCCACGCAGGGCATGTACAGCAGCACGAACAGCACGTAGCTGAACGCGCCGAGCTGGCCGTCGAACAGCGTGGCCATCAGGCCGAGCGTGCCCGAATGCACCGCCTGTTCCTCGGCGATGGCGGCGCTGTCGTCGAGGTTGCCCATGCCCAGCGGATCGCCGAAGGTGTCGCCGAGCGCGGCAAGGTTGGTGCCCACCGAGGCCACGGCCTCCTCGAGCATCGCGCCGATGCTCACGGGCTCCGGCGCCACGTCATCCGCGCGCGCCATGTTGGTGTAGAGCGCGTCCAGCGTGCCCACCACCACTTCCTTGGCGAACACGCCGCTGAAGATGCCCACCGTCGCCGGCCAGTTGGCCTCGGTCAGCCCCATCGGCGCGAAGACCGGCGTGATGCTCTTGCCGATCGCCGACAGCAGCGAGCGCTCGGTGTTCTGGTTGCCGAAGGAACCGTCGGTGCCGATGGAGTTCACGAAGTTCAGCAGCAGCACCACCGCCACGATCGCCTTGCCGGCGCGCAGCACGAAGCCCTGCAGGCGAAACCAGGTGTGGGTGAGCAGCCCGCGCAGTGTCGGCACATGGTAGGGCGGCAGTTCGAGGAGGAACGGCGACAGATCGCGCGCCAGCAGGCGCCGGCGCACCAGCAGCCCGGTCACGATCGCCAGCGCGATGCCGATCAGGTACAGCGCGAACACCACGTTCTGGCCGTTGCGCTGGAACAGCGCGGCGGCGAACAGCGCATACACGGTGAGCCGCGCGCCGCAGGACATGAACGGCGCCATCATCGCGGTGAGCAGGCGGTCCTGCTGGGTGTCGAGGCTGCGCGTGGCCATCACCGCGGGCACGTTGCAGCCGAAGCCGACGATCAACGGCACGAAGGACTTGCCCGGCAGGCCGATCGCGCGCATCAGGCGGTCGAGGATGAAGGCCGCGCGCGCCATGTAGCCCGAGTCCTCGAGGAAACTCTGGAACAGGAACAGCGTGGCGATGATCGGGATGAAGCTCGCGACCAGTTGCACGCCGCCGCCGATGCCATCGGCGACGGCGGTCACGAGCCAGGCCGGCAGGCCGAGCGCATCCAGCGCCATGCGCGGCGCCTCGACGAACAGCGCGCCGGCGGCGATATCGAAGAAATCGATGAAGGCCCCGCCCACGTTGATCGTGAACATGAACATCAGGTACATCACGCCGAGCAGCAGCGGGAAAGCGAGCACGCGGTTCAACAGCACGCGATCGAGCGCATCCGTGAGGTTGAAGCGCTTGGCGTCCTCGGTGCGCACCGCCTGGTCCACGATGGTGCCGATGGCCTGGTAGCGCGCGCCGATCAGCGCATCGCCCGCGTTGCCACCGAGCGTGGCCTCTAGCTCGTCGACGATCGCGAGCACGCGCGCTCGTGCGGCCTCGCCGATGCGTTCCAGCACGGCGGCGTCGCGCGCGAGCAAGGCACCGGCGAGCATGCGTCCGGCCGGGCCCGCATCCGCGGGATCGAGCGCGGCCTGCACGCGCAGCAGTGCCGATTCGAGCGTGGCGTCCAGCGCCATGCGCTGCGGCGGCGGCTGCCGGGTCTGCAGTCCCGCGCACACTTCCTCGATCAGTGCGCGCACGCCCTCGCCGCGGCTCGCGACCAGCGGCACCACGGGGCAGCCGAGGCAGGCCGCGAGGCGGTGCGCGTCCACGTGCACGCCCTGCGACTGCGCGACGTCGACCATGTTCAGCGCAACCACCACGGGCACGCTGGCATCGAACAGCTGCGAGCTCAGGTACAGCCCGCGCGCGATGCTCGAGGCGTCGATGATGTTGACGATCAGGTCGGCCTCGCGCGCCAGCACGTAGGCCTGGGCAATCTGCTGATCGATCGCGTCGTCGTCGCGCGAGACGTGCAGCGAGAAGGTGCCGGGGAGGTCGACCACCAGGAACTGGCGGCCCTCGTGCGTGAAGCTGCCGGTCTTGCGCTCCACCGTGACCCCGGGCCAGTTGCCGACGCTCTGGTGCGTGCCGGTCAGGCGGTTGAACAGCGTGGTCTTGCCGCAGTTGGGGTTGCCGACCAGCGCGATCGTGAAGGGCTTGTTCACAGTAGTTCCACCTCCAGGCCCGCGGCCTCGGCGCGGCGCACGCTCAGGCGGAAACCGCGCAGGTTGATCTGCACCGGGTCGCCTAGCGGCGCCTCGCGCGCGACCGTGAACTCGGTGCCGGGGGTCAGGCCCAGGCTGAGCAGCCGGTTGCGGTAGTACTCGGGCATGGGGCCAAAGCCCAGCACGCGCGCACGGTCGCCACGCTGCAGCCGGGAAAAACTGGTATTGCTGTTTTCCATGCGCGGAGTCTAGCGGAAAATGCGAATCATTCGCAAAGTGTACGGATTGTCATATATCCCCGTTCCGCCAGCGGCGCTGGCAGGGCGGGGGCGGCGCGGTTAGCATCGCAGCCCCGCCATCCGACCCAGGACCCGGCATGCGCCCCGAAATCGTCGGCCCGGAACAATTCGACACGCTGCTGCGCGAGGGCGCGCACTTCATCGACGTGCGCGCCGAGATCGAGTTCGCCCGCGGCGCGATCCCGGGCGCCGTGAACCTGCCGATCCTCACCACCGCCGAGCGCGAGCAGGTGGGCACCACGTACAAGCGCAAGGGGCAGGAGGCGGCCGTCGCGCTGGGCCACCGGCTGGTGAGCGGCAGCACCAGGGAGGAGCGCATCGCGCGCTGGTGCGCGGTGCTGCAGGAGCATCCGGATGCGCTGGTCCACTGCTGGCGCGGTGGGTTGCGCTCGGGGCTGGCTACGCAGTGGATCGCCGAGGCCGGGGTGGCAGTGCGCCTGGTGCAGGGCGGTTACAAGGCCCTGCGGCACCGGCTGTTGCGCGAACTGGAGGCGCCGGAGCCGCGCGAACCGCTGTACGTGATCGGCGGGCGCACGGGGTCGGCGAAGACGGACCTCGTCAAGGCGCTGCCCTGGGGCGTCGACCTGGAGGAACTGGCGCATCACCGCGGCTCGAGTTTCGGGCGCCGCGTGGGCGCGACGCCGGCGCAGACCGACTTCGAGAACCGGCTCGCGCTGTTGCTGCTGCGCCGGCGCCATGCCGCGCCGGGGGCGGCGCTGTTCCTCGAGGACGAGAGTCGCATGATCGGTTCGATCAGCGTGCCGCTCGACCTGCACCAGGCCATGAAAGCCGCGCCGCTGGTGATCATCGATGCGCCCTTCGCCTCGCGCGTGGAGCAGATCCTGCGCGACTACATCTGCGAGGACCTGCGCGAGCGCGTGGCGCTGGACCCGGAGCACGGCTTCGCGCAGTTCGGCGCCGCCTTGCACGAGAGCCTGCAGCGCATCCAGCGCCGTCTCGGCGGCGAGCGTTACGCCATTGCGGAGGGGTTGATGCGTGCGGCGCTGCACCGGCAGGGGACGCGTGGCGATCCCTCCGGGCACCGCGCCTGGATCGAACTGCTGCTGCGCGATTACTACGACCCGATGTACGAGTACCAGCTCGGCAAGAGCGCCGGGCGCGTGGTGTTTCGCGGCGATTTCGCCGCCGTGCGCGAATGGTGCCTCAGTCGATGAGGACGCCGCCGGGACCCGCCGCCGCGCTGCAGCTGCCGATCACGGCGCAGGCGGGGTAGCCCGCCGCGCGCAGCTCGGCTACGCAACTCTGCGCCCGGGCAAGCGGAATTCCCGCCAGCAGCCCGCCCGCCGTCTGCGGGTCGAGCAGGACTTCGAGCGCCTGCGCGGGCGCTGCGCTCAGCGGCTGCACCAGCGCCGCCAGGTTGGCGCGGTTGCTCTCGTGCAGCGAGCTGCGGTAGCCGCGCCCCAGGCATTCGCGCGCGCCCTCCAGCACCGGTACGGCGTCGATGCTCAGCCGCGCCCCGGTACCCGAGGCGCGCAGCATCTCCAGCAGGTGCCCGAGCAGCCCGAAGCCGGTGATGTCGGTGCAGGCGGCGGCCCCGTGCCGGCGCAGGATGTCCGCCGCCGCGCGCGAGGACTGCGTCATGCCGGCCAGCGCGCCGTCGATCCAGCGCCCCACGGCCGCCGCGGCGCCGTTGGCCGCCAGCAGCGTGCCGGTGCCGATGGCCTTGGTGAGCACCAGCGCGTGCCCGTCGCGCAGCCCGCTCTTGTAGAGGATCTCGCCCGGCGCGGCGTAGCCGTTCACGCTGAGCCCGAAGGCGAGCTCGGCGCCCTCGCTGCTGTGCCCGCCGATCAGCGCGACGCCCTCGGCATCCAGCGTTTTCAGCGCGCCCTGCATCAGCTGGCCGAGCGTCTGCTCCATGACGCGCGGGGTGGCGTAGGGCACGGTCGCGATCGCCAGCGCCGAGTGCGGGCGCGCGCCCATCGCGAGCAGGTCGCCGAGGGCGTGCACCGCCGCCACCTGCCCGACCAGGAACGGGTCGTCGATAAAGCCCCTGAAGTAGTCGACGCTCTGGATCAGGCGCTGTCCGGGCGGGGGGGCGAGCACCGCGGCGTCGTCACCGATGTCCATGCCGGCCTCGACGCCCTCGCGCGGCGGGCGCGCGAGATCCGCCAGCACGCGCCCCAGCGCGTCGCCGCCGATCTTCGCGGCACAGCCGCCGCAGCGCATCGCGGGCGCCTCGCCGGGCTCGGGCGGCGCGGCGGGCTCCACGCGGTACATCGCCATGAAGGCACGATCGATGCGGTCCTTCCAGCGCCAGGCCCAGGCGCCGGCGGCGAACAGCGGGCCGCGCGAGACCACGGCGCGGCGATCCCCCGTGCTCACCAGGCTGAGGAAGCGCCGTTGCGGGCGATAGACCACGGGTTCCCCGCCCAGCGCGACGCGGCGCAGGCCGAGCGCCAGCGCCTGGCCTTCGCGCACCGCGTAGACGCCGCTCTTGGGGCAGGGTTCGGGCAGGGCCGCGATATCGCCGGCGGCGAAGACGTTCGGGTGCGACAGGCTGCGCAGGCATGCGTCGACGCGCACGAAGCCGTTGGCATCGCAGGCGAGCCCGGCCGCGGCGGGCCACGCGGGGGCGCCGGCCTGCGTGGCCCAGACCAGCTGCTCGGCTTGCAGGCGCCGACCGTCCGCGAGCATCACGCCCTGCGCGTCGACCGCCGCGACACGCGCGCCCGAGTGCAGCACGATGCCGCGGCGTTCGAGTTCGCGGCGAAAGTAGCGGCGCACCAGCGCGTTGTGCGAGGGCAGCAGCACGGGGGCGGCGTTGACGATGCCCACGCTGAACAGCGCGGCTTGCGCGCCGAGCGCCTGGCGCGCGCGCCAGGCGCAGGCCAGCGCGATTTCCACCCCGGCGGCGCCGCCGCCCACGATGAGCAGCCGGCAGGGACGCGGGTTGGCGCGCAGATCCTCGAGCAGCGCCAGCCAGTGCGCGAGGAAGCGGTCGATCGGTTTCACGCTGATGCCGTGCGCCGTGGCGCCCTCGATGCCTCCCAGCGCCGGGCGCGAGCCGATGTTGATCGAGGCCCAGTCGTAGCGCAGCGATTCACGCCCGGCGATGCGCACGCTCTGGCGCGCGGGGTCCAGCGCATCGACCTCGCCGTGGATCAGCCGCACACCGCTGGCCTCGCACAGCGGGCGCAGGTCGATGTGGCAGTCGTCGAATCCGTAATGGCCGGCCACCAGCCCGGGCAGCATGCCGGAGTAGGGCGTGTGCACGTCGCGACTCACCACCGTGACGCGCAGGCCCGGCACCGGGCGCATGCCGAGGGCGCGCACCACGGCGACGTGGCTGTGGCCGCCGCCGATCAGCAGCAGTTCGCGGCTCAGGGGTTCGCGCGGGTGGGGGGCATGGGCTTGCATATCGGGCGCGACCTTAGCCGGTCGCGGCGCGCCGATCAACGTACGCCGCGGCGTCCGCTGCTAGAATGGCGCGGTCTCACTTCGGCGGAAGAAGCCCGATGGACCTGGTTCCCTACGCGGTACCGTTTTTCCTGCTCGCGATCGGCCTCGAATACGCGTGGGGCCGCGCGCGCGGCAACGACACCTACCGCCTCAACGACAGCATCAACAGCCTGAGCTGCGGCATCCTCAGCACCTCGATCAAGCTGCTCGGCCTCGATATCGGCGGGCGGGTGTTCACGCAGGCCGAGCAGCACTGGGCGCTGGCGCGGCTCGATGCGCAGTCGCCGTGGACCTGGCTGCTGGCGCTGCTGCTCTACGATTTCTGCTACTACTGGTTCCACCGCATCAGTCACGAGCGCACGCTGTTCTGGGCCGCGCACGTGGTGCACCACCAGAGCGAGGAGTTCAACCTCACCACGGCGCTGCGCCAGACCAGCACCGGTTTCCTCGCGGGCTGGGTGTTCTACATCCCGTGCTTCGTCGCGGGCGTGCCGGCGGCGGTGTTCGTCACGGTGGCCTCGGCGCACCTGATCTACCAGTTCTGGATCCACTCGCGCCACATCCCGAAGCTGGGCCCGCTCGAGTGGGTGCTGGTCACTGCCTCGAATCACCGCGTGCACCATGCCCAGAATCCCGCCTACGTCGACAAGAACTACGGCGGGCTGCTGATCGTCTGGGACCGTCTGTTCGGCACTTTCGAGGAGGAGCGGGACGCCGAGCCCCCGGTCTACGGCATCCTCGGTCCGCTGCAGAGCTGGAACCCGCTGTGGGCGAACCTGCACATCTACGCGCAGATGTGGCGCGATGCCTGGTATACGCGGCGCTGGAGCGACAAGCTGCGCGTGCTGCTCGCGCGCACCGGCTGGCGCCCCGACGATGTCGCGGCGCGCTTCCCGGTGGTGAAGCGCCCGCTCGCGGAGTTTCGCCGCTATGACCCGCCGCTGGCGCCTCGCGCGGCGTGGTACGCGGGGCTGCAGTTCCTCGCCCTGATGGCCTTCGCGCTGTGGCTGGAGCAGGCCGCGCCGGCCATGCACGCGACGGGTCGCGCGGCGCTGTTCGCCTGCCTGCTGTTCGGGCTTGTTGCCATCGGGGTCATGCTCGAACAGCTGCCACGGGGCAGGGCGCTGGAGCGGCTGCGCCTCGGGGTCACGCTGGCGGCGGTACTGGGCCTGGCCGTCACCGGGGTGGCGGCCTGGCCTGTTGCCGCGGTGCTGATCGCCTACCTCGCGGCCTCGGTCATCCTGCTGGCCCGAACATCCTCCCGCGGCGCGGCGTTATCCGATTCCTGATCTATCCTCGTGGGTGGGGCGACGGTGCCCGGTAACAGCGATGCGGGTGCTCAGCGGATGAAATTGCGCGGTTCCATAGCCCAGAGGCTCTCCCTGTTCATGGTCGCGCTGGCCATGGCGGGGGCGCTGGCCGCGGCCGCCGCCATGATATGGCGCGAATATCGTGGCGCCAGGGATGGGGTGTTCGCGCATGCGCTGCTGCTGGCCGAGGCGGACGCGCGCACCGATCGGGCGGTGCAGGAGCGTGACATCGCGCTGATCAGCGAACGGCTGGCGCGTTTCATGGCCCTGCCGGGCGTGAAGTATGCGGCGGTCCGCGACGCCGACGGCAGGGAAATCGTGGCGCGACGGGGCGAGGATGCCGACGGATATCCCGAGGCGGACTTCGGGCGCGCGCGCCGCGGCGTGGCCCCGTTCGATCAGGGCATTGCCACCGACGAGCGACGGGCGGGGCTGGAGCGTTTCAGCGATCTGACGGTACCCGTGTTCGTGACGGCCGACATGCAGCGCGGTGCCGGGCCGCGTGCCTCCGGCGGCGAGGCAGGCAGCCGCTACCTGGTCGGCTATTACCACCTGCGCGTCAGCCTCGACGAGGTGTGGCGATCGGTGCAGGGCTACGCGCTGCGGGTCGCGCTGGCCTGCGCCCTGTTCGTGGCGCTCACGGCCCTGTTGACGCTGCGCGTCACGCGGCGCATCTCCGCCCCCCTGCGCGCACTGGAACAGCTCGTCGAGCGCGTTTCCGCCGGCAACCTGGAGCAGAAGCTGATCGTCAAGGGCGGGGGCGAGGTCGATCGCATCACCTCGACGATCAATGCCCTGATATCGGAACTGCATACCTACAAGCTGCAGACCGATACCAGCAATGTGCTGCTGAGCAGGAAGGTGGACGAGCGTACCGAGCAGCTGTCGCGGCGCAACGAGGAGCTCAACAAGGCCGTGCAGCAGGTCACGAAGAGCAAGGAGCAGCTGCACCAGCTCGCGTATTACGACAGTCTCACCGCGCTGCCCAATCGCCGCCTGTTCATCGAGCAGCTGGACGTGCTGTTGCGCCTGACCCGGCGCGAGCAACGCATCGTCGCGCTGCTCTTCGTCGATCTCGACAACTTCAAGCGCATCAACGACTCGCTCGGCCACGCGGCCGGCGACGTGATGTTGAAGGAAGTGGCGGGCAGGCTCTCCCGTTGCCTGCGCAGCAGCGACTTCCTCGCCGTCGGCTCGGGCGGGGACGTGCCGTCGAGCGTCTCGCGCCTCGGCGGCGACGAGTTCACGGTGGTGCTCAGCAACATCGACCGCCCGGAGAGCGCGGGCATGGTGGCGGAGCGGCTGCTGCAGTCGCTGCGCGCACCGATGCTGATCGAGGGGCACGAGCTGGTGGTCACGCCCAGCATCGGCATCGCGCTGGCGCCGGACCACGCGGATTCGGTGAGCGAGTTGCTCAAGCTCGCCGACACCGCGATGTATCACGCGAAGTCGGCCGGAAGGAACAACTACGCCTATTACTCCCCCGAGATGAGCGGCAGCGGGGTCGGACGGCTGAAGCTGGAGGCCGAACTGCGCCGGGCGCTCGAGCGGCGCGAACTGGTGCTCCACTACCAGCCCCAGGTGAAGGTGGCAACGGGCGAAATCGTCGGCGCCGAGGCCCTGGTGCGCTGGAATCATCCCGAGCGCGGGCTGGTGCCGCCGGGGCAGTTCATCCCGCTCGCCGAGGAGATGGGCCTGATCATCGAGCTCGGCGCCTGGGCGGTGGTCGAGGCCTGCGGCCAGATCCGCGCGTTCCAGCGCCAGGGTCTGACGCCGCCCAAGATATCCGTCAACGTGTCCAGCCTGCAGTTCAACGCGGCCTTCACCGCCCTGGTGCAGAAGACCATCGCGGACTTCGGCATCGACCCCGGCATGCTCGAACTGGAGCTCACGGAGGGGGTGCTGATGAGCAACGCCGAGGCCTCGATCCGCTCGCTGCACGACCTGAAGCGGCTGGGGGTGAGCCTGTCGGTCGACGATTTCGGCACCGGCTATTCCTCGCTCAGCTACCTCAGCGAGTTCCCGCTGGACGAGCTCAAGATCGATCGCAGCTTCGTGATCGCCTTCGACAGCGGGCCGCGCAGCGCGAGTCTCGTCAGCGCCATCATCGCGATGGGCAAGAGCCTGAACCTGCGCCTGGTCGCCGAGGGCGTGGATTCCGGCGCGCAGTACCGTTTCCTGCACGAGGCGGGGGTGGACGTGATCCAGGGGTTCCTGTTCAGCAAGCCGGTCCCCGCCGAGGATTTCGCGCGGTTGCTGGGCAGCAACCGCTTCGCCGAGCAGATCCGCACGCTCGAGCAGGAGGCGGCCTGAGCGCCGGCTACCCTGCGTTCCGTGACGGGGGTCGCGGAAACGGCGCTCGACACTTTGGCCGTTGCGCGGGTGCTCGACTATCTTTCACGAGGGATGCGCTGTCTGCATCGTCCAGGGGATGCCTGATGTCGAAGGTGCTCAGAACGAGACCGGGATACTTCCACGCCGCCGCCAGGCAGGCGCGTATTTCCGTGCAGGCGCTGAAAGTCGGCATGCGCGTGGTGGAGCTCGACTGCCCGTGGACCGACACGCCGTTCGTGTTCCAGGGTTTCCGGCTCGAGAACGTGCAGCAGATCGCGGAGGTCGCGCAGTACTGCCGGGAAGTGGTGGTCGAGTACGACGAGGACCAGTGGGTGCCGCCGACCGCGCACGCGCTGCCCGGGACCCCGGCGCGTCGCCTGCGGCCCGTTGTCGCGCACGCCCCGACGGTCAAGGCCTACGAGAGCGCGGCCCGCCTGCAGGACGATGCGCGCGCGCTGACGCGCAGCATCATGGACGACGTTCGCCTCGGGCGCGTGATCAACGTGAAGGAGATCAGGAGCACGGTTTCCGCGGCGGTGAAGAACGTGATCGACAGTCCCGACGCGGTGATGTGGCTGTCCAGGATCCGCCACCGCGATGCCTACACCTCGGAGCATTGCGTCAACGTCGGGCTGCTGGCGATCAATTTCGCGCGCCACCTCGGCCATGGCGAGGAGGATCTCAACACCATCGGCATCGCCGCGATGCTGCACGATGTGGGCAAGACGCTCACGCCGCTGGAGGTTCTCAACAAGGAGGGCGCGCTGACGCAGGAGGAGTTCGAGCTCATGAAGGCCCACACCACCGAGGGCCGCAATATCCTGATGGCGCACCGCAATCTCAGCCACGGCCCGGTCGACGTGGCCTACGGGCACCACGAGGCGCTCGATGGCACCGGCTATCCGCGCAAGCTCAAGGCCTCGGGCATCCCGGAGATGACGCGCATCGTCACGCTGTGCGATGTCTACGACGCGGTGACCTCCGATCGTTGCTACCGCAAGGGCCAGCCCTCGCTGCGCGGGCTGGACGTGTTGCAGCGCGGGCGCGGCAGCAAGTACGACGAGCGACTGGTCGATGAGTATGTGCGCTGCATCGGCCTGTACCCCACGGGCAGCGTGGTGGAGCTGGTGAACGGCGCGCATGGCATCGTGCTCAGCACCAACTACCGCAACCGTCATCTGCCGCGCGTGCTGCTGGTGCGCGACGAGCAGCACGAGCCCTGCGCCGAGCGCGTGCTCGACCTGCAGAAGCTTTCCGGGCAGGGGGGCATGGAAGGCTGGCTGATCCGGGCCGTGGTACCCAACGGTGCCCACGGCATCCGGGTCGAGGAATACGTGCGCCGCGGCGTGCAGATCATGTAGTCTGCGCCCCATGGGCATCTACGAACGACTGATCCTCCCGCGCATCATTCACCTCGCCTGCGGTAGCTCGCCGATCACGAAGCAACGGCTGAAGATCGTGCCGCTGGCCTCGGGCCGGGTGCTCGACGTGGGCACCGGATCGGGACACAACCTGCCGCTCTACGACCCGCACAGGGTGGAACTGGTGTGGGGCCTCGAGCCCAACCACGGGATGCGTGAGCTCGCCAGGCACAACGTGGCGCGCTCGCGTGTCGAACTGCACTGGCTCGACCTGCCCGGCGAGCAGGTGCCCCTGCACGACCACAGCGTCGATACCGTGGTGCTGACCTTCACGCTGTGCACGATCCCCGACTGGCGTGCGGCGCTCGCGCAGATGCTGCGCGTGCTGAAACCCGGGGGGCGCCTGCTGTTCCTGGAGCACGGTGCGGCGCCCGATGCGCCGGTGCGGCGCTGGCAGGAGCGGATGAATGCGGGCTGGCGGCGCTGCGCCGGCGGCTGCAACCTCAACCGCGACATCCCTGCGCTGCTGCGCGAGGCGGGCTTCGATATCGTGCGGCTGGAGACGATGTACCTGCCGGGCACCCCGCGGATCGCGGGCTACAACTACTGGGGCGAGGCTATTGCGCGCTGCGCGGCTCCTGCGCGTACTTGCTGAGCACGTTCTCCATGGTGGCGGGCGATTGCGTCGTCGCCGGCGGCTTCGGGGTGCCGCCCTTCGCGCCCATCGGGCGGTTGCCCGCCTGGCGATAACCCTCCGTCATCGCGGCATCGATCCGGGCCTTGCTCTTGCCCTTGCTCGCACACTCCTGCATGTAGGCATTCATCTTCGCCGCCGGCTGCCTGCAACGGTTGTCGACACGGTCGAACCGCTCCGTGCATTCGGCCCATGCCCGCGTTTGCGCGGTGAGCTTCTCCAGGCAGCTCGGCCCGAGCAGTGGCAACGCGGCCGCGGGCGTGGCAAGCGCCGCACCGAGCACGGTGGCGGCGATGGCGTTGCGCAGGTGTGCGTGCGACATGCTGGAAGGTCCGCGGTGATGATCCCGGGCAAGTATAGCCGACGCTTTAGCGTGGCACCGTCCGGCGCCGCCGACCTCGTCCGTTCGGGGGTACTAGGGTGGATGCGATCCGGGTTAAGCTTCGCGCCGGCGTCAATTCGGATCGACTGGGGTGGAACAAGGCATGGCGGGTAGCGGCAACTGGGCATACGAAACGGACGTGGTGGTGGTGGGATCCGGCGCCGGAGCGCTGACGGCGGCGGTACGTGCCCGCGATCTCGGGCTCGAGGTGCTGGTGATCGAGAAGACCGGGCAGTACGGCGGTTCCTCGGCGATGTCGGGCGGGGTGCTGTGGCTGCCGAACAGCCCGCTGGTGGCGGGCGCCGGCGGCTCGGACTCCGCCGAGGAAGGCAAGCGCTACATGAAGAGCGTGATCGACGAGCCGCACCTCGACAAGCGCATCGATGCCTACGTCGAGCAGATCCCGGCGTTCATCGACTTCCTGCACCGCAGCACCCACCTGCGCCTGGCGCCGTTGCCGCAGTTCCCGGACATGTACCCCGACAACCCGGATGCGAAGATGCACCGCTGCCACGAGGCCGTGCCATTCCACGCGCGCGCGCTGCCGGACGAGGAGGTGCTGAACCTGCGCCCGCAGCACCCGCAGACCGCGTTGTTCGGCCTGATCGGCTGGACACCGAGCGAGTCGCTGATCCTGCAGGCACGCGGCGAGGGCTGGCTGAAGGTCGCCTTCAGCATGGTCGCGCGCTACCTGCTCGACATTCCGTGGCGCCTGCGCTCGCGCCGCGACCGCCGCCTGGTGCTGGGCGGCGCGCTGGTCGGCGCGCTGCGCCACTCGATGCTGGACCGCGGCGTGCCGCTGTGGCTGAACAGCCCCTTCGAGGACTTCATCGAGGAAGACGGCCGCGTGGCCGGCGTGCTGGCGCGCCACGACGGCGTGCGTGCGCGCATCCTGGCGCGCAAGGGCGTGATCCTCGCCGCGGGCGGCTTCGAGAAGAACAACGCGCTGCGCCAGCAGTACCTCGACCAGCCCACCGACGCGGCGTGGACCGCGGGCAGCCCGGGCAACACCGGCGACACCATCGCGGCCGCCACGCGCCTCGGCGCGAAACTGGAATTCATGGCCGAGGGCTGGTGGGGGCCGACCTTCCTGGTTCCCGGGGAGCCACAGGCGCGCATGCTGATCATCGAGAAGAACCTGCCCGGCTCGATCATCGTCAACAAGCTGGGCCAGCGCTTCGTCAACGAGAGCTCTTCGTACACCAAGGTGACGCGCGGTCTGTTCGCGGCCAACAAGCCGGGCGCGGAATCCATTCCCGCCTACATGATCTTCGATGCGACCTATCGCCAGCGCTACCCGATCGGGCCGATGCTGCCGAGTACCTTCCAGCCCGATTTCGCGGTGCCGGGGGCGATCAAGAAGGCCATTCCGAGCGCGATGGACATCCGCGAGCTCGCCCGCAAGCTGGGCGTCGATCCCGAGGGCCTGGCGGCCACCGTGAGCCGCTTCAACGGCTTTGCGCGCAGCGGCAAGGACGAGGAGTTCCAGCGCGGCGATGCGAACTACGACCGTTACTACGGCGACCAGAGCGTGGGGCCCAACTCGTGCCTGGGACCGATCGAGAAGGCGCCTTTCTATGGCGTGAAGATCTACCCCGGGGAACTCGGCACCAAGGGCGGTTTCGCGGTCGACGAGAACGCCCGCGTGCTGCGCGAGGACGGCAGCGTGATCGAGGGTCTCTTCGCCATCGGCAATTGCTCCTCGCCGGTCACCGGCACCACCTATCCGGCCTCCGGCTCGACGCTGGGACCGGCGATGGTCTTCGGCTACGTGGCAGCCAACTGCATCGCCTCCGCGTAGGTCCGGCTCGGGTGTAAGAGCCCGGCTTCGAGCGCGGCCGGAGGGATTGTCACAGCATCCAGCACGGATAGCAGACACCAGCCGAGAATTGTCCGCATGAACGCGGACCTACGGGGGGCAGGGCATCGGCGCGCTGCGGTGAGCGAGACCGTGTTCGCGCAGGAATTCGCGCAGCGCGCCCGCGAGCCCGGGGCTCTCGATGTCGGCGAACTCGTAGCGCGCGCGCAGCACCGGTTTGTTCACGTCGAGCAGCGCCGCGAGGTCGATCGGCGTGCCGCTCACCACGGCGTCGGCATCGCAGGCGTCGATGCAGTCGCGCAGCGCCTCGATCTGCGCGGCGTAATAGCCGAGCGCGGGCAGTACCGGTCCGATGTGGGGGTAGCGCCGGTAGGTCTCCTGCAACTCCGGGCCGGCCCATCGGCGCGGGTCCACGATCAGGGCGCCGGCATCGCTGGCCGCGCGCCAGCCCGCGCCGTGCGCCATGCCGCCGTGCGTGATCGTGGGGCCGTCCTCGATCACCAGCACGCGCTTGCCGGCGAGCGTCGCGGCGCCCTCGAGCGTCACCGGTGACGCGCCGCGCAGGATCGTCGCGCGCGGATTCAGCGCCTGCACGCTGTCGATGAGCTGCGCGATCTGCGCGGGCGTGGCGGTGTCGGACTTGGCGATCAGCGCGATGTCGGCCATGCGCAGCACGGCCTCGCCGGGGTGGTGCGTGGCCTCGTCGCCGGCGCGCATCGGGTCGAGCAGCACGATGTGCAGTTGCGGGCGCACGAACGGGAAGTCGTTGTTGCCGCCGTCCCAGACGATCACCTCGGCCTCGCGCTCGGCCTCGGCCAGCACGGCGGCGTAATCCACGCCCGCGAATACCGTCGCGCCGCGCTCGATGTGCGGTTCGTATTCCTCGCGCTCCTCGATGGTGCAGTCAGCGCGCTGCAGGTCGGCGCGCGAGGCGAAGCGCTGCACGCGCTGGGCCTCGAGGTCGCCGTAGGGCATCGGATGGCGGATCACGGCGCTCTTCAGGCCCGCCGCGTGCAGGCGCTGCACCAGCCAGCGCGCGACCTGCGACTTGCCGCACCCGGTACGCACCGCTGAGACCGCGATCACCGGGCGCCTCGAGCGCAGCATGGTTCGCGCGGGACCGAGCAGCGCGAAGCTCGCGCCGCTGGCGAGCACGCGCGAGGCCTGGTGCATCACCGCGAGGTGGCTGATATCGCTGTAGGAGAACACCACCTCGTCGACCCCGTGCTCGGTGACCAGCTGCTCCAGGAACTGCTCGTCGACGATGGCGATGCCCTCGGGGTAGGCGCTGCCGGCGAGCGAGGCGGGGAAGCGTCGTCCGGCGATGCCCGGGATCTGCGCCGCGGTGAAGGCCACCACCTCGACGCCGGGGTCGTCGCGAAACACCTGCAGGAAATTGTGGAAATCGCGCCCGGCCGCGCCCATGATCACGACCCTGCGCCGGCTGCTGTTCATGCTGCTTGCTCTCCGCTGCTGCCCGCGTGTGGGACCGCCCGGAACTTAGCGGCTGCGACAGCGGTTTTGAAGCACCGGATGCCCTTTCCTTGACCGGGGTCAAGCGCCGGCGGCGGCCGTTGCAATGCTTCCCGCGGCTCGGCGAAGATGCCGCTCGCACCCCCCGCGACATCACCGGATTACAGGCACGACGTGGAAGACAGCATCAGCATCGAAGGCGCGCGCCAGAACAACCTGCGCAACCTCAGCCTCGAGCTTGCGCTCGGGGAACTCACGGTGATCACGGGGGTGAGCGGATCGGGCAAGTCCTCGCTGGCTTTCGACACCATCTACGCCGAGGGCCAGCGCCGCTACGTCGAGACCTTCTCGCCCTATGCGCGGCAGTTCCTCGAGCGCATGGACAAGCCGCAGGTCGACGCGATCCGCGGCATCCCGCCGGCGATCGCCATCGAGCAGAGCAACCCGGTGCGCACCTCGCGCTCGACCGTGGGCACGATGACCGAGCTCAACGATTACCTGAAGCTGCTGTTCGCGCGCGTGGCGACGCTGCACTGCCGCGGCTGCGAGCGCCCGGTGAGCGCCGACAGCGCCGATGCCGTGGCCCGGACGCTGCTCACCGACCCGACGCTGGCGGAGCAGGCCGCCACGGTGAGCTTTCGCGTCGAGCTGCTGCCCGGCATGGACGCCGCGCAGATGACGCAGATGCTGACGGCGCAGGGCTACACGCGCGTGAGCGAGGCCGGCGCGGGAATGCTCGCCGTGGTGCAGGACCGGCTCAGGCTGCGCGAGGAGAACCGCTCGCGGCTCACCGAGAGCCTGGAAACCGCGTTCCGCCTGGGGCGCGGCAAGCTCGCGGTCGCCGTCGGCGAGCCCGCGCGCGAGCTGCGCTTCTCGAACATGCTGCACTGCGCGCAGTGCGACATCGCCTACGCCGCGGCCACGCCGGGCGCCTTCTCGTTCAATTCGCCGCTCGGGGCCTGCGACACCTGCCGCGGATTCGGGCGCTCGATCGGCATCGACTACCGCCTGGTGGTGCCCGATCCCGCGCTGAGCCTGCGCAAGGGCGCGATCAAGCCGTGGCAGACCGAGAGCTTTCGCGAATGCCAGCAGGATATGGAGCGTTACGCGAAGAAGCGCGGCATCCCGCTCGATGTGCCGTGGTGCGATCTCACGCCGGCGCAACGCGACTGGGTGGTGGAGGGCGAGGGCGAGATCGACACCGGCGTGTGGTACGGCGCGCGGCGCTTCTTCGCGTGGCTCGAATCGAAGAGCTACAAGATGCACATCCGCGTGCTGCTGTCGAAGTACCGCAGCTACGACCTCTGCAGCGCCTGCCACGGCGCGCGCCTGAAGCCCGACGCACTGCTGTGGCGCATCGCCAGCGCTGCCGGTGGGGAACGCGGGCTCGATTTCCACGCTTTCTCGAAGCTGCCGGTGAGCCGCGCGCTCGCCTTCGTCGAGGGCCTGCGGCTGCCGGCTGGCGACGACGAGGCCAGCGCGATGGTGCTCGCGGAGATCCGCTCGCGCCTGCGCTTCCTGGTCGAGGTGGGCGTGGGTTATCTCGCGCTGGACCGCCAGTCGCGCACGCTCTCCGGCGGCGAGGTCCAGCGCATCAACCTCACGACCGCGCTCGGCAGCTCGCTGGTCAACACCCTGTTCGTGCTCGACGAGCCCAGTATCGGGCTGCACCCGCGCGACGTCGGGCGCGTGGTCACGGTGCTGGAGCGCCTGCGCGATGCCGGCAACACGCTGCTGGTGGTCGAGCACGACCCGCAGATCATGCTCGCCGCGGACCGCCTGATCGACATGGGCCCCGGCCCGGGCAAGGAGGGCGGCGACATCGTGTTCCACGGCCCGGCGCGCGGGATCGGGGCGACAGCCGCTTCGCTCACCGGCGCCTACCTGCGCGGCGAGCGCCGCGTCGAGCGCGCGCAGCGGAGAACCGTGGACCCGGCGGGTCCGTGCCTGGAGTTGCTCGGCGTCAGCGCGAACAACCTCAAGCACATCGACGTGCGCTTCCCGCTGGGCGCGCTGGTCTGCGTGACCGGGGTGAGCGGCTCGGGCAAGTCGACGCTGATCGGCGACGTGCTGTACCAGGCCGCGCGCCAGCAACTCGGCCGGCCGCTCGAGCTGCCCGGGGCGCACCGGGAGCTGCGCGGGCTGGCGCAGCTGCAGGACGTGGTGTTCGTCGACCAGTCGCCGATCGGCAAGAGCGCGCGCTCCAACCCGGCGAGTTACGTCGGCGCCTGGGGCGCGATCCGCAACCTGTTCGCGCGCACGGCGCTGGCGGCCGAACGCGGCTACACGCCGGGCACCTTCAGCTTCAATGCCGGCGACGGGCGCTGCCCGGCCTGCACCGGCAGCGGCTTCGAGCACGTCGAGATGCAGTTCCTGAGCGACGTGTACCTGCGTTGCCCGGAATGCGACGGCAAGCGCTTCCGTCCCGAGGTGCTGGAAGTGCGTCTGGACGGCGGCTGCTCGATCGCCGAGGTGCTGGCGATGACGGTGAGCGAGGCGCTCGCGCAGTTCGCCGCCCATCCCGAGGTGACCGCGATGCTGGCGCCGCTGGTCGACGTGGGGCTCGATTACCTCGCGCTCGGACAGCCGGTGCCGACGCTCTCCGGCGGCGAGGCGCAACGTCTGAAGCTGGCCGGCCATCTCGCCGAGGCCGGCGCGCGGCGCAGGGGCGCGAAGGGCTCGCTGTTCGTGTTCGACGAGCCGACGACGGGATTGCACTTCGAGGACATCGCGCGGCTGCTGGGCGCCTTCGACAAGCTGCTCGCGGCGGGCAACTCGCTGCTGGTGATCGAGCACAACCTCGACGTGATCGATTGCGCCGACTGGCTGATCGAGCTCGGCCCCGAGGGCGGCGAGGCCGGTGGCGAGCTGGTGTTCTGCGGCACGCCGGAGGCGATCGTCATGGTGCCGGGCTGCCATACCGGCGTCGCGCTCGCCGAGTACCGCAAGGCGCGCGGACGCATGCCGCGCGGGCGGGGGAAGGCGGCGCAGCGCACGCGCCCTGCCGCGGCGATCGAGATCCACCGCGCCCGCGAGCACAACCTGAAGGACATCGACCTCGCGATCCCGCGCGAGGCCTTCACGGTGATCACCGGCATCAGCGGCAGCGGCAAGAGCACGGTGGCCTTCGACATCCTGTTCGCCGAGGGCCAGCGGCGTTACCTCGAATCGCTGAACGCCTACGCGCGCCAGTTCGTGCAGCCGGCGGTGCGCCCGGACGTCGACTCGATCCGCGGCATCCCGCCCGCCGTGGCCGTCGAGCAGCGCACCAGCCGCGGCGGGCGCAAGAGCACGGTCGCGACCATGACCGAGGTGCACCACTACCTGCGGCTGCTGTTCGTGAAGCTCGGCACCCAGTATTGCCCGGACTGCGACATCCCGATCGACGCACAGCCGGCGGAGGTCATCGTCGGGCGCGTACTGCGCGAATTCCGCGGCCAGCGCGTGCAGCTGCTCGCGCCGCTGGTGGCGGGGCGCAAGGGCTACTACACCGAGCTGGCGAAGGCGGCGGCCAGGCGCGGGCAGGCGCAACTGCGCGTGGACGGCGAGATGCTGCCGACCGAGCCCTGGCCGCGGCTCGACCGCTACAAGGAGCACTGGATCGAGCTGCCGCTGGCGGTGCTCGACGTGAGGGCGCGCGAGGAGCGCGCACTGCGCGAGGCGATCATGGAGGGGCTCGCGGCCGGCAACGGCACGGTGCAGGTGCTCGCGCTCGGCGGCGCGCGTGCCGGCGAGCTGCAGGGCTACTCGACACGGCGTTCCTGTCCGCGCTGCGAGCGCAGTTTCACCGAGCTCGACCCGCGGCTGTTCTCGTACAACTCCGCGCACGGCTGGTGCGCCTCGTGCTTCGGCACGGGCCTGCGCATGGAGGGCTTCGACGCCGAGCAGAGCGGCGAGGAGCATTTCTGGAACGACTGGTGGCAGGGTCAGGAGCAGCCCTGCGGCGCCTGCCACGGCCAGCGGCTTCGGCCCGAAGCGCTCGCGGTGCGGCTGTGGGACCGCGGTCCCGCGGCCTACAACGCGATGACGGTGGATGCGGCCGAGCGCTGCTTCGCAACGCTGAAGCTCGACGGACGCGAGCGCGAGATCGCGCGCGACATCCTGCCCGAGCTGCGCTCGCGCCTCGGTTTCCTGCGCGAGGTGGGGCTGGGCTACCTCGCGCTGGAGCGCTCGGCCCCGACGCTCTCCGGCGGCGAGGCGCAGCGTATCCGCCTCGCCGCGCAGCTCGGATCCAACCTGCGCGGCGTGTGCTACATCCTCGACGAGCCGACCATCGGCCTGCACCCGCGCGACAACACGATGCTGCTCGATACGCTCGACAAGCTGCGCGCCAAGGGCAACACCGTGGTGGTGGTGGAGCACGACGAGGAGACGATCCGGCGTGCGGATTTCGTGGTCGATCTCGGGCCCGGCGCCGGGCGCTTCGGCGGCGAGGTGGTGGCCGCGGGCAGTCTCGCCGAGCTGATGGCCTCGCCGCGTTCCGCGACCGCGCGCTTCCTGCGCGAGCCCTTGCGCCACCCCCTGCGCGGTCAGCGCCGGCCGGTCACGGACGACGATCCGCACCTCCGGGTCCGCGGCGCCACGCTGCACAACCTGCAGCGGCTCGATGCGCTGCTGCCGCTGGCGCGGCTGGTGTGCCTGAGCGGGGTGAGCGGCAGCGGCAAGAGCACGCTGATGCGCGAGGTGCTGGAGCCGAACCTGCGCGAACGCCTGGCGCGCAGCGCCAGGCGCGGCTGGCAGGCCTGCACCGCCATCGAGGGCTGGGAGTCGATCACGCGCGTGCTCGAGGTCGACCAGGCGCCGATCGGCAAGACACCGCGCTCCTGCCCCGCGACCTACGTCGGCATCTGGGACGCGATCCGCAAGCTCTACGCCGCGACACCCGAGGGACGCGTGCGCGGCTTCACCGCGGGGCGCTTCTCGTTCAACACCGCGGGCGGGCGCTGCGAGAGCTGCGAGGGGCAGGGCCGGCAGAAGGTGGAGATGAGCTTCCTGCCCGACGTCACGGTGATCTGCGAGCAGTGCGGCGGCGCGCGCTTCAATGCCGAGACGCTGCAGGTGCGGTTCCGCGAGCAGCGCATCAGCGACGTGCTCGACATGAGCGTCGCCGATGCCGCCCTGTTCTTCGCCGCGCATCCCGCGATCCGCCGCCCGCTGGAGTTGCTGGTCGACGTCGGGCTCGGCTACCTGCGCCTGGGACAGGCCAGCCCCACGCTGAGCGGCGGCGAGGCGCAGCGCATCAAGCTGGTGACCGAACTGGCGCGCGTGCGGCCCGACGACGGGCGCCGCGGCGGCAGCCAGGGGCAGTCGCTGTACCTGCTCGACGAGCCGACCGTGGGGCTGCACATGGCGGACGTCGAGAAGCTGATCGAGGTGCTGCACCGCCTGGTGGACGGCGGCAACACGGTGCTGGTGATCGAGCACAACCTCGACGTTCTGGCGGAAGCGGACTGGCTGATCGATCTGGGGCCCGAGGGCGGCGCGGCCGGCGGGCGCATCGTGGCCGCCGGCACGCCCGAGCAGGTGGCGCGGGTGCGCGGCTCGCACACCGGGGCCGCGCTGGCTCCATTCCTGCGCCAGCGCGGCAGCAGCGTGAAAAAGCGCCCGGGCAAGGCATGAGCACGGTGGCGCTGCGCGCGGCCTGGGAGCGCGAACTGCGCGCGCGCCTGGCATACCTGCTGCGCTCGCTGGCCGCGGGCGACGATGCACCGCCGGCGCTGCGCTTCAAGGCCGAGGGCATCGCCGAGGCCGGGCTCGCACTCGGGCTGGTGGACGCCGCGGAGCTCGCGGCGCTGCTGGATGCGATCTACCGCGAGGGCTGCGGCGCACCGATCGCGGCGCTGTTCGCGTATGCCGCGGCGGACTGCATCGACGTCGCGCGCACGCGCGTGACGTTGCCGTTCGCGATGCGCCGCGCGCCGGTATATCCCGGGCCTGCCGCGGAGACCGGCTGAGCGTGTTGCTGAGCGGCTTTCCGCCGGTGGCGCGCCGCGATGCGCGCGTGCTGATCCTCGGATCGATGCCGAGCGAGACCTCGCTGGCCCAGGACTTCTACTACGCGCACCCGGCCAACGCGTTCTGGTGGCTGCTGGCCGGGGTGCTCGACTGTGCTGTGCCCATTGACGTCGCCGCCAAGCGGCGCCTGCTGACCGGGCACCGCATCGCGCTGTGGGACGTGGTGCACCGCTGCCGGCGCCGTGGCAGCCTGGATGCCGCGATCGAGCGTGAATCGGTCGAGGCCAACGATGTCGGCGGCTTCCTGCGGGGCCATCCCGGCATCACGCACGTGTTCTTCAACGGCGGCGCCGCGCAGCAGCTGTTCCGTCGCCACCTGCGCGGCGCGGTCGAGCGCGACCATCCGCGGCTGTGCTTCGTGCGGCTGCCCTCGAGCAGTCCGGCCAACGCCTCGTGGTCGCGTGAGCGCAAGCTCGCGGCGTGGCGCGCGGTGAGCGCGGCGCTGCGCACGTAGGTCCGGATTCATCCGGACAATGTCCGCATGAATGCGGCCAATCGTCCGGTGCCCACGCGGGGTGAGTTCATGCCGGCGATGCTCAGAATTCCGCCTCGCGGTGTCCGTGTGCGCGCAGCGCGGCGCGGATCTTCTGCGCCTCGGCGGCCAGCGATGCGGCATCGGCGCCGCGCGCCTTCATGAACGACAGATCGCCCATCTCGTCGATGGGCAGCAGGTGCAGGTGCGTGTGCGGTACCTCGAGGCCCGCGATCATGAGGCCCACGCGCAGCGGCGAGTAGACATCCTTCAGCGCGCGGGCGATACGTTGCGACACCCGCATCAGGTGCGTGCTCGTGGCTTCCGGCAGGGCGTCCCAGTGGTCGATCTCGGCACGCGGGATCACCAGCAGGTGGCCGGGGCGTATGGGCTGGATGGTCATGAAGGCGACGGCCTGATCGTCCTTCCACACGAAATGGCCGGGCAGCTCGCCGTCGATGATGCGGGTGAAAATGCTGGGCATGGCAAAACGTCTCCTGCGTTGGTTGGGCCCGATTATCGATGATGCCCGCGCGCGCGACAAACGCCGGGCGGTTACAATCGCGCGCTGTGTTCCTGTTGCTGCCGGACGATTCGATGAGCCGATTGCGTTCTTTCGTGATGCTGACCGTGCTGGGCGGGCTGGCGGTCATCCTGCCGCTGGTGCTGTTCGTGGCGCTTGCACGCTGGCTCATCGGCCTGCTCGCGAACTTCACCGCGCCGCTGGCCGAGACGCTGGGCGTGCATCTGGGCGGCGGCACGCCACTGCCGCTGCTCGCAGTGGTGGCGCTGCTGGTGGCCCTGTGCTTCGTGACCGGACTCGCGGTGCGCACGCGCATCGGCGCGCTGCTGCACGATCGACTCGACGCGCTGCTCGGGCGACTCGCGCCCGGTTATCGGGCGGTGCGCGACACGGTGGGGCAACTGCTGGGATCGGCCGATCGCGAGGCCCTGCGCGGTGAAGTGGCGCTGGTTGCCATCCACGGGCCACGATCGCCGGCGCGCCAGCTGGGCATCGTGACCGCGCGCCATGACGACGGCACGCTGACGGTCTACGTGCCGACGGCGCCGGTGCCCACGCAGGGCTTCGTGTACCACCTGCCGCCGGAGTGCGTGCGGCTGCTGCCGGAGGTGTCGGTGACGAACGCGATGCGCATGGTGTTCGCCTGCGGCGCGGGCGCGGCGGATATCCTGACCGGTGCCGTGTGCGGCGTGGCGCAGGGGGCGAGCAGGCCATGAACGGTTTTTACCAGGGCCTGGCGCAGCAGCTCGCCGGACTGATCGAGGACGAACAGGACTTCATCGCCAATTGCGCCAACTGCAGCGCGTTGCTGATGGCCGAACTCGAGCGCCTCAACTGGGCGGGCTTCTACTTCGCGCGCGACGGCGAGCTGGTGCTGGGCCCGTTCCAGGGCATGCCCGCGTGCACGCGAATTGCGTGGGGCGAGGGAGTCTGCGGCACGGCGGCGCAGCTCGCCGACTGCATCATCGTGCCCGACGTGCACGAGTTCCCCGGCCACATCGCCTGTGACTCGCGCTCGCGCTCGGAACTGGTGATCCCGCTGATCTGGCAGGACGAGGTGCTGGGTGTGCTGGACCTGGACAGTCCGGAGGTCGACCGCTTCGGCGAGGAGGACCGTGACGGGCTTCAGGGCATCGTCGAGGTGCTGCTCGGCGGCTCCGACCTCTGGAGCGCCTTCGGTACCTCGGGCTGATCCGACAGCTCCTCGAGCAGCGCCGTGAGCACCGAGTCGCAGGGCGCGGCGACCTTTAGGGTGAGCAGGTCGTCGGCGCGCGTGCGGCCCAGGTTGAGTGCGGCGACGGGCAGACCGCGCGCCACCGCGTCCCGACAGAAGCGGAATCCCGAGTACACCATCAGCGAGCTGCCGACGCAGAGCAGGGCATCGGCCTGTGCGAGCGCATCGAGGCAGGTGGCGACCGTTGGCGCCGGGACCGACTCGCCGAAGAACACCACGTCCGGCTTCAGCGTGCCGCCGCAGCGCGGGCAGTCCGGCACGCGGAAACCCGCCCAGGCGCTGCGTCTCCAGTTGCGCGTCGCCGTCCGGCGCGGGCGTGACGTCTGGCTTGCGGAATCCGGGGTTGTCCCGTTCCAGCACGTGCTGCACCTCGGCACGTGCACATACGGCGCCGCAGCCGAGGCAGCGCACGCGCGCCAGCGAACCGTGCAACTCGGTCACGGCCCGGCTGCCGGCGCGCTGGTGCAGACCGTCGACGTTCTGGGTAATGAGGTGGCGCACGTGCCCGTGCTGCTCGAGGCTGGCGAGCGCGCGATGCGCGGCATTGGGTCGCGCGGCCTGGAAGCAGGGCCAACCGTTCAGGCTGCGCGCCCAGTAGCGCTGGCGCGCCGGGAGCTCGCGCACGAATTGCGCGCCCAGCACCGGCGGGGCGGGCTTCCAGTTGCCGCTCGCGTCGCGGTAGTCGGGTATGCCGGAAGCCGTGCTGCAGCCCGCGCCGGTGAGGACCACCAGGCGCGGGTGCAGGCGGATGAACTCCGCCAGTGCGCGCGCACCGCTGGCGATGTTCACCCGGCGAAGCTGCACGCACCGCGCCCGCAGCCGCCGCCTCCACAGGGCGGCTCGGGGTTGCGCAGCGCACCGCTGCTGACCACGCCGGCGGCGCTGATCAGGCGCTCGACCGGGGAATCCGGTGCGATATCGCCGGGTGCGAGATTGCCCAGTGCACACAGCTCGGCCCAGGTCGTGGCCTTCTGGCTGAGCGAGTGCTTCACTTCGTGGACGGTTCCGGTGGCGAGGCAGCGATAGTCGTAGCTGGGCATCGGGGTCTCCTGTGGGCCGGACGTGACAGTTGTTCGGCGACCAGCATTTTACGCCCGTGGCGCGCGGTGGGCAGCCTCGCCGCGTGGCAATGTCCCGCGCGTCGGTTACGATGGCGGCAGCCAGGCAGACCAGGGAGAGCGGGGCAATGCAAGGTTTTTGGCGGGCGGGAGCGGTGGTGCTGGGCGCGATGCTGGCGGTGGTGCCGGCCGTGGCCGGGGAGGAGCGGGGGCTCGACTACAACCTGGTGCGGCTGGAGGCCGACGCGGCCGCCGAGGTGCCGAACGACCTGATGCGCGTGACGCTGGCCGTCGAGCACGATGCGCGCGACGCCGCCGCGCTGCCGCCGCTGGTGAACGCCGATATGCGCTGGGCGCTGGATCTGGCGAAGCAGCGCCCGACGGTGAAGGCGCAGAGCGGCGGCTACACCACGCAGCCCGAATACGCCTCGGGGCGCATCGTCGGCTGGCGCGCGATCCAGGTGCTCGAGCTCGAGAGCGAGGACTTCGCCGAGCTCACGGCGCTCGCCACCGAACTGCAGCAGAAGCTGCAGGTGCGCGGCATGGAATTCGCGCCGACCCGCGCGACCCGCCTGCGCGTCGAGAACGAGCTCACTGCCGCGGCGCTCGAGGCCTTCGCCGCGAGGGCGAAACTGATCGCGCAGACCATGGGTGCCGCGCGCTACGAGGTGGTCGAGCTGAACGTCGGCGGCACGCCGCTCTACAAGTCGCAGCGTGGTGCCGAGATGGCGATGATGCGCAGCGCCGATGCGGCCGCGCCGCCCATAGCCGTCGATGGCGGTACCGCAACGCTCACCGTGACGGTGAACGGGCAGGTGCAGCTGCGCTGAATGGCGCGGCGCTGCGCGCTCAGGCGAGCGCGCGCTCGGCGGCCTGCACGGTCTGCAGGATCAGCGTGTTGATCGTCATCGGTCCGACGCCGCCGGGCACCGGGGTGTAGGCCGCGACGCGCTCGGTGAGCGGGGCGAGTTCGATGTCGCCGATGCCCCCGGGATGGTAGCCGGCATCGACCACCACCGCGCCGTCCCTTATCCAGTCAGCGCGGATGAATTCCGGCTTGCCCACTGCGCCCACGACGATGTCGGCATGCCTGACCAGTTGCGCCAGGTCCTGCGTGCGCGAGTGGCAGATCGTGACCGTGCAGTTGGCGTTCAGCAGCATCAGCGCCATCGGCTTGCCGAGGATGGGGCTGCGCCCCACCACCACGGCGTGCTTGCCCGTGAGCGGGATATCGTAGGCCTCGAGCAGGCGCATGATGCCGGCCGGGGTGGCCGATCCCCACGCATGTTCGCCCATGGCCATGCGGCCGAAGCCGAGGCAGGTCACGCCATCGACGTCCTTTGCCAGGGCGATCGCGTCGAAACAGGCGCGCTCGTCGATCTGCACCGGTACCGGGTGCTGCAGCAGGATGCCGTGGCAGCGCGGGTTGGCATTCAGCTGCGCGATCTTCGCCAGCAGTTGATCCGTGGTGGTGCTCGCGGGCATCTCGACGGCCGTCGATTCCATGCCGACGCGCTTGCAGGCGTTCTGTTTCATGCGCACATAGGTTGCGGATGCCGGATCGTCGCCGACCAGGATCGTCGCCAGGATCGGCGCCTGCCCGTCACTGCGCGCGCGGATCGCGGCGACACGCGTGCCCAGTTCGGCTTCGGTTTGCTGGGACAGGGTCTTTCCGTCGAGGACGATCGCAGGCATTGACTGGTATTCCGCTGGCGGTGGGTGAAGCAGGAGCCCGGCATTTTCGCATCGGCTCATGGCACGGCCAAGCAAAAGGGCCAAATTCACGCCATGCCGCGATTGACGCTCGACAGGGTCGCCTTTAACATTCGCGCTCCCGAGTCGGGACCCCGTGGTCCCGGGAATTCGGGGTATAGCGCAGTCTGGTAGCGCGCCTGCTTTGGGAGCAGGATGTCGGGGGTTCAAATCCCTCTACCCCGACCAATCCGCCGTGACGCGGCGCGACGTTTTCGATGGTGGCCGTAGCTCAGTTGGTAGAGTACAGGATTGTGATTCCTGTTGTCGCGGGTTCGATCCCCGTCGGCCACCCCATTTACCCTCCCGTTCCCGTGCACGCTTTTCCCGTCACGCGCGGCATTGCCGTGAGCGCTCGATAGTCACCCGGCTATCGAAGCAGCGGGGTCGCCTCGGGCAAGGGGATCGGCTCCAGTCCGTCGTCGGGCTCCAGTGGCGGAGGGAGAGATTCCGGCGCTACCGGAGCGGTCGGCGCCGTGGCCGGTGCGAATGCGGGACCGAACGTGGCCTCCTCGGGTGCCGGTACCGGTTCGGTCACCATTGGACTGGTCGCGGGCTCGGCCGCGGGCAGCACGCCGGGCTCCGGCACCGTGGTGGGCACGGCCTCAGCCGGCATCGGTTCGGGCACGGTCATCGGCACGGGCTCCGGCGCAACCGCCTCTGGCGTCGTTGCGGGCACAGCCTGCACCGGCGCGGATGCCGGCATCGTGGCCGGTGCCGCCTGCACCGGCCCCGGTTCGGGCGCCGCCTGCACGGTGGTCGGCTCCGGCGCTGCCGGCATCGGGGCGGGGCCGGGTTCCGGAATGGGCTCCGGGTCGGGCTCGGGAACGGGCTCGGCGGCCTTGGCGGCGGCGCGCATGTCGCCGAGGATGCGGTCCACCGCCGCGAAGAAACGGCTGTAGAACGCCGTGTCGCCGATGGTCTCTTCCGAGACCTTCACCAGCGAATCGGCACTCTGGCCGATGGGCAGCGAGATCGAGCCCACGGCGCTCAGCCCGACGCTCGCGGCGCTGCTGCTCTTCTTGAGTTCATAGGTGCTGAGCACGCCGTTGGCGAACACCGTGCTGCCGCTGATGTCTGGCACGCACACGACGTTCATTTCGATGAAGGTGTTGCGGTTGTCCGCGCTGTTGTACGCCTTGCGTCCCTTGACGTTTTCGTCGCTGGCCTTCTCGATGAGGTAACCCTGGCGCAGCAGGGAGCGGCGCGCGCTCTCGCAGGCGGTGGCCGCGGTATCGACGGTCTTTAGTTCGAAGGGGCTGTCGTTGGCGAAGCTCTCCGTGGTGTAGACGGCCGTCTTGCTGCAGGCGCCCAGCAGCGCGATGCCCAGACAAAGGACGAAGGTCTTCGATGCATGCGTCATAACAGTTCGTGGTTCCGCGCCGGATGTGCCTGATAAGCCTGCAAATTTCCTGGCAGCAAATGATACTACGTATTACCGCCACGCTGTGGCGGCCGTGGCGGCGCCTATAATGAAAGCGTCATGACCGGCTCGTAAAGACGGCCTAATACCATCGCCATCCCGGACGCGCAGTGCATCCCGTCATTCCCGACCCGAATTACCTGTTCGTCGCAGCGGCGGCTTTCCTGCTCGGCTTGTTGCTGGGCGCGTTCGTGCTGCAGTCGCGCGGGCAGCGCGAGCGCTCGGCGCTCGAGGGTCTCGCGCGCGCCGCCCAGGCCGAGGCTGCGGCGCAGCAGGCGCGACTCGATGGGGCGCTGCGCGAGGCGGCGCGTCGCGAGGCCGATATGGCCCGTCACGAGACGCGCGCCGAGGAGCTGCGCCAGGCGCTGGCGGGGGCGCGTGCGGAACTCGCACAGGAGGGCGCCCGGCACGCGGCGGAATCGCGCGCCGCGGCGGAGAAGCTGTCCCTGCTCGCCGAGGCGCGCGAGAAACTGGGCCTGGAGTTCGGCGCCATTGCCAACCGCCTGTTCCAGGAGAAGGCCGACCGCTTCAGCCAGGACAGCAAGACCGCGCTCGATCTCACGCTCAGTCCGCTGCGCGAGCAGCTGTCCGATTTCCGCCGCCGCGTCGACGAGGTAAACACCGGCGACATCGAGGGCCGCGCGAGGCTGCTGCACGAGATCACCGCGCTGAAGGATCTGAACCGGCGCATGAGCGACGAGGCGCTGAACCTGACGCGTGCGCTGAAGGGCGACAGCAAGGTGCAGGGCAACTGGGGCGAGGTGATCCTCGAGCGCATCCTCGAAGACTCCGGGCTGCACAAGGGCCGCGAATACGAGACCCAGGTTGCCACCGTGGACGCGCACGGCCAGCGGCGCATGCCGGACGTGATCGTGCGCCTGCCCGAGGGGCGCGACGTGGTGATCGATGCCAAGGTCTCGCTCACCGATTACGAGCGCTTCTGCTCGGCCGGCACGGAGCCCGAGCGCGAGGCAGCGCTGCGCGCGCACGTCGCCTCGCTGCAGGCCCACATCGCGGCGCTCGGCGTCAAGGATTATGCCGCGCTAGAGGGCATCCGCACGCTCGATTTCGTGCTGGTGTTCGTGCCCATCGAGGCGGCTTTCATGAAGGCGATGGAGCAGGACGCCACGCTGTTCGGGCGCGCCTTCGAGCGCAACATCATCATGGTGAGCCCGACCACGCTGCTGGCGACGCTGCGCACCATCGAGAGCATGTGGCGCCTCGAGCGGCAGAACCGCAATGCCGAGGAAATCGCGCGGCGCGCCGGCGCGCTGCACGACCAGTTCGCGCGGGTGCTCGAGTCGCTGGAAGATCTGGGGCGGCACCTGGAGCGTACCCGCGCAGCCTACGACCAGACGCTGGAGCGTTTCGCGCGCGGGCGCGGCAACCTCGTGAGCCGCGTGACCCAGCTCGAGAAGCTCGGTGCCAAGGCACGCAAGGCCCTGCCCGGCACGATCCTGGCCGTGGCGGATCTCGACGAGGACGAGACCGAGGCGCAAGCGGACGGCTGAGCGCGCATATTCACCCCATCCCACACAGGAGCAGACACGCAATGGCATTTCCGAAGATCGGCAACCTGGCCCCGGCATTTTCCCTGAAGAACCAGGACGGCAAGACCGTCAGCCTGAAGGACTTCAAGGGCAAGAGCACCGTGGTCCTGTATTTCTACCCGGCCGCGATGACGCCCGGCTGCACCGTGCAGGCCTGCGGCCTGCGCGACACCGCGAGCGCGCTGGCGGCGCTCGACGCCGTGGCGCTCGGCGTGAGCCCCGATCCCGAGAAGAAGCTGCACAAGTTCATCGAGCGCGACCGCTTGAACTTCGATCTGCTCTCGGACCCGGACCACGAAGTGGCGCTGAAGTATGGCGCGTGGGGCCCGAAGAAGTTCATGGGCCGCAGCTACGACGGCATCCTGCGCACCACGTTCATCATCGGCAAGGACGGCCGCCTGCTGCATGTGATGGACAAGGTGAAGACCAAGTCCCATCACGACGACGTGCTCGCGCTGCTGCGCACGCTCGATTGATATTACCCTTGCGTAAGCCGGGGCGGTCTGCATGGCCTCGGAGCGCCTTGATCCGTAGAATGGCGCCGCGCTGCGGGTTGCGGCGCGCGTCATTCACTTCTATGGATATTCCCGATGAAAAGGCCGATGGCCCTGATGATCGTCGCGCTGGTGCTGGTGTTCGGCGCGATTTTCGGCGTCATCGAGGGCAAGCAGATCCTGATCTCGCGCTATCTCGCCAGTTACGAGCCCCCGCCGGTCACGGTCTCGGCCGAGGAGGCCCGCAACGAGAGCTGGGACGTGGTGATCGGCGCGGTCGGCACGTTGAAGGCGGTCCAGGGCATCGATATCGCGACCGAGGCTTCGGGCATCGTCACGAAGCTGCATTTCAAGCCCGGCGACGACGTGCGTGCCGGGCAGGAACTGGTCAGCCTCGATGATCGTGTCGAGGTCGCCACCCTGAAGAGCCTGCAGGCACAGCGCCGCCTCGCCGACATCAACTTTGAGCGCGACCAGCGCCTGATCGCCACCAAGGCCATCTCGCGCACCGACTTCGACAAGACCGAGGCGCTGCTGAAGGACATCAGCGCGCAGGTCGAGAAGACCGAGGCGGTGATCGCGCGCAAGCACCTGCGCGCACCCTTCGACGGACGCATCGGCATTCCGCAGGTCGAACCGGGGCAGTACGCCACCGAGGGGCAGGCGATCGTGACGCTGCAGGCGCTGGACACGCTGGAGGTAGATTTTGCGCTGCCGGAACAGGAACTGCCCCGGCTCGCCGTGGGGCAGCGCGTGCGCTGCCGCGTGCAGGCGTATCCGGAGCAGATTTTCGAGGGCCACGTCAGCGCCATCGATGCCAGGGTCGACGGCAACACGCGCAACGTGCTGGTGCGCGCGCGCGTGCCCAACACCGCGAGCACCCTGCTGCCGGGGATGTTCGTGAGTGTCGAGGTCATCGTGGGCGATGCCGCCGAGAAGGTTACGGTGCCCGAGACCGCGGTCAGCTACAACCTATACGGCGACTCGGTATTCGTCGTGGCCGAGCGTGCGCGCGAGGACGGGGGCAAGGAGCTTGCCGTCACGCGCCACTACGTGCAGCTGGGACCGCGGCGCAACGGGCGGGTCGCCGTGACCGAAGGCGTCGCCGCCGGTGAACTGGTGGTGACGGCCGGGGCATTGAAGCTCGACGCCGGCACCGTCGTCACCATCGACAACAGCGTCAAGCTCTCGCGATGAATTTCACCGACACCTTCATCCGCCGGCCCGTGCTGGCTACCGTCGTCAGCCTGCTGATCGTGTTCCTGGGCCTGCGCGCCTTCGACAGCCTGAGCCTGAGGGAATACCCCGAGGTCACCTACCCGGTGATCAACGTGACCACGGTCTATCCCGGCGCGAACGCAGAGCTGATCCAGGGCTTCATCACGCGCCCGCTGGAGCGGGCGATCGCCAAGGCAGAGGGCATCGACTACATCGTCGCGCACAGCGAGGACGGCCTGTCGCGCATTTCTGCGCACCTGCAGCCGGGCTTCGACGTCGATGCCGCGTTCGCCGACATCAGCGGCAAGGTCGAGGAGGAGCGGCGCACGCTGCCGCGCGATGCCGAGGCCCCCGTGGTGCAGAAGGAAACCGGCGCCGGCGGCAACGTGCTGATGTTCCTCTCGTTCTCGAGCGAGGTGCTGACGCCGCAGCAGATCACCGATTACCTCGACCGCGTGGTGCAGCCCTTGCTGAGCACGGTCAAGGGCGTGGGCGAGGCCCGCATCGACGGCGGCAGCACATTCGCGATGCGCGTGTGGCTCGACCCCGCGCGCCTTGCGGCCTTCGGGCTCTCGGCCGCCGACGTGGAACAGGCCGTCGCGCGCAACAACGTGCAGAGCGCGGCGGGCAACATCCGCAGCGACTACGTGCAGTTCTACCTCAACCCGCAGACCGTGATCCGCGATGCCGAGGGATTCCGCCGGCTGGTGCTCAAGCGTGACGGCGACTCGGTGGTACGCCTGGGCGACGTGGCGCGCGTCGAGATGGGCGCGGAGAACTACGACTCAAGGGTGAGCCACGACGGTCGTGTCGCGGTCTTTGTCGGCATCAACGCCGCGATCACGGCGAACCCGCTCGAAGTGGGGCGTAACGTGCACGCGATGATGCCGGACATCGTGAGCCAGCTGCCCGAGGGCATGCGCGGCGAGGTGGTTTTCGACGGCACCAAGACCATCCGGGAATCGATCGACGAGGTCGTCAAGACGCTGGTCGAGGCCAGCCTGATCGTGATCCTGATCATCTTCCTGTTCCTCGGCTCGCTGCGCTCGGTGATCGTGCCCGTGGTGACGATACCCCTGTCGCTGATCGGCGTGCTCTCGCTGATGCTGTGGATGGGGTTCTCGGTGAACCTGCTCACGCTGCTCGCGATGGTGCTGGCGATCGGGCTGGTCGTCGACGACGCCATCGTGGTGGTCGAGAACATCCAGCGCCACATCGAGGAAGGGCTGGAGCCGCTGGCGGCGGCACTGGTCGGCGCGCGCGAGATCGCGTTCCCGGTCATCGTGATGACGCTGACGCTGGCCGCGGTGTATGCCCCCATCGGATTCCTCGGCGGGCTCACCGGGAAGCTCTTCATCGAGTTCGCCTTCACGCTGGCCGGCGCGGTGATCGTCTCGGGCGTGGTGGCACTGACACTGTCGCCGATGATGTGCAGCCGGCTGTTGCGCGCCGAGAGCTCGTCGTCGCCTTTCGTGGCGCTGCTGGACCGCAACTTCGAGGCGCTGAAGCTGCGCTACCGGCGCCTGCTCGAGCGCACGCTCGCGAACCGGCCCGTGGTGCTGGTGTTCGCGGCGGCCATCTTCGTCAGCCTGTTTTTCCTGTTCCGTGCCGTGCCGCAGGAGCTGGCGCCGCAGGAGGACACGGGGCACGTGTATGTCGTCGGCTCGGGTCCGCTGAACAGCACGATCGAGCACACGCTGGCCTTCGTGGAGCAGGTCGAGCAGATCGTCGAGCAGCTTCCCGAAACCGCCCAGCATTTCTTCGTCAACGGTGCGATGGGTACCAACACCTTCTTCGGCATGGTCGAGCTCGAACCGTTCGAGGAGCGCGAGCGCGGAGCGCAGGAGGTCCAGAGCGACCTGACCACGCGGCTCGCGGGCGTGAGCGGCCTGCGCATCAACGCGTTCAACATGCCCTCGATACCGGGCGCCTCGCCCGACCTGCCGATCAAGTTCGTGGTCTCGGGCACCGGCTCCTACGAGTTGCTGTTCCAGGTGGCCCAGGACATCGAGCGCAAGGCGCGCGAGAGCGGCCTGTTCGTGTACGCCGAGTCGGAGCTCAGGTTCGACAAGCCCGAGGTGCGGCTGGACATCGACCGCGACAAGGCGGCGCAGCTGGGCATCGACGTTGCCGCCATCGGCAGCACGCTCTCGACGTTCCTGAACGAGAACGAGTCCTCGCGCCTCAGCCTGGACAGCCGCAGCTACGAGGTGATCCTGCAGCTCGAGCGCGAGTACCGGCTCTCTGCCGACATGCTCGACACCTATTACCTGCGCACCGGCAGCGGTGAGCTGGTGCCGCTGTCCGCCGTGGTGTCGCAGGCGCGCGAGAACCGGCCCAACAAGCTCACCGAGTTCCAGCAGCTCAATTCCGCGACCGTCGGCGCGCTGATGGCCCCGGGGGTGTCGCTGGGGCAGGGCATCGCGTGGTTCGAGGAAACCGGCCGCAGCCTGCTGCCGGCGGGCTTTCGCGCCGATTACGTCGGCCAGTCGCGCCAGTTCATGACCGAAGGCAACGTGCTGCTGTTCACCTTCCTGTTCTCCTTCGTGCTGATCTTCCTGGTGCTCGCGGCGCAGTTCGAGAGCTTCAGCGATCCGTTGACCGTGCTGGTGAGCGTGCCGCTGTCGGTGTGCGGGGCGCTGGTGCCGCTCGCGCTCGGCATGGCCACGATGAACATCTACACCCAGGTCGGCCTGCTGACGCTGATCGGGCTGATCAGCAAGCACGGCATCCTGATCGTGGACTTCGCCAACCGCCAGCAGGAGATCCGCGATGCCGGCGCGGTCGATGCGGTGATCGAGGCCGCCTCGGTGCGGCTGCGCCCGATCCTGATGACCACGGCGGCGATGGTCTTCGGCGTCATGCCGCTGCTGTTCGCCAGCGGCGCCGGCGCCCAGGCGCGGGTCTCGATCGGCATCGTGATCACCTTCGGCATGCTCGTGGGCACGCTGTTCACGCTGTTCGTGGTGCCGGTGATCTACAGCTACGTGGCACGGCGGCACGTGCGCATGGTCGATGATCAGGTGGTGCGCAAGCGCGATCTTTCCTGAGCGCCCGGGCAAGCGGCGCGCATTTCGGCTATACATGCTGACGTCCTCCGACGCGCGGCCCATATGGGTCGGCGCGCCGGGTGGTTGACGACAAAATGACACCGCAATCATGCGCTTTGCTTCGGCTCACGGGAGATGGTTTGTTTCTTAAAACAATGACGTACAGAACATTCCTCATACTGTTTATACATGGCATCATTCTTGATTCAAGCTCCTCGCACAGCGCAAGGAGCACAACAAAATGACGCCGGACATCTTCAAGCCCCTGCACAACGCGATCATCTGGGCGCAGCACTGCGCCGACCCGCTGATCTGGCGCGAAGCGATGCGACGTTTCGACGCCGCCGACCGCGCGCTCGGCGGACTGCCCTGTCGCGAACGCCTCCATCTGGAGGAGCGCCTGTACGGCATGCTGCCGAGCGACTGGCCGCTGTGGATGGAGAGCTGCCACCAGTCGATGAGCGCCATGCAGCGACGCGCGCTGACCCACTGAGCGCGCCTGTTTCCGCCGGGCGGCTTCCCCGCGGGGCGCGCGGCTATACTCGCGTTCCACGGGAGACGCGATGCAAGAGAGCACGGGAGTTCAGCGGCTGCTGCGCGGTGCGCGTTTGTGCAGCGGGCCGCTGGCGGCGGCACTGTGGTTCGCCCTCGGCGCCAGCGCCATGGCGCACGATGCGCGCGTGGTGCTCGGGCTCGCGATCTGGATGGCGTTGTGGTGGATGACGGAAGCGGTGCCGCTGGCCGCCACCGCGCTGCTGCCGCTGGTCATCCTGCCGCTGTTCACCTCGATCGGCTTCGGCGCCGCCGCGGCGCCCTACGCCAGCAACATCGTGTTCCTGTTCATGGGCGGCTTCATGCTGGGGCTGGCGCTGCAGCGCTGCGGGCTGCACCGGCGCATCGCGCTGGCGATGCTGGTCACGGTGGGCTCGGGACAGCGCCGCCTGGTCGGCGGCTTCATGCTGGTCACCGCGCTGCTGTCGATGTGGCTGTCGAACACCGCCACGATGATGATGCTGGCCCCGATCGGGATCAGCGTGCTGCAGACCTGCCGCGAGCAGCGCGCCGGCGCCGACGAGGAAGGCAGCGGGCCCTTCGGCGCGGCGCTGATCCTCGGCATCGCCTACGCGGCCTCGATCGGCGGCATGGGCACCCCGATCGGTACGCCCCCGAACCTGATCATGTCCGCTTACCTGCGTGCGCACTACGGCATCGACCTCACGATGCTCGAATGGATGCGCGTCGGCGTGCCGGTGATCCTGCTGCTGTTACCGCTGGCGTGGCTCTGGTTGTGCTTCGGGGCCTTCCGCCTGCCGGCGGCCGGCCTGGCGGGTGGCGAGGCGGCGCTGCGCGCCCAGCGCGCGCGTCTCGGCGCGGCGAGCGTCGCGGAGCAGCGCACGGGTGCGGTATTCCTGCTGGTCGCGCTGGCATGGGTGCTGCGCCCGCAGCTGGTGGCCTGGTTCGGGCTTCCCGGCCTCGACGACGGCGTGATCGCGTTGATCGGCGCGCTGCTGCTGTTCGTGCTGCCCGCGCAGGGGCTGCAAGGCGGACGCCTGCTCGACTGGGACACCGCGCGCGGCATTCCCTGGGATATCCTGCTGCTGTTCGGCGGCGGTTTGAGCCTGGCCGCGGCGCTCACGGTCTCGGGCGCCGATGCGCCCATCGCGCAGTGGGTGTCGGGGCTCGGATCCGTGCCGGTGGCGCTGATCGTGGGCGTGATTGCCGTCGCGATCGTGTTCACCGGGGAGCTGACCAGCAATACCGCGGCCGCCACGGCTATCATGCCGGTGCTCGCGGGGCTGGCCAGCGCGCGCGGCATCGATCCGTTGCCGCTGTTCATGGTCGCCACGCTGGCCGGTAGCTGCGGCTTCATGCTGCCCGTTGCGACACCGCCGAATGCGATTGCCTATGGCACCGGATTCGTGCCGCTGCGGGCAATGTTGCGTGCGGGCTTCGGGCTGAACCTGATCGCCATCGCGGTGGTGGTCGGCTTCGTGTGGTTCGTGGCGTTCTGAAGGAGATCCGATGACTGCACTGCCCGGCTGGGAGCGTTCCCCCGCCTTCGTGTTCGACGCCACGCGCTGCGCGCTGTCCGTGCTCGACCAGGCGCACCTGCCGTTCGAGCAGCGCTACCTGCAGCCCGGCTCGGTGGCCGATTGCGTGCGGGTGATCCGCGAGATGAACGTGCGCGGCGCGCCGTTGATCGGGCTGGTGGCGGCTGCCGGCATGGCCTTCGCCGCGCGCGCCGACGCGAGCGACGCCGCGCTCGCTGCGGCGGCGGCGCTGCTGATCGCGAGCCGACCGACCGCGGTCAACCTGCGCTGGGCCGTGGAGGACCTGCAGGCCGTGCTGCGCGCCGCGCCGCTGGCCGCGCGCGCCGAGGCAGCCGCCGCCCGCGTGCTTGCGCTGCAGCGCTCCGAGTCTGCGTGCTGCGCGCGCATCGCCGAGCACGGCCTCGGGATCCTGCGCGCACTCGCCGACACGCCCCGGGTGCGCGAACGCGGGGTGCTGAACGTGCTCACGCACTGCAACGCCGGCTGGCTCGCGACCGGCGCCTGGGGCACGGCACTGGCACCGGTGTACCGCGCCGCGGCTGCGGGTATCGCGGTGCACGTCTGGGTCGACGAGACCCGCCCGCGCAACCAGGGCGCGCGGCTCACCGCGTGGGAACTCGGCGAGGGCGGCATCGCGCACAGCATCGTGGCGGACAACTGCGCCGGGCACCTGATGCAGCGCGGCCTGGTGGACGTCTGCATCGTCGGCAGCGACCGCACCACGCGCGCGGGCGACGTGTGCAACAAGATCGGCACGTACCAGAAGGCGCTGGCGGCCGCCGACAACGGCGTGCCGTTCTACGTGGCGCTGCCGTGCTCGACCATCGACTGGACGATCGCCGACGGCGTGCGCGAGATCGAGATCGAGGAGCGCGACGCGAGCGAGGTGCTGCAGATCGAGGGCGCGGGCGCCGACGGCGTGCTGCGCAGCGTGCGCCACGCGCCGCTCGCGAGCCGGGCGGCGAACTTCGCCTTCGACGTGACGCCGGCGCGGCTGGTGACCGGGCTGATCTGCGAGCACGGCGTGTTCGCGGCAAATGCGGCGGCGCTGGCGCCGTTGCGCGCCGTGGCCGGCGCTGCACCGTAGCGGGTATAGTTGCGCCCCAGTTGGAACCTCCGGGGAGCGGCATGGAGAACAGCAGCGGACTCGCGGGCCTGATCGGCAACACGCCGCTGGTGCGCCTGCGGCAGGCGTCGGAACAGACGGGGTGCGAGATCCTCGGCAAGGCGGAATTCATGAATCCGGGCGGCTCGGTCAAGGACCGCACCGCGCTCGGCATCATCCGCGACGCCGAGAGCCGTGGCGTGCTGCGCGCGGGCGGGCGCATCGTCGAGGGCACGGCGGGCAACACCGGCATCGGGCTGAGCCTGCTGGCCAATGCGCTCGGCTATCGCACCACGATCGTGATACCCGAGACCCAGAGTCCCGAAAAGATCGAGATGCTGATGCTCTGCGGCGCCGAGCTGCGGCTGGTGCCGGCCGTGCCCGCCAGCGATCCCAACCATTACGTGAAGATCTCCGGCCGGCTGGCGCAGGAATACGCTGCGCGCGAGGCGCAGGGTGCGGTCTGGGCCAACCAGTTCGACAACACCGCCAACCGCGCAATTCATCGCGACACCACCGGGCGCGAGATCTGGGAGCAGACGGGCGGGCGCGTCGATGGCTTCATCTGTTCGGTGGGCACCGGCGGTACCCTCGCCGGCGTGGCCGAGTACCTGCGCGCGCAGAGTCCGGCTGTGCGTATCGGTCTCGCGGATCCGGGGGGCGCGGCGCTGTACAACCATTACGTGCACGGCGAGCTGCGCGTGACGGGAGAATCGATCACCGAGGGTATCGGGCAGTCGCGCCTGACGGGCAATCTCGAGGGCTTCACGCCCGATTTTGCCTGCCAGGTGACGGACGCCGAGGCGCTGCCCTGCGTCTTCGACCTGTTGCAGCACGAGGGGCTCTGTCTGGGAGGTTCCTCGGCGATCAACATCGCCGGTGCCGTGCGGCTCGCGCGCGAGCTGGGGCCCGGTCACACCATCGTGACCATCCTGTGCGACTACGGCACGCGCTACCAGAGCAAGTTGTTCAATCCGTCGTTCCTGCGGCGCAAGAACCTGCCGGTGCCGGCGTGGCTGGACTGAAGATCGCGAGGGGATGAGGTCGGGGAGGGCGAACGGAGCCGGCGCGCTGGCAGCGCCCCGGCCCCCGGCGGCTCACTTGGCGGGGCCGTCGTGCTCGAAGGAGCTCAGCGTGCCGTCGCGTGCCACTTCGCACTTCGCGGTGAAAGGCTTCTCGGCAACGCCGGACACCTTGATTTCAACGATGAAACTGCCGCGCTCCTTGATGCGCTTGAGCTTGGTCCGGGCTTCCTCGCCGAAGGTCGCGCGGACCTTGGCCCTGCAGATGCCGAACGCATCGCCGGAGGTGGTCGAGGCGCTGGCGCTGCCGGGGGCAGCGAGCAGGGCGGCGGCGGCCAGGGCCGGTGCGAGTTTCAGTGCGTTACGCAGGGTAGCGGAGACGATCATTGGCAGGTATTCCTCGGGTTATTGGGCAATTAAGCCCGATGGCATGGGCAACAGTGCTCCGGGCCCCAAGGTTAGGGGGCGTGCGCGCAAAACGCACTGAAAGAATGGCGTACTTTTCAACAATTCTGGGTATTTTCGTAACAGGATGCGCCCCATTTGGGGGCGTATTACTCAATCGTAATCAAAGCAGGGGCGACGATCGAATGAGTCCGGACCAGCGTCGGCGCCTGGCTAGACCCCCGGCAGACACAGGCACGGCGACTTGATGCGGATGTCGGCCTTCGCCCACACGCGATCGAATTCACGCTCGACCGCGTCGGCTTCTTCCTGCCTGCCCTGCAGTTCCAGCGCGCGCATCAGGCCGTAGAGCCCCCAGCCGTTGCCCGGTTGGCGTCGCTGGTCCTCGCGAAACACCGCCTCGGCCGCCGCGGTTCGTCCCGCCTGTAGCAACGCCGCGCCGTAGGGGTGGCGCACCGGCTGGATCCAGCCCGGCGGCTCGTCGTAGCGCAAGCGATCCTCGTGCGCCACGGCATCGGCGAGCATCGCGAGACCCGCATCGACCTCACCCGAGCGGTACAGCAGTTCGCCGCCCATCAGGCGCCCGGCGACATCGAGCAGGGCCGCAGCGGTGTTGTTGCCGAAGGTCGTGGTATCCGGCACGGCCCCCCGCGCGGCCTGGAACGCCGCCTGCTCGCGCCGGGCGCCGTCCATGTCGTCGGTGGCGGCGAGTGCGACGGCGCGCGCGTAATGGCGCAGCGCGCGCGAGAACGGCGCGTACTCGGGGAATTCGGGTTCGGCAAGAATCTCCTGCCACTGGCCGAAGCGCATCATTACCTCCAGCGGCATCGCCATCATCCCGTCGGCCCAGGGATTGGCGCGGAAGAAGTCCGCGGGAATGTCGCCAACCATCTCGCGCATGGTCTGCAGCGCGAGCCGGCTCTGCCCGTTCATCATCGCCGCGTAGGCCAGCATGTGGTGGTTGTGTGCCATGTACAGCCGGTAGAACTGCTGCTCCGGTGAGCGCTCGGTGTAGCGACGGTCGGCCTCGATGGCGCGTGCGTTGGCCTCGATCGCCTGCTGCCAGCGGCCGCGGCGCACATCGATGTGCGAGGGCATGTGCACCATGTGGCCGAGCCCAGGCTGCAGCTCGCGCAGGCGGTCGGCGGCGGCATCGGCGCGGCCCGGTTCGGGCGAGGCCTCGACGGCATGGATGTAGAGGTGGTTGGCGAGCGGGTGGGCGGGTTGCAGCGCTATCACCCGGTCCAGCGTCACGATCAGCTCGCCGGTGCCGGGTTGCGGCTGCCCCTCGGGTGTCCACAGATCCCAGGGTCGCAGGTCCGCCAGTGATTCGGCGAACAGCGCGCCCACGTCGGGGTCTCCCGGATGGGCCTGCCACACGCCGCGCATCGCCTCGGCGTAGCCACGCTCGAGCGGCGCGCGGTCCGCGGGCTGCGGATCGGCGTAGCGCGAGGCGAGCGCCTCGATCAGCGCGCGTTCCACCGCGCTCGCGCCGGCGCTGGCGGCGCGGGCCCGGCCGAGCGCGGCCCAGGCCGCTGCCGCGCGCTCCGGTGGCACGGCGGTATTGTTGATGTGCGGGCCGTTGGCGATCGCGACACCCCAGTGCGCCATCGCGCAGTCGGGGTCGAGTTCGGCCGCCCGCGTGAAGGAGCGGATCGCCTCGTCGTGGTTGAAGGCGTACATGAACGCCAGTCCCTGGTCGAAATAGCGCTGCGCCTCGGGCGAAGCGGTGGAGACGGTGCGCGAGTACGAGCCGAGGCCGTCGAACAGCGGCACCGCTTCGGCGGCGGGTGTCGGGGGCGCGAACACGGTGAGCAGAAGTACGAGCAGGACGACAGGGGGCTTCATGGCAGCGTTCCTCCGTGTGGGGGCGAGGGATCGTGCGCGGGGGGATGCGCAAACCATACGCCCGCCACGGCCGCAATGCCAGCGCATCGCGCCGCGGTCACCAGCGCTGCAGTGCCAGCGGCTCCTCGTCGAGGGCGGCCAGCTGTTCGCGCAGCTCCAGGATGTGCTCGGACCAGTAGCGCGGGGTGTTGAACCACGGGAAGTAGCGCGGAAAGGCCGGGTCGTGCCAGCGCGCCGCCAGCCAGGCGGCGTAGTGCATCAGGCGCAGCGTGCGCAGCGATTCGACCAGCGGCAGCTGGGCGCCGGGGAAGTCGTTGAATTCCTCGTAGCCATCGACGATCTCGGCGAGCTGGGCGAGGCGCTCGTGACGATCGCCGCTGAGCAGCATCCACAGGTCCTGTATCGCCGGGGCGCTGCGGCAGTCGTCGAGATCCACCAGGCACAGCGCGCCGTCGCGAGCGAGGATGTTGCCCGGGTGCAGGTCGCCGTGGGTGCGGATCAGAGTCGCCTCGTCCGGGCGGAAGCACTCGCGCAGCTTCTGCACCAGTGCCTCGCACAGGCTGCGGTAGGGCGTCTCGAGCTCCGGCGGGATGAAGTGCGCGGCGATCAGGCGCCAGCTCGTCTCGGCGTAGCTCTCGATATCGACGCGCGGGCGGTGCGCGAAGGGGCGGCTGGCGCCGATGGCGTGCATGCGCCCGAGGATGCGCCCGAGCGACAGCAGCTGCTCGGGCTGGTCGAGGTCGGGCACGTGGCCACCGACGCGCGGGAACAGCGCGAAGCGGAACTCGCCGAAGCGCAGCAGGGTGTCGCCGCGCTCGTCGGCCATCGGGGCCACCACGGGCAGTTCGGCCTCGAGCAGCTCGCGCGTGAAGTCGTGCTCTTCGCGGATCGCCTCTTCGCTCCAGCGCTCCGGGCGGTAGAACTTCACGATCAGCGGCGCACCGCCCTCGATCCCGACCTGGTAGACGCGGTTCTCGTAGCTGTTCAGCGCGAAGATGCGCAGGTCCGAGGTGCGCCCGGTGCTCTCGATGGCATCGATCACGGCATCGGGCGTCAAGGTGTCGAAGGGGTGCCCGGTGTGGTCGGAAGTCTCGTTGCTCATGGCGGGCCGGTACTGCTCAGGGCGGGACAGGGTACGGGCCCGCAGGGCTGCCCACAAGGGCGGGTAACGGATTACAAAACCGTCGTATTGCAATCTTTTTTGACACTGCGGCGGCGCGATCCCTAGAATGCCCCGGACACGGCGCCGGGTGCTTGGGCGCGCCGCTCGATCACGCACAGCAGAGGGCAAACGCATGAGCCGCTTTCCGTTTCCGATTCCCTATGGCTGGTTCCACGTCGGGTATTCAGCGGAGCTCTCGTCGGGGGAGGTCCGCGCGGTGCGCTATTTCGGCCGCGACCTCGCGCTGTGGCGCGACCAGGACGGCAACGCGCACCTGCAGGACGCGTACTGTCCGCACCTGGGCGCCAACATCGCCGTCGGCGGCAAGGTGGTCGGCAACCTGATCGAGTGCCCGTTCCACAAGTGGCGCTTCACCGGGGAGGGGCGTGTCGCGGAAATCGACTATGCGCAGCGCCTGAACGACAAGGCCTGCCTGCCGACCTACCCGGTGCAGGAGCGTCATGGCGTGGTGATGGCGTGGTATCACCCGCAGGGGGTCGCACCGCTCTACCAGCTGCCCGACGTACCCGAGTGCAGCAATCCCGAGTTCGTGGGGCCGTTCAGCACCGGCCACACGATCCGCACCTGCCTGCAGGAGATGGCGGAGAACACCGCCGACGCCGCGCACTTCGTGACCATCCACCAGCATCCGGGCCAGGCGCACTACGACGAGTTCAGCTTCGACGGCGCGTCGATGATCATGAAGAGCACGCAGAAGTTCCCGAGCTCGCACGGACCGGTGGAAGGAACGCTCAACACCGATACCGCGGGCTTCGGCTTTGCGATCGTGCGCTACAAGACGCTGGTCGAGATCTGCATGGTCACCACCACGGCGCCGGTGGACGCGGAGACCTCGCAGCAGCACAACCACGTCTGGTACCGCAACCCGGCGCGCGATCCGAAGATCGACCGCATCGGCCAGGCCTTCGTGAAGGAAGTGAACCGCCAGTTCACCGACGACATCCCGATCTGGGAGAACAAGATCTACGTCGACAAACCGAACCTCTGCGATGGCGACGGCCCGATCGCGCGCTTTCGCAAGTGGGCGCAGCAGTTCTACGTCGGCGCGGCCTGATCGTCCTCGTAGACGCACACGCGGTTGCGGCCCCCGCTCTTGGCGCGATACAGCGCGGCGTCGGCGCGCATGAACACTCGTTCGGCGGAGTCGCCGGGGTGGAATTCGGCGAGGCCGAAGGAGCCGGTGACCGTGATGCGTTGCTCTGCGTGCGCCACCGGCACGCTCTCCAGCGCGGCGCGCAATCTTTCCAGGTCCTGCGCGGCCTCGGGTGAGCCGAGTCCCGGCAGCAGCAGGACGAATTCCTCGCCGCCATAGCGGGCGACGAAGTGATCGTCGCGCAGCGCGGCACGCAGGGTCGCGGCCACCGCGACGATCACGGCGTCGCCGGCCGCGTGCCCGAAGGTGTCGTTGACGCGCTTGAAATTGTCGATATCGCACACCGCCAGCGCCAGCGGCGAGCCCTCGCGCTCGCGGCGCTCGCACTCTTCGGTCAGCCGTCGTTCGAATGCCTCGCGGTTGGGCAGCTGGCTCAGGCGGTCGGTCAGCGCAATGCGGCTCTGCTCGGCCACGCGCGCCTCGGCGGTGCGCGAGTGTGACTCCAGCTCCCTGACCCGGTCTTCCAGCGCGGAAACCCGCTGGCCGAATTCCTCCTGGATGCGGTCCTCGCGATTGCGGTAGACGGTCATCGCGCTCGCCATCTGCTCGATGTGGGCACGCGCCTCGCGTTTGAGCTGTTCCACCTCGGTCGCGGTATCGGCGCTCTGGCGCATGCGGGCGATGTTGCGCTCGATTGCCGCGGAGAGTTCCGAGCCGGCGGCGGCACGCTGCTGCGAGAGCACGTGCGCCCCGCTGGCGGCGGCGCCCGCTGCCGCAAGACGCTCGTTCAGCTGCTGCAGGAACTGCCCGAACTCGCCGCGGCTGCGCGCCAGCGCTGCCGCGGCCAGGACCCGCACCGTGTCGAGTGTCGTCACCAGTTCGTCGAGGGGCACGCCGCGCGCGATGCGGGTCTTTGCGGAATCGAACAGGGCGCGGTTCGCGCTGTCGCTGTCCGGTGCCTCGACCGTATCGATCAGGGCATCGAGCGCCTTGTCGGCCGCGGTGCCGATGCGGCCTGTGGCAGGAGCCTCGCGAAGCACTTCCGGCAATGCCTCGGGCGCCGCTGACGCCGGCTGCCCGAACAGCCGCGCGAGCAGGCCGGGACGTCCGGCGGCCTGGCCGCGCAGGGCCTGCAGCACCTCGTCCTGCAAGCCGGCGCAGGCCTGGAGAATCTCCTCGATTCCCCCGGTCCGTTGCAGGCGCTCGTGGGCCTCGCGGCGCAGCGATGCGATGCGCCGCCTGAGCCCGCCGGGCAGTTCCTCGAGCGCCAGCTGCGCGAGCAGCGCATCGACCGCGGCAGCCGCGGCGCTCTCGCTGAGCTTGTTGCGCTCCTCGAGCAGGCGGATGCGCTCGTCGACCACGTCGATCTTGCTCGCGAGCACGGCGGTGGACACGGACCGGCCCTTGCGCAGGAAATCGCGCAACCCGGCCAGCTGCACGTCGAGTTCCTGCTCCTGCCCCTCGCAGGCCAGCGAGATGCGGTTCACGGCGCGCGCGAGCTCGCGCTCGCGCTCCTCGTGCTCGTGCTCCAGGCGTTCCTGGGTCTCCAGCGCGAGGAGGTAGCGCGCTTTCCAGTCGGTATGTCGATCGCTCACTCGATGGTCCCGGAAATAGTGTGGTCACGGATGCCGCCCCTGCGCACCGGGATCCCGAAGACCAGCGTGTAGAGCGCGGGCACCACGAGCAGCGTCAGCACGGTGGCGAAGCCCAGTCCCGCCATCATGGTGATCGACATGTTCACGAAGAACACGTCGCCGAGCAGCGGGACCAGGCCGAGAATGGTGGTGGCGGCCGCCAGCGACACCGGGCGCAGCCGGCTCACCGCAGCGTCCACGACGGCCTCGAATCCGGGCTTGCCCGCGGCGATCTGCTGGTCGATCTCCTCGATCAGCACGATCGCGTTCTTGATCAGCAGTCCCACCAGTGACAGCGCGCCGAGTATCGACATGAAGTCGAACGGCGCCCCGGCCGCGAGCAGGCCCGCGGTGATGCCGATGATCGCCAGCGGCACCGTCAGCCAGATGATCAGGGGCTGGCGCAGCTTCGCGAACAGCAGCACGCTGGTCAGCACCATCGCGAGGAAGCCCAGCGGCAGCGTGCTCTTCAGCCCTGCGCCGGCCTTGCTCGAATCCTCGAACTCGCCGCCCCACGACAGGCTGTAACCGGCTGGCAGCTTCATGGCCTCGATCGGCTCGCGCAGGCGCTGGAACAGCGGGTCGACGAGCTCCCCGGGCGGATTGCACGACGTGGTGATGGTGAGCTGGCGGTCGCGGCTGCGCAGCACCGCGTTCTCCCAGCGGGTGTCGAAGCCCGAGACCACCTGCGACACCGGCACGGCTTTCTGCAGCAGCGGACTCCACACGCCGATGTCGCGCAGGTTGCCGACGTCACCGCGCTCGTCCTCGGGCGCGCGCACCAGGATCGGGAGCAGGTGCACGCCGTCGCGGTACAGCCCGACATGCGTGCCCTCCACGGCGTACTGGAGCCCGGCAGCGAGGTCCTCGCGCGTGATGCCGAGCTGGCGACCGACCTGCTCGTTGAATACCGGTCGCACCACCTTCACCGGCTCGCGCCAGTCGTCGCGGATCTCGCGCGCCTCGGGGTCGGCGCGCATGATCGCTTTCGCCTGTTCCGAGAGCCGGCGCAGTTCGCCGGCGTCGGGCCCGTGGAAGCGCACCTCGATCTTGCCGTCGCGCCCGGGGCCGATGCGCATCTGCTTGAGCACCGGATCGATCCACGGCAGTTCGGTGCGCAGGTACCCGGCCACCGCCTCCCACACCGGCGCGATGCCTTCGCGGGTGTCGGTTCGAACCAGGATCTGAGCGTACGCCGCCGAGCTTTCCTTGGAGTCGTAGACCAGGGTGAAGCGCTGGTGCGCGCCGCCGATCACGGCACTGGTCTGCACCACGCCGGGTTGTGCGCGCAGGTACTCCTCCACGCGCAGGGCGTCCTCGCGGGTCTTGCGGATGTCGGTACCCTCGGGCTCCCAGATGTCGACGAAGAACAGCGGAGTATTCGAGGCCGGGAAGAAGCCGCTCTTGACGAAACCGAAACCGGCCAGCGCGGCGAGGAACAGCGCCGCCGCGCCACCGAGCGTTACGAGGCGGTGGCGCAGCGCCACCGTAACGAGGCGCCGGTACAGGCGAAAGCCGGCGCCGGCGTAGGGATCGCGCGGCGTCGCGCTCGCGGCGGCGGGCTCGAGCAGCAGCGCGCACAGCAGCGGCGTGGTGCTGATCGCCGTGAGCCACGAGAGCAGCAGCGAGATCAGGATCACCCAGAACAGCGATCCGGCGAATTCCCCGGTGGCGTCGGGCGAGAGGCCGATGGCGGAGAAGGCGAGAATGCCGATGGCGGTGCCGCCGAGCAGCGGCCACGCGGTCTTGGCGACGCTCTCGCGCGCGGCCTGCGGCGCCGACATGCCCGCCTGCATGCGCACCAGCATGCCTTCGGCGACCACGATCGCGTTGTCGACCAGCATGCCGAGCGCGATCACCAGCGCGCCGAGCGAGATGCGCTGCAGCTCGATGCCACAGAGCTGCATCACGAACAGCGTGCCGGCCACGGTGATCAGCAGCACCGCGCCGATGATCACGCCGGTGCGCAGGCCCATGAACAGCAGCAGTACCGCGAGCACGATGCCTACCGCCTGCGCCACGCTGACCAGGAAGCCGCCCACCGACTTGGCCACCTCGCGCGGCTGGTCGTAGATGGGCTGCAGCTCCATGCCCGCCGGGATGATCGGGGCGAGCGATTGCATCTTCGCCCGCACCCGCGCGCCGACCTCGACGACGTTCTCGCCGCGCAGCATCGACACGCCGATCGTGAGGCCCGGCTTGCCGTTGACGTAGTACATGAGCCCCGGCACTTCCTCGTAGGCGCGCGTGATGCGGGCGATGTCGCTGAGGCGCACCAGGTGGCGCTCGTCGGAGCCGATCAGCACGTTGCCCATGTCGGCCACCGAGCGGAACTCGCCGCTGGGCTCGATGCGCAGCAGTTCGTCGCCGACGCGCACGCGTCCGGCCTCGGCCACCACGTTCTGCGACTGCAGCACCGCGGCGATGTCGGCGGCCGATATCCCGAGTTCGCCGAGGCGCGCACGCGCGAGATCGACGTAGACCACCTCGCGCTGCGTGCCGCCGAGCTCCACCTTGCGCACGCCGGGCACCTGCAGCAGCTCGCGCTTGATGCGGTCGGCCGTGTCCCACAGGTCGCGCCAGCTGTAGCCCTCGCCGGTGAGCGCGCCGTAGATGCCGTAGACGTCGCCGAAGTCGTCGATCACCATCGGCTCGTGCGCCCCGGGCGGCAGCTGCGCGCGCACGTCGGCGATCTTGCGCCTGAGCTCGTCGTAGATGGCCGGAAAGTCCGCCGCGCGGTAGCGGTCCTTGAACTCGACCTGGATGTCGGAGACACCCGGGCGCGACACCGACATCTTCAGGCTCTTCACCTGTTCCATGCGCTGGATCGCGTCCTCGATGTGGTAGGTGACCTCCTGCTGCACCTGTTCGGCGTTCGCGCCGGGGTAGCGCGTGATGACCTTGGCGATCTTGATCGTGAACGCGGGATCCTCGAGCTTGCCCATGCGCTCGAAGCTCCACAGGCCGCCGCCGACCAGGACGATCAGCAGCAGCCAGGAAACGACCTTGTTGCGGACCGAGTATTCACCGATGTTCATGAGGTGGCCCGGCGCCTCAATGCGGGTCGCCGGCGCGCGGGACGGCCTGTTCGCCGCCGGGCATGCGCGAGACCTTCATGCCCTCGGCCATATGCGAGGCGCCGACGGCGACGATTTCCTCGTCACCCGCGAGGCCCTCGAGAACCTGGATGCGCTCCTGCTGCATCTCGCCCACGCGCACCGCGCGGCGCGACACGGTCATCGTGACGGCGTCGAGCACCCAGACCACGGGATGGAGCGCCGCGTCGCCGAGCACCGCGGTGGCCGGGATCCAGATGTCGCCCGACTCGGGCACGAGGTGGCGGAAATCCACGGTCACCGTGGTCGTCATGCCGGGCAGGATCACGACGTCGGGCGGATTGGGCATGGTGAAGGTGATCTCGAAGGTCTGGGTCTTCGGGTCGGCCTTGGTGGCGACCTCCTTGATGTCCAGCGGGAAGCGCCTTTGCGCCATCCCCTCGAAGGTGGCCCAGGCCGGCGCCTCCGCTTCGGCATAGTCGATCGCGCGTTCCTCGGGAACCGTGAAGCTGCGCAGCAGCGTCTCGGACAGATCGATCTTCACGTCGAGGCTGTTGACCTGCTGCAGGCTCAACACGGCCTCCTTGGCGGCGACTTCCTCGAAGCGCTGCACCAGGCGCTTGGCCACGCTGCCCGCGAAGGGAGCCCTCAGTTCGGTGTAGGCGAGGTCCTGTCGCGACTGGCGCAGCGCCGCCTCGGCGCTCTTGAAGCTGGTCTCGGTGCGGTCATAGTCGAGGCGCGAGATGTTCCCCGAGGGCAGCAGTTCGCGGGCGCGCTCGTAGTTGCGCCGGGCGTTGTCGTAGCTCGCCTGGCGATCGCTCAACGCGATGCGGAAATCCGTGGCATCGAGGCGCGCGAGCACGGTGCCCTCGCCGACGGTATCACCCTCCTTGACGAGGATGTCCTTGACCGTTCCGGGCACGCGAAAGCTGAGATCCGCGCGCCGCGCCGCCTCGATGCGGCCCGGGAACTGGCGCTGGCTGGGCGCGCCGCCGGTGTCGACCACGAAGGTCTTGACCGGGCGCACAACCGCGGACACGTGCTGCGCGGGCGCGGCAACCTCGTCATTGCCGGCGCCGCAAGCGCTCAGCAGCACCAGCAGGACGGCCGGCAGGGCGCAGCGGCAGGGTCTCGTCATCGGCGGGGTCTCGGGGGGGCTGGATACGGCGCACAGGCTATCAGCGCATCGTCGCTGCAACAATCGCGAGCACCCTCCGCAGGCTGGCAGCTCCCGGTCGCGCTGCCTAGAATGTGGCCCCGGTCAGGATGCGCGTAGCCGTCCGGACCTGACATCCGATCGCGACAACGGGCACATCAGGTGGCTCCGGAGGTTCAAGGCATGGGGGCATCTGCCGGATACCGCGGCGCGGCGCGCGAGCGAACGGCGCGGCGATGCTGCGCCGCCTTCGGCGTGCTCCTCGCGCTGCTCCTGTCGGGCTGTGCAAGGCTGCCGACCGAGCCGGCGCCACGTGCCGAGGTGCTGCCGCGGGACGTGACGGGCACGACCACGCTGGGTTCGCGCGTGATGGCGCTCGGCGCGCCCCACGGCAGCGACAGCGGCGTGCGCCTGCTCGACACCGGGCGCGACGCGTTCCTGGAGCGCGTCGCGCTGATCGAGGTGGCCGAGCGCTCGATCGATGCGCAGTACTACATCTGGAACAGCGACGCCACCGGGCGCTACATGGCCGCGCGGCTCTACGCGGCGGCCGGGCGCGGCGTGCGGGTGCGCCTGCTGCTGGACGACATCAACGTGGGCGCACGCGACGACGTGCTCGCGCTGCTCGACCAGCACCCGAACATCGAGATCCGCATCTACAACCCGGCACTCCAGCGCCGCGGCCTGCGCTGGGCGTTCGGCTTCCTGCGCGAGTTCTCGCGGCTCAATCGCCGCATGCACAACAAGTCGTTCACCGTCGACGGCAGCGTCACCATCCTCGGCGGGCGCAACATCGGCGACGAGTACTTCGATGCGCACGCGGAGCTGAATTTCCGCGACCGCGACGTGGTGGCCGTCGGACCCGTGGTGGCCGATACCGGGAACATGTTCGATGCGTTCTGGAACTCTGCGCTGGCGCGCCCCGTGACGGAGTTCGGCAACGGCGCGCGTGCCGGCGACCTCGGGTCGCGCGCGGCGCAGGCCGACGCCGACAGTGAGCGGCTGGCGCAGCTGTTCGGAACCCTGCCGCAGGATGCAGCGGCCGCGCTCGCCCACGTCGCGCAAAGCATGGGCGCGATGCTCTGGGCGCCGGCGCGTCTGGTGCACGACGATCCGCCGAGCGGCGCGGCGCTCGCCGACAGCTCGCTCACGCAGGCGAGCGCGGCGGCACTGGGGCAGGTGGCCGCCGGCGCGCGCGAGGAGATCCTGATCGAGTCGGCCTACCTGGTGCTGGACCAGCAGTCCGTGGACGCGATACGCGCCATGCACGAGCGCGGGGTGCGCCTGCGCGTGCTGACCAATTCGCTGGCCTCGAACGACGTCACGGCCAATCACGCCGCCTATGCGCGCCGGCGCGAGGCCATCCTGGCCAGCGGGGTGGAGCTGCACGAAATGCGACCCGATGCGGCCTCCTGCCGCAGCCTGGTGCTGAACGGTTCCGCCTGCGGCAGGGAGCACATATTCGGTCTGCATGCGAAGACCTTCGTCTTCGACCGGCGCACGGTCTACGTGGGCTCGCTCAACCTGAACCTGCGCTCGCGTTTCCTGAACGCCGAATCGGGGCTGGTGATCGAAAGCCCGGAACTGGCGGCGCAAATCGCCGCGGACATCGAGCTGAACATGGCGCCGGCGAACAGCTGGCGAGTCGTGGCCGACGAGCGCGGCCGCGCGCAGTGGCTGGAGGGCGAGGGGAGCGCGGCGACCACGCTGCACCAGGAGCCGCGGGCGTCGTGGTCGCGCCGGGCGAGCACGGCAGTCATCGCCGCGTTTCCGCTCGAGAAATACCTGTGAAACCGGATGCGCAGCGAGCCGTGATCGACCCCAACACTCACGCAAGGCACCAGGACATGAGCCCATCGAGCCCGCTGTCGTCGCTCGTGCCAGCCACAAGCTGGCTCGCGCGCTACCAGCGCGACTGGCTGGCGCCCGATGTGATCGCCGGGCTCACGACCGCGGCCGTGGTGATTCCCAAGGCGATGGCCTACGCGACCATCGCCGGCCTGCCGTTGCAGGTCGGGCTGTACACCGCGTTCGTGCCGTTGATCGTCTACGCGGTGCTCGGTAGCTCGGCCACGCTGAGCGTCAGCACCACCACGACGATCGCGATCCTGACGGCGGCGGCGCTCGGCGAGGCGCTGGCGGCTCATCCCGGCGTGTCGCTGGCCACGGCCGCCGCGACGCTGACCGTGCTGGTGGGACTGATGCTGATGCTGGCGCGCCTGCTGCGACTCGGCGGGATCGCCAGATTCATCTCCGATCCGGTGCTGACCGGATTCAAGGCCGGTATCGGTCTGGTGATCGTGGTGGACCAGTTACCGAAACTGCTGGGGCTGCACATCGACAAGAGCGGATTCCTGCGCGACCTGCTCGCGATTGCCGGGCACATTCCCGAGGCATCGTTGCCGACGGTGCTGGTCGCGGTGGCGAGCTTCGCGGCGATTGCGCTGATGCACAGATTCACCCCGCGGGCACCGGCACCGCTGGTCGTGGTCGCCGGCGCGATCGCGGCCTCGCTGCTGCTGGGGCTGGCGGATTCAGGCGTCAGCGTCGTCGGCGCGATCCCGGCCGGCTTGCCGGCGTTCACGCTGCCGGATCGCTCGCTGCTGTTGCCGCTGTGGCCCGCCGCCGCCGGCATTGCCCTGATGAGTTTCACCGAATCCATTGCCGCCGGGCGCGCCTTCCACCGGCGCGGCGAGGCGCGCATCGGTCCCGACCAGGAACTGCTGGCCACCGGGGTGGCGAGCGTGGCCGCGGGCTTCTTCGGCGCCATGCCCTGCGGCGGCGGCACCTCGCAGACCGCGGTGAATGCCAGCGCGGGGGCGCGCACCCAGGTCGCCGGGCTGGTCACGGCCGCAGGTGCGCTGGCCACGATGCTGTTCCTGGCGCCGGCAATGGGCGCGCTGCCCTACGCGACGCTCGCAGCGGTCGTGGTCGCCTATTCGATCGGGCTGATCGATCCGGCGGAGATCGCGGCCATCCGCCGCGTGCGGCTGCCCGAGTTCCGCTGGGCGATCGTGGCGCTTGCGGGGGTGGTGCTGCTCGGCACGCTGAAGGGCATCCTGGTGGCCGTCGTGCTCTCGCTGCTCAGCCTGCTTTACCAGTCGAGCAATCCACCGGTCTACGCAGTGCGCCGGCGTCCGGGTTCGACCGACTTCGAACCCGTCGGCGAGGCGCCGATGACCGACCCGGCGCTGCCGGGGCTGCTGATCGCGCGTGCCGAGGGTCGTATCTATTTCGGCAACGCCCAGACCATCGGTGACAAGTTGCGTGCGTTGATCGAGGCGACGGCGCCGAAGGTCCTCATCCTGGATTGTCGCGCCATACTCGATTTCGAATACACGGCGTTGAAGGGACTGGTGGACTGGGAGCTGTCGCTGCGCCAGCAGGGTATCGAGGTGTGGCTGGCGGCGCTCAACCCCGAGGCGCTGGCGCAGGTGCGGCGCACCACCCTCGCGCAGACGCTCGGAGAACGGCGGCTGTTCCCGAGCCTGCACGCCGCCGTGGCGGCGTACGAATCGGACACGAACACGTGCAGCCAGGCCGCGGCAGTGGCCGGCAGTGAGGACCAGCGCTGATGTTGAAACTGTTCCAGTCGATTTTCGGAGGGGAAGCGAAGCCGGGCAGCGCCTGGCCCGAGTCCCTGGTCGAGGCGGTGATCGAGCGCGCGCTCGACGGGACCGATCCCCGCCTGCGGGCGCTCGGCGGCTACCGCAAGCGGCTGCGCGAACCGGCCCTGGCAACGATCGATCACGTGATGCGCCTGGTCGACGAACTGCCGGCGCCGCTGGCGGCGACGGCGGAGAACTACCGCAACGATGCCGGCCTGCGTTCGATGTTCGCCTCGCCCGAGCGCATGTTCGAGGTGATCGCGCGCGACCGGAACCTGGAGGAGGCGTTGCGCTCGGGTACTCCTGACGGCAAGCCGCTGACCGCGATGCTGATGATGCGCGTGAGCGAGAAGCACACCCTCGGCATCGACCTCGAGGACGATGTGCTCAAGCGCGACGTGCAGCAGACCATCGTCAGCTTCGACGGGCACCGGCTTATCGACCCGTGCACGGACGAGGCCGAGACGCGGCGCCTGCTGAAGCGTCGGGCCTACGACCACATCCTGGCGCAGGTGCTCGAGGCGATGGCCAGGCGGCGCAGCACGCGCACCGGGCTTGCCGGGCAGCGCGAACTGCTGCAGCGCAAGTCGGCGGCGCTGCAGGGGGCGGGCTGGAGCTTCGAGGCGGGCGGCGAGAAAGGACCCTCGGATGCGGCGGCGCTCGAGAGCGAGCTCGCGCGCATCGAGGAAGAGATCGGCAAGCTCGGACCCGACGAGGTCACGCTCGATGCGCACCTCGGCATGCTGGCCGAGGCGCTGGCCGCGCCGGCGAAGTACCTGTGGATGGAGGAGCGCTCACTGATTCTCGATCATCGCAACGTGCTGCGCGCGCAGGCCGATTCGGTGGCGCGCGAGCTGCACCTGCGCGAACTGCACGACGGGCGCGGCACCCGCATGGCAACGCTGCTGCTGGCGGTGGACCCCGGACTGCTGCCGCGCACGGATTTTTTCAAGGCCGCGAGCCGCTATACGGGTTGAATGTCAGGGGAGGTTGGCCAACGGAAGAGTTCAGGCCGGCTTTTCGTTGGCAAGCGCCTTGTCGGTGATTTCCTTGTAGAGCACGGCGATCTTCGCCGTCAGCGATTCGAGCTCCGGGTGGCGCTGCACCAGCGGTGTCACGTCCCGCATGTCCTCGAAGACCTGCTCCAGGAAGGCGATGTCGTGATCATCGAGCGTTTCGCCGGCGTCGACTTTTTCCTTCAATGCGAGCGCCTGGGGCAGGCGCTGCAGCCGGAACCTGTCGAGCAGGGCGACGATGGTTCCCTCGTCGTCGGCTGAAATGACCATGGTTTTCAATCTCCTCGTGTGGATGGGTTTCGCTTGCCGCTCACGGATGCGTTCGCGGGCGGCTAGAAGCTGCCGCCGAGCGCCAGGTACAGGTTGACCCGTTGCACCAGTTGTTCGCTCTGCACGCGCAGCAGCGAGGTTTTGGCCGCCGCCAGCTGCAGCTGCTGCTGCTGCACGCTGCGCAGATCGGCGCTACCCACGCGGTAGCGCGTTTCGGCCACCTTCAGCGCCTGCTGACTCTCGCTCACCGCGGTAGCCAGCAGGGGCTCGCGCTCTTGCAGTGCCGAAGAAGATGCCAGGGCATTCTCGACATCGGCGAAGGCCGCGGCGCCGGCACGCCCGTAATCGGCCACGGCCTCCTCCTGCTCCGCGGTGCGCAACTTGATCTGCGCCTGCAGCGATCCGCCCAGGTAGAGGGGTGCGACGACGCGGCCACCGTATCCCCAGACCCAGTCGTCGCGCTCCTTGAGCAGGATCAGGTCACTGGACAGCGTTGACCCGCTGCCGTTGAACGACAGCGTCGGCAGGCGAGCGGCCTTCGCTTCCTCGACCAGGTAGAACGCCGAGGCCACGCGTCGTTCGGCGGCCACCACGTCGGGCCGGCGTTCCAGCAGTTCCGATGGCAGGCCGGCGGGCACCGGTCCCGACAGGCGGGGCAGGCTTGCCGGTACCTCGAGTTCCGCGGCCGGATAGCGCCCGACCAGCGTCTCGATCGCCTGCACCGATTGCCGCCACGCGAGATCCATCTGCGCGGCCACGTCGCGGTAACTCGCGAGCGAGGCGCGCGCGAGCGCGATATCGTAGTCGTTGCCCACGCCGACACGCGCACGTTCCTGGTTCAGGCGCACCAGTGCTTCGGCGGATTTCACCATCTCCTGGGCAAGGCCCTGCTGCAGGCGCGCCTCGGAGGCGAGGAACCAGGCCCGCGCGACCATCGCGGCCAGCGACTGGCGCGCGTACTGGTCGGCGAGTTCGGCGGACAGCAACTGCAGCTGCGCCGCCTCGCGGCCCGCGCGCACGCGACCCCACACGTCGAGCTCCCAGCTCGCGAACAGGCCGCCATAGTTCAGCCCGCCGCCGCCGGTGCTCTTGCCGCTGGAATTGCCCAGGGCACTGAGCTGCGGGAAGAGGCTCGCGCTCGCGCTCTCCACAAAGGCTGCCGCCTGCGCGACGCGTGCCGCGGAGGCCTGCAGGTCCGGGTTGTGTGCCAGGGCTTCCTCGACCAGCGCGTTGAGCGTCGCGTCGTTGAACGCCAGCAGCCAGCGCTCCTGGATCTGCCCCGGCTGCGCGCCGTGCGAGCGCCATTGAGCAGGCGTGGATACGCCGGGCAGGGCCCGGGCTTGTACTTCCTCGACGTCGGGCGCGGGACGCAGCGCACAACCGCCCGACAAGGCGCTTGCCGCCGCCGCGGCAAGAATCGTCATCCGTAGTTGCATACTCATCTCAATGCAGCTTGAGGATCAGCCAGTCCAGCTTGGCCCCGACGCGCACGATGATCTTGCGCAGGATGTGGATCATCTCGGCCTTTTCGGTGTACACCGCGCCCGCTCCGTTCGCGCCAGCCGCAAGGAACAGATCCTTGTCCTTGCCATCGGGCAACAGCCGGACCGCGAGACTGTTGGCAGGGACGGGAGCCACGCCGCCGGCGGGGTTCATGCTGCCGATGGGCAGCTGCCCCTGTGCGGTCGCCCACATGATCGAGTCCACCTTGCACTTCACGATCCGGCCCGGATACATCTTGAACGCGACCTCCGCCTCCTGCCCCGGCTTGACCGCGCGGACTTCGTTCTGCTTGTAGATGGCGAGGATCCACTGTTCGTTCTCGATGAAGTTCATGGCGGGGGCCATCGGCAACGGCACCGCCATCGCGCCCGGGCGCAGCGTCAGCGCGACCACCGTCCCGTCCGTGGGCGCGTAATAGGTGGTCTGGCTGAGTTCCCATCGGGCGTTGGCCAGCTGTGATTCGGCCGCCGCGATCTGCGCCTTCACCTTGGCCACTTCGTCCTGCTCGCCATCGGGAGTCTTGGCCCCGAGCGTCTCGCGTGCCTGCATTTCGGCAGCAAGGGCGGATGCCAGTTGCCCCTGGAGGTTGCGCACGTCCGTCTGGGCCTTCTCGTAGTCGAACCTGCTGCCCGCGCCGCTATCGGCCAGTTCCTTGTATTGCTGCAGGCGCAGCCGCGCGAGGTTCAACTCGGACTGCACCGACTCCTTCTGGGCGCTCGCGCCCTTCAGCTGCTCCTGCAGGTTGCGCGAGCTGGCCGTTGCCGTGACGAGTTGCACGCGGAGCTGGGCCAGTTGCGCCTCGTAGGTCCTGACCGCGCTCTCGAAGGGTGCCGGATCCACCTTGAACAGCACGTCTCCCTTCCTGATCGGGCGGTTCGGTTCGATCGGCACCTCGGTGACCAGGCCGCGCACCGGCGGGTTGATCGGTACCACGTAGTTGACGACCCGGATGTCGTGGGAGGAGGGCGCGACGATGTTCAGCATCAGGATCAGCACCGTCAGCCCGACGGCCGGGATCGTGATGACGATGACCTGGCTGACGAAATTCCACGGGAGCCATCTGAACTTGAAGAAGATCAGCCAGACGAAGAACGAGTAGATGCCGAGGAGCAGGATTTCCATGGATCAGACTTTTCCCGTGTCGGCGGCGGATGTGCCGTCCAGCAGCCTGGCTTCGAGTTCGGCGATGCGTTGGCGCAGTTGTCGGAGTTCGTCCGTGTCCTCTGTGCCGGGCGCAGGTGCAGCGTCCTTTTTACCGTGCACGACTTTGTCGGTGCCGTAGGCCATCTGGTACAGAACCGGCCTGGAGTAGGCCCAGAGCCAGGCCAGGGGCCACAGCATGCCGCCGAAAAAGAGCGACAGCAGGCACAGGCACTGGATGGCCTTGGTCTGCGGGTGGTGATTCTTCTCGGCGATTTTCTCCGGGAGAACATGCACCAACAGGAACACGCCGATGCCCACGACCGGCGCGACGACCAGCACGATCCAGGTGAGCACGTCGGCCGCCGTATCTAGCGCCTCGCCCTTGAACATCGATGCGTGGGCGTGCAAGGGAAGCAGTGCCACCAATGCCAGCACCCCGCCCGGCGACCAGCGGCGCAATGCCAGTCGCCGGGAGCGTGCCGGGAATTTCGATGAGGGTTTCATGATCAATAGATTTCCTTGATCAGGCGCATCCGGCGGCGCGCGGCAGGCTTGTCCTCGCTGATCCTGCGCTTGGGCAGCCGGATCTTTTCGCGCTTTACTTCCCGGTAGGGAATCTGGCCGAGCAGGTGCGAGATCAGGTTCAGCCGAAGGCGCTTCTTGTCGTTCGAATTGGCCACGAACCACGGCGCATCCCGGGTGTCGGTGGCACGGAACATGTCGTCGCGCGCGCGGGTATAGTCGTCCCAGCGCGTGTAGGACTTGATGTCCATCGGCGAGAGTTTCCAGATCTTGCGGCCGTCCTCGATGCGGTCCTTGAGGCGCCGCGTCTGCTCGTCGGGGTCGACCTCGAGCCAGTACTTGAGCAGGATGATGCCCGAACCGACCATCAGCTTCTCGAAGAGTGGCGTCATCCTCAGGAACTGCTGCGCCTCCTCCTCCTTGCAGAAGCCCATCACGCGTTCCACGCCGGCACGGTTGTACCAGCTGCGGTCGAATATCACGACCTCGCCCGCGGCAGGCAGGTGCGGCAGATAGCGCTGGGCGTACATCTGGCTCTTCTCGCGGTCGCTCGGGGCCGGCAGCGCTATGACGCGGAAAACTCGCGGGCTGACCCGCTCCGTGATTGCCTTGATCGTTCCACCCTTGCCGGCTCCGTCGCGGCCCTCGAACACGATGCAGACCTTGGCGCCGGTGGCCTTGACCCATTCCTGCACCCTGACCAGCTCGACATGAAGCCTGGCGAGCTCCTTGTCATACTCCTTTCGCTTGAGCTTTTTATCGTCTTCCGTGCCCGCGCTTTCGGCCTTCGCCGGTGTGCCCGACCTGGATGCCTTGCTGTTCATGCGATCAGTGCTCCGTCAGAAATCGGCCTGGAGAGGCGATGTGCGCAACTTGCCAGAACCCGTGTTTGCGAGGCAATAGGCAATGCGCGACACCACGCATCGCCGGTTCCCTGCCGTGAGCGTTACTTCAGCGGCGTGTAGGAAAACTTCTGCCCGCCGACCGAGGCTTCGTACATCAGGCCACCCTTGGCCACGGTGAACACGGCCATGCCCTTGTGGTAGCCGCCCGCGTCCACGGTCGAGGCGTCGTGCTGCCCGCCGCTGGCGCCGGCGGATGCGCCGGCCGTGGAGGCCGAAGCGGATGCGCCGGCGGTGATCGCGACCGCGGTCGCCTGCGCGCCGAATTCGAAATTGCCCGAGGTGAACTCGTCGAGCGCGCGCTTGTCCTGGAAGAAGATGATCTGGCTGTAGGCCTGGCCACCCAGTTGCAGCCCGACCGTGAGCTGGTTCATCTTCGCCGTGCCGATGACGCGCCCCTTTTCGTAAACCTTTCCCTTGCCGTGCGCGCCGCCGATGCCCATGCCGGCCTTGCCGATGGTCGGAAACAGCGCATAGCCGTAGCTCTTCTTGAAGAACGAACTGCTCTCGCCGGCCCCCTTGAACACCTCGATGGCCTCGGCGTAATCATCGGCGCGCGCGTGTGCGAAGGAAAGGAGCATCAAAAGGGCAAGTGAGAAGCGGATTGCTGTTTTCATGGGTGCCTCGCAAGGTTTGTCAGAAGTGGAGCGCAACTGCGCCGGAGTTGTAACGCGTGAAATAATACGCCAGTTCGGTCGCCATAATTTGATCGCGCGCAAGGTCTTTGGCCGGCGGCCGGAATGGTCAGAACCCGGGCTGATACTTGCCCGGGTGGCGGGCTACTCTGGTGGCGCGCGTTTACCCGAACCCGCTGGAATTTTTGTGTGTGAATGCCCCGCGGCATTCTGGCGTGGCGCGATCGGCTGCCGTTAAGCTGGAGATGGCGGACGCGGGGAAGAGTGGTTCGGGCTCACCCTGCGGACCTGGAGCAGACCGATCAGGACGAATCGCGAGGTTGGGTTCGATGGCAACGATCGAGCGGGTGATGCGCCTGCGCAGCGAACTCGAGGCACGGCTGCTGTGGAGTTCGTTGTCCGCGACCTTGCTCATCGCCGGGCTCGGCATCGTGTTCGGGCTGCTGGCCCGATCGACGGCGATCCTTTTCGACGGCTTCTTCTCGCTGCTGGATGTCGCGGTCACCTGGCTCACGCTGAAGGTCGCGCGGCTGGTGGCGAGCCAGGGTAATAACCGGTTCCAGTACGGCTTCTGGCACCTGGAGCCGCTGGTCATCGCGTTGAGGGCCTCGGTACTCGTCTTCCTCGTCGCCTATGCGTTCCTGAGTTCGGTGAACAGCCTGTTCAAGGGCGGCTATGAACCGGAGTTCGGGATCGCCCTCGCGTATGCGGCGGGTGCTGCCCTGATCTCGTTCGGCATGTGGTGGTGGATGCGCCAGCAGGCCGAGCGCATCGATTCAGGACTGGTGCGGCTTGACGTGAAGGCCTGGCTGATGACGGCACTGATCAACGTCGCGCTGCTCATCGCCTTCGGTGCCGCGTTGGCACTGGAAGGTACGGGGGCCGCGAGATGGATCGCCTATCTCGACCCGGCGGTGCTGGCAGTGCTGGCGCTGGTGCTGCTGCCCTTGCCCTTGCGCGAGGCCCGTGCGTCCCTGGGCGAAATCCTGATGATCAGCCCGCCGGATGTGAGCGACAGTGTGCGGGCCGTGATGGCTGACTTCGTGGCGCGCCACGGCTTCCCGGATTACCGCAGCTATAGCTACAAGACCGGCCGTGCCCGCTTCATCGAGGTCTCGGTGCTGGTGCCACCCGAGCTGCGGCTATCGATTGCCGAGTTCGACACGCTGAGGACCGAGATCGGCGATGCGATCGGCGGCAAGGGTCCGGACCGTTGGCTCACCATTACGTTCACCGCCGATCCGGCGCATCTGTGAGTGGAGCGGGCGCTCACGCGGCTCGCGCCGCGTGACCGCGCGTGTTGTTCAGGGCGTGGCCGCGGCGGGCGTGACCTGGAATGCCACGGCTTCGATATAGGTCGCCTCCACGCGATCGCCGACGGTAATGTTGGCGAGTTGCGCGGGATCCTCGACCGCGAGGTCGATCGAACGGTTCGGGCCCTTCAGCGTCACGGTCTTGTTCGCCGCGTCGATCGCGGTGACTTCCGCCATGATCTTCGTACGCGTGCCGATGGCGCCACCCGGGGCTTCGTCGGGTCCGGCGCCCACCTTGTCGGCCTCGTCCTGGCGCGACACCTCAGCCGTGCTGCCCTTGCGCAACTCGAGCGCCAGCGCCCTGGTGAGTTCCATCGTCACACGATCGCCGACCTTCAACTGTCCGAAGTTCTTTACGTCTGGCCCCGCGTTGATTTCCGCCACTCCACCGCCATCACCCCTGACGGTGACCATGCGCGTCTCTGCGTTGATGGCGCTGATCGTGCCGGTGTAGGACTCCGTTTCCACGGCAGCAGCGACCCCGGGAGCAGATCCTGCGACGACCGTGGCGGTCTGGGCGAGGGCGGTGACCGATGCCATGGCAGCGGCCAGGGCGAGGCTGATTGTCAGTTTGCGCATCGTCGGGTTCCTTTGGATCGAGAGTGGAGAAACAGTCGGCTGTGCCACGTTCAAGGCGTCGTGGCCGCCTCGTCGTGGTCTTCGGCGCCGAGCATCGCATCGCCGGTTGGCGACCAGCCGGGATCCGGATCGAAGCTGTCGATGGCCTTGGCGATCGCGTCGGTGTCGGGCCCGAGGTCCTTCTGGAACACGATGTCGCGCTGGTTGATCATGAATGTCATGACGCCGGAGTTGCCGTACTTGGCGGGCCACGCGATGACTGCGAAGCCGCGCGTCATGAGCCCGTTGTCGTCGAGGTAGGATGCCTTGCCCCCGGGCGCCGCGGGGCCCTGCGCCTTGAGGATGCGGTAGTAGTAGCCGTGAAAGGGCTGCGGCACGCCGGCGTGCACGTCGGCTTCGGCAAGCAGGTCACCGAGCGGGCTCAGTTCCTCGCCGTCCGCGGGCGGCCAGTAGAGCCCGTCGCGCTTGCCCTCGGTGCTCACGAATTTCTGCGCGTAGCCGGGAGGCTGCCCATCGCGCCCTGCGCTGTTGTACTCGCGCTGCGCATCGACAACCTCGTGCAGAGCCGCGATCGTCTGCAATTCGTTGCGTCCGACGCGGCGATTCAGCAACTCCTCGCGGCCGCGGTCGGTGTCGAAACGCCAACCCTCGCCCTCATTCACCAGTGGTATCGGCCACGGCCAGGCCTTGTCGCCGATCAGGGCGACCTTCGTCGTATCGTCGATATCGCTGAACTCCACGCGGGTCTCGATCATGCCCTTCACGCGCTGGAAGTCTTCCTGGTCGGCATCGTCGTCGCCGGAGGAAAACATATCCACGCTCCCGGGGCCGAACACCCGTTCGACGGCCTGGGCATCATGCGCTCCGATCAGCGCTGCCATCGCCTCAATTGCCTGTTCCGGCGTGGCGAAGGATTGTGCCGCGGGCGCTTGCGCCATCGTGCTGCTGCACCCCGCGGCCAGCACTACCAGGCTGCAGATGCCGAACCAGCGCACCATTCTCGTCGTATTGCTGCCCATTGCGATGCTCCTCAACGCCTGCCGCCACCGGCGCGGCCACCACCACCGTAGGAACGCGTGCCGCGGCTGGCCGACCCGCGCGAACTGGCGGCACGATCCATATTCGGGCTGCGCGATCCACTGTACGCACTGCTGCGCTTTTCGCTGGAGCGGCTGCCGCTCGCTGCCCGATCGCGTTGCGCGCCTGCCGTTGCGAGATCACGCTGCTGGGTCCCGGTCGCTGCGCGGTCACGTTGCTGAGTCCCGGCCGCTGCCCGGTCGCGCTGCTGGGTCCCGGCCGCTGCCCGGTCGCGCTGCTGCGTGCCGGCGGCCGCGCGATTGCCCCCCTGAGCCTGAGACCAGCCGCGGGCCTGATCCCGCGAGACACGGCTGGCGCCCTGGCCCGCACCGTACTTCCCGGCCACGTCCTGGTTGCGGTAGTTCACGCCCTTGCGGTGCGCGGGGTCGTGCTGCCAGCTGGCCTTGTTGCCGCTGCGATTCGCGATCTGGTTGTTCTGCCAGTTCACGTTGGTGTTGCGGTTGAAGTTGTTGTAGTTGTTGACGTCGATATCGACATCACCGTGGCCCCAGCCCCAGTTGCTGTCGCCCCAGATCGCAGCGCCCACGGCCATGCCGACACCGAAGGTCAGCAACCCGTAGCCGGGCGGGGGCGGGGCGTACATCGGCGGGTAGTAATAGCTCGGGTAGGACCACGCGCCGTAGACCACGGTAGGCGAGTAGCTCGGCACGTAGACCACCTCGGGCGCGGACTGCTCGATCACGATGATCTTGTCGGGTTGCTGCGTCACCACCTGCTGCTGGGTGCTCTTCAGGTTGCCTGCGTCATAGGCCTTGCCCCGCATGCGCTGCACCGCGTCCATGAGTTCCGCCTTCTGGCCGAGGAAGCCCCTCCTGCGCGGCGGCCGGAAGCGCGGCTGCGCATAGCGACAGCAGCAATGCCAGAACGGAACGTATCGTCGCCTTCATCGGAGTCCTCCCCGGGCCTTGCCGGCCGCGCCCGCGCAGCCTGCCGCTTCGCAGCGGATTCTATGGCTACCGGTGCGAGGTGTCGATTATCTGTTCGCGACAGTCGGGCGCGCCTTGCGTTGAATCAAGCACATGATGGCTTGCGACGCGTCGCCTCAGCTGGCGTGATACAGCGTTGCGGTGCCCCCGGCCACAATCGTGGTGCCCGCTTCTCCGGCGATGATCCGGCCGAGATCGGCGAGCGCGCCGATGGCCGCGCTCTTGCCGGTCGCGGCCGCGAAGCGGCATGCCGCGTCGACCTTGGGCCCCATCGATCCCGCCGCGAACGGGACCTGGGCCAGCGCTGCCGGCGAACTGCGCAGGATGGCCTTCTGTGCCGGTGCGCCCCAGTCCATGTACACCGCGTCCACATCGGTCAGCATCACGAACAGGTCCGCATCGAGCTCGCGTGCGAGCAATTCGGAGCACAGGTCCTTGTCGATCACGGCCTCGACGCCGACCAGCTTGCGCTCCGCGCCGGGCTGGTACATGGTGGGGATGCCGCCGCCACCGGCGCAGATCACGATGGTGCCGTGTTCCAGCAGCCACTTGATAGGGCGGATCTCGAAGATGCGCCTGGGCATCGGCGAGGGCACCACGCGGCGCCACTTCGGGCCGTCCGCCTTGACCACCCAGCCTTTCTCGGCCACCAGGCGGTCCGCCTCGTCCTTCTCGTAGACAGGGCCGACGAACTTGGTGGGATTCTGGAAACCGGGGTCGTCGGGATCCACCTCGACCATCGTGAGCACGGTCGCGAAGGGCCGCTCGAAGGGCAGCAGGTTGCCGAGCTCCTGTTCGATGATGTAGCCGATCATGCCCTCGGTCTCGGCCCCGAGCACATCGAGCGGGTAGGCTTCGTCGGGCTTGTAGGCCGCGCCCTGCAACGCGAGCAACCCGACCTGCGGCCCGTTGCCGTGGCTGATCACCAGCTGGTGCGCGCTGGCGATGGGCGCCAGCGCTTGCGCCGCGACGCGGATGTTCGAGCGCTGCACCTCGGCGGTCATCGGCTCACCGCGCTTCAGCAGGGCGTTGCCGCCCAGGGCGACCACGATGCGCATGGCCTCAGTCTCCGTGGGCTGGCATTCATGCCGACAAAAATCCATCAGTACGTATACGACACGTAGAGCATCGAATACAGCCAGTCCTCTTCGCCGCCGGTCCACTCCTTCGCCGCATCACCGGGCGCGAGGTTGGCGAGTATGCCGATCACATGAATTTGCTCGGTGGCCGCCCAGTCGAGCGTGAAGTTCAGTTCCTGGCCCCAGTCGTCGCTGCTCACCGGCGTGCCCCAGATCTGCTTCTGGTCCAGCGTGAAGTCGTAGTACATGACATTGAGGGTCACGGACCGGGTGGGCTGCATCTCGACGCGCAAGCGATGACTCAACACGTTGCCGTTGGTGAGCGGGTAGCTGCCGGTGATCTCGCCCTGGAACCACGAACCGTAGTCGTCGAAGCCGTAGGCGATTTCGCGGAACTGTTCGTCCTCGGGAGTGCTCGGGTCATCGCCGTCGAAGTGCGCGTAGCGGTAGCTGAAGGTTGGTGTCCAGCAGATTTCCTTCGTCCTCCAGCCGACCTCGCCGAACCAGCCGTCGGCCTCGATCTGCTCGCTGTCCTCGCGGGCGAATTCGCCGCTGATCGAAAGTCCCTCGAGCGCGCCGCCCGGCGTCCAGTCGAGGCGCGCATCATAGACATCCAGCTCGTCCAAGCCCGGCACATTGGGATCCGCGACGATGTAGGTCGCGCCCAGCTTCGTGCTGCCGAAAAATGTGTATTCGGCGTTGGCGCCATAGGCCTCGCCCTCGGTGCCGCCGCGGCGCGGACGGTTTTCGAGGCGGAAGCCCTCCAGCAGCATCTCGTCGCTCTTCAGGCTTGCGATGACCGCTCCCTTGAAGGCGCTGCGCATGCCGATGAACCAGCCGCCGAAGTGTCCGCCGTCGCTACCGCCGTCGGCGATCAGCATGCCGGTGCCAATCTTGTAGTCCTGGCGGCCCGCGCTGATCGAAATGCTGTCGTTCTCGAGGCCGTCGAAGAGGTTGTCCGTCTTCCAGCCTATGTGCCTCTGCTCGGTGTTGAAGTCGTCGGTATCGTCGCTGCCGATTGTCAGTCCCGAGGCATCGTCACTCTCGGTGCGCGTGTAGACGCCGCTCAACTGGCCAAAGGCCGTGCCGCCCGCCACGGGCATTTCCAGTGACAGGCGTGGCTCGACGCCGTACTCGCTCCAGTTGTCGGTGGTATTTCCCAGGAAGGCGTTGGACTCGCCGAACCAGGAATCCTTGTTGGCGAAGGCGGCGGCCGCGGCGTCGAGGTTGAAAGCGAGCTTCGTGTCGCCCTTGCTATGGACGTCGTATCCCCCGAATGCCGAGCTGGCCGCGAGCCCGGCTCCCAGCACGAGCGCGCCGCGAATGGCCGCGGGAATTGACTTGATTTTCATGATGCCGAACTCCTGTACACGTTACATCCGGAGGCGCGAGTCATGACGTCCTGATGACCGCGCCGATAGAGAACCGCGCCCGCTCGTCGCGCGCGAGGCGTAGCGCATTAGCCACGCCACGCAGGCCAGCGCGGCCACGAATACGATCAGGCCGAAGAGGATGGCGTTTCTCCGCATCGCCGAGCACCGCCGCCGCCACGGCGCGGCAAAAGTCAGTCTCCAGACCCTGCCAGCGTCCTGCCGCGTCCCGCGCCGCAAGGCCCGGCACCGCGTCGCTCACGCCGCAGCGCAGCGTGCCGCGCTTGTGGATGTCCTGCGCGGTGGTGCCGGCGTGGGCGCCCGCTTGCCACAGGCAGGTCGCGAACAGCGCGACCAGCAGGTGTCGTGCGGTTCGTCGGACGGTTGTGCGCGGACAGCCCATGCTCCACCTCGTCGGGATCGATTGTGCTGCACATGGTCCGGATGAATCCGGACCCACGGGTCAAAGATATTTTTCCAGCGGCCACAGCGCGAAGAATTCCGAGCTCAGACGGCGGCTCCAGGAGGTCGCGGGTTCCGTGTCGGATTGCGCGCCGCCCGGTGCCGACGCATCGGATCGCCACACCAGGTTGCCATGCTCGTCACGCGCCACCTGCCAGCTGTTCGCGGGCTTCATGTTGTGCTCGATGGCCTGCGCAATGCCGGCGGCCATTTCCGGGCTATCGATCACCAGGCCGGATTCCGCATTGAGGTAGCGCGAGCGCATGTTCAGGTTCAACGAGCCGACGTACACGGTTTGCCGGTCCAGCACGTAGGTCTTGGCGTGCAGGGCGAAGACATGCGGTGGCAGGCAGGCGCCCGCATTCATTATCAGTTCGCGGCAGGATGCCGCGTCGGGGCGCAATTCGTGCAATTCGACGCCGCTGTCGAGGATGCGCTCGCGCCGCCGCGCGTAGGCCGCGTGATTGGGCGTGACGTCGTTCGAGGCCAGCGAGTTGGTCAGTGCCCGCACCTGGATGCCCTGCGCGTGCAGCCATGCCACGCCTTCCAGCGTGGTGTCGTCCAGCACCAGGTAGGCCGACTCGATCAGCAGCTCCTTGCGCACCGTCGCGGCGATCGCGTCCAGCGCGCTCGAGCCGGCCTGAGGCAGCATGGTCGCGGCGACGGTCTCGGGTGCGGCGGGTCGGTCGTGCACCAGCGTCGCCTGCGCCTGGGTCATCCCCGCGAAACTCGTGCGCAGGCGCTGCGGCGCATCGCTGCGCTGTGGCAGCGCGCCGTGCAGTGCCTCGATGGTGTGCGCGGCACGCTCGAACGCCGCGCTGTCCGGTTTGCCCATGGCATCGGGCTGCGTGTCGGTCAGCGCCGCGATCGGCCGGCTCAGCGCGGCATTCCAGAAGTCGTCGAACATCTGCGCAGTGGTATCGACCACGGGGCCGATGGCCACCACGTCGCGGTCGCGGAAATTCAGGTGTGCATGGGCATCGAAGTACTCGTCGCCGATATTGCGCCCACCGATGATCGTGACGGAATCGTCGACCGTGAAGGTTTTCACGTGCATGCGCCGGTTCAGGCGCTTGAAGTCTCCCAGCAGGTTCAGGACGCGCCCGGCGCCGTGACGCCGCGCGAAGGGGTTGTAGACGCGGACCTCGATGTTCGGGTGCGAGTCCAGCAGCGCGAGTGCGGCGTCGCGCCCGGCCACGTTCACATCGTCGAGCAGCAGGCGCACGTGCACGCCGCGCCCGGCGGCCGCGTACAGCCGATGGGCCAGGTAGATGCCCGTCACATCGCTGTTCCAGATGTAGTACTGCAGGTCGATGGCGCGTTCGGCGGTCTCGATCAGCGCGGCGCGCTCGAGGAAGGCATCGCGGCCGGTGTCCAGCACGCGCACGCCGCTCAGACCCTCGGGCAGGCCTTGCGTGGCGACCAGCTGCCCGAGCGTGGTAGCGGCGCCCGCGGTGAAATGCGTTTGCAGCGCCAGCGGCGCCGGCTGGGCCGGCAGCCGGGCACAGCCGGGCAGCAGCGCGAGCAGCGCAACGACGCACCAGCGTAGCGCCTGCACGTGCAGGCGCACGGCGTGGCCGGTGCGAGCGCACTGCGCGGGGATTGGGCCGGAGATGCTCACGCCGGCGTGCAGGAGCCGATCATCACGATGGCCCCGCTCAGCTGCTTCTTCGCGGCATCCGTGCTCGCGACCAGCGTCCCCGGGACGGATGCAAGCACTTTGCTGGTAGGACTCATTCGATACTCCCGGAACTTGCGACAGGTGGCCGCGCCTGGGGGCCGCGGCGCGACGGCAACGCCGCTGCACTCTAGCTCACGCACTCGCCGAATTGAACGTGGCGCAAGACGCATTTTTTCATCAGGTGACCGCAGGGGCGGTCACGCGCCGGCCACGGAACTGGCGTTCAAGGAGGAGACGGCGGCTGATCAGCCGCCCAGCGCGATCGCCACGGCAACCAGCGCGACGCCCGCAGCCAGGAAGAGCAGGCCCGTGCGCAGCGGCGGCAGGACCGTGTGCCGGGCCCAGCGGAATCCGGCGAAGAAGAGCAGGCCGAGCAGGATCGCGTTGGACACGCGCAGGGCGATCCACGCGTCGTCGATCATCAGAAATGGCAGCGCGGCCGGAATGCTGCCGACGAACACCAGCCAGAAGCTCGCTAGCGCGCCCTTGAAGTCCGAGGGCACCAGCGTCACCGGTCGCGCTCGGGAGGTGGCTGCCCGGACCTGGCGGGCCATGCGTCGGTAGAGCTCGCCGCGCTCGCCGGCATCCACCGTGAGTTCGATTATCTCCGCGAGTTCGCGTTCCACGACAATGGCGGCTTCGTCCTCGTTGCGGGCAGCCCGTATCATCCTGCCCAGGCGCGCGATGCGCGCGCGCTCGAAGACCTGTCCGTTGATGTAGAACACACCGTCGATGATGCCCCAGGCGATATTGCAGCCGATGGTCGCGACGAGCAGATCGCTGACCGCGTCCGGGCCTTCCTGGACCATCAGGCCGGCACCGAGCGTGAAGGTGAGTGTCATGATCAGTCCGAACAGCAGTTCGGACAGGCTCTCTCCGGGTTCCAGATGCCTGGTGGCCAGTGGCAGGGAAATGCTGCTGATCATGAGAGGTAGCTCCGCGCGTGGACATCAGCGATACCATTGATGCGAACGAGTATAGATAGGTTGATGCGCAGTCGCGGATGCGCAACGCGGCCCGCAGAGCTGCGAACATCGCGCCCCGATGGCGCTCCGGTCATATCGCGCGCCGGCAGCAGCAACTGTCGCGCAGCGCAGCACCGGGAACGGTGGCCGCAAGGCGCGGTAGAATCTTCGCATTTCATGACGCGTGCGCTAGTGTATGTCGCTGCCGTTGCGGGCGTCTTTTGCACGCTCGCCCGCAATCCCTGTTCCGGAGCTTCGCATACATGGTCAACCTGGTCCGCGCCGCCGCGCTCTCGAAGTACGCCGAGGTCGCCAGACAATACGGACTCAACCCCGTCAGCCTGCTGCGCAAGCACAGCATGAGCCTCAGGCTGATCGCTGATCCCGAACGGCGCATCCCGATCCTGCCCGTGCTGGCGCTTCTGGAGGAGTCGGCGCAGCTTGCCGATTGCCCGGGATTCGGGCTGCGCATGGCGGAGTCGCGTCAGCTCGCGGACATGGGGGGCATCAGCTTGCTGCTGACGCACCAGCGCACGGTCGGCGACGCCGTAAGGACGTTGATCGAATACCACGACGCGTTCAACCCCTCGCTCTCACTGTCCATCGAGCAGGCGGGCAAGTCCGTGGTGGTGCGCTCGCAGTTGCTGACTGGCGGCGCGACGCATTCCGTGCAGGGCGATGAGCTCCTGGTCGGCGTGCTGTACCTCATGTGCAAGGCGTTGCTCGGCGCGCAGTGGCGCCCGTGCGGTGTGCAGTTCTCGCATGCGGCGCCAGCGGATCTGCGCGTTCACCGGCGCGTGTTCGCCTGCCCCCTGGAGTTCGGTCGCGAGTTCAACGGGATGATCATGAGCGCGGCCGACCTCGCCCTGATGAATCCGAGGGGCGATCCGTCTATGGCGCGTTTCGCGCAGCGCTTCCTCGACTCGACGGTCGGCGCGAAGAAGACGCCGGAGTATTCGATCGTGCGCGAGGTGCGCAAGGCCATCTACCTGATGCTGCCGGCGGGGCGTGCCACCATCGAGCAGATCGCCGCGGGCATGGGCGTGAACCTGCGCACCCTGCAGCGCCACCTCGAGGAGGCCGGCGTGACCTTTTCCGGGCTCCTGGACGAGGTGCGCGGCGAACTGGTGCTGCGTTATCTCGAGGACCGCGAACTCCCGCTGGCACGCATTGCGGAACTGCTCGGCTACCGGATGCCGAGCTCGTTCACGCGCTGGTTCAACGCGCAGTTCGGCATGGCGCCGGTAGCCTGGCGCAGGACGCTGACCCGCAGAGGCTAGATGACGAAACTGTCATCGCTGCGTTTCACTGGACAGCAGCGCCGCCAGCGACGAATATTCGCGCCTGCCGATCAATCCTAACAGCTATCACGGGAGCACCTTGATGTCCGACGAAGTCCTGCTGCACGAGGCAGACGGCATTCTGACCATCACCATCAACCGCCCGGCGGCGAAGAACGCGGTCAACCTGGCCGTGGCCACGGGCATAGCGGCGGCGATCGACCGCCTCGACGCCAGCCCGGCGCTGCGCGTGGGCATACTGACCGGCGCCGGGAGTGCGTTCTGCTCCGGCATGGACCTGAAGGCCTTCCTCACCGGGGAGATGCCGATGCTGCCCGGGCGCGGATTCGGCGGCCTGGTTGAAGCGCCGCCGCAGAAGCCGCTGATCGCCGCGATCGAGGGCTACGCGCTGGCCGGCGGTCTGGAACTGATGCTGGCCTGCGATCTCGCGGTGGCGGGCGATAACGCACGCTTCGGCATTCCGGAGGCCAAGCGCGGCCTGGTCGCGGCCGCCGGCGGGCTGGTGCGCCTGCCGCGCATGGTGCCGTACCGCTTCGCGCTGGAGCTCGCGCTCACCGGGGAGATGATTCCGGCATCGCGCGCCTACGAGCTCGGTCTGCTCAACCGCATCGTGCCCGCGGGGGAGGCGCTCGAGGGCGCGCTGGCGCTGGCGCGATCCATCGTGGCCAACGGCCCGCTGGCCGTTGCCACCAGCAAGCGCGTCATGCGCGACTCGGCCGGCTGGAGCGATGCCGAGATATGGCCGAAGCAGAATGCCGCGACGGCGGCGATATTCGACAGCGAGGACGCCCGCGAGGGTGCCGCGGCCTTCGCCGAGAAGCGCGCGCCGGTCTGGAAGGGCAGATAGGGCAGGCCGCGTCTCGCCCGGCAGTCAACCATCATCGATAACAGGAGAACGGCAATGGACATTGCAGGAAAGGTAGCCATCATCACCGGCGGCGCCTCGGGTCTGGGCGAAGCCACCGTGAGACGCCTCGCGGGCATGGGCGCCAGGGTCGCGATATTCGACATGAACGAGAGCCGCGGCAGCGCGGTGGCCGCCGAGCTGGGGGCGAACGTCAGCTACCAGAACGTCAATGTCAGCAGCGAGGAGTCGGTCCAGGCCGCGATCGCGGCGGTCATGGCCCGGCACGGCGCGCTGCACATCTGCTGCAACTATGCCGGGATCGCCAACGCGATCAAGACGCTGGGCAAGCAGGGCGCCTTCCCGCTGGCCGAGTTCAACAAGGTCATCCAGGTCAACCTGGTCGGCACCTTCAACGTGCTGCGCCTGGCCGCCGAGCAGATGGCGAAGAACGAGCCGATCAACCGCGACGGCGGGCGTGGCGTGATCATCAACACCGCCTCGGTCGCGGCCTACGAGGGGCAGATCGGGCAGGCCGCCTACAGCGCCAGCAAGGGCGGCGTGGTGGGCATGACGCTGCCGGTGGCGCGCGATCTCGCCTCCTACGGCATCCGCGTCAATACCATCGTGCCGGGCCTGATCAACACGCCGCTGTTCCAGGCGCTGCCCGAGCCCGCGGTCAAGGCGCTGGGCCAGCAGGTGCTGTTCCCGCAGCGTCTCGGCGAGCCCGACGAGATCGCGCACCTCGCGGTCGCGATCATCGAGAACGACTACATCAATGGCGAGTGCATCCGCATGGACGGCGGCATCCGCATGCAGCCGCGCTGAGGGCCACGCGGCCGGCCTCAGGGCGATGCGGGTGGAGCGTTCAGGGCGGCTGTTCGCAGTGAGGCGAGGGCACGCCCGGCGTGGCGCTCGGCGCTGGCGCGCAGCATCTCCAGGGTGACAGCCTTTGGCTGCGCCGCGAGATCCGCGACCACGTTGTCGAGGCTCTGGCGGCCGCCGCTGGCGGCGCGGATCTCGGCATCGACCTTGCGCAGCACGCCCACGGCGCGCGCGGTGGTCGCGCCCGAGGAACGCGGGGCGTCGAGCGGGCCGGCTTCGCGCGCGGCCCAGTCGGCGAGTGTGCGATGCGCCTGCTCGAAGCGCGCCGTGCTCACCGTGCCGGAGCGGTGCAGCGCCTCCAGCGAGTAATACTCGGCCAGGCCTTCGACGATCCAGTCGGAACCGGGCGCGCTCCTGGCGCGCATCGCGACGTGCACCAGCTCGTGGATGAACGTGCTGGTGGCGTTCTCGCTGATCATCGGGCGGTCGGAGTGCACGAACAGCGAGCCCGGGCCCGACAGCGCGCCGCGCCACATCGGGTCGTCGGCACCGACGACCAGGATGCGTGCGGGGAACTCCGGGAATACCTTCTGCAGCGTCGGCAGGGTCCAGCGGAAGAAGGCCATGATGTCCATGCGCCGCAGGCCCTGGCCCGTGGGCGCGCCGACCGCGACGCGGGTATTGCCGATCTTCTCGCGGCGCACGCCGAGGTCGCCGAGCAGCAGCCAGCCGGTGGGGCGGTCGAAATTGCCGCGCGGATCGTCGATCTTCAGCCGGCCGCCGCGATAGCGCGGATGCGCCGATTCGATCGACCAGCCCTCGGGGACGTTGAGGCGCAGTTTCGCCTGCGACGCGGTGCCGTCCTGGAAGTCGATGCGCTTGACGGGCACCAGGTCCTCGGCACGGAACAGCGCCCACGTGTCGGTGATCGCGCCGTCGTAGCGCCCGGACTCGCGCTGGCTGGTGAGCAGCACCTTGTACTGGATCCAGGCGTCCTCGGCCGGCGGCTTCCACAGTACCGTGTTGGCCTCCTGCGCGATGCTGCCTTCGCCCTTGAAACCCTTGTAGCGCGCCGGGTCGATCTCGAAGCGCATCCAGCGCACCCACTCGGGGTGGCGCGTGAGGCGGATGCGCACCGTGGCCCACGGCTCGCCGGCCTTGATCCAGGCCGTGTACAGCACGCCGTACGTCGGGCGCTGCTCCGGCGCAGCCGGCTCCGCGGCCGCCGATCGGGTAGCGCTCAGCGCCATGGCGGCTGCCAGCAGGCTGATCCAGAGCGCGCGCAGCATCGAACTTCCTCCGGGGTATCGGGTCGAAGCGCCGCGTGCGCAGTCGCGCCACTGCGGCCCCGGGCTCACTATAGTGAGCGGCCTTGCGCGCAACAATGAATTAGTCCCGCTCCGCGCTTGCGCGGGCGGTTGCTGGAGGGCAGGGGCATGGGTATAGTTCCGCGCGATTTGAACTGGCCAGAGAGAGCAGGAGCGCGGGCATGATCGAAGTCACGCAGCTCGGCAAGAGCTTCGGGGCACTGGCCGCGGTGCGCGGCATCGACTTCAGCGTGCGCCCCGGCGAGGTGCTGGGCTTCCTCGGCCCGAACGGCGCCGGCAAGTCCACCACCATGAAGATGATCGCGGGTTACCTCGCGCCCACCACCGGCAGCGTGCGCGTGTGCGGCTGCGACGTGCAGGAAGACACGCTCGCCGCGCGGCGCCTGATCGGCTATCTCCCCGAGGGCGCGCCGGCCTATGACGACATGACGGTCATCGAGTTCCTGCGCTTCATCGCCGAGGTGCGCGGCTTCGCGGGCGCGCCGCGCGAGGAACGCGTGGGCCGCGCGCTGGAGCAGATGGATCTGGTCGCGGTGTGCCACCAGCGCATCGAGACGCTGTCGAAGGGCTTCAAGCGCCGCGTGGGGCTGGCGCAGGCGATCCTGCACGATCCGCAGGTGCTGATCCTCGACGAGCCCACCGACGGGCTCGATCCGAACCAGAAGCACCAGGTGCGCGAATTGATCCGCGGGCTGTCCGGCGAGAAGATCGTGATCATCTCCACGCACATCCTCGAGGAGGTGCACGCGGTGTGCAACCGCGCGATCGTCATCGCCGCCGGGCGCATCGTGGCCGACGGCACGCCGGCCTCGCTCGAGGCCCGCTCGCGCTACCACCGTTCGGTGCACATCCATTTCGGGGCCGACATGCGCGTCGTCGACGCCTTCGAGGCGCGCGAGGCGCTCGGCGCGCTGCCGGGCGTGGCCGAGGTGGAATCGCACGCCAACGGGCGGCGCCTGGTGGTGGTCGCGGTGCCGGGCAGCAACCCGCTGCCCTCGGTCGCGCACCTGGTGCACGACAGGGGCTGGGAAATCGACGAGTTGCACGTCGAGCGCGGGCGGCTCGACGAAGTGTTCCGGGACATCACGCGGGAGGTGGCATGAGCGCCATGACCGGCATCATCGCGCGGCGCGAGCTGGCCGCCTATTTCGCCACGCCGCTCGCCTACGTGTTCGTGCTCATCTTCCTGATGCTGGGCGGCGCGTTCACGTTCTACATCGGCGGCTTCTTCGAGCGCGGCCAGGCCGATCTCGCGCCGTTCTTCAATTTTCATCCCTGGCTCTACCTGTTCCTGGTGCCGGCGATCGCGATGCGGCTGTGGTCCGAGGAGCGCAAGAGCGGCACCATCGAGCTGCTGCTGACGCTGCCGGTGACGCGCTGGCAGGCGGTGCTGGGCAAGTTCCTGGCGGCGTGGCTGTTCACCGGCCTGGCGCTGGTGCTCAGCTTCCCGTTGTGGATCACCGTGAACGTGCTCGGCAGCCCCGACAACGGCGTGATCCTGTCGAGCTACGTGGGCAGCTGGCTGATGGCCGGCAGCTTCCTCGCGATCGGTTCGTGCATGTCGGCGCTGACGCGCAACCAGGTGATCGCCTTCATCCTCACCGTGGTGGTGTGCTTCCTCTTCATCCTGAGCGGTTTCCCGCTGGTGCTCGACGCGGTGAGCGCCTGGGCGCCGCGCGTGCTGGTCGACGCGATCGCCTCGATGAGCTTTCTCACCCGGTTCAACGCGATCAGCAAGGGTGTGATCGCGCTGCAGGACCTGCTGTTCTTCGTGGCTCTGGCCGCGGTGTGGCTGGCGGCGACCGCGGTGGTGATCGAAATGAAGCAGGCGGATTGAGAGCATGGCGATGAACCGCAGGATCTACCCGCGCCTGGCGCTGGCGCTGCTGGCGGTCGGCTTCGTGAGTTTCATGGCGCTGAACAACCTGCTGTTCGGCGGGCTGCGCGTCGACCTCACGGAGAACCGGATGTACACGGTCTCGGAGGGAACGCGCGAGATCATCGACAGCATCGAGGAGCCGATCGACCTCTATTTCTTCTTTTCCGACAAGGCGACGCGCGACGTGGCGCCGCTGCGCAGTTACGCGCGGCGCGTGCGCGAGTTGCTCGAGGAGTACGCGCTGCGCGCCGACGGGCGGATCCGGCTGCAGGTGATCGATCCGGTGGCGTTCTCCGAGGCCGAAGACCAGGCGGCGGAGTTCGGCCTGCAGGCGGTGCCGCTCGATGCCGGCGGCGAGCAGGTGTATTTCGGGCTCGCCGGCAGCAATGCCTGGGGCGAGCACCAGGTGATCCCGTTCTTCCAGCCCGAGCGCGAGGAGTTCCTCGAGTACGAGCTCAGCAAGATGCTCGCCGGCCTGGTCGCGGCGAAGAAGCCGGTGGTTGGCGTGGTCTCGGGGCTGCAGATCAACGGCGGCTTCGACATGATGACATCGCAGCCGACACCGGCCTGGGTGGTGATGGAACAGTTGCAGCAGGGCTTCGAGGTGCGCAGCCTCCCGCTCACGGGCGATGCCATCGACGAGGACGTCACCACGCTGATGGTGGTGCATCCGGCCGGCATCCCCGACAGCATGCAGTACGCGATCGACCAGTTCGTGCTCAAGGGCGGCAAGGCGATCGTCTACGTCGATCCGTACTGCGAATCCAGCCGGGCCTCCGGCAACCCGATGCTGGAGCAGGGTGCGCCGGAGTCCGCTTCCAGCCTGCCGCGGCTGTTCAGGGCCTGGGGCGTCGAATTCGCGCCCGACAAGGTGGTCGGTGATGCCGCCACGGCGTTGCAGATCAGCGTGGCTGCCGACCAGCCGCCGGTCGCGCATCTCGGCTTCCTCGGCCTCGGGGTCGAACAGATCAGCCCGGAGGACGTGGTTACGGGGAGCCTGGAGTCGATCAACCTCGGCATGGCCGGCGCGCTGAAGCCGGCCGCGGGAGCGAGCACGCATTTCGAGCCACTGCTGCGCTCCAGCGCGCAGTCCGCGCTGCTGGACGCGATGCAGGTGCAGATGAACCGCGATCCCGCGGCGCTGCTGAAGGACTTCGCGCCGACGGGCGAGCGTTACACCCTGGCCGCGCGCATCGGCGGTCCGGCGAAGTCCGCCTTCGATGGGCCGCAGGTCGAGGGACGCGAACACGTCGGCGAGGCGCAGGACATCAACGTGATCGTGGTGGCCGATGCCGACCTGCTGGCCGACCGCTTCTGGGTCCAGGTGCAGGATTTCTTTGGCCAGCGCACGGCCACGGCCTGGGCCGACAACGCGGCCTTCGCGCAGAACGCGCTCGAGAACCTGAGCGGCAGCTCGGCGCTGATCGGGATCCGCAGCCGCGGGCGCTACTCGCGTCCCTTCGAGCTGGTGCAGCAGATCCGTCTCGGCGCCGACGCGAAGTACCGCGAGAGCGCCGAGCTGCTGCAGCAGCGCCTGGACGAGACCGAGCAGCAGCTCGCCGAGCTGCAGCGCAACCGGCAGGAGAGCAACCAGCTCGCGCTGTCGCCCGAGCAGGAGCAGGCGCTGGCGCGCTTCCAGGACGAGAAGCTGCGCATCCGCAAGCAGTTGCGCGAGGTGCGCCTGAAGCTCGACCAGGACATCGAGCGCCTGGGGATGGCGCTGAAGGTGCTGAATATCGTGGTGATGCCGCTGGTGCTGACGCTGGCGCTGTTCGGCTGGCATCGCTGGCGCATGCGACGCCGGCGCGCCGCCGACCAACGCTAGCGTGGAGAGAGAGTCCGCATGCAGATGAACCAGAACAGCCGGCTCGGCCTGGCCGCGGCGATCGTCGCCGTGATGGTGTTACTGGTAGCCGTTCTGGGCTACCGCGAGCGGCCCGGCACGGTGGCGGGCGCCGAGTCGCCGTGGCTGCCGCAACTGAAACAGCAGCTTGGCGAGCTGCGCCGGCTGCGGCTGCAATCGAGCGCCGAGACGGTCACGCTGGCGCGTGGCGATGCGGGCTGGGTTGTGGAGGAACGCGCGGCTTACCCGGCGGACTTCCGCCAGCTGGAGACGCTGCTCGAGGCGCTCGCGAGCGCGCGGCTCGTCGAGCAGAAGACCGCCAGACCCGAGTATTTCGATCGCCTCGGGCTGGTCGACATCGAGCAGCCGGCAAGCGAGGCGGTGCAGCTCGAGATCTGGAACGCGGGCGAGCAGCCCTTCGTGCGCGTGCTGCTCGGCAAGGCGGCCGAGGGCCGCAACGGGCGCTACGTGCGCGCGGTGTCGGAGCAGCAGACGTGGCTCATCGACACCTCGCCCGAGCCCATGACCAACCCCGCGGACTGGCTCGAGCGCAAGCTGTTCGACGTGGATTTCTCGCGCGTCGCCTCGGTCAGCCGCGCGCTCGGCGGCACGCCCGAGTTCCGAGCGGCGCGTGCCGTGGCCGGCGACGTGCCGCTCGCCATCGATGCGCTGCCGGCGGGCAAGGCGCCGCGCTACCAGGGCGTGTTCGACGCCGCGGCGCGCGCGATCCTGACTGCCGAACCGGAGGACGTGCGCAAGGCGGCCGAGCTCGATTTCACGGGCGCGGCCGAAACGGTGATCGGCAGTTTCGACGGGCTGAATCTCACCGTGCGGGCGATCAAGGCGAAGGATGGCAACTGGGTGGCGCTCGGCGCCGCCGCGGGTGCCCCGGTGCCGCGCGCGGACGCGCCCGCATCGGAGCTGGCCAGCGACGAGGAGCTCACACCGCTAGCAGACGGGGCCGATACGCAAGCTGCCGACGCTGCCGCGCACGCCGAGCGCCTGAACCGCCGCTTCGAGGGCTGGGCCTTCAAGGTCTCGGACTACGTCTACGGCGAACTCGTCAAGGGCCTCGCCGATTACCTGCAGGACGAGCAGCCGGCCGCCATGGCGGCGGGTACGCCAGCACAGCCGGCAGCAGCCGGGCAGACAGGGGAGTCGCGCGATGAATGATTCCGACATCCTCGGCTCGCGCCGGGCGATCTTTGCGTGGTTGTGGTTGCTGATCGGGATGGTGTTCTGCATGGTCGTGGTCGGCGGCGTGACGCGGCTGACCGGTTCCGGGCTCTCGATCGTCGAGTGGGCGCCGATCATGGGCACGCTGCCGCCGCTGAACCACGCGGACTGGCTCGCGGCCTTCGCGAAGTACCAGCAGTATCCGCAGTACCGCATCACGCATCCCGACATGACGCTCGGGGAATTCCAGGGCATCTTCTTCTGGGAATACGTGCACCGCCTGCTCGGGCGGCTCGTCGGCATGGTTTTCCTGCTGCCGTTTCTGTGGTTCTGGGCACGGGGCTGCCTGACGCATCGCCTGCGCGCACGCCTGCTGGTGGCGCTCGGGCTCGGCGGCCTGCAGGGCCTCATGGGCTGGCTGATGGTCAAGAGCGGGCTGGTCGACGAGCCGCGCGTGAGTCATTTCCGGCTGGCGGCGCATCTGGGGCTCGCCTTCACGATCATGGCCTACCTGTTCTGGCTGGTGCTGCAACTGCGTGGCGATGATGGCCGGGCGGCGGCGAAGGCCGCTGCGCCGCGCGTGCTCATTGCCAGCGTGGCCGCGCTGACGGTACTGCAGATCGTCTACGGTGCCTTCGTCGCCGGCCTGCGCGCGGGGCTCGTCTACAACACCTTTCCGAAGATGAACGGCCGCTGGATCGCCGAAGGCGTGATGGGGATGGATCCCGCGTGGCTCAGCCTGCTTGAGCACGACGTCACGATCCAGTTCGTGCACCGCTGGCTCGGCACGCTGCTGCTGGTGCTGGTCGCCGTACTGTGGCTGCGCGTGCGCGCCGGGCGTTTCGCGCTGCACCAGCGCGCGAGCGCCGCCGCGTTGATGGGCCTGGTGTCGCTGCAGTACGGGCTCGGCGTCTACACGCTGATCGAGCAGGTCCCGATCGTGCCGGCGGTGATGCACCAGGGCTGCGCGAGCCTCGTGCTGCTCGCGCTGGTGTGGGTGCTGCACGGTTTTCGTCGCACCACGGCGTAGAGCGCGCCGGTCAGCGGCCCGCCCTGGCGCGCAGCAGGTAGCGCAACACCCGGTCGTCGCTGACGGTCCAGCGCAGCCGTCCCCGCGCGGCGTCCCTGCCGCACAGCAGCAGGCGATCACCCATCGCCAGCGCTTCCTCGTCGCCGGGCAGCAGGCTCTTGCCCTCGCGCCGCTGCAGCAGCAGGGGCACGGCACTCAGCGGGATTTCGCGGTTGTCCGGTGCTCGCATCAGGTCGCCGACGGTGACCTTGCGGCCACGACGAATCGCCGCCGCCACGGCCGGCATGGCGGCGGCATCGATGCCGATCGACCAGGTCTCGGCAATCTCGTCACCGATGCGCTCGCGCATGCGTTCCAGCAGTCCGCGCACCCAGGCCTCGTCCTGCTGGCGCGCGAGGCGCAGGAAGTACGACAGCTGCGGGGCGCGGATGATGCGCAGCACCTCGGCGGCCACGATGTAGCCCGACAGCGTGGTGATGTCGGCGTCGATGGCACGGAACAGCGGCGTGTTGCGTCGCTCCGACTGGCGCAGGACCATGAAAAGGCGCGGATTCAGCTCGCGTGCGAGCATCGCGATCGCGAGGTTGGTGGTGTCGTTCGGTGTTGCCACGACGATGGCGTCGGCGTGCTCGATGCGCGCGCGGTGTAGCGTAGCGGCATCGATCGCGCTGCCCGTCACGTGGTCGATGGTGGCATCGGCGGGCGCGAGCAGGTCGACCGCCGTGACCTCGATGCCGACCTGCTGCAGGTGGCGGTGCACCGTGCGCCCGAAGCGCCCGTAGCCGCACACGAGCCAGCGTCCGCGCGGAAACGCCGGTGGCTCGGCCATCGGCGTGCTGGTCTGCGTGGTGAGGCTTTCGTAGATCACGTGCAGGCTCGGCTTGATCAGCGCCTGCGCGAGGCGTTCGGCGAAGGTATCGTGCGGATTGATCAGGTGCTCGGCGCCCACGCGCGCCATCGCGGCCTGGTGCTCGTGGTGATGCGCCACACAGATCACCTGGCGCTCGGGCGCGAGGATCTTGGCGTTGAGCGACACCGAGAGGTTGGCCGCGTCGTCGCCGGTGAGCGCCAGCGTGGCGATGCAGGCCGGGTGGTTGACGCCGGCGGTGAGCAGCGTGCCCGGGTGCATCGCGTTGGCCTGCAGCGCGGGGACCGACAGCGGCAGCTCGTCGGTCTCCACCGAGTCGACGCGCTCCTGCACGCGATCGACGACCACCACCCCTATGCCTTCCTCGCACAGCTCGCGCGCAATCAGCTTGCCGGCATCGTCGTATCCGCAGAGCAGCACGAAGGGCTCGCGCAGCCCCCGCACCGCCGAGGCGAAGCGGTTCTCGTGCAGGATGCGGCGGAACAACGGGTCCTGAAGTGTCGAGAGCAGCGCGCCGATGCCGTAGAGCCAGGCGGTGACCGTCGCGTAGATCGAGGCGGTGGCCCACAGGCGCTGCGCGTCGGAGAATGGCTGCGGTATCTCGCCGAGGCCGATCGTGGTGCCGAGGAAGCTCACGAAGTAGAAGGCGTGCAGGAAACCCATGCGCCAGGGTTGGCCCGCGGCGTCGATTCCCGGCACCAGCGTGAAGCCGAACACCGCGACGGCGTAGACGACGATCAGCAGGATCAGTGGCAGGCGCAAGCGCCTGAGCAGCAGGAACAGCCCCGGCTGGGTGCGCCGTACTTCCATGGTCATCGGCGCAGGCTGGCGGTCTCTATCATCAGCAGCACCACCGATATCACGTTCGCCACCATCGCGCCGATGGCCAGCGACACGACGATGACCGTGTCGTGCTCGGAAATGGCCGCACCGTCGAGCGTGGCGCTCGCCCATACCACGGCGGCCGCGATCAGCTGCACGTCGGCGACCAGGCTGGTCGCCAGCATCGTCGAGCCCAGCAGCGAGCGGTCGCCGAACTTCATCACCGTCGCGATCAGGCTGACCACGAGCGCGAGCGCGAGCTCGTACTTGTCGTGGTGCGTGATGTCGTCGATGTCGCCGACCACGAAGCCCACGTTCAGCGTGAGCGCCAGCACGATCACGAACGCAAAAAGGATCTTGTCGAAACTCATCGGCCTCTCCGTGCGGTGCCAGTCAGCACGGCGAGGCTAACCGGGAACGCGGCGCCGGGCAACGGTGCGGCAACTCTCATTCGCTGCGCAGCGCCTCGATCGGATCAAGGTTTGCCGCATTGAGCGCGGGAACGATGCCGGCGAGCAGCCCCACGCCGCAACTGAGCGCCAGCGACAGCAGCAGGTAGAGCGGTTCGATCGCGATCGGCAGCCCGGGCACGGCCGCGCGCCCGATCATCACCAGCGCGAGCACCGCGAGAAGTCCCAGCGCCCCGCCCAGGGCCGCCAGCAGCACGGCTTCGCCGAGGAACAGCAACAGCACCTGGCGGCGCGTGGCGCCGAGCGCGCGCAGCAGGCCGATTTCCCCGATCCGCTCGCCGAGCGCCGTGCTCATGATCGTGAGCACGCCCACGCCGCCGACCACCAGCGCCACGCTGCCGATCGCGCCGATCGCGAACTTCAGCATCGTGAGGATCTTGTCCAGGCTCGCGAGCATGTCTTCCTGCGTGAAGAGCGTGAAGTCCTCCTCGCCGTGGCGCTCGACGAGGTGCGCGCGGATGCGCTCGCTGTACTGCTTCGAGGTGGTCGAGGCGCGGAAAACCAGGTCGATCTCCATCAATCCCTCGCGGTTGAACATCGCCTGGCCGAGGTCGGTCGGGATGTAGATCGCGTCGTCGAGATCGAAGCCGAGCAACTGTCCCTTGGACTCCATGACGCCGATGACCTGGAAGCGGCTGCCGCCGATGCGCACGTACTCGCCCAGCGCGTTGCGTCCCTGGAAGAGTTCCTCCTTCACTTTCGCGCCCAGCGCCGCGAAATAGCGCGAATTGCGCAGCCCGTCGTCGGGCAGGAACCGCCCCTGGGCGACGCCGAAGCGCCACGCCGCCGGCATGTCTGGCCCCACGGCATAGACGTCGGTGTCGCGCTGGTAGCGCCCGGCCTCGATCTTGCTCGTGCCGAGGATCACGGGTACCACGGCCTCGGTGTGCGCCAGGCGCTGCAGCGAGAGCGCGTCCTCGAGCGACAGCGGGCGCACCGTGGCGAGCATGCCCGCGCCGCCCAGGGTCTCGGTGCGCCCGGGCGTCACGGTGACGATGCGGGTGCCGAACTGCGAGAAACTGTCGAGCAGGTAGACCCGGATGCCTTCGCCGATCGAGGTGAGCAGCGTCACGGCGCAGATGCCGATGGCGATGCCGGTGGCGGTCAGCAGGCTGCGCATGCGGCTGCTCTCCAGCGCGCGCAGGATCCAGCGGGTCCAGTCGAGCGCGTGCATCGCCTCAGCGCCTCCCGAGCGCGAGCACGGGTTCGAGCCGCGCGGCCTTCCCGGCGGGCAGCCACGCGAACAGCAGCGCGGTCGCGAGTGCCAGCGCGCTGGCCGCGACCAGCGCCCAGAGCGGCGAGGCGAAGGGGATGGCAGGGTAGAGCGCCGCGATCAGCGCGATGGCGGCGCGACCGCCCAGCATCCCCGCGATCGCGCCGGCGGCGGCGAGCACCCCCGCCTCGGCCAGGAATATCGCGCGCACCTGCGCGTCGGTTGCGCCCAGCGCCTTCAGCAGCCCGATTTCCGGGGTGCGCTGGCTGACCGACATCAGCGTGAGGTTCATCACCAGGATGCCGGCCACGACCAGGCTGATCGCGGCAATGCCGCTGACGCCGAGCGTGAGCACGCGCAGCACACCGTCGAAGGTGCTGAGCATCGCGTCCGGGCTGGTCACGGTCACGTCCTCCTCACCCTCGTGCAGTTCCGTCATGCGCGCGAGCAGCGCCTCCTTCAGCGGCTCGATCGCCACGCCCTCGCGCGCCTTCAGTACCACCCGGAACAGGCCGTTGGTGTTGAACACCGCCTGCGCCGAAGCCACCGGGATGAAAATCGCCTCGCTCAGATCCATGCCGAAGGAATCGCCGCGGCCCTCGAGCACGCCGATGACGCGAAAGCGATAGTCGCGCAGCCGCACCCACTGGCCGATCGCGCGGCGGTTGCCGAACAGCTCGCCCTTCAATTTCTGCCCGATCACGGCCACCGGCGTGCCGATGTCGAGTGCGAGCGAGGGCAGCATGCTGCCCTGGGCGATGCGCAGCTTGCGCACCGCGAAGAAATCGGCGCTGGTGCCGATCACGGTGCTGTCGCGCTCCCGGGCGCCGTGCGAGACCGGCGCGTTGCCGACCACCACCGGTGCAATGGACTCGATGCCCGCGACGGTGCGCTGGATCGTGAGCATGTCGGCCAGCGTGATGTCGCGCGCGGCGACCCCGGTGACCGGCGGCATGCCGCCCGTGGTGCTCTTGCGCCCGGGGAACATCACCACGGTGTCCTTGCCGATGAAAGAGAACTCGCCCAGGACGTAGCGGCGCGCGCCCTCGCCGAGCGCGACCAGCACCACCACCGAGGCCACGCCGATCGCCACCGACAGCAGCTGCATCAGGCTGCGAAAGCGCTGGCGCCGCAACGCGAGCAGCGTGAAGCGCAGCAGGTCAGCGGGGCGCATCGGGGCTGCGCGCGCGCCGCGCTCCCCGGGTTCCCGGCGGGCGCGTCGCCACTGATCGCACCGTCGAGCATGCTGAGGTGGCGCGCCGCACGCCGCCCCAGCGTGGCGTCGTGGGTCACGACCAGCAGCGTGATGCCATCGCGGTTCAGTTCCTCGAGCAACGCGGTCACCTCGGCGCCGGCGCGGCTGTCGAGGTTGCCGGTGGGCTCGTCGGCGAGCAGCAGGTCGGGCTTCATCACGATGCTGCGCCCGATGGCGACGCGCTGGCGCTCGCCGCCGGAGAGCTGGTTCGGCAGGTGGCCGGCGCGCTCCCCGATGCCGAGGCGCTCGAGCACCCCGTCGACCATGCGCTGGCGCTCGCGCGGCGCGCGGCCGGCCAGCATCAGCGGCAGCTCGATGTTCTCGCGCGCGGTGAGCCGAGACACCAGGTGATAGGACTGGAACACGAAACCCACGTGCTCGCGGCGCAGCCGCGCGCGGGCTTCCTCGCCGAGCGCGGCCGTGGGCGCGCCGTTCAGCAGGTATTCGCCGCCGTCGGGGCGGTCGAGCAGGCCGAGGATGTTGAGCAGGGTCGACTTGCCGGAGCCGGACGGGCCCATCACCGAGACGTATTCGCCGCGCGCGATGCGCAGGTTCACGTCGCGCAGCGCGCGCACCTCGCTGTCGCCCAGCCTGAAGGTGCGGCTGAGCGCGCGCAGCTCAATCATCGGCGGGCGTCGCCAGCACGCCCTCGGCGAGGCCCTGCTGGTCGAGCGAGGTCACGACGCGATCGCCAGGCGCGAGCCCGGCGGTGATCTCGGTAAAGTTCCAGTTGCGGATGCCGGTCTGCACCGCGACACGCTCGAGCCTGCTGCTGGCCGGGTCGAAGCGATAGACAGTGTCGTTGTCCATCAGCGCCTCGGAGGGAATGCGAATGGCATCCGCGTGCGCTTCGAGCACCAGGTCGATGTCGGCACTGTAGCCCACCAGCAGGCGCTCGCGGTCGGCGGCGTTGGTGAACAGCACGTCCACATCGACGGTGCGTGCCTGTTTCTCGATCTCCATCACGTAGGGCGCGATGCGATCGAGGCGGCCCGCGAAATGCTCGCCGCGAAAGGCATCGAGGCTGATGCGCGCGGGCAGGCCGGTCTTCAGGCGCCCCGCATCGACCTCGTCGATGGGCGCCGTGACGTACAGGCAGGAATAATCGATGAGATCCACGGCCGGCGGCATGGGAATCCCGGGCGGCGAGGGCGTCACGAACTCGCCCACCTCGCCGTTGATCTCCGCGACGATGCCGGCGAAGGGGGCGCGCAGCTGGGTCTCGGCGAGCAACGCGCGGTTCATCTGCAGGCTGGCGGCCGCGGTCTGCTGTTCGTCGCCGGCGGCGCGGCAGGCGAAGGCCGCGGAACGCGCGCGCGTATCCGCGGCTTGCGCGAGTTCCTCGGAAACGAGCTTGCGTTGCTGCAGCGTGGCGAGGCGACGCGCTTCGCGCGCGGCGTTGTCGGCTTCCACGCAGAGCTGCTCGCGCCGGTGCGAGGCCGCGGCGAGCTGCGATTCGGCCTGTGCCGTCATCGCGCGGCGGTCCTCGTTCCACAGCTCCAGCAGCAACTCGCCGGCGGCCACCTCCTGGCCCTCCTTCACGTGCAGCACCTCGACCCGCCCGCCGCCGGGCATCGACAGCGCGGAGCGGCGGCAGGCCTTGATGGTGCCGGCGCGCGTGTTCGCGACCGTGCGCTCGACCACGCCGCGCTCCACGGTGTGCAGCGTCACGGGCAGGAGCTCCTCGCGCCGTGTATACCAGATAGCGCCGAGCAGCAGCGCGGCTGCCAGGATGAGGACCAGGATTCGTTTCATCGCGAAATGCGCTGCCATGCTCCGTCGCGCACAGGTGGGCTCCGGCGCGATTATGGCACAATGCCGCCGGGCTCAAGGAGGCGGGAACGACAATGGAAATCGCGGGAAAAACGGTATTGATCACGGGCGGCAGCGCGGGCGTGGGTCTCGCCGCGGCGCAGCGCTTCCTGCAGTTCGGCGCCAGTGTCGCGATCACCGGCCGCGATGGCGCGCGGCTCGCGCAAGCCGCAGCGCAGCTCGGCGCCGGTGACCGCGTGATCACCATCGCGTGGGACGCTGCCGAGATAGCGCGCGCCGGGACGGTGTTCGCCGAGGTCGAGCGGCGCTTTGGCGCGCTGCACGTGCTGGTGAACAATGCCGGCTGCAATCACCGCGGCTTGCTGGAGGAGCTGTCGCAGGAGGAGCTCCTGCACGTCCTCGACACCAACCTGCGCGCGCCGCTCGCGCTCTCGCGCACGGTGTTGCCGTTCATGCGCCGGGCCGGGCAGGGCGCGATCGTGAATGTCGCCTCGCTGGCCGGGCGGGTTCCGCTGGCGCACGAGTCGATCTACAGCGCCACCAAGTTCGGGCTGCGCGCCTTCACGCTGGCGATTGCCCAGGAGCTGGAGGGCAGCGGGATCAGCGCGTCCGTGGTGTCACCGGGTCCGATCAGCACGGGATTCATCCTCGACGACATCGACGGCGTGCCCGACATGGTGTTCTCGCAGCCCATGTCGACGGCCGAGGAGGTGGCGGATCTGATCGTGCGCTGCGCGCGCGACGGGCGCGCCGAGCGCGCGCTGCCGATGATCTCCGGCTGGCTGGCCAACGTGGCCTACCTGCTGCCGCCGCTGGCGCGCGCGCTGCGCCCGGCGCTGGAGCGGCGCGGGCGGCAGGCCAAGGCGGCATATCGCGCTCGACGCTCGGGGAGCTGACACGAATGGATGCCATGCGTTTGGTGGAGATCAGCGCCTTCGGCGGGCCGCGGGTGCTGCGCGAGACCCGCGGTCCGCTCCCGGTGCCGCAGGCCGGCGAGGTGCTGGTCAGGGTAGCGTACGCGGGCGTGAACCGCCCGGACGTGGCGCAGCGCCAGGGCGTCTATCCGCCGCCGCCGGGCGCATCTCCGGTGCCGGGGCTGGAGATCGCCGGGCAGGTGGTGGCCACGGGGCCGGGCTGCGCGCGCTGGCGCGTGGGCGACGCGGTGTGCGCGCTCGTTGCCGGTGGCGGCTACGCCGAATACGCGACGGCGCCGGAGGCGCAATGCCTGCCGTTGCCGCGCGGGCTGTCGGTGTGCGAGGCCGCCGCACTGCCCGAGACCGCGTTCACCGTGTGGAGCAACGTGTTCGAGCGCGGGGCGCTCGCGCGCGGCGAACTGCTGCTGGTGCACGGCGGCACCAGTGGCATCGGCACGCTGGCGATTCAACTCGCGAAGGCACGCGGCGCGCGCGTGATCGCGACCGCCGGCAGCGAGGACAAGTGCGCGGCCTGTCGCGAACTCGGTGCGGACCTCGCGGTGAACTACCGCGAAACGGATTTCGTCACGGCGGTGAAGGAATTCAGCGCCGGGCGCGGCGCCGACGTGATCCTCGACATGGTCGGCGGCGATTACACGCAGCGCAACATCCGCGCCGCCGCCGAGCAGGGGCGCATCGTGCAGATCGCCTTCCTGCAGGGCTCGAAGGCGGAACTCGACCTGATGCCGCTGATGCTCAAGCGCCTGGTGCTCACCGGCTCCACGCTGCGCGCGCGGTCGCTGGACTTCAAGGCAGCGCTCGCGCGCGCCGTGGAGCAGAACGTGTGGCCACTGGTGGAATCGGGGCGGGTGCGTCCGCGCGTCGCGCGCGTGTTCGGGCTCGCCGAGGCGGGCGCCGCGCATGCGCTGATGGAGTCCAGCGCGCACATCGGCAAGATCGTGCTGCGGATCGATTGAGCCGGCGGGTGCGCCTGCCCGGGTCCGGGAAGGCGCTCTGCGCGGCGCTGCGATTACCAGCCGTCGCTGGCCTTGGCCGGTTGCTCCGGCGCGGCAGCGGCCGGCGCGCCCCGCGTCACGGTGCCGGCGCGCATGGCCTCGACCGAGACATCCGCCGGTGTTGCGGCCGGCGCCTCAGGTGCCACCAGGTGCTGCAGTTCACCCTGTTTGCGGATTGCCTCGCGGTAGATGGCGTCCTTGTCGATGAGCGGCGCCACGTCGGGTTCGGGCGGACATACCGCTGCCATGTCCGGTGCCTCCTCGTCGGTGCCCGGTCGTTCCATGGGGTGCAGGTCGTTGCCGAGCTCCAGCGCGCTGACGAGCGCGCCGGTGCCGGCCAGCGCGCGCGTGTAGGAGATGGCGTTCAGCCGCCTGGCGTTCACGTAGGCTCGCCGCGACATGAAGTACTCGTTCTCGGTGTCGAGCATGTCGAGCAGGGTGCGCTGGCCGATATCGAACTGGCGCCGGTAGGCCATGCGAGCCTTTTCTATGGACGTCTGGTGACGGTCCAGGAAGATCAGCTGCTCGTCGGTTGCACGCATTTCGTTGAAGGCGATCGAGACTTCCTGGCGGACATTGCGGCAGGTCATCGTGCGCATGTCCTCCGCCTGGTTGGCCTTGTAGCGCAGGCGCCTGCGCTCGGCGAGGTCCGAACCGCCGTTGTACAGGTTGTAGGTCATCGCCAGCTCGATGACGCCCTCCTCGTGGCGCCCGTTGATGTCGTCCTTGTCGTTCCAGATGTCCTGGCGCGCGCGCACGTCGAAGCGCGGCAGCATCGTGGCCTTCTGCACGTCGGCGGCGCTGTTGGCGGACCAGACGTTGGCGATCATCGCATTCATCTGCGGGTTCGAGGCGTAGGCGAGTGCTAGCGTGTCGTTGACGGTGCCCGGCAGCAGGTTCGGCGCGAGCTCGGGTTCCTGCAGCGATTCCGCGGGCGTCTCGCCGACGATGCGCTGGTAGCGCATGCTGGCATCGTGCAGGTTCGTGACGTCCGTCAGCAGGTTCGACTCCGAGAGCGCAAGGCGGCCGAAGGCCTGCTCCAGGTCGACGCCGCGGCTGACGCCCGCCCTGGTGCGACGCTCGATCTGCTCGTAGATCAGGCGGTGGGCGGCGTAGTTGTCCTTCGACAGTTCGACCAGCTCGCGATGGCGCAGCACGTCGTAGTACGCGCGGGCCACCTCCGCGCTGAGGCGTTCCGAGGCATCAAGGACCTCGAAATAGCGCCTGCGCGCCGCGAAGTCGAAGCTCCGCACGCGATTGCGCGTGGCGAATCCGTCATAGATCATCTGGTTCAGCATCAGCGAGACGCGGTCGCGGGTGAAGTCGTACTCGTCAAAGCGCGGCTCGTCGATGCGCTCCGCCCCGACGGCTGCCTCCAGGTCCACGCGCGGCAGGTAGCCTCCCTTCGCTACGCGCGTTTGCTGCTCGGCCGCCTGGAACTCGTGGAAGGCGGAGAGCACTTCGGGGTTGTTCAGCACGGTCTGTCGAGCCGCGTCGCGCAGGGTGTTGAGCGCGCCGCCGTGCGCGGCGGCCGTCACGGCCAGGCACGCGATGGCCATCGAAATGCGGTATCGGCTGCTCTTCATCGGGGTCCCGTGTGGCTTCGAATCGGAGGGGCAGGGAGAAACAGTCTTCATTCTAGGCACTATATCGAGCCTACTGCGGGCAATCCAGCCGACGAAATGCCGCCTTGCTGCTACTGTTTGACCTGCATCACAGCGGAGCGGACGGACACGGTGAAGGGGCGGGACGGGAGCGGCGGGCCGTGGGCAACGGAATACCCGGGCGTTTGAGCGCGCCGGCACTGGCGCGCCGCGTCCTCGGTGCGCTGCTCGCCGTGCTCGGGCTGATCGGGGCGTGCCTGGCGAACCCGGATCTCGACCGGATCACGCAGATCGCACTGGAGCGCTACGGCGTGGATGCCGGCGAGTCGGTAGGGCTGTGGCGCGCGCTGGTCGAGGAGAACCGCGACCTGGCGGAGCGCGAGAAGCTCGAGCTCGTGAACACCTTCTTCAACCACCGCGTGGATTTCGAACAGGATGCCGTGGTCTGGGGTGTGCGGGATTACTGGGCCACCCCGCTCGAGACATTGGGGCGCGGCCAGGGCGACTGCGAGGATTTCAGCATCGCCAAGTACGTGACGCTCGGTCTGCTCGGCGTGCCGCTCGAACGCCTGCGCATCACCTACGTGCGCGCCGAGACCGGGCTCCCGGGCAGCGGAATCGTCCAGGCTCATATGGTGCTGGCCTACTACCCGGCGCCCGGCATGGAGCCGCTGATCCTCGATAACCTCGTAGGCCAGCTTCACCCGGCCTCGCGCCGCCCCGACCTGAAGCCGGTGTTCGGTTTCAACAGCCAGGGACTCTGGGTCGCCGGGAAGAAAGCGTCGGCGGACCCGACGGCGCGGTTGTCGCGATGGCGCGATCTGCTGCGCCGGATGAACGAAGAGGGCCTAAACTGATGGCCGCGTCGCAATTCCGTGAATCGGTCAGTTCGTGGGAGTCGTCAACATGTCGCTCGTAAAGCAGCTCTGGCTGGCGATCGCGCTGGTGATGCTGATCGCCTTTGGCGGCAGTTTCCTCGTCAGCACGCTGTCGGCCCGGAATTACCTCGAGGAGCAGCTTAGGCTGAAGAATTTCGACAATGCGACCTCACTGGCGGCCACCTTGTCGCAAACCCTGGAGCAGATGCCAAGAGACGAGGTGACCATCGAGCTGCAGATTGCCTCGCAATTCGATCTCGGGCATTACGAGAGCATCCGTCTCGTCGATCCCTCGGGCAAGGCGCTGGTGGAGCTGGAGAGCGATGCCGGCGTGGACGGTGCTCCGGAGTGGTTCGCGCGCTTGTTCCGCATCGAGGCCGAACCGGGCCTGGCGCAGGTGCAGAACGGCTGGCAACCCTACGGGACGCTGAGCGTTAGCAGCCAGGCCAGCTTCGCGTATCGCGAACTCTGGAACAGCATGTTGCGCCTGCTGGGCTGGTTCCTCGCCGCCGCAGTGCTCACGGGCATGGCCGGCACCGTGCTGCTGCGCCTCATCCTGCGTCCGCTCGGCGCGGTGGTGGACCAGGCCGAGGCTATCGGCGCACGGCGCTTCATCACCACCGCGGAGCCCGCGACCCGGGAGTTCCGTGCCGTGGTGCGCTCCATGAATGCGCTGGCAACGCGCGTGAGACAGATGCTCCAGGACGAATCCTCGCGTCTCGACCAACTGCGCCGCGAGGCACACCACGACGCCGTCACAGGTCTGCTCAACCGCAGCCACTTCCTGGCACGGGTGCAGAGCGTGCTGGCGCGAGAGGATGCCGGCGCCGAGGGTGTGCTGGTCATCGCCCGGCTGCTCGATCTGCACGAGTTGAACCGGGAGCAGGGTTGGGCCGTGATGGACACGCTGATCAAGCGCTTCGCCGAGGCGCTGCGCGCCATCGCGCCGAAGGACGCGGAGTGGATCTTCGGGCGCCTGAACGGTTCCGATTTCGCCGTGCTGGCGCCCGGGGAGGACGATGCCGGCGCGCTGGCGCAACGGGTGCAGGAGGCGCTGCAGATGCTCGCCCGCGAACTCGACCTGCAGGCAGTGTGTCACTTGCCGGCGGCGGCGACACCCTACCGGCACGGCGACCAGCTCTCGCGAGTGCTCGCGCGCGTCGACGTGGCGCTGGCGAATGCCGTCGCGGCGGGCGGTGACACAGTGCAGGTGGCGGGACTGGAACAGGCGCTGCCCGACGCCGGGAAGCGCATGGATCTCGTGACGTGGCGCCAGCGCTTCGACTCGGCACTCACCATGGGCCAATTGAAACTGCACAGCTACCCGGTGGTCGATGCCGGAGGACAGTTGCTGCATGGCGAATGCGTCGCGCGATTGCGACTGGATGCGGAAAGTGACTGGCTGAACGCGGGTGAATTCGTTCCCTGGCTCGCACGCCTGGGCGATCTCGCGCGGCTGGACGAGATGGTCCTCGACCTCGCGATCGCGCGGCTGCTCAACTGCACCGACGATCTCTGCATCAATTTCTCGGCGCAATCGATGAACGATGCCGTCCTGGTGCATCGCCTGGCATCGCGTCTTGGCGAGACGCCCGAACTCGCGAAGCGGCTCTGGCTGGAAGTTCCCGAATACGGCGTATTCCAGAACCTCGAGAATTTCCGCATTCTCAGCGCGCTGCTCAAGCCCCTGGGATGCCGCATCGGGATCGAGCACGTGGGGCATCAGGTCGCGCGGATCGGCGAATTGCACGACCTGGGTCTCGACTATCTGAAAATCGATGCGTCCTTCGTGCACGGCATCGACCAGAACCAGGCCAACCAGGTCTTTCTGCGCGGGCTCGCGATGATCGGGCACTCGATCGGACTCAGCGCGATGGCCGAGGGAGTGGGTAGCGAGGCGGAGTTCCGCGCGCTGGTCGAGCTCGGCTTCGATGGTGCCACCGGGCCTGCCGTTACCACGCGCGGCGGCTGATTCACCTACAGCAGGCTGGTATCGTCGCCGAGCAGCCCGAGGTGCGAACCGGTCTCGCGCAGGCCGCGCCGTTCTATCAGCTTGCGCTGCGCAGCCGCTGGCAGGTCGGTGAAGCGGATCAGGTTCTTGTCGATCAGCAGGTTCACCAGGTCGTCCAGAACCCGGACCACGTCGCGGTCTGATTCCTGCAGCCGCGCCTTCGCGTCGCCGAGCCGATGCTCGAACTCGGCGATTTCGGCCGCATCCAGCGGCGCCTCCTGGAATCCCTCGAGCTCTTCGCTGCTCAGCGCGATTAGCTGTCCGGTCGCGTCGCGTCGCACATAGGGCATTGCTCGTTCTCCTCGGCCGGGACCCTGCCCGGCGCCAGGCCGGACAGGGCCGCAGCCCGCCTCACTCGGTGATCAGCTTGCCGTGGTTGATCAGCATGTCGATTATCTGCTGATCGTTGCCGATGCTCAGCAGGTCGACGTTCTGCAGTTCGATCGTCTGGTAGGCCACGTTCGCGTCGTGGGCGGCGTCGCCCGTGAAGTCGCCCGCCGGGCTGATCTTCACCAGGGTGCCACCAGTGCCCGAGTCCTCGAAGTGCAGGTAACTGTCGAGACTGGCGGCACTCTCCGGAGGCAGGAGATCCCTGAGGTCTAGCACGTCGCCGCCGCTTGCCGGCTCGTTCATGTCGAAGTTGCTGATCGTGTCGTGAGCGCCGGGTTCCGCCAGCGTCCACTTGAACACGTCCGCACCTTCGCTACCCGCGAACAGGTTGTCTCCGCTGTCATCCGACAGCAGTTCACTAGCTCCGCCGGCGACATCGTCCTTGCCGGAGGCCCTGTGGCCGCGTTCCTCGGGTTCGTCGTCCTTCGCCTGGCGGTTGCCGTCATCGATGGCGGTCGTGTCGAGTACGTCACTCATGCCCAGCGCTGTCGCTGGCTGCGCCAGCTCGATCGGATCAAGGCTCGCGATCTGTGCCGGGCTGATATTCACCGAACCGTCATAGGTGCCCGACGCCAGCGCGTCGTTACCCCCCGTGTTCTGGATGAGATCGGTGTAGGTGGTCCCGAAGGTGTGAATCCCCAGCCCCGCCTTGATGGCGTATCCGACGACCGAGTAACCCTCGAGGACGGGATCGGCATTCACAGCGGCCGCCACCGCAGCGGCGAGGGTTGCCGGCTGCGCGTAGTCGTTGATGTTCAACGATGAGCTGTAGTTCAGCTTGACCGCTACCAGGCTGTCCCCGCTGGTCAGGTAGAACACCACATTGGAGATGTCCTTGGGCGTTGGCGTCGGTGCCGGCGTTGGAGTCGGCGTCGGTTCCGGAGTGGGTTCCGGTGTTGGTGCAGGCGTCGGCTCCGGAGTGGGTTCCGGGGTCGGAGCCGGAGTCGGCGCGGGCGTGGGGGCCGGAGTGGGTTCCGGAGTCGGCGCGGGCGTCGGAGCCGGCGTGGGCGCCGGCGTGGGCTCCGGTGTCGGTGCAGGCGTGGGCTCGGGCGTCGGGGCCGGCGTGGGTTCCGGGGTCGGCGCAGGTGTCGGTGCCGGCGTGGGCTCGGGCGTTGGGGCCGGTGTCGGCGCAGGCGTCGGTGCCGGTGTGGGCTCGGGCGTTGGGGCCGGTGTCGGCGGGCGTCGGTGCCGGTGTGGGCTCGGGCGTTGGAGCCGGAGTCGGTGCAGGCGTCGGTGCCGGCGTGGGTTCCGGCGTCGGCGCCGGAGTTGGTGCAGGCGTCGGTGCCGGTGTGGGCTCGGGTGTTGGAGCCGGTGTCGGCGCAGGTGTTGGCGCCGGCGTGGGTTCCGGGGTCGGCGCCGGTTGGTCGGTGCCGGTGTGGGCTCAGGCGTTGGAGCCGGAGTCGGCGCAGGTGTTGGCGCCGGCGTGGGCTCGGGTGTCGGAGCCGGGGTCGGTGCAGGCGTCGGTGCCGGCGTGGGCTCGGGTGTTGGAGCCGGTGTCGGCGCTGGCGTGGGCTCGGGTGTCGGAGCCGGAGTCGGCGCAGGCGTCGGTGCCGGTGTGGGCTCGGGCGTCGGCGCCGGAGTCGGTGCAGGCGTCGGGGCCGGCGTGGGCTCAGGCGTTGGAGCCGGGGTCGGCGCCGGGGTCGGCGCAGGCGTCGGGGCCGGTGTCGGCGCAGGCGTCGGTGCCGGTGTGGGTTCCGGCGTCGGCGCAGGCGTCGGTGCCGGCGTGGGCTCGGGCGTCGGGGCCGGCGTGGGTTCCGGGGTCGGCGCCGGCGTTGGTGCAGGCGTCGGTGCCGGTGTGGGCTCGGGTGTTGGAGCCGGTGTCGGCGCAGGTGTTGGCGCCGGCGTGGGCTCGGGTGTCGGAGCCGGAGTCGGTGCAGGCGTCGGTGCCGGCGTGGGTTCCGGCGTCGGCGCAGGCGTCGGTGCCGGCGTGGGTTCCGGGGTCGGCGCCGGAGTCGGCGCAGGCGTGGGCTCCGGAGTGGGTTCCGGAGTCGGCGCAGGCGTTGGCGCCGGTGTGGGTTCCGGGGTCGGCGCCGGAGTTGGTGCAGGCGTCGGTGCCGGTGTGGGCTCGGGTGTTGGAGCCGGAGTCGGCGCAGGCGTTGGCGCCGGCGTGGGTTCCGGGGTCGGCGCAGGCGTCGGTGCCGGCGTCGGTGCCGGCGTGGGCTCGGGTGTTGGAGCCGGTGTCGGCGCAGGTGTTGGCGCCGGCGTGGGCTCGGGTGTCGGAGCCGGAGTCGGTGCAGGCGTCGGTGCCGGCGTGGGCTCGGGTGTTGGAGCCGGTGTCGGCGCTGGCGTGGGCTCGGGTGTTGGAGCCGGTGTCGGCGCTGGCGTGGGCTCGGGTGTCGGAGCCGGAGTCGGCGCAGGCGTCGGTGCCGGCGTGGGCTCAGGCGTTGGAGCCGGGGTCGGTGCAGGTGTTGGCGCTGGCGTGGGCTCGGGTGTCGGAGCCGGAGTCGGCGCAGGCGTCGGTGCCGGCGTGGGCTCGGGTGTCGGTGCCGGTGTGGGTTCCGGAGTCGGTGCCGGCGTCGGTGCAGGCGTTGGCGCCGGCGTGGGCTCGGGCGTTGGCGCCGGAGTCGGCGCTGGCGTGGGCTCCGGAGTGGGTTCCGGAGTCGGCGCAGGCGTTGGCGCCGGTGTGGGTTCCGGGGTCGGCGCCGGAGTTGGTGCAGGCGTCGGTGCCGGTGTGGGCTCGGGTGTTGGAGCCGGTGTCGGCGCAGGTGTTGGCGCCGGCGTGGGCTCGGGTGTCGGAGCCGGAGTCGGTGCAGGCGTCGGTGCCGGTGTGGGCTCGGGCGTTGGAGCCGGAGTCGGTGCAGGCGTCGGTGCCGGTGTGGGCTCGGGCGTTGGAGCCGGAGTCGGTGCAGGCGTCGGTGCCGGTGTGGGCTCGGGCGTCGGCGCAGGCGTCGGTGCCGGCGTGGGCTCAGGCGTTGGAGCCGGGGTCGGTGCAGGTGTTGGCGCTGGCGTGGGCTCGGGTGTCGGAGCCGGAGTCGGCGCAGGCGTTGGTGCCGGTGTGGGTTCCGGTGTCGGAGCCGGGGTCGGTGCCGGTGTGGGTTCCGGGTGTCGGAGCCGGAGTCGGCGCAGGCGTCGGTGCCGGCGTGGGCTCGGGTGTCGGAGCCGGAGTCGGCGCAGGCGTGGGCTCCGGAGTGGGTTCCGGAGTCGGCGCAGGCGTTGGCGCCGGTGTGGGTTCCGGCGTCGGCGCCGGAGTTGGTGCAGGCGTCGGTGCCGGTGTGGGCTCGGGTGTTGGAGCCGGTGTCGGCGCAGGTGTTGGCGCCGGCGTGGGCTCGGGTGTCGGAGCCGGAGTCGGTGCAGGCGTCGGTGCCGGCGTGGGCTCGGGTGTTGGAGCCGGTGTCGGCGCTGGCGTGGGCTCGGGTGTCGGAGCCGGAGTCGGCGCAGGCGTCGGTGCCGGTGTGGGCTCGGGTGTTGGAGCCGGTGTCGGCGCAGGTGTTGGCGCCGGCGTGGGCTCGGGTGTCGGAGCCGGAGTCGGTGCAGGCGTCGGTGCCGGTGTGGGCTCGGGCGTTGGGGCCGGTGTCGGCGCAGGCGTCGGTGCCGGTGTGGGCTCGGGCGTCGGCGCAGGCGTCGGTGCCGGCGTGGGCTCGGGTGTCGGAGCCGGAGTCGGCGCAGGCGTCGGTGCCGGCGTGGGCTCGGGCGTCGGCGCCGGAGTTGGTGCAGGCGTCGGTGCCGGTGTGGGCTCGGGTGTTGGAGCCGGTGTCGGCGCAGGTGTTGGCGCCGGCGTGGGCTCGGGTGTCGGAGCCGGAGTCGGTGCAGGCGTCGGTGCCGGCGTGGGCTCGGGTGTTGGAGCCGGTGTCGGCGCTGGCGTGGGCTCGGGTGTCGGAGCCGGAGTCGGCGCAGGCGTCGGTGCCGGTGTGGGCTCGGGCGTCGGGGCCGGCGTGGGTTCCGGGGTCGGCGCAGGCGTCGGTGCCGGTGTGGGCTCGGGTGTCGGAGCCGGAGTCGGTGCAGGCGTGGGCTCGGGTGTCGGCGCCGGAGTGGGTGACGGAGTCGGCTCTACGCTCTCCACGATCCGCAGAACGCGCACGAAGTCGTGCCCGTCACCAGGAACGCCGCCGTCGAATCCGGCAGACGTCGCAGGCAGCTTATCCAGGAGGTCCCCACTATCACTCAGGGACTGGAGCAACTGTTCCACGCTGGCGGAATCGACTGCGCTCTCGGTGGCGTCAGGCGCCTCCTCCGGCGCCAGTTCGGGACTGATCGCAATCGTCCTGCTTTCACCGATGGCCAGCGTCCCGCCGCTAAAGAACTCGATTTCGACACGGGCGCCACTTTCAGTGACGATCTCCTCGCCTTCGCGAACCGTCTCGCCGAATCGCAACCTGCGCAAGCCACCTTCGGCGTCGCGCGCAAAGGCTGCTCCGGTAAGTCTGACGACGGTCGCGATGGGCTGACCAGTTGGCATTTGTACGCGCTCCTGTTACGACGGCTGCTCAAGCGTTGGGCATGCTGAAGCGAAAGTGTAGGCGGGGACCGGTCAACTCGACACTGTACCGAAGAACAATTCGCCGCCCGGAATCCAGGGTCATCGGGAGTCGATCGCGGACTCCGGCCATTCCCGGTACCACGACAGGGTCTCACTCGCCCGGCGGATGGCGGTACGCGTCCAGCTGAAATCTCCCTTGCGGCACTCGACGAAAGCGCCGTTCTCGAAGTAGCCGGGTTCGCTGCCGCCTTTACCTGCTTCTCCGCAGTTGATGAAGCGAAACGGAGGGTCTGAACGCGCATCCTGCGCACGACGTCTGGAGTACCAGTGCCGATGGATCATGCCGCTGTAGGTGCTGCCGGGCGTGCCGGAGAATTCGCGCGCATCCCACATCACGATATTGCACACGAAGCCCAGCGACTGCTCGTCGGTGAACGGCAGACCCAGGAATTCCCGTGCAAATTCGCCCACGATGAACTCGTCGAGAAAGACATGACGGGGGAAGGCCGCGGTGATCGGCGCAAAGAATTCCCGGTTGTGGGACTCGTCAGTGCAGATCACCAGCAATTCGTCGCGCGGGAAGGTGCTTCCCAGGGTCTCGAGGATCGTCCCGGCATAATCCGCGCCTTGCGGCAGGAACTGTTTGAAGTCTGTCAGCCTGATGTGTACGCCGTTGAACGGCCCCAGCGCGAGCGAAACCTTCTCCGCGAGATTGCGGTAATCCGCGCGCGGTCGGATATTTTTCAGCAGTGACGCGAGTTCCGGGGTCGGGTTGAAAAAGAATCGCGAGTAAAAGCCGAGATTGCAGGCGTGCAGGTGCCACGAGGCCTCGTTGGGGTCAACCAGGATGTCACGGCCGGCAAGGAATTCCGCCAGGCGCTCCCCGTGTTGCGCCATCGCATCTTCGGCGCTCCGCGCGCCGTGCACGTAGGCCGCCCGCGTCAGCTTGATGTCGCTTTCCAGCATCTCCAGGCCCTGCGCGGCATCGCGATACGCAGGGTAGTCGAGCAATTCCACGGTCGCGGTGTCCATCAGGTCCAACACCGTGGGATGCCTGCTGTTGTCGAGCACGGCGCTGAAACCCGGCCGCAGGTACTGGTAGTTGCCGCCGCGGATGTGGAGCAGTCTTCGTTCCTCTCCGACCGAGCCGTAAAGCACCAGGCGACGCTTCGTCAGGTGAGCAAGTCCCGCCCCGAGCTCGAAGGAGATCCAGTTGTTGAACAGACCGGAGGCGTAATCCTTGTAAAGCAGATACCTCATCGACCCCATTGCGCGAGGCATTCCTGCAGCGATGCGTACTTGGATTTCAGGCCGCTGTAACGCGCCGGATCCCACTCGGTGGGCCGCCAGTGCAGATACATGTTGCGGTAGTAGTCGCCCTGGAACGGTGTGAGACGGGCGTGCGGGCAGAGGCTCTCGTAGAACAGCGTCTCTCCGGTGGTGAACGTGACCTGATGCAGCACGCCGTCGTGATCGATGAAGTCGAGCGGCCACGGCACATCCGAGCGATCATCGACATGGATGATGCAGCTGATCACGTGCGTGTCCACGCGGTCGCGGTGCAGGTGCAGGATCGACCCGCGCCCGTAGCTGCGTATCCCGTGGCCGAAACTGCGCGTGAGCGGACAACCGGCCCATTCCTCGAGCATGGGCGTCAAGGTCTCGTAGCAGGCATCGAACAGTTCGCCGCTGATCGGCGCGTAGGCGATATCGGGCGCTGCTTCGCCGGAGGCCGATATTCCGCCGCGCTGGCGCGCGCCGTACTCCTCGTCATAGGTGGCCTCACCGCCGACAGGCGCGAAATTCATGCGGGCGTATTCGGCAAGGATGCGGGCCTGCAAGGGGGTGGGGGTCGCGATCTTGCGCAACGCGCAGACCGCGATACGAGGTGGATGCACTGGGGACATGAATCTGTTCCGTCAGTCGTTGCGGCCGGTCTTTTCCCGGAACCACTTGGTGATCACGTACTTGCTGCCCCTGATCACAGGCAGTGCCTCGTGCAGGGTATTGTGGTTCGGCTTGCCGTCGATGTCGCAGTTGTTCCACGCCACGGCGGCGCCGGGCAGCGGAAAGAAATCGCGCCCGATGCGCTCGAAGCGCGTCGCGCCGCCTTCATCCACACGGTTCAGCCAGATCATCACGGTCCAGGTGCGCTGCCCTCCCGGATTCGTGTGCGGCTCGTATTCCTCGGTGTCTGGTGCGAACCAATCGGTGTGCGCCTTGAAGTACTGCCCTTCGTCGTAGCGCTGGCCCTGGATCGATTCGGAGTAGGCCGGATCGACGCCGATCAATTGCGCGATTCGCGCATCGATCTGCTTCATCAGCCCGGGATCCGCCCGGCGCATGTGGCACGTGCGGCTGGTGCGGTAATCCGCCGGTCCGCGCGTGACCGTTGAAGGCTGCAGCGAGGTGTCGATGACGCTCATCAGAATTTCGCATTCCTCCGGCGTCAGCAGGTTGGGAATCTCGTAGACCTGGGCGAGGTCGGTATCCAGTCGCCACGCCCTCGGTTTGTGCTCCGGGCGCGTCAGCGGCGCGTGGAAGAGGCTGTACCACGGTTCCTCGCGCCCGCAGGCGTCGTTGGATGCTGCATGCGGCGGTGCCACCGGTTCCACCGGCTCGGCGGGACGGTAGCCACCCAATTCGGCGGAGATGTCGTCCCCGGAAAAGCCCTGACTCGCTGCGCTCTGATACAGTTCACCCAGTGCGCAGCCGCGTTCGCGGTTCAGGCGCAGCCATTCCCTCCAGTCCTCGGAAAGCGGACGCGCCATAGTGCCTTGTCCTCGCATGGTGTCCTCAGGTCTCTCTTGCCCGGTACAGCGGAATCTCAGGTGCCCTGGGAGCGCATCATCAGCGCCAGGTGCAACCGGTCGCGCACGCCGAGCTTGAGGAAGATCGCGCTCAGGTGCGCCTTGACCGTGCGCTCCGTGATCATCAGTTCGCGCGCGATTTCCTTGTTGCTAGCGCCGCGGCTCACCGCCATTGCCACCTCGCGCTCGCGTGTCGACAGCGTGCTGAGCGGTCCCGCGACCACGGGTTTGCGCACATCCGATGACAGCGCAGAGGCTATGAGCCGTTGCAGCAGGTTGGGGCCGACCCACAAGCCGTGATTGCTGACCACCGTCTCGACCTGTCGCAGCATCGCAGCGCCCGCGTGCGAGTGGCAGTAGCCCACGGCTCCGCGTTCCATCAATGCGAGTGCCTGCTCGTCGGAGGGGGTGTCGGACAGCGCCACGATGCGCGCCGGCGCGAGCCGCGAGGCGCTGCTCCACAGCAACTCCCTGGCAGCGGCGTCGTCGTGCGGCAGGTGCAACCAGACAATGGTGTCGGTGTCCAGCCAGGGCTGGGCTTCAGCAGCACAAGCCAGGCACGGTGCCCCGGGGAAAGCCCCGGACCAGCGCTCCCGCACCTCGGGGTCGGTCGTGATCAGAAGGCTCTGCGTCATCGTTCGGTGAGTGCGTACTGCTTGGCGCGCAAGACGGGTTTCAGCAGGTAGCTTAGCACGCTTTTCCGGCCCGTCATGATGTCCACTTCGGCCACCATGCCGGGAATGATCGGCAGCTTGTCGCGCAGCATCGCCTTGTTCGTGCGCACGCGCACCAGGTAGAACGCGTTGCCTTCATCGTCGGTGATCGTGTCGGCGCCGATGCTCTCGACCTCGGCCTCGAGCCCGCCGTAGACCACGAAATCGTAGGCGGTGAATTTCACCAGCGCATGCTGGCCGGGGCTGAGAAAGGCAATGTCGCGCGGCGCGATTTTCGCTTCCAGCAGCAGCGTGTCATCGAGCGGCACGATCTCGACGATGTCGCGCCCCGGCAGCACCACGCCACCCTCGGTGTTGACCAGCAGCCGCTTGATGGTGCCGCGCACCGGCGAACGGACCTCGGCCTGCTTCACGCGGTCGGACAGGCCGACGCTGCCCTCTGCAAGGCTGTTGAGCGTTGCAGTGGCTTCCGCGAGTTCGTTGCGCTTGGCGTTGCGAAAGTCGAGCGTGACTTGCTCGACCTTGCGTTCGGACTCATCGATAGCCGCCCTGGCGCGGGTCATCTGCGCGGCGGACTGCTCGCGCTCGCCACGCAGGCGCGAGACGTCGCGCTTGAGACGCAGGATTTCCACCTCCGACACCGCGCCGGATGCGAGCAGGGGCTCGGTCTGGCTGAGTTCCTGCGCGGCCAGTTCGTAGTTTCGCGACGACTGCTGGTAGAACGCCGTGGTCTCCTGCAATTCCTGGCGGCGCTGGGCGAGCTGCTGCCTGGCGATGCCGGTCTGGCCTTCCAGCTCGGCGAGGCTCGACTGGTACAGGCGGGTTTCGGCCGCGGCGAGCTCGGGCGCCTCGGCGAGCACCTGCGGCGGCACGTCAAAGGGCTTGCCCTCGGCAAGCGCCGCCAGGCGAGCGGTCTTGGCGAGCAGTGACAGGCGCTGCACGCGGTTTTCGCCGAGCGCCGAGGCGAAGCGCGTGGCGTCGATGCGCACCAGCAGTTGGCCGGCATCGACGACCTGTCCTTCGCGCGCGTGGATCTCGGAAACAATGCCGCCATCGAGCGACTGCACGACCTGCAGCTGGCGTGAAGGGACCACCTTGGCCTCGCCCCGCGTGACCTCGTCGATGCGCGCAAGGGCGGCCCACAGGATGAGCAGCAGCACCACCAGTACGATGACGTGCAGCAGCGTGCGTGCGCGCAGGGGATCGCGCGCGAGGCGCGCGGCGTGTGCATCGGCGGCCCAGTCGACGCTGTCGATGGGGGTGGGGCGGTTCCAGCGCTCGAGTGCCCGCTCGAGCCACGGTGAGCTGAGGGCGATCCAGCGCCGCGCCATGCGCCTGAGCGTATCGGCGATGCGCGATCCGCTCATACGCCCCTCCCGACGCGCCCCTGGCGCAGTGCCTCGACCACGCTCTCCTTCGGGCCGTCAGCGACGATCCGGCCGTTGTCGGTGACGATGATGCGATCGACCATGTCGAGCAGCGAGGTGCGGTGGGTGACGATCACCACGGTGCGCTCGCGCGCGAATTCTCGCAGTTGCGCCTTCACCGCTTCCTCGCCCGAGTGGTCCATGGAACCGGTGGGTTCGTCGAGCAGCAGGATTGGCGGATCGTTGATCACCGCGCGCGCGATCGCGACACCCTCGCGCTGGCCGCCGGATAGCGATTCGCCACGCTCGCCGACGGGCATGTCGATGCCCTTCGGATGCTGGTTCACGAACTCGGCGATGTTGCCGACCTGCGTGGCGCGCACGATCGCGGCATCCTCGATCTGCGGCGAACCGATGGTGATGTTCTCGCGCAGCGTGCCGTAGAAGAGCATGACATCCTGCGGCACGTAGCCGATGTTGCGGCGCAACTCGCCGGGGTCCAGCTGGCGCAGATCGATGCCGTCGACCAGCACCGCACCGGAGCTCGGGCGGTAGAGACCGAGGATGAGTCGCAGCAGCGTGCTCTTGCCCGATCCGGTGCGACCGAGAATCGCAACCTTGTCGCCGGCGTTGATGCGCAGGCTCACGCCGCGCAGCGCGTTCAGGTCGGTTCCGGGGTAGGCGAAGCTGACGTCGCGAAACTCGATGTCGCCGCGAAAGGATTGGCGACTGAGAAAGTGGGCACCGCGCGGGCGCTCGACCGGGTTTTCCACGATCTGGTCGAGTGCCGCCAGCGAGGTGATCGCGTTGTGGTACTGCGTCATCAGGCCCGCCACCTGTCCCATCGGTGCCAGTGCGCGCGCGGCCAGCATCGAGCACGCGATGAGCCCGCCCATCGTGAGCTTGCCAGCCGATATCAGGTAGACGCCGATCACGATCGTGCACACCGAGGCGAGCTGCTGGGCGAGCATCGCGGCGTTCAGCGTGGAGTTCGCGAGCAGGCGCAACTGCGCGCCGCGATCGGCGAGGTACGCGGCGCTGCGCTCCCAGCGGCTCTGCATCACGCCCTCGGCGCCGAGCGCCTTGACCGACTCGAGTCCCACCAGGCTCTCGATCAACGTGGCATTGCGCATGGCGCCGGCCCGGTAGGTGGTCTCGGACAACTCGTGCATGCGCGCCCCGACCGTGACCGCGTATCCCACGACGAGCACCATCGCGGCCAGCACCGGCAGCAGCATCGGCCACGCGATCCAGCCGATCACGATGACGAATGTCAGGGCAAAGGGCAGATCGATGAACGCCGTGACCGTGGCGGAGGTGATGAAGTCGCGCGCCGATTCGAAGGATCGCAGGTTCGAGGCGAAGGAACCGACCGAGGCCGGGCGCTGCTCGAGGCGCATGCCGAGCACGCGCTCCATGATGTAGCCCGAAAGCTTCAGATCGATCCGCTTGCTGGCGAGATCAAGGAAATAGCCGCGCATCGAGCGCAACGTGAAATCGGCACCGAGCACGATGACGACGCCGGCCGCGAGCATCCACAGTGTCTCCGTCGCGCGGTTGGGGACCACGCGGTCGTAGACGTTCATCGTGAACAGCGGCAGCGCCAGCGCGAACAGGCTAATCATGGCGGCGGCGAGCAGCACATCGCGGTACAGCGCGCGATGCTCCAGCACGGCGCCCCAGAACCAGTGACGCTGCGCGCTGCCGCCGAGTTCGGGCGCGCGCTCGTCGAAGCCGTAGGCCACGCGCGCGAGGATCGCGTTGCCGAGGTAGCGCTCCCCGAGCGCTTGCGCCGTGATGCGGGTCTCGGTTCCGCCTGCCTCGACCACGCGCAGATGCCCGTCATCGCGCCCGAGCAGCACGCAGGCCTGGTCTTCGCGCAGCAGCAGTATCGCGGGAAACGCCTCGCCGCCGAGCGCCTCCGGGCTGCATTCGACGATGCGCGTCTCGAGCCCTGCGCGCTCGGCGGCGCGTTCGACCAGCGAAGGCACCATGCGGTTCTCGTGCAGAGGCAAACCGGCGGTCAGGCTCTCGCGCGAGACCTGCTTGCCGTGGAAGCGCGCCACGTAGACAAGGGCTTCGAGCAGGGGATCCCGTGAGGGCAGCTCGGAAGCGGGAAGTTGAGGCATCTGCGCTGGTGTCCGTGCGGTGTCGGCGCACCCATCGGCGCCGGTCGACTGCACAGTATAGTCGGCCTTATTCGCCCGCGCGGCGATGCAGGAAGGCCTGGAGCTTCTGCGTGTCCTCGGCGAACTTGCGGATGCCCTCGGCGAGCTTTTCCGTCGCCATCGCGTCCTCGTTCATCTGCCAGCGGAACGCCGCCTCGGTGGGCGCCGCCTTCGCCTCGCCGAGCTCCATCGCGGTGCGCGGATCGAGCATGCGCTGCAGTGGCGCGCTTGCCGCGGCGAGCTCGGCCATCAGCGCCGGCGCGATGGTCAGCAGGTCGCAGCCGGCCAGCGCGCGGATCTCGTCGCTGTTGCGAAAGCTCGCGCCCATGATCTGGGTGCGATAGCCGTTGCGCTTGAAATAATTGTAGATGCGCGTCACGGAGCGCACGCCCGGGTCCTCGGCGGCGGGGTAGGAGTCCCGTCCCTCGTGCTTGCGGTACCAGTCGAGTATGCGTCCCACGAAGGGCGATATGAGGGTCACCCCGGCCTCGGCGCAGGCCGCGGCCTGGGCGAAGCTGAACAGCAGGGTCAGGTTGCAGTGAATGCCGCGCCGTTCGAGCTCTGCCGCGGCGCGGATGCCCTCCCAGGTCGAGGCGATCTTGATCAGCACGCGCTCGCGGCCGATGCCGGCGTCCTCGTAAAGCGCGATCAGGCGCTCCGCGCGCGCGATCGTGGCGCCCGTGTCGAAGGACAACCGCGCATCGACTTCGGTGGACACGCGCCCGGGAATCAGCGCCAGGATCTCGCGGCCGAAATTGACCGCCAGCTTGTCCATGATGGCGTCGTCGCGTGCGCCGGCATCGACGCGGGCGCCGAAGCCCAGCGCGTCGTCCAGCAGGTGGGCGTAGGCGGGCTTCTGCGCCGCCTGCAGCAGCAGCGAGGGATTGGTGGTGGTGTCGGTGGGCGCAAATTCCGCCAGCGATCCGATGTCGCCGGTGTCGGCGACGACGGTGGTGAAGGCGCGGAGCTGTTCGAGCTGGTTCATCGGGTCTCAACCTGTTGCGTGTGCTGCCGGTCACGCAGGATAGTGCAGCTTGCGCGTGCTTTCACGAATCCTCGAGGCTGTCACGCGACTCGGGGTCCACGTCGGGGCGTTCCTCGTCCTCCTCCTCGTCCTTCGCCGGCACCAGGGCGCGCGGCTCGTAGAGGTCCTCGGCGCTGGTCTCGATGCCGATGTGGAAGGCGGCGAACCCGGGCAGCACCACCTGGTCGACGGCCTTGCCGATCACGCGGCCGTCGTAGGGCGAGACGATATCGGCGCGCATGTTGGTGATCGGGTCGGTGACGCTGCCGAGCAGATCGCCCTCGGCTACCTGCTGTCCGAGTTCGGCCTTGCCGAACAGGATGCCGCCGGTTTCGGAGCGTACCCAGCGCGACTGGTAGTGCACCGCTACCGGGTTCCCCCAGACGCGCAGCTTGCGGTACATGCCGAGCTGGTCGATCAGCGCGAAGATGCCGCGCACCCCGTGCTCGACCTCATCGACCTGCAGGCGCATCGGTTCGCCCGCCTCCAGGGTGACGGCGGGAATGCCTCGTTCGACCGCAGCGCGGCGCAGGCTGCCCGCGGCACCGGGGCTGTGGATGATCGCGGTGGAGGTGAACGCTTCGGCGACGCGCACCACTTCCGGGCGACGCAGGTCGCCGCGTATCTGGGGCAGGTTACTGCGGTAGAAGGATCCGGTGTGCAGGTCGACCAGGATCGTGCAATGGGAAATGACCTGGTTGAAGAAGGAGTGCGCGATGCGCGAGGCCGAGCTGCCGCGCGGGTTGCCCGGGAAGTGCCGGTTCAGGTCGCGGCGGTCCGACAGGTAGCGCGAGGCACGCTTGAAGCCGATGAGATTCACGATCGGCACGCCGACCAGGGTGCCGTGCAACTGCTGCGGGTCGACGTCGTAGAGCACGCGACGCACCATCTCGATGCCGTTCAGTTCGTCGCCGTGCACCGCTGCCGTCAGGCACAGCACCGGACCCTCGGCGGCCCCGTTCACCACCAGCACCGGCGTGGCCACCTCGATGCCCTCGAAGGATTCGGCTGGCTGCCAGGCCAGGCGTGCCGAGGTGCCCGGGGCCACTTCGGCCTCGAGCATCACGAAGGGTGCGATGGGGCTCTGGGGCAGATGCGCCACGTCGACATCGTCGATGCTTCGCATGGCCTCGTCCTGGGCCTGATCGGACCGGGTCTCGACGTCGCGGCGGAATTGCTTCGTGTAGGCCTCGCCCGGACGCTCCATCACCGGGGCGTCGAGGTCCACGTTGCGTGCGCGCCGCCGCGGCGGCGTGTCGGAAACTGTCGTTTCCGTCGCCGATGCGGGAGCATCAGGTACGGGAAGTGCCTCGTCCGCGGCGCGGGCGAAGCAGGCCGCTGCCAGTGCCAGCACGAGGCCGGCGGTGGCAGCGGCGGGGGCGCTCAGCCGCACTTCGAGTCGCCGCAACTCAGGCAGGTCATGCAGCCGTCCATCATGATCATGGCCTTGGTCATGCACTTGTTGCACAGCTGCGCGCCAGCGGGGTAGGGGTTGCGCTCCTCGGGGGCGGGGGGGCGTTCAGGCTGCGCGCCTCGAACTGTGCCCGCTTCTCGTCCATGATCCGCTTGGTGTGCTCGGGGATCTCCGCCGGCTGGATCATCCCGATGTCCATCAGGTGCCTCTCGATGCACTCGCCGATCTCGGCGACCAGCGAGGGCATGAAACGGCCGCCTTTCTTGAAATAGCCGCCCTTGGGGTCGAATACCGCCTTCAGCTCCTCGACCAGGAAGGTGCAGTCACCGCCCTTGCGGAACACGGCCGATACCACGCGCGTGAGCGCGAGCACCCACTGGAAGTGGTCCATGTTCTTCGAGTTGATGAAGATCTCGTAGGGGCGGCGCTGCTCGTGCGCGGTGCCCGGATTCAGCACGATGTCGTTGATCGTGACGTACAGTGCGTGCTCCGAGAGCGGTGTCTTGAGCTTGTAGGTGGCGCCGGGCAGCGTCTCGGGGCGCGAGACGTTCTCGTTCATGCTCTCGATCGCGCGCTCGAGCTCCTCGGCCACGGCCGGTTTCTCCGGCACGGCCTCCAGGACCTTGTAGCCCACGATGCGCTTGGCAATCTTGACGGTCATGTTGCGGGTGCTCCTCAGAATTTACCGTAGTAGCCTTCTTTGATGGCCTCGAAGAGGTTCGCGGCGGTGTGCATCTCGCCGTCGTACTCCACTTCCTCGTTGCCTTTCAGTTCTACGGTGGTGCCGTCCTCGAGCTTGAACTGGTAGGTCGTCTTCTCGAGGTCCTTTTCCTTGACCAGGACACCCTGGAAGGCTTCCGGGTTGAAGCGGAACGTGGTGCAGCCCTTCAGGCCGTTCTGGTAGGCGTAGAAATAAACGTCCTTGAAGTCCTCGAACGGGATGTCGGTCGGCACGTTGATGGTCTTGGAGATCGACGAGTCTATCCACTTCTGCGAGGCCGCCTGGATGTCGACGTGCTCCTTCGGGGCTATGTCTTCGCTGGTGAGGAAGTACTCCGGCAGCTGTTCATCGGGATCGCCCGAGTACGGCGTGGCGCGCGCGTTCACCAGCTCGCGGTAGGCCAGCAGCTCGAAGGAATACACGTCGATCTTCTCCTTGGACTTCTTGCCCTCGCGGATGACGTTGCGCGAGTACTGGTGCGCGAAACTCGGCTCGATGCCGTTCGAGGCGTTGTTGGCGAGCGACAGCGAGATCGTGCCGGTCGGTGCGATCGAGGAGTGGTGCGTGAAGCGGCAGCCCTCCTGGGCAAGCGCTTCCACCAGCTCCGGTTCCACCGAGGCGACGCGCTGCATGTAGCGGCTGTAGCGCGCGTGCAGGATACGTCCGGGCACGAGATCGCCGATCTTGAAGCCGTCACGCACCATTTCCGGGCGTTTTGCCAGCATTTCCGCCGTCACCGTGAACGCCTCGTTCATGATCGGCGCGGGTCCTTTCTCGCGCGCCAGCTCGAGCCCGGTGCGCCAGCCCGTCAACGCGAGCTCGCGCGAGACGCGTTCGGTGAACTCCACCGCCTCGGCGCTGCCGTACTTCATGCGCAGCATCGTCAGGGTGGAGCCGAGGCCGAGGAAGCCCATGCCGTGGCGGCGCTTGTTCTCGATCTCGTGGCGTTGCTGCTCGAGCGGCAGGCCGCTCATCTCCACCACGTTGTCGAGCATGCGCGTGAACACCGCCACCACCTCGCGGAAGGTGGTCCAGTCGAAGCGGGCATCCTCGCGAAACGGCGCCTGCACGAAGCGGGTGAGGTTCACCGAGCCGAGCAGGCAGCTGCCGTAGGGCGGCAGGGGCTGTTCGCCGCAGGGGTTGGTGGCGCGGATGTTCTCGCAGAACCAGTTGTTGTTCTGCTCGTTGACCTTGTCGATCAGGATGAAGCCCGGCTCGGCGAAGTCGTAGGTCGAGATCATGATGACGTTCCAGAGCTTGCGCGCCTTCACGCTCTTGTAGATCCGGCAGGCGACGCGCCCCTCGGCGTCGCTGACGTATCCCCTGGCGTGCGGGAAATGCCGCCAGATCACCTCGTCGCTGTTGCCGATGTCGTAGTCGCCGTCCTCGAGTTCCTTGGCGGAGATCGGGAAGGACAGGGGCCAGTCCTCGTCGCGCGCCACCGCCTGCATGAACTCCTCGGTCACCAGCAGCGACAGGTTGAACTGGCGCAGGCGGCCGTTCTCGCGCTTGGCGCGGATGAACTCGACCACGTCCGGGTGGCTGATGTCGAAGGTGCCCATCTGCGCCCCGCGGCGCCCGCCGGCCGAGGACACGGTGAAACACATCTTGTCGAAGATGTCCATGAACGACAGCGGGCCGCTGGTGTAGGCCCCGGCGCCCGAGACATAGGCGCCCTTGGGGCGCAGCGTCGAGAACTCGTAGCCGATGCCGCAACCGGCCTTCAGCGTCAGGCCCGCCTCGAGGTTCTTCTCGAGGATGCCGAGCATCGAATCCTCGATGGTGCCGGAGACGGTGCAGTTGATGGTCGAGGTCGCGGGCTTGTGCTCCTGGGCGCCGGCGTTGGAAATGATACGCCCGGCCGGGATCGCGCCATTGCGCAGGGCCCACACGAAACGCTCGTACCAGTGCTGGCGCAATTCCTCGGATTCGACCTCGGACAGCGCCTGTGCCACCCGGCGATAGGTGCCGTCGATGGTCTCGTCGAGCGGGTTGCCCGCCTTGTCCTTCAGGCGGTACTTGCGGTCCCAGATATCTTCCGAGGCCGGTTGCAGGGCCGCGGGGACCTCCGCGCTGCGACTGGTGGTTCTGACCTTGAGTGCTTCTATGGACATGTGCGCCTCGCTCGTGTTCTTGGCCGGTTGATTTTGCGAGAGTTTTTTTCCGGTTGGCCGCTCCCGACGCATGAAAATCCCCCTCATCGGCAGATGACGTGATGGTGCGTTCGGGGAATCAAAACTCAAGATGCAGTGTAATGGAGGTGTGTCAAAACACAACATGTAGTGGCAAAGTTTTTTGCCTGCCCACCATTGGCAGGGACTTTGCACGGTCCCGGCGCTCCCTCCGGGCCTCCGTCATCAGGGGGCGCAGCCTGGCCCTGCGCAGCCCTTTTCGCTAGCATCCGCCCCGCTTGCCTCTACGGGAATTCCTCCATGCGTGCATCGGCCCTCGGCCTCCCGCTGCTTTGCTGCTGCATTGCGGGTGCGCGCGCCATCGGGCCCGGGTTGCGCGAGGAGTTCGCCATCCACCAGGCCGGAATCTACGCGGTCGGCGCGGTCGATGCCGGGGGGGGCGAGGCGATGGTCGGTCCCGTGCACGACATGGCCCTGGACACCAACGCTTGACGCGACAGCTGCGCATACTCACCTACAACATCCACAAGGGCTATTGCTCCGGCAACCGCCGTTTCGTCCTCGAGGGTATGCGGGCGCTGATCGCCGAGACGGGCGCCGACCTCGTGTTCCTGCAGGAGATCCATGGCCGCCACAGCGGCCATGCCCGCCACGAGGGGCGCTACAGCTATCCCGAACAGCCGCATTTCGAGTATCTCGCCGACCAGTCCTGGCCGCACTACGCCTACGGGCGCAACGCCATTTATCGCAAGGGCGATCACGGCAACGCGATCCTCAGCAAGTTTCCATTCGTACGCTGGGAAAACATCAACGTCGCGCTTTTTCCCCGCTCCAGCCGCAGCATCCTGCACGGGGTGATCGAGATCCCCGAGAGCGGCTTTCGCCTGCACACGCTGTGCGTGCACCTCGGGCTGCTCGAGCAGGAGCGCCGCGGCCAGCTCGAGACGCTCGCCGAACGCATCGAGTCGCACGTGCCGCACGACGAGCCGCTGATCATTGCCGGCGACTTCAACGACTGGCGCCGCCGCGCCGGGCGCCACCTGCACGCCAGCCTCGGGGTGGACGAGCTGTTCCTCGAGCTCGAGGGGCGGCATGCGCGCAGCTTCCCGGTCTGGCAGCCGCTGCTCGCGATGGACCGGATCTATTATCGCGGGGTGCGGCCGCTCTCGTGCCAGCGTCTCAGTGCCGGGCCCTGGCGCGAGCTCTCGGACCACGCGGCGCTGATGGGGGAGTTCAGCCTCCCGCGCAAGCGTCGCGGATCTCAGTGAAAATCGCGTGAGCGCGTCTGCAGCGCGCCCAGCGCGGCGCTGTGGTCGAGGATCTCGCCCGCGATCACGTGGATCACACTGTCGCGGCTCTCCATCACGCCCTTCACCAGCAGCAGTTGCCCGCGCAGCAGCGCCTTGCGAAAGCGCTCCTGGCGGTCACGCCACACCACGACGTTGATGTTGCCGGTCTCGTCCTCCAGCGTGAGGAACAGAACGCCGCTCGCGGTGCCGGGGCGCTGGCGGCCGGTGACCAGTCCGGCCACGCGCACGAAACGGCCGCTGTTCAGCGCCTGCAACTGGTGCGCGCTGCGGCAGCCCGCGAAGGGCGCTCGCGTACGCAGCAGCGCCAGCGGATGGCGCCCCAGCGTGAGCCCGATGCTGCGATAGTCCTGCACCAGGTCCTCGGCTTCCCCGGGCGCGGGCAGCTCGACCGCATCGTGCAGCAGCTGCGCGGCGGCGCTCTCGGCGCGGTCGAACAGGGGGCGGGGCTCCTCGATCGCCGCGGCCTGCCAGTGCGCCTGGTGGCGGTGGCCGCCGAGGCGCCCCAGCGCGCCGGCGCCGGCCAGCAGGTCCAGCTCGCCGCGATCGAGCAGCGCGCGGCGCGCGAGGTCGTGCAGGTCGTCGAAGGCCCGGTGCCGGCGCGCGGCGATGATGCGCCCGGCCGCGGCGGCGTTGAAGCCGCTGATCTGGCGCAGGCCGAGCCGCAGTGCGGGGTCTTGCCCGTCGCGCGTCTCCAGCGTGCAGTCCCACTCGCTGCGGTCCACGTCGACAGGCAGCACCGTGACGCCGTGGCGGCGCAGGTCCTGCACCAGCTGCGAGGGTGAGTAGAAGCCCATCGGCTGGCTGTTCAGCAGCGCGCAGCAGAAGGCAGCCGGGTAGTGGCACTTCAGCCAGGCCGAGGCGTAGGCCAGCAGCGCGAAGCTCGCCGCGTGCGACTCGGGGAAACCGTAGTCCCCGAAGCCCTTCATCTGGTTGAACAGGCGCTCGGCGAACTCGCGGCTGTGGCCGCGTGCGAGCATGCCGTTGATGACCTTGTCCTCGAAGGCGGCGAGCGTGCCGTTGCGTTTCCAGGCTGCCATCGCGCGGCGTAGCTGGTCGGCCTCGCCGCCGCTGAACCCGGCCGCGACCATCGCGAGCTTGATCACCTGCTCCTGGAAAATCGGCACGCCCAGTGTGCGTTCCAGCACGGCGCGAACCTCCTCGTTGGGATAGGTGACGGGCTCGAGTCCCTGGCGACGCTTCAGGTAGGGGTGGACCATGTCGCCCTGGATCGGCCCCGGGCGCACGATCGCCACCTCGATCACCAGGTCGTAGAAGGTGCGCGGCTTCAGCCGCGGCAGCATCGCCATCTGCGCGCGCGATTCGACCTGGAACACGCCCACGCTGTCGGCGCGCGCGAGCATCGCGAAGGTGCAGGGGTCCTCGGCCGGGATGCGGCTCATGTCGATCTCCACGCCGTGGGCGCTGCGGATCAGCGCGAAGCTGCGGCGCAGCGCGCTCAGCATGCCGAGCGCGAGGATGTCGACCTTCAGCAGACCCAGCGCCTCGATATCGTTCTTGTCCCACTGGATCACGGTGCGATCCATCATCGCGGCGTTCTCGACCGGCACCAGCGCCGAGATGGGGCTGCGCGTGATGATGAAGCCGCCGACGTGCTGCGAGAGGTGGCGCGGGAAGCCGAGGATCTCGTGCACCAGGCGCATGAAATGCCCGGCCATGCTGCTCGCGGCGGCGAGATTCTCCTCCTCGAAGCGCCGCGCGAGGTCGCCGTGGCGGTCCCACCACGACAGCGACTTCGCCAGCTGCTCGACGAACAGCGGATCGAGCCCCAGCGCCTTGCCCACGTCGCGCACCGCGCTGCGCGGGCGATAACTGATGATGGTCGCGGCGAGCGCGGCGCGTTCGCGCGTGTACTTGCGGTAGATGTACTGGATGACTTCCTCGCGCCGCTCGTGCTCGAAGTCGACGTCGATGTCGGGCGGTTCGTTGCGTTCCTTCGAGATGAAGCGCTCGAACAGCACGGCGCTGCGATCCGGGTCGACCTCGGTGATGAACAGGCAGTAGCACACGGCGGAATTGGCCGCCGAGCCGCGGCCCTGGCACAGGATGCCGTTGCCGCGCGCGAACTGCACGAGATCGTGCACGGTAAGGAAATAGTATTCGTAGGCAAGCTCGGCGATCAGTACGAGCTCCTTCTCGATCAGCGCCTGCGCGCGCGGCGGCACGCCGTCGGGCCAGCGCTGCTGCGCGCCCGCGAGCACCAGCCGGCGCAGCCAGGCCGCCGGCGTCATGCCCGGCGGCACGACTTCCTCGGGGTACTCGTAGCGCAGTTCCCCGAGCGTGAAGGAACAGCGCTGTGCGATACGCACGCTTTCGGCCAGCAGCGCCGCCGGGTAGAGGCGGCGCAGCTGTTCGAGCGCGCGCAGGTGGCGCTCGGCATTGGCGGCAAGGCGCGTGCCCAGTTGCTGCACCGGGGTGTTCAGGCGGATCGCGCACAGCGTGTCGGCGAGCGCCTTGCGCTGCGCGACGTGCATCTCGACCCCGCCGCAGGCGACCATCGGCAAGCCGAGCCGGGAGGCGAGCTGGTAGAGGCGCAGGTAGCGCTGCTGCTCGTCGGCGCCGAGCAGCAGTTCGACCCCGAGCCAGAGCCTCCCGGCGAACAGGGTGCCGAGTGCCTCGCCCTGGCGCTGCAGGGGCTCGATCGCGGCGGCGCCCGGCAGCCAGATCGCCAGGCAGTGGCGCGCGTTCACCTCGAAGTCGCGCAGCTGCACCGCGTATTCGCCCTTGGGGCTGCGCCGGCGCGCCAGCGTGATCAGGCCCGAGAGCTCGGCGTAGGCACGGCGGTCGGGCGCCAGCAGCACCAGCAGCAGTTCGCCGTCGAGGTGGAACTCGGCGCCGATGATCAGGTGCAGGCCGTGCTCGCGCGCCGCCACGTGGGCCTTGACCACGCCGGCCAGCGAGCACTCGTCGGTGATCGCGAGCGCGCGGTAGCCCTGCCGCGCGGCCTCGGCGACCAGCTCCTCGGGGTGCGAGGCGCCGCGCAGGAAGCTGAAATTGCTGACGCAGTGCAGTTCGGCGTAGGACATCTTCGGGACGCGGCCGGGCGTTATCTGTATGTATATACAGTACATAAAGCCTTTGCGGCTGCCAACCGCTAACATGCGCACCTCGATACCGCAGATGGATTCCCCCGATGGCCGCCCGCGCCGCACCCTTCTGGAGCAGCAAGACCCTCGATCAACTGAATCGGCAAGAATGGGAGTCGTTGTGCGATGGCTGCGGGCTGTGCTGCCTGCAGAAGCTCGAGGACGAGTACACGCGACGGGTCTACTACACCAATGTGGCTTGCAAACTGCTCGACCTGGAGAGCTGCCAGTGCAGCAACTACGCGCGGCGCCAGGAGTACGTGCCCGACTGCATCGCGCTCACGCCCGGCGATGCCGATGCCTACCGCTGGCTCCCCGAGACTTGCGCCTACCGCCTGATCGCCCAGGGCGACGAACTGCCCCCCTGGCACCACCTGGTCTGCGGCGATCGCGGCGCGGTGCATCGTGCCGGCGTCTCGCGCGCCGGCCAGATGCTGCCGGAGGCCGCCGTGCCCGAGGACGCCTGGGAAGAGCACATCATCTTCCGCATCGGCTGAGGCCGGCCGGGCGCGCTCATGCCATGAAAGAAATTCGCTCCGTGTTTGTACGAGGAAACTGAACCATGTCGCTCGATTTCGACAGCGCGCGCCTGCGCGATCCCAACCTTCGCCCCGAGCACGAGGAGTGGCGCACGCAGCTGCGCCGCTTCATCGACCGCGAGATCATGCCCCACGTCGATGAGTGGGACGAGGCCTGCCGCATTCCCGACGAGCTGTGGCCGAAGGCGGCCGCGATCGGGTTGCTCGGGCTCGGATACCCGGAGGCCTACGGCGGCACCGCCGAGGGCATCGACATCTACCACCTGAACATCGTCGCCGAGGAGCTCGCGCGCACCAGCCTCGGCGGCATCAACAGCACGCTTCTGGTGCATGGCATCGGGCTGCCGCCCGTGGTGAATTTCGCCAGCGACGCGTTGAAGGAGGCGGTGATCCCGCCGATCCTGCGCGGCGAGAAGCGCATCTCGCTGGCGATCACCGAACCCTCGGGCGGCTCGGACGTCGCCAACATCCAGACCACCGCGCGGCGCGACGGCGAGCACTACATCGTCAACGGCGCCAAGACATTCATCTCCGGCGGTATGGGCGCGAACTGGTTTACCACCGCCGTGCGCACGGGGGGCGAGGGCGGACGCGGCATCTCGGTGCTGCTCATACCGGCCGACAGCGCCGGCGTGGCGCGCACGCCGCTGGCTCGCAAGCAGGGCTGGTGGTGCTCGGACACCGCGACGATCCACTTCGACGAGGTGCGCGTGCCGGCGGCGAACCTGCTCGGTCCCGAGAACATGGGCTTCCTGGTGCTGATGGCGAACTTCAACCACGAGCGCATGGCGATGGCGGTGGGCATGGAAGCGTTTGCGCGCGTATGCCTGGAGGAGGCCGTGAACTGGGCGCGCGAGCGGCGCACCTTCGGCAAGCGCCTCGCGGACCACCAGGTCATCCGCCACAAGATCGCGATGATGAAACAGCGCATCAACGCCACGCAGGCCTACATCCAGATGTGCTCGCGCCAGATCGTCGACGGCACGGTGCAGCCCGGCGACATCGCGCTGCTCAAGGTACAGGCCAGCGAGACCATGGAGTTCTGCGCGCGCGAGGCGATGCAGGTGCTCGGTGGCGCGGGGTACCTGCGCGGTAACCGCGTCGAGCGCATCTACCGCGAGGTGCGCGTGAACGCGATCGGCGGCGGCTCCGAGGAGATCATGCGCGATCTCGCGGCGCGCCAGTTCGGATTCTGAAGTCGTCGGCATTCATGCCTATCCACGAGGGAGTCACAGATGCGTTTTACCGAAGAGCACCAAGCGATACGCGCCACGACGGCGAAATTCATTGACGCCGAGATCAACCCGCACGCCGACGAGTGGGAGGCAGCCGGGATATTCCCGGCGCACGAGGTGTTCCGCAAGATGGGCGCGCTCGGGCTGCTCGGCATCGCGAAGCCCGTGGAATGCGGCGGCCTGGGGCTCGATTACAGCTACCAGATCGTGTTTTCCGAGGAGCTCGGGCGCATAAGGTCGGGCGGGGTCGGCATGGGCATCGGGGTGCAGACCGACATGGCCACGCCGGCGCTCGCCAAGTTCGGCAGCGACGAGCTGCGACGGGAATTCCTCGCCTCTGCGATCAGCGGCGAATATGTCGCCTCGATCGCGGTGAGCGAGCCGGGGGCCGGCTCGGACGTCGCGGCGATCACCACGCGCGCCGTGAAGGACGGTGACGACTACGTGATCAACGGCAGCAAGATGTGGATCACCAATTCGACGCAGGCCGACTTCCTGTGCCTGCTCGCCAACACCAGCGAGGGCAAGCCGCACCTGAACAAATCGCTGATCATTGTGCCGACGAAGCTGCCGGGAATCTCCTTCTCGCCGCGCCTCGACAAGCTGGGCATGCGCTCGTCGGATACCGCGCAGATCTTTTTCGACAACGTGCGCGTGCCGCAGCGCTATCGCATCGGGGAGGAGGGCGCGGGTTTCGTCTACCAGATGCTGCAGTTCCAGGAAGAGCGGCTGTTCGCGGCTGCCGGTGGCCTGAAGGCCATGGAGGCCTGCATCGATGCGACCATCGAGTACACGCGCGGGCGCAAGGCTTTCGGGCAGTCCATCCTCGACAACCAGGTCGTGCACTACCGTCTCGCGGAGCTGCAGACCGAGGTAGAGGCGCTGCGCGCGCTCACCTACGATGCCGTCGAGGGCTATATCAACGGCGAGGACGTCACGACGAAGGCCTCGATGGCGAAGCTGAAGGTCGGGCGCCTGGCGCGCGAGGTCAGCGATGGCTGTCTGCAGTACTGGGGCGGCATGGGTTTCATGTGGGACAATCCGGTCGCCCGCGCGTACCGCGACTCGCGCCTGACCTCGATCGGCGGCGGTGCCGACGAGGTGATGCTCGGCATCATCTGCAAACAGATGAACATCCTTCCCGGCAAGAGGAAGCCCGCGCCATGAGTCTGTCCACCCGGTTCAGTGATCGCTACGGTCCGTGGGCACTGGTCGCCGGCGCCTCGGACGGTATCGGCGAGGCCTTTGCGCATCGCCTGGCTGGCGCCGGTATCAACGTGGTCCTGGTCGCACGGCGCGCCACGGTGCTGGCGGCGCTCGCCGATGAGTTGCGCCGCAGCTACGGCGTCGATGCTCGCTGCGTCGTGGAGGATCTCACCTCCGAGGCGATGATGGGTGAGATCCGCCAGGCGACGGACGACATCGAGGTCGGCCTGCTGGTCTACAACGCCGGTGCCGCGCATGGCGCCGTCCACTTTCTCGACCGTCCGGCCGAAGCCGCGATCGGCATGATTTCGCTCAACTGCCGCGGCCCGGTGCTGCTGGCGCATCACTTCGGCAAGCGCATGCGCGAGCGCGGGCGCGGCGGCATCATGCTGTTGTCGTCGATGGCCGCGATGTCGGGCGGCTCGTACATCGCGGTCTACAACGCCACCAAGTCCTTCGACATGGTGCTCGCCGAGGGCCTGTGGCACGAGTTGAAACCCGCAGGCGTCGATGCGATGTGCCTGGTGGTGGGCGCCACGCTGACCCCGAGCATGCTTGCAAGTCGCGACAGTTTTCGTGGCTATCCCGGCATCATGCAGCCCGGGGACGTAGCCGATGAGGGGCTGGCATTTCTCGGGCGCGGGCCATTGTGGGTCGCCGGAGAGCACAACCGCGCGCTGGTTGGCGCCATGCGCCCGGGCTCGCGCGTAGAGGCAATCAACGGTCTCAGCCATGCGACGGCGTCGATTTACGGTCTGCCGCCGGTGACGGTGACGGGCGAGGATTTCAACGCCTGAGCGAGGCCTGTTTTCCCGGCCTGGAATGGCAGACCGTATGGAACCGAAAATGACGTACTCGACAAACTGGGAGCATGTGGTTCGCCGGGCAGATCAGTTGATGCAGCGGCTACAGGTGTTCCTTGCCGGGCAGCCGGTGCGTTTCGCGCTGATGCCCTCCCACGAGACGAATTCGCTCGATTACTTCTCCCCGGGGCGGGATGCGGATCTGCAGCGCTTCTTTGGTGAAGGCCCCATCCGCTACGTGCCGCCGGCACGCGTGGATTCGGCAGACGTCGTGATCCTGACCGCGCACGGTTCCGATCTTTCCGTGCCGATCTGGAACCTGCGCCGCAAGCTCCCGCAAGAGGCCATCATCGCGGTGTGGTTCTGGGACAACCACCTGGCGCAACTGCCCAACCTGAAGACCGCCCTGGCGGCGGATGTCCTGTTCCCGAGCCACGCCTACATCGCCCACTACCTGTTCAATCCGGTGTCCGTGGTTGCCGGTTCGAGCGCCGCCTGCTCTGCGCAATGGACCGCCGACGAGGCGAGGGAAATCATCGCTTCCTGCGCCGGTACGGCCAGGATCCACAAGGCGCTGGTGAATTACGTCGACTACGAATTCTCCTGGCGCAGCGCCCTGCTGCGTGAACTTGCGGCCAGCTGCGGCAATGCGCACGTGCTGCTGATGCCCGCCCAGGACAGGTCACGCTATTTCAGGAAAACGCGCAGGGAGCGCCTTCTCGAGTGGCTGCGTTACAAGGCTACCGTGATCGTGCCGGTGGACAAGGATCTCTCGACCCGGGTATTCGATGCGCTGCTCGCCGGACAGATTCCGGTGGTGCCCTCGATCATCCGGGATTTTGACCGGGTGATTCCGCCGCAGGTCCAGCGTGAACTCGGCATCGTCCGCGTGGACGACCTGGTCCTGTCGACGATCCGACCCGCGATAGACGAGGCGCTGAGGCGCTTCGACGAGATGGGTACGGAAGGCGTGGAGCGTCGCCAGCAGTTCGCCCTGCGCAAGCACATGTTGCCGAACCGGATGGCGGAGATGATGAACACCCTCGCGCTGGTCGCCCGCCAGGAGGTGATCGTGCCCGACGTGCGCAACCCGGGATTCGGACTCTACCTCGCCGACAAGTCCGCTGATTCGCGGCCCTGATACGGCCCCTCAGTCTTCCGAGGGCACGGCGAAGTAGCCCTGGTAGTCGCTGACCCTCTGCCGCTCCTGCACGGGATCGAGGCCGGTGTCGGCAAAGGCATGGCGGTGCCCGCCGTGCTTGCTCGCTGGGTTCTCCGCGAGGTAACGACGGATTGCCGCTTCGAAGTCCGGACGGAACGGGATATCGAACTGCGCGTAGAGGCGCCGCACTTCGGCCACCGGATTCCGCATGAACTCGCGGAACTGGATGTCGCAGACCCGCGGCGGGGGGATCGTGCCGGCACGGCGCGAGGCCACCGAGGCATCCAGCGCGCTGGCGCAGTTGCGCGACCATTCCCGCGCCACGGACTGCGGATCGGCGGCGCGCGTATAGGCACCGCGCAGGGTCGGCAGCATGCTCGCCAGCGAGGACACGATGCGCAGCGGATCGCGGTGCGTCTGCACCAGGCACGCGTCAGGGTAGACCTGCAGCAGCGCCTCGAGCGTCCACAGGTGTGCCGGCGACTTCAGCACCCAGCGCTCGCCGCGGTGACGCCATTGCAGGTACTGCAGGAAGCGCTGGTGGTAGCGGTAGCTGCGCACGTGGTCGGCGCCGTGCTCCAGCCAGCGGGTGTAGGAGGGCACGTGGAAGATGGTGTTGTACTGCATGCTGACGAAGACCTGCGCGGTGATGGCCACGCACTCCTGCGGCAGCGCGGCTCCCATGCGGTGCATGTTCTGCACGCCGGGCATGAGGTACTCGGAGATGCGCAGCTCACGCGCGTGGCGCGCGATGCGCGGATCGCCGGCATAGCTCGCGCTTTCAGGCGGCGGGAAGGGATGCGCCACCTCCCACGTCGACGGGCAGCGGTTCGACGAATCCAACGCGAGCAGTTCGTGCAGTATCGAGGTGCCGGTACGTGGCATTCCCACGATCACGAGCGGATGCCGGATCGGCGCCTCGAGGATCGCGGGTTCGCGACGCAACCAGTCCTGCAGCTGGAGCTGGCATGCCAGCGCCTGCACGAGCATCTGGCGCGCGAGCAAGCGACCGAGCGGCGTCAGGGCGGCCTCATGCTCCAGGGCATTGCACAGGACCGTGAGCGCTTCGTCGTATGGCCCGTCCGGGCCGAAGTCGGTGAGCCCGGTCCGCCGCCGGGCGCGGTCGATCAGCGCCGCGGGGGAGAGCGAGGCGCGCGGCAGCTGGCCGAGCAGGCCGTTCAGCGCCCGGATGGGCAGGCGCGCCCGGGGCGCGACGCTCATCGCGATGCCGCGCGGTATGCGGGGCCGTGTACGGAGTGCTTCACGCCTTCGCGATCTCGGCGAACTTCACCACGCGGGCGCGCGGCGTGGGCACGGTGCCGCTGGCGAGCAGGAAACGCCAGTACATGATGCCGCTCACGCGCCCCTCGGTATCCAGCCAGTTGGGCAGGCCTGGGTCGCGGTGCGCCAGCACCAGCGTGTAATGCCCGTTGGCATCGAACGCCATCTGTGCGCGGTTCAGCGAGACCTGGCGCCGCGTGTAGTCAAAGGTCTGCATGTAGCGGTTCCACAGCACCAGGTTCGCGAAGCGGCACTGTGGCAGTTCGCCCTCGATGAGCAGCGCCTCGTCGGGCATCAGCACGAAGGGAGCGGCGGCATAGTGCGCGTGCAGGTTGCCGTAACCGGTTTCGCTGACCCACTTGCCGGGCGCGTTGAAGCTGTTGGGCACCTTCGAGAACCAGGAAGGCGCCGCATTTCCCGCCGCGGAGCTCGCCACGGTCATCGCCAGCATCGCACCGACGAATCGGCTCACGGTGTCTATGCGCCGCGCGATCTCCGCATCGCCAGGCGCCGGCGCCAGCGGCAACGCGTCGATCGCCTCGATGCGCAGCGGCACCTGGAAGGCGGTCTGGTTCACGATGTTGTTGCGGGTCTCGTAGTAGTGCCGCGTGGTGATCTGCCCCGAATCGCCCGCCAGTGGCAGCCAGTTGCCGCTGGCCGGGCGCGTCGTGCTGGCGATGATCTCGTAGTTGCCGTCCTGGTCCACCTGCATGTCCATGTCGTCGAGTGCCGCGGTTGACTTTCCCGCCGCGTTGCCCGCGCCGCTGCCGCCCTCGACGGTGAACGAGGTGAAAGTCGCGCCGGCCAGGTTGCCGCGGATGCGATAGCTGCGATCGCCGCGCACCGCTGCGAAGTAATACAGCGCGTCCGGGTTGTCGCCGAGCAGTTTGCGCGATGGCTGGGTATAAGACGTCCACACCGGATGCTCCGGGTCGGCCTCGAGCCAGAAGTTCAGTGCGGTGTTCAGCAGGTGCAGCACCAGGCGCTGGCCCTCGGCGATATCCGCGGCCGACGTGATGCCGTAGGCAGGACTCAGGTACTGCGCCTGCAATTCGCCGATGTTGCGCAGCAGAGCCTGCATCGCCGTGGTGCTGGCCGTCGCGGCCGCGGCGGGTACGGCCGGCGATGCTACCGCCGCTTGCCCCATCAGCGCGGAGGCCCCGCCGATTGCCGCCGCGCCGAGCATGAAGTCCCTGCGATCCATTTGTTATTCTCCATCGGACGGTTGGGTTTGCCCGGTCACTATAAGGCGACGTGAGGGCCAGGCGGCATTACAGGCTTGTCAGGTATACGGGTTCCATGACTTTGACGAACGCTGATGTGATTCGTGCATTGCGCGACGTGTCAGGCGCGGCTCACGTGCTCGAGGACGACGAGGCGCGCGCACGCTATGGCATGGACCGCACCACGCTGGTGCCGCCAGCGCCGTGCTGCGTGGTGCGCCCGGGCAGCACGGCGCAGGTGCAGGCGATCGTGCGCCTCGCGCGCGAGCACCGAATCGCGCTGGTGCCCTCGGGTGGGCGCACCGGTCTCAGCGGCGGCGCGGTGGCGGCGCGGGGCGAAGTCGTGGTCTCGCTGGAGCGGATGAACCGGCTGCTGCAATTCAACCCCGAAGAACGTTCGATCACCGTCGAGGCCGGCATGATCACGGCCGCGCTGCAGCAGCACGCGGCGGCGCACGGCCTGTTGTATGCCGTCGATTTCGCCTCGGCGGGATCCAGCCATATCGGCGGCAACATCGCGACCAACGCCGGCGGCATCAAGGTCATCCGCTACGGCATGACGCGCGACCAGGTGCTGGGCCTCGAGGTGGTCGACGGACGGGGAGAGGTGCTCGAACTGAACCGCGGCCTGGTGAAGAACAACACCGGCCCGGACCTGCGTCACCTGTTCATCGGCTCCGAAGGCATACTCGGCATCATCACCAGCGCGACGCTGGCGCTGCGCAACGCCCCGGGTCCGCTCGACGTGATGCTGCTCGCGGTGCGCGACTTCGCCTCGATCATGGACGTGCTGCGCGTGTTCACGCGCGCCATCAGGTTGGACGCCTTCGAGTTCTTCGGCCACAACGGCCTGGAGCGGGTGCTGGAGCGCCTGCAGCGCAAGGCGCCGCTCGGTGCTGAGGCGCCGTTCTACGTACTGCTCGAATTCGAGCACCAGGGCGCGGACGCGCCCGATCAGGTCATGCGGCTGTTCGAACAGTGCGTGCAGGCGGGCTGGGTGCTCGACGGCGTGCTCAGCCAGACCCTCGCGCAGGCGCGCGAACTGTGGCTGCTGCGCGAATCGATGTCCGAAACGCTGGCGCGCTGGCTGCCCTACAAGAACGACATCGGGCTGCGCATCCCGGTGCTTCGCGCATTCATCGAACGCGCCCAGGCGCTGGTCGAGCGCGAGTACCGCGGGCTGGAGGTGGTGTGGTACGGCCACGTCGGCGACGGCAACCTGCATCTCAACGTGCTCAAGCCCGAGACCATGGCCGGCGCGGACTTCGCAGCGCTCTGCGAGCGCGTCACGCACGGGATCGCCGCCCTGGTGCGCGACTGCGGCGGCAGCATCTCCGCCGAGCACGGCGTAGGCCTGCTGAAGAAGCACATCCTGCACTACACGCGCAGCCCGGCGGAAATCGAGGCACTGCGGCAGATCAAGCGCGTGTTCGATCCAGCGGCGATCATGAACCCGGGTAAGGTCTTCGACCCGTGACGGTGCGCCGGCTGCACGTCGCGGCGCCCCGGGCGATCAGGCGAAGCTCAGGATCCGGTTCGCACGGTCCTTTTTCTCCATCACGACGCGGCCGTTGATCCGCACGATGCCGTCCAGCGTCGGCTCGTTGTCGATGCCGCGATGGACGAGGCACGGTGTGCAGACGTTGAGGATGCCGCCACCTTCCATGAACAGGCGCATGCGCGTCGCCAGGTCGTGGGTCTCGAAAGGCGGGCCGATACTGAAGCCGTCGGCAGCGCCGTTGAGAGCGAGCGGTGCGGCATCGAACATCAGCACCACTTCGACCCGCTTGCTCCGGTCCTCGATCTCGATGTTGGCGAGCACGAAGGGAATCGTCGCCTTCTCGCCGTTGTTCCTGCCGTAACCGGCGATGATGAGAGTGTCGATGGCCTCGCTCATGGAATGTCTCCGGGTAGTGTCGTTGCGGGTGCGAGTTTACGCGCCACGGGCACCCTGCGTCATCGACGGGTGCTGGTTGACACCGGCCATGAGCGATATATGTTACATCGCAGAGCGAGGCCGTGGATTTCTCCTCGAGCGACGTCGAAACTGGACCCACGAGCTGACGGAACGGAATCTGGGGAGGGTGCATGAGCGGATTTGACGAGATGGTGGATCTTGTCGTGGTGGGCAGTGGTGGCGGCTCCATGTGTGCCGGCTTGCTGATGCGCTCGGCGGGCAAGAGTGTCCTCATCCTGGAAAAGACCGATCTGGTCGGGGGCACGACGGCCCGCTCCGGCGGTGTGATGTGGATTCCCGACAATCCGTTCATGCGCCGCGACGGCGTGGACGACAGTTACGAGAAGGCTGCCACCTACCTCGATACGCTTGTCGGCGACCGCGAGGATACGCCCGGCGCGACGCGCGCGCGGCGTCACGCCTATCTGCGCGAGGCACCGCGAATGGTCGACTTCCTGATGGACCAGGGCATCAAGCTCAGGCGCGTGGCGTATTGGCCGGATTACTACGACGAGTTGCCCGGGGGCTCCGCGCCCGGGGCGCACCGTGGTTGCCGAACTGTTCGATCTGAACCAGCTCGGCCCGTGGAAGGCGAAATTACGCCCGGGCTTCCTGATGATGCCGGCGACACTGGAAGAGGCGATGCTGATGCCGCGCATCAGGTTCATGGGCCGGGCGCGCCGGGTCATGTTCAAGGTGGCGTTGCGCGTCATTGCCGGATCGGTCACGCGCAAGCGGCTGGTGGCCGCAGGGATGGCATTGCAGGGGTGGATGCTCCAGGCGTCGTTGCGCGCGGGCGTCGATATTCGCACGGACGCACCAGTGAGCGAGCTTATCGTCGAGAACCAGGAGGTCAAGGGCGTGCTGACGGTCAAGGACGGCAAGCCCTGGCGCGTCGGCGCGCGTCTCGGTGTGCTGGTCAATGCCGGTGGCTTTGCCCACAACCAGCGCATGCGCGACCAGTACATCCCCGGCACGTCGACGGCCTGGAGTGGCGCAGCACCCGGTGACACGGGCGAGATGATCGAGGAGATGATGCGCCACGGTGCCGCCATCGCGCAGATGGACGAGCGCGTGGGGAACCAGAACACCTTGTCGCCTGGCAGCGAGACGGCATTCATCCGGCCGGGGGCACAGGGCATGACGGCGGCGCCGCACGCCATCCTGGTCGATCAGGGCGGTGTGCGTTACATGAACGAAGGCGGCTCCTACGTGGCCTACTGCAAGGGCATGCTGGAACGGAACAAGGTGGTTCCGGCGGTGCCGAGCTGGATGATTTTCGACAGCCAGTACACCCGCAGGTACATGCTGGCCGGAGCGATGCCGAGCCGGAAGAAGCTCCAGCGCTGGCACGAGGCGGGCTATCTCAAGCGCGGGGACAGCATCGCGGCACTGGCCGCGGAAACCGGAATCGATCCGCAAGTCCTGGCGGCGACGGTCGCGCGCTTCAACGGCTTTGTCGCGCAGAATCACGACGCGGATTTTCACCGCGGCGAGCGTGCGTATGATCGATGGCTCGGCGACCCTACCCATCGCCCCTCGGAAACACTCGGCACCATCGAGAAAGGACCGTTCTATGCGGTGCCCGTCTATCCGGGCGATGTCGGAACCTACGGCGGCGTCGTGACCGATGAGCACGCGCGCGTGCTGCGCGAGGATGGTTCGGTGATCCCGGGACTCTACGCCACCGGCGTCTCGACGGCCTCGGTCATGGGACGGGTCTATCCGGGCGCGGGATCAAGCGTGGGGCCATCTTTCGTCTGGGGTTATGTCGCCGCGAAGCACGCGCTTCACCGCTGCGCGGGGTTGACGGTATAGTGGGACATCGAACGCGGAGATTCCCATGAGCATTGCAACTTCGAAAAGCCCAACGCAATCCGCCGGTCCCGGCGCGCAGTGGCCGCCGGGGTGGCACACCATGGCGCACGGCATCAGCGTAGGGCGCTACATAGATCCGGCCTTCCAGCAGCTGGAGTACGAACGCCTCTGGAGTCGCGTTTGGCAGGTCGCGGCCCGGGTCGACGAGATCCCGGCGGTGAACGACTACACGACCTATGAAATCGGGGACCAATCCGTCCTGCTCGTCAGGGTCGACGAGGGCACGGTCAAGGCCTATCACAATGTCTGTCCGCATCGGGGCACGGCGCTCGGCGAAGGCGCTGGAACGTTCCAGGGCGGGCGCATCATCTGTCCGTTCCACGGCTGGCGCTGGGATCTCAGTGGCAGGAACGAGTATGTGCTGGAGCGCCAGGAGTTTCGCGACGGCAAGCTATGCGACAGCGATGTGGCGTTGAAGGAGCTGAAGTCTGTCGTATTCGCGGGCTTCGTGTTCATCAACTTCGATCGCGATCCGGTGCCATTCGATGAGTTCATCGCGCCCATACGCGCATTCCTCGAGGATCTCGCGATCGGTGAAATGCGCCACTACTGGTGGAAGTCGATTCCCATCCCGTCGAACTGGAAGGTGGCCCAGGAAGCCTTCTTCGAGACCTATCACGTCCCCGCCACGCACCCGCAGCTGGAGAAGCCAGCGGCGGCGGTGATCTACGGCAGCGATCGACCGACGGACTTCCCGTTCAGCCATCGCCATGTCGCCTACGATGCATTCGCGTACGGTCACGGACGTTTCTATGCCGGTGAGAAGACGCCGATGGCCGGGAACGTCCAGGCGCAAGGGGGTGATCCGGTGGAGGCAATGGCGGCTCGGCTGAAGCTGCTCGCCGATGGCATGGATGCGCAGGTGCTGCAGGGTGATATCGACGTGCTGCTGACACTGCGCGGAAAGCCGATACCAACCGGTTCGAGCCTGGGTGCCGAGTACATCAAGGCGCTGTACGCGCGAGCTGCCGGCGAACAGCGACCGATGCCCAAGGCAACACCCGAGATACTTGGCATGTGGGGTGGCGAGATCTTCATTTTTCCGAATGTCATGATCCTGCCGCATGCCGGCAATGCCATGATCTACCGGGTGCGACCCGCAGGCAACGATCCCGATCGTTGTACTTTCGAGATCTTTTCGACAAGAAGCTATCCCACTGCCGTGAAGCCGCCGCGCGCGACCTTGCAGCGGGTGACCGACCTCGATGACCCCGAGCAGGTGCTGGAGATACCGCGCCAGGATCTCGGCAACATTCCGCGCATGCAGAAAGGGTTGCACTCTCGCGCCATGCGCCAGACGTGGCTCGCGAGTCACCACGAAAAGATGATCCTCAACATGCACCAGGAAATGGACCGGTATCTGCAGGCCTGAACGGATATTGCCCCGGCCCTGCGGGATTGCATTTCTGGTGATTGAGCGGGATGTTGAATGGAACTCGTGGTCTTCGATCTGGACGGGACGCTGCTGAACCGTGACTCGGCGCTGTCCGCTCGCACCGCCGAAACACTGCGCCGGCTCGCCGATCGGGGCATCGCCTACACGGTGGCGACGGGCAGGATGTTGCACGGCTCGCGCGAGATACTGCAAGGGCACGGTTTCAGGCTGCCCCACGTCCTGAAGAACGGCGTGATGATCTGGCACCCCGACTCCGGGCGCTACAGCCATGTGAGCATCCTGACGCAGGCCGAGATCCAGCACGTGCTCGAGGCGGTGATGGCCCAGCGCATCACGCCGTTCATCTTCACGCTGGAGCCGGGCAACAGGCACGCTGTCTATCACGCGCCGCTGCAGGGTTCTGCCGAAGAGGGACTGGTGAAACACTACGCAAAGCAAGCCGGGCTGGACGTCAGGCCGGTTGCCGAGTTGCCCGGGACAGCCGACATCACCAACATCAGCGCTATCGGCGCCATGGCCACTATCCAGAAGATCGAACGGCTGATCGATGCGGAGGAACACCTGGTCGCTTATGCTGGCGCCGCGCTCGAGGGCGAACACCTGGGCTGGATCGACATACATCACAGCGAGGCCAGCAAGGGTGGCGCAATCCTCCAACTCAAGCGCGATCTCGGGGCCAGCCGCGTTATCTGCTTTGGCGACGGCGACAACGACCTCAGCATGTTCGCCATGGCAGACGAGAGTTATGCGCCCGTCAATGCCAAGCCCCGGGTTAAAGCTGCCGCCACCGCGGTCATCGGGCATCACGACGAGAACGGGATAGCGGAATTTCTGCGCGAGCGGTTCGAGCTGTGACAGCGCCGGGCCGGTTTCCGGCTCGAGTCGCATCGGCTCGCTCAACATTGCACACCGGATCGCGGTCCGTGTGCGCCGTCTGGATAGACTCTCATCGGGGGATGGAAAATGACCGACACCAACAATAACGGATCGCCTCGACTCGACCTGAGCGATGTCGAGCACCGGGTCGGCAAGCTGGTCGGCGGGGGACAACTGTGGGAGCCCTGCGCGAAGTCGGACATCCGGCGCTGGGTGATGGCGATGGATTACGTCAATCCTATCCACTGGGACCAGAAATTCGCCAGCCAGACGAAATTTGGCGATATCGTCGCGCCGCAATCGATGGCGGTGGCGCTGGATTATGGCCACGGCTGCCAGCCGGCGTGCGTTGGCCGCATTCCCGGCTCGCATCTGATCTTCGGCGGCGAGGAATGGTGGTGGTATGGCACCCACATCAGACCGGGCGACAGGCTGGTCCAGGAGCGGCGCTTCGCCGGCTACAAGGTGACCGACACCAAATTCGCCGGCCCGACGATGTTCTCCAACGGCGACACGATCCATCGTAACCAGCACGGCAACCTCGTTGCCAAGGCGCGCTCGACGGCGATTCGCTACCTTGCGGCCGAAGCCGAGAAGCGCGGCATGTACGACAACCTGGTGGGCGAGGTGAAGCGCTGGAGCAGGGAGGAACTCGCCGAGATCGACCGGATCCGCCATGCCTGGCTCATGTCGAACCGCGACGGCTTATCGCCGCATTTCGAGCAGGTGCAGGTGGGCGACAAGCTGCCGCGCCGCGTGATCGGGCCGCACAGCATCGCGAGCTTCACCACCGAGTATCGCGCTTTCCTGTTCAGCATCTGGGGCACGATGTACTGGTATGCGCCGCCGGGGATCAAGGATCCCTGGATCAACCAGGATCCCGGCTGGGTCGAGGGCTTCGGCTTCGACGAGGAACTCGCACTGATCGACCCGCGCGCACGCGATGGCCTCTATCTCGGGCCCTCGCGCGGCCATATCGACGACAGCAAGGCGAGCGAGGTCGGCATGTCGCGCGCCTATGGCTATGGCGCGACCATGGCGGCGTGGAACACGGATTACCTCGCTTTCTGGGCCGGCCACGACGGCATGGTGCGTCACGCCAAGTCCGATTTCCGCGGCCCGGCCTTCGAAAGCGACGTGACCTTCATCGACGGTGAAGTCGTCGACAAGATCGAGAACTCGCGATGGGGTTTCCCGGTCGTCCAGGTTAATGTCAGGATGAGCAACCAGGCGGGTACGACAGTGGTGACTTCGCTCAACGAGGTCGAACTGCCGTACTGAGGGCCCTGACCGGGTCAGGCGGGCGCAGCGTTCAGGCAGTTTTTCAGTGGCGCCAGCCACGCAGGCGGTTGCCAGCATCGCAGAGCACGATCTCATTGTTGATGAAGCGCCCCTGTTTCGACGCCAGGAACACATGGAGATTGGCGATGTCGTCGGCAGTGCCGTGCAGCGGCAGCAATTGCATACCCTGTACGCGCTTATAGGTCTCGTCGGGCAGTCCAGCCTTGTTGGCGGGTGTTTCCATGATGCCAGGCTCGACCGCGTTCACGCGGATGCCATCGGCGCCGAACTGGCTGGCCATGCCAAAGGTGATCGAATTCAGCGTCGCCTTGGTGACGCCGTAGGCCGTGGCGGGCACGTTGGCCGCCATGGAGGACTGGTTGATGATGATCCCCCTGGCCCTGGAGAGGGCGGGGCGGAGCGCTTGCCCCAGGATCAGGGGCGCGATGCTGTTGATGGTGAGGAAGGACAGCCACTTTTCGAGACTCAGATGCTCAAAGCCCTGGGCGATCTCGCCGTACGCGAGGCCCGCATTGTTGATGAGCACGTCGAGGGTGTCATGCTCGGCGCAAATCTTCGCGCCGAACGCCTTTATGTCATTTTCGACGGACAGATCTAGCTTGTGGGTTTCGCAGCTCACACCCAGATTGCTGATCTCCCCCGACGTATCGGCGAGGCCCTGTTCGTTGATGTCGACAAGGATCAGATTTGCGCCTTGCTCCGCGAAGGCACGCGCGATCGCACGGCCCAGTCCGGCTGCTCCGCCGGTCACCAGCACCAGTTTTCCTTTCAGGCCTGTGTCCATTCTCCGCTCCTCGAAGGCAAATTGAGGGTGATCGCGTTGTTGATGACCATCCAGCGTAGACGATATTCTCACCCAGACGGGTTGCAACCGCCACGTCGGCAGGCCGGCCAGGCGCACCATCAGACAGAATTTCCGCGTTGTAACCGGACCATCCATGGCTGATCAGATCGTCATCACCGAAAAGAGCAGCCAGGCGAAAGATGTCCGCATCGCGGTCGGCTCTCGCTACGGTGACATTCTTTCGGCCGAAGGTCATTTGTTCGAGCTGCTCGAACCCGAGGATGTCGTGCCGGCCTGGAAGCGCTGGTCGCCGATCCTGCTGCGGCCCGAAGGCCTCTACGGCACGCGCCCGGCACGGGGGGGCAACAAGGCCGCCAGGCTCAAGGCCATTCGCGAGGCCCTGCGCACGGCGCGGCGGGTGTGGCTCGCGACCGATTGCGATCGCGAGGGACAGCTCATCGGCCAGGAGATTCTCGAGCACTACAACTACCGCGGGCAGGTCATGCGGGTGCTGTTCACTGCCCAGGACACGCAGACCATCCGCGATGCGTTCGCCCGGGCAAAACCCAACAGCGAATATGCCCACCTGTACGCCGCCGCCGTGGCGCGCCGGCAGGCCGATCAGATCTATAACCTGTCACTGACCCGCACCGCGACTGTCATCCTGGGCCGTGGTGCGCGCGGTGTTATCGGGGTTGGTCGCGTGAAGACGCCGACCCTTGCCATCGTGTGCCGTCGCGAGCTGGAAATCCGCGATTTCGTGCCCGTTGCCTATTTCGAGATTGTCGCGCGCGCAAGAGTGGAGGGTGGTGAATTCCAGATTCGGCACGCGCCGCCCGAGCGCATCGTGCGACGGGAGATGGCCGAGGAGGTTGTCAACGCCGCCCGGGGTTTTGCGGGCCCGCTTGGCGTGCGCGTCGAGGACAAGCGGCAGGGGCCGCCCAGGCTGCACGATCTGCCGTCACTGCAGAAATTCTGCGGCTCGCGTTTCGGCTGGCCGGCAGCCAAAACGCTCGACGTGGCGCAGCAGCTCTACGACGGCCCGGGCAAGAAGATCATCACCTATCCGCGTGCCGAGGTGCGCTATCTGCCCGAAAGCCTGATCGCGGATGTGCCGCGGATCGTGGCCGGTCTGCAGGCGGGCCAGTCGTTCAGCAAGATCCCCGTGCCTTCACCGGCGGTGATCCGCAAGGGCGCTAGCGGCAGTTTCCATGACAAGGGCCTGCAGGGCGCGAGCCACCACGCCGTGATTCCGAACGTCAACACGGTCGACGAACTGCGGGAGATCTGGCCGCGCCTTTCGCCGGACGAGAAGAGGCTGTTCGACCTCATTGCGCGGGCGTACCTGGCCGCCGTGATGCCCGATTTTCAATACCGCCAGACCAGCGCCGTGCTCGACGTCCGCGGCTTCGCATTTCGCGCCTCCGGCCGCCAACCCATTGTTCCCGGCTGGCGCGCCGCGTTCCCGCAATGGCAGCCCGCAGAGGAGAAGGGCGACGAGGCGCAGCTGCTTCCGGCGCTGCGTAACGGCGAGACCGCACAACTGCGCGATCCTGTCATAGAGGACAAGGAAACACGGCCGCCGCCGCGTTACAACGAAGGCACCCTGATCGAGGCGATGCAAAACGCCTGGCGCTTCGTCGACGACGAACTGCTGCGCGAACGTCTCCAGCAAGCGAAGGGTATCGGAACCCCGGCAACCCGAGCCGAGATCATCGGCGGTCTGAAGAAGCAGGGGTTCCTCGTGGTCGAGGGGAAACACATCATTCCCAGCGCGAGCGGCCTGAATCTGTTCGGAGTTCTCGACCGGGCCGATCGGGCGCTGGTCGACCCGGGAGTTACGGCGCAACTCGAATGTCTGCTAGACGATGTCCTGACCGGCAAACAGGAGATGGTCGATGCGATCGATGCCGTGTGCGATGTCGCCCGGCGCATCATAGGCAAGCTCAAGGAAGGCGCCGTCGCGGGAGGACCGTCCTTCTTGCTCGGCGCCGCAACCGGTGGCGCGGCGAGTGAACGTGCGCCAACACCCGCGATGAAACGTCTTGCCGCCAGCATCGCTCGCCAGAAGCACATCAAGCCCCCGCGTGGCTACACGAGGTCCCCAACCATCTGCCGCTCGTTTCTCGATCAACATGCGCCCGGGAAAGCGGCAACAGCCGTGTCGAACCGGATCGAATCGAGCCAAGTCGCGAAACGTGGCAAACGGGCACGCAACAGCACGCGCAAGTCGTGAGCTCAAAGGCACGCCAAGCTGCCATCACTGATCCAGCCAATATCATATTTACCATAATATACATTATGCGCACTTCGACGTCGGAGGTGGCACCGTGACGATACGGGAACTGATCAACGCCGCCGCCATGAGCCCCGCCGACACCGCGCGGTATCTCGGCGTCAGCCGGCGCACCCTGCGCCGGTATCTGGCCACCAACCGAGCACCCCGCGCCAGCCTTGAAGCCCTGCGCCGAGCGCGCTGGATAGCCCCCGAAACCGTCAACTATCTGGAATACCTGGGCGTGCTGCGCGGGATCGAGCACGCGCGGCGCTGCGCGCCGGACATTCAACCGGGCTGCGCCCGGCCTAAAGAGCGCCGAAAGGCGCGAATCACCGGGCTGCGCCCGGACTCCAGACGCGCCAGCGGCGCGAAATCATCCGTGGTGCCGTTGCGCATGCCGGCGGTGTGATCTGCTGTTTGGAGCCGCTCGCCTCCAGGACACTCGACGGGCTACCCCGAAAGCAAGATTTCACGCCAATTCTGTCGTTGCGCTGCGCGCCCCGTCAGAACCGCGCCGCCGGCGCTTTGTCATGAAATCTTGCAGTCGGGGCTTAACGCCCGTCGCCCTTCGGGGCGTGTCCTTCCGGCTCAGAGTGCAGCGGCTCCAAACAGCAGACCCCACCACCGGAGGAAATGACATGCGCAACACCGACACCACCAATCAAGACAAGGGGCTCTGCCCCTTGACCCCGGCAGCTCACCAAACAGCAGGAGGACGAATCATGCAATTCGATAGCGCGGAACTCGCAGAGATCGTAGGGGCGCTTCAGATCGCAGAGTGGGAATGGCTAGAGTCGGCGAAGCGCGCCGAGCGGGCCGGCGCGGAGGACGAAGCGGCCACGGCGCGGCGGCATGCCGCCGCGTGCAAACGCCTGCGCGGGAAAATCTAGACCGCGAGCGCGTCCGGAGCCCGTGCGGGCTCCGGTGCAGGCGGCGGTGCCACATCGGGCGCGGGGTCAATGTAGGGATCGAACACCGCGCCCGAAAGAATCGCCTCGCACACCTCCAGCGGTACGGGATAATCGGTCGCTTGCTGCGTGAAACACTTGCACCCTTTGCGTTCAGTGCGCGCGCATCCCGCGATGCGAGGGAAATCCTTCACGACCCGCAGCGCATCATAGGCCGGCGCCGTTTCAGGCCGCGCGGCCACACGCGGGCGAAAATCCAACGCGGCGCCATCGTCCGATGCCGCCGCCGCCGTACCGGCGTCGGTCGGCATCGGCCAATCGGCCCCGGCGTCGACCTCATCAGTCGGTGACACCCGCGCGTCAATCCGATACGCCGCCACCCCGGCAAGCACTAGGAACCCGACAACCGCCCCTATCCCAACGTAAAGCGCAACGGGCCGGCGCTTCTCAATCTTCGTGTGAATGGTCGCCGACTTGTACTTATCGAACACGGCGGGCGGCAGCTTATAGGGGCGTTTCACGGCCGTTCCGCGCCGCTCCGGATTGCCCTGGCATTCCGGCCACTCGAATTGATGCCGACCAGCCCACGTCACCGTTAGGTGAATATGGCGCGAGACCAGCCGCCGAACGTTCGCATCCAGCAAGTTCGGATGCTGCGTAATCAACCAGAAATCGAGCCCCCGATGCCGGTGAGTCTCCAACGCCGAAACGGACTCGGGCACCTTAGATCCGGTGCCACGCGGGCGCCAAATCCGTTGACACTCATCGACCACGATCAATGCCCCATCAGGTGCCCAGGTCATCCAATCATCAAGCGGCCCGGCGACCTCATGCGAGATTTGGAGCTCGGGTATGCCGTCGACGTACAGCGCCCGGCCCTGAATCTTAAGAAGCTCGGCGACAATCCATGCAGTCTTGCCGGCGCCCGGCGTGCCGGTAATGAGCGTAATCATGCGGCCGAGACCTTACCCAGACGCGGCAACGCCGCCAACGTAGCGCGCACCGCATAGGCACCGAGCACAATCCCGATGGCGGTATTCGCACCGGACAGCGCGAGAAACTGCAACGTGCTACCCGACAACCCGCCCCACGCAGTGAGAACGGAACTGGTGAGCGCCGACACGAGCGCCGTAAATCCGGCGTAAGTGATCCAGCCAATGCCGACCGCAATCGCGGCCCGTGTCGCCATCGCGCCCGCGAGCGCGACCATCAATTGAGCCCACATCAGTCAGGTACTCCCCCACGCACGCCGAACACAATCATTGCGGCGGCGAGCCACGCCAACCCAATCAACACCGGGCGCACCCCGGTTGCCACGTCGCACGCCGGTTGCCACGACAGCGCATAACTGCCGTGCGAGCCGAGATTGATCGCAACGGGCGCCGGGCAAGTCTCGACACCGGAAACCGCTACCGGCGTGATGGCGTCAACATCAACGGAATCGGTCGGCATGCTCTCAGCAGCGGGCGCTTCCCCCACGTCGATACACGCCAGAACCTCCGGGAACTCCTCGCACAAGCTCGGCGGGTTCGCCGCAGGCGGCGCTTCAGGCGTTGCATTGCCGACCGTCGTCGTTACCGAAGTGACATTGCCGAGCGCGTCCTTTTCCGTAACCGTCGTGGTGCGCTGCACTTGCACGGTGTCACCGGACGCGCTCGGCGAATAGCTGTTCTCGGTGACCTGTTGAGTACCATCGGGCCGCGTCGTGGTTTGCGAGTCGGACGTATACCCACCACCCGGCCCGCTGTCAGGAATCGTGATCCACGACGGGCCGAAAGGCCCCGGAATCGTACCGCCCGAATTGAGAATCGGCGGAACCATCGGCCCGAATCCGCACCCACCCGGACAACCATCGATAATCGCCGATTCCATGGCCGCCTCTTCGGTCGGCGTCAACGGGCGGCTACCACCGTTCGACCAACACCCGGCAGGCGTTGAACTGCTCCAAGTAAAACCAGCCGGACAACTGGATTGAAAATACGCTTTGCGCGGCATAGGGCCAGTCCAGCCACTAAACGACCCGGTACCGGAATACGTCCAGCCGCCCCCGGTACTCACGTTCACGTAATGATTGCCGGTGAGATACCCCATAGAAGTAGTAGCACCGGGTGGCCCCGTATACGTCGTGTTATAGGTGCATGCCGACGTTGACCCGGCACAGATCGCACTTTGCGCCTGATTTGCAGACGTGTAATACGCCGCAAAGGTTTGAGTGGCAATCGTGGGATTGGGAGGGAGAGGACTTTCCGTTTTACCCCAATGCCCCGGATTGTTCGCATCCTCTCCATACCCGTCATCGGTCAACGCGTCATAGATCGCGGAAGCGGTGAGCGCCAACGAAACCGGCCCGACCGCTTTGGCGAGGATCGCGGCAGCGGCTGCAATCCCAGCCTTGGGAAGCGGCGTATGAATCTCCGCTTTACCGGTCTTGCCCGGCGCATAGGGGACATTAACGCCAGATCGCGCCGTCGCGCCCGTGCCGGTGTTGTCGTAGACATGATTGCCGACGCCCGGCGTACCCGCCGGACGATACGTGACAGTCGCGTGACCCCCTGGCGTGTCATATTGATATGACTGGACACCGCCGACATTCTGATAGGTGTACTCACGCGGGCCGGACGCGTGCGAGCTGGTATAGCTCCCGCTCGACGCCGACCACGTATCAGCAGCCAGCGCGACACGCGGCCCCCACCAGAGCGCAAACGCGGCGACGAGCGCGGCGAGCAAGCCTAGGCGCGGAGCATCAGCCATGCGGCCCCCAGAATGGCGACCATGACGGAGGCGGCATATACGTCATCCGGTGACATCATCGAGCGTGCGCCTGATTGCTGAGACTGCCCAACCGACCAACCAGACGGCGACAATGCCGAACGCGAGTGCCGACGCATCAGCGACCGAAATACCGGTACCGATGTAGGTAGCCAACGGCCCAACATCGGAGCACGTCACGAGCGGACGCGTGATCGACTGCGGCGCATCGGACGCGTCCCGATACGACAACACCAGATCGCTCCCGGAAATGGCCGCGTCCTCGAGCACCCACGCCCCGCGCCTTGCCCGGCGAAACTGGACGCGGCCGCAACGAGTGCGCCCGAGCTGGGGTAACAGTAGCCGTTAAATGCGTACATAATTCGTGGAGTTCGGGCGCCTCGCGGCGCCCTCCCCGGAGCCTGTTAGTGAGCCGCGCGGCGAATCAGTTTCGGCAACAAGACCATGATGACGACGAGCATGGCCGCAGCGACCACGCCGGCATCGGTGCCAGCGGCGGTAATTGCAGTCGTGACGCCTTCAGGAACGGCCGCGAACGACGGCACCGCGAACACGGGGCCAACGGGAACGAGCGCCAGAGCGCCCAGCTTGCGATTTTGCATGGTATGTCTCCCGACATTCCACCGGGAAACCCCCGGCAAGGTTTGCCGCGTGAACCGACGCGGCGCGGATCGGCGAAAGCCGAATCTACTCAACCAAGTCGAGAGTCATCGTGCACGGATGCACCGTGCGCCGCTCTCCCGTAGATTTGTCCGAAATGTCATAGGAGCGCCCGGCATAACCGCCAAGCACTGCGGAAAACTGGCACATCTCGCCGGGCTCTGCGAACCGCTGCGCGGATCGCACTTCGATGGTACTCGGGCGGCTATATTCGTCAGCGGCCGGCGTGATAACAGTCGTGTAAACGCGGTTCTCATGCCTACGCACCCGCTCACAGCGACCCTTGATAACTACGCGCATCGGCGACAATGCCGCGACCGTGCGCGCCTGCGCTTGCTGTACTGCCTCACTCATGCCGATTTCCTCATTTGATGGAGCTCCGCCCAACTATCGACCCGCGCCGCGTGGAGCTGTACGCGACGAAGCACAACAACGTTCCCTTGCGATATATCCGCGTCACCGAGGCCAGCGGCATGCAGCAGCGCCATATGGCGATACCACGCCGATTTGCTATGCATGGCCTTCGCCCGTTCCCACCCGAATTGCTGAATGATGTGCCAACACGCGATTGCCGCCAGTGCCTGGCGAGGCTTCGGATTTGCCGTCATCGCCCACCGCCGCCGCGTGCACCCGTTCGTGCAGATTCGATTCCATGACCTCGATCCCCCGAGCATCCGCCCGTAATAGCTTTCCCATTCCTGCGCCAGACGTTCCGGCGTGATCTGCGACCACTCACCTACCCTGCGAAACCATTCACGGCCTAGCGTCACCTCCAAGCGCATGAGCCGGCCCGCTTCGGCCAATTCCAATTCCGAATACTGCCGCCCCGAGTACCCCGGTTGCTTCTGCGCGTACTCCAGGTGCGGCCCCTTTGCATATGCCTTGCCCTTGCGCAGTTTCGAGCGGCCCCCGTGGTAGACCGTATCACCCGCCTTCTGGCTGACGCGGTAGCGGCCGCCTTCGGTGCCACGCAGCACCGCGAGCGCTTGACGGACTTCCGAGATCGAATCGAACAATACGGAGGCGGTCACATCGACCCGCGAAACCGTCCAGATGGATGCCGACGGCAGGGACACGCCGAACATGCCTTCCACGAACTGGACAATCCGCGCCACGCAGCCGAGCAGATCGAGTGCCGAGGACGGGCCGGACCCAAATACCGTGTCACCGTCCCCACAGACGCGAGCCGGCGAGCCCTGCACCCACAAATCGCCCGTGACCCGCATAGCGATTTGGTGCGAGTCAGAGCGCACCGAATCCCACACGGAACACTCGTACCGGACTTCCCCGGAGCGCGGGCAGTAACGAACGGTGCGATCCCCCCAGAGGGCGACGGCCTGCCGTGCCTCCGGGGTGAGCAGGTCGAGGCCGATACGAGCCGTTACCCAGTCGATCAGCATGCCCAATCACTCGCCGGAAGCACTGGATAAACAACCAGCCTTGATGGGCGAAATTCCCGTATATGGGACAAAGTGGCGGTTGTTACAAGGGCCGCCACGGAATCAAACCCCCGGCGCGACGGGCAGGCCGTCCATGGTCAGCGCAACTTCCGCCCATGGGTCGGCGTTGATCGTGATCCCCAGCGACAGCAAAAACGTATTCGCTGACCGGATGCGGCGCAGCAGCACCGCTTCCCGGTACTGGCTGGCCAGCAGTTCGCGGCGGTAGAAATCGAGCGTGTCCGATTTCGAGAGAGGGCGAGGCGAGTGACCACGGACGGATAGTGCTGGTGTGCTTGGCATGGGCTCCCCCGCTGTTCTGTGGAACTTACGGGCTGGAGCCTAGTCAACATCCGTATACGTGTCAACAACTGTACACGTTGACAGGCATCAACGAGACCGCAAACTGAAAAGCATCAAAGAGGAGTGGCACATGAAAGCCGCCGAGTGGATCGACAAAGCAGCGGAAAAGATGGGCGGCGCATCGGATTATGCGCTGGCGAAACGAATGAGATTGACCAGGGCGGCATCAGCAGTTACCGACGAGGCCGCACGCACATGGACGATGATGCGTGCATCGCCGTTGCCGAAATCCTCGACATTGACCCAATCAAGGTGATTGCCGACCAGCAGGCCGAACGTGCCAAGACCGACAGAGCACGCGCATTCTGGAAGCGTACAGCGGCCAAAGCGGTGGTCATTGTGGCCACCGCTACCGGGGTAGCGACCCCTACCCGCTCAATGGCTTACGCGCCTTCTCAGGCCGTTACAGACTATACATTATGCGCACTCTCGGGTGCGTCAGGGCTAGAGCGGATATCTCGTCCCCGGCGCTGGATTCGCCGGGTATTCCCCGTCGTTATCGGTGATGAATCGGCTCCAGCGCCAGCAATCGATTGCCGAGCCGTCGCAGTCTTCACCTGGGCAATTCCAATCGGCAGCGATCCAGCTAGATTTCGGCCAGACACGCTCGCAATGCAGACACCAGCAATGCGACTCGTTGGCGAAGCCTTCAAACAATGGGTGTTCGTTATCGGTGTTCATGTTTTGACAAGGTAAAGCCTACGGGGCTGCTGTTCTACGGTTTCTGGCGTAATCGATTGTTTGCGGTACGCTTCCCAGCCGCGCCACCAGTGCAGATATACCAGATAGTCCTGATTCTCGATAACGGTGGCCGTTACCAAGTCGCCACGTGGCGTCCTGAGTTCGCCGTCCCGGAACATGAAGCCCTCCCAGCCGGGATACTCGCCACCACGCGCCGCGAGCGCCAGAACGGCAACACGCGGCGCACCGTATTTCTCATAGCGGCGGATGGTGCGCAGGCTCACGTCGAGGAATTGCGCTGCGGCTCGTTGATCGAATCCGGCGCGATGGCGCAGATACGCGAAGTCAGCCCCGCTCATGTCCGGCAGCGTCCTGGGCCGACTCACATATCCGGCCTGCGGCCGGATACGCGAGTCTTGCCAGGACAATTTGTCCACGGCTCAGGCCGATGCCGCGACTCGCGGCGATCGGGCGGATCGATGAACGAGCCGCTGCGCAAAGGCCCATTCCGGGATGCTGGCCGGCTCGGCCTGCAGGATGCGGATCAATGGCACCACGTTGCTGCGATCCAGCGATTCCTGCCGCAGCGCGATATCGATGCCGTATTCCAGAAACGCCTTGCGGTGCCGGAAGTACGTTGCCTTCGGTAGCGTTGAGCGCAAATCTTCGCCACAGCGCCACAAGGCATACGTGCCGCGCAACCGTTGTGGCAGCTTCAGATGTTCTTCGGTCGACAGTGCGATTTGCTCTTTCATATCTAGCCTTCCTACATACTCGCCATACAGTTGCCGTGCCCGTACTGGGGTCAAGTCGGCGGCGGTTTCTATCCCGAGTTTCTCTAGCTCTTTGCTCTTCAATCGCAGTTCTAGTCGCAGCTTGTTGTTTGCCCACTTCGCCAGCGGCGTGTCCAGCAGTGCTTCGCGCAAACGGTGCTTGGGGACTTCGATCTCTTCGCCCTTGCTGTACGCCTTGAGCGCCCAGCGTTGCGAGTGTTTGCCCCAGTAGATGGTCCCTCCTTTCATTTGCGGCCGGCCGTGCCGCGTTCTGGATTTGTACTCTGCGGCCCGGATCCACGCCAGCACATCCGAGCGCGTCGGCAGTTCAAACGCCTGATTGATATCGACGGTGCTGATCCGGTACGCCCCGGATCGCACGGCCTCGAGGTCGGCCACGGATGGCGCAATATCGAGTCGGCAACAGATCGCGGTAAAGGCATCGTAGACCAGCGCCATCAGGGTAAGCGTCCGGTGAACACCGTCTCGACGACACGGTAGCGCGGCGCGACGATACTGCCCCGGAGAGGGCACAACCCATTTGTGTCCACAAGCAGTTCATGGACACAAACCCACTCAATGCGATTCGCCCTGGCAGTGTCCGGGGTCCTTACCGCCGCCACAGCCTCGCGTTCAAGCGCGCGGTGGTCGAACTGGCCCTGCAGCCGGGCGCATCGGTTGCCCGCATTGCACGCGAGCACGACCTGAACACCAACCGGTGTTCGGGTGGCGCCGCGCTACCAGAGATGGCCTGCTCGGTGAGTCGGGATCCCCGGCCCTGCTGCCGGTGGAGATCATGTCTGCACCGCTCGCCGAGACGGCGGATGGCGAACCGACTGCGCGTGCGCAAACGGGTGACGGTGTGCTGGTGATCGAATCCCGTCACGGACGCCTGCGCGTGCAGGGGCGCGCAGACGCCATGACGCTGCGCCTCGTGCTGGAGCAACTGCTGCGATGATCGCGCTGCCGGCGGGTACGCGCGTCTGGCTGGCCGCCGGCGCGACGGATATGCGCCGCGGCTTCGATGGCCTGGCTGCCCTGGTGCAGACACAGCTACTCGCGGATCCGTTCTCCGGACAGCTGTTTGTCTTCCGCGGTCGCCGCGGTGATCGCCTCAAGGTGCTGTGGTGGGACGGTGACGGGATGTGCTTGTTCGCCAAGCGGCTGGAGCGTGGCCACTTCGTCTGGCCGCAGACCCGCAGAAGGCAAGGTCGCGCTCTCGCCGGCGCAGCTCTCGATGTTGCTCGAAGGCATCGATTGGCGCCGACCGGTGCGCACCGCACCGACGCTCGCCGTGTAAATTCACCACGCCTTTTGCCGCGAGTTCTGCGCGCATTGATTAAAATGCCCGCATGACGCGCGCTGCTGAAAAACCACGCCGATGACACCGCCACGCTCAAGGCGGTCATTGCCTCGCAGCGCAGCGAGATCGAGCACCTGAAGCTGGTCGTTGCCAAGCTCCAGCGCCTGCAATTCGGTCGACGCGCGGAGCGCCTCGACGTCAGTATCGATCAATTGAACCTGCTGGCCGACGCGCCATCGAGTGCGGGCACAGCGCCTGTCTTGCCGAGTCTGGAGGCGCCGCGCCCCGAGCGTCGAAAGCCGGTACGCAAACCGCTTCCCGCCCACCGCGCGCGAGACGCTGATACACACCGGCACTGACAGCTGCTGCCCGGACTGCGGTGGTCGCCTGCGCCAGATCGGGGAAGACGTCGCCGAGATGCTCGAGTACGTGCCGGCGCGTTTCAAGGTCATCCGCCATGTGCGCCCGAAGCTGGCCTGTGGTCGCTGCGACACGATCGTGCAGGCCGCTGCCCCGCAGCGCCCGATCGCGCGCGGCATGGCCGGGCCGGGTCTGCTGGCGCATGTGCTGGTCGCGAAGTACTGCGACCACCTGCCGCTGTACCGCCAGAGCGCGATCTATGCGCGCGAGGACGTCGACCTGCCACGCTCGACACTGGCCGGCTGGGTGGGCGAGAGCGCGGCGCTGCTGCAACCGCTGGTGGAGGCCATCCGGCGCCACGTGCTCGCGGGTGCGACGCTGCACGCCGATGACACGCCGGTGCCAGTGCTCGAGCCCGGCCGCGGCCTGCACCAAGACGGCACGACTCTGGACGTACGTGCGCGATGAGCGACCTGCGAAGGGCGAAGCGGCCCCGGCGGTGTGGTTCGCGTATTCGCCGGATCGCAAGGGCGCGCATCCGCAGCAACACCTGAAGACCTTCCGCGGCACGCTGCACGCCGACGGCTACGCCGGGTTCGGCCAGCTGTTCGTGAGCCAGGAGATCACCGAGTCCGCGTGCTGGGCGCACGCGCGGCGCAAGCTCTACGAGGTACACCAGGCGCAGGCCAGTCCGTTGGCCGCGACCGCGCTGACCCACATCAGCGCGTTGTATGCGATCGAAGCCGAGATCCGTGGCCGCCCACCCGATCAGCGTCGCGCGGTCCGTCAGGCACGTGCCGCACCGCTGCTCGGCGCCTTGCGCGAGTGGCTGGAGCACAGCCTCGAACAAGTGTCGCGCAAATCCGGGCTCGCCGAGGCGGTGCGTTACGCCTTGGGGCGCTGGCCGGCGTTGACGCGATACTGCGACGACGGTCGGCTCGAGATCGACAACAACGCCGCCGAGCGGGCATTGCGCCCGGTGGCTCTCGGGCGCAAGAACTACCTCTTTGCCGGCTCGGACCCGGGCGGCGATCGTGCGGCTGCGATGTACACGCTGCTGGGCACGGCGAAGCTCAATGGTCTCGACCCCGAGGCGTATCTGCGCCATGTGCTGGCACGCATTGCCGAGCACCCGATCAACCGTATCGACGCGCTGTTGCCGTGGAACGTTGTCGAGCAACTCGTCGAACCAGAGCGGATAGCCGCATGAGCAAGAAACCTGCTGCGCTGCCCGGCCAAACCTGCAGGCGCTCATCGACGATCACGGATCCTTCGTCGTCGGTTACGTATCACCGATACCGTGCGCCGCCATCGCCAGCGACCAGCACAACATGCTTGCTGCCCCGGTGCGCCGTCGAGGGGGAGGCGCTGACCGACTGCTCGGGCGGCTGGAAGCCGCTGTCGCAAAGGCGTATGACGAGCAAATCTACACCGACGAGATCAACGGATAAGCCGCCGACAACCCGGTGCTCACCGGACGCTTACCCATCAGGTCATCGCTGCCGAAGATATTGTGGCCCTGCAGGAACTTCGACGGGTTGCCGGACAGGGACAGATGGGTGGCCATGCCCTGCCCGTCCCCGCCCACGCTGCGCACCGAGATGCCCTGCTCATGGGTGCCTTCGACCTGAACGCGGCAACTGGTCTGCCACTCAATTTGGCCGTCTGGATCGAGCTTGACCACATGGCCCGCGTTCAGCGGCGCATGCCCGCAAGGGAGCTTTGCCGCGACCCAATCGATCACGCCAGCCCCCTCGCCCAGTCTCAAAATGAGACCAAAGGCGGGTATTACTAGACTTTCCGCCTCCCGAATCCACCGATGCCAAAACCCTAGTCAATGACCCTGTAGGGGCAATTTATCTGCCCCCTACAGGAATAGTCAATGCCGCAGGGTCATTTTGCAGGGCTATGATCCGCTCCACAGGGGTTAAATCGGGGTCATTATGTCTCTGGGAACTAACTTAATGCGACTCCGCAGGCTGGAAGTCATGGACTCAAGGTCAGCTATCGGATGCGTCAGGGGTCAAGGTCGGCATATCTCCAAACTCGAGCGGGACGACGACACCGACCCGAAGCTCTCGACCATCTACAAGCTCATGAACGCGCTGGGCTGCTCTGCTGACGATTTGCTGACCGACGGCGAGCGGGTCGGCCCCAGCGGCCGCTTGCAGGGAGCCTTCAAACGGGCCGAGGAACTCCCGGAAGAGCGCCAAGAGATCATCCTGCACTGGTCGAGACGTACTGCACCGCCTACGGACTGCAGAAGGTGCTGGGCGACCAGGTGGTCATTCCCCTGCCGGGGCTGCTCCAGCGCAAGTCGAAGCCGGCGCCCTGATCCGGTCCCGATGCTTCGGAGAGTCTCACCCATGAGGCAGAGGGGCGGTGTTACAAGAACCGCCACTGCCAGCGGCAAGGCTGCAATCGGTTGATTAGGCGGCGATGGTGGCTCGATCAGCGGGGACAGTAGCCGACAGCCTCGACGCCCTGCCCGACGTTGTCGGGGGCCGGGGTCTCGGCCTGCGGCCTCGCGTTCCGGCGGCGGCCAGGTCGGCGCACTTCCTCCGTGTCGGCGCGCCGCCTAATTGCCCGCTGCGCGGGCAAAACTTCCAGATATGCGCCTTTAGTCAAGAAGGAAAATCAAACCGTGAATCCGATGGAACTGTTTTTTGCGATCGTCGTTTCGCTGCTTCTTATCGCCGCAGCGAGGATGATTTTTAAGCGCGGCCTTATAGGCGCCATACTCGGCGGGAGCATAGAAAAAACATATGGAGATTTTTATTCCTCCAAAACAGGCATGGTCACACACCGTTTTAAAGTCCATCGGGTCATCAAGAAAAACAGTCCGCATGTAGTTATCGAGTACCGCCAAGGCTCTTTCGGTAGCGGCAAGTTGATCCCAATCGAACTATCCAAACAAGACGCAGAAAAATTGGCTGACTTCCTGAAAGCCGCAGCCGACGAAATATGACATGCATTCAAAATGCTGCGCGTTGCTGCGCCTATGCCCTCTATACATTATGCGCACTCAATGATGTGCACGGTGGGGTCGCTCCGGCACTGCTGCTTCTCCGTTCCTGCGGGTTTAACCGGACGCCTGCTCCCGTTGATATATGTCAATGCTCAGTCACGTCCGTACCGCTGACTCGCTTGACATGTGAGGTTGCAACGAATTAACTAGTCGAGAACAGTGTTCTCGGCGGGCAGCAATTTCCGGTCCGAGGAGCAATGCATGGTTTTGTGACCGAATTTCAGCACTCGATACGCCGCCGGGTTCGTGGATCAACGCCGCAGTCAATCAGCACAAAAAGGCCAAGCCATGGTGGATACATCCATCTTTTCCTCGATCCTGGAGCACTACCAGGGGTTGCTGTCCGTCTATACGGCCGTGGGAATCATGGCGGTTGTCTTCATTGGCAAGCGCCTGCTGTTGCTGATCCCCGCGATAAGGCAAACCCAGGCTCTAAACAAGAAGGCTTGCGAAGAGAGAAACACCCGCAGTTTCTACCCGCGTGTTCAAAGAGAGTCCGCGTCTGGGGCCTGTTGACCGGATGTGGTGATCTTCGCGCTCGTGCTGCCCTTTGTCTTACCGAAGCCCAGCCGTGGTGGAAGATGCTGCTGGATATCTTCGCCATCCTGATGGTGTACGACTTTTTCTACTACCTGACGCACCGCTTCCTGTTCCACGACGGCCCCCTGGGCGGACCGCTGATCTGGGTCCACGCCGTGCACCATCAACAACGCAATCCCTGCCGGGCCGATTCCAGCTATCTGCATCCGCTGGAGCCCGTGCTGGGGCTGGCTCTCTACGCCGCCACCATTGCCGTGCTGGCTGCGCCCTGGGCAGATTCCATGTTGCGACCATCGTGATTACCTGGGTCGCGTTCTCGGAGATCAACCTGCACAACCACGATTTGATGGAGGAAGATCGTTTCCCGTTCAAGTACCTGAAGTACATGTCGTTCATGCATCACGTCCACCACGCACGGTTCACGGCGGGTAACTTTGCCACCATATCGCTGTTCTACGACTGGCTGTTCGGCACTTACGACACCGGTAACGGCTACAAGAAAAAAGTGGTGGTAGCCGGTGTGGATTCCCCCTCTCGGGAGGCGCGCTGAGGAATTGGCTGCAGATGAATGACGCCAATTGACGCCGGCTCTACCGGCGGCCACAATGCCGGCTTATCCACGACGCCGCGCATTGCCCATGAGATCGATAGACGAACCCCGTGTGCCCGGAATCGGCAAACTGCTGCAGGGCTGTCTGCTGTTGGCGGCAACGATGACTGCGCAGGCTGCCAGCGCTGCCGAGTCGGTGGTGGATCAGCACCAACTCGGTACGAAATATTCGCCGCTGACGCAGATCAACAAGGACAACGTGGCGAATCTCGAACTGGCCTGGGAGTATCACACCGGCGATCTCCCGCCAGCCGATTTGAGGAACCTGCTGATAGCGTTTGAAGACCAGCCGAGCCTGATCGAGGGCAACCGGTGGTTTGCTCCACCACGCGCCGGGTGATTGCGCTGGATCCGCAGACCGGCAAGGAGCGTTGGAGCTTTTGACCCGCAGGATCCGCTGGAGGGCAAGAAGATCGGCATGCGCAAATGCCGCGGTGTGTCGAACTGGGTCGATCGCGAGGCCGCTGACGGCGCCGCCTGCAAATCGCGCATTTTCGTCGGCACCGCCGATTACCGGCTGGTGGCCATCGATGCAAACAACGGCAAGCCGTGCGAAGGCTTCGGCGACAACGGCGTCGTGAGGATGCCCGCGAGCAAGCCGGAGCTGTTCCCCGGCGAACTGGTGGCAACCTCGCATCCGGCCGTGGTCAACGATGTGCTGGTCGTCGGTTCGGCCGTCGCCGACAACCAGCGCGTGGATGCCCCAGCGGCCGCGTGCTGGCCTTCGATGCCCGCACCGGCAAGCAGCTGTGGAGTTCGACCCGGTGCCCTCGCAGTCCGGCCGATCCGGCCGCCGAGCTGGGCGCAGGCACGGGCGAAGGCTACGGCGGCGGCAATGTCTGGTCGTCGATGGCGGTCGATCAGGAGCTCGATCTCGTCTACCTCCCGACCACCAGCCCGTCGGGCGATTTCTATGGCGGCGACCGTGCCGGCGACAACAATTACACGACCTCGGTCGTCGCGCTGCGCGGTGCAACCGGCGAAGTGGCGTGGCACTTCCAGGTCGTGCACCACAACGTGTTCGATTTCGACGTGCCGTCGCAGCCGATGCTGATCGACTTTCCGCACAACGGCGCGATGGTTCCGGCGCTGGTGCAGAACACCAAGATGGGGCTTATCTTCGTCTTCGACCGCGCTACCGGCGCGCCGCTGGTCCTGATCGAAGAGCGCCCCGTGCCCCGTGACGTCAGGGTCGGGGCGAAGTGCTGTCGCCGACCCAACCGTTTCCCGTCGGCATGCCCGCGCTCGGACCGCTGGGATTCTCTCCCGAGGACGCGTGGGATTCACGCCGGTCGACAGATGGCTGTGTCGCGAAAGGATCGAGGAGCTCAACTACGGGACCGATCTACACGCCTCCCAGCGAAAAGGGAACGATCTTCTCGCCATCCGTCGGCGGCGGTCCCAACTGGGGTGGCGGCGCCTATGACCCGCAGAGCCACATCATGGTGGTTCCGTCCAATCGCGTACCCGTGGTCGTGACGCTGATCCGCCGGGAGAACGCCGTGCCCGACGAGACCCAGACCATTGAAGCCGGCGCCGCCATGACCTTCGCCAATGCGGGAGCTCCCTATGTTCCCAAGGTGGAGCCGCTTCTGTCTCCCCTGGGCGCCCCCTGCTCCGAGCCTCCCTGGGCAGCGCTGACGGCGGTGGATCTGGCCAAGGGCGAAATAGTCTGGGACGTCCCGCTGGGCAGCATCGAGAAGCTGATGCCGGTACCCATTCCGTGGGAGGCAGGCACGCCCCGGTGCCGGAGGCCCGCTGCTCACCGCGGGCGGCCCGGTTTTCATCGGCTTCACGCTCGATGACAAGCTCCGTGCGTTCAGCCTGGATACGGGCGAGGTGCTCTGGAGTGCCGGACCTCCCGCCGCCGGGACCGCGATACCCGTCACTTACGAAGCGGGTGGCGAGCAGTATGTCGTCATCGCCGCCGGTGGCCACAGCATGTTCGGCACCACGCTGGGCGATTCGGTGGTGGCCTACAAGCTCAAACGCTGATGACGTGAAGCAGCCGCTGACCACCCGGCCCTAGACAGCCACGTCGAACTCCATCGGCATCCCCTTGATGCCGTGGATGAAGTTCGAGCGCAGCCACTTGATCTCGCCGTCGAGGCGCGGATTGCGGATGCGCTTCGTCAGTTCCTCGAACACGATATTGAGCTGCAACCGTGCCAGTGGCTGCCGAGACAGAAATGCTCCCCGATGCCGAAGGCGCGATGGTTGTTGCGCACGTCCTCGCGCCGCGGGCGCGTGATGTCGAAGCAGTCGGGATTCTCGAACACCGCCTCGTCGCGGCTGGCGGCCTGGTAGAACATCACCACCTTGTCGCCCGCCGCGAGCGCCTGACCGCCGACTTCCGTGGGTTGCGTGACGGTGCGCCGGAAATTGATCACGGCGGGGTTGAAGCGCAGGATCTCCTCGACCGCGTCCGGGATCAGCGTGGGATCCTCGACCATCATCCGGTATTGCTCCGGGTGTTCCATCAGCAACCGCATGCCCTGGCTGGTCATGGTGCGCGTGGTCTCGTTGCCGGCCACGATCAGCAGCAGCATGAAGCTGCGGAACTCGTCCTCGTTCAGCTTCTCGCCACCGACGCTGCCGCGCAGCAGTGCGCCGACGATGTCGTCCTGCGGGTCGTGGCGATGGTGCGCCATGATCGTGTCGGCGTACATGTACAGCTCGGCGGCGGCCATCTGCCCGTCGAGCTCGCTGAGGTTGAGATCCGGATCGTCAGCGCCGAGCATCGTGTTGGTCCACTCGAAGAACTTCGTGCGGTCCTCGATGGGCACGCCGAGGATCTCGCAGATCGTGATCAGCGGCAGCACGCAGGCCACGTCGGTCACGAATTCGCATTCGCCGCGCGGCGCGATCCGCTCGACCGCCTCGCGCACCACCTCGCGAAAGCGCGGTGCGTAGGAATCCACCTTCGACGGCGTGAACGCGTTGCGCACGATGCGCCGGTACTTGACGTGCTCGGGCGGATCCATGTTCAGGATCATCGTGCGCATCAGCGGCAACTGGTCTTCGGGCACGTCGTTGAGGAAGGCGCTCTCGAGCGCCGAGGAGAACAGCGCCGGGTTCTTCGAGATCCGGTCGACGTCCTCCTGCAGGAAGAAGCCCCAGAAGCCCTCTCCTCCGCGCATCGGCGCATCCTGGCGTACCACGCGCGCCTCGCGCAGTTGGCGGTAGAGCTCGTCGGGCACGCCGCCGCGATGGAGATCGGGATCGCTGAGGTCGGCAAAGGGACACCGGACATGTGGAACACCTCGAAACTAATGCCTTGTAGTATCGAATCAGTCTGGCCCCCGCCCCTGCACTGTCAATCTCGTGGCGACGATTCGCAGATGACCAATTGGCAAACCGCCGGCGCCCGTTGCGATACGCCCGTTGCGATACGCAGCGCTCGGCCTCCGCGCGGGTTAAACTCAGCCCGAACATCGGCGGAGAACCCCATGAGATACCTGCACACGATGATCCGCGTCGCCAACCTGGATGACGCGCTGGATTTCTACTGCCGCAAGCTGGGACTGTTGCAGCAGCGACGCTACGACAACGAAGCCGGCCGCTTTACCCTCGTCTACCTCGCGGCCCCGCAGGACGCGGACGTCGCCGAGCAACTCAGCGCCCCGCAGCTGGAACTGACGTGGAACTGGGATCCGGAGGTTTACACGGGCGGGCGCAATTTCGGCCACCTCGCCTACGAGGTCGAGGACATCTACGCGCTGTGCCGGCGACTCGCTGACGCCGGTGTCACGATCAACCGTCCGCCCCGCGATGGCCGCATGGCCTTCGTGCGTTCGCCCGACGGGATATCGATCGAGTTCCTGCAGCGCGGCACGGCCCTCCCGCCACAGGAGCCGTGGCTTCCATGCCCAATACCGGCAGCTGGTGAACGGCTGCAACGCTGGCATGCGGGACGTCGATGCGGGTTACACTAGCGGCTGAATCACCGTGCGCGAGGAAACGACCACGATGGCTTACTGGTACTGGCTGGCATTCGGTATGGCGCTCATGGCCGTGGAGATCTTCCTGCCGAGTTTCACCGCGCTGTGGTTCGGCGTCGGGGCCATCATTGTGGGCGTGCTGCTGCTCGCGCTTCCCGGCATGACGCTCGCGTGGCAGGTGCTGATCTGGGCGCTCGCCTCTGCCGCGTTCACCTTCGCGTGGTTCCGGTTCTTCCGCAACAAGTCGCCGGATCGCACCAAGGCGGGCATGGGACGCGAGGCTTTGCTCGGGGAAACCGCGATGGTCGTCCATGCGCCGCTGGGCGAAAAGCGCGGTCTGTTGCGCTTCGCCACGCCGAAGCTCGGTTCCGACGAATGGCAGTTCATCTGCAGGCAATCCGTTGCCGAGGGCGATCGCGTGGTGGTCGACGATGTGTCGGGCAACACGCTGATCGTCAGCAAGCGCTGAGCAATTCCGCATCCGGTTGCATCAGGGAGTCATCATGGAAAGTCTGTTTCCCGTACTGGTTTTCTTCGCCCTCGTTTTCGTTACGATCGCCAAGCTCGCCTGCATCGTGCCGCAGGGCAGCAAATGGGTGGTGCAGCGCCTCGGCAAGGTACCACAAGACGCTCAATCCGGGGCTGAGTTTCATCATCCCGTTCTTCGACGTGGTGGCCTACCGGGTGACGACCATGACATCGTGCTCGACATCCCGTCGCAGGAAGTCATCACGCGCGACAACGTCGTGATCATTGTCAACGCGGTGGCCTACATCAACATCCTGCAACCCGAGAAATCGGTCTACGGCGTCGAGGATTTCCGCATCGCGATCCAGAACCTGGTGCAGACCTCGCTGCGCTCGATCATCGGCGAAATGGACCTCGACGACGCGCTGTCCTCGCGCGACCAGATCAAGGCACGCCTGAAGGAAGCCATCTCCGATGACATTTCCGACTGGGGCATCACGCTGAAGACCGTCGAGATCCAGGACATCAACCCGTCGGACCGGATGCAGGCGGCGATGGAAGAACAGGCGGCAGCCGAGCGCCAGCGCCGCGCCACGGTGACGCGCGCCGAGGGCAGCAAGTCGGCGGCGATCCTCGAGGCCGACGGTCGCCTCGAGGCCTCGCGTCGCGATGCGGAGGCGCAGGTGGTGCTGGCCGAGGCGAGCCAGCGCGCCATCGAGATGGTCACGACCGCAGTGCAGGACAAGGAGTTGCCCGTGATGTACCTGCTCGGCGAGCGCTACATCCAGTCGGTGAAGGACATGGCCGTCTCGCCGAACGCCAAGCTGGTACTCATCCCCGCCGATCTGCCCGCCTCGATCCGCGGCATGATCGGCAAGTAGCTAGACCGGCCGGCTCAGGCGGTTCTCTGCGGCGCGCACCGTTTCGCGGTGCGCGATCGCCACACGGCTCTGCGGATCGGTGGGCGCGGCCACGAAATGCCAGCTCGCTCCTCCGCCGCGCGTTCACCTCCAAGCTGACGAAGCCGCGGTTCGTGTGGTCCGCGAAACGCAGGTGCGGTTGCTGCTCTATGCCCTCGACCATGCGGGCGTGGGCCTCGGGGTCGCGGCGCGCCAGGTAGTGGCCGAGCGGCTCCGAGGCGATGCCCGGGGTCACGAACTCCACCGCCTGCGCGCCGTGCCCCGATTGCCCGTCGTAACGCGCGCGATCGTAGGGATCGGGGGCCACGTCGAGTGCCCAGGAGCTGTGGATGTCCCCGGTCAGGAACACCACGTTGTCGATCCCGGCGCGGCCCAGGTGTTCGAGGATGCGCCGGCGCGCCTGCGGATAGCCGTCCCATTGGTCGGGGTTGAAGTTGCCGAGCGGCGCGAACACGACCTGCTGCCCGAGCAAACGCCAGCGCGTGCCGCTGGCCTGCGAGGCATCCAGTTCGCCGAGCAGCCAGGCTTCCTGCGCTGCTCCCAGCAGCTCGCGTGCCGGATTTGACGCGATATCCTGCGGCGATGCCGCCGGCTGCTCGCGCCCCTCGAGCCGCGTGTCGAGCATCACCAGGTCCGCGAGATCGCCGAAACGGAAGCTGCGATGGATCGGCGCGTGTGCCGCGGTATCGCGCACCGGCATCCATTCGTGCCACACCTGTATTGCCGCGGCGCGGCGCTCGCGCCAGGGGCCTTCGCGCGCCGGGTCGTGGTTGCCGGCGCCGGTCGCGCCAGGCGTTGTTCGCGCTCTCGTGATCGTCCCATACCGCGATGAACGGATGCACGCGATGGGCCGCTTGCAGGGCGGGGTCGCGCCGGTAGAACGCGTAGCGGCGGCGGTAATCCTCGAGCGTCAGGATTTCGTGCGGCGGATCGAGCGGCAGGCGCCCGTCGGTCTGGTCGCCGTACTCGTAGATGTAGTCACCGAGGTGCAGCACCGCGTCGAGCGATTCCAGCTCGGCGATGCGCGCGTACGCCGCGAAGCTGCCCTGCTGGTAGTTCGCGCAGGCCGCGACCGCGAAACGCAGGCTCTCGACCGCATCCTGCGGCAGCGTGCGCGTGCGCCCCACCACCGAGTGCTCGCCGTGGACGCGAAACGCGTAGAAGTACGTGGTCCCGGGTTCCAGCCCGCCCACATCGACCTTGCAGCAGAAATCGCGCAGCGGATCCGCCACGACGCGCCCGCGCCGCACGACATGACGCAATTGCGGCTCGCGGGCGACCAGCCACTCGAGTTCCTCGACCGCCGTGGCGCCGTCGAGACGCGTCCAGATCACGACGCGCTCCGCGCCCGGATCGCCGCTGGCCACGCCGTGCGCGAAGCGCGACTGGTCGCGATCGCCCTGCGTCCCGGCGCAGCCACTGGCGCCGAGCGCGGCCGCAAGGCCGGCACCGGCGAGGAAGCCGCGGCGATCGAGCGGTGGCATCAGGCCACCGTGCCGGCGGTACGCATCCGGGCGATCTGTTCCGCGCTGAAGCCAGCCTCTGCAAGCACGATGTCGGTGTCGGCCCCGATCGCTACCGCAGGAGCCGGACGCTCGGGCGCGGAGCGGCTGAAGCGCGGCGCGGGCGCAGGCTGCCACACGCCGTCGTCCTCGATGAATGTGCCGCGCGCCTTGATGTGCGGATGGCGGGTGATCTCGTCGAAGCCGAGTACCGGCGCGAAGCAGATGTCGGTGCCCTCCATGAGGCGGCACCAGTCGTCACGCGTGCGGCTGCGGAAGATCTCCGCGAAGCGCTGCTTCAAGGCATCCCAGTGGCGCGTGTCGTGCTGGTGCGGCAGTTCCTCGCCCGCCAGCCCGAGCTTCTCCAGCAGCAGCGCGTAGAACTGTGGCTCGATCGAGCCGATCGAGACGTACTTGCCGTCGGCGGTCTCGTAGACACCGTAGAAGTGGGCGCCACCGTCGAGCATGTTGCTCCCGCGGGCGTTGTGCCAGAAGCCCGACTGGAACGCCCCGTACATCATGCTCATCAGTGCCGAGGCGCCGTCGACCATCGCCGCGTCCACCACCTGCCCCGCGCCCGAGGCCTGCGCCTCGAGCATCGCGCACACGACGCCGAAGGCGAGCAGCATACCGCCGCCGCCGAAATCACCGATCAGGTTGAGCGGCACCACGGGCTTCTGACCCTTCTCGCCGATTGCGTGCAGCGCCCCGGTGAGCGCGATGTAGTTGAGGTCGTGGCCGGCGGCGTTGCCCAGCGGGCCGTCCCGCCCCAGCCGGTCATGCGCCCGAACACGATGCGCGGGTTGCGCGCGAGGCAGACCTCGGGGCCGAGCCCGAGTTTCTCCATCACACCGGGGCGATACCCCTCGATGATCGCGTCGGCGGATTCCACCAGACGCAGCACCACGTCCGCGGCATGCGGATCCTTCAGGTTCAGCGCGATACAGCGCTTGCCACGGTTGCCGAAATCGAGTTTCTCGTTCTGCGCCATGCTCAGCATGGAGCCCGAGGGGCGCGAAACGCGGATCACCTCGGCACCCATGTCGGCCAGCATCATGGCGGCAAACGGCGCCGGGCCGATGCCCGCGATCTCGACAATCTTCTTCCCGCTCAATGGACCCATCACAAACCTGCCTGCTTCCTGGAAAAACAGCGGCGGAGTCTACCGCAGGCGGCACCAGCGCGACCACTTTTGCCGCCGCGTGCCCTCCCGAGCTCAGCCCTCGCCGCCGGATCCCTTGATGAGGCAATGCTTCGCGTAACTCGCCGCCTCGTCGGTGCTCCATTCGCTCTTGGGCTTGTCTGCCAGCTTGCGACACCAGCGCTCGCCGCCGACCTCGGTCGCCTCCAGCAGGCAATGCTTCGCGTAGTCCTTCGCCTCGCCGAGGCTCCAGTCGGTCTTGGGCTTCTCCGCCAGTGCCGCGCACCAGCGCGCGCTGCCCACCTCGGGCCTGCACGCGGCGGCGAGTGCCGCGAGCAGAATCAGGGCGCCCGTCCTGATCGTGGTGTTCATCCTCATGGAATTTCCTCCCGTGGCTCCTGCGTTGATTCCCGAGCGACGAACACGTCCCCCACGCCCAGCGATGTGTCCTCGCCCTGCCAGGTGGCGTTGATGCCGAACAGCGGCTTTGCCGTACCGGGCAGCGGGTTCATCATCGCGAGCGTCGCAAATGCGGCCCTGCCCGGTTCGTCGCGCACGCCGAGCGCCGGATCGACCGTGATCACCGCGCAACGTTCGCAGGGTAGCATAGCCGAAACGACCCTTCGTCCCGCTGCAAGCCAGAGAGTGCGTGTTCGCGAAACGCGTCCAGACCGTCGACCACGATATTGGGACGGAAGCGCTCTATTCCCACCGCGGGTTGGCCGCGTTGCGCGAGCCCCGCGTTGAGGGCCTGCAGCGAGGCGATATTCACGACGAGGAACGGCGCGGCATCGGCGAAGGCGGTCGTCGTCGCCTCGCCCAGCAGTGGGGCACGCGCCAGGCGACGGCGGAATCCACGGCGCATGCGCACGAGACGCAGCGGCCGTTGCGGCTGCACCACCGCCTGCAGCCAGCGTGAGGCCTCGGGCCCGGCATCGAGCACCTCGCACGCATCGGACCACACCTGCGCCGCGAAGGCCTCGGCGTCGCGGTATGCCAGCGGCACGCGCAGCGGATCCCCTGCCAGGCGCCTCGATGCAGAGCGAGTCGTCCTCGTAGCGCGGAGCGAGCAGCGCCAGGCGCGGCAGCTCGCGCTGCGACACGAAACGCCCGTCCTCGCGCACGATCATCCACTCGCGATCGCCGTCGAGGCCGCGCGCACCGATTCGGGATCGTGCCAGCGCGACGCCGCGCAGCGCCTTGACCGGGTAGATGAAGAGTCCCGAGACCTCGCAGGTGTCGGTAGGCAGGTTCATGCGCAATCATCCCCGCTCGCCAGCCGTGCCTCGGCCTGCGCGAGATCGTCGGGCGTGTTTATGTTGAAAAACGGATCGAATGGCGTTGCCGCCCAGTCGACTGCGATGTGGCGTCGCGTACGCAGGAATTCGCCTGCACCGCGCATGTCGCCGCGCACGAGCGCATCGCGCAGCGGCGTGGCGAGATCGCAGGACCACAGCGCGAACACCGGGTGCAGGCGTCCGGTCGAACGCGCGACGGCGACTTCGCTCGCCTCATGCTGGGCGTGATGCCACAGGCGCTGCACCAGGTCGCGGGGGAACCAGGGGCAATCGCAGGCGAAGCTCGCGAGCCAGCGCGTGCCCGGCTGGTGCGCGCGCAGGTATTCCAGCCCAGCGAGCACGCCGGCCAGCGGGCCGGCGAAGCCCGGCACCGTGTCCGGGATCACGGGCACCACGCACGCCGGCAGGCTGCGCGAATCACCATTGAAGCTGAGCAGCAGCGATGCGGTCTGCGGCGCGGCACGCGCGAGCGCACGCTCCAGCAGGCTGTGCCCGCCGAGCCGGCACAGGCCTTTCTCTCCCCGGCCCAGGCGTTGCCCGCGGCCGCCCGCCAGCACGATGCCGGCAATGTCGGCGTTGGCCGCCATGGCGTGCAGCGCCGGCCTGATCATGGCTGCGTCATCTCGTGTTTGCACGCTCGCGCGCGGTGCTTGACAGGGCCACCGCGCGCGCGTTCTGATGGACTCCGGTTTCCAGGGAGGGAAGTCACATGCATCGGATTTGCACCGCCATCGTCCTGCTCATCGCCGTTTATGCCTGCCCGAGCGCCTCGCGCGCGGCCGACAACTGCGCGCGCTGGGAGCAGCAGATCCAGACCGTGCAGCAGCAGATGCGCCGTTCGCACACCGCCGCGCAGGGGAATCGCCTGCGCGCGCGGCTGCGCGATCTGCAGGGACGGGTGGCGCACGGTTGCCGCTGAGGGCGCCGGACTGCCCCGGGACTCAGCGCAGCCAGTTGCCGCGCCCGTCGAGCTGCTCTGCCGCCCTGGCGACGCCGCGCTCCACCGCGCCCTCGATCGTGAGCCCCAGGCGCTCGCCCAGTCCCTTGCGTTCGACGTAGCGGATCTCGAGCACGTCGGAGGCGCGCGCCGCCTCCTGCAGCAATGCATCGCTGGTGCCCAGTGCATCGACGAGCCCGAGCGCGAGCGCGCGCTCGCCGAACCAGGCCTCGCCCGTCGCGACCGCCTGCATATCGAGCGCGGGCCGGTATCGCGAGACGAATTCCTTGAACAGCGCATGCGTGTCCTCGAGCTCCTCGGTGAATTTCTCCCGCGCCGCGTCGGTGTTGTGGCCGAACAGCGTCAGGGTGCGCTTGTACTGCCCCGCGGTGACCATCTCGTAATCAATATCGTGCTTCTGCAACAGGCGATGGAAATTCGGGATCTGGGCGACCACCCCGATGCTGCCGAGCATCGCGAACGGTGCCGCGACCACGCGCTCGGCCACGCAGGCCATCAGGTAGCCGCCGCTCGCGGCAACCTTGTCGACGCACACGGTGAGCGGAATGCCGCGCTCGCGCACGCGCGCCAGCTGCGCGGCCGCGAGCCCGTAGGAATGCACCATGCCCCCACCGCTCTCGAGCCGCACGACCACCCGGTCCGCGGGCTCGGCGAGCGTGAGCAGCGCCGTGATTTCTTCGCGCAGGTTCTGCACTGCCTGTGCGCGGATGTCACCGTGGAAATTGAGGACATAGACGCGCCGCGGTGGCGCCGGTTCCGTGTCGGACGGCGTGGGCCGGGACTTGTGACGCGCCTTCTCCGCCTTGCGGTCGGACTTGCGCAGCTTTCTGAACTCCTTGCTGTCCAGCGTCGCGGCGCGCAATGCATCGCGCATCATGTCGAGCCGGTCGTTCAGTTTGCGCACTTCGATGTGGCCGTGCTCGCCGCCGGCGCCGCTGCGTGCGCGGCCCGCGGCCGCTACGATACCGACCGCGCAGAACACGACCGCGATCACCACGGTGACGGCCTTGGCGAGGAACAATCCATATTGCGCTAGAAAATCCCACACACCCTGAGTCTCCGGTTGCCGGCGGGAGCGCGAGCCTACCATACTTGCCGGCGCCCGATCGCCGGCGGCAGCTGCTCGCGAATCAGGCCGCCTGCAGCTGTGCGAGGCTCTGTTGCGCCAGTGCGATCATTCCCTGATCGGGGGCCTCGCCGTTCTCCAGCGCCGCCAGGTAGTACTCGAGGCAGATCAGCACGTCGGCGAGCACTTCCGCGATTCGCTCGTGCACACCGGCTGCATGCTCGGGACTGCCCCGGCCCAGGGCGTCGATCATGCCGGCAGCGATAGCCGCGGCCCGCGGGTGCTCCAGCATCAGCAGCGCACCACGGACCGCGTTGAGCTGTGCGGTCGAGCCGGCCAGCGTCTGCACATCGTAGCGGCTGTCCACGTATGCGTTCACGTCGCGCTTGACGGCGTCGAGGCAGTCACGCGCACTGCGCAGCAGCATCAACTGCGCCTCGTCGGCGATATCGCGCGCCGCGGCCGGCGCCGCGAGCGCGGCAGCGCCGCGTTGCGCTCCCCCGCCCGCACCGCGCTGGCTGCGCACGAATGCCCCCAGCGAGGCCTCGGTCTGCACGATGGCATCGGCCAGGTTCAGCAGTTCATCCTTGCCGAGCGCCGCGCCATCGGCGCGCCGGGTGCCCAGCGTTTCCATCTCGCGAGCCAGCAGCAGCGCCGCACCGGGCAGCCCGCCGGCCTGCAGGCGCTCCTGCACACGAGCCAAGGCATCGCGCACACCGTCGAGCGCTGCGGCACGGACCTCGCCCTGGGCGGCCAGTTCCTCGAGTGCCTCGCGCGTGGTACGGAACTCGGCCCCGACCGCGGTGACCATCGCATCCAGCGCCTCGGTGGACACGCCGAGCAGCCGCGCGCGTTCCTCCTCGAGCTGCGCGTCACCGAGTGCCACCGCTCCCAAGCCGGCGCGTGCGCGGATGTCGCTTGCGCGCGTGCCCTCTCCGGCACGCGCCACCAGCCCCAGCATCTCCTCGCGCAGTTGCGGCGACACCAGTTCATCGCGTCGCGCAGGATGCCGCAGGTAGTCGCGGAACATCGCATCGGCGCGACTGAGCGCCCGCAAGCGCGAACGCCCCGGCAGCAGCGTGCCCCCGGCAAAACCCTCGAGCACGCCGCCCAGCAACCACCAGTATTCGCCGGCGGCCCCGCCGCCGGTGAGGCCGAGCATGCGCTCGGCGGCACGCTGCATCAGCCGCAGGTGGACCGGATCGGCGTGCCCGCGGATCACGCCGAGCAGGCCGACCTGGTAGAGATGACGCAGGCGGCGCGGCAAACCCTCGTCGGCCACGCACGCTGCGCCGGCTGGGTGCAGCTCCGGGCACTGACATACCGGTGCCCGGCATTGCGGCAGGAAACACGTCTCGGGCAGTTCGGGCAGCGACTGCAGCGCGCGCATTGCGTTGATGTCTTCGACCAGCACCTGCGGCACCGCGTGCTCGCAACCCGCCAGGTAATCGGGGTATCGCGCCAGCACGTGCAGCGCGCGTGAGACCGCATCGGACGCCGCGGCATCGGCCGGAGGCGATGCGCCGATCACGGCCACGAGCTCGCGCGCCAGTTGCGCGGCGTCGGTCAGTTCCAGAAGCCGCAGCACGCCGTCGGCCTGCTGGAGCGCCGCGATGCAGGCCTCTAGGCCCTGCCCCTCGCTCGAGGGCTGCGTCGCGAGCGCGAAATCGGCCTGCGCCTGGCGCAACAGCCGCGAGAGCTCCGGTCGCACGATATTGAGCGAGGCAGGATTCAATACTGGCTTGAAGTACACCCGGTCACCTCTCAGGAGTTCTGCGCGCACGGCCGCGGCCAACGGCACCGGCTCAGTATAGACGCTGGATTCGCGGCGATCGGGCGCTCTATTCCTCGCCCGCGGCAGTCCACAGACACTTGCCGCCGCTCGCCCTGGCGATGGCGGCGAGGCGCTGGCGGTGGTTGTCGAGTTCCTCCGCGCTGGGCTTCAGCACGCGCAGTCGCTCCCGCGTCGCGGGCAGGCGAACGATCTCGATCTCCCCGGAGAAACCCTGCGCCGCGCTCTCGCTGTCGCCACCCAGCGCGAGCGCTGTCTGCCCGCCGGTCATGTGCAGGTAGACGTCGGCGAGGATCTCGGCGTCGAGCAGCGCGCCGTGCAGGTCGCGCTGCGAATTGTCGACGAAGTAGCGCTTGCACAGCGCGTCGAGATTGTTCTTCTGTCCCGGATGGCGGGCCCGCGCGAGCGCCAGCGAATCGGTATGCGTGCAGTGGTCCGCGATGCGGCCGTAGCCAGGGCCCAGCAAGGCGAGCTCGTTGTCGAGGAAGCCGAGATCGAAAGGCGCGTTGTGGATCACCAGCTCGGCGCCGCTGACGAATGCCAGGAACTCGTCGACAATCTGCGCGAACGCGGGCTTGTCGGCGAGGAACTCGCTGGTGATGCCGTGCACCTCGACGGCGCCTTCGTCGACCGGGCGGCCGGGGTTGATGTACTGGTGAAAGTGCCGCCCGGTGAGGCGCCGGTCGAGCAGCTCCACGCAACCGATCTCGATGATGCGGTGGCCCTGGCTGTACTCGAGGCCGGTGGTTTCGGTGTCCAGCACGATCTGTCGCATCAGCCGCCCTCTACCGCGAGGCGATCCGCGAGCTCGTCGATGCCGCGGTTTGCCAGCGCGTCCGCGCGCTCGTTTCCGGGATGGCCGCTGTGTCCGCGCACCCAGTGCCATTGCACCGCGTGGCGCCCGGCCTGCTCGTCGAGCGCCTGCCACAGGTCGGCGTTCTTCACGGGCTGGCGATCCGCGGTGCGCCAGCCGCGCTTCTTCCAGTTCTTCATCCACTCGGTGATGCCGCTGCGCACGTACTGCGAGTCGGTGTACACGTCGATGCGGCAGGGCTCGCGCAGCGCCGCCAGCGCGCGGATCGCGGCGGTGAGCTCCATGCGGTTGTTCGTCGTATGCGGCTCGCCGCCGTGCAGCTCGCGTTCCGTCCCGGCGTAGCGCAGCAGCGCGCCCCAGCCGCCGGGACCGGGATTGCCGCGGCAGGCCCCGTCGGTGAATATCTCCACGTGTTTCATTCGGCTCCGGGATCAGTGGATCGTGGTGTCGCGCACGCTCGGGGTTGCGAGCGGCACCGCGCCAAGGCGCGGGCGCATGCGGCGCAGCAAGGGTTTCACGGGCGTCAGCGGGCTCTGCTGCTTGCGCGCGTGGATGAGGTACACCCCGCCGCAGGGCAGCGACCAGCGTGCCGCGGCGCGGTCGAGCCTGGCGAGGCGCGACAGCGTCGGCGCGTGATCGATCGGGATGGAGTGGAAGCCGCACTGCACGTCGTCGACCGCGAAATCGAGCAGTGCCAGCCAATCCTTCACCCGCTTGGGCGTCAGCGTCGCCCCACCCCAAACCGGATGGGCGACGCGTCGTGTCGCGGCGGCGCGCAGGCCGAACAGACTCCACGGGTTGAAGCCCACGATCAGCAGGTGACCATGCGGCACCACCACCCGCGCCGCCTCGCGCAGCAACTGGTGCGGCTGCACGCTGTATTCCAGCACGTGGTGCAGCAGCGCCACATCGACGCTGTCGGGCTCGATCGGCAGGTGTTCCGGCTCGGCACAGGCGCTGGCATCACGGGCATCCGCGAAGCGTGCGAGCGTGAACTTGTGACGAATCATGCTGCTCTCGTAGAGGCGAACACGGTCGTTGATGCCGAGCTGCATCAGGTGGAAGCCATACAGGCCGGGCAGCTTGCGCTCCAGCAAGGTCCGCTCGGCGGCGAGAACGTGCGCGCCGAGGTCGCCTTCCAGCCAATCGGCGAGCGCATGCCAGCGCTGCGCCGGATCGTCGATGAATCGCCGTTTTGTCATCCTGATCAATCGCTTGGCCGCGGGCCCAACGGGCCGCCCACGGGTTGGCTATATCGTCTTGGCAATATACCATGCACGGCCCGGTCACGGATTCACTCACCGACAATGCTCCAGGCGCATCCGGTACAGGCGTTCAGCGACAACTACATCTGGCTACTAGAGGCAGGCGCGGAACGGGCCTTCGTGGTCGATCCCGGCGATGCCGGGCCCGTGCTGCTCGCGCTGGCGGCACGGGGCCTCACGCTCGCGGGCATCCTCGTCACCCACCATCATCCGGACCACGTAGGCGGCATCGCGCAACTGCTGAGCCGCTGCGGCCCGGTGCCGGTATACGGTCCGCGGGGCTCCCCGGCCAGCGGCATCACGCAGCCGCTCGACGACGGTGACAGGATCACCGTGTTCGGTTTTGCGGCCGATGTGCTCGCGGTGCCGGGCCACACGCTGGATCACATCGCCTATTTCTTCGCGGCGCCGGGCGCCGCGGCTCCGCTGCTGTTCTGCGGCGACACGCTGTTCGCCGGCGGCTGTGGACGCATTTTCGAAGGCGATCCGCGCATGATGCACGCCTCGCTCGCGCGCCTCGCGGCGCTGCCGGCCACGACTTCTGTGTACTGCGCGCACGAATACACGCTGTCGAACCTGCGCTTTGCGCGCGCGGTGGAACCGCAGAATGAGCAATTGCTGCGCCGCCAGCTCGACGCCGAAGCACTGCGCGAGCGTGGCGAGCCGACCGTGCCTTCCACCATCGCACTGGAACTGGCGACCAATCCGTTCCTGCGCTGCGGCCACACAACGGTACGCGCAGTGGCCGCGCAACGGGCGGGCATGGAACTTGCGGGCGAACCGGAGGTCTTTGGACTCGTGCGTTCCTGGAAAGACGATTTCCGCTGATGCCGCCACACAGTACCGCCGCCAGTCCCCCGCATGTGCGTTGCGCGCGCCGCCGCCTGTGGCGCCTCGCGCTGGCAGCGCTGCTCCTCACCGGCTGCGAAGCCCCGAACATGCATCGGTCCGGCATCGGCGAGTCGGCCGGTCACGACGCCAGCATCTACGACGAGCTGCATTACTGGCCCCTGCAGGAGCCTGCGCAGGACGATGGCGAGCTCTGTGTGCCGGCATCGCTGATCGGGCTCGCAGATGACCCCTACGGCGACGGGCACGACGACCTGTGGTCGCGCGTGCGCGCCGGGTATGGCCTCGGGGGTCGCGTCGACGAACGTCGCGTCGACCAGTACATCGACACCTATTCGGACAAGCAGCGTCTGTTCGACCGGCTCGGCTCGGATGCCTCGCCATTCCTGCACTACGTGGTCGAGGAACTCGAGCAGCGCAACATGCCGCTCGAGATCGCACTGCTGCCTATCATCGAGAGCGGCTACAACCCCGAGGCGGTCAGCCCGGGCAAGGCGGCGGGTCTGTGGCAGATCGTTCCCGGCACGGCCTCGACCATGGGCCTGGAGCACAACGGCTGGTACGACGGGCGCAAGGACGTCGTCGCCTCGACTGAAGCGGCACTCGACTATCTGGAGGAATTGCACAGGCGCTTCGACGGCGACTGGTACCTTGCGCTGGCCGCCTACAACACGGGAGAAGGCAACGTGCAGCGTGCCATCGAACAGAACAGGCGCCTCGGCAAGCCGACCGATTACTGGTCCCTGCCCTTGTCCCGCCAGGCCTGCAACTACGTGCCGAAGCTGCTCGCGCTGTCGCGGGTGCTGGAGGCACCGCAAGACCACGGCATCTCGCTGTCCCCGATGGCGAACGAGGTGTCGGTGGTCCCCGTCGAGGTCAACAAGCAGGTCGACCTGCATCGCGCCGCGACGCGCGCGGGCATCGACAGCCGCGAACTGATGAGCCTGAACCCGGCGTACAAGCGCGGATTCACCGCGCCCGACACCAGTAGCACGCTGCTGGTCCCGGCGGAAGACAAACAGAACTTCCTGGCCGCGGTATCGGGACAGGCCGTGGGCAACGCGCCGGTCGTGAGCGCACACCCCGAGCACTACCGCGTGCGCTCCGGCGACACCCTGCGCGCCATCGCGCGGCTGCACCAGACCACTCCGGAGGCGCTGCGTGCCCTGAACCGCCTCGAGGACGACCGCATCGCGGCCGGCCAGGAGTTGCTAATCCCCGCCGACGCGATAGTGCCGCCGCGCCGCTTCCCCACCGCCGAGAGCGTGGCGTTGAAGAACCACGGTCTCTACACCGTCAAGCCCGGCGACAGCCTGTCGCAGATCGCCAAGCGCTTCGGGACCAGCACGCAGCAGCTCGCCGCGCTGAATGCCATCGGCACGGGTTCCACGCTGCGCGTCGGCCAGAAACTCAAGGTCCGCGACGGCTTGGCGCGGGATCCCGCCGTCGCCGCCACTGCCACCGCGGACGGTCGCCTCAGGGTGAGCTATACCGTGAAGGGCGGCGACTCGGTCGCGCGCATCGCGGATCGCTTCAACGTCGCAGTGAAGCAGGTACTGGCGTGGAACGGCATGAATCCGGCACGCCCCTTGATCCACCCCGGCCAGGTACTGGTACTCTACGTGGAGCAGAAACTGGCAGAGGCGCGCAAACCGGGCTGAGACGCCGGCGCGCCCTCGCCGCGGGCAATGTCCAAGTGACCGGGAGAAACCGGATGAGCAGGAGCGGAACTCCGAAGACACGCAGCGCCGGTCGTCCGGCGGCGCGCAAGCCAGCGACGCGCGCCCCGGGCGAGGAGGCGCTTGCGCGCAGCGAATCACCGCTGGGCTCGCTATTCGACAGCCTGACCGACCTCACCACCGACCTGACCAGTTCGGCGCTGAGGCTCGCTTCGCGCACGGGCGCGAGTGCGGCGCGCGCGATCGCGCGTTCGCCCGAGCAACTGCGCATGATGGCATCGGCAGGCGAATCGCTGCGCGACATGCGCGAGGTCGCCGGGTTGACCGTGTTGGAGATCTCCGATGCGCTGAATCTGCGCGACAAGAGCATGTGGGAAGCCGTGGAGGACGGGCGCGAGGCGCTGTCCTTCGAGCTGATCCTGCGGCTCGCCTCGCTGGTGGCGCGCAACGACCCGCTGCCCTTCATACTCAAGTACACCCGCACCTATCACCCGCGGCTGTGGGAGATCCTGCACGAACTGAAGATCGACCAGCTGCCGATCCAGTTCGAGCGCGAGCGTAATTTCATCAACATCTACCGCCGCCACGACACCGCGCGCTCGCTCTCCGACGAGGGCTTCGAGCGCGTGCTGAAGTTCACGCAGCACGCCTTCGACATGGCGATCCATTTCGTCGACGAAGGGGAAAACGCCGCAATGGAGGATGCCGAGGCCACGCCTGGCGGCGGAGAGGCGCGCGCCAGCGCGCGCAAGCGCGGCGTCAGGCGTGCGCGTCGCTGAGTTGCAGGCGCCGGAAGCAGTCGCGGGAATGATCGTTCACCATGCCGGTCGCCTGCATGTGCGCATACATCACCGTCGATCCCACGAAGCGGAAACCACGCCGCTTCAGGTCGCGGCTGAGCGCATCTGATTCGGGACTGCTCGCGCGATAGTCCGCCACGGTCGCCGGCGCGCCGGCGCGCACGGTGTCGCCGACGAAGCTCCACAGGTAGTCGCTGAACGATCCGCGCTCCTCGCACAGCGCGAGGAAGCAGCGCGCATTGCCGCGGGCGGCCTGGATTTTCAGGCGGTTGCGGATGATGCCCGGATCGCGCAGAAGGGACTCGATCTTCGCCTCGTCCCAGGCCGCCATCTTCACCGGATCGAAACCGTCGAAGGCGCGCCGGTAGTTCTCGCGCTTGCTGAGCACCGTGTACCAGCTGAGGCCCGCCTGAGCGCCTTCCAGCACCAGCAATTCGAACATCCGGCGGTCGTCGTGGACCGGCACACCCCACTCCGTGTCATGATAGTCAACATACAAGGGCTTGCGCAGATCGACCCATGGACAGCGTTGCAGCTCGACCACATCCCCTCTCCCGCAATGACTCGGCTTTGCACTGTAGCAGCGCCGCCGCCTTGCTCCAATCAGCCTGCCGGATGCTCGCGCGGGGCCAGAGTTCCGCAACCCGGTTGGCGCTCCTGCTGGTCCTGTCCATCTCTGCGACCGTGGCGCACGCCGAATTGCGCGTGTTCGAGCCGCGTCACGCCGACGCCGAAGCGCTGCTGCCGGTGGTGCAACCGCTGCTGGGACCCGGGGAGTCGGCGAGCGTCTTCGGCAACTCGCTGGTGGTGAATGCCGGTACCGGAGCCCTGCACAGGATCGACGCACTGCTCGGGCAACTCGACCGCCCGCAACGCAACCTGCTGATCAGCGTGCGCCGCGGGGGTTCGGCCGTGCAGCATGCGCAGGGTGCCACCGTGGACGGAACGCTGCGGCGTGGCAATGTACGCATTGGCTCGGGTGGCAACACGCCAGCCGACAGCACGGTGCAGATCCGCGGCGGCAGGCAGATCACGACGCGAAGCGGCAGCGGCGAGAGCAGCGTGCGCACCCTCGAGGGGCGCCCCGTTCTGATCCGTGACGGCGCCCTCGTCCCGCTCGCGGGCAACGGTTTCTGGGGCACCGGCGTGCAGTACGAGGACGTGAGCCAGGGCTTCGTGGTGCGCGCGCGCCTCGCGGGCGATCAGGTGCGACTGGACATCGAGGCTCGCAACGACCGCCTCGAGGGCGGCACCGTGCGCACCGGCGCGCTCGCCAGCAGCGTCAGCGGTCGCCTCGGCGAATGGATCCCGCTCGGCGGCTCCACCGCCGGCAGCGAGAGCACCGGCAGCGGCCTCACCACGCGCCACAGCACGCGCGGCAGTGCCGATGAACTGCTCGAGGTGCGCGTGGAGGCCATCGACACCCCGTAGGTCCGGATTCATCCGGACAATGTCCGCATGAATGCGGACCCACGATCGTCCGGATTGATCCGGACCCACGCCAGGGTCATGCCTGGTTCAGCTTCGCCAGCGCGGTCCAGGTATCGACGATGACGTCGGGGTTCAGCGACATGCTCTGTATCCCCTGCTCCACCAGCCAGGCCGCCAGGTCCGGGTGATCGGATGGCCCCTGGCCGCAGATGCCGATGTAGCGCCCGTTGCGGTTGCAGGCGTCTATCGCCAGCTTCAGCAGCGTTTTGACCGCCTCGTCGCGCTCATCGAAGATGCCGGCCACCAGGCCGGAATCGCGGTCCAGACCCAGCGTGAGCTGCGTGAGGTCGTTCGAGCCGATCGAGAAGCCGTCGAAATGCTGCAGGAACCTGTCCGCCAGCAACGCGTTGCTCGGGATCTCGCACATCATGATCACGCGCAGCCCGTTCTCGCCGCGCGCGAGACCGTTCGCGGCGAGCAGCTCCACCACCTGGCGGCCCTCCTCCACCGTGCGCACGAACGGGACCATGACCTCGACGTTGTCCAGACCCATGTCCTCGCGCACGAAGCGCAGCGCGCGGCATTCGAGCTCGAAGCAGTCGCGAAAACCGCGATCGACGTAGCGCGAGGCACCGCGGAAGCCGAGCATGGGATTCTCCTCGACGGGCTCGTACTGCTGGCCGCCGACCAGGTGCGCGTACTCGTTGGACTTGAAATCCGACATGCGCACGATCACCGGCTTGGGGTAGAACGCCGCGGCTATCGTCGCCACGCCCTCGGCGAGCTTGTCGATGAAGTAATCGGTCGCAGAGGCGTAGCCGTGCACGCGCCGCGCCACGGCCTGGCGCAAATCGCCCGACAGCGAATCGAAGTTGATCAACGCCTTCGGGTGCACGCCGATCATGCGGTTGATGATGAATTCCAGCCGCGCGAGCCCCACGCCGTCGTTCGGCAACTGGCAGAAGTCGAAGGCACGGTCCGGATTGCCCACGTTCATCATCAGCTTGAACGGCAGCGGCGGCATCGCGGTGAGGTCGTCGGCATTCACCTCGTAGTCGAGCCGGCCGTCGTAGACGTGTCCCACGTCACCCTCGGCGCAGGAGACCGTGACCAACGCCCCGTCGGGGATCGACTCCGTCGCGTTGCCGCAGCCGACGACCGCCGGAATACCCAGTTCGCGTGCGATGATCGCCGCGTGGCAGGTGCGCCCCCCGCGGTTGGTCACGACCGCGGCCGCGCGCTTCATGATCGGCTCCCAGTCCGGGTCGGTCATGTCGGTCACGAGCACGTCGCCCTCGCGCACCTGCTCCATCGCCGAGACGTCGCGGATGACGCGCACCGTGCCCGAGCCGATCTTGTGCCCGATCGCCCGGCCCTCGCAGAGCACCTTGCCCTTTTCCTTCAGCAGGTAGCGCTCGACGCTGCCCGCGCCCTGCTGGCTGCGCACGGTCTCGGGGCGCGCCTGCAGCACGTAGAGCCTGCCGTCGTCGCCGTCGCGCGCCCACTCGATGTCCATCGGACGGCCGTAGTGCTCCTCGATGCGCAGCGCGATATGACCGAGCTCCGTCACTTCCTCGTCGGAAATGCAGAACCGGCGCTGCAACTCCTCGGGCACCGGCTCGGTCACCGTGGTCGCACCGACCGCGGATTCGCCGGTATAGACCATGCGGATCTTCTTGTCGCCGAGGTTGCGCCGAAGAATCGCCGCCTTGCCCTCGCGCAGGCCATGCTTGAAGACGTAGAACTCGTCGGGGTTGACGGCGCCCTGGACCACGGTCTCGCCGAGGCCGTAGGCCGCGGTGATGAACACGGTGCCATTGAAGCCCGACTCGGTGTCCAGCGTGAACATCACGCCGCTCGCGCCGGTCTCGCTGCGCACCATTCGCTGCACCCCGGCCGACAGCGCGACCTGGCCATGGTCGAAGCCCTTGTGCACGCGATAGGAGATCGCGCGATCGTTGAACAGCGAGGCGAACACCTCGTGAACCGCCTCGATCACGCGCTCGAGACCGCTGATGTTGAGGAAGGTCTCCTGCTGCCCGGCGAAGGAGGCATCGGGCAGGTCCTCGGCGGTCGCGGAGGAACGTACGGCGACCGCGACATCCTTGCCCGCACCGAGGCGCGCATAGGCCTCGCCCACCGCATCCAGCAGCGCCGCCGGCAGCGGTGTCGCGCGGATCCAGGCACGGATCTCCGCTCCGGCGCGCGCCAGTTCCGCGACGTCGTCGACGTCCAGGGCCGCGAGACGGGCGGCGATGCGAGCCGCCAGCCCGTCGTAGGCGAGGAACTCGCGATACGCGTCGGCGGTGGTGGCAAAGCCGTCGGGCACGCGCACGCCAGCGTGCGCGAGGCCGCTGATCATCTCGCCGAGCGAGGCGTTCTTGCCACCGACGCGCGGCACGTCGTGCATGCCGAGCTGTTCGAACCAGATCAGTTGCTGCGTCACCTTGAATACTCCTGCGGTTCTCGAAGCGGCCTACATGTTACCTGAGCGCTGTGACAAAATCCGCCTGCCAGACAGCGGGAAAACAGCCATGAACCGAACCGCCTTCTTCATCTCCGACGGCACCGGCATCACGGCCGAGACCCTCGGCGAGGCGCTGCTCGCACAGTTCGAGGACGTGCGCTTCGAGTTCGTGCGCCTGCCCTATGTCGATACCGAGGAACGCGCCCGCCACGCCGTGGCGCAGATCGACGCTGCCTTCGCGCGCGACGGGCATCGCCCGATCATCTTCGACACGATCATCGACCAGCGCCTGCGCCAGATCCTCGCCGCCTCGGCCGGCAGCATGTTCGACATCTTCACCACCTTCCTCGCGCCGCTGGAGCGCGCCATCGGCACCCAGTCGAGCTTCACGGTCGGGCGCTTCCACGGTCCGCAGAGCAGCCTGTACCACGCGCGCATCGAGGCCGTGCACTATGCGATGGCCAACGACGATGGAGCCAGCGGCAGCGAGTACCAGAAGGCCGACGTGATCCTGATCGGCGTCTCGCGCAGCGGCAAGACGCCCTCGTGCATCTACCTCGCGATGCAGTTCGGCGTGCACGCAGCCAATTACCCCATCACCGACGACGACCTGCAGTCGAATCGGTTGCCGGCATCGCTCAGCGCCCACCAGAACCGGCTGTTCGGACTCACGATAGACCCGGTGCGCCTGGCAGAGATCCGCCACGAACGCCGGCCCGGCAGCCGCTATGCCTCGCTCAGGCAATGCGAGGACGAGGTGCGCCAGGTCGAGGGGATGCTGCGACGCAACCGCATCCCGTACCTGAACACCACGCGCATGTCGGTGGAGGAAATCGCGACGCGGATCATGATGGAAAAGGGTCTGCGCGGGCGCAAGGGATGAGGGGGTCTCAGCCCAGCAGTTGCATCGCCGCGCTGTAGGGGGTGATTTCGCCGCGCACCACGCGCGCTTCCAGCCGTGGCAGCTCGGCGCGCACGCGCGGGTCGGCACGAAAGCGCTGCTCCAGCATTTCGCCGATCAGCTTGCGCAGCCACTCGCCGTTCTGCCGCGCGCGCCGTGCCGCGAGCTCGCCGCTCGCCTCTCCGCCCTGGCGGTATTCGCCGATCATCTGCCACACCTCGGCGATGCCGCGCTTCTCGGCCGCCGAGCAGGTCGTGACGCGCGGCACCCAGAAGCCGCCGTGCGAGAGCAGGTTCATCGCGTTCTGGTAATGCTGGCGGGTGCGGTTGGCGAGCCCGAGGCTCTCGCCGTCAGCCTTGTTGATCACCAGCGCGTCGGCCAGTTCCATGATGCCGCGCTTGATACCCTGCAGTTCGTCGCCGGCGTTGGGCAGCATCAGTACCAGGAAGAAGTCGACCATGCTGGCGACCTCGTACTCGGACTGCCCCACCCCCACGGTCTCGACGATGATGACGTCGTAGCCCGCGGCCTCGCAGAGCAGCATGGTCTCGCGCGTCTTGTGCGCCACGCCCCCGAGCGCCCCCTGCGACGGCGAGGGCCGGATGAACGCCCCGTCCTCGCGCGAGAGAGTCTCCATGCGCGTCTTGTCGCCGAGGATACTGCCACCGGCCACGGGCGAACTCGGATCCACGGCCAGTACCGCCACGCGGTGACCCGCCGCGATAAGGTGTATGCCGAAGGCCTCGATGAACGTCGATTTGCCCACGCCCGGGATGCCGCTGATGCCGACGCGGATGCTCCTGCCCGTGTGCGGCAGCAACGCCTCCAGCAGCCGCTGCGCCTCGGCGCGATGCTCGGCGCGCAAACTCTCCACCAGCGTGATGGCCTTGGCCAGCGCGCGGCGGTTGCCTGCGCGCAGCGCCGCGGTGTCGATCACGGGCACGCGCCTCAGCCTGCCGCCGCCTCGATCGCGGCGAGCACCTGGCGCGCCGCCAGCGGGATGCGCGTGCCGGGCCCGAAGACACACTTGACCCCGGCCTCGTACAGGAACTCGTAGTCCTGACGCGGGATCACGCCGCCGGCAATCACCACGATGTCGCCCGCGCCCTGCGAGCGCAGCGCCTCGATCAGCTCGGGCACCAGGGTCTTGTGGCCCGCGGCCAGCGACGAGGCGCCCACCACGTGCACGTCGTTCTCGATGGCCTGGCGCGCGACCTCGTCCGGCGTGGAGAACATCGGCGAGAGGTCGATGTCGAAGCCGACGTCGGCGAAGGCCGTCGCCACGACCTTGGCGCCACGATCGTGACCGTCCTGGCCCATCTTGCACACCAGCATGCGCGGGCGGCGGCCGTGGCGCTCGACGAAGTCCTCGATGTCGGCGCGCAGCGCGGCCCAGTCCTCGTCCTTCTCGTAGGCACTGCCGTAGACACCGGAGATCGTGTTCGCACTCGCGCTGTAGCGGCCCCATTCCTTCTCCAGCGCCGAAGAGATCTCGCCGACGGTGGCACGCAGGCGCGTGGCATTGACGGCAAGCTCGAGCACGTTGCCCTCGCCGGTCTTCGCTGCCTGCGTGAGCGCATCCAGCGCCGCCTGCACGGCCTTCGCGTCGCGCCGCGCGCGGATGTCGGCGAGGCGCCTGAGCTGCGCCTCGCGCACGGCGCGGTTGTCGATCTCGAGGATCTCCACCGCATCCTCGGTGGCGAGGCGATACTTGTTGACGCCGACGATCACGTCCTCGCCGCGGTCGATGCGCGCCTGCTTGCGCGCGGCCGATTCCTCGATGCGCATCTTCGGCATCCCGGTCTCGATGGCGCGTGCCATGCCGCCCTGCTCCTCGACCTCGGCGATCAGCTCCCAGGCGCGGTCGGCGATCTGCTGGGTCAGCGATTCCATCAGGTAGGAACCGCCCCACGGATCGATCGTGTTGGTGATGCCGGTCTCTTCCTGGATGATCAGCTGCGTGTTGCGCGCGATGCGGGCCGAGAACTCGGTCGGCAGCGCGATCGCCTCGTCGAGCGCGTTGGTGTGCAGCGACTGCGTGCCGCCGAAGACCGCCGCCATGGCCTCGATCGTGGTGCGCACCACGTTGTTGTAGGGATCCTGCTCGGTCAGCGACCAGCCCGAGGTCTGGCAGTGCGTGCGCAGCATTTTCGATTTCGCGCTCTTCGGGCCGAAGCCGTCGATGATCCGCGCCCACAACAACCGCGCGGCGCGCAGCTTGGCCACTTCCATGTAGAAGTTCATGCCGATGCCGAAGAAGAACGACAACCTTGGCGCGAACTCGTCTATCTCCAGGCCCGCGGCGATCGCGGTGCGCACGTATTCCTTGCCGTCGGCGAGTGTGTAGGCGAGCTCGAGGGCGGCGTCGGCGCCGGCCTCCTGGATGTGGTAGCCGGAGATCGAGATCGAGTTGAAGCGCGGCATGTTGCGCGAGGTGTAGGCGATGATGTCGCCGATGATCCGCATCGACGGCGCGGGCGGGTAGATGTAGGTGTTGCGGACCATGAACTCCTTGAGGATGTCGTTCTGGATCGTCCCCGAGAGCTGCTCCTGCGCGACGCCCTGTTCCTCGGCGGCCACGATGTAGCCCGCGAGCACCGGCAGCACGGCGCCGTTCATCGTCATCGACACCGAGACCTTGTCGAGCGGGATGCCGTCGAAGAGGATCTTCATGTCCTCGACGCTGTCGACCGCCACCCCTGCCTTGCCCACGTCACCGACCACGCGCGGGTGGTCCGAGTCATAGCCGCGGTGCGTGGCGAGGTCGAAGGCCACCGAGACGCCCTGCCCACCGGCGGCGAGCGCCTTGCGGTAGAACGCATTGGATTCCTCGGCGGTCGAAAATCCGGCGTACTGGCGGATCGTCCACGGACGGCCCACGTACATCGTGGCCTGCGGGCCGCGCACGAAGGGCTCGATGCCGGGAAAGGTGTTCGCGAACGGCAGCGCCGCGGTGTCCTCGGCCGTGTAGAGCGCCTTCAGCACGATGCCCTCGGGCGTCAGGGTGTCCAGCGTGTCGGGCGAAGCGCCACCGAGTTGCTTGCTGACGAGCCTTTCCCAATCCGCACGCGTGCCCGCATCGGGACGCCAGGCCGAATCCGCCATTGTCTGCTGCTCCTTGACTCCGATGCCCGGACGGCATCGCCTAGGGGGCGGAGTTTAGCGGTGCAACGAGGTGGTCTCAACGGCAAATGGGATGCACGATGCACGGCTCGTGCGCGGAGCTCACGCAGCCCCGGCCTGCTGGCGCAGGCTGATGGCGATGCACTCCATGGTGCGCTCGATCAGCGCACTCTCCTCGATGACGCGCCACTCGCCGCTCTGCAGCGCGTAGGCGAACACCTTGCGCGGTTGTTCGCGCACGAGCCTTCCCAGGCGGTCGCAGAACAGGAACATCCGGGTGTCGTCGACGCGCACCGACAGCTTGCAACGCCGCGCCGTCCCGCTCCTCTTGTCCGTGTACTCGAACCACGTCCCGATCGGCATGGTATCGACGCGCTGGAGGGACTCGAACATCAGCACCCCGGGCGGCGGTTCGGCGACCGCTTCGGACTCGGGCGCTGGCGCCGGGCTGCGCGGCGCGATCATCGGGGGTGGCTGGATCCTCGCGCGCTCGATGGGCACCACCACCGTCGCGGGGTCCTGTACCGGCTGCGCCAGGAGCTTGCGGTGAACGTCCCGGATGACGTCAACCCGCGCCTGCGCGTCCTCGGTATGACTCTGCGTCAGTGCCAGGGCCGCCTCGAGGCGCTGGTAGAGTTGCGCAAGCCCTCGCGCCAGCGCGCCGCGGGCGAGTGCGTTGGGGGGCGCGGCAACCGAGCGCACGAGATCCTCCATCAGGCTGACCGCATCGCTCCATTCGGCGCTGTCCGTCCCCTTGCGCAGGTACAGCAGCTGCAGCACGCGTTGCCAGTCGCTGGCGAAGAAGTCGAGCACCGCCACGGGCAGCGCGACGCCGTCCAGGCGCTGCTTCATGAGCTCGTGCACGGCGTCGCGCGCAGCCGCGAGTCGCCCATCGGCAACCGCCTTCTCGCGGGTGCGGCGCTCGATCTTGACTGCGCGCTGTTCGGCGAGCGCGATGCAGTCCGTCAGCTCTTCGAGCGCGCGGGCGAACGCCGCGCTGCCCGCGCTTGCGTTCGCAGCCAACCCCTCGACCAGCCCCGTCATCTGCCCGAGCAGCAAGTCCTGCTCACCCGCGGTGTGAGAGTCCCAGCCCCTGCCCGCGCGCGCCATCGCATTGATCAGCCGCCGCGCCGGGTGGCCGTGGTCGGCGAAGAATCCCCGGTCGAGCAGCGCGACCTTGAGGATCGGCAACTGCAGCCTGGATATCAGCGCCTGGATCGCGGGCGGAAGATCAGCGTCCTGCGCGATCGTATCGAAGATCATCGTGACGATATCCAGGATGTCACCCTCGAGCGCCTCGAGGCCGAGCCGCCCGTGGCTGGCGGCAATCATGCCGATGGCGCCGCGGATGTCGGTCGGCGGCCGGCTAGCCGCGTCCAGCCATCCTGACTCGGCCTGCACGTCGGAAATCATCGCGACCAGCTGAGGGGCGGTCAGCGGCGCCGAGCCCTGCTCGGCCGGCATCGGCACGTCCGCCGCGAACAGCAACGGCGTCGCGCCGCCCCGCACGCGGTGCAGCAATCCCGAGAGTTCGCTGAACGCCGCGACCGCATTCGCGCTCGCCGCGTCGGGTCCAGCGGTACCGACCCGCGTGCCGCCGTTGCCGGCAGCGTCCGCGGCCGGCATCCCGGGCGCTCGGACCGCCGGGAAGCTGTCCGCGCGCGATGGCGCTGCGGACAGTTCCGGAGAGCGCTCCGTCAGCGGTGTCCTTTGCCGTTGGCGCGCGCGCACGAGGGCGAATTCCGGGAGTACCCGGGCGTCGATCAGCACCTGGTTCGAGCTGCGGTAGAAGCCATCGAGGTGCCCGAGCACGTGCACGTCGAACTGCCGGCAGAGGAGCTGCAGGCACTTGATGTCCGCTTGCAGCTGTTCGCAGGCACCGAGGAAGGTCTGCGCGATGCGCCCCGGATCGAGCGGGTTGTCCTGGGCCCTGAAATCCCGGGGCGCGATCGCCAGCATGCGCTCGTGCAGCTGCTCCAGCGCCGAGCGCCACTCGTTGCGCACCCGCGCAACGCCACCGGAAACCAGCAGCTGCCTCTCGATCTGCTCCTGTGCCACAAGCTCCAGCGCGGCCGCGTCGCCGGGAGCACCGTCAAGTTCCGGCTGCCGCAGGCGGGTGAATTCGCTCGTGATGCGGGCCGCGAAGTCCGCCATTACCGCGGATTTCTTGGCGCTCAGCTCGCGTCGGAACTCCAGCAGGCGCTGCTCGTCGTACGTGCTGGAGGCATTGTTCGCCAGCTCGAGAAATACATTCTCGCAGGCACCGAATGTGCGCTCGAGCAGCGGCGCGAGCGATTGGCAACTCGCTGCCGCCAGCGAGCCCAGCAGCGACGCGCGCTCCGGCGAGTCCCGGCTCGTCGCCACCCAATCCAGCCGTCCATCCATGCGATCGCTGCTCCTGTCCCCGGCCGGAAAATTCTAGACCGGTGCGGATGCCCGAGGCGTGGAGGGCGTCACAGCTTGCGCAATCCCTGCGCCGCACGGGCTCATCAATGACCGGCGGGCGGCTGGCTCAGCTCGATCAGCACGCCATCGCAGCTCCTGGGGTGGATGAAGATCACGCGGCAGTCGTGCGCGCCCGGACCCGGCTCCTCGCTCAGGAACTGGTAGCCCTTTGCCTTCAGTCGTGCCACGTCGGCATCGATGTCGTCGCTGCGAAAACACAGGTGGTGGATGCCGCCCGGCTTCTTCTCGAGGTACTTCGCGATCGGCCCTTCGCCGCGCAGCGGGTGCACCAGCTCGATGCTGGTCGGCGGCAGCGGGAAGAAGGCCGTGGTGGTGCGCGCGGACTCGACGTCCTCCGTGCCCTCGTACTGCAGGCCGAAGTCCTCGAGGAAGCGGCGGATCGCGCGCTCCAGGTCGGGCACGGCGATAGCGATATGGTCCAGCCCCGTGATCATGCCGTTACCTCCAGCGTGGCCAGGAATCCGGCGGTTGCCGCAACGCGGCGCTCGCGCACCTCCTCGGGCGTTTCCTCGACGATGCGCTCGTCGGGCACGACCTTGAACAGCGGCTGCCCCTTCTTGATGATCACGCCCTCGCCCGCGACCAGCACCTTCTCGATCGTGCCGCTGAACGGAGCGTAGATCTTGTTGAACATCTTCATCACCTCGACGATGTAGAGCGGATCGCCCTGCTCGAAGTGCTGTCCCTCCTCCACGAAGGCCGGCGCGCCCGGCGCCTCGCGCGGATAGAACATGCCGCCGCTCGCGGCGAGGATCTCGTCCGATTTGGCCGCCGGCGGCGGTACCAGCACCTTTGCCATCTCGGCCTGCAGTTCGGGGTCGAGCAGCTGCTCCGGGATGTGGATGCTGAGGTCCGGGTTCACGCTGAGCCCGAAGAACTCCGTCTGCTGCGCCACGAAGGGCAACACCAGCAGCAGTTCGGTCGCGGCCTGGTAGCCCGCGTGCGCCGCGCGCACCGCCGGCCAGGTCTGCGCCGACACCCCCGGCGGCGCCTTCGTCTGCGCCAGGAACTGCACCGTCGAGGCCCAGTCCGAGGTCCCCGCGAGTTCGCGCACGGAGCCATAGAAGGCCAGTGCGTTCTCGAGAACGGCGTTGTCGTGGTCCCAGATCATGTACGCCGGCGGCGTCGATTCGCTGAAGTCCATGTTCAGGTAGTGGTAGGTCTCCGACAGCAACTCGATCGGGTTGCGCCGGAACGCCACCTTGCCCTCGGCAAAGCTGAAGCCGTCGCGCCAGCGGCTGAGCCAGCCGGCCAGCATGTGCGGCTCGGCAAAGAGCTTCTGGATCGGGCGCAGCAACAACGTCTGCTTGCGGTCGATGCACTCGGCGAGCGCCTTGCGCTCGCCGGCGTCCTTGACGCCCGCGAGGCGGTGCCTGCGCAGCTGCGCCAGCGCGTGGTCGAGGTCGATGCGGCTCGCCTTCTCGCGCAGGCGCCCGACTGCCGTGAGGTAAGGCAGGATGAAACGCGTGGTGGGGCGCGCATTGATGTTGGCGCCGATGAACCAGTTCACGAGGCCGTAGTGGAACTCGAGGTTGGTCGCGAGATCCTTGCCCGAGAGCTGCGTGACGCGCAGGATCTCCGCGAGGCGCTGGTAGCTGTCGAGGCGGTCGTTGCCGACCGTGAGCAGCAGCGCGATGTTCGAGTCGTACGCCCCGGCCAGCGTGTAGGCCATGAACACGTCGGTGTCGGGGTTGTGCAGGCTGATGCCCTGGTCGTCGCGTATCTCGCCCTCGATCGCGTTGGACCAGTTGCGGATGATGCCCCCGGCGTGGGGGTGCAAGGCCTGGTTGGTCGCGTTGAGGCGCGCCTCGACGGAGGCATTGTTGCGGTGCACGCGATCGGGCTTCGGCATGCGCGTCCCGTGCCGCGCCAGCAGCACCATCGCCTCGACCAGCGACTCGACCACGAAGCTGTCGTCAGGGTCGTCGGGGTTGCTGAAGCGCAGGCCATAACAGAGCTCGGTGACGCGGTGCTCCACCTGGATACGCGTGTTCATCTCCATGAAGAAGTGATGGTCGCGCTCGACGATGCACTCGAAGGTCGAGACCGAGTCGAGACCGACCGCCGCGCCGAAGCGCGCGGCTTCGTCCTCCATGCGGCGCAGGATCGCGAGGTCGCTCTGCAGCACCTTCGCCTCCTCGGCGCGGCCGCCGGCCCCGGCGCGCTCGATGGCGAGCGCCAGCTCCTCCTCGGTCACCGAGACCTCGAGCAGCTTCTGCTCGTGCATCTGCAGCGAGCAGTCGCGCCCGCCGAGCGTGGTGGCCCAGACACCGTTGCCGATCACCTGGATCTCCTGGTGACGCGTGGTCTCGATGTTCAGCTCGATCAGGATGTTCTTGTTGTCGCCGACCCCGGTGGCCTTGACCTCGGCGAGGATCTCGCGCGCGCGCTCGGGCGCACGCGCCGCGGCCTTCGCGATGCGCTCCCCGGGCGTCTTGCCCTCGAAGGCCTCCGGCGATGCGAGGATGCGCTGGCCCTTGCCGCCACCGCCGCCGATCGCCTTCAGGCGAACGCGGTTCTGCGGGTACCTCGTGTACATCTCGGCGACGCGCTTCTCGAGCTGGATACACATCTCCTCGACGCTGAACAGGTCCATGCCCTTGCGATAGGCGGCGTTGAGCACCGCGTCGGCCTGCGCCTCGAGCGGGTTGGCGGCGGCGAACACCGCGTCGTCCAGCCCGAGCTTCTCGGCTTCGGCCAGCGCACGCAGCGCGGCCGTGTCCGGGAACTTCGCGAGCAGCGTCAGCGCCGTGACGTTGTCGATGCCCGGCGTCACGCTGACGCCCACGGCGAGCGCGGTGCGCTTGGCCTCGTCCTTGAAGCCGGCGCCGCGCACGGTGCGGCTGCACGGCCCGATGAACGTGAGGCCGGCCTCCTCGATCGCCTTCACCAGCTCCTCGTCCTCGGACATGAAGCCGTAGCCGGCAAAGATGGAGTCGTAGCCGTTGTCCTTCGCGATCGCGATGATCTGGCGGATGCGCTGCGTGCGCTCCTCCTTGCTCGCGCCCGTGTAATCGGGCACGCGGTGCACGCGGTCGGGGTCGGTCAGCGTGCGCAGTTCGGGCGCCAGCGCGTTGGTATAGACGATGGAGTCCTTCTCGGAGAGCAGGATGCCGTAGCCATGGATGCCCATCTCGTCGAAGACGTCCATCGCCTCGCGGCGGATCGGCCCCCGGCAGATGATCAGCGGGCGCATGTCCTCGCAGGCAAAGCTGCGGACCCAGCTCGAGGCGCTGTGCCCGAGCCGGCGGTTGCGATGCACCAGGGGATTGTTCAGGTAGTAGTCGTTGCTGCTGCGCACTGTTTTGTATTCCGCGAAGATGGCTGGAAAGTGGCTCAATGGAACTCGCGCTGGACGCCGGCGAACGGCTCCGGCGTGTAGTGTCCGAGGTGGAACAGGAGGTTCTCCGCGATGACCTTGCGCAGCTCCGAGGGCATCACGATCTGCGAGATCGAGCCGAGGCTCAACGCCTCGTTCGGGTTCATCAGCTCGCGCTCGTAGCGGGTCGCGAGCGCCGCTTCGCTCTCCTTGACCCAGGCATCGACGTGGCGTTTAGCCACGACGGTTGCTTCTTCCTCGGCCATGCCGGCTTCGCGCAGGTTCTTCAACTCCGCCGCGAGGCGCTCCTGGCGCTGGCCGCGGATCGCGCGCAGCTCGTCCTTGTAGACGAACTCCACGCCCGCCGGCCCCATCACGGCCGCGCGCGTGGTCGGCAGCGCGATCACGAAATCCGCGCCGGTCGGGTAGTTGTTGTACGAGGCGTAGGCGCCGCCGAAGGCATTGCGCAGGATCACCAGGAAGCGCGGCGTGCGCAGGTCGACGATCGCATCGAGCATCGCGCGGCCGGCCTGTACGATGCCGCCGGTCTCCTGCTCGCGTCCCGGGCAGGAAGCCCGTGGTGTCCTCCATGAAGACCACCGGGATGTTGTAGAGGTTGCAGAAGCGGATGAAGCGCGCGTTCTTGTAGGCCGCGGCGATGTCGATCTGCCCCGATGCCACGGCGCTGTTGTTGGCGACGAAGCCCACCACCTGCCCGCCCATGCGGCCGAAGGCCGTGATCGTGTTGCGCGCGCGCTCGGGCTGCACTTCCATGAAGTCGCCGTGGTCGCAGATCTGCTGGATGATGATGCTGACGTCGAAGGGCGTGTTGAAGCCGGTCGGCGAGTTGAAGGCCTTCTTCAACAGGATGTCGATGTCCCATGTCTTGCGGTCGACCGGGTCCGAGGTGGGCTGGTAGCGCGCCAGCTCCGCGTTGTTGTTCGGGATGTAGTTCAGGATCTCGCGCACCTTGCGCAGCGCGCTCACCTCGTCCTCCACCACGAAGTCCGTGACACCCGACTGCGAGTGCACGTCGGGTCCGCCGAGCTCGTCCGGCGTGACGTCCTCGCCGAGCACCGACTTGACCACGCCCGGGCCGGTGAGGCCGAAGAAGGTCCCCCGCGGCTGGATCACGAAGCTGCCCTGGCGCGGCAGGTAGGAGCCGCCGCCGGCATTGAAGCCGAACATGCACATGATGCTGGGCACCACGCCGCTGATCTTGCGCAGCGCCGTGAAGGCCTCGGCGTAGCCGTCGAGGCCGCCCACGCCCGCCGGCACGTAGGCACCGGCGCTGTCGTTCATCCCGACCAGCGGTATGCGACGCTTGCCGGCGAGCTCGAACAGGCGCGCGAGCTTGCGGCCGTTGGTGGCGTCCATGGAGCCAGCGCGAACCGTGAAGTCGTGGCCGTAGATCGCCACGTCCCGGCCCTTCACCTTGATGAGCGCGGTGACCAGGGATGCGCCGTCGAGGTTCTCGCCCCAGTTCTGGAACAGCACCGTGGGTTCGCCGTCGGCGAGCACCTGGATGCGCTCCCAGATCGTCATGCGGTCCTTCTGGTGCTGGCGTTCGATGTTGACGACCCCGGCGGCGCGACGCGGGCGCTGCTGCAGCGCGTAGCCGGCGGCGAGCGTCTGCTCGTAGAGCCCGGGCTGGTAACCGATCTGTCCCGGGACCACGAACTCGAGGTCTTCCTCCGTGCCGAAGGGGTTCGCCAGGGAGTATCCCGCGCTGTTCTCGTTGCTCATCTAGCAATGCCTCTCGGGTGTCTGATTCGTGCACACGGGCACCGCGCGCAGGACCAGAGAGCCTCGCGCAGGCGATACGCCGCAAGTTTGCCATGCACCGCCCCGCCGCGCTCAGCCCCGTATGCAGGGGCGTTGCCGCGGCGCAATGCACCTGCGGGGTTAAAAAACCGCGACATATTAATGACTTAGCGCTATGATATCAATAGTTTTGACAGGCAGTGGCACGGGAATATTCGAGCGTGGGCGCAATTTCCATCCTCCCGCTGCCGTATCGCATCGACGGCTGCGACTATTTCGCGCAATTACGGCCTCTCGCCGGCGCGGTTTTTCTCGACAGCGCGCGCGTGCACGGTGCCGGCGGGCGCTTCGACCTGATGTCGGCACTGCCCGTCTGCGAGTTGCGCACGCATGGCGCGATCACCCGCATCACGCGCCGTTGCATGAGCGTGCCCAGCACCGCCGATCCCTTCGAGTTGGTGGCGCAGGCGCTCGCGACGGACCTGCCCCGCGCCGCGCCATCCGAGAGCGACTGGCCCTTCGCCGGTGGCGCAATAGGCTGGTTCGGCTACGACCTGGGTCGATGCGTGGCGCGACTCGCGCCGCGCAACCCGCCCTCGCAGGTCCCCGACATGCAGATCGGGATCTATGGCTGGGCGCTGCTGCAGGATCACGAGCGTCGCGAGAGCGTGGCGCTGTTCACGGACGCGGTCGACGCGACGATCCGACGCCGCCTGATCGATCGGCTGCTCGGGCCCCGGGAGCCCGAGGCGGCGGCCTTCCGGCTCGAGTCCCCCTTCGTGTCGAACTTCGATCCCGTCAGCTACGCCGCGGCCTTTGCGCGGGTGCAGCGCTATATCCGCGACGGCGACTGCTACCAGGTCAACCTGGCTCAGCGGCTCAGCGCACTGGCACGCGGCGATCCCTGGTCGGCCTACCTGCAGCTGCGCGCGCGCATGGCCTCACCCTACTCGGCGTTCCTGTCCGGGGATTCGGCCAGCGTGCTCAGCTTTTCGCCGGAGCGATTCCTGCACCTGGCCGGCGGTCGCGTCGAGACCCGCCCCATCAAGGGCACGCGGCGTCGCTGTGCCACGCCCGAGGCCGACCGCGAGCAGGTGCGGCAGCTGCTCGCCTCGGAAAAGGATCGCGCCGAGAACGTGATGATCGTGGACCTGATGCGCAACGACCTCGGCAAGTCGTGCCGCACCGGCAGCGTGCGCGTGGAGAAACTGTGCGCGCTGGAGAGTTATGCCAACGTGCATCACCTGGTGAGCGTGGTGAGCGGCGAGCCCGATCCGGCGCGCGGCCCGACGCGGCTGCTTGCCGACTGTTTCCCGGGCGGCTCGATCACCGGCGCGCCGAAGATCCGCGCGATGCAGATCATCGACGAGCTGGAGCCCGACCCGCGCAGCGTCTACTGCGGCTCGATCGGCTACATCTCGGCGCACGGCACCATGGACACCAGCATCGCGATACGCACGCTGGTCTGCGACGGCACGCAGGTGCATGCCTGGGGCGGCGGCGGCATCGTCGCGGACTCCGACACGCAGACGGAGTACCGCGAGTCCCTCACCAAGATCGAACCGATGCTCGAGGGCCTGCGCGCGATGAGCGCCGCGCCGGCGCTCAGATCGCCCTGATGCTGGCGCGCCGGAAGGCCTCCTTCAGCGCCTCGTAACCCTCGACCGACGGGAACTGCGGAAACTCCGCGATCACGTTGGCCGGCGCGTTGAACAGGATGCCGGCGTCGGCCTCGGCAAGCATCGTGGTGTCGTTGTAGGAATCGCCTGCCGCGATCACGCGGAAGTTCAGCGACTTGATCGCCTTCACCGACTGGCGCTTCTGGTCCTTCTGGCGCAGCACGTAGTCCGTTACGCGCCCGGTCGCGTCGACCTCCAGGCGGTGACAGAACAGCGCCGGCCAGCCCAGCTGGCGCATCAGGGGCGCCGAGAACTGGTAGTACGTGTCCGAGAGGATCAGGACCTGGAAGCGCTCGCGCAGCCAGTCGAGGAATTCGCGTGCGCCCGGCAACGGCTCCATCGTGTCGATCACGGCCTGGATGTCGGGCAGGCGCAGCCCGTGCTGGTCCAGCAGTCGCAGGCGCTGCTTCATCAGCACGTCGTAGTCGGGAATGTCACGGGTGGTGGCGCGCAGTTCGGCGATGCCGGTGCGCTCGGCGAATTCGATCCAGATCTCCGGGATCAGTACACCTTCGAGGTCGAGACAGGCAATTTCCACGTGGGTCTCCAGGGGCTAAAGAACAACATCCTCTCGCGGGCATGGCCCGCTCCCGCCAGCGCAGGCGCGATCAGTAGGTCGGCAGCTCGACGCCCTCGAACAGTGCCTCGACCTCGGCCTTGCCCTGCAGCTGCCAGGCCTTGTCGACGACCTCGCGCGTCAGGTGCGGCGCGAACAGCTCGATGAACTCGTACATATAGCCGCGCAGGAAGGTGCCGCGGCGGAACCCGATCTTGGTGACGCTGGGACTGAACAGGTGGCTGGCATCCAGCATCACCAGCCCGCTGTCGAGCTGCTCGTCGATCGCCATGCGCGCGATGATCCCGATGCCGAGCCCGAGGCGAACGTAGGTCTTGATCACGTCGGCATCGGTGGCGGTGAACACCACGCGCGGCGTCAGGCGCCTGGCGTGAAAGGCCTCGTCGAGACGCGAGCGCCCCGTGAAGCCGAATACGTAGGTCACGATCGGGTACGCGGCCACATCCTCTATGGTTAGACGCTTCACGCTCGCCAGTGGGTGACCCTCGGGCACGATCACGCAGCGGTTCCACGTGTAGCAGGGCATCATCACCAGATCGCTGAAGAGTTCCAGCGCCTCGGTGGCGATCGCGAAATCGACCGTGCCATCGGCCGCCATCTCGGAGATCTGCACCGGCGTACCCTGGTGCATGTGCAGCGACACCTCGGGGTAGCGCTCCATGAACACCTTGATCGCCGGCGGCAGCGCGTAGCGCGCCTGCGTGTGCGTGGTGGCGATCGACAGCGTGCCTTTCTGGTCGTTGCGGAATTCCTGCGCCACCTGCTTGATCGATTCGACCTTGCGCAGGATGTCGCCGGCGCGCTCCAGGATCGCCTCGCCGGCCGGCGTCACGCGCGTGAGGTGCTTGCCGCTGCGCTCGAAGATCTCTACGCCGAGTTCATCCTCGAGCAGTCGCACCTGCTTGCTGATGCCGGGCTGCGAGGTAAACAGGCTCTGCGCGGTCGCGGAGACGTTGAGGTCGTGGCGGGCGACCTCCCAGATGTAGCGGAGCTGCTGCAGTTTCATGCGGGTTCTGGGTCAGCGCGGGAGCGGAGCCGGGAGGCGCGCAGGATAGCGGCATTCAGGCGCGATCGCCACCACGGCAAGGCCTCAGCGGTTCGCCACGCCATGCGGCACGTGGCCGGTCGCGACGTGCTGGCTGGCCGAGTCGCAATGCCCGCGCTGGTCGTCGAAGAACACGTCGGCACCGTAGGCGCGCAGGAACTCCGCCTTGTCGAGACCGCCGAGGAAGAGCGATTCGTCGATGCGGATCCCCCAGGCACGCAGCGTGCGCACCACGCGTTCGTGCGCCGGCGCCGAGCGCGCCGTGACCAGCGCGGTGCGGATCGGGCAGTCGTCCTGCGGGAACTCGTGCTGCAGCCGCTGCAACGCGGCGAGGAAGGCCTTGAAGGGTCCGCCGCTCAGGGGCTGGCGCGCCGCCGCCGTCTCGCTGCGCGTGAAGGCGTCGAGGCCCTGGCTCTTGAATACCCGTTCGGCCTCGTCGGAGAACAGCACCGCATCGCCGTCGAAGGCGAAACGCAGCTGTTCGCTGGCGCCGCTGCTCGAGCGCGAGGGCAGGAAGGTTGCCGCGGCGACTCCCTGCTCCAGCGCCTGGCGCACGTCCTCGGCCTCCGTCGACAGGAACAGGTGGCAGCCGAAGGCGCTCACGTAGCGCCACGGACTCTGGCCGCCGCAGAACGCCGCACGCGAGATCGCCAGCCCGTGGTGCTGGATGCTGTTGAAGACCCTGAGACCCGTGTCGGCGCTGTTGCGCGAGAGCAGGATCACCTCGACGCGCGCCTCGGGCAGGCGCCGGTTGAGACCGAGCAGCTTGTGCACCAGAGGGAAGGCGTCGCCCGGCGCGAGGATCTGCTCCTCGTGCTCGATCTGGTAGCGCTGGTAGGCCTCGAGGCCGTCGCGCTCGAAGATCTCGTGGCTCTCGTCGAGGTCGAACAGGGCGCGCGAGGAGATCGCGACGACGAGTTTATTTCCGGGTTCTGTTGGCATAACCTGCGCGCGATCCCGCGTGAACGTGGGTCATTGTAACCACCGGGAGCGCCATGCGAACAGGCACCGAACGGGCGTGCGAGTGGCTCGAGGCCAACGGCCCGGGGCCGGGGGGCCCGGGGGGGCCCCCGGGGGGGGGCGGCCCCCGGGCGGGGGGGGGGGGGGCGCGGCGCGGGCGCGGCGGGGCCCGGGGGCGCGGGGCGCCCCCCGGGGGGGGGGGGCGGCGGGCGGGGGCGGGGGGGCGGGGCGCCCCGCGGCGCCCGCGCGGGGCGGGGGGGGCACCGCCGGGCCGCCACCGAACGGGGCGGGCGGGGGGGCGGGGCCGGCGGGCCCGGGGGGGGGGGGCCCGGCGCGGCGCGGGGGGGGCGCGGCGCCGGCGGGGGGGGGGGGGGGGGGCCCCGGGCGGGCGGCGGGCCCGGCCGGGGGCGGGGCGCCCCGCCGGGGGGGGGGGGGGGCGGGGGGCGCGGGGGCCGGGGGCGGGGGCGGCGCGGGGCGGCGGGGGGGGGGGCCCGGCGCCGCGGGCACCTCGTTCCTGCTGCTGGAGTTCATCGCGCCGGGCACCGCCGGCGGCGCCTACTCGCGCGGGCTCGGCCGCGCGCTGGCGCGCCTGCACCGCACTGCGGCGCCAAGCTTCGGCTTCCTGATGGACAACTGGTGCGGCACCACGCCGCAGCCCAACCCGCGTGAAACCGACGGGCACGCCTTTTTCGCGAACCACCGCCTGCTGTTCCAGGCCGGGCGAGCCCACGCCGCCGGCCTGCTGGCGGCGCCGGACCTGCATCGCGTCGAGGCCATCGCCGCGCGGCTCCAGGACCTGGTACCGGTGCAGGCGCCGGCCCTGCTGCACGGCGACCTGTGGCATGGCAACGTGTTCGCGGACACCAACGGCGAGGCGGTGCTGGTCGATCCGGCGGCCTACTGGGGCTGGCCCGAGGCGGACCTGGCGACGACGCGCCTGTTCGGCGGCTTCGACGACGCCTTCTACGATGCCTACCTGGAGATGCGTCCGCTAGAGCCCGGCTGGGAGGAGCGCATGCCGCTCTACAACCTCTACCACCTGCTCAACCACCTGAACCTGTTCGGCAGCGCATGGCTGGCGCGGGTGCGGGCAGTGCTCGCGCAATACTCGTAGGTCCCGCTTCAGCGGGACATTTCCCGGTAAGCTCCGATAACCGGTGCGCGACTGAAGAGCGCGTCGCACAACGCCCGGCTAGCCGGCGACAACGCGAGGCCTCACAGGAACCGCAACAACTCCTCCGGGCAGTCGGTGAAGTCCCGCACGGTGCCCTGGGTCGGCAGCGCGGTATCGATGCGTTCGGCCTGGTAGGCATAACAGGTATCGACGCGCTCGCGCGAGACCAACGCGACATCGGGATGCAGCCGGCGCATCGCCTCGAGGTCGAAGCGCTGCGAGCCGGAGATGATGATGCCCATCTGCAGCACCGCGGCCGCCTCCAGCGCATCCCCGCCCCAGCGCGCGGCGGACCATGCACCAAAGCCGCGCAGGAACATTCCGCCACGGGCTTCCTCGGGCCCGAGGATCTGCAGCAGGTCGGTGCGCCAGCGGTGAACCGGTTCGCCGTCCACGCGTATCTGCGCGATGGTGACGCCGTCCTTCGGATCCGGCACCGCCAGGTCGAACTCCCGCGTTGGCGCCGGGCGCAGCGCGTGCGCGGCTGCGAGCCCCAGCAGGTCGTGCAGATGGGTGCAATGGCGGCGCGGATCGTCGCAGGCGCGAAAGAGCGCGCGGCTCCCGGTGAGTTGCTGCCCGGCGAGCCGTCCCAGTTGCGCGATCGCACCGCTGCAGTTGCGGTTGGGCTGGCGCAGCCACTGCGCCTCGACGGCGAGGATGCGGCTGCCGTCGTGGCGCAACCGCAGCCTCGCGGCATGCAGGTTGTCCTCCAGCCCCGCGATCACCGCGCCGTCGCGGTTCTCGAGACGGATCCGGCGGCGGAATATGCGGCTGCCGAAACGGGGATGAGGTATCGGCGGTTGCGCGAAGCTCACGGCTCCGCGCCCGCCACCGCCAGCGCGCCGCCCGCCAGCGCCTGCCCGCGCTGCGCGAACAGGCCGAACAACCCGCCGGTGTGCACGAACACGATGTCCTTCGCGTCGCGGAAACGCCCGTGGCGCATCTCGTGCAGCATGCCGTGGAATGCCTTGCCGGTGTAGACGGGATCCAGGACCAGGCCTTCCGTGCGCGCGACGAGGCCGATGGTCTGGAACACGTCCTGGCCGGCCTGCGCGTAGCCCGCCCCGATATAGTCATCGAGCACGTTCACCGCCAGCGCCGCCGTATCCAGCGCCACACCGTAGCGCTGCTGCCATGACGCGAGGTCCGCGTGCACCTTGTTGCGGAACCAGGCCGCATCGTCGCAGACGGCCATGCCCCAGGCTTCGGCCCGTAGCCCGTGCAGGCGAAGCCCGGCCGTGAGTCCCGCCTGCGTGCCGCCCGACCCGGTGGCGCAGACCACCACGCGCGGATCGATGCCCGCCTGCACGAAATCCTCGGCGAGCTCCGCGCACGCCGCCACGTACCCCCACACGCCGATGGCGTCGCTGGCGCCGGTGGGGATTACAAACGGGCGTCGCCCCTGCGCTTGCACGCGCTTGGAGTGTGCCGCGAGCAGCGCTTCGTGCTCCTGCTGATAACGTCGCGCCGGGTAGCAGTGCACCGAGGCGCCGGCGAGATGGTCGAGGAACAGGTTGCCGTCGGGTGTGCCCGAGGGCTCGCCGCGCAGCACCAGTTCGACCCCGAGGCCCAGACGCGCGCCGAGCAAGGCGGTGGCGCGGCAGTGGTTGGATTGCAGGCCGCCGCAGGTGACGAGCGTGTCCGCGTTCTCCTGCCGCGCCTGCGCGATCGTGAACTCGAGCTTGCGGATCTTGTTGCCGCTCACGGCGCAATCGCTCAGGTCGTCGCGCTTGACCCAGATCCGCGGTCCGCCGACCAGCGCGCTCAGCCGGTCGAGCGGCTCGAACGGCGTCGGCAGGCGTGCCAGCCGCAGCCGTGGGGGCGGCCGGACGCCCGTCAGGGTGGGCCCGGCGCCGGACTGCGGGGCGGGCATGGCGGTATCGCTCCTACTTTTTCTCGCCGGCCGCGCCAACGCCCTTCAGCGTGCCCTTGGGCAGTACGTTCTGCACCGCCCATTTCTGCAGCTTGATCTCGACGTTCTCGGCCACTTTCAGGACCACGAAGTCCTGTTCGACCGCGGTGACGCGCCCGAGGATGCCGCTCGAGGTGACCACCTCGTCCCTGACCGCGAGCTTGTTGACCAGTTCCTGGTGTTCCTTCTGGCGCTTGCGTTGCGGGCGGATCGCAATGAAGTAGAACAACGCGAAGATGCCGATCATGAAGGCGAAGGAGATCATCGGGTCGCCGCCGGCGGGTGCGGCCGCGGACTGGGCATGAGCAGCTGGAACGAAAAACATAAAAACTCCTGGAATCAATTGAATACAAACGAAACCTAAATGTTGTTCTGATGCAGCATCAAGTTCTGGGCGGGACTTTAAAGGCTTTGGCGCGCACTCACAACTCCTGGTAGGAGCCTGTCCGAAGGATCGGGTGTCCGGATGAATCCGGCCCTACACGGGCCAATCGAAGTCCATCGTGAGCGGTGCGTGGTCGGAGAAACGCTCGTCGCGGTAGACCGACTCGGCCCGGACCTTCGGCTGCAAGCCGGGTGTCACGGCCATGTAGTCCAGTCGCCACCCCACGTTGTTCTCGCGCGCGCGGCCGCGGTTCGACCACCAGGTGTACTGGTCCGCGTGCGGGTTCACCACGCGGAAGGCGTCCACGTAGCCCACCGGCCCGAACAGATCGTCGAGCCAGGCGCGCTCCTCGGGCAGGAAACCGGAGTTCTTGCGGTTGCCGCGCCAGTTCTTCAGGTCGATCTCGCGGTGGCATATGTTCCAGTCGGCGCAAATGATGAACTCGCGCTTCTTGCGCCGCAGCGCCTCGAGGTGCGGCATCAGCCGTTCCATCAGCGCGAACTTGATCGCCTGGCGCTCCTCCCCGGAACTGCCGGAGGGCATGTACAGCGACACCACGCTGATGTCCTTGTAGTCGGCCTGGATCCAGCGCCCCTCGCTGTCGATCGGCTCCCATCCCAGCCCCTTCTGCACGTGGTCGGGTTCGATGCGACTGAAGATCGCCGTGCCCGCGTAGCCCGGGCGTTGCGCATCGAAGTAATGGCAGTGGTAACCCGGCGGAAAGAAATGGTCGTCGCTCAGCTGGTGGATGCGTGCGCGGGTTTCCTGCAGGCAGATCACGTCGGCGTCCTGCGCGGCCAGCCAGCGGAAGAAACCCTTGTCGGCGGCGGAGCGGATGCCGTTGGCGTTGAAGGTGATGACTCTCATGCGTGGTGCGGGGCTCCCGGGGTGTGTTTTGGCGGTGAGCACATTGTCGGTATGAATACCGACCTACATGGCGGCGCGCGACACGATCATGAAACTGCCGCTGGCCTTGACCTGCATCACATCGTCGACCCAGATCTCGCCTTCGGCGACCGCGGTGCGCCGCCCGACGTGCACCGCGCGCGCCGTGGCGCGCAGCACGCCGGCGCGCGCGGCACGCAGGTAACGGCAACTGAGATCCAGCGTGACCACCATCTGGCCCGGCGGCACCTGGCCGTGGATCGCGGCGGCGAGCGCGCAATCGGCCAGTGTCGCGTAGACGCCCCCGTGCACCATCGCGGCGCTGTTCAGCAGCTCGGGCGTGACGGGCAGCCGCACTTCGACCCCGCCGGCGCCGAGGCGGAAGAACTGGATGCCGAGGTGCTCGATGAACGGGCTCTTGATCGGCGAGTCGATCTGCTCGATCGTTTCGGTTGGCGGTTTGCTCACGCGCTCTCCCAGTCGAGGATGATCTTGCCGGACCGGCCCGAGGCCATGATCTCGAAGCCCGCCTGGAAATCCGCCAGCGGCAGGCGGTGCGTGATCACGGGCTCGAGGTCCAGCCCGGAGTGGATCAGCCCCGCCATGCGGTACCAGGTCTCGAACATCTCGCGCCCGTAGATGCCCTTCACCGTCAGGCCCTTGAACACGATCTTCGTCCAGTCCACGCGCATGTCCGGCGGCGGGATGCCGAGCACGGCCACGCGCCCGCCGTGGTTCATGGCGTCGAGCATCGCGGCAAAGGCACTGGGGACGCCCGACATCTCCAGCCCGACGTCGAAGCCCTCCGTCATGCCGAGCTCCTGCATCACGCTCTCCAGGCTGCGCTCAGCGACGTTGACCGCCAGTGTGGCGCCCATGCGGCGCGCCAGTGCGAGGCGATACTCGTTGACGTCGGTGATCACCACGTGGCGCGCCCCGCAGTGGCGCGCCACCGCCACCGCCATGATGCCGATGGGCCCGGCGCCGGTGATCAGCACGTCCTCGGCCACCAGGTCGAAGGACAGCGCCGTGTGCACCGCGTTGCCGAAGGGATCGAATATCGCGGCGAGATCATCGCTGATCTCCTCGCTCAGCTTGAAGGCATTGAATGCGGGGATAACCAGGTATTCGGCGAAGGCCCCGGGGCGGTTCACGCCCACGCCGATCGTGTTGCGGCACAGGTGACGCCGGCCGGCGCGGCAGTTGCGGCAGTAGCCGCAGGTGATGTGGCCTTCCCCGGTGACGCGGTCGCCGATGCTGAAACCGCTCACTTCCTTCCCGATCTCGACGATTTCGCCGACGTATTCGTGCCCGATGACCATCGGCACCCTGATGGTGTCCTGCGACCACTTGTCCCAGCGGAAGATGTGCGTATCGGTGCCGCAGATCGCGGTCTTGCGGATGCGGATCTTGACGTCGTTGTGCCCGACCGCGGGCTCCGGCACATCGGTCATCCAGATGCCGGGCTCGGCTTTGAGCTTGGCCAGTGCTTTCACGGGGCGGGTCTCGGTGGGCGGCGCGCAGATCATACCCGCAAGCGCCGTCGCGGCGTAGGTCGGGCTTCACTCCGACCCGGTGCTTGCGCCGCTCAATCGTTCATTTCCGGATGCGGCTGCACCATCACCTTGATCGCGCGCCCGTTGCCTTGGGTGCGAAAGGCCTCGTCGGCCTGCGCCAGCGGGAAACGCTTCGAGATCAGTCCGCGACGGTCCACCCTGCCCGAGGCCATCAGTGCAAGCGCCTGCGTCAGCTCCTCGGCCAGGTAGCCCAGCGAGCCCATGATCAGCGGCTGCTTGTGGATCAGGTTCGTGAGGTTCAGCGTGACTTCGTCCTCGAAGGCGCCGAAGCACACGATCCGCCCGCCGTGCGGACGCAGCAGATCCAGCGCCGTCTGCAACGGCGGGGCGCCCTTCATGTGCTTGATGTAGCCGGCGCAGTCGATCACGACCGCGACGTCCGGCGTGTACATGGCCGGATACCCGGTATGCAGCACGCCGCAGGCGCGCCCGGCCGCTTCCACCACGTCCTCGGCGGCTGCATCGATCGCGTCGCTGGCACCGACTTCCAGCGCTTTCGCAAGCCGCGATGCCGACACATCCACCGCGACGATGCGCCCGACCTGCGGCGCCACCGCACGCAGCGCCTGGATCACGCCGAGCCCGATGATGCCCACGCCGAACACCACGACGTTCTCGCCCGCGGCAACAGCCGCCTTGCGCACCAGTTGCAGGCTGTCGGCCAGCGGCTCCGTGGTCGCGGCCTCCTCGAAGGCGACACCCGCGGGAATGCGCGCGAGCTGAAAGGGATTTGCCGGCACCGGCACGTACTCGGCCATGCCGCCACCACCGGTAACACCCACCACGCGATCGCCCGGCGCATAGCCCTCGACCCCCGGGCCGATCTCCGCGATCACGCCGGCGTATTCGTGGCCGATGATGCGCTGCCCGTCTGCATCGACACGCAGCGTGCCCGCGTACATCTCGCGCGCCGACGGCGAGTCGAGGCGGTAAATATGCAGATCGCTGCCGCAGATGCCGCAGGAGGCGACCTGTATCAGTACCTCGCCGGGGCCCGGCCGCGGTCGCGCCAGGTCCGTGCGGGTCTCGATGCGACCGACACCCTGAAAAACTGCCGCCTTCATCCTGGACTCCTGGATAGTGGAGCTTTCGCGCGCCTGTGGGTCCGCATTCATGCGGACATTGTCCGGTGGTAGGTCCGTATTCATGCGGACATCGTCCGGCTGTAGGTCCGCATTCATGCGGACATTGTCCGGCTGTAGGTCCGCATTCATGCGGACATTGTCCGGCTGAAGCCGGACCTACAACCGCATCGCCAGATCGAAGCCCGCGCGCACGGAGCCGTCGATATAGGCCATGCCCGCGCAATCGCCGATCTCATGCACCGGCACGCCGGCGCTGCGCATGCGCTCGGCGGGCCCGGGATTCGCCGTCGCACCCGATGTGATGATCACCTGGTCCGCGGCGATGCGCCGTTCCTGGCCGTTGGCGTTGCGGTAGACCAGACTGTCGGTGTCGATGCGCACGAGCGTGGCCTGCGCCAGCATCGCCACGCCGAGCTTCTTGCAATCGGCGATATTGCGCCAGCGTCGCACCAGCATGAGCCCGGCGCCGAAAACCGTGCCCTCTTCGAGGATCGTGACCTGGCGTCCGCGCTCGGCGAGGAACTCCGCGAGCTCGATGGCAACGAGGCCGCCGCCGATCATCACGATGCGCTGGCCCATCGGCATCCAGATCTTGCTCAGTTCGCGCATCCACCCCGGGCGACCGAGGATGCCTGTCAGTTTACCCAGCTTCAGCAAGGTGCCAACGACGGGCCCCAGGCGCAGACCGGGACCCTCGCCGCCTTCGCCGGTGATCATGGCCCGTATGTCGTCGCCGTTCAGCACGTGCGGCAGTTCGATGCCCGGCACGGTCGGTGACTCGCGGCGCGCGCCCACGGCGGCAACCACCACGTCGGGCTTCTCGCGCACGATCAATTCCGGCGTGACCTCCGTGCCCAGACGCACATCGACGCCGAGTCGGCTCATCTCGCCCTCGAGGTAGCGCACGAGGCCGCCGTTGGGCGGATACGAGGCGGCGCTGAAGAATACCGTGCCGCCCAGGCGCGAGGCCTTGTCACACAGGGTAACGGCGTGGCCGCGCAACCGCGCCACGCGCGCGGCCTCCATGCCGGCCGGGCCGCCGCCGGCGATCAGGATGCGTTTCGGCCGCTCGGCCGGCGAGATCACGGTTTCGAACTCGCGCCCGGTGCGGGCGTTCACCGCGCAGATCACACCGCGGTTCACGAAGATCTGGCTGATGCAGGTGTAGCAGTAGATGCAGGGACGGATCTCGTGCGCGCGCCCCTCGCCGATCTTGCGCGGCAACTCCGGGTCGGCCAGCAGCTTGCGTCCCATGGTCACGAAATCTATCGCGCCCTGGCGGATCAGCCGGTCGCCGGCCTCCGGCTCGATGCGCCCGGCCGTTATCACCGGGATGCCGACCACCGATTTGATGCCGGCGGCGTATGCCACAAAGCCGCAGGGCTTGTGCGTGGTGTGCGCCGTGGTGAAGCTCTCGCCCTTCGCGGCATCGGCATAGGAGCTCACGTGGATCGCATCGGCGCCGGCGGCCTCGGCCATGCGCGCCGTGTCCTTCGCGTCCTCGTGCGTGATGCCACCCTCGGTCAGGAACTCGATGCCGTCGAGGCGGCACCACACCGGGTAGTCCGTGCCGCAACGTTGCTTGATCGCCCTGATCACCTCGACCAGCAGGCGTGCGCGGTTCTCCAGCGAGCCGCCCCAGCGATCGCTGCGCTGGTTCACCGACGGGTTCAGGAAACTGTGGATCACGTAGCCGTGCCCCGCATGCAGTTCCACCGCGTCGATGCCCGCGCGCCTGGCGCGATCCGCGGCATCGGCGAACTGGCCGATCAGCCATGCGATGTCCTCCTCCGTCGCCACCTGGTAGGCGACCTTCGCATGCGGATTGGCGTAGGGCGTGGACATCGCCGCGGCCTCTTCCGGGAACAGGCAGGGCCCCATGTCGCCCTCCTTTTCCTTCGGCACCGAGGGCGTCAGCATCGGCCGGCCGTCGCGGATGTCGTTCATCGCGGTGAGCCCCGCGTGCTGCAACTGCACCGCGAGTTTTGCGCCATGCCCGTGCACCACGTCCGCGACCGACTGCAACCCTGGAATGAAGCGGTCGTCGGATATCGCGACCTGGCGCCAGTTCGCCGAACCCACCGGCCAGCTGATGGCGACCGAGCCCATGATCAGCAGCGCGGCACCGCCCTCGGCGCGCGCCCCGTAGTACTGGCGCAGCCGCTCGCCGCAATAGCCCTCGTCGTCGGCGGTGTTGGAGCCCATCGGGGTCATGAAGATGCGGTTGCGCAGTTCCATGGCGCCGATGCGGCCCGGGGACATCAGGTGTTCGAAAGCAGTCATCGCGTGGTTTTCCGTCTTGCTCTGCCGATGCTCAGGTCATCTGTCCGCCGTCGATGCTGAACGCCACGCCGGTGACGTAGCGCGCCTCGTCGGAAGCCAGATAGGCCACGGCCGCCGCGATTTCCTCGGGCTCGGCCGCCGGCAACAGCGGGAACAGCCGCCGCACCAGTGCCGCGTCCACGTCCGGCGGCACACTGTAGGTCGTGGCCAGCGTGGTGTTCACGCCGCCCGGGCAGACCGCGTTGACGCGCACGCCCTTGCCGGAGAATTCCACCGCGAGGCACTTGCTCAACGACGCCACCGCCGCCTTCGATGCTGCATAGGCGCTCCAGTAGGCCGCGCCGCACAGCGCCGAGGCCGAGGACATGTTCACGATGTTGCCGCGCGACTCGCACAGATGCGGCAGCGCCTCCTGGCAGATCGCCACCAGGCTGGTGACGTTGATCGAGAACATGCGCTCCCAGTCGCCGAGCCCGATGTCGAGGAAATGATCCGCGCGGCAGGCGCCGGCGATGTTGCACAGCACGTCGAGGCGGCCGAACTGCTCCACCGCGCGATGCACCAGCGCGCGGTTCGAGGCCTCCTCGAGCGCGTTGAACGGGATCACCATGCACGGGGCGCCCATCCGCGCGAGTTCCACGGCAAGGCTCTGCAGGCCCGCCTCGTTGATGTCGCCGGCGGCGATGGACGCCCCCTCCGATGCCAGCCGCAGCGCGGTGGCGCGCCCGATGCCCGAAGCCGCGCCCGTGACCAGGCAAACCTTGTTGTCGAATCTGCGCATCGCGAAATCCCTTGCGTGTGTCATTTCAGAATGGAATAGCCGCCGTCGACGACCAGCGTGTGCCCGGACACGAAACTTGCCGCCGGGCTGGCGAGGAACAGCACCGCACCCGCGATCTCCTGCGGCGCGCCCCAGCGCCCGAGCGGCGTGGCGTTGCTCACCATCGCGTGTACGCCGGGGTCTTCGGCGAAGGCATTGGTCATTGGCGTGGGCACCGAGCCCGGCAGCACCGCATTCACGCGCACGCGCGGGGCGAGCTGCGCGCAGAAGGTGCGCGTGAGCTGTACGATGCCGGCCTTTGCGGCGCCGTAGCCGGCGAAATAGGGGCTCGCAAACAGCGACATCTCGGACGCGAGGTTCACCACCGCGGCGCCGCCCTCGAGCGTGCTCGCGCCCAGCGCCTCGGCCAGTGCGCCGGTCAGGTGATACACGGCCCCCAGGTTGACGCTGACAGCCGTGTCGAAATCGTAGGGGGTCGCGGCGCCGCCCGTGCCGCCGGCATTGTTGACCAGCACATCGAGACGCGCCTGCGACTGCGCAAGACGCGCGATGTCCGCGCGCTCCGTGAGCCGCAGTTGGCGGTAGGCAACGCCTGCGGGCAGGTCCGCATACGCGGAGGCCGCGGCGGCGCTGCCGGTGATCGTGACCTCGGCGCCGGCGGCAACGAATGCGGTGGCGATCGCGTGCCCGATGCCCTTGGTGCCGCCGGTGACGAGCACCGACGTGCCGGCGAAATCGAAGCTCACGCGGGCGAATGTTCCCTGCGTCGGTGTCATGTCGCCTTGCTCCACTGCGTGCGTGTCAATGTATCGCAGCGTAGCCTCGCGCGGGGTGCCACAGCCTCATCCAAACGGAGGAACGGCCCGTGCGCGGTTCACGGGCAACAGGACCACCACGCGATCGACGGTTGCTCAGCGCAGCGGCTCCATTTCCGCCAGCAGCGTGCCGAAGATCACGCGGAAAAACTCGATGTCGGCGTAGATGCGTTCGCCGCGCAAGGCCGTCTCGCCGTAGGGAAATACCGTCAGGGTGCGAAAGTCACGCCGGCCGCCGTCGGGATAGGCGACCGTCACGGTGATCTCGACGGTGAGTGCGTTCTCCCCGTACGCCTGCCCGTGCACCGTGTAGCCGGTGCAGCGCGGTCGCGCCAGCGCGAAGAACTGTTCGTAGTAGCGCCGGATGCGCTCGCGTCCCGCCAGGCGCAGACCGCAGGGGTGGAGCTCGAAGCAGGCATCGTCCTCGAAGGTCGCCAGCGTGGCCTCGATGTCGCCGCGGTCCTCGGCCTCGATGTGGCGGAATGCCATCTGCGCCAGTGCGCCGATGCCCCGTGGAACGACCCCGATCTGATCCGTGCGTGTCATCGCAATATCCTCGGTTGCAGAATTTCAGTTTCCTGTCCGGATGCGTGGCGGCGTGCTTCCCGACGGTTTGCATGGTCGCATCCTGCAACGCGCAGATGAAGTGCCACCCGCTCGCGCCGGCATCGCCGCCACTGCATAATGCAGCTCATCCAGACCAGGGACGAACGACGATGAAATTCTGGCAAATGCTGCCGTGGATGGAACCCGATCAGATCATCGCCGCGGCGCGATTCGCCGAGGACGTGGGATTCCACGGCGTGATGCTCGCCGATCACGGCATCTATCCGCTCGAATTGAAGGCGCCCTACCCCTATTCCGCCGACGGCAGGCCGCCGATGGGCTCCGACGCCTGGTATCCCGACGTGTGGGCCACGCTCGGCGCGATCTCGGCGTCGACCACGCGCCTGCACATGTCGGTAGCGGTCTACGTGCTGGCGCTGCGCAATCCCTTCGAGGTCGCGCGGGCCATCGGTACCCTGGACATCCTGAGCGGCGGGCGCGTGGCACTCGGCGCCGGCACCGGCTGGATGAAGGACGAGTACGATCTGTACGGCGTCGATTTCGCGACACGCGGGCAGCGCATGGACGAGATGATCGAGATCCTGCGCGGTTTCTGGAGCGAGGGCACCGTGGAATACCACGGCAAGCATTTCGATTTTCCGCGCGTGCAGATCTCCCCCGCCCCGAAACGCAACGTGCCGATCTATATCGGCGGCGCGGCACCCGTCGCTCTGCGCCGCGCGGCGCGCTGCGAGGGCTGGATAGGCGCCGGCAACGCGCCCGCGGAAGTGCCCGCGCTGCTGGCTCAGATCCGCGACTACCGCGCCGGGCTCGACTTGACGATGGACGGCTTCGAGACCGTGATCGGCCTCACCACACCCTTCGACCCCGCGCTGCTCGCGAGCCTCGAGGAACAGGGCATGACGGCCGGCGTGAATCCGCCGTTTCGCTTCTCGCTGGGCGAGCGCTCCTCGCTCGATGCGAAGAAGCGCAACATGGAGGACTTCGCGAAGCGCTTCATCGTGAACCGGCCCGCCTAGCGCAGGAAGCGGCGATCGAAGCGCAGTGGAGCGTCACCCGGACATTTGCTCCAGCTCGCGCTTCAATGCATTGAGAAAGCGGATCACGTGCCCGCCGTCGAGCGCGCGATGATCGAATGTCAGCGAGGGCCGAAGCAGCGGCCGCACCGCGACCCGGTAACCGTTCGTCGCATCAGCCACCGCGACCGGCTCATGCACCATGCCGGGAAGTCCGAGCAGCGCGACCTGTGGCGCGTTCAGTATCGCCTCGGCGCGCAGCACCGGCCCCAGCGATCCCGGGTTGGAAATCGTGAACGTGCCTCCCTCCAGTTCGTCGGCGCGCAGCGTGCCGTTGCGGGCACGTGCGGCGACCGTGGCGATCGCGCCGTTCAATTCCTCGAGCGACATCCGCCCTGCATCCCTCAGCACGGGCACCACGAGCCCCTCGGGGGTGTCGACGGCGATACCGAGATTCACCACGCGCCAGCACAGCAAATGCGCGTCCGTGAACGTCGCGTTCAGCTCCGGGTGTTGCGGGAGCAGCCGGCATACCGCCGCTGCGACGAGGCTCAGCACCGACATCGGTGGCGCCGGCTGACGGGCATTGAGGCGCGCGCGAGTGGCCAGCACAGCGCCCATATCGATCTGCATGTCCGCCGTGAGATGCGGCACCGAGCGCGCGGTTTCCGCCAGACGCCGCGCGATGGTACGCCGCCGCAGGCTGTTCGGCCGCGACTCGCAGGGGACGTCCTCGTAGCCCGCTGGCAGCGGGTCAGCATGCTCCTGCGACCCGCGCCCGCCAGAGCGCGCCGCAACGGCCTGCAGAACGTCCTCGCCGCTGATCCGTCCGCCCGGGCCGCTGCCGCGCAGCGTGGCGAGGTCCACACCGTGCTCGCGCGCCAGCTTGCGCACTCGCGGCGAATGTGGCGAGGCCTCGTCCGCGCTGGAAATCGGCGCCGCGGGAGGCGCGGCCGAAGCGCGCGACACCGGGGTGAACGCCGTGTCGGCCGCCGCCATCTGCGGCGCAGCGGGCTGCGCCGCAAGGGCCGCGGCGATCACCCCGGCATCCGAACCCGCCGCAGCCCACCAGCCCACGAGGTCACCGACTTTCAGCTCGTCGCCCTCGTGTGCCAGGCGGCGCGCCAGTACACCATCGACGTCGGCGGTCACCTCGGTCAGCGTCTTGTCGGTCTCTACCTCGTAGAGCAGCTGGCCGACGGAAAAGCCGGCCCCCTCCTCTACGTGCCAGGCGACGACGCGCGCGTTCTCGACCGAGCCCATGTGCGGGATCCGCAATTCGCCCAAGCTGACCATGATCTCTGCTCTCAGATAGCCATGAGCCGGCGCGCCGCGTCGGCGATCTCGTCGACCGACGGGATGCACAGCTGCTCCAGATCACCGTTCTGCGGCAGCGGCACGTCCTTGGCTGCCACGCGCAGGATCGGCGCCTCGAGTTCGAAGAACAAGCGTTCCTGGATCTGTGCGGCGATCTCCGCGCCGGGCCCTGCGGTCTTCACGGCCTCGTGAACCACCATCGCGCGGTGTGTGCGCCGCACCGAGGACAGCACCAGCTCCCAGTCGAGCGGTACCAGCGAGCGCAGGTCGATGACCTCGATGTCGATGCCCTCATCGGCGACCCGATCGGCGGCCGCGAGCGTTCGATCGAGCATCGAGCCGTAGGTGATCGCGGTAATGGCGTTGCCTGCTCGCCGCACCACGCCCTTGCCGATCGGCACGATGAAATCCGGATCCAGGGGCACTTCGCCGCGCTGGAAGCCGAGGCTGTTGACGCTGTGGAACAGCACCGGGTTGGGCTCGCGCAACGCCGCCGCCATCAGGCCCTTGGCATCGGCGGGAGTCGCCGGGACCACGACCTTCAATCCGGGAAAGTGCATGCCCAGCACCTCGGGGCAACTCGAGTGCTCGGGGCCCGCGCCGCCCATCACGCCGATCGGGAAGATCACCACGGCTGTCATCGGCACATCGAGCCCGTGCATGTAGCGCCACTTGGCGAGCTTGTGGAAGATCTCGTCGCCGGCGATCAGCGCAAAGTCGCCGAAGCCCATGTTGATCACGGGCTTCATGCCCACGATCGCCGCACCGGCGGCGACACCTGCCTCGAACGCTTCCGCGATATTGCTGTCGATCACGCGATCGCGGCCAAACTCGTCGGCCAGTCCCTTCTCGGCGCCGAACCATCCGCCGGTCGCAACCCCCTGCCCGAGTACGAAGACACGTTCGTCGCGACGCATTTCCTCGATCAGCGCCAGGCCCATCGCCGCGTTGTAGGCCATCACTGCCGTGCCCTGTTCAGCCATGGTAAAGGTCCCGGTAGATAACGGATGAGTCTGCGCCCGGCGCCGCGAGCGCGGCTTCGTAGGCCGCCTGCACCTGCGCCTGCGCAGCACTGCGCAGGGCGAGCGCTCGATCGGGCGCGAGGCGCGCCTCGAGCAGCGCGAGCGGATCGCGGTATGCGCTGGCGTAGTCCGGCGCGCGGTAGTGCTGCGGGTCGCCCGCGTAGTGGCCGCGACGGCGAAAGACCTTGGCCTCGATCAGGGTTGGCCCGTCGCCCGCGCGCGCCCTAGCGATCGCGGCGGTGGTTGCCTCGAATACCGCCAGCGCATCCTGTCCGTCGACGATCACACCGGGGATGCCGTAGCCGGCGGCGTAATCGGCAACGTTCTCCGTGGGGCTGACGGACGCGAGGCGAGTACCCACGAGCAGGCCGTTGTTCTCGCAAAAGTAGATCAACGGCAGTTTCCACGCCGCGGCGTGAACCAGCGTTTCGTGAAAGGTGCCGCGGGTCGCGGTGCCGTCGCCGAAGTTCGCGAGTGCCACCTGGTCCGTGCGCCGCAGTCGCGCCGCCAGTGCGGCACCGGCCGCAAGCGGGTACACGCTGCCGAGTGTCGCCCCTTCGCCCATCACGCCTATCGAGTAATCGGCCCAGTGTGGAACACCGCCGCCCTTGCCGCGCGTCGCGCCCGTGATCCTGCCGAACAGGTCACCGAAGATCGGGTCCGGCGCCATGCCCTTGCCGATTGCCCAGGCGCAGCCGCGACCCTGGTAGAAAAGGTAATCATCTCTTCGCATCGCCGCAGTCGCGCCGATGCCCGCCGCCTCCTGCCCCTCGCCAGGATGCCACCAGCCCGAAAATCGATGTTCGCGGGTATGCCGTTCCATCAGCGTTTCCATGGCTCGCGTAATCGCCATGCGATGGAACAGCGCCTCGACGAAGTCGGGATCCGTGGGGCAGCGTGGCCCTTGCCCCGGTATCGATTGATCCATTTGCCTCGCTCCCCGTGCTACTGTCGAGGCCAACTTTCGCGCGAAGCGACGGTCGCGACCTCATGCAAACGGGGGAAATCGCACGAGAAATATGCAGTGCTAACTGCCCAGCCACGCGGGGCTGAGGTGCCCCTCGTGCCGGGGAAACGCATTCGGTACTCCCTCCAGACCCAGTACCGCGGGATTCCCGCTCCACCACACCGCGTTGCCGGTGCGCGCGGCAATCAACCACGAGCCCTCGCGGCGCACGAGTTCATCGTTGTACCACGCGCCGATCGTCAGGGTGCCGGCGGGCGCCAGCGCATTCAGTGCATGCTGCGCTAGCAGGTAGCTGCGTGCCCAGGCGCGATCGCCCTCGATCTTCAGCACCGGCTGGCCCACGAAATGCTGCGTGGCATCGAGGCGCCCCAGTCCCGCCGCCGACGCCGCGCGATAGCCGGCGGGGTCGAACACCCCGGCGGCCGGAATGTCGATGCGTGCATCCGGGGTGAACAGCGACTCGAGCAGATCGAAGTCGCGCGAATCCAGCGCCACCGGGTACTTCAGCAGGCATTGCCCGATCTGGTGCGCGTCGAGCAGGTATTGCACAGGGTCCATCGTCGGTTCCTCGTCATGATCGGTTGTCATCCGTTGCCTTCCCCCCGGGCCTCGATCCGGGCCCGGCGCATGCCCGGCTTGCCGGCATCATCTCCCCAGTAGCGACGAGTAGCCGCGAATTCCGCCAGCGCGTACTGCGCGGGCGTGCGCTCGCGCCACGCGCTCGACAGCACTTCGCAGCTCAGCACGCCGTCGAAACCGATGCTGCGCAGCTCCGTGCAGAATCGCGCCAGCTCGAACACGCCTTCACCGGGCAGCAGGCGTTCATTGACCGTCGCATGCAGCGGATTGTCCACGCCGATAACGGCGTGATCGGAGCACTGCAGGTACGCGATCTGCTGTGGCCACAGCTCGCGCAATTGCTCCCACGTGCTGGGGCCCTGGAAGAAATGCCAGCTGTCGAGCAGCAGCCGGGTATTGCACAGCTCCGCGGCCCGAATGAATCCCTGCGCCGCGGCGATGCCGTTGATTCCACCGAACGGCAGGAACTCCAGCGCGACCGTTGCACCGGCCGCCGCGGCGAGTTGCTCCAGCGCACGCGCCGACTCCTGGCAGTTGCCCGCAACGCCCATCACGCTGGCTTGCAGGTACGGTGCCTGTAGCGCTCGCGCCGCATCGAGCAGCGGTCGCGCCGCGGCGATCACGCACTCGGTGTCCTCCACGATACCGATCTCCGCCACCGCCAGGCAGTGCAGCGCCAGCGCATCGACCCGCGCGCGCAAGCCCGCCAGCGAGCCACCCTGGCGCAGGTATGCGTCGAGCGAGCCACTGTCGAGCACGACACACCCGAAGCCGGCTTGCGCCGCGGCCTCGAGTTGCTCCGCGAGCGGCGGCCAGAACCCCGCTGCCCGCTCGTAGAATGGCGCCAGACGCGGCGAATAATTGTTGGTTTCGTAGGCGAGCGCGCCGTTGCGCGCCGCTTCGTGGCGCTTGTTCATCGCGCGGCGTTCACGCACTGCGCTGGCCTGCCCATCGTGACTCCTCCCTGGTCGTTGCAGGCAGCCTACGCGCTGGTCCGCCAGGCGCGCCTCGCGCGTTCGAATGAAAGCGGCCGCAAGGCGCCGGACAAGTTCTCATCAGTTCGGATGAGTCCGGCTCGCCACGTCCCTGTATGTTCTTGCCCAGGCAGATGCCGACGCGCCGCAACGGCATCGGGAAATGAACACGATCTGGAGCAACACGATGCAGGCCGATGACTATTTCAGGATCCAGAACCTTCTTTTCAGCTATCCCTACGCGCTGGACAGGGGCGATTTCGACGCGGTCGGCCGCCTTTTCGCGCATGCCGACGTCTACAGCGGCGGCGCCTTGATGGCATCCAAGGATGCCGCCAGGGTCGCAGCATCCTTCCGCGACTGGGTCATCACCTATGACGACGGCACGCCGCGCACGCGCCATTTCCTGGCCAACGTGATCATCGAACCGCAGGGCGAGCAGCGGGCCGTGGTCAGGTCCTACGTGATGGTCTTCCAGCAGACCGACACCCTGCCGTTGCAGCCGGTGATCGGTGGCGACTACCTCGATCGCGTCGAGAAAGTGGATGGCGAATGGCGGTTCACCGAGCGCCACATGGCCAACAACCAGGTCGGCAATCTGGAGGCGCACGGGCGCGACGCGGGCGTGATCCGCGTACACCGGGCAAACTGAGCGCGACTTGCGCTTCAGATCTTCGCGATCACGTCGTCGGCGAAGCGCTTGATCGCATCGATCTTCTGCGCCACCGGCGCCTTCATGTCGACGCCGTAGAACGCGCCCGGCATCGTCGACACCACGTCGAGGCCGATGTCGCGCATCGCGCGAAAGCCGTGCGGCCCCCAGGCATCGCTGCAACTGAAACCGAGGATCCTGAACGGCTCGCTCGCCCTGCCCGCCTCGGCCCGGTAAGCGCGCACCTCCTTGATCAGCGCCTCCAGTTCCTTCAGCGTGTGCAGGTCCGAGATCCAGCCGTCGTTGCGCGCGGCGCGGCGCAACGCGGGCTTCGAGAAGCCACCGACGTAGATCGGGATCGGCGTCGCGGGCACCGGGCGCATCTTCACCGGTGCGAAGTCGTAGAACTCGCCGTGGTGCTCCACCCACTCGCCGCTCCAGAGCTTGCGCATCACCTCGATCATCTCGTCGGCGCGCTTGCCGCGTTGCTCGAAGGGCTGCTCGCCAATGCGGAACTCCTCGGGCATCCAGCCCATGCCGGCACCCAGCGCGATACGGTTGCCGCTCAGGCAGGCAGCGCTCGCGAGTATCTTCGCGACGTGCACGGGATTGCGCGCCGGCAGCACGAACACGCTGGTGTAGAACCAGAGCTTCCTCGTCGCGGTGGCCATCGCGACCGCCGACACCCACGGATCCGGGAAGGGATCGTCTGGCGCGAAGCGCGGCACGCCGTCCTCCGTGTAGGGGTACGGCACCGAGAGCTGTTGCGGATAGATCAGGTGATCGGGCAGCGTGATCGCGGAGAAGCCGTTCTCCTCTGCCGCGACGGCCAGCGGCACGTAGTCCGCGGGATCGGTGAACGCGATGGACATGCCGAATTGCATGGGGAGTCACTCCAGGATGGATTGTCAGTGCCGATGCTGAGCCAGCGCGGCGTGGCCCGCATCACCCGATGGCATGAACCGGGCGCCTTCATCCGCGCGGATGAATCCCGGGGACCCGCCCGGGCGAATACTATCGGCCCAGCGACGCGTTGGCCATGCTCGCCCGCGCACGGCATGATTCCACCCACGACAACGAGGATCCCGCCCATGAACACCGGTGACGCCGTCCAGCAATTGCTCGATCTCGAGGCCATCAAGACGCTTAAGCACCGCTACATCCGCTGCATGACGCAGTCGCGCTGGGACGAACTGCAGACCTTGCTCGCCCCCGACGTGCAAGCCTCCTATTCCGACGGCAAATACGTGTTCTCCGATCGCGCGACCCTGATGGGCTTCCTGCGCCAGCAGGACCCGAGCGGCGTCCCCCAGCTCAGTTACTGGCACGTGACCATGCCCGAGATCACGCTGCATGCGCCCGACAGGGCGAGTGGGATCTGGGCGATGTACCACTTCCACCTGCAGAAGCAAGAGCAGCAGCAACTGGAGATGTTCGCCTACTACAGCGACGAATACCGCAAGCTCGACGGACGCTGGCTCATCGCCCGCACGGGCTACGAGCGGGTCATGGAACAGTCGCTGGATCGCAGCACCCTGCCTGCCCTGCAACTGCTGGTCGGCTGAGGAGCGCCAATGAAGCGGTCTTCGGCTCCGGGCTTCCTCGGTTGGCGCATGGTCGCGCTGGCCTTCCTGGCGCAGAATCTCGCCATCGGCCTGAGCTTCGGCAGTTTCGGCGTGCTGATCAAGCCGGTGGCGGGCGAACTGCATGCCACGCGCGCCATGGCCTCGCTGGGCATCGCCGTGATCATGCTGCTGATGGGGCTCTCCGGCCCGGTGCTCGGCGTCCTGCTCGCGCGCTACCCGATCCGGCGCGTGATGAGCGCCGGTACGGTATTGATGGCTGGCGGTTTCGCGCTCGCGGCCAGCGCGCAGAGCTTTCCCGTGTTCCTGCTCGGTTTCAGCGTGATCGGTGGCGCCGGATGCGCCGCCCTGGGCGTGATCCCCGCGACCACGCTGGCCAGCAACTGGTTCGTTGCGCGCGCGGGGCTGGCGATCGGGCTGGTCAGCATTCCGCTCTTCATCGCGATCACGCCGCCACTGGTGGCCTGGATCGTGGACGGCTACGGCTGGCGCGCGGCGCTCTACGCGCTGGCCGCGGCATTCGTCGCGGTGCTGCCGCTGCTCCAGCTGGTCGTGAGCCGGCCGGAGGACGTGGGCCAGCGCGCACTCGGCGCCGACGTCGCGGCGAACACCGCGCGCGCGGACTCGCCGCCCGAGCGGCCGCCCCAACTCTCGGCCTTCGTGCGCAGCGCCTGGTACTGGGGCGCGTTGCTGGCCGCAGGTCTGCTCAGTAGCGGCGGCATCGTCCTGATGAGCCACCTGGTGCCCTTCGCGACCGATCGCGGAATTTCCACCGCCTCGGCCGCCCTGCTGTTATCGGTGAATGGGGTATTCTCGATGGCCGGTGCGTTGTTGTTCGGCCAGGTCGCCGATCGCATCGGCGCGCGCGCGACGCTTGGACTGATCGGGCTGGTCCAGGCCGCATGCTGGAGCGGGATCATTTTCGCCGACAGCTTCATGCTGTTCCTGCCGTTCCTCGTCGGCATCGGCCTGTGCGGCGGCGGCACCCATACCGCCTTCAGCGCACTGCTGAACGCCGCCTACGGGCGCGCATCCTTTGCCAATGCGCTGGGTCTGGCCACGCTGTTGATGCTGCCCTTCACCTTCGTGGCCGCGCCACTGGCCGGCTGGATCTTCGACAGCACCGGCAGTTACGTCATTGCCTTCCAGGTCCAGATCGCCGCATTCCTCGCCGCGGCCGTGGTCTACCTGGTGATCTACCGCGGGCGCCCGGCGCCGGCCTGAAGCCCGGGCTCAGAGCAGCCGCGCGGTGGAATGATTGAGCTGCGCGACGACCCGGGCCTGCTTGTTGGTGCCCATCTTCTCGTAGACGCCGCGCAGGTGGGTCTTCACGGTGTTGATGCTCACACCCAGATGCTCGGCGGCGTCGTTCAGGTTCGTGCCTCGCGCGAGCAGCGCCGCGAGCTGGCTCTCGCAATTGGTGAACCCGTACATCCCCACCAGCACCGCCGGATCGAGCTCGATGCCGGGCTGGCGGCAGTCGTTGATGTAGACCACCGCGGCCGGCCTGTCGCGCGACTCCAGCAGGCGATCGCTGATCAGCGGCTTCACCACGATGTCGAGCACGCCGTTGCCCGGGCTGGTCTCGAGTTGCAGTCCGACGCCGCGCTGCGAGCGGCAACGGTTGCGGTACGCCGCGAGCACGAGCTCGATCGCCTTGGCGAGCGGCTTGCCGTCGACGCCGTTCGCGCAACGCAGCACCTCGTTGCGCACGCCGAGGAACTGCGAGCGGGCGAGCAACTGCTCGGCGCACTCATTCATGGAGAACACACGGCCGTGACCGTCCAGCAGCACGCAGGCGATCGACAGCTTCGCCATCGCCTCCTCGAAGAAGCCCTGAAGGTAACTGCCCTGGGTGTGCTGCTCGCGCAGGCGGATGGCACGACGGATGTGCGGCGTGATCAGCTCGAGCATCTCGCGCTCCTGCGCGCCGAAGGGCGGCTGGTCGGCGTTGCGCTCCAGCGTGAGCGTGGCGCAGAGCATCTCGTCGCGCAGCACGTCGCGCGACAGCAGGTAGCGGATGTTCAGCGGCTTGAGAAAGCGCAGGTAGAGCGGGCTGCGCAGGAAGGCCCCGTTGGGCATGATCTCGTCGAGGGTCATTGCCCGCGGCAGCGGCTGCTCCAGCAGGGGATTGACCGACATCACGCCGTCGACGTGCGTGCGCCCGGTAGCGACGGGATCCTCGTTGTCGGTGATCAGCACGTAGCTGCCCGGCGTGGCGGGCGAGGCGATCACCAGGTTGGCGTCGCGCGAGGCGGTCTGCTCGCTGAGGCGCGACATCAGCGTGCGCCAGGGGCGGGCCTCCTCGACGCCGTCATAGACCAGCCCGACCAGATCACTGTAGCCACGGATTCGCTGTGCAGCGCCCATGATCAGCCCTCGGAGATGTATTTTCGACTTATTGAGAGGCGCCCCGAAACCGGAGCCAGCCGCCGAGCATGGTAGGCCTCCACGCGATGTATTGAAAGCCCCTGCCCCTGCCCCCCGTCGTTGCCGGCTTTCCCCGGCCGGGCGCGCCGTGGGCGCCACGCTTCACCCGCCAGCATGAATACAGGCGCGCGCCGCGCCGCCTAGACTTCACAATCCGGCACCGCAGGCGCGCCTCGCACCAGGCTTGGTCCCGTGCGCCGCCATTGTCACAGTGGAGGATCGAATCGATGAGCCAGCAACTGCGCGAACGCAACCGCGCCGTATTCCTGCAGATGATGAACGCGCTGGGGCGCAAGGACTGGGACGCCGGATTCGCCTGCATGACCGAAGACGTGTACTGCGACTGGCCCTACCGGCCCATTCCCGACATGGACGAGGCGATGATCGGCCGCGACGTGGTCCGCGCCTTCTTCGATGCCGGCCAGGCGGCAATGGCGGGGCTAAACTACAGTGTCGACCAGATCTACGACCTGGTCGACCCCGAGGCGTTGATCTCGGAATACCACTCCGACTCCCGCCATCTCGCCACCGGGGTTGCCTACAGCAACCGCTACCTCGGCATCCTGCGCTTTCGCGAGGGCAAGGTGTGCTACTGGCGCGAGTACATCAACCCGCTGGCGATCAGGGACATGTTCGAGCGCGTGGCCGCGGCGACGCCACCGTGATGCAAGCGCCGCGGCGTGGCGTTTCCACGGGAAAACGCCGCGCCGGCACCGCCGGTCATCACTGCACGGAACGGATGCGCCAGAGCGTCACGGTGCCGGATACCTCGTTGGCCACGACCAGCATCGGTTCGCCGTTCGGACTGCTGTCGGCCGGCACGAAGCGCACGACCTCCGGGCCGCTGTCGGGAGCCGGCACCTTGTTTCCGGCCACGAAATCGCGGTTGTTCGCGTAGGCCACCATCTGCGGCGCCGTGATCTTGCCGAGGTCGAACACCGCCACCCCGCCGATGCGTTCCAGGCCCACGAAGGCGTAGCGATTCGCACCGATCGTGCCGAGCGCGACTCCCTCGGGCTCGGGCCCCTTGTTGTCGGAGCGGTTGTCGAAGTTGTCCTCGTCGTTGTTGCTGTTGAAGAAGGCCGGATAAGCCTGCTCCGTCCACTGCTCCAGCTGGTCGCCGGAATCACCGACCAGTTCGCCGCTGGCGCCGTTCCAGATCGAGATCGAGCGGGCACCGAAGACGTAGATATTGCCGTCAGCGCCGAAGGGCCGCGCGCTGGTGACGTTCAGACGGCCGAGCTCCGGATTGTTACCGATACCCGGGAGGTCGGCGAGGTCGGGCAGACTGAGCAGATCGCGCGCGCGGATTTCCTCGGCAAAGCCCTCATAGTCACGCGCGTCGCCTTCGTTTGCCGACACGATGTAGGTCTCGCCATCCACCCTGAACGAGGCCAGCGCATCGGGCTGGTACATGCCCTTGACGCGCGACCACGGCAGGATATTGATCTTGCCGTCGCGATCGCTGGCATCCAGCCCCGCGCCGGCCACGCCGTGATCCTTGTAGCCCAGCGCGAACACCTCGCGCACCTCGTTGGCTTCGAGGTCGAGTGCTGCGATGGCATTGTTCTCCTGCAGGCTCACCCAGGCGCTGCGGCCGTCCGCGCTCACCGTGATGTATTCCGGCTCCAGGTCCTGCGCCGCGCTCGCACCCGGTCCGAACACGCGCACGCCCGCGGGAAGATCGACGCCGTCGAAGCCGATGGTGGCGACCGGCAGCTCCGGGCGCATCGGCACCACGGTCACCACGCTGACGCTGCCCGCCGGGTCGGTGCAGCCTTCGCCGTAGCAATCGGGCTCGCCCTCGTTGGCGACCAGCAGCTTGCGCCCGTCGGGGGTGAACGTGACCATATCGGGCAGCGCGCCGACGCGCGCCGTGCGGATCACCTTGCCGGCCGGTGTGAGGAAGGCGATCGTGCCCGGGTCGGTCTTGTCCTCGGGCTCGAGCGCCACCGCGATCAGGTTGTGCGCGGACACGTCGACGCTGTTGATGCCCGCGCCGTAGCCTGAGAGGTCCACGCGCTTCAGCAGCCGCGGGCTGGCGGGATCCGCGATATCGACGATATCGAGCGATACGTCCGTGGCATTCACCACGTACATGCGCTCGCCGCGCACGGCGACAACCTCGCCCGCGGTCGTGTGGCCGTCGCCGCTCGCGAGCCCGGTGACGTAGCTTCCCAGCACCTCGAGCCCCAGGGTGTTGACGCTCGCGCTCTGCGCGGCGCCGCACAGTGCCAGCGCGATGGCGGCGGAAAGAACCTGGCGTTTCATGGGGTTACCTCGACAAATGGTTGGGAAATCGAAAAACCGCCCGAGCATCGCCTGCGCATATGACAGTGCGATGACACCCGCGCAGCGCAGGGGTCGCTGCGGCTTGTGGCAGCCGCTCATCTCTCCTAGCATTCGCCCCCTGAGCGACCCGCAGCCGGCGCGTCGCGGCAACGGGAAACGCGGGATGGCAAACAGCAACTCCTCGAGCGGCTTCACGCCGCCGCCACGCCCCGACTGGGTGCAGCGCATCATCGAGGAAGGCACCCACATGGACATACGCAGCCTCGTGCCGCTGCAGGCCGAGGAGCTGATGGCCACCGCGCGCCGCAACACGGGCTTTGGCGATTTCGGCAGCGGCCGGTGGGAAGAGGGATTCCGCACCTTCCTCGCGGCGCTGGAGAGCGACGCCGAGCTGCACCTGCTGGGGCGGCTGATGACGCGCTCGGACATCCTGATCTGGCTGGAGGCGCGCCTCGGCATCGAGGCGGCCTACGCCGCGCATCCGGAAATCGACGACGAGGTCGTGGATCGCCCCGTGATCGTGACCGGCCTGCCGCGCTCCGGTACCTCGATCACCTTCGAGCTGCTGGCGCAGGATCCGCAGTTCGGCTCGCCGCGCCAGTGGGAGATCATGTTCCCCTACCCGCCGCCCGAGCGCGCCACCTACCGCACGGACCCGCGCATCGCGCGCTGCGAGCAGCTGGTGACGCAGTGGAATCGCGTGGTGCCGAGCTACGCCGCGATGCACGAGATGGGCGCCACCATCCCGAACGAATGCATCGTCGCGATGAGCTGCACCTTCATGACGGAGAACCTGCCCGGGCAGTTCCAGATTCCCTCCTACAACGAGTGGTTCTTCCGGCAGGAGCTCGACGAGCCCTACGCCTACTACAAGCGCATGCTGAAGCTCTTGCAGTGGCGCAACCCGCGCGGACACTGGCTGCTGAAATCGCCCTCGCACCTCGGCACGCTGCCGGTGCTGTTCCGCACCTTTCCCGATGCGCGCGTCGTGGTGACACACCGCGACCCGGTGGTGGCGCAGGCCTCGGTGACCAACCTGCTCGGCACGCTGTACTGGATGCGTTCCGGCAAGGCCTTCGACGCCGGTGCGTTCGAGAGCCTGATGACCCCGGAGAGCGGCGCGGCGCGCCTGGACGGCGTGATCGACCTGATCGAGAAAGGAGCGGTGCCGCGCGCGCAGATCCACAATTTCCGTTATGTCGACATGATCAGCGATCCGCTGGCCGCGCTGCAGACCCTCTATCGCGACATGGGCCTGGAGCTCTCCGACACGGCACGGGCGGGCATGCGCTACTACCTGGCGCACAAGCCCCAGGGCAAGTTCGGCAAGCACCGCTACAGCGTGGGCGAGCAGGAGGAGAATGCGCGCAAGCGAGCCTTCTTCCGCCGTTACCAGGAATACTTCGATTGCCCCGACGAAACCTGAACAACCGAGGATGGACGCAGTGTACAAGTCGATCGCCCTGCTCAAGTGCAAGCCGGAACTGACGCGCGAGGATTTCATCGCGTACTACGAGAACAACCACGTGCCGCTGATCCGCCGTTTGTTGCCGGGAATCTGCGGCTACCGCCGCAACTTCATCGAGCCCGAGGGCGCGTTCGTCAGCGCCGGTGCCGCGGCGCGCGACTTCGACGTGATCACCGAGATCTGGTTTGCCGATCGCGCGGCCTACGAGGCGGCGATGGCGCGTCACGCGCAACCGGAAGTGGCCGCCGCGATCGCCGCGGACGAGGAGAATTTCCTCGATCGCTCGAAGACGCGCATGTTCGTCGTCGACGAACGCATCTCGACGTTCAGCTGAAACCGGACCGATTAGCCCAGGGAGGCTCGCCCATGCTCACGCTCGACATCAACGGCCGCGAGCATGCGCTCGACGGTGTCGACGCCGACACGCCACTGCTGTGGGTGCTGCGCGACGAGCTGCGCCTGGTGGGCGCGAAGTACGGCTGCGGCATCGCGCAGTGCGGCAGCTGCACCGTGCTGCTCGACGGCGAGCCGGTGCGCGCCTGCGTGCTGCCCGCCTCCGCCGCCGCCGGCCACGCAGTCCGTACGGTCGAGGGGCTCGCCGGTGCCGACGGCACGCTGCACCCGTTGCAGGAGGCCTGGATCCGCGAGGACGTGGCTCAGTGCGGCTACTGCCAGAGCGGACAGATCATGAGCGCCGTGGCGCTGCTCGAGGCCAACCCCGCGCCAACCGACGCCGACATCGATCGCGCGCTGGACGGCAACCTGTGCCGCTGCGGCACCTACCTGCGCATCCGCCGCGCGATCCACGCCGCGGCGGCTGCGATGGCCCGCCGGGAGGTGGCGACATGAGCCACGACCACACCTGGCGCTTCGACGACACCTTCCTGCGCGCGCTCGCGGCGTACGAGCTTCCCGCGCTGCAGTCGGCCCTCGCGGTGCGCCGGATCGGACGCCGCCGTTTCCTGCAGTTGAGCGGCATCACCGGCGCGCTGCTGGTGCTCGGCGCGGCGCCTGTTGCGCGGGCGCGCACCGGCGCCGATCCCGCAGCCCGCGCCTTCGCCCCCAATGCCTGGCTCGCGATCCGCGAGCGCGACATCCTGATCTACGCCGTCAACCCGGAACTGGGCCAGGGCGTGAAGACCAGCCTGCCGATGATCGTGGCCGAGGAGCTCGACGCGGCCTGGGACGACGTGCACGTCGAGCAAGCGGACATCGACGCGGCGCGCTACGGCCAGCAGTTCGCCGGCGGTTCGCGCTCCGTGCCCACCCACTGGGAAGCGTTGCGCCACGCCGGCGCCGCGGCGCGCGCGATGCTGGTCGGCGCAGCGGCAGCACGCTGGGGTGTGGCGCCAGCCGAATGCAGCACCGCGGAGAGCCACGTGCTGCATGGGCCCAGCGGCCGGCGACTGTCCTTCTTCGAGCTCGCCGCCGAGGCGGCGCGCCAGCCGGTGCCGCACGGCGATGCCTTGAAGCTGAAGTCGCGCGACGGGTTCCGCCTGCTCGGCCAACGCATCGGCGGCGTGGACAACCGCGCGATCGTGACCGGCGCGCCGCTGTTCACCGGCGACCTGCAGCTCCCGGGGCTGCTCACGGCGGTGTACCAGAAGGGCCCGGCCACCGGTGCGCGTCCTCGCGAGGCGAATCTCGACGAGATCAAGCGCCTGCCAGGCGTGGTCGATGCCTTCATCCTGGAAGGCAACGGCCTGGCGAACGAGCTGATGCCCGGCGTCGCCATCGTCGCGAAGAGCACCTGGGCGGCGTTCAGTGCCAAGGCGGCGTTGCGCGTGGAGTGGGATGAATCGGAGGCCGCAACAGACAGCTGGAGCGGTGCCATCCGCGCGGCCGAGGACATCCTCGGCAAGGACGGCGCCATCGAGGTCGCGGCGCGCGGCGATGTCGAGGCGGCGCTTGCCGGCGCCGCGCGCACCCTGGAAGCCGACTACCGCTACGCCTTCGTCACCCACGCGCAGCTCGAGCCGCAATGCTGCGTCGCGTGGCATCGCGACGGGGGCCTCGAACTGTGGGCCCCCACGCAGGCCCCGCAGCGCGCCCTGCCCCTGCTCGCGAACGTGAGCGGCCTGGCGCCGGAGCGCATCACGATCAACCAGTCACGCGGCGGCGGCGGTTTCGGGCGCCGGCTGGTCAACGAATGGATGTGCGAGACCGCGGCCATCGCGCAGCGCGTCGCTGGCCCGGTGCGCCTGCAGTGGACGCGCGAGGACGACATGCAGCACGACTTCTTCCGCGCCGGCGGCTTCCACCGGCTGACGGCGGGTCTGGATGCGCAAGGACGTCTCGCGGGCTGGCGGCACCGGCTGGTGAGCTTCAGCGCCGACGGCAGCAACGCGGTGTCGGGCGGACAGCTCTCGGCCCAGACCTTTCCCGGTTCCCTGCCCGCGCAGCACCGGCTGAGCCAGACCCTGCTGCCCTGGCGCACGCCCTGCGGCCCGTGGCGCGCGCCCGGCTCCAACGTGTTCGCCTTCGTGGTGCAGAGCTTCCTGCACGAGCTGGCGGTCGCGGCGCAGCGCGACCATCTCGGGTTCCTGCTCGAACAGCTGGGCCCGCCGCGCTGGCTGCAGGAAGGCGATCCCGGCGCCCTGCACACCGGCCGGGCCGCAGCAGTGCTGCGCCTCGCGGCCGAGAAGGCCGGCTGGGGCCGCGCGCTGCCGCCCGGACGCGGCCTGGGGCTCGCGTTCTATTTCAGCCACGCCGGACACGTGGCGGAAGTCGCCGAGGTGAGCGTGGACGCGGACAAGCGCGTCACGGTCCACCGCGTGACCGTCGCGGCCGACGTGGGCCCCATCGTGAACCGCTCCGGCGCCGAGGCCCAGTGCGAGGGCTCGGTGATCGACGGCGTGTCGACGCTGTTCGCGCTGGCGGTGACCCACGAGAACGGGCGGGTGCAGGAGACCAACTTCCACCGCTACCCGCTGCTGCGCATGGCGCAGGCGCCCGCCGTGGACGTGCATTTCATCGAGAGCGACGTTCCGCCCACCGGACTCGGCGAGCCCGCCCTGCCGCCGGTCGCCCCGGCGGTGTGCAATGCGATCTTCGCGGCCTGCGGCCAGCGCATCCGCAGGCTGCCGATCCGCGAGGAAGGTTTCATGGGGTAGGACCATGACAACGCAACCGCAGGCCCCCTTTGCAGGGGCGAACGCACTGGTCTACGGCGCGGCCAAGGGCATCGGCCGCGCTGTCGCGCTCGAATTCGCGCGGCGCGGCGCGAAGGTCGCCGTCGCCGATATCGACGAGGCCGCGGCCCGCGACACCGCGGCAGCGATCGTCGCGGCCGGCGGCGAGGCCATTGGGCTTGTCGCCAATGTCCTGTCGGACGAATCCGTGCGCGCCGCGGCCGAGGCGGCCGAGTCCGCGTACGGCGCGATCGACATCCTCGTGAACAATGTCGGCGGCCTGCTGAACGGCCATCCCGAGGATATCCCGATGTCCGAATGGCAGCGGATGATGGACCTCAACTATTTCGCCGCCGTGCGCAGCATCTCGCTGTTGATGCCAAGGATGCAGGCGCGCGGCAGCGGCCACATCGTCAACACCGCCTCCTTCGCGGGGCTCTACCCCTATGCCGCCAGCCGCATTCCCTATGCCGCGGCCAAGGCGGCGGTCATAGCCATGACGGAGTCGCTGGCGATCTACCTGCAGCCGCAGGGCATAAGGGTCAGCTGCCTGATCCCCGGCCCGGTGCTGACCGGCGTGCTCGATACGATGACGTCCTGGACGCCCGATTGCCCGATGCGCGGCCCGGGTTCGGAGCTGGAGATCAAACGGGTAGACGATGTCGCCATCACCCTGGCCAACGGCATGCGCGACGGCAAGGTGCTGATCCCCACCGACGAGAAGGCGTGGGACATCATCAGACGCTGGGCCGCGTCGCCCGACGCCTTCATCCAGGCGAAGATCGAGCAGTTCGCCAGCGGCGACAGCGGTCTTCCGATCGTGCCGCCAGCACCGCGCCGCTGATCGTGGGTCCGCATTCCTGCGGACATCAGCCGCCCGTAGGTCCGCATTGATGCGGACATTGCCCTGTGCAGGTCGGCATTCATGCCGACGGCTGCGCGACGTGGCGGGTTCGGCGTGGCCGAACCCTTGTCGGGCTGAAAGCCCGACCTACACGATGCCGAGCGCGCTACCCACGCGGGTGAACGCATCGACCGCGCGCTCGAGGTGCTCGCGCGTGTGCGACGCCGAAATCTGGGTGCGGATGCGCGCCGCATCGCGCGCCACCACCGGGTACGAGAAAGCGACCACGTAGATGCCCTCGGCGAGCAGCCGCTCCGCCATCTGCGCTGCCAGCCGCGCATCGCCGATCATCACCGGCACGATCGGGTGCCCGCCGCCCGCGAGGCGGAAACCAGCCGCCGCCATCGCGGCCCTGAACCACGCGCTGTTCTCGTGCAGGCGTTCGCGCAGCCCGTCGCCGGACTCGAGCATTTCGAGCACCTTCAGCGAGGCGGCGACGATGGGCGGCGCCAGCGAATTCGAGAACAGGTACGGCCGGCTGCGCTGGCGCAGCAGCTGCACGATCTCGCGCCGGCCCGAGGTGTAGCCGCCCGAGGCGCCGCCGAGCGCCTTGCCCAGCGTGCCGGTGATGATGTCCACGCGCCCCGTCACGCCGCAGTGCTCCGGCGTGCCGCGTCCGCGCGCGCCGATCACGCCGACCGCGTGCGAATCGTCGACCATCACCAGCGCATCGAAGCGCGCGGCGATGTCGCAGATCGCGTCGAGGCGCGCGACGATGCCGTCCATCGAGAACACGCCGTCGGTCGCGACGAGCTTGAATCGCGCGCCCTCGGCATCGGCCCGGCGCAACTGGCGCTCGAGATCCTCGAGATCGTTGTTGGCGTAGCGGTAACGGCGCGCCCTGCTCAGGCGAATGCCGTCGATGATCGAGGCATGGTTCAGCGCGTCGGAGATCACCGCGTCCTGTTCGTCCAGGATGGTCTCGAACAGGCCGCCGTTGGCGTCGAAACACGAGGAATACAGGATGGTGTCATCGGTGCCGAGGAAGGCGCTCAGCCCCTCCTCCAGCTCGCGGTGCAGCGTCTGCGTGCCACAGATGAAGCGCACCGAGGCCATGCCGAAGCCGAAGCGCTCCAGCCCCTCGCACGCGGCGGCGATCAATGCCGGATGGTTCGCGAGCCCGAGGTAGTTGTTGGCGCAGAAGTTGATCACCTGCTCACCGCCGGCCACGCGTATCACCGCATCCTGCGGCGTCGCGATCTGGCGCTCGTGCCGGGTCAGGCCCTCGCGTTCGATCTGCGCGAGCTCGCCTGCCAGGTGATCGAGGAAGGCGCGCGACATGTCCTAGCCTCCGTAGCTGCGGCGCAACTCGTCGCCGATGATCGCGATGCCGGCCCGCACGCGCTCCTCGTCCTGCGCATAGCTCAGGCGCAGGCACTCGTCGCGGTGCTCCCACGGTTCGATGAGGCCGGGGAAAAAGTCTCGCCCCGGCACCACCAGCACCCCGCGCTGCTTCAGTCGCTGGTACAGCGCGTGGCTGCCACCGGGAATGCCCTCGCACCACAGCCACAGGAACATCGCCCCCTCGGGCTTGTGGATGCGACACGGCAAGCCGGCGATCTCGCGGCGCAGCGCCTCGAGCGCGCGCGCGGCCTTGTCGCGGTAGAACGGGGCGATGTGCTCGCGAGCCAGCGCCAGCAGCTCGCCGTGATCGAGCAGTGCGGTCGCCAGCGCGGGCCCCGCGTTGCCGCAGGCGAGGCTCAGGATCGTGTTCGCGCGCGCATAGGCTGCGACGATCTCCTCGCGCGCCACGATGATCCCGGTGCGCAGCCCCGGCAGCCCGAGTTTCGACAGGCTGAGCACCACCACCGTGTTGTCGTTCCAGTGTGCTGTCGTCTGCGTGAACAGCATGTGCGGGAACGGCGTGCCGTAGGCGCCGTCGATGATCAGCGGTATGCCGTGCGCGCGCGCCAGCGCATCGAGCCGCGCGATCTCCGCGTCGCCGAGCACGTTGCCCGTCGGGTTGGTCGGGCGCGACACGCAGATCGCGCCGGCCGAATCGTCGGGTGCAAGCTGCCCGAAGTCGACGCGGTATTTGAACAGCTGCCCGGGCAGGCGCTCGATCGCCGGCCGCTCGGCACGGAACATGCCGTCGCTCAATCCCACCTCGCGATAGCCGATGTATTCCGGCACCAGCGGCAGCAGGATGTGCTTGCGTCGCCCGCCGTCGAACGCGCCCGCGAACAGGTTGAACAGCACGAAGAAGGCCGACTGGCTGCCGTTGGACACCGCGATATTTTCCGGACCCACCGCCCAGCCGCACTCCTCGCGCAGCATGCGTGCCAGCGCGGCGCGAAAGCGCTCGTCGCCCCGAGGCGACTGGTACACGCCGAGCATGCCGTGCGCGAGCGCGGGGTCGTCCAGCACCGCGCGCAGGCGCTCGCGGTAGAGCCGTTCGGCGGCCGGCACGCGCCCGGGATTGCCGCCGCCCATCATGATCATGTCGGGATGGATCGAGACCGCCTCGCCGAGGTCGCGCATCAGGTCGACCACCCCCGAGTCGCCGCCAAAGCGCCGCGCAAACAGCGAGAGCTCCATCGCTCAGCCCGTGCCGGCGACCATGCGCGCGTCGGCACGCGCGATGCGCTCCGCGATCCAGCGCGGGCGCTCCATCGGGATGAAATGCGAGCAGTCGGCGAGTTGCTCGTCGGTGGCGTCCGGGAACTGCCCGACCAGGCGCTCCCACGTCGGTGATGCCGAAAAATCGAAGAGACTCTCCTCGGGACGGCGTGCCCGCGCGCGGATGATCTGCACCGGCAGGCGCACGCGCGGCAGCAGCGCGTAGATGTCGGTGGTGCCCGCGCCCGCATAGACCTCGGCTTCCAGGTCGGGCGGGCACGCGAGCACGTAGCCGCCCCCCTCGGCCGGTTCCAGCCCGTAGCGGCAGTAGTCCATCAGCACCCGCGGGTCCCAGCGCGAATAGGGCTCCTTCGCCCTGAAGGAGTCGAACATCTCCTGCGGCGAGTCCCAGCGGTTGCGGCGCTTGCGGATCGGGTGTGCTTCGGCCGACACGCCGCCGGCCACGAGCGCCCCGATTTCCGGGGCCACGATCACGGGATCGATCAGCAACAGCCCGCGGAATCGATCCGGCCGCGCCGCCGCAACGAGCACCACGGCATGCCCGCCCATCGAGTGCCCGACGCCGAGCACGCGCTCCAGCCCCAGGGCTTCGATGACACCGCACACGTCCTCACCGAAGTGCAGCCAGTTGTAGGGCGGCGGCTTGCGCGCGCTCGAACCATGGCTGGGCATGTCCAGCGCGAAGACGTGCTTGCCCGGCAACGCCTGCACCACGGCCTGCCAGCAGCGCGCGTGAAAGCCGGTGGCGTGCACCAGCAGGATCGGGTCGCCCTCGCCGGGCCACTCGTAGACCGCCAGCGCGAGCCCGTTTACCGCGAGCTTGTGCCGGATCGGCTGCCCGGTGAATGCATGGCCCGTCGCTGCGGCGCCTGCGCTGCCGGCGCTCATCCGCGCTTGATCGCCCGCACCAGGCGCTCCCTCACCTCCAGGTCACCGGCGTAGATCACCGGGCTTGCCCGGCCACACCAGTCGCCCGCCCGCGCGCGCAGGCGCTCGCCGACTTCCTCGGGCGAACCGTGGATGACGACCTCGTCGACCAGCTCGTTGCTGAGCAGCGCACTCATCTCTACCCACTTGCCCTCTTTTGACAGCGCGTTCAGGCGCGGCTGCAGATCGCCCCAGCCGTGGCAGTCGAGCACCGGCTTGTAGGCCGGCGTCGAGGCGTAGAAGGCGACCTGACCGCGCGCCAGCGCGAGGTTGCGCTCGCGCTCTTCCCGATCGAGCCCGGTCGCGACGATGAATTGCGCCGACACATCGCAGTCCGCCCGCGTGCGCCCCGCATTCGCCAGACCGCGATCGAGCGCGGGCAGCACATCGCTGGCCACGAAACGCGCGGTATTGAAGGGATGCACGAGCAGCCCGTCGGCCACTTCGCCCGCCACCTCGATCATGCGCGGCCCAACCCCGGCAAGGTAGATCGGTGGCAGGCCGTGAGGATTGGGGCCGGGCACGAAAATCGGCGTCATCAGCGTATGCGTGTAGAACTGGCCGCGAAAATCGAGCGGCTTGCCTTCCTGCCAGCAGGCCCAGATCGCGCGGATCGCGCGCACCATCTCGTGCATGCGCGCCGCCGGATGCGACCACGGTGCGCTGAAGCGCTTCTCGATATGGGGCCTGATCTGCGAGCCCAGCCCCAGCATGAAACGCCCGCCCGACATCAACTGCAGGTCGTAGCCGAGGTTCGCGAGCAGCATGGGATTGCGCGCGAAGGCGACCGCGATGCCGGTGGCGAGCTTCAGCCGGCTGGTAGTGCCGGCGGCCACCGCCAGCGGCAGGAAGGGGTCGTGGCGTCCCTCGAAGGTGTAGACGCCGTTGTAGCCGACGTCCTCGAGCTCGCGCGCGAGTGGCCCCGCTTCGGCGGGGTTGGAGACCAGCAGGCTGCCATCGACCTGGAGTGTGCGGGTAGTGCTTGCGTTCATACGATGCGTGACTCGTGTCCTGTCCAGTAGCGATCGCGCAGCAGGCGCTTGTAGAGTTTGCCGGTGGGGTGACGCGGCAGCTCGGCCTCGAAATCCACCGAATGCGGGCACTTGATGTGGCTGAGGTGCGCGCGGCAGTAGTCGATCAGTTCCTGTTCCAGCTCGGGACCCGCTTCGCCCATGTCGATCGGCTGCACCACCGCCTTCACCGCCTCGCCGAATTCCTCGTCGGGCACGCCGAACACCGCCACGTCCATCACCTTCGGATGCGTGACCAGCAGGTTCTCGGCCTCCTGCGGGTAGATGTTCACGCCGCCGGAGATGATCACGTTGGCCTTGCGATCGGTCAGGTACAGGAAGCCTTCCGCGTCGAGGTAGCCGATGTCGCCGAGCGTGGTCCAGCCGAGCGCGTTGCGGCTCTCCGCCGTCTTCGCGGGATCGTTGTGATAGACGAATTCCACGCCGTCGGAGAAATAGATCGTCCCCTCCTGCCCCGGCGGCAGCTCGCGCCCCTCGGCGTCGAGGACGTGGGGCACGCCGAAGACCGGCCGCCCGACGGATCCCTCGTGCGCCAGCCAGTCGGCGCTGTTGATCGCGCACAGGCCGTTGCCCTCGCTGCCGGCGTAGTACTCCTGCACGATCGGGCCCCACCATTCGATCATCGCGCGCTTGACCTGGCGCGGGCACGGCGCCGCGGCGTGGATCGCGAGGCGATGCGTGGACAGGTCGTGGCGGGCGCGCGCTTCAGCGGGCAGCTTCAGCATGCGCACGAACATCGTCGGCACCCATTGCGAATGCGTGACCCGGTACTGCTCGATCAGCGCCAGCGCCCACTCCGGGTCGAATCTCTCCATCACGATCACGGTGCCGCCGCAGCGCTGCGCGGTCATGCAGAAACGCAGCGGCGCGGCGTGATACAGCGGCGCCGGCGAGAGATACACCGTGTCTTCGCCGAAACCGTAGTAGCCGCCGATGATCTGCAGCAGTGGCGAAGGCGCATCGATCGCCAGCCCGCTCAGCGCCACCCGGATGCCCTTGGGCCGGCCCGTCGTGCCCGAGGAATACAGCATGTCGCTGCCCGAGGTCTCGTCGGCGACCGGTTCGGCAGGAAAACGGTCGCGGGTGCTCTCGTAATCGAGGTAGCCGTTGATGCTGCCGTCGACCGAGAAGCGCTCCAGATCGTCGAGCGAATGCGCCAGCTCGGCGGCGATCGCTCGCTGCGACACCGAGAGAAACAGCACGCGCGCACCGCTGTCGCGCACGATGTACTCGACCTCGGGTGCCGTGAGCCGGTTCGACACGCAGGTGTAATAAAGCCCGCTGCGCTGTGCCGCCCAGCACAGCTCGAAATAGCGCGGGTTGTTGTCCATGCAGATCGCGATGGTGTCGCCGGTTCCGAGCCCCAGTCCGCGCAGCAACTGCGCGCAGCGCCGGCTGCGCTCCTCCAGCTGCCCGTAGCTCACCACGGTGCCGCTGCCGGCCATGATGTAGGCCGCCTTGTCGGGTTGGCTGCGCGCGTACACGGATGGATGCATGGCTCAGTCCTTGTTGACCGCGGGTGCGGGGCCGAACCATTGCTGCAGGCGGCGCCGCGTCTTCTCCTTCACCTCGTCATCGATGTAGTGCGCCAGCGTCAGCAGCGCGGCAGACAAGGCGCCCAGGTCGTCGCTGTAGCCGGCCAGTGGCGTGAAGTCGGGGATCATGTCCAGCGGCAGGATGAAATACGCCAGCGCCGCGTAGATCGTGAGCTTGGCCCAGCGCGGCACGTCGGGGCGGCGCGAGGCGTAGTAGAGCCACAGCGCCTTCTCGACCACTTCGCGCCCTGCTGCCAGCGCATGGCGCGCCAGCTTGGCGCGCAGGCGCTCGTCGGAATAACCCGGGACCGAGCGCCCGGCGAAGTGCGCCCGCGGCGGTCTGCGCGCTGCCATCAGCTTGCGGTCTGGCCGCCGTCGATGGTGAGCGAATCACCGGTGATGAAGCGTGCCTCGTCGCTGGCGAGATACGCCACCGCGCCCGCGATCTCGCCCGGCTCGGCCATCGGCTGCACCAGCGAGGACAGCCGCGAGAACAGCGCGAGATCGGGGTTCTCGGGCACACGGAAGCTCTGTGTCAGTGCCGTGTTGACGCCGCCGGGACACACTGCGTTGACGCGCACGCCGCGCGAGGCGAACTCCACCGCCAGTGCCTTGGTGAGCATGTTCACGCCGCCCTTGCTGGCACAGTATGCGGCGTTGTACACCTGCCCGACGATGGCCGCGCTGGAAGCCATGTTCACGATATTGCCCTTCGTCTGCAGCAGGTGCGGCATCGCGGCCTGGCACATGAAGAACACGCCCGAGAGGTTGACCGCGATCATGCGCTGCCAGAACTCGTCGGTGACCTCGTGCAGGTGGTAGGCGCCGGCGAACCCCGCGATGTTGCACAGCACGTCGAGACGGCCGCAGGCGGCGACCGTGGCCGCCACCGCGTCGCGGCAGGCCTGTGCCTGCGAGACGTCGACGACCCGGGAGTGATGGCCCGCGCCATCGAGCATGCCCATGGTCGCGGCGAGCCCCTCGGCATTCACGTCGCTCGCCGAGACCCGCGCGCCCTCGGAGGCAAAACGCAGCGCCGTGGCGCGCCCTATTCCCGAGCCGGCGCCCGTCACCATCACTACCTTGCCGTCAAAACGCCGCATCCTGTCAGTTCTCCTGTGGTGTCCTGGTCAACGTGACCGTGCAATGACTTCATCACCGAAACGCGCGACCGCATCCAGCCGTTCGCGCAATCCCGCCGCCGCCCCGTGCGTTTCCATCCATGGGATGCAGATCAGGTCTGTCACGCCCGCGGCGCCGAGGCGCTGCCGGGTCCCGGACGAGGTGCTGTAGGGCATGAACTTGTACTCGAAGGCGCCGGTGCGATCGTAGTCGCGGCGGTACCCCTCGATGCGCCGGATCATCTGCGCGAGGTCCTCGAGCGAGCAGCGCGGATTCTCCCAGCCGATGTAGCCGTCCCCGAGGCGCGCGGCGCGCTTGAGCACCGGCTCGACGAGGCCGCCGATGTAGACCGGCACCGGCGCGCGTGGCACCGGCGCGATCTGCAGCCGCGGGAAGTCGTAGAAACGGCCGTGGTATTCGTACATCCCGCCCTGCAGCAGGCCGCGGATGATCTCGATCATCTCCGCCGAGCGCGGTCCGCGCTGCGCCCACTCCTCGCGCAGCACCTCGAAGTCCTCGGGCCACGGACTGAGCCCCACGCCGAGCGCTACACGCTCGCCCGCCAGCACCGCGCAGGAGCTCAGTTCCTTGGCCACCAGCAGCGGATCGCGCACCGCCAGCTTCAGCACCGACGGATAGAAGCGGATGCGCTCGGTGGCGCCGGCCATCGTCGCGATGACCACCCAGGGATCGAGAAACGGCGTGTCGGCGGCCCAGAAACGGCTGCCATCGGCGCTGTACGGATACGGCGCGGAGGTCTTCTCGTAGTAGAACAGCCCGTCGGGCACCGCGATCGAGTCCCAGCCCGCGGCCTCGGCGGCACGCGCCAGCGGAACGTACCAGTCGGCCGGACAGAAGCCGACCGAGAGCGTGTACTGCATATCGCCTCCGGTGCGCGCGGGCTACTCGCTGAACGACCTGAACCTGGCTGGCACGTTGAAATCGTAGCTGCGCTCCTCGACCCGCTCGGCGATGCGCCAGCCATCACCCGTACGCACCAGGCGATCGACGTACCACAGGCCGTAGAACGCGATCTGCGTGCCGCTCCCGGGCAGCGGGATCTCCATGGGGTTGTGGCACATCGTGCGTGCGCGCGCCGTGTCGCCCTCCACCCAGACGCGGCTGTTGGCGATCAGGTGCTGCGTGGCGCCGAAATGCGGCATCACGCGCGCCAAGTACTCCTTGATCTCGGCAACGCTGCCGCGAATGCCGCCCAGCGCGGTGTAGTCGATGAGCGCGTCGGGCGTGAAGATCCGGTCGAAGTCGCTGAAGCTCTTGGCATCGACCGCGCTGCAGTAGTCGATCAACAGGTTGTTGATCTCGAGCCGGTCGGAAATTTCCTGGATATCCATCGCCACTCGGGACCTCCGTTTCGTTGTCGGATCATGGCATGCCTCGGGAGGGCCGACTATAGCAGATGGTCCCGCGAAACTTTACAAATGCGTCATGCACCGCTTTGTCGCGCGGGCACGGCTCCTTATAATGCGCCCTCCCGCGATTCCCCGGAGACCACATGGACCCAGTCAAGCAGAAGTTCGATGAGGCCTACGCCCTGCTCACCCGGGCCGGCGCGCCTTACGAGCTGGTCACCGAGACTGTCGACGGACAGCCGTTGCGCGCATTCCGCAACACGCCGCGCAACATGCGCGAACTGTTCGCACCGGCCTACCAGCACGGCGACAAGGAATTCGTGGTATTCGAGGGCGAGCGCTGGAGCTTTGCCCGCCTGCTCCGGCTGGCCGATTCGATCGCGCACCAGCTGGTCCATCGCAGCGGCGTACGCAAGGGCGACCGTGTCGCGATCGCGATGCGCAACTACCCCGAGTGGATGGCCGCCTACATCGGCATCACGAGCGCGGGCGCGACCGTGGTGCCGCTGAACAGCTGGGGCCGCGCCGAGGAGCTCGAGTTCGCGCTGACCGACGCGGGCGCGAAGACGGTGTTCTGCGACCGCCAGCGACACGACTACATGGCCCCACGCGCCGAGGTGCTGGGACTGCAGCTGATCGTCGCGCGTCCTGGTGATGCACCGCTGCCACAGGCATCGTGCAGCGTGGAGCAGTACATCGCCGGCGCCGGGAACGCGCCGCTGCCCGCGGTGGATATCGAACCCGAGGACATCGCGGTCGTCGCCTACACCTCGGGCACCACCGGCAAGCCCAAAGGGGCGGTATCGACGCACCGCGCGGTCTGCCAGGCGATCATGTGCTTCGAGTGCTCGGGCATCGCCACCGCGATGGCCAATCCGGAGCTGTTCGGCGCGATGATGCAGAAGGGCTTCGAGCCCGCCAGCCTGCTCGCGGTGCCGCTGTTCCACGTGAGCGGCTGCTACGCGGTGTTCCTGACCTCGCTGCGCGGGGGACGGCGCATCGTGATCATGTACAAGTGGGACGTGGAACCGGCGCTGCGCCTGATCCAGGACGAGCGCATCACGGTGCTGACCGGCGCCCCCTCGATGATCATGGAGCTGCTCGAGTCGCCGCTGTTCGAGCAGCACGATACCAGCAGCCTGTTCAACATCGGGGCCGGCGGGGCCGCAACACCCCCTAAGATCGGCCTGTTGATGCAGAAGCGGATCCACAATTCGTGCCCCGGTACCGGCTGGGGCATGACCGAGACCAACGCGCTCGGCAGCTCCTTCGCGGGCAATGCCTTCCACGAGCACATGGGCAGCTCGGGCTTCGTGCAGCCGCTCATCGATCTCAGCTTCCGGGACGACGAGGGCAACGAGTTACCGCCCGGCGAACCGGGACACATCTGGGTGCGCAGTGTCACGCTGATCAAGGAGTACTGGAACCGCCCGGACGCCAACGCCACGGAGTTCCGCGACGGGTGGTTCAACAGCGGCGACATCGGCTTCCTCGATGCCGACGGCTACCTCTACCTCACCGACCGCGCCAAGGACATGGTGATCCGCGGCGGCGAGAACATCTTCCCGCTCGAAGTGGAGAAGACGTTGATGGATGCGCCGCAAGTGCTCGAAACCGTCGCCTTCGGCGTGCCCGATGACCAGTGGGGCGAGGAGCTCGCGATGGTCGTGCGCCTGAAGCGCCCCGGGAGCATGGACGAGAACGCCGTGCGCGAGTTCCTTGCCGCGCGACTGGCCGCGTTCAAGGTGCCCCGCTACGTCGGCTTCACCGAGCAGCCCCTGCCGCGCAACGCCACCGAGAAGGTCCTGAAGAAGGACGTGCGCCACGCCTTCATCACCACGCACGACCTGCACTGAATGAGCAGCGACGACATCCCGCCGGACTGGGCGCCGCTGCTGGAGGAATTCCGCGCCCGCGTCGAGGCGGGCCGCGCGATGGGCGGCGAGGCGCGACTGGCGAAACTGCGCGCGGCCGGACGCCTGAACGCCCGCGAGCAGATCGCCGCGCTGTGCGACGCGGGCAGTTTCGTGGAGCTCGGCACGCTGGCCGGCGGTCAGCCCCACGGCGAGGCCCCCGCGGCCCCTGCCGATGCACTCGTGGGCGGCCTGGCGCGCATCGACGGGCGCCCCGTGGTGGTCGGCGCCGAGGACTTCTCGGTGCAGGGCGGCTCGATCGGCTTCGCCACCCACGCCAAGCGCTTGCGTTACGCGCGCATCGCGCAGCAGGAGCGCGTGCCGCTGATCATGCTGCTCGACGGCGCCGGCGAGCGCGCGAGCAATGCGCTGTCGCGCCATCCTTACGCGCCCAACGACATGCAGGAGCTCGCGCGGCTCTCGGGCCAGGTGCCCACGATCGCGGTCGTCACCGGCTCCTCGGCCGGCCACGGCGCCATCACGGCCCTGCTCAGCGATCTCGTGATCATGCTGGATAAGGCCACGATCTTCGCGGCCGGCCCGGCGCTGGTCGCCGCCGCCACCGGCGAGGTGGTGAGCAAGGAGGACCTGGGCGGGGCGCGCATCCACGCGGCCCAGAGCGGTGTGGCGCACAACGTCGTGCCCGACGAAGCCGCAGCCTTCGCGCTGATCCGCTCCTACCTCGCGCTGCTGCCCTCGAGCGCCTGGGCCTGGCCACCTGCCCGCACCACCGTCGATAGCGGAGCGCGCCGGCTCGACACTATCCTGCAGCTGGTGCCGCGCGACGCGCAGAAGCCCTACGACATGCGCGCCGTGGTGCGCGAGCTGCTCGACGACGGCGAGACCCTCGAGCTGCAGCCGCAGTTCGGGCGCTCCCTGCTGACCGTGCTCGGACGGCTCGGCGGCGAAACCGTTGCGGTGCTCGCCAACCAGCCGATGTTCCTGGCCGGTTCCGTGGACCGCGATGCCGCCGACAAGGCCGCGCGCTTCCTGCAGGTCGCAGATGCATTCCACGTGCCGGTGATCTTCCTTGCCGACAACCCCGGCATCCTCTCGGGCAGCAAGGCCGAGCGCGCCGGTACGCTGCGCGCCGCCGCGCGCATGTTCATGGCGCAGTCGCGGCTGCGCGTGCCGAAGCTGCACGTGACGCTGCGCAAGGCCTACGGCTTCGGCAGCTCGATCATGGCGATGAATCCCTTCGACGGGCAGACGCTTGCCGTCGCCTTCCCCGGCATATCCCTGGGCGGCATGCCGGCGGCCGGCGGTGCAGAGGCCGCGGGACTGGGCGCCGATGAACGCAGGCGCATGCTGGAGGCGCAGTCCGGCGGTGCCTGGAGCGCCGGCGACACGCTGGCCTACGACGAGATCATCGATCCGCGCGAGTTGCGCAACGTGCTGCTGGCGGGGCTGCGCACGGCGCTGTCGCGCCGCGCCGCACCGGTGGGACCTGCCATGCACAGTGGCATCTGGCCCTGAGACGGAACATGCCGTTCAGCCCGCCGGTGCCGCGCGCAGCATGTCTATGTGCGTGATGTCGTCCTCGTCGTAGGGATCACCCACGGCGACGAATCCGAGCGAGCCGTAGAAATGTGCGAGGTGCGCCTGCGCGGCGATGCGGATCGGCACGCTGCCGAATTGCTCCGCCACGCGCGCCTGCCCTCGCAGCATCAATTCGCGCCCGAGGCCTTGGCCCCGGAACGGCGCTGTCGTCAGCACGCGGCCGATGGAATGCTCGGCAAAGCGCGCACCGGGCAGCAGCACGCGCAGATACGCCGCCACGTCGTGTTCGCCGGACCAACCGATCAGGTGCCAGGCCGCCGGATCGCGTCCGTCGGCATCGCGATAGGCGCAGCGCTGCTCGACCACGAAGACTTCCTCGCGTGCGGCCACGATCGCGTAGAGCGTGCTCGTGTCGAGGCCGGCGAAGTGCAGCCATTCCCACCGGATCATCCGCGTCGTCTCCCGGTCAGGGCGCGGGCGGCAGGCTGCGCAGCAGGAAATCGCGCACGTTGCCGCCCATGAGCTTCGCGATGCGTCGCTCGTCCATCCCGCGCGCGAGCAGCGCGGCGGTGATCGCGGACATGCCGGCGGCATCGATGGTGGTGGTCACGGCACCGTCGAAATCCGAACCGAGCGCCACCACGTCCTCGCCCAGCAGGGCCACCGCGGCCTCGAGTGCCGCGGCGATCCCCGCCGGACTCGCGTCGCAGATCGCCTCGGCCCAGAAGCCGATGCCGATGAGCCCGCCGCGCGCCGCGATGCGCTGCATCAGCGCATCGGGAATGTTGCGCGGCCCGGGGCAATGCCCGTAGGTGCCGGTGTGGCTGACCAGCAGCGGCGCGTCGGTCGCGGCCAGCACGTCCTCGACCACGGCGGGCGAGGAATGCGCCACGTCGATCACGATCCCGCGGCGCTGCATCTCGGCGAGCGCCGCGCGCCCGAACTCGCTGAGTCCCGCGCCGGAGGTGCCGTGCAGCGAGCCGCCGAGCGCGTTGTCGAAGAAGTGCTGCAGGCCCATGATGCGAAACCCCGCCTGGTGGAGGCGGCCGATGCTTTCCAGCTCGCCGTCGAGGGCGTGGGATCCCTCGGTGCCGAGCACGACGCCGACGGTCTCTGCACCCGCGCCGCGTTGCGCGATCAGCGACTCCAGGTCGGCGCGGTTGCGGATCACGCGCAGTCGACCCTGCGATCGGGCAACGAAACCGTCGAGCCGTTCGGCCTGGTACAGCGCACGTTCGGCGAGCGAGCCCCAGGTTCGCGGCGGCCAGCGCTGCACCAGCGCCAGCAGCGTGATGTCGTCACGCGCATCGGCCGCGTTGCTCTCGTAGTTCAGGCCGTGCGGCGAGCGGGTCACCGTGGTCAGCACCTGCAGGGCCACGTTGCCCTCGACCAGACGCGGCAGGTCGACGTGTCCACGATTGCCGCGTTGCAGGAAATCCCGCGCCCACATCAGGCTGTCGGCGTGCAGGTCGGCCACGAACCGCGATGCGTGCAAGGCCGTCGCACGCGCATCGGCAACTACCGTCAACGGCTCGACGCGATTGAGGTTGCGCTCGATCCGGGCGGGCGCGAATGCCAGCACCGAGACGACGGTTGCGAGCAACAGCAGCGCCAGGATCCCCCCGGTTCTCTTCATGCCGTATCGACACTCCCCGTCTTCATCGTTCCATTACCGGATGCACCACCGGCGCGCGATCTGCTAGGCTCGGCGTGCCGTTCAACAATAATCCTCCGGAGGCAACCCTGTGTCCAACACCCAATGCGCTCTGCTCGGACTCGCCAGCTGGCAGGTGATCGTGCTGTTCCTGCTGGCCGGCTTCAGGCTCTACACCAGCATCACGCAGAAGAAGCCCGCCAACACCTTTGCACCCGACGGCAGCGATGTGCCGGGCTTCGGCCAGCGCCTGGTGCGCGTGCACGCCAACTGTTACGAGAATATCCCGCTGTACCTGGCCGTGTTGCTGTTCGCGATGGTGAGCAACCAGACCGCAGTGACCGATCCCTCCGCAATGATCCTGCTCGGCGCGCGCGTCGGCCAGAGCGTGGTGCACATGATATCCACCAGCGTGCCGGCCGTGCTGCTGCGCTTCGCGCTGTTCCTGGTGCAGGTGCTGACGGTGGTGTGCTGGCTGTACCAGTTCCTGACTGCCTGAGTTCGTCCGTGCCGTGGGTCCGCATTCATGCGGACCATGACCGGTTCCGTGGGTCCGCATTCATGCGGACAATGTCCGGTTCCGTGGGTTCGCATTCATGCGGACTTTGTCCGGATGAATCCGGACCTACGGTGTGGGCAGGAAATCCATCGGCAGGCCAATGTGCTCGGCCCACACGAAATCGCGGTGCGCCAGCAGGAGCGGGTTCAGGGCCGCCTCGACCACCGGGCCGATAGCGGCATAGGAAGCGCGCAGCCACTCGGGGATCGGACACTTTTCCGGGGGCATCGGGCTGATGATGTTCGAGAACGCGGCCCAGTACAGGTCGGCGGCGCTGAGTGTGTCGCCAACGAGATAACGGCTGCCGGCTTCCTGTTGACGCTCGAGGGTGCGGCCGAGGAATTCCAGGATGCGCGCCACCTCGCCCGGCGCGGCTTGCGCCACGTCGTCGCGGTACGCGTAGCGTTCGGCCATGCGCCGTATCGATTCGGGCGCCTGCCCCGAGCCCATGATCGGCGCGAAGATCATGATGCGCCGCATCCAGCCGAGCCCGCGCCGCCCGATGATCTCCCGCGTGATGCCGAACATGCGCGCGCGCTGCTCCACGTCCTCGGGAATGAGTCGTGGCGCGGGCGCCAGGCGCTCGGCAAGGAACAGGATGTCGAGCGAATCGGTGCGCGGCGGCTCGTCCTGCCACACCGCAACCGGGGCCGAGCTCTGTCCCGTCCACTCGCGCAACTCGGCGTTTTCGCCACCGCCCTCCTGCGCAACCGCCAGGTAATCCAACCCCTTCACCTTGAAGATCGCCTTCGCGGCCTCGCCCCACGGCCCCGGCACGCCCTGGCTCAGCACCAGTCTCAATCCGCCGGCCTGCCGACCCTCTTTCATGCTCGCGTACTTCATCGTTCATTCCTTCCCAGAGTTTGAATAACGGGACCGCGTCGTCGCGCAGGAACAGCGGCCACACCCGGTCGAGCAGCTACACGCGCTGCGGATCCATCGGCAGGCACCGCCCCGAGGGGAAAGCCTCGACGGCCTCGATGCCGTATTCGCTACCGAGCATCGCGCGGTGGATGCCATTGACCCCGAAAGCGGTTGGCATGCTCATGGTGCCAGCAGATCTCCCAGCAGTCGTTCACTCGTCACCCAAAGCCGCCCGGCGGCATTCGTGTCCAGTGCCCATGGCTTGGGATCAACGGGCTGCGAATCGTAGAAATACTTCCCCGTCACCCCATCCACCTCGGCTGCCGAGGCGAGATAGATCGTGGTCGCGGCTCCCCTGGCGGGAGACCGGAAGAACGGCTTCAGCAGCAGCGGCACCACGCGCCCGGCGATGCCATTGTTGCTGCCGATGCCGGTCGCGACCGCTCCCGGATGAAGCGCATTGGAGGTCACGCCGGTGCCGCGCAGGCGCCGCGCGAGCTCGTTGGAGAACAGGATGTTCGCGAGCTTCGAGTGACCGTAGGCCGGGAAAGCGGAAAATTCGCGCTCGTGCGAGAGGTCGTGCCAGCGTATCTCCTTGCAGAACGAATGGGCGTTGGATGCCACGTGCACGATGCGCGACGGCGCGCACGCCTGCAGCCGCGGCAGCAACAGGCGCGTGAGCAGGAAGTGCGCGAGGTGGTTGACCGCGAACATCTCCTCGAAACCGTCGATGGTGAGTTTGCGCGAGGTGTTCATCGTCCCGGCGTTGTTGACCAGCACGTGCAGCGGCCGATCCTCGGCGACCAGGACAAGCGCCAGGCGCCGCACCTCGGCGAGCGAGGAAAAATCCGCGCGCAGGAACTCGGCGCGATCGCTGCCGGCGCGCCGGCGGATCTCCGAGATGGCATCCAGTCCGCGCGTCTGGTTGCGCCCGACCAGCACGAGGTGCGCGCCCTGGCGCGCCATCGCGACGGCGGCCGCGAGCCCTATGCCACCGGTGGCGCCGGTGATCAGCACCGTCTTCCCTTCCAGCGTCCACTCAGTCACTGCGGCACCTCCACCTGGCGCTCTCTGCTGCAAGCAAGCGCTTCAACGCGGCCGGATGAACAGACCCTCGGCCGATGCCATCAACTCCCCGTCACAGCGGATCTCGGCGCGGCTCTTCACCTTGCGGCCATCGGCTTCCACCATCTCGCCGAGGAACGTGAGCTCGCGCTCGATCGGTGTCGGGCGGTGGTAGCGTACCGTCATCGTGCCAGTGAAGGCACCCGCGCCATTCAGGAAATTCACCAATCCCATGAGTTCGTCCAGCGCCATCGCGACCATGCCGCCGTGGACGGTCTGCGGCGCACCCACGAAACGCACCGGGAACACCCCACGTCCCTCGATGCGGTTTCCGACGGCGTGGAACTCGAGCCGCGGGGACACCGGATTGAGGCGCCCGATGATCGGACTGTAGGGCATCACGTCATGGGGGGCGAGCATGTGGGTGCTGAAGAACTCGGCCGTGTGCTGGTTCATCACGGCCTGCGAGTGCGGCCCCTGGCGGGCGTGCGCCCGGAGCAGACCAACGGCGCTCTCGATGCGGGCACGCACCTCCTCGAGCACTTCGTCGGGTGCATCGCTGATCCGCAGCGCATCCGCCAGGCGCGAGCAACTCTCGATGGTGTCTTCCAGCGCCGGGGCCACGATTTTCGGGGATTTGGCGGATGTCATCTCATGCCTCTGTTCTACTGCTTATGTGAGGCATTATGACCATCATTGCCGGGAGCGGCCAGAGCGCATGAACGCCAGGCAGGCGTAACTCCGGAGGTATCTGCCGGGATCGCGGCGACGCGTTACCGGAGCAGCACTGGTGCCCGCCGCCCGGAGATGCCCCCTGCCGTCGGGGAGACCGCTAGCGGACCTTTCGGTTGCCGAAAAATCGCTCGAAATTGACATAACGCCGCAGCAGCCACCACCGGCTGGACCGGGCGGTGTCACGTTCGGCGCGCCTGTCCGTCTGCTTGCGTTTGTCCTCCCCCGGACCCGCTGGCGCGTCGTCACGCGAAGCCCGTCGATCGGCGCCACTGCGAGGGTCATCGAACATTCCGGACTCCGGCAAACGGGATGGTGAAGTAGGCCGTTGCGCTCGACTAACCGTAGCCCATTTGGGCTACGAGTGCCGGTGTGCGGTGTTGAAATTAGAAGATTTCGATGCAATTGCAAGTTCGAGACGGTCGCCTGCTCATGCAAGGCCGGTCAGGCCGCCGGGCAGTCCCGCGTCGCGCGGCCGGCATCCGCGCAGGCGCACACTGTTTGCCAGCCGGACCGGAGCCGAGCGTTCGGGGGTCTGTGGCATCACTGCAAGGCGCGCAGGGCCTTGCCCACCTAGCGTGCCTGGATGAACCGTCCGAGGCCCAGATCAGGCGAATCCGCGGTGCGTGCAACGGGAGTGTCGTAAGCACCGTCCTCCATGAGGCTGAACTCCGTGCTCGGCACGAACTTCGAGCTCAGGACCTGCACGTAGCTCTCCAGGAACCGTTCGGCCGACTGCTTGTCGGCGTAGGGACCCTCGACGGTGCCTTCACGGGTATTGAAATACCATCGGCCCCTGTCCACGAATACGCGCGACCCGGTTCGGAACCACGACCGTCGCGCATCGATATCGGTTGTCCGTTTGTCAGTCATTGATGCAATGTGCCTCCCGCCTGACCGTGCTGTGATTCTAGGCACGGCTGCGGGCCGCATCACGGCCATTGTGTGAACTGGCTTGCAAATGGGATGAGTGGCGAGTGTCTGTGGGAAATGCCGGGATCGCGCAGCAGCGCTGCACTTCTGAGTGCACTTAAGGCTTGCGGCGCACTCGGGCGAAAAAATCCAAGTGATTGATTTGATTGGCGCGCCCGGCAGGACTCGAACCTGCGGCCATCCGCTTAGAAGGCGGATGCTCTATCCAGCTGAGCTACGGGCGCAAAACTCTCTGATTCCACCCACCGGCGGAGTCGCATCAACCGGCAGGCCTGTCGGCCTGCTGATGCTCCCCGTCGCCTTCGGCGCCGGGTCCGGCCACTCGCCTGCAGGCTTGTGGCGTTCGCACGGGCCGACGCGATGCGTCGGCTCGCTCCGTGCTCACCCCGCTGAGCTACGGGCGCAAAACTCTCTGATTCCACCCACCGGCGGAGTCGCGTCAACGGGCAAGACAGAATTTCTACCAACGCCCGGGGCCGCGAAGTATAGGGATTCGGACCCCGGCCATTCAACCCGCCAGGCGGCGCAGCGCATGCGGGGCCGGCCATTGCCCGCCGGGCGAGCCCTCATCCGTTCATTGACGCGGCGCCGTCATCGACTGCAGATTTTGTCGTCCTACCTTGCGTTGGCACACACAATTTGCATCGGCAATTGCGTGCTCATCGATGTTTGCGCCTATTTTTCGTACGGGCGCGCTGTTTGCGGGATCACAACGACGGCGCTTTGGCTGAATCCCCGGGGTCTTTGAGCAAATGATGATTACACGATTGATCGCTGCCTTGGCCTGTGCCGGTGCGTGCGCCTCGGCGCCATCCGCGAACGCGCTGCCGATCACGATCATTGGCGCCTCCTTCAGCCCGGGTTCCGGCTATGGCGTCGACCCGGGGCCGAATCCCGAAAATGGCGGATCATTGCTGGACGTGTTCTTCAGCGTTGCCCCGGGGTTGCCTCAGTCTGTGCCCCTGAATCCCGACACCCCTGGTCGTTCAGCCTGGGAAGCGTCGCACTTCGCGAGTCCGACGCCGGCAACGGCGCAAACGCAGGCATTCGCGGCAATCACGAACAGGACGACCTGGGTGTCCAGGCCACACTGCACTTCGGCGGCCTGCCGACGATGACGCTGTCGATCGTGGGCACGGGCAGCGCGGCGCCCGGTCGCATCGACGATGCGCAGCTCGATTACTTCCTCGACTGGACTCTCGCCTCACTCGACCTCGGTGACGGCGGCTGGCTCGACATCCAGCTGGACCGGCTGTCCTTCACGGACCGGAGCACGCTCGCGCAAACCGCGACCGTCACGCTGCGCGCCGGCGCCACGCCGCCCCCTGACGACACCTCGACGAACAATGGCGCGATAAGCAACGGCGTTCCCGAACCGGCCAGGGGCGCGGGCCGGCCGGCCGGCAGACGCGAATGCCGCGAACGCGTTAACCTGAGACGGGGCGCACCGCAGGGTCGGCGCGGCCCGCAGAACCACCGAGACCTCACCAACCGGGGAGCCCGATCATGCGCCCATCCATCGTCATCGCCTTCTTCGCCGCCGGCCTGCTCGCCGGAGTCATCGGTTCCACCATGGCCGCCGACCCCGGCAAGCGCGACCTCAGCGCCGCGGGGGAAGGGGCGTGGATTCTCGGCCCCGATTCGCGCGTGACCTATTGCTGGACGCGCTCGAACCCCACGGGCAGCAAGGAAATCGACTGCACCGTTTCCGCCTCGCCCTGAGCGCGGGACGCAACGTCCGCCACGCCGCGGCGGGCGATCAGTCCTTGAATTCGGGCTTGCGCTTGTCCTTGCGCGCCTTGATCGCTTCCTCGAAGTTGCGCGTGGTCATGCGCACGAAGAGCTGCGCGTGGCCCTCGTGGTTCATGTGCGAGTGCATGCTGCCGGCCTCGAGGCCCGCCCAGAGCATCTGCTTGGTGAGTTCCACCCCGACCTGGCTGTAACCGGCGATGCGCTCGGCCATCGCGAAGCAGGTCTCCAGCAGCTCCGCGCGCGCGCAGCGCTGCGACACGATGCCGATGCGCTCGGCTTCCTCGGCACCGACGTCGCGGCCGCTCAGCATGATCTCGAAGGCCCGCGTGGAACCGATGGCACGCGGCAGCGTGAAGCTGAGGCCGAGCTCCGCGGCGGTGAGCCCGTTGTTGATGCCCGCGGCGCGGAAATAGGCCTCGTCAGCCGCGACGCGGATGTCGGTGGCCATCGCCAGGCAGAAGCCGCCGCCGATCGCCGGCCCGTTGATCGCGGCGATCACGGGCTGGTGCATGTCGCGCAGGGACTTCACGACGTCGTCCAGCACCTTCATCGCGCGCCGCGAGATGCCGGGCATCGTGAGTCCGTCGAAGATCGAGAGGTAACCCGGATCGACCAGGTCCGCCCCCGAACAGAAGCCATCGCCCGCCCCGGTCAGCACGACCACGCGCACGCCGTTGTCGAAGCTGAGTTCCTCCAGCGCCTCGCGCAGCGGCACCATCACGTCGAAGGCCATCGCATTCATGCGCTCGGGCCTGTCGAGCGTGACGAGGGCGACCTGCGGGCGGGGACGGGTGATCTTGACGAACGACATGGGTGCGGCTCCGGGATGGGATTCGCCGTAGCCTAGCGCCTGCGCACGCGCGCGGCCGTTACGGCGCTGTCATGATCGGCGCACGCCGCGACCCCAGTCGCCCGGGCGCAGCGTGGCGTTGTGCACCGGGAAGATGCCGTGACGGCGGTCGGCGAAGAAGCGCTCCAAGGTCGCGTTCACCACCGGGAAAGCGAGCTCGTGCCAGGGAATCGCGTCCTCGTCGAACAGCGCGACCTCGAGGCTCTCGGGGCCCGCCGCGAACTCGGGTGCGCTGAGGCGCGCGAGGTAGAACATGTAGACCTGGCTGATGTGCGGCAGGTCGAAGATCGTGTACAGCGACTCGCCTTCGACGCGCGCCCGCGCTTCCTCCCAGGTCTCGCGCCGCGCGCCTTCCAGCGAGGTTTCGCCGTTCTCCATGAACCCGGCCGGTAGCGTCCAGTAATCGCGCCGCGGCTGGATCGCGCGTCGGCACAGCAGCACCTGCTCGCCGAACACGGGCAGGCATCCCACCACGATGCGCGGGTTCTGGTAGTGGACGGTCTCGCAGCTGTCGCAGACGTGGCGCTCGCGGTCGTCATTGGCGGGTACGCGGCGCGAGACCGCGCCGCCACAGCTGCTGCAGAACTTCATCGGGTTCAGACGAGCTCGCGGTAGCCGCCTTCGTAGAACACCAGCGGGCGTCCTCCCGTGGCCACCGTCATATGCGTCACGCGCCCGACGAGTATGATGTGATCGCCGCCGTCATGGCGCGCGTCCATGTCGCACTCGAAGGACGCGAGCGAGTGCCTCAGCACCGGCAGCCCGCTCTCGCCAATGGTGAACTCCTCCGCGCGCAGCGCGTGATCGCCTTTCTTCGCGTAGCGCCCGGAAAGCGCCTTCTGCTCCTGCGACAGGATGTTCACGCAGTACTGCCTGGCGACCCGAAAGGCCTCCATCGTGTCCGAGTTCTTCTGCAGGCTCCACAGCACCAGCGGGGGCGTCAGCGACAGCGAGGAAAAGGAATTCACCGTCATGCCGAAGGGAGCGTGGCCCTCGGGGCTGGCGGTGATCACGCACACGCCGGTGGCGAAGCGCCCCAGTGCGTTGCGCAACTGCAGACTGTCGAAACTCATGTCGTCTCCTCGTTGGTTTCAGATTCCCGCCAGCGCGACGCGGCATGCGCGTCACTGTCCCGGCTTTCAACCCAGCACGCAGCGCCCGTGCCTATTTCCTTCTTCCAGATCGGTGCGCGCGTCTTCAGGTAGTCCATGATGAACTCGCACGCCGCGAACGCCTCGTGGCGGTGCGCGCTGCTCACGCCCACCAGAACGATCTGGTCGCCGGGCGCGAGCCTGCCGACACGGTGGATCACGCGCACCGCCTCGAGCTGCCAGCGCGCGCGCGCATCACGCACGATCGCGGCAATGCTCGCCTCGGTCATGCCGGGATAGTGCTCGAGCTCCAGCGCCTGCGCGCCATCGGCCCACTCGCGCACCAGCCCGGTGAACAGCACGCAGGCCCCGGTGCTGCCCGGCTCGCCGCGCAGCCGCGCATATTCCTCGTCGATGCCGAAGTCCGCCTCGCGGACCTCCACCTCGGGTTGCATCGCGTCGCCTCCCGTCAACCGCCGGTGACCGGCGGGTAAAACGCGATCTCGTCGCCGTCGCGCAACGCCTGATCGCGCGTGACCACCTCGCGGTTCACCGCCACGATGGTCTTCTCGGCCAGCAGCAACGCGGCGCAGCCCGGCAATTCGCTCTCCAGCCGTGCCACCAGACCGGCGATGCTGGCGCACCCCGCGTCACAGGCCAGCGCCAGTTCGCGCCGGCCGAGCCGCTCGCGGATGCTGGCGAAGAACAGCACGCGCAGCATCGCTCAGGCCTCGGCCTGCCAGGACCCGGAACGCCCGCCGCGCTTCTCGAGCAGGCGCACGCCATCGACCACCATGCCCTTGTCCACCGCCTTGCACATGTCGTAGACGGTCAGCGCCGCCACCGAGGCGCCCGTCAGTGCCTCCATCTCGACGCCGGTGCGCCCGTGCAGCCGGCACTCGACACGGATGCGCACCGCGGACTGCTCCGGCACCGCCTCGAGTTGCACCTCCACGGCATCGAGGCCGAGCGGATGGCACAGCGGGATCAGTTCGGCGCAGCGCTTGGCCGCCTGGATGCCGGCGATGCGCGCAACCGCGAACACGTCGCCCTTGTGGTGTCCGCCCTCGACGATCAATCGCAGCGTATCGGCACGCATCCTGACCCACGCCTCGGCCACCGCAGCGCGCGCGCTCGCCGGCTTGGCGCCAATATCGACCATGCGCGCCTCGCCGGCATCGCTGATATGGGTCAATCCGGAATTCACACCTGTCACCGTCCGCTTGCGCCTGTTGTTCCCGTGCCGGGACTGGCCGGCATCGCAGCGGCACACTACCATAGCGGCGCCAGCCACGGGAGTGAGATAAGACCATGCGCGCCGCCGCCTCGTTGCTGATCGCGCTCGCGCTGCTCGGCGGTTGCGGCGAGAAGTTCCCGCCCGTCAACGGCTGCGTGCCCGCGGGCGGAATGAATCCGACCTGCAGCTTCAGCAGTCCCGAGGACATGGAACTGCTGCCCGACGGGCGCACGCTGCTGATCAGCCAGATGGGCAGCGCGGACGGGCGCCATCCGGGCTCGTTCGCGCTGTTCGACACCGGGAGCGAAACCATCACGCGACTGCCGCAGTTCAGCGCCTCCGACGAGCCGCCGTGGGGAGATGGCGCCTGCACCGCAGCGCCCGGCCCCGCTTTCTCGCCGCACGGCATCCACCTCGGCCTGCGTGCCGACGGCCAGTGGCAGGTGCTCGCGGTCAATCACGGGGGACGCGAGAGTGTGGAGTTCTTCCAGCTGCTCGAGGAGAGCGAGGGCTACCGGCTGGCGTGGCGCGGTTGCACGCTGGCGCCCCCCGACAGCTACCTGAACGACGTGGCGGCACTCCCGGGGGGCGGCTTCGTCGCCACTCACATGTTTGCGCGCAGCAGCCCGTCGATCGGGCCGGTGAGACTGGCGCTGTTGAAAGGCATGCTCGGCTTCGACACCGGCCACGTGCTGCACTGGGACGGTCAGCGCTTCGCGGTCGCCACCGGCACCCGCATGCCCTTCCCCAACGGCATCCAGGCCAGCCGCGACGGCAAGGCGCTGTTCGTCAATGCCTACATCGCGGGCGAGGTGCGCAAGATCGGGTTTCCCGGCGGCGAATTGCTCGGCAAGGCCAGCGTGAAAGGCCCCGACAACAGCCAGTGGGATGCCGAGGGCCGTCTGCTGGTGGCCTCGCACACCGCCGGCATCGTGGCAATGGGCGCCTGCTTCGGCATTAGCGATGGAGCCTGCGGGGCGGCGTTCGCGGTCGTTGCGGTGGACCCGGGCAGCCTGAAGGCGGACACCATCCTCGAGCACCGCGGCGCGCCGATGGGCGCCGCCACGGTGGCCCAGCAGGTCGGCGACAATCTCTATCTCGGATCCTTCGTCGGGGACCGCATCGTGCGCGCCCCGATGCCCGCGCAGGCGCGCTGAGCGACCCGCGAGCGCTGGCCCCGCGGGCCGGGCGGCTCGTCTAGACCATCACCGGATCGTCGTCGCGCTGGTGCGTCGCCGTGCGCGCGCGCGCCGCCACCGCCGGATCGGGCGCGGTGTAACGGTGCACGCCGCCGGCGTCGGGTTCGCTGCGCACGCGCCCGGCCCGCAGCAGGAAATTCATGTGCGCGATGCACTCGCCCAGCGCCAGGGTGGTCTGCTCCGCGTCGAGCGTGCGCCTGAATATCACCGGCAGCAGTTCGCGCACGGTGCTCGGGGTAACGCACGCCTCCTCCAGCGCCGCAAGGTGATCCTCGTGATGGGCGATCAGGTAGCGCAGCCGTGCATGCAGGCCGTAAAAAGGCGTGTTGTGCGCCGGCAGCACCAGCACGTCGTCCGGCAATTCGAGGAAGCGCCGGTGCGACTCCAGCCAGTCGGCGAGCGGATCACCCTCGGGCTCGATCGCCATCACGCTGACATTCGACGTGATCAGCGGAATCACCTGGTCGCCGGAGATCAGCAGCCTGCGCTCGCGGTTGAGCAGGCACAGGTGTTCCGGCGAATGGCCGTGCCCGACGACCGCTTCCCAGCGCGAGCCGCCGATGACGAATCCGTCGCCCCCCCTGACACGATGGAACGAGCGCGGCAGCGGTTCGACCATGCCCGAGAAGCCGCTCATGCGCAGGCGGATGTTCTCGAGGAATTCCGGCGCCGCGCCGGCGCGCCGGTAGAAATCCATCCCTTCCCAGAATGGCCCCTCCGCGCCGGTCTGCGAGAAAACGCGCCCGACATAGTATTCGCCGTGCGTCATCCACAGCGGCGCCTTCCAGCGTTCGCTGAGCCAGCCCGCCTGGCCGATGTGATCCGGATGACAGTGGGTGCAGAACATGCCGATCACCGGCTTGCCGCCCAGGTGCCCGGCGAATACGCGCTCCCAGTTCGCGCGCGTTTCCTCGCCGCGCAGCCCCGTATCGACGATCCACCAGCCGGCATCGTCCTCCAGCAGGTACAGGTTGATGTGGTCGAGCTTCATCGGCAGCGTCATGCGCACCCAAAGCACGCCGGGCTGGATGGTGGTCACGCTGCCCGGCCCGGGTGGCGCGCTGAAGGGATACTGCAGGGCTTTATTCACATCCGGTTCCTCGGTTCACTCCGGCGGCAGCGGCGGCGCCCACTGGACCCCGTTGATATGGCCGCCGCCGTCGGCGAACAGCGTGTTGCCGGTCAGGTAGCGCGCATCGTCCGAGGCCAGGAACACCGCAACGCCGCCGATGTCCTGTTCCGGATCGCCCATGTAACCCATCGGGTTCTGCTCCAGCATCTTCGCGGCCAGCTCGGGCGCGAACGTCTGGAAGCGCTCGAAGGCGGGCGTCACGGCCGCCGGGCAGATCACGTTGACGGTGATGCCATGGGGGGCCCACTCGCGCGCCGCCGTGCGGCTGAGCGCGCGCAACGCCTCCTTGGAACTGTTGTAGTCCGCCGAGTAGGGATGCGCATTCACGCCGTTCAGCGTGCACATGTTGATCATGCGTCCGCGCCCCCTGGCGCGCATGTGCGGGAAAGCCGCCTGCATCGACCACAACGCGCCGAACAGGCAGGCCTCGAAGGCGAGGCGGAAGTCGCTCTCGGGTTTGGCCTGCAGGCGGTTCGAGGGGCCGGCGGCGTAGGCGTTGTTGACGAGGATATCGATGCCGCCGCAGGCCTCGACCGTGTGCCGGATGAGCCCCTCCACCGAGTCGCGCTGCGTCACGTCGGTGTGCACGAAGATGCCGCGCCCGCCCAGTTCCTCACACTCGCCCGCAACGCGCCTGCCGTTCTCCGTGTTGATCTCCCCGACCACCACCGTGGCGCCCTCGATGGCCATGCGCCGCGCCACGCCGCGCCCCACACCCTGCCCCGCGCCGGTGATCACCGCGACCTGCCCCTGGAGACGCTTGTTCATTTGCCCTCGCTGCGGCTCGAGTCGAGCCCGGTTTGCGGATAGACCTCTTGCTCGAACAGCCTGAGGCTGCGCCAGGCGAGCCCGGGTTCCATGCCGCCGGCCAGCGGGTGGAACAGCACCATATCGTAGGGCCCCGCGGCCTCGATGTGCTCGAGCAGCTGGCGCGGCGTCATCACCGGATAAGTGCCGGTGTCGCGCAGTTCCTGCGCGCTCGCATAGTGCCGGTAGGAGGTTGCCACGCCCTGTGCATCGGCCCAGGCGGCGTAGGCGTTGTTCTCGTGCATCAGGTACGGGGCGATCTCCTCCCAGGCCGCATCGGGATCCTCGGCCAAGTACAGGAAGCGCCCGAGGCTGGCCGGACGGGGCCCGGGATCGGGCTTGCCGAGTTTCAGGAGTTCCTCGCGGTACATATCGAAGAACTCGGGGCTGGAGGGCACGAAGTTGTCGGCATCGCGCGCCGCGCGCGCGGCGGCGGCACGCGAACTGCCGCCCATCCAGATCGGCGGGCGAGCCTGCGCCGGGCGTGGCGTCACGCACACCGTGCGTCCCTCGTAGGCGAAGGGCTCGCCGGTCCAGGCCTGGCGCAGGAAGCCGGCGATGCCGTCCATCGTCTTCCTGCGCTCGCCCAGGCGCTTGCCGAAGCTCTCGAATTCGGAGGCCACGTAACCGGCGCTCAGCACCGGCAGGATGCGCCCGTTGCTCAGGTTGTCGAGCACCGCGAAATCCTCCGCGAGGCGCACGGGATCGTAGAGCGTCGCGACCAGCGTGGAGATCATGATGCGCAGGCGCTCGGTGCGCGCCGCGATGGCCGCGGCCATCACCAGCGGTGACGGCAGGTAGCCATCGGGCGATCCGTGGTGCTCCGACAGCGTGACCATCGCGAAGCCGAGCCGGTCGGCCCACGCGCACTGCTCGAGCGCGGCACGATACAGCGCCGGCTTCGCGACGGCGCTGCCGGGCGCCGAGCGCAGGTCGTAGCGCAGCCCGAACAAGGCCATCAGCCCCCCGTGGGTCGGCATTCTTGCCGACATGCGCAGCCCATCTCAGGAAACCCGCAGCGGCAACTCACGCAGCCGCTTGCCCGTGGCCGCGAAGATCGCGTTGGCGAGCGCCGGCGCGAGCGGTGGCACCCCGGGCTCGCCGATACCGCTGGGCGGACGATCAGTGGCCACGAAATGCACCTCGACCTCGGGACTGGCGTCGATGCGCACCAGCGGAAAATCGTCGAAGTTGCCCTGCACCACGGCGCCGTCGCGGATGGTGATCTCGCCGTGCAGCGCGGCCGAGAGCGCGAACACCACCGCGCTCTCGAGCTGCATGCGCACCACGTCCGGGTTGATCACCACGCCGCAATCCACCGCGCAGACCACGCGGCGCACGACGGGCGCGCCATTTTCCAGTGCGATGTCCACCTGCTCGGCCACCACCGTGCCGAAGCTCTCGTGCACCGCAATGCCCTGGTATATGCCCGCGGGCGCGCTGCCCCAGCCGCCCTTGGCGACCAGCAACTCCAGCGCCCCGCGCACGCGCGAATCGGCGGGCAATCGCGAGAGCCGAAAGCGCACCGGATCCTCGCCCAGCGCGTGCGCGACCTCGTCGACGAAGCCCTCGCTGAAAAAGGCATTCTGCGAATGCCCCACCGAGCGCCACACCCCGACCGGTATGCCCGGATCCCACACCAGGCCCTCGACCCGGACCCGGGGCATCGTGTACGGGATCGAGTCGACGCCCTCCGTGAGAGTGGGGTCGTACCTCGCGACCAGCGGCTCGATGACGGAGCCCACGCCGAGCGGCGCCCAGCGCGGCAGCATCACCGGCAACATGACGCCGACCATCGTGTTCATCACCGAGGGTGCGACGACCCGCGCGTCCCAGCCGAGCAACTTGCCATCGTCACCGAAATCGGCGCGCATCGAGGCCATCGCTGCGGGCCGGTAGTGATCGTGCCGGGTATCGTCCTCGCGCGACCAGATCACCTTGACCGGGGCGCCGACCGCGCGCGACAGCGCGACCGCCTCGAGCGCGAACTCCATGTAGGTGCGCCGCCCGAAGGCGCCGCCGATGTACGTCGAATGCACCCTGACGTTCTGCGGCTCGATCTCGAGCAGCCGCGCCACCAGGCCCTGCAGCACGTCGGGGGCCTGGTTGCCGGCCCAGACCTCGGCGCCGGAGGCCGTCACGGAAGCCACGGCGTTCATCGGTTCGAGCGCCGCGTGCGCGACATACGGCACGCGGTACTCGGCGCTCAGCGACCGCGCCACCGTACCCGCCGCCGGCTCTTCGCCGTCCTCGCGCACCACGCGCCCGGTCTCCTCGGCCAGCACGCGGCGCTGGCCCGCGGTGATCGCCTCGGAATCCAGCCCCGCGAGCGGCCCCTTGTCCCATTCGATCTCCAGCAGCGCGGCGGCGCTGCGCGCTTCCCAGTAGCCTTGCGCGATCACGGCCACCGCGCCGTTCGATTCCAGCACCTGGCGCACCCCCGCGGCGGCCTGCGCCTTGTCGGCGGTGAATCCCTCGAGCGTGCCGCCGAAGTGCGGGCAGCGCACCAGCACCGCCGTCAGCATTCCCGGCAGGCTGACGTCGAGCGCGAACTGCGCGCTGCCATCGACCTTGGCCACGGCATCCACGCGCGCATCGTGCTTGCCGATGTGCCGCCACTCGGCAGGCGGCTTGCGCGCGACACCGGTGGGCACCGGCAGCTTCGCCGCGGCCGCGGCGAGCTCGCCGTAGCTCGCGCTGCGCGAGCCGTCGCGCAGGCTGACGGCACCGTCGCGCGCGACACAGTCGGCCAGCGCGACGCCCCAGCTCGCGGCGGCGCCCTGGCGCAGCATCTCGCGCAGCGCCGCGCCGGCCTCGCGCATGCCGTCGAAGTTGTTGCGCATCGACGCGCTGCCGCCCGTGATCATCGAGCGGTATTCCCTGTCGTTGTAGTCCGGGTGCGGCTCGGCGAATTCCAGCTGCAGGCGCAGCGGGTCGATCTCGAGCTCCTCGGCCACCAGGGTCGCGAGCCCGGTAGCCACGCCCTGCCCCATCTCCGCCTTGTGGATCGCCAGCACCACGCTGCCGTCCGGGCGCACCTGCAGGAAGGCATCGGCTTGCAGCACGCCCGCCTGCCGGTTCGGCCACGGGGGGGCGTCCCCGGCGCAGCCGCCCAGCGTGACGCCGAGCATGACGCCACCGCCGGCGATCGAGACGTTGCGCAGGAATGCGCGCCGGTTCATGTTCATCATGGCTCGAGCTCCTCGGCGGGCGGCACGATCTCCTGCGCCGATTCCTCCTGCTCTGCCGCGAGCAGCGCCGCGGCGCGGTGGATCGCCTTGCGGATGCGGGGATAGGTGCCGCAGCGACAGAGGTTGCCCGCCATCGCGGCATCGATGTCGGCGTCGCTCGGCGTGGCGTTGGCCGCGAGCAGCGCCGCGGCCGACATGATCTGCCCGGGCTGGCAGTAGCCGCACTGGGGCGTGTTCATCTCGACCCAGGCCTGCTGCACCGCGTGCAGCCCGTCGCGCCCCAGGCCCTCGATGGTGGTCACCGACCTGCCCGCGGCGAGCGCGACCGGAAACGAGCAGGAACGCACCGCGACGCCATCGACCTGCACGGTGCAGGCGCCGCACAGGCCCTTGCCGCAGCCGAACTTGGCGCCCGTGAGCGCGAGATCCTCGCGCAGCACCCACAGCAGCGGCTTCTGCGCATCACCCTCCACGGTGACGCGCTCGCCGTTGAGGCTGAATTCCGTCGTCATGCTCATTCCTCGTTACGGTCCCCGGTCGCGGGCGCACCCGCAGGCATCCTGCCGATGTCCTCGCGCACGTCCTTGTCGAACAACATCTTCAACTGCGCGGGCGAAACCGCCCGCACTGCGCTGATCGAGCAGCGGTTTGCGCGCCAGATCACCACATCGCCGGGGTCGCCGCAGATCCAGTCGGTGCCGCTGGCGCGAAAGCCCAGCGTCTCGGTGAAGCGCAGGCCCTGGCAGGGCGCGAACAACTGCAGGTGCCAGGCCTCGCCGCGCCCCGGCCCGTACACCACGAGCTGGCGCTCGTCGATCACGCGCCAGTTGTCGATGGTCGATACCCGAAAACAGCGTGCGCCACGCCCCACGGTGGGCGCGTCGTCGGCGTCGGCCACGCGCGCTGCTTCACGCGGCGCCGACGGCGTGCAGCCGGCGCAGGCGAAGCATAGCAGCATCGCGAACAGGGCCCTCACGATCATGACCATATCCTCATGTTGCGCCCTTCGCGCGCAGCACTCTCAGCCGACGATCAACCACGCCGCGAGCCCGAGGAACACCAGGAAGCCCATCGCATCGGTGACGAAGGTGAGCAGCACCGAGGAGCCCAGCACCGGATCGCGCCCGGCCTGCTTCAGCGCCACGGGGATGAACACGCCGGCGAGCGAGGCGATCAGCAGGTTGGCGGCGACCGCGATCCCCATGACGAGCGACAGCGCCGGCTGGCGGTAGAACAGCAGCGCCGCCAGCGCGACCACGCTGCCCCACAGCAGCCCGTTGACGAGCGCGATCGCGAGCTCCTTGCGCACCACCACCCACAGGCTGCTCGCGACGATCTGTTCGAGCGCCATCCCGCGGATCACCAGCGCGACCGTCTGGTTGCCGGTGTTGCCGCCGATGCTGGCGACGACGGGCATCAGCGCGGCCAGCGCCACCTGCTGCTGGATCGTGGCCTCGAAGGCCCCGATGACGCGCGAGGCGACGAGCGCCGTCAGCAGGTTCAGGCCCAGCCACGGCCAGCGGTTGCGCGCGCTGTCCATCACCGGCGCGAACAGGTCCTCGTCCTCGGTGAGGCCGACCTGCTTGAGCTGCTGGCTCTCGGCCTGCTCGCTGATGAAGTCCATCACGGCGGCGAAGTGCAGCACGCCCGTGAGGCGCTGGTGCAGGTTCACCACCGGCGCCGACACCAGGTCGTAACGCTCGAACACGCCGACCGCGTCGCTGGCCGGGTCGTGCGTGCTGAACGTGAGCGGCTCGCGCAGCATCACCTCGGCGACCGGGCGGTCGGGATCGTGGGTCAGCAGGTCCTTCAGGCGCAGGATTCCCACCAGCACCCCGTCGCGGTCCACCACGAAGACCTGGTCGAAGGGGTCGGGCAACTCCTCGTGGCGGCGCAGGTAGCGCAGCACCACCTCGATCACGACGTCGTCGCGCACCGTGACCATCTCGATGTCCATCAGCGCGCCCACCGTCCCTTCCGGGAAGGCGAGCATCTCGCGCACCTTGTGCCGCTCGCGCTGGTCGAGCGAGGACAACAGCGCCGCCACCGTGTCCTGCGGCAGGCTGGGCACCAGGTAGGCGATCTCGTCGGACTCGAGGTGCTCCGCGGCATCGACGATCTCGCGCTGGGGCATGGCCGCGATCAGGCTGTCGCGCACGCCGTCGGCGAGCTCGAGCAGCACGCCGCCACGCCGCTCGGCATCGACCAGTGCCCACAGTTCCAGTCGCTCGTCGGTGGGCAGGCGCTCCAGCACGAAGGCGATGTCGGCCGGGTGCATGCGCGCCAGGCGGCGCTGGAACTCGCCCTTGTGCTGGCGCGCCAGCAGCGCGTCCACCAGCTCGCGCTGGCCCGAGGCCTGGCGCAGGCTGAGTTCGCGCTCGAGGCGGTGCTTCTCCAGCAGCTCGAGGATCTCGACCAGGGTGGCTTCGAGGCTGCGGTGGTACTGCTCGCGCTGTTGCTGGTCCATGGCCTAGCCCGCACCGATGCGCGCGACGAAGATGACTTCGCTGTCCGCGCCGACGGGCTCCAGCCAGGGCCGGTTCACGATCTCGCCGTCGATCGCGACGCTGCAGCCGAGCAGCTCGGATTCGGGAAATTCCGGAAAGCGCCCGCGCACCGCGGCCACGACGTCGCGGAAGTCGCGCACCGCGGCGTGGATCTCGTGGCAACCGCCCGTGAAGCGCCGCTGCGCTGCCAGGAACACGATCCTCGCCACCTCAGCCGCGCGCGCCGATCGCCGCGAGCACGCGTGACGGCGTGAGCGGCAACGCGCGGATGCTCGTCCCGGCGGCCTGGTTCAGCGCGCTGGTGACCGCCGCCATCGGCGCACAGATGGGGGCCTCCCCCACGCCGCGCACGCCGAGCGGGTGGCCTGGGTGCGGCACCTCGACGATCACGGTGTCGATCATCGGCAGGTCGGAGGCCACCGGCATGCGGTAATCGAGGAAGCCGGGATTCTCCAGCACGCCCCGCGCATCGAAGCGGTATTCCTCGTTCAGCGCCCAGCCGATCCCCTGCGCCGCGCCGCCCTGCATCTGTCCCTCGACAAAATCGGGGTGGATCGCACGGCCCGCGTCCTGGATCGCGGTGAAGCGCACGACGCGACTGGCGCCGGTCTCGGGATCGACCTCGACATCGGCGATATCGACCGCGAATGCCGGCGCGACGTGCTTCAGGTTCACGCTGCCATAGCCGCTCAGCGGTCCGCCGGTACGCGCCGCCAGGCGTGCGAGCGCCACGATGTCGAGCGTGGTCCCCGGTGCGTCCGGGTGGCGGGCCGCGCCGTCGCGCCAGCTGACGCGCGCGGCATCGATGCCCCACTCGAGTGCCGCGCGCGCGCACAGCTTCGCGATGAGGTCGCGACAGGCCTCGATCACGGCGTAGCCGGTCGCATAGGTGGTGCGACTGCCCCCGGTCAGGTCGGTGTAGCCGATGCCCGAGGTATCGACCACGGCCGGCTTGACGCTCGCATAGGGCATGCCCAGCGTCTCGGCCGCGATCAGCGCCATCGCGGCGCGCGAGCCACCGATGTCGGGGCTGCCTTCCTCGAGCAGCAGCTTGCCGTTTTCGGTCAGGTGCACCGCGGCGCTCGACTGCAAGCCCGCGTTGAACCAGAAGCCGGCGGCCACGCCGCGCCCCTGGTTCGCCTGCAGCGCCGCCGCGTAATGCGGATGCCGGCGCGCCTGCTCCAGGCATTCGACGAGACCGATGGTCTCGAAGGCCGCGCCGTAGATCGTGCGCGAGCCCTCGCGCACCGCGTTGCGCAGGCGCAGCTCGATCGGGTCGATGCCGAGCCGCGCGGCGAGCTCGTTGAGCGCGCATTCGCTCGCCAGGATCGCCTGCGGCGCGCCGGGGGCGCGGTAGGCGGCGACTTTCGGCTTGTTGGTGACCACGTCGAGAGCAACCGCGCGCTGGTTGGGCACGTCATAGCAGGCAAAGATCGACATTGCGCCCGGTATGAACGGCGAGCCGCGGAAGGCGCCGGCATCGTATTCGAGTCGCGCGTCCATCGCGGTGATCGTGCCGTCGGAGCGCGCGCCGATCCTGACCCACACGCGCGAGGCCGAGGCGGGGCCGGTGGCGCGGAACACTTCCTCGCGCGAGAGCTGCATCTTCACCGGCCGGCCGCACTTGCGCGACAGCGCCACGGCGATCGGTTCGATGTAGACCGTGGTCTTGCCACCGAAGCCGCCGCCGATCTCGGTGGGAATGACGCGCACGTCGGCGACATCGAGCCCCAGCAGCAGCGCGACGCTGGAGCGCACCATGAACGGCCCCTGCGTGCTGCACCAGAGCTCGACTTCCCCGCCCGGCCCCACGCAGGCCAGGCATGCCTGCGGCTCGATATACCCCTGGTGTGCCATCGGGGAGCACCACGTGCCTTCCACGACGACCTCGGCCGCAGCGAAGCCCGCATCGAGGTCGCCGCGCTGCAGGGTCGTGATCGCAGCCACGTTGGAGGCGGCACGCGGTTCGGGGTCGACCCCGCGCGTGAACATGTCCGCGTGCAGCAGCGGCGCATCGGGTGCCATCGCGGCGTCGATGTCCAGCACCGCGGGGAGCGCTTCGTAGTCGACGCGGATCGCGGCCAGCGCCGCCGCCGCGATGCGCGGCGTGGTCGCCGCGACTGCCGCCACCGCGTGGCCGTGGTACAGCGCCTTCTCGCGCGCCATCACGTTGCGGCTGAGATCGCCGCTCTCGATCTCGGCCTCGCCGCTGGCCACATCACCTTTGGGTTCAGCGAGAAAGTCTTCCGCCGTCACCACGGCCAGCACGCCGGGCAGCGCGAGCGCGGCGCTCGCGTCGATGCCGAGGATGCGCGCGTGCGCGTGCGGGCTGCGCAGCACGCGGCCCCAGACCATGCCCGGCAGCGTGTAGTCCGCGCCGTAGCGCGCGCGCCCCGTGACCTTGTCGACGCCGTCGGGACGCGGCGGGCGCGTGCCGATCTGGCGCAACCCCTGCTCATTCGCATTCATGGCGCACCTCCGCTCGCGCGCATCGTCGCGGCCGCATCGAGCACCGCGCGGATGATCTTGTCATAGCCGGTGCAGCGGCAGAGATTGCCCGCCAGCCAGTAGCGCACCGCGGTCTCGTCCGGGTCGGGATCGTGGTCCAGCAGCGCCTTCGCCGCGACCACGATGCCGGGGATGCAGATGCCGCACTGCAGCGCGTTGTGCTCGAGCAGCTTCTGCTGCACCGGGTGCAGCCTGCCGCCTTCGGCGATGCCCTCGATCGTGGCGAGGCTGCGTCCCTCGAGCTCGGCGCCGAGCACCAGGCACGCGCACACCAGCGTGCCGTCGAGCAGCACCGAGCAGGCGCCGCAGTCCCCGGAGTTGCAGCCCTCCTTGGACCCGGTCAGCCCGAGCGTGTCGCGCAGCACCTGCAGCGCGCTCTGGTCCGGTTCACAGAGAAATTCCTGCGCCTGTCCGTTGATCCGCGTTCGTACGTGTATCGACATCTGCTCCACCCCCGACGAATTTCGCAATTGACGGCGCACGCAGTCGCGGCGCTGCCCCGCGGCCCGCTCGCAGCCGCCTGATTCCCGCGGCCCGACCGCGATCTAGGTGCCACCCGCGCGCTGCACGGCCACCCGCACGGCCCGACGCACCAGCACGCCGATGACCTGGCGGCGCAGCTCCGCGCTGCCGCGCCGATCGGTGATGGGCCGTGCCGCCGCGCGCGCGGCGCCGGCGCAGGCATCCAGCGCCGCCTCGTCGCAGCGCGAGCCGATCAGCGCCGCGGCGGCCCCGGGCACCAGCAGCACCGTAGGCGCGACCGCGCCCAGCGCGATGCGCGCACCGGTGCATACACCGTCGGCGTCCAGCGTCACGGATACTCCCGCGCCGGCCACCGCGATATCCATCTCGGTGCGCGGCGTGAAGCGCAGGTAGGCATCCGCGGTGCGCGGCGCCGGGCGCGGCAACTCGATGGCGTGAACAAACTCGCCGCTGGCGAGCACGGTGCGCCCCGGCGCGAGCACGAAGTCCTCGACGGCAACGCTGCGCTGGCCGCCGGGTCCCGCGACCAGGGCCCGCGCGCGATTGGCCACCAGGGCGGGAACCGAGTCCGCGGCGGGCGAGGCGTTGCACAGGTTGCCGCCGAGGCTGGCGCGACCCTGCACCTGCGTGGAGCCGATCAGGCCGGCGGCCTCCAGCAGGCCCGGCCACAGTGCCCGCAGTTCGTCGTTCGCGGTCAGTGCGCAGCAGCGCGTCGCGGCGCCGATGCGCACGGCATCGGGCGCGAACTCCACGCCGGCCAGTCCGGGAATGCGCTTGAGATCGACCAGCGTCGCCGGCGAGCGCACCGCCGCGCGCATCTGCACCAGCAGGTCGGTGCCGCCCGAAAATGCCGCCGCGCCTGTCGCCGGGTCGAGCAGCGCCACCGCCTCCGCCACCGATTCCGGGGCACAGTATCGTTCTACCGCCACGTGGGACCTCCCCTGCCTGGGTGCTCGTTGCAAGCCGGGGAGCATAGCCGCTCGCCCGGACAAACAAAACCGCCCGTTCGCGCGTCCCCGGGCAGCACGGCCTCGCGCTTCGGCAATTTGCACGCTGGCGCGCATGGTCGCCGGCACGCCTCTCGGCTTAAATTAGCGCGCTTGGATCCACGCACCCCCAGTAGCCGGGAAGAGACACATGCCATTACCGCTGATCGCCATCATCGCCATCTTCTGTGTCGGCTACCTGATGATCATCCTCGAGCACAACGTCAACGTCGACAAGGCAGCGCCCGCGGTGCTGACCGGCGTGCTGTGCTGGGCGGTCTACATCCTCGCGGCGCCGGGGCTGATCGATGTGGCCAGCCTGCCGCAGGCCTTCCTGGACGCGCACGCGACCAAGTCCACCGAGGAGATCATCAAGGCCTGGGTCGGCGAGCACCAGATGCTCGAGGGCTTCGCCGAGACCGCGAGCATCCTGTTCTTCCTGCTCGGCGCGATGACCATCGTCGAGATGGTCGACGTCTACGGCGGCTTCACGATCATCACCGACCGCATCCGCTCGACCAGCATGGTCAAGCTGCTGTGGATCATCGGCTTCGTCGCCTTCTTCATGTCGGCGGCACTCGACAACCTGACCACCACGATCGTGATGATCTCGCTGATCCGCAAGCTGATCGACGACAAGGACGACCGGCTGTTCTTCGCCGGCATCATCGTGATCGCGGCCAACGCCGGCGGCGCCTGGTCACCGATCGGCGACGTCACGACCACGATGCTGTGGATCGGCGGGCAGATCACCACGCTGCGCATCATGGAATCGATCTTCCTGCCGAGCCTGGTGTGCCTCGCGATCCCGCTGCTGTTCCTCGCCTTCCGCCTGCGCGGGCGGCAGATCACCAGCCCCGTGCAGGTTCAGAACGAGGCCCATCACTCGGTCAGCAAATCGCAGCGCAACCTGATCTTCCTGGTGGGCATGGGCGGGCTGCTGTTCGTGCCGGTGTTCAAGACCGTGACCCACCTGCCGCCCTTCATGGGCATGCTGTTCAGCCTCGGCGTGCTGTGGGTGGTGTCAGAGCTGGTGCACAAGGACCGCGACGCCGCGATGGAATCGGGCATGCACATCCTCACGGTGGTGCGCCGCATCGACACTCCCAGCGTGCTGTTCTTCCTCGGCATCCTGACGGCCGTCTCCGCGCTGCAGGCGACGGGGCTGCTCGCGCAGGCGGCCGGCTTCCTGGACCGTACCGTGGGCAACCTCGACCTGATCGTGTTCCTGATCGGCCTGCTCTCGGCCGTTATCGACAACGTGCCGCTGGTCGCCGCGACCATGGGCATGTACGACCTGGCGGTGCATCCGACCGATTCCCCGCTGTGGGAGTTCCTGGCCTTCGCCGCGGGCACCGGCGGCAGCTGCCTGATCATCGGCTCGGCGGCCGGCGTGGCCGCGATGGGCATGGAGCGCATCAACTTCTTCTGGTACGTGCGCAATATCAGCGGCCTGGCGTTGATGGGCTACGTGGCCGGCTCTGCGGTGATCATGCTGGAAAAATCGGTCTTCTTCTGATCGAGCGCATCGCAGGCAGCGGCGGCAGGATCCGGCCGCCGCTGCCTGCATCCCCCTACGCGTCGATCGACTCGCCCAGTGCGGCATTCACCAGCCCGCCGTCGACGGTGAGCGTTTCCCCCACCACGTAATCGCCGGCTCGGCTCGCCAGATAGATCGCCGCGCCCGCCATGTCCTCGTCCCTGCCGATGCGCCCGGACGGTATCGCCCGTGCGGCGAGATCGCCATGATCGCGCGCCGCGCGATTCATATCGGAGGCAAACGCCCCCGGCGCGATCGCGCTGACCACGATGCCATCGCTGATCAGCCGCGCCGCCAGTCGCCGCGTCAGGTGGATCAGCCCGGCTTTCGAGGCCTGGTAGCTGTAGGTGTGCCAGGGATTGGGACGCATGCCGTCGACCGAGGCGATGTTGATCACCTTGGCCGGACGCGCGGGGGTGGCCGCCGCCTTCAGCGCGCCGTGCAGCGCCTGGGTGAGAAAGAACGGCGACTTGAGGTTCAGGTCCATGACCTTGTCCCAGCCCGCTTCGGGAAAACTTTCGAAGGGCTCGCCCCAGGCCGCGCCGGCGTTGTTGACCAGGATGTCGAGCGCGGGCTCGCGCCCGGCGTAGGCAGCCGCCAGCGCGCGGCAACCCGCGACCGTGGAGACGTCCTGTGCCAGCGCGATGCAGTTCGGGCCCAGTTCCCCGGCGACCGCCTCGCACGCCGCGCCCTTGCGCGAAGATATGTAGACGCGCGCGCCCTGGGCGATGAAACCCGCCGCGATCATGCGGCCGATGCCGCGCGAGCCGCCGGTGACCAGCGCGGTGCGCCCGGCGAGCGAGAACAGGGTCGTCGTATCCACTCGCAGTACCTCCGTCTTGCCTGCAATTGCCCGGCGCGCTGCCTCAGCGCCCGCGCCATCGTCCTGTCAATGCGCCGTAAGCGCTGACCGCGGCCAGCACGATCGCCCCCGCCACGATGCCGGCGGCGGCGTTGAGCAGCGCCGGCGTGACGCCGGCCAGCACCGCGCCCACGCCGGGCACGCCGGCGGCGGCGTGTTCGGCGCCGTGCAGCCATTGCGCAAGCGGCGGCATGCCATGCACCAGGATGCCACCGCCGACCAGGAACATCGCCGCCGTGCCGAGCACCGACAGCGTCTTCATCATCCGCGGCGCGATCCACAGCAGCGCGTTGCCGAGGGCGCGTTTCAGCCTGCCCCCCGCGCCCGGCGATTCGTCGCGCAACAGCAGCAGGCCGGCGTCGTCCATCTTCACGATGCCGGCCACGAAGCCGTAAACGCCCACGGTCATCGCCGCCGCGACCACCGTGACCACCGCGGCCCGGTGGGCAAAGGACGCCGCCTGCACCGTGCCCAGCGCGATCACGATGATCTCGGCCGAGAGGATGAAATCGGTGCGGATGGCGCCGCCTATCTTGTGCGTCTCGAAGGCGACCATATCGGTGCCGGGGTCGAGCAGCACATGCTCCAGCGCCTCGTGCGCCGCGGCGTCCTCGCCGGCGCTGTGCAGGAAGCGGTGCGCGAGCTTCTCGAAGCCCTCGTAGCACAGGTAGGCGCCGCCGATCATCAGCACCGGCGTCACGGCCCACGGCGCCAGCGCGCTGAGCGCGAGCGCCAGCGGCACCAGGATCAGCTTGTTGCGCGCCGAACCCTTCGCGACTGCCCAGACCACCGGCAGCTCGCGCTCGGCGCGCACGCCGGCGACCTGCTGCGCGTTCAGCGCGAGATCGTCGCCGAGCACCCCGGCGGTCTTCTTCGCCGCGAGCTTGGTCATCACCGCGACGTCGTCGAGCACCGTTGCGATGTCGTCGAGCAGCGCGAGCAGGCTGGCCCCGGCCATCGTGCATATCCCCGTCCTTGTGAGCCGCGCATCTGACCACAATCGCGTGGGGCGGCGCCAGCCGCCGCTTACCAAAGCGTAATCAGGCGGGCGTGGAGCGCTGCGCCGGTATCGCCGACAATGGCCGCCTCACGCAGTACCGGAGCGCACCCGCTTGAGCACCACCCCGCGCGGCTTCGACGCCAGCTATGACTACATCATCATCGGCGCCGGCTCGGCCGGCTGCGCGCTCGCCTCGCGCCTCAGCCGCGAAGCGAGCCGGCACGTGCTGTTGCTCGAGGCCGGCGGGCCGGACCGCCACCCGATGATCCACGTGCCGCTCGGCTTCGCCTTCCTGATGAAGGACAGGAGCGTCAACTGGTGCTACCAGACCGAGCCCGAGCCCGAGCTCGACTACCGCAAGATCGCCTGGCCGCGCGGCAAGGTGGTGGGCGGCACCAGCGCCATCAACGGCATGGTCTACATCCGCGGCCAGCGCGAGGACTACGAAGCCTGGGCCGCGGCCGGCAATCCCGGCTGGTCCTACGAGGAGATGCTGCCCTGGTTCCTCGCCAGCGAGCACAATACGCGCGGCGCCGACGCGCTGCACGGCAGCGGCGGCGGGCTGTGGGTCGACGAGGTCGGCCCCCCGCTCGAGTGCACCGACCTGTTCATCCAGGCGGGCGTGAGCATCGGCCTGCCCTTCAACACCGACTTCAACGGCCCGAGCCAGGAAGGCATCGGCCGCTACCAGGTCAACGTGCGCAACGGCGTGCGCCAGACCGCGGCGACCAGTTTCCTCAAGCCCGCGCTCAAGCGCGCCAACCTCGAGCTGGCGACGCATGCCCTTGCCGAGAAGCTGCTGTTCGATGGCGAGCGCGTCACCGGCGTGCAGTACCGCCGCAAGGACAAGGTGCTGCGCGTGGCTGCGCGCCGCTCGGTGATCCTCTGCGGCGGCTCGATCAACAGCCCGCAGCTGCTGGAGCTCTCCGGCATCGGCAATCCCGCCGTGCTCGAGCCGCTGGGTATCACCACCCGGCACGCGCTGCCCGGCGTGGGCGAGAACCTGCAGGACCACCTGACGATCAACGTGCAGCAGGGGCTGCGCAACGTGAGGACTTTCGCCGAGGAGACCACGCCGCTCGGCCTGCTGCGCAACGCGCTGCGCTGGGGCATCAGGCGCGAGGGGCTGCTGATCCACCCCGCCTGCCAGGCCGGCGCCTTCCTGCGCACCTCGCCCGCGGTCGGGCGCCCCGACGCGCAGATCCACTTCACGCCTGCCGCCGGGCGCCTCGACGCGCGCGGCAATCTCGTCACCGTGCCCGGCACCACCGCGACGGTCTGCAACCTGCGCCCGAGCAGCCGCGGCAGCGTGCATATGCGCACGCCGTTCCCCGACTATCCGCCGGCGATCCGCGCCAACTACATGTCCACCGAGGCGGACCGACGCGTGATGATCGACGCGGTCAGGCGCGTGCGCGAGATCTTCGCCTCCAGCGTGTTCGACGGCTACCGTGAAGCGGAGATCCGGCCCGGCTTGAACTGCAGCAGCGACGAGCAGATCCTCGCGTTCATCCGCCGCGAGGCCGAGTCGGTCTACCACCCCGTGGGCACCTGCGCGATGGGCGCGGGCGAAAACGCGGTGGTCGATCATCGCCTGCGCGTGCACGGCCTGGAGGGCCTGCGCATCGCCGATGCCTCGGTGATTCCCGACATCATCAGCGGCAACACCAACGCGCTCTGCGTCGCCATCGGCCTCAAGGCCGCCGGGATGCTGATCGAGGACGAGGCGTGATCGTCTCATGCTCGGGCGTGGTGGTTCCCTGCGTCGCGCCCCGGCGGGTCGGTATGCCGCTGCGAACACGCCGTGAATACGTCCCTGTAGGCTCGTGTGTCGCCGTCCAGGCGACACACGGTTCGCCGCAGCACGCCGACACTGCGACGCGCAGCGCAGTGCCGTCTCAATTGCAGGTGGGGAACGTTGCCACAACGAGCAGCCGAGCGGCCTGGCACTGCGGTCGGCGCATAAGGGGCCGTGCGCCGTAGGGATGCGGCGCCAGAGCCTACAGGGGCGAGGCGGAGCCCGGCGAAGCACCGCTTCGCCCCGCCGAGCGCCCGAAATCTATGATTTCGGGCTGGGCCCGAAGGGTACTTGCCGCGGGCCCCGTTGGAGCGGCCGGAGTGCGAGGTCTGGACTCCCGATCCGATAAACGAATATTCAGCGCAAGGAGTAACGAGATGACCACCGCAGCAGAACAGGCAGGCGCCGTGATCGACGCGCGCGGGGCGATGCTGGAGACGCTGGAGTTGCAGCGCAAGGCGTTCCGGGCCGAGGGCTTCGTGCAATACGGCACGCGTATCGACCGCATCGAGCGCTGCATTGCGCTGCTGGTCGACAACCAGGAAGCGATCTGCAACGCGCTGTCGGCCGACTACGGCTGCCGCTCGCCGTACATCACGCGCATGGCCGAGATCATGACCTCGGTGGGCAACCTCAAGCACGTGAAGAAGAAGCTGAAGTCGTGGATGAAGCCCGAGCGGCGCAGCGCCCCGGTGCCGATGAACCTGTTCGGGGCCCGCGCGCTCGTCTACCACCAGCCCAAGGGCGTGGTCGGCAACATGACGCCGTGGAACATCCCCGTGGGCATGGTGTTCAGCCCGATGGCGGACATCCTCGGGGCCGGCAACCGCGTGATGATCAAGCCCTCGGAGTTCACGCCGCATACCTCCGAACTCACGCGCGAACTGATCGGGCGCTACTTCGATCGCAGCGAGATCGCCGTGATGACCGGCGGGCCCGAAGTGGGTGCCGCGTTCGCCTCGCTGCCCTTCGACCACCTGCTGTTCACCGGCGCGACCTCGATCGGTCGCATGGTGATGCGCGCCGCGGCCGAGAACCTGACCCCGGTCACGCTGGAGCTTGGCGGCAAATCGCCGGTGATCGTGAGCGCCAGCGCCGACATCGAGGACACGGCCGGGAAGATCGTCACCGGCAAGGGGCAGAACGCCGGTCAGCTGTGCATCGCGCCGGACTATGCCTTCGTCCCCGAATCGCGTCTGGAGGTCTTCCTCGAGAGCTGCCGGAAGAATTTCGTGGCGCAGTATCCCACGACGGTGCTGAACCCCGATTACAACGCAATGATCAACGAGCGCCACTACGATCGCGTGCTCGGCTACATCGAGGAGGCCCGCGCGGCGGGCGCGCGCATCATCGAGCTCAACCCGGGGCGCGAGGATTTCAGCGACCGCGTGCGGCACAAGATCCCGCTGCACATCGTGGTGAACCCCGACGACGCGCTGAAGGTGATGCAGGAGGAGATCTTCGGCCCCGTGCTGGTCGTGAAGACCTACCGCGACGTCGGCGACTGCATCGCCTACGTCAACGCGCGCGCGCGACCGCTCGCGCTGTACTGGTTCGGCAAGGACGAGGCGGAACGCGAACGCGTGCTGCGCGAAACCATCTCGGGCGGCGTCAGCGTGAACAACGTGATGATGCATTTTGCCTGCGACGACCTGCCCTTCGGCGGCGTGGGCGGCAGCGGCATGGGCCACTACCACGGACGCGACGGCTTCCGCACCTTCAGCCACGCCAAGGGAGTCTTCCGCGAAGGCAGGCTGAACCTGTCGAAGCTCGCCGGCACGCTGCCGCCGTTCGGGCCGAAGCTCGCGAAGATGCTGGACGGCCAGATCAGGAAGTAGCGGCGAGGAATTCACGCGCCAGACGCAGGAAGATCGCGGGCTTCTCCGCGTGCAGCCAGTGCCCCGCGCCCGCGATCACCTTGAGCCGGGCCCGCGGAAACAGCGCCCGCGTGGCCTCGTTCGCCGACGGCAGGACGTAGTCGCTGAGCTCGCCCTTGATGAACAGCACCGGCCCGGCAAAGGGATTCGCGCCGCGCGGTGCCGCGAGGATCTCGGGATAGCCCGCCTCGATGGCGTCGAGGTCGAAGCGCCAGTGCCAGCTGCGGTCCTCGCGCTGCGCGCGGTTCATCAGCATGAACGCCACCACGCCGGGCTCGGCGATGTGGCGCTCGAGGATGCGCTGGGTCGCGCGACGGTCCGCGAGCGTATCGGCCGCCGCCTCGCGCAGCGCGGCGAACACGCGCTGGTGGTGCGCCGCGTAATCGACCGGCGCGATGTCGCCGACCAGCACGCGCTCGATGCGCCCGGGATTGTCGAGCGCGGCCTGCATCGCCACCTTGCCGCCCATCGAGTGCCCGACCAGGGCCGCCGTCGCGATCCCGTGCGCGTCCATCAGGCGCAGCACGTCCTGCGCCATCAGCGAATAGCCCATGCCGGGGGCGTGGAACGAGCGCCCGTGGTTGCGCAGGTCCGGCAGCAGCACGCGGTAGTCGCGCGCCAGCTCGCGGGCCATCGGGCCGAGGTTCGCCGACAAGCCGAACAGGCCGTGCAGCAGGATCACCGCGCCTCCCGCGGTTCCGTGGATCTGGCAATGGAGCAGTTCGGTCACCGTGGCGTGCGTCCGGCGTGGCATGCGGGATCCCGATGGGAGCACGGCGCGGTTCTCATTGGCAATAGCGGTTGCTAGAATCCGCGCGCACCCCGTTCCACAAGGTATGCCCGATGCGCGCGCTCCTGCTGATCCTCACGACCCTGTGCCTCGTCGCCTGCGCCAGCTCGCCTGGCGGCGACAGCGGCGGCGGCACAGCCTACCAGGCGACCTACGACGCGCGCCTCGCGGACAAGGCGCAGTTCGGCCGCGTGGTGATCGCCCCGGTCAACTTCGGCAAGCCGAGCCGCAACTACCTCGCCGAGCACGAGGCGCGCATCGACCGCCTGGTGGCGCAGCGCCTGACGGCGGCCGGCTACGAAGTGCTGCCGTCGGAGCTGTTCGAAAAGGCGTGGAAGGAAGGCGTGCGCAACTGGGGCGAGCCCTACAACCCGGGCACCGGCAAGCTGAACGACACCGTGTTCCAGTACGTGCTCAGCGAGACCGTCAAGGCGCTGGCGGCCGACGGCCGGGTGCAGGCCATCGTGTTCACCAACCTCGAGGAGCTGCAGGTCTATTTCTCCCCGAGCGGCAACCACCAGGCGCATTTCCTCGGCGTGACCCGCCGCCCCTCCAGCCGCGGCGGCGACGGCGTGGCGGCGGACTTCGACTGGGTGCAGGGCGTGGACGCCGTGGGCCTCTACATCAACGTCTTCGACCTGCAACTGCAGCGCCTCTACAACGGCGCCGGCGGCATCGAGGTGACGGAATACCTCAACCTCAAGCCCTCCACCCCGCGCTGGACGCGCGAGAAGACGGTGCTGGACAACGAGAGCTTCATCAACGAAGGGCTGGACCTGGCGCTGAAGCCCTGGCTGGAACCGTAACTCCTCATCCGGAGGGGTGCTTTTCGTGAACCTGCGGTTCTCCCCCGCCTGTGCCCCGCTGACTCTCATGCTCGGACACGCCGTGAATACGTCCATGTAGGCTCGACTGTCGCCATCCAGGCGACAGACGGTCCTCGCACGACAGCCAGCGGGGCACAGGCTGCGCTGCTGGCACACACACCTCAGGGTACGAGTACCGATTCGCGCGAAAGCTGGCGCACAAGTTGCCGAGCGGCCTCGTTGCCCGGGCGCTGCATAAGGGGCCGTGCGCCGCAGGGATGCGGCGCCAGAGCCTACAGGGATGTACTTGCCGCGGGCCCCGTTGCAGCGCCCGGGCAACGAGGCCAGCGACGCGTCTACCCTAGGTGCAGATTCGCGTTCAGCGCAACCCGGCGTTGATGCTGTCGAGCACCTTGGTGCCGGGGCAGAGTTCCTTTTCGGTCAGCGTGTTCAGCGGACGGCGCGTGGTCTCGAGGATCTCGTGCAGTTCCTGGGCGTCGCGATCCATGTAGAGCAGACCGGTGAGCACGCGTCCCGACTTCTGGTGCTGCGCGATCGCCTGCAGCGCCGACCGCGAGTCCTGGATATCGTATTCGTCGCTCTGCTTGTGCAGGCGGATCACCGAGCCGTCGTGCAGGCACACGTCCTGCGTCGTGCCCGCCGCGTAGCTGGTGCGGATCTCGTCGCGCATCGGCACGAAATCGATCGGAGTGGGATCGATGTGCTCGCGCGTGAAGGCGTAACTCTTGGTCGAGCCCTCGTGGTTGTTGAAGGTCACGCAGGGCGAGATCACGTCGAGGAACGCGAAGCCCTTGTGGCTGAGCGCGGCCTTGATCAGCGGCACCAGCTGCTGGCGGTCCCCGGAGAAGCTGCGCCCCACGAAGGTCGCGCCGAGCTGGATCGCTACGCTCACGAGGTCGATCGGCTCGTAGGGGTTCGCGTTGCCCTTCTTGCTTTTGGAGCCCACGTCGGCGGTGGCGGAGTCCTGCCCCTTGGTGAGGCCGTAGCAACCGTTGTTCTCGACGATATAGGTCATGTTCAGGTTGCGGCGCACCACGTGCGCGAACTGCCCCATGCCGATGGACGCCGTGTCGCCGTCGCCGGAGACACCGATGTAGACCAGGTCACGGTTCGCGAGGTTGGCGCCGGTGGTCACCGAGGGCATGCGCCCGTGCACCGAGTTGAAGCCGTGCGAACTGCCGAGGAAGTAAGCCGGCGTCTTCGAGGAGCAGCCGATGCCGGACATCTTCGCGATGCGATGGGGCTCGATCGGCAGCGTGAACGCGGCCTCGATGATCGCGGCGCTGATCGAATCATGGCCGCAGCCCGCGCACAGCGTGGAAATCGAACCCTCGTAGTCGCGACGCGTGTAGCCCAGTTCGTTGACGGGCGCTTCGGGATGGCGGAAAGACGGTCTCTGGTAGGTCATGATTTTTTCCTCGGGCTTTCACGCTTGCGGGTGATCGGGGTCACGTTGTCGCTCCCGCCGAGCGTGGAGCGGATAACGCCCGCGATCTGGCGCGCCGTGATCGGCAGGCCGTCGTAGTTCAGCACCGGCACCAGCTTCTCGTTGGCCGGCAAATCGATCTCGTTGATCAGCAGGCGGCGCATCTGGCCGTCGCGGTTCTGCTCGATCACGAAGACCGTCTCGTGGCTCATGATGAATTCCTCCACCGCGTCCGAGAACGGGAATGCGCGCAGCCTGAGGGTGTCTATCGCGATGCCTTCGGCCTCCAGCATCTCGACGGCCTCGTAGGCGGGCGAGGCCGTGGTGCCGAAGAACAGCGCGCCGTAGGGCGTAGCCCGGGCAGCCGGCTTGATCTTGGGCTCGGGCACGAACTGCTTGGCGGTCTCGAACTTCCTGAGCAGGCGGTCCATGTTGCGCACGTAGGCCGCGCCATCCTCGGTGTAGATCGCGTATTCGTCGCGCGAGGTGCCACGTATGGTGTACGCGCCCTTCTTCGGATGCGCGCCGGGATAGGTGCGATACGGGATGCCGTCGCCATCGACGTCGAGGTAGCGCCCGAAACGCTCCTTGAGGTTGTCCAGCGCCTCGGCGTCGAGCACCTTGCCGCGATCGTAGGTGTGCTTGTCGTCGAAGACGAGCGGCGGCGACATCCAGTCGTTCATGCCGAGATCGAGGTCCGTCAGCATGATCACCGGCGTCTGCAGGCGATCGGCGAGGTCGAAGGCCTTCACGGTCAGGCTGAAGCACTCCGCGGGCGTCGCCGGGAACAGCAGCACGTGCTTGGTGTCGCCGTGCGAGGCATAGGCCGCCGCAAGCACGTCCGACTGCTGCGTGCGCGTGGGCATGCCGGTCGAGGGACCCGCGCGCTGCACGTCGATCAGCACCGCCGGGATCTCGGCAAAATAGGCCAGCCCGAGGAACTCGCTCATCAGCGACAGGCCCGGCCCGCTGGTCGCGGTGAAGGAGCGCGCGCCGTTCCACGCCGCGCCGATCACCATGCCGATCGCCGACAGTTCGTCCTCCGCCTGCACGATGGCGTAGTTCTTCTTGCCCGTGCCCGCGTCGATGCGCAGGCGTCGGCAGTACTTGTCGAAGCCGTCCACGACCGAGGTGGAGGGCGTGATCGGGTACCACGCCGCCACGGTGGCGCCGCCGTAGACCGCGCCCAGCGCCGCTGCCGTGTTGCCGTCCATCAGGATGTGGTCGGTCTCGAGGATGTGCCTGGCGATATTGCCGCCGCGCTCCAGGCGAATGCCGATCGGGCAGTCGAAGTTCTTCACCGCGTACTGGTGCCCGAGCTCGAGCGCGTGCACGTTCTGCGCGATCAGCTTCTCCTTGCCCTTGAACTGGTCGGCGACCAGGTCCTTGAGCACCGAGAAATCGATGTCGAGCAGCGCGGCGAGCGCGCCGACATAGATCACGTTCTTGAACAGCAGGCGCTGGCGGGCATCGGCGTACTCGCGCAGGCACATGTCCGTGATCGGGATGCCGACGTAGTGGATGTCGTCACGCACGTAGCGGATGTCGATGGGCTTCGTCGAGTCGTAGACGAAGTAGCCGCCCGCCTCCACTTCCTTGACGTCGCGCTCCATGCTCTGCGGGTTCACGCACAGCATCAGGTCGACACCGCCGCGCCGGCCGAGGTAGCCCTTGCTGCTGACGCGGACCTCGTACCAGGTGGGCATGCCCTGGATGTTCGACGGGAAGATGTTGCGCGGGCTGACCGGGATCCCCATGCGGAAAATCGCCTTCGCGAACATGTGGTTCGCGGAGGCGGAGCCGGTGCCGTTGACGTTGGCGAACTTGACGACAAAATCGTTTACCGCTTGTTTGGCGTGCATGCCTGTCCAGCCTTCGTGACATTGTAGAGAAACTTCTGCATGTCCCACGCGCCGGTCGGGCAGCGCTCGGCACACAGTCCGCAATGCAGGCACACGTTCTCGTCCTTGACCATGACGCGCTGCGTCTGGGCCAGGACGTCGGAAACGTAGAGATCCTGCGCCAGTTCGCCCGCCACGGCGCGCAGTTTCTGGCGCAATGCGGGTTCCTCGTCATTGACGATGAAATTGATGCAGTCGGTGGGGCAGATGTCGACGCAGGCATCGCACTCGATGCACTTGGCCGTGGTGAAAACCGTCTGCACATCGCAGTTGAGGCAGCGCTGCGCCTCGGCGAGACCGGTGCGCGCGTCGAAGCCGAGCTCGACCTCGACCTTGCGGTCCTTCAGCGCTATCTCCTTCGGCACGTGCGGCACCTTGTAGCGAAGGTCGTCGGCGATCGCGTTGTCGTAGCTCCACTCGTGCACGCCCATCTTCTGGCTGACCAGCGTCACGCCGGGAGCCGGACGCTTGCGCACGTCCTCGCCACGCAGGAACAGGTCGATCGAGATCGCCGCCTGGTGACCGTGGGCGACCGCCGTGATGATGTTCTTGGGTCCGAAGGCCGCGTCACCGCCGAAGAACACCTTCGGCAGCGTCGACTGGAAGCTGACGGCATCGACAACCGGCATGTCCCACTTGCCGAACTCGATGCCCACGTCGCGCTCGATCCAGGGGAAGGAATTGTCCTGCCCGATCGCGATCAGCACGTCGTCCGCCTCGAAGAACACCGGTTCCTCGCCGGTGGACACCAGGCTGCGACGCCCCTTGTCGTCGTAGACCACGTCGACCTTGTCGAAGGTCATGCCGACCAGGCGCCCGTCCCTGTGCACGAATTCCTTCGGCACGTGATTGTTGAAGATCGGGATGTCCTCGGCCATCGCGTCGTCCTTCTCCCACGGCGACGCCTTCATCTTGTCGAACTCCGAGCGCACGACGACCTTCACGTCCTCGCCGCCGAGCCGGCGCGCCGTGCGGCAGCAGTCCATAGCCGTGTTGCCGCCACCGAGCACGAGCACGCGCTTGCCGATCCTGCTGACGTGCTCGAAGGACACGCTGGAGAGCCAGTCGATGCCGACGAAGATGTTCGCCGCCGCTTCCTTGCGCCCGGGCAGGTCGAGGTCGCTGCCGCGCGGCGCGCCGGTGCCCACGAAGACCGCGTCGTAGTCCTTCGCGAGCAGCGCCTTGAGGCTGTCGACCGTCGTGTTGAAATGCTGCTTCACACCGAGATCGAGGATGTAGCCGACTTCCTCGTCGAGCACCGACGGCGGCAGGCGGAACACGGGGATCTGGCTGCGCATCATGCCGCCACCCTTCCCCTGGTCATCGTAGAGGTCGAGCTCGTAACCGAGCGGCGCGAGGTCGCGCGCAACCGTGAGCGAGGCCGGGCCGCCGCCGACCAGCGCCACACGCTTGCCGTTGTGGCGCCGCGGCGCCTTCGGCATGCGCTCCTTGACCGAGCCCTTGTTGTCGGCGGCCACGCGCTTGAGGCGGCAGATCGCCACCGGCTCCTTCTCGAGGCGCCCGCGCCGGCAGGCCGGCTCGCAGGGCCGGTCGCAGGTGCGCCCGAGGATGCCCGGGAACACGTTCGACTCCCAGTTGACCATGTACGCGTCGCTGTAGCGCTCCGCGGCGATCAGCCGGATGTACTCGGGAACCGGCGTGTGTGCCGGGCACGCGTACTGGCAGTCGACAACCTTGTGGAAATATTCGGGATCGCTGATGTCGGTGGGTTTCAAGGTCTTTTCACCGTGATTGCTGTGGCTATTCGCAGGCACCGGAAACGCGATCCGGGACCCACGCAATTAGCAGGGCATCGTAAACCAGCACTGCGGGCGGCGCTTCCTTCATTTGGGCTAAAGAATGCGTAAATTTGACGCAATCGCCGGCGCCTCAATCGGCGCCGTTGCGGCTCAGGAAATCAAGCAGTTGCGCCTCGTCCCAGACCTCGATTCCCAGCGCCTCGGCGCGTGCCAGCTTGGAGCCCGCACCGGGCCCGGCGATCACGATATGCGTGCGCGCGCTGACACTGCCGGCCACCTTCGCGCCGAGGCGCGCGAGCCGCTCGCCGGCCTCCTCGCGCGTCATTGCCTCGAGCGTGCCGGTGAGCACCACCGTCTTGCCGGCCAGCGGCGCCGAGGCGCCCGGCTTCTCCACCGCCGGCCACGCGATGCCGGCCTCGAGCAGCCGCCCGATCAGCGCGCGGTTCTCGGGCACCGCGAAGAACGCGACCACGTGCCCCGCGACCACCGGGCCTACGTCCGGCACCTGTTGCAGCTCACCGGCATCGGCCGCCAGCAGCGCCTCCAGCGTGCCGAAGTGCCGTGCCAGCGCGAGCGCCGTCGCCTCGCCCACTTCACGCATGCCGAGCCCGTAGAGAAAACGGTCGAGGGTCGTGCGCTTGCTGCGCGCGATCGCGGCGAGCAGCTTGCGCGCCGATTTCTCGCCCATGCGCTCCAGCCCCGCCAGCGTCGCCTCGTCGAGCGCGTAGATGTCGGCGACATTGCGCACCACGCCCTGGTCGACCAGCTGCTCGATCAGCTTCTCGCCCAGCCCCTCGATGTCCAACGCGCGGCGCGAGGCGAAGTGGCGGATGGTCTCCTTCTGCTGCGCGGCGCACACCAGCCCGCCGGAGCAGCGTGCCACCGCTTCGCCCTCGCCCTGTTCGACCGGCGACCCGCACACCGGGCAGTTCACGGGCAGCGCGATCGCGCGCGCGTGCGGCGCACGCTGCTCCTCGAGCACGCGCACCACCTGCGGGATCACGTCGCCGGCACGGCGCACGATCACGGTGTCGCCGGCCATCAGCCCGAGGCGGCGCACCTCGTCCATGTTGTGCAAGGTGGCGTTGCTGACCGTCACACCGCCCACGAACACCGGCGCCAGCCGCGCCACCGGCGTGATCGCGCCGGTGCGCCCGACCTGGAACTCCACCCCGAGCAGCGTGGTCATTTCCTCCTGCGCCGGAAACTTGTGCGCGACCGCCCAGCGCGGAGCCCGCGAGACGAAGCCGAGCCGCTGCTGCAGCGCCACGCTGTCGACCTTGAACACGATGCCGTCGATGTCGTAGCGCAGCGCGGCGCGCCGCTCCTGCATCCGCGCGTAATAGGCCAGGCACTCCTCGACACCGCGCGCGACACGCAACTCGCCACTGGTGCGCACACCGAGCTCGCGCAGCCACGCCAGCGCCCCCGACTGCGTGGCCGGCATCGAGGCACCATCGAGCACGCCCAGCCCGTAGGCGCAGAACTCCAGCGGGCGCGCCGCGGTGATGCGCGGGTCGAGCTGGCGCAGGCTGCCGGCGGCGGCGTTGCGCGGGTTCACGAAGGTCTTCTCGCCGCGCTGCGCGGCGCGCCGGTTCATCTCCTCGAAGCCCCGGTGCGGCATGTACACCTCGCCGCGCACTTCGAGGCGCTGCGGCGGGACCGCCGCCGGCAGGCGCAGCGGTACCGAGGCGATGGTGCGCACGTTCGCCGTGATGTCCTCGCCCGTGGTGCCGTCGCCACGCGTCGCCGCGCGCACCAGCACGCCCTGCTCGTAGAGCATGCTCACGGCCACGCCGTCGAGCTTGGGCTCGCAGCAGTAGTCCACGCCCGCCTCGTCGCCGAGGCGCTCGCGCACGCGCCGATCGAAGGCGCGCAGTTCATCCTCGCTGAAGACGTTGTCCAGCGACAGCATCGGGATCTCGTGACGCACCGTCGCGAAGGCCGCCAGCGGCCCGGCGCCGACGCGCTGCGTCGGGGAATCCGCGCTGACCAGTTCGGGATGCGCGCGCTCGAGTTCCTGGAGCCGGCGCAGGAGCCGGTCGTACTCGCTGTCCGGGATCAGCGGGTCGTCGAGGACGTAGTAGCGGTGGTTGTGGTGGCGGATCTGCTCGCGCAGCCGCTCGATCTCCCCGGCGGCATCGGCGCCAGGGCTCATCGCGGCGGCTCCGCGCCCGCGACGCCCGGCCCCGGCGGGGACAAGGCTAGCGCCGCGCGCGCGAGTTGCGGTGCGCGAACTCGCGGATGCGCTGGCGGCAATGCTCGGCGGTCTGCGTGGTGAACACGCTGTGGCTCTCGTCCTGCAGTTCGCCGTCGAGATTGCGCGCCACGACGCGCGCCGTCTCGAGCATGCAGTCGAAGGCCTCGAGCGGGCGCGTCGGCCCGGGCAGGCGCAGGAAGAAACTGAGCCCGGGCAGGTGCAGCGCGTCCATGGCCGCGATGTCGAAGGTGCCGGGGCGCGACACGTTCGCCACGCTGAACTGCACCGGCCCCTGGCCCTTCTCCTGCTCGTGGCGGTGGAAGATATCCATCTCGCCGTGGCGGACATCGCAGGCGTGGAAGATCTTCACCAGCGCCTCGCCGGGAAAACCCCCGGCCTCGCGCGCCAGCACATGGATCACCACGACTTCGCTGTCGGTCTCCGGCGCCGGCGCCGCAGCGGCCCTGGCGCGCTTCTCGCGCTTCTCGCGCACGGGGGCCGTGATCGGCTCGGTGCCGGGAAGGACCGCCTGTTCCGGCGGCGTCTCGCGGCGCGGCTGCGGGGGGGCGGGGACGTGCACGGCCGGCGGTTCGGGTTCCAGCACCGGCTCGACGCGCGGTGCCACCCGTGGCGCCGGCGCCTCGAAATCGTCCATGCCGCGGTTGTCGTGGCCGATGCCGCCACGGTCGCGCACGCGCGCGCCGCCGCCCGGCAGCTCGGCGTTGGGCAGCGCCGGGGCTTCGGCATCGTCGCGGAAACCGTCGCCCAGCTTCCAGAAGCCGGGCTTGCGGCCCATGCGAATCGGGTTGCGGCTCTCGTTGCGATAGCGCCTGAACGCATCGAGCAGCACCCCCACGATGAGGAGCGCGCCAATGACGATCAACCAGTCCTGTACACTCAACTCCATGCCGCTAGCAGATCCTGTGAACCGGGTGGAATGGCCTGTCTGTTCCCGCGTTGCCGCGGCATTCTATAACCAAACGTCACTATAGAACATCGCGCCGGCAACGCCTTTCACGCCGTGTGCGCCAGCGCCACGGCCTCCTCGACATCCACGCTGACCAGTCGCGAGACGCCCGGCTCCTGCATCGTGACGCCCATCAGGTGATGCGCCATTTCCATCGTGATCTTGTTGTGCGTGATCACGATGAACTGCACCGTCTCGGACATCTCCCGCACGAGCCGCGCGAATCGCCCGACGTTGGCGTCATCGAGCGGGGCATCGACCTCGTCGAGCATGCAGAACGGCGACGGGTTCAGGCGGAAGATCGAGAACACCAGCGAGATCGCCGTGAGCGCCTTCTCCCCGCCCGAGAGCAGGTGGATCGTCGCATTGCGCTTGCCCGGGGGCCGCGCCATGATCGCGACCCCGGTATCCAGCAGGTCGTCGCCGGTCAGTTCGAGGTAGGCGTGCCCGCCTCCGAATACGCGCGGGAACAGCTCCTGCAGACCGCTGTTGACCTTGTCGAACGTGTCCTTGAAGCGCGTGCGCGTCTCGCGGTCGATCTTGCGGATCGCATTCTCCAGCGTCTCCAGCGCCTCGACCAGGTCGGCGTTCTGCGCATCGAGGTAGTTCTTGCGCTCCGACTGCTGGCGATGCTCCTCGATCGCCGCGAGGTTGATCGGTCCGAGCCGCGCCAGCTGGCCACCGAGGCGCTCCAGCTGCGCCTGCCACGCCGTCTCCTGCGCGTCCGCAGGCAGGCCTGCCAGCACGGCCTCGAGATCCGCGTGCCCCTTGTGCAGCTGCTCGACGATGGCGCCGAGGCGCACCTGCACGCCCTGCGCGGCGATACGCTCCTGCTCCAGCGCGCTGCGCACGGCCTCGGTCTCCTGCTCGATGGCGTGGCGGCTGCGCTCGGCCTCGCGTAGCGCGTGCTCGACCTCCTGCACCCGGGCGCGCGCGGCCGTCAGCTCGCCCTCGACGGCAAGACGGTCCTGCAGCTGCGCCTCGAGCAGCTCGCGCCCCTCGGCGATCGGCTCCTCGGTGGCCTCGATCTGCGCGGCCAGCGCCCCGGTGCGCGCCTCGAGCTGGGCGAACTGGCCCTGGATGCGCGCGATCGCCGCGCGCAGGCTCTCGGTTTGCGAGCCCAGCGACTGGCGACGCATCGCCAGCTGGTGCGCCGAATCCTTGTCCTGACGCGCCTTCTGCCGGGCGGCCTCGAGCGCCTGGCGGGCCATGTCGCGCTGCAGCTGCAGCGTTTCGCGCCGCTGGCTGTCGCGATGCATGGCGTCGAGCGCGGCCTCGAGCACACTGCGCGCGCCCTGCAACTCGGCGCGCTGTGCGTCGCGCCGCTCGCGGGTCTGTTGCTGCTCGGAGCGGTTGCGCTCGTCGCGCAGCAGCATCTGTTCCAGGCGCGCGTTGCAGGCGCTGAGCGCCGAACGCGCCTCGGTGTAGCGAGCGGTCGCCGCGCGCAGCTCCTGCTGCTGCTGCAACATCCCGGCCTCGAGCTCGCGCAGTTCCTCGCGCGATTGCTCCAGCGTCTCGAGCAGCAGGGCCTCGCGCTCGCGACCCGCCTCCGTCGCGGCCCCGAGCGCGGCGAGTTCGCGGCTGCGCTGGATCACGCCGGCGCGCGCATCGGTATCACGCGCTAGCCGCAGCCAGTCCCGACCGAGCCAGATGCCCTCCGGCGTGACCACCGACTCGCCCGGTGCGAGCCCTTCCTGCAGCGCCAGCGCCTGCGCCAGCGAGTCCGCGACAAGGATCCCGCCCAGCAATCCGCCGACATCGAATGGCGCGCGCACCTTGGCCGCGAGGCCCTGCGGCGCCGCCCCGGCGCCTGTCGCCGTTCGCGGGCTGAACAGCCCCAGCGTGCCGGCGCCGAAGCGCTCCAGCGCCGCGGCCAGCGGGTTCATGTCATCGACGCACACCGCCTGCAGGTGGCTGCCGAGCACGGTCTCCACCGCGGTTTCCCAGCCCGGCTCGACCGTCAGGCGCTCGGCCACGCGCTGGTTGCGCGCCAGGCCCTGCGCCTGCAGCCAGCCGGTAACGACCTCGTCGGTCTGCCCCAGGGCGGCCTGCTGCAACGCCTGCAGCGAGGCGAAGCGCCCGCGCTGCTCCTGCAACTCGCCGCGCACCTCGTCGAGCTGCCCGGTGAACTGCGTGATGCTGGCGCGCGCCACGTCTATCTGCGCGCGCACCGTGTCGGCACGCTCCTGCCAGCCGCGGCTGATCTCCTCGAGCTCCTGCACGCGCTCGTCCAGCGTCTCGCGCTCCGTCTCGGCGGCCGTGGTGTCGAGCTCGGCGGCCTCGTGCTCCAGCCGTTCCAGGCGCTGTTGCGCCTGCGCCAGCGCCTCCTCGAGATGGCGGATGCGCGACTGCTGCACCTCGACTTCCTGGCGCGGCTTTTCGGAGGCGGAGCTGAACTCCTCCCACTCGAGCTGCCACTGGTGCATGGCCTCGTCGGCCAGCGCCAGCGCCTCCTGGGCGCTCGCCTCGGCGGCCTCGGCCTCGGCGAGCGCCGGTATCACCTCCTCGAGCTCGGCGCCCAGGCGCGCGAGGCGGCCCTCGTCATCGCGCAGGTGACGCTCGGCCTCCTCGCGCGAGCGCCGCGTCTGCTCGAGATCCGCGCGCAACTGCCGCGCGCGTTCCTGCTGCAGCTGCACCGACTGCTCGGTGCGCGCGATATCGGCGCCGATGGCGTAATAGCGCTCCTGAACACCGCCGAGCGCCTCGTTCAGCCCGGAATGCTGCTCGCGAGCCTTCTCGATGTCTGCGTCGACGCGCGTGTGGCGCGCGTTGACCGCCGCGAGTTCGACCTCGTGGCGCAACACGCTCTCGCGCAGTCCCGCGCCCTGGGCATCGAGCTGGCGCCACTGCAGCGCCAGCAGCTCGGCGCTGATGCGCCGCTCCTCGGTCTTGAGCTCCGAGTAGCGCTCGGCGGCCGCGGCCTGGCGCTTGAGGTGCTGCAACTGGCGCTCGAGTTCCTCGCGAAAGTCCGTCAGGCGCTCGAGGTTCTCGCGCGTGCGGCGGATGCGGTTCTCGGTATCCTTGCGCCGCTCCTTGTACTTGGAGATGCCCGCGGCCTCCTCGATGTAGACGCGCAGATCCTCGGGCCTGGCTTCGATCAGGCGCGAGATCATGCCCTGCTCGATGATCGCGTAGCTGCGCGGGCCGAGGCCGGTGCCGAGAAAGATGTCGGTGATATCGCGCCGCCGGCACCGCGTGCCGTTGAGGTAGTAGTGCGACAACCCGTCGCGGCTGACGGTACGGCGGATCGCGATCTCGGCATAGCTCGCGTACTCGCCGCCGAGCGTGCCGTCGGTGTTGTCGAAAACCAGTTCGATCGCCGCCTGCCCCACCGGCTTGCGCCCGGTCGAGCCGTTGAAGATGACGTCGGCCATGGACTCGCCGCGCAGATGCTTCGCGGAGGCCTCCCCGAGCACCCAGCGCACGGCATCGATGATGTTGGACTTGCCGCAGCCGTTGGGACCGACCACCCCGCACAGGTTGCTCGGCAACTTCACGGTCGTGGGGTCGACGAAGGACTTGAATCCCGCCAGCTTGATGGTCTTGAGTCGCATTGCGGATCCGCCGGACAGAAGGCCGCCGGGCGGGCCCGGGGCACGAGGAAAGCGCGCAAGTCTACCGGTTTTGACCCCGGATCACTACCGCCGCGCCGTCACGCTGCGCGCACCCGGCATGCTCAGATGGTGCGGTCGATCAGCACCTGGACACTTTGCTCGCCCCCGGTCAGCGTGAGCGGCTCGCCGCCGCCCTCCAGGTCGCCGGGCTGCGCGCTGACGCCGCCCTGGCGCGAGATGCGCGCGATCACGCTGACCTGCGCAAAGCTCGACAGCTTCATCCCCGGCGCCATGGCCATCGCATCGCTCAGTTCCACGGCGCGCGGCAGTTCCGTGGCCGGAAAACGCGCCACTGCCAGCGGCATCGGCGGGCCGCCGACGGCGCGCGCGAACACGAACACGGTATCCCCGGGGCGCAGCTCCAGCCCCGGCGCGAGGCTCACGGCCACCTGCAGGCGCGGACCGGAGGCGGCCGGCGGCGCACCGCTGTCGGGGACCGGCGCGCCCGGCGCCGGGCCGGCGCTTTCGCCGAGGCGCGAGCGTGCCATCGCGATGCCGTCACGGATCACGCCGGCATCGGGGGCGCCGGGCGGCAGGTGATCGAGCAGCCTCTGCCAGTAATCGAGCGCGCCGCGGTAATCGCCGGCCTGGAAGCGGTCCATGCCGACCAGACCGAGCAGCGTGACCTGTGCCGGGTCGATGGCGAAGGCGCGATCGACCAGTGCCTGCACCGCGGGCGTGAGCTTGCGCCCGCCCGCGAGATACAGCGCCTGCGCGGACTGCGCGATCATTGCCGCATCCTCCGGGTAGAGATCGACCAGCTCCGCGTAGAGCGCCGCCGCCTGCGGGTAGCGTTCCTCGGCGGTGTAGAGGCGCGCCAGCAGGAAGCGGTAGTCGCCGTCGGGATCGGCGCGGCGCACCTGCGCCTCCAGCCTCGGTTGCAACCGGGAAAGGAGTTCGGCGCGCTGCGCCGCCGGCATTTCCTGCTCGAGCTGCGCGATCAGGGCGGCCAGCTCGATCTCGGGCGTTGCGCCAAGGTGGCGATACAGCCCCAGCGCCAGCAGCGGCACGGCGAGCGCGCACGCGAGCAGCGCCGGGCGGCCGCTGCCGCTGCCGCTGCGCGCCCCGACGCCTGCGGGGGCGGCGGTGTCTTCCAGCACGCGGCGGTCGAGTTCCAGGCGCGCGGCGGCAAACTGTCCGTCATCGAGCGCGCCGCCGGCGCGAGCGACCTCGAGCTCCGCGAGCTGCTGGCGGTAGGCGCCAAGGTTTTGCGCGCGGCGCGCATCGGCCGCCGCCGGCGGTCCCGGCTCCACGCACGGCGCAGCGGCAACAGCACCAGCAACCCCGCCAGCGCGCCGAGCAGCGCCGCCGCCGTCCAGAACATGCTCATCCCTGCCTTCCGTCGTCATCCAGGAGTTCGTCGAGGCGCCGGCGCTCGGCATCGCTGAGCGCGGCCGCGCGCGCGAGACCGGCACGGCGCGCACGCCGCACGATGCCTGCCAGCACGAGCAGGCCTACACCGAGCATCAGCACCGGCGCGCCCCACAGCAGCGCGGTCTTCGCTTCCAGCCGCGGTTCGTACAGCACGTACTCGCCGTAGCGCGTGACCATGAAATCGACGATCTCCGCATCGCTCTTGCCCTCCAGCAGCAGCCGGTGCAGTTCCAGGCGCAGGTCCTCGGCGATCGGCGCGTTGGAATCGGCGAGGTTCTGGTTCTGGCACTTGGGACAGCGCAGCTCCTGCGCGAATTCGAGGTAGCGCTGGCGCTGCTCCTCGGTGGCGAAATCGAAGGTCTCCACGGCGGCGTGCAGCGGACCGCCGAGCAGCACGAGCAGCAGCAACACGCGCCTCATGGCGTGGCCCCGGCGCCGAGCCGCGCGATCAGCGGTTCGAACTGCTCGCGCCAGACGCGCGCATCGAGCGGCCCCTGGTAGCGCAGGCGCACGATGCCGGCGGCGTCGATCAGGTAGGTCTCCGGCGCGCCCGTCACACCGAGATCGATGCCGAGCCGGCCGCTGTCGTCGACGATGTTGAGCCGGTACGGATCGCCCCTGGTCTCGATCCAGCGCCGCGCCGCCGCGGAGTCGTCCTTGTAGTTGAGGCCGAAGATCGTCACGCCCGTGCGCGCGAGTTCGTTGAGGTAAGCGTGCTCGGCGGCGCAGGAGGGGCACCACGTCGCCCAGACGTTCACCAGCGCCACAGCGCCGAGCAGGTCCTCGCGGCTAACCGCGTCCCCGGCCAGCGTGCGCGCCGTGAATTGCGGGAACGGGCGGTCCTCGAGCGCCGAGGGCATGTGATTGGGATCCAGCGACAGCCCGCGCCACAGCAGCAGCGCCAGCACGGCGAAGGCGATCAGCGGCAGGAACAGGCGCAGGCGCTGCATCGTTCAGGCTCCCGCGACCGCGCCGGCGGACGCGAGCGACGCCCGCGCACGCACCACGCGATAGCGCCGGTCGGCCAGCGTCAGCGAGCCGCCCAGGGCCATCAGCACGCCACCCAGCCAGAGCCAGCGCACGAAGGGCTTGTGGTGCACGCGCACGGCCCAGGCGCCCTCGCCCACCGGTTCACCGAGCGAGATGTAGAGATCGCGCAGGAAACCCGGATCGATCGCGGCCTCCGTCATCACGTTGCCCATCTGGCTGTGGTAATTGCGCTTCTGCGCATGCAGCTCGATGCTGCTGCCGTCGCGGCGCGCGAGGAAGGTGCCTTCCTCGGCGCTGAAGTTCGGACCTTCCGCATGGCGCGTGCCGAGGAAGGTGAAGCTGTAACCGGCGAGCTGCACCTCGTCGCCCGGGGCCATGCGCACGTCGCGCTCGTCGCTGTAGACCGTCGTGAGGCCGACGCCTGCGATGCACATCGCCATGCCCAGGTGCGCCACCCACATGCCCCAGTAGCTGGCGCCGAGCCCGCCCAGCGCCCGCACGCCGCCGCGCTCGGCGAGCCGCGCCGACAAGCCACTTGCCAGCGTCGCGAGGATCCACATCGCCAGCGCCACCGTGAGCGCTACCCCGGCATGCCAGGCACCGCCGTAGAGCAACGGGAACACCGCGCCAGCCGCGAGGCTCACGCCCGCCGGCAGCAGCACGCGCCGGCCCAGCCAGCGACTGTCGCCACCGCGCCAGCGCAGCAACGGACCGACGCCCATGACCAGCGTCAACACCACCACCAGTGGCACGAAGGTCATGTTGAAATACGGCGGGCCGACCGACATGCGTCCCAGTTCGAGCGCCGAGATCAGCAGGGGATACAGCGTGCCGATCAGCACCGTCGCCATCGCGATCACCAGCAGGATGTTGTTGCCGAGCAGCGCCGTTTCACGCGACCACAGCCCGATCTCGCCCTTGGCGGAAACCGCCGGCGCGCGCAGCGCGTAGAGCGTGAGCGAGCAGCCGATCACCACCCCGAGGAATGCCAGCACGAACAGGCCGCGCTCGGGATCGGTGGCGAAGGCATGCACCGAGGTCAGCACGCCCGAGCGCACCAGGAAAGTGCCGAGCAGGCTCAGCGAGAACGCCGTGATCGCCAGCAGCACGGTCCAGCTGCGGAACAGCCCCCGCTTCTCGGTCACGGCGAGCGAATGGATCAGCGCCGTGCCTACCAGCCATGGCATGAACGAGGCGTTCTCCACCGGATCCCAGAACCACCATCCGCCCCAGCCGAGCTCGTAATAGGCCCACCAGCTGCCGAGCGTGATGCCGATCGTCAGGAACACCCAGGCCGCATTGGTCCACGGCCGGCTCCAGCGCGCCCATGCCGCGTCGAGTCGCCCGGTGGACAGGGCGGCGATCGCGAACGCGAAGGCCACGGAAAAACCCACGTAGCCGAGGTAGAGCATCGGCGGGTGCAGCACCAGCCCGATGTCCTGCAGCAGCGGGTTCAGGTCCCGGCCCTCGGCCGGCACATCGGGAAAGGAGCGCGCGAACGGATTCGAGGTGAACAGCACGAAGAGGTAGAACCCGACCGAGATCATGCCCATCACCGACAGCACGCGCGCGCGCATGTCGCGCGCCAGCGAAGCGCTGAACACGGCCACCGCCGCGCTCCACCCGGCCAGGATGAACACCCACAGCAGCATCGAGCCCTCGTGGTTGCCCCACAGCGCGCTCAGCTTGTACCAGGCCGGCAACGCGGTGTTCGAGTGTTGCGCCACCAGGCGCACCGAGAAATCGTCCTGCAGGAAGGCGCGCGCCAGACAGGCGAAGGCAATACCCACGAAGAGCAACTGCGCCAGCGCCAGCACCGGCGCACTGTCCATCCACGACCGCACGCCGCGCAGCGAACCGGCCAGCGGCAGCGCGGCCTGTACCACCGCCACGCACAGCGCGAGGATCAGCGCGAAATGCCCGAACTCAACGACCATCGCCGCGCCCCCCGCTGCTCGCTTCGTCCATGGTCTGCCCGGCCTTCAGCGCCTCGTGCACTTCCGGCGGCATGTAGTTCTCGTCGTGCTTGGCGAGCACCTGCGTGGCGCGGAAGCTGCCGTCAGCGAGCAGTTCCCCGTTGGCGACAATGCCCTGTCCCTCGGCGAACAGGTCGGGGAGGATGCCCTGGTAGGCAATCTTCAGCTCGGCCTGGTTGTCGGTCACCGTGAACCCGACCTCGAGCCCCGAATCCGAGCGACTGAGGCTGCCCGGCACCACGAGTCCGCCGACGCGGATGGTCTTGCCCGCCGGCGCCTCCCCGGCGGCAACCTGCGCCGGGGCGTAAAAGAAGTTCATGTTGTCGCGCAGGGCCCAGAACACCAGCCCGGCGGCGACACTGGCCCCGATCACGATGAACAACACGATGTACAGGCGCTGCTTGCGCAGGGGATGCATGGCGTTTCAGCCTCCGGTCGATGAGGAGACGCGCGGCGCGCAGCCGTGCGCGCACGCGATCGAGCGCGCGCCGGCGGCGCGCCAGCGGCGCGCGCACGAGACCGACCAGCACGAGCAGCACGATGGCGTAGGCACCCCAGACGTAGGGGCCGTGTCCGTCCATGTGCCAGAGCTGCGCGAGATTGTCGAAATACATCTTCTTCAAGCGGAGACCTTGCCCGTCGTCGCGAGTTCCTCGACCCAGCGCGACTTCTCCTCGCGCTCGAGGATCTCGCTGCGCAGGCTGAGCAGCACCGCCAGCGCGTAGAAACAGTAAAAACCCGCGATCATCACGACCAGCGGCTGGAACATGTCGGCGTGCATGCTCGGTGCGCCGGTGAACTTGATGGTCGCCGGCTGGTGCAGGCTGTACCACCAGTCGACTGACTTGTAGATGATCGGGATGTTCACGGTGCCGACAAGCGCGAGCACCGCGCAGGCCCGGGCCGCCACGTCGCGATCCTCGAAGGCCTGGTGCAGCGCAACCACGCCGAGGTACAGGAAGAACAGCACCAGCATCGAGGTGATGCGCGCATCCCAGACCCACCACGTGCCCCAGGTCGGCTTGCCCCAGATCGCCCCCGTCACGAGCGCCACGAAGGTCATCGCCGCACCGATGCCCGCGCAGGACTTCAACACCATGTCCGAGACCTTGATCTTCCAGATCAGGCTGACCGCGCCCGCGGCGGCCATCAGGTAGTAGCCGGCCAGCGAGATGAAAGCCGCCGGCACGTGGATGAAGATGATCCGGTAGCTGTTGCCCTGGCGGAAATCGGGCGGCGCGAACGCCAGCCCCCAGACGGCGCCCGAGAGCAGCAGCGCAGCCGACACCAGCCCGAGCCACGGCAGCCACGGCGTCGTGATCCGGTAGCACCAGCGGGGAGAACCGAGTTTATGGATGAAGGACCACACGCGTCGTGTACAACCATCGCCAGTTTTGAAGAGTGCCGCGGCCGGCCGCGGCGGGCGGCAGTATATCCGATATGCATCCGCGCGGATCACGCGCGCTGGCGGGTCACGCCGCTTGATTCAAATCAAATACCCCCGGGGTCTACGCGTGTATTGTGCGAATGCCCGTCGTGAAACGGATGGCCCGCAGGGTTCCGTTTCCTCCGCCGGGTTGTTGTTTTTGTTCTCTCCTCCTTCAATCCCGGCCTCGCGCCGGGATTTTTTTCAGTGGTCCAGGCTGATGCGCAGCGCGGCGCCGACCGCGAGCGGGGCCAGCGTGAGCGCGACCAGCGCGAAGGCGCCGAGGATCGCCAGGTGCGGCAGGTAGTCGGCACCCAGCGCCGCGGCATCGACCGCGGCCGTGCCGAACACCAGCACCGGGATGTAGAACGGCAGGATCAGCAGCGACAGCAGGATGCCGCCCTTGCGCAAGCCCACCGTGAGCGCCGCCCCGATGCCCCCCACCAGGCTGAGTGTCAGCGTGCCCAGCAGCAACGACAGCAGCAGCGCCGGAGCCGCCGCCGCCGGGAGGTAGAGCATCCCCCCCATCAGCGGCGAGAGCAGCGTGAGCGGCAGCCCGGTGACGAGCCAGTGCACCGCGATCTTCGCGATCGCCAGCAGGTACAGCGGATCGGGGCTGCGCAGCAGTTGCTCCAGCGAGCCGTCGTCGTGATCGGCGCGAAACACCATGTCCGTCGACAGCAGCGAGGCCAGCAACGCGACCACCCACAGCACGCCGGGTGCGATGCGCGCGAGATCCTCCGGCGTCGGCCCGATGCCGAGCGGGAACAGCGCGATCACGATCACGAAGAACACCAGCGGGTTGGCGATGTCGCCACGGCGGCGCAGCGCGATCAGCAGGTCCCTGCGCAGGGTCTCGGCAAATGCGCCCCGGATGTCCATCAATCCACCATCTGCTGGCCGAGCATGAGCCGGCGCAGCCCGTTCGCGAGCCCGAGGCGGTGATGCGTGGTGAGCAGCACCGCGCCACCTGCCGCGGCATGCGCGGCGATCAGCGATTCGAGTTCGCCCACGCCGGCGAGGTCGATCGCGGTGAAGGGCTCGTCGAGGATCCACAGCGTCGCGGGACTGAGCAGGAGCCGCGCCAGCGCGATGCGCCGCTTCTGACCGGCGGACAAACGCTGCGCGGGCGTGTGCAGATAGCCCGCGAGGCCGGTGCGGGCCAGCGCCTCCTCGATGGCGAGCGGCCGCACCCCGCCCCACAGCGAGGCGTGCCAGCGCAGGCTCTCGACCGGCGTCAGCGCCGGATTGATCGCCGCTTCGTGACCGAGGTAAAGCGACTCGCGCAGGAACTCGTAGCGCGCGCGGCCGATGTCCTCGCCACGCCACATGACGCGGCCGGTGCAGCGCTGCGAGAGGCCCGCGATGGTGCGCAGCATCGTGGTCTTGCCGCAGCCGTTGGGTCCCGCGACCTGCATGACCTCGCCCGCGCGCAGCTCGAACCGCACGTCCTCGAACAGCAGGCGCTCGTCGCGTTCGCAGCGCAGCGCGCGAACCTCGAGCAACGGAACCGAGGCCTGTTGCGCCATCGCGGGGGTTTCCGGGGGTTGTGGGACGGTGTGCGCCGGGGTTGCCCTACGGACTCAACTTCCGGCGAGCGCCGCCGCTATAATCGCATCGAATCGACGCGATTATAAGTGAAGCTCTCACCCCGCTGGCAACGAGCATGGACATGAACCCGGGCAGCGTGCTGCCGCGCGCACTGCAGGCCCAGCTCGGCCTGCCCCCGCCGCCCGCGGGCGTCGCACCGCCGCCGTGGCCGATCGACGCGCTCGAGGCGCTGGTGATCGCCGCCCGCCCGCTGGCGACACCGTCCACTGGCTGGCAGCTCGAAATCGACATCGGCGGGGAGCGCGTGCAGATGAACAGCACCACACTGCTGGCCGCGGGTACGCGCCTGCTGCTGCGCGCGCTGTCGCCGCAACGCGTGCGCGTCGAACAGGTGCTGAGCGAGCCGGCGCAACTGCAGCCGCTGCGCAACGCCCTGCGTAGCGACCTCCCGGCCCAGCTCCCGCTGCGAGAGGCCATCGGGGGCCTGGCGATGCTGGCTGCCGATCCCGCGCTCCCCGAACCGTTGCGCGCGCGCATCGGGCAGCTGCTCGCGCAGCTCCCCGATCCCGCACAGTTGCAGCTGGCCGCCGGCCTGCGCGCGGCGGTGCTGAACAGCGGCAGCTTCCTCGAACCACGCCTGCGCGAACTGACGATGGCCGCCACCGTCGCGTCTGCGCCGCCCGCCGCCGCACGCACCGCCAGCGCTGCTGCCGCGCCCTCGCCCGCCACCGCCATCGGCTCCACCCCATCCGCGCGGCTCGCACCCGCAGCCGTCGCGGCGCCCGCCACCGGTCCGCGCGCCGCGCTGGCCGCACTGCTGCGCCTGCTGCTCCCGGCGCGCGCCGGCCCCGCTCCAGCGAATGCTCCCGTCGCCGCGGGCCCGGCGGGCGCATCGCCGCCGTCGGCCCTCACCCCGGCGCTGACGGTGCCGCTCTACGATGCGCAGGGTGCGCTGCAGCGGGCGGGCGCCGCCGGCCCGTCTGCAGCCGCGCCCCGGCAGCGTAGCCGGGTAGCCACCGTGCCGCTCACCCGGGCACCGGCCGCGCTGGCCGCCACCGCGGGCGCGCTGCCCGGCGGCATGAACGGCGCGGACACAATCACGGCGCCCCTTGCACCGCCCGGGCTGCCCGGCGCGACCGCGACGCGCGCCACCGAAGGAGCGGCGCCCGGCCTCGCGCCAGCGCCAGTCCCACCGGGCGCGTCCCCCGCGCCGCGCTCCAGCGCGCCAACGGCCGTGACCGAAGTGCCAGCCAACGCCACGGCTGGCGTTGCGACCCGACTCACCGTGCCCGATGCCTCGTCGCCCGGCCCCGCGGCGAGACCGGCGGGCCTATCCGCGGCGCCCGCCGCCGGCACCGGCGACACACCGCGGCCCGGGCTGGGCGCGGCGCCCGCTGCCTTCCCCGGGGCCGGCACCGACACAGCGGCGCGCGGCGTCGCGCCCGCGGGCGTTGCCGCAGATCTGAAGGGCCAGCTGTTCGTGCTGCTGGAAGCGGCGTCGGGTTGGCTGCGCGCGCCCCGACGCAGGTCGCGCGTGGATGCCCGGCGCCGTGCCTTCGCCCGGCCTGCCGCTGTACACGGCGCGCGGCCTCTTCGCCGGCGAGGCGCCGCCGTGGAAACCCTGCCCTGGCACAACCCGCCGCGGCCCAGCTGGCGCGCCTGGCGGCAGCAGATGGCCCGGGCCCCGATCCATCGCGACCGCGCGACCCCGAAGATCTCGTGGAAACCCTGCTGCGCTACGTGGTGGGCGCACTGGCCCGCACCCGCGTGCACCAGTTGGGGGGGCATCCCGAAAGCCGCCGCCAGGGCGACAGCGGCGCGCTCCAGGCCTGGAGCGTCGAGATTCCGATCGCGCAGGGCACACGGATGGACGTACTGGAGATGCAGGTCGAGGAGCACGGCCGGCACGAGGGGCCGCGCGGTGGCGCCGAGCGCGTGTGGCAGGTGCTGATGCGCCTGGACCTCGAACAGGTCGGTCCGCTGCACGCCCTGCTGCGACTGAGCGGCACGCGACTGTCCACCACGCTGTGGATCGAGAACCCCGGCGCGCTGGCCCCGGCGCGCGATACGCTCGCCGAACTCGGCGATTTGCTGCGCGCCGAGGGCGTCGACGTCACCCGGCTCGAGTGCCTGCCCGGATCGCCGCCCCCGCGGGCACGCGGCCACGACAACCTGCTGGACGTGAGCACCTGATGGACGGCCCGCAACGACCCGCGCGCCGCGCGATCGCGCTCGAATACGACGGCGCGCGCGCGCCGCGGATATCGGCGCTGGGAGAGGACGCGGTGGCGCGCGAGATCATCGCGCTGGCGCGCGAACACGGCGTACCGCTGCTGGAGAATGCCGAGTTGGCCGGGTTGCTGGCGCAACTCGATCTCGGCGACGAGATACCCGAGACCCTCTACCGCTGCGTGGCGCAGATCATCGCGTTCGCCTACCGGCTGCGCGGGCGCTTCCCGCGCGACTGGACAGCGCCGGAGGGCGGCGCCGAACCGGGCGCAACGCCACCTTCAGCCTGGGCCGCGCCGCCCTCAGCCGGGCCGCAGTCCACCGAGCCGTGAGCGGATCAGCAGCGACAGGCGCTGCTCGGCGACACACGCCTCCTCCGGCCGCGGCTTGGCCGGCTCGGGCTCGCGCAGCCGTGCGCGCAGGCCGGCCCCTTCCATTGCCGCGAGCCGCTGGCGCATCTCGCGCAATTCCGTCTCCAGCGCCGTGACGTGTTTGCCCATCGCAACATTGGCGCCGCTGTAGACGCGCAGCGCCTCCTCGAGCGGCGCGCAGCGCGCGCGCAGCAACCGGCGGACGTGGCGCAAGCCCGCCCACGCCACCAGCAGCGCCAGCACGGTGCCCAGGGGCGCCGCCAGCAACGTCAGCGAATCGAATGTCATCATGGGCACGCCCCCCGCCGCGGCAATACCGTCGGAAAATTGTCGGCTGCCGGCTTCTTTCACCAAGCTAGCACCAAGCGTGCCACGCTTGCTCGAGCTTGCCGGTCACGGCCTCAGGCGGCGGGACCCAGGCGGCGCTGCGGCTCCTCGACCTCGAGCACGCCCAGGCTCGCGAGCAGTGCACGGTAGGAGCGCACGCCACGGCTTCCGGGCGCGAACTGCGAGGGCAGCGCGCCGTGCAGGCTGGCCTCGCGAAAGCTGTTGTCGAGCGGTATCACGGTATCGCCGACCCGGTCCGTGAAGGCGCGCAGCAGGGCCCGCAGGCCGCTGGCCGCCGCCTCGCTGCCGGCATCGAACATGGTCGGCACCACTGTCCAGCCGACCTCGCGTCCGCGGGCGCGCACCACCATCGCCAGCGTGTGCGCCATGCGCTCCAGCCCCTTGATCGCCAGGTAATCCGTCTGCACCGGCAGCAGCAGGCGCTGGCTCGCCGCCAGCGCATTGATCATCAGCACGCCGAGCACCGGCGGGGTGTCGATCAGGACGTAATCGAAACTGCCGCGCAGCGAGGCCAGCGCGCGCGCCAGGCGCAGGCCAACGCCCTCCTCGGCGCGGAACTGCCGCTCGACTGTCGCGAGCCCCGGCGCGGCGGGAAACAGTTTCAGCCCCGGGTGCGGCGTGGGCAGGAACATCGCGTTGAGCACCAGGGGCGGCGGCAGGCGGTGTTCGCGGAACAGGTCATAGGTGCCGTGCGCCAGGGTCACCGGATCGTGGCGGAAATAGCAGGTCAGCGATCCCTGCGGATCGAGGTCGACCATCAGCACGCGCTTGCCCGACTCGGCCAGCAGCCCGGCACAGCTCACCACCGTGGTGGTCTTGCCCACTCCGCCCTTCTGGTTCGCGACTGCCCAGATTTCCACACCCGGCTCCCCGATCGATGACTACGGCGGTTGCGCTGCCTCGGGCGGCGCAGTGGCGCCCTCGGAAGCCGCTGCGCCCTGTGCCCCACCCCGCGCCGGATCGTTGGTGTACAGGATACCCCCACCTTCGAGCTCGACGCGAACCACGCCTGCTTGCGCCGGCGCCGCCGGCGTGGCCGCCGCAGCCGGTTGCTCCGGCCCTGCCGTCGCATCGGCTGCGCGCGGTCCCGCCTCGTTCGTCGCGACCGGCGTCGCGGGCACGGGTATCGGGGAGACCGGCGCCGGCAGCGACGTACGCGGCAACTCCGGGCGCAACCGCGCTCCGCGCGAGAGCATGAGCACCACGCGCCGGTTGGCCGCGCGCCCCTCCTCGCTGTCGTTGCCCGCCACGGGCTGGAACTCACCATACCCGATGGCGGCAAGGCGGGTGGGCCCGACACCGAATTCTGTGAGCAGCTTCACGATGGTCGCCGCGCGCGCCGAGGACAACTCCCAGTTGGACGGGTAGATGCCGGTGGCGATGGGCCGGTCGTCGGTAAAGCCCTCGACGCGGATCGGCAGTTCGCTGTCGCGCACTACCGCCGCCATCTCCTGCATGATCGGGCGCGCCTCGGCGCTCGCGGTCGCCTCGCCGCTGGCGAACAGCAGGCTGGACTTGAGCTCGATCTCGAGCCATTCCTCGTTGCCCTGCACCGAGATCAGGTCGCGCGCCACCAGGTCCGCGAACTGCTCCTCGACGCGCTGCGAGATGCGGCGGAATTCCTCCGGCAGTTGCGGCTCCGAGGTGGTCGCCTTCGGCTCGTCCTCCTCGATGCGTCCGGAGCCGGGCAGCTGCTGCGGCGACTCGATCGCATCGGGCACGTTGCCCGGATTCACCGCGGTCACCGGTTCGCCGACCTGGATCGGATTGATGCTGCGCTCGGGCATGTTGAAGGCTTCGCTCAGCGTGTGCGAGAGCACGCGGAACTTGTCCTCGTTGCGCTGCGACACCGCGTACATCACCACGAAGAAGGCGAGCAGCAGCGTGAGAAAATCCGCGTAGGAAACCATCCAGCGCTCGTGGCTGACCGTGTCCTCCCGGATGATCCGCCTGGCCATCGCCGGCGTCGCCCCGCCTACTCGAGGTAGCCGTTCAGGCGCAGCTCGATCGCGCGCGGATTCTCGCCGTCGGCGATCGCGATGATGCCCTCGATGATCATTTCGCGGTACTGCGCCGCCTCGCGCACGCAGCTGCGCAGCTTGGCGGCGATCGGCAGGAAGAACAGGTTCGCCAGCGCCACGCCGTAGATCGTCGCGACGAAGGCCACCGCGATGCCCGGCCCCACGTTTGCCGGATCCGCGAGGTTGCCCATCACGTGGATCAGGCCGACCACGGCGCCGATGATGCCGATCGTGGGCGCGTAGCCGCCCATGCTCTCGTAGAACTTCGCGGCGTCCACGTCGCGCTGCTCGCGCAGGCCCGACTCCGACTCCAGCACGCTGCGTATGGCCTCGGGCTCGTTGCCGTCGACCAGCAGCTGCAGGCCGCGGCGCGCGAACGCATCGGGCTCCATCTCGGCGACCGCCTCCAGCCCCAGCAGCCCCTCGCGCCGCGCTGTGGTGGCCCAGCGCACCACCTGCTCCAGGCCGTCGGCAAAGCCATGGCGCGGCGGCAAGAAGACCCAGCGCATCATGGCCAGCGCGCGCCTCAGTCCCGCGAGCGGCATCTGCAGCAGTCCGGCGCCCACGGTGCCGCCCACGACCAGCAGCGCCGCCGGCAGGTTCGCCAGCGCGGACAACTCGCCCCCCTCGAGCAGGTTCCCCCCGACCACGGCGGTGAAGGCGAGCACGATGCCGATGATGCTCAGTACGTCCATGGTGCCTCGCTGCTCCCGCCCTGACCCACGCTCACCAGTCCTGCAGCCGCGCGCGCAGGCGCTTGGTCGCCTGGCTCAGGATCTGGCTCACGCGCGATTCGCTGACCTCGAGCACGAGGCCAATCTCCTTGAGGTTCAGTTCGTCGTCGTAGTAGAGCGACAGCACCAGCCGCTCGCGCTCGGGCAGGCGCGCGATCTCGGCGCCGATCGCTCCCGCCAGGCGCTCGCGCGCAGCCTGCTCCGCGGGGTTGAGCGCGGCGCTGGCGAAACCCGAGCGCTCGCCGTGCTCCTCGCCCATCAGTTCGTCGAGGCTGAACAGGCGGCTGCCGAGCGTGTCCTGCAGCATCGCGTGGTACTCGGCGATCTCCACCCCCAGCTCGCGCGCCACCGCGGCGTCGCCGGCATCGCCGCCGCTGCGCAGCTCCACATTGCGTATGCCCGCGGCGACGCGCCGCGCGTTACGGTGCACCGAGCGTGGCGACCAGTCGCCGCGGCGCACCTCGTCGATCATCGCGCCACGGATGCGGATGCCCGCGAAGGTCTCGAAGCTGGCACCGCGCGTCGGGTCATAGCTCGCGGCGGCCTCCAGCAGCCCGATCATCCCCGACTGGATCAGGTCCTCGACGCTGACGGAGGACGGCAGTCGCGCCAGCAGGTGGTGGGCGATACGCCGCACCAGCGGCCCGTGCTGCTCGACCAGCTCCTGCGGCTGCGCCCGCGCGCCCGTCTTCGCGTACATGGCAAGACCCGCCGACACCGCCGCTCAGCCCGCGGCGGCATGGTCGAGCAGCTGCTCGACGAAGAACTGCAGGTGGCCGCTGGGGCCGGCGGGGATGGGCCAGCGCTCGACGCGCGCGGCAAGCTCGCGAAAGGCGGCGGCCGCGCGCGACTGCGGCGCGCCCAGCAGCACCGGGCGCTGGCGCTGGATGCACTTGCGCACCATGTCGTCGTAGGGAATATTGCCCGCGTCGAGCAGCGTGATATCGAGGAAGCGGTCACAGACCTGCGCCAGCTTGTGATAGAGGCTCGCGCCCTCCTGCGCGCTCCTGACCATGTTGCCGAGCAGGCGAAAGTGCTGCATGCCGTGGTCGCGATGCAGCAGCTTCATCAACGCGTAGGCGTCGGCGATCGACGACGGTTCGTCGCACACCACCACCAGGCACTCCTGGGCGGCACGCACGAAACCCAGCACCGAATCCGCGATGCCGGCCGCGGTGTCGATCAGCAGCACGTCCATCCCGGAACCGATCGCGCTGAAGGCGTGGATCAGCCCGGCGTGCTCGAGGCGGCTCAGCGAGGCCATCGACTGCGTGCCGGAGGATGCCGGGATGATGCGGATGCCGCCGGGCCCGTCGAGCATGATGTCCTCGAGGCCGCAGTCGCCGGCGAGCACGTCGGCGAGGTTGCGCTTGGGCCGCAGGCCCAGCAGCACGTCAACGTTGGCCAGCCCGAGGTCCGCGTCGAGCAGCACCACGCGGCGCCCGTGCGCGGCCAGCGCGATAGCGAGGTTGATGGAGACGCTGGTCTTGCCCACACCGCCCTTGCCGCCGGTGACGGCGACGACCTGGACCGGCCTGCCGGCCCCGTGAGCGGAATTCATTCGACCTTCCTCGCGCTGGGCATGATCAGGCTATTCTAGCTGCATTGACGCCGGCCGCATCGGGCGCTCCGTGCCCGATGCCCGCCGCGGCCGGAGTTCCCTCCCTGGCCGCTTCCTCCCCGGGTTCGAGCGCGAGCGCCTGCGCCACCAATTCGGCCGCATCCGCCACGCGCAGATCGTCCGGGATCTCCGGCCCGTCCGTGCTGTAGGCCAGCGGCAGGCGCTCGCGCCGCAGCGCGCCGATCAGCTCGCCGAGGCTCGCGGTCTCGTCGAGCTTGGTCACGACGGCGCCCACCGGCACGCAGGCCGCGTAGTCGGCCAGAGCCGCATGGAGCCACGACAGCTGCGCGTTGGCCGCAAGCACCAGCAGCGTGCGCACACCTTCGCGCAGCGTGCCCAGCTCATCGAGCTGGCGGCTACGCACGTGCGGGCGCCGGCTCACGCCCGCGGTGTCCACGAGCACCAGCGCATTGGCCGGCACGCGGCGCAGTGCCTCGCCGATCGATTCGCCGCTGCCGGCAGCATGGAAAGGCACGCCAAGCAGGCGCGCCACCGCGCGCAGCATGTCGGCACCGCCGAGGCGCGCGGCATCCATGCTGAGCAGCGCCAGCCCCCCGGGACCGTGCTCCAGCACGTGGCGCACGGCGAGCTTGCAGATGGTCGTGGTCTTGCCGGCGCCGGTGGGACCGACGAAGGCCCACACCCCGCCCGAGGCCACCACGTCGCCCACCGTGCCGAGCCCCTCGACCAGCCGCGCCTGCGTGGCGCGCCACGCTGCGTCCCAGGCGGTCCCGGCATCGACGTTGGCTACCAGTTCGCGCACCAGCTCGTTGGGCAGGCCCATGCGCGTCAACCGCCGCCAGATGCGCCCCTCGGTGCCCGGCCCCTCGACGGTGCGCTCACTGCGCAGCGCTGTCAGGCGCTCCTCCAGCAGCGTGCGCATGCTGCGCAGCTCCGATTGCATCTCCAGCCACTGCGGCGCCAACGTCGTCCCTTCGCCAGCCGCAGGGCTCGCCGCTGCGAACGCCTCCGGCGCAGCAGTTGGCGCTGCGCCGGCGGCTGCCGGTAGCGGGTCCGCCACGCGGGCGAATGCGCGCTCCGGCGCCGGCGGGCGCGGCCGCGGCGCCACGGGTGCAGCCCCCGCCGCCAGGTCGAACGCCCGCAGCATCGGTTCCCCCGCGCTCGTGCGCGACGCCGGCAGCGCGGGGGCAGGAGGCGATTCCGGCGCGGCGACGATCTCGACGCCCCCGGCGACGCGCCGGTTCGACAGGATCATGGCGTCGGGACCGAGCTGCTCGCGCACGAGCCGCAACGCCGTCTTCACGTCCGGGCCGATGATTCGCTTCAGTTCCATGTCCTCGCTCTCCCGCGGTGACGCCCGCGCGGGCGCCGATAGAATTCGTCAGCCGACGGTCGCCTCGATCGTCACCTGCTTGTTGCCGGGAATTTCCTGGTACGAGATGACCCGGGTCGCGCGATTGGTGTGGCGCATGAAGCGTGCCAGCACCGCGCGCAGCGGCGCCGGCACCAGCAGCACCGGCGCCTTGCCCTGCACTTCCTGGCGCTGTGCCGCCTCGTTCATCGCGCGCTGCAGCCGCTCTGCCAGGCTGGGCTCGAGCACGATGTCATCGGCCTCCGCTCCCGCGGCGCCGCCGCGCTGCAGCGACTTCATCAGCACCTGTTCCATCTGCGGCTCCAGCGTGATCACCGGCAGGCTCGCGGCGTTGCCGCTGATCTGCTGGAAGATGGTGCGACCGAGGGCCACGCGCGCCGCCGCGCTCAGTGCCGCCGGGTCCTTGCTGCGAACGGCCTGCGCGGCGATCGCCTCGGCGATGCTGCGGATGTCGCGAATCGGCACTCCCTCGCTCAGCAGGCTCTTCAGCACACCGAGCAGCTGGTTGATGGTGAGCGTGCCGGGCACCAGTTCCTCGGCGAGCTTCGGGGACATCCTGGCGAGCTTCTGCAGCAGCTGCTCCACCTCTTCGTGGCCGATCAGCTCGTCGATGTGCTCAAGCAGCACCTGGTTGAGGTGCGTGGCGACCACCGTGCTGGCATCCACCACGGTGTAGCCGAGGGTCTGCGCACGCTCGTGCTGGTTGCGCTCGATCCACAGCGCATCGAGCCCGAAGGCCGGATCGCGGCATTCGAGGCCGTCGAGCCGGCCGAACACCTGGCCCGGATTGATCGCCAGCTCGCGTTCCGGGAACACCTCCGCCTCGCCCATGGCCACTCCCATCAGCAGGATCCGGTAGGCATTCGGCAGCAGCTCCAGGTTGTCGCGGATGTGCACCGGCGGCACCAGGAAGCCCATTTCCTGCGACAGCTTCTTGCGCACGCCCTTGATGCGACCCAGCAACGCACCGCCCTGCGCCTTGTCCACCATCGGGATCAGCCGGTAACCGACCTCCAGCCCGATCACGTCGACCGGCGCCACGTCGTCCCAGCCCAGTTCGGGTGGCGGTGCCGGCGCCACGCGCGCGAGCTCGGAGGCCGCGGCCGGCCCGCTCGCCTCCTCGCGCCGGCGACGGCGGATCAGCCACGCCCCGGCGCCTGCGAGCGTGGCCAGCCCGATGAACGCCACGTGCGGCATCCCCGGCACCAGCCCCATGATCGCCAGCAGCGCCGCTGCCACGGCCAGCGCGCGCGGCGAATCGAACATCTGCCCGAGTATCTGCTCGCCCATGTCGTTCGACGTGGTCACGCGCGTGACCATGATCGCGGCCGTGGTCGAGAGCAGCAGCGCGGGAATCTGTGCCACCAGCCCGTCGCCGATCGTGAGCAGGGAGTAGAGCTGCATGGCATCGGCGAAGCCGAGATCGTGCTGCAGCACGCCGATCGCCAACCCCCCGATCAGGTTGATCGCGAGGATCAGCACGCCGGCTACCGCATCGCCGCGCACGAACTTGCTGGCACCGTCCATGGCACCGTAGAAATCGGCCTCCTGCGCGACCTCCTCGCGGCGCCGGCGCGCGTCGTCCTGGTTGATCAGCCCGGCGTTGAGGTCGGCGTCGATCGCCATCTGCTTGCCCGGCATCGCGTCCAGGGTGAAGCGCGCGCTGACCTCCGAGATGCGCCCGGCGCCCTTGGTGACGACCACGAAGTTGATGATGATCAGGATCAGGAACACCACCAGGCCGACGACGTAGTTGCCGCCGATCACGACCGTGCCGAAGGCCTCGATCACCTTGCCCGCCGCATCGGTCCCGGTGTGGCCCTCGAGCAGCACGACGCGGGTCGAGGCCACGTTGAGCGCCAGGCGCAGCAGCGTCGTTACCAGCAGGATGGTCGGAAACACCGCGAAGTCCAGCGGGCGCAGCGCGTAGACCGCCACCAGCAGTACCACCAGCGACAGCGCGATATTGAACGAGAACAGCGCGTCCAGCAGCAGCGGCGGTATCGGCAGCGTCATCATCGCGAGCACGGTGAGCAGCAGCAACGGAATCCCGAAGCTGCCCCGCGCGAGCACGCGCAGCTGCTGCAGCATGCCCGCGCGACTCATGCGCGCGCTGCCGATTGCCATCTCAGCCGCGGTCGGGCCGGCTGCGCCGGCCGGTGTCGCTGTTCAAATTCTTGACGCTCCTGCGCTGTGATACCCCTTTCAGTGCGAGCACAGCAAGAATCGCTCCAGTTGTGCCCGGACCGGGCTACCCGGCGCGCGCCGCGCCGCCCGGGATGTCCATGCCCTCGGGGATGGGCAACTCGTCCGGCAGCACGGGCGCGGATCCGCGACCGCGACGGTGATTGCGCAGGTGAAACACGTAGGCCAGCACCTGCGCGACGGCGAGGTAGAGGCCCGCCGGGATCTCGGCCTCGATCTCGGTGGTGAACCAGATCGCGCGCGCCAGGCGCGGCGAGCTCACCACGGGCACCCCGTGGGCCTCGGCGATCTCGCGGATCTTCAGCGCGACCAGGTCGCTGCCCTTGGCCAGCAGCATGGGCGCGGCGGCGCGACCGGCGTCGTAGCGCAGGGCCACCGCATAGTGCGTGGGGTTGGTGATCACGACATCGGCCTTCGGCACGGCCGCCATCATGCGGCTGCGCGCGAACTGGCGCTGCAACTGGCGAATGCGGCTCTTGACCTCGGGGCGGCCCTCGGACTCCTTGAGCTCGTCGCGCACCTGCTGCATGGTCATGCGCAGCTTCTGCGCGTGGTCGAACAGCTGGAACGGGACGTCGAGCGCCGCGATCAGCAGCGTCGAGGCGCTGAGCGCGAGCCCCGACCAGCCCAGCATCGTCACGGCATGGTGGATCGCCGGCTCCAGCGGCTGCATCGCCATGGCCGCGAGCTCGCCGCGCAGCGTCCACAGCAGCAGCACCGTGATCGTCCCCACCAGCAGCACCTTGGCGATCGCCTTGAGCAACTCGACGAGGGAGCGCACCGAGAACATCCGCTGCAGGCCCCGCACCGGATCCAGCCGCTCGAACTTCGGTGCCAGCGCGCTCGTGCTGAAGACCCAGCCACCGAGCGCCGCGGGGCCGAGCACGGCGGCGAGCAGCAGGAGGATGAACACCGGCGCCAGCATCCACAGCGCCTCCGCGCTGGCCGAGCCCAGCTGCAACAGCATCGCATCGGGGTCCTGGATGGCGCGGCGGTCGAAGCGCAAGGCATCGCGGCCTATCCCGAGCAGGCCCGACCCCAGCGCGTTGCCGAAGACAAGAAGCGCGACCGAGCCCGCCAGCAGGATCGCGGCCGTGCTCAGCTCGCGCGAGCGTGCCACCTGCCCCTCCTCGCGCGCACGCTCGAGCCGGCGCGGCGTCGCCTCCTCGGTTTTTTCCTGACCGGTATCTTCCTCGGCCATCCGCGCGCCCGAAAATTGACAGTCCATCGGTTCTGCAAGATCCGTGCACGCAGACCATCGTGGCCATCGGCGCCGCCCACCGCAGGATTCCCGTCGCTTCGCGCGTCTCATCGACAATGCGCCGCGATATCCCTGATCGCGACGCAGCATCAAGCAACGGAGGAACCATGGATACTCTCAGCAAGAAGGCCCTGCCACTGATCCTGCTGCTCGCGCTCGCCGGCAACACACAGGCCGCCGATTCCCCGGCCGGGGCGCAATCCGCGCCTGCTCCTGCGTCGCGCATGAGCCCGCGGCACATGGATCCCGCCACGATGACCCGGCGCATGACCACCAACCTGGGGCTGTCGCCGGAGCAGGTAACGGAGGTGGAGCAGATCAACCAGCGCTTCGCCACGCAGTTCGAGCAGCAGCGCAAGCAGCAGGAAGCCATGCGTGCGGCGCACCAGGAGGCCATCGGCAAGATCGCCGCAGAACGCGATGCGGCGCTGAAAAAGGTGCTGAGCGAGGAGCAGTACGCGAGGCACGTCGCCCACAGGCAGGAGATGCAGGAGCGGCGCCGCGCGCATCGCGGTCCCGGCGGCCCGGGCACGGGACCGCGCGCTGCCGAGGCACCCGCGCCGACGCCGCCCGCGCAGTAATCACGCGCGCCCCGTTGGACAGCCGCCGGGCAGAGCGTCTATATAATCGGCTTTGCCCGGCGGCCCGCGATGGATGCATTCAAGTTCGATTTGCTGGTGATCGGCAGCGGCCCGGCGGGCGAATCCGCGGCGCTGAACGCGGCCAAGCACGGCCTGCGCGCCGCGGTGATCGAGGACCGTCGCATGGTCGGCGGCGGTTGCACCCACAGCGGCACGATCCCGTCCAAGGCGCTGCGACACGCGGTCAAGGACCTGACGCGCTACAACACCAACGCGATATTCCGCGCCATCGGCGAGCCCAGCCGCATCTCCTTCCAGACCCTGCTGCAGAACGCCGGCACGGTGATCCGCCGCCAGGTCGCCATGCGCTCGCAGTACTACGCGAAGAACCGCATTGCGATGTATTTCGGGGTGGCCTCGTTCATCGATGCCAACACGGTGCGCGTGACGCTGCCCGACGGCGCCGTCGAGATCCTGCGCGCTCCGAAAGTCGTGATCGCGACCGGCTCGCGTCCCTACCGTCCCGCGGACATCGACTTCGCGCACCCGACGGTATTCGACAGCGATACCATCCTCGCCATGCCGCACACGCCGCGTCGCCTGCTGATCTACGGCGCGGGCGTCATCGGCTGCGAATACGCCTCGATCTTCTCCGCGCTGGGGGTCAAGGTCGACCTGATCAACACACGTGACCAGCTGCTCTCCTATCTCGACGACGAGATCTCCGATGCGCTGTCGTATCACCTGCGCACACAGGGCGCGGTGATCCGCCACGGCGAGGAATACGATCGGCTCGAAGCCTCGGCGCACGGCGTCACGCTGCACCTGCGCTCGGGCAAGCGCCTGCAGGGCGAGGCGCTGCTGTGGTGCAACGGCCGCACCGGAAATACCGACCGCCTGGAACTGCACAACATCGGCCTGCAGCCCGATTCGCGCGGCTTGCTGAACGTCGATGCGCGCTACGAGACTTCTGTTCCCGGCGTATTCGCCGTCGGCGACGTGATCGGTGCCCCCAGCCTCGCGAGCGCGGCCTACGACCAGGGCCGCTCGGCCGCGGCAGCCGCGCGCGGCAAGGAACACACGCGCCACGTCGACGACACACCCACCGGCATCTATACGCTGCCCGAGATCAGCTCGGTGGGCGCCACCGAGCGCGAGCTAACCGCGGCACGCATCCCCTACGAGATCGGCCGCGCCTTCTTCAAGGAGACGGCGCGGGCGCAGATCAGTGGCGAGGACGTGGGCATGCTGAAGCTGCTGTTCCACATCGACACGCTGGAGATCCTCGGCGTGCACTGCTTCGGCGCCGAGGCCACCGAGATCATCCACATCGGCCAGGCGATCATGAAGCAGCCGGCGCCGCGCAACACCGTGCGCTATTTCATCGAGACCACGTTCAACTACCCCACGATGGCCGAGGCCTACCGCATCGCCGCACTGAACGGCCTGAACCGCCTGACGAGCTACTGAGCGGCGCCGCCGCTCCCATCAAACTGGCCCCTCTGCGGGAACTGCCCCCCCGTAGGTCCAGATTCATCCGGACAGTGTCCGCTCGAAGAGCGGTGTCGCAAACCCATCCGTGCTCTGGATAGCGACCCGACAATCCGGCGTATCGCCGTGGTGGAAGTCGTCAAAAAGGCGCGTATTCCGGAATTTGCTCGATGCGCTGCGAGCTCGACCGAGCGGCTGTGCTGCCCGCTGTTGGCTTACGGAGCCTTGCGCCGCAGAACGCGGCGCGGAGCTGCAGGGACGTACTCGTGCGTGCCCCGCAGGACAATGGCGGGCAGCACAGCCAGCGACGCACCAGGCCGCTCGCCCGCAACCGGATGGCTCTTGCGACACCATCTGAAGGCGGACCACAGCCGAACGAATGTCCGCGCAGGTTCGGTCTCTGGCCGAACAATGGTCTTCGCCAAAGGAAGGTCTGTGCACATCCGCAACAGCTTCCGTTCGCTCCTGGAATGGCAGTCGTGGGATTTCGCGCGCATCATCCACAGCCGCGGCGGGTGGTTGTTCATCCGCTCACGACAACGACAACCGGAGGATCGGATGAGCGTCAGGGGAGTGAACCGGATCATCGTGGCGGTGCGTGACATCGAAGCCGCCAAGCGTTATTACCACGAACTGCTGGGCGCCGAGTTTCGCGACGCGAACTGGACTGGCGCCCCGTTCGGCATCGCCGTTGCCATTGCATGGAACGTCGGCATCGAACTGTGCGCCCCCTTGCCGGGGCGCGAGCACGACAGTGCGGTGTCGGGCTTTTTGACGCAGCACGGTGAGGGGGTCATGAACGTCTATTTCGACGTGGCCGATGCCGAAGCTGCGCTGGCCCGGGCAACCGCCTGCGGAGTGGCCTGTCAGCATGCGCTTGATTACAGCCAGGCGGAAATCGATGCACATCTGGGCGGACTGTTCCGCCGTTACCAGGAGTTCGTGCTCCGAACCACGGCACAGTGCGGATTCGGCATCTCTCTGGCGCGTATCGAGCCCCAAGGATCGACAGGCTGACCGCATTGCGGCTACGGTGAGCGCATTCGAGGCGCATGGGTATCCGCAACATGGCGACGGAATCGAGTCGAGGGGAGTGGCGCGATGCCTCGCAATGGCAACGCTTCCTGGGTCGGCTTTATCCCGGGGTGTCGATCGCGACCGATCCCGCCGCCGGGCCGTTTCGCGCCCGCTACCGCAACTGGTCTCTGGACCACATCGAATTCGCCGAGATACGCGCTATCTCGGCCCAGCGACTGGCGGTTACGCAACCGAGCCCGCAGGCACCGGAGTCCTGGTACCTGCCGTTGCAGTTGCGCGGAGATTTCCGCGTGGGGCAATGCGACCAGGAATTGCGTGCACCGGCCGGCCAGCTGGTGATCCTGGACAGCGAGATGCCGCACTGGCGCAGCCTCGAGCCCGGCTCGTGGCTGCTCAACGTGCGCATACCCAAGGCGCTGCTCGGACGCCGCCATGCCGTTCTGCGCAGTCGATTGGCCTCTCCGCTATGCGCGGACGACGGGCAGGCGCGTATCGTCCGGGACTTCGTATTGTCGGTCTGGCGGCAGCGCCATGCGATCACCGACGGACAGCGCGCCGCACTGGTGGATGCGTTGCTCAGCCTGACCGGCGGGCTGGTGTTCGGCGTCGCCGAAGGTGTCGGCACGACTCCGCGGCGCAGCGAACTGCGCCGGTTGCGTCTGTTAGACTGCATCGAGTCCCATCTCGCGGATCCTCTGCTCGACGTGGCCTTCGCGGCGGCTGCCTGCGGGATGTCGACGCGTTATGTGCACCGGCTGATGAGCGCGTCGGGAAGCAGTTTCTCGCGGCATGTGCGCGATGCGCGCCTGCAGCGTGCCTGCCGCGCGCTGGAGAGCGATCCCGATGCGCACCGGACGATCACCAGGATCGCACTGGATTGCGGCTTCACCGATCCCGCGCATTTCAGCAGCGCCTTCCGCCGCCGATACGGCCAGACACCGAGCGCGTGGCGGCGCCGGCACTCACCTTGATCGGCGGGATTGTTGTTCCGCTCTCCGACCGGGGGAGAATGTCCGCGCACCACACATCGGGGTGCGCGACCTCTTACGGCACGCCGGCCAGCTGGCGCATCAGCGCGAAGGCCTGCGCCGACAGCATGTCGAAGCGCGGCATGAACTCGCGCATGCTGGCCCAGACGATGAACAGCCCGAACACCATCGAGACCGGGAAGCCGAGCGAGAACACATTCAGCTGCGGCGCGGCGCGCGTCATCACGCCGAAGCCAAGGTTCACGACCAGCAGCGCGATCACGGTGGGCAACGCGAGCAGCAAGCCGCTCAGGAACAGCCACGATGCCGCCGACACCAGGGTCCAGCTCGGCTCGGGACCGAAGGCCCCTGACCCTGCCGGCAGGTAGCGGAAGCTCTCCAGCAGCACCTCGAGCATCGCGAGATGACCGTTGCTGGCGAGAAACACCAGCGTCAGCAGCACCGTGAAATATTGCGCCAGCACCGTGACGCTGATGCCGTTGGCCGGATCGACCATCGAGGCGAAACCGAGCGACATCTGCATCGCCATCAGCTGCGCGCCCATCACGAAGACCTGGTAGAACAGCTGCATCGCGAAGCCGAGCCCGAGGCCGATCAGCAGCTCCTGCGCGATCAGCAGCATCGTCGCCGGCGACAGAGGATCGAAGGCGGGCAGCGCGGGAAGCAGCGGCACCAGCAGTGCGGTCACCAGCAGCGCGAGCCCCAGCCGGATCCGCGCCGGCACCAGCTGCATGCCGAACACCGGCGCGACCAGGAAAAAGCCGCTCAGGCGAAACAGCGGGAACAGCCACGCGCCCAGCCATTGCGACAGCGCGGGCAGCGCGAGATCGATCATGGCTTCAGGCGAGCACCAGCGCGAAGGTGTCGGTGACGTGCCGCGTGAACTCGATGAGCCGCGCCAGCAGCCAGGGTCCGGCCGCCATCACCGTGACCAGGGTTGTCAGCAGGCGCGGCAGGAAGCTCAGCGTCTGCTCGTTGATCTGCGTGGCGGCCTGGAACACGCTGACCACCAGGCCCACCACGAGACTGGGCACGATCAGCACGCTCACCATCAGCACGATCAGCAGGAAGCCCTCGCCGAGCAGCTGCACCATCATGTCGGGGCTCATCGTGGCACCCCTCCCTAGATTGCGAAGCTCGAGGCCAGCGAGCCGATGACCAGCGCCCAGCCGTCCACCAGCACGAACAGCATGATCTTGAACGGCAGCGAGATGATCATCGGCGAGAGCATCATCATGCCCATCGCCATCAGCACGCTGGCGACCACGAGGTCGATCACCAGGAACGGGACGAACAGCAGGAAACCGATCTGGAACGCGGTTTTCAGCTCGCTGGTCACGAAAGCCGGCGCCAGCACCATGAACGGCACGGCTTCGGGCCCGGCCACCGGGCCGGTGCCCGAGATGCGCAGGAACATGTCGAGATCGCTCTCGCGCGTCTGTGCCAGCATGAACCTGGCGAAAGGTTCGCGCACGCGCTCCAGCGCCTCGCGCGCGCCGATCTCCTCGCGCAGGTAGGGCTGCAACGCCTGTTCGTCGGCCACATCCAGCACCGGCTGCATCACGAACAGCGTGAGGAACAGCGCCAGCCCCAGCAGGATCTGGTTCGAGGGCGTCTGCTGCAAGGCCGAGCGCCTGGCGCAGGATCGCGAACACCACGATGATGCGCGTGAAGGCGGTCACCATCATCAGCAGCGCCGGCAGCAGCGTCAGCGCCGTCATCAGCGCCAGGATCTGGATCGTGACCGTGTAGTCCTGGCTGCCGTCGGGATTGGTGGTGACCTTCATCGCCGGCACGCCGAGCGCGCCGCCGGCATCTAGAATCGAGGCAGCGCCGGTCTGCGCCAGCGCGAGTCCGGGCAGCAACAGCAGCGCGGCCAGCAGCCACGCTGCGGCGCCGAGCCGCCCCGCGCGGAGCCTCACGACGACTCGCCCCGGCCGAGCGCCTGGCGCAAGCGCAACGCGAAGTCGCCGCTGCCCGGCTGGACCTTGATCACCGGGTCGGGGAATTCGTGCAGGCGCGTGATCTGCGTCGGCGTGACCCCGAGCAGCAGCTGTGTGCCGCCGACATCGAGCACCAGCACCCGCTCACGCGGCCCGAGCGCAAGCCCGGCCACCACCTTCATCTGCCCGCCCCCGGCCACACCACCGACCTGCAGCCGGCGCAGCACCCAGGCGATCGCGAAGATCACCACCACCACGAGCGCGAGCGCCGCGGCGATTTCCGCCAGGGGCGCCAGGCCGATTCCCTCGCCCACGGGTGTGGTTGCTGCCGATACCGCCATGCTGCTGTCGCGCCAATTTTCCGTCGTCGTCCCGATTCACGGTGCAACAGCAAGCCGCGTGCCAGCACGGCGCAACCTTTTCGCGAACCAAAGAAATGGGCCCCGCGAGGGGCCCATTCGGGAGCAAGCCCCCCCCTGGTGTCGCGCATCCCGTTGATGTTGCCGCCCGAGGAAAAGGCCCTGCCATCCCCGGTGAGCACCAGTGCGCCGACCGCGCGGTTGCGGTTGATCCAGTCGCAGGTATTCACGATGTCGGGAATCAGACCGGTGCCGGTCAGGGCGTTGCGGACATCGTCGCGCGCCAGGGTCAGCGTGGCGACACCGGCGTCGTCCAGCCTGAGACGCGCGTCGGTGAGCTCCGGCATGTCGATCATCGTTACGTTCCCTTTCAGCCGGTGACCCGGCTCCACAGGTTCGAGGCGCCACCGCGCGTCACCATCCGTCCCAGGCTGTCCGCCCAGAAACGGTCGTTGCCGAAATCGGAGCGCCACGCCCACAGGCGCTGCGTGAAATGGTGCAGCGCGTGCTCGCGCGTGAAGCCGATCGCGCCGTGCAACTGGTGCGCGATCGAGGTGGCCTGGTGCACGGAGCGGTTGGCACGCAGCTTCGCGCAGGCGATCGCCAGGGTGGCATCGCCCGTATCGGCGGCAAGGCAGGCAGCTCCCGCCGCGCAGCTCACCGCGGCGGCCTCCTCGGCCAGCAGCGCCAGCTGGTGCTGCACGACCTGGAACTTGCTCAGTGCGCGCCCGAACTGCACGCGCTCGTTGACGTGCGCGATGGTCAGCGCGAGCGCTCCCTGCAGTGCGCCACCCGTCTGCACCGCGCGCAGCAATGCGCCGCAGGCGCGCAGGTCGCGCCGTGCGTGCTCGCAGCGGCAGGACGCCAGCAGCGCGCTCTCGTCGAGCACCAGATCGAAGCGCGGTTCGCTGGCGGCGCAATCGCGCGCGCGCCGCTGCGACGCGGCCGCGGTGTCGTACAGCGCGAGGTATTCCACGCCCTCGTGCTCGAAAGCGGTCAGTACGCAGGCCTCGCCCCCGCCCCAGGGCACACTGGAGAGGCGCAGCGTCACGCCCCCCGGTGCAACGCTTGCTCCGGCGCACGCGGCAAGGGTGATCGCGGCCCCGGGCGGCGCGGCAATGTCGGTGCCGCAGAGCAGCTTGCGCGCCACCAGCGTCTCTGCGACCGGCAGCGGCAGCGCGTGCTGGCCGCAGGCATGCATCACGACCGCCGCATCCTGCCAGTTCCCGCCGAAGCCGCCCGCCTCCTCCGGTACCAGCACCTCGTCGATGCCGAGCTCGCGCACGCGCTCCCACGCGCCGGCGAAGTCCCCGCGCGCGCCGTGCCCGCGCTGCTCTGCCGCGATCCCCGGAAACAGGCGCCCGACCGTATCGGCGAGCATGCGTTGCTGTTCGTTCATCTGAGTCCGAGCCCCTTGGCGATGATGCCGCGCAGGATTTCGCGGGTGCCGCCGCGCAGCGAGAACGCCGGCGATGCCCGCAGCAGGTAGTCCAGCACATCCTGCAGCGCCGTGCCCGAGGACCCGAGGGCCTCGTCGTCCAGCGCGGCCTGCACCAGCGGCGGCAGCTCCTGTTCGAAGCGCGCACCGAGATCCTTCACGATGGCCGCCTCGAGCGCGGGTGTGCCGCCCCCGGCGAGCTGTCCCGCGACCGATAGCGACATCTGGCGCAGCGTCCACAGCTCCGCCGTGAGCTCGCCTATCAGTTCCGTGAGCCGGGGCGAGGGGTCGGGTCCGGCGGCCGCCACCAGTTCCTCGAGCAGACGGTAGCTGCTGAGATAACGCTCCGGCCCGCTGCGCTCGAGCGCCAGTTCCGCATTGACCTGCGCCCAGCCGTCTCCCTCGTTGCCGAGCAGCATCTCGTCGGCGACGAAGACGTCGCTGAAAAACACCTCGCCGAAATGCGCCGCGCCGGTGTGGTCGACCACCGGTTTCACCGTGACGCCCGGACTGGACAGCTCGATGATGAACTGGCTGAGCCCGGCGTGGCGGCTGTCTTCTTCCCTGCTGGTGCGCACCAGCGCGATCATCAGGTGCGCCTTGTCGGCGTTGGTGGTCCACAGCTTGGAACCGTTGACCTTCCAGCCCCCGTCGACGCGCGTGGCGCGGGTCCTGATCGAGGCCAGGTCGGACCCCGAATTTGGCTCGCTCATGCCGATGCAGCAGAACAGCTCGCCGCACGCCATCGCCGGCAGGTAGCGCCGGCGCACCTCCTCGCGGCCGAAGCGCAACAGCAGCGTGCCGCTCTGGCGGTCGGCGATCCAGTGCGCGGCGACCGGCGCACCCGCGGCCAGCAGTTCCTCGAGCAATACGTAGCGCTCCAGCACGCTGCGCTCCTGGCCGCCGTACTCGCGCGGCCAGGTCATCCCGATCCATCCCTTCTCGCCGAGCTTGCGGCTGAACCCGGCATCGAAGCCCTGCCAGGTATGCGCGCGCTCGCGCGGCGTCATGCCCGCGAGTTCCTCGCGCAGGAATTCGCGCACTTCCCGGCGCAGCCCCGCGGTTTGCGCCGGAAGCGCCAGCGGTTCGAAATTGAAACTGTTCACGCCCGCTCCTCAGTTGTCCAGGTCATGGCGCCCGACGATTGCGACGCTGGCGACATTACGGTTGGGAAAGCCGCCAAGATTATGCGTCAGGCCCAGTTTCGGGTCGACCAGCTGGCGCTCGCCGGCGCGCCCGTGGATCTGCAGGTAGATCTCGTAGGCCATGCGCAACCCCGTGGCGCCCAGCGGATGACCGAAGCATTTCAGGCCGCCATCGACGTTGCACGGCAGCTCGCCGTCGCGGTCGAACTTGCCGGCCAGCACGTCCCGCCAGCCCTGCCCCACTTGCGCCAGTCCCAGGTCCTCCATCGTGATCAGCTCGGTGATCGAGAAGCAATCGTGCACCTCGACCAGGTCGAGTTCCTCGAGCGGGTCCGCGATGCCCGCCTCGCGGTAGGCGCGGCGCGCGGCCAGGCGCGCGGTCATCGCGTGGCTGCCATCCCAGGTATCGTGGAACATCTCGGCGCCGTTGCTGAGCGCGAGCTGCATCGCCTTGATGCTGACGAGGTTATCGCCCTTGCCCATGCGGCGGGCAATTTCCGGCGTGGTGACGATCGCGCACGCTGCGCCATCGCTGACGCCGCAGCAGTCGAACAGCCCCAGCGGCCAGGCGATCATCGGCGCGGCGAGCATCTTCTCCTTCGCCACGCGGTTGCGCAGGTGAGCCTTCGGGTTCAGCGCGCCGTTCTCGTGGCTCTTCCACGACACGTGCGCCATCGCCTCCTTCAATTGCTCCATCGCGATGCCGTGGTTGTGTGCGTAAGCGATGCACATCTGCGCGAACGATCCCGGCGCCGTGATGCCGGGCAGCCACAGATCCTCGAAGGTGCCCATCGCGCGCGGCGGCAGGCCGCCGAAGCCGGTGTCCTTCAGTTTCTCGACGCCCACCGCCAGCGCGATATCGCAGGCGCCGGCGGCAACCGCGTAGACGGCGCCGCGCAATGCTTCCGATCCGGTCGCACACAGGTTCTCCACCCGCGTGACCGGCACGTTGGCGAGGCGCAGCGTCTGCGACAGCGACAGCGCCGACTTGCTCAGGCTGTGCTCGTCGTAGCAGAGCCCGAGCCAGGCGGCCTCGATCTGTGGCGTCTCGATGCCGGCGTCCGCGAGGCATTCGTCATAGGCTTCCAGGATCAGGTCGTCCGCGCCGCAGTCCCAGCGCTCGCCGAAGCGGCTGCAGCCCATGCCGATGATCGCTACCTTGTCCTTGATGCCCGTTGCCATGCTGTTGTCCTTTTCAGGCGATACGCTTCAGGCGGCGCCCGGAACCGGCGCCGCCTTCCAGAAGTAGCGATGAAACCCGCGCAGGCTGTCGAAATCCTTGATGCGAAACTCCATGCGAACCGGCGTGCCGATAACCAGTTCGCCCGGTGCGAAGCCCGTGAACTCCATCATCAGCACGGCCTTGTCGTCGAAACGCACGTTGCCGTACATGAGGGGCGGATTGCGCGACAGAGCCAGCCAGTCCTCGGTGAAGGACTTGACCTGGCCGAGCTTCTCGCGCAACGGCTCCTCGACCTGCGTGCCGGGCCGCTTGCAGTCGGGGTTCACGCAGAACCGCGTCCTCGGGAACTGCAGCGTTCCGCAGGCCGTACAGCGCCCGCCCGTGAAGCCGGTGATCGTTGCGCGCGCACGGAAGTGCGCCGACTGCGCGGTGCGCGTGTCGCGCTCCTCGCGCATCCCCAGGTCGAGGTCTATCAGCCGGTTGAACGCGAGGAAGCGCAGGTAGTTGTCGTCGCAGCGTCCCGAGCGCAGGGCCGCCTCGACGCCGTGGAACGCGCGAACCTCGCTGATCCGCTCCGTGGCCTCGAACAGCAGGGCATCGCAGCCCTGCCCGAAGCCGAGCAGCAGGATACGTTCCCCGGGCGCGGCCGCCTGCAACGCGTCGCACAGCATCGCCAGCGGATAGGCGCAGCCGCTGTAGCCGCACTTGTCGACCAGCCCCGGATGCACTGCCGTCTCGGCAATGCCGCATTTCTTCGCCACGGCCTTCGCCGCGCCACCCTGCATGGCGCCGAGCACGAAGCGGTCGATGTCGCCGGGCGCGAGCCCGGTCTTCGCCAGCAGGGCGGCCACCGCCCTCGGCACCGTCTTCAGGTAGCCCTCCTCGCGCACCCAGCGTTCCTCGAGTACGTAGTCGTACCTCGCCTGGGCGCCGCGATAGTGATCGACCAGGTCGCTGGCCAGCGAATGCGCGCCGAGAAACCGTGCCACCACATCGTCGCTGCCGAGCAGCAACGCCGCCGCGCCGTCACCGGCCACCATCTCCTGCGCGCTGCCGGGTTTCGTCAGCGGCCTGTCGGCGCCGATCACGAGTGCCGGCCCTTCTGCGCGCAGCGCGTGGATCAGCGCGCCCGTGCCGGCGCGCTGCGAGCCGGTGGCATCCGTTGTGTGAAGGTCGCCACCGAGACCGAGCGCCTCGCCGATCACCGTGGCGTTCTGGCGGTCGAGGAAAGGCAGGGTGGTCGAGGCGAAATGCAGTTCCGCCACGGCCCCCTGCGGGGCGACCGGACGCAAGGCCTCGCGCGCGGCGGCCACGCCCATGGTGATGCTGTCCTCGTCGAAACTGCCGTAGGCGCGCGCTCCCCTGGCCATCCCCTGGAGGTTGGGGAAGGCCCATGCATGAGCCTGGGCGATGGCGCTGCGGGCCAGGCGCTGCCTCGGCAGGTACACACCGAACGACGAGATCCCGAGTTGCGTCACCGGACCGACCCTCCGCGATGATTCCAGCATCCACTCATTTGAATACTTTTCAAATTCTGCGGTGCGCGGCGCGGAGTGTCAAGCGCACCCGGCCAGCCGCACACCATCGCCTGCCCTGTTGCCCGCTGCACGCAAGTGGCCGATCATTGGCCAGCCCGCAACAGAGCAGCTGACTGCACATGAACAACAAGTCGATCGTCGCCGACTTCTTCACCGCCGCGGCCGCGAATGACCAGGGCGCCATGGCCGCGATACTCGACCCCGAGGTGATAGTCACCGAGGCCGATTCACTGCCGTTCGGCGGTCGTCACGTCGGGTTTGCGGCGTTCCAGGCCCTGGTGCGGCGCGTGTTCCTGCTGTGGCGCGACACCCGGGTGGAAGTCGAACAACTGATCGGCGACGGCGAATACGTTGTCGTGCTGGCAACGATGCACGCGCGCTCCAAAGCAGACGGCGGGGCCTTGTGCATGCCGATCGCAGAGGTCTGGCGACTGGAAAACGGCCGTGTGAAGGAGATCCGGCCTTTCTACTTCGATACCGGGAAGTTCGTCGACTTGCTCCAGGGGTCGCCCTGCGGCGGCGAGCTGACACCAACCTCAGCTGACAGTCGCGTAGCCGGCCATGTGCAGCACGGCACGGCCGAATGGAACAGCCGGTAGGCGTCCGGCAGATCCAGCTTCTCGTCGAAATAGACCGCCGAGCGCAAACCGATCAGCATCGCGTAGGCGATCTCGGCGCAATCGCGCGCGTCCTTCATGATCCGGCCCGGCGACTGCTGGAACAACTCGTGCAGATAGTCCTTGCACTGGCGGTCGAGCCCGGCCTTTTCTTCCCGCAGCACGCTGTCGTTCACAGCGACCCCGAAGCACTCGAGCATGAAGCCGATCTCGGTCTTCTTGATGCCTTCACCGGCAAAGAACAGGTTGGCCAGCAGTTCGATCTGCCGCTCCGGACTCTCGCGCCTGACGGACTCGAGACGCGAGACGATCTTGTCCGAGACGTCCTGGAAATAATGCTCGAGGATCGCGTCCTTGCCATTGAAGTAATACAGCAGGTGACTCGGATACATTCCCGCCGCCTCCGCCACGTCGGCGAGCGTGGTCTTGGAGTAGCCCTTGCTGATCACGCAGCCATGCAATGCGCGCAATATCGCCTTGCGGCGCGCTCGCCGCGCGGCGCTCCGCACGTGTCGCCTTCGCCGGGACGGCCACGCGCCTTGCCTCGGCACACGGGGTTCTTTACCGCTTCCGCCTTCGCGTCCATCTCTCTCCACCGCAGCCGATTCCCGTCCAACTCCGCATTATCCGCGCGATCGGCGCGCATCGGGGCGCGATGCCGCAGACGCGAAATAGCCATCGACACGCTGCTGCACGGCTGATCCGAACGCTGGACCGCCGAGCAGCGCGGTTTATCCGGCAAAGCGTAGTCCAGAATTGAATGCTATTCAATTTGCCGCTATATTCGGTTCCCGCCCACCGGGCCGGTCGGGCGCAAGGGCTAAACGGGCACACCGATCTGGAGAGCGCCGATATGCATCCCTTGCGTGGCGCCATCGCCATCGTGGGCGCGGCAGATACTCCAGTGGGCGTGATAGCGCACCTGAGCGCGACACAGCTCTGTGTCGATGCGGCGCGCCGAGCCCTGGCCGACGCCGGCATCCGCAAGGACCAGGTCGACGGCCTGATTACCTGCAACTCCATGGCCGAGCCGTACATGTACCACGCGGAGGCCATCGCCGAGTACCTGCAGATCTTCCCGCGCTACTGCATGAGCGCAGCCACGGGAGGCGGCACCACGTTTTCGGTCCTTCACCAGGCAGCCTCGGCGATAGCCACCGGCATGTGCCACACGGTGCTGATCACGATGGCCGACAGCCTGCGCAGCGGGCTTTCGCGCGAGCAGGCCATGAAGACGCAGTCCTCCGCCGGTCACGCCCAGTTCGAATCGCCCTACGGGCCGACGGTGCCGGCGTTCTACGCGCTGATCGCGCGCGCGCACATGGCGCGCTACGGCACCACCGAGGAACAGTTCGCTGCGGTGGCGGTTGCCTGCCGCGAGCACGCGCATCTCAACCCCTCGGCACAGATGCGCGAGCTCATCACGGTCGATGACGTGCTGAACTCGCGCCTGATCGCCGACCCGCTGCACCTGCTCGATTGCTCGCTGGTCTCCGACGGCGGCTCGGCTGTCGTCGTGACCTCGGCCGAACGCGCCCGCGACTTTCCGCACGCTCCGGTCTATCTCCTGGGCGTCGGGGAAGGCCATGGCCACGAGCACATCAGCCAGGCGCACAGTCTCACGACGTCGGCGGCGCGCGAGTCCGGCGAGCGTGCCTACGCGATGGCTGGCCTCGGACCGCGGGACATGGATCTCGCCCAGCTCTACGACTGTTTCACGCCGACGGTGGTGGTGGAGCTCGAGGACCTGGGGTTCTGCCCCAAGGGCGAAGGCGGTGCCTTCGCCGCCTCCGGCGCGATCGGGCCCGGCGGCGCGCTGCCCGTGAACACGCACGGCGGCCTGCTCTCGCACTGTCACCCGGGCAACCCGGGATCGATGTTCGCGCTCACCGAAACGGTGCTGCAATTGCGCCACGCCGCCGTGCGCGCGAGACAGGTCGCGAACGCCCGGACCGCGCTCGTCCACGCGCAGGGCGGCATCATGTCGAGCCATACCACGATCATCCTGGGCAGGGAGCGGGACTGATGACGGAGCACGCCGGCAAGAACTTCCCGCGTCCCACGCAGGAGTCGCAGCCGTACTGGGACGGTTGCCGCAACGGCGAGCTGCTGCTGCAGCGATGCAGCGGCTGCGGCGAGCACCAGTTCTACCCGCGCATGATGTGCTGCCACTGCAACAGCGAGGCGCTGGCATGGGTGCGCGCCAGCGGTCACGGCACGGTCGCCAGCTACACCGTGGTGCGCCGCCCGGTATCACAGGCCTACGCCGCGGATACGCCTTACATCGTCGCGCTGATCGCGCTGGCCGAGGGGCCGACGATGATGAGCAACGTGATCGGTTGCGATGCCGCCGACATCTCGATCGGCATGCCGGTGGAGGTGACGTTCGAGCAATGGTCCGAGCAGATGACCGTACCGAAGTTCAGGCCGCGTGGCGCGTGAACGCCCTGCTCTGCCACTCCCTCGACGGGCCGCAGGCCCTGAGCTGGCAGGCGCATGAACTGCCGCCGCCGGGAGCCACGGAACTCCGGGTTCGCGTCGACGCTGCGGGCGTCAATTTCGGCGACGTGCTGCTCACGCGCGGCAAGTACCAGATCCGCCCGCCGCTGCCGCTGGTCCCCGGCATGGAGATTGCGGGCGAGGTAATCGAGGCCGGCGCGTCGGTGCGCGGCTTTGCGCGCGGCGATCGCGTGGCGGCCGTGATGCCGGAGTTCGGCGGCTTCAGCGAATACGTGAACGTGCGCGCCGAGCATGCCTTTCACGGCGACGCGCGGCTGCCGGCCGATGTGGCGGCCTGCATACCCTCTGTCTACGGCACGGCCTGGTATGCGCTCGACACGCTGGCCGGTCTGCGCGCCGGCGAGCTGGTGCTCGTGCTGGGCGCTGCGGGCGGCGTGGGCAGCGCCAGCGTCCAGCTGGCGAAAAGCCGCGGCGCGACGGTAATAGCCGTCGTCGGCGATGCCGCAAAGGCTGAATTCGCACGCGCCTGCGGCGCCGACGATGTGATCGACTGCGGCCGCGAGGAACTGCGCACCGCGCTGCGCGAGCGCACGGGCACGCGCGGCGGCGTGAACCTCCCCATCGACCCGGTCGGAGGTTCGGCCACCGAGACGGCACTGGGCAGCCTTGCGTGGGGTGGCCGCCACCTGGTGGTGGGCTTTGCCAGCGGCAGCATTCCCGCCATCGCGGCCAACCTGGTGCTGCTGAAGGGCGCCACGCTGCTCGGCGTGAACTTCGGCGGGTATGCGCTGCGCTTTCCCGAGCGGGCCGCCGCGATCTACCGCACGCTGGTCGCCATGCTCGCCGAGGACCCGGCCCTGCGGCCGCCACGGCTCGAGCGCGTCCCGATGCGCGAGGGTGCCAGTGCGCTCGCGCGCATGGAGGCGCGCGCCGTGCTGGGCAAGATCGTGCTGATCAATCCCTGAGCCTGAAGCGGTATCAATGGCGCGGCCGACTGGCGCCCGCGCGCGGGGCTCACCGCCGTCAGTGCTAGGCCTGGAGCTCTCGTTCGAGTTGCAGCCGCAACACATGCTTCTGGATCTTCGTGGCCGACATCGGCCATTCGCTGACGAAGCGTACATGGCGTGGAATCTTGAACGAGGCGATCCGGCCCCGGCAGAACGCGACGATCTCCTCCGCCGAAGCGGACGAACCCGGGCGCAACTGGATGAACGCCGCCGCAACCTCCTGCAGCCGCGCATCGGGGACTCCGACCACCTGCACCATCTGTACCGCCGGGTGCGTGCCGATAAAGGACTCCAGCTCGAGCGGCGACACATTCTCGCCGCCGATCTTCAGCAGGTCCTTGAGACGGCCGTGATAGCAGACCTGTCCGCCTGCGCCGATGGAGCAGAGATCCCCCGTTCGGAACCAACCTTCGCTGTCGAAAGCTTCCGCGGTGCGCTCCGGATCCCGGTAGTAGCCCTCGAAAAGGGAAAAGCCGCGAATGCGCATCTCGCCGCGCTCCCCCGTCCCGAGCTCACGTCCGCTCTGCGGATCCACCACGCGCATCTGCACGCCATCGTAGGGACGACCACAGCTCGTTGCGCGAGTCTCGTCGTCTTCATCGGGCGCGCCGTGACAGGATATGCCCGAGGCCTCCGTCATCCCGAACGCGCTGACGTGCAATGCACGCGGCAGCGCGCGCATGTTGGCGCGCAACGTATCGGGCGGCGCCACGTTGCTGACCAGGCGCACGCAGTCGAGTCGCCGTGCGTCGAATTCCGGGTGATTGAGCAGATCGGCCATGATCGCGGGAAAAGCGGGATAGAGGATCGTGGCACGCTTCTCGACGATCTGCGCGAGCGTGCGACCGGCATCGAAATGCACGTCGCTGAGGAAGGAACCGCCGCTCCACACCATCGACAGCAGCGGCAGTATGGAGGCCATGTGAAACATCGGCAGCGCGTTCCACATGATGTCCTCGCCGGTGATGCCGAGGCGCCGGTTCATCCCCAGCGCGCTGCGCACGACCGCCTCGTGCGAGAGACGACAGCCCTTGGGATGCGAGGTGGTGCCCGAGGTGTACATCATGATGCTGGGCGCGCCGAGCGCCACCTGGGCGCGGCGCGCCATGAGCCGCTGCTCCGCCACATCGGCTGCGCGCGCGAGAAATTCCTCCCCGCACAGCAGCCCGGAGCCGGGCGCCCGCTCGAGCGCGACCACCGTACACGGCATCGGCGTGGCGTATCCAGGCGCCCGGGATTCGTTCGTGGGCAAAGCCGGCAGCGCGGCACGCAGGAGCGCAGGAAAATCCCCGTGACTCCCGAAGCGGGTGGAAGTGAACAGCAGCCGAAGCTCCGCGTGACCTGTCACGTAGCGCAGCTCGTCGACACGGTAGCGCGCGTTCAGCAACACGGCCACCGCCCCGCACAGCGCACGCGAACATCGCCTCGATCATCTCCGGCAGGTTGAGTGACAGGATGCCTACGTGATCGCCCGGTTCCACTCCCGTCGCGATGAGTGCCCGGGCCCGCAGGCACGACCGCTCGGCCAGTTCGCCGTAGCTCAGCCGCGCCTGCGGAAATGCCAGCGCCTCGCGCTCGGGCCAACGCGCCGCGGCCCGCAGCAGCAGGTCGCCGAGCGTCGTGGCCTCGATCAGGTTTGCTGGCAGCATGTCAGGGGACCTCGCTGCGCGCGGTGCCAGGGTGTCCGATCAGAACGAGCGCGGCAGCCCCATGCTCTCGGCGATCATGTTGCGTGCCATCTCGTTGCTGATCGGCCCGATGCGCAGCAGGCGCGAATCGCGCCAGTAACGCTGCATGTCGGTTTCCGCCGAATAGCCCATGCCGCCGAGGATCTGGATGCCGAGGTCGGCCGCCTTGCTCACGTACTCCGAGCACAGCACCTTCGCCATCCCCGACTCGGTGGCGCTCGGCAGCCCCTCCGCCTGCAGCCGGGCCGTGTGCATCAGCAGCAGTTCGCCCTGCGTCTGCCACATCGCCATGTCGGCCAGGTAATGCTGCAGGATCTGGAACTCGCCGATCGTCTTGCCGAAGGCACGGCGCGTCTTCATGTGATCCAGCGCGTCCTCGATAACGCCGTCGAGCATCCCGAGGCAGGTCGCGGCGTTCATCAGCCGTTCGTTGTTCAGGGTGCGAGTCGACTGGTACCAGCCCTTGCCTTCCTCGCCGAGCAACAGTTCGTCGGGCACGAACACCTCGTCGAGATGCACGCTGCACGATGCCACGCAGCGCATGCCCAGCTTCGGCAGTTCCGTGACGGTGACCCCCTTCGCGGTGCGCGGCACGAAGAAGATCGAGATGCCGTCCGAGCGCTTCTGCACGTCGCGATTGCTGCGTGCCATCAGGAACAGGTAATCGGCAACGTTGGCGCAGGTGCTCCAGATCTTCTCGCCGTTGATTACCCAGCCGCCCTCGACGCGCCGCGCGGTCGTCCTCATGCCACCGAGCAGGTCGGTACCGCCGCCGGGCTCGGAAAAGGCCATGGCCGTCTTGAGCTCGCCGGCAGCGATCTTGGGCAGGAAGCGCTGCTTCTGCTCCTCGCTGCCGCAGAAAGTGATCGCCTTGCTGCCCGAGAACGAGGTCACGCCCCACACCCAGCCGAGGCCGGCAGCGGTGCGGGCCAGCTCGCGCGCGAACAGCGCCTGGGTAATGATGGTGCCGCCCTGCCCTCCGTATTCTTCGGCAATGCCGATGCCGTGGGCTCCGAACGCCGTGAGCTTGTCCCAGAACGCGTGCGGGAATTCGTGCTCGCGCCGCTCGAGCTCGCGGCACCACTCCTTGGGGAACTCGGCCGCAACCCAGCCGCGCACGGCATCGCGGAACATGCGGTCTTCTTCACCCAGGTACATGTCCATCGCATCGATCCTTGCTGGCTGCACAACGCGATGCTGCCGGCCCCGCCCCCGCCACGGGAACGAGACCGGAAGCACCGGCACGCTCAGCGCTTGAGCTTGATGCCGGAGGCCTCGCGGTCCCAGCAGTCGGGCGTGATGCCCTCGACCTTGAGCTTGTACTTCTCGACCCGCTCGCTCGGCGTCTTCGGCAGCTCGGTACGGAAGGCGATGTAGCGCGGGATCGCGAAGTACGCGAGCCGCGGCTCGCAGAACTCGATCAACTCCGCCTCGGACACCGTCTGCCCGGGCTTCAGCACGACCACGGCCTTCACTTCCTCCTCGCCCACGTCCGAGGGCACGCCGACCACGCAGGACTCGAGCACGGCCGGATGCGCGTTGATCACCGCCTCGACCTCGAAGGAGGAGATGTTCTCTCCGCGCCGGCGCAGCGCCTGCTTCTTGCGGTCGACGAAGTAGAAGTAGCCATCCTTGTCCATGCGCCCGAGGTCGCCGGTGTGCATCCAGAAATTCTTGAAGAATTCGAGCGTCTCCACCGGCTTGTTGTAGTAGCCCTCTGTCCCGACGAACGGCGTCTGCGGCTGCGCCACGAATTCGCCCAATTCACCCGGCGCGACCTCGTTGTCGTTGTCGTCGACGATCTTGACGTTCCAGCCGGTGATGGCCTTGCCGCAGGAACCGGGGCGCGGCTCGTCGATCGGGTTCGCCAGGCAGCAGTAGCACTCGGTCATGCCGTAGACCTCGAGCAGCTTCGTGTTGAAGCGCTTCTCGAAGTCGTGCCAGATGCTCACCGGCGCCGCCGCTCCCACCATCAGCCGCAGCGGGTTGTCGCCGTCACGCGCATCGGGCTCGGCCTTCATCAGGATCGGGATGATGCCGCCGATGTAGTTCGCCTCGGTGCAGTTCCAGCGCCTGCAGTCGTCCCACAGCGCGCTCGCTGAGAAGCGCTCGACGATCACCGCCTTCGCGTCGGCGAGTATCGCCGGCCCGATCGTGATGCCCTGCGCATTGCCGTGGAAGAACGGCAACCCGGTGTAGAGCACGTCGTCCTCGGTGTAGCGCGAGTACTTGACCGACTGCGACCACACGTCGTACCAGTAGTGGTGGCTGATCATCACGCCCTTGGACACGCCGGTGGTGCCCGAGGTATAGAGGATCGAGGCCATGTCGCTGAAGTGCACGATGACGTTCGGCTTTGCGTCGGAATGCGCGAGCAACTCCGGGAACGTGAGCGCCTCGATGCCCTGCCAGCCGGGCACCGCGTGCGCAGGATCGCTCTTCAGCCAGATCGCGTGGCGCACGGTCTTCAGGTCGGCGGACACCGGGTCCAGGCGGTCCAGGTATTGCGTATCCGCGACCAGCGCGACGCTGTCTGACTGCACAATCTGGTGCACCAGGCCGGTACCCTTCAGCGCGACGTTGATCGGCACCTCGACGGCCCCGATCTTGTTCAGCCCGAACCAGGCATAGAGAAACTCGGGGCAGTTGGGCAGCATGATCGCCACCTTGTCGCCCTTCTTGACGCCGAGCGCGAGGAAGCCGTTCGCGGCGCGGTTGATGCGCTCGTCCAGCTCGCCCAGCGTGATCGGGTCATCGCGGAACTGGAACACCACATGGTTGGGGTTCCTGTCGCGCCTTGTCCTCGATGATCTGCGAGAGCACGCGATCGCCCTGCGCGTACTCTTGCATGCGCCAGGAATTCCACTTGCGCTCGGCGCGCTCGAACTTGTCGTCCCACTGTCCCATCACTGCCTCCCGGGAGAAAAATCAGGGCAGGCACAGGCCTGCCCCCGGTTCATTGAAACGGTGGCTCAACCGGCGTCGTGCGGCACGTCGTAGACTTGGCACATCTTGTAGACCTCGTTGAACCACACGCCCCGCTGGTAGCTGTCGACCATCTTGCCGAAGTCCCAGGAGGTCGGCGAACCCTTGTTCGGGATGACCTTGATGATCGCCCTGTTGGGCGTGTGCACGCCCTTGAAGGCGGCCTGGCGCAGCTCTTCGTTGCCCTTCAGTTCCCACCAGTACTTGTCGATGATGGCCCAGTGCACCTTGGTCATCAGCTCCTGGTCGAAGGAAACCTCTGCGTTGCCGATGATCTGGATGGCCTTCTGTCGCCGGGCATTCGAGCCGTCGTTGCTGATGCTGACGGAGATCTTGGGATTGGCGATCAGGTGATCGATCTTCGCCCGGTACTTCTGCACGCTGCTGATGTAGATGAAACCGTCCTCCAGGACCACGTAGAACATCGGCGTGACGATGGGGTAGCCAAACTTCGAGATGTGCGCCATGTGGCAATAGCAGTTGTGCTTGTACAGTATCTCGAACTCGTCGGGCTCCATCGGGTAGTCGACGTTCACGTTGACCTGTTCGAGCTTGACCGGATCGAAACTGGGCTTCTTCTCGGTGTTTTCGTTGGACATTGCTAGCTCCTCTCGTGTTGATTGCGGGACGGACGGTCGGGAACTCGTGTCAGCGCACGCCGTGGTGCGTACCGACAGACTTTATTTGAATATTATTTAAATAATGGGCACGCACACGCGGTCTTGTCAACCCTCTTGCGCAAGCCGGTCGAACGCACGCGACGATCGGGTCCGGGCTCCTGCCGCCGCCAATGCCATCGATCGCCACTGGCTCACGAAAACAAATGCGCGCCTGGCGGTCAATCGATAGTTGAACTTTATTCAATCCCTGCGCATAATCGCTCACGATGCTCGCGGGCAGCCTCGGGCTGACGCAAGACAACGATAACACCAGTTCCGGGAGAGCGCTCCGTGGCCGACATAGAAGTGGAACTCAAGGGCGACGTCGCGTGGATCCGGCTGAATCGCCCGGACCGCATGAACGCCTATGACGGCGCGATGGCCAGGGAGCTCATCGCCGCGGTCGAGGGCGCATCGGAGAGCGGTGTGATCGTGCTCACCGGTGCCGGGCGCGCCTTCTGCGCCGGCGGTTACCTGGCGAACCTGAGCAGGGCTGAGCCGGCGGCGCTGCGCAAGATGTTCTACGGCTCGCTGCACGTCTACGAAGCGATCCGCAACAGTCCGCGCCCCGTCATCGCCGCCGTGAATGGCGCTGCGGCCGGCGGCGGCAACGAGCTCGTGGTCGCCTGCGATCTCGCGATCGCGGTGGAAAGCGCGACCTTCGGTCAGACCGGCGTGCGCGTGGGCAGCGCGCCGGTGCTGGGCGGCACGAACTTCCTCGCCATGACCATCGGGGAAAAGCGCGCCAAGGAAGTGGCATTCATGTGCCGGCGCTACAAGGCGCGCGAGGCCCTAGAACTGGGCTGGATCAATGCGGTCGTACCCGAGGGCCAGCTCGAGGCCGAGGTGACGAAATGGGCCGATGAGTTGTTGGCGATGAGCCCCCGCTACCTCGAGATCGCCAAGATCAGTTCCAACGTCTGGTGGAACCAGAGCCGCGATGCCTACCTGAGCGGCCTGGGCATGCTGGTCCAGGCGATAGGCTCGCCGGACATGATCGAAGGAGCAACCGCCTTCATGGAGAAGCGCAAGCCACGCTTCCCCGGACGCAAGCCGCGCACGACGGACTGAGGGGAACACAACCATGGACTTTTCGCTCGACGCAAAATACCTCGACATCCAGGCGCAGGCACGCAAGCTGGCCGCCTCGATCGCGCACATCGCCGCCGAGGCGGACGAGTGCAGCACGGTGCACCCGGAGATCCTCGCCGCCCTGCGCGCCAGCGAACTCAGCCGCCTGATGGTGCCCGCGGCGTTCGGCGGCGCCTTCGAGCAGGTCGACCCGCTGGCGATCTGCGTGGTGCGCGAGGCCCTGATGGCCACCTCCTCGCACCTCGACTCGCTGTTCGCGCTGCAGGGCATTGGCAGCTTCGCCATCTCCAAGGCCGGGAGCGCCGATCAGCGCGCAACGTGGTTGCCGCGCGTCGCCTCCGGCGAGGTACTCGCGGGGCTGGCGCTGACCGAACCGGAGGCCGGTTCCGACCTGAAGTCGGTGACCACGGAAGTGGTGGAAACCCCGCAGGGGCTGCGCCTCAGCGGGCTGAAGTCCTACATTTCGAATGCCGGCGCCGCGGGCTTCTACGAGGTGTTCGCGCGCGAGGATTCCGGTTACTCGATGCTGCTGGTGCCAGCGGACGCCGCGGGCGTCACGGTGACGCCGACCGCGGAACTGATCGCCCCGCACGTGCTCGGCGACGTGCAATTCGACAACGTGTTGCTGCCGCACTCGGCGCGTCTCGGCGCACGCGGCGAGGGTCTGGCCCTGGTGCTTGCAACGCTCGCGGTATTCCGCGTCTCGGTTGCCGGTGCATCCGTCGGCCTGGCGCAGGCGGCGCTGGAGGAGGCCACCCGGCATGCGCGCACGCGCGTGCAGTTCGGCCGCCCGCTCGCCCGGCTCGGCCCGGTGGCACAACTGCTGGCCGACAGCTGGACCGAGATCGAGATGGCACGGCTGCTGACCTACCGCGCGGCCCAGATGGCGCAGACCGACCCCGGCGCTACCATCGAGCACTCGTCGATGGCCAAGCTGGCGGCCAGCGAGACCGCCGGACGCGTGGTGGATCGCTGCGTCCAGGTGATGGGCCGCTTCGGCCTGGTGCGCAACTCGAAGATCGAGCGCCTGTACCGCCAGGCGCGCCCGATGCGCATCTACGAGGGTGCCTCGGAAGTGCTGCGCCTCGGGATTGCCCGTGAACTCACCAAGGTAGTCGTCTGATGCTGGACCTGGAACTCGAAGGACAAGTCGCCATCGTCACCGGAGCCAGCCGCGGGCTGGGACGCTCCAGCGCGGTCGCCCTGCTCGAACAGGGCGTGCGCGTGCTTGCCGTGGCACGCTCGATCGACGAACTGCGCAAGCTCGAGGCTGAGCACCCGGACGCCGTGCGCGCCGTGCAATGCGACATGCAGGACGCCGCCGCGGTGGCGGCGCTACCGCAGCAGGCGCTCGATGCGTTCGGGCGCCTCGACATCGTGGTCAACAACGCCGGCATCGCGCCGGCCGGCAGGTTCGTCGAGCAGTCGCCGGCCGTGTGGCAGCAGGTGATGGCGGTCAACGTCACCGCGCCGATGCTGCTCGCGCAGGCTGCCGGTCGCACGATGCTCGCCCAGGGCTCGGGCAAGATCATCAACGTCGCCTCGACGTCCGGGATCCTCGGCAAGGCCACGCTGGTCGCGTACTCCTCATCGAAGGGTGCGCTGCTGCAGTTCACCAAGGCCCTGGCGGCCGAATGGGCCAAGAGCGGCGTGCAGGTCAACGCGATCGCTCCCGGCGCCTTCGAGACCGACGCCCAGGCAGCGGTGCTGGAATCGCCGGAAATGCTGACGCGCAGGCTGCGCAAGATCCCGGCGGGCCGCATGGGTGACAGCGACGAGATAGGCCCCCTGGTGTGCTATCTCGCGTCGCGCAAATCCGATTTCGCTACCGGCGCCGTATACGTTATCGACGGCGGCGAGTCCTCGCGGCTCTGAGGTTTCTGCCCAGCAAGGTTTCCCCTCCGCAGGTCGTTTCGGCCTGCATTGCCGGATACGGGGTTCCCGTATTCGGCTTTTTTTTCTCAGCGCCCGGTGTCGCAGACTTCGGGCACCCGCCTGCACAGGGCCAGTCGGTTGAAGCGCGGCGTGTAGTCCGCCGGGTCCAGGGTGATCGCGCGCTCATAGGCGAGTCGCGCCGCGCGCGGGTCGCCCTCGCCTTCGTGCTCCAGCGCGTAGCCGAGATTGTTCCAGGCGCGTGCCCGTACCGGGCTCTTCGCGAGCACGTCCGACCAGAAAGCCGTTTCCGAGTGGTAGACGGTATTGCGCTGCCACGTCAGGCCACCCAGCGCCGCCAGCACTACGCAGCCGAGCAGCAGCGCCGCGCGCGGCGCCCGAGCGTTCAGACGACACCAGCCGATGCCCGCGAGCGCGTACAGCGGCACCGCGGCGAGGTACAGCTGGCGCTCGTTCACCACGTCGAGCCGGGGGACTATCGAGTGCCCCGGCGCCAGCACCATCAGAAACCAGCACAGCGCGAAAGCGCTCCAGCGCCGCTGGCGCAGCCCCGCCAGCGCCGCGCCGAGCAGCAACGCCCACGCCAGCGCCACCAGCACCCAGCGCGGGCTCCACCCCGCGAAGACCGGCAGCACCGGATCGGCATTCAGCGCCCACGGGCGCAGCAACTGCCCCAGCAGGTACAGCACGCCGCCGCCCTGGCTCAGCAGGTTCTCCAGCGGGGTGCGGATCGCAAAGGAAAACGCCAGCAGCTCGCGGTATCGCGGCAGCGCCAGCACGCTGCCCAGCGCGAGCAGCGCCAGCAGCCAGTGCCAGCGCGTCGCGCGCAACGCGCTGCCCAGCGCTTGCCCGGCGGGCAACGCGGGTGTCGCGCGCAGTTGCCAGAAGCCCACCAGCGTCAACACCGCCGGCAGCGCCAGCGCTGTTTCGCGCGTGGCCACGGCAGCCGCGAAGCCCACCAGCGACGGCAGCGTCCGGCCGCCGAGATGCGCCAGCACGCCGGCGAGGAAGAACAGGCTCATGAGCGATACCGAGCGTCCCGACAACATCGTGACCGCCTCGGTGTTCACCGGATGCAGCGCGAAGAGCAGCGCGCCGGCCAGCGCCGCGGCGGGCACATCCGGCAGCAGCCGGCGCAGCAGCAACAGCACCAGCGCGGCATTGAACAGGTGCAGCAGCAGGTTCAGCGAGTGGAAGCCCGCCAGCCCGCCCCAGCTGTTGTTGAACGCGTAGCTCAGCTTCAGCAGCGGCCGGATGCCCGGCATGGCCGCGCGCCACGCCGCGAGCGATCGAACGGCCGGGTCGTCGATGATCACGTTGTAATCGTCGTACTGCGGGACGCCGGCAAAGCTGTTCGCATAGGCCAGCGCCGCCAGCGCCAGCACCGCGAACAGCGCGCGCCACGGCAGCGCCTCAGGAGCGCGGGGCGTCACGGAAGGCGCGCTCGATCATGGCGTGCGCGGTCCACCAACGCTCGGGCGCGGCCAGCAGCACCAGCCACACCGCGTGCCCGTCGCGCTCGGCGAGCGCCACCAGGCATTTGCCGCCGCGCGCGGTGAAACCGGTCTTGACGCCGCGCACCCCGGGCAGCCGCCCGAGCAGCAGGTTGGTGTTCGCCAGATCGCGCGCCGTCCTGCCATCCAGCGTCACGAGGCGCATGGCCGGCTGCGCCACCGGTTCGCGGATCTCGGGGTACTCCATCGCGACTTTCGCGAGCTGCAGCAGGTCGCGCGCGGTGCTGTGCTGGCCCTCGGCGTCCCAGCCGCAGGGATTGGCGAAGCGGGTGTCGGCAAGCGCGAGCAGTGCCGTCGCACGGTTCATCTGCGTCACGAAGGACTCGACCGAGCCCGCCGCTTGTTCCGCCAGCGCGAGGCAGGCATCGTTACCGGAGCGGATCAGCATCGCCGCGAGCAGGTCGCCCCCGCGATAGCGCTCGCCGGCACGCAGCCCGGCGCGCGCCCCGGTGGCCGCAGCGGCGCGGGCACTGATGCTGACCGGGGTATCGAGGCGTTCGGGCTGCTGCAGCCAGAGCACCGCGGTCATGAGCTTGGCAAGACTGGCGGGAGCCAGTCGTTGGTCGGCGCGGTGCGCGGCCAGCACCACGCCATCGCGCTCGAGCAGCCAGGCCGCCGCCGGGGCGATCTCTGCCTCCGGCGCGGCATGGGCGACGCAGCCGCCCGCGCAGAGCAGGAACACCACACTGCGCACGAAGCGCACGGCCTCGCGCGCCGGGTGCCAGAGCCCGTGAAACCGGCGACGACCGTCGCGGGGTCTCAGAAGCCGAACACCTTCTTCAGACCCTTGACGCCTTCCTTGACGCCGGCGCCGACCGCGTCCGCCGGATTGGCCGGCAGTCCGCTGCCATCGTTGGAGAAACCCTTGTTGCCCAGTTCCGCCACGCACAGGTCGCGGTAGCGCGCATCGATCTGGCTGGAGTACTTGCGCCCGGCGCAGTTGGCGGCGACGAACTGCTGCTTCTCGGCGGGGCAATGCGCGAACAGGTAGCTGAACTGTTCGGCGCCCGCCGCCTGCGGGCAGAGTTTCGCGACCTCGTCCGGACACAGCTTGCTCACGAAGGCGAAGTCCGCGGCCGTGACCGCGCTGCTGCAATGCTTGCCGCGCAGTGCCTTGTCGTCTAGGCCGCAGTTGGCGACCTGCTCCTTCGTACTGTAGCCGGCATAGCCCTCCCCGACAGCGGCCCCCTTGGCCATCAGGGAATAACCATCGCGCGTCCCGAGCCGGCGGCAATACTCCTTCTTCTGTTCGGTGCACAGCGAATCCTTGCCGAACAGCGGGCCGTGCATCTTCGCGAGCGCGTCATTGCACGTGGCGGCGAGTTGCGCCGCCGACTGGCGTTTCATCTCGTCGACCTTGCGCTGCATGTCCGCCACCTGCTTCTCGCGCGCCTGCTTGTCGGCCTTGTAGTCGCACTCGCCGAGCGCCTTGCCCTTCATGGTCATCTCGGTGACCTCGCCGCTGTCGTCGGTCATCTTCATCAGCGAGGTCATGGTGGTTTTGGTGCGCGTCTGATCCAGTTCCATCAGCCCTTCCTTGCACTGCATCCGCGCGAAGTGCCTGTTGCCCTGGCTGCGCTGCTCGAGGATGGTGCAACCCTCGTCCGGCGGCGGTGCCGTCTCCGGGTCGTTGGACATGCACACGCGTTGCTTCGGCATCATGGAAGCCATGCCGGCCGGCATGCCCTCCATCTCCATCCCGATCTCCCACAGGGTGCCGGAACCCGATTGCGCCAGCGACGGCAGCGGCACGGACGACAGCACGAACATGGCAGCGGCGAACAAGGACGATTTGCGCATGGGTCGGAATCCCCTCGAATTTGTTGTGTCATCTGGTGAGCACCATGATGCTCAGCGCACCGGGCAGCGTCAATCCAGCGCCACCTCCTGCGCGTACTCGGGCACGCTGACGTGCCAGCCCAGTTCGTCGCGGATGCGCAGGCGCAACGCGTCGGCGGCGGCCGGTTCGCCGTGCGTCACGAAGGTGTGCCGCGGCGATTGCCTGCAGGCCTTCAGCCACTGCAAGATCTCGCCGGCATCGGCGTGCGCCGACAGGGCATCGAGATTGTGGATCTCGGCGCGTACCGGCAGATACGCGCCGTGGATCTTGATCGAATCGCAGCCGCCGACCAGCGAGGCGCCACGCGTGCCGGGCGCCTGGTAGCCCACGAAGACCATGCTGTTGCGGTGGTCGGCGATCAGCGACTTCATGTGGTGCAGCACGCGGCCGCCGCTCGCCATGCCGCTGGCGGAGATGATCACGCAGGGATAGTTCTGCTCCACCAGCGCCTTCGATTCCTCGACGGTGCGCACGAACGTCGTCGTGGCGTCGATCAGCTCGCATTCCTCGTCGCTCAGCTTGTGCTCGCGATGGAAGCTGTGGAATATCTCGGTGGCACGGATTGCCATCGGGCTGTTCAGGTAGATCGGCACGTCGGGGATCGCCTTGCGTGCACGCAGACGGTGCAGGATGTAGAGCAGCGTCTGAGTGCGCCCCACCGCGAAGGCCGGAATCAGCACGATGCCACCGCGCCGGATCGTGGCGTTGATGATGTCCTCGAAGACGCGCTCGAAATCCACGACAGCGTGGCGCCGGTCGCCGTAGGTCGACTCCACCACGAGGTAATCGGCGGGGCGCAGCGCATCGGGCGGGAACATGACCGGGTCGTGCGGGCGCCCGAGGTCGCCGCTGAAGGCGAGCGTGCGTTCGCCGTCGTCGAGCCGCACGCTCGAGGCACCGAGGATGTGACCCACCGGCGTCAGCGTGGCCTCCAGTCCCTTGGCCACCGGATGCGCCTCGCCGTACTCTATCGCACGAAACTGCTTCAGTACGCTGTAGGCATCCTGCTCGGTGAACAGCGGCGCGGCGGGCGCGTGCTTGCTGAATTTCTTGCGGTTGGCGTAGGCCGCATCTTCTTCCTGCAGGTAGCCCGCGTCGGGCAGCAGCACCTTGCACAGCGCGTGCGTGGCCGGACTGCAATACACCGGCCCGCGATAACCCTGGCGGTACAGCGCCGGCAGGTAGCCGCTGTGGTCGATGTGCGCGTGCGTGAGCACCACCGCGTCGATGTCCGACACCGCGACCGGCAGGACCTGCCAGTTGCGCTCGCGCAGGTTCTTGATGCCCTGGTACAGGCCGCAATCGACCAGCACGCGCGAGCCGTTCGCGCTCACGAGGTATTTCGAACCGGTTACCGTCTGGGCCGCGCCCAGGAACTGGATCTTCACGTGCCGCGCTCCCGCTGTCCGCTATCGGCGCAGTGTAGCGCCAAGCGCCTGCCGAAGCATGCGTGCGCGGGAACCGATCGCCACGCACGCCAGCGCCGGCGCGAGCGCCACTGAGCGGGCTTCAGTCGGGCAGTTCGAACACGTAGATGGCGTTGCCGCCATTGGGCTGGTAGATGTCCGGGCTCTGCTTGGCGGTCAGCAGCTTGAACACGCCGATGCCCGTGGTCACCGCGATGTACTGCTTGCCGTTCGCCGCGTAGGTGATCGGAAATCCGTGCACGGGCGCCCCGAGCCTGGTGCGCCACAGCTCCTTGCCGGTCTTCACGTCGAAGGCCTTGAAATAGCGATCCACGTCACCCACGAAGGCAAGGCCGCCGGCGGTGCTCAACACCGAGGTGAGGAACATCGCGCGCTGGCGGTGGCTCCAGTTCTCCTTCATCGTGCGCAGGTCGAAGGACGTGAGCCGCCCGAGCATGCCGTTGCTTCCCGGCATCTCGTAGACGCGCGATTCGCCGCCGTAGCCGCCCTGCCCCTCCTCCATCGGCACCTTGCGCCCCACCAGGTCGACGCAGAGCTGGTGCAGCGGAATGATCATTGACGCGGTTTCGGGACTGTAGGCCGTGGATTGCCAGTTGTGTCCGCCGTAGACGCTGGGACAGACCGAGACCGGCTCGTCGATCCTCGCATCGATGATGTCCTGACGGTAACGCAAGCGCCCCGTGGACTTGTCCAGCGGCAGGAATACGTTCTGGTACATCGTCTCCGTGAAGTCGATGAACTTGCCGTTGCCGCGATCGAGCTTCCAGAGGATGCCGTCCTTGCCGATGGTGAGCAGCAGCGGCTTGCCGTCGAGGTCGACCAGCACGCGCTCGAAGCCGACCTCCATGTCCAGGGTCTCGCCCGGAATGTGCTGGTAATACCACACGATCCTGCCCGTCTGCGGGTCGATCGCGAGCGTCGAGTTGGTGTAGAGCGCATCATCCAGCACCGACATGTTCCGGCTCGCCGCGACCCAGGGCTTGGCCTGCGAGGTGCCGACGTAGTAGAGCTTGCGCACCGGGTCGTAGCTGCCGGCCATCCAGATGTCGCCTCCGGCGCGAAATTGCGGCGCGATCTTGCCCCAGCTCGCATCATTGGGATCGCCGGGCAGCGCAATCGTGGAAGTGCGCCAGAGTTCCCGCCCGGTGTCGGGATCGTGGCCGGTGACGAAGCAGCCTTCCTCCTTGAAGCGTTCGCAGCCATTGATGCCGCTGATGACCACGCCCCCCGCCACCACCGGGCCCGCGGTATGGGTGTAGCCCTTGCCGTAGTCCGCCTTGACCGTCTTCCAGACCTCCTTGCCCGTGCGTGCATCGACGGCAACGATCGCCGCGTCGTAGGTCGCGAGGAAGAGCTTGTCGCCATAGAGCGCGATGTTCTTCGTCGGCCCACCCAGGGTCTTCGACTCGGGCGGGAAAGCGTGCGCGTACTCCCAGATCAGTTCGCCGGTCGCGGCATCGACGGCCTGCAGCACGTTGCCCGGGCTGGTGAGATACATCACGCCGTCGTGCACCAGCGGCGTTCCCTGATTGCTGCCCTCGCGCATCGTGAGTACCCAGGCGAGCTTCAGGTCGCCCACGTTGTCGCGGCGCACCTGGTCGAGGGGACTGTAGCCCTGCCCGTCCTCGGTGCGCCGCCAGCTCAGCCAGTCTTCGGCGGGCGGGTTGCCCAGCATCGCCTCGCTCACGGGGACGAAGTCCTTCACTTCCCTGTTGACGAAGCCGTGCGCACGTTGGGCCGCACCGGCGATGCTGCCGGCACCCTGCCAGCTCTCCCACGTCGTTGCGCCCGGGGTTTGCGCCAATCCCGCCCTGACCTCGGCCCACTTGTCGCCGTGTGCCGCGAGACCGACCTCGCCAGCCGTGTCGGCGCGCAACTCCTGCGCACCCGCGACGGCGCCGTTGGCCTGGAGGACATACGCGGTGATCGCGAGGTACTCGGCCATGCCGAGCGAGGCGGGAGCTCCTGCCGGCATCAGGTTGCTCGTGTACCCGAGCAGATCCGCGACGGTACGCCGGCCCCATTTCGCGATGAAGCCCTGGCCGGCGAGCGGCGAGCCGTGCCCCGTGCCCTGCAGGGTCAGGTGGTGACACTCGGCGCAATACTGCGCATAGCCGGCCTTGCCACTGGCGGCCTGGGCCTCGGTGTAGATACTCTGGATCCCGTACGCAGGCGTGGCAAGCATTGCGCCGGTCAGCGCGAGGCCGGTCAGGATCTCGGAAGAACGAAGGCGCGCCATGGCAGTACCCTTATTTGAATTACATTCAACTATACATGGCCGCACCAGACGCGTAAACACATCGCCGCAGCCACGCCTCCGCTGCAGCCCGGCAGACCGTCCGGGCGCCGCCGCCCGCGACACCGGCACAAGTGCCATCGTGTACCATGAAACCTCACGCAACAACGACGCCCGACGATCCGTGAACCACAATTTCCTCATCCTCAGACGCCCCGGCATAGACACCTACCAGGAACCGGTCGTGTACATGCGCTCTGACTGCGACATCTGCCGGGCCGAGGGCTTCAGCAGCCAGAATCGCGTGCAGGTGACGGTGGGGGAGCGGCACGTCATCGCCACCGTGCACATGGTCACCTCGGAGCTGCTGCACCACGACGAAGCCGGACTCTCCGAGGCCGCCTGGCACCTGCTCGGCGCCACCGAGGGCGAGCACGCGCACTTCAGCCACCCGACGCCGGTCGAATCGATGAGCTTCGTGCGCGGCAAGCTCTACGGCAACCGCTTCAGCGAGGCCGCCGCGCGCGCGGTCATCGGCGACATCCGCGACGGGCACTATTCCGACATCCAGCTCGCCGCCTACGTCACGGCCTGCGCCGACGCGCTGCTCGACACCGCCGAGACGATCGCGATCACGCGCGCGATGGTCGAGTCGGGGCAGCGCTTCGACTGGGGCCGCACGCCAGTCATGGACAAGCACTGCGTCGGCGGGCTCCCGGGCAATCGCACCACGCCGATCGTGGTGGCCATCGCCACGGCGTGCGGCCTGCTGATGCCAAAGACCTCCTCGCGCGCGATCACCTCGCCCGCCGGCACCGCGGACACCATGGAAACCCTGGCGCCGGTGGACCTGTCCTTCGAGCGCATGCGCAGGGTCGTCGAGCAGGAAGGCGGCTGCATCGCCTGGGGCGGCTCGGTGAGCCTGAGCCCCACCGACGACATCGTGATCCGCGTCGAGCGCGCGCTGGACCTCGACAGCGAGGGCCAGCTGGTCGCCTCCGTGATCTCCAAGAAGGTGGCCGCCGGTGCCACCCACGTACTGATCGACATGCCCGTGGGACCCACCGCGAAAGTGCGCCAGGAAGACATGGCAAGACGCCTGACGGCGCAGCTGATCGAGACCGGGGCCGCGCTGGGCGTGCAGGTGAGCGTGCTGCAGACCGACGGCACCCAACCCGTGGGGCGCGGCATCGGCCCCGCGCTGGAAGCGCGCGACATCCTGCAGGTGCTGCGCCGCGACGCCGGCGCGCCGCAGGATCTGCGCGAGCGCGCGCTCACGCTGGCCGGCGCGCTGCTCGAACTGGGCGGAGCGGCCGCTCCCGGCGCGGGGCTCGCGCGCGCCACGGCGACGCTCGACTCCGGCACCGCGTGGGAGAAGTTCCGCGCCATCTGCGCGGCGCAGGGCGGCATGCGCGAACCGCCGCTCTCGCGCTTCCAGCACCCGGTCGTGGCCGAACGCAGCGGCGTGGTCGCGCACCTGAACATGCGCAGCCTCGCCAAGGCAGCCAAGCTCGCCGGCGCGCCGGCTGACCCGGCCGCGGGGATCGAGATGCACGTGCGCCGCGGCGAGGAGATCGAGCGCGGGCAGCCGCTGTACACGATGCACGCCGACACCAGGGGCGAGTTGCACTACGCGCTCGACTACCTGAAATCGCACCCCGAGACGCTGAGCATCGAGGACCCGGTACGGTGAAGATGCTCCTCGACCTGCGCGGCGACGCGCTCGGCGCTTCCCTGGCCGCACGGCTCGGATGGACCCGCGTGGAACACGAACTGCGCGCGTTCCCGGACGGTGAGTCGTATATCCGCATGCTGTCGGATGTGGGCGGTGCCGAGGTGACGGTGCTGGCCGATCTCGCGCGACCGAACGCACGCGCGCTGGAACTGCTGCTCGTCGCCGCGACGCTGCGCGCCCAGGGTGCACGCCGCGTGACGCTGGTGGCGCCCTACCTGCCGTACATGCGCCAGGACTGCGCCTTCAAGCGCGGCGAATCGGTGAGCTCGCGGCATTTCGCGGCGCTGCTCGATGCGCATTTCGACGACCTGCTGACCGTGGACGCGCACCTGCACCGTTACGCGACGCTGGACGAGCTCTACGCGATACCGGCGCGCAATCTCACGGCCGCCGGCCTGCTGGCGGATTGGGTGCGCGCGTATGTCGCGCAACCGCTGCTGGTCGGCCCCGACAGCGAGAGCGCGCAATGGGCGTCAGGGGCAGCGCGCGCACTCGATTGCCCCTGGCTGGTGCTGGAAAAGGATCGCAGCGGCGACCGCAGCGTGCGCGTGCGGGGGTGCATAGACCCGGCGCATCGCGAGCGCACGCCGGTGCTGCTCGATGACATGATTTCCACCGGCCGCACCCTGGTCGCTGGCTGCCGCGTGCTCGCCGAAGCCGGCATGCGTGCACCGTTGGTGCTCGCGGTGCACGGCATCTTCGCCGGCGATGCGTACGAAGCCCTGCTCGCCGCCGGCGCCGGGCGCATCGTCACGACGAATTCGATCCCGCACGCCAGCAACGCCATCGATCTCGCGCCGCTGGTGGCCGATGCGATCACACCAGCAGCGAGGGCCTGCAACGCCTGAGCGCAATGGCTGCGCGCGCTCCGCCTGCAGCAGGAACACCCCCGCGAAACGCAGACCCGTGCGGCAGTGCGTCATCGAGACGTCTGCGCGCCCCCTGGCGCCATGCCGGCCGGATAGATCTTGGCGCGGGCCGCGCATTCCGCCTGCAGGGTGGAGGGACCCATGTATTGCAGGCCCGAACCGAGCAGGCTGTTGAAATTTCCCGGTCCGCGCCCCCTGGCGACCGAGGCCTCGGTACGGTGACCCCAGCAGCCGATGGTGCCCAGCACCTCGGGATGAATGGTCTCGGTAAATTTCAGCGTGCCTTCGATGCGTCCGTGGGGCGACTCGACGCACACGCGCGCGCCGTCCGACAGTCCCTTCTTCCGGGCTGTCGCGGAGTTGATCATGATGCGGGTGAAATAGGGATCCCGCTCGGTCGCTTCGAGGAGCCAGACATTGGTGGCCGGCAGCGTGCCCGCGCCGACCCCTCCCAGGGCGGTACGCCAGTTGATCACGTACATGTCGAACTCGGGCGCCTCGCTCTCCAGCACGCTGGGATGCCAGAACGGTAGTGGCGCGTATTCGAGGAAAATGCGCTCCGGATCGAGACCCGGCGCCTTCGCAAAGACGTCATGCGCCGCCATGTTGCGTCGCAGATCGTCACCGACCTGCTTGAACCAGTAGGAATACAGCGGGATGCGATGGCCGCCGAAGCACTCCGGCGCATAGCGCTTGACGGGCGGCTTGGTCCGCAGATTGTGGCCCTGTTGCCAGATGCGTTCCTCATCCCCGGGAGCCACGGCCCGGACATAGGTTTCGACGTATTCCCGCGCGCTGTGGTAGCTGCGGGTGATGTCGTTGACGGCGGTGCGGCTGACTGCTTCCGAGGCCCCTCCGGTCATCTGCATCATGTTGAGAAAGGAGCTGAAACCCAGGGGGCCGGTCATGAACCCCAAGCGGTTGGCCAGCTCGATGTACACATCGGCGCTGTGGCGAATGCCATAGAGCGGCTGCACCACCGGTTGCTGGATCTGCACCCCTTCGTCTTCCACGGACCACATGCCTTCCCAGCCATACCGTTCCAGGTAGGTGGCGTCCGGCAGCACCAGGTCGGCGAACAGGGCCGTCTCGTCCACGTAGAGCGTGATATCCACCATGTAGGGAATGGCTTTCAATCCGGCAATGGCAGATCGGGGATTCTGGCCGGTCAATACCGGATTGCCGCCCTCGTTAATGAGCATCGCGATCGGCGTATTGCCATATTTCTCGGGGTGCGCCTGCGTTTCGAACGCCAGCAAGCCCGCATCGAAGGCCACCGGGAAGTACTCCGGGATGCTCGACATCCGGGGAGGAAAACTGAAGGGATGGGGCTGGAACGGCGTGAAGATCAGGCCATCCGGTCCCGGCAGCGTGGTGGCAGGCGTTTCCGGCATCATCGTGCCGATCCAGGCACGGGCGCCACCGACCGCCCGGGTCGAGCCGATCAGGACGTTGATCAGTTCCATTGCCCAGGAAGTGTGCAGGGCGTTCGTGTGGGTGCTGAGCCCCCGGTAGCCCGAGACCGACGCCGGCCGGTAGGGATAGGTCCTGCCGTCGATCTCGATGGTCTCGCCGATATGCGCCGCCTGCCCCAGCTCGTTGGCCAGGCGGCGGATATCGGCGGCCGGTATCCCGGTGATGGGCTCCGCCCACTCGGGCGGGTACTGGCGCAGATGATCGTGCAGCAACTGAAAGCCCGGACGACCCTCCCCGACCGGCGTCTGGAAACGGCCCAGCAGGGCCGCCTGATCCGGATCGATCGCCGGATCGTCGAATTCGCGCGCTTCGCCGAGCGCCTGATCCCACGTCAGCGGCTTGCCGCTGCCCGCGTGGCGCAGGGGGTAGCCGTCCGCGCCGATCAGGTAGGCGGCGTTGGTGTGCACGCGCAGATACCGGGCATCGTAGATGTCCGCCTCGTGGACCAGCACATGCATCATGGCCATGAACAGGGCGCCGTCGGTGGCGGGACGGATCGGCACCCATTCGTCGGCCATCGCGGCAGCGCGGCTCTGCTGCGGGTCCACGACCACCAGTTTGAACCGTTCCCGGGCGCGCGCATCCCCGAGGATGCGACCGTAGGCCACCGCCCCCTGGTAGGCCTCGCCCAGCGCGGCCCCCACGACCATCGTGAATTCGGCATACTCGAGGTCGGGGTGGGTGTTCATCGAATTGTGGATCATCTCGCCGGCCGTGTGGGCGCCGTTGCCGCACATGTGGCCCATGGCGCTGAACAGGTTCTTCGCGGTGTTGGACGTGCCGAAGGACAGGCCGAACGCGTTGCCCCAGTGCCAGGAGTGGGTGTTGAAGCCACCCAGCGCCAGCAGGTTCGGATCCGTGTCGCGAATGGCGCGCAGTTTCCCTTCCAGGATGTCCAGTGCTTCGTCCCAGGAGATCTCCTCCCAGCCGGGATCGACGTCCAGACCCTTTTCCGGGTTGGTACGGCGCAGCGGCACTTTCAGCCGCTTGGGGTCATAGAGGCGCATTGCACCGGCGTTGCCCTTGGGGCACAGGCGCCCCCGCGTTGCCGGCGTGGTCGGATTGCCTTCGATCTTGAGCAGCACCCCGTCCCTGACATGGGCCCGGATGGGACAGCCGTGGTAACACATGCTGCAATGGGACGGCACCCAATGGTCGGCAGGCGCGGGAGCGGAAACATTGGCGGCGTTCATGGGGCTGAAACCTCGAGGTATGTCCGGGAACTAACCGCTCGCAATCGCCTTCAGCAGGATCAGCAACACCCTGATCCGGCCCGCGGCGTCGACATGCGGACCGAGCGGCTCATCCGCATCGTCGACGGCCTTGTCGTTGACGAAGAAGTACACATTCTTCAGGCAGCACCCGCATTCGCGCAGCGGCCCCAGGGCGGGTGCCAGGGTTCGCCGAAGCGCTCCAGCAGCGCCTTGAAAATTTCCCTGCCGGTGAGTCCTTCGCGCTCGAGTTCCAGGGTCACCGTCGGGCGATTGCCCCCGCCAATGCCCAGATCCGCGAAACCATGCAGCATCACGCTGGCACTGATTCGTGGCGTGTCCATGGATGGATCAGCCTCCCGCGCGGCCCGAGGGCATCATGGCCGAGAGCGGGAAGCTCTTGCGCTGGTAGAAGGCGGCGCGCACGACGATGGTGTATTTCAGCGCCCAGCCGGTGGCCGTGGCGATCAGGCCGGCGACGGCTGCCAGTGTCACCAGCGCCGTGTCGCCGAACCACATCCCGGCCACGAGCAGCACCAGGGGCAGCCACTGACCCGCAAGCTCGAACCCGCCGGCGAAGCTCTGCAGCACGCCGATCGTCTCCCTCGGGGTGCCCGTGACGTCCAGGCCTCTGCGATAGCGACGCCAGGCGACATGGCGCAGCACCAGCGCCACCAGCAGCAGTCCGGCCAGTGCGCGCGAGACACTGCCCGGCACGACGGCCGCGCACAGCGCCGCCAGTCCGGCGCCTTCCGCCAGCCCCGTGGCAAGGATCAGGGGCACTATCTTCTGCTCGGACCACGCCGGTATGCCTTTCGCTTCCTCCAGGATGCGGGCCTGGCAATACAGAAAGAACAGCGCCGACAGCGTGGCGCCAATGGCCATGAGGCCCACCTCCGACTGCCACAGGGACAGCGCGCCGCAGCCGAAGAGCGTCGGCATTGCAAAGGCCTCCCGCGTCATCCAGGAAGACTGCACGTGGCGGAAGATGTTCAGCGCCCGCGTCGGCCGGCCCAGCTTGGCCATGATGCACAACAGCCCCAGCCCGATGATGCCCAGCCCCAGGGCCGCCTGCACGCGGTAGGCCTGGATCGACGGCGCCAGCAGGGTCGCCGCCACCAGCAAGCCCGTGCCCGTGCCGCCACCGACGAAGTTGCCGACGGCGCGCCAGTCCCACCGGCTCTGTCGATGTGCCGTGCTCGACCAATGCACTGCCGTTCCCTCGGGAATCCCTGGTTGCGATGAGCCTTTTTGCATGGCGTGGGGTCCGGTGCTGTTGGCGCAAGAATGCAAGTGTCGCAAAACCCTCAGTCAGCCCGCCGGCCGGCCGGCAGGTAGAAGATCGAGGGCCGGGTTCCGGCTTCCGGCAACAGGGGGAAACCGTTGCGCTCCCGGATCAGGCGGCTGATCTTGCTGTCGTGGTCGTCCAGGTCTCCGAACTCCATGGCAAAGGAGGGGCAGGTGTTGACGCAGGCCGGCGTCACTTCCCGGTCGACCCCCGGCGTCATGCCGGTTTCCCCTGCTCTGGCCAGACGGTGTTCACAGAACGTGCACTTGACCACCGTGGCACGCTTGGTTTCCCAGTCGTGGCCGGCCTCTCCGCCTGTCAGTTCGTGGGGCGTGAGGCCCTGCTCGAAGTGCGCGAACGTGTCGCCCACGAAATGACGTTGCTCGTAAGGACAGGCCGTCATGCAATAGGCACAACCGATGCAGAGATCCGCATCGACCAGTACCAGGCCATCGTCGCGCTTGTAGGTGGCCTGCGTCGGGCACACGGGCACGCAGGGTGGTTCCGCACAGTGGTTGCACTGCACGGGGGCGTGAATGCGCCGGGCCGTCGGATACTCCCCGACTTCCTCGAACATCATGCGCCGGAAGTGGATCCCCGAGGGCGTGCTGTGCTCCTGCTTGCAGGCCATCACGCAACCGTAACAGCCGGTGCAACGCGCCAGGTCTATGGTCATGCCCCATCGCATAATTGCCGTCTCCATTGCAGGAACACCAGGGGCGTTCCGTTCGCGGGCAGCAGCCGAGCCCGGAGAGGCCACGGCCAGACTGGATTATGGGCGCGGCAGGCGAGAAGGCAGAGGGCAAAAACACTCATCCAGGGGACGCAGAGGTTCATTCCCCATTGGCACGACGGGCGCGCGTCGCATCGTCACCAGCCATCCGCTCGCGCACGCGGGGGCGCCTTCGCTTTCCCCCGCCCGGGTGTCAGGGTTCGCCTGCAAACGGCATTCCGCTGCCCGCCATCAGCAGTTGCGGATCGAGCGCTTGCGTCAGTTCGAGCGGCACGCTCACCGGGAATTCCAGCAGCAGCTGTGCCATGTTCTTCGCGGCCGCATCGAGGCGCATCGAGCCCATGATGCCGCCGCCCAGGCATTCGTGCACCACGAAGTTGAGCGCGTGAACGCCCGGCACCTCGAAGCACTCCACGCGCCGTGCGGCCGGATCGTCGAAGAGATGCCGGTACCAGTCGGCAACGCGCTCCGGCGTGAGCGCGGCGCGAATCCACGGCAGGTACCCGGGGCTGCGTGCGATGACCGCGACGTTGAACAGGTTGCCTTTCTCGCCGCTGCGCGCGATCGCGAGCGCCAGCAACGGCACCTCGCCGGTGGCGCCCGTGGCCACAGGAGCCGGCGCGACCGGCGGGCGCACGATCCGTGCCGGATCGAAACCGCCTTCGGTGCGCAGCGCCAGCGCCTGCGTCTCGCCGTCGATCGTCAGCGTCACCGGCACCGCCGCTTTCTCCAGCAGGAACGAGAACACGCGCAGCACCGGCACCACCACCGGCGACGGCGGGATCAGGCTGCCGGCCGACATCGTGGTGAGCGCGCCGAAACTCTCGCGCCCGAACAGCTCGGCCGCCGCACGCTCCGGGTGCTCGACGACCATGCGGCAGATCACCTCGCGCGAGCGCAGGTTGCGCGCGCGCGCACCGAGACTCCCTTCGGAGCCGATCACATCGAGGTGCGTGCCGAGCCACGGCCCGAGCCCGCGTTGCGAGAGCAGCCGCTCGAAGCGCTTGAACTGCGCCGCCGCCTGGCGCCGGGCGCGCGGCACCGCGTCGATCGCGACGATGGGCTGCATCACGGTGGCGCGCCAGCCGCGATGCCAGGTCGCGCAGACCTTGTACGTCGCGGTCGGCGGATAGCCGCGCGCGCCGGCGACGTGCACCCGCTCAGGGCCCTGCTGCGTGACCCGCACCGCGCTGAAATCGCAGCTGACGTCCGGGACCAGATAGGCCTGCGGATCGGCGACCTCGTAGAGCATCTGCTCGATGACGGTGCCGGTGCTCGCGAGCCCGCCGGTATTGGCCGGCTTGGTGATCACCGCGCTGCCGTCGGGGTGGCATTCGGCGACGGGAAACCCGCCGTTCGCCCAGTCGGGCACCTCGCGCCAGTCGGTGTAGGTGCCGCCGGTGACCTGCGTGCCGCATTCGATCAGGTGCCCGACCAGGGTCCCCGCCGCGAGCAGGTCGTGCTGGTCGGGCTTCCAGCCGAACTCGTGGATCAGCGGCCCCAGCGTCACCGCGCTGTCGACCGAGCGGCCCACGATCACGATGTCGGCGCCGCGCGCCAGCGCTTCGGCAATCGGAAACGCACCGAGATAGGCGTTCATCGACTCGATGGCCTGCGGGAACGCGCGACCATCGAACATGTCGGTGAAACCGCGCGCGCGCAGCTCCTCGATGCGCGGGCGCAGGTCGTCGCCCGCGACGTGCGCGATGCGCGGCACCAGACCCGCCGCGTCGGCCGCCTTGCGCAGCGCCTCGGCGCAACCGGCCGGATCGACGCCGCCGGCATTGGCCACCACGCGGATGCCCCGCGCGAGCAGCGTGGCCAGGTGCGGCATCACGTGCACGTCCACGAACTCGCGCGCGAAACCGCCGCCCGGCATCGCCTTCGACAACATGCTGAGGTGGCCCATCGAGCCCTCGCCCAGGAAATCGAACACCAGGTAGTCGAGCTCCTCGACCCCGAGCAGCTGCTCCACCGCCGTGACGCTGTCCAGCAGCTGCGCCGAGGCCCCACCGATCCGTACGACTTTCCGCATGAGTCCCGTTCCCTTGCTGTTATGGATTCTTCAGCGCCACATCTCGCGCATCTTCGCCGCGAGGTCCACCGCCATCTGGCGCGAGGCCGGGTCCGGCTCTGCACGCGGCGGCGCCGGCGGCCAGCCGGTCTCCTCGAAGTAGCGCAGCAGCGCGTTCGGGATGAAGCGGCTGCGCCCGGCGTAGACGTGCCTGTCCCCCGTGCCGGACTGCTGCGTGACGTAGAAGCGCTGCGGCACGACCAGGTCGAGCGTGTCCTTCGCGCGCGTCATCGCCACGTACAGCAGGCGCAGCTCCTCCTCGATCTCGGCGCTGCTGCGCATGGCGATGTCGGAGGGAATACAGCCGTCGACCACGTTGAGCACGCTGACCGCGTTCCACTCCTGGCCCTTGGCCGAGTGCATCGTCGACAGGATCAGGTAGTCCTCGTCCGCGAGCGGCACGCCGGCCTCGTCGCTGGTGGCGCTGGGCGGATCCAGCGTGAGCTCGGTGAGGAAACGCTCGCGGCTCGGGTAGCTCGCCGCGATGCGTGCGAGCTGGCGGATGTCGAGCAGCCGCACCGCGGCGTCCTCGTACAGGCGCGGCATCTGTACCTCGTACCAGCGGCAGGCGAGTTCGAAATCCGCGGGCCAGGTCGGTGCCGGTATCGACGGCGGATCGGCGCGGCCCGCGAGGCGATCGATCAGCGCCGCGAAACCGCGCCAGCCTTCGCGCGCCAGCGGCGGCACGCCGGCGGCATCGCGCAGCGCCCCGCCCGCGGCCAGGGCATTGTCCATCACGCGAGCAGCCGACTTCGGACCCATGCCCGCCAGCAACTGGATGGCGCGAAAACCGGACACGCGGTCGCGCGGGTTCTCGGCCCAGCGCAGCAGCGCCAGCACGTCCTTGATGTGCGCCGCCTCGAGGAACTTCAGCCCGCCGTACTTCACGAACGGGATATTGCGCCGCGCGAGCTCCAGCTCGAGGCGGGCGCTGTGCGCGCCGGCGCGAAACAGCACCGCCTGCTGGCGCAGCCGCAGCCCTTCCTCGCGCCGCGCCAGCGCGGTGTCGGCGACGAAAGCGGCCTGGTCGGCCTCGTCCTTCACGGATACCAGGCGCGGCCGCGCGGTGCAGTCGCGCTCCGACCACAGGTTCTTCGTGAAACGCTCGGCAGCGAGCGCGATCACCGCGTTCGCGGCCTCGAGGATGGGGCGCGTGGAGCGGTAATTCTGCTCCAGCGTCACCACGGTCGCCGGCGGCGTGAAGGCGGCCGGGAAATCGAGGATGTTGCGCACCGTGGCGCCGCGGAAGGCGTAGATCGACTGCGCGTCGTCGCCCACCACGGTGAGGCCGCGACCGTCGGGCTTCATCGCCAGCAGGATCGCGGCCTGCAGGTGGTTGGTGTCCTGGTACTCGTCGACCAGCACGTGGTCGAACAGGCCGCCGATCTCCGCGCCGAGCGCGGGCTCGGCCACCATCTGTGCCCAGTAGAGCAGCAGGTCGTCGTAATCGAGCACCTGCTGCGCCTGCTTGGCCTCGACGTAGGCGCGGAACAGCCGCTTCAGCTCCTCGTCCCATTCCGCGCACCACGGAAAGGCCGACTGCAGCACCTCGGGCAGCGGCGCGCGCGTGTTCACCGCCGCGGAATAGATCGCCAGGCAGGTGCCCTTCTGCGGGAAGCGCCGGCGCGTGCTCGACAGCCCGAGCTCGTGGCGCACCAGGTTCAGCAGGTCGGCCGAATCCTCGCGGTCGTGGATGGTGAAACCCGGATCGAGGCCGATGCGCCCGGCGTGGTCGCGCAGCAGCCGCGCGCCGATGCCGTGGAAGGTGCCGGACCACGGCAGTTCCAGGCGCGCCGGCGCGGGTCGGGCCGTCGCGGCCTCGGCCAGGATGCGTCGCACGCGCCGCCCCATCTCCTCGGCGGCACGACGCGAAAAGGTGAGCAGCAGGATGCGCCCGGGGTCGGCGCCGTCGGCGATCAGGCGCGCGACGCGATGCGCCAGGGTGTTGGTCTTGCCCGAGCCCGCGCCGGCGATCACCAGCAGCGGACCGGCGGGCCCGGCGGCGCCGGCACCGTGCAGGACGGCCTCGCGCTGGGCGGGATTGAGGCTGGCCGGTCCCCTGGCAGCGGCGGATGCAGCGAGCGAAGTGACGGCGAGCGGGGGAGTCGGCTGGGTCATGGCGGCCATCATAACCGCCTATGCCGTTCCCCGGCCCCTGTCGCGCGACTGCCCCGCGCGCTCCTCTGCCGGCAGCCCTGACTACATCTGCTAAAGTGCGCGCCGACGCTGCTGCCGCTCACGACCCAAGCCTCCCATGACCCGCAAACGCAAGCCCCGATCCGTACCCGCCCCCGCGTTGACCGCAGGCACGTCCCGCGCGACCGCGGATACGAGCGCGTACCGCCGGTGGTGGCCGGTACTGCTCGCCGCGCTGGCCGCGCTCGGCATCGCCGCGTGGCTGCTTTCGCCACGCGATGCGCCGCCGGCCGCCCCGGCGCCGGCAACCGGAGCCGCCGCGACCGCCGCCCCGGCTCCGCCAGTCCAGCCGGCTGCGGCCAGTGCCGCGTCGCCCGAGGTCGCCGGGTATGTCGGCAGCCGGACCTGCGGCGAATGCCATCGCACCGAGCATGCTGCCTGGCAAGGCTCACAGCACGCGCGCGCGATGCAGCACGCCACGCCCGATACGGTGCTGGGTGATTTCGACGACGCCCGCCTCAGCGTCCAGGGCGTCGAGTCGCGCTTCTTCCGTCGCGATGGCCGCTTTTTCGTGCGTACCGACGGACCCGACGGCCAGCTCGCCGACTTCGAGGTGAAGTACACCTTTGGTGTCGCGCCGCTGCAGCAATACCTCGTCGAACTGCCGGGTGGGCGCCTGCAGGCCCTGGCACTGGGCTGGGACACGCGCCCCGCGAGCGCCGACGGACAGCGCTGGTTCCGCCAGTACCCGGACGAGCAGATCGATCACCGCGACGAACTGCACTGGAGCGCTCGCGCGCAGAACTGGAACTTCATGTGCGCCGACTGCCATTCCACCGATGTGCGCAAGGGTTTCGATGCCGACACCGACGCCTTCGATACGCGCTGGTCGGAGATCAGCGTGGGCTGCGAAGCCTGCCATGGACCGGGATCGGCGCACCTCGCATGGAGCAGGACCCCGGGTGCATCCGATCCCTCGAAGGGCCTGACGGTGGCGCTGGACGAGCGCCGCGGCGTGCACTGGTCGATCGACCCCGCCAGCGGCAACGCCACGCGCAGCACGCCGCGCGACAGCGAGCGTGAGTTGCAGGTGTGCGCCCAGTGCCACTCCCGCCGGGCACAGTTGGCCGAGGGCTATCGCGCTGGCGCGCCGTTGCACGACCATTACCTGCCATCCACGCTCGAGGAGGGCCTCTACCACGCCGACGGCCAGCAGCTCGACGAGGTATTCACCTGGGGTTCGTTCCGCCAGAGCCGGATGCACGAGGCCGGCGTGACCTGCGGCGACTGCCACGAGCCGCACGGGCAGAAGCTGCGCGCCGAGGGCAACGCCGTCTGCGCCCAGTGTCACGCGAGCGCAAAATACGACGCCCCGTCGCACCACTTCCACCCAATGGGCTCGCCGGGGGCGCAGTGCGTGAACTGCCACATGCCCGCGACCACCTATATGGTCGTGGACCCGCGTCGTGACCACGGCTTGCGCGTGCCGCGTCCCGAGCTGTCGCTGGCGCTCGGCACGCCCGATGCCTGCACCGGCTGCCACCGCAACCGGCAGGCGCAATGGGCCGCGGACGCGGTGGCGACGTGGTATGGGCCGGGGCGGCGGCAGGAGGTGCATTTCGGCGCGGCGATCGACGCCGGTCGGCGCGCCAGGCCGGGCGCCGCCGCCGCGCTGCTCGCCCTCGTGCGGGATCCCTCGCGCCCGGCGATCGTGCGCGCCACGGCGATCGAGTTGCTCGCTCGCTACCCCGGCGCGGCCGCGGACGCGGCCATCCGTGCATCGCTGCGCGATGCCGATGCGCAGCTGCGCCACGCGGCCGTCACCGCACAGCAGACGGCAGCGCCGGAGCATATCGCGCGCGTGCTCGCGCCGCTGCTCGGCGATCCGACGCGCGCGGTGCGCATGGAAGCCGCGCGCGTGATCGCCGCTGCCGGCGCCCTGCCGGCCCCGATGGCCATGGCCGCATTCAATGCGGCGATCGCGGAATTCGAATCCGCGCAGCGCGAAAACCTCGACCGCCCCGAAGCGTGGCTGAACCTCGGCAACCTCGCGGGCTGGCGCGGCGACGCCACGGGCGCCGAGGACGCCTACCGACGCGCCCTGCAACGCGATCCGCGCTTCGTGCCGGCGGCGATCAACCTTGCCGATCTGTACCGAGCGACCGGGCGTGAGGCGCAGGCGGAACAGGTCCTGCGCGATGCTCTGCAGGCGGCGCCTGGAGCACCGGCCCTGCACGAGGCACTCGGACTGACGCTGGTACGCCAGGGCAGGAAAACCGGAGCCCTGGTCGAACTGGAGGCCGCACACCGCGCCGCGCCGGACGAGCCGCGCCACGCGTATGTGTACGCCGTCGCGCTCGCCGATGCGGGGCAACTCAGCGAGGCGATCAGGGTGCTCGAGGAGAGCGCGCGCCGCGCCGGCGGCACGCGCGATGTGCTGCTGGCGCTTGCGGCCTTGCGCCGCGACAGCGGCGACACGGCGGGTGCCGGGCAGGCGCTGCAGTCACTGGCAGAGGTCAATCCGGACGACCCCGCGCTCGCCGCCTCAGGGTTACCGCAACAGCCCGGACCCTGACCGCAACGTGGGTCGCCATTCATGGCCGTAGGTCGCCATTCATGGCGACAGCTGCGACCGACAAACCCTCTGTCGGCATGAATGCCGACCCACGGGGGCCTGCTCATTCACTCCGCGCCCTGCCGGGTTCCAGCTTCCGTGCGCAATGGCGTATGGTGGCGGCTGGAACCGGGGCGGCGGCTCGGCTCGAGGATGCGATATGCAGGTGGGCAAGGTGGTGGAGGTCTGGCGCTATCCGGTGAAGAGCATGGCGGGCGAAGCGGTGGCGCAAGCGCTGGTGGATGCCGGGGGACTGGCGGGCGATCGTCACTGGGCGGTGATCGACGGCGACGCCCGGGAGATTCGCAGCGCCAAACGCTGGCCCGAGCTGCTGGGCTACGTCGCGCGCTACGTCGGGGGAAGCACGCCCGCGACCGACGCCTATGCCGCGGCGGTGATCCCGGTGGAAATCGTGGGGCCGGACGGCCGCATCCTGCACAGCGCCGCGGCGGACCGCGACGCCGAACTCAGCGCGTGGCTGCAGCGCGCGGTGCGGCTGAGCCCGCGCGCGCCCGCGCACGATCGCGATCACTACCGGCTGGCGCACTCGCGCACACCGGAATCGACGGCCGCCGAGATGGACCTGCAGGCGGGAGAGGCGCCGCCGGATTTCAGCCTCATGTCGGACGCCGCCGCCGTCATCATGCAGGACCTCGCCGACTGCGCGACGCCGCCGGGCAGCTACGTCGATGCCTTCCCTCTTCACCTGATGAGTCGCAATGCGCTGGCGTGGCTGCGCGCTCGCAGCGGCCTCGACACCGACGTACGCCGGTTTCGTCCGAATCTGTTGATCGATATCGACGGTGCCGGCGCGCAGCCGGGCGAGGATGCCTGGCTCGGCTGGCACCTGGCGATCGGCGAAGCGCGTCTGCGCATCGACTCGCGCACGGTGCGCTGTGCAATGCCGGGGCGGGCACAGCCTCAATTCGGGCTGGCGGCGCAGCCGACGCTGGCACGGGCACTGGTCGAGCACGGCGCGCGGCAGCTCGGCGTCAACGTGATCGTGGAGCAGGCCGGCGTGATCCGGGCCGGCGATGCGATCGCGCGCGTCGGCTGAGCGAGCCGCGCATCGCCGGGCGAGCGCATGCGCGTGCGGTTCACGACAACCAGAAAATGGAGTGCCTGCGATGGCGACGGTAGAACGCATCAATCCTCCCGGCCTGTTCGAGCTCGAAGGCTTTTCCCAGGTGGTGCTCGCCCGGGGCGGACGCACCGCCTACATCGCGGGCCAGGGGCCCTTCGATGCCGGCATGAACCTGATCGGGCGAGGTGATCTGCACGCCCAGACGGTGCAGGCCTTCCGCAACCTGCGCACCGCACTGCAAGCGCTCGGCGTCGGGCCGGATCGCGTGGTGTCGTCGACGATGTACGTGGTCGGTCTCGATGAGGAGCGTAGCGCGACTTTCGTGCGTGCGATGAACGTGGCGCTCGACGGCGAACCATTCCCGCCGAACGCATCGAGCCTGATCGGCGTGGCGCGGCTGGGCCACCCCGAGATGCTGGTGGAGATCTCCGCGATCGCCGTGCTCGACTGAGCGCGCGGGGGGGCTCGGTTGGCTCCGCGGGCGTGCTCGCCTCTCCGCAGACGTGACATCCACACCGCGTTGACATTGCAAACGGAATATTTACACTCGGTCGTGTAATCGGCTCGATTAAAAACAAGGGCGGCGTGTCGCTGCCCGTCTAACTAACGAGGGCTATGCGATGAGCAAATGGCACAGAGTTTCTGCAGCCAACGGCATTTCGGCGCCGAGGGCGTGTCGCGCGGTGGCAATGATGACCGCCGTCATAGGCTTGGCCACGGTATCCGGGGAAGCCCTGGCGGCTTCGATCGAGAAACAGATCAACCGGCAAGCGAGCTATGAGGCAACGGTATACCGCACCGAAGGCGGTATACCCCATATCGTTGCGGCTGAGCACGGCAGCCTCGGTTTCGGTACCGGCTATGCAATGGCCGAAGACATCGTCTGCCTGCTGGCAGACCAGCGCTTCCTCACTTTTTCCGCCGAGCGTTCACGCTTCCTGGGTCCGCAGCAGGGCAACCTCGAAAGCGATTTCTTCTACAAGCTCTTCATCGATCGCGGCGACGCCCTGGAGCCTGTGGATGCACGGCAGGCCGCCGTGTTCCGCGGCGCCGCGGCGGGCTACAACCGCTATCTGCGCGACACGGGCATCGACAACATCCCTGACGAGAGCTGCCGCGGCAAGCCCTGGGTGCGCGAGATCGACGCGGTCGACTGGCGACGAATTTCGCGCATGAATTTCCTCCTGCCCTTCCTGCTGAACCAGATCGTGGCCGCAGCGCCGCCCACGGTGCTGGTGCAGGCCGACGAGTCGCCTGCCGAGCCGCCGGACTTCAGCAGGCTGCTTGCGGATGCACTCGACCCCGGAGGCGATTCGCTGATCGTGGACATCGGCAGCAACGGCCTCGGCATTGGCCGCCGGGCGACGGCAGACGGCACCGGCATGCTGCTGATCAATCCGCACCAGCCCTGGACCGGGATCAGCCGCTTCTACGCCTTTCACCAGACGATTCCCGGCCAGATGAACATGCTCGGTGCGAACGTGATCGGGCGCCCGCAGGTCGCTTTCGGCACCTCGGAGCACGTGTCCTGGACCTCGACGGTGTCCACGGCGCCGCGCAACTCGATCTACATGCTGCGGTTGGTACCCGGAGAGCCGACGAAATACATCTTCGACGGCATGCCGCACGACATGATCGCCGAGACCGTCACGGTACAGGTGCCGGACGGCCAGGGCGGCTTGGAGAACCGCACACATACTTTCTACTCGACGCATTTCGGCGCCTTCCTGATGGGCGGTGCCTCGCCGTGGACCACGCAGATCGCGTTTGCGATTCGTCCCACGGTAGACGAGTGGCGCGGCGTGAATGCCCTGACAGAACAGTGGAAGGCGACGTCCGTGCGCGAACTGAAGGCCGTGCACGACAAGTACCAGTTTTCTCCGGCGAACATGATCGCTGCGGACTCTTCGGGTGAAACCTGGTACGCGGACCCCGGCCCCATCCCGAACCTCAGCGATGCTCAGCGCGCCAGCTGCGCCGTGGGCGGCGGAGCGCTGGACGGATCGCGTTCCGACTGCATGTGGAGCACGGATCCGGACTCCGCCGCGCCAGGAATCTTCGGACCGCGCAAGCTGCCCAACCTGTTTCGCACGGACTTCGTGCTCAACTCCAACGACAGTTACTGGCTGACGAACCCGCGCCAGCCGCTGAGCGGCTACGACAGCAGCCTGGGTTCCGTGGGCAGTGAGCGTTCCATGCGTACGCGGGCCGGCCTCACCCAGGTGCTCGAGCGGCTCTCCGGCGAGGATGGCCAGGCCGGCGAGGGCTTCACGCTCGAGCAACTGCAGGCGCTGATGTTCAGCAATCTCGCATATGCGGGAAAAATCCTGCGCGACGACCTGGTAACGCTGTGCGGGAACAATCCCTCCGTGACACTGTCCGGCGGGACCGCGGTCGATATTTCGCCGGCCTGCCCCGTGCTCGCGCAATGGGATCTGCATGACGATCTCGACAGCCGCGGCGCGCACCTGTTCCGCGAGTTCGCGGCCGCGAGCAGTGAGCGCAACTACCGTGTGCCCTTCGATCCGAGCGACCCGGTAAACACGCCGCGCGGCCTGGACACCGACAACAATCCGGCCGTGCTGCGCGCGCTGGCGACGGCCGTGAAGAAGCTGAACGACGCCGGTGTCCCGCTGGGCGCGCAACTCGGCGACATCCAGTACGTGGTACGCAATGACGAGCGGATTCCGATGCACGGCGGAACCGGTCAGTCGGGGAACTTCAATATCGTCGTTGCACCGTTTTCAGCCAGTGCGGGTGCTTATCCGAACGTCACCAGCGGTGGCAGCTGGATCCAGGCTACCGAGTTCACCCGCGAGGGGCCGGTGAGTCGCGGCATCCTGAGCTATTCCCAGACACCCAATCCGGATTCGCCCCACTACGCGGACCAGACCCGGATGTTCGCGGAGAAGCGCTGGCTCGAGCTGCCGTTCCGCGTCGAGGACGTCGCGGCGAAGGCCGTGGCGGAGACGCCGCTGCTCGAAGGTCAGGACAGCTGCAAACAGGGCGGTTGGCGGGACTTCGGCAATCCTGTCTTCGCCAACCTGGGGCAGTGTGTCACGTACTTCGAATCCCTGCGCCGGCAGCGGCTCGACGAGATACGGGGCAAGACCTAGGTCGAGGGCGAGTTCGCCGCCGGCCTGTGGCCGGCGGCCCGTCGCCATTCATGCCGACCCACGGGCACCCTTCGGCATGAATGCCGAGCTACAGCGTGCGTCACACTCAGCGCGGCAGCGTGCTCGAGCCCATCAGGTACTCATCGACCGCGCGCGCGGCCTGGCGGCCCTCGCGAATCGCCCACACCACCAGTGACTGGCCGCGGCGCATGTCGCCGGCCGCGAACACCTTGTCGACGTTGGTGCGGTAGGCCTCGGCACCTTCCGTAGCGGCGCGCGCGTTCTCGCGCGGGTCCTTCGCGACACCGAAGGCGTCGAGCACGGTGCCGACGGGGCTCAGGAAGCCCATCGCCAGCAGCACGAGGTCGGCCTTCAGTACCTGCTCGCTGCCCTCGATCTCGAGGAACTTGCCGTCCTTCATCTCGACGTTGACGGTGCGGATCGCCGTGACCTTGCCCTTCTCGCCGATGTACTCCCGGGTGGAGATCGCGAACACGCGCTCGCAGCCTTCCACGTGGCTCGAGGAGGTGCGCAGCTTGATGGGCCAGTACGGCCAGGTCAGCGCCTTGTTCTCCTGCTCGGGCGGCATCGGCAGCAGCTCGAACTGCGTGACGCTGGCCGCGCCGTGGCGGTTCGAGGTGCCGACGCAGTCGCTGCCGGTGTCGCCGCCGCCGATCACGATCACGTGTTTGCCCGCGGCCGAGATCTGCTTCTTCACCTTGTCGCCGGCGTTGACGCGGTTCTGCTGCGGCAGGAACTCCATCGCGAAGTGGATGCCGTCGAGCTCGCGCCCCGGCGCGGGCAGGTCGCGCGGCTGCTCCGCGCCGCCGGCCAGCAGCACGGCGTCGAAGTCCTTGAGCAGTTCCTCCGGCGCGATCGTCTGCTGCGACAGGTTGGTGACCTTGCTGCCCTCGGGCATGCTGCCGACCAGCACCCCGGTGCGAAAGCTCACGCCCTCGGCGTTCATCTGTGCCATGCGCCGGTCGATGTGCGACTTGTCGAGCTTGAAATCGGGGATGCCGTAGCGCATCAGGCCGCCGACGCGGTCGTTCTTCTCGAACACGGTGACGTCGTGCCCGGCGCGCGCCAGTTGCTGCGCGGCGGCGAGTCCCGCCGGGCCCGAGCCCACGACGGCCACGCGCTTGCCGGTCTTCACGGCCGGGATCTGCGGCAGCACCCAGCCCTCGTCCCAGCCGCGGTCGATGATGGCGTGCTCGATCGACTTGATGCCCACCGGCACGTTGTTGAAGTTCAGCGTGCACGCCGCCTCGCAGGGCGCGGGGCAGATGCGCCCGGTCACCTCGGGGAAGTTGTTGGTCGAATGCAGCACGGCCAGCGCGTTCTGCCAGTCGCCGCGATACACCAGGTCGTTGAAGTCCGGGATCACGTTATTGACCGGACAGCCGTTGTTGCAGAACGGGATGCCGCAATCCATGCAGCGCGCGCCCTGCTGCTGCGCCTGCCCGACGTCCAGCACCTTCACGAACTCGCGGTAGTTCTTCAGCCGCGCCTCGACCGGCTCGTAACCCTCCTCGAGGCGCTCGTATTCGAGAAAACCCGTGACTTTACCCATGGTCCTTGTACTCCAGGCGAAGTGGTGGTCAGGCGCTGGCGGCGGCCGGGACCGTCGCGTTCAGCTCGGCGAGCGCACGCTTGTATTCGTGCGGGAACACCTTCACGAAGCGCTCGCGGGCCTCGTCCCAGTCGTCAAGAAGTTCGCGTGCGCGCAGCGAACCGGTCCAGCGGTGGTGCTGCTCGATCAGCGCGCGCAGCAACTCATCGTCGACCTGGCCCCGGTGCCAGATAGCCGGGTCGACGCTCGCCTTCTGCTAGCGCGCCGGCAACACGTCCTCGAGCGCCACCATCGCGGTGTTGCAGCGGCTGGCGAATTCACCGTCCTCGTCGTAGACGTAGGCCACGCCGCCCGACATCCCGGCCGCGAAGTTGCGCCCGGTCCTGCCGAGCACCACCACGGTGCCACCGGTCATGTACTCGCAGCCGTGATCGCCGGTGCCCTCGACGACGGCAGTCGCGCCCGAGAGGCGCACCGCGAAGCGCTCGCCCGCGACACCGCGGAAAAAGGCCTCGCCGCTGGTCGCGCCGTAGAGCACCGTGTTGCCCACGATGATGTTCTCGGTGGAATCGCCGCGGAAATCGATGCTCGGGCGCACGACGATACGGCCGCCCGAGAGCCCCTTGCCGGTGTAGTCGTTCGCCTCGCCCGCGAGGTAGAGGGTGATGCCCTTCGCGAGGAAGGCGCCGAAGCTCTGCCCGCCGGTGCCGTTGAGCTGCACCCACACGCTCTGGTCGGGCAGTCCCTCGGGGTGACGACGGATGAGCTCGCCCGAGAGCATCGCACCCACCGTGCGGTTGACGTTGCGCACATCATCGAGGATCTGCACCCGCTCGCCGCGCTCCAGCGCCGGCGCGCAACGCGCGATCAGCGAGGCATCGAGCGCGCGCTCGAGCCCGTGGTCCTGCTCCTCGACCTGGCGGCGCGCCACTTCAGCGGCCACATCGGGGCGGTAGAACACGCGGCTGAAATCCAGACCGCGCGCCTTCCAGTGCTCGATGCCCTTCTTCGTGTCGAGCAGGTCGGAGCGGCCGATCAGATCGTCGAAGCGGCGGATACCGAGCTGCGCCATGATCTGGCGGACCTCCTCGGCGATGAAGAAGAAGAAATTGACCACGTGCTCGGGCTTGCCGGCGAACTTCCGGCGCAGCACCGGGTCCTGCGTCGCCACGCCCACGGGGCAGGTGTTCAGGTGGCACTTGCGCATCATGATGCAGCCGCTCACCACCAGCGGCGCGGTCGCGAAGCCAAACTCGTCGGCGCCCAGCAGCGCGCCGATCACCACGTCGCGCCCGGTCTTCATCTGGCCGTCGGCCTGCACGCGGATGCGCCCGCGCAGCCCGTTCAGCACCAGCGTCTGCTGTGTCTCGGCCAGGCCGAGCTCCCACGGCGTGCCGGCGTGCTTGATCGAGGACCAGGGGCTGGCCCCCGTGCCGCCGTCGTGGCCCGCGATCACCACGTGGTCGGACTTGGCCTTGGCCACGCCGGCCGCGATGGTGCCCACGCCCACCTCGCTCACCAGCTTCACGCTGATGCTGGCGCGCGGGTTGGCGTTCTTCAGGTCGTGGATCAGCTGCGCCAGATCCTCGATCGAGTAGATGTCGTGGTGCGGCGGCGGCGAGATCAGCCCGACGCCCGGCACCGAATAGCGCAGCTTGCCGATGTACTCGCTGACCTTGCCCCCGGGCAGCTGGCCACCCTCGCCGGGCTTGGCGCCCTGCGCCATCTTGATCTGGATCTGGTCGGCCGAGACCAGGTACTCGGTGGTCACGCCGAAGCGTCCCGAGGCCACCTGCTTGATGCGCGAGCGCAGCGAATCGCCGTCCCTCAGCTCGTAATCCGAGGCGATCACGCCGGTGCCGATGACATCCGATACCTTCGTGCCGGCCTTGATCGCGATGCCCTTCATCTCGTCGCGGTAGCGCGCCGGGTCCTCGCCGCCCTCGCCCGTGTTCGACTTGCCGCCGATGCGGTTCATCGCGATCGCGAGGTTGGTGTGGGCCTCGGTGCTGATCGAGCCGAGCGACATGGCGCCGGTGGCAAAGCGCTTCACGATCTCGCTGGCGGGCTCGACCTCCTCGACCGGGATCGCCTTCGACGGGTCGATGCGGAACTCGAACAAGCCGCGCAGCGTCATGTGGCGCTTCGACTGGTCGTTGATCAGCTGCGCGTATTCCTTGTAGGTCTCGTACTTGCCCGAGCGCGCGCTGTGCTGGAGCTTGGCGATCGCGTCCGGCGTCCACATGTGCTCCTCGCCGCGGGCGCGCCAGGCGTATTCCCCGCCGGTATCGAGCATGCTCTCGAGCAGCGGGTCGCCGCCGAAGGCGCCGCGGTGCGTGCGGATCGACTCCTCGGCGACCTCGAACACGCCGATGCCCCCGACCTGCGAGGCGGTGCCGGGGAAGTACTTCTGCACGAAGTCCTGCTCGAGACCGATCGCCTCGAAGATCTGTGCGCCGCAGTACGACATGTACGTGCTGATGCCCATCTTCGACATGATCTTCGAGAGGCCCTTGCCGATCGCCTTGATGTAGTTGTAGATCGCCTTTTCGGCCGTCACGCCGCCGGGTGCCTCGCGGTAGCGCTCCGCCAGCGTCTCCATCGCCAGGTACGGATGGATCGCCTCGGCGCCGTAGCCGGCGAGCACCGCGAAGTGGTGCACCTCGCGCGCAAAGCCCGTCTCGACGACCAGCCCCGCGGTGGTGCGCAGCCCCGCGCGCACCAGGTGGTGGTGGATCGCCGACAGTGCGAGCAGTGCCGGGATCGCGACGTTGTCGCGGTCCATGCGCCGGTCGGTGATCACCAGGATGTTGTAGCCGCCGGCGAGCGCATCCACCGCCTCGGCGCACAGCGAGGCGAGCTTGGCCTCGACGCCCTCGTTGCCCCAGGCCAGCGGATAGGTGATGTCGATCTCGTGGCTGCGGAACTTGCCGTTGGTGTGGCGCGCCACCTCGCGCACGCGGGCCATGTCGGCGAAGTCGAGGATCGGCTGCGACACCTCGAGGCGCATCGGCGGGTTGACCGCGTTGATGTCCAGCAGGTTGGGCTTGGGCCCGATGAAACTGTTCAGCGACATCACGATCGCCTCGCGGATCGGGTCGATCGGCGGGTTGGTGACCTGCGCGAACAGCTGCTTGAAGTAGTTGAAGAAGGGCTTGTTGCGCGACGACAGCACCGCCAGCGGCGAGTCGTTGCCCATCGAGCCCACGCCCTCCTCGCCGGTGACCGCCATCGGGTCGAGCAGGAACTTGATGTCCTCCTGGCTGAAGCCGAAGGCCTGCTGGCGGTCGAGCAATGACTCGCGGTACACCACCGGCTGCGTCTCGCCGGGCAGCGACTCGAGGGGGACGCGCACGTTGTCGATCCACTGCCGGTAGGGCTTGGCCGAGGCGAACTGCTGCTTGAGCTCCTCGTCGTGGATCAGGCGGCCCTGGTCGAGGTCGATCAGGAACATCTTGCCCGGCTGCAGGCGCCACTTCTTCACGATGCGGCTCTCGTCGATCGGCAGCACGCCCGACTCGGAGGCCATCACCACGAGGTCGTCGTTGGTCACGATGTAGCGCGAGGGGCGCAGGCCGTTGCGGTCCAGCGTGGCGCCGATCGTGCGGCCGTCGGTGAAGGCGATCGCGGCCGGGCCGTCCCAGGGCTCGAGCATCGCGGCGTGGTACTCGTAGAAGGCGCGCCGGCGCGCGTACATCAGCGTGTGCTGTTCCCACGGCTCCGGGATCATCATCATCACCGCGTGGGCCAGCGGGTAGCCGGCCATGGTCAACAGTTCCAGAGTGTTGTCGAAAGTGGCGGTGTCCGACTGGCCCCTCGAAGCTGATCGGGTAGAGCTTCTGCAGGTCGTCGCCGAGCACCGGCGACTTCATCACGCCCTCGCGCGCGCGCATCCAGCTGAAGTTGCCCTTGACCGTGTTGATCTCGCCGTTGTGCGCGACCATGCGATACGGGTGCGCCAGCGGCCATTCCGGGAAGGTGTTGGTGGAAAAGCGCTGGTGCGCCAGCGCCAGCGCCGACACCGCGCGCGGATCCTGCAGGTCGAGGTAGTAGCGGCCCACCTGGTCGGCCAGCAGCAGCCCCTTGTAGATCACCGTGCGGCAACTCATGCTCGGCACGTAGTACTCGTGGCTGTGCGTGAGCTGCAGCCGCTTGATCGCGCTCGAGGCGGTCTTGCGGATCACGTAGAGCTTACGCTCCAGCGCGTCCGGCACGATGATGTCCTGCCCGCGGCCGATGAAGACCTGGCGGATCACCGGCTCCTTGGCGCGCACGGTCGGCGACATCGGCATCTCGCGATCGACCGGGACGTCGCGCCAGCCCAGCAACACCTGCCCTTCGGCGCGGACCGCGCGCTCGAGTTCCTGCTCGCAGGCGAGGCGCGAGGCGTGCTCCTTGGGCAGGAACACCATGCCCACGCCGTACTCGCCGGGCGGCGGCAGCTGCAGCCCCTGTTTCGCCATCTCCTCGCGATAGAGCTCGTCGGGAACCTGGATCAGCACGCCCGCGCCGTCGCCCATCAGCTTGTCGGCACCGACTGCGCCGCGATGGTCGAGGTTCTCGAGGATCTTCAGACCCTGCTCGATGATCGAGTGGGAACGCTGGCCCTTGATGTGCGCCACGAAGCCGACGCCGCAGGCGTCGTGCTCGCGGCTCGGGTCGTAGAGACCGTAGCGGATGGCGTGCTGGATTTCCGGAGCCGACATGACAGACCTCGCGTGCGGGAGGATGCGTTGGAGTCGGCAGCATACTCCACGCGCCCGGCAGGGCCAAGCAGATTAAATAGGGTCGGAGTGTATTTAAATCAACATGCACTGAACGCCAGATTTATATGGGGACATGTTCATGCTTGCGCGGCCGCCCCCGCTTTGCCGGCACGAGCCGCCGCCCCGCCACCCCGTCCATCCGCTCCAGGAAACCGGTCGAACCCAGCGCCCAGCCGCGCAGGCAGGACGCCGTGATCTGCTGTACTTCGGCCGCCGCCACCGCTTGCCCGAGGAATTCCCGCCACGCCGCCTCGCGCTCGAAGGGCGTGTTGCCCAGCGACCAGAACAGCGCGTGATCGGTCAGCAGTGCATCGGTGGCCTGCCCGAGGTGGTGACGCGCGCTGGACCAGCGGAATGCCCCCGCTTCGGCGGCGATCCCGGCGCGCAGCGGGTTCAGCTCGATGTAGCGCATGCACCGCAGCAGCCAGGTTTCCGCCTCGATCAGGCCCGAGCGAAAGCGGCCCTCCCACAACGTACCGCTGCGCTGGTGGCGATGGTTGAACCAGCCCACGTAATTTCGTCCCAGCGCCTGCATCATGCGGCTCAAGCCCTCGGTCCCGGCGGGCGTGGCCAGCAGGTGCACGTGATCGTCCATCAATACGTAGGCATGCAGCGCGACCTTCGCCGCCACCGCCGCCTCGCGCAGGCAGTCGAGATAGCGCTCGCGGTCGGCGTCGTCGCGAAACAGCGCGGTGCGGTCGTTGCCGCGCTGGAACAGGTGGTGCGGGTGGCCGGCGACGGCCAGCCGTGACATGCGCGCCATATGGGGTACGGATCCGCATCCAGAGAGGAGTGCCAGTATAGGCGCGGCGCGCGGCGCGCCGTCGAGATTGTAATCGGCGCCCCGGCGGTGTGAAATCGGCGCCTTGGCGATCCAGCCCAGTCGCCGCCAGCAATGGCCGCGGCACGAACCCGGAGACTACCCGCATGAGCGATGAAGGACTACTGCGCCTGCCCACCGCCGAGGAAGTCGAGGCCTTCTGGCGCGACGGCGTGGTCTGCCTGCGCGGCGTGCTCGACCCCGCTTGCGTGCTGGCGATGGCGCCCGCGGTGGAGCGGCTGATCCGCGAATCGCTGGGCACGACCATGGTCGACATGAGCGCCATGGGCGAGGAACTGGCCCGCGCCGGAGAGACCGTGCTGAGCGATGCGACCGCCTCCGGGGGGCGTTTCGTCTCGGGCATCGACCACTGGCGCGTGGATGCCGATTGCGCCCGCTTCGCGTGCCGCTCCGCCGTACCGGCCATCGTGGCACGACTGCTCGGCGCCTCGCGACTCAACCTCTGGGAGGACAGCATCCTGGTGAAGGAGCCCGGCACCCCCGAGCGCACCGCCTGGCACCAGGACCTGTCGTACTTCCACGTCAGCGGCGAACAGGTCTGCACCACCTGGATACCACTCGACCTCGCCGACGCCGAGACCGGCGCGATGCGCTTCGCGCGTGGCTCGCACCGCTGGGCAGACCTGTACCGGCCGAACATGTTCGTCTCCAACATGCCGATGGTCGGCACGGTGGGCGAGCAGGTGCCGGACATCGACGCCATGGCCGCGGCGGGCGCCGTGGAGCTGCTGCAGTTCGCGCTGGGTCCCGGCGACATGACGGTGCATCACGCGCGCACGCTGCACGCGGCGGGCGGCAACCGGAGCCGCGAGCGCCGTCGCCGCGCGATCAGCCTGCGCTATTGCGGCGATGACGCGCGCTACCACTTCCGACCGGGCGCACCGCGCAAGCCGCATCACGACTTCGTGCAGGAGGGCGACGCGCTCGGCGGCCCCGATTGCCCGGAGGTCTGGCGGGCCTGAAGTCCGATGGCGCGGCGGCAGCGACTGCGCTATGGTCGCCCCATCTGTGTGCCGCGGACTTCGCCATGACCGCCCTGCTCGTGATCCTCCATGTGCTCGGGGCCACCGTCTGGACCGGCGGCCACCTCGTGCTCGCGCTGGCGGTGCTGCCGCGCGTGCTGCGCGAGCGCGCACCTGCCGAGTTGCTGCGCTTCGAGTCGGGCTTCGAGAAGATCGGCATCCCGGCGCTGCTGCTGCAGGTGCTCACCGGCGTGCTGCTCGCCGCGCGGATGCTGGCGCCGGCGCACTGGCTCGATCTCGACAACCCGGTGGCGCGCCTGGTCTGCATCAAGCTCGGACTGCTCGCGCTGACGGCACTGCTGGCGGTGGACGCGCGGCTGCGCATCATCCCGCGGCTCAACGAGTCGAACCTGCGCGCGCTCGCGTGGCATATCGTGCCCGTCACGCTGATCGCGGTGCTGTTCGTGATCACGGGCGTGGGCTTTCGCTTCGGCTGGCTGGCGTGAGCGCGAACTGGGTGCCGATCGGGCCACCACGGGTGCAAAGACCGCACGAAACGCGTAGGCTTTGCCCCGCCGTGTGACCGCATGGCGCGCTCCAGAGGAATCCTGTTTTCATGTCCGGCGACAACAAGCCCGTAGCGTCCCTCACCCTTGGCGCCATGGGCGTGGTTTACGGCGACATCGGCACCAGTCCGCTGTACGCCTTCAAGGAATGCTTCCACGAAGCGCACGGGCTGGAGCCCGGACGCGCCGAGATCTTCGGCGTGCTGTCGCTGATCTTCTGGTCGGTCATGCTGGTCGTGACGCTGAAATACGTGATCTTCATGATGCGTGCCGACAATCGCGGCGAAGGCGGCACGCTGTCACTGCTGACGCTGGCGACAAAGGCCACGCGCAGTCCGCGCCTCTCCGCGCTGCTGGCGATACTCGGCATCTTTGCCGCCGCGCTCTTCTATGGCGACAGCATGCTCACGCCCGCGATCTCGGTGCTCAGCGCCGTCGAGGGCTTGGGACTGGTCGCGCCCGCGCTCGGCCATTCCGTGGTCCCGGTAACGCTGGCCATCATCTGCGCCCTGTTCATGATCCAGCGTCACGGCACCGCTTCCGTCGGCACCTTTTTCGGGCCGGTGATGTCGGTGTGGTTTGCCGTCCTCGCCGGGCTCGGCGTATGGCACATCGCGCAGGCACCGGAGATCCTCGCCGCGCTGAATCCCATGCACGCGGTGCACCTGTTCCAGCAGCACCGGCTGGTCGCCTACATCGCGCTCGGCTCGGTGGTGCTGTCGCTCACCGGAGCCGAAGCCCTGTACGCCGACATGGGCCATTTCGGCAAGCGTCCGATCCGCATCGCGTGGACCGCGTTCGTTTCGCCGGCACTGGTGCTCAACTACTTCGGGCAGGGCGCGCTGGTGTTGCGCGACCCCGCGCTGGTGGAGAATCCGCTTTACCGGATGGTGCCTGCCGCCGCGCTGCTGCCGCTGATCGTGCTTGCCGCGCTGGCGACCGTGATTGCCTCGCAGGCGGTGATATCGGGCGCATTCTCGGTGACACGGCAGGCCTTCCAGCTGAAGTTGCTGCCGCGCATCGCCACGATCCACACCTCCGCATCCGAAGAAGGCCAGATCTACATCCCGTTCATCAACTGGAGTCTGTTCATCGCCGTGGTCGCGCTGGTGCTCGGGTTCCGCAGTTCCAGCGCCCTCGCCGCGGCCTATGGCGTGGCGGTCACGGGCACCATGCTGATCGACTCGCTGCTGCTCGCCGTGGTGATGCTGCTGACGTGGTCGTGGAACCGCGCGCTGACCGCGGCCTGCGCCGCCCTGTTCATCGTGGTCGATCTCGCCTTCTTCACCTCGAACGCGCTGAAGATCCCGCATGGCGGCTGGTTCCCGCTGGTGATCGCCGTGGTGATCTTCACGCTGCTGACGACCTGGCGCACCGGTCGCCGGCTGCTGATCGCGCAGTTGCGCGAAGCGGCGCTTCCCGTCGAGCTGTTCCTGCACGGCTTGCGCGACGTGCCGCGGGTCCCCGGAACCGCGGTGTTCCTCACCAGCAATGCCGAAGGCGCACCGCCTGCGCTGCTGCACAACCTCAAGCACAACAAGGTGGTGCACGAATCGGTGATCCTGGTGACCGTGCACACGGTCGACTACCCCAATACACAAGGCTCGGAGCGCCTGGTGCTGAGCGAGCTCGGCCAGGGCTTCCATCGCGCGGAAATGTACTTCGGCTATCGCGACGACCAGAACGTGCCGCAAACACTGGCGGAGCTCGCACCCGCCACGCTGCCGCTCGACCCCATGCAGACCTCGTACTTCCTGAGCCGCGAGACCCTGTTGCCCGCGCGCAGGCCCGGCATGCTGCTGTGGCGCGAGCACCTGTTCGCGTGGATGGTCCGCAACGCCGCAACGCCGTTGCGCACCTTCCATCTGCCGCCGAACCGCGTCGTGGAACTGGGGCAGCAGATCACGATCTGAGTACGGCAACGCTTGCGCCGACTCAGCCGAACCCGGACGATTGCCCGATGCAACTCCATCTCCAGACCTGGCCCGCGATCGAGCACTATCTGCGCGACAACCGCACCGTCATCATGCCGATCGGCTCCACCGAGCAGCACGGCCCGAACGGCCTGCTCGGCACCGATGCGATCACCGCCGAGGCTGTGGCGCGCGGCGTGGGAGAGGCGACCGGGACGCTCGTAGCGCCGGTCATCGCGGTCGGCATGGCGCAGCATCACCTCGCGTTCCCCGGCTCGATGGCGCTGCGCCCGGGCACTCTCATCGCGGTGATCCGCGACTGCGTCGAGAGCCTGGCGCTGCACGGTTTCGAGCGCTTCTTCTTCATCAATGGCCACGGCGGCAACGTCGCCTCTACGACGGCCGCCTTCTCGGAGATCTACGCCGCGGCCAGCTTTGGCGGCGGCGCAGGCACCCGGCTGCGCTGCACGCTGAGGAACTGGTATGAAACGCCGGGTGTGGCCGCGCTGTCCAGGGAGCTCTACGGCGAGCAGGAAGGCAGCCACGCCACGCCCTCGGAAGTGGCGCTGACCTGGTACCTGCATCCGGACCGCGCCATGCCCATGAACCTCGATCCGCCGGTAGCTCCCCGAGGCTCCTTCACCGACGCCGCCGATCTGCGCCGCAACTTCCCCGACGGCCGCATCGGCTCCAACCCCGGTCTCGCGACGATCGAGCACGGCAAGCGCATCTATGACGCCGCCGTGCACGACCTCAGCCGGGAATTACGCCGCTGGACTTGCCCCTCTTCCTGAAAAACGCACGCAGGGATTCGATCCTGATCAATTGCTGACAATCGGATCATTCGTCGGGCGAGCAGCGGGCGTGGGCCTGGCGTGCGAGCGTTTCGTCGCGCGCGACGATGCCGAGCGCGATGCCGACACCGGCCACCAGCATGCCGACCAGCATGATAAACAGCGTTTGCATGAACTACCTCCCCGATTTCCACGCATTGCCGGGGCAACACCCGCGACACCATCCGCGACGCATCAGTGGCCATTCCATGGCCTTCGGTAACACGCAATCCCCGGCAGCGCGCCCCTTGCCCCGCATCCTTGCGCAGCCGGATACGCCAACGGTGGCGGGATGGATCAGCGCGGCGCGCGGCGCGCGCTCGACCGAGCGGCTGTGCTGCCCGCTGTTGGCTTGCGGGGCCTTGCGCCGCAGGACGCGGCGCAGAGCTACAGGGACGTACTCGTGCGTGCCCCGCAGGACAATGGCGGGCAGCACAGCCGGCGACGCACCAGGCCGCCCGCGAGCAACCTGATGGGCTTGCGCCCCCCTTCAGGCGCCCGCGGGGCCCATCAGCAGGTCGGCCAGGCGCGCGCGGTGGTAGGGACCGTCACCCATCAGCATCTGGTTGTGGAGCTGGCGCTTGAAGTAGAGGTGCACGAAGCATTCCCACGTGAAGCCGATGCCGCCGTGCAACTGCACCGAGCGGCTCGACCCGAAGGCCGCCATGTCGCTGGCACAGGCCTTGGCCATGTGCGCGGCGCGCAGCGCCCGCGCGGGTTCGTGGTCGATCGCGCAGGCCGCGTTGTAGACGTGCGAGCGCGCCGTGTCGATCTGCATCATCAGGTTGACCAGCGGATGCTTGACGGCCTGGAAGAAACCGATCGGACGATCGAACTGCTGGCGCACGCGGGCGTACTCCGCGGTGGTCTGCAGCTGCCATTCCGCGGCGCCGCACATATCGGCGGCGATCAGCGTCAGCAGTGCCGGCTCGGCGGCGCCGATGACAGCGATCGCGGCCCCCGCGGGCGCCAGCACGCTCTCGACCGCCACGCCGTCGAAGTGGATGTGCGCCTGGTCGCGCGTCAGGTCGACGATCGCATCGGCGACGACGTCCATGCCCGCGGCGCCGGCACGCACCAGGTACAGGCCGGCCCGGCCGTTCTCGAGCGCCAAGACCACGAAAAGCTCTGCCTTGCGGGCATCCTGCACGTACCACGCGGTGCCGTTCAGTTTGCCGTCGCTGAAGATCACGTCGCTCGCGGCGCCATCCCAGACACCGCGCGCGTTGGTGAGGGCGAGCGTGGCCGCCCGGCCCTCGGCGATTTCGGCAAGCGCGGCATCGGCCGCTTGCGTGCCGCAGGCTGCCAGCACGTAGGTCGCGTGGAGGGTCGGCAACAGCGGCGAGGGAAACGCGGCGCGGCCGGCCTCCTCCGCCAGCGCCGTGACCGCGACACAGGGCATGCCCAGGCCGCCGGCGCGCTCGGGCACCGCGAGCCCGGTCCAGCCGAGCTCCGCCATCTGTTGCCACAATCCACGGTCCCAGGCGCACTCGGGCTCGCGCGCCGGATCGGGATTGGCCGCCACCAGCCGGTGCAGGCGATCCGTGGGCATATTCGTCCTGGAAGAACCTGCGCGCCGCATCGCGCAGCATCAGCGCTTCGTCACCGAAGCCGAAATCCCTGGGCATGCTCATGCGTTCACTCCTGGTCTGCCGGGAGGGCCGGCGTTGTTCGTCCGGATGAATCCGGACCTACCTGGTTTTCGCGAGGCCGAGCACGCGCTCGCCGAGAATGTTGCGCTGCACCTCGCTGGTGCCCGCGGCGATGGTCATGCCGAAGGAATTGAGGTACGCCAGCGGCCAGCGCCCGCCCTGGGGCGCGTTGGGATCGGCCATGTACAGCGAGCTGGCCGCGCCCTCGATGTCGAGCGCCAGCGCCGCGGCGTCCTGCGACAACTCGCTGATCGCCAGCTTCCATTGCAGCGGGATGCGCATCATGTCCTCGGCCAGCGCCGGCACCCGGGCGCGCTTCTGGTTCAGCGCGAAGCCTTCCTCGCGGATCGCCAGTTGCATGATGCGGTCGCGGATCACCGGATCGTCGGCCGCGCGGGCGCCGTTGCGCCAGCGTGGCGCGCCAGCTCGATCAGCCTGCTCGCATTGCCCGTGTCCTCGCTTTCCCCGGCGCGGCGGCCGCCGGACTGCGGCGTCACGAGCGGGCCGGCGCCACGCTCGTGCAGCAGCGTGGTCATCGCCACCGTCCAGCCCTTGCCGACCTCGTCGAGACGCATGCCGTCGTCGATCTCGAGGTCCTCGAAGAGCACCTCGTTGAAGCCGGTCTCGCCGGTGATCTTGATCAGCGGGCGCACCGTCACGCCCTTGCCCAGCGCCGCCTCGATCGGCACCACGAAATAGCTGAGACCCGCGTGCTTGCCCGCCTTGTCGGTGCGCGCCAGCAGGATCATCCAGCTGGCGAAATGCGCCAGCGAGGTCCACACCTTGTGGCCGTTGATTATCCACTTGTCGCCGCGCGGCTCGGCGAAGGTCTGCACGCTCGCGAGGTCCGATCCCGCGCCCGGCTCGCTGAAGCCCTGGCACCAGATCTCCTCGCCGGACAGCAGCTTCGGCAGCAACTCGCGCTTGAGCTGCTCGGAGCCGTGGTGAAAGATCGTCGGCGCAGCCATGCCCAGACCAATCACATTGGGAAAATACGGCGTGCCAACGCGCTGCATCTCCTCGTTGGCGATGCGCTGGCAATCGTTGCGTCCACCGCCGCCGTACTCCACGGGGTAATCGCAACCGACCAGACCGGCGTCATAAGCCGCTTTCTGCCAGGCGCAGAGATAATCGAGCTGCGCGCGCGTCATGATCTCCAGCGCCGTCTGGGGCAATCGCACCGGCGCGGGCGGCGGGACATTCGCGCCGAGCCAGCGCCGGCACCGGGCGCGGAATTCGGCTTGCTCGGGAGACTCCCTGCGGGCGGATTCGGACATGGTTATCGACCTCGGAACCGGACTGGGGGGACGGCATCGCGCGGGAGGCGGCGGCGCGGCGGCGCGAGAATTATCGCGACGCCGCGCCGATGCACGAAGGGATCATCGAGGGGAGCGACGCGGCCACGGGGCAAGCGCGTCGGGCGGCTCAGTTCCTGGCCTTGTATGCCTGCAATGCCGCGTTGAAGCGGGTGGCCACATCCGTCTGCTCATCGACGGCCGCGTTGTAGCTGGCAATGCGCGCCGCCCTGGCCTCGACCGCCTCTTCCTCGCCCGCCGCCTTGCCCTCCTCGTCCAGGCAGGTCAGATAGGCCGTACCGCTGGCCATGTAGGCCTTGACCACGCCCTGCGCCGCTTTCATATCCTCGAGCGTCGCCACGGCGCCGTCGGGTATCGCCGGTGCGGCTTCACGGCTGCATTCCGCCGTCGCTGCGACGGCGAAAAGGCTGAGACTGAGGGTCAGGGTCGCCATCGGCAAGCGCATCATGGGCGTGTTCTCCAGTATGTTTGTTCGGGCCGCCACGCGGCGGCGCCAAGACTCTAGCCGAGCGTGCGGCCGGCTACAACCGCCCGCCGCGGCGCAGCGAGCGCTCAGCGCTCGAACTGCCCCAGGTTGGCGTGGATGACCGCGCCATTGATCACCGCGTTGAGTGCGCAGAAGTGAATGGTGCGCGCGACCTCCTCGGGCTCGATCAGGCGTCCGAAGGTCACGTTGCCCGCCAGCGCCTCCAGCACCTCGGACGCCTGACCGACGTGGGCGCGCAGCATCTCGGTATCGGTGAAGCCCGGACAGACGCAGGCGGTGTGGATTCCGCGCCCGGCGAGATCCTGGCAGGTCGCGCGCATCAGGCCGATCAGGGCATGCTTGGACACCACGTAGGCGCACGAGCCCGCCACCGCCTTCTCGCCCAGCGTCGAACCCACGTAGACGATCGCGGAGCCAGCTCCCATCAAGGGCAGCAGCAACTGGTCGAGCTGCACGCAGGCGACCACGTTGACCTGCAGCACGCGATGCAGCGCCGCCGCATCCACGTTCGCGACGCTGTCCTTGGTCAGCAGGCCGGCGTTGTGCACCAGCGCGATCCTCTCGCTGCCGGCCACCGCGGCGCGCACGGCCTCACCGTGGCGCGCCGCCCAGTCGGGCTCGGCGATGTCGATGCCGAGTTGCACCGCGCCTGCCAGCGCGATGGGGCTGCGCGAGATGTTGACGACCCGATAGCCCTCGGCCGCGAACAGCCGCGCCGTGGCCAGCCCGATGCCCTTGCTGCCGCCCGTGATGACCAGTGTCTTCATGGCTCAGTCCCTGCGCCAGTGGCTGGTGCCCCACTGCCCCGGCCCGGAGGAGACCTTGATGCCGACCTCGCGGATGTCGCGTCCACCGATCAGCGCACTGTCCTCGAGCAGCCGCTGCATCAGGTAGCGCGCGTACTCCTCGACCGTGGAGTTGCGCACCGGCAGCAGCAGCGTGTCGCCGCGCGGGAAGAACAGCTCCTCGCCGGCGAACTCCACGCGGTACTGCGCGCCCTGCTCACCGATGCGCAGATGCGGCGAGAGCGCCGGCAGCAGTATGTACTCGTCGAGTTCCTCGCATAGCCGCTCCAGCTTGTCCTTGAGGATGCGGTAACTGAAGCACATGCCGTTGTCGCCCACCGGCGCGGTGATGCTGGCCGCCACCCTGAAGTTGTGGCCGTGCAGGCGTTCGCGTTCCGTGGCGGAGAAAATCGTGAAATGCGCGGCGGAGAACTTCATGTACTCCTTCGCCAGTTCGATCGTGGTCAGTTGTTCCAAGCCGGTGTACTCCCGCTGCTGCCTGCTCGTGGCGACACTATAGCCGAGACCGCGCCGGCGTGGCGTGGTCCCGCGTGGACCGCGGGCCTTGCGCCTTGCATCGACCGGCCGGGGCCCGGCCTCAACCCGGGGCCGCGCGCGCCAGGCCTGGTCCGCGAGCGGGCGCCGGTTTGCATGGGGCCCGCCGAACGGTCACCATCAGCGCGCCAGCCAACCGGAGACCGACGCATGCGCCTGCCAGCCGCGGCTTTGGGGATATGCGCCCTCGCATTCTGTGCCCGCGCCGGGTCCATCGATCTGACCGTTCGCGACAGCGCGGGTACGCCGGTCGCCAGCGCGATGGTCACGCGTAGTCCCGCCGGCACCACGCCCGCCGATACCTTCGACAACGGCTACCCGGCGCCGGGAAGGCCGAACATGGCGCCGGCGCAGGTCACGCATTTCAGCGACGCGGCCGGCAAGCTGAGTTTCCCGCCCACCAGCGAACTGGTGAACCTGCGCGTGCGCAAGCCGGGCTACGCCGACGCGCGCGTGCAGGGCATCCGCGGCGACGAGGCGCCGGAGCTGCTGCTCGCGCCGCAGACCGATCCTCTCGCGCTCGCCGAATCCAAACCGTCGAACCTGTGGCTCTCGCTGCTCGACTTCGACGGCGATGCCCGCGCGCGCGAGCACTTCCTGCTGCACTGCGCGTTCTGTCACCAGCAGGCCTCGCCGTTCATGCGCAAGCCCCGCTCGGGCGAGGAGTGGCGCGATGCGATCGACCGCATGAACCGCTACGGCGCACAGATGGCGCACGAATTCCGCCAGCCGCTGGCGCGCTACCTGCACGCGCGCTTCGAGGCGATCCGCGACCGCCCCGAGCTGCTGCCGGACTTCGAGCCGTGGGAGCCGCACCTCGCCGGCGTCGAGATCACCGAGTGGCCCATCGGCGACTCGCTCTCGCAGATGCACGACTTCCTGCTCCACCCCAACGGCATGATCTACGTCGGCGACAACCTGATGGACCGCGTCTACGAGCTCGACCCGCTGTCGGGCGAATACCGCGTCTACCCCATCCCGCACGCCGACGGCGCGTCGCTCGGCGGCATCCTCGGCAACCGTTTCGCTGCCGGCTACCCGAAGGTCGATAACTACCTGGGCGTGCACTCCTTCGCGCTGTCGCCCGTCGACGGGCACATCTTCATAACGCCCTCGATGGCACAGTCGCTGCTCGAATTCGACCCGGTGAGCAAGCGCTTCACCGAATGGAAGATGGACGAGGGCTTCTACCCGCACACCATCCGCGTCGATGCCGGGGATCGCGTCTGGTTCACGCTGGCACTGAGCAACCAGGTGGCGATGTTCGACCGCGCGACGCAGGAGTTCAGCTACTTCGATCTGCCGCCACGCAGCCTGCGCGAGCGCGTGGTGAGCGCCGTGGTGAAGTGGCGCCTGGGGCGCGGTGACGTCAGCGAGCCGCCCGAGTATGACTGGGACAACACCGGCTTCCCGATGCCCTACGGCATCGACATCGCACCCGATGGCACGGTGTGGGTGGCGCGGCTCTACGCCGGCGACATCGTGCGCATCGATCCGGTTTCGGGCGAGACGCAGGCCATTCCCGCCCCTTTCACCGGGCCACGCCGCCTGCGCTGTGACGCCGCGGGCAATCCCTGGATCTCGGGCTTCTCCTCGGGCCTCATCGCGCGCTATGACGTCTCGCAGCACCGCTTCGACACCTGGCCGCTGCCGGTCGTCAGCGAAACGCCCTACGCGTTGAACGTCGACCGCGCGCGCAACGTGGTGTGGGTCAACGGCAACCAGTCCGACACGCTGCTGCGCTTCGACATCGCGAGCGCGACCTGGAAAGTCTATCCGCTCGCGCGCTACCGCTCGTTCACGCGCGACATCGAGATCGACGAGGACGGCGCGGTCTACACCAGTGTGTCGAACTTCCCGGCGTGGCAGATCGAGGACGCGCAGCCGACCCTGCTGCGCTTGCGCGAGGCAGGCGCCAAGCTTGCGAGTCCGTAATGCCCGCGCGCTTTACTCCACGCCGGGGCACGGCGTAGATTGCGGCTCCCTTTCCACCGCGCGAAGAGTCCCCACATGGCAAGCGTAGAGCTCCCGACACCGGTGAAAGTCACCGAACTCCCCGAGACCCCGCTCACCTCGGGGCATATCAACCACAACGACCTGCCGTGGGTGGAGCAAGGCGGGGGCATCGAGATGAAGCTGCTGCGGGTATCCGACGATACCGGCCACTGGATCAGCATGAACCGCTTCCAGCCCGGCTCGCAGCTGCCGCCGCACCGTCACAGTGGCGGCGTGTTCGCGTTCACGATCTCGGGCACCTGGGGCTACCTCGAGAGCGACTTTCGCTCCACCGCGGGCTCGGTGGTGCGCGAGCCCGCCAACACCGCGCACACGCTGTACGTGCCCGCCGATGCGAAGGAGCCGGCCGTGGTGATCTTCTTCATCGAGGGCAGCCTGGTGCACTACCTGCCCGACGGCAGCATCTGGGGCATATCGGACGGACACACGCAGATCGCCGACTACATCGCCCTGGCGCAGGCGCAAGGACACCCGGTGACGCGCGACATGTTGCTCAAGTGAAGCGCGCATGAGCCTGCCCGCCATCGAGCTCTACGATCCCGACGTCTACGCCGCCGGCGTGCCGCACGAGCAGATGCGGTGGCTGCGCGAGCACGCGCCGGTGTACTGGCACCGCCATCCGGACGGCGGCGGCTTCTGGCTGGTGAGCCGCCATGCCGACGTGGTCGCGGTGTCGCGCGATCACCGTTCGTTTTCCTCCGAGCGCGGTTTCGTGATGATCGACGATCTCGCGGCCGACATCCTTGCCGACACGCGCGGACAGCTGCTCGGCATGGATCCGCCGCGCCATGGCCCGATCCGCCGCGTCGTGATCGAGCGCTTCACGCAGCGCATGCTCGAGCAGCTCGAGCCGCGGGTGCGCGCCATCACGCGCGGCATCTTCGCCGCGGCGCGCGGGAAACCCGACTGCGACTTCGTCTACGACGTTGCCGGCCAGCTGCCCACCGCGGTGATCTGCACCATGCTCGGGGTGCCGGAGGAGATGTGGCACCAGGTGCGCGAGTGGTCGGACAGGAGCACCTCGGCTTCGGACCCGGACATCGGCTGCAGCCCGGCGCAGCAGCGCGAGGCCGGGATCGCGATGGGCATGTACGGCTACTCGCTGGCGGCCGAGCGCAAGGACCGCGGCGGCGAAGACCTGATCTCGCTGCTGGTGAACGTGGAGGTCGACGGGCACAAGGTCAGCGAGGCGGAGTTCGCCTCGCTGTTCCTGCAGATCACGGTGGCCGGCAACGAGACCACGCGCGCCCTCATCGCCACCGGCATGCACGAACTGCTGCAGCGCCCCGCACTGTACCGCGAGCTCGAGGCCGAGCCGGCGCTGCTTCCCGGGGCCATCGAGGAGATGCTGCGCTGGAGCACGCCGCTGCACCACTTCCGCCGCACCGCGACGCGTGATTGCGAGATCGCGGGCCAGCCGGTGCGCGAGAACGACCGCGTGGTGCTGCTTTACACCTCGGCCAATTTCGACGAAACGGTGTTCGCCGATCCGATGCGCTTCGACATCCGCCGCAATCCGAACCCGCACCTCGCCTTCGGCCACGGCATCCACCTGTGCCTGGGCGCGAACCTCGCGCGGCTGGAAGCGCGGGTGTTCTTCGAGGAATTCTTTCGCCATTTCAGCGGCATCGAAGCCACCGGCGAGGCGCGGCGCATCCGTTCCAACCTCGTGAACGGGCACAAGTACATGCCGGTGCGCCTGCATCCGCGCGCCTGAAGAGAGGAGCAACCCATGCGCGCCATCGTCTGCAGAGAATACGGTCCGCCATCCGCCCTGGTACTCAGCGAGCTGCCCGATCCGCAACCGGGGCCGGGACAGGTGCTGGTGCGCATCCACGCGGCCGGCGTGAACTTCGTCGACGCGCTGCTGATCGGCGGCAGCTACCAGATCCGCATCCCGCCGCCCTTCGTTCCCGGCGGTGATTGCGCGGGCACGGTGATCGCGACCGGTGCGGGCGTCACGGATTTCGCGGCGGGCGACCGGGTGCTCGTGAGCCCCGGCATCGGCGCCTATGCCGAGCTCATCACGCTGGCGCCGGTGCAGCTCGCGCGCATGCCCGCGAACATGGATTTCGCCGGCGCGGCGGTGTTCCTGCAGGCCAATGCCACCGCGTATTTCGCGCTGGTGAACCGCGGCACGCTGAAGGCCGACGAGACGCTGCTGGTGCTGGGCGCGGCCGGCGGCACCGGCGCCGCCGCGATCCAGGTGGGCAAGGCGCTGGGAGCGCGCGTGATCGCGGCGGCTTCCAGCGCCGCGAAGCTCGAGGCCTGCCGCGCACTGGGTGCGGACGTGCTGATCGATTACGCCAGCCAGGACTTGCGCGCGGAGCTCAAGGCCGCCACCGGCGGGCGCGGCGTCGACCTGGTCTTCGACCCGGTGGGCGGCGCGCTGGCCGAGCCGGCGCTGCGCTCCTGCGCCGAGAACGGGCGCTACCTGGTGATCGGCTTCGCCAGCGGCGAGATCCCGAAGCTGCCGTTCAACCTGCCGCTGCTGAAGAGCTGCCAGGTGGTGGGGGTGGACTGGGGCGGCTTCGCGAGACGCCACCCGGAGGCAGGACGCGCGGTGACCGATGCCGTGCTCGCGCTCTATGCGCAGGGCCGTCTCAGCGATCCGCCGCTGGCGCACTACCCGCTGGAGCGCACCGCCGAGGCCATCGCCGACCTCGCGGCGCGGCGCATCGCGGGCAAGTGCGTGATCGACGTGGCCCCCGAACCATCCGGACACCGACCGTAGGTCCGGATTCATCCGGACATTGTCCGGCTGAAGCCGGATCCACGGAGTCAGAAGCTCATCTCGGGAACATCCGCGGGCACGACCAGCTTGCCGGCCGTCTTCGCGCGGATCTCCTCGACGCTCACCCCGGGCGCGCGTTCGCGCAGCACAAAGGCGCCGCCCTCGATCTCGAGCCAGGCGAGATCGGTGAGCACCCGGCGGATGCAGCCCTTGCCGGTCAACGGCAAGGTGCACGCATCGAGCAGCTTCGAGTTACCGGCCTTGTCCGCGTGCGTCATGATCACGATGATGTTGCGCGCGGCGGCCACGAGGTCCATCGCGCCACCCATGCCCTTCACCAGCTTGCCCGGCACCATCCACGAGGCAATGTCGCCATTCACGTCCACCTCGAAGGCGCCGAGCACCGTGAGGTCCACGTGACCGCCGCGGATCATCGCGAAGGATTCCGCCGAGGAGAAGATCGCCGCGCCCGTGATCGCGGTGACCGTCTGCTTGCCCGCGTTGATCATGTCGGCGTCAACCTCGTCCTCGGCCGGGAACGGGCCCATGCCGAGCAGGCCGTTCTCGGACTGCAACATCACGTTCACGCCCTCGGGGATGTAGTTCGCCACGAGCGTCGGGATGCCGATGCCGAGGTTCACGTAGTAACCGTCCTGCAGTTCGCGCGCGACGCGCTGCGCCATCTGTTCGCGGGTGAGTGCCATCGTTTCAGCCTCCCTTGGCGCGCACGGTGCGCTGCTCGATGCGTTTCTCGAAAGTGCCCCGGATAACGCGGTTGACGTAGATGCCGGGCGTGTGGATCTGGCTCGGTTCCAGCGCGCCGGGCTCGACGATCTCCTCGACCTCCAGAACCGTGATGCGCCCGGCGGTGGCCGCCATCGGGTTGAAGTTCTGCGCCGTGTGGCGGTAGATCGCGTTGCCGTAGCGGTCGGCCTTCCAGGCCTTCACGATCGCGAAGTCGCCGGTGATCGCCTCCTCGAGTATGTACGGTCGGCCGTTGAACTCGCGCACTTCCTTGCCCTCGCCGACCGGCGTGCCGTAACCGGTGGCGGTGAAGAACGCCGGGATGCCGGCGCCGCCGGCGCGCATCTTCTCGGCGAGCGTGCCCTGCGGCGTGAGCTCGACCTCGAGCTCGCCGCTCAGGAACTGCTGCTCGAACAGCTTGTTCTCGCCGACGTAGGAGGAAATCATCTTGCGGACCTGCCGGTCCTCGAGCAGGATGCCGAGCCCGAAGCCATCGACACCGCAGTTGTTCGAGACCACCGTGAGATCGCGCACGCCCATGCGACGGATCTGTGCGATCAGTCCCTCGGGTATGCCGCACAGGCCGAAACCGCCGGCGATCACGGTCATGCCGTCGCGCAGGCCCGCGAGGGCCTCGTCGTAGGTCTTCACCACCTTGTCGAAACCTGCCATTTCCACTGCTCCTTGCGCTTGCCCGGCCGATCGGCGTTGAGGATCGTGCCGCAGGCACTTATATTTAGCCAATTGATTCTTTCTAGCGATTCATGATTATTGCAAATGAATGCGAGCATCAGACAGCTGAAGGCCTTCGTGGTCGTCGCGCAGACACGCAGCTTCGCGCAAGCCTGCGGCCTGCTGCATCTGTCGCAGCCCGCGCTCAGCATCGCGATCCGCAATCTCGAGCAGGCGGTGGGCGGCACGCTGTTCGTGCGCACCACGCGCTCGATCGCGCTGTCGCCCGAGGGCGAGGCCTTCCTGCCGCTTGCGCAACGCCTGCTGCGCGACTGGGACAGCGCCTTCGGCGATCTGCGCGAACTGTTTGGCAGGCAACGGGGCAAGCTGATCGTCGCGGCGATGCCGTCCTTTGCTTCGAGCCTGCTGCCCGAGGTGCTGCTCGCCTTCCACCGCCAGTACCCGAACATCAACATCAGCGTGCAGGACGTGGTGGCGGAGAATGTCGTGCCGATGGTGCGCGAGGGGCGCGCCGAGCTCGGCGTCAGCTTTGCGCCGCATGCGCCTGGCGAGTTGCAGTTCGAGGCGCTGTTCCTGGACCGCTTCGTCGCGGTGCTGCCGCGCGAGCACGAACTGCTGCGCCAGCGCAGCCTGCGCTGGCGCCAGCTGCAGCCCTACCCGTTCATCGCGCTGCAGCAGCCCTCGGCAATCCGCGAGCAGATCGAGCAGTTCCTGCGCGAGCAGTCGCTGCAGCTGCCGGTGCGCATGGAGAGCCACCAGCTCGCGACCATCGGGCGCATGGTCGCCGCCGGGCTCGGCCTCAGCGTGGTGCCGGCGCTGTGCACCGGCCCGATGGAAGAAATGGGCAATGTATGCCGGCGCCTGAGCGGGCCGAACATCTCGCGCGCCGTCGGCATACTCACCCGCCGCCACCACCCCCTGTCCGCCGCCGCCGCGGCCATGCGCAGCGCCCTCCTCACCCGCTTCCCTCCGCAAAAAGCGGACGCAGCGCGGGTTTGAGCACCTTGCCCATGGCGTTGCGCGGCAGCGAGGCGACGATGGCGAGGCGACGCGGGAACTTGTAGGCCGACAGCCTGCCGGCGCACCAGGCGTTCAGCGCATCGAGGCCGAGCGCCGCACCCTCGCGCAACACCGCGGCCACCGCGATGATCTCGCCCCAGGTCGGATCCTCGACCCCGAATACCGCGCATTCGCGGATCGCCGGGTGCGCGAGCAGCACGTTCTCGATCTCCAGCGCCGAGATCTTGTAGCCCCCCGACTTGATGATGTCGATCGACTGGCGCCCCATGATGCGGTAGTAGCCGCGCTCGCGCACCGCCACGTCGCCGGTGCAGAACCAGCCGTCGACGAAGCTTTTCGCCGTGGCCTCGGGGTTGTTCCAGTACTCGCGGAACACGCCGGGACCGCGCACCCGGATCTCGCCCGGCTCGTCCTCCCCGGGCACTTCGGCACCTGCTTCCGTGACCAGCTTCACCGCCACGCCGGGCAGCGGCAGTCCCACGCTGCCCGGACGGCGCTCGCCGTGCAGCGGGTTCGACAGCGCCATGCCGATCTCGGTCATGCCGTAGCGCTCGAGCAGGCGCTGGCCGGTGAGTTCCTGCCAGCGTGCGTGGACGTTCGCCGGCAGCGCCGCCGAGCCCGACACCATCAGGCGCATGCCAGCGAACGCGGCGCACAGCTGATCGCGTTGCGCCGCATCCATCTGCTCCAGCGTCTGGATAAGCTTCACGTAGATGGTCGGCACGGCCATGAACACGCTGTAGGCCCCCGCCGCGACGCGCCCGAGCACCGCCTCCTGCTGGAAGCCCTCGAACGGCTCCACGCAGGCTCCGCTCCACAGCGCACAGCTCATGACATTGACGATGCCGTGGACGTGGTGCATCGGCAGGAACAGCGGGATGCAGTCCCCGGCCTGCCACTCCCAGGCCTCGACCAGCGTGCGGATCTGCGCCTCGATCACGCCGTGCGTGGACACCACGCCCTTGGGCTTGCTGGTGGTGCCGCTGGTGAACACGATCATCGCGCGCCGCTCGGGCCCCAGCGCCGGCAGCGCGCCGTCGCTCGCAACCTGCAACGAGTCCAGCCGTTCGCAGCTCACGCCGAGCGCAGCGCAGGTCGCCGCGAGCGCCGCCCCGGCTTCGGCGCGCACGATCACGCGCCGTATGCCCGCTGTGCGCAGCATGTGATCGAGCTCCTCGGGTGCCGCCGCGGCGTTCAACGCCAGCGCGATGCCGCCGGCGCGCCAGATGCCCCACTGCGCGAGCGCGTAATCCGCTCCCGCGGGCAGCATGAAGGCAATGCGCTCCTCCGCCAGGTCCGCGCGCCCGGCCAGCAGCGCCTGTGCGATGGACGCCGAGCGCGCCAGCAGCGTCGCGTAGGAGGTTTCGCCCGCGGGGGAGCGAAACGCGATGCGCGCGCCGTGCGCAGCGGCGCGGCGAAACAGCTCGACCATCGGGGCACCTCGATGCGCAAATGAGGCGCCGGTATACCGAAGCGCCACGCACGCCGTCAACCGGGCGATGCCACCGCGGGCCGTGACTGGGGCATAATCGCCGCCGCGGCCTCGCCGGATGCGAGCGCGCACACCATCGCCAGGGAGTTTTGCATGAGCGTGCAGCGACGCACCAAGATCGTGGCCACGCTGGGGCCGGCCAGCAGTTCTGAACAGATCATCGCGGCGCTGATCGACGCCGGCGTAGACGTCTTCCGCCTCAACTTCTCGCACGGCCAGGTCGATGATCACCGCGCTCGCGCCGCGCTGGTGCGCACCCTGGCGGCACGCGCGGGCCGCGAGGTCGCGCTGCTCGGCGATCTGCAGGGACCGAAGATCCGCATCCGCAGCTTCCGCGACGGCGTGGTCGAACTGCGCAACGGCGCGCCCTTCACGCTCGACTGCGGCTTGCCCGACGGCCAGGGCGACGAGAGTGCCGTGGGTGTCGACCTCGCGAGCCTGCCCGGGAGTGTCAGTCGCGGCGACATCCTGATCCTCGACGACGGCCGTATCAGTCTCGCCGTGGCCGCGGTGCACGGGCAGCGCGTGGAATGCACGGTGCGCATGGGCGGGCGGCTGTCGAACCGCAAGGGACTCAACCGCCTCGGCGGCGGGCTGTCGGCGCCCGCGCTGACCGATCGCGACTGCAGGGACATCGAGCACGCGGCCGAGCTCGGCCTCGACTACCTCGCGGTGTCCTTCCCGCTGACCGCGGCCGACATCGAGCACGCGCGCAGCCTGCTGCAGGCCACCGGCTGCCAGGCGCGGATCATCGCGAAGATCGAGCGCGCCGAGGTCGTGCACGACGAGCGGGTGCTGGATGCGATGATCCTCGCCTCCGACGGCATCATGGTCGCGCGCGGCGACCTCGGCGTGGAGGTGGGCGACGCCGAGCTGATCGGCATCCAGAAGCAGCTGATCCGCAAGGCGCGGCGCGCCGACCGCGTGGTGATCACCGCCACGCAGATGATGGAATCGATGGTGCAAAACCCGATCCCGACGCGCGCCGAGGTGTTCGACGTCGCCAACGCCGTGCTCGACGGCACCGACGCGGTGATGCTCTCGGCGGAGACCGCCAGCGGCAAGTACCCGGTGGAGACCGTGACATCGATGGCCTCGACCTGCCTCGGGGCCGAGACCTACCCCGACGTGCGCCGCTCGCAGCACCGCATGGACCGCGAATTCTCGCGCGTCGACGAGACCATCGCGATGGCCGCCGTCTACGCCGCGAATCACCTCGAACGCGTCGCCGGCATGGTGTGCCTGACCGAATCGGGCACGACCGCGCTGCGCATGTCGCGCCTCAGTTCCGGCTTGCCGATCTACGCGCTGAGCCGCCACCCGGAGATCGTGCGCCGCATGTGCCTGTATCGCGGCGTGCGCCCGATCCTGTTCGACTACACCGTCTGCGCGGCCGGCGAGGTGGCGCAGGAGGCAGTGAACGAACTGCTGCGCCGCGGACGGGTCGGCAGCGGCGAGCGGCTCATCCTGACGCGCGGCGACCTGCTCGGCGTCGGCGGCTCGACGACCACGCTGAAAATTGTGGAACTTTGAATCCGGAAGAGACCGACCCATGACTCTCGAGCACCACCGCGACCTCGCGCACGAATTCCCCGAACTGAAACAGCGTTTCCACGACCTCAAGACCGAAAGCGCCGGGTTCCGCCGCCTGTATGCGCACTACGAGGCGCTGGACAACGAGATCCACCGCATCGAGCAGGAGATCGAGACACCCTCCGATGCCTACACCGAGAAGCTGAAGCTTCGGCGCGCGCAGCTGAAGGATCGCCTGTATGGCCTGCTGACCGGCCGCATCCACCTGCCGGCAGACACCGAGGAGTACGTGGTACGCCACAAGTTCCGCCAGCCGGTGGATCACGGCGAAGTGTCACGCGCCTGGAGCGAGCATGGCTACAGTTGCCAGAGCTGCACCGCTGCTGCGGACCCGGACTGGCGCGACGCGGCGCCCGGCAGCGACGAGGTGCTCGTGGTCGTCGAGGGCTGCCTGGAGGTGGAAATGCACGGCGTGCGTTACGCCCTGAACCCGGGCGATGAAATGTTCATCCCGCGCGCGGCGCCATACCGGTTACGCAATGCGTGCGCGCGGGAAACGCGCTGGTTTCATGGTCACGATTGAGCGGCCGGGGCCTTATCGCGGAGATTCGACGCGCCCCGCGGCGGGCCGCGCGAGGTAAAAAACCACGGCGTCGTGCACCTGCACGGCGCTGTCCTCGCTCTGGCGGAGCAGGCGCAGGAATTTCTCCGCAATCGATGCCTCTTCGCGCAGCGACTGCGCCCGCGACTCGAGGTATATGCCCCGCGCCTTGTCTTCGTCACCCGCGGACTGGACGACCGCGCGGGCCCAGAGCTCGGCGCGAACCGCGCCGAGCGCCAGCTCCTTGTGCGCAATCCAGTGCAGGTATTCGCCAAACAGGCGATGATCGGTGTCATTCGTGCGCATCGGTCGGTCTCCCGGGTCCGTTCGCGGCCCCAGTCGAATTAGCGAGTCATTGCACCAGTCTCGATCGACCTCGGGGTCGGCGGCGACGCGCTCTTGATACCAGATGGGTGCGTGCCCGTCATGACCCAAACAGGCCACAAACGCGGCGGTGACGGGCAATCGACGTCAATGACGGGGTGGTGGCGGGTCCGGCGTGGCCGGACCTGCATTACGCGGGTCCTCATTCATGCCGACGCACGATCCAATGCCGGCCTACGGCTTGTCCGCGCTCACGGCCCACATCGCGTAGTAGGAATGTGCGCCGCCGAAGGCGTGGCCTATGGCGAGCCGCGCGCCGTCGACCTGGTGCTCGCCGGCCATGCCGCGCACCTGCAGCGCCGCCTCGCCGAAGCGCAGCATGCCCGAGGCGCCGATCGGGTTCGAGGACAGCACGCCGCCCGAGGCGTTGATCGGCATATCGCCGGTCATCGCGGTGGCGCCCGACTCGACCATCTTCCAGCCCTCGCCCTCCTCGCAGAAGCCGAGCGTCTCGAGGTACATCGGCTCGTACCAGCTGAACGGGATGTAGAGCTCGGCCACGTCGATCTGCTTGCGCGGGTTGGTGATGCCGGACTTGGCGTAGACATCCCGGGCGCAGGCGATCAGCGACTGCGGGTGCACGTTGTCCTTGCCCGCGTACATGGTGCCGTCGGAACGCGTGGAGGAACCGAGGATCCACGCGGGCTTGTTCGGCGCGCGCAGCGCGAGCTGCTCGTTGGCGATGACCAGCGCGCAGGCGCCGTCCGAGGAGGGACAGCTTTCGAGGAATCGCACGGGCTCCCACAGCATGGGCGACTGCTGCACCATCGCGAGATCGATGTTCGGTATCTGCAGGTGCGCGTAGGGGTTCCTGCAGGCGTTCAGGCGATCCTTGACCGCCACCATGCAGCCGATGTAATCGGGCGCGCCGTATTTCTCCTTGTACTGGCGCATGTAGGGCGCGAAGAAGCCGCCGGCGCCGGCATTCACGTGCGGAACGAAGGGCATGCGCGGCGACAGCGCCCAGGTCGCGTTCGATTCCGACTGCTTCTCGAAGGTCACGGTGAGCACGCGGTTGTACACGCCGCTCTGCACGTAGTTCGCGGCAAGGATCGCGGTGGATCCACCGACGCTGCCCGCGGTATGCACGCGGATGACCGGCTTGCCGTTGCCGCCCAGCGCATCCGTGAGGTACAGCTCGGGCATCATCACGCCCTCGAACATATCCGGCGCCTTGCCGAGCACCAGCGCGTCGATGTCCTTCCACTCGCAGCCGGCATCGGCCAGCGCGCGCTCCGCGGCCTGGCGCACCAGCCCGGCCATCGAGACGTCCTTGTGCTTGGATTTGTGCTTGGTCTGGCCGACGCCGACCACTGCTGCGAGATTCGCCATGATTCAGGCCTCCAGTACCGCGACCAGGTTCTGCTGCAGGCACGGCCCCGAGGTGGCATGCGCCACGCCGCGATCGGCCTCGCCGTTGATGATGCGCTCGGCCACGAAGCCGATGCGGTCCAGCCCCGCCGCCATCATCGTGTTGCCGGCCAGCGCGCCGCCCGAGAGGTTCACGGGCACCGCGTCGGCCAGGCCGAGCTCGCGGCGCAGGATGATCTCCTGGTGGCTGAACGGCGCGTGCAGCTCCGCCAGGTCCACCTTGCCGCGCGCGACACCCGCCTTCTCGCCCGCGATCCGCGTCGAGGGCGAGCGCGTGAGGTCGCGCGCACCGAGGATGCCCGTCTCCATGCGATGGTCGATGCCGCGAACCCACGCCGGGCGCTTGCAGTAGCGCGTCGCCACGTCCGCGGAGGCGACGATCATCGCCGAGGCGCCGTCGGTGATCGGCGGGCAGTCGTGCCGCCTGAGCGGCGAGACGAAGCCCGGCTCCGCCAGCAGTTCCTCGATGCCGGGATTGCCCTTGAGTTGCGCGTTCGGATTGGCCCGCGCGTTGGCGCGGCTGCGCGCCACGACCTCGGCCATGTCGCGCTCGTTGATGGCGCCGCTGTCGAGCATCGCCCGCGCCTGCAGCGCCGCCAGGCTGATCGCATCGGGCCAAAGCGGCACGTGGTAGTACGGGTCCAGCTGCAGCGCCATCACCGTGCGCAGTTCGCCCGGCGAGGACTTGCCGAAGCCGTAGACCAGGCACAGATCCGCTTCGCCGGTCCAGATCTTGATCAATGCCTCGTAGACGGCCCATGCGGCGTCCATCTCGACGTGCGACTCCTTGATCGGCGGCACCGTCGCGAGCGCGGACAGGCCCTCGACGAATGCGAAGGCGGCGCCCTGCAGGTAGTCGCAGCTGCCCGAGCAGGTGAAGTCGATGTCCTGCTGGCCCACACCGACCTGTTCCATCACCCGGCGCACCACCGGCATGATCAGCTCGCTCTCGTTGGCCGCTCCCGCGTAGCGGTACTGCGGACCCTGTGCATAACCTATGATCGCTGCGTCACGCATGCTTCATGCTCCCTCGGCCGGCTTGAACCAGGCGATGTTCTCGAAGGTGTAGTCCCATTCCTCGCGCGGCCTCCAGACCGCCTGCACGCGCATGCCGACGTGCACCTGCTCGGTCGGGACCTCACTGACCAGGTGCAGGCAGGCCATGTCGGTGCCGTCGAGCAGTATGCTCGCCGCGATGAACGGCGGCTTGATCGGGTTGCCCGGGATCGGGATGTGCACGATGGTGAAGGCCTCGATCACGCCGGTGTCCTTCACCTCCACCTCTTCCTCGGTCGGAATACCGCAGCGCGAGCACGAGCCGCGCGGCGGCACGTACACGCTGGCGCAGCCCGGGCAGCGCTGCCCCATGATGCGCCCCTCGCGGATACTGGCGAGGAAGCGCGCCAGCGCGGCGCCGGCGGTGAATTCGTAGTTCAGGTAGATCGGCACCTCGATGCCGGTCACGGGCTCACGTGCGTCTGTCATCGTGGTTCTCCTCAGGCCGGCTCGAAGCAGGCGATGTCCGTGATCGAGCCGCGCCGCTCGGCGGCCCAGCGCGCCTTGACGCGCATGCCGGTGCGCATCGCCGATTCCTCGCCGGCATCGACCACGTGCAGCATCGGGACCGCGGTGCCGTCGAGCTTCACCAGCGCGAAGGCGAAGGGGCGCTGCAGCACGTGGTGCGAGGTCGGCTGCCTGACCCAGCACCAGGTGGTCACGATGCCCGTGTCGGCAACCGCAACGATGTCCGTCAGCGCTGCGCAGCTCACCGGATCGTATTCGGCCGGCGGCACGATCACGCCGCCGTCGGAGCCGCGCACGCCGGTGATGCGCCCTTCCCGCAACTCGGTGAGGAAGTGCCCGATCACGGGCCCCGTCGAGCGCGTGTAGGTGTACCCAAGCTCGAAGGGCTTGGTGAGGATCTCCGGCTGGCTCGCCATGTATCGCTCTCCTGGAACTACGTTGAAATGGCATGGTGCACGCTTGGGCCAGGGCTGGCTATGGCATCACCGCGCGCATTGCGCTGACAAAATTAATCAGTCGCAACCTTTGTCACGCGCGACGCCGCCCCGGTTTATAGTCCAGCGCATCGTTTCGCAACATTACAAAGGATCCACCTGCGTGAAGGCACTCGTCATCGGCGGCACCGGGCCCACCGGGCATCACATCGTCAACGGCCTGATCGCGCGCGGATACACGGTCGAGATCCTGCATCGCGGCACCCACGAGGTCGAGGAGATTCCGCGCGAAGTCGTGCATCACCACGCCGACCCCTACGACCCGGCCGTGCTGCGCGAGTTCTTCGACGCGCGCCGCTACGCGCTGTGCGTGGCGACCTATGGCCGGCTGCGCGCCATCGCGCAGGAAAGCGCGGGCAAGGTGGAGCGCTTCATCTCGGCCGGCGGCGTGCCCGCCTATCGCGGCTACATGCACCCGCAAGCCTTCGAACCGGCCGGCCTGCCCGTCCCCACCGGCGAGGATGCCGCCAAGGTGCGCGGACCGGAAGACGACGACAAGGGCTGGCGCATCCTGCGCACCGAGGAGACGGTGTTCGAATGCCATCCCGGGGCCACGCACATCCGCTATCCCTACGTGTATGGCCGTCACCAGCCCATTCCGTGCGAATGGCCGATCGTGCGCCGCATCCTCGACGGGCGCGCGTTCATCATCCTGCCCGACGGCGGCCTCACGCTGCATCACATGGGCTACGCGCAAAACGTGGCGCACGGCGTGCTGCTCGCCGTGGACCGGCCGGAGAACGCGCGCGGGCGCATCTACAACTGCGCCGACGACGAGGCGCTCACGCTGCGCCAGCGCACCGAAATCATCGCCGCGGCGCTGGGGCGCGCCATAGAGATCGTGTCGATGCCGTGGGAGCTCGCCGTGCCGGCACGCCCGCTGGTGATGCAACCACTGACCACTCACCGCGTGCTGGACACCTCGCGCATCCGCGTGGAACTGGGCTACGCCGACCGGGTGCCGGCGCGCGAGGCGCTGGCGATCACGGCGCGCGAACTGGCGGCGAAACCGCCGGCGCGCGGCGGCGTCGAGGAAATGGTGCTGCAGGATCCCTTCGACTACAGCGCCGAGGACCGCCTGCGCGCGGCCTGGGAAAGCGCACTGGCGTCAATGCCGGCGATTGCATTCGACACGGAACCCGGTTTCACGATGTCCTACAGCGGCCCCGGCGGGCGGGCACGCTCGAACAACTCCTTCACGTAGGTCCGGATTCATCCGGACAGGCCCCGTGTCTGCGGATTCATCCGGACACGGGTTCGGCACAGGCCGGACCCGCCAATCATTCACATCGGCCGCACGATCATCCCCACCCACGGCTCGAGCCACGACATCAGCGGCTGCGCGAGCGCAAGCACGCCGAAGATCGCGAACATCAGCGCCGCCACACGGTGCATGTACGCCCGCGGCACCCGCGAGAGCAGCGTGCTGCCCACCGCCACCCCGAGCAGCGACACGCTCCACAGCGCCAGCGTGGCGCCGGTGAACACCGACCAGGCGTCACCGGTGCTGGCGACCAGCGCGATCAACGCCAGTTGTGTCTTGTCACCGAGTTCGGCCACGAAGATCAGCGCAAAGCTGCTGAGCACCACCCCGCCGCCGCCGCGGCGCTCCGCGGCCTCCTCCTCGGGCTCGCCGGCATCGCGCCACGACTTCCAGGCGAAGAACAGGAACATCGCGCCGGCGACCAGCAGCACCGCCGAGCGTGGCACGTAGCGAAACAGCACTTCGCCGACCGCAACCGCGAGCAGGTTCAGCACCAGGAATGCCGCGCAGACGCCGATCGCGACCGGCAGCGCGCGATAGCGATGCGCCAGAGTCATGGTCATCAGCTGGGTCTTGTCGCCCATCTCGGCGAGGAACAGCAGGGCGAACGAGGAAAGGACGACGGTGAGGCTCATCGGATCGTGATCCATGTGTCTTTGACGCGGGCGCATGGTAGCGCAGCGCCACGCGGGCAGCACTCGAGGCTGCGTCGTGGCGCGGGTTGCGGGCGTCGAGCGGCGCTCGCACCAGGCCGGCGCCATCCAGGTGCAACGGCGCAGGGTTGTAGGCGGAAGAGTTCGACGGACATGCACCGCTGGGTTCGAAACCGGGCATTTCCGGTGATTTTTCACAGACTTGGAGCTGAACTCTGCATCGAAAGGACGCAAGCTGCCGCACCACAATGGTCGGCAGCGTCATACTACGCTACGCTGGGCTGTGCACTGCAGTCGGCCTCACCTTTCCAAAGGAGAACAACGGGGATGAACAACGTGAACCATCGCAGGAAAGCGCTCTTCGTGGGCATCCTGGGCGCCAGCGCCCTGCTGCTCGCAGAAGGCACCATGGCCCAGGACGACGTCACCAACCTCGGTATCGAGGAAATGGTCGTCACCGCGCAGAAGCGCGAGGAGAACGTGCAGGCGGTGCCGATCTCGATCTCCACGCTCAGTGCGAACGATATCGAGCGCCGGGGCGTGCAGAGCGCCGCCGACCTGATGAGCACCGTACCGAACATGGCAGGCTTCCAGTCGCCCGGCGCACGCGGCAACGCCTCGATCGCGATGCGCGGTGTCACCAGCGGCAGTCCGGCCAACCTGTCGATCGACTCCTCGATCGGAATTTACATCGACGGCTTTTTCCTCGGCAAGCCGCTCAGCGCGGGCATGGACGTGGCTGAACTCGAGCGCATCGAGGTGTTGCGCGGCCCGCAAGGCACGCTGTATGGCCGCAATTCCACTGGCGGTGCGGTCAATTTCATCACGCGCAAGCCTTCGGGCGAATTCGGCGGTAAGGTCAGCGGTACCGTGGGCAGCGACAGCCTTTGGGGCATCAAGGCTGCGGTAGACACCCCGACGCTCGGCACCGACGGCGAGGGCGCCGGCACACTCAAGGGGCAGTTCTCGGCGCAGACCCGCCAGCGTGACGGCCTGTACGATTCCCGCTCCGGGGCAGGCGTCGATCAGGAGTTCGACGACCTCGACCGCGACGCCTATCGCGTGGCGCTGCGCTGGGAACCGAACGACGCGGTGACCTTCGACTACGCTTGGGACAAGAGCAAGCTTGACGAGGTGAACACGGTTTATTCCCCGGTCGGCCTCACGCCTTACGCCATCCCGACGGCCACCAATCCGGGTGACCGCATCACGCGGCTCAATGGTTATATCGCCCAGGGTCAGGCCGGTCTCGCGGGCAGTGGCATTCTGGCTGGCCCGGCATCCAGCGACCCCACCTTCTCGCGCTGGCTGAACTCGACAATCGCCATGCGCGACGCGATGCTCGGCATCAACAGCGACGGGGAGCGTCCGAGTCGCGGCGCAGTGGACGCGGCCTCGGAGGCGACCAACGAGAGCGAAGGACACAGCCTGACCGTGGGGTGGAACTTTGAGGAACTCGGATTCCTCGGTGACGTCGAGTTCAAGTCGATGACCGGCTGGCGCGATGCGGAAGCGCGCAATCTCGGTGACCTCGACGGCTTCGACAACACGGTTGCGCCCGGCGGCTCCGGCGCCCTGAACGAAGTCAGCGCCGCGGCGATGTACAACTACTACGCCTTTGGCAGCATTCTGGGCGGCAACGCCTCCACGGCCAAGCTGTGGAGCCTGATCGACACCTTCGGCGGTGGCTTCTTCGTGCAGGACGCGCAGTTCGACTACGAACAGTTCTCGCAGGAACTGCAGATGGTGGGCAGCACCGAGCGTCTGCAGTACGCGGTGGGGCTCTACTACTTCGAGGACAACGGCAGCTTCGACAACTATCGCAAGGCGGCCATCCCGTTCGGCGGTATCCTGACCTCGGCATACGACAACGAGACCGAGGCCTCGGCCTTCTATTCCCAATTCACCTACACCCCGCCGGTACTCGACGACAAGCTCGCGCTGACCGTCGGCTACCGTTACACGGAGGAAGACAAGGGTATCCGCTACCGCTACCTGACAGACGTGAATCCCGCCACCGGCTTGGGCCTGCGCCTGCCTAGCGGCGCGATCAACACCGCATACACCGGCGAGTTGTACCAGGCCTCGACCTACGGCGACCAGTTCGACGCTACATTCAGCAACGACTCGGGCAACGTCACAGTGGCCTACCAGCTGACTGAAGACACCAACATGTTCCTGCGCTGGGCGACGGGCTATCGCAGCGGCGGCTTCAACGGCGAGCTCTACAACAACCCGTTCGAGGAGGAGACTATCGAGCAGGTCGAGTTGGGCGTGAAATCGGACGTCGTGCCCGGCCTGTTGCGAATCAACGCCTCGGTGTTCCAGTTCACCTATGAAGATCTGCAGACCAGCGAGATCCGGCTGATCAACAACTCGCCGACTTCCTACTACGGCAATGCCGGCGAAGCCGATCGCTGGGGTTCGGAAATCGAAGCGCAACTCTCGCCGACCGACAACCTGATGATCGCCCTGAGTTGGACCCACATGAGCGGCAACTTCGAGAAGTACCCGCCGGTGTGCGGCACCGGTACCTTCTCGGGTGAATGCCTGCCGACCAGCGATTTCGCCGAGCGCGGCTACTCGCCCGACAACTCGGCCTCGCTGGTTGCCGACTGGGTGTTTGTGCGCACCGACTGGGCTGATTTCATGGCCCACGTCGGGGCGTTCTGGCAGGACGAGATGGGTACCGCAGCTCTGTGGGCCGGCACCTATGCACCGAACCCGACGGCAACCGCGAACGCGCGTCCGTACCTGTACGACCATGTCACGATGGACGATCGCGTGGTGGTCAACGCCCGCGTCGGTATCGAGAACGTGGAGTTGTCGCGCGGTACGCTGCGCGCCGCCTTGTGGTCCAACAACCTGCTGGACGAGGATTACCCGGCCACCGGTATCAACTTCGGCTCCCTCGGCATGGTCACCGAAGCGTATGGTGAGCCGCGCACCTTCGGCCTGGACGTGACCTTCGAGTTCTGATTCCGGTCGGCTACGAAACGACTTTCAAGGGCCCCTCGGGGCCCTTTTTCTTGTCCGGCTGTTTCTGCAGACCATCCGTCGCAGGCATCGAGTGCGGCGGACGCTCAGGGCGGCTGGCCCCGCTCGCCACCGCGCGCCAGGGCCGCCTGCCCGACGCGGAGCGCACCGCCGCCTGCCTGCCGTGGCAGGCAGGTACGGTCGCGAAAACCACGTGGCGTGGTGCCCGTCCAGGCGCGGAACGAGCGGATGAAGGAACTCGTCTCGGTGAATCCCAACCGCTCGCCGATGTCCGCGACGCTCAGCTCGCTCGCCTGCAGCAGGCGGATGGCCGCATCGCGGCGGCAGTCGTCCTTGAGTCGCTGGTAGCTGGTCTGCTCGCTCATCAGGCGACGGCGCAGGCTGGAGGACGACATGCCGAGGCGCTCGGCGATCTCCTCGAAGCTGGGCAGGCCGTCGGCGAACTTGTTGCCGAGCAAGGAGCGGATCGCCGCACTGGTGCTCGCGGGCGCGTGGTCCATCTGCATGAGCTGATAGGGGCCGGTGCGCAGCATGTCCTCGAGCGAGGCAGCGTCGTGCACCAGCTTGCAGTCGAGAAAATGCGCGGGGAACTCGAGGAAGGAATTGCCCTCGACGGCGCGCACCGGGCAGCGGAATATGCCGGCAAGTTTGCTGGCGTATCCCTCGGGCAGCGCGCTCACGCCCACGCCGACCTGTTCCGGCTCCAGCGCGCGACCGATCAACCAGCCGCAGAAGGCATGCCACACCGTGAGGCCGGAGCCGCGCCCCAGCACCAGCGGCCAGATCGTGCCGTGGAGAGCGCGCGGAATGAAGCGATTCTGGCTGTCGAGCAGACGATGCTGGTACACCAGCCGAGCCAGATCACCGTGGCGCTCCAGCGTCATGCGGTCGCCCTTGAGCTGCGGCGATATCAGGCTCTCGAACTCGCTCGCCCGCGCGAGCGCCTCGCCGAGCGTACGGCAGGTGATCACGCAACAGGCCATGAGCCGGAAGGCCTTGCCGCCCATCCCCGCGGCCCAGGGCAGCGCCAGATCATGGGACTGCAGGCGAACCACGGATTCCGTATACAGCAGGCCGTAGTAGAGGCTCGGCAGCACATCGCTGGGCGCGGCGCACTGCAGCGTGCGGGCGTCGATGCCGACGGCCGCAGCCAGCGCGGCGCCGTCGAGCCCCTGCTCGTCGAGATAGGCGAGCAGCCGCCGGAACTTGCTCACCGGCACGCCCGTCGCGTCCAACTGCTGTGCTCTCTTCGCCGCCGCCAATTCTCTCCCCCGTCCGTGAACCAATATGCGAGAGCAATTGAACGCCAAGGGGCTTGTTTTCACAAGCAAGTCCACTAGGCTAGGCCGTTTGGACCGACCGGCGCCCCGCGCCCCTGCTCGGTTTCCTCGCCCACACGACCACAGGAGTCCCTCCGGATGAACAGCAAGACCCTGCCGACCCGCGCGCGCCGCCTGACGCCCGACATGGACTTCTTCGATGGCGCTGACGTCGTCGTGGTGGGACTGGGCTCGGCCGGCGCCAGCGCCGCGATCGAGGCCGCGGAACAGGGCGCCACGGTGCTCGTGCTCGAAGCGGCCAGCGCCGGCGGCGGCACCACCGCGATGGCCGGCGGACTGATCTACATGGGCGGCGGCACGCCCACGCAGAAGGCCTGCGGCATCGAGGACACCACCGAGGACATGTACGAGTACCTGCTGATGGCCAGCGGTCCCAATGCCGATCCCGCGCGCGTGCGGCTCTATGCCGACGGCAGCCTCGCGCACTACGACTGGCTGCTCGCGCAGGGCATGGAGTACAAGCCCGAGTATTACGCCAGAAAACACACCAACACGCCGGGAGACGAGGGCCTGATCTACACCGGCAACGAGACCTGCAACGAGTTCCGTGCCCGCGCCGCGCCCGCCCCGCGCGGCCACAAGGGCAAGGCCCAGGGCGAGGACGGCGGCCGGATGCTGATGGAGAAGCTGATCGCCTCGGCCACCGCGAAGGGCGTGCGTATCCGCTGCGATGCGCGCGCGCTGACCGCGATCGTCGACGAGGCCGGCGCCGTCGCGGGCGTGGTCGCGCGCATCGACGGCGAAGAGCGCAACATCCGCGCGAGGCGCGGTGTGGTGCTCTGCGCCGGCGGCTTCATCATGAACAACGAGATGGTGCAGCGCCACGCGCCGCACCTGCTGCACGAGACCGTGCTCAACGGCAATCCCAATGACAACGGCATGGGTATCCGCATCGGCATGGGGGCCGGCGGCGCGGTGATGAACATGAACGAGGGATTCGTCTGCCTGCCGTTCTATCCGCCCGCAGACCTCGTCGAGGCCATCATGATCAACAGCAAGGGCCAGCGCTTCATCAACGAGGACTGCTACCACGGGCGCATGGGCGAGGCGATCCTGAGGAACTATCCCGAGAAGCATTACCTCGTGATCGACAGCCGGCTGTTCCACACCATGGAACGCCCGCCGCTCGGCGGCTTCAAGGTGGTCGCCACCGGTGACACCGTCGAGGAGCTCGAAGCCGAGCTCGCGCTACCCGCCGGCACGCTTGCCTTCACGGTCGACTTCTTCAACCGCCACGCCCGCAACGGCGAGGATCCCTTGTTCCGCAAGCACGCCGACTACCTGGTGCCGCTGGACAACCCGCCCTACGCCGCCTGCGACGTGACGCCCGGGTCAGGCGCGTTCTACCCGGTATTCACGCTGGGCGGACTGCACGCGCGGCCGACGGGCGAGGTACTGACCGAGGACAACGTCGTGGTGCCAGGGCTGTTCACCGCGGGGCGCAACTGCTGCGGCCTGCCGCGCTCGGGCGCCACCTACAGCAGCGGGATGTCGATCGGGGACGCGACCTTCTTCGGGCGCCTGGCGGGACGCAGCGCGGCCGCGGCGCCCGCTCGCCCGCACTGACCCATAGCGCATGGTCGAGCTCAGCCTCGTCAGCGTCTCGCTGCTGGTCGTCACCGGTTTCATCGCCGGCGTGATCAACACGCTCGCCGGCGGCGGCTCGAACCTGACGATACCCGCGCTGATGGTGATGGGCTTGCCCGCCGACGTCGCCAACGCGACCAACCGCGTCGGGGTCTTGCTGCAGTCGGTGGCGGGCGTGCACGGTTTTCACCGCCACGGCAAGCTCGATTCGCACGACACGGTGCCGGTGCTGATCCCGAACCTGCTCGGCGGCCTGCTCGGGGCGGTGTTCGCCGCCGCGATCCCGGTGAGCTTCCTGAAGCCGCTGCTGCTGGGCACCATGATCGGGATGTCGCTGCTGATACTGCTGCGTCCCGCCGTGATCGCCCCGCCGCCCGGCACGCCGCCGCTGTCGGTGCGCGAGCGACCGGCCGCGTGGGCCGCGCTGTTCCTCGCCGGGGTCTACGGCGGATTCGTGCAGGCCGGTGTGGGCTTCGTGCTGATCGCCGCGCTCGCCGGCACGCTGCGCTACGACCTGGTGCGCACCAACGCGTTGAAGATGCTGTGCACCGGCGCGTTCACGCTGATCGCGCTCGCGGTCTTCATCGTCGATGACCTGGTGCTGTGGCTGCCGGGTCTTGTCCTCGGCGTCAGCACGATGTTCGGTGCCGCGCTCGGCGTGCGCATGGCGCTGAAGGTGCGGCAGGAAACGCTGAAATGGTTCCTTTTCCTGATGACGGTCTGTGCCAGCGCGGCGGCGCTGTGGCATTGAGACCTGATCCGTGCTGGTTCGCGGTTTCGATCGAAACTGCTCCCGGACGATGAACCACCAACGGTAGGCGCGCCGAGCGCCGGGCCTGTGCCGCGAGCGGACATGTGGATGACGAAATCGCCGGGAGCGATTTCGTCAACACGCGTAGCCGCCGCACAGGGATGTGCCAGGCGGCGGCCGCGCGCGGCACAGGCCCGGCGCTCGGCGCGCCGGCCCGGATCCCTACCCCCGTGAGTTCATTGGCAACTTGCCCCGATCACGACAACCCCGCCACCGGCACCAGCGCGCCGTGGATCGCGCGCGCGGCATCGCTGCCGAGGAAGCAGATCACGTTGCCCAAATCCTGCGGGCTGACCCACAGCGAGGGATCGGCGTCGGGCATGTCGGCGCGGTTGCGCGGCGTGTCGATCATGCTCGGCAGCACCGCGTTCACGTTGACGCCGTGATGCTTGAGCTCGGCCGAGAGGCTCTCGGTCAGGCGCATCACCACGCTCTTGGCGGCACAGTAGGCGCTCATGTGACCCTGGCCCTTCAGCGCGCCGAGCGCCCCCACGTTCACGATCGCCCCGCGTCCGCGGGCGGCCATGCCGGGCACCGCTGCGCGCACGGCGTTCTGCATCGTGGCCACGTTGATCTGGTACATCTGCGCCCACTCGCCGTCGGTGACTTCCCAGGTGCGCGGCCCCATCGCGAAACCGCCGGCGAGGTTGAACAACCCGTCCACCGGACCGATCTGTCCGAAGCACGCGGCAGTCGCGCCGGCATCGCCGAGATCGACGCACAGGCGCAGCGAACCGTCGGCCGGCGCGTCGGCGGGAAATGCGAGGTCCAGCAGCACCGTGTCGGCGCCGAGCGCGCGGGCGCATTCGCTGACTCCGCGCCCCAGCGCGCCGGCGGCGCCGGTGATCACGATGCGTTTGCCCTTCAGAGTCATGAGATTCTCTCCGGTGGAACCGAGAAACGTGTTTGTTCCGCGCGAATCGCGAGCACGCGAATCGTCACACCTTCCGCGCGGCGCCCGCCCAGTACGTCGTGCGCAGCGCCTTCTTGTCGGGCTTGCCGATGGGCGTGAGCGGGATCGCGCTCACGAAGTCCAGCGACTTCGGCGCCTGCACCGAGCCCTTGGCGTCCTTGACCCGCGCCACCAGCTCCTCGCGCAGCGCATCGCCCTGCTCCACGCCCGGCTTCAGCACCACCAGCGCCTTCACGGCCTCGCCCCAGCGCTCGTCCGGCACGCCGATCACCGCGACCTGCGCCACCGCCGGGTGCGCCGAGATCACGTCCTCGACCTCGCGCGGGAACACGTTGAAACCGCCGGTGACCACCATGTCCTTCTTGCGGTCGATGATGTAGAGGAAACCCTCGCTGTCGAAGCGGGCAATATCACCCGTGTGCAGCCAGCCGCCGGCGAAGGCCTCGGCGGTCTGCTCGGGCAGGTTGTGGTAGCCCTTCATGACCAGCGGGGCGCGCACGCAGAGCTCCCCGGGCTGCCCGGGGGCAACGGGATTGTTGTCGTCGTCGAGCAGCGCCAGGTGCACCCACGGCGCCGGGCGCCCGCAGGAGGCGAGACGCTCCGGTTTCGACAGGTCGTGCTCGGCCTTCTTCATGTTCGCCAGCGCCATGGGCGCCTCGGACTGGCCGAAATACTGGTAGAAGACGTGGCCCCACTTCTCGATGCCTTCGCGCAGCCGCGCCGGGCTCATCGCCGAGGCGCCGTAGAAGATCGTCTCCAGGCTCGACAGATCCGCGGTCGCCGCGCGCGGCGAATCGAGCAGGGTGTAGATCATCACCGGCACCAGCATGGTCGCGGTGATGCGGTGCTGCTCGACCATGTCGAAGAAGAGATCCGGCGTGAAGCCGCGCGGCACGTAGAACGCGCCGCCGCGCTGCAGCACCGGGATGAAGAAGGCCGCCGCCGCGTGCGAGAGCGGCGTGCACATCAGCATGCGCAGTTCCTCGGGGAACTCCCACTCGGCCATCTGCAGCATCGTCAGGTAGGCGCCGCCACGGGCGGTCGACATCACGCCCTTGGGCTTGCCGGTGGTGCCGCCGGTGTAGTTGATCGAGCTCACGTCGTCGGGGCGGATGTCGGGCGCCAGGAGCGGCGCGGCGCTGAATTGCGCGGCGAGCGCAAGGTAGTCCACGCCGACCGTGCTGGGACCGAAAGCCAGCAGGTTCTTCAACCCGGGCAGGCGTGCCTTGAGCTCGGCGGCGCGCTGATCGAAGGCGGACGGATCGTAGACCAGCGTCTCGATCCCCGCGTCCTCCAGCACGTAGGCGTGATCGTCGAGCGATCCCAGCGGATGCAGCGGCGTGCCGCAGCAGCCCGTGACCTGCATCGCGGCCAGGTTGGTCAGCACCTCGGGGCGGTTGCCGGAGAGGATCGCCACCCGCGATCCAACGCCGAGGCCCATCGCCTTCAGCGCCTGGTGCATGCGGCTGGCGGTCGCGCGCACCTCGGCATAGCTCAGCACGGTGTCGCCGATGAACAGGCAAGGCCGCTCGTCGTAGCGGTTCAGCCCGTCGATCAGCATGTGCACCATCAGCGGGGGTTCGTGGATGCGGTCGTGGTTCATCATGCAATTCCTTGGTGGCACAGCCGCGAATCATAGCGTCCCGCGTCGCCGCGTACATGACGATCGTGCAAGGGAACCGGGGCCGGGGAAGGTTTCAGCGGTCGTCGCGATAGCGACGCTCTGCGAGCAAGGCGGCGGACACGCTCGCGGGCATGGCACTAGCCGCGGGCATGGCCCGCTCCTACTTCAATACGTCGCGGCTGATCAGCTCCTTCATGATCTCGGAGGTGCCGCCGTAGATGCGCTGCACGCGCGAATCGGCATAGAAGCGCGAGATCGGGTATTCGCGCATGTAACCGTAGCCGCCGAAGAGCTGCAGGCAGCCATCGACGACCTGGTCCTCCAGTTCCGTGCAGCTCAGCTTGGCGACGCTGGCGGTCGCCGAGTCGAGCTCGTGGCGCATCAGGCTGGCGATGCAGCTGTCGAGGAAACGCTCGTGCACCGTGATCGCGGCGGCCATCTCGGCCAGACGATAACGCGTGTTCTGCTGCGCGGCGAGCGGCTGGCCGAAGGCGTGGCGCTCCTTGACGTAGGCGACCGTGATGTCGAGCGCACCGCGCGCGTGTGCGACCGCGCCGATCGAGAGCCCCAGCCGCTCGCGCGGCAGTTCGTTCATCAGCACCGCGAAGCCGCGGTTCAGTCCGCCCAGCAGCGCCTGCGGACCGACGCGCACATCGCTGTAGAAGAGTTCCGAGGTGTCCGCGGCGTGCAGCCCGAGCTTTTCCAGGTTTCGCCCGCGCGCGAAACCCGGCGCGTCGGCATCGACCAGCAGCAGCGATATCCCCTTCGAGCCCGGCGCCGAGAGATCGGTCTTCGCCGCGGTGATCACGAGATCCGCGTGCTGGCCGTTGGTGATGAAAGTCTTGGCGCCGTTGATCTTCCAGCCCTCGCCATCGGGCTGCGCGCTGGCGCGGATCGATTGCAGGTCCGATCCCGCCCCGGGTTCGGTCATCGCGATGGCGCCCACGCAATCGCCGCAGACCATCTTCGGGAGGTAGCGCTGCTTCTGCTCCTCGGTGCCGGCATTGAGCACGTAGTGCGCGCAGATGTCGCTGTGCACCGTGATGTTGCAGGCGAGCGCGAGGAAGCCCGCGCGCGCGATCTCCTGCTGCACCACCACCGAGAAGCGGAAATCGGCACCGACGCCACCGTACTCCAGCGGGATGTCGGTGCCGAGCATGCCGGCAGCACCGAGTTCGCGCCAGGTTTCGCGCGGGATGATGCCGGCGCTCTCCCATTCCTCGTAAAACGGCGCCACGCGCTCCTTCACGAAGCGGCGCACGCTGTCGCGAAACAGCGCGAGTTCGGTATCCTGTTCGCTCGCGCTCATCGTGGATCCTCCGCCGGAAAAAGGTCCCGAGCTTAGCATCAGCGCCCCGGTGCGGGCCACCCGGGCATTCCTGGCAACACCTGTCGTCACTGCCTCCGCCGCGGCGCGGGCGGGATTACCGCCGACGCACTAAACGCGACGATTCCCTGCCGCAGCACGCAGTAAAGTCCTGGTAATTCCCAGCAGCCGCACGCGTGGCGTAGACTCCGCGCGCGCCCGCCGGGCGGGCACTGTCCACGATCACGAATTGCCAGGGTGAATGCATGAATGTACCGGTAGACAAGAGCAGCCCCTCGCGCCCGCGCCGCCTCGCCGACGTCGGGCGCTGGGACATGGAAACCGATGTCGCGATCATCGGCTTCGGCGGCTCCGGAGCCGCGGCGGCCATCGAGGCCAGCGACCAGGGCGCGGCGGTGACGATCTTCGACCTCGCCAGCGCCAGCGGCGGCTCGACCGCTCTGTCCAGCGCCGAGATCTACATGGGCGGCAACGGCGGCACGCGCGTGCAGCGCGCCTGCGGGCTGGAGGACTCGACCGAGGACATGTACCAGTACCTGATGGCCGCCAACGGTCCGCTGGCCGATCCGGACAAGGTGCGCGCCTACTGCGAGGGGAGCCTCGATCATTTCAACTGGCTGGTCGGCCTCGGCGTGCCGTACAAGGACACGCTTTACAACCAGCGCGCCATCATGGCGCTCACCGATGACTGCCTGCTCTATACCGGCAGCGAGAAGGCATGGCCTTACAACCGGGTCGCCAAGCCCTGCCCGCGCGGCCACAACCTGCAGGTCGAGGGCGACAACGGCGGCCCGCTGTTCATGAAGATCATGACGGAGAACGTCGAGAAACGCGGCGTGAAGGTCGTCTTTGAAGCGCGCGCGCTGACGTTGATCGTTGACGACGAGCGCCGCGTGCACGGCGTGGTGGTGCGCATCGACCAGCAGGAACGCTGCGTGCGCGCCCGGCGCGGCGTGATCCTCTGCGCCGGCGGCTTCGCGATGAACCAGGAGATGCTGCGCAAGTACTCGCCGCTGCTGCTCGCGGCCAGCGAGCCGATAGGCAACCCGGGCGACACGGGATCGGGCATCCAGATGGGCATGGCGGTCGGTGCGGCCGCGATCAACATGCACGAGGGCTTCGTGAGCCTGCCGTATTACCCGCCGTCGTCGCTGACCTGGGGCATCCTGGTCAACGCCCAGGGCCAGCGCTTCGTGAACGAGGACTGCTACCACGGGCGCGTGGGCTACTACTGCCTGCAGCAGCCGGACCGGCGCGTGTACCTGATCGCGAACGTCGAGGATTTCGGCGACTACGAGAAGACCAGCTATCTCGGCGCCAAGTTCGTGGCGACCGCGGAGGAATCCGTGGCGGAGCTCGAGAGCGAGCTGCAACTGCCCGAGGGCACGCTGCAGAACACGATCGAGGTGTTCAACCGCAATGCGGCCGAGGGCGTGGATCCCCTGTTCCACAAGACCGCGGAGTGGCTGAAGCCCCTGGAACTGCCGCTGGCCGCGCTCGATTGCACGCCGGGCCACGGTGCCTTCTACCCCTTCTTCACGCTGGGTGGCCTGGATACCCTGCCGAGCGGCGAGGTACTCACCGCCGAGCGCACCGTGATCCAGGGCCTGTACGCGGCCGGGCGCACCGCATGCGGCGTGCCGCGCACCGCAAGCGGCTACGCCAGTGGCATCTCGGTGGGCGATGCGACCTTCTCCGGCCGCATGGCCGGACGCGCCGCGGCGATGGCGGGCGCGCACGACTGAGGCAGCGCTCGGGGCGGCGCGACAGGCCGCCCCGAGCGCCCGGCGTCATTGCTCGAACTTCAGCACGGTCTTCCACCACAGCCGCGGCGCGAGCGCGTGCCACAGGTCGAGCAGCTTGGCCTCGCCGGGATAGATGGCCTTCCTGCCCTTCTCGAGCCCCTGCTCGATCTGCTCCACGATCTTGGCCGGGTCCCCCAGGCGCCCGGACTTCTTCGCCTCGCGCAGCGCCTTGGCCGGATCGGTGTCCAGCGACTGCTGGATCAATGGCGTGTTAACCGCCGGCGGCATCACCACCGCGATACGCAGCGCCGTGTGCCCCAGTTCATTGGCCAGCGTCTCGCCGAACACGTTCACGGCGGCCTTGGAGGCCGCATAGGCGCCGAGCTTTGGCGTCAGCGCAGTCGCGGACACGGATCCGAACAGGATCACGTCGCCGCGATTGCGCGCAACCATGCCCGGCACCACAGCGCGGATCATGTGCAGCGTGCCGAAGTAATTCACCTCCATCAGCCGCCGCGCCACCTCCAGGGTCGTGTCGATAGCCGCGTGACTCGGCATGATGCCGGCGGCATGGGTCAGGCGGTCGATCGGCCCGAGTTCGCGCTCGACGTCCGCGACGCGCGCCTGCACCTCCTCCCAGTCGGCCACGTTGCAGCGCCACGCGCGGATGTTCGGCGATTGTGCCGCGGTTTCCGCGAGCGCGGCCTCGTTCATGTCGAAAATCGCGACCTGTGCGCCGGCCGCCGCGAGTCGCAGCGCCGAGACCTTGCCCATGCCGCTGGCGCCGCCGGTGACCAGTGCTACCTTGCCGTGGAAAGCCATCGGGATTCTCCTGTGAGTGGCCAAGCAAAGCGTCGAGTGTAGCGAGTCACACGACAAGGCCGCGTCGCGGCCAGATGACGATTTGTTTAGGCCACGTCCGATCGGGGCCACGGCGAACGCCCACGGGCACTAGAATGTCGGCCTGTCGTCCCCGGGTGCTTTCCCCTGTATGCAGCGCATCGGCGTCCTCTTCGTGTGCCTGGGCAATATCTGCCGATCGCCCTCGGCCCAGGCCGTGCTGGAGGATCGGCTCGAGCGGCGCGGGCTCGCGGCGCACTTTCGCGTCGATTCCTGCGGCACGGCCGCATTCAACGTCGGCAAGGCGCCGGATCCGCGCGCGATCGCCGCGGCCGAGCGCCGCGGCTACCGCATCGCGCACCAGCGCGCGCGTCAGGTCGAGGACGCGGATTTCGCGCGCTTTCAGCACATCGTGGCGATGGACCGCGCCAACCTGCGCACGCTGCAGGGCTGGGCCGGGCCGGACTTCGCCGGCGAGATCCACCTGCTGCTGCACTTCGCGCCCGGCGCCACCACCGAGGTGGCGGACCCGTACTACGGCTCGCCCGAAGCCTTCGACGCGGCCCTGGACGCCATCGAGCGAGGCGTCGATGGCCTGCTGCTGGCGCTCTGCGCGCGCCACGGCACCGAACTCGCCGCCGCGGCGCCGCGAACGGCGCGAGTGATCGGAGCTGTCGCATTCGCTATAATCCTGCCCCCGCTGCGCCGCGCAGCACATGAAACAGGCAGGTTGGTGTCGCCGATGACGGACAGGACTCTCGAAGATCTCAATGTGGAAACCATCGAGGAGCTGATCACTCCCGATCAGCTCAAGGCGGAGATGCCGCTCACGCCCGCGGTCAGCGAGACGGTGCGCTCGGCGCGCGGGATCGTGCGCGACATCCTCGACCGCCAGGACCACCGGCTGTTCCTGGTCGTGGGCCCGTGCTCCATCCACGACACCGGCGCCGCCATGGAGTACGCGCACCGGTTGCGCCGCCTGGCCGAGGAGGTACAGGACACGCTGTACCTGGTCATGCGCGTCTATTTCGAGAAACCGCGCACCACGACCGGCTGGAAGGGGCTGGTCAATGATCCGCACCTGAACGACTCTTTCCGCATCGAGGAAGGATTGCACATCGCGCGCAAGCTGCTGATCGACATCACCGGCATCGGCCTGCCGACGGCGACCGAGGCGCTCGATCCGATCTCGCCGCAGTACCTGCAGGACCTGATCGCGTGGTCCGCCATCGGTGCGCGCACCACGGAATCGCAGACACACCGCGAGCTGGCGAGCGGCCTGTCGTGCGCGGTCGGCTTCAAGAACGGCACCGACGGCGGGCTCACGGTCGCGGTCAACGCGCTGAAATCGGTGAACAGTCCGCACCGTTTCCTGGGCATCAACATCGAGGGCAAGGTCGCGGTGATCCACACCCGCGGCAACCGTCACGCCCACGTGGTGCTGCGCGGCGGCTCGAATGGCCCGAACTACGACTCGGTTCACGTGGCGGTGTGCGAGCGCGAGCTCGAAAAGGCCGGCATCGCGCCGAACATTGTCGTGGACTGCAGCCACGCGAATTCGAACAAGGACCACGCGCTGCAGGCACTGGTGCTCGACAACGTCGCGAACCAGATCCTGGAGGGCAACCGCTCGATCGTGGGCGCGATGCTCGAGAGCAACCTGGAAGCCGGCAACCAGCCGATTCCCTCGGACCTGGCAAAGCTGCGCTACGGCGTGTCGGTCACGGACGCGTGCATGGACTGGAACAGCACCGAGCAGGCCATCCGCTCGATGCACGAAAAGCTGCGCCGCATCCTGCCGCAGCGCTCTGGCGCCATCGGCAGCTGATGCCGGCGCCGCCGCGCGCGACGGGCTGCCCGACGGGCAGCGCCCGTCGCGTCGGTGCCGGACAATTGCCCTCCCTCAGAACAGTCCCTCGATCTCCCCGCTCCCGTTCAGGCGGATGCCCTCGGCCGCCGGACGCCGCGGCAGTCCCGGCATCGTCATGATGTCGCCGCAGAGCACCACCGCGAACTCGGCGCCGTTGGCGAGCACCACGTCGCGCACCGACACCGCGTGGTCCGTCGGCGCGCCGAGCAGCCCCGGATCGGTGGAAAAGCTGTACTGGGTCTTCGCGATGCAGACCGGGAAGCGGCCGGCGATGGCGTCGTACTGCCGGAACCTGTCCAGCACCTTCTGGTCCGCGACCACTTTCCCCGCGCCGTAGATCGTGCGCGCGACACAGCACACCTTGTCCCACAGCGGCATGTCGTCGTCGTAGAGCGTGCGGAACTGCGAGAGCCCCGAATCGGCGAGCCGCTGCACCGCACGCGCCAGCGCCTCGGCGCCGGCACCGCCGCCGTCGCGGAAATGCGTGGACTCGACGGCCTCGCAGCCCAGGCGCGCGGCCTGCTCCTTCAGCAGCGCGATCTCGGCATCGGTGTCGGCATCGAAGCGGTTGATGGCGATCACGACCGGCACACCGAACAGCCCGATGTTGCGCACATGGCGCGCGAGGTTGGCGCAACCCGCGCGCAGCGCCTCGAGATTCTCGCGCCCCAGTTCGCTCTTGCGCTGGCCACCGTGCATCTTGAGCGCCCGGACCGTGGCGACCAGCACCGCGGCATCCGGATGCAGGCCACCCGTGCGCGCCGCGACGTCGAAGAATTTTTCCGCACCCAGGTCGGCGCCGAAACCCGCTTCGGTGACCACGTAGTCGGCGAGCTTCAGTGCGCTGCGCGTGGCGATCAGCGAATTGCAGCCGTGCGCGATGTTGCCGAAAGGACCGCCATGGATCAGCACCGGGTTGTTCTCGAGGGTCTGCACCAGGTTCGGCTGCATCGCGTCGCGCAGCAGCACCGTCATCGCGCCCGCGGCGTTCACCTCGCGCGCGTACACCGGCGAGAGGTCTCGGCGATAGCCGATGATGATGTTGCCGAGGCGGCGCTCGAGATCCGCCAGGTCGCGCGCGAGGCAGAAGATCGCCATCACCTCGGAGGCCGGCGTGATGTCGTAGCCCGCCTCGCGCACCAGCCCGTTCGCCGCGCCGCCCAGCCCGACGCAGATATCGCGCAAGCTGCGGTCGTTCATGTCCACGGTGCGCCGCCAGCTCACGCGGCGCGGGTCGATCCTCAGATCGTTGGACCAGTACAGGTGATTGTCGACCATCGCGGCGAGCAGGTTGTGCGCCGCTGTGATGGCGTGGAAATCGCCGGTGAAATGCAGGTTGATGTCCTCCATCGGAACGACCTGCGCAAAACCGCCGCCGGCCGCCCCGCCCTTCATGCCGAAGCAGGGACCGAGGCTGGGTTCGCGCAGCGCGAGCAGCGTGTTGCAGCCGATGCGGTTCATGCCGTCGGCGAGACCGACCGCCACCGTGGTCTTGCCCTCGCCGGCCGGCGTCGGCGAGACCGCGGTGACGAGGACCAGCTTGCCATCGGGGCGCCCGTCGAGCGCCTCGAGGAATGCGCGATCGATCTTGGCCTTGCTGCGGCCATAGGGGATGAGGGCATCCGCGGGGATGCCGGCACGAGCAGCGATTGCGTCGATCGGCAGCATCGTCGCGGCACGCGCGATCGCGATGTCCGGCGGCAAGGGTTGCACCATCTCCTACCCCCAAAAAAAGGAGCGGCGCCCTGGGGCGCCGCGCATTGCAGGACCGACGATCAGAACTTGTAGCGGACCGACATCACGACCAGCTGCGAGCTGTAGTCCGGCCGGGCCCAGGCAAAGGCAAGATACCTCGCGCTCGCCTGCGCCGGATCCGCCGGTGTCGCAGGACCCACGACCTGATCGCTCCAGCCCCAGTCCTCCGCATCCCGGGTCTCGTAGATGTAGCGCCCGGACACGTCGATCCTCTCGTTCCAGCGGTACACGCCCGAAAGGCTGAAGCGCAACAGCTCGTCCTGACTGTCCGGCGTGTCGCCGAACAAGGGCAGCGCCGTACCCGCCGGGTAGGTGCTGCCGAGGAACTCGCTCGCGTAGCTCGAATCCGCCTCCAGGTACGCCACGTCGGCCGACAGGCTGAACCGGTCCTCCACAACCGCCCAATCCATGCCGAGACCGAATGCATCCACATCGTCCTCGGTATCGAGCCCCCAGTCGATGTAGGGAGTCGGGCCGCCCTGGTTCATCTGTCGCCCGATCTGCTCGAACTCGTAGCTCTCGCGGCTGGCGTACGCGGAGAGCGCCACGGCATCGCTCGGGCTCCAGCTGAAGCCGACGTTCCAGATCTCGCTGTCGCGCTTTTCGAGTCCGAAGGTGTCGTTGTCGTAGTCGTCGCGCACCACATCGTACCGGGCATAGACGGACGCCGCGGCGCCCAGCGCGTAGTTGGCCTCGATCTCGTAGACCTCCTGGTCGCGGTCGAGCAGGAAGACCGGCGTACCCCGGCGCGGGATCCCGCCGGGGGGAGATGACTTCCCCGGTTTCGTCGCTCAGATCCGCCTCGATGACGTTGTACTCGCCGCGCAGCTTGATCGTCAGCGCCTCGATGGTCGCGATGCTGAGTTGTGCCCAGACCTTGTCCTCGGTGGTCGAATCCGTGAACGAGGCCGGCGAGTAGAGCCTGGCGACGGAGTCGTACTCCAGTTCGTCGGTATCGCGATCCGCTTCCTCGTATTCGTAGCCGCCGCGCAGCTTCACGCGCCCACCGAAGCGATAGCCCGCCTCCGCGCCGAGGGTCTGGGTCTGCTTGTCGTAGACCTTGGACGTGAAGCCCGGCGCGCTGCTGTTGTAGGTGTAGCTCAGCTCGTTGACCGGCAGCGGATCGTGCCTGGCGTCGCGGTCCTTGTAGGCGTACTGCACGCGATAGTCGAAACGCGAAAACGGCCGCCCCGCCAGGCTCAGCTTGACGTTGGCCCGCTCCACCTCCCCGTCGAGGTTGGAGAACGGGAACACCGGGTTCACCGACGGGTAATAGTTGGTGTCCAGCACCACCGGGAGGAAGTCCTCGTCCTGCTCACCGCGGCTCCAGTCCGCGAACCAGCTGAGTCGCGTCATCAGGCCCATGCTGTAGCCACCGTCCATGCCGAGGCGCAGGTAGCGGTTGTCCGGATCCGAGGCGACCTGCTCGATGCCCAGCGGCCTGAACGTGCCACTGGCGTTGTTGGGCACGAAGGATCCGGGGACTATCGCGTTCTGGAAGGCGATCGCATCGTTGCCATTCTCGAACTCCGACAGGTACAACTCGAAGCCGTGCTGCAGGCAGCGGTCGGCATAGTCGATGCGCGCCCGCATCTGCTGGTGCTCGGTGTCGAGCTCCTCCGGCACCAGTGCCGTTCCGCTGAAGCCCTGGTTGCCGCCGAAGACGTCTTCGCCGGACTTTTCCTGGCTCTCGAAGCCCAGGCTCACGGTCCAGGCGTCACCGATGTTCTTGAAGCCCTCGAGTCCGAAGATCTGGCGCTCGTGGCGGATGTCCTGCGTCGAAAAATTCGCGGCATCGTAGCTGCCGGGGGGCGCGGCGGGTATCGGAAACGACGTTGTGAACTTGTAGGTCGGCGGCAGCAACATGGTGTCCGACGCGCCCCCGTAGACCGTGCCGGCCTCGCCATACTCGGTCTTCTCGATGCGATCGCCGTACAGCGAGATCCCGAAGTCGTTCTGGACCCCGTAGCTGGCCTCCAGGGCGCGCCCGTTGCCGACTCCCGCGGAGACCTCCCATGCGCGCGCGGTGGCGTCGTCGCCACCGCTCAGGCGCAGTGCGCCCACCGGAAAGCCGCCCTCGTCCTGGAAGGCATCCGTGAGCCCCGAGGTGTACTCGCCGAACTTGCCGTTGCCGTCATCGGTGTAGCCGCCGCCGAGCTCGATGAAGTTCTCGTAGACCACCCTGGGCTTCGCGGCGCTCGTATCCTCGAAGCCATACTCGTCCTGCGCCTGTGCGGCGCCCGCCATGGCGAGGCCGGCACCGACAATCGCGATCCACAGTGTCTTGCGCCTGGTGTTCATGTCTTGACTCCCCTGTTGGATACGCTTGCCCGGATCAGCGACGGAAGGTCACGCCGGAGGGGTGGTTGCTTCCATGCACGTTCGTATGGCAGTTCGTGCAGCCCCGGCCGATCGCCCGGTTGCTCGAGGCGACATTCGCGTTCGCGTAGACCGTGCCGGGGTGACGCGTGTCGTTGTGGCACTGCTGGCACAGGAACGGCGGCCGCGCCGTGAGCAGCTGGTCATTCACGGAACCGTGCGGGTTATGGCACTCGGAGCAGTCGTCCTGCACGGGTTCGTGTTCGAACAGGAAGGGGCCGCGCTTCTCGGCGTGACACTTGTAGCAGGTCTCGTTGGTAGTCGCCTCGACCAGCATGTGCTCACCCTTGGCGCCATGCGGATTGTGGCAATCGGTGCAGGCCACCTTGCCCTCGCGGATCGGGTGACGCGAGAACTTGTTCATGTTCGCCTTCTGATCCTGGTGACAGTCCACGCAGACCTCGGTCTGCGTCACACGATTCAGGACCTTGTCGTTACGCGAGTGCACGTCGTGGCAGTCGCTGCAGGCAACATCCGCGCGGCTGTGTTCGCTGGTCAGGAAGTGCTTCTGCGCGGTCTTGCCGTGGCAATTCATGCAGACCTCGGCGCGCTCGGCGGCGTCTTCCTCGCTGTGCCCCTCGAGGGTCTGCGCGACGCGGAACTTCTTTTCCTGCCTGGCGTGTTCGCCTCCGGGACCGTGACAGGACTCGCAGCCCTTCGTCGCCGCGGGCGTGCGCGGATCCGCGGCCATCCCGTGGGGACCGCTCATGATGGCCGTCGCATGCTCGTCGTCGTGGCACTCGGTGCAGACCTTGACGCCCTCGCTGTAGGTGGTCGATGGCGGCAGCGCCGCGCGATCCTCAGCCGCTGCAGCGCCGCCCGCCTGGCACGCCAGAGAAACAACGATCACGCCGAACAGCCTTGTCAGCCTCAGATTGCGCATATCCCGGACTCCCCTTTCTTGTTCGCTGCAATTGCATCCGGACCGTGCGTGCGGCCGGCGACCCGGGCCCGCGCACGAGCCGTTCGCGCTACTGACTCGCCGCCACGATATCGGCACTTCCCGAACCGATCGACAGTGACCTTGCCAGGCTGACCAGGTGTTCACGCCCTTCGCTGCCGGGATCGTGCAGTGCGATACCCAGGTGATAGACCTTGCCGGCCTCGAGCGCGATCTGGCCGCTGCCTGCGGCCTGGAGCGGGCGCTGGATTTCGGCGACCCAGCGCCCGTTCTCGATGCGCATCGACGCGGCCCCGACGAGCTCACCCATATGCAGCTTGTCGAGCACATGGCCACGCTCACCCGTGCCCGAGGCTTCGATTTCCAGCACGTCGAGGAACTCGCCCGCCGCCAGGGCCACATCGAGCTCCGCCTGCGGGCGGACGCTGTCGCCCCCGCCGGTGGCCGTGTTCCTGCTGCGCGAGCGGGGAAGGTATTTGCCGAGTTTCTGGCCGCTGTCGCTGGCCATCCCGGGAGCGTCGTCATGGCATGCGGCCCAGCAACCGGCCTGTGCGGTGGATTTCAGCGCTTCATTGCCCAGCATGATCGCGACCGATGGCGCCTTGCCATCCACGGCCGGACCCGACATCTGCAGGTGCAGGCTGTCGCCCTGCACTGCCGCCCTGAGCTGCACGGTGACTGCATTGCGGCCCGCAAAACCAGTGAGCTGCGCCTGCGAGGCGCCCATCTCGGCTTCCTCGTCGCGGTGGCAGTCGTGGCAAGTCTCACCGGCGCGGAACTTCGTAGCGCCCTTGTGCGAGGACGCCGTGAGCACTTTTTCCCACGACATCTGTCCCGGGTAGAACAGGGAAACTTCGGCGGCAGCCGTCTTGCCCCAGTCGACGGCCCATGAGGCCGCCGGCAGGACCATGGCGCATACGAACGCGCAGGCGATCAGGCGGCGGGAACGCGGAACTATGGGGCGGGGCGACTGATGCGGCACGACCTCTTCTCCTTTTTTGTGTTCGCTATGCAACAGCATTGAAACTGTAGGACATTACGCACTCATGTCATTGACCAGGATCATCCCGCGCTCAGAAGTCGAAGCTCTGCTCCTGCTCGGCCGTGGCTGGCGCCAGCGCTGCGTGGCCGGCCTCTTCATGGCAGTCCACGCAGGTCTTGGCACCCGAGCCGAGCCTCGCGTGCTCGCGCCTCGCCTTGGGACTCTGCGCCTCTAGATCCATGCGCGCCACGTCATGACAGGAGCGGCAGGTGGCCGAATCGCTGGCGCGAAAACGCGCCAGCTCCCTAGCCTTCATGGCCGGCTGGTGCGCCAGGTATTTCTCGTCGGTGTCGATCACGCCACGCAAATGCCCCCAGACCTCGCGCGCCGCCTCGATCTTGCGGGTCATCTTGGGTACGAATTCGTGCTGCACGTGGCAATCGGAGCAGCCGGCGACCACGCCGTGCGGATTCGTGTAATGGACCGTGAGTTGGTGCTGTTTATAGGGAATGCCATGGTTGTGGCAACCGAGACAGAACTCGTCGGTGCTCGTCGCCTCCAGCGTGGTATTGAAAGCAACGACCCCGATTATCCCCAGCAGCGCGCCCGCGGCAAGCAATACCAGCGTCCGGCCGCGGCCGCGACCGCGCCTGGATCCGGGCTCCCTGAATATGCTCACTGCCGCCCCCTGTCGCTGAAGAAAATCCCGGCAGGCACCGATCCCTGTCACCGCAGCGAACAACAGCCGTCAGGGCAGGGTCAAGGCCATTCCTCAGGCAAGGATAGCCGATGCGGCGACAAATAGGCGCGAAACGCCCTCCGGGCACGCGCCGGCCCGGCAAGCGCGGGACGAGGAAAGGCGATCAGGTGAAATAGGCGTTGGTGCGGACCGAGTGATCCGTGACATCACGCACACCCTTCAGGTCGCTCAGTTGCTCGAGCAGGGTTTTTTCGACACCGTGCTTCAGGGTGGCATCGACCATGCCGCAGCCCTGGCAACCGCCACCGAACTGCAGCACCGCGACACCGTCCTCGAGCAATTCCACCAGCCGCACTTCGCCGCCGTGGGCGGCCAACTGCGGGTTCACCTCGTTATAAAGGATGTAGTTGATACGATCTTCCAGCGAGCTGTCGGCGTCGACCTTGGCCACCTTGGCGTTGGGAGCCTTGATCGTGAGTTGCCCGCCCATCCGGTCCGCGGCGTAATCGACCAGCGCATCCGCCAGGAACGGCAGGCTGCGCGCCTCGAACCATGCCGCAAAGCCGTTGAACTCGCGCCGCTCGTCATCGCTCTTGATGTCGGCGTCGCGGCAATACGCGATGCACGTCTCCGCCCGCGGGGTGCCGGGGTCGTTGATGAATACGCGTATCCCCCTCACCTCCGGATCCTGCTTGGCGAGCAATCCGACGAGGTATTCCTGGGCCGACTCGGTGATCGTGATCATGCCATCGCCATCCGTGAAATGCTGACAGAAATATATTACTGATTTACTCGGGTATTGGCGATACTCACGTGCAGGATTACTGATTCTCAGCCTGCCGCTGCCCCCCCTTTGTTACCATTTCCTTTCTACGCTCCGCGGGCAGCCTAGGCACGCGGCCATTTCCGGACCGAACCGAGACCCCAATGCAAACCGACCAGACTCTCCAGCAGGCCATCGCCGAACGCATCCTCGTGCTCGATGGCGCCATGGGCACGATGATCCAGGGCTATGGTCTGCAGGAAGCCGACTTCCGCGGCACGCGCTTTGCCGGCCACCCGGTACCGCTGCGTGGCAACAACGACCTCCTGGCGCTGACGCGCCCGGACGTGATCCGGGAAATCCACGCGGCCTACCTTGCGGCCGGTGCCGATATCATCGAGACCAACACCTTCAATTCGACCGCCGTGTCGCAGGCCGACTACGAACTGCAGCACATCGTGCGCGAACTGAACGAGGCCGGTGCGCGCGTCGCGCGCCTCGCCGCCGACGAGTTCACCGCCCGCGAGCCGAACAAGCCGCGCTTCGTCGCCGGCGTGCTCGGGCCGACCAGCCGCACCGCCTCGCTGTCGCCCGATGTGAACGATCCGGGCTTTCGCAACATCACGTTCGATGGTCTCGCCGCGGATTACCGGGTTGCCATCGAGGGGCTGATCGCCGGCGGCGCGGACCTGCTGCTGATCGAGACGGTGTTCGACACCCTGAACGCCAAGGCCGCGATCTTCGCCTGCGAGCAGTTCTTCGAGGAGCATGGCCGCCGCTGGCCGGTCATGATCTCGGGCACGATCACGGATGCCAGCGGGCGCACGCTTTCCGGGCAGACCGCCGAGGCGTTCTGGTACTCGGTAGCGCATGCCCGACCGCTGGCCATCGGCCTCAACTGCGCCCTCGGCGCGGAACAACTGCGCCCCCACGTGCTGGCACTGGCGAAAATCGCCGACACCGCGGTCAGCGCGCACCCGAACGCCGGGCTTCCCGACGAGTTCGGCGGCTACAACCAGGACGCGGCCACGATGGCTGCAATCGTCGGGGAGTTCGCCGACAGCGGACTGCTGAACATCGTGGGCGGCTGCTGCGGCACTACCCCTGCACACATCCGCGCGATCGCCGAGCGCGTCGCGGGCGTGGCGCCGCGGCGCATCGGGCGCGCACCGCCGGCGTTGCGCCTGGCGGGCCTCGAACCGCTGGTCGTCACCGCCGATTCGCTGTTCGTGAACATCGGCGAGCGCACCAACGTCACCGGCTCGGCCCGCTTTGCACGCCTGATCAGGGACCAGGACTACGACGCCGCGCTGGATGTCGCGCGCCAGCAGGTCGAGGCCGGCGCGCAGCTCATCGACGTGAACATGGACGAGGGCATGCTGGATTCGCGTGCCGCGATGGAGCGCTTCCTGAACCTCGTGGCCTCCGAACCCGACATCAGCCGCGTGCCGGTGATGATCGACTCCTCCAAGTGGGACGTGATCGAGTCCGGGCTGCGCGTGGTGCAGGGCAAGTCCGTCGTCAACTCGATCAGCCTGAAGGAAGGCGAGCAGGAATTCCTCGCCCACGCGCGCCTGGCGCGCCGTTACGGCGCCGCCGTGGTGGTAATGGCCTTCGACGAACAGGGACAGGCCGACACGCTGGAGCGCAAGATCGCGATCTGTACGCGTTGCTACGAACTGCTGGTGCACGAGGTCGGCTTCGCCCCCGAGGACATCATCTTCGACCCCAACGTGTTCGCCATCGCCACCGGCATCGAGGAGCACGCGAATTACGCCGTGGACTTCATCGAATGCTGCCGCCACATCAAGCAGCACCTGCCGGGAGCGCTGGTTTCGGGCGGCATCAGCAACGTCTCGTTCTCGTTCCGCGGCAACGACCGCGTGCGCGAAGCCATCCACGCGGTGTTCCTGTACCACGCGATCCGCGCCGGCCTCGACATGGGTATCGTCAACGCGGGCCAGCTGGCCATCTACGACGAGATCCCCGCGGAGCTGCGCGAACGCGTCGAGGACGTGGTGCTGAACCGGCGCGCCGATGGCACGGAAAGGCTGTTGGAGATCGCCGCGAAATACGCCGGCGGCGCCGCGATCGCGGCCGTCGAGGACCTGGAATGGCGCGGCTGGCCGGTCGAGCGCCGCCTCGAGCACGCACTGGTCAAGGGCATCAACAGCTGGATCGAGGAAGACACCGAGGCAGCACGCGTGGCGGCCGCACGCCCGCTCGACGTGATCGAAGGCCCCCTGATGGCCGGCATGAACGTGGTCGGCGACCTGTTCGGCGCCGGCAAGATGTTCCTGCCCCAGGTGGTCAAGAGCGCTCGCGTGATGAAACAGGCGGTGGCCTGCCTGCTGCCCTACATGAACCAGGATCGCGCCGAGGGCGAGCGCACCACCAACGGCACGGTGCTGCTGGCGACGGTCAAGGGCGACGTGCACGACATCGGCAAGAACATCGTCGGCGTGGTGATGCAATGCAACAACTTCGAGGTCATCGACCTCGGCGTGATGGTGTCCTGCGAGCGCATCCTCGCCGCCGCGCGCGAGCACGATGTCGATGTGATCGGCCTGAGCGGACTGATCACGCCCTCGCTGGACGAAATGGTCCACGTGGCGAGCGAAATGCAGCGCCTGGGCTTCGATATCCCGTTGCTGATCGGCGGCGCCACGACTTCGAAGGCGCACACGGCGGTGAAGGTCGAGCCCGCCTACGCCGCGGGCCCCACGGTGTACGTGCCCGACGCCTCGCGCGGGGTCACCGTGGTGTCGCAGCTGCTGAGCGACACCCAGCGCGCGGAATTCATCACCGAGCGGCGCCACGAATACGCCCGGATTCGCGAGCGCAATGCGAATCGCCCGGCGCGCGCGGCACTGCTCTCCTACAGCGACGCCGCCGCCAATGCGCCCGCCCTGGACTGGGCCGCGTACCAGCCACCGCGGCCCGCCTTCACCGGCGTGCGCGTGTTCGACGATTATCCGCTCACGGAACTGATCGACGTCATCGACTGGACGCCGTTCTTCATCTCGTGGGATCTCGCCGGCAAGTATCCCGCGATCTTCGAGGATGCGACGGTGGGAGCGGCGGCGCGCAACCTGTTCGATGATGCGCAGAAGCTGCTGCGCCGGATCATCGACGAGAAGCTGCTGGTCGCGCGCGCAGTGGTAGGCTTCTGGCCCGCGGCACGGCTCGGGAGCGACGATATCGCGGTATACACCGACGAGACGCGCAGCGCCCGCCTGGAGGTACTGCACTGCCTGCGTCAACAGCAGGCGCAGGCCGACGGTCGCCCGAATCTCAGCTTGGCCGATTACGTGGCCCCGGCAGGTGGCCCGCCGGACTGGTTGGGCGCGTTCGCCGTCAGCACGGGCTTCGGGGCCGACGAGCTCGCAGCACGCTTCCAGGCCGAGCACGACGATTACAACAGCATCATGACCAAGGCGCTGGCCGACCGCCTGGCCGAGGCACTGGCGGAGCACATGCACCGGCTGGTGCGGCGCGAGTTGTGGGGCTACGCGCCCACGGAGAGCCTGTCAAACGAGGACCTGATCCGCGAACGCTATCGTGGCATCCGGCCCGCGCCCGGCTATCCAGCCTGCCCCGACCATACGGAAAAGCGTCCCCTGTTCCGCCTGCTGGACGCCGAGCGCAGCACCGGCATCACGCTGACCGAGAACTTCGCGATGCACCCGGCGGCGGCCGTCAGCGGCTGGTACTTCAGCCACCCCGACTCACGCTATTTCGCGGTCGGGAAGATAGGGCGCGACCAGCTCGCGGATGTGGCGGCCCGCAAAGGCATGCCGGTGGACGAGATGGAGCGCTGGCTGCGGCCGAACCTGGCCTAGACCGGCGCGCGCAGGCAGCATTTACAACTGGCCGATGAGGAAACAGATGAGTCAACAGTCACCGGGAAGGGAAAACGGCGGCGGCGCCGAGGGCAGGAAGTCAGTGCCTCTGCTCGGCGTGGTCAAGAGCATTGCCGCAGCCGCATTCGGCGTGCAGAGCAGCCGCAACAGGGAAGCCGACTTCACCCACGGCAACTACCGCCACTTCATCGTCGGGGGCATCATCTTCACGGTCATCTTCGTGCTGACGGTCGCCTTCGTGGTGTCGCTGGTACTGAAGAATGCCGGCGCGTCCTGAGCGCGGCGCGCCGGGCGCCGGCCTTACTGCCCGGAGATCCAGAACAGCGCCGTAAACACCGCGATCGCGACCAGCAGTATGGCGCTGATGGCATCGACCTTGCTGTCTGCCTCGCGTTCCTCGGCGGAGATCTCGATGGAATTGTCGGGGTTGGCCATTGGATCAGGGTTTCCTTGAGGGGATGTGGATTCCGAGCGCGCGATTGTGGACGATTGGCCCGCCCCTCTCAAGCCTGCGCGGCATCCTGGCCGACCTCCGCAGGGAATATCACTGATGATTATTTGGTTATAAAAATTGATTTCTTTTATAGCCATAATCGTTCTGCTACTTTGAGCGCCGTTGCCCCGACGTGATTCGTGGCGCTCCCTAGGCGCCAGTGCTGGCGGGCAACCCCACTGGATCACCAAGCCCTCGACCAGGACATCATGTACCGATACGACGATCTGGACCAACGCATGCTGGATGACCGCGTGCGGCAATTCCGCGGGCAGACCGAGCGCTACCTGCGCGGCGAACTGGCTGAGAACGAGTTCCGCCCGCTGCGCCTGCAGAATGGCCTCTACGTGCAGCGCCTCGCGCCGATGCTCCGGGTCGCCATCCCCTACGGCATGCTCGCCAGTCGCCAGCTGCGCAAGCTGGCCCACATTGCCCGCCACTTCGACAAGGGCTACGCGCATTTCAGCACGCGCCAGAACGTGCAGTTCAACTGGCCACGGCTGGAGGAGGTTCCCGACATCCTCGCCGAACTCGCCAGCGTGCAGATGCACGCGATCCAGACCAGCGGCAACTGCATCCGCAACACCACCGCGGACCAGTTCTCGGGCGTGGCGCCGGACGAGGTCGAGGACGCGCGGCCATACTGCGAGCTGATCCGGCAGTGGTCCACCTTCCACCCCGAATTCAGCTTCCTGCCGCGCAAGTTCAAGATCGCGGTCAGCGGCTCGCGCGCCGACCGCGCCGCGGCGCGCGTACACGACATCGGCCTGATCATCGTGCACGATGCCGCCGGCAACACCGGTTTCGAGGTCCTGGTTGGCGGAGGTCTCGGGCGGACCCCGATCATCGGCACGACGATCCGCGAGTTCCTGCCGGTCGCGGACCTGCTGAGCTACCTGGAGGCGATACTGCGCGTCTACAACCAGTATGGCCGGCGCGACAACCTCTACAAGGCGCGCATCAAGATCCTGGTGAAGGCGCTGGGCGCGGAGGAATTCCGCGCGCGCGTCGAACGCGAATGGGAAATCACCCGCCAGCGCATGCCGGCACTCGGCGCCGCGCAAATCGAGCACGCACGCTCGTATTTCACCGCCCCGCCCTACCGCCCGGTCGACGACGCCGCGGCCGAGTCGCTACTCGCCGGACAGCGCGCGGCGAACCGCGCTTTCGACCGCTGGATGAGCCGCAACGTGTCGGGGCACCGCGTGCCCGGCTACGCCATCGTGACACTGTCGCTCAAGCCCACCGGCATTGCCCCGGGCGATGCGACGGACCGGCAGATGGAGCTCATCGCCGATCTTGCGGACAGCTATTCCTTCGGCGAGATCCGCGTCGCCCACGAACAAAACCTGGTGCTCGCCGACGTCGAGAAGGAGAAGCTGCTCGCGCTGTGGGAGGCCGCGCGCGACGCCGGCCTCGCCACGCCCAATATCGGCATGCTGACGGACATCATCTGCTGCCCGGGCGGTGATTACTGCTCGCTGGCCAACGCCAAGTCCATCCCGGTCGCGGAGGCCATCCAGCGTCGCTTCGACGACCTCGACTACCTGCACGACCTCGGGGACATCCACCTCAACATATCGGGCTGCATGAACGCCTGCGGTCACCACCACGTGGGGCAGATCGGCATTCTCGGCGTCGACAAGAAGGGCGAGGAGTTCTACCAGGTCTCGCTCGGCGGCGACGCCGGCACCGAGGCCGCGCTCGGCACGATTCTCGGGCCGTCCTTCGCCCAGGAAGCGATTCCCGCGGTGGTGGCGCAGCTGCTCGACGTATACGTGGCGCGGCGCATCGACGGGGAGACTTTCCTCGAAACCTACCGGCGCATCGGCATCGAGGCATTCAAGGAGGCGGTTTATGGCGCGGCTCATTAAGGACGGCGCGGTGGTCCAGGATGAGTGGACCCGCCTCGGCGCGGACTTCGACACCGACGCGACGCTGCCCGCGGGCAAGCTGATCGTGCCGCTGCATCTCTGGGAGGCGCGCGGCGAGGAACTGCGCGCGCGGAGCGAGCCGCTCGGCATCTGGATCGACAGCAGCCAACACCCGGAAGCAGTGGGTGATGCCCTGGCGTATCTGCAGCTGATTGCGATCAATTTCCCGGTATTCAGCGACGGCCGCGGGTATTCCTACGCCCGCCTGCTGCGGGAGAAGTACGGCTTCAGCGGTGAACTGCGCGCCATGGGCGACGTGCTGCGCGACCAGCTGTTCCTGTTGCGACGCTGCGGCTTCGACAGCTTCGAGATCCGGGCCGACCGCGATGCCGCCGACGCACTCGCGGGCCTCGGCGACTTCGCCCACGTCTACCAGGGCGCCACCGTCGATCCGGGCACCCCGTTGCTGCTGCGCGGAGCGCAGGAAGCGAGGCCGGTCCGCGCCAGCGCCTGAGCTATACTGCCCGCGAGTTCACACGCGGGAGAATCGGATGCGCGGGCCCACGGCGGCAGTACAGGGGAGCCGGGGGCCGAGGGGCGGCGCGGGGACGCATTGCGGCCGCGCGCGTCACTGAGCGGGGATCGCGTCCGTGGAGCAGTCGCCCGTCACCTTTTCCTTCTTCCTGATCTTCACCGGTGCCGCCGCCGTGGCCTCGCTGGCCCTCTACACGCGCCAGCCGCTGCTGATCGCCTACATCGTGCTCGGCGCCCTGATCGGCCCCTACGGCCTCGCGCTGATCACCAACCTCACGCTGCTGCAGGACATCGCACACGTCGGGATCATCTTCCTGCTGTTCCTGCTGGGCCTGGACATGCAGCCGCGCGCCCTGCTCACCACGATGCGCAACTCGACGCTGGTGGCACTCGCGAGCGCGCTGTGCTTCGCATTGATCGGTGCGGGCGTCGCGTATGCATTCGGCTTCTCGCGCACCGAGGCGCTGATAACCGGGCTCGCGATGATGTTCTCCAGCACCATCATCGGCATCAAGCTGCTGCCGACCACGGTGCTGCATCATCGCCACACCGGCGAACTGATGGTCGGCCTGCTGCTGTTGCAGGACATGATCGCGATTCTCGTGCTGGTCGCGCTGCTGGGCAGTCGCAGCGGCGACTTCGAGGGCGGCGCCCTGCTGCTCTCTCTGCTCGCACTGCCGCTGCTGATCGCGCTGGCCGTCGTCTTCGTCCGGCTCGTGCTGATGCGGCTCATCCAGCGTTTCGACCGCTTCCACGAGTATATCTTCCTGCTCGCGATCGGCTGGTGCCTGGGACTCGCCGAACTCGCGGCATTGATGAAGCTCTCGCCCGAGATCGGCGCCTTCGTCGCAGGCGTCTCGATCGCCTCGAGCCCGATCAGCCAGTACATCGCCATCAGCCTGAAGCCGCTGCGCGACTTCTTCCTGATCCTGTTCTTCTTCTCGCTCGGCGGCAGCTTCGACCTCGGCGTGCTCGGCAGCATATACGTCGCCGCCATCGTGCTCTCGCTGCTGATGCTGGCGGCCAAGCCGCTGGTGTTCCGCTTCCTGCTCGGAAGGCTCAGCGAAACCCCGGCGCTAGCCTGGGACGTGGGGCTGCGGCTCGGGCAGAACAGCGAGTTCTCGCTGCTGATCGCCTATATGGCGGCGGGTTTCGGCATGATCGGCAAGGAAGCCTCGCACCTGATCCAGGCGACCGCGATCATCACCTTCGTCGCTTCCTCGTACATCGTCGTGCTGAACTGTCCCAACCCGATCGCCATTTCGGACCGCCTGCGGCGCGACTGACCCCGTCTGGCGAGTGCGTGGATTCATGAAATATTAATATCGTTCAGGCTTGATATTTGACCTATGCGGCCGCAATATCCGCCGCCCACCCCGATACCCGCCCCCCTTGCGGAGGACCAGGAAGAAATTGAAAGCCAACGGCAAACCGAACTGGACCCCGGCAGATTCTGCCGAACTTTATGGAATCAGGAGCTGGGGCGCGGGGTACTTCGACCTCGACGACGACGGTTCGGTAACGGTCAGTGTGACGCTGGAAGGCAAGCGCGTCAGCGTCAGCATTCCCGACATCATCGCCGGCATGCAGCAGCGCGGGCTGCAGATGCCGGTGCTGCTGCGTATCGAGAACCTGCTGGACTCCCAGATCACCCTGCTCAACGAGACCTTTGCAAACGCCATAGCCAGCCTGAACTACCGCGGCAGCTACCGCGGTGTGTTCCCGATCAAGGTGAACCAGCAGTGCCAGGTGATCGAGGAGATCGCCCGCTTCGGCGCGGCCTACGGGCACGGCCTCGAATGCGGCAGCAAGGCCGAGCTGTTGATCGCGCTGGCGAGTCTCGACCCCGACGCCAGCCATATCGTCTGCAACGGCTACAAGGACGAGGAGTTCATCACGCTCGCCCTGCAGTCGCTGAAGCTCGGCTACCGCTGCATCTTCGTGATCGAGACGCCTGCCGAGCTCCCGGTGATCCTCGAGTGCTCGCGCCGCATCGGCGTGAAGCCGATCCTCGGCCTGCGCGTGAAGCTCGCCTCCAAGGTCGGCGGCTACTGGAACGAGAGCAGCGGTGACCGCAGCCTGTTCGGCCTCACGACCTCGCAGATCGTGGAACTCGTGGACTCGCTGCGCGAGCACGACATGCTCGACTGCCTGCAGCTGCTGCACTACCACCTCGGCTCGCAGATCCCCAATATCCGCGACATCCGCAGCGGCGTGCTCGAGGCCTGCCGCTACTATGTCGACCTGGTCAAGGAAGGCGCCGCACTCGGCTACCTGGATCTCGGCGGCGGCCTGGCCGTCGATTACGACGGCACCCAGACCAACTACGAATACAGCAAGAACTACTCGCTGGACGAGTACTGCTCGGACATCGTCGAGTCGATCATGACCACGCTCGACCCCGAGGGCATCGCGCACCCGGTCATCGTCACCGAATCCGGACGCGCAACGGTGGCCTATTCCTCGGTGCTGCTGTTCAACATCCTCGACGTTACCCGGTTCGAGTCCGGCACGCTGCCACAGCAGATCGACCCGACCGAGCACGAGCTCATCCGCAACCTCGCCGAGGTGCTGACGAGCGTCAGCGGCAAGAACCTGCAGGAGTGCCACAACGACGCGGTGTACTACCGCGACGAGATCCGCGACCTGTTCAAGCGCGGCCAGATCCGCCTGCGCTCGTTGTCGCTGTCGGAGAAGCTGTTCCTGGAGATCGTGCGCAGCATCGTTCGCGAATCGCAGAGCGCCAAGCGCCTGCCGCCCGGGCTCGAGGGGCTCGAGGACTCGCTGTCGGACATCTACTACGGCAATTTCTCGGTGTTCCAGTCGCTGCCCGACGTGTGGGCGATCGAGCAGGTGTTCCCGGTCATGCCGGTACATCGCCACATCGAGAAGCCGACACGCCAGGCCATCATCGCCGACATCACCTGCGACTCCGATGGCAAGATCGACCAGTTCATCAGCCCGCGCGGGCTGCAGAAGACGCTGGCGGTACATCCGCTGCGCGAGGGCGAGCCCTACTATTTCGGCGTGTTCCTGGTCGGGGCGTACCAGGAAACGCTGGGCGACCTGCACAACCTGATGGGCGACACCAACGTCGTGAGCGTGCGCATCAACGCCGACGGCAGCTTCGACTTCGTGCGCGAGATGAGTGGCGACAGCATCGCCGACGTGCTGAGCTACGTCGAGTACCAGCCGCAGCAATTGCTGGAGCAGTTCCGCCGCACCGCGGAGCGCGCGGTGCGCAACGGGCGTATAGAGCCGGCGCAACGCCAGCACCTGCTGGAGTCGTTCAACGCGAGCCTGCGCGGTTACACCTACTTCGAAGACTGAGAGGAGAAGCATCCCATGGCCAAGGTAATCATCGTGGGTGCAGGCGGCGTGGGCCAGGTGGTCACGCACAAGTGCGCGCAGGTGCCCGAAGTCTTCTCCGAGATCGTGCTGGCGAGCCGCAACGAGGCCAAGTGTCGCCACATCGCGAGCCAGATCGCGCGCCCGATCGCGACCGCGCAGGTCGATGCGAACAACGTCGCCGAGATGGCCGCGCTGATCCGCCGCGAAAAGCCGGATCTGGTGATCAACGTGGCACTGCCCTACCAGGACCTGCCGATCATGGACGCCTGCCTCGAGACGGGCGTCGACTACCTCGATACCGCCAACTACGAGCCGCCGGACGAGGCCAAGTTCGAGTACAAGTGGCAGTGGGCCTACCAGGAGCGCTTTGCCTCGCGCGGGATCATGGGCCTGCTCGGCAGCGGATTCGATCCGGGCGTGACCAACGTGTTCACGGCGTGGCTGCACAAGCACGAATTCGACGTGATCGACGAGCTCGACATCATCGACTGCAACGCCGGCGAGCACGGGCAGGCCTTCGCGACCAATTTCAACCCGGAGATCAACATCCGCGAGGTCACGGCTCGCGGCAAATACTGGGACCAGGGTGCCTGGCAGGAGACGGATCCGCTTTCCGTCAGCCGCATGTTCGACTTCCCGGAGGGCATCGGACCGAAGAAGATCTACCTGATGTACCACGAGGAGCTCGAATCCCTCGTGAAGCACTTCCCGAAGGTGCGGCGCGCGCGCTTCTGGATGACCTTCTCCGACAACTACCTGAACCACCTGAAGGTGCTGCAGAACGTCGGCATGACGCGCATCGACCCGGTGATCTACAACGGGCAGGAAATCGTCCCGCTGCAGTTCCTGAAAGCGGTGCTCCCCGATCCGTCGAGCCTGGGCCCGCTGACCAAGGGTCGCACCTGCATCGGCTGCCTCGCGCGAGGCACGAAAGACGGCAAGCCGAAGACGGTGTTCGTCTACAACATCTGCGACCACGAGGCCTGCTACCGCGAGGTGCAGTCCCAGGCGATCTCCTACACGACCGGCGTCCCGGCAATGATCGGCGCCAAGATGATGCTGACGGGTCAATGGCGCGGCGCGGGCGTGTTCAACATGGAGCAGTTCGATCCGGATCCCTTCATGGAGGCGCTGAACCAGCACGGCCTGCCGTGGGACGTGATGCGCCTCGACGGCGGCATGGACTGAGCCGCCCCGCATGCGTCATTTCCACCGCTTCGACGCGCGACGTGTCCCCTCGCCCTGCTTCGTCGTCGACGAGGTCGCGCTGGAGGAGAACCTGCAACTGCTGGCGCACGTGCAGCGCGAGAGCGGCGCGAAGATCCTGCTCGCGCTGAAGGCCTTCTCGATGTTCAGCATGGCGCCGCTGGTGCGGCGCTACCTCGCCGGCACCTGCGCCAGCGGCTTGCACGAGGCACGGCTCGGGCGCGAGGAATTCGGCGGCGAAGTCCACACCTTCTGCGCGGCGTTCACCGAGCCCGACCTGCGGGAGGTGCTCGCGCTGTCGGATCACGTGGTGTTCAACTCCTTCGGGCAGCTCGGGCGCTTCCGCCCGCTGCTGGAGGCGGCGCTCGCCGCGCGCCCCGGCCTGCGGATCGGCATGCGCGTGAACCCCGAGCATTCCGAAGGCGCAGTGCCGCTGTACGATCCCTGCGCGCCCTGCTCGCGCCTCGGCGTGCCGTTGTCGCAAATGCGCGCCGAGCAGCTCGAGCTGCTGAGCGGCCTGCATTTCCATACGCTGTGCGAACAGGATCTTCCGCCGCTCGCGCGTACCGTGCAGGCCTTCGAGCAGAAGTTCGGCGAGTTCATCCCGCGCATGAAATGGATCAACTTCGGCGGTGGCCACCACATCACGCGTCCCGGCTACCAGGTCGACGAACTGATCCGGCTGCTGGTCGATTTCCGCGAACGCCACGGGGTGCAGGTCTACCTGGAGCCGGGCGAGGCCATCGCCTACCAGTGCGGCGTGATGGTGAGCGAGGTGCTCGACCTGACCTGGAACCGGATGCCGCAGGCGATCCTCGATACCTCCGCGACCTGCCACATGCCGGACGTCATCGAGATGCCCTACCGCCCGATGATCACGGGTGCCGGCGAGCCCGGCGAGCATCCCCACACCTACCGTCTCGGTGGCCAGACCTGCCTCGCGGGCGACGTGATCGGCGACTACGCCTTTCCCGAGCCACTGTCGCTCGGTCAGCGCCTGGTGTTCGAGGACATGGCCTATTACACGATGGTGAAGACCACCACGTTCAACGGCATCAACCTGCCCTCGATCGCGATCTGGAACTCGCACAGTGACGAAGTGCGCGTGGTGCGCCGCTTCGGCTACGAGGACTTCCGCTCCCGCCTCTCCTGACAGCTTCGATCCGAGCCGGCGCCAGGGCTCACCCGCGCGCTACCGCCGCCTGGCACATCCCTGTGCGGCGGCTACCGGCCTTGCGCAAATCGTTCCCGACGATTTGCGCAAGGCAGGCGCGCGCACGGGTGAGCCCCGCCGCCGGCTCTCACGCTCGTGCATCGATACAGAGGTAGGAGAATAGAGGAAGGAGAGGCGCACAAAAAACCCGGCGCAAGGCCGGGTTTTTCGTTCACCGCGCAGGCGATCAGAGCGCCGCAGCCAACTCCGGCACCGCCTGGAACAGGTCCGCGACCAGCCCGTAATCAGCCACCTGGAAGATCGGCGCGTCCTCGTCCTTGTTGATCGCCACGATGACCTTCGAGTCCTTCATGCCGGCGAGATGCTGGATCGCACCGGAGATGCCCACCGCGATGTAAAGATCGGGGGCCACGATCTTGCCGGTCTGACCGACCTGGTAATCGTTGGGCACGAAACCGGCATCGACCGCGGCGCGCGAAGCGCCCACTGCCGCATTCAGCTTGTCGGCCACTGCCTCGAGCAGCTTGAAGTTCTCGCCGTTCTGCATGCCGCGGCCACCCGAGACCACCACGCGCGCGGCGGTGAGTTCCGGACGATCCGACTTGGCCAGCGACTCGCCGACAAACGAGGACAGCCCCGCGTCCTTCGCGATCGACACCGCCTCGATCGCAGCGCTGCCGCCCTCGGCGGGAGCCGCATCGAAACCGGTGGTACGCACGGTGATGACCTTGCGCGCATCGGTCGACTGCACCGTCGCGATGACGTTGCCGGCGTAGATCGGACGCTGGAATGTGTCGCCGCTGATCACGGCGGTGATCTCGGAGATCTGCGCGACGTCGAGCAGCGCGGCCACGCGCGGCATCACGTTCTTGCCGTTGCTGGTCGCGGGCGCGAGCAGGTAGTCGTAACCCGTGCCGAGTTCGGCGATCAGCGCGCTCATGTTCTCGGCAAGCTGGTGCGCATAGGCCGCGTTGTCGGCAACCAGCACCTTGGTCACGCCGGGAATGCGCGCGGCCGCCTCGGCGGCTGCCTGGCAGCCGCCACCGGCGACCAGCACATGGACTTCACCACCCAGTGCCTGCGCGGCCGTGACGGTGTGATGCGTTGCGGACTTCAGTTCGTTGTTGCTGTGCTCAGCAATTACCAGAGTGCTCATCAGATCACCTTCGCCTCGTTACGCAGTTTATCCACCAGTTCGGCAACCGAACCGACCTTGATGCCGGCCTTGCGCTCGGGCGGCGGCTCGACCTTCAATACGCGCATGCGCGGCGCGACGTCCACACCCAGATCGGCCGGCGTCAGCGTGTCCAGCTGCTTCTTCTTCGCCTTCATGATGTTCGGCAGCGACGCATAGCGCGGCTCGTTCAGGCGCAGGTCCGTAGTCACGACGGCGGGGAGCGCCAGTTCGACCGTCTGCAGGCCGCCGTCGATTTCGCGGGTTACGCGCGCCTTGCCGTTCTCGATCACCAGTTCCGAGGCGAAGGAGCCCTGCGACATGCCCGCCAGCGCCGCCAGCATCTGCCCGGTCTGGTTGTTGTCGCCATCGATCGACTGCTTGCCGACGATGACCAGGTCCACGCCCTCCCTGGCAACGATGGCCTGCAACAGCTTTGCGACAGCCAACGGCTGCAACTCCTCGGCGGTCTCGACCAGGATGCCGCGATCGGCGCCGAGCGCGAGCGCGGTGCGGATCTGTTCCTGGCAGGCCTTGTCGCCCAGCGAAACGGCGATCACCTCGGTGGCAACACCCTTCTCCCTGAGACGCACGGCTTCCTCGACCGCGATCTCGCAGAAGGGGTTTATCGACATCTTCACGTTGTTGAGATCCACGCCGGATCCGTCGCCCTTGGCGCGGACCTTGACGTTGTAATCCACTACGCGTTTTACCGCTACGAGAACTTTCATGGACTCTCCGGTTGGCTCGGGAAAGGTTGGTGGGGGACTTGGCACGCCCGGGAGCGCGGCCGGCCAGCTGCAAAGGCCGCGTATTTTCGGGACATGCAGCGGGCAGGTCAATAGCAGGAACGATACCGGGGGGCACGGCACATCCGCTCACGCCTCGCGGCAACCAGACACCGGCATCACGGCGGCGCGGCATGCTTTCCTTTTGCAATCCCCGCGCTCCTCGTGTATCGTCCCCGCGCATCTGCAAGTCTTTGTAGTCCATACGTTTTTTGGAGCAGCGCCGTGACTAGAGAATCCATGGAGTACGACGTCGTCATCGTGGGTGCAGGCCCCGCCGGCCTGGCTGCGGCCTGCCGGCTGCGCCAGCTCTCCAGCGACATCAGCGTCTGCGTGGTCGAGAAAGGATCCGAGGTCGGAGCGCACATCCTTTCCGGCGCAGTGTTCGAACCGACAGCATTGAACGAACTGTTCCCGGACTGGAAGGCGCTCGGTGCACCGCTCGACACGCCGGTAACCGAGGACGAGATCTACGTGCTGCGCAACGCGAGCGCGGGCATCAAGGTGCCGGGCATGCTGGTGCCCAAGACGATGCACAACGAGGGCAACTACATCATCAGCCTGGGCAACCTCTGCCGCTGGCTCGCCGGGCAGGCCGAAAACCTCGGTGTGGAGATCTACCCCGGCTTCGCCGCCGCGGAAATCCTGTTCCACGAAGACGGTCGCGTGAAGGGCATCGCCACCGGCGACGCCGGCATTTCGGCCTCGGGCGAGCACAAGGACAGCTACACGCCCGGCATGGAACTGCATGCAAAATACACCCTGTTCGCGGAAGGCTGCCGCGGTCACCTCGGCAAGCAGGTGATCAAGCGCTTTGGCCTCGACACCGGTCGCGGCACGCAGCATTACGGCATCGGCATCAAGGAACTGTGGGAAATCGATCCCGGGAAGCACCGTCAGGGGCTGGTGGTCCACAGCGCCGGCTGGCCGCTCCAGGAGAGCGGCGCGCTCGGCGGCGGATTCCTCTATCACCTCGAGAACAACCAGGTCGCGCTCGGGTTGATCACCGATCTGTGCTACGCCAATCCCTTCGTCAGCCCGTTCGAGGAATTCCAGCGCTACAAGCAGCATCCGGTGATCCGCCAGTTCCTCGAGGGCGGCAAGCGTCTGAGCTACGGCGCGCGCGCCATCACCAAGGGCGGCCCACAGGCGCTGCCGAAGATGAGTTTCCCCGGCGGACTGCTGATCGGCTGCGATGCCGGCACGCTGAACTTCGCCAAGATCAAGGGCTCGCACACCGCGATGAAGAGCGGCATGGTCGCTGCCGAGGCAGTGCATGCCGCGCTCGCCACCCGCGGCCAGGAGGGTGAGGAAATCACCGGCTTCACCGATGCCTTCATGGACTCGTGGGCCGGCCGTGAACTGCAACTGCAGCGCAACTTCGGTCCTGCGCAGCACAAGTTCGGCAACGTGCTCGGTTCGGCCTATGCCTTCGTGGACATCAACCTCTTCAACGGCAAGCTGCCCTGGACGCTCAGCGACGACCTTGCCGACCATGAGCAGCTGAAGCCGGCCGCGCAGAGCCGTCGCATCGATTACCCCAAGCCCGACGGGGTTATCAGCTTCGACCGGCTGAGCTCGGTGTTCCTCTCGAACACCAACCACGAGGAAGACCAGCCCTGCCATTTGACGCTGCGCGACCCGGACGTGCCGATCCGCCACAACCTGGCGCTCTACGACGAGCCTGCGCAGCGCTACTGTCCTGCCGGCGTGTACGAGATCGTGGAAAACAGCGAGGGCGGCAAGCGCCTGCAGATCAACGCGCAGAACTGCGTGCACTGCAAGACCTGCGATATCAAGGACCCCACGCAGAACATCGTCTGGGTCACACCGGAAGGCGCCGGAGGACCCAACTACCCGAACATGTAGGACAGGCTGCGGGCCCGGCGCGCAATACGCCGGGTCCGAGGCAAACCACCGCCTCACTCCAGCGCGAAGAAGACCCCGTCGCTGCACACCCCCGTCTTCCCGCTCTCGGTGTCGACCTCGGCCATTTCCGCCATACGGTAGAACACATTGCGGTGCACCAGCGCCGTCATGCCGCAGCGTACCCGCTGATAGGCACGCACTTCGCCCCGCTCGGGATCCTCGCGCAGGAAGAGCGGGTGCTCGCGGCACAGCAGGAAGCGGTCGCCCAGATCCGTGATCATCCAGACGCGCCGCAACCCGGCGCAATCTGCCGAGAGTTCCATGTCGGTGATCAGAAAGGGCGCGTCGTCGACGCGCACGCGCACCTCCTGCTCCGGTGTGCGCAGCACGTGGTGTTCGCCGCGCTTGCACAGCATTCCCGCGAACAGGCGCACCATCGCCTCGCGCTCGATCACGCTGCCGCGGTAGCGCCAGGTGCCGTTGCGGTCAATGTGGAAATCGGGTGACCGGCTCATCGCGTCGGACCCGAAGTCCCGGTGGGAGCGGCCCCCACGGGCACGATCAGCAGCGCGGCGGTGCGATCAGGCGCACGTTTACAACCCCTTCGACGCCCGAGAGCTGCGCGATGACCTGCTCCGAGGGCGCACCCTCGACGTCGATGAGATTGTAGGCAATGTTGTCCCGGCTGCGATTGAGCATGTCGACGACGTTGATGCCCGCACCAGCCAGGATCGAAAGCACATTGCCCAGCATGCCGGGAATGTTGCGGTTCGTCACCGCAAGGCGGCAACCGCCGGTACGTTCCAGCTCGAGCCCGGGGAAGTTGACGGAATTGCGGATGTTGCCGTGCTCGAGAAACGCCCGCAGCTGGTCTGCGGCCATCATCGCGCAGTTCTCCTCGGCTTCCTCGGTACTGGCGCCGATGTGCGGCATCAGGATCACGTCCTTGCGGCCGATCAGGCGGGGATGCGGGAAGTCGGTGATGTAGCGAGCCAGGCGTCCGGCATCGAGTGCCTGCAGCACCGCCTCGACGTCGACGATCTCGTCGCGCGCGAAATTCAGCAGGCAGGCGCCCTTGCGAAAACCGGTGCTGCTCTCGGCGTTGACCAGGTGGCGCGTCGACTCTAGCACCGGGAGGTGCAAGCTGATGAAGTCGGCGCGCGCGAACAGCGCACCGAGGTTTTCCATGCGACGCACTTCGCTCGGCAGTCGCCACGCGGCCTCTACCGACAGTGCCGGATCGAAGCCGATCACTTCCATGCCGAGGCCGAGGCCCAGACGCGCCACCTTGCTGCCGATCGCCCCGAGGCCCACGACGCCGAGCGTCTTGCCGCGCAACTCGTTGCCCGCGAAGCGCTTCTTCTCCTTCTCGAGGAGCGCGCCCATCTCGGCCACCGGCATCTCGGGCGACAGCGAGTTGACAAAGGAAATCCCCTCGACGATCCCGCGCGAGGCGAGCAGCAACGCGGCCGCGACCAGTTCCTTGACCGCATTGGCGTTGGCGCCCGGCGTATTGAACACCGGGATACCGCGCGCGGTGCAGGCATCGATCGGAATATTGTTCACCCCGGCACCGGCACGGGCGACAGCCTTGACCGAGGCTCCGATCTCGGATTCGGCGAGCTTGTGACTGCGCAGCAGAATGGCGTCGGGCGTCCCGATCTCGCTGGCCACCTCGTAGCACTCTCGACTGAAACGCTCGAGGCCCTTGACCGAAATCTGGTTGAAGGTGCGAATCCTGAACATTGCCGATCTCTCCCTGTTGATGGCTGCATCCGGCGGTCGGGCGTCCCGTCCAGCGGGGCGAAGGGCGCGTATTCTAGCGCAGCGGGCCCGCGATTCCGTGTCTCAAATGGCGGTAATCCGACTGCTGCTTTGCAGGACACAGTCGGCGCGCACGGCCTCCCAGGTGCGGCCTGGCACGGTAGCGAAACAGCGTGGCTGGCCGTGCGTGGTGTCGGTGTCGCTGACGGCGCGCCGCGCCAGCGCTGCGCTATACGGGCCCTCGAGGCGGTAAGCCCAGAATGCCCAGTGCCAGGGCTCTGGATCCAGCGCCCGAAGAGCCTCGAAGCGCAGGAGTCCGGCCGGACGATCGAAACTGAACCAGAAATCGGCCAGCGACTGGCTGAGCCCGGCGCCGCAGGCCTTCACGAAGGCCTCCTTGAGCGTCCACAGATCGTAGAACTCGCCGGCGAGCTCCGCGCCGTCGAGACCGGGCAGACGCGCCGCCTCGGACGGGGCGAAATTGCGCGTCGCGAGACCTTGAAAGTTGCGCATCGCTCGATGGAACTCGATGTCGACGCCGAGCAGCCCGGCACCCTCGCTGACCGCGAGCAGCGCCAGTGACCCGCTGTGCGAAAGGTTGAAGGCGGGCGCGCGCGCGCCCTGGCCAGGCGCGAGTTCCGGCTTGCCGTGAGGGCCCTTCAGAAATTGCCAGCTCGCGGCCTGCCGGCCGCCGTAGAGTGACAGCACGTAGCGCAGCAGCGCGTGACTCACGAGGAAGCGATGACGGTCGCGCGCGAACACCAGACGATCCAGGCGCCGCGCCTCGTCCGTATCGAGCAGCGATAGGTAATCTGCGAGCAGCGCGGGATCACGCAACGCGTCGAGATCACACAACCAGAGGTGTGTGGCGCCGGCCGCGAGAACCGGGGCCGCGTCACCCCAGGTGCCCGGTCCAGGGCCGGGAGTCGACACCGGGTTCTACAGCAACTCGACGGAGGACGACTCGCGCAGGCGCTGCTGGTAATGCGCCTGGACCTCGCGCGCACGCGAGCGCTGCAGCAGATTGCCCAGCATCTCGCGCTGTTCCGCCGGCAGGCTTTCGAGCGCACCGTCGCGGAAATTGTCGAACCGGTAGACCAACGCGTCACCGCTGGCGGTCACCACCGTGCCGCGCCCGGAACCGTCGGCGGCACGTGGCGTCCTGAAAAGCGCTTCGCCGAGCTCGGCAGGAACCCCGGGCGCATCGCGACCGTAATGCTCGATCACTTTGACTTCGTAGCCCGCGGCCGTCGCGATCTGCTCGATGCTGCGCCCCGCATCGAGCTCCGCCAGCAGCTGCTCGGCCCTGGTGCGCACCTCTTCGCGCACCATGGACTCCCTCAGCAGATCGCGGATGCGTGCCTCGACCTCGGCCAGTTCCTGCTGCCGCGCGGATTTGTGCTCCTTCAACCGCAGCACTACGACGTGTTCGTCATCGAGCTCGATGCGCTCGCTGTTCTGCCGGTTCGCGAGCACGTCCTCACCAAAGGCGGCCGCAATCACGCGGGCATCCGCGAACATCCCCTCGCCGCCGCGACGACCGAATTCGGGACTCAGCTTGCGCTCCAGCCCGAGCGCGCTGGAGGCCTCCGCGAGGTCATCGGAATTGAATGTCAGGTCGGCGAGCCGGTCGGAGCGCTCGACGAACACGGGCTCCGCCGCGCGACGCTGCAACTCGGTTTCTATGCCCGCGCGCATCTCCTCGAAGGGGGGAGCGGTCTGCTGGCGCAGTTCGAGCAGCTTGACCAAGTGCCACCCCGATTTGCTCTTGACCGGGGCCGACACTTCGCCAGGCGCGAGCGACTCGAGCGCCGTTTCGAACTCGGCGGGGAATGCGTCGCCGCTGGAGAAACCCAGGTCTCCGCCACTCGCGGCGGAACCGGCATCTTCGGAATTCTCGCGTGCCAGGGTTGCGAAGTCCTCGCCGGCGAGGGCACGTTCGCGCAGCGCGACCAGCCTGGCCTGCGCTTCCTCATCGGGCAGCGAAGAAAACATGATGTGCGCAGCGTGGCGCTCGTCCGCTCCCTCGAAACTCGCCACGCGGCGCTCGTATTCCGCGCGCACTTCCGCCTCGGCAACCGGCTGGAACAGGTCGGCGAGTTTCAGTTCGAGGTACTCGACCTGCAGGGTCTCCTCGGTGAGGAATTCAGACTTGTTTTCCTCGAAGTAAGCGGCGATCCGATCCGCCGGTACCTCGACACCAGCCCCGGCACCCTCGACCGGGACGCTGAAGTACTGCACGTCCAGTGTCTGCTGGGTCAGCCGGGCGACGTTGCCCAGTTCGACATCGGTGGCGAATTCGCTGACTTCGAGCCCGTTCGTCACCTGCGAGATCATTATGTCCTCGCGCATCAGGTCCTTGAACTGCGCGGGGCTCATGCCGTTGCTGGCGAGTATTCCCTGGAACCTTGCCTGCGAGAATACCCCGTTTTCGTGGAAGCTCTCGTTGTCGATGATGAGCTGGTTGAGCATCGCTTCACCGACGCGAAAGCCCGAGCGCTCGGCGACCTGGCGCAGCAGCGTGCGATCGATCAGCGACTCCAGCACCGGCCCTTTCAGACGCGCCTCGTCGAGCAGCGCGGCGTCCACGCTGTCCTGCATCTGCGCCAGCAGGCGGCGGCGTTCGAGCTCGATGTTCTGCGCCAGCTCGGGCTCGGTCACCGCCTCGCCATTGACGCGCGCGACCTCGGGCACACCGCCCGTGAAGAAGGCATCGATGCCGAAGGCCGCGAACGGAATCACGATCAGCGCGAGGATGATCTTGGCGAGCGTGCCCTGGGTCTTGTCCCGGATGTTCTGCAGCATGGCGACGTGGGAATCCTCTGCGCGAGCGGCCTGAATACCTTAACTGACCGCGTCCTTGAGTGCCTTGCCAGGCTTGAACGTGGCGTTGCGGCTGGCGGAGATGAGCATCGTCGCGCCGGTCTGCGGATTGCGCCCCTGACGCTCCGCGCGCTCCTTCACCGAAAACGTTCCGAAGCCCACGAGAGCAACCTGATCACCGCCGCGCAGCGCGGACACGATACCTTCCAGCGCCGCGTCCAGGGCGCGCGCCGCCGAAGCCTTGGAAATGTCCGCCTTGTCCGCAATCACGTCGATCAATTCAGCTTTGTTCACAGAAATATCCTTGATGGGTTCGTGTTCGGAACACTGGTTGTGGTGCCGCGCCCGAGTGCGCGCGAAGGGCGGAGGAGTTTACACCACCCTCGCCCTTCACGGTCAAGCCGCCACGCGATTCAGTGCGTATTGATCCGGCCCTGGTCGGCGCTGCGCGCTGCCTCGTCGGCGGCCTTCTCGCTGAGCGTCTTCCATTCCTCGTCCGAGACCGGCTCGGGCGTGCGCTCGAGCGCGATGTCCAGTACCTGGTCGATCCAGCGCACCGGGCGGATCTCGAGCGCCGACTTGATATTGTCGGGGATCTCCTTCAGGTCGCGCTCGTTCTCCTCCGGAATGATCACGGTCTTGATACCACCGCGATGCGCCGCCAACAGCTTTTCCTTCAGGCCACCGATCGCCAGCACCTGGCCGCGTAGCGTGATCTCGCCTGTCATCGCGACGTCGGCGCGAACGGCGATACCGGTCAGCACGGAAACAAGCGCGGTGCACATACCGACGCCCGCGCTGGGCCCGTCCTTGGGCGTGGCGCCTTCCGGGACGTGGATGTGCAGGTCGTATTTCTCGTGGAAATCGGGCCGGATACCGAGTGCCTTCGCGCGGCTGCGCACGACGGTTATCGCCGCCTGGATCGACTCCTGCATAACATCGCCGAGCGATCCCGTCTTGACCTGGCGTCCCTTGCCCGGCACCGCAACGGCCTCGATTGTCAGCAGTTCCCCTCCGACGGACGTCCACGCAAGGCCAGTCACCTGTCCGACCTGATTGCTCTCGAGCGCTTCGCCATAACGGTATTTGCGCACGCCGGAGTATTCACCGAGCGTCTCGGCGGTAACCGCCGCCACACCCGGGTTCTTGTCGAGGGACAACTGCTTGACCCGCTTGCGGCAGATCTTGGCAATCTGGCGCTCGAGACTGCGCACCCCCGACTCGCGCGTGTAATAGCGGACGAGGTCGCGCAACGCGCTGTCGTCGAAGGAAATTTCCGTCTCGCCGAGACCCGCGTTCTTCATCTGCTTCGGCACCAGGTAACGGCGCGCGATATTGACCTTCTCGTCCTCCGTGTAGCCCGAGATACGGATCACTTCCATGCGGTCGAGCAGAGGCACCGGGATATTCATCGAATTCGAGGTGCAGATGAACATCACATCCGACAGGTCGTAGTCCACCTCGAGATAATGGTCGTTGAAGCTGTGATTCTGCTCCGGATCGAGCACCTCGAGCAGCCCCGAGGCCGGATCGCCGCGATGGTCCATGCCCATCTTGTCGACCTCGTCGAGCAGGAAGAGCGGATTGCGCACACCCGCCTTTGCCAGCTTCTGCAGGATCTTGCCCGGTAGCGAACCGATGTAGGTCCGGCGGTGGCCGCGGATTTCCGCCTCGTCTCGCACACCGCCGAGCGCCATGCGCACGAAGGTACGGTTGGTCGCGCGCGCGATGCTCTCGCCCAGCGAGGTCTTCCCGACGCCCGGCGGACCGACGAAGCACAGCACCGGACCCTTGGCCTTGCCCACGCGCTTCTGCACCGCGAGGTATTCGAGGATGCGTTCCTTCACCTCTTCGAGCCCGTAGTGGTCCTGCTCCAGGATCTGCTCGGCGCGCCCGAGATCGTTGCGCACCTTGCTGCGCTTCTTCCACGGTACGTTCACCATCCAGTCGAGATAGCTGCGCACTACGGAAGCTTCCGCCGACATCGGCGACATCATCTTCAATTTGTTGAGCTCTGCGAGCGCCTTGGCCTCCGCCTCCTTCGACATGCCTGCGCCACGGATGCGCCGCTCGAGGCTCTCGACCTCGCTCGGCGAATCCTCGAGCTCGCCCAGCTCCTTCTGGATGGCCTTCATCTGCTCATTCAGGTAGTACTCGCGCTGGCTCTTCTCCATCTGCTTCTTGACGCGACCGCGGATGCGCTTCTCGACCTGGAACAGTTCGATCTCGCCTTCCATCAGCCCCATCAGGTGTTCTATGCGCGCGACGGTCGAATCCACCTCGAGGATCTGCTGCTTCTGCGCGAGCTCCAGCGACATGTGCGCGGCAATGGTGTCGGCTAGCCGCCCCGGCTCGTCTATACCGCTGAGAGCGCTCAGCACCTCGGCCGGAACTTTCTTGCCGAGATTCACGTACTGCTCGAACATCCGCATGCAGGTGCGCACCAGGGCGTCCGCTTCGGATGGCTCGATTCCCTTCTCGCCCAGCGGGCGTACCCTGGCCTCGAGGTAGCCCTCGCGCGCGGTGACGCCCTCGATCGCGGCACGCTCGCTGCCTTCCACCAGTACCTTCACGGTGCCGTCGGGCAGCCGCAAGAGCTGCAGCACGTTGGCTATCGTGCCCACACGGTAGACATCCTTCATGCCCGGGTCGTCTTCGGTGGCGCTGCGCTGCGCGACCAGCAGGATGCGCTTCTCGTCGTCCATCGCCGATTCCAGCGCCGCGATCGATTTTTCGCGGCCGACGAACAGCGGGATGACCATGTGCGGGAACACCACGACATCGCGCAGTGGCAACAGCGGCAGTACCGGCCACGCAGCAGTCTCGGATTTCATTGGGTTACTCCTCGCCCCTCACGGGCCTGGGCCGGCAACTCCGCTCGCGAGACGGGAAGCCGCCGGAAGATACTACTCGAAGTGCGCGAGCCGGACTCGCGCGGCGCAGGGAACTCACTCCCCGGGGGCAGCCTTGGGCTGGACGGATTCGTAGACTTTGAGCGGCGCCGAGTCGCCCTTGATGACGGACTCGTCGATCACGACCTTGGTCACGTCGCGTTCCGAGGGAATCTCGTACATCGTTTCGAGAAGCACGGATTCGAGGATCGAGCGCAGCCCGCGGGCACCGGTCTTGCGCGCCAGCGCTCGCCCGGCGATCGCGCGCAAACCGTCCTCTCGAAAGTCCAGCTCCACGCCCTCCATGTCGAACAGCTTCTTGAACTGGCGCGTGAGGGAGTTCTTCGGCTCGGTCAGGATCTGGATCAACGCAGGCTCGTCGAGTTCCTCAAGCGTCGCGATGACCGGCAGGCGACCCACGAACTCGGGGATCAGGCCGTAGCGGACGAGATCCTCGGGCTCCAGCTCGCGCAGCAGCTGGCTCACATTCTTGGCCTCGTCCTTGCCCTTGACCTCGGCGGAGAAGCCGATACCGCTCTTCTCCGAGCGGTCGCGGATGATCTTCTCGAGCCCCGCGAATGCCCCGCCGCAGATGAAGAGGATGTTCGACGTGTCGACCTGCAGGAACTCCTGCTGCGGGTGCTTGCGACCGCCCTGCGGCGGCACCGATGCCACCGTCCCTTCAATGAGCTTCAACAGGGCCTGCTGCACGCCCTCGCCCGACACGTCACGCGTGATACTCGGGTTTTCCGACTTGCGCGAGATCTTGTCGATCTCGTCAATGTAGACAATGCCCATCTGGGCCTTTTCCACATCATATTCGGCTTTCTGCAGCAATTTCTGGATGATGTTTTCCACGTCTTCGCCGACGTAACCCGCCTCGGTGAGCGTGGTCGCGTCCGCGATCGTGAACGGTACATCGAGCAGGCGCGCGAGCGTCTCGGCGAGAAGCGTCTTGCCGCTGCCGGTCGGGCCGACCAGCAGGATGTTGCTCTTGCCCAGCTCGACCTCGTCGCGCTGCCGGTCGCCCTCGCGCAGACGCTTGTAGTGGTTGTAAACAGCCACCGAAAGCACCTTCTTCGCGTGGCGCTGGCCGATCACGTACTCGTCGAGGATCTGGCAGATTTCGCGGGGCTTGGGCAACTTGTTCCTGCCGGCGTCGCCCGAAGTTTCCTGGACCTCCTCACGGATGATGTCGTTGCACAGATCGACGCACTCGTCGCAGATGAACACCGACGGACCCGCTATCAGCTTGCGCACCTCATGCTGGCTCTTGCCACAAAAAGAGCAATACAGCAGTTTGCTCTTGTCGCCGCCGCTTTCCTTCGTCATCACCACTCCGCCAGAATGAGCCCTAGTTCACCCCGGGGTGCCGTGCCATGCGCGCCCGGCGCGCATGCCCGCCCCCCAACACACTTTCGAGAGTCTAGCAGGACGGCACCAAATTGGTACCTACTTGCCCGGTCGATGGCTCAGCACCTCGTCGATGATCCCGTACTCCCTGGCCTTCTCGGGATTCATGAAATTGTCCCGCTCCGTGTCGCGCGCCACGGTTTCCACCGACTGCCCCGTATGCTTCGCCAACAGGGTATTGAGCCGCTCGCGAATGATCAGGATCTCGCGCGCGTGGATGTCGATGTCGGACGCCTGGCCGTGGGCGCCGCCGCTGGGCTGGTGGATCATGATCCGCGAGTTCGGCAGCGCGTAGCGCTTGCCCGACGTTCCGCCCGCCAGGAGGAAGGCACCCATGCTCGCGGCCTGGCCGATGCACATCGTGCTGACGTCCGGCTTGATGAACTGCATCGTGTCGTAGATCGACAGCCCTGCGGTGACCGACCCGCCCGGCGAGTTGATGTACAGGTGGATATCCTTGTCGGGATTCTCCGACTCGAGGAACAGCATCTGGGCCACCACAAGATTGGCCATGTAATCCTCGACCGGACCGACGATGAAAATCACGCGCTCCTTCAGCAGACGCGAGTAAATGTCGTAGGAACGCTCACCCCGCGCAGTCTGCTCCACGACAATGGGCACGAGCCCGAGGCCGGTGATGGTGCTACCGCTTCGCTCGCCACGCTGATCCATGCGATTCACTCCTCGCTCGGGGCCAATAACCGGGGGCGCGCGCACGCATCGCCTCCGCGGGGTTTATCAGGAATGCGACTCGTCTGCCACCGGCTTCGGCGGATCGGCGCGTAGCGCATCCTCGTAGCTGCACGGGATCTCAGTGACCGTCGCGCGCTCGAGGATGGAATCTATCACCTGATCCTCGAGGACTACCGCCTCGACGGAAGCCAGCTGCTCGCGATTGCCATAGTACCAGCTGATCACCTCCTCCGGCTCCTCGTAGGTGGAGGCCATCTCTTCCACCACGCTACGCACGCGCACCGGATCTGCCTTGAGGCCCTCGCGGCGTATCACTTCGCCCAGGAGCAAACCGAGTGCCACGCGACGTTCTGCCTGGGCGCGGAACATCTCGTCGGGCAGGATGCTGGCATCGAATCGTGCCGCGTCTCCGCCGAACTGGCGCAGGGCCTGGCGGCGCAGCGTCTCGATTTCCTGGCGCACCAGCGCCTGCGGGATCTCGACGTCGGTGCGCTCGTGCAGTGCATTCATCACGCGCGCCTTCACCTTGTTGCGCAATGCCTGCTTTAGCTCGCGCTCCATGTTGGCGCGCACTTCGGCACGGAACCCGTCGAGCCCGCCTTCGGAGACACCAAATCGCGCGAAAAATTCCTCTCCAAGTTCCGGCAACTCTTTCCCGGCAACGCTGTTCAGCGTGACGTCGAAGACCACTTCCGCGCCGCGCAGATCCTCGGCGTGATATTCCTCCGGGAAGCGCAGTTTCAGCTCGCGGGTTTCACCGGCGACCATGCCCTCGATTCCGGACTCGAATCCCGGGATCATACGGCCGGAGCCGAGAACCAGATCGCTGCCCGTCGCAGAGCCGCCGTCGAATGCGACGCCGTCACGGCGTCCGGTGTAGTCGATGTTGACCTTGTCACCCGGCGCGGCCGCGCTCTCCACCGAGTTCCACGACGCCTGCTGGTTGCGCAATACGTCGATCATGCGGTCGATGTCGGCCTCGGTGACATCGGCCACCGGGCGCTCGACGCTGAGCTTGCTGAAATCGATCAGCTCGATTTCCGGGTAAACCTCGAAGGTCGCGATGAACTCGAGGTCACGGCCACTGGCGAGCGTACGGGGTTCGATGGTGGGCTGGCCCGCGGGCTTGAGGTCCTCCTGGCGCACGGCCTCGTAGAACGACTGGCTCATCACCTCGCCGAGCACCTCCTGGCGAACACCGGCGCCGAAGCGCTGCTGGACAACCCGCATCGGCACCTTGCCCTGACGAAAACCTTTCAGGCGCACCGTCTTCGCAGCCTTCTCCAGGCGTGCCGCCACTTCCGCCTCAACGCGCGCCGCCGGCACGCCAATGGTCAGGCGCCGGCCCAATCCCGACGTAATTTCAACGGAAACCTGCATTTTCAACCTCGCTCAAGAACTGTGACATTGATCATCGAGGGCGCGCACGTTGCGGCGCCGTACAAATCCGTAACGGAACTCGCCATTCCAGCCCGCCACTCGCGTGCACCGACCGCCAGGGCCGGACGCAACACCTGAGGGAATGGACAACCGGATATCGCTCGGAAACAGGCTGATCCGCTAATGCGTTCGACGCACCCGCAAGCCAGTCCGGCATCGGCGCGCCAACCACAAGGGCGCGCATTCTAGCATGGGATCATGAAATCCGAGAGTCGGCAAAAGCCGGAAACTGACCAGCAGATCGGCCGGGTTCCCGCGGCACTTCTTGTCGTGGTGCGAAAGGCGGGACTCGAACCCGCACGCCTTGCGGCACTGGAACCTAAATCCGTCATATGCCAATTTTCAACAACAACCGGCAACACAAAGTAACAGTATTTGCAGCGATTCGGGGCGAAGTGATTACTACGGTTTGTTGTGGATAACTACGGTTTTTTGCGGCTCAGTGTGCCAAAAGTGTGACACGAACGCGGACAGCACCACGCCGCCGCGATCCTGCGTAACAGGAAGGCTCGCGGGCACGGGCTCGCCTGGTGATGATGTCCCGGTGTATCGTTGGTCCGCGCGAGCCATCGCGCAAAGCGGGAGCGACAGCGCAGCCACGCCGCCGCCCCCTAACCACGCCACACCCCAGGAGGTGCACCATGGCTACAAAGAATGTTATCAGTCCCGAGGATCTCGAGCGCGTCGTCTCGCTACTCGAGCGCATCACCACGAACTGCTCAACTCTGCGAGAGCTGTGCATAGACGCGCTCGACGAGGAGAGCCACCAGATAAGCGCGGCTGCTGCGGCCGATCTTGCAAGCCTGACGGGCGCGCTCGCCGACTATGCGGGGACGATCGCGCAAGGGTGGCCGGGGACCTTCGGAGATTCGGCCGAGGAATGGCTACTGCCGAAATCCTGCGCGCCACAGCGCGCGGGTGTCGATGCGTCTATGGCGGGTCAGCCCCAGGCATGAACGCCGCGCCACGCGGTTGAACCGTAGGGGGCTTCGGCCCCCTTTTTCGTTGGGGTCGGCCCCACGCGCGCGGAACTGGGTACGCTTTCCGCAATGTCCCCAACTGGGGACAAGGGTCGGCCCCACGCGCGCGGAACTGGGGTTTGTCTCCCCGGGGAGACATTTCGGAAAAAGTGTCGGCCCCACGCGCGCGGAACTGGGGAGGTGCGACAGCTCCGGATCAGATCACGCCGAAGGCTGTCGCCAGGCAGACGCCGGTGATGCGGTCGGTCATGATGATGCGCTGCCAGCTCGTGTAGCGGAGCGCGAAGGTGATTCCCAGGAAGGTGAAGGTGCGAGGCCGCGAAAGCCCCAGCGCATCACGTTCGAGCACCTCGGCGACAGCGGCGGCGAGCAGCTCCCTGGTGATGCTCTCGAATCGAGGCGGCATCAGCGACCCACGGCGGCCGGCGTTGATGGCCTGCCGTTGCCAGCGCAGCGCTTCGCGAAGGCGGCGCCGGGCTGCGCGCTGGTCTGGCGCGGAGTTCACGCTGTCCATGTGGCGGCCGTCGCCGCGCGTAGCGCGTCCGGATCGCCGCATCCGTCGCCGACTTCCGTTGGTTCGAAGTGGTCGGCGGCGCGCCCCGAAGTAGATGCTGTGGCGCCCGGATTTTCCATCACCCCCAGCGGCCTCGCGGCCCTCATCCCCCGGCGCACCTGGTGCGCGGCGAACAGGAACGTGTTCTCCGACTCACCGCGCCAGGTGGCGCGCCCAATCGGGACGATCTCGACGGCCCCGCCGCGCGCGAGGAATTCAGCGGTCTGCCGCTCGATCTCGGCGTGGTCGTCGTGTCGGTGTCTGGAATTCGACGGCAAGGGGCTACCCTCTCTGAATGGGTGGCCCCCCCGCCGCTCGCCGGCGGGGAGACCTGCGCAGCCCTCGCCTACACTCGAAGGCAATGCTGCGCTGCCGGTGTTTTGAGCCACCGCCGGCTGGGCTTTCGCGCGAGCACGCGATGCGGTCAGATCATCACGGGATGACGCCAATCAACTTGAGGAACGCTTTAGGCTGCTCAACCGCGATGTCGGCACGCAGGTGCGCGACGAAGGCGTATTGCATGTTCTCCGCATAGCGTTCCTTCAGCAGCTCGATACGCAGCCCGGTGCGTACCCCGATCAGGAGCCGGGTAAAGTCCCCGATGATGATCGAGCTTGCGTTGTTCGCCGTGCCTTGCGTCTGCGTGATCGGCATCTGCGAGGTAACGAGCATCGGGACGCCCGCGATCAGCGGCGGCGGGTTCAGCGGCTGGTTATCGGTCGCCAGCAGTCCGCCCAGCGTGGTGCGGGTTCGCGGTGCCATCACCATCGCATTCGGTGCGCAGTTCTCTGCGGCCAGCGCGCCCCAGGCGGTGACCAGCGGACCGAAGCCCGTGAGCGCCGCGCCGTTGTCGCCTTGAGACTGCGAGAGGATGCCCGAGGTGTTGAAGATCCCGCGCGGTTCCGGGGCCGTGCCCGAGCCGAGCAGCGCCACGCGATCCAGCTCCAGCGCCAGCGCGTTCGCCAACGCACCGGTCAGGATGTCGCCGATGTTGATGGAGTCCTCCAGCAGCTCGCGGGAGATCTTCACCAGCACCGCCAGGCTGCGCGCCGTGAGCGGCACGGTCCCGAACGTCGGATCGGACTCCGCAACGGCGGCGTTCTCTGCCCGCCACGCCGGCGCCGGGTCCGTCTCCAGTCGCGCGATGCTGGTCTGCTTCGTGTCGAGCAGCACCGTTTTCGCGCCAGCCGTCACGCATACCGACGCCGCACGCATGCGGTCGATGAACTGCTCTACCAGCACGGTTGGCACCGTGTACCCGCCTGCCGAGTCGGTGCCTTCTGCGAGAACGTTTCGGATCTCGCCGGAGGTGGCGCCGGTGACCATCGCGCGCATCAGGTCGCCAACCTGCAAGCCTGCAAGCTCGCCCGTTGGCGCAGTGCGTGCCACTTTCGCGGAGTTGCTGAACACGCGGCCGTCGCCGCCGTGCTCCTGGTTGAACTCTGCCTGCGCGTGGCGATCGGCTTCGTTCTGCAGATCAACCAGGTCTACCAACCTGGTGATCGAATCGAAGGCCTCGAGTTCGGCCCGCGTGGCCGCGCGGCCTTCGCCCTTCGATGCCTCCAAGAGTCGCCGCGACTCGGCAAGACACTTCGCGCGGAAGCGGTGGCGGTCGGCCGGGTGGTTGCTGCGCGCCTCTTTCGAGTTCAACAGATTCGGGCATACCGCGTTCAGGGCGGCTTCTTCAGATTCGGACAGGCGTAAAGGTTTCATGTGACTTCCTCAATCTGGTTCGTGCGCGATATGCAGCACGGAACCGGGTTTCAATCGGTTTCGGTGTCTGCCATCGCGCCGAGACGGGGAAGCCCGAAAAGGCGGGGAGATGGTCGCCCGGTGCGTTGCGGGGAAAGCCCCGGTCGGCAGCGAGTCGTTACACTATAACACAGACTTTCACGCATCGAAATGTGCTCCCGTCGACACAATCGCGCGAAATCCGTCCTCGCCGTAGTTGTCGATCAGCGCGAGCCCGAGATCATCCGGCGGCACGTCTACCAGCATGACCACCTTGCGGTGCCTTGCCGGCGTCGATACCGACAGGAACAGGCGGGTGTGCCGGCAGTAGTAGTGTCCAGGCGTGAAGCTCGCGCAGGAGCTCGCCACGCATTCGCGGCAGATCAGGTTGTCCAGCACGTTGACGCGTTCAATGTCGCTCGGCTTCGTCATGGGTCGGCCCTCCTTCGGGCGGTGGTAATTGATTCCCGAGCGCAGGCCGCGCACAGGCTTCCGTAGATCGTGATACTGAGTCGCGGCACCCTGTGGCCCGGCTGCCCTTCGCGCAGCACCACGGGCTCAACAGGCGGGCGCATGCGGGTGAATGGTCGGGCGCATTCAGCGCAACAACGCATCATTTGAATGAATCCTCCGGGGATGCCGATTCCGTGCGCAGGAATCGAGGCGCTCTACGCTTCCACTAAGCACTCGAAATACCCCCCCCTACTCCAATTCTGCCAATGCGAAATAACGCCTAGGCCGGCGGTCTATGAAAAAAGGGGCCAGACTTTCGGCCACCCCTCCCTGGGGATTGCCTGCGCGGCTCTTTGCCCATTGCCCCATGCCATTTGCTGAATAATTCTCCGAGGCAGGAAAATCCCCGAATGGCTTCGAAGGGGTATCCCTTCGCAGCCACTGCCAGGGTCTGGACGGCCCCCACCCCCTCAGCCCGCGCACAGCAGCCGAGCCCGCCAGGCCGGCCGTGACAGTTGTGACAGTCAACCCGGTTTGCACCGTCACGCGTGCGCGCGTCATGCGCGCGCGATACGGTCCATATGTGAGCAAGTGTCACAAGTGTCACGATCGTCATTGCCCCCACTTCCACTGGCGCCACTACCGGCAGCCGGTGGACATCCGCCGGGGCGGCGGTGACAGTTGTGACAGTCAATCCCGTTTGCACCGTCAGGCGCATGCGCGGCGCGCGCGCACGCGATACGGTCCATATGTGAGCAAGTGTCACGATCGTCACCAGCATCATTCGCCACTCCCACTGGCGCCGACCGCCGGCAGCAGCTCTACGCCCACGAAGCCGCGCACCGTGTTGTTCCTGCCACGCTTGAAGCCCCGTTCATCGAGCGCACGGCCGAAAGCCTTCAGCGTCCAGCGCGGCCCGCCGTTCTCCTTGCACCACGTTGCCCAGTCGTCATAGAGCGTGCTGCCCGCCGTGATCTCCGAGTCCTCGCGCACCTGGATGCGATCTGCCAGCCATTGCCCAAGCGAGTCCTCGGATTCGAGGTATTCCGCGCTCGCGTCGATCACGGGCGCGGGAGCGGCGAGACCCTCGCGCTGCCACAGCAGGCAGCCCTCAATGGCCCAGCGCAGGATTCCCGGCCATTCCTCGCGCAGCTTCTCCGGCAGCTCGGGGTCGCGCTCCTCTTTGGGGATCTCCTCAATGAACGGGATCAACCGCAGCCGGCGGCGGATCGCCTCATCAACGCCCGCGAAGCTCGGCCGGTGGTTGCCTGCGATCACGAGCGTGAGCTGCGGCATGTAGGTGAATTCATCCTGCCGCATGAAGCGCGCGGTGATCGGGTCGCCGCCGGTCAGGGACTTCAGACGCTGTTCATCCCAGCGCGCGCCAGGGCGCAGCTCGGAGGCCGTCACGAATCGCTTTCCGCGCAGGCTCGCCATGTCGGTTGGGTGCCGGTTGCCGTCCATCGCCAACAGCAGATCGCCCGAGGCGACGTGCGCGTAATCGCCCATGATCCCGGTGAGCGTGTTCATGAACACGCCCTTGCCGTTGCCGCCGGGGCCGTTCGCGAAGAACAGCGCCTGTTCGCGGTTCGAGCCCGTCAGTGCGTAGCCCGCGATCCGTTGCAAGTAGCCGATCAATTCCGGGGCTTGCCTGGTCACACGCTCCAGGAACGCGCTCCACAGCGGCGTGGGCGTCCCCGGCGGCGCCGCCCGCACGGCGGTCTGCCGCGTGATGTAGCACTCGCGCGGATTGGTGACTGCCCTCCCGGTTCGAAGATCGCTTACTTCGCCAGGCATGCCGAGCAGAAAATGGTCGGCGTCCCAACGGTCGGCGCTCATCGCCACGCCCGGATTGCTGCGCGCGAGACTCATCACCCCAGCGATTGCCGAGGCCTTGTGCAGCTTCTCCGGCGCCAGCTCGCGCACCAAGGCGCGCCCCAGCGTCATGTGCTGCAAGCGGATGTCTTGCTGCCATACGGCGCGCTGCGGGTCGTAGTAGTGCCACGCTCCGAAGGCCGGTGTGTAGCGGAATTCAGGGTGTCGCCGGCTGAACTCCAGTGCACACGCGTCCTCGGTCACGGTATCGGGCGCGGATCGTGGCGCGCCGCCGGCCGGCACGGCCCGCGCCACCCGATCGCGCAGCGCCTCGGCGTAGGCCTCGTCCCCGGCATGGTCGGCGGGATCGTTGCCACGCTCAGAGCTTGGAAATTCCACAACCCTGATCGTCATTGGTCAGCCTCCCCGCATACGATGATTTCGCGCCCCGGATAGCGGTGCTCGAGGTCGCGCGCCACCTGGTCAAGCCGGCCCTTGCCGCCGGCAACTACTGCGCAGGCGTTCCAGCCGAAGGCGTGCAGGGTGTGCACGGCGGTTGCCCAGCCCTCGACCACGAAGGTGGGCACCGTCGAGTCCTGGTCATTGCCGAGCGCCAACAAGCCCTTGCGGCCGAAGGTCTGTTTCGCGCCCTCGGCGTTGATGCACTCGACGCCGACGAACTCGCCGTCGAGCGTGCGTAGCGGCACCACGATGCAGTCGGCATCCTGGCCGACCAGGCTGCCAGTGACGCGCGCCCGGCCAGCGCCGGCCGCGTGCGTGATCTGCTTGCGGATCGCGTAGGGATGCGCCGCCACAGCCGCGTCAGCGCGATCCACGCGCGCCCAAATCTTCCGGGCGTAGGGTAGGGTGCGGTTTTCGGGCTGCGCGCGCTGTGCGGGCTCTGCGGGCCTCGTGGGCGCGATGCGGGGTATCGAGCCGTCCGGCCTGTAGCCGGACTCACGGGCCAGATATATCAGCGTGCCGGCGGTCACGCCGCCCGCTTCGCTGATATTCCGCCAGGTGTCACGAAATGCTGCGGCCTGGTAGCGGTCGCTGCCTTTGCTCCAGGCATCGGCGATGTTCATCCCGTTCTCGCCGAGCGCGGCCTTGACGGCCATCAAAATGCGGACCCACTGCGCGCGCTCGCAGTCGGGCGAGATCCAGCGCAGCAACTCGGCGACCTCGGCGGCGGCAGCCGTCATGCCGCCGCACCCCGGCGTTGCTGCCGGTCCCACGCCATCCCCAGCGTGCGCGCGATATTGCAATGCAGCCTCGCAACTTCCGCCAGGTGCGGCATGTCCGCCGGATCGGCGCATTGCATCGTGTCGAGGACTTTCACGCTTTGATGTAGCACGCCGGCGATCAACTCAAACGGCGAGGCACTGAACTCCACACCTTCGAGGAGCTCGTCTAGCAACTCATCAACGGTGCAGAAATCGGCGGGATTGATCGTGGTCTTTGGGTTGTGGGGGGCGGTCATGCGGCGGCCCTGCCCTGCTTTGCGCGCGAGTCAAGCCACGCATCGAAAGCGTCCAGGTCGATCAGCACCTTGCGGCCGATCCGAATGATTGCGCCGGCATCGGCCAGGCCATTGCCCTTGATGCGATCACCACGGGAGTTGAAGCGATCTTCAGACTTGAATATCAGGTCACGCAGTGCGGCGTGAGAAAATGCGGGGTATGCGGCTGCGGCTTGCGCCACGGTTGCCACGCGCCGGCGTGCCTCGAACGGTGCCGGCGTTGATGCGGATGCTTGCATGGTTCAACCTCCATCGGTTCCCGGCAGTGGACGCCTGCCAGTTGCGATAGAGATTGATCGTTTGCGATGAAATAGTATTTCCGCAAAGTTTCGGAAATTCGCGGAAGTCGGCGGGTCTACTTATCTTCGATGGATTTTGCGAATTCGTAGTAGTACTCGGAGGCCAGCGTCTTGCCGATAGCGAACTCCTTGCCGACATCGGTGAACAGCGCTTCGTCGATATTGGCGCCTGCCCGATGCGCCAGCTCCACGGCGCGCCAGACGCGCCAGGCGCGTGCGCGCTTCTTGCGCAGTGCGTTCAAGTGCGCGCCTTTCGGATGCGGCCGGCCGAATGCTTCGTCCAGGCTCCCGACCTCAAACGTGATCACCTTGTCATAGGCTGCCGAGAATCCGCGCGCCAGCCAATGAGGCATCGTGATCCGGTTTTCTGCGCACACTTTGATGGCGTCGAGCAGCGCCAGCGGGTCGCCGGCCTCGAACCGCTCGCGGTAGCCCTCCAAGAAATCCGGGCCGTCGCTCATTTGCCCGCCTCCACCTTGCCCGCCAGCCCGAGCCGCTTGGTCAGCACGTCGCCGATCTCGACGGTGCGCTCCGGACTCAGGTGGGAATAGCGCGCGGTCATCTGCAATGTCTTGTGGCCCAGCACCTTCGCGACCTCCATCGAACCCACGCCCGCCATCGTCAGGTAACTGGCGGCGGTGTGGCGCAGGTCGTGGAATCGGAAATCCTCGATGCCGGCCCGCGTCAATGCGTTGTCCCAGGCGTTTTTCATGCTGCCGAACCCGCGCGCCGACTCGGCAGGCACGGCGAATACCCGGTCATCGGTCAGGCTGCGCACTTTGGACCTGGCGCGCAGCATATCCAGCGCCTCGCCGGTCAGCGGCAGCACCCGCCCCGCCTTGTTCTTTGTCTCGCCGGCCCGTAGCAGGATGGTGCGCCGACCGAAGTCAACCTGCGGCCACCTGAGGTTCATCAGCTCCCCCTGCCGCGCGCCGGTCGAGAGCGCCAGCACCACGGCCAGATACAGCCACTCGTTGCGGGACTCCTTGCAAGCGGCGAGCAGCTTGGTGCGCTCGTCGTCCGTCAGGTAGCGCACCCGCTCGTTGTTCTCGGCAGGCTTGGTGATGGCCGCGCAGGGGTTACGCTCGATCCAGTGCAGTTCCTTGCGGGCGAACGTGAAGCATGCCGACAACGTGGCGAGGTAGCGATTGACGGTCGCCGGGGTGATGGTCGCGCCGGCCTGCGTGCCCCTGCCCCGCTTGGGTGCCAGCTTCGCCAGCTTGTCGCGCTCCGTGGCGACCACGGCCGGGGTGATCTCCGCCAGCACCATGCCGGTGAACACGGTGCGCCAGTAGGCTATGTGCCCCTGCCGCGCCTCGGCTGACTTCAGGGTATCGGCAATGCTGGCCTCATACTTTTTGGCCAGGTCATCGAATGACCGGCGCCGGGCGGTGCCGAAGTGCCGACCGCCACGGATCGCCGATTCAATATCGGAAGCCCACTTCCTGGCATCTGTCAGCCGATCGAAGCTCGCCGTTTCCGCCGGCTGCCCCTTCATGCGGATTTGCACCTTGTAGGTGGTGCCGCCCTTGCCGGTTCGCTTGGTGATGGTCGCCATATCGCCGCCCTCATTGAATCTGGACAGGACACTAGCGCAAGCGGCAGGACGCGACAACAAAGCCCGCTTGCGCTGCGCCAGTGTGCCAAATGTGTGCCAAATGTCTAGAGCAGGTCAGGCGGGGTGGTTTGGATTGCCCGTAAATTCTTTATTTTTCAGTGTCTTAGGTGTGGTGCGAAAGGCGGGACTCGAACCCGCACGCCTTGCGGCACTGGAACCTAAATCCAGCGCGTCTACCAGTTCCGCCACTTTCGCACAGCCGGGCCAAGTCTTGACCGCTGAATCAGGACATCCGCATAACTTGTTGTTTTGCAGATGATTTCTTGACAAAGTTCGAAGAATTCCAGGCGAACACAGTTTGCCACACGGGCACGCTGCAATTCAACTCGGTCGCAAGCCTGGATATGCTGGAATCGCGCCCTGCGCCAGTGCCTCGGCATACTCCTCGGCCACCGCGCTGTGCGGGTCCTGGTGGATGATCACATCCGCACCGGGATACGCCTCGCGCAAGCGTGTTTCCACCGCATCGGCGATGCCGTGGGCGACGAGCAGAGACGTCTCGTCCTCCAGTTCCACATGCAACTGGATGATGTAGCGCATCCCGGAGCGCCGCGTGCGCAAATCGTGCACGCCGAGCACGCCGGGGCTGGACAACGCCAGTTCGCGAATGTGGTGATCAACCTCCGGCGGCAGTGCCTTGTCCATCAGCAGACCAAAGGCCTCCCACCCGATATGCACTGCGCCTCGCGATATGACCACGGCGATGAACAGCCCCATGATCACATCGACCAGGTACACACCCCGCTGGGCAAACAGCAACGACACGATGACGGCCCCGTTCATCAGCAGGTCTGACTTGTAGTGCAAGCGGTCCGCGCTGATCGCCGTCGAGCCGGTGAGCCCTATCGCGTGCGTCTGCAACGCGAGCAGACCGAGCGTGCACACGATCGCGCAAACGCTGACCGCGATACCGATCCCGGTATGCTCGAGCACGTGCTCCTCGGCTTGCAGAATACGCTCCAGGCAATACAGGAACAGCAGCACCGCGGAACCCATGATGAACGCCGACTGCGCCAGTGCCGCCAGCGATTCGGCCTTGCCGTGTCCGAAACGATGTTCCTCGTCGGCCGGCTTCAGCGAATAGCGCACCGCAGCCATAGAGAGCAGCGAAGCCATGGAATCCATGAAGGAATCGATCAATGAACCGAGCAGGCTGGCAGACCCCGTGTACAACCACGCGGCCGCCTTGACGACGATCAGGATCAGCGCGACCGCGACTGAACCGTAACTCGCCAGCAGCAGCCAGCTCTCGGCAGAGCGACGAGCCCTCACGCAGCCGCGACCCCGGACTCCGTGGTCGCGATGCACCCCTGCCTCTGCCCCGGCATCAAACCCGCTCCAGTACCGTCGCGATCCCCTGACCCATGCCGATGCACATGGTCGCCAGTCCCAGCGTGAGGTCACGCTGCTCCATCACGTTGATGAGGGTGCCGGTAATACGCGCGCCCGAGCACCCGAAAGGATGCCCCAGCGCGATCGCGCCCCCGTGCAGGTTGACCTTGGCGTCCATGTCGTCGAGCAGCCCGAGGTCCTTGAGCACCGGCAGGGCCTGCGCGGCGAAGGCCTCGTTGAGCTCCACCGCCTCGATGTCCTTCATCGCCAGGCCGCAGCGCGCCAGCGCCTTGTGTGTCGCCGGAACCGGGCCGTAACCCATGATCGACGGATCCACCCCGGCGACTGCCATCGCCCGGATTTTCGCGCGCGGCTGCACGCCGCAGTCCCGCGCCTTGCGTCCGGACATCACGATCATCGCCGCCGCACCGTCGGCGATCTGGGACGAGGTTCCGGCGGTGACCGTACCGTTGCGCGGGTCGAACGCCGGCGCCAGCGCACCCAGCCCCTCCAGCGTGGTGTCACGGCGCACCGTGGTGTCCTCGGTGATCAGCTTGCTGAAGCCGTCCTCGTCATGACCGCGCACCGCGATGATCTCGCGCGCCCAGCGCCCTTCGTCCTGCGCTCTAGCTGCGAGGCGGTGCGAGCGCACGCCAAAGGCATCCTGCTGCTCGCGCGTGATGCCGTGCAGCATGGCCAGTCCCTCGGCGGTGATGCCCATCATCCCGGCGGCCTTGGCGACATGCTTGCTCATGCGGGGGTTGGGATCGATGCCCTTGTCCATCGGCAGGTGTCCCATGTGCTCCACACCGCCGACCAGGAACACATCGCCATAGCCGGTCATCACCGACTGCGCGGCAATATGCAGCGCCGACATCGATGAGCCGCAGAGCCGCGATATGGTCTGCGCACCCGCCGAATGCGGTACCACGGTGAGCAGAGAGAACATGCGTGCCACGTTCCAGCCCTGCTCCTCGGTCTGGTTCACGCAGCCCCAGATCACGTCTTCCACCGCGGCAGGATCCACGTTCGGATTACGCGCGAACAACGCGTTCACGAGATCCGCGGACAGGTCTTCCGCGCGCACATTGCGGAATACGCCGTTCTTCGAACGCCCCATCGGGGTCCGTGCGCAGTCGATAATCACCACATCGTCGTCTTTGAAACTCACGCCGTTCCTCCCCTGCAGACGCAGGCACCGGTGTATCAGGAATAGAAACGCCTGCCGTCACGCGCACGGGCGCGCAACGACTCCGGCACGCCGTAGACTGCCGCGATCCCCGCATGGCGGTCCGCGGCGGCACAGAACTCCGCGAGACCCATGTGATCCATGTAACGCAGCGCACCGCCGCGGAACACGGGGAAGCCGATGCCCATGACCAGCGCCATGTCGGCCTCGCCCGCCGAATCCACGATGTTCTCGTCGAGGCAGCGCACGAGTTCGTTGCACATCGGCACCATCATGCGCTCGACGATCTCCTGCTCCTCGAACTCGCGCGGGGCGGCACTGATCCCGGCGATCATCCGTTGCGCTTCGGGATCGGGCGTCTTGACCGGCTTGCCACGCTTGTCCTGTTCGTAACGATAGAAGCCCGCGCCGGTCTTCTGCCCGAAGCGCCCCGCCTCGAACATCAGTTCCACCGCGGTGCGGAACCCGATCTGCATGCGCTCGGGGAAGCCCTCGGCCATCACGCCGGCGGCGTGATGCGCCACGTCGATGCCGACCACGTCCAGCAGGTGCGCCGGCCCCATGGGCCAGCCGAATTTCTGCATCACGCGATCGACCTGGCGAAAGTCCGCGCCATCGCGCAACAAGGCGTTGAACGCGCCGAAGTACGGGAACAGCACGCGGTTGACCAGGAAGCCCGGGCAATCGCGCACCACGATCGGCGTCTTCTTGAGCTGCCGCGCGTAGGCTACCGTGGTGGCGATGGCGGCGTCCGAACTGTGCTCGCCGCGGATCACCTCGACCAGGGGCATGCGGTGCACCGGGTTGAAGAAGTGCATGCCGCAGAAATTCGCCGGGCGCGCCAGAGCCTGGGCAAGGCGCGTGATCGAGATCGTCGAGGTGTTGCTCGCGAGCACGGCATCGCTGCCCAGCACCGCTTCACACTCGGCGAGCACGCGCTTCTTGACGTTCTCGTTCTCGACGACCGCCTCGACCACGAAATCCACTGCACCGAATCCGGTGTAATCGAGCGTGGGACGGATGGTACGCAGCACGCCGGCCATGGCCTCGGGCGTCATGCGCCCGCGGCTGACCTGGCCCGAGAGCAATTTGCCGGCCTCGCGCATGCCGATCTCCAATCCCTTCTCGGCGATGTCCTTCATCACGATCGGTACGCCGCAACTTGCCGACTGGTAGGCGACACCGCCACCCATGGTGCCTGCTCCGAGAACCGCCGCGTGAGTCACCTTGCGCCCGGCCGACTCCCACTCCCGCGCCTTCTTCGAAACCGCCTGCTCGTTCAGGAACAACCCGATCAGGCTGTCCGCCTCGTTGGTGAGCGCGAGCCGCGCGAAAAACTTCGCCTCCACCGCGAGCGCCTGGTCGCGCGACAGGCCCACGGATTTCTCCATCGACTTGGCGGCCGTCACCGGCGCCGGCATGTTCGGCCCCGTCTGCGCGGCCACCACGCTCTTGCCCGTCATGAAGGCCATCATGCGTTCGATGTCGTTGAGCTGTACGGGTTGCGTCTTCTCGCGACGCCGTGCCGCGTAATCCAGCGTGCCATCCATGCACTGGCACAGCAGGTCCAGCGCGGCCTCGCGCAGGCGCGCCGGCTCGACCACCGCATCGACCGCACCCACCTTCAGCGCGACCTCGGCCTTGTACTCGCTGCCGCCGCAGATCCACTCGACCGCGTTGTCGACGCCGATCACGCGCGGCAGGCGCACGGTCCCGCCGAAGCCGGGATTGATCCCGAGCTTGACTTCTGGCAGGCCGACACGGGCGCCGCGCGACATCACGCGCGCATCCGCGGCCAGGCAGAGCTCCAGCCCGCCGCCCAGCGCGGTACCGTTGATGGCGCAGACGCTCGGTACCGCGAGGTCTTCCAGTGCGTTGAATATGGCGTTCGCCCGGGCCAGGTTCTGGAGCAGGGCGGCCTCGCCCTGGCGGAACAGCGCGCCGAACTCGCCGATATCGGCGCCGACGATGAAGTACTCGGGTTTGGCGCTGGTGATCAGCAAGCCCCGCACGCCACTGTCCGCGGCGATCTGCCCCAGTGCCTCGCCGAGCTCGCCGAGAGTCAGCTGGTCGAACTTGTTGACGGCATCCGCGTCGCGATCGAAGCACAGCTCGACGATACCGGATTCCAGCGCTCGCAGCGTGATCGCCTTGCCCTGGTGATGCATGGAATGTCCCCGTCGGTCAGCTATTGGATACGGGCGATTATAGGAGCGCGCTCGCTTCGGCGGCCACTACCTGCTGCGTAAGACGGCGCAGGCTCTCAATCGGTGAGACAGGCCGGATCGAAGGCGTAGCCGCCGTGGAGCCAGTCGCGGATTTCCTCCGCCAGCGGCGAGTGAAATTCGGCATAGCGCGCGCGCATCTGCGCGAGACGCGCCCCGGACAGGGCACTCAGCCCCTCGCGCTGCAGCGCATCGAGATCCGCGGCGAGTTGCGCGGCCAGCGCCTCCTCGCACTGCGCCCGCAGGCAATACGCGAAAGCGGCATCTGCATCGTAGGCGGGCCCCTGCTGGTAGAGCAGTGCCAGCGACTGCAAGGCGATCCGCGACAGCCAGCACTGGTTCATCGGGTTCACGAAATGCGCCTGCGTGAGCTCGGCGAGCTCGCTCCCGCGGCCGCGGAAAGCGTCGATGCGCAGGAAGTTCGATCCCCTGGCGCCGTCGTTGACGGGGTAGTTGTCCCACAGCACGGGCTTGCGCGCGAAACGCGCCGCAATCTCGCCGAGCCCCGCCGCATCGTGGGATTCGGCGCAAACCCTGTCGCCGGTCCAGAATATACCCGTCTCGCGAGGCAGCCCGGCGCCGAGCTCTTCCCAGTAATCGGCGGGCATCGCACCGAACACGCGCTCCAGCACCGGGTCGGTCGAGTAATAGCTGGGACAGACGAGCGCATGCCCGGCCTCGCTGACGGACATCACCTCGGCGAAGATATCCAGTTGCGCGGCGGCCAGCGCATGGACGTTGCGCGGCATGTCATCGAAGAGGACGCACTGCATGCGTGCGCCGAAGCTCTCCAGGTAACGCACCTTGTCGCGCAGGCGCCGCAGGTTCAGGGGCGACGGATCCTCGACCAGCCCGAGCGGACTGAGCCCGAACCCCCAGTCGAGCCCGGCTTCGGCGCAACACTCGGCGATCGCGCGCATGCCTCGCTCTCCCGCCGTGTCCCAGCGCTCCGACCAGCGGCGTCGCAGTACGGCATCGCCCTTGGGCGCATAAAGGTAGTAGCGGTAGCCGGTGCCCGCGATGAAGCGCAGGCAGGCGATGCGGTCCTCGTCGCGCCATTGCCGGCCGTAGAAGCCTTCCACCAGCCCCAGCCCGAACGGCAACTGCCTCACGCCGCGACCGCGCGCGGGAACAACCGGTAGAAGTTGGCCGTAGTCGCCGTGGCAACTTCCTCGAGCGGAATTTGCTTGATCGCCGCCACCGCTTCGGCGACGTGCAGCACGTGGCGCGGCTCGTTGGTGCGTCCGCGATGCGGCACCGGCGCGAGGTAGGGCGAGTCGGTTTCCACCAGCATGCGATCGAGCGGTACGGCGCGAACGACCTCGCGCAACGCCGCGGCGCTGCGGAAGGTGATGATCCCGGAGAACGAGATCATGAAGTTCATCTCCATCGCCGCGCGGGCCATCTCCAGGCTTTCCGTGAAGCAATGCATCACACCGGCGTGTATCGGATCGGCATGTGCGGCGAGCAGGCGCAGCGTGTCCTCCCGCGCATCGCGCGTATGCACGATGACCGGGAGCCCCGCCCGCGACGCCGCCTGCAGATGCGTGACGAAGCTCTGCTGCTGGCGATCGGCGTGCTCCGCGCCATGGTAGTAATCGAGCCCGGTTTCACCGATTGCGACCACCTTGGGCTGCGCGGCTAACGCCAGCAGCTCGGCGACGCTGACCGGCTCCCCGGCGCAGGAGGAGGGATGAATGCCGACCGATGCAAAGACCTGCTCGTGTGCCTGCGCGTGGGCGAGCACGCGCGACTGGTTCTCGCGGTCGACCGCCACCGTGAGCATGCGCCCTACCCCGGCGGCCGCGGCAGTTTGCAGGATGGCGTGGATGTCCATGCCCACGTCGGGCGACGTGAGGTAGTCCAGATGACAATGGCTGTCTATGAGCATGCGCCGACGGCCCGCAGGCCGCTTCTCACATCGTGTGCGTGGGACGTTCGGATTCCAGGGCGCCCGCGAGGTAGGTCTCGATCTTGCGGCTTGCCGTGTCGTCCTGGCCGTTGAACTGCACGCCAATGCCCGAGGCGCGGTTGCCCTGGGCGCGCTTGGGCGTGACCCACACGACCTTGCCGGCCACCGGAATCTTCTCCTGCTCGTCCATCAGGTTCAGCAACATGAACACTTCGTCGCCGATGCGGTACGGCTTGTTGGTCGGAATGAACAGGCCACCGTTCTGCAGGAAGGGCATGTACGCCGCATACAGCACCGCCTTGTCCTTGATGGTCAGGGACAGGATGCCGTTGCGGGTTCCTTGCGGCGCGGTCATGGGCTGGGGGAATCACTCCGGTGGTACTAGCAGAAGAGTAGCGACTCAACCCGGATTTTGCCAGCCTCAACAGCCTCGCTGCCAATCGATGAGCAAGGCCTCGAGCAGCAGCTGGCGGTTCGGATTGGCCGTCGACGCCGCATCGCGACGCGCCGCGAGGGTGCGCTGCAGCATCCGCGCGGCGTGCACGGCGCCGACACGGGGCATCAGCTCGTCGATGGCCGCGGCAGCCCGCCGGATGCGAGCCCCCGCGGCTGAGCCGTGCGCCAAGGCGCGGCTCAGGTCGGCCAGGAACAGGAACACCCAGCCGAGCAGCTCGCGCAGTTCCAGGTCGGCGCATCCGCTCACCAGCTCGGGGATCCAGGCTCCGGGTGATGCCGCGCGGCGCATCATGTCGGCCGCACGGTCGAAGCCCCCGATGGCGTCCGCGTCGCGAATGCGCAGCGCCCCCAGCGGACAACCCGCTGCGATGCCGAGCAGGTCCGCGGCATCGGCGCCGCCACCGGCCGACTGCAACCACTGCAGCGCCTGCTCGGGCGCCGGCGGCATGAGCCTGAGCTGCTGGCAGCGCGAGCGGATCGTGGGCAGCAGGCGCGCCGGGGCATCGCTCAGCAGCAGCATGTGCGTGCGCGGCGCCGGCTCCTCCAGGCTCTTCAGCAGGCAGTTGGCGGTGTGCGTGTTCATGGCATCCGCCGGATCGATCAGGATCGCCTTGGCGTGGGCCACGCTCGGCGTGCGCATCACGAAATCGGAGAGCTCGCCCCGGATCTGTTCGATGCGGATCTGCTTGCCCGGCTCCTCGGGCGCGATCCGCAGCAGATCCGGGTGCGAGCCAGCCGTGACCAGCTGGCAGTCGCGACACACTCCGCAAGCCTGCCCGCGGTCCGGGTTGCGGCACAGGATCGAGCGCGCCAGCAGCTCTCCCAGCAGGCGCTTGCCGATTCCCGCCGGCCCGCTGAGCAGCACGGCGTGATGCAGGCGTTGATCGACGATGCGCGCGCGCAGTCGCTCCCAATCGTTGCACTGCCACGGCAGTGGGGCATGCACGGGAGCGGTCACGGCGTCGTGCCTTGCGCGAGAAAGCCCTCGACGGCCTGCGCGACGGCGGCCTGGACCGCCGGCAGCTCTTGGGCGGCGTCGATCACCCGGAACCGCGCAGGCTCCGCCGCGGCCAGCTGCAGGTAGGCGGCGCGCACGCGCTCGAAGAATTCCCGCCCTTCCATCTCGAAGCGGTCCGGCGCACCGCGACCGGCAAGGCGCTGCATGCCGCTGTCCACCGGCACGTCCAGCAACAACGTGAGGTCCGGCGCGAAATCACCCAGCAACAGCCGGCGCAGGGCCTGGATCCGCTCCACTCCCATGCGCCGCCCCGCCCCCTGGTAGGCGATGGTCGCATCCGTGAAGCGATCGCTGATCACCCAGTCGCCGCGCGCCAGCGCCGGCTTGATCACGCGCTCCACATGCTGCATCCGGGCGGCGAACACCAGCAGCAACTCGGTGTCCTCGCACACCCCTTCGTCGCGCGGCGCCAGCAACAGCTGGCGGATTTCTTCTGCGAGCGGCGTGCCGCCGGGCTCGCGCGTCACGACCACGCGCAACCCTGCCGCGTGCAGACGCGCACGAACCCCCTCGATGTTGGTGCTCTTGCCCGCGCCTTCACCGCCTTCGACGCTGATGAACCGGCCTCTAGCCATGTCGCGGATCTGCCTCCATTACGTCGCGCCGCTGTTCTCAGCCCTGCGGTCGCGAGCGGTATGTCGTGCCACGGCGCTGCAACTGGTACTTGCGCACGGCCCGGTTGTGTTCCTCCAGGCTTGCCGAGAATTCGTGCGAGCCGTCGCCGCGCGCGACGAAATACAGCGCCGACCCGGGCGCGGGATGCAGTGCCGCGTGGATGGCCGCGCGTCCCGGCAGCGCGATCGGCGACGGCGGCAAGCCGGCATTGAGGTAGGTGTTGTACGGGCCCGGCGCGCGCAGGTGCTCGCGCGTCAGGTTGCCGTCGAAACTCTCGCCAAGGCCGTAGATCACGGCCGGATCCGTCTGCAGCAGCATGCCTTTCTCCAGACGGCGAACGAACACCCCCGCTATCTCCTGCCGCTCCTCGGCCACACCGGTTTCCTTCTCTACCAGCGAGGCCATGATCAATGCCTCGTAGGGAGTCCGGTACGGCAGGCCCGCGTCGCGACCAGCCCATTCCTCGGTAAGCACCTCGTGCAGCGCCCGGTGCGAGGCGAGCAGGATATCCGCATCGCTCATGCCGCGGCTGTACTGGTAGGTATCGGGAAAGAACGCGCCCTCCGCGCTAGCCCAGCCGGTATCGACACCGAGCTTGCCGAACAGGGAGTCGGCCGTCGCGCCGCGCAGCGCGGACTCGAGCTTCGGCTGCTCCTGCAGACGGGCGAGCACCTGCGCCACGGTCATGCCCTCGACCAGCGTGACGGCGTAGACGACCACGCGCCCCGCCACCAGCATCTCCAGCAGCAGGCGCGGCGTGATCCCGGGCTCCAGGCGGTACTCCCCGGCGCGGACCTTGTCGGCGACACCGTCGATGCGCGCCTGTGCCCGCAGCCAGCGCGGGTGATCCAGCAGACCGCTTTCGTGCAGATCGTCGAGGAAATGCGTCAGGTTGCCGCCCTGAGGGAGTTCCACCACCACGGGCGCGTCCAGCGCGAGCGGTTGGTCCAGCCAGCGAATGAACGTGTTCCAAGCCAGCAGGACGATCAGCAGCCAACCTGCGAGGCCCAGTTCGACAACGCGCAGCACGCGCTCAGGACGCAAGAAACTGCGCCACATGCGCCTGCACCCTGCGCGTCACCGGCCCCAGCGGCCAGCGCTTGGTCCCGAGCTGGCGCACCGGCCAGACACCGATTACCGCGTTGCACAGAAACACTTCCTGCGCCGCACCCAGCAGTGCGCGCTCGCAATGGACCTGCTCGGTATTCAGCGCGAGTTCGGGCGCCACGACGTCCAGGATGAAACCCCGCATCACCCCGGCAACACCGCAGTGATCGATCACCGGCGTCAGCAGCCGCCCGCCGCTGACCAGGAACAGGTTGGTGGAGACGCCCTCGACGATGCGCCCCTTCTGGTCGCACATCAGTCCCTCGGCGATCTGCGCATCGTCCCACTCCAGGCGGGCGAGCACCTGCTCCAGGCGATTCAGATGCTTCATGCCGGCCAGCGCCGGGTTGCTCCCGAGCCGCGTGTCGCAATGACGGATGCTGACGCCCTCCGACCACCACTGCGCGGGATGCTGGGCCAACGGGCGCTGCATCAGGATGCGACGTGCCTCGTTGCCGGCATCGACGCGATAGCCTCGCCCGCCGTCGCCGCGCGTCACGATCAGCTTGAGGATCCCCTCATCGGTGCCGGAAGAGGACAGGAAACGGGATATCTCCGCGCGCAATTCGTCGATTTCCAGCGCGATGCGCAAGCGCAGCGCTCCGTGCTGCAGCCGCTGCAGGTGTCGCTCCAGCAGCGGCACGCGCGCGCCGTGCAGGCGCATCGTCTCGAACAGGCCGTCGCCAAAGGCCAGACCGCGATCCTCGGCCGGGACCAGGTTCGTTTCCGTTGCGTTGACCCAGACCCGCGGCAGCGGCACGAGCTGATTCATGGTGCAGCGATCATATCCTGCGGAAGACCAGGGACCCGTTGGTCCCGCCGAAACCGAAGGAGTTCGACAGCGCGATGTCGATTTTTCGCTGCTGCGCGACGTGCGGCACGTAGTTGAGCGTGCAGCCCTCGTCGGGATTGTCGAGGTTGATCGTCGGCGGCGCCACCCCGTCGCGGATCGCCAGGATGCTGAACACCGCCTCCACCGCGCCAGCGGCGCCGAGCAGGTGACCGATCATGGACTTGGTCGAACTCATCGCGACGCGGCCCGCCGCGTCACCCAGCACCCGCTGCACCGCACGGCTCTCGGCGAGATCGCCCGCGGGCGTCGAGGTGCCGTGGGCATTGATGTAATCGATTTCCTGCGGCGTCACCCCGGCATCGCGGATGGCGTTGTGCATGGCCGCCGCAGCGCCGCGCCCGTCTTCCGGAGGCAAGGTCATGTGGTAGGCGTCGCCGCTCATGCCGAAGCCGATGAGCTCGGCGTAGATGCGCGCACCGCGACGGCGGGCGAACTCGAGCTCCTCCAGCACCAGCACGCCGGCGCCGTCGCTCAGCACGAAACCGTCGCGATCACGATCCCACGGCCGGCTCGCCGCTTCGGGCGCATCGTTGCGAGTCGACAGGGCGCGCGAGGCGGAGAAACCACCGAGTCCCACCGGCGTGGTGGCCATCTCGGAGCCGCCGACGATCATCGCGTCGACCTCGCCCCACGCGATCAGCCGCGCCCCCAGCCCGATGTTGTGGGTGCCGGTGGTGCAGGCCGTGGTGATCGCGAGATTCGGCCCCGAGAACCCGTAGCGGATCGACAGGTAGCCGGCGATCATGTTGGTGATCGATCCCGGGACGAAGAATGGCGAGACGCGCCGCGGACCCGAATCGAGCACGATCTGGTGGCTCTTCTCGATCGAGGCGATGCCGCCGATGCCCGATCCGATGGCGGCCCCGACGCGGGGTGCGAAGGATTCCTCGACCACGAGACCGGCATCCTCCATGGCCTGCACGGCGGCGCCGAGTCCATAAAGGATGAAATCGTCGAACTTGCGGACTTCCTTCGGCGGCAGGAACGCATTTGCGTCGAAGTCCCGGATCGAGCCGCCAAAGCGCGTGCCGTAGGCGGACACGTCGAATTGCTCGATCGGCCGGATCCCGCTGCGCCCGTTGACGATACCGTCCCAGGTTGCGGATACCGTGTTGCCGAGCGGGGTAACGACCCCCATGCCAGTAACGACCACCCGTCGTTTCATCGCCGAGGACTCCGTCTGCGAGATGCCTTGTAGGATCGGGACGCCCGCGACGAAACCCAGTCCGCGCCGCGGCGTCCAAAGTCTATCACGACCCGTCTACGGCAGGCCTGCGCGGCTACCGCTCGCCGATGGGTCAGCTTGCCTGGCAAGCACTGTGGGAGGACGCGGGCCGCAACGCAGCCATCGCGACCTCCCGGCGGGACCGAATCAGAGGTGTGATTCGACGTAATCGATGGCGTGCTGCACCGTGGTGATGTTCTCCGCATCCTCGTCGGGAATTTCGGTTTCGAATTCCTCTTCGAGCGCCATCACCAGTTCGACGGTATCCAGAGAATCGGCGCCGAGATCTTCCACGAAGGAAGCAGAATTCTGGATGTCCTCTTCCTTGACTCCGAGCTGCTCCGCGACGATTTTCTTGACGCGTTCTTCGATGCTGCTCATTTTGCTCTGTTGCTCCTGTGAGTGGTTGAGTGTGCCGCTGGCCACGGAAATCCCCATTCCCGCAATGGCTCGTTGACGCGGCGCGATTCTACCCCGAATCGCGCCGTTACATGCAATATTGACAAAAAGGGAAATGTTTCAGCGCATGTACATGCCGCCATTCACGTGAATCGTCTCGCCGGTGATATAGGCCGCCGCATCCGAGGCCAGGAAGGCCACCACGGCGGCGATCTCGCCGGCCTCGCCCAAGCGGCCGGCCGGGATCTGCTCGAGCAGCTTCTGTCGCTGCGCCTCGGGCAGCTCGCGCGTCATGTCGGTGTCGATGAACCCGGGGGCGACGCAGTTCACGGTGATCGCGCGCGAACCGATCTCGCGCGCCAGTGCTCGCGCGAAGCCTTCCATCCCGGCCTTGCTGGCCGCGTAGTTCGCCTGCCCGGCGTTACCCATCGAACCGACCACCGAACTGATGTTCACGATGCGCCCCCAGCGCGCCTTGGTCATCCCGCGCAGCACCGCCTTGCTCAGGCGGAAGATCGAGTTGAGGTTGGTGTCGATGACCCGCGCCCATTCCTCGTCCTTCATCCGCAGCACGATGTTGTCCTGCGTGATGCCCGCGTTGTTGACCAGCACCAGCGGGGCGCCGAACTGCTCCGTCACGCGAGCGATGAGTTCATCGACCGCGGTCGGGGAGCCGACGTCGAGCGCCATGCCGGCGCCGGCGATGCCTTTGGCCGCAAAGCGTTCGGAGATCGCGGCAGCACCCGCTTCCGTGGTCGCCGTGCCCACCACGGTGGCGCCGGCTGCTCCCAACGCATCGGCGATCGCCGCCCCGATGCCGCGGCTCGCGCCGGTGACCAGACAGACTCGTTGCATGTCATTCACTCCCGATATCAATTGGGGCGCCGGCCGCCGCCAGCGCCTTGTCGAGATCCTGCGACTCCTCGCTGTAGAAGCATTCCAGCGAGGCATCGATCCGCTTGCACAGGCCGCCGAGCACCTTGCCGGGCCCGACCTCAACGACATGCTGGACGCCGGCATCGACCATGAAGCGCACCGAAGCCACCCACTGCACGGGACTGGCGATCTGCTGCACCAGCAGGGCGCGAATCTTCCCGGCATCGCTCTCCGGGCGCGCGTGCACGTTGTGGATCACGGGCACCGCCGGACTGGCGAGGGATATCGTCGCGATGTCCTGCGCCAGGCGATCGCCGGCGGGTTTCATGAGGCTCGTATGGAAAGGCGCGCTCACCGGCAGCGGCATCGCGCGCTTTGCCCCCAGGCTCTTGCAGGCCGCGATCGCGCGTTCGACGGCGCCGGCGTGACCGGCTATCACGACCTGGCCCGGGGAATTGAAGTTCACCGCCGCGACGACTTCGGTCCCTGCCGCCTCGAGGCAGGCCTGCTCGATGAGCGCGTCATCGAGACCCAGCACCGCCGCCATCGCGCCCTGCCCCACGGGAACGGCTTCCTGCATGTAGGCACCGCGGTTGCGCACCAGCCGTACCGCGTCGGCGAAGCCGAGTGCGCCGGCGCATACCAGCGCGCTGAACTCGCCCAGGCTGTGCCCGGCCATGTACGCGGGCATCGCGCCACCGCGGCCGCGCCACACGCGCCACAGCGCCACGCTGGCGCAAAGGATCAGCGGCTGGGTGCGCTCGGTGAGATTGAGGGCTTCCTGCGGTCCGGACTGCGCCAGGTTCCACAGGTCATAGCCGAGCACCTCGGAGGCCTCGGCAAAGGTTTCACGGACAAGCGGCTCCGCCTCGGCAATCGCCGACAGCATGCCGACGCGCTGGGACCCCTGCCCCGGAAAAACACAAGCGAACAACCCCGCCATCGCAGCCTCCGTTCATGCGCTTGCACAAAAGAAAACGGCGAGCGCCGTGACCGGTCGCTCGCCGTCGATCGAGGTGCAGGCTGCGCCTCAGTCGTCCTTGCTCTCCACCACTTTCTTGCCCCGGTAGAAACCGTCCGGGGTCACGTGGTGGCGACGATGCACTTCACCGGAAGTGGCATCGGTCGACAACGCCGCGCCGCGCAGCGCATCGTGGGCGCGACGCATGCCGCGACGGGAACGGGTGGTTCTTGCCTGACCAACTGCCATGACTGACTCCTCACTACTTTGAACACGCACCCACCGGGTGCTTCACTGAAATCGAATGCCCGCCCCGCGCCCGTCGGGCCTCAGGATGAACTCCCCTTGATCTTCGCGAGCACGGCAAACGGGTTTTCCCGCTCGTCGTCGTCCGCGACTTCGTCGCTCTCGACCGTCTGACGCAACGCGCATTCCCCTTCGGGGTGGCGCGGCGCCAGCGGAATCGCCAGCAGCAACTCTTCTTCCACCAGTTCGTAGAGGTCGCTCAGGCCTTCCCCTACCACGATTCCCTCGAAGCGCTGCGGCAACGACGGAATCTCTTCTTCACTCCAGACCATCGCCAGGTGCACCTGGGCGTCGACCGGCAGCGTCATCGGACCCAGGCAACGCTGACACTGCAAGCTCAGGCTCGCTTGCACCCGCCCTTCGATGACCTTGTAACGCTCGTCGTCGATGCGAAACTGCAATTGCAGTGTTGCCTCCGCCCCCGAGCCCGACTCCATCGATTCGGCGCTGATGCGCGGCAAATCGTCGAGCGCGACGGCACCCTCGATCTGGCCGCCAAATACCGCCAGCTTGCGGAAATCAGCCTGTCTGGGAACCCGGGGTGTCGGCATAGGCGCGCAATCATAGGGCCGGCATCCGGCACTGTCAAAAAATAAATGCTTGAAAATACCGTATTTTTCTGCAAAGTTCGGGCCACACCAACACTTGCCCCGCGCCATCATGCAACGCATCGTCCTCGGCTCCGGTTCCGCCTATCGCAAGCGCCTGCTAGAGCGGCTCGGGCTCGAGTTCGAGTGCCTCTCCCCCGACATCGACGAGACCGCGGCCAGCGGCGAGCCACCCGAGACCCTGGTGCTGCGCCTGAGCGAGGCGAAGGCGCGCGCCGTGGCGCTGCGCGCTCCGGATGCACTCGTCATTGCCTCGGACCAGGTCGGCGCGACCGACGGCAGGCTGCTCGGCAAGCCCGGCACGGTGGAGCGTGCGCAGCAGCAACTGCGCGGCATCTCGGGGCGGGAAGTGCGATTTCTGACCGGGCTGTGCGTGCTCGACGCGCCATCGGGACGCCTGCTGAGCGGCGTCGAAACCTGCACCGTGCACCTGCGCGAGCTGAGCGATGCGGCAATCCGCGATTACGTGCGGCGCGAACAGCCCCTGGACTGCGCCGGGAGTTTCAAGGTCGAAGGGCTCGGCATCGCGCTGTTCCGTTCGCTCGAGCTCGACGATCCCACCGTGCTCGAGGGCTTGCCGCTGATCCGCCTGGTGGAGTTCCTCGAGCGCTTCGGCGTGGCCGTACTGCAGCATTGAAGCGCGCGGCCCGCGCTCATCGCGGGCGCAGCTCCTCCCAGTCGAGGATCTCCGGCAGCGAATCGACGATCCGCTCCGGCGCGTGACGCGCCAGCCGTTCCCGCGAATGCACCCCGTGACTCACGCCGAGACTGCGGATCCGGGCCCGCGCGGCCATCTCCAGGTCATATTCGGTGTCCCCGATCATCACGGCCTGCTCCGGCCCGGCGCCGAGTTGCGCCACGATCTCATGCAGCATCCGCGGGTCGGGCTTCGAGGCGGTCTCATCGGCACAGCGCGTGGCATCGAAGCTGTCGCTGAGCCCGAGTTCGCCGAGCACGCGATCCAGGCCGCGGCGGCTCTTGCCGGTCGCCACCGCGATCCAGTGCCCGCGTGCGCGCAGCGCCTCCAGCAGCTCCAGCGCACCGGGGAACAATTGCGAGGGACGACCATCGGCGGCGACGAAACGCGCGGCGTAGGTGGCGCGGAACTGCTCGACCTGTCGCGGGTCCAGCTGCGGGTAGAGCTGCGCTATCGCCTGCGGCAACCCCAGGCCGATCACGTCCCCGAAGGCCGCGTCCCCAGATCCGCCAGCCCCTGCTCTTCGGCCGCCTGGCGCAGGCAGGACACGATGCGCCCCACCGAGTCCATCAGCGTGCCGTCCCAGTCGAACACGAACAGGCGTCTCATCGCGGCAAGGTCTCCAGCACCTTCGTCAGCGCGGCATCGAGCGGCGCGCTGACCACCAGCGGCTGGCCATCGGGAAGGCTGAGTTCGATCGAACCGGCATGCAGGAACAGGCGGCGCAGCCCGAACTCGCGCATCTGGCGGTTGAATTCCCGCTCGCCGTACTTCTCGTCGCCGGCCACGGGATGCCCCGAGACCTGGGCGTGGACGCGGATCTGGTGCGTGCGCCCCGTGACCGGCTGCGCCTCGAGCAGGGTGGCGTCGCGCAACACCTCGAGCACGCGAAAGCGGGTCTCGGAGGCCTTGCCCGCCTCGTCCGCGCGAACCATCCGCTCGCCGCCGCGCACCGTGTTCTTCTCCAGGGCGAGCGTCACCCTCGTGAGCCGCTTCGGCCAGCGTCCCTGCACCAGGGTGATATAGGTCTTGGTGATCGTGCCCTCGCGCAGCGCCTCGTGGAGGTGTCGCAGCATCGAGCGTTTCTTGGCGATCATCACGCAACCGGAGGTATCGCGATCGAGCCGGTGCACCAGTTCCAGCGAGCGGCAGTCCGGGCGCATCGCCCGCAGCGCCTCGATCAATCCCAGCGACAGGCCGCTGCCGCCGTGCACCGCCAGACCGCTCGGCTTGTCGACGACCAGCAGCGCGGCATCCTCATAAAGGATGCGTGTGGCGAGCGCCTGCACCAGTCCGACCCCGGGCTCGGCCGCGGCCCGCTCGGCCATGCGCACCGGCGGCACCCGTACCTTGTCGCCGGCCTGCAGGCGCTGGTCCGGCCTGGCGCGCCCGCTGTTGACCCGCACCTCGCCGCTGCGCACGATGCGGTAAATGCGCGAGCGCGGCACGCCCTTGAGCCGCGCGAGCAGGAAATTATCGAGCCGTTGCCCGGCGTGCTCCCCGTCCACCTCGACCAGGCGAACGCCCTGTTGTTCCCGGGCTGATAGTTCCGACATGGCGAAAGTCTATCATTTTTGCAGCTAATTGAAGCACTTACCCGATAATGCTATAGTCCGCCCCGCATTGGACCCGCTGCCTCGCAGGAGCGTGCCCCCAGGATCAGGAAACCCGTCCACGCCACCGCTGCACCAATGCGGCGCGCCGGACGCACCGACCCGGGCGCACGCACGGGTTTCATGCATCACGCCGACGACGCGCCGCTGAGCAGGAATCACATAGCCCGGCGCGCGCGGTGTGGCCGGTTTCGCAGGGGCGAGACCGGCAGGCGCAAGGTACCGTTCGAACAGCGACGGGATGCTTGTTGAGATTTTTGTGCGGGCCGGGTCGCGAATTCGCACCGCCCGCTGGACCGGAAAAGACTGAGACGCGTCCCCGTTGCGGCCAGGCAGTTTCTGGCGGCTCGGGACGAAGGCAGTTCGGCGGGGCGTAGCGCCCGGAACCGCATATGCGCAATCCAGACTTCGAGGAAGCAAGAAGCCTCTGCATGACAAGCCACTGATTCCGTAGTGCTGTTACGACGGTACCAAAGTCCCAGCAACCCGCTCACAGGACATTGGTAACCATGAAAAGAATGCTCATCAACGCAACCCAGCCGGAGGAGTTGCGGGTCGCACTGGTCGATGGCCAGCGACTCTACGATCTGGATATCGAGAACCGTAACCGCGTCTCGACCAAGGCCAACATCTACAAGGGCCGCATCACCCGCGTCGAGCCCAGCCTCGAGGCTGCCTTCGTCGAATTCGGCGCCGACCGCCACGGCTTCCTGCCGCTGAAGGAAATCTCTCCCGAGTACTTCCAGGGCAACGGCGGCGACCAGTCGCAGGGCCGTCCGCGCATCCGCGAAGTGGTTAAGGAAGGCACCGAGGTCCTGGTGCAGGTCGACAAGGAAGAGCGCGGCAACAAGGGTGCCGCCCTCACCACCTTCATCAGCCTCGCGGGACGCTATCTCGTGCTGATGCCGAACAACCCGCGCGCCGGCGGCATCAGCCGTCGCATCGAGGGCGACGAGCGCACGGAGCTGCGCGACGCGCTGAACGCGCTGAACCTGCCCGACGGCATGGGCATCATCATCCGCACCGCCGGCGTCGGCCGCTCGGCCGAAGAGCTCCAGTGGGACCTCGACTACCTGCTGCACCTGTGGGGCGCGATCGCCGAGGCCGGCAAGAAGCGCGCGCCGCAACTGATCTACCAGGAAAGCAACGTCGTGATCCGCGCGATCCGCGACTGCCTGCGCCAGGACATCGACGAGGTACTGATCGACGCGCAGGACGCCCACGACAAGGCCGTGGAGTTCATCGAGCAGGTCATGCCGAACTACCGCAGCCGGGTGAAGTTCTACAAGGACCCGGTGCCGCTGTTCAACCGCTACCAGATCGAGAGCCAGATCGAGACGGCCTACCAGCGCGAGGTGAAGCTTCCCTCCGGCGGCTCGATCGTGATCGACCCGACCGAGGCGCTGGTGTCCATCGACATCAACTCCTCGCGCGCCACCAAGGGCCAGGACATCGAGGAGACCGCGCTGCAGACGAATCTGCAGGCAGCCGACGAGATCGCGCGCCAGCTGCGCCTGCGCGACATGGGCGGCCTGATCGTGATCGACTTCATCGACATGAACAGCACGCGCAACCAGAAGGAAGTCGAGAACCGCCTGCGCGACGCGCTGGTACCCGACCGCGCCCGCGTGCAGGTCGGACGCATCTCCCGCTTCGGCCTGATGGAAATGTCGCGCCAGCGCCTGCGTCCCTCGCTGGAGGAAACCAGCTCCGTGGTCTGCCCGCGTTGCACGGGCCAGGGCACCATCCGCGACACCAAGTCCCTCGCCCTCTCGGTGCTGCGCCTCGTGGAAGAGGAAGCCGGCAAGGAACGCAGTGCGCAGATCCGCACCATCGTGCCGGTCGAGATAGCGACCTATCTGTTGAACGAGAAGCGTCGCGCGATCATCGACATAGAGCAGCGCAACCGCCTGCACGTGATGGTGATCCCGAACCCGAACATGGAAACCCCGCACTTCGAGGTGATGCGCCTGCGCGACGACAGCGCGCTGGTGAACAGCGAGGAGCCGAGCTTCCTCTCCATCCCGGAGGCGCCGCCGCCCGTGGACCTGGTCACGCGCACGGCGGAGCCCGTGAAAGTACCGGTGGCTGCGGTGCAGTCGATCGCACCGTCGAAGCCCGCGCCGGCGGCCGCGCCCGAGCCGGTCGCGCAAGCGGCCCCCGCCCCTGTCGTTGCACCCGCTCCGGTGGCAGCCGCACCCGCGGCACAAGCCAAGCCAGGTATCGTCAAATCCCTGCTGGGCTTCCTGTTCGGTGGCGGCGCGGCCGAACCCGCGCCGGCCGCCCGCACGGCGCCCGCGCCGCGCCCCGCTGAAGAATCCCGACGCGCGCCCGAAGGCGCCACCGTGGGCGAGCGCGCAAGTGGCGAAGGCGCACGCGCGCGCGGCGAAGGCGAACCCGGCGAAGGCGAGCGCCGCAGTGGCGGTCGACGCCGCCGCGGCGGATCGGGCCGCGGCCGAGGCGGCGAACGCGAAGCAGCGCACGATGAAGCACCGCGCGGCGAATCACGTGGCGAACCCCGTGGCGAGCCGCGCGCCCAAGCGCCGCGCAGCGAACGCGCGCCGCGCCCGCCGCGTGACGAGTCCGCCGGTGAAAGCCGGCCGCCACGTGGCGAAGGCCGTCCGGCACAGCGTCCGGAAGGCGGCCCCGAGCGCCGCCCGGCAGGCCAGCAGCCACGCACACGCGGCCCGCGCCAGCGCGGCGAGATCCAGGCACCGGGAAGCGTTGCCGAACCGGCAGTAGCCGAGGTCGCGCGGACCCCGATGCCGTCGATGCCGATGCAGGCGGCGGAACCGCAGACCGAGGTCGAGGAAGTCGTGGTTGCGCAAGCGGCAGTGGGCGAGGCGCAGGAAGCGGCCCCGGGTACCGAGGGTGAGCGCAGCCGTCGTTCGCGCGGACGCCGTGGTCGCGGTCGCCGCCGCGTCGAAGGCGAGCCGGTCGAAACCGTGTTCCAGGGCGAAGGCGACGAGCCCGAAGCGGCGCAGATGGAACTGATCGACGCCGAGGAGGACATGGCCGAGGTAGCAGCTGAAGTGGAACTCGCGCAACCGACGGCGGAGCCGGAAGCTGTGAAGGCCGAGACCGCTGTCGAGGTTGCCGCGGTCGCGGCGCCCGTTGCTGCCGCACGGATTGCCCCGGAAGCGGCTCCGCAAGCGTCGCGCAGCGAGGCGGCACCCGCGGAAACGGTAGCGATGGCACCGCGCCAGGAGACGGTACGCGAGGATGCGGCACCGCCGGTTGCTCCGGCGCCAGCTCCCGCGCCCGCACTGGCGGCACGCCCCGCGCCCGCGCCGCGCCCAACACGACCCACCGGTCGCCCGGCCAACGACCCGCGCCTCAGCCCGCGCCGTGTCGCGGAGGTGGAGATCATCACCGAATCCCTGGTGATCGATCCCTCCAGCTTCCCGCCGGTCGAGCTCCCGCGTCCCACGCGTGCGCAACCGCCCCGCGCGGCCAACGATCCGCGCGCGCGGCGAACGGGTGCTGCCACGCACACGCAAGGCAACGCCGCGCTCGACCTGTCCGCGCGACCCGAGGAAGCGGCCGAGGAAACGGAGCGCTGAAGCAACGCTGAGCCGTTGCCGGGCGACCGGCAACGGCTATAATGCGCGCCGCGTCACGGAGGGGTGGCTGAGCGGTTTAAAGCACCGGTCTTGAAAACCGGCGAAGGTGAAAGCCTTCCGAGAGTTCGAATCTCTCCCCCTCCGCCATTTCAATAATAACGTCGATATGCGACTCCCAAAACGGCGGCCAAAGCTCGCCGTTTTCGTCTCTGACAGGAATGTTGAACGCCGGCCCACGATGCGCCACTCATCGGAGTGCACCTCGACTCCGCTCGGCATACACCTCCTCCGCACGCACCTTCAGCGCAAGTGCCGTATCGTCGAATCCGCGCTTCACCCACGGTCCGGCGAAACGCATGACATGGATGCCGGTCTCCCCCAGGAAGGCATCCGTCGAGTAGTACCGGCAACGGTCGTGGCCGAGCGCCTCGATCACCTGGTCGCGCCTTGCGGGATAGGGCCACTCCGCCAGCCAGGGTGCCTCCCAGGACAGCAGCCGCTGCGGCTCGACGGCGCAGACGTACTCGACGACCGGTATCAGGGTGCCCGGATTGGCGTAGTTGACCAGCTTCATCCGGATCGGTGCTCCCAACTCCAGCGTCGACTCGGCGCGCACGCACATCGGGTTCCAGTGGTTGTAATCCGGCAGGTCGGTGAGCACCTCCCACACGATCGCGGCCGGGGCGTCGATCTCGATCGTGATGGAGCGCACCACGTTGGCGGGGTCATATGCCGTGCGAATGTCATCGGGCTGCATGGTCAACGGGATCCTCGTGGTTGCGGTTATGCACGATGATGGCAGATCGCCGGACCCGCATCATCCGCACGGGCGAATCGCCACGACTCCCGGCAGAGTGAACTGCCCTGCTTCACGGTGGTCATACAGGGCGCAACCGGGAAAACATGCCCGGCGCGCCACGCCGGTTCAATTCCATCGCCGTCGCGGCTACACTGCAAACGTCTTTACCACCAGAAAGGGAACGATCATGGCTATCTCCGATATCCGGACCGCCGGCAGCACCGCCCTGGATGCGGGCGCCACCAAGGTGCTGCGCAACACCTATGCCCTGCTGGCCATGACGCTGCTGTTCAGCGCGCTCACCGCGGGCGTGTCGATGGCGCTGAACGTGCCGTACCTGGGGCTGTGGACGCTGCTGCCCTATTTCGTGCTGCTGTTCCTGGTCGAGAAGAACAAGAACTCCGCCGCGGGTCTGCTCTGCGTGTTCGCGCTGACGGGCTGGATGGGCTTCTCGCTCGGCCCGATCCTCAACCATTACGTCGGCATCTCGGGCTTCGAGCCCGTGCTGACCGCGCTCGGCGGCACCGCGGCGATCTTCTTCGGGCTGTCGGCCTTCGTACTGGTGACGCGCAAGGACTTCAGCTTCGCCACCGGCTTCCTCGGCACCGGCATGCTGGTCGCCTTCGTGGCCGCCATCGCGAACTACTTCCTGCACATCCAGGCGCTGTCGCTGGTCATCACCTGCGTGTTCATGTTCCTGTCCGCGGGCCTGATCATGTGGCAGACCAGCCAGATCATCCACGGCGGCGAGCGCAACTACATCTCCGCGACCGTGACGCTGTACGTGATGATCTACAACCTGTTCTCGATCCTGCTCAGCTTCCTCGGCGGCAGCAACGAGTGAGACCCGACGGGGTACGCGCGACACGGCCCCGACTCGGGGCCGTGTCGTTTCAGCACCAATGATCTTCTCGCTGCTGGTACAGGAATCCGCCGTCGGCAGGCAATCCAGCCATGCCGCCTACCGCTTCGCGTGCGCGCTCCTCGCGCGCGGTCACACGCTGTACCGCGTGTTCTTCTTCGCTGACGGCGTGCACAACAGCAGCGCGCTCAACTGCGCGGCGAGCGGCGAGGCCGACCTGCCGGCGCTGTGGCAGCAGCTGGCTACCGAGCACGGGGTGGACCTGGTGAGCTGCGTGAGTTCGGCGCTGCGTCGCGGCATCGTCGACGAGCGCGAGGCCGCGCGCCACGCGCTCGGGGCGGCCAGCCTGCGCCAGGGCTTCGAGCTCTCGGGACTGGGCCAGCTGGTCGAGGCCAGTATCCGCTCCGATCGCATCGTGGACTTCGGCGGATGAGCGCCGCGCCAGCCGCAGCGCGGCGCAGCGTGCTGGTGGTGTGCCGCACGGCCCCGTACGGACGTGCGCGCGCGCGCGATGCCGTCGACGTCGCGATGGCCTTCGCGGCCTTCGACCAACCGGTCACGCTGCTGTTCCTCGGCGACGGCGTGCTGGCCCTCGCTCCCGGGCAACGGCCTGCCGCGGAATTGTCGCGCAGCCTGGAAAAGCTGCTCGGCACCCTGGCGGATTACGGCGTGGAGGAAGTCCACGCCGAGGCGGCAGCGCTCGCCGCGCGCGGGCTGGACGCGCGGGATCTCGCGTTGCCGGTGCGCCTGGCCGGGCCGGCGGAGCTCCGGGAACTGTTTGGCGCGCACGAGCGCGTGCTCACGGTATGAACCGCCGATGACCCTGCACATACTCTGCGCCTCGCCTTTCACGGGCAGTTGCCTCGAGGAATGCGCCCGCGTGATAGCCGCCGACGATGCCCTGCTGCTGAGCGGCGACGGCGTCTATGCCGCGCTCGGTGAGGCCGCCGACACGCTGCATGCGCTGCACGCGGCCGGTGTGACGATCTTCGCGCTCGCGGAGGATTGCACCGCGCGCGGCATCGACGCGCGGCTACCCGCCTGCATCGCCACGGTCGACTACGGCGGCTTCGTCGACCTCGCGGTCGCGCACCCGCGCACCGTGTCCTGGTTCTGAGATGAAAGCAAACGCAGCGCTGCCGCCACGCGACGCGGACGGTTTCCTGCTGGACCGGGCCGACTGGAACGAGCAGGTGGCCACCGCGCTCGCGCGCGAGGAAGGCCTGACGCTGACGCCCGCGCACCGCGAGATCCTGCACATGCTGCAGGCGTACTATCGCGAGCACGAGCACGCGCCCGCCATGCGCGCACTGGTCAGCCTGACACGACGCACGCTGGGTCCCGACAAGGGCCGCAGCGTCTACCTGCTCGGGCTGTTCCCCGGCAGCCCCGCGCGCGTGGCGGCCAAGATCGCGGGCCTGCCCCGCCCCGAGCACTGCCTGTGAGCAAGCCCATGCACCGGTCCGCGCCACCATCATCGTGCCCCGAGGAACATCCCTTCGCACCCTTCGTGCGCACGCTCGGGCGCGGACGCCGTGGCGCGCGCTCGCTCGAACGCGAGGAGGCGCGCACGGCGCTCGGGATGATCCTCGACGGCGAGGTCGACCCGCTGCAGACCGGCGCCTTTCTGATGCTGCTGCGCGTGAAGGAGGAAACCGCCGAGGAGATCGCCGGTTTCGTGCAGGCCGCGCGCGAGCGCGCACAGCTGCCGGAGGCGCCGATACGCGTCGACCTGGACTGGCCGAGCTACGCGGGCAAGCGCCAGCAGCCGCCGTGGTACCTGCTGTCGGCGCTGCTGCTGGCCGCGCACGGGCACCGCGTGCTGATGCACGGCTGCGAGCCGCACGCGCGCAACCGCCTGTTCGCCTCCCAGGCGCTGCCGGCGCTCGGCATCGCGCCCGCGCGCGACTGGCAGGAGGTGCGCGAGGCGCTGGATACGCGCCGTTTCGCGTACGCACCGCTCGCGCTGTTCAGCCCGGGCCTGCAGGCGCTGCTGGACCTGCGCCACCTGTTCGGCCTGCGCTCGCCGGTGAACACCTTCGTGCGCCACATCAACCCGCTGGCCGCGCCCGCCACGATGCAGAGCCTGCAGCACCCGGCCTATGCCGTGCTGCACGCGGGCGCGGCGCGACAGCTCGGGCAACCGCGCGCGCTGATCTTCCGTGGCGAGGGCGGCGAATGCGAATTGCGGCCCAATGCCGACAGCCGCTGCATCCTGCTCGAGGGCGATGTGCAACGCGATATCGCTTTCACGCGCCAGCTGGCCGAACGCGGCGACACCGCCATCGTGCCGGACGTGGCACTGCTGTCCACGCTGTGGAACGGCCGCACCGAGGACGCCTACGGGGAAGCCGCGGTGATCGGCACGGCAGCGGCCGCACTGCTGGCGCTCGGTGGCGCCAACGACGCCGAGGCCGCGCTGCTGCTGGCGCGCGATTACTGGCGCCGGCGCGGCCCCTGGCCCGGAGACACCCCGTGAGACACAGCGAGCAGGACTATTCCGCGCCGGCCTGCGCCGCGCTGCTCGAGCAGAAGGTGCGCGCGGTGCGCGATGCCATGCACGAGCTCGGCGCGCCCGTGCCGGAGGTGCACGCCTCGCCGCCGCGGCACTACCGCCAGCGCGCCGAGTTCCGTTTCTGGCGCGACGGCGGCGACGGCTTCTACGCGATGTTCGATCCCGCGAACCCGCGCGAGCCGGTGCGCATCGACGAGTTCCCGCCTGCCTCTCTACGCATCAACGCGCTGATGCAGCGTCTGCGCGAGGCGGTGCTGCACTCGCCGGCGCTCGCGCGCAAGCTGTTCCAGGTCGAGTTCCTGAGCACGCTCGCCAACGAGGCGCTGGTGGTGTTGGTCTACCACCGCCCGCTCGACGCCGCATGGGAAGACGCCGCCCGGGAGCTGAGCCTGGTGCTGGATGCACAGCTCATCGGCCGCTCGCGCGGGCAGCGCATCGTGATCGGGGAATCGTTCGTGACGGAACGCCTGCAGGTCGACGGACGCGAACTGGTGCTGCGCCAGCCCGAAGGCTGCTTCACGCAACCCAATGCGGAGGTGAACCGCGCGATGCTGTCGTGGGCGCGTGCGGGCTGTGGCGCCGCGCACGGCGGCTTGCTGGAGCTCTACTGCGGCATCGGCAACTTCACGGTCGCGCTGGCCGATCGTTTCGACACCGTGCTGGCCACCGAGATCAACAAGGTCGCGATCGCCGCCGCGCAGTACAACCTTGCCGCCAACGGCATCGACAACACCTTCATCGCGCGGCTCTCCAGCGCGGAGGCCTCGGCCGCGCTGGCACGCGAACGGCCCTTCCGCCGGCTGCGCGATTTCGACCTCGACCGCTTCGATCCCGGCACCGTGCTGGTCGATCCGCCGCGCGCGGGGCTCGATGCGCGCACGCTGGCGCAGGTCGCGGGCTTCGGGCGCATCGTCTATATCTCGTGCAACCCGCAGACGCTGCGCGAGAACCTGGCAGCGCTCGCGGCCACGCACGACATCGAACGCTTCGCACTGTTCGACCAGTTTCCCTATACCCATCACCTGGAATGCGGCGTGACCCTGCGGCGTCGCACTGCCCCCTGACACCACGCCCGGAGCGAGCCCATGCGAGCACAAAAGCTGGACGATGCCACGATCAGCGCGCGCCTCGCCGCGCTGCCCGGCTGGAGCCTGCGCGATGGCAAGCTGCGGTGCGTGTACCGCTTCGCAGACTTCAGCGCCGCCTTCGCGTTCATGACGCGCAGCGGCGCTGCGCGCCGAACAGCTGGATCATCACCCGGAATGGTTCAACGTCTACAACCGCGTCGAGATCGCGTTGACCACGCATGACGCGCACGGCATCACCGCGCTCGACTTCACGCTGGCGGAGGCGATGGACGGTTTCGCGCGGCCGCTGGGGAGCACGGCCGGCTGAGCCGTCTCAATAGACCGCGAGGCCATGCTTGAGCAGCGCGCGCGGCAGGACCTCGTCGAGCCGGGCAAGGTCGTCGGGCCCGATCTCCAGCAGCTTGAGGCCGTGGCGCTCGTAGACGGCCTTCTTGTCCAGCTTCGCCGTCAGTTGCCCCGGCGCCGCCTCGTCGCCCCAGTACTCGATGTAGAGCTGCAGTGACGGCAGGTAGAAATCGCAGCGGTAGTCACCCTCCACCGGGAGGCGACGGTGATGGGCGTGCGCGATCTCCGACATGTACAGCCAGTGGCAGATCATCAGCTGCGCCTTGCTGTGCAGCACGTGCCCGTCGAGCGCGCGCAGCCCGTCCCCGCCATCGACACGGATCTCGCGCTCGGCATCACCGAACAGGTCACGCTCCGCGGCCTCCCCGATGTGTTCGTAGGCATGGATCACCTGCAGGTTCTCGCTCAGCACGGGGTTGCCGGGCAGCGTGGCCGGCCAGCGCACGTAGGGCACGCCCGTGTCCGGGTATTCCTCCTGCACCCCGCCGAGCGCCTTGCCGCGGGCGGTGAGCTCCCAGCCCTTCACGCCCTTGCGGATCCAGCCCAGTTCGAGCAGCAGGAGATTGGTCTGGCGCGCCGACATGCCCACCCGCAGCCCCAGCGCGGCCGCGTTCAGCAGGGTCTGCTCGGGACTCACGCTGAACAGGCGGTGCTCCAGCACCTGCTCCGGCCAGCCGATATAGGTGCCGAAACGTTCGCTGTTCAGGTACCTGCCGCCCTCGAATTCGCCCTTGCGCGTCAGCCGCCACTGCTCACCCTGGCGCACGATCCAGCCCTGCTCGGCGAGCAGCGTGAACAACTCGCGGCTGGGCATGTTGAGACGCCGCGCCAGCGCCGATCCCGACAGGTATTGCTCAGTCCCCGGCACCGGTTTCAGGCTCCCAGTTGTCCACAATTTCTGTGGATAAGTTTGCGGATAAGTTCTTAGTATGCGCCCCTAACCCGCATGCCGGCTGAGGCACCCTCAGATTGGTCATTTTATGATCAAATAACATTTTTTACATATTTGCCAATAGGTTAAGAGATTTTCTTAATGTTGTTTTTTACCGAAATGACAAATTTGTTGCGCCCGATGTCACTTTCTTGACAGCATTTGCGCAGTGTGCATAACAACAGCTCAGGCGTGCGCGGCCGCAACCTGCGCGTAGCGCGCCGCCAGGGCGCCGTAGAGCTCGTCCGCGTAGCGGGGACTACGGCTGTCCAGTTGGCCCAGCAGCTCCGCCAGGTGCTCGTTGTCCTCGCGTCCCTGCCAGGTCTTGCGGTAGCTGCCGTCCTTGTAGCCATGGTCCTGGCGGAAGAAGTTCAGCACGTTCTTGCCCACGTAGGCGGTGAACAGCTCATCGGGAGTCATGCCGGCCGCCTGCAGCAGGGACCAGAATGGGCCGACCGCGAATTCGCGCCCCACCAGTGCCCGGCCCGCCAAGGCCTCGACGGCCTCGCGCAATTCCATGGTCTGCGGCGGGGCGAGCCGCAACTCCTCGAGCATGCCGGCGGCGATCTGCGCCGGCGTGCTGGTGCCATCGAAGCGCATGCTCATGCCGAAGTGCCAGATATCGACGATCTCCAGCTTCACGTGTTCCCAGGCCGGCTGCTGATGCTTCCACCACTTGTAGCCATAGTGCTCGATCAGCTCCCCGCACTCGATCCACAGTGCGCGATACCAGGCGAATTGCTGGTTGATCCAGTCGGGATGGACCTTGCGGTTCATCCGGTCCTGCATTTCCAGCATGGTCGTCAGTTGCTGCAGCATCGGCGGTGATCCCTCTATCTGTCTGGAATCGGGGAAGACGAAAGCGCGGCCATGCTAGCACAGCACAGCCGGAACACCGGAAATGCTGTGGATAAAACCGGGGATAAAAGAGCGCAGCTGCACGTATCGCTCACAAGCATCTGCCTCCACATCTGTATTCAACTTCAAATACATAACGCACTACATTGTTTTTGAAAGCTAAAAAGTTATTTCTCGAATTCTGTGCACATGTCGTGGTACGCGTTCCGCAATGCGGCACCGCACTGCAAATGTGCATAACGCGCCGAAAGCGGAACAGCCGTTGTTTACAACAGCCGACGGAATCACCAGAATACTGTATATTTGAACAGTCATTGGCATGAACCGCTTGCTGCAAACACTGCTCGCCCGCCCCGATGTCTGGCAGGCTTCCAGCCCCCGCACGGCAACCGCGACCGGGGACGCCCTGCCCAGCGGACATGCCGCCCTCGACCGGGTCCTGCACCGTGGCGGCTGGCCGCGCGCGGCACTGACCGAGGTGCTCAGCGGCAACTGCGGCATCGGCGAGATGCAGTTGCTGGCGCCGGCATTGGCACATTGCAGCCGAGGCTCGCGCCGGCTGTTCTTCGTCTGCCCACCCTATCTGCCTTATGCGCCCGCCCTGCTGGCACAGGACGTGGCGCTGGAACGGCTGCTGGTCGTGCGGGCGGAGCGGGACGTCGACACCCTGTGGTGCACGGAACAGATCCTGCGTTCCGGTGCTGCGGCCTGCCTGCTGGCCTGGCTGCCCGAATCGCGCCTCGGCGATTACCGCGCCCTGCGCCGCCTGCAGCTCGCCGCGCAGGGCAGCGCCAGCCTGGCATTCCTGTTCCGCCCGCCACAGGCGGCGCACAGCCTCTCGCCCGCCGCGTTGCGGATCGTGCTGCGGGGTACGCGGGAGCACCTCGCGCTCGAGATCCTCAAGCAGCGCGGCGGCCAGGCGGGCCAGCAGCTCACGCTCGCCCGCGCCAACGCCCTGCTGCAGCCGCGCATCGACCCCGCCCTGCTGCCCGTTGTGGGTCCGGATTTATCCGGACAGATGCATTGTCCGGATAAATCCGGACCTACGGCCGAACGAATGCCATGTCCGGCTGAAGCCGGACCCACGGTCTCGCGCGCCAGCGCGGCGTTGCACTGAGCCCGTGTCGCCATGCTCTGGCTCTGCCTGCGCTTCCCGCTGCTGCCGCTGGAGGTCTTCACCCGCGCCGGCATGCACGCGCAACGCCCCGTCATCGTCACCGAAAAGCACCGCGTGCTGTGCCACGACGCGCTCGCCGGCGAACATGGCGTGAGCCCCGGCATCTCGGCCAGCACCGCGCAGGCCCTGTGCCCCGGGCTGCTGACGCTCGAACGGCGCAAGGAACGCGAGGCCGCCGCGCTGCTCGGGCTGGCCGACTGGGGCTACCGTTTCACGTCGCTGCTGGCGCTGGAGCCACCCGACGGCCTGCTGCTGGAAGTGAGCGGCAGCCTGCGTCTCTTCGGTGGCCTCGAGCGCCTGCTGCGGCAGGTGGAAGACGAACTGGCCGAGCGCGGCCACGCACACCTCGACGGCCTGGCGCCGACGCCGGCGGGCGCCGCCCTGCTGGCCCGCGCCCATCCCTGCACCCCTGCGGACATCCCGCCGTGGTGCACGAACGGCGACCTCGCCGCCTTCCGCGCCGGCCTCGGCGAGCTGCCGCTGGATCTGCTCGAGGTGCCGGACAGGCAGCGCCTGCGCATGCAGCGGATGGGCTTCTCCCGTATCGGCGCCCTGCTCGCGCTGCCGCGCGCCGCGCTCGGCAAGCGTTTCGGCCACGAATTCCTCGATCGCCTGCAGCGCCTGGACGGCGAGAAACCCGACCCGCGCCTGCCGCACCAGCCGCGGGATTTCTTCCACGCCGAACTGCAATTCCTCGAGCCGCTGCACCACAGCACGATGCTGCTGTTCCCGGCACAGCGCCTGCTGCGCGAGCTGGGGCAGTTCCTCGACCGCCGCCAGTGCTTCTGCCAGCGCCTCGACTGGCGCCTGCGCGACATCAGCGGCCGCACGCTCGCGCTCGGCCTGCCCTGTTCGCTCGCGCACAACAGCCACGCGGCCCTGATCGGCCTCACGCGGCTGAAGTTCGAGTCCCTGCGGCTGGCCGAGCCGGCGGAATCGCTGGCGCTCGTGTGCCGCGACTTCGCGCCGGTGCACCAGCAGAGCGCCGCGCTGTTCCCCGACGCCGACGAGGACGCGGAGCAGGCCGGCCGCCTGCTGCTCGACCGCCTCGCGATACGCCTGGGGGAAGGCTGCGTTCATGGCATCGGCACCGCCGACGCCCACCTGCCGGAACACGCCTGGCGCAGCACGCAGGGGGCCGAAAGCGCCGCCAGCGGGGCCACGGCAATCCCGGCGCAGCGCCCGTCCTGGCTGTTGCCCGAGCCGCTGCCGCTGGCGCGAGACGCGCAGGGCCTGCGCTGGCACGGACGCCTGCGGCTGCTGAGCGGCCCGGAGCGCATCGAGAGCGACTGGTGGGGCACGGAGGGCAAACGCGACTACTTCATCGCGCGACACGAGCAGAACGGCACCCTGTGCTGGGTGTTCCGCGATCACCACAGCCGGCGCTGGTTCCTGCACGGGCTGTTCGGCTGAACCCGGCTGGCGTGGCGCAATGCGCCGCCCGTAGACCCGGATTCAGCCGGACATTGCTACCCGTAGGTTCGCATTCATGCGAACAATTGTCCGGCTGAAGCCGGACCCACGGTCGGACGGTTTGCTGCGCGACAGCGCACCACGCATCGGGCTGCGTGGCCTCTCAGCCGGCGTTCCCGCCCTGGCGCGCGGCCTGCTCCGCGAGCAGATCGTGCGCGCGCTTGATCACGTAGGCATGGATCGCCTCCACGTCCTCCCTGCCGAACACCTGGGCGAAGCCGACCATGCCCTTCTGGTGGCGAAGCCCCCCGCGCACGATCGCATCGAACTCGGCGTGCGTCGCGGCCGAGGCATAACGCAGGTCGGGCACCACGCCGCCACCCACCGCGCCGTCGCCATGGCAGGCGAAGCAACGCGCCGCATACAGCGTCTTGCCGCGCGCCACCTGCTCCGGCGTCGCGCTCAGCGGCGGCGGCGCGAGTGCGCGCGTCACCGCGACGGGCTCGGGCAACTGCTGCCTGCCATCCAGCGCGTACACCAGCAGCCGGCTGCGGTTCACGGAACCCGCCATCTGCGCCACGCGCCCGCCGGCGAGCGGCAGCCCGCCGCCCCAGCCGACCACGACCGCGACGTACTGCTCGCCGTCGACGGCATATGTCATCGGCGCCGCCACCACGCCGGTCTGCACCGGCGCGGCCCACAGGCGCTCGCCGGTGTCGGCGCGATAGGCCACGAACTCGCCGCGCGCGCTGCCCTGGAACACCAGCTCACCGGCCGTGCTCAGCACACCGCCGTTGAACGGCGCGCCCTGCTCGACGCGCCAGGCTTCCTTGCGCGCCACCGGATCCCAGGCGACCAGGTGGCCCTGCACCAGTTTCAGCACTTCGGCAGCCGCCGCCGGATCCTCGGGCAGCCCGGCCGCCTCGACGTCGACGCCCGTGTTCCACAGCCCGGGCTCGAACGCGAACTTGTCGTCGTGCTTGTAGACGAAGGGGATTTCCTGCACCGGGATATAGACCAGCCCGGTGCGCGGACTGAAGCTCATCGGATGCCAGTTGTGCGCGCCGTGCGGTGACGGGAACACCAGCGCCTCCTTGCCGACGTAGCGCGCCTGCGCATTGGGGACCGGGCGACCGTTGGCGTCGATCCCCTCGGCCCAGGTCTGGTAGGCATAGGCATCGCCCGAAAGGAACTCCCCGGTCGCGCGATCGAGCACGTAGAAGAAACCGTTCTTGGGCGCCTGCATGATCACCTTGCGCGGCGTGCCGCCGATCGGCAGCTCGGCGAGGACCAGGTGCTGCGTCGCGGTGTAGTCCCAGGTGTCGCCGGGCGTGGTCTGGTAATGCCAGACGTAGGCGCCGGTGTCGGGGTCGAGCGCCACGATCGACGACAGGTACAGGTTGTCGCCCCCGCCCGGGCTGCGGTACTGCTGGTTCCACGGCGAGCCGTTGCCCACACCGACGTAGAGCAGGTCGAGTTCGGGGTCGTAGGCCATCGAGTCCCAAACCGTGCCGCCGCCGCCGATCTTCCACCACTCGCCGCCCGACCAGGTCGCCGCCGCCCGTTCCAGCGCGGGCGACTCGAAGGGCTGCGCCGGGTCGCCCGGCACCGTGTAGAAGCGCCATTTCATGTCGCCGGTTTCGGCGTCGTAGGCGCTCACGTAGCCACGCACGCCCAGTTCGGAGCCGCCGTTGCCGATGATCACCAGCCCCTTCACCACGCGCGGCGCGCCGGTGATCGAGTAGGGCTTGTCGCGGGGCGTGGTCTGCACCGACCACAACACCTTGCCGTCAGTCGCATCCAGCGCCTGCAGCCGCCCGTCGAGCGTGCCCACGAAGACCTTGCCGCCCCAGGCCGCGACACCGCGATTGACCGCGTCGCAGCACAGGTGCACCGCCCACTGCCGCGGCACCCCGGGGTCGTGATGCCACAGCAGCGCCCCGCTCTTCGCGTCGAAGGCGTAGACCATGCTCCAGGTGCCGGTCACGTACAGGCGGCCGTCGACCACGATCGGTGTGGCCTCCATGCCGCGGTCGGTGGGGAAGTCGAAGAACCATGCGAGCCCCAGCCGGCCCACGTTTGCGGTGTCGATGCGATCGAGCGGACTGAAGCGCTGCTCGGAATAGCTGCGCCCGTGGCTCAGCCAGTTGTGCGGCTCGCCATCGGCCGCACCGATGCGTGCACCGTCCACGGAAGTCACGGCAGGCACCGGCGATGCGGCCGGCGGCGAAACCGCCGCCGCGTCGCCAGGCACCGGCGCACGACCCGCGTGTTCGTCGCTGCAGCCCAGCAGCGCCGCCAGCAGGATTGCGTACGACAGCAGCATGCGCCTATGGCTCATCTCGTTCTCCTTGTGATCGGGATTGATCGAACTGTGATCGGCACAGACGCGTGCGCGCCGGCACGGCTCAGGCACCCGCAGGCCCGAGCAGCGTCGCGAGCCGATGCAGCGTGCCGTGCGCCGGCTCGCCGCCACTGTCGCGCAGCGCCGTCTCGAGCGCGAGGCAACGCTCGGCGAGCACACCGCGCGTGAACATGCGCGCTACCCCCAGCAACTGGTGCGCGGCGTCGGCGCCGCCGGCCAGGTCACGGGCGGCAACGCACCCCTCCACGGCGCCCAGCAGGCGGCGCAATTCCGCCGCAACCTCGTCCCGCGTGATACCCGCGCGCACCTCGATGTCCCACGCATTGTCGTGGCGCGCATGCCGGTGCAGCACCTCGAGCAGCTTCGCCTCGTCGATCGGTTTGTACAGCACCTCGCGCACGCCCGCCGCCGCCAGCGCGGCCTCCTCGCTACCGATCACGTTGGCGGTGAGCGCGTAGACCGGCAAGCCGGGGTGGCGCTGGCGCAGGTGACGCGCCAGCGTGACGCCATCCATGCCGGGCATGTGTACGTCCAGCAGCACCAGGTCGGGCGTCGCGCCGGGCAGCAGGCGCAGCGCCTCGGCACCCCCGCCGGCCTCGCTCACCGTCACGCCGAAATCACGCAAGCGCATGGCGATCATGTGCCGGTTGAGCTCGTTGTCCTCCACGATCAGGCAGTGCAGATCGAGATCGGGTTGTCCGGGAACGCCCGCCGCGGGATACCCCTCGGCGATCTGTGCCGGGGCGCCGGCCCGGCGTGCACAGGCGGCGAGCAGCTGGCGCCGCCGCAGTGGCAACGGCACCAGGTCGGCGACGTAGCGCTGCGCCGGGTCCGTGACCACCTCGATCGGCCGCAGGCGCAGCGCCGGCGTCGCACCGCCCAACCAGGGCTCGCAGCAAGGCTCTCCCGTGTCCTCCAGCGCCAGCAGCAGGTCGATCGCGCCGAACGCCTCGGGCGCGACAGGGATCATGCGCAGATCGTGCACGCCCGCCAGCTCGAACCGGCTGCCCAGATAATCGCGCAGCACCGGCACGTGGGGGCTGTCGCTGCGACACAGCAGCGCCACGCGCAGGCGCGACGGCGCAGGCAGATCCTCGCCATCCACGGCGAGCGACGGCGCCAGCTCCAGCGGCAACTCCAGGCGCGCGGAGGTACCCACGCCCGGTGCGCCGTTCAGCGTGAGCTGCCCGCCCAGCGCACGCGCCAGCCCCAGGCTGATCGACAGCCCGAGGCCGCTGCCGCCGAAGCGCCGCGTCATGCTCTCGTCGGCCTGCGCGAAGGGCTGGAACAGCCAGTCCACATTCCCGGGCGCGATGCCGATACCGGTATCCGTGACCTCGAGCAGCAGGCGCGCGGCGCCCGCCACCGGGACATCGGCGCTGGCGCGGACCGTCACGTGCCCGACCTCGGTGAACTTGATGGCATTGCTGATGAGGTTGCCGAGCACCTGCGCGATGCGCAGCGAATCGCCGATCACGCGCTGCGGCAACCCCGGTTCGACGTGGCAGACCAGCGCGAGCGCCCTGGCGTGCGCGGCCGGCGCCTGCATCATCACCGTGTCCTCGATGCACGATTCGAGGTCGAATTCGCGCCGCTCCAGACGCAGCGAGTCGTTCTCGATCGTCTCGACGATCAGGATGTCGTCGACCAGCGCCTGCAGCGTGCGCGAGCCCTGCTCCACGTGGCGAAACAGCTCGGCGCGCTGCTCGGGGCGCTCGGCCTGCTGCATCATGCGCGCGAATCCCGTCACGGTGGTCAGCGGTGTGCGCAGCTCATGGCTCATGCGCGCGAGAAACATGCTCTTGGCGCGCCCTGCCGCCTCGGCGCGCTCCAGCGCCTGGTCGAGCTCGCGGTTGCGCTGCTCGCGCTCGTTCAGCGTGCGCGAGAGCTCGGCGGTGGCTTCGTCGACTCGGCGGTTCTGCTCCGCGTTGGCCGCCTCCACCCAGTCGGCCATCGCGTTGACGCCGTCCTCGAGCTCGCGCATCTCGCCGCTGCCCGTGGGCTGCGTGCGCGCGCCGAGCTCTCCGGCGCGGATGCGCGCCACCACCAGCGACAAGCGATGCATCGGTACCGTGAGCCGGCGCGATACCACGTGCGCCAGCGCCCAGGCCACCAGCAGCGCGCCCAGCGTGATGCCCGTGCTGTTCAGCAGCATCGCGCGCTGGATCGCTGCCAGTCCGTGCGGATCGAAGGACAACAGCACCCGGCCGATCAGCTCGGGCTCGGCGGCGGCATCCGCGGCGCTGAACGCCACGGCCTCGTCGCGAGGCGCGCGCATGCGCGCGCGCACCTCGCGCTGGAACAGGTAGCGTTGTCCGCTCCCCGCGCAACCGGCGGCGTCACGCCAGCAGTGCCGGGCCATGTCAACTTCCGGCGCCTCGCCCGCAGCCGCCAGCACGGCGCCATCGGCATCGAGGAACAACGTGGCGACCGCCGCGCCCGCGCCCCTGAGGTTGCTCGCGGCCAGGCGCTGCAGCGTCTCGCTGTCGGCGACCAGCAACGCGAGCTCGCTGGCGTGGGCGAGGTAGCGCGACTCGCGTTCCCCGCGCGACTCCAGCTCGGCGCGGGCATCGCTCACGCGCAGGCTGGTGAGCCACGCGCTCAGGCCCAGCGCCGGAAGCAGCATCGGCACCAGGATCATCAGCAGCGCGATCGAACGGATACTGAGTTTCATTGTCGGTGTTGTTGCGGCTCAGTCCGGGGCCGAGCATAGCGCAATCACTCACCAGAGCTGAAGCTGCCTTGCCGGACGCGTCGCGCCGGTGAACCGGGTGCAATCGAGCGCCGGCCACCCCTCGCCGGCCAGGCCGCAACGGCGCGCAGCCACCGTGAAGCGGCGCGCGATCAGGTCGGCATACGGTCCCGAGCCGCGCATGCGCGAACCGAAGCGCGGATCGTTCTCGCGCCCCTCGCGGCTCTGGCGGATCAGGCTCATCACATGCTCCGCTCGCTCGGGGTAATGGCATTGCAGCCACTCGCGGAACAGCTCGCGCACCTCCCACGGCAGGCGCAGCAGGATCCAGGCGGCCTTGCGCGCGCCTGCGGCGGCGCTCGCGGCGAGTATCGCCTCCAGCTCGGCGTCGTTGATCATCGGGATCACCGGTGCGACCAGCACCCCGACCGGCACGCCCGCCTCCGTCAGCGCGCGCACCGCGCGCAAGCGCGCCGCACCCGAGGCCGTGCGCGGCTCGAGCCGCCGCTTCAGGCCGTCGTCCAGTGTCGTCACGCTGACCATCACGTGGCACAGGCCGCGCGCGGCCATGCGTGCCAGGATGTCAGTGTCGCGCAGTACCAGCGCGGACTTGGTGATGATCGATACGGGCTGCGCGTGGCGCTCGCAGACCTCCAGCAGGCGCTGCGTGATGCCGAGCCCGGCCTCCACCGGCTGATAGGGATCGGTGTTGGCACCGAGCGTGATGGGCTCGCAGACGTAACGCGGACTGCAGAGCTCGCGTTCGAGCACCTCGGCGGCGTTGGCCTTGAAGCGCAGCCGGCGCTCGAAATCCAGCCCCGGCGACAGGTCGATGTAGGCATGGCTCGGCCGCGCGTAGCAGTAGATGCAGCCGTGCTCGCAGCCGCGATAGGGATTCACCGACTGGCTGAAGGGCACGTCGGGCGAGCTGTTGCGCGCAATGATCGTGCGAGCCTGCTCGGGCAGCACTTCCTGCACGGCTCGCGGCGCGTCGGTGTCCTCCTCGTACCAGCCGTCGTGCACACGCTCGCGCTGCTGGCGCTCGAAACGTCCCGCCGGGTTGCCCAGGGCCGCGCGCCCCTTCAGGGCTGAGCAAGGGGTTTGCATCGGGTGCGCCTCCTGGAGGCTGGATCACACCCGGTAACTGTATATGCGTACAGCTTTATTGTACAGTCGGCATCGCAACTCAGTGCGCGCTGCCCCAGAGTTCCTCGACCCGCGCATCGCGCCCGCAGCTGCGCCGGTAGTACGCGTAGCGCAGCGGGTTCTTGCGATAGTAATCCTGGTGGTAATCCTCGGCCGGGTGGAATGCAGCGGCCGGCTCGATCGTGGTGAACACCCTGGCAAACCGTCCCGAGGCGAGGAGCGCGTCGCGGCTGGCCTCGGCGGCACGCCGTTCCTCGTCCGTGGCAGGGAAGATCGCGCTTCGGTACTGGTTACCCGTGTCGCAGAACTGGCGGTCCTTCACCGTCGGGTCGATGTGTTTCCAGAAGTAATCGAGTAGCTGCGGCGTAGCTCACGCGTGCCGGATCGTAGCGCACGCGCACCGCCTCGGCGTGGCCGGTGCCTCCCGCGCTGACCTGCTCGTAATCCGGGTCGGGCACGTGGCCACCGGTATAGCCCGATTCGACGTCCAACACCCCGGGCAATTTTTCGAAATCGGCCTCGATACACCAGAAGCAGCCGCCCGCGAATACCGCGGTGGCACTCGCGGCTGACGGCGGCGCGGCCAGGGCCGGGCATGTCACGACCATCATGAGCACCAGTGCAGAGGACAGTTTCGCCAGATCGGGTCGCTTCATGCCCGCAACTCCGGCAGCGCCTCGCCCGCCGGCACGAAGCGCAGCGCGACACCGTTGTTGCAGTAGCGCAGTCCCGTGGGCTGCGGGCCGTCGTCGAAGACATGGCCCTGGTGCCCGCCGCAGCGCGCGCAGTGGTACTCCTTGCGCGGCAGTATCAGCTTGAAGTCGCGCCGGGTGCCCACCGCGTCCGGCAGCACGTCGAAGAAACTCGGCCAGCCGGTGCCGCTGTCGAACTTGTGCGCGCTGTCGAACAACGGCAGGAAGCAGGCCGCGCACACGAAGGTTCCCTCGCGTTTCTCCCCGTTCAGCGGGCTGCTGCCCGCCGGCTCGGTGGCCTCGTCGAACAGCACCGCGAAAGCCGGCGCTGGCAGCAGCGCCTTCCACTCCTCGCGCGTCTTGCGCAGGCGCTCGACCGCCTGCGTCGCAACACCCAGCGACCACAGCGCCAGCGCCGCCGTCACCCACCGCACCCCTTGCACAAGATCCCGTCGCTTCACCTGCTCTTCTCCTGCAATGCCATGATGCCCGCCGCCACCGCGACGCGTGCGCATATGCGCGATGCCGTTACTGTGACGCCGGCGCAGCGCTGAAAGTTCCGGACCGGCTGCGTGCACGACTGCCACCCCTCGACCCGGCGGAATGAACCGTTGACGCGAGCGCCCGCCTGAAGCGATCCTGCGCGGCCTCGAACCTGCGACCCGGAGTACCCATCGTGAACCCTGCAACATCGCATTCGCCATTGAGTGGCGTGATCGTCACCGGCGGCGCCTCGGGCATCGGCCTCGCCTCGGCCGAGGCGCTCGCCGCGGCCGGACGGCCGGTCGCGATCTGGGACCTGCGTGCCGCCGACGCCGAGCGCGTGGCGCACGACATCGCATCGCGCTTTGGCGTCACCTGCATCGGCCTCGGTATCGACCTGTGCGGCACGGACGGCATCGATGCGGCGGTCGCCGCCACGCGCACCGCGCTGCACTCGATCGGGGGGCTGGTGCACGCGGCCGGCGTGTCGCTGGCCATCCCGCTCGAAGATCTCGATGTGCCGCAGTGGGACACCGTGCTCAACGTGAACCTGCGCGCGCTGCCCTTCGTGGTGAAGGCGATCCGCGCCGACCTCGCGACCAATGCCGGCTCGGCCGTGGTCGGCATCGCCTCGATCAACGCCACGCTGGGCAACTGGATGAACCCCGCCTACACCGCCTCGAAGGGAGGCATGCTGTCGCTGGTGCGCTCGCTCGCCGACGACCTCGGGCGCGACGGCGTGCGCGTCAACGCCGTCTCCCCGGGCCAGATCCGCACGCCGATGATGCAGCCCGTGCTCGACCATCTCTCGGACGAGGCCTTCACGAAGCGCATCCTGCTCGGGCGCATCGGGGAGCCACGCGAGATCGCCGCGGTGGTGCGCTTCCTGCTCTCGGACGAGGCCAGCTACGTCACGGCGGCGGAAATCGTGGTAGACGGCGGCAACATCTCCTCGCAACGCGTCTGAGCGCGGCACGCAACGCGGTGCCGGCCACGGCGCAACGAGCGCTCGCACGCGCCGCGATCTGCGCATGAACCGGCGCCGGCTTCGTTCCGTCCTGCTCGTTGCGGCCTCCGCGCTGCTGCTGGGCGCGCTGGCGCTGACCCTGTGGCTGCGCCAGCACCCCGAAAGCGTCATTACCGCACTCAATGCGCGCCTGCCCCCGGGCATCGCGCTCGGCGAGTTGCGCGGCCTGCGGGTCTCCGCCGTGGGCGGGCGGGTAGAACTGCTCGCGCTGGAGGCGAACGGCACGGCGCTGCGCATCGAGGACGCGCGCTGGTTCTGGCGCATCACCGGCATCTGGCCGCTCGCCGTCGAACCGCAACGGGTCGGCATGCGCGCCCTCGGCGTGCGACTCGCGGCGACGGACAACGTCGCGCTGTTGCCGCGCTTCTGGCTCAGTGACTGGTGGCCGCTGCTTGCCCGCATGAGCGCGGCCAGCGAACAGTTGCGCATCGAGGACAGCGAGGGCACCCGGCTGCTCGACGGACGTATCGAGGCCAGCGACGGCGGCGCGAGCGGCAATGCCACGCTGCGCGTCACCGGCTTGCCCGCGCTCGCGCTGCAGTGGCAGCCCCACGCCGACATGCCCCTGGCCTGGCAGGTGGACTGGCGCGGCGAGTCCGTCGCAGGGCCGAACGGCACGCTGCTGCTGCGGGCCACGCCGAGCGGCGCCGACTGGCAGCTCGAGGCACAATTGCCGGCGCTGGAGGCTTACGGGCTACAGTTGCGCGGGTTGACGCTGTCCGCGCAGGGCAGCAGCGACCTGTTCGAGGGCAGCGGCCCGCTCGCCTCAGCCACGCTGCACCTCGGCGGCAAGGCCGATACGCCGCGCGGCGAGGCGAGCGCGCAATGCACCGGCGCGTTGCAGGTGCAGCAGTCGCGGCAATCCACGCTGGACGTCACGGCGTGCGAGGCCGCGCTCGCCGGCGCCACGTTCGCGCTGGCCGCACCGCTCGCCCTCGTGCTCGACGCGGCGTTGACGCCCGAGCGGCTCGACACCGCCGGCGGCACGGTGAAGCTGCGCGGACTGACGCAGGCGCCGTGGACGCTGGAGGACCTGCAGCTGACGCTGCAGGAGGGCACGCTGTGGCAGGCGGCCCCAACCGCGCTCGCCCTGCCCGACGCGGAAATGGCCGCGACGATTGCCCACGTCGGCAGCGACTCGCATGCCACGCTGCACGGACGCCTGACCGGGCTGAGCGCCAATGGCGCGAACCGGGGCGCGAAGCTCGACGGCAAGCTCGAACTGCGCCGGGGCGCCCACATGCTGAAGGCGCTCGACCTCGATACCCGCTTCGACGCGAACCCCGAAAAGCTGCGCGTCGAGGGCGCGCTCTCGCGCGCCAGGCCGGGAAAGCTGCTCGCCTGGCACGGCGACTACGCCTTCGCCAATGCCGGATACCGCGCCACGCTGACGCTGGATTCGTCCGACTGGGACTGGGGCAAGGGGCTGTTGCGCACGCTGCTCGGCGCGAAGCAGACCCTGGTGCCGGGCGATCTGCTGGGCGGTGAGTTGCGTGCCACGGCCATCGTGCGCGGAACGCCTGACCGCATGCGCATCGCGATCGACGCCAGCGCGCGGCGGCTCGCCGGCATCGCCGCGGGCATGGGCGTCGTCGGCCTCGACTGCGGCCCGATCGCGCTCACGATAGAGAACGGCGTCATCGGCGCGTTCAGCGACCTGCCCTGCACCGTCGACAGCGTCAACGCCGGCATCACGCTGGACCGCCTGCGGGCCACGCTGCACCACGGCGCGCCCGGCTGGTCGCTGCACGATGTGGCCGGCGAACTCTTCGGCGGGCGCTTTGGTACCGCGTCCATCGGGCCGCTCGGCGCGGCACCCATCGACACCGGCATCAGCCTGCAGGCTATCGACCTCGCCCGGGTCGGCAAACTGCTGGACGATCCCGACCTGACCCTCACCGGCGCGCTGGACGGCACGCTGCCGGTACACATCGAGGGCGGCATGTTCACGGTGCGTCAGGGCGAGGTGCACAGCACGGCACCGGGCGTGATCCGTTACCGCCCGGCCACACCGCCGGCGGACGAATCGGCGCAGATTGCGCTCAGCCGCAAGGCGCTGTCGAACCTGGAGTTCGACACCCTGGAGGCAACGCTCGATTACGCCGCGGACGGCCAGCTCGCGCTGGCGGCCCGGATACGCGGGCGCAACCCGGACCTGGACGCGAAGAGGCCGGTGCACCTGAATTTGACTCTGGAGACCAACTTGCGCACCCTGATGCGCAGCCTGACCACCGGGGACCGCATCAGCGAATGGCTCGAACAGGAGATGTAGGTCGGGCTTGTACGTCGGGCTCGTAGGTCGGGCTCGTAGGTCGGGCTTCAGCCCGACAAGACGCAGGCGCCCCGTCGGCATGAATGCCGACCTACGCCGCAAGGGTTCGGCAAAGCCGAACCCGCCGGATCGACGCAGGCACCCGTCGGCATTTATGCCGACCTACGGCGCAAGGGACAGACGCGATACGCCACATGGAGAACGCGATGCATTTTCGCCACACGATGCTTGTGCTCCTGGCACTTCTCGCCGCGGGCGCCTGCACACCGACGGTGAAGGTCGAGGCGCCCGAGAAACCGATCACGATCAACCTGAACGTCAAGATCGAGCACGAAATCCGCGTCAAGGTGGACCGCGAGCTCGAATCACTGTTCGAGGAAGACAACGGCCTGTTCTGAGGAAGCTGCTCCGGGCGCGGATACGCACCCGGCGATGCCTGGAGACGACTATGCGCAAGACCTTGAGAATTCTGCTCACCGCCGCCGCGATCACCGCCGCCAGCGCCGCCCTCGCGCTCGACGTGCAGGAAGCGAAGAGCGCCGGCTGGGTCGGCGAGCAACGCGACGGCTACCTCGGGCTCGTCACCTCCTCGGCGCCACCCGAGGCGAGGCAGCTGGTCACCGAGATCAACCAGGCGCGACGCGCCAGCTACCAGGAAATCGCCGGGAAGAACGGCATCGAGCTGCGCGCGGTGGAGCTGCTCGCCGCCGAGAAGGCCCTGCAGAAGACCCCGTCGGGCCAGTTCATCCAGGCCGAAGACGGCAGCTGGTCCAGGAAATAGGCCCGGCGTGGCCTTCCGGGCCACGCTCTCTATAATCCCGCCTCCTTCCCCCCGGCCGGGCGCCATCGAGTGCCCGGCTCACCGTGCCGGAGCATCGCCAGATGGAAGACTCTTTCCGCGAAAGTTCGATTCGCTATCACACCGATTACCCGCCGGGGAAGCTGGCGATCCAGCCGACCAAGCCGATGGCGAACAAGCACGACCTCGCGCGCGCCTACTCCCCCGGCGTGGCCTACGCCTGCGAGCTGATCGAGCAGGACCCCAACCAGGCCGCGAACGTCACGGCGCGCGGCAACCTCGTCGCCGTCGTGACCAACGGCACCGCGGTGCTCGGCCTCGGCGACATCGGCCCGCTGGCCGGCAAGCCGGTGATGGAAGGCAAGGCGGTGCTGTTCAAGAAGTTCGCGAACATCGACGTCTTCGACATCGAGATCGACGAGAAGGACGTCGACAGGCTGGTCGATATCATCGCCTCTCTGGAACCCACCTTCGGCGGCATCAACCTCGAGGACATCAAGGCGCCTGAGTGCTTCCTGGTCGAGCAGAAGCTGCGCGAGCGCATGAAGATCCCGGTGTTCCACGACGACCAGCACGGCACCGCGATCGTGGCGGGAGCGGCGGTCTACAACGCCCTGCGCATCGTCGGCAAGAAGATCGAGGACGTGAAGATGGTGGTCTCGGGCAGCGGCGCGGCGAGCATCGCCTGCGTCGACCTGCTGGTCACCATGGGCCTCGACCCCGCCAACGTGACGCTGGTCGACCGCTCGGGCGTGGTCTACACCGGCCGCACCGAGGGCATGAACCCGTGGAAGCAGAAATACGCGCGCGACACCTCGCTGCGCACGCTCGATGAGGCGATGGACGGTGCCGACATCTTCATGGGCCTGTCCGGACCCGGCGTGCTGAAAGCCGCCGCGGTAAAGAAAATGGCCCCGCGCCCGCTGATCCTCGCGATGGCGAACCCCACGCCGGAGATCATGCCCGAGGAGGCGCTCGCGGTGCGCCCCGACGCGATCCTCGCTACCGGCCGTTCGGACTACCCGAACCAGGTCAACAACGTGCTGTGCTTCCCGTTCATCTTCCGTGGCGCGCTCGACTGCGGCGCCAGCACGATCAACGACGCGATGAAGGCCGCCTGCGTGAAGGCCATCGCGGGGCTCGCCGAGAAGGAAGTGCCCAACGAGGTCGCGCTGGCCTACGCCGGCGAGACGCTGAAGTTCGGCCCGGACTACCTGATCCCCAAGCCCTTCGACCCGCGCCTGATCGAGGAAGTGCCGGTCGCGGTCGTGAAGGCCGCGATGGAGAGCGGTGTCGCGACGCGCCCGATCGCCGATCTCGAGGCCTACCGCCGCAAGCTGCACGAGTTCGTGAACCGCTCGGGCCTGTTCATGCAGCCCTTCATCGACGTGGCGCGCAAGAACCAGACCCGCATCGTCTACGCCGAGGGCGAGAACGAGGACGTGCTGCTGGCGGTGCAGTCGGTGGTGGACGAAGGCGTGGCGCAGCCGGTCCTGATCGGCCGCCCCGACGCCATCCAGGCGCAGATGGACCGGCTCTCGATGCACCTCGAGATCGGGCGCGACGTGCAGGTATTCAACCCCGAGGAGTCCGACAGCAAGCCCGAGTACTGGCAGCACTATCATGCGCTGGTGGGACGCCAGGGCGTGTCGGTGGAAGCCGCGCAGATCGCGATGCGCACGCAGGCCTCGGCCCTGGCGGCCGTGATGGTGGCGCGCGGCGAAGCCGACGGCCTGATCTGCGGCAAGGTGGGCGCATTTACCGACCACCTGCGCACCATCCGCGGCGTGCTCGGCAACGGCGGCAGCGATCACCGCCACGTGTCGTCGCTGTGCGCGCTGCTGCTGCCGAGCGGCCCGCTGTTCCTGGCCGATGCCTTCCTCACCTTCGACCCGACGGTCGAACAGGTGGTGGAGACCACGAAGAACAGCATCGAGCTGGTGCGCCACTTCGGCGTCACGCCCAAGGTCGCGCTCCTTGCGCATTCGAACTTCGGCACCTCGAATGCCCCTTCGGCGCTGAAGATGCGCGAGGCTGCCGGGATACTGCGCGAGCAGCTGCCCGAGGTGGAGCTCGACGGCGAGATGCACTCGTTCACCGCGATGACCGAGACGCTGCGCAAGACGATCTACCAGGACTCGAAGCTGAGCGGTGCCGCGAACCTGCTGATCATGCCGAACATCGACGCGGCCAATATCGCGCTGGGGCTGATCCGTTCGCTGACCGATGCGCTGCTGATCGGGCCGCTGTTCACCGGCTTCACCAGGCCGGCGCACGTAGTGATCCCCTCCGTGACCTCGCGCGGCATCTTCAACATGAGCGCCTTCACCTCGGCGGAGATTCACCGGGCGCGGGAACGCGAGCAGGGCTGAGAGCGCAACGGGATCGCGCGTGAACCAGCCCCGATACGACCTGTCCGGGCGCGTCGCGTTCATCTCCGGCGCCTCGGCCGGCATCGGCGCGCATCTCGCCCGGCTCTATGCTGCGGCAGGCGCTGCGGTGGTACTGGGGGCACGGCGCCTGGAGCGCTGCGAAGCGCTGGCGGCGCAGATCACGGCAGCGGGCGGACGCGCGCTGGCCGTGCCACTCGACGTGACGGAGGAGCCTTCGCTCATCGCGGCCTTCGACGCGGCCGAAGCCGCTTTCGGCGCGCCCGACGTGGTCGTGGCAAACGCCGGCATCGGGACCGGCGGGCGATCGACCGATGTGCCGCTGGACAGCCTGCGCGCGCTGGTCGACACCAATTTCACCGGGCTCTACCTCTCCGCACGCGAAGGGGCGAAGCGGATGATCGCCGCGGGGAGCCGGGAGAGCGAACGCGGGCGCATCATCCTGATCGGGTCGATGACCGCGCACATGAGCAACCAGGGCGATGCGGCCTATGCCGCGCTGAAGGCGGGGGTGGAACACCTCGGGCGGCAGTTCGCGCGCGAATGGATCCGCCTCGGCATCAACGTCAACACCGTGCACCCCGGCATCATACCGACCGGTAGCAACGCGGACTGGTTCGCCGGCGCGCGCGGTGAGGCCCAGATCGCCGGCCTGCCGCGCCGGCGCCTGGTCGACCTGGGCGCGCTCGATGACATCATGCTGCTGCTGGCCGCCGACGCCTCGCGACAGCTCACGGGCACGGCGATCACCATCGATGACGGGCAATCGCTCTAGCGGCGGGACACCGGATCCTGCGCGGCGAGCGAACTCAGCGGCACGAGGCCGATCTCGGCGCAGAACAGGCGCTCACCGGCACCGGTGTAGCCGAGACACCGGTGCACGCGCTGCTCCCGGCGCAGACCGGTGGTGGGCACGTCGCCCGGTGGCTGGCCAGCCGAAACCAGCATGTTGAGCCTGTCGTTGCTGCGCAGGCGCAGGGCGACATCCCGGTCGACCACGATGTCGTGATAGGAATACACCATGGGTGCCCGCAGAAAATCGTGGCCATGCCGGGTGCCGCGCTCGAGCAGCGCGCAGGAAACCAGGCTGACGGGGAACAATTCGCTGAAGCGGACGCGGTCTTCGAACTCATCGAAATAGACGGCGGGATCCACGTTCGCGCCCAGCAGGAAATTCTTGGCGTTCGCCGTGCTCATGAACTTGCGCTTGAGGAAGTATTCCGTTCCCGGCACGTCGCTGCGATCCTGGATGTCATTCAATCGCGACGGTTCCACCGGTGTGGGCAGATCACCCGGCGCGTCCGCCACGAAGCGGATATGGCCCGTCAGGGCGAGGCTGCGCTCCGTACGCAGCGCGATGCGGTGACTGACAGTGGCGCCATCCCCGCCGAGTTGCGCCGGCTTGATCGCGAGCATCACGTCGTCGTCCACGCGCACCGCATCGGCGAAGGTGATGCGCACGTGCAGGTAGCGCTGCTGCAGCGGCGCGGCTGCGTGCAGCATCGAGACGCCGTGCAGTGCAAAGCTCGAGAGCTGGAAGCCGAGCGCGATTGCCCCGCCGAAGGGGTTGCCCTCGATGCGCTGCCACTTGTTGCGATCATGGAACGGGTTGAAATCGTCGGTCGCGAAACGCGCGACATCGATGTGCAGTGCCGAAAAGCGCGCGTTCAGCGGTTGCGGTTCTGCGTTCATGCCCCGGGGACCCGATCGAGCGTGATGGTGCACCCGAGTATAGCCGCGCGCTGCCGTTGATCCGGGCATCGATGCAACGACTACCAGAATTGCCAGGCCCCGGTCGTCACCACCCAGATCCCCAGCAGGAAATTCGTGATCGCGTGCGCGGTCATTGCCTCGCCGAGGCGCCCGTGACGGATCACCAGCCACTGGTATGCGCCGCCGCACAGGATGCCGGCAAGCCATTGCTGGTGCGCGAAACCGAACACGAGGGCGGTGAACAGGAAGGGTCGCCACGCGAACTGCCCGAGCGCGACCTTTTCGAACGCACCGGCGAGCAGGGAGCGGTAGACGAACGAGCGGTAGAACGCCTCCTCGATGGGCGGCACGACGATGCTCGAACCGATCACGCGCACCACCACGAAGAACCACGCAAGGGCCGGCGCGTCGCCGAAGGCGGCCAACGGGTTCCACGCCGGCGCCGGTGAGCCGGTCGCAAGCTGGCCGGAGAACGCGGCCCACAGCCCTTGCTGCGTCCCCCACCCCTGGCCGAGCGTCACCCACAGCGCAAACACCAACACGCCGGTCAGCAGCGCGTCCCACCCGAAGCGCCAGCGCATCTCCAGGACCAGCGGCCACACCAGCCACACCAGGAACGCACCGAGGAGCGTCTTGAACAGGTAGACCCAGTACAGCGAGTCAGGGCCGAGACGCCCCTGCAACAACGTGAGACCCAGGAACACGGCAAAGGGCAGCACGCGCGCCAGTGCGGGACGGGAAGCCAGGCGTTGGCGCAGTTGCCTCATGCGAGCGGCCGTGCAACAGGCCGCTCGTGCCCCTCGCCCGGCATCAGGCGGCTTTGGCGCCTACGCGCCGGGGCGGTGGGTTCGGAGCCGCATGCGGGCGCCTCGATGCGCGCAGCCAGTGCGCCTCGCGCGCCTCGAACTCGTGCAGGATGCCATCCAGCGTGCGGCCGATGCGCCCGGTCATGGCGATGGCGGGAATCTTGGGCCAGGTGGCGCGCTCGCCGGACCTGAACAGGTGGGCCATTTCGTCCTCGCTCAGCATCCTGAGGATCATGCCCAGGTTCGACATCCCGTACCCGGGGAATATGTTGATGTCGCCCACGAACTGCTGGTCGATCAGGGTGTTCACGGTATTCAGCGCCATGCCGAGCCGCGGGCCGACCGCCGTGCGCCGCTGGATCCAGTCGAGGCTGCCGCGCACCACCTCCTTGGTGGCGGCAACGAACGTGTCGCGGACGATCTGGCGCATGCCCACCGACTGGTTCGGCTCGCGACCCAGGCCCGGCATCACCTGGCTGACGATGAAGTGATTGACGCCGTACATGCGCCCCAGGCGCTTGGCCGGCAGGTCCTGCGAGAACGAGCCGTCGATCCAGCGCCGCGACGGCAGGTAGGGCCTGATCTCGCCGGCCGCGTTGCGCGCCTCGAGCTGCACCGGCGCGAACACGCCGGGCAACGCGGAGCTGGCGAGCACCGCCGAGAGCACGGTCACGTTGGGCGAGGCGATGTGGTTGAGCAGCCGCGAGGTCTGCCTGGCGCTGGAGGGCGAGATGGTGATGTTGATGCTGCGCCCCGTTTTGCGGTACGCCTCGAGGAAGGTCATGTCCGGGATGAGCCGCTGCATCTCGCGCTTCACGGCTTGCATGTCGATGCTCTTCTTGCTGCCGAAGCCGATCTTGATGTTGTCGGGGTTAGCCGTGAGTGCCCGTGCAAGGTAGTTGTCCTCGAACAGCGCGAGGAACTCCTCGTCGGTTCGGGTGCCGAGGATGGCGGCCACGAACGCACCGGCACTGGCGCCGGAAATCACCGCCGGGCAGAGCCCCTGCTCGATCAGCGCCTTCAGCACGCCGAGGTGGAAATAGCCCAGCGTGCCGCCGCCGCTCAGCATCAGCGCCGAGCGCCCGTAGCAGTGGCTGGCGCGCTGGTAGAACTCCATGCGCTCGGCCCAGGGGATGCCCTCGAAGTCGCGCGGCGCCAGGTACTCCAGCGCGGCGCTGATCTCGGTGATGTAATCCTCGATCAGCTTCTTGGTGCCGCACTTGGCGCGCATGTACAGCTGCGCCTTGCCCATGCCCTCCATGTTCCCGTGGATGCCCTCGTTCAGCACGAAGAGCAGGCCGTGGTCGTCGCCCTTCTTGCGCAGGCGTCGCAGCTGCTGCAGCCGCAGGCGGATGTTCTCGTGGTCGTACAGCCGCGAGGCGTCGTTGCGCCGCCACTCGTCGGCACCGCTCAGCCGGTCGTGCCGCGCGGCCAGCTGGTGCCACTGCTCGTAGCTATCGGCGCTCGCCAGGTCCTGTTCGAGGGATTCGAACACGGGGGAACGGAGCGCGAAACGTTCGCTGAGCGAGGACATCAAAACCTCCGGCTGTTGGCGGGCAGCCAGCAACGCCGAATATCGAGCGTACTGCGCTGCGCCTGAATGTCTTTCGTACAGCAAAGCGCGCGCCGTCGCAAGTTTGATGCGCTCCCTGTATGAATCCGATCGCAAGTGCTTGAGCCGGATCAAATTTGTGCCCGCATTCGCACCGTTGAAATCGCGTAGCGCCGGGCCCCTGGCCGGGCCTACGTCAGGTCGGAATCGACCAACTGCGCAACCTTGAAGCCCGAATCCACCGCCTGGTGCGTGCCCGCGCCGGTACCGCCAGCGTCGCAGCCCACCAGGTACAGGCCCGCGAGCGGTGTGCGCGCCGAGGGCTTCGAGGCCCCCACCTGCCCGATCACCTGCGCGATGCCCACAGCCTCGCCGCCGGCACCGGGTACCGCGGAATCACGGCTCATGCCCGAGACCTGCTTCGGCCCGTAGGGCTCCTTGCGCAGGATGTGCTGCCCGAGGTCCGGCCAGAGTTCCTCCAGCACGGCATCGGCGCGCCGTATCGCCTCCTCCCACTGCGCGGACCCGGGATCCGCCGAGCAGAACACCTGGCAGTTGGCCACCTGGTGCCCCGCCACCGGCACCAGCGAGGGATCGAATTCCGAGGGCACGTCGATCGCGATCAGCGGCACCTCGGGCCACTCACCGCGCCCCATGGCCTCGAAGCGCGCCGAGTCGAGCCAGCTCTGGTCGGAGAACACCGGAATCAGCGCGGCATCGAAGACGCGCTTGTCGAGCACGTAGCGGTAACCCGCGATGGCCCACGAGGGTTCCAGCGATTCCACGCGGCGCACGTAGTCCGCCGGGAAATGCTCGCGCCCGGCCAGGTCGAGCACCGTCGGCTGGATCCCGGCGTTCGAGATCACGGCACGCGCCCGGATCGTGCCCGCGTCGGTGAGCACGCCGACCGCGCGGCCGTTCTCGACGAGAATCCCCCGCGCGCGGCACTTGCTGAACCAGGCCCCGCCGTGCTCGACGACGTAATCGGCGCAGGCTTCGGCCACCTTGCCATAGCCGCCGAGGTGATACCGTCCCGCGCCGCCCAGCACCTGCGCGCGCAGCACGGGAATCGCCTCGGAGGCCGCGAGCCGGTCCACCGCAACCACGAACAGCGTGTTCAGGCTCATGCAGATCTGGCTTACGAGCGGCGTGGCGAGCCCGAACTGCGCCATCCACGCGAGCATGCCGACGTTCTCCAGCTCCGCCAGCTGCGCGTCGTCCACCGCGAACAGCGCACCGTAGAAATTGCCGAGCGCCGCGAGCGCCTCGTCGTCGACGCCGTAGACGCGCTTGAGGTTCGCCATCTCCTCGGGCGATCCGCTGGCGATCAGCGGCGTACGCATCGTGCGCCACGTGCCGTCGGGCGCCTTGTAGCGCACCGAAGCCGCGTTGCCCTCGGGCACCACGAAGGGTACGCGTTCGGCGATACCAAGCCGCTCGACGAGCTCGTGGAAGCGCGAGTTCAGCGCGGGAATGCCGACCGCGCCGAACATCTCGAAGTGATAGCCCTTGCGCTCGGTGGTCTGGGTCTTGCCCCCGGCTCGCGCGGTCTTCTCCAGCAGGGCCACGCGCCGCCCGGCCTGGGCCAGCAGCGCCGCCACCGTGGCGCCGCCGTAGCCGGCGCCGATCACGCACACATCGAATTCGTCCATGTTTGTCGCCCCGCGCACGATGGTGGTCGTGCGCGGATTATCCGCCCGCTGCCCGGCCGGGCGCGATTACGGTTTGCTCAGGATTGCGCGGCGGCGCTCAAGCGGGTGGCGTGCGCAGCAGCTCCGGGTGCCGCGCCGTCACCAAGCGCCGCATGCCCTCGCGCCAGTCGACGCGGCAGGGGCCGGCCAGTTCGCGCCGGCGCGTGGCATCGAGGCGGAACTGCGTCATGCCGTCGGGCGACTCTAGGAACCGCACGTCGCGCCCGGCAAGCGCGGCGAGGTGCGCGGCCATGTCGCGCACGTCCACCGCTTCGTCGCCGCCCCAGTTCGTGATCGTCGCGGGCACGGCGGCAGCGGCCAGCAGCCCGGGCGTGTGCGCGAAGATGTCGTCCTCGTGGATCGGGCTCGCTATCGCGGCGCGGCCCGTCGGCAAGGGAATCGGCCGCCCGGCCAGGATCATCTCGAGCAGGATCGCCGGCAGCCCGCCGTTGTCGCCGTAGGCCGCGTTCATGCGCGCGATCGTGGTCGGGAGTCCGTAGGCCTCGGCCGCGAAACGGGCCACGGCCTCCTGCGCGATCTTGGACACGCAGTAGGTCGGCGCATAGGGCTGGTGGCTCACGCCGAGCGGATCGCTCTCGCGCACCGCGTGCGCCGGGTCGTCCGGCGGCTGGTACACGCCGCAGGTCGACATCACCAGGCAGGCGCGCGCGGCGCGAAAGCGCCGCATGAGGTGGCCGGTGCCCCCGGCGTTGATGCGCATCGTCGCGTCGTAGTCGAGCCCGGGCGGGATCACCGCCGCAAGGTGCAGCACGTAGTCGAAGCGCTCCGGCAGTCCGCTCCAGTCAGGCGCGGCGAGGTCGACGACGCGGGTCGTGATGCCGGCTTCCTCCACGCGCCGGCGCGACGCGGGGTCGGCGAAACGCGCGATGCCCCACACCTCGTTCTCGCGCGCGAGGCGCGCCGCCAGCGGAAACGCGATCTGCCCGGCGGGGCCGGTGACCAGGATGCTGCAGCCCTTCAATGCCATTGCCATTATCCCCACATAAAGGCGCGGGCCATGCCCGCGGTGTTCTGGTTTATCGGCGGCACGACACCTGAGCGCTGCCGTCGCGCGCAGGGCGCGCTCCTACAACAGGTACGGGGCGTTCGAGAGCCTGTCGGGACCGCGTTCCGGAAAATGCCGCGCCAGCAGCTCGCCCACCGCGCGGATGCCCTCGAGCGCGCCCTGCTCGAAACGCCCCGCGCGGAATGCGCTTTCCATGGCCTGGCAGATCGCCTCCCACTGCGCCGCCGGAACCCGCGCAGCAATGCCGCGATCGGCCACGATCTCCACGTCGCGATCGGCCAGCAGCAAATAGATCAACACGCCGTTGTTGTGCTCGGTGTCCCACACGCGCAACTGCGCGAACACCTCCAGCGCGCGCTGGCGCGCCGCCTGCCCGTGCGCGAGCGGACCGAGGTCCAGCGCGGTTTCGACCGCGAAGCAGATCTGGCCGCCGTGCGCGCGCTCGGAAGCGCCGATCGCGGCCTCGATGGCCTGCAGCGTCGCGCGCGGTAGCAGCTGCCGCAGCCGCCACGGCGGCATGGCCAGGTGTCGCAGAATGCGCCGCCACGCCATCACCATCCTCCCGAGGCGCCGCCGCCACCGAATCCGCCGCCACCACCGCCGAAACCGCCGCCACCGCCACCGCCGAAGCCGCGCGACCGCCACCGCCGAAGCCGCCGCGACCGCCGCCAAAACCACCGCTCGACCAGCCCCCGCGCCCACCCCGGCCGCCGCCGAACAGCAGCACGAGCACGAACATCAGCAGCGCCGCGCCGATCGCGATCGCCAGGCCGTGCGTCACGGTCCACGCGACGGCGCCCATGATGCCGCCGGCGACGCCCGAGCCCAGCAGGCGCCCGAAGATGCCGCGCAGCACCGTGCCCGCGACGACCAGGAAGAAGAAGCCGAAGACCAGCAGATCCGGCGAGAGCCCCTGCCCGCCTGCCGCCGTCGCGGGAGGCGGCAGCGGCTCGCCGTCGACGATGCGCATCAGCTGCTGCATGCCGGCCTCGATGCCGCCGGGGACGTCACCCTGGCGGAAATACGGCGTGATGGTCTCGGCGATCACGCGCTTGGCGATCGCATCGGGCACCGCTCCCTCTAGGCCGTAGCCGACCTCGATGCGCATGCGCCGGTCGTCCTTCGCCACCAGCAGCAACAGCCCGTCGTCGACGCCTTGGCGCCCGAGCTTCCAGGCCTCGGCCACGCGGATCGCGTACTGCTCGATGGTCTCGGGCGCTGTCGTCGGCACCAGCAGCACCGCCAGCTGCGCGCCTTTGAGCGCCTCGAAGGCGCGCAGCGACTCCTCCAGCGCACCGCGCTGCTGCGCCGTCAGCGTACCGGTGAGATCCGTGACCCGCGCCTCGAGCGCGGGCACCGGCACCTCGGCGAGCGCGAGCGTCGCCGCGAGCAGGAGCGCCGGCAGCAGGCGCGCGAGTGCGGCTCGCACCGAATCAGTTCGCCTGCGGGGCCGGTGTCGTGCCGAAATCGACCACCGGCGGCGTCGCCATCTCCCGCTCGTTCTCGACCGTGAACTGCGGCTTCACCTTGTAGCCGAACAGCATCGCCGTCAGGTTGCCGGGAAAACGGCGCACCGTGACGTTGTACTGCTCGACCGCCTGGATGTAGCGGTTGCGCGCCACGGTGATGCGGTTCTCGGTGCCTTCCAGCTGCGCCTGGAGGTCACGAAAGCCGGCGTCGGCCTTGAGGTTCGGGTAGTTCTCGGCGACCACCAGCAGGCGCGACAGCGCCGATTGCAACTCGCCCTGCGCCGCCTGGAAGCGCGCGAAAGCCTCGGGGTCGTTGATGAGCTCGGGCGTGGCCTGCATGCTGCCCACCTTCGCGCGCGCCTCGGTCACGCGCGTGAGCACCTCCTTCTCGTGCGCGGCGTAGCCCTTGACCACGTTGACCAGGTTCGGCACCAGGTCGGCGCGGCGCTGGTACTGGTTCAGCACCTCCGCCCAGCTCGACTTGATCTGCTCGTCGGCGGTCTGCAGCGTATTGTAGCCGCAGCCCGACAGCCCGCTCAGCAACAGCAGCCACAGCGTGGCGCGTATCAGCTTGCGCATGGGAATCTCCTCGTGAATGTGCGCGGGGATTATATCCCCGGCGTCCCGCCGTGCCAGCGCTCGCTCCCGAGGTCGAGCACCATGTAGTGATGGTCGGGCACCCTGCCCCACGGACCCTGCAGTGCCGAACGGCGCGTCGCCACGGTGCGAAAGCCCAGTCCCTCGTAAAGCGCGCGGGCGCGCGGATTGGTGGCAGCCACGTCCAGCGCCGCCAGCGCGTGGCCCTCGTTACGCGCGCGCCCGAGCAGATGACCTAGCAGCGCCCTGCCCGCGCCCTGCCCGCGCAGCGCCGGCACGACCGCAACGTGCCCGATGTAGGCGACGCCGGCCGCCGCGGGTTTCACGACGCGTTCCATGCGCAGCCCGCGCAGGATCACCGCCGGCGCCGCGGTGCGGTAGAAACCGAGGATCTGGCGCGCCGCCGCCACCGTGAAGCGCAGGTTGGCCCGCGCATCCCACAGCGCCGCGACGGCGATCACCGCGCCCGCGCGCTCCGCCACCAGGTGGTTGCGAAAACCGAATTCGCCTTCGCCGTCGACAAAGGCGGCGCGCAGGAATTCCAGCGACTGCGCCTCGTGACGATGCGAGAAGACATAGCGGAAGGCGATCGGCCCCGAATCGTGGATCAGCGGTACAGCGGTCGCCGCATCGTCGGCGGTGCAGGCACGGATCGCGAGTGAATCGTGATCGTTCATGACGGCGCCCGCGGCGTCCATCGGCTCAGCCGCCGTCCTGCGACAGATGCGCCAGCCTCGCGGCGCCCTGCTCCCAGTTCCGCCCGTCGAAGGGCTCGATGTCGGCATGCTCGATCGTGCCCTGGTCGAGGCAGCGCAGGTTCACGCTGTAGCCATCGGGGTTGGAGCGCGGCACGTAGAACGACTTGATACCGCAGTGGCGACAGAACAGGTGTTTCGCCACACCGGTGCCGAAGGTGTAGCTCGTGAGGCCGTCGGCGCCGGCGAGCAGCCGAAAGCGCGAGGCCGGCACGATCAGGTGCAGGAAGCCCGTCATGGCGCATATCGAGCAGTTGCACTCGCTCACCGTGACGCGCGCCGGCGCCTCGACCTCGAAGCGCACCGCGCCGCAATGGCAACCACCGTGATGGATCGTCATGCTCGCTGTCTCCGTGTGGCACCACGCCAGTGTAAACGAAGGCGCAACCCGACTTGTCCCCGGTCGCTGGCGAGAGAGGCCGAGCCCGGCATGTTCGGCGGGCGGATGTCTCACCTCGGCAGCCGAACCCACAGAACATTAGCGCCGCGTAACGTGCGCTGCGGTGCCGGCTTCTGCGACACTCGCCAGCGCAGCGACAGCGACAAATCGAGGTGAACATGAGCGCAGCAGTCCGAACCGACGGCCCCGCGATGGCCCGTTCCGTGCGCGAGACCGTGATGCGCAACGCCGGTGCCAACGAACAGGCCCGAACACTGAATGTCGAGACGGTCGAGGCGCTGTGGAACAGCGGACTGATGCAGTTCATGAACCCGCATTGCGCCGGCGGGCACGAGCCCTCGTTTCGCGAGCTGATCGACACCTGGCAGGAGCTGGCGTGGCAGGACGGTTCGGTGGGCTGGATCGGCATCGCGAACTTTCCCGGCGCCGCCTTCGCCGCGGCCTACCTGCCCGAGGCCGGCTACGACGAGGTCTTCGTGCAGCACGGCAACCGCAGCACGGTCGGCGGGCAGTTCGCACCAAACGGGCTCGGGCAGCGCGTCGAGGGCGGCTACCGCCTGAGCGGCAGCTGGAACTTCGGTAGCGGCACCGGACACTCGAACTTCGTGGTCGGCGGGTTCATACCGATGCACGGCGGCGAGATGCAGATGGGCGAGCTCGGCATGCCCGAGATGCTGGTCGCGGTGATGCCGCGCGAACAGGTGAACTTCACCGACGGCTGGTTCGTGCAGGGACTGAAGGCCACGGGCAGCTTCGACTACAACGTGCAGGAACTGTTCGTGCCCGAGGCGCGCGTGTTCCCGCTGTTCACGCGCGCGCCGCTGCGTGGCGGACCGCTGTACCGTTTCGGCATCATGCCGATCACCGCGGCCGGCCACGCGGCGTGGGCGCTGGGAGTGGCGCGCAGCGCCCTCGACGATGTGAGGACGCTGGCACTGGAGAAGGTGCGCATGGGCGACATGAGCACGCTCGCTCACAGGACCACGTTCCAGCGCGGTCTCGCGCACCACGAGGGCATGTGGCGTGCCGCGCGGCTGCTGGTCACGGACACCTTCGAAGGCTTCGAGACCTCCGTCGCCGCCGGCGCCGCGGTCACGCCGGCGATGCGCGCCGAGATGCGCATTGCCGCAACCTATGCCACCGAGGCCTGCCGTGAAGTCGTGCAATGGGCGCACCTCGCCGCCGGCACCTCGGCGATTCGCGAGGGCAACCGCCTGGAGCGTGCCTTCCGCGACATCTACACCGGCACCCAGCACACGTTCATCGGCGAGAAGACCTACACCGACGCCGCGCAGATCATGCTGGGGCTGATTCCGGACAGTCCGGCGTTGTAGATGCCTGCGCGAATGGCTCAGTTGGCCTGCCAGCGCAGGTCGCGGAGGGGCCGGGCATGCTGCAGGACCGTCTGCGGCATGGATGCCGCAGTCAAGCCTACAGGGACGTATTCACGGCGTGTCCCGCAGCATGCCCGGCGCCTCCGCGACCGGACGACGGAGCACCACGGACACGCATCAACCCCCGGGAGCGCGGCACGTGCCGCCACTCGCTAGACCAGGATCAGCCAGAACAACGCGGTGCCCACAAGCCCCTTCAGCGCACTGCTACTCAGTACTGCGCGATCGATCTTTCCAAGCTGCGCGGCGGGTTCGCCGCCCGCGCGCACCGCGCGGATGACCGGCCACTCGATCGCCGCCGCGAAGACTGCCCCCCGCCGGCCGCGGCGACGAGCATCGCGCGCCCCGCGGTGTCCGTCGGCACCGCGAGCCAGAGCAGCAGCACCGCCAGCGCGCCACCCAGTTGACCAGCATATGACATGGTCAGGAACTGGCTCGCGCTGTTGCGGGCGAAATCGAAATTGAACACGAAGAGTCCCGGCTTCCCGGGAATGGTGTAGATTGCGCCCGCGCGGCGAGCGCCGAGGAAATGCCCCCACTCGTGCACCAGGGTGCCGAGCACGAAACCGGCAAGGAACGCCGTCAGCAGCGAGAGCAGGCCGGCCAGCGCAAGGCCCGTGACCGCCTGCCAGGTATCCGCCGCCGCCCACATCGACAGCACCAGCATGGCGACCAGCAGATGCGTGCCGACCAGCACCAGGCGCTTGTCGCTGTCACGCAGATCGGGCTGCGCGTCGCTGGACGGCGCCGCGCCGGGCTCTTGCTGCGACTGCCCCGCGTCGGCGCCCTCCTCCATTTCGTTGCTGTTCGTCCGGGCGTCGTCGCTCATCTCCCCTCCCGCTCAGCGTGGATGTATGCGCAGGAATGGATTCGCGAGGCGCCCGAGCAGGCCGCCGAGGCGGATCGGCGCGTCGAGCACCGCCAGGCACAGGCAATCGGAGTCCGCGGCGGCAACCGGGCGGTGCTCGTCGCCCGGCCCGCGCACCAGGAAATCCCCCTGCGCATAACGGCCGTCCTGGTCTGAGAAACTGCCCTGCAGCACCACCGTGATCTCGCTGCCGGCGTGCCCGTGCGCCAGAACCTTGCCCCCGGCCCGGATGTGGTGCAACGCGACTTCGCGCCGCGGATCGCCGAAGCCCAGGCGCGAGGCGCGCAGCGCTCCGCTGATCCGCTTCCAGTCGAGCTCCTCCACGCCGGTGGGCACCAGGCTACGCAGCGCACGCGGCAGCCCGTCGCGCGTGCGTGCCGGGCGCTGAGGCGCGAGCGGCGTCATCGGCACGGCGCCCTTGCCGTCCAGCCGCTCGAGCAGCCGCGCGAACGCGTCGTCGCCCACCGGCACGGGATCGAGCTCGCTGAACAGTTCGGCGCCGAGGCGGCTGAGCTGCGCGCCTTCCTCGCGGCACTGCGCGCAGTATTCGAGATGCACCGCTATCGGCAGCGCCACCGCGCCCGGCAGGCTGCCGGCCACGTAATCGTTCAACAGGAATTGGTCGGGATGGTAATGCGTCATGGTTGCAGCGCTCATCGGTCCAGCATCACTTTCAATTTGCTCATCGCGAGGCGGACCCGCGACTTCACGGTCCCCAGCGGCAGCCCGAGCTCCTCGGCCACTTCGCTGTGCGACTTGCCCTCCATGTAGACCTTGGTAATGATCTGGCGCTGTTCGGCCGGCAGCCCGCCCAGCGACTCGCGCACATCGACCTCGATGCGCTTCTGGTAGACCTCGTCCTCCAGCACGTCGTCTTCGGTGCCCAGGTCCCACAGCTCGTCCACGTCGACCTCTTCGCGCGCCCTGAACTTCTTGCGCAGCAGGTCGATGCGGCAATTCCGGGCGAGGGTGTAGATCCAGGTGGTCGCACTGGCCTTGCCGGCGTCGAAGGTGGAGGCCCGGTTCCAGATCTTGAGCATGACCTCCTGCACCAATTCCTCGGCGAGCGCGTTGGAGGACATGCCGGGGCTGGAAAGCGCGAAGGACTTGAGCAGCGGGGCAAAATGGCGGAACAGCTCCGCATAGGCCTGCCGGTCCCGCTCGCGCGCCACCGCCTCCAGGCGCGTGGTCCATGCGTCGGGTTCCCGTTCCACCGGCAATGCGGATATGTTCATGGGGGCTAATGATCGGGGCTCGGACCGGGCATGTAAACCATGTCCCCCCGGAAAGCGCAGGACCGTGGACGCTGACATCGGCTTTTTCTCCGCTCGATGGCTGATTGATGTGCCGTTCTACGCCGGCTTTACCGGGGCGGATCACCCTGTGGGTCGCCATTCATGGCGACAACTGTTAATGAAGAGGTTGCTGTCGGCATGAATGCCGACCCACGGGGGCTGATCCACCGCCGCCCCGCCAGCGTAAATCGGGCGCAACAAGACTCACGCCGGGAGCTCGGGTGAAGATAGGTATCGTAGGATCGGGCATCGCGGGGCTCTCGGCGGCGTGGTTGCTCAGTAGACGGCACGACGTCACCGTGTTCGAGGCCGAGGAGCGCATCGGCGGCCACACTGCTACCATCGACGTCAGCCTCGACGGGGAGCGCCATGCCATCGACACCGGCTTCATCGTGTTCAACGATCGTACCTATCCGAACTTCATCCGGCTGATGGACGAGCTCGGCGTCACCTCGCAGCCCACCGAAATGAGCTTCAGCGTGAGCAGCGAGTCCGAGGGTGTCGAGTACGCCGGCCGCAACCTCGACAGCCTGTTCGCGCAGCGCGGCAATCTGCTGCGCCCGGCGTTCTGGCGCATGCTGCGCGACATCCTGCGTTTCAACCGCAACGCCGCGGCCGATCTAGAGCACGGCCGAATCCCCGAGGGAATGCTGCTCGGCGACTACCTGGCGCGCAACGGCTACTCGCGCGAGTTTCGCGACTGGTACCTGGTCCCGATGGGCGCGGCGATCTGGTCCTCCGGCACGCGCGGCATGGCGGAATTCCCGGTGGAGTTCTTCGTGCGCTTCTTCCGCAACCACGGCCTGCTGACCGTCACCGACCAGCCGCAATGGCGCACCATCCGCGGCGGTTCGCGCGAGTACCTCGGACCGTTGACGCGCCGCTTCGCGGGCGCCATCCGCACCGGTGATCCGGTCGAGCGCATCACGCGCGAGGCCGACGGTGTCAGCGTGCGCACGCGTGGGGGAACCAGCGAGCGCTTCGAGCACGTGGTGCTCGGCTGCCACAGCGACCAGGCGCTCGCGCTGCTCGGCGATCCCTCCGCCGAGGAGCGAGGCATCCTGTCGTCCATCCCCTACCGGGACAACGACGTGGTTCTGCACACCGACACCCGCGTGCTGCCGCGCTCGCCGCGCGCGTGGTCGAGCTGGAACTACCGCCTGCGCACCGGGGCCGACGCGCTCCCCGTGCTCAGCTACGACATGAACATCCTGCAGCGGCTGGAGTCGCGCCACACCTTCTGCGTGACGCTGAACGACACCGCCGCCATCGATCCGTCGCGCATCCTCGGGCGCTATCGCTACAGCCACCCGGTTTTCAGCCTCGAGGGGGTACGCGCGCAGCAGCGCTGGGCCGAGATCAACGGCGTGCGGCGCACCTGGTTCTGCGGTGCGTGGTGGGCCAACGGTTTCCACGAGGACGGCGTGGCGAGTGCGCTGCGCGTCGCCGAGGCACTGGGCGCGCCGTGGTGAGCACGAGCGCGATCTACACCGGCGAGGTCCGCCACCGGCGCTTCACGCCGGCGACGCACGCCTTCCGCTACCGGTTGTGCATGCTGCTGCTCGATGTCGAGAAGCTGCCGATGCTGTTCGCCGGCAGCCGGCTGTGGTCCGCCACGCGCCCGGCCCCGGGCTGGTTCCGGCGCGAGGATTTCCTCGGCGACCCGAAGCGGCCGCTGGCCGAGTGCGTGCGCGAGCTCGTCGCCGCACACACGGGGCGCCCCCCCGCCGGTCCGGTGATGCTGCTGGCGAACCTGCGCTACTTCGGCGTGCTGATGAACCCGATCGCCTGCTATTACTGCTACGCCGCCGACGGCGAGACGCTGGAGGCCGTGGTCGCCGAGGTCACCAACACGCCGTGGGGAGAACGCCACGCCTACGTGCTGCCGGCCGACGGCAACGCCGGCGTGCTGCGCGCGGAGTTCGCCAAGAGCTTCCACGTCTCGCCGTTCAACCCGATGGACATGCACTATCGCTGGATGAGTCGCGCCCCCGGCGAGCGCATCGGCATCCATCTCGAAAACCACCGCGACGGCGCCAAGGTCTTCGATGCCACGCTCAGCCTGCACCGCGAGCCGCTGGATGCGCGCGCGCTGCGCCGGCTACTGCTGGTGCGTTATCCGCTGATGAGCCTGCGCATCCTCGCGGCGATCTATTTCGAGGCGCTGCGCCTGTTCCTCAAGCGCGTGCCCTTCCATTCCCATCCGCCCGCACCGATGACCATCAAGGAGTCCACAGGATGACTGCGAGTACCCGCGAACTGGAACTGGAGCGCCCGGCGCGACTGCCGTGGTCGGCGCGTCTCGCGCGCGGCAAGATATTCGAGCGCATCGCGGCGCTGCCGCAGGGGCGACTGGTGATCGAGGACGCCGAGGGCACCTGGCGCTTCGGCAGCGCGAGCGCGCGCGAGGAACTGGTGGCTCACGTGCAGGTCACAGACAGCGCCTTCTACCACGAGCTGGCCAGCGGCGGCAGCGTGGGCGCGGCCGAGTCCTGGGTGCGCGGGCACTGGAAGACGCCGGACCTGCTGAAGGTGATGCAGCTGATGGCGGCGAACATCGACCTGCTCAACGCCATCGATGATCGCAGCTCGGCGCTGGAGCGCGTGGCGCTGCGCGCGCTGCACCTGCTCAACCGCAACAGCAAGGCCGGCTCGCGGCGCAACATCGAGGCGCACTACGATCTCGGCAACGAGATGTTCGCGCTGTTCCTCGACCCGACCATGATGTATTCCTCGGCGATCTTCCCGCACGCCGGGGCCACGCTCGAGGAGGCCTCGCGCGCCAAGCTCGCGCGCATCTGCCGCCGGCTGGAGCTGGGGCCCGATGACCACCTGCTCGAGATCGGCACCGGCTGGGGCGGCATGGCGGAATATGCGGCGCGCCACACCGGCTGCCGCGTGACCACCACCACGATCTCGCGCCAGCAGTACGACTATGCCACGCAGCGCATCGCCGCGGCGGGGCTCGCGGATCGCGTGACCGTGCTGCTGAAGGACTACCGCGAGCTCGAGGGCAGGTTCGACAAGCTGGTATCGATCGAGATGATCGAGGCGGTGGGACATCGCTACCTGCCGCAGTACTTCGCGGCCTGCAATCGCCTGCTCGAGCCCGACGGGCTGATGCTGCTGCAGTCGATCCTGATGCCGGACCAGCGCTACGCGCGCTCACGACAAAACGTCGACTTCATCCAGCGCTACATCTTCCCCGGCGGCTTCCTGCCCTCGACAGGCGCCATCGCGACGCTCACGGGGACGCACACCGACATGCAGCTGATCGACACGCTGGATATCACGGCGCACTACGCCGACACGCTGGCCGCCTGGCGTCGGCGCTTCCACGCGGGCACCGAGGCCATCCGCGCGCTCGGCTACAGCGAGGACTTCGTGCGCCTCTGGGACTACTACTTCTGCTACTGCGAGGGCGGATTCCGCGAACGCGTGATCGGCACCGCGCAGTTCCTGCTCGCCAAGCCGCAGTACCGTCCGCCAGCCGCATGAGCACGGTGGTCTGGTTCCGCTCCGACCTGCGCGCCGACGACAACAGCGCGCTGGCCGAGGCCGCCCGCGACGGCGGCCGCGTGACCGGACTGTTCCTGCTCACGCCGGCCCAGTGGCGCGCGCACGACTGGGGCGCGCGCAAGCAGCTGTTCGTGTGGCGGCACGTGCTGGCACTGCGCGAGCGGCTCGCGGCGCTCGGCATACCGCTCTGGGTGCGACTGGTACCGGACTTCGCCAGTGCTGCGGCAGCGGTGGCGGAGTTCGCGCGCGAGCAGAGCGCGACCGCTGTGTACGCCAACGCGGAATACGCGGTCAACGAGGTAGCGCGCGACCGCCTTGTCGCCGAGGCCCTGCGCGCGCAGGGCACCGCGTGGCGCCGCCTGCACGACTTCACGGTGCTGGCACCCGGCACCGTGCGCACGCAGCAGGGCGCACCGTTCAAGGTGTTCAGCCCGTTCCGCCGCGCCTGGTTGGCGCAGGTGCGCGGCGAGCCGGTGGACTGCCTCGCGGCGCCCGCGGCGCGCGCGGCGGTCGAGCCCCCGCCGCTGCCGGACTGGGAGCCGCCCGTTGCGACGCTGGATCCAGACTGGTGGCCGATCGGCGAGGTCGCCGCGCATGCGCGGCTGGTGGACTTCGTGGAGCGTCGCCTCGCGCGCTACCACGAGGACCGGGACGTGCCGGCGCTGGACGGCACCTCGCGGCTGTCTCCCTATCTGGCGATCGGCGCCCTCTCGGTGCGCCGCTGCATCGAGGCCGCGCTGGCGCACAACCACGGCGAATGGGACAGCGGCTCGCGCGGCGCGCAGACCTGGCTGAGCGAACTGGTCTGGCGCGAGTTCTACACCCACATCCTGGCGGAGTTTCCGCGGGTCAGCCGCGCCCGCCCGTTCCGTCCAGAAACCGATGCGATTGCGTGGCGGGAAGCGGGCGTGGATTTCACGCGCTGGTGCGAGGGCCGCACGGGTTATCCGCTGGTGGATGCGGCCATGCGCCAGCTCGCGGCAACCGGCTGGATGCACAACCGCCTGCGCATGGTCACGGCGATGTTCCTCACCAAGTACCTGCTGGTCGACTGGCGCCACGGCGAGCGCTTCTTCTGCGAGCAGCTGGTGGACGTCGAGCTGGCGGCCAACAACGGCGGCTGGCAGTGGTCGGCCTCGACCGGTACCGACGCCGCTCCGTATTTCCGCGTCTTGAGCCCGGTGCGCCAGGCCGAGCGCTTCGATGCCGAGGGCGCCTTCGTGCGCCGCTGGCTGCCGCAGCTCGCCGCGCTGCCCGCGAAGGCGCTGCTGCAACCGGGCCACCCGGCGCTGTTGGCAGCCGGCTACCCGGAGCCGATGGTGGAACTGAAGGGCGCCCGCGAGCGCGTGCTGCTCGCGTTTCGCGGGCTGGCGCCGTAGGTCGGCATTCGTGCCGACACCGGCCTGTCGGGCTGAAGCCCGACCTACGCATTGGCGGGTTCTGCGTTGCAGAACCCTTGTCGGGCTGAAGCCCGACCTACGTGGGTCGGCATTCATGCCGACATGCAACATTCCTTCTCGCTGCGCACACGGAGAAACTGCATGATCAGCGCCAAGGTGCTCAATGCGATCCTCTTCCAGGCCGGCTGGCTCGCCTGCGTGGCCGGAGGCAACGCGTGGGCGCTGCCCGCCGGCGCACTGATCCTGGCGCTGCACGGGTGGCTCGTGGAGCGCAGCGCCCGCGGCTGGGCCTTCATGGTGCTCGCGGCCCTGCTCGGTCTCGCGATGGATCTCGGCTGGCAACGACTGGGGCTGCTCGAGTTTCACGGCACGCTGGGCGCCGGAATTCCGCCCTGGCTCGTCGTGTTGTGGCTGTTGTTCGCGACCACGTTTGCGCATTCGCTGGCATGGCTGCACGAGCGGCTCGCGCTGGCCGCCCTGCTCGGGGCCGTGCTCGGCCCGCTCAGCTACGTGGCGGGCGTGGAACTGGGCGCCGCCACCACCCGCTTCCCGCTGTGGCAGGTCGCGCTGGCGATGGCGCCGGCGTGGGCGCTGTTGCTGCCGCTGCTCCTGTTCCTCGCGCGCGCCCCGCGCACCCTTGCTACGGAGGTCCTGCCGTGAAGCACCTCGTGTTCGCCGTGCTGGCATGTGCGGCGCCGATGGCCGCAGCATGGGCGCAGCCCGTTGCGCCGGAAGTCATCGAGGGGGTGGCGCTGCGGCTGCCGGGGCGTGCGGAGGTCTATCGCGAGCGGCACGAGATCGGCACGCTCGGGCACCGCATCGAGTACCGCGCGCCGGACGGCACGCTGATCGCGCGCAATGCGCTCGATTACCGCTGCAGCGAGAGCGCGCCGGACTTCGAGCAATACGATTTGCGCAGTGATTCGCTCATCGGCGCACGCTGGCAGGACGGCAAGTACCTGCTGCTGCGCGGCAAGGAATCGCGCGCACTCGAGCCTGCCGCCGCGCTGGTGGCAAGTTCCGGCTTCGACCGCTTCGTGCGCGCGAACTGGGAAGCGCTCGCCGCGGGCGACCGCATCGACGTCGACTTCGCGCTGCCGGCACGGCTGCAGACACTGCGCCTGCGCATGACGCGCATCGAGGCGCCCGAGGAACTGCCCGGCAGCGCCGTGTGGCTGCGCATCGTGCCGGTGCAGCCATTATTGCGGGCCTTCGTCGACCCGATCGAGCTGGCCTACGACAGCGGGCGGCGCCTCCTGCTGTATCGCGGCCTCTCGAACCTGACGGGTGCCGACGGCAAGGCCCTCACCGTCGAGATCCGCTACCGGCAAGTGCCAGGCGAAGACCTCGCCCGGGAACGTGAAATTGCCACAACCGCGCCGGTCGCCAATGAACCGACGGCTGATGCGCCGCGTACACCGGTGCTGTTGCACTGCTCCCGGGAGAAATCATGAGCCGCAAAATCACGCTGGACGAAACGATCGAAGTCGCCCGTCCGTTGCACGAGGTGTTCGCCTACGTCTCGGAATTCTCGCGCATCGAGCAGTGGGATCCCGCCGTCGCGCGTGGCACCCGCCTGACGCCGGGTGCGCCCGGACTCGGCAGCGAGTACCGCATCGACATGAAGGCGGGGTTCTCGCTGCACTATCGCGTTGTCGAATGGGAGGCGGAGCGGCGCATGCTGATGACCGTGGACTCGCGGCTGTTCACCGCGCGCGAGGAAATCCTGTTCAGCGCCACCGCGCGCGGCACCCGGCTGCGCTACATCGCGACCTTCGATTTCCCGGCGCCGCTGGCCGCGATGTCGCGCACCTTCCCCTCGGTGATGGACCGCGTCGGCAAGAGCACCATGGAGGGCCTGCAGCGCGCGCTGGAGGACAATTTCGAGCCGCCGCGCGAATCGAGCGCCACCGCGCTCGCCGACCGCCTGCTGTTGCCGGGGCTGTGCCGCTTCACGCGCCTGGGCTACCGCGCCGCGCGCAAGCGCTGGAAGCCCGTGTCGGCTTGGCTCGGCGGTCGCCACGCGCTGGTCACCGGCGCGACCTCGGGCATCGGCTTCGCCGCGGCACGCGAACTGGCCGCGCTGGGCGCCCGCGTGACCATCGTGGGCCGCGATCCGGCGAAGACCGAACACGCCGCGCGCGCGATCCGCGCCAGCACCGGCAACCTGCAGGTGGCGTTCGACATCGCCGACCTCTCGCTGATGGCGGACGTAAACGCCCTGGCCGATCGACTGCTCGCCACTGGTGAGCCTCTCGACATCCTGGTCAACAATGCCGGCGCCCTGTTCAACCCGCGCCAGCTCACGGCGGAGGGGCTGGAAAAGAGCTTCGCGCTGCTGCTGCTCTCGCCATGGCTGCTCACCGAGCGCCTCCACCCGCTGCTGGCCAGGGCCGGCTCGGCGCGCGTGGTGAACGTGCTCTCGGGCGGCATGTACTCGCAGCGCATCGACGTCGACGACCTGCAGAGCCGCAACGGGCGCTACTCTGGCTCGGCGGCCTACGCCCGCGCCAAGCGCGGGCTGATGATCCTCACCGAGGAATGGGCCGAAAAATGGCGCGACGACGGCATCGTGGTGAACGCGATGCATCCCGGCTGGGCCGATACACCCGGCGTCGAGAGCGCGCTGCCGGCCTTCTACCGCAGCACGCGCGCGGCGTTGCGCAGTCCCGAGGAAGGTGCCGACACCATCGTGTGGCTGGGCGCCGCGACGGAAGCCGGCAAGGTCTCGGGCAAATTCTGGCTCGACCGCGAGCAGCATCCGAGTCACGTATTTCGTCACACGCGCGAGACGCCCGAGGATCGACGGCGCCTGCTCGAGGCGCTGGGTGGCTACCTGACGTCGACGCGCACCGCCAGGCGCTCGCGTCGCCAGGCGTAGGACGGCTGTAGGTCGCCATTCATGGCGACAGCAGGGGTGGGGAGGCACCTGTCGGCATAATGCCGACCTACAGGCGCGCGTCGATCAGGAGGTTGCGCGGGCTCAGCTGGCGCGAGCAGAACTCCCCTACCTCGACGCGGTAGCCCTGTTCCGCCAGGAACAGCGCGCGGTCGAGCACCAGCCACAGTTCGAGCAGGCGGCGGAACTGGTGACGCACGAGGTCGAGCGCGGTGACGACGCGAAAGCGCTCCTGCCCCGCGCGCTCCACGGCTTCGAAGTCCACGTCTCCCGGCAGCAGAATCTGCTTGTGCTGCGCGACTGCGCAGCACCAGGCGGCGAAACCGCCCGCCAGCATCGCCGCGTCGATCGGAGGCAGCGGCAGGTACGCATCGACGCCGCGCACTTCGCGCTGCAGCAGGTCGAAGCCGAGCTGCCATTGCTGCACGCGGCGGCGATGGCGGCGCGCGTGCCCCGGCGCGGTCACCGTCTCCTGCACCGCGGTGCGCAGATCCTCCGGGCGCAGTCGCGGCGCATGTGCGTGTCCGGCGAGCGAAACCACCAGCCGACCCGCTTGCGCGCCCAGGTGATAGCAGCACGGTGCGCAGCTGATCGCGGGCAATCGTGCCGCTGCCCCGGCGCGCAGCAGCCGCAGGTGCAGCCCGCCGCACGCATGCAGTGCGAACGCATGGCGCGGCGCCCGAAGCCACGGCACCACCGCCTCGGACAACACGTCGCAGGCGTGCGGCACGACCGGGAGCCGCGCGCGGCGCGCCAATGCCGCCCCCGCCGCGACCAGCGCCTCGTCACGCTCCAGCGCCGTCACCGCTCGCCCGTTCCACTGCTGCGACAGGGCACGCGCCAGGTGACCCTTGCCCGCGCACCAGTCGATGCACTCGTGCCCGCCGTCGCGCACCGCGACCACGAAGGCCTCGATCTGTGCCCACTTGCGCCCCGGCACATCGCGCTGGAACTCGCGCGGCCAGGGCCGCAGCGCGTGGCGCGGCCAGGCCCCCACCTCGGCCAGCAGCCGCCAGCGCTCCACCGGCAACCAGCGGGCCAGCCAGTCAGCGCAAGCGCCGGGATCGGCGTGCAGCGCCTCGGCCGCCTCCAGCGGCAGCGCGCGCAACGCCGCCGCCAGCCCGGGATGCGCCGCTTCCCACGCCATCCCGGGCTCGCGAAACGCAAGCGCGCGCCACAGCGCCTCGTGGGAGTTCAGCTCGGTGGAGATCGCAGCGAGGCGCATGGCCAGCGCGTCGTGACCGAGCACGCGGTCACGTGACGGCACGCGGGCGTCCGGCTCGAGCGCCTTGTCGGCCGCTGCGCAATGGCTGGAATCAGGCATGGACGCACGGTAGGAGGCGCCGCCGCGGCTTGTCAACGACGGCGTTGCACTGCTGCAGTAATCGATCCGGCGCGTTGTTATCATGATTCGATATGGTGCGAGCGAGGGACCGGCGATGCGCGGGACGTGGATTGTGACGATTTGCCTGGCGCTGCTCTCCGCGGCGGCCGGCGCCGGGGAGTTGCACTTGCGCAACGGTGCACGGATTCCGGGCGAACTGCGCAGCGTCGACGGCAGGAACATCGTGTGGCGCGCGGAACTGATCGGCGACATCAAGGTAGAGACCAAGTCGATCGCCTCCGTCGACAGCATCACAGCGGCGCGGCTTCAGGTAGGCGCCAGCGACGCCCTGGAGGATTGCCACCTCAGCGGCGACGCGAAGAACGTCGCGCTCCGCTGCACCGCGGGCACGACGGCCACGGCCCAATGGCGCGACATCGAGACCGCCGAGGCCGAGAGCAGCGGCAAGGTCACCGCCTCGCTCACGCGCGAGCGCGGCAACAGTTTCTCCGACGACTACGAGGTCGACGCGCGGGCAACCTTGCGCCGCGGACAGCGTCGCCACGAGTTCGAGGGCAGCCTCGATTACGAGGAAAAGCGCGACTACACCGCAGAGGACGAGGCCGAGCTGAGCTACCAGCTGGATTTCCTGCACCGCGACGGCTGGTACCACTACACCAAGCTCGACTTCAGGCGCGATCGCCTGGAAGCGCTGCAGGAGAGCCTCATCGCCGGCGTCGGTATCGGGCGCACGATTCATCCCTGGCACGGTGTGAACCTGCGTCTGCAGGGCGGCCCCGATGTGGTGCGCTTCGACCTCAAGGAATACGGGCGCGGCAGCGACAAGGGCGGCAACCTGCAATGGCGGATGGACTGGAAGACGGAGCTGCTGCGGCTGGACCTGACGCTGTTCCACGAGGGCGAATTCGGCTGGCTGTTCGACGATACGGACGTCAACAATCTCGACACCAGCACCGGCGTGTCGATCCCGCTGATCGAGCGTCTGGTCGCGGAAATCCGCCTCGACTACGACCGCACGGGCCTGCAGCTCCCGGGCATCGACAACACCAACGAGGAATGGGTGTTCGCGCTGGGCTACGCCTGGTAGCCGCGCCCTCAGCGCGGGCGGTTGGCGCGCTGTTCGTCGAGGCGGCGCAGGAAATCCTCCATGATGAGGTGGTACAGCTCGAGCCCCAGGTACTGGTCCTCGACGCCGGACTCGATGCTCGGGTTGTCATTGACCTCGATCACCGCGATTCGATCGCCGCTCTGCTTGATGTCGACGCCGTAGAGGCCGTTGCCGATCGGGCGGGTAGCGCGCAGCGCGGTCTCGATCACCGCGCGGGGCACCTCGTGCGTGGGCAGCGTCTGGAAGCGCCCGCTGTCGACACCACCCTCGGCGCCGTAGCGATAGATCTGCCAGTGGTCGCGCACCATGAAGTACTTGCAGGCGAAGATCGCGCGGTTGTTGAGCACGCCGATGCGCCAGTCATAGTCCGTGTACAGGTACTCCTGCGCCAGCAGCAGCGCCGACTTCCTGAACAGATCGCGCAGCGTCTCCTGCAGCTCGTCCTCGTTGCGCACCTTGACCACGCCCTTGGAGAAGGACCCGTCGGGAATCTTCAGCACCATCGGGAAGCTGAGCCCCGCAAGCGAGGCCATGGTGCGCGCCTGCGGCTGGCGGATCAGGATGCGCGTGTCGGGCGCGGGGATCTTGCGCATGCGCAGCAGGTCGGCGAGGTAGACCTTGTTGGTGCAGCGCAGGATGGAGGTCGGGTCGTCGATCACCACCATGTCCTCGGACTCGGCCTTCTGCGCGAAGCGGAACGTGAAGTGGTCGATCGCGGTGGTGGCGCGGATGAACAGCGCGTCGTATTCCTGCAGGCGGCCGTAGTCGCTGCGCTTGATCAGGTCCACGGCGATGCCGAGGCGCTTGCCGGCCTTCATGAAGTGCTTGATCGCCTTCGCATCGCTCGGCGGCGTCGGTTCCTGCGGGTCCACCAGGATCGCCATGTCGTAGCGGTAGCGGGTGCGCTCGCGCGGGCGGCGCCACACGGCCCGGCTGTAGCGCTCGAGTGCCTGCGCGAAGACGGTCTGCTCGTCGTCGCTCAGCTCCGTCGGGGCAAGTGGCGTGAGCGCCGAGATCTCCCAGCGTGCACGCTTGCGGAACTCGATCTCGAGGATCGGGCAGGCGAAGCGCTCGAACAGGTCGCGCGCCAGCGGCGCGAGGATCTCCTCGCGCACGCTGCCGAAATAGCTCTTGACGCTGAAGGATTCGAGATGCGCGGGCGAGTGTTCCGCGACCAGCTGGTCGACGCGCTCCTCGATGTCGTCGAACTCGAGGATGAAGAGCTTGCGGTTGCGCAGCATGTTCAGCGTCGCAACGTTCGGCAGCACGCGATGTCCGCGAGCCTCGGCCAGCAGCGAACAGTAGTAACCGCGCGAGAGATAGCGCTCGCTGCGGCACAGGTTGATGATGCGCAGCGGCTGCTTCAGCGGCTCCTCGGCGAGTGCCAGGTAGTCGGCGAACGCCATGACGTGTTCGCTGGGATAGAACGGACCCCAGTCCGCGAGGTCATCGACAACGATCTTCAGCACGGCGGCGAGGAGGACCAGCAGGAAATTGACGCCGATGGTAGCAGAGCGGCCCGGCGGAAACAGCGACGGCGGATCAAATTCACGGTTTTGCCTGCACCCCGGCGCGCCGCTAGACTGCGCGCAGTGGATGCCGCGAGGGAGTGACCGCATGACAGCCGAGGCGCCGGAGCACATACCCGTCCCGGCCACGCGCCCCGGCGCCGCTCCCGGGCTGCGCGAGGCCACGCTCGAGGACCTCGACGCGCTGGTGCGGATGGAAGAGGAATCCTTCGACACCGACCGCATCAGCCGGCGCAGCTTCCGCCGCTTCCTGCAGAACGACACCGATTTCCTGCTGGTCGCCGACATCGAGACCGGAATGGCGGGCTACATCCTGCTGCTGAAGCACCGCGGCACCCGCCTCGCCCGCCTCTACTCGATCTGCGTGGACAGAACCGCGCGCGGACGCGGCATTGCCGAGGCACTGATGCGCGCCGGCGAGGAGGCTGTGCGCGAGCGCGGCTGCGCCTACCTGCGCCTCGAGGTGCGCCGCGACAACGAGCCCGCGATCCGTCTCTACCGCAAGTTGGGCTATCGTCTGTTCGGCACCATCCCGCACTACTACGAGGACGACCAGGAGGCGCTGCGCTTCGAGAAGCGCATCCGCTTCTACAGCGGGGCGCGCTCGGACCTGTTCGTCCCCTACTACAGCCAGACCACGCCCTTCACCTGCGGCCCGGCCTGCCTGCTGATGGCGATGCGCGCGATCGATCCCGGGGCGCCTGTCGACCAGCGCGAGGAGTTGCGGCTGTGGCGCGAGGCGACCACGATCTTCATGACCTCCGGGCACGGCGGCTGCGGGCCGCACGGGCTGGCGCTGGCGGCGCAGCGGCGCGGCTTCAACGTCGAGCTCTTCCTGAGCGACGACCGCGTGCTGTTCATCGACGGCCTGCGCGACGAGCACAAGCGCCAGGTGCTCGGGGTGGTCCATGAGGACTACCACCAGCAGGTGCTGGCGGCCGGCATCCCGATCAGCTACCAGCCGCTCACGGTCGAGCAGATGGCGTCCTGTCTCGCCCGGCGCATCGTGCCGGTCGTGCTCATCAGCTCCTGGCGCCTCACGCGCGAGAAGGCGCCCCACTGGGTGGTGGTCGCGGCGATCGACAGCGACTTCGTCTACATCCACGACCCCGACATCAAGACCGAGCGCGGCGAGAGCGACACCGACAAGGCCCACGTCCCGATCGACCGCGCCGCGTTCACGCGCATGGCGCGCTTCGGCCAGTCCTCGACCCGCGCCACGGTGCTGCTCAGCCCCCGGCGCAAGCGGCGCGGCGGATGAGGTCGCGGCGAAGCACACGCTGATGCACTCCGACTTCCTGTTGCAGACGCTGGTCCTGCTCGGCGCCATCGTGATCGTGGTGCCGCTGCTCACCAGGCTCGGGCTCGGCTCCGTGCCGGGTTATCTGGTCGCCGGCCTGATCGTGGGTCCGCCGCTGCTGTGCGCCGTGGCCATCGCCGCGCCGCTGTGGTGGGGCGGCATGGCGCTGCCGGCCGCGACGGTGACCGCGCTCGCGCTGGCGCTCTCCTCGACCGCGATCGTGGTGCAGCTGCTTTCGGAGCGCGGCGAGCTGTCCAGCCAGCGCGGGCGTGCCACCTTCGCGGTGCTGTTGCTGCAGGACGTGGCCGTGGCCCCGCTGCTCATGCTGGTCTACCTGTTGGGTACGGGAGGCGGCGAGACGGCGATTTCAACCGCCGGCTTGCTCGAGGCGCTCGCAACGCTTGCCGCCGTGCTGCTGCTCGGTCGCCTGGTGTGGCGACGCGTGCTGCCGTTCCTCGCCGCGCAGCGCAACGTCGACATCCTGGTGGCGGTCGCGCTGCTGCTGGTACTGAGCGCGGCGTGGCTGATGGAGCACGCCGGCATGTCGCTCGCGATGGGCGCCTTTCTCGCCGGCGTGCTGCTCGCCGATTCGCCGTTTCGCCGTTTCGCCACCAGGTGGTCGCCGACATCCAGCCGTTTCGCGGCATCCTGTTTCGGGCTGTTCTTCATGACCGTGGGCATGTCCATCGAGCGCCAGATGCTCTACCAGGTGGTGGTGTTCAGCATGCTGCTCACCCCGGCTCGGGCGACGCCTCGCGGGAGCAATGCCGCGCCCGGCCGAAGCCAGCCATGCCCCGGGCGCGGTTCCCGAGACCATCGAGTACAGGCGGCCAGCGCTGATCGGCCCGGCCGGGCGATCGAGCAGGCGCTGGGCGTGGATGCCGCGTTACCGGCGGGAACCCTCGGAGGACCGCCGCGCTGCGTGATCACGCTGAACGACGCCGGCGCACCGAGCGGCCTGAACGACCCGCCCTCGCGTTGATCGGCCCCTCACCCTGCAGCCCATCGATCCCGGCAGCCGCGATGGACGGCATGCGGGCACCCCGGGAGGCCACGCGGAAAACCGCAGGTCCGCTCCAGGAGCGGAAGATCAATGGTGATGCCCGCCGGCGCCGTGCGCGTGGCCATGGGCAATCTCCTCCTCGCTCGCCGCGCGCACCTCCAGCACCTCGATCTCGAAGCCGAGCGTGCGCCCCGCGAGCGGATGGTTGGTGTCGACGTCGGCATTGAACTTGCCGACCTTCAGCACCGTGACCTGACGTGCGCCGTGCTCGGTCTCCACCGCGACCACCATGCCCGGTCGCAGCCGGCCCGGCGCGTGCAGGTGCTTCAGCGGCACCCGCTGGATCGAGTCGGCGCGGCGCACGCCGTAGGCCTGCTCGGGCTCCAGCGTGACCGAGAGCGTATCCCCGGCCGCGTGGCCCGCGAGCTGCTGCTCGAGCGCCGGCAGGATGTTGCCGTGCCCGTGCAGGTAGACGACCGGCTCGCCGTTACGCGAGTTCTCGATCTCGGCGCCGTCCTCGGCGCGCAGGGTGTAGTGGAAGCTGGCGACGGTTCCGCTGGCGATCTGCATGGTCCTGGCTCCGCGAAAAAGGGCGCAAGTATCGGCCAGGCGCACGCCCCGCGCAACGCGCTCAGACCCGGCGCAGCCAGACCGTGATCTCCTCGCGGTCGTGGTAGAGCTGGCGCGCCGTGCAGGCGACACGGCCGCCGCCGGCCTCCAGTTCCCTCACGATACGCGCGAGCATCACGGCCGCGTCCCGCTGGCGCTGCTTCATCGGCAACTTGAGGTTGAAGATCGCCTGGCGGCACCAGCCGTTCAGGAACCAGCGCTCGATCAGCTCCGCGACGCGCGCGGGCTTGTCGACGATGTCGCAGACCAGCCAGTCGACCGGATGCGCGGGACGAAACGCAAAGGCGTCCTGCGCGAGGTGTCGCACCGCGCCCGCGTTCTGCGCCTGCATGCTGAGAGCGCCGCGATCGACAGCGGTCACCGCGAGCCCGCGTCGCGCCAGTATCCAGGTCCAGCCGCCGGGAGCCGCACCCAGGTCCACCGCGCTCATGCCGCCGCGCAGCAGCCGCTCGGCCTCGTCACCCAGGAAATACAACAGCGCCTCTTCCAGCTTCGCCGCCGAGCGACTGGGCGCTCCGGGCAGGCGCAGGCGCGGGATGCCCATCGACCAGCGCGCACCGTTGGCCAGCGGCGAGACCCCGACGAAGGCCCTGCTCCCCGAGAGGAACAGCACGTGCAGCCGCATGGCCGCACGCCTCGCCAGCAGGTGCTGCGCGTTCAGCGCTCCCTCGACCCGCGCCTGCAGGCGGCTGCACAGTTTGCCGACCGAGCGCCCCTCCTCCGTGTCGACATGCTGCAGCCAGCAGCCCGCGAACGGCCCGAGCGCGTGCGCCGCCGCAAGCAGCGGCGTGACGCGATCGCCGACCGGCAGGTTCTCGAGCACCCGGCCCGCGAGCCAGTCGCGCGCGAAGACCAGCGCGTCGAAGCGAATGCCGGCCAGCGCGCTGCGCGCGTCCCACTCCCCGCCCGAGTGCACTTCCACCAGCCCCGTGCCAGCCTCGGCGCGACACCAGGCCGCAACGTCCGTGCGGGCGAGGCTGTCCATGATCTCCGCGCCACAGTCCTTCTCGAAGCCGGGACGGCACAGCAGCACGAGGGTATCGGGCACGGGTTCGCTCATGGGGAATTTTGCCGATCTCAATGTCCGGCTGAAGCCGGACCCACGGCTTGCAGGTGGGGGCGCAGCAGCTCCTGCCAGCGACGGTAACCCGCGCCGTTGAGGTGCAGTTCGTCGAAGGTGAGCTCGTCGCGCAGCGAGCCGTCGGACGCGAGAAATGCCGGATAGAGATCGATGAACACCACGCCCGCCTCGCGGCAGATGCCGCGCAACGCATCGTTGTAGCTCTCGATGCGTTCGCGATAGGCCGCCGCGCGAGGCAGCAGGCTCTGCACGAAGACCCGCGTGTCCGGCGACTCGCGACGGATGCGCGCGATGATCTCGCGCTGGCGCGCGAGGCCCGGCGCCGGGTCGGGCGTGGAGGCGAGTTCATTGGTGCCGACCAGCAGGAACACCGCGGCGGGCCGTGCCGCGGTGACCACACCGAGCCGCGCGAGCACACCGGCGGTGGTGTCGCCGCTGATGCCGCGGTCACGCACCGGCAGGCCCGGGAACAGTTCGTTCCACTCCGCGCCTTCGGTGATGCTGTCGCCGAGGAACACGATATCACCGGCCGCGAGCGGCGTTGCGGCGAACAGGTCCATGCGCAGGCGGTAGTAGGCGTCGGGCGCGAAGCCGTCCGCGCGGCCCGCGCCCGTCGCCACAGTGGCGACGCCGACAACGACCAGCGCAAACGCGAGAACCCGCCGGATCCAACGCATGCGCAACCTCCTCCGTGTGTCCGTCTGCGTGATGCACGAATCGTCGCGCGGCGGGCGCGCTGGCACAAGACATCCGTCGCGGTGGATGCACGGTGCGTGGCGCAAAGGTGTGCACTGCGGTCGCGCGCACACGAACCGGGGCCAAGCCTGGCGTCAGCGGACGCGGGGGTGAATGGGCTCTAATGCGGCGCGGCGCCGCATCACGCCGCGCCGCCCAGGGGGAAGACGGCCTGTCAGGTCGTGCGCGCCGCGCGCGCCGGAGCGGCAACGGGCACTTGCGGTCCACCCAGCTTGCTGTAGCCGCTGACCCCTTTGGGAATTTGCTGGATCTCGCCGCCACCGGCCAGGAAGGCAGCCGTCTTCTCGGCGATGATGCGCTGGTGCTCGGCCGTCGGCACGGCCGCGTTGGCTTGGATGCTCGACCTGCTTGGTTTTGCCATCAACTTTCTCCTCTAGCGGACCCGCAGTGTACGCCCCGTGGCGGCAAAAGTCGCCTGAGGCCCCCGGGTGGCCGGCTGCCGCCCCGCTACCGGGGCATCTGGACAGGCGGATCGTGCAGAACATTTCTTTTACATTCAATGAGTTGAAAAGCATCCCCGCGATTCGCGGCACTGACCGTGCCGCCCGGCATCGATGGCTGCACGGACCTGCACCAGCGCAGCGCACGCCGTCCTGCGCACAAGATCGTTACCGCTGCGCTGCCTGCTGCTACCATACCCGTCTGTTTCGCGTCACACCAAAACCGTACCAGGAGTTGCCGATGGCCAGACCCGGTCGCATCAAGCCCCCGATGGGGCACGACAATGCATGGTGGTGGGAGCAGGCCGCCAAGGGCGTGCTGGCGATCCAGCGCTGCTCGAAGTGCCAGGCGCTGCGCCACCCGCCGCGCCCGATGTGCGGCGAGTGCCGCTCGATGGACTGGGATGTGCTCGCGGCCAGCGGCAAGGGCACGGTGGCCAGCTACACGGTGCTGTATCACCCGCAGTTCCCGGGTTTCGAATACCCGCTGATCATCGTGCTGGTCGACCTCGAGGAGGGCACCCGCATCACGGCCGAGCTGAAGGATTGCGCTCCCGAGGCCGTCGATTTCGGCATGGCGGTCACGGTGTACATCCACGAGGACGACGACGGCTTCCGGATCCCGATGTTCCGGCCGGCCAGCCAGGGAGGAAACTGAGATGCCGATCAGCATGAAGAACGAGGCGGCCATCGCCGGCATCGGTGCCACGAAATTCAGCCGTAACTCCGGCGTGTCGGAGCTCGCGCTGGCCTGCGAGGCCGTCAGCAACTGCCTGGATGATGCGGGACTCGCGCCCGGGGAAGTCGATGGCCTGGTGACCTACACGCTCGAGTCCAACGACGAGGTCGAGGTGGCGCGCGCGGTCGGCCTGGGCGACCTGACCATGTACGCCAAGATCAACTACGGCGGCGGCGCGGCGGTCGGCCTGATCCAGCAGGCCGCGATGGCCGTGGCGACGGGCGCGGCGAAGAATGTGGTGGTGTGGCGCGCGATGAACGGCCGCTCCGGCCAGCGCATGGGCCAGGGCGTGTCCGGCAACATCATCAGCAGCGACCTGATCCACTGGTCGTGGTACATGGCCTACGGCATGCTGACGCCGGCGTCCTGGGTGGCGATGATCGCCAACACCTACATGCACCGGTTCGGTGTCACCGCCGAGCACCTTGCGGAAGTGGCCATCGCGCAGCGCAATTTCGCGCTGAACAACCCGGCCGCGGCGGGCTATGGCAAGCCACTGACGCTGGAGGAGTACATGGGCTCCAAGCGGATCACCGAACGGCTGCGCATCTACGACTGCTGCCAGGAGACCGATGGCGGCGTCGCACTGCTGATCACCAGCACCGAGCGCGCGCGTGACCTGCGGCACAAGCCCGCGGTCATTCGCGGCGTCACCCAGGCCTCGACCCGCGGCCAGGAGCAGATGACCAGCTTCTACCGCGAGGAGCTCGACCGCCTGCCGGAAATGGAGCTGGCCGCGCGGCGCGTCTACGCGATGTCCGGCCTCGGCCCCGAGGACATCGATGCCGCTTGCCTCTACGACGCCTTCACGCCGGAAGTGATCATGCAGCTGGAGTCTTTCGGCTTCTGCAAGCGCGGTGAAGCCAAGGATTTCGTCGCCGCCGGCAACCTGCGCCTGGGCGGCCGCCTTCCCAACAATACCCACGGCGGCCTGTTGTCGGAGTCGTACATCCACGGCATCAACAACATCGCCGAGGGCGCGCGCCTGATCCGCGGCACCTCCTGCAACCAGCCCGAACGCGTCGAGCACGTGCTGGTGTCCAGTGGCGTGGGCGTACCCACCGGTGCACTGATCCTCGGGCGCGACTGAGCCCTTTCGGCGGCCCGCGGCCGGTCGACCGCGGGCTGCCGTCACTTCTCACAGATCGGACAGGTATTCGATGCCTGTCATGGCTTCAGACAGGGTCCAAAGCCGCTTCCCGATGTCCGCCTTTTTCGCCAGGGGATTGACGCGAGCCTTTTTGGTGGTCTTTCCGCCGATCTCGAGAAAGCCGCTCGGACCGTAATAGTCGCCGCCGCTCACGCCCTCGGCCGTGGCGGCATGAACGATCGGCCTTACAGCCTGTGCCGCAGTGGGAATCAGCGGCTCGAGTTTTTTCTGGCGCCAGGCGCGCAATCCGCTCTGCGCTTTCAGCCCCGCGCTGTTCTTTGCCACGTCGGTGTTGGCAAACCCGGGATGGGCGCCGAGGGCGATGATGTTGCTGCCACTCCTGCGCAGGCGGCGGTCCAGTTCCATCGTGAAGCTGAGCATCGCGACCTTGCTCCTGCCGTAGCCCTGCCACTCGTTGTATGGCGTTCTTTCCCAATTCAGGTCGTCGAGGTCCAGCTTGCCGAAGCGATGCATCAGGCTGCCCACATTCACGATGCGCGCCTGAGTCGTCCTGGTGAAGAACGGCAGCAGCGTGCCCGTCAGGGCAAATGCTCCCAGGTAATTGGTGGCCAGCTGCATTTCCTGCCCTACGCTGTTGCGCGCCAGGGGCGTGGCAACAATACCGGCGTTGTTGACCAACAGGTCCAGTTGCCCCATCTGCTGCGAAAACTGGCGGCCGAACGCCTGGATCGACTGCGGTTCCGACACGTCGAGGGGAATGATCAGGCACCTGGCGTCCGGCACCTCGGCGAGTATTTCGTCCTGGGCCTTCCTGGCCCTGTCCATGCTCCTGCACGCCAGCACCACCTGCGCACCCATGCGGCAGAAATTCAATGCTGCCTGGAACCCGATACCTGCATTCGCACCGGTGACCACGACCACTTTGTTCAGCACGACAATCTCACTTCCCGTTGACCAGAAAACCGGAAAACAAGCCCGGGCACGAAATCGCCATGCCCCGCGCGGCTCAGGCTGTGTTCACGAACACCGAGCCGTTTTCCACCGTGACGGGAAAGGTACGCACCGCCTGCGGCTCCTTGCCCATCGCGACCAGTTTCTGGCTCCACCGGGGCAGGGCGATGCCGGCCACCGAATTCACCCAGTCGACATTGGCGCCGGTCTTGACGTCGAAGCTCGAGCCGTGCCACGGGCAGGTGATGTTGCCATTGCTGATGGGGCCCTTCTCCATCGACAGGCCGAAATGCGGACACTTGTTCTCGAGCGCGAAGATCTCACCCTTCTCCTTGACCAGGAGAATGCGCAACCCGTCGAGCTTGACGCACTTGCTCGTGCCTTCGGCGATATCATCCACGCGCGCGGCTTGCACTTTCATGGCGGCCCTCGTTGGTTGTCATGGGTGACGGCGAAATCGCGGGCAGCCGGTACGGCCGCCCGCGACGGCGCTACTTCGCGGTGCGCTTGGCAGGTGCCTTCTTCGCGGGCGTCTTCCCGGCGGGCGCTTTCTTGGCGGGCGCCTTCCTTGCAGTCTTGTTTGCCGCCGTGACCGCCTCGACCACGGCCGCCTCGGCCTTCTTCGTGGCGCGTTTGACGGATGCAATTCCCTTGTCGAGCTTCATGCCGGGCGTCGCCGCCTTGCGCGCGGCGGGCTTTTTCGGGCTCACCGCCTGCTCGACCTTGACGGCGGCCTTCTTCACGCGCGCCGCCGCCGTCTTCACATTGCGCTTGACCTGGCGCTCGGCCTTGCCGGTCGCCGACTTCACTTCGGCCTTGACGGACTTCGCCTTGCGCTCTACCGCGATTTCCGCATCGTGCGCCGTCTTCTGCACGGCGCGGGCCCCCTTGTTCACCGCGCGCCTGGCAGCATCGACTGCCTCGCCTATGCGACCCATCAGACCTTTCTGCTTCGTCATTGCGGCCACTCCCCTTGTATCAGCAATTTGCTGGAGATTGATGGTGCATGCCGGTGCTTCGGCACACCCGTGCAAACAATGGACAAAGCTCTTCGCCAATGTCAAGCATCGGCACTGATGCCGGTCCCTGCGCCCGCGCGCTATTGGTGCGCACGCACGATCGCGCCTACGACGCTAGCGGGCTGTCGAGAAGCGTAGCGCGTCTCTCATCACCGTCGCCGCATCCTCCGGGAGCAGCAAACCCTGGCGCTGCAGCGCATCCACGGCCTGCCGGACCTTGACGAGATACGACGCGGGGGTCGGGTACAGCGCGTCGAGGGTCGCCTGGTCGAACGGCACCACGGAACCGCTCAGCCGGCACGCCAGGTTGCCGATGGCGAGCAGCGCGGGCGGCAGGTCCGGGCTGGCCGTGTTCGTCGAGAGGTAGGTGGCGGTGGGCGCCTCCAGGGCGGGCAGGCGTACACCGCCGATGACGTTTCCCAGCGCGTCGCGCAGCAGCACGCCATCGACCTCCTCCATCACCTGCCCCGCCGGAACCCGCCGATCGACGATCCGGTAATAGCTGCGGAAATCCGCGTGTGTTTCCATGCTGGCCCAGAGGGCGTTGAGCACGTACGAGGCGAACACGGGTCCATCCGCCGTCGAATTCATCTCGCTGGCGCAGAGATCCGCCAGACCCAGCGCGTCGGGCCCGAGCAGGCCTGCCGGAACGAGCTCGATATCCTTGTGCACCACGTTGTGCGCCGCGCCCGCCACCTCGAAGTAGCGAAAGGATGGCGTGTCCGGCTGCCGGCCAAGCACGTTGAAGTTCAGTGTCTCGAAATCCGTCTGCGTGATCACCTGGTAGACGGGCACCGGCAGGTCGGTCCGCACCAGGGTGTCGGGGTGTGCGAGTCGCGGCGTGCATCCCGGAAACGCGGGCACACCGGCATCACCGCAGCGCGGACCGAAGTTGATCGGGCGCGCATGGACGTTCGACTGGATGAAATAGCCGTCGTTGACGTCCTCGAGGTGGAAGGCGCTCGCATAGGTGATGACCGAACCCGCCTGCTGTGACTCGCCCGCATGAAACAGGCGTCGTACCCGGTATGCCTGCGGCAGGGGGTTGTGCGGATCGTCGCTCTTCAGCAGGTTTGCGATCTGGCTCATCATCTCGTAGGCCAGCCCGTTCTCGGGCAGCGACAGCGTCGCGTAGCGCGATCCGCAGGACGGCGGCAACACGCCGAATACGCGGCAGCCGCCGGAAAGAAAAGCGATGGCGGTCGTGCTGTTGCTGACACCGACGTAAGCGATGCCGCGGCGTGCGAAATACTCCGCCGACTGGTCCCACACCGGGGCGCCATCGAATCCGGCGGTGGAGTTCCACCACTCGATCACGACTGTACCGTTGAAGTCCCGCGGGTCCGCGGGACGGCGCACGATCATCCGCGTCCGGTACGGCACCTCGGCATCGATCACCGCCAGGTCCGTCGGGCCGAGCGGCGGGTTGTGCGCGTAATTGAACAGCGTCGCGTGCCCCTCGACGAAGAACTCCTCCTCCACGAAGGGCGCGCCGGGCAGCTCTCCGAGCAGGCGCGTGCCGGGCACGAAGGCCTCGCCCGGCACCTCCGGCGGCAGGGACACGGTCACGGGATCCGTCGGACCCGCCTGCGCAGGGCGCGCGCCACCCGGCAGCAGGAGGAGAGCCAGAAAAAGGAACTGCAGAGCACGCGTGCTGTCGATCATGACGTTGCCTCGATGAGTCGAAAAATGCGCCGTTTCCAGCCGCTTCAATCCATGACCACGTTCAGCGCGAGCGAGCGTAGCCGGTTCTCCATCACGCAGGGCTCCCACTCGGGCCGTTGCGCCAGTTCGAATGACCGGCAGCGCTCGACGAAGACCGCCAGCGCCTCCTCGATGGTGTATCTCGCCATCGCCTGCCCGAGGCAGAAGTGCGCACCGATGCCGAACGACAGGTGCCACACGTCCGGATCGCGGGTGATCCTGAATTCCTCGGGATCCTGCCAGCGCTGCGGGTCGCGGTTGGGCGAGTGCAGCGGAATCATGATCGTGTCGTTCGCGCGAAAGCAATGGCCGAATGCCTCGAAATCGTGCGCGGCCTTTTGCGGCATCTCCGCGATGCCGGGATGCATGCGCAGCGTTTCTTCGCACACGCCGCGTTTCCATTTCCCCGGGTCGCTGCGAAACAGCGCCTGCTGTTCCGGATGCAGCGCCAGCTCCAGCAGGCCGGCGTCCAGGGTACCGGCGGTCGTGCTCCCCGATCCGAAGATCGTGGAAAACAGCGTGATCAGCTCGGGCATCGAGAGCGCGCCGCGATCGTCGTGCGCCTCGAGCAGGCTGGTGAGCAGGTCGTCGCGCGGCTCGCGGCGCCGCTTATCGTAGAGCGATGCCACGTGGTCCATGACCATCCGGATGGCGCCGTTGGCCTTGTCGCGCATTGCCTGCGTGACGTTCTGCCCGAAGCAGTCCGCTATGCGCGCGTCGGCGAGCGGCCCCATCGAGCCCATGAGCTCGTCGGCACCGATGTCGAGGAACTCCATCATCACCAGGCGCGGCAACTGCGCGGTGAAGCCGCGCTGGATATCGACGCTGCCCGTCCTTGGTAACCTGTCGATCAATTGACCCGCGATGCCGCGGATCAACGGGCGCAGCGGCTCCATATTGCGCCTGGACATCGCACCGGTGACCAGCTTGCGGATGCGCGTGTGATCGGGACCCTCCATGATGCCCAGCGCGTGGCTGCGCCAGGTGTGCAGCGGATCACCGGAGCGGAAACCGCGGGCTTCGAGCCGCTCGATACCCTCGTTGATGAAATCGTGCCCGCGGATTGCCCACTCGGCATCATCCCAGCGCAGCACGGCGAGCTGGCCCGTATCCGTGAGGGCGGTGCGATGCTTCGCGCGAAATCCGGCGAGCACCGGATGCGGGTTTTGCCAGAAAGCGGGATCGCCCCAGGGAATCAGCTCTGCCGTGCTCATGCCGCGCTCCGTCATTGAACTGCTTGTTATCGTGCCCTTTTCGATCGAACCCGATCAGGGCTTCATTGCGCCACGCGCGCACCGTCGACGTGGAAGCGCACGTAGGGGAGCTGTTCCCGCGCAATGCTGCCGACGCCCGCGGGCACGGCCGTTTGCCCGCCGGGCTCGAGCGTGCCCCGCAGCCGCACCGGCGAGCCCTGCTGCACGACCCGCCCGGCGTTGTTCACCAGCACCGGCGTGAGCTGCACGTCGCGCAGGGGCACCGGCGCGCGGTTGCCGACGACGGCGAACAAACGACCCTCGGCATCGAACTGCCCCTTCGCCGTCACGTAGTTGCCCGGATTCTGCGGCAGGTCCATGCGCACGAACTCCACCGCCGCTGCCTGGCCGATGGGACTGCTGGATTTCGCGGCCGCGCGATAGTAGGACATGGCCCTGGCCCCGTCGCCGCGATCGCGCGCAATGTTGCCGAGGTAGTAGGCCGCCGGCGCCGTGGGCAGGAGCTCGACGCTCCGGTTGAGCCACTCTTCCGCCTTGGCCTTGTTGCCGCCCTGCAACTGGGCCACGCCGCCACCCAGCCAGGAACCGAAGTAGCCCGGATTCAGCGCCATGGCTTTCTGGTAATGCGGTATCGCGGCGCCGGGGTTTTTCTCCGCGAGCGCCAGCTCGCCCAGCAGTTCATGGAAGCGGCCTTCGCGCGGCAGCAACTGGATGGCCTCCCCGGTCAACGACCTCGCCGATGCGAAATCCTTCCTGCGCGCCGCCGCGATCGCCTTGTCGTACTTGTCGTACGCCGGCTTGATGGCGCGCAGCGGCTTCAACTGCGCCGCGTAGCGTTCGGCCCCCAGTTCCCCGCCGCGGCCGAGCTGTTCGGCAGCGACACGGTTCTGCGCAACGCGCTCGGCCGAGGGCGGGTGCGAGGCGAACAGACCCTCCAGCCAGCCCTGCTTTTTGGCGCCGCTCTCGGACAGGCGCACGAAGCTTTCCTGCAGCGTGACCGCGCCCCAGGGATCATAACCGGCGGCTTTCATGTACTTCATGCCGTAGCGGTCACCATCGAGCTCCTGTTCGCGGCTGTACTTCTGCTGGATCATCTGGGCACCGACGCCCGCGCCCTGGATGGCCAGGTTGGCCGTGTTCTGGTCGACGCCGCCGATGGCCGCGCCGATCTGCGCCGCCGCCATGCCGACCTGCAGCAGGGTGCCGCGCTCCTGCGCCTTGGCGCCATGACGGGCCGCCGCGTGCACGATCTCGTGGCCGAGCACCGCCGCGAGCTCGGCCTCGTTCTGCAATTCGGTGAGCAGCCCCCTGTTGACCGCGATCTTGCCACCGGGAAGGGCCCAGGCGTTGGGCACCGAGCTGTTGAGCACGACGAACTCGTAAGGCAGCTTGCGATCGGCTACCGCCGCAAGTTTCTGCCCCACTGCATTCACGTAATCCGTCAGTTCGGGCATCACGGTGAAATCGCCGCCCTCGCTCTGGCGGGTCGGCGCGTAGTACTGCTCGCCCATCTTCACTTCCTGGGCTTCGGAAACGAACTGGATCTCCTTGTCGCCCGTCACGGGGTTGACGCCGCAGGCGCTCAGCGCTGCGGCCATCAGGATCCACAGGCATGTCTTCAGGCTTCGCATGGCAGGCTCCTTCCCGGGGGGCAAGCGTCGCGCGCCATCGTATATCCGACGACGCGGCAGCCGGTCAAATGCGCCTGCGGGCAGGCGACGGTCCTGGACCCGGGATCGGGTGCGACATGCCGGCGCCGCGGGGCAAGCGCCGGCACGCGCTGATCCGCGCAGGGGCATCGAGCCGTAAAAGCAACATGGCGACCAGCACCGGCATGAGTCTCGGACAGCTGCAGCGAATCGCACTGGTGGTGCTGTTCGCGCTGGCGCTGTCCGCCTGCGGCACGCGCCTGATCTACGATCGCATGGATACCCTGCTCTACTTCCAGCTCGCCAGCGAGGTCACCCTGGACGACGAGCAGGCCGGCGCGCTGCGCGCCTCGCTGCGCGAGCTCCACGCCTGGCACCGCGGCGCGGCACTGCCGGCTTACGCCGAATTCCTCGAGACGCTGGCAGATGACATGGCGCAGCCGATGGGCGCCGGCGCCATCGATGCCGCGCGCATCGGTCTCGAGGCATTGTGGCGCGATACGGTCGCGGGCTTCGCACCCGCAGCCGCACGCTGGCTCGCGAGTCTCGATCCGGCGCAGCGCGAGGAGTTCTTCGCCGCCCTGGCCGAACGTGACGAGGAGCTGCGGCGGGAGTACTGCGACATCGGCGACGAGGAGCGCAGGCGCAACCGCGAGCAGGCGGTGGTTTCCGCGCTGGGCGACTGGCTGGGTCGTCTGGGTCCGGAGCAGCGGACGCTGGTGCGCGAGCAGTTGCAGGCCATCGATGCCAACGGCTGTGACTGGATCGCGAACCGCGCGGGCTTTCGCGAACGCTTGCGACAGCTCGTCGACACGCACACGGCGGATCCGCACTACGGGGCGAGGCTGGCGCGCCTGCTGATGCACCCCGAAGACGGCTGGGACCCCGCCTACCGGGCGCGCTACGCGGCCAACAGCGAAGTCGTCGTGACGATGCTGGCGGAGCTCGACCGCACGCTCACCGAGCGCCAGCGCGCGCGGCTCGGCTCGAAGTTGCGCCGCTACGCCCTGGACTTTCGCGAACTCGCCGCGACCTGAGCGGCAACACCTGCCGCGCCGGCGCCACCCTCACGAATCCGCGAGCCCGGACAGGAAGGCACTGATCATCCGCGCAAGCTCGTCGGTGCTCCCCGGCGACAGGATGTCCCCCGCGAGCACGTGCTGCGACGGGTCGCCGGAGCGCTCGAAGGCGACCAGCCGCTTGCGCTCCCCGCCCCACTCGGCAAACGCATCGGCCACCGCGGCCGGATCGATCACCCGGTCCGCCGGGGAGTAGATCATCAGCGTCGGGACGCCGATCGCGGACTTGTCGATCGCCGCAACGTCCTTCACGAGCCGCACCAGTTGCGGCAACGCCCGGTAGGGATAACTCCACGTCCAGTAGCGGGCCTGCCGTGCATTGTGCGGCTGCCAGCTGCGGTAATCGTCGCCGAGATAGCCGAGCAGCGCCGGCCCGAGCACCGGCCAGTCGAGCAGGTACAGCGTGCGGTCACGCGGCGCGAAATTGGGCGAGATCATCACCAGCGCGGCCAGCGAGTCGTCGTGCGAGCGGCTCGCCGCCCAGGTCGACAGCGTGCCGCCCGTGGACGTCGACAGCAGCACGACACGCTCGCCGATGGCGCGCCCGATGGCCAGCGCTTCCAGCGTGTCCTGCTGCCACGCCGCCACGGAACCCTCCAGCATCGCCGCGCCATCGCGCCCGTGGCCGGTGAGGCGTGTGAAGAACTGGTTTGCGCCGAGCGCCTCGCCCACCCGCTCGACCAGCGGGAACACTTCCTGCCGCGTCGCCGAGTAGCCGTGCAGGTAGACCAGCGCGAGCGGCGTCCGGCCCGGTTCGCCGCCGGCCCAGCGCACCGCCCGTTCGGCTCCCGGCGTGATGCCCGGCTCGCGCCGCTCGCGCGCCGCGAGGTACGTCTCCACCTCGCCGGGTACACCGGGGAACGTGCCGCCATACGCCGCGCCGCACAGCAACACCAGGCAGACGATTGCCGCCAGGCTCGACATGGCGTGTCCGCTCGTCACGTCATCGCCGCCGCATGGCGTCGTCCGCCCGGTGCGCAGGCGCGCGCGAGCGCCGGGTAATGCCGCGACAACACAGCCGGTGCAGGCAACATCGCAGTAGTCCTCGCTCACCCAACCGAGCCGGCATTGTTGTGGCTAGATGCGCCACGCGCAACCACGCCGCATGGGGCGTCATGGTCGACATCGCAGCGCTTGGCCGGCATCGGCCGTTCGCCACAGTTGGGCTATGCTGGCGACCATCGTGCAGCCGACGCGGTGGTGGCGGGCTCGGGGGCGCCCAACGGCAGCGCCGCGCGCGCGACGTGGTCGTGGATGCGCGGCGCGAGCTGCACGCGCATACTGCCGTGGTCCGGGACTGGGCGCCGGCGGGAATCCGCCCGGCGGCGCATTACTCCGTATCACCGCTTCCACTGGCGGCGCAGGACAAGCCCGATGCATGACGACATCATGATCTACGGCGCCAACGGCTACACCGCGGGGCTCATCATCGAACGCGCCGTTGCCGCGGGTGCGACACCGGTCCTCGCCGGCCGCACGGAGGCGACGCTGCGGCCGCTGGCCGAGCGTACCGGGCTGGCGCTGCGCGTGTTCCCGGTCGACGACGCGTATGCCGTGGCGAGCAACCTCCACGACATCGGCGTGGTGATCAACTGCGCGGGACCGTTCGTGCGCACCCGGGCGCGGCGTCACTACCTACATCACGGGCGATCGATGTCTCGAGGATCTGGCCCATGGACCACGCGCGCGCGCCGGGTGGTGATGCCCGGGTCGCTACCGGCCGAGCGACGCCTGGCACCGAGGCCGCCGCCCAGCGACCGCCTGACGCTGGCCTTCCAGGCCCTCGGGAGCCCCTCGCACGGCACCGCGACCACGATGATCGAGAACCTGCATCGCGGCAGCAGGATCCGCGCGGACGGTCGCATCATCGCCGCACCCGCCGGGTTCGCGCAGCGCAACATCGATTTCGGCCGCGGCCCCGTCCCCGCGATGTGCATTGCCTGGGGCGACGTGGCCACCGCCTACCACTCGACCGGCATTCCCGACATCGCGGTCTACATGGCGGCACCGCTGCCGCTGCGATGGATATCGCAGGCCGCGAGCGCGCTGCCCGGCGTGACGGGCTCCGCCATGGTGCGCAAGGTGCTTCAGCGCATCGTCGATGCCGGCCCCGCGGGTCCGGATGCCGCGGCGCGCCGGCGCGGACGATCGCTGCTGTGGGGCGAGGTGCGCAATGGCGCCGGCAAGACCGCGGCTGCGCGTATCGAAACGCCGGAGGGCTATGCGCTCACGGCGATCACGGCATGGGACATCGCCTGCCGGGTGGCGAGCACCGGGGTCGCCCGGCCGGGCTTTCGCACACCATCGATGGTGCTGGGTGCGGATTACATCCTCGGGATTGCCGGCACCACGCGTACCGAGCTGTCGCGGGTTTCGCAAACAATTGCGCTACGGTGATCGATACGCGCCGTGCTCACGACATCGCGGCCATCGGCCGCTCCTACGACCTGCCCGTCGCGTCGTCGCCGCTAACCAGGGCGTCTTGCGACGCGCCTTCGCCGACGGGGAATGGCGCTGCCGCCGCGGGGCCACCGGATTCGGGCGAGTAGTGCTCGCGGTAGATCGTGACGAAGGCGAGCAGGCTCGCGATCACGATCGGCCCGATGATCAGGCCGGTGACCCCGTAGACGCTCGCGCCGCCGATGATGCCGCAAAAGATCAGCAGGATCGGCATGCGCGCGCGGCTGCCGATCAGGATGGGCTTCAGCACGTTGTCGGCGAGGCTCACGAGGAAGAAACCCCACGCGAACACGAACACACCCCAGGCGGGTGACTTCATGAAGATGAAGACGCCGATCGGCGCCCACACCAGTCCGGCGCCCACGACCGGGATCATGGCGGCGAAACCGGTCATCACGCCGAAGAACACCGCGAGCGGCACCCCGGCGATCTGGTAACCGATCATCGCCAGCAGGCCCTGTATCACCGCGGTCAGCAGCGCACCGCGAATCACCGCCGTGACGGTCTGGTAGATGCGCAGCGCGATCGACTGCGCCTGCGCCACCGGCATGGGCACGGTGTCGAACAGCCAGTGCAGGAAGCGTTCGCCGTCGCGAAAGCAGAAGAACAGCAGCACCTGGATCAGCAGCAGGTTGACCACCCCGAGCAGGATGTTGCGGGCCATGACGGCGCCGACATTGGCGATCTTCGCGCTGGCCGCATTGATGTTGCCGAGCATGAATTCCTGCAGGTCGAACTGCGCGAACAGGCTGCTCTGTCCGGCGAACTCGCTCAGCCGCTGCCAGTAGCCCTGCAGGAATCCGGGCAGCAGGCCCGTCGAAAAGGCGCCATCGGGCGACTGGAACGCAGCGACCCAGCCGCGCACCGTCGGGTAGAGCTCCGCGGACTGGCGCACCACCACCCCGAGCACGAACAGTGTGGGCACCAGCACCAGCAACAGCACCGCCAGCGTGCTCAGCGCCGCGGCGGCGCCGTCGCGCGAGGGCAGGCGCGCCTGCAGGAACTTGTGGATCGGGAAGCAGACCAGCGCGAGCGACGCCGACCAGATGATGGCGTCCGAGAACAGCGACAGGATCAGCAGCAGCTGGTAGATCAGGAACGCGAACACGCCGAAGAAGAACCAGCGCACGATGCGCCCCTGTTCCGCACCGGCAGGTGCGTGCGGCGTGGGCGGAGCGGCAGCCGGCCCTGGCGCTGCCGGCGGAGCAGCTTCGTCGATCATGGCGATACCCGTCGCGTCGAGCCCGGGGAAGGTCATTGTAGCCTGCCTCACCCGGTCACCGGCGCGCGCAACGCGCGCGTCCAGCCGAGGAAATCCTCCAGGATCAGGTACAGCGCCGGCACCAGCAGCAGCGTGATCACGGTTGCGAACAGCACGCCGAAGGCGAGCGATATCGCCAGCGGCACGAACATCATGGTCGATATGTCCGCCGTGGCCATCAGCGGCGCCAGCCCGATGAAGGTGGTCGCGGAGGTGAGCAGGATCGGGCGAAAGCGCACCGCGCCGGCGCGCAGCACCGCCTCCTCCACCGCCACCCCCGCCAGGCGCTGCTGGTTGACGTAGTCGACCAGCACCAGGCTCGCGTTCACCACCACGCCCGACAGCGCCACGATGCCGAGCAGCGAGAAGAAGGCGAGCGCCTGCCCCATGATCAGGTGCCCCAGCAGCGCACCGATGACGCCGAACGGGATGGCGCTCATGATGACGAAGGGCTGCAGGTAGGAATGCAGCGGCACGGCGAGCAGCGCGTAGATGATCAGCAGCGCCAGCAGCGTCATCCCCACGAGGCTGCCCATCGCCTCGGCGCGCTCCTCCGCCTCGCCGGCGAGCGCGAAGGAGATGCCGGGGAATTTCGCCTCCAGGCGCGGAAACTCGGTAGCGGCCACCGACGCCAGCACCTTTTCCGGCACCACCACCTCGCGATCCACATCACCCTGAACGTTCACCACGCGCTGTCCGTCCACGCGGCGTATGGTGGAGTGACCGCGTCCGACCGTGGTCTCGGCCACGCTCATCGAGGGAACCTCGACGCCTTGCGCCGTGCGGATGCGCATGTTCTCCAGGTCGCCCAGCGACACCCGCTCCGCTTGCGGCAGCCTCACCATCACGCGCACATCATCGCGTCCGCGCTGCACGCGTTGCGCTTCCTCGCCGTAGAACGCCTGCCGCACCTGGCGGCCGAGGTCGCGCTGCGACAGCCCGAGCAGCTCGGCCTCGGAGCGGATCGCGAGCAGGATCTCCTGCTTGCCCGCGCGATAGGTGTCGCTCACGTCGAACACACCGTCGTAGCGCGCCAGTCTCTCGCGCAGTTCGGCCGCCGCCTCGCCGAGCTGCCGCACGTCGCGACCACGCAGCTCGATGTCGATCGGCTTGCCCGCGCTGAAGGCCTCCGCGGTGAACGTCAGCTCCAGCGCATCGGGAATCGGACCGGTGAGCTCGCGCCACAGCGCGGCCGCCTCCGCCGAGCCCATCCCGCCGCGCTCGGCATAGGGGCGCAGCTCCACCAGCACTTCCGCGACGTGGCTGCCCTCGCCGGCGTCGGAACCGAGCGAACCGCGACCGACACGCTTGCCCACCGAGGCCATGACGTGCCGCACGGCCGAAGGCTCCGCGTCGTCACGGCGCCCCCGATCGAGGCGCTCGCGCAGCGCCTCGGCCGAGGCTTCCAGCCGGCGGGCGGCCTGCTGCGTCACCTCGGCAGGGGTTCCCTCCGGCATGGTCAGCGAGGCGAACAGGCGGTCACCCTCGACCGACGGAAAATACTGGAACACGATGCGCCCGCTCGCGAGCAGGCCGGCCATGACGATCATGACGGCCACGCCGATCGCGCACACCACGTAGCGATGGGCTATCGCGCGGCGTATCAGAGGCAGATAGCTGTCGGCGATGAGACGCTCCAGGCGCGCGGATATGCGGTCCTGCAAGCGCTCCAGCCAGTTCTCGTCGCGCGCGCCGGCCCTGCGCACCGTCTGGCGGGCGAGGTGCGCGGGCAGGACGAGTTGCGATTCGAGCAGGCTGAAGCACAGGCACAGCACCACGGTCAGGCCCACCGCGGCAAAGAACGACGCCATGCCGCCCTCGAGAGTGACGATCGGCAGGAACGCCGCCTGCGTCGTGAGCACGCCGAAGATGACCGGCACCGAGACCTCGCTCGTGCCGCGTATGGCCGCCTCGCGCGGCGCCATGCCCTCGAGCTCGAAGGCGTGCACGCGCTCGCCCACGACGGTGGCGTCGTCGACGATGATGCCCAGCACCAGCAGGAAGCCCATCAGCGACAGCGAGCTGATCGTGAGGCCCGCCGCGGGAAACATCGCGAGCGCACCGAGCATCGCGACCGGCATTCCCACGCTCACCCACAGCGCGATGCGCAGGCGCAGGAAGAGCGCCAGCACCACGACCACCAGCGCAAGGCCGCTCCAGGCGTTGCCCAGCAGCGCGTCGAGGCGATCGACCAGGTCCTGCGACTCGTCGCGCGAGATGTCGATCGCCATGCCCTCGGGCAGCTGCGCGCGCTTGCGCCCGAGGTAGTCCTTGACGGCGCGGGCGATTTCCAGCGTGTCTTCCTCGCCGACGCGCGAGACCTGCAGCAACAGCGCGGGCTTGCCGTCGTAGCGCACGCGCAGGTCGGTGTCCTCGAAGCCGTCGACCAGGGTCGCGATCTCGCCGAGCCGCAGCGCGGTGCCGTCGGCGCGCTTCGTCACCACGATATCGCGGAATTCCTCGCCCGTGTAGCGCTGCCCCTTGGCGCGCAGCAGGATCTCGCCGCCGGCGCTCTTCACCAGTCCGCCCGGCACGTCGAGGCTGGCGTCGCGGATCGCCTGCGCGATGCGGTCGAAGGTGAGCCCGTATTGCCGCAGCGTGCGTTCCGAAACCTCGACCGCGATCTCGTAGGGCCGCGCGTACTGGAGGCGCACCTGGCTGATGCGCGGATCCTCCGTGAGCTCCTCGCGCACCTCCTCGGCCAGTTCCTTCAGCGCGCGCTCGTCGGTGTTGCCCGAGATCGCGAGCTCCATCACGGTCGTCATCACCGTGACCTCGTTGATCACCGGCCGCTCGGCCTCGACCGGGAAGGTGTTGATGGCGTAGACCCGCGCGTTGACGTCGTCGAGCGCCTTGCTCTTGTTGGCGTCGTGGTGCAGTTGCACCAGCACCGAGCACAGCCCTTCCGCCGCGGAGGTCGTGATCTTCCTGATGCCCTCGGTGCCTTCGATGGCCTCCTCGATGCGCAGGCACACCCCGGCCTCGACTTCCTCCGGCGCCGCGCCGAGGTAGGGCACGGTGATCTGGATGTAATCCATCTCGAGATTGGGGAACTCCTCCTTGCGCAACTGCGACAGCGAGATCAGGCCGCCGGCAACGAACAGCAGCATCAGCAGGTTGGCCGCTACCGGGTTGTCGACCCACCAGGCGATGAGGCGTTGCATCGGATCAGGACTCCGCGCCCGCGTCGTCCGCGAGCGGCGCCACCTGCATGCCGTCCACCACCAGTTGCAGCGGCGAGATGCACACGCGCTCGCCGGCCTCGATGCCGGAGCTGACCAGCACGGTATCGCGGTCGGCGCGCAGCAGCGTCACGGCACGAAAGCGCAGGCGGTCCTCGGCGTCCACCACCAGCACGCGGTCGCCGTCGCGCAACGCGGCGCGCGGCAATTCGATCACCCCGCGCGCGGTCTGGCCGCGGATCTCGGCCTGCACGAACAATCCGACCGGCAGCGGCGCCTGGTCGGGCGCGTCCGGGTTCTCCACGCGCGCCACGACGTGCACCATGCGGCTGGCCGCATCGATCTCGCCCTCCGTGCGCACGATGCGACCCTCCCAGCTCCAGCGCTGGCCGCCGAACTCGGCATGCAGGTTGACCGGCGCCGCATCGCCGCCGGCGGCGATGCCACTGCGGATCAGCGCCGGATCGAGGAAGGCGAGCTGGCGGTCGGCGATCGGCAGGCGGACCTCCATGTAATCGGTGGCGTAGAGCGTGGCGATCCTGTCGCCACGGCTGAGCGTCTGTCCGATGTCGACGCGCGCGCTGCGCACCCGACCGCTGAATGGCGCGCTGATGGCGGTGCGCGCGAGGTCCAGCCGCGCGCGCTCGAGGGCGACCTCGGCCTCCTTCAATACCGACTCCGCGACGCGGCGGGCGCGCGATGCGTTCTCGGCCTGCGAGCGGCTCGCCAGCTCGCGCCCCAGCAGCGTCGCCATGCGCTCGGACTCGAAACGCGCGAATTCCGCCTCGGCCTGCGCGCGCATCAGCACAGCCTCGGCGGCGCCGACGCCGCTGCGGTAATCGCTGTCGTCGATGCGCAGCAGCAGCTCGCCGGCGGCGAAGCGCCCGCCCGAGCGCAACGAGGGCGACATCCAGACCACCCGCCCCGAGACTTCCGGGATCAGCTCCGCCTCGGTGTGTGGAGCCACCGCGCCCTGCGAGCGGACGATGAGCGGCACGTCGACCGGGACCGCCCGCACCGTGCGCACGGCGAGCAGCGGACGCTCGAGCTGCTGCGGCTGCAGCACCGGACGCGTGGCGTAGAGGAGGATCGCGACCAGGCAGCCTGCCGCGATCACCGCGGCGGCGAGCAGCAGCTGCCGTCGACGTCCGGCGCCCGCGGCAACGACGGGCATCCGCGGTTCCATCGCGGTCATTCGGTTTCTCCGTTTACCGCGGCGCCCGCGCAGGGGGCGGCCAGGGACGGCTTCCCGCCCCCGTCCACCGAGCGCAGGTGCAGGTCCATCTGCGGGTAGGCGATCTCGATGCCCTTGTCGCGGAACACCTCGGCGATGCGCATGTGCAGATCGTTCTGCACCTGGAGGCGCACCGAAACGTCCTCCACGTGCGCAAAGCAGCGCATGTTCAGCGAACTCGGACCGAATTCGCGGAAGATCACATTCGGCGCCGGCTCCTTCATCACGCGCGGATCGGCATGCAGGATCTCGAGCAGCGTCTCGCGAACCACGCGCGGATCGGCGTCGTAGGACACGCCCACGTCGAAGCTGAACCGCACCACGGAGGACGACAGCGTCCAGTTGATCAGCCGCTCGGTGACGAACATCTGGTTCGGCACGATGATCTCGCGGTTGTCGAAATCGGTGATCGTGGTGGCGCGCATGCGGATGCGGTTGATCGTGCCGCTGAACTCGCCCAGCGTGATCACGTCGCCGATGCGCACGGGGCGCTCGAACAGCATGATCAGGCCGGAGAAGAAGTTGGCGAAGATCGCCTGCAACCCGAAGCCCAGGCCGACCGAGAGGCCCGCGGCCATCCACTGCAGCTTCGACCAGCCGAAGCCGAGCATCTGCAGCGCGAAAAACGCCGCGAGCACGGCGATCACGTAACGGATCACGGTCTGGATCGCGTACAGCACCCCCTTCTCGGTGATCACGCTGTAGAACACGATGCCGATCAGCGAGGGGATGCCGGAGGCCAGCACCATGCCGAGCGCCATCACCAGCAGCGCGCCGCCCGCGTCGAATGCGGACACCGTGGACACGGTTTCCTTGCCGTCGACGGTGTCGGCATAGCTCCACAGCGCCACGCTGTCGAAGATCGACAGCGCCGTGAAGAACTGCTGCCAGATCAGCACCATCAGCAGCACCGCCGCGCCCGCGACCGCCACCTGCAGCAGCGCCACGGCGCTCGCGTTCATCTTCTCGAGGTCGATCTCCTCGAATGCATCGCCGGCGGCGCGCGGCGGCGGCGCGGTGCCGCCGACGTTCGCCGGCTCCTCCTGCGCCACCGTATCGTGTGCTGCCGCCAGCGAACGCCGCGCGGCGATGGTCAGCCCGAGCAGGCCGGCGTCGAGCAGCATCTTGGCCGCCACCAGCACCACGCTGCTGAGGAACACGCGCAGCTGCAACTCGCGCGCCGTGAAGTGATAGCCCTGCACGTCGAGCAGCACCACCAGCGGTTGCGCGACGACGATCGTTACCAGCAGGATCCATCCGACGCGCGACAGCATCGGGTGCCCGCGCGAGTAGAACGCGGAGTCGAACATATCGCGTCCGGCGCGCAGTATGAGCACCAGGAAGACGAAGAACGCGACGGTGACCATCAACCCGGTCACGCGATACGCCTGGCTCGCCGCCGTGGCACCCGCGAGCAGCGCCACGGTCGTCGAGACGAACGCAAGCGGCAGCATCACCCACAACCCGGCGCGCAGCAGGCGGCGCACGCTCAGCACCCGCGCGGTCTTCCAGCGCAGATGTCCGCGCGCGAAGCCGTCCGTCCCCATCGCCTGCAGGATCACCAGGTACAGGTAGCTGAGGCCGGCGGTCCGGTACGAGGCGTCCGACAGCGCGCGCGCGAGCGGACTGTCGCCCTCGATCTGTGCCAACAGCCAGCTGGCCCAGAGCAGCAGCAGCGGCACCGGCAAGGCGACCAGCAGGTGGATGCCGAACGCCATCAGGCCCATGCGATAGCGGTAGTCGCGCCAGCCCACGCGGCGCAGGCTGATCGCCGCAAGCCGATCGGCCAGGGGCTTGCGGTACCACGAGACCAGCACCAGCACCAGCAGCGCGAGCGACGCGCTGGCCGGGTGCGCCAGCGCGTGCGTGAGCAGCTGGCTGCCGAAGCCCGACCAGTCCTGCGCCGCGAGCAGCCCGGCGGTGGCGCGCGGCCAGGCGATGAAGTCCGCGAGGCCGAGCTTCGGATGCGATTTCATCCAGATCAGGTTACGGTCAACGAGCTCGCGGAACTTCGCGGCCACCTCGGACTGCTCGCGATAGGCCTGTTCCAGGTCCACGATCTGCCCGGTCAAGACCATGTAGGTGCGGTTGAGCGACTCCAGCAGCCGGTTCCTGGCACTCAACAGACGGTCGGCCTCGGCCACCGCGGCGGCGAGCTCGGCCGCCGACACCTCCGTGTCGGCTTCCAGCGCGCGATAGACCGTCTCGCGCGACTGAACCTCCGCCGACAGCATCCGCGCCACCTGGAACTCGCGCAGGCGCGTGCGCGACAGCAACTCGGCCGTAGCTCTCAGGTTGCGCGCGGGCTGCTCGTAGCTGCCGAGCTTCGCATACTGCTCCATCAGCACCGGCCCGAGCGCGTCGCTCAGCGCCGCGATCTCGAGTTGCTGACGGATGCTGTCGTAGGCGCTGCTGACCTCGGCGAGCTGCGCCGTCGCGCGATCCACGTCCGCGCCAACCGACTCCGAGCGGGCGACCACGGTGACGTACTCGTCGCTGAGCGCGGCGATCTCCTCGCGCAGCGCCACGATCGCCGGATGCGCCGACCCGGGCTCGGCCAGTTGCGCGCGCACCGCCTCGCGCAGCTGTTCCGCCTCGCCTATGCGCTTGAGGTTGTCCATGCCGAGCAGTTCGGCCAGGAACTTCTCGGCCTGCTCGCGCTGCGCGGTGACGAGCTTCAATTCCGCCTGCACCGCGCCCAGCCGCTCGGGAATCGTGCGCGCCTCGGTCTCGAGGCGTGCGATGCGGCTGGCTTTCAGCTCGCGGTCGACCAGCCACTGGTCCATGCGCGCCTGGCTCATCGCCTCGCTCTCGCCGGCCACCCTGCCGGGCGCCTTGTCGGCGGGTTCGGTCGCGGCGAGCGTGGCCTTCAGCTCCTGGCGCGACGATTCCACCCGCCCCTGCAGGCTGTTCGCGGTGTTGTTCAGGCTGGCTTCCCGGGCGCGCAGATCCGCGAGCCGGGTGCGGGTCTCGCGCAGCAGCCGCTCCAGGCGCTCGACCGCCACACCCTGCCCGAGCCCCTTGGCGGATCGCGCCTGGCGCTGCAGGTCGTTCAGCTCCGCCGTGTAGCGCGCGACCTTGGCCGGGGACTCCTGGAACAGCCGCTCGTAGCGGGCCTGGTTCTCGCGGTTTTCCGCGACCTTGTGCAGGTTCTGCACGTTCTCGAGATAGATCTCCACGAGTCGCGCATTCTGCGGATCCTCTGCCTTGCCGGCGCGGTAGACCTCGAGCTGACGCTCCATGGCCTCGAGCGTCGGCGTCGCGGCCACGGCATCGGCGCTGGCTGCGCCGGCGGCGCGCGCGCCAGGGGCGCCCGCGCACGCCAGCAGCAGGAACAGGAGGGGGAGCAGCGCGCGAACGCGACTATGGATCTGGAACATGGGGCGGGCTCGTCGCTCGATCAGGGTCACAAGGGCGGGAAGTCTAGCGCAACGGCCCGCTCCCATGCGCGCCCCGGCAGTGGCCATCGGCGGCGCAGCGGCGGTCGGCGCGGGCCGCATCCGCCGCGGCGCCCGACGCGTATACTGCGCGCTGTTCACGGAGGTTGGCATGAAGCGCAGGATCATCGTCGGCATCAGCGGCGCCAGCGGCGTCATCTACGGCGTGCGCCTGCTGCAACAGCTGCGCGCGCTCGGCGGCGTGGAGACCCACCTGGTCGTGAGCGAAGGCGGCGCGCGCACGCTCGCCGTCGAAACCGACTGGCGCCTCGACGAATTGCGCGGGCTGTGCGACGTCTGGCATCGCCACGACAACCTCGCCGCCTCGATCGCCAGCGGCTCGTTCCTCACCCACGGCATGATCGTGGCGCCGTGCAGCATCCGCACGCTGTCGGGCATCGCGAACTGCTACGCCGAGAACCTGATGCTGCGCGCGGCGGACGTCACCCTGAAGGAGCGCCGCCGGCTGGTGCTGATGGTGCGCGAGACTCCGCTGCACAAGGGCCACCTCGAGCTGATGCTGCGCGCCACCGATTACGGCGCGCTGATCCTGCCACCCTCGCCGGCCTTCTACCACGGGCACCAGACCCTGGACGAGGTGATCGACCAGACCGTGGGGCGCGCCCTCGATTGCCTCGGCCTGCCGCACGAACTGGTGCCGCGCTGGGGCCCGCGCGCGTGAGAGGCCGCCCCCTTTTGATAGATGATATCTATCGAGCAAATAGGGAATACCTGTTGTAATTTATCGGTCGAGAGTTATGCTGAGCCCGCTTGAACACCCGGAACGGGTCGTCTGGCACTGACCCAAGCAACGAGAATTTGGAGGTAAGCAATGCAACTCAAAGGCTCCAAGACCGCAAAGAACCTGGCCGACGCCTTCGCCGGCGAAAGCCAGGCGAACCGTCGTTACCTTTACTTCGCGGCAGAAGGCCGACGTCGAAGGCGCCCCGGACGTGGCAGCGGTATTCCGCTCGACCGCCGAGGGCGAGACCGGCCACGCGCACGGCCACCTCGAATACCTCGAGCAGGTCGGCGATCCGGCCACCGGCCTGCCCATCGGCGGCACCGTCGAGAACCTGAAGGCCTCGATCGAGGGCGAGACCCACGAGTACACCGACATGTACCCGGGCATGGCCAAGACCGCGCGCGAGGAAGGCTTCGACGAGATCGCCGACTGGTTCGAGACCCTGGCCAAGGCCGAGCGCAGCCACGCGGGCAAGTTCCAGCGCACGCTGGACGCGCACCTCGCGCTGGGCTGATACGGCGTTTCACGTCGTCGCGGGAGGGAGAGTCGCGAGGCGCTCCCTCCCATTCACCCGGGCCCGGACCGGCGCCGCGGGATACCGAGAAAATCCGGATTCCTGGACACCCTGGAGATGCAACCATGAGTTTGCGCGAAGGCGGCCTGCAGGCACCCACCCGTCACCCGCTCGACTGGCAGAGCGCGGAGTTCTACGACGAGCAGAAATGCCTCGCCGAACTGGAACGCGTGTTCGACATCTGCCACGGCTGCCGGCGCTGCGTGAGCCTGTGCGACTCCTTTCCGGTGCTGTTCGACCTGATCGACGAGTCGCCGACCATGGAACTGGACGGTGTGGACAAGGCGCGATTCAGCGATGTGGTCGACCAGTGCTACCTGTGCGACCTGTGTTACCAGACCAAGTGCCCCTACGTGCCGCCGCACGAGTGGGCGCTCGACTACCCGCACCTGATGCTGCGCGCCAAGGCCATCCGCTTCAAGCAGGAAGGCTCCACGCTGCGCGACAAGGTGCTGACCGCGACCACCACGGTCGGCGCGCTGGCGAGTATCCCGGTCATCGACGTCACCGTGAACGCGATGAACAAGGTCGGCGTGGTGCGCAAGGGCATGGAGGCGGTGCTCGGCGTGCACCACCAGGCCAAGGTGCCGCAGTACCACGCCAATCACCTGAAGAAGCGGCTGAAGAAACACCAGCCCGGCGCGCAGGATCCGCAGCCCGCCGGGCCCACACGCGGGCGCGTGGCGGTCTTCGGCACCTGCTACGGCACCTATAACACGCCGCAGATGGGCGAGGACCTGGTGCGTGTATTCGAACACAACCGCATACCGACGCGCCTGGTGCAGGGCGAGAGGTGCTGCGGCATGCCCAAGCTCGAGCACGGCGACCTGCAGAGCGTGGCGGCGCTGAAGGAGCACAACATCCCGATCCTGGTGCAGGCCATCCGCGACGGCTGGGACATCGTGGCGCCGGTGCCCTCCTGCGTGCTGATGTTCAAGCAGGAACTGCCGCTGATGTTCCCGGACGACGCCGACGTGCAACTGGTCAAGGCAAACATCTTCGATCCCTTCGAGTACCTGGTGCACCGCCACAAGGCCGGGCTGCTGAACACGGACTTCCCGGTCAGCCTCGGCAAGGTTGCCTACCAGGTCGCGTGCCACCAGCGCGTGCAGAACATCGGCCTGAAGACCCGGGACGTGCTGGCGCTGATCCCCGGCACCGAGGTCAAGGCCATCGAGCGCTGCTCGGGCCACGACGGCACCTATGCCGTGCGCAAGGAAACCTTCGAGCGCGCGATGAAGATCGTCAAGCCGGTGGTGAACCAGGTGAAGCAGTTCGACCCGGCCGCCTACACCAGCGACTGCCCGATGGCCGGCTCGCACATCGCGCACGGCCTCGGCGACGACAGGGAGCCGCTGCACCCGCTGTCGCTGCTGCGCAAGGCCTATGGCATTTGAGAGGCACCCGGGGGCCCGGCCGCCCCCCCCCGGGGGGGCGACCCGGGGCCCCCAGGAAGCACCGGAGGGGACGAAGGCCGGCCCAGGGCCGACCCCCCCGGAGAGCACATGGCTTCGGCATTGACCCTGCAGGACCTGCCTGCGCTGGCGGACTACACGCGCGAGCGCGAGCATTTTCGCGCGGAGGTGCTCAGCGCGAAGAAGGCACGCTACGTGCCGATCGGCGAGAACGTGTCGCTGCTGTTCGAGAGCCGCCTCACGGTGCTCTACCAGGTCATGGAGATGCTGCGCATCGAGAAGACCACGGACCCGGACGGCATCCAGTCCGAGCTCGACGCCTACAACCCGATGATTCCCGGCGGCGCCGACTGGCGCGCCACGATGCTGATCGAGTTCGAGGATGCCGCCGAGCGCGCGGTGCAGCTCAAATACATGCGCCTCGTCGAGCACCACGTGTACGCCGGGATCGGCGATATCCGCGTGATGGCGATAGCCGACGAGGACATGGAGCGCTCGGACGCCGCCAAGACCTCTTCCGTGCACTTCCTGCGATTCCCGCTGCCGCCCGAGGCCATCGCGGCCCTGCGTGGCGGCGCCCCGCTCGCCTTCGGCATCGATCACCCGCGCTACCGCTTCGTCAACAACGTGAACGATCCGGCCATCGTGGCTTCGCTGCTCGCCGACCTGGACTGAGCCTGCGGCGCGCATGAACATCCGCGACCTGCAATACCTGGTGGCGGTTGCGGAGCTGCAGCATTTCGGGCGCGCCGCGGAGCGCTGCCACGTCAGCCAGCCCACGCTCAGCATGCAGATCCGCAAGCTCGAGGACTACCTCGGCGTGCCGCTGTTCGAGCGCGCCGGGCGCAAGGTGCTGGTGAGTTCCGCGGGCGAGCAGATCGTCGAGCGCGCACGCGCGCTGATCCGCGACTACGAGGAACTGCAGAGCGTGGCGCGCCGCCTCAAGGATCCGGCGGCGGGCCAGTACCGGCTCGGTGTGTTCCCGACGCTGGCGCCGTACTTCCTGCCGCGCATCGTGCCCGCGATCCACGCCGAGCTGCCGCGCCTCAGGCTGATCCTGCTGGAGGAAAAGACCGAGCTGCTGCTGTCTCGCCTCAGGCGCGGGCAGATCGACATGGCGCTGCTGGCGCTGCCCGTCGCGGGCGACGACCTGCACGGCATGCGGCTGTTCGACGAGCCGTTCTGCCTCGCGGTGAGCGATCGCCACCGGCTCGCCGGGCGCGCGAGCGTGAGCGCCTCGGACCTCGATGACGAGAGCCTGCTGCTGCTCGACGATGGCCACTGCCTGCGCGACCAGGCGCTGGAGTTCTGCAAGAACAACGCCATCGGGGAGAGCCGCGAGTTCCGCGCCACCAGCCTCGAAACGCTGATCCAGATGGTCGCCACCGACATGGGCATCACCCTGGTGCCCGAGATGGCGACCCGCGAGGCGCCGCGCCACCTGCGCTTCATCCCGTTCAGCGAGCCCGGGCCGCACCGCACGATCGGGCTGGTGTGGCGACGCAAGGCCAGCCAGCACGCCTTCTTCGAGCAGATCGGCACACTGATGTGCCGCTTCCGCGACGGTGCCTGAAGCGGGCGCCAATCTCGATCTTCGTCATTGTCCTGCGCCGAGAATCTCTGCTAGTGTCAAATGCTCGAGCATTCGGACGCAGGCACTACATGAACGAATCCGGGCCCAGCCAGCACCAGCCGCCGCGCGCACTCTACGCAGTGCTCGAGTTCGGTCGCGCGGTGCAGGAAATCACCACCCTGCTGCCCGCGAACCGCTGGCTCGCCGGGCTGCCCCGCGGCGACGGGCAGCCGGTCATGACATTGCCGGGCTTCGGCGGCGCCGACGGCAGCACCGCGCTGCTGCGTCGCTATATCGGCAAATGGGGCTACGAGGCCCATCCGTGGTCGATCGGGCGCAACATGGATCCGGCCTCGGCCAGGGATATGGGTGGCGTGCTCGAATTCATGGGCGATGTCGTCAGGCTGGTGGGCGACAAGCTCCATGCCATCCGCAAGAAGAGCGGCAAGCGCGTGTCGCTGGTCGGCTGGAGTCTCGGTGGCCTGTACTCGCGCCAGCTCGCGGCCACCTATCCCGACCTGGTGCGCCAGGTGATCACGCTGGGCACCCCGTTCGGTGACCCGCGCTCCACGATCGTATGGCCGATCATGCGCCGCTTCATCGATTCGCCCGAACCGCCCGAGGCCGATATGGCGCGCTGGATGGAGATGGCCAGGGCTCCCCTGGAGGTGCCGCTGTCGATCATCTGGAGCAAGACCGACGGTTTCGTGCACCCCCGCATCGCCTGCGAACGCGAAGGCCCTCTCACCGAGAACATCCACGTCTGCAGCAGCCACGCCGGGTTTCGGCGGCAACCCGCTGGCCTTCTACATCGTCGCCGACCGCCTCGCGCAACCCGAGCACGACTGGAAGCCATTCGATCGCAGCGGGTGGCGGCGACTGGTCTATGGCGCGATGCCGGAACACCTCGGATGATCACCCCTGCCGCATACCCGGAGTACCCCCTGATGAGACAGGTTGCACGATCGCTGCGGAATCTTCCGCTCCTGCTGCTGGCGCTGCTCGCGAGTGCCTGCAGCACCACACCCGACGTTCAGACCGACTACAACAGCACGTACGACTTCGGCCGCGCGCGCTCCTTCGCGATCGTCGAGCCGGCGACCGTGTCGAATTCGATCGCGACGTCCAGCAACGACATCCTGCACAACCGGATCAGCGGCGCGATCGGCGCGGCGCTCACGGCGCGTGGCTTCCAGGTCGTCGAACCGGCGCAGGCCGACATGCTGGTGAGCTTTCTGGTGACCACCGAGAACAAGACCGAGATCCACGAGTACAACACCGGCTTTGCATACCACAACTGCTGGCGTTGCGGCCCCTACCTCGGGGCCAGCTCGATCGACGTGGACCAGTACACGGAGGGTACGCTGTTCGTCGATTTCATCGACCCGAAGAGCAAGCAGCTGCAATGGCGCGGCGTGGTAAGCAAGCGCCTGAGCAGGTCGCGCACCATGGAAGAGCGCAAGCAGATGATCGACGAGATCGTCACGAGCGTCATCGCAAGATTCCCGCCGGGCCCGTAGCTCGGGTTTCAACCCCGTAGGTCGGGTTTCAACCCGACAAGGGTTCGGCGCAGCCGAACCCGCCGAATCCGGGCAGGCACCAATCTGCATTGCACCAGTCGGCATGAATGCCGACCCACGACCATGTCGGCATGAATGCCGACCTACGGCAGCTGCAACCCGGCGAAGAAGGCGCGCAGGCCCAGCTCGCCGCCGTTCTCCCATGCCCGCAGCGCCGCGGTGCCGATGATCGCGATGTCGGCGTGCTCGGCGATGAACGCGATGTCCTCGCGCGAGGCCACGCCGAAGCCGAGCGCGAGCGGCAACTGCGTCGCGGCGCGACAGCGATCCAGCAGAAGCGTCACGTCCTCGTTCATCGCGGTGCTGCCGCCGGTCACGCCCTTGCGCGCCACCACGTAGACGAAACCGCGCGCCGCGGCGCCGAGCGTGCGCAGGCGCGCGTCGGTGCTGGTCGGGGTCATCAGCACGATCGGCGCCAGGTCCGCGGCCACTGCCAGCGCATTCAGTTCGCCCGCTTCCTCGACCGGCAGGTCCGGCAGGATGAAGCCGAGCGCCCCGGCCTGCGCGAGGCGGCGCACGAAATCCTCGTGGCCCATTTTGAAAGCCGTGTTGTAGTAGCCCATCATCAGCACGCGGAACGGGAAATGCGCGCTCACGCGGGCCATGAACTCGAAGCACTGCTCCACGGTCGTGCCGCGCGCCAGCGACTCCTGGTTCGCCTTGACGAACAGCGGGCCGTCGGCCGAGGGCTCGGAGAACGGGAACTGCAGCTCGACCAGGTCGACGCCGAATTCGGCCATGATCTCGAGCTCGCGCCAGTTGTCCTCGAAGCTCGGGTAGCCGCACACCACGTGCGTCATCACCAGCAGCTTCTTCGTGCGGCCGCGCGCCGCGAGGTGTTCACTCAACCGCATACTGTGCCGCCTTGCTGCCGATGAAGCGCTTCCAGTTCTCGTCGCCGAGCGCGTCGGCCACGGTGAAGATGTCCTTGTCACCGCGTCCGGACTGGTTGATCAGGATCACCTCGTCCTTGCCCATCGCGGGCGCCTCCTTCACGGCGCGCACGAAAGCGTGCGTGCTCTCGAGCGCGGGGATCAAACCCTCCGTGCGCATCACCAGGCGCAGCGTCTCGGCAACCTCGCCATCGGTCGCGGCCTCGAAGCGCACCTTGCCCTGCTCCCACAGCCACACCAGGATCGGGTTCACGCCGATGTAGTCGAGGCCCGCCGCGACCGAATGCGTCTCGAGCATGTTGCCCTGCTCGTCCTGCAGGAAGAAGGTCTTGAAGCCTTGGGCCACGCCGACCGAGGCGTCGTGGTAGGCCAGGCGTGCCGCGTGCAGTCCCTTGCCCGGCCCGAAGCCGCCGGCCTCGCAACCGACCATCTCCACGCCGGGATCGTCGAGGAAGCCCTGGAACAGCCCGATCGCGTTCGAACCGCCGCCGACGCAGGCATAGACGCGATCGGGCAGCTTGCCCGCCGCCGCGAGAATCTGCTCGCGCGCCTCGAGGCCGATGATCGACTGGAACCAGCTCACCATCTCCGGGAAGGGGTGCGCGCCGCAGGCCGTTCCCAGCACGTAGTGCGTATCGCCCATGTTGGTCGCCCAGTCGCGCATCGCCTCGTTGATCGCGTCCTTCAGCGTGCGCTGGCCGTCCTCGACCGACACCACCTCGGCACCGAGGTTCTCCATCCAGAACACGTTCGGGCGCTGGCGCGCAATGTCCACCGCACCCATGTAGATGCGGCAGCGAAAGCCGAACTTCGCCGCCATCGTGGCGGTGGCGAAGCCGTGCTGGCCGGCGCCGGTCTCGGCGATCACGCGCGTCTTGCCGAGGCGTTTGCACAGCAGACCCTGGCCCATCACGTTGTTGATCTTGTGCGAGCCGGTGTGGTTCAGGTCTTCGCGCTTGACGTAGATCCGCGCGCCGCCCAGCTGGCGCGAAAGGTTCGCGAGGTAGGTCACCGGCGTCGGGCGCCCCGAGTACTCGCGCATCAGCTGCTGGTACTCCTGCCAGAAGGCCGGGTCGTTCTTGCAGGCGCGAAAACCCGCGCTGAGCTCCTCGATGGTCGAGTGCAGGATCTCGGGCAGGAACGCGCCGCCGTACTTGCCGTAATAGCCCTCGCGTCCGGGGGCGAAATCGAACAGGCCCATGCGCTGGAACTCCCGTGAAAAGCGGTCAAGGATACGCAAAAGCGCGCCGCGCAGAAACCGCTCAGCAGCGGTCGGATTCCGCCAGATGCTCGAACTGGTCCACGAGCTCGCCGCGATCGTGTTGCGCCACATAGAGGCCGAAGCGGCCGCGGCGGATGTCGTCGTAGGCCATCTGGATCGAATAGTTAGCGCGCGGAAACGCCACCTGGTCCCAGGGCAGTTCCGCCTCGGAGAAGAAGCGCACTTCCAGCGCCTCGGGCCCGGGCGCGCAGCGCGCGTCACCGACCGACGCGCGAAACGCGACGTAGACCTCGTTGATCTGAGTGATCGAGCCGAGGCTGTAGAGCCTGAGCTCGGACGGATCGAGCGCCAGCCCGGTCTCCTCGCGCAGCTCGCGCGCCGCGGCCTGTTCCAGCGTTTCGCCGAGCTCCATGAAGCCGGCGGGCACCGCCCAGAAGCCGCGCTGCGGGTCGTGCGCGCGACGCATCCACAACAGCCTGTCGCCCTGGAACACGAAACAGGACACCAGCACCTTGGGCCCGGCGAGGGCGAGCGCGCCACAGGCCGCGCAGCGCGTCGTGCCGTCCAGCGCGGCAGCGCTGACCCCGGCGCCGCAGTTGCTGCAGTAGCGGTTCACGGCCTCAGCACGACCAGCGGGATGCGCCGCCGCGCGTGCTCCTGGTAGCCCTTCCAGTGCGGGTTGTAGGCGTGCGCCACGGGCAACAGCCGCTCGTGCTCGGCGCCCTCGGCGACGTGCGCCCGAACGGGGATGCGGCGCCGCCCGATCTCGACGTCGGCGCGCGGATCGGCCTCGAGGTTCAGCAACCACGCCGGAGGGTTCTCCTGCCCGCCGTTGGAGCCGTAGAGCACGAAGCGCTCGCCATCGGGCATGTAGATTAGCGGCGTGGTGCGCCGCGCGCCGCTCTTGCGCCCGGTGGTCGTCAGCAGCAGGACCTGGCGCCCGAGCCCCAGGGTGCCGAGGACCTTGCCGCCACTCAGCCGGTAGACCCAGGTGTGGAATTTTCCGAAGGACTTGTAGTTCGACATCGCGACCATCCGTTGCTGTTGCGGCGGCGCCCGAGCGTGTCGGCGCCGCGTGGGGCGCCACCTTAGCGGATATCGTCCCAACAATCATCCGCGCCGCCGCTCACCACGGCACCGCCCGACCCTGCCAATCGAGAAAGCTGCCGGAGTCCGCCGGGGCCACGCGTTCGACCACGTCGAGCAGGTGCCGGGCAGCCTGCGCCGGCGTCATCGCGTGCTCGCGCGTGCGGGCACTCAGGAACGGCTGCGACAGTGGCGTGACGACCGTTCCGGGCTGCAACATCAGGCACACCGTGCGCGGCTGCGCATGGCGCCACTCCAGTGCCAGCGTGCGCAGCAGCATGTTGTGCGCCGCCTTGCTGGCCCGGTAGCCGTACCAGCCGCCCGCGCGATTGTCCGCGATGCTGCCGACCCGCGCCGACAGGCTCGCGAATACCGCATCGGGCGAGCGCCGCAGCAGCGGCCCCAGGTCGCGCGCGAGCAGCGCGGGCAGCGTGGCGTTGACGGCGAACAGGCGCGCCAGCGCCCCGGCGTCGATGGCGGAAACGCTCTTCTCCGGCTTCAGGGCGCCGTCGTGCAGCAGCCCGCAGCAGTTGAATACCAGGTCCAGCCGCGCTTCGAAACCGGCGACGCTGCGCGCCAGCTCCACCGTCGCTCCGGGCGCGAGCAGATCGGCGCGCAACGCCACCACGCGCTGTGTGGCGAAGCAAGCCGGCGGCTCGCCCCGCGAGACCACGAACAGCCGCCTCAGCCGGTAGCGCTCGAGAATCTCCTCGCCGAGCGCGGCGCCAATGCCGCCCGCAGCCCCTGCCACCAGTGCGACCATCCCGTCACCGTGGCTGCGCCATTCGCGCGCCTCAGGCACCGGCTTCACCGAGCGCGACTTCGAGCCGGTTGGGGACGCCCGCGCCCAGACCGATCATCTCGTCGTAGACGCTGTCGTGCACCAGGCGCACCGGTATGGCGCCAAGACCCGCCAGCGCGGCACGCGCGGCCGGCAAGCTGCGGAAAACCGCTTGCCCCCGGCCGTCACCGAGCATGCGCCGGCCACCGGCGCAATCCAGTTCTACGAGGTAGATGCTGCCTTCCAGCGAACGGATGCGCGTCGCTCGCACCTCGGCTGCGGCAATGCGGGACGGGATTGCGAGATCGACCATGGGATTCACTCCGTGATTCCGCTGGTGTACGGTGGTCGGCACGTTCCGGATCGGATCCCGCACATGCCCACCTCGTTTTTCGCGACCGCGCGCAGCACCCTGCTCCTGGCCGCCCTCGCCCTGTCCGCGGCGCCTGAGGCCACGGCGTCCGCGCAACCCGCGCAACCCGCACAAGCCGCACAAGCCGCGCAAGCCGCGCCGCTGGCGACGGTGCCGGCAGTCGATATCGCGCGCTACGCGGGGCTCTGGTACGAGATCGCGGCGATCCCGATGTGGTTCCAGCGCAACTGCCTCGGCGACACCACCGCGCGCTACACCCCGAACCCCGACGGCACGATCGACGTGCTGAATCGCTGCCGCACCAGCGAGGGCACCAACGAGGCGCACGGACTCGCGCGCATCGTCGACACGCAGAGCAACGCGCGCCTGGAGGTGAGCTTTTTCAGCGTCCTGGGCTGGCGCCCGGTGTGGGGCGACTACTGGATCATCGCGCTCGCGCCCGACTACAGCTGGGCCGTGGTGGGCGGGCCGGAGCGCCGCCACGGCTGGATCCTCGCGCGCACGCCAGAGCTGGAGACCGCGACGCTGGCCACGATCCACCAACGGCTCGAGGAACTGGGCTACGATCCCGCGAGCTTCGTTCCCACCGCGCAGCAGGCCGCGCCACGCTGAAATGGACGGCTGGGATCACGCGCATCCCTTCCTGCACGCCGTGCGCGTGCAGCCCGCGCACATCGACGTGCTCGCGCACGCCAACAACATCGCCTACATCGGCTGGTGCCAGGACGCGGCGTGGCGGCATTCGGCGGCGCTGGGCCTCGCCCCGGACGCCTACCGCGCGCTCGATCGCGCGATGGTGGTGCGCAAGGCGCGCTACGAATACCTGCTCGCAGCCGTTGCTGGCGACGAACTCGAGGTCGGCACCTGGCTCACGGGCAGCGGCGGCCGGCTACAGATGACACGTCACTTCCAGGTACGCCGCGGCGCCGACGGGGCGACGCTGTTTCGTGGCGACTGGGAACTGGTGTGCATCCGGATCTCCAACGGCAGGCCGGTGCGCATGCCGCAGGTATTCATGGACAGCTACCTGCCCGCGGTGATCGACACCTCAGGAAACGCCGCTCCTGGATGACCCGCCCGTGCGCCCGGGATCGAGGTCGCGATAGCGTGCCTTCAGCCGGTCCACCTCGGCCAGCACGTGCAGCACGATCTCGGCGTTGCTGCTCGGCCCGATGAACGCGCAATAACGTACCAGCAGGAGGATGTTCTTCCTGAGCTCGTTGCGCTCGTCGACGACCGCTGCCTGCTGCTCTGCCATGTGCGTTCCCCCTCGAGGCACGTGCCGATTGTAGCGCGCTCGGGCGCCCAGTCGATGCCGACTTCCCCCGTGCCGTCCAGGCCGCGCACCGTGCGACCGATCCGGCACGCGAAATCGACTCTGCAGGTGGTCCCGCCGGTCGCGGCCCCGGCTCGCTTCGTCAATCACCGCAATCCTCACGTCCAACGATCCCATAGTGCTTCTCCTGCCGCGAACCCTGCGTTAAATTCCCGGCAGCCCGAGCATTCAACCGATCCGGGACCAGAGAGGCGACCATGACGATGCCGCAATCCGTGTTCGACATGAGCGGGCGACGCGTGCTGATCACCGGCGGCGGCACCGGCCTGGGGCAGCGCTTTGCGCACACCCTCGCGGCCGCGGGCGCCACCGTGATCCTGGCCGCGCGGCGCGCGCACAGGCTGGAGCAGACGGCGCGCGCCCTGTACGAGCGCGGCGCCAGCGCGCACTGCGTGACCATGGACGTCGCCAGCGCCGCGAGTGTCGCGAACGCCTTCCGCGCGATTGCCGCGATCGGCCCGCTCGACGTGCTGGTGAACAACGCCGGGACGGCGGCCGACAAGTCGCTGCTGGACATCGGCGAGGACGAATGGGACCGGGTCATGGACGCCAACCTCAAGGGCGCCTGGCTGGTGGCCCGCGCCGCCGCCACGGCGATGATCGCCGCCGGCACGGGCGGCTCGATCGTGAACATCGCCTCGGTGCTCGGTTCTGCCGTGCAGAAACACACCGGCCCCTACTCCGCCGCCAAGGCGGGACTGCTGCACCTCACGCGCGCGATGGCGCTGGAGTGGGCGCGCCACGGCATCCGCGTCAACGCGATCGCGCCGGGCTATTACCGCACCGACATGGCGGCGGATTTCCTCGAATCGGATGCGGGCCGGCTGCTGCAGAAGCGTATCCCGCAACGGCGCCTGGGCGATCCGCAGGAGCTCGACGGCGCGATCCTGCTGCTCGCCTCCGCCGCCTCGTCCTACATGACTGGGTCGGTGATCACGGTGGACGGCGGTCTTTCGCTGGCGGTGGTGTAGGCCGGCGAAGCTTTGGGGTTGCGGGGGGGTGTCTCGAGCTCTGGGCCCGGGCAGGGCGCGCGTCGTTGCCGGCGCCCCGCTTGGGCCAGCCAGCCCTGTGGCGCGGGCCAGAACCCAGGGGGGGGGGGGGGGGGGGGGGGGGGGGTGGTCTGATGGTGCGGGGGGGCCCTACCCCCTTCGCCAGCGGGGTGCAGGCCCGCCCGCCTGGACACTCGGCTGCGCGGCGATCGTGGGGCTCAGCGGGGCGGGGGGGGGGGGGGGGGCTGCCGGGGGGCCTGAACCGGGCGCTCGAGCACGGCAACAAGTACCTCAGGCGCGGCTCACATGCCGGCCGGTGCCGGCACAGTCCGCGCCAAGCTCACCGCGCGGCGATAGTCAGGCCCCACGCCTCACGGGCCAGACTCTATGCGACGATAGAAACGCCTTGACACTCAACAGAGTGTCTACGCCCGACCCGCATTACAGCCAGTGCTTGCGCCGGAAGAACCACATCAGGGTCAGCGCGATCAGGATCATCACGCCCCACACCAGCGGATAGCCGTAGTACCAGCCGAGCTCCGGCATGCCCCAGGGCGAGCGCTCGGTGTCGAAGTTCATGCCGTAGACACCGACGATGAAGGTCAGCGGGATGAAGATCGTCGAGATGATCGTGAGCACCCGCATCACCTCGTTGGTGCGGTTGCTGATGCTCGAGAGATAGACCTCTAGCAGGCTCGCCGACATCTCGCGGAAGCTCTCGAGCAGGTCGATGATCTGCACGCAGTGGTCGTAGCAGTCGCGCAGGAACGGCATCGTGCTGTCGCTGATGAGCTCGATCTCGTCACGCTGCAGCCGGCTCACGAGCTCGCGCTGCGGCCACAGCATGCGCCGCAGCAGCAGCAGTTCGCGCCGGATGTGGTGAATCCGCGCGATCGCATCGCGCCCGGGCGCAGCCAGCAACACCTCCTCGAGCTGCTCGATCTCGACACCGAACTCCTCGAGCACCGGGAACGCCGCATCGATCACGAAGTCGACGATCCCGTAGAGCAGGTAATCGATGCCCTGGCTGCGCAGGCGCGAAGTCGAGGGCGGACGCATGCGCTTGCGCAGCGGTTCGAAGGGATCGGTGTCCGTGGTCGAGAAGCAGACGAGGTAATCGGGACCTGCGAAGATGCTGACCTGTTCGCTCACCACGCTGCCGTTGCGATGCACCGGCATCGCCAGCACCACGAAGAGCTGATCGCCGAAGATGTCCAGCTTCGGGCGCTGCCCCGTGTTCAGCACGTCCTCCAGCGCGAGCTCGTGCAGGTCGAACAGGCGTCCGAGGCTGCGCAGGGTGTCGGCATCGGGTCGGCCATTGACCTGGATCCAGGTGCGCGAGACGCGATCGAGATACGGCGTGCAGTCCTCGGCACGCTCCAGCGTGCGCTCGACGTAGTCTTCACCATCGTAGTCCACGAGCCGGATCTCGATCGCGCCGCGCTTGCGATCGTCGAGCGTGCCGGGCGCCGTGCCCGGCGGATGGTAGCTCTTGCCCAGGTAACTCATGGCGTCGTTCCGCGGCGATTCATCCCGCGAAGCTTAGCGCATGGGTGGCGCGCCTGCCGCCGTTGCGGCGCGTGCTATTCTCGACCGAGACGCATCTCGCCCGTACCCGCCCGCCAAGGAGAACAACCGCATGAACATCGATGACAAGGCGCAAGCCGCCCCTGCCATACGCAGCGTCGCCGCCGGCCGCGGCCTCGACTGGATAACCGGGGGCTGGGCCCTGTTCCTGCGCGCGCCCGGCCCGTGGATCGTGCTGACGCTGCTGGTGTTCGTGATCTCGATGATCTGTACCGTGGTGCCGGTGCTCGGCAACCTGCTCAGCCCGTTCGTCTCGGCCGTGCTCTCGGGCGGCGCCCTGCTGGCGGCGCGCAACGTGCAGAGCACCGGCACGCTGCAGGTTGCTGACCTGTTCGCGATCTTCCCCCACCCGGCGCTGAAGTCCGTATTGATCGTGGCGGGCATTTACGTCGGTCTGATCCTGGTCGCGGCAATGGTGTTCGCGGGGATCACGATCGGGGTGGGCGGCATGGCGATGCTGGCCGGCGCGATGGCCGGTGATGCCTCCGCCACCGCCGGCGGCCTGCTCGGCGTTGCCTTCGCCGCGCTGGTCTTCCTCGCGCTGATGGCGCCTATCACGGCGATGTACTGGTTCGCGATCCCCGCCGTGCTGTTCCAGGGCGCCGAGCCGTGGAGCGCGATGAAACAGAGCCTGTCGGCCTGCCTGGCGAACCTGGTGTCGATGCTGGTCTACGGCGTGCTCGGCCTGATCGCGTTCAGCATCGCCATGATTCCGTTCATGCTCGGCCTGCTCATCGTGGTGCCGGTGCTGTTCGCCTCATGGCTGCTCAGCTACCAGGACATCTTCGGCGTTGAACCTCCGATAACCCCAACTGCTTGAACCACCGATCCGGCGCGGCGAGGGGCGGGCCCGTGCCGCACGCGGCCGCCGCCGGTACATCCATGTACCGGCGGCTACGCGTGTTGCCGAAATCGCTCCCGGCGATTTCGGCATCCACATGTCCGCTCGCGGCACGGGCCCGCCCCTCGCCGCGCCTATCGTCGGCAGGCCAATCACCGGTGGGCAGTTCCAACAGAAACAGGAAATTCCCACAACGCCACGTCAGGCAGTGCGCAGCAGCTTCCCCGAGCGGCCTTGTCGCCCGAACGCCGCATAAGGGGCCGTGCGCCGCAGGGGCGAGTCGCATCGCGGCGAGCGGGCTGGCCAAGGATGGCCAGCCCCGGCCCTGCCGGCGATGCGGGACTGCATCGCCGGCAGGCGGCGCCAGAGCCTACAGGGACGTACTTGCCGCGGGCCCCGTTGCGGCGATCGGGCGACAAGGCCAGCGACACATCGTGCGTGCGGGACTCAACCAAGCGCCTGCGCGAGATCCGCCACGATATCGTCGATATGCTCGATGCCGACGCAGAGCCGGATCATGCCGGGCGTGACGCCGGCGCGGGCCTGCTCCTCTGGCGTCATCTGGCGGTGCGTGGTCGAGGCCGGGTGGCAGGCGAGCGACTTGGCGTCGCCGATGTTGACCAGCCGCTTGAACAGCTGCAGCGCGTCGTAGAAGCGCACCGCCTCGTCCATGCCGCCTTTCACCTCGAAGGTTAGCAGCGAGGCCGGCAGCCCGCCCGCGCAGTACTTCTGTGCCAGCGCGTGGCACGGATGCCCGGACAGGCCGGCGTAGCTCACGATGCTCACGCGCGGGTGCGACTGCAGGTACTGCGCCACCGCCAGCGCGTTGCTGCAGTGGCGCTCCATGCGCAGCGCCAGCGTCTCGATGCCCTGCAGCAGCAGGAACGCGTTGAACGGCGACAGCGCCGAACCGGTGTTGCGCAGCGGCACGGTGCGCGCGCGCCCGATGTAGGCCGCCGGCCCCATCGCCTCCGTGTACACCACGCCGTGATAGGAAGGCTCCGGCGTGGTCATCATCGGGAACTTCGCCGCGTGCTGCGCCCACGGGAAAGTGCCCGAGTCCACGATGATCCCGCCCAGCGAATTGCCGTGCCCGCCCATGTACTTCGTGAGCGAATGCACCACGATGTGCGCGCCGAAGGCAAAGGGCTTGGTCAGCATCGGCGTGGCCACGGTGTTGTCGACGATCAGCGGCACACCGTGCGCGTTCGCCACGGCCGCGAGTCCCGCCAGGTCCGCGATATTGCCGGCCGGGTTGCCGATGCTCTCGCAGAAGATCGCGCGCGTGTCGGCGTCGATCTCGGCGGCGATGTCCTCGGGCCTGTCGCTCCTGGCGAACTTCACCTTGATGCCTTGCGCGGGCAGCATGTGCGCGAACAGCGTGTAGGTGCCGCCGTAGAGCTGCGGCGTCGAGACGATGTTGCGCCCGACGGTTGCGATGTTGAGGATCGCGTAGTTGATCGCGGCGCTGCCGGCGCTCAGCGCGAGCGCGCCCACGCCGCCCTCGAGCGCGGCGACGCGCTTCTCGAGCACGTCGGTGGTCGGGTTCATGATGCGCGTGTAGATGTTGCCCGGCACCGCCAGGTTGAACAGGTCCGCGCCGTGCTGCGCGCTGTCGAACTCGTAGGCCACCGTCTGGTAGATCGGCGTCGCGACCGCGTGCGTGGTCGGGTCACCGGCGTAGCCGGCGTGGATCAGCATGGTTTCGTCACGCATGAGGATGTACCTGTCCAATTGTGGATTTGTTCGCGGGCCCATCATAAGTAGCGCGAGCGAGGTCTGCCAAGCTCACGATTCGCGAGCGGGATCTACCAACGCCCGAGGCTGGCGAGGCCGGAGTTCCAGCGGCGACCGTCTGCGGCATGGATGCCGCAGTCGAGCCTACAGGGATGTATTTACGGCGTGTCGCAGCTGGAACTCCGGCCTCGGCAGCCCGCAGCAAGTTGGCCGCAAAGAAAACGCGATGCTTCGCCCGTCTGCTTGCGCTCACACCCGCTCGATGATCATCGCGATGCCCTGCCCCGCGCCTATGCACATGGTGCAGAGCGCATAGCGCCCGCCGCGGCGCTCGAGCTCGCAGAGCGCGGTGGTCACCAGGCGCGCACCGCTCATGCCGAGCGGATGACCGAGCGCGATGGCGCCGCCGTTGGGGTTCACGTGCGGCGCATCGTCGGGCAACCCGAGCTCGCGCAGCACGGCGAGGCCTGCGCCGCAAAGGCCTCGTTCAACTCGATCACATCCATCTGCCCGAGGTGCAGCCCCGCGAGCGCCAGCACCTTGCGGGTGGCCGGCACCGGGCCGATGCCCATGATGCGCGGCTCCACGCCCGCAACCGCCATCGCCACCACGCGCGCGCGCGGCGTCAGCCCGTGCCGCTTCGCCGCTTCGCCCGAGGCCAGCAGCAGCGCGCAGGCGCCGTCGTTGACGCCCGAGGCATTGCCCGCGGTGATCGTGCCGTTGTCGCGAAATGGCGTGGGCAGCCTCGCCAGCGCCTCCAGCGTCGTGTCGGGGCGCGGGTGCTCGTCGCGATCGATCAGCAGCGGCTCCTGGCGGCCGCGCGCGATGCTCACCGGCACGATCTCGCGGGCAAAAAAACCGCAGGCGATCGCCGCGCCCGCGCGCTGCTGGCTGCGCCACGCGAACAGGTCCTGGTCGGCGCGCGCGATGCCGAACCCGGCGGCGACGTTTTCGCCGGTCTCCGGCATCGAGTCCACGCCATATTGCGCCTTGATCAACGGATTCACGAAGCGCCACCCGAGCGTGGTGTCGTAGATCTGCGCCTCGCGGCTGAAGGCGCTGTCGGCCTTGGGCATCACGAAGGGAGCGCGCGACATCGACTCGACGCCCCCGGCGAGCACCAGCGAGGCCTCGGCGCAGCGGATCGCGCGCGCCGCCGAACCAATTGCGTCCATGCCGCTGCCGCACAGACGGTTGAGCGTCATACCGGGCACCGTCAGGGGCAAGCCCGCCAGCAGCGCGCTGATGCGCGCCACGTTACGGTTGTCCTCGCCCGCCTGGTTCGCGCAACCGTAGTACACGTCGTCCACGCCAGACCAGTCGACGCCCGGGTTGCGCGCCATGAGCGCCCGCAGCGGCACGGCGCCGAGATCGTCGGTGCGCACGCCTGCCAGCACGCCGCCGTAGCGCCCGATCGGCGTGCGCGCGGCGTCACAGATGAATGCGTCCCGGGTCATCATTCGCGTCCCTCGTCACTGCTCGCCGGCGGTAGCGGGATCATGCCACAGCGCAGCGGACGCTCGCCAATTTCCCGGGGAGCGTCCGCGCCCAGGCCTCGATCGGGGCGAGCACGCGCTGAGCGGCGACACCACGTTTGCGCGACGGCGAGAGCCGGGGATATGCTCCGTTCCAGTATTTTCCGATCATCACGCCGGGCCAGGGGCAAGCCATGCAATTGCGCAATCCATGACGTTCAGCACCGCACTGCGCCTGAACATGACCGGCCTGCAGCCGGACCCGCGCGACGAGGCGAAGCGCTACCGGGCGGCACTGGACATGGCGGCCTACGTCGACGCGCACGGCTTCGACGCCGTGGCACTGGAAGAGCATCACGGCGCCGGGAATGGCTGGCTGCCCAGTCCGCTGACCATGGCGGCCGCCATTGCGGCGCGCACCCAGCGAGTACGCATCAGCGTGACCGCGCTGCTGGTGACGCTATACGACCCCGTGCGTCTGGCGGAGGACATCGCTGTGCTGGACCTGATCAGCGACGGGCGCTTCAGCTTCGTGGCCGGCAGCGGCTACCGGCCCGAGGAATACCATGCCCTCGGCAAGGACTGGAGCGCACGCGGCCGGCTGATGGACGAGGTGATAGCAACCCTGCTCGAGGCCTGGCGCGGGGAACCGTTCGATTACAAGGGACGGCGGATCCGCGTGACGCCCGTGCCGCAGTCGCGCCCGCATCCGCTGTTCTTCGTCGGGGGCATGAGCGCCGTGGCCGCACGCCGCGCCGCGCGCTTCGGACTGCCCTTCTATCCGCCGTTCGAGGATCCCGCACTGGAGCAGGTCTACCGCGAGGCACTCGAGCACCATGGCACGCGGGGCTTCGTCGCTCACCCCGGCGCGGGCAACACGATGCTCTTCGTGGACCCGGAGCCCGAGCAGGCCTGGGAACGCCTCGGCCCCTATTTCCTGCGCGAGATGCAGGAGTACGACAGCTGGAAGCTCGAGGGCGTGCGGCGCCCGAGCGAAGGGAGCACGGCGACGATCGATGACGTGAGGCGAAGCGGGCGCTTTGCGATCGTGACGGCAGCCGAGGCGCGCGCCCTGCTCGGTGACGGCGGCAAGCACAACGCCGTATTGCATCCGCTCGTCGGCGGCGTGCCGCTAGAGGCGGCGTGGGCGTCGCTGCGTCGGTTCGTCGAGCAGGTGCTCCAGCCGGCGCGCAAGCGCGAATGAAGAAAGCCACCACCGGATCCGGCGCCGTGCCACCGCGCCGTCGCGGCCGTCCCGAGGGCAGCGGCGTGGCCACGGTCACGCGCGAGAACATCCTGCGTGCCGCCGTCTACTGTTTCGCGCGCTCGGGTTATGCGCAGACCAGCAACCGCGACATCGCGCAGGCCGCCGGCATCACCAGCGGCTCGCTGTACCACTACTTCGACTCCAAGTCCGCGATCTTCCAGGAGGCGCTGCGCCAGTGCACCCTCGCGCTGGTCGAGACCTACCGTGCCGCCAGCACCGAGTCCGCCGCGCTGAGCTGCGTCGACCAGCTGTGCCTCGGGCTGGAGCGCGTGATCGGGCTCTCCCGCGACTGGCCGGGAATCATCCGTTTCGGTGGCAACGCCGCCGCCGAGATACGCCACAACCGGGAGCTGGAATGGCTGCGCGCGGATGTCGCCGACGCGTTCCCGGCCTTCTTCCGTGAGCTGATGCAACGCGCGCAGGCGCGCGGCGAGCTGGCGGAGGGCGTCGGCGTCGACGACGCCGCGGGCCTGCTGTTGACGCTGACCATGGGGCTGTCCATTTCGCATGAGACCGACGGCGACGAGGACCAGTTCGCGGCGCGCGTGCGTGCCTTCGAGCGCCTGCTGCGCGGCCAGCTGCTGCGCACGCCGCACGAGCCGGCCCAGAGTGGACAGCGCCAATCGCAATAATCTATTGACGAGTTGATTATTTGCTGCTGGAATAGCCCGCGATGACCAGCCCGCAGGAGGCCACCATGGATCTCGATCTCGATCCTGGACTTTCGGATGAAATGCGGGCAATCCGCGACACCTGCCGCCGATTCGCGACCGAAGTCATGCGCCCCGCCGGCATCGCGCTGGACCGTATGTCGGCCGAAGCCGTTATCGCCAGGGGCTCGCCGCTCTGGGGCGTGCTCGACGGCTTCAAGGCGCTCGGCTTCGCCGGCGGCGCCTCGGTCGACGACCCCTCGCTCTCGCCGGAACAGAAGGCGCTGCTGCACTGCATCGTGCTGGAGGAACTGAGCGCCGGTGACGTGGGCCTGTTCATCACCTGCGGCCTGCTGAACATCGCCCCGGAGATCGCCCGCGCCTCCGGGCGTACGGACCTGGCCGAGTTCTTCGGCGCGCGCGACGAGCTGTGCTGTCTCGCGCTCACCGAGCCCGGCCACGGCAGCGACATCGTGGCCTTCACCGAGCCCGCCTACCGCAACCCGCGCATCAAGCCCGCGCTGAAATGCCGCCGCGACGGGGCGAACTACGTGCTGAACGGACAGAAGGCCGCCTGGGTCTCGGGTGGCACGCTGGCGGGCTCGGGCATCGTGTTCGCCAGCTTCGAGAATTCCCCGGTGGGACTCGCCGACGGGGCGGTGTTCCTGATGCCTTTCGACCTGCCCGGTGTGAGCAAGGGCAAGCCGCTGGAGAAAATCGGCCAGCGCGCGCTGAACCAGGGCGAGATCTTCTTCGACAACGTCGAGGTGCCGGCGCAGTTCCTGCTCGGCGAGGGACCCGAGCTTTACCCGCTGATCTGGGAAATGAACCTCAAGGGCGCCAACATCGCGATGGGCCAGCAGTTCGTCGGCGTGGCGCGCGCGGCCTACGATCTGGCGCTGGACTACGCCAGGCAGTGGGTGCAGGGCGGCTGCCCGATCATCGAGCACCAGAACGTCAAGACCCGCATCTTCGGCATGTTCCAGAAGCTCGAGGTCGCCCGCTCGCACGTGCGCCGCGTGGCGATCGCCGACGCGACGCTGCCCGGCGGCGTACCCTTCCAGTACGCGGCGTCGGCCAAGGTGTTCGCAACGCAAACCGCCTTCGAGGTCGCGCACGACGCGATCCAGGTTCTCGGCGGCAACGGGCTCACGCACGAATACCTCGCCGAGAAGCTGTTCCGCGACGCGCGCTCCTCGCTGATCGAGGACGGCGAGAACAGCATGCTCGGCCTGATGGCCGCCTCGCGCCTCTAGCCAACCCGTCGACCCACCCAACCGCACCCCCAAAGGACAGTCACATGGAACTTCGCGAAGCCATCGGCACCCGCCGCTCCTACCGCTACCTCGACCCGGACCGCCCGGTGGAGCTGGAAAAGATCCAGCGCATGCTGGAGGCCGCGCGCATCGCCTCGCACTTTGGCAACAACAACGCCGCGCGCGCGCTCGTGGTGGACCGCCATTCGGCCACGCAGGAGCAGATCGACTCCCTGCCCTCGCCGGTCGGCGGCTTCCAGATCCAGCAGGCGCCGATCGTGATCCTGTGGTACGTGGAAGGCACCGCGATGGACTACGCGGCCGATCGCCTGATCGAGCTCGTCGACATCGGCGCGCTCGGCTACGGGCCCGACCGCTACGAGGAACTGAACAACACGCTGGTACCGGTCTTTCGCAAGTCAGCCGACGCGCTGAAGGGGCCCGGGATGGTCGACATGGACCTCGGCCAGGCCGTTGCGCAGGCCACGCTGATGGCCATCGAGCAGGGCCTGGGCTGCTGCTGCCAGGGCTCGGCGAACTGGAAGAAGGTCGAGAAGGCCTTCAACTTCGGCGAGCAGCAGCGCGTCGTGGTGGTTCAGACCGTGGGCTACCCGGCCGAGTCGAAGGAGGCCGGCGGCCAGCGTCCGCGCCAACCCTTCGAGCAGTTGTTCCAGTTGAACTCGCTCGCCAACCCCTTCCCGCGCTCGCAGGCGGTGGTCGAGGAGCTGACGCGCGACCGCTTCTTCCAGGCGCCGGCCAAGCTGCCGGGTCGCGAGGAAGAGCTCGAGGCGCTGCGCCAGAAGTACAACCTGCCGCGCGCCGGCATGATCTGACCGCCCCGGGAGGGCTGCTGCCATGCGAGTGAATGCGATCGTCGCCGGCGTGGGCATGACCCCGTTCGGCAAGCACCTGGACAAGAGCATCAAGTGGCTCGGCGGCCAGCCGGCGCTCGAGGCGATCCAGGATGCCGGCATCAGTCCCGACGGAGATCGAGGCCGCCTACGTGGGCAACTGCGCCGCCGGCCTCGTGACCGGGCAGGAGTCGATCCGCGGCCAGGTGGTGCTGAGCTCCGTCGGCCTCGGCAAGTTCCCGATCATCAACATCGAGAACGCCTGCGGCTCGGGCTCCACGGCGCTGAACCAGGCGGCGATGATGATCTCCGCGGGCTATTACGACGTGGTGCTGGTGGTGGGCTTCGAGAAGCTGTTCCACGAGAACAAGGCCATCTCCTACAGCGCCTTCGGCGGCGCGATCGATGTCGAGCTGCGCGACCGGTTCATGGCGGCCAACACCGCGGGCCAGAGCGAGGGTTCGGGCACGAAGCGCTCGATGTTCGCCGACTTCTACGGCGTGCTCGCGCGCGAGTTCATGGCCTCGCACGGCACGGAGCTGCGCCATTTCGCGATGGTCTCGGCGAAGAATTCCGTGCACGGCAGCCTGAATCCGCGCGCGCAGTTCCGCAAGGCCGTGACGGTCGAGGAGGTACTCGCGGAGCCCGTGATCGTCGATCCGCTGACGCGCCCGATGATCTGCCCGCTCGCCGATGGCGGCGCAGCGGCAATACTGGTGAGCGAGCGCAAGGCGCGGCAGCTCGGCATCCACAGACCCGTGCGCATCGTCGCCTCGGTGGTCAACTCCTATTTCGAGCACCCGGACGGGGCCGCGGAGAACGTCAGCAGCATCGCGATCGCCGACGCCTACCATGAGGCCGGCGTGGGGCCCGGCGACCTGAGCCTGGTCGAACTGCACGACTCCTCCGCCGTCACCGAACTGATCACCTACGAAAGCCTCGGCCTGTGCGCGCCCGGCGATATCGCGGCCTTCCTCGAGCGTGGCGACAGCTCGCTCGGCGGTCGTATACCGGTGAACACCTCCGGCGGGCTGCTGCGCAAGGGCCACCCGGTGGGCGCCACCGGCGTCGCGCAGCTCGCGGAGATCACCTGGCAGCTGCAGGGCCGCGCCGGCGGGCGCCAGGTCGAGGGCGCGCGCGTCGGCCTGTGCCACAACGGCGGCGGCACGCTCGGCAACGACACCGCGGTGATGAACATCACGATCGCCATGCGCTGATCGAACGGAGACCCACCACCGTGCGCGAGCGCAACGAATTCATCCTGGCCGACCTGATCGCGCTGCGCGCGGAACAGAAACCCGAGCTCGACGTGCTGACTTTCGAGCACTACAGCCTCGACGAAGGCGCCACGGCCGACGAGGTGCGCACCTACGCGCAGCTCTTCACCAACGCCAACCGCCTCGCTGCCTGGCTGCTCGCGCGCGGCATGCGGCCGGGCGACCGCTTCGTGATCACCCTGCGCAACCACCCGGAGTTCGTCGAGGCGATGGTCGCCGCCTCGATGACCGGCACCGTGTTCGTGCCGGTGGACCCGCGCACGCGCGCCGACAAGCTCGCGTTCATGGCGAACAACTCCGGCAGTCGCGGCATCGTGTGCGCGAACTACAATCTCGCGGAGGTGCGTCTTGCAGAATCCCGCTGCCCGGGCATCGAATGGCTGCTGACGCTGGACGAAGGGGGCGATCCGGCGCAATGCGCCGGCGGGCGGATCGTGCCCGATCCGATCCGCGAGGTCCTCGCCGTGGACGTGCCGACCGTGAACATGGCAGCGGTGACGCCGGCCTCGCCGCTGCACGTCATCTACACCTCCGGCACCACCGGGGATCCGAAGGGCATCGTCGGCACCACGCAACGCTTCGGCGGTACCGGCTTCATGGGCCTGGTCTTCGGGTACCAGCCCGACGAGCGCCCCTACACGGGACTCTCGTTCACGCACAGCAATGCGCTCACCACGGCGCTGTGTCCGGCGCTGCACAGCGGCTACCGCGCCGTGTTCAGCCGCAAGTTCACGAAGTCGAAGCTCTGGGACATCTGCCGCCGCTACGGCTGCACCACCTTCTCCATTCTCGGCGGCATGGCCACCGCGATATACAGCGAAGCGCAGCGCGCCGACGATGCGGACAACCCCGTGCGCCTGGTCATCAGCGGCGGGATGCCCGCGGGACTCTGGGAGGCGTTCGAAAAACGCTTCGGCGTGCAGCTGCTCGAGATCTACGGTGCGAGCGACGGCGGCGGCCTGGCCTTCAAGCCACCGGGCGTGGGACCCATCGGCTCCTTCGGCAAGCCGATGCAGGGCTACGAGATGAAGATCCTCGACGACGCTGGCAACGAATGTCCGCCGGGCGTGCCGGGAGAGATCTGCTGTCGTCCCGCGGCTGGCAGCACCGCCTCGGTCGACGTGGAATACCTCGGCAACCCCGAGGCTTCGAAGCAAAAGATCCGTGCCGGCTGGAATCGCAGCGGCGACGTCGGCCACAGCGACGCCGAGGGCTGGCTCTATTTCGACTACCGCAAGGGCGGCGGCATCCGCCACAACGGCGATTTCATCAACACGGGTTTTGTCGAGAAGATCATTGCCGAGAGTGCGCTGGTCGACGATGTATTCGTCTACGGCGTGCCCGCGCTCTCGGGCGCGCCGGGCGAGAAGGACGTGGTGGCCGCGTTGGTCGCGCGCGACCCGGCGGCGTTCGATCCGGCCGCGCTGTTCGCCCACTGCCGCGCGGGGCTGGAGCCGAACTTCGTGCCGTCCTATCTGCAGGTGGTCGACGAAATCCCGAAGACCGCCTCGGAAAAGCCCCAGGAACGCTTCCTGCTCGAACGCTTCAGCCCCGATACCGAGGGCGTTTACGCGGCGCGTTGCAGCTGAAACACCTCGTCATCCTGCCAGTGTTCGAGCAGGATCCGAGCAACCCGCTCCTGCCACAACTGGGCGAAGCGCCGACGCTCGACGGCATCCGCTTCGTCGCGGATGCAACGCCCCAGGAGCAGCGACATGTCCCCATGCGCGGGTACGCGCGACAGATCCGCCGCGGCGTCGACCGCCTCGCCAGTGTCGATGCGCGTCAGGCGCACCGCGAGCGGTATCGCGGCACCGAACTGCTGCAGTCCGCGACGCACGAACTGACCACCGAGGCCCTTGAAGCCTCCCTCCTGCGCCGCACCGGTGAGCAGACCGAACACGCTGCCGATCACGCCCGTCACCCCCTGCTCCAGGTCGTCGGCGAACGCGACCCTGACGTTGCCGCGCTCGGGCACGCCCTGCCCGTGCAGCATCGTCATCGCGCGGCACGCCATGACATACGCCGAAGCCACGGTAGGGCACGAGTGGCCGGCAAGCCGCACGGCATCCTGGTAGCCGTATTCGAGCAGGCCGTCCTGCGAGGCACCGAGAAAGTCGGCCAGGGGATCACGCACCCGCAAGCGCGGCACGCGCTGGAAGAATTCGGGAAAGTGCATGTGCTTGCTGCCTTGAGCCTGCCCGGCGCCGGGATCGAAAGCACCCGGCGCGGGGTGTCAGAGCCTGGCGAAGTCGATCACGATGGCGCCCGGTTCGCGCTGCCGGTAGGTGATGGACACCTGCTCGCCGTAGCGCTGCTGCAACTGGCCCAGTAGCGGCAGCGGATCATGGTCGTTGCAGAATCGCATCGTTTCGCCCGGCTGCAGCGAATCGAGCGCGCCGAAGATCGCCGCGTGGCGGAAACGCTTGGCAACGCCGCGGGCGTCGAAGGGGTAGATCGCCTCGGCGGTGGTGTGGTTGCAGGCGTGGACGGTTTGCATGCGGACTCCTGATACTGAGGATAAATCCGACTGATTTTGTCGGGTAAGGCCAGTATGCTGGGCACCGGTTGGCAATTCCTTGATCTGGGTCGGCATTGTCGCAAGTGCCGGGCGAGCGGTAGTCGGTGCGCGACGACCGGGCGCTATTCTGGAATGGCCACTCGCGCAAACGCGCATGGATCGACTCATCAACCAACGGGAATCGTGCAACAAATGAAAATCTGCGTTCGCATGCTGTGGATCGTCGGCGTCACCGCCACCCTGACACTGGGCGGCTGCGGCAAGGAGGAAGCCGCGACAACTGAATCGGGCGGCGCAGCGCTGACCGGATCCGTTGCTCCGGCGCCGGAGGCTCCGGCCGCCGCGGTCGCAGCAGCACCGGAGGCGGCGGTGGCCGCCGCCCCTGCCGCTGCGGGGGCGGGCGACAGGGGCAAGCAGGTCTACGATCAGGCCTGCCACGTCTGCCATGCGGCCGGCATCGCCGGCGCGCCCGGCTTCGGCGACAAGGCCGCCTGGGAGCCACGCATCGCCCAGGGCATGGACGTGCTGCACGCGCACTCCATCCAGGGCTTCACGGGCAAGACGGGATCGATGCCGCCCAAGGGTGGTCGTCTCGACTTCAGCGATGCGGACGTCGAGGCGGCCGTCGATTACATGGTCGAAGCCGCCAGGTAGGCCAGCCCGGTTCCTGCCGAGGGTGGCCGCATACCGCCCTTGCTTTCCGGGGTGGGTACGACAGGCGCTCGCTGTCGCCGGAGCGGGAGCATGCCGCGCCATGCGGATTCGTGCCTGCAGCGCCCGAGCGGTCGCAACGCTGTCAACGGCGCATCCCGGGCTGTAAAGTGCCGGCTCGATAGTCTCGCGAGGCCGGAGATTGTGCGTACACGATCCAATGCACGGCGCCCGCGCGTCGCCGGCGCCTGGGGCGGCGCCGATCTGCCGCCCGGTGCGCAGGGGCCATCGACACGATGAGCCTGCTGCTCACGGTGCTGACGCCCTTCCTCGGCGCACCGCTGGTCGCCCTGGCCGCTGGCCGCGGTCGCGCCGCGACCGCCTGGTGTACCGCCGGCGTGATCGCGCTGGCGGGCCTGTGGCTGGCACCGCTGCTACCGGCAACCCTTGCCGGCGCCACCGTGATCGAGCGACTGCCGTGGATTCCGACGGCGGGTCTGGACCTCGCCTTCCGTCTCGACGGCCTCGGCCTGCTGTTCGTGCTGCTGATCCTCGGCATCGGCCTGCTGGTCATCCTCTATGCCCATTACTACCTGTCCGCGCAGGACAGCCTCGGGCGTCTCTGTGCCTGCCTGATGCTCTTCATGGGCTCGATGCTGGGCGTCGTGCTCTCGGAGAACCTGATCCAGCTGCTGATCTTCTGGGAGCTCACGAGCCTGTCGTCGTTCCTGCTGATCGCGTTTTGGCGCAGGCGCGCGGCGGCGCGGCGCGGTGCGCGCATGGCGCTCACGATCACGGGCGCGGGCGGGCTGGCGCTGCTCGCGGGCTTTCTGCTGCTCGGCGACATCGTCGGCAGCTACGAGCTTTCCGTAGTGCTCGCGCATGGCGATGCGGTGCGCGCCGATCCGCGCTACACCACGGTGCTCGCGCTGGTGCTGCTCGGCGCGTTCACCAAGTCGGCGCAGTTTCCGTTCCACTTCTGGCTGCCTCACGCCATGACGGCGCCCACGCCGGTCTCGGCCTACCTGCATTCCGCCACCATGGTGAAGGCCGGCGTGTTCCTGCTCGCCCGCCTGTTTCCGGTGCTCTCGGGAACGCCGGAATGGACGTTCTGGGTCGGCGGTACCGGGCTGGCGACCCTGCTGCTCGGCGCGGTCGTCGCGCTGTTCAGGCACGACCTGAAGGGCCTGCTCGCCTATTCGACGATCAGCCACCTCGGCCTCATCGTCGCCCTGTTCGGCGTCGGCACCCCGCTGGCCGCGGTGGCCGGCGTGTTCCATCTCATCAACCACGCCATCTTCAAGGCGGGGCTGTTCATGGCCGCGGGCATCATCGACCACGAGTGCGGTACGCGTGACATGCGGCGCGTCAACGGCATGTGGAAGTACATGCCGTACACGGCCCTGCTGGCGATGGTGGCGGCGGCGGCGATGGCCGGCGTGCCCCTGTTCAACGGCTTCCTGTCCAAGGAGATGTTCTTCGCCGAGGCGGTCGCCGCCGGCGGCCAGATGCGCAACGGCTGGCTGCTGCCCGCCGCCGTCACATTCGCGGGCATCTTTGCCGTGGCCTATTCGCTGCGCTTCATCCACGACGTGTTCTTCAACGGCGATCCCATCGACCTGCCGAGGACGCCGCACGAACCGCCGCTGTGGATGCGGGTCCCGGTGATGATCCTGGTGACGCTGTGCGTGCTGGTCGGCGTGTTTCCCGCCCGGACGGTGGACCCGATCCTCACGCTGGCGGCGGGCGCGGTGCTGCAGGGGCCGCCGCCAGCGCACGATCTCGCGATCTGGCACGGTATCAGCCCGGCGCTGTGGATGAGCGTGATCGCGCTGCTCGGCGGCGCGCTGCTCTACTCCGGACGCCGGCCGCTGTTCGCGCTGCAACAGCGCCTGGAAGGATCGCTGGACGCGCGCGCCGCGTTCGAGCGCGTTCTCGCGGGCCTGCGCGCCGCCGCGCGGCGCATCACCGCGCTGCTGGAGAACGGCTCGCTGCAGCGCCAGGCCGCGCTGTTCATCGTCGCGGCGCTCGCGCTGGGTGGCGCCGGCATGGTGTCGTCCGGCGCGCCGCTGAGCGGCTCGCGAGCGCTGCTGCCCGTGGACGGCGTGAGCGTCGCGAGCGCGCTGGCGCTCACGGCGGCCGCGCTCGGCGCGACCATGCTGCATCGCCAGCGCCTGAACGCGCTGATCCTCACGGGCGCAGTGGGGCTCATCGTCTCGCTCGCCTTCGTCAAGTTCTCCGCACCCGATCTCGCACTCACGCAACTCTCGGTCGAGGTGGTCACCGTCGTGTTGCTGCTGCTGGCGCTGTATTTCCTGCCGCAGACCACGGTGGCCGAATCGCGGCGCGCCCGCCGCTGGCGCGATGGCGTCATCGCGCTCGCCGCCGGCTGCGGCACGGCCCTGCTGGCCTGGGCGGTGCTGACGCGCAAGGCAAACCCGATCTCGGCCTTCTACCTCGAAAACAGCGTGCCGGGCGGCGGCGGCAGCAACGTGGTCAACGTGATCCTCGTCGATTTCCGCGGCTTCGACACCTTCGGCGAGATCACGGTGCTCGCGCTGGCGGCGCTCGGCATCGGCGCACTGCTCGACACGCTTCACCTGCCGGGGCCTGCCAGCGACGCGCAGGGCCGCGCTTGGGACCGGGACATCCATCCGCTGGTCCTGGCGACCTTCGCGCGCCTGCTGCTGCCGCTGGCACTGCTCGTTTCCGTCTTCATTTTCCTGCGCGGTCACAACCAGCCGGGCGGCGGCTTCATCGCGGGCCTGGTCACGGCCATCGCGCTGATCATGCAGTATCTGGCCAACGGCGCGAGCTGGGCGCAGGCGCGCCTTCCCGCCCGCACCGAGCCGCTGATCGCGCTGGGCCTCGGCGCCGCCTTCCTGACCGGCGCGGCGAGCTGGGGTTTCGGCCGGCCGTTCCTGACCTCCGCCTTCGGTCACGCGCAACTGCCGCTGGTCGGAGGCTTCGAGCTGGCCTCGGCCATGGCTTTCGATCTCGGGGTTTACCTGGTCGTGGTCGGGGCAACGCTGCTGATCCTGATCAACCTCGGCCTGGCACACGGGGCGAGCCACGAGGGAGAACGGTGATGGAGGCCCTGATCGCGATGGCCATCGGCGTGCTCACGGGCTGCGGCGTCTACCTGGTACTGCGCGCGCGCACCTTCGCGCTGGTGCTGGGGCTGACCCTGCTCTCCTATGCCGTCAACCTCTTCCTGTTCGCCACCGGCCGCCTGGTGACGGGCCAGCCGCCGGTGATCGGCGCCGCAGCCAGCCCTACAGACCCGCTGCCGCAGGCGCTCGTGCTCACGGCGATCGTCATCGGCTTCGCGATGACGGCCTTCCTGATCGTGCTGAGCCTGCGCGCGCGCGCCGAACTCGGCAACGACCACGTCGACGGACGCGACGAGGCATGAGCGCGCATCTCGCCATAGCCCCCGTGCTGGCACCGTTCGTGGCCGGTCTCGCGCTGCTCGCGCTCGCCGGCATGCCCCCGAGGCTCGAGCGTGCGGTCTCGGTGCTGGCCCTGCTGGCGCAGACCGGCATCGCGATGGCGCTTCTCGCCAGCGTGGCGCAGGGCGACATCCTCGTCTACCGTCTCGGCGACTGGCCGGCCCCCTGGGGCATCGTGCTGGTCGCGGACCGCCTCGCCGCGGCGATGGTGCTGATCACCACGCTGCTCGCGCTGTTCGCCGCGATCCATGCCGGGGACGGCGCCGACCGGCACGGGCGGCATTTCCACGTGCTGTTCCAGCTGCAGCTGTTCGGTCTGGCGGGCGCCTTCCTCACCGGCGACCTGTTCAACCTCTTCGTGTTCTTCGAGGTGCTGCTGATCGCCTCCTACGGGCTGCTGCTGCACGGCGGCGGCGCCGAACGCACGCGCGCCGGGCTGCACTACGTGGTGCTGAACCTGCTCGGCTCGACGGTGTTCCTGTTCGCCGCCGGGCTGCTCTATGCCACGCTGGGCACGCTGAACCTCGCCGACCTCGCGCTGAAGGCCGCGGCCCTGCCCGCCCAGGACGCGGGCCTGGCACGCGCCGGCGGCCTGCTGCTGCTGGCCGTCTTCGCCCTGAAGGCCGCGCTGCTGCCGCTGCACCTGTGGCTGCCCGCGGCCTATGCCGGCAGCAGCGCGCCGGTCGCGGCACTGTTCGCGATCATGACCAAGGTGGGCGCCTACGCGATCCTGCGCACCGCCACGCTGCTCTTCGGCGACACGGGCACCGCGCTGGCCAACCTGTTCGAGCCCTGGCTGCTGCCGCTCGCGCTCGCCACTCTCGGCATCGGCATGCTGGGCGCGCTCGCCGCCGAGAGCCTGCGGCGGCTTGCCGCCTACCTCGTGGTGGCCTCGGTGGGCACGCTGCTCACCGCCTTCTCGCTGGGTGCGGCCGGCATTGCCGCCGGGCTCTACTACCTGCCGCACGGCACTTTCGCGACCGCAGCACTGTTCCTGCTGGCCGATGCGATCAAAAGGCGTCGCCCGGCGACCGTGGATCTCCTGAGGCCGGGTCCCGACCTGCCGCGCCACACGCTCTGGGGCGGGCTGTTCTTCGTCGCGGCGATCGCCGCGGCAGGCCTGCCCCCGTTGTCGGGCTTCCTCGGCAAGTTCCTCATCCTGCGCGCGGCACCCGGTCAGCCCCTGGTGTGGCTCGCGGTCCTGCTCGGCGCGCTGACCGGCGTGATCGCGCTCGCGAGCGCGGGGAGCCGGCTTTTCCTCAGTTCCAGCACGGCCGATGGCGCGCCGGTGCAGCAGCCGCCCGGTGCCGCGGGAGCGCCCACGCCACGCGAACTGCTCGCCGTGGGCGGCCTGCTCGGCCTGATCGTGGCGCTCACGCTGGGCGCGGGGCCGGCGGTGGAGTTCGCGCAAGCCACCGCCGCGCAGCTCGTCGCGCCGGCGGCCTACATCCACGCGGTACTGGAGGCGACGCCATGAACGGGTTCGCGCGCTGGCTGCCGCATCCGCTGCTCACGCCGGTGCTCACGGCGACGTGGCTGCTGCTGAACAACAGCCTCGCGCCGGGACACCTCGTGCTCGGCCTGCTGCTGGGGCTGGTGATCCCGCGCTTCACGCTCGCCTTCTGGCCCGAGCGGGTGCGCATCCGCCGCCCCCGCGCGCTGCTCGGCCTCGCGGGCGTGTTCCTGCAGGATGTGCTGCTCGCCAACTTCGCCGTCGCGCGGCTGGTGCTCGCGGGCCCGCGCGCGCTGCGCCCGGCCTTCGTCGTGGTGCCGCTCGCGCTGCGCGACGAATTGGCGATCAGCCTGCTCGCCAACATCATCTGCCTCACGCCGGGCACCGTGTCGGCGCGGCTCTCGGCGGACCGCAGGGAGCTGCTGGTCCATGCACTGGATTGCGCCGACACCGAGGCGCTGGTCGCCACCATCAAGTCGCGCTTCGAGGCGCCGCTCAGGGAGATCTTCGAATGCTGAACGTCGCGCTGGCCATCGCCTTCGCGCTGGTCGCGGCCGCCTTCGTGCTCAGCGTCGTGCGACTGCTGCGCGGGCCGCACGCGCCGGATCGCATCCTGGCGCTCGACACGCTCTACATAAACGCCATCGCCCTGCTGGTGCTGTTCGGCATCCGGCTGGCGAGCCCGCTCTATTTCGAGGCAGCCCTGCTCATCGCCCTGATGGGCTTCGTCGGCACCGTGGCGCTGGCGAAGTTCCTGCTGCGCGGAGACATCATCGAATGAATCCCGCGCTCGACATCCTGCTGAGTGTCCTGGTGGTCGTGGGCGCGGTCTTCACCTTCATCGGCTCGCTGGGGCTGGTCCGCCTGCAGGATTTCTACACACGCCTGCACGCCCCGACCAAGGCGACGACGCTGGGCGTGGGTTGCCTGCTCGTCGCGTCGTCGGTCTATTTCAGCGTCACCGGCGAGAGCCTCAGCCTGCACGAGTTGCTGGTGTCGCTGTTCCTGTTCATCACCGCGCCAATTTCCGCGCACCTGCTGGCCAGGGCCGCGCTGCACCTGGACCTGCCCGGTGCCGTGGCGCGACCACCGCCCGACGCGAGCGCATCACCCGAGTCGGCACGCGACACGCCACGGCACTGAACCGCCCGTCGCGCGTCCAGCGCCAGCGGCATTGACGGCGCCCGGCGCATCGTCATACTGCCCGAGCCCGGAGCGCCGGTTCGCGAGCCATCAGCGGCGAAGCGAAACCGATCGATCGCGGCCGGGTGCAAAGCGATAACGAAACGGCAGACGATGAACGACTACGCAAGCACCCGCCGCGACTACCGCTGGGATTGCCCGGCACGTTTCAACTTCGCGCGCGACGTGATCGACTGCTGGGCAGCGGCCGATCCCGCGCAGCCCGCGATGCTGTGGCTGGACGATCACGGTCACGAGGAACGCCGCAGCTTCGCCGAAATCGCGGCGGCCTCGCGCCGCGCCGCCAACGTGCTCGCCGCCGCGGGGGTGGTGCCAGGCGATCGCCTCGTGCTGCTGCTGGGCCGGCAGATCGCGTGGTGGGAAGTGCTGACCGCCTGCCTGCGCATGGGCGCGGTCGCGAGCCCCGGCACGGCACAGCTCTCGGCGAAGGATCTCGCCTTTCGCATCAACGCGGCGCAGGCCACCTGCGTGGTGACCGACACCGGGAATGCCGCGAAAGTCGACGCGGTGCTCGGCGAATGCCCGAGCCTGAAGGCGCGCGTGCTGGTGGACGGATCCCGCGACGGCTGGATCGACTACGCCGCGGCGCTGCGCGCGGCATCCGAGGCGTTCATCACCGTCGACACCGCGGCGGACGACGAGGCACTGTGCTATTTCACCTCGGGCACCACGGGTCAGCCGAAGATGTGCATGCACGCGCATTCCTACGGGCTGGCGCACCAGACCACGGGGCGCTACTGGCTGGACCTGAAGCCCTCGGACCTGCACTGGAACCTGAGCGACACCGGCTGGGCCAAGGCCGCGTGGAGCAGCTATTTCGGGCCGTGGAACTGCGGCGCGGCGATTTTCGTGCACCACACGCAGGGCTTCAGCGCCAGGCGCGCGCTGGAACTGCTGGCGGCGCAGCCGATCACCACCTTCTGCGGCGCGCCGACCATCTACCGCATGTTCGTGCAGGAGGACCTCGCGCGTTACCGCTTCCCCCGCCTGCGCCACTGCGTGGGCGCCGGCGAACCGCTGAATCCCGAGGTGATCGAGACCTGGCGCAAGGCCACGGGACTCGTGATCCGCGACGGCTACGGCCAGACCGAGACCGTGATCCTCTGTGGCAACTACCCGTCGCTGGAGCCACGCTTTGGCTCGATGGGCAAGCCCGCGCCCGGTATCGAGCTGGCGGTGATCGACGCGGAGGGCCGCGTACTGCCGCCCGCGACCGAGGGCGACGTGGCGGTGCGTGTGAAGCCCGAGCGCCCGCCCGGGCTGTTCCTCGGGTACAAGGGCGACCCGAAGAAGACCGCGTCGAGTTTTCGAGGTGACTGGTACCTCACCGGCGATCGCGCCACGGTGGACGCCGACGGCTACTTCTGGTTCGTCGGCCGCGCCGACGACGTGATCCTCTCGGCGGGCTACCGCATCGGTCCCTTCGAGGTCGAGAGCGCACTGATCGAGCACCCGGCCGTGGCCGAATCCGCGGTCGTCAGCAGCCCGGACGACCAACGCGGCGAAATCGTGAAGGCCTTCGTGGTGCTGGCCCCCGGCCACGAGGCCAGCGAGGCGCTGGCCGCCGAACTGCAGGCGCACGTGAAGCAGGTCACCGCGCCCTACAAGTACCCCCGCCGCATCGAGTTCGTCGAGGAATTGCCCAAGACCGTGAGCGGCAAGATCCGGCGCGTGGAACTGCGCAATCGCGAATGGGGACGCTGAGGCCGTGACGCTCGCGCTCAGCCATTGCAGCGGCCCGGATGATCGGCCGCTGCTCGAGCAGACCATCGGCGAGGCTTTCGTCGCCACCGCCGCGCGCTTCCCCGACCGGCCGGCGCTGGTGGTCAGTCACCAGGGCATTCGCTGGAACTACGCCGAGTACCGGCGCGAGGTCGACCGCCTGGCGGCCGCGCTGCTGGTGCTCGGCATCGCGCCGGGCGATCGCCTCGGCATCTGGGCGCCCAACTGCGTCGAGTGGTGCCTGACGCAGTACGCGAGCGCGCGCATCGGCGCGATCATGGTGTGCATCAACCCCGCTTACCGGCTGCACGAGCTCGAGTACGCGCTGAACAAGGTCCGGTGCAAGGCGCTGATCTCGGCCGAGCGCTTCAGGACCAGCGATTACCTCGGCATGCTGCAGACGCTGGCGCCGGAACTCGCGCGCGCCGCGCCGGGACAGCTCGATGCACACCGGCTGCCTCACCTGAGGACCGTGATCCGCATGGGCGAGGAGCAGACGCCCGGCATGTTCAATTTCGCGGCGATTCGCGGCGCGGTGGGCGCGGCCGACATCGCGCGCGTCGAGGGCGTCGCCGGACAGCTGCGCCCCGCCGACCCGATCAACATCCAGTTCACCAGCGGCACCACCGGCAATCCCAAGGGCGCGACGCTGACGCACCGCAACATCCTCAACAACGGCAAGATCGTCGGCGAGGGCATGCGTCTCACGGAGCACGACAGCCTGTGCGTGCCCGTGCCGCTCTACCACTGCTTCGGCATGGTGATGGGCAGCCTGGCGTGCATCACGCACGGTGCAGCGGCGATCTTTCCGGCGCAGGCCTTCGATCCGCTCGCCACGCTGCAGGCCGTTGAGTCCGAGCGCTGCACCGCGCTGCACGGCGTGCCCACGATGTTCATCGCGCAGCTCGATCACCCGCGCTTCGGGCAGTTCGACCTGTCGACGCTTCGCACCGGCATCATGGCCGGCGCCCCGTGCCCGGTCGAGGTGATGAACCGTGTGCTGACGCAGATGCACCTCCCGGAGATCCTGATCGCCTACGGCCAGACCGAGACCAGCCCCGTGAACCACATGACGCGCGCCGACGACCCGATCGAAAGGCGCGTGGGCTCGGTGGGCCGCCCGGCACCGCATTGCGAGATCAGGATCGTCGACGCCGAGGGACGCACGCTGCCCGTGGGCGAGAAGGGCGAGATCTGCTGCCGCGGGTACGCCGTGATGCACGGCTACTGGGACGACGAGCAAAAGACGCGCGAGACCATCGACGCGCAGGGCTGGCTGCACTCGGGCGACATCGGCGTCATGGACGCCGAGGGCTACGTGCAGGTCACCGGACGCATCAAGGACATGATCATCCGCGGCGGCGAGAACATCTACCCGCGCGAGGTCGAGGAATTCCTCTACACCCACCCCGACATCCAGGACGTGCAGGTCTTCGGCGTGCCGGACGCGAAATACGGCGAACAGGTCTGCGCGTGGATCCGGCTGCGTCCCGGCGCCACGCTGGATGCCGATCGGCTCAGGGACTTCTGCCGCGAGCGGATCGCGCACTTCAAGGTGCCGCGGTTCATCCGCTTCGTCGACGACTTCCCCATGACCGTCACCGGCAAGGTGCAGAAATTCCGCATGCGCGAGCAGATGATCGCGCAGCTCGGCTCGGCTGATCCGCAGCCGTCCTAGCCCAGGGCCCCGAGCTCGTGCTGGCGCAGGGTATCGAGGTATTCCCAGACTTCCGCGATGCGCCCGTCGGCCATGCGGAAACGGAAGAAATAGCGGTTCTCGTAGGCTGCACCGTTCGCGAGCAACGCGTTCAGCGTGAACTGCGCCGCCACGTCGTGGCGGTCGGCGATCACGGCTTCGAGGTGCACATCGAGGCTGCCCGGCGCGTAGACTCCCACGCCCGCGCTCAGCACCCGCATCACGCCGTCGATGCCGCACGCGGGGTTGGGCTTGATCATCGGGTTGCTGGGCGGCACGTGCCAGCGCGCATCCGGCGTGAAGCACTCCTCGAGCGGCGCGGCGAGCCTGCCGCCGATGATGTCGAAATAGCGCATCACGAGGGCCTTGTTGGCCGCTGCGGCATCCATGATCCCTCCTGCTTTCCGTGCCTCGGTACGCTCAGTCACGCCGGCGCGCGGCACGGCGCACGGCCGCCTTTGGCTTCGCCCGCGCACGCATGGCGCGGGCCGGTTCACGTGCTCGTCCAGCCGCCTTGCGTGCGCGACCCGGCGCCCGTTGCGTCGGGGTGCCGCCCGGCCGCCGCGTCTTCGCTGCCTCGCGCAGTTCCTCGAACGAGGCCACGATGCACTCGGCATAGAACGCCGGATCCGGCATCATCTCGCGGCAGGAGTTGATGGCGATGGACACCTTGCCGTCGTAGCTCATCACGGCGTGGAAGAGTCCCATGGAATCCATGACCGGACCGAATCCGGCCATGGTGACCAGACGCGCACCCGCCAGGTACAGGGGCCTCTGCGGCCCGGGCACGCTGGTGATCACGGTGTTCACCGGCACCGCGATACCGGTGGCGAGCAGCAGGCGCATGCCGAACTCCAGGAAGCCCAGCGAGGCGAGCTGCGAGGGCACGGCCTCGATGAGGTCCAGTGCGTTGTGCGGGCCCAGCGCCTGGGCAATCTTGCCGGCGCCGGCGGCATCGCGCTGCACCGCCGCCAGGCGCTCCAGCGGATCCTCGATCGTGGTGTGGAGTGGGATCGCCATCGCGCTCGCCAGGTTGCCACCGAGTTCGCGCGCCTCGGCTTCGCGCACGCTGAGCGGTGCGATGGTCACGGGCGACACCTCGCCGAGCTCGCCGCGCGACTGCAGGTACCTGCGCATCGCGCCGCCGATCACGCTGACCACCACGTCGTTCAGCGTGCTGTGGGGCACGGCAGCGCGGACCGCCTTCAACTCCGCCAGGGAGAAAAAGGTGCTCTCGATCACGCGGTACGATGAAACCCGCCCGTTGAAGCGCGTATTGACGGCTGCCGGGGAGTGACCGGCGCGCTGCTCGCGCACCGCAGCGGCCATGCGCCCGAGCGCCGGCACAAGGTTGCCCACGAGGCGCCCCCAGCGCAGCGGCGTACCCAGCGCGTGCAGTCCGGCGCGCGCGAGCATCTCGCTGGCCGGCAATTGCCCGTCATCGGCTCGCGGTTCGCTCGCAGCCTCGTGCACGGCATGCGGCGCCGTATCGTGAAGTCTTTCGAGGGCTTGCAGCGCCGCCAGGCCATCGACGGCCGCATAGTGCACCTTCAGCAGGATCGCAAAACTGCCGCGCGGCAGGAACTCGATGTGGTCCAGGCCCTCGATCACCGTGGCCTCCCACAACGGCCGCGAGCGGTCGACGGGACGCGCGTGGATCCGCGCCGCCATGATGCAGAGCTGACGCCAGTCACCCGGCTTGGGCAGCGCCACGTGGTTGACGTGCGACTCGATATTGAAGTGCCCGTCATGCACCCAGTATGGATTGTCCAGACCGAACGGCACCTCCTGCACGCGGCAATGCAGGAACGGCACCTCGCGGGCACGCTCGGCGAAGACGTTCATGATGTCGCGCAGGCGCACTCGCCCGCCAGGCGCCGTCTGCTGGGAATAGAACAGCAGGGCGCTCAGGTGCGCCGCGCAGCGCGGGCTTTCCTGGGTGAGAAACAGGCGATCCAGGGCAGTCAACTGGTGCATTCGATTCTTCCTCTGTCGGCGGCGCCGGGCGCGCCGCGCAATTCTCCGCGCGCAGCGTCGGCGCGCGATTGATCGAGGTCAACCGCGCGGCACGGGTTCACGGTATCGATTCCGTGGTGTAGCGCTCGACACGGATCGCCTGCGACCAGTGACCGCAATCCAGGCCCGCCTTCTGCTTCAGGCGCGCCAGGAATTCGCGCGGCTCGGGCAACTGCTCCCATACCGACGGCAGGAAGGTGCCGCGCGCGTGACGCTCGCTGAGGATCAGCCCGTCGATGCCGGGACGCAGCTGGCCGAGCAGCTCTTCCTCGGACTCGAACACGAGCGGCTCCGGCGGGCTCAGCACCGAGATATGCAGTTCGATCCGCTCGAACTCTGCGCGACCGAGCGCGGGAAAGCGCGGATCGCGAAACGCCGCCGCGTGCGCCATCTCGGCCACCTCGAGAACCAGCGCTCGCCGCGCCTCCAGCGTACCCATGCACCCGCGCAGGCGCCCGGCCAGGTTCAGCGTGACAAAGCTCGCTCGCGCGCGGGCGAGCGCCGGCGCGAAGGCCTCGACCTCCACCGGCAGACGCTCGCCATCGAGCCCCGCGCGGATCGACTCGCCCGCCAGAGCCAGCAGTGTCGCGCGCTCGGCCGGACCGAAGGCGCGCTCAGCCGACGAGCCAGGCGCCATAGCCCACCACGCGCTCGCGATCGCCCGCCGTATCACCGGAATTGCGCAGGTCCACCGTGGTCACGCACAGGCCGTGGCGGCGCGCCAGGCACAGCAGCCCCCCCAGAGGCACGCTCCCGCAGGCGGCATCGCGCCCCAGGTCCTCGAAGCGCAGCGCCTCGATAGCCGCGCAGGTCGTGCGGTCCAGGCGCTGCGCGGTCTCGTAATCGTGATAGTGGCTCAGGTCCGTGCTCACGACGACCAGCGTGCCCGGGTCTTCCCAGACGCGCTCGAGCACCTCGGCAACCTCCTCGGCCGATGCGTCGCCGACCACCAGGGGAACCAGGGAGAAATCTCCCAGCACTTCCTGCAGGAACGGCAGGTGTACCTCCAGGCTGTGCTCGTGGGCGTGGGCGGCGTCGAGGCAGACCACCTGCGCCAGCGCCGACAGTGCCGCGATCGTCGCGTGATCGAGCTCGATGCGTCCGAACGGGGTCTCGTAGCTCTCGCAGCTCGGCACCGACAGACCGTGAAACGCGACCCGGTGCGAAGGACCGAGCAGCACGACGCGCTTCACGCGACCGCGCGCCGGCGCGAGCCGGGCATAGGCCGCGGCGGCCACGGGCGCCGAATACACATAGCCCGCATGGGGCACGATAATGGCCTTCGGGATCTCGCCGCCCTGCGGCACGGCACTCAGGAACGCCCGCACCTCTTCGTGCAGGCTCTCGGGATCCGCCGGATAAAACACCCCCGCCACCGCCGGTTTGCGCACTGCCCTCATGGCATGCCCTCCATGGTCCAGAGCCTCAAAATGCGCCCCTTGCCGCAGATTTTCAAGCACCGTAGGCTGAACTCGCCCGCGATCCGGCGCTCCAATGGCGCATGACCGGCAGCGAACGTTTCGAAGCCTCCTTTCCCACCCGGCACTGGCACAAGCTCCGCGACGGACGCGTGCAGTGCGACGTCTGTCCGCGCTTTTGCAAGCTGCACCCGGGGCAGCGCGGCTTGTGCTTCGTGCGCGGCAACGAGGACGACGCCATCGTGCTGACCACCTGGGGACGCTCCAGCGGGTTCTGTGTCGACCCCATCGAGAAGAAGCCGCTGAACCACTTCCTGCCCGGTACGCCGATCCTGTCCTTCGGCACCGCCGGCTGCAACCTGGCCTGCAAGTTCTGCCAGAACTGGGACATCAGCAAGTCGCGCGAATGGGACACGCTGGCCGATGCCGCGACGCCCGAGACGATCGCGCGCGCGGCGCAGGAACTGGGCTGCCGCAGCGTGGCCTACACCTACAACGACCCCGCGATCTTCCCCGAGTACGCGATCGACGTCGCCACGGCCTGCCGCGAGCTGGGCATCAGGTCGGTGGCCGTGACCGCGGGCTACATGACGCCGGCACCGCGCGCGGAGCTGTTCGGCCATATGGACGCGGCCAACGTCGACCTGAAATGCTTCACCGAAGATTTCTACCACAAGCTGTGCGGCGCGCAGCTGGCGTCCATCCTGGAAACGCTGGTCTACCTCAGGCACGAGACGACGGTGTGGCTGGAGCTCACCACGCTGCTGATTCCCGGCCTGAACGACTCCGATCGCGAGATCGAGGAGATGACGCAGTGGGTGGTGGAGAACCTGGGCCCGGACGTGCCGTGGCACTTCACGGCCTTTCACCCGCAGTGGAAGATGCGCGATATCCCGCCCACCCCGCTCGGCACGCTGCTGCGCGCACACGCGATCGCGCGCAGCAACGGCGTGCGCTACGCCTACACCGGCAACGTACGCGACGAAGCGCACGGCGCCACCCACTGCCACGCCTGCCACACGCGCCTGATCGGGCGCGACGGGTACCGCATCACCGAGTGGAACCTCGGGCCCGGCGGCACGTGCCGCAGCTGCGGCACCGCATGCGCGGGCCTGTTCGACGCGGAGCCGGGCACCTGGGGCGCCAGGCGTCAGCCGGTGCGACTGCTCGACTACCACGCCTGAAGGCGGTCAAGCGTGGGTCGGGGTTCAGCCCGATGGGGGTTCGGCGTGGGTCGGGCTTCAGCCCGAAAAGGGTTCGGCAACGCCGAACCCACCGACTATCAGCCATATACCCGTCGGCATAAATGCCGACCCACACACCCGGCATCGCCGGGGCGCACCAACGCCTCGCGTTTGGGTACACTTGCCGCCACCGTGAATGGCGCCCGCGCGGCGCCCGGCAAGGAGCATCGAGTGTGAACGATATCCCGGGCAATACCCCCATCCTGGTCGGCGCCGGCCAATACGTCGAGCGCGGCGCCAGCGCCGAGTCGCCATCGAGCCTGGCGGCGCGTGCCGCCACAGCGGCGCTGGCAGACGCCGGCGTCGCTGGGCTTGCCCGCGCCATCGACACCATCGCCGTGGTTCGCTTCTTTTCCGATTCCTCGCCGCTGTGGACCTGCGCCTTCGGGCGCAGCAACAACCCGCCGCAGTCGATCGCGCGCGACATCGGCGCGAACCCGCGCCAGGGCATCTACACCGAGGTCGGCGGCAACCAGCCGCAATCGCGGCTGATCGAGTTCGCGCGCGACATCGCGCTCGGCGAGCGCGAGCTGGTGCTGTTCGCCGGCGCCGAGGCGATCCGCAACCAGCGCCAGGCCGAACGCCGGGGCACGACGCTCGACTGGAACGAGGAATTCGAGGTCCCGCTGGATGACCGCGGCATCGGCGCGGATCTCTTCACCTCGCAGGAGATCCACAACGGACTGGTCATGCCGGTGTATTTCTACACCCTCGTCGAGCAGGCGCGCGCGAGCGCGGCGGGCCGTTCGACGGCGCAGCAGCGCGCGCGCAGCGCCGAGCTGATGGCTTCGTTCAGCGCGGTCGCGGCGACCAACCCCTACGCCCAGTTCGCCGGCGCGCAATCGGCGCAGGAAATCCTCGCCGCCGCCCCGATGACGCACCTCTACACCCGGCGCATGGTGGCGCAGGACGGCGTGAACCAGGCCGCGGCATTGCTGATGACCAGCGTGGCGAAAGCACGCGAGCTCGGCATACCGCGCGATCGCTGGGTGTTCCTCCACGGCATGGCCGAGGGCGCGGAAGGGATGCTGAGCGAGCGCCCCGACGTCGGCGCTGCCCCGGTTGCCGGCGCGGTGCTGGCGCGCGCCCTCGCGATGGCCGGGTGCAGCGTCGCCGATATCGGCCCGATCGACATCTACAGCTGCTTCCCGTGCGCCGTGAGCGTCATCGCGCAACACCTGGGCCTGCCCGACGACGGCAGCCGCGCGCTGACGCTGACCGGAGGACTGCCGTATTTCGGCGGTCCGGGCAACAACTACTCCATGCACGGCATCGCCGAGATGGTGTGGCGCCTGCGCCGCGAGCGCGAGGCCTTCGGCCTGGTGACGGCCAACGGCGGGATGCTGTCGAAGCATGCCGCCGGCATCTACTCCTGCCGGCCGAGCGCCGTGGACTGGACCCGCGCCGACACCGCGGTCGGCGGGCGGGCATTTGCACGCCGGCCGCTGGCCACGCAGGCGGATGCGGGACGCATCGTGTCCTGGACCGTGAACTGGTCCGGCGACGACCCGGTGCAGGCAGTGGTGATCGGGGAGGCGGATGCCGGGGAACGCTTCGTGGCCTGCTCCGCCCCCGGCGATGCGGCCACCGTGCACGCGATGCTCGGGCGCGACTGCACCGGCCACGGTGTGCGGGTGCGCCCGGGCAACGGCGAGACCCTGCATTTCACGCTGGAGCAGGACGCGCGCGCCCTGCGTCAAAGCACCACCTTCGACAGGTAAAGACCATGCGACGTGTCTCCAGTGCGGATGCCTGCATGCTGCACGCCGAAACCCCGGAGATGCCCATGCACACGATGGGCGTGCTGCTGCTCGAAAAGCCCGCACATTCCCTCTACGACCGGCTGCGCCGCTCCCTGCAGAAACGCCTGCACCTGATCGAGCCGTTCCGCAGGCGACTCGTGGCGGGACCCTTGCAGATCGGCGATCCGCACTGGCTCGAAGATCCCGACTTCGACCTCGACAACCACCTGTTGCGCACGGCACTGCCGGCACCGGGCGGCACGCGCGAGCTCGAGGACTATGCGGGTGACCTGGCCGGGCGCCTGCTCGATCGCGCGCGGCCACTGTGGGAGATGCACCTGGTCGAAGGGCTGCGCGGTGGCCGGGTCGCGCTGATTGTGAAGGTGCATCACGCCGCGATGGACGGCGGCAGGCTGGTGGCGCTGATGGGCGCGCTCCTCGACCCCTCGCCGCGCGGGCGCAGGATTCCCCCGCCGGATCACGCCTGGATCCCGGAACAGGAACCTTCGCTGGCGTGGATGGCGCTCGACGCCTCGCGCACCGTGGCGGCGAAGCCACTCAACGCGCTGCGCACCATCACCGAGATCGGTGGCGTGCTGTTGCGCAATCGCGGCGGCGATAACCCGGATACCATGACGGACGAGCACCGGCCCAGGGTATTCCATGCGCCGGCGACCCCGTTCAATGGTCGCTTGTCCGCCCAGCGCGCGGTCGCCATGGCCGACGTGGCGTTCGACGACGTGAAGCTGATCAAGGACGCCTTCGACACCACGGTGAATGACGTGGTGCTGGCCGCCAGCTGCGCGGGACTGCGCGCCTGGCTGCTCGCCCATGACGCGCCGCCCGCGCAACCCCTGATCGCGACCGTGCCGGTCTCGGTGCGCGGCGAGGGCGCGGGCGATGCCGAATCCGGGAATCGCGTGTCGATGATCCTGGCCGAGCTGCCGGTGCAGGATGATGACGCCGTGCGGCGCCTGCGGGCCATCAACGCCGCGACCTCGCGTGCCAAGCAGCACCATGGCAGCAGCAAGGGCGATGTGTTCCGCCAGACCTCGGACCTGCTCCTCAACGTGTCGACGCCCTGGATGCTCCAGCACATCATGGCGCTGTATTCCGGCAGCGACCTGCCCGAGCGGCTGCCGGTGCCCTGGAACCTCGTGATCTCGAACCTGCCGGGGCCGCGCCAGCCGCTCTACTGCGCCGGCGCCAGGGTGCTACGCGTCTATCCCTTCGGACCGCTGCAACTCGGCTCGGGGCTGAACATCACGGTGATGAGCGCGATCGATCGGCTGTGCGTGGGGGCGCTCGCCTGCAAGCGCCGGATGCCGGACGTGGCGCTGGTCACCGAGGCCTTCCTGGCGGAAATCACGCTGTTGAAGCAACTCGCGCGCAAGGCCCGGCGCCGCGGTTCCTGAGCGGGTACGACGCTTGCCCCGTCAGCCCGTCCCGGCGTCCCGTCCCCTGAACACCCACTTGGGGCAGCCGTAATAATCGATCTCGGGCTGTGACGAGGGATAGCGGCCGCAGTTGAAATAGCGCCAGTAGAAGGAGTCGTAGCCCCCGCAGCGGCCGGTGTCCGCTTCGAGGATCGGACAGCACAGCGACTTGACCTGGCAGCAGCGCCGGCAACTGCCGCAGGAATCACCGTGGGGCCACGCGGGCGAGAGCATCGCGGCGCCGCGCAGCGGCCGGGACAGCGGCGGGCTATCGAGCGGCACGCCGAGCATGAACGTGCCCTCCCCGCGCAGCACGAGCAACAGCAGCCGCCAACCGTGCGGAAACAGCGCCGCACCGCGTCGCCAGTAGCGCCAGAAACGCCAGTCATCGAAGAACAGGTGCGTCATCAGTGGCGCGCTGAGGAAGCCGCCGACCACGCTGAACAGCGCGAACCCGACGTAGGCATGGAACGCGAGCCGCGCGCAGGCCCAACCAGCGCGTTGGCGCCGCGAAGGCGACCGCGCCGGCGCCACGGGCGGCGTCCAGTAAACGCCGCGTTCGAGCGCGATGACCCTGTGTTCGGAAGGCTGCGCGACGATCGCTTCGGGCAATGGGTTGGACTGAGGCTGCACGGGGGCGCGGACCAGGAAGTTGCCGGGCAGTATAGCCGCACAACGCGTTGCGGCGCACCGGGATGCGCGATCGCGCCACGCTCCCCCGCGCTGGCCGGTCGTCTGTCGTTCATGAACGGATTGCAACACAGCGGAACTATTTTCCGTAATGCGTACGGGATATAGTCCGAAGCCACCACATCCGGAGTCCGGCATGCCCGCCACGCTCGCCAGCGCCGAACCACGTCGCGCCCGTGGCCGACCGCGCCGGCTCACACCCGAAGCCGTGCTCGATGCCGCGTTGACGCTGTTCGAGGACGAGCCGGCGGCGGAATTCACGCTGGGTCGGCTGGCACGGCGCCTGGGCGTGCCGATCACCTCTCTGTACACCTGTTTCCCCAACCGCGACGCCCTGCTCGATGCCGCGGCCGATCGCGTATTCGCGCGCTTCGACTGGAAGCCCGAACCGCGGTCACCGTGGACCGCCGTGCTGCTGTCGTGGATGCACGCGGTGCAGCGGCACTTCGAACGCTACCCGATCGCGCAGCAGCTGCTGACCTGGGACCGACGCATCAGCCCGGCGTGGCTGCGCGTGCTGGCGCCGATCATCACGCTGCTGCACGCCCAGGGGCTGCGCGGCCGCGCGCTGGTCCAGACCTTCAGCTGGCTGAACAGCGGCACGATCGGCCTGATCATGTCGCACGCCTACAACTCGCGCCATCAGGCCAGGCCGGCGCTGGGCGCCGCCGAGCTCGCCTCCGACGGCGAGGGCCTGGGCGCACAACTCGAATTCTGGAGCCACGTGAACGAACTGGACCACGAGCAGTCGCTGGACGCGGGTTTCCGCGTGCTGGTGGCCGGCGTGGCCGCGGCATTGCCGGCTCCGAAACGCTGAAAGAAACCAAAACACCCCGAGGAGAGCAGTGATGAGCGATATGTTGATCAAGGGCGGCACGGTGATAGACGGCACGGGTGCGCCGGCGCGGCGCGCGGACGTGCGCGTGCGCAATGGCGTGATCCGGCGCGTTGCTCCCGATCTCGCGCCGGAACCCGGCGAGCGCGTGTTCGATGCCAGCGGCTGCCAGGTGACGCCGGGCTTCATCGAGAGCCACACCCACTTCGACGGCACGATGTGGTGGCAGCCCGACATGGATCCGCTGCCCGGCTACGGCGTCACGACCACGATCATGGGCAACTGCGGCTTCTCCGCGGCACCCGTGCACGATGATCCGAAAGTGCGCGGCGAGATGGTCTACATCTTCTCGTTCTTCGAGGACATCCCCGAGAAGCCCTTCCTGAAGCAACTGCCGTGGGACTGGCGCAGCTGGTCCGAGTACAGCCGCTCGATGCGCGCGAAGGTGAAGACCGCGGCCAACTACGGCGCCTTCGTCGGGCACATCGCGATCCGCCTCGCCGCGATGGGCATGGACGCGTGGGAGCGCGCGGCCACGCCAGCGGAAATCGCGCGCATGGCCGCGATGCTCGAGGACGCGCTCGCCGCCGGTGCGATGGGGCTGTCGACGAACTTCCTCGACCACGACGGCAACGACCGCCCCGTGCCCACCCTGCTGGCCGACGATGCGGAATTCAGCGCGCTGATCGAGGTGCTCGAACGTTACCCCGGCGCCAGCCTGCAGGTCGTGCTGGACACCTTCATGCGCATGACCGGCCCCGCGAGCACGGCGCGCCTGGCCCGGCTCTGCGCGGGCAAGAAGGTGCGCGTGCAGTGGGGCGGCGTGCCCACGCTGATGTTCCAGAAGCCCATCCAGGGCGCGATGATCGAACTGCACGAGCAGTTCAAACGCGACGGGCTCGACTTCTGGACCGGCTTCGCGCACACCGGGCTCACCAGCGTGCTGTCGGTCAACCGCTCGCTGATCTTCGCGCAGTCGAACGACTATGTCTGGCACGAGGTGGTGCTGGCCGAAACCGAGGAGCAGAAGCTCGCACTGCTGCGGGATCCGGCCTGGCGCGCGCGGGCGCGCGAGTCCTGGGATACGCAGGCGTGGGAGCACGCGCCGATGAAGAACCCCGACCGCCTGCTGCTCGAGAACTCCGACAACAACCACGGACCGGTAGGGATCACGCTGGCGGACTACGCACGCCAGCTCGGCGTGCACCACTCCGACGCGATGGCCGAGTGGCTGATCAACAACGGCATCCAGTCCACCGTGCAGATGGCGCCCTTCGACCTCGACGAGGAGATGATCGTGCGCCTGATCAAGGATCCCTACAGCGTAGGCAACATCAACGACGCGCCGGCGCACGGCCAGATGCTCTGCGGCGCCGGCGAGAACCTGGAGCTCATCACCCGGTACTGGCGCGAGCGCGGGGCGATCACGCTGGAGGAGGCGATACACAGCATGACCGGCAAGCTCGCGCGACACTTCAACCTGAATGACCGCGGCGAACTCAGGGAGGGCATGCGCGCCGACATCGCGGTGTTCCACCTCGACGAGATCGCCACGCGCCAGAAGAAGAAGGTCTACGACGTGCCCGATGGCGACGGCGGCTTCCTGTGGCGCTGGACGCGCGACGCCGCGCCGATGCGCCTCACGCTGGTCAACGGCGTGCCGACCTTCGAGAACGGCGCGTTCACCGAGGCCCTGCCCGGCGAGATGCTGCGTCCGGAGGCCTGCGCATGAGCAGGATCGAACCGCTGCCGATGCGCCTGCGCGCACCCGCGCAGGGATTTCCCAAGGGCTGGTATCGCGTCGCCGACGCCGGGGAAGTCCTGCCCGATGCGCTGCTGCCGGTGAGCTGGCTCAACGACCAGTTCATCGTGTTCCGCGCTGCCGACGGCCAGGCGCAGGTAGCCGATGCCTTCTGCCCGCACATGGGCGCACACCTGGCCTCGCACGACGGCTGCCTGCGCAACGGGCGCATCGTCTGCCCCTTCCACAAGTGGGAATTCGATGCCGCCGGCGGTGCCCTGGCGCACATCCCCTACTCCGCGCTGCCGCCAGGCGAGGTCGGACTGAAGATGCACGCCACGCGCGAGCTCGATGGCATGGTGCTGATGTGGTACCACCCGCATGGCGGCACGCCCGAGTTCGAGCCCTTCGAGACGCCGCTGTCGCGCAACCAGGACGGCTGGGTGCTCTACGGCGTGAAGGAATGGATCACCACCTGCCCGATGCGCGACATGCTGGAGAACCTGTTCGACGGCCCGCACATCGTGTACCTGCACAACAGCGGCGGCGCACCCGTGCTGAAATCGATCGCGCGCACCCCCTACGGGATGCGCGTGGACTACGACCAGGATCCGTCGCAGACGGACGCGGGCGTGACCGGCTTTCGCAGCGACTTCACCGGCATCACGCTGAACGCGCAGATCTTCGAGGGCACCGCCTTCACGACGCAGTTCTACAACACCTTCACGCCGATCGACGACGAGCGTTTCGTGCTGCATTCGCGCCTGCACATCAAGGACAGCGGATCCGCCGAGATCAACGAGGCGATCGGCAAGGCTTTCACCGACCGCTTCATGTTCGAGGTGGAGCAGGATCTCAAAGTGCTCGACTACAAGCGCCACCTGGTCAAGCCACGCCTGTGCGCCGGCGACGGCCCGATCCACCAGTACCGCAAGTACGCGGCGGAGTTCTTCGTCGACTGAGGGCCTACCCCGCCAGCACCGCCCGGTACTGCTCCTCGACCTGGGTGACGCGCGGCCCGCGGTCGCGCGCCGTCCAGCGGCTCTCGGCGAGCGGCGCTCGTCGGCTCCTGTCACGGGGAGCTGTCGCGGCTCTACCCGATCCGCTGCGCCAGCGGCAGCTTGCTCACCCGCCCTTCATCGCATCGAGGAATGCCTGGTTGGTGACGAGCACGGGCGTGTTGTCTTCCGCCAGGTGCGACCACTTGAGACTGATTCCGCCGTCCACGGTCAGGCACTGTCCCGTCATGTACGTTGCCATGTCCGACAACAGGAAGAGCACGGTTGCGGCGATCTCCCCGACGCTCCCCTTGCGCCCCATCGGAATCGCGCGGCGCTCCAGCACCGGATCGGGCGGCAGCAGCGACGCGGGAGACGCCATCGCGCCGGGTGCCACGGCATTGACGCGGATGCCGGACGCCGCCAGTTCGAGCGCCATGGTCCGCACCACCGACAGCACCGCCGCCTTGGCCGCGCCATAGGCAACGTTGTAGGGTTGCGCGCCGAGGCCGGTGATCGACGAGATCGCCACCAGCGAGCCCGCTCGCCCCTGCTCGCGCAATCGCGCCGCCACGGCCTGGCTGATGAAGAACATGGAGTCGAGGTTCCTGGCGAACAGCGCGTGCCAATTCTCCCGGGAAACATCGGTTGCGGGTCCCCACGTGGGCGGTGTCCCGCCGCCCACGACGCTGACGAGCCCATGGAGATCTCCCGGCGTGTTGCGCACGCGATCCATGACGGTGGCCACGCCTGCGGCGGTTTCCACGTCGGCCGCGACCGGGATGACCGCAAGTCCTTGCGCCACCAGCGGGCCGAGATGCTGGTCGAGATTGGCCTGGTTGCGACTCACCCCGATCACGGTCGCGCCGGTCCGCGCGGCCATGCGCGTGACGGTGGTCCCCAGCCCGCCGCCGCCCGCGCCCGACACGACGACGATGCGGCCATCGAGCCGCAAGAGATCCTGTTCCATCTATCCCCCTCGTGGTTGTCCAAGCGGCCCCCGTGGCCGCGTACCTGCCCGATGCGCACGTGCGGCGCGACGGCGCAGTCAGCGCGTTTCACGCTAGTGTTGCGTTCCGCCAATAACTTTACACAGTCGCTCGATCTTGGCGAGTATCGAGTCGGCTGTGGCGGTCCAGACGAATGGTCGTGCCGTGAGGTTGTAATGCTCGGTGTAGCGTTTGATGCGATTCACGAGGTCCGGGACGCTTTTGAACGAGCCGCGTCGGATGGCTTGTTGGGTGATGAGCCCGAACCAGCGTTCGACCTGATTGAGCCACGAGGCGTAGGTCGGGGTGTAATGCATGTGATAGCGCGGCCGTCGCGCCAGCCATGCACGAACCTTGGGATGCTTGTGGGTCGCATAGTTGTCGCAGATCAGATGCACATCGAGATCGGGCGGCACGTTCTTGTCGATATGACCGAGGAAGGCGAGGAATCCGGTGCCGATGACGCTTCTTGCATTGCGCGATCACTTCCCGTTGGCTGCGTCGAGGGCAGCGAACAGCGTCGTCGTACCGTGGCGGACGTAGTCGGAGTAATGCCCTCGACATAACCAAGTCCCATCGGAAGAACGGGCTGGGTGCGTTCGAGCGCCGGCACTGGCTCTTTTCGTCCACACAGAGAACAGGGCGTTTTCCGGCGGATCTCAGTAGAGCCCGACGATGTCACGTACCTTCTCGACGAAGAAAGGATCATTCGAGAGCTTGAAGCTCTTGCTGCGATGCGGCTGCAAGCCGAAGAGTCGGATGTAGCGATGAACCGAGGTCGGCGACAACCCAGTTTCTGTCGCCAGCGAACGCACGCTCCAGTGCGTCGTCGCCTTAGGCTTGTTGTCGAGCACGGTCGTTATCAGTTCAGCCACGCGCTCATCGTCGATGCTTCGCGGACGCCCGGGCGCATCTCGCTGTGCAGGCCGGCGAGCCGCTTTCGCACCAACGCTTGCGCCACAGGCTGACCGTGGGACGGCTAACCTGGTGCTGATCGGCGAGTTCGTTGGTACCCGATACCGTCGGCCGATCCGAGCACGATCCGGGCCCTGCGCACCAGACCATGAGGCAACGATCGCGAGCGCGAGATTGCTTCCAGTTGCGAGCGTTCCTCAGCCGTGACGGTCACCTGAATCGATCGTGCCATTACCGCGCACTCCGCTGTCCAATCATATCCGTGGACCGCAGAAGACGAGTAAAGTTATTTATGGAACGATACACTAGCAGGAACGCTGTACCCGGACAACCGCAGCGGGAGCAACGCGCAACGGGGTACGGTACAATTTTTCGGATTGGCCGCCGACGAATGCCGATGACGCAGCGTGGCGATGGCGAGACGGAAGAAGGATTCAGCATGTCGAACGCGGTGATTGGCGGGCGTCGGATCGTGGCGGGCAGGTCGATCCGCTGGGACGAACAGCGCGCAAACGAGGCCTACGCGCAGGGTTTCTGGGTTCGCGAGACACTGGCCGAGGCGCTGGCGCGCGCCGCATCCGCGGACCCGCAGCGCGTTCTCATCATCGACGGCCCGGTGCGCCTCGACGCCCGCAGCCTGCAAGCACAGGCATCCGCCCTGGCGCAGACCCTGGCGGCACGGTTTGCGCCGGGAAGCGTCATCTCCTTCATGCTGCCCAACTGGCACGAAGCCGCGGTCATCTACCTGGCAACGACGCTGGCGGGCATGGTCGCGCACCCGGTGCTGCCGTCGCTGCGCGAGCACGACCTGTGTTTCATGCTGAAGGATGTCGAGAGCCGGATGATCTTCATACCGGCGCAGTTTCGCGGACACGAGTCCGCGCAGATGCTGACGCGGGTCGTGCAGCAGCTCGATACGCCGCCGCAGGTCGTCGTCGTGCGTGGCGATCGCGGCGAGCACATCGCTTATGACTCGTTGTTCGCGGACGTCGCGCCGCAGCCGCTGCCGGTGCCCGATCCGGATGCCGTGCGGATGATCATGTATACCTCCGGTACCACCGGCAGCCCCAAGGGCGTCATGCACAGCCACAATTCGATTCACGCGCTGATCCGCCAGATCGGCCGCCACTGGCTGGTCGAGCCGGGCGACAAGTTCCTCGTCGCGGGTCCCATCAGCCACATCGGCGGCTCCATCTACGCGTTCGAGTGCCCGCTGCTGCTGGGCGCAACGGCCGTGTTGATGGAGCGCTGGGATGCCGACGAGGCGATAGCCCACCTGGTGGACGAACGCTGCACGCATTTTGCCGGCGCCACGCCTTTCCTGGTGCAGACACTGGCCGCGGCGCGACGGGCGCGAACGCGCCTGCCGGACCTCGAGCTCTTCGTGTGCGGAGGGGCCTCGGTTCCCCCGTCGCTGATCCACGAAGCGGCGGAGTATTTCGAGAAGGCCGTGGTGACGCGTGTATACGGCTCGACCGAAGTGCCGGTGACCACGGTCGGCGTCATCGGCCGGAGCGATGTCGCACACGCGGCGGACACCGACGGTCAGGTCGGGATCGCCACGGTAAAGCTGGTCGATGCCAGAGGTACGACGGCCGCGACCGGCGAGGTCCTGGCGCGCGGGCCGCAGATGCTGGTGGGCTACGTCCACCCCGAGGACGAGGCGAGCGTATTCGACGCCGAGGGCTATTACCGCACCGGCGACCTGGGGCGTTGGGTCGATGGCGACTATCTCGTGATTGCCGGGCGCATCAAGGACATCATCATCCGCAACGGCGAGAACATCGCACCCAAGGAAGTGGAAGACCTGCTGGTGGCGCATCCCGACATCGCGGAAATCGCCATTGTCGGCCTGCCCGATGCCCGGACCGGCGAGCGCGCCTGTGCCGTCATCGTGCCGCGCGGTCCGGCGCGGCCCGACGTCGCGAGCTTGCGCGCCTTCCTCGATGCCAGGGGTGTCGCGAAGTTCAAGATGCCGGAACAGGTGGCGATCTGGGATGCGCTGCCCAAGAACGAGGCCGGCAAGGTCCTCAAGCACCAGATGCGCGCCGTCCTGGCCGATGCGTCGCCCCGCGACTGAGCGCCAGAGAGTTTTTCGCCGGCGTTGCGCGGCTCTTATTCAAAAGGCTCCTCGCCCTGCAGCTTGGTGCGGTGCAGCAGGCGCCCGGCCGCCGGGTCATAGGGAGTGGCCCGGTGCATCGTGCCGGTGTTGTCCCACATCACCAGGTCGCCCACCGTCCACTTGTGGCGGTAGGTGAACTGCGGCTGCGTCGCCCATTCACGCAGGCGCACCAGCAGCTCGGTGCTCTGCATTGCACTCATCCCGACCACGTGATGGGCCGTGCAGCCCAGCACCAGCGACTTGCGCCCCGAACGGTGCTTCCACACCAGCGGCAGATCCTGCTCGCCGATCGCCATCATCTGCTTGGTCATGGCCAGGCTCGGCTCGGGGTCGTAGTAGAAGAGCGACGCCCACGCCGAGTGCACCACGCGCAGCGCCTCGATCTGCTGCTTGTCCTCCTCGCTCAGCATGTCCCAGGCGGCATAGGTGTTGCAGAACTCGGTGTCACCGCCGGTGGGCGACAGAACCTTGGCCGAGAGCAGCGACGCCAGGATCGGCACCTGGTTCATGGTGCCGTCGAGGTGCCAGTACAACGAGCCCTTCAGATACTCGGCGCTCGCGTTGGCCCTGGTGTCCAGCGTGACCTTGTAGATCTCTTCGCCGCGCATTTCCGGCGCAAACGTGCCGAGCGTCCGGGTGAACTCGACCTGCTCCTGGTCGGTGAACCCGATCTGCGGGAACACCAGCACGCCACGGCGCTCGAGCAGTTCGCGCAGATCGGTTGCATGTTCCCCGCTCAGCAGCGCGTCCTTGCCCAGACGGACCTCGCTGGCGATCAGCGGAGAGATATCGGTGGCTTCCAGCTTTGCACTGATGGCTGAGCTCATGGCTTCGGTCCTCCAGGAATGTTGGTTGGCAAATCCAGGTCCTTGCACGATGTGACATCGCTGCGGCGCTGCCGCTGGCGACTAGCTCTGCGCCAGCCGACGCGCCGCCAGTTCGCGCAGCGGCGCGGTCTTCACCTTGTTGGAGCCGGTGAGCTCGAGCTCCGGTTCCTCCACGAACAGCACGCGCCGCGGCACCTTGTAGCTCGACAGGCGTTGCGACACGAAGGCGCGCACCGTGGGCTCGTCGAGGACGGCGCCCTGCTCGCGCACGACGCAGGTCACGACGATCTCGCCGAGCGTCTCGTGCGGGACGCCGACCGTGGTGGCGATCTTCACGCCCGGGCACTCGCGCAACAGCGCGTCGATCTCGGTCGGCGAGACATTTGCACCGCCGGTCTTGATGATGTCGTTGAGACGCCCGTGCCAGTGCAGCCGCCCCTCGGCATCGAAGAAGCCACCGTCGCCGGTATGGAAGAAGCCCTCCTCGTCGAACACCTCGTCGGGCGCCATGCGCAGGTAGCTCACCATCAGCGTGGGCCCCTTGACGGCGATCTCGCCGGTCTCGCCACGCGCCAGCGCCTCGCCGCTCAGCGGATCGACGATCTTGAAGGTGTTGCCGGGCAGCGCATAGCCGTAGTTGCCGGCGACGATGGCGGGGTCAGTGCCGCTCGGGTGGTTGGCGCTGAAGGTCAGCGTCTCGGTGTTGCCGTAGGACGACATCGGCTCCTGCCAGTTCGAGCGCACGGTGGGATGGTTGCGCAGCGGCGAGGTCTCGCCGACGTAGCGCAGCGAGCCCAGGTCCACCTCGTGGAACGCCGGGTCCTCGGCCAGCTTGACCCACTGGTGCGGCCACGCCACCGGCAGCGTGACGCGCTCGGCTTGCATCAGCCGCAGCGCTTCGCCCGGATCGAAATAGCGCTGCAGCACCAGGCACCCGCCGACCGTGAACGTGGCGCCGATGGCCTGCGTGAAATTACCCGACCAGAAGAAGCCGTTGGCCGACCAGGTGCGCACGCCGGGCTCGAGCGCGTACATGCGCGGCCAGCGCCAGCACTGGATCGTGGCGGCGCGATGCGTGTGCACCACGCCCTTGGGCTTGGAGGTCGAGCCCGAGGAGAAGAACACCAGGCCGCGGTCCGAGGGCGCGACCTCCGCGGCGATGGCCTCGACCACGGCGGCCGGCGCCTTGCGCTCGCCGTGGACGAATTCCTGCCAGCTCTCGATGGCCCCGCCCAGCCCGTCCATCTCGCCGATGCATACCGCGCGGCGCAGGAAGGGCAGGCGCGGCGCATGGACATCACCGCGCGCGGTCGCGATCTCGGGGCAGAATTCGCCGATCTCGGCGGCGAAATCGCGATTCAGCACCGAGCGCTCGAAGATCAGCAGCGAGACGTCGGCGACACGCAGCAGGTACTCGAGCTCCGCGCCCCTGGCGAAGGAGCTCAGCAGCACGGCGGTGCCACCCGCAAGGCTGATGCCGAACATCGCGCTCACCCACTCCGGGCGGTTCGTCGCCAGCACGCCGACGCGCGTCTCCTTGCTCACGCCACGCGCGAGGAGCGCGCGCGCGATCGCGAAGGCCTCGTCCCAGACCTGCGCGTACGTGAGGCGCACCACGGGCCCCGACGGCGGATGGAAAACCATCGCCTCGTTGCCGGCGTATTTCTCGCAGACCTCGCGCAGGTAGCCGCCGAGGGTCAGCGCACCCAGTTGCTCCTGCGCGAGCGGAGCACCCCGTACCAAAGTGTCCATTTATTCCTTCGCCCGTGTTGCGTGCATACGTTCCCTCACGTCCGGCGCCAACGGCTCCACGCCCGGCTCGAAGGGCACACCGAAGGTCTTGAACGCCATGGCCAGCACATCGTAGCAGCCCACCGCGAACACGATGTCCAGCAACTGCTTCGCATCGAAATGCGCGCTGAGGCGCGCCCACGTCGCATCACCGATGCAGGCATCCGCGTGCAGCTCGTCCACCGCGCGCAGCAGGTCGGCGTCGACCGGGTCCCAGTCGGGCGCGTCGGGGCCCGACTCGATGCGCACGATCTCCTCGTCGCTGAGACCAGCGCGGCGACCCAGCACGATGTGCTGGTAGAACTCGTATTCCGAGCGGCGCAACCAGCCGATGCGCAGGATCAGCAGCTCGCGGATGCGCCTGGACACCGTGCTCGCCGAGGCGACGTGGTTGTTGAAGGTCAGGAATGCCTTCGCCAGCGCGGGATGATTCAGCATCATGCCCACCCCGTTCACGCCGCGGGCATCGTCGGTGTTCCAGTTGTTCAGCACGAAGTCACGCGCGTGCGGAAAGGCGCTGGCCGCGTCGTGGATCGTGTCGTCCCAGTCGGGCGGCAGCAATGGCTTGAGCCGCGGCGTTGTTTCGTTCGACATGCGTGGTTTCCGGTTGGATCACAGTTTCGGCGGCGCGTGAGAGGCACCGGCGCTCGAGAGCATGGAGCGCATTCCCGTCACGGGCCCGCAAGCAGGTAGCGGTCGAGCTCCTGGTGCATGTGCAGGATGATCTGCTCGTAGTAGCGCGCGAGCCAGATCTGCTTGCAGCCGCGTGAGTGCAGCCCGCGTTGCATGCGCGGGATGTTGCCCAGATCCTGGCGCGGGATCAGCCGCAACTGCTCGGGATCGGACGGATCGACAACCTTCTCCACCGTCGCGCGCGGCGGCGTGAGCGAGGCCGGATAAGTCCTGGTGGACAGGATCTCGAAGATGCAGCGGTCGGGATCGGTGCGGTGCGGCCGCACGCGGTAGATCATCGCGTTGCCTGCCTGCGGCAGGATCATCAGGTTCGGGAACACGAAAATCTCGCCGCCCCACATGTCCAGCACTTCCGGCGCGGGCTTGGGCATCGGGCGGTTCTGCGCCGCGGCGGTGGAGTAGAGCAGTTTCATGTACTCGCCGCCGAGACTCGAGCCCTCCGGGATCGGCTTGCCCTTCAGCGAGCGCACCAGCTCGACGTCCTCGGCGAGCACCATCGCGTCCATGCCCTCGACCAGCAGGTTCAGGCGTGCCGCCATCATCTCCACCGGATCGCCCGGCAGGGTGACGTGGCCGGCCATCGGCGTCTTCTTGCCGCCGAAGAAGCGCCCGTGTCCGTGCGGGAAGGTCTCGTACTGGTGGTAGTGGTGGCTGAAGTCCACCTCGGGCCCGCTCTGGTCGCCGAAAATGAAATCCGCGCCCGCCGTTTCCAGCTGCGGGTGCGTGGTGGGCACGTGGTAGGACTCGAAGAATGCCTCCTGGGCCACTTTCCAGTTGCCGGGCGCCGCGATCTCCTTCCACCAGTAATGGTGCATGTCGCCGATCGCGAGATCCTCGATGAGCTGACGCACCGGGGCGATGAACTCGTCGAAGGGCGCCGGATCGCGCGCGAGGTTGATGAACACGAAGCCGGCGAACAGCGCGACGCTGACTTCCTTCAGCGCGACGTCGCTGTCGCGCAGCTCGCCGTTGCGAAACTCCTGGCGCTCGAGCACGTACTGGACCTGGCCGCGCAAATCCCAGCGCCAGCCGTGGAACGGGCAGATGATGCGATCGTGCTCGAACTTCCCGCAGCCTTCGCCCAGCGCGGTGCCGCGATGCGGACAGAAATTGTGATAGGCCTTGACCGTGGCGGCGTCCACGCGGACCAGCAACACGGACTGGTCACCGATCTCGTAGACCGTGTAGTCGCCGGCTTCCGGGATCTCGTCGAGGCGCGCGGCGGCCTGCCAGACGCGGTTCCACAGTCTTTCGAACTCCAGCACCGCGAAAGCCGGATCGATGTAGCGTCCGGAGCTGATGCTGTGCGTCGTCGCGCGCCAGTTCGGCGGCCAGGCTGCATCATCCTGCAGGGGCACGCACTGCACTATGTCGCTCATCTCCAGTACCTCCGGCATCCACTGTTTGCTTGTCGATCATCACACCAGGCGCTGGAACGCAGCGACTCTACCGCATTGGAAAGACCCCATGCCACTGCGCACAGCGCAATCCAGCGCGGCAAGGAACCACGGTTGCGGCGCCGCCACGATCATAGCGCCGCACGCCGTATGGCTCAATTTATTTGTCCGGACATATATCGATGAAATCGAGGGCTACCGCTTCATATCCGCAAATTGCTATAGTGAGACCGATACGAATATATCCGGACATATTCGATCCGCAAGCGCGGTTCGGCGCGCCATCGCCGCCGCCGGGGACGGCACTCTCTACCTTTACGCGGACACGGACGGTAGCATCCCGGCACTGACATCGGCGCAAGACGCAAACTGACAACAACTTTCGTTTGACTGGAGTCGCACATGACCGACAAGACGCTCGACTGTTCCGATCTCGACCGCCACATGGGCAAGCCGATCGATCCGGGTCGCCTGAAGGAACCGCTGGCGAACAACGACATCCGGCGCTGGGTGCAGGCGATGCACTACCCGAACCGCGTGCACTACGAGGACGAGTTCGCCGCGCAGAGCCGCTTCGGGCGCATCGTGGCACCGCAATCCTTCGCCGTCGCCACCGATGACGGCCACGGCACGGCACCGGCCTGCGTCGGCCTCATCCCCAATTCGCACCTGATCTTCGGTGGCGACGAGTGGTGGTTCCACGGCCCGCGCATCTACGGCGGCGACCTGATCCACAACGAGCGCGTGCCGCTCGACTACGTGGTCAAGGACACCAAGTTCGCGGGCCCGACCTGCTTCCAGCGTGGCGACAACCGCTACTACAACGCGCAGGGCGACCTGATCGCCACGCAACGCTCCACCAGCATCCGCTATCGCGCGGACCTCGCGCGCGAAATGGGTTCGCTGGAAGCCACCGAGGATCCCGAGTGGACCGATCAGCAGCTGGCCAGTCTGGAGGAGGAAAAATTCTCCTGGATCAGGATGCTGCACGATCTCGGGCACGGCAAGCGCTATTGGGACGAGGTGAACGTCGGCGACAAGCTGCCGACCCGCGTCATCGGCCCGCACAGCATCGCGAGCTTCACCACCGAGTGGCGCGCCTACCTGTTCACGATCTGGTGCGGCGTGATCCGCCGCACCGATCTGGACATGGAAGCGCTCGGCTTTACCGCCGACATGGCCGGCAAGGAACAGGATCCGGTGCTCGAGAAGGAGAATCCCGAGCAGACGGATGGCGCCTATATCGGTCCGTCGCGGGGTCACCTGTTCCCGCGCTGGGCCCGTTATGTCGGCATGCCGCGCTCCTACGGTTACGGCGCGTCGATGGGCGCGTGGATCCTCGATTACCTCGGCGGCTGGGCCGGCGAGTGGGGTCAGGTAGTTCACTCCAACTGTGCCTATCGCGGCCCGGCATTCACCGGCGATATCACGATCATGAACGCCGAGGTGATCGGTAAACTCGTCGACGATCAGGGCCGTTCGATCGTGCAGGTCGACTTCAAGATGAGCAACCAGCTCGGCACGGTCATGTCGACGGCCAAGGCGGAAATCGAACTGCCAAAAAAGTAACGGGCCACCGCGACAACCGCAATCACGAGGAGACGGCATGGCTTCACTTTCCGGCAAGGTCGCCGTGGTCACCGGCGCCAGTCGCGGTATCGGCAAGGGAATCGCGCTGGCGCTTGCGAGCGAAGGGGCCACGGTTTATGTCACGGGGCGCACGGTTACGCCGGGCTCCTCCCCGCTGCCGGGCACCGTCGGCGAGACCGCCGCGCGATGCAACAGTCGCGGCGGAATGGGCATTGCGGTCCCGGTCGATCATGGAAGGGACGACCAGGTCGCAGCCCTCTTCGCGCAGATCGAGCGCGAGCAGGGCGCCTGGACATCCTGGTCAACAATGCGTTCGCGTTGCCAGGGGATCTGACGCAGCCCAAGCCGTTCTGGGAGAAGCCGCTCTCCAATTGGGAGATGATCGATGTCGGCGTGCGCTCGAATTTCGTTGCCGCGTGGCACGCGGCCAGGATCATGGCGCCGCAGGAATCGGGCCTCATTGTTGCCATCTCGGGCTATACCGGCGTTGCCTACACCTACAGTGTCGTGTTCGGTACCAGCAAGTCCGCGGTGGACCGGATGGCACGCGACATGGCCATCGAACTGAAGCCATACAACGTGGCCTCGATCTCGCTGTGGCAGGGGCTGACGCTCACCGAGCTGGCCCAACGCAACCTGGCGAACATTCCCGGCCTGAAGGACGGCACTGCCACCCGGCCGAAGGACGCCTGCTCGCCCGAATTCCCGGGGCGCGTGATTGCCGCGCTCGCCGGTGATCCGGATGTCATGCGGCATTCGGGCGGCACTCACATCACCGCCGAACTCGCCCGCGAATACGGAAAAGGCCATGGCCTCGATGCCGGCCCCGCGCAGGACGTGGTGCGGGAAATCCAGGCTGCCGGTGGCGAGGCAGTCGCCTGCACCGAGTCCGTTGCCACGCCCGAAGGCGGCAAGGCGATCATCGACACGGCGCTCGAGCACTACGGCAGGATCGACATTCTCATCCACAACGCCGGGAATGTCCGCTACGGCTCGCTGAAGGAAATCAGCCAGGAGGATTTCAGGGCGGTTGTCGACGTGCATCTCATGGGAGCGTTCCACGTCGTGCGCCCCGCCTTCCCGATCATGTGCGAGGCGGGCTACGGCCGCATCGTGCTGACCTCCTCGATCGGCGGCCTCTACGGCAACAACAATTGCGTGAATTACGGCGTGTCCAAGGCGGGCATGATCGGCCTCAACAATGTCGTGGCGCTGGAAGGCGAGGCCGAGGGCGTGAAGTGCAACATCATTCTGCCGGGAGCCGTGACGCGCATGGCCGAGGGCCTCGACACATCGATCTATCCTCCCATGGGCCCGGAGCTGGTGGCACCCGTGGTAGGTTGGCTCGCGCACGAGTCCTGCTCCGTCACGGGGGAAATGCTGGTCTCGGCCGCCGGTCGCGTGGCGCGGGCCTACATTGCCGAAACCCCGGGGGTGTACCAGCCGTCGTGGACCAGCGCGGAGGTTGGCGCGCAGATCAACGCCATTCACGACAAGTCAGTGGTGCTCGACTTCGGCCTTCACGGCCATGTCGACCATCTTCGCTACAGCTTCGGGATGGCCACCGGGGGCGCTCGGGACTCCTGAGCGACCGGCGGCAGCGGCAATTTTCCTGCGAGCCTTTCGGGAGAGAAGCATGAGCGATGGCGAGACGCGCAGCATCGATGCGGACACGCTGACCAGGCTCGCGCACCTGCTCGAGCGCCAGGACATCCTCGATTGCCTGGTACGGTTCAGCCGCGGCATGGATCGCTTCGATCGCGCGCTCTTTCTTTCGGCCTTCCATGCCGACGCCATCATCGCCGCGGGCGAATTCGTGGGCGGACCGCAGGACCTGTATGACTGGGCCTCACGACTGCACGAGCAGGGGCAATCGGCGACGCATCACAACCTGCTGAACCACAGTTGCGATATCGACGGCGATGTCGCCCATGCCGAGACCTATTACCTCTTCGTCGGGCGCAACCGCGACGAGACGAACTGGGTCGCGGGCGGACGTTATATCGACCGGCTGGAGCGGCGCGGGGGCCAGTGGCGGATCGCCCTGCGCAGCAACGCCATCGAATGGTCGGGAATGGTTCCCACCCTGCCCCTTCCGTTTGCGGATGTGCCGGATCGCCACCGCGATGGCGCTCCGTCACGCAACCGCGAGGATCCGAGCTATCGGCGACCGCTGACGAACAGCCGCGAGTTGCACCTTCCCGCAGGCTGAAGCGCCACGCACGCGGTAGCCAGGTCTCATTGCGGACGCAGCGCGAGCACGCTGCCTTCGGCATCACCCGAGACGTACAGCGTGCCGTCCGCTGCGGCGGCGATGCCGGCAAACGGGCCCATGGGCCCCGAGAGCGGCGGAATGGCGCGCAGGAACTTCGGAGTGACTCCGGGCGGAGCGCCGAGCGGCAGCTCGCCGGCGATGGCGCGCCGCGCCCCGCTCGCCATGTCGTATTCGATCAGCTCCCTGGCTGGCGCATCAACCACGTAGAGCAGCCCGCCACGCCGCACGATGCCCTGGGGCCCCTGCAGGCCGTCCAGCACGGTTTCGGCGCGAGCGCCGGATAGCTTCAGCACCCGTCCGGCGCAGGATTCGGCAACAAGGCAACTCCCGTCGGCACCGATGGCCACGCCCATCGGTTGGTGCAGGCCGGTGGCCAGTTCCTCGACATTGCCCGAGCGCACCGAAAGCACGCGCCCCGCGCCGCCCTCCGCGAACACCACCGTCCCGCCGGGCGCGATGGCCACGCCGAAGAGCTGGTCGAAGCCCTCGGCCAACACCTCGCTCTGGTGCTTGCCCGGCCAATAGCGCGCAACGGCACCGTTTGCGGTGGTCACGACAAACTCGCCCGGGCCAGCCGCGGCCACACCGCGGGTGTATCCCGGAAATCCCGGGGTGAAGAACATGCCCGCGCGCTGCAGCGCGCCGCCGGGCCGAAGCGTATACACAAAGCCCCCGTCGGCGACGAAGAGCAGGCCGTCCTCGCCCATCGCCAGACCCAGCGGCCAGTTCAGGCCATCCGGTACCAGCGAGCGGATCCTGCCGTCGCCGAGCACCTCGTTGATCTGACCCGAGATGCTCGAGACGAACAGCCTGTCGCCGACAAAGGTCAGGTTGTCCAGTCCGGGGGCGATGTCGGCCAGCACGCTGCGCTCGCCGCTGCGCGGATCGATGCGCAGCACCTGGCCGCTCGCCACCTGCGTCGAGACGATATAGCCCTGCGCGTCGAACTTGACCGCATCCGGCACCCCCAGATCGCCGGCCACCTTTTCGGGCGCGCCGCCATCGGGATTGATCCGCCAGATCTCGTTGGCTCCCATCACCGGGAAATAGAGCATGCCGTCCGGCCCCACCTCCATGGCGTTGGGCATCGGCACGTTCTCCAGCAGTATCCGGGGCGCGCCGCCATTCAGGTCGAGTTGCATGATTCGCCCGTCGGGCCGGCACTCGCCGGCGAACAGGCGACCCTGGTGGAAGGTGATCGGATTCGCGCCCGGCACGTCGCCGCACAGCACCCGCGTCGTGCCGTCGGGCGCGCGCACGCTCACCCGCCCTTCCGTGATCTCGGTGACATAGAGATTGCCGTCCGGGTCGAAGACCAGGTCGTCGGGTCCAACGATGTCGCCGCCCTTCGGACTGATGGTTTCGATCGCGCCGCTCGCGATATCGACCGCGCTGATCTGGCTGCCGGAAACCTGCGCCACGTAGATGCGCCCGTCCGGGCCGGTGCGCAGACCGTTGGCGCCGAACAGGCGGCTGGGCGGCGTGAGCCGTTCCAGGGCCCAACCCTCTGCGATGCGCGGGGAAACCGCGGCCGTGTAGCGTCCAGATTGCACCGACATCCTGAGAACCTCTTACTAGTGCGGAACAAGACCGCGATGTGAGCAGCGCAATCGCCGCGTGGCGAGCGCCGGGGGATTATTGCGCACGCTGCCGGGCGTCTGCAGGAAAAAACGAGACCGTCTGGGAGCCCGAGAGCACCGCATCGCCCGCCCGGTTCCACACCGCCATCAACTGGCTGCTGATACCGCCGAGGGCCGCTTCCGCCCTCGTCTGCACCAGCCACCAGCCGTCATGCGTCGCGATGGCGGAGCCGTGCAGATGCACGGTCCAGTTCGCGGAACTCGCCATGAACGGGCCCTGCAGCATGGGCGCGACACCCGGCGGCAGCGCATCGCCGATCAGCAGCAGCTCCGTGACGGCATCGATGCCTGCGCGCTCGCGCAACCTCACCCAGCGCAGCAGCTCCGGCTTGCTCCGATCCCCGATCGACATGGCGTGGCGATATTCCAGCTGGCGGGTGAAGGCGGAGCCCTTGCCGCGCATGGCGGGCTCGGCCTCCTCCGGTGACGGCGCCGCGGGCGCGGGCGGTGCGTCGACGCGCAGCGGCGACGCGCGGTCGGCCATGAACAGGAAGGTTCCCAGCGTGGCCGGTTCGCCGTCGCAACTGACGCGCGCCTGGATGAAGGCGCTCGACTTGCCCCGGCGCAGCACGGTGGCGCTGGCGTGCATGTGCCCGACCACCGGCCCTGCGAAGGCCATCTGTGCCGAGCGCAGGGGGGGCAGATTCTCCTCGACGCTGCGCGCCGCGTTATAAGCCATCGCGGTCGTCAATCCGCCATAGGCGGTACGCCCTTGCAGCCAGCCATCCGGCACATCACAGGCGAACGAACCGTCCGCCTGCCGGGCGGCGCCGATGAGTGCCGTGGCGCTCGACATGATCAGAGTCCCCTTGTCTTCCCGCGCATAGAATAACCCGCCCATGCGCGCGACGGCTCGATTCCGATTCCAGTAAACTGCTACCAAAACGGCGCGGGACTGGCGCAACGGATTCAGCCATCGTGCAGCAGGGGCATGGAGCGAGTCGTATGACGGTAGATGATATTGTTGCCGCCGCGCGCGCGCAGAGCGGTCTCGAGGACATTGGTGATCCGGCCATCCTCGAGGGGCTGGGCATCCTGCTCCAGGCCTACGAGGAAGAGGCGCAATTCACCGAAGCCGGGAAGCAGCGGGCGATTGGCGCGCTGATCAGCACGCTGGCCAACCGCATGCGGGTGGAAGACTGGCTGAAGCAGCATCCCGAACTGCTCGAACGGCCGGTCGAAAAGCCGCTGTTCGTCTTCGGCCTGCCGCGCACCGGCACGACGCTGACGATCAACCTGCTGAACGCGGATCCGGCCCGCCGCTCGCTGCTGCGCTGGGAGGCATTCGATTCGGTTCCCCCGCCCACGCGCGAGGAACTGCATGCCGGTCCGCGTTTCGACAAGGCGCAGGCAGCCATCGAACTGGCGCTGAAATACGTGCCGCACATTTCGGCCATCCACCACGAGGACGCCGACAGCCCGACCGAATGCCAGTTCGCCATGACCCCCTCGTTCTGCGCCCAGGTCTACGAAGCGCAGGCTTGTATCCCGAGCTATCGTGAATGGTTCCTGCACCGGGCCAGTTACCTGCCGGCGTTCCGCTATCAAAAGCGCCTGCTGCAACTGCTCCAGGCCCACGCGCCGGGCCGCTGGACGCTGAAAAACCCCTGGCATCCGCTGTACCTCAACGACCTGACCACCGTGTTCCCCGACGCCCAACTGGCGATGACCCACCGCGACCCGGTCGATGTGGTCGGCTCCGCCTGCAGCCTGATCAAGGCCGTGCGCCCGATGTACAGCGACAAGGTCGACCTCGAAGTGATCGGCCGCCAGATGGTCGAGACATTCACGATCATGATCGAACGGCAGAACGCCTATCGCGACAGGCACGGCGAGGATGCGATCTTCGACATCCACTACGAAGCGCAGATGCGCGACCCCATCGGCCAGATGAGGAAACTCTACGCGCACTTCGACGAGCCGTTCACCGCGGCCGCCGAGAGCGCCATGAACGCGTACCTGGCGGGCAACCCGAAGGGCAAGCACGGCAGGCACGAGTATTCGCTGGAGGAATACGGCCTGACGAAGGAAGGCGTACGCCGCCGTTTCAAGGATTACGTCGAGCGTTTCGACATACCGACGAAGGCGTAGCGGCTGGCGCCGGACGGTATCGGCTGGCCGGCAGCGCACCCGCGATGCATCGGCTTGTCGCGAGGCGAGAGCACAAAGCATTCGAGCACGGGAGGCAAGGCGTGACCATCTGGAAGATACTGTTGTTCATGAAGCGCCGTCCGGGCATGACGGTGGCGGAGTTCCGCGACTATTACGAGAACCACCATGTGCCGCTGTGCGCGAAATACACCCGCGGCATCACCCGCTATGTGCGCCGCTACCTGGATCCGCAGCCCCACGCCGGGAGCGGCAGGAACGACGAACTGCCGTATGACGTGATCACCGAACTGTGGTTCGAGGATGAGGCCATCTTTCGCGGCACGGTGAAATACCTGTCCACCAGTGTCATGGCTGACGAGGTCATCGAGGACGAACGGAAGCTGTTCGACCGGACAACGATGCGCATGGCCACGGTCGTGGAATGCGAGTCCGACCTCTCGATAGCTGGCGAGGGCGGCAACGCATGAACGCCACTTTCCCACGCTGCACCACATCAACGATACGGAGAGTTGCGTGAAGGTCCAACCCGCCGCTTTTTTGCGCACGACGCTTCCCCTGGGAATCGACCAGATCGGGACGCTCGATACCGGACGTTACCATTCGGTCTGGCTGCCCGATCACATGGTGAGCTTCTGGCCCGATTCGATCTGGACTCCCGAGTTCACCGATCTGGCCACCGCCTCGCCGTCGCCGCATCGCCATCTGGACGCCATGGCGGTGGCGGGCGCCGCAGCGGTGCTGACGAAAAATGTGCCGATCGCGACCAGCGTCGTCGATACGGTGCGGCGCCATCCCGCCATGCTGGCGCAGACCGCGCTGACGCTCGACCATCTCTCCCGGGGCCGCTTCATCCTGGGCCTGGGCAGCGGCGAGACGGAGAACACGGTGCCGTACGGCTTCGACTTCTCCCGGCCGGTTGGCCGCTTTGAAGAGGCCTTGCAGGTGATCCGGCTGCTGTGGGAAAGCCAGGGGCCGGTCGATTTCGAGGGGCAGTTCTTCCGCCTCCATCACGCCCGCATGGACACCGAGCTCTACAACGGCCGCCGCCCCCCGATCTGGATCGGCGCCAGCGGGCCGCGCATGCTGCAGATCACCGGCCGATACGCCGACGGGTGGTGGCCCGCCGGTGCCTGGACGCCAGAGGATTACGCCGCGAAGCTCGCGGTGGTGCGCGATTCGGCCAAACGCGCCGGGCGCGATCCGATGGCGATCGTGCCGGCATTCATCCTCATCAGCCTGATCGGTGACGATGACGAGCTCGACGCGATCCTGCAGGCTCCGCTGGTCAAGGCGATCCTGTTGCAGGTACCGGCAGCGGAATTGAAGAAATTCGGCCATGAACACCCGATGGGCGAAGGCTGGCGCGGCTACCAGGACATCGATCCCGGCGTGCTGACGCGCGGGCGCATCCTCGAATTTCTCGACAGGGTCGATCCGCGGGCGATCCTCGACCTGGTGCCACACGGTTCGCCCAGGCAGGTGGCGCAGACCGTCAAGGCATATTGCGACGCTGGCCTGCGCGTGCCCAAGATCCTCGACTACGGCGGCATGGCGGGCCTCGCGTACGGCGCCGACTCGGCGCGCAAGGTGCGCGAAGCCGAAGACGAACTGTTAAAGCTCACGGGCGGGAACTGAACATGGCCGATCCGCTCGACGCCACTGCGCTGCTCGCCGCCGCCGAATCCGCGACCGGCCTCTGCGACTGGGGCGACCCCACGTTCACGCAGCGCTTCGCCCGCGCCGTGGAGCTGATACGCGGCGCCAACATGAATGCCGAGGGCGAACGCATCGCAGCGATGAACATTCACTGGCTGCTGAGCGACCGGCTGCGCTTCTTCGACGACCACCTGAAGTATGGCCTCGACAGGGAGCTGATCGAGCGACCGCTCGTCGTCACCGGCGAGCCGCGCTCGGGCACCACGCTGCTGCACGCGCTGCTGTCGGTCGACCCCGATGCGCGTGCACTCCGCTTCTGGGAGGTGATGCACCCCTCCCCCCCGCCGGGCCTGGCCAAGCCGGACGATCCACGCCGCGCGCAGGCCGACGCGGAATGGCGCGAGATCAATGCGCGCCTGCCGAACTGGCTGCGCAGCCACCCCTACAACGACATGCTGGGCGACGGCCTGCCCGAGGACGAGCGCACCTGGGCCTTCGATTTTCGCGTGCTCACGCCGACCGCCTGGTGGCGCGTGCCGATGGGCATGGTCGTCGGTGGCCTGCCCGCGGACCCACCAGCGCAATACCGCATCCACCGGATGATGCTGCAGGCGATCCAGCATGGCCGGCCGAGGAAATACTGGGTGCTGAAGGGTTTCCACGCGACGCGCTTCCCCGCCTTCTTCGACTGCTATCCGGACGTCCGCGTGCTCTACATCCACCGCGATCCGGTGCAGAGCATCGCCTCGCGCATCCGCATGGCGGCGGATCTCACCGAGGGACTGACCGGCTCCGTCGACCTGGCAGCGCAGGCCAAAATCCACACGGCGCTCGGCCGCGCCGCCTTCCACGCCATCCTGGACAATACGATGATCGACGATCCGCGCATCCACCATGTGCGCTACCAGGACTTCGTGGCGGACCAGGTCGGCACGATCCGCAGGTTCTACGAGTTTGCGGGCCATGCCTGGACGAGCGCGGCGGAGGCCGCAATGCGCGACTATCTCGCCGGCAACCGGGGCGACCGTCACGGCAAGTTCCTCTACTCCACCGAGCTCATCGATGGCGATATCGACGCGCTGCACGAGGAGTTCGCACCCTATCGCGAACGCTTCGGCCTCGACATCGAAAAGCGCAGATAGGGCGGCAACCCGGGAGAGTCCCATGCACGAGCGGATCTCCGTCCACCAGATGTGCTTTGCCGGTGCAGGGCTTTCCAACTATGTGCGCCAGTGCCGGACTCTGGGCGCGCGACGGATCGGCTTCATCAGCCCCGCGCTGCTGGCACCGGGCGGGCTCGCCGAGGCGCGTGCTGCATTGGCCGGCGGCGACTTCGCGGTGGAGACCGTCGCCCATGTCTTCCGCGCGGGCCACCTCTCCAGAGACCGCAACGAGTGGCGCGAGTCGCGCGAATCGCTCGCGCGGCTGATCGATATCGCCGCCGGGCTGGATGCGCGCTCCATCTACATGCTGACCGGCGGTCACGGCGGGCTGTGCTGGGAGGACGCCGCCGACTGCTTCTGCGAAGCGGTCGCGCCCTGCGTCGAGCGGGCAAAATCAGCAGGAGTCGGACTGGCGATCGAAAATGCCTCTGCGCTATATGCCGAGATCCATATCGCGCATTCGCTGGCCGATACGCTCACGCTCGCCGAAATGGCCGGCGTTGGCGTCTGCATCGAGCTGTTCTTCTGCTGGGCCGAGGCGGGACTGCCGGCGCTGTTTGCACGCGCGATGCCGCGCTGCCAGCTGGTCCAGCTCTCGGACTATTGTTACGGTGACCGCTCGCTGCCGGCACGCGCGGTGCCGGGCGATGGCGTCATCTGGCTTGAGCATATCGTGCGATCGCTGCTCGATGCCGGCTATGCGGGCGCCTTCGATCTCGAACTGCTCGGTCCCCGGATCGACGCCGAGGGGCCACCCGCGGCAGTGGCGCGCGCCGCTGCACACGTCGGCAAACTGCTGACCCACCTCGGGGCCTGACGGAGGCTTTATGGCGTTCGGTGACTGTCCCGATGACGCCGCGCTGCGACACGCATGGGTTCGATTCTGCGAGCGTCTGCGCGAGTCCGGCGACGAGGTGTTCAAGGAACACAATCCCGCCAACCCCTTGCAGCGGGCCGACGCGTTTCGCTTCCTGACGCAGAACCTCGGGCAGGCATTCGATCTCGCGCTGGAGACCAGGGACACTCGTTATCCGATGCTCCATGCCTTCTGCACGCCCACCCGCAAGCTCGGCGGGGATGCGGCGGATTTCACGTACCGTCAGGCGTGGATCGACGGTCGGCATGTGTACCGGATCAGCGGCAATACCGGCACCGCGCGTTTTCTCAATTTCACCGTGCAGGGACCGCGCCCCGCGATGCAGCCCGGCACCGGCTGGCCGAGCCTGCACGAGCCCTTTGGCGATATACCGGAGGCGAACCTGCTGAAGCATCAGCTCGAGACCTCGGCGGACGGCAGCTTCGAACTCTGGCTGGGCGGCGAGAAGCGGGACGCGAACTGGCTGCCGACGACGCCGGGCACGCGCAAGCTCTTCGTCCGCCAGGGCTTCGACAGCTGGGACGAGACGCCCGCGCAGTTCTCGATCGAGCGGGTCGGCATGGCGGCGCCCCGCCCGCTGCCCACACCCGAAACAATGATCGAGGCGATCGCGTGGGCCGGCGACTTCCTGAGCGGCATGATGCACGACTGGCCTGACCACACCTATCGGTACAGCGGCGGCGTCGTCGATCCGGCCTGCCTCAACCGCTTCCCGCCGGAGCGCTCCGCCAACAGCGCCGATGACGCCAGGCGCGGGCGGCTGGCTGCGCACATGTGCTGGGCACTGGCACCGGAGGAGGCGCTGATCGTCGAGTTCGATGCCCACGACGGCTTCTGGATGGTGTCGCTGGGCGGCGCCTTCATGAACAGCATGGATTATCTCTACCGTCCGGTGAGTTATACGCCCGCGCGCACCCGCGTCGACAGCGACGGCACCGTACGGCTGATCCTCTGCGCCGATGATCCCGGCTATCACAACTGGCTCGACACCCAGGGTTTCGCGGCGGGCAACCTCACCTATCGCAATCTCATGAGCACGGCGACCACCACGTTCCGCACCCGGCTGCTCAACCGCGCCGGTCTCGCCGCGGCGCTCCCGGCCGACAGTGTGCGGGTGACGCCGAAAGAGCGCGTGGCGCAGTTGCACGCGCGCTTCGACAGCATCCGGCGGCGCTACGCGCTGTAGGCCGCATGCACTGCTGGTTTTACTGTCATATGTCATCGCCACACGCGGCCCAGGCTCCCGGAGGCGCTTTCACGGCGTATCCGGCCGACACGGCCGCGAATACACCGATCCGGAGCTGAGCAGGCATCCACAGCATGAAACGCACATCACGCACAACCGGAACCCGCAAACCGGCCCCGCCACTGCCGCCCCCGACAGACTGGCGCACCACCGATGCCGACGAACTCGCCAGGCGCCGGCTGCGCGCACGCGAGGAAAGCCACCTCATAACGAACCTCGATGCGGCGCAGCCGATCTTCACGAATTTCGAGGTGCGCTCGCCGAGCGGGATGAGCTATCGCGCCGAGATCCGCGATCTCGCCACGCGCCAGTTCTCCTGCACCTGTACGGATTTCCGCATCAACGGACTCGGTGCCTGCAAGCACATCGAAGCCATCCTGCTGCAGCTCGCGCGGCGCCATCGCGCGGAATTCAAGGCTGCACAACGCATCGGCTCACCGCGCGCGGACATCGTGCCCGACATCGCCGCGGGTGGCCTGCGCGTCGAGCGCAACCGCGAGAAGTTGCCGCCGCGCGTGCGTGCGCACTTCGGTCCGGACGGACTGCAGCGGGCCGACATGGGGCCCGAGTCGCTGCTGGCGATGCTGGAGCGCTCGCGCAGCGCTGCGCTGCGGATTTCGCAGGACGTGCGGCCGTGGATCGAGGCGCGCACGCGCGAGCACGACCGGATCCTCAGCCGGCGCGAATATCTGGCCGGCGTGGCCGCGGGCCGTCATCCGGAGCAGGTTACGCACAGCCCGTTGCTGCCTTACCAGCGCGAGGGCATGCTGCATCTCGCCTTCACCGAGCGCGCGCTGCTGGCCGACGAGATGGGCCTGGGCAAGACCATCCAGGCAATCGCCGCCTGCGCCCTGCTGCACCACCTGGGCAAGGCACGCCGCGTGCTGATCGTCACACCCGCCTCGCTCAAGGCCGAGTGGGAGGAGCAGATCCGCCGGTTCACGAACCTGCCGCTGCGGCTGGTGTTCGGTGGGCGCGCGCTGCGCGCGCGTCTCTATGCCGAAGCAGATCCGCCGCTTTTCACCATAGCGAACTACGAGCAGATCGTTGCCGACAGCCTAGATATCAACACGCGACTGCAGCCCGACATCGTGGTGCTGGATGAGGCGCAACGCATCAAGAACTGGTCGACCAAGACGGCGCAGGCCGTCAAGCGGCTGCAGAGCCGCTACGCCTTCGTGCTGACCGGCACGCCGATAGAGAACCGCATCGACGAACTGCACTCGATCGTGGATTTCCTCGACCCAGCGCTGCTGGGGCCGCTGTTCCGCTTCAACCGCGAATATTACCTGCTAGACGACAAGGGCCGTCCATCGGGGTACCGCAATCTCGAGCGCCTGCGCGAACGCGTGCGCCCGGTCCTGTTGCGCCGTCGCAAGGCCGATGTAGAGACCGAACTGCCCGACCGCAGCGATCGCACGCTGCTGGTCGCGCTCACACCGGCCATGCGGGCCGAGTACGCGCAGACCAACAGGCTGGTGGCCGATCTGGTGGCGAAATCGAAACGCCGCCCCCTCGCCCCGCGGGAGCAGGACCTGCTGATGGTGCTGCTCAACAAGCTGCGCATGATCTGCGACACGCCCGGCATCATGAAGGACAATCCTTCGCGCGAGTGTCCGAAGCTCGCCGAACTGGCGCGCGTGCTGGATGAATGCCTCGCAGATGCCGATGTAAAGGTCATCGTGTTTTCCGAATGGACCGGCATGCTGGAGCGGGTACGTGAGTGGGCGGACCAGCAGCGCATCGGTTACGCCTGGCACACCGGCAGCGTGGCGCAGAAGCAACGCCGCGCCGAGATCCTCGCCTTTCGCCAGGACCCGGCATGCCGGCTGTTCCTCAGCACGGATTCGGGCGGTGTGGGGTTGAACCTGCAGAACGCCAGTGTCGTGATCAACTGCGACCTGCCCTGGAACCCGGCGCGCCTGGAGCAGCGCATCGCGCGCGCCTGGCGCAAGAACCAGTTGCGTGCTGTCACGGTCGTGAACCTGGTGGCCGAGGACACCATCGAGCATGGCATGCTGGGCTCACTGGCACAGAAACTCGAACTCGCGCAGGGCGTGCTCGATGGCGTGGGCGATCTGGAGCGCATCACGCTGAAGGGCAGCCGGCAGGCATTTCTCAAGCGCCTCGAACAGGTGATGTCCGCCGTGCCCGGCGCCGTTGCCACGGCAGCAGAGCCGCCGCCGGACGATCCCGCCGCGAACTTCGCTGCGCGCGCCCTGGCAATGATGGGTGAGCGTCTCCTGCACTGCGACGAGACCTGGGTGCCAGGCTCGCAGACGCCGGTGATCATGGTGGTGGTGCGCGACCTCGCCGAGCGTGCCCGCGTTGAGACGCTGTTCGCTGAGACCGCCTGGCGCGGCGACAAACCCACGTTGCAGGTGCTCGACACCACGACCCGGCAGACGCTGGAAGTCCTTGCCGCGGCCGGCATGATCAGTATCCATACCCGCGCTACGCGCCCGCTGCTGAGCACGTCGGCGTGATGCGGCACCTATTCGCGTCTCGCGTTTTGCTGCTTCACTCGTGGCCGAGCTAAGCGCTGCCTTGCAAGCCGCAGCGCGGATTTCATATGTTCCGGCAATATTGAATAGCCAGCACGCACCGAATAGTTGGAGAATCCGTCAGGGTTCGATGGATGAACACGAACACTGGAGATTGAACGATGGACGCCATCTCCATGCGCTATTTCGGGGTTCAGTTCTACCTGCAAGACCTGCTCGGCTGCCCTGTCGATCTGGTCACCGAAAAAAAGCCTTGCGGGCGGAGTTGCGTCCCTATGTCGAACAGGAAGGGATCAATGTCTGAAGGCAGATAGCGCGAATGGCGTTTCTACCTCGACGACATGAGCGACTTTGCCGGGACACAGTGTCGCCGCATCCCGCGCTGCCACCATTTCGGCATTGCGGAACACGATCGGCAACACCGGTACATGTGCCGACATGGCCATGCGGAAGGGTCCCTTCTTGAACGGGCCGACCTGCTGCGTGTCGTAGCGCGTACCCTCTGGCGCAGTCTGTTCGGTGGATGGCGGCTCGCTGTTGTTGTGAACGATTGTGACGCGTGAAAATCAGGGTCTCCCCGCGCGCGGGCTGTCCACTTCAGCGGCAAGCAGCAGGCCCTGCGGTGCGGCGGCGGCCTCGTGCGCGATCGATGTCTGCGCGGTCAGCATGAACAGGGTGCGACCGTCATCGCCGCCGAGCATGCAGGCGTAGCAGGGCTGGCCGGTATCGATCACCTCGAGCACGGCGCCGCCCGGTGCGATGAGCGCACACTCCGGCGCGAGCGGATTGGCGATCCAGATATTGCCGTCGGTGTCGAGAGTTATGCCGTCCGGCACACGGGGCCAGGTCGCCGCCCAGATCCGGCGGTTGCCGAGCGTCCCATCGGCCCCGATGTCGAACGCCGTTAGCGCTCCGTTCAGCGTCTCTCCCACGATCAACAGCTTCCCGTCGGGCGTGATCACCGAGCCGTTGGGAAAGTGCATGTCAGCCGCCGAAACGCACACATCTCCCGCGGGCGAAATGCAGGCGAGCCTGGCCGTCGCGTGGTTCGCCATCACCGACTCCGCGCCGCGCGACGCAAACTCGGCATCGATATCGAAACCGAAATTGCCGACGTAGGCTCTCCCGGTGGCATCGACGACCATGTCGTTGCAGTGCCAGGTCGCGATACCCCCGAGGTCGGCATGCACGACCATCCGCCCATCGACCGAGCGGCGCAGTACCCTTCGTTTCGTCATCGACACTACCAGCATCGAACCGTCCGGCATCCAGCCCAGTCCCGAGGGCTGATCGTCGATCCCGAACTCCACCCGCAGGTCGCCGGCGAGTGATACCGACTTCACGGCATGGGCGTAAAAATCGCTGAACCACAGACGCCCCTGGTGCCAGCGCGGACCTTCTCCGAAGTAGATGCCGGTGGCGAGAACCCGAATCGCGCGTCCCATGGTATTTCCCTTCGTGCTGAACAAGGCGAGCCCGGCACCTGACTGGCATCGCATCTCGAATCGTCAGCGTCATCGCTCGGGCCAGGATAACTCTTCGTGCGTTCCGTGCCCTCCGTCGCGCGGAACTCGAGCCGCAATGCACCTCCGTTTACCGTGACCGGAAAGCGGTGGTTCGTGGCTTTGCCATGCACCACCCGCCGTCGTGGCCGGGTTGAGGGCCTGCCAGGCCGTTACGCGACAATCGCCCGCCGACAGAACTCCCAGATATCCGCGGCCAGTTGTGCCCGATGCGCCCGGTCCGGTTGCGCGTCCCCCTGGGAAAGCAGTTCGATGTGAACGGTGGTGGAAACCAGGTTGTACACCAGGATCGCCAGGCGCTGGGGATTGCCGCTCCTGACCGAACCGGCGGCCATGCCATCGGAGAGTTGCCGGGCGATCAGGGCAATCAGCGGGCTCAGCGCCGCCTGCAGTTCATGCGGCCGCGATTCGGCCATGCGCAAGTGCTCGCGGCTCATCGCGGCACCACGACGATTGCTCGATGCGTGGTCTGCAAGGGCCAGCGAGGTCCTGCCGAGGACGATATGGGTGACGATCAGTTCCAGGCGCTCGATGGGAGCGGATAGTGTGCTGATCAGCTTGCTGAAATGGATGGTGGCAGCGCGGATGGTCTGCTCGAACACGGCCAGCACCAGGTCGTCCTTGCCTTCGAAACGTTCATAAAATGCGCGCCGGGACAATCCGGTCTTGTTGAGAACCGCCCGGACAGTCAGCCCTTCCAGTCCCTCTTCCTCCAGCACATCGCAGGCGGCATCGACGATCTTGCGGCTGCGCTCGAGGACCTGCTCCCGGGCGGCATCCGGCACGCGCCTGGCAGAGCGCTCTTCCCAATGGGCCGGGATTTCGGCAAGGGCCGCGATGACAGGCTGGTCGGAATTGATTGCCGGGAACATGCAAATGCATTCACGCGAGAGAAAGATTTTTTTCATTAGGCGTCCAGGCGCGATGGCTGTCAATCATCCGGCGCACGCATCCCATCGCTTCATTGACTTTTCGAGGGATGCTCTATTGAATAGCGGAGAACATTGTTCTCTAATCAACCCCGCGATTTGCCCAGGAGAGTTCTATGGCTCTGGTGACTTACATCGAGCACAACGGTACCGAACACAAAGTCGACGTTGCCAACGGCGACTCCGTCATGCAAGGCGCCATCAACAACGCGATAGAGGGCATCGTTGCCGAGTGCGGTGGTGGTCTCGCCTGCGCGACCTGCGTTTGCTTTGTCGATGCGGCCTGGACCGACAAGGTCGATGCGCCGTCGGAGGCCGAAACGCAGATGCTGGACTTCTCGCCCAATGGAGGCAGCCCGGGCAGCCGCTTGAGCTGCCAGATCAGCATCAATGACAAGCTGGATGGACTGGTCGTGCGTTTGCCCGCGTCGCAGTTCTGATCGGCGGCGCAATAAAACAGGTGAACACCAGACCATCGCGGTGAGCATGCAGCCGTATACTGCGTGCATCAGCGATGCGACGCGATTTGCGAATTCATAGGAGAACCCACGATGGCGATCGACGCAGCACACCCCGTTCCGCCGCAATTGCCCCGGATTGCCGGCCGGGACAATATTCCCGCCCATGTGCCCAGGGAACTGGTGCGCTCGATCGGCCTCACCTTTGGCCCCGAATTCCTCGCCGCGCCGCACGAATACATGGCCCGGCTGCACGAAACCATGCCGCCTATCTATTACGACGCCAACGATTACGGCAACGCCTGGCATCTGCTGAAGTACGAGCATGCCATGTTCATGTTGCGCCATCCGGAGTACTTCTCCAACGAGGGCGCGACGCCCTTCCCGCGCGATCCGGAAGACTATTTCTACTTCATCCCGATCGAGATCGATCCGCCGCATCATCGCAAGTATCGCGCGATCCTCGAACCGGTGTTCTCGCCCAAGGGTGTACTCGCGCTCGAAGGCAAGATCCGTGACATGGCCAATGATCTGATCGACCAGATCATCGACAAGGGCGAATGTGAGTACACCACCGATTTCGGCCGACCGCTGCCGGTATCGGTGTTCCTCGACCTGATGGGCCTGCCCCAGGAAAAGCGCGACACATTCGTGAAATGGGCGGTCGATCTGCTCCATTCGAACGATCGCACCGTCATGGCGGAAGCCATGCGCGTGATCAGCGCCTACCTCAAGGAGGTGATCGCCGAGAAGACCAAGAATCCGGATGAGCACGTGATCAGCCGTATCGTCCACGCGACGGTGGACGGCCGGCCGCTGAGCCCGCCGGAGATCTTCGGCTTCGTCGTCTTCCTGTTCATCGGCGGCCTCGATACGGTCTTCGCCACGCTCAACAACATCTGGCTGTGGCTGGCCAGGAATCCCGAGCGTCGCCAGGAGATGATCAACGATCCCGCCAACATCAACGCCCAGGTCGAGGAACTGCTGCGTGCCTGGTCGGTGACCTTCTCGGGCCGAGTGCTGGCGCAGGACTACGAGATGGGCGGCGTGAAGATGAAGAAGGGCGACCGCGTTACCGCCATCCTGCCGGCCTGCAACTTTGATCCGGAAATCTTTCCCAACCCGACCGTGGTGGACTTCCACCGGCCGCGCAAGCCGATCCTGGCCTTCACAGTCGGCGTCCACAGCTGCATGGGCGCCCACCTCGCGCGGCTCGAGATCAAGGTGGCGCTGCAGGAATGGCTGCGCCGGATCCCGGATTTTTCACTGAAGCCCGGCACCAGGATCGAATACCGTCCCGGGGGTGTCGTCGGGCCGGAGTACGTGCCGCTGGTCTGGTAAGGGCGTTCTGGGGCATCGGCAACAGCTTGTGTTTTACACGTGACGAATAACGCAACTCGAAACAAGAGGAAACTGGCATGAACATGAACGACATGCTGATCATCAGCACCGACGACCACATCTGCGAGCCGCCTGATCTGTTCGACAAGCATCTCGAGGGGGATCTGCTGAAGTCAGCGCCCAAGCTGCTGACCGACAGGAACGGCAAGAACTTCTGGTCCTACCAGGGCAGGCACCAGCCGGGCATTGGCCTCAACGCGGTGGTGGGGCGCCCGTTCGAGGAGTACGGCATGGAGCCCAACTCGCTCGAGCAGCTGCGCGACGGTTGCTACAACGTCCATGCCCGTATCGACGACATGGATGTCAACGGCATTGCCGTACAGATGAACTTCGGCAACTCCATCGGCTTCGATAACAGGACCTTCCACCAGGCGCCCGACAAGGATCTCGCATTGATCCACCTTCGTGCCTGGAACGACTGGCATGTCGACGAATGGTGCGGCGCTTATCCGGGCCGTTTCATCCCCTGCGGCATCCTGCCGACCTGGGACATGAAGGCCATGGTCGAGGAGATCGCACGCCTTGCCGCCAAGGGTTGCACCACGGTCAGCGTCAGCGAGAACCCGACCAAGCAGGGGCTGCCGAGCATCCACAACGAGTACTGGGGCCCCTTCTGGAAGGCGATCAACGAACACGACATGACCATTGCGCTGCACATCGGCAGCGGCAACCCGCAGGTGCATGCATCGATGGAGACCCCGATCGAAGCGTGGATCACGACCATGCCGCTGTCGATTGCCGTGGGCGCAGCGGATTGGCTGCAGCTGAAGGCGCTGCATGATTATCCGGACATGCGTATCGCATTGTCGGAGAGCAGCATCGGCTGGATTCCGTATTTCCGGGAGCGCGCCGATTTTTCCAACTGGCGCCACAAGGCCTGGACGCACTCGGTTTTCCAGAAGACCAGGCCGAGCGAGATCTTCAACCGGCACTTCCTCTGCTGTTTCATCGACGATGCGTTCGGACTGAAGCATCTCGAGGACGTCGGCGAGGATATCGTCGCCTACGAGACCGATTATCCGCACTCCGACGCCCTGTGGCCGGAGGTACCGGAATATCTGTGGGAGCAGGTGAAGCACCTCACGCAAGCACAGATCGAGAAGGTCACGCACCGCAACGCCATGCGCTTCTTCCGATTCGATCCCTTCAAGCATCACAAGCGCGAGGATCTGACGGTCGGCGCGTTGCGCGCCAGGGCGAAGGCCAAGGGCGTGGATACGACGCCGAAATCCTCCGGTGGCGCCCGTCCGGTAGACGCAGGCACAGAACGTCCGATCACCTCGGGCGACCTGATGGCGATGTTCCAGAAACACGCAGACACCATCGCCGAGTCCGTCTGACCCCTGACGACGACGCGATGCCGATGAAGACGCGGAGCATGGCTCCGCGTTTTTTTTCGCCTTGCTGCCGGGAATCCTGCCGATGGCCGGACTGTCGTGTGCTCAGGTCACCGAAAAGCCGGCGTCCACCGAGATCAGCTGGTTGGTGATATAGCGGGCAGCCGGCGTCGCAAAAAAATAGACGGCGGCGCCGATATCCGCAGGCTCGCAGATCGGCCCGAGTGGCAGTTTGCGGCGTGCGGGGCCTTCGGGCGGCGGCCCCTTGGCGGCGCGCGCACCGGGCGTGGCGACAGCACCGGGCAGCACCACGTTGACGGTGATGTTGTGCTCGGCCAACTCGAAGGCGCTCAGCCTGCTCAGACCCAGCAAAGCGCCCTTGGAGCCGGCATAGGCCCCCAGCCCCTTCACCACCGAACCACGCAGACCCGCCGTGGCGATATTGACGATACGTCCTCCCTCCCCCTTCGCGACCATCGCCCGCCCCACCTCGCGGGTCATCAGGTATGGCCCGCGCCCGTTGACGGCATTCATCCGGTCCCATTGCGCCGCCGTGCCTTCGAGCAGCAGTTCGCGGTCCTGCAGGCCCGCGTTGTTCACCAGGATCCAGGGCGCTCCATGCTGCACGACGACCGCGGCGCAGGCCCGCACGATCGATGCTTCGTCGGCGAGGTCGAGATGGATGCAGGCGACATCATGGCCTGTCTCGTTCAGCGATGCCGCGACCCTTTGCGCGCCCTCATCGTCACGATCGGCAATGACCACCCTGGCGCCGGCTTGCGCCAGCGTCGTGACAATGCCGATACCGATGCCGCTTGCACCCCCGGTGACCAGTGCCACCTTTCCATCGAGGCTGAATGAGGCAACTGGCATGTCCTGTCTCCTGATCCGGTTTGATGAGCTCGAACCGCTCTGCATTATCGCGACGAGGTGGCCATGCCCAAAACGAAGCGCGCCGCGCTGAGAGCAGCGCGGCGCGCGTTGGACCATGCCTGGTGAAGCGTCGGCTTATTGCGTGCCTTCGGCATACCAGGTCCGGAATTCGGCGTATTTCGGCATTTCCTCCGAATTTGCCTTCGGGTCGATCACGACATGGACCACGCCGACCTTGCCGCTGGCATAAGCGCGCGCGATGGCCGGGCCGATGTCCTGCGCCCTGGTGACATATTCGCCGTGGCAGCCGAAGCCTTCGCCGATCTTGTCGAAGCGTACATCCTTGCTCCAGTGCGTGCCGGTCTCAGCCGTGCCCTGGCCGAAGGTGCGCTTGTAGACGCCCACTTCCAGGCCCCACGCATTGTCCACGCCGACCACGCACACCAGCGGCAACTTGCAGCGCACGGCGGTTTCCAGTTCGGCGATGTGGAACATGAAGGACGAGTCGCTGCTGAGCAGCATGCCCGGACGCTGCTTGCCGGTGGCAGCCTTGTCCGCCAGCATCGCGCCGGTCGCATAGGGCAGGCCGGTGCCGATATGGCCGTAGTTCTGGTTCCAGATCACGTCGTGCGGCTTGCACTGCGAATAGGTCCACTGGAAGATCACCGTGGCACCGCCATCGCGGATCATGATGCCATCCTTCGGGAAGGCCCTGGTCGCCTCGACAACGAAGCGCGAGGTGTGTATTGGAACGTTGCCGTTGCCGTCGCTCTTCGTCAGCGTTTCCTCGGCCAGCGAAGCCAGTTCCGCCGCTCCATCCTTCATGAATTTGGCGAGACCGGGCGCAGGTGCTCGCGGCGTGCCTTTGAGCGCCGTGACCAGTTGCGGCACGACCCCGCGCAGGTCACCCACCAGCGGCACGTCGATCGGGCGGTTCACGCCGATCGCCGCCGGATCCTGCTCGACATAGATCCACTTGCGGATGGCTTCGTTCTGCATCCAGTAGCGCCAGCGGCCGTAGTGCACCGGTTCGCCGAGTTCGGTGCCGAGCGCAAGGCAGAGATCCGATTCCGTCACGGCTTCGATGGAAGCGTTGGAAAACACGTACTGGAAGGTACGATCTTCCAGGCCCGGGATGTAGGACGTGCCGCCCGAAGTCTGGATGACCGGGCAGTTCATCAGCTCGGCCAGTTCCTTGACCGCCGCGCCGCAGCGCGAGGTGTGCACACCGTGACCGACCAGCAGGATCGGATTCTTGGCTGCGCGAATGAGACTTGCGGCCTCGGCGACCCTGTCGATATCCGCGCCCTGGTTGACGAGACGATAGCGCGCCGGCGGCAGCGGCTCCGGCACGTCCAGCTCTTCGGTGATGATATGGCTGGGATACTCGATATAGACCGGCCCCGGCGTACCGCCCATGGCCTTGCGGATGCCTTCACGGATGATCTCGTCCGTCTGGTCGGCGTATTCGATCGAGGCCGAGTATTTCACCGAGTTCTCGAACAGCGGCATCTGCTTGACGAACTGGATGCGGCCACGGCGCACGCGCTGTTCGGTCACCCGGGCACGCTGGCCGCTGAGGAAGATGACCGGCGAATTTTCCACCAGGGCGCACTGTATCGCGGGCGCGCAATTGGCGATGCCCGGGCCCAGCGTGCCGATGCACACGGCAGGCTTGCCTGTGATGCGCGAAGCGGCCTCGGCCATGAAGCCGGCAGCGGCCTCGTGGTGCGGTGCGACCACCGTCCAGCCGCGTTTCTCCGCCTCGAGGAACATGTGTACGAAATTGGGGTCCGGGATGCCGAACAGGGTATTGATCCCCTCGGCTTCCAGCAGTTCCAGGATGCGCTTGTAGACAGGTACGCCCATGACAGATTCCACTCCTCAAGATCGCGACACCAACAGGTCGCTGGTTAAAATCAACTTGCTCCGGCCTCAGGGGAAACCGCAGCGTTCTCGTGCAGATTCAGGATGACGGGGGTCGTCGCGTGAACGTGGGCTCGTCCGGACCCGGGACGCCGGGAGGTGGCCCATAGTCAGGGCATTCGACGAGAGCCGCAGACAGGTCCGTCGGGCCACGATAATGGAGGCCGAAATGGCGCCACTGGAACCGCCACCGATCGCCGTCCTCGACGTAGCGGTCATAGTAGACTCCCAGCGTCATGGCCGAGCTGCCGTCCGCCATCTTCGCGAACTCGGTGATCTGGATCCGCCCGGTTGCCGTCCCCCGCCCGATCTCCAGCACCGGCATCCCCGGAATCATCTGCACCCGGGCACAAGCGGCCATGAGCTTGCCGAAGGTGCTGCCGATATCCGCGCGACCGCGGATGTGCATCGTGGCGATTTTCCACTCGGCATCCTCGGCAAAGCAGGCGGCATAAGCCTCGGTATCCTTGCGCCACACGGCATCGACGAAGCGCGCGTGCAGTTGGCGGATCCCGCTGTCGGCAAGCACGAATTCTGTATTCTGCATTTCCCGAAATACCCCGTGAGAGCACCATCTTTTATCGACCCACCCGTGGAAATGCAACCCGTTTCACGAGGCAGTAACCACGGGCTCCAGTTCGACGATCCGGGCGGATTTCAGTCGAGCGCGCGCGGCGCACCGATCCCCATGTATTGCGCCAGATTGCGATGCAGGTTGGTGACCTTGCGCTCCTGGTAGGGGTTCGGCAGATTGCCGCGAAAACCGCGTGATTTCAGACCCAGTTGCACCATTTCCATGTTCGAGAAGTCCTGCGCTATGACCTTGCGCCAGTGCTCCTCGGTAGCGTCCGCATGAGTCCACTCGGTCTTCGGCTCCTGCCCCTGCGGATAGCGCTCGATGGCGTAGGCTTCGTAAATGCACTTGTCGGGGTCGGTGCCGTAAGGACGCGTCCGGTAACACAGCGCGAAGGTGGGTCCCTGCAATATGCCCATGTTGGGAAATACATGCCAGGCCAGGCCCGCTGTCGCCATCTGCTCGTCACTGATCTGCGGCCACTCCACGCCCATCGCCGCGTAGTCCGCCTTGCAGGACGCCAGCCAATGACGGTGCACTTCGTCGGCGGGAGTACCCTCGGGCAATTCGTCGACCAACCGTAGCGCTGCATCGACCAGGACCTGCGTGGTGCTGGCGCCGACCGTTTCCCAGAACTCCCGCTGCATTTCTCCCATCATGATCCGGGCGTCGGCACCCTTGCCCGTACGATGCACCGTTGTCTTGGCGGCGGAACCCTCGTCCTGGTGATCGGGTGCGTCATAGCCGTCGTTTCCGTGCAATCCCTGCACTTTGCTCCAGGCGTAGAAGTCGCCGTATTTCGTGAGCTGCGGATGGGTAGCCGCCACGTGGTACGGCTCCATGAAGGCTTCCAGCGCCACCTTCCAGTTGCAATCGAAGACAGTCCATTGGCGGAACCGGTAGCGCATGTCCTCGAACCTGAACGGATCGAGAATACCGGCCGCGGGCTCGAGATATTCACGCAGGGAGATGCAATCGGGATCCATGTTGACCCAGATCCAGCCACCCCAGGTGTCGACCTTCACTTCTGCAAGACATGTGCGCTCATGCGTCAGCGTGCCCTTCCAGTCGTCCTTGTTCAGGATATGGGTATTGCTGCCCTGAAGGTCGAAGGACCATCCATGGAAGCCGCAGAAGAATGACTGCTTCGTCGCGTTGCCGCGTGCACCGTTGCCGCCTTTTGGCGTCGAGACCAGCCGGCGTCCACGGTGCGGACAGACATTGTGATAGGCCCTGATCGTGTCGGGTGCGGCGCGAACGATCAGGATCGAATCATTGGCGATCTCGTAGGTGATGTAGTCGCCAACCTCGGGAATGTCCTCGACACGCCCCGCGTGCTGCCAGACCCTGGCCCACAGCTTCCCGCCTTCAGCCTCCGCATACTCCCTGGAAACATAGGCGTCCACGGGAAACGTCAGCGGTTCCGACAAATCCTCGAGGATGATATCCGCCTTCGTGTTCATGCCAGCCTCCTGTTTCCGGCCTTACCGGGAGAGAACCAGACCGTCGAGATCGCCCCTGGAGCGCCAGTTTTCCAGAACCCGCATGAAGGCGTCCCAACCCGGGCCGTACAGTTCACCCAGGTAGAAGCGGTATCGCTCGTTGCCGTTCTCATCCACGTCGGGCTTGCCTTCGTTGTTGAAGTAGCTCGGGGTACAACTGGCAATCCACTCCGCCTTGTTCACCTCTGTTTCACGCATGTGCCTGATCCACGCGTCCTGGGCTTCCTTGCTGACTTCAGCAGCAAGGGCGCCGCGATCGAGCACTTCCTTGACGATGTAGAGCATGTGCTTGACCTGCTGCTCGAAGTTGTAGGTGAGCGTCGAGTTGAGGCCGCCCTGGTAATAGCCCGTCGTGAACAGGTTGGGGAATCCATGGGTCATCATGCCGTGCAGCGTCTTGTAGCTGCCGTTCCAGTTGTCGTACATGGACAACCCGCCACGCCCCTCGAAGACCGGTATTCCCCAGCGACGATCGAGGTCGCTGGTCACCTCGTAGCCGCTGGCAAAGAGCATGCAGTCCACCTCGTACTCCACACCGTTGGCCACGAAGCCGCTTTCCGTCATGCGCTGCACACCCTGCGTCTCCGACACATCGATAAGCTTCACATTGGGACGGTTGAAGGTCTGGTAGTACTCGTCATTCGACGTGGGCCGCTTGCACTGGTAGCGGTACCACGGCTTGAGAAGTTCCGCCGTTTCCTTGTCCTCGACAATGGCGTCGACCCGGCGGCGCAGGCGCTCCATCACACGGAAGTCCATTTCCTCGAAGCGGACGGCGAATTCCTCCGCCGTGAGCTCGGGCCAGCCCTGTTCCTCCTGTTCCGCCGACAGATTGCGGTTCACTTCGGTCCAGATATCGCAGATCAGGTCCTTCTCGCCCTTGCGGAACCGCTCGTTGGCGCCACGGTGAAAATTGTCACGGCGCTCCGCCTGCCAGCCCGGCTTCAGCGTCTTGACCCATTCGGGATCGGTTTCCGAGTTTCTGCGCGAGTCCACACACGAAGGCGTACGCTGGAGCACATAGAACTGCTTCGCATACTTGCCGAGGTAGGGCACCAGCTGGATGGCTGTTGCGCCGGTACCGACAAGCGCAACACGCTTGTCTGCCAGCTTGTCCAGAATCGGGGATTTTTCGCAGCCGCCCGTGTAGTCGTAGTCCCAGCGCGCGGTGTGGAACATATGCCCCTTGAAGCCATGAATGCCGGGGATACCGGGCAGCTTGGGTATGTTCAGCAGCCCGTTGGCCATGATCACGAAGCGGGCGCGGATGTCGTCTCCCTGGCGTGTAGCGATCCGCCAGCGCTTGAGCTCCTCATCCCAGCGCAGCGACTCCACCATGGTGTGGAACAGCGCGTTTTCGTAGAGTTCGTACCTCTTCGCGATGCTCTGGGCGTATTCGCGGATCTCATGTCCATCGGTAAACTTCTTCGACGGCATGAAACCCGTTTCTTCGAGCAGGGGCAGATAGCAGTAGGCATCGTTGTCGCACTGCAGACCGGGATAACGGTTCCAGTACCACACACCGCCGAAGTCACCGGCGTGATCGATGTGGCGGAAACTGGTGAGGCCGGATTTCCTGATGTGAACGCCCGCCGCGATGCCGGACCACCCGCCGCCGAGGACGGCGATATCGATTTCCTCGCAGACCGGTTTACGGGGAATGACCGGCGTGTAGGGGTCCGCTTCGTAAGCACCGGCGAAGTCGTCCACAGGACGGACATACTGCTCCTGGCCTTCCTTGCGAATGCGCCGGTCGCGCTCCTGGCGATACTTTGCCTTCAACGCTGGGATATCGATCTCTTCGGCCGAGGGCAAACCCGGCGATGTGGCGTTTATCATTTCCAGACTCCCGGGGCCCCGGCCCTTGACGCTGACGACTCAGGATCAAAATTTATAATCAACAGCATTGTTGACTAGTAAACATCGATTGGCCGTCCGAATCAAGTACCGCGTTGAATATGCATGCGGATTCCCGCCTATTGCTCAGACGATCGGCTCCTCCCCCTCCGTCTTGGTGCGATGCAGCAGCCGCCCGCAATCGGGGTCATACGGCATGGCGCGGTGCATCGTGCCGGTGTTGTCCCACATGACCGCGTCGCCCACCGACCATTCATGGCTGTAAACGAACCGCGGCTGCGTCGCCCAATCGCGAAGACGGACCAGCAACCTCGTGCTCTGCGTCGGGTTCATGTCGATTACGTGATGAGCGGTACAGCCCAGCACCAGCGATTTGCGGCCCGAGCGGTGCTTCCACACCAGCGGCAACTCGACCTCGCCGATCCTGATCATCTCCTCGAGCTTGGCGTAGCTCGGCTCCGGCTCGTAGTAGAACAGCGAGGTCCAGGCAGAGTGCATCGCTCTCAGCCCTTCGATCTGCTTCTTTTCTTCTTCCGGCAACAAGTCATATGCGGCGTAGGTATTGCAGAACTCGGTATTTCCGCCCCAAGTGGGGAGCACCTTGCTGGTGAGGATCGCAACACCGATCGGCACCTTGTTCATCGTACCGTCGGCGTGCCAGTAGAGCGAACCCTTGAGATACTCGGACTTCTGGTTGAGTGACTTGTCCAGCGTGATGTTGTAGACCTCCTGCCCTTCCATCTCTGTCAGGAATCTACCCATCGTCCTGGTGAAGGCAATCTGCTCTTCATCGCTGAAGTTGATCTGCGGAAAGACAATGACTCCCCGACGCTCGAGCAACTCGCGCAGATCGGCCGCATATTCGCCGCTCAACAAGGCCGCCTTGTCGAGATGCACCTTGCTGCCGATCAGGAGCGAGATGTCCGTGGCATGGAGCGCTTCGAGAGTGGCGGTGGCAGTGGTCATGGTTAGTTTCCTCCGGGATATTGACCTACGAACTGACAGGCGGCGGGAGATCCACGCAGGTGCGCGGGGCGAGAAAAACCGGGTCCCTGAACAGGGATCACCGCGCGCACGCGCCTGGAAAATCGGCGCTTACTTATTCAACATCGTTGATTAATACCATGAGCCAAGCCACGTACGCCAGCATTGATCCAGATCAACGACCACGTGTCATTCAACTGCCTAGGATGCCGGCGAGTTGCCCGAAAACAAGCGTCCAAAGACGCGGATCACCGAGTGTTCCTACAACAGGAAAATGCCATGAGCGCCGCTTCTCCCACCACGATTGCGACAGATCCCGCACGTTCCACGGCAGCAAGCAACGATTGGCCCGCGCTCTGGCAGACGTTGTCGCAGGGCGTCGGCGTCGGCCGCTACACCGACCCGCAATTCACCCGGCTCGAGTTCGAGAAGCTGTGGAGCCGCGTCTGGCAGGTCGCCGCACGAATCGACGAGATCCCGGAACAGGGCGATTACACGACCTACAGGATCGGCGACCAGTCGATCCTGCTGGTCCGGGTGGACGAATCCACGATCAAGGCGTTCTACAACTTCTGCCCGCACCGCGGCACCACGCTCGGGCACGGATGCGGACACTTCGACGGTGGCAAGATCATCTGCCCCTACCATGGCTGGCGCTGGGATCTCCAGGGCAACATCAAGCTGGTTCTCGAGCGCAATGAATTCTGCGATGGCAAGCTGCAGGATGGCGATGTCGCGATGCGCGAGGTTCATTCGCGGGTATTCGCGGGCTTCGTGTTCATCAACCTCGACCCGAACCCGGAATCGTTCGACGATTTCATCGCACCGTTGCGCCAGTTCCTGGACGATATCGTGCTAGGCGACATGCGCCACATCTGGTGGAAGCGCACCGTCATTCCGTGCAACTGGAAAGTCGCCCAGGAAGCTTTCTACGAGGCTTATCACGTTTCCGCCACCCATCCGCAACTGGAAAAGGTCGGACGCGAGGTGGTTTACGGTGACCGTCCCGACGGCCCCATGATGTACCGGGATCTGACCTACGATGCGTTCGAGCACGGACACGGCCAGTTCTACGGCGGCGACAAGACACCAATGGCTGGCCATGTGCAGGAGCCGAAGTCGACCGACGATCTGCTCGAGGAGATGGCGGCGCGCATGAATCTGACCGCCGAAGGGCTGGGCGCGATGATTCTCAAGGAGGACATCGAGCTGCTGCTGACGCTGCGCGGCAAGCACTTGCCGCCCGGAACGAATCTCGGTGCGGAGTACGTGCGCCTGCAGTACGAAACAGCGGCGAAGCTGAGCCGGCCGATGCCCAAGCCGACACCCGAGATCATCGGGCGCTGGGGCGGCGTGACCGTTGCGTTCCCGAACGTCCTGGTCCTGCTGCAAGCTGGCAGCGCGGCGCTCTACCGGGTTCTGCCGCACGCGACCGATCCCAACCAGTGCACGTTCGAGATTCGCTCCGTCAAGACCTATCCTGCAGGGGTGAAAACACCGCGCGCCGTCGTCGAGGACATCACCGACCCCGAGCAGGTCGGGCTCATTCCGCGGCAGGATCTCGGCAATCTCCCGCGGGTACAGGAAGGCCTGCGCTCCACGGGCATGAGGCAGGCATGGTTGGCCTCGAACCAGGAAAAGCTGATCCTGAACATGCACCGCGAACTCGATCGCTACCTGCGGTCCTGAAATCCTGAGACGCAAGCGCGCGCTGCTTGCGTCTCGACGCACGAGAGCACGCCGGTGAGCATGTTGGCTGTCGATGGCGGGCAAGGTGCAAGCCCGGCCGTTCGTGGCTGCCTGCGCAAGGACTGAGGCCATGACCCATTCAGAACTGATGGCGCGGGAGGGCATCCGCCACACCATGGCCAGCTATACCATGGCCGGGGATCGGTTGCGGGCGGAGGATTTCACCGCCGTTTTTACCGAGGATGCCATCCTGGAAACGGAAGGTGTGCCAGCGCAGGACGCCTTTCGTCACGTTGGCCGGCAGGCGATTCATGACTGGATCGCGCGCTGGCGGGCACGACCGGCGGACGATCAAAGGCCGGTACACCAGGCGAGCTTTGTGCGGCATCATCTCGCGACCAGCCTGATCGAGCTTGTCGACGGGGAGACAGCCAACGCCCGTACCTACTGGACTGCCTATACGGATATCGGCCCTGATCACTGCGGGTGCTATCTCGATCTGTTCCGGAAAGCTGGCGAGCGCTGGCTGATCGCTCATCGAAGGATACGGCTGGACTGGCGGTCACCCCACAGCTTGATGTTCACAGCCATAGCAAGAACGAACTGACGCCAGGAAGCCCGGACGAGACGCTCGAAGCGCACGCGCGACATGGCGCCATCACGCCACGATCCATTGACAAGTCATTCCCCGGTGGAGGTGGTTGTGCTCGAGGGCGAAAAGATCCTGATCACGGGGGCCACCGGGAAGATCGCGTTCCCCATCGCCCGGGCCCTGGCGGGGAACAACGAAGTATGGGGGGTGGCTCGCCTGCACGACGTCGCAGACCGCGCAAGACTTGCCGGCGTCGGGGTGCACCCGCTGGCGCTCGATCTGTCTACTGGCGACTTCTCGTCGTTGCCCGATGATTTCAGCTATGTGTTCCACGCCGCCGTCGATCCCGGCCAGGGCGGCTGGTCCCGGTGCATCAGGACCAATGCGTACTTGTCCGGCGATCTGCTCTACCACTGCCGTAGCGCGAAGGGCTTCGTGTTCTGCTCCACCGGATCGATCTACGGCTACCAGGGGCAGCGGCCACTCACCGAATCCGACCCGCCCGGGGTTCCGCTGCGCGCCAACTACAGTTTCTCGAAGGTCGCGGCCGAATCCGTGTGCACCTGGATTGCTACGCACTTCGGGATTCCGCTGACGATCATCCGTATCTGTTCCACTTATGGCCCGCTGGGTGGTGCGCCGGCCGACCGGCTCGAGGCGATCCTGCAGCGCAGGCCCATACGCCTCCATCCAGACAGGCCAAACAACTACAACCCGATCTACGAGGACGACTACGTCGAACTGGGCATTCGTGCCATGGAAGTGGCCGCGACACCGCCGCTCGTCGTGAACTGGGCTGGCAGCGAGACCGTCAGCATCGAGGACTACTGCAGCTATATGGGCGAGCTGGTCGGCATCGCACCGGTGTTCGAGTACACGCCAGAGGCACACACGCCACTGTGGCCAGACGTGACGCGCATGCACGAGGTGCTGGGCCGGACCAGGGTCCACTGGAGCGACGGCATGCGCCGCATGATCAAGGCTCTCCACCCGGAACTCGTGTTGAAGGGGGAGCAGTGAGATGAACGATCCCCGCGACGGTTCTTCTGCCGGGTTCGTCGGCACGCCATCGGACGCGGTGCCGCAGATCCTCGCCGAGGGGCGCGGTGGCATAACGACCCTCTTCGTGTCGATGGCGCAACGTCATCCCGACGGCGCCGATGCGCAATACCTGCGCTGGCACACCCTGGATCACCGGCCGGAGCAACACCGCCTCGCCAGCGTGCGCGCGTCCCTGCGCGTTGTGTCGACGCCGGCTTGCCGCGCGGCGCGGGCGGCGAGCGACGGGCGCTTCGAGGCGATCGACCATGTCATGACCTATTTCTTCGCCGATATCGGCGGGCTCGACGAATTCAACAGACTCTCCAAGGCACTCTCGAGCGCCGGCCGGGTTCCGTTCGTGCTCCCGCCGGTGCAGCGCGGCGTCTACACCGTGGAGACCCGGATCGCGGCGCCGCGAGCGAAGCTAGGCTCGGACGTGCTGCCGTGGTGCCCGGCGAAGGGGGTATACCTGCTCATCGAAGAGGGTGCGGCATCTGCGACTCGATTGGCGGATGTGCCCGGCGTCGCGGGTCTGTGGTCTGCCAGTTCCGTTCCAACGGACTTCTCCACTGCCGGGGGCGGACAGCAGATTATTTACTGCTTCCTCGACGACGACCCCGTGGCAACCGCCGGACGGCTGCGCCGGGTGCTGGAGCAGCGGTGGGCAGTGGCGGGAATCCAGCCGCTGCTTGCCGCACCGTTCTATCCCGTGGTCCCCTACGAGTGGAGTCGGCATCTGCCATGAGCGTTGACGACGAGCAGGCGCGAGCAGCGCATTCCTGCGGGCTTTGGGAACGCATGCGCCACCCATCCGAGAGCGCCTAGTGTATCGTTCCATAAATAACTTTACTCGTCTTCTGCGGTCCAACGGATATGATTGGACAGCGGAGGGCGCGGTAATGGCACGATCGATTCAGGTGACCGTCACGGCTGAGGAACGCTCGCAACTGGAAGCAATCTCGCGCTCGCGATCGTTGCCTCATGGTCTGGTGCGCAGGGCCCGGATCGTGCTCGGATCGGCCGACGGTATCGGTACCAACGAACTCGCCGATCAGCACCAGGTTAGCCGTCCCACGGTCAGCCTGTGGCGCAAGCGTTGGTGCGAAAGCGGGCTCGCCGGCCTGCACAGCGAGATGCGCCCTGGGCGTCCGCGAAGCATCGACGATGAGCGCGTGGCTGAACTGATAACGACCGTGCTCGACAACAAGCCTAAGGCGACGACGCACTGGAGCGTGCGTTCGCTGGCGACAGAAACTGGGTTGTCGCCGACCTCGGTTCATCGCTACATCCGACTCTTCGGCTTGCAGCCGCATCGCAGCAAGAGCTTCAAGCTCTCGAATGATCCTTTCTTCGTCGAGAAGGTACGTGACATCGTCGGGCTCTACTTGAATCCGCCGGAAAACGCCCTGGTTCTCTGTGTGGACGAAAAGAGCCAGTGCCAGGCGCTCGAACGCACCCAGCCCGTTCTTCCGATGGGACTTGGTTATGTCGAGGGCATTACTCACGACTACGTCCGCCACGGTACGACAACGCTGTTCGCTGCCCTCGACGCAGCCAACGGGGAAGTGATCGCGCAATGCAAGAAGCGTCATCGGCACCAGGAATTCCTCGCCTTCCTCGGTCATATCGACAAGAACGTGCCGCCCGATCTCGATGTGCATCTGATCTGCGACAACTATGCGACCCACAAGCATCCCAAGGTTCGTGCATGGCTGGCGCGACGGCCGCGCTATCACATGCATTACACCCCGACCTACGCCTCGTGGCTCAATCAGGTCGAACGCTGGTTCGGGCTCATCACCCAGCAAGCCATCCGACGCGGCTCGTTCAAAAGCGTCCCGGACCTCGTGAGTCGCATCAAACGCTACACCGAGCATTACAACCTCACGGCACGACCATTCGTCTGGACCGCCACAGCCGACTCGATACTCGCCAAGATCGAGCGACTGTGTAAAGTTATTGGCGGAACGCAACACTAGCCTGCGGACTGCACCAACTCTATGCGCGTACCGTCGGGGTCGGTGCAAAAAACCATTGGCCCGAACGGCGAATCGATTGCCGTCTCGGGATGTACCTGTCCTCCGTATTTCACAACACGCTCGACTGCGGCATCGATGTCATCGACGAGCAAGGTCATGTGGGTGAACCCCAACTGGTTCATCGGGCGGCGCTCGGCAGACCCGGTCACGCCGATGCCGGGATAACCGATCAGTTCTATGGTGACCGCGCCGCATTTCACATAGTGCACGCGACACCTGACCCCCGGCAGTTCCATCAGACTGTCGTACGGCGAGCCGATGTCATCAATGGAACGGTCGAGCACGAAGCCCAGCGCCTCGGTGTAGAAGCGCAGGGAATGCTCGATATCGGATGTACATAGGCCGATATGTGAGATACGTACGTCAAGCGGCTCGCTCATTCGGTTCTCCTATAGCCCCTCCGCCGCGACCAGGGGAAACAGCACCTTGTCGGCCAGTATGGTGCAGAAATACTCGTTCACCTGCTTTATCTTGCCCTCGCGCAACAAGAACACCATGCAATATTGATTGCAATAGGACTCACCGTTGCAGAGCGTGGCGTTGCCATCGAATTCGACCACCACGCGCTCGCCTTCGGCTGTCACGCTGTAGATATCCGGGCGCATACCGTCGGGCACCAGTTTGCGGAACGCCGCGATCGTGGCGAGTATGGTGTCGTGTTTGCGCACGCCCGCGAATTTCCCGAAACCCTTCGCCAGCGTGAATGCATCCGGCGCCAGGCATGGAGCGGCCGCGGCCGCATCGCCATTGCCCATGGCATCGATGAATGTGAGCACGACCTGCTTGTTCTGCTCGCTCATGGTGATCTCTCCTCCTTGTTGTGTGAATGTACATCGCTTCGGCGGGTCATTTCCGACAAGTCATGTGATACCCGCATTGTTGAACATCACGTGCAGGCCGCCAAAGCGCTCGACGGCAAAGTCCACCAGTTCCTGTACCTGCGTGGCATCGGCGACATCCGTTCGCCTGAATGCCGCGGGCGCGCCGAGCATGGCCGCGAGCGCTTCGCCTTGCTCCGCGTTCACGTCCGCGATCACCACCCTGGCGCCCTGCTCCACGAACAGTTCCACGGTGGCACGGCCGAGGCCGCTCGCACCGCCCGTGATGATGGCAAACTGGCCGGCAAGCAACTGGCTCGTCGAGTACTCATGGAATTGATGGATGGATCCTCGCCATTGACCCGCGACGGCGCGGGCCCGATCAGAGCAGGGGCTCCTCGCCTGCCAATATCGTGCGGTGCATCAAGCGGCCGCTGTCGAGCGGATACGGCAGCGCGCGATGCATGGTGCCGGTATTGTCCCAGACCAGAAGATCTCCCACCTGCCACTCGTGGCGATAGACAAACCGGGGCTGCGTCGCCCAGTCACGCAGGCGGGCCAGCAGCGCCCTGCTCTCCTCGACGGACATGCCTTCCACATAATCCGCGGTTGCGCCCAGCAGCAGCGACTTGCGCCCCGATTGGTGCGTCCACACAAGGGGGCAGGACTTGGAGGGCGCGCGTTGCCACATCTCCAGTTCCGCGTAGCTCATTTCAGGATTCACATAGAACTGCGATCTTGCGGCGCTATGCACGACCCGCAGCCTTTCGAGGCTCTTCTTTTCATCGTCCGGCAGATCATCGTACGCGGCATAGGTGTTGCAGAATTCCGTCTGCCCACCCGTTTCCGAGAGCTTTATCGCCCGCAGCAGCGCAGCGAGGTTCGGATACGGCTGGAGCGAGCCATCGAAGTGCCAGAACAGCGACCCCTTCAGGTAATCGGCCCGCTGATTGACCGCCTTGTCCAGGGATATCTTGTAGATTCCGCCCTCGCCCTCGCTCGCCACGGTATTTCCGAGCGTCTCGGCGATTGCCACCTGTTGCGCATCGTCGATGTCGAGACCGCGGAAAAATACGACACCGCGCTGCTCCAGGATATTGCGTATGGTGGCGGCCTCGGAACCGCTCATCAGGGTCTCGACATCCGTCCTGATCTCGCTGCCCACGCGCGGCGTGAGATCGATAACCTGCAGCGTCATGATCGTTCCCCCTGTCCCATCAACTCAAACGCGTCAGGATCGTGCGTGCCGAATGCTTTACCCGAGGCTGCTTCCACAGCTCGACGGCCAGCGAAACGGTGATCAATGAATAGAGCAGGTTGCGCAGGTTGGCGGCATCCGCCGGCAGCGGCTGCTGGTAATCGAACTGGTCGAGGTAGGCGACGGCCGACTCGGCGTGGGGAAAAATCTCGTCGTAGAATGCCCGGATCTGCTCCATGGAGCTATTGACGCGTTTCACGTAGCGCGCATGCCCGTCTTCAATGGCCCACTCGGCAACCAGGTGTTCGAGTTGCGCAAATTTTCCCGGCAGCAGCGTGCTCATTTGCCGCCCCCCTTTTTCTCCTCACCTGCATTGACCTGGTCGACGACGACCTTGTGCAGATGGCGCACCAGCAATTCCTCGTCGTTGAAATGAAACTCCCTGATCGCGCCGCTGTTCAGCATGGCCTGCATGCCTTCAAGGGGACTCGAGTCCTCGAGAATGATGTCATTGAGGAATGTCACGGTCAGTTCCTGTCCCAGACGCTCCTTGTGCGTCGTCGGTGGCCGATAGAACATTTCCACCTCGATGATGTGCGAATGCGGCCCCGTCGGCCAATGGACATGGGTGGTGAAACCCGACGCACCGAAGATCAGCACGAAATTCGGGAAGAACTGGAACGAGTCGAAGCCGTAGCTCTCCGAGCGGGTGGGATTCAGCCCGCGCGGCAATGAACCGACGTCGATCTTCTTGTTCCACGGGCCTGACGCGCTTGCCTCGAACACGCATTCGATCGGTTTCGAATACGGGGTCTTTCGCGAGGGCTCTCCGGCGAAGGAGAACATCCGGTGCAGGCCCTCGAGACGGTAAGCCAACGCATCGGTGAACGGATTCGGAGCTTCCAGCGCAGCCTTGGCCGCCGCAGTCAGGTTGCCGAAGGAAGCAGCGTGCAGATAGGGCCCGTGATAGCTCTCCGCGAACCCGTCCATGAATATCTTCCAGTTGCACTGGATCTCGGCCTTGAACCGGTAGACCTGGTGAGGACCTGCAAACGGATAGCCTTCGATCTCGTGCGCCAGTTCACCCAGGAAGTCGCGTACCGTCTCGGTATTGTCCGGGTTCAGGTTGATGAAGATGAAGCCTTCCCAGACGTCGCACTGCACGGGGGGCACGCGACACTTGTCGGCGTCGAAATCCAGCAGCAAATCCTTGCGTGTAGGTGCGATCAGGGAACCGTCGAGCTCGAAGCTCCAGCCGTGAAACCTGCAGTAGAGTGCGGGGGCCTGGCCCTCGACCTCCTCGAACGGGTCGTCGCGCCAGACCAGCTTGTTGCCCCGGTGCGGGCAGATATTGTGGAAGGCGCGGATCACGTCGTCCTTGCCCCGCACCACGATGATCGAGGTACTGGCGAAACCCAGCTCGCGGGTGAAATAGCTGCCTTTCCTGGGCAGCCGCTCGACGCGCCCGACGTACAGCCAGTTCTTCCGGAATACGTGCTCGCGCTCCTTCTCGTAGAACTCCCTGGAAACGCAGTCGTCCAGCGAAACCGGGCCCCGGCCCAGCTCAGGATAGGCGTCGCTCCAGTGCCCACTCCGGGGCTTGGTGACGATGGGGTCCCTTTCCATAGTGCTTTCCTCGTTATATTCGCCGCCGTACCGACTGCCGGGGCTGCGGTCACGGTTCCGACCCGATCATGCGTGCGTCAACGTATCACTTGTGCAGTCTTGCAATGTTGACTCGGCATCGGGTTCTGCACGTTATCAAGAACCGTATGCACGGCAATCGAAGACCCGCTCAGAGCACACCCTCGTAGTTCTTCAGCACCTCGCTGCCGGGCAACTCCATCTGCAGGTAGATATCGATGTGCCGGATCTTGCCGGCGCTGTTGAATTCATAGACCGACACCGAATTTACGACGCTGCTGAAATCTCCCATCCTGCTGCGCTCCTCCAGTTCGAGGAACACGACATTCTCCGCCTCGGTGACGCGCCTGAACGAGCACTCCCAGTCGGATGACACCGCCCAATTGGTGAGGAAACCCACATAGTCCTGCCAGTTCATGACTTCCTTGAAGTTGCCCACGCGCTCGAACTCCTCGATCGCAATGAGCTCGGCCAACGGGGCCCAGCTCGCGACGGAAAAGCCGGGTTGCCCGGCGCTGTCCACCATGCGCTTCATGATCCGGCTGTACTCCAGCACCTCGCGCGAAAGGCCCGTGTAATTTCCAATGACATCGTTCACGTCCTGCAAGACCATGAATCTATCCTCGACTGATTGTATTTTTGTTGATGAGCAGGAACGCAGCACGACATCGTCGAAGGCGATGCTTCGACGATGCCGGGCGTCAGACCGGAGCTGTAGCGCTACGCACTCAGGATTTCGCGCCCCCTTCCAGATACCTGTCCACCACCATATGGAAACGGGCAACGTTGACTTCCTCCTGCGCCAGGTGCAGGTACTCGAGCGTGTGATTGCGCAGGCCCAGCTGCTGGCGCGGCATCTGCTCGTAATCCTGCTGCAGCGCCTCGAAGTACTGGTAGCTGCCCGGCACTTCGACATCGATCAACTGTGCGCGGTACTGCTCGCGCACTTCCGGGGGCAGCCACATATAGCTGGCCACGTGCCAGATGCAGTGATTGGGGTCGCCGTCGGGATGTGGCACGGACATGATGACGTGGGCCTCCCCCGCGCGGATCGTCATCATGAAATTCGGAAACAGGAACCAGCCCTGGTTGTCGCTCATCTGCTCGTCACTGAGGCCGCTCACGTCCAGCCCCTTGAGGGTGAGGGTCTCGCGCGTGGCCTGTTGCAGCAGCGTGCGCCCCGATACGCCCGCCGGGAAGTTCAGCGCACCATTCGCGTCACGGAAGGCATCGACCAGTTTCCCGAAAATGGGCAGGACTTCCGCCACGCCGGGAAAGGTTGCCGGCAACGCCATGATGCCCTTGACCTCGTCTTCCGGACCAAACCCTTTTTCCATCTTCACTTCGAAGGGGGCGCAGGCCAGGGCGTGATCTCCGAACCAGGCGTTCCGGTTCTTGACCACATCGGGAACGATCACGGCGAGGAGTTGCGGATGCACGCCGACGATGTGGTACGCCTCGGAAAACGCGTCCATGACCACTTTCCAGTTGCACTCCAGTGGCTCGCGTACATCCATCACCGGAGTCATCTCGTCGATCTTGTAGGGCGCCAGCAGTTCTATCACCTCCTTGCCCAGGAATTCCGCCAGCGGCTTCGCCGCGGGATCCGGGTTGAGGAAGATGAAACCGGCAAACGTGTCGACGGGCACCTCGAGAAGTCCGAGCTCGCTCTTGTCGATCGGACCGACCAGGTCCGGCCTGGCGACACCCACCAGGCGTCCATCGAGACCATAGGACCAGAGGTGGTAGGGGCAGGTGAAACGGCCGTTGGAGTGCCCCTTCTTGTCACGGCACAGCACGTTGCCGCGATGCCTGCAGGCGTTGACGAAGCCGCGGATCCTGCCGTCATTGCCGCGCACGACCACGTAGGACTGGTCGTAGATGCGATATTCCTTCCAGTCGCCGTTTGCAGGCAGTTCATCCACGCGGCCGGCGACCTGCCAGACCCTGGACCAGATCAATTCACGCTCGCGCCCGGCGTATTCGCGTGAGGTATAGCGATCCGTCGAGATGCGCATATTGATCTTGCTGAAGTCGAGTTCCTCCCAGGCCATCGTGTGCTCGACCCACTGTCCCGGCTTCACTGCTTGCGTAGTCATGGCATCAATCCTCGCTTTTTGTGATGCGTCTTTCCGGTAAGCCCCTGCGGTTGTCACCGCCAGTGCTCGAGGCGCGCATCGTTGCGCAGCCGCTTTGGGCGATTTTCAGGGGTTCAATAACAACCACGACGGACCTCAGTTTATTAATGTTGATATGAAGGATAAATAGTGCTTTTATCATTCCATTAATGACCAAAGTGAAATAGTTTGCCATGGATCGTTTGCAGACCATGAAGACCTTTGTGCGCGTGGTGGACGAGGGCGGCTTTGCCGCCGCCGCACGGGCGCTGGAGGTCGACCAGGCCCTGGTGACACGACAGGTGGCGAATCTGGAGCGTCACCTGGGCGTCAAGTTGCTGGAGCGCACCACCCGCTCCATGCGCCTCACCGAGGCCGGCGAAACCTTCCTGGCCCGCTGTCGCGACATCCTGTCCGACGTGGCCGAGGCCGAGGCCATGGTCAGTCGCTCCCACCAGGACATGGTGGGACGAGTGCGACTGGCCCTGCCGACCGTGTTCGGCATGGAGGTGACGGCGCAACAATTGACCCGGTTGCACGAGGAGTTCCCGGACATCACCGTGGAGATGGCCATGCTCGATCGCGCGGTGGATCCGGTGGCCGAGGGCTTCGACGTGGTCACCATGGATGCAGCTTTCGGGTTATCTGCCACGGCAGTGGCGCGGCCGCACCTGGAGGTACCGTTGCTGTTGTGTGCCGCGCCGCGCTATCTGCAACGCCATCCCCTGCCGACTACCCCGCAGCAGTTGTCAGCTCATCGTTGCGTTGCGCAATGGACCCCGGGTGAGGCCGATCATGCGCACGAGCGGTGGACGCTGGAGCAGGACGACGGCACCCGGGAGAGCGTGGATGTGCGGGTGGCACTGCGCACCAACACCTATGCGTTGAGCCTGGAAGCCGTGCGCTGCGGCCTCGGGGTGGGACGGCTGACGCTGCCGCTGGTCTCCGATGACCTGGCAACGGGGCGGCTGGTGCCGGTCTTGCCCGGCTGGCGTGCGGGGCGATTGTCATTCAATCTGGTGTACCCCGGGCGGCGCATGATGCCCCGGCGCGTGCGTCACGTCATCGATGCCATCATGGCGCAGATCGACGAAGCGGAGGCTGCCTCGGGCGACCCCGCCAGGGGGCCGAATAGCCACCCGGGTGGTTGACAGGTGCTCAGCGCCCGCGCCGCGTTCGACACGATCAAGGCGATCGTGCAGCCGTCTCCGCGGTTTCGGGCGCCAGGCCAAGGCTGAAGAGCGCCGTTGCGCTCACCCCCATCAGGACGATGGCAAGCATCAGGAATGGCGCATAGCTGTCGAAGCGATCGAACACGGTGCCGGCGGCGAGTGGGCCGAATGCCGTGCCGAGCGAGAGCGCCATCACCAGCGCGCCATACAGCGCACCGAAACTCCTGAGCCCGAAATGTTTCGCGGCGAGAAAAGCGATGACGTCGACCTCCGATCCGACCGTCAGACCCAGCGCCGCGGCCGCGACCGCCTGGCTGAGGGGGTTGGCGCCGTCGAACAACAGCAGCAGGGCCGAGACGATCGGCAGCATGAAGGCGAGCGCGCCGACGATGTGTCCGGGAAACCGGTCCAGCAGAAAGCCGGTGCCGAGTCGGCCGAAAATGGAAAATACGCCGACGAGCGCGGCGACTCCTGCCGCCGCGAGCGGCGTCGCACCGCTGTCCGTCAGGATCGGCACGAAGTGAACAACCGCGCCAATGGCGGTGAACGAGAACAGGCCGCTGGCCAGCAGCAGCTTGTAGAGCGTCGGTGAACGCAACCCTTGCGACAGCGTGACGCCCTTCAGCACTTTCACCGGGCTTGTTGTCGTCGCGTGTTGACTGGCTCCGCCGTCGTGAGCACCGCGAAAGCACAGCAACAGGAACGGGAAGACCAGCGCCGCCCAGATTCCCCCCATGGCCACGAAAGCCGTGCGCCAGCCGTAGCCGCCGATCAGCCACGCTGCAAGAACGGGGGCAACCGCTGCACTGAGCGCGGCACCGGAGAGCGTGATCGCGAACGCCAGCCCCCGCGACGCCTCGAAACGGCTGGCGACCGCGCTGGTCCAGACCGTCGCCTGCACCCAGAGCGTACCGAGGGCAACAATCACCCACAGTGCCACCCAGTTCGCTGTCGTTCCTGTCATCGTACCGAGCAGCGCAAACGCCCCCGACATCAACAGCACGCCGATCAGGCCGACGCGGCGCGGCCCGATCCGGTCCACCAGTATGCCGACGGGGACGCAGAAGATCGCGCTGATGAAAGAGGCAATCGTAAGTCCGAACGAGATCTGTCCGCGCGACCAGCCGAATGCCTGCTGCAGCGGCTCGATGAAGGGGCCCATCGAATAGACGTGGATGACGGAAGTGGAATAGCCGAGCGCCGCAGCGAACGGCAGCAACCAGAAGCTTCGCCATTCCGCTGCGGCGCCTTTGGACATGACCATTGGCTTTCAGCGCCCTTTCCACTGCGGGCGGCGTTTCTCGGCAAATGCCCTGGGGCCTTCCTGCGCATCCTCGCTCATGTACGCGTGCTCGTGCGCTGCCCGCGCTGCCTGCAATGCCGCCGAGCGTCCCATTTCGGTGGCGAGCATCACGGTCTCGCGCCCGGCCCTCACCGATAGCGGTGCGCCCTCGAGGATCTCGCCCGCCAATTCGAGCGCCGCCTCCATCAGGCGCTCCGGTTCGGCGAGACGGTTGACCAGGCCGATTTCGTAGGCGCGCTGTGCCGTGATCGGCTTTCCGGTCAGGATGATCTCCATCATGATCCGCTGCGGGATCATGTGGATCAGCGGCGCGGCCCACGGCGAGCCCCGGCCCACCTTCACCTCGGTAATGGCGAACTTCGCGTTCGTGCTCGCGACGCACAGGTCGCAGCCCTGGGCGATCATCCAGCCACCGGCGAAGGCCACGCCGTTGACGGCCGCGATCGTCGGCTTGGACAGCTCGATGTTGTCATAGGGCAGCGGGAACATGTCGCGCGGCGGCACCTGCATGCCCGTTTCCACCATCTCCTTCAGGTCGCCGCCGGCGCAGAAGGCCTTCTCGCCCGCGCCGGTCAGGATGGCGACGCGCAACGCCGGGTCGCGCTCGAAACGGTTCCACGCCGCGCGCAGGCCGTCGCGCACCTCGCCACTCAGGCAGTTGCGCGTATCGGGCCGGTCGATGGTGATGATCGCGATGCCGCCATCGCGCACGTCGAAGAGTACGGCATCGCTCATCAGAACCCCCGCTGCTGGATGATATGGGACGCCCGCTGCAGTTCTTCGCGGAAATCCGGATGGGCGATCGCGATCAGGCGGCGCGTGCGCTCGGCGAGTGTCTGTCCCCTGAGTTCGGCGGCGCCGAATTCCGTGACGATCACGTCGACCTCGCTGCGCGCGGTGGTGACCGGTCCCGACAGCCCGATCGTGATGCGGCTGAGCTCGTTCCCTTTCGCGGTCGCGGGCAGCGCGATGATCGAATGCCCGCCGGGGGATCGGGCGCCGGCGCGCACGAAGTCCACTTGCCCGCCGGTGCCGCCCATATAAGCCGAGCCGCTCTGTTCCGCATTGACCTGGCCGGTGAGGTCAACCTCGAGCGCCGAGTTGATCGTCACCAGCCGGCTGAGGCGCGCGCGAGCACGGCCGCGTCGTGCGTGTAGGCCGTGCTGCACATGCGGATCGCAGGGTTGCGCTGCGCCCAGGCGTAGAGACGCTTCGTGCCGATCAGCGCGCCGTTGATCGACACGCCGGCATCGACTTCCTTGCGCGCATTCGTGACCACGCCGGCCTCGACCAGTTCCACCAGCCCGTCGCCGAGCATGCCGGAATGCACCCCCAGGTCCTTGCGATCGTGGAGCAGGCGCAGGATGGCATCCGGCACCGCGCCGACGCCGGTCTGGATCACCGCGCCGTCGCCGATATAGGCGGCGCAGTGGCGGGCAATCGCCTGATCGGTCTCGGAGATCCTGCCGGCGGGCACTTCCACCGGCGCACGCGAGACATGTACCGCCACGTCGATCGCTGCGGCGGGGATCGTCTCGCCCGGCGTATGCGGCACCTGCTCGTTCACCTCGGCAATGACGACGCGTGCCCTGTCCACGGCGGCGCGAACATGGTCGCTGATCAGTCCGTAGCTGTGATTGCCGCTTTCATCGGCGGGGCTGACCTGGATGAACGCCACGTCACAACCGATGATGCCGGCGGTGATCATCGGGCCGATCTGGCTGACATGGGCCGGGATCACGGCCAGCTTGCCCGCTCTGGTCATGCCGCGTAGCGCGCCGATCGCCCCCATGCTGGACAACGCGAAGCTCGCGGTTGTCTCGGGCGTGAACAGCCCGGAAAAGCTGGTCGCAATGAAGGCCGAAAGCCCGCCGATGTCCCTGCCTTGCGCGATCAGCGCCTCGACCAGGGTCGTCGGCTCACCGCAGGCCTGGCCCATGACGATACGGTCGCCAGGGCGCAGGAATCGCGCGAGGTCCAGCCCCGCGGCGTCGGTGAGGACCGTCATCAGCGTCCCGCCTGCCTGAGCAGCAGCCGGGCACGCGCGAGGTGTGGCCGATCGAGCATCGCGCCCTTGTGGCCGATGGTACCAACACCCGGATTGGCGGCGAAGAGATCGACGATCTCCTGCGCCGCCGCCAGTTCCTCTTCAGCCGGCGTGAAGGCGGCGTTGATCACCTCGACCTGCGCCGGATGGATTGCCAGCATCCCGCGATAACCGTCACGGCGGACTTTCTCGGCCCGCTGGCGCAACCCGTCGAGGTCACGGAAATCGCCCTGGATCGTCTCGATCGCGGCAACGCCCGCCGCCGCCGCGCCGAGCAGGCACAGGCTGCGCGCCAGCTCGTAGGTGAAGGAGTAGCTGCCATCGGCATTGCGGTTGCAACTCGCGCCGATCGAATCGGCGAGATCCTCCGCACCCCAGCTGAGGGCGACGACGCGCGGCGCGCCGGCATAGCTGCCGGTGGTGAACATGGCCTCGGCCGTTTCCGTCACCAGCACGATCACCCGGGTCGAGCCCTGCTCGATCCCGTTGGCGACTTCCAGCGCCGAGAGATAGTGGTCGAGCAGCTCGACATCGGCGCGGCCGCGCGCCTTGGGCAGCATGATGCCCCCGGGATGGGCCGGCATGATCGCCGCAAGGTCCGCGAGCGTGTGCGCACCGTCCAGCGGGTTGACCCTGACCCACAGCCGATCGCGGCCTTGCGCATGGGCCATCAGGAAATCGGCGATCAGGCCGCGTGCCCTGGGCTTTTCCGCGTCGGCAACCGCATCCTCGAGGTCGAAGATGACGATGTCTGCCGGGCCGGCCGTCGCCTTTTCCATTTTCTTCTCGCTGTCGCCCGGCGCGAACAGCCATGAGCGCGCACTGAAAATATCCTCCTGCATCGCCATTTCCATCACTCTTTCCCCGACAGAAAAATCACGCGCCCCCATCAGGCCGGCCTCAGTAAGACTTCGGAAGCTCCAGAACCTTCTCGGCGAGGAAGTTCAGGATCATGTGCGGGCTGACCGGCGCGGTCCTCGGGATGAGGACCTCGCGCAAATACCGCTCGACATGATATTCCTGCGCATAGCCCATGCCGCCCAGCGTCAGCATGGCCGTATGGCAGGCCTCGAAGCCGGCCTCGGCAGCCAGGTATTTCCCGGCGTTGGCCTCGACGCCACACTCCTTTCCTTTGTCGAACAGGGTCGCGGCCTTCATCACCATCAGATTGGCCGCCTCCACCTGGGCCCAGCATTTCGCCAGCGGGTGCTGGATGCCCTGGTTCATGCCGATCGGGCGATCGAACACGATGCGCTCCCGTGCATAGCGTGCCGCCCGCTGGATCGCCACGCGCCCCAGCCCGATCGCCTCGGCACCGATCAGGATGCGCTCGGGATTGAGGCCGTGGAGGATGATCCTGAAACCATCGCCTTCGGCGCCGATCCGGTCCGCTTCGGGTATGAAAAGATCATTGATGAACAGCATGTTCGAACCGACCGCGTGCCGTCCCATCTTGGGGATGAGACGATGCTCGATCCTCGACCGGTCCAGATCGGTGAAAAACAACGAGAGGCCGTCGGTCTTGCGCTTGACCTGATCGAGCGGCGTGGTGCGCGCAAGCAGCATCATCTTGTCCGCCACATGGGCGTTGGTGATCCAGATTTTCTCGCCATTGACCAGGTAGCCGTCGTCGCGCCTTTCCGCGCGGGTCTTGAGCCTGGTCGTATCGAGGCCGGTATTGGGCTCGGTCACCGCGAAGCAGATCCGGTGCTCGCCACGCAACACCGGCGGGATCATCCGCTGCTGCTGCTCCTGCGTGCCGAACCGCGCGATCGGCTCCAGGCTGAATACCGGGCCATGGATGCTGGAGGCCGCAGCCATTCCGCCGCCCGCCTCGGCCACGGCCTGCATCATGATCGCCGCCTCGGTGATGCCGAGGCCGGCACCGCCGACCGATTCCGGCATGGCGATGCCGAGCCAGCCGGCCTCGGCCATCGACTGGTGGAACTCATGCGGAAAGACGGAATCCCGGTCACGTTCGAGCCAGTACTCGTCCGCAAACCGGGAACAATGCCGGAGCACCGTTTCCCGGATGTTCTGCTGATCTTCTGTAAGCGATAGATCCACGGTCCTGATCCCTGCTGCCTGCAAATTTTTCCGGCGTGCTGCTTTCCTGCGATCTGCGGGTGCTCAGACGATGCCACCCGACCCGGGCTCGCGCTGCACCGCGCTGTCCTCCGGCGCGCTCAGACCGAACTCCTCCAGCACCTCACGGGTGTGGGCGCCGAGTCTCGGCGCGGGGCCAGCGACATGTCCCGGGGTTTGCGAGAACCATGTCGGCACGCCGGGGAAGCGCACGGGGCCGTTGGGCGTCTCCACCGTCTCGAAGAAGCCGACCGCGTCCAGATGCGGATTGTCGAACAGCTCATCGGGTGTGCGCAGCGGCGCGGCCGGTATATCCAGCGCGCGGAGCAGGTCCAGCCAGTCCCGCGTCGTTCGCTCCCGGAAGGTTTCCCCCAGCAACGCGTAAACGGTGTCGATCTGCCGCGCCCGCTGCGCGAGCGTGGCGAAGCTGTCGCTGGCCCATGCCGGGCGCACGGACTCGATGAACGCAGACCATTGCTTGTCGTTGTAGACCAGCGCGGAAATATAGCCGTCCCTGGTGCGGTACGGCCGGCGGTTGGGCGCCACGACGCGCGGGTAGACCGCCGGGCCGAGCGGCGGGTCGAACATCGCGCCATTGGCATGTTCGACCAGCATGAACGACGCCATGGTCTCGAACATGCTGACCTCGACCTCCTGGCCCTCGCCGGTGCGCTCGCGGTGGAACAGCGCCAGCATCGTGGCATAGAGCGCCGTCATGCCGGCGACCTTGTCGGCGATGATCGTGCCGACATAGTTCGCCTCGCCGGTCAGCATCTGCTGCACGGCGGGCAAACCGCATTCCGCCTGGATGGTGTCGTCGTAGGCGGTCAGGTCCGCATCGGGGCCGCGGCGGCCATATCCGTAGCAGTTGGTGTAGACGATCGACGGATTGATCGCGAAGACATCCGCATAGCTGAACCCGAGCCTTGCGATCGCCCTCGCACGCATCGAGTGGATGAACACGTCCGCGTGCCTGACGAGTTCGCGCAACGCGCTCTTGCCGGCCTCGGACCGCAGGTCGAGCACGACACTGCGCTTGCCGCGATTCACATTGACGAAGACGCCGCTCATCCCGGGCTCCGGCCCGACGGAGATATTCCGGGTATTGTCGCCCTCCGGTGCCTCGATCTTGATCACGTCCGCACCCATGTCGGCCATGATCTGGGTGCTGTAGGGCCCCATCACCATCGCCGTCAGATCGATCACCCGTACGCCCGACAGCGGTCCCGCATGCTTCACGCCATTACTCTCCAACGTGTTTCAATCCGGCCAGGCATTGCCGCGCATGGCGGCGCGGCAGGGCTCATTCGAGCTTGCGCGGCGCGCCCGTGCCCATGTATTTCGCCAGGTTACGGTGCAAGTTGGCCGTGCTGCGTTCCATGTAGGGATTGGGCTTCAAACCGCTCAAGCCCAGGGATTTCATCCCTTGCTGCACAGCGGCCATGTTCGAGAAATCCTGGGACAGTACGTAGCACCAGTCTTCGGCGGTCGCTTCGCAATACTCCCACTCCGGCTGCGGTTCCTCGCCTTGCGGGAACAGCTGATAGACAACGGCCTCGAAGATGCACTTGTCGGGGTTGTAGCCGCAGGGCCGGGCGGTGTAGCACAGGGCGTTGTTGACGGAGTGCCCGATCTGGAAGTTCGGGAAGATCTGCCAGGCGGTCCCGCTCCTGCCGACATGCGCGGGATCGACGGTCGGCCAGACCACGCCGCGCGCCTCGTCATCGCGCCGCGCCGACTCGAGCCAGTGCTTGAGCACCTGGTCGGCCGGCGTTCCTTCCGGCAGTTCGTCCTTCAGCCGCAGCGCCGCATCGACGAGCGTCTGCGTCGTGTTGGTGTTCGCCTTCTGCCAGGTATAGAGCTGCATTTCCGCGGTCGAGATACGCGGGTCGCCCTTGCCGACCCGAAGCTTGGCCGACTGGTTCTCGTCCATGCCCTTCGGCGCGTCATAGCCGATATTGCTGTGCTTTCCCTGCACCCTGGCCCAGCCGCGAAACTCCCCGAATTTCATGAACTCCGGATGCGTCGTCTGGACATGGTAGGTCTCGTTGAATGCCTCCAGGGCGACCTTCCAGTTGCAGTCGAAGATGCCCCACTTGCGCCACCTGCTGCGCATGTTCTGGAGCTGGAACGGGTCGAGCATGGTGGCGGCGGGCTCGAGAAAGTCGCGCAACGGCTCGCAATCGCGGTCCATGTTGATCCAGATCCAGCCGCCCCAGGTGTCCACGTCGACCTTGCTCAGCCCGGCACATTCGTCGCTCAGCGCGCCCTGCCAGTCCTCCTTGTAGGGCGCGTGCGTGTTCGCGCCCTCGAGGTTGAAGCGCCACCCGTGGTAACCGCAAATGAACTGGCTTCTCCTGCCCCTGGCGTTCTTCGCTCCCTGCGGGACATCGACGAGGCGGCGCCCGCGATGCGGGCAGACATTGTGATAGGCGCGGATCTGGTCCGGCGCCGTGCGCACGATCAGCACCGAGTCATCGAGGATTTCATAGGACAGGTAATTGCCGACCTCGGGGATGTCCTCGAGTCGACCGACCATTTGCCATACCTTGCGCCACAGCTTGTCGCGCTCGGCACGGGCATACTCCTCGGAAATATAGGCTTCGACCGGGTAGATTACCGGGCACGCCAGATCCTCGGTGGTTTCGTCGATCCTGGGCTTTTGACTCATCGCATTCTCCCCTGCTGTGACGGGCCAACACGCCGACACCTCGGCGCGAGAGCGCATATCGCGCGGACCAGCGGCCAATGGTCCTGGAACGCTCGCCACTCCTCTGGATGCGCGCGAACCAGACAATATGTCCGGACTGCCAAGCTCGCATGTTTTTTCACTTCGATCAATATATTTGCCTATTTTTCATATTGATTGACATGTTTGTCCGGACACATTCTAATCCAAGGTATGTCGGGCCAAGGCGCCACCACCATCGGGCCCGGCAGGAAGACAGCGTCGCGTGTGCCGCATGACGGCCGAGGGGGGAGCATGAGATCAAGGGCTGATTCCGGCGCGGGCCGTGCAAACCCGCCCCGAGACGCACACGGCGTGACCCGCAAGACCAGCGTCGAGCCCAGGGGCCCCCTCTACCTGCGCATCGCGCGCGCTCTAAAGGAAGAGATCGTGAGCGGGGCGTACATGGTCGGATCGCTGCTCCCGACCGAAGAGGCGCTGTGCGAACGTTTTTCGGTGAGCCGTTACACCGTGCGCGAAGCGCTGAGACTATTGCGTGATGAGGGCCTCGTGTCGTCGCGAAAGGGAGCCGGCACGGTCGTCATCCCGCCGCGCTCCTCGGGCTCCGACATCCACCACGTCATGTCGATCAACGACCTGCTGGCGTTCGGGGCCGACACGCGCTTTGCGATCGAATCGATCAGGACGGTGACGATCGACGCAAAGCTCGCCTCGCGCAGCGGGTTGCCGGTCGGCGAGGAGTGGCTGGAAGTCTGTGGCTACAGGTATTCGGAAGGCATCGATGCGCCGGTTTGCAGGGCGCAGTACTACATCAACCGCGCCTATGCCGCGGTGGGTCGGCTGCTGCAGCGCCACAGCGGCCCGATATTCCCGCTGATCGAGGACATGTTCGGCCAGAGCATCGTCGAGGTCCAGCAACAGATCTCCGCCACGCTGATCTCCCCTGCGCTGGCAACCGGCCTGAAGGTCAAGGAGGGATCGGCTGCGCTCGAGGTGCGTCGCAGCTACAAGACAGCCGACGGGATGATTGCCCAGGTGACCATCAACACCCATCCGGCATCGCGTTTTCAGCACGCGATGACGATGCGCCGCGCGAGGGCGTAGGGCGAGCGGGGCTATGACTCCGCGGGCGAGCGCAGCGCCGCCGCCTCGCGCCGGTGCCTGATCACGCCGATGACCGCGGGCATCAGGGAGAGCAGCACGATCGCGACCACGACCAGGCTGAAGTTCTCCTTTACCACCGGCACATTGCCGAACAGGTAGCCCGCGAACACGCAGATCCCCACCCAGAGCACGGCGCCGACCACGTTGTAGGCCGCGAACTTGCCGTAGCTCATCGCGCCGATGCCCGCCACGAAGGGAGCGAAGGTGCGGATGATCGGGATGAAGCGCGCGATGATGATGGTCTTGCCACCGTACTTCTCGTAGAAGGCGTGGGTCTTCTGCAGATGCTCGGGGTTGAAGAAGCGCGACTTCGGATAGTGGAAGACCTTCGGTCCGACGTAGCGGCCGATCGAATAGTTGACCGTGTCGCCGAGGATCGCCGCGACGGTGAGCAGACCGAACAGCACCCAGACGTCCAGGCTGCCGAGCGCCGCGAAGGCCCCGGCCGCGAACAGCAGCGAATCGCCCGGCAGTATCGGCGTCACCACCAGCCCGGTCTCGCAGAACACGATGACGAACAGCAGCGTGTAGGTGTGCACGCCATACTGCGCGATGATCTCGGCGAGGTGGCGGTCGAGATGCAGGAAGAAATCGATGAACCAGTGAACGAATTCCATGAAGGCTCCGGGCGGCGCCACTCCGTGATGGCGCGGCAACGGAATCAATTCTAGCCCGAAACGGTGCGGCGCCACTGCGGGCGCCTCCCGAGCCGCCGCGATGCTAAACTTCGCCGCCGGGTGCGCGGTAGTGCGCCCGCCTTTACGACAACACGATAACGACCGAACGGGAACTCGCGATGCTGATGGGGATGACTCGCTATCAATGGACGGTGCTGTTCGCGGCCTGGCTGGGCTGGGGCTTCGACGTCTTCGACGGACTGCTGTTCAACTATGTGGCGCCCAACGCCGTGCCCACGCTGCTGGGGCTGGAGATCGGCTCGCCCGAGGCGCGCACCGCCACGCTCTACTGGACCGGCGTCCTGACCTCGGTGCTGCTGCTCGGCTGGGCCGCGGGTGGGGTGCTGTTCGGCTACGTCTGCGACCGCATCGGACGCACCCGCACCCTGCTGCTGACCATGCTGCTGTATGCGCTGGGTACCGCGGCCTGCGCCTTCGCGCCGAACATCTGGGTGCTGCTGGCGTGCCGTATCGTGGCGGCGCTCGGCATCGGCGGCGAATGGGCCGCCGGCGCCTCGATGGTGGCCGAAGTGGTACCCGAAAACCGCCGCGTCGAAGCCGGCGCCCTGCTCTACACCGCCGCGCCGATGGGCCTGTTCCTGGCGACCTACGTGAACTTCGGCGTGGCGGGCGTGTGGATGGCCGATTCGCCCGAGACATCCTGGCGCTACGTGTTCCTGTTCGGCCTCGTACCGGCCGGGGTGGCCTTCCTGGTGCGCCTGTTCCTGAAGGAGCCCGAGCGCTGGAAGGAGGCGGTTAAAGATGCCGCGCCGGTGCGCCTGGCGGAGATCTTCAGCCCGGAACTGCGTCACATCACCTTCGCCGGCGTATGCATGTCGCTGGTGGCGCTGATCGCATGGTGGAGCTGCAACGCATTCATACCGACCGTGGCCACCGGGCTCGCGCAGAACGCCGCTGCCGCCGACGGCCTCGACACCACGGCAACGCTGGCGCTGGTGGAGGAATGGAAGTTCCGCGCCACCTACTGGTTCAACATGGGCGGACTGGTCGGCACGCTGCTGACCATTCCGGTGGCGAAGATACTGGGACGGCGCGCGCTGTTCGGCATCTATTTCGCGGCCAGCGCGGTGGCGATCTTCGCCACTTTCGGCATCGACTGGGAGCCAACGGTGCGGCTCTACTGGTACTTCGCGATCGGCGCCTCGGTGTTCGGCATCTTCGGCAGCTTCACCTATTACCTGCCCGAGTTGTTCCCGACCCGACTGCGCGCCACCGGTGCGGGCTTCTGCTACAACATCGGCCGCGTGCTGGCCGCGGTGGGACCGTTCGCGGTCGGCACCATCGCCGCGCAGGGAACCGATACCGTGCTGCAGACGCTGTTCTACGTCGGGCTGGTGCCGGCGCTGGGCCTGTTCCTGCTGCCGTGGGTGGTGGAGACGCGCGACAAGGTGCTGGCTGACTGATCGAGCGGGCTTGTGGGTCGGGTTTCAACCCGACAAGGGTTCGGCAACGCCGAACCCGCCAGGCCCACCGCACCATTCGGCATCAATGCCGACCCACATCACATCAGACGTCGAGCTTCTTCGGCAGATCCGGCACGGGTTCTGCGCCGATCACGATCTCGCCCTTGCCGAGCTTCGAGTGGCGCAGGCCGTAGACGAAATACAGCAGGATCCCTCCGCCGAGGTAAATGAGGAAGAAGTCACGCGTCTCGGCGTGCGCCATCAGCGACATCAGCAGCAGGCCGCACATTAGCGCGCCGATCACCGGCACCAGCGGGAACAGCGGCGCGCGGAACGGACGGGCCAGCGCCGGCTGCGTCACGCGCAGGTACAGCACGGTCAGGCACACCATGCCGAAGGCCGCGAGCGAGCCCACGTTGGTCAGGTTGGCCAGCGCATCCAGCGACATGAACCCCGCGAAGCCGGCGGTAACGACGCCGACGATCAGCGTGTCGATCCACGGCGTGCGGTACCTCGGGTGCACGCGCGCGAAGGCCTCCGGCAGCAGGCCGTCGCGCGCCATCGTGTAGAAGATCCGCGTCTGGCCATAGAGCAGGACCAGCATCACCGAGGAGATCCCGGCGATGGCGCCGATCTTCACCAGCACCGCAAACCACGGCATGCCCATCGCGTTGACCGCCACTGCGATGGGCGCCGGCGTGTCGAGCTCCGCATAGGGCACGATGCCCACCAGCACCGCCGAGGTGAGGATGTAGAGCGCGGTGCAGATCAGCAACGAGCCGATGATGCCGATCGGCATGTCGCGCGCGGGATCGCGCGCCTCGGCGCCGGCCGTCGATACGGCCTCGAAGCCGAGATAGGCGAAGAAGATCGTGGCCGCCGCGGTGATGATGCCGCCGATGCCGTAGCGCGAGGTGTTCTCCGCCGTGATCACGTCGAGCAGCGCGCGCCTGATGTCGGCCCAGAGGCCGCGCTCGGCTCCCTCGGGCGGCGGCGGTACCTGCTCGGGAATCATCGGGTGCCAGTTGGCGGGATCGACGAAGAAGGCCCCCACGCAGATGAAGGCGATCACGACGGCGAGCTTGACCACCACGATGATGTTGTTGGCCGTGGCGGACTCCTGGATCCCGACGACCAGCAACGCCGTGACCGCGCCGATCGCGCATATGGCCGGCACGTTCGCCACACCGTGGCCCACGATCTCGCCGCCCTGCATTACCGCCACACCCGGCGCCGCGGTCAGCTCGGGAGGGATATCGATGCCGATGTCCTGCAGCAGGCTCACCGCATAACTGGACCAGCCCACGGCAACCGTCGCGGCCGCGAGCCCGTATTCGAGCACCAGCAGCAGCCCCATGAACCACGCGACGAGCTCGCCCATCGAGGCGTAGGAATAGGAGTAGGCCGAACCGGAGACCGGCAGCATCGCGGCGAGCTCGGCATAGCACAATGCGACGAAGGCGCAGAGCACGCCGGTGATCACGAAGGAGATCATGATGCCCGGGCCGGCGAACTGGGCCGCGGCGCGCCCCGTGAGCACGAATATCCCCGTGCCGATGATGCAGCCGATGCCCAGCGATACCAGGTTGAGCGCACCCAGGCTCTTCTTCAGTTCACCCTGCGCGTGCTCGGCATGCATCTGCGCCACGGACTTGCGCATGAACAGCCGGCGCAACCCGGTGGCTGCGGCAGGGGCTCGCGTTTCGGCCATGAGAGGATTCTCCGGGGATGGTGGCGCAAGTATAGTCGCGGCGGCTGCGTGGCGACCCACGGGGCGAACCTACACAGGACCCTGCAGGTTCCTGACGCGCTGACCGATCGGCGGTGCGATTTCGGCGTCGACCAGCACATCCAGCAACACCGGGCCCTTGCGCAGAAACAGCTTCTCGACGCCGAGCCTATCCAGCTCGTCGAGACTGCGGATGCGGTAGGACTCGACGCCCATGGCGCGCGCCATCAGCGCGAAGTCGGTCGGCGGGAGTTCATTGGCGGTGTTCTGCAGCCCGCGCATGCGCTGCCCGTGCTTTACCGTGCCGAGCACGCCGTTGTTCAGCACGAGGTACACCACGTTCAAGCCCAGTTGTTGCGCGACGGAGATCTCCTGCGCGTTCATCAGGTAGCTGCCGTCGCCGGTTATGCAGAGCACCGGATCGCGCGGATCGGCGAGCTTGCCGCCGATCGCCGCGCCGATGGCCCAGCCCATCGCGGCGAAGCCCATCGACACCGGCATGCGGTTGGTCGCGAGCACGCGCTCGCCGCGCGGATGCCAGTAGTGAAGCGCCCAGAAGAAGGCATTGCCTGCATCGGCATAGAGCCGCGTGCGCGGGGGCACGCGCTGGCTGAGTATCCAGAACAGGCGCCGCGGGTTGAGCGGCACGGTGTCGGTGCCGCAGTCCTCGACATGCAGCAGGCTGATGTGCCGTGGCAGGCCGTGTGCGTTGCGCAGCACCGGTAGCGCAGCGCTGCCGGCCTGCGCCTCGGGGTCCGGGAGCCCGGCACTCGCCTGGTTCAGGTACGCGAAGACGATGCGCGGGCTGCCCATCAGGTTCAGCTGCGCCATGTACGAGCGCGCCAGGTGATCGGGATTGCTGCTGATATGCAGCAGTCGCCGCGACAGGATGGTGCTGCCGTCCCAGCCGCAGGTCGCGTTCTCGTCGAGATTTGCGCCCACCACCAGCACGATGTCGGCTTCGTCCGCGGTGAGCGTGCGCCTCGCCGACTCGTGGCCGGCGGTGCCGAACACGCCGCGGTAGAGCGGATGGTCCGCCGACATCAGGCCACGTCCGGCCGGCGTGGTGACTATCGGCCAGTCACGGTGCTCGGCATAGCGCAGGATTTCGGCCATCGCGCCGGCGCAACCCTCACCGATCACGAACACGCCGCGCCGGTAGGCGCGCAGCAGGATGTTCAGCCGGTTCAACAGCAGGCGGTCGGGCGTGATCTCCTGGCCGAAGAAGGCGTAGCGTGACATCGGGTTGCGACCCGAGGCGATCGGCGCACTGAAGATGTCCTGCGGGATGCTGAGGTGCACCGGCCCCGGCGTCGGGCCCGTGGCGTGGCTGAGCGCGGCCAGCAGGTTGTGCTCGAGCTGTTCCGGGTGCGAGACCAGCGCGTTGTAGCGCGTGCAGCCACGGAACATCAGGATGATGTCGGCGCCCGATCCGCCGCCCTCCTGCATCGCGCCACGACCGAAGGTGCTTATCGCGCTCTGACCGGTGATCACCAGCAGCGGCACGCCCTCGACATAGGCGCTGCTGACCGCCGTCAGCAGGTTGGTGCAGCCCGGCCCGGAGGTCGCGCTGCACACGCCGAGCAGGCCGCTCGCGCGTGCAAAGCCGTCGGCCATGAAGCCGGCGCCAGCCTCCGAGCGCGTGAGCACCCACCGCACCCCGCTCGTTTGCTGGTGCCGCGCCAGCGCGCTCAGCAGCGGATCGATATTGCCGCCCGGCACCCCGAACACGTACGGCACCTCGAGCAGCGCGAGGTACTGGACGATGAGGTCGGCGCAGCTGCTCGCGGCGATGCTGCGGTCGTCGGCGTCGGTCGTGCTGGATGTCATCTGGCCCCGTCGTGCTTGCGATTCTTCGAACGCCGATGCCGCCGCCCCGCGTGCCGCAATCCCTGGTCAAGCGCATCGTAGCGTGGCATTGCGCCTGCCACACGCCCGCCCGGCCGCCACGCAGCACAATCGCGCCAAACTGTTAACGGCTTGGCACTTGCGCCGGCATCCCCGGTGGACTGCCATTCCGTCGCCGCAGCCGATATATTTGCGCCCGCGCGAATCACCACAGGCACCATGCTCCCATGACTTCCACCCGCAACAGCAGCACCGCGAAACACTGGACCACTTTCCGGGGCGCGCGCGCCCTCAAGTCCTCGCACCCCGAGGTACGGCGGCTGAAGCGCCAGAGCGAAGACCCGAGCCTGCACGGCAACAAGGTCTGGCACTCGAGCTTCGCACTCATCGACTATCTGCATCGTCATCCGCTGCCGCGCGGCGCGCGCGTCATCGACGTCGGCTGCGGCTGGGGACTCACCGGCATCTGGCTCGCCAGGACCTTCGGCGCGCGCGTTTTCGCGGTCGATGCCGATCCGGCGGTCGAGCCCTACCTGCGGCTGCAGTCACGCATCAACGGCGTGCAGGTCGAGTTCATGGCTGGACGCTTCGAACAGCTCAATGCCCGGCTGCTGGATGGCGCGGACCTGCTGATCGGCACCGACATCTGCTTCTGGGACGAGATGGTCGACCCGCTGTACAAGTTGCTGCGCCGCGCGGGCAACGCCGGCGTGACGCAGGCGATCATCGGCGATCCCGGCCGCCCACCGTTCTGGAGCCTCGCGCAGCGTGTGGAAGAGAAACTCGGCGGCCGGGTGCTCGCGCACGCCAGCGGCCGGCGCGGCAGTGCACCGAAGCAGCTGCTGATCACCGATTTCTCGAAGTTGCGTCTCTGAGCCGGCCGTGAGCGCGCACGCAGCGGGCCTGCCGCGCTGGGAGCATTACCCGCACGAGGCCGACATCGGCGTGCGCGGCATCGGCGCGACGCGCGAAGAGGCGTTCGAGCAGGCCGCGCTCGCGCTGACCGCCGTGGTCACGGATCCGGCCGGCGTGAGCCCGGGCGAAGCGCTCGCGATCGACTGCGAGGCGCCCGACGACGAACTGCTGCTGGTCGACTGGCTCGACGCACTGGTCTTCGCGATGGCCACGCGCGGCTTGCTGTTCGCGCGCTTTCACGTGACGATCACCGGGCACCGGCTCACGGCCAGCGCCTGGGGTGAGCGGGTAGACCGCGCCCGCCACCAGCCGGTGGTCGAGATCAAGGGCGCGACCTGCACCACGCTGCGCGTGGCACTGGAGGACGGCCGCTGGATCGCACAGACCGTGGTGGACGTATGAAAGGCCTGCTGGCGTGAGCGACCCGGCGGAGGTGTCCCGATGGACCTGAAGCTGCTGCAACGGCAAGGCGAATTCGCCTGGGAAATCCCTCGCCACGGCGCGATGCGGGTGCCCGGCATGCTCTACGCGAGCGAACAACTCGTGCTCGACATGGATCGCAAAGTCTACGAGCAGGTGGTGAACGTCGCGACACTGCCGGGAATCGTGCAGGCCTCCTACGCCATGCCCGACGCGCACTGGGGCTACGGCTTCCCGATCGGCGGTGTCGCGGCCTTCGATGCCGACGCTGGCGGCGTGGTGTCCGCGGGCGGCGTGGGCTTCGACATCTCCTGCGGCGTGCGCTGCCTGCACACCGGCCTCGACTTCGAGATCCTCATGACACATCAGCGCGCACTCGCCGACGTGTTGAGCCACAAGGTGCCGGCAGGCCTCGGCAGCACCGGAGCGATCCGTCTCGGCACCAGGGAAATGGACCGGATGCTCGCCGGCGGCGCACGCTGGGCGGTGGAACAGGGCTGGGGCGAGGACGCCGACCTCGAACGCATCGAGGAGCACGGCCAGATGCGCGACGCGCAGCCCGGCTGCGTCTCGGCGCATGCGCGCGAGCGCCAGCGCGACGAAATGGGCACGCTCGGCTCGGGCAACCACTACCTCGAGGTGCAGCGCGTCGCGCAACTCTTCGACGCCGAGGCCGCCGCGGTATTCGGCCTGCGCGAGAACGACGTGGTGCTCAGCATCCACTGCGGCTCGCGCGGCCTCGGCCACCAGATCGGCACCGAGTTCCTGAAGCGAATGGTCGTGGCGGCGCCCCGACACCGCATCTCGCTGGCCGACCGCGAGCTCGCGTGCGCGCCGATCGATTCGCCCCTTGGCCAGGAGTACCTCGGCGCAATGCGCGCGGCGATCAACTGCGCGCTGGCCAATCGCCAGATGATCACGCACCTCGCGCGCGAAGCCTTCGCGCAGGTGCTGCCAGGGGCTTCGCTGCGCCTGCTCTACGACGTGTCGCACAACACCTGCAAGCTCGAACAGCACACCGTCGATGGCAGGCCGCGCCGGCTCTGGGTACACCGCAAGGGCGCGACGCGCGCCTATGGTCCCGGGCACCCGGACATTCCACAGGCGCTGCGCGCGATCGGGCAACCGATGCTGATCGGCGGTTCGATGGGCACCAGCTCCTACGTGCTGGCCGGCACCCGCGAGGGCGAAGCGCGCTCCTTCAGCTCCGCTTGCCACGGCGCCGGACGCGCGATGAGCCGCCACCAGGCCACGCGGCAGTGGCAGGGCCGCGCGGTTATCGAGCAGCTCGCCGCGCGCGGCATCCTGATCCGCAGCCCCTCGGCGCGCGGCGTGGCGGAAGAAGCTCCGGGTGCCTACAAGGACGTCGGCGCGGTGGTCGACGCAGCCGAGGCCGCCGGACTGGCGCGCAAGGTCGCTCGGCTCGAACCGCTGGTGTGCATCAAGGGCTGACCAGCGCCCACGAAACCGAGATCGCGAAAATCCTCGGCCAGATCGCCGATATGCACGCAAACGCGCACGGCAACACGCTCGCGCAGCTGAGGCTCGATAAGCGAAGCGCAGAGCGGAACCCGTCAGGGTTTGTCCTGCGGCTCCTGCGCAGATTGCGGTGCCGTTACCGGCCAGAAGCGGAATGTCGAGAATGTCGCCGCGGAACAGGCCCCCGACTTGCGTTGCTGCCGCGCAGCATTGGCACTGTCGCCTGGAGCTTTTGCCCGTTTCCCCTGTTTCCTGTTCGCGCTGCCCGGATCCATCCCTATACCCCTTGTTTTACTGTGGCCTCATGATCGCCTGATCCGTCTCAGCAATCGTTGTGTCGGATCAACCATGGGCGGTCTTGAGTATCGAAGCTGAGCGGATTCGCGCGAGGCCGATTGCCGGGACTGTGCGCCCGATCACGCTATTGCCGGGCGAATGCCGCGGCGGGAACCGGCGGTGGGTGCACGATGGCGCAGGCCATGCCTGCGACCGTCGGGATTCCCCCCGCACGCCGGGTCGCGGGGCTTGAGCCGGCGCCCCGGCTGAGGCACCGTGAGCACGCGCTGACGCCACGACGCACCACCTCCTCATCACCGCGAGAATGGGTTCCGCATGCACAAAATCGTCGCCGCTGCCGCGTTCGTCGCCACCCTGACCGGATGCGCAGGGGCAGCAACGGGGCACCTGCCCCTCGACTGCCCCGACACCCCGCGTGGCGGCGTCGTCGAGCACTACCACGGCACGCGCATCGCCGATCCCTACCGCTGGATGGAGGACCTCGATGCCCCGGCGGTGGCCGACTGGGTCGGCGCGCAGAATGCGGTGACCACGTCCTATCTCGCCGCGCTGCCGCTGCGCGGCCATTTCCGCGAGCGCCTCACGGCGCTGTGGGACTACGCGCGCACGGGTATCCCGCAGCTCGAAGGCGGCCGGCTGTTCTACTCGCGCAACAGCGGGCTGCAACGCCAGGCGCCGGTGTACATGCGCGCCGCGCTCGACGCCGAGCCCGAACTCGTGCTCGATCCCAACCTGATCTCCGCCGACGGCTCGGTCTCGCTGGCGCAGTACACGCCCTCGCCCGATGCGAAACTGCTCGCCTACGCGCTGGCCGAGGGCGGCGCCGACTGGCGCACGATCCGCGTGCGCGATATCGCCTCGGGCCGGGATCTTGCCGACGAGGTGCGCTGGATGCGCTTCTCGGGCATCGCATGGACCCGCGACGGCAAGGGCTTCTTCTACTCGCGCTATCCCGAACCACCCGCGAACAAGGTGCTGGAAGCGCCACTGTCGGGGCACGCGTTGTACTACCACCGCATCGGCACGCCGCAAGCCGATGACGTGCTGGTCTACCAACGCCCCGACCTCGCGGGCTGGGTGATCGGTGGCAGCGTCACCGAGGACGGCCGCTACCTGCTGATCACGCTGGCCAAGGGCGCTGGCAACAACAACCGGCTGCATTACGCGGACCTCGCCGATCCGCTGGCGCCACGCCTCGACGCGCCGGTGCGCGCGCTCGTCGAGGGCGACGACGCCGAGTACGCGCCGATCGGCAACGTGGGCGCGCTTCTCTACATCCGCACCGACCAGGGCGCGCCGAATCGCAGCATAGTGGCCGTGGACATGCGCGCACCCGATCCGGCGAACTGGCGCACCATCGTGCCCGAACAGGCTCATGCACTGGAAAACGTGGCACTCGTCGGCGGGCGCCTCGCCGGGCAATACCTGGTCGATGTGAGCAGCCGGCTGCGCCTGTTCGCGCTCGACGGTACGCCGCAGCAAGAAATCGATCTGCCCGGGGTGGGAAGCGTGTTCGGGCTGAGCGGACGGCAGGATGCCCGCGATGTCTGGTACGCGTTCAGCTCGCCGCTGATGCCGACCACGGTCTTTCGCTACGATCCCGCAACGCGCCGCAGCACCGCCTTCGAGCCGCCCGAGGCGCCGATCGATGCCAGCCGCTACGAGACCACCGCGGGCTTCGCCACTTCGCGCGACGGCACCCGCGTGCCCTTCTTCATGACCGCCAGGAAGGGCTTGCGCCGCGACAGCGCCAACCCCGTGATGCTCTACGGCTACGGCGGCTTCTCGGTGAGCACCCTGCCTGCCTACCGCGCAGACGTCCCGGCCTGGCTGGAACTGGGCGGCGTCTGGGTCACGGCGAACCTGCGCGGCGGCGCCGAATACGGAGAGGCCTGGCACCGCGCCGGCATGCTCGGCAACAAGCAACGCGTGTTCGATGATTTCGTCGCGGTCGCGCAACAGCTGGTGAGCGAAAGCATCACGTCCCCGGCGCGACTTGGCATGATGGGCGGTTCCAATGGCGGCCTGCTGGTTGCGACCGTCGCCAACCAGCGACCCGATCTCTTCGCCGCTGCACTGCCCGCCGTGGGCGTGTTCGACATGCTGCGCTTCGACCGCTTCACCGGCGGCAAGCTCTGGGTCGAGGAGTACGGCTCGGCCGGCAATGCGGCGCAGTTCCCGTTCCTGCTCGCCTACTCGCCGCTGCACAACCTGAAACCCGGCACCTGCTACCCGGCCACGCTGGTCACCACGGCCGACCACGACGACCGCGTGGTGCCGAGCCACTCGTTCAAGTACACCGCCGCGCTGCAGGCCGCGCAGGGCTGCGCGCGCCCGGCGCTGATCCGCGTCGAGGTCGCCGGCTCACACAACTACCGCCCCACCGACAGGCTGATCGCCGAACGCGCGGACCAGTGGGCATTTGCCGCCGAGGCGCTGGGGCTGCACCGACCCTGAGTGCCGCTGCGCATGGCCAGTGGCGCATCGGCTTCATGCGCAGGCTTGCGCCCGGAATGGATCCGTTCGAGGCTCAGGGCATCGCGACGCGTGCGACCGCCGCTCGGTCCGCCGGGATGCGGGCCGCTCGAATCGTAGCGCCGGCGGCAGGGCCACCCTGCCTCAGACCGGCAAGGGACCCGCGCCCGCAAGATAGGCGCAAATCTCGGCGATCCTCTGCGCATCCTCGGGCCTGGCCTGCTTCTCGTAATCGCGAGTCGCGGAGCTGCGGCGGGCTGGCGCCAGGCCGAGCAATTGCCGCAGCTGCGACACCGTGGAATCCATACCCTCGGCCATGATGTCCTCGTAGCTGAGGCACAGGTCCGTGCGGGAACGGAACTGCTGTTCGAAAGTCTCGCGCCATTGGGTCAGTTGCGCCGCGGCATTGAGGACCGCCGAGGTCTCGACCACGAGGTGTGGGTTGCCCAGTTCCTCGACCCTCCTTTCCTGTTCGGTGTATCGCGAAAAGACATTGGTCTTGAGGCTGCGCACGTACGAATAGGCCTGCGCGACCACGTCACGTCGCTCGAGCCAGATCACCGTGTCGAACCCGAGTTCCAACAGGTCGAACTGCTGCTCGTTCCGCAAGCGAATGACCTGGTCGAGTTGCGCCTTGAGGCCGAACACGCCGTTCGGCGTCGTCGAACCGGCGAAGACAAGATCGCTGTAGTGGCGTCGGTCGAAGGGTCTGCCCAGCCGAGCGAGCACGGCGGCGAGATAGACGGGACTGAACCACTCGTAGGGATAACCCATCTCGCCCTCGCTGCGCAGCTCGTGGGCCAGCCAGTTGGAGCCCGTGCGGGGCGTGGACAGCAGCAGATATCGCTTGCGAACCGCTCCCGGCTGGCAGGCTGCCGCTCGCTCGAGGAAGGCATCCACGTAGCTTGCGACCCTGTCTTCGGTCGCCTTCCGACCCAGTACCCGTATGTCCATCCGTGCCATACGCAGTTACCCCGTTCCCCGCTCGTGCAAAGCCTCAACCGCCGCCCAGGTGGATACGCAGTAGGGCACGATGTAGGTGAGTACGATGCGCGCCAGCGTCGGAGCATCGATATCGAGCGCCAGCAGGCGGCCACCCTGGTTGATGAGCGTGAGTGCCGTGCCCACCACCAGCGCGACGCGCACGCTGCGCTTCACGATGGCGGGCCGGGTGGCGATGGCGAACCAGACTTTCAGCGCGCTCATGCCCGCGCCGCCTCGCCGGGTACGCTGCGCAGCACCGGGCAGGCCGCGCGCATCAGGACTCCGGTACCGGCGCGCGGCCGGCCAGATTCGCTGAGCCACGCGTGGCACAGTTCCTGATCATCGGGCACCCTGCGCGCCGCCCGGCCAGTCGACCACCACCGCGCCGCGCAACTCACCCACGGCAAAACCCGTCGCGGCGTCGGCGGGATACTGCTCGCGCAGCGCCTGGCGCACCGGCTCGGCGATGTTGTCGCCGTGGCACACCAGGCACGGCGGCTGCGTCACGATCGCCGCCATGAAACGCGCGCCGCCGTCGGCCGCGGGCGCGAAATGCTCCAGCTGCCCCGGTGCGTCGCCGGCGCGAAGCCGTTCCGTGAACTGTTCCAGCACGGCCCGGCCCTGCTCATCCGGCGCATTGGCCGGATTGCGCAGCCTGAGCGCGGTGCGCGAAACGCGCACGCCGGCCGCGTTGCCCGCCTGCGCGGCGATGGCCGGGGCGCGCGTGCGGCACACCGCGATCGCGCCCACCGGGCCGGCCGTCGTCATGGCCTGCGCCAGTTCGCCCTTCAGCGCCGCCTGCATGCCGCTGGCGATGTCGCGCGAGGCCGCGAGCCGCGCATCCTCGGCAGCGGCGGTACGGCCTAGCACCGCGACGCCGAGGATCGTGAACAAGACCATCGTTGCACGCATGGGTATCGTCTCCCGGATTCAGGCTAATAGTTGCGCAGTTTAACGCGGCAACAGGATTGCCGGGCCTGCGCGCCAGCATTAAATTGGCGCCAATGACTCTTCACCCGGATACCCTCGGATGACAGCTACAGCAGCCCACAACCAGTTCCAGGCCCTTGTCGCCGATACCCGGGAGATGGGGCGCCATGCCGAGAGCGCGGCCGCCATGCTGAAGTGCCTGGCCAACGCGCACCGACTGATGGTGCTCTGCACACTGTGCGAAGGAGAGTTATCGGTGGGCGCACTGAACGCGCGCATCCCCCTGTCCCAGTCCGCGCTGTCGCAGCACCTGGCGGTGCTGCGCGCCGAACGCCTGGTCGATACGCGGCGCGAGGCCCAGACCATCTATTACAGCGTGCGCCCTGGCCCCGCGCTCGACGTCATCCGCGTGCTGCACGAGCATTTCTGCGCCGAATCCGCTGAACGGCCCGACGAGGAGACCCCGCATTCATGACGGTGGTGGCCGTCACGCGGCTGCCGGGCGCTTGCGCGCACGCTAGCTGGCGCCAGATTCGTTGCGCGTACGCGCACCCGTGATCAACCGTTCGCTGGCGATGATCGCTCGCGTATGCGAGCCCTGCCCGATCAGGCCGCCCTCGTCCCACGCCTGCAGTTCGAAGCCGTAGAGCTTCCCCTGCATGCCGGCGAACGTCGCCTCGGCGCGCACCCTGACCCCCTTCGGCGTGGCGGCGAGGTGCGTGACGTTCACGTTTACGCCGACCGAGAGCTGCCCCGGCGCCAGCAACGGCTTCATGCAGCGCGCCGCCGCGAGCTCCATCAGCGCGACCATGCGCGAGGTCGCGAACACTTCGGGAAATTCGTCTTCCACCGACAGCGCGAGCGCGCTGGCCATGTCCGCCTCGCTCGCCACCAGTTCCGCGCTCGCGTGCGCCCCCGCTTTCATCGCCATCTTCCCCCTGAAGTTTGCTTGCGCTGACGCTTGCCGCCACCCCCGCGCTAGGCGGGCGCCTCGACCGGCGGCGGCAGCGTCACCTCCATCACCGGCACGAACTCCGGCATGCCACCGAGGCTGACGGCACACTTCGAACTCGCGTTGAATGTGGCCAGCGCCACCGCCATGTGGCAGATCTGCTCCGCGGAGAAGTGCTCGCGCAGCCGCGCGATCAGCTGCGGATCGAAATGCCCGGGACCGCGCAGGTACACATCGGCGAAGCCGAGCACCAGCTTCTCGGGCTCCGAGAGCGCGCTGTCGGCGAAACCGTCGTCGATCTGCGCGACCTTGTCCTCGGTCAGTCCGTCCTGGCGCGCCACGTCGTAGCGTGCGGCCTTGCAGAACACGCAGTTCACGGCCCGCGCATTGCGCAGGCGCAGCATCTCGACCAGGGCCAGACGCACGCTGTTGCGTCGCCACACGCTGTCGTTGAGCCGCACGATCGGGTCGATCAGCTGCGTCGCCAGCCCCATGCTGCTGTCGCGGATCACGTTGCCGGTGACGGTCGCCGGCGTTCCTGCCCGTGGATTACCCGTGCCCATCGTTGTTACCTCAGTGTGCCGTGACGGCGCCGAGCGCCGTGAACATCAGGGCGAGACGGATACGCCCCTCGATGAAACCCAGCGCCTCGATCAGGCACACCAGTCCCGCTTCGCCGAAATGCCGCTTCACGCCGTCGGCGAGCTCATCCGTGAGGGCGCCCGGATCCTGTGCGTAGATCTCGGCAAACTCCAGTACCGCCTGCTCCGCGGCGTCGAAGCGCGCGCTGGCGTGATAGCGACCCGTGAGGAGCGCCTCGATGCGATCGGGATCGCACTCGAGGCCGCGCAACGCAGCCGTCTCGGCGCTGGCGCCGTGTAACCGCGCCAGCCGCAGACGGCAGAGCTCGAGCAGCCGCGGCGGCACGTGGTCCTGGCGCCACAACTGCTCCCAGACCGCGTTGAAATCGCGTGCCATCGCGCCGCCCGGCGCGAGCGCGACGGACAGCGTCTCACTGTTCACGGCGGAATCTGCCTGCATCTGTAACTCCTCTTCGGGGTGCCGGCGCGGCGGCTGGCGCACGGTCGCTCGTCAGCCGTCGGCGTCATCGAGCGGCAACGCTCCCATGCGTGCGCGCGAACGTCAAGCGGCCGTTCCCGCGCTGTTCCCGCGCCGTGGTCGCTGCGCCGCAGGCTCTGCTATGCTCGCGCCGCGGCTGCTCGCTGGGGGGTGGGACCGCGGCACCGCAAGCGGAGGTCCCTATATGCGCTGGAAGGATGAGCGCCGCAGCGAGAACGTCGAGGACCGCCGCGGCCAGAGCGCCTCGCCACGCCTTGCCAGCGGCGCGCCGGTGCTGCTGCAACTGCTGCCGATGCTGCTGCGCTCACGCGGCGGACGCTACCTGCTCGGCATCCTCGCGGTGGTAGTGATCGGCGCGCAGTTCCTCGGCGTCGACATCCTCTCGCTGCTGACGACCGGTGGGCCTGCCGTGCAGGCGCCCTCCGGTCAGCAGGCTGCGCCATCGGCCGCGGAGCAGGAGCGCGTGGACTTCGTCGCGCATGTGCTCGGCAGCACCGAGGATGCCTGGCGCCAGCAGTTCGCCGCGGTCGGTCGCGCCTACGAGGATCCGCGCCTGGTGATGTTCAGCGGCAGTGTGCAGTCGGCCTGCGGCTACGCGCAGGCGGCAATGGGGCCGTTCTATTGCCCCGCCGACCACAAGGTCTATCTCGATCTCTCGTTCTTTGACGAACTGCACCAGCGCTTCGGCGCGCCGGGCGATTTCGCCCAGGCCTACGTGATCGCCCACGAGGTGGGCCACCACGTGCAGAACCTGACCGGCATCTCGGCGCAGGTGCAGGCCGCCGGCCGCGGCGCCTCCAAGGCGCAGATCAACGCGCTGTCGGTGCGCCAGGAACTGCAGGCCGACTGCTTCGCCGGGGTATGGGCCCACCTCGCCGACAGCTCGCGGCAGATCCTCGATCCGGGCGACCTCGAGGAGGCGCTGGGCGCGGCCACCGCGATCGGTGACGACCGGCTGCAGAAGCAGGCGCAGGGCTATGCCGTGCCGGACAGCTTCACGCACGGCAGCTCGGAGCAGCGCGTGCGCTGGTTCAGGCGCGGCTTCGAATCCGGGGATATCGGCAGTTGCGACGCCTTTGCGGCGCAGAACCCCTGATGCGGCCTGCGGGCACAAGGCCCAGATGGGCTACGCCGCAGGGTGAATTTTCAACCGCCTGAGTCGCCGCCTTTCGTTTGAATTCGACCCGTCCCTCGCTAGGCTTGGTGAGTCGAACACCCGCCGCAAATCACAGGGACGCGAATGGATCCCATGCTCTACATGGCCGCCGCCGTTGGCGCCGCCGCCGCCCTCGCCCTTGCCGCCACGGCGATCCTGACGCGAGGTGCGAAGCCCGAGTCGGGCGCGGCAATCCCTGGCAGTGCGCCGCCGGAACGGCGCCGCGCGGTGGCAACCGATACCGGCGCCGGCATCACGCCGGCGTCAGCCCCGGCGGCGCTGGCAACGGAAGAACCCGCGCCGCTTCCTGAGGCCCTGAACGGCTTCTGGCTCGCCGACGAGCACGAGATCACCACCCAGCGCAGCACGCAGCTCGCCACGCAGCTGCGCCACGTCGCGATGCCCCCGCGCGAACTGCAACACTTCATGGCGGCGGATATCATGGCGGGCAACGCGGCCCAGGAGCTCTCCGAACTGGTGATGAGCGAGCCGCGACTGGCGGCGAAGGTGCTGGGGCGGGCGAACTCGCCTTTCTACGGGCTGCAGTCACCGATCGCGAGCGTTGCCCACGCGATCACGTACCTCGGCATGAACACGGTGCGCAACATGGCGCTCAGCTTCGTGCTGCAGGAATCCTTCGCGGTAGAGGATGCCGCGCTCGGCCGCTATTGCGACAGTGTCTGGGAGGCGGGACGGATTGCCGCGGAACTCTGCTCCCTGCTCGCGCCCCGCCTCGGATTCGCCGACACGGGCACGCTCGGCACGCAGACGATACTTTCCTTTCTCGGCGATCTCGCGGTGCCGTCGCTGCTCGGCGACGAAGCGGGCGCGATCCGGGAGCTCGATTTCATCGAACGGCTTCGGTTCGAGCAGGAGCAGCTCGGCGCCAGCTCGGTGCTGCTCGGCACGATCGTGATCCGCGCGTGGGGACTGCCGACGCCCATCGTCGATGCGGTAGCGGCCGCGGGACGCATCGTGGTGACACCCGTGGAGCAGGCCAATCCTGCCCAGGCGCCGCGCAGCGCGCTGATCTACAGCTGCGCGCGTATCGGCGAGGCGATCGCGCGGCAGCGCATCGCAGGACCCGATGAGATCGAGCTGCGGAATGGCGCCGCACCCGAGCTGCACCACCTGCAGGGCTACCTGCGCCTGCCGCAACTGGCGCGGCTGCCCGAATTGCTGCACGCGCCCGACGTGCGGCTGGCACTGACACGCACAATGTCGGCCGTGCGCAACGTAACGGCGACGGGCTGAGCCGACATCGCGTCGGGCCCGCAACGTGCTGCGGCAATCACGACTCCAGCAGTGCGCGCATCACCCGCTGCATCACGCGTGCGGTTGCGGCGCGATCCATAGCGGGATGACGCACCCCGCGAATCTGCAGCCCTTCGTAAAGCGCCGAGAGAACCTCGCAGCGGCCCTCGGGATCGCTGAGCCTGTCACCGTGACCGCTGGCAATGCGCAGGGTCTCGCCGACCTTGCGTCGGACCTCTTCGTCTGCCTGGCGCACCAGCGCCGCCACCGCCGGGTTGCGTGCCGCCTCGGCCAGCACCTCCAGCAGCAGCGGTCCGCGCGGCCCCTCCACGGCGCGCTCCAGCCCGCGCGGCACGTGCTCGACCATGGCGCGAGCCCAGTCCTCGTGGCTGCGGATCTCGTCGTCGATGGCCAGGATCTGCTGCTGATCGCCCGCCACGATGGCCGCGATGATCGCTTCCTTGTTGGCGAAGTAGTGATAGATGTGCCCGACGCTCATCCCCGCTTCGCGCGAGATCTGCGCCATGCTGGCCCCGTGGAAGCCATGGCGCTGGAAGCACGCCGCAGCGGCCGTCAGAACCTGCTCGCGGCGCATCTGTCCCCGATCCTTGTCGCAACACTCGGCACCCATGGTATTGATTCTCCACTCGCCACGCTGACAGCCAGCCTAATGGTAGCTTGACGCGCAGCATACACCTAAATAGAATGAACGCTCAATCTATTTTCTGGGGCGTACCCGATACCCCCCGCCCCGAGGAGCGTTCCGATGATCCAGAGCCTGCAGCGGGCCACCATGCTGACAGCCCTTGTCCTGCTCGCGGGCTGCGGCAACGACGGGGCCGGGGTCCCGGCCGCGCCGCCGCCACCCGAAGTAGGCGTGCTCAGTATCGAGCCGCGTGAACTGCAGCTGCACGTGGAACTGCCCGGGCGCACCTCGGCTTACCTCGTGGCCGAAGTACGCCCGCAGGTGAGCGGGATCATTCGCGAACGCCGCTTCACCGAGGGCGCGGAAGTTGACCGCGGTGCTCCGCTCTCGCGCGCTGGTCGCCAGGCACGCCGTGAGCCAGCAGGATGCCGATGACGCCAACGCCGCCGAGCAGCAGGCCGTGGCGGAAGTGGCGCAACAGCGCGCCCAGCTGGCGCGCGCGCGCATTGACCTGCAGCGCACCCGTATCACCGCGCCGATCAGCGGGCGCATCGGCAGGTCGGATGTCACGCCCGGCGCGCTGGTGACCGCCGACCAGGCCCAGGCACTCGCCACCGTGCAGCAGCTCGACCCGATGTACGTGGACATCACGCGCTCCAGCCAGGACCTGCTGCGGCTTCGTGACGACATGCAGGCCGGGCGCCTGCAGGGCGCGGGGAGCGACGCCGCGATGGTTACGCTCGTGCTGGAAGATGGCAGCACCTACCCGCACCCGGGTCGCCTCGCGTTCGCCGACGTGACGATCGATCCCACCACCGCCAGCGTGACACTGCGCGCCGTGTTCCCCAATCCCGAGCAGCGGCTGCTGCCCGGCATGTACGTGCGCGCGATGCTTGCCGAGGGCGTGCGCGCCGAGGCGATACTGCTGCCGCAGCAGGCGCTGATCCGCGATGCCCAGGGCAATGCCTCCGCACTGGTGGTGGACGAGAACGCCACCGCGACCCTGCGTGCGCTGCAGGTGGGCCGCAGCGTGGACGGCAACTGGCTGGTCGAGTCCGGGCTGCGGCGCGGTGAAGTCGTGGTGCTCGACGGGCTGCAGAACGTGCAGCCCGGCAGCCGCGTGGTGCCGGTGGCGCGCGCGACCCAGGCGCCAGCCGTAGCCGCAATGACAACGCACTGATGCCAACCTTTTTCATCGAGCGACCGATCTTCGCGTGGGTCATCGCGATCGTCGTGATGCTGGCCGGTGCGCTGTCGATACGCACGCTGCCGGTCAGCCAGTACCCCGAGATCGCCCCCCCGTCGGTGAGCGTGAGCGCGAGCTACCCCGGCGCCTCGGCGCGCACGCTCGAGGACACCGTCACGCAGGTGATCGAGCAGAACATGAAGGCGCTCGACGGCCTGCTGTACATGTCCTCGACCAGCGACTCGGCCGGGAACGCCTCGGTCATGCTGAGCTTCCAGCCCGGCACCGACATCGATATCGCCCAGGTCCAGGTGCAGAACAAGCTGCAGCTGGCCACGCCGATGCTGCCGCGTGAAGTGCAGCAGCAGGGGCTGCGCGTGAACAAGGCGATGTCGAACCTCCTGCTGGTCGTGGCCTTCTACTCCGAGGACGGCAGCATGGCCGAGCTGGAGATCGCCGACTACGTGGTCTCGAACATCCTCGACAGCGTCAGCCGCGTGAAGGGCGTGGGCGACATCCGCGTGCTCGGCGGCGCACAGGCCGCGATGCGCATCTGGCTGGATCCGGCGAAGCTCCACAGCTTCGCGCTGACGCCCGCCGATGTTCGCGCAGCGATCGAGGCGCAGAACGCCCAGGTCTCGGCGGGCGAGCTCGGCGGCACGCCCGCCATCCCCGGGCAACAGATATCGGCCACCATCAGTGCACAGTCGCGACTGCAGACGCCCGAGCAGTTCGGCGCCATCCTGCTGCGCGTGAATACCGACGGCTCGACGCTGCGCCTGCGCGACGTGGCACGCATCGAGCTCGGCAGCGAGAGCTACAGCGTGCGCAGCCGCTTCAACGGCAAGCCGGCGGCGGGCCTCGGCATCATGCAGCAATCCGGCGCCAATGCGTTGGAGACCGCCGCGGCCGTGCGTGCGCGCCTCGCCGAGCTCGAGGCACACTTTCCGCCGGGGCTTCACCTCGCGGTCCCGCACGACACCACGCCCGTGGTGAAGGAATCCATCCGCGGCGTGGTGATCACGCTGCTGGAAGCCATCGTGCTGGTCTTCCTGGTGATGCTGCTGTTCCTGCAGAACCTGCGCGCCACGCTGATCCCCACGCTCGCGGTGCCCGTGGTGCTGCTCGGCACCTTCGCGGTGCTGGCGGCCTTCGGCTTCGGCATCAACACGCTCACGATGTTCGCGATGGTGCTGGCGATCGGCCTGCTGGTCGATGATGCGATCGTGGTGGTCGAGAACGTCGAACGCGTGATGCGCGAGGAAGGATTGCCCGCGCGCGAGGCGACGCGCAAGGCCATGGGACAGATCAGCGGTGCGCTGGTCGGCATCGCGCTGGTGCTGTCGGCGGTGTTCGTGCCGATGGCCTTCTTCGGCGGCTCCACCGGCCTGATCTACCGCCAGTTCTCGATAACCATCGTCTCGGCAATGGTGCTGTCGGTGCTGGTGGCGCTGATCTTCACACCGGCGCTGTGCGCCACGCTGCTGCGCCCGCACGCGGGCGGCGAATCGGCGCATGGCCCCTTCGGCTGGTTCAACCGCGCTTTTGCCGCGGCCACCGCGCGCTACACGGATACCGTCGCCGCGTGGCTGCGCCGCGGCCTGCGCTACCTGGTGCTCTACGCCGTGCTGCTGGGTGCGCTGGCACTGCTGTTCCTGCGCCTGCCGACGGCCTTTTTACCCGAGGAGGACAGTGGGTTCATCGTCACGATGGCGCAGCTGCCGCCGGGCGCGACGCTGGAGCGCACGCAGACGACCATGGAACAGATCAGCCGCCACTACCTGGAGAACGAGAGCGCGCTGGTCACCAAGGTGTTTGCCACCAGCGGCTTCAGCTTCGCCGGCAGCGGCCAGAACGCCGGCCAGGCCTTCGTCGAGCTGCGTCCCTGGGAAGAGCGCACCGATCCTTCGCAGGGCGTGCAGGCACTCGCCGATCGCGCGCGGCAGGCGTTGCGCTCCCTTCCCGACGGCATCGCCTTTCCCATGGTTCCGCCCCCGGTACGCGAGCTGGGCAATGCCACCGGCTTCACGCTGTTCCTGCAGGACCGCGGCGCACTGGGCCATGCCGCGCTGATGGACGCGCGCAACCGCCTCCTCGGGCTGGCCGCGCAGCACCCGCAGCTGCGCGGCGTGCGCCCCAACGGTCTGGAGGACACGCCGCAGCTGCAACTCGAGATCGACCACGACAAGGCCAGCGCGCTCGGGCTGTCGATCGCCGGCATCAACGACGTGCTCTCCACGGCCTGGGGCGGTCGCTACGTCAACGACTTCATCGACCGCGGTCGCGTGAAAAAGGTCTACGTGCAGGGAAATGCCGAAGCGCGCATGCAGCCCGAGGACCTGGAGAAATGGTACGCGCGCAACGACAAGGGCCAGATGGTGCCGTTCTCGGCCTTCGCCTCCGCGCACTGGACCTACGGCTCGCCGCGACTCACGCGCTACAACGGCATCCCCGCCGTGGAGATCCAGGGCCAGGCGGCGCCCGGCGTCAGCACCGGGCAGGCCATGCAGGCGATTGCCGGCATCATTGCCGAGCTGCCGCCCGGCATCGGCTTCGAATGGACCGGCGTCTCGCTGCAGGAGCAGCAATCCGGCGGCCAGGCACCACTGCTCTACGCGCTGTCGCTGCTGGTGGTCTTCCTGTGCCTCGCCGCGCTCTATGAAAGCTGGTCGATCCCCTTCGCGATCATGCTGGTGGTACCGCTCGGTGTGTTCGGCGCCGTGCTCGCCGCCACGCTCGCCGGCAAGGCCAACGACGTGTATTTCCAGGTCGCGCTGCTGACCACGATCGGCCTGTCGGCGAAAAACGCGATCCTGATCGTGGAGTTCGCCAAGACCCGCCAGGAACACGGCGCGGGACTGGTCGCGGCCACGCTGGAAGCCTGCCGCCTGCGGCTGCGCCCGATCATCATGACCTCGCTGGCTTTCGTCTGCGGCGTGCTGCCCCTCGCCACCGCCGATGGCGCCGGCTCCGGAGCGCAGAACGCTATCGGCACCGGGGTGGTCGGCGGCATGATCTCGGCCACCGTGCTCGCGATCTTCTTCGTGCCGCTGTTCTACGTGCTGGTGCGGCGCCGCTTCGGCAAGGACCGCGGCGCCCTCTGAGCGGACAGCCGCTACTGCGCCACCTGCGCCGCGCCGTCCAGGCGCTCCAGCAACAGCGCCTCGCGCTGGCGCGCCTGCGCGATGTTGCGCTCCTTCACGTGACCGAAGCCGCGCATCGACTGCGCCAGCGCGGCGATCTCGACGATGGTCGCGTGGTTACGCGCATCGAGGCGTGCCAGCAAGCCTTCGATGCGTGCTTCGTATTCGCCGATCAGCGCGCGCTCCAGGCGCCGCTCGGCGCTGCGCCCGAAGATGTCGAGCCGCGTGCCGCGCAGGCGCCTGAACTTCGCGAGCACGCCGAACACCTTCAGCATCGCCGGCCCGAATTCCTGCTTGCGCGGGTACCCGCTCACCAGATCGCGCTTGGCCAGGAGCGGCGGCGCGAGATGCAATTTCAGCGTGTAATCGCCCTCGAACTGTTGCGCGAGCGCCTGCTGGAAGCTGCGGTCGGTGTACAGGCGTGCGACCTCGTACTCGTCCTTGTAGCTCATCAGCCTGAACAGCGAGCGCGCCACGGCATCGGTCAGTGCGAACCCATGCGCCGCGCCCAGCGTCTGCTCGGCCGCCCGCGCCTTCTCGACCAGCGCGCGGTAGCGCGCTGCCCACGCCTCGTCCTGGTAATCGCGAAGGAACGCCGCGCGCGTGGCGATGACCTCCTCCAGCGCGGGTTCGGCAGGCACGACGGCGGCATCCAGTCCCGCCACTGCCAGCACGGACCGCAGATCCTGCGCGGCGTGCCGCCCCCACAGGAAGGCCTGGCGGTTGAACGCTATCGAGACACCGTTGAGCTCGATCGCGCGCTCGATCGCATCACGCGACAGCGGTACCAGCCCGCGCTGGAAGGCATAGCCGAGCAGCAACAGGTTGGCGGCAATCGCATCGCCGAGCAGCGCGGTGGCAATCGCGGTCGCATCGACGAAGGCGGTCTTGTCCGCGCCAACCTCCTCGCGGATCCGGGCCTTCATCGCCTCGGCCGGGAACACCGCATCGGGATCGCGCGTGAAGGCCGCGGTGGGTGATTCGAAGTCGTTCACGATCGCGTGCGAGCGCTCGATGTTCACCTTCGCCAGCGGATCCTCGGCCGCGCTCACCACGAGATCGCAGCCGAGCAGCAGATCCGCATCGCCGGCGGCCACGCGCACCGCGTGAATGTCGGCCTGGCGGCGCCCGATGCGCACATGGCTCACGACGGGACCGAACTTCTGCGCCAGGCCGCTCTGGTTCAGCACGGTGCAGCCCTTGCCCTCGAGGTGCGCAGCCATGCCGAGGATGGCGCTCACGGTCAGCACGCCGGTGCCGCCTATGCCCGTGACCACCGTGTTCCAGGGCCGCTCCAGCGCGGGCAGCACGGGTTCGGGCAACGCGGGGAGCGCAACCTCGGCCAGCACCGCGCGGCTCTTGCGCAGCCGCCCGCCCTCGACGGTCACGAAACTCGGACAAAAGCCCTTCAGGCAGCTGTAGTCCTTGTTGCAGGCGCTCTGGTCGATCATGCGCTTGCGCCCGAAGGCGGTTTCCTTCGGCAGCACAGAAAGACAGTTCGACTGCACGCCGCAGTCGCCGCAGCCCTCGCATACCAGCTCGTTGATGAACACGCGCCGCTCGGGATCGGGATAGGCGCCCTTCTTGCGCCGGCGCCGCTTCTCGGCCGCGCAGGTCTGGTCGTAGACGATCGCGGTGGTGCCGCAGATCTCGCGAAACTCCCGCTGCACGGCATCGAGCTCGTCACGGTGATGAATCGTCACGCCGGCGGCGTGATGCAGCGCGCGCGGATATTTTTCCGGCTCGTCGCTGACCAGCGCGATGCGCTTGACGCCCTCGCCGCGCAGTTGCTCGATGAGCTGCGCCACCGTGAGCTGGCCGTCGATCGGCTGCCCGCCGGTCATCGCGACCGCATCGTTGTAGAGGATCTTGTAGGTGATGTTGACGCCGGCGGCGACCGCGGCGCGGATCGCGAGGATGCCGGAGTGGAAATAGGTGCCGTCGCCGAGGTTCTGGAACACGTGCGTTGTGTCCGTGAACGGGGCCTGCCCGATCCAGGTCGCGCCCTCGCCGCCCATCTGCGTGAAGGTGTCGGTGCTGCGGTCCATCCACGTGACCATGTAGTGGCAGCCGATGCCGCCGCCGGCGCGGCTGCCCCCGGGCACCACGGTCGAGGTGTTGTGCGGGCAACCCGAGCAGTAGTGCGGCGTGCGCTCGATGATCGCGCGCGGCGTGGCGAGCGAGCGCTCCTTGCGGTCGAGGAACTCCAGGCGCCGCTGCATGTCCTCGCTTTGGTAATAGCGCCCGATGCGGCTCGCGATCGCGCGCGCGACCATCGCCGGCGTGAGTTCGGCGAGGTTGGGCAGCAGCGAGCGGCCGTGCTCGTCGAACTCTCCGATGACGCGCGGACGCCGCTCGACGGGCCAGTTGTAGAGCTGCCCGGTGAGCTGGTCCTCGATGATCGAGCGCTTCTCCTCGACCACGAGGATCTCCTCGAGCCCCTCGGCGAAGGCGTGCGTCGCCACCGGATCCAGCGGCCACGGCATGCCGACCTTGAACACGCGGATGCCGAGCGCGGCGGCCTGGTCGCGGTCGATACCGAGATCCTCCAGCGCCTGCAGCACGTCGAGCCAGGACTTGCCGGTGCTCACGATGCCCAGGCGCGGACGCGGGCTGTCGATCGCGACGTAGTTCAGGTGGTTCACGCGCGCGAACTCGCGCGCCGCGTAGATCTTGTACAGGTTGAGGCGTTCCTCCTGCGCCAGCGGCTTGTCGTGCAGCCGCGCGTGCACGCCGCCTGGCGGCAGCCTGAATTCCTCGGGGATCTTCACGCTGAGGCGGTGCGGGTCGATGTCCACCGAGGCGGCCGCGTCGCAGTTCTCGGTGATCACCTTGAAGCCGACCCAGCAGCCGCAGTAACGCGACAGTTCCCAGCCGAGCAGGCCGAGGTCGAGGATCTCCTGCACGTTGGCAGGGTTGAGAACGGGAGCAGAAGCGCCCATGAAGGCGTGCTCGCACTGGTGCGGCAGCGTCGAGGACTTGCAGGCGTGATCGTCGCCGACCACGGCGAGCACGCCGCCGTGCCTCGAGGTGCCGACGGCGTTGGCGTGCTTCAGCACGTCCATGCTGCGATCGAGCCCCGGCCCCTTGCCGAACCACATCGCGTAGACCCCGTCGACGCGCGCGCCGGGGAACAGCGTGACCTCCTGCGTGCCGCGGACCGCGGTCATCGCCAGATCCTCGTTGACGCCGGGACGGAACACCACGTCGTGCCGCGCGAGATGGGGTCGCGCCTTCCACAGCGCCTGGTCGAGGCCACCGAGCGGCGAGCCGCGATAACCCGAGACGAAGCCCGCGGTGTTCAGGCCGCGCGCGCGGTCGCGCTCGCGCTGCAGCATCGTCAGGCGCACCAGCGCCTCGATGCCGGTCATGTAGGCGCGCCCGCTGGCGAGCGTGTACTTGTCGTCGAGGGTGACGTTGTGCTGCAGCATGGCGCGAGGCTCCCAGTTACCGGGGTTTGCGCGAGCGATGATGTATCAGTTCGGGACCCCGCCGTAACCGAAGGGGTCGAAGCCCGCGGCCAGCATGATCACCCAGGCGGTCGCGCAGGTGCTGGGCAGCGGGTTGGCATACCAGCCGAACGGAATCGCGTAGCGGCGACTGGCATATACATACGGCTGCGTGGCCCCCTGGCGCGGCAGCAGGCGCTCGTATTCCGGCGGCTTGCCCGCAAAAGGCGTGGCGCGGTACGCATCCAGACGCAGCCGCCCCAGGCCCGCGAGCATCGACTGCTCGTCGCGGCGCAGTTCCTCGAGCCAGCCGCGCGCCTCGGCGTGCTGCGGTGCCTGCGGCGCGATGCGGCCGTAGTGCGCCGCCAGGCTGCGCACCAGCGTGATGGCGCCGGCGGTCCATTCCGAGGACAGGATACCCGCGCGGTACATCCCGTTCGCATCGATGCCGTTGCCGTCGAGTTCGGAATAGCCCACGCCCCACAGCGTGGCGCCCTCGCCGTAGCCGCCCCAGCGCTTGATCTGCTGCCAGTTGCGCAACGCCGCGCCGAAACCGAACCAGGCGTCGACGGTCCCGGGGCCCAGCGCGAGGACACCCCAGGTGTTGGCATCGATGGCGCGCGGGCTGGTGGTCGGCACCCAGGCATTGCCCTCCTGCGGCCCGAGCGCGAGCCCGCCCTGCACGAACTCGCCGTCGCGCCACGCGTGATCGCGCAGGAACGCCAGCATCCCGGCGCTGGGCGCACCGTCCGGGTGCTTCCCGCCGTGGATCATCACGTGAATCAGCGCGAGCGCGCGATCGATGGAGGCCCTGTCGGCGGGCGCGAGCGCATCGTCATGCTGCAACTGCGCGCGCAGCGTGGCCTGGAGGATTCTCAGCCCCGCGTACAGCGAGACGTTGTTCTCGACCACGATCTCGCGCGGATCCACGGGCTCGTCTAGGCGGTTGCGCAGCGTGCCGGACGGTGCATAGAGCACGCCGCCGATCGGCGCCTGCATTGCGGCGAAGGTGGGCAACAGTTGCAGCGCGGCCCGCACGGCTGGTTCGCGAAACGGCACGTACGCGAGCTCGCGCTGGCGCACGTAGTGGATGTGAGCGGCCTGCAGCGGCCCGATCAGGAAGGCCCAGGCGTTCTCGCCGGTGAAGGCCTTCCAATCGCTCCAGCTCACCTTGCCCGCGCGGTAGTCGGGATTTCCCGCGGGCAGCGCCGTGGTGCGGATCCACGCTGCGTGGCGCGTGTCGATGAACGGATCGTCGGCCAGCCAGCGCCGCCCCGGCATGCGGTAGGCGAAGGCGTGCCCCGGAACGGTGATCGCCCGGCCGTTGTAACGGAACAGCTCACCCTGGCTGACCGCGCGGTTCGAACCCGGCGCGAAATGCGATGCGTTGGCGTCGTGGCTCGCGGCGAGCAGCATGTTCTGGCCACTGGCCAGCGCCCAGGCCGCCTCCGGCGCCGGCCCAGGGAGGCCCAAGACCTCGCTGCCGAGCATCACCGCGATCTGCCAGGTCGCCGCATCGTAGATGTTGGCGCCGTTGTGCACGTTGACACGCTCCGTCTGCAACTCGCCGGCGGCGCCGCGCGGCGGCCTCAGCGTGTAGGCGGCGGCGTCGTAGACATCGAGCACGGTGCAATCGTGACCGGGCAGCCGGCACACGTAATCGCCCCAGTAATCCGGGCTGTCGACATAGCTGAGCGGCAGCTGCAGGCCGGTCAATGTGCCGGCCGTCGCGGTGAACAGCGCACCACCCTGCTCCTGGCGATCGCTGATGAGGAAACGGTAACTGGCATCGAGACCATCGATGGCGCCGGCGCGCACGCCGAGCGGCGCGGCAGCGCTCATCAGCGCGATCAGCGCGACTGCGAGGCACGGCCTGATGTGTTCGGATTGCACGGCTTGCGTCCTGTCCCCGCCCGATTGCATCACAACGTGCCGACCCTTGCCAGCAGGGGGCGCCCCGCCGGCGCATGCTCGTGCGACCGCGCGGGACCTGGCCGGGCGCGGGCCGCTCAGAACGCGAGTCGCACCCCCGCCTCCACATTGAGCCCCGCCTCCGGCGCCACGTCGCGCAGCAGCGAGCTGGCGTTGCGGATTTCCTCGTCGAGCAGGTTCTCGCCGCGCAGGAACAACGTCCAGTCACCACCGCCGCCAGAGAATGCGTATTCGGCGCGTGCCGCCAGCAGTGTGTAGCCCGGTACGGAGCGCTCGCCCTCGCCGGTGCGATCCTGTTCCAGCACCTCGGTCAGGCGCGCCGCCAGGTCCCAGCCCCCGCGCTGCCACGCCAGCTCGGCGCCCAGGCGCCCCGGCGGAACGCGCGGCACAGCGCCGCCGTCATCGAACTCGCCGCGCACATGATCGCCGAAAATCGCCAACGTGAATCCGCGCGGCAACTCCAGGCGCAGTTCGGACTCCAGGCCGTAGAAATCCGTCGCCGCCGCAGCCCATTGCAGCACCTCCAGGCACTCGTCCTCGTGGTCGGCGATGCACACGGGCTCGAGCAGCGCCAACTCCGGGTTGAAGAATACGCCGGTCGCGCGCTGGAAGATGTAATCATCGTAGCGGTTGTAGAACGCGTCGATTCTGAAATCCACGGCGCCCTCGTGCAGATGGTAGCCCAGGTCGGCATTCAGCGAGCGCTCCTCGTCGAGGCTCTCGTCCCCAAGCTCGTAGCTGCGCGTGGCCACGTGCACCCCGTCGGAGTAGAGCTCCTCCATCGCGGGCGCACGCTCAGCGCCGGAGAGCGCGAACTTCAGCGTCTGCACGTCATCGAGCGACCACAGCGCCGAGACCGAGCCGCTCACGGTGCCGAAGTCGCGTGCATCGCCGCGCGCCGGATCGTGGCTGTCGCGGCCGGCGCGCAGGCCGAACTCGTAGACCACGTCGCCGACATGCAGGTCCTCGACCAGGAATACGCCCCAGGACTCGCCGTCGGCGTCCGGCACGAAGGCCTCCTCGCCCTCGGCCGTGAATTTGCGCGAGTGCAGTTGCAGGCCGATGGCGCCGTGCAGCGCATCGCTCGATCGGTGCACCGCCTCGATGCGGCCGTCCCAGGCCTCGTTGCCGTACCGGGTGCCCGTGACGCCACTCTCGATCTCGTCGTGCCGGTAATCGGAATACGCAAGATAGCTGCGCAACAACTCCACGCCGCGCAGCGGATCGGCGAGCTCGGCACGCAGGTCGTAGCGGGTCTGCTGCAGGTCGATGCGCACGTCCTCGGCGCCCGCCTCGTCCTCGCGCCCGTCCTCCTCCAGCGCCAGCGCGTGATCACCGTCCTCGTCGTGCCCCTCGTGCTCCGCGTGGTCGTGCGCACCCGGCGGCACGCCGTACTCGTTGTCGAGTCGGCTCACCGCCATCCCGAGGAACCCGCGCCCGAACACCCACGACGCGCCGGCGGTCGCGCCGGTGGCCTGCGCCTCGCTGTTCTCGATCGATCCCTCGCTGCCGCCGCCATCGCGAAGCGCGTTGCCCGGAATCCCGACCTCGCCGCTATCGCGCCCGAAGCCGTCGAGATGCATCGCCACGTCGCCGGCGCCCGCATCGAGCCGACCGGCCAGCACATCGTTCCCGGCGTTACTGCCGTGGCGGTACTCGAGGGCTCCGCCCGGAGCGCCCGGCACCGTGGCCGGCACGCGGTTGTCGATCACGTTGACCACGCCGCCGATGGCACCGCTGCCGTAGAGCAGCGTGGCCGGCCCGCGCAGCACCTCGATGCGATCGGCCAGCACGGGCTCGGTGGCATTGGCGTGATCGGCGCTGGTATTGGCGGCATCGCCCACGGGCATGCTGTTCTGCAGCACCAGCACGCGCGGTGCGCCCTGGCCGCGGATCACGGGCTGCCCCACCCCCGGACCGAAGGAGGAGAACGCCACACCGGGCTCCTGCTTCAGCGTCTCGCCGAGGGTGGCCGCGATGCGCCGGCGCAGTTCGTTGCCGGCAATCAGGCTGGTCGGGTGCACGGTCTCGGCCTCGCCCTTGTGCATCGGCGCCGTGACGATGATCTCCTCGAGGCGCGGATCGGCGGCGTGGGTGGCGACGGCGCTCGCGAGCAGGGCAGCGGCGCCGAGGCGCGCCGCGTGGGGACGCAGTTCTTGCATGATGATTACTCCATCGGACAGACAGGATGCGGACCGTCGCAAGACGGACCGTGCTCGCGGGGCACCGCGGCCCCGCGCAGGTTTCAGGCGACGGAGCTTGCGGGCGGGCCGCGGATGGAGACGTGCCGTGCCGGGGCGCGGGCAGCGGGCGCGACGGCCTGCGCCGCGATCGGCACGCGGTGGAACGGGATGACCGGGACCACGACACGGCTCGCGGGGGCCTTGGCGGCACCGCCCGCGGCGCACAGGGAACAGTCGGTCTGGGCGGTGCCGGCATCCGGGAGATGGACGTGAAAAACCCCGTCCAGCGCCAGCAGGCACAGGATCAGCGCGAGTGCAATGACGCGTGTCGCTGCCAGCGGGTTCATCGGCGAGCGGGGTCCGTCGGATGGAGGCGTCGCGATTATAGGGCAGCGGCATGACCGGCTCCAAATGCCCGGTAATTGTCGTGGACCGGGCAACGGCCCGCTGCGGAAAATGTCGCTTCGGCCGTCCGGCCCGGACCATGAGGAAATCGGGATGATCAAACGCATGCTCGTCAACGCACTGCTGGCGCTCGCCACGATGGCGGCGCTGGCCCTGCCGGCGGACGTCGCCGCCGCAGACGGGCCGCGCACCGGTCTGGTGCTCGCCGGCGGCGGCGCCCGCGGACTGGCGCACATCGGCGTGATCAAGTACCTCGAGGAGCACGGCATCCGCGTCGATGCCATCGCCGGCACCAGCATGGGCGCCGTCGTGGGCGGGATGTATGCCTCGGGACTCGACGCCGCGGCAATGGAGCAGATCGCGACCACGATCGACTGGAAGTACGCCCTGGACGACACCACACCGCGGCATCAGCTCTCGTTCCGGCGCAAGCAGCAGGATCTCGATTTCCTGGTGCGCGCCAAGCTGCGCTTTCGCGACGGCAAGTTGCGCCTGCCGATGGGCGCGATCGAGGGCCAGCACCTGAACCTCGTGCTGCACGACATCGTCGGCCACGCATCGCGGATCACCGACTTCGATGCACTGCCGATTCCCTTTCGCGCCGTGGCCACCAACCTCGAGACCGGCGACCCGGTGATCCTGCGCGAGGGCGATCTCGCCGTGTCGATGCGCGCGAGCATGTCGATTCCGGGAATCTTCTCGCCCGTGGATCTCGACGGCAAGCTGCTGGTCGACGGCGGTATCGCCAACAACGTGCCGGTCGACGTGGTGCAGGCGATGGGGGTCGACCGCCTGATCGTCATCGACGTGGGCACGCCGCTCTACGACCGCGGCAAGCTCGAGAACGTGCTGTCACTGATGGACCAGCTCACGACGATCATGACGCGCAAGAACTCCGAGCAGCAGCTGGCGCGCATGGGACCCGAGGACATCCTGGTATCACCCTCCTTGGACGAGGCCGGCGTGCTGACGATGGGCTTCGACAAGGCCGAACTGGCGATCCGGCTCGGCTACGAGGCTGCCGCCGCAATGGGGCCGCAGCTCGCGGCACTCGCCGCGCCGCAGGCGCCGCACCCGGCCGAGCGCCCGCGCCTGCGACTGCCGCGCATCGACGAGATCCGCGTCGACAGCAATGCGCCGGTATCGACGGCGCTGCTGCGCAACATGATCAAGCAACCGCTCGGCGAGAAACTCGACCGCGAGCAGATGGAGCGTGACATCGCCGAGATCTACGGTCTGGACGAGTTCTCGCGCGTGGATTACGACGTGGCGCGCGAGGACGAGCGCTACGTGCTGACGCTGCGCGCCACCGCGCACCCTGCCGGCGTCAACTACCTGAGGCTCGGCATGAGCTGGGACCAGGACAGCCGCGGCAGCAGCGAGTTCGGGCTGCGCGCGAGCTGGCTGCAGAAAGGCATCAACTCCCTCGGCGCGGAGTGGTACACCGTGGGGCAGCTCGGCGGTCGCTCGCGCTTCGGCACGGAGTTCCACCAGCCACTCGACGTGGGACGGCGGTACTTCGTCGACGCCAGGTACGACTACCAGCAGCGACTGATCAACATTTCCGAACGCGGCGACGTGCGCGCCCGCGCGCTGGTCGACGACCATCGCCTCGAGCTGGCGCCCGGCATGCATTTCGCCAACCTCGCCTCGCTGCGCGCCGGTGCGTACCTCGGGACCGCGAACACCGACATCCAGATCGGCTCGCCGCTGCTCAGCTCGAACAGCGACGACGATGGCGGCTATTTCGCGGAGCTGCGCTACGACTCGCTCGACCGCGCCTTCTTCCCGCGCCGCGGCCTGCGCGTGGTCAGCCGCTACGACAACGGCCTGGAATCCTGGGGCGCGGAAGACTACGAGGCATGGAGCACGACGGGCGTGCTCTCGCGCAGCTGGGGGCGGCACACCGTGAACGCGACGGCGCGCTGGTCGCAACTCGATCTCGATGCGGACGAGACGGTGCTCACCCTGCCCTCACAGGTGTTCACGCTGGGCGGCTTCCTGTCGCTGTCGGGGTACACCCGCGACTCGCTCGCGGGAAACTACCTGGGCCTGGCAAACCTGGTGTACTACCGCCGGCTCAACCAGCAATCGATCCTGCCCACGGACCTGCCGGTTTACGCGGGCGCGAGCATCGAGGCGGGCAACACCTGGTTCTACAAGGAGGACGTCGCGCTCGACGACCTGCTGTACGCGGGCAGCCTGTTCCTCGGTGTGGACTCGCCGCTCGGGCCGGTGTATCTCGGCGTCGGTTTCGGCGAGAACGACCAGCGCGCGCTCTACCTGCAGATCGGGCAGGTCTTCGACTGACGCCGCTCAGGCCGCCAGCCAGGCGCGCAGCAGCGAGTGCGCCAGCGCGACCGGCGGCGGCGGCACGAAAGGCGCCGCGGCGTCGCCCGCGAGCGCGGCCTCGACGTCGGCGCGTCCCACCCACATCGCGTCCTGCAGCTCCGTGGTGTCGAGCGTGATGGCCTCGTCCAGCACCTCGGCCACGCAGCCGATCATCAGCGACGAGGGGAACGGCCACGGCTGGCTCACCACGTAGCGCACCGTGCCGGTGCGGATGCCCGCCTCCTCGAAGAGCTCGCGGCGCACCGCCTCTTCCAGCGATTCACCCGGCTCGACGAAGCCCGCCAGCGCCGAGAAGAACTTCGGCGGGAACATCGGCTGGCGCCCCAGCAGCACGCGGCCCCCGAACTCGGCGAGCATGATCACCACCGGATCCACGCGCGGGAAGTGCTCGGTGTTGCAACGCGCGCACTTGCGGCCCCAGCCGGCACGAAACAGCGCGGTCGCGGCGCCGCAGCGGGCGCAGAACAGGTGGCGGTAATGCCAGTCGATGACGCTGCGCGCACCGCCGTAGAGCGCGGCATCCGCGGCGTCAAGGCGCGCCAGCGCCTGCATCACGGCCATCGAGCGGTTCACGCTGTCGGCCTCCTCTAGCCTGAGCTCGGCGAAGCGCGGTTCACCGCCGTCCAGGCCGAGCAGCACGAGCTCGTTACCCGCGGCGGCTTCGTGCATCGGGCGCCAGAACAGCCGGCCGTCGCCGCCGGTCAGCGGCTCCAGGCCGTTCAGGCCGAGCAGTCGTGCACGCGGATCGGCCCTGGCCGCGGCGAGCTTCTCGTCGTTGGCACGAAGTGCGTCGGCGCGATCCAGCGTCGCGCCGGTGAATCCGGGGTTGAGTTCCATCGGTTCGTGTTCCGCTTGCCTATCGTTGTTCGCGTGCCGCACGACGCTCAGGCGCGCACCAGGGCGGCATCGAGCACGCCCAGCCATGCCGCCCATCGCGCGGCGTCGGACGGGAATTTCGGGTGATCGAAACGCGTGGCCAGCAGTTCAGTACCCCGATGGCGGTAGCGTAGCGCCGCCACCAGCGCGAGCTGCGCGCGGTAGCTGGCGCGGTGCTCCTCCGCGACCCACTTCGCCGGCGCGTCGGACCACAGACCGGCCGCGCGCAGGCGCCCGGCGACGCCCTCGGCCAGTGCCGAATGTCCGGCACCGCGCGGCACCGCGAGGTAAAGGCTGCCGTTGGCCTTGTCGCCGGCATCGAAGCACAGGTCGAAGTCATCGACGATCGACGCGGTGGAGAGTTCCGGGTCCTGGACCTGCATCGGCGGTGCTTGCGTGAAGTGTGGTTGGCGCACGGCAGGATAGCGTGCGACAACTTGCCGCACAATCGATAAAACATTTGCACCGGGTGGTTTTTTTTGATCAGATGCGGGCTCGCGGCAGCCCCCCCCGGCGCAACCACAGCGGAACACCACCCCATGAGCGACGCACGCAGAATCCTCGTCACCGGCGCCAGCGGGCTGGTCGGCGCCTGGGTGACGAAGGCGCTGTGCGCTCAGCCCGAGCGCTTTCGCGTGCGCGTGCTGGTGCGCTCGCGCGACAAGCTCGCCAGGGCGCTGGCGCCTCTCGGGATGAGCCCCGAGACGCTGGATGTCGCCGAGGGCGACATCACCGATTCCGCGGCCGTGGCGCGTGCCGTCGTGCACTGCGATGCCGTGGTGCATTGCGCCGGCCTCTATTCCGCGGACGTCACCGAGCTGGCGCTGCTGAGGAAGACCAACGTGACCGGCACGCAGATCGTGCTCGATGCCGCGCGCGCCGCCGGCGCCGACCCGGTGGTGCACGTCTCGAGCTATCTCGCGATGTTCCCGCCGCGTGGCGCGGTGCAGCGCGCCGACGATCCCGTGACCGAGCCCAGCAGCGCGTATGCGAAGACCAAGGCCGAGGCCGAGCGCATCGCGCGCCGCCACCAGGACGACGGCGCTGCGGTGGTGATCGTGTACCCCGGCGCGATCCACGGCCCGCACGACCCGACCTTCAGCGCCACGCCCGCTTACCTCGCCGACGCGATCCGCAGCAATGCACTGCTGGTCAACGAGGGCGGCCGGCCCTACATCGACGTGCGTGATGTCGCGGAACTGATCGTCAAGTCGCTCGAGCCGGGGCTGGGGCCACGGCGCTTCATGCTCGGCGGCCCCTTCGTGCCCGACGGGCAATTCCACGCCCTGCTGTGCGAGCTGTTGCAACACCCGGTGACGGCCAAACGCGTGCCCGGCTGGCTGCTGCGCGCGATCGGGCGCATCGGCGATATGCGCCGCGTGCTCACCGGGCGCGAACCGCAACTCACCTACGAGGCCGCCTGCGTGATCACGCGCAGCGTGCCCTGCGATGATGCCGCCGCGATCGCGCTGCTGGGGCGCCCGCTGACCGATATCCGCACCCTGCTGCACGACCTGCTGCTGTGGATGTACCAGGCCGGACACCTGGATGCCGCGCAGGCCGGGCCGGCGCTGGTCGCCGAAGCGCGAGAACTGGAAACCAACCGGAGCTGAGCCGATGAAATACTGGCAAGTGGTCGCGATGACCGACATGGAGGAAATCCCCACCCTGGCACTGAAAGCCGAGGAGATCGGGCTGGAGGGCATCACGCTCGGCGATCACCTGATCACCTTCCAGGAGCAGTACGAGGCCTACCCCGAGAGCGAGGACGCGGTGATCCGCTGGTACCCCGAAACGCATTGGCCCGACCCCTGGGTTCAGTTCGGCGCTCTCGCACAGATCACCAAGCGCATCAAATTCCTGACCACGATCTTCGTACTGCCGATGCGCGATCCCTTTTCCATCGCCAAGGCGGTCTCCACCGCCGCCCGGATCAGCAACGACCGCATGATCCTCGGCACCGGCATCGGCTGGCAGGAGTCGGAGTTCGCGCTGGTCGAGCGCGAGTTCCGCAACCGCGGAGCGCGCTGCGACGAGATGCTCGACGTGATACGACTGCTCATGACCGGCGAGGTGATCGAGTACCACGGCAAGCACTTCGACTTCCCGCGCCTGCAGATGGCGCCCGGCACGCGCGAGCAGGTGCCGTTCTGGATCGGCGGCTACAGCGATGCCGCGCTGAAGCGCGCGGCGCGCTACGAGGGCTGGGTCGGCTCGATGCACGACATCGCCGGGCTGAAGGAAATCATGCACAAGCTCAAACGCGAGCGCGAGGCGATCGGACGCCGCATGGACGACTTCAATGTCATCCTCGCGGTGCACGACAAGGGCAGGACCGCGGACCTCTATCGCGCCGCCGAGGATCTCGGCGTGAACCACATCTACAAGCCGGCGTGGCTCGACGAGAAAGGCCGCGCCAGCACGCTCACGCTCGACGAGAAGCTGGCCGAGATGGATCGTTTCGCGCAGCGCTTCCTGTAGGTCGGGCTCGTGGGTCGGGCGTCAGCCCGACAAGGGTTCGGCAAAACCGAGCCCGCCTCATCGAACCATCGCACCAGTCGGCATAAATGCCGACCTACGCGGCTCCCGTAGGTCGCCATTCATGGCGACATCAGCATCCGGGCTGTCACCTGTCGGCATGAATGCCGACCTACGGGAGCTCAGACACGGATCGCGATGGTCTTGGTCTCGAGGTATTCCTCGAAGCCCTCCGCTCCCATCTCGCGCCCCAGTCCGCTCTGCTTGTAGCCGCCGAACGGAGCATCGGCCGCATAAAAGTTGCCGCCGTTGACGTTGATGGTGCCGGTGCGGATACGCCGCGCCACACGCAACGCGCGCGCCTCGTCTGCCGACCACACCGCGCCCGACAAGCCGTAGACCGAATCGTTGGCGATGCGGATCGCGTCCTCCTCGTCGTCGTAGGCGATGACCGCGAGCACCGGACCGAAGATCTCCTCCCGCGCGATCGTCATGTCGTTCGTCACATCGACGAACACCGTGGGCTCGACGTAGCAGCCCCTGGGCAGCTGCGCCGGCCGGCCGCCGCCCAGCAGCAGGCGTGCGCCCTCCTGCTTGCCGCGCTCGATATAACCGAGCACGCGCTCCTGTTGGCGCTTGTTGATCAGCGGGCCCATGATCTGGTCTTCGGCCGCCGGATTGCCGTACTGGATATAGCCGAAATACGTCTTCAGTATCTCCTCGGCCTCGGCCTGGCGCGACTTCGGCACCAGCAGCCGCGTCGCGATCGCGCAGCCCTGCCCCGCGTGGAAGCAGACCCCCAGCGCGCTCAGCAGCGCGCTGCCGAAGTCGGCATCGTCGAGCAGGATGTTCGCCGACTTGCCGCCGAGCTCGAGGAACACCTTCTTCACCGTGGCCGAAGCGCGCGCCATGATGTGCTTGCCCACCGCCGTGGAGCCGGTGAACGACACCATGTCGACACGCGGGTCACCCACCAGCTGGTCGCCGACCTCGCGCGGGTCTTCCGAGGTGATCACGTTGAACACGCCGGCGGGAATCTCGGTGTGCTCCTTCACCAGGCGGCCCAGCATCGTCGCGGACCACGGCGTGTCGGGCGCCGCCTTGAGCACCACGGTACAACCTGCCGCGAGCGCGGGTATGCACTTGGCGAGATTGATCTGCAGCGGCACGTTCCAGGGCGTGATGCAGGCGACCACGCCGATCGCTTCCTTCTCGACGAGGCGGCGGCTCTTCAGCGTGCCGAACGCGCTCACGCCGATGTCGCGGCTCCACTGGAATTTCGGCAACGACTCCAGCGTGTAATCGATGAAACCGATGGGCACGTCGCACTGCGGACCGCCGGCGCCGCAGATGCCCAGGGGGCTGCCGGTTTCGGCGGCTATCTGCTGCTTGAAATCGTCGCGCACCGCGAGCAGCGCATCGCGCAGCTGGCGGATGCAGCGCAGGCGCAGGGCGTGGTTGGTCGACCAGTCGGTGGTGTCGAAGGCGCGTCGCGCCGCAGCAATCGCGCGCTCCATGTCCTCGGTTCCGGCGTCGGCAACCTGGCCGATCACCTCCTCGGTCACCGGGCTGATGTTGGCATAGGTCCTGCCGGAGGCGGCCGGCACCAGTTCGCCGTCGATGAACAGGCGGGATTCGGGATTCATTGTCTCTTGTTCCTCATGTACGCAGTCAGTGGCTTCGTTCTGGTTGTGCGCTGCAGCGGGCGCGTTCAATCGAGCGTGCCGAACAGCTTGTCGTAGAGCAGCGTGATCGTGGCGTAGTTGCCCTTCTGCATGTCGATGTGATGCACGTGGTGCTTGAAACTGATCCAGTTCAGCACCTTGTAGCCCGGCAGCTCGAACTTCACGTGGTTGAAGGTGTTCAGCTGGATGTAGACGAGCGAGGCGATCGCCACGCTCACGACGTGGAAGCCACCGACCGCAAGCCCCAGCCCCAACACGGTGAAGTGAAACAGCAGCTGGCCGATGGTGGTCTCCACCGGGTGCACGTAGAAGGCATCGATGTGCGAGGGATCGCGCGCCTGGTGGTGCACGGCATGCACGCGGCGGAAAAACCGCAGTACCGCGAAGCGGCTGTCGTGCGCAGCATGGAACAGGAAGCGGTGCGTCAGGTAGTAGAAGAAGTCGTAGACCATCAGGATCAGCACGATGTCGAACAGTCCTCGCCACAGCGGCCGTGGTTCGAAGCTCACGACCAGGGGCGCCATCACGAAAAAGAACGCGAGATTGGTCCACATCCCTGCGCGTATGCTGCGCTTGATCATCGGCGGGTACTTGTCCCTGCCCAGGCGTTCCTTGTCCAGCGCGCGGTTCTGCTCACGCACGCCCTGGAAGGCCGGCACCTTGAACACGAGCCAGCGCCCGAACTTGCCGAGCGCCACCACCATCACGATCAGCGCTATTCCTGCCTTCCAGTCGTAGACACTCGACAACCATTCGACACTCATCGTTCACTCCTCCCGGATGTAACCGAGCAGCAGGCGCGCCAGTTCGCGCCCACCCTGCGGTCCTAGTTGCTGTATCAGTTGCCTGGCGATGGCATCCAGGGCGGGGCGCGACTGGAAAACCTCGGATTCGAGCGCCAGCGCCGCGTAGAGCGACGCCGCGAGCGTGCGCAGGCGTGAGAGCCCCGCGGCGCCGATGATGGCCGCGAACTCGCGCTCGAGCTCCTCGACCGAGGCCACCGAGTCGGCCAGCAGCTGCAAACCCGAGGGGCTGAAGCGCAGCAACTGCACGCGCGCATCCGCCGGGTCGGCGCCGCGCCGGATGTAGCCGAGCGCCTCGAGTTCACCGACAACGGCACCCACGGCCTGCTTGCTGACCTGCTGGATGCGCGCGATCTGCCCGATGCGCCCGCCCCCGGGTCCGATCAGGCCGAGCACCTGCGCGAAGGACATCTTCAGGCGAGGGTGTCCGCGCGCGCCCGTGAACTCCATCAGCCGCTGCTGCACGTAATCGCTGAGGCGCCCCAGCAGCGCGCCGACCAGGTCTGCGCCGTTGCTCCGCGCCACGCGATGCATCGGGTGAGCGAATTCGAGCCCGGCGCAGAGGCGATCCACCAGCGCGGCAAAGTCGGCATAATCCGCCTCGCCGAGCAGCGCCAGATACTGTGCCTGCACCGCCGCCGACGCCGCCGCGCCTTCGCGCACGAGGCGCCGACCCTGTACCGTGAGCTGCAGCACCTTGGCGCGGCCGTCCACCGGATCCGCGTCGCGGCGCACATAGCCTGCCTGCTCGATCTGGTTGATGGTCTGATTGCAGGCCTGCTTGCTGATGCCGAGCCAATCGGCGAGATCGGTGATGCGAGCGCCGTGCTGCCCGATCAGCGTCATGAACGGCTCGAAGCCGAGCCTCAGGCCCGTGTGCCCGCGGCGCTGCGTAAGCGTCTGCATCACCTCGGACTGCAGGTGACGCGCAATGCCCATCAGATGCCGCGGCAGGTTCGCGCGGTAGCGTTGCCAGGTGTCCTGACCAGGTTCAAGTGCGGCGACAGGGGCATTCATAGCCCCAGATAGTAAATATCACTTTCCTTATAGTCAATCTGAATTGACTGTTCAGGTGCTGCCCTCGTAGGCCGTGCGCAGGTTGCGCTTGAGGATCTTGCCGCTGGGGTTGCGCGGCAGGTTGTCGGTGAAGATCACGCGCTTGGGGCACTTGAAGTGCGCGAGATGCTCCTTGCAGTGCGCGATCACGGTGGCCTCGTCGAGCTCCTCGCCTTCCTTGACCACCACCACTGCCGACACCGCCTCCACCCAGCGCGGGTCGCTGAGCGCGACCACGGCCACCTCGGACACCGCCGCCAGGCGGTAGATGGTTTCCTCGACCTCGCGGCTCGACACGTTCTCGCCGCCGGTCTTGATCATGTCCTTCTTGCGGTCCACGACCGTGATGTAGCCCTCCTCGTCCATCACGCCAAGATCACCGGAGTGGAACCAGCCGCCGGCGAAGGCATCTGCCGTCTTCGCCTCGTCGCGGAAATAGCCGGTCAGCAGTTGCGGCGAGCGGTGCACGATCTCGCCCACCTCGCCGCGGGGCACTTCGCTGCACGCATCATCCACGATGATCGTTTCGACGTTCAGCACCGGCCTGCCCGCGGAGCCCGCCTTGCGGATCTGGTCCTCGGGTCCGAGCACGGTCGCGGTGGGCGCGATCTCGGTCTGGCCGTAGATGTTCCAGAAGCGGGCAGCGGGCAGGCGCTGCTGCATTTCCTGCAGTATCGCCACCGGCATGATCGAGGCGCCGTAGTAGCACTTTTTCAGGCTCGAGAGGTCGTGGCGGTCGAAGGCCGGCGAGCGCAGCAGCGAAATCCACACGGTGGGCGGCGCGAAAAACGAAGTGATGCGATCGCGCTCGATGCACGCCAGCACGGTCTCCGGCACCGGCGCCGGGATGATCACGTTGCTCGCGCCGTTGTAGAGCATCGGCCCGAAGAAGGTGTCGAGCTGAGCGCAGTGAAACAGCGGCATCGCGTGCAGCATGGTGTCGGTGGCCGAATACTCGGCGGCAACCATGACGCTCACGTACTGCGCGATCACGGACTCATGCGTCAGCATCGCGCCCTTGGGCAGCGACTCGGTACCACTGGTGTAGAGGATCTGCGCCAGCATGGCGCCGTGCAGCCCGGATTCCTCGCACGGCAAGTCAGCGACCGGCGCGAGCAGCGCGTCGAAGGGAATCATGCCGGCACAGGGCTCGCCGGGCGCCTCGCTCGGCAGCCAGACGAACTTCTCGATATGCGTTCCCTTCGCGGCCGCGGCGCGCGCCAGAGCGGCGAGGTCCGAATCGGTGCACAGCACGCGCGCCCCGCAGTGCCCCAGGATGTAGGCCAGCTCGTCGGCATTCAGCATGAAGTTCACCGGCACCAGCACGGCGCCGGCGCGCGCGATCGCGAAACGCATCGCGATGAAGGCATGCGAGTTGCGCGCGAGGATCGCCACCTTGTCGCCGGCGCCGACCCCGATGCCGCGCAGGCCGTGCGCAACGCGGTCCACGATGGCATCGAGCTCGGCGTAGCTCCAGCGCACCTCGCCGCAGACCAGCGCGGTGCGCCCCGGCACGCGGCGCGCGCTGCGGCGCAGCAGGTCGGCGAGGGTCTGGCGTCGGGCAATATCGAGACTCATTGCGTTCCCCTTGAAACATCACTTGGTTATTATCTTACTCATGACTAGCAGGAAAAATCTGCATCCTCGCTGCAGGCCAGTACGCGAAACATAATCCGGGATTCGCCTGTGTGACAGTTTCGTCGCCGAAGTTGAGCAGGACACAAAAATCATGGACGGCATATCCCGCGAAATCATCCTGATCAGCTCGGAGCATACTGATTCCGACACGCTGACCGAAATCGACTCGCAAATTGCAAAGCTGGGAATTCCCCCGCCCGAGCGCACATCGCTGGCTGACTGGCTCGAGCACCCGAGGCGGGACGTTCGCCTGGTATGTGCACTGGCCGATCCCGAAATTCGCCTGCTGCTGGAGCACCAGAAGGTTGCCGAATGGGAGCTCGCATTCCTGCCACTGCGCACCAATCGCGCTGCCCAGGCCAGCTTCGGAGTGCCGGGCAATATAGCTGCAGCACTCAAGGGCGCATGCACGATTGAAAAGGGCACCGCGTTTGATCTGTTGGTGTGCAATAGCCGGGTAATTCTGGGGACGCTGGTCAGCGGTGACGTCTGGGGCCTGCATTCCGACCGGATGCAGCAACAGTTCTGGCCCCGTCTGCGCGAAACCGTCTCCCATCTCGGCAGCCTGCGCCTGCAGCCGTACACGCTCACCACCGCACGAGGCACCGCCCAGGAATTGGCAGCCATGGGCGTCATGGTGTTCGGGCACCATTTTTCCGGCAGCTCCGCCTCGGCCATCCGCGAGTCCGTCACACCCAACGACGGCAAGCTCACCGCATTCGTGCTGTCGCCGACCAGCGTCGCGAGCCATCTGTGGTTTCTGATCAAGTTCCGCCTGCTGCGCCGCATATCCCTGAAGCATTTGCCCGACAGCGTGGGATACATCCGCAGCAACTCGCTCACAATATCGGGCAGAATACGCGTGGAAGCCACGCTGGACGGCGAGAAAATCGAGGCCGACCAGTTCCAGGTGGAAGTGCGCGAGGCCGCTGCCAACATCGTCGTCGGCAAGACCTTGCAGGAGATCGAGGAAGAAGACAGCAGCGACCGCGAATCCTTGCGCACCACCCATCTGCCGTCGATCGCCACCAGCCGCATGCTGCGGGACAAGAACCTGCCGTTGTTCCCGCGCGCCGCCGAGGCGGATTTCCGCGAGCTGTTCCTGAACCTGAGGGAAAGTGCGCGGACGACCACTGCATTTTCAGTGCTGATGGTGCTGAGCACGCTGCTCGCGGCTACGGGGCTGTTCCTGAATTCCGCCTCGGTGATCATCGGCGCCATGATCCTTGCGCCCTTGATGGCGCCGGTCATTTCCCTGGCCATGGGCATCGCCCGAACCGACACGCGGCTGATCCGCTCCAGCCTGAGAACCTTGGGCACCGGATCGATTCTCGCGATCGGATGCGCGGCAATGTTTGCACTGCTGACGCCGCTGCAGACCATCACCACCGAGATGGATAGCCGGCTTCACCCCAGCTTGCTGGATCTCCTGGTGGCGCTGCTATCCGGTGTAGCGGGCGCCTATGCCACCGCGAAAGAGCAACTGGCGAAAAGCATGGCCGGCGTCGCCATTGCCGTGGCCCTGGTACCTCCGCTGGCGGTAGCTGGCATCGGTATCGGCTGGGCCAATCCCGACATGATCATCGGGGCCAGCCTGCTGTACCTGACCAACCTGATCGGCATCATGCTGGCGGCAAGCCTGACATTCCTTGTCTTGGGCTTCGCGCCGGTGAGCCGTGCCCGCAATACCCTGGCGATGAGCCTGGGCCTGCTGGTGCTGATTTCCATTCCGTTGGGGCTCAGCTTCCACACGCTGATCCAGCAAAACGCCATCCGCACGGCCATCAACGAGCTTGCGCAGCTGAACCCTGCCGATGGCATGCTGGAGGTGCGTGAGGTCACGATGCGCGACAACAAGCCAATAGTGCGGCTCATTATCCGGACGCGCGGCGAGCCGAGCGGCGAGGCGATCGCGCGCCAGAAGGCGCGCATCGTGGAGAAGCTGGGACAGGATATCGAAGTGGAGTTTTTCCCGGTCTACGTGCGCTAGGCATCACTGCGTTCTGCGGCTCCCCGCGACCCGCCAGGCGAGCGGTTCAGCCGCAGCTCCATGGCGTCCGTTCAGCGCCAGCTGGGGGTATGTTACGCAACCGCAGAGCGGCACGCTCTGCGTGCTCCTGCAACGGAGCGTGCGGCCCGTCGCCCGCCTCCTCCTCGTAGAAGAAACGGCTCTCCCCGAAGGCCGGACGCAGCTCGTCGAGCCAGGTGGCCTTCTCGTCGTATTGCGCAAAGAACGGGCGATGCACCCAGTCAGGATTACGACCCTGCAGGAAACGCAGCACCATGAGCTTCTCGCCGTTGACCTCGCTCACACCGAGCATCTGTACTTTTCCCGCACCCGCCGACATGCTGGGACCGCGCACGGTCCGGCACAGGCCGCTCACACGCTGGTAGGCTTGGCGGAATATCTCCCAGGCCCGCACGATTGGCAGCCCGAAGTAGTGCTGCGCTCCGGTGTCACGCGACAGAAACATGTAGTACGGCACACAGCCGAGGTTGACCTGCTCGTTCCACATGCGCGCCCAGAGGGCGGGGTCGTCATTGACGTGCCTCAGCAACGGCGACTGGGTGCGGATCACGGCGCCGCTTTCACGTACGCGCGCGATAGCCTGGCGCACCGGCTCGGGCTCCAGTTCGCGGGGGTGGTTGAAGTGCGCCATCAGCGCCAGTTGCACGCCGCTGCGCGCCACCTTGCCAAACAGCGCCAGAAGATCCGGCGCGTCCTCATCGCTCAGGAAACGGTAGGGCCAGTAACTTAGAGCCTTGGTGCCGATGCGGATGCGCCGCAGGTTCGGCAACCTGGCGTCCAGCAGCGGTTCGAGGTACTGCGCGAGGTTGCGTGCCGACATGATCAACGGGTCGCCGCCGGTGAGCAGCAGATCGCTCACCTCGGGATGGGCACGCAGGTAATCGATCAGGCGATCCACCTCGCGACTGGCGAACTTGAAATCGGACATGCCCACGAACTGCGGCCATCGGAAGCAGAAGCTGCAATAGGCATGGCAGGTCTGCCCCTGGCTGGGGAAAAACAGCACCGTTTCGCGATACTTGTGCTGCATGCCATCGAGACTCTCTCCCTCCAGCGTGGGTATGTTGCGGCTGGATTGCCCTGCCGGGTGCGGATTGAGCTGCAACCGGATGCGGTTGGCCGCCATCCTGATCGCGGCGGCGTCGGCCCCGCTCCTGAGCAGGCCGGCGATCTCCTCGTAGTGCTCGGGCGACAGCATGTCGCGCTGCGGAAAGGTCAGGATGAACATCGGGTCGTCAGGCACCCGCTCCCAGTCGATCAGTTGCTCGACCACGAAATTGTTGGTCTTGAACGGCAGCACACGCCCGACAACCTCGATGTCGAACTTCATCTCCTCGGACAGGCGCTCCATCTGCGGAATGGCACGAAAGTTCGCGAGCGTGTACGCCTGGTACCTGTTGCGTCCCGGCATGAACTTCTCCTTGTCGACTCAAATTACAAACGTCAGCCGCTCAAAGTCTGCTGTGGCGCTCGAGCGCCTTCGCGCTTCGAATCACCGCGGAACACCGTGAGGTGCGGAAACGGGATCTCGATTCCTCGCTGATCGAAGCCCTTCTTCAGCCGCTGCGGGAAGGCGCGCTTGACAATCCACTGCTGCAGCGGTAACACCCTGAACCGGCTGCGGACGATCACGGCGGAATCTGTCCAGGCATCGACACCGGCGATTTCGATGTCGTCCAGGATCAGGGGAGCCAGCGCCTCGTCTTTGCGCATATCGGCCGCGACTTCACGCATCACCGAAAAGACCTCCTCGACGTCCTCGCGGTACGAGACGCCCGCATCGATCACGGCGTAGCCAAAGCCGCGACTGCGATTGGTGACCGTGGTCACCTCACCGCTGGGGATGAAATGCACGCTGCCTTCGTAGTCGCGCAGCCGTATGTAGCGCAGCGTGATCTCCTCCACCAGGCCGCCCTCGCCCGCGATCTCCACCACGTCGCCCTGGTGGATCTGGTCCTCGAGCAACAGGAACAGGCCATTGAAGTAGTCCTTGATCAGGCTCTGCGCGCCGAAGCCGACGGCAATGCCCAGCACCCCCGCCGAAGCCAGCAGCGGCGCTATCGTGACCCCCAGTTCGGCTAGCACCAGCATGCCGGCCAACACGCTGATCGCCACGCCGAGCAGATACCGCAGCACGCGGCCGAACGTATCGAGCCGCTTGATCTGCTCCGGATCGCGGGCGCGCCTGTGCATCTGCCACTCGAGGGCCGGAATGACTCGCCGCGACAGCAGCAGCCCGCCCCACGCTACGAGCAGGATCACTGCAATGCGCAGCATCACGCCTGCGGACTGGTTCCAGTCGATGAACTCGCCCGCGAATTTCAGCAGAACGTCCATTCAGCCTCTCCAATCCTTGCCAGCCAGCGGCCGCAATTGCAGGTGATACAGCATCTGCAGGTAACGCGCGGTCTCCTCGCGCTCGAGATTGCTCACGAACTTCCAGAACCCGTAGATGCGCGACAGCGTCATCATCCGCTCCGCGTAGCGCCGCCAGGTGTAGCGCGCATCCACGCGCGCCAGCGCGGCCTGGGACACGGCGTCCCAAACTCCGGGGTCCGCGGCGCTGCGCTCCAGGAAATCGGCGATTACCGCGGCAGCCCCCGGTGCGTCGGTGGGATCGATGTGGAAACCGGAAATGCCGTGCTGGATGATCTCGCGCGGCCCGCCGTGGCAGGTGGCGAACACCGGAAGCCCCGAGGCCATCGCCTCGATCACTGTCAGTCCGAAGGCCTCGAACAGGGCCGGCTGCACGAAAACGCCACGGCCGTCCCCCACACAGCGGTAAATCTCGCCCGCGAGCGCCTTGTCAAGGCGCGCGCCCAACCAGCGCATCTGGCCATCGAGCCCGTGGCGATCCATCAACTTGTGCATCGCCATGATCTGTTCGCGCTCCTCCGCGTCGCTGGAGGCAGACGGATCGATGTGCCCGCCGATCAGCAGCAGGTTGGCCTGCCCGCGCAGGCGTTCGCAACCACCGAACCAGTCGGCGAGGCCAGTGAGGTTCTTGATGCGGTCCATGCGCGCCAGGCTGAAGATGATCGGCTTGCCGGCATCCTCGAAGCGACCCCGCCACGCTTGCCCGGGATCATCGCCATACAACAGTCTCTCGATATCGGGTTGCAGCGAGCGCAGTCGCCTGCTTTCCTCCGTGCACGGGAAATACACGCGCTCATCCGCGCCGGGCGAGACAATGTTGAACTTCGGATCGAAGGCATCGATGCCGTGCACGACCCGGTACAGGCCTGGCATCGTGAAGGCCTGGTAACTTTCGTACTGCCCCACCGTTTCGCCGGTGCCGGCAATCTCCTGGTAGGTGCTGGTGATGATGAAATCCGCGCTGTTCATCGCGATCAGGTCCGCGGTGTACTGGCACGAGAAGTGATAAGCGGAGTCGTTCTCCTGCCAGTACAGCGCCGAGTGCAGGTACTTGTTCTGCTCCAGCGCGTGCGCGATGTTGCACTGCGTGACCCCGAGCCGCTGCGACAGCAGCGAGGCGACCAGGTTGCCGTCGGAATAGTTGCCCACGACCAGGTCGGGCCGGCCGCCGAACTGCGCCAGCGCCTCGCGCTCGACCTCGCGCGCGAATCCCTCCAGGTATGGCCAGATCTCGAAGCGCGATATCCACTCGCGCACGATCTCGCCACCGGGGCGGCGGAACGGCACGCGCACGATCGCGGCGCGCTCGCAACCGAAGATCTTCTCCAGCGGCTGGTTGCAGGTGGTGTCATCGGCGTCGGGGAGCAGGCGCGTGAACACCAGCACCTGCGGCTCCACGGCCACACCCTGTAACGTCAGGCGCTCGCGCATTTCCAGCTCCAGCGCCCGCACCTGGTCCAGAATGTAGACCACTTGGCCGCCTGTATCGGGTCGCCCCAGCACGCCGTCCTGGGCGAAGAATCCGTGTGGCGACAGGATCAGGATGCGCGAGATCATCGGAATACGCGCCAGGAAGGCCTCCAGCGTCTGCGCCGAGGGTGCCTCGAGGATGTCGGTGAGCAGGCTCATGGTGTCCGCGACGCGTACCGCGCTGTCGCCCCAGCCGGGTGCGAAGCCCAAACGTCCCAGCGGTTCCGCCAGCGCCTGCCAAGGCGCGCTGGGCGCGTGCCGTTCGAGCATCTGCTGCGCGTGGCGCAAGGCTGTGCGCAGCGAGGCGACGTCGCCGATGTGCTCGTAGAGCATCAATTGCTGGCCCTCCAGCGCGTGCAAGCGCAGGAAGTTGAGCAGCCGCGCGTGCCCGCCGCCGGTGCGCTGGAACATTGCCGCCGCAAGGTGCCGGTTGAGAAAATGCACGCCTTGCCCGATGGAGCGGTTTTCCTTCAGGCGCGGGAACTCTCGGTTGAACGGCGCGAAGTCCACTTCGAGCACCGGATCGCCCCCGAGGTCGGGGCGCACCAGCCCCTCCTTGAACCGCAGGTACTGCACCACGTCGATGGTCTCCGGCACCACGTCGTCGAGATGCGCACGGAGGTAGTGCCAGGATCCGGCCTCCTCGCGCACCGCGAAGCAGGCCCATGGCGCCTGCAGCACTGCTTCCTGCAACAGCCGCACGACGCGGTCCAGCGGTGTGCCGGGTCCGGCATCGAGCCCGAGTTCGGCCAGCCCCGCGAAGATGCCGCGCAGGTCGGTCTGCAGCAGCAAGGGACGCTCCTCGGCAAAGCAGCGGCGCAGGAACGCCTGCATCTCGTCGCGATGCCCGCCGACCCAGGTACGAAGGTTCTCGATCATCCGGCCTCCATGGAATAGCCTTGGCAGACAAAACCGTAATGCGCGATGCCTTCCATGATGCCGGCGGCATGCGCGGCATTGGCGAAGTAGACGCGCTCCAGCCCGCGCAGCGTGGCGAGTTCCGGACTGTGGTTGCCGACTACCACCGCGAGGGTATCGCCGAGCAGCATCTCCTCGTCGTTGCCGGAGTCACCCGCAACCAGGAAATTCCCGAGCGGCAGCCCCCATTTGTAGGCCAGGTAGCGCACCGCCTGTCCCTTGGACGCACGTACCGGAAGAACGTCCAGGAATGACTCGTGCGAGTAGATCAGCTTGGCACTCAGGCGCTGCGCCCGCAGCATCGCCTGGAGCGTGCGCAGCGCCGGCATGGCGTCGGGATCGACGTCGTAGCTCAGCTTGAACTCGCGCTGGCTCTCGGGCAGTTGCAGGCTCAACCCGGGAACCTCGGCAAGCGCCTGCTCCAGGGCGTCGCGCCGCCACTGGTAGCGGATATGATTGCGCCAGCCCACATCGGGCTTCAGCTCGCGCCCGTAATGGATCTCGCTGCCAACCGAGGTGATCAGTACGTCCGGTACCCGCACGCTCCACTGCCTGAGCACGCGCAGCGTGCTGTCGAGGTTGCGACCCGTGGCGACCGCGAACCCGAACTCATGCCCGCACCGCTGCAACATGCTCATCAGCGTCACGAGGCTCGGCTTGTCGCCGATCAGCGTGTTGTCGATGTCGCTCACCAGCATACGGCGCACGAAGGGCAGTGGACTGGGACCGGGGTGCAGACGGTCCGCCAGATGCCGCCGCACCTGTTTGCGGTTGCGGCGCAGCACGCGCCCGAGGTGCTTCAGGTACTTCGCGACATGCGCATCCCAGGTGTAGTGACGTGCGACGCCTGCGATGCCCCTGCGTGCACGCCGCTGCCATGCCCGGGGGTCGGACAGCACGGATTCCAGGCCAGCGGCGATGTCGGCCGGGTCCATCGCGTCGACGAGCACGCCGTTGTCGCAGGCGGCGACGATGTCGCGCGGCCCGCCATCCGCCGTGGCGACGATCGGCAGGCCGCTGGCGGCCGCTTCGATCAGCGTCAAACCGAAAGGTTCGGTCAGGGCTGCATTGACGAACACGCCCCGGCGCGCCGCGGCGAGCCGGTAAAACTGGGGCACGTCTTCGCTCCCGTGTTGTTTGGGCAGCGCAACTCGCCCCCACAGGTCGTAGCGATCCACTTCCAGCAGCAGATCGGTGAGCACCTTCGCCTGGTCTTCCTCCAGCGTCCGGATGTCCTCGCGCTGACCCGCCACGATAGCGAGGTTCGCCATCTCGCGCAGCCTCGGTGATCCGCCGTATGCCGTCACGAGTCGCACGAGGTTCTTGCGCATCTCCGGTCGGGCGATCGCGAGTATCAGCGGCTTGCGTGGATGTGACAGGAAGCGATCGACCATCGCCGGGACGTGCGGCTCCAGGGGCATCCGACCCGGCGGCATGAAGCGCGAAGTGTCGGTGCCGGGGGGAATCACCGCTGCGTGCCCGGACTGGTAGCTCTCATACAGCCCGTACTGCTCGGTACTCTCCTGCTGCGTGCTGGTCACCACCAGGCTGGCATGCGCCAGCACCTCTTCCTCGGCGGCGATGCGGTGACTGAAGTTGTACTGCCGCTCGAGCGTCTGGGCGCTGCGACCCAGCGCCAGCAGACGCTTGCGCTTGCAGCGACCCAGCGAATGGCCGGTATGGACGAGCGGAATGCCGAGCAGCTGCGACAGCTGCACGCCGACATATCCGGCATCGGCGTAATGGCTGTGAATGACATCCGGCAGGCGACCAAGCTCGCGCAGGTAGCCGACGGTGCGATCCACCATCTGGTCCAGGTGGTTCCACAGCGCCTCCTTGCGCAGGTAACGGCGCGGCCCGAAGGGCAATCGGACCAGCTGGGCTCTTTGCCCCAGCTGCTCCGCGGGGCGCGCGTAATCCGGCGCAACGCGCGGATCTTCGACAAGACGCGTCAGCAGGTCGACGCGCTCCACCCCCGTATTGCGCCCCAGCGCGCGCGCGAGCTCCAGCACGTAGAGAGTCTGTCCGCCGGTGTCGGCGTCGACGCCGAGCTCCGGCTCGTCGGCGCGTATCAATCCGTGCACGCTCAGCATGAGCACGTAGAACCCGCTCATTGGCATTGCTCTCTACTCAGGCCCCACGCTGCCAGGAAAGGCGCGTAGAACCCGTCGTCTTGCGGGACTGCGCCCCGCAGCCGGCACACCTCGCCGGCAAAGCGATGCGCGCGCTCGAGGCGTTGCCACACGTTCCAGCCCTGGACCAGCCCGAGCATGAAAACGGCGGCAAACGCGTCGCCCGCCCCGACGCTGTCGCGGAACTCCGTGACCGGTCTCGCTACGGGCGTGCGAAAACGGCAATGGCAGTCATCGAGCAGCCACGCCCCGTCCGCGCCCTGCGTCACCAGCAATTGCCTGATGCCGAAGGCATCGACCAGGCGCTTGCCCAGCCCGGTCGGGCAGCTGTCGCGCATCCCCAGGGTTTCGCCAACGCGATGAAGCTCCTCCTCGTTCACCTTGACGACCTCGGCCTGCGCCAGCGACCAGCGCAGCATTTCGTCATCGAGCCGCGGTTCACGCAGGTTGACGTCGAGGAAGCCGCTGGCGCGCGTCGCGGCAAACAGCGCCCGCAGGGCTTCTCGCGATGCGCCGCGCTGCACCAGCGTCCCGAAGTAGATCCACCGCGGCCGCCGCGCGAGGGCTGCCAGGCGCGCCGCGTCGGCATCGATGAAGTCCCATGCCTGTCCGTCGGGGATTGCAAAACGATGTCCCTGGGAATCGCGGTCCAAAATCACATCGACGCGTCCGCTGGGATGCTCGGGATCCGACTGCAACTCCTCGGTCGCCAGGCCCGCCGCGCGCATGCGCTCCAGCAGGAAGGCGCCGCGTGCGTCGACTCCGATCCGGCTCACCAGGATCGGGTGCACGCCCGCACGGCGTCCAAGGCCGGTAAGGTGATGAGCCACGTTGAATGGCGCACCGCCCACGCGCTCCCCGTCCGGAAAGCAGTCCGCGAGCACTTCGCCGAAGAGCAACACCACCGATGCCGGGCCCGCGACCGGCGCGCAGGACACCACGCTCAAATTCCCTCTCGCGACACCAGCCTCATCGGCATTGCGCCGGCCTGCGGAGCGCGCTCCGGTTCCGTTTGACTTGCGATCATCATGGCCACCATCACTCGCCTCTTCCCGCTGTTGCGTGTTTGTTCGACTTCTCGTCAGCGATAAAGTTTCATCGCAATATTATTTTGCTTAATACGTTATTATTTGCGAACATGCAGTGCCATCCGAGCCATGCAGCCGGATGACATCGGCTCGCGACATGACGACAATGCGCGTACGCCCAGCCAGCAAAGGCACGACCGGATCCCATGCCAAGCGAACCGTCTCCCGCGGCACAGACGCGCGCCTCCTCCCCGGTCGCCATGGAGATCCTGAAGAAATTCCGCATCATCATCGGCGCGGTGCGCCAGCATTCGCGTGAACTGGAGAGCGCCTGCGGCGTGGGAGGGGCACAGGTCTGGATGCTCGCGGCGATTGCCGAAACACCCGAAATCACCGTGTCCAGGTTGAGCCGTGCACTGTCGATACACGTGTCGACGGCAAGCAATCTGCTGGACAAACTCGCGAAGCGGGGGCTGGTGGAACGTCTGCGCAGCGACGATGACAGGCGCGCCGTACGCTTGCGAATCACGCCCGCCGGTCAGGCCGTTCTAGACCGCGCGCCCCGGCCGGCTAGCGGGCTCATCATCGACGCACTGGGCCGCATGTCGCGCGAATCCCTCGCGAGGCTCGACGAAGACCTCGCCTGCCTGATCGGCCACATCAACACCACGGATCCCTCCGCGGCCAACGAACCGCTTTGAGAAACCGCGCTGTCGACGGCTTATTCCTTCTCGTCGAAGATCAGCACCGGGATATGGCGCACGCCCTCGCAGCGGGCGCGGTATTCGGCGAACTCGGGATACATCGCCTCGAGCAGGGGCCACAACTGCGCTTCCTCCTGCGGGCCGGCCTCGCGTGCGACCATCGTGCGCTTGCGTGCCCCGATCTGGATCTGCACCTCCGGATTGGCCTTCACGTTGTGGTACCACACCGGCGCGCTGCTCATGCCGCCCTTGGAGGCCGCCATCACCACGCGCTCACCGTCCTCGATATAGAGCAGCGGGGTCTTGCGCGGCTCGCCGGACTTGCGCCCGATGACCGTCAGGATGGCGACCTGCCCGCCGCGGAAGGTGTTCCACACCCGGCCGCCGCTCAGCTCGTATACCAGGGTCTGCAGGCTGCCGATGCGCCTGATGACCGAAGTACCGAACTTCTCCTGGCCTGGGGTGAAACGTTGGACGGGCTTCTGCGTGCTCATACGGGGAGAATCCGGGCAATGGAAGGAAGCGCAGAATCTACCCGCTTTTGCGCCGCGCAGGATGAAACATCGGTAAGCACGCGCGAACGCCTCCCGTCCTGGGCGGGATATCGCGGAATTCGTCAGGATTTCACGATTGATGCGCACATGCCGGCGCACCGATCGGTAGTTGCCTATTGTTTTTGCATCGACCCGGCGATTTGACGCCAACGGAGCATCAGCGATGAACGCACAGTGCAGCTGGCCGGACGCGGACTGCTGGTTGCCCGAGGACGAGTTCCCCGTCGAACTCACGCGCCAGCACGACCCCGCTGGCCAGTGCCGTCCCGTAGAACACGGCAGCCAAACGGCGCATCGCATAGACCTTGCACCAGGCCCGCCCGCAGATTGCCACGCGGACTGGTCCGTCTGGTCAGGCTGCTGGCCGACCTGCTGGCGCGGTCACTGAGTCGCGCCACACCCGGACATCCGGGTAACCGAGGTTGCCTTTACCCGCCGAAAGCGGCTTTTCCCACGTGTCGCGCCTCCCGGATGCCGTAGAAACTCCAGCCGCTTTTAGAATTATCATTCCAAGGTTGGCGCATATCCTTGCGTTGTCGGGTGATATTGCCCAGCACCTCGAGGAGTAACCGCCAATGACCAATTCCGCCAGCATCCGCCTTGCCCTGAAACTTGCGCCGGTCATCCTTGCCGGCGCATTGGTTGCCGCTCCTGGCCCTGTCAGCGCCGCGACAACGTCGGGCGATGCATTCGGTATCTGCAAGCAGAAGGTGCGCGAGACTTTCGGCGAGGACGTCCGGACCAAGCTCAAGCGGGTCAAGGAGCGCAACAACTACATCGTGCAAATCAAGGTCAGCGGCGCAGCCGAAAAGCCGTTCATCGCGACGTGCGAAGTTGCGCGCGACGGCACGCTGAGCTCCTTCGAGCACGACGGCCCCGTGAAGTAAGGATCCCGACGCAGGGCCGGGGGGCTTCGAGTTCCCCGGCCCATGCGTCGGGTCTGCCAAAGGCCCCGGTCAGCGGCGGCTCAGTCGCTGCGGCTCTCGACGTGGAAATACTCGGGCACCGCGTCGATCATGAGGTCGACTTCCCCCGAGAACGATTCGCTGTCACCGGTGCGCATCATCGGCACGCTTTCCACCGACGCGCCTCCGATCTGCACACCGGTGCGGTCGAAGAGGAGGACGCGAATCTCCGGCATCACCGGCCGCGAGTGATTGTTCTCGACCACGACCCGGTATTCGTAGCCGATCCTTTCCCCGGAATGGGTCTCGGTGAAGAGGATGTTCCTCACGTAGCCCTGGTTGAGCGGGATGACCTTGTCGTGCTCCAGCCTCTTCAGGTTCGGTAACCGCTCCTTGACCAGGGCGTCGAACTCGGCCGTGACCCGCTTCAGTTCAGCGCGCAGGTCGCGCAGTTCGGAATCCTTCTGGCCGAGTTCGGCCCGCTGCAGGTTGTTCTCCGAGCTGTACCTGGCGATGGTGCCGAACAGGTAGAGCAGCAGCGAGATGACCGCGACCGCCCCCACCGCCGTCAGCGCGATTACCGGCAACAGGCTGCGCGACGAACGCCGGCTGCGATGACGCGAACCGTGCCGGCGCGATGGCGAACGGCCGGGCGACTCGACGCCGACACCCGCTCCCGCGGACGGCTGATCGCCCCCCACGTTGTTCAGGTCGTTCATTCCAGCCATCCGCTTGACGTCCACCGAGCCAGTGCTGATCGCGATATTTGTATGTGTGCCCGATAGATATAACACAAAGTTCACACGGCGCAACAATGCCGTCGCACGATCTGCCCACGCCCGGGCACCGGCCCGCAGCTCGTCGCCCGAGCGCACCTCAGCGTCGGATCATGGCGGTGCTGGACGCAACTCAGTAGACAAGCGATTGCTCCTGGATCTCGTGCTTGCGCCGCATGTACGCTTCGTACTCTTCGTAGGAGCGTCGCGGTTCCGAGTGAAAATCCTCCTCCAGCGCGTTCATCGCACGTATGTGGGGGATCTCGTAAGCCGCGGCTCCGGCGCCAGCCCCGGCCATGACAGCCCACGCGGCGCAACCCGTGCACAGGCTGCCGAAGCCAATCACCAGGGTTGCGGCAGTCAACGCGCTCGCGATGTAGCGATGCATGGTCGACCTCCCGTATTGCTGATTCGTCCCGACCAGGCCGATACAGGCGACATACTACACCCGGTCGGGCGCAAGGCATCACGGTGATGGAATTGGCGGTAATTGGTGCGCGGCGGTGCAGACGCTGGTGCGCATCGGTCCAGACACGCGAAGAGCGCCCGTAGGCGCCCTTGCGTTCGATATGATTGGTCGGAGCGACAGGATTTGAACCTGCGACCCCCACTCCCCCAGAGTGGTGCGCTACCAGGCTGCGCTACGCTCCGAAAACTGCCCGCTGTCACGGATCCTGCCGGCTCCCGCCGACAGGCCGCGCATCATACCCGATGTGCTGCGCGATGTGTAAGCCAAATACGCGCTTCAGTAACGCAGCGTGGTGAGCACTTCTTCCAGCTCCGAGATCATCTGCCGGATCAGCTGCCGGTAATGCGAGTCTTCCTTGACCGACTCGCCTTCCATGCGCTGGCGCGCGCCACCGATCGTGAAGCCCTGCTCGTAGAGCAGGCTGCGGATCTGGCGGATCAGGATCACGTCCTGACGCTGGTAGTAGCGGCGATTGCCGCGGCGCTTGGTCGGCTTGAGTTGTGGGAATTCCTGTTCCCAATAACGCAGCACATGCGGTTTGACCGCACAGAGTTCGCTGACTTCACCGATGGTGAAATACCGCTTGCCCGGAATCGGTGGCAGTTCGTTGTTGTTACTCGCTTCCAGCATACGCTTCCACCCTGACTTTCAGCTTCTGACCCGGGCGGAACGTGACCACGCGCCGGGCCGAAATCGGAATTTCCTCGCCGGTCTTCGGATTGCGGCCCGGACGCTGGCGCTTGTCGCGCAGGTCGAAATTGCCGAAGCCCGACAGCTTGACCTGCTCGTTGGTCTCGAGCGCCTGGCGGATTTCCTCGAAGAACATCTCGACGATCTCCTTCGCTTCCCGCTTGTTCAATCCAAGGTCTTCGAACAGCTTTTCGGCTATGTCGGCCTTGGTCAGCGCGTTCCTCATGTGCTCAATACCTTAGGGCTGCTCCGCATTGATCCGCGAGCGCCGCGACCATGCGGTCCATCGTGGCGTTGACCTCTTCATCGGTCAGGGTGCGCTCACGGTGCTGCAGCACCACACCGAGCGCCATACTTTTTTTAGCTGTATCAATACCTTGCCCGCGATATACGTCAAACAGCTTCAAGTTCACGAGCAGTTCTCCCGCTGCCTGGCGCGCCGTCTCCAGCACCCGCGCTCCGGACACATCTTCGTCCAGCACGATGGCGATATCACGTCTGACCTCAGGAAATTTAGATAATCCTTTGAAACTTGGCAAGTTTTTCTTGCTCGCCAGCGCGAAATCGAGCTCGAACAGGTAAACGGGCCCCTGCAGGTCGAACTGTTTCAGCAGTTCCGGGTGCAGCGCGCCCAGGAAGCCGAGCGGCTCGTCCTCGCGCCGCAGCAGCACCGACTGCCCCGGATGCAACGCCGGATGCGTGGCCGGCACGAATGCGTATTGCGCCGAGGTGGGCTCGATATCGAGCAGCGCTTCCACATCGCCCTTCAGGTCGAAGAAATCGAGCGCCCCGCCCTGGCTCGCCCAGCCCTCCTGGGCGCGATCACCGCAAGCGATGCCGGCGACGGCGAGGCGCTGTTCCAGGCCGCCCGGGCCGGGGAGGAAGCGCAGCCCCGACTCGAACAGGCGCAGGCTGCGCTGCTGGCGGTTCTGGTTGAACTGCGCAGCCTTGATCAGTCCGGCCCACAAGGTGGTACGCATCACCGCCATGTCGGCGGAGATCGGGTTCGCGACCGCGACCGGTGGGCAATCCGGGTCCAGCAGCGCCTGGATGCGCGGCTCGACGAAGCTGTAGGTGATGGCCTCCTGGTAGCCCAGCGCATTCAGGCGGTGGCGCCACGCGGCCAGCGTGTGCTGCGCCTCGGCACGCGGGCGGATCGGTACCACGGCGCTCTGCACACGCACCGGCATGCGGTCGTAGCCGTGCACCCGCGCGATCTCCTCGATCAGGTCCACCTCAATGCGGATGTCGAAGCGAAAGCTCGGCGGGCGCACCAGCCAGCCCGCGCCATGGCGCTCCACCGCGAGACCGAGACGGCGCAGGATGTCCTCCACGTCGGCGCTCGGCAGGCTGACGCCGAGCATGGTGTCGAGGCGCTCGGCACGCAGCGGGATAGCGTTCAGCGCCGGCAGGTGCTCCTCGGCGCTGGCGAGCACCACAGGCCCGGCCTGGCCGCCCACGATATCGAGCAGCAACTGGGTCGCGCGCTCGATCGCGGCAACCTGCAGTTGGAAGTCCACGCCGCGCTCGTAGCGGTGCGAGGCGTCGGTGTGCATCCCCAGCGAGCGCGCCTTGCCGGCCAGCGCCGACGGGCTGAAGAACGCCGACTCGAGGAAGATTTCGCGGGTGTGCTCGCCCACCGCGGTGCGCTGCCCGCCCATGATGCCCGCGAGCGCCACTGCGCCGTCGTTGTCGGCGATCACCAGCATGTCGGGTCGCAATTCGCGCTCGCTGCCGTCCAGCAGCACCAGTTTCTCGCCCGCCTGCGCCATGCGCACCGTGATATGGCCGCCGAGCTTGCGCAGGTCGAAGGCGTGCAGCGGCTGCCCCAGCTCGAGCAGCACGTAGTTGGTCACATCGACCACCGCGTCGATGCTGCGCACGCCGGCACGGCGCAGCCGCTCCTGCAGCCACAGCGGCGAGGGCTTGGCGATGTCGACGCCGTGGATCACGCGCCCGGCATAGCGCGGGCAGGCCGCCGGCGCGGCCAGCGTGACATCGAGCGCGTCGCTAATCGTTGCAGGCACCACGCCCGCGCGCGGGGGACGCTGCTCGATGCGGTTCAGCGCCGCCACCTCGCGTGCCAGCCCGGCGATGCTCAGGCAGTCGCCCCGGTTCGGCGTGAGCCCGAGCTCGATGACCTGGTCGTCCAGCGCCAGCAGCGCGACGATGTCCTCGCCCACCGGCGCGTCGGCCGGCAACTCCAGCAGGCCGTCGACACGGCTCGTGATACCGAGCTCGTCGGCCGAGCACAGCATGCCGCAGGATTCGACCCCGCGCAGTTTGGCGCGCTTGATCTTCAGCCCCGGCAGCTCCGCGCCTTCACGCGCGAAGGGCACCCGCAGCCCGGCGCGCACGTTGCTCGCGCCGCAGACCACCTGGTATTCGCCGCGACCGTCCGAGACACGGCAGACGCTGAGGCGCTCGGCGTCCGGATGACGCGCGACCTCGAGCACCTCGCCGACCACCACGCCGCTCACCCTAGCGCCGGCCGGCGTGATCGCATCGACCTCGAGTCCCGCCATCGTCAACTGGTCTGCCAACTGCTGCGTCGACAGCGCCGGGTCCACCCACTCACGCAACCACTTTTCGCTGAACTTCATCTGCCCACCAGTCGCGGCTGCTGACCGCTTAAATTACTTTAGGTTTATCTCGTAATACTTTGATTTAATTGAACTGCCTGAGAAACCTCAGATCATTCTCATAAAACAGCCGCAAGTCATTGACGCCATATCGCAACATTGCGAGACGCTCGACGCCCATGCCGAAGGCGTAGCCGGTGAAACGCTCGGCATCGATGCCCGACATCTCCAGCACGCGCGGATGCACCATGCCGCAGCCCATGATCTCCAGCCAACCGGTGCCCTTGCAGACGCGGCAACCGCCGCCGCCGCAGATCACGCACTGCATGTCGACCTCGGCGGAAGGCTCCGTGAACGGGAAATAGGAAGGCCGGAATTTCACCGCGAGATCACGCTCGAAGAAGGCGCGCAGGAAATCGACTACCGTGCCCTTGAGATCCGGCATGCCGGTGCCCTCGGCGATCACCAGCCCTTCCACCTGGTGGAACATCGGCGAGTGCGTCAGGTCCGAGTCGCAGCGGTACACGCGCCCCGGGCAGATTACGCGAATCGGCGGCTCGGTGGACTGCATGACCCTCACCTGCACTGGCGAGGTGTGCGTGCGCAGCACGGTCGTCGGGTCGATATAGAAGGTGTCGTGCATCGCGCGCGCGGGGTGCTCCGGCGGGATGTTCAGCGCCTCGAAGTTGTGCCAGTCGTCCTCGATCTCCGGCCCTTCGACCACCTCGAAGCCGACCGACTCGAAGAAAGCCTCCATGCGCTCGATGGTGCGGGTGACCGGATGCAGGCCTCCCATGGCCTGGCGGCGCCCGGGCAGGGTCACATCGACACGCTCGCTCCACAGCTTGCGCGTCAGTTCCTCCGCCTCCAGTTGCTCCTTGCGCGCCGCGAGCCCCTGCTCGAGCTGCTCCTTCAGCGCATTGATCTCGGCGCCGCGTGCGCGGCGCGCGTCGGGATCCAGCTGGCCCAGCTGCTTCAGATGCTGGGTCAGTTCGCCCTTCTTGCCGAGGTAACGCACCCGCTGTTCGTCGAGCTCGGCGAGCGAGGCGGCGGTCGCAACGGCGGCGAGCGCGCCGGAAACCGTTTGCGTCAATTCATCCATACCGAAGCTTCCTCTGGCAGAATGGGCCGGGCCGCGATGGCCATGCCGGGTACAAAAAAATAGGGAAAGAACTCGCGCCCTTTCCCTACCTTGTCCGAATGATCGACGACGGACGTGCGCCGCGGCCGCGGCACGCGCCAGGGTTCAGGCGAGAGCCGCCCTCGCTTTCTCGACGATCGACGCAAACGCGTCCTTGTCATGCACGGCCAGATCCGCCAGCACGCGCCGATCCAGGCCGATCGCGGCCTTGCGCAGCCCGGCGATCAGGCGGCTATACGTCAGGCCATTGGCGCGGGAGGCCGCATTGATACGCGTGATCCACAGCGCACGGAACTGGCGCTTCTTCTGGCGACGGTCACGGTAGGCGTACTGGCCGGCCTTGATGACGGCCTGCTTGGCAACGCGATACACGCGACTGCGGGCACCGTAGTAACCCTTGGCGCGGTCGAGAATCTTCTTGTGTCGGCGTCGGGCAACGACGCCACGCTTGATACGGGGCATGAGTCAAATCCTCAGGTCAGATTGCTTGATATCACCGGTCACCGAGCATGCGTCCGACCTTCGCCTCGTCGGCGGGGCTGAACGCGTCGGTGCCACGCAGCTGACGCTTGCGCTTGGTGGTCATCTTGGTGAGGATGTGGCTCTTGTTGGCATGCTTGCGCTTGTAACCGTCGCCGGTCTTCTTGAAGCGCTTCGCCGCTCCGCTATGTACTTTCATCTTCGGCATTTTCTAGAACTCCGCATTTGCTTTTCGACTGCAACGCAACAGAAGCGAGCAAGCTCACTTCTTCTTCTTCGGTGCCAGCACCATGGTGAGTTGACGGCCTTCCATCTTCGCGTGCTGTTCCACCACCGCAAGCGGCTCGAGATCGCCTTCGATGCGCTTGATAAGCTGCATCCCGATCTCCTGGTGGGCCATTTCGCGACCCCGGAAACGCAACGTCACCTTGGCCTTGTCTCCTTGCTCCAGGAAACGTACCAGGTTGCGTAGTTTGACCTGGTAATCCCCCTCCTCCGTCCCTGGCCGGAATTTCACTTCCTTTACCTGAATGATCTTCTGCTTCTTCTTTGAAGCAGCCTTCTGTTTCTTGGCTTCGAAAATATGCTTTCCGAAGTCCATGATCTTGCACACCACAGGCTCGGCATCGGGCGCAATCTCGACCAGGTCCAGTCCCGCCTGTTCGGCCGTCCTCAGCGCCTCATCGATCGGCACAATCCCCAGCTGCGTGCCTTCGGCGCCGATCAGACGCACCTGGCGGGCGCGAATATCGCCATTGACCGCAAGCTTTTTGTTGTCAGATTTCAATTGTTTATCAACCTTCCAATGCTGATTGGCCGCGACGGCGCAGCGCCGCGCCGAGGTGGGCAGAGAACTCCGCGAGAGTCATCGTGCCCAGATCGTCGCCGCGCCTGGTCCGTACGGCCACGGTTTCCGTTTCTGCCTCCCGATCCCCTACAACCAACAGGAAAGGCAGCTTGTCGAGAGTGTGCTCGCGGATTTTAAAGCCGATCTTCTCGTTCCTCAAGTCGGAAATGACCCTGAACCCCTTGTTTTTCAAGGACTCTTCGACTTTAAGGGCGTATTCACGCTGGGCGTCGGTAATATTCATCACCACCGCCTGCACCGGGGCGAGCCACGCGGGGAAAGCGCCTTCGTGATGCTCGATCAGGATGCCGATGAAGCGTTCGAAGGAACCGAGCACCGCGCGATGCAGCATTACGGGCGTCTGGCGGCTGCCATCCTCGGCCACGTACTGCGCGTCGAGGCGCCCGGGCATCGAGAAATCGACCTGGATCGTGCCGCACTGCCAGACCCGGCCGATACAGTCGCGCAGCGAGAACTCGATCTTCGGACCGTAGAAGGCGCCCTCGCCGGGCAACAGTTCCCACGCCAGACCCTGCGCGTTCAGCGCGTCGGCCAGCGCCTGCTCGGCCTTGTCCCAGATCTCGTCGCTGCCAACGCGGTTCGCCGGGCGTGTCGACAGGCGGTAGATCACGTCGCTGAAACCGAAATCGGCATAGACCTCGTGCAGCAGATCGATGAACTGTGCCACTTCCGCCTGGATCTGCGCCTCGGTACAGAAGATGTGCGCGTCGTCCTGCGTGAAGCCGCGCACCCGCATCAGGCCGTGCAGCGAACCCGAGGGCTCGTTGCGGTGGCAGGAGCCGAATTCCGCCAGCCGCAGCGGCAGGTCGCGATAGCTCTTCAGGCCCTGATTGAAGATCTGCACGTGGCAGGGACAGTTCATGGGTTTGACGGCGAAGTCCCGCTCCTCGCTCTTCAGCGCGAACATGTTCTCCGCGAACTTGTCGGCGTGGCCCGAGCGCTGCCACAGGCTGAAATCCACCACCTGCGGGGTGCGGATTTCCTGGTAGCCGCGGCGCTGCAACTTGGCGCGCATGTATTGCTCGATGGCCTGGTAGACGGCCCAGCCGCGCGGATGCCAGAACACCATGCCAGGCGCTTCTTCCTGGGTGTGGAACAGACGCAGCCTCTTGCCGATGCGCCGGTGATCCCGGCGCTCGGCCTCCTCGATGCGATGCAGGTAGGCCTTCAGCGCCTTGGGGTCCACCCAGGAGGTGCCGTAGATGCGCTGCAGCATCTCGTTGCGCGAATCGCCGCGCCAGTAGGCGCCGGCCAGTTTGGTCAGCTTGAAGGCCTTCAGCTTGCCGGTGCTCGGCACGTGCGGCCCGCGGCAGAGATCGATGAAATCTCCCTGGCGATACAACGAGAGGTCTTCACCCTGCGGGATGCTCGCGATGATCTCGGCCTTGTACTCCTCGCCCATGCCGCGAAAGAAGGCCACGGCCTCGTCGCGCGGCATCACGCTGCGCTCGACCGGAATGTCGGCGGCGGCCAGCTCTTCCATCTTCTTCTCGATGGCGGCCAGGTCCTCGGGCGTGAAGGGACGCTCGAAGGCAAAATCGTAATAGAAGCCGTCCTCGATCACCGGGCCGATCGTGACCTGCGCCGAGGGGAACAGCGCCTTCACCGCCTGCGCCAGCAGGTGCGCAGTGGAGTGGCGGATGATCTCCAGCGCGTCGTCGGACTTTTCGGTAACGATGGCGAGCGACGCATCGTGCGCGATGGTGTAGGAGGTGTCGACCAGTTTGCCGTCGACGCGCGCGCCGAGCGCGGCCTTGGCAAGACCGGCCCCTATGCTGGCGGCGACTTCATGGACGGTGACGGGCGCATCGAAATGACGCTGGCTGCGATCGGGCAGGGTGACTGAGACGGACATGCGGAAATCCCCCGCGGTGGTGACCCTGACGAGAGGCCTCTTCTCCACCGATACGTGTTGCGAACTCGACTCTGTGCCAACCCCGCCGGAGCGGAGACTTCCAGGGACTGGAAGTGGTAGGCCCGACCGGATTCGAACCGGTGACCTCTACCATGTCAAGGAAAATTTAGGCGCGGTCGTGCTAACCCAGCCCGCGATTATACACGGTAGCGCACAAAGAGGAACGGCGAGATCAGCGGCGAAAACGTAGCAAGATTCGGCTATAGACGCCCGGCACCGGCATAGCCAGTTCGGGCTACAGGCTCGACGGAAGCGTCAGCGGATCAGGTGGGAGCCGCCGCCCGGGTGGAGCGCGGGCAGGTCATCGCGGAGAGTATTCGAAGGGATGGCGCCGGCCCGGAGTAATCCCGGGTCAGCGCCGGCCGGTCAGCAGGTAGACGAGGAGGTCGACGGCCCGGTCGACGGCCCGGTCGAGAGCCCGGTCGAGGGTTCGGTCGAGGGTTCGGTCGAGGAATACTTCAGAGTCAGCGTCCACGCGGGCAGGCGCCGGTTATGGTCTACGCTTATCGCCCATGCACGACGACGACCCGCCACTTACGCAAGCCCAACTGATCGCCGCAATCCGTGGCGCGCTCGGCATCCTCGACACGCTGGTCGAGTACCAAGCGCCACCCGATCGGATCGACGAAGCGGTTGCGGTTCTGACTGAGATGCTTTCGGAATACATCCGGCGCGGCCGGGCCCACTGATCAGTCGATCAGCCGATCAGCGCCAGCGCGCGCCGCCTGATAGCCCGGAGCGTATCCACGTCGACGCCGGCCGCGACAGCTCGCTCAGCAGCGGGAGCGGGTCGGCCAAGCGGAACCACGGCGGCGAGGAGAACGCGCCGCTCGTGATCGCTCAGAGCGCCGTGCAGGCGCGAGTCGATCTTCATGAGCTCGGCGACGGCCGCGTCAATCTCGCCGGGCTCCTCGGATTCCTGCCATAGCGGTTCATCGGTGCGGAAGCGGCGGCGGTTCTTCGGGATGAACACGTCGCGGGCGCCGATCGACTCGCCGTACGGAGAAAAATGCAGCGGCTTCCCGGCAGCCTGCCATTTTGCCCACGAGACAAGAGACAGGCGCGCATGGTCGGACTCGTGCATCGCGGCCTCCTCACGCTTCGCCGGCCAGCAGCTCCGCGAGCCGGGCCCGCTGGCGGTCGAGCTCGGCACCGATCCGGGTCATAGCATCTTCAGCGCCGCCGATAACCGCGAGCGCGCTTTGCTCGCCGTGCGTCCGGACGTGTGAGAGCTCGTTCTCCAGCCGGTCAACGCGAAGGTTCACGCGCCTGATCTCCAGCTCGGCGCCACGTCGGCACGGCTCGCCGCAGTAGCTCGTGGGCCTGCCGACTCCAGAATATTCGGGCAGCTTGACGTGGCAGTAGGTGCAGGTGCGGGTGTGAGTTTCTCCGCTCATTTCTGGCTCCTGTTTTCGCGCTGGTAAGCAAACGGCGTGGGCTGCGGTCTCTTGTTTTTGGAGCTAAAGGTCCGATTCCCCCCTCCCCATCTCCGGCTAGTAACCAGAAAACCACTCGCCTCGCCTCGGCAGGGGGAGTAATCCGAGGCGGGCGGGTGATCGGCCGGAGTTCGGGCAGCTCGCCTTCCCTCCAGCCTCCCGCGTGACGTGCGGTCTACGGGTGCGGCCTTCGACACGTGGGCTCTGAAGGGCCCTCCGAATCCGCACCGGTCGGTGTTCGTTTAGAGTGGCACCGCCGACCGGCCACTACGCGCGAGCGCGCGATCAGGTAGGCGTGATGCCAATCGTGCGGTGGAACAGCCCCGGTTGCGTTACAGCAACGTCGGCCCGCAAGTGCGCGAGGAACCCGTATTGCAGATTGCCCGCGAAGGTTTCCCGCAACAGTTCAATGCGCAGATCGCTCCGGATTCCGAACACGAGCTTGGTCCAGTCGCCGACGATAATCGCGCTGGCAACCGAGGAAGTTCCTTGCGTCATCGTCGTTGGCATGGCGGTCGTCACGTGGAACGGCACGTCGTCCAGCACGCGCGGGCGGTTCAACGGTTGGTACGTCGCGTCTTGCATCGCGCCAAGCTTGAAATACTCGCGAGGAGCCATAACCGCCCCGTTCGCCGCACCGTTGTTGCTGGCGATCGCGAGCGCAGCGGCGACCAGTTCATCGAAGCTGTTGATCACCGCACCGTTCGTGCCCATGCTGGCGCTGCCGATGCCGGAGGTGTTGAAAATGCCCCTCGGTTCCGGCGCCGTTCCGCTACCCATCAGCGCCACGCGGTCCAGCTCGCCAGCCAGAGCGCCAGCGAGGCACGCCTGCAACATCGCCTCGATGTTGATGGAGTCCTCCACCAACTCGCGCGAGACTTTCACCAGCACGGCCAGCGAACGAGCCTGAAGTACCACGGAACCGAACGTTGGCGCCGATTCGGTAACGGCCGCGTTTTCTGCACGCCACGCCGGGACGGGGTCGCTGGCGATCGTCGCAATCGTCGTTTTCATGCTGTTCAAAATTGCTGTACCGGCGCCCGCCTTGATGCACACACTCTGCGCGCGAAGTGCGTCGATGAAGCCTTCGGTGACGACGCTCGGAACGCTGTAACCACCGCCAGCATCGGAGCCTTCGGAGAGCGCGTTGCGGAGAGCCGGGTCATCGGTGCCCAAGAGCATCGCCTTCATGAAGTGTCCGGGCGTCAGCCCTGCCAGCTCGTGATCGGAGCGGGTGCGCGCGACCTTTTGCTGGTTCGTGAAGATGCGGGTTGCCGGGGTCACGCCATCGCCGTCTTGCACGAGCTTGTCGGCTTCAAGCTGTAAATCGACGTTCTCGATGAGCTTGTGGATGCCGTCGACGGCGGCGAGCTCGGACTTCGTTGCGCTGCGGCCTTCAGACTTCGACGCGGACAGGATGCGGCGAGACTCGTTGATCAGGCTTGCGCGGAAACGGTGAGTGTCGGCGGGGTGATTGGAGCGCGCCACCTTGCTGTTCAGCAATTGCGGGCACGTCGCGTCGAGCGCTTGTTGCTCGGCTTCAGTCAGGTATTGACGGGTTTTCATGTGAGCTTCCTCGTTTGGTTCGGTGCGCAATGAGCAGCACGCGAACCGAAAATTAAATCGGTGTCGGTGTTGCCATCGCGCCTAGACGGGGAAGCCCGGGGAGGCGGAGAGGGTCGGCCGGCGCGGGGATCGGGGAAGCCCGGCTCCGCAGCGGATTGGTTACATTATAACGTTTCGGTTCAAGCATGGAAGTGGCCTCCGTTTTTCATGATCGCGAGCAGCGCGTCCTCGCCGAACGCGTCGATGATCGCGACGCCGAGATCGGCCGGCTCCACGTCGATCAGCGCCGAGAGTTTCCGATGGTTCCCGGGGCGCGACACGCTCAGGAATATCTTGGTGTGGTGGCAGTACACATGGCCCTCCAGAAACATCGCGCTCGACGTGCGGACGCAATCCTCGCAGGCCAATCGGTCGAGCAGGTCGGCGCGTTCAATGTCGTCGTTCGGCATGGTCATGATCTGGCCCTCCGTTGGGCATGGGTGGTCGTCGATATCCTCGCCCGCGCGCAGGCGGCGCACAGCGAGCCCCAAGCCACGACGCGGAGCCGGGGCACCGTTCGCCCGGCCTCCAGCGTGCGCAGCTCCACGGGCTCCGTGGGCGGGCGCAGATCGTTGAACGGCTGCTGACACTCGGCGCAGCGCCGGCCGTCGCTGCAATCAGGCGCGAGCAGGTCCGCGAACAGCTCGGAGAGCGGCTTCCGTGGGCGTCCAGTCATCGGTCGCTTCCCCCGGCGCAGTAGCTACATATGCGGCCGGTCCGCGCGCGGCGCGGCCGTGGGCGGCGGTGGGCGTCGAGGTCGACTATGGCAACCGGGCGGCGGTCGCTGGTGAACTCCGCGCCGCAGCGGCAGCACACGCGGCCGGCTGACTCGTCCTTTCGGTCGAACCTGATCATGGCTTGGCTCCGGGCACGGCCCTCATGTGCGGACGCATACCCGTACCATGCTCGGGATCGGCGGCTTGCAGGCGCGAAACGCTGGCGGCGGCGAGCGCCAGCCCGGCGGTGATGGCCTCGCCGACTCGATCGACCAGCCAGTCGGTATCATCCGTCCCGGCCTCGAAGGTCAGAATCTCGACGGCGTTTGCGATGGCCGCTACATGCCCGGCTATCGCGTTGACAGCGTGCGTTGCGCGGGCGTCCTCGTCATCCGCGCCGAGGAGCTCGATTGCTTCGACCAGTTGGACGGCCGCACTACGCAGCTTGGTGTGACTTGCGAGATTGCCCTCGCTCTCCTGCCTGTTCGGCTTCATCGTTTTCCCTCCTCGTTGTTCACGCTGTTCACGCTGTTCACGGGTTTGCATATACCCCTAATAATTGATGTTGTTGTTCTACCGCCTTTCTGATTCCCGTGAACACCGTGATCACCGTGAACAGATCGGCCGTCACCACTGTTTCGACTGGCCGCTCGTCACGGTCAGCACCTTTTCCTCGGGGATTTCGATCGCAGCCCGCTCTATCCACTCGGGCACGCTGTCGCGCCGGACGTAGAGGGTGGTCAGGTTGCCGTTCATCCGCTTGCGGCACAGCTTCACCAGTCCCGCCTCCTCCGCCGCCGCCGCGATCTGGGCCGGACCTCTGCCGTTGCGCGTCTTTTCGACGCCTGCGGCCGCGTACAACGTTTCCACGTCGAACAGGTCAAAGCGCGGGTTTGAAACCATGACGCCGATCACCGCCTCGGCTACCTCGCTGCGCGAGCTGGCGATTACCTGAGCTTTCGCGGAAGTCACCTTCGCGTGGCGCCCGGCGCTGTAGCCAGATAGGTCGCGCTCGCGCAGGAACATCGCGAAGCCGAGCACCACGGCCGGGTCGTTCACCGCGTCGCGCAGCGCCTTGTAGTAGCCGAGGTCTTTGGGCCGGTTGTCGTTGATCATCACCTCGTAACGGCGATCGGAGTCAGCCATCGGGATCGCGCTGCGATAGTTCGAAAACAGCAGCCAGCGGACGCAGTTGAATTCCATCGAACAGCGCCCGTACTTCGGATTGATCTCGTTTTCGGTCCGCGTGATGATCGACTTCATCCGCTCGGCGTGATTCCATCGCTCGCCGCCGCCTTCGCGTATCTCGTCCACGATCGCGATCAGCTTGCGCGATAGCCGGCCGTTGAATCCGCTACCTAGCATTTGCTGGAGGTCGAGACCCAGCGCGGTATTTCCCGGCCATACGCGCGCCAGCACGTTCGCCAGCGTCCCGCGCCCCGTGCCGGTCGCCGACGAAATATGTACCCATGCCGTGTGGGGCAGCTCGCCGGGGAATTGCTCGATATGCGCGAGCCAGTCGAGGAAGTCATCGGCCCGATCGAGGAACAGCCACCGGATATGGTCGACGATGATCTGCGGATCGGCGCAGGCGCCTTCGCGCCGGTGCGCTCGCCACGTGTTCACGCACGCCTCGCCGTCCGGGTTGAGGCAGAATTCACCAGCGGCCGGATTGAACGTCATGCCGTGTACGGCGAGCCGGTCCGGGCTCTTGCGCCATACCTCGATGGCGGGAACCTCGCGCACCTTCGCCGATCCGTCCTTGTTGAACGCGCCCTCCTCGGCGACCTTGACCTTGCTCGCGGCGTAGGCGTTTTTCGCGTCCGCGAGAACCATCGTGTGCATCGGGTGCGTGCGATCAAAAACGCGGCTCCCGTCGCTCAGGAACACAAACCGCTCGATCATTTCATCGGGCGTGATCACGTCGATCCTCGGATTTTCTGGCACGCCCTCGCCGATGATGCGCGCCTGTTCGCGATCCTTTCGGCGCGCCTCGTCGCGACGGCGCAGCGCCTCCTCGGCCTCTGCCGTGCGCCGGTTGAATTCGTCCACGGCGTCGTGATCGTCTCCCCAATCCGCGAAATCGTTACCCGCCTCGGTGACGGGCAGGGTCACGCGCGCCACGTTGGGCGGCAGCTCGCCGTCATGCATGATCCACCTCCGCACAGATCACCACCTGCCGCGCGGGGAATCGCTCGGCTACCTGCCGCGCGACCCGCTCCAGCCGGCCCTTGCTCCCGGCCACGTAGGCGCAGGCGTTGCCGCGATTCATCGCGAACACGAGGCGCGCGGCGCTGGCCCATCCTTCCACCACAAACTGCGTCAGCGCCGGTTCGCGGTCGTTGCCCAGCACCAGCACGCCCTTGCTGCCGAAGGTCTGCTTTGCGCCGGCCTCGTTGATGACCTCCACGCCGACGAGCTCGCCGTCGAGCGTTCGGTACGGGACCACGAGGCAGTCGGCGTTCCGGCCGATCAGCCGGCCCGATACCGTCGCGCGGCCCGCGCCGGCCGCGTGGCGGATGCGCTTGCGCACGCCGTAGGGATGGGCGGCGACGGCGGCGTCCGATCGCGCCACGCGCGCCCAAATGTCCCGGGCGTAGTCGGCGGTCGATCGCTCAGGCTCGGCGCGCTGGCGCGCACCTCTGGGCACGGGATCAAAGGCGACGGGCGGCGCCTCGTCGGGTCGCATCCCGGCCTCGCGCGCCAGCTTGAACAGCGAGGCGGCGGTGATGCCGCCGCCCTCGCGTATCGAGCGCCACGTGTCGGCGAATGCCCGCGCGCTGTAGCGGTCGCTTTGCTGGCTCCACGCTTCGGCCACGTCGCGGCCGGCGTCGCCGAGCGCGGCCTTGACCGCCATCAAGACGCGGACCCATGTGTCGCGCTCGCAGTCTGGTGAGACCCAGCGCAAGGCGTCGCGTATTTCGGGGGCGGCGCTCATGGCAGCGCCCGCCGCTGATCGTTGAGCCACGCCGTCACGCGCACGGCGAGCGCGGAGCCGGCGTGCTTGTCCGGGTGGGCGAGCTGGATCAGTTCGCGCAGGCGCACCTTGTCCAGCACCGTCGCGGTGATGCTGCGTCCCGCCGCCACGCCGGCCTCGTAGCAGCGCCGGCACATCGCGCCCTCGTGGCACGTGCCGCCCTCGCGCGCGGCCTTGCTGGCCTTCCAGCAATCGAGGCAGCGCACCTTCCACGTCTCGCCGGCCTCCCGGGCGAACCATGCGCCGCAGTCTGTGCATCGTGCTTCCTGTATCATGTTGCGTCTCCTTCGCGCCCCCCGTCATCGCCGCCAAGCTCGGCGGGGTCGGCGCACGTCTGCGATTCAGCCGGCGGATTCTTCGGCCGGCCGGCGGGTCGCCTGCCTCGGCGCGTACACGCGATGCGCGCGGGTCGTGAGCACGCGTTCAATCGCCGGCTCGATCCGTTCCGCATGTACGAAGATGCGCCCGGCGATCAGCCCGATCGCGCCGGCTTCCAGCAGCTCCTTGCGGTACGTGCGCATGAACCACTGCCACGAGTCCGGCGTTTCGAACAGGTGACCCGCGTGCAGGCGCCGCCACTCCTCTTGCGGCTTCCAGTCGCCGAGCCCGCCCGGGCTGGCTACAGCTTGTTGCTCCGTCATCCGTTGTTTCCTCCGTTGTGAATGACCGCATTTCGCCTCGCGCCACGGGGACTATTTGCGGTTCGCCATCGAAATTACGCGAGGGAAAACGGGGGCGGTGAACGATGCGCACGTAGCGGCGCTAATTGCGCACCGGGGCGAATTTCGGGCGCAAAGAAGCCCGCGCCGGCCCGAAGGTCGGCGCGCGAACGGGGGCAAATCAGCGGGAGGGGGCGAGCCGCTTGGCGGCGGTGACGAGGCGGCGGAGCTGGTTCGGGGTGATGGGCTTGCCGGTCTGATTGAGGATTTCTTCGGCGAGGCGCTTAGGCAGCCCGCGCTCGCCGAAATCCATCCCCAGCTCGTGCAGGAGGTCGCGCAGTTGTTGCGCGGTGAACGGGTGCGCGGCCTTGCGGGTGCGCTTTTGCGTCGCGGCGCGGCGTCGCTGGGCGTGGATCTTGTCGACCTCCCCGGCATGAAGCACGGCCCGCCGCGCGACGAACTCATTGTGCAGCGCCTCGATGCGCGCGAGGTCGACGTGCCCGCCGTACTGCCCGCTGGCGAGGCACAGGATCAGCTCGGCGGCGTCCGTGCTCTTGCCGGCGACTTCGGCGAGGTGGTCGATCATCCGGCCGAGGATGCCGTCGAGCTCCGCGTGGAACCGGTCCACGCGGTCCTGATCGTCGTAGCCGAGCGCGTCCAGCTCGGCGAGCCGGGTGCGCAGCACGTCGAGCCCGTGCCGGAAGTCGACCGGATCGTAGCCGGTCACGCCAGCGACCCGTTCGCGGCCGTCACGGCCTTCAGCAGATCGCCGGTTTCCAGCGAGCCGTAGCGCCGGGAGACCATGCGCGCGTCCGTGTGGCCTAGCACCTTGCTGGTGACGTGCAGGGACGCCCCGGAGCGCAGCAGGCGGGCCGTACAGATATGCCGCAGGTCATGCCAGTGCAGCGCGGGCTCGCCGATCTCCCCGCGCAGGCGGCGCCACTCCCGGCGCTCGTCGTAGGGTTCGAAGGCGTTGCGCTTGCGCGCGAATACCAGCGCCTGCGGGTCCGGCTTGTCGTAGCGGCGCAGCTCCGCCACCAGCGCCGGCACGAGCAGCAGCGTGCGCCACTCCCCGCTTTTGTGATCGAGGCCGACCTGCGCGACGCCCCGGTCCAGATCGGTATTCCCCCACGTCATCCGGCGCAGCTCGTTGCGCCGCGCGCCGCTGGTGAGCGCCGCCAGCACGAGCCCGTACATGCGGGGATAGGTCGAGACTTTCGCCAGCTTCAGCAGGCGTTCGACCTTTTCGTCGGCGACGTGGACCCGGCGCATCGGCTCCTTGAGCTTCGATCGGCCGGCGAGCGGATTGGTGAAGCCCTCCGGGGCGCCCGTGCGGCGGCGGAACTTGATCGCCCAGCCGTAGATGGCGGCAATATCGGTGTGCTCGCGGTTCACGGTCGCCGGGGCGTAGCCGGCATCGGTCAAGGCGTCGAGGACCGCCACCACGTCCTCGGCCGTGATTTCCCACGCGGGGCGCGGGCCGAACACGGCGAACCATTTTCGCAGGCGGCAGTCGCGCGGGCCGTTGGGTGGGCGGGCGGCAGTGTAGGCGTCCACCAGTTCGCGGAACGTCAGGGACCGGGCGCGGAGCACCGGGGCGTCGATCACGCGCAGCAGGTCTGCGTGCGCGAGTTTTTGAGCATTTGCCATGCTGTTCGCTCTCCGTTTGTTCACTGCCGGGATGGCAGCGAGGCAAGGGTTGCGAACCGCATCTAACTCCCCGTGGCGCGAGGACTTTTTCCAAATTTGGTAGGCCCGACCGGATTCGAACCGGTGACCTCTACCATGTCAAGGTAGCGCTCTAACCAACTGAGCTACGGGCCTGCGAGCAGGCGCGCATTATACTGGCTCGGCTCCGGGGTGCAAATGATTATGCGCAGGCAGGGTCCAACACCGGCACCGTCCTGCACGGTAATTGTACGAATCCACCGTCAGCGCGAATCCCGATATCATTCCACTCCAGCTGAGCGGGGCTTGGGCCTCGCGACCCTCCGCGCCACAGGAGCCGGGCCCGTTACGCATGTCCACATTCTTCATCGGCGACAACCTCAGATTCCGCTACGAGCCCTTCCCCATCGGCCAGATGGTGCCCATGGTCGATGCGGCGGCCTATGCCGAGATGCTGGCGAACTGGCCGAAAAGGGAACTCTTCGAGTACGTGCCGCGTCTCGGCAACAAGTACTCGCTGTCCGAGAAATGCCATCCGGAACAGTTCGCCGCGGTGATCCGTGACACGCCGATCTGGTCGCGCTTCGACTCGTGGGTCCGCAGCGAAGCATTCGTCACCGAGGTGATGCAGACCCTTGCCGCCCATCACATCGACCTCGGCTACCGCGAGGGCGTGTCGAAGGCCCGTCAGACGATGAAGAATGTCCTGGCGACGCTGCGCGGAAGGAGCTCGCACCGCGGGGCGCGCTTCGCCGGCGCCTGGGAGTTCCAGATGATGCCCGCCGCGGGCGGCCACATCCTTCCCCACACCGACACGCCAAGCAAGATCGTGACCATGACGCTGGCGGTCATCGACGAAAACGAATGGACCCCCGCCATCGGCGGGGGCATAGACATCAACCGACCGAAGGATCCCCGCTTCGCCTACAACCAGTTGAACCGCCAGGCCGGTTTCGAGGACATGGAGGTGCTGGACACCTTCGAATTCCTGCCGAACAGCGGCGTGATCTTCATCAAGACCTTCAACTCCTGGCACTCGGTGCGGCCGATGCAGAGCACCGACCCCGAACTGATGCGGCGGAACCTCATCATCAACATCAAATCGATATGAGCCGCCCTACTCGGTGACCTTGCGCCGCATCATCGCGATGTACTTTCGCTTGCGCGGCACGCCGGCGTGCTTGAACGCGCAGCGCTTGAGGAACAGGCGCAGCGTCTCGCCCGTTCTCACGGCGAAATAGTCCAGCACCTGGTAGCTGTCCGGCGAGACATAGGCCGTGCGCGGACCGTCGGGCGCCGGAATCACGTCGTCGCAGAGCAGCTGCCCCCCGTCTCGACACAGGTGATGCGCCGCCGCGAGGTCCCAAGCGACCTCCGGATAGAGGTGGCCACCGTCCACCCAGATCAGGTCGAACGGCCCGCGCACACGATCGAGCAGGAACGCCGAATTGAACTGGCGGAAGCGGATATTCGGTGCCGCCAGGTTCGCGTCGCGCTTCGCGACGAAGCGGCGATACGCATCGTCGACCTCGCGCTTGTAGGTGCTGCGCAGGATGGGGTCGCTCTCCGGGAGATCGACCGTGGTGATTTCTGCCGCCGGGAACAGCCGCGCGAGGATCGCGGTGAACTGCCCGTCGAAGGTGCCAATCTCGAGTATCCGTCCCGCCTCCGGAAAGGCATCGCTCAGGCAGGCGAATACCAGCCAGTGCACTGAATCCTTGCCGAAATCGAAGGGCCGGCCGTGCAACTCGCGCAGTACGCTGTTCAGGATCTGCAGCCCCGACGCGCAATCCAGGCCCGCGTCCTCGATCGCGGCGCGAACTGCGGCCTCCTCGGCTTGCTGCGAGAACCCAGCGCCATAGCGCAGGCGCGCCAGCGCCTCGCGCACTTTCTTGATCAGGCGGCCATTACCCGGCATATCCGTCTCCATCACATCGTTGACGCCACGTGGCGCCGGTACCATTGTCTGCCAGACCTGGCGAAAACAGCGTCGTGAACATCCACCCGACGAATTCTCGCGATTTCATCGGCGCAATGTCCAGAACGATGCTGCCGGCGCCGAAAAGAAGCCGTCACATCGCATGGGCGCCTGCATTCGTCGAGAACCGGGAACGGCAGGAGCAGCGACGGGACCGTGCGTCAGAACGATCTGTCCACCCTGTAGCGGCGCATGAAACGACCCAGGAACCTCCGCTTCCTGAACCTGGCGAGCACCGAGGCCGCCAACTCACGTTTGCTGCGGGACAGCATCCCGCGGGTATTCGCCTCGCTCATCAGCAACCGGGCGAGATCATCCCGCTCGTACGAGAGATAGACGCAGAATGCACGGATGATCTTGTCCTCCGGCATCTGTCCGGCGCCCAGCAGGTTCTCTGGCGCCCTGAGGTAGAGAGCGTCGGCGAAGACCAGTTGTCCCGGACTGACGTTGCGCTTGGGACATCCGTCGCGCCTCCAGAAGCGCTTTCTTATGTCGAAGAGCTCCAGCCCCTTCTCCCGCGCGAATGCATCCACCTCGCCGAACAGCGGCTGCCCCGTATAGACCGCGGAGAACTCTACCTCTACCTCGATCCCGACGGCCGCTTGCAGATATTCGTCGCTGCCCTTGAGGATCATCAACTCGGAGCCCTGGGTATCGAGCTTCATGAAGTCGATGTCGGAAATCCCGTTCAGCTTCAGCTGATTGCAGAGGGTATCCGCCTGCAGCCGGACGGTCTTCGCAATGTCGAAGCGCTCCACTTTCCGGAATTTCTTCAGGTACTCGAAATTGGGCACGAACAGCGACGAAAGCTCCTGCTTGACACACAGGTGGAGGTCCAGGCTCCGTGGAACGTCGGCGAGTGCCGCCTGGAGAACCACGAGGTTCGGAGTACTCTGGTTCTTCAAGCGCTGGAATTCGCGCGGATCCGGCTCGAACAGGATCGCCCTGTATTCGGTGGTGAATCGACCCCACCGCGGATCCAGTCCTCCGCTGGCGCCTACGTCGACAAGAACCAGTGGGTTGTCCCGCAGCAGCACATTTCCGATCATTTGCAACGAATTCCGACAATGAATGCGCGAACAACCGGAGTTGAAGGGTTCGCGGCGAGCGGATAACGACTGCATTGTAGTAGCAGCAGGGTCCCGAAATATTGCCCGCAGTGCGACACCGCCATCGGGCAGCCAGGCCCCTCACGCGCTGACAAACAGCTTCTCCTTGAGTGCCACCAGCTGGTCGCGCACCCGCGCCGCTTCCTCGAACTCGAGGTTCTTCGCATGCTGGTACATGCGCTCCTCGAGGCGCGCGATCTCGCGATTGACCTCGGCCGGTCGCATGTCCTCGGCATGGTGGTAATCGGCCTGCGGCTCCGCGGCCATGCGCTGACGACCGCGTCCGCGCTGCGCCGCGCCGTAGGCGCCCTCGAGGATATCGGTGATCTCCTTCTTCACACCCACAGGCACGATGCCGTGTTCGGCGTTGTGGCGCAGCTGCTTGTCGCGCCGGCGCCCGGTCTCGCCGATGGCGCGCTGCATCGAGCCGGTCATGTTGTCGGCGTAGAGGATCGCGGTGCCATTGAGGTTGCGCGCCGCGCGCCCGATGGTCTGGATCAGCGAGCGCTCGGAGCGCAGGAAGCCTTCCTTGTCCGCATCCAGGATCGCGACCAGCGACACTTCGGGCATGTCGAGTCCCTCGCGCAGCAGGTTGATCCCGACCAGCACATCGAACTCCCCGAGCCGCAGGTCGCGGATGATCTCGACGCGCTCCACCGTCTCGATGTCGGAATGCAGGTAGCGCACGCGCACGCCATGCTCGTGCAGGTACTCGGTGAGGTCCTCGGCCATGCGCTTCGTCAGCACCGTGACCAGCACACGCTCTGCCTGCGCGACACGCACGCGGATCTCGGAGAGCAGGTCATCGACCTGCGACGACGCAGGCCGCACGATGATCTGCGGATCCACGAGACCGGTTGGCCGCACGACCTGCTCGACCACGCGGCCGCTGTGTTCCATCTCGTAGGGACCGGGGGTCGCGGAGACGTAGATCAGCTGCGGCACGCGGCGCTCCCATTCCTCGAAGCGCAGCGGCCGGTTGTCCAGCGCCGATGGCAGGCGGAACCCGTATTCGACCAGTGTTTCCTTGCGCGAGCGGTCGCCCTTGTACATGCCGCCGAGCTGAGGAATCGTGACGTGCGACTCGTCCACCACCACCAGCGCGTCTTTCGGGATGTAGTCGAACAGCGTCGGCGGCGGCTCACCGGGGGCGCCGCCCGAGAGGTGTCGCGAGTAGTTCTCGATGCCCGTGCAGTAGCCGAGCTCGCGGATCATCTCGACGTCGTAGCGCGTACGCTGCTCGAGGCGCTGTGCCTCGACCAGCTTGTCGGCGGCGCGCAGCTCCGCCAGGCGCACCAGCAGCTCGGCCTCGATCTTGTCGATGGCCCCGAGCAGGGTGTCGCGCGGCGTGACGTAGTGCGTCTTGGGGTAGATCGTGACCCGCGGCAGGCTGCGCAGCACCGCACCGGTCAGCGGATCGAACACCGTGATCTGCTCGACCTGCTCGTCGAAGAGCTCGACGCGCACGGCCTCCTGGTCGGATTCCGCCGGGAAGATGTCGATCACGTCGCCGCGCACGCGGTAGGTGCCGCGGTGGAATTCGACATCGTTGCGCTGATACTGCAGCTCGGCGAGGCGCCGCAGCAGGTTGCGCTGGTCGATCGTGTCGCCGCGGTCGATGTGCACCACCATCCTGAGGTAGGAGCCCGGGTCGCCGAGACCATAGATCGCGGAGACCGTGGCCACGACGATCGCGTCCGGGCGCTCCAGCAGCGCCTTGGTCGCCGACAGCCGCATCTGCTCGATGTGCTCGTTCACCGAGGCGTCCTTCTCGATGAAGGTATCGGAGGACGGTACGTAGGCTTCGGGCTGGTAGTAGTCGTAGTAGGAGACGAAATATTCGACCGCGTTTTCGGGGAAGAACTCGCGGAACTCGCCGTAGAGCTGCGCGGCCAGCGTCTTGTTCGGGGCCAGCACGATCGCGGGTCGCTGGATGCGCTCGATCACATGCGCCACGGTGAAGGTCTTCCCCGACCCCGTCACGCCCAGCAGCGTCTGCGCGAGCAGGCCGGACTCGATGCCGTCGACCAGTTCGTCGATCGCCTGGGGCTGGTCTCCCGCCGGCTCGAACGCGGCGTGAATCGTGAATCGCTTCATGGAATTTCGGTGTCTTCCGGGGCCTTCGGGCAAGTCGCATCGTCACTGCGATGGCGCAAAGCGCCCATTCTACCCGCAGAACGCAATCCGCGATTGCCCGCGCCGGACCGGCTGTGCAGCAGCGCCCCCAGCCCGCGCGCCCGCCAGCGTGAGCGGGATCGCGATGCCACTTAATACCGCCTTGCAGATGTATTGACCTCGCCCCACCCCCTCATTAAGATACGCGGCCTCGACGAGCACCGGTTTATTCCGCCTTAGCTCAGCAGGTAGAGCAGCTGACTGTTAATCAGCGGGTCGTTGGTTCGAGCCCAACAGGCGGAGCCACATTGCAGTGGTAGACGAAGGGGTCAGCGTAAGCCGGCCCCTTTTTCGTTCCAGTCCCTGCGCCACGAAGCTGGCAATCCCAGACCGACCACTGCAGTCTCGCGGCCGAGTGTCGAACGGCACCGGCATCCGGCGCGCAAACCGCAATCCGGAAAATTACCGTGCAATCCCCCGCTGATCGGCTTCAATAGCCGCCATGACTGCAACGTACGTCCAGCCATCGGAACAACGACCGTCCGCCTCGGCGCGCCTTCGTATCGCCGGACTGCTGCTCGCGCTGTTCGCCGCGCCTGCCCTCGCCACCGGCACGCAGTGCTGGCGCGAGCTGCGCTTCTCGGCCAGCAACGGCTGGCTGGGCGCCTCATCGACGCTGCGATACGAACCGCCCGTGCCGCTGGCACGCGCGGGCCTCTTCGCGCCGAAGCAAGGCGAGGCGCTGCAACCGCAGGGAGCGCAGGTCGGCAGGATCCACGCGACCTTCGCAGCGATGAGCAACACGGGCGAGCTGGACACCTGGTTCGACCCGCAGACGCTGGGGGTGCTGCAGTCCCGGCGCCTCAGCGAGGGCAAGAACAGCCGCCTCAAGACCCACCGCTTCCTCGGCAACGGCGTCTGGCGCGAGCGGCTGGAGCCCGGGGACGAGGCCCGGTGGACCCCGCGCAGCGCCGCGCTGATTCCCTATCCCGCGCACCCCGAGGCGGGCGCTCCCGTGCTCACGCCCGTCATGCTGGTGGCGCGCGCGGCCGAACTGGTTCGCGCGGGCCGCAAGGCCTCCGATCAGCTGGTGTTCACCGACACGCAGCTCTACCACGTGCGGCTCGCCGCCTCGCCCACCGACAGCATCGACATCAACCTGCGCCTCGTCGTCGACGGGAAGGAACGCAGCGTCCGTGAACCGCGGCAGGCGCAGCGTGTCGCCGTGATGCCGCGCCTGCTCGGGACCGCCGCGGAGAAGGAAGCCTTCAGCCTGCTGGAACTGACCGGGGACCTCGCGATTTTCATCGATACCGAGAGCGGACTGCCGCTGCGCATCCAGGGCACCTGGCTGCGGGTGGGCACGGTCCCCGCGGACCTGGCTCGCGCCGAACTCGTGCCCGGCTGCGCCGGCTAGCCCCGTTGGCCGCGCGCCGCGCCACTACACTCGCAGCCATCATGCACGCACCCACGCCCGCCACAGCCCGCGGATTCCCGACCGGAACGGGCGCCGCGCCGCGCCTGGGCGTCATCACCAACCCGCACAGCGGCCGCAACCGCCGGCAGCTGGCCGAAGTACGCCGGCTGCTGGAAGCATCCGGCTGTGTGCGCCACATCGTCACCGAGGACAGTGCCGCGATACCGGGCGCGCTGGCAGCGTTCGCCGAAGACGGCATCGGCATCGTCGGCATCAACGGCGGCGACGGCAGCGTGGCGCATGTGCTGACGGCACTGATGCACGCCTCGCCCTTCGCCTCGCCACCGCTGCTGTGCGCACTGCCCGGCGGCACCACGAACGTGACCGTGGGCGATGTCGGCATCCGCGGCGGCCTGTGCGAATCGATCCTGAAGCTGCTCGGGTGGATGCATCGCGGCGATGCCCGGGCGGTGGTCGCGCAGCGCCCCGTGATCGGCGTGAGCGGCGCCAGCGGCGCGCCGCTCGGCTGCGGGCTGGTATTCGGCGCGGGCGCGGTGGTCGACGGCATCGAGTACTGGCAGGAGCAGGTGCGCGCGCGCGGCATGCGCAGCGAACTGAGCTCCGGCGTGGCGATGATCCGCACGCTGTGGGGCATGGTCCATGGCCACGACGGCTTCGGCGAGTCCTTGCGCATCGGAATCACGCCCGAAGGCGCGGAATGCCGCGACGGCGAGTTCATGCTGCTGGTGATCAGCGCGCTGGAGCGCCTGTTCCTCGGCATCCACCCGTTCTGGGGCGCCGGCGACGGGCGCCTGTATTTCACCGCGATCGAACGCCACGCCGCGCACTTCGCGCGCGCCCTGCCCTCACTGTTGCGCGGCCGCGCCGCGGCGTTCATGAGCCGCGACAACGGCTACCACAGCGCGCGGCTGGATTCGGTGCAACTCGACTTCCGCAGCGCCTTCACGCTCGACGGCGAACTGCACCACCCGGCGCCGGAAGACGCGCCGATGCGTGTCGGCTGCGCGGGCACGGCCCGCTTCCTGAGGATCTGAGCCATGCCGGTGTTCGGTCCGCTGTACCAGGGCGACGAGCGCGCACGCGCCGCGCTCGCGGCGCTGCTCGGCGCGCTGCAATCGCGTCATGCAGGCGCCGTCGATGCGGTGCTGTTCTACGGTTCCTGCCTGCGCAGCGGCGACCTCCACGACGGGCTGGTCGATCTGTACGTGATCGTGCGCGACTATCGCGGCGCGCACCGCACGCGGCGCGCGGCGGCCGCGAACCGCGCGCTGGCGCCGAACGTCTACTACCTGCAGACCGGGACTGCAAACGGAACCGTGCGCTGCAAGTATGCCGTGCTCTCCATGGCGGACCTCGAGCGCGGCGTCTCGCGCAACTGGTTCGAATCCTACATCTGGGGTCGCTTCTGCCAGCCCGTGGCGATCGCGCACCATCGCGACGAGACCACGCTGGAACGGGTTCGCGCGGCGCTGCGCACGGCCACGATCACCTTCCTCGATCGCGCGCTGCCAGCGATAGCCGCGAGTGGCACCGTCGCTTCACTGTGGACCGATGCGCTCGCGCTGAGTTACGCGACCGAACTGCGCGCCGAGAGCGGCAAGCGCTCGGGAACACTGGTGGCGATGGGCGCGGAGTATTTCAGCAGCGCGACGCGCGAGGCCGCGGCGGCGCTGCGCTGGCCGCTCGCGATCGATGGCGAGCGCTACTCGGCGACGATACCGCCGGCGCAGCGACGCGCGGCCGCATTCGCCTGGGGACTGCGGCGCGTGCAGGGAAAGCTGCTGTCCGTCGCGCGGCTGCTGAAGGCCCTGCTCACCTTCGAGGGCGGCTTCGACTACATTGCCTGGAAGCTCGAACGCCACAGCGGCAGGCCCGTGGTGATCCCGCCACGGGTGCGCAAGTACCCGCTGATCTTCGTCTGGGGCCTGATGTGGCGCCTCTACCGCGAGGGGATCCTGCGCTGATGCACGACACCGAACCGAAGGAGACACCGGGAGCGCGGCCCGTGATCTGGCTGCTGCTCGCCGACAAGCAGGGCGACAACAAGCAGGTCTTCAGCCTGGCCGACAATCTCGGCTACCCGTACCAGACGCGCTTCGTCTATCCGAAGTCCAGGTTCGCGAAGGGCAAGCCTTTCTTTCGCCCCAGCGTCGCGCACATCGATCTCGCGCGCTCCGACGCGATCGCGCCGCCATGGCCGGAGGTGATCATCACGATCGGCCGCCGCCCGACGATGGCGGCGCTGTGGATACGGCGCCGCTCGGGGGGGCACACGCGCATCATCCTGATCGGGCGCCAGCCGCGCTACCTGCGCGAATTCGCGCTGGTGATCGCCTCGTGCCAGTACATCACCGCGCACGATCCGCGCATCGTGCGCATCGCGCTGCCGCTGGACGACGGTTTGCGGCGCGTGAATGCCCCCGCCGCGGCGCCCGCGCCGCCAGGTCATGCCGCTGCCACGGAAACGGCCCTGCTCATCGGCGGCCCCACGCGCAGCTTCCGCCTCGGGGTACCCGAGGCACACGAGATGATGCGCCTGGCCACGCTGCACGGCGGCGGCGCGCCGCTTCGCATCGTGACCAGCCGGCGCACGCCGGCCGATGTCTGCGCGTGGTTCAGCGCCAACCTGCCGGGCAGCTCCCGCCTGTGTGCCTGGCAGCCCGGCGCGCACACCACCTCCGACTACGCCGAGGCGCTGGCGCAGTGCGCACGCTTCATCGTCACCGGCGACAGCGTCTCGATGATCTGCGACGTGGTGCGCGAGGGAAAGGCGCTCGCGATATACCGCCTGCCGATGCGCAACGCGCTCTACGAGCGCTGGCACCGGCTGATCCTCGCCGCCGCCCCGATCGACGACGGACGCGTGCGCACGGGCTGGCTGGCCGCACTGGCCAGGCGCATCGTCGACAGCCGGCTGATACGCCTGCCGCGCAGCTTCGACGCGTTCTATTCCTATCTCTTCCGCCACGGCTCGGCTTCGGATCTCGCCGAGGGGTTCCTGCCCGCCTACAGCTTCACGCCGGAGCAGGACCTGGAGCGCGCCACGCAGCACGCGCGGCGCGTCGTGCAAGCGTGCCGCGCCTGAGGCGCGCGAGGCGGCCTGCAATTTCTACCGCCGCCGAGGGGTGTCCGGTGCCACGGACGGCCCATATAATGGGCCGAGTCACCCATGACGCGCGCCGCTGCCGGCCGCGCCGTTTCGGCTCATCCGGTACGCATTCGCCATGACGCTCCGCATTCTCGACTGCACGCTCCGCGACGGCGGCTACTACAACAACTGGTGCTTTGCGCGCGATCTCGCCGAGGACTACCTGCGGGCCATGGCGGCGGCGGGCGTCGACATCGTGGAGATCGGCTTCCGCAATTTCCCCCAGGCAAGCTTCCTCGGTCCCTACGCCTATTCGACCGACGCGTTCCTGGACACCCTGGCCGTGCCCGCCGGTCCCGCGCTCGCGGTGATGGTCGACGCCAAGGCACTGCTCGGCTGCGGACTCGCGCCGGCCGCGGCGGTCGATGCGCTGTTCCAGCCGCGCGATCGCTCCCGCGTCGAGTGGGTGCGCATCGCCGCGCACCTGGGCGAAATCGCGAACTGCCGCGCGCTGGCGGCACGCCTGCGCGAGCTGGGCTACCGCGTCGGGCTGAACATGATGCAGGCCGCCGGCAAACCTGCCGGGCAGATCACCGCGCTCGCGCGCGAAGTGGCAGCGTGGGACACGGTCGAGGTGCTCTACTTCGCTGATTCCTTCGGCTCGATGGATGGCACCGAGGTCGAGCGCGTGATCGATGCACTGGCCGCCGGCTGGAACGGCGCCATCGGCATCCACACCCACAACAACAAGTCGCTGGCGGTGCGAAACACGCTGGCCGCGATCGAGCGCGGCGTGAGCTTCCTCGACGCGACCGTGACCGGCATGGGGCGCGGCGCCGGCAACGCCGAGCTCGAGATCCTGCTGTGCGAGCTGGACGCGCGCGGAATCAAGGCCTCGCGCCTCGAGGAGCTGAGCTCGCTGTGCGTGAACGGCTTCCAGCCGCTCAAGGACCAGTACGGCTGGGGCGCGAGCTTCTTCTACCACTACTCGGCGCTGCACGAGATCCACCCGATGTTCGCGCAGACCCTGATGGCCGACCCGCGCTACAGCGCGCGCGAGAAATTCTCCGCGCTGCGCTCGCTGGCCGCGCGCAACTCGACCAGCTTCAGCCTGACCGAGGTCGAGCGCTCCCTGCATTCCTTTCGCGATGACCGTCCGCTCGACGCCTCGGCGCCGGCCACGGATCTCTCCGCGTTCCGCGATGCCGACGTGCTGCTGGTCGGCGCGGGGCCCAGCGTGCGGCAGTATGCCGCCGACATCGAGCTCTTCATCCGCGACCACCGGCTGCTGGTGCTGACGTTGAATCACCAGGGCGCGATCGATCCCGCGCTGGTCGATGGCATCATCTGCGTCGACCAGTTCCGGCTGCTGTACGAGGCCGATTTCCTCGCCGGCTGCGGCAAGCCGATCTATTCCGCGCGCCGCTTCCAGGACGAGGGCACGCGCGCGGCGCTCGGCGCGGCCGAGCTGCACGAGTACGATTGCGTGCTGCAATCCGGCGGCTTCGAGGCGCGCGCCAACGGTTGCGTGATCCCGGTGCCGCTCGCCTTCGCCTACGCGCTGGCGCTGTGCATCGCCGGGCGCGCCCGGCGCATCTTCCTGGTCGGTTTCGACGGATTCCATGCCGACGACTCGCGCCAGGCCGAAATGCTGCAGCTGTTCAAGGCCGTGATGCCCGCGCTGGACGCGATCACGCTGACTGCGCTCACGCCCACCAACTACCCCGTGGCGCAAGGATCGATCTATGCCAGCTACCGCTAGGCCCGATTGCGCGATCGTCATTCCGGCGCGCTTCGCCTCCTCGCGCTTTCCCGGCAAGCCGCTCGCCGACATCCTCGGCAAGCCGATGATCCGCCACGTCTGGGAGCGCTGCGTCCAGGCGCTGGGGCCCGAGCACGTCTACGTCGCCACCGACGATGCGCGCATCCGCGCGGCCTGTGAGGGCTTCGGCGCGCGCGTGCTGATGACCTCCTCCGCGTGCCTGACGGGCACCGACCGCGTGGCCGAGGCCGCGCGCGCGCTCGACTACGAGTTCCTGATCAACGTGCAGGGCGATGAGCCGATGCTGGACCCGGCCGACATCCTCGCCGTGGCGCACGCCTGGCGGCGCCACGGTGGCGCGGTGGTCAACGCGATGACCGCCATTGCCGACGAGCGCGAGTACTGGTCGCGCAACGTTCCCAAGGTGGTCGCCACACAGGACGGGCGCCTGATGTACATGAGCCGCGCGGCAATCCCGGCGAACAAGGGCGGCAGCTTCGAGAAGGCCTGGAAGCAGGTGTGCATCTACTGCTTCTCGCCGGCGCAGCTCGCGGCCTTCGCCAGCGTGAGCGCGAAGGGGCCGATCGAGCAGATCGAGGACATCGAGATCCTGCGCTTCCTCGACCTAGGCGTCGAGGTGCGCATGGTCGAACTGGCCTCGGCCAGCATCGCGGTCGACACGCCCGAGGACCTGGAGCGCGTGGTGGATGCACTTCGCGGCGGCTGATTACGACACGCTGGTATTCGACTGCGACGGGGTCATCCTCGATTCCAACCGCATCAAGAGCGCGGCCTTTCGCACCGTCACCGCACCCTTCGGCGCCGAGGCGAGCACGCGTTTTCTCGACTACCACCACCGCCACGGCGGCATCAGCCGCAACGAGAAGCTCGCCCATTTCATCGACGCGATCGTCGCGGTCCCGGTCGCGGCGGCTGACCGCCAACGCCTGCTCGACGGACTGCTGCGCGATTATGCGGCCATCTGCGCGCGCGAACTGCTCGCCTGCCCTTTGATACCCGGCGTCGCGGCGCTGCTCGCCTCGATCCCGCCGCACGTCGCAGCGCACGTGGTCACGGGCGGGGCGCAGAGCGAAGTCCGCGCGGTGTTCGCCGCGCGCGGACTCGACAGGCATTTCGCCTCGATCCTGGGCAGCCCGACCAGCAAGCGCGACAACATGCGCCTGCTCGCCGGGGCCGGGGCCTTGCGCGGGCGCGGGCTCTACTTCGGCGACGCCGAGCTCGACATGCACCTGGCCGAGGAGTTCGGGCTCGAGTTCGTCTTCGTGCACGGCGCGTCCGAGTGGCCCGACGGCCGCGCGCGCTGCCCGCACCTGCAGATCGCCGATTTCACGGAGCTCGAGCTGCGCGAGGCATCTGCGGGCACCGCGGCAATGGAGGATGGCAGCACATGACCGTGAACCTGTTCGTGCTGAGCACCGGCTTCCAGTACTACTTCTCTACGCTGCTGATCGAGCACCTGGGGCTCGCCGACGTCGCCTACGCCATGTACCAGCCGCGCGAGGGCATCGAGCGCCGCGCGGCCGCGGCGCATCCCGTGGTGTTCGCCGACGCGAACGACGCCCTGACACGCGCGTTCGGCAAGAAGATCGGCAAGCTGCGCTTCGCCCGCAGCGTCTTCGACACGCTCGGCCTGAGGGGCAAGCATGTGCGGGTCTATTCGCCCTATTACAACGAGTCGTTCGTCTACGCGCTGCGCCGCCTGCTCGAGCGGCACTGCGCCAGCGTCGAGTACAACATGATCCCCGGACGGTGCGGCGCTGCTGCGTCACCTGCCCGGCAAGGCCAAGGGAGGCGCTCTGTCGGGGTGGCTGATGCGGCGCGTGCTCGGCGTCGAGCCCGCCGACGTTCGGCACAAGTCGGGCTCGTGGAGCCCGTTCCTCGCGAAGGTCTATCACTTCGGCGCCCGGGACATCCATGCCGATCCGGCCAAGGTCGTGATCGTGCCGCTCGGTCAATCCGCGCAGGCGCCGTCGGACGAGGTGCTGGTGATCGGCGGACTGGGCGGCATCAGCCGCGCGTTCGCGCTGGCGGCGCGCGAGAAGGCGCGCGGGCATCCGGTGCGCTTTCGGATGCACCCGAAGAACCGCCGCGGCATCGAGTTCATCGCGACGGAGGCGCCCGACTGGGTGGAACTGCAGCTCACTGGAATCCTCGAGGAGCATCTGCTGGCCCACCCGTATGCAAGGGTGATCGGCTATTACTCCTCCGCGGTGATGTTCAATCACCTGTTCGTGAGCAACAGCCGTTCCGAGTTCATCGTCGAGGCCGCCAGCGAGGATCCGGACTATCACTCCACGGCCGATGCCTGCGGCATCCCCGTGACGGTGGTGTGAGCGGCGCCGCGCGCTCAATACATCCCGAGCTCCTTCTCCGACACCAGCGGCTTGCCCTTGAGCAGGCGGTTGAAGCGCTTGACCAGCATGCGCGAGCGCCGGTAGTCCTCGAACACCACGATGAACACCTTGCGCAGCTGCCCCTCGGGGCACTCGATCGCGCGCACGCCGTGCCAGGAATTGCCGCGGCGCCCGAAGATCAGGCTGCGGTTGTCCATGGTCTCGGCGGTCCAGGAGGCGTCGAAATCCTCGAAGCCCGGGCTGGAGTCCACCGCGAAACGGCCGTGATCGTCGAGCACGATGGTCTCGCCGCCCCACGCGGGGTCCCAGTTGTCGCGCGTGTTCAGGTAAAAAATGTGCGAGCCGAGCTTGGTGCGCGAATCGCAGTGTGGCGAGACGCTGCAGGCGCGCGGCGTGTAGTGCCAGTGGAAGCGGAAGCGGAAATGGCGATGCCCGAGCAGCCGCGCGATGAACGAGCGGTAGGCGTCGCCGCGCAGCTCGTCGATGAACTCCTGCCACGGGGCCGGCAATTCCATGCCGTCGAGATACTCGAGCACGTAGCGATCGTGGTTCTGCTGGCCGTACTTGCGCTGGCGCGTGTAGTCGATGGCCGAGGTGAAACGGCTCACGTCGGGCAGGTTCGCGACCAGCCGCGCGAAGCCGTCGGCGCTCAGGAAGCCGGCCGGGTTGACCCACGGGAACGGATCGGTCTGCTGGAATGCGCGCGGATCGATCGCAGCCAGCGCCTTCGCGTCGATGTATGCCACTGCCACCTCCGTCGGCCGGCGCGAATGCCGCGCGGGCGCTTTGCCTGAACGCCAGTACAGCGCAAAATGCTACCAGACTCGCGCCTGCAATCCATGTGCATTTGGCGGTTTCCGCCGGGCGCGCTGCGCGCGGCGCAGGCGCGGGCGTCGCGCCCGCACAAATGCGCCTTTTGCGGCAGGCAAAGTACCGCGGATAGCGGGTGAGCCGGGGGCGGGCACCTGCTAGTATTTTTTCCCAACATTTGTGCGGCTTTTCAGATGCATACGGTATTCAAGAAGGTCTCGCGATTCCTCATCCTCGGCCTCTGTTTCTGGATGCCGGCGCAGCGGAAAATCCGTCTCGAACGCTGGCTGCGCGGTCGCGAGGAGTTCTACAAGCTCGAGCGCGCGGACTGCGTTATCGTATCCTTCGGCAAGAGCGGCAGGACCTGGCTCAGGGTGTTGCTGTCGCGCTTCTACCAGTTAGAGCACAGCCTGCCCGAGCACAACCTCATCGGCTTCGACAACCTGCACCGCAAGAATGCCGCGATACCGCGCATTTTCTTCACACACGACAACTACCTGAAGGACTACACCGGGAACGCCGACTCCAAGAAGGACTACTACGGCAAGAAGGTGATCCTGCTCGCGCGCAACCCGCTCGACACCACCGTCTCTCAATACTTCCAGTGGAAGTTCCGCATGCGTCCCGGCAAGAAGTCGCTGAACGACTATCCCGAGCACGGCAGCGACCTGGAGATCTTCCCGTTCATGATGGATCGCGACGCCGGCCTGCCCAAGGTCATCGACTACCTGAACCTGTGGGCGCGCGAGGCGCCGAGATGCGCCGACTTCCTGCTGGTGCGCTACGAGGACATGCGCGCCGACACCGCGGGCACGCTGGAGCGCATCGTGAAGTTCATAGGCACACCGGGTACCCCGGAGCACATCCAGGGCGCCGTGGAGTTCGCCTCGGTCGAGAACATGCGCGCGATGGAAACCGGGCGCACGTTCTGGAAGAGCGGCAGCCGCATGGTCGCCAAGGATGCCAGCAATCCCGACTCCTTCAAGGTGCGCAAGGCCAAGGTCGGCGGCTATCGCGACTACTTCGACGACGCGCAGGTGCTGGAAATGCAGGCGCTGGTAAAGAAGGAACTCGCCGGCTTCTACGATTTTCCGCTCGAGGAACTGAAGGCCGCCTCGCCCGCGGCCTGAGAATGCGCTCCCGGCCGCCATCGCCGCCGGGAGCCGGAGCCATAGACTTCGTCCAACCTGAATGGAGGGCCGGACCATGCAGAACTGCGTTTTCATCCAGACCAACCACAAGCAGATCACGGGCGCGTTCGTCGCGCAGCATGCGCTGCGCCGTTACTCGACCCACAACGACCGGTTCGATGTGAAGATCATCGAGAAGAAGGACTACCCCTACTTCGACGCCCGCGAAGGGCAGACCTACCTGCGCGACGGCGTCAAGCGCGTGTGGCTCAACGACGACCTGCAGTCCTTCACTCTGACGCGCTTCATGCCGCCGGAGCTGATGGGCTTCCAGGGCCGCGCCGTGGTGATCGACCCGGACGTGTTCGCCTGCGCCGATGTCTGGGATCTGTTCTCGCGCGACATGCAGGGCAAGGCCGTGATGTGCCGCCCGCGCTCGGGCACCAAGGGACTGATCGACAAGTGTCTCGCCACCAGCGTGATGCTGCTCGACTGCGCGAAACTGCGGCACTGGAAGGTGCAGGAGCGCTTCGACCAGATGTTCGACTTCACCTTCGACTACATGGACTGGATCTGCCTGAAGAGCGAACCGGAAGGCACGGTCGGGCTGCTCGAGCACGAGTGGAACGACTTCGACAAACTCACGCCCGCGACGAAGATGCTGCACACCACGCGCCGCCGCACGCAGCCGTGGAAGACCGGGTTGCCGGTGGATTTCCGCATCGCCGAGCGTTTCCGCCTGTTTCCGCCGGCGGCATGGCTGATGAAGGCGCGCCGTCACCTGTTCGGCGAGTACGGGCTGATGGGCCGCTACCGCCAGCACCCCGACATCAACCAGCAGAACTTCTTCTTCGGCCTGCTCAAGGAATGCCTCGACAACGGCACGGTGACCGAGAGTTTCCTGCGCGAGGAAATGCGTCTGAACCACGTGCGCCACGATGCCATCGAGGTATTGAAGAGCACGCCCGACCTGCCGCCGGCGCCGCGGCACCCGCTTTCAGGCGTCGCGCAGAAGGCCGCCTGAGGGCGCGGCGACAGCTCAGGCGCCGCTCGTCGTGAACAGCGCCGCGACGGCCGCCGCCGCGCGTCCTGTCTCGTCGACCGGGTCGCGCGCGCTCATCGCCGGCTTGCCTTCGCCCAGCCAGCTGGCGCGTCCCTGCGCCACGAGGCGCCTGATTATCCGTGCGGTGTCGCGACGCATGCGCCGCGGCCCGATCGCCATCGCCAGCCGGTGCGCCAGGGCATTGAAACGGTAGTTGTAGCGCCGCCGCCACCAGTGCGGACCATCGTCCAGACTGAACAGGAACAGCGGCTTGGCGGCAAACAACGCCTCGGCGATCATCGACATGCTGTCGGCCGTGACCACGAACTGCTCCGCAAGGCCGAGATAGCCCAGGTAGGGATTGTCCTCGCGCGGTCCGCCCCAACGATGACAGTGCACGGCGACGTCGAGCTCGGCGAGGAACGCATCCGTCACGCCGGGCGGCGTGCGCGCGCTGTCCGTCACCAGCACCGAGCCGTGCTGCGAACGCGCCAGTCCGTTGACCAGCCGCCCGAGCCGGCGCGCCTTCTGCTGCGTGAAGACACAGGCGCCGCTGTTGCCCCCGAGCAACACAGCGATGCGAGGCACCGCGAGCAGCGCAAGGCGCGCCCGCCAGCGTTGCGCCTCGTTCGCGAGCCGCTCCGGGCGCAGGCGATGCATCGGCAGCTCGTTCTCGAGCACGTTGGGGCGGGACGGCAAGCTGTATTGCGGGGTGGTGACGATCAGGTCGAAGGCATCCAGCGGCGCCCACGGCCTGCCGACGTGCACGAGCCGCACGCCCGGCGCCTGCCTGCGGATCCACCGCGCCACCGGTTCGTTGCGCCGCCCGGAACTGATCACCAGGTCCGGCCACGGCGGCTGGAGCACGCTCGAGGCGCCGCGATCGATGCCGCACAGCGTCACGCCGAGCAACCGGTTGGCCAGCAGTTCCCACGGCCGGTAGACGATACGCTTCTCGTCCCACGGCCATGCGAGTGCTTCGGCCAGCGCCAGCACCTGGTTGTTGTCGCCCGCCTTGTGGCCGAGCAGCAGCCAGACGCGCGGCGTCCGGCCCGAATGCGCGTTGTCTTCGTTCACGCCGGGATATTCCCTTCCTTCGTCGTGCCAGCCCCTATCCGCTGCATTACAATAGCAACGCTGCCCGAGGCGCGCGACCACCGGCTCCGTCGCGCCTTGCCCGCCCGCGCGAGCCGCTGCCCCGGCATCAACCACGGACTGTGACCACGGACATCAGCCACCCGCATGATTATCGAGCGCTACATCACGTCGGAGATCGTCCGCCCCTTCGCGGCGGGTCTGGCGATACTGGCGACCGTGTTCATCGCGTTCAGCGCGGCGGTGAAGCTCTCCGAAGCGGCCTCCGGCGAGATCGCCGCGCACGTCGTCGCACAACTCATCTTCCTGAGCACGCTGATAGCGATGGAAGTACTGGTTCCCACCACGCTGTTCCTGGCCATCCTGTTCTCGATCGGCCGCCTGTACCGTGACTCCGAGATGGCGGCGCTGAGCGCGGCCGGCGTCAGCGAGGCCAGCGTCCTGCGCGCGGTCGGCAAGCTGGCGCTGCTGTGCGCCATCGCCGTGGCCCTGCTGTCGGTATTTGCGCGACCCTGGGCCTACGCGAGAACCTACGCGCTGGAGCAGCAGACCATCAGCCGCTTCGACCTCTCGAACATCCGCGCCGGCACGTTCACCGACGTCGGCAACGGCGGTTACGTGCTCTATGCGCGCGAGGTCGACGTCGAAGCCGACGAGATGCGCGGCGTGTTCCTGCAGGTCGAGCGCGAACAGCGCTCGCAGGTCATATCCGCCGAGCGCGCGCGCATCCACGCCATGGACCAGGAGGGCTCGCGCTCGGTGGAATTCTTCGACGGCCATGCCTACCTGCTCGAGCGCGGCGGCACGCGCGACATCGACATGCGCTTCAACAGCTTCCTGGTCCGCCTGCCCGAGGAGGAGCGCATCAGCAAGTTCCGGCGCAAGGCCGTGGCCACCGGCACGCTGCGTGACTCCGATCAACCCAAGGACATCGCCGAGTACCAGTGGCGGCTGACCACGCCGCTGGCGACGCTGGTGCTGGCGCTGCTGGCGGTGCCGCTCAGCCGCGCCAGCCCGCGCCAGTCGCGCACCGGCATCTTCGCGGTCGCCGTCGCCGTCTACCTGCTGGTGTTCTCCTTGTCCGGCGTCGTACGCAACGCGCTCGAGAATGGCGACATCCCGCCATTCCCGGGGCTGCTTCTCGCCTATGTGCCGCCGGTCGCGCTGCTGGTGCTGCTGATGCTGATGCCGGGGCTGCGGCGACGGGGATGGCGCCGATGATCATCCACCGCTTTCTGGCCGGGCAGCTCGCGCGCGGCTGGTTCATCGTGTTCCTCGTGCTGACCGCGCTGTTCGGCCTGCTCGCGCTGGTCGACGAGATCGACAACCTGAGCGAGCGCTACCGCCTCGCGCACGCGCTGCATTACGTGTTGCTGACCACGCCACAGCGCGTCCTCGAGCTCTCGCCGGTGATCGCGGCGCTCGGCACCATCCTCGCGTTCGCCACCCTCACGCGCAACAGCGAGCTCGTCGTGATCCGTGGCGCCGGGTTCTCGCTGCGCCAGCTGCTGCACATCTGCGCAGTCCCCACGCTCGCCATGATGCTCGCGCTGGGCGTTGCGGAGGAATTCCTGGTTGCCGACATGCACCAGCGCGCCGAAACCGAACGCATGGTACGGCGCAGCGGCAACCTCGACCTGCTCGACGGCCAGGGGCTGTGGTCCAAGAGCGGCAACCGCTTCTTCAACGTGCGCAACCTGCGCGCGGGACACATCCCGGAGCAGATCTCGCTGTACGAGTTCGGGCCGGACAATGAACTGATTCGCGCAATAGACGCGCGCGGCGCGGAGCTCGTCGGCGAACGCGAGTGGAAGCTGATCGACGTGCAATTCAAGGAATGGCAGGACGGCAGGGTCAGCACCCGGAACCTGCCCTCGCTGGAGCTCGGGCCGTTCTGGTCCGCCGCGGAACTGCCGGCGCTCGGGCAGTCGCTGGCCGCGATGTCCCCGAGCGCGCTCTACGCCTATGCCAACCACCTGGAGCAAAGCGGCGAGGACGACGACCACGTGCGCATGGCCTTCTGGCAGAAGGCCATGCTGCCGTTTTACTTTGCCGCGATGGTGTTGCTGTCCGTCGTTATCGGCGTGGGCTTCGGCACCACGCGCAGCGCCGCCTTCGGCTGGCGGGTGCTGGCCGGTGCCGTGATCGGTGTCGGCTTCTATCTGTTGACCCAGATATTCCATACCGGCGGCCAGTTGCTGGGCCTGGGGCAGTCCGTCGTGGTGCTGATCCCGATCTGCCTGGTGCTGCTGGCGGCGGTCGTCGTTGCCCGGATCACGCGCGGCCCGCGCTGATCCGCCCGAGGTTTCACAATGCGACTGATGCTGAGTTTCTACCGCGCCTATCCCTGGCAGACGTTCTTCACCCTGCTGGCGCTGTCGGTGGCTGGCCTGGCCGAGGGCGTCGGGCTCTCGGTGCTGCTGCCGCTGCTGAACATGGCGATGGAGGGACAGGGACAGGCCGCGCCCGCCAGCGACAACGAGTTCTCGCAGTCCGTGCGTGGCGCGCTGGACGTCCTGGGCATCACGCCGACTCTCGGCAACATGCTGCTCGTCGTGGTATTCGCGATCGGCGGCAAGAGCCTGCTGCTGCTGTTCGCCAAGCGCCAGGTCGGGTACACCGCGGCACGCCTGGCAACGGATCTCCGGCTGGAACTGCTGCGCGCGATCATGCGCAGCCGCTGGGAATATTTCCTCGGCCAGCCCGTGGGCAAGCTGACCAACTCCCTCGCCACCGAGGCCGCGCGCGCCTCCGAATCCTTCGTCAACGGCGCGACCGCCCTCACCTTCCTCGCGCAGGCGGTGGTCTACGGCGCGGTGGCGATCGCGGTGTCCTGGCGGGCGACTCTCACCGGCATCGTCGCCGGTGCCGTGATCATCGGCCTGTCGCACTCGCTGGTGCGCATCACCAAGAAGGCCGGCCGCAAGCAGACCTCGGTGATGCTGTCGCTGATGGCCACGATGACCGACACGCTGGGCTCGGTGAAGCCGCTGAAGGGCATGGGGCGCGAGCACCTCGCGGATGCGGTGCTGTCGATGGAGACCGCGCGACTGAACCGCGCCCTGGAGCGCCAGGCGCTCGGCAGCGCGCTGCTGGAATCGACGCAGGAATTCCTGTTCGCGCTGATCATCGCCGGCGGCATCTACGTGGCGCTGGCTGAGTTCGCGATGCCCTTCGCCACGGTGATGGTGCTGGTGGTGGTGGTCGGGCAGATGGTCGCGCTGCTCGGCAAGGTGCAGAAGCAGTACCAGAAAATGACCCTCAGCGAGAGCGCCTACTGGTCGATGAAGCGCACCATCGCCGAGGCGCACGCCGAGGAAGAGCAACTGCGCGGCGGCGCGCGCCCCGTGCTCGCCGGGCGCCTGGGCATGGAAGGCGTCTGCTTCGCCTACGAGGAGCGCCGCGTGCTCGACGACCTCAGCCTCGAGATCCCGGCCGGCGAGCTGGTGACCCTGATCGGCCCCTCGGGCGCCGGAAAGACCACGGTCGTGGACCTGCTGATCGGCCTGATCCGCCCCGACGCGGGCCGCATCACGCTGGACGGCACCCCCCTCGATTCGATGGACATCAAGCAGTGGCGGCGCTCCATCGGCTACGTGCCCCAGGAAACCCTGCTGCTGCACGAGAGCATCGCGCACAACGTGAGCCTCGGCGACAGCGAGCTGTCGCAAGCCGACATCGAGCACGCGCTGCGCGCCGCCGGCGCCTGGGACTTCGTGAGCGCGCTGCCCGAGGGCTTGCACAGCAACGTCGGCGAACGCGGCGGGCGTCTCTCGGGCGGACAGCGCCAGCGCATCGTGATCGCGCGCGCTCTCGTGCGCTGTCCGCAGTTGCTGATACTCGACGAAGCCACCAGTGCCCTCGACGCGGAGAGCGCCGAAGCCGTGCGCCAGACGCTGGAGCGCCTGCGCGGGTCGCTGACCATCCTCACCATCACCCACGAGTCCAGCCTGGTCGACATCGCCGACCGCGTGTACCGGCTCGAGAGCGGCCGCGCCGTGCGGCAATCCCCCTAAGCGAGCAACGCCTTCACGCGCGCCACCGCGCGCTCGATGTCGGCGCCGGCCGCGCCGGGCCGCGGCTCGCCCGGCGCGCCCAGCCAGGCGGCACGCCCGTCGCGCAGCAGCTGCTCGTGCACCAGGCCGATGTCACGACCGAGCCGGCGCGGGCCGAAGCGCATCAGCAGGGCATAGCCCAGCGAGCGCATGCCGTGGTCCGCGCCGCCCCGCCGTCGCGCCGGGAACGTGGTCGCGCGCGAGATCGAACATGTAGACGGGACGCCCGGTGGCGCAGGCCTCGGACAGCATCGAGATGCTGTCGAAGGTGACGATCAGGCGCTCGGCGCACGCGAGATACGCAAAGTAGGGATTGTGCGCGTCCCCGGGCTTCCATTCATAGAGTTCGTGCGCCGCGCTGACGCTGGCGCGCAGTGCGGCGAGCGCCGCGCGTGGCGTGCGCGCGCTGGTGGTGATCATCAGGCTGCCGCCGAGCGCCCCGGCCAGCAGCGATGCCTGGCGCCCGAGCCGCGCCCCGGCGCGCGGTCCGAAGGCATAGGGTCCGCTGGGGCCGCCCACGATCACCGCAATGCGCGGCGAGGGCAACGCCGCGAGCCGCGCGCCGTGCTGCTCGCGCGCCGCCGCGAGGCGCTGCGGCGTGACGCGATGCAGCGTCAGCGTGTTCTGCAGCACGCGCGGATCCGCGGGCAGGCGGTACTGCGGCGTGGTGATCACCAGGTCGAAATTGTGCGCATCCGCCCACGGCCGCCCGATGTGCACGATCCGCGTCCTGCCGCCCGATGCCTTGCGGATCCAGCGGCACACGGGCTCGTTGCGCATGCCGGCGGCGATCACCACGTCCGGCCACGGCGCGACGAGCGCCGAGGACGCCGCCACGTCGATGCCCCGAAGCCCGGTACCGCGCACGAGGTTGAACAGCGCGCCCTGCCAGCGATGGCGCAGCTGCTTGACCTCGAACGGCCAGCCGAGCGCCTCGGCGAGCGCGAGGAGCTGACTCTGCTCGCCGGCGCGGTAGGCGGCGATCACCCACACGCGCGGCGGTGTATTCGTGTTCGGTTCGGGCACGGGTCTGAAAATCACCAACATTAGGGAGAATGCGGGAGGATGCGTCCCGCGGCCGGCTCAGTATAATCCGGGGCGAAGGCGCAACTGGGCGCGTCGACTCGGGAAAACGCACGATGGCAAGCTACGAACCCTGCCTGGCGCGGGTGCTGGAAATTCTCGGCGCCCTCGGCAAGGCCAAGACCACGATCACCGAGGACAGCGACCTCGCCGGCGAACTCGGCCTGTCATCTATCGACGTGATGGAAGTCATCGAGCAGGTCGAGGACGAGTTCGACATCTCGTTTCCGCTCAACTCGCTGTCCGGCATCCATACCGTGAGCGACCTGGCGCGGGAAATCGCGAGGTTGTCCACATCATGAAACTCCTCGAGAAATTCCAGGCGATGGCCGGCGTGCGCGCCGAGCTCGACGGGCTCGGCATTCGGCCCTTTGGCGCCGTCACCGAGAAGATCCTCTCGCCCACCGAGGCGATCGTCGACGGGCGTCGCGTGATCCTCGCGGGCACCAACAACTACCTCGGCCTCACCTTCGATCCGGAGTGCATCGCGGCGGCCCAGCGCGCGCTGGCCGAACAGGGCACCGGCACCACCGGGTCGCGCATGGCCAACGGCACCTTTGCCGAGCACGTTGCGCTGGAGCGCGAGCTCGCGGCCTTCTATGGCCGGCGCCACGCGATCGTGTTCTCGACCGGCTTCAGCGCGACCATGGGCATGGGCGCGACGCTCGCCGGCAGCGGCGACGTGGTGATGCTCGACGCCGACAGCCACGCCAGCATCTACGACGGCGTGCGCCTCGGCGGTGCAGAGATCATCCGCTTCCGCCACAACGATGTCGACAACCTCGAGCGCAAGCTGGCGCGCCTCGGCGAGCGCGCAGCGAACACGCTGGTGATCCTCGAGGGCCTCTACAGCATGCTGGGCGACATCGCGCCGCTGGCGGAAATTGCGCAGCTGAAGAAGAAGTACGATTTCTGCCTGATGGTCGACGAGGCGCACTCGCTGGGCGTGCTGGGCGAGCGCGGCCGCGGTCTCGCCGAGGCCGCCGGCGTGGAGGAGGCCGTGGACTTCGTGGTCGGCACCTTCAGCAAGAGTCTCGGCTCCATCGGCGGCTACTGCGTGAGCAACCATGCGCAGCTGGAAGCGATCCGCTTCTCGATCCGCTCCTACATCTTCACCGCCTCGCCCTCCCCGGCCGTGATCGCCTCGACGCGCGTGGCGCTGCGCCTCATGCAGGAGCGCCCGCAGCTGCGGGCCCAGCTGTGGCACAACGCCGAGCGACTCTATGCGGGACTGCAGGGACTCGGCTTCACGCTGGGACCGCAAGCCAGCCCCGTGGTCGCGGTGCGGATCGAGGACCGCGAGACCGCGCTGCGCTGGTGGCCGCAGCTGCTGGAGCAGGGCATTTACGTGAATCTCGTCGTGCCGCCGGCCTCGCCCTCCGCGTTCAGCCTGCTGCGCTGCAGCGTCAGCGCCGCGCACAGCGACGACCAGGTCGATCGCATCATCGCCGCCTTCGCCACGCTGCGGACCGGCGCGTGAGCGAGGCCGCCGCGGACGCCCCGGCGTTCCGCTTCGCGCAGATCTCCGACCCGCACCTCTCGGATCTCTCCGGCGTGCGCTGGAGCCAGCTGGCGAGCAAGCGCGTGCTCGGCTACCTGTCGTGGCGGCGCCGGCGCCGCCACGAACACCGGCCCGAAATGCTCGCGGCGCTGAGCGCCGACCTGCACGCGATCGCGCCCGCTCACACGATCGTCAGCGGCGATCTCACGCACATCGCCCTGCCCGGGGAATTCCGCGAGGCGAGCGACTGGCTGCGCCAGCTGGGACCGGCCGAGGCGGTGACGGTGGTGCCGGGCAATCACGACCGCTATGTGCACACGCCCTGGGCGGAGTCGCTCGGGCTGTGGAGCAGCTTCATGAGCTCGGATGGCGCCAGCGCGGAGCACGGGGCGGAGCATCTGTTTCCGCTGCTGCGGGTACGCGGACCGCTGGCATTCATCGGTCTCGACAGCGCGGTGCCCTCGCCCCCGTTCATGGCGACCGGCCGTCTCGGCAAGCGCCAGCTCGAGCGTCTCGCGGATATCCTCGAACGCCTGCGCGGCAGCGGACTGCTGCGCGTGCTGGTGCTGCATCATCCGCCCGTGCCGGGCGAGGAGAAATGGCGCAAGCGCCTGGTGGATGCGCCCGCGCTGTGCGCGCTGCTGGCGCGTCATCCCGTGGACATGGTGCTGCACGGCCACCGTCACCGCGCACACCAGAGCGTGATCCGCATACCGGGCAGCGAGATCCCGGTATTCGGCATTCCCTCGGCTTCCGCCGCCGGCGTGCTGTCGAACTACCCCGCGGAATACAACCTCTACGACATCATCCGCGACGACGCGTCATGGCGGGTGCGGGTCAGCGCGCGACGCTTCGACGCCGCGACGCGCGCCTTCGCCGGCCGCGAGCTCGCGAGCTTCGCGCTGCGCCACGCCGAGTCGCGCTGAACCGCGCGATCAGGTCGCGCCGCGCAGCGCGCGCAGGCGCTGCTGCACCAGTTCGTGATCCGACAGTGAATCGACGTCCACCGCCGCATCGCCGAAGGGCATCCTCACCGCGGCCAGCCTGAGCCCCATGCGCCGCGACAGCGCGCGCTCGGCTCCCGCCAGCGACAACCAGCCGAAGCGGTAGCGCAGCACCGAGAGCCAGCCCAGCATTTTCATCACCTTCAGCGGCGACTTGCGCTCGGCCTCGACCGCGCGCCAGCGCCCGGCCATCTGCCGGCCCGCCGGCGTGAGAAACGCGAACAGGTTGCAGCCGCAGTACTCGTCGTCGCGAAAGCGCAGCACCGTCTTGCGCATGCCCGGGAACAGCTCGCGCACCAGGGCATAGGGCGCGAGACCGACCACGGCGTCGGCCCCCGTAGCGAGCGCCGCGCGGCAGAAGTGATCGATGATGTCGCTGCGCAGCAGCGGATGGTCCGCGGTGGTGAGCAGCACCGGCGTATCGGAAGGCGTCGCCGCCAGTGCCTGCCAGGCGCTGGTGCTGGGCGTGCCCTGCGGCGGCTGCCAGCCAACGCTCTGCTCCGCGATCAGGCGCGCCAGGCGCGCCTCGGTCGCAACGCTTTCCCGCGACGGACCGCAGATCGTGATCTCCCCCACTCCAGCCGAATGCCCCAGCGCATCCAGCACGCGCAGGATCATCGGCGTGCCATCGATGTCCACCAGCGCCTTGCAGCCACGCCCCGACGCCGCGACCAGCGGGTCGCTGCTCGAACGGTCACCCGCGAGCACCACCGCGGCGAATTGCCTGTTCCTGCCGTTGCCGTTCATGGGCTATATCGCCTTCTCGTAGATGCGGTAGCGCTTGTACACCTGGCCGCCGATGGCCTCGATGATGCTGCGCATGCCGGAATTGTCCTCGAGTATCCACGACAGCTCGACTTCGCGAACGCCGCGCGCGCACAACCCCTTGCGCACCGCGTCGATCACCATGAAGGCAAGGCCGGGACCGAGCCGCGACTGCTGGAACTTCTTGCGCACGCCCATCAGGGGTACCCGCGCGCTCTGCGGGTGGCGCACCTTCAGCCCCCACAGCAGGCGCAGCCAGCCCAGCGGCAGCAGGCGCCCGCGCAGCCCGGCGGTCACTTCGTTTATGTTCGGCATCGCCACGATGAACGCGGCCGGCTCGCCATCGACCTCGGCGATCTGCACGTAATCGTCCGGCAGAAGCAGCGTCATCAGCTTGCCGACGTCGTTGAACTCCTCCACGGTGAACGGCACGAAGCCGTAGTTCTGCGACCAGGCATCGTTGAAAATATCGCGCAGGATCCCCAGTTCGCGCGCCTTGTCGCTGCGCAGCAGCGGGCGCACGCGCACATGGCCGGAAATCGAATCCGCTAGCCGGCGCATGACCCGCGGCGCCTCGAAATCGGGCGCGACGCGGTAGGCGAGCAAGTCACGCGCCGGCGCCAGACCGCAGCCACGCAGCAGCGCGTCGTAGTACGGACGCGCGTGACCCATCATGATCGAGGGCGGCGTGTCGAAGCCCTCCACCAGCAGTCCGCACTCCTCGTTGACCGAGAGGTTCAACGGTCCGCGGACGCGACGGGCACCGTGCCCGCGCAGCCACGCCGTCGCCGTCTCCAGCAGCGCCGCGACCACCGCGGGGTCGTCCTCGGCCTCGATCAGGCCGAAGGATCCGCTCATGTCGTCGTGGTATTCCTGCTGCAAGCGGTCGAACTGGGCGCTGATCCGGCCCACCGCCCGCCCCTGCGCATACGCCACCCAGGCCTGCGCGCTGGCGTGGCGCAGGAAGGGATTGCCCCCCCACAGGCGCTCGCGCAATTCCACCTCCAGCGGCGCGACCCAGCGCGGATCGCTTGCGTACAGGCGCTGCGGCAGGCGCAGGAAGTCGCGCCTGACGCCGGCGGAGTCTGCCGCCTGAACGGTGATCGGGGGATGGATGGACATGTGCTGCTGGCGCCTCCGGGACCCGGCCCGCGGGAATCGCCGCGCAGTATACAACCCGCTCCGGGGAGCGGCCCGCGCCGCGTCACTATTCACCCGCGCTGCGCTTGGACCTCGCGGATTTTCTTCATTGAAATCCGATAATTAGCTGCTAAGGTGGAAGCCGGAAATGCGCCTGACGCGGCCAAATAGTACCACTCGGCGCAGGTTGATTTGGCGGCGATCCCAACGAAGAATAAGAGGGTGGTCAACGGCTCCAGATGAGTCCCGCCAGTGCGTGGCGGACGGCGGGGACGGGGAGTAGCGCGAGGTCGTAGCCCGGAGCACCGGGGCGGCGGCCTTCGTGATGGCAAACAACAAGGGAAAGGTAACGTTTTGCACACCGAATCCACACCTACCAGACATTCCCTGCCGTTCCGCGGGGCTGACTTCACCACGCTGGCCGAGGCACTCGACTACGCGGCGGACGGGGAAACCGGCACCAATTTCTACAGCGGCCGCGGCCAGTTGTACGCCACGCTGTCCTATACGGATTTGCGGGCGCAGTGCCTGGTGCTGGCCCGCAAGTTCACGGGGCTCGGGCTGGTAAAGGGTGACCGGGTTGCGATGGTGGCGGAAACGCACCCCGATTTCCTGCGCGTGTTCTTCGCCTGCCAGTATGCCGGGCTGATTCCTGTCGCCCTGCCCGCGACCATCAACCTGGGTGGACACCAGAGCTTCGTCTCGCAGCTGCGCGGCCTGATCGAGAACAGCGGCGCGGCAGTCACGATCGCCTCGGAGGCCTTCATGCCCTTCGTGGTCGAGGCGACCGAAGGCCTCGAACTGCGCATGATCGGCGAGCCGGCGGAATTCGATGCCCTGCCCGAGAGTCCCGACGCATTGCCGGCCATCGGACCCGACGATGTCTCGTACCTGCAATACACCTCGGGCAGCACCCGCTTCCCGCGCGGCGTGATCATCACGCACCGCTCGGTGATGAGCAATCTGTCGGGCATCATCGCGCACGGCGTGAAAATCGGCGAAGGCGATCGCTGCTTCTCGTGGCTGCCCTTCTACCACGACATGGGACTGGTCGGCCTGGTGCTGGTGCCAGTGGCCTCGCAGATGTCGGTCGACTACATGGACACGCGCGATTTCGCGATGCGCCCGCGCCAGTGGCTGGCCCTGATGTCGCAGACCAAGGCGACGATATCCTTCAGCCCCTCTTTCGGTTACGAGCTCTGCGCGCGACGCCTGCGCGAGGGCGAAGCCGCGCGCTACGACCTCAGCAACTGGCGCGTCGCCGGCATCGGCGCCGAGATGATCCGCTGGGAGACGCTCGACCGCTTCGCCGAGGCGCTGGCGCCCGCGGGCTTCGACGCGCGCGCCTTCCTCGCCTGCTACGGCATGGCGGAATGCTCGCTCGCCGTCAGCTTCGCGCCGCTGTTCACCGGCTACCAGACCGATCGCATCGACCTCGACGAGCTGGCCGACAACGGCAAGGCCCTGCCGGTCGCGCAGGGCGACGAATCGAGGCGCACACGCGCTTTCGTGAAATGCGGCAAGCCGCTGCCGGAATACGAGATGGAAATCCGCGACGAACGTGGTGCCCTGCTGCCCGACCGGCACACCGGCACGATATTCGTGCGTGGCCCCAGCGTGATGTCGGGCTACTTCAACGCCCCGCAGGACATCGGCGGCGCACTCAGCGCGGACGGCTGGCTCAACACGGGCGACATCGGCTACTCGGTCGAGGGCAGCCTCGTCATCACCGGCCGCCAGAAGGACCTGATCATCATCAACGGCCGCAACATCTGGCCGCAGGATCTCGAATACCTCGCCGAGCACCAGGACGAGACCCGCGTCGGCGACGCGCTCGCGTTCTCGGTGCCGGGCCCGGAGAGCCGCGAGGTCTGCGTGCTGGTGGTGCAATGCCGCGAGACGAATGCCAACCGCCGCGCCGCGCTGATCGACCGCCTGACGCGACTGGTGCGCATCGAGATGGGCATCGACTGCTACGTCGAACTGGTGCCGCCGCACACGCTGCCGCGCACCTCGTCGGGCAAGCTGTCGCGCTCCAAGGCCCGGCAGAACTTCATGGATTCGCACGACCTGGCCGAAGTGGCCGCCATCGCCGAAGGCATGTCCCTGAAACAGGCCTCGGCCTGAGCCCGCAGCGCGCACCGGCACGCCCCTGAGGTGCGCGTCGCGATCACCGGGGCGACCGGGTTCATCGGTCGCCGCATCGCCTCCCTGCTGGAATCGCCGCAATACCTGGTGCGCGCGCTCGCGCGCGACGCGGCCGCGGCGCGCAGCCTGCTCGCGCCCGGCGTGGAAATCGTGCCCGGAGACCTCGCCACGCCGCAGGCGCTGCGCGCGCTGGTGCGCGATGCCGACGCCGTGCTGCATCTCGCCGGCGCCGTGCGCGGCGCCACGCGCGCGGACTTCGATGCTGCCAACGTCGATGGCAGCGCCGCGCTGCTGGCGGCGATGGACGCCGCCGCGCCACGCGCCCGCCTGCTCTTCTTCTCGTCGCTCGCGGCGCGCGAGCCCGCGCTCTCGCATTACGCCGGCAGCAAGCAGCGCGCGGAACAATTGCTGCTGACGCGCGCCGCCGCGCGCCCCGTCACGATCCTGCGCCCGCCGGCGGTCTACGGTCCGGGCGATCGCGAGATGCTGCCGGTGTTCCGCTTCATGGCCCGCACGGGGCGCGCGCCCTGCGCGGGCAAGGCCGCGGACCGCTTGTCGCTGATATTCGTCGACGACCTCGCGCACGCCGCGCGGGCGTGGCTGGACGCCCCCGCGCTCCCCACGGCTACCTGGAGCCTGCACGACGGCCACGACGGCGGCTATGACTGGCCCCTGCTGTGCGCGATCGTGGGCGCTGCCTGCGGACGCGAGATCCGCGCCTGGGAGATTCCGCGCGCACCGCTGGAGCTGATCGCACGCGGCAACCGCGCGCTGGGCCGCCTGCTGGGACGCTCGCCGATGCTGACGCCGGAAAAACTCCGCGAACTGCGCCACCCCGACTGGGTCTGCGACAACAGCGCGATCACCGCCGCACTGCACTGGACGCCCCGCACGCAACTCGCCGAGGGCCTGCGCCTGACGCCCGGCTGGCACGACTGAGCAGCACCGGAGTTGCCGCGGTGCGCCGCGAAGGACAGCCATGCGTTCAACTGCGGCGCGGGATCGACGGCGCATTACAACCCGGTCAGGGTCCGGCTCGAGCGTAGTCTCGCGGTCAGCGCGAGCGACAGGAAGCGCCGCGTATCTGGCGCCTATCGGCTTGATTTCTGTCAACTTTTTTTACATTTCCGCCTTCCGTCGACGCGCCGCCCGGGAGGAAGCATATGATTATCCCGTCGTTTTGTTGCCGGGCACGCAACTTGCTTCACTCAGTGAAAACCACCCAACGACAAAAAACCGATGACGTACTGCCGGGCCGGCGAGCCAAATCCATTCAACTTCCGCTCGGACCGCTTCTGCCAGATCAACGGACAATGGTTCTTCGTCACGCGCGAAAAGACGCAGGAAGGACCCTACCCGTCCCGCGACCAGGCCAGTGCCGGCGCCGAACGCTACATCGCGCGCATGCAGGGGCGGAACTGATCGCGAAGCCCCCGCTCCCCGGCCGCGCACCGGCGCATCGAGCGCCAGCCATCGCGCGCCCTGCAACCGGCGCATCCCGCCCATGAACGCGCCACCCGAGCTTCCCACGGACCGCTACCAGCAGCGCAAGTCCCGCTTCGGGCGCTGCCTCACGGTCTACGGCCGCAAGACCGTCCTCGAGGCGCTGCAGGCCGAAGGTGTTGCCTGCGAGCGATTGCACCTGGCGAAGAGCAACAAGCCCGCCGCGCTGCTCGACGAGATCGAGGCACTCGCGCGTGCGCAAGGGGCGGAAATCGTGCGGCACGAGCGCGCGGAGCTCGCCCGCATCTCGCGCCACGCGCGCGAGGACCAGGGGGTGGCGGCCGACCTGCGCACGCCGGGCTACCGCCAGCTCGCCGAACTGATGCCGCTGGCGCCGGCGGCGGGCGCCGCGCTGCTCGCGGTCGATGGCGTCACCAACCCGCAGAACCTCGGCATGCTGATCCGCTCGGCGGCCGCCGGCGGCTGCCAGGGCATCGTGCTGCCGCGCCGTGGCGGCTGCGACATCTGTCCGCTGGTGATCAAGGCGAGCGCGGGGACGGTGTTCCGCGCGCCGCTGCTGCGCTGCGACAGCCTGCCCGAGGCACTGGCGCAACTGCGCGGTTGCGGCTGGAAGATCAGCATCCTCGACGGCCACGCGCGCCGCAGCCTGTTCGATCCTCTCGAGGACGGGGCGCGGGTGTTCGTGCTGGGCGGCGAGACCGCGGGGGTCAGCCCCGCCGTGCGCGAGCTCGCCGACGAACACCTGCGCATCCCGATGGCCAACGGCGTCGAATCGCTGAACGTGGCCGTGACCGCCGCGCTGGTGGCATTCCGCGCGCGGCTCGGCCGCTGAATACCCGGCCGTCAGCGGCTCAGGTACCCCATCGCATCTTCCATGCCCTTGAGCGTCATCGGGAACATGCGGTCCTCGACCAGGCGCCGCGTGATGTCGACCGATTGCGAGAACTCCCAGTGCGCCTCGGTGACCGGGTTCAGCCAGACCAGCTTGGCATAGGTCGCGGCGACGCGACGCATCCACTGCTCGCCCGATTCCTCGTTCCAGTGCTCGATGCTGCCGCCGGGCTGAAGGATCTCGTAGGGTGACATCGAGGCGTCGCCGACGAAGATCACCTTGTAGTCGTGCGGATACTTGTGGAGGATGTCGATGGTCGGGATCTTCTCGCTCTGGCGCCGGATGTTGTTGCGCCACACCGAGTCGTAGATGAAATTGTGGAAGTAGAAATACTCCATGTGCTTGAACTCGGTGCGCGCGGCCGAGAACAGCTGTTCGCAGGTGCGCACGTGCGGGTCCATGGAGCCGCCGACGTCGAAGAACAGCAGCACCTTCACCGTGTTGTGCCGCTCGGGCACCATCTTCAGCTCGAGCAGGCCGGCATTCTTCGCGGTGGAGCGGATGGTGTCGGGCATGTCGAGTTCATCGGCAGCGCCGCTGCGCGCGAACTTGCGCAGCCGCCTGAGCGCGAGCTTGATGTTGCGCGTGCCCAGCTCGACGGAATCATCGAGGTTCCTGAATTCGCGCTTCTCCCAGACCTTGACCGCGCGCCCCTGGCCACCCTCGGTACCGACGCGGATGCCTTCCGGGTTGTAGCCCCCGGAGCCGAACGGCGAGGTGCCGCCGGTGCCGATCCACTTGTTGCCGCCCTGGTGACGCTCCTTCTGCTCGGCGAGACGCTTCCTGAATTCCTCGATCAGCTTGTCGAGACCGCCCAGCGACTGGATCTTCGCCTTTTCTTCCTCGCTGAGGAACTTCTCGAATTCCTTGCGCAGCCACTCGTCCGGGATCAGCGCGTCGAGGAGGTCATCGAACGTCTCGATGTCCTTGAAATAGGCCGCGAACGCACGATCGAACTTGTCGAAGTACTTCTCGTCCTTCACCAGCACCGCGCGACTCAGGTAATAGAACGCGTCGACGTCGGCAAAAGCGAGGCGCTGGCGCAGCGCGCCCAGCAGATCCAGGTATTCCCGGATCGAGACCGGCACGCCGCCGTTGCGCAGGCCGTGGAAGAAATTGAGGAGCATCGCGAACAGCCCTGCCCTGCCTGCGTGCCGGCCTAGCGCCGGCTCTCGCGCCGGTGCATGAACGCCAGGCGCTCGAGCAGGTGCACGTCCTGCTCGTTCTTGACCAGCGCGCCGTAGAGCGGCGGAATGGCCTTCGTCGTATCGTGGTTCTTCAGCACCTCCTCGGGGATGTCGTCGGCCATCAGCAGTTTCAGCCAGTCGATCAGCTCCGAGGTCGAGGGTTTCTTCTTCAGTCCGGGCACGCTGCGCACGTCGAAGAATATGTCCAGCGCATCGCTCACGAGCTCGCGCTTGATGCCGGGATAGTGCACGTCGACGATGCGCATCATCGTCTCGCGGTCGGGGAAACTGATGAAGTGGAAGAAGCAGCGGCGCAGGAAGGCGTCCGGCAGCTCCTTCTCGTTGTTGCTGGTGATCACCACGATCGGGCGCTGGCGCGCGCGCACGGTCCGCCCGGTCTCGTAGACATGGAACTCCATGCGGTCGAGCTCGAGCAGCAGGTCGTTCGGGAACTCGATGTCCGCCTTGTCGATCTCGTCGATCAGCAGCACCGCCTGCTCGGGCGCGTCGAAGGCCTCCCACAGCTTGCCCTTGCGGATGTAGTTGGCGATGTCGTGCACCTTCGCGTCGCCGAGCTGCGAGTCGCGCAGCCGCGAGACCGCGTCGTATTCGTAGAGGCCCTGCTGCGCCTTGGTGGTCGACTTGATGTGCCACTGGATCAGCGGCTTGCCCAGCGCGATGGCGACCTCCTCGGCCAGCAGCGTCTTGCCCGTTCCCGGCTCGCCCTTGATCAGCAGCGGACGCTGCAGCGTGACCGCGGCATTGACCGCCATCTGCAGATCCGCCGTGGCGACGTAACGTTCGGTACCCTTGAAACTCATTCGATCCGACTCCGCATCAGTGGCTGCGCGTGCGCGCCGCAGCGCGCATCCCGCCGCGCAGTCTAAACGAAAACCGGCCGGCGACGGACTGTCCAAAGCGCTCATCGCGCACCGCGATTGCGCTCAGGCGCGCGTGGACTTGCCCGGGCGCCGGTAGTAGCCTTGAGCGCCCGGTCGCTGGACCGCAAAAGCACATTCCGAGCAGAGGAACGCCGCGATGAACATCTTCCCCGACAACAGCTACTCGATCGGCAACACCCCGCTGGTACGCCTGAACCGTATTGCCGAAGGCAAGGTCTACGCCAAGCTCGAGAGCCGCAACCCGGCCTTTTCCGTGAAGTGCCGCATCGGCGCCAGCATGATCTGGGCGGCCGAGGAGGACGGCAGCCTGAAGCCCGGCATCGAGCTCGTGGAACCCACCAGCGGCAACACCGGCATCGCGCTCGCCTTCGTGGCGGCCGCGCGCGGCTACCGGCTCACGCTGACGATGCCGCACACGATGAGCCTCGAACGGCGCCAGCTGATGACGGCGCTGGGCGCCAACCTCGTGCTCACGGACGGCGCGCTGGGCATGAAAGGCGCGATCGCGAAGGCCGAGGAGATCGTGGCCTCCGACCCGGCGCGCCACCTGATGCTGCAGCAGTTCCGCAATCCCGCGAATCCCGCGATTCACGAGCGCACCACCGGCCCCGAGATCTGGCGCGACACCGAGGGAAATATCGACGTGTTCGTGGCCGGCGTGGGCACCGGCGGCACGATCACCGGCGTCGCGCGCTACATCAAGAAGACCATGGGCAAGGCGATCACGGCGGTGGCCGTGGAGCCGGCCTCCACCACGATGATCACGGACACGCTCGCGGGCAGGACGCCGACCCACGCGCCGCACAAGATCCAGGGCATCGGCGCCGGCTTCGTGCCGCAGAACCTCGATCTCTCGCTGATCGACCAGGTGGAACAGGTGAGCGACGACGAGGCCATGGAGTACGCGCACCGGCTGATGCGCGAGGAAGGCATCCTGGCCGGCATCTCCTGCGGCGCCGCCGTAGCCGCCGCGGCGCGGGTGGCGCGCCAGCCGCAGCACCAGGGCAAGACGATCGTGGTGATACTGCCCGATTCGGGCGAGCGCTACCTGCGCAGCCCGTTGTTCGAGGGCCGCTTCAGCGAACGCGAGCTGGTGCAGGCGATGAGCTGAATCGGCTCAGGGGCGATCGCGGCCGCTGCTGCGGTCGCGGATGTCGACCGTGCGCAGCTTCGCTGCGCGAGGCGAGGGATTGGCCGGCGCCTGCGGCACCGCAGCGGGACGCCGGCTGGCCACCAGCCAGTACCACAGCGCACGCAGCACCCAGGCCGCGAGCACCGCGCCGATCACGAACAGCAGCAGGCGCACGCCGAGCAGCGGCCCGATACCGCCTTCCTCGACGGTGAGCAGCTCGAATGCAACGATGAAGATCGCCGGTGCGAGGTAGTTGCCCTCGGCATCCACGCTGCCCGGCGTCAGCAGCAACACCGCCGTCACCGCGCGCAGCGGATCCTTGATCCAGGACCACCAGCGCGCGCTCAGGCCCCACAGCGCAAACATGACCACCGCGCACGCGAGCAGGTAGAGCGACCACGCGAGCGCGTAATCGGAGGCATTCATCACGTCGCGTCCCTGCCCTGCACCCGCAGCGTCTCCGGCAATGGCGGCATCTGCAGATAATAGCCCTGTTCACGGATGGCGCGCAGGACCTCGGCCGCGCTGGTTCGCGCCAGGCGCCGTTGCGGCGTCAGTACCAGCGTCATCGCGCGCTCGGTGCCGCCGAGCTCGCGCTGCAAGGCCTCGGGCACACGGCTCAGGCCCTCGTGGTGATCGACGTAGAGATAGGTGTCCGGATTGCGGCGCGAACGGTATACCGCGCAGATGGATTTCATGCCGCCCCCTTGCGCGCCAGCGCGAGCAGTTCCTCGCCAATCACCTCGCGCCGCCAGCCGCCGAGCACGGCGGGGGGCTGCACACCCTCGCCAGCGTCGCACCAACGCAGCAGCTCCTCGAAATCACGTCGCCGCGCCAGCATCTCGGGCGCGACACCCAGCGCCTCGCCACACGTGATCGCGAGCGCGCGCAGCGCCTTCAGCTGGCGCCCCTGCGCGGTATCCAGCGGCGGCGGCACTGCCGGCGGCAACTCCGCGGCGTCGAGCGCGAGCGCCGTGGCGACCTGCTCGAGGATTGCGCGCCCGTAGCGACGCCGCACGCCCTCGGGCAGGTCCTCGACCGCGCCGAGCTGTTCCTCGCGCTGCGGCCGCAGTTCCGCCAGCCGCAGCAGTGCCGCGTCCGGCACCAGCCAGCTGCGCGGCAGGTCGCGCGTGCGCACGGTCTCCTCGCGCCACGCATGCAACGCGCACAGCACGGCGAGCCCGCGCCGGTCCAGCCGCCAGGCGCCGCCGAGCGCGCGCCAGTCGGCGCCGGTGCGCGCGCGGAACCGGGCCACGGTCGCGGCGCATTCCTCGCGCGCCCAGTCGCCGGCCGGCTTGCCGGCCAGGCGCCCCGCGAGCACGCGCCACAGACCTGGCAGGAAGGCCACGTCCTCGGCGGCGTAGTGGATCTGTGCCGGCGACAGCGGCCGCTGCAACCAGTCTGTGCGCGTCTCGGACTTGCCGAGGTGCACGTCGAATTCCGTGGCGAGCATCTTCTGGTAACCGACGGACAGCGGGTAGCCGCAGAACGCCGCGACGATCTGCGTGTCGACCAGCGGCTCGGGCAGCGCGCCGAGGTGGCGCTCGCAGACCTCGAGGTCCTCGGAGCAGGAATGCATCACCTTGAGCACGTCGCGCGCATCGAGCAGGCGCGCCAGCGGCGCCAGGTCGGCGATGGCGAGTGGATCGACCAGGTAGCAGGCCTCGCCGTCGCAGACCTGGAACAGCGCCGCCTGCGCGTGGAAGGTGCGCACGCGCATGAACTCGGTGTCCAGCGCCACCACCTCGCGCCGCAGCCACCCGGCGGCCGCGGCCTCGAGCGCGTCCTGCGCATCGATGTAGTGCACGGGCATGCCGTTGAAGGTTTCCACGATGCCTGGACTCATACCGGCTTGCGTCCCTGGAAGGCGTGCTGCAGCGTGCCGCCGTCGACGTATTCGAGCTCGCCGCCGAGCGGTACGCCGTGCGCGATACGCGACACCGCGACCCCGGCACCGCGCAGCTGCTCGGTGATGAAATAGGCGGTTGCCTCGCCCTCCACCGTGGGGTTGGTGGCGAGGATCACTTCCTTCACGCCCTCGTCCCTGACGCGCTGCGCCAGCAGGTCGAGCCCGAGCTCGGCAGGCCCGATGCCGTCGATCGGCGACAGCCGCCCCAGCAGCACGAAATAGAGCCCGGCGTAACCGCCGGCCTGCTCCACAGCCAGCACGTCGGCCGGCGTCTCGACGACGCACAGCACGCTGTGGTCGCGCCGATCGCTGGCGCAGATCGGACACAATTGCGCCTCGCTGAGATTGCGGCAGCGCGAACAGCGGCCCACGCGCGCCAGCGCCCGTTCCAGCGCCCGGGCCAGGAGCTCGCCACCGGCGCGATCACGCTCGAGCAGGTGCAGCGTCATGCGCTGGGCGGACTTCGGGCCCACGCCGGGCAGGCATTGGAAGGCCTCCATGAGCTGGTCGATCAGCGGACCGAATCGCATCGCCTCGAATCCCCGCGCTCAGAAGGGTAGCTTGAAGCCTTCGGGCAGCGACAGTCCGCCCGCCGCGCCCGCCAGCTTCTCGCGCTGCAGCGCCTCGACTCGGCGCACCGCGTCATTGACCGCCGCCGCCACGAGGTCCTCGATCACTTCGCGATCCTCGCCGAGCAGCGAAGGCTCGATATGCACCCGGCGCACGTCGTGGCGACCCGTCATCGTGACGCGCACCAGCCCGCCGCCGGCCTCGCCCTGCACTTCGTGGCGCGCGATGTCCTCCTGCGCATTCTTCACCTGCTCCTGCAGCTGCTGCGCCTGCTTCAGCAAATCGTTCAGGCCCTTCATGCCTCTTCCCTCCCGGTGTCTGCGGGCTCCAGCACCGTGATCGAGTCGCGGTGCAGTTTCCCGGAAAAATTCTCCATCAGCATGCGCACGTTGGCGTCGGCCTCGATCGCGGCGACCGCTTGCTGCTGGCGCTCGGCGGCGATGCGCGCGGTGCGCGCCGCCGGCGTCTCGCCTTCGACCCGGGCCGGGCGCACGCGCACGGTCACCGCGTGCCCGAAGCGGGTAGCCAGCGCCGCGGCGATGCGCTCTTCGCACTGCGGCTGGTAAAGGATCTCGTGCTCCTGCTGCAACAGCAGTTGCAGCGTGGCGCCCTCCACCGCCTGCGGCAGGCAGTGCGAAGCCACCGTGCGGGCCATGCCGCCCAGCTCGCACTCCGCCAGCAGGCGGTGCCAGTTGCCCGGGTTCACATCGGCCAGCCGACCGGCGGGCGCGGTATCGGCCTGCCCGCTCGCCAGCGTCACCGCAGCGGCAGACACCGCGCCGGCTGCCGGCGTCGCGGGCGCCTCCACTGGGGCTGCCGCGCTCGCAGGAACCCCGGAAGGCGCACCCGGCGCTGCAGACGGTGGCGCCACCGCGGGTCCCGGCTCGGTCGGAGCCGAAGGCCGGGGGGCGACGCGAACACCGGCAGGCCCTCGAGCCGCCGGTTCAGACTTTTTTGGCGGAGCCACCGCCCCCTGCTCGGCGGGTTCGCTGCGGGGCGGCGTGGCGCGCGGCGAGGGCGGCGCGGCGGCGCTGCGCGCATCCGCCGGCTGCGCCGGGCGGAAAGCGAGCATCCGCAGCAGGGCCATTTCGAACCCGCTGCGCGCATCCGGCGCATAGGGCAGGTCACGACGGCACATCAATCCGATCTGGTAATACAGCTGCACGTCGGCGGCCGAGGCAAGCGCGGCCCAGCGCGCGAAGCGCTCGCGCTCGGCGTGCATGGCGGCGAGCGTCGCCGGCACCGTCTGCGCCAGCGCCACGCGGTGCAGCACCGCCAGTAGCTCGCTCAGTGCGCGCTCGAAGTCGGCGCCGTGCGCCGCCATATCTGCCACCACGGCAAGCACCCTCTCGGCCGAGGCCTGCAGCAGCGCCTCGACCAGCGCGCGCAGGAGCTCGCGTTCGATGTAGCCGAGCATCTCGGTCACCGTCGCGGTGGCCACGCTGCCGCCTCCGTGCGCGATCGCCTGGTCGGTGAGGCTCAGCGCATCGCGCATGCTGCCCTCGGCCGCCACCGCGAGCTCCCAGAGCGCGGGGTCCTCGAAGTCGATGGCTTCCTCGCGCAACACGTGCGCGAGGTGCGCGGAAATCTGCTCGGGGCTCAGGTTCTTCAGGTGCAACTGCAGGCAGCGCGAGAGCACGGTGGCCGGCAGCTTCTGCGGATCCGTGGTCGCCAGCAGGAACTTCACGTGCGGCGGCGGCTCTTCCAGCGTCTTGAGCAACGCATTGAAGGAGTGCGTCGAGAGCATGTGCACTTCGTCGATCAGGTAGACCTTGAAGCGCCCGCGCGCCGGCGCGTACTGCACGTTCTCGAGCAGGTCGCGGGTGTCCTCGACCTTGGTACGCGAGGCCGCATCGATCTCGAGCAGGTCGACGAAGCGGCCCTCGGCGATCTCCCGGCAGGCCGAACACTCGCCGCAGGGCGAGGCCGAGATGCCCTGCTCGCAGTTCAGGCACTTGGCGATCAGGCGCGCCAGCGTGGTCTTGCCGACACCACGGGTTCCGGTGAGGAGATAGGCGTGGTGCAGGCGGTTGCGTTCGAGCGCATTGACCAGCGCCCGCAGCACGTGTTCCTGACCGACCATCTGCGCGAAGGTCTGCGGGCGCCAGCGTCGCGCGAGTACCTGGTATGACATTGCGACCTGAGGGTCCTGGATTGCGTGGAGGGGCGGGATTATACCCGCCCCGTCCGCTAAGGGTGGCAGCCCCGGCCAGCCACACCCCGGCACACGCGTCAACGACTACCGTTGCTCCCTTCCGGGCCTGGCGGGATTCATCGTCCAGCGTTGCGAGGGGACCGACCGGGGCCACCATTGACAGGGAGCCGCCGTCCTGACGAGCGCGGCATTATGCTCGAACCCCCCCACTGCGGCAAGGCTGGCAGAGGGCCCCGATCGGAGGCCGTCGAGCCGTCCGGGAGTGCGCGAGAATGTGCTTGACATTTGAATTTCCAAATGGAAAGAATGCCGCGCCTCGCGCCAGGAGCCCACAGCCGCGCCCTGTCCACCCTATCAGCGGCTGCGGCGGAGATGCCCGACAACAGAGGTCCCGGATGCCGCAATTGCCCCTCGTCGAATCCGACAAACGCGTTCTGAAAGAGGATTACTGCAACTACGACCTGATCGCCCGCTTCTGGAACGACGAGTACCGCGGGCGTGCCTGGAAGAACAAGGAACGCATCGCCGATTACGAGGGCACCGACCTCGAGGAGATCATCGACGCGCTGCGCGCCATCGTCGACGGGATACAGCAGGAAAAGCGCAGGCAACGCGGCAAGAAGAAGCCTGCCGCGCGCGAGATCGCCGATGCGATAATCGGCATCGAACCCAAGCTCTCACGCACGCAGAAGATGATGCTCGCGATCCACGGCAAGTCACCCGGCCAGCGCCTGAGCGTCAAGGCCATCAGTCGTGTCGGCGACTACGCCAGCGCCGAGGGCGCGTTCGCCGAGTACGCCGAGGTCGCGCGTCGCGTGTGCGACGAACTGGCTTACAACCCCGGCAGTCGCAAGAAGGACCACTACCCCGGCGCCGCGCTGTTCTTCGAGGAAGACATCACCATCGGATCGGTGAACGCCGAAACCGTGCTGACCCTGCGCCCGGAAGTCGCCAAGGCGCTCGACATCCTCAAGTGGTGAACCGCGGCGCGCCCGGCGCATCGAAAACCCCCGACACCCGCCGCAGCTGCAAGGCCGCTCGCGCAGCAGGGCGCTGACAGCCTCAGCCGGGGCGCCAGTCCAGGCGTAGCGAGGCGGCACCCGGCGGCGCCACAAAACCCTCGCACACGCACAGGTCCGCCACCGCGGCGAGTTCCCCATCGACATACAGCAGCGGCAGGCGAGAGCGCAGCCAGGGCGGCACGCCGTGCTCCTGTGCCAGCTGCGCCAGCGTCTTGCGCGGGCGTCCGGCGGGACGGCAGTGCCAACCCGGTGCCCCGAAACCGATCCGGTACGCGTGGCCCGGACGCACGCCTCCCCCGCGGCCCGAGCCCAGCACGATGCGCCCGGCACCGGGCAGGCACAGTGGCGCATCCGGCGCGATGGCGGCCCCGGTCGGTACCCCGGCTTCGCTTTGCGCCGGGAGCGCGTAGACGCGCTCGCGGTAGCGACGTACCACCACCGCGCCGAGCACCAGACGGGGCTGGGCATCACGGCGCGCACCGATCACCTCGTGTTCCAGCGTTGCGAGCGTCCGCGCGTCCGGCCAGCCGGCACCGCGACGCGCGAGCCAGGCGCGAAGTGCCGACGTGGCGCGTGCCTCGCCGAGCGCGCGCCACGGTGCGAGCGCCAGGAAGGCCTGGCCGTAGCGGTCGCTGCCGGTGCACTCGCGCAGATCCTCGTCGGCGCGTTCGGCGCAGATCGCGGCGGCCTGCCCCAGGCTGTGGGCGGCACGCGCCACGCTCCTCACGGCGCCGGGCCAGCGCGCGGCGAGCAGGGGCATCACGCTCAGGCGCAGGTAATTGCGGTCGTAGTCGGGACAGTGGTTGCTGGGATCCTCGACCCAGCGCAAGCCCTCGGCCTCGGCATAGGCGCGCAGTTGCGCGCGCCCGGTCTCCAGCAGCGGACGACACAGCCGCGCGCGGCCGCAGGCACGCTGGCGCGGCATGCCGGCAAGGCCGGCCACGCCCGCGCCACGCAACAGGCGCAGCAGCACGGTCTCCGCCTGGTCCTCGCGATGGTGCGCGAGCAGCAGCAGGTCGTCGCTGGCGCAGAACTGCTCGAAGACCCGGTAACGCGCCGCCCGCAACGCATCCTCGGAGGGCTGCGCGGCGTCGGCCGGCACCAGTTCCGCCCCCCGCGCGAAGAAGGGAATCCCCAGCGCGCCACAGACGCCGGCGCAGTGTGCCGTCCACGCATCGGCCTGCCGCTGCACGCCGTGGTTGACGTGCAGGGCCACCACCGGCGGCACGCCGGGGTGCAGGTCGCGCAATCGCGCGCACAGGTGCAGCAGTGCGTGGGAGTCGAGACCGCCGCTGTAGGCGATCACCCAGCGCCTCGCCGCCGGGAACTGCTCCAGCAGCGGCAGGCAGAGGGCGGGGGCGATCACGGCATCGCGGTCAGCGGGTGCCGTAGGACATCAGGCGCTGGAAACGCGTCTCGCGCAGTTCCTCGAGCGGCACGGCCTTGAGGCGCGCGAGTTCGGTCGCCAGGTGCTCGCGGATGCGCTCGGCCATGGCGTCGACGTCGCGGTGCGCACCACCGAGCGGCTCGGGGATGGTCGCATCGACGATGCCGAGTTCCTGCAGCACGCCGGAGGTGACGCCCATGGCCTCCGCGGCCTCGGGCGCCTTCTCGGAGGTCTTCCAGATGATGTTCGCGCAGCCTTCCGGGGAGATCACGAAGTAGGTCGCGTACTGCAGCATCGCCAGGTGGTCGCCCACACCGATACCGATCGCGCCACCCGAGCTGCCCTCGCCGATCACCACGCAGATGATCGGCGTGCGCAGGCGCGACATCACGGCGAGGTTCTGCGCGATCGCCTCGCTGATGCCCCGCTCCTCGGAGTCGATGCCCGGATAGGCGCCGGGGGTGTCGATCAGCGTGATCACGGGCAGCGCGAAACGCTCGGCGAGCTGCATCAGCCGCATCGCCTTGCGGTAGCCCTCGGGCTTGGGCATGCCGAAGTTGCGCAGCACCTTCTCCGGCACGCTACGTCCCTTCTCCTGGCCGATGACCATGACCGGGATACCGTCGAGGCGCGCCATGCCGCCGACGATCGCGTTGTCGTCGGCGAAATGGCGGTCACCGTGCAGTTCGTCGAAATCGGTGAAGATGCGCTCGATGTAGTCGAGCGTGTAGGGCCGGCGCGGGTGGCGCGCCACCTTCACGATCTGCCACGGCGTCAGGCCCGAGTAGATCTTCTCCGTGAGGCGGTCGCTCTTGAGCCGGAGCTTCTCGATTTCCTCGGTGATGTTGATCTCGTTGTCGTTGCCGACCAGCCGCAGCTCCTCGATCTTCGCCTCGAGCTCGGCAATGGGCTGTTCGAAATCGAGAAAGTTGGGATTCATCGAGGGCGGGGATCCTGGGGGGCGCAAAACGGGAGCTCAAGCTTAGCAAGGCGACCGCAAAACTTCCATGCGCAGGACACCCGCCTCAGGCGTAGCGCAGCCGGACGCGTTCGGGCCCGAAGCGCTCGCGCAGCCGCCCCAGCGCCTCGTCGCTCGGCGACAGGCGCCACTCGGCTCCGAGACTGATCTCGGCCCTCGCATCGGGGGCGCTGTAGAGCACCCGCACCGCGCAGCCCTCGCGCGAGTGCCCGCCGCCGAGCAGGCGCCCCAGCGCCTCCGGGAAATCGGGGCCGAAATCCTCCCAGCCGAGCTGCAGCACCAGCTCGCGGGCGAAGCGCCGGCGCGCTTCGCCCAGCGTGTAGGCCTCGTTGGCGCGCATGCGCAGCGCCCCCGAGAAATCGTCGAGACTGACCACGCCCTCGACGACGAGGAAGTTGTCCTTGACCACGTGCTCGCGGCAGGAGCGGTAGACGTCGGAGAACAGCGTCACCTCGATGCGCGCGGTGCGGTCGTCGAGCTGCACGAAGGCGATGTCGTCGCCGCGCTTGCTCTTCATCGTGCGCATGCCGACCACCAGCCCCACGATGCGCTGCGGCTCCTGGTCTGCGCGCAATTGCACGATGCGGGTACGGATGAACTGCGCGATCTCGGCCTCGTGGTCATCGATGGGGTGCCCGGTCACGTAGAGCCCGAGCGTCTCCTTCTCGCCGCGCAGCCGCTCGCGCGCGCTCCATGCCGGTGCCTGCGCGAAATCGGCGTAGACGTCCGCGGCGAGCGCGGGCGTCGCCGTGTCGGCGAACATGTCGAGCAGGCCCACGTCGAGATTGCGCGCCTGCTGTTCGGCCGCCTTCAGCGCCTCGCCCATCGCCGCCATCAGCACCGGCCTGGACGCGCCGAGTCCATCCAGCGCGCCGGAACGGATCAGCGCCTCGAGCGCGCGCTTGTTGACCTTGCGCGGATCGGTGCGGCGGCAGAAATCGAACAGGTCGCGGAACGGCCCGCCGGCCTCGCGCGCCGCGACGAGGCTCTCGACCGGCCCCTCCCCGATGCCCTTGATCGCGCCCAGGCCGTACACCACCTCGCCGCGCCCGTTCACGGTGAAACGGAACTCGCTGGTGTTCACGTCCGGCAGCACCAGGGGCAGCTTCATGTGGCGGCACTCCTCGATCAGTACCACCACCTTGTCGGTGTTGTGCATTTCCGAGGACAGCACCGCGGCCATGAATTCGGCGGGGAAGTGCCGCTTGAGCCAGGCCGTCTGGTACGACACCAGCGCGTAGGCCGCCGAGTGCGACTTGTTGAAGCCGTAGCCCGCGAATTTCTCCATCAGGTCGAAGATCGCGCCGGCGACTTCCGGATCGATGCCGTTGCCGCGCGCGCCGGCGAGGAAGATCTCGCGCTGCTTGGCCATCTCCTCGGGCTTCTTCTTGCCCATCGCGCGGCGCAGCATGTCGGCGCCGCCCAGCGTGTAGCCGGCGAGCACCTGCGCGATCTGCATCACCTGTTCCTGGTACAGGATGACGCCGTAGGTGTTCTCGAGGATCGGTTCCAGCCAGGGGTGCGGGTAGCGCACCGCCTGCTTGCCGTGCTTGCGGTCGATGAAGTCATCGACCATGCCCGACTGCAGCGGGCCCGGGCGGAACAGTGCCACCAGTGCCACGATGTCCTCGAAGCAGCTGGGCTTGAGGCGCTTGATCAGGTCCTTCATGCCGCGCGATTCGAGCTGGAACACCGCGGTCGTTTCCGCGCGCGTCAGCAGCGCGTAGACACTGGCGTCGTCGAGCGGGATGGCGGTGATGTCGACGGGCGCGCGGCCCTCGCCGGCGAGGCGCCGGTTGATGATCGCCAGCGCCCAGTCGATGATCGTGAGCGTGCGCAGCCCGAGGAAGTCGAACTTCACCAGGCCGACCTTCTCGACGTCGTCCTTGTCGAACTGCGTCACCAGGCCGCCGCCGGAATCGTCCGAGTACAGCGGTGCGAAATCCGTCAGCGTGGTCGGCGCGATCACCACGCCGCCGGCGTGCTTGCCGACGTTGCGCGCCAGGCCCTCGAGCTTGAAGGCCATCTCCATGATCTCGGCGACTTCCTCGTTCTGCGCGACGAAGTCGCGCAGCGCCTGCTCCTGCGCCATCGCCTTCTCGAGCGTCATGCCGACCTCGAAGGGGATCAGCTTCGAGAGCTTGTCGGCCATGCCGTAGGGCTTGCCCTGCACGCGCGCCACGTCGCGCACCACGGCCTTGGCCGCCATGGTGCCGAAGGTGATGATCTGCGACACCGCGTCGCGCCCGTAGGTGTCGGCCACGTAGGCGATCACGCGGTCGCGCCCCTCCATGCAGAAATCGACGTCGAAGTCCGGCATCGACACGCGCTCGGGGTTCAGGAAGCGCTCGAACAGCAGCTGGTACTGCAGCGGATCGAGGTCGGTGATGCCGAGCGCGTAGGCCACCAGCGAACCCGCGCCCGAGCCGCGCCCCGGCCCCACCGGCACGCCGTTGTTCTTGGCCCAGCGGATGAAGTCCATCACGATCAGGAAGTAGCCGGCGAAGCCCATGGAGTTGATGGTCTGCAGCTCGAAATCGAGCCGCGCGCGGTACTCCGGCTCGCGCGACTCGCGTTCGGCGACGCGTGCGAGCCGCTCCTCCAGCCCGTCATGGGCGGCGCGGCTGAGGAAGGTCGCGATGTCCATGCCCGCGGGCACGGGGTAGTCCGGCAGGTAGGCCTTGCCGAGCTCGATCGCGATGTTGCAGCGACGGGCGATCTCGACGCTGTTCTCCAGCGCCTCGGGCAGGTCGGCGAACAGCTCGGCCATCTCCGCGGCGCTGCGCAGGTACTGGTACGGGCTGTACTGGCGCTGGCGGCGCGGGTCGTTCAGCGTGCGGCCCTCGTGGATGCACACCCGCGCCTCGTGCGCCTCGTAGTCGCTGCGATCGAGGAAGCGCACGTCGTTGGTCGCCACCACCGGGCAGCCGTGGCGCCCGGCGAGCGCCACCGCCAGGTGCAGGTAGTCCTCTTCCCGGGGACGGCCGGTACGGCTCACCTCGAGATAGAAGCGCTCCGGGAACAGTGCCATCCAGTAATCGAGCAGTTGCGAGGCCTGCTCCGCCCTGCCCCCGAGCAGCGCCTGGCCGATATCACCCTCGCGCCCGCCCGAGAGCGCGATCAGCCCGCCGGCGAACTCCTCCACCCACGCGCGCGCGAGCACCGGCCGCCCGAGTTGCTGGCCTTCGAGCCAGCCCCTGGAGATCAGCCGGGTCAGGTTGCGGTAGCCCTCCTGCGCGCCGACCAGCAGCGTGAGCGCATGGGACTGCCCCTCGTGCTCCACGCGCACGTCGCAGCCGACGATCGGCTTGATGCCGGCCGCCTGGGCTTCCGTGTAGAACTTGATCAGCGCGAACAGGTTGGTGTGGTCGGTGAGCGCGACCGCGGGCATGCCCAGCTCGACCGCGCGCTCGACCAGCGCCTCGACGCGCACCAGCCCGTCGATCAGCGAGTATTCCGAATGCAGCCTCAGATGTACGAAACCCGCGCTCATGGCAGCCTCAGCCCTGGTCCAGCGCGTATTGTGCAACCGCGGCCCGCACCGGCGCAAAGGAGCGCCGGTGCACCGGGCTCGCACCGAGGCGGCGCAGCGCCGCCAGGTGTTCCGCGGTCGGGTAGCCCTTGTGCGCGGCGAAGCCGTAGCCCGGATACAGCGCATCGAGCGCGACCATTTCCGCGTCGCGCTCCACCTTCGCCACCACCGAGGCGGCACTGATCGCCGGCACCAGGTCGTCGCCGCCCACCACGGCCAGCGCGGGATATGCCCACGCCGGGCAGCGGTTGCCATCCACCAGCACGAACTGCGGCGCGAGCGCGAGCGCCTCCACGGCGCGCCGCATCGCGAGCAGGCTGGCCTGCAGGATGTTCAGGCGGATCGATCTCCGCAACGCTGGCGCGCCCGATGGCCCACGCCAGCGCTGCCTCGCGCACGGCCAGGGCCAGTTGCGGGCGACGCACACGGGAGACTTTCTTGGAGTCGCGCAGGCCCTTCACGGGTCGCGCCGGATCGAGGATCACTGCGCCGGCGATGACGTCACCGGCGAGCGGACCGCGGCCTGCCTCGTCGACCCCGGCGACCAGTACGCCCGAGGCCAGCACCTGGCGCCAGTCCGTCACGGGCGGGATTCCGGCAGCACGCGCGCGAACGCCGGCGGGCGCGGCAGGATGGCGAGCGGCAGGCGCGCGATCAGCGCTTGCGGTCCGCGCAGAGTATCGTGGCCTCGCAGGCGGTCTGACCGTCGACGCTGGCGCGGCAGGAGAACTTCCAGATGCCGCGCTTCTCGGTGAGTATCGAGGCTTCGAGCTGCAGCCGGTCGCCCGGCACCACGGGACGCTTGAAGCGCAGGTCGTCGGCGCCGACGAAGTAGTAGATCGAGCCGTCGGCCGGCTTCTTGTTCATGGTGCGAAAGCCGAGTATGCCGGCCGCCTGCGCCATGGCCTCGACGATCAGCACGCCGGGCATCACCGGGAGGTCGGGGAAATGCCCCTGGAAGAAGCCTTCGTTCACGCTCACGTTCTTGTACGCGACGATCGACTTGCCGGGGTCCAGTTCCAGCACGCGATCCACCAGCAGGAACGGGTAACGGTGCGGCAGGTATTCGCGAATCTCGTTGACGTCCATCAGCATCCGGCGGCCTCCTTATCGAGATGATCGGCCCCCACCCGCGCGAGCACAATGGCGGCGGGGGCGCGCAGGAGCCGGCAAGCCGCAGCGGCGTGGCGCCGCGGCCGGATGTGAGCCCGGGACTCAGCCGTCCCGGGGTCGCGTCACTTCTTGGTCTGGTTCAGCTTTTCGGTGACCTTGGCATCGAGGCTGAAGCCGGGTTCGGCGTACAGCGCCGCCTGCGCGTTCAACAGCAGGCCGACGCCCTCGGCCTTGAGCAGGTCCATCACCACGGTGTTCGCACGCGGCATCATCTCGCGCATGATGCGCTGGGCCACTTCGCGCTCGGACTGCTGCAGCTTCTTGGCCACGAACTCGAGGTCGGTGCCGACCTGCTTGATCTTGCGCCCCTGCTCCTCTTCCTGCTCGGCGCTCATGACCTCGCGGTTCTTGTTGAACTGCGCCACCAGGTCCTCGTACTGCTTCTTGAGGCCTTCGGCCTCCTTCTTGTTGGCGAGGTATTCCGGCGTCTGGCGCAACGCCTCGATCTGCTTCTTCGCCTCCTCGGTGTTGAACACCGCCGCCTCGAGGTTGAGCACGGCAACCTTGCCCTGCGCGAACGCAAGACCGGGAGCAAGGGTCATCAGGCAGGCAATTACGGCAGCACGACCAAAGCGCTTCACGTCAGGACTCCAAAGATGCGGATGTGATTCGGGGAAAATTCGTCAAAAACCCTGACCCAGCGAGAACTGGAAGATTTCGGTCTTGTCCGTTCGCTCGTCGTTGAGCGGCTTGGCAAGACTGAACGTGATGGGTCCGAAGCCGGTGATCCACGTGACGCCGAATCCTACCGAATACCGCAGTTCGCCGAAATCAAGGTCGGAGCATACTACTTGCGTGGCACTGCAATTGGTATCAAAAACATTACCGAAATCGAGGAACACGCCGGTGCGCACCGAGCGCTGGTCCTTGATGAACGGCAGCGGAAACAGGACCTCGGCGCTGCCCTCGACGAGGACGTCGCCGCCGAACGGGCGGTTCTCGCTGTTGCCACTGTAGACCGGGCTGTGAATGATCTTCTCGTCGCCTTCGTTGGTGCAGCCGAGGAAATTGCCCTTGGCGTCGTAGGTCGGCCCCAGGCAGGTGATGTAGACGTACTTGTCCTCGAGGTCGACGATGTTGCCCTGCGCGTCGTACACCGGCACGTTCAGGATCTGGTAGCGCACCGCCGGCGTGCTCTGCGGCCCCAGCGTGTTGGCCTTGAAGCCGCGCACCGAGCGGAAGCCGCCCGCGAAGAAGTTCTCGTAGAACGGCAGCTCGTCGGTGTCGCCCCAGCCGTCGCCGTAGCCGAGATCGCTGCGCAGGCGCAAGGTGAACTGGCGCCACAGCGGGATGAAGACCTGGCCGTTGTAGGTGAGCTTGTAGTACTCGAGATCGCTGCCGGGGGTCGCCACCTGCAGCGAGAGGTTCTGCGAGTAGCCGCGGGTCGCCAGTTGCCCGCGGTTCAGCGCGAACTGCGACCAGCTGCCGGTCACCAGGAAATTGTCGAAGCTGTCGCCGTAGATGTCCAGGAAACCGGTCGGGATGTCGGTCTTGAAGAAGCTTGCCGGCACCGGCGCCCTGATGTTCTCCAGGGCGAAATAACCCGAAATCGTTCAGGTCGTCCCGGTTCACGTAGCCGACGGTATCCTCTATCGGCCGCGGGCTGCCCGAGATCTCCTGCACCGCGCCGATGCCGGCGCTGATGTCGGTGCGGTTGACGCCGAGGCTGAGGCCGAGACGCTGCGTCTCGCTGATCGGGTAGCCGAAGCTCATCGTGCCGCCGATGGTGTCGGTGGTGTAGCTCGCGACGTTGATCTCCTCGAGGTCGGTGGAACGGTAGAACACCGAGAAGCCGCGGCTCACGCCGTCCGCGGTGTAGTACGGGTTCACGTAGTTGAAGCTGTAGAGATCCTGGTACTTGCTGGAATTGAGCCCGATGCCGACCTGCTTGCCGGTCCCGAGGAAGTTGTTCTGCTGCAGGTTCGCCCCGAGGATCAGGCCGGCGTCCTGCGCATAGCCCACGCTCGCCCCGATAGAGCCCGAGGACTGCTCCTCGACCGTGTACTGCACGTCGATCATGTCGTCGGTGCCGGGCACCGGGACGTTCTCGGTCTTCACTTCCTTGAAGAAGCCGAGGCGCTCGACGCGCACGCGCGACTGCTCGATCTGCGCCGAAGACGCCGGCGCCGACTCCATCTGGCGCATCTCGCGGCGCAGCACCTCGTCGACCGACTTGGTGTTGCCGCGGAACTCGATGCGGCGCACGTAGGTCCGCTTGCCGGGGTCGACGAAGAACTTCAGCGCGACCGTCTTGTTCTCGTCGTCGATCTCGGGGATGCCGTTGACCTTGGCGAAGGTGTAACCCTCGACGCCGAGGCGCTGCGTGATCATCTCCTCGGTGTTGGTCACCTGCACCTGCGAGAAGTCCTGCCCGTCGCGCAGCAGCAGGAAACCGCGCATCTCGGACTCCGGAATCACGATATCGCCCGAGAGGTCGACCGTGGTGACCTTGTACTTCTCGCCCTCGGTCACGTTGACGGTGATGTAGACCGCACTGCGGTCCGGCGTGATCGCGACCTGGGTCGAGTCGATGTTGAAACGGATGTAGCCGCGATCGAGGTAGTAGGAGCTCAGGTTCTCCAGGCCGCCGTTGAGCTTCTCGCGCGAGTACTTGTCGTTGCCGCTGATCCAGGAGAACCAGCCGGTGGTCTTCAGCTCGAACAGATCGACCAGGTCGCGATCGCCGAACACCGAATTGCCGACGATATTGATGTGCTTGATCCTGGCGACGCTGCCTTCGTTGATGTCGATGTTGACCGCGACGCGGTTGCGCGCCTGCTCGGCGACCTCGGTCTCGATCGTGGCGTCGTAGCGGCCCTGGCTCACGTACTGGCGCTGCAACTCCACGCGCATCTGCTCCAGCGTGGCGCGCTGGAACACCTGGCCCACCGCGAGCCCGGAGCCCTTCAGCCCCTCGAGCAGGTCCTCGGTCTTGATCGCCTTGTTGCCGTCGATGTTGATCTCGCTGATCGACGGGCGCTCCACCAGGGTGATCACGAGCACGTCACCGTCGCGGCCGATCTGCACATCGTCGAAATTGCCGGACTTGAACAGCGCGCGCGAGGTCTGCGCGATCGCGGCCTGGTCGATGCGGTCGTTGACCTTGATCGGGATTTCGTTGAACACGCTGCCGGGCGAGATCCGCTGCAGGCCCTCGATGCGGATGTCGGTGACGACAAAGCTCTCGGCGAACACGGCTCGGGCGAGCCCCAGCAGCAGGGGAAGCAGGATGAGGAAGCGCTTCATGGGGTGTTCTGCAAGTTCCTGTTGCTGGGATTTGGGCCGGGGCCGCGATCAGTTGGCGGCCAGCCGGTTGATGTCGTTGTAGAACGCCAGGAGCATCACGCCTACCAGGATCACGAGACCGACCTGGTAGCCCAGCATCTGCGCCCGCTCCGACACCGGGCTGCCCTTGATCATCTCGATGAGGTAATACACCAGATGACCGCCGTCGAGCACGGGAATGGGGAACAGGTTCAGCACGCCGAGGCTGATGCTCAGCAGGGCCAGGAAGCTGATGTAGCTCTCCAGTCCCGAGCGCGCCGAATCGGTCGCCACTTTAGCAATCGTGATGGGACCGCTCAAGTTTTTCGGCGAAATCAGGCCCTCGAACATCTTCTTCACGGAATCGACGGTGAAGACGGCCAGCGACCACGTCTGCGCCAGCGCCGGGCGCCATGCCGCGAGCGGCCCGTAGCGATCCACGCGCAGCATCTCGGGCGGCCATTGCGGCTCGGCGACGCTGACGCCGACCTGCCCCGTACGGCTGCCGTCCTTCTGCTGCACGCCGGCAGGCGTGACGCGCAGCATCACGCGTGCCTGCTCGCGCTCGACCTCTACCGCGAGCGCGGTACCGGGATTCGCGCGCACCATGCCGACCCACGCTTCCCAGGACGCCACGGCCTCGCCGTCCACCGCGACGATCAGGTCGCCCGCACGCATGCCGGCGCGTTCCGCGGGACTGCCGGCAACGACCTCGGCGACACGCGCGGGCACCTCGGGTATCAGGTAGGAGATCCCCAGGCCGCCCAGCAGGTCGGGTTCGTCCTCGCCCATGAGCCAGTCCTCGATGCGGGCCGAGGACTCGTAGGTGAGGCCCGCTTGCGTCTGCGGGTAGCGCACCGAGAAGCGGATCTCGCCGCTCTCGCCGAGCCGTTTCAGCAGCTGCATCGCGACCGCCTGGCGCGTCGGGGTCGGCTCGCCGTCGACCGCGATGATCTCCTGCCCGCGCTCCAGCCCCGCGGCCTCGGCGACCGAACCCGGTGCGATGTCACCGATCACCGGGGCCAGGCCGGGAACGCCGATCATGTACAGCACGTAGAACGCGACGATCGCGAGCACGAAATTCGCCGCCGGACCGGCCGCGACGATCGCCATGCGCGCCGACACCGGCTTGCGGTTGAAGCTGAACGCCAGCTCCTCCTGCGCGACCGGACCCTCGCGTTCGTCCAGCATCTTCACGTAGCCGCCCAGCGGCACCGCGGCGATCACGTACTCGGTGCCGTCGCGAGCGGTGCGCCGCCACAGCGCCTTGCCGAAGCCGATCGAGAAGCGAAGCACCTTCACGCCACAGCGCCGCGCGACCCAGAAATGGCCGAACTCGTGCACCGCCACCAGGATTCCCAGCGTCACCAGGGTGACCAGCACCGTATACAGCAGATCCATGTCTCCGCCCTCCTCAGACGTTCTTCAGCAGGCGCTGCGCGATGGCGCGCGCCTCGAGGTCCATGGCTTTGACATGCTCCAGCGATTCCGGTTCTGTGCAGCCCAGCGAATCGAGCACCCCGGCGATGGTCGACGCGATGCGGGTAAAGCCGATGCGCCCGTCGAGGAAGGCCTGCACCGCGATCTCGTTGGCGGCATTGAGCACCACCGCGGCACAGCCCCCCGCGCGCGCGGCGTCCATCGCGATCGCCAGGCAGGGAAAACGCGCGAGATCCGGCGCCTCGAAGGCGAGCGACGCGCCGGCGACCAGATCGAGCGTGCCCGCGCCCGACTCGATGCGCTCCGGCCATGACAGCCCGCAGGCGATCGGCACGCGCATGTCGGGATTGCCGAGCTGCGCCAGCACCGAGCCATCGACGAACTCGACCAGCGAATGCACCACGCTCTGCGGGTGGATCAGCACCTCGATACGCGAACTCGGCATGCCGAACAGCCAGCAGGCCTCGATCAGCTCCAGCCCCTTGTTCATCATGGTCGCCGAGTCGACCGAGATCTTGCGCCCCATCACCCAGTTCGGGTGCGCCACCGCCTGCGCCGGCGTCACGTGCTCGAGATCGGCCAGCGGACAGCTGCGAAACGGCCCGCCGGAGGCGGTGAGCAGCAGCCGGCGCACCGCCGGCGATGCCTGCCCGGCGCGATAGCCGCCGGGCAGGCACTGGAAGATCGCATTGTGCTCGCTGTCGATGGGCAGCAGCGCGGCATTGCCCTCGCGCACGGCATCCATGAAGAAGCGCCCCGCCATCACCAGCGCTTCCTTGTTCGCCAGCAGCACGCGCTTGCCGGCGCGCGCGGCGCTGATCGTGGGCATCAGCCCGGCCGCACCGACAATGGCCGCCATGACGATGTCGGTATCGGGGTGCGCGGCGATCTCGACCAGGCCCGCCTCGCCCGCCAGCACCTCGACCCGCAGCCCTTCGGCACGCACCGCCGCGCGCAACTCCGTGGCCGCGGCGTGGTCCGCGACCACTGCGTACTCGGGCGCGTGCACGCGGCACTGCGCGAGCAGCTCGCGCCAGCGCGAGCCGCAGCTGAGAGCGAACACCCGGTAGCGCCCGGCATGGCGCGCGATCACGTCGAGCGTGTTCTCGCCGATGGAGCCCGTCGCCCCCAGGACCGTGACCCGCTGCCGCTCGTCCATCACCAGAAACTCCCCGCCTGCAGCATTCCGAAGGCCAGCACCGGCAGGCCCGCGGTGAGGCTGTCCAACCGGTCGAACAGCCCGCCGTGCCCGGGCAGCAGCGAGCCGCTGTCCTTCATTCCGCCATGACGCTTCACCATGCTCTCCAGCAGGTCGCCGAACACCGAGACGAGCGCGGTCGCGCCCGCCAGCGCCATCCAGGTGCCCAGCCGCGCCCCGCCCAGCCCCGTGCCCGTCCCGACCGACGCAGCGAGCGCCAGGCTCGCCAGCATGCCACCGGCGAAGCCGGCCCAGGTCTTGCCGGGGCTGACCCGCGGCATCAACTTCGCGCCCCCTATCGCGCGCCCGGCGAAGTAGGCGCCGATGTCCGCGAACGCGATCACCGCGATCGCGTAGATGACCAGGTATTCGCCGTGGGGCAGCGAGCGGATGTACAGCACCGCGAGCCACGGCGGCACCAGCACCAGCAGCCCGACACCCGCGAGCGCGCCGCGGCCGCCCCAGGCGGCGGCGCCACGCGGATAGGCGAGCACCGCGAGCGCCGCGAGCAGCCAGAAGCCCAGCACGGGGTAGAGCACGCGCGCGATCGCCGCGGCCTCGATGCCGGCGGGCGCCCCGACCAGGCGCGCACCCAGGATCAGGACCAGGGCGACCAGGGCGACGTAGCCGAGCCGTGCGCCGCGCGTCGTGAACCCGGCGAGCGCGGCCCATTCCCACGAGGCGCCCAGCACCAGCAGGCCGAACAGCGTCGCGGTCAGTGCCGCCGGGGCGTAGAGCACCACGCTGATGACCAGCGCGGCAAACGCCAGTGCGGTGAGGACGCGCTGCTTCAGCATCGCGCCGCTCCCTCGTCCGCCACGGTCGCCGGGCGCCCCCCGAAGCGGCGCTCGCGCGCCGCGTAGTCGCGCAGCGCCGCGGCGAATTGCGCGGCGCCGAAATCGGGCCAGAAGCACTCGGTGAAATACAGTTCCGTGTACGCGATCTGCCACAGCAGGAAATTGCTGATGCGATGGTCGCCTCCGGTGCGGATCAGCAGGTCCGGGCGCGGCAGGTCGGCGAGGCTCAGATGCGCCTCCAGCGAGCCGGCGTCGATCTCGTTGGGCTGCAGGCGTCCCGCGGCGACCTCGGCGGCCAGCGCGCGCGCCGCCTGCACGATGTCCCACTGGCCGCCGTAATCGGCGGCTATCACCAGGGTGAAGCCCTCGTTGACCGCGGTCAGGGCCTCGGATTCCTCCATCAACCGGCGCAGGCGCGGCGCGAAGCGCGTGCGGTCGCCGATGATGCGCAGGCGGATGCCGTTGCTGTGCAGCTCGCGCACCTCGCCGCGCAGGTAGCGCATGAACAGCGCCATCAGGCCGCGCACCTCCTCGCGCGGGCGCTGCCAGTTCTCGCTGCTGAAGGCGAACAGCGTCAGGACCCCGACGCCGTGCTCCCGGCAGGCGCGCAGCAGCTTGCGGATGACCTCGACGCCGGCACGGTGGCCCGCCACCGCCGGCAGGCCGCGCGCCTTGGCCCAGCGCCCGTTGCCATCCATGATGACGGCGACGTGGCGCGGGATCCGGGGCGTGCCGTCGCCGGCAGGCGTGGTGGGAAGCGGCACTCGGGTGTTCCGCTGTCGCGCGGCGCTCAGATTTCCATCAGGTCCTTTTCCTTGCCGGCGAGCTGCTGGTCGATCTCGGCGACGGAGCGGTCGGTGAGCTTCTGCACGTCGTCGAGCGCGCGGCGCTCCTCGTCCTCGGAGATCGCCTTGTCCTTCAGCAGGTCCTTGAGGTCGCCGTTGACGTCCTTGCGGATGTTGCGCACCGCGACGCGCGCGGACTCGGCTTCGTGCCTCGCCTGCTTGATGTAGCCCTTGCGCGTCTCCTCGGTGAGCGCGGGCATCGGCAGGCGGATCACGGTGCCCGCGGTCGAGGGGTTCAGGCCCAGGTCGGACTTCATGATCGCCTTTTCCACATCGGGCACCATGTTCTTTTCCCACGGCGTGACGACCAGCATGCGCCCGTCCTCCACCGTGATGTTGGCCACCTGGCTGAGCGGCATCTCGCTGCCGTAGTAGGACACGCGCACGCCGTCGAGCAGGCTGGGGTGCGCGCGGCCCGTGCGAATCTTGTTCAACGCGGTGCCGAGCGCATCGACGCTCTTGCGCATCCTGGACTCCGCGTCCTTCTTGAGTTCGTTGATCACGCTGGTTTCCTCTGCTGCTTATTCGATCAGTGTGCCTTCGTCACCGCCCATGACGATGCTGAGCAACGCGCCGGGCTTGTCCATCGCGAACACGCGCACCGGCATGTGGTGGTCCTGGCACAGGCAGATCGCCGTGAGGTCCATCACGCCGAGCTTGCGTGCGAGCACTTCGTCGTAGCTGAGACGCTCGAAGCGCACCGCGTCCGGATTGACGAACGGATCGGCGGTATAGACACCGTCGACCTTGGTGGCTTTCAGCACCAGTTCCGCTCCGACCTCGATGCCGCGCAGGCAGGCAGCGGAATCGGTGGTGAAGAACGGGTTGCCGGTGCCGGCGGCGAAGATGACCACGTCGCCCTGCGCGAGCTGGCGGATCGCCTTGCGCCGGTCGTAGTGGTCGACGATACCGCTCATCGGGATGGCCGACATGATGGCCGAGGAAATATTGGAGCGCTCGAGCGCATCGCGCATCGCGAGCGCATTCATCACGGTGGCCAGCATGCCCATGTGGTCGCCGGTGACGCGGTCCATGCCCGCCGCGTGCAGCGCTGCACCGCGAAACAGATTGCCGCCGCCGATCACCAGGCCCACCTGCACGCCGATGCCGACCAGCTGGCCGACCTCGAGCGCCATGCGGTCGAGAATGCGCGGGTCGATGCCGAGGCCGTCGCTGCCCAGCGCCTCGCCGCTCAGCTTGAGCAGGATCCGTTTGTATTTCTTGTCTTTTTGCTTGTGCATCGACACGTCCGACAGCCATTGACCGCGCGCAAGTCTACAGCTAACGGCGCGCGGAGTCTGCGTAACATTTGCCGGGCGGACTTGGCGCCACGCGCCGCGCTGCGCCTGGTCGCCGCAGCGCGGGCACGCGGCGTATCCCTCGGGGAGGCGCCCCGGGGCGGCGCACGGCCCCTTTTGCGGCAACCAGGCGCAGCGGCTGGCCCCGACGGCTCCGCGCTCAACCCTTGAGTTGCGCGCAACCTCGGCCGCGAAGTCCGTCACTTCCTTCTCGATGCCCTCGCCCACCTCGAAGCGCACGAAGCCCGCGAGCTCGGCGCCGGCCTGCTTCAGCAGCTTGCCGACGGTGGTGTCGGGATCCTTCACGAAGGCCTGTTCCGACAGGCTGATCTCGGACAGGAACTTGCGCACGCGGCCCTCGATCATCTTGGCGACGATGTCGGCCGGCTTGCCACTGTCGGCGGCCTGCGCGACCAGGATCTCGCGCTCCTTCTCGACGACCGCCGCGGGCACCTCGGCCGGGGTGGCGTACTGCGGGTTGAGCGCGGCGACATGCATGGCCACATCGCGGGCCAGCTCGGCGGAACCGCCCTTCAGGCCGACCAGCACGGCGATCTTGCCATTGCCGTGCACATAGCTGCCGACCACGCCGGCGGCGACGTCGAGCGTGCGCGCACGGCGCACCGTGATGTTCTCGCCGATCTTCTGCACCAGCGCCTCGCGCTCCGCTTCCAGCGCGCCGCCCATCAGGGCCGCGACATCATCGCTGCGCTTCGCGAGTGCCTGGTCGGCCACCTTGTTGACGAAGCCGAGAAAGTTGGCGTCGCGGGCCACGAAATCCGTTTCGCTGTTCACTTCGAGCACCAGCCCGAAGCCCGGCTCGGCCACGCGCACGCAGACCACGCCGTCAGCCGCGGTGCGACCGGCCTTCTTGGCCGCTTTCATGCCGCTCGACTTGCGCAGCTCCTCGATGGCGAGCTCGATGTCGCCGTTCGCCTCGACCAGCGCCTTCTTGCACTCCATCATGCCCAGACCGGTGCGCTCGCGCAGATCCTTCACCATACCAGCCGTGATATCAGCCATCCCGATGTCCTCCGAAAAAACAGGTTGTGCAAGCGAAAGCGGCGGCCACCGGGCCGCCGCAATCCGTGTGGAGCCGGCCGCGAGACGCCAGCCGGCAGGTTCCGGTCAGCCGTTCTGCGCTTCGGCACCCAGCTCGACGAACTCGTCCCTGGACACCACGCCGCCCTCCTGGCGACCCGCCACGCACGCGTCCGCCACCGCGGACACGTAGAGCCTGATCGCACGGATGGAGTCGTCGTTGCCGGGGATCAGGTAGTCGATGCCTTCCGGGTCGCTGTTGCTGTCGCAGACGCCGATGACGGGGATGCCGAGCTTGTTGGCTTCGGTCACCGCGATGCGCTCATGGTCGACGTCGACGACGAAGATCGCGTCGGGCAGGCCGCCCATGTCCTTGATGCCGCCGATGCTCTGCTCGAGCTTGGCCATCAGGCGCGTGCGCATCAGCGCTTCCTTCTTGGTCAGGCGCGCGAAGGTGCCGTCCTGGCTCTGCTGCTCGAGCTCGCGCAGGCGCTTGATCGAGGCACGGATCGTCTTGTAGTTGGTCAGCATGCCGCCGAGCCAGCGATGGCTCACGTAGGGCATGCCGGCGCGCAGCGCCTCTTCCTGCACGATCTTGCTCGCCGAGCGCTTGGTGCCCACGAACAGCAGGCGGTTCTTGTTGGAAGAAAGCTGCTGCACGAATTGCAGCGCGTTGTTGAACGCGGGAACCGTGTGTTCCAGGTTGATGATGTGGACCTTGTTGCGGGCGCCGAAGATGTATTGCTTCATCTTCGGGTTCCAGTAACGGGTCTGGTGACCGAAATGGACGCCGGCCTGCAGCATCTCCTTCATCGAAACGGACGTAGTCATGATTGCACCTTTGATATCAGGGTTGAGCCTCCATGCACCCCATGGTCTGACCCGCGCTACGCCTGGCGTTGCGACGGGCACCCCAGCCATGTGCCGGTGCATGTGTGACGTTCGGACCCGCTCGTCCGGCGCCGTGCCGGTTGGCAACGGCTGCCGCGGCAGCGTCCCGCCCGCGGGGAACGAGTCCCTTGCGAAGCGGGCGGCTTTATACCACAGCCACCCCCGGAACTGAAGCCGGGCCTCCCGAGCCGGCGATTAATGACAGTTTTTTTGCCCGCCGTCGCGGGGCGCGCCGGCGATTGCGAATGGTTTACAATCTGGCCAACCCTCGCGGCCCGACACCAATGCACTCTACCCCGGAACCCGACAGCAGCATGAGAAGCCAGCCGAACCCGATGCCGGGATTCATCAAGAGCCCCGCCGAGATCGAACGCATGCGCGTGGCCTGCCGCCTCGCCGCCGAGGTGCTCGAGATGATCGCGCCGTTCGTGCAGCCGGGCGTCAGCACGGGCGAACTCGACCGCATCTGTCACGAATACATCGTCGGGGTGCAGCAGGCCATACCGTCGCCGCTGAACTATCACGGCTTCCCGAAGTCGATCTGCACCTCGGTGAACCAGGTGGTCTGCCACGGCATACCCAGCGACAAGCGCATCCTGAAGCACGGCGACATCGTCAACGTCGACATCACCGTGCTCAAGGACGGCTACCACGGCGACACCAGCGCGATGTTCCTGGTCGGCAAGGTCGAGGCACATGCCGAGCGTCTGGTGCGCATCACGCAGGAATGCCTCTACCGCGCCATCGAGGTGGTGCGCCCCGGTGCACGCCTGGGCGACATCGGGCACGTGATCCAGCAGCACGCCGAGGGCAATTACTACTCGGTGGTGCGCGAGTACTGCGGCCACGGCATCGGCAGCCAGTTCCACGAGGAGCCCCAGGTGCTGCATTACGGCCGCCCCGGCACCGGCATGGAACTCCAGCAGGGCATGACCTTCACGATCGAGCCGATGATCAACGCCGGCAAGCGTCACACCAAGCTGTCGCAGCGCGACGGCTGGACCGTGGAGACCAAGGACGGACGGCTGTCGGCGCAGTGGGAGCACACGCTGCTGGTGACCGCCGGGGGCTGCGAGGTGCTCACGGCACGCCGCGGCGAGCCCTGGCGCGCCGGCTGAACCATGCAGGAGCCTCCGCGCAGCGCAGAGGAACTGGCCGGGCTGCTGGCCGGCGGGGCGCCGCTGCTGCCGACGGTACGCGAACAGCTGGCGCGCGTGCGCGCCGACCTCGACGCGCGCTTCGTGGCCGGCGAGAACATCCGCACCCTGGTGCGCGAGCGCGCGCAACGCCTGGATGCGCTGCTGGCCTGCATCTGGAGCCACTTCGGGCTGGCCGGCGAACCGGGCATCGCGCTGCTCGCCGTCGGCGGCTACGGTCGCGGCGAACTGCACCCCCACTCCGACATCGACCTGCTGGCACTGATCACCGACGAATCCGTGAAGGACCGCCATGGCGCGGCGCTGGAATCGTTCATCACTTTCCTGTGGGACACCCGTCTGGCGATCGGCCACAGCGTGCGCACGCTGGATGAATGCCGCGAGGTCGCTGCCGGCGACATCACGATCGCGACCGCGCTGATGGAGGCGCGCACGATCAGCGGCGATGCCGCGCTGCTCGGGCGGCTCGCCGCGCTGACCGGCCCGGAGCAGATCTGGCCGAGCGCGGAATTCTTCCGCGCCAAGTGGGACGAGCAGAAGGCGCGCCACCGCAAGTTCAACAATACCGAGTACAACCTCGAACCCAACATCAAGGGTTGCCCGGGCGGGTTGCGCGACGTGCAGACCGTGGGCTGGGTGGCGAAACGTCACTTCCATGCCGCCAGCACGCTGGAGCTGGTCGCTCGCGGTTTCCTGACCGCGCACGAGTACGAGGCGCTCGCCGACGGACAGGACTTCCTGTGGCGCGTCCGCTACGGTCTACATATGCTGGCCGACCGCGCCGAGGACCGGCTGCTGTTCGACCACCAGCTGAGCCTGGCCAGGCTGTTCGGCTACACCGACGACGAGCGCGGCCTCGGCGTCGAGCACTTCATGAAAGACTACTTCCGCTGCGTGCTGAAGCTCGGCGTGCTGAACGAGATGCTCACGCAACTCTTCGACGAGGCGATCCTGCGCGCCTGCGAGCCGGTCAATCTCTACGAGATCAACAATCGCTTCCGCGTGCGCAACGGCTACATCGAGGCGGCCCACGACAACGTGTTCCGCAACGCGCCGTGGGCGCTGATCGAGATGTTCACGCTGATGGCGCAGCACGACTTCATCGTCGGCGTGCGCGCCTCGACGATCCGACTCGTGCACGGCTCGCGCCGGCTGATCGGCACCGAGCTGCGGCGCGACCCGCGCGCCAACCGCCTGTTCCTGCAGCTGCTCGGCTCGCCCTACCGCGTCGCGACCCAGCTCGACCGCATGAAGCGCTACGGCGTGCTCGGGCGTTTCATCCCCGAGTTCGGGCGCATCGTCGGCCAGACCCAGCACGACCTGTTCCACGTCTACTCGGTCGATTCGCACACCATCCGCGTCGTGCGCAACATGCGCATGTTCCTGCTGCCGCGCGCGCGCGAGGATTTCCCGACCGCCGCACACGCGATCAAGCGCCTGCCGCGCCCGGAACTGCTCTATATCGCGGGGCTCTTCCACGACATCGCCAAGGGCCGCGGCGGCGACCACTCGAACCTGGGCGCCGCGGACGCAATCGAATTCTGTCGCCGCCTCGAGTTGAGCCCGCGCGAGGGCAACCTCGTGGCGTGGCTGGTGCAGAACCACCTCGTGATGTCGGCGACGGCACAGCGCAAGGACATCTCGGACCCGGAGGTGATCATCGCCTTCGCGCGCCTGGTGTCCGACCAGGTGCACCTCGACTACCTGTACACGCTCACGGTGGCCGACATCAACGCCACCAACCCCACGCTGTGGAACAGCTGGCGTGCGAGCCTGTTGCACTCGCTCTACGTGCAGACCAAGCGCGCGCTGCGACGCGGCCTGGAGAACCCCATGGACCGCGGCGAGCGCATAGCCGAGACCCGCGCCGCGGCGCTCGGGCTGCTCGCGGGCCACGGGCTCGCGCCCGCGCGAGCCGAGGCGCTGTGGGCGCACATGGGGGCGGACTACTTCCTGCGCGAGACCGCGGCCGACATCGCCTGGCACACCGAGGCGATCCTGGCGCGCGCCACGCCGGAAGCGCCGGTGGTGCTGATCAAGGCCGCGGGCAGCCGCTTCGACCCGGTGACCCAGATCTTCATCTACACGCGCGACCGCGACTACCTGTTCGCGGTGATCACGGCGACCATGGAACAGCTCGGACTCAACGTTTACGGCGCGCGGGTCTATTCCTCGGCCGACCACCACACGCTGGACACCTTCTTCGTGCTCGAGCAGGACGGGCGCCCGGTGCCGCCCGAGGGGCCGCGCGCCGAGGCGATCAGGCAGGCGCTGCTCGAGCACATCCAGGGCGAGGAGCATTACCTCGACGTCGTCCAGCGCCACACGCCGCGCGCGCTCAAGCACTTCAGCGCGCCCACCGAGACGCGCCTCAATGCCGATCCGGTCAACGGCTACTCGATACTCGAGGTGATGACCCCGGATCGCGCCGGACTGCTCGCGCGCATCGGGCGCGTGTTCCTCGCCTTCGGGATCAAGGTGCAGAACGCGCGCATCACCACGCTGGGTGAGCGCGTCGAGGACGTTTTCTTCATCACCGATGCCAACCAGCAACCGATAGGGGACGCGGAGATGGGCGAATCACTGCAGCGCGCGATCCGCGAGGCGCTCGACCAGGGCGGCGCGGCGCCCGAATCCGCGCGGCGCGCGATGGCATGAACCCGGATCTCGCGCGGCTGCATCCCTACCCCTTCGAGCGCCTCGCCGCGCTGCTGGACGGCGTGCAGCCGGGGGCGCTGGCGCCGATCTCGCTGTCGATCGGCGAGCCCAAGCACGCCGCGCCCGCCTTCGTGCTGGAGGAGTTGCGCCGCCACGGCGCCGGCTACTCGCAGTACCCCAAGACCCAGGGCAGCACGCAATTGCGCGAGGCGATAGCGGACTGGCTGACGGCGCGCTTTCGCCTGTCCACTGGCAGCCTGACAGCGGCGGCGCACGTGTTGCCTGTCAACGGCAGCCGCGAAGCGCTGTTCGCCTTCACGCAGGCGGCGATCGACCGCAGCCGCCACGCCGCGCCGCTGGTCGCGATGCCGAACCCGTTCTACCAGATCTACGAAGGCGCGGCACTGCTCGCCGGCGCCTCGCCGCTGTTCCTGCCCGAGCGCGCCGATCGGCCCGGCATCCCCGACTTCGCGGCCGTCGCCGAGGCCGACTGGGCGCGCTGCCAGATGCTGGTGGTCTGCTCGCCCGGCAACCCGACCGGCGCGGTGCTGGACCTGGAGGACTGGGGCACGATCTTCGCGCTGGCGGATCGCCACGACCTCGTGGTGGTCTCCGACGAATGCTATTCGGAGCTCTACCCCGACGAGGACGCGCCGCCGGTGGGCGTGCTCGAGGCCTGCCGCCACCACGGGCGCCAGGGCTTCGAACGTTGCATGGCGTTCCACAGCCTGTCGAAACGTTCCAGCCTGCCCGGCATGCGCTCGGGCTTCGTGGCCGGCGACGCCGCGCTGATCCGCTCCTTCCTGCTGTATCGCACCTACCACGGCTCGGCGATGCCGCCGCCGCACCAGGCCGCGAGCACGCTGGCATGGCGCGATGAGCAGCACGTGCGCGAGAATCGTGCCCTGTACCGCGCGAAGTTCGCCGCGGTGCTGGCGGAACTCGACGGCTGCCTCGAGGTGAGCGCGCCTGCCGGCGGCTTCTACCTGTGGCCGCGCACACCCTGCGACGAGCGCGAGTTCGCGCGCGAGTTGTACCGGCGCTGCAACGTGCTGGTGCTGCCGGGCAGCTTCCTCAGCCGCCCCACGCCGCGCGGCGACCCCGGGGCGCGACGCGTGCGCCTGGCGCTGGTCGCCGGGCTAGAGGAGTGCGTCGAGGCCGCGCGCCGCATCCGCGGCTTCGTGGCGACGCTCTGAACGCGGCGGCTCCCGGGGTTTCCAGCCCGGGAACATTGCGGGTATAAATACCCTGAAGCACATGCACAGGCCCAACGGGTGTCCGCCGCGCACGCGCCAGATTCCGTGATCCTGCGAGAATCCCTCGCCAGCACCGAGCGGCTGATATCGGAGACGATCTCGCGCGCCGAGGACCTGCACGCGCTGGTGCTGCTGCCGGATCTCGAGAAGTGCTCGCTCGCGGCGGCGCGCGCCTCGGACTGCCTGGCCGTGGACTGGTCGGGCGACCGCCAGCGCCTGCTGCACGATCTGCGCAACCACGTCGGCGCCATCAGCGGCTACCTCGAACTGCTGCTCGAGGAGCACACCGACATCGACCGCCGGCTCGCGACGAACCTCGACGCCCTGCGCGCGCAGGTCGGCGAGCTGCTCGCGGCGACCGCTCCCGAGGCCAACGCCGCGCTGACCCCGCCGCCGCCGGCGCCCGAGGGAGGACACGGCACCCTGCTGGTGATAGACGACAACGAGCTCAGCCGCGAGTTGCTGGGGCGCTACCTGCGCCGCCAGGGCCATGCCGTGCTCGCCGCCGCCTCGGGCGCCGAGGCGATCGCGATCCTGCAGCACAGCGCCGTCGACCTGATCTTCCTCGACCTCGTGATGCCGGAGATGAGCGGGCTGGAACTGCTGAAGCGCATCAAGTCCGACGAACGCCTGCGCGCGGTTCCCGTGATCATCGTCTCGGGCATCGCCGAGAGCGACGGGGTGATCCGCTGCATCGAGGCCGGCGCCGAGGACTACCTGTCCAAACCCTTCAATCCCACGCTGCTGCAGGCGCGCCTCAACGCCGGGCTGCAGCGCAAGCGCTGGCACGACCGCGAGGAAGCGTACCGGCGCGAACTCGAGCGCAACCAGCGATTCATCCGCAACACCTTCGGGCGCTACCTCTCGGACGAGATCGTCGATGCGCTGCTCGAGTCGCCGCAGGGCCTCGATCTCGGCGGCATCACCTGCCGGGTCACGATCCTGATGGCGGACATCCGCAACTTCAGCCATGTCTGCGAAAGCCACTCGCCGCAGCAGGTGGTGAAGCTGCTCAACAACTACCTCGGCGCGATGTCCGCCGTGATCATGGCGCACAACGGCACCGTGGACGAATTCATCGGCGACGGCATCCTCGCGATATTCGGCGCACCGGTAGGCCGCCCGGACGACGCCCGGCGCGCCACGCGCTGCGCGCTCGCGATGCAGGCCGCGGTGCACGGCATCAACGCGCGCAACCGCGAACAGGGGCTGCCCGAGATCGCCATCGGCATCGGCCTGAACACCGGCGTGGTGGTGGCCGGCAACATCGGCTCCGAGCAGCGCAGCAAGTACGGCGTCGTCGGACACACGGTCAACCTCACCGCGCGCATCGAGTCCTACACCGGCGCCGGCGAGATCCTCGCCTCGCAGAGCACCGTCGACGAGGTCGGTCCCGGCCTCGAGACCGGACGCAGTTTCAGCGCGCGCCCCAAGGGCATGGCCGCCGAGGTCCTGATCCATGCCATCACCGGACTGCGCGGCGACGACGGCGCGTCCCCGCTCGCCTCCGGCGCCGGCGGTGAGCGAGGCGCGCCATGACACGCATCCTCCTGGTCGAGGACAACGAGATGAACCGCGACATGCTCTCGCGCCGCCTGGCACGCAAGGGCTTCGAGGTGCTGCTGGCGGTCGACGGCGAGCAGGCCGTCACGATGACCGTGGCCGAGTTGCCCGACCTCGTGCTGCTGGACATGAACCTGCCGCTGAAGGACGGCTGGAGCGCGGCGCGCGAGATCCGCGCCGACCCGCGCTGCCGGGGCATCCCGATCATCGCGCTCACCGCGCACGCGATGTCCGACGACCGCAGCCGCGCGCTGGCGGCGGGCTGCGACGACTACGAGACCAAGCCGCTCGACTTCGCGCGCCTGCTCGACAAGATCGCGCTCCTGCTCGAGGCACGCGGCGGCGCGGACGCCCCGGCATGAGCCTGCTGCAACGGCTGACGATCGCGATCTTCAGCGTGCTGCTGCTGTTCGCGGTCAACGTCGTCACCTATTCGATCGGCAACCGCACCATCCGCGATTCGCTCGACGCGGTCAGCGACGCGGTGCAGGGACAGATCAACGCCAGCACCGTGCGCCAGGACATGGACGACGTGCACAAGCAGCTGCTGGTGCTGGTGACGCTGCACGATTCGACCGGCCAGGGCATCTCCGCCCCCGAGGCCGAGCGCACGCGCGAGGCAATCGCCGGGCTGCGCCAGCTCATCGCCCGCATGGAACGCAACACCAACGAGGATTCGGCCGCGGCGCACGCCGCGCTGCAGGCGCACGCGCAGACGCTGTTCGCCGACTGGGAAAACGTGCTGTCGGAGCTGCGCCGCCAGGGTACGCGCGGCCTGTCCGCGGCCGAACTGAAAGCGGCCTACACCGGCGTCGAGCGCGCACTGTCGGAATTCGAGGAAGCCGTGATCGCGGTCTCGCGCGCGCAGAGCGAGCACGTCGAGTCGACGGGGCGCATCATCGGGCGCGTCACCGTGATCATCTTCCTCAGCTCGATCTTCGTGACCAGCCTGCTCGGCTTCCTGCTGATCCGCCACACCAACGAGTCGCTGATGCGTCTGCGCGAAGGCACGGTCAGGATCGGCGGCGGCGATCTCGACTACCGCATCACGGTGCCCTCGCACGACGAATTCGGGCAGCTTGCCGCGGCCTTCAACGACATGTCGGAGAAGCTGCGCGCCGCGGTGCTGGAAGTGCAGGAGGCCAAGGAGCAGGCCGATCGCGCCAACGCCGCCAAGAGCGGCTTCCTGGCCAACATGAGCCACGAACTGCGCACACCGCTCAACGCGATCATCGGCTACAGCGAGATGATGGTCGAGATGGCCGCCGAGGAGGAGGATCTGCCCGCCGCCGAGCTCAGCGGCGACATGCAGCGCATCCTCACCGCGGGCAGGCACCTGCTCTCCCTGATCACCAACGTGCTCGATCTCGCGAAGATCGAGACCGGCAAGATGACGCTCTACCGCGAGCCCTTCGACGCGATCGAGGTGCTGCGCGAGCTCGGCGCCACCATGCACACGCTCGCCGCGCACAACGGCAACACGATCCGCATCGCCGCGATACCGCACGAGGCGGCGCTGGTCAGCGACCAGACGCGCTTTCGCCAGATCTTCGCCAACCTCATCAGCAACGCCTGCAAGTTCACCACTGACGGCGAGATCACGGTGGACACCGAGGCTTTCACGCGCGAAGGCGCCGATTGGCTGCGATTTCGCGTGCGCGATACCGGCATCGGCATGACGGAGGCGCAGCTCGACAGCGTGTTCGAGGCCTTCGTGCAGGCCGATTCCTCGACCACCAAGCGTTACGGCGGCACCGGGCTCGGACTGTCGCTGTGCCGCGAGTTCTGCCAGCTGCTCGGCGGCAGCATCGGTGCGGCGAGCGAACCGGGCCACGGCAGCGTGTTCACCGTGGAGCTGCCGGTGGATGCCACCACCGTGCCGGAGCTCTTCTTTGCCTCGGCGGCGCCCGGCGCGGAACCCGAGCTCCTGCCGGCAGCGGCGCCATCGGGCGCGCAGACGGTGCTGGTGATCGACGACGACGCGGACGCGCGCACGATCAGCGCACGGGTGCTGCGCGGCGAGGGCTGCCGCGTGCTCGAGGCCGAGAGCGGCGACGAGGGCCTCAGGCTGGCGCGCGAACAGCGGCCGGACCTGATCGTGCTCGACCTGGTGATGCCGGGCATGGACGGCTGGGCAGTGCTCTCGGTGCTGAAGGACAACGAGGAGACGCGCGACATCCCGGTGGTGCTGCAGTCCATGCTCGATGCGCGCGACGAGGCGATCGGCAAGGGTGCCGCGGACTTCCTCGACAAGCCCGTGAACCGGCGCCGGCTGGCCGAGACGCTCGAGCGTCTCGCTCCGCGCGACCGCAGTGGCCACGTGCTGCTGATCGAGAGCGAATCGCGGGCGCGCGAGGAACTGATCGCGGGGCTGCAGGGCCAGGGCTGGTACGTGAGCAGCACCGAACAGGCGGGCGAGGCGCTGGCGATCGCGCGCCAGAGCCTGCCTGACCTGATCCTGCTGTCGCTGGGCCTGCCCAGCGAGGACGTGTTCGCGCTCAGCGAGGAACTCGGCCGCAGCCCGGTGCTGAGCCAGGTGCCGGTATTCGTGCTCGCGGGCGCCGACATCCGCGCCGATGCGCACGCACGGCTGGCCTCGCACCTCGATCGGCTGGTGCTGCACGACGCCGGCTCGCTGGAATCACTGCTCGAGCAGACCCGGCACCTGAGCGCCGCCGCGCACCACCCGTCGGGATGCGCCGGCTCTCAGGTCAACCCCATCAGCTCCACCAGCCCGTGGCTGTGGCCCGCGGTGTAGCCGCCGTCGACCACGAGCGCCTGTCCGGTCATGAACGAGGCATCACCACCCGCGAGGAAGAACGCCACGGAGGCGATCTCCTCGGGCTTGCCGAAACGCTGCATCTTGGTCTGGGTACGGATGCTCTCGCGGTAGTCACGCATGAAGTCGTGACCGACGGTGTTGCGGAACAGCGGCGTGTCGATGAAGCCCGGGCAGATCGCGTTGCAGCGGATTCCCAGCCGCGCGTAGTCCATCGCGACGTTGCGCGTGAGCAGCACGACGCCGCCCTTCGAGGCATTGTAGGAACTGCCGCCCTCGGAGCCGACGATGCCCTCGATGCTGGCGATGGTCACGATCGAGCCCGCGCGCTGCGCCATCATGGCCGGCAATACCGCCTTGATGCTCAGGAAGGTGCCTTTCAGGTTGATGTCGAGCACGCGGTCCCAGGCCGTCTCCTCGACCAGGTGCACGGGTCCGGCGTCGGCAATGCCCGCCGCGGTCACGAGCACGTCGATCCGCCCGTGCCTTGTCAGCGTCGCGTCCACCGCCGCCGCGAGAGCCGCGGCATCGGTGACGTCGCCGGCGTGGAACGATCCCCCCGCCGCCACCTCGGCAAAGGCGCTCCCGCCTTGCAGGTCGAAGCCGGCGACTGTCGCACCCTCGCGCACGAACTGTGCGGCACAGGCGAGCCCTATGCCGGAACCGGCACCCGTGACGAAGGCAACCATCCCCTGCATCCGCCGATCCATGAGCCGTCTCCCTGCCAGAGCATGTTCGCGGCAGTATTGCGCAGCGTTAATCCGGCGTCCGTTACGGTGCGGTTAACATACGGTGCAACCCCCAGCGCTCTTCCCAGGATTCTCCGCATGGCCATGACCCGCACGCAACGCATCGAGAGCCTGCGCCGGATGCTGCGCATCCGCCGCTTCGAGGAAGCCGTCGCGAAGGCGGTTCGCGCGGGGGAGATTCCCGGCGCCTGCCATTCCAGCGCCGGCCAGGAGGCCGCCATCGTCGGCGCCTGCATGGCGCTTGGCGAGGACGACTACGTGACCGGCACGCACCGCTCGCACGGCCACCCGATCGGCAAGGGGGCGGCGCTCGCGCCGCTGATGGCCGAACTGATGGGCAAGGTCGAGGGCATCTGCGGCGGGCGCGGCGGCTCGATGCACCTCGCGGACGTGAGCGTCGGGATCATCGGCGAGTCGGCCATCGTCGGCGGCGGCATCCCGCTCGCGACCGGCGCCGCACTCTCCGCGCAGGTGCTCGGCAACGGCCGCGTGTCGCTGTGCTTCTTCGGCGACGGCGCGACCAACCAGGGCACCTTCCACGAATCGCTGAACATGGCGGCGCTGTGGCGCCTGCCGGCGGTCTACGTCTGCGAGAACAACGGCTATGCGGCCACGACGCCGCTCGCGCTCTCGCACAGCGTGCCCGCGGTCGCCACCCGAGCCGCGGCCTACGGCATCCCGGCCGAATCGGTCGACGGGCAGGATCTCGACGCCGTGCACGCGGCGGTCGAGCGCGCGGTGGCGCGCGCACGCGCAGGCGAGGGTCCCGGCCTCGTCGAAGCCCTGACCTATCGCTACGACGAGCACGCCGTGAACCTGCTGATCCCGGCCCAGTATCGCAGCGCCGGGGAGATCGCGGCCTGGCGCGAGCGCGATCCCCTGGCGCTATTCCGCGCGCGCCTGCTGGCCGAGGCAGTCCTCGACGCCGCGGCGGCGGACGCCATCGAGGCCGAAGTGACGGCCGAGGTGAAGCAGGCGCTGGCGTTTGCACGCGCCGGCGCCGAGCCCGAACTCGCCACGGTTTTCGATCACCTGTATGCCGACCCCGTCGGCGCGGCACCGGAGTTGCGCTGATGGAAGCCGAACGCGAACTGAGCTACTTCGAAGCCATCTTCGAGGCCGAACAGCAGGAGATGGACCGCGACGGGCGCGTGATCCTGATCGGCGAGGACATCTACCTCTACAGCGGCAGCGGGCTGCTCCAGGTCGACGCGAAGCGCCTGCGCAGCACGCCGATTTCCGAAAACAGTTTCTGCGGCGTCGCGGTGGGCGCGGCGATGACCGGTCTGCGGCCGATAGTCGACCTCACGATCGCGAGCTTCGCCTACCTCGCCTCGGACCAGATCATCAACCAGGCGTCGAAGCTGCACTACATGACCGGCGGGCGCGCGCGCATCCCGGTGGTCTTCCGTGCCTCGATGTGGCACAACGGCTCGAACGCCGCGCAGCACTCCGACCGGCCGTATCCGATGTTCATGAACGCGCCGGGGCTGAAGGTCGTCGCCCCGGCCACGGCGGCCGACATGAAGGGATTGCTCAAATCCGCGATCCGCGACGACGACCCCGTGATGGTCTTCGAGGACAACGATCTCTGGTTCAAGCGCGGCCGCTGCCCGGCCGATCCGGATTTCCTGGTGCCGATCGGCGTCGCCGACATCAAGCGCGCGGGTAGCGACCTCACGATAGTCTCCGTGGCCGGCTGCCTGCCGCACGCCCTCGGGGCAGCCGATCTGCTGGCGGCCGGGGGCGTCGCGGCCGAGGTGATCGACGTGCGCACGCTGGTGCCGCTCGACCGCGCGACCATCCTGCGCTCGGTGGCGAAGACCGGGCGGCTCGTGGTCGTCGATTATGCGCACCGGACCTGCGGTGCTGCGGCCGAGATCGCCGCCATCGTCGCCGAGGAAGGCTTCGAGTCGCTGCGCCGCCCCATCCAGCGCGTCACCACGCCCGACGTCAACATTCCGTTCGCGCCCGCGCTGGAAAAGCCGCTCTACCCCTCGGCGGCACGCATCGCCGCGGCGGCGAGGAGGATCCTGTGAGCACGACCATTCGCATGCCGCAGTGGGGCATGGGCATCACCGAGGCGGCCGTGCTGCGCTGGCTGAAAGCGCCCGGCGATGCGGTTGCCGAAGGCGAGGCGATCGCGGAGATCGAGACGGCGAAGGCCGTCGAGGAACTGGAGTCACCGGTGGACGGCACCGTGCGCGAACTGCTGGTGCCCGCGGGCGCGACCGTGCCGGTGCGCGAGCCGATCGCCATCGTGGACTGAGCCCGCCCGAGGCAGCGTCTCAGCCGCCGTCGACGCTCAGGGCGCGCAGCTGGCGCACCAGCTCCTCTTTCGCGGCGAGCTGGGCGGCGAGCTTGCGGTTGGATTCGCGCAGCGCCTGCATCTCGCCCTCGCGTGCCTGCAGCAGGCGCAGCAGCTCGAGCTGGGCGTGGAATTCGTGGCGCAGCTCGTGCGCGGCGAGGCGCAGGTCCAGCTCGCGCATCACGACCGCGGCGGCTGCGCTGTCGGCCACCTTCGACGAGGGCATCAGCCGCAGCGTCGCCATGCCGATCAGCGCGCGCACCTGCTCGCGCGGTTGCTCGGCGCGACCCAGCACGCGCTCGTAGAACAGCAACGCGCTCTTGTGATCGCCGCGCTCCCAGGCCGCCGATGCCTGGCGCAGCACCTCGTCGTAGTCGTCGCGCACCTGCTCGGGCGTGGTGTCGGGCAACGCCGCGGGCGCCGGCGCGCTCACCGGCTGCGCCTCGGCTGCCTGCTCGCGTACCGGCGCCTCGGCCGGCATGCCCTGGCAGCCGCCGAGCGCCATCGGCAGCGCTGCCGCAAGCAGCGTGAGTACGGCCCCGCGACGCATGATCGTCAGGCCTGCGGCCGCATATGCGGGAACAGCAGCACGTCGCGGATCGAGGGCGAGTCGGTGAGCAGCATCACCAGACGGTCGATGCCGATGCCCACGCCCGCGGTGGGCGGCATGCCGTATTCGAGCGCCGTGATGTAGTCGCTGTCGAAGTGCATCGCCTCGTTGTCGCCGCCCTCCTTCATCGCGACCTGGTCGCGGAAACGCGCCGCCTGGTCCTCGGGATCGTTCAGCTCGGAGAAGCCGTTGGCGAGCTCGCGCCCGCCGATGAACAGCTCGAAGCGGTCGGTGACGAAGGGATCGTCGTCGTTGCAGCGCGCCAGCGGCGAGACCTCGGTAGGGTAGCCGGTGATGAAGGTCGGCTGGCGCAGGCGCGTCTCGACGGTCTTCTCGAAGATCTCGATCTGGATCTTGCCGAGACCGTACGACGGTTTGACCTCGATGCCCAGATGCTCGGCGACCTGGCGCGCGCGATCGCGCGAGGCGATGGCGTCTGCCGTGAGCGTCGGGTTGAAGTGCAGGATCGAGTCGAACACGCTCATGCGCGCGAACGGCGCGCCGAGATCGTACTGCTCGCCCTGGTAATCGACCAGCGTGCCACCGGTGGCGCGCAGCGCCGCCTGGCGCAGCATCCCCTCGGTGACGTCCATGGCATCGCGGTAGTCCGCGTAGGCCATGTAGAACTCGATCATCGTGAACTCGGGATTGTGGCGCGTCGAGAGGCCCTCGTTGCGGAAGTTGCGCGCCACCTCGAACACGCGCTCGAAGCCGCCGACCACGAGGCGCTTCAGGTACAGTTCCGGCGCGATGCGCAGGTACATCTCGAGATCGAGCGCGTTGTGGTAGGTGACGAACGGCCGCGCGGTCGCCCCGCCCGGGATCACCTGCATCGCCGGCGTCTCGACCTCGAGGAAGTCGCGGTCGGTGAGGTAGTCGCGCAGCGCGTCCAGCACCATCGAGCGGGTGCGGAAGAGCTTGCGCGTGTCCTCGTTCATGATCAGGTCGACGTAGCGCTGGCGGTAGCGCGTCTCGAGATCGGCGAGGCCGTGGTACTTGTCCGGCAGCGGCCGCAATGCCTTGGTGAGCAGGCGCGCACTGTCCATGTTCACGTAGAGATCGCCCTTGCCGGAGCGGTGCAACACGCCGCTGGCGCCGACGATGTCGCCGATATCCCAGGTCTTGATCTCGGCCAGCGTCGCGGCGGGAAGCGTCTCGCGGTTCACGTAGAGCTGGATCTGCCCGCCCACGTCCGCGATCACGAGGAAAGGCCCGCGCATGCGCATGATGCGCCCGGCGACGCTGGCGCGCTTGACCAGCGCCTCGAGCTGCTCGCGGCTGTGCCCGGCGTAGTCGCGCTGCAGGTCCGCGGCGTAGTGCTCGCGGCGGAAATCGTTCGGGAAGGCGTTGCGTTCGCGGCGTATCGCGTCGAGCTTCGCCCGCCGCTCGGCGATCAGCCGGTTCTCGTCCTGTTGCGCGCTGTCATGTTCGGTCATGGTGTGTGTTCCGTTCGGGTCAGAGGCCCGACTTGAGCGAGGCCTCGATGAAGCGGTCGAGATCGCCATCGAGCACGCCCTGGGTGTTGCTGGTCTCCACGCCGGTGCGCAGGTCCTTGATCCGCGACTGGTCGAGCACGTAGGAGCGGATCTGGCTGCCCCAGCCGATGTCGGACTTGCTGTCCTCCAGCGCCTGCGCCACGGCGTTGCGCTTCTGGATCTCCATCTCGTAGAGCTTGGCGCGCAGCTGCTTCATCGCGAAGTCGCGGTTCTGGTGCTGCGAGCGCTGCGACTGGCACTGCACCACGATGCCGCTGGGCTCGTGCGTGATGCGCACGGCGGAATCGGTGCGGTTCACGTGCTGGCCGCCGGCGCCGCTGGCGCGGTAGGTGTCGACGCGCAGGTCCGCGGGGTTGATCTCGATCTCGATCGCGTCGTCGATCTCGGGCGACACGAACACCGAGGCGAACGAGGTGTGGCGGCGGTTGCCGGAATCGAAGGGCGATTTGCGCACCAGGCGGTGCACGCCGGTCTCGGTGCGCAGCCAGCCGAAGGCGTACTCGCCCTGGAAATGGATCGTGGCGCTCTTGATGCCCGCGACCTCGCCGGCGCTGCACTCGATCAACTCGGTCTTGAAGCCCTTGGCCTCGCCCCAGCGCAGGTACATGCGCAGCAGCATCTCGGCCCAGTCCTGCGCCTCGGTGCCGCCGGAGCCGGCCTGGATGTCGAGGTAGGCGTTGGCGGGGTCGTGCTCGCCGCTGAACATGCGGCGGAACTCGAGGGTCTCGACCTGGCGCGCCAGCGCCTGCACGTCGGCCTCGAGGAGGCGAAGGTCTGCTCGTCGTTCTCGGCCGCGGCCATTTCCAGCAGCTCGGCGCTGTCGCCGAGGGTACCCTCGAGGCTGTCCAGCGTGTCGACGATCGCCGCCAGCGCGGCGCGCTCGCGCCCGAGCTCCTGCGCGCGCTCGGCGTTGTCCCAGACGCTGGGTTCGCTCAGCTCCAGCTCGACTTCCTTCAGGCGGTCCTTCTTGACGTCGTAGTCAAAGATACCCCCTGAGGCTCAGCGCGCGCGCGCCGAGGTCCTTCAGCTGATTCTGCAGCGCGTTGATTTCCATGCTTGCCGCTCCGGGAAATGTCTTGGGGGGTCAAAAAAGCGGCGTAGTTTAACCGAGCGGCACCGGCCAACTCCAGCCGAAGACCTGTAGGTCGGCATTCATGCCGACAGGTGCCTTGCCGAGCGCTGTTGTCGCCATGAATGGCGACCCACGGGGGAGATGTGGGTCAGCTTCAGCCGGACATCGCGCGAATGCGGCTCCCGGCGCACCGCACTCTCATTCCTCCGACACGCAGAAAGCCACCCCTTCGTCCACCCAGCCCCGTGCAACCAGCGGCCCCAGCAGCGCACGATCCGTCACGTAGCGGTGATTGCTGTCCTCGCCCCGCTCGAAGCCGCGGTTGTACGCCCGGAATACCGGCACCGTGGCTTCCGGGCACGGCGCGAGCTCGTCGGCGGCCGGCGGCACCGCCGCGAACGCATAGCCCTCGAAATTCCACCGCGGCTCCGTCGCCGGCGTGCGCGCCTGCAGGTCCATCAACTGGCTGCACTCGCCTGTCGACAGCGTGAAGAAATGACTGTTCGGCCCCGGATCCACGGAACCGTAGAAGCGGCACAGTTGCATGCCCGCCTCGGGATTGCCCAGCAGGCTCCACGCCGTGAACGCCTGCCCCGTGCGCGCCCAGCCCGGACCGGCCGCGCCCGCGTCGATCCCCGCCGCCTCCTCCGCCGAGGCCGTCATGAAGTAATGATCGAGGTCGCGGTGGTAGAACTCGGTCACCGTCACCGGCCCGCGCTCGGCCTCCGCCGGCACCGGCTGCGCCGCCCCCGCGCAATCCACCGCGTTGCAGGTGAAATAGCCCGCGTCGCTGGTCGCCACCAGCATGCCGTGCGCCCACGTCACCGTGTGCGGGATCGCCAGCAGGCCCGACGCCATCGGCTGCCAGCTCTTGCCTTCGTCCACGCTCACCAGCACCCCGGTGTCGGTGCCGATCACCAGCGCCCGCGACAGCGGCGGGATGCGATCGACGAAAGCCAGCCCGTGCACGGCCTGCCACATCGACGTCGCCTGCCAGTGGATGCGTCCCTGCGGATCGGGCCGACCGAGCTTCAGCCCGCGGGCCGTGAGCGCGTACGAGGTATCGGGATGGTCGGGATCGTGCACGATGCGCACCGTCTGCGCCGGAAAACTCCCGTCGTCGATGCGGTACCACGTTGCGCCCTCGTCGAGGGATTCCCAGAGGCTGGGCTCGATGTCGAAGAACTCCCGCTGATGCAGCCACAGGCCGCCGCCATCCGGATTGGCGACGAGATTGAATCGATAGGACACCGGCGACGTCGTCGGTGCCGCGTGTGACAACCATGTGTAGCCTCCGTCGGTCGAGCGGAACAGATGCACACCGCCGCCGCCCGTCGTCAGGCCCACGTAAACCGTATTGCCCAGGGCCACCGGTGGCCCTACCAGATAATAGGAAAGCGAGTGAGTCGGGTCCCAACCCGACCAATTGATGTGATCGGCCACAATCGCACCATCGGCGTCTCGAATCTGGAGAGACGGGACGCCGAAGAGCAGTACGGTTCCGTCGTCCAGCGTCAACGCGTTATCGTCGCTGGTGTAACCGACACCGCCGTCAGCCAGCACACGCGACCCGGCACCGGCACTCGTTTCGAACAATCCCACGCTAACATCGGGGGTTCCCGCCGGGCGGTGTTGGAACCACATGCCATCGAGTGTATGCACAGGCCCTGAGGCATCGGGAACACGCCCCGAATGGCGACACATGCTTCCATCGATACAAAGCGGCCTCCATGTCCCCGCTGCATTCGCTCTCGGGGACATGTCGACCATCAGTGCCATGAACAAACCCGTGCACATCGCCACGCGTACAGCGTCGATGAGCGTACAGCTATGCCGCAGCGTTGCAGCGAACATGTAGATCACCTGCCTCACGCCTAGAACCACCCACAGTCCAGATTCTTGACGAACACGATCCAGTTCGGTGCGCCGTCCGTTGTTGAGATTCGAATGCCCTCGTTACTCGAGTCCAGAGGCGGTACGGACGGAACTGGCGGATTGGCGATCCAAGGCCAGGGGGCGCTCGTCACCTGCAGCGACTTCCACGGCGTGAGAATCTGCCACACGCCGCTCACCTTTTGCTCGATCTGGTATCCGACCCATTTGCCCGTATTCGCATGCATTGTGATCCGATAATACGGATTGGCGTACGGCCAACCATCGTACATCTCGTTACCGCAGCTGTTCGATCCATTGAACGTCTTGGAGCGCCAGTTTGCGTTTCCTGGCGTACCGGGAGGAGGTGCCCATCCAGGTAGCTGATACCACCCTTCGATCTGACTGTTGAACAGTGCGGTGCTACCGCAGCCGACGTAGTTTCCTTGAGGATCGTAAGCGCCTGAATTGTTTCCGAAGAACCCTCCCCAGCCCTGTAGGACATCATCGTAGAAGAGGGTAATCGGACTATGAATTGGCATTCCGCGGTAGTTCTTCGTATAAAACTCGAATACGACCCACTGCGTGCTCGTGCCCGCCGGCCGATTCGACGTCAACGAATACTGCGAACCATAGGCCTGACCGTTGGAAAGCCCCGACATATTGAAGTTTGCCGGCAAAGGGCACGTCGAGGAAACGGCCATGCTCGACGCATCACCCTCTGCGATCGCGATCGATCGCGGCAACTGGCCGTCCGGTGTAATCAGAATACGATGACCGATCGATTCCAACTCCTTCAACTCGTCGTCAGTGACCGGAACCTGCTCCGAGGTGTACGTTCCCTCCTTGGTCCGTTCGAGCGCGATGCGGTACAACTTGCCGTTGGCATCTTCGTTGAGATACAGCGGAAATTCCTGCAGATCCGCGCGCAGTTGTGCGTCGAGCTCGGCGCCGAGCGCCGCGCGGCTCTCGTCGGATGTGATGTCGTCCGCGAGCGCGGCCGGTTCCCCGCCAGTGCGATCAGCATGGCAGCGGTCACCGCCATCCGCGGCACGTGAAAATGTGCATAGTCGATACTCCTTCGGCAATCGAGGGCAAGCGTGTCATCGGCAGCGAGCGGTTCGTGTGAATGCGTTTTGCGCGATGGACGTATGAGACGCGCTGCCACAGCGAGGACAGTAATGGCGTAACGCTGCGCTGTCATGTCCCATATGGGCCACAACCGCCTTGCGTGCCTTGCGCGTTTCGCTGCGGCGCGGCGCCATGCGGGTGCCAGCGCCGGCGCGAGCCGGGGCAACTCCAGCCGACGCACCGTCCCGCGGGTCAGTCCTCCGCCACGCAGAAGACCACGCCCTCGTCCACCCAGCCCCGCGCAACCAGCGGCCCCAGCAGCGCCCGGTCCGTCACGTAGCGGTGATTGCTGTCCTCGCCCCGCTCGAAGCCGCCGTTGTACGCCCGGAATACCGGTACCGTGGCCTCCGGGCACGGCGCGGCATCATCGGCGGCCGGCGGCACCGCCGCGAACGCATAGCCCTCGAAATTCCACCGCGGCTCCGTCGCCGGCGTGCGCGCCTGCAGGTCCATCAACTGGCTGCACTCGCCTGTCGACAGCGTGAAGAAATGACTGTTCGGCCCCGGATCCACGGAACCGTAGAAGCGGCACAGTTGCATGCCCGCCTCGGGATTGCCCAGCAGGCTCCACGCCGTGAACGCCTGCCCCGTGCGCGCCCAGCCCGGACCGGCCGCGCCCGCGTCGATCCCCGCCGCCTCCTCCGCCGAGGCCGTCATGAAGTAATGATCGAGGTCGCGGTGGTAGAACTCGGTCACCGTCACCGGCCCGCGCTCGGCCTCCGCCGGCACCGACTGCGCCGCCCCCGCGCAATCCACCGCGTTGCAGGCGAAATAGCCCGCGTCGCTGGTCGCCACCAGCAGGCCGTGCGCCCACGTCACCGTGTGCGGGATCGCCAGCAGGCCCGACGCCATCGGCTGCCAGCTCTTGCCTTCGTCCACGCTCACCAGCACCCCGGTGTCGGTGCCGATCACCAGCGCCCGCGACAGCGGCGGGATGCGATCGACGAAAGCCAGCCCGTGCACGGCCTGCCACATCGACGTCGCCTGCCAGTGGATGCGTCCCTGCGGATCGGGCCGACCGAGCTTCAGCCCGCGGGCCGTGAGCGCGTACGAGGTATCGGGATGGTCGGGATCGTGCACGATGCGCACCGTCTGCGCCGGAAAACTCCCGTCGTCGATGCGGTACCACGTTGCCCCGTGATCCAACGACTCCCACAGGCTGGCAGGGGCGTCGAAAAACTCGGAATTGATCGCCCACAGCCCGGTGGCGTGCGGATTCGGCACCAGGTTGTATCTATCGTCACCGATGCGGATATTGCTCGCGCGCGGTGTCCAGCTTCGTCCGCCGTTCTCGCTTTCATACACCGACGACCGTGCTGCGCCGCGCACACCCACGTAGATGCTGCCGTTCACTACCACCGGAGGACCGATCATCGCCGCATTATTGAGACTGATCACGTTACTGCCCGTCCAGTTGAGCATCTCCAGCAGTTCGCCCTCGCCCGACCAGATTTTCGCAGCACCCAGCCAAACCAGCATAAGCTCGCCTCCAGGCAACGGGATACCATTGAGGTCAGCCGATACGTACCCGATATCGAACTGGGAATCTGCCAACGGCACAAGCGTAGACATGCGGCTCGCACCCGAATGAGATGGTTTATGCACCACCCAGATTCCCTCCTCCGCCACGAGCGGAGCGGCAGCATGCCGATCGATGGGAAAGTAGCCGCCGGGCCCGCCGCCCAATGCGGCCTCGCGGTAGGGCGATGCGCAGCTGCTGCCCTCGACACAAAGCGGTTGCCACTGTCCGGCACCAACGGCGGGCGAAACCAGGAATGCGCCGAGCGCAGCACTCGACAGCAATAGCAGCGTCAGTCGATCAGCACTTCTAGCCAGCAATAGACGGATAGCCAAAGTCGCATTCTCCAGGCGCAAGAGGATGGTCGACGAGAGCCCGTGCAGGGACTCTCGCGTGCTCATTTTTCCGTTCAGGAACCGTCAGAACCAACCACAATCCAGGTTCTTCACGAACACGATCCAGCTAACGGGTGGTGCCGGCGGTACAATGTCGGTGCTAGTGTATCGTTCCATAAATAACTTTACTCGTCTTCTGCGGTCCAACGGGATTGTTGGGACGGGGGGGGGCGGGGGGCACGGCCCGACCAATCCGGGGGCCCCCCCGGGCCGGGGGACCCCCCCCAACGGAAGCCCCCGCCCGCCGCCGCGGGCTCTCGCGCTCGGGGGCGCGGGGCCCCGCGCGGGCTCGGGGCGGGGCGGGGGGCGCGAACCAACCAACCCGCCGCCCCGCCCGCGCCACCCCAGCCCCCCGGCGGCCCGGCGGTGGCGGGGGCGGGGGGGCGGGGGCGCCCGCCGCCCCCCGCCCCGGGCCCCCCCGCCGCCGCGCCGGGGAGCCCGGGGGGGGGCGGGGGGGGGACCCTCGACGGCCCGCCCCCCCCCCAAAAACCCCAGGGGGGGGCGCCCCCGGGGGCGGGGCGCGCGGCGCGCCGAAACCGGGTGGGGGCCGCCCCCGGCTCTTCCCCTCCGCCCCCCCCCCCCCCCCAGCCCCCCCCCCCCCAGGCTTCCCCCCCCCCGAGGTGCGCCTCTCCCCCGGGGGGGCGGGAGGGGCACCTCGGCGCCCGCTACCGGCCCCCGCCGGGGGACGCCCCGGGGGGCCGGGGCGAGGGAACCGGGCGCCCCCCCCCGCCCCCCCCCCCCCCCCGGGCCGGGCTGCGGGGGGGGGCAGCCCGGCGGCGGCCCTTCCCCCGCCCCGGGCCCCCCACGGGGCCCCGACGCCGCCCCCCGGCCCCGAGGGGGGCAACGGGGGGGGAGTGGGCGCCCCCCGCCAGCCGCGCCCCCGCCCCCGCCCCCCGGCCCCCTCGGGGAGCACGCCCCCACGAACCGCGGGCCCGCTCCGCCCCGGCGGCGATCCGGGCCCCCGCGGCCCCCGCCCCGGCCCACGCCGCGCCCGGGCCGCGCCCCCCCCGCCGGCCCACCCCGCCGCCCCCCCCGGGCCCCCCCCGGCCCCAAGCGGGCCCAGGCGGGGCGCCCGACCCCCCCCCCGAAAACCCGCCGGCGCCGCGCCCCGACCCCGGGCGCGCCCGCGCGCGGCCCCCCACCCGCCCCCCCGCCCAACACAACCTCACGCCCCGACCGCCCCCCGGGACACCGGCCCCGCCCGGGACGCCCCCCAGGCTAGAGGGAGGGGGGGAACAGGGGAGGGGGCTAGCGACCCGGATACCTTCATTGCTGACATCCAGCGGCGGCACTGACGGCGGGCCATAAAGCCAATTAACACTTGTCACCTGCAGCGACTTCCACGGCGTAAGAATCTGCCACACGCCGCTCACCTTCCGCTCGATCTGATAGCCGACCCAGTAGCTCGTGTTCGCGTGCATGGTGATCCGATAATATGGATTGGCGTAAGGCCAGCCATCGTACATCTCGTTACCGCAGCTGTTCGATCCATTGAACGTCTGCGAACGCCAGTTCGAATTTGCCGGAGGCCCCCAGCCGAGGAGTTGGTACCACCCCTCGATCTGGCTGTTGAACAGCGCTGTCGTGCCGCAGCCAGCGCTCGACCCGTGATTGTCACCGAAGAAGCCGCCCCAACCCTGCAGAGCTTCGTCAAAGAACAATGTTGTTGGACTATGCGTACCGGCACCCCGGTAGTTCTTCGTATAGAACTCGAACACGATCCACTGCGTGCTCGTGCCCACCGGCCGATTCGACGTCAACGATTGCTGCGAACCGTAGGCCTGACCGTTGGAAAGCCCCGACATATTGAAGTTTGCCGGCAAAGGGCACGTCGAGGAAACGGCCATGCTCGACGCATCACCATCTGCGATCGCGATCGATCGCGGCGACTGGCCGTCCGGTGTAATCAGAATACGATGACCGATCGATTCCAGCTCCTTCAGCTCGTCGTCGGTGACCGGTGTCCTCTCCGACGTGTAGGTACCGTCCTTCGTCCGCTCGAGCGCGATGCGGTACAAGCTGCCGTCGGCATCTTCGTTGAGATACAGCGGAAATTCCTGCAGATCCGCGCGCAGTTGTGCGTCGAGCTCGGCGCCGAGCGCCGCGCGGCTCTCGTCGGATGTGATGTCGTCCGCGAGCGCGGCCGGTTCCCCCGCCAGTGCGATCAGCATGGCAGCGGTCACCGCCATCCGCGGCACGTGAAAAATGTGCATAGTCGATACTCCTTCGGCAATCGAGGGCAAGCGTGTCATCGGCAGCGAGCGGTTCGTGTGAATGCGTTTTGCGCGATGGACGTATGAGACGCGCTGCCACAGCGAGGACAGTAATGGCGTAACGCTGCGCCGTCATGTCCCATATGGGCCAAAACCGCCTTGCGTGCCTTGCGCGTATCGCGGCGCCGCGCGGGTGCCAGCGATCGGCGCGAGCCGGGGCAACTCCAGCCGACGCACCGTCCCGCGGCTCAGCCCCCTGCCACGCAGAAGACCACCCCCTCGTCCACCCAGCCCCGTGCAACCAGCGGCCCCAGCAGCGCCCGATCCGTCACGTAGCGGTGATTGCTTTCCTCTCCCCGCTCGAAGCCGCCGTTGTACGCCCGGAATACCGGCACCGTGGCTTCCGGGCACGGCGCGAGCTCGTCGGCGGCCGGCGGCACCGCCGCGAACGCATAGCCCTCGAAATTCCACCGCGGCTCGGTCGCCGGCGTGCTCTGCTGCAGGTCCAGCAACTGGCTACACTCGCCCGTCGACAGCGTGAAGAAATGGCTGTTCGGCCCCGGCGCCATCGAGCCGTAGAAGCGACAAAGATTCATGCCCGCCGCCGGATTGCCCAGCACGCTCCACGCCGTGAACGCCTGCCCCGTGCGCGCCCAGCCCGGACCGGCCGCGCCCGCGTCGATCCCCGCCGCCTCCTCCGCTGACGCCGTCATGAAGTAATGGTCCAGATCGCGGTGGTAGAACTCGGTCACCGTCACCGGCCCGCGCTCCTCCGCCGCCGGCACCGGCTGCGCCGCGCCCGCGCAATCGACCGTATTGCAGGTGAAATAGCCAGCCTCGCTGGTCGCCACCAGCAGGCCGTGCGCCCACGTCACCGTGTGCGGTATCGCCAGCAGTCCCGACGCCATCGGCTGCCAGCTCTTGCCCTCGTCCACGCTCACCAGCACCCCGGTGTCGGTGCCGATCACCAGCGCCCGCGACAGCGGCGGGATGCGATCGACGAAGGCCAGCCCGTGCACGGCCCGCCACATCGACGTCGCCTGCCAGTGGATGCGTCCCTGCGGATCGGGCCGACCGAGCTTCAGCCCGCGGGCCGTGAGCGCGTAAGAGGTATCGGGATGGTCGGGATCGTGCACGATGCGCACCGTCTGCGCCGGGAAACTCCCGTCGTCGATGCGGTACCACGTTGCCCCTTCGTCGAGCGACTCCCAGAGGCTGGCCGGCGACTCGAAGAACTCCGACTGGATCGCCCAGAGCGCTGTACCGTCCGGATTCGGCAGCAGGTTGTACCGATCCTCACCAAGGCGGATGTTGATATTCTTGCGCGTCCATGTGTTTCCGCCATCCACGCTGTGATAAATCCACCAGCCACCGCCTGCGCGCAGACCTATATACACGCTGCCGCCGAGTTCGACGGGCGGACCCGCCATCCCGGCATTGTTCAGACTCAGGGCATCCAATCCGGTCCATTTGTCCGACCCGAGAAGATCCCCGTCGATCGACCATCTCGCAAAGCCATAGAGCGTGAACTGCAGCACGCCGCTGTCAGGCACGTACACGGCGGATGCATCGGTAACAAATCCTGCACCAAGATTTTGCAACTCCCCTGATTGCCCCAAGAGTCGAAGGATCCGCCTGTCGCGGAAATCCGAGCCCACGAATACATGCTGCAGCCAGACACCGTCGCCTGTCACCACCGGTCCTTCCGCGTCCAGATCCAGCACTGCACGGTCACGCATGACATTGCAGATACTTCCTTCGACACAGAGTGGTTTCCATGTGCCCGCAGCATCGGCAACGGGAGGCAGGGCAAATGCATAGCACAGAAGAATGGCTCGACACGCCACTCGGCCCGACCTGACCAGAGTTGCAGGGTGTCGCGGACGCGAATCGGCTCGGTGGCAGGAGAAGTCCCGCACGGTCAGAACCACCCGCAGTCGAGATTTTTCACGAACACGATCCAATTAGCGGCGCCGTCAATCGTCGCAACCTGAATCCCTTCGTTGCTATTGTCCAGCGGCGGCACCGATGGTATGGGTGGATTCGGGGGGTCCCATGGCCAAGGCGCACTCGTCACCTGCAGCGATTTCCACGGCGTGAGCATCTGCCACGCGCCATTCACCTTCCGCTCGATCTGATAGCCAACCCAGTAGCTCGTGTTCGCGTGCATGGTGATCCGATAATACGGATTGGCGGAGGGCCAACCGTCGTACATCTCGTTTCCGCAACTGCTCGATCCATTGAAGGTCTTGGAGCGCCAGTTTGCGTTGCCTTGTACCGCAGGAGGAGGCGGTGGTTCCCAACCGAGCAGCTGGTACCATCCTTCGATCTGGCTATTGAACAGCGCTGTCGAACCGCAGCCGGCAATCGAGACGTGATTGTCGCCTATGAACCCGCCCCACCCATGCAGTGTCTGGTCGAAGAACAAAGTTATCGGGCTGTGAACCCCGACTCCGCGGTAGTTCTTCGTATAGAACTCGAACACCACCCACTGGGTGCTCACCCCTGGAGGTCGACTCGACGTCAGCGCGAACTGCGCACCCCACGCTGTGCCGTTGGAAAGCCCCGACATATTGAAGTTCGCGGGCAGCGGACAGGTCGATGACGCGGCCCTGCTCGTCACCTCGCCTTCCGCGACCGCCACCGAGCGCGGTGCCTGTCCGTCCGGCGTGATCAGGATCCGATGACCGATCGCCTCCAGTTCCTTCAGCTCCGCGTCGGTGACCGGAACATTCTCCGATGTGTACCTGCCCTCCTTGGTCCGTTCCAGCGCGATCCGGTACAACGTGCCGTTGGCATCCTCGTTGAGATACAGGGGAAATTCCTGCAGGTCCGCACGCAGTTGTGCGTCGAGCTCGGCGCCGAGTGCCGCGCGGCTTGCGTCCGACGTGACGTCGTCCGCGAGTGCAGCCGGATCCCCCGTCAGTGCGACCAGCAGGGCAGCGGTCGCCGCCAGGCGCGGCACGTACGAAATTCGCATGGTCGATACTCCATCGGCAATTGAGGACATAGATGTCATCGAAAGCGAGCCCGCCCGAATCCGCCTCACGCAATGGTCGGTATGGAGCACGCTGCCTTGGCCGCGACAGTACTGGCGCGACGGTACGCTGTCATGTCCCATATGGGTCACAACGGTCTTGCGCGGATTTATCCGGACGTACGGAACTGCCTGTCCGGATGAATCCGGACCTACGGTCGGGTCCCGCCCAGCGCGCAGATCGCCGAGCCAGCGACCACGATAAGCGAGGCGCCCACCGCGCCCGCCGTGAGCGGCAGCGCCGGGAAGTGCGACGGGAAGAGCGCCCCCAGCGCCGCGGCGCCGAACAGCGTGGTGAGTGGCTGCAGCGCCAGCACCGCGCTCACCTTCGAGGACTCCCAGTGGTTCAGCGCCTCGGCGAAGGCGCCGTAGGCGATCAGCGTGTTCGCGGCCAGGAAGGCCAGCAGCCCGAGCTCGGTGGCGCCGAGCGCGGCAATCGCGCCGGGGCTCGCCGCCGGCAGCATCAGCAGCGCGCTCGCGAGGTAGATGCCCATCAGCACGAATTGCGAGGGCAGGTAGCGCAGCAGGCGCTTCTGCGCCACGCCGTAGACGGCCCACAGCGCGGCAGCGAGCACCATCAGCCCGACACCGGTGCTGAAGATGTCGATGCCCGCGCCCGAGACGCGCAACCGCTCGGCGCAGAAGGCCGTGATGCCGCCCAGCAGCAGCACGAAGCCGCCCCACTGCCACGTCGTAAAGCGCTCGCCGAACAGCCAGAGACTCAACAGCATCAGCAGTACCGGCGCCAGCTGCACCACGGTCTGCGCCACGGGGGCGGCGATGAAATGCAGGCTCTGCACGTAGAGCACGTAGTTGCCGATCAGCATCAGCACCGCGAGCGCGAACAGCCAGGCGGCGGTGCGCCCCGCGCTGCGCGGCCACTGCAGGCGTCCGCGCGCGGCAAAGAACGCGAGCAGGCACAGGCCCGAGGAGGCAAAGCGGAACCAGCTGATCGTGACCGCGTCGAGGTGCGCGATCAGCGGCGTCATCGCCAGCGGCACCGCGCCCCACAGCACCGCCGTGGTCAGCGCCAGCCAGAAGCCGAGCTGCCAGCGTCCGCTCAGGCGCTGCATGCCGTCTCCTGCGCGACAGTCGCCTCCTGCAGCTCCTCGACCAGCAGCTGCACGTTGCGGTTGCCGCGGTACTCGTTCACGTCCAGGCGGTAGGCGAGTCGCGCGCGCGCGAGCCGCGGATCGGGCCAGCGTGCCGCATCGACGTTGAAGGCGATGGCGTCGAGCTCGAGCTTTGGTGCCGCCACCGGCGAGACCACCAGCTTCAGGTGCTTGCCACCCAGCAGGCGCTGGCTGCGCAGCCAGAACTCGCCATCGAACACCGGCTCGGGGAAGTGCTGGCCCCAGGGTCCCGCCTCGCGCAGTTCCTCGGCCTGCGCCAGCGAAAATTCCTCGGCCTCCAGTTCGCCATCGCTCTCCAGCACGCTCTCGAGATCGCTCGCGTCCAGGTGGCGGCGCACCTCGGCATCGAAGGCGCGCGCGAACTCCTCGAAGCGCTCCGCCGCCAGCGTGAGTCCCGCGGCCATCGCGTGACCGCCGAAGCGCTCGACCAGCCCCGGCGCCGCCGCGGCGACGGCGGCGATCGCGTCGCGGATATGGAAACCGCGGATCGAGCGCGCGGAACCCTTCAGCTCGCCCGCGCCACCGGGTGCGAAAGCGATCACCGGGCGGTGGTGCTTCTCCTTGATGCGCGAGGCGACCAAGCCCACCACGCCCTGGTGCCAGTCGGGGTGGTACAGGCACGGGCCCCACGGCAGCGCGTCCTCGGCAATCGCGCCCTGCTCCATCAGCCGCAGCGCTTCCTGCTGCATGCCGCCCTCGATGTCGCGCCGTTCGCGGTTCCACGCGTCGAGCTCGGCGGCCATCTCGCGCGCGCGCGCCGGCTCCTCCTCGAGCAGGCAGCGGATGCCGAGCCCGATGTCGTCGAGCCGTCCGGCGGCATTGATGCGCGGTCCGACCGCAAAGCCGAGATCGGCGCTGACCACGCGCGCGGGGTTGCGCCCGGCGAGCTCGAGCAGCGCGCGCACGCCCGGGCGACCGCGCCCGGCGCGGATGCGCTGCAGCCCCTGGCGCACCAGGATGCGGTTGTTGGCATCGAGCGGCACCACGTCGGCCACGGTGCCGAGCGCCACCAGGTCGAGCAGTTCGCCGAGGTTGGGTTCGGCGAGCCCGCGCGCGGCGAACCAGCCCTCGGTGCGCAGCCGCGCGCGCAGCGCCCCCATCAGGTAGAACACCACGCCGACGCCGGCCAGGCTCTTGCTCGGGAAGGCGCAGCCGGGCTGGTTCGGGTTCACTATGGCGCAGGCGGCGGGCAAGGTCTCGCCGGGCAGGTGATGGTCGGTGACCAGCACGTCGATCCCGTGCGCGGCCGCGGCCGCCACGCCGGCGTGGCTGGCGATGCCGTTGTCGACCGTGATGATGAGCCGCGGCTGCAGCCCGGCCGCGACCGCGACGATCTCGGGACCCAGCCCGTAGCCGTGCTCGAAACGGTTCGGCACCAGGAAGTCCGCGCTGGTGCAGCCCATCGCGCGCAGCGCCAGCAGGCCCAGCGCGGTGCTGGTCGCGCCGTCGGCGTCGTAGTCACCGACGATCAGGATGCGCTCGTCGCGCGCCAGCGCGTCGGCCAGGCGCGTGGCGGCCTGCTCCAGCCCGAGCAGCGCGGGCGGCAGCAACTGCGCCAGCCCCTGCTCCAGCTCGCGCGTATCCGCCACGCCGCGCGCCGCGTAGAGCCGCGCCAGCAACGGGCTGATGCCGGGAGCAAATGCCGCGTCGGCGCGCGCGCTGCGGCGCCGGATCGCGCGCCTCATGGGCGGCTCACGCCATCCTGCCGCGGATGAAATCCTGCACTTCGCGCACCTCGTGCGGCAGCACGGCGCAGCGCTCGGGCCGCTCGAACAGGTCCGCCATGTAGTGCGGCAAAGCCGGTTCGCGCGCCACGCCGGCGCGCGCGATCGCCTCGGGGAACTTCGCCGGATGCGCGGTGGCCAGCGTGACCATCGGCACCGCGGGATCGTCGCGGCATTCGCGCGCGGCGCGCACCCCGATCGCCGAATGCGGATCCAGCAGGTATTCGGACTCCTCGTAGACCCCGGCGATCGTCGCGCAGGTCATCGCGTCATCGACGCTGAAGCTCGTGAACTCCGCGCGCGCGGCCGCGATCACCGTCGCCGGCACCTCGACCTCGCTGCTGCGAAAGCGGTTCATCAGGTCCGCGAGCGCGGCGGCGTCGCGTCCGTAGAATTCGAACAGCGCGCGCTCGAAGTTGCTCGAGATCACGATGTCCATGCTCGGCGACAGCGTGTGCGCGAGCGCCGACTTGCCGTAGCGGCTGCTGCTCATGAAGCGGTGCAGGATGTCGTTGGCGTTGGTCGCGATGACCAGCTGGCGCACCGGCAGCCCCATGCGCCTGGCGAGGTAACCGGCGTAGATGTCGCCGAAATTGCCGGTGGGCACCGAGAAGGACACCGCGCGCTCGGGCGCGCCCAACGCCAGCGCCGCGTGGAAGTAATAGACGATCTGGGCCATGATCCGCGCCCAGTTGATCGAGTTCACCGCGACCAGCCGCCGCCCCTCGGGCAGGAAGGACTGGTCCGAGAAGCTCTGCTTCACCATCTCCTGGCAGTCGTCGAAGTTGCCCTGCACCGCGATGTTGTGGATGTTGTCACCGAGCACCGTGGTCATCTGCCGGCGCTGCACCTCGGAGACGCGCTGGTGCGGGTGCAGGATGAAGATGTCGACGTTGGCGCAGCGGCGACAGCCCTCGATCGCCGCCGAGCCGGTGTCGCCCGAGGTCGCGCCCAGCACCACGACGCGCTGGTGGCGCCGCGCCAGCGACACGTCCAGCAGGCGCCCGAGCAGCTGCAGCGCGAAATCCTTGAACGCCAGCGTCGGCCCGTGGAACAGCTCCAGCAGCCACTCGTTGTGGCCGAGCTGCACCAGGGGTGCCACCGCCGGGTGGCGGAATCCGGCGTAGGTCTCGCGCGTGATCGCACGCAGCTCGTCCTCCGCCAGGAAACCCTCCACGAAGGGCTGCATGATCGTGGCGGCAAGATCCGCGTAATCGAGCTTCGCCCAGGCGCGCATCTGCCCGGCGCTGAAGCGCGGCAGCGTTTCCGGCACGTACAGGCCACCGTCCGGCGCGAGCCCGGTGAGCATCACGTCCTCGAACGCGAGTGCGGGTGCCTGGCCCCGTGTGCTGATGTATCGCAACGCAAACCTCCTTGAATGCCGGCCTCAGCCGTCGAGCTTTTCCATGCGGATGCGCGTGACGCGCCCGCGCGTGCTCTCGAGCGCCTCGATCGCGGCGATGGCATCGCTCATGCGGCTCTCGATCGTCACGCTGGTGAGCAGGATCATGGTCGCGGTCTCCGAGCCCTCGGGCGCCTCCTTCTGGATCAGCGCCTCGATGCTGATGCCGGCCTCGCTGAGGATCTGCGCCACGCGCCAGAGCACGCCGGGACGATCGACCGCGGCCACGCGCAGGTAATACGAGGTCTGCACCGCGGACATCGGCAGCACCGGCTCCGAGGACAGGCGATCGGCCTGGAACGCGAGGTGCGGCACGCGGTGATTGGGGTCAGCGGTCAACGTGCGCGCGACGTCCACGATGTCGGCGACCACGGCGGAAGCCGTCGGCTCCGAGCCCGCGCCGGGCCCGTAATACAGGGTCGGGCCCACCGCGTCGCCCTTCACGAGGATCGCGTTCATCACGCCGTTGACGTTGGCGATCAGGCGGTCGCCGGGAATCAGCGTGGGATGCACGCGAAGTTCGATGCCCGCGCTCGTGCGCCGGCAGATGCCGAGGTGCTTGATGCGATAGCCGAGCTCGGCGGCGTAGGCCAGGTCCTCCTGGCCGAGCGCGCCGATGCCCTCGGTGTAGACCTTCTCGAACTGCAGCGGGATGCCGAAGGCGAGCGAGGCGAGGATCACCAGCTTGTGCGCCGCGTCGATGCCCTCGACGTCGAAGGTCGGATCGGCCTCGGCGTAACCGAGCGCCTGTGCCTCGCCGAGCGCGTCGGCGAAGCTGCGCCCCTTCTCGCGCATCTCCGAGAGGATGTAGTTACCGGTGCCGTTGATGATCCCGGCGACCCACTCGATGCGGTTCGCCGCGAGCCCCTCGCGGATGGCCTTGATGATCGGGATACCGCCGCCGACCGCGGCCTCGAAGGCCACCGTCACGCCACGCGCGCTGGCGGCGGCGAAGATCTCGTTGCCGTGCTGCGCGATCAGCGCCTTGTTCGCGGTCACGACGTGCTTGCCCGCCGCGATGGCCTCCATCACCAGCTCGCGCGCGGTATCGCATCCGCCGATCAGCTCGACGACGATGTCGACCTCGGGGTCGCGCACCACCGCGAAGACGTCGCGGCTGAACCGCGTCGCGCCGGTGTCGCAGCGCGGGTTGTCGCGGCGCGCGCCGATGTGCGTGACGATCACGTCGCGGCCGACGCGGGCGGCGATGTCCCTGCTGTTGCGCGCGAGCACGCTGAAGGTCCCGGAGCCGACGGTGCCGAAACCGCAGATACCTACCCTGATCGGATCCAAGAAAAGCTGCTCCTGCATGATGGCCCGGCCACGCAGGGCGTGGCGGGCGCAGCGAGTACTGCGCCCGGCCGGGCACGGATTACGAGGCGCGCGATCATAGCAGGACTTGCATCCCGAATCACCGCGCCGGGCGCACCCGCGCGCGCCGCTGCGCTCACTCGATACCGAGCAGCTTCGCGAGCTCCTTCGCCGGGCGGTAGCCCGGTACCAGCGTGCCGTCCTCGAGCACCAGCGCCGGCGTGCCGTTCACGCCGACCTTCTCGCCGAGCAGTATCTGCGCCGCGACCGGGTTGTCGGCGCAGACGTTCTCGGGGATCTCCTCGCCGTTCTTGAGGCTGGTGAGCGCCGCCCCGGGATCCTTGGCGCACCAGGCACTCGCGATCTTGCGAAAGGACGGTGAGCCGAGCCCGGCGCGCGGAAACGCGAGGTAGTGCACCGCGATGCCCAGTTCGTTCAGCTCGGCGACTTCGCTGTGCAGCTTGCGGCAGTAGCCGCAGTCGACGTCGGTGAACACCGCGATCGTCGCCTTGGGATTCTCGGGCGCGAAGATGATCATGTCCTCGGGCTTCACCGCGGCGATGAGCTCGGCGCGTTCCTTCTGCCGGCCCTGCTCGGCCAGGTTCACGAAGCCCGACTTCTGCACCGCGAACAGGTCGCCGGCGATGAAGTGCCTGCCGTCGGCGTCGATGTAGAGCAGCGGGCCACCCTTCACCTGCACCTCGTAGAGGCCCGTGCATCGGGCTCGGCCGCGGCTGCTCGTACTGCAGGTCGGGGCGCGCGGCGCCGAGCGCCTTGAGGATGGCCGCGGCCTGCGGATCCTCCGCGCGGGCGCCGGCGCCCATGATCATGCCACCCAGCAGGACACCGCCGATGAGGCGCTGCAACTTCGCGAATACCATCACGTGAACTCCCTCTTTGCCGTTGATTGCTGCAGGTTGGAAACCGCCGCTCCCGTTTGGTTCAGCGCCTCATCCGCGCGGATGGTGCGCCGCGTGCAATTGCTTCAGGCGCTCGCGCGCCACGTGCGTGTAGATCTGCGTGGTCGACAGATCGCTGTGCCCGAGCAGCATCTGCACCACGCGCAGATCCGCGCCGTGGTTCAGCAGGTGCGTCGCGAAGGCATGGCGCAGCGTGTGCGGCGACAGCGGCTTCGTGATGCCCGCCGCGGCGGCGTGCTGCTTGATCCGGTGCCAGAAAGCCTGGCGGGTCAGCGCTGCGCCACCACGGCCCGGGAACAGCATCGTGCTGCTGCCCTGCGGCGCCAGCTGCGCCCGCGCCTCGCGCAGGTAGCGCGCGAGCCACGCGAGCGCCTCGTCGCCGACCGGCACCAGCCGCTCGCGCGAGCCCTTGCCCATGATGCGCACCACGCCCTGGCCGAGATTAACCCGCCCCAGCTCCAGCGTCACCAGCTCGCTGACGCGCAGTCCGCAGGCGTACAGCAGCTCTAGCATCGCCCGGTCGCGCAGGCCGATCGCGGTGGCGGTATCGGGCGCCGCCAGCAGGCTGTCGACGTCGTCCTCGCCGAGGCTGCGCGGCAGCGCGCGGCCGATGCGCGGACTCTGCACCTGCAGTGTCGGGTCCGCGGCAATACGACCCTCGCGCAGCAGGTGGCGATAGAAATTGCGCAGGCACGACAGCTGGCGCGCCGCGCTGCGCGCCGACTTGCCGGCACGCAGGCCGTCGGCGAGATAGTCGAGGATCGCGGCGCGGTCCGCTGCGTCGAGCGCCAGCCCGCGCGGCGCCAGCCATCCCGCGAAGGCCTCGAGATCGTGGCGATACGCGAGCAGCGTGTTCGCGCTCAGGCCCTTTTCCATCCACAGCGCATCGAGGAATTGCTCGATCGCCGGGTCTGCGGCACGTGCGGGCATCGGAAAGTGCAACAAAAAAGGTGGCTTGCGCCACCTTTTCCGCCAGCGAGAGTACCGCTTATTCCGCGCTCGCCCTGGACGTGAGCTTTTCCTTGATACGCGCTGCCTTGCCGCTCAGCTCGCGCAGGTAGTACAGCTTCGCCTGGCGCACGTCGCCGCGACGTTTGACCTGGATATTGGCCACCGTCGGGCTGTAGGTCTGGAACGTACGCTCCACGCCCACGCCGTGGGAGATCTTGCGCACGGTGAACGCCGAGTTCAGGCCGCGGTTGCGCTTGCCGATCACCACGCCTTCGTAGGCCTGCAGACGCTCGCGATCGCCTTCGACCACGCGCACGTCCACGACCACCGTGTCGCCGGGCGAGAAATCCGGCACGTTCTTGCCCATTTGCTCGGCTTCGAGCTGTCCAATGATAGTGTTCTGCATGACCTGTTCCTCAGTTGATCCAGACCGCGCACGCTGGCGCAGCCTCTTTCCCGTTGCACAACGCCCCCCCGGGGCGCTGTCCCTCAATCCTCTCCCTCCGCCAGCAGATCCGGCCTGCGCGACCGGGTCCGTGTCGTGGCCTGCTCGTGACGCCAGGCCCTGATGCGTTCGTGGTTGCCGCTCAGCAGCACCTGCGGCACGCCGCGCCCCTCGAAGACCTCGGGCCGCGTGTAGTGGGGGCAGTCGAGCAGCCCCCCCGCAAACGAATCCTGCGCCGCCGACTCGCCGTGCCCGAGCGCGCCCGGCAACAGCCGGATCATCGCATCGAGCAGCACCATCGCCGGCAGCTCGCCACCGCTCAGCACATAGTCGCCGAGGGACAGTTCCTCGTCGACCTCGCTCTCGATCACGCGCTCGTCGACGCCCTCGTAGCGGCCCGCGACCAGCGCGAGCGGACCGCCAGCCGCCAGTTCCTCGACGCGCCGCTGCGTCAGCGGCGCGCCCTGGGGCGACAGGTAGATCACCCGCGCACCCTCGCCCAGCGAGCGCTTCGCCTCGCGGATCGCCGCGCACAGCGGCGGCGCCATCATCACCATGCCGGGCCCGCCGCCGTAGGGCCGGTCATCGACCGACCTGTGCCGGTCGCTCGCGTAGTCGCGCGGGTTCCAGCAGCGCAGCTCCACGAGCCCCTCGCGGCAGGCCCGCCCCGAGATGCCGTGCCCGGTCAGGGCCTCGAACATCTCCGGAAAAATCGTCACCACCGCGACGCGCAACATGCCTGTCGTGCCCCGCGCGTCAGAACTCCGGATCCCAGTCCACCAGCAGCTCGCGCCGCGCGCGGTCCACCGCCACGATCACCTCGTCCGCAACCCAGGGGATCAGCCGCTCGCGCTGATCGAGGCTGCCCTCGCAGGCTCGCACCACCAGCACGTCGTTGGCCCCGGTCTCCATCAGGTGATCGAGCCGGCCCAGCAGCACCGTGGTGCCGTCTGCCAGCCGCGCCCGCACCTGCAATCCCTCGAGCTCGTTCCAGTAAAACTCGCCGTCGTCCAGTTCCGGCAAGGCCGCCCGCGGCACCGCGATCTCGGCCTGCAGGAACTGCTGCGCCTGGTCGCGGTCGTCGCAGCCCGGCAGGTGCACCACGATGCCCTTGCCCTGGCGGCGTCCGGCGTCGATCTCGCGGACTTCCCAGCCCCTCGCGGTCTTCAGGTGCCACGCCGGGTAATCGAGTATTCCCTCGAGCGGGTCGGTGAAGGACCAGACCTTCAGCCAACCCTTGATGCCATACACCCCGCTGATGCGACCCAGCACCACCAGATCGCTGACGGCGGGAGTGTTCACGACAGCCCGTCAGGCCGCCTGGGCGCCCTTCCTGGCGCTTTCCTGCACCAGCTGCGCCACGCGGTCGGACAGCTGCGCGCCCTGCTTCACCCAGAAATCGATGCGGGCGTGGTCGAGACGCAGGCGCTCTTCCTTGCCGCTGGCGATCGGGTTGAAGAACCCTACGCGCTCGATGAAGCGGCCGTCGCGTGCGCTGCGGCTGTCGGTCACCGTGACCTGATAGAAGGGACGCTTCTTGGCGCCCACACGTGAAAGTCTGATCGTTACCATGACAAGGTTCCTGCCGTTGATCCCAGGGGATTCGCCGTTGCCGACGCCAGCCGCCACACGCCGCCGGCCCCACAAAGGGCGAGCATTCTAAGAGAAAGCACTTGTATTTGAAACAGTTGCGGACACCCGCCCCGAGGTATGCGGATTTTTACCGCCGCGGGAATCCCCCGCCGGGCGGCATCATGCCCCCGAGCCCGCGCATCATGTTCTGCATCGCGCTCTTGTTGCCGAGCTTCTTCATCATCTTCTGCATCTGCTTGTGCTGCTTCAACAGGCGGTTGAGGTCCTGGATCGAGGTACCCGAACCCTCGGTGATGCGGCGCTTGCGCGAGCCGTTCAGCACGTCCGGATCGCGCCGCTCCCTTGGCGTCATCGAATTGATGATCGCCTCCATGCGCACGAACATCTTCGTGTCCACCTTCTGCTGCGCCATCTGCGCCAGCCCGCCCATGCCCGGCAGCTTGTCGAGCATGCTGGTGATGCCGCCCATGTCGCGCATCTGCTGCAGCTGGTCGCGGAAGTCCTCGAGGTCGAAGCCCTTGCCCTTCCTGATCTTCCTCGCGAGCTTCTCGGCCTTGTCGCGGTCGAGCTTGCGCTCGGCCTCCTCGATCAACGACAGGATGTCGCCCATGCCGAGGATGCGCGAGGCGATCCGGTCCGGGTGGAAGGGCTCCAGCGCATCGGTCTTCTCGCCGACGCCGAGGAACTTGATCGGCTTGCCGGTAATCGCGCGCACCGACAGCGCCGCGCCGCCGCGTGAATCGGCGTCCGCCTTGGACAGGATCACGCCGGTCAGCGGCAGCGCCTCGTTGAAGGCGCGCGCGGTCTGCGCCGCGTCCTGGCCGGTCATCGCATCGACCACGAACAGCGTCTCGACCGGCTTGACGCCCGCGTGCAGCTCGCGGATCTCCTGCATCATCGCCGCGTCGATCGCGAGCCGGCCGGCGGTGTCGACGATCAGCACGTCGGCGAACTGGATGCGCGCGGTCTGCAACGCGCCCTGCGCGATGTCCAGCGGACGCTGGCCCTCGTGGCTCGGCACGAAACCGACGCCGACGCTCTCGGCCAGCGTCTCGAGCTGGCGGATCGCCGCCGGGCGGTAGACGTCGGCGCTGACCATCAGCACCTTCTTGCCCTTTTCCTTCAGCCAGCGCGCGAGCTTCGCCGCGCTGGTGGTCTTGCCGCTGCCCTGCAGGCCGGCCATCAGGATCACCGCGGGCGGCTGCGTGGCCAGGTCGAGCGTCTCGTTCGCGGTGCCCATCGCGCGCTCGAGCTCGAGCTGCACGATCCGCAGGAAGGCCTGGCCAGGGCTCAGGCTCTTCATCACCTCCTGCCCGACTGCGCGCTCGCGCACCTGGTCGATGAAGTCCTTGACCACCGGCAGCGCGACATCCGCCTCGAGCAGCGCCTGGCGCACCTCGCGCAGCGTGTCCTGGATGTTGTCCTCGCTCAGGGTCGCCTTGCCCGCAACCCGGCGCAGGGTTTCCGAAAGGCGTTCACTCAGGGTGTCGAACATGCTGGCGTTCCGTTATCCCGCCGCGTGCGGCGCTGAAAAATAGCGCGCGAGTATACCCGAGGGCGACGGGCGCATGAAGCGCGCGGGGTGACGCCCGCGGCGGCGCTCGCTAGACTACCGGCTCCCCGGGGTTATGGATCCCGACCCACCACTGGATGCCGACGCCGCGTGCTTTCGATGACTACGGTTCTGTCCGGACTCGCCGCCTGCCTCTTTTACCTGGCCAGCCTCGCATCGCACCTGTTCGCCCTGCACGAGGGCCGCGCGCAACAGCGCTCGCTGCGGCTGGCGATGCTGCTGGCCCTGCCCGCGCTGCTGCTGCACCTGCTGAGCTGGCTGGCCGAGGCGGTCACTGCGCAGGGCCTCGATTTCGGGCTGTTCAATGCGGCCTCGCTGCTGTTCTGGGTGGTCGCGGTGCTGGCCTGGGGCGCCAGCTGGCGCCTGCCGCTGGCCAACCTGCTGCTGGTCGTGTATCCGCTCACCGTGGTCGCGGTGCTGTGCGCGCTGTTCCTGCACTCGCCCTACTCGCCGCGGCACGATCTAGGCTGGGGCATGGGCGCGCACATCCTGCTCTCGGTGCTCGCCTACAGCATCCTCGGCATCGCCGCGGTGCAGGCAGTGGCGCTGGGCCTGCTGATCAACCGCCTCAAGCACCGGCGCCTGCACGGTGTCGTCGACATGATGCCGCCGCTGCAGACCATGGAGCACCTGCTGTTCCGGCTGATATGGACCGGCGAGGTGCTGCTCGCGCTGGCAATACTCACCGGCGCGCTGTTCCTCGAGAACATGTTCGCGCAGCATCTGGCACACAAGACCGTGCTGTCCATCGTCGCGTGGCTGGTGTTCGCGGTGCTGCTGTGGGGCAAGCACCGCCTCGGCTGGCGCGGCACCACGGCGGTCAGGTGGACGTTGACCGGCTTCGGCCTGCTGATCCTCGCCTATCTGGGCAGCAAGTTCGTGCTCGAAGTGCTGCTGCAGCGTCCGGCCTGACGGAGCCGCCGGCCAACCGGGTTGCCATGCCCCGCGGTTTTCTTCAACATACCGGTCCCGTCTGACAGAAGGCACCCCTGCGCTTGAACGATTCCTCGCTGGAATTGCTGCTCGGCATTCTCATCGCCTGCCTTCTGATGTCGGCCTTCTTCTCCGGTTCCGAAACCGGGATGATGTCGCTCAACCGCTACCGGCTGAAGCACCTGCGCAAGAACCACCGCGGCGCCCGCCTCGCCACGCGGCTGCTGGAGCGTCCCGACCGCCTGCTCGGGCTGATCCTGATCGGCAACAACCTCGTCAACATCCTCGCCTCCGCGATCGCCACCGTGATCGCGCTGCGGGTCTGGGGCGACGCGGGGATTGCGATCGCCACCGGCGCGATGACGATCCTGGTGCTGATCGTCGGCGAGGTGACGCCGAAGACGCTGGCCGCGCTGCATCCCGAGCGCATCGCCTTCCCCGCCGCCTACGTGCTGAACGCGCTGATGTACGTGTTCTACCCCCTGGTGTGGTGCATCAATCACATCACCAACGGCCTGCTGAAAGTGCTGGGAATCAACCCCGACAAGCGCCCCGAGGACGCGCTCAGCTCCGAGGAGCTGCGCACCATCGTCGGCGAATCCGGCCCGATGATCCCGCCGCGCCACAAGCGCATGCTGCTGAACATTCTCGACCTGGAGGAAGTGACGGTCGACGACATCATGATCCCGCGCCACGAGATCCGCGGCATCGACGTCGAGGAGGACGACGCGCAGATCATCGAGGCGTTGCGCACGAGCGAGCACACCCGCCTTATCCTCTACCGCGAGGACATCGGCAACATCCTCGGCATACTGCACCTGCGTACCGTCAGCCTGTTCCTGAACGGCGAGCGGCTGGATCGCGAGGCGATGCAGCGCGCTGCCGCGGATCCCTATTTCGTGCCGGAAGGCACGCCGCTGAACACGCAGCTGCTGAACTTCCAGAAGCTGAAGCGGCGCATGGGCATCGTGGTCGACGAGTACGGCTCGGTGCGCGGGCTGGTCACGCTCGAGGACATCCTCGAGGAGATCGTCGGCGAGTTCACCTCGAACATCAGCGACCAGTCACCGGAGATCGTGCCGCAGCCCGACGGCAGCTTCGTGATCGATGGCGCCACCGCGATCCGCGACATCAACCGCACGCTGCACTGGGAGCTGCCGATCGACGGCCCGAAGACGCTGAACGGCCTGATCCTCGAGTTCCTGGAAACCATTCCGGAGGCGCACGTCGGCATGCGCCTCGGCCGCTACCACTTCGAGATTCTCGAACTGCAGGGCAAGGTGATCCACAAGGTGCGCGCCAGCCACCCGCGTGGCGGCTGAGCGTCAGCGCGCGGCCTGCCCCCACTCCTCGCGATAGCGCCGATCTGCGCGCTCGAGCACGGCGCGCTTGTCCTCGTTCGTCAGCGTCGTCCAGGCGCCGATCTCCGCGGCGCTGCGATAACAGCCGATGCAGACATCGCGGGCATCGAGGGCGCAGACGCCGATGCACGGCGACTTCACGTCGATGCGCGGGTCAGTCATTGCCCAGTTCCTGCAGCCGCTCGCGGAATAGCCGCCCGTTGACGATGTAGTGCAGCGCGTTGCGCGCGATCGTCGCGCGCTGGTGCTCGTCGAGGATGCGTTGCACCCGCCCCGGCGAGCCCATCACGAGGGCGCCGTCGGGCACCTGCATCTTCTCGGTGACCAGCGAATTGGCGGCAATCAGGCAATTGCGCCCGATCACCGCGCCGTTCAGCACTACCGCGCCGATGCCGACCAGGCTGCCGTCACCGACGGTGCAGCCGTGCAGCATCGCCTGGTGCCCCACGGTCACGCGCTCCCCGATCAGCAGCGGAAAGCCCGGATCGGCGTGCAGCACGCTGCCGTCCTGGATGTTGCTGCCGGCACCGATGGCGATGGCCTCGTGGTCGGCGCGGATCACCACGTTGAACCACACGCTGGCCTCGGCGCCGAGCGTGACCGAGCCGATCACCGAGGCATTGGGCGCCACGAAGCAGCTCGCATCGATCGACGGCCGACGGCCGTCCAGTTCATAGATCATGTGTACCTCGCGGGGAATAATCAGCGCCGCAATTCGACGCCAAAATCGAAAGCCGTGTTCAGCAGGTCGATCAGCATGACCGCGGTCATGCCCCAGACCTGGCGCTCGCGCCACGGGTACCATGCCACGTCCAGTTCGCGCCCCGCGTCGACGATACGCTGCACGCGCAGGTTTTCCCGCCGCAGGAAATACGCCAGCGGCACGCGGAACACCTCCTCGAGCTCCGCCGGATTGGCCGACAGCCTCACATCCGCAGGCACCACGCCGACGAAGGGGTAGACGCGCACACCGAAACGCGAGGTGCGCTGGCGCCCGGCGGCGAGGATCTCGACGCAGCCCGGATCCAGCCCGATCTCCTCGCGGCTCTCGCGCAGCGCCGTCTCGATCAGGCTGCGATCCGCGGCATCGCGCCTGCCGCCCGGGAAGGCGACCTCGCCCGGGTGCGATCGCATGTGTGACGCGCGCACCGTGAGAATGACCTGCGGTTCGCGCTCGGCGGTGATGGCAATCAGCACCGCGGCATCGGCGTCGCCGGGCGCCTCCTGCGGTGCGCACAGCAGCCGTTCGCGGATCCGGGACAGCATCTCAGCCCCCGTGCTCCAGGCGCAGCACGCCGTACACCGGCTCCTCGTAGGGATGCGCCGCGCGCAGCGCGGCCAGCACCGCCTCCAGGTGCTCACCGGCGCACGGCATCTCGATGCGCCATTCCTCCACGCGCTCGTCCTGCCCGGGCGAACCGATGAACGGCCGCGCGGCGTCGCCCGGACGGAACTGTCCGGTACCGAGGGTTTGCCAGGCACAACCGCTGTAATTGCCGACGCGCCCGGCGCCGGCGGCGAACATGGCCTCCTTCAGCGCCTCGGCGTGCGCGGGACCGACGTAGACGAAGACCTGGTAGCTGCTCATGTCGCGACGCGCCTGCCCTCGCCGTAGCGCGCGACGAACGCGGCGCTGAAGTCCGCGAAACGCTGCTCCGCGATCGCCTCCCGTATGCCGCGCATCAGTTGCTGGTAGAAGTACAGGTTGTGGATGGTGTTGAGCTGCCCGCTCAGCATCTCGCCGCACCGGTCGAGGTGGTGCAGGTACGCGCGACTGAAATTGCGGCAGGTGTAGCAGCCACAATCCGCATCGATCGGCTCTTCGCTGGTGCGGTTGACCGCGTTGCGGATCTTCAGCACGCCGCGCGAGGTGAACAGGTAGGCGTTGCGGGCATTGCGTGTGGGCATCACGCAATCGAACATGTCCACGCCGCGTGCCACGGCCGCGAGGATGTCGAGCGGCGTGCCCACGCCCATCAGGTAGCGCGGTCGCTCCACGGGCAGGCGCGGCCCGAGGTGATCGAGCACCATCAGCATCTCTTCCTTGCTCTCGCCCACGGAAAGCCCGCCAATCGCGTAGCCATCGAAGCCGATCGCGAGCAGGCCCTCGAGCGAGCGGCTGCGCAGCTCCGGATACATGCCGCCCTGCACGATGCCGAACAGCGCCGCCGGGTTGCCCGCGTGCGCCGCCTTGCTGCGCCCGGCCCAGCGCAAGCTGAGCTCCATCGATTCGCGCGCCTGCTCGAGGCTGGCCGGGTACGGCGTGCACTCGTCGAACACCATCACCACGTCGGAACCCAGCTCGCGCTGCACGCGCATCGAGGTCTCCGGGTCGAGGAACACCGCGCTGCCATCCACCGGCGAGCGGAACCGCACGCCGTCCTCGCTTATCTTGCGCATGTCGCCGAGGCTGAACACCTGGAAACCGCCGGAGTCGGTGAGTATCGGACGTTTCCAGCCCATGAACGCGTGCAGGTCGCCGAGATCGCGGATGATGCCCGAACCCGGGCGCAGCATCAGGTGGAAGGTGTTGCCGAGCACGATCTGCGCGCCGGTCTCCTCGAGGTCGCGCGGCAGCATGCCCTTGACGGTGCCGTAGGTGCCCACCGGCATGAACGCGGGCGTTTCGACCTCGCCGCGCGGAAACTGCAGCCGCCCGCGGCGCGCGGCGCCGTCGCTGGCGAGCAGCGAGAACTGCAGGAAGCATTCAGCCATCGCGGCCTCCCGGTGCGGACTTCAGCAGCGGCGGTTGCTCGCCCTGAACGAACATCGCATCACCGTAACTGAAGAAGCGATAACGGCGCTCGACCGCCTCGGCATAGGCCGCGAGCACGCGCTCGCGGCCGGCGAAGGCGCTGACCAGCATCAGCAGCGTGGACTCTGGCAGGTGGAAATTGGTGATCAGCGCATCGACGCAGCGAAATCGGTAGCCCGGGTAGATGAAGATAGAGGTGTCGCCCTGGAACGGCCGGATCGCCATCTCGTCCGAGGCCGCCTCCAGCCCGCGCAGCGAAGTGGTGCCCACCGCGATCACGCGCCGCCCCTCGGCATGGGCGCGCATGACGCTCGCGCACAGATCCTCGCCCACGTCGATGTACTCGGCGTGCATGCGATGATCCTCGACCTGCGACGTGCGCACCGGCTGGAAGGTCCCGGCCCCCACGTGCAGCGTGAGAAACGCGGTTTGCACGCCGGCCGAGCGCAGCGCCTCGATCAGTGGCGCATCGAAATGCAGTCCGGCGGTCGGCGCCGCCACCGCGCCGTCGCGGGCCGCGTATACGGTCTGGTAGCGCTCGCGATCGAGCGCGCCATCCGCCCGATCGATATAGGGAGGCAGCGGCATGTGCCCGATGGACTGCATCACCGCGAGCGGCGCGCGATCCGCGGGAAACTCCAGCTCGAACATGTCCTCGTGACGGCCGAGCACGCGCACGCGAGCGGCCTCGCGGCCCTCGTCGTCGAGCAACAGGATCTCGTTGCCGGGCTTCGGCGCCTTGCTGGCGCGCAACTGCGCCCGCACGCGACGAGCGCCCAGCAGCCGCTCGACCAGCACCTCCACGGCGCCACCGGTGCCGGACTTGCAGCCGAACATGCGCGCCGGAATCACACGCGTGTCATTGAACACCAGCAGGTCGCCCGCGCGCAGCAGGCGCGTGATGTCGGCGAACTGCAGGTGCTCGGGATGCGCGCGGCCGGGATCGAGCCACAGCAGGCGACCGCCGGTGCGCTCGGAGCAGGGATGCCGCGCGATGAGATCATCGGGCAGTTCGTAGTGGAAATCGCAGACGTTCATGGAAGACCCGTGCCGGCAAGGCGGCAAGGGTATCGAGGCACCGGCGCCAAGGCAATTGCGGTTGCGGTTGCGGTGCGAAGATGCATTGCTATAATGCCGCGCGCCTCACTGGGCCAGAGTGTCGGAACTGGTAGACGAGACGGACTCAAAATCCGTTGTCCGCGAGGGCGTGCGGGTTCGAGTCCCGCCTCTGGTACCACCAACTGATGTTTGATACGGCACGCCGCTCTAGGTTGCCTGCAATAACGCCGTCACAAAGCGCCGACAGGCCTGCTCGTGGTCAATTTTATGCAGAACTAACATTGACTTCGAAGTCAGATGTGCAAGAATTTCACCGCTATCGACCCGATCGCATGATAGACCTTCAAGGAGACCACAGATGCGTACCATGACCAAGAAAGCTGCCCTTCTGTCCGCAGCACTCGCCGTTACCCTGCTCAGCGGTTGCGCCTGCAACGATCGCCTCGACGCGCTCGAAGCTCGCGTTGGCACCGTCGAGAAGACCGCTAACGACGCGCTGGCTGCTGCCAACCGCGCACAATCGACCGCCGACGGCGCTGCTGCAGCTGCTGCCGACGCTCAGAAGAGCGCAAACGACGCAGTGGAAGCCGTCAGCCGCATGGCTGAGAAGTGCTGCCGCAAGTGATCTGAACCGGGTCGACAGACCCGGTCCTGATCTCGCGTCGCTGCCCCGCGCGCACCGCCCATACGGCGGTGTCCGTGGGGCGGTTTCATTTCCGGGGTGCGTGGACTCCCTGGTCGTTAGGTGAATGCGGGGCTATCTCTCCCCGCGCACCGGACGCTGTCAGCGCGAGCTGGCGATACCGGCGGAATCGTCCACGGAGACGCGGACCGGCATGCCCGACTGGCGCATGGCAGCAGCCTTGGCACCGACCCAGTTGATTTCCACCGGCGTCGAGCTCAGGCGGCTCGCCAGGTGGATGGCATCGGCCACGTCGGCTTCCGCCACGTGGACCTCGCGCTGCTCCTCGAGCGCCTCGTGCACCTCGACGTAGAGCGCCCCCTGCTTCCAGCCCACCTTCACCGGCGCGTTGACGATGCGCACCGTCGTGCCCTTGGCTACGCGACGGGCAAACTGCTCCACGTCCTTGTTGTACATGCGGATGCAGCCGGCACTGACGCGCATGCCGATGCCGAGCTCCTTGTTGGTGCCGTGGATGTAGTAGCCCCTGGTGCTCAACTGCACCGCCCACGGACCCATCGGGTTGTCCGGACCCGGCGGCACCACCGCCGGCAGACGGTGCCCCATGGCCAGGTGATCCGCGCGGATCGAGGGCGGCGGCACCCAGGTGGGGTCCTTGATCACGCTGACCACCTTCGCGCCCGCGACCAGCGGCGTTTCCCAGCCTTCACGGCCGATGCCGATCGGGTAGGTCTCCACCGTGCCGCCATCCGGCTGGTAGTGGTACATGCGCATTTCGGCCAGGTTGATCACGATGCCCTTGCGCTCGCCCGGCGGCAGGATGAACTGCAGCGGCAGCACCAGTTCGGTGCCCGCGCCCGGCACCCACGGGTTGACACCGGGGTTGGCGGCAACGAGCTGACGAAAGCCGACACCGTAGGCTTCCGCGTAGGTATTGATGGTGTGCTCGTAGTCGGCCACCGTGACCGTCACGACCTCGCCGACGATGTCCTCGCCGGGAGCAGGCATGTTCAGCGTCAGGGCAGTCGCGTGCAGCGAGCAGAGAACACCGAAAAGCAGTAACAGCTTGCGCATCTGATTCCGTACCGCCCGGAATGGGAACTCGCCCCGCATTCTAGCAACAGAAAGCGGGGCGTCTCGACCCGACCGGCCACCGACGCGGCGACATCACGCCGCCCGGCTATCGGTCGACGCCGAAGATCACGCCGCTGGTGGGCACGCCCGTGCCGGCGGTGACCAGCGCATGCTCCACGCCCGGCGTCTGGTTGACCGCCGTGCCGCGCACCTGGCGCACACCCTCGGCCACGCCGTTCAGGCCGTGGATGTAGGCCTCGCCGATCTGTCCGCCGTGCGTGTTCACCGGCAGCTTGCCGCCGCGTGCGATATGGCCGGCGCGAATGAAGTCCTTGGCCTCGCCACGCCCGCAGAAGCCGAACTCCTCCAGTTGCGGCAGCACGAACGGCGTGAAGTGGTCGTACAGCACCGCGGTCTGGATGTCCTGCGGGCCCAAGCCGGCCATGTCGTAGAGTTGCCGCGCGACCAGCCCCATTTCCGGGATGCCTGTCAGGTCCGGGCGGTAGAAGCCGGTCATCATCTGGAAATCGCCGGCCGCGCCCTGCGCCGCGCCGCGGATGACCACGGGCTTCTGCTTCAGGTCACGCGCGCGCTCGATCGAGGTGATCACCATGGCCACCGCGCCGTCGCTCTCCTGGCAACAGTCGAAGAGGCGCAGCGGCTCGGCGATCCAGCGCGACTTGCGGTAATCGTCGAGCGTGATCGGCTTCTGGTAGAAGAACGCCGCCGGGTTGGTCGCGGCGAAATCGCGCGTCGATACCGCCACGCGGCCGAAATCATCCGGCTCCGCACCATGGACGTGCAGGTAGCGCTTGGCGCACATCGCGACCCAGGAGGCCGGGGTCGACAGGCCGAACGGCATGTACCACCCGAAGTGCACGGTCTCGAAGGAGTTCGGGTCGTTGCTGATCAGCCCACCCTGGCCGAAGCGAAAGCCCGAGCGCTCGTTCATCGCGCGGTAGACCACGACCGCCTTGCACACGCCGGTGGCCACCGCCATCGCCGCGTGCAGCAGCGGGCCACAGGCCGCTCCGCCGCCGTAATGCGTGCGCGAGAAGAATTTCAATTCCTTCCCGCCGAGGAGCCGGTAGAGCTCGATCTCGGGGTTGTTGTCCATGGTGTAGGTGGCCATGCCGTCGACCTCGTCGATCGACAGCCCCGCATCGGCCAGCGCCATGCTGATCGCCTCGACGCCGAGCTGGATTTCGCTGCGCCCGGAATCCTTCGAAAACTCGGTGGCACCCAGGCCGACGACCGCCGTCTTGCCGCTCAGAAACTTGTTGTCGCTCATCGTGTTCTCCTCAGGGCAGCGCCACGGTCACCGTGCCGGTAAGGTGGTAGCCAAGGCCATTCTTGCCGCCGACCTCGACGTCGACCGTTTTCGCGTCGCTGTTCACCTCGATCACCTTGCCCTTGATCACCATCGTGTCGCCAGGGTAGTTCGGCGCACCGAGGCGGATTTTCACGGAACGCAGCAGCGCCTCCGGACCGGCCCAGTCGGTGACGTAACGGCCAGCGAAGCCGTTGGTGGTGATGATGTTCATGAAGATGTCCGGCGAGCCCAGCGCCTGCGCACCCGCCTTGTCGTGGTGCACGTCCTGGAAATCGCGCGTGGCCAGTGCCGTGGAGACGATCAGGCGCGTGGTGAGCTCGATGCTGAGCGGCGGGAGTTCGTCGCCGACCTGCACATCCGCGAAGGCGCGGGTTGTCCTGTCCTGAATGCTCATAGTCCGATCTCGATAGTCTGGTTGGAAAGGCTGGCGCCGAAGCGGGCCAGGATCCGGCTGCCGCCGCCGAGACTCAGCTCGATCTGCCGCGCCCACAGGAAATAACGATGGATCGGCGCGTCGAGGTCGGCGCCGGCGCCGCCGTGCAGGTGCTGGCATGCGTGCCCGACGCGGTGCCCCGCCTCGCACGCCCACCACGCGAGCGATGCCACCGCTGCTTCCGCCGGCAAGCCCTCCGACATGCGCCACGCCGCCTGCCACGCCGTCGAACGCAGCGCCTCGACGTCGATATAAGCGTCGGCCGCGCGATGCGCGACGGCCTGGAAGCCGGCGACAGGCTTGCCGAACTGCTTGCGTTCGACGGTATGCGCGGCAGTGCGGCGCAGCGCGTCCGACAGCACGCCGAGCTGGATGAAGCCGAGCGCCGTCGCCGCGCGCGTACCGATCCACTCGGCGATGCAGGCGCCCTCGCCCGGCTTGCCGAGCAGGTCCGCGGTCGCGACTTGCACGCCGGTGAATGCCAGCGTGTCCACCGGTTCATGGTTGGTGCCGCGCTGGCGCTCGCGCTCCAGGCCCGCGGCATCAGCCGGCACCAGGAACACGTGCATCGCGCCGTCATCGGCTTGCGCCGGCACCACGATCGCGGCGGCCTCCAGGCTGTACGGTACCCGATCCAGCGAGCCGTCCAGACGCCAGCCCGCACCCTCCGCGCTCGCGCGCGGCACCCGGTCGGCATGTCCTCCGACCTCCGGACAGCACAGCGCGCCGCTCAGCAACAGCTCGCCGCGCGCCACGCCCGCAAGCCACTGCGCGCGCTGCGCCTCGCTGCCGAACGCCGCGATCGGCAGCGCGCCCAGCACCACGGTGGCCAGCAGCGGCAGCGCCGCGACGTGCCGTCCCTGCTCCTCGAACACCGCGCACAGTTCGGTGAAACCCAGCCCGCTGCCGCCGTGCTCCTCGGCCAGCGCGACGCCGGTCAGGCCGGCCTCGGCCAGCAACTGCCACAGCCCGGCGTGGTAGGCGATCTCGTGGCGGTCGAAGCGCTTCAGCGCCTCGTCGCCGGCCTGGTCGGCGAAGATCTGCGCCGCCAGATCCTGTATCGATTGCGATTCTTCGGAACGCGTGAAATCCATGTTCGGTCTCCCTTACTTCACGACGCGGAACAGCGGCAGGGTGCAGCCTTCCTCGACTTCGCGGAACACGACCTCGACCGAGGCGCCGATCTGCACGTCATCCGGGTGCGTGTCGATGACCTGGCTCACCAGGCGCGTGCCCTCCTCGAGCTCGACCAGCAGGATCGTGTTCGGGTAGTCGAACGGCGGGATCTGCGGATGGTGCATCACGACGAAGCTGTAGATCTTGCCCTTGCCGGAACTGCTCACGGTATCCCACTCGAGCGACTGGCACGAGGGACACATCGGCCCGGGCGGGTGGCGCAGCGTGTTGCAGGCCTTGCAGCGCTGGATCAGCAGCTGGCCGTGGCGCACGCCTTCCCAGAAGAACTTCGTGTCGTGGTTCTCGATCGGGCGAAAGCGCTTGATCTTCGCCGGCGTGGCGGGTTCGCCCGCGGGAGCCGCTTCCTGCGCGCGGTCCGGCGCGCGGTAGAGGAACACGCGAAAGCGCATGTCTCCGACCTTCCCGCCGTTCTGGTCGAAATATTCCTCGAGCTCCGTCACGAAGTAGCCGGTGCCGAGCGCCGTGGTTTTCTGCGGCGAGATCGACTCGATGCTCGACATGTGATGCAGCTTGTCGCCCGGTTTCACGTAGCGGTAGTAGCTCTGCTCGCAATTCACCGCGACCACGGCCGGGAAGCCGATCGTCTTCAGGTATTCGAACACCTCGAAGGGCTCGCGCGAGTCCGAGCCCGGTGCCCACTTGCCGCCGACGCCGCGCATGGTCCAGACCTGCAGCATGGTCGGGGGCGCGACGAGCCCCCCGTGCACCGATTTCGCCGCGAAGTCGGGATCGATGTACACCGGGTTCTCGTCGCCCAGCGCCTCGCAAAGTTGCCGGATCATCGGCGCGTTGACCTCGTCCCAGCTGTTGTAGGGACCGCACGGCGGAAGGCCCACGTAGCCCTGAATCTTCTCGTCTGTTTCGCTCACGACAATGCATCCTCCCGGTCTGGGGTTGTTTGCTTCGATTTCCTGCCCTGCAGCTGCGCCACCAGCGCGGCGTGCTTCAGCCGCTCCGGAGGCGGGTTCTCCAGGAACAGGGCGCGGTAGAACATGACCGAGATCCACTCCGTCATTTCCGCCTCGTCCAGTTCCATCTCGCGCAGCGCCGGCGCGCGCACGATGTAATACTCCGACAGCAGGTGCTCGCCGATGCCGCCCAGCATCGTCGTCACCAGGTGCGCCTGCGCCCCGGACAGTTTCGCGTCCGGGAACAGCCGCGGCATCGCGCGTGCGAGGAGCTCGAGCCGGCGATGGTAACTGGCGCGCCACAGCTCGCCGAACTCGGGCTGCTCGTCCCCCAGCTGCACCATGCAGCGCATGATGCCCGGACTGCGCGCGTAGCTTTCGACCACCGCGCGGTTGTGCGCATGCATGCGCCCGTACCAGTCGCCTTTGGCCACGCCGCGCTCGATGTCCTCGATGGCCTCGAAGCGTTGCATGAAATCCTGCAACACCTCGATCGTGAGGGTCTTCAGGTCGGGGAAGTAATGGTAGAACAGGCCCGAGGCCACGCCCGCCTCGCGCGTCACGTCCACCACCCGCATCTGCCGGTAGCCCACGCGCTCCAGCACCCGCGCCGCGGCCTCTTTCAGTCGCGCCCGCGCCTGCTCCCCACGCGCACTGCGCGCGGGCCGCAACGCCGGGTCATTGCCGCCCCGGGCCTCGACCGGCTGCTTGCGCGCCCTCGGGCCGTCCATTGACACTCCCCTGCCAACGCTTTCGCACATTGTTATTGAAATTGAATCCAGTTTCAATATCATAGGCTCCAGATTCAACCCGCAACCCGGAGCCGCCATGTACATCGACTACACGGAATCGCAAAAAGCCCTGCGTCGCGAGCTGCGCGCCTATTTCGGCACGCTGATGACGCCGGAACTGCGTGAAGGTACGCGCGGCAACGAGGGCGGCGATGCGTACAAGCAGGTCATCCGCCAACTCGGCAAGGACGGCTGGCTGGCGCTGGGCTGGCCGAAAGAGTACGGCGGCAAGGGCCTGAAGAGCTCAGAACAGCTGGTGTTCTTCGAGGAGGCGCAGCTCGCCGAGGTGCCCTTGCCCTTCGTCACCATCAACACCGTGGCGCCGGCGCTGATCGCGCTGGGATCCGAAGAGCACAAGCGCTTCTTCCTGCCGAAGATCGCCGCGGGAGAACTGCACTTCGCGATCGGCTACACCGAGCCGGGCGCCGGCACCGATCTTGCCGCGCTGAAGACCAGCGCGGTGCGCGACGGCGACGACTACGTGATCAACGGCAGCAAGATCTGGACCAGCAGCGCCGAAGCGGCCGACTACATCTGGCTCGCCGCACGCACCGACCCGGAGGCGAAGCCCCAGCACAAGGGCATCACGATCTTCATGGTCGATGCCAAGCAGCCCGGCTTCAGCTTCACGCCGCTGCACACCGTGGGCGGCGTGCGCTCCAACGCCAGCTACTACGACAACGTGCGCGTGCCGGCCTCGATGATCTTCGGCGAACTGAATGGCGGCTGGAAGGCGATCACCTCGCAGCTGAACCACGAGCGCGTCGGACTGGCCGCGATCGGCATCCAGGGCTGGGGCCTGTTGCAGCGCGTCCTCGCGTGGGCGCAGACCACCGACGGGGCCGACGGCAAGCGCATCGCGGACCTGCCGTGGGTGCAGTCGACGCTGGCCGAGGTCTACGCACGCATGGAAGCGATGCGCCTGATGAACTGGCGCATGGCATGGCAGCTCGACACCGGCGAGCCGGATCCTGCCTTCTCCTCCGCGATCAAGGCCTACAGCACCGAGTGCCTGATCGCGGTCGACAAGCTGATGCTGAACGTGACCGGCATGGCCGGCGGCCTGCGCCGCGGTTCGCCCGGCGCCGCGCTGAACGGTGACCTGGAAGAGCACTACCGCAAGTGCCAGATCAACACCTTCGGCGGCGGTATCGCCGAGGTGATGCGCGACCTGATCGCGCAGTTCGGCCTCGGCATGTCGGCGTACAGCCGGCGCTGAGGCTCTTGGTGCGTCGCTGTCTGCGCTGCCTCAGAACAGCTCCCTCGTCGCGGCGATGCGCGCGTAGAACTCCGGCAGCTGGGCCGGATCCGTGATGTAGGGGTGGTGCTCGAACTCCACCACCGTGGCGCCCGCCTCCAGCATCGCGGGGATGTCGGCGATCGTGCGCTCGAGGTTGCCCTTGCCGGTCGCGTCGAAATACATCGGCAGGTGCGCACGCACCTGCAGCGTCGCCGGGTCACGGCCGGCGGCCACGAAGGCATCGCGGATGCGCGCCACGCCGTCGCGCACGTAGTCGAAGTCGGTGGAGATCGGGATCCAGCCGGCACCGAGCTCCGCGATGCGCTGCGCCTGGCGCGGCGTGGGCTTCACGCCGTACCACAGCGGGATGCCGCCGTCGCGCGGGAACGGGGTGCTGTAGACGCGATCCAGGTTCACCGTCGCGGACGCGAAGCTCGCGGGCGCCTCGCGCCACAGCACCTTCATCGCGCGCACGCCGTCGTCGAGCAGCGTCCAGGCCTTGTCGAAGTCGAGGCCCACGGCGTCGAACTCCTCGCGTTGCCAGCCGGTGCCGATGCCGATCTGCAGCCGGCCCGGCGCCAGCGTGTCCAGCGTGGCGAGCATCTTGGCCAGCACGGCCGCAGGGCGCAGCGGCGCGATCAGGATGCCCGTCGCGAGCTCGATTCGCGTGGTTACCGCCGCGATCGCGGCGAGCAGCGTCAGCGGCTCGAACCACGGCGCGGACGGCGGCAGCGGAAACGGGCCATAGGGGTAGCGATCGGTGTGTTCGCCCATCACCACGTGGTCCGTGAACACGACCTGGTCGATGCCGGCCGCGTCGGCGAGTTTCGCCGCTTCCAGGTAACCGCGCGAGTCACCGCCGAAATAGTGGTGCACGCCGAACATGCCCACCGCAACGCCGAATTTGGCCATCAGATGCTTCTCCCTCGAGTCAGTGTCGATGCGTCAATGAAAACGCGCCTTGCGCGCTCACCGTGCGGGTGGCCTCTGGCCAGCGCACAGGATCTCCGTCACCAGTTCCGTGTCCATGTACTCCTTCAGGCGCACGAGCTGGCCGTCGCGGAACTGGAACAGGAAGTGGTAGAAATTGTTGTAGAGCTTTCCCGAGACATGCATGCCGCGCGATTCCGCCTCGACCGCCACCCGCTCGCCCTCGGCCGTCATCGCGTGGATGGTGAACCGGATGCCCTGCGGGAAGGCCTCGAAGATGCGCCCCGCCGCCTCGCGTATCCGGGCCTTGGTGAACGTGCCCGAGATCAGCGTGTGGCCCGAGGTCCAGACCGCGCCGTCCTCGGCATAGGCATCCACGATGCCGGCGGTATCCCCGGCGCTCATTGCGTCGATGAAGCGCTGCACCAGCTGCTTGTTCCTTTCCTCGACCGACATCGCAACGCCCCCCGCTTGCAGGCCGCGACTATAGCGGCTCGCGCACAGCGTGGCCACCGCGCTGCGGCGCTCGCCACTCGCCGCGGCACCGGCACGGCGATAGAATGAGCAGCAACGCGATGACGAGGTGATTGCCATGAATCGCATCGACCGCAATGCACGCGAGCTCGTGCGGGCGATGGCCATCTGCGGCCTGTGCCTGGCGGCGTCGGGCGCGGATCCGGCGCGGGCCGCCGCACAGGACATCGCTCCCGTCACGGCGGCCGCCGAGCGCAAAGCGAGGCGCCAGCCGAGTCGGCAGCGGGCCGGAGCCGTCGACGCCGCCGCCGGCGATCACCGGCGCGATGCAGGCAGACCATGAGCAGCCGGGCGCGGCAGCACCCTCGCCCGTTGCCGAACGCCACCTCGAGGCCGTGCGCGCGATCGAGGACGAGGGCGGCGCCTATGCGCCCGGACTGCCGCAGCAGCTGCTCGGCCTGGGTCTCGCCTACCAGCAGGAGGGCCGTCATGCCGAGGCGGTCGAGACGCTGAATCGCGCCGCGCACATCAGCCGCGTCAACGAGGGACTGTACAACGCCGGCGACATCCCGATCCTCGAGCACCTGATCGAGAGCTATGCGGCGCTCGGCGACTGGGAGCAGGTCGACAACCGTTACCAGCAGGTGTTCGCCATCCACCACCGCAACTACGGCGAGCGCGACGCGCGCCTGCTGCCCGCGCTGCAGAAGCTCTCGTCGTGGCACCTGCGCGCCTACATCGACGGCATGGGGGGCGAACCGCTGAACCACCTGCTCACGGCGCGCAATCTCTTCGACGCGTCGGCACAGCTCATCCAGGACAACTACGGCCCCGCGGACGCCCGCATGGCCAAGACGCTGCGCCAGCGCGCGCTGGTCGATTACTACCTGGCGAGCTACGCGCCGCCGCCGGAAGCGGGCCTGAGCTTCGGGACCGAGTCCATGGAGCCGCCGGCGACGCCGATCTACGTCGTGAACAGTTTCGTTTCGGGGCGCGATGCGCTGCGCCGCGTGGTGGAGCTGCGCCAGCAGGACGGCGCGAGCACCGGACTGGAGCGCAGCCAGGCGCTGGCGGAGCTCGCCGACTGGCACCAGCTTTTCAGCCGCCGCCAGACGGCGCTGCGCATCTACCAGGAAGCATGGACGCTGGGCGCGCAGGCCGGTGAAACCTCGCCGCGTATCCTCGCCAGCGTATTCGGACAACCGCTGGCATTGCCCGTGCTGCCCGCGGAGCTCGATGCCGCCGCGCCGGCACGGCGGCAGGCCCCGCCTGGATAACGATCCGCTTTGCCGTGAACGAAGCCGGGCGCGCGCAGGACGTGGAGGTGATAGAGTCCTCGCCGCCGGCGGCCGACAAGCATGTCTCCCGCCTGCGCAAGCGCCTGCTCGGCACCGCGTTCCGCCCGCGCTTCGACGCGGGTCAACCGGTTGCGACCGCGGACGTTGCCTACCGTTACACCTACACACCGTGAGCAAGGCCGTCATGCGCACCCTACTCGTCGCGCCGCTCGTCCTGCTGCTGGCGCTGGCGGGCTGCAAGACCACCAGCACCAGTCCGTCCACCCCGCAGCCGCCCGCCAGTCCTCCCACGGCCTCCTCCTCGCCCGCGCAGTCATCCACCCGCGGGCACGTCGGCCTCTCCTTCGCCGGCGGCCGGCGCGCCGGGCACACGCAGCGCGGAGAGCCAGGACAATGGCGGCGCCACGCGTCGACGTCCGCCGGCCAGCCGGACAGCACCGGGGCCGATGCGGGGGCGCCGCAGAGCGCAACGACGCAACAAGGCACGCCCTCGGACCAGGTCACGCTGGAAGACAGCGCAGCCGCCGCGGGCGGCGAATCGGGCGAGACACGAGCCGATGCCGCGACATCGGAACAGGAAGTGCTGGACGCAGCGCTCGAGGCGATGCAGCGCGGGGCACGGGAACCGGGTCTCGAGGAAGCCGCCACGGGCAGCGCAGCGACGACCGGAGATGCGGCGGCGGGACAACCCGGCGGCGGCGCGCAGGCTGCGGCTAGCGGCTCCGCTGCAAGCGCCGGGTCGGGAGCCGCGGGCGCTGCTGCGGCCGAAATCCGGGCGGCGGCCGAGGGCGTGACGGCCGGCGGCAGCGGTGACGGCGAACTGGAGAAGCTGAACCGCGAGCTCAACGATTCGCTGGCTCGCTTCGACGGCGCGATGCTCGGCGAGCGCGAACGCAACCAGGCGCGCGCCGAGGAGTCCGGCGGCGGGCGCGCCGACGCCGGCGCGGTCGCCATGGAGAACGGAACTGCGGCGGGCGGCGACGGGAGCGAGGACGGCTCCGAGTATGGCACGCCGCTGCCGGCGCGCGCCGGCGCCGGCGCCGAGGGCACTGCCGACGATTCCTCCAGCGGCAGCGGCATGTCGACGGCCGGCGGCGGCAGCGGCCGCAAGGGCGACTTCGAGCACACCGCGAGCAACAGCGCCAACGTGCCGGCCGATATCCCCGACGGCAGCGACGACGATGTCGTGGCGCGCCAGATCCGGGAAGCGGCGATGAAGGAAAAAGATCCGGAGCTGCGCGAGAAGCTCTGGGACGAGTACCGCAAGTACACCGGTTCGGTGAAGAGGTAAGGATTGATGGGATTTGTCGAACGCGCCGCCGGCATCGTCTGCGTCGCACTGGCGATGCTGCTGGGCGGCTGCGCCAGCAGCACCGTGCGGACCACCACCGTCACCCCGGTGATCGCCGGCGATCCCGCGATGCCCGAAGCACAGCTGCTCGACGTGGGGGTGCGACTGTTCGCCTCCGGCGCCGATCAACTGAAGGAAGACGAGTTGATGACCGCCCCGGAGATCCGCGAGGCGGAGGCACGCTACATGCCCGGGGTGCTGGCGCAGACGCTGCAGAAGAGCGGCCACTGGGGCGCGGTGCGCGTGACACCGGCGAACGCACCGCGATCACCGACGTGGTCGTGGACGGGCGCATCCTCGAGTCCACCGGGCTGGACCTGGTGCTCGAGATCACGCCCAGCGACGCCAGCGGTGCAACCTGGTATACCCGCCGCTACGAAGGCACGGCGAGCCGGTACAGCTACGACGCCAGGCACGCCGCCGGCGAACCCTTCCAGGACGTCTACAACCGTATTGCCAACGACCTGGCGATGTATCGCGCCGGGCTGTCGGCGGCCCGGGTGAACGAACTGCGCCTGATCAGCGAACTGCAGTTCGCGGAGAGCTTTTCCCCGCAGGCTTTCGGCGGCTACCTCGAGACCGACCGCAAGGGCATCACGAAGATCAGGCGCCTGCCCGCCGAGAACGACCCGATGCTCGCGCGCGTGCGCCAGATCCGCGAACGCGACAGCCTGTTCGTCGACACGCTGCAGGACTACTACAACGGCTTCGCGCAGCAGATGGCCGCCCCGTACCAGGACTGGCGGCGCGAGAGCTACACCGAAGGGCTCGCCTACAAGGAACTGCGCCAGCAGGCCGCCATGCGCACCGTGGCCGGCATCGCCGCGATCGTGGGCGGCATCGCGATGCAGGGCGGCGACAGCGCCAGCACGCGGGCCGCCGGCACCGTGGGCATCCTGGGCGGCGCCGGTATGATCAAGAGCGGCATGGACAAGCGGGCCGAAGCGAAGATGCACGCCGAGACGCTGCTGGAACTGGGCAGCTCGCTGGGCGCGGAGATCAACCCGCAGGTCATCGAGCTCGACGAGCGCAGCGTGACGCTGACCGGGACCGTCGAGCAGCAGTACGGCCAATGGCGCGAAGTGCTGAAGGGGATCTACGCGGAAGAAACCGGTAATCTGTGAAGCCCGTGACCTGTTGCCGCGACCGCGCACGCAAGCCCCGCACCCGAGCATGAGCCAGGACGACTTCGAGCGGATCCAGCCCGCCACCCTCGACATTGCCGCGCCGGCAGAGCCGGTCGTGCCGCACACCGGCGCAAGGCACGCCCGCCTGCATGTGCCCGGCCCTGCACTCGCGCTCGGCGTGCTGCTGGCGATCGCCGCCGGCGTGATCTTCGTGCTGCCGGGCTACCTCGCCGAGCGCAGGCCGGGAGGCCTCCGGGCGCGACGGCCACACCCCTCCCGACCTCGGGCCGGCGCGCCCGCCGCGACCACCGCCACCGCCACCGCCACCGCCACCGCCGCACCCTACGAGCAGGCGCAGGCCGAGCGCGAGCGCGCGGGGGCGAAGAGCGCGCTCGACGCCCTGCTCGCGGCGCAGTACGAATTGCAGCAGCGCGGGGCGGAAAACTGGGCGGCGACTGAATTCGCCGCCGCCAGCGCGCTGGCGCAGGCCGGAGACGAGGCCTATCGCGCGAACGATTTCGGGGAGGCCGAGGCGAAGTACCGCGCCGGGCAGCAGGCGATGCAGGCGCTGCTCGACGGCGTCGATGCCCGCCTGCAGGAGCGCCTCGCGCGCGCTGACGCGGCTCTCGCCGCCGGCGATGCCCCCACCGCGACCGCGCTGTTCACCGAGGCGCTGACGATCGATGCCGCGAACACGCGCGCGCAGCGCGGGCTCGCACGCGCCGGCACGCTGGACCGGGTGCTGGCGCTGCTGGAGCGGGCATCCGCGGCGCAGGCGGCCGGCGACACCGGCGCTGCCGCCGCCGCGTACCGCGAAGCGCTGACACTGGACGCCGGGCACGAGGCCGCACGCAGCTCGCTCGCCGCGCTGCAACAGCGCATCGCCACGGCCAACTATACGGCGCGCCTCTCGGCGGGCTATGCCGCGCTGGCGGCAGGCAGGCACGCGGACGCACGCCGCGAATTCCAGGCGGCGCTCGCGCTGCAGCCCGGCGGCGCGGAGGCGCGCGACGGATTGCAGCAGGCGGAATTCCAGCTCGCGCAGCAGCGCCTGGCCGAACTGCTGGACAAGGCCGCCCGGGCCGCCGGATCCGAGCAATGGGAGGCGGCCGTGCGGCACTATGACGCGGCGCTCGCGATCGACGCCGCGCTGGGCGCTGCGCGCGAGGGCAAGCAGCAGGCCGGGACGCGGCTGGCGCTCGACCAGGCGCTGGAGCAGCTCGCGCGGGAGCCCGCCCGCCTTAACCACGCGAAAACCCGCACCGCCGCCGAAAAGCTGATCGCCGGCGCGACGGCCATCGCCGCTCCCGGCCCGCGGCTGCAGGCGCAGCTCGCCAGCGCGCGCCGGCTGCTGGCCGACTACAGCACGCCCGTCGCGGTACGACTGCGCTCCGACGGCAAGACCGAGGTCACGGTGTTCCGTGTCGGCAGCTTCGGCCCCATCGGCGAAAAGACGCTGGAGCTGCTGCCCGGAGACTACGTCGCGGTCGGCCAGCGCGCCGGCTACCGCGACGTGCGCGTCGAATTCAGCGTGCGCGCCGGACAGGCGGGCAGCGACGTGATCGTGCAATGCCAGCAGAAGATCTGAAGCCCGCGGGCGGTGACACTGCCGGCGGCGCCGACGAGCTCATCGCCCCGCTGGCTTACGCACCGCCCGAGCCGGCGCCGCGCGAAGCGCGGCGCCCGCGGCGCCACCACCTCGGTATCGCCGCCGCGTTGCTGGCGGTGGCGACGATCGCGTGGTTCCTGCTCGGAGCGCGCGTGCTCGAGGTGCGCCTGCAGCCGGCCAGCGCCGAGCTCGACGTCGACGGCGGACCCAGCCTCGCCTTCGGCGCGCGCATCCTGCTGCATCCGGGCGATTACGTGCTGCGCGCCGCGGCGCCCGGCTACGCGCCGGGATCGCTGGCCGTGCGCGTCACCGCGGCGGGCGGGCAGCGCGTCGAGCTCGCGCTGAAAAAGCTGCCCGGGCGCGTGTTCGTGAACAGCGCGCCGGTCGCGGGGCGCGTGCTCGTCGACGGCGTCGACGCCGGCGCCACGAACGGCGAGGCGTTGCGGCTCGCTGCCGGCGAACACACGATCCGCGTCGAAGCCGAACGCTACCTGCCGCACGAGCAGTCGCTCGCGGTCGAGGGCATGGACACCGAGCAAACGCTGGAGATCACGCTGGCGCCCGGCTGGGGCACTTATCGCGTCGAGACCGTCCCGCCGGGTGCGAGCATCGTGGTCGATGACGCGCCGCTCGCGACGACGCCGGCCGACATCGAGCTGCCCGCTGGAGAGCGCCACCTGCGGCTGCGCCTCGAGGGCTACCGTGACGAGGCCCTGATGGTGAACGCCGTGGCCGGCGAACGGCGCACGCTGGCAGCGCTCACGCTCGCGCGCGCCGACGCGCGCCTGCGCGTCAGCTCGAATCCCGCCGGCGCCAGCATCACGCTCGACGGCGTGTTCCAGGGCCGCACGCCGCTGGAACTGGCGATCGACTCCTCGCGGGCCCACGAACTGATCGCCTTCAAGGCCGGCTTCGAGCGCGCCGTGCGCGCACTGCCCGCTGGCGGCAAGTCGCGCGATATCGCGCTCGAGCTGCCCGCGCTGAGCGGCGAGATCCGCCTCGCGGTGACGCCGCCCGACGCCGAGGTGTTCCTCGGCGAGCGCGCCCTGGGGCGCGGCGCACAGACGCTGACGCTGCCCAGCGGCAGGCACACGCTGCGCGTGCAACGCGAGGGCTACGCGCCGCAGGAGCTCGCGGTGGCGCCGCGACCCGGATTCCCGCAATCGCTGGGCGTCACGCTCGGCACGGCGGCCGAGGCGAAGGCAAAGTCCACGGTGACCCGCATCACCACCGCCGCGGGACAGGAACTGGTGCTGCTGCGCCCGGGCCCGTTCGCCATGGGCTCGTCGCGGCGCGAGGTCGGGCGTCGGGCCAACGAGGCGCTGCGCCAGGTGCGGTTGCAGCGGCCCTTCTACCTCGGCGTCGCCGAGGTCAGCAACGCGGAGTTCCGCCAGTTCCGCGCCGGCCATTCCTCGGGCAACTTCAAGGGCAAGAGCCTGAACGACGACGAGCAGCCGGCGGTCAATCTGTCGTGGGAGGACGCCGCCCTGTACTGCAACTGGCTGAGCGCGAAGGAAGGCCTGCCGCCGTTCTACACCGTGCAGGGCGGACGCGTGAGCGGCTTCACCGCCGCGAGCCGTGGCTACCGCCTGCCGACCGAGGCGGAGTGGGCGTGGGCGGCGATCGTGCAGGCCGACGGATCGAGCGCGCGCTTCGGCTGGGGCCAGGAGCTGCCGCCGTCGGCGAAGGCCGGGAATTTCGCCGACCAGAGCGGCGCCACGCTGCTCGGGCAGGTGATCGCGGGCTACGACGACGGCTTCGCGGTCGCCGCGCCGCGCAAGCGCTTCGCGCCCAACCGCCACGGCCTTTTCGACCTGAGCGGCAATGCGGCAGAATGGATGCATGACATCTACGAAGCATTGCCCGCGGAGGGTCGCACCGATCCGACGGGCGCGGGCAGCGGCGAATTCCACGTGATCCGCGGCGCGAGCTGGCGCCACGGCAGCGTCACCGAGTTGCGCCTCGCCTTTCGCGACTACGGCAAGGAGGCGCGCGCCGACCTGGGTTTCCGTCTCGCGAGGTACGCCGAATGAAGCGGCGCGCGCGGCTCGCGCTCATCGCCGCCGCGCTGGCCACCCTCGCCACGGCGCAGGAAGCGCCGGAAGACGCGCCGGACGCACCGCAGCCCGCGACATCGCCTGCCGCGGAGCCCGCGCCTGCCGCCGGTGCGAAGCCCGCCCCGCGCGGCGGCGCCGGCGACGAGCGCTTCGTGCCCAGCGAGGACATCTCGGAGGATCTCTCCGTGTCATTCCCTTCGGACATCTGAACCAGGCGCCGCGCCGCGTCAAGGACCCCATGAAACGCATCCTCGCCTCCGAGTTCCTGTTCCAGCTCTTCGCCCTGCTGCTGTCGCTGATCGTGGTGCACACCTTCTACGTCGCCGTGGTGACGCCGAATGCCGATGCGGTCGCCAGGGCCGCGCAGGAGCGCGTAGCCGCCGGCGACACCTCGGCGCGTCCGCCCTCGGTATGGGTGATCCTGAAGGACTACGAGCAGGAGAGCTGCGTGGTGCTCATGTTCTGGTGCATCGCGATCATGGGCTACAAGGGCGCGATGCTGCGGCGCGAGAAGCAGCTGCTGGAACGGCCGCTGGTGCAGGTGCCGGGCGGCACCAGCATCCTGCCCGAGGACGCGCGCGAATACCTGCGCCCGATCCAGGCGCTGCCCGCCGAGGCACGCCGCGCGCTGCTGCCACGCGCACTGATCACGGGCCTGCAGCGCTTCGCCGCGACGCACAGCATCCAGGATGCCGCCGCCTCGATCCGCGAGGTGTGCGAGACGGAGGGCGAACGCCTCGATTCCGAGCTCTCGATGATCCGCTACATCGGCTGGGCGATTCCCTCGATCGGGTTCATCGGCACCGTGCGCGGCATCGGCATGGCGCTGACGCAGGCGCACCGCGCCGTCGAGGGCGACATCACCGGCGTCACCGACGCGCTCGGCGTGGCGTTCAATTCGACTTTCGTCGCGCTGGTGATCAGCATCCTGCTGATGTTCCTGATGCACCAGTTGCAGCTGCAGCAGGAACGACTGGTACTGGAGGCACAGGCCTATTGCGACGATCGCCTGCTCGGCCACCTCAAGGTGACGCGGGAGGGCTGAGCATGGCGCTGGCGGTGCTGGAACTTAACGATATCGCGTTGCTGCTGGGCGATGGCACCGGCACGCCGAGCCGCAGTCCCGGCTTCGCGACGCTCACGCGCGATGCCGTGGTGACCGGCGCGGCGGCGCTGGCGCAGGCTCGGCTCAACCCGCGCCAGACCATCAGCCAGTTCTGGCTGCGTCTCGGCACCGAACCGCTGCACAACGCGCGCAGCCACGCACGCCACCATGCCGACCTCGCCTGGGCGCAGCTGCAACAGCTGGCCGCCGCGGCGGGTAGCCCGGAGCAAGTAATCCTCGCGGTGCCGGGCAGTTTCACGCGCGAGCAGCTCGCGGTGCTGCTCGGCATCGCGCAGCGCGCCTCGTTCCGCGCCGTGGGCCTGGTCGACGCCGCGCTCGCGGCGGCGAGCACCGCGCAGGTCGCGCGCAGCGCGCTGCACCTGGACCTGCAGCTGCACCAGTGCGTGCTCACGCGCCTGGTGCGCGACGGCGACATGCTCGTGCGCGAGCGCGTGCACACCGTGCCGGGCGCCGGGCTGCTGCAACTGCAGGAGCGCCTGGCGCAGCTGGTGACGGCGCGCTTCATCCAGCACAGCCGCTTCGACCCGATGCACGCCGCGGCCACCGAGCAGCAGCTCTACGACCGCCTGCCGGCGTGGATGGCCGCGCTGGAGGACGGCGAGGATGTCCACGCCGAGTTGCGCAACGGCACGGCGAGCTACCACGCCAAGCTCGGCATCGGCGAGGTGCTGGAGGCGGCGCAACCGGTTTACGCGCAGATCGTGGACGCGGTGCAGCGCGAGCGCCAGGGCGCCGCGCTCCTGTGCAGCGCGCGGCTCGCGCCGCTGCCGCGTCTTGGGCGGCTGCTGCCGGAGACGACCCGCCTGCCCGAGGACGCTGCCATCCGCGCCTGCCTGCGCCACGCCGCGCTGATTCGCAGCGAGGACGCCGCACTGCGCTTTGTCACCCGGCTGCCGGCCCTCGTCGACGCGCCGGGCGCCGGGCTCGCCCCGGTGCCTGCGCCCGTCGCATCCGCCGGCAGCGGGCCTGCGCCCGCGCCCGCTACCGACACACCCAGCCACCTGGTCGCCGGCGCGCGCGCGCTACGCCTCTCGCCCGGCAGCCTGTACCTGCACGAAGGGGCGCACGGCTGGACGCTGACGCGCCGCCTGCCGCCGGATCTGGCCGGCACGCTGAGCTGGGACGGCGCGCGGTGGTGGCTGATGCCCGCGGCCGGCCACGCGCTCGCGCTCGACGGCGAGCCGGTGCGATCGGCGACGCTGCTGCGCGCCGGCCAGCGGCTCGCGCTGCCGGCGCGCCGCACCGAGCTGTGGGTGGTCGCCGAAACGCCGGTCCCGGACGATGGCGCGTAAACGCCGCGGCTTCTCGATCTTCAGCCTGTCCTTCCTGGACATCATGTCCTGCGGATTCGGCGCGACGATCCTGGTGTTCCTGGTGATCGACCACGCGAGCGACGTCCGCTCGGAGGAAGCCAACCGCGACCTGATCGGCGAGGTGAACTTCCTCGAGCGCGAAGTGCGCGAGGGGCGCGAGGGGCTGGCCGAACTGCGCAACACCATCGCGATGGTCGACGAGTCGGCCGTCGAGGCCAAAGGCCGTTCACGCGAAATCCTGGCCGAGATCCGGCGCCGTCGGGAGGAACTCTCCACCGATGACAAGGACACGCTCGCGAGCAGCGAGCACGTGAACCAACTGAAGGCGGACCTCAAGCAGCTGGAGGAACAGAACGAGCGGCTGCGCGCCGAAGGCGAGAAGCAGCAGGGCACGGATGTGCGCCGCTTCACCGGCGACGGCGACCGCCAGTACCTGACCGGCCTCAAGCTCGGCGGGCGGCGTATCCTGGTGCTGCTGGACCGCTCGGCGAGCATGCTCGACAATACCCTGGTCAACGTGATCCGCATGCGCAACATGCCCGAAACCGTGCAGCGGCGCGCGCCCAAGTGGCGCCGCGCGGTAGCGACCGTCGACTGGCTGAGCACACAGCTGCCGCGCGACAGCGAGTACCAGATCTACGTGTTCAATACCGGGGCCGCGCCCGTGCTGCCCGACACCGCCGGCAAGTGGCTGCCGGTCGCGAACCGCGAACAGCTCGACAAGGCGATCGCGGCTCTCGACGCCGTCACGCCCGCCGCAGGCACCAGCCTGCTGGGTGCCTTCCAGGCCGCGGCCGCCATGAACCCCAGGCCCGACAACATCTACCTGATCACCGACGGCCTGCCCACGCAGGGCAGTGGCGTGGCGGGCGCCAAGGCGAGCGGACGCGACCGGCTGAAATATTTCAACCAGGCGCTGAACAGCCTGCCCGATGGCATCCCGGTCAACGTGATCCTCGCGCCGATGGAAGGCGACCCGATGGCGGCCTCGGCGTTCTGGCAGCTCGCGATGGCCACGCGCGGCGCCTTCCTCGCACCGGCGAGCGACTGGCCGTGAGGAAGCCGCGGCGCAGCGCCGAGGAGTTCAGCCTGTCCTTCCTGGACGTGATCTGCTGCGGCTTCGGTGCGATCATCCTCTTGCTGATGATCACGAAGATCGCCGAACCGCTGGTGCTCGAGGAGAGCACGCGCGACCTCAGGGGGCAGATCGCCGCCCTGCAGGAGGAACTGTACCGGCTGCGCGGCGAATCCGTGGTGCTGAACCGCGACCTCACGGCACGGCGCGAACAGCTGTCGGAATCGCTGGAGGCGGTGGCACGGCTCGAGGGCGATCTCTCCGCGGTCAAGGGACAGTACCGCGCGAGCAGCACGGACGCCGACGTGAACAGCCGCCTGGTGGGTCAGCTGGAGAGCGCCAGGCAGCGCCTGACCGACGAGATGAAACGCCTGCTCGGGGCGCAGGGCCGGCGGCGCAACGACGCGATCGGCGGCATCCCGGTCGACAGCGAGTACGTGATCTTCATCATCGACACCTCGGGCAGCATGTTCAATTACGCCTGGCCGCGCGCGCAGCGCGAGATGATCAACATCCTCGACCTCTACCCGCGGGTGAAGGGGGTGCAGGTGATGAGCGACGAGGGAGAGTACATGTTCTCCAGCTACCGCGGGCAGTGGATCCCCGACACGCCGGCGCGGCGGCGCGCGATCGTGAGCCGCTTCGCGACGTGGAATCCGTACAGCAACAGCAGCCCGGTCGAAGGCATCGTGCAGGCGATCCGCACCTTCCACGAGCCGGGGCGCAGGATCAGCCTCTACGTGCTCGGCGACGAGTTCACCGGCAGCTCGATCGCGCAGGTGATCGACGTGGTCGACCGCATCAACAGCGAATCGGGCGGCGAGCGGCTGGTGCGCATCCACGCCGTGGGTTTCCCGACCCAGTTCGCGCGCCCCGACAACCTGCAGGTCACCGGCATCCGCTTCGCCTCGCTGATGCGCGACCTCGCGTGGCGCAACGGCGGCACCTTCGTCGGCCTGAATGACTATCGCTAGCCCGCAGGCTCCGCCTGGATCGGTGCCGCAATTGTGCCTATGATCCGCACGCACTCACGGTGGACAACGATGCGCACTGCCCTGCTCCTGCTGCTGCTTGCCTTCGGCCTCGCCGGCTGTGGCCCGAAGCTCGTGACGATGAAACCCCTGAACACGTTTCCCGAGCCCCTCGTGGAACCGTTGCCGGTCAGCGTGGGCGTTTACTTTCCGCCGGAGTTCGCCTCGTTCACGCACAAGGAGAAGCGCCCCGGCCCCTCCGGCGAGGAATGGACCATCAACCTCGGCGCGCCGCAACTGCAGGTGTTCCGCGCGATTTTCGACGCGACGTTCACCGCTGCCCGCGAACTGGATGCACCGGAGCGGGGCAACGGCGGGATCAATGCCATCATCGTGCCCAGCGTGAAGGATTTCCAGTTCGCGCTGCCCGACGACACGCGGGCGAAGGTGTTCGAGATCTGGGTGAAATACGATCTCAGCATCCGCGACCCGCAGGGCGAGGAAATCGGTCACTGGGCCTTCACCGCCTACGGCAAGACGCCGACCGCGTTCCTGAAGACCGATGAGGAGGCGATACAGGCCGCCACGGTGGTCGCGCTGCGCGACGCCGGCGCCTCGATGATCACCGGCCTGCAGCGCGACCCGCGCATCCGCGAATGGCTGGGCGTGCCGTAGGTCCGGATTCATCCGGACATCTGCGCAGGAAATGCCTTCACGTGTCCGGATGAATCCGGACCTACGTGCCGTGGCGACCGGCACCGCCGGCGAAGCGCGCCGCACCTTCACGCATCTGCGGCATCGCGGCAATTGCCGCGCCGCGCGCGAATTCTTTGCGCATGGCCTCCGCGACGGGGAGACCGGCCTGCTCGAGCGCGCTCAGGCGATCCGCGCGCAGGCAGGCCTGCGGGAAGCGCGCGATTTCCGCGGCCAGGGTCTCGGCGGCTTCGCGTGCCGTGCCGTCGGGCACCACGCGGTTCGCGAGCCCCATCGCCAGCGCCTCGGGCGCGCTGACCGCGCGCCCCGTGAGGATCATGTCGAGCGCGTGGCTCATCCCGATCAGCCGCGGCAACCGTACCGTGCCGCCATCGATCAGCGGCACGCCCCAGCGCCGGCAGAACACCCCGAACACCGCGCTCTCTTCGACCACGCGCAGGTCGCACCAGGCCGCGAGTTCCAGTCCGCCGGCGACCGCGTGACCCGCGACCGCCGCGATCACGGGTTTGCGCAGGCGCAGCCGCGATATGCCCATCGGGCCGTCGCCGTCGGGCGCCACCCGATTGGCACGCGCGGGTTCCTGCGCCACGGCCTTCAGGTCGGCGCCGGCGCAGAAGGTTCCGCCCGCGCCCCAGAGCACCGCGATGTCGAGGGAATCATCGACATCGAAATCGCGGAACGCCCCGGCCAGTGCGGCGGCCGTGGGTCCGTCGACGGCGTTGCGACACGCGGGCCGGTCGATGACGATCGTCGCGACACGCCCGCAGCGTTCGGTGCGTACGGACATGGCATCAGTTCTCGACGCGCGGGCAGGCGCCGCCAATGCGTGCAATCAGCTTCAGCAACGCAACGTAGTTTCCGGCCAGCACCGGAATGCCGCTCACCAGCAGCGCCACCGAGATCTGCCGCTCGGGGTCGGCCCAGGTGATGTTGTTCGCGAGCCCGATGTGGCCGAAGGCGTGCTGCGAGCGCTGACCGAACAGGCCCAGGGGCGCGCCACCCAGCATGAACCCCTGGCTGAAACGCAGCGGCACGCCGATCGAGCGGTCGAGGACGTGGGGCCCGACTTCCATGGTGGCGCGCTGGATCGTCTCCGGCCGCAGGATCTGGCGGCCGTTCCAGCGCCCGCCGTCGAGCAGCATCTGGTAGAACGCGCCCACTTCCTCCGCGGTCGACACCATGTTGCCGGAGGGGATCACGGCCTTGTAGAAGTCGGCGGTGGCGAGCAGTTCCATCACGTCGTCAAAGGTCGCCCCGATCGCGCGGCGGGCAAAATCGTCCACCAGCCGGCAACCCTGGATTCCGGTCAGCGCCTGCTCGGCGATCTTCGCGCGCGCCGGCGCGCTGGCCCCGTAGTCCAGCACCTTCAGCCCCATAGGCTCCTTGAACCAGGTGCGCCAGGCCTTGCGGATGTCCATGCCGCTGACGCGGCGCACGATCTCGGCCAGGATCACGCCGCCGGTGATCGCGTGGTAGGCCTGCTCGCGCCCGAAGAGGTGCTGCGGCTGCGCCTCGCACAGCAACTGCAGGCTCTGCTCGTGGTCGAGCACCACGCGCGGGTCGTCTACGTCGGCGATGCCCGGTATGCCGGCACGGTGCGACAGCAGGTGGTAGATCGTGGTGCGTTCCTTGCCGTGCCTGGCGAACTCGGGGATGTAGTGGCTGATCGGGTTGAGCAGGTTGATCTCGCCCTTTTCCTCCATGCGGTGCAGCACCATCGCGGTGATGGCCTTCGACGCCGAGAAGATGCAACTCGGCGTGGACGTGGTCGCGGGCACCTTCTGCGTCCCGGCGTCATCCTCGGGGCCGTTGCCGCGCGCATGCCCGAGCGCGCGGTTGAACACCACCCTGCCCTGGCGGCGCAGGCAGAACATCACGGCCGGGTAGTAGCCGGTGCGGTACAGGTCCTCGACCGCGCGCCAGATCGCGGCGGCCTGCTTGTGCGCGATGCCCGCCTCGAGCGGATCGCATTCGGTGCTGCTGTCGATGTGCGTGACGGTCCCGATGTCGCGCGGCACCTCGATGCGGTGCATGACGTTGCGCAGCGCGCGGCGCGGGAAATCCAGGGCAATGCTGCTCATGCAGTGATCCTTGTCGGGTATCGCAATGTCATCGGGTGCCAGCGGCGCCGCAGTCGGCGTGCAGGCCTGGTTCCAGCAGCGCGAGCTGCTCACCCGCGCCGCAGCGCACCAGCTGCATCGCCTGCGCGATGTCCGCAGTGCTCAGGGGACCGTCGCGGAAGAAGCGCACGGATCCATCGGGCCCGAGGATGATGATCGCGCTCGACTTCGGACTCAGCTGCCATGCCTCGCGTCCGAGACCATGCGCGTCCGCCACGATGCTCGAACGAAAATAGCGCTTCTTGTTGCTCTCGAGCTCGGAGAGCACCATGCCGCGCGTGCCGATCAGCGCATCGTCGAGGTTCACGATCGTGGTGAGATGATAGCGCCCGATCGGGATGTCCGAATCGCGCAGGGCATCGGTGAAGGGCTCGTTCAGCGATTTCGCCGACATGCGCGCCGCCAGGTACTGCAGCACCTGCACCTTGCCCGTGAGCGCGCCGCTCTGCCATGGCGCGAAGCGGATTGTCTCGCCGGCCAGTTGCAGCTCGCCGAGTTCCTCGATGCGCAGCGCCGGCAGCGACTCGCCGGTCTCCAGCGCGCTGACGTCGGCCGCGACGCCGGACGCGAGCGCCAGTGCCAGCGCGGCCAGCACGCGCGCGATGCGCTCAGGCACGGCCCAGCGGCTCCAGTACCAGCGGCAGGTCGTCGGTGAGCTTGGCGAACGGGAAATGGATGATCGACGGGGGGTCGGGGTAGTTCGCCGGCAGGCTGAACCGGAAACGGCGCAGCATCTCGGTCATCACGCACTTGAACAGCATGTCGGCAAAGTGCAGCCCGATGCACTTGTGTGCACCGCCGCCGAAGGGCACCCACAGGTAGGGATGCTGCTTGTGCTCCTGGCGCCCTGGGCCGAAACGGTCCGGGTCGAAGCGTTGCGGTTCCTTCCAGTATTCCGGCATGCGGTGCGAGAAGATCGGCGAGATCGCCACCATCGTGTCGGCCGGGATGCGGTAGCCGCCGAGCTCGGTCTCGCGGATGGTGCGGCGCATCAGCTGCGGCACCGGGGGGTGCATGCGCAGGATCTCGTGGAAGGTCTGCTCCAGCAGCGGCACATTGGCGCCGAGATCGTCGTAGGCGAGGCTGCGGTCGAGGCCGAGCACTTCCCCGCGCAGCCGCTCCTGCCACTCGGGGTGACGCGCCAGGTAGTAGGAGGCCATCGTCAACGCGCTGGTGGTGGTGTCGTGCGCCGCGAGCACAAGAAAGATCAGGTGATCGGCGACCACCTTGTCGGGGAAGTACTGGCCCTCCTCGGTCGTCTCCTTGCTGAAGTGGCTCATCATGTCCATGCCTTCGTCGCGCCGGCGCTGCGGCACGAGGCCCTGGAAATACTGCTCGAGATAGCGACGCCCGTTCATGCCCCGGTGATACACCAGGCCGAGCCCGGGCCAGTCCTTGCGCACGATAGCGAGCGTGCCCGCCATCATGTCGAGGAACGCCTTGTTCAGCGGCGCGATCTCGTTATCGAGGTTCACGCCAACGAACACACGCGCCCCGACGTCGAGCAGCAACTCCTTGATGTGCGGGTAGTAGCGGAAACCGCTGCTTTCCTTGCCCCAGCGCTCCACGGTTGCCGCCGAGATCTCGTTGACGCTGTGCACGTAGTGCTGCATCGAGCTGGTCTTGAACGCGGTCTGCATGATGCGACGGTGGAACTTGTGCTCCGCGAAATCGCGCACCAGCAGGCCGCCGGCGAAGAAGTCCCCGAGTGGCGCGTCGTAGCCCATGCGCGCGGAATAGACCTGCTGCGGATCCATCACCAGCTCGCGGTTGTAGTCCGGGCCCAGCGCCCACACCATGTGCTGCCCCGTGAGCCGCGTGCGCGACACCGCACCGTAGCGGTCGTAGTGGCGCTTTATCACCGCGTGGGGATTCTTCAGCAGGGGCACCATCATGCCCAGATACGGTAGGCCGTAGGCGCCGGGCAGGTGCGAGAGATCCTTGTTGTCGGGACGGTGGGTGTAATCGTGCTCGAGACTTGCCGCTTTCATGGCGCCGCTGCTCCAATCATCTCGCTGCGCAGCCGGCAAACATGCCGGACGTTTGATATGTATATAATCTAAGCGAACACCCGTTGCGACGCAATGCGGAGAAGCGTCGCGCCAGACCCGGAGAACTGAGCGCAGTGCGCAAGCTGGACCACGACCAGAGACGCCGCGAAATAGCCGAGGTGGCGGCCCGCCTCATCGCCGCCGACGGCATGGCAGCCCTCACCACGCGCAGCATCGCGCGCGCCATGGGCTGCTCGATCGGCGTGCTGTCGCACTACTTCGAGAGCAAGGCCGGCATCGTCACGGCGGCCTTCGCCTGGGCCAGCGCGCGCATCGAGCAGCGCCTGGCGCGCGCGCTGGCCCGCGGCGTCAGCATCGACAACCTGCTGCCGCTGATCGAGGCCGCGCTGCCGCACGACCGGCAATCGCGTATCGAGTGGGGCGTGCGGCTGCAATTGTGGAGCCACGCGGCGGCGGATGCCGGGGCAGCCGCGGTGCTGCGCACCGACATGGAGCGCAACCGCGCGCTGCTGGCCTCAGTGATCGTGCAACTGCAGCATCAGCAGGAGGTCCGGCCCGCGATCGACGCCAACAACGTGGCGCAAATGCTGATGGACCTGATGCACGGCATGGGTTTCGCGGCCCTGTTGCGGCTGCACCACGCCGGACACGACCCGGTCGCGGCATTCAACGTGCTGGTCGATGACCTGCGCAACGGCGACAGCGGCGGCACGCGCGGCGGTGCCGCCTGAACCGCAGCGAGGCAAACGTCGTACGCCGCAGCCGCCCCCCCCCCCGTGCCGCATGGGTTGGCCGCGCCCGATCTGGCATACTGGATCCGTGACCGAGCAGATCCATCCCGAGGGAGGTGTGCCATGTCCGATCATCATGTCTACAAGAAGGTCGAGATCGTCGGTTCCTCACGCATCGGCATCGAGGATGCGATCAACAACGCGCTGGCCGAGTGCAGCAAGAGCATCCAGAACCTGGAATGGTTCGAGGTCGTGGAGACCCGCGGCCATGTCCAGCACGGCCAGGTGGGGCACTACCAGGTGGTGCTGAAGGTAGGCTTCAAGATCCAGGGCAGCTGAGCCCGAGGCTCAGGCAGGCGTCCGCGGATCGACGCCCGCGGCGGGCGACGCGCTCAGCGGCTCTACTTCCATACATCCACGCCCGAGCGCCTGTCCTTGCCCTGGCGGCGGTCTTCCTTGAAACGCACGTCGTCGCGCCGGTCCGGCACGAGGCGCCGCGGTCCGCGGCGCCGCCCGATGACCTGGTGCAGCTTGCAGCCGCAGGCTTCGCGGTCGCAGCCGGGAACGGGCAGCGTCGGCGCGTGGTGCTCGGCAAAGGTGCGGCCGCGCAGCCTCAGTACCGCCTCGCAGCAATCCTTCTGCGGAAACAGCATCGTGCCACGGTAATCGTCGATGGCCTCCGACGGCGCCTTGCCTCGCCCGGGCGGGTTCGCGGCGGCGCTCGCGCCACGCGATCCCGTGCGTGGCGCGAGCTTGCGTGACGGCGCCGCCGCGCGGCCGCGCAGCGCGAACACGGCGCCGGCCACGACGACGGCGAGCAGAATCCACCAGATCATCAGGACACCTCCTCCCCGATTTGCCCCGCAGCGGCAAGGACCAGCCCGAAGTATAGGCCAAGGCGCCCGTCGCTCACGCGTCCACGGGTCGCAGGCCGACCGAGGCGCGCAGCTCCTGCATGAACGGCCGGCTGAAGGCGCGCGCGCGCTCGGCGCCCTCGCGCAGCAGTTTCTCGATCAGGGAGGGCTGCGCCATCAGCGCCTCGTAGCGCTCGCGCGGCTCGCGGAGCTCCGCGTTGACCAGTTCGAACAGGCGGCGTTTGGCTTCGCCCCACGCGATGCCGTCTGCGAACTCGCGCCGCATCTCCTCGCGCTGCCCGGGCGTCGCGAACGCCGCCCAGACCTGGAAAACCGTCGACTCGTCCGGATTCTTCGGCTCCCCCGGCTCCTGCAGATTGGTCTTGATGCGGTTGATGTGCTTCTGCAGCTGCTTCTCGGGCAGGAACAGCGGGATGGTGTTGCCGTAGCTCTTGCTCATCTTGCGCCCGTCGAGCCCCTGCAGCACCGCAACGTGCTCGTCGACCACCGCGCTCGGCAGCACGAAATGCTCGCCGTAGTGGTAATTGAAACGCTGCGCGATGTCGCGCGCCATCTCGACGTGCTGGATCTGGTCGCGACCCACGGGCACGCGATCGGCGTTGAACATCAGGATGTCCGCCGCCATCAGCACCGGGTAGCTGTACAGACCCATCGTGATGCCGAAATCGTCGTCCTGCCCGGCCTCCTGGTTGGCCTGAACCGCGGCCTTGTAGGCGTGTGCGCGGTTCATCAGGCCCTTGGCGGTCATGCAGGTCAGCATCCACGTGAGCTCGGTGATCTCCGGCACGTCCGACTGGCGGTAGAACACCACGCGCTCGGTATCCAGCCCCAGCGCCAGCCAGGTCGCGGCGATCTCGCGCGTGGAGCGCCCCAGCGCCTGGGCGTCCTGGCTCTTGATCATCGAGTGCAGGTCGGCGAGGAAATAGAACGACTGCACGTCCGGCTGCAGGCTCGCTGCGATCGCGGGACGGATGGCGCCGACGTAGTTGCCGAGGTGCGGCGTGCCGGTGGTGGTGATGCCGGTGAGAACGCGCTGCTTTTTCATGCGGGACTGCCCTGGATGAGGCCGCGTATCATACGTATCGGTGCCGCGATGCGCCAATGGGCGGCCCGCGATTGACCGCTCCGCGCGCGCTGCCTATGCTCGCGCCGGCCCCACATTCCAGCCCCCCTCTGCGGAGACCCCGGCACATGGCAACGTTCTCTACCCTCGACTTCGTCATCGACAGCGGCATCGCGCGCATCACCCTGAACCGACCCGATGCCGCCAACGGCATCAGCATGCAGCTGGCGCAGGAACTGCTGCAGGCCTCGCTGGCCTGCCGCTGCTCCACGGCGGTGCGCGCGGTGCTGCTGACCGGCAAGGGACGCATGTTCTGCGCCGGCGGCGACCTCAACAGCTTCGTCGAGAACGCCGGCAACCTGGAGGGCTTCATCAAGGAGCTCACGACCTACCTGCACGCGGCAATCGCCAATTTCGCGCACATGCGCGCGCCGCTGGTCATCGCGGTCAACGGCGCCGCTGCCGGCGCCGGTTTCAGCCTCGCCGCCTGCGGCGACCTGGTGCTGGCGGCGCGCTCGGCGAAGTTCTCGATGGCCTACACCGGTGCCGGCCTGGTACCCGACGGCAGCGCCAGCTATTTCCTGCCGCGCATCGTTGGCCTGCGCCGTGCGCAGGAACTGATCCTCACGAATCGCCGCCTCGGCGCCGAGGAAGCACTCGAGTGGGGACTGCTGACGCGCGTGGTCGAGGATACCGAACTGGCCGCCGAAGCCCAAAAGCTGGCCGCGCAGATCGCCGCGGGCCCCACCGGGGCCTATGGCGCCGTGAAGAAACTGCTGGCCACCAGCTTCGACGCGACACTGGAGACGCAGATGGAGCTCGAGGGCGCAGCAATCGCCGCGGCCGCGATCTCGCGCGACGGCCTGGAAGGCGTCGCCGCATTCCTCGGCAAGCGCGCGCCGGTGTTTACCGGCACGTAATTTGTGTCCGTAGGTCGCCATTCATGGCGACTGGCACGACGGGTTCGGCTTGGCCGAACCCTTGTCGGGCTGAAGCCCGACCTACAGCGCCGGCTGGCGGAAGAAGCGCGACAGCACGCGCGCGAGCGCGTGCAGGTCGCTGGTGCCCGCCAGCTCGCGCGGCGAGTGCATCGCGAAGGTGGGCACGCCCACATCGAGCGTGCGCACGCCCACGTTTGCCGCCGTAAGCGGGCCGATGGTGCTGCCGCATGCCATGTCGCTGCGCACCGCAAAGCTCTGCACCGGCACGCCCTCTGCCTCGCACAGCCAGCGGAAAAGCGCCGCGGTCTCACTGTTGGTCGCATAGCGCTGGCTGGCATTGACCTTGATCACCGGCCCGGCGTTGAGCGCCGGACCGTGGTTCCCGTCGTGCTTGTCGGCAAAGTTGGGGTGCACACCGTGCGCATTGTCCGCCGAGATCATCAGCGACGACGCCAGCGCGCGCTCGCGCCGCTCGCGCTCCGGCAGCAGCCGCGCCAGCAGCGAGTTCAGCATGGGGCCCTGCGCCCCCGCGGCCGAGACGCTGCCCACTTCCTCGTGGTCGTTGCAGACCATGATGGCGTCGAACTCGCCGTCGGACTCCATCAGCGCGTGCACGCCGGCAAAGCAGCTGAGCAGGTTGTCGAGGCGCGCGCCGGCGATGAACTCGCGGTGCAGGCCCACCAGCCGCGGCGGCTGAGTGTCGTAGAGCGACAGCTCGCAGTCGAGCACGCGCAACGCGCCGCAGTCCGGATGCTCCTCGCGCAGACGCCCGAGCACGATGGCCGCGAAATCGCGCGGCTCGCTGTCGGCCAGCGCCAGCAGCGCGGGCAGGTGATTCTGCGCGTTCACCGCGCGGCCGGAGTTGGCCTCGCGATCGAGGTGAATGGCGAGGCTGGGAATCACCGCTACCGGCTCGCGAAAATCGATCAGCGCATGCGCCACGCCGCCCGCCGTGGCGTAGCTGACGCGCCCGGCGATCGAGAGGTCGCGATCGAACCAGGGATTGAGCAGCGCGCCGCCGTAGACCTCGACACCGAGCTGCAGATAACCGCTGCGGCGCAGCTCCGGCCGCGGCTTCAGCCGCAGGCAGGGGCTGTCGGTGTGCGCACCGGCCATGCGCAGGCCCGCGTCCTCGGCGGCAACGCGACCCTTGACGAAGGCGATCAGCGAGGAGTCGTTGCGGCGCACGAAGTAGCGCCCACCCGCCTCGCAGGCCCAGGCATCCTGCTCGCGCAGTTCGCGGAAACCGCCCTCTTCCAGCAGCGAGGCCAGCGCGCCCACGGCATGGAACGGCGTGGGCGATGCGCCGAGAAAGCACAGCAGTTCGTGGTTGAACGCGTCGCGCGCGGCCTCGTTCATGCCTTGTCCTCCGTAGTGCGTTCCAGCCGGGCCAACAGGCTGGAGGTATCCCAGCGTCCTCCGCCCATCGCCTGCACGTCGGCGTAGAACTGATCCACCAGCGCCGTCGCCGGCAGGCTGGCCCGGTTGCGGCGCGCCTCGCCAAGCACGATTCCGAGGTCCTTGCGCATCCAGTCCACCGCGAAACCGTGGTCATATTCGCCCGCGAGCATCGTGCGATGGCGATGCTCCATCTGCCACGACTGCGCGGCGCCCTTCGAGATCACGTCGATGACGGCCTCGGCGTCGAGCCCGGCGCGGCGCGCGAAGTGAAGCGCCTCGGCCAGTCCCGCCATCACGCCGGCGATGCAGATCTGGTTGACCATCTTGCAGAGCTGGCCGGCACCCGCGGGCCCGAGCAGGCGCGCGGCACGCGCGTAGCTGCGGATCAGGGGTTCCACGCGCGTGAAATCGCTCTCCTCGCCCCCGGCCATCACCGTGAGCGCCCCCTGCCGTGCGCCCGCCTCGCCGCCCGAGACCGGCGCATCGACAAAGCCTACACCGCATTCGCGTGCGATCGCCGAGAGCTCGCGCGCCAGTTCCGCCGACGCGGTGGTGTGGTCGACGAACACGGCGCCGGCACGCATCGCCGCGAGCGCCCCATCGGGGCCGCGCACCATCGCGCGCACGCTGTCGTCGTCGCCAACGCAGCAGAACACCGCATCGGCACCCGCAGCGGCTTGTGCCGGAGTCGCGGCGACGGCCCCGCCGAACTGCGCCGACCATTGCAGCGCCCTTGCGCGCGTGCGGTTGAACACCGTGACCGCGTATCCCGCACGCGCAAGATGTCCCGCCATGTGGTAGCCCATGACCCCGAGACCGATGAATGCAGCTCGCGACACGTTGTTCCCCGCCAGGATGCGCTGTTCTGTGGATGTGGCCGGCGCGGGCGCGCCGATCAGACGACGACGTCGACGCCGACCAGCTCCGCACCGACGGCAGTCTCGACCGGGCTCCGGGCTACGGACAGATAGGCCGCGACGGCGCTGCGACCCGGCCCCGAGTACGTGTCGAGCGCGTCGATGCGTCGCAAGCGACCGGATTCGAAGGCATCGGCGCGCTGGCGCAGCGAATCGCCGCGCGCGGCAACCGCGCTGTCGGGGGAGAAGCTCTCGCCCGCTGCGTCACCGCTGGCGGCTTCGCGCGGCTGCGACTCGCGCGCGCGACGCAGCTCCGCCATGGATGGCGGCTGGAACGAGCCGATGAAACCCGACGGGATCTTCATGCCTGGAATGCCACGGTACGCGTTGCGTCAATACGCCGCGGAGTATAACAATCGCCCGCGCACCAGCGGAACCGTCCGCGGCGGCGCAGTCAGAACGGCGCGGGTTGCTCCGCGATCTTCTTCCACACGGAGGCCTCGCGCAGGTAGACCGGCTCCGCCTCCTCGGCGCTGCGCCAGGCCGAGCGCTGCATGCGCGCCGCCAGGCGCACGACCTCGCGCGCGGTGGGCGCGGCCGACTCCAGCCATGGCGCTCCAGGCGGCAGGATCTGCGGATACACGCGCCACGCATCGCCGGCAAGAATCGTGGCCGGGACCGCGCAGATCTGCGCGGCGGCGAAAGCCTCGGCATGCGCCAGCGCATCGTCGCGCACTGCGCAGAGCCCCTGCGCGCCGCGGCGGTAGAGGCCCCAGTAGATCCCGCCCATGTGCGCATCCGTTGCGACCAGGACGTGATCGAGGCCGACGGCCGCGCCGGCCTGGGCATCGGCATCGGCGGCCAGCGCCAGGAGCGAGGATACGGGAATCACCGCCAGACCGGCGCCGAAAGCGAGGCCCTGCGTGATGCTCGCGGCAATCCGCAATCCGGTGAAGGAGCCGGGACCGCGGCCGAAGGCGATCGCGTCGAGATCGCGCAGTGAAACGCCCGCGCTGCGCAGCAACTCCTGCACCATCGGCAGGATCAGCGAATGGTGCTCGCGCGGGCGCTCGTCGACGAGTTCCTGCACGGTATCGCCGTCACCGAGCGCGACCGAACAGCGCGATGTCGAGGTTTCGATTCCGAGCAACAGTGGCACTGGGGATGCTCTGCACCGGTCGCCGCGAGGAATTGCGGGACACAGAAAGTGAAAAGCCCGCCCTCCCGCTCGAGCGGGAGACGGGCTTCCTTACCGGCCCGGGAACCCGGGCTCAGGTGGTCGCGGAGGCTGCCTTGCGAGCAGGCTTCTTCGAAGCCGCCTTCTTCTTCGCAGTTGCCTTCTTCCTCAGCGCAGCAAGCTTGGCCTGTGCCTTCTTCTGCACGGACGTCAGGCGCTTGGCATGCGACTTCTTGCGCTCCTTGAGCCACTTCTTCTCGAACTTGTCGATTGCGCTGCGCAGATCCGCCTTGGCCCGCTTCTCGAGTGCGGCAGCCAGCTGCTTGAGCTGCTTTTCCGCATCCTTCTCGAGTTGCACGATGCGATCGGCAAGCGACGCGCGTTGCTTCTTCGCGCGCGGCTTTGCGGCCGGCTTCTTCTTCGCTGCGGGAACTTTCTTTGCCGCTGCTTTCTTGGCGATTGCCATCATTGCACTCCTTGGTGACTGAGGATCCAGATCGTCGTCGTCAACGCACAACTAACACGCAAGCAAAATAGCACTTCATCAAATGCCGCACAAGAAATGCAACGCGCAATCAACGGTACTTGTTTGCGCTCGCGCAAACCGCGACCGCGAAACTCATGCGCGCGATGCGACGCAACCCGCGCCGCAGACGATCTGCGCCATCATGCCCACGTGATCATCGCGATCGTTGAGACATGCGATGAAACGGTACTCGCCGCCACCGCTCTCGAGGAACACCGCGCGATTCTCCACCGCCATTTCCTCCAGCGTTTCGAGGCAATCCGCCGCGAACGCCGGGGACATGACGTCGACCGAGCGCACACCGCGGCGCGCGAGCTCGCGCAGCGTTTCGCTGGTATAGGGCATCAGCCACTTCGCGCGACCGAAGCGCGACTGGTAGGCGAGCGAGAACGCGCTCGCAGGCAATTCCAGCCGCGCCCCCAGCAGCTGCGCGGTGCGCTCGCATTGACGCGCATAGGGATCGCCCTTGAGCACGTTCGCCTCCGGGATGCCATGGAACGAGAGCAGCAGGTGCTCGGCGCGCCCGTGCTCGCGCCAGTGCTCGCGCACGCTGGCGGCCAGCGCGTCGATGTAAGCGCGGGCGTCGTGGTAGTCCCGCACGAGGTGCAGTTCGGGCAGCGACCGCGCACCGAGCAGGTAGCGGCTGACCTGGTCGAACACCGCGCCGGTCGTCGTCGCGGAGTACTGCGGGTACAGGGGCAGCACGCAGATGCGCTCGATGCCACGGCGCTGGCAGTCAGCCATGGTCGCGGCGATCGAGGGCCCCTGGTAGGTCATCGCCAGCCGCACCCACGGCGCGGCGTCGCCGTGCGCCCGGCGCAAGCGCTGCTGCAGGAGCTGCTGCTGGCGCTGCGAGATGGCGCGCAGCGGCGAATCCCCGCTCCAGATCGAGGCGTAGGCGTGCGCGACGCGCCTGGCGCGCAGCGGAATCACGATACCGCGCAGGATCGGCTGCCACAGCAACGGGGGCAACTCGACGACGCGCCGGTCGGAGAGGAACTCGGCCAGAAACCCGGACACCGCGCGCGGTGTCGCGGCGCGCGGCGAGCCGAGATTGACCAGGATGACAGCGGAGGAAGCATTCCAGTCCGGTGCGTCGTCACCGGGCGCCGCTGCGGGCAGATTCATGCGCAGGACTGCGGCCGCGGCGCGTTCAGGCGAGCGCCGCCAGCACGCGCGCGCGGATCTCCTCGACCGCACCGACACCCGGGATGCGGTGGTAGCGAGTGCCGTTCGCCTGCTCGCCCTGGTAGTAGCCGATCAGCTGCGCGGTCTGGTCGTGATAGACACCCAGGCGCTGGCGAACGGTATCCTCGCGGTCGTCCTCGCGATGCACCAGTTCGTCGCCGGTGACGTCGTCACGTCCCGCGATGCGCGGCGGATTGAACTCGACGTGATAGACGCGTCCCGACGCCGGATGCACGCGCCGTCCGGTCAGGCGGCCGATGATCACCGCATCGGGCACATCGATCTCGAGAACATGGTCGATCCTCACGCCGGCAAGCTTCATCGCCTCGGCCTGCGGGATCGTGCGCGGGAAGCCGTCGAACAGGAAGCCGTTGCGGCAGTCGTCGCGCGCGATGCGCTCCTTCACCAGCGCGATGATGATGTCGTCCGACACCAGTCCGCCGCTCGCCATGATTTCCTTCGCCTGGCGCCCGAGTTCCGAGCCCTCCTTCACCGCCGCACGCAGCATGTCGCCCGTGGAGATCTGCGGAATGCCGAATTGCTCCATGATGAACTGGGCCTGGGTACCCTTTCCCGCGCCGGGGGCACCCAAAAGAATGACGCGCATGCGTGGACTCCTGTAGCGAACGCGCCGCAGGCGGCGCCGATCGGATGAACAGTCGATTCGACGGCGGAGAACATTACACAGGACCCCGCGCGATAACAAGCCGAGGCGGCGCGCCGCTCAGCTGCCGCGCGAACGCGCCTTCACCTCGTCCCAGATGCTGTCGAGCAACGCGAGCTCGCAATCGCCGATCGCGAGGCCACGGCGCCGGATCTCCTCCTCGACGGCGCGAAAGCGCGTCTCGAACTTGCGGTTGGCGCGACGCAGCGCGTTCTCGGCGTTGACGCCGAGGTGGCGCGCGAGATTGACGCAGCAGAACAGCAGGTCCCCGAGCTCGTCCTCGCGCGCCGACGCATCGTCGCCGCGCGCGGCCTCGCACACCTCCTCCAGTTCCTCCTCGAGCTTCATCACCACGCCGTCCCAGCTCGTCCAGTCGAAGCCGGCGGACGCGGCGCGACGCTGCAGCTTCTCGGCGCGCTGCAACGCCGGAAGCGCCATGGGCACGTCGTCGAGGATGGCGCCGAGCGCGCGCCCGCGGCGGTCCTCCTCCTTCAACCGCTCCCAGGTGGCCTTGATCTCGCGCGTCTGGGGCGCGCAGCCGGGATCGCGGCGACTCGCGAGCGTGCCGTCGGGAAACACGTGCGGGTGGCGACGCAGCAGCTTGCGCACGATGCCGTGGGTGACGTCGTCGAAGTCGAACTCGCCGTTTTCCGCCGCGATCTGGGCGTAGAACACGGCCTGGAACAGGTAGTCGCCGAGCTCGTCGCGCAGCTGCGCGGAATCACCGCGCTCGACGGCGTCGGCGAGCTCGTAGACCTCCTCCAGCGTGTGCTCGAGCAGCGAGGCGTGATCCTGGGTCAGGTCCCAGGGGCAGCCCGTCTGCGGGTCACGCAGCCGGCGCATGAGTTCGCGCAGATCACCGATGTCGTGACGCCGCATGCCGGTCTCCCCTGTCATTCCGAATGACGCCGCACCGCGATCACGCCGCCGACGCGCCCGAGCTTCTCGAGGATCCGCCCCAGCGCCTCGAGCGAGGCGATCTCGATCGTGAGCCGCACGGTCGCGTGCTGCCGCGCGCGGTCCACCGTGCTCCCCAGGTCGAGCACGTTGACACGTTCGTTGCCGAGCAGCGTGACCAGATCCTTCAGCAGCCCCGCGCGGTCGTGCGCGACGACGCGCAGGTCGACCGCGTGTGTGCGCGGCTGCGCGTCCTGCCAGTGCACATCGATGATGCGCGCGGGATTTTCCGCGGCGAGCCGCTGCAGCTTGGAGCAGTCGCGCCGGTGCACGCTGACGCCGCGCCCCCCGGTGATGAAGCCCGCTATCGCCTCGCCCGGCAGCGGCTTGCAGCAACCCGCGAAGCTCGTCATCAGGTTGTCGATGCCCTCGACCGCCACCGCGGCGCGCGCTCGCTTGCGCGCCGCGGCGCGCGCGGGCTCGAGCGCGACGGCCGGCAGACCCTGCTCCTCCGGCGCGAGGAAGGCCAGCACCTGCCCGGCGCCCGTCTCGCCGCTTCCCAGCGAGGCGAGCAGGTCGTCGACCGACGCGAACCCCAGGCCGCGCGCGAGCGCCGGCAACTGTGGCGGCGTCAGTGCCACGCGGCGCAGCTCGCGTTCGAGCAGCGCGCGCCCGGCCGCGACCAGGCCCTCGCGATCCTGCTCGCGGAACCAGTGGCGGATCTTGCTGCGCGCGCGCGCGGTGTGCACGAACTCGTTGCCGGCACGCAGCCAGTCGCGGTTGGGCGCCGCGTTCCTGCCGCGGATGATCTCGACCCGTTCGCCGGTCGACAGCGTGTAGTCGAGGCTGACGATGCGCCCGTCGACGCGCGCGCCGCGGCAGCGGTGGCCGAGCTCGCTGTGCACCTGGTAGGCGAAATCGACCGGTGTTGCACCCGCCGGAAGATCCACCACGTGCCCGTCCGGCGTCAGCACGTAGACGCGCTCGGCACCGACTTCGCGGCGCAGGTGCTCGGAGATCAGCTCGCCCGCATCGAGCTCGCCGCCCCACCCCAGCACCTGGCGCAGCCAGCCGATCTTGTCCTCGTAGTCGCGACCCGCGGGCGGGCCCTCGCCGCTCTTGTAGAGCCAGTGCGCACAGATGCCGAGCTCGGCCTCCTGGTGCATGTCGGCGGTGCGTATCTGCACCTCCAGCACCCTGCCGCCGTCGCCGATGACCGCGGTATGCAGCGAGCGATAGCCGTTGGGCTTGGGGTTGGCGATGTAGTCGTCGAACTCGCCCGGGAGGTTGCGCCACAGCCCGTGCACGATGCCGAGCGTCGAGTAGCAGTCGGCCACCGAGCCGACCAGCACGCGCAGCGCGCGCACGTCGTAGACCTCGGTGATGCCGATGCCCTTGCGCTGCATCTTGCGCCAGATGCTGTAGAGGTGCTTCGGGCGGCCCGAGAGCTCGGCCTTCACGCCCGCCGCCGCGAGCGCCTCGCGCAGCCGCGCGGTCGCCTCGGCGATGAACTGCTCGCGGTCGGCGCGCCGCTCGTCGAGCAGCTTCGCGATGCCGCGATAATCGGCGGGCTGCAGGTGGCGGAACGCGAGGTCCTCGAGCTCCCACTTGATCTGGCCCACGCCGAGGCGGTGCGCCAGCGGCGCGTAGATGTCCATCGCGGCGCGCGCCGTCTGCACGGCGCCGGGCGACTCGTTGGCGGTGCCGAGCGCGCGCAGCGCCTGCACGCGCTCGGCGAGTTTCACCAGCGCGACGCGCGGATCGTCGATCATCGAGACCAGCATGCGGCGCAGATTCTCGCCCTGGCGCTGGCGGTTGGCGAAACTGTGACGTCGCGTATGCTCGTGCGGGTCGAGTCCCAGCGCGTCCATGCGCTGCACGCCGGCGATCAGCGCCGCCACACCCGCGCCGAAGCCGGCGGCCAGCGCCTCGGCGCCGATGCACCCCTCGGCTACCGGCACGCACAGCACGCCGGCGCAGAGCGCGTCAGCGTCCAGGCCAAGCGTTGCCAGTGTTTCGAGGATGTCCAGCGCCGCCGCGATGCGTTCGCGGCGATGCGCGGCGTCTGCCTCCCCGGCGTAGGCTGCGAGCACGGCATCGAGGGCCGCGGCAACGTGCTGTGCTCCGCTCACCGCCTGCGCGGCAGGCACGCGCGCGAGCAGACTCGCGCCGTCCTCGGGCAGCGGCCCCTGGAGCGAGTGGGCATCGCGGATCTTGACCATGGACCGGACTCAGCGCGCGTCGAACACGCCGGTGGACAGGTAGCGATCGCCGCGGTCGCAGACGATCGCGACGATCACCGCGTCGCGCGTGTGCGCCGCCACGCGCAGCGCGCCGGCGACCGCGCCGCCCGAGGACACGCCGCAGAGTATGCCTTCGCGTCGCGCGAGCTCGCGCATCGTGTGCTCGGCCTCGTGCTGCGCGATGTCGATCACGTCGTCGACGCGCTCGCGCTCGAAGATGCGCGGCAGGTATTCCTGCGGCCAGCGGCGGATGCCGGGAATGCTCGAACCGTCTGCCGGCTGCAGCCCGACGATGCGGATCGCGGGATTCATTTCCTTCAGGTAGCGCGAGACGCCCATGATCGTGCCGGTGGTACCCATCGAGCTGACGAAGTGGGTGATGCGACCGTGGCTCTGGCGCCAGATCTCGGGGCCGGTGGTCTCGTAGTGCGCCAGCGGGTTGTCGGGGTTGGCGAACTGGTCGAGCACGCGTCCCCTGCCCTCGGCCTGCATGCGCAGCGCCAGGTCGCGCGCCGCTTCCATGCCGCCCTCGCGCGGCACGTCGATGAGCTCGGCGCCAAAGGCGCGCATGACCTGGCGGCGCTCCTCGCTCATGTGCGCGGGCATGATCAGCACCATGTGGTAGCCGCGGATCGCCGCGGCCATCGCGAGCGCAATGCCGGTGTTGCCGCTGGTGGCCTCGATCAGCGTGTCACCGGGCCGGATCTCCCCGCGCTCCTCGGCGCGACGGATCATGCTGAGCGCGGGCCGGTCCTTCACCGAGCCGGCGGGATTGTTGCCCTCGAGCTTGAGAAGGATGGTGTTGTCCGCACCGGCGTGCATGCGCTGCAGGCGCACCAGCGGCGTCCCGCCGACGCTCGCTTCCACGGTGGGGAACTCCTCGTGCGCCGGGGCTGCAGCGTCGCGCGCCGCGGGATCGTGTTCGTGTCGGTACATGCTGCGTGGCAATCACTCGGGTCAAAGGCGCATCATACGTGCCTGCTCCGCGCGGGCAAACGCACTTGCGCTGATAAGCTGAAAACCCGTCGCTATATCGCGTCGACAGGCCGCGCGTGGCGCGCCCGGAAGTAACCACGGCTGTGCAGGGGTCTGGCGCCCAGCAATTGCGCCAGCGCCTCGCGCATCAGCCGCTTGGCGTAGCGACGCGTTTCGGGTCCGGAAAAATCCCCGCGCCCGATCTCGGCCAGCACGCGGCCCGGGTAGGCACGCGGGTCGGCCGGTGCCGGCGCGGCGTGGAATCCGCCCTCTGGACTGAACAGGTAGTGGCCGGCGGGCTCGAGCGCCTGCCCGGTCGAACTGTCGTGCACGAACTCCATGCCATAGCCGAGCTCGCGCAGCAGCAGCAGCTCGAAGCGACGCAGCAGCGGTTCGAGGTCCTCGGCCGACGCGATCCCGGGCAGCAGCGCGGCGTAGGCATCGAACAGGGTGCAATGGGCGTCGTGCTGCATCAGCAGGCGCATCAGCAGCTCGTTCACGTACAGCGCCGTGTAGAGCCGCTCGCCCGCGATTGCGGGCGCGGGCGATACGGCCTCGGCAGCGGCCAGCGTCTTCAGGTCGGCGCGGCCGGACCACGACACCAGCAGCGGCTGGAAGGCCTGGCTGCAGGCTCCGGGGCCGCGCCGCCCGCCGCGCGCCCCGCGCGCGATGACACCGACGCGACCGAAGTCGCGCGTCAGCAGTTCGAGCAGGAGGCTGGTCTCGCGCCAGGCGCGCCGGTGCAGCACGAAGGCGGGCTGCCGGTCGACACGCAGATCCGCGACGCTCACCGTGACATCCCCGCCACGATCAGCTTTCTTCCTGGTACCCGAGGCTCTTCAGCGCGCGCTCGTCGTCGGACCAGCCGCTCTTCACCTTGACCCAGAGCTTCAGCATGACCTTGGTTCCGAGCAGACGTTCCATGTCGATGCGCGCCTCGGCGCCGATGAGCTTCAGCCGCGCCCCGCCGCGGCCGATCACGATCGCCTTCTGCCCCGCCTTCTCGACCAGGATCAGGGCGCTGATGTGAATCGTCTGGCCTTCCTGGCGGAACTCCTCGATCTGCACCGCGTTGGCGTAGGGCAGCTCCTCGCCGAGCTGGCGCATCAGCTTCTCGCGGACGATCTCCGCCACCATGAAGCGCTCGCTGCGGTCGGTGATCTGGTCCGGCGGGAACAGGTGCGGCGCCTCGGGCAGCAGCGTCGCGATCTCGCGCTCGAGCGCCTCGAGGTTGTGTCCCTTCAGCGCCGAGACCGGCACGATGGCCGCGAAGGGATATTTCTCCTGCAGCGCCGCGATGTGCGGCAGCAGCGCATCCTTCTGCTCGATCTGGTCGGTCTTGTTGATGATCAGGAGCACCGGCTTGCCCGCGGCGCGCACCGCGGCGAGCACCTGCTCGTCGGACTCCAGCCACTGCAGCCGGTCCACGACCATCAGCACCAGGTCGACGTCGCGCACGGCGCCGAGTGCGGCGCGGTTCATCGCGCGATTGATCGCCTTGCCCTCGCCCTGGTGCAGCCCCGGCGTGTCGACGTAGACGATCTGCACCGCCTCGTGCGTGCTCACGCCGAGGATGCGATGGCGCGTGGTCTGCGGCTTGCGCGAGGTGATGCTGATCTTCTGCCCGAGCAGGTGGTTCAGCAGGGTGGACTTGCCCACGTTGGGGCGACCCACGATCGCCACCATGCCGCAACGTTCGGTGCTCATCGCTATTGCTCCGCTCCTTGCAGACGGGCGAGCGCCGCGCGCGCCGCCTGCTGTTCCGCCGCACGCTTGGTGCCGGCCTGCGCCTCCACCGGCACCGCCAGGCCGCGCACATGGCACAGCACGCGAAAGTGCTGCTGTCCGGGCGCGCCGCTGGTGGCGGCGAGTTCATAGCGCGGCAACGGCGCTCGCCGCGCCTGCAGGTACTCCTGCAGCTCGGTCTTGGCATCCTTGTGCGAGATGCCGGGCTCGAGCCCCGCGAGCCGCGCGGCGTACCACCGCCGCACGACGCCGAGCGCCGCATCGGTGCCCGCATCGAGGCAGATGGCGCCGAGCAGCGCCTCGACCGCATCGGCGAGTATCGAATCGCGCTCGCGTCCCCCGCTCGAGGCTTCGCCGGCGCCCAGGCGCAGCGCGGGGCCCAGGCCGAGCTCGCGACCGATCTCGGCCAGGGTCTCGCCGCGCACCAGGCTGACCCGCAGCCGGTGCAGCTGGCCTTCGCGCAGAGCGGGGTAGCGCCGGTAGAGCTCCGCCGCGATGCCGAGGTTCAGCACCGCGTCGCCGAGGAACTCGAGGCGCTCGTTGTTGCCGGCGCCGAAGCTCGCGTGCGTCAGCGCCAGTTCGAGCAGCTCGCGGCGCGCGAAGTCGTGCCCGATACGGGACTGCAGGCGCGACAGGTCGGAGCCAGCGTCACGAGGCACCGGGAATGACGATCTCCACGCGGTTCTTGTCGAAGTTCACGATGGCGTCCACGTTGCCCATCACGTGCGTGCGGGCCTCGTAGTTGGCGTCGATGATCAGGTGCGTCTTGGTCTTCTCGACCTTCATGCACGGCCTGGCCTTGTCGCGGCAGACGGCCTGGATGGCCTCGATCTGGTTGACGTCGAACTTGCGCTCCACCGCCAGGCGGATTTCCTGCGTCGACTTGCGCCCCAGCTCGGGCTCGTTCTGCAGTGCCTGCACGGTGGCGCGGACCGTGTAGTTGTTGATGTAGAGCGGCGCGAGGCTGAACCCCACGGTGAGCAGGAATCCCCCCACGAGCACGATCACCATCCACTGCCAGATGGTGAAACCCGCCTGGCGGCTCCTGCTGGAACTGTTCATCGTCACTTGCTCCCCGTGTCGGACCGGATCGCGCTCAATTGTAGACGCATCTAGCGGATGGTGCCCACGCGGTCGAAGCTCGGCATGGTGAAGAAGCTGCCCCAGTGCATCCAGATCGCGAAGGCCTTGCCGACGATGTTCCTCTCCGGCACCTCGCCCCAGACGCGGCTGTCGCTGCTGTTGTCGCGGTTGTCGCCCATCATGAAATAGTGTCCCGGGGTGACCGTGTGCTCGAAGTCGTCCGGGATGCGACGCATCAACTCCTTGCGCACCACGTGCGGCACGCCCGCCAGGTCCTCTTCCAGGATCTGGTAACTCGGATGCAGCGGCGGCAGCTGCGCGATCAGGTTCTGCGGCATCTGCTCGCCGTTCACGTACAGCACCTTGTCGCGGTAGGCGACGCGGTCGCCCGGCAACCCGATGACGCGCTTGATGAAGTAGCGCTTGTCGTTGGGCGGGAAGAACACCATCACGTCGCCGCGCTGCGGCGTGCCGACGTCGACGACCTTGGTGTTCAGCACCGGCAGCCGGATGCCGTAGGCGAACTTGTTCACCAGGATGTAGTCACCGACCAGCAGCGTCGGCACCATCGACGAGGACGGAATCTGGAACGGCTCGACGAGAAAGCTGCGCAGCACCAGCACGACCAGCAGCACCGGCAGGAAGGAGCGCGCGTACTCCACGGGCACCGGCTCCTTGAGCGCCCGTGGCGGCCGCGGCGCCGTAACCGATCGCATCGGGAGTGCCGGCCTCGGACCAGCGCGGGAAGCGCGCACGCAGCCCGGCGTCACGGCGCCGGCGACCCGGGCGCAGCCACAGCACGTCGAGCGCCCATATCACGAGGGCGACAAAGGTCAGCGCGACCAGAATCAGCGGAAAATCGATGTCCATCGCCCCACCTGTCAACTGTCGACTTTCAGCACCGCGAGGAACGCGGCCTGCGGGATCTCGACGCGACCCACCTGCTTCATGCGCTTCTTGCCTTCTTTCTGCTTTTCCAGCAGCTTCTTCTTGCGCGTCACGTCGCCGCCGTAGCACTTGGCGATCACGTTCTTGCGCAGCGCCTTCACGGTCTGGCGCGCGATGATGTGCCCGCCGATGGCAGCCTGGATCGCCACGTCGAACATCTGCCGCGGGATCAGCTCGCGCATCTTCTCGACCAGCACCCGCCCGCGGTGCTGCGCCTGGTCACGGTGCACGATGATCGCCAGCGCGTCGACGCGATCGCCGTTGATCAGCACGTCGAGCCGCACCAGGTTGGCGGCCTGGAAACGCTCGAAGCTGTAGTCGAGCGAACCGTAGCCGCGGGTCAGCGACTTGAGGCGGTCGAAGAAGTCCAGCACCACTTCCGAGAGCGGCAGCTCCCACGTGAGCGAGACCTGGCGACCGAGGAACTGCATGTCCTTCTGCACGCCGCGCTTCTCGACGCAGAGGTTGATCGCCGCGCCCACGTAGTCCTGCGGCACCAGGATGTTCGCGCGCACGATCGGCTCGCGCATCTCCTCGACGTACCCGGGGTCGGGCAGGCGCGAGGGGTTGTCGACCATGAGGGTCTCGCCCCGCGTGGTGAGCACCTCGTAGATCACGGTAGGGGCCGTGGTGATCAGGTCGAGGTCGTATTCGCGCTCCAGCCGCTCCTGGATGATCTCCATGTGCAGCGTGCCGAGAAAGCCGCAGCGAAAGCCGAAACCGAGCGCGTCCGAGGTCTCGGGCTCGTAGAACAGCGAGGCGTCGTTCAGCGTCAGCTTGGCAAGCGCGTCGCGGAAGTCCTCGTAGTCCTCGGAGTTCACGGTGAACAGCCCGGCGTAGACCTGCGGTTTGACCCTCTGGAAGCCGGGCAGCGCGGGCGCGCTGTCGGCGGTCTTCAGGTGCGTGATGGTATCGCCCACCGGCGCGCCGTGGATGTCCTTGATCCCGGCGACGACGAAGCCGACCTCGCCCGCCGACAGCGACTGGCGCTGCAGGCGCTTGGGCGTGAACACCCCGACCTGGTCCACTTCGTGGGCGCGGCCGATGGACTTGGTGACGATGCGGTCGCGCACGCGCAGCGTGCCGTTCACTACCCGCACCAGCGACACCACGCCGAGGTAGGTGTCGAACCAGGAATCGATGATCAGCGCCTGCAGCGGCGCGTCGGGATCGCCCTCGGGCGGCGGGATCACCCGCACCAGTTCCTCGAGCAGTTCGTCGATGCCGAGCCCGCTCTTGGCGCTGACGCGGCAGGCGTGCGAGGCATCGATGCCGATGATGTCCTCGATCTCCCTGGCCACGCGCTCGGGCTCGGCCTGGGGCAGGTCCATCTTGTTCAGGACCGGCAGGACTTCCAGCCCCTGCTCGATGGCCGTGTAGCAGTTGGCGACCGACTGCGCCTCCACGCCCTGCCCGGCATCGACCACCAGCAGCGCGCCCTCGCAGGCCGCGAGCGAGCGCGAGACCTCGTAAGAGAAGTCCACGTGCCCGGGGGTGTCGATGAAGTTGAGCTGGTAGGTCTCGCCGTCCCGTGCCTTGTAGGCCAGCGTGACGCTCTGCGCCTTGATCGTGATGCCGCGCTCGCGCTCGATATCCATCGAGTCGAGCACCTGCTCCTGCATCTCGCGGCCGCTCAGGCCTCCGCAGACCTGGATGAAACGGTCGGCGAGCGTCGATTTGCCATGATCGATGTGCGCGATGATGGAAAAGTTGCGTATCCGGTTGAGGGCTGTCACCCGCGCTTCACCACGTTCCGATCCAGAGTCTGGGGTTCCTTGACGATCGCGTACTCTACGTGATGACGGCCACGTTGACCGCCCGCAAAAGCGCGCAATACTACCTGATCACCCTCAGGACCCCGGCCGGCGGCGGCACGCGCCGCCGCGAGGCTGTCCTCAGTCCTCGATGCGGATGGCCACGAAGCCGGCCTGCCCGCCGCGCAGCAGGCGCACCGGCACGTGCGTGCCCGAAGGCAGCGCAGCCACGATGGCGCCGAACCGCTTGGCGTCGCGAACGGACTCGCTGCCGATCAGCGTGATCACGTCGCCCGGACGCAACCCTGCGCGGTCGCCGGCCTTGCCGCGCGCCACTTCGCGCACGACCACGCCGCCGTTTATGCGCAACTGCGCCTTCTGCTGCTGGTCGAGGTCATCGATGACCAGCCCGATGCGCCCGCCGGTCGCGCTGGCCTGGGCCACCGCTCCTCGTCGTCACCGCCGAGCTTGCCGACGGTGATATTCAGCTTCACGGGCTTGCCCTCGCGGATGACCTTCATCTGCGAACGGGTTCCCGGCTTGACCAGGCCCACGACGTGGGGCAGGTCGGAGGACTCGACGATGCCGCGGCCGTCGAACTCGACCACGATGTCGCCGATGCGCACGCCGGCCTTCTCCGCGGGGCCTCCCGGCTCGAGCTGGGAGATCAGCGCCCCTGCGGGCTTGTCCAGCCCGAAGCTCTCGGCCAGCGCACGATCCACGTCCTGGATGCCCACGCCCAGCCAGCCGCGCACCACGTGCCCCGAGGCCTTCAACTGCTCCATGACATCGATGGCCACGGAAATGGGTATCGCAAAGGAAAGGCCGATCGAGCCGCCGCTGCGCGTGTAGATCTGCGAATTGATGCCGACTACCTCGCCATCGAGGTTGAACAGCGGTCCTCCCGAGTTGCCCGGATTGATCGCCACGTCGGTCTGGATGAACGGCACGTAGTTGCCGGTATCCCCGTCGCTCGGCAGGCTGCGCCCGCGCGCGCTGACAATGCCCGCGGTGACCGAGTAGTCGAGGCCAAAGGGCGAGCCTATCGCCACCACCCACTCGCCCACCTCGAGCTCGTCCGGCTCACCGAAGCTCACGACCGGCAGGCCGGTGGCATCGACCTTCAGCAGCGCGAGATCCGAGCGCTTGTCGGTGCCCACGATCCTGGCCTCGAACTCGCGGCGGTCCGCCAGGCGCACCGTCACGGCGTCGGCCCCGTCGACCACGTGGTGATTGGTCAGGATGTAGCCGTCGGCCGAGACCAGGAAGCCCGAACCCATGGACTGGCGCTCGCGCTGCGGCTGGCCGCGGTACTGGAACAGGTGGCGGAAGATCTCCGGCATCTGCTCGAGCGCGCGCGGATCGATGTCGGGCGGCAAGCCTTCCATCTCCGGAGACTTCTGCGTGCTCATGATCTTGACGACCGCTCCCGAGTTCTTCTGGACGATCGTCGTGAAGTCCGGCAATGCCGCCGACCACGACTTGCCGGCCAGCGCCAGCATCAACGCGAGTCCACACCAGGCCGACATCCAGTTGCGCTTCATAGGCTCTCCAGATAAAAGCAGATAAAAAATGACTACGAGTGATCAGACGAGGGAACGCACGGCGGGAAACACCCTGAGCAACTCGGGCCCGAGGACACCCGCACGCGGTCGGCGCGACAACGCGCGCGCGGCGGCCACGGCGAGCAGGAACCCCCCCGCTGCGGCTGCCATCGACCACGCCTCGGCGGCTCCCGGCGGCGCAAGGCGCTCGCCCGTCACGGCCCCGGCCACGATGCCGGCCAGCGGCAGCAGGTATGCAAACACGGAGGCGCGCAACACGCTGTGCTCGCGCACGCCGATTTCCACCTCGTCGTCGACCGCCGGACGCAGGCCCGCCGGCAGCACGATGCGCAGATGGTGACGCCGGTCGCCCAGCAGCCTGCCGATCACGCCGCCGCCGCAGCCCTGGCCAGAAGCGCAGGCACCACAACCCGGCCTGGCGATGGTCTCCACCCAGCAGGCGTCGGCCTCCACCGCGACGACGCGTGCACGCTCGACCATCATGGCGTTGCGTCCGGAAAATTGACTCCGTTGGCAATCAGCTGCGCGGTCTCGACGGGAATTTCGCCCACCACGGTGACCAGGTGCTCCTCGTCGCGCGGCACGACGTAGGACACCGTGGCGCCGCGCGAGGCCTGCCCCGCACGAGGCGGACGCTCGGCGGTGCGCTCGACGAAGACCGCGAACACCGCCAGCCCGTCGGTATAGCTCTGGACCTCGACCGCTGGCCCGCCGGCGCGGGCGCTGCGCACCTCGCGTCCCGTCGCGACGAATCCCTCCGGCAGCCAGGCAACCGTCCACGCGAAGGGTGCGGGCTCCTCGGTCGCGGTGTGCTCCTTCGCGTGCTGCGCGCCGGGCGTCTCGGGCGCCAGCTCGGCCGCCGCGACGGGAGCGCCGATCTGCAGGTCCACGAACTGGAATCGCTCGAGCACGCGGCCGGCGCCGTCGGTGGTCTCCGACTTCAGCAGCAGCGAGCTCGCCTCGTCCAGCACCACGTTCATGCCATAGCGATAGGGATCGCGCGGCACGATGCTGATGCGCAGTCCCTGGTGATTGGCCACCCGCTCGGCCCCGTCGAACTCGATGGCATAGTGGTCTGCCAGCCTGCGCGCCCGCGACGCCCGATTGCGCGCGCTGCGCGAAGCGTGCCGCCGGGTCGAGCCGCATCAGGCGATCCCCGGCGTGCTCGCAATCCACCCGGTGGCCGCGGCGCACGAACTCGCGCTGCTCGCCATCGAGATGCACGAGGCGCTCCTGCTCCACGCCGTCGACCACCGCGTGCGCGATGCGCACCGAGCTGAGCGACTGCCCCTGCTCGTAGGTGAACACGCCCTGGTAGTCGAGGGACCGGAAGCTGCGCGACATCGCGTCGAGGCGCGAAGCCGGATCGCCGGCCTCCACGGCGTGCGCGGGGGCCGCGAGAAAACCCGGCAGCAGGCAGGCGAGCACGGCGAGCGGACGCATGGGAATCAACCGTTCCGCCTCAGGGCGCCTCGTACGAGACCACGCGCGCGTAGGGCAGCATGCCCTGGTTGGTGTTCAGCGCGGCGTTCTGGACATGATCGGCCATGAACAGGCGCAAGCGCTGCTCGGCGAGCTGATCGGGGCTGGCACCCGCGTGCTGCAGACCGCCGCCCGGAGCCGGCACGGCAGAGCCGAAACCCACCGGGACCGCGGGTCCCGTGACCGGCACAGGCAAACCGCCCGGGCGTCCGAGTTCACCGAGCGAGGTACCCGCTGACGATGCGACCACGGCGACCTGCGGTATGCCTGCGGGCTCGGGCGCGAGCGCGCGCAGGCCGAACACCGCCGCCATGCAAACCGAGGCCGCCACGGCCACGCCGCCCACCGGCATCCGCCAGCGCGAGGCGGCCGGGGCCGTCGCGGCCGCCGGCTGTTGCGCCGCCACGGCCGCAAGAATGCCCGCCGTCAGCGCCGGCGGGCACAGGGCCCTGGCTTCACCCCGCGCCACCGCGCGCACCGCGTAGTGCCGCCCGAGCAGGGCCGTCACCCCGGCATCGTCCACGCTCTCCAGCACGCGCCGGTATTCGAATTCGCTGGCCTCACCATCGACCACGGCGGAGATCATCTCGCGCAAAGGCGCATTCAGCTGGCTCAAAATCCACCCCCAAGCGGATACGTGCAACCCTTCGGATACCCGGCAGACAAATTAGTTCCCCTCGATCAGGGGCAGGATTTCATGATCCACGGCCTCGCGCGCCCGGAAGATCCGCGAGCGCACCGTTCCCACCGGACAGCGCATCACCTCGGCGATCTCCTCGTAGCTGAGACCCTCGAACTCGCGCAGCGTCAACGCCGTGCGCAGGTCCTCGGGCAGCGCGCGTATCGCCCGGTCGATCACCGCGCGCAACTGCTCGGTCATCAGCTGGTTTTCCGGACCCGCGAGGTCGCGCAATGCCGCGCCGCTCTCGAGGTGCTCGGCGTCCTCGACATCGACGTCGGCGCCGGGCGGGCGGCGCGCGCGCGACACCAGGTAGTTCTTCGCGGTGTTGATCGCGATGCGGTAGAGCCAGGTGAAGAAGGCGCTCTCGCCGCGGAAACCCGGCAGGGCGCGGTAAGCCTTGATGAACGCCTCCTGCACGACGTCCTGTACCTCGTCGGGATCCCGGATGAAGCGTGTCACCAGAGAATAGATCCGGTGCTGGTATTTCAGCACCAGCACGTCGAAGGCGCGGTTGTCGCCCTTTTGCACGCGTTCGACGAGTTGCTGATCACCCTCCTCCCCGGAAAACATCGAAGGACTCCGTTCGACCCTGGTTTCAGTCCGTTAGCCACGCGCCACGCCAGCCCCGCGATCGAGGGGCATCGCGAGGGGCAGTGACGTTCGCGGCGCTCAATATACGTGCTGGCGGCTTCCGTGACAAAGCGGCAATCGTGCCGCGATCCGGCCGCGGGAGGGGCCTGTGCTATATTTCCGCCTCACCCCGCCCCCCGGACCCGCCTGGATGCCGCAACGCTACACCCATGATGTGCTCGTGATCGGCAGCGGGGCCGCCGGCCTCAGCGTCGCGATCCAGGTCGCCGACCGGGCGCGGGTCGCGGTGATCTGCAAGGGCGAGCTCGGCGACGGCTCCACGTCCTGGGCCCAGGGCGGCATCGCCGCCGTGCTCGACGACGAGGACACGATCGACTCGCACGTCGCCGACACCCTTCGCGCGGGGGCAGGCCTGTGCCACGAGGACATGGTGCGCTTCACCGTGGAGCACAGCCGCGAGAGCATCCAGTGGCTGGTCGACCTCGGCGTCGGCTTCACGAAGCTTCTCACGCCGGGAAGCGAAAACGAGTTCCACCTGACGATGGAGGGCGGCCACAGTCACCGGCGCATCATCCACGCCGCCGACGCCACCGGGCGCGCGGTGTCGGACACGCTGATCGAGCAGGCCCGGCGACATGCGAGCATCGAGCTGTTCGAGCGCCACATCGCGGTCAACCTGATCACGACCGCCGGGCGTTGCCGCGGCGCCTACGTGCTGAACAAGGACTCGGCCTCGGTCGACCTCTTCAGCGCGCGCTTCGTGGTGCTCGCCACCGGCGGCGCCAGCAAGGCCTACCTCTACACCACCAATCTGGACACCGCGACCGGCGACGGCATCGCGATGGCCTGGCGCGCGGGCTGCCGGGTCGCGAACATGGAATTCAACCAGTTCCATCCGACCTGCCTGTATCACCCGAGCGCGAAATCCTTCCTGATCTCGGAGGCCGTGCGCGGCGAGGGAGGCGTACTGCTGCTGCCCAACGGCGAGCGCTTCATGCCGCGCTTCCATCCGCAGGCCGAGCTGGCGCCGCGCGACATCGTGGCGCGCGCGATCGACCACGAGATGAAGCGCCTCGGCATCGATTGCGTCTATCTCGACATCAGCCACAAGGGCGAGGACTTCGTGCGCTCGCACTTCCCCACGATCTACAGCCGCTGCCTCGAGCTCGGACTGGACATGGCGCGTGCACCACTGCCCGTGGTACCGGCCGCGCACTACACCTGTGGCGGCGTGATGATCGACCGTGCCGGCCAGACCGACCTCCCGGGGCTCTACGCCGTCGGCGAGACATCGTTCACCGGGCTGCACGGCGCCAACCGCCTGGCCAGCAATTCGCTGCTCGAGTGCTTCGTGTTCGCCCGCGCCGCCGCGCAGCACATCCTCGCGCAGGGCGAGAAGATCGCGATCAGCGCCGGCCTGCCCGACTGGGACGCCTCCCAGGTGACCGACTCGGACGAGGATGTGGTGATCTCCCACAACTGGGACGAGCTGCGCCGCTTCATGTGGGACTACGTCGGCATCGTGCGCACCACCAAGCGCCTGCAGCGCGCGCTCAGCCGCGCCCACCTGCTGAAGCAGGAGATCGCCGAGTACTACAGCAATTACCGCATCACCTCGGACCTGGTGGAACTGCGCAACCTCGCGCTGGTGGCGGAACTGATCATCCGCAGCGCGCTCGGGCGCCACGAGAGTCGCGGCCTGCACTACACCCTGGACCACCCCGGCCTCGCTGCCGAGGCCGGGGATTCCGTCCTCACACCCGGCTGAAGCGGGGCGCGGGCCTCAGCGCGCGCCGCGCAGGTGCAGCAGCACCCGCAGGCGCCGCAGTTCCCCGCGCGGCAACGAATCCCCCAGCACCATCAGCGAGCGCACCCGCCCTGCCTGCTGCATGCGCAGCACGATCAGGAAAGGCAGCATCGCGCTGTCGGCGCGCAGCCGCACCGGCTGCGGCGAGCCTTCGCCGTGCAACCACCACGCTTCGCCGCGAAACTCGAGCCGGGTGCCGCCGCGGCGCGCCAGCGCACCGTGCGCGCTGCAGTGCCGCGCGAGGCTCGCGAGCAACAGGGCGGCCAGCGCCAGCATGACGGTCGGCGGCAGGGCGGTAGCGGCGAGCCCGGCGAGGGCCGCCAGGTGCAGCACACACAGCACGCACAGTAGGCGCCTAGACGGCGCCAGGTGGAAGCTCTGGCCGGGGCATTCCATTGCCCAGTACCCTCGCGATGATGAGTTTCAGTTCGGGATCGTCCGGTTCGCCGCGATGCACGATCCACGCGAACAGGTCGGCATCCTCGCATTCGAGCAGTGCGCGATAGCGACGCTGCATGTCCTCGCCGAGCCCGGGGTAGACCTGCTCGGCGAAGGGCATCAGCACGAGGTCGAGCTCGAGCATCCCCCGCCGGCTGTGCCAGTAGACCCGCCTGTTTTCCGCCGCCTCGTCCATCGTGTATCCGCAACCGCTCGTGGCGCGGGCAGTGTGCGTTATTATTCGCCGCCTGTCAGCCACCGGCGCGCGCAGCCCGCGCTGCGCCGCCAGCGCGCAGGAGCGCATGCCGGAACCGAAGCCATGAACACCGCCGCCATCCGCCTCGACGACTACGCCTTCCTTCAGGTCGAGGGCGCAAAGGCCCTGCCGTTCCTGCAGGGACAACTGACCTGCAACGTGCAGGATGCGACACCCGCGGGCGTGCTCCCGGGCGCCTACTGCACGCCGAAGGGGCGCGTGATCGCCAGTTTCCTGCTGTGGGCTCGCAGCCCCGACTCCGTGCTGCTGCGCCTGCGTGCCGACATAGCCGACGACACCGCGACCGTGCTCGGCAAGTACGCCGCGCTGTCGCGCGTGCGCGTGGCACGCGCGGACATGGCATGCATCGGACTGCTGGGGGCCGGACTGGAGACCGAACTGCAGACGCTGTTCCCGGATTGGCCCGCGCAGCCGCGTGCGCTCGGTGCCGCCGGCGCGTGGCAGCTGCTGCGCCGCGACGCCGGGCCCGCGCAGTTCGAGATCTGGGCGCCGCGCAGCGAAACCGGCGCGCTCTGGGAAACGCTGACCGCGCGCCTCCCGGTCACCGACACGCAGCACTGGCGCCTGGCGCTGGTGCGCGCCGGCGCGGCCGAGATCCAGCGCGCCACCGTGGACCAGTTCCTGCCGCAGATGCTCGGCTACGACACCAGCGGTGCCGTGAGTTTCCGCAAGGGCTGCTACACCGGCCAGGAGATCATCGCGCGCACCCATTACAAGGGCAGCGTGAAACGCCGCCTGCAACGCCTTGGCGGCGCCGGCCCGGCATGCCCCGCGGTCGGCGACGAACTGCGGCACCGCGACACCGACCGCGCCGTCGGCAGCGTGGTGGAGAGCGCGATGGACGGCGCGTCGCGTTTCGAGCTGCTCGCCGTGCTGAGCGACGAAGCGCTCGACGGCGCGAACTGCCTCGCCATCACTGCCCGTGGCGAAGCGCTCGACGTGCTGCCGCTTGCCGAGAACGCGAGCTGAGCTCGCGGGGAGTCTCGCGACGGCCGTCGAAAGATTCACAGGCTCTGAGGCAGGACGGTTCATTCTCCCTCGCCGTCCGGGCGCGCGACGAGCGCTTGCGCCGCGTCACGACAGTGCAGCACATCGTCGAGCACCGTGGTCGCAAAGCAGCCCGCGGGAAGCCGGAAGGCGATCGCCAGCGTGGCGTCGTCGATCCAGTCCCACGTCAGCTCGCGCGGCATCACGCGCAGCGCCCGCCGCTCCTGCTCCAGGCCCGCACGCTCCAGCCCGGCTGCGAGCTCCGCGTGCTCGGCCGCCACCGCGCGCTCCAGCCCGGCGATGCCAGAGCGCGTAGCGAGCTCTCCCCTGCCCCACAACGGGCCGCTCGAGTGCAATTCGCCGCGCGCCACCCGCTCGCGCAGCGTTGCGTCGATCTCCCCCGCGACAAAGAAGCTGCCGCGCCCGTCGAACATCAGCGCGTCGCCCGCGCATGCCTCGCACCACGAACCGTCCTGTACCCGGCGCGCCAGCAGCGCGTTGAACAGCTGCGAGCGGGCGGCCGACAGCAGCAGTCCGCGCAGTTTGCGATCATCGACACGCCGCTCGCCGCGCATCCATGCCAGCGCCTGCGCGACGTTGCCGCCGCCGCGGCCGAAACGCTGCGCGCCGAAGTAGTTCGGCGCCCCGCGCACGACCGTCTCGCGCAGGCGCTCGCCGAGCAGCGCGGCATCGCCGGCGAACTCGCGCACCAGCAGGCGGAAGCGGTTGCCGCGCAGGCCGCCGACGGCGAGCTTGCGCCGGCGCCGGCGCATCCCGAGGATCTCCACCGAGGGCGGCAGCGCGAAGCCGGCCGGATCCGGCCGCCCCGGCAGATGCAGGCTGAACCACTGCGTGGTCACGGCGTGGCGGTCCTTGCGCCCCGCGTACCCCACCTGCTGCGGGCGTATGCCCGCGGCCTGCGCCAGCAGGCGCGCGACGTGCTCGGTATTCTCGCCGGTCTTGCGCACCTGGAGCCACAGGTGTTCGCCGCCCTCGTCGGCATCCATGTCGATCAGCTCCTCGACCGTGAAGTCGGTCGTCTGCTGGCGGATCAGGCCCTGCCCGGCCGGGCGGCCCGCGCGAGGGCGCGCGGCCTCGATGTCCGGCAGCGCGGCGGTGAAGCTCACGGCAGGACCTTCAACGCCGCGTCTTCACTTGCAGCCCGGAGCCGATCGCGGCGAGGAACTCGTTCTCCGCGCGCAGGTCCTCCTCCACCAACGGGTGCTTGCGCAGCCAGCCCGAAGGGAGCTCGATACTCCAGCCCTTGCGCATCGGCGCGAGGCGCATCGAGGGCATGCGCTGGTCGACGCGCATGCGGTTGAACAGCGTCGCGAGGCGCAGCACCAGCACCAGCGCCCAGTCGGGCCTGAAACTGTAGCTGCTCACCTCGGGCGCGCGCAGCTTGCGGCGGTGGTTCAGCACCAGGAAGCTCAGCATCATCTGCTCGCGCCGCGAGAAACCGGGCATGTCGGCATGCTCCAGCACGTAGGCGCCGTGCTTGTGATAGCCGCTGTGCGAGACCGCGAGACCGAGCTCGTGCAAACGCGCCGCCGCGACCAGCACCTGCTGCGCGAAGGCGCGCTCCACGGTCAGCTGCGGCGCGACTTGCGGCAGCAGCGACCTGGAGAGCCGCTCGACGCGCGCGGCCTGGCGGCGGTCGATGTTGAACTGCTTGGTGAGGTAATCCATGGTCTGGCGGCGCGTGTCCTCGTGCTCGCCCCGGTCGGCGAGCTCGTAGAGCACGCCCTCCTTCAGCGCGTAGTCCGAGACGTGCATGCGCTCGATGCCGAGCTCGATGAAGGCCGCGTGCAGTATCGCCAGCCCGCCCGGGAACACCGGCACGCGCTCGGGGCTGAGTCCCAGCGATTGCATCGCGTCGGGCTTCTTGCTGCGCTTCAGGTGATCGACGACGCGCTCGATACCCTCGCGCGTGATCAGGTGATCGCAGGGCGTCAGCCGGTCGATCACGGCCTCGACGTAGCGGATCGTGCCCGAGGTGCCCACCGCCTCGTCCCAGCGCGCGGTGCCGTAACCGTCGGCCAGATGCTGGATCTCCGCGCGCGCCAGCGTCAGCGCGCGCTGGTAGCCCTCGCGCGTGAAACGGCGCTCCGGAAAGAATCGCTCGCTCATCGACACGCAGCCGATGAACAGGCTCTCGACGCGCTTGGCCTTGCGCCGGCCGACGATAAACTCGGTCGATCCGCCGCCGATGTCGATGACCAGGCGGCGGATCGCGTTGCTCGCGTGACCCTTGGCCACCCCGAGGAAGATCAGCCGTCCCTCCTCCTGGCCGCTGATCACGTCGATCGGCACCCCGATGATCTTTTCGGCGCGCTCCAGGAACACGTCGGCGTTGTGCGCCGCGCGCAGCGTGTTGGTGCCGACCACGCGCACGTTGGCGCGCGGGATATTGCGCAGCTGCTGCGAGAATACCGCCAGGCTGTCGAGCGCGCGCGTCATGACCGGCTCGCTCAGCTGGCCATCGCCCTCGAGCCCCTGGGCGAGGCGCACCATGTCCTTGCGCCGGTCGAGCGTGACGAGGCGCCCGCCCGCCAGCCGCCCGATCAGCAGATGGAAGCTGTTGGAGCCGAGGTCGAGGACGGCGCAGACGGGACCGGAAGATTCGTTCATGTGCGGTATTTCCGTGGCGTCGTGGCGCGCTCTGTAATAAAACTGTCATGCGGGCGCATTAAGAAGTCACGCTGTGCTCGCCGCGATGGGCCGGCAGTTTAATCGCTGCCCGCGCATTTTCAATCACCGACCTCCCGGTCACGGATTCCTGCATGCCGACCCGTCACAAGACCCTGCCGCTTTACCCCAAGGAACTGAGCTGGCTCTCGTTCAACGCGCGCGTGCTGCAGGAAGCCGAGGATCCCGAAGTGCCGCTGATCGAGCGCGTGCGCTTCATGGGCATCTTCTCCAACAACCTCGATGAGTTCTACCGCGTGCGCTACGCCGAGGTGCGTCGGCTGGCGGCTTTCGCGAAGGGGCGCGAGAAGGCGCGCTGGGAAAAGTTGCTCGACGACATCCGCGATGCGGTCGGCGACCTGCAGATGCGTTTCGACCGCGTCTACCGCACCTGCCTGGCGCAGCTGCGGACAAACAACATCTACCTCGTCGACGAGCGCCAGCTCGACGCGCAGCAGCGCGATTTCGTGCGCCAGTACTTTTTCGGCCGCGTGATGCCCGAGCTCGCGCCGATCATCATCTCCGATGCCACCGCCATGCCGCAGCTCGAGGACGGCTCCATCTACTTCGCGGTGCGCATCCAGCTGAGGAACCAGTCGATACGCTACGCCATCGTGAACATCCCCTCGGATCGGCTGCCGCGCTTCATCGTGGTGCCCTCGCCGGCGACGCAGTCGAACCGCCAGGTGATCGTGGTTCTGGACAACGTGATCCGCGCCTGCCTGCCACAGGTATTCCAGGGCGTTTTCGACATCGAGCGCGCCGAGGCATTCACGTTCAAGATCACGCGCGATGCCGAGCTCGAGCTCGGCGAGGGGATCACGCAGAGCCTGGTCGACGCGCTCTCGAGCAGCCTGAAGAAGCGCAAGCTCGGCGATCCGGTGCGCCTGGTCTACGACCGGCGCATGCCCAACGACATGCTCGACATCATGGTGAAGCGCTTTCGCCTCGGCAGCTACGACAACGTGCTGCCCGGCGCGCGTTACCACAATTCCAAGGATTTCATGGAATTCCCCAATCTCGGCGCGCGCTCGCTCGAGCACCGGCCGATCGGCCCGCTGATGGTGCCGCGCATCGACCGGCAGGCGAACATCTTCGCCGCGATCGCCGAGCGCGACATACTGCTGAACTACCCGTATCACTCGTTCCGCTATACCGAGCAGCTGATCAGCGCGGCGGCGATAGACCCCGCGGTACGCGCGATCCAGGTCACGCTCTACCGCGTGGCGCGCAACTCGCATATCGGCAATTCGCTGATCTGCGCGGCGCTCAACGGCAAGGAGGTGTTCGCGATCATCGAGTTGCGCGCGCGCTTCGACGAGGCCGCCAACATCGACTGGGCCAAGCGCCTCACCGAGGCCGGCGTGCACGTGGTCTTCGGGATACCGGGCCTGAAGGTGCACTCCAAGCTGATCCTGATCAGCCGCCAGGAGGGCGCGCAACTGCGCCGCTACGTGCATATCGGGACCGGCAACTTCAACGAGAAGACCGCGCGCTTCTACACCGATCTCGCGCTGTTCACCGCGAACCAGGAGATCGCCGAGGACGTCCACCACGTCTTCGACTTCATCCGCCACACCTATCGCCGCCACAAGTTCCGCCACCTCGCGGTCTCGCCGCTCACGAACCGCTCGACCTTCCTGCGCCTGATCCACGCCGAGGTGCTCAACGCGCGCGCGGGCAAGCCGGCCACGATCTTCCTCAAGTGCAACAACCTGGTCGACGAGGAACTGATCGACCGGTTCTACGAGGCCAGCCAGGCAGGGGTGAGGATCCGCGTGATCGTGCGCGGCATGTGCTCGCTGCTGGCCGGTGTCGCCGGCGTGAGCGACAACATCGAGATCATCAGCATCGTCGATCGCTTCCTCGAGCACAGCCGCGTCTACGTGTTCGGCAACGGCGGTGAACCGCGCTACTTCATCTCCTCGGCCGACCTGATGACGCGCAACCTCGACCACCGCGTCGAAGTCACCGCGCCGGTCTACGACAAGCTCGCGCAGCGCCGGCTGCAGCGCCTGCTCGAGACGCAATGGGCCGACAACGTGAAGGCGCGCGTGCTGAGCGCGGACCAGGACAACGGTTACCGCGATCGCGGACACAAGCGCCGGCTGCGCTCGCAGGAGGTGCTGGCTCGCTACTACGCCGACGACCAGCGCCGCGAGACGCTGGCGCTGGAGCAACCCGAAGCGGGAGAGGACGGCGTGGCGAAGGCTCAGTGATCGTGCTTGCCGCCACCCATGCAGGCAGGTGAATCGGGTGCGCCGGCGGCGCGTTGCGCCCACTCCGCGGGGGTGAAGGTGTGCAGGGCGAGCGCATGCACGCCGCCCGCCAGTTCTTCGGCCAGCACCTTGTAGACCTGCTGGTGGCGCGCCACGCTGCGCTTGCCCTCGAAGGCCGCGCTGACCAGCACCACCTTGAAATGCGTTTCCGAGCCCGGCGGCACGCTGTGCTGGTGGCTCTCGTTCAGCACCTCCAGCCGCCCCGGCGCGAAAGCCTCGCTGAGCTTGCGTTCGATGGTCTGCTGCATGCGCATCCGTACCTTGCCTCCCTAGCGGACTGTCCGTATTTCACTGGCCCGCCCCGGGCCGATCCCGGATAATACGCGACCTCCCCCCCTTTTTGCGATGCAGGCTCCAGTCCATGCGCAAGCCCGAATTGCTGTCTCCGGCCGGCACCTACAAGTCCATGCAGTATGCCTTCGCCTATGGCGCGGACGCGGTCTACGCCGGACAGCCGCGCTACAGCCTGCGTGTGCGCAACAACGACTTCAGCCGCATCGAGCGCCTCGCCGAGGGCGTGGACTACGCGCACCGGCTGGGCAAGCAGTTCTTCATCGCCAGCAACGTCTCGCCGCACAACGACAAGCTGAAGAGCTACCTGCGCGACATGGAACCGGTGATCGCCATGAAGCCCGACGCGCTGATCATGGCCGACCCGGGGCTCATCATGATGGTGCGCGAACGCTGGCCCGAAATGCCGGTGCACCTCTCGGTGCAGGCCAACGCGGTGAACTGGGCCACCGTGAAGTTCTGGAAGAACATGGGGCTGACACGCATCATCCTCTCGCGCGAGCTCTCGCTGGAGGAAGTCGCCGAGATCCGCCAGGAGTGCCCCGATATCGAGCTCGAGGTCTTCGTGCACGGCGCGCTCTGCATTGCCTACTCCGGTCGCTGCCTGCTGTCTGGCTACATCACGCACCGTGACTCGAACCAGGGCGCCTGCACCAACACCTGCCGCTGGAAGTACCAGGCGCACGAGGCGGTGCAGACCGAATCGGGCGACGTGGTCGCGATCCACGAACCGGAGCCGCTACAGGCGCCCGAACCCGCGCCTGCACCCGTGGAAGACCGCATCTACCTGCTGCAGGAGGAAGGCCGCCCCGGCGAATACATGCCCGCCTACGAGGACGAGCACGGCACCTACATCATGAACTCGAAGGATCTGCGCGCGATCCAGCACGTGCGCCAGTTGATCGACATCGGCGTCGACTGCCTGAAGATCGAGGGCCGCACCAAGTCGCACTACTACGTGGCGCGCACGGCACAGGCCTACCGCCGCGCGATCGACGACGCGCTCGCGGGCCGCGAGTTCGACATGGGCCTGATGGACGAACTGGAGAAGCTCGCCAGCCGCGGCTACACCGAGGGCTTCTACCGCCGCCATCCGCCGGGCGAGTTCCAGAACTACGAGCGTGGTGTCTCGAAGGGCGATTACCAGCAGTTCGTCGGCGAGGTGCTCGACCTCGACGCCGCCGCCGGCATGCTCACCGTCTCGGTCAACAACCGCTTCGCGCTGGGCGACCGCCTGGAGCTGATGACCCCGCAGGGCAACTGCGAATTCACCCTCACCGACATGACCAGCGAAGCCGGCGAACGCCGCCAGGTGGCACCGGGCTCCGGGCACGTGGTGAAATTCCCGCTCCCCGAAGCCGCGCGCGAGCTGCGCGATGCCGGCTACGCAATGGTGGCGCGGTATATCTGAGGGCTGCGCCATTACGCTGCGAGCGAGCGGCCTGGTGCGTCGCCGGCTGTGCTGCCCGCCATTGCCCTGCGGGGCACGCACGAGTACGTCCCTGTAGCTCCGCGCCGCGTCCTGCGGCGCAAGGCCCCGCAAGCCAACAGCGGGCAGCACAGCCGCTCGGTTGAGCGCGTGCCGCGTCGGGCAAATCCGGGAACACCCCTGTTTCGAGTGTTACCACCACGGCGAGGGGCTCGAGCACCCATCGGTGCGGCGGACACTCTGTCGCCAGGACGGCGACAGGTAGCCTACATGGATGTATTCACGGCGTGTCCGCGGCACCGATGGGTGCTCGAGCGCCGATGGCTCGCGATACGCCGGATTGTCGGGCCGCTATCCAGAGCACAGATGGTTTTGCGACACCCTCTGCAGCCCGACCTACGGCCCGACCCGCGCGGCCGATATCAGTACATCAGCGCAAAGAGCTTGCGCTGGTACTCGGCCGCGAGCGGGTCGCCCTTGCCGAGCGCGCGGATGATGTCGAGGAGCGTCTTGCGCGCCTCGCCGCCACGAAACTCGCGGTCGCGGCGCAGGATGCCGATCAGCAGCTCCAGCGCCTCGCGCGAACGGCCTGCCTGGCTGAACTGCACCGCGAGCTGGTAGCCGGTGTCCATGTTGTCGGGATCGCGCGCCTGCGCCTGCAGCAGCGCCTGGATCTCGGGCGTGTCGGCCGCCTGCTTCTTCAGCTGCAGCTCGGACATCAGGCGCTCGAAATCGCCGTCCTGGTCGACCATCGGGATCGAATCGAGCACCACCTGCGCTTCGTCCACGCGGTTCAACTCGATCAGGATGTCGGCATAGACCTTGGCGATGTCGGCACGCTGGCGCGACTCCTCGTAGGCGCTGCGCGCCGGCGCGAGCGCCCCGGCCGCGTCGCCGGACTCGAGCAGTTCCAGCGCCTGGTGCAGCAGGATGTCCCACGGCTTGGGCAGGTGCTTCTCGAGCATCTGGCGCACCGCGGATTCGGGCTGCGCGCCCACGAAGCCGTCGACCGGCTGGCCGTCCTTCATCAGGATCACGGTGGGCAGGCTGCGCACCCCGAACTGCTGCGCGATCGGCTGCAGCTCGTCGCAGTTGACCTTCGCGAGCATCACCTGGCCGGCATATTCGCGCACCAGCTTGTCCAGGATGGGCATCAGCGCCTTGCACGGCGCGCACCAGTCGGCCCAGAAATCGATCAGCACGGGGCGCGCGTGCGACTCCTCGATCAGCATGCGCTGCGCGTTGTCGCGCGTGATCTCGACCATCAATTCGGCCATGTGCTGCTCCGTCATCCTCGTGTGTGTTGCAGTGGGGAGAATCATGCCTCACGGCACCGGGTATCCGGCCGCGAGACGCTCGAAGAATGCGATCAGCTCCGGATCGCTCATGCGACCCGCCGACGACAGGCTGCCGTGGTCGGTGTAAAGCAACGTCCCGTCCGGCGCGAGCAGCACCACGGAGGGAATGCCCATGTCGATCGGATTGCCGTATTTTTCGACGATATCGCGATTGCGCCGGCTCCTGCCGACATCCACGTGCAGCGTGCGGAACTCGCGCTCGAGCACCGCGGCCAGCTCCGGCGTGCGGTAGCGTCGCTCGAGGCTGCGCGAATCCGGACACCAGTTGCCCCCGAATGTCAGCAGGATGCGCTTGTCGCTCGAGCGGTCCTCGAGCAGGGCAGCGATCTGCGCCTTGGCATCGGCCTCGCGATCGTAGGGTCGGAAATCCTCTTCGTCGCCGGCTCCCGCACGCGCGAACAGGGCACAGCACAGCAGGAAGGCGAGCAGCGCGACACGGCTGCACGCGAACAGGCTCCTGGCATCGGGCTGCATGAAACTACCTCCGGACGAGCGGCGCGCATCATATCAGGATCGGAGGGATCTCACTCCCCGGGTGGGGTGTCGTCGCGCTTGCGGGTCCGGGCGCTCGAGGATTTCTGCACGAAATGATGGCTCTCGACGTAATCGCGCTCGAGCCACCATGCCGCCTGCGTGCCGCGACCGGCCTTGCGGCGATCGCTCACCTCGCGCCGGCTCTCGGTCACGGAGACCTGCTGCTTGCGCCGATCCCACCCGCTGCGCTTGTCACCGAATATGGATTCGGTGTCCGTGCGCGACGAGCGCGTGCTGTCAGCACCGCCCGCCTTGCCGTCCGGAATCTTCCTGACCATGCATCGCTGCCGGAAAATTGACTCATCCGCATTATAGGCCGGCGATTCCAAATGAACAGCCGCGGCCTGCGCCACCCTTGCGTGGCATGACCTGGATCAGCGGAACAATTCGCCCGTCTCCGCGCGCTCCAGCAGCAGCCTCGGCGGTTCGAAATCCGCGCCGTAAGCCTGCGCCAGTTCCCGCGCCCGCGCCGCGAAGCGCTTCAGCCCCCAGGCGTTGATGCACTGGAACACGCCGCCGGTATGCGGCGGGAAGCCGATGCCCATGATCGAGCCGATATTGCCGTCGGCAACGCTCGTGATCACGCCTTCCTGCATTGCACGCACCGCTTCGATGCACTGCGCGAAAACAAGCCGGTCCTTGATGTCCTCGAACGGCACTTTTTTGTACCCATTTGGGGCAAAGTGCTGCTTGAGGCCTGGCCAGATGTGCTTCTTGCCGCCTTCCGGGTACTCGTAATAGCCGCCGCCGCTGCGCCGGCCCTTGCGGCCGAACTCCTCGACCATGCGCCGCACCAGTTCACCGGCCGGCTGCTCCTGCCAGGTTTCGCCGCGGGCCTCGGCGTCAGCCTTCATCTGCAGGCCGTTGCGATAGGCCGTTTCCTGGCTGATCTCGTCGATCGCCGCGAGCGGGCCCACCGGCGAGCCGTTGGCGCGCGCCGCCGCCTCCACCAGCACCGGGTCGATGCCCTCCAGCACCATCTGCGCGCCCTGCGACACGGTCTTGCCGATCACGCGCGTGGTGAAGAAGCCGGGCGCATCGTTGACCACGATCGGCGTCTTGCCGAGTTGCTGCGCCAGGTCGAAGGCCGCCGCGAGCGCCTCGTCGCCGGTCTGCTCGCCGCAGATGATCTCCACGAGCGGCATCTTGTCGGCCGGCGAGAAGAAGTGCATGCCGATGAAATTCGCCGGGCGCACCGAGGCCTCCGCGAGCTCGGTGATCGGCAGCGCCGAGGTGTTCGAGGCGATCAGCGCAGTGTGCCCGAGCACGGCCTCGAGTTCGCGCACCACCACTGCCTTGACGTCGCGACGCTCGAACACCGCCTCGATCACCGCGTCGCAGGGGGCGAGATCCGTGTAGTCCGCGGTCGGCGTGATCAGCGCCAGCAGCGCCTCGCGTTCGGCATCCGTCATGCGCTTGTTCTTCGCGCAGGCCTGGCGCGCGTAATCCTTGCCGCGCTCGGCCGCCGCGAGATCCATGTCCTTCAGGAACACCGCGACCCCCTTGCGCGCCGCGGCGTAGGCGATGCCCGCGCCCATCTGTCCCGCGCCGAGGATGCCCAGCGTCTTCACCTTGCGCCGCGCGATGCCCGCGGGGCGGCTGGCACCCTTGCTTATCGCGTTCATCTGCACGAAGAACGCCGTCATCATGTTGCGCGCGGTCTGGTCGAGCAGCAGGCTGAGGAAATAGCGCGCCTCGATCTTCTGCGCGGTGTCGAAATCCACGCGCGCGCAATCGGCGATCGCCGCGAAGATCGCCCTCTGCGCGGGCATCAGGCCCCTGGTCTGGTTCATCACGTTGACGGGGCCGAGCATCATCAGGCCCTGGTTGGCCTTGTGGTCCGGCCCACCGCCGGGCATCTTGTAGCCTTCGGTGTCCCACGGCTGCTTCGCCTCGGGGTTGGCCAGCAGCCATGCATGTGCGCGCGCGCGCATCTCGTCCTCGCTCGCCGCGATCTCGTGCAGCAGACCTTTTTCCAGCGCCTTCTCGGCCTTCAGGCGCGTGCCCTGGCTGATCAGCGTGATCGCTTCCTGCATGCCCACCAGGCGCGTCAGGCGCACCACGCCGCCGGCACCGGGCATCAGCCCGATCTGCGCCTCGGGCAGGCCGAGGTCCACGCCCGCCAGCGCGATACGGTGGTGGCAGGCCAGCGCAATCTCGAAGCCGCCGCCGAGCGCTGCGCCATTGATGCCGACCGCGACCGGCACTCCCAGCGTCTCCAGCGTGCGCAACGGGGCCTTGGTCGCCAGCGTGCCCTCGAACATCTGCTGCTTGCGCTCGGCCGGCACGTCGAGATCCATCTCGAGCATTTCCTTGATGTCGCCGCCGGCGAAGAATTGCCCCGGCTTGCCGGAGCGCACATAGACGCCCCTGACGCTCCCCGCGGCCACCATGGCCTGCACCTCGGCGACCGCCGCCTTCATCGCGGCGTCGTACTCGAGGCCCATCGTGTTGACGCTGGAGCCCGGCTGGTCGAACACCAGCTCGACGATGCCTTCCGCGCCCTTGTCGAGAGTGATGTATCCCATGGTCCCTGCTCCCCGCTGTACCGGATCCGCGCGCAGCGCGCGGATCAAACGCGCTCGATGATGGTTGCGATGCCGATGCCGCCGCCGGCGCACAGCGTGCACAGGCCGCGCCTGAGGTTGCGCCGCTCGAGCTCGTCGAGCAGCGTGCCGAGGATCATGGCGCCGGTGGCGCCGATCGGGTGCCCCATCGCGATCGCCCCGCCGTTGACGTTGATGCGATCGTCCGGCACACCCATCAGCGCCTGAAAGCGCAGCACCACGGCCGCGAAGGCCTCGTTCAACTCGAACAGGTCGATGTCCTCGACCCGCAACCCCGCCTTCGCCAGCGCCTTGCGCGCCGCCGGCGCCGGACCTTCGAGCATGATCGTCGGCTCGGTGCCGACCAGCGCGGTCGCGACGATGCGCGCGCGCGGCCTCAGCCCGAGCTCGCGTCCGGCGCGCTCGTTGCCGATCAGCACCAGCCCGGCGCCGTCGACGATGCCCGAGGAATTGCCGGGCGTATGCACGTGCTCGACGGACTCGAGTTGCGGGTAACGCAGCTTCAACAATTCGTCCTGGCCCCACTCGCCGAACTGCGCGAACGAGGGCTTGAGCCGCGCGAGGTCGGCGAGGGTCGTACCGGGGCGGATGAACTCGTCATGATCCAGGATCGTCACCCCGTTCATGTCACGCACCGGCACGATCGAGCGAAAGCGCCCCTCGGCGCGCGCGGCGGCCGCGCGCTGCTGCGACATCAGGGCGTAGCGGTCGACGTCCTCGCGCGTGAAGCCGTTCAGCGTTGCCACCAGGTCGGCGCCGATGCCCTGCGAGACGAACAGCGTGCGCATCGCGACCCAGGGATCGCCCTGCGCCCCGCCGCTGGCGCCGATGCCGAGGCGCGACATCGACTCCACGCCGCCGGCGGCCACCAGGTCCTCGAAGCCGGCCGCCACCTTCGCAGCCGCCATGTTCACGGCATCCAGCCCGCCGGCGCAGAAGCGGTGGATCTGCACGCCCGCCGTGGCTTCACCCCAGCTCGAGTAGGTCACCGCGGTACGCGCGATGTCCTGGCCCTGCTCGCCCACGGGTTCGCCACAGGCGATCACCAGGTCCTCGACCCGCGAGGTGTCGAGCTCGTTGCGCTGCTTCATCGCCTCCATGAGGTTCACGAGCAGGTCGATAGGCTTGACCTCGTAGAGGCTGCCGCCCGCCTTGCCCCTGCCGCGAGGGGTGCGGATCGCGTCGAAAATCAATGCGTCGTGAGCCATATGGAACTCCGCCGGTGGTTGCACGCGCCGCTCCCGGGTGTCAGCCCTCGCGGACCGCCGCGGCGCGCAGATTTCAGGGCGACAAGAATACCCGCGCGCCGCGCGGCCTCAATGGCAAATCGGGTCAAGAGGAAATAGCAATTGCGGTCAGGCCGCGCTCAGCGTGCCTCGAGCGCGCGGTGCTCGCCTGGTGTCATGCCGGTCCATTTCTTGAACGAGCGGTAGAACGCGCTCGGGTCCGTGAAACCCATCAGGATGGCCACGTCGGTGATCGACAGCTCCGGGCGGTTCAGGTAGTCGATCGAGGCTTCGCGGCGGCAGCTGTCCTTCAACTCCTGGAACGTGGTGCCCTCGCGCTTGAGGCGCCGGCGCAGCGTGGGCGCTGACATGTGCAGCAGCTCGGTGATGCGCTCGAAACTCGGGAAACCGCGACTGAAATCGTGCCCGATCAGCGCGCGCACCTGGTCCACCAGGCTCTGTTTGCCGGGATCGGCCGGCATGATCAGCAGCTGGTAGGGCGCGGTGCGCAGGAAATCGCGCAGCGAGTCCTCGTTGTGCACCAGCGGATACGCCAGGTAGTCAGCCGGGAAGGCGAACGCGGGAATCCCGACGCCGAACTGCAGCTCGCAGTTGAACAGCTGCCGGTAACGCGCGAGATTCGCCGGTGGCAAACCGCTGAGCTCGACGCGATCGAGCGGCAACGGGCGCCCCACCAGCCAGCCGAAGAAGCGGTGCCACATCGACAGGCCGCAGGCGGCGGCCGCCGGCGACAGCAGGAAGGCGGTTTCGCTGGCGGCGGCGAGCGCATTCGCCTGCGGCGGCACGACGATCTCGAAGCGCGCCGATTCGCCCTCGCGCTTGAGGCGCATCTCGAGCTGGCCGTCGTAGAACACCTGGTGGAACTCGCATATGCGCGCAATGGCGCGACCCAGGTTCGCGCAGCCGAGCAGGCAGTAGCACATCATGCGGAAGGCGCCGGGCCGCATCCCGACATCGCGCCGCAGGCCGAAGGTCTGGTCCTGCAATGCGGTCATCACGCTGCGGTAGAGCCGGCTGTAGGCGAGCGCGGGAATCTCGCTGCGGTAAGCCGCCGCCTGCGGGTCCAGCACGTCGAAGTCGATACCGGCAGCCAGCGTGGACTGCGCCTGATCCAGCCCGCGCTCGCTCAGCATGCGCGCCAGCGAGGCGGCGAACTGCGTCGGCACCAACTCGTTGGGGAGCACGTCCTGGTTCACGGTATCGGGCACTGGATCACGGGATGGCGCATGGAGGCCAAGCATTATGCCAAAGCACGGCCCGCGGTGTCGCCTCGTGGCATATACTTCTGCGCAGCGCTGGAGCAAGGACCCCGAGGCGGAGCGGCATGAGTGACGAGCGTTTCGACATAGTCTTCGGTGGCGAGCTGCTCACCGGCTTCGCGCCGGCGACGGTGGCAGAGAACCTGGCGCGACTGTTCAATGCCACGCCCGAAACCGTGGCGCGGCTGCTCGACGGCGGCATGCATACGCTCAAGCGCAACGTCGATGCCACGACTGCCGCGAAGTACCGCAGCGCGATGGAACGCGCCGGTGCGCGCGCCACGCTGCGCCCGCTGGCCCCGGATCCCGCCGCAGCCACCCCGGCCGCGGGACTCGGCCTCGCGCCACCCGGCGGCGAGTTGCTGGCCGCGCATGAACGGCGCCCCGATACCGCCATCGAGGTGGACACCAGCCACATCCGGCTCGCAAGCGCCTTTGCAACGACCCCGGAGGAGGAACGACCGCTGCCGGTCGTGCCGGACACCTCCCACATCAGCATCGCCGCCGTCGGCGCCGACCTGCTGCCGCAGCGCGAGGCCGCAGCGCCGGCGCCGCCGCCGGACACCAGCGCCATCACGCTCGCGGAACCGGGCGCGGTAATCGGCCCGCAAGGCGTGGCGCACGCGATCGCGGTACCGGACATCCGTCACATCTCGCTCGCGCCGCCGGGCGCGCCGCTCGAGGAGTTGCGCCCCGAACGGCGCACCGTGACGCCCGACACCAGCGCGCTCGAACTGGCACCACCGGGCTGAGCGCCTCAGGCAGGCGCAGCTGCGCGTGGCAGCCACACGCTCACACGCAGGCCCGGTGCATTGTCGCGGAGCTGCACGCCACCGCCGTGCAGGTTGATCACGGCCTGCACCAGGCTGAGCCCGAGGCCGTTGCCCGGATGACCGCTGCGGCTCGCCTCGACCCGATAGAAGCGCTGGAACACCTTGTCGCGCTCCGCGGCGGGAACCCCCGGACCGTTGTCGGCGACGCTGATCGTCGCGACGTCCGTGCCGGCATCCAGCCGCACCTCGATGTGGCCTCCCGCTGGCGCGTACTTGATCGCGTTGTCGAGCAGGTTGGCGAAGGCCTGGAACAGCAGGTCGCGATCGAACACGCCGGGGCAGCTCGGCGGCAGCACCACGCTCACCTGCTGATCCTTGTCGGCTGCGAGCGGCTCGTAGAACTCGCAGACGTCGCGCATTATCGTGGCCAGGTCGGTGGCGGCGAAGCCCGAGCGCCGGTTGCCCGACTCGATCTGCGCGATGCGCAGCAGCGCGTTGAAGGTCGCGAGCAGCTCGTCGGACTCCTGCAACAGTGCCGCGACCGCCTCGTTGCGCCCGCCCTGTCCGTCGAACTCGATGCTGGCGAGCCGGTTGCGCAGGCGCGTGAGCGGCGTGCGCAGATCGTGCGCGATGTTGTCCGAGAGCTGCTTCAGGTCCTCCATCAGTTGCGCGATGCGATCGAGCATGTGATTGAGGTTGACGATCAGGCGCTTGAAGTCGTCATCATCGCCCCCCCTGGCCACCGGGATGCGCTGGCTGAGATCGCCCGAGAGGATGCCCGCGATGCTGTCGTTGATCGCGCCGATGCGTCGCTCGAGGATCAGCGCGAGAATGGCGGCCCAGACGGCGCCCAGCACGATGGTGGCGAGCATGCCCTGCACCAGCACGGTCAGCGTGATGCGCAGGAACTCGCTGATGTCCTTGTAGTGCCGTGCGACCAGCAGCCGCGAGCCGTCGGCAAAGCGCGTGCTGGCACCGACGAAATCGAACTCCTGTTCCCCTCCGCTGATTTCCGCCAGCGTACGGTCGAAACCCAGCCATTCCTCGCCCTGCCCCAAGCGCTCCGGCCAGCGCGACAGGTTGCCCGCGACCTTCTGCCCCTCGGCGTCGACCAGCAGGTAGAACAGGCGCGGAAAGCCCGAGGCCTGGATGCGATCGGCAATGACCAGGGATACACCGCGCGCTCCCTCGGTCGCGAAACGCGCCTCGAGTTCGCGCGTCTCGGCGCCGATCAGCGCGTTCATGTCGCGAAAGTAGCTGAAGGTGAGCGAGGCGTAGCCGATGGCCAGCACCACGAAGACCGCTACGCTGACCCCGACCAGGTAATTCAGCGTGTAGCGGAACAGGCTAGCCCGGAAAATCCTGTTCGGGTTCATCCAGCATGTATCCCGCACCGCGCACGGTCTTCAGCAGCGGCTTGTCGAATTCCTTGTCCAGCTTCTGGCGCAGCCGGCTGATGTGCACGTCGATCACGTTGGTCTGCGGGTCGAAGTGGTAGTCCCAGACGTTCTCGAGCAGCATGGTGCGCGTGACCACCTGGCCGGCATGCTTCATCAGGTACTCGAGCAGGCGGAACTCGCGCGGCTGCAGGTTCAGCGACTTGCCGGCGCGCGTGACCTTGTGCGACAGCAGGTCCATCTCCAGGTCCGCGACGCGCAGCCGGGTCACCGTCGAGGAGGAGTCCTTGCGCCGCAGCAAGGCCTCGATGCGCGCCAGCAATTCGGCAAAGGCGAACGGCTTCACGAGGTAATCGTCACCGCCGGCCTTCAGGCCCTTCACGCGGTCGTCGACCTCGCCCAGCGCGCTCAGGATCAGCGCCGGCGTGTTGTTGTCGGCCCCGCGCAGCGTGCGGATGATGGTGAGGCCGTCCACGCCCGGCAGCATGCGGTCGACGACCAGCGCGTCGTATTTCTCCGCGCTCGCCCGGAACAGCCCCTCCTTGCCCTCGGCGGCCTGGTCCACCGTGAATCCGCTCTCGCGCAGCCCACGGCTGATGTAGTCCAGGACGCTGGCATCGTCTTCGATCACCAGAATGCGCATCAATTCCGCTCCATGGACACGACGCATCCCTTCCGCTGTCTGCACTGCACCCGCCCCGGCTGGATTTGCCGGGCATTGTGCGGCCCGAACAGTGAACGGCGGTTTGCGCGGCCCTTACCTTTTGGTAACGTGTGCCCGGCCACCGCGCACCTGGCGAGGCACCCGAGCCCACGATCCCGACCTTGCACGATACTAGCATGACACCATCTCCCGCCGGCTCGCCGGACGCCCTGCCGGCCCCCGGACTGCTGCGCCGCTTCGCCGCGATGCTCTACGACAGCCTGCTGCTGTTCGCGGTGGGCTGGACCGTGACGGCCGTCGCGGTCGGGCTGCGCGCGGCCAGCGTGGGCGAGGCCGCCATACGTGCCAGCGGCAAGGCGGCCGCATCCGGACTGCCGCTGCAGGCCGCGATCGCCGCGACGACGGTGCTGTTCTTCGGCTGGTTCTGGACCCGATCCGGGCAGACGCTGGGCATGCAGGCCTGGCGCCTGCGCGTGCAACAGCCCGACGGCAGTGCGATCGGCTGGCGCCAGGCCCTGATCCGCATGGGCGGCGCGGTGCTGTCGGGTCTGTGCCTGGGCGCCGGCTACTGGTGGGCGCTGTTCGATCGCGACAGGTGCACCTGGCACGACCGGCTCTCCGGCACACGCGTGGTATTGCTGCCGAAGCGTGACTGAGGGTCTCGCCGCGAGCCACGTATATAATTGCCGCCTCGTCGAGGACGGCGCACGGCGTATGCCGCCGGCGCCCCATGCCCACAGGAGCAGAGATGGACATCAGCATCAAGCACATCGCCGATCCGGCCGCCGAACGCTGCGGCTGCCTGGTACTGCCGGTCGCCGACGGCGGCAAGTTCGGTGCCGCGGCCGCGCGCCTCGACCAGGCCGCGGACGGGCAGCTCGCGCGGCTCGTGAAGTCCGAGCACTTCAGCGGCGCCGCGGGCAAGAGCGTGCTGCTGCACAATCCTTCCGGTGTCGCGGCGCAACGTCTGCTGTTGCTCGGCTGCGGCAAGCCCGGGGCCGCCGACGCCGCCGCCTTCCGCAAGATGGTCATGCACGCGCTGGGCGCGGTGCAGGCAACCGGCGCCGCAGACCTCGTCATGCTGCTCGAGGACGTCGCGACGAATGAGCGCGACCGCGACTGGCAGGCACAGCAACTCGGCCTGCTCGCGGGTGCGGCCGGCTACCGCTACACGCACACCCTGTCCAAGCCCGAACCCGGCTCGCGGCTGAAGAAAGTCGTGCTGGGCAGCGCGACCAGGCCTTCCGCCGCCACCGTGCGCGCGCTGGACGAGGGCCGCGCGATGGCCGCGGGCGCCAACCTCGCGCGCGAGCTGGGCAACCTGCCCGCGAACATCTGCACACCGTCCTACCTGGCGTCACAGGCGCGCGCGCTGGCCGCGCAACACCCGCAGCTGCACTGCAGGGTGCTGGACGAGAAAAAGATGGCAGAGCTGAAGATGGGCGCCCTGCTCTCGGTCACCGCCGGCAGCAAGGAAGCGGCGAAGCTGATCGTGCTCGAATACCGTGGCGGCGCCAGGGGTGCGCGTCCGCACGTGCTGGTGGGCAAGGGCATCACCTTCGATTCCGGCGGCATCAGCATCAAGCCCGGCGCCGGCATGGACGAGATGAAGTTCGACATGTGCGGCGCGGCCAGCGTGCTTGGCACCATGAGCGCCATCGCCGGGCTGAAGCCACGACTCAACGTGGTCGGAATCGTCGCGGCCTGCGAGAACCTGCCGAGCGGCACCGCGACCAAGCCCGGCGACGTGGTGAAGAGCATGGCCGGCATCACCATCGAGGTGCTCAACACGGACGCCGAGGGCCGCCTGATCCTGTGCGACGCGCTCACCTACGCCGAGCGCTTCGAGCCGCAGTCCCTGATCGACATAGCGACCCTGACCGGGGCCTGCGTGGTCGCCCTCGGCAAGCACGCCAGCGGGCTGTTCAGCAACAACGACGATCTCGCGGCCGAACTGCTCGCGGCCGGCAGCCACACCCACGACCGCGCCTGGCATATGCCGCTGTGGGACGACTACCAGGAGCAGCTGAAGAGCAATTTCGCCGACGTCGCCAACATCGGCGGCCCCGGTGCCGGCAGCGTGACCGCGGCGTGCTTCCTGTCGCGCTTCACGAAGAAGCAGCGCTGGGCGCACCTGGACATCGCGGGTTCGGCCTGGGAGCAGGGCGCGGCGAAGGGCGCGACCGGCCGCCCGGTCGCGCTGCTCACGCGCTACCTGCTCGATCGCGCACGGCACCACAAGGCGGCCGATTGAGACGCGCCGCGGCATGACCCGCATCGACTTCTACCTGCTGCCCGTGAGCGAACCGCACGGCAAGCTGAGCTTTGCCTGCCGGCTGGCGGAAAAGGCCTGGCAGTCGGGACACCAGGTCTACGTGCACGCCTGCGACCCGGCCGAGGCCGGGGCCATCGACGCGCTGCTGTGGTCGTTTCGCGACACCAGCTTCGTGCCGCACCGGTTGCTCGGCGCCGCGGACGGCGAGCCCGCACCGGTGGAGGTGGGCTCGGGCGAGGCCGCCGCGGATCATCACGACGTGATGATCAATCTCTCTGCCGTTGTGCCGTCGCTGTTCAGCCGCTTCGAGCGCATCGCCGAGATCGTGCTCAACGATCCTCGAGCACTCGCCGCCAGCCGGCAGCGCTGGAGCTACTACAAGGACCGCGGCTATCTGCTGCAGCACCACGACATGCAACATCTGCGGAGCGCCGGTGACCGAGACAACGCCTGAGCACGGCGACCCGCGCCGGGGCCTGATCGACGAGCTGCAGTCGTTGAGCGCGACGCTGGGCCCTTCCGCGCACGACGCGCCGTCCTACGGCGACATCCCGGTCCTGCAGGATGTGGTCGAGCTGCCCCGGGCGGCGGCACCGGCCGCAACCGGCCCGATGAGCGCGGCGTGTGCGCCCGGCATCGACCTCGGCGCGGCACTGGAAGTCGAGGCCCGATCCATCGTGGACGACCTGATGGACGAGTTCCTGCCGCTGCTCGAGGCACAACTGCGTGAACGGCTGGAGGCGCGGATGCGGCAACTGCTGGCCGACGAACCCGGCACCGCAACGCCGGGTTGAACGCGGTTTCCTTGCTGCGCGCCGTCACGGCACTATAGAATTTTTCATTTTTTGCGCCGGCCCCGGCGCCGCAGGCATGCACACCTGCCGAGCAGGTGGCCGCGGCGACGGAAACGAGAGCATGGACAAGACCTACAGCCCGGACGAGATAGAAGGCCGCTGGTACGCGCAATGGGAACAGCGCGGCTATTTCCGCCCGAGCGGCGCCGCGACCCCCTATTGCATCGTGATCCCTCCGCCCAACGTCACGGGCAGCCTGCACATGGGCCACGCGTTCCAGCAGACCATCATGGACGCGCTGATCCGCTATCACCGCATGCGCGGCCACAACACGCTGTGGCAGGGCGGCACCGACCACGCCGGCATCGCCACGCAGATGGTGGTCGAGCGGCTGCTCGCGGCCGAGGGCACCAACCGCCTCACGCTGGGGCGCGAGGAATTCACGCGCAGAATCTGGGACTGGAAGGAACATTCCGGCGGCACCATCACGCGCCAGCAGCGCCGCCTCGGCAACTCGGTGGACTGGTCACGCGAGCGCTTCACGATGGACCCGGAGCTCTCGGAGGCCGTGCGCGAGGTCTTCGTGCGCCTGCACGAGGAAGGCCTGATCTACCGCGGCCAGCGCCTGGTCAACTGGGATCCCAGGCTGCACACCGCGATCTCCGACCTCGAAGTGGTGCAGGAGGAAGAGGACGGCAGCCTGTGGCACCTGCGCTACCCGCTCGAGGACGGCAGCGGCCAGTTGGTGGTGGCCACCACGCGCCCGGAAACGATGCTCGGCGATACCGCCGTCGCCGTCCATCCCGAGGACGAGCGCTACCGCCACCTGATCGGCTGCAACGTGCGCCTTCCGCTCACGGACCGGCTGATCCCGGTCATCGGCGACGACTATGTCGATCCCGCCTTCGGCACCGGCTGCGTGAAGATCACGCCCGCGCACGACTTCAACGACTACGAGGTGGGCAAGCGCCACGAGCTGCCGCGCATCAACCTGTTCACCATCGATGCCGAGCTGAACGAGAATGCGCCGCCGGCCTACCGCGGCCTGGAGCGCTTCGCGGCGCGCGCGCGTATCGTGGCGGACCTGGAGGCGCTCGGCCTGCTGGAGAAGATCGAGAAGCACCGCCTGAAAGTGCCGCGCGGTGACCGCAGCGGCGTGGTGATCGAGCCCTACCTGACCGACCAGTGGTTCGTGGCCACCAGGGCCCTGGCGGAGCCGGCGATCCGTGCCGTCGAGGACGGGCGCATCGAGTTCGTGCCCAAGCAGTGGGAGAACACCTATTTCGCGTGGATGCGCGACATCCAGGACTGGTGCATCTCGCGCCAGCTGTGGTGGGGCCACCAGATTCCGGCCTGGTACGACGAGGCCGGCAACGTCTATGTGGGGCGCAGCGAGGAGGAGGTGCGCGCGGTGCACGATCTCGGCGACGCGCCGCTGCGCCAGGACCAGGACGTGCTGGACACCTGGTTCTCCTCGGCGCTGTGGACCTTCTCGACGCTGGGCTGGCCGCGCGACACCGTTGAGTTGCGTACCTTCCACCCCACCGACGTGCTGGTGACCGGCTTTGACATCATCTTCTTCTGGGTCGCGCGCATGGTGATGATGACCCTGAAGTTCATGGACGAGGTGCCGTTCCGCAAGGTCTACGTCACCGGGCTGATCCGCGACGAGCACGGCCAGAAGATGTCCAAGTCCAAGGGCAACGTCATCGACCCGCTCGACCTGATCGACGGCATCGGCATCGAGGAACTGGTCGCCAAGCGCACCTCGGGCATGATGCAGCCGCAGCTCGCCGAGAAGATCGCGAAGGCCACGCGCCGCGAATACCCCGAAGGCATCCGCGCGCACGGCACCGACGCGCTGCGCTTCACGCTGTGCGCGCTGGCTTCCACGGGCCGCGACATCAAGTTCGACATGGGCCGCCTCGAGGGCTACCGCAACTTCTGCAACAAGCTGTGGAATGCCGCGCGTTTCGTGATGATGAACACCGAGGGCAAGGACTGCGGCACGGCGCCGGACGCCGACTTCACGCTGGCGCTGCCGGATCGATGGATCCTCTCGCGCCTGCAGCAGACCGTCGCGGAGATCGAGCGCGCGCTGGCGGGCTTTCGCTTCGACCTCGCCGCGCAGGCACTCTACGAGTTCACCTGGAACGACTACTGCGACTGGTACCTGGAGCTCAGCAAGCCGCTGCTCGCCGCCAGCGCCGAGCCGCGCCAGGCGCGCGGCACGCGGCGCACGCTGCTCGGCGTGCTCGAGACGGTGCTGCGGCTCGCGCACCCGTTCATCCCGTTCATCACCGAGGAGATCTGGCAGCGCGTGGCGCCGCTCGCGGGCCGCGCGGGTGCGACCATCATGCTGGCGCCGTACCCGCAAGCCGAGCTGTCGCTGCTCGACGAGGCCGCGAGCGCCGACATCGAGTGGCTGAAGCAGGTGATCGTGGCGGTGCGCAACATACGCGGCGAGCTCAACATCGCGCCGGGACGCCAGTTGTCCCTGCTTGCGCGCAACGGCAGCGACGAGGACCGCCGCCGCATGGCCGAGCACCGCGACCTCCTGCACGCACTGGCGAAACTCGGGAGCAGCACTTGGCTGGACGGCAAGGACGCTCCGCCGGCGGCGGCGCAGGTCGTCGGACAGCTAGAACTGCTGGTACCGCTGGCCGGCCTGATCGATGTCGCGGCAGAGCGCGGGCGCCTGAAGCGCGAGGGCGACAAGCTCGGCAAGGAAGTCGAGCGCCTCGCCGCCAAGCTCGACAACCCCGGCTTCACCGCCAAGGCCCCGGCCGAGGTGGTTGCCAAGGAACGTGCGCGGCTCGCCGAGATCAGCGCCCAGCGCGACACGCTGCTGGCGCAGCTGGAGAGTCTGGCGGGCGTCTCCTGACTCCGTGACGGTCGCCATTCATCGCGACGCTGCGCCCTGTCGAAGCCACCCGTGGATCGCCATTCATGGCGACTGGCACCTGCCACGGCGGGTTCGGCTCTGCCGAACCCTTGTGGCGTAGGTCGGCATTCATGCCGACTGGTGCCTGCGGATATGCGGCGGGTTCGGCTTTGCCGAACCCTTGTCGGGCTGAAGCCCGACCTACAGCCCGACCCACAGCGCGAATCAGTTCACGCGATTCATGAATCGCCCGGCGCGATACTCGCGCAGGATCCCGCCGACCTGCTCGACCAGGCGCTGGCGCGCTTCCCGGCTCGCCCAGGCGACGTGCGGCGTGATGATCAGGTTGGGGAGCGCGGCGTTGAGCAGCGGTGAATCCGCGGGCGGGGGTTCGCACTCCAGTGTGTCGAGCGCGGCACCGCCGAGACGCCCGGCGCACAGCGCATCGAGCAGGGCGTGTTCGTCGACGATACCGCCGCGCGCGGTGTTGATCAGCAGCGCCGTCGGACGCATGCGCGCGAGTTCCGGCGCACCGATCAGGCCCCGCGTCGTCGCGCTCAGGGGGCAATGCAGGCTGATCACGTCGGCCCAGGGCAGCATGTCCGCCAGCGGCATGCGCGGGTAATCCTCCGCCGTCGAGTAGCGGCGTCCCGGCAACGCCGCGAGCGCCACCTGCATGCCGAAGGCACGCGCCAGCCGCGCCACCTCGCGCCCCAGTTCGCCGTAGCCCACGATGCCCAGACGCCGGTCTCCGAGTTCCATCACCGGGTGCCCGAGCACGCAAAAGAACGGACTGCGGCTCCAGGTACCGTCGCGGGCAGAAAGTTCGGCGGGCAGCAGGCTTCTGGCCAGCGCAAGCAGCAGCAGCATCGTGTGCTGGGCCACCGAGGCGGTGGCATAGGCGCGCGCATTGCACACCGCGATGCCCTGCCTCGTGGCGGCCGCGAGATCGACGTTGTTGGTGCCCGTGGCCGTCACCACGACCAGCCGCAGGCACCGCGCGCAAGCGAGCGACTCTGCCGTCAGCGGCACCTTGTTGCTGAGCACCACCTCGGCATCGCGGATCCGTGGCGCGACCTCCGGGGCGGGGGTGGCCTCATGGCACACCCAGCGGCCGGGAAGCGACAGGACGGGCCCGAGGTCCACGTCCTCGCCCAGGCTCGCCGCGTCCAGAATCACGCCCCGCATCGCCGCTGCCCCGCTGCTTCAACACCCGCTGCCCGCGCCGATGGTAGCGCAGCGCCGCGCATTGCGGTTCCCCCGCCGTGTCACGGTGAAGTAGCCGAAGTATGCCGCGGGGAATTGTTCGTGCAATGAAGCCGTTCGTGGTGCGATGAATTGCCGCCGAATCTTGCTAAGATCCGCCTCGAAGCCGGCACCGGCGCGCAAGCGCAGGGCACTCGCAGCAACAGGAGCCGCGGAAGATCTCCGTAGTGTCCCGCCTTCCCGCGAAGCTTGACCTAAGTCATTGCCCGCAGGCGGTGCGGGCGGGGAAAATTCATACGGTTTTGCTCTCGCTATCGCGGGTTCTCGTATCCGGGGGCCGGGCTCCTCGAACCACAGCACTATCTGGAAAGCGCAATGACTCATCCCGCCGTTACTGAACATCCGGTGTACAACTACAAGGTGGTGCGGCAATTCGCCATCATGACCGTCGTCTGGGGCATCGTCGGCATGCTGGTCGGCGTGCTCATCGCCGCCCAGCTCGCCTATCCGGCGCTGAACTTCGACCTGCCCTGGCTCAGCTTCGGGCGCCTGCGCCCATTGCACACCAATGCCGTGATCTTCGCCTTCGGCGGTTCGGCGCTCTTCGCCAGCTCGCTGTACGTCGTGCAGCGTACCTGCCAGGCGCGTCTGATCTCCGACGGACTCGCGAGCTTCGTGTTCTGGGGCTGGCAGCTCGTGATCGTGCTGGCCGCCGTGACGCTGCCGCTGGGGTACACCTCGTCGAAGGAATACGCCGAGCTGGAGTGGCCCATCGACATCCTGATCGCCGTGGTGTGGGTCGCCTACGCTATCCTCTACTTCGGGACGATCACCAAGCGCAAGATGTCGCACATCTACGTGGCGAACTGGTTCTTCGGCGCCTACATCATCACGATCGCGGTGCTCCACATCGTCAACAGCGCGGCGGTCCCGGTCAGCCTCACCAAGTCCTACTCGGCCTATTCCGGCACCATCGACGCCATGGTGCAGTGGTGGTACGGCCACAATGCGGTGGGCTTCTTCCTGACCGCGGGTTTCCTCGGCATCATGTACTACTTCGTGCCCAAGCAGGCGGAGCGCCCGGTCTACTCCTACCGTCTCTCGATCGTGCACTTCTGGGCCCTGATCGCGATCTACATGTGGGCCGGACCGCACCACCTGCACTACAGCGCGCTGCCGGACTGGGCGCAGAGCCTGGGCATGGTGATGTCGCTGATCCTGCTGGCGCCGAGCTGGGGTGGCATGATCAACGGCATGATGACCCTCTCCGGCGCGTGGCACAAACTGCGCTCGGATCCCACGCTGCGCTTCCTGGTCGTGTCGCTGTCGTTCTACGGCATGTCGACATTCGAAGGCCCGATGATGTCGATAAAGACCATCAACGCGCTGTCGCACTACACGGACTGGACCATCGGGCACGTGCATTCCGGCGCGCTCGGCTGGGTGGCGATGGTGTCGATAGGCGCGATGTACCACCTGATCCCGGTGCTGTTCGGCCGCAAGGACATGCACAGCATCAAGGCGATCAACGCGCACTTCTGGCTGGCCACCATCGGCACCGTGCTCTACATCGCCTCGATGTGGGTCAACGGCATCATGCAGGGCCTGATGTGGCGCGCCTACAACAACGACGGCACCCTGACCTACAGCTTCGCGGAATCCGTGCTCGCGAGCCATCCGGGCTACATCGTGCGCCTGATCGGCGGCGCGATGTTCTTCCTGGGCATGCTGATCATGGCCTGGAACACCTGGAAGACGGTGTCGCCCGGCACCGCCCCCGTCACCAACGCGCAAGCTCAGCCCGCCTAAGGAGCGCGACCCATGCAGCATGAGACGATTGAAAAGAACATCGGCCTGATGATCGTGCTGATCATCGTGGCCATCAGCTTCGGCGGTCTGGTGGAGATCGTCCCGTTGTTCTTCCAGAAGCAGACCACGGAACCGGTGGCGGGCCTGAAGCCGCTGACCGGGCTGCAGCTCGAAGGCCGCGACATCTACATCCGCGAGGGCTGCAACGTCTGCCACTCGCAGATGATCCGCCCGTTGCGCGCCGAAACCGAACGCTACGGTCATTTTTCGGTCGCCGGCGAGTTCGTCTACGACCACCCGTTCCTGTGGGGATCCAAGCGCACCGGACCGGATCTGGCGCGTGTCGGCGGCCGCTACAGCGACGACTGGCACCGGGCGCACCTCTACGACCCGCGTAGCGTGGTACCGGAATCGGTCATGCCGTCCTACCCCTGGCTGTTCGAGAACACGCTGGACGGCAAGGACACGCCGGCCAAGATGCGCGCGCTGCGTCTGGTGGGCGTCCCGTACACCGACGAAGACATCGCCGGCGCCGAGAAAGCAGTGGCCGGCAACAAGGAGATCGACGCCGTCGTGGCCTACCTGCAGCAGCTCGGCACGCTGCTCAAGAGCACGCGCTGAGTCGCCCCGATGGACAGGGGTGACCTGCTCGGGATAGCCACGATACTGGCGATGATCGCGTTCCTTGGCGTGTGCGTATGGGCCTGGAGCGGCAAACGCAAACAGCGGTTCGACGAGGCGGCAAACCTGCCATTCGCGGACGATGACCTGGACGGAACCAAGAAGGGTAGATCCGATGACTAGTTTCTGGAGCGCTTACATTATCGTCCTCACGGTGATCACGATCATCGGGACTTACTGGCTGCTGTTCGGCAACCGCTCGCGGCCATCGGACTCGGAGGCCAAGACCGGCCACGTCTACGACGGCATCGAGGAATACGACAACCCGCTGCCGGCATGGTGGCTCTACATGTTCGTGATCACCGGTGTATTCGGCGTCGGCTACCTGGTGGCTTTTCCGGGTCTGGGCAACTTCCAGGGCTTGCTCGGCTGGAGCCAGGAGGACCAGTGGGAGCGCGAGGTGCAGCGCGCCGAAGCGCGTTTCGAGCCGGTGTTCGCGGCCTACCGCGACAAGAGCATCGAGCAGATCGCCGCCGACCCACAGGCCGTGCGCATGGGCCAGCGCCTGTTCGCCAACAACTGCTCCGTTTGCCACGGTTCGGACGCGCGCGGCAGCGTCGGCTTCCCGAACCTGACCGATGCGGACTGGCTCTACGGCGGCACACCCGAGGCCATCCATGCCACGCTGGTTAACGGTCGCCAGGCGGCGATGCCGCCGTGGGAAGCAGCGCTCGGCGAACAGGGCGTGACCAACGTCGCGCATTACGTACGCACCCTCTCGGGCGCCGAACCCGCCAGCGCCGAGAGCGCGGCCGGCGAGGCACAGTTCAAGATGTTTTGTGTGGCCTGCCATGGTGCCGACGGCAAGGGCAACCAGATGCTGGGCGCGCCCAACCTGGCAGACAACATCTGGCTGTACGGCGGCGACCTGGAGACGATCAAGCACGCACTGCGCAAGGGCCGCAACGGCCAGATGCCCGCCTTCGGCGAGCAGCTGAACGAGGACAAGATCCGCCTGCTGACGGCTTACGTCTACAGCCTGTCGAGTCACTGACGGCGCGGGGCCGCCCGCCTGCCCTGTGCCCGAACCGCGCCGGCTCTGCCGGCGCCCTTTTTTCTCATGCGAGCGTCGTAGCGATGACGGAAGAACGGATCCCGGTAATCGAGGTGACGCCTCCTTCAGAGGTCGGGGAGATCGACCTCTACCAGAAGCGCGAGCGCATCTACACGCGCAAGGTCGAGGGCTTTTTCCAGCGGCTGCGGCTCTACACCGGCTGGCCGCTGCTGATCCTGTATTTCGGCGCGCCATGGCTCAACTGGGACGGTCGGCAGGCCATCCTGTTCGACCTGCCCGCGCGCAAGTTCCATATCTTCGCCGTCACTTTCTGGCCGCAGGACTTCCCGCTGCTCGCGTGGCTGCTGATGATCGCCGCCTTCGGACTGTTCACCGTGACGGTCGTCGCCGGGCGCGTGTGGTGCGGCTACACCTGCCCGCAGACCGTGTGGACCAGCATCTTCATGTGGGCCGAGCAGGTCAGCGAAGGCACGCGCAACCAGCGCATCAAGCTCGACCAGGGGCCGTGGACTGTCAACAAGGTCTGGCGCAAGTCGTTGAAGCACGGGATGTGGTTCGGCTTCGCGGCGTTTACCGGCATCACCTTCGTCGGCTATTTCACCCCCATCCGCGCGCTGGTGATCGATCTGCCGCTCGGGCAGGCGGGCATGTGGGCCAACCTGTGGACGCTGTTCTTCACGATGGCCACCTACATAAACGCGGGCTGGCTGCGCGAGCAGGTGTGCATGTACATGTGCCCCTATGCCCGCTTCCAGGCGGTGATGTTCGACCACGAGACGCTGGTCGTCTCGTACGACCGCAAGCGCGGCGAACCGCGCGGCTCGCGCAAGCGGGAGGCGGACCCGAAGGCGCTCGCCCTCGGCGACTGCATCGACTGCGAGCTCTGTGTGCAGGTCTGCCCGACCGGCATCGACATCCGCAACGGCCTGCAGTACGAGTGCATCACCTGCGCGCTGTGCATCGACGCCTGCGACTCGGTGATGGACAAGATGAACTACCCGCGCGGGCTGATCCGCTACACCACCGAGAACGCGCTCGAGGGCAAGCCCAGCCGCATCATGCGTCCGCGCCTCGCCGGCTATTCGCTCGCCGTGCTGGTACTGACCAGCCTGTTCCTCAGCGTGCTGTTCAATCGCATCCCGGTGGGCATCGATGCGATCCGCGAGCGCGGCCAGCTGTTCCGCGAAGTCGACGGCGGCCTGGTCGAGAACGTCTACACGCTGAAGATCCGCAACATGGGCGAGAAGGAGATGAGTTACCGCATTGCGGCCAGCGGTATCGAGGGCGCCGCCATCGTGGGGCCCACCCGCGTGACCATACAGTCGGGTGACGTGCTGGCCCTGCCCATCGCGCTGCAGGTGCCACGCGAGAGCCTGCAGGGCAACAGCAACGCGGACGTGCTGTTCACCGTCACGGCCGTCGGCCAGGGCGGGATCCGCGACACCGCGGAGAGTCGCTTCCTCGGCCCGGGTCCTGCGCGATGAGCGAATCCACCCCGTGGTACCGCCAGGGCTGGCCGTGGTTCCTGATCCTGCTGCCACTGTCCGTGGTGATCGCCTGCTTCGTGACGCTCTACCTGGCGCTGAGCACCGACGAGGCCCTGGTGCGTGACGACTATTACAAGGAGGGGCTGGCGATCAACCAGCGCCTGGAGGCAGAGTCCAATGCGCGCGCGCGCGGCATCGAGGCGCAACTGCGCTACGACGCCGCCACGCTCGCGATCGAGCTGCGGCTCGGCGGCGCGGCCCCCGCGCAGGAGCTCTCGCTGGCCATCGTGCATCCGACCGATGACGAGCGCGACCAGGCGGTGGTGCTGCAGTCGGCCGGCAACGGACTCTACCGCGGCAAGGCCGCCGCGGCCCTCGACGGCAAACGCTATATCCTGCTCGAGCACGAGGACGGGCAGCAGGGCGCGTGGCGTGTGCGCGGCACCTTCGTTCCTGGCAGCGAATCCATCGCAAGCCTGCGCCTGGACGCCCGCTGAGGGCATGACCGTCGCCTGTTTCCACTGCGGCCTGCCGGTGCCTTCCGGCAGCCGCTACCACGCCGATATCGACGGCGAATCCCGCGCGATGTGCTGCGCAGGCTGCGCGGCGGTCGCGAGCCTGATCGCCGGCAGCGGCCTCGCCGGCTATTACCGCCATCGAGACGCTGCCGCCGCGGGCCCCGCCGACGCGGGTGCCGGCGCGGCCGAATACGCCGTCTTCGATGCCGAGGATGCGCAGGGCGACTTCGTGCTGCGCGAGGATGGCGGCTATTGCCGCGCCCAGCTCGCGATCGACGGCATCAACTGCGCCGCCTGCACCTGGCTCATCGAGCACCACCTGCAGCGTCAGCCGGGCGTCGCGGCCGTCAGTGTGAACCTGGCCGAGCAGCGCGCCAGCGTGCGCTGGCGTCCCGGGGAGCTTCCGCTCAGCCAGCTGATGGGCAGCATCCGCGAGCTGGGCTACCGGCCCTACCCGTTCCTCGCCTCGGGGCGCGCGGAGACCCAGCGCGCGGAGAACCGCAGCGCGCTGAAGCGCATGGGCCTCGCGGGCATCGTGCAGATGCAGATCGGGATGTTCGCGATTGCGCTCTACGCGGGCGATTTCGCCGGCATGGAGTCGGATTACCGCACCTACCTGCGCTGGGCCAGCCTGGTGCTCTGCGTGCCGGTGGTGGCCTACTCCAGCGCGCCCTTCTTCAGCGGGGCGCTGCGCGGCCTGCGTCACGGGGCCCCGGGCATGGATCTGCCGGTCGCGCTCGCCATCGCGCTCGCCTTCGGTGCCAGCCTGTGGTTCACCGTCGCGGGCGGCGGCGCGGTCTACTACGACTCGGTGGCGATGTTCACCTTCTTCGTGCTGCTGGGGCGTTACCTGGAAATGCGTGCGCGACACCGGGCGGGACTCGCCGGCGGCACCATGCTGTCCCTGGTGCCGGCCGCGGCCACGCGCGTGCTGGACGACGGCGAGCGCCGCGAGCTGGTGCCCGTCGGCAGGCTGCGCCCCGGCGACCTGGTGCTTATCCGGCCCGGCGAGGCGATCCCGGCCGACGGCACCGTGCTCGGCGGCGAGAGCAGCGTCGATGAGTCGAGCATCAGCGGCGAGTCGCTGCCGGTGGCGAAAGCCGCCGGCGACGGGGTGAGCGCCGGCACGCTGAACACCGACGGCTCGCTCACCGTGCAGGTGCAGGCGACCGGCATGAATTCGCGCCTCGGCGCGATCCTCGCGCTGGTCGATCGCGCGCAGCAGGAAAAGCCCGCGATCGTGCAGCTGGCGGACCGCTCCTCGCGCTGGTTCGTGCTCGCGGTGATCCTGGTGTCCGTGGTGACCGGGCTGTGGTGGCTGCAGCACGAACCGGCGCGCGTCGTGGAGATCGTGCTCTCGGTACTGGTGGTGAGCTGCCCCTGCGCCCTGTCGCTCGCGACACCGGCCGCGATGACGGCGGCCACCGCGGCGCTGCGCGCGCGCGGCTTCCTGGTCACCCGCGGCCACGCGCTGGACGGGCTGGCCGCCGCCGATACCGTGGTATTCGACAAGACCGGCACCCTCACGACCGGCGAGGTGCGGCTGGCCGAGGTGCGCACGCCCGGCGAGCGCGACGCGGCGGCCTGCCTGCGCATCGCCGCGAGTCTCGAGGCGCTGTCCGAGCACCCGATCGCCGCCGCATTCGCGGCGCAGGCGTGCGACCCGGTGGAGGCCTTTCGCGCCCATCCGGGCGGCGGACTGGAAGGCGTGATCGAGGGCTGCCGCTACCTGCTGGGACGTCCGGGCTTCGCGCTGGCAGGCGATCCGCCCGCCCCGCCGGAGGCCGGCAAATGGATCCTGCTGGCCTGCGACGGGCAGGCCCTGGCCTGGTTCCGGCTCACCGACACCGTGCGCGACGACGCCACCGGGGCGATCGCGGCGCTGCGCCGGGCCGGCCTCGGCGTGGCACTGCTCAGCGGTGACGCGGCGGGCGAGGTGGAACGCGTCGCCACGCAGCTCGGCGTCGATGAATGGCGCGCCGGCTGCTCTCCGGAGCAGAAACTCGCCGCCGTGCGTGAACTGCAGGCAACCGGGCGCCGCGTGGTGATGGTCGGCGACGGCATCAACGACGTCGCGGTGCTGGCCGGCGCCGGGGTGTCGGTCGCGATGGCCAACGCGGCCGACGTCACCCGCGCCAACGCCGACTGCATGCTGCTCGCGAGCGATCTGAGGCGCATCCCGGACGCGATCCTGATGGCGCGGCGCGCGCGTCACGTCATCCGCCAGAACATCGCCTGGGCCATCGTGTACAACTTCGCCGCGGTGCCATTTGCCGCCGCGGGCCTGGTGCCGCCGTGGCTGGCGGCAATCGGCATGTCGGCGAGCTCGCTGGTGGTGATTGCCAATGCGCTGCGCCTGCGCAACGATGCGGGTGCCAGCACGTTGCGGAGGCCCGTGGGCGCCGATGGATAGTATCTACGTCCTGATCCCTGTCACGACCATCCTGCTCGGGCTGGCGATCGCCGCCTATCTGTGGTCGGTGAACAGCGGGCAGTTCGACGATCTCGACAAGGCCTCGCAGAGCATCCTGTTCGACGACACCGACACCGTGGCGCCGAAGGACGAGACACCCGCCACGCCGCCGCCCGCCGCGGACGCCGGGCGCCAATGACACCGGATGCCGGGATACTTTCCGCGCTGCTGCTCGGACTGCTCGGCAGCACCCATTGCATCGGCATGTGCGGCGGCATCAGCGGCGCGCTGGCCTTCGCGCTCGGCCCGGACCTGCGCCCGGCGCGACGCTACCTGTTGCTGACCGGCTACAGCCTCGGGCGCATCACGAGCTACGCCCTCATGGGGGCGCTCTTCGCGGGTGCCGCCGGTGGGCTCGCCGGCGACGGGGGCATGCGCGTGCTGCGCATCGTCGCCGGCGTGCTGCTGGTGCTGATGGGCTGCTATCTGGCGGGCTGGCTGAACGCGCTGGCGCTGCTGGAGCGCGCGGGTCACGGCATGTGGCGGCACGTGCAGGGCGTGGCCGCACGGCTGATGCCGGTCGACCGGCTGCACAAGGCGCTGCTGGCGGGAATGGCCTGGGGCTGGCTGCCCTGCGGCCTCGTGTACAGCACGCTGACCTGGGCGGGAACCTCGGGGAGCGCGGCACGGGGTGCGCTGCTCATGCTGGCCTTCGGCCTCGGAACCTTGCCGGCAGTCGTCGCGAGCGGCGCCCTGGCGAACGAACTCAGGGCGCTGCTGCAACGCCGCGGATTACGGGTAATCGCGGGACTGCTGGTGATCGCTTTCGGGGTGTGGACCCTGGCCATCGCGTTGCCGCACGGCCAAGGTCCCCACGCCCTGCACCATCACCACTGAGAGAGTGGATCAGAAGCGGTAGCCGAGGCCCAGCGTGTAGACCCACGGATCGACATCGACGTCCACCTTTGCCGTGCCGAGGGCGGTATCCACCTCGGCGTCGGTGCCGATGTCGAGGTAGTAGGCACCGGCATGCAACGACCAGCAGTCGTTGAGCATGTAGTCCATGCCGACGCGGCCCGCGAGCCCCCACGAGTCATCGAGACTCAGATTGTCCGCACCGAGCGCATCCTGCGCTTCACGACTGACGTCCTCGTCGAAGAACACGGTGTAGTTGACACCGAGGCCGATGAAGGGCTGGAACTTCGAACTGGACGCCATCGGGTACCACAGCGCTGTCAGCGTCGGGGGCAGGTGCTTGATCTCGCCCAGATCGACATCGCTCAGGCCGTACTGGCTCAGGCCACCGGTGCTGACGGTGTGCTCGAACGGTGTTGCCGCGAGCAGTTCCACCCCCACATGGCTCGACGCCATGTAGGTCACGTTCAGCAGCAATTGCGTGTCTGCGTCCACGTCCACCTGCGTGCCGCCGAGGCGGCTGCCCTCGACGCTCAGGTTGCTGCTGTCGTCATTCGGATCGACATTCACGAGACCGCTGCGCACGATCCAGTCACCCGCCTCGTACGCGCTGGCGGCTCCCGACACCAGCATCGCGGCTGCCAGCAGGCTGATTTTCGTCACTTTTTTCATTGATGCACTCCTGTTTACTCCAACACTCGAAAAACTACGTAGCAAATATAGACGGCTAACCATATACGGATTTGACCTTCGTCAAGATTCACGGGATGCCCGACTGAACGCGGCAATATTCCCGCCCGCGCATTGCGTTGACGTGCGTCAACGCGCCCCGGGAATCGCCGAGTAAACTACTCGGCAATAGCAGGCCCCGCCAGAGGCGTGACACGCACGGATTACGGAAGACGGAACATGGACATCCAACTCGCCAGGCATGGATTCGACGACCGTATTCGCTGGGATCCCGCCCTGATCCGCAAGTACGACGTGCCCGGTCCGCGCTACACGTCCTACCCGACCGCGCTGCAGTTCACGGACAGTTTCGGCGCACGCGAATACGAGCAGTACCTGCTCGAGCGTCCCCCGGTCATCGGCCCGCTCTCGCTGTACGTGCATATCCCGTACTGCCGCAACATCTGCTACTACTGCGCCTGCAACAAGATCGTCACCCGCGATGCGGCCGTTGCCGAGCGCTACATCGTCGCGCTGGAGAAGGAGACCGCGCTGCTCTCGCGCCATTTCGACCGGCGCCGGCGCGTGACCCAGTTGCACTGGGGCGGCGGCACGCCGACCTTCCTCAGCCCGGCCGAGCTCACGCGGCTCATGCACGGGCTGGCGAAGCATTTCTCGCTCATCGACGCGCCCGAGCGCGAGTACTCGATCGAGATCGACCCGCGCTCCGTGGACACCGGCACGATCGCACTGCTCAAGGGCCTCGGCTTCAATCGTGTCAGCATGGGCATCCAGGATTTCGACCCGGCGGTGCAACGCGCCGTCAACCGCATCCAGCCCTTCGACATGGTCGAGAACCTGGTCGATGCGGTGCGCGAGCACCGCTTCAAGTCGATGAGCTTCGACCTGATCTACGGCCTGCCGCTGCAGAGCCCGGCCTCGATGGAGCAGACACTGGCGAAAGTGCTGGCGCTCGATCCGGACCGTGTGTCCTGCTACAGCTATGCCCACCTGCCCGAGATCTTCAGCAGCCAGCGCAGCATCGACCGCATGGCGCTGCCGAGCGCGGACGAGAAGCTCGAGGTGCTGCACACCATCATCGACACGCTGACCGACGCCGGCTATCTCTACGTGGGGATGGATCACTTCGTCAAGCCGCAGGACGAGCTCGCGCAGGCCCTGCACAACGGCACGCTGCAACGAAACTTCCAGGGCTATTCGACGCAGCTGGCGCCCGAACTGCTCGGTATCGGCGTGTCCTCGATCAGCAGCACCGCCGACCTGTACTGCCAGAACGTGAAGACCGTCGACGAATACTATGCCCTGCTCGAGCAGGACAAGCTGCCGGTGCAGCGCGGGCTGCGCCTCACTCCCGACGACCATCTGCGTCGCGACGTGATCATGCAGCTGATCTGCCGCATGGGTATCGACACCGGGGAGACCGGGGAGCGGCACGGCATCGACTTCGGCAGCCACTTCGCGCGCGAGATGCGTAGCCTGGACGCCATGGAGCATGAGGGCCTGCTGGAGAGCGAGGGCGGACAGATCAGGGTGACCGCGGCGGGCCGTCCGCTGGTGCGCAACATCTGCATGGTCTTCGACGCCTACCTCGACCCCTCGCGCCAGCGCTTTTCGCGCACGATCTGAGCCTGCCTTCCCCGGCGGATGCCTGGCCCGGTCAGCGGGCGCGGCTGCCTGTTCATGGGCATGCCCTCTACTTTATACTCGGCCGATACTGCGGAATCGGCACGAGGGGGCTGCGCCGTGACGGAATTGCTGAAATCCCATGACGTAAATGCAACCGGGCATCGTTGCCACCACGACTACCAGATCAACTGCGGCAACTGCCGGCTGAACAGCATCTGCCTGCCGATCGCGCTCGACCTCCACGAGGTCGAGCAGCTCGAGGAGATCATCCAGCGCAGCCGGCCGCTGCAGAAGGGTGAGCACCTGTACCGTCAGGACCAGCCTTTCGGCTCCGTGTTCGCGGTGCGCTCGGGCAGCGTGAAGGCCTACGCCATCACCGACAACGGCCAGGAGCAGGTCACCGGGTTCTACTTCCCCGGCGAAGTCCTCGGCATGGACGGCATCGCGAAGAACAAGTACGCCAGCTCGGCGCGCGCGATGGAGACCGCGGCGGTCTGCGAAATACCCTTCGACAAGCTCGGTGAACTGAGCCAGCGCCTGCCCAGCCTGCAGCGGCATTTCTTCCAGCTGATGAGCCAGGAGATCGCCGAGGACCAGCAGTTGCTGACGCTGCTCAGCAAGAACACCGCGGACCAGCGCGTCGCCACGCTGATGCTCAGCATTTCCGCGCGCAACAAGCGGCGCAAGCTCTCCGCGGCCAATTTCCGCCTGCCGATGTCGCGCACCGACATCGGCAACTACCTGGGCCTCACGGTGGAGACGGTCAGCCGTGTCCTCAGCCGGTTCCAGAAGCTGGGCGTGCTCTCGGTCGACAACAAGGAGATCAACATCATCGACGCCGAGCTGTTGCGCTCCGTGGCCGATGGCAGCGAGCCAACCTGATTTTCGCGCTTGACGCAGGTCAAGCGAGACCGCCCCCGCGCCTGCTATATTCCGCGCCGATCGCAGGGGTACTTGCGGTCTCCGTTTTCTCGATTCCATAACACACCAGGAGCACGGGCATCACGATGATCACCAACGCAATCGGCATTCTGTTCAGCCCTCACAGCACGTGGCAGCGGCTCGCCGCGGTCGCCGACCGGGCGAGCAACCTGCTACCCATCCTGATACTCGCCGTGCTGCCCGCCGTTGCCTGGTACTACGGCACCACGCACATGGGATGGACGGTGGGCTCCGGCGAAGCGACGAAGTTCGCGCGCTCGGGCGGCATTGCCCTGGGCGCAACGCTCTACGTGGGCCTGGTGTTATGGGTCTGCATCATCGGGTGGTCGATCCACTGGATGGCGACCAGCTACGGCGCGCAATCGACGCTGATGCGCGGCATCACCGTGGCCGGTTTCACCGCCGTGCCGATGCTGGTCGCCGGAGTGGTCGGCTTCAACCCCGTGCCGTCGATCGTGATGGTGGTCGGCCTCGGCTCGGTGGCATGGAGCCTTTACCTGCTCTACATCGGCATTCCCGCGGTGATGAAGGTGCCGCAGGACCGCGGCTTCCTGTTCGCGAGCGCCGTGGTGGCGGTCTGCCTCGTGATCCTGATCGCGATGATGGGTGCCGGCGTGATCCTGTGGGACATATTCCAGCCGGAATTCTCCAACTGACGGCCCGCGCCGAGCCCGGGTTCCCGCGAGACGCTCAGGCCTGGAGCGCAGCCTCGACGTCCAGCCCGCTCTCGCGCATCCGCGCCAGCTTGTAGCGCAGGGTGCGCGGGCTGATCCCCAGGCGCTCGGCCGCCGTCGCCTTGCTGCCGCGCGTGTCCTTGAGCATGTTGACGATGAGTTCGAACTCGCGCAGGCGCAGGTCGCCGTTCAGCCCGCTTGCCTGCTCATCGGAATCCTCTGAAGGTTTCGGCTGCGCCGCTGGAGGGGGTTCGCCGAAGTTCGCCGATGATGCCACCGGCTCGAGGCGCAGGTGTGCCGCCGACACCACGACGCCGCCCTGCAGGATCAGCGCCCTCTGCATCGCATTGTCCAGTTCGCGCACGTTGCCGGGCCACGGATGTGCGAGCAATGCGCGCACCGCGCCCGCGTCGAACTGCACCGGCACGTGGTGCATCTTCACCGCATGCCGGCTCACCAGCCGTTGGGCGAGCGGCAGGATGTCGTCGCCGCGCTCGCGCAGCGGCAGGCAGCGCAGCGGGAATACGCTGAGCCGGTAATAGAGATCCTCGCGAAAACGCCCGGTGGCGACCGCGGCGCGCAGTTCGCGGTTCGTGGTGGCTATGACCCTGACGTCCACGGCCTGCGGCCGGCGTCCCCCCAGGCGTTCCACCTCGCGCTCCTGCAGCACGCGCAGCAGCTTGGCCTGCAGCGAGACATCCATCTCGGAGATCTCGTCGAGCAGCAGGGTGCCGCCGTCGGCCTGCTCGAACTTGCCGGGCATGGCGGTGTAGGCGCCGGTAAAAGCGCCCTTGTCGTGGCCGAAGAGCATCGCCTCCAGCATGTTCTCGGGAATCGCGGCGCAGTTGATCGCCACGAAGGCGCGTTCGCTGCGGCCCGAATGGCGATGTATGTAGCGCGCCAGCACTTCCTTGCCGGTGCCGCTCTCGCCGCATAACAGCACCGTGGAGTCGGTCGTGGCGACGCGTCGCGCCAGCTGCAGCAGCTCGACCGATTCGCGCGCCACCGCCACCGGATCCTCGTCGCCGCTGCCTGCCCCGACGCCGAAGCGCGCGATCACCTCGAGCAGCTGCGCCGGCTGGAAGGGTTTCACCAGGTAGTCGGAGGCCCCGTCGCGCATCGCCTGCACCGAACGCTCGATGCTGCCGAAAGCCGTGATCAGGACCACCGGCACCTGCGGATGCAGCGTGCGGATGCGTCGCAGCAGTTCGTGGCCGTCCATGTCGCTCATGTTGACATCGGACACCACGACATCGACCGCATTCTGCGCGAGCAGCGCGAGCGCCTCGGGCGCACCGGCTGCGGCCAGCACGCGACAGCCCGCCAGCTCCAGGGTGTCGGCGAGCGCCTCGCGCAGCTCCGCATCGTCCTCGACGATCAGCGCGCGCGTGCCGCGCACGTCGTGCTCACGCACGGGCGCGCCCTGCGGCATCGCCGCCGCGCTCGTGCAGCGGCAGCAACATGCTGGCGCAGGTACCCTGCCCCGGCACCGAGCGGATCTCGAGCTCCCCGCCGTGCGCGCGCGCCACCGCCCGCACCACCGCGAGCCCGAGGCCCGTGCCCTGGGGTTTGGTGGTGAAGAAGCCGTCCCCGATCTGCGCGAGCACTTCGGGGCTCATCCCGGGCCCGTTGTCGCACACGCTGATGCACAAGCGGCCCTCGCGCAGCGCCGCCTGCACCGCGATCAGCGCGCCCTGCCCCGCGGCCTGAAGCGCATTGCTCACCAGGTTCAGCAAGGCCCCCGAGAGCACTTCCCGGTTGCACAGCAGCTGCAGCGTGCGGTCACAGTCGATGCGCTGCTCGCAGCGCGCCTGCGCACTGGCCAGCGGCGCTTCCATCGAGGCGGCGAGATCCTCGAACAGCTCCCCGAGGCTGCTGACGTTCTCCAGCGCCACATCGCCACGCACGAAGATGAGCATGTCCCGCACCTGGCGCTCGAGGTGGGTCAGGCGCGAGAGGATCTTCGCCGAGAACTTGCGCGTCTGCTCCGGCGTCAGTTGCGCGTCGCGCAGATTCGAGGCGTAGAGCATCGCGGCGGCCAGCGGGGTGCGCAGCTGGTGCGCCAGCGCCGCCATCATGCGCCCCATCGCGTTGAGGCGCTGGTGGCGGCTCAGGCGGTCCTGCAGCTCGCGCGTTTCGGTCTGGTCGGTGAGCAGCACGACCTGCCCTTTGTCGCGCTCGAGCGAGCGCGTGGCCACACTGACGCGGCGTCCGCTGGCGAGCGATATCTCGTGCCCGTCGTCGTGACGCGGCGCGAAACAGCGCCGGATCACCTCGACCCAGCGCTCCCCGAGCACGCCGCCCTGCAGCATCTCGCGCGCGGCGGGGTTGCAGTCGCAGACGATGCCGTGGCGGTCGAGCACGACCACGCCGCCGGGCAGCAGGTCGAGCAGGCTGCGCAGGCGCTCCGAGACGCGCTCCTTGCCCTCCAGTTCACGCAGCCGCGCACGATCGACCTGCTCGAGCTCCGAGGAGAGTTCCTCGACGCGGCGCTCGAGCAGGCGGTAGGAGTCGCTGAGCTCGGCGGAAACCTGGTTGAACAGCGCGAACGCCGCCTGGATTTCGGCGCTGTCGCGGACCGACCCGGGGACGGTGTCGCGCGCATGCGCGAGCGATGCGCTCATCGGGCCGCACCCGCGCGGACTCTGCCCGGAACCCGACGCAACTGCTCAGGCATCTGACCACCACCCGGAAATTTGACGTTCCGGCAAAGCCTAGCAATTCACATGCCCGATTTTTTTGCTTCTATATTCCGGATGCCTGGAACAGGTTCCCGGAGATCAACACCAATGGGTCAAGCTTCCGCCGCGGCGGTCGCGGGGTTCAGCAGATCGTACTTGCGCATCTTCTCGACCAGGGTGGTGCGCCGCAGGCGCAGCCGGTCGGCCGCCCGCGCGACCACGCCGCTGCAATCGTCCAGCGCCTGCTCGATCAGGCTCTTTTCGAGATCCTGGATGTACTCCTTGAGGTCCAGCCCGTTGACGGGCAGCAATCCGGACGTGGACGCGGGGGCCGCCGTCTCGAGCGGCTCCGGGGCCGCGGGCAGCGCTACGTCGTCCTCCTCGTGCGCCTCGAGATGGCGGAATTTCGGCGGCAGGTCGCGCGCCCCGACCACCGCGTCGGGATGCATGATCGCCATGCGCTCGACCAGGTTCGCGAGCTCGCGCACATTCCCCGCCCACGGGTGGCGCTGCAGGGAAGCCAGCGCCGCGGCACTGAAGCGCACGCCGCCGCGCTGTTCGCGCTCCAGCCGCGCGGTGAGCTCGTTGACCAGCAGGGGAAGATCCTCGGTGCGCTCGCGCAACGGCGGCATCTCGATCGGGAACACGTTGATGCGGTAGTAGAGATCCTCGCGGAAACTGCCCTTGGCGATCATTTCCTCCAGGTTCTTGTGGGTCGCGCAGACGATGCGCACGTCCGCTTCCAGGGTCTGGCTGCCGCCGACACGCTCGAAGCGGCGCTCCTGCAGCACGCGCAGCAGTTTCACCTGCATCGCGAGCGGCATGTCCCCGATCTCGTCGAGGAACAGCGTGCCACCCTGCGCCAGTTCGAAACGGCCCGCGCGGCTGCTGACGGCGCCGGTAAATGATCCCTTCTCATGCCCGAAGAGCTCGCTTTCGAGCAGTTCGCCCGGGATCGCGCCGCAATTGAGCGGCACGAAGGGACCGTTGCGGCGGCGGCTGTGGGCATGGAGACTGCGCGCCACCACCTCCTTGCCGGTACCGGATTCGCCGAGCACCAGCACCGTGGCATCGGTATCGGCTACCTGGCTCATCATGCGGCGCACGGCGCGCAAGCCCGCGCTGACACCCACCAGCTCGCGAAACAGCTTCAACTCGCCGTTGCCGCGACCGCGCCCCAGCGCGTACTGCTCGCGGTAGACGCGCGCGCGGTGCAGCGCATCGACCAGGGGGGGGTAGGCGAAGGGCCAACCCAACGTGCCGATCAGCATCGCTTCGTGACGCCCCGGCGCGACGCCTGCGGCGGGCGCCGCGGTGATCACCACCGGCACGCCGGGGTCCAGTGCCGCCAGCGCCTCGAGCGTCGCCTCGAGATCGAAGCCCTCGCCGTCGGCGGCCAGCAACACCACCTGTGGCGGCTCCTCGCGCGCCGCGGGGAGCGCCCCGAGCGCGACGTGGGATTCGTCGAGGAAGCCGAGAATGGCGGAGGCGGTCGCGCGGCGCGCGGCGTCGTGATCCAGCAGCAGGATGTGGGTACGGTTCGGCATGCGCTCGTCTGATCCCTGGCGAGCGCCGGATGGCGCTGCTCACGGATCGATTATAGATGGCGAATACCGCAAACCGACAGATTCACGGGCACTAACCCGGGACATTCTGTCAAAAAGATGACACTCCAGCTCTCAGGACGTGGTGGACTGCCCGCGAATACCCTCCCAGCCACTGCGGATGGTGCCCAGCAATGCACCCACCTCGTCGAGGGGCTCGACGCTCTGCCCGCGGTGCACGTCCATGAGGCGCAGCGTCATGTAGTCGTAGAGCCGATCCAGGTTGGCCGCGATCTCGCCACCGGCCTCCTTGTCCAGGCAGCCCTGCAACCCGCTGATGATCCCTAGCGCCTTGCCCAGGGCAACGCCGACAGCCTCGGTATCGCCGCAGGCCAGGGCACCCTTGGCCTGCGCGATGCGGTCGATGGCACCATCGAGCAGAAGCTGGATCAATCGATGCGGATCCGCATCCACCACGCCGGTCTGCGCATTGATCTTCTGGTACTGCGCCAGGGCGCCCTTGCTGTACACGTCCTGATTCCTCATCGACTGTCCGGGTGGCTGCTCGATTCTCGAACCCTGGGGAAAACCGGCCGGCTGCCGGTGGGCCAATGCCTGCCGAACGGGCACCGCCGGACCCTGGACTCAATGATGACACGCACACGCCCCGAGCCGAACCGGCGGCTGAAAATTTTTTTAAAGTTTCCCCGACCTGCGCCGATACGGGAAACGAGCGCCGCAATTGGCGGCTGGCCGATGAAACGGAAATCAATCACCTGAGCCCTTTCGGGGCACACTTTGGAGATACACCATGCCGCAGATCATCAACACGAACATCCCGTCGCTGAACGCCCAGCGCAACCTCGACAAGAGCGGGCAGTCGCTGGCGACCTCGCTGCAACGGCTGTCCTCGGGCCTGCGCATCAACAGCGCCAAGGACGATGCCGCGGGGCTGGCCATCAGCAACCGCTTCACCTCGCAGATCCGCGGCCTGAACCAGGCCGTGCGCAACGCCAACGACGGCATCTCGCTGTCGCAGACCGCCGAGGGCGCGCTGGCCGAGACCGGCGAACTGCTGCAACGCATGCGCGAACTGTCGATCCAGTCGGCCAACGGCAGCCAGTCCGGCACCGAGCGCGGCCGCTGCAGGCCGAGGTCTCGCAGCTGCAGCAGGAGATCAACCGCATCGCCGAGACCACCACCTTCGGCGGTCGCAAGCTGCTCGACGGCACCTTCGGCACCGAGGCCTTCCAGGTCGGCTCCAACGCCAACGAGACCATCTCGATCAGCATCGCCAACTCGCGCGCGACCGCGATCGGCGCCAACACCATCGCCAGCAGCGGCGACATCGATGCGGCCGTTGCGGCCAACGCGGCCGTGCAGCCGAACAACATCGACGCGCAGAGCCTGACGCTCGCGGGCAACCTCGGCAGCAGCACGATCTCGATCGCCGCCGGCGCCACCGGCGACCAGATCGCCAGCCAGGTCGAGGCGGTCAGCGCCAACACCGGCGTGAGCCTGACCGCGCGCACCACCGCGACCTTTGCCGTCGCCACGGCTGGCACGCTGTCTTTCAACATCGGCTCGGTCTCGGGCAGCACGAGCTACAGCGCCAGCGTCAGCGTACTGGTCACGGATGTCTCGGACCTGTCATCGCTGGCCGACGCGATCAACGCCAGCTCCGCCGCCAGCGGCGTCACGGCGACCTCCAACGGCGCCACCCTGAGCCTCGTCAACGAGGAAGGCCGCAACATCTTCGTCGGCGACTTCGCCAACAGCACCGCCGGCAACCAGACGGCCACGCTGACGGGTGCATCGGGCGCGGCGGTCACCCTGACCGAGGGGTCGACCGACTCCAGCACGGTAGGCGCCACCCTGAGCTTCACCAGCTACCAGGCCTTCTCGGCGACCACCACCAGCGCCACCGGCGGCATCTTCACGGCCCTCACCAACTCCAGCACGCTCAGCAGCGTGGCCAGCATCGATATCGGCACCCAGCAGGGCGCGCAGGATGCGCTGGCGGTCGTGGACGCGGCACTGCAGTTCATCGACGCCACGCGCGGCGATCTCGGCGCCGTGCAGAACCGCCTGCTCAGCACGATCTCGAACCTGCAGAACGTGACCGAGAACGTGACCGCCGCGCGCAGCCGCATCCAGGACGCGGATTTCGCCGCCGAGACGGCGAACCTGACCCGCGCCTCGATCCTGCAGCAGGCCGGCATCTCGGTACTGGCACAGGCCAACGCGCTGCCACAGCAGACGCTGGCCCTGCTCCAGTAACAGGGGCATGACTTCGGGGCATGAAGTCGACGGGGCAGAGCGCCGCTCTGCCCCGCCGCCCTCGCCCTGAAGAGGGATTCGATCATGGACACGTCGCGCATCGCATACGGCCAGAACCAGCCGATCGCAGGCAGGGGCAAGGCCGTGGCCGAGGATGCACAACCGAAGCCAGCGAGTGCGGCCAGCGCGGCCAGCTCAACGCCCGCGCCCGCCGCCACTCCCGCGCTGGCCGCCGCCGCTGGAGCGAAGGCACCGCTGGAGGACCTGCAGCAACTGCTCGAGCAGGCGAGCCGGCACATCCATCCCGAGCAGAGGTCTCTTTCCTTCGAGATCAGGGAGGAACTGGACCGCACGGTAGTGTCGGTCTATGACGCCGAGACCGAGGAACTGATCCGCCAGATCCCTTCCGAAACCGCGGTGCGCATCGCCGTCGCGATGCGCGAGATGACACAGCAGGGCAGCGGTGCGCTGCCGCCATCAGGCCTGCTCCTGGACGAACAGGCCTGAGGCCAGGCACCAAGAGACAAGGACACGGGAAGCACCATGCCGCAGATCATCAACACGAACATCCCGTCGCTGAACGCCCAGCGCAACCTCGACAAGAGCGGGCAGTCGCTGGCGACCTCGCTGCAACGGCTGTCCTCGGGCCTGCGCATCAACAGCGCCAAGGACGATGCCGCGGGGCTGGCCATCAGCAACCGCTTCACCTCGCAGATCCGTGGCCTCAACCAGGCCGTGCGCAATGCCAACGACGGCATCTCGCTGTCGCAGACCGCCGAGGGCGCGCTGGCCGAGACCGGCGAACTGCTGCAACGCATGCGCGAACTGTCGATCCAGTCGGCCAACGGCAGCCAGTCCGGCACCGAGCGCGCCGCGCTGCAGGCCGAAGTGTCGCAGCTGCAGCAGGAGATCAACCGCATCGCCGAGACCACCACCTTCGGTGGTCGCAAGCTGCTCGACGGCACTTTCGGCACCGAGGCCTTCCAGGTCGGCTCCAACGCCAACGAGACCATCTCGATCAGCATCGCCAACTCGCGCGCGACCAGCATCGGCGCCAACACCATCGCCAGCAGCGGCGACATCGATGCCGCGACCGCGGTCGTGGGCACGGCGCCGGCCAACAACGTCGATGCGCAGAACCTGACGCTCGCGGGCAATCTCGGCAGCAGCACGATCTCGATCGCCGTCGGCGCCACCGGCGACCAGATCGCCAGCCAGGTCGAGGCGGTCGGCGCCAACACCGGCGTGAGCCTGACCGCGCGCACCACGGCGAGTTTCGCCATCATCGAGTCCGGGGCGGGCACCGTGGCGATGACCATCGGCACGCGCTCGGGAAGCACGAACTACACCGCCAGCATCAGCGTGCTGGTCACGGATGTCTCGGACCTGTCATCGCTGGCCGACGCGATCAACGCCAGCTCCGCCGCCAGCGGCGTCACGGCGACCTCCAACGGCGCCACCCTGAGCCTCGTCAACGAGGAAGGCCGCGACATCTTCGTCGAGAACTACGCCCACAGCGGCTTTCAGCATGCCACGCTGTCCGGCGCCTCGGGCGCCGCGGCGTTGCTGCATCCCGAAATCGGCATTGCCGATTCGGCAACGGTAGGCGCCACCCTGAGCTTCACCAGCTACCAGGCCTTCTCGGCGACCACCACCAGCGCCACCGGCGGCATCTTCACGGCCCTCACCAACTCCAGCGCGCTGAGCAGCGTGGCCAGCATCGACATCGGCACCCAGCAGGGCGCGCAGGATGCGCTGGCGGTCGTGGACGCGGCGCTGCAGTTCATCGACGCCACGCGCGGCGATCTCGGCGCCGTGCAGAACCGCCTGCTCAGCACGATCTCGAACCTGCAGAACGTGACCGAGAACGTGACCGCCGCGCGCAGCCGCATCCAGGACGCGGATTTCGCCGCCGAGACGGCGAACCTGACCCGCGCCTCGATCCTGCAGCAGGCCGGCATCTCGGTACTGGCACAGGCCAACGCGCTGCCACAGCAGACGCTGGCATTGCTGCAGTAGCGCACTGATCACCCCGGCGTGTTGCCCCGCGAACCGGCCTGAGGTGTAATGACCGGCAGTTCGCCGTCGGGTCCGGACGCGGCGCGGCGGGCGATCCACAGGAGAAACGGCAGCCATGGCCAGTATCGGATCATTGGGCGTGGGTTCGGGACTCGATCTCGAAACCCTGGTCACGAAATTGATCAGCGCCGAAGGCACGCCACGCAGCAACAGTCTCGCCAGCAAGGAAGCCAGCATCCAGGCCGATATCTCGGCCTTCGGCTCGCTGAAGAGTGCGCTCGACAAGTTCCGCTCCGCCGTGGCCACGCTCGGGGACGCGAGTGCCCTGCGGGCTCGCACGGTATCGACGGGCAACAGCAAGTATTTCAGCGCCACCGCGGGCGAGCGCGCGGTCTCGGGGCAATACGCGGTGCAGGTGCTGAACACGGCGCGCGCCCAGAAACTGGTGAGCACCGCCGACTTCGCGAGCGCGAACGATACCGTGGGCGCAGGAACATTGACGATCTCGGTCGGCAGCGCGTCATTCCAGGTCACCACCACGGCCAGCACCACCCTCGCCGAACTGAAGACCCTGATCAACGACGCTGCCGACAATGCCGGCCTCAGCGCCTCGCTGCTCGTGGTGGCGCGCGATCCGCAAAACGCTGCTGCCGGCACCGTGGCGCGCCTGGCGCTGGCAGCCGACGAAACCGGTAGCGCCAACACCATCGGGATCAGCGTCAGCGACGCCGACGCGAACAATACCGACGCGCTGGGGCTCTCACGTTTCTATTTCTCCGCCGCCGACATCGCCAACAGCCAGCTCGACGAGCAGCAGGCGGCGCTCGACGCGCGCATCGCAGTGGACGGGCAGACGGCGTTCAGCAGCAGCAACGTTTTCAGCGACGTGATCGACGGCGTCACCATCACGGCGCTGAAGGACCCTGCGGATCCGCTGAATCCGGATGTCGAAACCCTCGGCATCGCCCTCGACAACAACGGCGTTGCCGCCCGCATCAGGGCCTTCGTCGCGGCGTATAACGAGGTGGTCAGCGCGATCAGGGACGTTTCCGCCTACAACGCCGAGGCGGGAACCGCGGGCGCACTGAACGGGGACGCCACGGTACGCAGCATCTCCTCACGGCTGCGCACGATCATCGGCGCCGCGGGCATCGGTGACGGGACGCCGGGATCGCTGGCCGAGCTGGGCATCCAGACCCAGCGCGACGGAACGCTGAAGCTCGACACCGCGAAGCTCGATGCCGCGCTGAAGGATGATTTTGCCGGCGTCGGCACGCTGTTCACCGCGGAAAGCGGCGTCGCGAAGCGATTAGAGGACATGCTCGGTGGCTTGCTCGACCGGGGCGGCACACTCGCCACGCGCACCGAAGGGCTGGACCGGCAACTCGAGGCGATAGGGACCGAACGCGACAAGCTGGAACTCCGCCTCGAGAAGCTCGAAGCCCAGTATCGCGCGCGTTTTTCCGCCCTCGATGCACTGGTCGCGGGGCTGCAGAGCAGCGGCGACTACCTGCTCCAGCAGTTGCAGAACACCGCGAGCATCATCGGCCGCAACCCGGGCGGCGGTAACTGATGGAATCCGATGCCGCCGGCGTGCGCGCGGCACTGCCGGCGCGACTGCGCGATACCTGGGACCGGATCGCCTCGATCGATGCCGCACTGGCCGCGGCGCTGGCGGGTGAAACGCCGGCCGATGTGGCGGAACTCGGCGCGCAGCGCACCCGCTGCATCGAAGAGTTCTTCGATGCCTTCCCGCTCGAAGCCCACACCGCGGCACTGCGCCGCAGGGCCCTGCAGCTCCTGCTGGCCGTGAACGAGGCCCATGCAGCGGCCGCGCGCCGGGAGCTGACCACCGCGAGCGAGGTCGCCACCGCGGCGCGTCATCACCGCAAGGCGATATCCGTCTACCACGAGGTCCAGCCGAAGGGGTAGGTCCGCATTCGTGCGGTCAGACGGCGCAGGTCCGCATTCATGCGGCCAGAAGACGTAGGTCCGCATTCATGCGGACGATTGTCCGGCTGAAGCCGGACCCACGCCCGCGTGTGGCATCGCCCGGACTCAGCGCAGGAAATTGAACAGCGACAGGTTGGCTATCTTCGCCAGGCTCTGCTGCGCGGCCTCCAGCACGAAACTCTGGAACGAGAGCCGGCTCGCGGCTTCATCGAAATCGAGGTCCACCAGGTCCGACAGCGCCTCGTCGTTGATCAGGTCGAGCGCGGTCTGCTCGGCGCGCGCATCGTCCAGCAGGTTCAGTCGCGGCCCGAGCGAGGCGCGGCTCGCCGTGACCGACTGCTCCGAGCGCTCGATCGCGTTCAGGGCCTCGGCGACCACCCGCTGGCGCTCGATCGCGCCCGCCTCGGTGTCGGGAATGTTGCGCAGACCGTCCGCCAGGCGCTGGACCGTGAGCAGCAGCGACTGCGTCGCGCTCGCCTCCAGCACGAACTCGTCACCCGGCGCCGGCGAGCCCGTGATGCGCACCTCGGCGCCGGCGACAGTGATGGTCAACGGTGCGCCATCGACATAGGGCTGCGGTGGCAACACGATACTGGCCGCCCCCGTCGTACGATCGATGCGATCGACCTGGTACGTTCCCGGCGCAATGCCGAAGCGCACCACCAGGTCGTCGGGATAGACGGCATCGTAGGCCGCCTGGTCCACGATGCGCCCGGCGGAGACGTCGCCGCTGCCGCTGTTGAGCGCCACGTTGCGCGTGACGAAGGTGTTCGTCGCGGCGGGGATGTCGACGAACAGCTCGCGCCCGCTGTTGCGCCACTGCACCTGGAGCCCCGCGCCGATCGCGACCCTGCGCTCGCCGTCGTCGCCGGCGTAGTCGACACGTCCTGCGGCGCTCTGCACGAAGGGCTGCGTGTCGCCGCTGAAACCGGCGAAGAGATAATCGCCGTAGGCGCTGCGGGTATTGAAAATGGACAGCAGCTGCTGTCCGGCCTGCTCGATGCCTGCCACGATCGTGCGGCGTTCATTGACCGACAGTGTGCCATTGCCCGCCTGCAGCGCGAACTCGCGCAACTGGAGCAGCACGTTCTCGACGGCCTCGAGCTGCGCATCCTGCTGTTGCAGGTCGCTTTCCGCGAGATCGGCATTGCGCTGGTACTGCGCGCTGAGGGCCTTCTCCTGTCGAATCCCCAGCGCCAGCGCCGCGGCCGCCGGATCGTCGGCCGGCGTCAGCACGCGCTTGCCGGAGGAGATCTGCTCCTGGGCGCGCGCGACCTCGGCCTGCGCGTTCGTGATGTGACGCACGCCCGTGTTGAATATATGCATCGACGAGATACGCATTGGCCTTCTCTCAACCGAGCGCGTCGAACAGCGCGTCGAGCACCGAGCGCGCCACGCTGATTACCTGTGCCGAGGCATTGTACGCCTGTTCGAAGCGGATCAGGTTGGCGGCCTCCTCGTCGAGGTTCACGCCCGAGAGGCTCTCGCGCCGCTCGCGCGTCTGGTCCAGCACCGCGAGGCTCGACTGCATGTCGATGCGCGAGCGCTGCGTCAGACTCCCGGTCGCGGCCACGAGGTCGCGGTAGGCGTCCTGGTAAGTGGCGCTGCCGTTGCCCATCTTGTCGGCCGACTGGAGCGCCGCCATGAGCAACGCGTTGCGATTGTCCGATGTCCCGCTGCCGTTGTAGTCGATGCGAAAGGCATCGCCCGCCGCCGGCTCGCCCGCGAGCACGACCTGGAAGCCGAAGTAATCCGGATCCACGCTGTCGCGGCTGAACAGGGTGTTCGCCGTCCCGGGAATGAAGCCGAGGCCGGCGACCAGCACCGCCGAGGTGTTCGCATCGAGCACGTCAAACTGCGTCGCGCTGCTGAAGCGTATCAGCAACGGCGGCGAGAGCTGTCCCGGCGTGGCGAAGATCGCGGTGCCCGTGTCGAAGGTATCACCCGGCGCGACGGAGCCGGTGCCCAGGTTGCCGGTCAGCGCGGCGGCACGCACGGGAGCGGCGAGCGCCAGGTCCTCGGCGCGCGACATCACCGTGCGGACGAACTGCGCGCCACGCCGGGTGGGCTCGATGAGAAAGCTGTCGCCGGCGACGAAGTTGCCCGGGGGCAGCTCGCTCAGGTTCAGGTCCAGCGTGAAGCCGTCGACGGTGACGAGCGTGTCACCGAGGCTCGCGCCGCTCGCCACCAGCGTGGCGTCCTGCAGCCGCACCAGCCGCCACGACGAGCCGTCGCTGCCGATGTCGAGCCGGTAATCGCTGGTGGTGAGCTTCGCGGTGTCCTCGATGAACACGCGCACGCCGCCGGTGGAGGCCGGATCGTTGTCGCTCGCCGGTCGCGCGCGCAGCACCGCAGCTATCTGCTCGTTGACGTCGCTGAACACCAGCCCGCCCAGGTCGCCGTCGCGGTCGACGCCGAGCTGGTTCTGCGCATTGATGTCGTCCGTGAGCGCCAGCGCGACGCGACCGAGCGCGTTGAACGCGGGGTAGAGCAGCTCGTCACGAAAGGCCAGCAGCCCGCCGACCTCGCCGCCGGTCGCCGCGTAGCTGACCACCGAGGTCGCGCCGTTGATCTCCAGGGCGAGTTGCAGCTTGCCGGGATCGAAGCGGTCCGGCACCGCGACGGCCGCGCTCACCTGCGTGCCCGTCACCAGCGCGTGGCCCTTGCCGAGATAGAGGTTGATCGCGCTGCCGTCGGCTACCGCCTGCACATCGACGAGGCCGGCCAGCCGCTCGATCAACCGATCGCGCTGGTCCAGCAGGTCGTTGGGCTCGTGCTCACCGTTGCGGGTGCTGTCGATGCGCAGCGCGATCTGGCGGTTGAGCTCGGCGACGCCGTCGGCGAGCGCGGTGATTTCTTTCGCCAGCGCCGTGAGCTGCGTGTTGAGTCCGTCGTTCATGTCCTCCAGGCGCCCATAGAGCGTCTGAAAGCGCTGCGTCAGTGTCGTGGCCGAGTCGAGCACCACGGTGCGCACGGCGATGGACTGCGGATCGCTGGCGCCATCCTGCAGCGCGCCGAAGAAGGCATCGATGCGATCCGATATGCCGATCGACGAATCCGCGAACAACGCGTCGATCTGCTCGTTCCAGCCATTCAGCGCCTCGGCGCGGTAATACACCGAGGTGTCCGTGCGCAGCTGGCTGGTCACGAACTGGTCGACGATGCGCGAGACCGTGGCGATGTCGACACCGTTGCCGAACACGGCGCCCGAGAGGTTCTGCCCGGGCAGCGACACCAGCTCCGCGCGCTGGCGGCTGTAACCCTCCACGCCGGCGTTGGCGATGTTGTGGCCGGTGGTGTTCAGCGAGCCCTGGTAGGCGAGCAGGCCCGTCGTGGCGATGCGCAGCAGGTCCGCCATGGCTCACCCCGCCCCTGCTATCGCGTCGTCGGCGAGCAGCTGCATCACCTTGTGCGCGTACGCCGGATCGGTCGCATAGCCGGCCTGCTGCAGCGAGCGCATGAAGCGCGCCGGATCATCGGCGTTGGCGAGCGCAGCGGCGTAGCGCGGCTGGCCCTTCAGCAGCGCGATGTAGTCGGCAAAGCTCTCGGCAAACGAACCGTAGGCGCGAAAGCGCGCGCGCTGCTGCTGCGGTATGCCGTTGCTGAACTCCAGCGTCGTGACGCCGACCGAGCGCCCTTCCCAGTAGCTGCCGGCCTTGATATTGAACAGGTTGTGGCTGCTGTGCCCCGCGTGGTCGCTCAGGATCGACTGGCCCCACCCGGTTTCCAGCGCCGACTGCGCGATCAGCACGCGATGATCGATGCCGAGCGCCCGGGCGGCCCGGCGCGCCTCGGGCAGCACCGCGCGCACGAAGGCTTCCTTGCCGGAAAACAGGCCGGCGGCGATTTTTTCGCGCGCCTGCTGCGCGACCGGCTCCAGTATCCGCAGGGCGCTGCTCACCACCGGCGGCAGCGCGGCGCGCGCCACGCGCGGCAGCAACGCAGGCGCCGGCTCGCGCGGCGCGGCGTCGATGCGGCGCGCCTCGAGCTGGGCCTCCACGGAGGTGCCGGCGCCTGCCACGGCGGTCTCCGGCGCGCCGAACTGCTGGCGCAACTGCCGCCCGAGCACCTCGGCCAACCCGAGCCCGCGGCCCTGCGCCAGCGAGACGCCGAGCTGCTGGTCGAGCATGTCCTGGCGGAACTGCATCTCGTTGGTGTTCATCGGGTTGTCGGCGGCGAAGATCTCGTTGGCCGAGCGCATCCCTTTCAGCAACTGCGTCACGAAGAACGATTCGAACTGCCGCGCCGCAGCCTGCAGTCCGGCGCCACGGTCGGCGCGCCCGAGCGCGGTGATCGAATGCAGGCCTGCCAGGTCGGTCCATGCGGCGGGAGCCGCGCTCTGCGCCGGGGCGCCTGCCACGCTCATGATCCCGCGTCCCGGCCCATCGCGATGCGCCCCTCAGATCACGATCAGGTCGGCGCGCAGCGCGCCCGACTGCTTCAGCGCCTCGAGGATCGCCATCAGGTCTCCCGGCGCCGCACCCACGCTGTTGACGGCCTCGACCAGCTGGTCGAGCGTGGTGACGCCCGCCAGCTTCCACATGCGGTTGCCTTCCTGGTCGATCTGGACGTCCGACTGCGGCGTGACGACCGTGCGTCCCAGGCCGCCGAAGGGGCCAGGCTGGCTGACCTGCGGGTTCTCTGTAACCACCACCGTCATGCTGCCGTGCGTGACCGCCACCGGCTCGACCGAGACGTGATTGCCGACGACGATGGTGCCGGTGCGCGAATTGATGACCACGCGCGCCGGCGCCTCGCCCGGCTCCACCTCGAGGTTCTCCAGCAGCGAGACGAAGGACACGCGCTGGTCCGCATCCTGCGGCCCGCGCACGTGCACCGTGCCGGCATCCAGCGCGTTCGCCACGTCCGAGCCCAGCATCCCGTTGATCCGCTCGGCCACATGCTTGGCGGTGGTGAAATCGGGACGAAGCAGGTTGAACTGCAGCTCACTGCCCTGAGTGAAGGAAGTCTCCACGCCGCGCTCGACGATTGCCCCGTTGGCGATGCGCCCCGCGTTCACGACGTTGACCGTGACGCGCGAGCCGTCCTGGCCCTCGGCGCCGAAACCGCCGACGACGAGATCGCCCTGGGCGAGCGCATACACCTCGCCGTCGACGCCCTTCAGGGGCGTCAGCAGCAACGTGCCGCCGCGCAGGCTCTTCGCATTGGCCAGCGAGGAGACCGTCACGTCGATCGTCTGGCCCGGCTTGGCGAACGGCGGCAGCTGCGCGTGCACCGCCACGGCGGCGATGTTCTTCAATTGCAGGCGCATGCCTTCGGGCAGCGCGATGCCGAACTGGCGCAGCATCCGCATCAACGACTGCGAGGTGAACGGCGCCTGCGTGGTCTGGTCGCCGGTCTCGTCGAGTCCGACCACGAGCCCGTAACCGATCAGGTGGTTGTTGCGCACGCCCGCGAGCGCGGCGATGTCCTTCAGCCGCTCGGCGCGGGCGACACCGGCGCAGGACAGCAGGACCAGCGCGACCGCGCCGAGAAATGAGGCGCGCCGCGCCAGTGAGGTGCGCAGCCGGGCCAGCGGGATTGCCTTGCTCATAGCGGCCACACCCCGGAGTTGAAGAACTTGCCCAGCCAGCCCATGTTGTTCGACTGCGCCAGTTCACCGGTGCCGCTGTAGCCGATGCGCGCATCGGCGAGCCTGGTCGATGGCACCGAGTTGTCGGGCGCGAGGTCTTCCTGACGCACCAGGCCGCTCAGGCGGATGTATTCCTGGCCACGATTGAGCTGCAACCACTTCTCTCCGCGCACCCGCAGCAGCCCGTTCGGCGTCACCTCGGTAACCGTGACCGCGATGCTGCCGCTCAGGCTGTTGCTCTGAGAACTCTCGGCGTTGCCCTCGAAATCGCGGCTCTGCTGCACGTCGGTTTCGAGGCTGTGCTCGCCGCCGGCAAAGTCGTTGCCGAGCATCGTGCCGGCGTTGAACTGCAGGTCGCTCTCCTTGCGGACCGCGGTGTCGGCATCCTTGCTGGCCTGGGTGCGCTCGATCAGGCGCACGGTGATGATGTCACCGACCTGCGCGGCGCGCCGGTCGGAGAACAGCGAGGAACCGAAACGGGCGTACCGGATTGCGCCCTGCGCGTGGAAATCAGGCGCCGGCGTGTTGGCGGTGAGCGGTGCGTACGCCGGATCGTCGGGCATTTCCTGCAACCGGGGCGCGGCGCAGCCGGCAATCGCGGATGCCAGCAGCGCAACGAGCACGCTGCCGGCGCGGCGCGCTGCCGGCGTGGAGTCAACAATGAATCGTGTCATCGCCGGGTCCTGTTACAGGTTCTGCGAGATGTAGCCCAGCATCTGGTCGCTGGTCGAAATGACCTTGGCATTCATCTCGTAGGCACGCTGCGTCGTGATCATGTTCACCAGCTCCTCCACGACTTCCACGTTCGAGTTCTCCAGGTTGCCCTGCTCGATGGTGCCCAGCCCGTCGAGGCCGGGCGTGCCGTTGGTGGGGCTGCCCGAGGCCGTGGTCTCGAGGAACAGGTTACCGCCGATGGCCTGCAGCCCGGCGGAGTTGATGAAGTCCGTGAGGGTCAGGGAGCCGATCTGCTGCGCCTCTGCCTCGCCCGGGAGCACCACCGACACGGTGCCGTCCTTGCCGATGGTGAGGGACTGCGCACCCTCGGGAACCGTGATCGCGGGCTGGATCACCAGGCCGTCGGCGTTCACGATCTCGCCGTCGCGGCTGAGATGCAGCTGGCCGTTGCGCGTGTAGGCGGTGGTACCGTCGGGCTGCAGCACCTCGAGGAAACCGCGGCCGTTGATCGCCACATCGAGCGCATTGCCGGTGACCTGCAAGCTGCCCTCGGTGAACTCCTTCTGCGTCGAGACGATGCGCACGCCGGTGCCGAGCTGCAGGCCCGAGGGCAACTGGTTGTCCTGCGACGACTGCGCGCCGGGCTGGCGGCGGATCTGGTACAGCAAGTCCTCGAAGGTCACGCGATCGCGCTTGAAGCCGACCGTCGAGACATTCGCGAGGTTGTTCGAGATGGTCGCGAGCTGGGTATCCTGTGCGCTCAGGCCCGTCTTGCTCACCCACAGTGCATTCATCATCGCTGATCACTCCTTCACGTTCTCGCGCGGCATCAGGAAACCTGCAACAAGCGTGCCGCAGCCCCGGTATTCTCGTCGACGGACTTCATCAACTTCACCTGCATTTCGTACTGGCGCGCGAGACTCAGCATTTCCGTCAACGCCTCGACGGCATTGACGTTGCTCCCCTCGACAAAGCCAGAGACCAACCGCACCCGCGCATCGGCCGGCGGGCGCGTGCCATCGCGCGTGTGGACGAGCCCGTCCTCGCGTTTCATCAGATCCTGCTCGGGCGGGTTCACCAGCCGGATGCGCTCGACACTGGCCAGCGCCTCGGGACCCTGTCCCATGGCGCGAACGGTGATCGTGCCGTCCTGGCCGATCTCTACCTTGCTCGCATCGGGAATCGCGATCGGCCCGTTGCTGCCGAGCACCGGCAATCCGCTGCCGGTCAGCAGCTGGCCGAACGGCGTTATCTGCAGTTTGCCGTCGCGGGTGTAGGCCTCGGTACCATCCGGTGCCTGCACCGCGATCCACCCCGCGCCGCGCACCGCGACGTCGAGCTCGCGACCGGTCTCGCGCAGCGTGCCGGTGGCGAAGTCCGTGGCCGGGCGCTCGGTGAGCGCATGCACGCGCGTCGGGAAGCCGTCGCCGTACCAGATGCCCATGCTGCGCGCCGCGACGTAGTCGCGGCGAAAGCCGTCGGTGCCCGCGTTGGCGAGATTGTTCGCGTGCACGGTCTGCGCCAGCGTGTTGTGCTTGGCGCCCGTCATGCTGGTGTAAAGCGCTCGGTCCATCGATGCTCCTGTCTCGCTGCGGGCGGACCCTGCGCGCCGCGCAGGGCCAGCGTGTTCGCGCTATCGGTCAGCTGCGGATATTGATCACGGTCTGCGTGATCGTGTTGTTGGTCTCGATGGTCTTGGCATTGGCCTGGAAGTTGCGCTGCGCGACGATCAGGTTGACCAGCTCTTCCGAGATGTCCACGTTCGAGTCCTCGAGCGCACCGGCCTGGAGCGAGCCGAACACGCCGGCCGTCGCCACGCCGCGCGTGGGCTGCCCGGAATCGAAGGACTCGGCCCATTGCGTGTTGCCGAGCGCCGTCAGGCCCTGCGGGTTGCGGAAATCGGCGAGGATGATCTGCCCCAGGATCTGCGACTGCCCATTGGTGTAGCGGGCGAAGAGGATGCCGTTCTCCGAGATGTCGGTGCCTACCAGCTGACCCGGTCCGAAGCCGTCCTGGCTCACCGAGTCGATGTTGAAGTCGTCGCCGAACTGCGTGGAGCCGCTGATGTCGATCAGGAAGTCCGACGTGTCCGCATCGACCACGCCGTTGAAGGTCGGGGTCGCGGCACCGCCCAGCGGTCCCAGCGGCTCGGCGTTGGAGTCGAACACGCTCTGGATCTGCAAGGCGGGCACCCAGTCGTCGATCACGAACTGGTTGGTGGCGGGATCTAGCGTGCCGTCCTCGTTGAAGCGCACCAGGAACGCACTGTTGTCGCCATCGGGATCCAGCGGCGCGCCGGCGGGGTTGGCCGGGTTGCCGTCGTTCACCAGCTCGCCGTCGATCGCGAGCCACATGAACCAGTCGTTGTTCACCCCGGTCTCGATCGCCGGGTCCGGCTGGTCCTTGCGGAAATACATCGTGCCCACGTGCGGGATGCCCTCGGAGTCGTAGAGCGTCACCGACGAGGCGAAGTTGAAGGTGTTCTGGTCCGCGGGATCGAACTCCGGGTAGAGCGCACCGTCGACCGCGGCGGCTGCAGCGTCGAGGTTGAAGCCGAGCCTGACCTCGGAAGTCTTGCTCGGCTGCAGCTTGAAGGCCTCGATGCGCAGGTCCACCTCGTTGCCCAGGTCCACCTGCCCCGCGGAGTTCGCCGCGTAGCCCACGAGACGGCCACCGGTGTTGCTGACCACGTAGCCGTCCTTGTCCACCCCGAACACGCCGGCGCGGGTGTAGGTGCGCTCGCCGCCGTTGTTGAGGATGAAGAAGCCGCGGCCGTTGATCGCCACGTCGAGGTCGCGCTGCGTCAGCGCGATGTTGCCCTGGGTGAACTGCTGCGCGGTGCGCTGCAGCAGCACGCCGCTGCCGATGGTGCTGGTGCCGGTCAGGCTCGCCGCGTAGACGTCGCCGAATTCCGCGCGCGACTGCTTGAAGCCCGTCGTGCTGGCATTGGCGATGTTGTTGCCGGTCACGTTGAGGTCGGAAGTCGCCGCGCGCAGGCCGCTGAGTCCGGTGTTAAATGACATGTCGCTGCTCCTCGTTGTGTGTAAACCCGCAGCCGGCGCGCGCCGGCTGGCCCCTTGTCAGAGAATTTCCTTCACCGCGCTGATGCCGAGCGGTCCGATGCCGTCGACGTTCAGCGTCATCTCGCCGTTGGCCCCGATGGTCACGCTGTTCACGTTGGCACCCATCGCGGTCGCCAGCCCCACGGTCTCGTCCTCGCGCAGGCCCAGCGCCTCGAAGCGGTAGATGCCCGGCGCCAGCGAGGTTCCAGCCGAATCGCGGCCGTCCCAGCCGAAGGTGATGTCGCCCGCATCCTGCCTGCCCAGCAGTTCCTGGCGCACGAGCACGCCGGCCGGGTTGTAGATGTTGAGCAGCGTGTCATCGACCGGTTCGTCGATGGTGATCGTGCCCATGATCTCGCCGCCGCTGGCGAGCCGCGCGGTGGAGGCCTCGACGAGCACCGTGTGCCCGACCAGCGCCGAGGCCTGGATCGCCTGGCTCGATTTCAGGCTGCCGTTCATCGAGACGAAATTGCTGTTGAGGTCCTCGATGCCCTGCAGCGTGCTGAACTGCGCGAGCTGCGCCACGAAGGCGGTGTTGTCCTGCGGCGTGAGCGGGCTCTGGTTCTCGAGCTGCGTGATCAGCAGCGTGAGGAAGTCGGCCTGCCCGAGCGAGCTGTTCTCCGCCTTGGCGGGCTCCTTCTTGAAGGACAGCGCCTCGTATGCGCTGCCGCTCACCTTGAATCCGTTGATTTCGTTCATCGTTCAGTCACCCCCTGCCCTGGTGCGCGGTGCCGCTCACTGGCCCAGCGCCAGCACGCGCTGCGCCAGCGTCTTGGCCGCTTCCACCACCTGCACATTGATCTGGAACGAGCGCGAGGCGGAGATCATGTCGGCCATCTCCTCGACCACGTTCACGTTCGGGTAGTACACGTAGCCCTGCGCGTCGGCGAGCGGATGATGCGGCTCGTAGCGCGGCTGCAGCGGCGCGTCGCTCTCGACGATGCCGAGCACCTGCACGCCGGCCTGCGCATCGCCCTGCGCCGTTCCACCCGCCCCGAGCTGGTCCTGGTAAAGCGGCGCGAACACCGGGTGGCGCGCGCGAAAGGTCTGCCCGATGCTGCTGCTGGCGGTCTGGGCGTTGGCCAGGTTACTCGCCACGGTGTTCAGCCGGATGCTCTGGGCGCTCATCGCCGAGCCGGCGACATCGAAGATCGCGTTGATGGACATCATTCCCCCTTCAGCGCGGAACGCAGGCCGCGGAACTTGCCCTGCAGGAACGTGAGGCTGGCCTGAAAGTCGAGCGAGTTGCGCGCGAACTGCGCCATCTCGATATCCGCGTCGACGGTGTTGCCGTCCAGCGTCGGCTGCATCGGGGTGCGGTACAACAGGTCGCCGGCGATTGCAGGCGCGCCGGCGCCAATGTGCCGCGCCTGCGTGGCGCGTAGCCTCGGCCCGTCCTGCTCCCCCGCCGCCTGGCGGATCAAGGCCTGGAAATCGAGGTCGCGCGCCTGGAAGTGCGGGGTGTCGGCGTTCGCCAGGTTGGCGGCCAGCACGCCGGCACGGCGCTCGCGCACCAGCAGGGCCTGTTCGTGCACGCCTAGCGCCGCGTTGAAGTTGATTGCCATGCCGGGTATCCAGTGCGTTGTCAGCATCGTCACAGCAATCGGTGTGCCATTGAACACAACCCGTTGTTTTTTCTTTTTTTATCGTTCCCCTCGGGTCAGCGGCAAGCGTTCGGCGGCAAACTCCTTCCGCTCCCGGCCCGGCCGCGGTGGCGCCAGCGGCCAAGGCCTGCCGCGCGCCGTGGCGCGATCGCCCGGCACCGACAGCCGCGACACCGCGGCACGGGATTTGCTGCCGAAACCTGAAACCGCCATCCCCGCCGGAATTCCGTCACGCATGACCATGTACGCCCGGCTCCACCGACCGCTGTACGCCCTGGCTTGCGTGCTGCCTGGGCTGTGGACGCTCGCGGCACGCGCGGAACCGGCCACCGTGGACGCGCGCGCGATCGTCGCGCTGGTCGAGCACTCGGTGCTGGCGCAACTGCGCGACGAGCCGCTGGCCCGCGGCGCGGCGCGCGTCGAGGTGGAGGCAGGGGCGCTCGATACGCGCCTCTCGATGGCCGCCTGCGGTCAACCGATCCGTGTCGCGGCGGACCTCTCGCGGCAGCAGGCGCGCGTGAACGCGCGGGTCAGCTGCAGCGCCCCGTCGCCGTGGAACCTCTACGTGCCGGTCGAGATCCGCGTGTTCCGGCCGGTACTTGTCGCCACGCGCGAGTTGCGCCGCGGCGAGGCGATCGGGACCGACGACGTCGCGCTCGAGGAGCGCAACGTCCTCGCCGCGGTGGGCGCACCGCCGCTCGCGCAGGCCGCCGATGTCGTCGGGCTCCACGCCCGGCGCACCATCACCCCTGGCACGCTGCTGAGCGCCGGTCTGGTCGAGTTGCCGGTACTGGTGCGCCGCGGGGACCGGCTCGGCGTTAGCGCGCGCTCGGGAGGAATCACCGTCCAGATCAACGGTGAGGCGCTCGGCACAGCCCGTCTCGGGGAGCGGGTACGGGTGCGCAACCTGCAGTCGGGCCGGGTCATCGACGCGGTGGTGACCGGCAGCGGCAGCGCCGAGGCCATCTGAGGCGGGCGCCCCGGAACCCGACTTGAAAAAGGACTAAAGGTTTACTATGGGCGGCCGATACCTTCATCGAGCGCCCATGCTGGAGTCAGCAGGGCATAGCAGGTGACAGTTTTTATGGTTTCCGACATCAAGGGATTAGACTCGCGCCAGGCCTCCGGCGCCCGCACGGGCGAAACCGGGGCCGTCCGGTCCGACTCGCGCGCAGGCGCGGGACGCCAGGCGGGTGCGGCTGCCCGCGATGACACCGTCGAGTTGAGCGGGGTGGCGGATCTCATCGCCACCGCCGCGCGCAAGCTCGCGGCCGAGCCCGCCGTGGACCAGGCGCGGGTGCAGGAAATCAGGAAAGCCATCACCAGCGGGAGCTACACGGTAGATCCCGAGCGCATCGCCCGGAAGCTGATCGACGCTGATTCGCAGTACTGATCCGGTACTGCCACCACCAGGGGCGATCCTCATGCAGACCATCACCGACGATGCCGGCGTTGCACACGCCATCGTGGCCGCGGATCTCGCGGCCGTGCGCACTCTGCGCGAACTGTTGCTCGAGGAGCGGGCAGCCCTGACCCGGCGCGAGCCCGACGCGCTGAACGCCGTGGTGCAGCGCAAGCTCGCGTGCCTCGGCGAACTGCAGCAGAGCGAGGACGCGCGCAAACGCCTGCTTGCGCGCCACCGCGGCAGTGACTGGGCGGCGCTGCTCGGCACGCTGGACCCGGCACTGGCCGCACCGTGGGAGGCGTTGCGCGCCGACCTGCAACAGGTCGCGGAACTCAACCGCGTCAACGAGCGCATCGTGGCGCGCACGCGCCACAGCACCGAGCGGCTGCTGTCGATGCTGCGCGGCCAGCTCGATCCGGTCGGCGTCTACGAGCGCAGCGGCCAGACGCGCGCCTACGGCGACGTGCGCCCGATCGCCAGCGCCTGAGCGGCGTCGCCGAGACGCCACAGGTCCTGCGCACGGTCGATGTCCGCGCGCTCGGGCAGTTCGTGCCAGCGCAGTCCGAGCGCCGCGAAGCGCTCGCGCTGGCACGCCAGCACCGTATCCGCTCCCCACGACATCCCGGCGAATACCGCCGGCGCCAGCCGCGTGAAGCCGGCCAGCACGTAGCCGCCGTCGAGCGCGGGGCCGAGCACGGCATCGAAGCCACGCTCGAGCGCCGCCGCCGCATCGCCGAGGTAGACCGCGTCGTAGCCGAGGCAATCGCTGCCGACCACGATCACCGCCCGGTATTCGGCCAGCGCGGCATCGACGGCACGCCACATGCGCGCACCCAGGTCCCCGTCGCCCTGCGCGCGCAGCGTCCGCCCCTCGCGCGTGGCCAGTTCCCGCAGGAAGGCATCCGTGGTGTCGTCCACGCACAGCGTCGCATCCCAGCCGGCGGGGACCCCGCGCAACGCCGCGGCAACCCGGCGTGTCAACTCGCGCGCCACCTCCGCGGCCGCCGCCGGTGAGAGCTGCTCGTGCAGCCTGGTCTTCACCGCGCCCGCGCGCGGCGCCTTCGCGAACTGCAGGAAACACCCGCGCCGGCGCCGGTCCTCAGCGTTGGCCATAGTAGGCCTCGTGCAGCGCCGCGGGATCGGCGCCGAGAAAGTAGCACAGACGCAGCCACCACATCAGCAGGATCGTGGCCAGCGCGCCGTCACGGTCCCAGCGCCGGCCCGAGCTCTCGATGGTCGCGGCATGCGCGAGCGGCGCGCCGTGGCGGCGCAGACGCCGGCAGATCTCGATGTCCTCCATCAGCGGTTGCGCGGGATAGCCGCCCACGGCGGCGAACAGCGCGCGCGGCACGAACAGGCCCTGGTCGCCGGTGGCAATGCCGCTGAGGCGCGAGCGCCAGGCCATGCAGCGCGCGACCACGCCGAGCCACCGCGAGGCACCGCGCAGCCGCACGCGGAAAAAGCCCCAGCGCGGCGCGGCGTCGGCCAGCGCCGCGATCGCCGCGACGCCGGGCGGCGGCACGCGGCTGTCGGCATGCAGGAACAGCAGCAACTCGCCGCACGCGCGCGCGGCGCCCGCGTTCAGCTGCAGCGCGCGACCGCGCGGCACCTGCAGCACGAGATCCGCCAGCGTACCCGCCACGGCCACGGTGCCGTCATTGCTGCCGCCGTCGGCCACGATGATCTCGGCGCCGCGTGCGCGCAGCGGCTGCAGATCGCCCAGCAGCAGCGGCAACGCGGACTCCTCCTCGAGCGCCGGGATCACGATGCTCAGGCGCATGTTCAGGCCGCCAGCGCCCCCGAGCAGCTGCTGCCCTGCCCCGCCGCGCAGCCGTAGCAGTGCGCGCCGGTGACGATCGGCGCATCGAGTGGCAACTCCCCGAGCAGATCACGCAGGTGCATGCGGCGGTCGCTGGCGAGCAGCGGCAAATCGAGCATCTGGTTGAAATCGCAGTCGTAGACGAAGCCGCGCCAGTCCACGCTGAGCAGGCGACGGCACATCACCTGTCCGAGGTTCGCGTGCACGAAATTGTGCTTCAGCAGCGCGAGGTAGTCATCGAACTGCCCCTGCGCCAGCAGCACCGCGCCGAAGCGCGCGATCGGCAGGTTGGCGAGCGTGAGCAGGCGATCGAAGCCGATGCCATGGCGCGCCTGCAGCTCGCGCTTGTAATCGAGCTCGAGCGCCTGTTGCGGCGGCGGCAGCGTGGGCCCGAGCGGGTTGTAGACGAGGTTCAATTCCAGCGCGCCGCCAGCGCCATAGCCGAGCGCATTCAGCCGCCGCAGCGCCGCGATCGAGCGCGCGTGCACGCCGCGGCCGCGTTGCGCGTCCACGTTGGATTCGAGGTAGCACGGCAGCGAAGCAGTGATCATGACGCCGTGATCGGCAAGGAACTGCGCCAGATCCTCCTGCCCGGGCTCCTCCAGCACGCTCAGGTTGCAGCGGTCGATCACGCGCAGCCCGAGCGCACGCGCCCGCGTCACGAGGTGGCGGAAGTGCGGGTTCAGTTCCGGCGCGCCGCCGGTGAGATCGAGTGTCGAGACGCCATGGCGCGCGGCGACATCGAGCAGCAGATCGGCCGTATCCCGGTCCATCATCTCGGTGCGCGAGGGTCCGGCATTCACGTGACAATGCGCGCAACTCTGGTTGCAGCGGTAGCCGAGGTTCGCCTGCAGCGTATCGACGCCCAGCCTGCGCATGGCCGGGAAGTCCGATTCGAGCAACAGCGGTCGCGTGTCCTGCATGGGGTGGATCCGGATGACGATGGTCGGGAAGTGCGAAGGACAGCACGATTCCGGCACGCGCGCAACCGCGCGCATTGCCCTGCCCCGCCGATCTGCCAGACTGCGGAAAGCCGGCCACCTGGAGATGCCGCCGATGTCATTCCCGTCACCGCGCGACGCCGCGCGATGAGCCAGACCGGGCCGTTGCCGCGCCTCGCGGAGCGCCGCGTCGCGGCACGTATCGAGGTCGAGTTGCCGGCGCGCCTCATCGCCGGGGACGGCCGCGCGTACGCCGCGGCCATACGCAACATCTCCTGCGGCGGGGTGCTGGTGCATCTGGCAGCCGCAAATGCCGCCGCGCTGCTGCCGAACACGGCGCGTGAACAACCCCGCGTGCCGGTCGGCGTGCGCCTCGAATTCCAGCTTCCCGCCGCACCGCACGACGCCCCCGTGGCCATCGACTGCGGCATCGCGCACCTGCGGCGCCTGGCGGCGGACCAGGGCGCGATGGGGCTGAACTTTCGCCACTTTCATGCCGGCAGCGAACACGCACTGGCCCGCTTCTGCGCGATATAGCCGCGCGAGCTCGCGCATTCGTGCCGCCGAGGTGGCCGGCCCGGGCCGAAGTCTTTAGAATGCGCCGTCCCGCGCGCCCGCGTCCCCATAGTTCAATGGATAGAACGGGGTCCTCCTAAGACTCAGATGCAGGTTCGATTCCTGCTGGGGGCACCAATTCCCGCCAGGTAGCCTCGCCTGCCTGTAGCCCGCCTGCGGAACGTCTGTGCCGCCACCCGCGTGTATATGGCGGCATTAATTACAGTCGGCCGCTTTGGGCCATGCACCCCACCCCGGTTTTTTTATAATCCGTCGATCGCAATCCCCGGGCGTCGGCCGCCCACTCCGGTATGAACGAAGCAGTCAAAGACGGCACCCAGAACGTCATCGATGGCAAACCCGTGATCTATTACGACGGGTACTGGATCCGCTACTACGCCCCGCCCGAAAACACGCTTCCCGAAAAGAAGGCGCTCATCGACCAGATGACCAAGCGCGCCTTCCACCACACCGAGGAAGGCATCAACACGCCCGGGCGCAAGCTCGACCGCGCGCGCGCGGCCTGGGAGGCCGAGACCGACCCCGCGCGCAAGCGTGTCAACGCCGCGATGCTCGCCGGCGCACTGTTCAACCGCGCCACCGACCTGTTCACCACGATCGTGGAGCTCGGCGAGATGGGCGTCGAGATCAGCATGGACAACGAGCTGATGAAACAGTGCGGCGAGTGCTTCAAGGAAGCGCTCGATCTGGGCAAGTACGTCAAGCACTACAGCGGCGAGGAAGGCATCGACGAGCTGTGGGGTGAACCGTTCAAGGCCTTCACGCTGCCGATCGCGACGGTCTACGAGAGCCGGTACATGAAGGTCGCGCGCGCGATGCGCGACATCGACGGCCTCGCCGAGAAGATGGAGCAGGTATTCGGCCCGTTGGCGGGCTTCGCGGGAATCGCCGCGCGCATCCGCGAGCTCGCCGCCGCGGCCAAGCTAGAGGCGGAAACCATGAAGTCCGACCCGGTGATATTCCGCGTGTGGCCGCGCTTCGTCGCCGCCTGCGAAGCGGTGCTCGACTTCCAGCCGGCGCTGCCCGCGCCGGTGAGCGAACGCGAGCGGCGCGAGGCCGACGAGGCGCTGCGCATCCTGTGCGAGGGCAAGCGCGTGATCGAGTACCTCGCCGGGGCGCGCGTCCCGATGCCCAAGACCACCGCCGCCTACCATCGCCGCTGCGACGCATTCCGCGAGTCCATCGCCCGGACATGAAGCAGCTCGGCGTCCTCGACTCCGCCTTCATCAACCTCGAACTGCCCGGCACGCCACAGCACATTGGCGGGCTCGGGATCTACGACCCGTCGACCGCGCCCGGCGGCTTCGTGCGCTTCAAGTCCGTGATCGCCGGTTTCGAGCGCCGCCTGCGGCGCACGCCGCAGTTCCGCGCGCGATTGCAGCAGGTGCCGGGCGGCATCGACCGTCCGTACTGGATCATCGACGAGGACTTCGACCTCGAGTTCCACGTGCGCCACATCGCGCTGCCCGCGCCCGGGGACTGGCGCCAGCTGTGCATCCAGGTCGCGCGGCTGCACGCCAGGGCGCTGGATTTCAGCCGCCCGCTGTGGGAGGCGTGGATCATCGAGGGCCTCGACAACGTGCCCGGCCTGCCGCGCGGCAGTTTCGCGATCTACGGCAAGCTGCACCACGCGCTGTTCGACGGCGCCGGCGGCCAGGTCTTCGTCGATGCACTGCACGACCTCGCGCCGGTGCCCGTGGAGGAGGCGCCCGCTGGCGCGCAGGACCGCCTCTACGCCGACGAGGCACTGGGCGAGGTGCAGATGCTGGGACGCGCGGCGATGCACCAGCTGGTCAACGGCGTCGACGTGGCGCAGGGGATGCTGCGCGCCGGTGGCGAGATCGCGCGCATGCTGCTCGGGCACGGCGAGGACGGGGGAAAGTCGCTGCTGGCCAGCGCCCCGCGCACGCGCTTCAACGAGCCGGTCGGACCGCGCCGCAGCTTCGAGGCGGCCAGCTTCGCGCTCGCGGATTTTCGCGCGCTGAGGAATGCCTCCGGCGCCAGGCTGAACACGCTGGCGCTCACCGTGATCGGCGGCGCGCTGCGGCGCTACCTCGGGGCCCGCGCGGAACTGCCCGAGCGCGCCCTGAACGCCGCGATCCCCCTGGACCTGCGCCGGCGCCGCGCCGATTCCGGCGACACCAACCAGGTCGGCACCGTGTACCTGTCGCTGCACACCGACCTCGCGGATCCGCTGCAACGGCTCGAGGCCGTGCGCCGTGGAGCAGACGGGGCACGCGAGCGCGGCGCCCGCTACCCGCTCGTGGACACCATGAAGCTCGCCGGCCTGCTGCCCCCCGCGCTGGTCAGGGCGGCCGGCGAATTCTATGCCGCGCACGGCCTGACGCGACGGATGCCCCTGGTCACCAGCACCGTGGTCGCGAACGCCGCGGGGCCCGAAATACCGCTCTATTGCGCGGGCGCGCGCCTGGTGCGCTACCACGGGTTGGGGCCGCTGTCGCCGGGGATGGGGATCTACCACACGGTGTTCAGCTGCAACGATACGCTGACGATCTCGGTGGTCGCGGATCGCGAGCGCATGCCCGACCCCGCGTTCTACCGCGAGTGCCTGGAGGAATCCTTCGCCGAACTGCGCGACGCCCTGTAGGTTGATACGGCATTCGTGCCGACGATGTGCGTTGCCCCGATGCCGGCGTCGCCATGAATGGCGACCTACATGCCCTGTGGGCCGGCATTCATGCCGACAATGTGCATTGCCCCGATGCCGTCGTCGCCATGAATGGCGACCTATGCGCCGCGGGCCACCGTCGCGCCGGGGCGCGAACACCAATCGCTCCAGCTGCCGGGATAGAGCCGCGCGCCACGGATGCCGGCGAGCTCCAGCGACAGCAGGTTCACGCAGGCCGTGACGCCCGAGCCGCAATACACCACCAGTTGCTGCGCATCCACGCCGCGCCAGCGCTCGGCCTGCGCCGCCGCATCGAGGAAGCAGCCGTTCGCCTCGTGCGTGGCACCCGCCCAGGGGCGGTTCAGCGCGCCCGGCACGTGGCCGGCGACCGGATCGATGGGTTCCTCGAGGCCCGCATAGCGGCGCGGCTCGCGCGAATCGACCAGTGCGAGCGTGCCCGCGGCAACGCGCGGCGCCAGTTCCTCGTAATCGATGCGCATCGCGGCGCGCGGGCGCGGCTCGAAATCGCCCGGCGCCGGCGCCGGGATCGCGGCATCCAGCGCCAGCCCGGCGCGGGTCCATGCCGTCACGCCACCGTCGAGCACGCACACGCGCTCGTGCCCGAAATAACGCGCGAGCCACCACAGCCGTGCCGCAAAGGCGCCGCGCGAATCGTCACAGGCGACTAGCAGCCGCCCGGCATCCAGTCCGATGCGTCGCATGGTCCGGCCGAAGGCCTCGGGCGAGGGCAGCGGATGTCGGCCCCCGGTCGCTGCGACGGGCGCCGACAGATCGCGCTCCAGGTGGAGGTAGACCGCGCCGGGAATGTGCGCCGCGCGGTACGCGGCTTCTCCGGCCGCGGGATCGGCGAGCGCGAAGCGGCAGTCGGCGACCAGCGGCGGATGCGCGCCGGCGAGCAGCGCGTGCAGGCGCAGCGGGTCGATCAGCGGTCCGGTGAGCGCGCTCATGTGTTCTCCTTGCCTCGCGGCGCCGGGTTCATTGCCTGCGGACGCTTCACCTGGCTGTCAGCGCACCGTGAAACGCAGCGTGCCGAGCGCGCCGTAATCCGCGACGTAGTCGCCGGGCTCGGCCGGCATCATGGCGCCCACCGCGCCGCTCAGCAGCACCTGGCCCGGGCGCAGTTCATAACCGGCCGCCACCGCGGCATTCACCAGTTCCAGCGCCGCGGCCAGCGCGCCGTCGGCATGGCCCTGCGCCAGTACCGTGGCGCCGCGTGTCAGCATCAGCTCCGGTGCCGTGCCCTGCAGCAGGGCCGGATCGCGCACCGCCCCGAGGATGTAGCCGCGCACGCCGATGTTGCTCGCGATGTAGTCGATCCCGTTTGGCGTCACCTTGCCCTCGAGCGCGAGCTCCGGCAGTTCGACCGCGGGCATCACGCCGTCGATGTGTGCCAGCAGCGCCGCCTCGTCCGCCAGCGGCTGCGTGATCGCGGCTCCGAGCCGCAACGCCACCTCGATCTCCAGCACCATGCGTTCATAACCTGCGCGCGAGACCGTGCAGCCGGCGACCTGTCCCGCGCAACGCTCGGCCGAGGCGGGCAATACCGCGAAGGCCGCACGATCGAGACCGAAGCGCTGCTGCATCTGCGGCGAACTGAAGGCGCTCTTGAAGCCGGCCACGCGCTCGCCCGCGGGCCACGCGGCCACCAGCACCTGCTGGCGCGCCATCGCCTCCGCCAGTGGATCAGCCAGCGTCACGCCCGCGGCAAGGCAAAACCACGCCACAACGAGCAACAGCGCGCCGGGCACGGGGTGCAGAACTTCACGAACGCGGTTGCTGCGCGGCATTTGTACGCTTCGGTAGAATACGCGGCCCCCGCCTGCACCGAGACCCGCCATGAACCAGCCCAAAGTCGGATTCGTCAGCCTCGGCTGCCCCAAGGCGCTGGTCGACTCCGAGCGCATTCTCACCCAGCTGCGCCTGGACGGCTACAGCATCGTGCCGAGCTACCGGGACGCCGACGTGGTGGTGGTGAACACCTGCGGCTTCATCGACAGCGCCAAGCAGGAATCGCTCGATGCGATCGGCGAGGCCCTCAGCGAGAACGGCCGCGTGATCGTGACCGGCTGCATGGGCGCGCAGGCCGAGCAGATCATGAAGGTGCACCCGCAGGTGCTGAGCGTGAGCGGCCCGCACGCCTACGAGGCGGTGGTCGGCGCGGTGCACCAGCACGTACCCGCGCCGGATCGCCAGCACGATCCCTTCCTCGACCTCGTGCCGCCGCAGGGCGTGAAGCTGACGCCGCGACACTACGCCTACCTGAAGATCTCCGAGGGCTGCAACCACCGCTGCAGCTTCTGCATCATCCCGCAGCTGCGCGGCGACCTCGTGAGCCGCCCGATCGGCGAGGTGATGGACGAAGCCGAGCGCCTGGTGAAGGCCGGCGTGCGCGAGCTGCTGGTGATCTCGCAGGACACCAGCGCCTACGGCGTCGATCTGCGCTATCGCACCGGCTTCTGGCAGGGGCGCCCGCTGAAGACGCAGATGCAGGCGCTGTGCAGCGCGCTCGGCGAGCTCGGCGTCTGGGTGCGGCTGCACTACGTCTACCCCTACCCGCACGTCGACAACATCATCCCGCTGATGGCCGAGGGCAGGATCCTGCCGTACCTCGACATCCCGTTCCAGCACGCGAGCCCGCGCATCCTCAAGCTGATGAAGCGCCCCGGCAACGCCGAGGGCGTGCTCGAGCGCATCCACGCCTGGCGCGAGACCTGCCCGGACCTCACGCTGCGCAGCACCTTCATCGTCGGATTCCCCGGGGAGACCGAGGCCGAATTCGAGGAACTGCTGGACTTCCTCGACGAGGCCGAGCTGGACCGCGTGGGCTGCTTCAAGTACTCCCCGGTCGATGGCGCGCCCGCCAACGCGCTGCCCGATCCGGTGCCCGAGGAGCTCAAGGAAGAGCGCTGGCAGCGGCTGATGGAACTGCAAGCCGAGATCAGCGCCGAGCGCCTGCAGCAACGCATCGGCCGCGAGATCGACGTGATCATCGACCGCGTCGAGGGTGACAGCGCCACCGCGCGCTCCAGCGCCGATGCGCCCGAGATCGACGGCGTGGTGCACATCGAGAACGTCGAGGGGCTGGTCTCGGGCGAGATCATCCGCGTGCGCGTCGAGGGCGCCGACGACTACGACCTCTGGGCCGTGCCCGTCGAGGCATGAACCTGCTGCTGCTGGCGGCGACGGAGATCGCCGCCCCGGGGCTGGCCGAGGTCGCGCTGGCGCGCTACCCCGCCCGCGCCGGCTGGTGGCCACCCCAGCCCGGGCGCCAGCTGCTGCTGGGACTGCGCGACGGGCTCATCGGCGAGGGCGTGGTCGAGCACGTCGGCGAACAGCGTGCGCGCATCCGCTTCACGCTCGATCGAGCGCCCCCGCCCGCGCTGCCGCTGACGCTGCTGCTCGCGCTGCCGCGCCCGAAGATGCTGCGCCGCGTGCTGCGCAGCGCGGCCGAGATCGGCATCAAGCACATCTGGCTGATCAACAGCAGCCGCGTCGAGAAGAGCTACTGGCAGAGCCCGCTGCTCGCGCCCCCGATGCTCGACGCCTATCTCGCCGCCGGACTGGAACAGGCCTGCGACACCGTGCTGCCGCGGGTGGAGCTGCGCACGCGCTTCAGACCCTTCGTGGAGGACGAACTGCCGGCGATGACCGCGGGCAGCCTGCGCCTGGTCGCGCACCCGGCGGCCGGCGCGCCGCTCGGGCCGGCCGGCACCGGCCACGTGACGCTGGCGATGGGCCCCGAGGGCGGCTTCACGGATTTCGAGATCGCGCTGCTCGGCGGCACCGGTTTCGCGGCCTGCACGCTGGGGCGGCGCGTGCTGCGCGTCGAGACCGCGCTGCCGGTGCTCGCCGCCAACCTCTTCCCCGCCGGGTTCAGTAATGCAGCAGCGGATGACGCAACGTGTCGTCCGCCAGCAACTGCGCACCGCTGAACTCCTGGCGCAGATCCTCGGGCGTGAGCAGGCTCACCAGCAGCCGCGGCTCGCCCACGTAGGGCGTGGCGCCCACGGTGTTCACCGTGTACAGGTAACTGCGCACGTCGCCGTCGGGCATCGCCAGGCGCAACCGGAAGCTGTTCTGGAACGCGATTTCCGCGCCGCGGCGCGCCCACTGCTCCGGGATCGCGGGATAGGCCAGCAGTTGTCCGAGCAGCCGCGCGGCATCCGCGTCGCCGCTCAGCAGCACCTCCTGCTGCAGCGTCATCAGCAGCCGGCACGCGACGTCCTCCCAGTCGACCAGGCGTGCGCGCAGGCCGTTCTCGGCGAAGAACATGTGGTAGCTGTTGATCGGCGGCGCGAGGAACTCGGGCGCGAGCAGCGCGCGCAGCATCGCCAGCCAGCCGCGGTTGACGAGATGCAGGTTGCCGTACTTGTCCTGCACCGTCGCGGCCCACGGATCCAGGGCGCGCATGTTCAGCTCCAGCGATTTGTGCAGCCAGCGCATCTCGGGAGCCTGCATGTCGCTGCCCAGCGGATCGGGCGCGAAACCGGCGGCGACCAGCAGTGTGTTGAGATCCTGCGGCTCGAGACGGAACACGCCCGCCAGCGCGAGCACCATGCTGCGCCCCGGCTGCGAGCGGCCGGTCTCGAGGAAACTGACGTGGCGCGCGGACACGCCGGTCTCCAGCGCCAGCTCTTCCTGGCTGAGACCGAAGGTGGCGCGCCAGAAGCGCAGCAGCCGTCCGAAGGGGCCGGGCTGATGGAGGGAGTTGCTCGGGTGTTCGCTCACAGTACCGATCCGTGTTTCGCCCGATACTAACCGCCGGGTAATGGCGTGTACACAACGCCGCTCGCCGGTGTCCACCTTGGTGCAATTGTGCAAGCGGCAGTGGCGGGCGCGGCACACAGGTCTACACTTTCCCGCAGGCAAAAGTGTGACACTCCAATGACAACAACCGCTTCGCCCTGCCCCACCCCGCCCCGGCTGGCCTATGCGCTGACCGAGCCCGGCCGCTTCGTCATCGAGATCAACCGGCTGCTGCTGGCGCACCCGTTCCTGCGCCGCGCTCGCGGCGGCGACGGGCACCCGGTGATGGTGCTGCCCGGCTTCCTCGGCGCCGACGGGTCGACCGCGGCGCTGCGCTACTACATCGCCAACTGGGGCTACGACACCCACGGCTGGGCCATGGGACGCAACCTGGGCCTGCGCGCCGAAGACCCCGAATTCGAGAACCGCCTGGCCGAACGGCTCGGCACGCTGGTGCGCAAGAGCGGACGCAAGGTGAGCCTGGTCGGCTGGAGCCTGGGCGGCGTGCTCGCGCGCGAGCTCGCGCGCGCCTGCCCCGACCACGTGCGCCAGGTGATCACGCTCGGCAGCCCGATCGGCGGCGATCCCAAGGCCTCCACGATCTGGCGCGTCTACGAGCTCGCCACCGAGACCGAACTGCACAGCGAGGAACTGCGCCAGCGCGTCGCGCAGATCGTGCAACCGGTGCCGGGCGTGCCCTGCACCGCGATCTACAGCAGGAGCGACGGCATCGTCTCGCACCAGATCGCGCGCGAGCGCGAGACGCCACTGACCGACAACATCCGCGTCGTCGCGAGCCACGTCGGCCTCGGCTTCAGCGCCACGGTGCTGCACGCCATCGCCGACCGCCTGGCGCAGGACGAGCACGACTGGCGACCCTTCCGCAGGACCTGCTGGCGGCGTATCTTCTACGCCTGAACGCGCCGGCCTTCCGCCGCGCCCGCGACGGAAAGCCACGATGATGCGCGAGGGCAACGCCCGCCAGGTACTCAGCGTCAGCGACCTCAACCGCTACAGCCGCGAGCTGCTCGAGGCCGCGTTCCCCTCGGTGTGGGTCGAGGGCGAGATCTCCAACTTCTCGGCGCCGAGCTCCGGTCACTGGTACTTCACGCTGAAGGACAGCGATGCGCAGGTGCGCTGCGCGATGTTCCGCAACCGCAACCTGCGCGCGCGCCTGCGCCCCGCGAACGGCGATCGCGTGCTGGTGCGGGGCAGCGTGAGCCTCTACACGGCGCGCGGCGAGTACCAGCTGATCGCCGAGGAACTCGAGGCGGCGGGCGCCGGCGCGCTGCAGCGCGCCCTGGAGCTGCTGCGCCAGCGCCTCGCGGCCGAGGGCCTGTTCGCGCCCGAGCGCAAGCGCGCGCTGCCGCCGTTCCCGGCGCATCTGGGCGTGATCACCTCCGCCACCGGTGCGGCGCTGCACGACATCCTCACCGTGCTGCGACGGCGCTACCCGCCGCTGCGCGTCAGCGTGTTCCCGGTCCCGGTGCAGGGCGAGGGCGCCGGCGCGCAGATCGCCGCGGCGATCGCCAGCGCAAACCGCGTCGCCGCGACGCTGGACCCGCCGCTGGACGTGCTGCTCATCGGGCGCGGCGGCGGCTCGCTGGAGGACCTGTGGGCCTTCAACGAGGAAGTCCTCGCGCGCGCGATCCACGCCAGCGCGCTGCCCGTGGTGTCGGCCGTGGGCCACGAGACCGACTTCACCATCGCCGACTTCGTGGCCGATGTGCGCGCGCCGACGCCCTCGGCCGCGGCCGAGTTGCTGACGCCGGACCGTGACACCCTGTTGCGCTCGCTCGCCGCCTCGCGCACCCGCCTCGCACAGTTGCTCTCGCGCGAGCTCGCGGCGCGCCGGCAGCGGCTGGAATGGCTGACGCGCCGGCTGCGTCATCCGGGCGCGCGCCTGCGCGAACAGGCGCAGCGCCTCGACGACCTCGAGCTGCGTCTGCGCGCGGGCATGCGTCATCGCCTGCAGATCGCCGAATCGCGCCTCGCGCACGCGCGCACCGGCCTGGCCGCGCACTCCCCCGCGCGTCGCCTCGAGGAGCAGCGCCGCGTCATCGCCCAGCTCGACAAGCGTCTCGCCACCACGATGCGCCAGACGCTCGCCGCGCGCGAGAAGCGCCTCGCCGCGCTCGCGCACCTGCTCGATTCCGTCAGCCCGCTGTCCACGCTGGCGCGCGGCTACGCGATCCTCAGCGACGCCGAGGGCCGCGTGCTGCGCGCGGCGACCGACACCACCCCCGGCGCCCGGGTGCAGGCGCGACTGGCCAGCGGCAGTATCGATTGCACGGTAGACGCAGTCCACGCGGTGTAGAAAGGGCCCTGTTGCGGCTGATGCTGCGCACGATATCCGGACCACCCACGGAAGGCGCGGCGAGGGGGCCCTCTGTCGCCATCCATGGCGGATGCCGAACTGCGCCGGGAGCGCCTTCGGGGACTCGGCACGCAGGCCGTCTGAACATTCAAGCGGCGGCTGCGTCTGCCGAGCGGCTGCTGGCCACCGCCTCGGCGTGGCCGGGATGCGGCGCGAGCCACAGGGACGTACTTGCGGCGTGCCCGCAGGGCAGTGGGCAGCCCAGCCAGCGACGCCAACTCGGCCTCTGATGAATCGGCGGTTCAGCCGCATCGCGGCATACCAGAACCGCCGGTGGTCGATGCGCCAGCGCTCGGGCGGCGCGATCACGCCGTGCGCATCGACCTGCAAGCGCACCGCGCCGTGGCGCGCGGTCTCGAGGATCTCCGCGCCCGAGGCGCGATAACGCGAGAGCACGTCCGGATGCGGATGACCGAAGCGGTTGCGATGGCCGGCGGATACCAGCGCGTAGCGCGGCTGCACGGCCGCGACGAAGGCTGGCGTCGAGGAACTGTGGCTGCCGTGATGGGGCACCAGCAGGATATCGGCGCGCAATTGTTGGCGCGCCGATGCGAGCAGCATCGCCTCGGCCTCGGCCTCGATATCGCCGGCGAGCAGGAGCACGCGCCCGGCCGCCGCGATGCGCAGCACGCAGGAGCGGTTGTTGTCCGAGCCGGGCAGCCCCGCGCGCGGATGCAGCACCGCAAACGCCACGCCGTCCCACTCCCAGCGCATGCCGCGCTCGCAGGATCGCGATGCGAGGCCCTCGATGCCCTCGGCGCCGAGCGCGTCGTCTACCGGCAGCGCCGCGAACAGTCCCGCCGCCCCGCCGGCGTGGTCGTTGTCGGCATGGCTGATCACCAGGCGATCGAGCCGGCGCACACCGCTGCGCGCCAGCGCCGGCGCCACGATCGCCCCGCCGGCCTCGAAGCGCTCGCTGAAGCGCGGCCCGGCGTCGTAGACCAGGCTGTGACGGGCCGTGCGCACGACCACGGCGCTGCCCTGGCCCGCGTCCAGCATCAGCAGTTCCAGCAGCGGCGGCGGCTCGCGCGCGGGCAGCAGCAGTGGCAGCAGCAGTGCCACCCCCGCGGCGCGCGCGGGGAATCCGCGCGGCAGCAGCAGCCACACCGTGCCGAGCAGCGCGAACGCGATGCGCCAGGCATCCGGCGCCGGCGCCAGCGCGGGCAGCTCCGGGCTGATCGCGGCGGCGCGTTGCAGCAGCCACGTCAGCAGTTCCAGGCCGAGCAGCGCGAGCTTCAGCAGCGGCCAGGCGAAGGCATCGCCCAGGGCCAGCAGCAGGCAGCCGGCCAGTGCCGCCGGCACGACCACCAGATCCGCGAGCGGAATCGCGAGGGCATTGACCAGCGGTGCCAGCGGCGCCTGCGCCTGCCCGGCGAGCAGCAGCGGACACCACAGCGCCACGCCCACCACCAGCTGCGGCAGCCACAGCAGTTGCACGCGCGAAGGCCGCCCCAGCCGCCCGGCAAAGGCCAGCAGCAGCGCACCCACGGTGATGAAGCTCAGCCAGAACCCGGTCTGCATCGCGGCCAGCGGCTGCACCACCAGCACGGCGAGCAGCGCCAGCGCATACGCCAGCCAGGGCTGCAGGTGCCGCTCGCGCAGGCCGAACAGGAACAGCACGCCGACCATCAGCAGCGCGCGCTGCACCGACACGCCCATGCCGGCGAGCGCACCGTAGGCGAGCGTGGCCGGCGCCGCCGCGAGCATGCCCCAGCTGCGCGCCGGCAGCACCAGCAGCGCCCGCGGCCATGCCCGCGCCACGAACCCGGCGAACGCCATCACCAGCATGGCCACCAGGGTGATGTGCATGCCGCTGATCACCATCAGGTGCGTGGTGCCGGTGCGCGCGAACAGCGCCCAGTCGGCGGGGGTGAATCGCGAGGCATCCCCCAGGGTGACCGCGAGCAGCTTGCCCAGCTGCGGCTCGCGCGCGAGCAGGCCCTCGAGGCGTGCGCGCAAGCGGTAGCGCCAGCGGTCCAGCGGCACCCGGCACAGCGCGTCGTCCAGGCGCGCCGGGGGCGCCTTGTTCACCGCGTAGCCCGTGGCATCGATGCCCTGCCCCAGCAGCCAGGCCTGGTAATCGTAACCGCCGGGATTGGCGAAGCCGCGCGGCGCGCGCAGGCGCAGCGTCATGGCCCAGGCCTCGCCGGGCGCGAACGCCGCCGGACCGTACCAGCCGAGCTCGACCCGCCGTCCCTGCCAGCGGGCCAGCGGGCCCGAGGCCCCGGGCAGTGGATCGAGCACGCGCGCGCGCAGTCGCCATGACTCCCCGCGCGCGTCGTGACGCACGAGCGGCAAGCCCTCGACGCAGAGCCGTACCGGCAGGTCGCGCCCCTCGAGTTGCGCCGGCAACGCGCGCGCCAGCAGTTCATGGCCGCGCAGGCAGCCCCAGGCGAGGCCCAGCACGAGGCAGGCGGTCAGCCGCGGCAGCGGCCGGCGCCAGCACGCCAGCACTGACGCGAGCAGCGCCGCGCCCCCGATCGGCAGCAGGCCGGGCAGGACGGGAAGGCGGGTGGCGATGACAATGCCGGCCGCGCCGGCGAGCATCCCTGCGATCATGCGAGTCTCTCCAATCCTTTGGACGAGACGCCCGGGGCGCGCGTGGCGCGGCGCCGGCCGTGAGCGCATTGAGGCGCAGTGCCACAACAATTGCAATCTTGTAAGGGCAAGCTCTGCGGCCTATGCTTCGGCGCCGGTCCGCCCCGCGCACCGCCGCCCCGTCAACGCCCGAAGAGCCCGCCCGGAAGCCATCGATGCCGCGCAGAACCATCCGGCGCCTGCTGCCCAAGCCGCACGCCATCCGCGATCACAAGTCGCTGCGGCTGGTGAGCGCGCGCCTGCACGACCCGAACCTGTGGCACCTGAACCGGCACTCGGTCTCGGTCGCGGCATTCGTCGGCATATTCGTGGCGTTCATACCGGTGCCGATGCAGATGCTGATCGCGGCCGCGGGCGCGATCTGGCTGCGCTGCAACATCACGCTGGCCGTGGCGCTGGTGTGGCTGACCAACCCGTTGACGATGCCGCCGATCTTCTACGCGACCTATCGCCTCGGCGCCTGGCTGATGGACATCCCCGCCAGCGCCGCCCCGTTCGAGATGAGCGTGGAATGGATCGAGCAGAGCCTGATCGACATCTGGCCCCCGCTGCTGCTCGGCAGCCTGCTGTGCGGCGTGGTGCTGGGCACGCTGGCCTGGCTGGCCATGCGCGTGCTGTGGCGCGTCGGTGTGCAACTGAAGTGGCGCTCGCGCCTGCGCGAGCGCCGCAACCGGCCGCCGCGCGAGCCGCCCGCGCCATAGCGGCAGCCCCGATGCCGCGCCGCACGCTCCGGCGATTCCTGCCGCAGCCGCACTTCATCCGCGAGCACAAGTCGCTGCGCCTGCTCGCGCTGGTGCTGCACGACCCGAACCTGTTCCACCTGAACCGCCGCTCGGTCTCGCTGGCGGCGTTCGTGAGCGTCTTCGTGGGGCTGCAGCCGGTGCCGATGCACATGCTGATCGCGGCCGCCGCCGCGGTGTGGTTGCGCTGCAACATCACGCTGGCGGTGATCGGCGTGTGGGTGTCGAACCCGCTGACGCTGCCCGCCATCGTCTACGCCGAGTATGCGCTCGGCGCCCGCCTGATGGGCATCCCGGCGGGCAGCGGCGGCTTCGAGATGAGCGTCGCGTGGCTCGAGCACAGCCTGCACGACATCTGGGAACCGCTGTTCCTCGGCAGCATCCTGGGCGGACTGGCACTGGGAGCGCTGGCCTGGGCTGCCACGCGGCTGCTGTGGCGCCTCGCGGTGCAGTTGAGGTGGCGCGCGCGGCGGCACGAGCGTGCCCGCCGCGCGACTCATTCGTAGCGCAGCACCTCGGCCGGCTGCATGCGCGCCGCTCGCCAGGAGGGATAGAGCGTGGCCACGAAGCTCATCGCGAGCGCCACGGCGCAGACCTCGAGCACGTCGCGCCAGGCGAGATCCGAGGGCAGGTAGCTCACCGGGTAGACCTCGGCCTCGAGGAACTGCACGCCGAGCAGCGTTTCCAGCAGCGCGACCGCGTCGGTGATGCCCAACGACAGCAGGCTGCCGATCACGCCGCCGGCAAGGGCGCCCGCCAGCCCGATCAACGTGCCCTGCACCACGAACACGCCCATGATCGCCGCCGGGCTCGCGCCCAGCGTGCGCAGGATCGCGATGTCGCCCTCCTTGTCCTTCACGATCAGGAACAGCGTGGACACCACGTTGAACACGGCGACCGCGATGATCAGGAACAGCAGGATGCCGACCATGTTGCGCGAGAGCTGGATCGCCTCGTAGAGATTGCCGTGGGTGCGCGTCCAGTCGAGGCCGTAGATCCCGATGCCCAGCCCCTGGATCACCTCGCGTTGCACGCGCGGCGCCGTGAACAGGTCACGCACCTGGAAGCGCACGCCCTGCACCACGCCGGGCTGGCCGCGCAGCCGCGTGGCGGCATCGAGGCCGATCAGTGCCAGCGTGTTGTCGACCTCGGTGCCGGTGTTGAAGATGCCCGCGAGCCGCATGCGCTGCGCGCGCGGCACCACCTGGCCCTCGGCGTTCACCTCGGGCACCAGCACCAGCAGGCTGGCGCCGGGGGCGACACCGAGGCGCTGCGCGAGCGCACGGCTGAGCAGCACGGTGTCGGGCTCGGCCAGCGCGTCGAGGCTGCCCGATTCGAGGTAACGGTCGATCGCGGAGATGCGCCGCTCGGCCGCGGCGTCGGCGCCGTGCAGCAGCGCCGGCACCACCTTGCCGCGATGCATCAGCAGGCCCTGCAGGTCGACGTAGGGCGCGGCGGCCACCACATCGGGATGCGCCTCGACCGCGGCCGCGAGCGGCTGCCAGTCCGCGACCGGCTCGATCGGCTGCAGCGAGACGTGCGGCACCAGCGACAGGATGCGTTCGCGCAGCTCGCGATCGAAACCGTTCATCACCGACAGCACCACGATCAGCAGCGCCACGCCGAGCACCAGGCCCAGCATCGAGACCCGCGAGATGAACGCCACCAGCGCGCCGCGGTGCGAGCTGCCCGCGTAGCGGAAACCCACCCGCAGCGGAAAGCGCCAGGCGTGGCCCATTCAGGGTCCCTCGTGCAGGCGCCCGCGCGCCAGCGTGAGGATGCGGTCCATGCGCGCGGCCAGCTGCGGATCGTGCGTCACGATCACGAAGCTGGTGCCGAGATCGCGGTTCAGCGCGTCCATCAGGAGGTGGATCTCCGCGGCCGTGCCCTGGTCGAGGTTGCCGGTCGGCTCGTCCATCAGCACGCAGCGCGGCTCGGTCACCAGCGCGCGCGCGATCGCGACGCGCTGGCGCTCGCCGCCGGAGAGCTCGCCCGGCTTGTGCTCGAGGCGCTCGCCCAGGCCGACGCGCGTGAGCAGCGCGCGCGCGCTGGCGGCGGCCGCGCCCGGCGCGTCGCCGCGTATCAGCAGCGGCATCGCGACGTTCTCCAGCGCGTCGAATTCCCCGAGCAGGTGATGGAACTGGTAGACGAAGCCGAGCGCGCGGTTGCGCAGCAGGCCGCGCTCGCGCTCGCTGAGCGCGCTGATCACGCGCCCTTGCACCCGCACCTCGCCGCTGCTGGGCAGGTCCAGCCCGCCCAGCATGTTCAGCAGCGTGCTCTTGCCCGAGCCCGACTGCCCCACGATCGCGACGCGCTCGCCGCGCGCCACGGCGAGCTCCACGCCGTCGAGCACCACCAGTTCGCGCGGCCCTTCGCGGTAGCACTTGCGCAGCGCGCGGCACTCGAGCACCGGTACGCCGGCACGGCATCATTCATAGCGCAAGGCCTCCGCAGGACCGATACGCGAGGCGCGCAGCGCCGGATACAGCGTCGCCAGCACCGCGAGCGCGAGCCCGCAGCCGGCGATCAGCACGATATCGGCGAGCCGCACCTGCGACGGGATGTAGCTGATGAAGTAGACGTTGGGGTTGAACAGCCGCAAGCCCAGCGCCTGCTCGATCCAGCCCGCGACGCTGCCGATGTGCCAGGCGAGCGGAATGCCGGCCGCGAGGCCCATGCCGAGCCCGGCCAGCCCGATCAGCGAGCCCTGCACCGTGAAGATCGCCATCACCTGGCGCGGCGAGGCACCCATGGTGCGCAGCACCGCGATCGCGCCGCGCTTCTCGGCGACGACCATCGTGAGTATCGAGACGATGTTGAAGGCCGCGACCGCGACGATCACCAGCAGCAGCAGCGTGACCATGCGCTTCTCCATGCGGATCGCGCTGAACAGGCTGCCCTGCGAGACGCTCCAGTCCTCGGCCACCAGGCCCGCGGCGAGCGCCGACGCGATGCGCTCGCGCACCACGGGCGCGAGGTCGGGATCCGCGAGCGCGAGCCGCACGCCCTGCACGCCGCCGCCGGTGCGGTAGAGCCGCGCGGCATCATCGAGATGGATCAGCGCGGTCGTCGCATCGACCTGCGCGCCGACGGCGAAGATGCCCACGACCCGGAAACGGCGCATGCGCGGATACGCGCCCGCCGGCGTCACGCTGAGCTCGGGCAGCATCAGCGTGACGTGGTCTCCCGGCTGCACGCCGAGCGAGCGCGCCAGCAGGTTGCCGATCACGACGCCGAAGGCACCGGGGCGCAGCTGCGCCAGATCGCCCTGCACCATGTAACGCCCGATCGGCGAGACGCGCGCGTCGCGCTCGGGCCGGATGCCGGTCAGCTCGACGCCGCGCACCACGCCGGGCGTGCTCAGCATCGCGGTGCCGCCGATAAAGGGCGCCACCCCGACCACGGCAGGATCCTGCTCGAGCGCGGTGGCGAGCGGCTCCCAGTCCTGCAGCGGATGCGCGGCATGCACCAGCACGTGCGGCACCATCGAGAGGATGCGCGTGCGCAGCTCGCGGTCGAAACCGTTCATCACCGACAGCACCACGAGCAGCGCCATCACGCCGAGCGCGAGGCCGAGCAGCGCGACCGCCGACACCACCGAGATGAAGCGCGTGCGCCGCCGCGCACGCACGTAGCGCAGGCCGATGAACAGGGGGAAGGGTCGGAACATCGCGGCATTTAAGCACAAATGCGCGCAGCCGGGCACGGCGTGCAGATTGCTCCGCTTTGTGGCGGCCGGGGCGGCGCTTATACTGGCGCGGAAACCATCCCGGGGATTCGCGGAGACCGCTGTCATGCACGAGCGCAGCGCCAACCAGCGTGATTTCTACCGCGTCGACTGCCACGTGATGATCAGTCATTGCGCGGTGGGCGACCACGTGCCCGGCGCACGCCAGCCCGACAGCTACTTTCCCGACGGCGAGCACTTCAACCTGATGCGCGAGCTGCGCCGCATGGACCACGACGCCAGCCACCTGCTGCACGCGCTCGGCGAGAAGGACCGCAATCTCGGCGCCTACCTCGCGCACCTGAACCGCAAGATCGACGCGCTGACACGCCACGTCGCGGCGCTGACACCCGAGATGAGCCGCGGCAGCGAGCAGGTCGTCTCACTGAGCGAGGGCGGCGTGTCGTTCCATGCCCCGCAGCCGCCGGCGCCGGGCAGCGTGCTGGCGATCCGCATGACACTGCTGCCGGCCTGGGTCGGCATCGCGGTCTACGGGATGGTCGTGGCCGCGGGCGCCGGCGAGCGCAACGTCGCGGTCAACTTCGAGCAGCTGCAGGATGCCGACCGCCAGATCATCGCGCGCCACGTGATGCAGGTGCAGATGGCCGAGCAGCGCCGCGCCCGCGAAGGCGCCTGAGTGCCGCGCAACACGCACAGGAGATTCGCATGAACGCTATCGTCCGCACCCTGGTCGGCGTTGCCTTCGGCCTGGCGGCAGCAGCCGCCGTGACCGACGAACTGAAGATTCCCGTCGGCTCGCAGGCACTCGCCGACGGCGGCCCGCTGCCGCCGCACGGCATGCTGATGCCGCGCGTGCGCGCCGGCTGGGGCGAACCCGCGCTGGTGCACGACGCGGTGGGGCAACCGCCGATCACGCGCTGGGACTACGCGGATTTTTCGGTGTATTTCGAGCACGACCACGTGGTGCACGCGGTGGCGCATCACCGCCGCGCCGACACTCCCGTTTCCGACGATCAACCACTGGACGACTGATATGCTGCTGATACTGCACCCCGATATCGACGAATCCGCCGAGGACTACCGCAAGACCTGCGACTTCCTGCGCGCGCTGCCGCGCATCGAGATGCGCACGCACGTGGTGCAGGGCCAGCAGCAGCGCCTCACCGAGATCTACCTGCTCGGCGACACCCACGCGCTCGACAAGGACGAGATCGAGGCGCTGCCCGCGGTGGAGCGCGTGGTGCGCATCTCCGAGGAGTACCGCATGCTCGGGCGCCACAAGGACGAGAAGCGCCAGGCGGGCTTCGAGTACAACGGCGTCACCTTCTCGCAGGACACCCTGCACGTGATGGCGGGCCTGTGCGCGGTCGACAACCCGCAGAACGTCGAGACCATGCTGCGCGCGCTGCAGCAGCACGGCCAGGTGTGCACGCGCATGGGCGCCTACAAGCCGCGCACCAATCCCTACGCCTTCCAGGGCCACGGCGCGAAATGCCTGCCATGGGTGTTCGAGCTCGCCGGCAAGCACGGCATCCGCGTGATCGCGATGGAAGTCACGCACGAGAGCCACATCGAGGAGATCGACACTGCGCTCGAGAAGCTCGGCCGCCCCACCGGCGTGATGCTGCAGGTCGGCACGCGCAACACCCAGAACTTCGAGCTGCTGAAGGCGATCGGGCGCCAGCAGACCTACCCGGCGATGCTCAAGCGCGGCTTCGGCATCAGCCTGAACGAATCGCTGAACGCCGCCGAGTACCTCGCCTCCGAGGGAAACTCGCGCGTGATCTTCTGCCTGCGCGGCATGAAGGGCGACAGCGGCGCGCCGCACCGCAACATGGTCGATTTCGCGCACGTGCCGGTGATCAAGCGCCTCACGCGCATGCCGGTGTGCGTTGATCCCTCGCATTCCGTGGGCTCGCGCGAGGCGGCGCCCGATCGCATCCTCGACGTGGTGCACGCCACCGCGCAGGGCGTGATATCCGGGGCGAACCTCGTGCTGGTGGACTTCCACCCGCAGCCCAGGGAGGCGCTGGTGGACGGACCGCAGGCGCTGCTGCTCGACGAACTGCCGCGCTACCTCGACGATATCGCGGCCTGCCGCGAGACCTACGAGCGCCGCCGCCGGATCTGGGACGCGTGCTGATCTACGGCCACCGCGGCGCGCGCGGCGAGGCGCCCGAGAACACGCTCGCGGGTTTCCATCGCGCGATCGCCGCCGGCGCGCCGCGGGTGGAGCTGGACCTGCGTCTCTCCTCGGACGAGGAGCTCGTGGTGATCCACGACGAGACCGTGAGCCGCACCACGGACGGGCGCGGGCTGGTCGCGCACAGGAGCGTCGCCGAACTGGCGCGCCTCGATGCGCGCCGCGCGGGGCCGGCGTGGCCCGATCCGCAGCCGGTGCCGACGATCGCGCGGGTGCTGGAGGAGTTCCCCGAACTGCAGCACCTGCAGCTGGAGGCCAAGCCGGTCGATGCGGGCAGCCGCGCGCTGATGGCCGGGCGCCTCGCGGCGCTGTTCCGCGCTTTCGATCTCCACGAACGCGCGACCGTGACCTCCTTCGACCGCGAGCTGCTGCGCGCCGTGCGCGCGGCGGATCCGCGCATCGCGCTCGGCCTGGTCACGGACCGCGCGCGGCCCGAGCCGCTGAACACGGCGCTGGCGCTGGGCGCGCGGCTGCTGGTGCTCAACTGGAAACTGTGCTCGGCAACACGCGTGCGGGCCGCGCAGGCGGCAGGGCTCCAGGTATCGGCGTGGACCGTGAACGACGACGCCGAGGCGCGGCGCCTGCACGCGCTCGGCATCGACAGCATCGTGACCGACTTCCCGACGCGCATGGTCGCGCTGCTGCACGGCCTCGGCGCAGGCACCCGCCACCACCCGCGCGGCGCGTCCTAGGCGCGGTCCCGGCACGCGGACCGCGCCGGTCCCGTCAGTTGCGCTCGCGCAGCCTGAACGAAACAAAGTTCGGATCGCTGCTGATGTCGCCCTGGTTGTATGGCAGGGTGATCCAGCGCTCGCGCGAGTAGAGCCCGGTCATGTCAGCGAAGTGCGGATTCGCCGGATCGCTGGATTGCGAATACGTCACGATCGCGTGCGCCTCGGGCCCCCTGCGCCTGAACGTGACGGCCTGGATGTAGCTCGAACCGGCGACGACGGGCGTGAACCCCCCGTCCTGCACCCGCGGCGCGGTCGTGATCGCGTTGTACACGCCGGAGGTGCCCGAACCGCCGTGGATCGGGATGCGCTCGCCGTTGCGCACCTCGAACTGCACGTCGCCCCAGCGCGCGGTCAGCGCGATGCCGGCGTCGGCGAAGAACTTCACGGTATAGGCGAGCTCGCCCATCACGCGCGTCGCGACCTCGGCACTGGCGAGGTTGAGCTCGCGCGGCGTATTGACCGGATCGGCGGGATCGAAGGGCACGGCATAGAGGACGTTCGTGACGGACGGCAGCCCCGAGCCCGCCGTCGGCGCGCCGGACACCCGCCGCCACAGTTCGCCCCAGACGTGCGCGCCCACGCTCGCGACATCGTTGCGCCCGTCCCAGTCGCGCAGCACCTGGCAGGCGTTCGCGACGTTCACGGTCTGTTCGCCGATGACGACATCCGGGGGCGTCGATGCGCACAAGCGCAGGGCGCCGGGCAGCATGATCTCGGCGCTGTAGTGCCGGTTGCCGAACAACACGTCCTGCAGCCAGCGGCGGTCGAAGCCCGCGCCGGGCAGCGCGTCGACGCCGGCATCGCGATCCTGGATCTGGCGCAGGCCGAGCCGCGTGCGGAATCCCTGCGCGCGGTTCTCGTCGGTGCCGATGATGCTGGAGAAACCCTCGAGCCGCTCGGCGGGATTCGCCAGCCAGTAACTGTCGTTGGAGTTCTGCACGAAGTCGCGCCGCATCAGCCCCGGCAGGTTGGCGGCGCCGAACACTCCCGGCGACCGGCGCATCGGCGTCGGTACCCGGATCGCAGGCCGAGGTCGAGCCGTCGAGCGTGTACACGCGCAGCGTGGCGAGGAAGGCCGCGATCGGCGACTTCGAGCAGCTGGCGAGTTGCGCGTTGGTGACGTTGGGGATCGAGCCGATGTCGCCGTAGAACGCGTTGCCGCTGCTGTCGGCAGCGATCGTGTTCACCCAGGGCAGGCCGACGTGGCGCTCCAGTGCCGACCTGAGTTCCCCCAGGTCGCGCGCCTGCCCCATCTCGATGTACTGGCGGAAGGCGCGATCGTTCTCGAGATTGACGTCCGTCAGCGCGTAAGCGGTGCTCAGCGACCACGGGATCAGCGGCGAGGGCACGACGACCGGGCCGAACTGCGTCTGCCAGAACGTGTGTTCGTCGGCTGCGATCGAGCCGTCGGGCTGCAGCACCTCGACCGTGACCGCTTCCGGCTGCATCTCGATGTCAGCGCCGTCGTAGCGGTAGGCGCGCGGGTTTCCCGGGACCAGCGCCAGCTCGCGCAGCACGAAGCGCCGCGCGGTCGAGACGGTGTGGCTCCAGGCGACATCGCGGTTGAAGCCGATGTTGACCAGGGGGAAACCGTAGATCGAGCCCCCCATGACGTCGTAGCGCCCGGGAATCGTGAGGTGTACCGCGTAGAAGCGCTCTATGCCGACCCAGGGAAAATGCGGGTTGCCGAGCAGCGCGCCGGCGCCGCCCGTGAGGTCGCCGCCGAGTCCGACGGCGTTGCTGCCGAAACGCTCCGGGCTGAAGTCCGGCAGATCGGCCGGATCGATCAGGGGCGCCGCGGCGTCCGCGGAGGCTGACGCGGCGAGCAGGGCAGCGGGCGCTGTCGCGCCGGCGGCTTGCGCCAGGGGCACGGCAGGAGGCGTCGCGGTCGCGACCTGCGCGACGAAACTCCCGGTGCCGGCGCGCACCAGCAGCTTGCGCAGCACCTTGAGCACGTCGACCCCCGCGAGCGGGCGCACCCAGGGCTGTGCGCGACAATCCGCGGCGAGCCGCTCGCCGCCGGTATCGCGCAGGTAGCGGTTGTAGCCATCGGCATAACCGGTCAGCAGCGCGCGCGTGTCGGCATCGAGCCTGGCCCACGCGGCCTCGCTGCGCGCATCCGAGTTCACCATCCGGTAGACGCGATCCGAATACAGGTTGGCGTTGTTCGTGCCCGCGCCGAACCAGCGCGACTGCGTGCCCGTGGCCACCAGCACGTCGCGCGCGAGCACGCAGGCGTTGTCCTCGGCGAACACGAAACCGTAGCCGTAGCCGATGCTGCCCCAGTCGGCGGCGCGGATGTGCGGGATGCCGTAGCTCGTGCGCGCCACATCGGCGTCGTAGCGGAAATTGTCGTCGCCGGCGTGACCGGCTCCCGCGCCCAGCAGTGTCAGCGTGGCGACGACGGTTGCGGCGAATGTGGACGCGTGGTGCACGATACCTCCTCGAATTCCTGTGGATGTCCCCGTCTCGGCCGGGGCGCGCCGGCCCGGGACGGAGCGGGCCGAGTCTAATGCGGTAGCGCCGCCGGCGTCCATTCCCGGGCGCCCGAGTGATCGCGCGATCAGGCGTTCGAGCGCCGGCGCTTGCGTTCCAGCAGGAACACCATCCCGAGAAATGCCGCCAGCGCGCCATTGCGTAGCGCCAGTTCCGGGGCCGGAGCCAGGCCCTCGATCGGCAACAGGCACGCATACAGCAGCACCGCCAGCAACGGGTAGCCGAGCAGCCGTCCGAGGTCGTAGGGCACCGCGAAGTATTTCTGCCCCAGCAGGTAGGACAGCAGCGCCATGCTCGCGTAGCAGATCAGCGTGGCCCAGGCCGCGCCCATGTAGCCCAGGCGCGGGATCCACCAGAAATTCAGCACCAGCGTGAGCGCCGCCCCCCACAGGGCCAGGTAGGTGCCAAAGCGCGTCTGCTCCGTGAGCTTGTACCAGATCGACAGGTTGAAAAAGACGCCCAGGCAGAGATTCGCCAGCAGCAGGATGGGCACCACTGCCAGACCCTCGCGGTAACTGGCACCGACGAAATACTGCACCCAGGCGATGTTCGCCATGACCGCGAGGAAGATGAACGAGCAGGCGATGACGAACCAGCGCATCACCAGCGCGTACAGCACCCTGGCATCGGCCTGCCGGTACTGGGCGAAGAAGAACGGCTCGGCGGCGTAGCGGAAGGCCTGGATGAATATGCTCATCAGGATCGAGATCTTGTAGCAGGCGCCGTAGATGCCCAGCTGCTGCATCGCGACCTGCGCCGGCAGCAAGTGCTTCAGCAGGATCCGGTCCATGGTCTCGTTCACCATGCCGGCCAGCCCGGCCAGCAGCAGCGGCAGCGCATACACCAGCATCTGGCGCCACAGCGCGAGCTCGGGCCGCGCGCGCGCCTGCAGGAACTCCGGCGCCAGCAGCAGCAGCGTGACGGCGCTCGCCACGAGGTTGGCGATGAACACGTAGCCGATGCCGATCTGCGGGTCGTAGAGCGTGGCCGCCCACCCCAGCCAGGCCGGCACCGTATCGGACTCGAAGGCCCATTTGCCCAGCCCGAGGAAGAGCAGGTTGCCGCCGATGTTGACGAGGATGTTCAGGGTCTTCAGCAGCGCGAAACGCCCGGCGCGCTGCTGCTCGCGCAGCCGCGCGAACGGTATGGCCGTCAGGGCGTCGAGACCGATCACCCAGGCCATCCACAGCACGTATTGCGGGTGTTCCGGGTGGCGCAGGGCGTCCGCCAGGGGCTGCGCGTTCAGCGTCAGGAAGGCGAGGAACAGCGCGCTGCTGAGCCCCAGCGACAACAGCGCGGTGCTGTAGACCGCGGGGTTGCGGCCGCGCTTGGCGGAGAAATTGAAGAACGCCGTCTCCATGCCATAGGTGAGCACCACGTTCAGCAGGGAAGCGTAGGCGTAGAACTCGGTGACGACGCCGAAATCCGCGGGGTCGGTGAACTGGTAGGTGTAGAGCGGGACCAGCAGGTAGTTGAGCAGCCTGCCCACCACGGTGCTGAGGCCGTAGATCGCGGTCTGGCCGACGAGCTTGCCGAGCAGGCCGGCACCCGCGGCGCTCATGAGGGCGCTCCTCCCGGGGCAGCCGCGACCCTCAACGGCGCTCGCGGGTGGCGTCGTAGCCGAGTTCCCCGGGCGCGGCCTCGTTGGCGTCGCACCGGGCGGGATTGCCGCCGCAGATCGGGCAATCCTCGCCCGACATCGCGCTCATGCCGCCGCAGCTGCCCTTGATCGGGCCGCGGCCCGCGAGCACGCCGACCGCCATGCCCAGCGCCATCAGCAGGAAGAAACCCAGCGTAAACAACAACGTGGTCATGGCGTCTCCTTGGCAGCGGCAGTCCCGAGAAACGGTGCGAAGGCCGGGCTGTGGCGCGATTCGAAGCCCGCGCCCGCGCGCACCAGCAGGTACACCGCCAGGTTCTCGCGCTCGGCAAAGGCGAGACCCTTGTCCGGGCCGAGCACGTCGATCGCCGTCGCCAGCGCATCGGCGCTCTTGCAGTCGGGTGCCACCACGGTCACCGATGCCAGCGCGTGCTCGACGGGGCGCGCGGTCGCCGGATCGATGGTGTGCGAATAGTGCCTGCCGCCGGCCTCGAAATAGTTGCGGTAATCGCCGGACGTCGCGACCGATTCGCCGCTGAGCGCCACCGCGGCGATCGCGTGCCCCTGCTGCAGCAGCTCGGGCGCCTCGATGCCGATGCGCCACTTCTCGCCCTGCGGGTTGCGCCCGCGGGTGCGCACCTCGCCTCCCACTTCGACCATGTAATTCGCCACGCCGTTCCCTTCGAGCCACAGCGCGGCGCGATCGACGCCGAAGCCCTTGGCAATCGCGGACAGGTCGATCTCGCGATCCGCTGATTTGAACAGTGCCGGCGGGTCGGCGCGCACGCGCAGGGCGTCCGAGCCGACGCGCGCGGCGGCGGCCGCCACCTCCGCATCCGACGGCACGCGATCGGTAGCCTTCGATCCGGCGCCGAAGCCCCACAGGTCCACCAGCGGCCCGACCGTGATGTCGAAGGCCCCGCCGCTGCCCTGGTGCACCTCGAGCGCGGTGGCGACCACGGCGGCGGTATCCGCCGAGACCGCGAACCATTCGCCCGGCGCGGCGCGGTTGAAGCGCGAGACCTCGGAATCCGCGCGATAGGTCGACATCTGCGCGTTGACGCGTTCCAGCGCCCCCTCGACGCCGGCTGCCGCGGCCTCGCGCGCGAGCCCGGCGGGCGGATCGACCAGGGTGACGTGCCAGGTGGTGCCCATCGTGGCGCCCTCGAAGCGCCACACCTCGGGTTCGGGCGCGCACGCAGCGAGCAGAAACACGAACGGGAGCAGCCAGGCTGCTCCCGTTCGCCGCGGTGCGATGCGCGCCGTCTCAGCCGCCGAAGTCGTCCAGCAGGATGTTGTCGCGCTCGACACCGAGTTCCTCCAGCATCTTGATCACGGCCGCGTTCATCATCGGCGGGCCGCACATGTAGTACTCGCAGTCCTCGGGCGCCGGGTGATCCTTGAGGTAGTTGTCGAACAGCACCTGGTGGATGAAGCCCTTGAGCCCGGTCCAGTTGTCCTCGGGCTGCGGGTCCGACAGCGCCACGTGCCACGTGAAGTTCGGGTTCGCCGCCGCCAGGCCGTCGAAGTCCTCGACGTAGAACATCTCGCGCAGGCTGCGCGCGCCGTACCAGAACGAGATCTTGCGGTCGGTGTGGATGCGTTTCAGCTGGTCGAAGAGGTGCGAGCGCATCGGCGCCATGCCCGCGCCGCCGCCGATGAAGATCATCTCCGCGCGCGTGTCCTTGGCGAAGAACTCGCCGAAGGGGCCGAACACGCGCATCCTGTCGCCCGGCTTCAGGTTGAACACGTACGACGACATCTTGCCCGGCGGGATGCCCTTCGATCCGGGCGGCGGTGTCGCGATGCGGATATTGAACTTCAGCAGGCCCCGCTCGTCGGGATAATTCGCCATCGAGTAGGCACGGATCACCGGCTCCTCGACCGTGGAGCTGAGCTCGAAGAACTTGAAGCGCTCCCAGTCGCCGCGGTACTCCGGAGCAACATCGAAATCACGGTAGAAGACCGTGTGCGCCGGGGCTTCCAGCTGCACGTAACCCCCGGCGCGGAAATCGACGCTCTCGCCCTCGGGCAGCTTCAGCACCAGCTCCTTGATGAAGGTCGCGACGTTGTCGTTGGAGACGACCTCGCAGTCCCACTGCTTGACGCCGAAGAACTCGGGCTCGACGTGGATCTTCATGTCCTGCTTCACCGCGACCTGGCAGGCCAGGCGCCAGTGCTCGCGCAATTGTCCGCGGGAGAAGTGACCCTCTTCCACCGGCAGGAAGGTGCCACCGCCGTCGAGCACCTGGCAGCGACACTGCCCGCACGTGCCGCCGCCACCGCAGGCCGAGGACAGGAAGATCCCCGAGTTCGCCAGCGTCTGCAGCAGCTTGCCGCCGGCCTCGACGGTCAGCGCGCGCGAGGGGTCGTCGTTGATCTCGATCGTGACGTCGGCGGTGCTCACCAGCTTGGAGCGCGCCAGCAGGATCAGCACGGCCAGCGACATCACGATGGCCGTGAACATCCCGACGCCCCAGAAAATCGTTCCCGTATCTACCATGGTCGATAATCCCGAAGTGGCCCGGTTACAGCGAGATGCCGCCGAAGGACATGAAACCCAGCGACATCAGGCCCACCGTGATGAAGGTGATCCCGAGCCCCTGCAATCCCTGCGGCACATCGCTGTACTTGAGTTTCTCGCGCACGCCGGCGAGCGCGGTGATCGCCAGCGCCCAGCCGAGCCCCGAACCGAAGCCGTAGACCACGCTCTCGCCGAGCATGTAGTCGCGCTCGACCATGAACAGCGAGCCGGCCATGATCACGCAGTTCACCGTGATCAGCGGCAGGAACACGCCGAGCGCGTTGTAGAGCGCTGGGCACGTACTTGTCGAGCAGCATCTCGAGGATCTGCACGATCGCCGCGATCACGCCGATGTAGCTGAGGAAGCCGAGGAAGCTCAGGTCCAGTTCCGGAAAGCCGGCCCACGCCAGCGCGCCGTCGCGCAGCAGGAACTGGTAGATCAGGTTGTTCGCCGGCACCGTGATGGCCTGCACCACCACCACCGCCATGCCGAGCTGGATCGCCGTCTCGACCTTCTTCGAGATCGCGATGAAGCTGCACATGCCGAGGAAGAAGGCGAGCGCCATGTTCTCGACGAAGACCGAGCGGATCAGCAGCGCCAGGTAATGTTCCATCACACGGCCTCCTGTGCCTTGGTCTGCGGCTCGATACGGTATTCGGCCGGCTCGACCTGGTGCGTCTTCCAGCTGCGCAGCAGCCAGATGAAGCCGCCGATGATGAAGAACGCACTGGGCGGCAGCAGCAGCAGGCCGTTCGGCTGGTACCAGCCGCCGTTGTTGACGGTCTCGAGCACCGGGATACCGAACAGCGAGCCGCTGCCGAGGAGCTCGCGGACCGTGCCCACGGCCATCAGCATCGCGCTGTAGCCCAGCCCGTTGCCGATGCCGTCGATGAAGCTCGGGATCGGCGGGTTCTTCATCGCGAAGGCCTCGGCGCGCCCCATCACGATGCAGTTGGTGATGATCAGTCCGACGAATACCGAGAGCTGCTTCGAAATGTCATAGGCCACCGCCTGCAGGATCTGGTCGACCACGATCACCAGCGAGGAGATCACGATCATCTGCACGATCATGCGGATGCTGGAGGGCGTGTGGTTGCGCAGCAGCGAGATCAGCAGGTTGGAGAACGCGGTGACCAGCGTCAGCGCGATGGACATCACCGCCGCTGTCTTCAGACTCGACGTCACCGCGAGCGCCGAGCAGATCCCGAGGATCTGCACCGCGATCGGGTTGTTGTTGAAGATCGGCGATACCAGAATTTCCCTGGTCTTCGTCATCAGGCCTGTCCTCCGCGAATCCTGCTCAAATAGGGACCGAAACCACGCTCACCGAGCCAGAAGTGCAGCATGTGCTCGACCCCGTTGCTGGTGAGCGTCGCGCCCGAGAGCCCGTCGACCTGGTGCACGGCGGCCGGCGAATCCCGGTTGACGCTGCCCTTGACGATGTCGATCGACACCGCGCCCTCGGCGTCGAAGACCTGCTTGCCCGGCCACAGCGCCTTCCATTTCGGGTTGTCGACCTCGCCGCCGAGCCCGGGCGTTTCCTTCTGGTCGTAATACGCCAGGCCGACCACCGTGCTGGCGTCGCCCTCCAGCACCAGGAAGCCGTACAGCGTGCTCCACAGCCCGTAACCGCGGATCGGCAGCACGATCTTCTGCAGCCGTCCCTCCTCCTCGAGCAGGTAGACCTGGGCGACCTTCTCGCGGCGCTTGATGCCCGCGATGTCGGCATCACCCGGCAGCGCCTCGGAGAGCTTCGGATCCTTCGCGGCCTTGATCTGGTCGTAGCGCTCGGGGGCCAGTTCCGGCCGCGCCAGTTGCTCCTCGGACAGGTACTCGCCGCTGTCGAGGTCGACCATGCGCACCGTGAAGCGCCCGAACAGTTCCTCGATCTCGGCGGCACCGTGCTCGCCCGGCGCGAACATGCCGGCCGCAGACAGGATGTTCTTCTTGCGGTCGAGCTGCTTGTTGCTGGTCTGCACCGGCTTGAGCGAGACCGCGGCGCCCGCCACGATCACCGAGCAGACGATGCACAGGACCAGGGCGACCAGCAGGGTGCGCCCGGTGGTTTCCTTCCTAGCCGTTGACATGGCGCGCCAGCCTCCGGTTGATGTTGGCCCGCATCACGAAATTGTCGATCAGCGGTGCAAAGATGTTGGCAAAAAGGATCGCGAGCATCATCCCCTCCGGATACGCAGGATTCACCACGCGGATCAGCATGACCATCACGCCGATCAGGATGCCGAAGGCGAGCTTGCCGGTGTCGGTCATGGCGGCCGATACCGGGTCGGTGGCCATGAATACCGTGCCGAAAGCCCAGCCGCCGATCACGAAGTGCCAGTAGAACGGCAGCGCGAACATCGGGTTCGTGTCCGAGCCCACGGCATTGAACAGCAGTCCCATCGCCACGGTGCCGATCACGACGCCGAGCATGATCCGCCAAGAGGCGATGCCGGTCCACAGCAGAAGCACCGCACCGAGCAATATCGCCAGTTTCGAGACCTCGCCGATGCTGCCGGGGATCTGGCCGAGGAATGCCTGCATCCAGGAGAACTGCGCGGTGATTGCCTCGAGTCCGCCATTGGCACCGAGCGACAGCGCCGTGGCGCCGCTCATTCCGTCCACGCCCATCGAGCTGGCGCCGCTGTAGCCGTCCACCACCGCCCAGTCGAACGCCGTCCACACGCTGTCGCCCGAGATCTCGGCGGGATAGGCAAAGAACAGGAACGCCCGCCCGACCAGCGCAGGATTGAGGAAATTCTTGCCGGTGCCGCCGAAGACTTCCTTGCCGACCACCACGCCGAAGCTGATGCCGAGCGCGACCTGCCACAGCGGGATGTCCGGCGGCAGCGTCAAGGCGAACAGGATCGAGGTCACGAAGAAGCCTTCGTTGACCTCGTGCCCGCGCACGGCGGCGAACAGGATTTCCCACGCGATGCCCACGGCAAAGGTGACGATGTAGATCGGCAGGAAATAGCAGGCGCCGTGCCAGAAGCAGTCCCAGATGCTGTTCGGGTCGTAGCCGGCCGCCAGGCCGATCAGCCAGCCGTGCCAGTCGGTCTTGACCAGCACGCCGCCTTCCTGCATCGCGCTGTTGGCCTGGAATCCCAGGTTGTACATGCCCCAGAACATCGCCGGCAGCGCCGCGAGCCACACCGTGATCATCACGCGCTTGAGATCGATGCCGTCGCGCACGTGGGCATTGGCGCGCGTGACGCTGGCCGGGGCGTAGAGAAAGGTATCGAGGGCCTCGTACAGCGGAAACAGCGAGTGGAATCGCCCGCCCTTCTCGAAATGCGGCTCGACGCGGTCGAGCATTCGCCGCAGTGCTTTCATGTCAGGCCTCCGATTCGATGCGGGTGAGGTTGTCGCGCAGAATCGGGCCGAACTCGTACTTGCCGGGACAGACGTAGCTGCACAGCGCGAGATCCTCCTCGTCGAGCTCCAGCGCGCCCAGCTTGACCGCGGTCTCCACGTCGCCCACCACCAGCGACTTCAGCAGCGGTGTCGCCAGCACGTCGAGCGGCATGACCTTCTCGTAGGCGCCGATCGGCACGATCGCGCGCGGGCTGCCGTTGGTCGAGGTGTCCATCGCGAAGCGCTTGCCGCCGAGGAAGCGCGACAGGTAGATGCCCATCACCGAGTGGCGGTCGACGCCCGGTGACATCCAGCCCATGAAGCGGCGCTCGCGCCCCTCGGGCAGCACCGAGACCTGCGTGTGGTAGCGCCCGAGAAAGGCCAGTGCGCCGTGCGCGCGGCGCCCGCCGAGCACGCTGCCGCTGATGATGCGCTGCTCGCCCGGGGCGAGCTCGCCGGCGCAGAGCTCCTCGGTGCTGGCGCCCAGCACCGTGCGCAGCAGGCGCGGCTTCGCGACACCGGGGCCCGCGAGAGCGACGACGCGCTCCGTCAGCAGGCGCCCGGTCGTGAACAGATGCCCGATCGCGACGACATCCTGGTAGCCGATCGACCACACCGTACGGTGTTCGTGCACCGGGTCGAGGAAGTGGATGTGGGTGCCGGCGAGTCCGGCCGGGTGCGGGCCGCCGAACTCCTCGTGCACCACGCGCGGGGCCTCGACGCGCGGCACGCTGGCGCCGGCGCCGCTCACCACGTAGACCTTGCCCTCGGTGAGCGAGCTGAGCAGCTGCACGCCGTGGCGGAACTCCTCGGCGCGCGGTGCCAGGACCAGCGCGGGATCGGCCGCCAGCGGATGGGTGTCGATCGCGGTCACGAAGATCGAATTCGCCTTGGCGTCCGGGGCCGGCACCTTGCTGAAGGGGCGCGTGCGCAGCGCGGTCCACAGCCCGGAGGCGCACAGGTTGCGGCACACCTGCTCGCGCGAGAGCGATGCCAGGGCCGCTGTATCGTAGCGCTCGAACTCGCGCTCCTCGGCGCCCTCGACGTCGATCACCACCGACAGCAGCACGCGCTTGGGCCCGCGGTTGATCGCGGCGATCGTGCCGGCCGCCGGCGCCGTGAACTGCACGCCCTCGGCCTTGCGGTCGGTGAACAGCACTTGTCCCCTGGCCACGCGATCGCCGGGCTGCACGGCCATGCTCGGCTTGACGCCGTGGTAATCGGGCCCCAGCAAGGCCACCGTGCGGACCCGCGGTCCCTCGTGCACGCGCTGCTCGGGTTCCCCGCTGATGGGCAGGTCCAGCCCTCGACGAATCGTGATCATTGTTGCTCCCGTCCGACGTTTACGATCAAGCGGCCCGCGCCGCCGCTGGCAGTGCGGGCCTCGCCTCGCGTCTCATTGCGACTGCGGCCAGCTGAAACCCACCGTTGTCGCGTCCGGATAGACCGCGTAGTGCACGCCGGCCACGTGCTCCAGCACGCGGTGAACCTGGCAGGCGTAGCCGAACTCGTTGTCGTACCAGAGGTAGAGGATCGCGCTGTTGCCCTGCACGATCGTGGCCTGCGCATCGTGGATGCAGGCGGCGCGGGAACCGACGAAGTCCGAGGACACCACTTCCGGCGACGAGGTGTAGTCGATCTGGCGGCTGAGCGGCGAGTGCAGCGAGGCCCAGCGCATGAACTCGTTGACTTCCTCGACCGAGGTCGGGCGCTTCAGCGTGAGGTGGAGGATCGCCATGGAGACGTCGGGCACCGGCACGCGGATCGCGTTGCCGGTGAGCTTGCCCGCCATCGAGGGCAGCACCTTGGCCACGGCGCTGGCGGCACCGGTCTCGGTGAGCACCATGTTCAGCGGCGCGCTGCGGCCGCGGCGGTTGGCCTTGTGGAAGTTGTCGATCAGGTTCTGGTCGTTGGTGTAGGCGTGCACGGTCTCGACGTGGCCCGAGACGATGCCGAACTGCTCGTCCACGGCCTTCAGCGCCGGCGCGATCGCGTTGGTGGTGCACGAGGCAGCCGTGATGATGCGGTCGTCCGCGCTGATGTCGGCGTGGTTCACGCCATAGACGATGTTCTTCAGCGCGCCCTTGCCGGGCGCGGTGAGGATCACCTTCGACACGCCCCTGGCCTGCAGGTGGCGCGACAGTCCGGCCTCGTCGCGCCACTTGCCGGTGTTGTCGATCACGATCGCGTCATTGATGCCGTAGGCCGTGTAGTCGATGCTCTCGGGCGCGTCGGCGTAGATCAGCTTCACCTCGTTGCCGTTGGCGATGAAGGAGCCGTTCTCCTCGTCGACGCGGATCGTGCCGTCGAAGGAACCGTGGATCGAGTCGCGTCGCAGCAGCGCCGCGCGCTTGACCAGGTCGTCCTGGCTCGACTTGCGCACCACCACGGCGCGCAGGCGCAGCACGTCACCGCCGCCGGTCTTCTCGATCAGCAGCCGCGCCATCAGCCGGCCGATCCGGCCGAAGCCGTAGAGCACCACGTCGCGCGGCGCGGCGACCGGCTTGGCGGTGCTGCCGATCAGTCCCTGCAGTTCCTTGCGCAGGAAGGCCTCGGCCGAGACGCCCTCCGTGCGCGGACCCGCCGCATACGTGACGCTGAGGCGCCCGATGTCGACGTGGCCCGTGCCCAGCTCGAGGCGGCCCAGCGCCTCGACCAGCGGCCAGGTCTCGAACTCCGAGAGTTCGTTTTGCTCGACCTGGCGCACGAAGCGGTGGGTCTTCATGATGTCGAGCACCGACTGCGACACCAGCGAGCGGCCGTAGACGTAGACCTTGACGTTGCGCTCGCGATACAGCTTGCCCACGACAGGGATCATGGCCTCGGCCAGCGCCTCGCGCTGCTTCCAGTCAGAGAAGTAGTCCGCCGGTTTCGGTCGCTTGCGATCGAGCATCGTCAGGGGCCTCGGAAAAGCTGTGGGACGGTTCGCTGCCGGGCAAGGAACCTTCTAAGTCCCCCCGACGGCGGCGTATTATGGTCAGTCGTCACTGCCGCCGCAAGAAAGCGGCCGGCGCCCCCTGGTTCCCTGGCTGGCACCCGCATGAACACAACCCTGCTGTCGCCCCCCCGGGCGCGTCCCGGCGATCACCTGCGCTGGGGCGGACTGATACCCGGCGCCGACGCGCTCGCGCTGGCGAGCGTCGCGCGCGAGCACCCCGGCACCATGGTCGTCCTGACCGCCGGCAGCGCCACGGCCGAGCGCATCGAGTACGACCTGCGGTTCTTCCTCGCCGGCGCCGGCACCGCCAAGCCCGTGCTGCGGCTGCCCGACTGGGAAACCCTGCCCTACGACCGCTTCTCGCCGCACCAGGACCTGGTCTCGGACCGCCTGCTGGCGCTTTCGCGCCTGGCGCAGGGCGACCCGGTGGTGCTGATCGTGCCCGTGGCGACCCTCATGCAGCGCACCGCGCCGGTGGCCTACGTGAGCGCCTCCTCGCTGGCGCTGGACCCCGGCCAGCGCCTGGGCGTCGCGCAGCTGCGCAACACGCTGGCGCGCGCCGGCTACCGCGCCGTCGACAATGTCTACGAGCACGGCGAGTTCGCGGTACGCGGCTCCATCGTGGACCTGTTCCCGATGGGACACGACACCCCGGTGCGCATCGAGCTGTTCGACGACGAGATCGAGACGCTGCGCAGCTTCGACCCCGAGACCCAGCGCTCGCTCGCGCCGCTCGAGCGCCTGCGCCTGCTGCCCGGGCGCGAGTACCCCTTCGACGATGCGTCGATCGCGGCGTTCCGCCGCCGCTGGCACGAGCGCTTCGACAACGACCACCGTGCCTGCCCCGACTACCAGGATGTCGCGCGCGGCATCGCGCCGGGCGGCATCGAGTACTTCCTGCCGCTGTTCTTCGACCAGTGCGCCACGCTGTTCGATTATCTGCCCGAACAGAGCCTGCTCTGCATCGAGGATGCCGCGCGTGCCGGGATCGACCAGGTGTGGGAGGCGGTAAACGGCCGCTACCGCAGTCTCGGCTCCGATATCACCCGCCCGCTGCTCGCGCCCGCCGAGGTCTTCCTGCCGCCCGATGAACTGCGCGCGGCGCTCAAGCGTCACACCCGCATCGAGTTCACGGCGCTGGAGCAGCCCGAGCGCGCCGGCGCGCACAACTTCGGCGCGGGCGAACTGGCGCTCGCACGCGAGGCCGGCAAGCGCGACGATCCGGTCGCGCGCATCGCCGCGATCGCGGCGCTGCCGCAGGCGCGGCGCAAGCTGTTCTGCGCCGAGACGCCGGGGCGGCGCGAGATGCTGGTCGAGCTGCTCGCGCGCGCCGGGGTGAAGGCGCAGGCCGTGGCCGGCTGGGAGGATTTCCTGCGCGGGGAAGCGCCCTGCGCCATCACGATCGCGCCGATCGCCGAGAGCTTCCGGCTCGACGAGCCCTCTTGCCTGGTGGTGGCGGAATCGGCGCTGTTCGGCAAGCGCGTGATGCAGCGCCGCCGGCGCTCGCGCGCCGCCGAGTCCGCCGAGACCTCGATCAGGAATCTCGCCGAGCTCGCCATCGGCGCGCCCGTGGTGCACCTCGAGCACGGTGTCGGCCGCTACCTCGGGCTGCAGACGCTCGAGGTCGACGGCGAGCGCGCCGAGTTCCTGTGCATCGAATACGCCGAGGCGGCCAAGCTGTTCGTGCCGGTGACCGCGCTCGACATGGTGAGCCGCTACACCGGCATCGATACCGACGCCGTGACGCTGAACCGACTCGGCAGCGATCAGTGGGCGCGCGCGCGGCGCAAGGCGCAGGAGAAGATCCGCGACGTCGCTGCCGAACTGCTGGAGATCTACGCGCGGCGCGAGTCGCGCCCCGGACACGCCTTCGCGCACCCGGGCGCGGCCTACGAGAGCTTCGCGGCCTCGTTCCCCTTCGAGGAGACGCCCGACCAGCTCGGCGCGATCGCGGCGGTGATGAACGACATGTGCGCACCGCGCGCGATGGACCGCCTGATCTGCGGCGATGTCGGCTTCGGCAAGACCGAGGTCGCGATGCGCGCGGCCTTCATCGCGGTGCATTCGGGCAAGCAGGTCGCGGTGCTGGTGCCGACCACGCTGCTGGCGCAGCAACACTTCGAGACCTTCAGCGACCGCTTCGCGGACCTGCCGCTGACCATCGACTCCATTTCGCGCTTCCGCTCCGCGAGCGAACAGAAGCAGGTGCTGGAGCGCGTGGCCGCCGGACGGGTCGACATCCTGATCGGCACCCACAGCCTGCTCGGGAGCGAGCTGCGCTACCGCGACCTCGGGCTGCTGGTGATCGACGAGGAGCACCGTTTCGGCGTGCGCCAGAAGGACCAGCTGAAGGCGCTGCGCGCCACGGTGGACATCCTCACGCTGACGGCCACCCCGATCCCGCGCACGCTGAACATGGCGGTCGCGGGGCTGCGCGACCTGTCGATCATCAGCACGCCGCCGGCACGCCGGCTGGCGGTGAAGACCTTCGTGCAACGCCACGACGAGGGCGTGGTAAAGGATGCGCTCGATCGCGAGCTGCGCCGCGGCGGCCAGGTCTTCTTCCTGCACAACGACGTGAAGACGATCGACAGGCGCGCCGCGGAAATCGAGCGCCTGATCCCCGAGGCGCGCGTGACGGTGGCGCACGGCCAGATGCGCGAGCGCGAGCTAGAGCGCGTGATGTCGGACTTCTATCACAAGCGCTTCAACGTGCTGTGCTGCACCACGATCATCGAGACGGGCATCGACATCCCGAGCGCCAACACCATCGTGATCGAACGGGCCGACAAGTTCGGGCTGGCGCAACTGCACCAGTTGCGCGGGCGGGTGGGACGCTCGCATCACCAGGCCTACGCCTTCCTGCTGACGCCGGACGAGAAATCGATGACACCGGACGCGGTGAAGCGCCTCGACGCCATCGCGGGCACCGATTCGCTGGGCGCGGGCTTCCTGCTCGCGACGCACGACCTCGAGATCCGCGGCGCCGGCGAACTGCTCGGCGAGGAGCAGAGCGGGCAGATCCAGGCCATCGGTTACAGCCTCTACATGGACCTGCTCGCGCGCGCCGTCGAGGCGATGCGCTCCGGACGACTCGTCGAGCCCGAGCTCGCGCTGCGCCCGGCGATCGAGATCAACCTGCGCGTGCCGGCACTGATCCCCGACGACTACCTGCCCGACGTGCACAACCGCCTGATCATGTACAAGCGCATCGCCTCGGCCGCATCCGACGAGGAACTGCACCGGCTCGAGGTCGAGATGATCGACCGCTTCGGCCTGATTCCGCCGCCGACCCGCACGCTGATGCGCATCGCACGGCTGCGCGTCGCGGCCCAGCCGCTGGGCATCGGCAAGATCGAGGCCTCCGCGAGCGGGGGCGTGGTCGAGTTCGCCTCCCAGACCAGCGTCGACCCGTTGACGATCGTGGACCTGGTGCAGCACGATCCGCGCCGCTACCGGCTCGATGGCGGCACGCGGCTGCGCTTCATCGAGGCCACGGAGGGCGTGGAGCCACGCATCGCCTGCGTCGAGCGCCTGCTGACGCGACTGGCCACACCGCGCGCCGGCGCCACGCCCCCGGCAACGCAATCCCGCAAGGCGGCCGCCAGGAGAGCCGGCAGATGAGACTACACCGAGCATTCGCGCTGCTGGCAGCGTTGCTGTCCACACCGGCGCTGCGGGCCCAGGACATCCCCACGCCGGCCGCCGTCATGGCACCGTGGATCCAGGTCGAACTGATCGTGTTCCGCAATCTCGACACCGCGGGCGCGGCCGACGAGCAGTGGCCGGCGCAGCCCGCCCTCGCCTACCCCGATACCCTGCGATTCCTGCTCGATCCGGCGGACGTACCCGCGACGGATTCGCCGGCACCCGCGGCGACGACGGCGACGACGGCGCAGGAACCGGTCGCGGCAACGGCGCCGGTTCCGTTCGCGCTGCTCGCGTCCCCGGAAAGCCTGCTGGGCGATGCCGCCGCGCGCCTCGCCGGATCGCCGAACCACAGCGTGCTGGCCCACCTGACCTGGCGCCAGCCCGCACCGGGCAATGGCGCCGAACACATCCTCGTCACCGGCGGCAGGCCCTGGGGCGAACACCGGGAACTGGAGGGCTACGTCTCGGTGTCGCGCGCGAACTTCGTGCACGTCGCGACGCACCTGTGGCTGAACGATTTTGCCGACGCGGCAGCGGGCCAGGCGCCCCCGGTCGGTGCAGGCGTGGCACTGCCGCCAGTGCCACGGCCGCCGCAGCCCGACCTGGCGCCGCAGGCCACGTTCGCCGCAATCGCCGAGCCCTTGCCCGCGGAGGCCGCGCCGATGACGGCGAGCGATACCGTCGCGCCGGCTGCCGACGATCCGATCAGTGTCGAACCGGCGCGCGCGCTGCGCAGCGTGCTGCTCGAGGCGAGCCGGCGCATCGCGCCGGGCGAGGTGCACTACATCGACCACCCGTTGTTCGGCGTGGTGCTGAAGGTCGAGCCCTGGGACCCGGTCGCTGCCGCGAATCCGCAGACGCTCACCGCCCCGACGCCCGGCGCGCCACCGGCGGCACCGGCCCCGGCCTCACCCTGAGGCGAGCAGCGCGGCAAGGCACTCCAGCGTCGCGTCGACCTGCGCCATGCAGGCGGCGGCCTCGCGCCGGATCTCGGCCAGCGTGATCGGCTCCGGCGACAGGCCGGCGGCGCGGTTCACCACCATCGCCAGCATGGCGTAAGGCAGCCCGAGCTCGCGCGCGAGCGCCGCTTCCGGCAGCGCAGTCATGCCGACGAGGTCGCAGCCGTCGCGCGCGAGGCGCGCGATCTCCGCCGCCGTTTCCAGCCGCGGCCCCTGGGTGCAGCCGTACACCGCCTGCGGATGCAGCGACACCCGCGCCGCGGCCGCGGCGTCGCCCAGCAACGCGCGCATGGCCGCGTCGAAGGGCTCGGCGAATTCCACGTGATCCAGCGCGAGCAGCACGCCGTCGTGAAAGCTGCCCTCGCGGCACCAGGTGTAATCGATGGCGTCGTGCGGCAGCCACAGCGAACCGGGCGTGGCCGCGGGCGCGATCCCGCCCACGGTGTTCAGCGCCACCACGTGTGTCGCGCCGAGATCCGCGAGCGCGCGCAGGTTGGCGCGATAGTTGATGCGGTGCGGCGCGATCGCGTGCGGTTCGCCGTGACGCGCGAGGTACAACGCGGGCACGCCGAAAAACGCGCCGGCATGCACCGGCGCCGACGGCTCGCCCCACGGCGTGGTGTGACGCACGGTCTGCGCGGTGGCGAAGCCCCGCAGTTGCTCCACCGCGCTGCCACCGATGATCGCGAGCCTCGTGCCCTTCTGCATTCTGCGTGCAACTCCCGTGTGCGGATCCCGTGCGAATCATGCGCGGCACTGTTTGATCCGCCGCAATACCCGATGCTGGACAGAATAGCCCAAAGTGGTATGTTGACCTCGAACGATGAGTTCTCAGGGAGCCGGTCATGGCCACGATCAGACCAGTCGTCGGTAACTGGTACCAGGAAACCGAGCAGGGCAGCATCTTCGAAGTCGTGGCGTACGACGAGGAAGAGCAGACCGTCGAGATCCAGCACCTCGACGGCGAGGTCGAGGAATACGATCTGGATACGTGGCGGGAAATGACGATCACCGGCATCGAGCCGCCGGAGGACTGGCGCAGCGGTTTCGAGCTCGCGCAGGAAGATGCCGAACTCGCCGACGAACCCAGGCATCCCGAAGACTGGTCCGGCGCGCTGAACCAGATCGAGCCCGACGACATCGGCATCGAGGACGACTGGGTCGAGTGACCGGCGCCGCGCGGCGCAGGGCTTGCCGTGACGAGCAGGCTGTATATACTTACAGCGCACCTGCTCGACCGAGGCATAACCCATGAGCAATCTGACCGAACGCCAGAGTCAGGTCCTCGACCTGATCCGGCGCTACATCGAGGACACCGGCTACCCGCCCACCCGCGCCGACATCGCACGCGAGCTCGGCTTCCGTTCCGCCAATGCCGCCGAGGAGCACCTGCGCGCGCTGGCGCGCAAGGGTGCCATCGAGATGACCGCAGGCGCCTCGCGCGGCATACGCCTGAGCGGCGAGAGCGGCATCCCCGTGGTGGGCCGCGTCGCGGCGGGCAGCCCGCTGCTGGCGGCGGAGCACATCGAGCAGCACGTGCAGGTTCCGGCGCGGCTGTTCTCGCCGGCGGCGGATTATTTCCTGCGCGTCAGCGGCATGAGCATGAAGGATGCGGGCATTCTCGACGGCGACCTGCTCGCGGTGCACCGTACCGTGGAGGCCCGCGAAGGCCAGATCGTGGTGGCGCGCATCGACGACGAGGTCACGGTGAAGCGCCTGCACCGCACCCGCGACCGTCACCTGGTGGAACTGCTGCCCGAGAACCCCGACTTCGCACCCATCCGCGTCGACCTGCGCGAGCACGAGTTCACGCTCGAGGGCATCAGCGTCGGCGTGCTGCGCCTGTAAACCGGCATTCGAGCCGACTGGCGCGCCCGGCGGGCGGAGCGGGGGGGGGCGGGAAAGGGGGGGCGGGGGGGGGGCCGGGCGCCGGCGCGGGGGCTACAGGCGTGTGGGTCGGCATTCCTAGTGCAGGATCCGCTCGCCGTCCTCGCGCGCGCCGATGAATTCGAGCTCGGCCTCACCGCCGGCGAGGTGCGCCGCCGCCTGGATGCCGGCCTCGATCATCGCCCTGGCAATTTCCAGCCGCGCGTCCGAGAGGTATTCGCGCGAATCCGCTGAAAAATGGATGCGCACCAGCGGCTCTCCCTCGCCGCCGGGTCGCCGCAACACGACCTCGCCGGAGGCGAGTTCGACGATTTCCAGAAGTGATGCCGCCAAACGGGCGTCCTCCAGCAGGTGCCGGGTGGCGACAACCGCCAGCCCCGGATGAATTCTAGCCCGCCACGGCGCCGCGCGCGCGATGCCGGGCGCATCAGTCGTCCTTGCTCACCACCCACTTGCCGTCACGCTCGTAGGCACGCCAGCCCGTGGGCTTGCCGTCGACCTCGCTCATCACGTACTGGCGGCGCATCTTGCGGCTGTAGCGGACCTGCACCGGATTGCCGGCGTCGTCGCGCACCGGCGCATCGAGCAGGAAGGCGTACTTGGGATCGAGCTGGTCGCGAACCGACAGCAGTTCCTCGACCAGCGGCGCGCGCGTCTCGCGGTTCTTCGGAAAGCGGCTGGCGGCGAGGAACAGGCCCGAGGCGCCGTCGCGCAACACGTAGAAGTCCTCGACCTTCTGGCACTTCAGGTGCGGCATCGGCACCGGCGGCATCTTGGGCGGCGCGGGCTGCCCGTTGCGCAGGAGCTTGCGCGTGTTGCCGCAGTCGCTCGCGGTGCAGCCGAAGTACTTGCCGAAGCGCCCGGTCTTCAGCTGCATGTCCGCGCCGCACTTGTCGCAGGGGATCAGCGGACCTTCGTAGCCCTTGAGCTTGAAGCGCCCGGTCTCGATCTCGTAGCCCGGGCAGTCGGGGTTGTTGCCGCAGACGTGCAGCTTGCGCTGCGCATCGACGAGGTAGCTGTCCATCGCGGTGCCGCAGATGCCGCAGCGATGACGCGTGCGCAGCACCCGCGATTCGGCCTCCTCGTCCTCGTCGGCCTCGTCGTGCACGACCTCGTCGCCGTGCACCAGGTTGATGGTCTCCTTGCAGCGCTCCGCCGGTGGCAGCGAGTAGCCGGAGCAACCCAGGAACACGCCGGTGCTGCCGGTGCGGATCTGCATCGGCCGCCCGCACGCCGGGCAAGCGATGTCGGTGCCGACCGGCGTATTGCCGCGCATGCCGCCGTCCGCGGCCTTGGCGGCGTCGAGCCGCCCGGAGAAGTCGGCGTAGAAATCGTCCAGCACCTTGATCCAGTTGCGCTCGCCCGAGGCAACCTCGTCGAGGGACTCCTCCATGCTGGCGGTGAAGCCGTAGTCCATCAGGTTGGTGAACTTCTCGGCGAGGCGGTCGGTCACGATGTCGCCGAGCTTCTCGGCGTAGAAGCGCCGGCTCTCGACGCGCGCGTAGCCGCGGTCCTGGATCGTGGAGATGATCGCGGCATAGGTCGAGGGCCGGCCGATGCCGCGCTTCTCGAGCTCGCGCACCAGCGTGGCCTCGGTAAAGCGCGGCGGCGCCTTGGTGAAATGCTGGCTGGGCACGAGTTGTTGCAGTGTCAGCTCGGCGCCCACCGCCACGTCGGGCAGCTCGACATCCTCGTCCTTGCGTTGTCCCGCGGGCAGCACGCGCAGGAAGCCGTCGAATTTGAGGATGCGCCCGCGCGCGCGCAACTCGAAATCGCCCGCGGCCACTTCGAGCGAGGTGCTGAGGTATTCGGCCGCCGGCATCTGGCAGGCGATGAACTGGCGCCAGATCAGCTCGTAGACCCGCACCGCGTCGCGCTCCACGCCCTCGAGGGCATCGGGCAGCAGCGTCACGTCCGACGGACGGATCGCCTCGTGCGCTTCCTGCGCGCCGGCCTTGCTGCTGTAGACGCCGGGTTTTTCCGGCACGTAGCGCTCGCCGTGCGTGGCGGCGATGTAGTCACGGCAGGCCGCGACGGCCTCGGCGCTGAGGTTGGTCGAGTCGGTACGCATGTAGGTGATGAAGCCGGCCTCGTAGAGGCGCTGGGCGAGCATCATGGTCTTCTTCACGCTGAACCCCAGGCGCGTGCTCACGGCCTGCTGCAGCGTCGAGGTGATGAACGGCGCCGAGGGGCGCGTGCGCGTGGGCTTGTCCTCGCGTGCCCTGACCACGAAGCGCGCCTTCTCCAGCGCGCGCACCGCGCGCTCGGCCTCCTCGCGGTTGCCGGGGCGGAAGTTCTGCTCGCCCTCGCGGCGCACCTCGAGACGCAATGCCTCCTTTGCGGCGGTCAGCGTATCGGCGTGCAGTTCCCAGAACTCCTCGGGCACGAAGGCGCGGATCTCGCGTTCGCGCTCGACCAGCAGCTTCACCGCCACCGACTGCACGCGTCCGGCCGACAGGCCGCGCGCGACCTTCTCCCACAGCAGCGGCGAGAGCATGTAGCCGACCACGCGGTCGAGGAAGCGCCGCGCCTGCTGCGCGTTGACGCGGTCCATGTCGACCTGCGACGGGCGCTCGAAGGCTTCCTTGATGGCGCTGCGCGTGATCTCGTTGAACACCACGCGGCGGTACTTGGCCGGGTCGCCGCCGATGGCCTCGCGCAGGTGCCACGCGATGGCCTCCCCCTCGCGATCGAGGTCGGTCGCTAGGTAGATTTCATCGGCCGTGCTGGCGGCCTTGCGCAGATCGGCGACAACCTTCTCCTTGCCCGGGAGGATCTCGTAACTGGCGCGCCAGCCGTGCCCGGGGTCCACGCCCATGCGCTTGACCAGTTGCTCGCGCCCCTTCTTCTCGCGATGCTTCGCCTTCTCCTTTTCCGACATCTTGCGCGTCGCGGCGGCGCTGCGCGCCCGCTCCGCGGCGTCGGTGGTCCTGGCGTTGCCGCTGGTCGGCAGGTCACGGATATGGCCCACGCTCGACTTCACGATGAAGTCGCGGCCGAGATACTTGTTGATGGTCTTCGCCTTCGCCGGCGACTCCACGATGACCAGTGCCTTGCCCATGATGCTGTCGGTTTTCCAGGGTAAATAGAGAAGGGAGGAAAAAAAGAGGCGCCATATATACGGGCTGCCCCCCACAGGGTCAAGTGCGGATGTCCCTTGCGCCGCGTGCCGCTTCCTCCTGCGCGGCACGGGCGATCACCGCCTCGCGCAGCCCGAGCAGCGCATCGCGGATGCGCTCCACATCCTCGTCGCGCCCCTTCTCGTTCCACTGCGCCGCCAGCCCCTCCCCGACGCTGCGCAGCCCCGAGACGCCCGCGGGCACGGCCTCGCAGACCTCGCGCAAAATCCCGGCCGGAGCGGCCAGGAACTCCGCATCCTCCCAGGATCCGTCAGTGCCACGGCGAAGCAGCAGGCGCAACCCGCGCACCTGCGGCAGATCGTCCAGGCGCCACGGCAGCACGTAGTCCACGACGGATTCACGGCTGCGCCCGGCCTCGACGCGCACCCGCAGGCCGGCGGCCACCGCGCGCGCGCGCAGGCGCGCGAGCTGGGCCTGGCGCGGCGAGGGACGCATCGCGAGCACGGGGCCGAGCACGAACAGCGCCGCGACCCCGGCCACGATCAGAAATGGCGTCATCATCGGCATTCGTCTCCTGCGCGCCGCGGGCGCGGCAATTGCGGCGCCGGCAAATTTTGAGCTATGGTAGCCTAGGGCATTCCGGCAGGGTCAACTCCAAGGACACACCGCTGATGAGCGCATACCGTCACATTCTCCTCGGCCTTGACCTGAGCGTCGAATCGCACCAGGTGGTGGATCGCGCGGCGGCGCTGCGCGATGCCTTCGGCTCCGAACTCAGCGTCATCCACGTGATCGAGCCGCTCAGCTTCGCCTACGGCGGCGACATCCCGATGGACTTCTCCGGCATCCAGGAGGAAATCCACAAGCAGGCGCGCGCACACATGACGCAGCTCTGCGACCCGCTGAACATCCCGGAGAAGAACCGCCATCTCGTGGTGGGCCGTCCCGAGACCGAGATCCACCACGTGGCCGAGGAGATCGGCGCCGACCTCGTCGTCGTGGGCAGCCACGGCCGCCACGGCCTCTCGCTGCTGATGGGCTCCACCGCGAATGGCGTGCTGCACGGCGCGAAGTGTGACGTACTCGCCGTGCGGGTGAAATCGCACGACAAATGAGGCCGCGGCGCGGCTTCGCGGCGCGATCGTCCCCTCCCCTGGTCCGCGGCACCGGCCTGCAGCATGCGTTTCCTGATCCTGTCGGTCGCACTGTTGCTGGCACCGGCGGGCGCGATCGCCGGCAACGGCACGGACCTGCTCGCCGCGCAGCGCCAGCACTACCGCGCCGCCAAAGCCGCGCTCGAGCGCGGTGACCCGCAGCCCTTGCTGCGCGCGCGCACCCTGCTTGCCGGCTACCCGCTCTACCCCTACCTCGAGCTCGCGCAACTGCGCCGACGCCTGCCCGCGATGCCGCAAGCCGAGGTGGAGCATTTCCTGGAGCGCCACGGCAACGGCCTGCCCGCGGCGCGGCTGCGCGCGGCATGGTTGCCGTTGCTCGCCGCGCACGAGCGCTGGCCGGAATTCCTGCGTCACTACGTCGAGGATCCGGCGAACACCGAACGGCGCTGCGACCATGCCTGGGCGCTGCTGCAGACCGGCGCGAGCGTCGAGGCCGACCGCAGGACCGCGCAGATCTGGGCGACACCACGCTCGCTGCCGGCGGCATGCGACCGGCTGTTCCAGGCCTGGTACACGCGCGGCAATCCCGCGCCGGCGCTGGCGTGGCAGCGTTTCGACGCCGCGATGGGCGCCGGGCAGACCGGACTGGCGCGCTACGTCATGCGCTTCCTCGACGCGCCGGCGCGCGCCGACGCCGAACTGTTCCTGCGCGTCGCCGAGACGCCCGCGCTGGTGCAACAGCCGGCACGCTTCGCCGGCACCAACCCGCGCCACGCCGGGATCGTCGCCTTCGGGCTGTCACGCCTCGCCGCGCGCGACGCCGACGCCGCGCGCGAGGCCTTCGAGCAGTACGCGCGTGCCGGACAGATCGATCCGGCCGCGCTCGGCAACGCCGCGCCGCGCATCGCCAGCGCGCTCGCCGCGGTGTCGCCACGGACGGCAATGCAGTGGATCATGGGGCTCGATGCGCGCATGCGCAGCGATGCGCTCGGCGAGGAGGCGGTGCGCCATGCGCTGCGCGGCGAGGGCTGGGACGACGTGCTGGCAACGCTGGACCTGCTGCCGGCGCCGCTGGCCGCCACCGAACGCTGGCAGTACTGGGCGGCGCGCAGCCGCGACGGCGCCGCGGGCGCCGGCGCCGGCGCGCAGGCCACGTGGGCGCAACTCGGCGCCGTGCGCAGCTACTACGGCTTTCTCGCCGCCGAGCGCAGCGGGCGCCCCTACGCGATGCAGCACCAGCCGCTGCCCGTCACCGACGCGCAGCTGCGCGCCGTGGAGCGCGATCCGGGCATCCGGCGCGCGCGCGAATTCCAGCTCCTCGGCGATGAGCTCGAATCGCGGCGCGAATGGCTGCACACCGTCGGTGCCATGAACCCGTCCGAACGCCTCGCCGCCGCGCGCATCGCCAGCGACTGGGGCTGGCACCAGCTCGCGATCAGCACGCTGATCGCGGCCGGGGAATGGAATGCGCTGGAGATGCGCTTCCCCACGGTCTACGCGCAGGACTTCGAGCGCGCGGCGCGCCAGCAGCGCGTCGGGCAGGACTGGCTCTACGCGATCGCGCGCCAGGAGAGCGCCCTCAACGCCACGGTCCGCTCGCCGGCCGGGGCGCTCGGCCTGATGCAGGTGATGCCGGCAACGGCCGAGCTCACCGCGCGCAAGGCCGGCATCCCGTACCGCGGCAGCACGGACCTGCTCGATCCCGCCACCAACGTGGTGATCGGCAGCCGCTACATGCGCATGATGCTCGATGAGTTCCAGCACAACCGCATCCTCGCGGCCGCCGCGTACAACGCCGGCCCCGGGCGCGTGAAGCAATGGCTGCGGCGCCTCCCGGCGACGGTCGAGCACGACCGTTTCGTCGAGGCCATCCCGTTTCGCGAGACGCGCCAGTACGTGCAGAACGTGCTGAGCTTCGCGGTCATCTACGCCTACCTCGACGGCCGCCAGGTACCCGTGGTCCAGCCCGCCGAACAACTCATCCGCAATCCCTGGCCGCTGCAGGCCGCGAACGCGCGCTGACGCCCTTGTCGGGCGCAACCCGCGGTGCAATCATGCATTCGCGCCGCACCCAACCAGAGAAGAACGCGTCATGCCGGATCAGCCGATCCTGCTCGCCAGGCAACCGATCTACGATGCCTCGCTGAACGTCGTGGCATTCGAGCTCCTGTATCGCGCGATATCGCCCGATTCAGCGGAGATCCGCAACGGCGACGAGGCCTCCTCGCGCGTGCTGCTGAGCGCCTTCGGCGGCGCCGGCATCATGGACATCACCGACGGCAAGCCGGCCTACATCAATTTCACCAAGCACCTGATCATCAACCCGCCGCCGGTGGATCCGCAGCACCTCGTGATCGAGGTGCTCGAGGACGTCCTCGTCACCCCGGAGTTGCTGGACAGCGTGCGCCGGCTGCGCGCGCAGGGTTACCGCATCGCGCTGGACGACTTCCAGCACCACCCCTCGCTCGAGCCGCTGGTGGAACTGGCCGACATCGTGAAGCTCGACGTGCTCGAGCTCGGCGAGGTGAAGCTGCGCGCCGAGGTGCGCCAGCTGCGCAACTACCCCGTGCGCCTGCTCGCCGAGAAGATCGAGTCCTGGGAGATGTACAACCAGTGCGTCGATCTGGGCTTCAGCTTTTTCCAGGGCTTTTTCCTCGCGCGACCGCAGCTGCTGCACGGGCGCCGCAGCGCGCCGGCGCGCCCGGCGATCGCCGCACTGATGGCGCAGCTCGCCGATCCGGACATCGGCATCGCCGAGCTGACGACCACCGTGTCGGCGGATCCGGTGCTCAGCTTCAACCTGATCCGGCTGGTCAACTCGCCGCTGTACCGGCGCGCGCAGCCGATCGAATCGGTGCGCGAGGCGATCTTTGCCCTGGGCGTGGAGCGCGTGCGCGGCTGGTGCTACCTGGTGGCGCTCGCCGGGATCGGCGGCAAGCCCTCGGAGCTCACCCGCATCGCGATGCGCCGGGCGCGCTTCTGCGAGCTGCTCGGGGAGATCGCGACCGGCGCCGTTCCCGGTCGCTGCTTCACCGCCGGGATCCTGTCCACGCTCGATGCGTTCATGGACGCGGAGCTCGGCGAACTGCTCGCGAGCCTGGCGCTCAGCGGCGAAATGCACGCTGCGCTGCTCGCACGCGAGGGTTGCATGGGTGTCGTGCTGGATACGGCGCTCGCCTTCGAGACCGGGTCATGGGCGCGGGTGCCGTGGAGCATCCTCGCCGCGCACGGCATCGACCAGCTCGCCGCCGAGCGCGCCTACCTGGACAGCCTGCACTGGGTCAGTGAAACGCTCGGCGCCATCGACGCAGGCAGCGTATTCAGCTGAGCGCCGCCAGCAGGCCGCGCACCGCGGCCTCGTCGAAGGGCCAGCCGATCTCCTCGCCGAGCACCGCCGCATTGGCCAGCACCGGGATGCGCGTGCCGTAGCGTTCCATCAGCGCATCGCTGTCGGCGATGTCGACCAGGCGCAGGCGCACGCCGGCCGCCGCCACCAGCGGCAGCGCGATCGCCTCGGCCAGCTCGCACAGGTGACAGCCCGCGGTGTGGTAGAGCACGAGCTCGCGCTCGCCGCGCTCAGAGGTCATAGCCACGCTCGTTGTGCAGCACGACGTCCAGCCCCTCGGTCTCTTCCTCGGCGCTGACGCGCAGACCCACCAGCGCGCCGGCGACGCGCAGCAGCAGCCAGGTCATCAGCGCCGTGTACAGGCCGACCGCGGCAACGCCGCAGGCCTGGATCAGCAGTTGCGCACCGATCCCGCGCCCCCCGGCCAGCCCCTGGCCGCTGAAGAAGCCGAGCTCGCTGCTCGCGAAGATCCCCGCGGCCAGCGTGCCGAGAATGCCCCCGACCCCGTGCACCGGGAACACGTCGAGCGAGTCGTCGATCTTCAGCACGCGCTTGAGCCACTGCGTGGCGAAGAAGCACACCGTGCCGGCCGTGGTGCCTATCACGAGCGCCGCCGCGGGGCCGACGAAGCCCGAGGCCGGCGTGATGGTGCCAAGGCCCGCGACCAGCCCGGTCACGGCACCGAGGGCGCTGGGCTTGCCAAACCTGATCCACTCGATGCCGAGCCAGGTCAGCGCGCCGGCCGCCGCCGAGAGGTGCGTGACCAGCATCGCCATGCCCGCATCGCCGTTGGCCGCCAGCGCGCTGCCCGCGTTGAAGCCGAACCAGCCGACCCAGAGCATGCCCGCGCCGGTGACCGTCATCGTCATGTTGTGCGGCGGCATGGCGGTCACGCCGAAGCCGTTGCGGTTGCCGATCACCAGCGCCGCGACCAGCGCCGCGACGCCCGCGGTGATGTGCACCACGGTGCCCCCGGCGAAATCGAGCAACCCCATCTGCTGCAGCCAGCCGCCGCCCCACACCCAGTGCGCCACCGGCGCGTACACCAGCAGCAGCCACAGCGCCGAGAAGATCATCACGGCCGAGAAGCGCGTGCGCTCGGCGAAGCCGCCGACGATCAGCGCCGGCGTGATGATCGCGAAGGTCATCTGGAACATCAGGAACACGGTCTCGGGCAGGGTGCCGCTCTGCGAGCTCTCGGCGACGCCGCCGAGGAAGGCCCGGTCGAAGCCGCCGAACCAGGCGTTGGCCGTGCCGAAGGCGATGCTGTAACCCAGCGCGTACCACAGCACCGAGACCAGGCAGGCGATCGAGAAGCACTGCATCAGCACCGTCAGCACGTTCTTGCTGCGCACCAGGCCGCCGTAGAACAGCGCCAGCCCGGGCAGCGTCATGAACAGCACCAGCGCCGTGGAGGTGAGTATCCACGCCGTGTTGGCGCCGTCCGGCCCGCCGTCCTGCGCCAGCACCGGCGCCGCTCCCGCGGCGAGCAGCAGTGCGGCGGCGCCGCGCATCCCTCGTGCAATACCGTCGACTCTCATCGCTTTCTCCCGTGGTGGCGATCGCCTTCGCATTATGCTGGTGCAATCGGGGCGATGCGCGCACGCAAATGGTGCATCCGGGCGCCGACCAAAGGCACTCCCCGGGCTAGGCCCCGATGTCGCGCAAGGTTCAGCAAAATGCACGCCAGAATGCATACCCGAACCGGGGCGTGCGACCGGACACGGGGACGCGCGCCTGGCGTGTTCAGTCGGCGTAGGGGAGCTCGTCGGTCTTGCCGCCGGCCATCACCGAGCGCGTCAGGTCGTCGGCGCTGAGCATGCCCGCGTTCCAGTTCGCGATGTAGCGCAAGCCGTCGGCGACACTGTGGTCGCGGCCGTAGAGCAGCACTTCCTTGGTGCCGCGGATGGCCAGCGGCGAGCGCCGGGCGATGGTGCGCGCGATGTCCATCACCGCGGCCAGCATGTCCTCGCGCGTGGCATGGACCTGGTTGACCAGCCCGTGGCGCTGCGCCTCCGCCGCGTCCATGCGCCGCCCGGTATAGGCCAGCTCGCGCATCAGGCCGTCGCCGATCAGCCGCGGCAGGCGCTGCAGCGTGCCGACGTCGGCGACCATGCCGAGCTCGATCTCCTTGATCGCGAAGTACGCGTCCTCGGTGCAGTAGCGCATGTCGCAGCAGCTGATCATGTCGACGCCGCCGCCGATGCAGGTGTACTGCACCGCCGCGAGCACCGGCTTGCGGCACTGCTCGATCGCCGTCAGGTTCGCCTGCAGGCGCTCGATGTGGTCGCGCCGGTGCTCGGCGCGCCGCCCCGGTTCCAGCGACTGGTCGTCCAGGGTCGTGAACATCTGCAGGTCGATGCCGGCGCAGAAGTGCCGGCCGCGCGCGGCCAGCACCACGACGCGCACGGCCGGCTCGCGGTCGCACCAGCGAAAGCACTCCTCGAGCTCGCGCCACATGGCCGCGTTCATCGCGTTGGCCTTGTCCGGGCGGTTCAGCTCGACCAGCGCCACATGATCGGCGAGCTCGAGAGCCAGCGTGTCGAAACGGGGAAGATCCATGCGCGAACTCCTGTTGCGTCGTCGTCGATAGCGCTCAGTGCGGCCAACGGTGGAAATGCGCCGCCGGGTCGACCGCCGGCAGCGGCTTGGGCGCGCCTTCCGGCGTGCCCAGGTACAGGAAGCCGATCACGCGATCGCTCGCCACCAACCCCAGCTCCTCGCGCAGTTCGTCGGTGTAGGTGATCGCACCGGTGCGCCAGATGCCGCCGAAGCCGAGCGCGTGCGCCGCGACCAGCATGTTCTGTGCGGCGCAGGCGACCGCGAGCTCCTGCTCGAGCGCGGGCACCTTGGGGTTGTCGCGCACGCGCGCCACCAGCACCAGCACCAGCGGCGCGCGCAACGGGTTCGCGCGCAGCTTGTCCAGCGCCTCGGCGCCGCTGTGGGGGGCGTGGCGTTGCATCGCGCGCCATCGCCGCACCGAGCGCCTCGCGCCCCTGCCCCTCGACGACCAGGAAATGCCACGGCTGCAGCCGGGCGTGGTCCGGCGCGCGCAGCGCGGCACGGAAGATCTGCTCGCGCGCGGCGCCCGCCGGTGCGGGCGCGGCGAGGCGCACGGCGGAATTGCGGCTCAGCAATGCGGCGATAGCGTCCATGTCACGACCTGTACGGCGATGTCGCGCGCCACACTGCAATCATCGGCGCGCGATTGCAAGCGCGCCGGTGAGGGCTCAGTGCATGTCGGCGTAGGGCGATTGCATCTCGAGATCGATCGCCTGCGCGTAGCCGGGCACGCGCAGCCGGCTGGCATCCCACTCCAGGTCCTCGCCGTGCAGCACGCCGTGGTCGAACTGGTAGATCGGCGCGGCCTGGCCGCTGCTGGCGCGCGCGTCGTAGTCGGCGCTGCGCTCGCGCACGCGCTCGTTCAGCGCCGCGTGTTCGCGCATGCGCTCGCGCCCGAAACGTTTCTCCAGCATGCGCCCGGCGACGTGCGGCGCCAGCACCGTGCAGCTCGCGTTGTTGCCGCCGAAACCCTTGGCGTTGATGATCGCGACATCCAGCTCGCGCGCATCGCGCTGGCGGTGACGGCGCAGGATGTCGAGGTGAGTGCGGTGCACATCATCGGCGTCGCGCTCCGCGGTGAGGATGCCGGGCAGCAGCCCATGGGCCCAGGTGCCCAGCGTCATCACCAGCTGGTCGGCGGCGGCGGCGCCGATCGAATGCCCGAGATAGGCCTTCAGCGCGCACACCGGCCAGTCGCGGATGCCGAAAACGCGCGCGGTCTCGTCGAGGATGTGCGACTCGGTCACGCGGTTCTGCGGCGTGCCGGTGCCGTGCGCCTGCACGAAGGAGCGCCGGCGCAGGGATTCCTCGCCCACGATCGCGCGCGCCAGCGCGGCGGCGCGCGCCATGGTCAGGTAGTTGCCCACACCGGGCGAGGAGATCGACTTCTTGTAGCCGTCGGCGTTGACGAACACCTCCGCCACCGCGGCGTGGATGGTGGCACCCAGTTCCAGCGCCAGCTCCGCGTCCATCAGCACCACGAATTGCGCCGATTCGGCGATCGTGAAGCCGCAGTTCTCGGCGAAGGGCCGGCAGGCGCGGGTGTGGTCCGGCGCCACGCCGGGCGCCAGGCCATCGAGCGCGCGCAGCCCCTCGTCGGTGGCGAGCGCACCCATCGCGGCGTAGCCCTCGATCACTTCCGGCGTGATCGGCGCCTCGGCGTTGCCCACCATCGCCACGCGCGCACGCCCGGAGCGGATGTCCGCGACGCCGTGCGCGAGGTTGTACAGGAACGAGGCGCAGGCCCCCATGCTGGTGCCGGTGTTGCCCAGGCTGCCGAGGATGTAGGCGTTGATGAAGTCGGCCGGCATCTCGGCGAAGCCGAAGGGGCACTGCTTGGAGGTCACGCGCCTGCCCATCAGGCGCGAGGCCATCATGCCGCCGTTGCCGTGCGCGTCGAGCTGGCTCATGCCGCTGCCGGCATAGACGCTGACCTGGTCGGGACGCACGCGCGCGCGGATGACATCCCAGTCGATGCCGAGCGAGTGCAGCGCGTCGGAGGCGCCGTAGACCGTCATCTGCAGGCCGCGCGGGTGGCTGCGTGCCGGATAGAGCGCGCGCGGGTCGAAACCGCTCGGCAATTGCCCGGCGGCATTGACCTCGGAGCGCCGCGCCGCCGGCACCAGCACCTCGGTCGGCCCCTCGATCAGGACCTCGGCCGTGCGGCCCTGCGTGGCGAGCACCCGCCACCCCGGGGGCAGCGGATCGGGCAACTGCCCGATGCCGATGCTCACGCGCATGCCGCCCTCGGCCGGCGACCAGGTCATGCGCCGGTGCCAGGGAATGCCGTCGCTGTCGAAATGCTCCGCGCCGATGCGCCGCACCAGGGTGTTGGCGCGCATGTGCTCGCGCGCCGCGGCGCTGTCGCTGTCGGGAACGTTCATCAACGCGCCCAGGCTGCGCCAGGTGGCGTCGGCCAGGGGCGCCGGCAGCGCATCGATCACGAGACGGCGGAAACCGTGGTGGGCCGAACTGCGGCCGGCGGGCGAGATGCCGCCGAATCCGGCGATGACGGGAAGCCTGGACATGGAGCGTGTTCCTTACTGCGGATGGCTGCGGCAGCCGAGGCGTGCGGCACGCAACGGATCGATTCCAGTCTATGGCGAAGGCGGCGAGGCAGCTTGTAAATTCTGGTCATCGCCTTTAACTTTCCGGCCAGCCAATCCGGGAATTTTCCATCCGTCCATGATCAGGGTCATCGTGCTCGCGATCGAAGGCGCACTGGCCTCCAGCCTGGTGCTGCCGATCGAAATGCTGCGCGCCGCCGCGCAGCACGCGCGCGCGCATTCGCGCCGGGCGCCGGGCCTCGAGGTCCGTGTCGCCGCCGAGCAGCGCGAGGTGCTCACCATGTCGGGGGTGATCGGCCTGCAGGCGGATCTCGCGGCCGATGCCGTGCAGGAGGCCGAGCTGATCATCGTGCCCTCGCTGTGGCGCGCGCCGGCGGCAACCGTCGAGCGCCACCCGCGCATCGGGCGTGCCCTGCGCCGCGCTGCGCGCAGCGGCACGCGGCTGTGCAGCGTGGGCACGGGCAGCTATTTTCCGGCGGCCGCGGGACTGCTGGATGGCCGCCAGGCCACCACGCACTGGTCCTTCTTCGAGGATTTCGCGCGGCGCTTCCCCGCCGTGCAGCTGCAGCGGCGCCACCTGATCACGCGCTCCGGGCCGTTCTATTGCGCGGCCAGCGTCAACTCGGCCGCCGACCTGACGCTGCACTTCATCGGGGAATTCTTCGGCGCGGCGGCCGCGCGCCAGGTCGAGAGCCAGTTCTCGCCGGAAATCCGCCGGCCCTTCGGCGCGCAGGGCCTCGGGGAAGGCGATGCCGGCGCGCATCCCGACGAAGCGATCCGCATGGCGCAGGACTGGCTGCTCGCCAATCCCGGCGCAAAGCTGCGCGTGCCCGAGCTCGCGGCGCGCTGCGGTCTGGGCACCCGCACCTTCAACCGGCGCTTTCGTGCCGCCGTGGGCACCACGCCGCTCGCCTTCGTGCGCGCGGCCCGTCTCGAGCTCGCGCGCGACCTGCTGCGCCAGAGCAACCTCGGCATCGGCGAGATCGCCCACCGCTGCGGTTATGCCGATCCGGGCCACTTCAGCCGCGCCTTCTCCGGCGCCACCGGCAGCAGCCCCCAGGAGTATCGCGCCCGCGCCCGCGGCAAGCTCTTCCTCGGCCAGCCGGGCTCGCCATGACACGCATTTCGCCCGGCGAATGGCCATCATTCTTGTGTGCGCTCCGGCGATATGGCCAAATGCCGGCCCTGAATTTCCCGAACCCGACGCAATCGCGCGAACGCGCGCTGACAGGAGAAAGGCGATGGACGACTCGACGGTGGTGATCGCGGGCGCGGCGCGCACGGCGATGGGCGGCATGAACGGCGCGCTGGCCGGCGTGGCGGCAACGCAGCTCGGCGCCGAGGCGATTCGCGCGGCACTGGCGCGCAGCGGCATCGCGCCGGAGGCGGTAGACGAGGTCATCATGGGCTGCGTGCTGCCGGCCGGGCTGAAGCAGGCCCCGGCGCGCCAGGCGGCGCTCGGCGCCGGCATACCCAAGAGCACCGGCTGCACCACGATCAACAAGGTCTGCGGCTCCGGCATGCAGGCGGTGATGTACGCGCACGACCAGCTGAAGGCCGGCACCAACGCCATCATGGTCGCCGGCGGCATGGAGAGCATGAGCAACGCGCCGCACATGCTGCTCGGCGCGCGCCAGGGCATCCGCCTGGGTCATGCCGAGCTCAAGGACCACATGTTCCTCGACGGGCTCGAGGACGCCTACACCGCGCGCGCGATGGGCTCCTTCGCGCAGGAGACCGCGAACGAGCGCGGCATCACGCGCGAGCAGATGGACGCCTACGCGATCCAGTCGCTGACGCGCGCGCTGGCCGCGATCGAGCAGGGCCGCTTCAAGGACGAGATCGTGCCGGTCACGGTCAAGGGCCGCAAGGGCGACACCGTGGTCGACACCGACGAGCAGCCGCTCTCGGCCAGGCCCGACAAGATCCCGCAACTCAAGGCCGCCTTCGCCAAGGACGGCACGATCACCGCGGCGAATTCGAGCTCGATCTCCGACGGCGGCTCCGCACTGGTGCTGACCACCGCGACCGAAGCGGCGAAGCGCGGCCTGCAACCGATGGCGCGCGTCGTGGCCCACAGCCGCCATTCGCACGAGCCCAACCTGTTCACCACCGCGCCCGTGTTCGCGATCCGCAAGCTGCTCGCGAAGACCGGCTGGAGCGCGAGCGACGTGGATCTGCTCGAGATCAACGAGGCCTTCGCGATGGTGGCCATGATCGCGATCCACGACCTCGGCCTCGACCCGGCGAAAGTGAACGTGCACGGCGGCGCCTGCGCGCTGGGCCACCCGCTGGGCTCCAGCGGCAGCCGCATCATCGTCACCCTGCTGCACGCGCTGAAGCATTACGGCAAGAAGCGCGGCATCGCGAGCCTGTGCATCGGCGGCGGCGAGGCCACGGCGGTAGCGGTCGAGATGCTCTGAGCTCTCTTTGTGGGTCGGGCTCGTGGGTCGGGCTCGTAGGTCGGGCTTCAGCCCGACAAGGCTTCGGCCCACCTGTGGGACCCACCCGATAGGGGTCGCCATTCATGGCGACATGAGTATCCGGGCAGGCACAAGTCGGCATGAATGCCGACCCACGGGAACAACCGCGGGATGAAACGACGATGACGGCAGGCGGCAACTGGGATCACGCGGTGGACGTGCTGGTGGTGGGCTCGGGCAACGGCGGCATGACCGCCGCGCTCTGCGCCCACGAGATGGGCGCGGGCGAGGTGCTGCTGATCGAGAAGCACGACAAGTACGGCGGCAGCAGCGCGGTCTCGGGCGGCGGCGTCTGGGTGCCGGGCAACCGCTACGCGCGCGCCGCCGGCGCCGAGGACTCGCGCGAGGACGCGCTGCGCTACCTCGAGGCCACGGTGCCGGCGGAATCGGTGCCGCGCGAGATGCTGGAGACCTACGTCGACAACGCCCCGCGCATGATCGACTTCCTGCACGAGCGCACGCGCGTGCGCTACGTCACGCTGCCGCAGTACCCGGACTACTACTCGATGCTGCCGGGTGCGCGCACCGGGCACCGCTCGATGGAGCCCGAGCCGCTCATGAAGTCCGAGCTCGGCGACGAGGCCGCGAACCTCGTCGACACGCACCACATGATGTGGATGTTCAACCGCTTCGCGATCACGCAGGCCGAGGCGCACGACTTCACCGCGCAGCTGCCGGGCTGGTGGAAGCGCGCCGCGATGCTGGTGATCCGCTCGGTGCTCGACCTGCCGTGGCTGCTGAAGTGGGGGCGCTCGCGGCGCATCTGCACCGGCTGCGCGGGTATCGCGCGCCTGCGGCTCTCGATGATGGACCGCAACATCCCGCTGTGGCTGCGCACGCAGCTCGTCGAGCTGCTCACCGATGCCGAGGGCCGCGTCACGGGCGCGGTGATCGAGCGCGAAGGCAAGCGCCTGCGCGTGCAGGCACGCAAGGGCGTGGTGCTCGCGGCCGGCGGCTTCGAGCACAACCAGCAGATGCGCGAGCAGTACCTGCCCAAGCCCACCGAGGCGCGCTGGAGCGGCGGCATCCGCACCAACACGGGCGATGCGATCCGCGAGGGCATGCGCCTCGGCGCGGCGACGCGCCTGATGGGCGATGCGTGGTGGTGCACCACGATCACGGTGCCCGGCGAGCCATCGCCACGACTCAGCATCATGGAAAAATCCTATCCGGGATCGTGCGTCGTGAATGCCGCCGGCAAGCGCTTCACCAACGAATCGCAAAACTACATGGCCTACCAGAAGGCACTGTTCGCGACGCACAGCAGCGAAAATCCCTGCGTGCCGAGCTATCACGTCTTCGACGCGCGCTTTCGCCGCAGCTACATCGTCGGACCGCTGTACAACAGCCGCATGCGCCCGGACTGGGCGGTTCCGCAGCGCTGGTTCGAGGCCGGCTTCGTGCACAAGGCCGACACCATTGCCGAACTCGCGCGCAAGGCCGGCATCGACCCGGCCGGGCTGGAGGAGACGATCCGGCGCATGAACGAGTTCGCCCGCAGCGGCAAGGACCTCGACTTCCAGCGCGGCGACGCCGACTACGACCGCTACTACGGCGATCCACGCGTCGCGCCGAACCCCTGCCTGGCGCCGATCGACGAGGCGCCCTTCTACGCGATGCCCATCGACCCGGGCGATTTCGGCACGCAGGGCGGCCTGGTCACGAATACCAGCGCGCAGGTGCTGCGCGAGGACGGCTCCGCGATCGCGGGGCTCTACGCCGTGGGCAACTGCAGCGCCCCGGTGCTGCCGACATATCCGGGTCCGGGCTCCACGCTTGGCCCCGCGATGACCTTCGCCTACCAGGCCGCCAAGCACATCACGGGCTACCGCGCGTAGGTCGGCATTCGTGCCGACTGGTGCCTGCGGGGATGCGGCGGGTTCAGCGTTGCCGAACCCTTGTCGTGTAGGTCGGCATTCATGCCGACAGGTACCGTTGCGGCGATGAGCGTGCTCATCCACCAAGTCACGCTCTCCGCGCCGCTGTTCCTGCTGGTGCTGGCGGGCTTCGGCCTGATCCGCATCGGGAGCTGGGACGATGCGATCGGCGACGCGCTGGGGCGCTTCGTGTTCGCCGCCGCGCTGCCGGCCATGCTGTTCCGCCTGATGAGCGGCCTGTCGACACTGCCGCCGGTGGACGCGCGCCTGCTGATCGCCTTCTTCGGCAGTTGCCTCGTGGTGTTCGCGCTCGGGCGTCTCGTCGCGTGGAAGCTGTTCGCACTCGACGGCGTGTCGCAGTCGGTGTTCGCGCTCGGCGGGGTGTTCTCGAACAACGTCATGCTGGGACTGCCGTTTGCGCGCGTGCTGCTGGGCGAGGCCGCTGTGCCCGCGGTCGCGCTGGTGCTGGTGTTCAACTCGCTGATCCTGTGGACGCTGGTCACGGTGAGCGTGGAATGGGCGCGCCACGGCGAGTTCTCCGCGCGCGGCTTCGGCGCCACGCTGAAGAGCGTGCTGACGAACCCGGTGGTGGTCGCGATCCTCTCCGGCACCGTGTTCGGGCTGAGCGGCGTCGCGCTGCCCGCCGTCCTCGACACCACGCTCGACATGATCGCCGGGATGGCCGCGCCGCTCGCGCTGATCGCGCTCGGCATGGGCATCTCGCGCTACCGCGTGCGCGAGGGCTTGCCACTGGCGAGCGCGATCATCGTGATCAAGCTGCTGGTGCAGCCGCTGGTGGTGTGGGCGATCGCGCGCGCGATCGGGCTGCCGCCGCTGGAAACGCAGGTCGTGGTGCTGCTCGCCTCGATCGCGGTCGGCGTGAACGTCTACCTGATGGCCTCGCAGTTCCAGGTGCTGCAGGGCGCGGTGGCGGCGAGCATCGTGCTGTCCACGCTCGCCTCGTCGATCACCACGCCGCTGCTGCTGGCGCTGTTGTCGCCATGAATGGCGACCTGAACGGGGGTGCGGTAGCGCCGGCCCCCGTGGGTCCGGATTCATCCGGACACATGCCCCCGTAGGTCCGGATTCATCCTGAGCTACTGGGCTAGCGCGTGATCGTGAACTCGTCGAGCACCTGTCCGTGCTCGTCGACGAAGCGCGAGCGCAGCGTGCTCTTGCCGGCATCGAGCACCACCGAGCCCTTCAGCGCCAGCCCGTGCGGGCGGTGGCCCGGCGCCTCGCCGCCGAACGCGCGGTGCGCCGGGTGCGCCAGCCAGGATTCGTCGCTGCACATCATGCGCTGCCCGGGACGGCAGGGCTTGGCGGTATCGGCCTTGCCCGCGCTGCCCGCCACCGTGTAGACGACGCGGTCGTCGGCGCCGCTCGCGGGATTCAGCTGCGCGTAGGGCGTCTCGCCCTGCCCCAGCGCGGGCTTGCCCGCGGCATCGAGCGCCGCGTGTTGTGCGGCATCGAAGGTGTCGGCCATGCCGAAATGCCCGTGCAGGTACCACGAACGCTCGTAGGAGTGGGCGTGACCGCTGTAGACCGCGTCCACGCCGTGCGCCTGGAACACCGGCCCGAAGGTCTCGCGCATGTCGATCTCGGCCTGCTCCACGTCCGAGTCGTGGTTCATGCCTTTCGAGTAGGGCGGGTGGTGGAACACCACCACGGTCCAGTCCCGCTGGTTCGCGGAAAGGTCGTCGACCAGCCATGCGCGCATCGCGGCGCGCTGCGCCGGGTCGCGATTGGAGATCTGCGAATCCAGGCTGACCACGTGCACGTTGCCGTGGTCGAAGGAGTAGTACTGCTCGGTACCGCTGGGCACGCCGCCCATCTCGCCGGCCGCGGGCAGCGCGAAGATGTTCAGGTACGGAAAGCCCTCCGCATCCGGCCCGTCCCCGTCGCTGTCGTAGCTCCGCGGATCGGACGACTCGCTGCTGCCACCGAGCGGCATCGGCACGGGTCCCTTGTCGCAGCCGGGCACGGGAAACAGCGTGCATACATCCACGTTCGTGACGCCCATCTCATGGTTGCCGATCGTGGGCCAGGTCGACACGCGGTGCAGCAAGGCACCGTAGACATCGAAGAAGGCGCCCTGCCACTGCGCGTCGGTGCCGGCGAGATAGGCGTTGTCCCCGAGCAGCAGCAACAGGTCGAGCGGCTCGTCGCCGGCCTGCTCGCGGTTGTACTTCAGGTATCCCTCCATCACCGCGCGCGCCTCGCCGCGATGGCTGGCCCGCCCCATGAATTCCTCGGTCTCGGTTCCCGAATCGCCGAGGATCCAGATATGCGTGTTGCCGTCGGCGGGCACCTGTCCCGCGCGCGGCGCGGTGCGGAACCACTGCCCCGCGGGCGCGCTGCCGGCGCCGCCGAGCGAGTAGTAGTACACGGTATCCGGTTGCAGCGCGTTCAGCACCGCCTGGCGGTGACCGGCGTCCTCGCTGGCGCTCACGCGGATATCGAGCCGTTCCATCGCGGTGCCGGCGCAGATCACGTCGGCTTCGCCGTGCCAGCGCACGATCGCGCCGGTGGCCGAGACCTGCTGCAGGAACAGTCGACTGGCGGGCGTCTCGGCACCGGTGCAGGCCGGGGCGGGCGCTGTGCGCTGCGCGGCGCAGGCGCCAAGCAGCGGGAGCGCGATAACTAACAGGGCGCGGCTCCACCCGCGGATTCCCGGGCACGCATTCCGGCGGTCTTTGCTCACTAGCTTTCTCCTCATAGGCTCAGCGCACGTTCTAGATGCAGCAGGCTCCGATCAGCGGACTCAGGGTGCGGCTAACGCCTGCCCTGAGCTGCCGGGGCACGCGGCATGAATACCGCCGGCGACACGGCGAAGCGCCGCGCGAGCGCATCGATCTGCCGCACGTTGAGCGCGCGACGTCCCGACAAGACTTCGGACACCACGCCCTGGCTGCCGATTTCGGGCAACCCGGACTGCGTCAGGCCGTGCTGCTGCATCAGGAAGCGAAGCACCCCCACGGGATCACTGCCCTCCGGAAGCCTGTGTGCGTCCTCGTAGTCGCCGATCAGTTCCCCCAGCGTGGCCACCAGATCCGCCAGCGGGTGGTACTCATCCCCCGCGCCGGCATCCAGCAGTTCGTTCAGTGCACGTACCGCCTGCCTGTAGTGGGTCCTCGTGCGAATCGGGCGCAGCGGCACCTGCTCGCAAAGTGCTTCGTAATGGCGTGTGAGTTCCTTGACGGCAAGCATGCTCACTTCCTCCACTTGTCGTACTGCGCATGCGTGAACACATGCCGGATGAACAGCAGCTGACGGTCAAAATGAATTGCAGCGATCAGCCGATACCTGTTACCAGCAATGTCGAATACGTAGAAATCACCCACCCGGTCGACCGAATTGAAACTACGCCGCAGATCTGCAAAGTTACGCAAATGCGACCCTTCGACGATGCGTCGCCACGCTCGCAGCGGATCCGCGGATGCAGGATGCAGCGTCGCGAAGTCGGTGAGCGCCTTGTTGCTGATAACGCGCATGCCGGTATCTCCGATCAGCGGCACGATATCTCACGTTGAGATTGATTGCAACGGATTTGCAATCCCTGCGTCCACGTCGCGACTCAGCGCCCGAGGGCTTTTCGCCGCAGCCGCCAGGCGGCGACCGCAGCAGGCCGGCGAAAAAGCGCTCGGGCTCTCAGTCGCGCGTCCCGAGCCCGCGCATCAGCAACTCGAGAATGCTCGCCTCCTCGTCCGCGCCGACCTCGAACAGCGGGTAGTCGGCCACCGCTTGGCGCGTCAGCAGGCTGTGGATGTTCTGCAGGCTGTGCGCGGTGCGAGCCACGTCCATGTCGGCGCGGAACTCGCCGGCGGCAATGCCTCGCGCGAGTGCTTCGCGCACCCACACCTGCGCATCGCGTATCGATTGCGCCGTCGCCGCGCGGTCGAGCAGCAGGCTCGGCTGGACCGCGTCAGAGTAGATGATCTTCAGCAGCATGCGGTGGCGCTCGCCGGGACGGATGCCGGTCAGCAGCCAGTCGCGGATTCCCTCGCGCGCCGTGGGCGCCGTGCCCAGCGTGGCGCGCATCTGCGCGAGCAGCGCGTCGATCAGCTGGTGGTTGAGCGCGAGCAGCAATTGCTCCTTGCCGGGAAAGTGCTCGTACAGCGTCGAGCGCGACACGCCCGCGAGCTTCGCGATCTGAGCCAGCCGCGCGTCGCGAAACCCCTGCGCCACGAAGACCTCGGCCGCCGCCGCGAGCAACCGGCCGCGCACATCACCCGCAGATTGCCTTGCGCCATCCATGCCGTCCTCCGTTGTCCCTGCGTTTACCCGGACATTATTGACCATAAGTGTCCGATACGTTAGCGTGCCGCTCACCTGGACTACGCCGACGGCAGGCCCATGAAAATATCGATCACGATCACCTCCGAGTACAACCGCCTGTTCGGCCACGACTTCACGCGGCTGATGGACGTGGGGCGCTGGGCCGAGGCGGCCGGCATCGACCAGCTCGACATCGCCGAGCACCTGCTGATGGGCGACGGCAAGTCCTACCCCTTCGGCGAGTACCCGGCACCGCTCGACGACCCGTGGCCGGAGCCGATCGCAGCCCTCGCTGCGATCGCGGCGGTGACGCAAACCGTGCGCCTCGGCACCGGGGTGCTGATCGCGCCGCTGCGCCCCCCGGCCCTGCTCGCCAAGCAGCTCGCCACGCTCGACCGCATATCCAACGGCCGGCTCGACATCGGGCTGGCGGCGGGCTGGCAGCGCGAGGAGTACCAGGCCTGCGCGATCCCCTTCGCGCAGCGCAACCAGCGCATGGACGACACCGTGCGCGCCTGCCGCGCGCTGTGGACGGGCGAGCGCGTCACGCAGAAGCTGCCCACGGTCGAGCTCGACAACGTGCTCGCGGTACCCACGCCGGTGCAGGCGCCCCTGCCGATCTGGTACGGCGGCTCACCGACGCCGGCCACGGCGCAACGCATCGCCGAGTTCGGCCAGGGCTGGGTGCCGCTGTTCCTGCCCGAGGACGCGCTCGCCGCTGGCATCGCGCTGATCGGCGAGGCTTTCGCCGCGCGCGGCCGCGATCCCGCCACGCTGCAGGTGCGCCACCAGCTGTTCGCGCAGTTCGATGCCAATGGTCGCCTGAACCTGGACGCCACCTTCGCCCCCGTGGAACGGCTCACCCGCATCGGCGTGACGATGGTGAGCCTGGGGCTCGGCTGGAGCATCCGCGACCCGGCCGACGTGGAGGCCACGATCGCGGCCATCGGCGCCTGGGGCAGGAAACATCTTTGAACCGGCGAGTCGCGCCGCGAACAGAATGTAGACACGGGAGACACCACGGATGAGCAGCACCCTGGACGGAAAATCGGCACTGGTGACCGGCGGCGCCGGCGGCTTCGGCAAGGCCTGCGCGCTCGCGCTCGCGCGCGACGGCGCGGCCGTCACGCTGATGGGACGCAACGCCGCCTCGCTCGCGCAGGCGCGCGCCTGGCTGCTGGCGCAGGCGCCGGATGCCCGCATCGCCGTGCACGCGGGCGACGCGACCGCGGATGCCGACGTGCAGGCCGCGCTCGCGAGCGCGGTCGCCCACGGCGGCGGGCTCGACATCGTGGTCGCCACGGTGGGCGGCGGCGGCTACCGCACGGTACTGGAGCAGGACCTCGCGACCTTCATGGCCGACATGCAGCTCAACGTCGGTTCGGCCTTCGCCGCGGTGCGCCACGGCGCGCCGCTGATGAGGGACGGCGGCGCCTTCGTGTTCATTTCCTCGACCGCCGCCGTGCTGTCGTTCCAGGGGCTGTCGAGCTACTGCGCCGGCAAGGCGGCGCTCGACCACTTCGTGCGCGTCGCGGCCGACGAGCTCGGCTCGCGCGGCATCCGCCTGAACTGCGTCCGCCCCGGGCTCACGCACACCGACGGCATGGACCCGTTCTTCGCGAACCCGGCCTACGTGGAATCGTTCAAGCCGCTGATCCCGCTGGGACGTACCGGCATGCCCGTGGACATCGCGGCCGCGGTCCGCTTCCTGGCTGGCCCCGAGTCCTCGTGGATCACCGGGCAGAGCTTCGCGGCAGACGGCGGCAACGAGTTGCGCGGCGCGCCGCGCGGCTGAGCGCCAGCGTATCGCGAGGGCCTCCCGCTTCAGCTGAACGCGTGCGTGAGGCCCGGCCGCGCGTCATCGACCAGCGCCTCGCCCGGCTGCAGCCGCGGCTTGCGCGGCCAGTTGCCGGGCGCCGCGCGGCCCACGGCAATCATCATCACCGGCAGGTAACGCTCGTCGATGTGGAACTCGCGGCGCAGCGCCTCCGGGTCGAAGCCGATCATCGGCCCGCTGGCGAGCCCGCGTTCGGTGGCCGCGAGCATCAGCGCCATCGCGGCCATGCTGGCCGAGCGGATCGCCTCCTCGCGGGCGAATGCCGGCTTGCCCGCGTAGGCATCCTGCCCCTTCGCCGCGAAACCGGCCGCGCCGGCCGCATCGAGCAGTCCGGCCTCGCGCGAGCGTTCGGCGATCAGCGGCAGGCGCTCGGCGCCGCGCGTATCCCCCAGCACCACGAAGGTGGCCGCGGCATCGCGCACTTTCTGCTGGCCATAGGCCACCTGCTGCAGCGCCGCGCGCGCGGCAGGGTCGCGCACCACCAGGAAGCGCGCGTGCTGGATGTTGAAAGCCGAGGGCGCCTCCATCGCGGCCGCGACCAGTGCCTCGACCTCCTCGGGCGTCAGCTCGTGGGCCGTGTCGAACTTGTTGGCGGAAATGCGCGCCGCCAGCGCCTGTTGTACGTTCATGCCTGCCTCTCCTTGTTGCGTGTTCGTCATTGCGCCAGCGTGCCGGCGCGGTAATCCGCGATGGCCTGGCGAATCTCGTCCTCGGTGTTCATCACGAAGGGTCCGTAGTGCGCGATCGGTTCGCCGAGCGGACGGCCGGCCAGCACCAGCAGGCGCGCGCCCGCCGGGCCCGCGTGCAGCGCGAGCGCATCACCGGCGCCGAAGATCGCCGTCTGTCCGGCCTGCACCGGCTGTTCGCCGGCGAGCGCGCCGTCGATCACGTAGACCAGCGCCGACTCCCCGACCGGCACCGGCAGCGTCGCGGCGCTGCCCGCGGGGAGCGCGAGCTCCAGCACCCGCGCGCCGGCGGCGAGGCGGTCCAGCGGGCTCGCCACCTCCTCGCCCTCGAGCTGCCAGCGCCCGCCGAAGACCTTGGCGCGCGCGCCGCCCGGCAACTCGCGCTGCGGCAGCGCGGCGGCATCGGCCTGCGCGTACTCGGGCGCTTTCATCTTCTGCGCCGCCGGCAGGTTCACCCACAGCTGGAAGCCGTGCAGGCGGCCTTCCTGCGCCAGCGGCATCTCGGAATGGATCACGCCACGGCCGGTGGACATCCACTGCGCGCCGCCGTCGCGCAACGCCTCGCGATGCCCGAGGTGGTCGCGGTGTTCGAAACCACCGTCGAACATCAACGTGAAGGTCTCGATGCCGCGGTGCGGGTGGGGCGGGAAGCCGCCCATGTAGTCCGCCGCCTCGTCGGCGCGGATCTCGTCGATCATCAGGAAGGGGTCGAGGTCGTGGCGGTGCAGGCCCAGCGTGCGGCGGATCTTCACGCCGTCGCCGTCCGAGGTGGGGCGGCTGTCGAGGATCTTGTCGATGCGGCGGGTGTTCATGGTGCTCGCTCCGTGTTGGCTAAAGGCTTGACACCAGAATACATCCGCTGGATAAATTGAAAATCGCGATTCTTCGCTATAAACGATCGAAAATATCGATGACTACTGCAACGCTCGAACAATGGCGACTGCTGGCTGCCGTGGTGGATCACGGCGGCTTCGCGCAGGCCGCCGAACAACTGCAGAAGAGCCAGTCCACCGTGAGCCACGGCGTGAAGCAGCTGCAGCAGGCGCTGGGGCTGCCGCTGCTGACGCTGGCCGGGCGCAAGGCCGTGCTGACTCCTGCCGGCGAGACCCTGCTGCGCCGCGCGCGCTACCTGCTGGACGAAGCCGCGGCACTGCAGCATCTCGCCGACACGCTGGCGCAGGGCTGGGCCGCGCGCGTGAGCCTGTCGGTGGACGCCATCTTTCCGCAGGAGGCCCTGTTCGAGGCGCTTACCGCCTTCGGCCGCGAGAGCCCCGACACGCGCGTGGAAGTGCAGGAATCGGTGCTCTCCGGCGGCACCGAGGCGCTGCTGCAGAGGCAGGCCGACCTGGTGATCACCGGCCGGGTGCCGCCGGGCTTTCTCGGCGAGCTGCTGCTGCGTCTGGGCTTCATCGCGGTGGCCCACCCGGCGCACCCGCTGCATCAACTCGGGCGCGCGCTGCGCCTGGAGGACCTGCGCGCGCACCAGCAGGTGGTGATCCGCGATTCCGGGGTGCGGCTGCGCGCGGATTCCGGCTGGCTGGGTGCCGAGCGGCGCCTCACCGTCTCGCATCCGGCCACCTCGATCCAGGCGCTGTGCCGCGGGCTGGGGTTTGCGTGGGTGCCGCGCGAGAAGATCCGCGCGGAACTCGACAGCGGCCAGCTGAAAGCGCTGCCGCTCGTCGAGGGCGCCACGCGCTGGGCCGAGCTCTACCTGGTGCTGGCCGAGCGCGAGGCCACCGGGCCCGCTGCGCAGCGGCTGGCCGAACTGCTGCGCGAGGCCGCGGCGCGCTGCCGCGCGCAGGCGGACGGCGGCGCCAACTGACATGCCCTGCTGTGCGGAGGGAACGGCTCGCGCTATCGTGCGCAACGGCATGCAGCAGGGTGGCATCGGATCATGATGGACGCGGTTCTCCTGGCCGGCGGCTTCGTCGTGCTGGTGCTGGGCGCCGAGCTGCTGATACGCGGATCCTCGCGCCTGGCGGCCGCGGCAGGCATGCCCTCGCTGGTCATCGGTCTCACCGTCGTCGCCTTCGGCACCAGCGCGCCGGAACTGGCCGTCAGCGTCGGCTCGACGCTCGGCGGCTCGCCCGACATCGCGCTCGGCAACGTGGTCGGCAGCAACATCTTCAACGTGCTGCTGATCCTCGGGCTCTCGGCGCTGATCGCACCGCTGACGGTGTCGGCGCAGCTGGTGCGTTTCGATGTGCCAGTGCTGATCGGGGTCTCGCTGCTGGTGTGGCTGATGGCGCTGGACCACGCGATCGGTCGCCTCGAGGGCGCGGTGCTGGGACTGATGCTCGCCATTTACCTCGACGTCCAGATCCGCATGGGCCGGCGCAGCGACGGCCGCGAAGTGCCCGTCGTACCGGCGGCGCGCGGCCGCGCCGCGTTCGCGGCCAACGTGCTGCTGATCGTCGCGGGACTGGTACTGCTGGTGGCCGGCGCGCGCTGGCTTCTCGCCGGCGCCACCGGAATCGCGCGTGCCGCCGGCGTGTCGGAGCTCGTGATCGGCCTGACGATAGTGGCGGCCGGCACCTCGTTGCCCGAGTTGGCCACCTCGGTGCTGGCGGCGCTGCGCGGTGAGCGCGACATCGCGGTGGGCAACGTGATCGGCAGCTGCATGTTCAACCTGCTCGCAGTGCTGGGGCTGAGCGCCGCGCTGTCGCCCACCGGCATCCGCGTGGCCGGGGCCGCGCTGGCCTTCGACATCCCGGTGATGGCGGCGGTGGCACTGGCCTGCCTGCCGGTGTTCTTCCGCCGCCACCTTATCGCGCGCTGGGAAGGCGGCGTGTTCACGCTCTATTACGTGGCCTATGCGCTGTACCTCGGGCTGGCGGCGAGCGGCCACCAGCGCCTCGACGGCTACCGCGAAGCGATGCTCGGCTTCGTGCTGCCGCTGACAGTGCTCACCTTTGCGCTCATCGCCTGGCGCAGCTGGGTCAAGGACGGCGCGGCATCGCGCTGAGCGGGCATTCCTGCCGCCGCGCGCCCTTCCCTGACGCACCGCGGCAGGCTATGGTGCGCGGCAGTTTGCAGCCCGGATAAAGGTCCATGTCGAACGTGCTTCTCCTGATCGGCGGATTCGTGGTGCTGGTGCTGGGCGCCGAGATACTGGTGCGCGGCGCCTCGCGCCTGGCCGCGGCCGCGGGCATGCCCCCGCTGATCATCGGCCTCACCGTCGTCGCCTTCGGCACCAGCGCGCCGGAGATGGCGGTCAGCGTCGGCTCGGCGCTCGGCGGCTCGCCCGACATCGCGCTCGGCAACGTGGTGGGCAGCAACATCTTCAACGTGCTGTTCATCCTCGGGCTGTCGGCGCTAGTCGCGCCACTGGCGGTGTCTACGCAACTGGTGCGCTTCGACGTGCCGGTGATGATCGCGGCCTCGCTGCTGGTGTGGCTGATGGCGCTGGACCAGTCGATCAGCCGCATGGAGGGGCTGGTGCTGGCACTGATGATCGCGATCTACATCGACATGCAGATCCGCATGGGGCGCCGGGGCGACGGTGGTGATGTGCCCGCGGTGCCGGCGGCGCGCGGCGCCGGTGCGTTGGCGCTCAACGCGGCGCTGATCGTCGCGGGCCTCGTGCTGCTGGTGGCCGGCTCGCGCTGGCTGCTCACGGGTGCCACCGGCATCGCGCGCGGCTTCGGCGTCTCCGAACTGCTGATCGGACTCACGATCGTGGCGGCCGGCACCTCGCTGCCGGAGCTGGCGACCTCGGTGCTGGCGGCGCTGCGCGGCGAGCGCGACATCGCGGTCGGCAACATCGTGGGCAGTAATATCTTCAATATCTTCGCGGTGCTGGGTTTCAGTGCCGCGCTCTCGCCCGCCGGTATCCATGTGGCCGACACGGCACTGGTGTTCGACATCCCGGTGATGACCGCGGTGGCGCTCGCCTGCCTGCCGGTGTTCTTCCGCCGCCACCTGATCGCGCGCTGGGAGGGCGGGGTGTTCGTGCTGTACTACCTCGCCTACACGCTCTACCTGGTTCTCGCGGCGACCGCGCACGAGCGGCTCGACGATTACCGCGACGCCATGCTCGGCTTCGTGCTGCCGCTAACGCTGCTCACCCTGGTGATCATCCTGTGGCGCACGTGGGTGGGACGGAAGGCGTAGGTCGGCATTCCGTGAGTCGGCATTCATGCCGACTTGTGCCTGCCCGGATGCTGCTGTCGCCATGAATGGCGACCTACGGAATAGGCTGCTGTCGCAATGAACGGCGACCTACGGAATAGGCTGCTGTCGCCATGAATGGCGACCTACGGGCATGGATGGTGACCCACGGTCAGCGGCGGAACTGGCGGAAATCGGGGGGCCGCTTCTCGATGAAGGCCTCGATCGCCTCGCGGTTCTCGGGCGTGCCGACGCTGCGCACCATGCCCGCATCCTCGGCCGCCAGCGCGGCGTGCAGGCCGGCGCGGTGCACCGCCTTCAGCGTGCGCTTGGTTTCCTGCAATGCGCTGGTCGGCCACTGCGCGATCTCGCGCGCTTTCGCCAGCGCGTGTGCGAAGAGCTCCGCGTCGGGCAGCACCGCGGTGGCGATGCCGGTCTCCAGCGCGCGCGGCGCCGTGATCCATTCCGCGGTGAACAGCAGCTCCGCCGCGCGGCGCGCGCCGATGTTCGCCTGCAACTGGTAGCTGGAGGCGAATTCCGGCACCAGCCCCAGGCTCACGAAGGGCAGGCGCATGCGCAGGCTCTCGCCGACGTACAGCACGTCGCAATGGAACAGCAGCGTGGCGCCGCCGCCGACCGCGATGCCGCTGGCCGCGGCTACCAGCGGCTTGTCGAAATCGCACAGCAGCCGCGCGCAGCGCGCGAAGGGATGGTCGGCCCCGGCGTCGCTGAACTCGTACAGGTCGGTGCCCGAGGAGAAGTTCCCGCCGGCGCCACTCACCAGCACCACCGCGACGCGCTTGTCGCCCTGCGCCTCGGAGATCGCGTCGGCGAAAGCCGCCCACTGCTCGATGTTGAACGCGTTCTTGCGCTCGGGCCGGTTCAGCGTGAGCTTCAGCACGCCGTCGTCGAGTTCCTTCAGTATCGTATTGCTCATGTCGTTTCCCGACCGGATGTCGTTGCGCTGCTTTCTCAGCTCACGAAGCGCACGTTGTCGGCCAGCGCCGCGCGGCCGAGCCGGCAATCGTTCGCCGCATTCGCGGTGTCCTCGTAGCCGAAGGAGATGCCGAACAGCAGCCGGTGCGAGGCGTCCACGCCGCACTCGGCGCGCACCTGGTCGCAGAGGAAGCTGAGCGCCGTCTGCGGGCAGCTCCCGAGCCCGTGGGCGGCGAGCGCCAGCATCAGCGTCTGTGCGTACATGCCCGCGTCGGCCGCCTCGCGCACACCGGCCCAGTCCGGGATGAACAGGAAGGCGACGTGCGGCGCGTCGAAGAAAGCGAAGTTGCGCATGAACGCCGCGCCCCGCGCGGCCTTGTCCTCGCGCGCGATGCCCATCGCGCCGTAGAGCTTTTCGGCGGCGTCGTACTGGCGCTCCTTGTAGACACCCGCGTATTTGCCCGCATAGGGGAAGTCCATCGAGACCTGCCCCGAGGCGAAATCCGCCATGAAGCGCTGGCGCAGGCGCTCGCAGGCCGCGCCGCTCGCCACCGCGGCGAGCCAGGGCTGGGTGTTGCAGTTCGAGGGCGCGCGGTTGGCCAGCGCGAACACGTGCTCGAGCAGCGGCTGCGGCACGGGATCGGGACGGAAGGCGCGCACCGAGCGGCGCGCCAGCACGGCGGCATCGAAGCTCAGGGAATCGTCTTTCGCCGTGACTGCTGCAATGGTCGTCATGAATGAAGGGTCCTCGGCTGCGGGGATGGCGCTCACTTGCCCTTGAACTCGGGCGGGCGCTTTTCCTTGAAGGCCTTCATGCCCTCGCGCGCGTCCTCGGTGGCGAACACCGGCCAGCCCACCTCGTCGGAGCGCAGCATCGCGTCGGCTTCCGCCAGGCACTCTTCGTGCTCGCGCAGCGACTTCATCACCGCCTTGACGGCCACGGGTCCGTTCCTGCCGATCTGGGCGGCGATCGCCAGCGCCTCGTCCAGCGTCTTGCCCTTGGGCACGATGCGGTTGATCAGGCCCCAGTCGAGCGCTTCCTGCGCCGTCACGTGGCGCCCGGTCAGCAGGATCTCGGCGGCGAGGCAGTAGGGAATCTGGCGGCGCAGCCGGATCGTCGAGCCGGACATCGGGTACAGGCCACGGGCGACCTCGGTCACGCCGAACACCGCGTCCTCGGCCGCCACGCGGATGTCGGTGCCCTGCAGTATCTCGGTGCCGCCGGCCAGCGCGTAGCCTTCCACCGCGAGCACGATCGGCTTCAGCGGACGGTTGTCGCGCAGCAGCGCCTGCCAGTGCAGGTTCGGCACGTCCTTCATCAGCGCCTGGATCTCGTCGGCCTCCGTGCCGCCGCCCGAGGGGCCGGTCTTCAGGTCCATGCCGGCGCAGAAGGTGTCGCCGCGCGCCGTGAGCACGGCGCAGCGCAGCTCGTCGTCGCTGTCGAGCAGGCGCCAGGCGCGGTACATCCCGACCAGCATCGGCGGGTTGAAGGCGTTCTTCGCCTCCGGGCGGTTCAGGGTCACGACCAGCGTGTGTCCGTCCCTCTCCACGAGACAGGTGCCGGTGCCGATGCTCAGTTGTTCCATGCGCGGATTCCCCGGTAGATTGCTGTGTCGTGAGCGCGCCGGCTCAGCCGACGCGGTGTGCGCCGGCCAGCGCGATTTCCTTCGCGCGCGCGTAATTGGGCTTGCCGTTCGGCTGGCGCGGGATCTCGCCGACCACGTGCAGCTCGCGCGGCACCTTGTAGCCGGCGATGTGCTTGCGCGCCTCCTGCTGCAGCTCCTCCAGCGTGGGCGCCGCGCCGCGCGGCGAGATCACCGCGGTGACCTTCTGCCCCCAGCGCTCGTCGGGCGTGGCGACGACCAGCGCATCGAACACGGCCGGGTGGTTCTTCAGCGCCTGCTCGACCTCCTCGGGGAAGATCTTCTCGCCGCCGCTGTTGATGCAGTTCGAGCCGCGGCCGAACACCGTGATCGAGCCGTCCATTTCCAGCCGTGCCGAGTCGCCGGTCAGCAGCCAGCGCTTGCCCTCGACCGTCACGAAGGTCTTGGCGGTCTTCACCGGGTCGTTGAAATAGCCGACCGGGATGTGGCCGGAGCGCGCGAATATGCCCATCTCGCCGGGCTGCGCGTGGCGCAGCTCCTCCTCGACGATCACGTCCATGAACGGCGTGCGCGTCACGTTGCCGAGACCGTTCTCCGCGTCCGCGCGGCGCTGGCCGTTGTCCATGCCCATCTGGCCGCCCTCGGAGGAACCGAAGGAGTTCGTGATCAACACGTTCGGGAAATGCTCGCGGAACTTCGCCTGCTTGGACTCGGAGAACACCGCGCCGCCCGAGCCCACGTTGAACACGCTGGAGAGATCCCAGCGCCCCGGGTTGCGCTCCAGCACATCGAGCAGCGGAATGGCCATCGCATCGCCGACGATCGAGACGGCATTGATGCGCTCGCGCGCGACGATGTCCCACACCTCCTCGCCGTCGAGATGGTGGCTCGGGTTCAGCACCAGCTTGCCGCCCGCCAGCAGCTGGATGCAGGCGTACCACCAGCAGGCGCCGTGCATCAGCGGCGCCAGCGCCATGCCGGTGACCACGAAGCCGTCCTTCGCGCGCACCGCGATGTCCTCGGGCTGCTCGATCGGCCCCGGCCGGGTGGAAGTGGCCGCCGCCGCCCATCGCGGCGTAGAACACCGCCTTGTGCGGCCACATCACGCCCTTGGGCATGCCGGTGGTGCCGCCGGTGTAGAGCAGGAACAGGTCATCGTCGGAGCGCTCGGCGAAATCGCGCGCGGGCGCACCCTGCGCCAGCGCCGCCTCGTAGCCGATGGCGCCGATCGTGGCCGGATCGAAGGCCGTGCCGTCGTCCACCGTGACCAGCGTCTTCAGCTGCGGCGAGCCGGCGCGCACCGCCGCGAGGTGCGGCACGAACTCGCGATGGTGGATGCAACCCGCCATCTCGGCGTTGTTCAGGACGTACGACAACTCCTCGTCGACGTAGCGGAAATTCACGTTGACCGGCACCGCGCGCACCTTGAAGCAGGCCAGCATGCCCTCGAGGTACTCGTTGCAGTTGTACAGGTACAGCCCGACCTTGTCACCGGCGCCGATGCCCTGCGCGGCCAGGTAGTGCGCGAGCCGGTTGGAACGCTCCTCGAGCTGTGCATACGTGAGGCGCGCATCGCCGCAGACCAGCGCCTCGCGCTCCGGCACCGTGTCGGCGACGATTTCGAACAGATCGGCGAGATTGAAATGCCTGGCTGGCATGAACGCGTGCTCCGGTGGCCGTGGGAGGACGGCAGAGGATACGCGAGGGCCCGGAGGCGCGACAAATGACAAACCGGCAATCAAGCAGGCACGCCGGCGCGGCGCGCGCCGGCTCAGGGAACCAGCGCCACCTGCATGTTGTGCGCGATGTGTCCGGCCACCCGGCGCGCGCGCTCGGCGTGCGGCCCGCTGTAGCCCTCGTCGAGGGTGGTGCGGAACAACGCAAGCCAGCGCTCGAAATCGCCGGGCTCCAGTGTCTGGCGGGCGTTCAGCGCGCGATGGATGTTCATGGTGTGGCGACGATAGCCGTCGGCGCCCAGGATGAGCTTCTCCCAGTACGAGCAGATGATCGGCAGGTGCTTCGCGAGGTCTATCGCGGCGACGTCGAGGAAGATCGGGGCGAGCCGTTCGTCGGCGAGCACGCGCGCGTAAAAGGCCTCGATGAAGGCGCGGATGCGCGCGGGCGAGTCGAGGTCCGGCAGGGGACTAGCGCTTGCTCTTCCTGACATGCTGCATCATCCGCTTGCGCTTGTATTCCTGGCGCGGCGTCAGCGTGTTGCGCTTGCCCGCGTACGGGTTCGTGCCGGTCACGAACTCGATGCGCAGCGGCGTGCCCACCAGCTTCAGTTCGCGACGGTACACGTTCTCCAGGTAGCGGCGGTAGTGCTCGGGAACGTCCGCGGTCTGGTTGCCGTGGACCACGATCACCGGCGGGTTGCTGCCGCCCGGGTGCGCCATGCGCAGCTTGATGCGCCGCCCGTGCACCAGCGGCGGCGGGTGCGACGCCACGGCATCCTCGAGGATCGCCGTGAGGCGGTTGGTGGGCAGCTTGCGTCGCGCCGATGCGTAGGCACGATCGACCGCGGCATACAGCTGTCCCACGTTCGAGCCGTGCAGCGCGGAGATGAAATGCACCTCGGCGAAATCGGCGAACATGAGCCGCCGATCGAGCTCGCTCCTGAGGGCGGCCTTCTGGTCGGTGCCGAGACCATCCCACTTGTTGCAGACGATGATCAACGAGCGTCCGCTCTCGATCACGTGCCCGATCAGGTGAACGTCCTGCTCGAACAGGCCCTCGCTGGCATCGACCAGCACCAGCGCCACGTTGGCATCGGCGATCGCCTGCAGCGTCTTCACGATGGAGAACTTCTCCACCGTCTCGTGCACGCTGCGCTTGCGCCTCAGGCCCGCGGTGTCGATCAGCGTGTAGCGCTTCTCGCCGCGCTCGAAATCGACGTAGACGCTGTCGCGCGTGGTGCCCGGCTGGTCGAAGACCACGACGCGCTCCTCGCCGAGGATGCGGTTCACCAGCGTGGACTTGCCCACGTTGGGTCGCCCGACCACCGCGACCCTGACGCGCTCCCCGCCCCCCTCGCCCTCCCCGGCCTCCGGTTCGCCGCAATCCGGGAAGGCATCGATCAAGGCCTGCTGCAGCTGCTGCACGCCGCGCCCGTGCGAGGCACTCACCATCAGCATGGTGCGCGCACCGAGCTCGTGGAACTCCGCGCCGGACAGCAGCTCGTCGGTGCCGTCGATCTTGTTGACCACCAGCATCAGCGGCTTGCCGCTCTCGCGCAGCAGCGCAACGATGCGCTGGTCGGCCGGCGTCACGCCCGCGCGCGCATCGACCAGCACCAGCGCGAGATCGCACTCGGCGACCGCGGCCAGCGACTGGCGCGCCATCTCGGCATCGATGCCGGCCTCCTCGCCGCTGAGCCCCCCGGTGTCGATCAGGATGAAGCGGTGCTCACCGGCGCGGAACTCGCCGTACTGGCGATCGCGCGTGAGCCCCGGGATGTTGGCAACCAGCGCATCGCGGCTGCGCGTGAGACGGTTGAACAGCGTCGACTTGCCGACGTTGGGCCGTCCTACCAGCGCGATGACGGGCAGCATCGTGGCGCCTCTCAGCGGCTCTCGACGCGGTAGGCCCGCAGCCCGCCGTCGTTGCCGTACACGTACAGCATGTCATTGCCCCCGACCATGTCGGCGCGCACGCCGTCGCCATCGGCGCGCACGCGTCCCGCGAAATGGCCGTCGGCCTGCGACAGCAGGTGCACGTAGCCGTCGAAATCCGCCACCGCGACATGGCTGCCGATCACCGCCGGCGCGCCGGGCTGGCGCCGTGCCAGCTGGTCGTTCTGCCAGCGCAGCGCGCCGCCGGCGGCCTCGTAGGCGCTCACGGTGCCGCTCGCCTCCGCCACGTAGATATTGCCGAAGCCCTCGGCGATGCCGACGTAGCTCGAGGCATCGCGCGCCCACACCGGGCGCCCGTTGGCGATGTTCAGGCCGCCGAGCTTGCCCTGGTAGGTCACGGCGAACACATTGGCGCCGACCAGCAGCGGCCGGCCCTCGATGTCGATGGTGCGCTCGATGTCCGATTGCCCCTGCGGATTGGCGATGCGGCCATCCCACAGCACCGTGCCGGTGTCGGCCTTGATGGCCACGATGCGTCCGCTGGCGAGCGCCGCATACGCGACACCCTCGCTCAGCAGCGGTGCGGCGGTGCCGCGCAGCGTCAGCAGCGGATTGCTGCTGTCGTGCGTCCAGCGCCGCGCGCCGGTCGCCGCGTCCAGGCCCGTCACCTTGCCGTCGAGCGTCTGCACCACGACCACGTCCCAGTCCGCCGCGGGCGGAGCCAGCACCTCGCTGCTCACGCTCGCGCGCCACAGCTCGCGCCCCGTCGCGCTCTCCATCGCGATCACGCGCCCGCGGGTGTTGCCCACCAGCACCAGGTCGCCGCCCACGCCCACCCCGCCGGAGAGCTCGGTATCGACGTCGACCTTCCAGCGCCGCTTGCCGCTCGCCGCGTCGAGGGCTGCCACCGTGCCGTTCTGCGCCGCGACATAGATCGCGTCACCGTAGAGCGCGGGCTGCAGGCGGTTGTACAGCTTGCCCTGGCCGTTGCCGACGCCGGTGCTCCAGACCTTGCGGATGTCCACCTCGGGGTCGAACTCCACCAGTTCGGCCGGCGCGAGCGCGGCATCCTCTTCGTCGTCGCCGATGCTCTTGACGTAATCCACCATGCCGCAGGCGCCCAGCATGCCCGCGAGGGATGCCGCGAGCAGTGCCCGCAGCAGCGCCGGACCGAGCCGTTTCTTCTCGCCGATGATCATTGCTTGGTCGCTCCCGTGTCAGGGGTCGTGGCATCCGCCGCTGCCGGATCCGCAGCCGCCGGGGCAGCGCCCGCGGCGGGCTCGCCCAGCTCCAGTTCCTGAAGCTTGAGCTGCAGCAGGCGCGACGCCGTGGTGCCCTCGCGGCTGCCGGCACGCTCCACCGCCGCGCGATAGGCCGTGATGGCACCCGCGGTATCGTTGCGCCGGCTCAGGATATCGCCGCGCAGCTCGAGCTTCTCTACCGCGAAATCGTCCGTGCCCGCGGCATCGAGCACGGCCAGGGCATCGTCGGAGCGCCCCAGCGCGAGCAGCACGCGCGCCAGCCGCACACGCGCCAGCGCGCCTAGCTGCGGATCCGCGTAACGCCCGAGCAGGCCGTCGATGCGCGTGGCCAGCGCGCCGCGAGCCACGTCGGGCTGGCGCTCCAGCAGGGCACGCAGCTCGGTCTCGGCCGCGATGAGCTCGTTCTTCCCGACGTGCAGTCGCGCCAGCATCAGCGAGGCGTAGTCGGCGTAGCGCGAACCGGGATTCAGCTCCTTGAGCTGCGTCGCGAGATGCGCGGCGGTAGTGCCCTGGATCGGGTCGGTGGCCGCCGCATCGACGGCCTGCAGCAACTGCTGGTAGGTGACCGCCGCCTGCTCGCTCGCGCCCTGCTGGCGCTGCTGCCACCACTGCCAGCCGAACACCAGCGCCAGCGCCAGCCCGACGCCGATCAGGGTCGACGAGCCGTTGCGCGCCCACCACTGCTTGAGTGCCTTGATCTGGTCTTCTTCAGTACCGTAAGGATCCACGATCTCTCCCCGTTGCGCTCTCTCTGTGCGCCACCGCTCAGCGCGTGACGATCTGTTGTGCCAGGTAATCCGCCAGCGCGTCGGCGCCCACCCGGCTCTGCTCCGGCCCGCCCTCGCGCAGCCCGCGCACGCTGACCTGGCCGGCGGCCAGTTCCTCCTCGCCCACGATCAGCACCAGCGTGGCGCCGCTGCGGTCGGCTTTCTTCATCTGCGCCTTCATGCGACCTTCGCCGCAATGCATCTGCAGCCGCAGCCACGGCAGGCGATCGCGCAGGCGCTCGGCGAGCACGAACGCGAAGCGCTGCGCCGCCGCGTCGCCCAGCACCCAGTAGGCGTGAGGCTGCGCGCGGTCCCCGGGCTGGCTCCCGGCCACTTCGAGCAGCAGCACCAGGCGCTCCAGCCCCATCGCGAAACCCACGCCGGGCACGGGCGTGCCGCCGAGCTGTTCCACGAGGCCGTCGTAACGCCCGCCCGCGCATACCGTGCCCTGGGCACCGAGGCTGTCGGTGACCCATTCGTACACGGTCTTGCCATAGTAATCGAGGCCGCGCACCAGCGCCGGGTTCACGCGGTAGGCGATCCCCGCGGCGTCGAGCAGCTCGCGCAGGCCGCGCATGTGCTCGCGCGATTCCTCGTCGAGATGATCGGTGAGCTGCGGCGCGCCCGCGAGCAGCTCGCGCGTGCCGGGATCCTTGGTGTCGAGGATGCGCAGCGGGTTGCTGCCCAGGCGCCGGCGACTGTCCTCGTCGAGCTGGTCCGCGCGCGCCGCGAGGTAGCCGATCAGCGCCTCGCGGTAATTCGCGCGGACGGCGCTGCTGCCCAGCGAATTGATCTCCAGCGTCACCAGGTGGTCGATGCCCAGGCGGCGCCAGAGGCGCGCCAGCAGCAGCAGGTGCTCGGCCTCGATATCGGGACCCGGCAGCCCGAAGCTCTCCACGCCGATCTGGTGGAACTGTCGCTGGCGGCCCATCTGCGGGCGCTCGTGGCGGAACATCGGACCCAGGTACCACAGCCGCTGCGGCAAGGTGTGCAGCAGGCCGTTCTGCAGGACCGCGCGCACGCAGCCCGCCGTGCCCTCCGGGCGCAGCGTCAGGCTGTCGCCGTTGCGGTCGGTAAAGGTGTACATCTCCTTCTCGACGATGTCGGTGACCTCGCCGATGGAGCGCTGGAAGAGCTCCGTGGGCTCCAGCAGCGGAAAGCGGATTTCGCGATACGCATACGCGTGCAGCAGCGACGTGACCTCGTGCTCGATGTGCTGCCAGAGCGGGGTCTGGGAAGGCAGAATGTCGGGCATTCCGCGGATGGCCCTGAGTTGCTGCAACGCGCTGGTCTCCGGTTTCAACAGGCGAACCGCCGGAGCCGACGGCCGGCGGAGCAAAAAAACATGCGCACGGTATAGCCAGAGTCAGGCTTTGGCAATGAGACTCCCGGCGGCGGACTCGCGCTCCTCGGCCTGCGCGGCCAGCGCGGCGCGGATCGTCTGCTCGAGATCGTCGATCAGCGAGCCGGACTCCACCTTGTGGTGCGGCTTGCCGCCGACGAACACCAGGTTGCGCGGCGCGCCGCCGGTGACTCCCACGTGCGCCTCGCGCGATTCCCCGGGGCCGTTGACGTAGCAACCGATCACCGCCACGTCGAGCGGCTCGCGCACGTCCTCGAGGCGGCGCTCCAGCTCGTTCATCGTCGCGATCACGTCGAAGTTCTGCCGCGAGCAGCTCGGGCAGGCCACGAAGTTGATGCCCTTGGCGCGCAGGCGCATGCTCTTCAGGATGTCCCAGCCGACCTTCACTTCCTCGACCGGGTCGGCCGCGAGCGAGATGCGGATGGTGTCGCCGATGCCGTCCATCAGCAGCAGGCCGAGTCCGATGGAGGACTTCACGGTGCCGCCGCGCAGGCCGCCGGCCTCGGTGATGCCGAGATGCAGCGGCTGCTCGATCTGCGGGGCGAGCTTGCGGTAGGCCTCCACGGTCATGAAGATGTCCGAGGCCTTGAGGCTCACCTTGAAGTCGTGGAAGTCGTGCCGGTCCAGGATCTCGATATGGCGCAGCGCCGACTCCACCATCGCGTCGGCGCAGGGCTCGGGATACTTGCGCTGCAGCTCCTTCTCCAGCGAGCCGGCGTTCACGCCGATGCGGATCGGGATGCCGTTGTCGCGCGCGGCCTCGATCACGGCGCGTACGCGGTCCTCGCGCCCGATGTTGCCCGGATTGATGCGCAGGCAATCGACACCGGTCTTCGCCACCGCCAGCGCGATCTTGTAATCGAAGTGGATGTCCGCCACCAGCGGCACGCCGACCTGCGGGCGGATCTTCGCGAAGGCGGCCGCGGCATCCATGCTCGGCACCGAGACGCGCACGATGTCGGCGCCCGCGGCGGCCAGCTGGTTGATCTGCCCGACCGTGGCCGCGACGTCGCAGGTCTCGGTGTTGGTCATGCTCTGCACAGAGATCGGCGCATCGCCCCCGACCGGGACCGAACCGACCATGATGCGGCGCGAGCGCCGGCGCACGATGGGTGATGGATGCAGCATGGGCGGCGCTGCCTCAGGGTGCGGCGCGCGGCGGCGCGAGCAACGGCACCACCTGCGGCCCGCTGGCGGTATCCACGGTCACCGCTGCCGTGCCCGGCTCGCGCACCGCGGCCTGCGGCTCGCGATTCTGGAACAGGAACAGCGCGCTCACCGCGAGCAGCGCCAGCACCATGCCCACGCGCCCGGCGCCCGAGGCGCCACGCCAGCGGTCGCGCTTGGCCACGCCCGCACGCTTCTCGGTCTTGCCCGCGGGGCTCGCGACCCGCAGGCGCGACAGCACCTCGTCGGCGTCGATGCCGAGCAGCCGCGCGTAGTTGCGCAGGTAGCCGCGCACGAAGGTCTCGCCGCGGATGCGGTCGTAGCAGTCCTTCTCCAGCGAGTTCACCACGGACTGCAGCAGGTGGAGCTTGTCGGCGACCTGCTCCACGCTCATCCCCGCGGACTCGCGCGCCGTGCGCAGCATGGCGCCGGGGCTGCGCTGATCCGTGCTCGGCTTGTCTTCCTGAACCATGATGTGTCAGCGCTCGGTGGAAGTACTGGAGAACTCCCGGTATTCCGCGGAATCCGGGTACATGCTTTTCAGCTGCAGGGAATAACTGGCCTCGGCATCGCGGTCCCCCGCGAGGCGCGCGAGACGGATGCCGAGCAGCAGGCTGCGCGGCGTCTGGCGCGGCGCCAGGCGCCGGAACTGCTCGTAGTAGCGCGCCGCCGGCTCATGGTCGCCACGCTCGTAGTTGATCGCGGCGAGCTCGAGCATCGCCGGCCACTGGCGCCGGTCCATCTTGACCGCGCGCGAGAGCGCTTCCTCGGCCTTAGCGGTCTCGCCCACCTTCTGGTAGGCGCGCCCGAGGTTGGCGAACGCCGCGCCGCGCGATTCGTACAGCGTGTCCGCCACCACGTGCTCGAGCTCGCGGATCGCGCCGCGCGTGTCGCCACGTTCGTAGAGGAAGGCGGCGTAGTTGTTGCGCGCGCGCGAGAACTTCGGGTCGGAGGCGACCGCCTTGCGAAAGTGCTCCTGGGCCAGCTCGTACTCGCCGGTCTTCCAGAACACCTGCGCCAGGGTGTCGTGCACCGGCGCGGAGTTCGGATCGAGCTCGAGCGCGCGCTTGAGGTGCACGATCGCCTTTTCCGTGTTGCCCTGGTTCAGGTAATCGGTCGCGGCCTTGACGCGGCTGGCCACCTCGGCCTGCTTGTCGGCCTTGAACGTGGAATTGGTGGTGGTCACGCAGCCCTGCACGAGCAGCGCGAGCAGCAGCGGCACCAGCGGCCGGATCCATGGACCCGCGCCACGCGTGCTCATGCGCGAACTCCCTGCGCGCGATCGCAGGCAAGCGCCGCGTGCGCCGCGCGATGGCGCGCGCTGCGCCGCGTGCGGTCCTGCACCTGGCCGACCAGCTGCCCGCAGGCGGCGTCGATGTCCTCGCCGCGCGTGGTGCGCACCGTGACGCGGTGCCCGGCTTCCGTGAGGACGTTCCAGAAGCGGCTCACGGCGTTGCGGCTCGGGCGCTCGTAGGACGATTGCGGGAAGGGGTTGAACGGGATCAGGTTGATCTTGCACGGGTAGCCACGCAGCAGCGCCGCCAGCTCGCGAGCGAGCTCCACGCTGTCGTTGACACCCTTCAACAACGTGTACTCGACCGTGATCACGCGCTTGCTGTCGGTCTGCGCGTCCATGTAGCGGCGCGCGGCATCGAGCAGGCTCGCGATCGGGTAGCGGCGGTTGACCGGCACCAGCTGGTCGCGCAATGCGTCGTTGGGGGCGTGCAGGGAGATCGCGAGCGAGGCTTCGCTGACGGCGGCCAGGCGCTCGAGCGCGGGCACCACGCCCGCGGTGCTCAGCGTCACGCGGCGCTTGGAGATCCCGTAGGCGAAGTCATCCATCATCAGGTCCATCGCGGCGACGACGTTGTCGAAGTTTAGCAGAGGCTCCCCCATGCCCATCATCACCACGTTGGTGATGCTGCGCTGGCCGCCGCGCTTGGGCAGGCCGAAGGAACGCGCCGCGATCCAGACCTGCCCGATGATCTCGGCGGCCGTGAGGTCGCGCTGGAAGCCCTGCTTGCCGGTCGAGCAGAAACTGCAATCGAGCGCACAACCCACCTGCGAGGACACGCACAGCGTGCCGCGCCCGTCCTCGGGGATGAACACCGTCTCGACGCAGCTGCCGCCCGTGACGCGCACCAGCCACTTGCGCGTGCCGTCGGCGGAGATGTGCTCCTCGGCCACCTCCGGCGCGCGCACCTCGGCGCACTGCGCCAGCCGCTCGCGCAGCGCGCGGCTGATGTCGGTCATCTGCCCGAAGGAATCCGCGCCCTGGTGGTAGATCCACTTGAACAGCTGCTGTGCCCGGTAGGGCTTCTCGCCCAGCGCGACCATGAACTCCTCCATGCGCGCGCGCGGCATGCCCAGCAGGTTGACCCGTGCCGGGGGCGTGTCGCTCGCGATCAGGGCGGCGGAGTTTTCCATGGGCAGCGGCGGCGACGCCTCAGGCGCGGTCGCACAGTTCCGTGGCGGCGAAGAAGTACGCGATCTCGCGCGCCGCGGAGGCGGCGGAGTCCGAGCCGTGCACCGCGTTGGCGTCGATGCTCTGGGCGAAGTCGGCGCGGATGGTGCCCGGGGCCGCTTCCTTCGGGTTGGTCGCGCCCATCAGCTCGCGGTTCTTCGCCACGGCGTTCTCGCCTTCCAGCACCTGCACCAGCACCGGGCCCGAGGTCATGAACTCGACCAGCGCCGGGTAGAACGGGCGCCCCCTGTGCTCGGCATAGAAGCCGCCCGCGGTGGCGTCGGTCAGGCGCAGCATCCGGGCGGCCACGACGCGCAGGCCGTTCTTCTCGAAACGCGAGAGGATTTCGCCGACGACGTTCTTCGCCACGGCATCGGGCTTGATGATCGAAAGGGTGCGCTCGAGGGTCATTCGGTACTCCGGATCGTGAATAGGGTGCGGCAGTCGCGCCGCACCGGCCAAAAAGGAGCGGCATTATACGCACCGCGCGAACCCCCCGTTAAGGGGCATCAGGCCGCGATAATGCCGGCTTTCAGGCCAGCATCCCAGGCTCCGGCACCGCGCTGCCGCGCAGCCGCGTCACGGCCCGGCGGATGGCATCGGCCGCCAGCGCGACCTCTTCGGCGGTGCTGAAGCGCCCGAGGCTGAAGCGCAAGGAGGCATGTGCCAGCTCGTCGCCCAGTCCTATGGCACGCAAAACGTGGGAAGGTTCCAGGCTGGCCGAGGTGCAGGCAGAACCCGAGGACACCGCGATGTCCTTCATGGCCATGATCATCGACTCGCCTTCCACGCCGGCGAAGCGCACGTTCAGCGCCCCGGCCACGCGCCGCGCGGGGTCGCCGTTCTGTCCCACGCCCCCCAGGTCCGCGATGGACGCCCACAGCCGGTCGCGCAGCGCCGCGATGCGCTCGGCGTCGGCCTGCATTTCGGCGCGCGCCAGGCGCGCCGCCTCGCCCATGCCGACGATCTGGTGGGTGGGCAGCGTGCCGGAACGCATGCCGCGCTCATGGCCGCCGCCGTGCATCTGCGCTTCCAGCCAGACCCGCGGCAGGCGCCGCACGTAGAGCGCCCCGACGCCCTTGGGCCCGTACATCTTGTGCGCCGAGAGCGACGCGAGATCGACCGGAAGCGCCGCGAGGTCGAGCGGGAGCTTGCCCGCGCCCTGGGCGGCATCGACGTGGAACACGATGCCGCGCTCACGGCACAGCGCACCGAGGGCGGCGATGTCGTTGACGGTGCCGAGCTCGTTGTTCACGTGCATCACGCTCACGAGGATCGTGTCCTCGCGCAGCAGCGGTGCCAGCGCGGCGGGCTGCACGATGCCGCCGGCATCCGGGGCCACGTAGCTCAGCTCGAAGCCCTCGGCCTCCAGCTGGCGACAGCTGTCGAGCACCGCCTTGTGCTCGATCGTCGAGGTGACGATGTGCCGCCCCTTGCGCCGGTTGAAGTGCGCGACACCCTTGAGCGCCAGGTTGTCGGCCTCGGTCGCCCCGCTGGTCCAGACGATCTCGCGCGGATCGGCGCCCACCAGCTCGGCCACCTCGCGCCGCGCCTGCTCCACGGCCTCCTCGGCACGCCAGCCGTAGACGTGCGAGCGCGAGGAGGGATTGCCGAAATTGCCGTCGATGGTCAGGCATTGCGCCATGCGCGCGGCCACGCGCGGATCCACCGGCGTGGTCGCGAGGTAGTCGAGGTAGACAGGCAGGCGCATCGCGGGGCTGGCCGGCAGCGGCTCAGTTGAGCGCGGTGACGTTGATATCGCCCGCCGCGCGCTCGCGCGAGCCGTGGGTCCCGCGCTCGTGCTGGCGCCGCGAGACCTGCTGCACATCGCTGCGCGCGACCAGTTCGCCCAGCGTGATGCCGTTGAGGAAGGAATGGATCTGTTCGCTGAGGTCGTTCCACAGCGTGTGGGTCAGGCAGATTTCACCCTGCTGGCAGCCGCCCTTGCCCTGGCAGGCCGTGGCTTCGTAGCTCTCGTTCACGGCATCGATGATCGAGGCAACGCTGATCTCGGCACCGGGACGCTGCAGGCGATAGCCGCCACCGGGGCCACGCACGCTGCTCACCAGCCCGCTGCGGCGCAGGCGCGCGAACAGCTGCTCCAGGTAGGAGAGCGAGATTTCCTGGCGGCCGGAGATATCGGACAGGCTCACCGGACCCCCGCCCTCGTGCAGCGCGAGATCCAGCATCGCGGTGACAGCATAACGTCCCTTGGTAGTCAGGCGCATCAAGGTTCCCCGGCGCGGAATCGGCGTCCAGTATTCTTTTTCCGAGTGTTGCAGTCAAGAATTGGGCGAGGATTCACGCCCCGCCGCGGCGCGGATCTTGCCGATCTCGGTGAGGATCCCGCGCAGGATATTGAGCTCCATCTGGTCCATCCGCACGCGGTTGAACAGTCGGCGCAGGCGCGTCATCAACTGGCGCGGCGCCGCCGGGTTCAGGAAGCCGATATCGGTCAGCGTCGCGTCGAGGTGCTCGTAGAAGCGCTCCATGCCCTCGACGGTCGCGAGCGGCTCGTCCCAGGGCGGCGCCGCCAGCGTTCCCTGTTGCGCGAGCGCGGTCATGCGCAGCTCGTAGCACAGCAGCTGCACCGCGGCGGCCAGGTTGAGCGAGCTGTAGTCGGCGCTGGTCGGCACGTGCACGTGCCAGTGGCACAAGCGCAACTCCTCGTTGCTGAGCCCGGAGTCCTCGCGCCCGAACACCAGCGCGATCTCCTCGCCGCGTCGCTCCCCGAGACACAGCGGCCCCAGCTCGCGCGGCCCGAGTTGCGGCAGCTGGATGCGCCGCTCGCGCGCGCTGGTGCCGATCACCAGGCTGCAGTCGGCCACGGCCTCCTCCAGCGAGGCCGTGACCACCGCGGATTCGAGCAGGTCGGCGGCCTGCACCGCGCGGTAGGTGGCCTCGCGGTGCGGGAATTCGACCGGGGCGGCGAGGTACAGGCGCCGCAACCCCATGTTCTTCATCGCCCGCGCCGCCGCGCCGATGTTGCCCGAGTGCACCGTGCCCACCAGCACGATGCGCACCCGCGCGAGCAGTTGCCCGATTGCGGCCTCGTCCGTCGTCTCGCTCATTACCGCCCCTTGCATCCCAAAGCGTGCATTTTGCGCGGCCCGCCCCGTGCTGCAAAGCTCCGGGCAGTCCGGCTGCTATACTCGCGCGCCCTTTTCGGGGTCCGCACAAGGAGATTCCCGCCGATGCATCCCATGGTCAACATCGCACTCGCGGCCGCCCGCAAGGCGGGCGAGATCATCGCGCGCGCGGCCGACCGGCTCGACATGATCGAGGTGGGACGCAAGTCCGGCAACGATTTCGTGACCGAGATCGACAAGGCCGCCGAGCGCGAGATCATCACCCAGCTGCGCAAGGCCTACCCCGATCACCTGATACTCGCCGAGGAGAGCGGCGCCTCGGGCGACGCCGCGCGCGCGGGCGGTTACCAGTGGATCATCGATCCGCTGGACGGCACCACCAACTTCATGCGCGGCATCCCGCACTTTGCGGTCTCGATCGCCTGCGTGCGCGACGGCCGCCTCGAGCACGCCGTGGTCCTCGACCCGGTGCGGCGCGAGGAGTTCACCGCCACGCGCGGCCAGGGCGCCCAGCGCAACGGCCGGCGCATCCGCGTCAGCACGCGCACCGGGCTGAAGGAAGCCGTGCTGGGCACCGGCATCCCGTTCTGCGAGCCGTCCATCAAGGAGCTCCCCGCCTACCTGCAGACGCTGGAACAATTCGCCTCGCGCACCGCCGGCATCCGCCGCGCCGGCGCCGCCGCGCTCGACCTCGCCTACGTGGCGGCGGGCCGGCTCGACGGGTTCTGGGAAATCGGGCTGCGGCCCTGGGACATCGCCGCGGGCGCCCTGCTGGTGCAGGAAGCCGGCGGCCTGATCAGCGACTTCGACGGCGGCAATGACTGGATGGAGAGCGGGCGCATCGTGGCCGCCAATCCCAAGTGCCTGCGGGCGATGCTGCAGGTGATCCGCCCGGCCCTGGGCAGCGCGGCGGCGGCCGGACCCGCCTGATCAGACCCCTGTGGGTCGCCATTCATGGCGACGGCATTCGGGTGGTGGTCACCTGATGGGGGGGCCGCCGGCGCCGGGGGGGGGGGGGGGGGGGGGGCCGGGGGGGGCGGGGGGGCGCCGGGGGGGGGGGGGCCCCGGGGGCTGCCGACCAGGGGCCTCAGGGGTCCTGGGGGGCCTCTCGTCTTCCTTCGCCGGCAGCAGCAGGTCCTTGCGGTCCAGCCCGAGCCACAGCGAAAACGCCGAGGCGATGTAGATCGTCGAATAGGAACCGGCGATGATCCCCACGAACATGGCCAGCGAGAAACCCTGCAGCTGCGGGCCGCCGGCCACCAGCATCGCGACCACCACCAGCTGTGTCAGCGCCGAGGTCGTGATGGTCCGGCCCAGCGTCTGGGTCAGCGACACGTTGCACACCGTGAAACGGTCCACCCGGCGCATCTTGCGGAAGTTCTCGCGGACGCGGTCGTAGATCACGATCGTGTCGTTGATCGAATAGCCGACCAGCGACAGCACCGCTGCCAGCGCCGCGAGGTCGAACTCCCACTGGAAGATCGAGAACAGGCCCACGGTGACCAGCACATCGTGGAAAATAGCGACGATCGCGCCGGTCGCCATCTTCCATTCGTAGCGCATCGCCACGTAGCCCGCCACCAGCGCCAGCGCGAGCAGCAGCGCGAGGCCACCCTGGTCGCGCAGCTCGTCGCCGATCTGCGCACCCACGACGTCGGTGCGCTTGAGCGTCGCGACCCCGGCGCCGCCCACGGCGGCCAGCACCTGCTGCCCGACCGTTGCACTGTCGCCGGGCGGCAGGCGCACCAGCACGTCGCGCTCGGAGCCGAAATGGACCACGGAGGCGGACTCGAACCCGGCCTGCGCGAGCTGCCCGCTCACCGTGGCCGTCTGCACTTCCTCGCGAAAGCCGAGCTCCACCACGGTGCCGCCGGTGAAGTCGAGCCCGAGATTGAGCCCCTGCACCGCCAGCGAGATCAGCCCGGCGAGGCACAGCGCGGCCGAAAGCCCCGCCGTCCACGCGCGCCATTTGAGGAAATCGATGAACTTCGGTTGTTCGTCTTGCATGCGCGGTACTTTCCTAGATCGAGATCTTCGTGAGGCGACGGCCGCCGTAGACCAGGTTCGCCAGTGCCCGCGTGACCACCACCGCGGTGAACATCGAGGTCATGATGCCTATCGACAGCGTCACCGCGAACCCGCGCACCGGCCCGGTGCCGATGGCGTAGAGGATCACGCCCACGATCAGGGTCGTGAGGTTGGAGTCCATGATGGTCAGCCAGGCGCGGTCGTAGCCGGCCCCGATCGCCGAGTGCGGCGGCATGCCGTTCCTCAGTTCCTCGCGGATGCGCGCGTTGATGATGACGTTCGCATCGACCGCCATGCCCACCGTCAGCACGATGCCGGCGATGCCCGGCAGCGTCAGCGTCGCCGACAGCAGCGACATCGCCGCGACCAGCATCAGCACGTTGCTGATCAGCGCCACCACCGCGAACACGCCGAACATGCGGTAGAGCACCAGGGTGGCGATGAACACCAGCGCCGCCCCGATCATCAGCGACTGCACGCCCATGCGGATGTTGTCGGCGCCGAGCGAGGGCCCCACGGCGCGCTCCTCGACGAAATCGAGCGGTGCCGCCAGCGCGCCGGAACGCAGCAGCAGCGCGAGCTCCGCGGACTCGGCCGGGCTATCGAGTCCGGTAATGCGGAACTGCACCCCCAGCGCCGACTGGATCGTGGCCAGGCTGATGATCTTCTTCTCGTCGTAGCGTTCCAGCACCGGGATGTCGAGGCCGTCGGGGCCTTCCTCGTACCCTGTCGTGCGCGTCTTGCGCTCGAGGAACAGCACCGCCATGCGCCGCTTGATGTTGTCGCGCGTGGCGCGGTTCATCAGCGTGCCGCCCTGGCTGTCGAGGTTGATGTTGACCTGCGGGCGCCCGTTCTCGTCGAAGCTCGACGTGGCACCGGTCACGCGGTCGCCGCCGATGATCAGGTCGCGCTCGAGCCAGGCGCTGCGCTCGCCCGAGCGCTGGTCGCGGAACTCGAACTGCTCCTTGTCGGCGCCGGAGGCATCCGGACGCGCCTCGAGGCGGAACTCGAGGTTGGCGGTCTTGCCGAGGATGCGCTTGGCCTCCGCGGTGTCCTGCACCCCGGGCAGCTCCACCACGATGCGGTTGCGGCCCTGCTTCTGGATCATCGGCTCGGCCACGCCGAGCTCGTTGACGCGGTTGCGCAGCGTGGTGAGGTTCTGGTTGACCGCGTAGTCCTCCATCTCCTTGATCTGCTGCTCGCCGATCGTGAGGGTGAGCAGGAACTTCCCGTCGCGCTCCTCCATGAGCCGCTGCAGCTCCGGATTCGCGTCCTGGATCACGCCCACCGCGGCGGTGCGCGCCTGCTCGTCGGCAAACGATGCCTCGACGCGCGCGTTGTCGACGACCCGCACCAAGCCGCGCACGCGCGCCTCGCGCAGCTTCTTCTTGATGTCCGTCTCGTAGACGCCGATGCGCTTGGCGACGGCCGCCTGCGTGTCGACCTCCAGCAGGAAGTGCACGCCGCCGCTGAGATCGAGGCCGAGCTTGAGCGGCGCGCCGCCGATCGCCGCCAGCCACGCAGGCGTAGTGGGCGCCAGGTTCAGCGCCACCACGTAATCGTCGCCCAGTGCGCGCTTGATCGCCGACTGCGCGCGCAGCTGGTCCTCGATGCTGGCGAGGCGCAGCAGGGCCGACTTGGCGTCGAACTCGCTGCCCGCAACCTCGACCTGCTTGCCGGCGAGCGCGGCCAGCGCCTTGTCGATCACCGGCTGGCCGATCTCCAGCGCACTGCTGGCGCCCGAGATCTGCACCGCCGGATCCGGCGGATAGAGGTTCGGCAGGGAGTAGATGGCCGAGGCGACCAGCACGAACGCGACCAGCAGATTCTTCCAGAGGGGATATCGATTCAGCATGCGCGGACAGGGATCCAGTGCGTGGATACGGAGACCCCGGCGTGTGCCGGGGCCCGAAGGCGCGGGATTATAGCCACCGCAGCGGGTCGCAACAAATGCGCGACCTCAGCCCAGCCAGGCGCGCGCGTTGCGGAACAGGCGCATCCAGCCCCCGTCCTCGCCCCAGCCCGGGGGGCGCCAGGAGTTCTGCACCGTGCGGAACACGCGCTCCGGGTGCGGCATCATGATGGTCACGCGGCCGTCCGTGGTGGTCACCGCCGCCACCGCCCCCGCCGAGCCGTTCGGGTTCGCCGGGAAGCGCTGCGTCGGGTTGCCGCGGCTGTCGACGTAGCGCAGCGCCACGCGGGCGTCGCCCTCGAGCCCGGCGAGCGCGCCGGGCAGGAACTCGGCCTGCCCCTCGGCGTGCGCGACCGAGACCGGGATCAGCGATCCCTCCATGCCGCGGGCCGGACATCATCTGGCAGCCGTTGCACACGCCGAGCGTGAAGGTGTCGCCGCGCGCGAAGAAGCGCTGGAACTGGGTGCGCGCGCGCTCGTTGAACAGCACCGTCCTGGCCCAGCCGCCGCCGGCGCCGAGCACGTCGCCGTAGGAGAAGCCGCCGCAGGCCGCGATCCCGCTCACCGATGCCAGGTCGAGCGCGCCCGAGAGCACGTCGCTCATGTGCACGTCGATGGCCTCGAAACCGGCGCGGTCGAAGGCCGCGGCCATCTCGTACTGGCCGTTGACGCCCTGCTCGCGCAGCACCGCGACGCGCGGGCGCGCACCGGTGGCGATGAACGGCGCCTCGATGCGCTCGCCCGGGTCGTAGGCCAGCCGCGCCGCGAGGCCGGGATCGTCGGCGTCGAGCAGCGCGTCGTATTCCTCGCGCGCGCAGTCGGGGTTGTCGCGCAACGCCTGCATGCGAAAGCTGAGCTCGGCCCAGGCGCGGTGCAGCGCGGTGCGCGAATTTTCGTACACCACGCGATCGCCGCGGCGGATGCACACGGCGTCGCCGCGCGCGGGGCGCCCGAGCACGTGCGCGTGAGCCGCCAGGCCGGCAGCCGCGAAATGCGCCTGCACCGCCGCGAGGTCGGCATCGCGCACCTGCAGCACCGCGCCGAGTTCCTCGCTGAACAGCGCGGCGAGCGCGTCGCGCCGAGTGCGGCGATGTCGACATCGAGCGCGGCGCGGCCGGCGAAGGCCATCTCGCACAGCGTCACGAACAGGCCGCCGTCGGAGCGGTCGTGATACGCGAGCAGCAGCCCGTCGGCGATGCAGCGCTGCACCGCGGCGAAGAAACCGCCGATCAGCGCGGGATCGTCGAGATCCGGCGCGCTGTCGCCGACCTGCTTGTACACCTGCGCCAGCGCCGAACCCCCGAGGCGGTTGCGAGCGCACCCGAGGTCCACCAGCACCAGCCGTGAAGCGCCCTCGTCGCGACGCAGCTCCGGCGTCACCGCCAGGCGCACGTCGGTCACCGGCGCGAAGGCCGAGACGATCAGCGACAGCGGTGCGGTCACGGCCTTCGCCTCGCCCGCCTCGCTCCAGCTCGTTTTCATCGACATCGAATCCTTGCCGACCGGGATCACGATGCCGAGCGCCGGGCACAGCTCCATGCCGACCGCGCGCACGGCGTCGAACAGCGCCTGGTCCTCGCCCGGGTGTCCGGCCGCGGCCATCCAGTTGGCCGAGAGCTTGACGTCGGACAGGCGCGCGATGGGCGCGGCGGCGAGGTTGGTCAGCGCCTCGCCCACCGCCATGCGCGCCGAGGCGGGGGCGTCGAGCAGCGCCAGCGGCGTGCGCTCGCCCATCGCCATCGCCTCGCCCGCGCAGGTGTCGAAACTCGTGGTCGTGATGCCGGCATCGGCCACCGGCACCTGCCACGGGCCGACCATCTGGTCGCGGCTCACCTGCCCGGTGACGCTGCGATCGCCGATCGTCACCAGGAAGCCCTTGCCCGCCACCGCCGGCAGGCGCAGCACGCGCTCGACGGCGTCCGCGATATCCACATTGCCCAGCGCGAGCGGCACCGTCGCGGGCGCAACGCGCGTGAACTCGCGGTGCATGCGCGGAGGCTTGCCGAACAGCACCGACAGCGGCAGGTCCACCGGCTGCGCGCCGTTGCGGCCGTCGGCGAGCGCGAGATGGGGCTCCGCGGTCGCTTCGCCGACCACCGCCCAGGGGCAACGCTCCCGCTCGCAGATCGCGTCAAAGCGCGCGACGTCGTCGGCGCCGATCGCCAGCACGTAGCGCTCCTGCGCCTCGTTGCACCAGATCTCGAGCGGCGACATGCCGGTGTCGGCGCTGGGGATGCGTTCGAGCGCGATGCGCCCGCCGCAGCCGCCGTCCTTCACCAGCTCGGGCAGCGCGTTCGACAGGCCGCCCGCGCCCACGTCGTGGATGAAGCGGATCGGGTTGCGCTCACCAAGCTGCCAGCAACGGTCGATCACTTCCTGGCAGCGGTGCTCGATCTCGGCGTTGTCACGCTGCACCGAGGCGAAATCGAGGTCCTCGTGGCTCGCGCCCGAGGCCATCGAGGACGCCGCGCCGCCGCCGAGCCCGATCAGCATCGCCGGGCCGCCGAGCACCACCAGGCGCGTGCCCTCGCCCATGCGCCCTTTCGCGACATGCTCTTCGCGGATATTTCCCATGCCGCCGGCGATCATGATCGGCTTGTGATAGCCGCGCACTTCGCCGCCGTGCACTTCCTCGAAACTGCGGAAGTAGCCGCAGATCGCGGGGCGGCCGAACTCGTTGTTGAACGCCGCGCCGCCGATCGGTCCCTCGAGCATGATCTCGAGCGCCGAGACGATGCGTCCGGGCTTGCCGTGATCGGTCTCCCACGGCTGCTCGAACTGCGGCACGCGCAGGTTCGACACGCTGAAGCCCACGAGTCCCGCCTTGGGGCGCGCGCCGACGCCGACCGCGCCCTCGTCGCGGATCTCGCCGCCGCTGCCCGTCGCCGCGCCCGCGAACGGCGCGACCGCGGTCGGGTGGTTGTGCGTCTCGACCTTCATCAGGATGTGCACCGGCTCGGCGTGGTAGCCGAACACGCGCGTCTCGGGATCGGGAAAGAAGCGGCCCGCCTCGTGGCCGCGGATCACGGCGGCGTTGTCGGAATACGCGCTCAGCACCGCGGGATCGGCGGCCTGCTGGTGCGTGTTGCGGATCATCCCGAACAGGCTGTGCGACTGCGGCTCGCCGTCGATGGTCCAGCTCGCGTTGAAGATCTTGTGGCGGCAGTGCTCGCTGTTGGCCTGCGCGAACATCATCAGCTCGACGTCGGTCGGATTGCGCCCGAGCTGGACGAAAGCCGCGCACAGATAATCGATCTCGTCGTCGGCGAGCGCGAAACCGGACTCGCGATTCGCGCGCTCCAGCGCCGCGCGGCCGCCGCCGAGAATGTCCACCGTGCGCAGCGCGCGCGGCGTCTCGTGCAGGAACAGATTCGCGGCATCGTCGAGACTCGCGAACACCGACTCCACCATGCGATCGTGCAGCGACGCGGCGATGCGCGCGCGCAACTGCTCCGCAATTGCGCCGTCGCAACTCACGTAATACGCGATGCCGCGCTCGATGCGCCGCACGCGCGCCAGCCCGCAGTTGTGCGCGATGTCGGTGGCCTTGCTCGACCACGGCGACAGCGTGCCCGGACGCGGCACGACGAGAAACAATTCGCCCGCGTACTGCTGCGCTTCGCGATGCGGCCCGTAATCGAGCAATTGCTGCAGCATCGCGCGCTCGTCGTCGCGCACATCGCCGTCGATTGCGTCGATCTCGACGAAATGCATGAAGCGCGCCTGCACTGCGCGCACGTCGCTGGCGATCGACTGCAATTCGCCGAGCAGTCGGCGCAGACGGAATGGCGAAAGCGCCGAAGCGCCGGCGAGAGTCAGCATGCCTGTTCCCGGATAATGAAAAAAAGAGTCGATGGTGTGCCGCGAGCGCGGAATTCTAGCGTATGCCCCGTCGCGCCCGTTAGCCGCAATTGCGTGCGATTTTGGCACCCACATCCCTGCGATGGCGTACGACACACCGCTAGCGCTCACTAACTTCAGGAAATGCGCGACACAACGTGCCGCGAAATCGCGGTAATTTTTGTCGCTCGCACGGGTTCCCATATCGCGAGTGGGCACTAGAATCGACCCCCGCCAGGTACAGCAAGAGTGTGACCTATGGGGTTCACAACAACTACTGGAACACTGGAAAGCGGGTCATGGCCCATCGCGAACCTCCTGAGAGGTACATTGATGGGCGTTCTGTGTGCAGTTCTCGCCGCGTGTCCAAGCGAGACCTATCAGCAGTCGCACTCCGGCCCGCTTCCACGAGATTCCCTTGACGAAGTCCTGGCGCGCGGCAAGCTGCGCGTCGTCAGCCGGGTCAACCCGGCGACCTTCGTCGTAGACAAGCACGGCCCTTCCGGGATCGAGTTCGAGCTCGCGCGCGCGTTCGCCGCGCAGATCGGGGTCGAGCTCGAGATGATCCCGGCCGCGAACATCGCCGGGGCCTATGCGGCGCTCGACAGCGGTGCGGCCGACATGGCGGCCTCGGGCCTGTCTGCGCGTCTTTCCGCCAGTTCCAGCTACTGGTACAGCTCGCCCTACCTCCAGGTGCGCCAGCAGATCGTCTACAGGAGCGGCACGCCACGACCCGTCTCCATCGCGGACCTGGTGGGCACGCGGGTGATGGTGCTCGCGCAATCGAGCTCGGCCGATGCGCTGGTCGAGGCGCAACGCGCGCATCCCGATCTCGGCTGGATGGAAGCCACGCGCATCGAGACCTTCGAGCTGCTGCGCAAGATCATGGACGGCGAGATCGACTACGCGATCGTGAAGTCGAACGAATTCCAGATGCACGAGGCCTTCCCGGGCCTCGAGATCGCCTTCGAGCTCGAGGAGCGCGAACAACTCTCATGGGCCACGGCCGAGCGCGGGCGCAACGCGCGCCTGCACGCCGCGATGCAGAATTTCCTGGCGCGTTACGAGGAGTCGGGAGAGCTGGACCTGCTGCGCGAACGCTTCTTCGGCTACCTGCCCGAGATCAACCGCAAGGCGCTGACCGCGTTCGCCGAACGCGTCGAGACGCAGCTGCCGCGCTTCGAGAAGATGCTGCGCGAGATCGGCGCCGAGGAAGGCATCGACTGGCGCCTGCTCGCGGCGATCAGCTACCAGGAATCGCACTGGAACCCGCGCGCGGTGTCCTACACCGGCGTCAAGGGCATGATGATGCTGACGCAGGCGACGGCGCGCGAAGTCGGCGTGACCGATCGCACCAACATCGAGCAGAGCCTGCGCGGCGGCGCGCGCTATTTCCTGAAGCTGCTCGAGCAGGTGAGCGAGGACATCGCGCCCTCCGAGCGCGAGCTCTTCGCGCTCGCGGCCTACAACATGGGTCCCGCGCACGTCGAGGACGCGCGCCGCATCGCGGGGATGCGCGGCGCCGATCCGGACAAGTGGGCTGACGTCGAGCAGCAGCTGCCGTTGCTGACGAAGCGGGCGTGGCATTCGCGCACGCGCCACGGCTACGCGCGCGGTTACGAGACGATGAGCTTCGTCAGCCGCATCCGCCAGTACCACCGCTTCCTCGAGCACCACGACGAGGAGTCGAACATGTACCAGGTCGCACAGAACGCGCGCGGCTCGTTCGCCCTGCTCCCCACCCGCTCCTGATGTGGGTCTGATGTGGGTCGCCATTCATGGCGGCGACAACAGCAACCCCGAAGGCACCAGTCGGCATGAATGCCGACCCACAGTGAAGGCCGACCCACAGTGAAGGCCGGCCTACATCCGCCGCCGCCGGAAGAAATCCCGCATCATTTGCGCGGCATCGTCCGCGCAGACGCCCTCGGTCCACGCCACGCGATGGTTCAGGAATTCCGCGTCCAGCAGCGACAGATTGCTGGCGACCGCACCGGCGCGCGGCTCGCGCGCGGCGAACACCAGGCGCGCCACGCGCGCATGCACCAGCGCGCCGGCGCACATCGCGCAGGGCTCGATGGTGACGTAGAGCGTCGAGCCGCCGAGGCGGTAGTTCGACGCCGCGCTCGCCGCCGCGCGCAGCGCCACGATCTCGGCGTGCGCGGTGGGATCGCAGCGCCCGATCGGCGCGTTCCACCCCTCCCCGACCGCCTCGCCGTCGCGCACCAGCACCGCGCCCACGGGCACCTCGCCCGCGTCCCCGGCGTTGCGTGCCAGCGCGAGCGCGCGGCGCATCCAGTGTTCGTCGTCTGCTGCGGTCACGCGCATTCCCCCGCGCCCCGGATTATCGACCCACGCTATTCATGGTGAGTCCACGACCGCAGCACCTTCAATGTCAAACATTTGCTGTCTCCCCGACAGAGTCAGGGGATTACCCATCCTATTTACGTACGCTTGTTCAATCAATCAGCGGCCCCCCCACCGAAAAGGTCGCGAACCTGGACCGGCTGACCCGCGTGCCCGGACTGCTTGCCCGACGGTATGCTTGCCCGACGGTATCGACAAGCGCCCGGATAGTTGCCACCATCGGATGACGAAAACGACCAGATTCCAGTCCATGCCGTCTGCGAACACATCGGCCGAGCTGTTCCGGCACGTCAGCGCGGACAAGACCAGCACCTACCGCAGCATCATGAACAGCTTTGCCGCAGCAAAGCGCCAGTTCAGGCTGCACATGCGCCCCGACGAGGTGCTGGCCGAGGCCCAGTGGACCGATGGCGTGCCCAGACTCGAAGAAGTGCAGACCGCGCTCGCCCAACTCGTCGACTGGGGCAACCTCGAATCGCAACCCGACACGGCGCGGGTAGCGAGCATCGGCGACTTCTACCGGGCCCGCTTCCTGTACCGGCTTTCGCATGGTGGCGAGGCGGTCGAGGCAGCGCTCGCCGCCTTCGCCACGGCGCTGGGGCGGCGGGCCGAGTTGCAGACCATCGCGCTCGAAGACATCGCCAACCGGCTGAAGACCCTGCTCGCACTCGCCGAGGCGCCGACGCCCGATGCGGCCAAAGTGCACGAAGCGCTGCGCGACCTGGTGCGTGTCTTCGAGAGTCTGGCCGACAACGCCCATGCCTTCATGGCGGGCATGGCGCGCAGCATCGAGCTGCAACAGGCCGATGCCACCGCGGTGGTGGCGTACAAGAAGCGCCTGATCGACTATCTCGAACGGTTCATCGGCGACCTGGTCGGGCGTTCGGGCGAGATCGCGCAACACATCGCCTTACTCCACCAACGGATCGATCCGCTGCTGTGGGCGGCCGCGCAACGCGAAGCGCGCGACGCGGCGCCCGGCGATTCGCCGGCGCAGGCCGACGCGCTCGCGCAGCGCCAGCAGGCCTGGCGCGAACGCTGGAAGGGCCTGCGTGGCTGGTTCGTCAGCACGCAGCACGAACCGCCGCAGGCCGAGGTGCTGCGCTCGAAAGCGCTGGCCGCGATTCCGCAGTTGCTGACGGCGGTCGCGGCACTCAACGAGCGGCGCAGCGGGCGCAGCGATCGGTCAGCGGACTTCCGTGTGCTGGCCGGGTGGTTCGCGGCGTGCGCCAACGATGACGAGGCGCACCGCCTGGGCCGCGCCGCGTTCGCCCTCAACCCGGCGCGGCATTTCTCGCTGCAACCGGGTGCGGGCATCGAGCTGCCCGCCACCACGCCGTGGGCCGAGGCGCCGCCGCTGCGCATTCATCCGCGCTTGCGCGAGTACGGCGAGGCCGCCCCGCGGGGTCCGCTGCCGAAGGTGCGCGAGCGCAACGAGGAGCGCGCCCTGCTCGCCCGCCAGCTGGAGGAAGAGCACAGACAGGTGGAAGCAGCGCGCGAGCGCCTGGCCACGGGGCGCAGGACGCGGCTGTCCGAGATCGGGCGGCTGGATCCGCACGCCTTTGCACTGCTGCTGAGCCTGCTCGGCGAGGCGCTGACCGCGCAGGCCTCGCCCGAGGACGTGGTCGAACGCCAGACCGGCGACGGTCTGCTGCTCATTCGCCTCGAGCCGATGGAGGCGCATATCCAGGCCGAAGTGGTCACCGATGCCGGCGTGTTCGCCGGCCGCGATCACCACATCACGATCACCGCCACGCCAGGGCTACGATGAAGTTCGACAGCGCCGCGATAGGCGAGCAGCAGGCCCTCCATCAGCGCGAGGAGTTCAGCGGCGCGCTGCGAGCCCTGCTGATGACCCCGTTGCTGACACCCGCACACGCAGGCTTCGCCGCCGTGCGCCGCCACGCCGACGCGCTGCGCGAATGGTTCCTGCGCGAGGCCGGGTGGCCCTTGCACATCGAACGCGACGCGGCGCGCCTGTACAAGCGCCCGGCCGATCTCGACGATGCAACGCGCGGGCTGCCCGGCTACGAGCGTCGCCGCTACGTGCTGCTGTGCCTCGCCTGCGCGGTGCTGGAGCGGGCCGATCCGCAGATCACGCTGCGGATACTCGGCGACCGGCTGCTCGCGCTGGCGGCCGACCCGGACCTGGCCGCGCACGGCTTTACGTTCACGCTCCAGGCGCAGCACGAGCGGCGCGAACTGGTCGCGGTCTGCCGCACGCTGCTCGAACTGGGCGTGCTGCAGCGCGTGGCCGGTGATGAGGCGGGCTTCGTGCGCGGCGGCACAGATGGCCCGGACGCCTTGCACGACGCACTCTACGACGTCCAGCGACGCCTCCTCGCGGGAGTGCTCGCCGCATCGCGCGGCCCTTCCACCTGGCCTGCGGACGAAGCGCCGGCGACCCTGGAAGCGCGACTCGCCGCGTTGGTGGCGGAACACGTTCCCGACAGCGACGAAGGCCGGCGCACGGCCCTGCGTCATCACCTGGCGCGCCGGCTGCTCGACGACCCGGTGATCTACTTCGACCGCCTCGATGCCGAACTGCGCGCCTACTGCATGAACCAGCGCGGCACGATGGCCGCCCGCCTGTGCGAGGCCACCGGGCTGGTCGCCGAACAGCGTGCCGAGGGCCTCGCCCTCGCCGACGATGACGGCGAATTGACCGACGTGGCGATGCCGGCCGAAGGCACCGAAGCGCATGTCACCCTGCTGGTCGCAGAGTTCCTGGGCGCACGCGCGGGCACCGGCGTGAGCGAGGCCGACGTGGCCGCGTTCATCACCGTTGCCCGTCAGCGCTTCGGCAGCTTCTGGCGCAAATCGGCCCGCGAAACCGGCTCCGAGCACGAGCTCGCGGCCGCGGCGCTCGACCGCCTGCAGTGCCTCCAGCTGGTGACCCGCGACGGTAGCCGGGTGCGAGCACTACCGGCGCTGACGCGTTTCGCGGTCGGCGACGCCGAGATCAGGTCCACGGCACCCGCGACCGGCAACCTGTTCGATTGAGACGAGCCGACCCTTGGATACTCCGGATACCCTGATCGACCTCCCCACCGCCCTCGCGGCCGCCGGCGCGCACCCGGCACTGCCGGTGCCGACGCTGACCCGCTGGCAACCGCTGCGACTCGGCCTCGTCGAGCTCTTTCATTACGACAGCGAGGAATTCTGGTTTCGTGACGGCCACCTGCTGCTGCGCGGCAACAACGGCACCGGCAAGTCGAAGGTGCTGTCGCTGACCCTGCCCTTCCTGTTCGACGCCCAGCTCAAATCATCCCGCCTCGAGCCCGACGGCGATGGCGGCAAGAAGATGGCGTGGAACCTGCTGCTGGGCAAGTTCGAGCGGCGCATCGGCTATGCATGGATCGAATTCGGTCGTATCGCCGAGGACGGCCAGCCTGAGTACCTGAGCCTCGGCTGCGGCCTTTCGGCTGCGGCGGCACGGGCGCAGGTGGATGCATGGTTCTTCGTGCTGGAGGCACGTCGCCTCGGCCAGGATCTGTGGCTCACCAGTCCGGCGCGCCACGTGCTGACCAGGGAGCGGCTCAAGGAGGCGTTACAGCACCACGGCCAGGTATTCGATACGGCCACCGCGTACCGCCGGGCCGTCGACGAGCGGCTGTTCCATCTGGGGGCCGCGCGCTATGCGGCGTTGATGGACACGCTGGTGCAGTTGCGTCAACCACAGCTTTCCAGGAAGCCCGACGAAGGCAACCTGTCCGATGCGCTGACCGAGGCGCTGCCGCCGATGTCGGCCGACCTGTTGACCGACGTCGCCGACGCGCTGAGCCAGCTCGAGGAATACCGCCGCGAGTTGCTGGACTACGAACTCCTCGCCAAGGCGGTCGGTCAGTTCAACCAGCGCTACCAGCGCTATGCCGCGACCAACGCACGGCGTCAGTCCCGCGCCCTGCGCAGCGCGCAAACCGGCTACGACAACGCCAGTCGCACCCTGAACGAAGCGCGGACCGCCCTGCACACCGCGCAGGAGGCCGAAAACGAGGCGCGCGGGCGCTCCGAGGCCGCCGAGGCCGCCCTGCAGGCGGGGCGCACCCGCCTCGAGCAGTTGCAGTCCGACCCGGCGATGAAGGACGCAAATCGCCTCGCCCAGGCCGAACGCGACGTCCAGGCACGCACCGTCGACCACGCCGGCGCGACGCGCCTGGCCGATGAGGCCGCGGCACGCTTCGAGCGTGAAGGCCGCGCGCTGGAGGAACGCAGCACACGCCGGACGCAGGCCGAAGGATTCCTCAGCGCGGCACGCGAAGAGGCCGCCGCCGCCGCGCGGGCCAGCGGCATCGGCGAGCCGTGGCAGCTCAATGCGCTGGCGGCGCTGCCGGCGGTCGCGGTGGCGACGCTCGACCCCCTGCCCTTCGACGCCGCCCGCAACGACCTGCGCCACGCCGCGGCGAGGCGGCGCGAACAGCTCGCGCTGGTGCAGCGCCGCGTCGGCGACGTGACGCAGGCCGAGGCGGCGCACGCCCACCGGCAAAGAGCCCGCGACGAACGCCTGGACGAAGCCGAAGCCGCCGCGACGCGCCGCAGCGAAGCCGACGCGACCGTCGAGGCCGAAGGCAACCGCCTGGTCGAGGCCTGGCAGGAGCACTTCGCGAGCCTGGCGGAGTTGCAGGTCGACGAGCCGCCCTTGACCGCCCTGACGCTATGGGTCGGCAGCCTGCACGGGGACAACCCGGCCCGCGCCATCCTTGTGCAAGCGCAGCAGCGCGCCGCCGACACCCTGGCGCAGCTGCGCGCCAGCCAACTCGCCGTGCAGCAGACGCTGGTCGATGAACAGCTCATGCTGGATACCGAGCGCGAGCGACTGCTGCAGGGCGAGGATGCCGCTCCGCCGGTACCGCCTACCCGTGCCGCCGACGCACGAGCGCAGCGCGCCGGTGCGCCGCTGTGGCAGCTGGTCGATTTTCGCGCGCACGTCGGTGCCACCGAGCGGGCCGGCCTCGAAGCCGCGCTCGAAGCCGCGGGCCTGCTCGACGCCTGGGTCAGCCCCGACGGCCGGCTGCAACCTGCCGGCGGAGCACCGCTGCACGACACCCAGTGGCTCGAACGGCCGTGCCCGGGTGCCTCGCTCGCCGCGTGGCTGGCACCGGCCGATGGTGCAGCACCTGCGGTCGATGCCGCGCTGCTGGGCCGCCTGCTCGAAGGCATCGCCTGCACCGCCCACGACGACGGCCAGGCCGAAGCCTGGATCGCGCCCGACGGCCGCTTTCGCCTCGGCGCACTGGCCGGTGCCTGGCACAAGCCACAGGCCGCCTACATCGGCTACGCCGCGCGCGCCGCAGCCCGCACCCGACGACTCGCGGCGATCGCGTCGCGCCTGCAGGAGATCGCCGAGGCATTGCGGGCGATCGAGCTCGAGCTCCACGCGCTCACGCAGCGCCAGGTCCGGGCAAGCGCCGAATGGCAGGGCGCACCGTCGGACGAAACCCTGCGCACCGCCCACGCCGACGCCGCGGCGCGCGAACGCGAGTTCCAGGCCGCCCGCAGCCGGCTCGACGAGGCCGAACGCGAGCTGCGCACCGCGACCGACGCCGTGCACACCTGCCGCGACGCGCTGGCGGCGGACGCGGCAGACCTGCATCTGCCGACGACCGCCGCGGCGCTGGAGTCCGTCGGGATCGCGCTCATGCACTTCGGCGACGCACTGCACGCGCTCGTCCAGGCGGCGCACGCACTGCAACTGGCGGCACGCGAACTGGCGCAGCAGCAGGCGCGCTGCCAGGAAGCCGAGGCCGACGCGCGCCAGTTCGCCGCACAAGTCGCCGATCGTCGTCTGCAGCTCGACGAGGCGCAGGTACGGCTCGACACCCTGCGCGAATCTATCGGCGCCCAGGTCGACGAGCTGCACCAGCGCCTGCGCGAGGCGCGCGACGCCGTGACCGGGAGCGAGAGCCGGTCGAAAGCCGCAGGCGAAGCATGGCGCGCGGCCGGCGAGGCGCGCGCCCGCGGCGAGCAGAAGATGCAGGACGCCGACGTGACCCTGCAGGAGCGCACCGATACACGCCAGCGCGCCATCGCACAATTGCAGGGTTTCGCCGCCACCGGCTTGCTGTCCGCGGCGCTGCCTGATGCCGAGCTGCCCGACCCCGCTACTGCGTGGACGATCGAGCCGGCGCTCACCCTCGCCCGCCGCACCGAGCAGGCGCTCGCGCACGTGGCAGACGACGACGAGGCGTGGACGCGTATCCAGAGCCAGATCTCGCACGATTACAGCGAGCTCGGCCGCGCCCTCGGCGCGCTCGGCCAGCAGGCGCAGGCCGACGCCAGCGACTACGGCCTGGTCGTCAGCGTCGTCTACCAGAACCGCCCCCAGCGCCCCGACCAACTCACCGCCCGGCTCGACGCCGAGATTGCCCAGCGTCGCGAACTGCTGACGGCGCGCGAACGCACGCTGCTCGAAAACCACCTGCAGGCAGAGATCGCCGCCGAAGTCCAGCGGCTCTTGCAGGCGGCCGAGCGGCAGGTCGACGCGATCAACAAGGAGTTGCACAAACGCCCCACGTCGACCGGCGTAAGGTTCCGCCTGCTATGGCAGCCGCTGCCGGAGGGCGCCGAGGGCGCGCCCGTCGGCCTGGACGCCGCGCGCAAGCGTCTGCTCAATACCAGCACCGATCTGTGGTCGGCCGAAGACCGGCGGGTGGTGGGCGAGATGCTGCAGCAGCGCATCGCCGCCGAACGCATGCGGGCCGAGGCGAGCGGCGGCAGCCTGCTCGAACAGCTCGCCCGGGCGCTCGACTACCGTCGCTGGCACCGCTTTCGTGTCCAGCGCTGGCAGGACGGGGAGTGGCGCCCGCTCTCCGGCCCGGCCTCGAGCGGTGAGCGCGCGCTCGGCCTGACAGTGCCGCTCTTTGCCGCGGTGTCGAGCTACTACAGCCAGGGGGGTTATGCCTTCGCTCCGCGCCTGGTGCTGCTCGACGAAGCCTTCGCCGGCATCGACGATGCCGCCCGCGCGCACTGCATGGGCCTGATCCACGAGTTCGACCTCGATTTCGTCATCACCAGCGAGCGGGAGTGGGCCTGTTACGCGGAGCTGCCGGGCGTGGCGATCTGCCAGCTGCAACGGCGCGAAGGTGTCGATGCCGTGCACGTTTCGCGCTGGACCTGGGACGGTCGCGCCCGGCGCCGTGAAGACGATCCGGATCGACGCTTTCCGCCGGGTTGACGATGGACGCCCGGCTGCAACGGCTACTCGGCGGCGACGCCCTCGCGGGACTGCGCAAGCGGCTGCGCCAACGCTACGAGCGCGGCACACCGGCCGGCCTCTTGCGCCTGGGCGCGCTGGACGAAGCCGAACATGCCGCCCTCGCGGCGCTCGCCGGCCGCCCGGCGCGCCATGTGCAATCGATGCAGATCGACCTGGCGGAGATCGACGCCGCGCTCGCCCGGGCGGGCCTCGCCGCGTCCTTGCGCGATGCACTCGAGCAGCTGGACGGACCGATCCTCGACACGGCGGCGCACCGTCTGCGGGTGCGCTCGCAATGGCAGCAGGTAGTCGAGGCCTGCGAACACCCCGGCTTGCGTGCAGCCCTGCGGACATCCATCGGGCTCGGGCTCCTGAAGCGGTTGTGTGCCCGCCGGCCCGAGGCCGGCACCCGCCTCGTCCTCGCCGCTGACCAGGTGCTGCGGCGGCTGCCCGCGACGGGCATTCCGCGGGCGCAACTGGCCGTTGCCGCGCTCGGTGATGCGCACGCCCTCGACGCCGGCAGCCCGGTCGCCACGCTGGTGCTGGCGGCGCTGCGCCACGGGTCCGCGCCCGACAACGACGCTGAGCGGGCCCGGGACCTGTGGGCCGCGGCTGGCGTGCTGGTCAACGAGCTGGCACGACCGGCGCTGGCCCTCAACCTCCCCGGGCCGACGGGCGCCGCGCCGGGCGAACCGGTGTATTTCTCGCTGCGCCGCCTGGTGCGATCGCCGCCGACCTGGGCCGTCATGGACCGCCCGGTTTTCGTCTGCGAGAACCCGAACCTGCTTGCGATCGCCGCAGACCAGTTGGGTCCGCGCTGTGCACCGCTGGTGTGCACCGACGGCATGCCGGGGGCAGCCCAGCGCATCCTGCTCGCGCAGTTGCGTACCGCCGGGGCGAGGCTGCACTACCACGGCGACTTCGACTGGCCGGGCCTGCGTATCGGCAACCACATGATCCGCGAGCACGATGCCCGACCATGGCGCTTTTCCACGCCAGACTACCGCGCAGCGGTGGTCGGCGCGCCACGTCCCGGACGCACCCTGGATGACGCCGCCGTCAGCGCGCTGTGGGACGAAGCGCTCGCGGGCGCGATGCTTGCCGATCGGCTGGCGATCGACGAGGAGGCACTGGCCGACGTGCTGCTCGCCGACTTGCGGCACTGATCGATGCCCTATGCGTCCTTCCAAGGGTTGATGACAGTCACACCGGCCGCTTCATAGGGCGATGTGTCGCGTGATGCCACGATGAAGCCCCGCGATGCTGCAACGGCCGCGATGTAGCCGTCTGGCGTCGGGAAGCCGCGCCCGCCGTTCTTGGCCGTCACGGCCAGGTCGGCGTAGTGGCGCGCTGCATCCGTGTCGAACGGCAGCACCCGATCTTTGAACAGCTCCAGCAGTTCGTTCAGGGCGCGGTCGAGCATGTTCTTGCGCTTGCCTGCCGGCAGCGCCCGGATGCCAAACAGCAATTCGGCCAGCGTGACGCTCGACAGATACAAGGTTTCCGCCACCTGGTCGTTCAGCCAGGCCCTACGGCCGCGTCTGGCTCTGGCTTCATCGCCTCGGAAACGACGTTGGTATCCAGGACGATCATTCAGTCGAAGCTCAACGGTTTGGCCGGCGTCTTGTCGCGCACGCTCTCGAAGACAGCGAAATCCTCATTGGCCAGCCCGATCTTGCGGCCGATGGCGGCCAGAGCTTCGCCCACGCGCACGCGGCTCGAAGGCTTGACCACGGCCGCCAGAATCTCGCGCACCTCCGCTTCCGTGCTGCGGCCGTGCTGGGCCGCCCGCACGCGCAACGCGCGATGCACGTCATCGGGCACATTCCTTACAGTCAAAATTGCCATGATTCAAAACCTCTCATCTGCTGTCAATGACTGCAATCATAGATAAATGCAGTCACCAGCGCAAGCGTCAAGCTCCGCGCCCCTTCCTGCCCTGCCCATTCATCGGGGCAGCGGCAGCTCGCCGTTTCGCATGAAAATGCCGATGGCGAATCGGCTGACGACGCTGTGCCCCAACTGCTTGAACGCGACTTCGCGGGCACCGAGTTCGCATAGCCACTGACCCTGCTCCCCCGGCCGTGACGCGCTGAACGCGCCGGGCGAGAACAGGCCGACACAGAGACCGTGCCGCGGATCGCGCGCCGACGGGTATTCGAAGGCATCCACGCCGGCCTCGCGCATCGCGGTGCCCAACAGCTGGGTCTGCGCGTAATCCGCGGGATGCGTGATCGCGTCGTTGTATCGAGTGAACGGCGGCTCGTGCAGCTTGACGCCCCGCTGCGACCGATAGCCGGCCGAGAACAGCGTGTGTTCCGAGCGGATGAGTTCCTTTACCGGCGTCCCATCCATCGAGTACCAGAACACGAAGCGGTAATAAGCGGCCTCTGCCAGCGTCGATTCCGTGCTGCAGCCGCCGTAGAAGATGCCCGGTTCGTGTATCCGGCCAAAGCGCGAGCCCCATTTCAGCGGCGGGTAGCGGAACGGTGTCCTGAGCAGGTAATGGAGGCCATCGGTGTCCGAGCGGTACGGGGGCTTGACCTCGTCCAGCATCTCCTCCAGCAGGGCCTGCTCCTGGAGGGTGTCGACGTAGCCGAGCGTGGCGACCTGCTCCTGGCTTTCGACCAGCCGGAACAGCACGCCCGCCACGTGGCGAATCTGTTGCGGGCCCTGGCACGCCTCCCAGATCGTCACACCTTGCCCCGGATGGCGTCGACGAACTGCAGCACCGTTACCAGGCCCTGGATACTTTCGATCTGTCGGGCCGGAATGCCGCCCGTCACCTTGTTCGGTGTGCGCATGAAGTGCCTGATCCAGTCCTGGTCACCGCCGGTGAGGGCAAACAGCGCGCGTGCCAGGCGCACCAGCA
>JADKDK010000003.1 GCA_016718385.1 Gammaproteobacteria bacterium
TGGCACTGGGTGCGCGGACACAGCGGCCATCCCGAAACGAGCGGGACGCGCTGGCAAAACCGCGGCATCGACGAGCTCGCGGATCGCCCCGCGGTGAGAGGGCTGATGCGACAGATCGTGCTTGACACCGAAACCACCGGCCTCGAGACAGCCAGGGCCACCGCATCATCGAGATCGGCTGCGAGGATGCCGCTGGACCGGCGCCTCACCGGACGGCACTTTCACCAGTACATCAACCTCGGCCGCCCGGTCGACGAAGTTGCCGTCGAGGTGCACGGCATCACCAGCGATTCCTCGCCGACAAGCCCGCGTTCGCGCAGATCGTCGACGAGTTCCGGTATTTCGTCAGCGGCGTCGAGTCTGGTGATCCACAACGCGCCTTTCGATCTCGGTTTCGACAACGAGCCCGCCTTGCTGGGCCCCGGCTACGGCCGCATCGCGGACCACTGCACGCATACCGATTCGCTGAGCTCGCGCGGGCCCGCCATCCGGGACAGAAGAAAACAATCTCGACGCGCTGTGCAAGCGCTACTTCGTCGACAATTCGCAGCGCGACCTGCACGGCGCGCTGCTCGACGCCGAGATCCTCGCCGACGTCTACCTGCACATGACCGGCGGGGCGACAGCGCTCGCGCTGGGTGGCGACAGCGAGCGCGGCGCAGGGTTTCTCCGGGGAGATCGAGATCGTTCGCCTGCCCGCGACGCGAGAGCGACTGCGCGTGCTGAAGCCCAGCGCGGAGGGAATCGACACCACCGCCAGCGCCTCGCCGCCATCGCCAGGCGAGCGGCAAGTGTCTGTGGACTGCCGCGGGCGAGGAATAGAGCGCCCGATCGCCGCGAATCCAGCGTCTATACTGAGCCGGTGCCGTTGGCCGCGGCCGTGCGCGCAGAACTCCTGAGAGGTGACCGGGTGTACTTCAAGCCAGTATTGAATCCTGCCTCGCCTCAATATCGTGCGACCGGAGCTCTCGCGGCTGTTGCGCCAGGCGCAGGCCGATTTCGCGTTTCGCGACGCAGCCCTCGAGCGAGGGGCAGGGGCCTCAGAGGCCTGCATCGCGGCGCTCCAGCAGGCCGACGGCGTGCTGCGGCTTCTGGAACTGACCGACGCCGCGCAACTGGCGCGCGAGCTCGTGGCCGTGATCGGCGCATCGCCTCCGGCCGATGCCGCGGCGTCCGATCCGGTCTCACGCGCGCTGCACGTGCTGGCGCGATACCCCGATTACCGGCGGGTTGCGAGCACGCGGCGCCGCAGGTGCTGGTCGAAGACATCAACGCAATGCGCGCGCCGCAGTCGCTGCCCGAACTGCCCGAGACGTGTTTCCGCCGCAATGCCGGGCACCGGTATGTCAGTGCCCGGAGCTGCACCCAGCCGGCGCAGCGTGCGTGGACGACGGGTTTGCCGCGCCGCCTGCGTCATCTCTACCAGGTCGGCCTGCTCGGCGGGATCCGCGGGCACGCCGATCCGGTCCACCTGCGGCTGATGCAGCGTGCCGCCGAGCGCATGCTCGGCCTCACCGGCGGCGGGGCCGCCGGCGAATACTGGTGGTTGCTGGGCGGCGTGCTCGAGGTTTTGCCGGGGGCACGCTGCTGCCGGGGCGTTCGCGCTTGCGGGGCGCTCAGTCGCGCCGATGCGATGTTCCGCGACTACCTGCGGCATCCTGCGCGACGCGATGAACTGGTGTCGCCGCAACTGCGCGAGGAGATGCTGGGCTGGTGGCGCGTGCCGGAGAGGGCACGCGCGCAAGCGACATCCGCGCACGCGCCGGCTTGGGAGCGGTGGCACTCGGTGACGCGCAGCTCGAGGAGGAACGCGCGCGGCTGCTCGGCGTGTCCACCGAGGGCTGGATGCGATGGTCACCGCGGTCGGGGCCGAGTTCCGTACCACGCGCGAGGCACTCGAGGAACTGGCCGCCCAGGGCGAGGTCCGTGCCGCGCGCTCGACGGTGTGCGCGATGCCTTGGCTCGTGTGCAGGAGCGCCTGCAGGCCGGCGGGCTGCCCGGTGCGGCGCTGCTGCTGGCTCGCGAGATGGAAACGCTGGGCACCCGGCGCGCCGATGGCGCGGCGCTCGGCAAGGATGAACTGCTGAACCTGGCCGATGCCATCGTGCAGACCGAGGCCTCGCTGGGGGCATTCGTGCGCAGCCAGCGCGGTGCGGGCGGGGGAGCGCAACGCGGCGCTGCCGCGCTCGCGGCGCCGGCGCGGCGCGCGATATCGCCGACGAGGCGCAGTTGATGCTGCTGCGCAGTGCGCGTGACTGCCTCGACGCCGTCAAGCGCGACGTGAACGCATACGTGGACAGCCGCTACGATGCGCAGACGCTGGCCGGCTCGACCGCACAGCTCAACGCGGTCCGTGGTGCGCTGCTGATGCTGGAGCACCGCGGCCGCGGCTATCGCTGCCGGCATGATCGACGCCCTGGGCCGGGGCAGTCCCGAGCATGCAGCCGGTGTGCACGAGCGAATCGCGGAAGTGCTCGCCGACGTGCTGATCTGCCTCGAGTACTACTGGCGGCGCTGGAGGGAACGGCGAGGCCCCCCGATCGGGAATGATCGCACTGGCGCAACAGAGCCTCGTACAGCTGCAGGCGGCCTGATTCGCGAGCAGCTGCCGCCGGCGATCGGGCGCCGGCAAGTATGGTAGGCTCACGCTCCCGCCGGCAACCGGAGACTCAGGGTGTGTGGGATTTTCTAGCGCAATATGGATTGTTCCTCGCCAAGGCCAGTCACCGTGGTGATCGCGGTCGTGTTCTGCGCGGTCGGTATCGTAGCGGCCGCGGGCCGCGCACGCAGCGGCGCCGGCGGCGAGCACGGCCACATCGAAGTGCGCAAAACTGAACGACCGGCTCGACATGATGCGCGATGCATTGCGCCGCGACGCTGGACAGCAAGGAGTTCAGAAAGCTGCGCAAGTCCGACCGCAAGGCGGAGAAGGCGCGTCAAGTCGGCCCCACGCCGTCCGACACGGAACCGGCGCCACCGCGGCGCGTCTATGTCCTCAATGGGGCAGTACAAGCGCACCCTGACGCTGTTCGGCCACAACACCGACGCGGCGCGGGAGAAATTCACCGAGGAGCTCGAGGACACGCATGCGCTGTTCAAGGAATTCGTCTCGCGATACCGGCCCGCGCTCGATATGCAGGCGGTCGCGACGGGCGAGGCTGGTTCGGCGAGCGCGCGCTCGCGCTCGGGCTCGTCGATGCACTGGGCACCAGCGATGCATTGCTGCAGGAGGCGGCGCGCGCCTCCGACGTGCTCCGAGATCCGCTACGTCGAACGCAAGGGACTGGGCGAGCGCCTGGGGCTCACGATCGAGGGCGCGGTGGAGCGCGGCGTCGCCAGGGCGGCAGAGCGGCTCGACGGGCGCGGCAACTGGCTGCGCTGAGCCCCGGAGCGGTCCGGCGTCCTCAGCGGCAACCGTGCGCCACCCGCTGCTGCAGATCGCGCAGCCGCGCACGCAGGCGATTCCCTGCGCGGCGGTGTGCGAACGGCGCATCTGCTGCTGCACGGTCTGGATCTGCTGCTCCCAGCGCGCGCAGTTGTCGGCCGCGCGCGAGGCGCTCGGGCAGGCATAAACGGCGATGAGCAGGACGATGGCGGTGCAAATCCGATGCATGTGACTTCCTCCACGAAACCGGAGTCCATCAGAACGCGCGCGGTGGCCCTGTCAAGCACCGCGCGCGAGCGTTAAACACGAGATGACGCAGCCATGATCAGGCCGGCGCTGCACGCCATGGCGGCTAACGCCGACATTGCCGGCATCGTGCTGGCGGGCGGCCGCGGGCAACGCCTGGGCCGGGGAGAAAGGCCTGTGCCGGCTCGGCGGGCACAGCCTGCTGGAGCGTGCGCTCGCGCGTGCCGCGCCGCAGACCGCATCGCTGCTGCTCAGCTTCAATGGTGATTCGCGCAGCCTGCCGGCGTGCGTGGTGCCCGTGATCCCGGACACGGTGCCGGGCTTCGCCGGCCCGCTGGCCGGCGTGCTCGCTGGGCTGGAATACCTGCGCGCACCAGCCGGGCACGCGCTGGCTCGCGAGCTTCGCCTGCGATTGCCCCTGGTTCCCCGCGACCTGGTGCAGCGCCTGTGGCATCACGCCCAGCATGAGGCGAGCGGAAGTCGCTGTCGCGCGTTCGACCGACGCCTGCACCCGGTGTTCGCGCTGTGGTCCTGCGATCTCGCCACGCCGCTGCGCGATGCGCTCGTGCGCGGCGACATGCGCGGTGCAGGCGAATTCCTGCGTACGCGACGCCACATCGCAGTCGACTGGGCGGCAACGCCATTCGATCCGTTTTTCAACATAAACACGCCCGACGATCTCGCGCAGGCCGAGGCACGGCTGGCGAGCGGGGATGATTGCGCATGAACCTGCCTACCGACACCTGCGAGGTCACGGGACTCTTCATCTACCCGGTCAAGGCGCTGCGCGGCGTCGCGCTGGCACGATCCCGAATCGGTGCGCGCGGCCTCGACGGCGATCGCGAGTGGATGATCGTGCGCGAGGACGGGCGTTTCGTGTCGCAGCGCGAGCTGCCGCGCCTGGCGCTGCTCGCTCCGCGCTACGAGGACGACTCGCTCTGCATCGAGGCGCCTGGCAGGGATCCGCTGCGCGTGCCGCTGGCGTACCGCGACGCCGAGGCCTTCGCGGCGCAGGTGTGGTCCGATGCGTGCGAGGTGCTCGATGCCGGGCCCGAGGCCTCACGCTGGCTGCAGGCGGTGGTGCAGCCGCAACGGCCGCTGCGTCTCGTGCGCATGCGCCGTGGATTCCGCCGTCGCCCTGGCGCGTGCCCCACTGCTGGGCGAGGCGACGACGACCGCCTTCGCCGATGCCGCGCCGTTCCTCGTCGTGAATATCGCCTCGCTGCAGGCCCTCAACGCGGGGCTCGCGCAACGCGGCCAACCCGCGGTGGGAATAGAGCGCTTCCGTCCCAATATCGTGGTCGACGGTCTGGACGCGTTTCGCGAACACGCACTCTCTGGCTTGCAGCGGGACGAAGGGTCGTTTCGGCTATGCTACCCCTGCGAACGTTGCGCGGTGATCACGGTCGATCCGGCGCTCGGCGTGCGCGACGAACCGGGCAGGGCCGCATTTGCGACGCTCGCGATGATGAACCCGCTGCCCGGTACGGCAAAGCCGCTGTTCGGCATCAACGCCACCTGGCAGGGCGAGGACACATCGCTGGGCGTGGGGGACGTGTTCGTCGCTCGGGAATCAACGCAGGAGCCACGGGAGGAAATTCCATGAGGATGAACACCACGATCAGGACGGGCGCCCTGATTCTGCTCGCGGCACTCGCCGCCGCCTGCAGGCCCGAGGTGGGCAGCGCGCTGGTGCGCGGCACTGGCGGAGAAGCCCAAGACCGACTGGAGCCTCGGCGAGGCGAAGGACTACGCGAAGCATTGCCTGCTGGAGGCGACCGAGGTCGGCGGCGAGCGCTGGTGTCGCAAGCTGGCAGACAAGCCCAAGAGCGAATGGAGCACCGACGAGGCGGCGAGTTACGCGAAGCATTGCCTCATCAAGGGATCCGGCGGCGAGGGCTGAGCTCGGGAGGGCACGCGGCGGCAAAAGTGGTCGCGCTGGTGCCGCCTGCGGTAGACTCCGCCGCTGTTTTCCAGGAAGCAGGCAGGTTTGTGATGGGTCCATTGAGCGGGAAGAAGATTGTCGAGATCGCGGGCATCGGCCCGGCGCCGTTTGCCGCCATGATGCTGGCCGACATGGGTGCCGAGGTGATCCGCGTTTCGCGCCTCGGGCTCCATGCTGAGCATGGCGCAGAACGAGAAACTCGATTTCGGCAACCGTGGCAAGCGCTGTATCGCGCTGAACCTGAAGGATCCGCATGCCGCGGACGTGGTGCTGCGTCTGGTGGAATCCGCCGACGCGATCATCGAGGGGTATCGCCCCGGTGTGATGGAGAAACTCGGGCTCGGCCCCGAGGTCTGCCTCGCGCGCAACCCGCGCATCGTGTTCGGGCGCATGACCGGCTGGGGCCAGGACGGCCCGCTGGGCAACGCCGCCGGCCACGACCTCAACTACATCGCGCTCACCGGGGCGCTGCACGCAATCGGCGAGAAGGGTCAGAAGCCCGTGGTGCCGCTCAACCTGATCGGTGATTTCGGCGGCGGCGGTATGCTGCTCGCCTTCGGCGTCGTGTGCGCGATGCTCGAGGCGCAGGCCTCGGGCGCGGGGCAGGTGGTGGACGCGGCGATGGTCGACGGCGCCTCGGCACTGATGAGCATGATGTACGGGGCGTTCCAGTCGGGCTTCTGGCACAACGCCCGCGGGAGCAACATGCTCGACGGTGGCGCCCACTTCTACGGTGTCTACGAGACCGCCGACGGCAAGTACGTCTCCGATCAGCTCGATCGAGCCACAGTTCTACGCGCTGCTGCTGGAGAAGCTCGGGCTGGCGGGCGAGGAACTGCCGCACCAGCACGACACGCGCCACTGGGATGCCTTGAAGCAGCGCTTCGCGGAGATCTTCCGCAGCCGCACGCGTGACGACTGGTGCCGCCTCATGGAGGGCACCGACATCTGCTTCGCGCCGGTACTCGGCTTCGACGGATCACCCGCCATCCGCACATCAAGGCGCGCGGCACATTCATCGAGGACGACGGCGTGTGGCAGCCTGCGCCCGCGCCGCGCTTCAGCCGCTCCGCGCCCGAGCGTCCGGCTCCTGCGGTAGCGATCGGGGCCGACACCGACATCGTGCTTGCAGAGGCCGGCTTCAGCGCGGAACAGATCGCCCGGATGCGTACCGCCGGCACGGTGGCCTGATGCCACCGCTCGATCGCCGCGGCTTCCTCGCCGGTGCCGGCCTTGCGGCCGCGCTCGGCGCCAGTGGCTGCGCCGGGACGCAGGGCGATCGCGACCAGTCGCGCTTCGCGCACGGCGTGGCCAGCGGCGATCCGGGCGCGGAGCGCGTCGTGATCTGGACGCGTCTCGACGGCGCCACGGCGGTCGAGGAACTCGAGTGGCTGGTCGCCCGCGAGCCGCAATTGCGGCATGTCGTGCGGCGCGGGCGCGTCATGGCGGATCCGCTGCACGATTTCTGCTGCAAGGTCGATGTGGGCGGGCTGGAACCCGGGACCACGTGCTTCTATGCGTTTCGCGTCCACGGCGAGCACTCGGTGGTGGGGCGCACGCGCACGCTGCCGCAGGATGCGGTCGAGAGCCTGCGTTTCGCGGTCGCGGCCTGCGCGAACTACCAGCAGGGCAGCTTCGCGGCGTACGCGCGCGCATCGCCGAGCTGGAATCGCTCGACGCGGTGCTGCACCTCGGTGACTACATCTACGAGTACGGCGACCAGACCGACGGGCGCCTGCCGCCTCGATCCGCCGCACGAAATCCTGACGCTCGAGGATTACCGCCGCCGCTGTTCTACCGGCGCGACCCCGCCCTGCAAGCGGCCCATCGCGTGCATCCGTTCATCGCGGTATGGGACGATCACGAGAGCGCGAACAACGCCTGGCGCGACGGCGCCGGCAACCACGACCCGGCGCGCGAAGGCCCCTGGCGCGAGCGCCGCGCCGCGGCAATACAGGTGTGGCACGAATGGATGCCGGTGCGCGATACCGCGGCACACGCGCCGATCCATCGCAGCTTCCGTTTCGGCGATCTCGCGGACCGGGTGATGCTCGACACGCGGCTCGAGGGGCGCGAGCAGCCGGCGGCATCGCCGCAGGATATCGCGTCAAATCCGGCACGCGAGCTGCTGGGAGCAGCGCAGGAAGCCTGGCTGCTCGGCGAACTGGATGCCTCGCAGGCCAGCGGCACGCGCTGGCGTTTGCTCGGGCAGCAGGTCGTGTTCGCGCCGCTCGGCAACTTCAACCCCGACCAATGGGACGGCTATCCGCAGGCGCGCCGGCGCATCCTCGAACACCTGGGCCGCGCCGGGATCGACAACGTGGTGTTCCTGACCGGGGACATCCACAGCTCCTGGGCACTCGACGTGGCCCTGATCCCTACGATCGCGCGCGCGTTACGACGGGCAATCGGGGCACGGCGCGCAGGCGGTGGAGTTCGTGACCCCGGGCATCGCCTCGGAGCCGCTCGGCCACTACCTGGCGCGCCGCGACCCCGAGGCCCACGCCCGCATGGTCGAGGGCATAGAGCAGCAACCGCACCTGCGTTTCGCGGACCACACGAACCGCGGCTTCGTCAGCCTGGAGGTGAACGCGCAGCGGGTGGAGGCGAGCTGGCATTTCGTGGCCGCGCCCACCGATCCGCAGAGCCGTGTGGCGATCGCGCACCGCGAAACGGTGCGCACCGCAGAGAACCGCCTGAGCCGGCCGCTCTAGCTATTTGCCGATCATGCCGCGGATCGAGGCGGGCAGATCGGCGGGGATGAGTACCAGCTTGGCGTTCGGCGAGACGGCCATGTCCTTCACCGACTGGATGTAGCGCTCGCCGAGCAGGTACATCACGGGCAACTCCTTGTCCTGCACTGCGGTCGTGACCATCTCGATGGCGCGCTGGCTCGCCTCGGCCAGCACCACCTGCGCTTCCGCGTCGCGACGCGAGGCTTCGAGGCGCCCGTCGGCCTCGAGGATCGCCGCCGACTTGCTGCCCTCGGCGCGCGTCACCGTGGCGCGGCGCTGGCGCTCGGCTGCCGCCTGTTCTTCCATTGCCGCCTGCATCCGGTCCGACGGGTTGATGTCCTGGATCTCGACGGTCTTCAGCGTGATGCCCCAGTCGGAAATGTCATCGGAGATGGCTCTCAGGCGTGCCTTGATCTGGTCGCGCGAGGACAGCGCGTCGTCGAGGTCCATTTCGCCGATGATCGAGCGCAGCGAGGTCTGCACCAGGTTCTGGATCGCGATGCGGAAATCCTCGACGCCGTAGACCGATTTCTCGGGTTGCAGGATGTTGATGTAGGCCACCGCGTTGACAATGATCACGACGTTGTCGCGCGTGATGACTTCCTGCGACGGGATGTCGAGCACGATGTCCTTGGTCGTCACCCGGTAGGCCACCACGTCGAAGAACGGGATGATGAAACTCAGCCCCGGATTGAGCGTCTTGTGGTACTTGCCGAGGCGCTGCACCACCCATTTGCTGCCCTGCGGCACGATGCAGGCGAGCTTGGCGATCGTAACGAAAACGAGGGCGAAGAAAACCAGTACGGGAAACAGACTTTCCATGATGACTCCCTGGATGCAACCGGATGCGGAATTGCTCAGCGCTTGCTGACGATCAGCGTGTTGCCCGACACATCGTCGACCACCACGCGATCGCCCTCGGCAACGGATTGCCTGCAGATGAACTGCCATTCGTCGGAACCGAGCTTCGGCGTGGCGAAGCGCAACAGACGCGCTTTTCGCCGAGCGGCGCGTGGACGACCATCGCGGTTTCCCCGAGCAAAGCCTCGCGTCCCATGCCCGCCTTGGTGCGATCCGGCGACTTGTTGCGGAAGAACCGGAACCACGCGAAGGTGAACGCGGCAGAGGCGAGCGCCCAGATCAGCACCTGCCACGCGAGCGTCATGCCGGGAAGCGCGAGCAGCAGCACGCCCACAATGATGGCCCCGACGCCGAACCACAGCGCGGTGAAACTCGGCAGGAAGATCTCCACGGCCATGAGCGCCATACCGAATGCCAGCCAGTACCAGTAAGCCATCGTGGTCGTTTCCTCGCGCACGGTGATTCAGCCGCTAGTGTAACCCGCATCGACGTCCCGCATGCCAGCGTTGCAGCCGTTCACCAGCTGCCGGTATTGGGCATGGAAAGCCACGGCTCCTGTGGCGGGAGGGCCGTGCCGCGCTGCAGGAACTCGATCGATATCCCGTCGGGCGAACGCACGAAGGCCATGCGGCCATCGCGGGGCGGACGGTTGATCGTGACACCGGCGTCAGCGAGTCGCCGGCACAGCGCGTAGATGTCCTCGACCTCGTAGGCGAGGTGGGCCGAAATTGCGCCCGCCCGTGTAAACCTCCGGATCCCAGTTCCACGTCAGTTCCAGCTGCGGGGCGCTGAGTTGCTCGGCGACGTCCGCGTCCTGCGGGGCCGCGAGGTAGACGAGGGTAAAGCGGCCGGCTTCGTTGTCGTAGCGTCGCTGCTGCAACAGTCCCAGCTTGCGGCAGTAGAAATCCAGCGCGTCATCCAGGTTGGCGACGCGGATCATCGTGCAGGTATCTCATGGGGTTCTCCGCCGATGTTCGGCTGAGTTTAACCCGCGCGGAGGCCGAGCGCTGCGTATCGCAACGGGCGTATCGCAACGGGCGCCGGCGGTTTGCCAATTGGTCATCTGCGAATCGTCGCCACGAGATTGACAGTGCAGGGGCGGGGGGCCAGACTGATTCGATACTACAAGGCATTAGTTTCGAGGTGTTCCACATGTCCAGGTGTCCCTTTGCCGACCTCAGCGATCCCGATCTCCATCGCGGCGGCGTGCCCGACGAGCTCTACCGCCAACTGCGCGAGGCGCGCGTGGTACGCCAGGATGCGCCGATGCGCGGAGGAGAGGGCTTCTGGGGCTTCTTCCTGCAGGAGGACGTCGACCGGATCTCGAAGAACCCGGCGCTGTTCTCCTCGGCGCTCAAGAGCGCCTTCCTCAACGACGTGCCCGAAGACCAGTTGCCGCTGATGCGCACGATGATCCTGAACATGGATCCGCCCGAGCACGTCAAGTACCGGCGCATCGTGCGCAACGCGTTCACGCCGTCGAAGGTGGATTCCTACGCACCGCGCTTTCGCGAGGTGGTGCGCGAGGCGGTCGAGCGGATCGAGCCGCGCGGCGAATGCGAATTCGTGACCGACGTGGCCTGCGTGCTGCCGCTGATCACGATCTGCGAGATCCTCGGCGTGCCCATCGAGGACCGCACGAAGTTCTTCGAGTGGACCAACACGATGCTCGGCGCTGACGATCCGGATCTCAACCTCAGCGAGCTCGACGGGCAGATGGCCGCCGCCGAGCTGCGTACATGTACGCCGACACGATCATGGCGCACCATCGCCACGACCCGCAGGACGACATCGTCGGCGCACTGCTGCGCGGCAGCGTCGGTGGCGAGAAGCTGAACGAGGACGAGTTCCGCAGCTTCAGCTGCTGCTGATCGTGGCCGGCAACGAGACCACGCGCACCATGACCAGCCAGGGCATGCGGTTGCTGATGGAACACCCGGAGCAATACCGGATGATGGTCGAGGATCCCACGCTGATCCCGGACGCGGTCGAGGAGATCCTGCGCTTCAACCCCGCCGTGATCAATTTCCGGCGCACCGTCACGCAACCCACGGAAGTCGGCGGTCAGGCGCTCGCGGCGGGCGACAAGGTGGTGATGTTCTACCAAGCCGCCAGCCGCGACGAGGCGGTGTTCGAGAATCCCGACTGCTTCGACATCACGCGCCCGCGGCGCGAGGACGTGCGCAACAACCATCGCGCCTTCGGCATCGGGGAGCATTTCTGTCTCGGCAGCCACCTGGCACGGTTGCAGCTCAATATCGTGTTCGAGGAACTGACGAAGCGCATCCGCAATCCGCGCCTCGACGGCGAGATCAAGTGGCTGCGCTCGAACTTCATCCACGGCATCAAGGAGATGCCGATGAAGTTCGACGTGGCTGTCTAGGGCCGGGTGGTCGGCGGCTGCTTCACGTCATCAGCGTTTGAGCTTGTAGGCCACCACCGAATCGCCCAGCGTGGTGCCGAACATGCTGTGGCCACCGGCGGCGATGACGACATACTGCTCGCCACCCGCTTCGTAAGTGACGGGTATCGCGGTCCCGGCGGCGGGGAGGTCGGCACTCCAGAGCACCTCGCCCGTATCCAGGCTGAACGCACGGAGCTTGTCATCGAGCGTGAAGCCGATGAAAACCAGGCCGCCCGCGGTGAGCAGCGGGCCTCCGGCACCAGGCGTGCCTGCCTCCCACGGAATGGGTACCGGCATCAGCTTCTCGATGCTGCCCAGCGGGACGTCCCAGACTATTTCGCCCTTGGCCAGATCCACCGCCGTCAGCGCTGCCCAGGGAGGCTCGGAGCAGGGGGCGCCCAGGGGAGACAGAAGCGGCTCCACCTTGGGAACATAGGGAGCTCCCGCATTGGCGAAGGTCATGGCGGCGCCGGCTTCAATGGTCTGGGTCTCGTCGAGCCTGGCGTTCTCCCGGCGGATCAGCGTCACGACCACGGGTACGCGATTGGACGGAACCACCATGATGTGGCTCTGCGGGTCATAGGCGCCGCCACCCCAGTTGGGACCGCCGCCGACGGATGGCGAGAAGATCGTTCCCTTTTCGCTGGGAGGCGTGTAGATCGGTCCGTAGTTGAGCTCCTCGATCCTTTCGCGACACAGCCATCTGTCGACCGGCGTGAATCCCCACGCGTCCTCGGGAGAGAATCCCAGCGGTCCGAGCGCGGGCATGCCGACGGGAAACGGTTGGGTCGGCGACAGCACTTCGCCCCCGACCCTGACGTCCTGGGGCACGGGGCGCTCTTCGATCGGGACCAGCGGCGCGCCGGTAGCGCGGTCGAAGACGAAGATCAGCCCCATCTTGGTGTTCTGCACCAGCGCCGGAACCATCGCGCCGTTGTGCGGAAAGTCGATCAGCATCGGCTGCGACGGCACGTCGAAATCGAACACGCTGTGGTGCACGACCGGAAGGCCACGCCACTTCGCCGGCTGCACCGCGCAGCGACGACCGAGGTCGTGTAATCGCTGTCGCCGGCACGGTCGCCGCCATAGAAATCGCCCGACGGGCTGGTGGTCGGGAGGTAGACGAGATCGAGCTCCTGATCGACCGCCATCGACGACCAGACATTGCCGCCGCCGTAGCCTTCGCCCGTGCCCCTGGCCCAGCTCCCGGCGGCCGGATCGGCCGGACTGCGAGGCACCGGGTCGAACTCCCACAGCTGCTTGCCGGTGCGGGCATCGAAGGCCAGCACGCGGCCGCTGGGGGCATCCACGCGCTGGTTGTCGGCGACGGCCGAACCGACGACCAGCACATCGTTGACCACGGCCGGATGCGAGGTTGCCACCAGTTCGCCGGGGAACAGCTCCGGCTTGCTCGCGGGCATCCTCACGACGCCGTTGTCGCCGAAGCCTTCGCACGGCTTGCCGTTGTTTGCATCGATGGCCACCAGCCGGTAATCGGCGGTGCCGACGAAAATGCGCGATTTGCAGGCGGCGCCGTCAGCGGCCTCGCGATCGACCCAGTTCGACACACCGCGGCATTTGCGCATGCCGATCTTCTTGCCCTCCAGCGGATCCTGCGGGTCAAAGCTCCAACGCTCCTTGCCGGTCTGCGGATCCAGCGCAATCACCCGGCGCGTGGTGGAGCAAACCACCAGGTTGCCCTCGATCAGGCTCGGCTGGTCTTCAAAGGCGATCAGCAGGTTCTTCAGATCGGCGGGCGGGAGATCGCCGGTGTGATACTCCCAGGCCAGTTCGAGATTCGCCACGTTGTCCTTGTTGATCTGCGTCAGCGGCGAATATTTCGTACCGAGTTGGTGCCGATCCACCACCGACTCCGGCAGCGCCGGCAGCGCCTGCGCAGTCACCGTTGCCGCCAACAGCAGACAGCCCTGCAGCAGTTTGCCGATTCCGGCACACGGGTTCGTCTATCGATCTCGAGCGGGCAATGCGCGGCGTCGTGGATAAGCCGGCATTGTGGTTTTCCGCCGGTAGAGCCGGCGTCAACTCCGGGGCGCGTCATTCATCTGCAGCCATTTTTTTCTCAGCGCGCCTCCCGGGAGAGGGGGAATCCCCACCGGCTACCACCACTTTTTCTTGTAGCCGTTACCGGTGTCGTAAGTGCCGAACAGCCAGTCGTAGAACAGCGATATGGTGGCAAAGCTACCCGCCGTGAACCGTGCGTGGTGGACGTTGATTTTTTTTTATTTGGGCATGAACGACATGTACTTCAGGTACTTGAACGGGAAACGATCTTCCTCCATCAAATCGTGGTTGTGCAGGTTGATCTCCGAGAACGCGACCCAGGTAATCACGATGGTCGCAACATGGAATCTGCCCATGAGCGCAGCCAGCACGGCAATGGTGGCGGCGTAGAGAGCCAGCCCCAGCACGGGCTCCAGCGGATGCAGATAGCTGGAATCGGCCCGGCAGGGATTGCGTTGTTGATGGTGCACGGCGTGGACCCAGATCAGCGGTCCGCCCAGGGGGCCGTCGTGGAACAGGAAGCGGTGCGTCAGGTAGTAGAAAAAGTCGTACACCATCAGGATGGCGAAGATATCCAGCAGCATCTTCCACCACGGCTGGGCTTCCAGGGTAAGACAAAAGGGCAGCACGAGCGCGAAGATCACCACATCGGTCAACAGGCCCCAGACGCGGACTCTCTTTTGAACACGCGGGTAGAAACTGCGGGTGTTTCTCTCTTCGCAAGCCTTCTTGTTTAGAGCCTGGGTTTGCCTTATCGCGGGGATCAGCAACAGCAGGCGCTTGCCAATGAAGACAACCGCCATGATTCCCACGGCCGTATAGACGGACAGCAACCCCTGGTAGTGCTCCAGGATCGAGGAAAAGATGGATGTATCCACCATGGCTTGGCCTTTTTGTGCTGATTGACTGCGGCGTTGATCCACGAACCCGGCGGCGTATCGAGTGCTGAAATTCGGTCACAAAACCATGCATTGCTCCTCGGACCGGAAATTGCTGCCCGCCGAGAACACTGTTCTCGACTAGTTAATTCGTTGCAACCTCACATGTCAAGCGAGTCAGCGGTACGGACGTGACTGAGCATTGACATATATCAACGGGAGCAGGCGTCCGGTTAAACCCGCAGGAACGGAGAAGCAGCAGTGCCGGAGCGACCCCACCGTGCACATCATTGAGTGCGCATAATGTATAGAGGGCATAGAGCGTAGCAACGCGCAGCATTTTGAATGCATGTCATATTTCGTCGGCTGCGGCTTTCAGGAAGTCAGCCAATTTTTCTGCGTCTTGTTTGGATAGTTCGATTGGGATCAACTTGCCGCTACCGAAAGAGCCTTGGCGGTACTCGATAACTACATGCGGACTGTTTTTCTTGATGACCCGATGGACTTTAAAACGGTGTGTGACCATGCCTGTTTTGGAGGAATAAAAATCTCCATATGTTTTTCTATGCTCCCGCCGAGTATGGCGCCTATAAGGCCGCGCTTAAAAATCATCCTCGCTGCGGCGATAAGAAGCAGCGAAACGACGATCGCAAAAACAGTTCCATCGGATTCACGGTTTGATTTTCCTTCTTGACTAAAGGCGCATATCTGGAAGTTTTGCCCGCGCAGCGGGCAATTAGGCGGCGCGCCGACACGGAGGAAGTGCGCCGACCGGCCGCCGCCGGAAGCGAGCCGCAGGCCGAGACCCGGCCCCGACAACGTCGGGCAGGGGCGTCGAGGCTGTCGGCTACTGTCCCCGCTGATCGAGCCACCATCGCCGCCTAATCAACCGATTGCAGTTCCTTGCCGCTGGCAGTGGCGGTTCTTGTAACACCGCCCCTCTGCCTCATGGGTGAGACTCTCCGAAGCATCGGGACCGGATCAGGGCGCCGGCTTCGACTTGCGCTGGAGCAGCCCCGGCAGGGGAATGACCACCTGGTCGCCCAGCACCTTCTGCAGTCCGTAGGCGGTGCAGTACGTCTCGACCAGGTGCAGGATGATCTCTTGGCGCTCTTCCGGGAGTTCCTCGGCCCGTTTGAAGGCTCCCTGCAAGCGGCCGCTGGGGCCGACCCGCTCGCCGTCGGTCAGCAAATCGTCAGCAGAGCAGCCCAGCGCGTTCATGAGCTTGTAGATGGTCGAGAGCTTCGGGTCGGTGTCGTCGTCCCGCTCGAGTTTGGAGATATGCCCGACCTTGACCCCTGACGCATCCGATAGCTGACCTTGAGTCCATGACTTCAGCCTGCGGAGTCGCATTAAGTTAGTTCCCAGAGACATAATGACCCCCGATTTAACCCTGTGGAGCGGATCATAGCCCTGCAAAATGACCCTGCGGCATTGACTATTCCTGTAGGGGGCAGATAAATTGCCCCTACAGGGTCATTGACAAGGGTTTTGGCATCGGTGGATTCGGGAGGCGGAAAGTCTAGTAATACCCGCCTTTGGTCTCATTTTGAGACTGGGCGAGGGGGGCTGGCGTGATCGATTGGGTCGCGGCAAAGCTCCCTTGCGGGCATGCGCCGCTGAACGCGGGCCATGTGGTCAAGCTCGATCCAGACGGCCAAATTGAGTGGCAGACCAGTTGCCGCGTTCAGGTCGAAGGCACCCATGAGCAGGGCATCTCGGTGCGCAGCGTGGGCGGGGACGGGCAGGGCATGGCCACCCATCTGTCCCTGTCCGGCAACCCGTCGAAGTTCCTGCAGGGCCACAATATCTTCGGCAGCGATGACCTGATGGGTAAGCGTCCGGTGAGCACCGGGTTGTCGGCGGCTTATCCGTTGATCTCGTCGGTGTAGATTTGCTCGTCATACGCCTTTGCGACAGCGGCTTCCAGCCGCCCGAGCAATTCGGTCAGCGCCTCCTCCTCGACGGCGCACCAGGGCAGCAAGCATGTTGTGCTGGTCGCTGGCGATGGCGGCGCACGGTATCGGTGATACGTAACCGACGACGAAGGATCCGTGATCGTCGATGAGCGCCTGCAGGTTTGGCCGGGGCAGCGCAGCAGGTTTCTTGCGCGCGCGGCTATCCGCTCTGGTTCGACGAGTTGCTCGACAACGTTCCACGGCAACAGCGCGTCGATACGGTTGATCGGGTGCTCGGCAATGCGTGCCAGCACATGGCGCAGATACGCCTCGGGGTCGAGACCATTGAGCTTCGCCGTGCCCAGCAGCGTGTACATCGCAGCCGCACGATCGCCGCCCGGGTCCGAGCCGGCAAAGAGGTAGTTCTTGCGCCCAGAGCCACCGGGCGCAATGCCCGCTCGGCGGCGTTGTTGTCGATCCTCGAGCCGACCGTCGTCGCAGTATCGCGTCAACGCCGGCCAGCGCCCCAAGGCGTAACGCACCGCCTCGGCGAGCCCGGATTTGCGCGACACTTGTTCGAGGCTGTGCTCCAGCCACTGCGCAAGGCGCCGAGCAGCGGTGCGGCACGTGCCTGACGGACCGCGCGACGCTGATCGGGTGGGCGGCCACGGATCTCGGCCTCGATCACATACAACGCGCTGATGTGGGTCAGCGCGGTCGCGGCCAACGGACTGGCCTGCGCCTGGTGTACCTCGTAGAGCTTGCGCCGCGCGTGCGCCCAGCACGCGGACTCGGTGATCTCCTGGCTCACGAACAGCTGGCCGAACCCGGCGTAGCCGTCGGCGTGCAGCGTGCCGCGGAAGGTCTTCAGGTGTTGCTGCGGATGCGCGCCCTTGCGATCCGGCGAATACGCGAACCACACCGCCGGGGCCGCTTCGCCCTTCGCAGGTCGCTCATCGCGCACGTACGTCCAGAGTCGTGCCGTCTTGGTGCGGCCGCGGCCGGGCTCGAGCACTGGCACCGGCGTGTCATCGGCGTGCAGCGTCGCACCCGCGAGCACGTGGCGCCGGATGGCCTCGACCAGCGGTTGCAGCAGCGCCGTGCTCTCGCCCACCCAGCCGGCCAGTGTCGAGCGTGGCAGGTCGACGTCCTCGCGCGCATAGATCGCGCTCTGGCGGTACAGCGGCAGGTGGTCGCAGTACTTCGCGACCAGCACATGCGCCAGCAGACCCGGCCCGGCCATGCCGCGCGCGATCGGGCGCTGCGGGGCAGCGGCCTGCACGATCGTGTCGCAGCGACCACAGGCCAGCTTCGGGCGCACATGGCGGATGACCTGAAACGCGCCGGCACGTACTCGAGCATCTCGGCGACGTCTTCCCCGATCTGGCGCAGGCGACCACCGCAGTCCGGGCAGCAGCTGTCAGTGCCGGTGTGTTTCAGCGTCTCGCGCGCAGGTGGGCGGGAAGCGGTTTGCGTACCGGCTTTCGACGCTCGGGGCGCGGCGCCTCCAGACTCGGCAAGACAGGCGCTGTGCCCGCACTCGATGGCGCGTCGGCCAGCAGGTTCAATTGATCGATACTGACGTCGAGGCGCCCGCGCGTCGACCGAATTGCAGGCGCTGGAGCTTGGCAACGACCAGCTTCAGGTGCTCGATCTCGCTGCGCTGCGAGGCAATGACCGCCTTGAGCGTGGCGGTGTCATCGGCGTGGTTTCAGCAGCGCGCGTCATGCGGGCATTTTAATCAATGCGCGCAGAACTCGCGGCAAAAGGCGTGGTGAATTTACACGGCGAGCGTCGGTGCGGTGCGCACCGGTCGGCGCCAATCGATGCCTTCGAGCAACATCGAGAGCTGCGCCGGCGAGAGCGCGACCTTGCCTTCGCGGGTCTGCGGCCAGAAGAACTGGCCATGCTCCAGCCGCTTGGCGAACAAGCACATCCCGTCACCGTCCCACCACAGCACCTTGAGGCGATCACCGCGGCGACCGCGGAAGACAAACAGCTGTCCGGAGAACGGATCCGCGAGTAGCTGTGTCTGCACCAGGCAGCCAGGCCATCGAAGCCGCGGCGCATATCCGTCGCGCCGGCGGCGAGCCAGACGCGCGTACCCGCCGGCAGCGCGATCATCGCAGCAGTTGCTCCAGCACGAGGCGCAGCGTCATGGCGTCTGCGCGCCCCTGCCACGCGCAGGCGTCCGTGACGGGATTCGATCACCAGCACACCGTCACCCGTTTGCGCACGCGCAGTCGGTTCGCCATCCGCCGTCTCGGCGAGCGGTGCAGACATGATCTCCACCGGCAGCAGGGCCGGGGATCCCGACTCACCGAGCAGGCCATCCTGGTAAGCGCGGCGCCACCCGAACACCTGGTTGGTGTTCAGGTCGTGCTCGCGTGCAATGCGGGCAACCGATGCGCCCGGCTGCAGGGCCAGTTCGACCACCGCGCTTGAACGCGAGGCTGTGGCGGGCGGTAAGGACCCCGGACACCGCCAGGGGCGAATCGCATTGAGTGGGTTTGTGTCCATGAACCGCTTGTGGACACAATGGGTTGTGCCTCTCCGGGGCAGTAATCGTCGCGCCGCGCTACCGTGTCGTCGAGACGGTGTTCACCGGACGCTTACCCTGATGGCGCTGGTCTACGATGCCTTTACCGCGATCTGTTGCCGACTCGATATTGCGCCATCCGTGGCCGACCTCGAGGCCGTGCGATCCGGGCGTACCGGATCAGCACCGTCGATATCAATCAGGCGTTTGAACTGCCGACGCGCTCGGATGTGCTGGCGTGGATCCGGGCCGCAGAGTACAAATCCAGAACGCGGCACGGCCGGCCGCAAATGAAAGGAGGGACCATCTACTGGGGCAAACACTCGCAACGCTGGGCGCTCAAGGCGTACAGCAAGGGGCGAAGAGATCGAAGTCCCCAACACCGTTTGCGCGAAGCACTGCTGGACAACGCCGCTGGCGAAGTGGGCAAACAACAAGCTGCGATTAGAACTGCGATTGAAGAGCAAAGAGCTAGAGAAACTTCGATAGAAACCGCCGCCGACTTGACCCCAGTACGGGCACGGCAACTGTATGGCGAGTATGTAGGAAGGCTAGATATGAAAGAGCAAAATCGCACTGTCGACCGAAGAACATCTGAAGCTGCCACACGGTTGCGCGGCACGTATGCCTTGTGGCGCTGTGGCGAAGATTTGCGCTCAACGCTACCGAAGGCAACGTACTTCCGGCACCGCAAGGCGTTTCTGGAATACGGCATCGATATCGCGCTGCGGCAGGAATCGCTGGATCGCAGCAACGTGGTGCCATTGATCCGCATCCTGCAGGCCGAGCCGGCCAGCATCCCGGAATGGGCCTTTGCGCAGCGGCTCGTTCATCGATCCGCCCGATCGCCGCGAGTCGCGGCATCGGCCTGAGCCGTGGACAAATTGTCCTGGCAAGACTCGCGTATCCGGCCGCAGGCCGGATATGTGAGTCGGCCCAGGACGCTGCCGGACATGAGCGGGTCTGACTTCGCGTATCTGCGCCATCGCGCCGGATTCGATCAACGAGCCGCAGCGCAATTCCTCGACGTGAGCCTGCGCACCATCCGCCGCTATGAGAAATACGGTGCGCCGCGTGTTGCCGTTCTGGCGCCGCGCGTGGTGGCGAGTATCCCGGCTGGGAGGGCTTCATGTTCCGGGACGGCGAACTCAGGACGCCACGTGGCGACTTGGTAACGGCCACCGTTATCGAGAATCAGGACTATCTGGTAGCATCTGCACTGGTGGCGCGGCTGGAAGCGTACCGCAAACAATCGATTACGCCAGAAACCGTAGAACAGCAGCCCCGTAGGCTTTACCTTGTCAAAACATGAACACCGATAACGAACACCCATTGTTTGAAGGCTTCGCCAACGAGTCGCATTGCTGGTGTCTGCATTGCGAGCGTGTCTGGCCGAAATCTAGCTGGATCGCTGCCGATTGGAATTGCCCAGGTGAAGACTGCGACGGCTCGGCAATCGATTGCTGGCGCTGGAGCCGATTCATCACCGATAACGACGGGGAATACCCGGCGAATCCAGCGCCGGGGACGAGATATCCGCTCTAGCCCTGACGCACCCGAGAGTGCGCATAATGTATATTATGGTAAATATGATATTGGCTGGATCAGTGATGGCAGCTTGGCGTGCCTTTGAGCTCACGACTTGCGCGTGCTGTTGCGTGCCCGTTTGCCACGTTTCGCGACTTGGCTCGATTTCGATCCGGTTCGACACGGCTGTTGCCGCTTTCCCGGGCGCATGTTGATCGAGAAACGAGCGGCAGATGGTTGGGGACCTCGTGCAGCCACGCGGGGGCTTGATGTGCTTCTGGCGAGCGATGCTGGCGGCAAGACGTTTCATCGCGGGTGTTGGCGCACGTTCACTCGCCGCGCCACCGGTTGCGGCGCTGAGCAAGAAGGACGGTCCTCCCGCGACGGCGCCTCCTTGAGCTTGCCGATGATGCGCCGGGCGACATCGCACACGGCATCGATCGCATCGACCATCTCCTGTTTGCCGGTCAGGACATCGTCTAGCAGACATTCGAGTTGCGCCGTAACTCCCGGGTCGACCAGCGCCCGATCGGCCCGGTCGAGAACCCGAACAGATTCAGGCCGCGCGCTGGAAATGATGTGTTTCCCCTCCACGAGGAACCCTGCTTCTTCAGACCGCCGATGATCTCGGCCTCGGGTTGCCGGGTTCCGATACCCTTCGCTTGCTGGAGACGTTCGCGCAGCAGTTCGTCGTCGATTAAGCGCCAGGCGTTTTGCATCGCCTCGATCAGGGTGCCTTCGTTGTAACGCGGCGGCGGCCGTGTTTCCTTGTCCTCTATGACAGGATCGCGCAGTTGTGCAGTCTCGCCGTTACGCAGCGCCGGAAGCAGCTGCGCCTCTTCGCCCTTCTCGTCTGCGGGCTGCCATTGCGGAACGCGGCGCGCCAGCCGGGAACGATGGGTTGGCGGCCGGAGGCGCGAATGCCGAAGCCGCGGACGTCGAGCACGACGCTGGTCTGGCGGTATTGGAAATCGGGCATCACGGCGGCCAGGTACGCCCGCGCAATGAGGTCGAACAGCTTCTTCGTCCGGCGAAAGGCGCGGCCAGATCTCCCGCAGTTCATCAACCGTGTTGATGTTCGGAATCACGGCGTGGTGGCTCGCGCCCTGCAGGCCCTTGTCATGGAAACTGCCGCTGGCGCCCTTGCGGATCACCGCCGGTGAAGGCACGGGGATCTTGCTGAACGACTGGCCCGCCTGCAGACCGGCCACGATCCGCACATCCGCGATCAGGCTTTCGGGCAGATAGCGCACCTCGGCACGCGGATAGGTGATGATCTTCTTGCCCGGGCCGTCGTAGAGCTGCTGCGCCACGTCGAGCGTTTTGGCTGCCGGCCAGCCGAAACGCGAGCCGCAGAATTTCTGCAGTGACGGCAGATCGTGCAGCCCGGCGGCCCCCTGCCGCTTGTCCTCGACGCGCACGCCAAGCGGGCCCGCAAAACCCCGGGCGGCGTTGACAACCTCCTCGGCCATCTCCCGTCGCACGATGCGCTCCGGGCGGCGCGTGCCAAATCTGGAATTCACCACCCTCCACTCTTGCGCTCGCGACAATCTCAAAATAGGCAACGGGCACGAAATCGCGGATTTCCAGCTCGCGACGGCACACGATGGCAAGGGTCGGCGTCTTCACGCGACCGACCCCTATCACACCGCGCGCACCACGGCCCAGGATGACAGTCGCGGTGCGGGTCAGTGACAGGTTATAGATCTGATCGGCCTGCCGGCGCCGGCGGGCGGCGTACAGGTGGGCATATTCGCTGTTGGGTTTGCCCGGGCGAACGCATCGCGGATGGTCTGCGTGTCCGGGGCAGTGAACAGCACCCGCATGACCTGCCCGCGGTAGTTGTAGTGCTTTCGAGAATCTCTGGCCGATGAGCTGTCCTCGCGATCGCAATCGGTCGCGAGCCACACCCGCCGCGCCGTGCGCAGGGCCTCGCGAATGGCCTTGAGCCTGGCGGCCTTGTTGCCCCCGTGCCGGGCGCGTGCCGTAGAGGCCTTCGGGCCGCAGCAGGATCGGCGACCAGCGCCTTCCAGGCCGGCACGACATCCTCGGGTTCGGCGCAGCTCGAACAAATGACCTTCGGCCGAAAGAATGTACCGTAGCGAGAGCCGACCGCGATGCGGACATCTTTCGCCTGGCTGCTCTTTTCGGTGATGACGATCTGATCAGCCATGGATGGTCCGGTTACAACGCGGAAATTCTGTCTGATGGTGCGCCTGGCCGGCCTGCCGACGTGGCGGTTGCAACCCGTCTGGGTGAGAATATCGTCTACGCTGGATGGTCATCAACAACGCGATCACCCTCAATTTGCCTTCGAGGAGCGGAGAATGGACACAGGCCTGAAAGGAAAACTGGTGCTGGTGACCGGCGGAGCAGCCGGACTGGGCCGTGCGATCGCGCGTGCCTTCGGGAGCAAGGCGCAAATCTGATCCTTGTCGACATCAACGAACAGGCCTCGCCGATACGTCGGGGAGATCAATCTGTGTGAGCTGCGAAACCCACAAGCTAGATCTGTCCGTCGAAAATGACATAAAGGCGTTCGGCGCGAAGATTTGCGCCGAGCATGACACCTCGACGTGCTCATCAACAATGCGGGCCTCGCGTACGGCGAGATCGCCCAGGGCTTTGAGCATCTGAGTCTCGAAAAGTGGCTGTACTTCCTCACCATCAACAGCATCGCCCCTGATCCTGGGGCAAGCGCTCGCCCCGCCCTCTCAGGGCAGGGGATCATCATCAACCAGTCCTCCATGGCGGCCAACGTGCCCGCCACGGCCTACGGCGTCACCAAGGCGACGCTGAACCCGATCACCTTTGGCATGGCCAGCCAGTTCGGCGCCGATGGCATCCGCGTGAACGCGGTCGAGCCGGCATCATGGAAACACCCGCCAACAAGGCTGGACTGCCCGACGAGACCTATAAGCGCGTACAGGGTATGCAATTGCTGCTGCACGGCACTGCCGACGACATCGCCAATCTCCATGTGTTCTGGCGTCGAAACAGGGCGCTTCATCAACAATGAGATCGTGCTCTGCGATGCTGGCACCGCCTGCGTGGCTGGCGCCACTGAAAAACTGCCTGAACGCTGCGCCCGCCTGACCCGGTCAGGGCCCTCAGTACGGCAGTTCGACCTCGTTGAGCGAAGTCACCACTGTCGTACCCGCCTGGTTGCTCATCCTGACATTAACCGGACGACCGGGAAACCCCATCGCGAGTTCTCGATCTTGTCGACGACTTCACCGTCGATGAAGGTCACGTCGCTTTCGAAGGCCGGGCCGCGGAAATCGGACTTGGCGTGACGCCATGCCGTCGTGGCCGGCCCAGAAAGCGTGGTAATCGCATGTTCCACGCCGCCTTGGTCGCGCCATAGCCATAGGCGCGCGACATGCCGACCTCGCTCGCCTTGCTGTCGTCGATATGGCCGCGCGAGGCTTGAGATAGAGGCCATCGCGTGCGCGCGGGTCGATCAGTGCGAGTTCTCGTCGAAGCCGAAGCCCCCGACCCAGCCGGGATCCTGAATGATCCAGGGATCGCTTGATCCCCGGCGCATACCAGTACATCGTGCCCCAGATGCTGAACAGGAAAGCGCGATACTCGGTGGTGAAGCTCGCGATGCTGTGCGGCCCGATCACGCGGCGCGGCAGCTTGTCGCCCACCTGCACCTGCTCGAAATGCGGCGATAAAAGCCGTCGCGGTTCGACATGAGGCAGGCATGGCGGATCCGGTCGATCTCGGCGAGTCTCCCTCCTGCTCCAGCGCTTCTTGACTCGCCCACCAGGTTGTCAGACATGCCGCGCTTCTCGGCTTCGGCCGCAAGGTAGCGAATCGCCGTCGAGCGCGCCTTAGGCAACGAGGTTGCCGTGCTGGTTACGATGGATCGTGTCGCCGTTGGAGGACATCGTCGGGCCGGCGAATTTGGTGTCGGTCACCTTGTAGCCGGCGAAGCGCCGCTCCGGACCAGCCTGTCGCCCGGTCTGATGTGGGTGCCATACCACCACCATTCCTCGCCGCCGAAGATCAGATGCGAGCCGGGAATGCGTTGCCAACGCCGGCTGGCGGCCGGCTATAATCCAGCGCCACCGCTATCGATTGCGGCGCGACGGTATCGCCAGAATTTCGTCTGGCTGGCGAATTTCTGGTCCCAGTGGATAGGATTGACGTAATCCATCGCCATCACCCAGCGCCGGATGTCCGCTGCGCGCAGGGCCCGCAGTTGTCCCCGCCGACCAACTTGCTGCCCCTTGCTCGACATCGCTCAGGTCGAGTCGAGGCGACCCGTTATTGTTGGTACGGTCATTTTCCATCCCCGATGAGTCTATCCAGACGGCGCACACGGACCGCGATCCGGTGTGCAATGTTGAGCGAGCCGATGCGACTTCGGGCCGGAAACCGGCCCGGCGCTGTCATGGCTCGAACCGGTCGCGCAGAAATTCCGCTATCCCGTTCTCGTCGTGATGCCCGATGACCGCGGTGGCGGCAGCTTTAACCCGGGGCTTGGCATTGACGGGCGCATAACTCTCGTCTGCCATGGCGAACATGCTGGTCGTTGTCGCCGTCGCCAAAGCAGATAACGCGGCTGGCCCCGAGATCGCCTTGAGTTGGAGGGATTGCGCCACCTTGCTGGCCTCGGCTGGTGATGTATGTCGATCCAGCCCAGGTGTTCGCCCCCTCGAGCGCGGCGCCAGCATAAGACGACGGTGTTACTCCGCATCGATCAGGCGTTCGATCTTCTGGACAGTGGCCGCGCGCCGATAGCGCTGATGTTGGTGATGTCGGCTGTCCCGGGCAATCCAGGCAACCGGCCTGACGTCCAGCCCGGCCTGCTTTGCGTAGTGTTTCACCAGCCCCTCTTCGGCAGAACCCTGCAGCGGCGCGTGATGGACCACGTGCCTGTTGCCCGGCTCCAGCGTGAAGATGAACGGCGTGATGCGGTGGGCCATCACCAGCCTCGAGCACGTGCTGGATCTCGCCCTGCGTCAGGATGCTCACATGGCTGTAGCGCCCGGAGTCGGGGGTGCCAGATCATCCGCCGTTCTTCAGGACGTGGGGCAGCCTGAAACCGTGCCCTTTGAAGATCTCGCGCGAGCCGTGCAACATCCCGCCCGTCACACCGTGTAGGCGATGCCCCGATCGGCGAGCCGGCGCAGTGTTTCGGCGGTGCGAGCGGACAGCGCCGAGTCACGGTTCAGGCGTCCCGTCCAGATCGAAGACCACGAGTTCCATTCAACATCCGCTCATCACCAGAAATGCAATCCCGCAGGGCGCCGGGGCAATATCCGTTCAGGCCTGCAGATACCGGTCCATTTCTCGGTGCATGTTGAGGATCATCTTTCGTGGTGACTCGCGAGCCACGTCTGGCGCATGGCGCGAGAGTGCAACCCTTTCTGCATGCGCGGAATGTTGCCGAGATCCTGGCGCGGTATCTCCAGCACCTGCTCAGGGACATCGAGGTCGGTCACCCGCTGCAAGGTCGCGCGCGGCATTCACGGCGCAGAGGATAGCTTCGTGACAAAGATCTCGAATGTACAACGATCGGGATCGTTGCCTGCGGGTCGCACCCGGTAGGTCACCGTAGCATTGCCGGCATGCGGCAGGATCATGACATTCGGAAAAATGAAGATCTCGCCGCCCCACATGCC
>JADKDK010000004.1 GCA_016718385.1 Gammaproteobacteria bacterium
TCTGCCGTGCCGGCGCGCCGCGACCACGGCGAGCGCCAGCACGGCGCCGATCGCGTTCAGGGCGACATCGGTCAGCGAGCCGAAGCGCCCGGGCACGCCGAGCTGGTGGACTTCGTCGAGAACCGAGTAGGCGAGCGTCACGGCCAGGGCCGCGCAAAGGCGCCAGGATTTGCTTCGTAGCCAGGGCTGAAGGCCCCAGTGCCAGCACCACGCCAGCCCGCCGAACAGCGGGATGTGCAGCAGGTTCTGCAGTTCCGGTGATGCCCAGTGCAGCGCGCGTTCCAGGCCGGTTTCGGGGGCGGTGGTGTCCGGGATCGAGGACAGCGCGAAGATGGCGGCCGTAGGCGATCGGTAGCAGCAGGCAGAGCTTGCCCGTAGGAGCGGGCCATGCCCGCGATCTTCCGTTCGGCGGGTTTTTGGTCGCGGGCATGGCCCGCTCCTACGCGTAATACCCGCGGTACCACTCCACGAAGCGGGCGACGCCTTCCTCTATGGGGTCGCGGGCTTGTAGCCCACGTCCTGCATCAGCGCGTCCACGTCGGCGTAGGTGTTGGGCACGTCGCCGGGCTGCAGCGGCAGGAGGTTCTTCGCGGCCTTGCGGCCCAGGCAATCCTCGAGGATCTGGATGTAGCGCAGCAGCTCCACCGGGTTGTTGCTGCCGATGTTGTAGAGGCGGTAGGGCGCCTTCGAGGTCGCGGAATCCGGCGCATCGCCCTGCCAGTCGGGGTTGGGGGCGGCGGGCTGGTCCAGGGTGCGGATCACGCCCTCGACGATGTCATCGATATACGTGAAGTCGCGCTGGTGCTGGCCGTAGTTGAAGACGTCGATCGGCTCGCCGGCCAGGATCTTGCGCGTGAAGATGAACAGTGCCATGTCGGGGCGGCCCCACGGCCCGTAGACCGTGAAGAAGCGCAGCCCGTGGTCGGCAACCCGTACAGGTGGCTGTAGGTGTGGGCCATCAGCTCGTTGGCCTTCTTGCTGGCCGCGTACAGGCTCACCGGGTGGTCGACGTTGTCGTGCACCGAGAAGGGCATGCGGGTGTTGGCGCCGTAGACCGAGCTGCTGGAGGCATAGACTAGGTTCTCGACCCCGTGATGACGGCACAGCTCCGGAGATGTTCAGCGAAGCCCTGGATGTTCGACGAGATGTAGGCGTGCGGATTGGTCAGCGAGTAGCGCACGCCGGCCTGGGCGGCGAGGTTCACCACGCGCTCGGGGCGGAAGTCCTTCACCACCCGGGTCATGGCCGCCAGGTCCTCGATGTCGATGCGCGCGTCCCGAAAGCCGGGGTGGCTGCTGATGCGCGCCAGCCGGTCGCGCTTGAGCTGCACGTCGTAGTAGTCGTTCAGGTTGTCGACGCCGAGCACTTCGTCGCCGCGTTCGAGCAGGCGGATCGCGAGGGCATTGCCGATGAAGCCGGCAGTGCCGGTGACCATGACTTTCATTGCAGGGGTTCTGTCCGATGGCTCTACGGTGTGGGGCGTGTGTAGGAGCGGGCCATGCCCGCGACCATGTGCAATTGCATAAGACACAGTCGCGGGCATGGCCCGCTCCTACGGAAATGTAGCACAGGGCCCCGAAGTTGCGCGGATCGCGGCCAACGCTATAGTCTTGGCCCCGAACCGGTAACGGCTGCGCTCCCGGCGGCCGGATTCAAGGAAACAGGATCTCGATGTATCTCGAATACTATGGTCTCACGCGCAAGCCCTTTGCCCTGACCCCCGACCCCGCATTCCTGTTCCTGAGCAAGCAGCACGCGATCGCGCTCGCGATGCTGAAGTACGGCCTGCAGAACCAGGCGGGCTTCACGCTGATCACCGGCGAGGTGGGCTCGGGCAAGACCACACTGATCCGCCACCTGCTGCGGAGCATGGATGGCAACCTCACCATCGGCGTGGTCACCAACACCCACCGCAACTACGGCGACCTGCTGACACTGGATCCTGACCGCCTATGGCCTGGAGCTGGGCAACCGTGACAACGTGAGCATGCATCATCGCCTGCTCGACTTCGTGGCCAACGAGCACAAGGCCGGGCGCCGCGTGGTGCTGGTGGTCGACGAGGCGCAGAACATGGACGCCGAGACGCTCGAGGAGCTGCGGCTGCTGTCGAACATGAACGTGGGCGAGGAGCTGCTGTTGCAACTGGTGCTGGTGGGACAGCCGGAACTGCAGGAGACCATCGCGCTGCCCGAGATGCTGCAGTTCGCGCAGCGCATCTCGGCCGAGCATCACATCACGCCGCTGGACTTCGAGGGCACCGAGAACTACATCCGCCACCGTATTGCCGTGGCGGGGTCGACCGAGGAGCTCTTCGACCGCTACGCGCGCGCTGCCATCTATTACTTCAGCCGCGGCATCCCGCGCGCGATCAACAACATCTGCGACATGGCGCTGGTGTACGGCTATGCCGAGGAAATGAAGCCGGTCACCTGCGAACTGGTGCTGGAGGTGATCCGCAGCCGCCCGATCATCCGCCGCCAGGCCGAGAACCCCCCGCGCGGAGAAACCGACGAGCGGTTGCGCGAACTGGTGCTGGAGATCAAGGGCATCGACCTCGCCGCGCCCTTGTAGGAGCGGGCCATGCCCGCGACCATGTGCGATCGCATAATGCACAGTCGCGGGCATGGCCCGCTCCTACGGGAGACGGATGCCGTTCCTGCAGCGGCTATACTGCATTCCGCACCGAAGGCCGTGACGGTTTCGAGTGACTGGGAGAATCGGGGATGAAGGCGGGACTCATCGAGACAATGCGCCGGGAGGGTGTCCGCCTGCGTGGTTCGCTGTTCGTGGTGTTCTGCCTTTCAGTGCTCGCGCTGCTTGCCGCCGGCCCGTTTCTGCCCCGTACCTACGTATCCGACGCGGTGCTTTCCTTTGGCAGCGACGAGCTGGGCGCGATGCCCGCCGCGCTCGGGCAGCTGCGCGCGCTCGCCGCGCGGCACCCCGATGGCGAGCTGAGCGTGGAAACGCGCGGGCGCGAGCTGCGACTGGGGTGGACGTCTGGGCATCCCGCCGCGGTGCGCGAGACGCTGCAGGGCCTGATTGATACGCTGGTGGAGCAGACGCGCCAGGCGCTGGCGGACGCGCTGGAGGCCGACGCCACGCACCTGGAGCGCGAGCTGCAGGAAGTGCGCGAGCGGCAGGGCGGTGCACAGCGGGCGCTCGCCGACGCACTCGCCGCGATGCCGGAAGGGGGCAACGCCGCGGCCGGTGCCCGCCTCGGCAAGCTGCAGGCCGAGGCCGATGCGCTGGCCCTCGAGATCCGCGGCGCTCGCACCCGGCAGGCCGAGCTCGAGGCACGGGTACAGGAGCTGGAGACTGCGATCGATGAGGCGCGGCCGGACGCCACGGGCGTCCAGGAGCTGGAGCGCCAGCTCCAGGAGGCCCAGGGCGCCCTGGCGCGGACCGCTGTCGCCTCTGCGGAGATCGCGGGCAAGGCCGGTAGCGCAGCGCAGCTCGAGGGCGCCAGGGCCGAGCATGCGAAGGCGCAGCAGCAGGTCGACGCGCTGTCGCGCAGCGTCGCGCAAGCGCGCGAGGCGCTCGCGGAAGCCGGCACCCGGCGCGCCGGGCTGGTGGCGCGGCACGCGAGCGCACAGGAGGAGCTGGCGAACCTGCTCAGCACCGGCGAGGACAACCGCCGCCGTGAACGGCAGCTGCGCGGCCTGATCGAGGAGGCGCGCGGCGAGCTGGTGCGGCTGGAAGGCGAGAACGAGCAGATCCAGCAGCTGGACCGGGCGGTCACGGCCGCCGATGCCGAGCTGCGCGCGGCCGAAACCGGCCTGGCGCGGCACGCCGAAACCGTCGAGCGCATGCGCCAGGGGCCGGAATTGCCCTTCGTGGTCAGTTCCTCCCCGGGCAAGGCCCGGGTGGGCCGCGGATTGCCGGTCTGGCAGCAGGTGCTGCTCGCGCTGGCGGCGGGGCTGCTGCTGGCATTCGCGCGCCTGGTGCTGGCGGCATTGAGCGTCCGCGGTGCCAAGAGCCTGGTGCGGCTTGCCGATGAATTGCAGGTCAAGGCGCTGGTGGAGCTGCCGCTGTGGCGTGATCCGATGGCCGACCCGGCGGCCCGGTGGCGGCGTGCCGGCGCACTGCTGCTGGGGCTGCTCACCGCCGCGGCCTGCATCGTTTCACTTCGCGTGGCCTGAGGGCCCGCTGCAACGCCAGGGAGACGACGGTGACCAAGCGACCCGAGCAGGCCACGGGGCTCAACGAGATCATCGGGGCCAACCGCGCTCGCATCACGGAGATGAAGGAGGTCTCGCGCCTCTCTGAAGTCGAGTTCGAGGCGCACCGCGTGGTGCACCCGCTCACGCGGAACAAGGCTACGCTGGCGCAATTCAATGAGCTGGTCCAGCAACTCTCGGCGCGGCGCGCAGGCAGCAATTTCGTCGTCGGCGTCACCGGGGTCGTGCGCGGCGCGGGCGCGAGCTACGTGGCAATGAACGTGGCCGCGGCGCTGGCCGCCGAACACCGGCGCACGGCACTGCTGGTCCAGTGCAACCCCTACCCGACCGCCCTGAACCGCTTGCTGGTGCCCCTATCCCGATATCGGTCTGACCGACTACCTGGCCTATGAGCGCATGCACATTGACGACATCGTCTATGCGCCGGGCGTGGCCCGCATGCGCGTGATTCCCTACGGCAACGAAATGCTCGACGCGCGCCTGCTCGCCAGCGCGCGCATGGAGGAGCTGGTACGCACCGCGCGCGCACGCTACAGCGACCGCTTCATCGTGCTGGACCTTCCCGAGGCGCCGGCGCTGGAATCCGTGCAGCCGCTGCTCGGCTGGCTCGACGGCACGGTGCTGGTGGTGCCCTACGGCAGCGCGCGCACGCGCGCGGTGCGCCAGGCCGTGGACCGGATCGGCGCGGAGCGGCTGGCGGGGTTGATAATGAACAGGGTGCCGGGATGAGCCCGGGCGGTCAGCAATTGCGACGAAGAGCTCGCGCCCGCTTCTGAGGGTCTCGCAAAACGCCTTCCGGCCCCGCGAATACGGCGATTTTCGGGTGTAGCGGCCCATGGCCGGATATCGCGCGCATGGCGCGCTCCTACACCGTGTCGGTCGAGGTCGTGCAGGGCTTTGCGACCGCCCTCTTTACTCCCCCGCCAGCTTCCTCAAATTCGACGTAATCCGCTCCAGCGTGCGGTCGAAGAAGTTCTCGGTATCGAGGATCCGCGCATAGCCCATCTGCAGGTCGTAGGCGAAGGACTTGCGCGGCTTCTCGAGCACCTTGGCGCCCATGCGGTTCACGAAGACGAAGGTGTCGGTGGCGGTCAGCTTTGCCGAGAGCTTGCAGCGGCGGCTCATGCCCTGGCGCAGATCGTCGTACTGCACCCAGGTGCCGAACTCCAGCGCGTCGACCTTCAGCAGCTGCTCGCCCAGCAGCTGGTGGTGACGCACGAACTGGCGCTCCACCGCGGTCATCTCCTCCCACGGCTTCTGCGCCGGGGTGGGGTCGATCAGGTGCTTCTGCCGTTCACTGAGCGGTCTGGTCTCGAGTTCCGTGACCCTGGCCCGTGTGCAGGCGCGCGAGCACCGCCGTCAGCTGCTTCAGCGTTTCGCCGCCACGGCCGATGTCCGTGCCCGCGTGTTCCAGGGCGGCGGCGATACGCGCGCGCAGGCCGGGCAGCATCGAGCGCAGGCGTACCAGTGCTTCGGCATCGCGATGCGGCTGGGCGCTCCAGACCAGGTCATCCAGTATCTGCACGGCCTCGCGCCATTCCGTGCTGTCCTCGTCGTGCTTGAGGTGGCGCTGGTACAGCACCTGTTGCCAGTCGTTCACCAGGAAGTCCGCGATGTCCTGCGCCAGCGCGGCGCCCGCAAGGCGCTCGTTCAGCAGCGTCTTCACCGCCTCGCGCGACTGGGCGCTGCGCGCCTGCGCCGCGGCCTGCTCGCGGGTGCGCCGCTCCAGCTTGCCGGCGCGCGAATCCTGGTTCGAGATGAATCCCATCAGGTCGTTCAGGCATTTCTCGAACACGTCCGCGTGTTCGGCCGAGCCCTGCAGCACCTGCTCGACCAGCTCGGTCAGGCGGATGAACAGCGCATCCTGCTCGTCGCGGTCGCTCGATTCCCAGCCGATGCTGGTGCGCGCGATCTCGTTGATCAGCTGGCGCGCCGGGTGCTTGCGGTCGGTGAAGAAGCTGCGGTCCTTCAGCGCCACCCGCAGGATGGGCAGCTGCAGGCGGCTCACCAGCGCCTGGATCTCGAGCGGGAGATTGCGGTCGTCGAGGATGACGTCGAAGAACATCGCGACGACGTTGATGATGTCCTCGTCGGCCTGCCCGAGGCTCAGCTGGCCGCGGCTGGCGATGATGGACTCGATGGCGTGGCGGATGTCCGGTGGCGCCGTCGCGGCTCCGCCGGCGGCTCCCGCGCCGAGGCTGACATCCGCGAGCAGCGACACGAGTTCGTCGCGCGGCAGCGGCGGGTTGGCCGGGCCGGCCGGCGCGACCGGCAGGCTCTGCAGCATCGGCAGGCGGATGCCGCCGTCGTGCAGGCGCCGCAGCACCTGCGCGAGTTCGCGCATTTCCGGGTCGCTCTCGGGGATGCCGATGTCCCCTGCCGATCCGGTCGGTCTGCTGGGCCAGCGCCCGCCCGCTGGCGCTGGCCGCTGCGGTGCCGCGGGCGCCTGCCCCCGGCGGCGGCGCGCATGTCCGGCGGGGCCGTTTTCACTGGCGGGGCGCCGGCTGAGCGGGGTCAGGTTCGGCAGCAGCCTGGCCTCGATCAGGCGCTGGTTGGCCGGCGCGTAGACCTCGTCGAGGTGCAGCAGCACGGTGCGGTCGAACTGCTTGTAGAGGATCTTCAGGATGTCGAGCTCGACCTCGAGCACCCGCCGCGGACGTGAATGCTGCGGTGATTCGGCCCGGATCGAAGGGGTTCTGCGCTTCGGCGAAGGGGGGGCAGACCGTGAGCAGGCGCTCGCGCAGCTGGAACAGCTCCTGCTGCCACTCCATGCGCGCCCGCGCCACCATATCCGTCACCAGCACGTCCTTCTCCATCTGGTCGTGCGAGACCAGCTCGAGATCGAGGCTTGCAGGGTTTGCCCCTGCGTGCCACGACCTGCGGCGCCGTGCGCTGGCCCAAACCGGAGAAATCCCTGTTGACGCCGGCGAGGAAATCTGCTGCCACGCGCGTTTTCTTCAGCCGCACCTCGCGCAGGGATTCGAAGTAGCGGTTCTGGTCCGCGTTGCTGCGGGCGCGGCTGGCGAGGTCGAAGAAGAAATCGTCGCAGGCGCTGAACATCGGGTCCAGCCGCTGCTGCAGGTCCCTGGCGCGTGATGCGCGCCAGTTCGGTCAGCAGCGTGCGCGCGGAATCCGCCGGGACGGCGCGGAGGCTCTCGACGGGGCGCTTGTCGTTGATCATCCCGGGCGGCTTCGCTTGGGTTGGGCGATCAGCAGTATATAGCCGAATGCGCGGTCACTGCGATCCGTGACCGGGCGCAGGCTCAGGAAACGCGATCCACCGCCATCCGCGCGATGGACTCCAGGTTCTGGCGGAACGCCGAGTCCGCCACGTTGTTCAGCGCGGCCAGGGCGAGATCACGATGGTGCACGGCGCGCTGGTGGGTGTAATCGAGTGCGCCACAGGACTGCACCGAGGCGACGATGTCCGCGAGCGCGTCGCGGTCGCGCCCCAGGATCGCCTGGCGCACCACGGTCGCGGCGGCGGGTGCGGCATGGGCGATCGCGTGGATCAGCGGCAGCGTCGGCTTGCCCTCGGCGAGGTCGTCGCCGAGGTTCTTGCCCATCGCCTGCGGGTCGCCGGTGTAGTCGAGCACGTCGTCGATCAGCTGGAACGCCAGCCCCAGGTTCATGCCGTAGTCGCGCATGGCCGCGCGGGTGTCGGCGCCGGCGCCGGCGAGTATGGCCGCGCCCTCGGCGGCCGCGGCGAACAGCACCGCGGTCTTCTTGCCGATGATCTGCGTGTACTGCGCCTCGGTGGCGTCGGGGTCGCCGGCGCGCGCCAGCTGTTCCACCTCGCCCTCGGCGATGATGTTCGTGGTGTCGGACATCAGGCGCAGGATGTCCATGTCGCCGATGCCGACCAGCACCTGGAAGGCGCGGCTATAGATGAAGTCGCCGACCAGCACGCTGGGCGCGTTGCCCCAGTTGGCGTTGGCGGTGGCGCGCCCGCGCCGCAGTGCCGAGACGTCGACCACGTCGTCGTGCAGCAGCGTGGCGGTGTGCAGGAACTCGATGACCGCGGCCAGCTCCACGTGCTGCGTTCCCGGGTAGCCCAGCGCGCGGGCGCACAGCAGCGTGATCAGCGGGCGCATGCGCTTGCCGCCGCCCTCGACGATGTACTGCCCGATGCTCTCGACCAGCGCCACGTCCGAATGCAGCCGCTCGATGACCAGGCGGTTGACCGCGGCGAAATCGTCCCGGATGGCGGGTGAGATGTAGTCCATCGCGTGCTCGAATGATCGTGGGGCGACGGCATGCTAGGAACCGTGCCGGCGGCTGTCAAACCTTCCCGCCTGGCTGCCCGCCTGACTGCCCGCCTGTGCCACGCTGGCTCCCCTCGGCCCGGACACGCCGTGAATCCGCCATCCCCTGTAGGCTCGACTGCGGCATCCCTGCCGCAGACGGTCCTCGCACGAGAACCACCGTGGCACAGGCTGCCTCGGTGGTACACAGCACTGACGTTGAGAGCGAGAAATAGAAATAGAGATCGATGAGACGGCCGGTTACAACCCTGCATGCCGGTGCAGGTCGAAGCTGCGCATGCGCCGTGAACCGCCAACGGTAGGCGTGCCGAGGGCCGGGGCCGTGCCGCGAGCGGACATGTGGATGCCGAAATCGCCGGGAGCGATTTCGGCAACACGCGTAGCCGCCGCACATGGATGTGCAAGGCGGCGGCCGCGCGCGGCACGGCCCCGGCCCTCGGCGCGCCGGATCGGAGCCCGGTCCCGCCGCGCCGTTGCGGCGAAGGCGGCACGCCCACCGGGCCAACTTTTCACGCCGCTTGGCTGCGTGGCTTGCCGGCGGGCTGGGTGATCACCTAGAATGCGCGGCCCTGAGCAAACCCCCGGACACGTTTCGGGGTGCCTGGATGCCCCGGCGAACGGTCGCCGACAAGCCCTGACGGGTAAATTACAACGGCACGCAGGCGCGACAACGGAGTAAATGACATGTACGCAGTGATCGAAAGCGGTGGCAAGCAGCACCGCGTGAAGGAAGGCGAAACGCTGAAGCTCGAGAAGCTGGAAGTCGCCACGGGCGAGACCGTCACCTTCGACAAGGTGCTGCTGGTCGGCGCCGGCGGTGACGTGAAGGTCGGCAGCCCCTACCTTGCCGGCAGCACGGTTTCGGCCGAAGTCGTCAAGCAAGGCCGCCACGACAAGATCCGGATCATCAAGTTCCGCCGCCGCAAGCACTACAAGCGCGAGACCGGACACCGTCAGTGGTTCACGGAAGTCAAGATCACCGGCATCAACGCAGGCTAAGCGTCAAGGAGTAGTCTCATGGCTCACAAGAAGGCAGGCGGTAGTACCCGCAACGGTCGTGATTCGGAAAGCAAGCGCCTTGGCGTGAAGCGTTTCGGCGGCCAGGTCGTGAAGGCCGGCAACATCATCGTGCGTCAGCGCGGCACCCAGTTCCACCCGGGCGAGAACGTCGGCCTGGGGCGGGACCACACCCTGTTCGCGAAGGCCGACGGCCGCGTGGAGTTCCGGGTCAAGGGCGCGCTGAACCGCAAGACCGTGAACATCGTCCCGGCCTGAGCCGGCGGCGACCCCACGAGACCCCGCCTCAACGGCGGGGTTTTTGTTTATGAAATTCGTAGACGAAGCGACCATCCAGGTGCAGGCGGGCAAGGGCGGCAACGGCTGCGTGAGCTTTCGCCGCGAGAAGTACGTGCCTTTCGGCGGTCCCGACGGCGGTGACGGCGGTGACGGCGGCAGCATTTTCCTCGAGGCCGACGTCGCGCTGAACACCATGGTCGATTACCGCTACACGCGGCACTTTCGCGCCGACAGCGGCAAGTCGGGCTCGGGCGCCAACTGCACCGGCAAGAGTGGCGACGACCTGGTGCTGCCGGTCCCGGTGGGCACCACGGTGCTCGACGAGGACACCGGCGAGGTCATCGGCGATCTCACCAAGGCCGGCCAGCGCCTGCTGGTGGCGCAGGGCGGTTTCCACGGTCTCGGCAACACGCGCTACAAGTCGAGCACCAACCGCGCGCCGCGCCAGAGCTCCTCGGGCTCCGAGGGCGAGGCGCGCACGCTGCGTCTCGAGCTGAAGGTGCTGGCCGACGTGGGCCTGCTCGGCATGCCGAACGCCGGCAAGTCGACCTTCATCCGCGCGGTCTCGGCCGCGAAACCCAAGGTCGCCGACTACCCGTTCACGACGCTGGTGCCGAACCTCGGCGTGGTGCGCGTGGGGCAGCACCGCAGCTTCGTGATCGCCGACATCCCCGGGCTGATCGAGGGCGCCTCGGAAGGCGCGGGCCTCGGCATCCGCTTCCTCAAGCACCTGACGCGCACGCGCCTGCTGCTGCACCTGGTGGACGTGGCGCCGCTCGACGGCTCGGATCCGGTCGAGACCGTGCGCGCCATCGAGCGCGAGCTGGAACGCTTCAGCCCGACGCTCGCCACGCGCGAGCGCTGGCTGGTGCTGAACAAAACCGACCTGCTGCCGCTCGCGGAGATGGAGCAGGTCTGCGCCGACATCATCGAGCGCCTGGCGTGGGAAGGTCCCGCGTGCCATATCTCCGCGCTGGCGGCCGACGGCACCGAGCAGCTGTGCGCGCGCATCATGTCGCACATCGAGGAGCAGCGCCTGCGCGAGCAGGAGGATCCGGAGCTCGCAGCCGCCGAGCAGGAACTGCAGCAGCGCATGCAGGCCGAGTCGCGCGAGCGCATCGAGGCGCTGGCCGAGGCGCGCCGCCGCGCGCGCAAGGGCCTGCCGGCCGAGGACGGTGCCGACGAGGACTGGGACGATGACGACGACGATGGCGTCGAGGTCGAATACCGCGCGTAGGCCCGCATTTCGTGGGTCCGCATTCATGCGGACATCGGGTGGGCGGCATGCCCTGTCCGGATAAATCCGGACCCACGTACGACATATTCACCATTGCTGCCGGCTGCGCGCCGCCTCGCCGCCTTGTCACAATACTCCCATGAATGATCGCAGCGAACTCACCCGCGCCAGGCGCTGGGTCGTCAAGATCGGCAGCGCGCTGCTGACCGACGGCGGCCGCGGACTGCACCGCGAGGCCATCGCCGACTGGGTCGAGCAGATGGCGGCGCTGCGCGCGCGCGGCATCGAGCTGGTGCTGGTGTCCTCGGGCTCGGTGGCCGAGGGCATGGCGCGGCTCGGCTGGAGCAGTCGCCCCTCGGAGATGCACAAGCTGCAGGCCGCCGCCGCGGTGGGGCAGATGGGGCTGGTGCAGACCTGGGAGACCTTCTTCCATCGCCACGAGTTGCGCACCGCGCAGGTGCTGCTGGTGCACGACGATCTCGCGAGTCGCCAGCGCTACCTCAACGCGCGCAGCACGCTGAAGACGCTGATCGAGCTCGGCGTGGTGCCGGTGATCAACGAGAACGACACGGTGGCCACCGACGAGATCCGCTTCGGCGACAACGACACGCTGGCCGCGCTGGTCGCCAACGCGATCGACGCCGACGTGCTGGTGATCCTCACCGACCAGATGGGCCTGTACGCGCGCGACCCGCGCCAGGATCCCGAGGCGCCGCTGGTGCACCACGCGGATGCCAACGACGAGGCGCTGGAATACATGGCCGGCGGCAGCGGCACGCAGCTGGGGCGCGGCGGCATGATCACCAAGGTGCGCGCGGCGCGCCTGGCGGCGCATTCCGGCGCCAATACCGTGATCGTGGGCGGGCGCGCGCAGAACGTGCTGCTGCGCGTGGCCGCGGGCGAGGAGATCGGCACCTTCCTGCATACCTCGCAGCAGCCGATCGCGGCGCGCAAGCAGTGGCTCGCGGGCCACCTGCAGGTGCGCGGGCGCCTGGTGCTCGACGAGGGCGCCGTGCGGGTGCTGCGCGAATCGGGCCGCAGCCTGCTGCCGGTGGGGGTGCGCGAGGTGCGCGGCGATTTCACGCGCGGGGAGCTGGTCGCCTGCGTGGGCCCCGACGGGCGTGAAGTCGCCAAGGGCCTGGTGAACTACGACGCCGACGAGGCGCGCCGCATCATGGGGCTGTCGACCCGGCGCATCCACGAGGTGCTGGGCTACAGCGACGACGAGGAGCTGATCCATCGCGACAACCTCGTCGTGATCTGAGCCGTGCGCCCCGTGCATATTCCCCTTTGCCTTGACAGGCGGGGGTCGACCGCGAATAATCCGCCGTCTTTTTTCCCGGTCAGAATTTTCGAGGGTTCAACGTGGCAAACACTGTGCAGGCAAAGAAGCGCGCGCGCCAGGCCGAGAAGCAGCGCCAGCATAACGCCAGCTTCCGTTCGATGGTCCGCACGTCCATCAAGCGCGTGATCGCGGCCATCAAGGAAGGCGATGCGGCGAAGGCACAGGCTGCATACACGGCAGCCGTGCCGGTCATCGACCGCCTGGCCGACAAGGGCATCATCCACAAGAACAAGGCCGCGCGGCACAAGAGCCGCCTGAACGGCCAGATCAAGGCACTGGCGCAGCAAGCCGCCTGATCCCTGATCGTCGCGCTCCCCCGCGGGAGCGCGTCGATGGTGTCTGTCGGCACGACTGCCGACCCACACGCCCCGTAGGTCGCCATTCATGGCGACATCTGTCGGTCACCATTCTTGCCAAAGTCCGTAGGTCGCCATTCATGGCGAAATCCGTAGGTCGCCATTCATGGCGACAGCAGCATTGGACATGGCACCTGTCCGCATGAATGCGGACCCACGGGATCGGACCCACGGAGTGGTCATCCGGCCAGGTTGGCCCAGCCGATCGGCAGCCAGACCACCAGGAACAGCATCATCGCGATGAACACCCCGGCCGATCCCAGGTCCTTGGCCTGGCCGGAGAGCGGGTGGATGTCGGTGCTCACGCGGTCCACCAGCCGTTCGATCGCCGAGTTGAACATCTCGGCCATCAGCACCAGGCCGCAGGCGCCGAGCAGCAGCGACAACTCCACGGCGCTGCGCGCGATCAGGAAGGCGAGCGGCACCAGCGGCACCAGCATCGCGCATTGCAGGCGGAAGGCCGTCTCGTGCACCCACGCCGCGCGCAATCCCTGCATCGAGTACACGAAGGCATCCGCGACATGCATCACGCCGCGGCGCCCCTCCTTGTGCATCCTGGCGTCGATGGCGGCTTACCCCGCGGTGACGGTGTCGCGGCCCGAGCGCAGGACCCTGCCGCCCGGCGTGCCCGTGTAGGCGCCGTGGCGCACGATCTCGCGCCCGTTCACGATCACGTGCGCCACGCCCACGGCCTCCGCGTACAGGCGGCCGGCGCCGCCGGGCAGGTCGAAGCGCGTGTGCGTCGGGCCGCTGGCGATGGTGCCCGCGTCGAACACCACCACGTCGGCGCAGAAGCCCTCGCGCAGCTGGCCGCGCTCCTTCAGCCCGACCATGCGTGCCGGCACCTCGGTCAGCTGGTGCACGGCCTGCTCCAGGCTGATCAGGCCGCGCTCGCGCACGCCGTGCTCCAGCACCTGCGTCGAGAAGGCGAAGGTGTCGATCATGTCCAGGTGCGCTCCGGCATCCGAGGCGCCGATCACGGTGCGCGGGTCCTGCCATACCTCGCCGCGCATGCGCCAGGACTCGTCGTCGTCGCCCATGATCGGCGGCGCGAAGGACGTGCGCAGATCCTCGGACAGCGCCAGGTCGAGCAGCGCGTCCAGCGGCGCCGTGCCGCGGGCGGCGGCGAGCTCGCCGATGGTCTTGCCCTGCCACGGCTTGTTCGCTGTTTCGAACGCCTCGTCGATGGTCCACGAACCCCAGTTCGCCAGCGCCGCCAGCACCCCGGCCTCGGGGGAGTGCGCGCCGGCGTCCAGCTTCGCGCGCACCGCGGGATCCGCCAGGGCGGCCTTGCGCTCGGGCAGCGGCATGCCGATCACCTGCGGCCAGCCCGGCAGCGCGTCGAAGATGAAGCCGCTGATCAGGTTGAGGCGGATCTTCATCGGCTGCGGCAGCGTGAGCGCCACCACCTTCGCGCCACGCGCGGCCGCGTGGTCGCTGGCGGCGAGCTGGGCCTTGTGCATGTCGGGCATCAGGGAGCTGGGGTTCAGCAGGTTCCAGTTGACGGTGCGCTCGCCGGCGAGCGCGAATTTCGTCATGCGCTGCTTCTCGTCGTCGCTGAAGCTGCCCACGCCCGGCAGGAATTCCAGCAGCGTGCCGGGAAACTCGCTGACCACGCCGGCGAGAGCGAACAACTCCTCGTCGGTGGCATGGCGCGAGGGCACCGGCTTGCCGTCGGCGTCGTTGTGCGTCGGCGACACGGTGCTCGAGAAGCCCAGCCCGCCGGCGGCGATCGATTCGCGCAGCAGTTCCTGCATCGCGGCGATCTCGGCCCCGGTGGCGTGGCTGCCGACCGCGCGCGCGCCCATCACGTAGCGGCGCAGCGCCGAGTGCCCGACCATGAAGCCGGCGTTGATCGCGAGCTTGCCGTCGAGCGCGTCGAGGTAGTCGCCGAAGCTGCGCCAGTTCCACGGCACGCCCTCGCGCAGGCTCTCCAGTGGCATGCCCTCGACGCGCGCCAGCATGCGCATCAGGTACTCGCTGTCCTCGGGGTTGCCGTTCAGCGGCGCGATGCTGAAGCCGCAGTTGCCCGCGATCACCGTCGTCACGCCGTGATAGCACGAGGGGCTCAGCGTGCGGTCCCAGAAGGCCTGCGCGTCGTAGTGCGTGTGCACGTCGACGAAGCCCGGCGCGACCGTGAGGCCCGTGGCGTCGATTTCCTCGCGCGCCGCCTCCGTCACGGTGCCGATCGCGGCGATGCGTCCGTCGCGGATGCCGACGTCGGCGAGGCGCGCGGGCGCTCCGCTGCCGTCAATGACGCTGCCGCCCCTGATGATCATGTCCAGCATGGTGTGGGTTCTCCGCTCGCGTACTTTTATCGGGCGCCCATCTTTTCCCCCCGCCCTGACCAAGTCAATCAAGCCAACATGACAGTTGATCAAGAAATGGGTATGGGCTAGTGCTCGTTAGTCGGGTGCTATACTCGCGCCGCTTCAACGATCCGGGCTGCACGGGGTGCCTTGATGAAACCAACCGCCGAGCGCGTGCTCGACGTGGCCGAAGACCTGTTCGCGGAGAAGGGCTACCAGGCGGCATCGCTCGGCGATGTGGCGGAGCGCGTCGGCATCCGTTCGCCCAGCCTGTACAATCACTTCCGCAACAAGGAGGCGCTGTATCACGCGGTGCTGGCGCGGCTGCTGGAGAAGTTCAACGCGCCGCTGCGCGAGTTGCAGGAGGGCGAGGCCACGCCCGAGCGCATCCGCGGCTGGCAGGCGCGGCTGGTGCGCATGCACATCGATAACCCCAACCTCGCGCGCCTGCTGCAGCACGAGGCGCTCTCCGGCGGCCCCGGTTCGGAGCTGATCATCGAGCAGCTGTTCAAGCCGCTGATCGAGAGCAGCTCGAGCGCGATGGATTCCGGTGTCGCGCTGAGCCCCAGCGCCTCGCGCCTGCGCCCGTGGATCGTGATGGGCTTCAACAATATCGTGATGTCCTACGTCACCATGGCGCCGCTGTACCGCGGACTCCTGGACATCGACCCGCTGGGTGCCGAGGCCGCGGAACGGCAGGTCGAATTCATCACGCGGCTGACCGATGCATTCTGGACAAGCGGACTGGGCAAGGAAATCTGGAGACGATGAGCAAGGCATTTCCGATACACGTGGAGCAGACTCCCGAGGGCGACTACCTCCTGAGCTGGACCGAGGAGTTCAGCGACGCGGGCGTGGAAGTCCGCGCCCACTCCGCGCCCGATGCGGCGCCCGGGGCCGAGCCGGTGGCGCGCGCGGCGCGTCCCGGCGTGCGCATCGCGGGGCTCGAGGGGCCGCGGCATTATTTCCACCTGCAGCCCGAGCAGGGCGAGGGCCTCACCGCCGCGCAACGCAACGTGCCGCTGCAAGCCGGCACCAATTTCCGCGACATGGGCGGCTACCGCGGCGCCGACGGCCGGCGCGTGCGCTGGGGCCGGCTGTTCCGCTCCGGGCACACGGCGGCCCTGAGCGAGCGCGACCAGGAAGTCGTGGCGGCGCTGGACATCCGTGTCTGCTGCGATTTCCGCCGCGAGGACGAGCACGTGATCGAGCCGACGCGGCTGCCGCCCTCGACGCGCATCGTGGGGCTCACCGTCGATCCGGGCAGCACCAGCTCGTTCTTCGAGCAGGTCGCCGAGCGCGGCGCGGCGCCCGCCGACATGGCGGCGTTCATGGAAGAGATCAACCGCGAGTTCGTGCGCCACCACGCGCCGCAGTTCCGCCGCATGCTGGGCGAGCTGCTCGCGCTGGAGGACGGCGGCTTCATGATCAACTGCGCCGCCGGCAAGGACCGCACCGGTTTCGGTGCGGCGATGATCCTGGCCGCGCTGGGTGTGGCCGAGGACGATATCGTGGCCGATTACCTGCTGTCGGATCGCTATTTCCCGATCGAGCGCGAGATGGAGCGCGTGCTGCGCAAGTACGGCGGCGAGGCCGGCGGGCGACTGGATCCGCAGCTGATCCGCCCGATGATGGAAACGCGCCGCGAGTACATCGAAGCGGCGCTGGAGGCGATCCGGCGCGACTACGGCTCGCTGGAGCGTTTCCTCGACGAGGCGATGGGCGTGGGCCCCGCGGAGCGTCGCGAGCTGCGCGAGCGCTTCACCGCGTAACTCCGCCCCCGGGGTCGCCATTATGGCGACAAGGGCGTTGGGGCGGGCCCCCGTCCGCAGATGGCCGCCCGGGGGGTCGCCATTCATGGCGACACCCCGTGGGTCGCCATTGGCGACGGCAGGCGGGGGGGGGGGGGGGGGGCCGTAGGTCGCCATTCGGCAACCCCGGGTCGCCACTGGCGACAACAGCGCTCAGGACAACCACCGCCCCACCGGCGTGTTCCAGAGGAAGTTCATGAGCTTCTTCATGCCTTCGGCTTTTTTCTGCGTGTAGGGATAGCCGCTCGGCAACTCCTTGCCGCCGAAGCGGTCGATGAGGATCGGCATCGCATGGCAGTAGCCGCGCACGCCGGTCTCGCCGTTGACCTGCCCGATGCCGCTCTCCTTGCGCCCGCCGAAGGGCGCGGCCGGCACGCCGTAGGACATCGCCATGTCGTTCACCGAGACCGAGCCCGTGTCGATGCGCGCGGCGATCGCGAAGCCCTTCTCCTTGTCGCGCGTCCACACGTTGCCGTTCAGCCCGTAGGGTGAATCGTTGGCCAGAAGCAGCGCCTCCTCCACGTCGCGCACCTTCTGGATGCAGAGCACGGGGCCGAAGGTCTCGTCGCGCATGATCTGCATGTCGTGATTGACCCCGCTCATCACGGTGGGCTCGTAGTAGAGACCCTTCAGTTCGGGATTGCGGCGTCCGCCGACGTGAACGGTCGCGCCCTTCGCGACCGCGTCCTCGACGTGCTGCTCGATGATCTCCATCTGCTTGTCCCAGAACACCGCGCCCACGTCCTCCTCGAAGCCGAGCGCGTTGCCCTGGCGCAGCTTGCGCGCACCCTCGATCACCTTGGCGAGGAACGCGTCGTAGACCTTCTCGACCACGTAGATGCGCTCGGTGCCGCAGCAGTAGTGGCCGGTGTTCATGCACGATCCCACGATGGCGCCCGCGGCGGCCCGATCCAGGTCGGCGTCCTCGCAGACGATCATGGCGTCCTTGCCGCCGAGCTCGAGCGTGCACGGAATGAGCTGGCGCCCGCAGGTCTCGGCGATGAGGCGCCCGGTGCGCACGCTGCCGGTGAACGAGATCTTGTCCACGCCGGCCTCGGTGAGATACGCGCCGGTCTGGCCGTCGCCCATCAGCACCTGCAGCACGCCCGGCGGCAGTCCCGCCTCGCGGAATACGTCCTCCACGAGCTTCGTCGAGTAGGGCGTGACCTCGGATCCCTTCAGCACCACGGTGTTGCCGGCCATCAGCGCCTGCACCGAGGGGTTCATGCCGAGCACGAACGGGCCGTTCCACGGCGTGATGATGCCGATCACGCCGAGCGGGCGGTACACGATGCGCAGTTGCTTCGCGATGCCCATCAGGCCGTGCACGCGCTCCTTGCGCGTCCTGAGGAATTTCTGCGCGTTCTTGGCGTAGTAGCACAGCGAATCCGCGGCGGCGAAGATCTCCATGCTCATCGCGTCCGAACGCGCCTTGCCGGTTTCGCGCACCACGGTGTCGACGATCTCGTCCTGCCGCGCCAGCAGCACCTTCAGCGCGCGGTTCATGTATTCGGCGCGCTCGGCGAAGCTCTTCGCGGCCCACCCGGGCTGCGCCGCGCGTGCGCGCGCCACGGCGGCCTGCACGTCCTCGCGGTTCGCGCACACGAGCTCGCCGATCGGTTCGAGGTCGATGGGGCTGCGCAGCGCGAGCACGCGCCGCGTTTCCCCTTCCTTCGCAATGGGCGTGTAGATCGACATGAGGCTGGCCTCCGCGGCGTGACTGAGGGGTGAATACCGAGCCGGCACTATAGCCAGCGGGAGCGCGCCGCAGCAATTTACGGAGAGTTAACGCACGCGCGCGACGCGCGGCATGTGCCGGTCAGGCTTGCCCGCGACCGTTGCGGCGCCTGGCGAGGGCAGCGGCCTTGCCCGCCGGCGCCGGGCCGCGCTCCTCGCCGTCGGTACGCGCCGATCCGCCCATGACAGTCTGTTGCGGGTTGGGATAGGGGTAGAAGGCGGCGACGTGCTGCGCGAAGGGCGCGGCGTTCGTTGCCGCCGGCTCGGCACGCCGGCGCCGCGGCGCTTCGGGCGTCGCGACGGCGTCGATCGCTATCGTCAATGCTTCGGACATGAGTGGCTGCATCGTTTGGCGTGGCAGCAGTATATGCGGGCGGATATTACCGGCAAAACACGTTGTCCGGATCAATCCGGACCCACATCGTCGATCTCAATGTTTGCCCGTCAACGGCACGAAGCGCACCGGGATCACGTGGCGCGTACGGAAATTCTTCTCGCCGGTGCGCTCGATCACATCGAGGTTCTGCCAGCCGGCTTCGTCCTCGACCGGCAGCACCAGCTTGCCGCCGATGCGCAGCTGCTGCTTCAGCGGTTCCGGCACGCCCACGCCGGCGGCCGTGACCACGATGCCGTCGAAGGGCGCGTGCTCCGGCCAGCCGTGCCAGCCGTCGCCGGCCTTCACGGTGACGTTGGCGTAGCCGAGCTCGCGCAGCAGGTCGGCGGCATGGCGCGCCAGCGCCGGCACGATCTCGATGCCGTACACCTCGCTTGCCAGCTCGGCGAGAATTGCGGCCTGGTAGCCGGAGCCGCTGCCCACCTCGAGCACGCGGTGCCCGGGCTGCGGGTCGATCAGTTCGGTCATCAGCGCCACGATGAACGGCTGCGAGATGGTCTGCCCGTGCCCGATCGGCAGCGGCGAGTCGCTGAAGGCAAAACGCTCCTCGCCCGGGGGCACGAAGCGCGCGCGCGGCACCTTGCGCAGCGCCGCGATGAGGCGCGGCGACAACTCGTCGCGGCCGATTTCCGCCGCCGTGTCGCGCACGTGCTGCTCGATGGTGCGGACCATGTCTTCCTGCATCTGCATCGCGACATCCTCCGGGAGATCGATCCAGATGTCCGGCTGAAGCCGGACCCACGGCAGGCAGACTGCCCCCGGCCATCGCCAGCCGCATTGATCTGGTGCAATGAAGCGGCGCGAATCCTGCCGATGCGCACCGCTGTAGTATGCTTCGGGCAGCAACACGCAGTATGAGGTCAGCTGTGACGACCGGTCTTTTCACGCATGAGGATTGCACCCGCCACGACATGGGCGACTGGCATCCGGAGTCGCCCGCGCGGCTGGCGGCGATCATGGATTACCTCAAGGCCTCGGGGCTGCTGTCGGAGCTCGAGGAGCACGAGGCGGTGCACGTCAGCCGCGAGGCGCTGGCGCGCGCGCATCCCGAGCGCTACCTCGCCGCGCTGGACAAGCTGCACCCGCCCGAGGGCCTGTCGTGGGCCGATCCCGACACGGCGCTGAACATCTACACGCTCGATGCCGCGGCGCGCGCTGCGGGCGGCGTGGTCGCGGCCGTGAAGGCGGTGCTCTCGGGCAAGCTCGCCAACGCGTTCTGCGCGGTGCGCCCACCGGGTCATCACGCCGAGTACGCGCAGGCGATGGGCTTCTGCTTCTACAACAACGTCGCGGTGGGCGTGCACGAGGCGCTGGCGAGCGGCCTGGAGCGCATCGCGGTGGTGGATTTCGACGTGCACCACGGCAACGGCACCGTCGATATCTTCAAGGACGAACCGCGCGTGCTGGTGTGCTCGAGCTTCCAGCATCCCTTCTACCCGCACCGGGCTCACGACGTGGACCGCCCGAACATCGTCAACACGCCGCTGCCAGAGGGCACGCGCGGCCTGCAATTCCGCCAGCGCGTCGAGGCGGACTGGCTGAAGAAGCTGGACGCGCACGCGCCGCAGATGGTGTTCGTGTCGGCGGGCTTCGACGGGCACGCGCGCGATCCGCTGGGCGGCTTCGAGCTGCACGAGGCCGATTACCGCTGGGTGACCGAGCTGATCGCGGACGTGGCGGCGCGCCACGCCGGCGGGCGCATCGTCTCGGTGCTGGAAGGCGGCTACGACCTCGATGCGCTGGCGCGCAGCGTCGATGCGCACGTGCAGGTGCTGCGCGAGGCCGACCGTCTGTAGGTCCGGATTCATCCGGACAATGTCCGGCTGAAGCCGGACCTACGGATGGAATTGTCCGGCTGAAGCCGGACCTACATCGATTCCAGCATTGCCGCCATCTTCTCGCGGATCTTCTCGATCGCCTTCCACGGACGGATCATGACCTTGAAGTCGCTGATGCGGCCCTCGGCGTTCCAGTGGATCAGGTCGACGCCGTTGACCACGATGCCGTCGATGGTCGCGGTGAATTCCAGGCACGCGTCGGCGTCGTTCACGATCTCGCGCACGTAGCGGAAATCCGTGCCCGCAAACACGCGGAACGCGGCACCGAGGTAGAGTGCCGTGAGCTCGCGTCCCTGCTGCGGACGGTGCACCACCGGCGAGTGGAAGCAGGCGTCCTCGGCCAGCAGTGCGTGCAGGCTCGTGGGGTCGCCGCTCTCGAGCACGGCATGCCAGTCGGCGACTCTCGATGCGGTCATGGCGGTATGCTCCCGGGATTGCTCTCGATCAAGGTTTGCGGTGGTTGCGCGGCCCGGGCGCTCGTGCTGCGTCTAGAATGCCGGCGGCGCCACGCTGGCGTCCGAGCATACCGGAAATCACCGACATGACGTTGCGAATCGATCCCTCATCGCTTCCTGCAATCCGTCGTCCCCGCTGCGCGCGTGCCGCGCTGATGCTGCTGGCGCTCATGCTCGCGGGCTGCCCGGAGTCCGGGAACCCGCCCGCGGCGGGCACGGTCGCGGCGTCGGCCAGCCTCGAGACCGCGGCCGTCGCAGTGGCGACGGTGCCGCGCGAGACCTTCTTCGACGGCGTGGTCGAGGCCCTGAACCAGTCCACGGTCTCGGCGCAGACGAGCGGGCGCGTGCTGGAATTGCCCGTCGATGTCGGCGATCACGTCGAGAAGGGCGCGCTGATCGTGCGCTTCACCGATACCGAGCAGAAGGCGCGCGCCGCGGCGGCCGAATCGGAGCTCGGCGAGGCGAACGCACGGCTCGCGGAGGCGCAACTCGGGTTCGACCGCATTCGCGAGATCCATGCGAAGAAGCTGGTCGCCAGGGCACAGTTCGACCGTGCCCGCGCGGATCTCGATGCGGCGCGCGCCAAGGCCCGGGCGGCCCAGGCCGCGCTCGACGAAGTGCGCGAAGGCCTGGCCAACACCGTGATCCGCGCCCCCTATGCCGGCATCGTGGTGGCGCGCCACGTGCAGATCGGCGAAACGGTGGGTGTGGGCACGCCGCTGCTCACCGGTGTGTCGCTCGAGCACCTGCGCGTGCACGTCGACGTGCCGCACCAGCACATCGGTGAGCTGCGCAAGCACCGCCAGGCCCGCGTGCTGCTGCCCGATGACGGTTCCATCGCGATCGAGGAGTTGCGTATCTCGCCGAATGCCGATCCCGAGACGCACACCTTCCGCGTGCTGGCGACGGTGCCGCAGGGTGATTACGGCGTCTACCCCGGCATGCTGCTGAAGGTGGCCTTCGTGACCGGCACCGAGGAGCGCTTGCTGCTGCCCGCGGCGGCGCTGGTGCGCCGCGGGGAGATCGACGCCGCCTACGTGGTCGGGGAGGACGGTCGCGTGGGTTTCCGCTACCTGCGTGTCGGGACACCGGCGGCTGACGGTCGCGTGCCGGTGCTGGCGGGGCTGGCCGCGGGCGAGCGCGTCGCCACCGATCCGCTCGCGGCGGCGGTGGCCTACAAGGCGCAGGGCGCGCCAGCCGGGGAATCCGGCGAATGAGCGCCGGGGATCTGCAGCCACTGGGGCTGTCCGGGCGCATTGCGCGGTATTTCCTCGCCACCGAGATCACGCCGTTGCTGGCGCTGCTCGGCGTGCTGCTCGGCGTGCTCGCGATCCTGGTCACCGCGCGCGAGGAAGAACCGCAGATCGACGTGACCTTCGCCAACGTGTTCATTCCCTTCCCGGGCGCGTCCGCGAGGGAAGTCGAGGCGCTGGTGACCACGCCCGCCGAGCAGATCGTCTCGCAGATCGAGGGCGTCGAGTACATCTACTCCGCATCCTCGCCCGGCATGGCCGCGTTGACCGTGCGCTTCGAGGTGGGCCAGCAGCGCACCGATGCCATCGTGCGTCTCTACAACGCCTTCTACAGCAACCAGGACTGGATGCCGGCGGGCGTCGGGGTCGGTGCGCCGCTGATCAAGCCCAAGGGCATCGACGACGTGCCGATCTTCACCGCGACGCTGTGGAGCGAGAATCCCGCGCTGGGTGCGGCCGATCTGCTGCGCGTGGCGCACGCGGTCGAGGCGCAACTGCAGCGCGTGCCGGGCACGCGCGAGATCGCCACCACCGGCGGCCCGGACCGCGCGGTGCGCGTGGAATTCGATCCGCAGCGCCTCGCGGCATACGGGCTGTCGCTGGCCGATCTGCGCACGGCGCTCGCCTCGGCCAACGCCGCGCGCGATGCGGGCGGCATCGTCGACGAGGGCCACGAGATGCTGGTGCAGGCCGGCACCTTCCTGGTCACGCCCGAGGAGGTGGCCGACGTGGTGGTGGGCGTGCACGGGGGAGCGCCGGTGTTCCTGCGCGACGTGGCGCGCGTCACGGACGGCTCCGACCGGCCCGTGCGTTACGTGAGCCATGGCGCCGGAGCGGCGGCCGCGCATCCGGCGGGCGCGGCGCGCTACCCCGCGGTGACCATCGCGGTCGGCAAGAAGCCCGGCGAGAATGCGGTGGACGTGTCGGGCGGCGTGATCCGGCGCCTCGAGCAGCTGAAGGGTGTGCAGATTCCGGATGACGTCAACGTGACGATCACGCGCGATTACGGCGCGACGGCGGCCGACAAGGCGCAGACGCTGATCAAGAAGCTGCTCTTCGCCACGCTGTCGGTGATCGTGCTGGTGCTGTTTGCGCTGGGATGGCGCGAGGCGGTGGTCGTGGGTGCCGCGGTGATCGTGACGCTGGCGATCACGCTGTTCGCGTCCTGGGCCTGGGGTTTCACGCTGAACCGCATCTCGCTGTTCGCGCTGATATTCTCGATCGGTATCCTGGTCGACGATGCCATCGTGGTGGTCGAGAACATCCACCGCCACATGCTGCTCGGCAGGCATTCGCTCGCCGAAGCCATTCCCGTCGCGGTCGACGAGGTCGGCGGCCCGACGATACTCGCCACCTTCACCGTGATCGCCGCGTTGCTGCCGATGGCTTTCGTGAGCGGGCTCATGGGGCCGTACCTGCGGCCGATCCCGATCAACGCCAGCACGGGCATGCTGATCTCGCTCGCTGTGGCCTTCGTGTTCACGCCGTGGTTGTACCGGCGCGTGTTCCTGCGCGTCGCTGGCGATGCGCACGCGCACGCGCACGATCAGCAGGATACGGCGCTCGCGCGCTTCTTCACGCGCGTCATGGCGCCGCTGCTCGGCGGCCGGGCAGGCGCGCGCAAGCGCTGGCTGCTGCTCGGCGCGCTGCTGGTGCTCATCGCGCTGTCGTGCTCGCTGGTTGCCGTCGGCGCGGTGGTCATGAAGATGCTGCCCTTCGACAACAAGAGCGAGTTCCAGGTCGTGGTCGACATGCCCGAGGGCACGCCGCTCGAGAGCACCGAGCGCGTGCTGCAGGCGCTGGCCGATCACATCGCCGCGGTGCCCGAAGTCACCGACTACCAGATCTACGCCGGCGATGCGGCCCCGATCAACTTCAACGGCCTGGTGCGCCAGTACTACCTGCGCAGCCAGCCCTGGCAGGGCGACATCCAGGTGAACCTGACCGAGCGGCATCAGCGCGAGCGCAAGTCGCACGAGATCGTGGCCGCGGTGCGCGGAGAGCTCGCCGCGATCGGCAGCTCCTTCGGCGCCACCGTGAGCGTGGTCGAGGTGCCGCCGGGTCCGCCGGTGCAGGCCCCGCTGGTCGCGGAGATCTACGGCCCCGATTACCCGCGCGCGCTCGATGTGGCGCGCGAGGTGCGCGAGGTCTTCCAGGCCACGCCCGACGTGGTCGACATCGACGATTCCATCGAGGCGCAGCAGCGCAAGCTCGTGGTGGAGGTGGACCGCGCGCGCGCCGCGAAGCTCGGCGTGACGCAGCAGAGCGTGGCAGCCGCGGTCGCAACCGCCGTGGGGGGCGAGGACATGTCCTTCCTGCACAGCGAGCAGGCGAAATACGCGATCCCGGTGCGTGTCGAACTGCCGGACGACGCCAAGGCGCGCGCCGATTCGCTGCTGTCGCTGCGCGTGCGCGCGGCGAGCGGCGCGCTGGTGCCGCTGTCGGAGATCGCCTCGGTGCGTCCGGCCACGCGCGAGCAGACCATACAGCACAAGAACCTGCTGCCGGTGGTCTACGTGATGGCCGACGTGGCGGGCCGCACCGACAGCCCGCTGTACGGCATGGCCGCGATCGCCTCCACGCTGGGCGGCAAGCCGATCGACGGCGCGCCGATCACGCAGTACCTCACGCAGCAGCCCGAGGAGACCTGGGGCTGGAGCATGAAGTGGGACGGGGAGTGGCAGATCACCTACGAGACATTCCGCGACATGGGCACGGCCTATGCCGTGGGCCTGGTGCTGATCTACCTGCTGGTGGTGGCGCAGTTTCGCAGCTACGGCGTGCCGTTGATCATCATGGCGCCGATCCCGCTCACGATCATCGGCATCATACCCGGGCACGCGCTGCTGGGGCAGCCGTTCACCGCGCCCTCGATGATCGGCATGATCGCGCTGGCCGGCATCATCGTGCGCAACTCGATCCTGCTGGTGGACTTCATCCAGCAGGAGGTGTGCGCAGGGAAGTCGCTGCAGGAGGCGACGATATCGGCGGCCGCGGTGCGCGCGCGCCCGATCACGCTCACGGCGCTCGCCGCGATGATGGGCGGCTTCTTCATCATCGACGACCCGATCTTCGGCGGTCTCGCCGTATCGCTGATCTTCGGGCTGTTCGTCTCGACGCTGCTGACGCTGATCGTGATCCCGGTGGTCTACTACCACTACAACTGGCGCAAGACGTAGGTCGGCATTCATCGTGGGTCGGCATTCATGCCGACATCAGCGGCGTCGCAGGCAGCAGTCGCCATGAATGGCGACCCACAGGCCCGACCCACGGGATCACGGGCGGTTGAAGCAGGACAACACGTAGCTGGTCTCGCCGGTGACGGGATCGCGGTGCGGCCTCCTGCTGGAGATTGTTTCAGCTAAAGCGTTGATTCTCGCTCCGAACGTACCGGTGCCGAAACCGCGCTGCGTTATGGCACACCGCAAGCGGCGGTGCTCAGCCGTGCAGCATCTCGTCGTGCGTCTCGCTGTCGCGGTGCAGCCAGCGGTAGAGCGCCGGGAGAACCAGCAGCGTAAGCAACGTCGACGAGATGATGCCGCCGATCACCACCGTGGCCAGCGGACGCTGTACCTCGGATCCCGCGCCGACGTTGAAGGCCATCGGCAGGAAGCCGAGCGAGGCCACCAGCGCCGTCATGAGCACGGGGCGCAGGCGTACCAGCGCTCCCTCGAACACCGCATCGGCCACGCAGGCGCCCTCCTCGCGCAGGCGGCGGATGAACGCGATCATCACCAGCCCGTTCAGCACCGCCACCCCGGACAACGCAATGAAGCCCACCCCGGCGGATATCGAGAGCGGAATGCCGCGCAGCGCCAGCGCCACGACGCCCCCGGTCAACGCCAGCGGAACGCCGGAGAACACGATCAGCGTGTCACGCATCGAACCGAAGGCCCAGAACAGCAGCGCGAGGATCAGCGCCAGCGTCAGGGGCACCACGACGGCCAGCCTTTGGCTCGCGGAGATGAGTTGCTCGAAGGTGCCGCCGTAGTCGATCCAGTAGCCTGGGAGCACCGTCACCTCGTCCTGCACGCGCTGGCGCAGCTCCGTGACGAAGCCGCCGAGATCGCGCCCGCGCACGTTCGCCGTCACCACCACGCGACGCTTGCCGTTCTCGCGGTTGATCTGGTTCGGGCCGCTGCCGATCTCGATCCGCGCGACCTCGCGCAGCGGCACGGTCTGCGGGCTGCCCGCCGCCCAGGCGGCGGCGCGGCTCGATTCGTCGGCGTTGCGCTGCTCGCCGAGCGCCACCGGCAGGTCGGCCAGCGCCGCCGGATCCTGGCGCAGGGTCTCCGGCAAGCGCACCACGATATCGAATCGCCGGTCGCCCTCGAAGAGCTGGCTCGCGACCTCACCGCCCACCGCCGTCGCGATCGTGTCCTGAACCACGCCGGGGTTCATGCCGAAGCGCACCAGCGCCTGCCGGTCCGGCGTGATCGTGAGCAACGGCAGCCCCGTCGATTGCTCGAGCTTCACGTCGGCCGCGCCGGGCACGCCGCGGACGACGGCCTCGATCTGCTCGCCGACCGCGACCAGCGTCTCGAGATCATCGCCGTACAGCTTCACCGCCACATCGGCGCGCACCCCGGATATCAGCTCGTTCATGCGCATCTGGATCGGCTGCGTGAACTCGTAATTGTTGCCCGGCAGCTGCTTGACCGCCGCCTCGATCTGGGCCACCAGCTGCGCCTTGGGCTTGCGCGGGTCGGGCCAGCGTTCGCGCGGGTGCAGCATGATGAAGGTATCGGCGACCGAGGGCGGCATCGGATCGGTGGCCACCTCGGCGGTACCAATCTTGCCGAAAACCCGTTCGACCTCGGGGAACTGCTTGATGCGCTGCTCCAGCAGCGCCTGCATGCGGATCGCCTGGTCGAGGCTGGTACCCGGGATACGCAATGCATGCAGCGCGATGTCGCCCTCGTCGAGTCCCGGGATGAACTCGCTCCCGAGGCGCAGCGCCAGCGCGCCGCAGCCCGCCACCAATGCCAGCGCGCCGGCGATGACGGTCACGCGATGGCGCAGCGCCACGCGCAGCAGTGGCTCATAGCAGCGGCGCGCCGCGCGCATGAAGCGCGTGTCCTCGTGGCGCACGCGTCCGCGCAGAAACAGCGCGATGCTGGCGGGCACGAAGCTCAGCGACAGCACCATCGCGCCGCTCAACGCCAACACCACCGTGATCGCCATCGGGTGGAACATCTTCCCCTCGACGCCCGTGAGCGCGAAGATCGGCAGATAGACTGCGGCGATGATGCCGAGCCCGAACAGACTGGGGCGTATCACCTCGGCGGTCGCAGCCGCCGTGGTTTCCAGGCGCTCCTCTTCCGTCAACATGCGCCCGGTCGCGTGCTGCAATTCGCCGAAACGACGCAGGCAGTTCTCGATGATGATCACGGCCCCGTCGACGATCAGACCGAAGTCGAGCGCGCCCAGGCTCATCAGGTTGCCCGACACGCCGCCGCGCACCATGCCGGTGACCGTGAACAGCATCGCCAGCGGGATCACCGCGGCGGTGATCAGTGCCGCGCGCAGGTTCCCCAGCAGCAGGAACAGCACCACGATCACGAGCAGGGCGCCTTCGGCCAAGTTTTTCGCTACCGTGCGGATCGTACGATCGACCAGGGCGGTGCGGTCGTAGACGGGGTTTGCCGACACGCCCGCGGGCAGGCTGCGGTCAGCCTCCTCCAGGCGCGCCGCGGCGGCCTGCGCGACCTCACGGCTGTTGGAGCCGATCAGCATGAACACCGTGCCCAGCACGACCTCGCGCCCGTTCTGCGTGGCGGCGCCGCTGCGCAGTTCCGGGCCTTCGCCGACGCTCGCGACGTCGCGCACGCGGATCGGCACGCCGTCGCGGCGGTCGAGCACGATGTCGCCGATGGCCGCCATGTCGGCCACCTGCCCGGGCGCGCGCACCAGGAACTGCTGGCCGTTGCGCTCGATGTAACCCGCGCCGACGTTGCGGTTGTTCGCCGCGACCGCGGCCACCACGTCGTGTAGCGTGAATCCCAGCGCCACCAGCCGTGCCGGGTCCGGCGTGATGTGGATCTGGCGCGCGAAGCCGCCGATGGTATTGACCTCGGTGACGCCGCGCGTGTTGCGCAGCTGTGGGCGGATCACCCAGTCCTGCAGCGTGCGCAGGTCGGTGGCGGTCCACGCGCTGCCGTCGGGCTTGCGCGCTCGCGCATCCGCGTCCACCGTGTACATGAAGATCTCGCCCATGCCGGTCGCTATCGGGCCCATACCGGGTTCGAGCCCGTCGGGCAACTGCGAACGGATCTGCTGCAAGCGCTCGACGACCTGCTGGCGCGCGAAGTAGATGTCGATACCGTCCTCGAACACCACCGTGACCTGCGACAGGCCGTAGCGCGAGAGCGATCGCGTGTAGTCGAGCCCCGGCAGGCCCGCCAGCGCGGTCTCGATCGGAAAGGTCACGCGCTGCTCGGCTTCGAGCGGCGAGTAGCCGGGCGCCTCGGTGTTGATCTGAACCTGTACGTTGGTGATGTCGGGCGTGGCGTCGATGGCGAGTCGGGTAAAACTCCACGCACCCACCAGCACCAGCGCCAGCGTCAGGGCGAGCATCAGCCATCGGTGCGCGATGGCGAAGCGAATCGTATGGTCGAGCATGACGCGGTCCTCAGTGATCGTGGGAAGCGCCGGACTTCTCGATGTCCGCCTTCACCAGGTAACTCTGCTCCACCACCACCTGGTCGCCGGGCCGGATGCCGGAGAGGATCTCGACCTGCATGGCATCGCGCTGGCCCAGCTCCACGGGGCGGACCTCGTAAGTGTCGCCCACGCGCACGAAGACCACGTCCCAGTCGCGGAAGGTCTGCAGCGCAGCGAGCGGCACCGCCACTGGCACCGGCTTCTCGGCGACCGTGACACGCGCGCGTACCGCGGCGCCGGGGCGCCACATGCCGTCGTTGTTGCGCAGCGAGGCGCGCGCCACGGCGCTCTGGCTCGCCGTCGCGGTGCCGGGCAGGATGCGCTCGAGCGTGGTCTCGGCGGAGCGGCCGTCGCCGAGGCGTGTGACCGTGACGGCTGCGCCCGGACCGATGTGCTGCGCATCGGCGCCGAAGATGTGCAGGTCCACCCACAGCGCCGAGAGATCGGCGACCTCGAACAGCGTGTCGCCTTCGCTGGCGACCCCGCCGAGCGCCGCGTTGCGCGCGAGCACCACGCCGTCGATCGGCGTCGACACGCTATAGCTGCTGAGGCTGAGGTTGCTGTCGAGCACTGCCAGCACCTGCCCGGCGCGCACGCGGTCGCCGACGCCCGCGCGCAGTTCGCGCACGCTTCCCGGGTAGCGGGCCGCGACACGCGCCAGGCGTCCCTCCACCGGTGTCAGCAGGCCCTGCACCTCGTGCTGGTCGGCAATCACGCCGGCAGCGGCCGGTGCCACGCGGATGCCCGCTTCGTCGGCGATCGCGCCGGCGATCACCGTGCGTCCCTCGTAGCTCGGATATTCCCAGCGTGCCTGCTGCCCGTCGACGCGGGCGCTGACCGCGACGTCGAAGGAGTGCGGCTCGCCGACCACCGTATCGGCCATCAGGCTGCCGTCCTCGCGCGGGCGCAGCTGGTGCGATTCCTTCACGCCCCCGAGGCGCGTGAGTTCCACCTCGACCTGCCCGGCGCCGGACGGCTGCGGTTTGTCGTTCAGGTAGAGCCAGGCCCGGTAGGTAGGCTCGATGCCGTCCTCGGCGATCTCGAGCTCGACCGTGACCGGCCCCTGCCGCAGCAGGCGTCCGCCGTGCGCGCCCTTTTCGGGCTCCGCTGCCTCGTCGTGCGTCCCGCTCTCTTCGTGCGCGTGCTCCTTGTCCGGATGGGAACCGTTGTCGCCGCAGGCCAGAAGTCCGGTGGCGATCACGAGGAACGATAGAAGTTTCAAGCAATTCATGGATCGATGTCTCCGTGTTCTCCGCGGGCGGGAGCCGCGATGAAGGCGCGTCCCGTGAGCCGCTGTATCTCGATGAGGGAAAACCAGGCGCCCAGCGCAAGTTCGTGCTGCTGTCGAAGCGCGGCGGCGTGCTCGGCCTGTAACTGCGCCCACTCGGCATAGGTCGCCGCGCCGGCGCGGTAAGCCTTCTCGGCGGCCTCGCCCGCTCGCGCGAGCCGCGGGATGATGTCGGTCCCGAGCGCCTGCACCTCGGCGTTGGCCACGCTGTAGCGCCCGTGTGCCTCGGCGAGCGTGGCGTAGAGTATGCGTACCGTGGCATCGCGCTCGGTGTCGAGGGCATCGAGTTCGGCCCGGGCGGCGCGAACCGCGGGCCCGGCGCGCGCGCGCGCGCCGAGCGGCACCGAGACACCCGCCACCAGCGCCACGTCGTCGCCGGCTTCGAGCCGCCGCACGCCGAGCTCCCACGAGAGATCGAATGCGGCATCGCTGCGCGCGAGCGCCAATTGCGCCTCGCGCACGCGCGCCTCGTCGGCGAAGCGCGTGATATCGGGCGTGGCCTCGAGGAGCTGCGCCAGCTCGGTGCGACCGGGCAGTGCGGGCAGCGCGAGCAGCGCAGGCGCGTCAATGGCGAAATCCGGATCGCGTTCGCCCCACAGCGCCGCCAACTGCAGGCGCGCGGCCTCGAACCGCGCCTGCGCCAACCGCTCGTCCATGGCGGCGCGCGCAGCGGCCGCCTCCGCCGCCAGCACCGCGGACTCGGGCGTGCCGCCGGCCCGATACCGCGCTCGTGCCGCATCGGCAGTTCGCTCGCGCTGCGTGCGCTCGGCGGCGGCGAGCGCGCCGATCCGCTGCGCGGACGCGAGTGAAAGGTAACGCCTCGCCGCCTCGGCCAGCAGGTCGAGCCGGCGTGCCTCGCGTTCCGCGCCCAGCGCATCGATCCGGCGCGCGACCACATCGCCCCGTGCTTCGGCCTTGCCGCCGCGCTCCAGCACCGAGGCGAGGCTCAGCGTGAGTTCGGCGGAGTCGGCGCCGCTCGCCTCGCCGCTGCCGGCCACGTTCTCGAGCATGGCCCCTGCGACCAGCGGCGGGCGTAGCGCGGCGCGCTCGCGCTCGGCCGCCAGCACCTCGCCACGGTTCTCGAACAGCTGCAATTCGGGGTGTAGTTCGCCGACGCGCGCGAAGACTTCGTCGATACTCAGGCGGTCCGCCGCCGCGGCGGGCAGGGCTACGCAGCAGGCGACGACCCAGGCGGCAAATGCCGCGGATCTCGGGTCCATGGGAATACTCCGATACGGGTGGTGAAGACTTGTCGCCGGCGCAGGGCCGGCCAGGCTTTACACCGCGATCGGAGGGCGGAAGGGACTGGACGGCTCGGGCGTGGGTGCCACGAGCCAGAGCGGCTGCGGACGTAGCGTTTGGTGCGGTACTGCGGACGTCGCATGGTGCTGGTCGATTACGGCGCTGCCGCCATGCCCACAGCAATGCGCAAGGTGCATGATCCCATGCAGTCCGGACCCCGAGTCAGCCGGGGTGGCGGGATCGTGATGGTCGCTATCAGTCGACGCGTGATCGTCGTGATGTAGCAGTGCGGATGAACCATGGTCCGCGAATTCGTGCAGTTCCGACAGCGAACCCAGCAGGAAATGCAACATGACGCACACGGCCAGCAGCACGGCCACCAGTGGTCGCGTTGTACGTTGCGATCGGATTCGGGCGGTGCTGCGCATGCGGCGAGGTTATCCCAGTCCGGCGCAGTCGATCAAGCGGGAGCCTTGACAGCCGGAGCCATCGCGACACAGCGCGTTTCCATTGGGAACCTGCATCGCAAGTGCGCATGCAGGCGCTGTGAACCGGAGAGCGGACGATTTGTGCTTCATGTCGGAGCTCCTCATGCTGCAGATTGAGTGCCTGCCTGCTTGCGGTTGGTGGCTTCACTCTCGCGGACAAGCTTCCTTTGCTTTAGCAGGGCGTAAAGGGCCGGAATCACCACGAGCGTGAGCACGGTCGAGGAGATCATGCCGCCGACCATCGGCGCGGCGATGCGCCGCATCACCTCGGAGCCGGTGCCCGTGCTCCACATGATCGGCAGCAGGCCGGCCATGATCGCAACCACGGTCATCATCTTCGGGCGCACGCGCTCGACGGCGCCTTCCATGATTGCCTGGTAGAGTTCCAGCGCGCCGGGTCGCCGCGCCTCCGTGCGGCACTTCGCCTGCAACGCCTCCCATGCGTGATCGAGATAGATCAGCATCACGACGCCGGTTTCCGCCGCCACGCCCGCCAGCGCGATGAAGCCGACGGCCGCCGCCACGCTGAAGTTGTAATCCAGCCACCACATCAGCCAGACGCCGCCGACCAGCGCGAAGGGTACCGAGAGCATGACGATCAGCGATTCCGTGAGCCGGCCGAAGTTCAGGTAGAGCAGCAGAAAGATGAGGAGCAGCGTGATCGGCACCACGAGCTTCAGTTTCGCCGCGGCACGCTCCATATACTCGAACTGCCCGCTCCAGGTCGCGTAGTAGCCTGGCGTGAACTGCACGCGCTCGGTCACGGCGCGCTGCGCCTCGGCCACGTAGCTGCCGATGTCGCGATCCCGGATGTCGACGAAGATGTAGGCCGAGAGCAGCGCGTTCTCGGTGCGAATTCCGGGAGGCCCGAGTTCCACGCGCACGGTCGCGAGTTGCCCGAGCGGCACCATCGCGCCGCTCATCGTCGGCACCATGACGTGGCGGGCGATGGCATCGGGGTCGGCGCGCAGTTCGCGCGGGTAGCGCACGATCACGCCAAATCGCTCGCGCCCCTCCACCGTGGTCGTGACCATTTCGCCGCCCAGCGCGCTGGCGATCACGCCCTGCAGGGCGTCGATCGACAGGCCGTAGCGCCCGAGCATGTCGCGCTTTGGTTCGATCGTCAGGTAGTAGCCGCCGGTCAGGCGCTCGGCGTAGGCGCTGGTGGTTCCGGGCACCGTCTTCACCACGGCCTCGATCTCCTTGGCGAGACGTTCGAGTTCGCCCAGGTCCTTGCCGAAGACCTTGATGCCGATCGGCGTGCGGATTCCCGTGGAGAGCATGTCGATGCGCGCCTTGATCGGCATGGTCCACGCGTTGCTGACGCCGGGAAACTTCAGTGCCTGGTCGAGCTCGGCGACCAGCTTGTCGACCGTCATGCCGGGACGCCACGCCTGCTCGGGCGCGAGGTTGATCACCGTCTCGAACATCTCCATCGGCGCCGGATCGGTGGCGGTTTGCGCGCGTCCCGCCTTGCCGAACACCGATTCCACCTCGGGGAAGCTCTTGATGATCCGGTCCTGCTGCTGCAGGAGCTCGGCGGCCTTCGTCACCGACAAGCCCGGCAGTGTCGTCGGCATGTAGAGCAGCGTGCCCTCGTTCAGCGTCGGCATGAATTCGCTGCCGATGCGTCCGGCCGGAACGGCCGTGAGCGCCAGCACGGCCACGGCCAGCGCCAGCGTCGCGGCCTTGTGGCGCAGCACCAGGCGGATCACCGGCCGGTACACGGCAATCAGCGCGCGATTAACCGGGTTGCGCCGTTCCGGCAGGATGCTGCCGCGCACGAAGAGCAGCATCAGCACCGGCACCAGGGTCACCGACAGCAGCGCTGCGGCGGCCATCGCGAAGGTCTTGGTGTAGGCGAGCGGGTGGAACAGCCGTCCCTCCTGCGACTCGAGCGCGAAGACCGGCAGGAAGGACACCGTGATGATCAGCAGGCTGAAGAACAGCGCCGGGCCCACTTCGCGGCACGCGTCGGATATCAGCCCCTGGCGCGAGCGGTTGCCGTCGTCGCGCTCGATGTGCTTGTGCGCGTTCTCGATCATCACGATGGCGGCGTCCACCATCGCGCCGATCGCGATCGCAATGCCGCCCAGGCTCATGATGTTGGAATTGAGACCGAGCGCGTGCATTGCGATGAAGGCCATCAGCACGCCGACCGGCAGCATCACTATCGCCACCAGCGCGCTGCGCAGGTGCAGCAGGAACAGCGCGCAGACCAGCGCGACGATCAGGCTCTCCTCGAGGAGAGTGCTACGCAGCGTGTCGATGGCGCGATGGATCAGCTGTGAGCGGTCGTAGACCGTGCTGATCTTCACGCCTTCGGGCAATCCGCTCGCGATCTCGGCAATGCGCTCCTCGAGCGAATGGATGACTTCGAGTGCATTGCCGCCGTAACGCGCCATCGCGATGCCGCCGACCACCTCGCCCTCGCCGTTCAACTCGGCGATTCCGCGCCGCTCGTCGGGCCCCAGTTCGACGCGCGCCACGTCGCGCAGCAGCACGGGCGTGCCGCCCTCGGACTTCAGCACGATCCGCTCGATGTCCTCCTTGCCGCGCAGGTAGCCGCGGCCGCGCACCATGTATTCGCGCTCGGCCATCTCGACGACGCGGCCGCCGACGTCGCGGTTGTTCTCGCGTATGGCCCGCATCACCGTTTCGAGATCGATGCCATAGGCATGCAGCTTGTGCGGGTCGGCCGTGACCTGGTATTGCTTGACGAATCCCCCCACGCTGGCGACCTCGGCCACGTCGTGGGCCTTGGTCAGCTGGTAGCGCACGAACCAGTCCTGGATCGCGCGCAGCTCGCCCAGATCGTGCCGGTCGCTGGTCAGCGCGTACTGGTATACCCAGCCCACGCCGGTGGCATCGGGCCCGAGCGTCGGCGTCACGCCCGCGGGCAGTCGCTGCGACACGGTGTTCAGGTACTCGAGCACGCGCGAGCGCGCCCAGTAGATGTCGGTGCCGTCCTCGAAGATGACGTACACGAAGGACGCGCCGAAGAACGAGAAGCCGCGCACCACCTTCGAGCGCGGCACCGCGAGCATCGCGGTGGTCAGGGGATACGTGACCTGGTCCTCGACGACCTGCGGACCCTGCCCGCCGTACTCGGTGTACAGGATGACCTGCACGTCCGAGAGATCCGGCAGCGCATCCAGCGGCGTCTTCAGCAGCGAATACACGCCCGCGCCGATGGTGCCGGCCGTGAGCAGCAGCACCAGCACGACGTTGCGCAGCGACCAGTCGATCAGGCGTGTCAGCATCTCAGTGTTCTCCGTGCCCGGCGTGCCCGGTCGGGGCCGGCGCGCTCGCCTCGTCGCGCCGATCATCCGGCGCAGCCGCGTCGGTGGCGGGCTGGCCGCCGTGGCCGGCGTGCCCGAAGCTGTCGAGCGCCGCCTTCAGGTTGCTCTCGGCGTCGATCAGGAAATTCGCGCTGACCACCACGCGATCTCCCGCGTCGAGTCCCTCGCGGATCTCGACGTAGCCTTCGCCGCGCCGGCCGACGAGCACGTCGCGCGGCTCGAACAGGCCTTCGCCACGCTCGACCAGCACGAGCTGGCGCTTGCCGCTGTCGAGAACGGCCGAATCGGGCACACTGAGCACGGGTTGGCCGCGGCGCTCGACCCGTATGTCGACGCGACCGTACATGCCAGGGCGCAGGCGCAGGTCCGCGTTGGGCAACTGCACGCGGACTTTCGCGGTCCGTGTGGTCTCGTCCAGTGTCGGGTAGACAAAGCCCACGCGGCCGGCGAAGACTTCGGACGGGAAGGAATCGACGCGCAGGCTGATCGATTGGTCCGTCTGCAGGTCCGCGATGTCCTGCTCGTAGACGCTCGCCATGAGCCAGACCTCGCGCAGGTCCGCCAGACGATAGAGCATCTCGCCGGGCATGAAGCGCATGCCCTGCACAGCGGCCTTCTCGAGCACCACACCGTCGGCCGGCGCGCGGAACGTCACCGCGCGCTGAGGTTCGCTTCGCGCCTCCATGGCACGGATATCGCTTTCGTCCATCTGCCAGTTCAGCAGCCGCGCGCGGGCCGTCTGCAGCAACTCCTCGCCGAGTTGCCCGGCGCCGCGGCGTCTGGCGTCCCGGGCCAGCAGGTATTCCTGCTGCGCCGCCACCAGTTCCGGGCTGTAGGCGGAGAACAGCGGCTCGCCGCGGCGCACCGCCCGGCCCGTCTCGTTCGCATGCAGCGTCTCGATCCAGCCCTCGAAGCGCGCTGCGATCGTGACCAGCGAGCGCTCGTCGGCCTCGATGACACCGACCGTCACGATGTGCGAGCTGATCTCGCGCGGTGCTGCGGCCTCGGTGCGCACGCCGATTTTCTGCACCTTTTCCGGCGCAATCCGCAGGACGTTTCCGGCGCTCGCGTCGCCCTCGTACACCGGGACGTAGTCCATGCCCATGCCGTCCTTCTTCGGCATCGGCGAGGTGTCCGCCAGACCCATCGGGTTGCGGTAGTAGAGGATCCTGCGCGCTTGCGTCGCGGGCTCCTCGTGCGCCGCGCGCTCGACCGTGACAGTGTGCTCGTCGAACCGGCGACCCAGCAGCGCACCGGCGCCGAGCAGCGCCACGGCCGCCAGCACGTATCCCGTCCTGTTCATGGCTGTACTCCCGTGATTCTCTCGAATTGCGCCACGGCCATCTGTTGCTGCACGGCAGCGTCGAGGCTCTGCAGGCGCACGTTGCGTATCTGGCGAGCGGCCTCGATCAGCGTGTCGAAGTCGACCTGCCCGGCCTGGTAACCCGCGATCGCGGAGCGGTAGTTGAGTTCCGATTCGGCGAGCAACTGCTCGTCGAACAGCGTCTGCCGTGCGCGCGCGGCCTCGTAGTCGGCCCTGGCCTCGCCGGCGGCCGAGCGCAGCCGCAGCAGCTCGGCGCGGCGCCTGTCCTGCGCGGCGCCGAGCATCGCCACCTGCTCTTTTTCCATCGCGCGGGTGCCGCCGTAGAGCGGGACAGTGACGCCGAGCATCAACTCCCAGGTGTCGACGCTGTTGCCCGTCTGCACCGGCGTGACGCCCACCGCAAGATCCGGATAGCGTTCGCGCGCGGCCAGCTCGCGCGCGGCGCGGCGCTGCTGCAGTTCCCGCTCGGCGATCGCAAGCGCCGGCGAGTTGCCGCCCTGCGATTCATCGAAGCGACGCCAGGCTTGGGTGAAACCGCTGGTGTCGGGCAGTGCCGCGGGCGGCGCCAGCGGTGTGTCGAGCGGGTCGCCGACGAGGCTGTTGATCACGACGCTGGCGCGCCGATAGCGTCCGTTCAGCTCTTCGGCCTCGGCGCGCAGCATGGTCTGCTCGGTCCTGGCCTTGATGATGTCCTGCTGCGCGGCCATGCCGTTGGCGTAGCGCTTGCGAGCGCTGAGCCCCATGTCCTCCAGCAGTGCCTGCACCTCGGCATTGATGCCGCGACCCGTGTGAGCGGCGTAGAGCCCGGCGTAGGCCGCGCGCAGCATCGCGCGCAGTTCGGCCAGCGTCAGCTCCGCGCGCGCTTGCGCCGCCGCGTAACCGGCTTCGGCCACATCGCGTTTCAGGCCGCGCTTGCCCCACAGCGGAAACATCTGCTCGAAGCTGTACTTGGTCGTCCCGACCCGGTCCGGGCGCAGGTTGTAGTCATCGATGTCCATGAGCTCGACGCGCACCGAGGGGTCGGGCATCGCGCCTGCCGCCTCGATCGCCGCCAGCGCGGCACTTGCCTCGCCCTGTATCGCCTGGTAGTCCGGATGGGCGCTGCCGAGCCGCACCAGCAGGGATTCGTAGCTCGGAGCCCCGGTGTCAGCGAACACAGCCGTGGCCGTGCAGAGCGCCGCAATGGCCGTTATCAGCAATGCGTCGACGAATCGGTATCTCATGGCATCCCATTCTTTTCCGGAGTTGGCGGGTCCTCGCCGCGGCACGTCCGCGTGCCGCGACGGTTCGATGGCTTCAGTCCGTCCGTAGGACAGTGCGACCCTTGCCGGGCGGGCCGTATCTCACCCACACCCGTTTGTTCTTCATCAGGATGACGCGGCCGTCGGCAGTTTCCATCTCGATACCGTCAGCCATGCTCATCGGCTTGCCGTGCTGGTCGACCATGCGACCGGTGCCATCCGCATGCAGGTAGAGCGTAGAGCCGTCTTTCAGTTTCAATTGCTCGGCCGGTGGCTCTTCCGCGCCGGCTGGGTTGAAGGCCACCAAAGTGAGGCCCAATACGAGTGCGTTTACAGCGTTTTTCATGACACATCTCCTTGCGGGATCAGGGACATATCCATCCTTGGATGATTAGCCGAAAGCACGGTCCGGGTGCTCCGGGCTGTGCGCTGGACAGCGCGAGCTCCGCCACTGGCAAACCCAGGGACGCATGCATGGAACCAGGCAAACTGGACCGCCAGATCAGGTCACGAGCTCGTTCGACGAACTCGCGGCAACCCCGGGTCGCAGCAACAGTCAGGCTATGGGAGGACGCAGGAGTCGTGAGGTATGGGGCGGGGAGGTGTCAGGGGGCACGAAGGTCCACGGCAGATGCGCCGCGGGGATGTTGTACGGGGGCTGCGTGTTGGCGGCGAGCGAAAGCGTCATGCCAATCGCACAGAGGACGACGCACGCCTTCGGGCACTTGTCCGTCGTGCTGCAATGCGGGCAGTGCGCAGGCTTGCCGCACTTTTCGATCATTGCGTCGTCTGCATGCCCGCCGTGGCGCGATGCCTGCGTAGCGTGCCCTTGGGGGGCTGATTCCGTGGCCGCTGTCTGGATGCGGTAGGCAAAAGCCTCCCCCGGCAGGACGAGGCCAACCCACAGTGCAAGGAATATCGCGACTGAACGTTTGATCATCGCAGCATGTTCGAGCAGATCGGCCCGCAAGGGGATCTTGGGTCGAGCATGCGCCGCACCCCGGGAGGTGTCAAGCGACGGCGAAAGCCTTGTCCAACGGCACACGAGCCTGGAGATGGGACCGTGATTCCAACGGCAGATGAGCCTGAGGGGGGTGGTTTCGGGACCCACGGGATCACGCGAACGGACGTTCCGTCTTCAGCTCCTCGATGCGCTGCCTCAGCCACTGCGCCGTCAGCTTCTCCACCAGCGAGTTCTGCTTCAGCCGCTCGTTCAGCACCTTCCAGTCGACGCAGTCGAGCGGCTGGTCCTGGTTGAAGCAGGAGAACACGTAGCTGGTCTCGCCGGTGACGGGATCGCGGTGCGGCTGAAGGCACTGCGCGCAGATCTCCTTCATCATGCACTGCATCGGCGAGTTGATGGAGCCGATCGCGAAGTGGTGCGGTTTCAGGTGTTCCTTCAGCACTTCGTGGCGGGCGCGCGCGACACCGGCCATCATGCGGTCCGAGCCGATCGCGATGAGGCGGTCGGCGTCATCGAGGCGGATCGTGCACTCCCCGAGCAGCCCCTCGGCGTAGGCGTCCATCGCCTGCACGATGTTGCCCACGAAGCTGCGATCCTGCGGCCGGCCCGGCGTGAATCCGGGTTCCTCGTCGCAACACCAGATGATCTCGTCGGCGGCATTCTCGATCTCGGCGACCTTGTAGCGGTCCTGCACCTTCTTGTAGCCGGCGAAGTACAGCACCTTCGAGCCCGCGGCGCGGAACGCCGCGCCGATCGAGAACAGCACCGCGTTGCCCAGCCCGCCGCCGCAGAGCACCACGGTCTCGTTGCCGGTGATGTGGGTGGGCGCGCCGGTCGGGCCCATGAGAATGACGGGCTCGCCGGGCTGCAACATCGCGCACAGGCTGCTGGAGCCGCCCATCTCGAGCGCGATCACCGAGACCAGTCCGCGCTCGGGATCGACCCACGCGCCGGTCATCGCGAGTCCTTCCATCTGCAGTCGCGTGCCGTTGACCAGCGGCGCCAGCGTCTCGAAGTTCTGCAGCCGGTAGAACTGCCCGGGCTGGAACTTGCGTGCCGCCAGCGGGGCATGCAGCGTCACCTCGACGATGGTGGGCGTGAGGCGCTCGACCGTGTGCACGGTAGCCAGCAGCTGCGCGGCCAGCTCGCCGAAAAAGTGCTCGCGCGTCGCCTCGCTCGCGGGCGTACGCTGCGCCAGCACGCGCGAGACCACCGGATAGCCCTGCTTCGCCGAGGCCATTGCCTTCACGACGTTGCCGAAATACGAGGGATGCACGTCGCCGAAATAGCTCATGAAGCGGCCGTCGTCGTTGCGCGACAGCAGCACTTGTGGCTGCGAGGGCTTGGCGGCGCCGTATTCGGGCGCGACCGGCTGCCCCGTCGCGTCGATGGCGGAGAAGTACTTGCCCTCCAGCGTGAAGCCCTCCGGGTGCTCGCGCGCCAGCACGGTGTTGGGCTGCGTGCCGGCGGCCACGAACACCGTGCGCGCCGGGAACCAGTGCTCGGTGCCGGTGCCGGCGTTTTTCAGGCGGATGCCGCGCGCCGCGCCGTAGTGGTCCACGTCGACGCCGACCGGCGTCATGCCCTCGGCGAACCAGATGCCTTCCTCCAGCGCCTTCTCGACCTCCTCGTGGTTCAGCGTGTACGAGGGGCTGTCGATGAGGCGGCGGCGGTAGGCGATGGTGACGCCGCCCCAGTGACGCAGCATCTCGGCGACGCGCGGTTCGCGCCCGGCCGCCCCGGCCTGCCTGCGTTCCTGGCGGATCGCGCGCGCGTGGGCCAGGAACTCCTCGGCGATCTCGCGCTCGTAGTCGTCCCACGGGTCGCGGATCGCGTCCTCGCCGATCTCGTGCGCCAGCGCCTCGTAGCGGTGCAGGAACTTCTCGACCTGCACCACGTAGTAGGCCAGCGACTCGGTGGCGGTATCGATCGCGGTGAGGCCGCCGCCGATCACCACCACGGGCAGGCGCAGCTGCATGTTCGCGATCGAGTCGGCCTTGGCCGCGCCCGTGAGCTGCAGCGCCATCAGGAAATCCGATGCCGCGCGCACGCCGCGCGCCAGCCCGTTCGGGATGTCCAGCACCGTCGGGCCGCCGGCGCCCACGCACAGCGCGATATGGTCGAAGCCCATCTGCCACGCGTCGTCGGGCGTCAGCGTGCCCCCGAAGCGCACGCCGCCGAACATCGCGAAGGCGCTGCGCCGCTCCACCAGCAGGCGGATCAGCTTCAGGAAGTTCTTGTCCCAGCGCACCGTGATGCCGTACTCGGCCACGCCGCCGAAGCCCGCCATCACGCGCGCATCCAGCGGTTCCATCAGCGCGCGCACGTCGCGCACCGGCGCGAAGGCGACGCGCTGGCCGTGGTCCACGCCGGCGAGCTCCGGCGCCAGCGGCTCGATCTTCAGTCCGTCGATGCCGACCACCGTGTGGCCGTCGTTCATCAGGTGATGCGCCAGCGTGAAGCCGGCCGGCCCCAGGCCGACCACCAGCACCTTGCGCCCGGTATCCGCGAGCGGCAGCGGCCGGCGCAGGTTCAGCGGGTTCCAGCGCGTCAGCAGCGCGTAGATCTCGAAGCCCCACGGCAGCTCGAGCACGTCCTTCAGCGTGCGGGTTTCCGCCTGCGGAATGTCCACCGGCTGCTGCTTCTGGTAGATGCAGGATTTCATGCAGTCGTTGCAGATGCGATGCCCCGTGGCGGCAGCCATCGGGTTGTCGACCACGATCATCGCCAGCGCGGCGATCGGCTGGCCCTGGGTCTTCACCAGGTGGAACTCGGAGATCTTTTCCTCCAGCGGGCAGCCGGCCAGGGTCACGCCGAACGGCGATTTGCGGAAGGGCGCGCTGGCGGGATCCGCGCCCCTGGGTGCCTTCTCGCGCAACCCGCGCGAGCAGGAGTCCTTGCCCTGGTTGTGGCACCAGATGCAGTAGTTGGCTTCGTCCAGCGCGCCCGCGAGGTCGGTGCCGTGATCGGTCAGCGCGAAACCCTCGCGCCGGCGCAGGTGGTCGATGCTGTGGCGCGGGAAGCCGAGCGTCTCGCGCGTGATCAGCGGCACGAGGTTCTGGTAATCGAGCTTCGCGGGCGCCTTGAACAGCACGCCGTCGCGATGGCGCGCGCGCCCGGCCTCGGTGCCGGCCGCCCACGCGGCGTAGCGGGCTGCCAGCTCGAGCTGCCCCGCGTTGGCCGACTCGTCTTCCTGCCATGCCGTGACCCGGCGCGCGAAGGCCAGCTCGCTGAAGGGCTCGCCCAGCAGCGCCTGTTCGGTGGCCTCGGCATCGAGATCCACCACGTCCTCGGGCTTGAACTTCGCCAGCGCCTGGCGTTGCACGAACAGGCGCTTCACGCTGAAGACCGGCGCGAGCTCGTGGTGCTGTTCGGCCAGCGCGCGCGCCTCGGCCTCGATGCCGAACAGCTGCGCCACGAAGTCCTCGAGCTGTGGCGCCAGCGCGATCAGCAGTTCGGATTCGGCCTTCGGCGCGAGCGCCTCGGGCGCGGCACGCGCCGCGAGCAGCGCATCGCGCAGCGCGGTGTCCGAGGCGGCGATGAAGTGGAGAAACTGCTCGTCGAGGCGTGCCAGCCCGTCGCGCTGGTGGAGGTCCGCAAAATCGAGCCCGAAAGACAGCTTGAGCATGATCCCGGCGTTCCGCAGTGGAGGTGCGCCACTATAAGGCGGTGCATTTCGGCGATCAATTTACCGTGCTGCAAGGTTACCGCGCGCCGCGGTGGCATATTCCGGGGCGCGCAAGTACCATTCCGTCACGCAACGGAAACATCCACGCCCGCCCACGGAACCGCCGCTTGACTGCACTGGACGAAGCCCGGAGTCGGGCCGCATGATCCTTCCGGGCTCCGCCGGCGTGCGCTGGGTGTTTGCATGTGCCGCGATCGTTGCCGTTGTCCTGCTGGCCTTCATCGGGGTGCGCGCGGGAGTGTGGAACAATCCCTATCCGGCGTCCGAGCGCGGCCAGGCGGTGGTCTACGAATCGTTCAATTCGCGTCCCAAGCACCTCGATCCAGCGCAGTCCTACGTGGAAGACGAAGCCTGGTTCGTCTATTCGATCTATGACCCGCTCTACGACTATCACTACCTGAAGCGACCCTACGCGCTGCAGCCGAACGTGGCCGAGGCGATGCCGAAGGTCAGCTATCGCGATGCGCAGGGCAACGAGCTGCCGGCCGATGCCCCGGCCGAGTCGATCGCCGAGACGGTCTACGAGATCCGGATCAGGCCGGGCATCCGCTACCAGCCGCACCCGGCGTTCGCGCTCGATGCCGAGGGCCGCCCGCTCTATGCCGATCTCGACGACGCCAGCCTGGGCGAGCGTTCCCAGATCGGGGATTTCGAACATACCGGCACGCGCGAACTCGTTGCGGCGGATTTCGCCTACCAGATCAAGCGCCTCGTGCGCCCGCGCATCGAATCGCCGGGGCTCGCGATCTTCAACCAGATCGTCGGCCTGGAGGACCTCGCTGCGCGGCTGCAGGCCGAGGTGGATGCGGGCCGGCTGGATCCCGATGGCTGGATCGACATGCGCCAGTTCCCGCTCGAAGGCGTGGAAACGCCGGACCCGCACACGCTGCGCATCCGCATCCGCGGCAAGTACCCGCAGTTCCTCAACTGGCTGGCCACCACCTTCGTGGTGCCGGTGCCCTGGGAGGCGGAGCGCTTCTATGGCCAGCCCGGCATGGCGCGGCGCGAACTGACGCTCGACATGTGGCCGGTGGGCACCGGTGCGTTCATGATGGAGCGCAACAGCCCGTTGCGCGAGATGCGCCTGGCCAGGAATCCCGAGTACCGCGAGGACCTGTATCCCTGCGAAGGCGAGCCCGGGGACGCCGAGGCGGAGTTGCTCGATGATTGCGGCAAGCGCCTGCCGCTCGTCGATGCGTTCCGGTTTTCCTACGAGAAGGAGAGCACCCCGTTCTGGAACAAGTTCCTGCAGGGCTACTACGACATCTACGCCTCCACGCGCTTCGCCACCTTCAACAGCTTCGACGCCGCGCTGCAGTTGCAGGGCGGTGCGCTGACGCTGTCGCCGGGGATGGAGCGCCAGGGCATACGGCTGCGCACCGAGGTGGAGCCGGCCATCGAGTACTTCCTGGTGAACATGCTCGATCCGGTGCTGGGCAACGGCGGCGAGACGCCCGAGGCGCGCGAGCGCGCGCGCAAGCTGCGCCAGGCGATATCGATCGCGATCGATATCGAGGAGTATCTCGCCATCATCAAGAACGGGCTGGGCCTGCCGATGCAGGGGCCGGTCCCTCCGGGGCTGGCGGGCTACCGCGAGGGCGAGGCGGGCATCAATCCGTACGTGTACACGTGGCAGCACGGACGCGCCAAGCGACGCGGCCTCGACGAGGCCAAGCGGCTGCTGGCGCAAGCGGGCTATCCCGATGGCCGCGATGCCGAGACCGGCGAGCCGCTGATCCTGTATTTCGACGGCTACGACAGCTTCCAGCGCGCCCGTCTCGAACTGCTGGTCAAGCAGCTGGCGCGCATCGGCGTGCAGCTGGTGCCGCGGCTCACCGAGTGGAACCGCTTCCAGGAAAAGCACCGCAAGGGCAATGCGCAGATGTCGTTCTGGGGATGGAACGCCGATTACCCCGACCCCGAGAACTTCCTGTTCCAGTACTACAGCAAGAACGGCAAGGTGCGCTTTCAGGGCGAGAACGTCACCAACTACGACAATCCCGAATTCGATGCGCTGTTCGAGGAGTTCCGCGGCATGGACATCGACGCCGACCGCCAGCCCGTGATCGACCGGATGGTCGAGCTGCTGCGCCACGATGCGCCGCTGCTCGGCGGCTGGAACAACGAGGCATTCCAGCTCTCGCACGAGTGGCTCGGCAACACCAAGCCGGGCAAGGTGATCCATACCTACCGCAAGTACTATTCGCTCGATGTGGCCCGCCGCGATGCCCTGCGCGAGCAATGGAACCGCCCGGCGCTCTGGCCGCTCGCAGGCGCGGTGATCGCAATCATCGCGATCGCGCTGCTCGCCGTGCGCCATTACCGGCGCCGCGAGGCGCAGACCGCCCGGACCGGGAGCCGCCCATGATCGCCTACCTCGTGCGCCGGCTGCTGCTGGCCGTGCCGACGCTGATCGGCGTGAACCTGCTGCTGTTCACGCTGTTCTTCGTGATCAGCAGTCCCGACGACATGGCCCGCGCGCAGCTCGGCGCCAAGCGCGTGACGCCGGAGGCGATCGAGCGCTGGAAGGCCGATCGCGGCTATGACAAGCCCCTGTTCTGGAACGCGCAGGCGAGCGGTGGCGAGCGCTTCACCGAGACGATCTTCGTGCAGAAATCCGCGCGCATGTTCCTGTTCGACTTCGGCAAGTCCGACGTCGGGCGCGACATCAACCGCGAGTTGCGCACGCGCATGTGGCCCTCGCTGGCCCTCGCGCTGCCGGTGTTCCTGGTGGGCCTGTTCGTCGCGATCACGCTGGCGTTGCTGCTGGCCTTCCTGCGCGCCACCTGGCTCGATTTCACCGGCGTGATCATCTGCGTCGTGCTGATGTCCATATCGAGCCTGTTCTACATCATCGCCGGGCAATTCCTGGTCGCGCGGGTGTGGAACCTCGTGCCCATCTCGGGTTTCGCGACGGGGCTGGATGCGGCGCGTTTCCTCGCGCTGCCGGTGGCCGTCGGGGTGCTTGCCGGGCTCGGCTCGAACGTGCGCTGGTATCGCGCGATCTTCCTCGAGGAGATCGGCAAGGACTATGTGCGTACCGCGCGTGCCAAGGGGCTGTCGGAGATCGCCGTATTGTTCCGGCACGTGCTGAAGAACGGCATGATCCCGATCCTCACCGGGACCGTGGTGGTGATTCCCTCGCTGTTCCTGGGGAGCCTGATCACGGAGTCCTTCTTCGGCATCCCCGGTCTCGGGACTTTCACGATCGAGGCGATCCTGATGCAGGATTTCGCGATCGTGCGCTCGATGGTGTTCATCGGCTCGGTTCTTTACATCGCGGGACTGATACTCACCGATCTCTCCTACACCCTGGTCGACCCGCGGGTGCGCCTGCAATGAACGGATTCCAGGTCGTGATCCTGTGGTCCGACGCGCTCCTCGCGGTGCTGCTGCTCGCGTGCGGTGCCGGGATCGCGGCCGCGCTGCGCCGCGAGCACCTGCGCCGCGCGTGGCGCGCGGTATTCGCGAACCGTGCCGCGATGGCCGCCCTCGTCGTGCTGCTCGCCTACCTGGCGGTCGCGCTGCTGGACTCCTTGCACTTCCGCCCGCAGCTGCCACGCCAGGAAGGGGCTGCGGATGCGCCGGCGCAGTACTCGGTGGAAGTGCTGTCGGTGCTCGACGTGGCGCTGGCGCGGATGCGCACGGCGCGCGAGGACAGTTATTCCGCGCCGTTCGCCACGCACGCATTCCAGAAGCGGATGATCGAGATGCCCGACGGGACGCAGCGGCGCGACTATCCGCGCCTGCAGTTCGGTGGTGCGCATCTGGTGGATCCCGAGGCGGATCGCGGTGCCGATATCGCCCGGCGCGGACTCGGCGGCGCGGCGGCCGGCATCGCGCTGTGGATCGTCATGGCGACCGCTCTCGCGATGCTGGTCGCGCGCGCACGCCGGGAGCCGGTGCGCCGCACGCTGGGCGCCATACTGCGCGGCGATACGCCGATCGCCTGGAATGCCTTCGGCTGGATGCTGCTGCTGGTGCTCTGCGTGGGCGGCGCGCTGTTCGCGCTCTCCGGCGCGTATCACGTGTTCGGCACCGATGCGACCGGCAACGACGTGTTGTACCAGACGTTCAAGGCGATGCGCATCGCGCTGCTGATAGGCACGCTGGCCACCTTCGTGGTGCTGCCGCTCGGTATCGGGCTCGGTCTCGCGGCAGGCTATTTCGGCGGCTGGGTAGATGACCTGATCCAGTATGTCTACACGGTGATCAGTTCGATACCGTACGTGCTGCTGGTCGCGGCCTCGGCCCTGATGATGCAGCTGGTGATCGAGCAGCATGCGCAGATCTTCGACACCGCCGCCGCGCGCGCCGACGCGCGCCTGGTGTCGCTGTGCGTGATCATCGGCGCGATATCCTGGACCACGCTGTGCCGCCTGTTGCGCGCCGAGACGCTCAAGCTGCGCGAGACCGACTACGTGCAGGCGGCGCGCTGCTTCGGAGTATCGGGCGTGCGCATCATGCTGCGCCACATCCTGCCGAACGCATTCCACATCGTGCTGATCACGGTGGTGCTGGAGTTCTCGGGACTGGTGCTCGCCGAGGCGGTGCTGTCCTATGTCGGTGTGGGCGTGGACCCGACCACGATCAGCTTCGGCACCATGATCAACAGCGCGCGCGGGGAGCTCGCGCAGGATCCGGTCATCTGGTGGTCCATCACTGCCGCCTTCGTGTTCATGGTGAGCCTGGTGCTGGCGGCCAACCTGTTCGCCGACGCGGTGCGCGAGGCCTTCGACCCGCGCGGCGCCGTGCCGCGCCGCCGTCGCCGCGTGGCGCAGGAGAGCGCGGCATGAGCGCTCCGCTGCTGTCGGTAACGGAGCTGTCGACGCACATCGACAGCGAGAACGGGCTCGTGCGCGCGCTCGACCGCGTGTCCTTCGACGTCAGCGCGGGCGAGACCTTCGCGCTGCTCGGGGAATCCGGTTGCGGCAAATCGGTCACCGCGCTGTCGCTGATGCGCCTGCTGCCACCCGGGGGCTTCGTCGCCGCGGGCAGCGTGGTGCTGGACGGGCAGGATCTCTGCGCGCTGAGCGAGGCGCAGATGCGCCGGGTGCGCGGCGCCGGCATGGCGATGATCTTCCAGGAGCCCGGCACCAGCCTGAACGCGGTGCTGACGGTGGGACAGCAGATCGGCGAGGTGCTGGCGCTGCATCGCGGCCTGAAGGGCGCGGCGGCGGATCGCGAGGCCGTGGCGCTGATGACGCAGGTGGGCATCCCGGACCCGCAGCGGCGCCTCGGCGAGTATCCGTTCCAGTTCTCGGGCGGCATGAAGCAGCGCGTCATGATCGCGATGGCGCTCGCGGGAGAGCCGCGGTTGCTGATCGCCGACGAGCCGACCACGGCGCTCGACGTCACCATACAGGCGCAGGTGCTCGATGTGATGGCCGCGCTGCAGCGCGCGCGCGGCATGGCGATGATCCTGATCACCCACGATCTCGGCGTGGTCGCGAAGATGGCCGACCGCGTCGGCGTGATGTACGCGGGGCACCTGATCGAGGAGGCGCCGCGCGAGCGCTTCTTCGGCGCGCCGGCCCATCCCTATTCGCGCAAGCTGTTCGAGGCACTGCCCGAGGGCCACCGCGAGCGCGGCGCGCTGGCCACGATCCCGGGCAGCGTGCCGCCGCTGACGACGCATTTCACGGGTTGTCGCTTCGCGCCGCGCTGCGATCGCGCGTGGGAGCGCTGTCGCGCCGAGGCGCCGTCCTGGCATGCGCTCGATGACGGGCAGCGCGTGCGCTGTCACCTGCACGATCCCGCGGAGTCCGTGCGCGCCGCCGTGGAGCCGGTAGCGCCGGTCGCGACCGGCGCTGCGGCGCGCGCGACGCAGGAGATCGTGCTCGGTGTTCGCGACATGAAGGTGCATTTCCCGATCACCCGTGGCGTGTTCCGGCGCGTGGTCGGGCATGTGAAGGCGGTCGACGGCGTGAGCCTCGACATCGGGGCCGGACGGACGCTGGCGCTGGTCGGGGAGTCCGGTTGCGGCAAGACCACGGTCGGCAAGGCGATCTTGCGCCTGATCGAGCCCAGCGGCGGCAGCGCGCGGCTCGGCGACACCGATATCGGCAGCCTGTCAGGGGCGGCGCTGCGCGCGGCGCGCGCCAGCATGCAGATGATCTTCCAGGATCCGTTCGGCTCGCTGAACCCGCGCCTGCGCGTGATCGAGATCATCGAGGAGGGGATGAACGCGCTAGGGGTGAGCGGCAGCGCTGCCGAGCGCCGCGCCAGGGTTGCGCAGATCATGGAGCAGGTGGGGCTGCGACCGGAGCTGGCCGAACGCTACCCGCACGAATTCTCGGGCGGACAGCGCCAGCGCATCGCGATAGCGCGCGCGCTCGCCGTATCGCCGCGCCTGATCGTCTGCGATGAACCGACCTCCGCGCTCGACGTCTCGGTTCAGGCCCAGATCCTCAACCTGTTGCAGGAGCTGCAGGCGCGCCTCGGCGTGGCCTACCTGTTCATCACGCACAATATCGCGGTGGTGGAATACCTCGCGCACGAGGTCGCGGTGATGTACCTGGGGCGCATCGTCGAATTCGGCAGCGTCGCACGGGTGCTCGGCAATCCGCAGCACCCCTATACCCGCGCGCTGCTGGCCGCGGTGCCGCGCGCCAGCCTGGCCGCTGCCGCCGCGGCCGATGCCGTGCTGGTCAAAGGCGACCTGCCGTCGCCGTCCAACCCGCCCGCCGGCTGCCACTTCCACCCGCGCTGCCCGCTCGCGACGGAGATATGCCGCCAGGAGTATCCGCTTCCGCGCACGGTGGACGGCACGCATGTCGTGAGTTGTCATCTCGCGGGCTGAGCCATCGCGGCGCCTGAGTCATCGCGGAAACCAATCCGCGGGACCTCACTACGAAGAACCGCGCATTGCCCGCGTTGTGCTGGATCGGCACCGATGGCTCGCGGCCGCGAGTTCACGTAGTCCGCCTACACCTCCCAAGGGTTGATGACTGTCAGGCCGGCGGCCTGGAATGGGCTGCTGTCGCGGGTGACAACGGCAAATCCGTTGGCCGCGGCACTGGCTGCTATATATCCGTCTGCGGTAGCGATCGCCAGGCCAGCGGTACGGGCTTTCGCCATCAGCTCGGCATAGGCGTTCGTACAAGCCATGTCGAACGGCAGAACGCGACCGACGAACAAAGGCAATACCCGTTTTTCCAGGTTGTCATGCAGGCCGGTCCGGCGCTTACCTGCGGGCAGCAGCGCCACACCGGCGCGCAGCTCGGCCACGGTGATCGCGGACAGGTAGAGTGTTTCCAGCGGTTGCGCGTCGATCCACTCGATGACGCGGGCCTCGGGCGCATGGCGCAGCGGCTCCGAAACCACGTTCGTATCGAGCAGGATCATTCAAAGCTCACCACACGGGCCGGCGTCTTGTCGCGCACGCTCTCGAAGATGGCGAACTCGTCATCGGTCAGCCTGGCCTTGCGGCCGATCTCGGCCAGCAGGGAACCCAGCTTCACCCGGCCTTGCGGCTTCACCGCGGATTCCAGGATTTCGCGGATTTCGGCCTCGGCACTGCGGCCGTGTCGAGCGGCCCTCGCACGGATTGCGCGATGCACCTCGTCCGGTACATTCCGCACGGTGATGGATGCCATATTTCAAGGCCTCACATTTTCTGAGCAGGTGATTGCACTTTGACAGAGTGCATTCATCCCTGCAACATCAACGGCTGCGCCCGCTGCCGGGCGGTCGCTCACGAGGCCAAACAGCGGCAGGAGGACTGATGAAAGATGCCGCTATATTCCTGCGCGGGCTACACACCCGTGGTCGACCCCACCGCATTCGTGCACCCCAGCGCCAACCTGCAGGACCACTGCGTGATGCACACCTTTCCGGGGCGTGTCGCGCTGGTCGAGGAGAACGGACACGTCGGCCACGGTGCCGGTATCATGGACAACGTGGTGATCGGCGTGCCCGCGCGCGAGGCCGATTTGTCGCCAGGAGTATCCGCGCTCGCGCTGGACGGCACGCATGTCGTGAGTTGTCATCTCGCGGGCTGAGCCATCGCAGCGCCGAAGCGGTTGTCGACGGGAGGATCGAAGATGCGCGAAGCGGAGCATGCCGGCAGGACGGTCGTGGTGACGGGTGCCGGCGGCGGCATCGGCCGTGGCGCCGCGATGCTGTTCGCGCAGCAGGGCGCGGCGGTGGTCTGCGGCGACATCGACCTGGCGGCCGCGGGCGAAACCGCGCGCCGGATCGCGGCCGCCGGGGGCCGCGCGCTGGCGCTCGCGGTTGACGTGGCGAGCGAGACGTCGAACGCCGCGCTGGTAGCGCGCACCGAGGCCGAGTTCGGCGCGCTGCACATCGCCTTCCTGAACGCCGGCATCCTGCGCCGCGGCACGGTGACACAAACGCCGGCCGCGGTGTTCGACGAGGTGATGGCGGTGAACCTGCGCGGCGTGTTCCTCGGGTTGCAGGCCGTCGCGCCCGCGATCCGGCGTGCCGGCGGCGGCGCCATCGTGGTCACGGCCTCGAGCGCGGGCCTGCGCAGCGACCCCGAGCTCGCGGCCTACTCGGTGGCCAAGCGCGGCGTGATCGCGCTGGTGCAGTCGGCCGCGACCGAGATGGCACCCTGGAATATCCGCGTCAACGCGATCTGTCCCGGCGCCGTGGCCACGCCGATGACCTCGGCCATCGACACCGCTCCCGGCAGCGCGCTGGCGCAGCTGCATCCGCTCGGGCGCGTCGGCACTCCGGACGATATCGCCGGGCTGGTCTCGTTCCTCGCCGGCGAGCACGCGGGCTTCATCACCGGCGCGGCCTACCCGGTGGACGGCGGGCTGACGTCGGTGGCGGTGCCGCGGTATCGGGGAAGCGTGTGATTCGCCAGTCGCTCCGAAATCCGAAACATGGTCGAATGGCACGGAGAGAACAAAGTCTTCGACATCCGTGATCCGCACTTGCAATTTTGGATGCGTTGCCGCCATTGAGCGAAGTTGACCTTGTCATGAGTCCTACGATCTTTCGTGAAGGTGGATTCCGGTTCTACTTCTTCTCTCGCGAGGAACCGCGGATGCATGTACACGTTCACTGCGCTGACGGGGAGACGAAGTTCTGGCTTGAGCCTTCCATCGAACTGGCGCAGAATCTTGGCCTGAATAGCCGGCAACTGCGGACTGTCCAGTCACTGATCGAGGTGCATGAAGATGAAATCCGCGCCGCGTGGGCAAAGCACTTCAACGGCTGAGGTAACAAACGTATCCGCGCACGGCTTCTGGATCCTGCTCGCTGACGAAGAGCTGTTTGTTCCGTTCGCAGAGTTTCCCTGGTTTCGGAACGCCACTATCGGCGCCATCACTCGCATTGAGTGGCCTTCCCTCAACCACCTCTACTGGCCGGACTTGGACATTGACCTGTCTGTAGAGTCTATCCGTCATCCGGACCAGTTCCCGCTGGTAACTCGGGTTGACCCATGAAAAGCCGTTTGCGTTGGTCCTTGCCCCATCGCTGCTCGGTGTAAATCGCAATTGCGCGCGCCTGTTCTTCCTGGTCTTCCCCCAAGTGCGCGGGTTGACGTGAAACCCGCCGATCCCAACTGTTCCACACAATAATGCCCTCCGTGGCCTCGCGCGGCATATTCAATATGAGCGCGTTCGGCTCGGCGGAGATTCACGGGGCGAGCAACACCCCGGCGCCTCGCTTGCGCGGGATCAAAGCTGTACCAATGGTAAGGAAAGTCTGCTTTACGGGCTCGCTGCGGGGACGTAGGATCGGGCGTCGAAACTACAACCCATTAGTCTCCAGCGATGGAGCGGAGTGTTCACCATGACGGGCTGCCCCTTTGCCAATCTCATCGACCCCGATGTCTACGCCAACGGCATGCCATACCGGGAACTGAAGCGCATTCGCGACGACGGCCCGGTGCACTACATGCAAGACCCGACGCGGGGCGTTCCGTACTGGCTGATAACCGGGCGTGACGAAATCGATTTCATTTCCAAGCACCCCCAGCTGTTCTCCTCCGAGGCGCGTTCGGCACTCGCCGACGAGTTCACCGAACAGGAGCTGGAAACCATACACCGCCACATGACCATCAACATGGATCCGCCACGGCAACTGAAATCGCGGCGCATCGTGCGCGCCACGTTCACCCCCGCCGCGGTGGACTCCTACGAGGCGAGTTTCCGCGCCCATGCCAGGCGCATCGTCGATGCGGTCGCCCACCGCGGCGAGTGCGAATTCGTGGAGGAAGTGGCGGCGGAGCTGCCGCTGCTCGCGATCCTCGAGCTGTGCGGGATCCCTGCCGAGGATCGCAAGGATTTCTTCGAATGGACGAACACCATGATGTTCAACCAGGACCCGGAGATGGCCATCAGCGAGGAGCAGGCGCAGCTCGCTTCGATCAATGTGATCACCTACGCCATGAAGCTGGCCGAACAGCACAAGAACAACCCGAAAAACGACATCATCGGCGCACTGCTCAACGGCAAGGGCAAGGAAGCCGGGCTCTCCGACGAGGAGTTCGTCTGGTTCTTCCTGATGCTGATCGCCGCCGGCAACGAATCCACCCGTACCGTCACCAGCCACGGCATGCGCCTGCTGATGGAGCATCCCGATCAACTGCAGTACCTCGTCGATCACCCCGAGAAGATTCCCGATGCCTGCGAGGAAATCCTGCGCTACAACACGGCGTTCATCCTGATGCGTCGCACCGCGATGGAAGACGTCGAGCTCGCGGGCCACAGGATCGGCAAGGGCGACAAGATCATCCTGCACTACCACACCGTCAACCACGACGAGCGCATTTTCGGTGAGGATGCGATGGACTTCGACGTGAGGCGCGCCGAACGCATGCCGGACCTGTACAACCAGCACCGTTCCTTCGGCATCGGCCAGCACTTCTGTCTCGGGACTCACCTGGCACGGCTCGAGCTGCGCGTGATCCTCGAGGAAGTGATCCCGCGCCTGCGCAACCCGCGCCTCGCCGGTGAAATCAGGTATACGCGCTCGAGCCTGGTGAACGGCATCAAGTCCATGCCCATCACCTTCGACCCCGAGGTGAAGCGCGCGGCGGCCTGAGCGCAGCGTGGAGATGCCGGACGCGGACGGGCCGGCATCGCGCCCTTGCGCTGTCGGCAGACATCGATCTGCCGGGCGCACATTGCTACGTCACATCGAGCGATTGCCCGAGTATGCGCGCTCGTCGCTGTACTTCGGTGAGCGCGCCGTGGGCCGTTACCGAGTCCTCGTCCTCGTGGAACCGCCGCTGCGCGTTGCCGTACGCCTGGCCCGGGTTGGCTTCACGGCCTTGCGGCTTGCCTTCGCAGGGCTGGCCAGGCGCAGGTATTCGCGCGCCGCATCGTGCAGGCCCTCGGCGATCTGCCATGCGTCCGGCACCAGTTCCTGGTCATGCGTGATGCCGAAATCGATGTGGTCGACGTAGCTGACGCACGTGAAGTTCAGGCCGATGCCGTTGGCCAGCAGCGAGATCGGGTACATCGCCTCGATGCGCGCACCCGCCAGGTACATCGGGACGCTGCTGCCCTTGACGTTGGACACCACGAAGTTGCATTTCATCATCGCCAGCACCATCTCCGGCCGAATCGCCCGGTTGAGCAGCGCAAGCGCGAACGGAGGCAGGGAATTTATCAGGTCGTACATCGAGGACTGGCCCGCCCGGGCCATGCGCTTCGCGACGTCCGTTTCCCGGTGGATTGCCTGCAGCCGCTCGACCGGGCCCGGTTTGTCGGTGTGCAGGCAGATATTCACCGAGGTGATCGCGTTGCTGGCCGCCGAATCGTCGTCCTTGCGCAACGAGACGGCCATGTTCACCCGCGCCGGCTCCTGCGGCAGGCCACCGTGCACCAGCAGGTATCTGCGCATCGTGCTTGCGGTCAGCGCGAGCACCACGTCGTTGATCGACACGTCGAAATGGTTCTTGATCCGCTTCACGTCGGCCAGCGATACGGACGTGCAGACAAAACCCCGCTGCGTGCCGATCTCCCCGTTGCAGGGCAGCAGGGGAGCCTTGCCTTCACGCGGACTTTCGGCGGCGGCAGCGGGCCGGGCGCGCGCCATGAGGCCGGGCCGCAACATCGACCACACGTGCCTGCCGGTTCGCGAGGGCAGTTGCGCCAGGTTGCCGACGGTGCGCGCGTACAACTCCAGTTCCGAGGGAGCACCGCCGGTCTTCGCGTCGGACAGCTCGGTGCGAATCGTGCGTGGCGGCGGATTCGGCTCGAAGTCGCACAGCAATTCGCCGATCTTCTGCGCACCCTGCCCGTCCATCATGCAATGGTGCAGTTTCTGCAGCATGGCGAAACGGTTGCCCTGCAGACCCTCGATGAACCAGATTTCCCAGAGCGGCCTGGCCCGGTCGAGCCGGCGGCTGTACAGGAAGGCGGCAAGCTCGGTCAGGGCCTTCATGTCGCCCGGCGCGGGCACGGCGACGCGGTGGACGTGCCTGTCGATGCTGTACTTCTGGTCTTCGACCCAGTAAGGCATATCGAGCCCGAACGGGACTTCCCTGAGCTTCCAGCGGAACTGCGGGATGTGACGAAGGCGCTCGTCGACGAATGCCTTGAGTTTCCCGAAGCAGAAATCGGGCGACTCGTCGGCACTCAGGATCACCAGCCCGGCGGTGTGCTGGTAGCCGTTGTCGGTCTCGGCGCTGATGAAGAAGTTGGCGGATTCGGAGAGCTGCAGCATGACGCGCGCCTGGGGCTTGTCTGACTCGTTGGCCGGGATTCTCGCAGACCACTGCAGCGCAAGGACTTGACGTCGATCAGCGAAAATGGGGTTAGCGACTGGCGCCAGCGTTGAAGACTGGCTGCCGACATCGGTAAATTGCCAAGATGTGAACGGGATTCAACATTCGCTTTGCGGCGATCGGGGTATACATGAATCGAGACCCGGCGAGCCCTGCATCCTTGTCGTCGGCCATTCTGGAGTTGCCGCCGCTGGCCACCGCCAGCGTGGGCGGAGGTACCGTCTGCTACCGCGAGGCGAGCGGCCCCGCGGGAGCACCGGTCGTCGTGCTGCTGCACGGTTTCCTGGCAACCTCGGGGCTCAACTGGATGCATGCCTTCGCGCCTCTCAGCCGGCATTTCCGGGTCATCGCACCTGATCTGTGCGGTCACGGCGGCGACGCCTTCGAGCGGCGACGCTTTACCCTGGAGCAATGTGCCGACGATGTCGCCGCGCTGATCGTCGGGCTGCGACTCAGGCGCGTGATCATCGTGGGCTACTCGATGGGCGGCATGGTGGCGCAGCACCTGGCGCGGCTGCACGACGGGTTGATCGGCGGCCTGGTGCTTTCCGGCGTGGACTGGGGTTCGCGCCAGTACGGCAAGGCATCGACGCTGCTCTATCCCGCGTTCATGACGGCGACGCTGCAGTTGGTGCACCTGCACGCCTGCCTGCTGCGCGCACCGCTGGCACTGATGCGGCGGCTGGGCTCGCGCAAGCGGCGCGGCAGGGAGCGCGGCCCCATCAGCACGGCGGCCGGCGAGTTCGGCGGCCACAATCCGAGGGCAATCGGCGGCGCGGCGCGCGAGATCACGCTGTTTCGCAGCATCGACTGGCTCCACGAGATCAAGGTGCCGACCACGGTACTGGTCACCTTGCGCGACAGCCTGTTCCCGCCGGCCGAGCAGCGGCGGATGGCGCAGGAAATTGCAGCGGCCCGGGTGCACGAATACGACGGCGGTCACGTCTCGGCCCGGCTGCCGGAGTACGCCAGCGCCCTCGTTCTGGCGTGCCTGGACGTCAGTTCACGAATGGCCGAGGGCAAGGCAAGGTGATCACGACCACCGACCGGCGGAGACGCCGCCCATGCTGAGACTGAGCGGACAGGATGCGTACTTCCTCTACCAGGAAACGCAGACAACGCCAATGCACACGCTGAAAATCCTGGTGGGCCGACCCACGGGAGCGCGCGCGCCCGGTTTCGCCGAGACCAGGCAGGCCATCGCCGCGAGCCTGGACGCGATACCCGGATTCAGGCGGCGCATCGTGTGGGTACCGCTCGGCCTGCATCATCCGGTGGCCATCGAGGATCCCGAATTCGACATCAACCTGCACGTGCACCGGCTGGCGGTGCCGGCGCCTGGCGGCTCCAGTGAACTCGACGAGGTGATAGCCCAGGTTTCCTCGTTTCCGCTCGATCGTTCCCGCCCCCTGTGGGAGCTCTGGGTGGTCGAGGGCCTGCAGGACGGCCGCCTGGCCTATGTGGTCAAGGTGCATCACGCCATCGCTGACGGCCGGGCTGCGGTAAACCAGCTCGAAAGGATCCTCGGTTCCGGCAAACCCGGGGAGCACGGCGCGGCGGCGGGGCCATGGCAGCCGGAGCCGATTCCTTCGGTGAGCCGGCTGATCGTCGATGCGCTGCGCGATCAGGTCCGGGATATCGGGCGGCTGCCCGGGCTGCTCGGCAAGACGCTGGGCAGTCTGCACAAGATCTACCTGCGTATCCGGGCGAAATCCCTCGACATCGCGCTGCCGGGCAATGTGCCCCCGACGCCGTTCAACCGTTCGCTGTGTGGCCAGCGCGATTTCGCGAGCGTGCGCTTTGCCCTGGCGGATTTCAGGGCGATCAGGGACGGCCTCGGCGGCACGGTGAACGATGCGGTGCTCGCGGTGGCGGCCGGAGCGCTGCGCGACTACCTCGTTGCCCGGAACCGGTTGCCCGACAGGCCGCTCGTGGCATCCGTACCCGCCGCCGGAGTCGAGGACGACGGCGCCCGGCGCCTGTTCGGAAACATGGCCTCGGGCGTCACGGTCTATCTGCGCACCGACATCGCGGACCCCTGCCGGCGCTATGCGGCCACGCAGGAGGCGATGGCGGCCGGCAAGGAACTGCTCGACCTGCTCGGAAGAAACACCTTCCACAGTTGGGCGTGCTATATCCCGCCGCTGCTCTACACGGTCATCCAGCGCCTGAAAGTGCATTTGCGGCTCGCGGAGCGCGGGGCGCGCGCCATGAACCTCATCGTGTCGAATGTCCCGGGGCCGCGCTACGGCAGCCCGCTCGCGGATTTCGAGGTCGAAGAGCTGTATTCCGGGGGGCCGCTGATGGAAGGCGTCGGGCTCAACATCACGGCCTGGAGTTTCCGGGACCAGCTCAATTTTGGCCTGGTGGCATGCCGCAGGGCCGTGCCGGACCTGCCGGATCTGGCCGGCCTGCTTCGCCAGCAGCACGCAATCCTGCTGGACCTGGCCAGGCAGGCGCGGCACGCCGCACCGGATACCGCCTGACGCCGGGCGCCACTGCTTTGGCGATCTCCCGGCGGAACACTTCCTTGAGGTCGAGGTGGTACTACGCGCTGCCCGTGTTCAATCGACGCTACCCGGTCCCCGCAGCGCAGTGACGCCGCGCGCGGGAAGCCGGTTGCCCCTGAGCAGCGCCGGCGCGCTGGTGTGGTTGCGCACGAAGGTCGCGGCCCCGCCTTCGTTGACGAAGCTGTTGCCCTCGACCCGCAGGGCATGCTCCGGCGAGGAGCGGTCGCGCGACTCGCCCGCAAACCCGATGGCGGTCCGGTTCCCGGCCCGTGCGCTCTGCTGGAAGCGGTTGTCGATCACCTCTGCCTGCCCGCCCTCGGAAATGTCGAGCAGGAGACTGCCCCAGCCGTCACCGTCCTCGATCCTGTTGTCGCGGATCTCGTTGTGCCGGGCGCGCGTCTTGACCTGGTGCCCCGTGCGCGCGCCGTGCACGTGGCTGTTGCGCAGGACGAAGCGGCGCGCCTGGCTGATGTAGATGTTGTGCCCGAGCCGGCCATGGCGTTCGGTATCGGTCGTGTTGCGGTCGAATTCGGAGTCCTCGATCGTCACCACGCTGGCGGGGCTCGGGTTCGTGAGCAGGCCCATCTCGTTGTGGTGAAAGTGGCAGTTGCGGATGGTCAGGGTTTCTCCCTCGGCGCGTATGGCGGCGCCGTTGTGCGAGGGAACCCGTGCCCCGGACATCTCGAGGTTCTCCACGGTGACGCGATTCCCCTTGATGACCCAGATTCCCTTGCGCTCGGCGGCCTGGCCCGCGGCGCGCAGGTGCGGACGCTCACCAACGCCGCGCAGGGTCAGGTCGTTCTGGCGCCAGATCGCCACGTCTCCTGCGTAGGTCCCGGAATGAATCTCCACCAAGGCGCCGTCGCGCGCGGCCCGCGCAGCGGCGCTGGGCTGCGTGTATTGCTGCCCCGGCCCGACCCTCAGGACCTGTCGCTCGGTACCGGTGGCTGCCGTCTCCCCGGCAGCCGAGCCTGTGCAGGGCAGTGTGGCGGCCAGCAGGATCAGGACAGCCGGCAGCCACGCCCTAGCGGTGATGCTGCCGCGGATGGTTCTGCCCCGTTGCAGATGGCTGTGCGGTGACATGTGGTTGCCTCTTTCTTGCGGTCGGACGCTACGTCCGGGCAGCGCGTCTTCGGCGAGCACGGAAAAGGGTGGTCACGGACCCTGCTCCGTGTCCTGTTGCTGTGCGAGGGCGAGCAGGTCGGCGAACTCGGCGTCGATCTCTGTGACCAGACGGCGCAGGTCCGGCATGGCCTTCTTGCAGGCGATGGCGCCGAGGTTCATCTGGCCGGCATAACTCCAGGCCGTGAGGTTGAGCCCCGTGCCCTCGGTGAGCGGTCCGGCCGAATACAGCGCCTCGACCTCCTCGCCAGAAGCGGTGTAGCGTGTTTCGCGCGGCCCGGGGACGTTGGAGACGATCACGTTGGCCGAGAGCGGGAATCCGGGCCGGTCCGCCGCCTTCACCCGGTAATCCTGGCGTCGGCGAGAGGAGAAGATCAACGGCGGGATGTACTGCATCCAGTCGTGCGCGGTGTGCTTGCCCAGCAGTTCCAGCACTTCCTTGCCGGCCTCGGCCTCGGCGCGGGTGGCGGCATAACGCTCGCGGATGTCCGCGATGTCGGTACGCAGGCGCATGTGGAAATACGCCACGTTGTTGCCCGAGGTGCGCGTGGCGGCGGCCTCCTGCTCGGCGCTCACCGGTATCGCGCAAACCAGCGGGCGCTCGGGCAGTTCGGCGTTCGTCTGCAGGTAGCGTCGCAGCCCGCCGGCGAGCATCCCGAGCATCACGTCGTTGACGGTGCCGCCGAGCCGGTTCTTGATGGTGCGGAAATCCGCCAGCGAATACTGGGCGGTGGCGTAGTTGCGCAGGTTCGACAGCGCGCGGTTGAAGCGCAGCTTCGGTATGTCCGGCGAGTAGGGCGCTGCCGGGACCAGGCGCGCGACGCGGTTGCGCGCATCGATCAGCCTGCGCCGCCGCGCGCTGTCCTGCAGCAGTCGCGGCAGGCGCAGGAAATCGCGCAGCAGGTCGCGCAGCGCGTCCAGCACGAGGCGTTGCGCCGAGGGCTGTTCCTCGCGTGCAAATACCGAAAGCCCGACCGTGCCGATGTCGGTGGGGTCGCGATACAGCGTCTTGCCCAGGTAATTGACGGCCGCCACGCCGTCGGCGAGCACGTGGTGCATCTTGTTCACGTAGGCGATGCGGCCGCCTTCGAGTCCTTCCAGGACCCAGATCTCCCACAGCGGGCGCGAGCGCTCGAGCAAGCCGGCCGCAATCTCGCCGATGACCTGGTCGAGTTGTGCGCGCGCGCCGGGCGCCGGCACGGCGATGCGATGCACGTGCATGTCGTAGTCGAAGCCGCCGTCGTTCACCACGACCGGGTGGTGCAGCCCCAGCGGCACGGGGACCACGCGGTACTGGAAGACGGGCAGGCAGCCCATGGATCGGCGCACCAGTTCGCGGAAATCCGCCTCGCTCGGCTGGCTGGCGCCGGGCTTGCAGACCGAGATCTTCAGCGTGTGCATCAAAGCCGAAGGTGTTTCCTGGTACAGGAAGTACGCGTCTTGCCCGGCCAGCCTGTGCATCGCCCGTCTCCGTCGCAGGTGCGCAGTCACCCGCGGCCGCAGTATGCCAAAGGGTATCTGCCGCAGCTACCAGCGCCGCCAGCGTTGCACGGCGGCGCGGCGCGCGCGCAGCGTGCGTTGTCGCTGCTCGGCCGTGACGCGTGCGGTCTCGGGCGGCAGTGCCGCATCGAGCTCCGATAGCTTCAGCAGCCGCATCGTCGGCGTGGGGTGATCGCTGGCTTCCAGCCAGCGTCCGATGACGCCACCCGTGTGGAAGCCCCCGGTGTCGAGCCAGTTGGCGATGCCCGGATCCCGTGCGCAGATCACCGCGCGGAAGCGCCCGTCCCGGTCGATGTGCGCCTGCCGGCCGTTCAGGCTGGTCTGCCGGTTGGTGAGATCGATGCCGAGGAACAGGGGGTCGGCGAGCTGGAAATTCCAGTAGCGACACGCCTTCGGCAGATCCGCTTCGATCAGCACGCACTCGTCCTCGCGGATGGACCAGTAGCCGTCGATGTAGACCTGCGTGGCGATTCCGCCGAAGCTCCAGTAATCCGTGAGCTGCAATGCGTTGACGGGTGACTTGGTGCGCAGTTGCTTCATGTAGTCCAGCCAGTACCGGGTGCCCATCAGCACGAAGTTGGTCAGCAGGCGCAGGTTGTCGGCGATCTGCTCGCGCGTCGGTCGGGGCAGCTGCGCAGGTACGTCGATGCGGTCCAGCGCGACGAAGGCGTTCTCCTCCGTGTCCCAGTCGTAGGATGTCTGGCGTACCAGCACGTGATCGGCCCTGGGGCTGAGCTCCAGCCAGTTCCCGTTGTGGCCGGCAGGGCGCTCGCGGCTGATCAGGAGCTCGAAGGAACCGTCCGGTGCGAGCGCGATCTGCCCGAAATCCGTCTGCCCCACCAGGGGCCCCGGGAGGTCCTCCATCCAGAGCCCGCGGCCCGGGCCGCTGGAGGCGCCTATGGTCACGGTGCCGAGCAGCACGCTGCCGCGCTTGCCGTGCAGCCGGTACATGCCCTTCGGGCTGATCGGCGAGATCAGGTAGACGTTGTCTGGGTTGGGGCCGGCGGAATTGAACGTCGCGTTGAGGTAGGGCACCAGATCCGGATGCTCGGGCGAGGCGTGGAAGATCATCGGATAGCCCTGGGCGAGGGTCATCGCCATCATCTTGTCGAGTTCCGCGCGCGCCTGCGGGTCGTGCGGATCCTCGAGCAGGGCATAGAGTTCCTCGCCCACGCGCAGCCCGTCGAGGAACTCGCTCCAGCTGCCGGGTGCCCGTGCCCGGTGGATCGCGGATGTCGTCGTGTCGTCGGTCATCGTGGCGTGCTCCTGGATGGGGAAGGGTTGTGTCTGGCAGCGCAGCATGGATCAAATCGGGGAGGAGTTAAAGCATTTGCCTTAACATCTTCCGTGTGCAAGTATCCGATGCTGCCGACCGGCAACGGATCAGGGGGGCGTATGCGCGCTGCGGTATTCGAAGGCTTGGGCACGCCCCTCGGGATCAGGACCGTGCCCGATCCCGCTCCACTGCCCGAGCAGGTAGTCCTGCGCGTGTGCCGTTGCGGCATCTGCGGCAGCGACCTGCACATGAGCGCCGATCCGGAGGCCGGATATCGCCCGGGCGTGACGCCCGGGCACGAGCTCGCGGGCGAAGTGGTGGCCGTCGGTTCGGCCGTGTCGCGACTGCGCGTCGGGGATCGGGTGACCGCGATGGCGGTTCTCGGTTGCGGCCGCTGCGCGGCCTGCGCGGCGGGTGACCCCTTCGGGTGTCCGGTGTTCCAGGCGGACCCGTCCGCGTGCGGGCTGTGGGGAGGCTTCGGCCAGTACACGGTCGTGCCGGAGCGCCACTGCGTCGTGCTGCCAGAGGTGCTGTCGATGGCGGACGGTGCGCTGGTCGAGCCGCTGGCCTGCAGTCTGCACGGCGTGCGCAGGGCGCGGCTGCAACCCGGTGCGCGCGTGCTGGTGCTCGGCGCCGGTTCGGTCGGACTCGGTGCCGTGTTCTGGGCCCGCCGCCTGGGCGCCGGAAGGATCGCCGTCGCGGCGCGCTCGCACCGCGGCGAGGAACTCGCCATGAAGCTGGGCGCGACCGCCTTCCTCGCGCACGAGACGGATCGCGCGGCGCAGGCCCATGCGGCCCTGGGCGGACCGCCCGACGTCGTGCTCGAATGTGTCGGTCGGCCGGGCATGATCAACGAGGCGATGATGCTCGCGCGCCTGCGCGGGACGGTGGTGGTGCTGGGCATGTGCACGGGACCCGATGTCGCGATTCCCGTCATCGGGCTCATGAAGGAGCTCGAACTGCGCTTCGCCGTCACCTACTCGGTGGCCGAGTTCGAGCAGGTCGTGGATGTGCTGGCGCGCGGAGCTCCCGAGCTGCGCGCCATGCACACCGGCACGGTCGGCCTGGATGCGCTGCCGCAGGCCTTCGAGGCGCTGCGCCAGCCGAACGATCACTGCAAGCTGATGGTGGATCCCTGGGCATGAGCAACTTTCTGACGAGCGATGACCCGGGCGCGCGCATTCCGTCGCGTTTCGTCGACGCGGAGGACGCGCTGCACGAGACGGCCATGGCGATGAGCGGTCACGACGACTTCGGCGATCCGGCTTACCGGCAGGGATTGCGCGTGCTGTTGCAGGCGATGGACGCGGAATGTCCGATGACGCCCCAGGGGCGCGTCTTCGCCTTCTTCGAGCTTGCGATGGCGCTGAACGCGCGCCTGGTCACGGAGGCCGGGTGGAAGGCTTTCCCGGAGCTGCTGCGCACGCGCATCGAGGCGCCGCTCGTGATCACGGGCCTGCCGCGCAGCAGCACGACCGTGCTGCACCGGCTGCTGGCGGTGGATCCGCAGTTCCAGGGGCTGGAGAGCTGGCTCGCGAACGCGCCGATGCCGCGCCCGCCGCGCGAGCAGTGGGGAGAGATTCCGGCCTTCCGCGCGAGCGACCGTCGGCTGGAGAAATGGTTCGAGACCGTGCCGCAGTTCCGTGCCGCCCACAACATGGCGGTGGACGACATGGAGGAGTGCATCGAGGTCCTGCGGCAGGATTTCGCCACCAACCGCTTCGGCTGCAACTTCGATGTGCCGACCTATGATCGCTGGTGGATGTCCCGGGACGAACTGCCATCGTACCGGCGCTTTGCCGATGTGCTGCGCCTGATCGGTGGCCGCGAGCCCGGACGCCGCTGGCTGCTGAAGAACCCCGGCCACATCTACAGCATCGATGCATTGCTGGCGGTCTTCCCGGACGCGAGGATCGTCTACACGCACCGCGATCCGCTGCGGGCCATACCCTCGGTGGCCAGCCTCATCCACCTGGCGCGGCGGATCCCCTGCGGCGATGCGGCGTCGAAGAACACCGGCCCGCGCGAGCTGGCGGTGTGGTCGCGCGGCACGCAGCCGATGCTGCGCGCGCGCGAGCGTCATCCGCGGCAGTTCCACGATGTGCAGCAGCGCGATTTCCTGCGCGACCCGATGGGTGTCGTCGCCGCTGTCTACGCCGCCTTCGACCTGCGTCCCGGCGCCGGCGTCGAGGACGCGATGCGCGCGTGGCTGGAGCGCAACCGCCAGGGTGTGCATGGCGAGCATCGGTATACGCTCGAGGAGTATGGCCTCTCGGCGGGCGATGTGCGCGAGCGCTTCCGGGATTACATCGACGCCTATGGGCCCTTCTGAGCCAGCGAATCGCGGCGTGCCGGCATGAGCGCCGCCTCAGGGCCCGCGACGGCGCGTCGCGCCCGACCCGCTGCGATGCGCAACGGGCGAGCCTCTGGCCAGGCCGCGCGCGAGCTGCTGCTGGATGTGGCGGAGGAACTGTTCGGGTTTCGCGGGGTGAGCGCGGTATCTACGCGCGAGATCGCCGTCGCCGCGGGTCAGGGAAACAACAGCGCGGTCCAGTATCACTTCGGTGGCAAGCAGGGCCTCATCAGGGCATTGATCGAATCGCGCAATGACGTGGTGGAACTCGGTCGTCGCCAACTGCTCGCCGCCTCGCCCGATCCCGCCGAGGCGACTGCCGCGGAGCTCTTTCGCATCCTCTGGCAGCCTCTGCTCGAACTGCCGACCCGCAAGGGCCACCACTGCTTCATCCGCTTCATGCTGGCCTGGCAGATCCAGCTCGGCGGCGCGGACCACCCCTTCGTGGAGCAGCCGCAACGCTATCCGGCATGGCACGCGCTGATGGACCTGCTGCGGCGTTGCAACCCGGCGCTGACTCAGGCGCGCTTCCAGTCGCGCATCGTCCTGATCGCGATGATGTTCTGGTCCGCAGTCTCCGAGCACGATCACGCGCTTCTCGCCGCGCGCGGGGGCGTCGCGCCGGACTTCGACTTCGAGGACATCATCGGCCTGTGCGTGGCCGCGTTGCTGGCGCCGGTCGCCTGAGGCTGGAGTCCCGGCGTCGCCCCGGACGGTCTCCAGGCTGCGGTCGTGGTAATGCCCGGTGCCGGGCCCCTCGACGCGCCGCCCCTCGAGGCAGGGTGCGAACATCGCCCCTCTTTGCCGCCTCGCATTGCCGTCACGGTGCAGGGGGGGGGGGGGGGGGGGGGGGGGGGGGGGGGGGGGGGGGGGGGGGGGGGGGGGGGGGGGGGGGGGGGGGGGGGGGGGGGGGGGGGGGGGGGGGGGCCATCCCGGATGCTATGTATCCTCCGTCGTCGTTCGGTCGCTGTTGCCGACGAGCCAGTAGGTGATGCCCAATGCAAGCGTGACCACACCGATCGCCAGGATCTCGCCCGAGGACGTTTTCTCGAGATCGAGCACGATGACCTTGCGCGCAATGGCCATGAGCGCGGTGGCCACCACCATCTTGATCGGCAGCGTATTGGAGCCGAGATACAGCCTGATATTGATGAATATCTCGATCGCGATCAGCACGACCATGAATGCGCCGAAAATCTGGAAGATCTCCCCCACGCTCAACTGCAGGAAGGGGGGGGATTTCAAGCTGTCATATATGTGATAGCCAACGTCCACGACGCCAAGCACGATGACGAGCGCCATCATCAGCGCCATTACCCTTATGGACACCCGGATGGCGCGGTGCATGGCGCGGATGACCGGGTCGGGGTAATCGAGCGACAATTCGTGGTGAATGATCGAATCGTCGTCCGGCGTGTATTGCCCCATGTGAGCTACTCCTTGGCGGGGGATGCTCCCCCGGGCGGTAAAAACGCAAAAGCTGATTCAGAACGGTTGATTGAAGAACATCTGCACCTCGCCCCCTTCCTCGCCGACGCCGGATCGAGCATGCCGTTGGTGAGGTTGAAATCGTGTGGCGGCAATTCCCTGCCGTGGCCGATCGGCAACAGATACTTGAAATTGAGGAACGCGAACAGGTCATCGCCCGTCGCCTCGATGTAATTGTCGGCGTCCGAATCGTTCGAGCCCGCCCGCTTGCCGGGGAATGCCGGATTGCCGTCCTGGTAGTTGTCGACCTCGTTCAGGTCCGAGTAGTACGTGAGCTGATCGACAAACAGACGCCGCGAGAACGGCAGCTGCATGTCGAGGTTGGACAGGAAGAGGTTGTAGGAACCGGACGTGCTGACGAAGGCGTTGGCGACGGTGATCACCTGCGGCTGGATCAAGCCCTTGCCCAGTACCACGGCGGCAGCGGCCAATCCCGTATTCGCGTTGTAGAAACCGTACGGGATCACCTGGGTGTAGGCGCCGTCGGTCCGCGCTCGCGTCGTCTCGACATTGTTGTTGAGCGCCCGGGCGGGATGCGCCCCGGCCAGCAAGACTGCTGTCGCGAAAGCGACCGCAAGAGCCGGCTTCATTGGCGCCTTCACGCAGGAAACTCCCTTCTCCCCGATATCGGCAAAACTTAACAGCAAATCAGCGCCGGAGCCAGCACGGTATCCCGGTCGTTGCTGCGGTCCGGGCGCGGTCTGACGCCGTTTGGCGTTATCCTTGCGCGCTGCAGCAAGGGAGCCACGCGACATGCCGATATATTCCTACGCCGGCTATACGCCGGTCGTCGATCCCACCGCCTTCGTGCATCCCACCGCCACGCTGATCGGCGATGCGATAGTGGGACCTCGCTGCTACGTAGGGCCCGGCGCGAGCATGCGTGGCGACTTCGGCCGCGTCGAGCTGCGCGCCGGCGCCAACCTGCAGGACAACTGCGTGATGCACACCTTTCCCGGGCGCATCGCGCTGGTCGAGGAGAACGGGCACGTCGGTCACGGCGCCGTGCTGCACGGCTGCCACGTCGGCAGCGGCGCGCTGATCGGCATTGGCGCGGTGATCATGGACAACGTGGTGATCGGCGAGCACGCGCTGGTGGCGGCGATGAGCTTCGTGAAGGAGGGCATGCAGGTGCCGCCACGCGTGCTGGTCGCCGGCGTGCCGGCGCGCGTGGTGCGCGAGCTCACCGTGACCGAGGTCGACTGGAAGTCCAGCGGTACGCTGCAGTACCAGGAACTGGCGCGCCGTTCGCTCGCGGAGATGCGCGAATGCGTGCCGCTGGCGGCCCAGGAAGCGGGCCGCCCGGTGCGCGAGGCCGGCTCCAGGCCGCTGTCCGAAACGCGTGGCAAAGCGCCGTGACGTGCCGTTCCCATTCCGATGGTTCACGGAGATGGAACGTGAGGAAAAAGGGTGCCGCATTGGCGATGGTGCTTGCGCTCACGGGCTGTGACGCGAACGACGAACATGTTGCGGGGGTGGCGCAGGATGGGGCAGTGCCCGCGAGTGCCGCTCCTGTTGCAGCCGACGCGGAGGCCTTCATTGCCGCGGCGGAGCAGCAGCTCGCGGACTCGGCCCTCTACGCGGCGAAGATCGCCTGGGTCAATGCGACCTATCTGAACGAGGACACCGACTGGCTGAACGCGCGGGCGCTGGCCGAACGCACGGCGCTCGCGGTGCGCCTGGCGAGCGAGGCCGCGCGCTTCGCCGCGCTCGAGGGAATTTCCGCCGACACGCGCCGCAAGCTCGGGATCCTCGAGCAGATGATCGTGCTGCCGGCGCCTTCCACGCCGGGCGCCGCCGAAGAGCTCGCGACCCTCTCCACGCGCCTGAAATCCGCCTACGGCAAGGGCAGGGGCACGCTGGGCGGTGAACCGAAGCCCGGCGTCGAGCTCGAGGCGCTGATGGGCACCGAGCGAGATCCCGAGCGGCTGAAGGAGATGTGGCGCTCGTGGCACGCGGTGGACGCGCCGATGCGCCGGGATTACGCGCGCCTGGTCGGGATCGCCAACGAGGGCGCCCGTGAGCTCGGCTTCGGCGATCTCGGTGCGATGTGGCGCTCGAACTACGACATGCCGCCGGCGCAGTTCGCGCTGCTCACCGACCAGCTCTGGACCGAGGTCAGGCCGCTATACGAGCAGCTGCACTGCTTCACGCGGCGCAAGCTGAACGAAAGATACGGCGAGATGGTGCAGCCCGCACGTGGCCCGATCCGCGCCGACCTGCTCGGCAACATGTGGGCGCAGCAGTGGGACGCGATCTACGACATCGTCGCGCCGGCCGGTGCCGGCGACATCGGCTACGACCTCACCGACCTGCTGGTGAAGAACGGCTACGACGCGACGAGGATCGTGAAGACCGGCGAGGGCTTCTTCACCTCGCTCGGGTTCGCGCCGCTGCCGGATACCTTCTGGTCGCGCTCGATGATCACGAAGCCGGCGGACCGCGAGGTGATATGCCACGCCTCGGCCTGGGATATCGACAGCAAGGACGACCTGCGCATCAAGATGTGCACGCTGGTCAACGCGAAGGACTTCGTGACCGTGCACCACGAGCTCGGGCACAACTTCTACCAGCGCGCCTACAACCAGCAGCCCTACCTGTTTCTCGGGGGTGCCAACGACGGCTTCCACGAGGCGATCGGCGACATGATCGCGCTGTCGATAACGCCCGAGTACCTGGTGCAGATCGGGTTGCTCGACGCCGCGCAGGTGCCGGACGCCTCGCGTGACATCGGCCTGCTGCTGCGCCAGGCGCTGGAGAAGCTGCCGGGCCTGCCGTGGACGGTGCTGGTCGACAAGTGGCGCTGGGGGGTGTTCGACGGCAGCATCCCGCAGGGCGAGTGGAACAAGGCGTGGAACGAACTGCGCCTGCAGTACATGGGCGTGGTGCCGCCGGTGGCTCGCAGCGAGGACGATTTCGATCCGGGGGCGAAGTATCACATTCCGGGCAACGTGCCCTACGCGCGCTACTTCCTGGCGCGCCTGCTGCAGTTCCAGTTCTACCAGAGTGCCTGCGAGATCGCGGGCTGGAAGGGGCCGCTGCACCGCTGCTCGTTCTACGGTAACCGGGAAGTGGGCGCAAAGCTCGACGCGATGCTCGCCTCGGGACGCTCGCGTCCCTGGCCCGAGGCGCTGGAGAGCTTCACCGGCAGCCGCGAGATGCACGGCGCGGCGCTGATGGCCTACTTCGCGCCGCTGATGAGCTGGCTCGAGGAGCAGAACGCCGGCCACCAGTGCGGCTGGTGACGGGAGTCAGACTTGTAGGTCGGGTTTCAACCCGACAAGGGTTCGGCAACGCCGAACCCGCCACGCCGCATCCCGCCTCGCCATTCATCAGTCGGCATGAATGCCGACCCACGGGGTCTCATGAATGATCGCGGATGACGCGCATGAAGGCCTCGGCGTACTTGTCGCGCTTGCGCGCTCCCACGCCGCTGATCTGGCCGAAGGCGTCGAGGTCCAGCGGCCGCGCCGCGCACATCTCGCGCAGCGTGGCGTCGTGGAAAATCACGTAGGGCGGCACGCCCTGTTCGGCCGCAAGCGCACGGCGGCATTCGCGTAGCGCCTCCCACAGCGCCTGGTCCTCGCCGGCCACGCCCGTCGCGGCCGGGCTGCTCTTGCGGCGCGTCGCGGCCTTCTGCTTCTCCTCGCGGCGCAGGTCGATGTGTTCCTCGCCGCGCAGCAGCGCGCGTGATTTCTCCTCGAGCTTCACGGCGCCGTAATCCTCCATGTCGACGCGCAGGTAGCCGCGCGCCACCAGCTGGCGGAACACCGAGCGCCAGGCGTTGGCGTCGAGGTGTGCGCCGATGCCGAAGGTGGGCAGCTTGTCGTGGCCGAGCCGCGCGATGCGCTCGCCCTCCGCGTCCCCGCGCAGCACCCCGATCAGGTAGTTCACCCCGAAGCGCTGCCCGGTGCGCAGCGCTGCGCTGAGCGCCATGCGCGCCGCTTCGGTGCCGTCCCATGTGTCCACCGGCTCCAGGCAGGCGTCGCAGTTGCCGCAGCGCGCGGGGGAGTCCTCGCCGAAGTAGTGCAGCAGCGCGTGGCGCCGGCACGAGGTGATCTCGCACAGTCCCAGCATCGCGTTCAGCCGCTGCTGCTCGGCGCGTTTGTGTTCCTCGTTGCCTTGTGAATCCTGCAGCATCTGGCGCAGCTTGATCACGTCCTGCAGGCCGTAGACCAGCCACGCATCGGCGGGCAGCCCGTCGCGGCCGGCGCGGCCGGTTTCCTGGTAATAGGATTCGATGGTCTTCGGCAGGTCGAGGTGCGCGACGAAGCGCACGTCGGGCTTGTCGATGCCCATGCCGAAGGCGATCGTCGCCACCACGATCACGCCGTCCTCGCGCAGGAAGCGCGACTGGTTCGCCGCGCGCGCCGCGGCGTCCATGCCGGCGTGGTAGGCGAGCGCGTTGTAGCCGTGATCGCAGAGCCAGCGCGCCACGTCCTCGGTCTTCCTGCGCGACAGGCAGTACACGATGCCGGCGTCGCGCGGGTGTTCGTCGCGCAGGAAACGCAGCAACTGTGCCTGCGCGTTCTGCTTCAGGCCGATGCGGTAGCGGATGTTCGGGCGGTCGAAACCGGCGATGAAGTGCCGCGCCTCGCCGAGGTCCAGTCTCGATACGATCTCGGCGCGCGTGCGCTGGTCGGCGGTCGCGGTCAGTGCGATGCGCGGGATGTCCGGAAACTCCCGGTGCAGCCGTTCGAGCTGCAGGTAGTCGGCGCGGAAATCGTGGCCCCACTGCGAGACGCAGTGCGCTTCGTCGATCGCGAAGAGCGCGATCTCCGCCTGGTGCAGCAGCGCGTTGGTCTGCACCTGGAACAGCCGCTCGGGCGCCACGTAGAGCAGGTCGAGCTCGCCGCCGCGCAGTGCGTTCTCGACGGCGCGCTGCGCCGGGACGCTGAGCGTGGAATTGAGGAAACTCGCGCGCACGCCCAGCTGGCGCAGCGCATCGACCTGGTCCTGCATCAGCGCGATCAGCGGCGAAACCACGATGGCGCAGCCGCGGCGCACCAGCGCGGGGATCTGGTAGCACAGCGACTTGCCGCCGCCGGTCGGCATCAGCACGAGCGCATCCCCGCCGCTCACCACGGTGTCGATGATCTCCTGTTGCGGGGGGCGGAAGGCGGCGTAGCCGAATACGTCCTGCAGGACCTGGAGCGCGTTTCTCATCGGCGGCATTATAGGCTCGCGGGTTGCGTGCGAGCATCACGGCTGCAACGGATAGTGATAGGCGTAGCCGTGACAGATGGTGCGATTGATGCCGGCGGCAAAGGCATTGCCGGCCAGCAGGTGGTAGTCCTCGATGTCGAGCGTGTCGACGTCGAGCGCCAGCGTGATGAATGATTCGGAGGCGACCACGGGTCGCCCGGCAACGTGGGCCGCCGATGAGGCCAGCTTCAGGAAATCGAAGCTGCCGCCGCCGAACAGACCCTCGGCCTCGGGTATGTCGGCGATCTGGTAGCCGTCGAGATAGTCGCCATAGCCGCCGTGCGCCTGCAGGCGCAGCCTGACGCCCCTGGCCGTGGTCCAGTCCTTCAGCGGTTGCAGGAACATCTCGCGGAACAACTGTTCGCGGGTCGCCAGGTAGTCCTCGCGCACGCGCTCGCCCCGATCGTCGGCCGATCGATACGCCGGTCCCTGTGGCGCCAGCGCCGCGAGGTACCTGGATTCGCCGGATCGCCGGAACACCAGCGGCAGCCAGGGCGAGATAGCGTAGCCGTGCATTTGCTCGAACCGGCGCGCAAAACCCGCCGACCAGGGCAACTCGGCGATCAACTCGAAGCTGTCCACGAAGAAGGCGTCGGGCTTGAACGGGGACAGTGCATCCAGCCATGGCTCGCCCAGCTTTTCGATGTACTCCTCGACGCCGCCGCGGTCCAGGTGATCGAGTATCGGCGCGCGCTCGAGTGCGCCCGGATACGCGGAGCCGGCGGCATTGTGCCTGCTCGCGTTCTGGTAGAACGCGAATATCCGGTGATGCCCCGCGGGAACGTCCCAGCGGATCCGGCCGTCGTGGAGGTGGCCACTGATGTCGCGCAGTTGCGACAGCGTCGCCGGTTCCGTGGCGCCGTCCACCTGCGCGGCCACGAGCCGCTGCAGTCGTGTGTCGGGGTCGAATGTGCCGATCGTATCGGGTATGACAGCGTTGGTCCTCGCAGCGTACCAGGGCTCCTGTGCAACCGGCAGGGCAATATCGATCGATGCGGGGCCCCGTGCATCCACCGAGGCCATCAGAAGTTGTTGCGAAGGTGAGCGCTCGATGAACGGACCACCGCTCGACCAGCCGCTGCCCAAGGTCAGGTCCACCGTCATGCCCAGGCGTTCGGCCTCCCGGAACACGGCCAGCAGGTTGTCGAAATACGCCGGCGTTCCGACCTGGTAGATGCGGTCATGGTCCTTGCGCAACTCATCGAAGGTGAAGCCGAGCGTCAGGGTTTGCAGTTCCACGCCGCCGAATCCGGCTGCGTGCAGGCTGTTCAGTTCGCGGCGCAACTCGTCCTGCTCGACCGCGTTGCCAGGCCACCACCAGCGCACGAAGGGGTGCATCGAGCGCGGGGGAGAGTGCCAGGCCTCGACGTCCCACCTGCTGGTGGGCGCCGGTGCATCGGCGTCGGCCCGCCCGGCGCCCGTCGTCAGGTGCAGCACCCGCGTGCGCCTGGCGGGCACCGCGATCCGCAGTTCGGTCGCCGTCGCCATCGGCACCACCTCGAGGGGCTCGATGTCGCCCGTTTCCGGGTTCAGCAAATCGGCGAACCGGACGCGGTGGTCCGCGACAAAGCGGTTTGCGACGGGCCGGTCGGATTCGTTGAACAGCAACAGGAACTGCTCGTTACCGAGCAGACGCCGGTGCATGCGCAGCGGCATCGCGCTGCCGTCGGCCGGAGCGAGGGCTGCGCGCTGGCGCAGGTTGCCGCAGCCACCGGGCAACTCCGCATCCGACGCGCAGTGCAAAACCATCCCCCGCAGCCGCTCGACCTGGGAGCGCACCGCCGCGTCGCGCCGTGCGTGATCCGCCCAGCCGGCAGCGCGCGCCGGGAAGTCGCCCAGCCATACGATCGGCACACCCTGCGTCGCCAGCGTGAGCACGTTTTGCAGCAGTTCGGGCGTCGCGACGTGAAGGTCCGATATCAGCAGCGCCTCGTAGCGGGCGTGGCCGACCACGAGCGTCGATCCCTCGGCGGTGGCCTGGACGAGGTCGCGCCGGCTGATCCGGTCGTACTCCACGGCGGCGGCGGTGAGCGCCTTGCTGGTGGACGATTCGAGCTTGTTGGGACTGAGCGCGTGCGACGGGAATACCGGCTGGTCTTTCCATTCGGCGTCCGCCAGCAGCCACGCGATCTGCGCGCGCGGTTCGCCGCGCGTCGCCACGTAGCTAAGCCGCGCCTGCGTGCGGTTGAATCCGGCGATCTGGCTCCAGACCGGGTTGTCCTCGCGCGTATTGCTGGTCATCGCGAACGGACCGGCGGTGTAGTGGTCGCTGAACAGCGCGGGAATGAACGGGTACCACCACTGCCCGGGCGTCCGCGACACGCCATTCCAGCGGATGAATGCCCCGGCAGCCGCCAACAGCAGCAGCGTGACGAGCGAGCCGCGGAAAATCCTCGATCCAGTTCTGTTTCTGCGTTTCACGTTTTCAGTTCGCTGCGGCGTACCCCTTGGATCGCGATCCGCGAGGTGGCATCGATAGCATGCTGGACCTGCGCGGCGGCGGCTTCAGTCGCCCGTTGCCCGCGGCGCCTCCAGTTCGGCCAGTGGCATGCGGGCGACGCGCCGCGCCTCCGCCGGCGGCACGCCGAGGAATCGCAGCATGGTCGTTGCGGCGCGTTCCGGGAACTCGGGGCTCGGCAGGCCGACCGCGCTGCGCAGCTCCGGGGGCAGGGGGGTGTCGGCAGCTTCGCCGTACTGCACCTCGATCGACAGCGCGGCGAGTACGCTGCCTGCCAGTCCCATGAAGGCCATCAGCGGATCCTCCGCCTTGAAGCGCCCGGCGCCGATTCCCTTTTCGATGTCGCGCAGCAGGTGCAATCCCAGTCCGCGGGTGAGCATGCGCGAGGACAGTGACTCGCGCAGCAGGAACAGGGCCCAGGTCCGGTCGCGTCGCGCCCGGTAGAGCGTGTGCCGCACCGATGCGGCAATGATCTCGGCGGGATCCGTGACCCCCGTGAGCGCGCGGTCCAGCGCATTCGCGAACTCCTCGAACACCAGGTCGGTCAGGGCCCTGTGGATGGCCTCCTTCGATTCGAAGTGGTTGTAGAACGAGCCGAAACCCACGTCGGCAGCCTCGGTGATCTCGTTGATCGCGACCCCGTCCATGCCGCGATCGGCCATCAACTTCAGGGCGGCATCCAGCAGTCGTGCGCGGGTTTCGCGGCGCCGGCGCGCTCCGCGCGCTTCGCGCACGACTTCCCCGGCGCCGGCCGCGGGCACAGCCGCCCCGGCGCGCGGCGGATGGCCCCTGACTCGGGTGGGTGTTGTCCCCTGGGCCCGGGTTGCCATTACGGTGTATACCAGACCGGTGAGGTGTAGGCCCTCTCCTGCAGTTCCATCGTGACCTCCGGCGGCATGGTGACGCCGAAGCGCTTGGCATCGAACGCCGTCCAGCGCGGCGTGGGTATCTCCAGCACGCGCGCGTAGTAGAACGCGTGCTGCGCCGGATCGAAATCCGGGTCGCGCCAGAACGCCGCGAGCTCCGGCGCGCCGATCGTGTTTGCATAGCGCGCGTTGGCGGTGTCGACGGTGTTGCCCACGGGCGTCCGTGCGCGCCCGTCGCGGCCGATGGTGCGAGCACCCGACACCGCGATGTCGAATATGCGTTCGTGCATGGCGCCACCGGCGTCGATCCGGCCCTTCACGATCTGGATGCGGTCGAGGTTCGCGCTGTCGGGGTCGCGCAGTGCCTGTACCACGAAGGCGGGGGATTTGCGTGCCGGGGCGCGGCGCAGCTCGCCGCCCATCGGCACGCCGCGCGCGTAGCCCTGCTCCGCGAAGTCGGAACGCTGCAGCAGCCCGGGTTCGAGCTCCCAGCCGGCGAACAGGCGCACGGAGATCCGCGTGCCGGTGGTGCCGTAGGCTTCACGCCGTTCCATCGCGTCGAAGATCGCCGCGCGAGTGTTGTCCTTCGCCCACACGCCCACCATGCCCGAGGCGCCGAGTTCCCAGCCGCGCGTGACCAGCTCCGGTTTCATGGCCGGGATTGCCGCGTGCTCCCAGCGCGCCGCCTGCGGCTCGGTGCCGACGGTCTTGCCGAAGAAATTGTCCTCGCCCGGGGTGGAGAGAGCGGTGTGCGTGTCGGTGCTGCCGACCAGGCCGAAGCGGAACGGGTTGGTCCCCAGGCGCCGCTGCAGGGCCAGCCCGCTCAACAGCGCGGTTCGCGCGTAGTTACCGGGCAGCATCTCGCGGGTCGTGGCCGCGTTGCCGCCGAGGTTCGACTTGTCCCACACCTCGAAGCCGGCGAACTCGTCCTCCGGCGACAGCAGGGGGTGCGCCTCGCCGGTGCCCTTGGGCTGCGTGACCTCGTACAGCGGTTCGCGGCGCGCGCGGGTCTCGGCGTAGGCACGATCGAACGGACGGCCGTCGCGTGTGGTCGTGGCGAACATCATGCCGTTGCTCAGGTTGCCGTTGTGCGGGATGGCCAGCACGCGACCGCCGGTCTTGTCCTCGTAGGCCTGCATCCACTGCCAGAGCTTCTCGGGGTCGTCGCTGTCGTAGCCGGAAAAGGGCACGACCTGGGCGCGCACGTTCGCCGTCGTCGCGCAACAGCACGTTGCGGTGCAGGTTGTTGCCCGAGGGCGTCGACGTCCACTCGAAGCCGATCAGGGCGGTGAAACGCCCCGGCTCGTTGAAGCGTTCCGCCGAGTCGATGATCTGCTCCCATGCGGCGCGCATCATCTCGGGGCTGTCGATGGGATCCTTGCCGGTCGTGCTGCCCTGCTGGATCCAGTCCGCGAACGCCTCGAAGCCCTTGCCCGCGGAGACCATGTCGTGCCAGCGTTTGCCGGTGGGATTCTGCAGTACCAGCGGGTCGGAGGCGGCGATCATCGGCGCCAGGCCGAGGTTCTCGGCGTGGTCCGCAACCACCAGGAAATCGTAGGGGCGCCGCAGCCTCGCCGGCTGGCCGGTGCTGCTCAGCACCTGCTCGCCGCGCGCGAAGCGGTAGGCCTCGTCGGGCCCGAGGCGGCAGCCGGTCATGCCGGCGTCGGCGGAATAGGAGGTGTGCACGTGCGTGTCGCCCCACAGCAGTCGCGCGCTCGCGGCGGGGCCGGCGTGGGGCGAATAGCCCGCCTTGTCGGGCGTCCCGCCTACGGTTGCCGCGTTTGCAGAAAATGTCGCGGCCGCGCACAAGGCCAGCGACACGGCACGCAGCGTGCCCGGTCGCCAGGAACGCTTCATCCTGTCGCGGCGACGAGGCTCGCGGCATATTTCCCGGCGACTCATCCGCACCTCCCGATTTTCCGCTGCGCACCTTGCTTGCGCGACTTGCCCGCTGCAGTCGACAGATGTGCGCCGTCGCGCCGCGGACGCGCCGCGACAATACCGGATTGGGCGAAGGGTGACAATAATATCAGTTACGCTTCATTAATCATTTGAGGCGTAGGTCGGCATTCCTGCCGACAGGTGCGAGCGGGGATGCGGCGGGTTCCGCTTTGCCGAACCCTTGTCGGGCTGAAGCCCGACCCACATGTGGGTTGCCATTCATGGCGACTGGCGCCTGCGGGGATGCGGCGGGTTGGGTGTTGCCGGACCTTTGTCGGGCTGAAGCCCGACCTACAGCCGAGCCACATGTGGATCGGCATGATCGCGCAGTTTTTCGCGTTGACAGGCGGTGCGGGGCAGGCCTAGGCTTTCCTTAACAAACGTTAGGTAAGGAGTCGGCATGGCCCTGCGTCCCGCCTCACCCGAGGGCGACACGCGGCAGCAGATACTGCAACGCGCGATCACGCTGTTCGCGGGCGCCGGCTACGCGGGCGTTTCGGTGCGCGACGTCGCCGCCCAGGTCGGCATCAGCGCGGCTGCCCTGTACCATCACTTTCCCGACAAGCAGGCGCTCTATCTCGCCGCGATGGAGCACGCCTTTGCGCGCAACGAGTCGGGCATCCTCGCGGCGCTGGAGAGCGAGCGCTCACCGCTCGAGCGCTTGAGCGGTTTCGTCACGGGGTTTGTGGCCCTGGCGGCCGGTGACCAGGAGTTCAGCAAGCTGGTGCAGCGCGAACTGCTCGACGGCGACGAAGCGCGTCTCGAATTGCTGGCGGAGCACGTCTTCCGCCATCCGCACGCGGCCATCGTTGCGCTGGCGCGCGAACTGGCCCCGGACCTGGATTCCTACATCCTGGCCGATTCCGTGATCGGGCTGGTGCTGTTCAGTTTCCAGACCGCTCCGCTGCGGCGCTACCTCGCGGGACGCGCCGGGCCGCCCGAGCGCCCCGAAGATATCGCCCGCCATGTCATGACCCTGCTCACGCGGGTCTTTGCTCGCCAGGATGCCCCGTGATGCCGCGTCGAATTGCCCTGATCCCCACGCTGTGCCTCGTCCTCGCGCTGCCTGCCGGCTGCTCCGGCAAGAAGGATGAAACGCCGCCTGCGCCCACCGGCACGCTGATCAGCGTGACCGAGGCGACCGTGCAGGACGTGCCGGTGGTGCTGAAATCGATCGGGCGCCTGGAGAGCCGCGCCGCGCCGCTGGTGGCGGCGGAGATCGACGGTCGCGTGCTGGAGCTGGCGGTGGACGAGGGCGCCGAAATCGCCGCCGGCGCCACGCTGGCCGAACTGGATGCGACTTCCGTCACGCTGGAAGTGCGGGCCGCGAAGGCGGATCTCGGGCGTATCGGCGCCCTGCTCGCCAACGAGGAGCGCCGCGTCGAGCGCTTTCGCACGCTCGCGGCCAGGGAGCTGATATCGCGCGAGCAGCTCGAGGACGCCGAGGCGCAGCTCGCGGTGCTGCGCGCGCAGCGCGACGCCGTCGAGGCGCAGTTGCGCATCGTCGAGGACCAGCTGGCGAAGACCGTGATCCGCGCGCCGCTCGCCGGGCGCATCCAGAAGCGCATGGTCTCGGTGGGCGATTTCGTGAGGCGTGGCAGCCCCCTGTTCGAGATCGCGACCAGCGCCAGCCTGCGCGCGCTGCTGCCGGTGCCGGAGCCGCTCGCGGCCAGGCTGGCGCCCGGGCTCGCGGTGAAGCTCGGCTCGCCGCTCACGCCGGACACGCACGCGACCGGCGTGATCACCGAGCTGCGCCCCGCGGTGGGCGCGGCCAACCGCGCGGTGTGGGCCATCGTGGACGTGGAGAACCCCGGCGCGTGGCGTCCCGATGCGACAGTGCGCGGCGAGATCGTGCTGGCGACGCACGCCGACGCGGTAGTGGTGCCCGGGCAGAGCGTGATACGTCGCCCGGCGGGCGAGGTGGTCTACGTGATCCGCGACGGCAGGGCCGAGCAGCGCGTGGTCGGCACGGGGGAGCGCCTCGAAGGGCTCGTGGAAATCATCGCAGGTGTCGCCGCGGGCGAGACGGTGGCCGTGGAGGGTGCCGCCTACCTGAGTGACGACGCGCCGGTACGCCTGGCGGGGAACGCGCCGTGAACCTGCCCGAAATCTCGGTACGCCGGCACGTGCTGGCGTACATGCTGTCCGGCGTGCTGGTGCTGTTCGGGGTGATCAGCTTCGATCGCATCGGCGTCGACCGCAACCCCGAGGCGGACTTCCCGATGATCACCGTGGTCACGCGCCTGCCCGGCGCCAACCCCGAGATCATCGACTCGAGCATCACCAACACCATCGAGAAGATCGTCAACGGCGTGGCCGGCATCGACCACGTCGAATCGATATCGGCGCCCGACCGCTCGATCGTGCGCGTGAAGTTCGAGATGGACAAGGACATCGACGTCGCCTTCAACGAGGTGCAGGTCAAGATCAACCAGATCCTGCCGCAGTTGCCCGAGGAGGCCGACCCGCCGGTGGTCGCGAAGGTGGAGATCGGCGGCACCCCGGTGATGTGGCTCACGCTCAGCGGCGACCGCACGCTGCAGCAGCTGAACGTCTACGCCGAGAACGAGGTGAAGAAGAGGCTGGAGACGATCGCGGGCGTGGGCGAGGTGCGCATCGGCGGCGAGCGCGAGCGCACGATCCGCGTCGAGCTCGAGCTCGAACGCATGGCTGCCTTCGGCGTGACGGTGCAGGACATCCAGGCCGCGTTCCGGCGCGAGCACGTGCGGCTGCCGGGCGGCTTCCTGGTCGGCGGCACCGGGGAGGACCTGCTGAAGGCAGACCTCGAGTTTCACGATCTCGAGTCGCTCGCCGGGATGATCGTGGCGCACCGCGAGGGTGCGCCGATCCGCCTGGGCGACGTGGCGCGCATCGAGGACGGTGTGGCGGACTTCCGCGTGCTGGCGCGCTTCAACGGCGAACCGACGGTAGGCATCGGCGTCGTCAAGGTCACCGGGGCGAACACGGTCGAGATCGTGAACGAGGTGAAGCGGCGGCTCGAGTCCGAGATCGTGCCGCAGTTGCCCGCGGGCGTGGAGATCGGCATCGCGCACGACGAAGGCGAGCTGATCGGGCAGATCGTCGCGGCGCTGGAAGAGCACCTGGTGCTCGGCACGCTGCTGACAGCGCTCGTGGTGCTCGGCTTCCTGCGCAACCTGCGCGCCACCGCGATCGTTTCGGCGGCCATCCCGGTCTCGCTGCTGGGCGCAGTGGCTGCGATCTACTTCCTCGGCTACACCTTCAACACCATGACGCTGCTCGGCCTGCTGTTGCTGATCGGCGTGGTGGTCGACGACGCGATCGTGGTGCTCGAGAGCATATTCCGCCACGGCGAGCGCACCGGGGCGGACCGGCTGAGCGCGACCATCGAGGGCGCGCGCGAAGTGACGATGGCGGTGGTGGCCGCGACGCTCACCCTGGTGAGCATCTTCGCGCCGGTGATCTTCATGGAAGGCATCGTGGCGCGCATGTTCGAGGCCTTCGCCGTCGTGGTCAGCGTCGGCGTGCTGGCCTCGCTGCTCGTCTCCCTCACGCTGACGCCCATGCTGTGCTCGCGCCACCTGCGCCTGCATTCGGGCGAGGGTGCGATCGCGCGGCGGCTGGGCGGCGCCCTCGACGCGCTGGAGCGCCACTACCGGCGCATGGTCGCGCTCACGCTGCGCGCGCGCTGGAGCGTCGTGCTGGCCACGGTGCTCGCGGTGGCGTCGAGCCTGTGGCTGTTCGGACAGATCGGCAAGGGCTTCTTCCCCGAGATGGACGAGGGCTACTTCTCGGTCACCGTGAAGGTGCCGCTGGGATCCTCGATCGAGCACGCCGTGGACCGGCTGGCGCGCGTCGAGGACGTGCTGAAGCGCCAGCCCGGGATCGAGGCCTATTTCTCCACGATCGGGCAGGGGCAGGCGGGGCAGGTCAGCGAAGCCAGTATCGTGGTGCACCTGCGTCACTGGTCCGAACGGGAAGCGAGCCAGCAGGAAATCATCGAACGCGTCGACGCGGAGTTCGCGAACCTGGCCGGCGTCGAGGCATTCCCGACGCCGGCCTCGATGCTCGGCGGCATGCGTGGCGAGCCGTTGCACTTCGTGCTGGTCGGTCCCGAGCTCGACGAGGTCGCGCGTCAGGCCTACGCGCTGCGCGAGCGGCTGCTGCAGGAGGGCGATCTCGGCAAGCTCGACCTCGACCTGCAGCTCGCGCTGCCGCAGCTCGAGCTCGCGGTGGACCGCGATCAGCTGGCCGGCGCCGGGCTCGCGGGCGGCGATGTCGCGATGGCGCTCGGCGTGCTCGCGGGCGGGTGGGACGTGGCGGACTACAACGACGTGCCGGGCGACGGCGAGCGCTACCCCATCCGCCTCAAGGCTGCCGAGGGCGAACTGGCGCGTGCCGAGGACCTCTCGCGTATCTGGCTGCGCACCGCCTCGGGCGAGATGCTGCGCCTGGACAGCGTCGCGAGCCTGCGTCGCGTCGTGGGCCCCGCGGTGATCGCGCGCTACGACCTGCAATACGCCGCGAACTTCTACACCGCGCCGGCGATCCCCGAGGGTGTGGCCGGTCCGCGCGTGCTCGAGATCGCGCGCGCGATGATGCCGACCGGCTACGAGGTGCAGCTCGCGGGCCGCGCCGAGGAATTCCAGAAGACCGCGAGCTACATGCTGCTGACCTTCGTGACCGCGCTGATGCTGGTCTACATGGTGCTGGCCAGCCAGTTCAACTCCTTTGTCCAGCCGCTGATCGTGATGGTGGCGCAGCCGCTGGCGATCGTCGGCGGCGTTTTCGCGCTGTGGGCCACGGGACACACGATCAACGTGTTCTCGATGATCGGCCTGGTGCTGCTGGTGGGGCTGGTGGCGAAGAACTCGATCCTGCTGATCGACCTCACGAACCAGCTGCGCGAACAGGGCCGTTCGATCGACGCGGCGCTGACCGAGGCCTGCCCGATCCGCATGCGCCCGGTCCTCATGACCTCGATGACGATCATCCTCGCGATGCTGCCGGCGGCGATCGGCGTGGGTGCCGGCTCGGACACCAACGGACCGCTCGCGGTCGCGGTGATCGGCGGCATGGTCAGCTCCACGCTGCTGACGCTGGTGGTGGTGCCGGCGGTGTATTCGCTGGTGGAGCACCGGCTGGAGCGCCGCATCCGTTCGTAGGTCGGCATTCATGCCGACGGGTGCCTGCGGGTATGCGGCGGGTTCGGCGTTGCCGAACCCTTGTCGGGTTGAAACCCGACCTACACGAAACCCGACCTACAAGCCCGACCTACAGGTTGTAGACCAGGTCCACGCCCCACATCCGCGGCGGGATGCGCCAGGCCGGTGTCGAGTTGACCGCCTCGCCGTTGCCGAACACCGTCAGCACTTCCTCGTCGGCGAGGTTGGTGCCCCACAGCGCCACCTCCCAGTCCTCGTCCTGGCTGAACCAGCTGAGGCGCGCGTTGGCCAGGCCGTAATCCTCGACCTCGCCGCGCGAGGGCGCGATGCGGTCGTCGGCCCAGGTGTAGTCGATGCGTCCCACCAGTTCGCCGTTCTGCGTCAGCGGCCAGGTGTACTGTGCGCTCAGCGTGTACTTGTGCTCGGGCGAGTCGGCGCGCGGCTCGCCGGTGAGGTCGTCGGCCTCGGTCTCGCCCGCGGCCGGGATGATGTCGTAGGCGGTGAACTCGGTTTCCAGCCAGGAATAGTTGCCGGCCAGCAGCCAGTGCTCGCCGGGCATCCAGGCCGCCTCTACCTCGAAGCCCTTGCCCTCGGCATCGGCGTTGCGCAGGTTGTAGCTCGGGATGGGCACGCCCATCAGCTCCAGCGTCTGCAGGTTCTCGTAGTCGTAGAAGAACACCGCGCTGCTGTACTGCAGGGTGCCCGCGAGCGCGGTCCCCTTCACGCCGAGCTCGTAGTTCATGACCTCCTCGGAATCGTAGGAGGTCTCGATGTCGGGTCCGAAGTTGAGGCTGTTGAAGCCGCCCGACTTGAAGCCGTTGGCGATGCTCGCGTAGGCCATCATCTCGTCTGTGAAATGGTGGTCGAGCACGATGCGCCCGGACACCGCACCCCAGTTGTCGCTCTCGGTGCTGTCCAGCAACGGCTGCCCGCCGTTGAAGAAGGCGAGACCGAAGGGAATGCCGGGCTGTCCCGGGCCGGGCTCGATCAGGTAGTTCTGGTAGGCCGTGTACAGGTCGAAGGTCTTGTCGTCGTAGGTGTAGCGCAGGCCCACCGTGAGGTTGGTGGTGTCGCTGAGGCTCCACGTGGTGTCGCCGTAGATCGCCCAGCTCGAGTAGTCGCCCTGGCTCTCGACGGTTTCGTTCCACGGCTCGGCGTAGCCGGCCGCGATGCGCGGGCGCAACTCGTCGAGGATGTCCGAGACGCCGAGCGTCACGCCGTTCAGGCTGGAAATGAAGAACGAAGCGGCGATGCCGTCGCAGTTCACGCCTGCGCAGTTCACGCCGTAAAGGGCGTTGAGCAAGGGGTTCAACGCATTCAGCGTGGGGTTGGTGCCGGTGCGCGCGCTGGCGCGAAAGGCCGGTATCTCCTCGGGCGTGATCGTCATCCCGAGCTGCTCGAACACCGGTGGCAGCGCGAAGCTCTCGAAGGTGCTCACCAGGAACTGCGCGTCGGTGGTGTGCTCGAGCTGCTCGTTGGTGTAGGTCGCGCCGGCCGTCCACTTGAGCCGCTCGCTCTCGCCGGTGAAGCGCAACTCCTGCGAGAAGAAGTCGCTCTGCTCCGGGTTCGACGAGGCGAAGTAGAACTCGGGGTTGTTGGATCCGTCGAGGTCCTCGAGCAGCTCGGTCTCGAAGTCGCGCCACGCCGTTATCGAGGTGAAGGTGACGTCGTCGAACTGGTGATTGAGCTCGAGGCTCGCCGAGAACAGCTCGCGCTTCTCGCGCTGCTCCGGCGCGTCCCAGGCGCCGTCGCCGAACGCGTCGTAGCGCCGGCCGGGGTTCGCGGCCTCCCAGGCGGCGCCGTTGGTGGTGTGCAGCACGCCCGAGAGCTGGTCCATGTCCTCGTAGCCGATGCGCGCCAGCACCTCCGTATTCTCCGTCGCGTTCCACAGCAGCGCGAGGCGCACGTTCTTCTTGTCCTCCTCGTTGACGTCGTCGCCGCCGGTGAGGTCCCTGATGTAGCCGTCGCGGCGCTGCACGGCGGCGGTGAGGCGCATCGCCACGTCTTCGCCGAGCGCGGTGTTGTAGATGCCCTCGATGTCGCGGCGGTCGTAATTGCCGCCGGTGACCTTGATGCGGCCCTCGGTCGCGAACGCGGGCCTCGTGGTGATGATGTGGATCGCGCCGCCGGTGGCGTTGCGCCCGAACAGCGTGCCCTGCGGGCCCTTGAGCACCTCGACGCGCTCGACGTCGATGAAGGCCGCCTCGGCGCCGGCACCACGTGCCGCGTACACGCCATCGACGTAGACCGCCACGGCCGGGTCGGAGCCGATGGTCCAGTCGTTGGTCTGCACGCCGCGGATGCTGTAGGTGGGTTGCAGCGACTTGTCGTTGTTCATGTCCACGCCGGCCGTGAAGCGACCGATGTCGGTGAGGTTGCGTGTGCCGAGCTGTTCCAGCGCCTCGCCCGAATAGGCGGTGATCGCGATCGGCACGTCCATCACGTTCTCGGCGCGCTTCTGCGCGGTGACGATGATCTCCTCGATCACCTGGGCGTGCAGTGGCTGGCTGGCGGCTATGGCGAGCGCGATTGCGGCGCGGCGAAAATTCATGGCGTGCTCCGTCGGTAGCGTTGTCGTTGTTCGGGCTGGGCGCACCATCCCGGGGCGCCCGTCGGCTGCATAAGCTTAGGCGTTGTGCGCCGGTGATGCGAATGGGCGCAAAACACGCCTGAACGCGCGAAAACCCGCGATCTTGACCTGGATCGTGCCTCGCGCTGGCGCCGGGCGCACCAGAACGGGTAGCATTCGCCCGCGTTTTTGCACCAGAACGGAGCGCCGCGGCGCCTGCAGGAGAATCCGGCACCATGACCACCCCACTCGACGAGAAGCTCGAGCCCATCTACCAGGAAGTGCTGCGCCGCAACCCCGGCGAGCTCGAGTTCCACCAGGCCGTGCGCGAGGTGCTGGAATGCCTCGGGCCGGTGATGGTCAAGCACCCGGAGTTCGTCAGCAAGAAGATCATCGAGCGCATCTGCGAGCCGGAGCGCCAGATCATCTTCCGCGTCCCCTGGCAGGACGACAGGGGCGAGGTGCAGATCAACCGCGGCTTTCGCGTGGAGTTCAACAGTGCGCTCGGGCCCTACAAGGGCGGGCTGCGCTTCCACCCCTCGGTGTACCTCGGGATCATCAAGTTCCTCGGCTTCGAGCAGATCTTCAAGAACAGCCTCACCGGGCTGCCGATCGGCGGCGGCAAGGGCGGCTCGGACTTCGATCCCAAGGGCAAGTCCGACGGCGAGATCATGCGCTTCTGCCAGAGCTTCATGACCGAGCTGTACCGCCACCTCGGCGAGTACACCGACGTGCCGGCGGGCGACATCGGCGTGGGCGGGCGCGAGCTCGGCTTCATGTTCGGCCAGTACAAGCGCATCACCAACCGCTACGAGTCGGGTGTGCTCACGGGCAAGGGCCTGAACTGGGGCGGTTCGCTGGTGCGCACCGAGGCCACCGGCTACGGCGCCACCTTCTTCGTGGCCGAGATGCTGCGCGCGCGCAAGGATTCGCTCGAGGGCAAGACCTGCGTGGTCTCGGGCTCGGGCAACGTGGCGATCTACACCATCGAGAAGATCCACGAGCTCGGCGGCAAGGTCGTGGCCTGCTCGGACTCCAACGGCTACATCTACGCCGAGGACGGCATCAGGCTCGAGCTGGTGCAGCAGATCAAGGAAGTCGAGCGCAGCCGCATCAGTACCTACGCCGAGCGCGAGAAGAAGGCGCGCTACGTGGCCGGCGGCAACATCTGGGACATTCCCTGCCAGGTCGCGATGCCCTCGGCGACGCAGAACGAGCTCAACGGGCGCGACGCGCGTGCGCTGGTGAAGAACGGCTGCATCGCGGTGGGCGAGGGCGCCAACATGCCGACCACCCCCGACGGTGTGCGCGTGTTCCTGGACGCGAAGATCGCCTACGGCCCCGGCAAGGCCGCGAACGCCGGTGGCGTGGCCACCAGCGCGCTGGAGATGCAGCAGAACGCGAGCCGCGATTCGTGGAGTTTCGAGCACACCGAGAAGCGCCTGCACCAGATCATGCGCAACATCCACGACCTGTGCTACGAGACCGCCGAGGAATACGGCACGCCGGGCAACTACGTGAACGGCGCCAATATCGCCGGCTTCATCAAGGTGGCCAGCGCCATGGTGGCGATGGGTCTGATCTGAGCAGCGGCGACAGGAGGTTCACGACATGGGCAGGCTGACGGGCAAGGTGGCACTGATCACCGGCGGTGCGCGCGGCATGGGCGCCGCCGCGGTGCGCATCTTCGTGCGCGAGGGCGCGCGTGTGCTGATCGCGGACGTGCTCGAGGAGCCGGGGCGGGCGCTCGCGGCGCAGCTGGGCGAAGCCGCGCGTTTCCAGCGCCTGGACGTGAGCCAGGAAGGCGAGTGGGAGGCCGCGATGGCCGCGGCCGAGGCCATGGGTCCGCTGAACGTGCTGGTGAACAACGCGGCGATACTGCATGCCGCGGCGATCACGCAGACCAGCCTCGCCGACTACCAGCGCGTGATCAACGTGAACCAGGTCGGCACCTTCCTCGGCATCCGCGCGGCGATCGAGCCCATGAAGCGCGCCGGCGGTGGTTCGATCGTGAACATCTCCTCCATCGACGGGTTGCAGTCGAAGAACGGGCTCATCGCCTACAGTGCCTCGAAGTGGGCGGTACGCGGGATGACGAAGTGTGCCGCCATCGAACTGGGGCGTTACGGTATCCGCGTCAACTCGGTGCATCCCGGCGGCATCGATACCGTCATGGGCAACCCGGGCGCGATGTCCTTCGAGAAGGTCAGCGAGTTCTACGAGCACCACGCGCTGCCGCGCGTCGGCCTGCCCGAGGAAATCGCCAACATGGCGCTGTTCCTGGCCTCCGACGAGGCGAGCTACTGCACCGGCTCGGAGTATCCCGTAGACGGCGGCTGGAACGCGGGGTTGCGCAACGAGCGGTTGCCGGGCTCCTGAGCCTCAGGCGCGCGCGGCGCCCCGGCCGCGTGGCCGGCTCTCTTGTGCGCGCGGAGTTCCCGCAGCCGGCTGGTTCCGCCGCACCAGGCCGCCGACGCCCTCGCAGATGAACTCCACCAGTGCCTCTGCCTGGTCCTCGGGGCTCATCGGCTCCGCGGCGAGCGCGCGTTGCCAGGAGCGCGCGGCGCGCCCGGCTTCGCTGAGCGTGCCGTGAATCACGTTCAACATCATGCTGAAGTACCACTCGATGAGCGCGGGGCTCGCGCCGGGTGCGCAGGCCTGCAGCGCCTCGTGCAGTTCCACACCGCTCATCTGCGTCCGCGTGGTGCGCGCCCAGACGGGATTCTCTTCCTGGCCCAGTCGTGCGAGACAGCGCAGGAAGCGCCGGCCAGCGGGCTGTCGAGCAGTGGCCAGCCGGGCCAGCGGCAGGCACAGGATCTCGACCACGTCGCGTTCGCTGGGCGTCCGGCCCGCCGCCAGGATCGCGTCGTACATCTGGCGGCGCTCGGCATTCACGCCGGGCAACCAGCGTTGCAGGATCGCTTCGATCAGCGCGTCGCGGCCGCCGAAGTGGTAGTGCAGCACGCCCTGGCTGATGCCGGCGCTGCGGTTGATGTCGCGCAGCGACACCGCCGCCACGCCGCGCTCGCCGAACAGGCGTTCGGCGGTGTCGAGGATGCGCTTGCGGGTCTGCGCGGACGGGTCCGAACGCGGGCGTGGCGGCACGAGGGCTCCTGGCGTCGTTTACAGCAATTCGATCGTAACCTGCCCGATGCTGCCCGTGAACGGGTACGGCGCGCGGTAGTCCGCAGGTGAGGAGCCGGTGTCCAGCCCGATGTCGAAGGTCTCGTCGATGGAGAAGAACGTTGCCGTGCGCGTCACCTCGCCGCGCGCGACTTCGGTGCCGTCGACCAGCAGGCGTCCCTTGCCCCCGGGCACCGGACCCGCCCCGGTGGTCGTGAATTCGTAGCGCAGCACGTGTTCGCCGGGCGCGAGCGCTGTCGTGCCGCGCAGCGTGATTTCCTCGGCGTCGAAGATGCGCAGGCGATAGACCGGTACGCCCCCCTGGTCGAGGTACAACGACCAGCCCGCGCTGCGTCCGCCCAGCGTCGCGAGCACGCCGCTTGCGCCACCGTCGGGAACGCGCAGTCGTGCCTCGATCGCGTGCGAGCGCGTCTTCGTGTTCGGCGCCTCCTTCTCGGCCACAGCGATCGTGCCGGCGTGGAACGTGAAGCGGGTGCGATCGCCGGCCAGGCTCGGGAAGCGCATGTTCTCCGGCGTCGGGTTGTGCAGCAGCACGTCGTTGGCATCGGCCTGCTGCGCGAACAGCTGTTGCAGTTCGCGCAGCCTGGCCGGCTCGCGCGCCGCGAGGTCCGTGCCCTGGCTGAAGTCCGCGCGCAGGTCGTAGAGCTCCCAGCGGTCGGCGTCGAAGTCCTCGTCGCGCGCGGCGCTGTTCACCTGCCACGGCGCGCGTCCGCGAAAGGCGGAGGCCATCCAGCCCTCGTGGTAGATCGAGCGGTTGCCGAAGATCTCGAAGTACTGCGTGGCATGGCGCTCGGCGGCTTTCGCGTCGTCGAACGAGTAGGCCAGGCTCACGCCGTCCATCGGGCGCTGCGCCACGCCATCGACGCTCGCGGGTGCCGCGATGCCGGTGACTTCGAGGATCGTCGGCACGATGTCGTTCACGTGGCCGAACTGCGAGCGCAGGCCGCCGCGGTCGCGGATGCGCTCGGGCCACGCCAGCACCATGGGGTTGCGCGTACCACCCAGGTGCGAGGCCACCTGCTTGGTCCACTGGAACGGCGTGTTGGTGCCCCAGGCCCAGCCCGCGTTGTAATGCGCGTAGGTGTTCTCGCCGCTCAGCGTCTGCGGGGCATCGCCAAAGCGTGCCACCTCCGAGACCAGGCCCTGCAGATCGCCCATGTAGTTGCTGCTGCCCTTCAGGCCGCCCTCGGCGCTTGCGCCGTTGTCGCCGACGATGTAGACGAACAGCGTGTTGTCGTACTGGTCCATGTCCTTCAGCGCATCGCGCAGTCGCCCGACCTGCGCGTCGGTGTGCGCGAGGAAAGCGGCATAGAGCTCCATCAGTCGCGCCGAGACGCGTTGTTCCTCCGGTGTCAGCGAATCCCAGGCCGGCAGCGCGTCGGGGCGTGGCGTCAGCACCGCGTCGCGCGGTATCACACCGGCGGCCTGCTGGCGCGCGAAGGTCTCCTCGCGCAGCCGGTCCCAGCCCTGGTCGAACTTGCCGCGGTAGCGTTCCAGCCAGGCTGCCGGCGGTTGCAGCGGCGCATGCGCGGCGCCGGGCGCGAAGTAGACGAAGAACGGGCGCGCGGGGTCCACGGCGCGCTGCATCTGCATCCACGCGACCGCCTGCTCCGCCATGTCCTCGGTGAGGTGGTAGCCCGGCGCGCGCTCGCGCACCACGGGCGTGGTGCCGTCGTAGAGCGTGGGCTCGTACTGGTCCGTTTCGCCGCCGAGGAAGCCGTAGAACTTGTCGAAGCCGGCACCGGTCGGCCAGCGCGTGAACGGTCCCGTTTGCGAAGCCTCCCAGTCCGGCACCAGGTGCCACTTGCCCCAGGCCGAGGTCGCGTAGCCGTTCTGGCCGAGGATGCGCGCGATGGTCGCGGTGTCCTCGCGCAGCACGCCGCGGTAGCCGGGGTGGGTGGTGGCCGAGTTCATCACCGAGCCCACGCCGGCGGCGTGCGAGTTGCGCCCGGTGAGCAGGGCCGCGCGCGTCGGCGAGCAGATCGCGGTGGTGTGGAAGCGGTTGTAACGCAGCCCGTCGTGGGCCAGCGCGTCCAGCGCCGGCGTCTCGACCGGGCCGCCGAAAGTGCCGGCGGCGCCGAAGCCCACGTCGTCGAGCAGCACCACCACGATGTTCGGCGCGCCAGCCGGCGCCAGCTGGCGCGTCACCACCGGCGCCTCGGCCGGTGGGGCGGCCGCGGCAGCGTACTGCACCATGCCGAGTCCCGCGCTCAGCGCGAATAGCGTCGCCCCCAGGCGCAGGGAGCCTCTGGTGTTGCGCATTTCCTGTTTCTCCGTTGTGCGTGGTGGATGTCCTGCGGCCGACGATACAGGCTGCGGAGGGCGCCTGCAACAAAGCATTTGGTTTGAGCACTTGATGAAAAAAATGAAAGTGGCTAGGATGTGCATCGCCGGGTATCGCGCCTGCCCCGCCGGGGGCGCCCGGCGATAACGATTACAACCGGTCCGGCCTCGCCACGGCGGCGCCAGGCAATCCAACAGGAAGCATCCGCATGAACACTCGCATGTACCCGGGCTGTGCCGCGCCCCGCAAACCGCTCGCCGCCGCCATTGGCTGGACCATGGCGCTGGCCTGCTACGCCGCCATGGATGCCGCGCCGGCGCGCGCGCAGGGTGCAGCTCTCGAGGAAATCATCGTCACCGCGCAGAAGCGCCAGGAGAACGTGCAGGACATTCCCGCGACGGTGAATGCGGTCACGGCGAGCCAGATCGCGGATTTTCGCGTGGTGTCGCTCGACGACGTGCAGGCGCTGACGCCGGGCGTGCTGATGGTGCGCAACGATGCGCGCCGCCAGAGCGTCACGATCCGCGGCATCACGGCCGACCCGGACAACAACGCGGCAGCGCCGATCTCGTACTACTGGAACGATGCGCCGCTGCGCTCGCAGCAGGCCTTCACGACCTTCTTCGACATCGAGCGCCTCGAGGTGCTGCGCGGTCCGCAGGGTACCTTGCAGGGGCGCACCGATCCGGCCGGCGCGATCCTGATCCACACCAAGCGTCCCGACCTGGAAGCCGTGAGCGGGACCGTGCGCCAGAGCTTTTCCGACAATTCCGGCATGCAGACCGAGGCCGGGGTCAGCGTGCCGCTGGTGAAGGACGTGTTCGGCGTGCGCCTGGCCGGACTCTGGGACGAGAGCGACGGCTCGGAGTACGAGAACATCGTCAACGGCCAGGACGAATCCCAGCAGACCGGCTCCTATCGCATCAGTCTGGACTGGATGCCGCGGGAGGCGCTCGAGATCAGCCTGGTCCACGAGCGCTCCGACGTGGACGCCGAGGTTCCCGAGGGCGCGCAGGGCGACGTCGGCAACGTGATCAATGCCATCACCGCCCAGCGCAATGGCGCTTCGTTCGTCTTCAACCAGACACTGGCCGGGATCAACAATCCGAATGCGCTGGCGGGCGCCGCGTTCGCGGCGGCGCCGAGTGCGTTCATCCCCGGCCAGACCAACGCCGGGGCACTGATCCAGACCAATATCGCGCGTCGCGCGGTGGCGCCGACCTGGCTCGCCGGCGTGTCGCTGGACGACGACGATCGCCAGTCCATCCAGCTCGGGCGCAACGATCTGGATATGCGCAGCGAGTTTACGGTGCTGCGCGGCGTATGGGAGCTGGACAATCACACGCTCACGTCGATCGGCAGCCTGAAGGACTGGCGCCAGAACAACTGGCTGGACATGAACTTCGCCTACCTGAGCCCCGTCGCGCAGATGCAGAACACGCACTCCGAAGCCGAGGACTGGTCGCAGGAGATCCGCTTCGCCAGCAACGACAACGCGTTCTGGAACTACACGGCCGGCATGTTCTGGGAGGATTTCGACGGCTTCACGAACAATTACACGGATCTCGGTGGTCCCTTCGCGATGTACGGCAGCATGGCCGGCATCACGAACGGCGACATGGTCCAGCACCTGCAGATTCCCAACGGTCGCGAGACGCTGGCCTTCTTCCTGCACAATCGCTTCGAGCTGAGCGCGGCGACGAATCTGCAGCTCGGCATCCGCTGGCAGGAAATCGACGGCGAGCAGATCGTGCGCGCGGCAGTGATCGACAACTACGCACCGCCCGCGGAATCCGGTCCCGTGACCAACCCGCTGCTGGCGGGCGCACTCAATCCGCGCCTGACCAGCGCAGGTGTGTGGAATATCTTCAAGGGCAATATCCGCACCGGCGACCTGATCCCGAACGAGCTGCAGACCACCGAGGAACGCGAGTGGACGGGGGGCGTGAAGCTCTCGCACTATCTCAATGACGACGACATGGTCTATGCCTCGCTCGACCGCAGCTTCCGTCCGAGCGGCGCGACCATCACGCCGACGGCGCTGTCGGCGGATTCCCTGCTCTTCGACAGCGAGACCAGCGATTCGCTCGAGCTCGGCTACAAGGCCATGGCCTTCGACGGCAATCTGCGCTACAGCGCCGCGGCCTATTACCAGCAGTACTCCGATTACCTGCCGCGGGCGAGCAACGTGAACGCGCTGGTCGCGACCGGCGCGGGCCGCGTGCCACAGGTGGTGCAGGGGGGGCTGGTGTTCAATGCCGATGCGACCGTCATGGGCGTGGAGGCCGAATGGACGGCGCTGCTCGGAGAGCGCTTCCAGTTCGGCGGCGGATTGAGCTACTCCGAGGCCACCTTCGACGACGACGAGCTGGGGCCCTGCAACCGCCCGTTCACGCCGGCCGAGATCGCCGATCCGACGGTCGAGATTGCGACCTGCGATATCGGTGGCGAGGACGTGAGCTCGCAGCCGAACTGGTCGGCGACGCTCAATGCCGAGTACACGCTTCCGCTGTCCTTCGGCGAACTCTTCGTGCGACCGCTGCTGGCCTACACCGGAGAGCGCGAGGACCGGCTGGTCCCCGCCCAGAGCTTTGACGATTATGTGCTGGTGAACCTCTATGCCGGCGTGCGCAGCGAGGACGGCGTCTGGGAGGGAACCGTGTGGGCCAAGAACCTCTTCGACGAGGACGCCAACAGCGTATTCAGCAATCCGTACTTCGGGCCCCTGGGCGGCAACAGCAATTTCACGCGCGCGGTCATGGTGCCGCCGCGCCTGCTGGGCGTGACCGTGAGCTACAACTTCGGCGGAGGGTGACGGGATTCATGCTGCGCCGCCTGCTCGCCGTGCCGACGCTGCTCGCCGCCTGCTCCGGAGCAGTGTGCGCGGGGGAGTCCTATTCCCCTTACGCCGGTGACGCGCATCCCGCGCGCGTATATTGGGGTGATACGCACCTGCACACGAACATGTCGGTCGACGCCAACATCGCGGGCGACATGCGCATGGGGCCCGACGAGGCGTACCGCTTCGCGAAGGGTGAGACGGTGCGAGCGCAGAACGGGATGAGCGTGCGGCTGCAGCGTCCGCTCGATTTCCTCGTCGTCGCGGATCACGCCGAATACCTCGGTCTCACGGTGGGCCTGCAGGCCGACGACCCGCAACTGCTGGCCGACCCGGTCGGCAAGCGCTGGCACGCGTTGTTGAAAGCCAATACCGCCACGCGGATAGAGAGCGCGGCCGATGCGACGGGCTACACGAAGGAGATGATGGTGGAGTCCTTCCTGCCGCAGCGCGAAGTGCTGCGCGACGACGCCTTCGCCGCCTCGGCGTGGAAGCAGGTTGCGGCCAATGCCGACCGTTACTACAGCCCCGGCACCTTCACGGCCTTCGCCGGCTACGAGTGGTCCTCAATGCCGGAAATCGACAACCTGCACCGCGTGGTCATATTCCGGGACGGCTTCGACAGGACCTCGCAGGTGCGCGCCTTCTCGGCATTCGACAGCCAGGATCCCGAGGCGCTGTGGGGTTACCTCGCCGATTACGAGCGCAAGACCGGTGGCGAAGTGCTGGCGATCCCGCACAACTCCAACGCGAGCAACGGTCGCATGTTCGAGCTGAAGGACATGCAGGGGCGCCCGCTGACGCGCGACTACGCCGAGCGCCGGGCGCGCTGGGAACCGTTGCTCGAGGTCACGCAGATCAAGGGCGACAGCGAGGCGCATCCGCTGCTCTCACCCGACGACGCCTTCGCCGACTACGAGACCTGGGACCGCGGCAACCTGCTGTTCTCGAAGCCCAAGGAACCGTGGATGCTGCAGCACGAGTACGCGCGCTCCGCGCTGAAGCTCGGCCTGCAGCAGTATGCGGCGCTCGGCGTGAACCCGTTCAAGTTCGGCATGATCGGCTCGACCGATGCGCATACGGGGCTGGCGGCGGTGGAGGAGAACAATTTCTGGGGCAAGGTGATTGCCAGCGAACCCTCGGCCGAGCGCTGGCGCAAACCCTTTTTCAAGGGCGAGGCGCTGGAAGTGCGCAACTCCGAACTCGCCGCCTCGGGCTATGCCGCGGTCTGGGCCACGGAGAACACCCGCGAGGCCATCTTCGCCGCGATGAAGCGACGCGAGACCTATGCCACCACCGGCCCGCGCATGACGGTGCGCTTCTTCGGTGGCTGGGAGTTCGTGCCGGGCGATGAGCACGCACCGGATCCGGCGCGCCGCGGCTATGCCGGCGGCGTGCCGATGGGCGGCGACCTCCCGGCACCGGCGACCGCGGGCGCGGCTCCTGGCTTCCTGGTGGCGGCGCTGAAGGATCCCGAGGGCGCCAACCTCGACCGCATTCAGATCGTGAAGGGCTGGCACGACGCGGACGGCGAACTGCACGAGAAGGTGTACGACGTCGCGCTCGCCGACGGGCGCGGCCCGGGCGCGGACGCGGCCTCGATAGGCAGCAGCGTCGACGTGGCGCGCGCGAGTTATTCGAACAGCATCGGCGACGCGGAACTGGCCGCCGTGTGGCGGGATCCCGGCTTCGACCCGGCGCAGTCGGCGTTCTACTACGCGCGCGTGATCGAGATCCCGACGCCGCGCTGGACCGCGCGCGACGCGGAGTATTTCGGGGTGGGGATGGATCGCGAGGTCGAGATGATCACGCAGGAGCGGGCCTATACCTCGCCGATCTGGTACACCGGCGAACGAGCGTCGCTGATCGGACCTCGGGGGGGGGGGGGGGGGGGGGGGGGGGGGGGGAGGGGGGGGGGGGGGGGGGGGGGGGGGGGGGGGGGGGGGGGGGGGGGGCCCCCCCCGCGGGGGGGGGGGGGGGGGGGGGGGGGGGGGGGGGGGGGGGGGGGGGGGGGGGGGGGGGGGGGGGGGCGGGGGGCCGGGGGCCCCCGGGGGCGGGGGGGGGGGCGCGGGGGGGGGGGGGGGGGGGGGGGGGGGGGGGGGGGGGGGGGGGGGGGGGGGGGGGGGGGGGGGGGGGGGGGGGGGGGGGCCCCCCGGCCCCCGGGGGGGGGGGGGGGGGGGGGGGGGGGGGGGGGGGGGGGGGGGCCCGGGGGGGGGGGGGGGGGGGGGCCCGGGGGGGCCCCCCCGGGGCCGGGCGGGGGGGGGGGGGGGGGGGGGGGGGGGGGGGGGGGGGGGGGGGCCAAACCACCACCCCCCCGACCGGGGGCCGGGGGGCCCCGGGGGGGGGGGGGGCCCGGGGGGGGGGGGGGGGCCGGGGCGCCTGACCAAGGCCGCGGCGATGTACTGCGGCGCGCACAGGCTGCCGATCCGCGTGAACTCGATCCACCGGGGGGGCGGCTGTGGGGGGGGGGGGGGGGGGGGGGGGGGGGGGGGGGCGGGGGGGGCTGCGCGCTTGTGCTGGTTCCGAGCTGGATCGACGGCGGCTTCCTGGCGCGCTGAGGGCGGGCGCCTGTCCCGGCGTGCACACAGGGACAACAGGAGCAGAACATGACGATGAATAACAGTTTCGTGTTCCGCCTGCTGGCGACGGCATGCATCCTGGTCGCGCTGGCGGCGCCGCTGCGCGCCGGCACGGCGCCATCGCCGATAGATCCGGGCCTTGCGCCCGAGCGCGTCGCCGCGTTGACCGAGCAGGCCTTCTACTGGGGCATCAATATCGCCGGGTACTACGAGCTGCGTTATCTCTACACGCAGCTGGAGGGGCATCCGGCCTTTCGCGGCATCAACCGGATGCAGCCGCACAAGCAGCTGTTCGACGCCAGCGTGCGCATCGCGACCACGGTCAACGCCTCGACGCTCTACTCGGGAGGAGCCTTCGACGTCTCGCGCGAACCGATCGTCATCGAGGCGGGGGCGGTCGGCGACGGACGTTACTGGAGCATGCAGGCGGCCGACCAGAACGCGAACTGGTTCTTCATGGCCGGTTCGCAGTTCAGCGGCAACGCGGCCCAGCGCTACCTGATCCTCGGGCCGAAGTGGCGGGGCAGGCTGCCCGCTGCGTTCCCGTCGACCCAGATCGTCCGCGCCAGTTCGGACTCCTTCACGCTCGCCGTGCGCGTCGCGGTGACCACGCGTGACGCGCAGGACATGCGCGCCGCGGGCGCCGTCATCGACAACGTGCTGGTCGCTCCGCTCAGCCAGTGGGAGGCCAACGGCGGCACCCTGCCGCCGCTCGAAAGGCAGCCGGTCGTGAAGGGCGACTATCGTTTCTTTCCCCGCATGAGCGCGATTGGCGATATTGGCAAGTCGATGACGCCCGTCGATTACCTGCAGCTGCTCAGCCTGGCGATCAACGATCCCGCGCTCACGAAGCGCACGGACTCGGCCAAGGAACTCGCGACGCTCGCGGCGCTGGCGCCGCTCGGCCTGCGCGAGGGCCTGATCTTCGATCCGGCCGGCCTCACCGCCGAGCAGCGGTCCGCCATCGCCACGGGCTTTGCCCGGGGGCGCGCGAACGCCAAGCTCGCGCTGGAAAAATCGCTGATCGACATGAACGGCTGGAAGCTGCAGTCGAGCCTGTTCCACGACGATCTCGACTACGTGGCGAAAGCAGGCGCCAACGATGTTGCGTGGGGTACGCCCGTGCCGTATCAGTCGCACAGCATCGCCTACGTCTTTCGCGACAGCAAAGGGCGGGCGCTGGACGGCAGGCACCGCTACACGCTGACGTTCGATCTGGAGAACATGCCGCCCGTCACCGAGTTCTGGGAACTGCCGGTCTATGACGAATACGGCTATTTCATCGCCAATGCGATCGATCGCAACAGCGTCACCAGCTATCTGCAAAAGGCCGGTGCCTACGCAGATCAGCGCGGCAGGCTCACGTTCTACCTGCAACCGGAGCAGCCGTCGGACCCGGAGCAGGCGAGGAACTGGCTGCCGACATCCGCCACGGGCGGCTTCCAGCTCGCCGCGCGTTTCTACGGGCCGATGGCGCCGCTGATCGACGGTTCCTACGCGATGCCCGCGATCGTGCGCATCGACGCAGGGGATTGACGCGTGAGTGCCTCACGAAGACCACAGATACCGGAAGGAAAGGAGTACATGCCAATGACGATCGCCCGCTCGACCCGCATCGCAAGTCGTCGGTTTCGCCTCGGCGGGGCGCTGCTCACGCTCGCGCTCGCGACGGCATCCGCGCTGGCGCAGGACGTGCTGCCGCGCCCGGCGGAGCCCTTCGCGGGGAAAATCGGCACGACTTACGCGGACTCCACCGCGGCATTTCCCGCACCGGTCACGGCGCCGGCGGGAGCGCCCAACGTCGTGCTGGTCCTGACCGATGACGTCGGCTTCGGTGCCGCCAGCACCTTTGGCGGCGCGATTCCGACGCCGCACCTGGATCAGCTGGCCGATGAGGGCTTGCGCTTCAACCGCTTCCACACCACCGCGATGTGCTCGCCCACGCGTGCCGCGCTGCTGACCGGGCGCAATCATCACGCGGTCGGCAATGGCATCGTGGCAAACCTGACGACGGGCTTCCCCGGGTACAACAACCTGATGCCGAAGAGCGCGGCGACCATCGCCGAGGTGCTGCGCCAGCACGGCTACAACACCGCGATGTTCGGCAAGCACCACAACGCGCCGGAAGCGCACGTGTCCGCGGCCGGCCCGTTCGACATGTGGCCCACCGGCCTCGGCTTCGAGTATTTCTTCGGCTTCATGGCCGCCGAGACCAACCAGTTCACGCCGGCGCTCTATCGTGGCATCACGCCGGTGCCGACCCTCGAGGAAGGCGTGCTGGACAAGGCGCTGGCCGACGATGCGATCCACTGGCTGCACCAGCAGCAGGCCGCGGCGCCCGGCAAGCCCTTCTTCATGTACTACGCGACCGGCACCGCCCACGCCCCGTTGCAGGCGCCGGCGGACTGGATCGCCCGATTCAAGGGCAAATTCGCGGGTGGCTATGACCGGATGCGCGAGGAAGTCGTCGAACGCCAGAAACGGATGGGCCTGGTTCCCGCGGATACCGTGAACACGCCGCGGCCGGAGGAAATTGCCGCGTGGGACGCGCTCACGCCGGAGCAGAAAAAGATCAACGAACGCTTCATGGAAGTCTATGCCGCGATGCTCGCGTACCAGGACGAGCAGGTCGGGCGCCTGTTCGCCGAGATCGGGCGCATGGGGTTGCGCGACAACACGCTGGTGATCTTCATCGAGGGCGACAACGGGGCGGCGGCCGAGGGCGGCATGCACGGCAGCATGAATCCGATGTCCAATTTCGCCAACGGCACGCAGGAGAGCGAGGCGACGCTGCTGGCGAATCTCGAGCGGATCGGCGGTCCGGAGGCGGTTGCCCAGTACGGCTACGGATGGACATGGGCCACCAATGCGCCGTTTCGCCTGGCCAAGCAGTACGCCTCGCACCTGGGTGGCACGCGCAACGGCATGGTGGTGTCGTGGCCGCAACGCATCACCGCGCGCGGCATCCGCACGCAGTTCAGTCATGTCACGGATATCGCGCCGACCATCTACGAAGCCGCCGGCGTCACGGCGCCGGACACGGTCAACGGCGTGAAGCAGCAGCCGATGGACGGCAGCAGCCTGCTGTACGCATTCGACAAGGCCGATGCCGCGGAGCGCCACGACACGCAGTACTTCGAGATGATGGGCAACCAGGCGATCTACCACCAGGGCTGGCTGGCGAGCACCACGCCGGCGATCGCGCCGTGGGCTCGTGACCGGCGCAACGACACGCTGCCGAGCGAGTATCCATGGGAGCTGTACGACCTGCGCGCGGATTTCTCGCAGGCGCATGATCTGGCGTCGGCGCACCCGGAAAAGCTTGCGCAGATGAAGGCCCTGTTCATGGAGGAGGCCCGGCGCAACCAGGTGCTGCCGCTCGACAACCGCCTGTCGATGGAACGCTTCCTGGCCGCCTCCAGCCAGCATCGCAAGGCGGATCGCTACACCTACTGGGGCGCGGGCGTGAGCGTGCCCGCGGTCAGTGCCGCGCCGATCCTGAACCGGTCGTTCACGATCAGCGCCGAACTCGATGCGCCCGCGCCGGCGCAGGGTGTCGTGCTGGCGCTGGGCAGCAGGTTCGGCGGCTGGAGTTTCTTCGTGCAGGACGGCACGCCGGTGGCAGTGATGGCGGCCTCCCAGCTTGAGGGCGACCAGTCGCGCGTGGTGGCGAGCGGCAGGCTGCCGGCCGGAAAATCGGTGCTGAGCTACCAGTTCGTCTCCGATGGCGGCGTCAACGCGGGCGGGGAAATGCGCATCAGCGTCGACGGGCGCGAGATCGGCCGCGGACGCATCGCGCGCACGATCTCGAAGCTCCCGGAGATGACCGACACGCTCGACATCGGCTTCGACGCCGACACGCCGGTCACCGCCGAGTACCGCGACGGGGGACGTTTCAACGGCACGTTGAGCCGGGTCGATGTGCGCATCGACCGCTGAAACGCGCCGGGGGTAGCCCGGTTGAAACCCCGGGCGGTGCCCCGTGCGCGGGACGCCCCCGGTTCCCGTGACTGGTGCCATTTGGTACTGGCCGGCCCCCCGGCGTCGCTCCCACAATCCCTGCCGTCGCGGCGATTCCGCCGGCGACACGCGTACCGACGTGAACAACGAACGCAGGGAGACACGAATCATGAGTCCGAAGCACTTCAGCAAACTCGCGCTGTCGCTCTGCGTCGCCGCAGCGGGCAGCCTGCTGCTGGCCAACGCGGCCGTGGCACAGGAAGACCTCACCAACCTCGGCATCGAGGAAATGGTCGTCACCGCGCAGAAGCGCGAGGAGAACCTGCAGGCGGTGCCGATCTCGATCTCCGCGCTGAGCGCCACCGACATCGAACGCCGCGGCGTGCAGAACTCCGCCGACCTGGTCAGCACCATCCCGAACATGGGCGGCTTCACCTCGCCCGCCTCCCGGGGCGACCTCGCGATCAACCTGCGCGGCGTCGGCAGCCCCGCGCCGTCGAACCTGTCGAACGACCCGGGCGTGGCGATCTACATCGACGGCGTGATCCTCGGCAAGCAGGTGGGCAGTTCGCTGGACGTGGCCGAACTCGAGCGGGTGGAAGTGCTGCGCGGGCCGCAGGGCACGCTCTACGGGCGCAACTCCACCGGCGGCGCGGTGAATTTCATCACGAAGAAGCCCTCCGGCGAGTTCGGCGGCAAGCTCAGCGCCACCGCGGGCAGCGACAGCCTGTGGGGGCTGCGCGCCACGGTGGACACGCCGACGCTGGGCACCGAGGGCGAGGGCGCGGGTACGCTCAAGGCCACCTTCGGCGCCCAGACCCGCGAGCGCGACGGCCTGTACGGCAGCGACGCCAACGGCGGCCAGGACTTCGATTCCCTCGACCGCCAGGCCTGGCGCGCTGCGCTGCGCTGGGAGCCGAACGATGCGGTGACTTTCGACTACGCCTACGACAAGAGCAAGCTCGACGAGAACGCCACCGTGCAGGCGCTGGTCGGGCTGAACCCGCTCGCGCTGAACCCGATCACGGGCGAGCGGGTCGAACGGGCCGATGCGCTGAACGGCATGATCACGGCCGGCGAGTACGCGCTGGCGGGCGCGGGTCCGCTGGCAACCGCTGCGGCCGATCCCACCTTCATGCGCTGGCTGGACTCGGCCCGGGCACTGAGCGAGGTGTATGCCGACGTCGGCAGCGTCGATGACCGGCCGAGCCGCGGCGTCGCCGACGCCTACGCGGGCACCACCGGCGATTCCTCGGGCCACAGCCTGACCGGCGCGTGGCAATTCGACGACCTGGGCGCACTCGGGGACGTGGAATTCAAGTCGATCACCGGCTGGCGCCAGCAGGACACGCGCAACTTCGGTGACCTCGACGGCGTGGACAACACCATCGCGCCCGGCGGCGCCGGCGCGCTGAACGACCTCGCGGTCTTCACGATGTACCAGCTCTACGAGTACCAGGGCGAGTTCCCGGCCAGTCTGCTGCAGTACCCGCGCGACGCGATGGCCAAGCTGTGGAGCCTGATCGACCAGTACGGTGGCGGCGCCTACAGGCAGGACGCCAACTTCGCCTACTCGCAGTTCTCGCAGGAGCTGCAGATGGTCGGCTCCACCGAGCGCGTGCAGTACGCGCTGGGCTACTACTACTTCGAGGACGATGGCAGCTACGACAGCTACAATGTCGCGGCCTCGCCACTGGCCGGCCCCGTCATGACGGCCTACGACAACGATACCGAGGCCAACGCGGTCTACGCGCAAGCCACCTGGACTCCACCGATCCTCGATGACAGGCTGGCGCTCACGCTGGGCTACCGCCACACAGAGGAAACCAAGGGTGTCACCTACCGCTACCGCGACGACGGCACCGCGAGCGGCGGCGGCCTGTTCAGCGGCAGCCCCCTGAATCTGGGTGTTAACCTCGATTACACCGGGGAGCTGGTGCCGACGTCGACCTACGGCGACCAGTTCGACCAGGACTTCAGCAACGATTCCGGCAACGCGACGCTGGCCTACCAGCTCAGCGACGACACCAACGTGTTCCTGCGCTGGTCCACGGGTTACCGCAGCGGCGGCTACAACGGCGAGATCTACAACAACCCGGTCGAGGAGGAGACCGTCGAGCAGTGGGAGCTCGGCGTGAAGTCCGACGTGCTGCCGGGCCAGCTGCGCGTCAATGCCTCGATCTTCACCTACACCTACGACGACATGCAGGTCGGGATGATCGAGGTGAGCGACAGCGGCCAGCCGACCTCGTTCACGGGCAACGCGGGCAAGGCCGAGCGCTGGGGCTCGGAGCTCGAGCTGCAGTGGTCGCCAACGGACAACCTGCTGCTCGCGGCCAGCTGGGCGCACCTCGACGGCGACTTCGAGGAGTATCCCGCGCAGTGCGGCACGGGCGCCTACCTCGGCACCTGCATCAACACCAACGACATCGCCCGGCGCACGAACGCGGCCGACGACCAGCTCTCGCTGGTGGGCGACTGGGTCTTCGCCAAGACCGACTGGGCCGACTTCATGGCGCACCTCGAGGTGTTCTGGCAGGACGAGACCGCGGCAGCCGCCATGTGGCCCACTACCTACGACATCCCGGGCGGGTCCTACCCCTACATCTACGATCACATCATGCTGAAGGAGCATACGATCTTGAATGCGCGTCTCGGCATCGAGAACGTGGAGCTGTCGACCGGCGGCACGCTGCGCGCCGCGCTGTGGGCGAAGAACCTGCTCGACGAGGAATACAACACCTACGGCATCAACTTCGCGTCGCTGGGCCCGATCACGGCGCAGTACGGCGAGCCGCTCTCCTACGGCATGGACGTGACCTGGGAATTCTGATCGTGCGTGGGTCGCCATTCATGGCGACAGCAGCATTTGGGCCGGCACTCGGCATGATTGGCGACCCATGCCCATTGCGACGACTTTGATTGCCACAGCGGCCCTGCGCGGGTCCCTTTTTCGTTGCGACGCGTTAGACTTGCCTGCCATGGACGCGTCGCACGACACCACGCTGCCCGCGGAAGCCCTGCTCGAGTTGGTCGGCACCATCTACGAGGGTCCGCTCGAAGCCGAACCGTGGCGCAGCTTTGCCGAAAGGCTGCGCACCGTGCTGGCTGCACGCAATGTCGCGATCACGCTGCACCATCCCCAGGGGCTCGTCGGCGATACCTACGTGATGGCGCAGGACACCGACGACGCGACAGACTGGGAGGCGGTGGAGACGGTTTACCGCGAGCAATTCATGCGTGACGACCCTGATCGCCTGGAACTGATGCGGCCTGGCGAGATCCTGGAGATCGGCGTGGCGGGCATTCCGCGGGAAATGGCCGAAATGCTCGCTTTTTTTGATATCGGCAAATGCCTGAGAATCAGCTTCGCAGAGCCAGGCGGGATGCGCTGCTGGATCGACGTCGTGCGGCCGCTGCGATCCGCGGCGCCTTTCGATGCGGCCGACACCGGGCTGCTGCGCACGCTGTACCCGCACCTGGCACGCTCCCTCAGGCTTTACGCCGCGCAGAAAAGGCAGGAAGCCGAGTGCGCACTGCACGAAGACACGCTCGATCACTTCGTGCTGGGCAGCGTGGTGCTCGACGGCGCCCTTGAGATCTTGCGCGTCAACAAGGCGGCCGCCGCGATCATCGACGCGCATCCCGGCATCGCGATTGTGCGCGAGCGCCTGCGCCTCGCCGATTGCGCGATGCGTCGTGAACTGGAGCACGCGATGCAACGCGCGCTCGACGCGGGCGCCGGCGAGCAGCGCGCGCGACACGGCGAGCTGGTGCGCCTGGACACACCGGGCGGGAAACCGCTCGGACTGCTGGTCTATCCCGTCACGCAGACGCGCTTCTATCAAGGCGCACATGCGCCCAGCGTGATCGTCTATCTCACAGACCTGGCACAAAAGCTCGAGGCCCTGCAGCCGACGCGCGACTCGTCCCAGGCGCTCGTTGCGCAGCTCTTCGGCCTCACGCCGCAGGAGGCGCGCCTGGCGCTGCTGCTCGCGGACGGATGCACGCTCGCCGCGGCGGCGGAGCAGATGGGTGTCGCGGAAGCTGCCGCGCGCAGCTACTCCAAGCGCATCTACGCCAAGATGGGAATCAAGAGCCAGAGCGACATCGTGCGCCTGGTGTACCGGAGCTTCGCGCTGCTGCGCTAGTGTCGCGCTCATTCCCGTCGCCGCAATCGGTGCCATTTGGTACTGGTTCTTCCTCGCCCTCATTCCCACAATTGCTGCCATCGCGGGGTATCGACCTGGAAATGGAATTTGGCAGATGAGCAGAGGTGCTTACCGATCATGAATAGGATTTGCAGGGGCCTGGTGCTTGCTATTGCTCTCGCGGCAGGGATGCAGTTTCCTGCCGCGCCGTCGTTCGCTGAACCGTCATTGCTCGACGCTCACGGCAATGTCGACGCGTCGATTGCCAGTGCCGATACGCCTGCCTCGCGGCTTTATGATGCACGCTGCGCGAGCTGTCACGAACATCCCCAGGGGCGCATACCGCCACGGGCCTCGTTGCGCTACAGCCCGCCGGAAAACGTGCGACATGCCCTCGTGCACGGTGCGATGCGGCCGATGGCGCAAGGCCTGTCGGATGCCCAGATTCTCTCGCTCGTCGTCTATCTGACCGGCAGAGAACCGGAACAACCGCGCGATCCGCTGGCGAATGCCTGCGCCGGGCCCACGGCCGCGGTGCTGCTTGTTGCGGGCGACTGGACGAGCACGCACGGCGACGAGTCGAATTCGCGTTATCGCGGTGACGCCGGGGTTGACGCGGCGGGAATCTCCTCGCTGCGGTTGAAATGGAGTTTCGCGTACCCGGGGCGTGCCGCGGGACCCGTGACGCTGGCGGGTGACAAGGTGTTTCTTGCCTCCAGCAGCCACGTGGTTTCGCTGGATGCGGCCAGCGGCTGCACGCGCTGGGCTCATCCGGTGGACGGTCGCATCGTGCGCTCCGTCAGCCTGGCGACGCTGCCGGTACCTGGTGCGCCGGGGCGCGCAGTACTGGTGTTCGGCGACGACAGCAGTACCGTTACGGCTCTCGATGCGGGCACCGGCGAGGTGCTCTGGCGCACACGCGTCGAGGAGCATGTGCTGTCGCGCATAACGGCGGCCCCGAGTATCCACGACGGGCGCGTGTTCGCGCCGATCTCCGGGATCGAGGATCCGCTGACGCATGATCCCGCCTACGAATGCTGCACCTCCCGTGGCGGCGTGGCCGCCCTGGACCTGGCCACCGGGAAGCTGCTCTGGAAGCAGTATCACATCGTCGAGGAGCCGACACTGCGAACCGGGGCGAATGAAACGCCGCGACGCTTCGGTCCGGCGGGTGCGTCTACCTACACGCCGCTCGCGATCGACGCCAAGCGCGGGCTTCTCTACGCCACTACCGCGGAGGAATACGGATTGCTCGATCCTCGCGGGCCGTATTCCGTGATCGCCTACGAGCTCGGGAGCGGCGCGCGCAAGTGGCAGCAGCAGTTCCTGCCGGATGCGTCTGCCCGCGAGCTAGCGTGCACTGCGGCGGCGCATACCGACTGTCGCAACCTGTTCTCGATGGGCACCTCGGTCACGATCGTCACGCTCGCCGGCGGCAAGCAGGTGCTCGCGGTCGGCCAGAAGTGGGGATTCGTCTACGGTCTGGATCCCGACAGGAATGGCGAGGAGCTCTGGCGCGCCCGTGTGGCTCAGGGCGGTGACCTGGGCGGCGTCATGTATGGCATGGCGACAGACGGCAGCGCGCTCTATGTCCCGGTTTCCGATGACGACGCAATGCCACCGCATCGTCCCGGCGGACTCGCCGCGCTCGATCCAGCCAGCGGTGCCGTGCTGTGGCGTGTCGCGGGGCCGGATCCGCAGTGCAGCTGGGGCGCACAGGCGTGCAAGGCCGCGTTCGTGGCGGCGCCGACCGCAGTGCCTGGCGCCGTATTCACCGGCGCATGGGACGGACACCTTCGCATCTACTCGAGCAGCGATGGCCGCCTGATGCGTGATATCGACACCGGGGGCGAATTCGAGGCGGTGAACGGCATGACGGCGCGCGGCGGGCAGGTGTCGGGCTATCCGGTGGTAGTGGGCAATGGGGCCGTATACGTGACGTCCGGCGCCAGCTCGGTCCTGCATCCCGGGAATGCGCTGCTGGTTTACACGCCGGGCGGGAAGTGACCGATCACGGCAAACATTCCGCACGGCGCCCCGGATTCATCCGTCGTGCCGATACAGCGGATCCATCAGGCTGGACGAGGATTCTTCATGAACCGACGCGACTGTTTGAGGCATTCGGGATTGCTGTTGGCCGGCGCCGTAGTGGCAGGTTGCAATGAACAGGCGCCAGGCGATGGACGTCTGCCGGTACCGCAATCGGAATCATCCTTCGCGGATCGGCGGTTAGAGATGTACGATCGCGGCGCGCCGCCGATCGAGAGCAGCGGGTGGACCGCAGCGACCGGCGTGCTGCCCGGCTACCCGGTGCTTGAACAGGAGCTCGACGCCGATGTCGTGGTGGTGGGCGCGGGACTGGCCGGCAGCTCGCTGGCGCTGCACCTCGCCGAGGCCGGCGTCGACGTGGTCGTGCTGGAAGCGCGCCAGCCGGGCTGGGGCGCGTCCGGGCGCAATGCCGGGCACGTTTTGCCTACGCTGAAGGACGTCGCGTTGTTCGAGCGCTTTCCCGATGGCGGCAAGGCTTTCCTGGACCTGTTCCGCGAGCACCACACCATCACCTTCGATCTTGCGCGCAAGCACGGCATTGCCTGCGACGCGGTGCAGTCGGGCTATCTGCACGCCACCACCCGCGAGAGCGTGTTCGACAAGCTCAAAGCGAAGTCCGTTTACTGGAAGGAGGAACAGGGGCAGCAGGTGGAGTGGCTCGAGGGCGCCGACGTCCAAGCGCTGACGGGTTCGAAGTATTTCGGTTACGGCGTGCTCTATAGCTCGGGCGGGCGGGTGAACCCGTACCTGTTCACCAACGGCCTGATCGCGGCCGCGACGGCACGCGGCGCGCGTGTCTTCGGCGAGAGCGAAGCCATTGCGTTGAGCAGATCGGGCAACCGCTGGCGTGTGGCCACGGCGCAGGGCGCTGTCGTTGCCGATCGCGTCGTGTTCTGCACCAACGCCTATGCGACCGCGATCGTTCCGCAGTTCGCCGACAATTTCTATCCGCTCACGGCCTATGCGGTTTCCACGAAGCCGTTGCCAAGGGCCGCGCTCGACATCGTGATGCCGAGCCGCGCAACGCTGTCCGAGGAGCCCGTGGACCTGAATCCCTTCGTGATCGACGAGCACGGGCGGATCATTACCTCGAGCATCCCCAGCGCCTCGCGCCCGGACGACGCCGCGTGGCATTTCGCGAACCACCTGGCCTGGATCCACCGCACATGGCCCGAAACCCGGGGCATGGCGATCGAGCTGGAGGACTACTGGACCGGCCGGGTGGCGCTGCGCGACGTGGAGTTCCCCGGGATGTTCCAGCTCGAGCCCGGCGTGTTCGGCCTGATGCACTTCAATGCCTGGGGCAACCTGATGGCCCCCCTGCTGGGCATGGCGCTGGCCGGTGCGATGGCCCGCGACCGCATGGACCAGCTGCCGTTCCCCCTGGAGACGCCGGTGCCCGTGGCCAATCCCGGCAAGCAGGAGTTGATCATCCGCAAGCTGATGATTCCCGCCGCCAGGATGGGGCAGCGGATCGGGATCATCTGAGCGGAATTTGCACCGCGCCCCGCGGCTCACAGCACCAGGTAGCCGCCGTCCGCCACCAGCGTGGCACCGGTGGTGTAACTCGACATGTCGCTCGCAAGGTACATCACGGGGCCGAGGATCTCCTCGGTCTCCGCGATGCGCTTCTGCACGCAGGCCGCCTTCGAGCCCTCCTCGAAACCGGGGAGCTGTGCCGCCGAGACATCGAACAGGTCCGAGTGGTAGCTGCCGGGGGCGATCGCGTTGACGCGAATGCCCATGTGCGCCCACTCCGCGGCCATGACCTTGGTGAGCGCATGCAGAGCGGCCTTGCTGCCCGCGTAGAAGCCCTGGTACGCCGGCGGCTTGAGCCCGCCGACCGAGATCACGTTGATGATCGATCCGCCGCCGTGCTGCGCCATGCGCGGCGCGGCGCGCGAGGCGAGGTACCACGGCCCCTTGGTGTTCACCTCGAACACTTTCTGGAACAGTTCCGGCGTCAGGTCGGAGAGGCCCGCGGTGACGGGATTCGTGCCGGCGTTGTTGATCAGGATGTCGAGGCGGCCGAAGCGCTGGTAGGTCGCCTCCAGCAGCGCGTCCAGGCTCTCCATCTGCCCGGCGTGCGCCGACACGGCGAGCGCCTGGCGACCCATGGCCTGCACTTCGGCCGCCACTTCCTCGCAGCCGGCCAGCTTGCGGCTCGCGATCACCACATCGGCGCCGGCGCGGGCGAGCCCGAGCACCATCGCGCGACCCAGGCCGCGGCTGCCGCCGGTGACCAGCGCCACCTTGCCTTCGAGATTGACCTGATACACGGGAACCCTCCGTTGATGGATCGATGTCCGGCGCCGCGCGCGATGTTCGCGGCCATGGGCCGCTCCTACAGCAGCTCGCGGAACGGCGTCTTGCGGTCGGTGCGCACTTCGCCGGGCAGCCCCAGCACCCGCTCGGCGATGACGTTGCGCATGATCTCGTCGGAGCCGCCGGCAAGGCGGATGCCCGGCGCCGACAGCCACAGCCGCTGGATGAAGGCCCATTCGCTGCCGAGATCCTGGTGCCCGAGCACGCCCTCGGGGCCGGCGAGCTCCAGCGCGAAGCTGGCGATATCCAGGATGCCCTTGCCGGCGACCAGCTTGAGTATCGACATCTCCGGCCCCGGTTCCTTGCCCTTCGACAGGGCCGTCAGGCTGCGCGCGATGACGAGCTCGACGCCTTTCTGCGAGAGATAGGCGTCGGCGATGCGCGCCCGGACCCGCGCGTCCTCGAGCGCCGGGCGACCGTTCCACGCCGTCTTGCCCGCCAGCTCGATGAGGTTGCGGTGCAGCGAGCTGGGCAGGCTGCTGCCGACCGACAGGCGCTCGTGCATCAGGGTGCTGAGCATCACTTTCCAGCCGGCGCATTCCGGCCCCAGGCGATGGTCGTCGGGAATGCGCACGTCGTTGAAGAAGACCTCGTTGAACTCGTACTCGTCCGACATCTGGTGAATGGGCCGGATCTCGATGCCGGCCGCCTTCATGTCCACGATGAACATGGTCAGGCCTTCCTGCTTGGGCTTGTCCCAGTCGCTGCGCGCCAGCAGGATCCCGTAGTCGCTGAAGTGGGCGCCCGAGGTCCACACCTTCTGCCCGTTGATCACCCACTCGTCGCCCTCGCGCGTGGCACGCGTGCGGATGCCGCCGGTGTCCGAGCCCGCCGCGGGTTCCGAGAAGAGCTGGCACCAGATCGCATCGCCCCTGAGTCCCTGCGGGACGTAGCGCTCGCGCAGCTGCGGCAGGGCCCACATGGCGACCGTGGGCAGGCACTGGCCGATGCTGTTCACGAAGACCTGGGTCGGCACCAGGTAGCGCGCTTCCTCCTGGCTGTAGATCACCTGCTGGATCGGCGTGCCGCCGGGGCCGCCCCACTCGGTCGGCCAGGTGATCGCGGCATAGCCGGCCGCGGCCTTGCGGCGCTGCCAGGCGCGCGCCGCCGCGATGTGTTCGGCATCGCTCATGCCGGCTTCGAACCGGTCCTCCGCGCTGCGCCGCGGCGTTGCGTTGGCCTCGAGCCAGCCGCGCACCCGCGCGCGGTAGGCTGCTTCTTCCGGGCTGTCCCTGAAATCCATGTTGCGTTCCGCTTACGCGGCCTCCTTCACGAGTTCGTCCGCCAGCTGGCTGCGCCAGAGGTGCTCACTGCCTATCGACTGGGCAAGCCAGCGCGCGCGGCGCAGGTACAGGTGGCAGTCCATCTCCCAGGTGAAGCCGATGCCGCCGTGAATCTCGATGCCCTCCTCTGCCGCAAAGTTGAATGCCGTGGTGGCCGCGACACGGGCCGCCGCCGCCGCGAGCGGGAGCTCGGGGGCGTCCGTGGACAGGGCCCACGCTCCGTAATAGGCGTGCACGCGCGCCAGCTCGTTGCGCGTGTAGACGTCGGCCATCTTGTGCTTGAGCGCCTGGAAGCCGCCGATCTGGCGCCCGAAGGCCTTGCGCTCCAGCGAGTAGTCGCGCGAGAGCTCGAGGATGCGCGCGGCGCCGCCCACCTGTTCGAAGGCCAGCAGCACGGCGGCGCCGTTCAGCACCCGGCGGGCCAGCGCGGCGCCGTCGGCCGGCAGCTTCTGCGCCGGCGTGCCGGCGAACATGATCTGCGCCACGGGGCGGGTTGGGTCGAGCGAGGCCAGCGGCTTGCGGCTCACGCCGGCGCCGGCCAGGTCGACCAGCACCAGCTCGGTGCCGGCGCGCAGCACCGCGAGTCCCGCGATCGCGCCGTCCGGCACCACGCCTGCCGTGCCGTTCAGCGTGGCTCCGTCGAAGGCGAGGGGCGGCAGCCCGCGATAGCTCTCGCCGCTGCCGAGCGCGGCGGTGGCGACCAGTTCGCCGGCGGCGATGCGCGGCAGCCACAGCTGCTTCTGCTGCTCGCTGCCGCCGTGCAGGATCGCCTCGGCGGCCAGGTAGAAACTCGAGCTCACGGGCACTGCGGCCAGGTGCCGACCGATCTCCTCCGCCACCAGACACAGCTCGAGATAACCGAATCCCGCACCGCCGTAGGCTTCCGGGATCGCCGCGCCGGCGGCGCCCATCCCGACGAGGTTGCGCCACACCTGCGCGCAACAGGCCTCCTTGCCGTCGAGCACCGTGCGCACCGCCGCCGAAGTGCTGGTGTCGGCCAGCATGCGACGCACCTCCTGCTGAAACAGGCGCTGGTCGTCGGAGAAGTCGAAATTCACGGCGTTTGCCTCCTTACACGCGTGGAGAAAAAGCAGGGCCCCGCAGGACCCTGATTGGTAACGGATCGAGCGCCCGGTTCAGAACTCGAAGGTCACGTCCAGGCCGTAGGTGAGCGGCTCGCCATACTGCGCGGTGATCGCCCCAAGGCCGCCGAAGTTGATGCCGAAGGTGTTGTACTCCTCGTCGGTCAGGTTGCGGCCCCAGATCGCGGCGCGCAGCGTGCCGGCCGAAGTCTCGATGTTCTCGATGCCGATGCGCGCGTTCACGATCAGGCGGTCCTCGAGCATGATCGGCTCGTAGACGTACGGGTAGGTGTTGCCCGCACCGGCGGCGTAGTTGTTGGTCCACAGCGCCGAGGTCGGCGTCTCGTCCTGCCAGTACATCTCGACGTGCGCCATGAAGTCGGCCCAGTCGGTCTGCGCGAACACCCAGTCCGTGACCAGCGAGAGCTGGTCATCGGCCGCGTTGCTGCGCAGCGCCAGGTCCTCGGTCTGGATGCAGGTACTGGCGTAGGCGCCGGTGCCGCAGAGCTCCGGATACTCCTCGAAGTCGCCGTCCAGATGCGCCCAGGTGGCCGCGACCAGCAGGTTGTCGAGCGGCGACCACTGCAGTTCGAGCTCCGAACCCCAGCGCTCGGCCTTGCCGGCATTGACTGTCGAGGACGTCGGCTGGCCCGTCGGGCCCACCTTGATCTGGCCGACCTGCATGTCGTCGTAGGTGTAGGTGAAGATCGAGGCGTTCACGCGCAGCGTGCCCGGCAGCACGTCGGATTTCACGCCGAGCTCCCACTGCTCCATCGTTTCCTCGTCGACCGGGTTGTTGTAGATCTCGCCGTTGTAGGTGCCGCTGCGATAGCCGGTCGACCAGCGCAGGAACACGTTGGTGTCGTCGTTCAGCTGGTAGGCCACCGTGGCGCCGCCCGAGTCGTTGCTGAAGTCCTGGTCGAACTGGTCGCCGTAAGTGGGCGTTGGCACCTGTTCGCCGGTGTAGCCGAGGTTGATTCCCAGGTTCAGCGGGCTGCCGCTGAACAGTCCGGTGCCGCTGGAGGCGCCGTCGTCCAGGTAGCGGTAGGTGATGCCCTTGGTCTCCTCCGTATGGCGGTAGCCCAGCGTGAGCGCCAGCTTGTCGTCGAGGATCGGCGGCGTCCAGGTGAACTGCGAATAGATGGCATTGGCCTCGGTTTCGTTGTCGTAGGCAGCGGTCAGGATGCCGCCGACCGGTGCCGCCGCGATGCGGTAGTTGTCGAAGCTGCCGTCGTCCTCGAAGTAGTAATAACCGATCGCGTACTCCAGGCGATCGGTGGATCCGACCATCTGCAGTTCCTGGGAGAACTGCTCGTAGTGGAAATCGGCATCCTGCGCGAAGCCGTAGCCGCCGTACTGGTCGATCAGGCTCCACAGCTTGGCCATGCCCTCGCGCGGGAAGGACAGCAGTCCGCTCGGGAACTGCGCCTGGAAGCCGTAGAGCTGGTACATCGCCATGACCGCCGAATCATTCAGCGCGCCGGCGCCGCCCGGGGCGATCGTGTTGTCCACGCCGTCGAGGTCGCCGCGGTTGCGCTGCGACACATCGCGCCAGCCGGTGATCGACTTGAACTCCACCGCGCCGAGCGCGCCGAGATCGTCGAAGTTCCACGCGGCCGTCAGGCTGTGGCCGGAGTTGTCGCCGGTGGTCTCGCTGAGGGCGTCGGCGGTGCCGTTGCCGGGACGGTCGTCGGTGTCGCGCGTGTTCGCCAGCGCGGCGCTGCTCAGCTTGGCCGAATCCAGCCAGCGCTGGAAGGTCGGGTCGCCCGCGGCGGCGACCGCGAGCGGGCCGGCGCCGAAATTCACCGCCGCGTTGCCGGCGGCGATCATGCCGTTCAGCGTCGCCAGGCGATCGGTGAGGGCGCCCGTGACCGGATTGACCCCCACCGGGGTCAGGCCCACCAGTTCCTGGTTGGCGTTGGCCTCGTCGATGCGGCTCTTGTCGAAGGCGTAGTCGAAAGTCACCGCCTCGTTCGGCTCCCAGCGCAATGCCGCGCGGTAGGCCTGGCGGTCGAGCTCGTCGAAGTCCTGGCCGTTGGCCGCACCGGGACGCGAACCGTAGAGCCCGTCGCGTTTGCGGGTCTGGGCGCCGAAGGAAGCCTTCAGCGTGCCCGCGCCTTCACCGTCGGTGCCCAGCGTGGGCGTGTTCACGTTGCCGCGCAGGCCCCACAGGCTGTCGCTGCCCACGGTGGCGGTGATCTTGCCGCCGAACTCGCCCGTGGGCTTGCGGGTGATGAAGTTGATCGCTCCGCCGGTGGAGTTGCGCCCGTACAGCGTGCCCTGCGGGCCGCGCAGCACCTCCACGCGCTCGAGTTCCGCCACGTCCAGCGTCGAGCCGACCTGCTTGCCGATCAGCACGCCGTCGATGTACTGCGCGATGGCCTGGTCGACCGACAGGTTGGCCGGACTCCCGCCGGCCACGCCGCGCATCGTGACCGCGCTGGTACCGCGCGAACCGGGCGAGGTGAAGCCGCCCATGTTGGGCATCGTACTCATCAGGTCGGCGGCATTGTCGCGAGCAGCAGGCTGCCCGCGGCGACGATGCCCAGCGACAGCGCCGATTTCCTGAAATTCGCTCGATTCATGCTCAATGTCTCCCGAAGGTCGTTATATAGATTGAAACCAATCGCCCGGGCTCACGCCGGGACGATTGCCGCGGGGTTCAACCGGCGGCACCCTGCTCCCGGAAAGGAGCGAGGAAATGCGCCACCGTGGCGGCGGGCAAGCCCTTGAAGGTGCGTTGCTTGCTCGTCGAGATGCCATGCAGTTGGCGCAGCGTACCGTAAACGCGCGCCAGGTACGCCCCGGCCAGCACGCCTTCGATCACCGGCACCTCCGTTCCGCCGACCCTATGATAGCCGGCCTTGCTGAGCACCGCGAAGCCAGCGCAGGAGGTGACGATGACCTCGGCGCCGTCCTCGATGGCGCCGCGCGCGGCCTCCTCGAAGCGCGGGATCACGTGCGTGCGCACCAGCTCGGGATCCTGGAACCAGGGGATCAGGCTCTCCTCGAGGTCGGCGGTGCGCACCGGGTTGCGCCTGAGGGCCTTTGCGGCGAGGCCGTAGGCCTCCAGGTTGCTCTCGACGATGTCGGCGCAACCGCGTTCGACGCCGACGGCCGCGAAGCGCTTACCCAGCGAGCAGGCCAGCAGCATGGCGCATTCCGTGATACCCAGCACTGGGATGTGCAGTGCCTCGCGTGCCATGAGCAGGGCGGGATCGTTGCCGCAGGCGATCAGCGCCACGTCGGCGCCGTCTTCCTGCGCCTTGAACAGGCCCTCCATGATGCCGAGGTTGTTGTAGGCCGTCATGAACTGCCGCGTCGTGATGTAGGAGGAGTGGTTGTTGTAGCCGACACAGATGCGCGCATCGGCGCCAACGGCGTCTCGCACGACCTGCGCCACCCCGTCGTGCACGACGGACTTGGCGGGGCCGAAGATCCGGTCGTGCGCGCCCTCGGGCGACATGAACTGGACGTGTATGGTGACAGGCATAACGGGGTATCCTCTTTCTTGTTTTATCGGCAGGGGGCGCGCGGCTGGCCGCCGGAACAGTGGTCTGCCCGGAAAGCCCGGATGCGGGAATCTAATCGCCAGGCGCGCGCCGGCTCCAGTGAAAGCGCTGCATGAGGGCCATGAAGCACATCGATATACGTCGCATCGACCTGAACCTGCTGATCGCCTTCGAGGCGATCTACCAGGAAGGATCGGTCACCGGCGCCAGCGAACGGCTGTACCTCACGCAGTCTGCGCTCAGCCATGCGCTGTCGCGGCTGCGCGAGTTGTGCGACGACCCCTTGTTCGAACGCCATGGCAAGATCATGGTCCCGACGGGCATGGCGCGGCAGCTGATCGTGCCGGTGCAATCGGCACTGACGCTGCTGGAACGATCCCTGAACCAGCCGTACCCGGCGGTGAGCGGCAAGGTCCGGCCGCGCCTGACCATCGGGTTGATCTCGATGTACGAGGCGGCATTCCTGCCGAGGCTCATGGCCCGGATGGCAGGCGAGCCCGACTACGAGATCGCCGTCACGCGCTACGCGCCGGGCAAGCTCGAGGGGCACCTCGCGCAGGGGAAGTTCGACGTGGCGATACAGATGGAGACTCCCCACTCCGTCCATGTGCACAGCACACCGCTGCTTCGCGAGCGACTGGCGGTCATGGCGCGGCGCGGTCACCCGCAGGCGGGTGAGGATATCGATCTCGCAACGTACATGGCCCAGTACCACGTGGTCGTGGTTCCCGACGAGCGCTGGACCGACTTCGTCAGCCAGGAGTTCCAGCGTCTGCGCCTGAATCGCCAGGTCGTGTTGCGCTGCCAGGATTACTGGACAGCCGCCCAGACGGTGGCAAGTTCCGATTTCCTGCTGACGGCGCAGCGGGCCGCGCTCGAGCAGGTCCTGCAATCCTTTCCCGGCAACCAGCTGCTGCCCATGCCCTCGGACCTCGATACGCCGGAGGCGATGGAGGTGCGCCTGTACTGGCACGCGTCCCGGGATGAGGATCCTGCAAACCGCTGGCTGCGGCAGCAGCTGCGCGCGATTTTCCGCAAATGTAGTGCAGGCCCGCGGCCTTCCCGCGCGCATCCTGGCGGAAGTGGGCCTGCTTGAGCAGCATGGTGGCCACCGCATTCTCGAAGCGCACGCCTTCGTCGCCGCGCACGAGCCCGGTGTCGAAGAAATAGACCTTGGGCGTCTGCAGGATCGCGCGGCCGATGTTGTGGTGCCACGGCTGTACCGTGAACACGATGTAGAGCGCCTACAGTATGTCGAGGTAGCGCTTCAGCGTGGTCGGGGACGCTCCATGCGGGCGCTGCCCGTGACGAGGAGCGCCTGGTGCGCGGGCTCCAGCCCTGGCGCTGCAGCACGGCGCTATCGGCCGCGACGTCCCAGTTGAGGCATTGCGACGGATTGAACCGCTCCATGAACTTGCGGCACAGCGTGGCCTTGCCGACCTGCCGCGCGTCGGTGATCAGCACCATCTTGCGCTGCAGATCCTTCGTGAGAAGGTCATCGAGATAAAGTCTCATGGCGACTTTTTTCCAGTTTGCGGTGAATTGGTCGCCTTTTGGTTGTGCTGTCAGCTCGCGGCCGCGCTCGAGGCACGGCAGCCGGGCGCGGCATATTGAGCTGAATCCGTCGGTACTTTGAGCCGTTCTGTCGTTGTCGTGAGCCGCCGCCGCGTCCAGCATTACGATGCCTTGCGTGCACGCTAAATATAAACAGCAAACCTCCCGGAGACTTGCTCCCGATGCTCAAGCCATGCACTCGTTCGAAGCTTGCCGGCAGCGCCACGATGCTCGCTGCCATCTGCCTCGGCGCCGAAGCCCTTGCGCAGCCGCCCGGGCCTGCGTCGGACTCCTTGCGGCTCGAGGAAATGACGGTAACGGCGCGCCGTCAGGAGGAATCCCTGCAGCAGACTCCGGTCGCGGTGACCGCCCTGTCGGGCAACCTGCTCGACAAGCTGAACGTGCAGGACGTGAGCAAGCTCGGACAGCTAGCGCCGAACCTCGTCATTACGCAGCAGACCAGCAGCCTGAACGCAGCGGCCATCTATATCCGGGGCATTGGGCAGAACGAGCCTGCGGCCAATGCCGAGGCTGGTGTCGGAATCTATCTGGACGGCGTCTACATCGCGCGGACGGCCGGTGCCATATTCGATCTCGTCGATGTCGAGCGCATCGAGGTCCTGCGTGGCCCGCAGGGGACGCTGTTCGGACGGAACACGACTGGTGGAGCTGTACAGCTCGTCAGCAGGAAGCCGGGGGACGAGTTTGGCGTGGAGGCAAAGGCCGGCTACGGCAGCTACGACGACTGGTATACGCGCGCGCGGGTCGACACGGGCCAGCTCGGCAGCTCCACGATCAAGGCGACGCTCGCCTACCTGCACCGCGAGCGTGACGGGTATTTCGACAACGAGCTCGCGAGCGACGAGGAGGATCCGGGCTCCCTTGGCAGCGACTCCGTCTGGCTGGGCGTGCGCGGTGATCTCGGCGACAGCTTTTCTGCCGATTTCGTGCTCGATTACAGCGAGCGCGAAGGCGCGCCGGTATTTTTCCAGATGGTCGCCGCGAATCAGGACGTCCGCAAATTCTACGGCCAGTCGCCCAGCTACGGCGGGGCTCCCTTCGTGGTCACCGGGACGCGACTCGACGACGGCCAGCAGGCGCCCTTCGACGACCGCTTCAAAAGCGACAGCGAAGTGTTTGGCAGCGCGCTCACGCTTCAGTACGACCTCAGCGAAGCGCTGGCGATAAAGTCGATCTCCGCTTACCGCTATTTCAACCAGGACACGATTTGCAGCCTCACCGGGAGCGGCGTGATGCGCGGCTTCGTGCTCGATCCGGTCAGCTACGCGCCGGTGGGCATAGAAGATCTCAATGGGCCATACAACTGCAACAACGCCCCGCAGCGACAGGACCAGTATTCGCAGGAATTGCAGCTGGTGGGCGCCACGGAGCGCTGGAAGTATGTCGGCGGCGTTTTCTATTTCAACGAGACGGCCGACGAGTACAACAGCCAACGCCTCACGTTCGTGCTTCCCGGCGGTACGGCGGGGCTCAACCTCGCCCCTGTCTCGGCCTTCGGCGGCGAGACGACCTCGCGGGCGATCTTCGGCCAGGCGAGCTACCGGCCGCTGATGCTGGACGACAGGCTCGAGGTCTCGGTGGGCGGGCGCTACACGAAGGACGAGAAGACCTTCTTCTCATCCGCGTATGCGGAGGAAGGGGACCAGGATTTCGACAATGCGTCCTGGCTGCTCTCGTTCAACTACCAGCTCTCGGATGATCTGATGGGATATGCGCGTGTGTCGACCGGCTACAAGGCGGGCGGCTTCTCGCCGCGCTCCGCGGTGCTGTCGAGCTTCGAGCCCGAGGAGGCGACGGCCTACGAGGCGGGGCTCAAGAGCGAGTGGTTCGACAAGCGTGTGCGCGCGAACATGGCGCTGTTCCACACGGTCTACGACGATCTGCAGATTTCGCAGTTCCTGGCGGATTCCTCGGGATCGAGCGCCATCATCGTCAACGCGGGTGAGGCGACCTTCCAGGGCGTCGAGGTGGAAGTCGCCGCCCTGGTGAGCGAGAATCTGACGCTGACCGCGTCGTGGGGATACACCGACCCGACCTACGACGAATACCTGTACCGCGACCCGCAGACGAATGAGCTGATCGACGTATCGGACGAAGCGCGATTCGTGCAGATGGTGCGGAACAATTGGCACCTGAGTGCCGACTACGTGTTCCCGCCGCTGTCCTTCGGTGAACTGAGCGCCCGCCTGGACTATGCGCAGAGTTCGGAGCGCTACATGTTTCCGCTCGATCGGGAGACGCCCTTCAACGAGGAGATCCACGACCCCGGTCAAGAGAACCTGAGCGCGCGACTTACCCTGGCCGACATGCGCGTCGGCGACGAGGGTACCTGGGAAATAGGCGTATGGGGCGACAACCTGACGGACCAGAACAACGTGGGTGACGGCATCGACTTCGGCGGCCTGGGATTCGCGGGCAAGTACTGGCTCCAACCGCGTCGCTTTGGTGTCGACGTCAAGCTCAAGCTCTGAACGTTGCCCATCCCCGCAGACGGGACCTAAAGGCGAGTCAGGCGGTCCAGGTCTGCGCCGGGGATCAACTGCCCTGAAAGGGATGCGGAGCATATGAGCATGGCCCTCAAGCATTTCTTGCTCTGGTCACTGGGTGGCCTGCTCGCGATCGTCGGCATCGTGCTGGGGATAGGGGGCGCCTGGCTGCTGGGTCTCGGCGGATCGGCCTATTACCTGCCTGCGGGCCTGGCGCACCTGGTCGCTGGCGTCCTGATCGGCCGCGGCAGGGTGCTGGGCGTCTGGATCTACTGCGCCGTTTTTCTGGCGACGCTCGCTTGGGCCCTCGCCGAGGTTGGCCTCGATTTCTGGCTGTTGCTGCCGCGCATCGGTCTACCGCTGATCCTGGTGCTCTACATGTTCACCCCGTGGATGCGCACGCATCTCGGGCTGCGGGCGTCGATCCCGGCGGATGCCTCGAGCCAGCGGGCCGGACGGGCTGTCGTAATCGCTGCGGCAGGCGTTGTGGCGCTCGTGACCGCGGGTTTGCTGGTCCAGGGGGGGAAGGAAAACGCGCAGCCGCCCGCGCGTGGCACGGCATCCCGGCCTGCAACCGACTGGGCCAACTACGCGGGGAACAAGGCCGGCACCCGGTTTTCGCCGGCATCACAGATCACACGGGAAAACGTATCCGGACTGGATGTCGCCTGGACGTACCGGACCGGAGATCTTCCGGAAAATCACCCGAACAGCCGTGCCCCGCAGATGTTCCAGGCGACGCCGCTCCAGATCGGCGACACGCTTTACCTGTGCACACCGCGAAATATCGTCGTTGCCCTCGATGTGGACACCGGCAAGGAGCGGTGGCGATACGATCCCGGGGTCGACGAGACGGGCGTCCATACCCTTGCCTGCCGGGGCGTCTCCTATCACCGCTCGCAACCCCCGCAAGCGGCGGATTGCGCAGGGCGCATTCTGGTTGCCACGGTCGATGGCCGGATGATCGCGCTGGATGCGCAGACGGGGCGTCCTTGCCGGGGCTTCGGTCGCGACGGGGAGATCTCGCTTCGCATCGGTCTGGGCCACGTGCGGGGCGGCTTCCATACCGTCACATCGCCTGCGATCGTTGTCGGCGATGTGGCGGTCGTCGGGAGTTTCGTGCTCGATAACATGACGGTCGATGCACCGTCGGGCGTCGTCCGGGCATTCGACGTCATCAGCGGCAAGCAACTGTGGAACTGGGATGCCGGGCGGCAGGATCCCAATGCCGAATTGAAGCCCGGCGAAAGCTACGTGCCCGGATCGCCGAACGCGTGGAGCCTGTTCAGCGCGGATGAACAACTGGGCCTCGTGTACATCCCGACGGGCAACCCGTCGCCGGACTATTTCGGCGGGCTGCGAAGCCCGGAGTTGGAGCGTTTCGGCAGTTCGGTCGTCGCGCTCGATGTTCCTACCGGCAAGGTGCGCTGGTCATTCCAGACGGTGCATCACGATCTCTGGGATTACGACGTGGCGTCCCAGCCGGTGCTCGTCGACATGCCCGTGGACGGAGAGCTTGTTCCGGCATTGATCCAGGCGACCAAGCAGGGTGAGATTTTCGTGCTGGACCGCAGGAACGGTAGCCCCATCGGGCCGATCGAGGAGCGGCCTGTTCCGCGCGGAGACGTTCCGGGCGAGCGCTATTCCCCCACGCAGCCGGTTTCCCTCGCGCTGCCGAGCCTCGCGCCGCCGGTGATGCGCGAAGCGGATATGTGGGGGGCGACGCCGCTGGACCAGCTCTGGTGCCGGATCGAGTTCCGCACGCTGCGCTATCTGGGACGCTTCACGCCGCCATCGCTCGAAAACAGCCTGATCTTTCCCGGTAACAACGGCATCATGAACTGGGGTAGTGTTGCCGTGGATTCCGCGCGCGGCATCCTCGTGGTGCCTACCTCCTATATGCCGATGACGCTGCAGTTGGTCCCGCGAGAGCGCGCGCCCGCGACAGACCAGATCGTGCTCGAAGGACGTGCTGCCGTCTCGCCGATGCTGGGCACACCCTATGCAGTTCGTACCGAACGCCCATTCGCGTCGCCGCTGGGCCTGCCTTGCAATGCGCCTCCGTGGGGGAAGCTGACCGCGATGGACCTCGCGACCCGCCAGATCCTCTGGCAGAGGCCGCTCGGGACCACCGCCGACCACGCGCCTTTGCGTATTCCGGTTCCCGGTGTGTTCAACCAGGGCGGTCCCCTGGTCACGCAAGGCGGCGTCGTCTTCATCGGAGCGGCAATGGACAACTATCTACGCGCCTTTGATCTCGAGAGCGGCACGGAGTTGTGGAAAGGCAGGCTTCCCGCCGGCGGCCAGGCCCTGCCCATGAGTTACGTGTCGCCGCGCACGGGCAGGCAGTATGTGGTGATCGCCGCGGGCGGGCACCAGTTCATGAGCACGACCATCGGCGATTACGTGGTCGCCTACAGCCTGAAGTCAGGCGCCCCCCTGCAGCAGCGAGCGGACTGAGCCATGCGCGCGGCGATATTCGAAGAGGCGGGACGCCCCCTGAACGTGGTTACGGTCGAGGATCCGCGGCCGGCGCCCGACCAGGTGGTGATCGAGGTCGCGCATTGCGGCATTTGCGGCTCCGATCTGCATGTAACGCAACACGGCCTGGTGCCAGCGGGAACCATCCTCGGTCATGAGTTCGCCGGCACCATCGTCGAGATCGGGCGCGAGGTTGGCGGCGATTGGCGGGTGGGCGACCGGGTAACGGCGCTGCCGATCCAGGCATGCCGGAGCTGCGAGCCCTGCGCGATCGGGTTGCCCGGCCTGTGCAGCAGCGTCCTGTTCACCGGCACGACGCTGGAAACCCCCGGTGCATATGCGCAGTACGTGCGGGCGCGGCGGACGATGCTGCAGCGTCTGCCGGCCGGGGTCTCCTTTGCCGAGGGGGCACTGGTGGAGCCGCTCGCCGTTGCCCATCACGCGGTAGGCCTGGCGGGCGAGTTGAGCGGAGCCTCGGTGCTGGTGATCGGCGCCGGGCCGATCGGCGTCGGGGTCGCGCTGTTCGCGCGGCTGGCGGGCGCGCGTCACGTGGTGGTCAGCGAGCCTGCGCACGGTCGCCGGCAAACGGCGCTCGGGATGGGCGCCACGCATGCGATCGATCCGGCCGCCGGCCCTGTCGCCCGGAGCTTTGCCACGCTGGCGGGCCGCCAGCCGGGTGTGGTGTTCGAATGCGTCGGCAATCCGGGAATGTTGCAGCATGCGATCGAATTGGCCGGTGTGCGCGGCCGCGTGCTCGTGGCCGGTGTGTGCCTCGAGGAGGACCGCATCCGACCGCTCACTGCCCTGGGCAAGGAAGTCAGCCTGCAGTTCTCGCAATGCTACACAGAGCGCGACTTTTCGAGCGTAATCGATGCAATCGCGCACGGAAGGGCGGATGCCACCCCGATGCTCACCCGGATCGTCGGCTTCGATGAATTGCCGTCTGCCTTCGAAGCGCTGCGGCAGCCCGGCGAGCAATGCAAGTTACTCATCGACCCCCACTGAGGTCTCCGGGAGCGGACCGTGTTCATCCGGGCCTGCTCCACAGACAGCTCCGCGCTACATGAAAGGAGAAAACACTCATGCACAGACAATTGGAGGCCACGTGATGTCCTGTACCGGCAGTATTCGACCCCCGCCAGAATTCCTCACGCGACCCTGTTCGATCGAGGCTCTCCGCTGGCGAGCGGAATGGATCCGCATGGAAACCATCCGGCAGATCGCCGGCGCCGGGCTCGGCCACTATTCCAGCGTGTTCAGTGCCGCCGAGCTGCTGGCGGTCCTCTACTACCGGACGCTCCGGCTCGATCCGTCGAATCCGCAATGGCCGGGTAGGGATAAATTCCTGCTCGGCAAGGGGCATATCGGCGTCGGATTGTGGCCGATCCTGGCGGACCTGGGCTATTTCCCCGCGGCCTGGCTGGATGATTTCGGGCAGATGGATGCACCGCTCACCGATCATCCGGTCATGCGCCAGGTCCCCGGCGTGGACTTCAGTTCCGGGTCGCTCGGTCACAACCTGTCGGTTGGTGTGGGCATGTGCCTCGCGTCGCGTTTTCGCGGTGGCGATGACCGCACGTTCGTGCTGCTCGGTGATGGCGAGTTGCACGAGGGGCAGGTCTGGGAGGCGGCGATGGCGGCGTCCCATTACAAGCTCGGCAACCTCGTGGCGATCGTCGACGCCAATGGAAGCTCGGCAGATGGACCGACCTCCGATGTCATGAATATCGAGCCGGTGGCCGGTCGTTTCGAGGCGTTCGGATGGCGCGCCATCGAGATGGACGGCCATGACGTGTCCCGGATCGTCGAGGTCCTGGACGATCTGCCCGACGCGAGAACAGCCGTACCCACCGTGATCGTGGCGCGCACGCTCAAGGGCAAGGGGGTATCGTTCATGGAGGCGGCGCCACGTGAATGGCACCTCGGCTTCCTGGGACCGGACGACCGCCAACGCGCGGAAAACGAAATACGGAGCCGCATGAGATGAGCACTTCAACCATAGAGATGGTCGACCCGTTTTCCTTTTCCAGCGCCGCAGAGGTCGAAGGGGGAGCCGTCATCGGCCAGACGCTGATCGAACTCGCGCGCGAGCGCGACGACATCGTCCTGATTGCCCCGGACGTCGGTCGTGGCCCCGCGACGACGGCCTTCATCGAGGCATTTCCGGATCGGTATATCGATACCGGCATCGCGGAGACCAATTCGGTGTCGATCGCGGCGGGACTCGCGGCCGCGGGTTATCGTCCGTTCGTCTTCGGCATCGGCGCGTTCCTGGCGCCCAAGTGCATGGAGCAGATCCGCACCGATATTGCCGTCAACCGGTTGCCGGTGACGATGATCTCCGCCTGGGGCGGTCTGGACATGGGGTTTTTCGGCGCGAGTCATCACGGGATCGAGGATATCTCCATCCTGAGGGGGACGCCGCATCTGACGATCGCCTCGGCAGCGGACGATGTCTCGATGCGCGCGCTCATGCGCACGGCCGTGACCGAGGGCCTGCCCTTCTACATCCGCGCGCCGAGCGCAGGCGCGGCCGATGTCTACGACACTGCGCCACGTGTTGCGCGAGGCGAATTGAGCATGGTTTCCCAAGGCGTGGACGTGGCGCTTGTCGGGACAGGGCTCGGGACCTCGTTGTGCGTGCAGGCCGCAGCCGTCCTGCAGGAGTCGGGCGTGTCCGCGACGGTGGTGGACGCGGTCTATCTGAAGCCCTTCGACGGCGAGGCCATCTGCCGGTTGGCCCGAACCGTTCGTGCCGTCGTCGTCGTGGAAGAGCACAACGTCCGCGCGGGGCTGACATCGCTGGTGGCGGAGGCGCTGGGTCGCGGCGGCGTAGCGGTACCATTGGAGGGCGTGGGGCTGCCTGATGGCGATCTGGCGGTTGCCGTGCCGCAGCGGTTGCTGGCCCGCTACGGTTTGACCGCCGATGCGATCGCGGCGAAGGCCATCGCAGCGCTCGGGCGGTCGCGTTCATAGGAGCGCAGGCGGCTCGGCTACAATGCGTGGCATCCAGCGACGGTATGCCCCCCATGAATCGACGTTCAGCCCGGTCCGCGCCCAGGCCTCCCACCGGCCTGCTGCTGCAGCAAGTACTGCGCAGCGTGCGTCATGTCGGCGGCGATGAAGACGCGATCCTGCGCCGCGCCGGCATTGCGGGGCTCGGTGAGAAGGCAGGCCGTGACGGCTGGATGCAGCTGATTTCGCACGATCAGTTCGTATCGATCTATCGTGAATGCGTCGACCTGCTCGAACGGTCGGACGCGAAGTGCAGCGGCCGGCCGGCGATGGGTGTGTCCGAATTTCACATGCTGTGCTATTGCATGATAAGTAGCGCGACACTGGGCCAGGCGATCGATCGCGCCGCGGCCTTCGGCCGGTTGTTCGAGGGCGGCGTCGGCGAATTCACGCTGCGGACGGTGCGGGAAAATGCCGAATTCCGCATGCACTCCGCCTCCAGGCCGCGTGATGCCCACATGATCTTCGGTGTCCTGACGGGACTGTCGAGTTTTGCGCGCCTGTTTGGCTGGTTGGTCGGCAAGGATCTGTCGCCGCTCACAGTGAAGATCTGCTACGGTCCGGTACTGGACGAGCACGTGGTCTCCTGGCTGCTGCCCTGGCGTGTGGAATACGAGGCCGAAGACAACCTTCTGTGCTTTCCTGCGCGATACCTCGCTCTGCCACTCGTGCGCAGCGCCGCCGAACTGGATGAACTGCTCACCACGTTTCCGTTCGATCTCGCGACCGGGCGATCGAGCGTGACGCCCGCCTCCGTTTGGGTGGGCAAGATCTGCGCCACAGCACTCGCGCACTGCAGTGCGCCGCCCAATACGGAGCAGATCGCGCGGCAGCTGGGATTGAGCGTCGCAACACTGAAACGGCGCCTGAGCGATGAAAACACGTCGGTCAGGGAACTGAAGGAGCGTTGCCGCTGCGAGCTCGCGTACGACCTCCTTGGCGACCGGTCGTTGACGCTGCGCGAGATCTCGCTTCGGCTCGGCTTCAGCGATACCACCGCGTTCTCGCGTGCCTTCAAGGCTTGGACGGGACGCGTGCCCTCGGCCATCAGGCACGAGTCGGGACTTGTCGGCCTCAACCGTCGCGAGACACGCTGACACCGCCCCTTGCCACGAGCCTGGGTCGGCAAGCAACGGCGCGATGAATCGAATGCCGCGGCTACGGTCCGGCCCGGCTCGCCAGAGAGGGAAATGCCGGTTTCATGTCTCGCTTGCGGTAACGCTGACGAGCGGTGCGCACCCGCCGGTTCAGGGCATGTAGGCTCCGCCGCTCACGCTGATCAGCTGCCCGGTGATGTAGCCGGAAAGGTCCGAGGCGAGGAACAGTGCAAGGTTCGCGATGTCCTCGGCCACGGCCTGGCAGCAGTTCACCACGCCGGTGTCAGCCTCCCTACACGCGTGTAGAAAAAGCAGGGCCGCGAGGGGCCCCGACTGATAACGGATCGAGCGCCCGGTTCAGAACTCGAAAGTCACGTCCAGGCCATAGGTGAGCGGCTCGCGATGCAAGCGCCGGACATGACGCGTGTCCTCGGCGCCTGCAGATCAGGCGCCGGTATTGCCGGCACCCAGGTAGGCATCGTCGTCATCGGCGGCGGTGATTTCCCGGTAACGATCCATGCCGTGCGGCCACTGCGTGACGATGCGCCCGGAGGCGGCGCGGTAGTAGTCGTGCGCGCCGCTGTGCCAGACGGCCACCGCGTCCAGATCCGCCTGCAGGCGGCGGTTGTAGTCGGCCATGACCTCGGGCTTCACCTCGATCCACGCGAGCTTCTCGCGCGTCATGCGCTGCAGGTGGCGCAGCAGGTAGTCCACCTGGCACTCGATCTGGAAGATGATCGAACCGTTGTTGGTGTTCGGTCCGTAGAGCATGAACAGGTTCGGGAAGCCGGCCACCGTGATGCCCAGGTAGGCCTGGGCGCCATCGGCCCATGCGTCGTCGAGCCTCACTCCGTCACGCCCGCTGACGGCAATGGTCGAAAGGAATCGCGTGGTGTCGAAGCCGGTCGCCAGCACGATGGTGTCGACGACGCGCGGCGTCCCGTCGCGCGTCACGATCGCCTCGGGCGTGATACCGACGATCGGTTCGGTGACGAGCTGCACGTTGGAGCGGTTGAAGGTCGGGTACCAGTCGTTGGAGATCAGCGCGCGCTTGGCGCCGAAAGGGTAGTCGGGCGTGAGCTTGGCGCGCGTCGCGGGATCCTTCACCAACTCCAGATTCTGCAGGCACACCGCGGCGGAATCGCGCAGGATGTCCGGATCGACCAGCGTCTGAATCGCGTTTACCCAGTTCCAGACGGTCTCGCGCTCGGCCGCGGCGGCGGCCGGATCGTCGCGAAACTCCGCGAGTTGCTCCGGTGTGTACGCGTCCTCGCGCGGACGCACCCAGTTCGGTGTGCGCTGGTAGACGTCGAGACGCCGCGCGAGGCGCGCGATCTGCGGCACGAACTGCACGGCGCTCGCGGCGCTGCCGATCACCGCGACGTCGCGTCCGGCCAGGTCGTGCGCATGGTTCCAGCGCGCCGAGTGGAACACCGTCCCGGCGAAGCGATCGAGCCCCGCAATGGCCGGCCAGGCGGGCAGGTTGAACATCCCGACCGCGCCGACCAGTACCTCGGCCTGCAGCGTCCCGCCGTCGGCCAACGTGAGCTCCCACGCGGCCTGCGTCTCGATCCAGCGCGCCGCGCTCACCGGGGTCTTCAGGCGGATGTGCGGCCACAGTCCGAAGCGCGCGACGCAGTCCTCCATGTAGGCCCGGATCTCCGGCTGCGTGGCATAGGGGCGTGGCCAGTCGCGCTTGAGCGCGAAGGAGAAGGAGGGTACAGGTGCGACGGCACGTCGCAGGCGCAGCCCGGATAGCTGTTGTGCCACCAGGTCCCGCCGACGCCGCCAGCCTGCTCGAGGATCACGAAATCCTCGTGGCCGGCTTGCTTCAGGCGGATACCTGCGCAGATGCCGCCGGGTCCGGCGCCGACGATGGCGATTCGTTGCATTCAGTTGACCCCTCTATTGTCGATTATCGAGCGCGGGCCAGCCGGCGCGCCGGTTCAGGGCATGTAGGCTCCGCCGCTCACGCTGATCAGCTGCCCGGTGATGTAGCCGGAAAGGTCCGAGGCGAGGAACAGCGCCAGGTTCGCGATGTCCTCGGGGCGGCCGAGGCGCGGGATCGGCAGCCCGCTCATGTTGTACAGCGTGCCTTCCTCCAGCGCCTTCTCCATGTCGTCGGGCTTGCCCATGGTGTCGAAGCCGAAGCGGTTCCAGAAGCTCCCGCCGCCCACTTCCTCGGCCTTGTAGGGCACGATCCAGCCGGGGCAGATGTTGTTCACGCGCACGCCCTTCTTGGCCCACTCCCAGGCCAGTGCCTTGCTGAAGCTGTTCACGAAACCCTTCACGCCGCCGTAGTGCACGATGTTCGCGGCGGCCTCGCCGAGCAGCGAGGAATTCGAGGAGATGTTGATGATGCTGCCGTGCTTGCGCCCGAGCATGTCCTCGGCCACGGCCTGGCAGCAGTTCACCACGCCGTCGATGTTCAGCGCGATTTCCCAGCGCCGGCCTTCCTCGTCGAACTTCTCGAAATCCGAGGGGTGCGCGACACCGCCGGCGTTGTTCACCAGCACATCGACGGGACCGAATTCACGCCGCGCCTCGGCGACCATCGCATCGACGCTGTCGCGCCGTGTCACGTCGGTCTTCACCGCGAGTACGCGACCCTTCAGGCCCAGCGTGCGTGCCTCCTCGGCCAGCTTGCGCCCGGTCGTGTCGTCGCGCGAGGCGCTGATCACGTTGCAACCCTCGCGGGCGAATTCCAGCACCAGTCCGCGGCCGATGCCGCCGCTGCCGCCGGTGATGATTGCCGTTTTTCCGGCGAGTCCGAGATCCATGGTGTGCTCCCTGTGTCAGTGGTTCGTCAGGCTTCAATCGATCTGCGGCGAGGCAAGGCGCGCATGCACCGCGCCGTCCACCGGTACCGCCGCGCCGTTGATGAATTCGGCGGCATCGCTGGCAAGGAACACCGCGGCGCGCGCGATGTCCTCGCCGGTGCCGAGACGCCCGCTCGGGACCTGGCGGGCAAAGCGCGCCAGGCCGTCATCGAAGGTGCCCAGCCAGGCGCGCACCGGCGGCGTGTCCATCGGGCCCGGTGCGATCGTGTTGGCGCGGATGCCGCGGCCACCGTACTCGGTGGCGATGCTGCGCATCAGGCTGATCACGCCGGCCTTGGCGGCGCCGTAGACCGCCAGCCCGGTCGCGGCGTTCATGCCGGCGCCGGAAGACGTGCTCAGGAAGCAGCCGCTGCCCTGCGCCAGCATCACCGGCAGCGCCGCGTGCACGGCGTAGTACACGGCGTCGAGGTTGAGCGCCATGATGCGCCGGTAGTCCGCGAGGCCCTGCTGCTCGGTGGGCGTGGGTATCGCGCCGCCGGCGTTGCTGAACATCACGTCGAGGCGCCCGAAGGATGCCACCGCGTGCGCGACCATGGTCTGCACCTGGTCGGCGTCGGTGACGTCGGCCGCATGGGCCTTCACGCGTGCGGCCGGCAGTTCCTCCACGGCCGCGGCCAGCTGCGCGGCGTTGATGTCGACGGCCAGCACCCGCGCGCCCTCGGCGGCGAAGGCGCGCAATGAGGCGCGCCCGATGCCGCTGGCGGCACCGGTGATGATCACGACCTTGTCCTGCAGTCCGAGTTCCATGGCGTATTCCTCCCGTGTGTTGTGCTCAGTGTCCCCAGCGTTGCAGCACGCCGCGCCGGCGCGCCGCGATCTGCCCGGCGCGCTGCGCCGGCGTCACGCGTTTCGTGGTGGCTGGCAGGTGACGCTCGAGATCGGCGAGTTTCACCTGGGTGGCCTGCGGTTGCGGGTAATGGTCGGCCAGCATCCAGCGGATCGTCATGTAACCTTCCGCGAAGCCCGAGGGATCGATCCAGTTCGCCACTCCGGGGTCGACGTGGGAGACCACGAGGATCAGCTCGCCGTCGTCTTCCAGCGCGGCGTAGTGGCAGTTGGTGCCGCACAGGCGGTTGCGGTAATCCATCGAGGACCACCAGTAGTTGCCGAACTCCACGGCCCAGTATTCGGCCCGCGGCGGCTTCACGCGCACGATCAGCGCCTCGTCGGCGGGAACGGACCAGTAGGCGATCATCGGCTCGCCGCCGGGGGTGGCGTCGAGCGCGTTGCTGTCGAGCTGGCGATAGGAGAGGAAGGTGTTGGGCCGCGCCTTCCACATCTCGATCATGTTCGCCCAGTACTCCACCGACTCGCCGACCCAGCGCGCGGCGACGCCGAGGCCCTCGGCGAGGCGTGGCGCGTCCACCACCGGCGGCGGCGCGGCGTCGCCGAGGCGCTCGATGCGCGCCTGCATCGGCGTTTCGGTCTCCCAGTCGGCGAAGAACTGGCGGAAGGTCACGCGGAAGGTGTCCGGCGTGGTGCGCAGCCAGTTGCCCGGCTGCGGGTGCGGGCTGCAGATCAGCTCGAAGCTGCCGTCGGCCTCGACGTGGATGTCCCCGCCGAACAGCGTGTGCGCGACCTTGCCGCCCCACGGCGTGTTGCCGGTCTCGACCGCGGTGACCGCGAAGTAGCGCGCCGTGCCGCGGTGGCCGCTGATGCGGTAGGTGTCGGTGCCGTTGATCGGGCCGCCCACGTAGACCGAATCGGGGTTGTCGCCGCCCTGTTTGCGGATCGGGTCGAAGTAGTGGATCAGCTCCGGGTGCAGCGGGTCGTTGTTCTCGAGGTGGAACTGCAGCGCAAGCCCGATGTTCGCCGCCAGCGTGCGAAAGCCCTCGGCGCGCGAGAGATCGCCGGTGGGTACCTGCGGGCGGAACGGCAGCCGGCCCGCGCTCTTCAGTTGCTCGCAGAAATCGTCCCAGGCGGCGCTGAGCAGCGCGTCTTCGTTGGTGGTGTCGGCGGTCACGGTTGGCTTCTCCCGGTGAGACGGTTGATGGTCGTGTCGATCAGCCCGAGCAGGTAGGGCCTGTCGTAATAGCGGGGATCGAGCAGCGCGTCGCAGGCGAGGCCCGCGACCAGGTGCATCAGCTCGTTGGCGGTCGCGACCGGATCGATGCCGGCGGGTGCCTGGCCCAGCGCGCGCGCGGCCTGCAGGTCGGTGACGAAGCGCTCGCGCGTGCGGTCGAGGCGTGCGCGCTGGGCCTTGCGCGCGCCGGAATTCACCGCGGCAACGCTCCAGACGCACAGGCGGATCTTCCAGTCCTGGCGCGATCCCGCGTCGAGCGGCAGCACGCAGCGCAGCCGCTCGCGCAGCGCGTCCATTCCCTGCAGGCCGCGGGTGCGGCGCGTCTCGCGTGCCACGTAGCGGGCGTTCGCCCATTCCAGCGCGGTCTCGATCACCTCGTCGCGGTTGGCGAAGTAGTGCTCTACGATGCCCTTGGAGACGCCGGAGCGCGCGGCAATCTCGCGCATCGTGGCCTGCTCCAGGCCGAGCTCGGCGATCGCGAGCGCGGCGCTGCGCGCGATCGAGGCGCGGCGTTCGGCGTGGTCGACGATACGGGGCATGGCGGCTTTCGAGACCTGTTATTGCTCGCTGCGGGGCATTCTCCGCGCCCGCCGGATTCTTTGCAAGCCATCTGGCTTGCAAAAACATGTGGGTCGGCATTCATGCCGACGGGTGCGTCTGGGTTGGCATTCATGCCGACAGATTCCTGCGGGTATGCGGCGGGTGCGGCTTTGCCGAACCCTTGTCGGGCTGAAGCCCGACCTACGAGCCTGGCCAACCGTCATCGGATCGTAACCCGTCGCGGCTTCCCTGCCGCGCTGGTTCGTACTAATGTGCCGTTCGCCAATCGACGCAGCCCATCCTGGAGCCTCACCCCGATGAACATGCCGGCACAGATCGACGCCCACGCCCCGTCAGCCGCCGAGCTCGCGGGCCAGCCGCGCGTGGTGATCATCGGCGCCGGGATGTCGGGGTTGCTGATGGCGATCCGGCTCAAGGAAGCGGGCAATGCCAATTTCCGTATCTACGAGAAGGCCGCGAAGCTCGGCGGCACCTGGCGCGAGAACACCTACCCCAATATCGCCTGCGATGTGTACGCGCCGGCCTATACCTACAGCTTCGAGCCCAATACCGAGTGGAACTGGCGCTTCGGTCGCGGCGAGGAGATCCAGCGCTACTTCGAGCGGGTCGGCGACAAGTACGGGCTGCACGAGTACATCACCTTCGGCTGCGAGGTCAGCGAGGCGCGCTGGAACGGCGCGCAGTGGGAGATCCGTCTCGGCAACGGCGAGACCGAGCGCGCCGACGTGCTGGTCTCGGCGGTGGGCGCGCTGCACCATCCGCGCTATCCCGATATCGAGGGGCTCGACAGCTTCTCCGGTCCGTGTTTCCACACGGCGCGCTGGGATCACACGGTGGACCTGCGCGGCAAGCGCGTGGGCATCATCGGCACCGGCTCCACGGCGGCGCAGGTGGTGCCGGGCATTGTCGACAAGGTCGAACAGCTCTACCTGTTCCAGCGCACGCCGCAGTGGGTGCTGCCGGCGCCGGATCGCAAGTTCAGCGAGCGCTACCGGCAGCGCCGGCGCAAGCACCGCTGGCTGGCGCGCTTCGACCACTGGTACAACCTGCAGTTGTTCCAGTTGTTCGGGCGCGCGGTGGTGGGCAACCGCTTGCTGATGCGCGGCATCGAGTACGCCTGCCGCGCCAACCTGAAGACGATCCGCGACCCGGAGCTGCGCCGCAAGCTCACGCCCGACTACCAGGTCGCCTGCAAGCGCGTGGTCGTGTCCGAGGACTTCTATCCGGCGATCCAGAAGGAGAACGCGCAGCTGGTGACCGAGGGCATCGCGCGCATCGTGCCCGAGGGCGTGCAATTGAAGGACGGCACGGTGGTCGCGCTCGACGTGCTGGTGCTCTCGACCGGCTTTTACCCCTACAAGACCACGGTTGAGGTGTACGGAGAGAACGGCGGCAGCCTGCGCGAGGCCTGGGGCGGCAGTCCGCTGATGTACCGCACCATCGGGGTGCCGGGTTTCCCGAACTACTTCGTGCTGTTCGGGCCCTACAGCCCGATCGGCAACATGTCGATCATCGAGAACTCCGAGATCCAGGCCGGGTACGTCATGCAGTGCATCGACCTGATCCGCCGCGGTGCGGTGAAGACCCTGAACCCGAAGGAATCGGTGGCGCGTGCGCTGAAGGAGGAGATGCGCGCGGGCCTGAAGAAGACCGCCTGGGCCGGTGGCTGCAGCAGCTGGTACCTCGACGCCAACGGCGAGGCGCTGTCTTACCCCTTCACCTACGACCGGTTCCGTGCCGAGATGCGGGCCCCGGTGCTGGAGGAATTCGAGGTCACGCGGTGACGGTCGAGATCGAGCGCAAGTTCCTGGTCGCGGACACGGGATGTCTCGCGCGGCTCGAAGGCGAGCGCCTGACGCAGGGCTACATCGCCAGCACCGGGCGCGCCACGGTGCGCGTGCGCATCTGCGGCGCGCGCGCGTGGCTAACGCTGAAGGGGCGCACAGAGGGCATCAGCCGGCGCGAGTTCGAGTACCCGATCCCGCTGGCGCATGCCGAGGTCTGCATCGCGGATCTCTGCACGGGGCCGGTCATTGAAAAGACCCGCTACCGCGTGGCGCACAACTCGCACATCTGGGAAGTGGACGTGTTCCACGGCGATAACGAGGGGCTGGTGCTCGCGGAGATCGAGCTCACGCGCGAGGACGAGTGTTTCGCGTGCCCTCCGTGGCTGGGCGCGGAAGTCTCCGGCGATCCGCGCTACTACAATTCCAACCTGGCGCTACGCCCGTACCGAAGCTGGGCGTAAGTCGGCATTGATGCCGACAGGGGCATGCCCTTGGCGGGTTAGGCGGAGCCGACCCCCTGGGCGTAGGTCGGCATTCATGCCGACAGGGGCTGCGGGTCGGCATCGGCTTTTCCGGGGGCTGTCGTCGCCATGAATGGCGATCCACATTCAATGGCGACCCACATTCTCAGGGTGCAGGCGTTGGTGCGCCGCCAGCGGCGTTCGCATCGGAAGGCTTGCAGAAGCGCTCCATCGCGGCCTTGGCACGCGCGGCCTCGGCGTTCTTTTCTTCCTCGCTCATCGTGTGCTTCTCGCCGTATTCGTCGACGCGGGTCACCTCGCCGGCGCCAGAGAGCGCCTTGTGGTTCTCGGTGGCCGTGCGGCAGGTCTCGGCGTCGGCGGCCGCCTTCTTCTGCTCGTCGGTCAGGTCGACGTCTGCATCCGGATCGCTGGTCGAATAGCCTTCCTGCACCTTGATGGCCTCGGCCTTGGCTGTGGCCGGGGGCTGCTGCCCGTAATGCACCACGCCCTCGGCGTCCACCCACTTGTAGACGCGTTCGGCGGCCTGCGCGCCCAGCGCCGCGAGGCCCAGGAGGGCCGCCAGCGCCGCGCTCGGCAGTAATCGTTGCTTGTGCATGGGTCGACTTCCGCAAGGTGGCCACAGTTCGGCTCCATTATAGTCAGTGCGCGCCGAATCGACCGCCGGCGCCGCGACGGTGCGGCCAAAGCGTGCGGTTGCGCAATATTGCGGTTGACTTGTTTGCAGTGCGCCGGGAAGAATGAACGCTACCCGGGGCCCAGCCGTAAGCTCATCCGTGAGCGGCGGGGCCAGGAAAGACGAAAACAGCGTGTTTCCGCCCCCGGCATTCAGACGACAGGCGCTCAATCAACTGCTCCGCTCCGGGTTCACAGGCAGCATCAGGCCGGAGACCCCTGGCATCTGATCAGAATTCAGCAAAGGACTTGCCGTGGCCGGCCCCTGCGGGGTGCGATGTTGCCGCGGCATCACTGCGATTCATGGCGAACGGAAGCGCGCGGCGTGCTCAACTCACGGAGGTGATCTACGTGGAACTGTTGTCTGGCGGTGAAATGGTGGTACAGGCGCTCGAGGACGAGGGCGTCGAGTACGTCTTCGGTTACCCGGGTGGAGCCGTTCTTCATATCTACGACGCGTTGTTCAAGCACGGCGGCAAGCTGACGCACGTGCTGGTGCGCCACGAGCAGGCCGCCACGCACGCGGCCGACGGCTATGCGCGCAGCACCGGCAAGCCGGGCGTGGTGCTGGTGACCTCGGGGCCCGGGGCCACGAACGCGATCACCGGCATCGCCACTGCCTACATGGACTCGATCCCCATGGTGGTGATTTCCGGGCAGGTGCCGCGCGACAAGATCGGCGAGGACGCCTTCCAGGAAACCGACATGGTCGGCATCTCGCGACCGATCGTGAAGCACAGCTTCATGGTCATGCACGCCGAGCAGATTCCCGAGACGATCAAGAAGGCCTTCCACATCGCCACCACCGGCCGTCCGGGCCCGGTGGTCGTCGACATCCCGAAGGACGTGACCAGTCCCGCGGAGAAGTTCGAGTACGCCTACCCCGAACGCGTACGCATGCGTTCCTACAACCCGGTGACCCGCGGTCACGGCGGCCAGATCCGCAAGGCCGTGCAGCTGCTGCTGACGGCGAAGCGTCCGGTCATCTACAGCGGCGGCGGGGTGATTCTCGGCAACGGCTCGGCGCAGCTGCGCAAGCTCGCCGAGGTGCTGAACTACCCGGTCACCAGCACGCTGATGGGGCTGGGCGCGTACCCGGCCAGCAGCCCGCGCTTCCTCGGCATGCTCGGGATGCACGGCACTTACGAAGCCAACATGGCGATGCATCACAGCGACGTGATCATCGCGATCGGTGCGCGTTTCGATGATCGCGTCACCAACACGCCGAACCGTTTCTGTCCCGATGCGAAGATCATCCACGTCGACGTGGACCCGACCTCGATCTCCAAGACCATCGTGGCCGACCTGCCGATCACCGGGCCGGTCGACGTGGTGCTCGACGAGATGCTCTCGCAGATCGAGGACGTGCAGCGCTCGGCGCAGGGCGGCCCCGACCGTGCCGCGCTGGCCAACTGGTGGAACGAGATCGAGTGCTGGCGCGAGGCGCACGGCATCTATCGCAAGCCGCGCTACGACAGCAGCGGCCCGCTGATCATGCCGCAGGACGTGATCAAGTGCCTGCATGAGGTCACCGCGGGCAATGCCTTCGTGACCTCCGACGTGGGTCAGCACCAGATGTTCGCGGCGCAGTACTACCTCTTCGAGGAGCCGCGGCGCTGGATCAACTCCGGCGGGCTGGGCACCATGGGCTTCGGCCTGCCGGCGGCGATGGGCGTGAAGCTCGCGCACCCGGACGCCGACGTGGCCTGCGTGACCGGTGAGGGCAGCATCCAGATGTGCATTCAGGAGCTCTCGACCTGCACGCACTACTCGCTGCCGGTGAAGATCATCAACATGAACAACGGCTACCTCGGCATGGTCAAGCAATGGCAGGACATGCAGTACGCCGGGCGGCACTCGCACAGCACCTACCAGGATTCGCTGCCGGATTTCGTGAAGCTCGCCGAGGCCTATGGCCACGTCGGCATGCGCGTCGAGTCGAAGGAGGAACTGCGTCCCGCGATGGAGAAGGCGTTCGCGCTGAAGGATCGCCTGGTGTTCATGGACATCGTCGTGGACCCGCACGAACACGTGTACCCGATGCACATCGCGCCCGGCTCGCTGCGGGACATGTGGCTCAGCAAGACGGAGAGGACCTGAGATGCGCCGGATCATTTCCCTGTTGATGGAAAACGAGGCGGGCGCCCTGTCCCGCGTGATCGGGCTGTTCTCGCAGCGCGGCTTCAACATCGAGACGCTGAACGTGGCGCCCACGGAGGATCCCACGCTGTCGCGTCTCACGCTGACGACGAAGGGCGACGATCGCGTCATCGAGCAGATCACCAAGCAGCTGAACAAGCTGATCGACGTGGTGAAGCTGAGCGATCTCACCGAGGGCGCGCACATCGAGCGCGAGCTGATGCTGATCAAGCTGCGCGCGACCGGCGCCCAGCGCGACGAGATCAAGCGCTGCGCGGACATCTTCCGCGGCCAGATCGTCGACGTGAGCAGCTCGCTCTACACGGTCCTGCTGACGGGCACGCAGCAGAAGCTCGACGCCTTCATCCAGGCGGTGGGCGATGCGGTGATTCTGGAAGTGGTGCGCAGCGGCGTGGCCGGCATTGCGCGTGGAGACCGGGTGCTGAGCCTGTAGGTCGGGCTCGTAGGTCGGGCTTCAGCCCGACAAGGGTCGGCATAGCCGAACCCGCCTTCCAGTCGCCATGAATGGCGACCTACACCGCAAGGGTTCGGTAAAGCCGAGCCCGCCATTCCAGTCGCCATGAATGGCGGCCTACACCGCAAGGGTCCGGTAGAGCCGAACCCGCTATTCCAGTCGCCATGAATGGCAACCCACATCAAGGGCAGGCGCGCCCGGAGTCTTCCGGGCGCGCCCCGGTCGTCATCAGACGATCTTCTTCATCGCGGTCATGTGCGAGCGCAGCGTGCGACCGACGATCTCGACCGGGTGGTTGCGGATCGCCGCGTTCACCGCGATCAGCTCCTGGTTGTCGACGCCGTGGTCACCCGCCAGGCCCTTGCCGATCACGTCGGTGTCGATGTCGCGCATGAAGTCCGCGAGCATCGGCACGGCGGCGTGCGCGAACAGGTAGCAGCCGTATTCCGCCGTGTCCGAAATGACCTTGTTCATTTCGTAGAGCTTCTTGCGCGCGATCAGGTTGGCGATCAGCGGCGTCTCGTGCAGCGATTCGTAGTAGGCCGATTCCTCGATGATGCCCGAGGACACCATGGTCTCGAACGCGAGTTCCACGCCGGCCTTGATCATCGCGACCATCAGGATGCCCTGGTCGAAGTACTGCTGTTCGGAAATGGTCGCCGCCGGATCGGCGCTCGCCTGCTCGAACGCGGTCTTGCCGGTGGCTTCGCGCCAGCCGAGCAGGTTGCGGTCGTCGGCGGCCCAGTCGGCCATCATGGTGCGCGAGAATTCACCGCTCATGATGTCGTCCATGTGCTTGTTGAACAGCGGGCGCATGATGCCCTTCAGCTGCTCGGCGAGCTCGAAGGCGGCGATTTTCGCCGGGTTCGACAGCCGGTCCATCATGTTGGTGATGCCGCCGTGCTTCAGCGCTTCCGTGACGGTTTCCCAGCCGTACTGCACCAGCTTGCACGCGTAGGCCTTCGGGATGCCCTTCTCGACCATCTTGTCGAAGCACAGCAGCGAACCGGCCTGCAGCATGCCGCAGAGGATCGTCTGTTCGCCCATGAGGTCGGACTTCACTTCGGCGATGAACGAGGATTCCAGCACGCCGGCGCGATGGCCGCCGGTGCCGGCCGCATAGGCCTTGGCCAGCTCGAGGCCTTCGCCGCGCGGATCGTTCTCCGGGTGCACCGCGATCAGCGTAGGCACGCCGAAGCCGCGCTTGTATTCCTCGCGCACCTCGGTGCCGGGGCACTTCGGCGCGACCATGATCACGGTCAGGTCGGGCCGGATCTGCATGCCTTCCTCGACGATGTTGAAGCCGTGCGAGTACGCGAGGCACGCGCCCTGCTTCATCAGCGGCATGATTTCCTTCACCACCGCGGTGTGCTGCTTGTCGGGCGTCAGGTTGCACACGAGGTCGGCGGTGGGGATCAGTTCCTCGTAGCTGCCGACCTTGAAGCCGTTCTCGGTGGCGTTCTTCCAGGACTGGCGCTTTTCCGCGATGGCGCTCTGGCGCAGCGTGTAGCTCACGTCCAGTCCGCTGTCGCGCATGTTGAGGCCCTGGTTCAGGCCCTGGGCGCCGCAGCCCACGATCACGATCTTCTTGCCGCGCAGTGCCTGCGTCTCGTGCGCGAATTCGCCGCGGTCCATGAAGCGGCACTTGCCGAGCTGCTCGAGCTGCAGGCGCAGCGGCAGCGTATTGAAATAGTTGTCGGACATGATGGGGCTCCTGTGATGCGCCGCGCCCGGGGCGGGGCGGTCGAGCGCGCAACGATACGTCGGCGCCTGCGTTGCGTAAAGTGATATATTGAGAACGTAACATTGCGGAAAACGCAACGCTATGGATTCGCGTGACTTCGAGATATTCCTGCTCGTCGCCGAAACGCTGCACTTCGGCCGGGCCGCCGAGCTCGGCAACCTCTCGCCCTCGGCGCTGAGTCGTACCATCCAGCGCCTGGAGTCCGAACTGGATTGCCGGCTGTTCGACCGCGGCAACCGCGAGGTGCGCCTCACGCGGCAGGGCCGGCTGTTCCAGGCGCAGGCGAGGGACCTGCTCGAGCGCATGCGCGACCTGCGTCGCCGGGTACGCGCGGATTCCGCGGCATTGCAGGGCAGCGTGACGCTCTATTGTTCAGTGACGGCGAGCTACAGCCTGCTCGCGGGCCTGCTGCCGGAATTCCGCGCCCGCTACCCGGGCGTGGAGATCAACGTGCACACGGGTGACGAGGCCAGCGCGCTGCGGCGCGTGGCGCAGGGGCGCGAGGATCTCGCGATCGCCGCGCGCCCCGACCAGTTGCCGGCCAACATCGCCTTCCTCGAGCTGGCCACGACGCCGCTGGTGTTCATCGCGCCGGCCTCCAGCCAGTTCGAGCGCCTCCCCGGCGCGACGCCGGGGCTCGACTGGAGCCTGCTGCCCATGATCCTGCCCGAAACGGGGCAGGCGAGGGAGCGGGTGGATCACTGGTTTGCCGACATGGGGGTGGCGCCGAATGTCTACGCGCAGGTCTCCGGCAACGAGGCCATCGTCAGCATGGTGGCGCTGGGCTGCGGCGTCGGCGTGGTGCCGCAACTGGTGCTCAAGTCCAATCCCTTCGGCGACAGCGTTCACGTGCTCGAAGTGATGCCGGAGCTGCATCCGTTCCGGATCGGGCTGTGTTGCCGCCAGGCATCGCTGGCCAACCCGCTGGTGGGCGCGCTGTGGGGACTGGCCGGCGAGGGGCTGCGTCGCGGCTGACACTCTCCTCGACGCTGCCTTATAGTAGAAACAAATCTTTCGAAGGAGTCATCCGGTGGACCAGGACGCGGACAAGAGCGGCGAGGACACCCAGGACATCGAGCTCGGACTGCCGGTCGACGAGCACATCGAGGAGGTATCGGTGGGAGGGCTCCGGGAGCGCCGGCGTGGCGTGTACCTGTTGCCGAACCTGCTGACGACCGGGGCGCTCTTTGCCGGCTTCTATGCAATCGTCGCGAGCATGAACGCACAGTTCGAGGCCGCTTCGCTCGCGATCTTCGTCGCGATGTTCTTCGACGGACTCGACGGGCGCGTTGCGCGCCTGACCAACACGCAGAGCGCGTTCGGCGTGCAATACGACAGCCTGTCGGACATGGTCTCCTTCGGGGTGGCGCCGGCGCTGGTCGCGTTCAGCTGGGCGCTGTCGTCGATGGGCAAGCTGGGCTGGGCCGCAGCATTCGTGTACGTGGCCGGCGCGGCCTTGCGCCTGGCGAGGTTCAACACCCAGGCCGCCACGTCCGACAACAGCTTCTTCCGCGGGCTCGCCAGCCCCGCGGCGGCTGCACTACTGGCCTCTCTGGTGTGGTCGGCGACCGACCTTGGATTCCAGGGCGAGGAGTTGCCCGGGGCGATCGCGGCGCTGGCGACATTCGTCACCGCGGGCGCGGGCTTGCTGATGGTCAGCAATTTCCGTTACCAGAGTTTCAAGAAGTTCGACCTGCGCCGACGCGTTCCCTTCGTGATCATGCTGCTGATGGTGCTCGTCGTGGGTGTCGTGACGGTCGATCCGCCGCGCATACTGCTGCTCGTGGCCGTCGTCTACGCGCTCTCGGGCCCGGGACAACTCGCCGTGCAGCGCTTGCGCACACGCCGGAAAGCTCATTGAAAAGCGTGTTTCCCCCGGCGTATTCGTGCTTTTCCCGCTGCGCCGCGTGTACCTGCCGCGCGCCCGACCGGATGCGCGTGATCGCGTCCGCCGTGACTCTGCTGTCAAGCTGAAACGCCCGATTCCCGGTCGTGAAAAATACAGGCCCACTTTTTTGTGGCGATGCTTGCCACGTCTGAATCGATCCGTATAATGCGCCTTCCCTGACGGGCTGAGGCCAAGCGGGGGAAGCGGCGCCGCAGCGTAGCCGCGGTTGTTTAAGAAGAAGAGATCAAGCAATTTGTGTGGGCACTTGCGACGAGTGGTTCTGGTGAAGAGACCAATCGGCCCAAGTGACCTGTATAGATTCATTTGTATACAGTGATTTTGCGCTGAGCCGGGTTTTTGAGTGATTGTCCGGGCGACTGGATAAAAGCTCCCTCTTGTTCTTCGGGGCAGAGGTAAAAGATTGAACTGAAGAGTTTGATCATGGCTCAGATTGAACGCTGGCGGTAGGCCTAACACATGCAAGTCGAACGCGAAAGTCCTTCGGGATGAGTAGAGTGGCGGACGGGTGAGTAACGCGTAGGAATCTATCCTGTAGTGGGGGATAACGTTTCGAAAGGAACGCTAATACCGCATACGCCCCACGGGGAAAAGCGGGGGATCTTCGGACCTCGTGCTATAGGAGGAGCCTGCGTCGGATTAGCTAGTTGGTGAGGTAAAGGCTCACCAAGGCGACGATCCGTAGCTGGTCTGAGAGGATGATCAGCCACACCGGAACTGAGACACGGTCCGGACTCCTACGGGAGGCAGCAGTGGGGAATATTGCGCAATGGGCGAAAGCCTGACGCAGCCATACCGCGTGTGTGAAGAAGGCCTTCGGGTTGTAAAGCACTTTCAGTGGGGAGGAAAAGCTGGTGGCTAATATCCGCCGGCCGTGACGCTACCCACAGAAGAAGCACCGGCTAATTCCGTGCCAGCAGCCGCGGTAATACGGAAGGTGCGAGCGTTAATCGGAATTACTGGGCGTAAAGCGCACGTAGGCGGCTTGGTAAGTCGGATGTGAAAGCCCCGGGCTCAACCTGGGAACGGCATTCGATACTGCTGAGCTAGAGTACGAAAGAGGGGGGTGGAATTCCAGGTGTAGCGGTGAAATGCGTAGAGATCTGGAGGAACACCGGTGGCGAAGGCGGCCCCCTGGTTCGATACTGACGCTGAGGTGCGAAAGCGTGGGGAGCAAACAGGATTAGATACCCTGGTAGTCCACGCCGTAAACGATGTCTGCTAGCCGTTGGGATCCTTGAGGTTTCGGTGGCGCAGCTAACGCGATAAGCAGACCGCCTGGGGAGTACGGCCGCAAGGTTAAAACTCAAATGAATTGACGGGGGCCCGCACAAGCGGTGGAGCATGTGGTTTAATTCGATGCAACGCGAAGAACCTTACCAGGTCTTGACATCCAGAGAACTTTCCAGAGATGGATTGGTGCCTTCGGGAACTCTGAGACAGGTGCTGCATGGCTGTCGTCAGCTCGTGTCGTGAGATGTTGGGTTAAGTCCCGTAACGAGCGCAACCCTTGTCCTTAGTTGCCAGCGGTTCGGCCGGGCACTCTAGGGAGACTGCCGGTGACAAACCGGAGGAAGGTGGGGACGACGTCAAGTCATCATGGCCCTTACGACCTGGGCTACACACGTGCTACAATGGCCGGTACAGAGGGCTGCGAAACCGCGAGGTGGAGCGAATCCTTTAAAACCGGTCGTAGTCCGGATTGGAGTCTGCAACTCGACTCCATGAAGTCGGAATCGCTAGTAATCGCGAATCAGAATGTCGCGGTGAATACGTTCCCGGGCCTTGTACACACCGCCCGTCACACCATGGGAGTTGACTGCACCAGAAGTAGGTAGCTTAACCGCAAGGAGGGCGCTTACCACGGTGTGGCCAATGACTGGGGTGAAGTCGTAACAAGGTAGCCGTAGGGGAACCTGCGGCTGGATCACCTCCTTAAACACTGAGCCGGATCGCCGGCGTGAGTGTCCACACCAATTGCTTGATCGATGAGCTAGAGACCAGGGGCTGAGAACCGTGTCAGATGGGTCTGTAGCTCAGGTGGTTAGAGCGCACCCCTGATAAGGGTGAGGTCGGCAGTTCGAGTCTGCCCAGACCCACCATCTGGCGGAAGAACGCGCGTCTCTGGTCATGGCAGTCACGAAGGGGCTGTAGCTCAGCTGGGAGAGCGCCTGCCTTGCACGCAGGAGGTCAGCGGTTCGATCCCGCTCAGCTCCACCACTGTCGTGGTGGGTGGACGTGCGCAGAGAGGCCGAGGCGGGGAGAGGAAGTGCGTGAAGAGCGCAGACTCGAGCGATCCACGGGTTGCTCCAGTCTGGGTTTTACACCTGGAGCGTTCTTTAACAAGGTAGAAGTGTGATAGCGAATGATTGCGGAAGTGTGATGCTTCTGCGGTCTACGTAGTATGTGTGAGGTACACACATAATTGCGAGTCAAGCGTATATCCGGTGTGAGGTGTTGCGAAGCTTGGTCGCTCGTGGCACCGATGAGATGTATTTGCGGCTGTGTAGCGACGATTGTTTCGGTATATGGTCAAGCGAATAAGCGCATACGGTGGATGCCTTGGCAGCTGGAGGCGATGAAGGACGTTGGAGCCTGCGAAAAGCTTCGGGGAGTCGGCAACCAGACTTTGATCCGGAGATATCCGAATGGGGAAACCCACTGGCGCAAGCCAGTATCCCTTGACTGAATCCATAGGTCTTGGGAGGCGAACGCGGGGAACTGAAACATCTCAGTACCTGCAGGAAAAGAAATCAACCGAGATTCCCTCAGTAGCGGCGAGCGAACGGGGAAGAGCCCAGCACTTGTATCGCGGCACGTCATAGGAGAAGGGCCTGGAAAGGTCCGCCATAGTGGGTGATAGCCCCGTATCCGAAATGGCGCGTCGAGTTGAGTGCGAAGAGTAGGTCGGGACACGTGTTATCTTGACTGAATATAGGGGGACCATCCTCCAAGGCTAAATACTCCCAGCTGACCGATAGTGAACCAGTACCGTGAGGGAAAGGCGAAAAGAACCCCGGAGAGGGGAGTGAAATAGATCCTGAAACCGTATGCGTACAAGCAGTGGGAGCCCCTTCGTGGGGTGACTGCGTACCTTTTGTATAATGGGTCAGCGACTTACTGTCAGTGGCGAGCTTAACCGTCTAGGGGAGGCGTAGGGAAACCGAGTCTTAATAGGGCGTTTAGTCGCTGGTAGTAGACCCGAAACCGGGCGATCTAGCCATGGACAGGGTGAAGGTTCGGTAACACGGACTGGAGGCCCGAACCGGGATCTGTTGAAAAAGATTCGGATGATCTGTGGCTAGGAGTGAAAGGCTAATCAAGCTCGGAGATAGCTGGTTCTCCGCGAAAGCTATTTAGGTAGCGCGTCAGGTGATTACCCACGGGGGTAGAGCACTGTTTCGGCTAGGGGGTCATCCCGACTTACCAAACCGATGCAAACTCCGAATACCGTGGAGTACAGCCTGGCAGACACACGGCGGGTGCTAACGTCCGTCGTGAAAAGGGAAACAACCCAGACCGCCAGCTAAGGTCCCCAATACTGGTTAAGTGGGAAACGATGTGGGAAGGCACAGACAGCTAGGAGGTTGGCTTAGAAGCAGCCATCCTTTAAAGAAAGCGTAATAGCTCACTAGTCGAGTCGGCCTGCGCGGAAGATTTAACGGGGCTCAAACCAGTAACCGAAGCTGCGGGTGCTCACGCTTGCGTGGGCGCGGTAGCGGAGCGTTCCGTAAGCCGTTGAAGGAGAATCGGGAGGTTCTCTGGAGGTATCGGAAGTGCGAATGCTGACATAAGTAACGACAAGGGGGGTGAAAAACCCCCGCCGGAAGACCAAGGTTTCCTGCGCAACGTTAATCGGCGCAGGGTGAGTCGGCCCCTAAGGCGAGGGCGAGAGCCGTAGTCGATGGGAGACGGGTTAATATTCCCGTACCTTTTGTTACTGCGATGGGGGGACGGAGAAGGCTAGGCCAGCGCGGCGTTGGTTGTCCGCGTTCAAGCGTGTAGGGAGGCCCACCAGGTAAATCCGGAGGGTCAATCCTGAGACGTGATAACGAGCTGTCATGGCTTCGGTCTGACGGTGAAGTGGTTGATGCCATGCTTCCAGGAAAAGCCTCTAAGCTTCAGGTAACGAAAGACCGTACCCCAAACCGACACAGGTGGTCAGGTAGAGAATACCAAGGCGCTTGAGAGAACTCGGGTGAAGGAACTAGGCAAAATGGTACCGTAACTTCGGGAGAAGGTACGCCGCTTTGGGTGAAGGGACTTGCTCCTGGAGCCTGGGGTGGTCGAAGTGACCAGGTGGCTGCGACTGTTTATTAAAAACACAGCACTCTGCAAACACGAAAGTGGACGTATAGGGTGTGACGCCTGCCCGGTGCCGGAAGGTTAATTGATGGGGTCAGCGAAAGCGAAGCTCTTGATCGAAGCCCCGGTAAACGGCGGCCGTAACTATAACGGTCCTAAGGTAGCGAAATTCCTTGTCGGGTAAGTTCCGACCTGCACGAATGGCGTAACGATGGCCACACTGTCTCCACCCGAGACTCAGTGAAATTGAAATCGCTGTGAAGATGCAGTGTACCCGCGGCTAGACGGAAAGACCCCGTGAACCTTTACTATAGCTTTGCACTGAACTTTGAACCTGTTTGTGTAGGATAGGTGGGAGGCTTTGAAGCGTGGACGCCAGTCTGCGTGGAGCCAACCTTGAAATACCACCCTGACAGTTTTGGGGTTCTAACCCAGGTCCGTCATCCGGATCGGGGACAGTGTATGGTGGGTAGTTTGACTGGGGCGGTCTCCTCCCAAAGAGTAACGGAGGAGCACGAAGGTACCCTCAGCGTGGTCGGAAATCACGCTTTTGAGTGCAAAGGCATAAGGGTGCTTGACTGCGAGATCGACGGATCGAGCAGGTGCGAAAGCAGGTCTTAGTGATCCGGTGGTTCTGCATGGAAGGGCCATCGCTCAACGGATAAAAAGGTACTCCGGGGATAACAGGCTGATACCGCCCAAGAGTTCATATCGACGGCGGTGTTTGGCACCTCGATGTCGGCTCATCACATCCTGGGGCTGAAGCCGGTCCCAAGGGTATGGCTGTTCGCCATTTAAAGTGGTACGCGAGCTGGGTTTAGAACGTCGTGAGACAGTTCGGTCCCTATCTGCCGTGGGCGTTGGAGATTTGAGGAAAGCTGCTCCTAGTACGAGAGGACCGGAGTGGACGAACCTCTGGTGTTCGGGTTGTCACGCCAGTGGCATTGCCCGGTAGCTACGTTCGGACGGGATAACCGCTGAAAGCATCTAAGCGGGAAGCCTCTTCCAAGATGAGATCTCCCCGGGGACTCGATCCCCCTGAAGGGCTGTTCAAGACCAGGACGTTGATAGGCGGGGTGTGTAAGCGCTGTGAGGCGTTGAGCTAACCCGTACTAATTGCCCGTGCGGCTTGACCATATAACCCAAACGATCGGACACAGACGCCAATACAGACGGATATACCCAAGACTCGATACGACGCTATCACGCTTCAACCGATTTTGCCGCAAGGCAAACCCGATTGCCTGGCGACCATAGAGACGTGGAACCACCTGATCCCATCCCGAACTCAGCAGTGAAACGCGTCATCGCCGATGGTAGTGTGGGGTCTCCCCATGCGAGAGTAGGACATCGCCAGGCACCAATCCAAAACCCCAGCCGGGGAACCGGCTGGGGTTTTTTACCTTTACAGGGGCGATGAAACCGAGTCGGCATACGCGTGGCGGTTCCATGAGGCCGGTAAAGCCACAACACGTCGCGGATCGGCGATAATGCCCCGCGCTTTCACCGGGGAATACCATGATTTCCGAAGCTCAGGATTTGCTCCGCGCCGGCAAGATCGCGGAGGCCATCAGGATCATGCAGGACCACCTGAGGCGCCATCCCAATGACGTGCAGGTGCTCATGCAACTTGCCTCAGCGGCCGCGAACGTGGGCGCAGTCCCGCAGGCGCTCTCGGCGCTGCGCAGGGTGGTGCAGGTGGACCCCAGGTTCGGCCATGCGTGGTTCGGCATCGCGGACCTGGAAGCCGCCAGCGGTAATCTCGCCGAGGCCGACCGCTGTTATCGGCGAGCGGGGGAACTGCTGCCGTCGGAGCCCACCATTCCCTACAATCACGGCGTGGTGCTCGAGCGCCTCGGGCAAACCGATGTTGCCATCGAGGCCTACCGCGAAGCGATTATCCGGCGCAATGACTTTGCCCAGGCACACAACAACGTCGGCGCACTGCTGCTCGCACGGGGGGAGGGCGCGCTCGCTGCGCGGCATTTCCAGGCTGCCCTGCGTGCCGATCCCTCGCTGAACGACGCGGCCTACAACCTCGCTCTCATCGCCGAGGGCCGGGAGGAGCGCGGTGACGCGGAATCACTCTTCCGGCATGTGCTGCAGCGCGACGAGGCGCACCAGGGCGCGCTGATCGGCTTGGCTCGGCTGCTGACCGGCGGGCGCTCCGAGCAGCGGCTCGAAGCGCTGGAGCTCTGCGACAAGGCGATAGCGAACCAGCCGGGAGATCCCGCCGCTCACCACGCCCGCGGGGTCGTGCTGGAGCGTTTTCGCAGGGCGATGGACGCCGCGCAGTCCTTTCGCGAGGCGTGGCGGGTCAGCGGGAACTCGATGCCCGCGGCGCTCGCCGACCTGGCATTGGCGCTGCACAAGACCGGCAGGAACTATCGGGAAGCCCTCGCGGCCATGAGCGAATTCAGCGCACTGCAGCCGCTGGATGCCAGCCAGTTGCTGACGTTGATCAATCTGCGGCTCCACTTCTGCGAATGGGGCACCCTGGCGCAGGACGTGGGCATGCTGCGCGAGGCGATCGCGCGGGGCGAGTCCACGGGCAAGCTGATCCCCGCGCTGGCTATTTCGGTCCCCGGCCTCAGCGAAGAGGAGATGCACAAGGTCAGCGTCGGGTTCGCAAATCAGGTCGTCGCGTCGACGGTGCTCGGTGCCCATTCCACGGGAGCCGGCACCGCCGCACCAGAGGGCCGCCCGCTGCGCGTGGGCTACCTCTCGGCGGACTTCCGCGAGCATGCCGTGAGCCATGTTCTCGCTGGCGTGCTGGAACACCACGACGAGGCGCGTGTGAGGGCCTACGCCTATTCGCATTCGGGTGACGATGGATCTGCGATGGGTGCGCGCCTGCGCAGGGCCTTCGGCGAACGCTTTCGCGATATCAGCGCGGTGGACGACGCCGCAGCCGTGGACATCATCCGCGCCGACGAGGTGGATATTCTGGTCGACCTGACGGGATGGACCGCCAATACGCGCTACGAAATCCTGCTTTACGATCCGGCGCCGGTGAAAGTCAACTGGCTCGGTTATGCCGGCAGCATGGGGCACCGCAGCTTCGCCGATTATCTGATTGGCGACGGGGTTGCGACCCCCGAGTCATCTGCGCCGTTCTTCAGTGAAACCCTGGCGTTGATGCCGAGCACCTATATGCCGGCCGATAACAGCCGGGTGCGCGGTCCGCGCCCGTCGAGGGCGCAAGCGGGACTGCCCGACGAAGGGGTGGTGTTCTGCTCCTTCAACCAGCCGTACAAGATCACGCCCGACGTATTCGCGGTCTGGTGCCGGCTGTTGCACGAGGTTCCCGGAAGCGTGCTGTGGTTGGCCTCGCCGCATCACGATGCCCGCGCGAACCTGCTGCGCGAGGCGGCGTCGCGGGGTATCGACGAGGCGCGGCTCGTCTTCGCGCCCTATTCAGCGACCATCCAGGAGCACCTCGGCCGGTTGCAGCTTGCCGATATCGCACTCGACACGACGCCGTACAACTCACACTCGACGGGTGTCGACGCGCTGTGGTGCGGCGTGCCGCTGGTGTGCGTGCGTGGTGAGCGATTCGCAGGGCGGGTTGCGGCGAGCATCGTTGCGGCGGCCGGCACGCCCGAATTGGCGCGTGACAGCCTGGACGACTACTATCGCATGGCACTGACGTTGGCAACCGACGCAGGCGCCTTGCGCGCAATGAAGGCGCGCCTCGAGGAAGCGCGCAGCAGTAGCGCGCTGTTCGACACTTCCGGCTTCGCCCGCGACCTCGAGGCGCTGTATCTCCGCATCTGGCAAAGCCATTGCGAGGGACGGCACGCGATCATCCGCCCGCCCGGAGCCTGATTCCCGAACGGGTCACCGGGCGCAGGTGAGTCGCCGTCGCCGCGCACAGCAGGCCCCGGCGTTCTGGCTCAGTACGCAGATTGCAGCCGTTTCGCAGTATGCCGCCAGTGCAGCGGCGTGCTCGGGCCTGGTCTCTGGCCGGGCAGCCAGGAACTCGAGGGCCGCTGCCAGTTGCAGTCGCTCCGGCGGGTCGGGCTGTCGCACGGCGAATCCCAGCAGGGAATCGATGAATTGCGCAGACCACAGCTTCGCCGGATCCGGTGGCTCGAACGCAAAGGCTTCGTGGTCGTAGTGCAGCCCGAAATTGGCCTCCAGCCATGCGAGTTCCGTGGAAATCGGTGGCAGGCAATGTGCCAGCGTAGCGGCAAAGGCCTGCCTGCACCCGCCGCGCAGCGCGGCCTGGCTGATCATGCCGATCATCCTGTTGGTCACGGTGTTGTTCGCCACGGTGCGCAGGCTCTTCAGCGCGCAGATTATCAGGAGGCTTTCATGCGCGAGGGAGGCGTTGGCGCTGCGCGGGGATGCGTGCAGCCCGGGAGGATGTTGCAGTCCCAGGCAATCGCGCAGCAGATAGCCGATCACCCCGTCGGGTGCGGCGCATGCGTCCTCGTATTTGTGAACGATCAGTTCGTGATCCGCCAGGTGCGCCCGGAAGAACGCCAGGCGCCTGGTGTACAGCGAACCCCATTCGTGATCGATGAGGCCCGCCCGCAGGTTCTCCGGCAGGCTGAAGACATTGATGCCTGCCCACACTCTGAGGTGTTCCTGCAACGCGCTCTGGAAGTAGGACTTCGGGTGACGCACGAGCAGGAAGAAGCGCAGCTCGTCGGCCAGCAGCCGCAGGTCCTGGAGCAGCAGCGCCTTCGCTGGGTCACTGAGCACGGAAATGACCTCGCCGGAAATCAGCATGCTGTCGCAGCCTTGCAGTTGGCGCCCCAGCTCGCGGACCAGGCTTTGCCTGAGCCGGTTGTCGCCGGCCGCGGCGGCATCATAGGCCGAGCGGAAGACGAAGGAGTGGTTGGGGCGATCCAGGACCTGCTGGTAGTCGAGGCGCGCATAGTGGAGCCCGTGGCGGCGCAACGCTGCGCGGTTTTGCGTGCAGAAAGCCTGGAAGCTCGTGGTCGCCGTCTTGTGGAAGCCTGCGTGCACGCAGATTCTGGGCATGGGGCGTGGCGCCTGGGGCTGGAGGGCGGCGGGTGTCAGCAGGCGGCCAGCAGTCGGTGCGACGCTGCAGCCAGCGTCTGGCGCTGGCCGGGGGCGGTCTCCGGCCTGCGGACCAGGAAGTCGAGCGCTTCGGCGAGCCGCTGGCGATCCGGCGCGTCCAGCCGGCGCGCGGCATACGCCAGCAGGGAATCGCAGTACGCCTGCGACCACAGTTTTTCGGGTTCGGGCGGCGCGAAGGACACCGCGTCGAGGTCGTAGTGAATGCCGAAGTTGGTCTCCAGCCACGCAAGTTCCCTGTCGATCGGCGGCAGCCGGTCCGCCAGCAGAGCGGCGAAGGCCTGTCTGCACCCCTCGCGCGGCGCCGTGTTGGTCAACCTGTCGATGAGCCGGTTGGTCGTGGCGTTGTTGCCAGCCGTGCGCAGGCTCTTGAGCGCGCAGGCGAGCAGGAGCGTCTCGTGCGGCAGCGACACGTTGGCCGGGCGGAAGGATGCAATCTGTCCGTACGGAAGTCGCAGCCCCACGCAGTCCTGCAGCAGGTGACCGATCACCCCGCCCGATGTGCGCGCCGCGTCCTCATATTTGCCCACGATCAGCTCGTCGTCCGCCAGGCGGGCGCGGAAGCAGGTCAGGCGCTTCGTGTAGAGCGTGGTCCACTCGTGATCGATCACGGTCTTCAGCATGTCCTCCGACAGTTGGTAGAGGTTGATGCCCGTCCAGATCTTGAGGTGCTGCTGCAGCGCGCTCTGGAAATAGGATCTCGGGTGGCGTACCAGCAGGATGAAACAGAGTTCGTCAGCGATCAGGCGCAAGTCCTGCAGCAGCAGAATCTTGGCGGGTTCCTCGAGGGCGCAGATGATCTCGCCGGAAACGAGCAGCCTGTCGCAGCTATCCAGTTGCTGCCCGAGCTCGCGCACCAGGCTTTCCCTGAGGCTGTTGTCGCCGGCCATGGCGGCGTCGTAGGCCGCGCGCAGCACGTAGGAGTGGTTCGGATGATCCGGCATCCGCCGGTAATCGAGGCGGGCGTAGTGCAGCCCGTGGCGACGCAGTTCGGTCCGGTTTCGCGTGCAGAACTCCTGGACGCTGGTGGTTCCCGTCTTGTGGAAGCCCGCGTGCACGAAAATTTTCCGCATGTGGATTCATCCTGAAAGGTGATGCCTGCGCGCCCTGCCGACGAGCCATCGTTGGCGCCAGCCCGGGCGATGATTCTAGCAAGACGCCTCGCGTTCCGGCCCGCGCGCCCGTCGCGGGCCGGGCACGCGCTTGTCAACCATTCGAGGACTGTATCGTTTTGACAGACGGTTTGCTTTCGAAAGACCCGATTTACCTGGAGGAAAGTGCGACATGTTCAAGAACAGATTGATGATGCTGGCAGCAGCACTGCTCGCGATATCTGCCCACGCGGCAGACCCGACGACTGCGGCAAGTGGGCCCGACCCGACGGCAACGCCGAGCGCCGCACCCGCCGCACCCGCCGCGCCGGCAATCGAGGCAGCCAGGAGCCAGGGGCCGTCGGGTGAGGAAGGCGCCGGGGAACGGGCCGGCGCATCGCCGGTTGCGGGCGGGGGCGCTGCGGCAGAGTCGGGGAAATCCGGAGAGCGTGCCGCACGGCGCGCCGGCCAGGCAGCGCAGGGCGAACAGGCGCAGCCGCGCAAGCCGCCAACGATGGTGCGATCGGGCGGTGACGAGCGCTCCGCGGCAAGGCGCGAGGCGCGCAAGGCGCAGGGCGGCGAGCGCACCAGGGAGCGAAGCGCCCAGGCGACAGGGCGCATGACGCCGACGCAACGCATGCAGAAGCACCGTGACGCGCAACAAAAGGGCGGGAGGACGCGCCAGCCGTCCGGGGCCTCGCCCGGCAACGGCGCGTGAATCGATCATCGGCCTTGCGGCTCGGGCGACGCTGGGCTAGACTGCAGCCGCTCTCAGGTGATTCGCAATGGTCGCCGAAGGGTGGGTCGAACGTGTTGATTGGTCCGCCTGTCGGCTGAACGGGAGTCATCCCCCGACCAGCCGGCAGGCGAGAACCAATCTTTCACGGATCGATCAACTTCGGGCAGTGCCTTGGGGTCAGCTGGAGGGCGAAAGGGGTTAAGTCGAGTCGATAGTGCAGGTTTCCTTGCGTTTTTGTGAAAAAATGCTGGTGAAAGGTTTGCGTTATGGCGACATGGCAACTAGTATGCGCATGGTCGATCAACCCGACATGATGTCTGTAAAAAACACGTTCGAAGCACAACCGAAGAGGATGATCCACATGAAGAAAGCATTGCCTGCAGCTATCGCTCTTGCCGGCAGTCTTGGATTTGCAGCAGCCGCGAATGCGGTCAATGTCAATCATGACGGCCTGGGTGAAGTGTTGCTCTATTCCTACTACACGACCGAGGATGGCAACGACTCGCTGATCAACATCACGAACACCACCGGCGAGGTCAAGGCGGTGAAGGTTCGTTTCGTCGAGTCCATGAACAGCCAGGAAGTCCTCGACTTCAACCTGTACCTGTCGCCGTACGACGTCTGGACCGGTGCCGTCACCAAGTCGGCCAACGGCGCCAAGCTGGTTACGCCGGACAAGAGCTGCACCGTTCCTGCGATCCCCGCCAGCGGTGTCGAGTTCCGTAATTACCAGTACCAGGGTACCTCCTACTCCAGCGGCAAGGGCGGCCCGCAGGGTACCGACCGCACGCGCACCGGCTACCTCGAAGTGATCGAGATGGGCGAGCTGCAGAACTGCCCGTCCGACGGCAGCGCGGGCACCAGCTGCCCGGCAACGCTTGCCCCGGCCACCTGGGCAACGCACGTCAACGGTGTTCCCGCGCTGTGCGCAGGCATCACCGGTCTGTGGACCAGCGCCTCGTCGCCGTGGGTGCAGGGCTTCACGTCCTTCCTGATGAGCGCGCCGAGCGGTGGTCTGTACGGCTCGTCGATCATCGTGAACGTCGAGGGCGGTACGGACATCAGCGAAAGCGCCACCGCGCTGGACAATTTCGCCGACGGCCGCATCCTGCACGCTGCGCCGGGTACCACTTCGCCCTCGCTCGCTGATTCGGACTTTGATTTCGTGCTGGACGACGGCACGCTGGGTTATGCCTTCAGCCGTATCGACGCGGTCAGCGCCGTGCTGTCGAAGTGGAGCATCTCGAACGACTACCTGACGGTTGCCGACCTGAACGCGGCCACCGACTGGGTCGTCACGATGCCGACCAAGCGCTTCTACGTCAACGGCTGGACGCCTGCCAGCGCGGCAGAGCAGGCAGAAGGCTGGGCGGTTTCGCCGCTCACCTCAAGCCCCGAGCCCTTCACCAGCTTCTGGACCAAGACCGAACTGGACGGCGTGGCCGGTACCGCCTGCGAAGAGATCGGCATCGTGTACTTCGATCAGGAAGAGAACGAACTGACTCCCTCGGGCCCCGACTTCTCGCCGGCACCTCCGGGAGACGCGCCGTTCTCGCTGTGCTACGAAGCCAACGTGATCCACATCAACGGCGGCTCGGTGGTGGGTGGCGGTTACACCGACTCGAACCTCGACCTGGCCACGGGCTTCGATGCCGGCTGGATCAACATCAACCTGGCCAACAACTACCAGTCGATCGAGAACCCGGACAACGGTGAAGACTACTATCGTGAGATCGACGTCGACCTGTACGACGGTAACTACTACGAGTACGGCTACGTGGTCGGCCTGCCGGTCATCGGTTTCTCGGCAACCCAGTTCGTCAACGGCGACGTCGGCGGCCTGCTGTCGAACTACGCGGGTTCGACGGAGCACAAAGGTGAAACGTACAACTGGATAGACTGATCGGTTGCACGAAGAACCGAAATATGAAGGGGCTGCCTAGGCAGCCCCTTTTTTTTGTGTCCAAGATGAACTCCAGGGAACTTTCTCCCCTTAACCGGCACTAAGGAGGCCGGTGTGTAAAGAGAATGCTGGGGATTCGAGTGAATGACATACGCAGTGCTCTTGCGAGAGTGTGCGCTTCGTCACCAAAATTTGCCTTGCACGACCATATCGGGGCGCTAGACTGATTATCGGGAAAGGTAACAGTCGGATGCAGTGGTGATCTGCATCCCTGATCAGTGAATGGCGTGGCCCCCAGGACAAGGGGCAGCTGTCGCGGTAAACCATGAGGTAGAGTAAATGAAGCATTTCAGACATCTGGTGGTGCTGGCTCAGGCCGCGCTGGTCGCGGGCTGGGTCAATGCCGGCACGCTCACGTTGAACGGTAACAATTGCGGTACTACGACTCAGGACGTCACCATTTCTTCGAATGGCGATGTCAGTGTCAGCACAAACGGAACCTGTGTGCCTGGTGGTGGCGGAGGCGGCCTCGTCCCGTTCGCGTTGACGGTAACCAGGAGTGGTACCGGTAGCGGTACCGTAAGCAGCAGTGTCGGCGGCATTAATTGCGGAGGTACTTGCACTGCGGACTATGGTGCCGACGCATCGGTGATCCTGACCGCGACTCCGGCTGAAGGTTCTGTGTTTGCCGGGTGGAGCAACGGCTGTACGCTTACTGGAACTTGCACCGTGAACGCGAATTCGAGTCCGACCCAGTCCCGGAACGCGATCTTCAATGTTGCCGGCAGCACTACCGCCTGCCCGAGCGGCGTGACCTGCATCGAGCGCCCGTGGCCGACCATTGCCCAGGAAGGCTTCACGATGAAAGCCAACGCGATCTTGGCGATCAAGGTTAACACCACAGCAGCCGGCCTCAACGGTTATCTGGATACGATGAACGTGTCGGGTAATACGGCGACTCGGGACGTTTACCTCTCGACGCAACCCGGAGTATTTCCGGCGGTGATACCTCCGCCCAGGCGTACTAATGAATCGCGCTGCTATCAGCAAGGTTTCGAGACCACCACTACTGCTTGGGAGCAGAGCGGCACAGATCTCGTGTGCCAGATCCCAGCCAACTCGCCGATGTGGATAAACATCCGGTTTACGAATTGCACCTCTGCAAGCTGCACCTTCTACCTGAAGAGCAACTGACCGTTTCCCCGTCAGCGTGAGACCCCCGCCTTTGGCGGGGGTTTCGCCGTTTCGTAATAGACCCACAGCACGGAATTGCACCGCATATGAGCCATCGCTTCCATTCGATCATCGCCGGCCTCGTCACGCTGCTCTGCGCCGGCGTCAACGCGTTCGCCGCGGCCCCCGCGGACGAGGTGCTGCTGCGCCGCGGCGACATCACCGTCACGCGAGCCGATTTCATGCACATGCTGGAAAACGCCGTTCCCGAAGGCGGGCGGGCAGCGGTGCTCGCCGACGAGCGCAAGGTGAGGATGCTGATCGCGGACCTGTTCGTGATCCGCGAACTGGCGGCGGAGGCCCGGCAGGCTGGTCTTGCCGACGACGAACTGGTTCGCTTCAAGATCGCCGTCCAGCAGGACCGTACCCTGATGGACGCGCTGCTGGACAAGGCCGTCGCGGACTCGGCCAGGCCGGACTTCGAGAAGATCGCCCGCGAGCGCTACACCACCAGCCCCGAGCGCTTCCGCCAGGGGGAGCGCGTGCGGGCCTCGCATATCCTGATCGGGCCGAAGGAAGGGCGCAGCAAGGACCAGGCCAAGACACTGGCGGAGGAGGTGCGCAAGCAGGCCCTGCAGGGCCAGAAGACCTTCGAGGATCTCGTGCTCGAGTATTCCGATGACAAGAGCGCGAAGACCAACCGCGGCGACCTCGGGTTTTTCGAGCGCGAGCGCATGGTCAAGCCCTTCGCCGAAGCCGCTTTCGCGATGGAGAAGCCGGGAGACATCAGCCCGGTAGTCGAGTCGCAGTTCGGTTTCCACGTGATCCGTTATGTCGATCGCAAGCCGGCCCGCCAGCTCGGCTTCGACGAGGTCAAGCGCAAGATCATCGACACGGAGCGCCAGCAGTTCGAGGCGAGGGTCCGTACCGAGCGTATCGAGGCCGCGCGCTCGCTCGACGACATCAAGGTGAACCAGGACGCCGTTTCCGCGATCAGCGAGGAAGCCAGGAAGGCCGTCGACACGGCAGTGAATGCAGCCAGCGAGAAAAAGAACGCCGGAGCCGCAAAGGCCGCGCCTTGACGGACGACGCGTGGCACCCGAGGAACTGGCCAGGGAACTGCGCGCGGTACTAGAGCGTGTCCTGCTGCCGGGGCTGGCGGCAGTCCTTCCGTGGTCGTGGTGCACGCGCCTGTTCTGGCAACTGGCGCGCGCCGAGCCCCTCTACCGCGGCGAGGTGGATGCCGCCTGGGAACACGCCCGCCACTACCTGCCGACCGACCCTCTCTGGAAACGCCGCGCGCGTTTCCACCTGCTGGTGGACAATGCCGACTATTTCCTGACCCTCTTTCGCGGCAGACGATGGATGGCACGTCACATCGAGGTGACCGGCGGCGAAAATCTGCCCGCCGGTGTCAACGCAATGCTGCTGGTCACGTTTCATTGGGGGCAGGGATTCTGGGCGTTGCGCTGGCTGCGCGAGCGCGGCCAGCCGGCAGCATGGCTGCACGCGCCGGTGGCGAGCCGCCTGCGCCCGGGTGAGTACGTCAGCGGACTGATGGGCAGGCTGCGCATACGCCAGGTCGGGCGCCTGTCCGGCGCCCGGCCCATCCCGGTCGGTGGCAGCATAGCGGCGATGCGCGAACGTCTGCAGCAGGCCGGGCTGCCGGTGATGGCGATGCCCGATGCGCCGTTGCGCCCCGGGCAGCGCACGCTGGCGGTGGAACTGCTGGGGAGGCCGGCGCGCATCGCGGCCGGCGTGATCACGATGGCGGCAGAGGATCGCGTACCGGTGCAGGCCTACACGATGCGCGTGGACCCGCGCACCGGACAGCGGCATCTTGCGATAGGCCCGCGCCTGCCCGACGGCGATCCCGCCGTGCTGGCCCAGGCACTGGCCGACGTGCTCTCGGGCGCGATTCGCGAGGATCCCTCCGCCTGGTACGTCTGGGCCTTCGCGGGCGGCTTCTTTGCTGATGCGGCCACGGAAGAACACGACGGTGCGAACGACGGCTGAACAAGGACGAGCCTGATGCAGAGCAGCAACATCGCCTACGTGCCCGCGCTGGATCACATCCGCGCGTACGCGGCGCTGCTCGCGCTGTTCTACCACGGGCTGCAGCTGTTCTGGCACCAGGCAGTCCACGGCGCGGTCTTCGATGCATCGCACTGGCTCGCCACCGGCAATCCGCTGCTCGCCGTGGTCGTGGAAGGGCACACCGCCGTGGCGCTGTTCATGGTGCTCAGCGGCTTCATCTTCACCTGGGGCGCGAAGGGGCGAAACATCGTGTACCGGAGCTTCATCCGCAACCGGCTGCTGCGCACCTACCCGCTGTTCATCGCGCTGATCGTGCTCGGCATCTCCGCGATGCCGGAGCACTTCAGCTGGCCGGCGCTGCTCACCACGGTGTTCGGCTTCGCGAACATGCCGGGCCACCTCGACCTTTCGCCGCTGTCGGGCATGTTCTGGGCAGTCGCGGTGGAGTGGCACTTCTACCTGCTGTTCCCGTTCCTGCTGCTGTTCCTGAACAATCGTGGCGCCGGGTACCTGCTCGGGCTCATCGTGCTGGTGCTCGCCTGGCGGGTCATTGCCTGGCTGCTCACGGGCGAGATCCGCGAGCTCGCCTATTTCACCATTGCCGGGCGGCTGGACCAGTTCCTGATCGGGATGCTCGCCGGCGCCTGGTGCGCGCGCGAGGATTCCGTGCCCGCACCCGCGTGGATCTTTCCGGTCGTCGCGGTACTGGTGATCGCGGCCGTCTGGCTGTTCCACCGCGCCGGCGGCTGGCCGCAGGACAATGCACTGCGCATCGCCTGGGGCACGGTCGAAGCGGCGCTGTGGGCCGCATTCCTCGTGGCCTATCTCGGCTTTGCGCGCCTCATACCGGCGCCTGTCTCGCGGCTGGTCGCGTCCGTGGGCATCGTGAGCTACTCGATCTACCTGCTGCACTTCGTCGTGATCTACATCATCGCCGTGAAGGGCTGGTACCTGGACTTCGCCACGGGTCCGGTCGTCGACGCGCTGCTCACCACGCTGCTGCTCGCCACGCCGGTCACGCTCGTGCTGGCGGCGCTGTCCTATCACGTCATCGAGCGGCCGTTCCTCGCGCTGCGCAGTTCCTACTACCGCTGAGCGCCGCGACACGATGCTCACCGTGCTCAAGCAATACCTGTTCCTGATCTACCAGATGAGCCGCCGCGAGATCATCGGCCGCTACCGCGGCTCGGCGATGGGGCTGCTGTGGTCCTTCGCCTCGCCGCTGGTGATGCTCGCGGTCTACACCTTCGTGTTCAGCGTGGTGTTCCGCGTGCGCTGGCAGACGGGGGGCGACGACAACGCGAGCTTCGCGCTGAACCTTTTCGCCGGCGTCATCGTGCACGGCTTCTTCGCCGAATGCGTGAACCGTTCACCGACGCTGATCGCGGAAAACACCGGTTACGTCAAGAAAGTGGTGTTTCCGCTGTGGATGATCCCGGCCATCGTCGTGGTTGCGGCGATGTTCCACATGCTGGTCAGCCTGCTGGTGCTGCTGATCTGTTCCGGCCTCTACCTGCAGCAGTTCCATTTCAGCGTGCTGGCGCTGCCGCTGCTGCTGGCGCCGTACGCGCTGCTGGTGCTCGGCGTCGGCTGGTTCTTCGCGGCGCTGGGCGTGTACCTGCGCGATCTCGCGCAGGTATTGCCCGTGGTGACCACGGTGATGATGTTCATGGCGCCGGTGTTCTACCCGGTCGAGGCCCTGCCCGAGGCGTTCCGCCCCTGGATGTACCTCAACCCGTTGACCTTCGTGATCGGCGAGATGCGGGGGCTGGTTTTGAGCGGCGCGATGCCGCACTGGGCGACGCTGGCGAAGTTCACGGCCATTGCGCTGCTGGTGGCGCTGGCGGGCTGGAAGGTGTTCCGCAAGGCGCAGCCGGGGTTTGCCGATGTCCTCTGATATCGCGATCCGCGTCGACGGCGTGGCGAAGCGCTACCGCATCTTCGCGCGGCCCTTCGACCGCCTGCTCTTCCAGATGTTCGGCCTGCGCGAGGCGCGCTGCGAGCCCTTCGATGCCCTGCACGAGCTGAGCTTCGCCGTCAGGCCGGGCGAGACGCTCGGGCTGATCGGGCGCAACGGCGCCGGCAAGTCCACGCTGCTGCAGATCATCTGCGGCACGCTCACGCCGAGCACCGGCAATGTTGCCGTGAACGGCCGCGTCGCGGCGCTGCTCGAACTGGGCGCGGGCTTCAATCCCGAGTTCACGGGGCGCGAAAACGTCTACATGAACGCGGCGATCTACGGACTGGACCGCGCCGAGATCGACCGCGCGCTGCCCTCGATACTGGAGTTCGCCGAGATCGGCGATTTCATCGACCACCCGGTCAAGACCTATTCCAGCGGCATGTTCGTGCGCCTGGCGTTCGCGGTGATCGCGCACGTGCGCGCCGACATACTGATCATCGACGAGGCGCTCGCCGTGGGCGACGTGTACTTCACGCAGAAGTGCATGCGTTTCCTCAAGCGCTTCAAGGAGAGCGGCACGCTGGTCTTCGTCAGCCACGACGTCAACTCCGTGATCAACCTGTGCGACCGGGCGATCTGGCTGGACCGCGGGCGCATCGCACGGCAGGGACCGGCGAAGGAAGTCTGCGAGGCCTATCTGGGTTCGTTCTATCCCGACGGCGATGTCGGCGATAATGCCGCGGGCGCGAATGTCGCCCTCAGGCGCGGCAGCGAGGAATTCGGCACCGGTTGCGCGCGCATCGAAACGGTGGAACTGCTGGACGATGCGGACCGGCCGCTCAGCCTGCTGTTGGCAGCGCAGCGCGTGCAATTGCGGATCCGGTGCCGCGCGAGTACGGACATCGAGGCACCCATCGTCGGCTTCTTCGTGAAGGACCGGCTCGGTCAGTACCTGTTCGGGCAGAACTCGCTGAAGCTGCTGCCCGCCTGGCAGCGCATCGCGGCGGGCGCGGGCGTCGAAGTCGCGTTCGCCTTCCGCATGCCACAGCTCGCCAGCGGCGAATACAGCATCGGGGTCGCCATCGGGGCGGGCTCGCAGGAAAAACACGTGCAGCATCACTGGATACACGACGCACTCCATTTCCGCTCGCAGGCCGATCCGGCGCTGACGGGACTGATGGCGCTCGATGACCCCGAGTGCCGCGTGCAGGACACGGGAAGCAACGATGTCTGCGCCTGACGACGAGTGGTCGCTCACGCTGCTGCGGGCGCTGTCGCTCGCGCCGGAGCGCGTGACCGACATCGAGGCCTGGCACCGGCATATCCCCTTCGCCTTCGCGCTGGTCGCGCTGCTGCGCCCGCGCGTGCTGGTGGAGCTGGGCACGCACAAGGGCGACTCCTACTGCGCGTTCTGCCAGTCGGCCAGCATCTTCGACACCGGTACGCGCTGCCACGCCGTGGATACCTGGGCCGGCGATGCGCACGCCGGGCTTTACGGCCCCGAGGTGCTGGCCGATCTGCGCGCCCACCACGATCCGCGTTACGGTGCTTTCTCCCGGCTGATGCAGATGCGCTTCGACGAGGCGCTGGCGCACTTCGACGACGGCAGCGTCGACCTGCTGCACATCGATGGCCTGCACACCTACGAGGCCGTCAGGCACGACTTCCTCGGCTGGAAGCCGAAGCTGAGCGCGCGCGCGGTGGTGCTGTTCCACGACACCAACGTACACACCGGAGATTTCGGCGTGCACCGGCTGTGGCGCGAGCTGTGCGCGGAGCACGAGGGCTTTGAGCTCCGCCACGGCCACGGGCTCGGCGTGCTGCTGGTGGGCGCGGAGCAGCCGCCGGCGTTCCGTGCGCTCATCGAACTGCTGCGGCGCGATTTCGCGCTGGCCGAGCGCTTGTTCTACCGCGTTGCCGGAGAGATCGAGTTCGCCGCCCGGGCGAGCGGGCTGGAGGCGCTGCGCGCGCATCGCGACCGTCTCGGCGCTGAACTCGCCGAGGCGAGGGCCGTGGTGCAACAGCGCGACTCCGAACTGCAGTCGATCGGCACCCAGCTCGCGCACGCGCGCAGCGTGGTCGAGCTGCGCGACGCGAGCCTCGGGCGGTTGCAGCAGGCACTGGGCGAGACGCAGCAAGCGCTTGGCGAGAAGCAACAGACGCTGGGCGAGACGCAGCAGGCGCTGGGCGAGACGCAGCAGGCGCTGGGCGAGGCGCAGCAGGCCCGGGAACAAGCGCAGCAGGCCCTCGAGTTCGCGCATCAGACCCTGGAACAGGTGCAGCAGACGCTCGCACGCCGCGACGAGGAGGCGATGCGGCTCAGGGAACATCTCGCCGCGGCGCGTAACGCGCTGGGAGACACCGATGCGAAGCTGCGGCTCATCGCGGGCTCGCGCGTGTGGCGGGCGCGCAGCCGCGTGGCGCGGCTGTTCCGTGGCAACGATCCGCTGTCCTCGGCCGGCCTGTTGCGCGCGCCGCCGCGCAGCCGGCATGATCGTGACGAGCGTGTCGACGTGATCATCCCGGTCTACCGCGGACTCGCGGAGACGCGCGCCTGCATCGAGAGCGTGCTCGCCTCGCGTTGCCGCACGGCGGCGGAAATCATCGTGATCAACGATGCCAGCCCCGAGCCGGAGCTGACGTGGTACCTGCGCGGGCTCGGCGGCGGCGTCACCGTGCTCGAGAACGAGGCCAACCTCGGTTTCGTGGCCACGGTGAACCGCGGCATGGCGCTGCATCCGGGCCGCGACGTGGTGCTGCTGAACAGCGACACGGTGGTCGCGAACGACTGGCTGGACCGGTTGCGGGACTGCGCGTGGCGCGAGCCCGCGATTGCCAGCGTGACACCGTTCTCCAACAACGCCACCATCTGCAGCTATCCGCGCTTCTGCCAGGACAACGCCTTGCCGGACGGCATGTCGGTGGCCGAGCTGGACGCGCTGTTCCGCGACGTCAACCGCGGCGAGGCCGTGCCCATTCCCACGGCGGTGGGTTTCTGCATGTACATCCGCCGCGACTGCCTGGAACAGGTGGGACTGTTCGACGTGGCACTGTTCGGCAGGGGCTACGGCGAGGAAAACGAGTTCTGCCTGCGCGCGGCGCGCCAGGGCTGGCAGCACCTGCTGTGCGCGGATACCTTCGTCTACCACGCCGGGGGCGTCAGTTTCGCGGACACGCAGTCGGAGCAGCAGAAGTCGGCAATGAAGACGCTGACCGCGCTGTACCCGCAATACGAGGCAGCAATCCAGCAATTCGTAGGCGCCGACCTGCCGGCGCCATATCGTTTCGCGGCCGACGTGGAGCGCGCGTGCCGCGCGGCGCGCCGCAACGGCCGCCCGGCCGTCCTGATGGTCAACCATGCACGCGGCGGCGGCACCGAGCGGCACCTGGGAGAGCTGGCAGCCATGGCGGCCGGGCACGCCACCGTGCTGTTCCTGCGGCCGCACGGTGCCGAGAACCAGGCGGCGCTGCTGTCGATCCACGGCTCGGACAATGCCGTGCCTTTCGATCCGCTCGCCGACTACGGGGTGCTGGTGGACCTGCTCCGCGTGCTCGGCGTGAGCCGCGTGCACTTCCACCACACCATCGGGGTGCACACGCAGTTCTGGCGCCTGCCGCAGGACCTCGGTGTTCCCTACGATTTCACGGTCCATGATTACTACCTCGCCTGCCCGCAGATCACGATGACCACGCCGCAGGGCGCGTACTGCGGCGAGCCCGATGACGAGGGCTGCGGGCGTTGCCTGCAGCAACGGCCGGCGCCGGGGGTGAGTTCGATCCGGGAATGGCGCCAGGCAAGCGATTCGCTCATTCACGGGGCCGAGCGGGTATTCGTTCCCGGCCGCGATGCGCAACGACGCATCCAGCGCTACTTTCCCGGAGCGGCCACGGTGCTTGCGCCGCACGAAAACGCCCGGCTGCGTGTCGCACCGGTGCGCGCCGCGCCGCTGGCCGGCGCGGAGCCCCTGCGCATCGCGGTGATCGGCGCGCTAGCGGTCTTCAAGGGCGCCAATTTGCTGGAGGCCTGCGGGCTCGATGCGCGGCGTCGCCGGCTGCCGCTCGAGTACCACCTGCTGGGTTACGCCTACCGCCGGCTCACCGGCTGGCCCGCCAGCGCACTGCGCGAGCACGGCTCCTACCGCGAGGAGGACCTGCCGCGGCTGCTGGGCGACCTGGCGCCTCACGTGGTCTGGTTTCCGGGCAGCTGTCCCGAAACCTACAGCTACACGCTCTCGGCCTGCATGGAGTTGGGCATCCCCGTGGTAGCGCCCGCGATCGGTGCGTTCAGCGAGCGCCTGGTCGGGCGTGAATGGAGCTGGCTCATTGCGCCCGACCAGGAACCCGCGGCCATGGGTGATTTTTTCAACGACTTGCGGCGGAACTTTGTGCGCGGGGAAGCGCCTGATCCCGTGGCGGGAGAATTGGTCGGCGCGGCTTTCGATTATCGCCGCGACTACGTGCACGAGGCGCCATGCGCCGTGCCGGCCGGTCCGGCTGACTGGACAAGCTATCATCGCTACTATGCGCAGCGGCTGGTCCGGGCGCTGCCCGGTGCGGCAGCCGGAATCAACCGCGGGATGCGGCTGCTGGAACAACTGCAGCGGATGAAACGGCATGGGCTCGTGTTGCGGCTGGAGTCGCGTGTCCCGCTGGACTGGAAAATTCGTCTGAAACACTGGTTGCAGCAACGCGATGGATAAGTCGGCGAACGTGAACGAAACCGGCCCGGCTTCGGGGCTGGGCAAACTGCTGGTCGCGCGCGGCAAGCTCGCGGAGTCCGACCTGCAGCGTGCCGAGCGCGTGCTCGCGATCTCCGGCGGCACGCTGGGGCAGGCGCTGGTGCGCCTGGGCCTCGTGGCCGAAAAGGAAGTCGCCGATGCCGTCTCCGGGCTCACGGGCTGTGCGCTGATCGGGCCCGACGACTTTCCCGAGGCACCCGTTGCCGAGGACCGCATATCCGGCGAGTTCCTGCAGCAGTTCAATGTGCTGCCGCTCGCCGACGACGGTGATTGCCTGCGCGTGGCCATGGCAGATCCGACCAACGAGTACGTTTTGCGCGCGCTGGAGATCGCGACCGACCGTCGCATCGAGCCGCTTCTCGCGCTCGCCTCGGATCTCGAGCAGGCGCACGAGCGTCTCTACGGCGGCGGCCGCTCGGCGATGGACCAGATCGTCGACGGGGTGCAGTCCGAGAGCGTGCTGCAGGAAGACGTCGAGGACGTCGAGAGGCTCAAGGACATGGCGAGCGACGCGCCGGTCATCCGCGTCGTGAACCTCATTTTCAGTCGCGCCCTGGAGGCGCGCGCCTCCGACATCCACATCGAGCCCTACGAGCACGAGCTGAAGATCCGCTACCGCATCGACGGCGTGCTGCAGGACGTGGAGTCGCCGCCCGCGCGCATGGCGCCCGCGATCATCTCGCGCGTGAAGATCCTCTCGCGTCTGAACATCGCCGAGCGCCGCCTGCCGCAGGACGGGCGGATCAAGCTGAAGATCAGCGGCAAGGAGGTCGATCTGCGCGTCTCCACCGTGCCCACGCTGCACGGCGAGAGCGTGGTGATGCGTATCCTCGACAAGCAGACGCTGAACCTGAACCTCGAGGACATCGGGCTCTCGGACAAGGTGCTGTCGGACCTGAAGTCGGTGCTGGAGCGGCCCAACGGCATCTTCCTGGTGACGGGCCCCACCGGCAGCGGCAAGACCACGACGCTCTACGCCGTGCTCTCGCGCATGAACACGCCCGAGCGCAAGATCATGACCGTGGAGGACCCGGTCGAGTACCAGATCGCGGGCGTGAACCAGATCCAGGCGGCACCGCGCATCGGGCTCGATTTCGCGCACGCGCTGCGCTCGATCGTGCGCCAGGACCCCGACGTGATCATGATCGGCGAGATGCGCGACCGCGAAACCGCGGGCATCGCGATCCAGTCGGCGCTGACGGGCCACATCGTGTTCTCGACGCTGCACACCAACGACTCGGCGAGCGGCGTCACGCGCCTGCTCGACATGGGTCTCGAGGATTACCTGCTCACCTCCACGGTCAACGCCATCATGGCGCAGCGCCTGGTGCGCGTACTGTGCCCGGCGTGCCGGCGCGAGTCCGCGCTCACCGACGAGGAGGTCCAGCACATGGGCATCTCGCGCCTCGTGGAGCGCGCCGGATCGCGCCGGGTCTGGCGCGCGACGGGTTGCGAGGCCTGCGCCCGTACCGGCTACCGCGGGCGCATGGGCGTGCACGAGCTGCTGCTGGTCGACGACAGCATCCGGCATCTGATCCTCGAGCACGCCAGCGCCGAGGTGATCATGAAGGCCGCGCGCGCCAACGGCATGGTGACCATGTACGAAGACGGCGTGCTCAAGGCCTTCGCCGGCCACACCTCGATAGACGAGGTGCTGCGCGTGACGCACCAGTAACGGGGAACGCAGGCGCCATGGCACACTTCAGGTACCGCGCGGTCGCGGCCGACGGCAAGCTCACGCGCGGCGAGATCGAGCACGACAGCGTGGAACGGGTGGCGGCGCAGCTGGCGCGCCAGGGACTCACACCGGTATCGATAGAACCGCTCGCGGCGGGCGGCTCCGGCCGTGACGGCGACCTGCTGGCGCGCCTGTTCTCGCGCCGGCGCGGCGGGCAGAACGCGATCGGGGAGTTCACGCGCGAGCTGGCGATCATGCTGTCGTCCTCGGTTCCGCTCGACCGCAGCCTCGCCGTGCTGGAGGGGCTTGCCACCGATGCGCGGCTGAAGGAGATCATCGGCGCGATCAGCAAGAAGGTGCGCACGGGCGGAACGCTGGCGGATGCCTTCCGCGAGCACCCGGAATTCTCCGATTTCTTCGTGAACATGATCCGTGCCGGCGAGTCGAGCGGCTCGCTGGAGGTGACGCTGACGCGGCTCGCCGAGCACATGGAGCGCACCAAGGCACTGAAGAGCACGGTGAGCTCGGCGCTGATGTATCCCGCCATCCTGCTGTTCGTGGCCTCGGGCTCGCTGATCATCCTGCTCGGATTCGTGGTGCCCAAGTTCGCCGACATGTTCGACGAGATGGGCGGCACGCTGCCGCTGCCCACCCGAGTGGTGATGGCGGCGGGGGGCTGGGTCGGCAGCTACTGGTGGCTGCTGGTGCTGCTCTTTGGCGGCGCGGTAGCGCTCGTGATGAACCTGCTGGCCAGGCCCGAGTTCCGCGAACGCCTCGACCGCAGGCTGCTGAGCATACCGCTCACCGGCGACCTGGTGCGCAAGGTCGAGACGGCGCGCCTGGCGCACACCCTGGGCACCCTGCTCCAGGGCGGCGTGGTGCTGGTGAACGCGCTGTCGATCGCGCTGGCGACCGTGGGCAACCGCACGCTGCGCGCGGATCTCGAGCAGGGGGTCGCCTCGCTGAAGGAAGGCAAGCTGCTCAGCAACGCGCTGATCGAGAACAGCCACTTTCCGCCGCTGGCGATGCACATGATCCAGGTCGGCGAGGAGACGGGCCAGCTCGAGCCCATCCTGCTGAAGGTGGCCGCGATCTACGACGAGGAGGTCAGCGGCGCCGTGAAGCGCCTGCTGGCGCTGCTGGAGCCCGCGCTGATCCTCGGTCTCGGCGTGCTGATCGCAGGCATCATCGTTTCGATCATGGTCGGCATCATGTCGGTCAATGAACTGGTCTACTGAAGGAGTTTTTCGTCCATGCAAAGACATTCCACCCGATTCAAACGAGCCGCCGGCTTCACGCTGATGGAACTGCTGGTGGCGCTGGTCATCCTCGGGATGCTCGCGGGCATCGTCGGGCCGCGCATCATGAAGTACGTCGGCGGTGCGAAGAGCGATACCGCGAAGGTGCAGATCGAGGACCTGGTGAACGCCCTGCACATGTACCAGCTGGAAGTCGGCAGTTACCCCTCGCAGGAGGCGGGACTGCTGGCGCTGGTGGAGGAGCCGCAGGGCGTGGTCGGGTGGAACGGCCCGTACCTCAGCAAGCCGCGCGTACCGAAGGACCCCTGGGGCCGTGACTACCATTACCGCAGTCCTGGCGAGTACGGGGAGTTCGACCTGTTCTCCTACGGCGCCGACAACAACCCGGGCGGGGAGAACGATGACGCGGACGTCGTCAGCTGGGAGTGAGGGTCGCTCCCGGGTTTCCGTGATGCGCGGCTTCACCCTGATCGAACTGCTGGTCGTGATGATGATCCTGGCGCTGGTGGCGACGACGGTGCCCGCAATGCTGTCGCGCGGGGTGGGCTCGCAACTGCAGTCCTCCGTGCGCGAGCTGGCCACCGGCCTGCGCTGGGCGCGCTCGGAGGCCGTGAGCGAGCGCCACAGCGTCGCGCTCTGGGTGGACACAGCCGACAAGTCCTACCTGGTCGAGACGCGCCGTCGGCGCTACCGGCTGCCCGAGGAGGCCAGCGTGCTGGTCAACACGACGGAGCGCGAAGTGCGGGGCGATCTCGCGGCGATCCGTTTCTATCCCGATGGCTCGTCCAGCGGCGGCTCGATCGAGCTCGGTGCCGAGGGTGTCGTATTCCAGGTCACCGTCGACTGGCTGACGGGCGGCGTCGATGTCGCGCGCCTGGGCGTGGAGTAGGCGCCGGCATGCTCCACATCCCGCATGGATCGCCGCGCACGCAGACCGGATTCACGTTGCTCGAGGTGCTGGTCGCCTTCGTGCTCGCGGCGATCGGCATCGTGGCGCTGATCCAGGCCTTCGCCGGCGGCCTGCGCAACCTGGGAAAGATGGACGAATACGTCATGGCGGCGATGGTGGCGGAATCGCGCCTGGCGGAGGTCGGCATCCTGTACCCGGTCGCCGAGGGCGAGATGGAGGGCGTGGAGGAGGGCGGCAAGTATCGCTGGCACGTGCTCGTCTCGCCCTACGAGGATCCCGACGGACTGGTCGTCGCGACGGAACAGTCGCCCGGCCTATTCCTCGTCGACGTCGAGGTGAGCTGGGCGGGCGCCCGCAGGCCGGGTATCTTCAGGCTGCAGTCGCTGAGGGCGGGGCAGTGAGCGCACGGCGCGCGCGCCTGCGCGGTTTCACGCTGGTCGAGGTGCTCATCGTGCTGGTGCTCACCAGCCTGATCACGCTGACGCTGTTCTCGGCGTTTCGCACCGGCATCAAGGCGTGGAGCACGGCAGAGAACCATTTGCAGCGTGTCGAAGGCGCGCGCCAGCTGCTCAACGTGATGCACCGGCACCTGCTGCAGGCCGCACCGGTGATACTGCTCTTCCCGGACCGGAGCGAGCTCGCCTTCAGCGGCACGGCGTATTCGCTGCGCTACGTTGCGCCGCTGTCGATGTCCGCAGGCAGCGAGCTCTACGTCGTCGAGCTGTTCTCCGGGGAGGACGGGAGCCCGGGCGTCTGGGGCAGCTTCGTTCCCTACACGCCCGAGGGCATGGATCCGGCGTCGACCGATGCCGAGGCCTCGCTGATCAGCGAGGATCTGCGACTCAGCTTCCTGTACTACGGTGCCACCGACGAGTCGGGCGAAGAGACGGGCTGGACCGACAGCTGGATCGGGCGCACCGCGTTCCCGCAGCTGGTGCGCATCAGCTTCACGGGCGGGCGGAGTGCCATGCCGCCGGTGGTGATGCGCGTGGGGGCCGGGTGAGCGCGGCGCGCACTCTGCGCAACGGGCGGGGCCGGCAACGCGGCGCGGTGCTCGTGCTCGTGCTGTGGATACTCACGCTGCTGACCTTCCTGCTCGGCGCGTTCAGCAACGAGATCCGCGTCGAGAACCGCATCGTCGGCGACATGGTCGAGCGTATCCGGCTGCGCGCGGGGGCCACCGCCGTGCTGAATTACCTGGCGCTGGCCGGCACCGCCTCGCCCGAGGGGCTGGCCAGCCTCGAGGGTTGGCCGCTGTCGCTGCCGCTCGGCAAGTCGTCGGTCGACTACCGCTTCGTGCCCGAGGAGGCCTACGTCAGCCTGAACGCCGCGCCGCCGGAAATGCTCGAGGCGCTGCTCGGCAATTACCCCGACGGCGTCGACGACGTCGATGCGCTGGTGAACGCGCTCGCTGACTGGCGCGACGGCGACGACGTCGTGACGGAGAACGGCGCGGAAGCCGCGGAGTATGCCGGCGCGGGGCTGGCTTACGGTCCGCGCAACGCGCCGCTGCTCAGCGTGGACGAGCTCGGGCTGGTGCTCGGTTTCGACCAGGGGCTGGTGGACTGGCTGCGACCCTATGTCTCGGTGGCTTCCACCAGCGCCGGCATCGACGCGCGCTTCGCCGATCCCGGGCTCGTGATGATGCTCGACACGGAAGGCAGGTTCAGCGAGCAGGACCTGGCGGCCATGCAGGAAGACCAGGCGGTGGCCGATGCGATGGCGCTGGAGAGCAGCTTCTTCGCCGCCACGCGCTCGGGAGCATACCGCGTGCTGGTGCAGGGCTCCGGGGGCATGGGGCTGAAACGCCACCAGGCGATCGAGGTCATCGCCTCCTTCGGCGGGATGGTCGCACCACCCCAGCCGGGGTTTGGCATGCTGGCCGTCGGCCCTGTGCTGTCTCCATACCGTATAATTCAATGGAACGAGTTCCCGCCACTCGATGTCGACGGCGAACACTAGGGAAATGTGATCGTGGATCTCAGCTCGGCTGACAAGTGGACGTTGTTCGGCGTTGACGTGCGCAAGCTGCTCCAGGGGTGGTGGACGGAGCTGTCGCGCAGTGTTCCCGGCTCGGTGAAACTCCTGTTCGTGCGCCAGCCCGCTCGCGTCGTCATCGCGTGTCGCGGGGAGCAGTACGCGCTGATCGCCGACGTCGAGGAGCGTGGCAGCGAGATTGCCGTCCTCGATCGAGGCGCGCTCGAGCAGTATCCTCCGGGATACCTGGCGCCGCAGCTGGAAGAGATCGACAGGAACAGTGCTGCCGGGCTGGAGATCGACCTGCTGCTCGAGCCTTCGTGGCTGTTGCGCCATCGGCTCGAGCTGCCCCTGCAACTGGAGTCGAACCTGCGCCAGTCGATCGTCTACCAGCTGAGCCGGCTCACGCCCTTCAGCGAGGCGGATCTGTTCTACGACGTCGTCGTGCGCGAGCGCGATCCGGGCAACCGCAAGATCCGGGTCGAGCTGGTCGCCGCACCGAGGTCGCGGGTGGAACCGCTGCTGCGCGAGATGAACCGCGTCTGCGCGCGCGATATCGACCGGCTCACGACGGCGGACCTGGGGCCCGCCGCCAACCTGCTCGGCAGGCGCCGGACGCGTTTCCGGCCGAACCTCAATTTCTGGCTGCTGCTGGCACTGATTGGCTGCCTGGCGCTGCTGGCGGTCACACCGTTGATGGTGAAGCAGGTCGTGGCGCAAGAACAGAAAACGGCCATCCGCGAGTTGCAGCAGAGCGTGGGCGAGCTGGTACGGCAGAAGAACGCGATCGAGTCCGACGGGCGCTTGCTTGCCTACGTCATCGACCGGCGACTGCAGTCGCCGCGGGTCGCGGTGCTCGTCAACCAGCTGAGCGAACTGGTGCCCGACGGCATCTATCTGACGCAACTCGCGTTGAGCAAGGGGCGTGTACGCCTGACCGGGCAGGGCAGCAACGTCGTCGGCCTGATCGACATCGTCAACGGTTCCGCCTTCATGGAGGACGCCAAGTTCGATTCGACGGTCAGCCGCAACCCGCGCACCGGGCTCGACCAGTTCAGCATCGGCGCGCGCGTCGTGGGGGCCCGTCCCGAATGATCGGCAACATGAGCCTCGACTACCGCAAGCTCGCGGCGTGGGGAGCGGTGCTCGCGCTGGCGCTGCTGATCCTGGGCGTGCTGCTGGGACCGCTGGTGGCGCGTCATCGTGAGCTCGATGCCGGGATCGCGCGCGACCGCCAGGTGCTCGAGCGCCTCACGCGGCTCGACGCCTCGCGGGATCTCATTCACGAGGCGGCAAAGCGCTTCAACGACGAAGAGCTGGCATCGCTGGTCTATTCGCAGGACACGCCGCCGGCGCAGATTGCGCTGGACGTGCAGAAGCGCGTGACCGAAATCCTCGACAAGAGCGGCGCGGAAGTGAAAACCGTGGCGACGTACAACGTCCCGGCCGAGGATTTCCAGGGCTCGGGCATCAAGATCACCTTTACGGGCCCCATGGAATCCGTGGCGATGGCGCTGCACGAGATCGAATCGGCGCCGCCGCTGCTGGTGATCGAGGAACTCGACATCAAGCCATTGCTGCAGGGCAGGATTCGTCGCGCCCAGGAGGAGACGCCACCACCGGCACAGACGGTGCAGGTGCAGGTGGCGGTGGTGGCGTACACGCCGCTCGCGGAGAGTTCGGGGAAATGACCCAATTGCAACAGCGCACGGCATTGACGACGCGGATACTCCTGGGTGCGATCGCCGCAAGCCTCTGCCTGTCAACGGCATGGGCGCTGTACACGTTGTTCTCCTCGCACGAGGGCAACAGGGAGCCCGTCGAGGTGCCGATTCCGGATGTGAGCAGCGTGCGCTTCGATGGCGGCGCCAACTATCCCGCCATGCTCGAGCGGCCGCTGTTCTGGCCCGAGCGGGCGCCGGCACCCCCGGGCGAAGCAGGCGCGGCGGGTTCGGCGCAAGCCGCTCAAGGGCCGGAGGGTCTCGTCTACCTCGGCGTGATCGTCAGGGGTGACGTTAGGCAGGCGCTGCTCCAGGACAGTGGCAGCGTGCACGTGCTTCGCGAAGGTGAGAGAATTCGCGGCCTCGAGGTCAGGCATATCAGTGCCGAAGGTGTGACGCTTGTCGGCGCTGACTCCGAGGCAAAACTTCCCGCCCCCGTGGATCGGACCGAATTCATCGAAATCCGGCGCATGGAGTGATCCGTGCCCGGAAATGACGTGGGCCATGCTCCGCAGGAGCGCAACAGGACTTTGTCTGGACAGATGATGGAATCAGTATCACTTAGCAAAGCGCAACGCGGTCGCCTGGAGCGGCTGCGCACGACACTGCTGGCGGCATCGCTAGGCGTGCTCGTTGCCTGCAGCACGATGACGACCGTGCAGCAACCCGCGGGGCAGGGCCGGATATTCGCGTCCGTCAAGGAACCGGCAGTCGACCCGGGGGACGTGGCGAAGCAGGCCGAGCCCGAGCGCGACCGCACCGTGTACGAGTATGCGGGCAGCCAGCAGATGGTGCGTGATGCCGCGGGCCCGGCACCGGTCATACGCCTCGGCGAGGGCAAGGTCGAGGTGAACTTCCGCGATGCGCCGATCGCCGAAGTGGTCAAGGTGATACTGGGCGACCACCTCCACGTGCCCTACACGATCGAGGGCGAGATCAAGGGCAACATCACGCTGAGCTCCAGCAGCCCCGTTTCCGAGGACGCGCTGATTGCCCTGCTCGAATCGCTGCTCGCAAACCACGGCATCGTGATGGTGCGCTCGGAGGCCGGCATCTACCGGCTGGGCGCGGCCGAGACGTTGCAGGGCACGACGCCGGTGCGGGTGGGCAGGGCCGCGGCCGGATCCAGTGGCTTTGACACGCGCATCGTGCCGCTGCAATACATCTCGGTGGCGGAAGCGAAGAAGATCCTCAAGCCGCTGGGCGCGGAAAAGAACATCCTGCTGGCCGATCCGGTGCGCAACCTGCTGATGCTCGCGGCGCCGGCCCCGCAGATGGACAACATCGTGCGCACGCTGGCGACCTTCGACATCGACGTGATGAAGGGCATGTCCTTCGGCATCTACGAGATATTCAACACCGACGCCTCTGCCGTGGTGGAGCGCTTCAACGAACTGCTCGGCGGCGAGGAACTGAGCCCGCTGGCCGGCGTGGTGAAGCTGGTGCCGCTGGAGGAGATCAACAACGTCCTCGTGATCACTTCGCGCGCCCACTACCTCGAGACCGCCAGGACCTGGATCGAACGTCTCGACCAGTTCACGGTGCGCGACGGCGAGAGCGCGAGCCGCAGGCTGTACGTCTACAACGTCAACAACGGCGAGGCGACGCAGCTCGCGTCGATGCTGACGCAGATGTTCGGCGGCACCATGGGCACCGTGCAGCCGAAGGCGCGCAAGACTGCCGGCAAGACGGCGCCGGGCGGCGGAAGGGCCGTCTCGCGCGGCCAGGCGGAAACGCCCGAGACGCCAGCGTCCCCCGTGCCGGAGCCGATGGGCGCGGGGAGCTTCGCAGGCGCGGAGTCAGGCGACGGTGCCGACCTGAAAGTGCCGCGCGTGGTGGCTGACGAGACCAACAACACGCTGCTGGTCATGGCCACGCCGCAGGTCTGGCGGGAAATCGACAATGCGCTCCGCAAAGTCGACGTGATGCCTGCGCAGGTGCTCGTGGAGGTTTCCATATGGGAGGTCGCGCTCAACGACGAACTGGAGTACGGCGTCGAGTGGTACTTCCAGCACAGCAACAGCAGCGTGAACGGGGTCGGGACGCTCGATTTTGCACCCGAGGGGGTCAATTCCGTGCTGGGGGGATTCTCCTATCTCCTGTCCGACAACGGTGGTGACTGGCGCGCGGTGATCAATGCGCTCGATGAGACCTCGCAGATCCAGGTGCTCTCCTCGCCCTCGGTGCTGGTGCTGGACAACCAGACCGCGGACATCGTGGTCGGCGACCAGCAGCCGGTGCTCTCGGGTACCAGCGCCACCGACGGCGGCACGGTGACCGAGAACATCACCTACAAGGATACCGGCGTGAAGCTGAGCGTGACACCGCGGGTGAACGACAGCGGTCTCGTCGTGATGGACATCTCGCAGGAAGTCACCGACGTCGGCAGCATCGATGCCGCGACGGGGCAACGCTCCTTCCTGCAGCGCTCGATCAAGAGCACGGTGGCCATCCAGAGCGGGGACACCATCATTCTCGGCGGCCTGATCCAGAGCAACAAGACCACCGGCAGCTCGGGCGTTCCGGTGCTGCACAGGCTGCCGGTGGTCGGCAGCCTGTTCGGCACCAAGTCGAACAACGATCGCCGCACGGAACTGCTGGTGACGATCAGCCCGCGCGCGATCGTCCAGTACAACGACTTCGCCAAGGTCGGCGAGGAGTTCCGCGAAAAAATGAGTGCGGTCACCGACGCCTTCGGCCTGTGACAGCCGTGTGGATTTCCAGGGTTTTTGACTTCGAGGAGTGTTTATTCGTGATCAGGTCCGTTCTGTTTGCCGTCGTTGCGTCGTTGCTGCTCGGAGCTTGCGCGGCGCTGCCGCAGAAGCCGGTCGAGGAGGTGGTCAAGGCGCGCGTCGCTGCACACCAGCAGGCGCGGCTCGAGAACAATCTCGAGCTCGCCTACACCTTCACCTCGCCGGGCTACCGTGAAACGCATCCCTACAAGGCCTACCTCGGCAAGATGGGAGCCTCGATCAAGCGGCGCGCCTTCGACATCAAGAGCGTTTCCTGCGAGGTAGATCTGTGCAACGTCGTCGTCGAGCTCAGCTACACCTATGGCGGGCTGGCCGGCGGCAAGATGGGAGCGGACACTGTCATGCAGCGCGAAATGAACGAGAAATGGATACGTGCCGACGGCGAGTGGTGGCTGTTGCCCACCCGCTGAGCGCTAGCAGAAACGCCAGCCCCAGCGGTTGAAGAACCGGATCGCGGAGCGCGAGAAGTACGCCAGGTGGTGCAGGCCCTTGCGGCCTACGTTGCCGCCGTGATGGATCAGCCGGACCTGGGGCAGGTAGTCCATGCGCCCCAGCCGGCGCAGCCGGTTCGACAGGTCGAAATCCTCGAAATACAGGAAATACTGCGGCGCAAAGCCGCCCACCTCGCGCAATGCGCGCGCCCTGGCGAAGAAGAAGCAGCCGCTGCCGTTCGGCACGTCGCGGATGATCTCGCCGCGGTCCGCCGCCGGCCGCAGTTCGTAACGCTCCAGTCGCTTGCGCAGCCACGGCAGCCGGATGCCGGGAAGGTAGGCGCGCAAAGCCAGTACCACGACGGATGGTTGCGCCTTCGCCAGGTAGCAGGGCTCGTTGTTGCCGTCCACGGCGTTCGGCACGACCGCGACGGCTTCCGGGTTTGCCTCGAGGTATTCGATGCAGAGCCGCAGCGCGTCGGGGTCCAGTTCCACGTCCGGGTTGAGGACCAGGTGGTAGTCCGCCGTGGCGCCGCGGGCGTCGAATATGGCCAGGTTGTGGCCGCGGCCGAAGCCCACGTTCGTGGGCGACTGGACGTGGTGGATGGCGTCGAATGCGCGCAGGTACCTGCTCGCGGCAAGGCGAGACGGGGCCGGCGTCGGATGTCGCGGCGCGTTCTCGACGATGAACAGCGACACCAGCAATTGCCCGGACATGCGCTCGCGCGCACGCTCGATGGCCTGGCACAGCGATATCAACGCGATCTTCAGGCCGAGAAGATCCGTCTTGTAGGTCACTATCGAGATATCGAGACTTATCGGGGTCATGTACGCTCCCGCGGTGCAGACTTGTAGTCCGGGCTACCGCGGGCCGGGGATCCTTGCTAAATTGCGGGCGGTATTCTCCACCCATTGACCAACGCATGTCACCGGCAAGGGTTGACAGGCAGGTCTTTTTGTTGCCTGTCCGATGCGTGTCCTGCATTTTTACCGAACGTTCTACCCGGCGTCCTACGGCGGCATCGAGCAGGTCATCTACCAGATCTGCCACGGCTGCGAGCCGCGCGGCATCTTCGCCGAAGTGCTGACGCTGGGTTCGCGAGAGCGCGTCGGCGACACCGTGTTCGACACCATCCCGGTGCATTACGCGAAGACACAATTTCGCATCGGCGGTGCGGAGATATCGGCCTCGGCGATAGGGCGCTTCCGTGAACTGGCCGGGAAAGCGGACCTGCTGCACTATCATTTTCCCTGGCCGATGGCGGACGTCGCGCACCTCCTGGCGAGCGCGGGCAAGCCCTCCGTGCTCACCTATCATTCCGACATCGTGCGGCAGATCCGGCTGTACCGGATCTACCGGCCGCTGATGAATGTGTTTCTCGGGCGAATGGACCGGATCGTGGCGACCTCGCCGAATTACCTGCAGACCAGCCCGGTGCTCGCGCAGTACCGCGACAAGACCTCCGTGATTCCGATCGGGCTGGACGAGGCCAATTACCCCGGCCCCGATGCCGGGCGCCTGGCGTACTGGCGCGCCCGCCTTGCCGCGCCGTTCTTCCTTTTCGTGGGCATGCTGCGCTACTACAAGGGGCTGCACATCCTGCTCGATGCGCTGAAGGGGTCCGCCGCGAACGTGGTGATCGTGGGCGCCGGCCCGATAGAGAAAGAGCTCAGGGAACACGCGCGCAGGGAAGGTCTGGGCAATGTGACATTCCTCGGGGCCATACCCGACGAGGACAAGGTGGCGCTGCTGACACTGTGTTACGGCGTGGTATTCCCCTCGCACCTGCGCGCGGAGGCCTTCGGCGTCTCGCTGCTCGAGGGCGCGATGTTCGGCAAGCCGATGATCTCGAGCGAAATCGGTACCGGCACGAGCCACGTCAACGTCGGCGGGGTCACCGGGCTCGTCGTGCCGCCCGGCGATTCGGCGGCCCTGCGCGCGGCGCTGGCGCGCCTGCTCGACGAACCGGATCTCGCGCAGCAGATGGGACGCAACGCCAGGGCGCGCTATCTCGAGCTGTTCCGGGCCGAGCAGATGTGTGCGTCCTACGCCGCACTCTACGGCGCCGTGCTGCGCTGAGCGCTGCCCCGCTTTCCCGATTGCGTTAAACTCCGCGCCTTTTGCAGGGCCGGACCGGTACGAGTTCAGCAGATGATGCGTGACCCGAACATCGTGGCAGTCGACCTCACGCCGGTCCTGCCGGGGGGCGAGAACGGCGGGGCCAAGGTCTTTGTCCTGGAACTGCTGCGTGGTCTCGCGGCGCAGGCGCCGCAGACGCGCCTGGTCCTGCTCACGCGCGCGGAAACCCATGACGAGCTCGCGGCCCTGGACGGGCCCAATGTCGAGCGTCGCCTGGTGCTCGGTGCCGTGCAACCCGCCCCCGCGCGGCCTGCCCTGTGGGTGCGCGTGGCGCACCGGCTGGCGCGCTACCTCCCCGGGCGCATCCGCGCGCTCGCCTCCCGTGTCGGCTACCGCTTGATGCGGCACCGCCGCCGCGCCGAGGCCATGAGCCTGTTGCGTGACATCGGCGCCGAGCTGCTGTTCTGCCCGTTCACGGCCCCCACCTATGCCGAGCCCGGGGTGCCGGTGGTCAGCGTGGTGCACGACCTGCAGTACCTGAGCTATCCCCAGTTCTTCGAGGCGGCAGATATCGGGCATCGCGACCAGGTGTTCCGCGCCGCGTGTAACGAGGCGACGCTGCTGGTGGCGATTTCCGACTACGCCCGCGACTCCGTGATCCGCCAGGGTGCGCTCGCGCCGGATCGCGTGCGCACCATCCATCATCGCCTCGGCAAGCGCCTGGCCAGTGCCGGGGGCGCGGACGAGTCGGTGCCCGCGCGACTGGGGCTCGCGCGCGGACGCTACCTGGTCTACCCGGCCAATTTCTGGAAGCACAAGAACCACGAGATGCTGCTGACGGCATTCGGGATCGCGGCGCATGGCGGATTGCCGCAGGACATCCGCCTCGTGTGCACCGGAGCGCCCGGTGCGCGGCGCGATTTCCTGGCGCAGGCAGCCGATGCGATGGGGCTGGGCTCGCGCGTCGTCTTTCCGGGCTACGTCCCGACCGGGGCGCTCGGGGCACTGCTGGGAAACAGCGCGGGCATGGTGTTCCCCTCGCTCTACGAGGGCTTCGGGATGCCGGTGATCGAGGCGATGGCAGTCGGTGTCGCGGTGGCATGCAGCAACGCGACCTCGTTGCCCGAGATCGCCACCGGGGCGGCGTTACTGTTCGATCCCCGCATTCCCGGGCAGATCGCCGCGGCGATGCTCGCACTGGTCAACGATCCCGCGCGGCGCGCCGCTCTGGTGGCCGCGGGGCTCGAGCGCGCGGCCGGATTCAGCGACGCCGGGCGGATGGCGGACGAATACCGGGACGCGTTCCGCCAGGCCATGGAGCAGGCGTCAGTGCGCCCGGGCCGGGGAGGCGCGGGCGCGTGAAAGTCAGCGTCATCACGCCATCGTTCAACCAGGGCCGCTTCATCGAGCGCACCATTCGCAGCGTTGCCGCACAGGACGTGCCGGAGCTGGAGCACGTGGTGATGGACGGCGGCAGCACCGACGGGACGCGCGCCGTGCTCGAACGCTTCGGCGCCACGGTGCGCTGGGTCTCGGAGCGGGACCGCGGGCAGACCGACGCGCTGAACAAGGGCATCCGCGCCACCGACGGCGAGATCATCGGCTGGCTGAATTCGGACGACGTCTACTACCCGGGCGCGATCGCGCGGGTGCTGGAGGTGTTCCGCACACAGCCCGCAGTCGATGTGGTCTACGGCATGGCGGACCACATCGACATCGACGACCGGGCCTTCGAGGAATATCCCACCGAAGCGTGGGACCTGGAACGGCTCAAGGAGACCTGCTTCATCTGCCAGCCGGCGCTGTTCCTGCGCCGGCGCGTGGTGGCGCAGCACGGGCTCCCGGACGAATCGCTGCACTACTGCATGGACTACGAGTACTGGCTGCGCCTGGGCAAGCAGGGCGCGCGCTTCCACTACCTCGAGGAGAAGCTGGCCGGGTCGCGGCTCTACGGCGAGAACAAGACGCTGGGGGCGCGCGTGGCGGTGCATCGCGAGATCAACGACATGATGAAGCGGCATTTCGGGCGCGTGCCCGAGCGCTGGCTGTTCAATTACGCGCACGCGGTGGTCGAGCCCCGGATCGACCGCGCGCGCGCCGCGGCGCTTCGTGCTGTGCCTGGCGCTGCACTCGATCGCCGCGGCCTTGCGCTGGAACCGCGGCGTCGGTCCCGCGATGCGGCGTGTAATCTGGCACTGGGGGCGCGATGCATATCGGCTTTGACGTCTCGCAGACGGGCGCGGGCAAGGCGGGATGCGGCTACTACGCCGACGCCATGCTGCAGGCGCTGCTCAGGCTCGCCCCCGCCCACCGCTTCTCGCTCTATCCGGGCTTTGGCGATTTCTACTTCGATGCGCGCATGCCGCTGCGCAACCCCTACCCGGGTGCGAACGCCGAATACGGCCCGCGCCACCTGACGCGCGAGAGCGCGGCCGATTTCTGGAATGCGCCCGCGCTGGCCGACGCGCTGGGCCGGCCGGACATCGTGCACGCCAACAACTTCTGGTGCCCGCTGCAGCTGGGGGGATCGCGGCTCGTGTACACGCTCTACGACCTGGCGTTCCTGGTCGATCCCTCGTGGACCACCGAGGCCAACCGCATCGGCTGCTTCGAGGGTGTGTTCCGCTCCTCCATCGCCGCGGACTGGATCGTGGCGATCTCGGAAGCCTCGCGTCGCGATTACCTGCGCATCTTTCCGCACTTCCCGGCCGGGCGGGTGCGCGTGATCCACCCGTGCTCGCGCTTTTTCGCCGCCGACGACATGCCGGGCGAGCGGCCCGAACGGTTGAGGGCCGTGGCGCCGGGACGCTTCTGGCTGAGCGTGGGCACCATCGAGCCGCGCAAGAACCAGCGCCGGCTGGCCGAGGCCTTCGCCGGGTACCTCGCGGGCGGCGGCGAACCGATGCCGCTGGTGCTGGCGGGAGGGGAGGGCTGGTGCATGGAGGGCTTTCCCCGGTTCCTCGAGGAGCTCGGCATCGCGCAACACGTGATCGTCACCGGCTACGTATCGGATGCCGAGCTGATCTGGTTCTACCGCCACTGCTACGCCAACCTCTACCCCTCGCTGTTCGAGGGCTTCGGGCTGCCGGTGCTGGAAGGCATGCAGTTCGGCGCGCCGACGATTGCCTCGAACAGCAGTTCCATCCCCGAGGTCGCGGGCGAGGCGGCGGTGCTGCTGCCGCCCGAGGATACCGGCGCGTGGACGAAGGCCATGCTGGAACTGGCCGCCAGTCCCGCGCAGCGCGACGCGATGGCCGGGCGCAGCCGGGCGCGGGCGGCGTGTTTCGACTGGAATCGCGGCGCGGGCCAGCTGCTCGCGCTCTATGATGAAGCCCTGTCGCAACCTGCCAGGAGCCGCACGTGAAGCGAGCGCTGATCACCGGGATCACGGGACAGGACGGATCCTTCCTGGCGGAGTTCCTGCTCGCGCGCGGCTACGCGGTGTACGGTCTGGCGCGCCGCGAGAGCTGGTTCCGCGCCAACAACGCCAGTCACCTGGCCGGGCGTGTCGAGATCCTGTTCGGCGACATGACCGAGGGCATCGACATCGCCTCCGCGGTGCAGGACGCGCGCCCCGACGAGATCTACAACCTGGCCTCGCAATCGCGTCCCGGCGAGTCGTGGGCGCGCGCGCCCGAGACCCTGATGATCAACGGCATGGCCGCGATCCGGCTGTTCGAGACCGTGCGCCACGCCTGCCCGGCGGCGAGGGTCTACCATGCCTCCTCGTCGGAGATGTTCGGCCGCACCACCGGGGCGGCGCAGGACGAGGACACGCCGTTCAACCCGCAGAACCCCTACGCCGCGGCCAAGGTCTACGCGCACCAGATGGCGCGCATCTACCGCGAGAGCTACGGCATGTTCATCGCGACCGGCATCCTGTTCAATCACGAGAGCGAGCGCCGGCCGCTGCACTTCGTGACCCAGAAGATCGCCTACGGCGCGGCCTGCGCGGCGCTGGGCATCGGCGACTCGCCGGACCTGAACGAGCGCGGGCGCCCCATCGTCGAGCACGGACACCTCGCGCTCGGCAACCTCGAGGTGGCGCGGGACTGGGGTCATGCGCGCGATTTCGTGCGCGCGATGTGGCTGATCCTGCAGCAGGCCGAGGCGGATGACTTCGTGGTGGGGACCGGTATAGTGCACACCCTGCGTGATCTCTGCGATGCGGCCTATGCCCATGTCGGGCTCGACTGGCGCGCGCACGTGGTGAGCGATCCGGCGCTGGTGCGGCCGCTGGAAACGGGGCGCACGGTGGCGAATCCCGCGCGGGCGAGGGCGCGGCTCGGCTGGGAGCCCGAGATCGGGTTCGCGCAGATGGTGCACGGCATGGTGGATGCGCAGCTGGCGCGGCTGCGCGAGGCGGCCGCCTGAGACGGCGGCAGGAAATCGGGTTAAAGGCAGGATTTTCGCGGCATGAAGAAAGCGTTGGTGACGGGAATCACGGGGCAGGACGGCGCCTACCTGGCCGAACTGCTGCTGTCCAAGGGCTACGAGGTGCACGGCATCAAGCGCCGCGCCTCGCTGCTGAACACCGATCGCATCGACCACCTGTACCAGGATCCGCACGTCGAGCGGCGCAACCTGTTCCTGCACTACGGCGACCTGACGGATTCGAGCGCTCTCACGCGCGTGATCCAGACCGTGCAGCCCGACGAGATCTACAACCTCGGCGCGATGAGCCACGTGGCGGTCAGCTTCGAGGTGCCGGAGTACACGGCCAACGCCGACGCCCTGGGGGCGCTGCGCATCCTCGAGGCCATCCGCCTGCTCGGGCTGGAGCGCAAGACCCGCTTCTACCAGGCCTCCAGTTCCGAGCTCTACGGCCTGGTGCAGGAAGTGCCGCAGAAGGAGACCACGCCGTTCTACCCGCGCAGTCCCTACGCCGTCGCCAAGCTCTACGCCTACTGGATCACGGTGAACTACCGCGAGGCCTACGGGATGTACGCCTGCAACGGCATCCTGTTCAACCACGAGTCGCCGGTACGCGGCGAGACCTTCGTGACGCGCAAGATCACGCGCGCGCTGGCGCGCATCAAGCTCGGGCTGCAGGACTGCCTCTACCTCGGCAACCTCGACGCGCTGCGCGACTGGGGCCACGCGCGCGACTACGTCGAGATGCAGTGGCTCATGCTGCAGCAGGAACGGGCCGAGGACTACGTCATCGCCACCGGCGAGCAGCACAGTGTGCGCGAGTTCGTGGACCTCGCCGCCGCCGAGCTCGGCCTGCGCATCACCTGGTCGGGCAGCGGCGTCGGGGAGACCGGCGCCGACCAGCACGGGCGGGTGATCGTGCGGGTGGACCCGCGCTATTTCCGGCCCACCGAGGTCGAGACGCTGCTCGGCGATTCGACCAAGGCGCGCGTGCAGCTCGGCTGGACGCCGCGCACCAGCTTCGGCGAGCTGGTGGCCGAGATGATCCGCGAGGACCTCAAGAGCGCCGAGCGCGACGAGCTGGTCCGCAAGCACGGCTTTCCCGCCTATGACTACCACGAGTGAGGCCGTGACGCGCGCGGCGCGCATCTTCGTCGCCGGCCACCGCGGCATGGTCGGCTCGGCGATCGTGCGCCGGCTGCGGCGCGGGGGCTACGGCAACCTGCTGCTGCGCGGCCGCGACGAGCTCGATCTCACGGACCAGGCGGCGGTGGAGCGGTTCTTCGCCACCGAGCGGCCCGACTACGTGTTCATCGCGGCGGCGAAGGTGGGCGGCATCCAGGCCAACAACACCTTGCGCGCCGAGTTCCTGTACCAGAACCTGATGATCGAGAGCAACGTGATCCACGCGGCGTGGCGCGCCGGCGTCGAGCGCCTGCTGTTCCTCGGCTCGAGCTGCATCTACCCGCGCGACTGCCCGCAACCGATCCGCGAGGAATACCTGCTCACCGGTCCGCTGGAACCCACCAACGAGCCGTACGCCATCGCGAAGATCGCCGGCATCAAGCTCTGCGAGAGCTACAACCGCCAGTACGGCACGCGTTACGTTTCCGCGATGCCGACCAATCTCTACGGACCGAACGACAACTACGACCTCGCGAGCAGCCACGTGCTGCCGGCGCTGATCCGCAAGGCCCACGAGGCAAAAGCGCGCGGCGACAGTGAACTGGTGGTGTGGGGCTCGGGCCGGCCGCTGCGTGAATTTCTCTATGTCGACGACATGGCCGATGCCTGCGTGTTCCTGATGGAGAGCGGCATTTCCGAGGGGCTGTTCAACGTGGGTACGGGCAGCGATGTCAGCATCCGCGAGCTCGCGCAGACGGTGATGGACGTGGTGGGTTTCCAGGGCCGCATCGTGTTCGATGCGAGCAAGCCCGACGGCACGCCGCGCAAGCTGCTCGACGTCGGCCGCCTGGGCGAGCTGGGCTGGCGCGCCGCGACCGGCCTGCGCGAGGGCATTGCGCTGGCGTACCGGGATTTCCTGAACGGCAGCCGATGACGGCCCTGCGCGACCATCCCGCGGTCACGATCGCGGTGCCGTCGTTCAACCAGGGGCGCTATCTGGGCGCGGCGCTGGAATCGGCGCTCGACCAGGACGTCGCCGCCGAGGTCTTCGTGGCCGACGGCGGCTCGGGCGACGATTCGCTCGCGGTCATCGAACGCTTCGCGCCGCGTCTCGCCGGCTGGCGCAGCCACGCCGACCGCGGCCAGGCGGCGGCCATCAACGAATGCATCGCGCGCGGCTCGGCGCCCTACGTGTGCTGGCTGAACAGCGACGACCTGCTGCTTCCCGACGCCCTCGCCACGCTGGTTTCCGCGCTCCAGGCCGCCCCCGCCGCGCCGATGGCCTATGCGCGGGCGTGGAACCTGGTCGAGGCCACGGGCCGGCGCGAGCCGGTGTGGGTGGAGCCCTTCGACGAGCGCCGCCTGGCCCTGCGCTGCATCGTGTCGCAGCCCGCCACGCTGATCCGCCGCTCGGCCTGGGAGGCGGTCGGCGGACTCGACGAGAGCCTGCACATGGTGATGGACTACGACCTGTGGTGGCGGCTCTATCGCCACTGCGGCGCGCCCTGCTTCGTCGATGCCGTGACCGGCGTGAACCGCGAGCACGCCGGGACCAAGACCCGCCGGCATCGCGCGCGCCATTACCGCGAGGCCATCGCCGTGGTGCGCCGCCACTACGGACGCGTGCCGCTGAAATGGTGGCTGTACCAGCCTTACGCGGTATGGTTCAAGGCGCTGACCGGATGAATGCGATGGGCAATCAGGCTGATGTCGACGGCGAGGCGGATCGGCGACATCGAGCTGCTGCGCCTCGCCGGCATGGCCGCCGCACAGCGCTGGACGGCATCGGCGTGACGCGGCGATGCGGCTATAATGCGCCCCACTTTTTCATCAGGGCGCCAGCGTGCTGATCCAGCTGATTCGCGCTGCATGGCGCTCCCGGGGATTCATCGTCAGCAGCGTGCGGCGCGAGTTCGCCGCGCGCTACGGCAACTCGCTGCTGGGTTCGGCCTGGGCGGTGATCAATCCGCTCGCGATGGTCGCGGTCTACATGCTCATCTTCTCGCAGGTGATGCAGGCGCGCCTCCCGGGCGAAAGCGGCACGCTGGCCTACGGCATCTACCTGTGCGCGGGCATCCTCAGCTGGGGGCTGTTCTCCGAGATCATCCAGCGCGGCATGACGGTGTTCCTCGATCACGCGAACCTGCTGAAGAAGATGAATTTCCCGCGCATCTGCCTGCCGCTGATCGTGCTGCTCAACGCCGGCATGAATTTCGCGATCATCTACGGCCTGTTCCTGCTGCTGCTGCTGGTCACGGGCAATTTCCCCGGCGCCTACCTGCTGGCGACGCTGCCGGTACTGGCGATCCTCTGCGTGTTCGCGCTCGGCCTGGGTATCGTCGCCGGCGTGCTCAACGTGTTCTTTCGCGACGCGGGCCAGTTCTTCGGCATACTGCTGCAGTTCTGGTTCTGGTTCACGCCGATCGTGTATCCGCTGTCGATACTGCCCGAGGCCATCCGGCCCTTCGTGCTCGCCAACCCGCTGACGCCGCTGCTGATGTCGCAGCAGGCGATCGCGCTGGGACAGGGCTGGCCGCAGTGGTCCGCGCTGGCCGCGCCCGCGCTGTGCGCGACGCTGGCCCTGGTGGTCGCGCTGGCGCTGTTTCGCCGGCGCGCCGACGAGATCGTGGACGAGCTATGAGCCATACGGTCGAGGTCATCGGGCTGGGCAAGGCCTACCGCCACTATCCCGACCGCTGGTCGCGGCTGGCGGAGTGGCTGCTGCCCTTCGGCCCGCCGCGCCACCAGCAGAGCTGGGCGCTGCGCGACATCAGCTTCACGGTGTCGCCGGGGGAGGCCGTCGGCATCGTCGGCTTCAATGGCGCCGGCAAGAGCACGCTGCTCAGGATCATCACGGGCACCACGCGCGCCACCGAGGGCGAGGTGCGCCTGCACGGGCGCGTCGCGGCGCTGCTCGAGCTCGGCATGGGCTTCCACGGCGAGTTCACCGGGCGCCAGAACGTCATGATGAACGGGCAGCTGCTCGGGCTGGAGCGCGCCGAGCTCGAGGAACTGATGCCGGCGATCGAGGACTTCGCCGAGATCGGCGCGTATTTCGACGAGCCACTGCGCACCTATTCGAGCGGCATGGCGATGCGCCTGGCCTTCAGCCTGGCCACGGCCCGGCGCCCGGAGCTGCTGATCGTCGACGAGGCGCTCTCGGTGGGTGATGCCTACTTCCAGCACAAGAGCTTCTCGCGCATCCGCGAGTTCCGCGAGCAGGGCACCACGCTGCTGATCGTCTCGCACGACCGCCTGTCGATACAGGCGCTGTGCGACCGCGCGATCCTGCTGCACGAGGGGCGGCTGCTGCGCGAGGGCGAGCCCGAGATCGTGATGGATTTCTACCACGCCCTGATGGCGGACCGCACCTTCGCGCATATCCGCCAGGAGCTCAACGCGCAGGGCGTGGTGCAGACCACCTCGGGCACGGGCGAGGCCACGATCGTGTCGGTGACGCTGCAGAATGCGGGCGGCGCGAACACCGATGCCGCGAAGGTCGGCGAGGAAGTCGTGATGAGCGTGCGCTTTCGCGTGCACGTCGACCTGCCCTCGCTGGTGGTGGGGCTGATGATCAAGGACCGGCTCGGGCACGAGATGTTCGGCATCAACAGCCACCGGCTGTCGATCCCGATCGAGAACCTCGCCGCCGGTTCCGAGCACGTGTTCCGCCTGCGATTCCAGATGGATCTCGGCGAGGGGCATTACTCGGTCACCACCGCGCTCACCCGCTCCGACGCGCACGTCGACCGCACCTACGAGTGGCGCGACCGCGCCCTGATCTTCTACGTGATCAACGTCGCGCACCCGCGCTTCGTGGGCTGCAACTGGCTGGCGCCGGTCGCCAGCCTCGATGCCCCGGAAGATGCGGCCATGACAGCCGATACGGGGGCGCCCCGGTCGTGAGCGCGCCAATGAACTTCCTGCTCTATTCGCGCATCAACGCGGGGAACATCGGGCGCTCGCTGGGCGCGCCCGAGTACAGCTATTACTTCCTGCTCAAGGAGTTTCGTGCAGCCTTCGAGCGCCTGGGTACCGTAACCCTTGTCGAGGATCCCGCCAGCGAGGCCGATGCGCTGTTTGACCGCTGCAGGGCGCAGGGCGAGCGATGCGTGCTGATCGCGTTCACCGCGCCGCAGAACCTGCCAGAGGTCCGGCGTTGCCCCGTCGTGCCGGTGATCGCGTGGGAGTTCGAACGCATCCCCGACGAGACATGGGGCGGAAATCCGCGCAACGACTGGCGCTTCGCGCTTGCCGGGTGCGCCTGCGTGATTACCCTGTCGCAGTACGCGGCGGCAGCGGTGAAGCGCACGATGGGGTCGCAGTTTCCTGTCCTGTCGGTGCCGGTTCCGTTGTGGGAGCGGATGGGCGACGTGCGCGAGCGCGGCGACCGTGCGGGCGAGGCCGATGCGCGGCGGATTTGCGTGGACGGGGCAGTTTTCGACACGCGTGACTTCGAGAAGGGGCCGGACCGGCTGCGATGCAACCGCCCTTACGCTGCCTATGCGCTCGAGTTGTGGGACGGACAGGAGCACGCGCTGGATTTCCGCCTGCTGTCGCCGGACGCGGGGGCGCTGCTGGGCTTCTACCGACCCGAGCCCTGGGGAGCGTGGTCGCGCAACGACGAGGTCTGGATCGCGCTGCCGTGGCTGCTCCACGGCGACGTGGCGATGGAACTCGAACTGCGGGCCTACGGCAGGAACCAGGGCCGGCCCCTGGTGGCAGGGCTCGGTGACGCGTACCGGCCACTGCGCATCGGCGGGGGCGAGGAACTGCATACCCTGCGCTTTAGGCTGGACCGGCCTGCGCGGATGCTGCACATCATGGGCATAGATCCGCGGCCGCTGGCGGGTGCCGCCGAGGAGCGCAGCATAGGCGTTGGCATCACCAGCCTCAGGTTGCTGCCCGCCGCCGAGTCACCTTCGCGCGGTCCCATCAGGCTCGAATTGCGTGCCGGATACCCGGAAGGCGGGCTGCTGCAGGAGTTCTGGGCCCCCGAGTCGTGGGGCACCTGGTCGGCATCGGCGACACCGTGGCTGATGCTGCCGCGGCCGGTGCAGGGGCGCGTCACCCTGCGGGTGGGAATAATCGGTTATGCGCATAACGTGGAGACACCGATCACGTTCTATCTCGGCGGCCAGACATGCACGGTGGTTCCCAGGGCGGACGTGCAGGCGCTGAAGCTCGACTTCGATCTGCCCGAACCGGCGCAGGTGCTCGGATTCACGGGCGTCAGCAGCAGACCCGCCGCCGAGTCGGCGGACCCGCGGACTCTCGGCATCGGCCTGTGCTGCGTGGCGATCGACGAACTCGGGCCTCCGGTCGAGCCCGAGGATCCCCCGCGTCCGGTATCGGCGCACGTGCGCCAGCAGCTGGCATTGAATGGCACCGTCTACACGAGCGTCCTGAATCCCCGTGACGACCGCAAGAACTGGATCCTGCTGGTGTCGGCATTCTGCACCGCGTTCGCTGACCGGGAAGATGTGACGTTGCTCCTGAAGATGACCCACAACCTGCAGCGAAGCTACATTTTCGAGCTGCACAAACTCATGCAGCGTTTGCCGTCGTTTGCGTGCCGTGTGGTCGTGGTCCACGGCTTCCTGGACGAGGAGGATTACGGGGAGCTGATCAGGCGCACGGACTTCTACGTCAACGTCTCCAAGGCGGAGGGTCTCTGCATCCCGCTGATGGAATTCATGAGCTGCGGCAAGCCGGCGCTCGCACCGCGCCACACCTCGCTGCTCGACTACCTCGACGATGCCAATTCGATCGCGATCGAGGCGACGACCGAGCCCTGCATCTGGCCTCATGACGAGCGCGCGGTGCTGCGCACCCTTCAGTACCGGGTGAGCTGGGAGTCGACAGTTGCCGCCTTCCGGCGCAGTTTCAGCGTGTACCACCAGGATCCCGGATCGTACCGGCGCATGGGCGCGGCGGCGGCGGAAACGATGGCGCGTTATTGCGGGATCGACGGCGTGACCGCGGGCATCGGTGCTTTTCTCGATGCCGCGCTGCCGCGGGCGGGTGGTGACGAATGATCTTCCTGGTACACGTACCGTTCACGGATGCCTCCATCGAGGGCGAGCTCGGGCTCGCCGATTACAGTTACTACTTCGTGATGCAGGCCTACGTGCCCGTGCTGCAGACGCTGGGAAGCGTTGTCGAGATTGCGGACCCGCTCAGCGAAGCGGACGAGTGGTACCGCAAATGTGCTGCAAGGGGCGAGTATTGCGTGCTGCTGTGCTTCGCGCCGCCACACCGGGTGCCCCTGCACCTCGAGTGCCCGGTGGTGCCGGTCTTCGCCTGGGAATACGACAGCCTTCCCGACGAGGCCTGGGGCGACAAGCGGGAAACCGACTGGCTGAGGGTGCTGGCGATACTCGGCCGCGCGATCACGCACTCGGAATTCACCGCGAATGTGGTTCGGCGTGCGATACGCCCGGATTATCCGATCGTGTCGGTGGCCGCACCCGTCTGGGATCGATTCGAGCCGCTGGCGTCGGTGCGACGCGAGGCGGCTGCTGGCGGACAGCGATGCATCGAGGTCGACGGAACCGTCATCGACAGCCGTACCTGCGATTTCTCCGATCCGCCGGAGACGCTGCTCGGCGTGCACCCCAGGCAGCAGCAGCGGCTGCTGCTGGACGGCGTGGTGTACACCGCCGTGTTCTGCCCGCTCGACGGCCGCAAGAACTGGGAGGACCTGCTCAGCGCGTTCTGCTGGGCGTTTCGCGATGTCGGCGACTGCACGCTGGTGATGAAGCTGGTCCATCACGATCGTGACAAGGCGATGGAGGAGGTCCTGGCGGAACTGCGGCGGTTGCCCCGGATCGCCGCGCGGATCGTGCTTCTGCATGCCTACCTGGACGACGACCAGTACGCCAGGCTGGTATGCGCCACCGATTTTGCCGTCAACTCCTCGCTCGGCGAGGGCCAGTGCCTGCCGCTCATGGAATACATGTCGGCCGGCGTACCGGCCATCGCGCCGGCGCACACGGCGATGCTCGACTACCTGGACGCGGAGTGCGGCTATCCCGTGCGCGCGCACGAGGAGCTGTTTCACTGGCCGCAGGACATGGGTCTCATCCTGCGCACCCGGCGCTTTCGTCCGGAGTGGGAGTCGCTGATGCAGGCCTACGTGGCGAGCCGCAGGCTCCGGCTCGGGGATTCGCCCGGGTACATGCGCCTCTCGCTGCGGGCGCGCGAGAGCCTGCAGGCTTATTGTTCGCGGCGCGTGGCGCGCGCGCGGCTGTTGCGCTTCTTCCGCGCCCATGCCAGGGCGCTCGCGGCTGCGGCGCGCTTTTCGCGGCCGCGCTCGCGCCTCGACCGGTTGCTGGAGTTCCTGGGTCGCGGGGAGGCGTTGCGCTGATGGCGGGATCGCTGCGCGCCAGGGTGCGTGCCCTGCTGTCGCGGCGGCAGCGGACGCCGTTGCCCCCGGCGTCAACCTCCGTCGGCGTCGACGCATTATCCTGCGAGGCCGCGGCTCCGTCCGATCCTGTCGGGTCCCCGGTGAATCCGCGCGCCGATGCGCGCCACTGCGGCCTCGTCGACATGGTGATGAGCGACTGGTTGAATGCCGAAACCGGTGAGCTCTTCAGCGGATTCTCGGTGGGCGCGCAGGAGCGCGTGCTCGATGTCGGCTGCGGCGACGGCCTGGCCGTGATGTTCGCGGCGCAGCAGGGCGCGCACACGACATTCTGCGACCTCGATCCGGCCAAGGTGGGCTCCCTGTCGGAGCGCCTGCTCGAGCGCGGCCTCACGCGCCATGCCGGGCTGGTGGCCAGCGGCGACCGCCTGCCGCTGCCGGACGGGTGCATGAGCCGTATCATCGCCACCGAGGTGCTGGAGCACGTGGAGGATCCCGCGGCCGTGCTGCGCGAGATGGTGCGCGTCGGCGCGCCGGGCGCGAAGTACTTGATCAGCGTGCCGGATGCGGCCTCCGAGCGCTTCCAGCAGCCGTTCGCGCACGCCTCCTATTTCGCGGCGCCCAATCACGTGCGCATCATCGAGCCGCGCGAGCTGGAGGAACTGGTCGAATCGTGCGGACTGCAGGTCGAGGGCCGCGGCCAGTGGGGTTTCTACTGGTTCCTGTGGATGAACTTCTTCTGGGCGAGCCAGCGGGAGGCCGGCGACGACGCGACGGCGATGGACCGGATCCGCCCGCCGTATCATCCGCTGTTGCAGAGCTGGACGGAGACCTGGACGCGCCTGCTGGAGCTGCCGGAAACCGAGGGCCTGCGCCGCGCGCTGAACGGGCTGATGCCGAAGAGCCGCGTGATCGTGGCGCGGCGCAAATAACACGGGACACCGGTTGCCGCGGCAGCCGGGCAGGGGACATAGCGACATGGGCAGGTGGATCCAGGACGAGTCGCCGGGCGGCGACAGTGCAGTTGCCGCGATCGAGGCGCGCCTCGCGGCGCTGGAGTCCGGCCTCGCGGGCCTCGTTGCCGCGCAGGAGCAGGCGGCGCAGCCCAACTACGTCGAGCGCGGCACGCAGCAACTGCTGGCGATGCAGTACCGCCGCGATGCCGCCGCCGGCGTGGTGCACGACTTCGGGAGCGTCGAGTTCCGCAACCACTCGCAGAACGGCGAGGACGGCATCCTGCACTACCTGTTCAGCGTGATCGGCACGACCAGCAGGTACGTGGTAGAGATGTGCGCCGGCAACGGGCGCGAGTGCAACGCCGCCAACCTGATCATCAACCACGGCTGGCACGCGCTGCTGTGCGACGGCAGCGAGGAGAACATCCGCATCGCCAACGATTTCTACTGGCGGCATCCGGACACGATGCGCATCCCTCCGGCGATCTGCCAGGCGTGGCTCACGGCGGAGAACGTCAACGAGGTGATCGCGCGCTACGGATTCGATCGCGAGATCGACCTGCTGTCGATCGATGTCGACGGCAACGACTACTGGCTGTGGCGGGCGATCACGGCAGCGAATCCGCGCGTGGTGATCATCGAGATCCAGGCCGGCTGGATGGCCGATGCCGCGGTCACCGTGCCCTACGATCCGCAGTTCTGCGTGCGCAAGCTGGTCGATCCGGTGCTGCAGACCGACGTCGACTATTGCGGCGCCTCGTTGCCGGCGATGGTGAAGCTCGGCCGCGAGAAGGGCTACCGGCTGGTGGGCGCCAACCGCTACGGCTTCAACGTGGTGTTCGTGCGCAACGACATCGCCGCCGAGCTGTTGCCGGAGATCCCGGCCGAGCAGTGTTTTGGCCACCCGGTCGCACGCTGGCAGTACGGGCGCGTGCAGCCGCTGTTGCGGCGCGAAGCCTGGGTCGAGGTGTGAGGCCAGCCATATGACGTCCATCGCCGTCGTCATTCCCGCCTACCGGGTCGCGCAGCAGATCGTGCCGCTGATCGCGCGCATCCCGCCGCTGGTCACGCGCATCATCGTGGTCGACGACGCCTGTCCGGAGCACAGCGGCGCGCTGGTGCGCCGGCAGGTGAGCGACCCGCGCGTGCAGTTGATCGTCCACGCGCAAAACCAGGGAGTGGGCGCCGCGGTGATCAGCGGGATGCGCGCGGCACTGGAGGGCGGCGCCGACATCGTGGTGAAGCTCGACGGCGATGCCCAGTACGATCCGGAGCTGATTCCCTACCTGGTCCAGCCCATCATCGAGGGCAGTGCCGACGTCACCAAGGGCAACCGCTTCTTCTTCCTCGAGGACGTGGCGCAGATGCCGGCGCTGCGCCTGTTCGGCAATGCCGTGCTCTCGTTCGTGAACAAGGCGGTCAGCGGTTACTGGGACGTGATGGACCCGACCAACGGCTTCATCGCGATCCACGCCGAAGTGCTGCACATGCTGCCGCTGGACAAGCTGGCGCCGCGCTATTTCTTCGAGAGCGACCTGCTGTTCCGGCTGGGCACGCTGCGCGCGGTGGTGCAGGACATGCCCGTGCGCGCGCACTACGCCGACGAACAGAGCAGCCTGCGCATCGGCGCCACCGTGCTCGGCTTTCCGCTGAAGTACGCCAGCCGCCTGCTGAAGCGGGTCTTCTACAACCATTTCCTGCGCGACTTCAATCTCGGTTCCGTGAGCCTGGTGGTGGGCCTGCTGCTGCTCGGCAGCGGCGGCATCTTCGGAGCGCTGGAGTGGTACCGCAGCTACGCGACCGGCCACCCGGCGACCGCCGGCACCGTGATGCTGGTCGCGCTGCAGCTGATCGTGAGTCTCAACCTGCTGATCCTGTTCCTCACCGTGGACATCGGCAACGTGCCGCGCAGGGTGCTGCACCGCTCGGTGCTGCGCCAGTCGGGCAGGCGCAATCCGTGACGGCGGCGCGCGTGGCCACGACGCAGCGCGGTCCCGACGTGGTGGCGGCAGTATTGATCCTGGCGGCCACGCTGGCGCTGTTCGCGCCGGCGCTGTTCGGCCCGCGCGCGATCCTCATCGGCGATTCGCCCTTTCACGGCATCCCGATGCTGCACTACCTGCGCGAGGTGCTGTACGGGCACTACAGCCTGCTGTGGACGGACCTGGTATACGCCGGGCACCCGGTCTTCGCCGAGAGCCAGGGCGGCTTCCTCAATCCGCTGAACCTGCTGGTCGCGGCGCTGTTCGAGCCGGTCACCGGCGTGGACGTCTATCACTTCCTGTGCACGTTCCTGTGCGCGCTCGGCGTGCACCTGCTCTGCCGCGAGCTCGGCTGTCGCGCGTCCAGCTCGCTGTTCGGCGCGACGGCCATGGCCGCATCGACGATGTGGCTGACGCTGCAGGGTAACCTTACGATCTCGAATGTCACGATGTGTGTGCCGTGGGTGATGCTGGCGTTCGAGCGCCTGCTGCGGCAACCCGACGTTACCGCTGGACTGTGGCTCGCGCTCGCGATGAGCTACCTGGTGCTCGCCGGCTATCCGCACGTGGTGCAGGGCATGGCGGTGTTCCTGTTCGTGTCGCTGGTGCCGCGCGCAGCCGGCTGGGCGCGCAAAGGGGGAATTGGCGGCAAGGCTGCGCTCCCTGGTCGCGCCCGGCGTGGTGGCCGTGGTGTTCACGCTCGGATTGTGTGCGGCACAGTTGCTGCCGATGTTCGAGCTGGCCAGCGAGTCCTATCGCGCGGCGGGAGTGGACTACGTGCGTTTCGCGCCGCAGACTTTCCTGCGCGGCTTGCTGTTCGCGGACATCGTGCCCGAGGAGCTCACGCCAAACTTCACGTTGCTCGGCAGCATGGCCGTGTCGATGCTGTTCCTCTCGGGCGCGCTGGCGGCGCGTGGGGCGCGCGCACTCGGTATGCTGCTGGCGACGCTGTTCCTGTGCTATCTAGGCTTCGGCGCGCAGGCGCCGGGCTTCGAGTTCATCCATCGGCACGGCCTGGTGCCCGGGATGCGCTATTTCCGCCTGATGACGCCGTATTTCTACATCGGAGTGGTCGGCGTGTGCGTGGTCGCAGCGCTCGGCGTCGAAGCCTGGGCCGACGCGAGAGCGAACGCGCGGCGTCGCCTCGCGCTGATCGCCTGCAGCGCGGTGCCGGTGCTGGCCGGCGCGGTGGTGCTGCACACGGCGCAGGTGCACTGGTGGCACTACGCGAGCCTCGCGCTGTGCGTACTGTGCGGCGGGGCGGCGATTGCGACCGGCCGCGAGGCGCTGCTGCCGGTGGCGCTGCTGGCCGTACTGGCTGTCGAAGTCTGTGTGCTGCGCGCGGGCGCGATCTACTTCGCGCCGGCCGATCTGATGGCGCGCCCCGGTGTGCTGCAGCGCACCTGCTTCGCGCGGGCCGGCTGCACAGCCACGACGGCGGACCTGTCGATCAACACGGTCGCCGTGAGCTTTGCGCACGCGCGCTCGCGCGAGGCGCCGCTCGGCCTGCCGCGCGCGGTCGCCTCCTTCTCGCCGATGACCAACATGCTGTGGGACGTGCGCGCCATCGGCGGCGCGATGGCGTTGCAGCTCGAGCGCTCCAAGCTCGCCACCGACCTGGTGCGCGAGGAGATGCTGCAGGGAAGTGCGCGCGCGCCGGGCGCGCGGATCACCGACATCCTCGGCGTGCGCTACCTCACGCTCGGCGGCTTCGCGCCGGCCGCGGATGCCGCGCTGCGCAGCAGCGAGGCGCTTGCCCCGCTCAGCGAGAACCCGGCCGCGCGCGGCAGGTTCCAGTACTATCGCGATGCCGTGTTCGTGGACTCCGCCGCCGCGGCGCTGGCGCGTTTCCGCCGTGCCGAGCCCTGTGCCTCGCTGCCGATCGTGATCGAGGGCATGCCGCCGCCGCAGGATCCGCGGCCCGGCTGCGACGCCGCACCCGCGCCAGACGCTTTCCGCATCGAGTCCAGGTCGGCGACGGCCGCCGACATGCGCCTCGAGGTGCATACCGATGCGCCGGGCTGGCTGTTCGTGGCCGATTCCTGGTATCCCGGCTGGCGCGCGCGCGTGAACGGCGAGGACCGCACCGTGTACCCGGCACAGTTGACGGGCAAGGCGGTGCGCCTGGATGCGGGCCTCAATCGCGTGCGCTTGCGCTACGCGCCGTTGTCGTTTCGCATCGGGGCGTACATCAGCCTGGCGACGGTGCTCGCGTTCGCGCTCATCGCGCTGCGCGCGCGGTTACGGCGCGGCAATGTGCAGGAGGCAACGGCCTGATGTTCGAGCAGTTCCCCAAGACGCGTCCCGCATTGCCCGAGGAGATCGCGCGCATCTACGTGCGCTGGTATCGCGAGAACCGCGAGGGCGGCTCGGCCGCGGCCAGTGCCGCCCAGGCCGTGGAGGCCTGGCTGCACCGGCAGGTGGCTGCCGACCTGCGCCCCGGCGCGAGCGGCGTCAGCACGCTGGAGCTCGGCGCGGGCACGCTGAACCAGCTCGGCTTCGAGCCGGCGTGCGGCCCCTACGACATCGTCGAGCCCTTTGCCGAGCTGTTCCGGGACTCGCCCGCTCTCGCACGCGTGCGCCACGTCCATGCCGACATCCGCGAGGTGCCCGCCGAGGCGCGCTATGACAGGATCACCTCGAGCGCGGTGCTCGAGCACCTGTGCGATCTGCCGGAGGTGCTCGCGCGCTCGTGCCTGCTGCTCGCCGAGGGCGGCACCTTCCGCGCATCGATTCCCAGCGAGGGCACCTGGGTGTGGTACCTGAGCTGGAGACTGAGCACCGGTCTGGAGTTCTGGCTGCGTCATCGCCTCGATTACGGCAGGATCATGCGCCACGAGCACGTGAACACGGCGCGCGAGATCGAGGAGGTGCTGCGCTACTTCTTCGGAGAGGTGTCGATGAAGGTGTTCGGACTGTCGCGCGGCATTTCCCTTTTCCAGCACTTTGCCTGCGCGCAGCCGCGCCGCGATCGCGCGCACGCGTATCTGCACGGCTGACACTCTCTCATTCGCCCCGGGGGGGCCAGATGATGACGAACAAGGTCTACGCGCTCGCGATACTCACGATCCTGCTGAACGCGGTCGCGCAGATACTGATGAAGGCGGGCGCCTCGGCATCCGCGGCCGACGCCGCGCCGTTGCTGCGGGCCTGGGGACTGATCGGCGCGGCGCTGCTGATCTACGTGATCGGGATGGCGCTGTGGATCTACGTGCTCAGGCAGGTCGAGCTCACGCTGGTCTACCCGTTCATGGCGCTGTCCTTCGTGGTGGTGCCGTTGCTGAGCGTGCTGTTCCTGGGCGAGCGCGTCGACCTGCCGTACATGGCCGGCGTCGTGCTGATCATGGGCGGAATCTACCTGTGCAGCGCCGTTTGAGGTTGCTGCGCGCCGGCGCCGCGGCGGCGTCGCGGCCGGACAATTGCGGAGCGTGACGAGATGAAGGGAAGGATCGACGACATCGAGGTGCTGCGTGCGATCGCGGTCATCTTCGTGTGCATCGAGCACATGCACATGAACCTGTTCGCGTGGGTCGGCGGGCCACTGCACACGACCTTCTTCGGCTGGACCGGGATGTGGTCCGGCGTGGATCTCTTTTTCGTGATCTCGGGATTCGTGATCGCGCGCAGCCTCGTTCCCGCGATCACGGCCGCGGATTCGACGCACGAGCGCCTGGTGACGACGCTCGCCTTCTGGATCCGCCGCGCGTGGCGCCTGATTCCCTCGGCGTGGCTGTGGCTGGCCGTGATCCTGGTCGCCTGCGTGTTCTTCGACCGCTCCGGCGCCTGGGGTTCGCTGCGCGCGAACCTCGAGGGCGCGCTCACCGCGGTGTTCAACGTGAACAATCTTCGGGTGATGCTCACCTACGGGAAATTCGAGGCCGGCGCGACCTTCCCCTACTGGAGCCTGTCGCTGGAAGAGCAGTTCTACCTGGTGCTGCCCTTCGTGATCTGGCTTTGCGGCAAACGCCTGCCGCTGGTGCTCGCCGTGGTGGTGGTGCTGCAGCTGGTGTTTCCGCGCACGCCGCTCGGCACCATCATGCGCTGCGACGCGCTGGCGCTCGGCGTGCTGATCGCGATCTGGTCGCGCCTGGACAGCTACCGGCTGTTCGAGCCGCTGTTCATGGCAAACCGCGGGGTACGTATCGCGCTGGTGAGCATACTCGCCGGCGGCCTGGCCCTCGCCGGCGGCGAGGACATGCACGTGCCGGTGCCGATGAGCCTGGTGGCCTTCATCGGCGCGATCCTGGTGTTCATGGCGTCCTACGACCGCAACTACATCATGGCGCCGGGCTGGATCAAGAAACTGTTGCTGTGGGTGGGCAGCCGTTCCTACGCGATCTACCTGATCCACATCCCGGCCTATTTCGCGACGCGCGAGATCTGGTTCCGCCTGCAGCCCCCGGGCATCGGTTTCGATCCGAATTTCACCGGCAAATTCCTCGCGACGGCGGTGGTGCTGATGGTGGTGTTGGCGGAGCTCAATTACCGGCTGGTCGAGGTGCCGCTGCGCCGGCGCGGGGCGGAGATCGCCACACGCTTTCGCGCAGAGCGCCTCGCCCCGGGGCCGCAGGTGGCGGGTGGCCCGGGCTGATCGTCTGCGTTCTGCGTCGAGGCGTACCGGTGAAAGCCCGCACGTTCGTACCATCTGTCGCGCGAGGTGCCGGAGGGTGACTCCATGAAAGAACGCGCGGCCGGGGAGAATTCAATTTCCGCAGCAGCTGTAACGACGCAGGATCGGCGCGCCCTCAGGCGCTGGGCCGTGCTGCTCTTCGTTTTCGGTGTCGGACACCGCCTGCTCCAGCTCTGGCTATTGTGGCCGGTCCTGTCCGGGCAGATCCTGGCGTGGGCCGGCAACCAGGCGCCGACCATGCTGCCGGCCATCATCATGCGTGAACACCCGTGGTGGGGTCTGTGGTATCTGCAGCAGACACCCCCGATACCCTACGGCATCTGGGCCGTCGTGCTGAACCTGTTCGACAGCCCGTACGGCATCGCTGTCTCGAGCATTTTGCTGCAGGCAGTTCTCAGCAGCCTGACGGCGGTCGCCATGGCCCTGTTGCTGCGGCGGTCGGGATTCAGCAACTGCTCGTCCTTCGCCATCGCCGTGGTGTTTTTGCTCCACGGCGACCTCATCGCAATCGAGTATCACACGATGGGGCAGATGTTCCACAATCTGCTGACCATGCTGCTGGTCGTGCTGGCTTGCCACCAGGCGCTGAACCTGCTGCGGCGAATGGATCGGCGCGCGGCATTCATGCTCGGCCTTTGCGCGGGGCTCCTCGCGCTGACGCGCGCGACGTTCTCGTTTTTCTGGCCGGTAGTGCTCGTGTGGCTCATTCTTGCCGGCGCCTGGCGACGGCCGGCGGTGGTGCTTGCTTTCCTGTTGCCGGTCCTGGTGCTGCACGGCGGCTGGATGGCGAAGAATCGCGTGGCTCTCGGCCATTGGAGTTCGAGCACCAGCAGTTGGGGCGGTGCGAATCTCTACCATGGCGAGGTCCTGCGCAACGGACCGGAGCAATTCCGTCAATGGATCTCGGAACGCAAGGGACTGTGTCCCTCGCCGTGGTACGAGCTCACGGTAGACATGCCGCCGAAGTCGGCGATCTTCTATTTCATCCCGCTGGAGTGGCCGGAGTCCGTGCCGGCCGACATGGTCGAAAAGGACAGGTTGATAGCGCAGCGGCGCGGTCACGCGGCGGAATGGGATTCGCTGGTGGCCAGCGCCTGGTCGCGCTGCCTGATGCGGGAATTCGCCGCCTACTGGCTCCATCACCCGGGGCTCGTGATCAGGCAATGGTGGCAGTCCTACCAGGTCTTCTGGCACCCGATCGGGCAGTATGCAGTGATCCATCCGTCAGGGCTAAAACCGGACACGGGCGATTACTATTCGCCCGCGTTGAACTGGGGTCGCAGCCTCCGGGAAGCGCTGGGCGACCGGATGGACCGCTACCTGATGTTGCGCCGGGAGATCACGCTGGCACCGCTGAGTCCCGGGGATTTCGTCCCGATGACGCTCATCGCCCTGTCGGCGCTCCCGAAACTGATCTCGGCATTGAACCTGGCCGTGCTGCACAGCCTGCCCCTGCTGTTGCTGTGGCAGATTGCGACGACGCGGCGCATAGCCCAGCCGGACGGATTCTGGTTCATGCTGCTCGTGTACGCCTACGCGGGTGGCCTCAGCAGTCTTGGCGAATACAGCGAAAACATGCGCTATCGGCTCGAGGTCGAGCCGATCATCTGGGTGCTGTCTGCGCTGATCCTGCGGGGTTGGATTACCTGTGTGCGCCGTCTCGCGGCGCGCTCTCGCCCCGGGCACCCGCGGCCCGCTGCCTGAAAAGAGCGGGTTCACCTATACTCGCTCACGCAACGGTTGGAGCATCGGACATGGGGCGCATCAAGGCCGCGAACGGCGCATTCAGTGAGATCTACAACAAGGACGTATGGGCGCTCGATTCCGCGGAATGGACGGCGGAGCAGGCCGGCTACGAACCGCTCGAGTCCTGCTACGCGCGTTTCGTCGCGCTGCTGCAGGACTTCATGCGCCACAATCGCGTGCGCTCGGTGGTGGAGTTCGGCTGCGGTTTCTGGAGCTACGCGCGGGCAATCGACTGGAGCGGCATCGAATACGACGGCTTCGACATCGTCGATGGACCGGTGCGCTGGAATCGCGACCACCACGGAGCGGACAACATCCGCTTCCACCTGCTCGAGGACGGTACGCGACTGCCCGCCGCGGATCTCCTGATCAGCAAGGACGTGTGCCTCGTGACCGGGCTGCCGGAGAGCGCCGCGGCAGGCGGTGCGATCGTGCGCTACGTCGACGCCTGAGTCGCGTCAGCGCGTGCGCGCGGCTGGCGCCGGGGGCGGTGCGTCTTTCATCGAGGCAAATCCGCGCAGGCCGATGCGCAGGCGCTCCACGCGACGCTGCAACCGTTCGAGCGCCAGCGAGCCCGCGAGGCAAACGGCCGCGGCACTGCTCAGGAAGCCCGCCGTCGCGCTGACCGGCATGCCGGTGAGGTGCTCGACCACGTAGAACGCAAGACAATGCGTGATGAAGACGGGATAGGCGAGATTGCCCAGCTGCTCGTCCCAGCGCTTCAGCGTCGCCGGCAGGGCGCGCCTGCCGCTGGCCAGCGCCAGCGCGAGCAGCGGCAGCGCAACGGTGGCGCCGAGCGTGATTTCCCGCGCGCGCTGCTGGTGGATCGCCACGCCGGCGAGCGCGCAGCCGGCGAGCACGACATACAGCAGCCACAGCGCGATGGCCATGCGGCGACTCGCCGTGCTGCCCTCGGCGTAGAGGTAGCCCATCAGGAACACCGGCAGCACGCCGAAGATGTAGCGGTAGCTCAGGGTGTCGCTGTTCAGCGTCGGCGACTCGTACACGAATCCGAACAGTTGCACCGCGAGCGTGGCGGGCAGCAGCACCAGCAGCAGCGCTCGCCAGCGGAACAGCAGCGGCAGCAGCAGGTAGAAATGGAACTCGGTCGCGAGCGACCAGGCCGGCGGCACCAGCGGGTGCGGCAGCAGTTGCGGGATCACGAAGGGTCCGAAGATGTAGTTCGCGGGCAGCAGCAGCGCGTTCAGCAGCACCTTCAGCGGTGTCGGTTCCTGCTGCAGCAGCCAGAATCCGGGCGAGGGACCCCAGGCCCACAGCAGCGCCACGGTCGCCGTCAGCGCCACGAGGTATTGCGGGAACAGCTTCAGCACGCGGTCGGCGAGGAAAGTGCGTGCCGGACGCGCCGAGAAGCGTCCGAAGCGTTCGATGCTGCGCCGCATCAGGTAGCCGCTGATGGTGTAGAAGCAGATCACGGCCATCACGCCGGGATTGAGCGCCCAGTGGAATCCGGGCACGTGCGAGAGCAGCACCGCGGCGGCGAGCGCGAAGCGGATCAGGCCGAGCAAGGCTTGCCTCCCGCCCCGGACGCGGGCGGCGCAGGGCACCGCGCGGCGCTTCGCCGCGGGAGATCGACGGTCATGGCTCGTGGCGTGCGCGGCATCTGGGGCTCCACCCGGGATGGCGCACCTTAAGACAGGGTTCCGGAGGTGACAAGCCGGCGCGCACAGCGCAACAATTCACTGCCGGCGCGCGCAGGGCTTGGCAACGCCGCGCCGCATTGTCTAATATCGGCCCCATCGCCGCTCGTCGGCATTGTGTCACAGAACCGTATCACGATGAGCTTCCAGGGCCACATCGCCAGTCTTTCCGCGCCGCGCTCCCTGCGCGCGCTGCGTCTCGCCCTGCTGCTGCCCTGAGGGGCAGCATACCGTTCGCTCACAATTCCGTTACCGCGACAATTTCACCAGGATGGGTGCGCCCTGCGCGCCCGCCCGGACATGAGGACAAGCCATGAGCAAGGACCGGTTGATCATTTTCGATACGACGATGCGTGACGGCGAGCAGAGCCCCGGCGCGTCGATGACCAGGGACGAGAAGATACGCATTGCGCGCGCGCTGGAGCGGCTGAACGTCGACGTGATCGAGGCCGGTTTCGCGATCGCGAGCCCCGGCGACTTCGAGGCCGTCAAGGCGGTGGCCGAGACGGTGAAGAACTGCGCCGTCGCCAGCCTCGCGCGCGCGGCCTACCGCGACATCGAGGAAGCGGCCGCCGCGCTGAAGAACGCCGTGCGACCGCGGATCCACACCTTCATCGCGACCTCGCCGATCCACATGCAGTACAAGCTGCAGATGACGCCCGAGCAGGTGCTCGACCAGGCGGTGCGCTCGGTGAAGCAGGCGCGCGGCCACACCGATGACGTCGAGTTCTCCTGCGAGGACGCCAGCCGCTCGGAGTTCGACTTCCTCTGCCGCATCATCGAGGCCGTGATCGCCGCGGGCGCCACGACCATCAACCTGCCCGACACCGTGGGTTACGGCGAGCCGGGGCAGTACGGCGAATTCATCGGGCGGCTGATCCGCACCGTCCCCAACGCCGACAAGGCGATCTTCTCGGTGCATTGCCACAACGACCTCGGCCTGGCGGTGGCGAACTCGCTGTCGGCGGTGATGCACGGGGCGCGCCAGGTGGAGTGCACGATCAACGGGCTCGGCGAGCGCGCCGGCAACGCCTCGCTCGAGGAAATCGTGATGGCGGTGCGCACCCGCGCCGACGTCTTCCCGGTCGAGACGCGCATCGTGACCGAGGAGATCGTCCCGGCCTCGCGGCTGGTGTCCTCGATCACCGGCTTCCCGGTGCAGCCCAACAAGGCCATCGTCGGCGCCAATGCCTTCGCCCACGAGGCCGGCATCCACCAGGACGGGGTGCTCAAGCACCGCGAGACCTACGAGATCATGCGCGCGCAGGACGTGGGCTGGAGCACCAACCGCCTCGTGCTCGGCAAGCACTCGGGCCGCGCCGCGGTGCGCGCGCGTTTCGAGGAGCTCGGCATCAGCTTCGAGACGCCCGAGGAACTCGAGAGCGCGTTCAAGCGCTTCAAGGAGCTCGCGGACAAGAAGCACGAGATCTTCGACGAGGACCTGCAGGCGATCGCCGGCACCGTGGGCAGCGAGGACGAGGCCGAGCGCTACCAGTTCGTCGCGCTCGAAGCCATCTCGCACACCGGCGAGAAGCCGCGCGCGACCGTGACGCTGAGCATCGACGGCGTCGAGCGCCAGAGCTATGCGGAAGGCGACGGTCCGGTGGACGCGGTGTTCAAGGCCATCGAGAACGAGGTCCACAGCGGCACGAAGCTGCTGCTGTTCTCGATCAACGCGATCACCACCGGCACCGATTCGCAGGCCGAGGTGATGGTGCGCCTGGAGCGCGACGCGCGCATCGTGAACGGCGCCGGCGCCGACACCGACATCATCGTCGCCTCCGCCAAGGCCTACCTGCACGCGCTGAACGTGATGGGCGGCGCGGTGCGCGCGCATCCGCAGATCGGCGGGATCTGAGCGCGCGCCGCCATGGAGGAGGGCCTGCGCCTCGCCTACCTCGCCGCGATGGACGTGCCGGTCTGGCTGTTGCGCGGCAGCGAAGCGGTGCCCGTGTTCGACGAGGAGCCGCCGCCAGCGCGCGAGCAGGCTGTGCCGGTTGCGCCCGATACCGGTCCGGCGCGTCTCGCGCGCGACCTGCTCGGCGAGGACAGCGGGCCGCGCGCCGGGGTAACGCGCACGGCGACGCCCGAGCGCAGCGGCGCGGCTGCGCGCAGCGCGCCGCGCGTGGCGGCGCAGCCGACGCCCAGTCTGCTGCTGGTCGAGGCGGGGCGCTATCTCTTCATCGAGGCGAGCAGCGAGCAGGGCGGGGACCGGCGCATCGTGGAACTGATCGGCGCGATCGCGCTCGCGCTCGGCGGCGAGCCCGTGGTGCCGCGGGCGCAGCGCTTCGACCTGCAGGCGCTCGGTGCGCTGGCCGATCGCGCGCAGGCGCGCGACGTGCTGCTGGGGCGCCTGGCCAGGCTGGGTGAATCGCAAACCGTCGAACACGTGGTGCTGCTCGGCGAGCGCCCCGCCGCGGTGCTGCTGGGATGGGACGAAGCCCGTTTCGCCGGGCGTATCGCGCGCGTGCAGCGCGTGCCGGGCCTGGAGCCCGGCGTGCTGGTCACGCTGTCGTGCGCGCAGATGCTCGCCGAGCCGGAACTGAAGCGCACGGTCTGGCAGGAGCTCTGCGCGGCGCGCGCCCGCCATGATGCCTGAGCCGCGACCGGCCGCCGCGGCCGACGCCGCGGCAATCGCGGCGCTGGATGCGCGGGTCAATCCCTCGCCGTGGAGCGCGGATGCCGTGCGCGAAACGCTGGCGCGCGCCGGTGGTTTCGTGATCGCGTCGCCGGGCGCGCCGCTGGCCGGGTTCGCGCTGTTCGCCCAGGTCGCCGACGAGTGCGAGATCCTCGATATCGCGGTCGATCCGGGCGCGCGGCGCCACGGGCTCGGCGCACGCCTGCTGGCTGCCGCGCTGGCCGCCGCCGCCACGCGCGGGGCGAGGCGTTGCTTCCTGGAAGTGCGCGCCTCGAACGCGGGCGCGCAGGCTTTCTATCGCGCGGCCGGCTTCGTCGAGGACGGGCGGCGCAAGGATTACTACCGCAGCGGCCAGGGGCGCGAGGACGCGCTGCTGATGAGCCGCGCGCTGCCATGAGGGAGACACCGATGCCGATCGTCGCAACCGAGTCGTGGACGCTGGAACTGCCCGAGGAGTGGTCGGCGCAGGAGGACGAGGACGTCGTGGTGATCGAGGACGAGGACGGCGTGAGCTGTCTCGAGATCTCGGCGCTGGTGCTGGAGAGCGGCGCCGTGGGCGACGAGGATCTGGCCGAGTTCAGCCGCGATCTTCTCGACGAGGGCCTGAAGCCGCAGGCGGTGCGCGTCGCCGGCTGGAGCGGCAAGCTCTTCGAGCACGACGACGAGGAGTTCCACTGGCGCGAGTGGTTCCTGCGCCAGGGCGCGCATTTCATCTACGCCGGCTACCACTGCCTGCGCGAGCACGCCGGCATGGACGACGCTGCGATCGCTGAGATCCTCGCGACGCTGGAGCCGTGCTGAACCGCACGCCGTTGCCTTGTGGGTCCGGCTTCAGCCGGACATGTTCATGGTGCGGCTGACGTCAAGAAGCGATCAGACGGGAATGGCTCGGTGCGTCGCCGGCTGCTCTGCCCGCCATTGTCCTGCGGGGCACGCACGAGTACGTCCCTGTAGCTCCGCGCCGCGTCCTGCGGCGCAAGGCCCCGCAAGCCAACAGCAGGCAGCACAGCCGCTCGGTCGAGCGCGTGCCGCATCGGGCAAATCCGGGAATGCACGCCTTTTCGAGGGATTCCACCACGGCGAGGGGCTCGAGCACCCATCGGTGCGGCGGACACTCTGTCGCCAGGACGGCGACAGGTAGCCTGCAGGGGTGAGGCGGATTCCGGCGAAGCACTGCTTCGCCCCGCCGAGCGCCCGAAATCTGCGATTTCGGGCCGGGCCCCGGAGGGGGATTCACGGCGTGTCCGCGGCACCGATGGGTGCTCGGGCGCCGATGGCTCGTGATACGCGAGATCGTCGGGCTCGTTATCCCGAGCACAGATGGTTTTGCGACACCCTCTTCAGCAGGACATATCCGGTGTGTGCAGCCAGCGACGCACCGCGGGTTGTCGGCATGAATGCCGACCTACGGCTGCTGCAGGATCTTCTTGCGGCCGGGGAACTCGCAGAGATCGCTGATCACGCACTCGCGGCACTTCGGGTTGCGCGCGGTGCAGACGTAGCGCCCGTGCAGGATCAGCCAGTGGTGCGCATCGCGCAGGTACTCGGGCGGCGTGGTCTTCAGCAGCTTGTCCTCGACCGCGCGCACCGTCTTGCCGGGGGCGAGACGGATGCGGTTGGCGAGGCGGAAGATGTGCGTGTCGACGGCCATCGTCGGTTCGCCGAAGGCGGTGTTGAGGATCACGTTGGCGGTCTTGCGCCCCACGCCGGGCAGTGCCTCGAGCGCCTTGCGCTCGGCGGGCACCTGCGAGCCGTGGCGTTCGATCAGCAGTGCGCAGGTGGCGATCACGTTCTTCGCCTTGCTGTTGAACAGGCCGATGTGGCGGATGTAGGGCTTCAGCCCTTCCTCGCCGAGCGCGAGTATCGCCGCGGGGGTGTTGGCCACCGGGTAGAGCCTGCGCGTGGCCCTGTTCACGCTGACGTCGGTGGCCTGCGCCGAGAGGATCACCGCGACCAGCAGCTCGAAGGGCGAAGCGAACTCGAGCTCGGTGGCCGGTGCCGGGTTGGCGGCCTGCAGGCGGCGGAAGATCTCGCGGCGCTTCGCGGCGTTCAACTGATGTGCCCGGTGACGCGCACGCGCTTGCTGCCGGCGGGAGCCTGAGGTGCGCGCGCGGCCTCCGCGCGCGCCTTCAGCTGCGTGTCGATGCCGTTCTTCAGCGCGATCAGCAAGCCGGTGAACAGGAAGGCGCCGGGCGGCAGCACCGCGAGCAGGAAGTGGCGTTGCTCGCCGAAGGGGCGGACCTCCCAGCCGGCGGCCATCGGGCCGAACAGCAGCTGCATGTCGGCGAACAGCGTGCCGTTGCCGAGCAGCTCGCGCAGTGCGCCGAGCACCACGAGCACGGCGCTGAAGCCCAGCCCCATCATCAGCCCCTCGAGCGCCGCGAGCGGCACCGGGTTCTTGCTGGCGAAGGCCTCGGCGCGCCCGAGCACCACGCAGTTCGTGGTGATCAGCGGCAGGAAGATGCCCAGCACCTCGTAGAGCCCGTAGGCGTATGCCTGCATCAGCAGCTCTACCAGCGTCACCGCACCGGCGATGATCAGCACGAAGGCGGGCAGGCGGATCGTGTCGGGCACCACGTGGCGCACCATCGACACCAGCGTGTTGGTGCCCATCAGCACGAGGGCCGTCGCGAGCCCCATGCCGAGCGCGTTGACCACCGAGCCGCTGACCGCGAGCAGCGGGCACAGCCCGAGCAATTGCACCAGGGCCGGGTTGTTCTTCCACAGGCCGTTCAGCGCGATTTCGCCGATGCGGGGCTCACTCATGGCGGGCTTCGCTCCCTGTTGCCGCGGGGGCGAGCAGCGCCTCGCGGTTGGCCTCGAAATACTGCAGCGTGCGCTTGACCGCCGCGGTCACCGCGCGCGGCGTGATCGTCGCGCCCGTGAACTGGTCGAATACGCCGCCGTCCTTTTGCACCGCCCATTGCGCGGGCGCGGGATCGGCGAGGGAGCGGCCCGCGAAGGCGTCGATCCAGCGCGACTTGCGCGCATCGATCTTGTCGCCGAGCCCCGGCGTCTCCTTGTGCGCCACCACGCGCACGCCGGCCACCGTGCCGTCGGCGTTGATGCCCACGATCAGCTCGATCGCCCCGCCGTAGCCGTCGGGCGCCGTGGCCGGGACGATCACCGCCTGCGCTGCGCCACCGAGACGCGCCACCAGCGCCTTGCGCGGCTGCTGCAGCCCGAGCAAATCGCGGTCATCGACCAGGCGGAAATCGTCGAGCAGCACGTTGTCGTAGCGCGCCGGCGGCAGGATCTCGTTGTAGGCGCGCGCTTCGGCGGCGCGCCGCTGCGCGGCGATCTGCTCGCGCGTCAGCAGCTGCGTGCCCGCCAGCGCCAGGGTGACGGCCAGGGCGACCAGTCCCAGCACGAGGCTGTTGCGCCCGACGGCGTCGGCCAGCTTCATGCGGATCTCCCGCGATCGTGGCCGTAGCTGCGCGGCTGCGTGTAGTGATCGAGCAGCGGCGCGGCGAAGTTCATCAGCAGCACGGCGAAGGCCACCGCGTCGGGATAGTTGCCCCAGTGGCGGATCAGGTACACCAGCACGCCGACCAGCGCGCCGAAGATCAGCCGTCCGCGGTTGCTGGTCGCGCAGGTCACCGGGTCGGTCACGATGAAAAACGCGCCGAACATGGTCGCGCCCGAGAACAGGTGGAACAGCGGCGAGCCGCCGCTGGCGGCGCTGCCGCCGTCGTGGAAGATCGCCGCCATCAGCGCCAGCGCACCCAGCATCGCGAGCGGCGCGTGCCAGGTGAAGATGCGCCGCGCCAGCAGGTAGAGCCCGCCGGCGAGGAAGCCGGCGTTGACCCATTCCCAGCCGGCGCCGGCGATGCGGCCGAACTGCGGGTTCTTCGCCCACAGTTCGGAGACCAGCAGCGACTGGTTCTGGCGCAGCACGTCGAGCGGGGTTGCCATGGTCAGCGCATCGAGGCGCGCGGCATCGAGCATTCCCAGCGAGGCCTGCAGGGCCTCGAGCGGGCCGAGTGTCGGGGCGATGCCGGCCGCTGCCGGCGCCATCCAGCGCGTCATCTCCAGCGGGAACGAGATCAGCAGCACCACGTAGCCGGCCATTGCCGGGTTGAACGGGTTGCTGCCGAGGCCGCCGTAGAGGTGTTTCGCGATCACGATCGCGAACGCGGTACCTGTAGTCACGAGCCACCACGGCGAACCCGGGGGCAGCGCGATCGCGAGCAGCAGCGCGGTCACCAGCGCGCTGCAGTCGCGCAGGCTGAACCGCAGCTCGCGCCCGCGCAGGCGCAGCATCGCGGCCTCGCAGGCGAGCGCCACGGGCGCCGCCCAGAGGATGTTCGCCAGCGTGCCCCAGCCGAAGCACACCGTCAGCGCGAGCACACCGGGCACGCTCGCCAGCAGCACCTGTTGCATCACCCACGAGGTGCGCGCCGGCCCGTGGGCGTGCGGCGAGCTGAAGCGGGGCAGGGCCATGGTCGTGCTACTCCTGCACCGCGGCGAGCGTTTCGAGTTCCTGCCGCGCATCGGCGAGGCGCTTTTCGAGGTCGCCGCGCGCGCGCGCGAGCAACGCGACGGTTTCGGTCTCGCCCGCGGATTCGGCGGCGACCAGCTTTTCGGCGGCGCGCGCGAGTTTCTGTTCCATCGTCGCGACACGGCGCTCGAGGACTTCGCGCGACGGCGGCTCTGCGGCGCGCGCCGGCGCGGCGGGCATCGTGGCGGCGCGCTCCAGCGCCTGGCGGCGCGCGCGCTCGATGGCCTCGGCCACCACGTCGCGGTGCTCGCCGGCGGCCGCGAGCTTTTTCGCCTTCACGCGCTCCACCGCCGCCTCGACCTGGCTGGCGCGGACGGCGGCGAACCGGTCCGGGGTCAGGGCGGCGGTGTCCGCGGGCGTGGCAACGGGCGTCGCGACTGGCATCGCTTCTGCTGCCGGGGCCGGTGTGGGTACCGGTACAGCAGGTGCTGCGGCAACTTCAGCGGCTGGTGTGGCGGGCTTGCGCGCCTCCTGCTGGCGCGTGGCACGGCGCGCCTCCTTTTCCTGCTCCTGCTGCTCGATGCGGGCCTGGCGCTGTTCGAATCGCCGGCGCGCGTTCTCGGCTTTCTGTTGCTGCTCGCGGGCCTGGCGGATCGCGCCCTTCGAGGCGCGGTAGTACTGCACCAGCGGGATGCTGCTCGGGCAGACCCACGAGCAGGCGCCGCACTCGATGCAGTCGAACAGGTGCTGCTTCTCCAGGTTCGCGTGGTCCTCGGCCTGCGCGTACCAGAACAGCTGCTGGGGCAGCAGCGAGGCCGGGCAGACCTGGGCGCACATCGCGCAGCGGATGCAGGCCTGCGCCGGCGGCGGAGGCGGCAGTTCCGCGGCGCTCGGCGCGAGCACGCAGTTGGTGGTCTTGACCACGGGCAGTTCGGCGTGCGGCAGCGCGAAGCCCATCATCGGGCCACCCATCACCAGCCGCGCCGCGCGCTCGGGATGAAAGCCGGCCGTGGCCAGCAGCAGGCTGATCGGCGTGCCCAGCAGCACCTCGAAGTTGCGCGGATCGTCCACCGCCGCGCCCGTCACCGTGGTGATGCGCGCGATCAGCGGTTCGCCGCGCTCGACCGCGCGGTGGATCTCCGCCGCGGTGCCGACGTTCTGGCAGCAGATGCCGATATCGGCGGGCAGCTTGCCCGAGGGCACTTCCTGGCCCGTCATGATCTGGATCAGCTGCCTTTCGCCGCCCGAGGGGTACTTGGTCGGGAACGGCACGACTTCCATGTCCGTCCCGGCCGCCGCGCGCATCGCCGCGATCGCCTCGGGCTTGTTGTCCTCGATCGCGATCAGCGTTTCCCCGGCCTCCAGCAGCCACGCGATGATGCGCGCGCCGGCCACGACCTCGGCCGCGCGCTCGCGCATCAGCATGTCGTCGGCCGTGATGTAGGGCTCGCATTCGGCGCCGTTGATGATCAGCGTGCGGATGCGCCGCGCCGGTCCCGGGCTCAGCTTCAGCGCCGTCGGGAAGCCCGCGCCACCCAGCCCTGCCACACCGGCGTCGCGGATCTTCGCCAGCACCTCCTCGCGCGTGCGCGCGCGGAAGTCCGGCATCGGCCGGCGCTCGACCCAGCGCTCGGCGCCGTCGGGGCGCAGCACGATCGCCATCGCGTCCATGCCGGAAGGGTGCGGCACGGGGCGCGGCTCGATCGCCACGATCTCGCCCGAGCTCGGCGCGTGCAGCGCCGCGCTCAGCGCACCGCTGGCGCGCGCGATCATCTGTCCCTTCAGCACCTGATCGCCCGGTGCGACGAGGGGCTCCGCCGGCGCGCCGCTGTGCTGCGAGAGCGGCAGCACCAGTTCCGGCGCCAGCGGCGCGCGCGCGATCGGATGGCGCAGCGACTGCGTCTTGTTCTGCGGCGGATGGATGCCGCCGGGGATGTCGCTGAGCCGCCTCATGCCGCGCGCTCGGCGGGCGCATCGCTCGCGATGAGGGATGCGCGCGGCGCGGCGCGGCGCGGCAGCTCCCAGCTCCAGCCGTGCGCCGAGCTCGGCACCGGGCGCATCTCGATGCAGTCCACCGGGCAGGGCTCGACGCAGAGGTCGCAGCCGGTGCATTCGGAGGCGATCACCGTGTGCATCTGCTTGGCGGCGCCGAGGATCGCGTCCACCGGGCAGGCCTGGATGCACTTGGTGCAGCCGATGCATTCGTCCTCGCGGATGAAGGCCACCGTGCGCGGCTTCTCCTCGCCGTGCTCGGCGTCGAGCGCGGGCGCTTCGACGTGCAGCAGGTCGGCGAGCGCGTTGATCGTGGCCTGCCCGCCGGGCGGACACTTGTTGATCGGCTCGCCGGCGGCGATGGCTTCGGCGTAGGGCCGGCAGCCGGGGTGTCCGCACTGGCCGCATTGCGTCTGCGGCAGCTTCTCGAGGATCTGCTCGACGATCGGGTTGCCGGTGACCGCGTAGCGCACGCTCGCGAAGCCGAGCAGCGCGCCGAAGCCGAGCGCGAGCGCGGCGAGCGCGACGAGCGCCGCCGCGACGGGGTGCTGGGTGAGCAGTTCGATCATACGAGGCCGGCGAAGCCCATGAAGGCGAGCGACATCAGGCTGGCGGTGATCATGCCGATCGCCGCGCCGCGAAAGGGTTGCGGCACGTCGGCGGCGGCGATGCGCTCGCGCATGGCCGCGAACAGCACCAGCACCAGCGAGAAGCCCGCGGCGGCGCCGAAGCCGTACAGCACCGAGTGCAGGAAGTCGTGGTGCTTGTTGACGTTGAGCAGCGCCACGCCCAGCACCGCGCAGTTCACCGTGATCAGCGGCAGGAACACGCCGAGCACCTTGTACAGCAGCGGGCTGGTCTTGCGCACGAACATCTCGGTGAACTGCACCACCGCCGCGATCACCAGGATGAAGGAAATCGTCTGCAGGTATTCCAGCCCGAGCGGCGCGAGCACGTAGCGGAACACCAGGTGGGTGCAGGTCGAGGTGAGCGTCAGCACGAAGGTGGTCGCCATCGCCATGCCGAGCGCGGATTCCAGTTTCGAGGACACGCCCATGAAGGGGCACAGCCCGAGGAACTGCACCAGCACGAAGTTGTTGACCAGCACGGCGCCGACCAGGAACAGCGCGAGATCGGAAATCATCTGCGAGGCCCCCGCGCTCTACTTGACCTGCATGCCCGGCACCGCGCCGCTGTCGGGCGCGAGCAGGAAGATGTCCTTGCCGCCGGGGCCGGCCGCCAGCACCATGCCCTCGGAGGTGCCGAAGCGCATCTTGCGCGGCGCGAGGTTCGCGACCACCACCGTGAGCCGTCCGATCAGTTCGGCCGGCGCATAGGCGGACTTGATGCCCGCGAAGACATTGCGGCGGGCGTCGTCACCGAGATCCAGCGTCAGCGCCAGCAGCTTGTCGGCGCCTTCCACCGGTTCGGCCGCCAGGATGCGCGCCACGCGCAGGTCGATCTTCGCGAAGTCCTCGATGCCGATGGTCCCGGCGATCGGCGGATGCTGTGCCGCCACCGGCGCGGCCGCCGTCGCCGGTGCGCTCCCCTGCGCCACGTCTTCCCTGCTGGCCTCGACCATCGCGGCCACGCGCTCGGGATCGACGCGGTTCATCAGCGGGCTGAAGGTGTCGATGGTGTGCGCGCCGAGCGGGCGCGCGAGCGCGGCCCAGTCCAGTTCGCTGCGCAGGAAGCCGGCGGCCTTCGCGGCCATTGCCGGCAGCACCGGCGCGAGGTAGATCATCAGCACGCGAAACAGCTCGATTCCCGCCGAGCACACCGCCTGCACGCGCGCGGCCTGGGCGGGATCCTTTGCCAGCGCCCAGGGCTTTTCGTGGTCGATGTACTGGTTGGCGCGGTCGGCGAGCGCCATGATCAGGCGGATCGCCTTGCCGTATTCGCGCCCCTCGTAGTACGCGGCGACGGTATCGCGTTCGGCGAGGAAGTCCGCCAGCAGCGCGGCGGCCTCGTCGCCCGCGGCGAGCCGGCCCTCGAAGCGCTTGGTGATGAAGCCGGCGCAGCGGCTCGCGATGTTCACGACCTTGCCGACCAGGTCCGAATTCACGCGCAGCACGAAGTCCTCGAGGTTGAGGTCGATGTCCTCCAGCCCCGCGCCGAGCTTGGCCGCGATGTAGTAGCGGAAATACTCGGCATCGAGGTGCTCGAGGTAGGTGCGCGCCATGATGAAGGTGCCGCGCGACTTCGACATCTTCTGTCCGTTGACCGTGAGGAAGCCGTGGCAGAACACCGCGTCGGGGCGGCGAAAGCCCGCACCGCTGAGCATCGCCGGCCAGAACAGCGTGTGGAAATACGCGATGTCCTTGCCGATGAAGTGGTAGAGCTCCGTGCTGCTGCCCTCGGCCCAGTAGCTGTCGAAGTCCTCGCCGGTGCGGTTGCACAGATCCCGGAAGCTCGCCATGTAGCCGATCGGTGCATCGACCCAGACGTAGAAATACTTGCCCGGCTCGCCCGGGATCTGGAAGCCGAAATAGGGCGCGTCGCGCGAGATGTCCCAGTCGTTGAGGCCCTGCGAGAACCACTCCTGCAGCTTGTTCGCCACTTCGGGCTGCACGCCCTCGCCGGCGGTCCATTCGCGCAGCATCGCCTCGAAATCGCCGAGCCTGAAGAAGAAGTGCTCGGACTCGCGCCGCACCGGCGTGGCGCCCGAGAGCACCGACACCGGGTTCTTCAGGTCGAGCGGCGTGTAGGTCGCGCCGCAGGATTCGCAGGAGTCGCCGTACTGCTCGGCGGCGCCGCAGCGCGGGCAGCCGCCCTTGATGTAGCGGTCGGGCAGGAACAGGCCCTTCTCGGGGTCGAAGGCCTGCTCGATCGAGCGCCGCGCGATGTGGCCGCGCGCCGCCAGGCGGGTGTAGATCAGCTCGGCGAAGTGGCGGTTCTCGGGAGAGTGCGTGGTGTAGAAATTGTCACAGCTCACCAGGAAGCCGGCGGAATCGGCGCGGTGGCTGGCCTGGATGCGCTCGATCAGCTGCTCGGGTGTCAGACCTTCCCTCTCGGCGCGCAGCATCACCGGCGTGCCGTGCGCATCGCTCGCGCACACGTAGGTGCAGGCGTGCCCGCGCAGGCGCTGGAAGCGCACCCAGATGTCGGTCTGGATCTGTTCGATCATGTGGCCGAGGTGCAGCGGCCCGTTGGCATAGGGCAGGGCGCTGGTGATGAGGATGCGGCGTTGGGCGGGCATGGCGCGATGGGGTCCGTTGCGCGGGATTCCCGCGTTAAAACGGGAAATATAACGATATCCCCCGGGCTTTGCATCGTGGATAGTACCGGCCCGCGCGGCGCGCCTTCCGCGCCGGTGACGAGGCCGCTAAGATGCGGCATTTTCCGCTTTCCGGGAGTCAGACATGAATGCCATCGACCTGCAGGCGGCCCGCCGCGCACTCGCCAGTTGCCGCGTGGACGGCATCGAGGCGCCGCTCGGCGAATGGGCCGAGCTCGCCGCGCTGGAGCGGCGCGGCGACATCGTGATCGCCACCGTGCACGCGGGCATTCCCGCCGCCGGGCTGCGCGAGCCGCTCGCGGCGGTGGTTCGCCATGCCCTCGCACCGCTGGTGGCGGGCGCGACGCTGCGCATGGACTTCGAGGTGCGCATCGCGCCCACGCCACGGCGCGGTGATGCGCCGGGGCTCGACAGCGTGCGCAACCTGATCGCGGTTGCCTCGGGCAAGGGCGGTGTCGGCAAGTCGACCACCGCGGTGAATCTAGCGCTCGCGTTGCAGCGCGAGGGCGCGCGGGTCGGACTGCTGGACGCCGACATCTACGGCCCCAGCCAGCAGATCATGCTCGGCGTGCCCGAGCAGCAGCGTCCCGAGGGGCGCGAGGGCAATTTCATCGTGCCGATCGAGGCGCACGGCCTGCAGACCATGTCGATGGGCTACCTCGTCACCGAGAAGACAGCGATGGTCTGGCGCGGCCCGATGGCCAGCAGCGCGCTGCAGCAGATGATCACGCAGACGCTGTGGCGCGACCTCGATTACCTGGTCGTCGACATGCCGCCGGGCACCGGCGACATCCAGCTGACCCTGGCGCAGAAGGCGCCGGTGAGCGGCGCGGTGATCGTCACCACGCCGCAGGACATCGCGCTGCTCGACTGCAAGAAGGGCATCGAGATGTTCGCCAAGGTCGGCATTCCCGTGCTCGGCGTGGTGGAGAACATGGCGGTGCACGTGTGCTCGCACTGCGGGCACGCCGAGCACCTGTTCGGCGCCGGCGGCGGGGAGCGCGTCGCGCGCGAGTACGGCGTGCCGCTGCTCGGCGCGCTGCCGCTCGATATCCGTATCCGCGAGCAGACCGACGGCGGCAAGCCGACAGTGGCCGCGGACCCCGACGGCCCGCTGGGCTCGATCTACCGCGACGTGGCGAGGCGCATGGGCCTGGAAATGCTGCGGCGCAACGCGCCGCAGGCGCAGGTGCCCAGCATCACGAGCGGATTCACCCGAAAACACGGCTCTGAGCCGCGCGCGGCTTTGCGCGGCCACCGCCAGCCGCTAAGATGGCCCCCCGGCGGGGGTCCGGCCAGCGGACAACGCTGAATGCGAACCTACGGGCGGACACAACGACTCAATCGGGAAGCAGCACAGCGATGTCGATCAAATCGGACAGGTGGATTCGCCGCATGGCGGCCGAGCACGGCATGATCAGCCCGTTCGAGCCCGACCAGGTGCGGCACACGGCGGCCGGCAAGGTCATCTCGTTCGGCACCTCGAGCTATGGCTACGACGTGCGCTGCTCGGACGAGTTCAAGATCTTCACCAACGTGCACTCGGCGACGGTGGACCCGAAGAACTTCGACCCGCGCAGCTTCGTCGACATCAAGTCGGACTCGTGCATCATCCCGCCGAACTCCTTCGCGCTGGCGCGCACCGTGGAGTACTTCCGCATCCCGCGCAGCGTGCTGACGATCTGCCTCGGCAAGTCGACCTACGCGCGCTGCGGCATCATCGTGAACGTCACGCCGCTCGAGCCCGAGTGGGAAGGCCACGTCACGCTCGAGTTCTCGAACACCACCAACCTGCCCGCGAAGATCTACGCCAACGAGGGCGTGGCCCAGATGCTGTTCTTCGAGAGCGACGAGGTCTGCGAGACCTCCTACCGCGACCGTGGCGGCAAGTACCAGGGCCAGACCGGGGTCACGCTGCCTCGCGCCTGAGCCTCGGCCCCTGTGGGTCGCCATGAATGGCGACGTCTGTGGGTCGGCGCGCGCGTGCCGGCAGGTGCCGCCAGGAATGGTGCTGTCGCCATGAATGGCGACGTCGTGGTCGGCAGCACATGCATGCCGACAGGTGCCCTCCCGGTGCCGCCGCCAGGGATGGCGACCAACGCACCGGGATGGCCCGCTCCTACTTGGCGACCAGGGCCGTCGGCGGGCGGTGCGGCAGGCGGGGCATGGTCTGCAGCAGGCTGATCTCGCCGCCGCGCTCCACCGTGCAGTAGAGCCGTGGGTTCATCGCCGTGTTTCCCCTCACGATCTCGGTGTTGAGCGCGATCATGTGACGCTCGCGCCCGAGCGAGAACTTCTGCGCGCTCAGCAGGCGCATGTCGCGCTGGTCGAAATCCAGTGCCAGTCCCGCGCGGTGCAGGCAGTGCTCCAGCTCGGCGGCCGATGGCGCCGGCGCCGCGTTCGCGGCGTGGCCGCCGATGCCCAGCGTCGCGGCCAGCAGCAGCGCCAGCGTGCCACGACGGGTGCCGTTGCGCAGGCTGGTGCGGGTGTTCGTTGCGGTTTTCATGGCGTGCTCCTTCCCTCGTGGGGTGGCGGCAGGAACCCTGCTCGTGGCAGGTGCCCGGCGTCCCGGCAGCGACCGCTGCCGGCAGTGCGGGTTCTGGTTGGCGGCGCTGCACGCAGGGCAGCGATCCGCGATTGTGAGTGAGTTAACCAACTTAAATTCTCCGAAAAATGTGTTGGTTGGCTGACTTGAATAGCGCGAAAAAATCATGCCAGCCCCTCGACCACGGTTTTCATGCGCGCCAGTTCCTGGCGCAGGATGCCCGGATCGCGCATCGCCAGCGCGAGCACGCTCGCGCCTTGCACCGTGGATACCAGCTGGATCGCCAGCGCGCGCGCATCGCCGCGCCCCATGCCGGCGAACTGGCGCTCGACCCATTCGATCATGCGCAGCAGCAGGCGGTTGGCCTCCTCGCGCAGCGCCGTGTCGCGCTTGCCGAACTCGACGCACAACGAGCCCATCGGGCAGCCGCTGTGCGCGATCGAGTCGCAGCCGCAGGCGAGGCTGTCGAGCATGCTCAGGATGCGCTCCCTCGCCGTGGGCCGGGTCTCGGCGAGCTGCGCGATGCCCGTCATGTGGGCGCGGTGCTGCTCGATGACCGCCGCTGCGATATCTTCCTTGGTCTTGAAGTAGTAGTAGACGTTGCCCACCGGCACGCCGGACTCGCGTGCGATGTCGGCCAGGCTGGTCTCGCCGTAGCCGCGCCGATGGAACAGCTCGCGCGCGGCATCGACCAGACGTTCGCGCTTGTCACTGTGCTTGGCGGCTATCATGGTTCCGTCCTGTGTGAGTCGTGTGACTGACTATCCACCCGTCGGCAAGGATAAGTCAAGCAACTGACTCAGGCAATTTTTTTCATATCGATAGTGCCACGAGTGCGGAGTGCCGCTGCAGCACAGGATCGGCCGCAACGGTGCCCGGCGCTCAGGCGTCGAGCGGCATGCCATGCACTGGCAGCGGGCTGCCGTCGAGCTCGGCGCGTTCGCCCTGCAGGCACAGGCGCCCTTCGGCGTAGAGCCGCGCCGCCAGCGGGTAGATCAGGTGCTCGCGTTCGAGCACGCGCGCCGCGAGCGTTTCCGGCGTGTCGCCGGGCAGCACCGCTACCCGGGCCTGCACGATCGCGGGGCCGCCGTCGAGGTCCTCGCTGACGAAGTGCACCGTGGCGCCGTGCTCGGTGTCGCCCGCTTCGAGCGCGCGCTGGTGGGTGTGCAGTCCCGGATGGCGCGGCAGCAGGGACGGGTGGATGTTCAGCAGCCGCCCGGCGTAGTGGCGCACGAAGCCGGGCGTGAGGATGCGCATGAAGCCGGCCAGGATCACGAGGTCGGGGGCGTGCGCGTCGATGCGCCGCGCGAGCTCGGCATCGAAGTCCTCGCGGCTGGCAAAGGCCTTGTGGTCCAGGACTTCGGCCGGGATGCCCGCTTCCCGCGCGCGCTCCAGGCCACGCACGCCGGCCCTGTTGCTGATCACCGCGGAGACGGTGCAGGGGTAGGCCGGATCGCGACAGGCGTCGATGAAAGCCTGCAGGTTGCTGCCGCTGCCCGAGATCAGGACGACCAGGCGGCAGGGCTGCGTGGACGGGTGCGCCTCAGCCGCCAAGCATGCGCACCTGTTCGCTGCCCGCAGCCGCGGTCTCGATGTGGCCGATGCGCCAGGCGTTCTCGCCCGCGGCGTGAGTTGCGCGATTGCCGCGTCGCACTGGGCCGCGGGCACGCACACCACCATGCCAACGCCGCAGTTGAAGGTGCGGTACATCTCCATGCGCGCCACCTTGCCGGCACGCGCGAGCCAGCGGAACAGCTCCGGCTCCTGCCAGCTGGCGGCATCGAGCACGGCGCAACTGCCCGCGGGCAGCACCCGCGGGATGTTCTCGAGCAGGCCGCCGCCGGTGATGTGCGCGAGCGCGTTCACCTGGCCCTCCTCGATCAGCGCGAGCAGCGGCTTGACGTAGATGCGCGTCGGCGCCATCAGCGCCTGGCCGAGCGAGCGGCCGTCGAGATCGGCGTCGAGCGCGGCACCGCTCAGCTCGAGGATCTTGCGGATCAGCGAGTAGCCGTTGGAGTGCGCGCCGCTCGAGGCCAGCGCGATCAGGGCATCGCCCGGCGCCACGCGGCTGCCGTCGATGATCCGGCTCTTCTCCACCACGCCGACGCAGAAGCCGGCGAGGTCGTAATCCTCGCCCTCGTACATGCCGGGCATCTCGGCGGTCTCGCCGCCGACCAGCGCGCAGCCTGCCTGCTCGCAGCCGGTGCCGATGCCCTGGATGACCCGGGTCGCCACGTCGACGTTGAGCCGGCCGGTGGCGTAGTAATCGAGGAAGAACAGCGGTTCGGCGCCGGCGACCAAGAGGTCGTTGACGCACATCGCCACCAGGTCGATGCCGATGCTGTCGTGGATGCCGAGCTGCATAGCCAGGCGCAGCTTGGTGCCGACACCGTCGGTGCCGGAGACCAGCACCGGTTCCTTGTAGCGCTTGGGAATCTCGCACAGCGCGCCGAAGCCGCCGAGCCCGCCCAGCACCTCGGGGCGCCGGGTGCGGCGCGCCACGCCCTTGATGTTCGCGACCAGGGCATTGCCGGCGTCGATATCGACCCCCGCGTCCTTGTAGGACAGACCGTCGTTGCTGGCTTCGGACATGGGCGTTCGCCTTCGCTGGGGCGCGCGATTCTAGCAGCAGCCCGTCGACGCCAGCAAACCGCGGCAGCCGCGGTGTGAAGCGTGCCGGCCTGATAGAATGCCTCGCACCATCGGATCGCAGCGCCATGACACGCATGAGTCTACAAATCGCTCGCCGGGGCTTTTTCTGCCTGGTCCTCGGCCTGCTCGCGCTGGCGGTCCGGGCGGAAACGGTCAAGGGACTCTACGAGGCGAACGTGCCGGTCGCGAGCCAGGACGAGCAGGCGCGCGCGGTCGCGGTCGACACCGGCTTCCGGCAGGTGCTGGTCAAGGTCGCGGGATCGGCAGGCGTGCTCGACAACCCCGGCGTTGCCGCGGCGCTGCCGCGCGCCAACAACTACCTGCTGCAGTTCTACTTCACGCAGATCGACTACCCGCCGCGCGACAGCGGGCCCGCCCGGGAGCCGGGGCTCCACGTGGTGTTCCCGCCGCGGGCGGTGGACGACATCCTGCGTCGCGCCGGCGAGCCGATCCTGCCGCCCAACCGCCCGGCGACATTGCTCTGGCTCACGCTCGACGACGGCGCGGGGCCGCGCCTGCTGAGCAGCGCCGTCGACACCACGGTCGCCGACTGGCTGAGCTTCCATGCGGCACGCCGCGCCATGCCGTTGCTGTTCCCGCAGATGGACATCGAGGACAGCGCCGCGCTCACCCCGGAGCAGGTGGCGGCGCTGGACGCCGAGGCGACGCGGCGCGCGTCCGCGCGCTACGGCGCCGAGTCGGTGCTGGTCGGCAGGCTGGTGCGCGCCAGCGATGGCTCATGGCTCGGCGAATGGCGTTACCTGGGCTGGCAGGACGGCGCGCACCGGGCGGGATCGCGGCGGTGATGCCGCGCCGACGCTGGCCGGGCGAGCGATGGTGCGAGCAGGCGAATGGCGCGCCCGGCGACGGTGCGACCGACGCCCTGGTCCGCAGCAACGCGACGGGCAGCGACGGTTCGGGCAGCGCGCCGACGCTGGACGGGCTTGCCGGGCAACTCGTGGATTTCATGGCCGATGCGGTGGCGGCGCGCTACGCGGTGCAGACCGGGATCGCGAACACCGAGCAGTTGCGCCTGCGCGTCGATGGCGTGGCCGGCTTCGCGGCCTACGAGAAACTCTCGCGGCTGCTGAAGGCGATGACCTCGGTGCGCGGCGTGCAGCTGGTGCTCATCGATCGCGATACCCTGTTCTTCGACATCGTCACCGACAGCAACTTCGCGTCGGTGGCGCGCGAGATCGCGCTGCTGTCGCAGTTGAGCAACGCCGGCGCCGAGGGCGAGCTGCACTACCGCTGGGTCGGGGGTTGAGCGCGATGACGGAACCGGCGACGGCCGCCGCGAGCGCCACGCAACGATTGCTGGGGTTCGGCCTGCTGTTGCTGGCCGGCCTGCTGCTGCACCTGCTGGGTCCGATCCTGACGCCTTTTCTCGTCGCGCTCGCGCTGGCCTACCTGTGGGATCCGGCGGTCGATCGCCTCGAGCGCGCCGGGCTGGGGCGCGCCGTGGCCGTGAGCCTGGTGTTCCTGGTGATGACGCTGCTGATCGTGCTGCTGGTGCTGGTGCTGGTGCCGCTGCTCGGGCGCCAGATGCACGTGATGGCGGCCAAGGTGCCGGTGGTGGTGGAGTGGTTTCGCGCCACGCTGCTGCCCTGGCTGCAGCACCAGTTCAGCGTCGGCGAAGGCGACATCCCGCTCGAGGACATCAAGGACGCATTGATGGCGAACTGGCAGAGCGCGGGCGGCATCGCGCAGCGCGTGCTCAGTTCGGCCACCACTTCCTCGCTCGCGCTGCTCGGCTGGTTCGCGAACCTGGTGCTGGTGCCGGTCGTGACGTTCTACCTGCTGCGCGACTGGGACGTGATGATCGCCCGGGTGCGCGGCGTGCTGCCGCGCGCCTGGGAGCCCACCGCGGTGGCGCTGGCGCGCGAATGCGACGAGGTCGTCAGCGCCTTCATCCGCGGGCAACTGCTGGTGATGCTGGCGCTCGGTTTCTGCTACACGCTCGGGCTCATGCTGGTCGGCCTGGACCTCGCGCTGCTGATCGGCGTGCTCGCGGGGCTCGCGAGCATCGTGCCCTACCTGGGTCTGGTGCTCGGCGTGGCCGCCGCCGCGGTCGCGGCGCTGGTGCAGTTCGGCGACTGGGTGCCGCTGCTCTGGGTCGCGCTGGTGTTCGTGCTGAGCCAGATGCTGGAGGGCATGTACCTCACGCCGAAACTGGTCGGGGATCGCATCGGCCTGCACCCGGTGGTGGTGATCTTCGCGGTGATGGCGGGGGGGCAGCTGTTCGGCTTCACCGGCGTGCTGCTGGCGCTGCCGGTGTCGGCGGTGATCATGGTGCTGCTGCGCCACGTGCACGAGCGTTACCGCGCCAGTCGCTATTACGGGCCGGCCGTCGCGGCGCAGGAGATCGCGCCCGGCGCGTCGCCGGGGCCGAACCGCCCCCGCGGGCCGGGGGGGCCCCGGGCCCCCCCCCCCCCCCCCCCGCCGCCGCCGCCCGGCGGCGGGGGCGGGCGCGCCCCCCGCCCCCCCCGCGGGCCCCCGGCCCCCCCCCCCCCCCCCCCCCCCCGGCGGGGCGGGGCGCCCCCCCCCCCCCCCCCGGCCGGCGGCGGCGGGCCCGGGGGGGGGGGGCCTGATGCCCACGCAATTGCCGCTGCCGGTGCGCCTCCCCGACGAGGCCTCGTTCGCGAACTTCCTGGTCTGCGCGCAGAATCGCGCGGCGGTAGAAGCCCTGCGCCATTTCCTCGCGGCCGGCCACGGCAGCCTCTTCCTGCACGGGCCGCCCGGCAGTGGTCGCACCCACCTGCTGCAGGCCGGCTGCCACGAGGTCGAGGCGCGCGGGGGCGCGATCGTCTACCTGCCGCTCGGCGAGCTGCGGGACGCGCCGCCGGCGGAGCTGTTCGCGGGCCTGGAGGCGCACGCACTGCTCTGCCTCGACGACGCGGACGCGGTCGCGGGCCGGCGCGACTGGGAAGAGGCGATGTTCCATCTCTACAACCGCTGCCTGGAAACCGGTTGCCGCCTGCTGCTGGCCGCGGCGCGGCCGCCGCAGCAGGCCGGGCTCGTGCTGGCGGACCTGCGCTCGCGCCTGCAGGGCGGGGCGATCGGCGCGCTGGGCGAGCCCGCGGACGAGGGCAAGATCGCCGCGCTGGTGCTGCGCGCGCACAATCGCGGCATCACGCTGGAGCCCGGGGTGGCGCGCTTCGTCTGGCAGCGCAGTCCGCGCGGCATGGCGGCGCTGATCGCCGTGCTCGATCGTCTGGATACCGCATCGCTGGGCGCCGGGCGGCGGCTCAGCATCCCCTTCGTGAAATCCGTCATGGGTTGGTGATAACAGCGTTTGAACCTCCAGTGGCGAGGGGCGAGCCTGGAGCGCGAGCGGACATGTGGATGCCAAAATCGCCGGGAGCGATTTCGGCAACACGCGTAGCCGCCGCACAGGGATGTGCCAGGCGGCGGCCGCGCGCGCTCCAGGCTCGCCCCTCGCCACCCTCCAGAAGTTGACGTTAACGTAAACGGCAGGTATCGTTTCCGCGCCACCATCCGGGGACGCTGCGATGCAGCAGAGCTACACGATCCGCGAGCTCGCGCAGGAGTTCGGCATCACCGCGCGCACCATGCGCCATTACGAGGAGCTCGGCCTGCTGGCGCCGGCGCGCCGCGGACAGGCGCGCGTCTACTCGGCGGCCGACCGCACGCGTCTCAAGCTGATCGTGCGCGGCAAGCGCCTCGGCCTGAGCCTCGAGGAGAGCCGCGAGATCATCGCGATGTACGATCCGGAGCACGGCAACGAACAGCAGTTGCGGCGCCTGCTCGAACGCGTGCGCGAGCAGCGCGTGGCGCTGCAGGCGCGGCTCGCGGACCTGCAGGCGATGCTGGCCGAGCTCGACGCCGTCGAGGCAGGCTGCCTTGCCTCGCTCGCCGGCGCCGAATCCGCACCCACCCGACCCGCACGCCGGAGGGCGAACCGATGAGCATTTCCTGGCCCGCGTTGAACTTCGATCTCGGCGCAGATATCGACATGCTGCGCGATACCGTCGCGGCCTTCTGCGCCGCAGAGCTCGCGCCGCGCGCCGCGGCGATAGATCGCGACAACAATTTTCCCGCAGACCTGTGGCGCAGGTTCGGCGAACTCGGGCTGCTCGGCATGACGGTCGCGGAGCAGTATGGCGGCAGCGGCATGGGCTACCTCGCGCACGCGGTCGCGATGGAAGAGGTGAGCCGCGCCTCGGCCGCGGTGGGCCTCTCCTACGGCGCTCACTCCAATCTCTGCGTGAACCAGATCCACCGCAATGGCAGCGAGGCGCAGAAGAGCCGCTACCTGCCGAAACTGGTGAGCGGCGAGCACGTCGGCGCGCTGGCGATGAGCGAGCCGAACGCCGGTTCCGACGTGGTCAGCATGCGCCTGCGCGCCGAGAAGCGCGGCGATCGCTACGTGCTGAACGGCAACAAGATGTGGATCACCAACGGCCCGACGCCAACGTCTACGTGATCTACGCCAGGACCGATCCCGCGGCCGGCTCGCGCGGTATCACGGCCTTCATCGTCGAGCGCGATTTCCCCGGCTTCTCGCGCGCGCAGAAGCTCGACAAGCTCGGCATGCGCGGCTCCAACACCTGCGAGCTGGTGTTCGAGGACTGCGAGGTGCCGGCCGGTAACGTGCTCGGGCGCGAGAACGGTGGCGTGGCGGTGCTGATGTCGGGCCTCGACTACGAGCGCGTGGTGCTCTCGGGCGGCCCCGTCGGGATCATGCAGGCCTGTCTCGACGTGGTCGTTCCCTACATGCACGAGCGCAAGCAGTTCGGCCAGTCCATCGGCGAGTTCCAGCTGGTCCAGGGCAAGGTCGCCGACATGTACGCCGCGCTCAACGCGAGTCGCGCCTACCTCTATGCCGTGGCGAAGGCCTGTGATCGCAACGAGACCGCGCGCAAGGACGCCGCCGCGGTGATCCTGTACACCGCCGAGGCGGCGACGAAGGCGGCGCTCGATGCGATCCAGATCCTCGGCGGCAACGGCTACATCAACGACTACCCGACCGGGCGGCTGCTGCGCGACGCCAAGCTCTACGAGATCGGCGCGGGCACCTCCGAGATCCGCCGCATGCTGATCGGGCGCGAACTGTTCAACGAAACCCGCTGAGCGGGCACGGGGACCAGTCATGAACGTGATCCAGAGCGCGCTCAACACGCGCAGCCAGGAATTCGCCGACAACCGCGCGGCCATGCAGGCGCAGGTGCAGGAGCTGCGCGGGAAGCTGGCCGTGGCGCGCGGCGGCGGCGGCGAGAAGGCGCGCGCGCTGCACACGAGCCGCGGCAAGCTGCTGCCGCGCGAGCGCATCGACGCGCTGCTCGATCCCGGCGCGCCCTTCCTCGAGTTCTCCGCGCTCGCCGCGATGGGCGTCTACGACGAGGACGTGCCGGCGGCCGGCATCGTCACCGGCATCGGGCGCGTCAGCGGGCAGGAGTGCGTGATCGTCGCCAACGACGCGACCGTCAAGGGCGGCACCTACTATCCGCTCACCGTGAAGAAGCACCTGCGGGCGCAGACCATTGCCGCGGAGAACAACCTGCCGTGCATCTACCTGGTGGATTCGGGCGGTGCGAACCTGCCGCGCCAGGACGAGGTGTTCCCGGACCGCGAGCACTTCGGGCGCATCTTCTTCAACCAGGCCAATATGTCGGCGCGCAATATCGCGCAGATCGCGGTGGTGATGGGCTCCTGCACCGCGGGCGGGGCCTACGTGCCGGCGATGGCCGACGAGGCGATCATCGTGCGCGAGCAGGGCACGATCTTCCTCGGCGGCCCGCCGCTGGTGCGCGCGGCGACCGGCGAGATCGTCAGCGCCGAGGAACTGGGCGGCGCCGACGTGCATTGCCGCACCTCGGGCGTGGCGGACCACTACGCGCGCAATGACCATCACGCGCTGGAGTTGGCGCGCCGCGCCGTGGCGCGCCTGAACCGCGTGAAGAACCTCACGCTCGACGTGGCGCCCGTGCGCGAGCCGCGCTACGCCGCGGACGAGATATACGGCGTGATTCCGCGCGATACGCGCAAGCCCTACGACGTGCGCGAGGTGATCGCGCGCATCGTCGACGCCTCGGAATTCGACGAGTTCAAGTCGCTCTACGGCACCACGCTGGTCTGCGGCTTCGCGCGCATCTGGGGCTACCCGGTGGGCATCGTCGCCAACAACGGCATCCTGTTCAGCGAGTCGGCGCAGAAGGGCGCGCACTTCATCGAGCTGTGCGCGCAGCGCGGCATCCCGCTGGTGTTCCTGCAGAACATCACCGGCTTCATGGTGGGCCGCCAGTACGAGACCGGCGGCATCGCCAAGCACGGCGCCAAGATGGTGACCGCGGTCGCGTGCGCCGCGGTGCCCAAGTTCACCGTGCTGATCGGCGGCTCCTTCGGCGCGGGCAACTACGGCATGTGCGGGCGCGCCTACGATCCGCGCTTGCTGTTCATGTGGCCGAACGCGCGCGTCTCGGTGATGGGCGGCGAACAGGCCGCCGGCGTGCTGGCGCAGATCAAGCGCGACCAGAAGGAACGCCAGGGCGAGACCTGGAGCGCCGAGGAGGAGGCCGGGTTCAAGCGCCCGATCGTCGAGCGTTACGAGGAACAGGGCCATCCCTATTTCGCCTCGGCGCGGTTGTGGGACGACGGCGTGATCGACCCCGCCGAGACGCGCATGGTGCTGGGGCTGGGCATTTCGGCGTCGCTGAACGCGCCGATCGAGCCCACGCGTTTCGGCGTGTTCCGCATGTAGGTCCGGCTTCAGCCGGACGATGTCCGCCCGGGAAATGTCCGCCCGAGCACATCGCGGCTGTAGGTTCGGCTTCAGCCGAACATCGTGATCGTTCCGACAAGACGTCCGGCTGAAGCCGGCCTCACGAGGTGGGTGGAAATGTTCGAAAAGATCCTGATCGCCAACCGCGGCGAAATCGCCTGCCGCGTGATCCGCACCGCGCGCCGCCTCGGCATCCACACCGTGGCGGTGTACTCCGATGCCGACCGCGATGCACTGCACGTCAGCATGGCCGACGAGGCGGTGCACATCGGTGCCGCGGCGCCGCGCGAGTCCTACCTCTGCGGCGAGCGCATCATCGCGGCCGCGCGCGCCACCGGCGCCCAGGCCATCCATCCCGGCTACGGCTTCCTGTCCGAGAATGCCGCTTTCGCGCAACTGTGCGCCGACAACGGCCTGGTGTTCATCGGCCCTCCGCCGGAGGCGATCGCGGCGATGGGCTCCAAGAGCGCGGCCAAGCGCATCATGGAAGACGCCGCGGTGCCCCTGGTGCCGGGTTACCACGGCGAGAACCAGGACGACGCGCTGCTGCTCGCCGAGGCCGCGCTCATCGGCTACCCGGTGCTGCTCAAGGCCGCGGCCGGCGGCGGCGGCAAGGGCATGCGTCGCGTCGACAGCGCGGCCGAATTCCCCGAGGCGCTGGCCGCGGCGCGGCGCGAATCCGACAAGGCCTTCGGCGACAGCCACATGCTGGTCGAGAAATGCCTGATCCGTCCGCGCCACGTCGAGATCCAGGTCTTCTGCGACAACCACGGCAACGGCGTCTACCTGTTCGAGCGCGACTGTTCGCTGCAGCGGCGCCACCAGAAAGTGGTGGAGGAGGCGCCGGCGCCCGGCATGACGCCGGCGGTGCGCAGCGCGATGGGACACGCGGCGCTGCGCGCGGCCGAGGCCATCGGTTACCGCGGCGCGGGCACAGTGGAGTTCCTGCTCAGCGCGGGCGGCGAGTTCTATTTCATGGAAATGAACACGCGGCTGCAGGTGGAGCACCCGGTCACGGAGATGATCACGCGCCAGGACCTCGTGGAATGGCAACTGCGCGTGGCGGCCGGGGAGCCGCTGCCGCGGCGCCAGGAGGAACTCGCGGTGCACGGGCACGCGCTCGAGGTGCGCATCTACGCCGAGGACCCGCGCAACGATTTCCTGCCGGTCACCGGGCGGCTGGCCTGGCTGCAGCCGCCGCAGGAGAGCGAGCACGTGCGCGTGGACACCGGCGTCGTGCAGGGCGACGATGTCAGCATCCATTACGATCCGATGATCGCCAAGCTGGTCGTGTGGGACGAGACGCGCCCGCGCGCGCTGGCGCGCCTCAAGCGCGCGCTCGTCGAGTACCGCATCGGCGGGCTCACGACCAACATCGCCTTCCTGCACAACCTCGTCGCGCATCCGGCCTTTGCCGCGGAGGAGGTGCACACCGCGTTCATCGAGCAGCACGCCGATGCGATATTCCGCGATGCCGGTGGCTCGCGCGCGCGCCAGCTCCCCCTGGCGGCGCTCTACCTGCTGCTCGCGCGCGAGCGCCAGGTCGCCGAGCGCGCGAGCCGCAGCGCCGACAGCTTCTCCCCGTGGCACCTCGGTAATGCCTGGCGCATGGGAGAACCGCGGATCCACCGCCTCGGGCTGCTGATGAACGGCAGCGCCCAGCAGGTGACGCTGGAGGAGATCGGCGAGGGCAGCGCGCGGCGCTACCGGATGCAGCACGAGGGCCACGGCCTGATGCTCGCCGGCCGCCTCGAGGGCAACGAACTGGTCGCCAACGTGGAGGCACACATCGAGCGTGTCACCGTGGTGCCGCACGATCGCGTCTACACGCTGTTCGATGCCTGCGGCGCGACCGAGTTCGCGCTCGTCGAACCGGATCTCGGCGAGGACGTCGAGCACACCGGCGCGCAGGCCTTCGCCGCGCCGATGAACGGCTCCGTGGTCACGCTGCTGGTCGACCCCGGCCAGCGCGTCGCGAAGGGCGACGCGCTGCTGATCATGGAGGCGATGAAGATGGAACACACCATTCGCGCGCCCGCCGCGGGGTCCGTGCGCGAGTTCTACTTCAGACCCGGCGACCTGGTGGACGGCGGCGCCGAGCTGCTGGCGTTCGCGGTTGACGGCGCCTAGGGATCCGCGTCCGTCGCGGGCGCGACCCAGGCGCGGAACAGCTCGTTGCCGAGCACCAGCACGACCGCGCCGACGAACAGCCCGATGATGCCCTGGGTGATGAACCCGCCGATGGCGCCGACGAATATCACGGTGACGGGGACGTTCAGGCCGCGGCCCATCAGCAGCGGCTTGAGCACGTTGTCCAGTGGCATCAGCAGCACGGTCCAGGCCGCGAAGGCGACCGCGGTGAAGGTATCGGCGCTGGAGAACAGCCAGATCGCGGCCGGCACCATGATGATGCCCACGCCGAGCTGCACCACGCCGAGCACCAGCGCCAGCGCCGTCCACAGTCCGGCCGCGGGAACGCCGGCCAGGAACAGGGCGGCGCCGGCCAGCAGGGCCTGGATCAGCGCCACGCCGAGGATGCCGCGCGTGACACCGCGCACGGTGGCGGCAGCGAGTGCCGTGAACTGCGCGCCGCGCGCGCCGGCGAGCCGCGTCGCCAGTGCGCGCGCCACGTTGCCTCCCGCCTTCGCACTGGCGAGCAGCGCGCCGCTGATCACGATGGCGAACACGAACTGCATCAGGCCGAGCCCGAACTGCGCCGCCGAGCTCAGGACCCAGCTCGCCACGGGTTTCATGTGCGGCCCCAGGGTGGCCAGCACGGATTCGAGGTTCTGCGATGCCTGCAGCCAGATGGCGTGCACGCGCTCTCCCACGATCGGCCACGACGCGACCTTCTGCGACGGCGGTGGCACCTGGAGCCGCCCTTCCTGGAAGGCCCCGACCACCGCCTGGATGTCGTCGGCGAGCGAACCGCCGAGCATCACCCCGGGCACGACGATCATTGCGAGCAGCGCCAGCACCAGCAGCGTGGCGGCGAGCGTGCGGCGCCCGCCGAGCCACTGGCTGAGCACCAGGAACGGACCGTGGAGCGCGATGGCGATGATGCAGCCCCAGGCGATGGCCAGCAGGAAGGGCGCCACGATCACGGCGCACCAGCCGATCAGCAGGGCCAGTGCGCCGAGCCGGATCGCCACGTCGGTGGCACGCGCGAGCTCGCGTTGCTGTTCGTTTCCGTCCGGCTCCATGGCGGTTCTCCCGATCGATGTGTGCCGGCGCTCAGCGAGCGCGCTTGCTGTGTTTCTCGAAATTCTCCTGCCGTGCCCGCTCGCTCTTGCGCAGCAGGATCACGGTCGCGCCGGTGCCGCCGAGGTGGCGCGGCGCGGAATGGAAGGCCAGCACCTCGGCGAACTGCGGCAGCCACATCGCCACGCAGCTCTTCAGGAGCGCCGGCGTACTGCGCCCGGCGCCCTTGCCGTGGTTGATCAGCGCGGCGCGCACGTCGTGCTTCATGCAGTCGGCGACGAAGCGCCACAGGGCATCGCGCGACTGCTCCACCGTGAGGCCGTGCAGGTCGAGGCGCGAATCGAAGCGGTAGTCGCCCAGGCGCAGGCGCTTGAACACGCCGTACTGCACGCCGGGGCGGATGAAGCTCAGTTCCGCGTGCGGTTCGACCAGCGGAATGTGCGAGTCGGAGAGGAAGTTGCCGTCCTTGCGCACCAGGGATTCGGCCGCGAGCCGCCGGGCGAGCGTGCCGGGCGTGATCTCGGGCGCGCGCTTGAGATGCAGTTGCACATCGCCGGCGAGCGGTCGCACATCGCTCATCAGCTCGCGAAAATCCTGGTCCTCGGACGTGTTCTGCTGCATCCCCGGTTCCCCTGTCCGGCGCCCGCGCGGGCCGCCCCGGCGGCACCCGCCGTGGCGGCGGAGTATACGCGCAATCATCGCCGCGGATGCCGGACATAAGCCATCGAAATGGCTGAATTGCCGGGTGCTTGCCGCTACACTGACAGCCCGCCGCCGTGCGCCACCTGCGACAATGCGCGGCCTCGAAGACAATAAGAGCGGAGGAATCCCGATGTTGGGTCTGATCATGAACCGGCAGCTGACGATCACCTCGATCATGGAGCATGCGCGCAAGTTCCATGGCGATGCCGAGGTCGTGTCGGTCACCGCCGACCAGCCGCTGCACCGTTACACCTATCGCGAGGCCTTCGCGCGCAGCGCGCGGCTGGCCAATGCGCTCGCGCGGCTCGGTATCCTCCAGGGCGAGCGGATCGGCACGCTGGCCTGGAACGATTACCGCCACCTGGAGGTCTACTTCGCGACGTCCTGCGCGGGCTTCGTGTGCCATACGATCAACCCGCGCCTGTTCCCGGAGCAGATCGAGTACATCGTCGAGCACGCCGAGGACCGCTGGCTCTTCGTCGACCCGGCCTTCGTGCCGCTGCTGGAAGCGCTGAAGCACCGCCTCGGCTGCGTCGAGGGCTTCGTGATCCTCGGGCCGGCGGGCGCGGCGGCGAAGACCACCCTGCGCAATGCCGTCGACTACGAGACGCTGATCGCCGGCGAGCCCGATACCTTCGACTGGCCGGAACTCGACGAGAACAGCGCCTGCGCGATGTGCTACACCTCCGGCACCACGGGCAATCCCAAGGGAGTGGTCTACAGCCATCGCGCGCTCGTACTGCACACCTACGCCTGCCTGATGCCCGACGTGATGAGCCTCTCGGCGCGCGAGGTCGTGATGCCGGTGGTGCCGATGTTCCACGTCAACGCCTGGAGCATCCCCTACGGCGCCGCCGCGGTCGGCGCGAAGCTGGTATTCCCGGGCCCGAAGATGGGCGACGGCGAGACGCTGCAGCGGCTGATCGAGGGCGAGGGCGTCACGGTGACGGCCGGCGTGCCCACGGTCTGGCTCGCGCTGCTGACGCACCTGGACCGGACCGGGAAGCAGGTTCCCTCGCTGCGACGGGTGATCGTCGGCGGCTCGGCCTGCCCGCGTACGATCATGGAGGAGTTCGAGCACGAGCATGGCGTGCACGTGCACCATGCCTGGGGCATGACCGAGATGAGCCCGATGGGGACCTTCAATTCACCGAGCGCGGATTTCGACACGCTGAGCAGCGAGGAACAGTGGGCGCAGCGCCTGCGCGTCGGGCGGCCCGTCTACGGGGTGGAGGTGAAGATCGTCGACGCCGCGGGCAAGGAACTGCCCTGGGACGGTGTATCCTTCGGTGCGCTCAAGGTGCGCGGGCCGTGGATCTGTGCCGAGTATTTCCGCATCGGCAAGGGCGATGCGCACGACGACGAGGGCTGGTTCGAGACCGGCGACGTCGCGACCATCGACCGGCGCGGCTACGTCGCGATCACCGACCGCACCAAGGACGTGATCAAGTCCGGCGGCGAGTGGATCAGCTCGATCGATCTCGAGAACACCGCGGTGGCGCACCCGGCCGTGGCCGAGGCGGCGGTGATCGGCGCGTATCATCCGCGCTGGGACGAGCGGCCGCTGCTCTGCGTCGTGCTGCATCCGGGTGAACAGCTGACGCGAGAGGAAATGCTCGCGTGGTTCGAGGGCAAGGTCGCGAAGTGGTGGGTTCCCGACGACGTGGTCTTCGTCGACGGACTCCCGCACACGGCAACGGGCAAGTTGAGCAAGAAGGATCTGCGCGAGCGCATGAAGGATTACCGCTTCCCGTAGGTCGCCATTCATGGCGACAGCCGCTTTCCAGATGCTGCAGTCGCCATGAATGGCGACCCACGGGTCGACGGCAGCGCTCGGGCATGCACACCGATGAAACTGGTCTTGTAACGGAGAGACGATATGAGCGATTACAAAGCCCCCGTCACGGAGATCGCCTTCGTGCTGGACGAGCACGTCGGCATGGCAGGAATCGCCGCGCTGCCGGGGCTGGAGGAAGCGACCCCCGACGTCGTGCAGGCGGTGCTGGAGGGCGTGGCCACGCTGACCGAGGAGGTGATCGCGCCGCTCAACTGGCCGGGTGACCGTCAGGGCACGCGCATCGAGAACCGCGCCGTGGTGCAGGCAGACGGTTTCAAGGAAGCCTACTGGCAGTACGTCGAGGGCGGCTGGGGCAGCCTGCCGTTTCCCGCCGAGCTCGGCGGGCAGGGCATGCCGGTGGTGCTCGCCACCGCGGTGCTCGAGATGGTCCAGTCGGGCGGCATTGCCTTCGGCCTGTGCCCGCTGCTCACCCAGGGGGCCACCGATGCGATTCTCGCCCACGGCAGCGATGAACTGAAGCGCACGTACCTGCCGAAGATGATCTCGGGCGAATGGACCGGCACCATGAACCTCACCGAGCCGCAGGCGGGCTCCGATCTCGCCGCGGTGGCGGCGCGCGCGCAACGCGAAGGGAACCATTACCGCATCTTCGGCAACAAGATCTTCATCACCTGGGGTGACCACGGGATGACGGAGAACGTGATCCACCTGGTGCTCGCGCGCCTGCCGGACGCGCCGCCGGGCGTGAGAGGCATCTCGCTGTTCCTGGTGCCGAAGTTCCTCGTGAATGCCGACGGCAGCCCGGGCGCGCGCAATGACGTCTACCCGGTCTCGGTCGAGCACAAGCTCGGCATTCACGCGAGCCCGACCTGCGTGATGGGCTTCGGTGATGACGGCGGCGCCATCGGCTACCTGGTCGGCGAGGAGGGCAAGGGCCTCGCCTGCATGTTCACGATGATGAACCACGCGCGGCTCTCGGTGGGGCTGCAGGGGGTGGCGGTCTCCGAGCGATCGCTGCAGCGCGCCGTGGCCTTCGCGCGCGAGCGGGTGCAGGGCGCGGTGGCCGGACAGACCGGGCGTGCCCCGATCATCCATCATCCCGACGTGCGCCGCATGCTGCTGCAGATGAAGGCGCTGACCGAGGCAGGTCGCGCGCTGGCCTACGTCGCGATGGGCAGCCAGGACCGCATCCACCATTCGCCCGATGCCGCCGAGCGAGCGTTCCACGAGGAGCGCATCGCGCTGCTGACGCCGATCGTGAAGGGCTGGTGCACGGAAATGTCGATGGAGATCACCTCGCTCGGCGTGCAGGTGCATGGCGGCATGGGTTTCATCGAGGAAACGGGCGCCGCGCAGCACCTGCGCGATGCGCGCATCCTGCCGATCTACGAAGGCACCAACGGCATCCAGGCGCTGGATCTCGTGGGGCGCAAGTTCCTGCGCGACGGCGGCACGGGGATGAAGTCGTTGCTCGCCGAGATGCGCGGCGTCGCGGCGGCGCTCGGCGCGGGCGCGCTCGCCGACATCGGGACGCGGCTCGCGCGCGCGATCGATGCGCTGCAGGATGCGGCCGACTGGATCCGCGCGAATGCCGATGCCGCCGGCGTGGTGCCGGGCGCGGCGGCATACAACTTCCTGATGCTCGCCGGCACCGTGGCCGGCGGCTGGCAAGTCGGCGTGGCGGCGCTGGCCGCGCAACGCCGGCTCGCGGCGGGTGCCGACAACGCGGACTTCCTGCGCGCCAAGCTGCTCACGGCGCGCTTCTACGCCGAGCAGATCCTGCCGCGCGCGCAGATGCATGCCGAGGCCGTGCAGGCGGGTGCGCAGACGATCATGGCCTTCGACGAGGCGATGTTGTAGGTCGGGCTGTAGGTCGGGCTTCAGCCCGACAAGGGGTCGGCGCAGCCGAACCCGCCGCATCGCCGCAGGCACAAGCGAAAGGCACCCGTCGGCATGAATGCCGACCCACACCAGAAGGAGTGATGACGATGCAACGCTGCGAACAGTTCTACATCAACGGCCAGTGGGTCGATCCGGTCGAGCGCCGCACGCTGGAGGTGATAAACCCCGCCACCGAGCAGCCGATCGCGACAATTGCGCTGGGCTCGGCGGCGGACGTCGACAAGGCCTGCACGGCGGCGCGTGCCGCGTTCCCGGCGTATTCGCGCACCTCGCGGGCCGAGCGCATCGCGCTGCTCGAGCGCATCATCGCGGGCTACCAGGCGCGCTATGGCGAATTCGCCGCGGCGATCTCGCAGGAGATGGGCGCACCGATCACGCTCGCGACCAGGGCCCAGGCTGCCATGATCGTCGGGCATTTCAGCGCCGCGCTGAAGGTGCTGAAGGAATTCCGCTTCGAGGAGGACATCGGCAGCACGCGCGTGTTCCGCGAACCGGTCGGCGTGTGCGCGTTGATCACGCCATGGAACTGGCCCGCGAACCAGATCGGCTGCAAGGTGGCGCCGGCGCTGGCCACCGGCTGCACCATGGTGCTGAAGCCGAGCGAGATCGCGCCGCTCGACGCGTACCTGTTCGCGCAGGTGCTGCACGATGCCGGCGTGCCGCCGGGCGTGTTCAACCTCGTCAACGGCGACGGTCCCGGCGTGGGCAGCGCGCTGGCCGCGCACCCGGAAGTCGACATGGTCTCGTTCACCGGTTCCACGCGCGCCGGCGTCCAGGTGGCCAAGAGCGCCGCCGACACCGTCAAGCGTGTCTGCCAGGAACTCGGCGGCAAGTCGGCGAACATCCTGCTCGATGATGCGGACTTGCAGAAGGCCGTGACGCGCGACGTGCTCGGCTGTTTCAGCAACAGCGGCCAGTCCTGCAACGCACCCACGCGCATGCTGGTGCCTGCAGCGCGCCTCGACGAGGTCAAGGCGATCGCGCGCGCCGCCGCCGCGATGGTCAAGGAAGGGGACCCGCAGTCCGAAGCGACCACGATGGGCCCGGTGGTCAGCAAGGCGCAGTACGACAGGATCCAGCGCCTGATCCAGGCCGGCATCGACGAGGGCGCGGAACTGGTCTGCGGGGGCACCGGCAAGCCCGAGGGACTGGAGACCGGCTACTACGTGAAGCCCACGATTTTCGCCAACGTGCGCAATGACATGACCATCGCGCGCGAGGAAGTCTTCGGGCCGGTGCTCGCGATCCTGCCCTACCGGGACGAGGCCGAGGCGATCCGCATCGCCAACGATACCGTCTACGGGCTGTCGGGCTACGTCACATCGGCGAGCATCGAGCGCGCGCGCAACGTGGCGGCGCAATTGCGTACCGGCATGGTGCACCTGAACGGCGCCTCGACCGACATCGCCGCGCCCTTCGGCGGCTACAAGCAGTCGGGCAACGGCCGCGAGTGGGGCGAGCACGGCTTCCACGACTTCCTCGAGACCAAGGCGGTGATGGGCTTCAACCCGGCCTGATGCCGGGGTTGCTGCGCGCGTCGGCCCGTGGGTCCGGCTTCAGCCGGACAATGTCCGCTTGAAAGCGGACCCACGGGCGCCGTGTCAGTCGAATATCTGCCCGATTTTCAGGAACAGCGCGTACTGGCTGTTCTCGCCCATCCCGACGCCGAGATAGATCGGACCCACCGGCGAGTCGACACCGAGGAACAGGCTGCCCGCGTAGATCAGGTCGTCGAAGCTCGCGTCCGATTCATCGAGCCAGGTGTTGCCTGCCTCCAGGCTCGCGCCCGCGTATACCGGCATGTCGACCGGCAGCAGCGACTGCTCGGTCAGGCGGCGGTAATAGGCGAGACCCGCGAAGCCGAGGTAGTTCCCCGCCAGCGAATCGCTGGTGTAGCCCGACAGCGCGAGGAAGCCGCCCAGCGTGTAGGCGCGCGCGAGAGGAACACGTCCGAGCCGGTCACGGTGTTTCCGGTGTCATCGAGATCGAGCTCCGCCCAGCGCCCGATTGCGGTGAAGGAGTTGCGCCCTAGGCTGAAGCTGCCGAACGCGGACGTGTTCCAGGCCTCGTAGTCCTCGCTGGCCCCCAGGCTCCCGTTGCTCCAGGCGTAGCGGCTGAGCAGCCGCAGTCCGCTGCCCGGGAAGTAGGGCCGGTCCAGCGAGTCGTAGCCCAGTTCCGTGAAGTAGCCACCGTCGTTGTCGCTGCGCGATGACAGTTCCGGCGCCCCGATCTCGACGTCCGTGTTGGCCGTGCCGGCGTAAACGCCGGCACGCCACTGCGCGACCTTGCCGAAGTTGATTCCCGGCGCCAGGTCGACGTGGTGCCCGTCGACGAGCGCGCGCGCGAGCACACGGGCGTCGCGGCTCAGGTTGAGCCTGCGCTGGTCGAAGCGGTAACGACCCTCGACGAAGTAGTGCTGCAGCTGATCCAGCGGCTGGTGGAACTCGGTGCCGAAGTTGGAGTTGCCGCCGACCTGGCCATAGGTGAACCATTCGGCGCCGAGATCATTGATGCCGCGCTGGCGCCAGCTCGCGCGCAGACCGAACTCGCTGGTCCCCTGGCTGTCCTGGTCCCAGCTCATGCCCAGCTTCAGGTAGTTCTCGCCGCTCGGGTTGGCAATCGCGCGCACCACGAGCTCGTTGCCGGCCGCGGTTGGCTGCACCTGGTAATCCACGCGGCTGAAGGTCTCGAAGCCGTAGATCTCGGCGATGTCGCGCTCGAGCCGCTCGCGATCGAGCGGCTCGCCGAGCGGTTGCGTGACGCGGCTGCGCAACAACTCTGTCGACACGTTCGCGTCGGTCTCCACGCGCGTCGCGTCGATGCGCGGCGGTCCCGGCTCCGTGATGCCCGCCACCTGTTGCGCCGGGCCCGGCGAGGCGAAGGCGGCGAGCTGCGGGGCCAGCGCGCTGGCCGCTTCGTAGCCGAGCCGGATAGCGTCGTCGACCCTGTCGAAACTCATAGTCTGGACGCCCGCCTCATCCAGCGCGGGCAGGATCAGTACGTCGCCCTCGCGCATCAGGGCGAGCTGCTGCTCGGAGTTCTTGCGCGTCATGATCGTCGTGAGCTGGCCGATCAGCGACAGCACGTTCCCGAGTTGCTCGCGCTGTGCCAGCGGCGTGCCGATGTCGATCACGATCAGGCGATCCACCCCCATGCCCTGCACCACGTCGACCGGGATATTCTTGGCGATGCCGCCGTCGACCAGCAGATGCCCGTCGAGCTCGATGGGCGCGAACACGCCCGGTATGGACATGCTGGCGCGCATCGCGACCGCGAGATCCCCGCGATCCAGCACCACGGCGTCGCCGGTGACGACATCGGCCGCCACTGCCCGGTAGGGGATCGGCAGCTTGTCGAAGTCGTCGATTGCCGAGACGTGCCGCACCAGGTCGTGGAGCAGCAGGTTGAGGTGCTGACCCTCGATCGCGCCCATCGGTATGCCGAGCTTGCCGTCCTTGAAGCGCAGCCTGGCGCCGATCAGGAAGTCGAAATCCTCCTGCTTGCGCCGGAAGCTCTGCTGCTCGCGGGCCGTGCTGTCGTTGAAGGCGAAGCGCCAGTCGAGGGTGCGCGCGACCTCCTCGACCTGCGCGGCGCTCATGCCCGAGGCGTACAGGCCGCCGACCACCGAGCCCATGCTGGTTCCGGCGACGGCGTGGACCTTGATGTTGTTCTCTTCCAGGTACTTGATGACGCCGATGTGCGCGAGGCCGCGCGCGCCGCCGCCCGCCAGCACCAGGCCGACGCGCGGTGCGCCCTCGGGCCCGGCGCTGGCGGACTGCGGTGCCATCGTCGTGACCAATGCCAACAGCAGGAAGGCATTGAGCGCATGCTTCATTGAATTTCTCCGTTGTTGTTCGATTCTCGAGCCGATGATACCCCAGTCCCGCGACTTCCGGCTTCAGGGCTTCGCGCTGCCAGTTCAGGTCCCATCAGTGCGCGCAGCGTCGCATCTTCGTGTAACTTGCGCACGATGATTCATCACCGCAGAGAGAGCGTGCGCATGCCCGTGAGCAATGACGTTTCCTCCCTTGCGCCGCCCGAGCCCGGTCGTCTGACGCGCCCGGTGAGCTCCGAACTCGCCGGCTGGAAGCGCTGGCTGCCCGGCCTGCAGATGCTCACCCGCTACGAGCCGTCGTGGCTGGCGCACGACCTGGTGGCCGGCCTCGTGCTGACCACGATGCTGGTACCGGTCGGTATCGCCTACGCCGTGGCCTCGGGCGTGCCGGGCATCTACGGCCTGTACGCCACCATCGTGCCTCTGCTCGCCTATGCGCTGTTCGGCCCCAGCCGCATCCTGGTGCTGGGACCGGATTCCTCGCTGGCGGCGCTGATTCTCGCGGTCGTGCTGCCGCTCTCGGGCGGCGACCCGATGCGAGCCGTCGCCCTGGCCGGCATGATGGCGGTGGTGTCGGGACTGGTGTGCATCCTCGCGGGCCTGCTGCGCCTGGGTTTCATCACCGAACTGCTGTCCAAGCCGATCCGCTACGGCTACATGAACGGCATCGCGCTCACGGTGCTGATCAGCCAGTTGCCGAAGCTCTTCGGCATCTCGATCCAGAGCGAAGGTCCGTTGCTCGACCTGTGGCGCATCGCCGAGGCGGTGCTGCACGGCGCGGCCAACTGGACGGCGTTTGCCATCGGTGCCGGCACGCTGGTGGTGATATTCCTGCTCAAGCCCTGGCAGCGCATCCCGGGCATCCTGATCGCGGTGGTGGGGGCGACGCTCGCGGTCGGCTTCCTCGATCTCGGGCAGACGGCGGGCGTGAAGGTGCTCGGTGCGCTGCCGCAGGGACTGCCCGCGTTCGCGCTGCCGTGGATCGGGCAGGCCGATCTCGGCGCCGTGGTGATCGGCGGCTGCGCGGTGGCGCTGGTGTCGTTCGCCGACACCAGTGTGCTGTCGCGGACCTACGCGGCGCGGACGCGCAGCTACGTCGACCCCAACCAGGAGATGATCGGACTGGGCGCGGCCAACCTGGCCGCGGGCTTCTTCCAGGGCTTCCCGATCAGCAGCAGCTCCTCGCGCACGCCGGTGGCCGAAACCGCGGGTGCAAAGACCCAGTTCACCGGCGTGGTCGGAGCGGTTGCGGTCGCGCTGCTGCTGGTGTTCGCGCCCGACCTGCTGCGCAACCTGCCCACCAGCGCGCTGGCCGCCGTGGTGATCGCCTCGGCCGTCGGGTTGTTCGAGTTCGCCGACCTGCGCCGCATCCTGCGCATCCAGCGCTGGGAATTCTGGCTGTCGATCGGCTGCTTCGCGGGCGTCGCGGTGCTCGGTGCGATCCCCGGGATCGGGTTGGCCGTGCTCGCCGCGGTCATCGAGTTCCTGTGGGATGGTTGGCGCCCGCACTTCGCTGTGCTGGGCCGCGTCGACGGCATCCGCGGCTACCACGACATCACGCGCTACCCTGACGCCCGGCTGGTGCCGGGCCTGGTCATATTCCGCTGGGACGCCCCGTTGTTCTTCGCCAATGCCGAGCTGTTCCAGACGCGCGTGCTGCAGGCAGTGGCCGCCTCGCACACCCCTGTGCGCCGCGTCGTGGTGACGGCGGAACCGGTCACCAGCGTGGACGTGAGTTCCGCGGACATTCTCGCCGAGCTCGAGCACACCTTGCGTGAATCCGGCATCGAGCTGCATTTCGCCGAGATGAAGGATCCGGTCAAGGACAAGCTGAAGCGATTCGAATTGATGCAGCGCTTCGGTCCCGGGGTATTCCACCCGACGCTCGGCGCCGCGGTCGATGACTATCTCGCGGATCACGCGGTGGACTGGCGGCCCTGAGCGCGCGCTTGCACGAGGCTTTCATCGCACCCGTTGCGATCGTGTCGCGGCGCGGGCGTATGTGGACAGCCTCCCGGCGCAGGCAGCGCTGCCGACACCGCCGGGGCCTTCGCGGTCTGCGGACGCGATACCGGGTTGCCATGGGCGTGCGGGGGGATCGATACTCGGCGCCTGGCAATAACGACATGCACGGGGAATGGTGATGAACGAAACGAGCAATGATGCGAAGCGCGAGTTGCGCGCGGCATGGGACGAGATGATCGAGTCGCTGCAGCGGGCCCGCGACGGCATCGACGTCCCGCAGCTGATGCCCGCGCCGCCCACCGAGCGCAATCTCGCCGAGGGCTATCGCTACCTGATGGGCTTCGTGCATCACGGCATCGAGCGTGCCTTCCACGAGGATCCGGTGCGGCCGCATTTCCACAACGCGCTCAGCATCTTCAACCGCAGCACCATCGACAACCCGGACGCGATCTACTTCTACGCGCCGATCGATGGCAGCAAGAGCTACGTGCTGCGCGGCGAGATGGGCGATGCGCGGCACTGGAAGGGCGAGGCGCCGGCGCCCAGCGGGCGCAAGGCGCCGCACTACCTGATCTTCGAGGCCAGCACCGGGGGGCTGTCGGGCGATACCGGCGATCTCTCGGAACTGCGCCCCGGCATGAAGCTGCAGACCGGCAGGCTCGACTGCTCGCGCATCGAGGTGAACCCCGACGGCAGCTTCGAGATCCTGTTCGCGCCCGAGCGCCCCGCGGGCCACACCGGCAATTACATCTGCACGCTGAAGGTCGAGCACCGGCCGCACCCGGTGGATCCCGCGATGCCGCCCGAGCGTTACGCCAGCTACATCTCCGGGCGCCAGCTGTTCTACGACTGGGCGCGCGAGGACGCGATCCATTTCGAGATGACGCAGCTCGGTGCCGAGGGAACGCATCCCGAGCCCTACACCCCGGCCCGGGCAGCCGCCGAGATACGCCGCTTCGGCCAGCTGGTGAAGGGGCAGATGCACTTCTGGAATGCCTTCTGGACCATCCCGATGGGCGTCTACGGCGAGCGCAAGGGCTCGATGCCGGGCATCGCGATGCCGCGCAACGCGTTCAACACCATCAACGCCGCCTCGGGGGCGACCGGCGGCGGCATGAGCACCAACCTCTATGCCGGCGGCGTGTTCGACCTCGGTCCCGACGAGGCGCTGGTGATCGAGAACCGCATCAAGGTGCCGCCGCGCTACATCGGCTTCCAGCTCGGCAACCTGTGGGGCGAATCACTGGAGTACGCCAGCCAGATCACCTCGCTGAACGGCTGGCAGAGCCACGTGGATCCCGATGGCGTGATCCGCCTGGTGGTCGCGCACCGCGACCCCGGCGTGCCGAACTGGCTCGACACCACGGGCCACGCGCAGGGCTTCCTGTCGCCGCGCTGGGCCTACAGCGAGCAACCGCCCGTGGAGCAGTGGCCCGAGATCACGGCGACGAAGGTGCGCTTCGACGAGATCCGCGCGCACCTGCATCCGGCCACCCCCACGGTGACACCCGAGGAGCGGCCGGCGCGAGATCGAGATGCGCCAGCGCCACGTGCGCAAGCGTTACCGCGTGTTCTAGCGCCGGGTGCATAATCGGCGGGCCAATAACAGGACGGGAGAACGCCCATGCTCCAGCTCACGATCAACGGCCGCGAGCACCGCGTCGATGCCGCGCCCGATACGCCCCTGCTGTGGATCCTGCGCGATCATCTGGACATGCCCGGCACGAAGTTCGGCTGCGGCGTGGCGCTCTGCGGCGCCTGCACCGTGCACATCGACGGCCAGCCGGCGCGTGCCTGCGTGATCCGCGCGGCGGATGCCGCCGGCAAGGCGATCACCACCATCGAGGGCCTCGACGGCAAGGTCGCCCAGGCCGTGCAGCAGGCCTGGGAAGCCCTCGACGTGCCGCAGTGCGGCTATTGCCAGTCGGGGCAGATCATGTCGGCCACCGCACTGCTCGCGAACAATCCCAAACCGGATGACGCCGCGATCACCGCCGCGATGGACGGCAATATCTGCCGCTGCGGCACCTATTCGCGCATCCGGCAGGCCATCAGGGACGCCGCCACGGCGCTGGAGGGCTGAGCCATGAAACGCCGCCAATTCCTCGAGCTGGGTGCCACCGCCACCGGCGGCATGATCCTCGGCCTGCACCTGCCGCAAAGCCGCGCGGCGGGCGTGGCCAAGGGGCCGGTCGAGCTGAATGCCTGGATCCGCATCGACCCCGACAACCGCATCACCTTCATCTGTCACCGCAACGAGATGGGCCAGGACGTGCACACCTCGCTGGCGATGCTGGTGGCCGAGGAGCTCGAGGTGCCGGTTGCCAGCCTGGGCATCGAGCAGGCGCCGGTGGCCGCGGTGTACACGAACGCGATGATCGGCGCGCAGATCACCGGCGGCTCGACCTCGATTCGCGATGCCTGGGTGCCGCTGCGCCGCGCCGGCGCCACGGTGCGCACGGTGCTGCTGGAAGCCGCGGCCAGGACGTGGCAGGTGGATGTGGGCGTGCTCGAGGCCCGCGACGGCTACGTGCACAACCGCAACGGCAACAAGCTCAGCTACGGCTTCCTGTCGGGCATCGCGGCAGACCTGCCGGTGCCGGCCCCCGAATACCTGGCGTTGAAGGCGCCGGGCGCGTTCACGCAGATCGGATCGGCGACGCAGAAGCGGCTGGATACGCGCGCCAAGGTGCACGGCGAACGCCTGTTCGGGCTGGATGCGACACAGCCGGGCATGGTGCATGCCGTGCTGGCCCAGTGCCCGGTGATCGGCGGCACCGTCGCGAGCGTGGATGCGGCGGCGGCGCGGGCGATGCCGGGCGTGCGCGACGTGATCGACATCGGCGAGGGAGTGGCAGTGGTGGCCGATCACTTCTGGATCGCGAAGCAGGCGCGCGATGCGCTGAAGATCGGCTGGAACCTGGGGCCGGGCACGGCGGTGTCCGATGCCTCCGTCGCCGCGGCGCTGCGCGCGGGCCTCGAGGAGGCCGGCGCGGTGGCCAGGGCCAATGGCGATATCGATGCCGGGCTGGCGCGCGCGACGAAGCGGCTCGAGGCCGATTACGAACTGCCGTTGCTGGCCCACGTGGCCATGGAGCCGATGAACTGCCTCGCCCGCGTGGACGATGAGGGCTGCGACATCTGGACCTCGACGCAGTACCCCGCCGGAGCCCGGGCCGTGGCCGCCGCGCGCACCGGGCTCGCGCCGGAACGGGTGAGGATCCATTCGCAGTTCATCGGCGGCGGTTTCGGGCGCCGCCTCGACGTGGACTTCATCGCGCAGGCCGCCGCGATCGCGAAGGCCGTGCCGGGCGTGCCGGTCAAGCTGGTCTGGACGCGCGAGGACGACACCACGCACGACTTCTACCGCCCGGCCAGCCTGCACCGGCTGCGCGGCGGGCTCGATGCCAAGGGCAAGCTGATCGCGCTCGATCACCTGATGGTCTCGCAGTCCGTGACGGAGCGCGCCTTTCCCGGCGTGGTGAAGGACGGTCTCGATCCGTTCATGACCGAAGGCGCGAGCAACCTGGTCTACGCGGTGCCGAACCTGCGCTCGCGCGTGGTGATCAGGGACACCGGCGTGCGCGTGGGCTACTGGCGCTCGGTCAGCCATGCGCTGAATGCCTTTGCCTTCGAGAGCTTCATCGACGAGTTGGCCAGGGCTGGCAAGCGCGATCCGCTCGAGTTCCGCCTGGAGATGCTGGCGGAGCAGCCGCGCCAGCGCGCGGTGCTGGAGAAGGTTGCCGCGATGGCGCAGTGGAAGCGCTCACGCGGCGCCAATGCGGCGCTCGGCATTGCGTCGATGGAGTGCTACGGCAGCTACATCGCGATGACCGCCGAGGTCCAGCGCCGCGGCAAGGACCTGCACTGCGCACGTATCGCGGTGGCGGTCGATCCGGGCATCGCGGTGCGGCCCGACCAGGTGATCGCGCAGATCGAGTCGGCGGTGATCACCGGTCTCACCGGCGCGTTGCGCAATCGCATCAGCATCGTCGACGGCGCGGTGCAGGAGCAGAACTTCCACCAGTTCCAGCCGCTGCGCATGTCGGAGACGCCGCAGATCGAGGTCGCGATCGTCGCCAGCGGCGATGCGCCCGGGGGCATGGGCGAGGTCGGCACGCCGCTGGTGGCGCCGGCGCTCGCCAACGCGGTGGCCAGCCTGAGCGGCACGCGCGTGCGCAAGCTGCCGTTCAGCGAGGCGGGCGTGCGTTTCGTCTAGCCCGGGCTCTCAGGCCGTCGCGATCATCTTCACGCCGGCCACCGCGAGCACCAGCGCCAGCGCGCGCTGGATGCCGGTGTTGCCGAGACGCCGGCTGCCGAGTTCGGCCCCGAGGAAGCCCCCCGCGACCGCTGCCACGGCCCATAGCGGCAGCGCCGCGGGCAGTTCGGGCGCCACGCGGATCACCCCCAGCAGTCCCGCGATCGAGTTGAGCAGGATGAAGGCGGCCGCTATTCCCGATATCACGCGCACCTCGGCCCAGCGCAGGAACAGCAGCAGCGGGCTCAGGAAGATGCCGCCGCCGACGCCGGTCAGCCCCGACAGCAGACCGAGCGCGGCGCCGCAGGCGAACAGCAGCGCAGACGACGGCGTGCGCAGTGCCGCGTCCGGCGGCCGGCTCGCGCGCTTGAGCGAGGCCCAGGCCGCGTAGACCAGCACCACGCCGACCAGCGGCTTGTAGTAATGCCCCGGCAGCACCAGCATGCCGCCCAGCCACGCCAGCGGCACGGAGCCCGCCGCGAGCGGCAGGAAGATGCGCCACGAGAAAGCCCCGACACGGTAGAACTTGAAGGTTGCGATCAGCGCGACCAGGATGTTCAGCGTGAGCGCCGTGGGCTTCATCACCTCCGGCGCCACGCCGAACAGCGCCATCGCCGCGAGGTAGCCCGAGGCGCCGGCGTGCCCCACCGAGGCATACAGCATCGCGGCAACGAAGATCAGCGCGGCGAGCACCACGCCTTCGGTATCGAACATCATCATCAATCGCTCTCCGCCTGCGACATCAGCGCGGCGTTGCCGCCCGAGGCCGTGGTGTTAACCGAGATCGTCTTCTCCTGCACGAAGCGCTCCAGGTAGAGCGGTCCGAAGTCGTCGTCGAGCAGCGGCAGCAACGCTCCGGCGCGAGCGGCCAGGCTGTGGCTCAGGCGTTGCGCCAGCGCCGGGTCGCCGTGACAAAGCACGCCGTCGATCGCGCACGCGGCTATCACCGCCTGCATGCCGGCAATGTCGGGCAGCGCGTGGTGGGCGGTGAGCCCGTCGGCGAAACCGGCTTCAGCGAGCAGGTTGCGCACCGCCAGCACGGGCGCGCCGGTGGCGGCGTCGGTCAGGAACAGCACGGCGTTGCCCGCCAGCAGCGCCGCCAGCGCAGGGAGGAGTATGTCGCGCTCGCCGGCGCCTTCGCGGCAGACGCAGAGCAGCACGCCGCGGGCGTCCAGGTGCAGCGTGTTGCTCTCGCCGGTCGGGCCGGGCAGGGCGCGTGCGTGCCCGATCGCCTCGGCCTGCTGCAGCAGTTGCTGCAGCTGCGCGGCAAGTTCGCCGCGCGCATCGTGTTCGCGCAAGGGGTCGTGCGCGATGCGTTCGTGCAGCGCGCGAGCCGGCGCCAGGCGCGCGTGCAGACCGCTGTGACGCCACTCCTGCTGCAACTCGGCGAGCGCGTGCACCGCGGCGCGGCAATCGAAGGCCTGCGGCAGGTCGCCCGCGGTCTCCTCGGGCAGGGGGCGGTAGGCCGGCGGCTGCGCGGGAACCGCACGCAGCAGGCGTCCCAGGTACAGCGGTCCGCCGGCCTTGGGGCCGGTTCCCGACAGGCCCCGGCCGCCGAAGGGCTGCACCCCGACCACGGCGCCGATCATGTTGCGGTTGACGTAGACGTTGCCGACGGCGATCTCGCGCGCCAGCAGGTCGATGCTGCCCTGGATGCGGCTGTGGATGCCGAAGGTGAGCCCGTAGCCCGCGGCATTGATGCGCCGCGGCAGCTGTTCGAGGTCGGCGGCGCGATAGCGGACGAGGTGCAGCACCGGGCCGAAGACCTCGCGCGGCAGTCGCTCTATCGCATCGATCTCGAACAGGTGCGGCGCGAAGAAGCTGCCCTCGTCGCAATCCGCCGACAGCTTGCAGGCGTGCAGCAGGCGCGCGCGCCCGGCGAGCCGCTCGACGTGCGCCTGCAGGCGCGCGCGCGCGTGGTGGTCGATGATCGGGCCGATGTCGGTCGCGGCGTGCGCGGGATCGCCGATGCGCAGTTCGCTCATCGCACCGATCAGCATGTGGATCAGCCGGTCGGCGATCTCGTGCTGCACGTAGAGCACGCGCAGCGCCGAGCAGCGCTGCCCGGCGCTGTTGAAGCCCGAGGCGATCACGTCGTCGACCACCTGTTCGGGCAGCGCGGTGGAGTCCACGATCATCGCGTTCTGGCCGCCGGTCTCGGCGATGAGCATCGCGCGCGCGCCGCCGCGCTCCGCGAGCCGCGCCGCGATATGGCGCGCCACCCCGGTGGAGCCGGTGAACATCACGCCGGCGATGCGTGCATCCGGCAGCAGCCGCTCGCCGATGGGCTCACCGGGGCCGCACAGCAATTGCAGCACCTCGCGCGGCACGCCTGCCTCGTGGAACAACTGCGCCACGCGCAGCGCCACCAGCGTGGTCTGCTCGGCCGGCTTGGCGATCACGGGATTGCCGCTCACCAGGGCCGCGGCCAGCTGGCCGGTGAAGATCGCGACCGGGAAATTCCACGGGCTGATGCAGAGAATCGGGCCGCGCGCTGCGAGCGCATGGCCGTGCGTGCCGAGCAGCGTCTGCGCCTGCGCGGCGTAATACCGGCAGAAATCGATGGCCTCGCGCACCTCGGCGAGCGCGTCGGCGAGTGTCTTGCCCGCTTCCTTCACGCAGAAGGCCGCCAGCTCGGGCAGCGCATCCTCGATCAGGCTGGCGGCTCGGCGCAGGTAACCGCAGCGCTCGGCGAACGGTGTCGCGGCCCAGCCCGCGGCCACCGCGTGCGCGCGCGTCGCTGCCTGCTCGATGTCATGCTCGCTGCTCGGGAGGTAGTGGCCCAGCACCTCGCGGTGGTCGGCGGGATTGACCACGGGGATGCAGCCCGGGCCGTCCGTGCAGCCCAGTCGCGCCGCGCTCGCGCCCCAGGCCTCCATGCCGGCCGCGAAGGCGTGCAGCGCCTCGTAGTCGCGCAGGTCCACGCCGCGGGCGTTGGCGCGCGCGGTGCCGAACAGCGCCGGGGGCAGCGCGATGCCGCGGTTGGCGTAGTGCGAGGGCGCGCAGCTTTGCGCGCGGATCCGCGGCCAGCGTGGTGCTGGCGAGTGCATCGTCGGCGAGGTTGTGCACGAAGGAGCTGTTGGCGCCGTTCTCGAGCAACCGGCGCACCAGGTAGGCGAGCAGTTCGCGATGCACCCCGACCGGTGCGTAGATACGCACCGGCACCGGCACGCCGCGCTGCTCCACCAGTTCCTCGTACAGCTCCTCGCCCATGCCGTGCAGGCGCTGGAACTCGAAGTCCCCGGTGGCGCCGGCGAGCGCGAGCACCGCGGCGGCCGAATGCGCATTGTGGGTGGCGAACTGCGGATAGAGCCGCTCGCGCCGTGCGAGCAGGCGCGCGGCGCAGACCAGGTAAGCGAGGTCCGTGGAGCTCTTGCGCGTGTACACCGGGTAGCGAGCAAGCCCGATCGTCTGCGCATGCTTGATCTCGGCGTCCCAGTAGGCGCCCTTCACCAGGCGCACCATGATGCGCCGCTCATGGTGCGTGGCGAGTGCCACGAGCCAGTCGATCACCGCGGGTGCGGCCTTCAGGTAGGACTGCACCACCAGGCCGAGGCCCTCCCAACCCGTGAGTTGCGGGTCGCGATAGACGGCCTCGAACACCTCGAGCGTGATGTCGAGCCGTTCGGCCTCCTCGGCGTCGATGGTGAGGCCGATGTTGTGCGCGCGCGCGGCCACGGCCAGTTCCAGCACGCGCGGCACCAGTTCGGCGCGCACGCGTTCGGCCTGCGCGAGCTCGAAGCGCGGGTGCAGCGCGGAAAGCTTCACCGACACGCCGGGGGCCGCAACCGGTGCGGCGGCACCGGCGCGCCTGCCGATGGCGTCGATCGCCCCGCGGTAGGCCAGGAAATGCTCGTGCGCATCGGCGCTGGTGCGCGCGCCTTCGCCGAGCATGTCGTAGGAATAGCGGTAGCCGCGTTCTTCCCACTCGCGCGCCTTGTCCAGCGCCGCGGCAATGTCGGTGTCCAGCACGAACTGCGTGCCCATGATCTTCATCGCGAGCCGCATCGCGGCGCGTATCGCCGGCTCGCCCGCGCGGCCCACGGTCTGGCGCAGCATGCGCCAGGCGGACTCGGTATCCTCCTCGCGCAGCCGCACGACCTTCCCGGTCAGCAGCAGGCCCCAGGCCGAGGCATTCACGAACAGCGACTGGCTGTTGCCCACGTGCGCACGCCAGTCGCCGCCGCCGAGCTTGTCGCGGATCAGGCGGTCGGCGGTGAGCCTGTCGGGGACGCGCAGCAAGGCCTCGGCCAGGCACATCAGCACCACGCCCTCGCGGCTCGACAGCGAGTATTCGGCGAGCAACGCATTGATGCCGGCGCGGTAGCGCTGCTTTCCGCGGATGGCCTCGATCAGCCCGGCCGCCGTTGCCGTGATCGTCGCACCGTCGCCGAGAGCCGCGTCGGCTTCTGCGAGCAGCGCGGCGACACGTTCACCCTCGTCGGCCCCGGTGAGCGCGCGGATGCGGCGGCGCAGCTCGTCCTCCCCCAGGCCAGGCAAGTCGATCATGCCCCTGTGTCCTTTGCTGCGTGTCCTGCTCCAGTATGCCAGTAGGTCGGCATTCATGCCGACTATAGATTTCCGGCAGGCACGCGTCGGCATGAATGCCGATTCGGAACTGCGGTTGTCGCCATGAATGGCGACCTACGGGTGATGGCTGCCGCGATGAATGGCGACCTACATGCGCTCGGGGGTCTCGATGCCGAGCAGTTCGAGGCCGGTGGCCAGCGTGCGCGCGACCACGTCGGCCAGGCGCAGCCGGCTCGCGCGCACCGCAGCCGGCACGTCGTCGCGCAGGATCGGGCAGTTCTCGTAGAAACGCATGAACAGGCCGGCGAGGTCGTAGAGGTAGGCACACAGCAGGTGCGGCGCGGCGTCGTGCGTGACCGAGCTCAGTGCCTCGCTGAACTGCGCCAGGCGCAGCGCCAGCGCGCGCTCCTCCGGTGCGTCGATTCCGATCGGCCCGGCGAGGGCCGCCGGATCGATGCACGCCTTGCGGAAAATGCTGCGCACGCGCGTGCAGGCGTACTGCAGGTAGGGCGCGGTATTGCCCTCGAAACTCAGCATGTGCTCCCAGCTGAACACGTAGTCGCTGGTGCGGTTCTTGGACAGGTCCGCGTACTTGACCGAGCCGATGCCCACCTGGCGCGCCACTACCGCGCGCTCCTGCGCCGACAGGTCCGCCTCGCGCTCGGCCAGCAGGCGCGCGGCACGCTCCACCGCCTCGTCGAGCAGCTCGGCCAGCTTCACGGTGCCGCCCGAGCGCGTCTTGAACGGCCTGCCGTCCTCGCCCAGCATCTTGCCGAAGGGATGGTGCTCGAGGCTGGTGTGCTCGCCGACGAAGCCGGCGCGGCGGCTGATCGCGAACACCTGCTGCATGTGCAGCTTCTGGCGGTCGTCGATGAAATACAGGATGCGGTCGGCGTGCAGCACCTGCGCACGGAAGCGCGCGGCGGCGAGGTCGGTGGTGGCATAGAGGAAACCGCCGTCGCCCTTCTGCACGATCACCGCCATCGCGTTGCCGTCGCGGTCGCGCATCTCCTCGAGGAATACCACGCGCGCGCCTTCGCTCTCGGCGAGCAGGCCGCGCTGATCGAGCTCCGCGATCACCACGGGCAGTTCGTCGTTGTAGGCGCTCTCGGCCTTGATGTCGGAATGCCTCAGCGTGACGTTCAGCTTGCGGTAGATCTCCTCGCTGTGCGCCACCGAGATGTCGATGAAACGCTGCCACAGTCGCCGGCAGTGCGCATCGCCCGATTGCAGGCGCACCACGTAGTCGCGCGCGCGGCTGGCGAAGGCGGCGTCGGCGTCGAAGCACTGCTTGGCGTCGCGGTAGAAGCCCTCGAGGTCGGCGAGCGCGGCATCGTCGATCGACTGGCCCGCGGCCATCACGTCCTCGAGGTGCGCGATCAGCATGCCGAACTGCGTGCCCCAGTCGCCGACGTGGTTCTGGCGGATCACGCGCTCGCCGCGAAATTCGAGCGCGCGAACCACGGCATCGCCGATGATCGTGCTGCGCAGGTGCCCGACGTGCATTTCCTTGGCGAGGTTGGGCGCGGAGTAATCCACCACTACGGTCTGCGGCTGTTCGCTCGCCGGGATGCCGAGCCGCGTATCGGTCGCGGCAGTCTCGACCCGCGCGGCGAGGAAGGCCGGCGAGAGGTGGATGTTGATGAAGCCGGGGCCGGCGATCTCGAGACGCTCGACCATGCCGGCACCGTCGCAGGCCGCGACGATGCGCCCGGCGAGCTCGCGCGGATTCGTTCCCATGCGCTTCGCCGCAGCCATCGCGCCGTTGGCCTGGTAGTCGCCGAACTCGGGGCGCGTGCTCTGGGTCAGCAGCGCCTGGCAGTCAGCGGGAATGCCGACGGCGCGCATGGCCGCTTCGACGGCTGTGTTCAAGTGGTCGCGAAGGTTCATGGGCGCCGACTTCCGGGTATGCGGACAAGGCGCGCGATTGTAGCCGCTGGGGGGAGGCGAGCAAAGGGCGCCCCGGATGCGCGATGTCGCCTGCCCACCGTGGCCAGCCACGCCTCGGTGATCCATCCGGCAACCGCTCCCGTATCGCAGGCCACAATCACACCGAGGTTACGATCATGAAGAAGCTCATCATCAACAGCTGGGATGCCGTGATGGACAACCGCTACAACCCCTTGCGGCACCTCGATCCGGCATCCCAGCATTTCATGATGCAGGTGCTCGGCTGGATGTGGAGCATGATTTTCTCGCTGTCGTTTCTCTCGATCTTCTATTTCAGCGTGGTGTGGATGGCGCACCTGCTGCTCCTTGGTGGCGTGGCGCTGACGGTTGCAACCTTCAGGCAAGCGGAGAAGCAGTCACTGGAAACGAATTCACGCCTGCGAGCCGGAGCTGCGCCTGCGTGCGTGTGGATGCTCGACAAGGAAGCCTGATCGTCCGGCCGATGCCTCAATGGTGGCATTCGCGGCCGGGATTTCATGCGGGCGATCAGCTTCTCCGGTGTCATGAGAGAAATATACTGGTTCCGCGATGACCTGCGCCTGCAGGACAACCCCGGGCTGCTGGAGCACGCGCAGGCCACCGCATTGCTGTGCGTGTTCTTCTGGCCGCGTCCGCGCCCGTGGTGCAACGTGTCCGGGATTGGAGTCCAGCGTGAACGATTCCTCCTCGAGAGCCTGCAGGCGCTGCGGGACGCGCTGCGAGCGCGCGGTCAGGATCTGCTGGTGTTGCACGGCGCGCCGGAACTGCTGTTGCCAGAGCTGGCCGCGCAGCACCGCATCGCGCGAATCGGTGTCGCCAGCAGCGTAGGCGTCGATGAGCAGCGCCAGCTGGAACGGGTGCGTGGGCGTGTCGGGATTCCCCTCGAGTTGCATCCGGCCAACACGCTGTTTCGGCAGGAGCAGCTGCCCTTCGTGCCCGGCGAGATGCCGCGCCAGTTCACGCCGTTTCGCGAGCGCGTGGAGGCGCTGGACGTGGACGCCGTGCAGCCCGTGCCGGATGCGTTGCCGCCCCCGCCGCGCGGGGCGAGGTTCGCTGCCCTGCCGCGTGCGCTCGCTTCGCCGCACCCCGGTTTCACCGCGCGCGGCGGCACTGCAGCCGGCGAGCAACGCCTGTACGACTGGATGTGGCGGGAGCGCGCCGCGGCGCATTACAAGGACACGCGCAATGCGCTCGACGGCCTCTATGCCTCGGGCAGGCTGTCGCCATGGCTCGCCAACGGCAGCCTGTCGGTACGCCAGGTCGCGCTGGAACTGTTCCGCTTCGAGCGCGAGGAGACGCGCAACGAGTCCACGCGCTGGTTCTGGCAGGAACTGCTGTGGCGCGAGTTCTTTCACTGGCGCGCCCGCGTCGATGGCGTGCGCCTGTTCGCGCCGGGCGGCATCGGCGGGCGCCGAGCGTTGTGCTGCTTCGAGCCGCGCGCCTTCGCGCGCTGGTGCGCGGGCGACACCGATCATCCGCTGGTCAACGCATTGATGCGCCAGCTGGTGCAGACCGGCTGGATGAGCAACCGCGGCCGCCAGATCGCGGCGAGCTGTCTCGTGAACGAACTCGGGCTCGACTGGCGCTACGGCGCGGCCTTCTTCGAAAAGCACCTCATCGATTACGACGTCGCGAGCAATTACGGCAATTGGCAATACATCGCTGGCGTCGGTTGCGACCCGCGCGGCGGCCGGCATTTCAACCTGGCGAAGCAGGCGGCGATCTTCGACCCCGACGGTGAGTTCACCCGTGCCTGGGGGGGCTTGCGCCCGGTACAGCCACGCTATGTTGTCGATGCGGCCGATTGGCCCATTTGATTGCCGCGGTTCAGCCACCGGCGATCCGGCGCCGATCCCGCTGCGTAAACTGCGAATGAATGACAATATGACACGAAGGGCCGAACGACGCGCTCCGCTGCCTGCGCTGGTGGCGGGACTGGCCGGCCTGCTCCCCTTCATCGGCAGCGCGAGCCTCTACCTGCTCACGGCGGAGGAGCGCTGGCTGGAGGTGCTGCGCGCATACGCGGCCGTGATTGCGAGCTTCGTCGGTGCGCTGCAGTGGGGCTACGCGGTGCGCGACTGCCTAGCAGGCGCTTCTGCCTGGCGTGCCTACGGATGGAGCGTGCTGCCGGCACTGGCGGCCTGGGTGTCGCTGCTCCTGCCCGTTCCGATCGGCCTGCAGCTCCTCGCTACGACACTTCTCCTGTGCCTGGTGGTCGACCACGCCTTCGCGCGCGCGCGGCCCGGCCCGGCGTGGCTTCTGCCACTGCGCACAGCACTCACCGCCGGCGCCGCCGTCAGCCTGCTGGGCGTCCTTTGGCTGTGAGGGCCGCGCTGACCGGGTTGGCGGTGTGGCGTCACACCCGGCGCACCACGCGATCTAGCGCGCGTCATGCTGCGTGCTCAACAGGAAATGCGACAGCGCGGGGATCAGCAGCAGCGCGCCGACCATGTTCCAGACGAACATGAAGGCGAGCAGGATGCCCATGTCGGCCTGGAACTTGATCGGGGACCACGCCCAGGTGATCACGCTCGCGCCCATCGTGATGCCTACCAGGCAGACTACCCGCCCGGTGAAATTCAGCGCATCGCGGTAGGCATCGCCCAGCGAGCGGCCGCTGCGCTGCGCGGCGAGCTGCACCGTGACGAGGTAGAGCGCGTAGTCGACGCCGCAGCCCACGCCGAGCGCCGTCACCGGCAGCGAAGACACCTTGATGCCGATGCCCAGCACCACCATCAGGGCCTCGCAGAGGAACGAGGTGATGGCGAGCGGAACCAGCGCGACGATCACGGCGCGCCAGTTGCGGAACGTGATGTAGCACAGCACGACCACCGACGCATAGACCAGCGCGAGCATGCGGTAATTGGCCACGGCGACCACCTCGTTGGTGGCCGCGTCTATTCCTGCCGAACCGGCCGCGAGGAGGAACTGGCGCTGTTCGGAATTGTGCTCGTTGGCGAAATCCTGCGCCACCTGCGCGACCCGCGCGAGCGTGGCAGCCTTGTGGTCCTTCAGATACGCAATCACCGGCGCCACCGATGCGTCGCCACTCAGCAGGTCGGGCGAATTGGTCGTGGCGGTGTTCACCGCGAGGCTGCCGATCTGCCTGCTGCGCGGAATATCCATCCACTTGGGGTTGCCTTCGGACGTACCCATGGTGATCATCGGGACGCTGCTCCCAAGCGACTCCACCGCGATCACCTCGGGCAACTGCTGCAGCGCCCACGCCAGCCGGTCCTGTTCGACCAGCGTCTCGTAATCCCTGATGCCCTCGGGGCCCGTCGCCGTGATGACCGCGAACTGGTCGCCCGAGATGCGATAGTGATCGTTGATGTAGACCACGTCCCGGTTGTAGCGCGAGTTGGGGCGCAGTTCCGGTGCGCCCGCGTCGAGGTCGCCGATCTGCAGATACGCATGGCTTATCGCGAAGGAGCCGATCCCGAGCGCAATGCTCGCAACGACGAGCGGTATGGCGTAGCGGCGCTCGGAGCAGTTGCCGATCATCGACCAGACCACGCCGAGGAGGCCCTTCTCGCCGGTCGCCGACCCGGTCTCCAGGCTCCGCTTTGCGGCCTTCTCGCCGACACCGATGTAGGACAGGGCGACCGGGATCAGGATCAGCTTCGTGAAGATGAGGATCACGACACCGATGCTCGTGGTGATCGCCAGGTCGCGAATGGCCGGTATGTCGATCAGCAGCATCACCGCGAAGGCGAACGCGTTGGTGAGCAGCGCCGTTAGCCCCGCAACGAACAGCCGGCGGAAGGTGTAGCGCGCGGCCACGTAACGGTGGGTGCCGCGCCCGACGTCCTGCATGATGCCGTTCATCTTCTGGGCGCCGTGCGAGATGCCGATCGCGAACACCAGGAAAGGCACGAGCACCGAGTAGGGGTTCAGCACGTAGCCGCAGACCTGCAGCATGCCCATGAGCCACACCACGCCGAGCACCGCGGCGCCAACCAGCAGCAGCGTGCTGCGCGCATCGCGCGTATAGACGTAGATGGTCATCGTCGCGATCAGCGCGGAGATCGCGAAGAACACCAGCACCATCCGGATGCCGTCGATGAGGTCGCCGACGAGTTTCGCGAAGCCGATGATGTGGATCCGGTACTGTTCCGTCTCCAGGCTGCGGATCTCTTGCTCCAGGAAGTGCGACAGCTCGCCGTAGTCGATCGGCTCGTCGGTCTCCGGAATGCGCTCGAGCAGCGGCACCACGATCATGCTCGACTTGAGGTCCGAGCCCACCAGCCTGCCGATCAGCCCCGCCCGCTGCACGTTGACGCGGAACTGGGCCACCGACTCCGGCGAGCCGTTGTAGTCGAAGGGCATCACCGGGCCGCCGCGGTATCCCTCCTCGGTGATCTCGGTCCAGCGCGTGGCCGGCGTCCAGACGGACTTCATCCACGCGCGATCCACACCGGGGCGCAGGTAGATCTTGTCGTTGACCTGCCGCACCACCTCCAGGTAGTCCCTGTCGAAGATGTCGCCGTTCCTGTTCTCTACCACGACGCGCAGCGAATTACCGAGCCCGCTGAGGCTGTCGCGGTAGTGGAAGAAATTCACGATGAACGGGTGCGACTGCGGAATCATGTCCTCGAAGCTCGCGTTGATCCTGAGCTTCGTGGACTGGTAACCGAGAACCAGGGTGACCAGCGCGACCAGCAAAAGCACGAGCGGCCGGTGATTGAAGATCAGCCGCTCCAGCGCGTCGCCCGACTGGTCGTCGAATTCGGCGGGATCCGTGATCACCGGCAGGTCGATTTTTTCTATCCTGGCGCTCATCGCGTCGTGAATCCTGTTGTTGTCGTTGACCGGTGCAGCAAGTAGCCGCCGGCGTCACTGCCCTGCGCGCCAGATGCCTCCCATTCCGACACCGACCGGCTGGCCGTCGGAAGTCAGCGCGATTCCCGCGAGCAGCGGCCATGGCGCCCCCGGCTGGATCGCGCCGGCGAGACCGTCCGGGCCGAATCCCACGTTGACGAGGTGCCCCGAGGCGGCCGCGAGCAGGAAGCGGCCGTCGGCCGTGCGCGCACAGGCCGTGAGCGCGACCGGGATCGCCGGGCGCAGCATCGACCACGTTTCGCCCTGGTCCTGGCTGGCGTAGACGGTGCCGCGCAGGCCGTAGGCGAGCAGGACCCGCTCGTCGCCGCAGATGCCGAAGAAGCTCCCCGCGTAGGCCGTCTGCAGCGCGCTGAAGCGCTCCTCGCCCTCGCGCATGCGAAACACCACGCCGCGCTCCGACGGCATGTAGAGCGCGGCCCCGATCTTCTCGATCGCATTGAGGTGAAGCGCCTCCGGGTTCTCGACGCGATGCGTCCACGGGGTCCAGCTCAGGCCGCCGTCGCGCGTCTCGAACATGAGGTTGAACGCGCCGCTCACAAAGCCGTGCTGCTCGTTCTCGAACCAGACGCCGAGCCACGGTTGCTCCGGCCCGTCCTGCCAGTTGATCGGCAGTTCCTGGACCAGCCGCGCGGCCGTTTCATCGCCGCCGCCCGCCAGCCCTTCGTAGTAGACGATCATGTCCGTGGCCGTGCGCCGCCCGTCGAGCTGCAGCTCCCAGCTCTGGCCGCCGTCGCTGCTGTGCAGTATCACCCCGCTGTGGCCTACGGCCCAGCCCTGTTGCGGCGTGGGGAAGGAAAGCGCGGTGAGCGTCACGCTGACCGGCACCCGGGCCTGGGTCCAAGTGCTTCCCTCGTCGTCGGAAAAGAGAATGTGCCCGCGCATGCCGGCAGCCACCAGCCGGCTGCCCGCGCGCGCGATCGCGAGCAGCTGGCTGTACGGCGCGAGCGGACTCATGTCGGCCGGCTTGTCGAGCGGGTCCACGAAGGGCCCCGCAATCGCCGCCGGGGTCGCCAGCAGCAAGGCGGCAACCCAGGCAGCGAAAGTGCTGCAGACGATCGACTTCATTGTTATGGTCTTGTGCCCGTGTTACAGGAGTCGGTGTGCCATCCTCGTGGCCAGTGTCACCTTCTCGTGGATCAGAATGCAACCTTGTAGGTGACCATCACGCGGCCCCGGTCGGTCACGCCGTAGTTGCCGTTACCGCTGACCGCCACGTCGTTCAGCGTGTGCCGCTTGCTGAACGAGTCGGCATACTCGACCGTCAGGCGGTGGATCACCTTGTAGTCCAGCTGCACGCCGATCGACAGCGAGGTCGCGTCCTCGTTGACGCCGTAGGCCGATATCGCGGAGTTGCCCCGCAGGCCGGTCTGGTAGCTGACGGGAAGCGTGACGTCGAGACTCGGCAGCACCTGGAGCCACTGCGGCGCGAAGCGCACGTTGAGGCCCCAGGCGTCCTTGGTCGCGCAGTTATCCTTCCACGAGCCGGGCGGACCGTTGCGCCCAATCGTGCACGTGTTGCCGTGGTCGACACGCACGAACAGGTCCTCGTTCTCGGTGACGTCGTCGAGCCGGTCGTAGGTGAGTTCGAGCGCGAGGTTGCCAGTGTCCCACAGCGCGCCACGGTCGAGCAGGTAGATCGCGTTTACCAGGGCGTGCCAAGTATCGCCTCGCGCCCCGTCCTCGGCGAACGCGAAGCCGGTCGACTTGAGGCCGGTGTCCATGTGATAGCCCACTTCCCCGCCGACGGCCCACTGGCCGATCTGCCCGTCGAAGCTGACGCCGGCCAGCTTGGTGTTCTCGGCATAAACCGCCCGATAGCCGAGATCCTTGGGGTGATCCATGGTCGGCAGCGCGAGGAACACCCACGGCACCTTCTCGTCGAATTCGCGGTAGTAGACGCCGACCGTCTGCCCGCGCAGGAAATCGGGGTTGAACTTGAAGTTCACGCCCCAGTTGCCCTGCTGGTCGTCCGGTTCCAGCGGCGCGCGGCGCGGCAGGTTGGCACTCGCCAGCGGATCGCCGCCCAGCTGATCCGGCCCCTGCATGGTCAGGTCGGCGGGCGCCAGGAACGTGCCGCCCTCGGGCGCGCGCGTGTTGGCCCAGTCGAAGTAGTACTGCATCTCGACCGCTATCGTCGGGGTGAGCTGCGCCTGCAGGTTGATCTGCGTCAGCGGCAGGAACAGCTCCTTCACCTCGCTGCCGGGATTCGCGGCCCCCTTTCGACCATCGATCGGGTGCTGGCTCTGCGCTATGCCGCCGGGATAGAACAGCGCCATGCCCCAGTACGTGGTGAGCTGCCCGGCCTTCACCGACAGGGGCACGCCCCCGACCGAGTGGTTCGCGAACAGGAAGGCGTCGAGCACCTCGCCGTAGGGGCCGAGATAGAAATCCTCGGTCAGGTCCGAGTATTCCTTGTTGTGGTAGCTGCTGGGCAGGCCGGCGCACGCCGTCCCGTCCCACGGTACCGAACAGGGCCGGGGATTCTGGGCGACGTCCGTATCGTCGTAGACCGGATCGTACCAGCCCGCGACGGCCACGCGGGCGCCGTAGTCACCGCGCCAGACGAGGTCGAGCTCGGAATAGAGGTCGAGACGCTGGGCGACCATGTCACCGTCCTCGAACTTGTAGTCGCTCTCGTCGTACTGGAAGTTGTCGCCCAGCGCGTCGTCGATCTCCTCGACCCGCCAGCCGGCACTGACCCGGACCGTGTTGTCCCACTTCACCTCGAGATCGGGATTGCCGGTGTCCAGGCTGACCGCCGAGACCACACCGCTCCCCCCGGCGGCAACCAGGCCCACCGCCACCGCCATGCGCCGCAGCGCGCCGGCACGTTCCCGCCGACCGTGCTTGTTCGATTTCACGATACCCCCTTGACCTTATGGTTCTGCGTAATCCCCGGGGCCGTCCGCTCACCGGCGCGTTGCCACCGGGGGCGGACGGACGACACATCGACGGTTCGCAATCTAATTCCCGTCGTCGCGCATCTACCTTGATCCATCGCAAACATCACAGCGGAAATTCGCTTAATGTCCCAACTGCGCGGAAAAACCCAGGGGAACACTCGCCATGAAAACGAAAACTATCGGCTCCCTCGTCACCGGCGTGGCACTCGGACTGCTCTGCAGCATGGCACACGCGGTCGTCACCGACGAGGAATTCAAGCTGCTGGGGACGACGCTGACCGAGTGGGGCGCCGAGAAGGCCGGCAGCCCCGACGGCAGCTACCCCGCCTGGACCGGCGACGCCAGGGCGCCGGCGGACTTCGACCCGGCGAGCGGCATGTGGCCCGATCCCTACGCCGACGAGAAACCGCTGTTCTCGATCGACGCGAAGAACATGGCGCAGTACAAGGACAAGCTCATGGAAGGGCAGATGGAGCTGATGCGCCGCTACCCGACCTACCGCATCGACGTCTACCCCACGCACCGGGACGTGTGGATGCCGGATTACTGGATGAAGGGTGCGCTGACGAACGCGCGCAATCCCGAGTGCAAGACCAGCCCCGACGGTGTGGGCGTCTACGGCTGCTGGAACGGCACGCCGTTCCCGATCGCCCGCAACGGCTACGAGGCGATGTGGAACCACGCTCTGCGGGCCAACAAGAACGCCGACTACGTGACCACCGGGTACCTGGTGAACGCCAACGGCGCGATCACGCTGCTGGTGCAGACGCGTACTTACAACGAATACCCCTACAACAACCCGGCAGTTACACCCTACGAAGGGGCGGGGCTGTACTACCAGCGCGTCCACAACCTGAACATCCTACCGGCGCGTGACGCCGGGGGGCAGACGATGCTGTGGTATCCGCTGCAGTTCGACAAGATGGACCAGCGCGCGTGGAGTTACACGCCGGGGCAGCGCCGCGTGCGGCTGGCGCCGGAGTTCGCCTACGACACGCCCTCGGCGCAGATGGGCGGAACGATGTTCTTCGACGAGATCAGCATCTTCCAGGGACGCATGGACCGCTTCAAGTTCGAGCTGAAGGGCAAGCAGCTGATGTACATGCCGTACCACAACTGGCGCATGCACCTGGTGCGCGGTGATCCTGCCCAGCTGCTCGGCCCGCACCACTACAAGCCGGAAATGGTGCGCCATGAGCTGCGCCGCGTCTGGGTGGTGGAGGCGACGCCTTACCCGGGCGTGCGGCACATGGCCTCGAAGAAGCGTTTCTACCTCGACGAGGACACTTGGGCTGCCATCGCCTACGAGGGCTGGGACCACTCGAACAAGCTGTTCCGCGTGATGTTCAGCAACGGCGCGATCAACTACCACAACGGCGGCTTCCTGAGCTTTGCCTCGTCGATGCAGTCCTACGACGTGAGCCGCGGCCAGTACACCGCGCTGCAGACGCAGCTGGCCCCCGGATCGTACATCCGCATGGATGTGCCCTGGTGGCCGGAGGCCGAGCTGGCCCCTGCGACCATGGGACGCCGCGGCGTGCGCTGAAAGACCAGCCCGAAGGGGGGCGCCTGCCGCCGGCCGCTCCCTCGGGTGACTCCTATATAAGAAAACAAGAGGTACGCACTCGTGAAGGTGCAGCAGAAGATCATCGGGGCCGTCGCCGCCTGCGCGGCGCATTTCCTGCTCGGCGCCGCCGCCAACGCGGCGCTTTCGGAGGCCGAGCTGTCGCAGCTCGGTACCACCCTGACCCCTTGGGGCGCCGAAATCGCCGGCACTCCCGACGGCAGCTATCCGGCCTACACCGGCGGCATCAAGCCGCCACCCGGATTCGACCAGAAGAGCGGCATGTGGCCCGATCCCTATCCGGACGACAAGCCGCTGTTCTCCATCGACGCGACCAACATGGAGCAGTACAAGGACCGGCTCATGGAGGCGCAGATGGAACTGATGCGCCGCTACCCCACGTTCCGCATGGATATCTACCCCACACGCCGCAGCGCGTGGATTCCCGAGCGCATCGCAAACAACTCGCTCGCCAACGCGCGCAACCCCGAGTGCAAGACCAGCGCCAACGGAGTGGGCGTCTACGGCTGCTGGGGCGGCACGCCGTTCCCGATCCCGAAGAACGGCTACGAGGCCATGTGGAACCACCTGCTGTTCTACACGACCCCGGGTGAGTTCAATTCCTCGGCCTTCCTGGTCAACGCCAACGGCGCGACCACCATGCTGCTCCAGACGGAAACGATCGGCGACTACCCGTACTTCAACCCGAAGCAGAAGCCCTACGAAGGGGCGGGCATCTATTACCTGCGCCCTCTCTCCACGACCATCCAGCCCACGCGCGAGGCCGGCACGCAGACGCTGCTGTGGTACGCCTTGCGCTACGACATCGACGACCAGCGCGCGTGGAGCTACCAGGCCGGACAGCGCCGTGTGCGCCTGGCACCGGAATTCGCCTACGACACCCCGGTGGCGCAGATGGGCGGCGTGATGTTCTTCGACGAGATCAACCTGTTCGCCGGACGCATGGACCGTTTCGACTTCAAGCTCACGGGCAAGAAGTTCATGTACATGCCGTACAACAACTACCGCATGCACCTGCTGCGCGGCGAGCCCTCGCAGTTGCTGGGTCCGAACCACTTCCAGCCCGACAAGATGCGCTACGAGCTGCGTCGCGTGTGGGAAGTCGAGGCGACGCCAGTACCCGGTGCACGGCACATGGCCAAGAAGAAGCGCTTCTATCTCGACGAGGACACGTGGCTCGCGCTGGCATACGAGGGCTGGGACCATTCCGACAAGCTGTTCCGCCTGCTGCTCAGCAATGGTTTGCCCGACTACGCCAATGGCGGCGTCATAGTGGGTTCATCGGCTCAGGTATACGACTTCAGCAAGGGCCAGTACGCAGGCGTGCAACTGATGCTGGCCAAGGGCGGCTACGCCCGCTACGGCATGGACTTCCTGTCCGACGCCGAGATGGCGCCGGCGCGCATGGGCAGCCGCGGCATACGCTGAGCCGCACGGGCAGGGCCCACGATCGTCGCGCCGCAAGTCGGGGGCGGCATCGGTTTCGAGAATAGCCACAAGGAGGGCATGCGCCGCTATCCGGGATATCGCCTGGACATCGACGAGGACTCGTCGGTCGCACTGGCCTACGAGGGCTGGGACCAGTCCGGCAAGCTCTACCGGGTGGTCTTCGGCAACGGCTTGCCCGACTATGCCCACGGCGGCTATTTCATGGCCGAATCCGTGCAGGCCTGCGACCTGGTCCGCGGCCAGTACGCCGTCATGCAGTTCCATCTGTGCGATCGCTGCTACGACCGCCGCGGCATGCCATACCTACCGGACTCCCAGATGACGCCGGCGCTGCTGGGCGGGCGAGGGATCCGCTGAGCGGCATCGCGTATTTGCGTCGTGCAATAGACTCGAGGCCGGAAAGGCGAGGGCGCTCCCCGGCTTGTCGGCACGGCGCCGGAATTTGAAGCGAGCGCACAGCACATCCTGCCACCCGCAGGCAGGCGTTGAAAGTCGATATTGCGTGTGTATAGTGAGTGCGAGCGAGATGAAATAATACGGCGTCTGGGACCGGCCCCTTGCCACGATCGCGGCGCGTTCGTCGGCGTATCGTGTCACCGATTGGCCGCGATGCTGCGCTGCGACAGACCACCGACACAGGAGCCTTCGATGAAAGCAAGATTCAGCGTCACGATCATTGCCGCGGTGGCGGCGTTCGTCCTCGGCGTGACAGGCGCATCGGCGGCGGAGTTGTCGCCCAAGGCGATCAACGCGGCACTCGATGCGGCTTACGAGAAGTACCGGGGCCTGCAGGAAGGCAAGAACGCCGATTACATCCCGGCCCTGGCCAAGGTCGATCCCGAGCTGTACGGCATCGCGCTGGTGACCACCGACGGCAAGGTCTTCACCAAGGGAGACGTGGGTTCCGAGGTCTCGATCCAGTCGATCTCCAAGGTCTTCACCATGGCCAAGGTGATCGAGGAGCGGGGTCCCGATGCCATCTCCGGGAACATGGGCGTCGATGCCACCGGGCAGGTGTTCAACTCGATCGTCGCGATCGAGCAGCACAAGGGCGCCGAGATGAACGCGATGGTGAATCCCGGTGCCATCGCCGCCACCAGCATGGTCGCGGGCGCCTCGCGCGAGGAAATCTGGAACAAGATCCTCGCCTACTACAGCGATTTCGCCGGCCGCAAGCTCACGGTCAACCAGGAAGTCTTCGCATCCGAGGCGGCGACCAACCAGCGCAACCAGGCCATCGGCCGCCTGATGTACGCCTACGGCCATATCAAGGACAACCCCGACCAGGCCACCGACATCTACACCGAGCAGTGCTCGGTCAACGTCAATGCCAAGGATCTCGCCACGATGGCGGCGACCCTGGCCAATGGCGGCCGCAATCCGGTCACCGGCAAGCAGGTTCTGAACAGCGCCTACGTGCCGAACGTGCTCGCCGTGATGGCCACGGCGGGACTCTACGACGATTCCGGCCAGTGGCTGTACCAGACAGGCCTGCCCGCCAAGAGTGGCGTCGGCGGCGGCATCATCGCGGTATCGCCGGGTCGCTTCGGCATTGCCGTGATCTCGCCGCCCCTCGATGCGGCGGGCAACAGCGTGCGCGCACAGAAGGCCATCGCCGACATCTCGAAAGCGCTGGGCGGCAACCCCTACGCGGTAACGGTACGCAAGTAAGCACGGCTTCGTGGCCGCCACCGGCGAGCATCCCGGTCGGCGGCCCGGAAAAGTTCCAGTCAGGAGTCCTACGTGAAGACGCCATACATCCGCCGCGTTGCCCGGCCCATTTTCCCACGGCTGCTGCTCGCGCTTGCGGTGAGTTCCGCGGCGCTGGCGCGCGCGGACGACCTCAGCGAGCTGCGCCAGGAACTGGAGGCTTCGCGCGCCGCGATCGAGCGGCTCGAGCAACGCATCCGGCAACTCGAATCCGCACAGGCCGCGCCCGCTGGCCTCAGTTCCGAGACGGTGCCGCCGGCGGGCGCCGCAACGGCGGTCGTGGCCGCTCCCGCGCCAACAAGCAGTCCGGCCGCACGCAGCGCGGCCGACGCGAAGCTGGACATCTACGGCTTCATCCAGCTCGATACGATCTATGACGTCAACCAGTCGGATCCGGACTGGAAGGACACGCTGCGCGTATCGAAGATCCCGATCAACTGTCCCGATGACGCCGGCTGCGGCAAGGACGGCGAAACCGTCTTCGGCGTGCGCCAGACACGCATCGGCATCCGCGGCAAGACGCCGACCGCGATCGGCGACCTGAACACCAAGCTCGAGTTCGAGCTCTTCGGTGTCGGTGTCGACGCGGGCCAGACCACGCCGCGGCTGCGCCACGCCTGGGCCGAGCTGGGCGATTTCGGCGCGGGCCAGACCTGGTCGTTGTTCATGGATCCCGACGTGTTCCCGAACACAATCGACTACTGGGGACCGACCGGCATGATGTTCCTGCGCAACCCGCAGCTGCGCTGGACCGCCTACCGCGGCAAGGGATCGCAGTTCGCGATCGCCCTCGAGTCGCCGTCCTCGGCGCTCGATACCGGCAAGATCCAGGACATCGATCCCGAGGACAACCCGCTGTCCATCCAGAGCGAGAACAACCTGCCGGACCTCACGGCACAGTGGCGCGCCAGCGGCGACTGGGGGCACGCGCAACTTGCGGGAATCCTGCGCTCGGTGGGCTACGAGACCGAGAACACCCGCAACGGCGAGCCCTCGGGTGACGAACTCGGCTGGGGCCTGAATGCCAGCACGAGCATCGCGTTCGGCACGCGCGACAAGCTGCACCTGCAACTCGCCTACGGCGAGGGTATCGCCAGCTATATCAACGACGGCGGCAACGACCTCGCGCCGAACGACGATCTCGACGGCGCCGAAGTGCTGCCGCTGCTCGGCGCGTTGCTCTATTACGACCATTACTGGAATGAGAACTGGAGCAGCAGCATCGGCTGGAGCATCGCGGAACAGGACACCAGCGATGGCCAGTTCGGCAGCGCCTATGAAGGTGCCCGCTACGGCAACCTGAACCTGCTCTACTACCCGGTGCCGGGCATCATGGTGGGCGGTGAGCTGGTCTACGGCGAACTCGAACTGAAGGACGGCAGCGAGGCGGACGACACGCGCTTGCAGATGTCGTTCAAATACAACTTCGATTGACGATCCATGACGCTTTCATGATCGTCCTTTGACCGGGTGGAGCCATCGCGATGCAATCGGCATCCGTTTTGAGCGATTTTCTCCTCAAGAACCCGGTGTTCACGTTGTTCATCGCCATCGGCTGCGGTTATCTCCTCGGCAGAGTGCGCATCGCCTCGATTTCGCTGGGTCCCGTGGCGGGTGCGTTGGTAGTGTCGCTGCTGCTCGGGCAGTTCGGGTTCAAGATCAGCGAAGGGGCGCAGTCGGTCGGCTTCGCCCTGTTCATATTCGCGGTCGGCTACCAGGCAGGACCACGATTTTTCGAGGTCATCAGGACGCAGGGCGTGCAATATCTGCTGCTCGCCCTGTTCGTGGCAGGCGTGGGCGCGGTGATCGCGATCGTGGCGGGCACGCTGCTCGACCTGCCCTTCGGCGGCATGGCGGGACTGCTTGCCGGTGCCCTTACCACCACTCCCACGCTCGCGGCCGCCCAGGAAGCCGTGCGCTCCGGTCTCGTCGCGCTACCCGACGGGGCGACGGCCGACAGCGTGCTCGCCACGATCGCCTCCAGCTACGCGATCACCTACATCGTGGGTCTGCTCGGCATCATCGCCACGGTGCGCCTGCTGCCGCGCGTGGTCGGCGTGGATCTGGCCGCTGAAGCCGCGATGATGGAGGAGTCCCAGAAGCAGCCGGCCGGTGGCCAGTTGCAGGCTCGGGCCTATCGTGTGTCGCGTCCCGAGGCCTGCGTGCCCACGATCAGGGAGATGCGCGCGCGATTGTGGGCTTCGCTGTCGGTGGCGAGGCTCCTGCGCAATGGCGAGTGGCTTGTTCCCGCCGATGACGATCATCTGCGGATCGGCGACGAGATCCATGTGTACGGCGACTCGAACGTCTTCCGCTCGGGAATCGACGCCTTCGGCGAGGAGATCGCGGTCTCCCCGGAGATCGACCTGACGGCCTCATACGCTCACGTGGTTGTTGCGCGCCGCGGTGCCGTCGGCAAGACATTGCTGGACCTCGGCCTCGCGCGCAGCTGCGGGCTCGTGGTCACGGAAGTGCAGCGCGAAGGGGTTTCGCTGCCACTGAGCGGTCACCTGCGGCTGCAGCGCAGTGACGTGCTCAGCGTTGTCGGCCCCAAGTCCGGCTTGAAGGCCATGGAGGAGATTCTCGGGCCCGTGGAGGCGGGTGTCGCAGAGACCGACATGACCACGTTCTCGTTCGGCATCGCCCTTGGTGCGCTGGTCGGCCTGTTTGCCGTGAAGGTTGGCGGCATACCCATCGGGCTGGGCATGGCGGGAGGCTTGCTGGGCTCCGGCATCTTCGTGGGATGGCTCAATGCCACCCGGCCCACGCTCGGCAGATTTCCGGAGGCGGCACGCTGGATACTGATGGAATTCGGTTTGATGGTATTCATCGTCGGTGTCGGCTTGCAGGCCGGCGGCCAGATCGTGGAGACGTTCATGGACGCAGGGGCCACCCTGATCCTGGCTGCTGTACTGGTCGTCTCGCTGCCTATGCTGCTCGGCTACGCCTTCGGTCGCGAGGTGCTGCATCTGCATCCGGTGCTGCTCCTGGGAGCGCTGACCGGTGCCATGACCAGCGCGGCCGCGATGAGTCTGGTCAACCAGGAGGCGAAGAGCACGATACCGGCGCTGGGTTACACGGGAACCTATGCGTTCGCCAATGTCATCCTGACGGTGGCCGGCACCCTGATCATGTTCGTCTGAGGCGGGTCGCCCCTCACGGCATCGCGCCGCCGCCCGGCAGGTGCAGCAACCACAGCCCGCCACCGCCCAGGACAAGGAACAGCGCGAGGTGCCCCCAGGCCCACCAGCGGTAGCGCAGTCCGATGCGTTCGGGCATTTCGTTGGCGAGCAGGAACAGCCGCCCGTCGCGCGGACGCTGCAGCGTGTGCAGATCCCCGGCTGCGGGGGCCGCGGCGCGGTGCCGGCGCAGTTCGCGGCGCGCCTCGAGGCGCGCGAGTTCCCATTCGCGCAGGCCGAGCTGCCCGTCGCTGTCCAGGTCGAAGCGCGCGTGCAGTTCCGCCGGCCTGCTCTTCCACTCGGCCAGCAGATCGGCCATCGCCTGGTGTTCCGCGCGTGCTGTCACGGTGTCGGCTGCGGTGGTGGCGAAGGCACCGATGGCATAGAGCGGGGTGCAGGGCACCAGCAGCCATTCGGTGTATTCGCGCTCGCCCTCGCGCCAGGTCTTCGTGTGTCCCGACAGCACTTCGGCGCCCTCGGGCATCACGAGGCAGTGGCCCGTGTCGTCGATGAGCTGGAATGGCGCGACGCTGCGGCCCGAATCCACGGTCTCCCACTGGTCGCGGCTGTTCCTGCGGCGTATGCGCCAGGCATGCCAGCAGCAGGCCGTGGCGCTCAGCGGGCTCGCGAGCGCGGAGGCGGGCAGCGACTCGCAGCGGCCGAACAGCTCGACGTAGCCCTGCGCGGCCGAGGCGATGCGCGAGGTCGGCAGGTCGTGGATCTGGCGGTAGCGGCGGTAGTTCGCCATCCACGCGAAAAGGCTCACCGCGGCCATCGCGAACAGCGCCCAGGGCCAGGCCCCGGGGCGTTCGGATTGCGCGGCGCCGGCGAGGATGAACAGATGCAGCGCGCCCGATAGCCATGCCGGCCCGTGCAGCCGCGTTGCCCCGGGGCTCACGCGCGCGTCCGGGCTCAGGAACGGAACAGCGTGCCGAGGTCGACGTCGGCGGTTTCGGCGGCCGCGAACTCGAGCAACTCCGCCGGTTTGAAGCCGAAGAAGCCCGCGAGCAGCGAGGCCGGGAACTGCTCGATGCGCACGTTGTTCACGTTCACCGACTCGTTGTAGAACTCGCGCCGGTCGGCGATGGCGTTCTCCAGCGCCGAGATGCGCGTCTGCAGCTGCTGGAAGGTCTGGTCGGTCTTCAGGTCGGGGTAGGCCTCGGCCACCGCGAAGAGCTGGCCGAGCGTGGCGCGCAGCCCGCCCTCGGCCTGCCCCAGCGAACCCACGCTGCCGGATTCGCGCGCCGTGGCGACCCGCGCCCGCGCCTCCATCACGCGCGTGAGCGTCTCCTGCTCGAACTGCATGTACTGCTTGCAGGTCTCGACCAGCTTCGGCAGTTCGTCGTGGCGCTGCTTCAGCAGCACATCGATGTTGGCCCACGCCCTCGACACGTTGTGCTTTAGCTGCACCAGGCCGTTGTAGAGCATCACGCCGTAAGCCGCGGCCACCAGCAGCACTGCCGGCACGATCATCATCACTGCACCCATGGTTGCCTCCGCAAGCGGTGTTCCTGCCGGTTCGATTCTAGACCGCCACGGCTGGTGCGAGTACGGCATCGAGCTGCGCACGCTGCGCCGCCAGCGCCGCCGAGGCCGCGATCTCGCGCTGCTCCCTCAGCACCTCGCGCAGCAACTGCCGATCGGTGAGCGGGTTGGCGAGCACGACGCGGAACACGTCGATCGCCTCGTCGCCGTAGCGCGCGATCCCGAGCTGCGTGCGCGAGACAAAGGACTTGCCCGCGTCGCGCTGCAAACGCTGGATGTCGCGCGTGATCCCGTTCAGCAGCCCGTTGATTCGCGCTACCGTGCCCGCATCCGCGCCTGCGAGCGCCTGGCGCGCGGCGGTGGGCACATAACGATAAGTGAGGATGTTCAGCTCCGGCGCGCTGGTGAGCTCGAAGTCGGGCGTCGCGGCGATTTCATCGGCGAACCAGCGTGCCTTGTCGATGCCGCCGTCGATCAGCAGCTCGTAACCGCGGCGCCCGAGGATGCGCAGGCCCGAGTGCACCAGCATCGCCATGCCCGGGCGCGAGCCCTCGAGGGTCTTGCTGCCGAGATCACGCGAGCCCTCGCGGATGATGTAGCGCGCGTGGTGCTCGATGGCGCGCACGGCGGCGGGGTCGCGAAACAGTGCCATGCCGGCGCCCATCGGCACGTAGAGCTGCTTGTGCGCGTCCAGCGTGACGGAATCCGCGAGCTCGATGCCGGCAAGCAGGTGGCGCCAACGCGCGGAGAACAGCGTCGGCCCGCCCCAGGCCGCGTCGACATGAAAATGCGCGCCGTGCTCGCGCGCGATCGCGGCCATCGACGCGAGCGGATCGATATTGCCGGTTTCGGTGGTGCCGCCGATGCCGACCAGCGCGATGATCTTCACACCGCCCGCGCGCAGCTGGCGGCAGCGCGCCTCGAGCGCGCGCAGATCGATGCGGTTGCGGGCATCGACCTCGATCGCGTGCACCGACTTTCGCCCGATGCCGAGCACATCGGCCGCCTTGTTGAGCGAGTAATGGCCCAGGCGCGACACCAGTATCGCGGCATCGTCGTAGCCGTGGTGGCGCAGCGCGCGGTGCATGCCCTCGTGGCCCACGCCCGCGAAGTCGCCGTCGGCGGGCAAGGCATTGTTGCGCGCCACCCACAGCGCGGTGAGATTGGCGATGGTGCCGCCGGAGCAGAAGGCGCCGAGCGCATGGCGGCTGTCCTGCAGGAACTGCGCGTAGAACGGCTCCTCGCGACCGTAGACCAGGCGGTGCAGCATGCCCAGCACCTGGCGCTCGAGCGGGGTGAAAGCCTTGGAGGTCTCGGTCTTCACGACGTTCTGGTTCAGCGCGATCATGATCTGCGCCAGCGGCAGCATGAAGTAGGGCAGCGCCGAGGTCATGTGACCGACGAAGGCGGGCGATGCCGTGCGCACGGACTCGGCGACAACCTTTTCGAGCAGGAAGTCTGCCTGCTCGGAGACGAACACCGGCTGCTCGGGAATGCGTGCGTCGCCAAAATCCGCTTCGATGTCCGCCAGGCTGCGCTGCGTGGCGACGATGCGCTCGTTCAGGAAGCCCTGCAGGTTGCGCGCGATCTCGGCCTCGAGGCGGGCCAGCGTGGAGTCCGGCGCCTCGGGGACGGTGAAGATTCTCCGCAGGTTCTCCGCACTCGCTTCCGCTGTCTTGTGCGCATCGCTCATGGCAGCCCTGATCCTCCCGCCGGGCGCGACCGGTCCGGCCGCCGCAGCGCCCGATCATGGCGTGCGCGCTGGTGCGATGCAACGTTCGGCGGGTCGGCAACGGCAGGACTGTCCGGCCCACGGAACGACACGGCGACAATTTCACACTGACGCCGGCGCGGCCTCGAACGCGGCACCGTTATAATCGGGACCTCGAATTTCAACGGTTTCACCAGAGTGGCTCGACGTATGCGCAAGGGTTTTGCTGTCGGCAGGGTGTTTGCGCTGTCACTGGGTCTTGCCTGGGGCGCCGTGGTTACGGCCGGGAGCCTGCACGATTGTGCGGGCATTGCCGAGGCCGCGGCGCGCCTGGCGTGCTTCGACCGGCTGGCCGCCGAGGCCGCGGCCACGCGCATCGACGAGGTGCCGGTCGCCTCGACCAGGCCGGCCGCCACGGGTGGCGCGCTGGAATCGCGCTTTCGCAAGGAGTCGAAGCTGCTGGAGAATCCCTTCGGCCTGACCGCGTACAAGCCGAACTACATGCTCCCGGTCACCTACAACAGCAAGATCCACAAAGAGCCCTGGACGTCCATCTACCCTGACGCGAACATGGACGATATCGAGGCGAAATTCCAGATCAGCTTCAAGGCGCAGCTGTGGGACATCAGTGAACGTTTCGGCCTGTGGGCGGCCTACACGCAGGAAAGCTGGTGGCAGGTCTACAACGACGAAGAGTCGGCGCCGTTCCGCGAAACCAACTATCAGCCCGAGATCTACCTGTCCTACGACACCCGGGCCGAGTTGTTCGGGTTCCGCGTGGCGCAGCTCAACCTCGGATTCAACCACCAGTCGAACGGCCGCAGCGAACTGCTCTCGCGCAGCTGGAACCGCATCGTCGCCGGGGCCCTGCTGGAGCGCGACAACCTCGCGATCTCGCCGCGCCTCTGGTACCGGCTGCCCGAGGACGAGGAAGACGACGACAACCCCGACACCGAGGACTACTACGGTTACGGGGACCTGCGTATCGCGTATCTCTGGCATGACCAGACGTTCTCGGCGCTGGCGCGCAACAACCTGCAGAGCGACGACAACCGCGGCGCGCTGCAGCTCGACTGGAGCTTTCCGCTCAACCGCCGCTTCAAGGGCTACGTGCAGTACTTCTACGGCTACGGCGAGAGCCTGATCGACTACGACGTGAAGACCAACCGTCTCGGCGTCGGCGTGATGCTGACCGACTGGCTGTAGCGCCCCTGACCGGCCGCATCGGGCGCAGGCCGGCAACGCGCAGCTGGGGCCCGAGCTCCCGCAGTTGCACGCCCGAGGATAAGGATCCCCGAATCTTCCAGTCGCTCATGGCTCCCGGGCACCTGCGATCCGGGCGGCGAGCACCCGGTCAATTCACCGCAACGGACCACGCGCTGCTCAACGACACCGACGTGAGTTGGGGCGATGCGCATGCGCGCGCCGCCGGTGCCGGGCTTCCTACTGCGCCTGCTTCACTGCCGCCTGGGCATTCGGCTGGGCGGCGCGAACTTCCACGCCCAGCTTCGGTATGTGCCCGTTGAACTTCGACCCGGCCTCGGCGCCGACGGCCTCGACCACGGGCGTACCGAGGTCGATGCCGACGTCGGCTGTCTCGTCCGCGGAGAAGATCCCGCCCTGGGTGTGCTCGATCCGTCCCTCGGCGACCTTCTCACCGTTGACGTAGAGCGTGCCGATACCGCCCTTGCCCGGCCCGCCGCCGTCGTAGGCAAAGTCGAATTTCAGCGTCGCCTTGCCCGGCGCCAGCGGCTTGCTGGCCGCGATGCTGGTCTGCTCCAGGCCCAGGAAGTTGTAGTCATAGGCCGGCACGCCGTCCTTGACGTACAGCGACCAGCCGCCGAAGCGGCCGCCCTGCGCCAGGATGGTGCCGTTGGCGCCGCCCTGCGGCACGTCCACTTCCGCCGTGATGGTCTTGGAACGGTTCTTCACGTTGACGAACACGCTCTCCATCATGCCGGTCATCCCTTCGGCCAGCGTCATCGACGTGCGTCCGCCCATCAGGTCGGGGCGGCCCACCAGGGCGGCGTCGAGCCGTTCGAATACGCGATCGTCCATGGGCAGCACGTGGTACTTCGCGGCTTGATCGAGGAACACGGCCTGGAGCTCCGCCAGCTTCTGCGGATTCTTCGCCGCGAGGTCGTTCGCCAGGCTGAAATCCGCGCGAGCGTCGTACAACTCCCACGCGGAATTGTCCTCGAGCGTCCGGCGCGGTTTGGGCTCCCACGGTGCGCGGTGAATCGTGCGGGCGAACCAGCCCTCGTGGTAGATGGCGCGGTTGCCGGCTATCTCGAAGTACTGCGTCGTGTGACGTTCCTTCGCCCTGGCGTCGCCGAAGGTGTAGACGAGGCTGGTGCCTTCCATCGGGATCTGCGGCGTGCCGTTGACCACCCTGGGCTCCGGCAGGCCGATTGCCTCGAGGATGGTCGGGGCGACGTCGATCACGTGGCCGAACTGCGTGCGGATCCCGTTCCTGTCCTTGATGCCCTTCGGCCAGTGCACGACCATGCCGTTGCGCGTGCCGCCGAAGTCCGAGGGCACCTGCTTCATCCAGCCGAACGGCGCATCGAGCGCGACCGCCCAGCCGGAAGCCATGTGCGGGTAGGTTTCGGGCCCGCCCCACTGGTCGATCTTCTGCAGCATGTCCGCGACTTTTTCCTGCACGCCGTTGAAGTACGTGTACTCGTTGAACATGCCGTTCGTGCCGCCTTCGCCGCTGGTGCCGTTGTCACCGGCGATGTAGAAGACGAGCGTATTGTCGGCCTGGCCGACGTCGTCGAAGGCCCCGAGCATGCGGCCGATCTCGTGATCGGTGTATTCCGCGAACGCGGCGAATACCTCGGCCTGGCGCGTGAACAAGCGCTTCTCGTCGGCCGAGAGCGTGTCCCAATCCCTGATCGCGGGCGGCTTCGGCGCGAGCTCGGTGCCCGGCGGCACGACGCCCAGCTCGATCTGCCGTGCCAGCGACTCTTCACGCAGCTTGTCCCAGCCCTGGTCGAACTTGCCCTTCCAGCGCGCGATCCACTCCTTCGGCACGTGGTGCGGGGCATGCGTGGCGCCCGGTGCGAAGTAGACGAAGGCCGGCTTCTGCGGCGTGAGGGCCTTCTGGTACTTGATCCAGGCCACGGCCTGGTCGGTCATGTCGGCCATGAAGTGGTAGTTCGGATCGTGGGGCAACTCGACCGGGGCCGTGCCGTCGTAAAGGTAGGGCGCCCACTGGTTGGTCTCGCCGCCGATGAATCCGTAGAACTTGTCGAAGCCCTGGCGGGTCGGCCAGCGGTCGAAAGGGCCGGCAACGCTGGCTTCCCAGGCCGCGGTTTCGTGCCACTTGCCGAAAGCCGCCGTGCTGTAGCCGTTGAGCCGCAGCATTTCGGCCAGCGGCGCCGTGGCGTTGGGGATCTGCCCGGTGGAGCCCGGCATGCCGGTAGCCATCTCGGTGATGAAGCCCATGTTTACCGTGTGGTGGTTGCGCCCGGACTTGAGCGCCGCACGGGTCGGCGAACACAGCGCCGTGGTGTGGAAGTTGTTGTAGCGCAGGCCGCCCTGGGCCAGGCTGTCCAGCGTTGGCATAGAGACCGGCCCGCCGAAGGCGGTCGGCACGCCGAAACCCATGTCGTCGATCAGCACGATCACGACGTTCGGCGCCCCTGCGGGCGCCTTGACCTCGAAACGGGGCGGAGCCTTCACGTTGCGCACATCGACTTCGGTGTAGGTCGGGCGTTGCGGCTCCGGTATCGGCAGGATCGTGCGGTCGAGTTCGGCTGCAAACGCCTGTGAACCGAGGCATGCTGCCGCACACCAACCGAGTGCCGCGCGAAACAGTGATCTGGCCATCTGCTGGTCTCCGGAGTTTGTGTTGCCCGTTGTTTCGTGTCACCGGGGCACATGCCCCCGTGACCGTGACCCGACGGGCTGCTAGATTAACGCCATTGGCGATCGGAAACTTCACATTTCGGGCGCAAGCAGCGCCGGTGGTCCGTATCGCCTTCATGCAGCCCAGGTTGCCCCCGAACATCAGCAAGGAGATTTCACATGCGCAAGCTACTCACCGCGGCCACTGCGGCATTCGCCCTGCAGGCCGCCGCTCCCGCAGCAATGGCAGCCGAGAGCGGTTTCACCGTCACGCCCTACCTGTGGGCCGTCGGCATCGACGGCGACATCCAGGCCCGGGGCACCGATGCCAACGTCTCGATGGACTTCCAGGACGTGGTCGACAACCTCGACATGGCCGGCTCGGTGCTGCTCGAGGCCAACGTGGGCGACTGGGTCAGCTACGCGATGGTGGATTACCTGGCCCTCGACACCGGTGATGTCGATACCCGCTTCCCGGGCCGCGACGCCGATCTCGAGCTCGACAGCACCCTGGCCACCGTGGCCACCGGTTACCGCGTTCACATGAGCGAGCGCTCGACCATCGACGTGCAGATCGGCATCCGCTACGCGCAGATGGACACCCAGGTCTCGATCGAGGGCGTCGGGCAACGCGATGCGGACAACACCATCTATGACGGCATTCTCGCGCTTCGTCCGCGCCTCGCGCTCTCGAAGAACTGGTGGTTCAGCCCGACCATGTCGATCGGCGCCGGCGACTCGGACCTGACCTGGGAACTGTCGCCGCAGTTCGTCTACGACTGCGCCTGTGGATGGGATGTCCGCCTGGGTTACCGCAACCTGAATTACGATTTTGAAAAGGGTAGCGACTCGCTGGACCTCACCATCAAGGGTCCCGTGATCGGCGTCGGCTTCTCCTTCTGACGCGGGTCCGCATTCATGCGGGCAGCGTCGTGGTTCCGCATTCATGCGGGCCCCCGTGGGTCCGCATTCATGCGGACATTGTCCGGCTGAAGCCGGACCTACGGTGTGATGTCCGCATGAATGCGAACCCACGGGGGCAGAGGCACTGATGGATGATCGCTGACACCCGGCGCGAGATCGGCATCCTGTCCCGCATTGCGGCCGGGCTGCTTGTCATGCTGGCCATTGCCGGATGCATGCACGTGGGACCGAACACGGTGGAGGTGGATCGTTTCGACTACAGCACGGCCATCGCCGAATCGTGGAAGCAGCAGACGCTGCTCAACATCGTCAAGCTGCGTTACGCGGACCTGCCGGTGTTCGTCGACGTGGCCTCCGTCGTCAGCGGCTACTCGCTCGAAACCAGCACGAGCGCCATGGGACAGCTTGCCTCCTCGAGTGCCTTGCAGGGCAATACCCTGGCGATAGGCGGGGCCGGGCGCTTTACCGACCGGCCCACCATCACCTACGTGCCGATGACCGGCGAGAAGTTCCTGCGCGGACTGCTGACGCCGATCGATCCGAAGAACATCTTCTTCATGATCCAGGCAGGCTACCCGGCCGATTTCATCCTGGCGCTGGCGGTGGAGTCGATCAACGGCGTACGCAATCGCTCGGCCAGCATCGCCGGCGTCAGGGCCGCCGACCAGGACTTCGTGCGCGTGCTGGATTCGCTGAGCGAATTGCAGGCGGTGGGCGGGTTCGGGATGCGCGTGGAGCAGGACGAGGCGAAGAACCAGACCGGCGTGCTGTTCTTCCGGCGTGATGACCTGCCCGCGGACATCGTGGAAACGGCGGCCAATATCCGGCGACTGTTGAAGTTGCCGGAGGATCAGCAGAAATTCGTGCTCCGGTACTCACCGGTGCGCGGCGGCGAGGACGAACTGTCGGTCAACAGCCGTTCGATGTTGCAGATCATGTCGGCCTTTGCGAGCTACGTGCAGGTCCCCGAGGCGCACCTGCGGGACCACAGTGCGGCCGTCTTCCCCGAGGACGTGACGACGAAAGGCCGGATACAGGTGCACAGCGGGAAAGACCGGCCGTCGCATGCGTACACGGCCGTGCAGTACCGCGAGCACTGGTACTGGATCGACGATGACGATCTGCGCACCAAGCGGGCGCTCTCGGCCATCGTCTTTTTCTTCACGCTGGCGGAAACCGGAGAGCCAGGGGCGCTACCCCTGATCACCATCCCGGCCCAATAGTCGGGAGGAGAAATTTGGCGTGATTTCCGGCGTTGAACGCCGTTGCCCGGTACCTCAAGATCAGCATCGCGCTGCAAGTCGATGCGAAGCACAGCGCATCCGTCACCGAATCAACCAGGGAGTCCCATGAATACCTCGCTCAAGCAGCTACTGGCCGCCGTTGTCACCGCCACTGCACTCGTTACAGCACCGGCGACGAACGCCGCGAAGGACACCGGTCCCGCCACCATGGTGACGGTTTACATCAACGCACACGGCGGTTCCTCGATCGCAAAGAAAATCAATGAGATGCACAAGACCATGGAAGCGCAGGGCTGGCGCTTTGCCGACATGGAGATCCACACCGAGAATGCCGATACAGAAGGAGTGTGGATCACCTACGTGAAGTGATCCGGGTCACCGGGAGACGGCTACGGAGCTCGATGCCACCCGCCGCGACGTGACGCGCGTGGCAGATAGCCGCCCGGTGTGCGGACCCGCATGCCGGATGATGCGGGAGAGGCGTGATCAGCGATGATTGCACCCTGCCGCGATTCGTCTAAGTGGATCTGATATTCGCTCCATAGCGAGCAAGCTTGCTATCGGCTGTCAAAAGAATCATCGGCTCTTGCCAGCTCTGCGCGATCAGCAAGCGATCGAACGGGTCCTTGTGATCGTCGAATACAGGTAGCGCGGTCAAATGCAGAATGTGTTCCTGCTTGATATCGAGCCAATGAAACCCCGTTCTTTCGATATGCTCGCAAAATAATGACAGATCGATTTGCAGCTTGCCCAGGCCGCATTTGATCGCCATCTCCCACAGGCTCGCGCGGCTGACAAAAACGGCGGTGGCCGTTTGCACGAGGGCTTGCGTAGTCTCGGTGATGGCCTCCGGCTTGATGAGCCACCAAATCGCAATCTGTGTATCGAGCAGTATTCTCACGACGTCTGACGCCTGCTCATGACTCGAAGAGTCCCTGGATTTCCGCATCGAAATCGTCGGCAATCCAGTAGCCTTTCTTGGCGAGATTACCGGGCGCGGCGATTTTGTTTGGCGTTTCTTCCCACGCGATCAATTTCGCGACAGGATGACCGGCGCGCGCGATGATTATCTCTTCGCCGTTCTGCACTTGTTCGAGCAGTTTGGAGAAATGTGTCTTGGCTTCGTGAATATTGACGGTCGTCATCCCGGCACCTCGTTGTGAGGCTGCATCTTAGTCCGGCATAGACTAACCGGCAAGCCTGCGCTACAAGCAGGACGTCAAGTTCAGGGTCGAGAGCTACCCGGTTTCGAGCGATATCTTTGCGCTGATAGTGAAGACCGACCCGGACAAGTGTACCGATCACGAGGGACTGAGCCTGGCCGGGGAAATCGGGTCACGCTTCAGGGAATTGCCCGAAGTCGAGGATGTGATCGGCCCGCAGGCGGTCATCATCCTCAGTTAACCGACCTTCCGTTGGGTGGCCGGTTTGCCGATCATCAGGCTGAACCTTCGTTCGCTTACAGATCCTCCTCCACCAGCGCATCGATGCGCCCGGCCTTGACCGCTGCCACCAGCGCCGTGTGGTCACGAATCGTCTCGCCGGCGTATGCCAGCGCGAATTCTCCCAGGGCCAGGTCGAATGCCTCCGATTTGCCGAGATAGCCGCTGATCATTCCGTCCAGAAGGTGAGTCAGCGGCGAACGGAACGCCGGGCGACCCCGCCCACGTTGCCGGCCACGCCGGGCTGGTTCAGGCCCGGATCCACGACCCCGACACCCGGAGCGCCCACGCCCACGTTCCCTGCGCGGCCGGGCTGGTTGATGCCAGGGTCCACGACCCCGACGCCCGGAGCGCCCACGCTCACATTACCCGCGCGGCCGGGCTGGTTGATGCCGGGGTCCACGACCCCGACGCCCGGAGCGCCCACGCCGCGAGTGACTCCCGGCCCCGGCGCGCCGACACCGATGCCCGGGTCGACTGCAGCGGCCGTGCTGGCCAGGCCCATGATCAGGGCCCCCAGCGCAATCGCGCCTGTCCACTGCTGAAAATGAATCTTCATCGGCTTCTTTCCTCTGAATGAATTGCTATCGACCTGGGCTACTGCACAACGTAGACGAGGTTGTTGCCCTGGAAGGCCGCGCGGTAGTAAACGCCGCCACAATTCTGGTACTCGACGCCGCTCCTGGTCGCCGGCGCGCAGCCGGCGGGCAGGGCATTGACGACGGTGCCGACCGCCGGTGCGCCTGCCGGGCGTGCTGCGGCGGCCTGCTGCTGTTGCGCGGTGGCCGCCTGTTGCTGCGCCGTTGCCGCCTGTTGCTGGGCTGTGGCCTGCTGCTGTTGCGCGGTAGCGGCCTGCTGCTGAGATGTGGCCGCCGTGTTTGCCGCCGCCGAGGCTGCCCGAACCGTGGTGCGCCGCGCCACGCCTGCCACCGATAGCGGCGTCAGGGGCGCACCCACGATGGCGTGGGCTTCAGGTACGAGTATCAAACCCAGCGATGCTTCGGGCGCGACGTCTGCCAGGTAAAGCATCGGCAGCGCAGTCGCGACAACGAGTGCCTTCACGATCTTGATTCGCTCCATGGAGATATCCCTCGGCTCAGCGGGGAAGGAAGTCGACCTTCGTCGCGTCGGCCGGCGGTGTGAAGCCGAACGTTTGTGCGTCGAATGTCGGCTCCAGATTCCACCGGGTCACCGTGACCGCGAACTGCGGCGCGTTGACCACGTCGCGCGTGGTGATCACGAACCTGCGCGGCAGCGGCTGCTCACCCTCCTGGATCCAGATCTGCAAATCAACGAGCGGGGCGCGGAACGCGAGGTGGTCGCAGCGCACGCCCTCGATGACTGCCTTGCCGACCACGAAGCCGTCGGTGACCTCGTCCATAAGGATCTCGTAGGCTTTCTCGGCGATGATGTCGCCGGCCGGCGCGACGATGTCGAGTTCCGTGCGCGCGAAGTCGAGCATGCCATCCAGCGTGTCGGGCGCTGCCACCTGGGAATAAATATTGTCTTGCGGGTTATACAGCGTCAGCGACTTCCCGTCGTAGATGAACACCTGGTCGACCAGGTCGCCAGTACGCTCGGCGCGCAGCTTGTTCGGTCTCTGCACCGACTGCCGGGCCGTGTGGTTGAACTCGATCTTCTGACCGGACTTCAGCACGATCTCGAGCGTATTGCGCGTATCGGCGCTGAAGTGCTGCTGGCTCGTGAGGAAGTCTGTCGAGGACTTGAGGAGCTGCTTTGCCTCGGCTGTGATGCCAGCGGGCTGGGCTTGCACCGCCACCGAGAGGCCCGCGAAGACAGCGATAGTGCAGCATCGTGACAGTGCCGCCGTCAGGTGTTTTCGAAGCGTCGATTTCATGGTGTGTTGTTCCTGTGTCAGATCGGATGCCGTACGCTTGATGGACATTGCCGGGAACCCTGGAAGTCATCGCTTTTTCCAGGCTTGCCCGGCCCCGCGTCATATCAGAGAAAGCTTACTTCGCATTATCAAATCGCGTCTATCGGAATTCCGCAGAACGCGAAAAATGATGGTTCACGGGCTCGCGATGAACCAGCCAGCGGGCATGCCACCGTGATTCGACTTCCACGTCCAGTGCCGCCTCGCGCGTTGGTCTGCCGATCTTCAGCCTGAACCTCGTCCGCTTACAGATCCTCCTCCACCAGCGCCTCGATGCGCCCGGCCTTTACCGCTGCCACCAGCGCCGCGTGGTCGCGAATCGTCTGGTCGGCGTATGCCAGCGCGAACTCGCCCATGGCCAGGTCGAATGCATCCGATTTGCCGAGATAGCCGCTGATCATTGCCGCATCCCCGGAGCGCGCGTGGGCCCGGGCGAGTACCGTCCCGCACAATCGCGCATAGATCTTCGAGCGCGCCGCCGACGCGCCGGCTGTCTCTGCCGAAAACTTCATGTCGCGCAACTGGCGCCCGAAGAAATCGCGGCCGCGGGCCCCGCGCGTCCAGCCCAGGAATATGTCGCTGGATGACTGCATCAGGCGCTGCCCGACGACGACCCGCTGCCCCTCGTTGGTGTAGACACTCTTGCCCGCATGGGGCGCGAGCACCGAGGGGCAGGCTTCCTTGAACTGAAGCATCAGCGAATGGCCTTCCGGCGAGAGGAACAGTCCCACCAGGCAGCGCGTCCCGACACTGCCGATGCCCACGACCTTCGCGGCGAAGTCTTCCAGGCGGTAGCGATCGAACAGCACGCGGCGATCGTCCGGCAGCGATGCGCGATAGCCTGCCACGCCCGCGCGGAAGCGTTTCTCCGCACCTTTTTCCGCGACGTGGAAGAGCACGGGGGGCTGGTCCACCAGGCGGTGCCGACCGTCCACCTCGGTGGTGAGTTTCGGAACCAGGTATTCGCCGATGCGCCGCCGCGCCTTCGCAGCGGCCTCCTCGCGCAGCTTCTTCGTCTTTTCGTCGGGTGCCAGGTCGATCAGGGTCTGTGCGTCCATCCGCTCGTACCAGACGTCCAGCGGTGACATTTTCGAACACTCGCGCATGTGCTCGCGGTAGGCGCCGGCGCATGCAGCGGCCGCATCCCGGGCTTCCTCGTCGGAGAGGTTGTTGTCGCGGACGGCCACGGCAAAGCTGGCGCAGAGGCGTTTGAGATCCCATTCCCAGGGGGCGGGCAGCGTCTCGTCGAAATCGTTGATGTCGAAGATCAGATTGCGTTCGGGAGTGGCGAAGGCGCCGAAATTCAGCAGGTGGCAGTCCCCGCAGGCCTGAACCCGCAGACCGGTGCCGGGGGTGGTCGACAGGTCATAGGCCATCAGCCCGGCGGAACCGCGGAGGAAGGTGAACGGACTGCGCAGCATGCGGCCGTAACGGATCGGAACCAGTTCCGGCACCCGATGGCGGTTGGATTCCTCGAGCACGGCGACAGGATCGCGTCGCGTGGCCAAAGGCTTCCACCTGGCGTGGTCTCCACGCGGCAATGCCTCGCGCAACGCCTTGCCGGCAGCCAGGCCCTCCTCCCGGGGCCGGAAGTCGCTGCCCCGGGATTTTGCTGCAGCCCTGGCGGCCTTGTTCACTTCGCCCATCGCGTATCACTCTCTCTTCGGGTTCAAGCTGAAATCGGCTTTGCGCCGATCAATATAGTCGGCCGTTTGGCCTGCGCCGCGGGATCGAGCGGATCGCATTGAAAACTTCAAGCGCTCGACGATTGACGGGTGTGGCGTTCGCCGTTGTACAGCGCCCGTTCTGTGCGCTGGTGTGGATCCTATTTCGGATACAACAGCGTCAACTGCATCCTGTAGCCCCACCCCTCGGGGCCATTGTCGGGTGACTCTGCCCAATAGCGCGCGCCGAGCTGCAGCTGCAGGATCTGAGGGCCGATCTTCAGCATCTGGGCCACTGCCACATTGACCGGCACCGACCAGTGGTCGGTCTCCCAGTCGTAGGTGGATTCCGTGTTCACCGAAAATGTCGTCTTGGTCTTTGTGATGTAGGCGACGAAGGGCTGCACGAACGTCGAGCTGATCTCGGCGCGGTCGTCATCGCCCGCGAACGACTCGATGTGGTTCGTCAGCATGCCGACAGTCCAGGGGCCGGTCTGCTTGAGCGCCAGCGCCGTCGGACCTGCACCCCACTTCTCCGCACCAAGTTGCGTGTCCGTTGCCGAGCGGTAGTATCCGACCGGTCCGGCCGCGAGAATCCAGCCGCCCACCGGGGCCTTCGGCGAGAAGAAAAAGCTCTGCGTGATATCGCCCATGCCGGATTCGCTCTCGCCTCTGGCCGAGACGTCCTGCTGGTCAATCAGTGGCACGATGGTTCGGATGATCAGGTTCCAGTCCTGGCTCAGCGACAGCGGTATGACCGGCTGCACGTTCAGGACTGACTTGGAACCCTTGTCGTCCAGTCCGATGTTCTCGTCGTAGTTGTATTGCAGCGGCACGCTGATCAGCGAGGCCACCGGGTTCGCCAGCTTCCTCGCCAGTTCTGCCTGGTGGTCGATAGCCGCGGGGGCAGCAGCTTCGGCCGCATGCGCCCCCGCGACGGCGCACGCCAGTGCGCCGGCGAGCGAAACACCCGGCAGGCATCGCGACCGTGAAGTTTTCATTGCTGGGTTTCCATCCTGTCTGGCCATGTGCTGCATTCCTTGATCGTCAGCCCGGCTCATCGGGTCTGCACCGTCAACTTCGGGATGTGTCCGCTGAAGCGCGATTTCACTTCCGCACCGATGGTCTCCACCACCGGCGTGCCGGGATCGATGCCGACGTCGGTCCCGTCTTCGGCCGAGCAACTGGCCGCCCTTGGCCAGGCCACCGCCGTCGTAGTCGAAGACGAACTGCAGCGTGGCCTTGCCGGGCGGCAGCCTGGCCGTGCCGGCGATCGACGTGCGCTACCCCTGCGCCGACTGCTCACTGGCGCCCGTTCCGCAACAACAAACTAACAGCTCTGCATGCCTCAAACTTCACATTTCCGGCGCTCTGCGCTAAGTTCCGCGCACCAACCTGCCGATGAAAAAATCAAGATGCCGGATCGCCTGTCCATACGCAGCCTGCGCCATACCTCCGAGGACATATCGGTTGCGCCCCTGATGAGCATCCCGCTGCTGCTCCGGGAGCGCGGGCTCGATGCCGCGACGGTGCTCGAACGCATCGGGGTCGAGCCGACGGTATTCGACGATGCCGCCAACCGGCTCCCGTTCGATGTCGCGGGTCGACTGGTTGCCGAATGCGCGGCCGTGACTGCCTGCCCGCACCTCGGTCTGCTGCTCGGGAAGCGATCGGGCGCCTCGGCGCTCGGGGTTGTCGCCGGCTTCGCGCGACATGCCGACACCGTGGGTGCGGGGCTGCGCATGCTCCTCGCGCATCTGCATCTGCACGATCGCGGCGGCGTGGCGGCGCTGACGGAGCGAAGCGACTCCGCGGCGGAACTCTCCTACGTCATCTACCACCCGAACACCCCCGGGACGGCACACATGATGGATGCGAGTGCGGCGGTCATGTGCTCGATCATGCGGGAGCTGTGCGGTCCGCGCTGGGCGCCGTCCGAGGTCATGCTGGCTCGTCGTCGCCCGCAACGCGTGGCGCCGTACCGCGAGTTCTTTCGGGCGCCGATCCGTTTCGATGCGCCACACACCGCGCTGGCATTCCCGGCCGAATGCCTCGATCGGCCGGTATACGGCCGCGACCCGGAGGCCCGGGTCCGGCTGGCGGCCCTTGCGGCCGAGCTTTCGGCCGCAACACCCCTGAGCGCAACGGAAGCCGTGATTCGCGCCCTGAGCTGCATGATCATCGCGATCCCGCCGTCGAGCGGCAGACTGGCGCAGGTGCTCGGCATGAAACCCCGGCGCCTGCGGGAACGACTGGAGGCCGAGGGCACGAGCGTGAAGCAGTTGCTGGGAGACGTCCGCTACGAACTGGCGCGCCAGTTGCTGGAAGAGACCCGGATGCCGATCGGCGAGATCTCCGCGAGCCTTCATTACTCGAAGCCGGGTGCCTTCTCCCGCGCGTTCAGGGAATGGAGCGGCAAGACGCCGCGGCAGTGGCGGCAGGGGGCGTGATGGGGCGGTGATAGCGCTCCAGTGCCGGGCGCAGCGGCCAGCGGCTCGGCAGCAGCCTGCCCTGCGGCTCGGCAAAGCGGCAGCGCAGCGTCGTAGATGGCCTCAACGCCTCCGCCTCCGGTGGCCGCCACAAAGGTCAGGTACTCGGCCGCCGACGAGCGGGCCAGGGACACCTCGTTCTTGCTGGGAACCTTCGGTGGTATTTTCCTGCTCATGGATGCCTGTCCATCCTCGTCATTGCATTCACGCCAACCCGAAATACCGCTCGAAGAATGCGGCCAGCTCGTCCAACACCGTCTGCTTCTTGCGCCCGTGGCCGTTGTCCTTCGAGAAGCGTGACACCGGCGGCAGTATCTTCGTGATGGCGGTGCCAGCGGTCGGGATGGCGCCGTCGCGGAAGGCGTTGTCGATGAAGGCGCGGGTTTCCTCGGCGTTGAGGTCTTCCTCCGCGATGATGCGTTCCAGTTCCTCGGCCTTTTTGGCCACCACAAAGGCCTGCCACTGGGCATCCACCTTGCCCTTGGTGGACACGGTGTCCACAAACTGCTCGATGAGGTCCTTCTTGTTTCGCAAACTCGGACTGGCATTGACCGCACGCTCGATGTTGGCGCGAATCTCCTTGTCCTCGCCCGTACCTTTCTTCAGGTATTGCTCCACCAGCATCAGGATGTAATCGACGTTGATCTCGACCTGTTTGATCAGCTCGATCTCGAACACCACGTCGTCGTTGATGCTCTCCTTTTCGGCCTCCGAGGCGCTGCGGAACTCGGCGTAGAGGTTCAGGTAGAGGCTCTGGTAATCCTGGAAATCGCGCTGGCTCAGGATTTCATTGCCGGCAAAGTCGTCGAAGGCAGTGAGGATGTTCTTCAGCCGCAGGATGGCGCCGAACAGCTTGATGAAAGCCTTCTGCGCCGCTTCGCCGGTGATCCCCGTGCCCAGCGGGAACAGCGCCTGCAACTCGGCAATCTTGCCCTGGTATTCGCTGTAATACTCGGCGTAGGGCTTCAGCAGGACGATGCCCTTGGCGTCCTTGTTGCCGAACAGCGCCAGCGCGTCGTTGGTGGCCTGCTCCAGATTACGGAAGGACACGATGTTGCCGTAGGTCTTGACCGAATTGAGGATGCGGTTGGTGCGCGAATAGGCCTGGATCAGCCCATGGGCCTTCAGGTTCTTGTCCACCCACAGGGTATTCAGCGTGGTGGCGTCGAAGCCGGTCAGGAACATGTTGACCACGATGACCAGATCCAGTTCGCGCGTCTTCAGCCGCTGCGACAGATCCTTGTAGTAGTTCTGGAACGTGTCGGTGGAGGTATCGAAACTGGTGCCGAACAGGGCGTTGTAGTCGCGGATCGCGGCCTCCAGAAAATCGCGCGCGCTCTGGTCCAGTCCCTCGGTTTCGAATTCCTCTTCGCCCAGCATGCCATCGGGATCGTCCTCGTTGGCGGCGAAGCTGTAGATCAGGCCGACCTTCAACTGTTGCGCGGCCGGCAAGGCCGCCTGCTGGGCCTTGAATTCACTGTAGTAGCGCCGGGCGGCATCGATGGATGCCGTGGCGAACAGCGAATTGAACCCGGCCAGCCGCTTGCCGTGCATTTTGTAAGAGGCCGTGCGCTTGGTCTTCTGGTCGAAGTGCTCACGGATGTAACCGACAATCTGGCCGATGCGCTCCGGCGCCAGCAGCGCCCGCTCGGTGTCGATGGCGCTGACCTGCTCGTCCTTGATGTGGTCGGAGGTCTTGATGGTATTGATGTAGTCGATACGGAACGGCAACACGTTCTTGTCGTTGATGGCATCGACGATGGTGTAGGTGTGCAGCTTGTCGCCGAAGGCCTGTGCGGTGGTGCGGCGCAGCGGGTTGCCGCCGCTGCCCGCGTTTTCCGCAAAGATCGGCGTGCCGGTGAAACCGAACAGGTGATAGCGCCTGAACACCCGGGTGATCTCGGCGTGCATGTCGCCGAACTGGCTGCGGTGGCACTCGTCGAAGATCACCACCACATGGGCGTCATAGACCGGATGCTTCTTGTTGCCCGCCACGAAGCGGCTGAGCTTCTGGATGGTGGTGATGATGATGCTGGCGTTGGGGTCTTCCAGCTGCTTCTGCAGCACGGCGGTGGAGGTGTTGGAGTTGGCCGCACCTTTCTCGAAGCGCTCGTACTCGCGCATGGTCTGGTAGTCCAGATCCTTGCGGTCCACCACGAACAGCACCTTGTCGATGTCCGGCAGGCCGCGCGCCAGTTGCGCAGCCTTGAAGCTGGTCAGCGTCTTGCCGCTGCCGGTGGTGTGCCAGATGTAGCCGCCCGCCGCCACGCTGCCGAGCTGCCGGTGGTTGGTGCTGGTGGCGATGCGCTGCAGGATCTGCTCGGCGGCGACGATCTGGTACGGCCGCATCACCAAGAGCTTCCTGTCCACGTCGAACACGCAGTAGCGGGTGAGGATGTTGAGCAGCGAGTGCTTGGCGAAAAAAGTCCTGGTGAAACCGTCCAGCTCGGTGATGGGCCGGTTCCTGGCATCGGCCCACCAGCTGGTGAAGGCGAAACTGTTGGAGGTCTTGCTCCTGCTGCGTTTACCGCGCTGCTCGGCCAGGTGGCCGTCGCGCACGGTGTTGCTGTAGTACTTGGTCAGCGTGCCATTGCTGATGACGAAGAGCTGCACATACTCGAACAGTCCCGAGCCTGCCCAGAAGCTGTCGCGCTGGTAGCGGCTGATCTGATTGAAGGCCTCGCGGATGTCCACACCCCGGCGCTTCAATTCGACATGCACCATCGGCAGGCCGTTGACCAGCATGGTCACGTCGAAGCGAGTGCTGCGTTTGCCTTCCGCCTCGTACTGGTTGATCACCTGCAGGCGGTTGTTGTGGATGTTCTGCTTGTCGATGAGATAAATGTTCTTGGTGCTGCCATCGTCACGCTTCAAGAGCTGCACATGGTCTTCCTGGAGACGCGCGGTCTTCTCGACGATGCCGTCATTGACCCCGGCAATGCAGGTGGTGAAAAAACGCTGCCACTCGGCATCGGAAAATATGATCTTGTTCAGCGCCTCCAGTTGCGCGCGCAGGTTGGCGGTCAGCGCTTCTTCCGAGGTCAGGGCCAGGTAGTCGTAGGCCTGCTTATGCAACTGGGCGATGAACTCCCGCTCCAGCGCCGCCTCGCTCTGGTAGCCCGCCTCGCGCACCCCCGGTTCGGACACGAACTCCGCCACCACCGTGCTCTCGCTGGAGAGCGCGATGGCTTCATAGCGGTGGGGCTCGAGATCTTCGCTCATGCGGCTTTCTTCATGGCCCTGATGTCTGGAGCGGTGTTTCTTCCCCCACCCTGACCGGTTTGCCTTCCCGCCAGATCACGGCGTACTGCCCCAGTCGACGCTTTTTCTCCAGGGCATGGCTCACCGCCCGGCGCAGTGTCTCCAGTTGCCGTTGTCCTTCCGGTGAAGGAGATGCATTGCTCGCTGTGTTCATCATTTGGCCTCCTCGAGCAGAAGCAGATAAAAGTCATCATGGATCACATCGCGGTTGTTGCCGCGCTGCTCGAATACAAGCTGCGGGTTTTCACCGGCATTCATGAAACAGGTGCAGACATCCACGCGGTGACTGAACGCCTCCAGCAGCTGCCGCAGACTGCGCGGAAAGCGCCGCTCGATGTCCGCCGTCGGAATGTCGTGCCCGCCGTGGGCAACCCGTTCCGCTACGCGCAGCTTCGACATCTCGACACTGGGCAGCGCCAGATAGATCAGCTCCACCCGCCAGCCGGCGCCCTGGAGGCGCTCGATCAGGCGCAGATAGCTGCGACCTGCCAGCGTGGTCTCCAGGGCGAAGTCCTTGCGGGCAGCAACACACTGCTCGATCTCACCCAAGAAAATGCGACTGGCCGCCAGCAGCTCGCGCTCCGGCGCCAACGGCGAGAGCCCGGCCGCGATCAGGTCGGCGTTGATGAAGCGCACGCCCCTGGCCAACTGCGGCAGGTACTCCAGCGCAAAGGTGGTCTTGCCCGCGCCATTGGGACCGGCAATGATCCAGCAGGTCGGCATCAGGCGGCCTCCTTGAAGCTCAGCAGCCGGTCGCGGTAGTGCGCGTACTGCTGGCGGCGCGCGGCGATCTCGGCGGGCAGGCCGCTGGAGAGGTCGTTCACCAGCGCGTCGAATTTGTCGAGGATGGCGACGATTCGCTCCTGCTCTTCGAGCGCAGGAACGGGGATGCGAATCTTGGAGAATCCGTCGATCAGCAAGGTGTTGACCTTGGTGCGAGCAACGTATTTCGCCTTCTCAGCTATGAACGCGCTCGTCTGCATGCAGTAGGACACGAACTTCGGGTTCATGGAGTGGCGGAAGGCATAGCAATGGTCGTGAATGGCTATGTCTTCATTGCCGATCCACGCTACGGCCTTGCCAACATCTTCTACGGTCTCGCCGACGTCTGTGACTACCACGTCGCCTGGTTTGGCGAAGCGCAGGACTGAACGCATTTCAGGGCGGACGTGCGACATCACTTCGCTCGCCGAGGTTCTGAAGTGCGTGTAAATCTCCCCGTAATGAATGCATCCCACACCGCCGACGTCCACGTAGTCGGCCTTGGTGAATCGGCGCCCGCGACTGAATGTTCCGATCTCACCCAAGGTCGCCCACCTTATCCTTGCTTGCTTGCTTGCTTGCTTGCTTGCTTGCTTGCGTCAGAGTCCGTGCGTTCGCCGAACGTCAAGAGCGCGTCGCGGTAGTACTGGTACTGCCGCCGACGCGCCTCCAGCTCCGCCTCCAGCTCCGCCTCCAGCTCCGCCTCCAGCCGGGTGAAGCCGTCCAGCACCTTCACGATCTCGCGCTGGATTTCGAGGGGCGGGACGGGAATACGAAATTTCTCCATATTCTCGCCCGAAACGCGCTTCACCTTGGTGCCTGTGATATGGCGTGCTTTCTGAGAATGGAATTGTTCAGAATGGATAAAGTATGCGACGTACTTGGGGTCCAGCGAATGGCTGTAAATGTACGCATCGCCGCTGATGGCGATGTCATCCTTGCCCAGCCATGCGACAGCTTTGCAAACATCTTCGTCGTTCTCGCTTGTGGTTGCGATAACGAGATCACCGTGCCTGGCCATGCGTAGTCGTTTGGCCAAGTCCGGCGACACGAACGACTTCGTTTCCGTCGTCCAAATTCCGTAATATGTGTAGACCTGCCCGTAGTGGATGGCGCCAATACCGCTTTCGGTGAGATCCTTCTTCTGAAGGCCGTTGCCTCGGACGAATTTGCCAACATCGCCTAGTGTCTTGTGCTCGACACCGTTTGGACACATCTCGGCAATCAACTTGTCAATCCGGCTCATGCCCGCTCTCCCTCCAGATCCGCCACGATGGCATCGATGGCGGTGCGCAGTTCCGCCTGCCGCGCCACGATCCCGGCGATCTTGGCATTGAGCGCGGTGATGTCCACTGCCTCGCGGGTGTCTTGCTGTTCCACATAGCTGGAGACGGCGATGTTGTAGCCGTTCTCGGCGATGGCGCTGTTCTCCACCAGCCGGGCGAAGTGGTCGAGGTTCTCGCGCGAGGTGAAGGCATCGAGAACCTTCTGTTGGTGCGCCTCGGTGAGCTTGTTCTTGTTGCCGACGCGTGTGAATTCGGCGCTGGCGTCGATGAACAGGACCGCGTTGTCCTGCTTCGACTTCTTCAGCACGATGATGCAGGTGGCGATGGTGGTGCCGAAGAAGAGGTCTGGCGGCAACTGGATCACCGCATCGACGTAGTTGTTGTCGATCAGGTACTGGCGGATCTTCTGCTCGGCCCCGCCGCGGTAGAGCACGCCGGGGAACTCGACGATGGCGGCCGTGCCGTTGACCGCCAGCCAACTCAGGATGTGCAGGGTGAAGGCCAAGTCGGCCTTGCTCTTGGGCGCCAGCACGCCGGCCGGGGCGAAGCGCGGGTCGTTGATCAGCAGCGGATTGGCGTCGCCGTCCCATTTGATGGAATAGGGCGGATTGGAGACGATGGCCTCGAAGGGCTCGTCGTCCCAGTGGGCGGGTCGGTCAGGGTGTCGCCGTGGGCGATGTCGAACTTCTCGAAGTTGATGTCGTGCAGGAACATGTTGATGCGGCACAGGTTGTAGGTGGTGAGGTTCACCTCCTGGCCGTAGAAGCCTTGGCGCACTTTGTCCGGCCCCAGCACCTTGGCGAATTTCAGCAGCAGCGAGCCGGAGCCGCAGGCGGGGTCGTAGACCTTGTTGACTTCGGTCTTGCCCACCACGGTGAGGCGGGCCAGCAGTTCGGAGACCTCCTGCGGGGTGTAGAACTCGCCGCCGGACTTGCCGGCGGTGGAGGCGTACATCTGCATCAGGTATTCGTAGGCGTCGCCGAACAGGTCGATGCTGTGGTGGGAGAAACGGCCATTGCCGTTATTGCTGGCGCTGCCAAGCGGCAGATCACCGATGGCATCCAGCAGCTTCACCAGCTTCTCGTTGCGCTTGGCGACAGTGGGGCCGAGCTTGCTGCTGTTCACATCCAGGTCGTCGAACAGGCCCTTGAAGTCGTCCTCGCTGTCCGAGCCCTTGGCGGAGGCCTCGATGTCGACAAAGATGCGCGAGAGGGTCTCGTTGAGGTTGGCATCCTGGCGAGCGCGGGCGCGCACGTTGGCGAACAGTTCCGAGGGCAGGATGTAGAAGCCTTTTTCCTTCACCGTCTCGGCGCGGCCGAATTCGGCATCCTGGTCGCTGAGGGTCGCGTAGTCGAAATCAGCAACACCTGCCTTGCGCTCCTGCTCGTTGACGTAGGCGGTGAGGTTCTCGGAGATGAAGCGGTAGAACAGCATGCCGAGGACGTAGCTCTTGAAGTCCCAGCCGTCCACGCTGCCGCGCAGGTCGTTGGCGATGCGCCAGATGGTCTTGTGCAGTTCGGCGCGTTCGGCTTCTTTGCTGTTGTTGGTCATTCGGGCCTGCTGTCAGTCGGTTGTGTGATGTTGTGGTTCGTTGCGCGCGGCATCAATCCAGCACGATCAGAAACTCGGTGGCCAGCGCCTCCGGGCGCACAGCACGGGTTTCCGGGCTGCGGTGCAGCTTGACCAGGCCGTGGCGCTCCAGGTGCCGCAGGGTGCGCGACAGGTTGCTGGCCGCACGGCCTGACCACTCGGCCAGCTCCAGCACAGTGCGCGGTTGTCTCTCCTGCATCAGTCGAAGCAACGCGCGGTTTTCATCCGACAGCAGGCCAGCCAACTGCCGCCAGGAGTCGAACCAGACGGTGGGCGTGGGGCTGTTGGGGTCATCGACTGCTCGACGGCCGGGCTTGGCCGCACGGATGCCAATCACTGTGCGCATGCTTGGGTTTCCCGTTGTGGTGACGGGATGCTATCACTAAGGCATATTATTAGTCAGCTACGAATCGCGTATTCCCGACGCATTGCAATGGGATAGCCGGCGCTGCTGTTACCCCATTCGCTGCCAACGTTACCCTGCTTGCTTACTGGACAACCGAAGGCTGGCCGCGCAGCGACAGGCGCCAGGAACGGGGCCTGCAAACCGCAAACCCTGCAAACCCCGGTTTTTGCAGCCTGACGGTAGACGAGCAGCGCGCTCGCGCCCCGTAGAAAGCGGCTCAAATGCGAACGCCTGTTCATCCTCGGAGATCGACTCCTGCCGTGGGGCCTGGTTGCCGGATGCGTTCTCCCGCGCGTTCAGGGACTGGAGCGGCAAGACGCCGCGGCAGTGGCGGCAGGGGGCGTGATGGGGCGGTGATAGCGCTCCAGTGCCGGGCGCAGCGGCCAGCGGCTCGGCAGCAGCCTGCCCTGCGGCTCGGCAAAGCGGCAGCGCAGCGTCCCGAGGCGGGAAAAACTGATCGCGATCGCGGCGCCCGGATCGATGAAATCGTCGTGATCGAGACCGGTGCAGTCCGGGATCGTGCCCATGCCGATCACGGAGCCGGGCGCCAGCGGGCAGATCGTCTCCAGCCACCGGATCACGTCTTGCGCCGTGTGGCTGATCTCGGCGGTCGAGCCGCGATAGCGCTCGCTGCCGTCCACGGTGACGTTGACCTCCAGCGCACGGGGGTCACCAACTTCATCGGGCGTGACCAGCCAGGGGCCCAGCTGGTTGCCCTTCGCCATGTCCTTGGTGAGACAGAAACCGCCGATGATCTCGGGCGCCTGCACGTCGCGCGCCGACACGTCGTTGAAGATGCAGTAGCCGGCGATCGGCTGGCGGGCGTTGCCGTAGACGAATGCCAGCTCGGGTTCGATGTCCAGGCGCGAGGTGTAGCGCGGCCAGGGAATGCTCGCGCCGTCACCGGAAACGGAATTCATATTGCACTTGTAGTACGACAGGCGCTCGGCTTGGCCCGGAGGCGTAGCCACCGGCGGCTTTTGCAGCATCTGCCGGAACGCCTCGATCAGCGCGGAGGTCTGCGGGTTGTCCTTCTCGTGGCGCGCCATCGTGTCGGCCGAGTTGGCGAGGTGCCGTGGCGTCAGGCCGAAGTCGTACAGGGCCGCGACCTCGACCGGGGCGTGCAGCTTCACGCTCGCGAGCAGGGGCCGTTCGCCTTCGGGCAGCGCCTCGGGATGTGCCTCGGCCCAGGCCAGCAGTTCACGCGCGGCCTGTTCGCTCTCCGGCAATGCCGCGAGGTAGCTCCTGCTGTCGTGCAGCGCGGGCCGCGAACGCCAGCTGCGGGCCTGCAGGCTGGAGAAGGCGAGCGCGCGATCGCCGACCACGACGCCGAACTCGGGCGTGGCGTCGCCCCGGGAAAAGCGGATGAGTTTCATCGTAATCCTCCTTTGCCCCGCCGGCTGATGCGACGGCGGCGCGAGCAGCGGTGCCTCAATCGACGAACGCCACGACACGCGCGGGCGCCGCACTGCAGCGCGCGAGCTTGATCGGGAAAAAGCCCACCATGAAGCCGCTCGAGGGCAGCGCGCCGAGATTGCACAGCTGCTGCACGATGAACGCTTCGCGCTCCACGATGGCCTTGTGCCCGTCCCACAGCACCGACTTGTCGCCGGTCTCCCTGAACTTCTGGGCCATCAGGCGAAACGGCAGGTCCCAGCCGACCGCGTCGGTACCCAGGATCGTCGCGCCCTGCCGGGTCAGGTGCAGCGTGCTCGCCCGGCTCATCCCGGGCTGCGTGTAGTACTCCGGATCGGTCATCGTGAAGCGCTCCTGCCCGGTGCGGATCAGTACCGCGTCGCCGGCATTGATCTTTCGACCGGTCGCGTCCAGCGCCGCATCCAGCATCCCGATCGTGATCTCCTCGCCGAGCGTCGCCCACGGGCGCACGTCGAGCACCAGCCCGGGACGGTAGAGCTCCTCCAGCGGGATATCGGTGATGGTGCGCGCCGGTGCGCCCGCACTGCGCGATCCGCTGTGCAGTGGCGCGTCGACGTGCGTGCCGCAATGCGAGGACATATCGTTCAGCACCTCTGCTCCCCAGCCTTCGCCGTCCGGGAGGTCGCCGTGATGGCAGCCGAGGTAGCGGCAGAACTCCTCGCGCCCCGCGTCGCTCGCGGGATGCAGGTACTCGATGCGCGGGGCGACCACGCCGGCCGCGCCCGCCAGCGGCGGCGGCAGCCTGGCGCGGTTGTCCGGGTCCAGCGTTACCGTGAGATCGATGAGTCGGGGCATCTGCGGTTTCCTTGGCGATATCGTGCAGTCTCGAAAAGCAAAAGGGGACAGATCTATTTTCCGCCGCGGCAAAAAATAAATCTGTCCCCTTTCCCAGACCTCATGGAATGCCCGCCCCCGGCACATCCACCTCGACCACGCGCAGGGTCGCGCTCGCAGCCTGTGCGATCTGTGCCGGATCGTGGGAATCCGAGGCGCTGATGAACAGGTGCCGACGTTGCGGACCTCCCAGCATCACGGCGTAGGCATGCGTGTCGAGCTCGATCCTTTCGAGGATCTCGCCGCCTTCGCGCACGCGCAACACGGCGTGCGGGCCAGCGGGGTTGGCAAGCCACACCGCGCCCTCGGCGTCGAGCGCGATGCCGTCGGGCTGGGCGCCCTCGGGCAGCTCGGCAAAGACGCGCCGGTTCGCCAGCGAGCCGTCGGCGCGGATGTCGAACGCCGTCAGGCAGTACCCCGTGCACTCGGCGACGATCAGCGTGCGGCCATCGGGCGTGATCACCATGCCGTTGGGGAAGCGCAGGCCGTCGGCCACGACGCGGGCCCGGCCATCGGGCTCGACGCAGGCGATCACGCAGGTATCGACGGGCGAGAGCGCGGGATCCCAGAAGTTGTAGCCGATGTCACCCACGTAAATCCGGTCCTGCGCGTCGACGATCCCGTCGCTCAGGCAGAAGCAGGTGATGTCGCCGAGGTCGGCCACAGGCTGCAGGGCCGTGCCGTCCCAGCGGTGGATCTGCCGCTGCAACGCGTCACCGACCAGGATGCTGCCGTCGCGCCGGAAGCCGAAGCCGTTGGGCTTGAACGGCAGTTCCAGTGCAGTATCGAGCCGGCCGTCGAGGCCGGCGGTCTTGATGCGCTGGTCGTGGATGTCGAGGAACCACAGCTTGCCGTCGTGCCAGCGCGGACTCTCGGTGAATTTCAGGCCCTGCGTGTGATCGATCAGCATCGTGCTGCTGCGGGTGTTCATAGGGAGGCTCACTTGCTCAGGATATGGATGGCCACCGCGGCTTCCTCGACGCCCTGCATGCCGCCGCCGTTCTCCTGGATCGCGTGGCGCGCGCCCGGCACCTGGCGTGCGCCGGCTTCGCCGCGCAGCTGCGTCACCAGCTCAAAGAGCTGGCCGATGCCGGTGGCGCCCAGCGGGTGCCCCTTGGATTCGAGGCCGCCGGAGGTATTGATCGGGATGCGCCCGCCGAGGCTGAATTCGCCGCGCTCGGCGGCCGGGCCGCCTGCGCCGAGCGGCACGAAGCCCAGGTTCTCGGCCTGGATGATCTCGCCCATCGCCGAGGCGTCGTGCACTTCGGCCACGTCCATGTCCCCGGGGCCGAGGCCGGCCTGCTCGTAGGCCTGGTTGGCGGCCAGTCTGCCGATATTGAGTTCCGGCTGGTCGAGACGGCGATGCGTGAAACTGCGGATCACGCTCGCGGCCACCTTGATGCAGCGGCGACGGTCGGCGCCGATGCGCGCTAGTCCTTCCTCGGTGCACAGCACGGTGGCGGCGGCGCCGTCGGACAGCGGCGCGCACATCGGCAGGGTGAGCGGGTAGGTGATCGGCGGCGCCGCGAGGATCTCCTCGGTGGTGTACGGCTTGCGAAACTGCGACCACGGGTTGTGCACCGAGTGGCAGTGATTCTTCGCCGACACCGCGGCGATCTGGCGCTGGGTGGTGCCGTGCGTCTTCATGTGGTGGCGGCACAGCGCGGCGTAGATCGCCATGAACTTGCTGTAGGGCTTGTCGGACTCCGAGCCGGGCGGCGGCACCACGCCTTCGCCCATTTTGATCAGGTTGCGGTAATTCGCTTCGGCGCACGAAACATCCCAGCCGCTCTCGAACAGCGCCAGCGCCTTGAGCTTGTCGGGGATGTTCATCTTCTCCGCGCCCAGCGCCAGCGCGACATCCGTGGTGCCGGCCTTGAGGCACTGCACGGCCAGGTTGAAGGCCGAGCTGCCCGACGCGCAGGCGTTCTCGATGTTGTAGACCGGGATGCCTTCGATCCCGATCTTGCTGAACACCACCTGGCCGGGTATGGAATGCTGCCCTTGCAGCGGGCCATTGGTTACGCCGGCGTAGAAGGCCATGCCGAGCTCGGCCCGGGTGCAGCCGGCGTCGGCGAGGGCGCCATCGAGCGCCTCGCGCGCAAGATCGTCGAGGCCGCGTTCGAGGTGGCGACCGAAAACGGTCATGGCGATGCCGGCGATGTAGATGGTGCTCATGGTCCTTTACTCCAGATTGACTCAGATCTTGCGCTGCACGTCTTCCCAGAACGGCTTGCGCAGTTCCTTCTTCAGCACCTTGCCGACGGGGCTTCTCGGCAGGCTCGCGATGAAGTCCACGCTCTTCGGGGCCATCACGCTGCCGAGCCTGGCCTTGCACAGGGCGATGAGCTCCTCGGCGGTGACGCTCTGGCCGGGGTTCAGTTCGACGACGGCCTTGACCGCCTCGCCCCACTGCTCGTCGGGCACGCCGATCACCGCGCAGTCCTGCACCGCCGGGTGGCTCCAGATCACCTGCTCGACCTCGCTCGGGTACACGTTGAAGCCGCCCGAGATGATCATGTCCTTCTTGCGGTCGGTGATGTGCAGGTAGCCCTCGGCGTCGAGGTGGCCGACGTCGCCGGTGTGCAGCCAGCCGTCGATGATGGTCTCGGCGGTCTTCTCCGGCGCCTTGTAGTAGCCCTTCATCACGAGGTCGCCGCGCACGCAGATTTCCCCGGTCTCGCCGCGCGGCAGGATCCGGTTGGCATCGTTCATGATCTCGACGCGGATCAGCGGGTTGGGTCGCCCGACCGAGGACAGGCGCGCGTCGTCGGCGAGATTGCCCTCGACCATGTGCTCGTCCGGGCGCAGGTTGCAGATGCTGGCCATGGCCTCGGTCTGGCCGTAACCGCCGGCCATGATCGGCCCCCAGAGCCTGATCGCCTTCTTCAGTTTCTCCACCGACATCGGCGCGGCGCCGTACAGCAGGTACTTGACCGAGGAGAAGTCCACGGTCTCGATGCCGGGAGCCTCCAGCAGCCGGTAGATCACCGTCGGCGGCAGGAAGAATTCCGTCACCCGGTGCCGGGCAATGGCTTGCAGCAGCAGGGCCGGATCGGGCCTGGAGACGATCACCACGGTGCCGCCCTGCGCCGTGCAGGGCACGGACAGCAGGCCGGCGGTGTGCGTCATCGGCGCGGCAGCCAGGTTCACCGGCTTCGCGCCGTCGCGATAGCTGCAGGCCAGCATGAAATGGGCAAAGAAGGTCTGCACGCTGCGGTGGGTATTCATCACGCCCTTGGGCATCCCGGTGGTGCCCCCGGTGGGCGAGAGCGCGATCACGTCGTCCAGATCGACGGCGACTTCGGGCCGGGTCGAGGGCTGGCCGGCGCACCAGCGCTCCAGCGAAGGCGCGTCCGCTGCGTCGGCGTCGATGCAGATCCAGTGCCTGATCCCGGGCAGCCGCGGCCGCAGTTCGGCGATGACATCCGCGAACTGCGCCTGGAAGAACAGCACCTCGCAGTCGAAGGCTTCGAGGATGTAGTGGTTCTCCTGCGCCGCGTTGCGCTCGTTGACCGGAATCCAGCTCATGTTGGCGCGCCACAGCCCCAGCGTGCAGGTCCAGGCCGTGACGTCGTTGCCCGACCATACGGCGCCCTTGGTTCCCTGCGGCAGGCCCAGGGCGAGCAGCCGGTTGGCGATGCGGCAGGACAGTTCGCCGACTTCGCGGAAGCTGTAGCGGCGCTCGTCCTGGATGTAGGCGGCGCCGTCCGGGTTCAGGCCCCAGCCGCGGTCGAAGAAGTCGATGATGGCCATGCTGGTCTCTCAGAACTCCGCGCGCAGCGTCAGGCCCCAGGAGCGCGAGGCCTGGCGGAACGTCTGGTAGCTCGTGTCGGCGCCGAACAGGGCCAGTTGGGCATCGAAGTTGACCACGTCCTCGTCGAGGGCATTGTCGACCCAGGCGACCACTTCGTAGTTGTCGGCGATATGCGTGCCGAGACGGAAATTCACCCAGCTGTAGGCGTCCTGCACGAGGCGCGGATCGGCCGACGAACTGGTGTTGTACTCGTCGGACCAGGCCCAGTCGGCGCGTGCATAGACATCGCCCCACGACACGTCGGTCTCGTACATCAGGCCGAGGTGCGTGGTCCACTCCGGCGCGTTTACCGGATGCTCGCCGCTCAGATCGCAGGTGCCGGTGGCGGCGTAGTCGGGCGCGCGGCCCGGGTAGCAGAGTCCGCCGGTGTACTCGTCGTAGCTGAAGTCCGCATACGAGATCGCGAAATCGGCGCTGAGGTGCTCGCCGAGAAGCACCTTGCCCTCGGCCTCGGCGCCCTTGAGCTCCGCCATCTCGGCATTGCCGACGCTGAACTGCTGGCTGATGAAGGCCGCGTCCTGGTAGTCCTCGTACTCGGTGTAGAAGGCGCTCACGGCGAGCTGCATCGCCCCGTCGAGCAGCGTGCTCTTCACGCCGGCCTCGTAGTGCATCACGCTCTCGTCGTCGAACTCGCGCGGGTTGTTGCCGCTGGCGTCGACCAGCGGCGTCCTGCCCCAGCCGATGTTGAAGCCGCCCGACTTGAAGCCGTGCGCCACCGTGGCGAACAGGTTCACGTCATCGGTGAGCGCGTACTGCGGTGTGATCGACCAGGTGAGCTCGTCGGTGTCGCGGTCCATGTCGCCGCCGATCGCCGCCGGCAGCAGGCTGGCCGAGATAAAACTGAATCCGGGTACCGTGACGGACTGCGTGAGCGAAGCGTCCTTCTCCTCGGTCTGCCAGCGCAGTCCGCCGGTGATCGCGAACTGCTCCGTGAGGTTCCAGGTCGCCTGGCCGAACACCCCGAGGTACTCGGTGTCCTGCTGCGCGTCCAGCAGGCCCTCCTGGCCCGGTGTGGCGAAGGGCACCGGGAACGGGGTGCTGAACAGCCGCTGCAGCAACAGCGAAGGCACGGGGTGCGCGCTGTAGGTGTCACCGAGGAAGATCGGGCGATCGCCGCCGTCGCCGCGCTCGAATTCGTTCTGGTACCAGAACACGCCCGTCAGCCAATCCACCGTCTCGCCGCCGGCGGAGGCCAGGCGCAGCTCCTGCTGCCAGCTCTCGCCCTCCTGGGTGTCGTGGAATTTCAGCAGGGGCGATGCCAGTTGCGCGATGTCGTCCGAGGTGCCCCTGAATTCGAACCAGTCCCAGGAGCTCACCGAGGTCACGGTCCAGTCGTTGGCCAGCGTATAGTCCACCAGCAGCGTGGCCTCGCGCGCCTCGAGGTCGGTGGTATTGGGTACGCGCGCACAGAGCTCGCGATCGAGTGGATCGTTCGAGGCACAGGCCTCCGCCAGCCCGAACTGGCGCAGCACGGCGCCGGCAGTCGCCGCGGTGCTGCCCGGCTCGATGTAGGTGTCGGCCGTCATCGCGTCGTTGTCTTCCTCCGTGGCGCCCGCCAGCAGGCGCACGCTCAGCGCGTCGTTCGGCTGCCACTGCAGTTGCCCGCGCAGCCCCATGCGCTCGAGGTCATTGGCGTCCTCGTTGCTGACGGAGAGCGCGCTCTCGTCGAGATGATCGTTGCTGGCGTAGCTCACCCCGAGGCTGGCGCCGAGCGTGTCCGTCAGCGGCCCGCTGAGTCCGCCCACGAAGCGGTAGCTCGCGGCATCCGAGGCGCCCTCGATCTGGCCGGCCGTGAATTCGCCGCTGCCGCTGAATGCCTCGGACGGTTCCCTGGTATACATGGCGACCACGCCGGCGGTGGTGTTCTTGCCGTAGAGCGTGCTCTGCGGGCCGCGCAGGATCTCGACGCGCTCGAGGTCGAACAGGTCGCCCGCGGTGAAGATGGTGCGGTTGCGGAACGCGCCGTCGACGAACACGCCGACCGCCGGTTCGAAGGTCGGTATGCTGCCGAGGTTGCCGACCCGGCGCATGCGGTAGTTCGTGGTCACCGTCGACGTGTTCGTCTGTACCTGCAGCGCGGGCACCTGGCGGGCGAGATCCTCGATGTCGCCGACCCCGGCGTTCTGCAAGGTGCTGCCGCTGAACGCGGAGACGGCCATCGGCACGTCCTGGAGATTCTGCTCGCGCTTCTGCGCCGTGACCACGATCTCCTCGAGCTGCCCGCCCGGACTCTGTGCGCCGACGCTTGCGGCCGCCATGGCTAGGGCGAGGGCGAGGATCGTGCGCCCGGATGTGTGCATCGTGATGCGCCGGTCGCCGTGTGCATCGACGCGGACGGGGCGGGTCGGGTATGCGGTCGAAATCGTCATGGTGCTCACCTTGCAGACTCCTGCTGCTGATCGATGGAGCACAGATTGACGTGCCGGTGAGGTCCGGCCTATCGGAAAACCGCAGACTTAGCCGCGCGGCAGGGAACGCTTGTGCTTGCGCGAGGAAGGCTTGCCCGTGTCCACGGGGCCTGCTTCCGGCATTCGTCGCAAGGTATCGGAAGGCAGTTCCCCGAAGCAGTCCTTGTACGCGCGCGAAAATTCGCCGAAATGCCAGAATCCCCAGTCCAGAGCCGTGGCCGACACCGTGGTCGATCCTGTGGTCGCGGCGAGCAGCGCCTGGCGCACGCGGTGCAGCCGCAGCCGGCTCAGGTAGGCCACCGGTCCCAGGCCCATGATTTCCTTGAATGCGCCTTCGAGGGTGCGCTCGCTGACGGCGGCGGCGCGGCACAGGTCGCTGACGTATACGTGGTCGGCGATATGCGACAGGGCGTACTTCTCGGCGCTGCGCACGATCCGGCTCTGGGCCTGGCGCGCGCGATCGTTGCGGCTCGATGCGATGTCGTCGGCGGCCCCGATCGTCGCCAGCAGCAGCTCGATCAATTCGACCTGCACCGCGCCCATTTCCCGCCGGCGTTGATCGAACAGCGCGGGCGTCGTGGTAGCCGTGTCGATCAGTCGCCTGCCCCAGTCGTGCAGCGCGCGCACCATCTCCGGGTTCGCCTGCAGCACCTCTACGCCGCGCGGCAGCCGGAACTCGGCCTCGCGGTGGCGGGCGCTCAGCTGCGTGCTCATGATGCGCGGGGGAAGCAGGAAGGTGATGCTCTCCCAGCCGGGAGCGGCAACGAAGCTGACCTCGGTCGCCGGCTCCGCGGCCAGCATCAGGCCGGGACGGATCGGCAGGCCGTTCACTGTCCCGCTGGCCTGCGGGCCGAAGGTCACGTAGGCGAGAAAGCCCTCGCGGATACTGGTATGCGTGCGCACGCGCACATTGCTCGAGTGGAGCACCACTGCCGCCTCATCGAGGCGCACGATCACCCGCCGTACGCGCAGCGGCATCGACTGCAGTTGCACCGCGTCCTGATCGAGCAGCTCGATCCCGGCGCTGGCAGTCGTCGGGTCGCTGATCTCGTCGATCGTGACCGCGGCATGAGTCTTGTTGTCTGGCGAAGCGCTGCTCATTGAACTCTGCGGAATTCCGATAGCCCGAGCCAAAATGCTGGTTGATTATCAACCGATTATGCCTGCAAATCATCCCGTGCCCGAAGACGGGTGCTAACATGCGCGTGGTTCGGCGTGACGCGTGACCACCCGGGCGGGTATCGATGCAATGGATGGCGCGGGCTGGCTCGTAAACGCAGTCGCATGAACGACGCAGCCGCATACGGAGACCTGATGGCTAGCTCGCAGCAGACCCTGAAATGCTTCGAGGCGATCCCGCGCCTCGTGCTCCTGATCGCCGCAGTGGCGCTCTGGTGCGCATTGTCCCTGGCATCCGCCGCGGTTCTCGCGGCGCCGCCGGCCAAGCGACCGAACATCGTCGTGATCCTGGGCGACGACCTGGGTTACGCGGACACCGGCGCCTTCGGCAGTGAGATCCGCACGCCGAGCATCGACTCCCTCGCCAACTCGGGCGTGCGCTTCACGAACTTCTACACGCACGCGAGTTGTTCCCCCACGCGCTCGATGCTGCTGTCGGGCGTCGACACGCACCGCAACGGCCTCGGCAACATGGACGAGTGGACAGCGCCGAACCAGCGCGGCGTTCCCGGCTACGAAGGTCACTTGAGCCACGGCGTGGCCACCCTGCCTGAATTGCTGCGCGATGCCGGCTACCACACCTACATGGTCGGCAAGTGGCACCTCGGCAAGGCGCCCGACCTGATCCCGGCCGCGCGCGGCTTCGAGCGCGATTTCTCGCTGCTCGACGGCGCGGGCAGCTACTGGGACATGACCAATCTGAGCGCGGCCTCCCCGCAGTCGGTGTTCACCGAGGACGGGCGCTATCTCACGCGGCTGCCCGACGACTACTACGCGACGAAGACCTACACCGACAAGCTGATCGGCTTCATCGACGCCAACCGCGGCGACGGCAAGCCCTTTTTCGCCTACGTTGCGCACCAGGCGCCGCATGATCCCTATCACCTGCCGCGCGAATGGCGCAATCGCCACGCGGGCGCCTACGACAAGGGATGGGACGCCGTGCGCCAGGCGCGCCTGAAGCGGCAGGTGGAGCTCGGCATCGTGCCTGCCGGCACGCAACTCGCCGAACCCATGTGGACCCCGCCCGATCCCGAGCTGCTCGACCCGGAAGGCCGCGCGCTGCTGGCGAGGAAGATGGAACTCTATGCCGGGCTGGTCGAGAACTTCGATCACCACATTGGCCGGCTCGTCGCGCACCTGAAGGAAATCGGCGAGTACGAGAACACGGTATTCATCGTGTTCGGCGACAACGGTGCCGAGGGAACCGACCTGTTCCGGATGATCACGGGCACGCCGGGCACGCCGGACTTCAAGTTCGCGCAGGAGCACTGGCCCAGGCGCGATCCCGCCGACTGGGGCGAGCCCGGATCGTACGTGGCTTACGGCCCGATGTGGGCACAGGTGTCCATGACCCCGTTCAGCCAGTTCAAGGGCTGGCTGGGCGAAGGCGGCATCCGCAACTCGCTGGTCGTCTCCGGACCCGTGGTGAAGCGCGCGCCGGGCAGCGTCAACAGTGGCCGCATGCATGTCGCCGACATCATGCCCACGCTGCTCGAGATCGCCGGCGCGCCGTATCCCGCAACGCGCGAGGGCAAGGCCCAGCCGCCGCTGATCGGCAAGTCCTGGAGCGCGGTGCTGGCCGGCAGCGCGGATTCGCCGAGGAGCGCGCAGGACTACCTGGCGTGGGAACTGTTCGGCAACCGCGCCGTGCTGCAGGGTGACTGGAAGCTGCGCTGGCAGTACCGGCCCTTCGGCAAGGAGGCCTGGGAACTGTTCAACCTCGCCGAGGATCCCGCCGAGCGCAACGATCTCGCCGCCGCGCAGCCCGACAAGGTACGGGAACTCACCGCCCGTTGGGACGACTATGTCAAGGCGAACAACGTGGTGCTGCCGAATCGCTCGCCCTTCGAGCCGAAGGATGCCAAGCACCCGCCACCCGAGGACCCGGGCTTTCCGCCGCTGAAGCTCAAGCGGCCGTTCGTGCCACCGGCGGACATGCTGGCCGAGCCCAAGCCCTGAGCCTGGCGTGCGCTGTAGCGGCGCCGGGTTATCCTGTTACTCCTTTTAGCAGCAAACAATGGACACAAGACACATGCGCAAGATTCTCGGCGCGGCCGTCGCCGCAATTGCCCTGCAAGGCGCCGCTGCCGCTGCCCTGGCAGCGGACAGCGGCTTCACGGTCACGCCCTACCTGTGGGCCGTCGGCATCGACGGCGACATCCAGGCGCACGGCGAGGACACCACTGTCTCGATGGACTTCCAGGACGTGGTCGAGAACCTCGACATGGCCGCCTCGGCGCTGTTCGAGGCCAACGTGGGCGACTGGGTCAGCTACGCGATGGTGGATTACCTGAGCCTGGACAGCGGCGATGTCGACACCCGCTACCCGGGCATCGATGCTGACCTCGAGATGGAGAGCACCCTGGCCACGGTGGCCACGGGCTACCGCGTGCACATGGGCGAACGCTCCACGATCGACGTGCAGGTCGGTATACGCTACGCCCGGATGGACACCGAACTCTGGATCGAGGGGGTGGGGCAGCGCGATGCGGACAACAACGTCTACGACGGCATCCTCGCGCTGCGCCCGCGCCTCGCGCTGTCGCGCAACTGGACCTTCAGCCCGACGATGTCGATCGGCGCCGGCGACTCCGACCTCACCTGGGAGCTGTCGCCGCAGTTTGTCTACGACTGCGACTGCGGTTTCGATGTCCGCGTCGGCTACCGCAACCTGAACTACGATTTCGAGAAGGGCAGCGACTCGGTGGACATGACGATCAAGGGTCCGGTGATCGGCTTCGGCTTCTCGTTCTGATCGAAGCGTAAAAGCTCGCGGGCATGGCCCGCTCCTACGGTAGGAGCGGGCCATGCCCGCGATCGCGCACCGCCCCCTGTAGGAGCGGGCCATGCCCGCGATCGCGCACTGGGTAGTTTCAAACGCGCGCCGACACTCGAGAAGAGAGTTCGATGAGCACAAGCCATGACGAGCAACAAGCTGGCCCCGCTGTACAAAAACCCGAGGGATCAAGGAGCGAGGCTTCGCGCCGGCAGTTTCTCCAGCTCTCGGCCGCCGCCTCGGCCGCTGCGGCGGGCGCCCTGGTCTCTTCTGCAGCGTACGCTGATGACGACCCTGTCATGGCGGGACGCAGCACCAGGCCATCCTGGGCGCCCACGAAGTACCTGATCGATTGCCACTGCCACCTCGGTTCCGGACCGACTGTCGCAGAACTGGCGCCGACCATCCACACCGCTCGGGACTGGGGCGCGCTTCGCACCAGGCAGCCGGAAAAGTGTGCCAAGGCCTTTAGCGAAGATGCCTTGGACGATTCCGCGATTCTGCCCGATCTACCGGCCCGAAGCGATTTCGAATGCGGCCGCCAGGGGGACGCTGGGAGTGGACTATGGTGACGAGGTCAGCAAAGTTGTGCGTCAGATCGCCGAGGAACTTCAGAGCCCTGCCATGAGCGCCACGCGTGGCGTGGGTGAGATCGTGCCGATCACGACTGAAATTCATCCGGCTAAATTCACCCGCGACATGGCGCCGATCATGGACGTGCTCAAGGCGCGGGGCGACCTGCCCATCATGTTCCCGACCGGATACACGGGCTGGAAAGGCGTGCACTGGGCGGAGCATCCGCGCGTCCTTCGATGCCTGCCTGTCCGTGGCGATGCGCAACGCCAACGTCTACTTCGACATGACCGACACCTCGGCCGAGCACCTGCGTGAAGCGATCTCCGTTATCGGCGCGCAACGGATCATGTTCGGCAGCGACCTCAGCGCCATCTCGTCGAATCATTCGATAGCAGACAACCTCATCACCGCCATCGAGACCCGGCTGACCGCCGAGGAGCGTGAGCAGATCGCCTGGAAGACAGCGAACCAGATTTACAAGCTCGGTTTGAAGGGCTGATTCAAGCCGGGTACGTTTGCAGAAGCAGGCTGAACCGCCCCGGGCGGCGTGAACGTGGCGGGGCTGGATGCCGCGCGGGAGGCGGCTACGGAGCGGGCCCGCATGCCGGGTGATGCGGGTGATGCGGGAGAGGCGCGATCAGCGAGCGATCGAATGAGCGCGCGTTGGCGAAGCCGCCCGATTCGGTGCCTCCCTCTCAGGGCTGGACGGTATAGCCGCGCGCGCTCATGCACGAGTCGAATGCCTGGCTGCCCTGCTGCTGGCTCTGCGCAGCGGCCTGCTGCTGGGACTGCCGCCGCTGCTGCCGCTGTTTTGCGCCCCCCACGACCATGCCTGCCGCCGCTGCCCCCTGCGCCTGGTTCTGGCGGTATTCCTGCTGGACGTCGCTGTCGAGCCGGTCATAGGCCTCGTACTGGTTGCCTCGTACCTGTGCCGCAGCGGCCCCGGCGGCGGCACCGACGGCTGCCCCCTCCTCAGTCGACCGCCCTGCGGCGCCGGTGCCGGGGCAGCGGACTGTGAGGCCTGTGTGGCCTGCGACTGGCAGGCGGCGGTGTCGGCCTGGATCTGCTCGGGCGTCTGCCCCTTCGCCGGGATCAGCGTCGAGGCATACAGCGGGGTAGCGGCCGCGATGGCCAGCAGCAAGCTCGCGGAGCGCGTCAGTTGTTTCATCGTCGTGTCCCTCCGTTACGGGTCGATACGGGATTTGCGTGGCGATATTAAGCCGGCCCCGCTTCACAGCATATCGAACAGATCAAGGCGTGCAGGACTCGGCTCGCTGGACAAGCGACATGCTCCGGCGGACAACCCGGTGTTGCGATGACAGGCGGTCAGGCGAAGCGGACAGGCCGATCGCGCGGTGATGCGCGACCATGCTCATGGCAAACAGCCTTCAATTATCACAACGTGATTGCCCCGGGAGACACACTTCATGCGCACCACCGCCCGCATTTTCTCTGCCCGCAAGCTTCTTGCGCTCGTCACCGCCACGCTGGCCGCCGCGCCGCTCGGCGCGGTGGCACAGGCCCAGCTCGAGGAGATCGTCGTCACCGCGCAAAAGCGCGAGCAGAGCCTGCAGGACGTGCCGATGGCCGTGTCCGCGGTGAGCGGACAGGCGATGCAGAAGGCCGGCATCAGCGATATCAAGGACCTCGCGCGGCAGGTGCCGTCGTTGCAGGTACAGTCGAACACCTCGCCGCTGGCGATGAGCTACCGTGTGCGTCGCGTCGGCAACCTCGGCAATATCCCGACCTTCGAGCCGGCGGTGGGCGTGTTCCAGGATGGCGCCTTCCGCAACCGCCCGGTGTTCTCGGCCGGCGACATGTTCGACGTCGACCGCATCGAGGTGCTGCGTGGCCCGCAGAGCACGCTCTACGGCAAGAACACCACGGCCGGCGTCGTGGCCGTGTACTCGCGCAAGCCTTCCGAGGAGCTCACGGGCAATGCCGAGTTCACGGCCGGCAACCTCGAGGGCGCCTCGGACGCCGGGATGTACCGCTTCGTTGGCGGCGTGAGCGGCCCGCTGGCCGACACGCTCAGCGCGAGCCTTGGCCTCAGCTTTTCCACCAACGATCACGTCAGCGAAAGCGCGCTCTCGGTCAGCGACGAGGATGCCAACGACCTCGAGCGCGGCTCGGTGCGCGGCCAGCTGCAGTGGCAGCCGAGCGACACCCTCAGCGTGCGCCTGATCGGCGGCGCGCTGCAGGAGGACGACGACCAGTTCACCTCCGACCTCTACATCGAGCCGGGCAGCGGCGCCGCACAGGCGGGAGCCTTTTTGCGCGGTGCCGGCCTGGCCGAGGCCTGCGCCTCGAACGACGCGACCGATCTCGAGCACTGCTCGCGCAAGGCCGTGACCAGCGACGTGGACGCGCGCGAGGCGACCCTGCTCGTCGATTACGCGCTGGCCAACGACTGGACCGTGACCTCCATCAGCTCCTGGGACTGGTTCGAGTTCAAGGGCACGAACGACGACGTGGCGCAACTCGCCTCGCCGCTGCTGCGGTTCCACGACACCCAGGAGGGGGAGAGCTGGCAGCAGGAACTGCGCCTCGCCTCTGCGGGCGGAGAGACCGTGGACTGGCTGACCGGCGTGTTCTGGTACCAGAACGAGTTCGAGCGCGGCGACGACGGCGACCGTCCGATCTTCCTCGAAGACACCTACAGCGCGCACCCTTCGTCCGCGCGGCTGCTGCAGCTGCTGTTGCGCTTGCCGATCCCGGTACCCTTCGCGACGCCGGGCCAGAACGGTCTGCTGGACGCCAGCCAGGACACCGATTACGTCGGCCTCTTCGGTCAGGCGACCTGGAACATCACGGACCGCTTCTCGGTGACCGGCGGCGCGCGCTGGCAGACCGAGGAGAAGGATGCCGAGGTGCTGCAATCGCTCACGGTGCCGGGGCTGAGCCTGCTGTCGGCCAACCTGATCAGTACCGCGCCCGCGAACAACGGCGAGATGGACCGCGACACCGACGAGGTGACCTGGTCGCTCACCCCGCAGTTCACGCTCAGCGACGACGTGAACCTGTTCGCGACCGTCTCGCACGGCTTCAAGTCTGGAGGCTTCAACGTCGGCTGGGGCCGTACGCCCATCGACCAGCGCGAGTTCAAGGACGAGGACATCATGCACTACGAGGCCGGCGTGAAGAGCACGCTGCTCGAGGGCGCGATGCAGCTGGCGGTCAGCGCGTTCTACACCGAGTACGATGACTACCAGGACGCGGCCTTCGTCGGCCAGACGTTCAACGTCACCAACGCCGAGAAGGCCGAATTGAAGGGCGCCGAAGCCGAGGGCAAGCTGCTGCTCGGCGAGAAAGTCACTGCGGACTTCGGCATCTCCTACGCCGATTTCACCTACGAGGAGTACACGAGCGGGTTGTGCTACGCGGGCCGCACGCCGGACGGCTCGCTTCCCGGCACCTGTGACCTCAGCGGCGAGCATCCCGTCAACGCGCCGGAGTGGACTACGCACCTGGGGCTGCTCTACGAGACCGACGTGAGCTGGGGGGAGGTGTACGCGCGCGCCGACTGGTCGTGGTCGGACGAGTACAACACGAGCTCCCAGGTCGACGCGCGCCTGGTGCAGGACGCCTACAACTGGGTGAACTTGCGCCTCGGCACGCGCTGGGACGCCTACGAAGTGGTGGCGTGGGTCGACAACGCGGCCGACGAGGAGGTGGTCAACCTCGATGCGAGCATGAACCTGTTCGCCAACGACAAGAGCTACCAGAGCTTCCGCCAGGCGCCGCGTTCGTACGGGCTGACCGTGCGCGCCGCGTTCTGATCGGGCTCACGCCGTCTCGAGCCGTGCCACCTGCTGAGCCGATCGGGGAGTCACCATGAAGCACTTTCGTTTCGAGATCGTGCTGGCTGTCGCGTTGCTTGCCTTGTTCCTGGCGGGCTCCGCCTGGTTCGCGCCCGGCAGCAGGCTGAGCCAGGCCGAGGTGGATCGCCATCTCACCATGCTGGAGCAGCATGCGCCGTGGCCGGCCGAAGAGAAGCGCGCCATCCTCGAGCACCTGCGTGCCTGGGGCGAAGCCGACGACGGCAGGCCCGTGTACATGCTGAACCTGATGCGCTACTACCCGGAGTTGCGCCCGATGCCCGGAGTCGAGGGCTTCAAGGGCATGCCAGAGCAGGCCAATGCGCTGTACGAACAGAAGGTGATGCCGCTGCTGTTCAAGCTCGGCGCATACCCCTTGTTTGGCAGCGCGATGCAGGGAGTGCCGGCTAAAGCACAGTCCAGCACCAACCTGATCGGCCTCGATCCGGCGATCGACAACTGGAGCCGCGTGCTGGTGGTGCGTTACCCCAGCCGCCGCGCATTCCTGGAGCTGATCGGCGATCCGGCCTACCTCGAGTACCTGCCGTACAAGGCCGCCGCGCTGATGGTCGCGCTGACGCCGATGAAGGGCGACCTGGTACTGCCCGATGCGCTACCGGCGCTGGCCCTGGTGCTGCTGACCGTGTTTTTCGCGGCTGCGTGGATCCGCGCGTTGGCGCGCGCACGCGCCGCCGCGCGGCAGCGCGACTGAATTCGCCCGTGCGCTTGCGCCGCGCCGCACTTCTGTTTCCACCACTTCGGCTGAACGAGGTTCTCTGATGAAATTCCTCCATGCGTTCGGCCTGCTGGCGCTCGTTCTCGGCACGGGTGCCGCCGCCGGTACGCTCGACGGCAGCGTGCGCACCACCGACGGCAAGGCGGTCGCCGGGGCCATGGTCACGGTGTGGAACGAGTCGCGCGACCGCAAGGAAACCGTCTACAGCGATGCCGCGGGCCGCTACAGCCTGCCGACCGGATTCGCCGGCACGCTGCAGGTGCGGGCGCGCACGCCGTATTTCCGCGACGTGGTGCAGACGGTGGAGCTCGGCGCCGGGCAGCAGCTCGCGGTGGATTTCAGCGTCGAGAAGATCGCCTCGGTGGAGGAACTGTCCGACACGCTCACGGCATCGGCTCACGCCGCCATGCTGCCATTCCAGGACGGGGAAGCGAAAGAGACCTTCATTTCCCAGTGCAGCTTCTGTCATCAGCAGGGCAACGCGCTGACTCGCCGGCCACGCAGCGAGAGCGAGTGGACGGACACCGTGCGCCGCATGGAAGGCTACCTCGCGATGCTGACCTGGCGCGAGCAGAAGAACATCGCCGCGATGCTGGCCAGGGGCTTCACCGGCAAGCCGGTCAGCGCGATACAGGAGCACGACTTCAGCCCCGAGCAGGCGAAGGCGCGCATCGAGGAGTGGCATGCCGCCACGCCCATGTCCTTCCTGCACGACACCATCGTGCTCGCCGACGATCGCCTGATGGGCATCGACGAAGGGCGCGACGAGGTCTACATCCTCGATCGCCACTCCGGGCAGATCGACAAATACGAGATGCCGGTCACCGACGAGGTGGTGGGCGGAAACTTCCGCGGCATGCAGCTGCCGATCGGCATCTTCACCGGCCGCCACGGGCCACACAGCGGCGCGCAGATCTCCGACGGGCGCATCTTCTTCACCGGCGCGCTGTCGAGCAACCTGCTGATGTTCAACCCGGCGACGAAGGAGTGGAAACTCTACCCGATCCCGCAGGGCTTCCTGTGGCGCAAGGGGCTGTACTCGCACACGATCCGCGCCGACAAGGACGACAATCTCTGGTTCACGGTGCTCGTGTCCAACACCGTGATGAAATTCGACCCGAAGACGGAGCGCTTCACCGAGGTCGCCACACCGCACAACGGCGTGATGCGCTGGATCAGCGATACCTTGATCGGCGTGGTGCTGAAGATCTGTTCGTGGTTTCCCGAGAAGAACTACCACCTGTACCTGTCGCATCACAAGTGGATGAACGGCGGCCGTGACGTGTTCAACTGGCCGTACGGCATCGACATCGATCCGCGCGACGGCGGCATCTGGTACAGCAAGCTGCTGTCGAACAAGATCGGCCACATCGACCCGAAGACGCTCGAAGTCACCGAATACGACGTGCCGCACGGCGGGCCGCGGCGGCTGCGCTTCGGCCCCGACGGCAGCCTGTGGATTCCCTCCTTCGACGAGGGCTACCTGATGCGCTTCGACACCCGCAGCAAGACCTTCGACAGCATCGCGCTGCCGCTGCTGGCGCCGAACGAGTTCGAGCTGCCCTACGCGCTGAACGTGGACCGCAAGGGTGACGTGTGGATCGCCACCAACAACAGCGACCGCGTGATGCGCTACATCCCGGCCGAGCAGAAGTTCGTCGCCTACCCGATGCCCAACCGCGTGATCTGGTTCCGCGACTTCGAGTTCACGCAGGACGGCCGCGTGTGCGCCTCGAACTCGAACCTGCCCGCCCACGCGCACGAGGACAAGCTGCCGGCGTTCGTCTGCATCCAGCCCGACGCGACGGATACGACGAGCCTGCTGCCGGCGCACCAGCGCCATCACCTGCGCGCCGCGTCGGCGCCATGACCGTGCACCTGTCGGCATGAATGCCGACCTACGCGCGACAAGGGTTCTGCCGGCATGAATGCCGACCCACGGCATTGTCGGCCGTGGGTCCGGCTTCAGCCGGACATGCTGCGAGCGCACTCGCAGGCCGCGTGATGCGCCATCGTAGGAGCGCGCCATGCGCGCGATCGCAGCCGCAGGCTGCGTGATGCCCGAAACCAGGAGTGGAATGTGAAAGCCGTCGTCTGCCAGAACACCGAACTGCGTGTCGCCGATCTGCCCGAGCCCGAGCCGGGCCGCGGGCAGGTGCTGGTGCAGGTGCTGCATTGCGGCATCTGCGGCTCGGACCTGCACGTGCGCGAGCACTGCGGACACATGAAGCAGCTGATGGCGCGCGTCGGCTTCGACGCGCAGTTTCCCGATGCGGGCGACGCGGTGGTGTTCGGCCACGAGTTCTGCTGCGAGGTGCTCGACCATGGCCCCGGCTGCGAGCGCAAGATCAGGCCGGGCACGCGCGTGGTGGCGCAGCCGTTGCTGCGCGTGGGCAACGGGATCGACATGCTGGGACTCTCGGTACGCTCCCCTGGCGCCTATGCCGAGCGCATGTTGCTGCAGGAATCGGCGCTGGTACCGGTGCCCAACGGCCTGTCCAGCGAACTGGCGGCGCTCACCGAGCCGATGGCCGTCGCCTTGCACGCGGTGCGACGCAGCGAGATCGCGCGCAAGGATGTTGCCATCGTGATCGGTTGCGGACCGGTCGGCCTCGCGGTGATCTGCCTGCTGAAGGCGCGCGGCGTGAAGAGCGTCGTTGCCAGCGATTTTTCGCCGGGCCGTCGCGCGCTGGCGCAACGGTGCGGCGCCGATGTCGTGATCGATCCCGCCACGACATCGCCCTGGTCGAACTGGCAGGAATACGGTTTCATGGGCGGGCTCGGCGATCTGCTGGAACTCGGTCTCGGCACGCGCGAGAAGCTCGCGAAGCTGCCGCTGCCCTGGTGGCAGGTGTGGCGCCTCGTGGAGGCACTCGGGCAGAGCCCGGCGCGGCCGGTGATATTCGAGTGCGTCGGCGTGCCGGGGCTCCTGCAGCAGCTCATCGACGGCGCGCCACTGCTGTCGCGCGTCGTGGTAGCCGGTGTCTGCATGCAGGTCGACCGCATCGAGCCGGCGCTCGCGGTCCACAAGGAGATCGACCTTCGCTTCGTCTTCGGCCACTCGCCGCTGGAGTTTCGCGACACCCTGCACATGATCGCCGACGGCAAGGTGGACTGCGCCCCGCTGATCACGGGCGTGGTCGGCCTCGACGGCGTGGCCGATGCGTTCGCTGCGTTGCGGGACCCGGAGCAGCACGCCAAGATCCTGATCGACCCCGAAAATCCGGGGACGGTCTGCTCATGCGCCACATGAATAGGCTGCCCCCGGGTTTTCTCCCCCTCAACCAGATCGCCTTCGCGGTGCTCGACCTGCGCCGCACCGAGGCATGGTGGCGCGAGGGGCTGGGATTCCTTCCCGCGGGCGGCACGCGGGCGTTGTTTCGCGGCCCGGTGTCGGGCCGCATCCAGAAGCTGCCCGGTTCCGCGTGCACCTGCTGGTGCCTGCTCGGGCGCAACGACTGGTGCCAGCTGGAACTCTTCCAGTACGAGAAGCCGGTGTCGCAGCTGATGCCGGCCGATTACCGCCCGAGCGACCTCGGCTACAGCCGCTGCGGTGTGTGGGTGGCGGATTTCGATGCAACCCTGGCGCGCCTCGCGCGGCTCGGCAGCGAGCCGCTGGCCGCGCCGCTCGGTGTGCCCGGGCAACGGCGCGCGTGCGTGCGCAATCCGGACGGCGTCTACGTCGAACTGATGGAGCAGGATCCGCTTCCCGCGCAGAGCGCCCGCGGTCGCCAGGATTGCCCGGTGGCGATCCGCAGCGCCACCCTGTCGACGCCGGACATGGACGCGTCGGTGGATTTCCTCACCCGGGGCCTCGGCATGCGCGAAGTGCCGCGGCAACTGCACGAGGACGTTCACGAGGCGCTGTGGGGCCTCGCGGGCGCGCGCTGCGAACGCCGCGTCTTCACCGACGGCAGCGGCGATCCGACGATGCTGCTCGAACTGGTGCAGTACCGCGATCCGCCGGGCCGGCCGTTCCCGCCCGGTTACCGCCTGTGCGACCAGCGCATTCTGAATGTCTGCTTCGGCGACCGGCAGGGCAGCGCGGGCGTCATGGCCCTGTACCGCCGGGCGCTCGCGGCCGGCGCGGAGCACAACTGCGCACCGCTGAACCTCGGCATCACGGGCTGCGTGTACGTGAGCGATCCGCTCGGCTTCTCGTGGGAATTCATGTGGGCCCGCCCCGGCCTGGCGCAGCGCGCCTTCGGTTTCGTGCCGTTGCCGGCGGCGCAGCGCCCGCAGCTGGACAACCAGCGCGTCGAGGCGTCGTTGCATATCGAGGCCGCGGTCGCGGAAGTCTTCGCGGTGCTGGGCGACCATCGCGGCATGAGCGACTGGGCCGGCTTCGGCGAGTACCGCCTGGTGCGCCGAGGCGACGGGGAGCCTGGCGCACGGGCCGCCGAGCGCTTGCTCGAAAGCCCGCTCGGCACGATCCGCGAACAGATCACCGACTGGTGGCCGGGCCGCGGCTATCGTTACCGCATCATCGCCGGCTCGCCCTTCATCGGCTACTGGGGCGAGGTGCGGCTGGTGCCCGAGGGGGATGGCACGCGGGTCGAGTGGGTCCTGCGTTTCCGCTCGCGCATCCCCGGGATGGGCGCCTTGTTCCGGGTGCTGCTGCGGCGCAAGCTGCGCGCTGCCCTGCAGGGGCTGCGGCTGCAGGTGTCGCGCGTGCGCAACGCGTCGCCCCGGCAGGCTGTCGATCGAGTCAGTGGAGGTTGCGAAGCAGATGTTCAGGGGCGCTGAATACCGCCGTCTGCCGGTCAACGGCATCGAGATGAACGTGCTGCTCGCGGGCGAGGGCGAGCCGGTGCTGCTGGTGCACGGTTTTCCCGACGATCACACGGTCTGGCGCGAGCAGGTCGAGGCGCTGGTCGCGGCCGGCTATCGGGTGATCGCGCCCGATACCCGCGGTTGCGGCGAATCGGGCATTCCCGGGCGGGTGGCTGATTACCGCGCCGAGATCCTGGTCGAGGACCTGCGCGCGCTGCTCGATGCGCTGGGCATCGACGCGGTGCGCCTCGTCGCGCACGACTGGGGCGCGGTGATCGGCTGGCGCTTCGTGCTGGCGCATCCGCGGCGCGTCGACCGTTTCGTGGCCCTCTCGGTGGGGCATCCGACGGCCTACGCGCGCGGCGGACTGGTGCAGAAACTCAAGGGCTACTACGTCCTGCTGATGCAGCTGCGCGGCGTCATGGAGTGGCTGGCGACGTGCGGCGACTGGTTCCTGTTCCGCCAGATGACGCGCTACGCGGCCGAGTTTCCGCGCTGGCGCGAACGGCTGTCGCGTCCAGGGCGGCTCACGGCCGGCATGAACTACTACCGCGCGAACCTTGGTGCCTTGTTTGCCGGCGAGCTCCCCTCGGCGCGCGTGCCGGTGTTCGGCGTCTGGAGCAGCGGCGACCTCTTCCTCGTCGAGGGGCAGATGATCGCCAGCGAACGCTACGTGCGCGGACCCTGGCGCTATGCCCGGATCGACGGCGCCAACCACTGGCTGCAGCTGGATGCGCCCGGGCGCTTCAACCCCCTGCTGCTCGAGTACCTGGGGCTGCCGCGCGGGTCCCTCTGAGCGGGGCCGGATCCTCGCTGCTGCGCAGGGCGAATCCAGGGCGGCGCCCCGGGGCATTCGGACGCCCGGGCTTTGACTGCCACCGGTGGCAGCAGCTAGTCTTCGCGCTCATGCCGAAGCCAAAACAAAGCCTGACCGAACCGACGACCGTGGCGGCCTACGTCGAGGCGATCACCCGGGCGCTGCAGGCGCGCGGCGCGGATCCCGACGAGGTGCTGCGCGAGATCGACGTGTCGCGCATCCACGGCAACGATCCGCTGGTGCGCATCACGGACTCGACGGTCAATGCGATCTATGCCCGTGCGGTCGCGCTGACCGGTGACGAGTATTTCGGCCTGCGCGTCGCCGAACACATCGTGCCGGGCACGCTGCACGCGCTGGGTTACGCGCTGCTAGCGAGCGAGACACTCGAAGATTTCTGCCACCGCTTCGTGCGCTACTACGGCCTGGTTTCGCAGAGCGCGGACCTGCGCATCCTCGTCGAAGGCGACACGTTCCGGCTCGAGGCGGATCCGCGCAGCCCCGATATCTGCGTCGAAACCCAGGACGTCTGGGCCGCCCTGGTCCTGCGCCTGATGCGGATGGCGTATCGGGCCGATTTCTGTCCCCGCGCGCTCGATCTGCGCCGTCCGGTCCCGGCCGGCGGCGAGGGGCCGTTTCGCGCCTTTTTCGGCTGCCCGGTGCGCTTCGGGCAGCCGCACCTCGGTTTCCATTTCGACCTCGCCGCGATGCGCGAACCCCTGCTCGGCGCCAACCGCGAGCTGGCGCAGCACAATGACCAGATCGCGATGACCTATCTCGAGAAGCTCGACCGCGACGACATCGCCAATCGCGTGCGCACGCAGCTCGTGAACGGACTGAACGCCGGCATATTCAGTCGCGCGGAGATTGCGACACGCATGCACATGAGCCCCAGTACGCTGCAGGCGAAGCTCGCGCGCCAGGGCGTCTCGTTCCTGCAGGTGCTGGACGATACGCGCCAGCAGCTGGCCCTCGGATATGTGCAGCAGAAAAGGCTCTCCATCACCGAGATCGCATTCATGCTCGGCTTCTCCGACGTGAGCAACTTCAATCGCGCGTTCCGCCGCTGGACCGGCAAGGCCCCCAGCGAATTTCGCGTCGGCGCGATCTGAAGTTCCGCGGCAGTCGCGAGCCTGGACGTATCCGGCGGCGCTTTGGGGCATAATCGGCCGCTGGACAGCAGCACCGGAGCCTGACAGGGCGGTGGACAATCCGACGTCTCGCGCAATTGCGCAGTCCCGTATCGACCGGACCCCGGCCTGGCTCGACCTGATCCAGGGCGTCAGCGGCCTGGCGCTGGCGCTGTTCATGTGGGGCCACATGCTGCTGGTGTCGAGCATCCTGCTCGGCAAGGACGCGATGTACCACGTCGCGCGCTTCTTCGAGGGTGTCTACTTCTTCGGCCGCCCCTACCCGCAGCTGGTCACAGGCATTGCGGCCGCGATATTCCTGCTCATGGTCGTGCACGCGGTCGCGGCGATGCGGCGCATGCCCTCCAGCTACCGCGAGTACCGCACCCTGTTTCGCCACTCCCGCGACTTGCGCCACGCCGACACCTGGCTGTGGCTGATGCAGGTCGCGACCGGGCTGGTGCTGATGTTCCTCGCCGGCGTGCACCTGTACACGATGATGACGCACCCGGCCGATATCGGCCCGTACGAGTCGGCCGATCGCTTCGTCAGCGGGCGCATGTGGCCGCTGTACCTGGTGCTGCTGTTCGCCGTCGAGCTGCACGGCGGCATCGGCCTGTACCGGATGGTGCTGAAATGGGGCCTGCTGCCACGGAGCGTCGATCCGCGCGCGCAGCGCCGCCGCCTGGTCCGCCTCAAGTGGGCGATCACCGGTTTCTTCCTCGTGCTGGGCCTGCTGACCTTCGCCGCCTACATGAAGATCGGCATCGAGCACTGCGACCGCGCCGGCGAGCGCTACGTGCCCGTGGCGCTGCGCGCGGCCATGCCGCTGGCGGGACCCGTCTGATGCGCACGATCCAGACCGATGTGCTGGTCGTGGGCGGCGGCCTCGCGGGCCTGCGCACCGCGATCGGCGTGCGCCGGCGCGGCTTCGAGGCGATCGTGCTGAGCCTGGTGCCGGCCAAGCGCTCGCACTCGGCCGCGGCGCAGGGCGGCATGCAGGCGAGCCTCGGCAACGCGGCGATGGGCGAGGGCGACAACGAGGACGTGCACTTCGCCGACACCGTGCGCGGCAGCGACTGGGGCGCCGACCAGGACGTGGTGCGCATGTTCGTGAACACCGCGCCGAAGGCGGTGCGCGAGCTCGCGGCCTGGGGCGTGCCGTGGAACCGCGTACAGCGCGGCGAGCACGAGGTGGTGATGAACGGCAAGCGCGTCACGCTCACCGAGCGCGACGAGGCGCACGGCCTCATCACCGCGCGCGATTTCGGCGGCACGCGCAAGTGGCGCACCTGCTATGTCGCCGACGGCACCGGGCACTCGATGCTGTTCACGATGAGCGACCAGGCGGTCGCCAACAGCATCCCGGTGCACGAACGCATGGAGGCGCTCTCGCTGCTCCACGACGGCGCGCGCTGCCACGGGGTGATCGCGCGCAACCTCGCCACGGGCGAGCTCGTGGCCTACGTGGCGCGCGCGACCTGCATCGCCACCGGCGGCTTCGGGCGCATCTACCGCGTCTCGACCAACGCGATCATCAACGAGGGCATGGGTGCGGCGATCGCGCTGGAAACCGGCGTTGCCGCGCTCGGCAATATGGAGGCCGTTCAATTCCATCCGACCGCGATTTTTCCTGCCGGCATCCTCGTGACCGAGGGTTGCCGCGGTGATGGCGGGCTGCTGCTCGATGGCCGCGAGCGCCGCTTCATGCCCGATTACGAGCCCGACAAGGCGGAGCTGGCCTCGCGCGACGTGGTGTCGCGGCGCATGGAAGAGCACATCGCCGCCGGGCATGGCGCGCGCTCGCGCTTCGGCGAGCACCTGTGGCTGGACATCCGCCTGCTCGGGCGCCGCCACATCGAGACGCGGCTGCGCGAGGTGAAGGAGATCTGCAACTACTTCCTCGGCATCGATCCGGCCGAGCAGCTGATCCCGGTGCGCCCGGCGCAGCACTACTCGATGGGCGGCATCCGCACCGATCACCGCGGCGAGAGCCGCACGCTGAAGGGCTGTTCGCGGCCGGCGAGGCGGCGTGCTGGGACATGCACGGCTTCAACCGCCTGGGCGGCAACTCCGTGGCAGAGACCGTGGTGGCGGGCATGATCGTCGGCGAGTTCATCGCGGACCACTGCGAGTCGCCCGACGGCGCGGCCGATGTGCCGACCGCGCTGGTGCGCGAATTCCACGCGCGCGAAAGCCGGCAGCTCGCGGAGCACGCCGCGCGCGGCGGTCCCGAGAGCCCCTTCGCGCTGCTGCGCGAGATGCAGCTGGCCATGACGGACAACGTCGGCATCTTTCGCAGCGGCGAGCGGCTCGCCGAGGCGGTCACGCAGTTGCAGCAGCTGCTGGTGCGCAGCCGCGACGTGGGACTGCGCAGCCAGGCGCGCGGCGCGAACCCGGAGCTGGTGGCGGCCTACCGGCTGCCGCGCATGCTCAAGCTCGCGCTGTGCGTGGCGCAGGGCGCGCTGGCGCGCACCGAGAGTCGCGGCGCGCATTTTCGCAGCGATTTCCCCGTGCGCAACGACCGCGACTGGCTCGCGCGCACGCTCGCGACCTGGCCCGACCCGGATGCCATGCTGCCGGTGCTCGCCTACGAGTCGCTCGACGTGCGGCGCATGGAGCTGCCGCCCGGCTGGCGCGGTTATGGCGCGAAAGACTACGTCGACCACCCCGATACGCCGGCGCGCCAGGCCGAGGTCGACCGGGTGCGCGCGGCAACGGCCGGCGCCGGCCGCCTTGCGCAGCAGCAGGCGCTGATGCCGTGGGAGCACCAGTTGCCGCCGCGGCTGCGTGGACGCAATGCGAGGCTGGGAGACCACGACACATGAGCGAGACCGTCACCACCCGCCCGCGCACGCTGGAGATCAGCGTGCTGCGCCACAACCCCTCGGATCCGGCGAGCACGCCGCGCCTGGAGCACTTCGAGATCGAGGAAGCCGAGGGCATGACGCTGTTCATCGCGCTGAACGAGATCCGCGAGAACCAGGATCCCACGCTGCAGTTCGACTTCGTCTGCCGCGCGGGCATCTGCGGCGCCTGCGGCATGCTGATCGACGGCCGCCCCGGGCTCGCCTGCCGCACGCTGACGCGCGATCTCGGCAGCCGCGTCACGCTGGCGCCGTTGCCGGTGTTCCGGCTGATCGGCGACCTCTCGGTCGATACCGGCGCGTGGATGCAGGGCATGGCCGAACGGCTGGAGACCTGGGTGCACCTGCGCGAGCAGGAGCCGGACCTGGGCGCGCTGGAGGAGCGCATGGAGCCCGCATTGGCCGAGCAGATCTACGAACTGGAACGCTGCATCGAGTGCGGCTGCTGCGTGGCGGCCTGCGCCACGGCGCGCATGCGCGAGGACTTTGTCGGCGCCGCGGGGCTCAACAAGATCGCGCGCTTTCGGCTCGATCCGCGCGATGCGCGCAGCGACGCGCAGTTCTACGAGCTGATCGGCGACGAGAGCGGCGTGTTCGGCTGCATGACGCTGCTTGGTTGCGAGGATAATTGCCCCAAGAACCTGACGCTTTCGACGCAGATCGCGTTTCTTCGCCGCAAGATGCTGATTGCTGCCTCCTGAGGCAGGTGGTCCGGCCGCAGGGACGGACCGCAGGGGCCGGCCGCGCGCCGCGGCGTAATTTTTCACGCTCACCAACCGTGCGGGCAGGCGAAGTGAGAACCATACTTTGCTCAGCCGGCACCAGCGGGTGCGGTGAAAAAACCTGTTCAGGAGAATTTCCATGATGAAGCGTAATTTTCTTGCAGCCGCTGTTGCGGCTCTGGCCGTGCAGTCTGCGATGCCCGCCGCCGCCGAAGACGCCGACAAGTGCTGCTTCCGCCTGACCCCCTACTACTGGGCCGTGGGCATCGACGGCAACCTCGAGATCAACGACGAACAAGGCAGCACCGACATCGACTTCAACCAGGACATCGGTGACGTCACCGACAACCTGGAGTTCAACGGCTCCCTGATGCTCGAGCACAACAAGGGCAACTGGAGCAACTTCGCCGCGGTCGATTACATCAAGACCGAGAACGACGACACCGACATCAACGTTGCGGGCAGCGAGATCGAGGTGGAAGCCGATACCCTGCTGGCCACGGCAGCGACCGGCTACCGTTTCGGCGCCGGCGGCGATTCCTGGGTGGACCTGCTGGTGGGTGTGCGCTACGGCAAGCTCGACCTCGAATTCAACGAAAAGAACGGCCCCGGCAGCATCAATGCCGACGACGACCTGGTCGATGGCATCGTGATGCTGCGTCCGCGTGTCGCGCTGGGCAGGAACTGGGCGTTCAGCCCGACCGCATCGGTTGGCGCCGGCGATTCCGACCTGGTCTGGGAACTGGCTCCCGAACTGGTGTATACGAACAACTGCTGCAACCTGGAAGTCCGCTTCGGTTACCGCACCGTGAACTACGAGATCGAAGAAGGCGACGCAGAGGCCGACTTCTCGTTCCAGGGTCCGATGGTGGGCCTGGGCTTCGCGTTCTGACGCCAGCCTGAAACCTTCGAAAGGCCGCCTGCACCCGGTGCAGGCGGCCTTTTTTCGTTCCGGGGCGTGAGTGGGCGCGACGAATATCCTAATATCCGCAAATCATTATTCATGGTTTGCTTATTCCTTTTAGAATGCTCCTCGCAATGAGTATGGGCCGGGAGAGACGCTGATGGATTGGCAGGGATGGTTCACGGTCGCGCTGACCGTCGCGGTGCTCGCCACGCTGATCACCATTCCGCGCCTCACCACGGACCTGGTGCTGATGGGGGCGTTGCTGCTGCTCAGTATCACCGGGATCCTCAAGCCCGATGAAGCCCTGTCGGGATTCGCCAACACCGGCCTGATGACCGTGGCGGCGATGTTCATCGTGGCGGCGGCCATCCGCGCCTCGGGCGGTGTCGACCTGGTGGTCGAGCGCGTGCTGGGGCGACCGACCGGCCCGCGCGGCGCGCTGGTGCGGCTGATGCTGCCGGTGGTCGGGCTGTCGGCCTTCCTGAACAACACCCCGGTGGTGGCGACGATGATCCCGGCGGTGAGCCAGTGGGCGCGGCGGATCAAGGTGCCCAGTTCCGCGCTGATGATCCCGCTGAGCTACGCCTCGATCCTCGGCGGCACCATCACGCTGATCGGCACCAGCACCAACCTGGTGGTCAACGGCCAGTACCAGGTGCTGACCGGCAAGCCCGGCTTCGCGCTGTTCGACATCGCCCCGATCGGCCTGATCGTGGCGCTGGCGGGCACGCTGTTCGTGGTGTTCGCGGCGCCGAAGTTGCTGAAGGTGCGCCGCAGCCCCGACCAGACCTTCGCCGACACGCGCAGTTTCACCTTCGAGGTCGCGGTCGCTCGCGACGGCCCGCTGGTCGGCAAGACCATCCAGCAGGCGGGACTGCGCCATCTGGAGCGCATCTACCTCGCCGAGATCGAGCGTGACGGCAGCGTGATCACCGCCGTGGCGCCCGAGGAGATGCTGCGCGGCGGCGACCGCCTGGTGTTCGTGGGCGAGACCGAGGCCATCGTCGACGTGCTGCGCATCAACGGCCTGGTGGCCGCGGTAGGCAGCCAGCCCGCGCTGGAGCGCAACGTGCCCGAGCGCCGGCTCGTGGAGGCGGTGGTGGCCGAGCACTGCGAGGTCGTGGGCCACACGATCCGCGACGGGCGTTTCCGCGACCGCTATGGCGCGGTGGTGCTGGCGGTGGCGCGCAACGGCGAACACATCCGCGGGCGGCTGAGCTCGATCATCCTCGAACCCGGCGACCTGCTGCTGCTCGAGGCGCGCCCCGCGGTGGTCGGCCGTCTCAAGCAGTCGCGCGACTTCCTGCTGATGAACGTGCTCGAGCACGAGCTGCCCGATCATTCGCACGCGTTGATCTCGTGGGCGATACTCGGCGCAATCATCGCGCTGGCGACCACCGGCCTCATGAGCATGCTGAACGCCGCGCTGCTCGGTGTGGCGGCGATGCTCGCGACGCGCTGCATCGGCGTGAACGAGGCGCGGCGCTCCCTCGACCTGCCGGTGCTGGTGACCATCGCCGCGAGTTTCGCGCTGGGCAACGCGCTCGAGAAGACCGGCGCGGCGGAATATCTCGGCAACGGCATCGTGGCCGCCGCCGGCAACGACGCCTGGCTGCTGCTCGCGCTCACCTACCTCAGCGTGATGGTGCTGACCGAGCTGATCACCAACAACGCCGCCGCGATGCTGATGCTGCCGGTAGTGCTCGCGATCACCGAGGCCGCGGGCCTGAACGACGTGCCCTACGTGATGGCGGTGATGATGGCGGCGTCCGCGAGCTTTGCCACCCCGATCGGCTACCAGTGCAACCTGATGGTGTACGGGCCGGGTGGCTACCGTTTCTCCGACTTCCTGCGCATCGGCGTGCCGATGAACCTGCTGATGGCGCTGGTCACGATCGCCGCGATCCCGTTCATCTGGCCGCTGCAGCAGTGAGACGCGGCCTGCGCGCCGCGCGTGGGCACGGTCTCGCGGTCGCGCTGATGATCGGCGTCGCGGGGCTGATCGCGGCCTCCGATGCGCTCTTTGCGTCGAGCGCCCAACTCATCGCCTTCCTCGAGGCCGAGATCGTCGCGCGTCCGCTCGCCGGCCAGCTGCTCTTCGTGCTGCTGGCGATGCTCTCGGCGATGCTGGCCTTTTTTTCCAGCGCGCTGCTGGTGCCCGTCGGCCTCAGCGCCTGGGGGCCGTTGGCGTCTTCCGCGCTGCTGTGGGCCGGCTGGTTGCTCGGCGGCATCGCGTCCTTCGCGGTTGGCCGGTTCCTGGGTGACACGGTGGCGCCGGGCTTGCTTGGCAGCCGGCGGATCGCGAACTTTCGCGAGCAGCTCAACGCGCGCACGCGCTTCCTGCACGTGCTGTTGCTGCAGGCAGCGCTGCCTTCGGAAATCCCCGGCTATGTGCTCGGTATGGCGCGTTACCCGTTCCACCGTTATCTCGCCGCGCTCGCGCTCACCGAACTGCCCTACGCGCTGGGCACGATCTATCTCGGGCAGAGTTTCCTCGAGCGGCGCAGCATACTGTTGCTGGCGCTGGGCTTGCTCGCGATCGTGCTCAGCACGACGTTCTACCGGCTGTTCCGTGACGGGCTCGGCGCCAGGCCACGGGGGGGCCGCCCCGCGCGGCTGCTGGGCCCCCTGGGATCGCCCCTCTATCTGCAGCGCGCTTGGGCGGCCGCCGGCGCCGAAAAGCCGCCGAGGCTGCCGTCGGCGGCGACGATGCGATGACAGGGGACGACGATGGGGAAGGGGTTGGCGCCCAGCGCCTGTCCCACCGCCCGGGCGGCGCCTGGGGTGCCCAGCCGGCGTGCGAGCTCGCCGTAGGTGACCGTGTTGCCCGGCGCGATCGCGCGGGCGGTGGCGAATACGCGGCGGTGGAACTCCGGGATGTCGTCGAGGTCGAGCACGAGGTCGCGCAGATCGTCGCGCGCGCCCGCCAGCAGTGCAACGATGCGCGTGATGGCCGCTGCAATCGCAGGCGGCGCCGGCTGTTCAGCTTGCGCTCTGCCCCCGGCGATATGCCGGCGCAGGGCTTCCTCGCTAGCCGCTGGCAGCGCGCAGCGCGTGATGCCGCGCGCGCCCCAGGCGATGGCGCAGCGCCCGATCGCGGTGTCGAACAGCGCGTAGCCGGTGGCGTGCGCCATGATTCAGTTGCCGATCACGATGCGCGTCGCCCCGCGTTCGCGCAGCCATTGCGCCGCGCGCGCCGACTGGTCGCCCGCGAGCACGATCGCATCGCCCTCGACGCCGCCGCCGGTGCCGAGCGACTGGCGCATTTCGCGCGCGAAGGTCTCCAGCGCCACGCCCGTCAGCGCGACGCCGCGCACCAGCGTTGCGGTCTTGCCACCGCGACCCTTGCGTTCGCGCGCGATCACGAGCTTCGCGGCGAACGGGTTGTCGCCGGCGCTTGCCGCGGCGGGTCCGTCGCTCGCTCCCCCGGGCAGCGTGCCGCGCAGCGAAGCGAGGGCGGCAAAGGGGTTCGCGGCGGCGGGAGCCGCGGGCTCGGGTTGGTCGGGGCGTTGTTTTCCCATCGAGTGCTCCTCCGTATGACGGCGCGGCGAGGGCCGGGCCCGTGCGGGGCCGCCGCTGCGTCCCTGTGCGGGCGCGTGTTGCCGAAATCGCTCCCGGCGATTTCGGCATCCAATCCGCTCGCGGCACGGGTCCGCCCCTCGCCGCGCCTTGGTTTGACAGTCATCCGCCGACGTCAATACGCCGCCTCGCCGCGCGGATTTGCGCCGGCGGCAATTCTACCTGCACGATAGGGGCCTTGGCGCTACTCCATCCTCCTGTCCCGGACCCGCAACATGCCCCTGTCGGCGTACATCCTGTATTTCACCACCGTGCTGATCTGGGGTTCGACCTGGCTCGCGATCAAGTTCCAGCTCGGGGACATCGATCCGCTGGTCTCGGTGATCTACCGCTTCGGTCTCGCGTCGATACTGCTGTTCGTCTGGTGCGTACTGGCGCGCGCGCGGCTCAGGCTCACGCCGCGCCAGCACTTCTTCATCGCGTTGCAGGGCGCCTGCCTGTTCGGGCTCAACTACTGGCTGGTGTACTGGTCCGAGGTCTACCTCACGAGCGGCGTGGTGGCGGTGATATTCGCCACCATGGTGTTCATGAATTTCTTCAACGCGGCGCTGTTCCTGAAACGCCCCCTGGTGCCGGCGGTGTTTTTCGGCGGGCTGATCGGCATCGGCGGTGTCGCGCTGCTTTTCTGGCCCGAGTTCGGCAGGCTGAGCATCGATGACACCGCGCTGCGCGGTCTGTTGCTGGCGCTGGCCTCGACCTACGTGGCCTCGCTCGGCAGCATCCTGGCCACGCGCAATGCGGTCTTCGGGCTGAAGGTGATCACGGTGAACGCCTGGGGCATGTTCTACGGCACGGCGCTGCTCACGCTCGCGGCGCTCGTCACCGGGGCCGAGTTCCGTTTTCCCGCCGGCCTGCCGTATACCGCCTCGTTGCTGTACCTGTCGGTGTTCGGCTCGATCGTCGCCTTCGGTGCCTTCCTGCGCCTGATCGCGCTGATCGGCCCGGAACGCGCGGGCTACAACGCGATGATGACGCCGGTGGTCGCGCTGCTGCTCTCGACGCTGTTCGAGGGCTACCAGTGGACGCTGCCCGCCGTGGCCGGGCTGGTGCTGATCGTGCTGGGCAACGCGCTGGTGCTGCGCCGCCCGGCCGGTTCGTCTTGACAAGCGCCGCCGGCGCGGCGACTTTCCGCACTGCACACTTCCCTGACCAGCCGGAGACCCGCGATGAGTGATTTCGAGACCGTGCGCTACGCCGTGGACCAGGGCGTGGCGCTGATCACGCTGAACCGCCCCGCGGTGATGAATGCCTTCAACGGCCAGATGCGCCGCGAGCTGCTGGCCGCGGTGCGCCGCGCCATCGACGATGCCGCGGTGCGCGTGGTCGTGCTGACCGGCGAGGGGCGCGGCTTCAGCGCCGGCGCCGATCTCGCCGATGGCATCCCGCCGCTGGTGCAGCAGCAGATCGACGAGGAGTACAAGCCGGTGCTGATGGCGATCAGCGAGGCGCCCAAGCCCTTCATCAGCGCGGTGAACGGCGCGGCCGCCGGCATCGGCAGTTCCTTTGCGATGGCCTGCGACCTCACGGTGATGGCCGACAACGCCTACATCTACCAGGCGTTCATGGCGATAGCGCTGGTGCCCGACGGGGGCGCCACCTGGCACCTGGTACGCCAGCTCGGGCGCAAGCGCGCCTTCGAGGTGATCGTGGAAGGCGAGAGGATGAGCGCCGCGCGCTGCCTCGAGCTCGGACTGGCGAACCGCGTTGTGCCCGCCGAGCGCCTGCTGGAGGAGACGCTGGCCTGGGCGCGCGCGATCGCTAAGAAGGCGCCGCTGGCACTGCGCTACTCGAAGGAGGCGCTGAACAAGGCCATGCAGCTCGACCTGGCGGACACGATTTCCTACGAGGCCAAGCTGCAGAACATCACCTTCATCAGCGAGGACACCCGCGAGGGTGTGCAGGCCTTCTTCGAGAAGCGCCCGCCGGTGTTCAAGGGTCACTGAATTTCCCGAAACCAGTCGCCAGGAGAAATCCAATAATGAGCACGCCGACCTTTGCCCAGCTGAAGAACTGGGCCGACAACTACGTGAAGCTGTGGAACGCGGGCGACCGCGCGGCCTGGGCCGCCAACTGGCGCGCGGTGGCGCCCGGCGAATTCAGCATGCTCGACCCGGTGGGCACGCCGATGAAGCACGGCTTCCAGCACTGCGCGCTGGATTCCTACGACCTGTTCCAGCCCACCGTGCGCTTTCGCGTCCACCCCGGCAGCCTGTTCATCTGCGGCAACGAGGTCGCGTGGCTGCTGGAGAACCACTTCCGGGAAGGCGGCGAGGAGCGCTTCGCCTACAGCATCGAGACCTACCGCTTCGAACCCGACGGCTCGGTGGTGATCCGCACCTACTACAAGGTGCCCGCGCACGCGGCCGGCGACCTCGGCAAGCTGTTCGAAACCTACCTGCCGGACAGTCCCGCGGGCGCCTGAAGTCACCAACTCCAGCTCCGATCCGGCGCGCCGAGGGGCGGGCCCGGTCCGCTCGCGGCCGCCACCCGCACATCCATGTGCGGGCGGCTACGCGTGTTGCCGAAATCGCTCCCGGCGATTTCGGCATCCACAGGTCCGCTCGCGGACCAGGCCCGCCCCTCGTCACGCCTGCCGTTGGTCGTTCACGATCCGCTTTTAGTTTCGACGCAAGCAGCGAGATTCAGCGGTGGTTTTCCTGCTTTGCTCAAATGGCGCTCGAACCATGAACGGGGCGTACCACCGCGGCAGCCCGTGCCACGCTGGTTCTCATGCGAGGACCGTCTGCGGCATGGATGCCGCAGTCGAGCCCACAGGGACGTGTTTACGGCGTGTCCGAGCAGGAGAGCCAGCGTGGCACGGGCGGGCAGAAACCGCAGACAAACCCTGCGTGCCACGCATATGTTTGAGGCGCCAACACTTCGTGCTGGCTCTGGCTACGCCTTGGCCGCCTCCAGCCACTCGCGGATTTCCGCCTGCGTCGGGATGCGCCCGCTGCTCACCAGCTTTTCGTTGATGACCAGTCCCGGCGTCGCGATCAGGTCGTAGGCCATGATGTCCTTCATAGCGGAGACCTTGAGTACTTGCACCTCGATGCCGCTGCCGCTCGCGGCTTCGCGCGCCACGGCCTCGAGCTTCTTGCAGTTGGCGCAGCCCGGTCCCAGTACCTTTAGCGTCAGCATGTGATTTCTCCGGATCGTCGTGAGGAAAGAAGCAATCGTCAGGTCGCGTGGCTCCCGGGAGTGACGCGCTCGTGCAGTCGGTTGACCGTCAACGCCAGCGCGGCAACGAAGCCGAGCGTCCCCAGCACGAGAAACCAGCGGTTCGCGCCGTCGATCCACGCCCCGTAGATCAGGCCCGCCGCGATGCTGAACAGCGCAACCCAGCCCACGTAGGCCGCGGTCTTGGGCCGTCCGATCACGGCGGCCACCATCAGCATGCTCTGCAGGCTGAGCTCGGGGTCGGCCATCAGGTAGGCCAGCAGCGGTCCGGGATGCATGCCGAGGTCGAGGAACATGCGCGCCACCGGCACTTCCACCAGTGACGGGAAGTACATGAACACGCCGAACACCACGGCCACCGCGTTGGCGAAGAGGTCGTTCTGTCCCGCGAGCGACTCGATCCACTCGGGGCGGATGAGCTGGCGCGCCACGCCGACCAGGAACACGCCGATGATCAACAGCGGGAAGATCTGTTTCACGAAGCGCCAGGATTCCCAGAGCCACGCGCGCCACAGTTGCGCATCCAGCCGCCTGCCGTAGTGAAATATCGCGAGCAGGGCTGCCGCCACCGCGCAGAAGCGCCCGGTGATTTCCAGCGCCAGCCCGCCGTCGCGGGGCCTGAGCCCCAGCGTTGCCACCAGCAGCGTCGCGGCGGAGAGTCCCAGCGCGACCCACGTCCAGCGGTTTGCACCTTCGACGATGTCGTCCAGGCCTTGCTTCGCGCTCACGGCGATCAGCACCAGCAACGCAATCAGCACCGAGCCCTGGAAGCTCACGCCTTCCTCGCCTTTCGCCGCATCGAAGGGCACCCAGCGCAACAGTGTGTCCTGCCACGGTTCGACCCACGACAGGGGCAGGTGCACCGAGGCGAGCGTGGCGGTGAGCGGCCAGAGCTTCAGCGTGCCGGCCACCAGCAGCGCCAGCAGCGCCAGCAGCAGCCGCATGGCCACCGGATCGATGCGGGCCTGTTCGGCGAACAGCGCATCGGTCTGGCGGTCGTGGCGCAGGTCGTCGCGCCAGAACAGCAGGGCCATGAGCAGGCCGATGCCGATGCCGAACAGCAGGCACAGCAGGAAGCGCGCGGCCGCGAACTCCAGCCCCAGCACGCTGCCGGTATAGGCGATCGCCATGATGTTGCCCGCCGGCGCGAAGAACAGGAAAGTTGTCGCCGGACCGATGCCCGCGCCCTTGCGATACACGCCCGCGAACAGCGGCACGATGGTGCAGGAACACACTGCCAGCAATGAGCCCGCTGCGGCCGCCGCCGGATAGGAGATGTGTCCTGGCGTACCGCGTCCGAGCCAGCGCGTGATGCTCTGCTTGGGGATCAACGCCGCCATCGCGCCGGCGATAAAGAACGCCGGCACCAGGCACAGCAGCACGTGCGCCGCGAGGTAGGCGGCGAGATTGCCGAGGCCGCCGTTCAGCAAATGCAGCAGATGATCCATGGCCCGCAGCCTCCGCTTGCCCGGTTTCTCAGCGCGTGCGTCCGCGTTCCGCGCCGCGGATCACCAGTTTGCGCGCCTCGCTGTACCAGAGCACGGCGCTGGCCAGCCCGGCGCAGCTGAGCCATTCATCGGCTGCCAGCGGCGCCGTGCCGAACGCGATATTGCCCGCCGGCAGGTGCACCACGGCCACCTGCAGCAGCACCGCCAGCGCCACGCTGCCCCACAGCCAGGGGTTGTGGAACAGGCCGTGGAATGCACTGGCGCTCTCCGAGCGCGCATTGAAGCAGTTGAACAGTTGCGCGAACACCAGCGTCGTGAAGCCCGCCGTGCGCGCGGTGTCCAGGTCGTGGCTGCCCTCGACGAGGCCACCGGGCAGGTGGAGGTCGATGCAGAACAGGGTCGCGAGCGCCATCACCAGCCCGACCTGCAGCACGCCGGACCACATCTGCGCGTCGATGACGCGATCCTGCAGTCGGCGCGGCGGGCGCGCCATCACGTCGTCGCTCTGCGGATCCACGCCCATGGCGAGCGCAGGGCCGGAGTCGGTGATCAGGTTGATCCACAGGATCTGGGTGGCGAGCAGCGGCAGCGCCAGTTCGCCGCCGCTGCCCTGCAGCCCGATCAGGGAAGCTCCGATCACGCCGAGGAACACCGTCAGCACCTCGCCCATGTTCGAGGAGAGCAGGTAACGCAGGAACTTGCGGATATTGGCGAAGATGCCACGGCCCTCGCGCACCGCGGCGACGATGGTGGCGAAGTTGTCGTCGGCCAGGACCATCCGCGCCGCCTCCCGGGTGACCTCGGTGCCGGTGATGCCCATCGCCACGCCGATGTCGGCGGACTTCAGCGCCGGTGCGTCATTGACGCCGTCGCCGGTCATCGCGACCACGTTGCCGTCGGCCTGCAAGGCATCGACGATACGCAGCTTGTGGGCGGGCGCGACGCGCGCGTACACCGAGGTGCTGCGCACCACCTGCGCGAAAGCGGCATCGTCGAGCGCGTCGAGTTCCGCCCCGCTGAGTGCGCGCATGCCCGGTGCCACGATGCCGAGATCGGCCGCGATGCGCGCCGCGGTGCGCGGGTGGTCGCCGGTGATCATGATCACGCGGATGCCGGCACGCTGGGCCTCGCGGATCGCGGGCGCGGCCTCCTCGCGCGGCGGGTCGATGATGCCCACGGTGCCCACGAAGACCAGGCCGTGCTCGAGCGCCTCGCCCGCCCGGGCGTCCTCGCCGGGACCGAGCGGGCGGTAGGCCACCGCGAGCGTGCGCAGCGCCTCGTCCGTGAGCCGGTCCACCGCGGCCAGCGCGGCCGCGCGCAGACTCTCGTCGAGCGGCACGATATCCATGCCGAGCCGCGCATGGGTGCAGCGCCCGAGCAGCACGTCGGGCGCGCCCTTGCTGATCAGCAGCAGGCGGTCGCCGTCCTCGTGGTCGATTGCGAGCGTGGACATCATCTTGCGCTCGGAGGTGAAGGGAATCTCCGCGATGCGCTCGAAGCGCCGGCCGCGCCATTCCTGCAGGTTCAGCTTGCGTTCGGCCACGAGGAAGGCGGCCTCGGTGGGGTCGCCGTGGATCTCCCAGGCGCCCTCGCTATCCTGGCGCAGGTCCGCATTGCCCGCGAGGCTGCCGCCGCTCAGGAGCACCACGTGCTCGCTGTGCAGCGCGCCTGAGGTGAGTTCGCGGCCCTCGTGCTCGACGCGTCCGCGCGGGGTGTAGCCGACACCGGTGATGCGCGTGCTGCCCGATCCGGTCACCGCGCGCTCGATGGTCATCTCGGAGCGCGTCAGCGTGCCGGTCTTGTCGGTGCAGATCACCGAGGCCGAGCCCAGCGTCTCCACCGAGGAGAGCTTCTTCACGATGGCCCGGTGCTTCGTCATGCGCTGCACGCCGATCGCCAGCACCACCGAGAGGATTGCCGGCAGGCCTTCGGGCACCGCCGCCACGGCGAGGCTCACGCCGAGCAGCAGCACCGCGACCACGTCGGCGGGGCCCCGTATTTCCGCCAGTGCGAGCACGGTGCCCACCACGACCACGGCGATCGCGATCACCGCGATCCCGAGCATGCGCCCGATCCGGCGCACCTCCTCCTGCAGCGGGGTCGGTTCCTCGACCGTCGCGTCCAGCAGGCTCGCGATCGTACCCATCTCGGTGGCCATGCCGGTCGCGGTCACGATGGCGAGCCCGGTGCCCTGCGCGACGGCCGTGCCCTTGAACACCATGTTGCTGCGATCGCCGAGCGCGGCAGGTGCCGCGAGCGTCGCGGTGTCCTTCAGTACCGCGACGCTCTCGCCGGTGAGCGAGGCTTCCAGCACGCGCAGCGCGTTTGCCTGCAGCAGGCGCGCGTCCGCGCCGATGCTGTCGCCCTCGCCGAGCACCAGCAGGTCGCCGCGCACCAGTTCCGCGCTCGGCACGCGCAGCACCTGGCCGTCGCGCAGCACCGAGGAGGTGACCGCCGTCATCTTCGCGAGAGCGGCGGCGGCGTTTTCCGAGCGCGCCTGCTGCACGAAGCCGAGAGCCGCATTCAGCACCACGATCGCGAGGATCACGATCGCGTCCACGGGCAGGCCCCGCATGCCCTCGAGGCGCCAGGCGACCAGCGTTATCACGACCGCGGCCAGCAACAGGTAGATCAGCGGATCCCGGAAGTGCGCGAGAATGCGCCGCCACAGCGGGTCGGGCGGCACGGTGCGCAACTCGTTGCGCCCGTCGCGCAGCAGCCGGCGCGCGGCCTCGGCGGCGCTGAGCCCGCGCTCGGGGTCCGTGGCCAACGCCGCGGCAGCGGCATCGGGCGCCAGCAGCGAGGGATCGGTGAGCGAGTCGCGCGGTTCAGGAGCGCTCATACCAGCCCTTGGATGCGTTGACGAGCGCGACCAGCGACAGCATCACCGGTACTTCCACCAGCACGCCGACCACGGTGGCCAGGGCGGCGCCGGAGTTCAGCCCGAACAGCGAGATCGCGACCGCGACCGCGAGCTCGAAGAAATTCGAGGTGCCGATCAGGCAGGCGGGCCCCGCGATGTCGTGCGGCAGCTTCAGCAGCCGCGCGCCGATCAGGCCGATGCCGAAGATGCCGTAGCTCTGCACGATCAGCGGCACGGCGATCAGCCCGATCACCAGCGGCTGCGCCACGATGGTGCGGGCCTGGAAGCCGAACAGCAGCACCACGGTGGCGATCAGGCCGATCACGGACCACGGCTTCAGTCGCGCCACGAAATCCCCCACGGCATGCGCCGAGCGCCGCGACAGCAGGTGGCGCGTGGCCATGCCGGCAGCCAGCGGCAACACCACGTACAGCACCGTCGACAGCAGCAGGGTTTCCCAGGGCACGGTGATCTGCGTGACCCCGAGCAGGAAGGCCGCGATCGGCGCGAAGGCGAACACCATGATGAGGTCGTTCACCGACACCTGCACCAGGGTGTAGTTGGCGTCTCCCTTCACCAGCTGGCTCCAGACGAACACCATCGCGGTGCACGGCGCGACGCCGAGCAGGATCATGCCGGCGATGTATTCGCTGGCCGACTGCGGATCCACCCAGGGCGCGAACAGGTGCTTGAAGAACAGCACGCCGAGCGCCGCCATCGTGAAGGGCTTGATCAGCCAGTTGACCGTGAGCGTCAGCAGCAGCCCGCGCGGCTTGCGGCCCACGTCCTTCACCGCCGACCAGTCGATCTGGATCATCATCGGGTAGATCATGACCCAGATGAACACCGCGACCACCAGGTTCACATGCGCGATTTCCAGCGTCGCGATCGCCTGGAACGCGGCGGGTACGAGCAGGCCGAGGGCCACGCCCGCGGCAATGCCGAGCGCGACCCAGACCGTCAGATAGCGTTCGAACAGACCCATACCGGACTCCCCTGGTGAATGTGCCGGTCAACGCCGGCGCACGCATTGCTGTCGCTAGCCGACACCGCGTAGCGCCTCAGGACAGTGCCGCGGCAGTGCGACCGAGATCAGCGCCGCCGCTGCCACGAACGCCGCCGAGATCCACAGGCAGGCCATCAGCCCGCTCACCTGGAACACCCAGCCCGAGAGCACGGTGCCGACCAGGCGCCCGAGCGCATTCGCCATGTAGTAGAAGCCCACGTCCAGCGAGACGCCGTCCTCGCGTGCGTAGCTCACGATCAGGTAGCTGTGCAGCGCGGAGTTCACCGCGAACAGCGCGCCGAAGAGCAGCAGCCCGCCGAGCAGGCTGGCCTGCGGCGCGATATTGGCTCCCAACGCCAGCGCGATCAGCGCCGGCGCGAGCGCCAGCGCCGCGGCCCAGCCGAAGGCGTCGCGCCCGTCGGCGCGGGTGCGCGTGATGCGCGGAGCCAGCGCCTGCACCACGCCGTAGCCGATGATCCACAGCGCGAGGAAGCCGCCGACGCGCGCGTGATCCCAGCCGAAGGCGCTCGCCAGATACACCGGCAGCGCCACCACGAACCACACGTCGCGCGCCCCGAACAGGAATACGCGCGCCGCTGCCAGCACGTTGACCGCGCGGCTTCGCGAGAAGATGTCGCGGAACTTCGGCTTGTTCTTCGCCTTGCCCAGATCCGCGTGCAGCGTCAGCATGCTGCCGATCCACACCAGTGCCAGCGCCGCGGCCATCGCGGCCACGGCGCCGCGAAAGCCCGCGAGCTCGAGCAGAGCACCGCCGAGGAAGAAGCCCGCGCCCTTCAGCGCGTTCTTCGAGCCGGTGAGCGCCGCCACCCAGCGGTACAGCGCGCCCTCGGCGCCGGCGGGCACCAGCAGCTTCACCGCGCTCTTGGCGCTCATCTTGTTGAGATCCTTCGCGATGCCCGAGAGCGCCTGCGCCGCCATCACCCACGGCACCGTCAGTGCGGCAGCCGGCACCAGCAGCATCGCGAGTGCGACGATCTGCAGCCCGAGCCCGATGTGCATGGTGCGATTCAGTCCCAGATGCGCCCCCAGCCAGCCGCCGACCAGGTTGGTCACGATGCCGAAGAACTCGTAGAACAGGAACAGCAGCGCGATCTCGAGCGGCCGGTAGCCGAGCGCGTGGAAATGCAGCACCACCAGCATGCGCAGCGCGCCGTCGGTGAGCGTGAAGGCCCAGTAGTTGCCGGTGACCAGCAGGTACTGGCGCACTTCCCGCGTCATGGCGAGCATGGGCCTCAGGCGCCGCCGACCAGGCGCGCCAGCTCCACGCTGCGGTTCACGTAGCCCCATTCGTTGTCGTACCAGGCGTAGATCTTCACCTGCGTGCCGTTCACCACCAGGGTCGAAAGCGCATCGACGATGCTCGAGCGCACGTCGCCGCGGTAATCGATCGATACCAGCGGGCGCTCCTCGTAGCCGAGGATGCCGCGCAGCGCGCCGTCGGCCGCCGCTTTCAGCAGGGCGTTCACTTCCTCCACGCTGGTTGCGCGCTCGACCTCGAACACGCAGTCGGTGAGCGAGGCGTTCGCCAGCGGCACGCGCACCGCATGCCCGTTCAGCCGGCCCTTCAGCTCGGGGAAGATCTGCGCGATTGCGGTCGCCGAACCGGTGCTGGTCGGGATCAGGCTCAGGTGGCAGGCGCGCGCGCGGCGCGGATCCTTGTGCGCCGCGTCGAGGATGGTCTGCGTGTTGGTGAGATCGTGGATGGTGGTGATCGAGCCGTGGCGGATGCCGAGGCCCTCGTGGATCACCTTCACCACGGGCGCCAGGCAATTGGTGGTGCAGGAGGCGGCGGTCACGATGCGATGGCGCGCCGGGTCGTAGAGGTGGTGGTTCACGCCCATCACCACGTTCAGCACGCTGTCGTCCTTCACGGGAGCCGTGACCACCACACGCTGCACGCCCTGTTCGAGGTACGCCGCGAGTACCGCGGCCGTCTTCATCTTTCCCGAGGCCTCGATCACCACGTCGCAGCGCGACCAGTCGGTCTCTGCGATGGCCTTGTTGCGGCTGAACCCGATGCGTTTGCCCTCGATGACGATCGTGTCACCGTCGGCGCGCGCCTCGTGAGTCCAGCGCCCGTGCACCGAGTCGAAGTTCAGCAGGTGCGCGAAAGTGGCTGTGTCGCCGGCGGGGTCGTTGATGTGCACGAGCACGAGATTGTCATCCGCCCACGCCGCGCGCAGCGCGAGCCGCCCCATGCGGCCGAAGCCGTTGATGCCGATCCGGATGCTCATGGCGATGCCTGTTCTGCAACAGTCCTGCTGGCGCGCCGGGCGGCTGCCCATGCGCTCGAGGTTCTTCAGGTTGGGTCGCACGAAGGCCGCGTTGGCGCGCGCGGTTTCGTCGAGCACCGCGCGGGCCCAGGCGGGCAGCTGCGGGGCTATGCGGTAGAAGACCCACTGGCCCTGGCGGCGGTCCGCGAGCAGCCCGCACTTGCGCAACTGCGCGAGGTGGCGCGACACCTTGGGCTGGATCTCGTCGAGTGCGGCGGTGAGCTCGCAGACGCAGAGCTCCTGCTCTTCGTGAATGAGCAGCAGGCAGCGCAGCCGCGTGGCGTCGGCGAGGCATTTGTAGAAATCGACGGGCTGCATGCGGGCTCCTGTGGCGGGTCCGGATACCGCCGCAATTGTATACGGAAAACCGTATATGCACGCAAGGCTCGAGGGCGCACCCGTGCCCGGCAACCGTGCGCACGCCGCCGGGGCAGCGGCGACTGTGGCCGCTGCGGGGCGCATGCTAGACTCGGCCAGACCTGATCATCTCGCCATGCTGAACCGAAACGGTGCCACGCCATGCAGACCGCATCGCCCGAAAGGATCGCGCATTTCCGCTCGCTGGGATGGTGGGGCGACACCACCACCTGGCAGTTGTTCGAGCACGCCGTGGCGGCCGCTCCCGATGCCATCGCGCTGCTCGATCCCGCGAACCGGGAGTCGTTCACCACCGGCGCGCCGCTGACGCTCAGCTGGGGCGAGCTGCGCCGGCGCGTGCTCGCGCTCGCGGGCGAGCTGAAGCGCGACGGCATCGCGCGCGGCGACGTGGTGGTGCTGCAGCTGCCCAATACGGTGGAGTCCATCGTGAGCTACCTCGCGCTGGCCGCGCTCGGCGCGATCGCGAGCCCGGTGCCGATGCAGTACGGCCTGCACGAGCTGCGCGAGATCGCGCACAAGCTGCACCCGCGGGCCTACGTCGCGGCGGCGCATTTTCGCGGCGAGGATTTCACGGCGCGCCACGCCGGCGCCTTCGCGCCCGACACGCGCCTGATCGCACTCGACCACGAACTGATCGGCGCCGATCGCGCGGCGGACGAGTCGGTGATCGCGACCGGCGTGTCGGCCGATGAGGTCTACACGATCTGCTGGACCTCCGGCACTACCGGCACGCCCAAAGGCGTGCCGCGCAGCCACAATCAATGGCTGGCGCAGACGCTGGCGATGCACGGCATCGGGCTCGAGCCCGGCATGAGGATGCTGTGCCCGTTCCCGATGGTGAACATGGCGAGCATCACGGGCTTCTTCTTCCCGTGGCTGCAGCTCGGCGGCACGTTGGTGCTGCACCACCCGATGGATGTCGCGGTGTTCCTGGCGCAGATCCGCGACGAGCGCGTCGCCTACACGATCGCGCCGCCCGCGGTGCTGAACATGCTGCTGCAGAAACGCGAGCTGCTGGCGGGCGCGGACCTCTCCAGTCTGAGGCTGGTCGCCTCGGGCAGCGCGCCGCTGGCGCCGTGGATGGTGCGCGCGTTCCAGGAGGAATTCGGCATCGTGGTCGTGAACATCTTCGGCTCCAACGAGGGCATGGCCTTCGCGTCCTCGGGCCTCGACGTGCCCGATCCCGAGCAGCGCGCGACGCTGTTCCCGCGCTTCGGCGTCGAGGGGCTCGCGTGGTCGAACCCGATCGCCGCGCGCATGCGCTCGCGCCTGGTCGACATCGACAGCGGCAGTGTGATCACGGATCCGGGTCACCCCGGCGAGATGCAGATCCAGGGACCCAACGTGATCGACGGCTATTTCGATGCACCGCAGGGCAACACCGGGGTGTTCAGCGCGGACGGCTGGTTCCGCAGCGGCGACATGTTCGAGATCGCAGCGGAGGATCCGCGCTTCTACCGTTTCACGGGGCGTTGCAAGGACATCATCATCCGCGGCGGCATGAAGATCTCGCCCGACGAGCTCGACACGCTGCTCGGCGCGCATCCGCAGCTCGCCGAGGCCGCGGTCACGGGCTATCCCGACGCGGTGCTGGGCGAGCGCGTGTGCGCGGTGGTGGTGGCGAGGCCCGGCGAGCAGCCGACGCTGGAGAGCATCACGCAGTACCTCGAGGGGCGACACATCGCGCGCAACAAGCTCCCCGAGAAGCTCGTGATCGTCGACGCGCTGCCGCGCAATCCGCTCGGCAAGGTGGTGCGCGCGGCGCTGCGCGGGCTGGTCATCGACGAGCCGTAGGTCCGCATGGACGTGGCTCGCCATTCATGGCGACAGCAGCAGTGGGGCAGGCATATGTCGGCATGAATGCCGACCCACAGGGCAGGAAAGGAGGGTGAATGCAGATCACGGGGCTCGAGGGGAAGGTCGCGGTCGTCACCGGCGCCGGGCGCATGCGCTCGATCGGGCGCCCGATCGCGGTGGAGCTCGCGCGCGCCGGTTGCGACATCGTGCTGACCGGCACCGGGCGAGCGCCCGGGCGTTACCCGGATGACGAACGCGCCGCCGGCTGGCGCGACATCGACTCGGTCGCCGATGAGGTGCGCGCCCTCGGTCGCCGGGCGCTGGCGCTGGTCAGTGACGTCGCGGATCCGCAGGCCGTGGATGTGCTGGTGGCGCGCACGCTGGACGAGCTCGGCCGCGTCGATATCGTGGTGAACAACGCCGGTGCCGCGCGCGGCGAGGATCGCGCCGCTGTCGTCGATCTCGCCATCGATGCCTGGCGCACCGTGATCGACGTGAACCTGCACGGCACGTTCTACATGAGCCGTGCCTTCGGCCGCGCGCTGCTGGAGCAGGGCCGCGGCGGCAGCATCGTCAATATCTCCTCCATCGGCGGCAAGATGATGGCGGCACAGACCGCAGCCTATGCCGCCTCCAAGGCCGGCGTGCACGCGCTCACCTGCGCGATGGCGGCCGAGCTCGGGCCGCACGGGGTGCGCGTGAACGCGGTATGCCCCGGCATCATCGACACCTTCCGCATGGACGACGTCGGGCGCGGCGAGCAGTGGGAGAAGATGATCGCCGCCTATGTGCCGCTGCGCCGCGCGGGCAGCGGCCTCGACGTTGCCAACATGGTCGTCTACCTGTGCAGCGAGCAGGGTTCGTGGATCAGCGGGCAGCTCTACAGCGTGGATGGCGGGATGGTGCCCGGGCGCTGAGCGGCGCGCCTGCGCAGGCCTGGCCAGAGCGAATCATCGGCAGGGATGCGCAAAATTCACGACCCGAATGGGGCGGAATATTCCTGCGGACAGGTGCGTTCCCGCGACGAGGTGCTAGCCTTTGTCGCACAAAAGACCTCCTGTCTGCGCGCGGAACTTTCGGATAGCCGCCGAGCGGGCCAGGGCTACCGCAGGGACACACAGGCCACCTCCAGCATGTCGCAATTTCGCAACGACTCCTTCGAATTCGTCAGACAGGTTTCCGCAGAGGCGTCCGCCGACGCGGGCGCGGCCGCCGCTTGCGCCGAGCAGGACGCCACGCGTGCTGCCGCCTTCGCATTCGTCAGGCAACTGGCGCAGGATCTGTCGGACGGCAGCTTCGAGCTGCCGGCATTCCCCGAGGTGGCGCTGCGCGTGCGCGAGGCGCTGAGTGATCCAGAGGTCAGCGTGGACAAGATCGCGCGCATCGTGCTGTCCGAGCCGGTGCTGTCTGCGCGGCTGCTGCGCATCGCGAATTCGGCGATGATGCGTCGGGGCTCGCTCGAGATCACCGATGTCAGGACGGCGATCAGCCGTCTCGGCTTCGAGATGGTGCGCAATACCGCGGTGTCGCTGGCCGTCGACAGCGCCTTCAAGGCGCCCGCGCACGGACCGGTTCGCCGCCAGGTCGAGAACACGCGCCGCCACAGCGTGCGCGTGGCGGTGCTGTCGTACGTACTGGCCAAGCGCCTGGCCGACGGCGTCAAGCCCGACGAGGCCATGCTGACCGGGCTGCTGCACGCGATCGGCCGTTTCTACATCCTGATGCGCGCCGATGCCTTTCCCGAGCTGTTCGAGCATCCGGACGTGCTGCAGGGGCTGATGCAGGACTGGCACCCCGGGGTTGGGCGCGCCATCGTCGAGGCGTGGGGATTCCCGGAGCCGATCGCGGTGGCGGTGGATGAGCACGAGGTGCTGGAGCGCGATCACGCCGGTCGCGCCGATGTTGCCGACATCGTGCTGGTGGCGAACCTCCTTGCGAGCCGCGGCGAGGGCGCACAGGCGGATCTGCCGGCCATGGCGTCCATTCCCGCCTGCATGAAGCTGAAGATCGACGAGCAGCTCGGCATGCGGGTGCTCGCGGAATCGGAACAGGAAATCCTCTCGATGGCGCAGGCGCTGGGCGCCTGAGGGCGTATCCTCCGCAACCGGCTGCAGTATCCGGCGCCGCGGGGGCGCACGGAGGACGAGACCGCGCATGCACAGTTCCACGTACATTCTCGGCGGCTACCAGACCGATTTCGCGCGCGCGTGGTCGCGCGAGGGGCTGGACATCTCCGACATGGTCCGCGAGGCCGTGCTGGGTGCGCTGCACGAACTGCCGCCTCGACGCGCAGGACGTGCGCTCCATCCACGTGGGCAACGCCTTCGGCGAGGCGCAGCGCAGGCAGGGTCACCTCGGTGCGATGGTCGCGCAGGTGGTGCCCGCACTGTGGGGCGTGCCCGCGATGCGCCACGAGGGCGCCTGCGCCTCGAGCTCGCTCGCGGTGCTGGCGGCGATGGCCGAGATCGAGGCCGGGCGCTACGACTGCGTGCTGGTGCTGGGCGTCGAGGAGTTCCGGAACCTCCCGGGCGACATCGCCTCGCAGAACCAGAATTCCGCCGCCTGGGCCGGGCACGAGGACATCGAATGCCGCTACATGTGGCCCGCGGTGTTCGGCCTGCTCGCCGGGGAATACGAGCGCCGCTACGGGCTGGATCGTCGCCACCTCAACCGCATCGCCGAGATCAATTACGGCAACGCCAGGCGCAACCCGCTGGCGCAGACGCGCGCCTGGCAGTTCAAGGCTAACAGCTTCACGGACGATGACGAGGCCAACCCGCTGATCGAGCCCGGCGTGCGTCGCCAGGACTGCGGCCAGATCACCGACGGCGCCTGCGCGCTGGTGCTGGCCTCGGGGGAGTTCGCGGCCCGGCACGTCGCGCGTCGCGGCGCGCGCCTCGCGCAGCTGCCGCGGATCCAGGGCTGGGGTCATCGCAACGCGGGCCTGCGCTACCACGACAAGATCGCGCGCAGCCGCGACGAGGCGCTGGTCTTCCCGCACGTGCGCGACACCATCACGGATGCCTTTCGCCGCGCCGGCATCGAGGGCGTCGGGCAGCTGGACGGCATCGAGACGCACGACTGCTTCTCGGTGACCGAGTACATGGCGCTGGATCACTTCGGCATCACGCCGCCGGGCCAGTCGTGGCAGGCCATCGAGAGCGGCCTGATCGAGCGTGGCGGCAGGCTGCCGGTCAACCCGGGCGGCGGCCTCATCGGATGCGGTCATCCGGTCGGCGCGACCGGCGCGCGGATGCTGTTCGATGCCGCGAAGCAGGTCACCGGGCAGGCGGGCGAGATGCAGGTCGAGGGCGCGCGGCGCTTCGCGACGCTGAATATCGGCGGCTCCTGCGCGACGGTGGCGAGCTTCGTGGTGGGCGTCGACGGCTGAGCCACGATTGCGTGCTTGCCCCGCAGATGCTGCAGCGACGTCGTGGTTCTCCGGGACGTCCGCGAGAAGATCTGGCGCGAGGACGGGTCCCGCGCCAGTTCCACGGCGCTCAGGCCGCCTTCGCAGGCTGTCTGCGGACGCGCCCGTTGCGCAGCAGGGCGCCCGAGTGCACGTTGGTGGGCTTGTCGTCCTCGATCGTGAGCTCGCCGTTGACCAGCACATAGCGGTAGCCGCTGCCGCGGTTGGTCGCGCGGTACTCGTCGCCGGGCAGGTCCTGCACGAACTCCGGGAAGGTGTAGGCGAGCTTCCCGTAGTCGTAGACGATGATGTCCGCGGCCGCCCCTTCGCGCAGCGTGCCGCGATCGCGGAATCCGGCGCAGAAGGCGGGAAGCGAGCTCAGGCGCCAGTGCGCTTCCTCGAGCGAGATCAGCTTGTGCTCGCGCACGTAGTCCGCGATCAGTTCCGTGCCGTAGCTGCCGCAGGTCAGGTACTTCAGGTGTGCGCCACCATCGGAGAGCCCCGGGATGATGTAGGGATTGTCGAGCAGTTCCTTGACGCCCGCGAGCGTGGTGTCGAACTGCCGTGTCTCGAAGATCGTCCTCAGCCCGTCGGCCAGCACGATGTCGCAGACCACGTCGATCACGTGCCGCCCGGTCGTTTCCGCGATCTCGCCGAGGCGCTGGCCTTCACAGGACTTCCATTGCTCGCTGAAGCTGCGGTGCAGGCGCGTGTCGGGGATCGCGTCGATGAACATGTACTTGAGCGGCAGCGCGCGCAGCTTCTCGCGCACGGCCGGATCGGCGAAGTTCGCGAGCTTCTGTTCGCGCGGCACGTCGGGGCCGACGAAGGCGTTCCAGTCGCTCCACAGGTCGAAGTAGTCGAAGGTGAAGATCAACGGCGGGTCCTGCGTGATGCCCTGCCCGTAGATCCTGAGACCGCGCTCGTGGCAGCTCGTGAACCAGTCGAGCAGGTGGCGGCGGATCCCGGCGCCCATCTCGTCGCCGGAGGGCACCACGGCCTGCCACAGGATGGGCGCCCCGCTCGCCGCGGCCAGCGCTTCCCACTCGGGCGGCGGCGTGAGTCCCATCGACAGCGCGATGAAGCCCTCGCCGCGCTCGCCGAGCACCTCGGCCATGCGCATGCGCGTCTCGGGCCACATCACGTCGGTGGGGAAGGGCGTGCCGTCGAAGTCGTTCTGGGCCGCGCCGCCGACGGTGCCGGCCTGCGGCTGGCCGGGCGTGCCCAGGCACTGCGCGGAGAAGCCGCAGGCGCCGGCGTCCATCGCCTCGTGCAGCAGGCGCGCCATCTCGGCGTGCTCGGCCTCGGTCGGCATGCGCCCGGACTTGGCGTCCTCGAAGCCCATCGCGGCGATCATCAGCGGGTTCAGCCCCACGTAGGGCAGCACGTTCAGGCTCTTGGGCGCGCGGTCCATGCTGTCGAGGTACTCGGGGTAGGTGGTCCAGTCCCAGGGCAGCGCCGTCTCCAGCGTCACCAGCGGGATCGCCTCGACCTTGGTCATGGACTTCATCGCGCGGTCGCGCAGCTCCGGCGCCATCGGCGCAAAGCCGAAGCCGCAGTTGCCGAGCACCACCGAGGTCACGCCGTGGAAGCCCGAGGTGGAGAGGTAGGGATCCCAGAAGACCTGCGCGTCGTAGTGCGTGTGCAGGTCGATGAAGCCGGGCGCGACCACCAGTCCGTCGGCGTCGATCACGCGCCGGGCGCGCGGGTTCGCGATCTTGCCCATGCGCGTGATCACGCCGTCCCGGATGCCGATGTCACCCTTCCAGCGCGGATTGCGCGCGCCGTCCACGATCATGCCGTTCCTGATGACGATGTCGAATTCCTGCACGAGACCCTCCTTCGCAGTTATTTGTGAACAGTGTTAAGTAAACGCCGTCAGGTTAAACTGCGTCGCGTCGGACCGTCAAGCACGCCGGCCGACGAGCACTTCCGCCCCCAGCCACGGAGAAGCGCGATGCCCGTACCCGCCCGTCCCGCCCGCGGACGCCCGCTGCTCTCGCACGACCGGATCGTGGACACGGCGCTGGAACTGCTGCACGGGCTGGCGCTGAAGGAACTGACGATGCGGCGCCTGGCGCAGGCGCTGGACACGACGCCGGCGGCGCTATACGGCTATTTCCGCAGCCAGGAGGAACTGTTCGCCGCCGTGGCCACGCGCGTCGTGCGCGGCATCGAGCTGGGCGCCCTGGAGGAGGTGGCGGACTGGCGCGAGCGGTTGCGGCTGTGGGCGCGCGCCGTGCGCTCGCGCCAGCTCGAGTTCGCGAGCACGGTCGCGATGGCGCAGATCAGCCCGCACATTCCCGCCAGCTGGTTCGAGGTCACCGCCCCGCTGCTGCGCGCGCTGGAGATGGCCGGCCTGTCCGGCAAGGCCCTGATCGACACCGCGCGCTGTTTCTCGCGCATCGTCTACGGCTCGATACTCACCGAGCTCGCGCAGGATCCCTACCTGTTGCAGTGCGAGCGCGCCGAGGCCGGCGCCGCCCTCGAGCACCTGACGCCGTCCGCTGCCGGGCAGGTCGCGGCGATCCTGCCCTACCTCGGGGTGCAGGACAACGATGCGCTGTTCGAGATGACCATCGACTGTGCGTTGCGCGGCATTGCCGCGGGACTGCCGCCACCGGCGTGAGCGCTGCGGTCGTCAAAGCGTCTTCGCCTGACCATGCCGCGTGTCCGATACGTCCCCGATGCGATATCCTGAAACGCCTGACCCAGAGAAAAGGATGGATCCATGCAAATACCACTGCAGATCACGGTTCGCGACATGGAGCATTCGGAAGCGCTGGAGGCGCGCATCCGCAGCAAGGCGCAAAAGCTGGAGGAATTCTTTGCCCACATCGTGTCCTGTCACGTGGTCGTGGAAATGCCGCACCGCCACCACCAGCAGGGCAAGCAGTTCAACGTGCGTATCGACATCGGCGTGCCCGGGAACACGATCGTCCTGAACCGCCACCAGGCGGAAGATGTCTACGTGGCCCTGCGCGACGCCTTCGATGCGGCCAAGCGCCAGCTCCAGGAATATTCGCGCGTGATGCGCGGTGACGTGAAGACGCATGCCGCGCGGCGCCCTGACGCCGGGAGCGAGGGTGCCGCACCCGAATAGCCCGGCACCACGGCCTCGGGTCTACTCCTCATGTCGGAACAGGCACTGGTCCACCTTCTCCTGCTGCTCGGCACCGGCGTCGCGGTCGTGTTCTGCTTCCAGCGCCTGCGCATTCCGACCAGCCTGGCCTACCTGCTGGTCGGATTGATACTCGGGCCGCACACCGCCGGCCCGGCGCTGCAGACCGCGACGGTCCAGGCGCTGGCAGAGTTCGGCATCGTGTTCCTGCTGTTCACCGTGGGGCTGAACTATTCCCTGCCGCAGATCCACGCGCTGCGCAACACGGTGCTGAGCCTGGGCACGGCACAGGTCGGGTTGACGACGCTCGTCGTCGGTCTGCTCGCGTATTTCGTGCTGGGCCTGCCGGCGGCAACCGCCTTCGTGATCGGCGCCGTGTTCGCGCAGTCCTCCACCACCGTCATCAGCAACCAGTTGATCGCCCAGGGCGAGGAAAACAGCCGGCACGGACGTCTCGGCGTGGCGATGTCGGTGTTCCAGGACGTGACCGCGGTGCCGCTGCTGATCCTGATCCCGGTGTTCGGCGCCGCCGCGGGATTCACCACGGTGCTCGGTGACATCGCGCTGGCGCTGGCCAAGGCCGTGCTGGCCTTCGTCGTGGTGCTGTACGGCGGGCGCTGGCTGTTGCGGCCCCTGTTTCATTACGTGGCCGGGCAGCGCTCGCCCGAACTGTTCACGCTGACCGTGCTGCTGGTGTCGCTCGCCGCGGGCTGGGCCACCAGCAAGCTGGGCCTGTCGATGGCCTTTGGCGCCTTCCTCGCCGGCATGATGCTCGGCGAAACCGAGTTCAGGCACCAGGTCGAGGCCACGATCCGTCCGTTCCGCGACGTGCTGCTCGGGCTCTTTTTCGTCGGCGTCGGCATGCTGATCGACCCGATGGTGCTGCCGGGCATCTGGCACTGGGTGCTGACCGGCACCGCCGTGCTGCTGCTCAGCAAGATCCTGCTGGTCGCGCAGATCGTGCGCTGGTCCGGCGTCGATCCGCCCACCGCCTGGAGCACCGCGCTGCTGCTGGCGGTCGGCGGCGAGTTCGGCTTCGCGGTGCTGTCGATTGCGCTCGGCGATGGGGCCATCGACAGCCACACCGGGCAGATCGTGCTGTACTCGGTGCTGCTCTCGATCATCGTTGCCCCGTTCCTGATCCGCTACAACCACGCCATCGCGACCTGGCTCTCGCCCGCGGTGAGCGCGGCAGTGAAGCCGGGCGTGCCCGGCGCCAGCGCGGAGCAGGCCGACAAGCTCGATGGGCACGTCGTCATCTGCGGCTATGGCCGCATGGGCCAGAGTGTCGGCAATTTCCTGGAGGAGGAGGGCATCCCCTACGTGGCGCTGGACCTCGACTCGGATCGTGTGCGCGAGGCGCACCTCGCGGGAGAGCCGGTGTTCTATGGCGATGCCAGCGACGGCAGCGTGCTCGATGCGGTGGGCATCGCGCGGGCGCGGCTGGTGGTGATCGGTCACAACGACATTGCCGCCGCGCGCCGCATCCTGCATTACGTGCGTCGCCAGCGCCCCGAGTTGCCGGTGATGGTGCGCACCATCGACGAGACGCATGTGGAGGAGTTGCGCGCGGCCGGCGCCACCGAGGTCATCCCCGAGACGCTCGAAGCCAGCCTGATGGTGGCGTCCACCACGCTGCTGCTGCTGGACGTGCCGCTGGTGCGCGTGGTGCAGAAAGTGCGCGAGCAGCGCAACAGTCACTACCGGCTGCTGCGCGAGTCCTTTGCCGGCCACAGCGGGTTGTTCGGCGAGATGGTGGAACGGCAGGATCGCCTGCGCACCGTGGTGCTGCCCGCGCGCTCGGCCAATGCGGGACAGCCGCTGGCATCCGTCATGAACGATGGCATCGTCGTCACCGCGCTGGTGCGCGAGGGAGTGCGGCGGCTGAACCCCGATGCGCAAACGCTCATGGCGGGCGAGGACATCCTGGTGCTGTTCGGATCGCCCGAGGACCTGGATCGCGCGGAACGCGCATTGCTGCGGTGAGCCGGAGCGCTGTGCAATGAACCCGCCCGCGCTGCGCGACGCGCTGGCGCTGCACCGCGCCGGCCGGCTGTCCGAGGCCGAGGCGGGCTATCGCGCCATCATCGCGGCCACCGCCGACGCGGAGGCGATGCAACTTCTGGCCTCGCTGCTGCACCAGGACGGCCGCTCGCGCGAAGCGCTGGCCTGGCTGGATCGCGCGCTGCCGCGACTGGCGCGGCGCGATGCGGCGCAATCGAATCGCGCGGCGATGCTGCTGGCGCTCGAGCGCTTCGACGAAGCCGTCGCCAGCGCCGAGCAGGTGCTGGCGCGCAATCCGCACCATGCGGGCGCGACGGTCAACCGCCGCCTCGCGCTGCTCGGACAGGCGCGCGCGGCCGGCGAGCTGCTCGCGAAGGCGCGCCACTATGCGCGCTATACCGCCGCCGGGGGTGACGATCCGCTCGCCTTCCTCGAATTCGGCAATGCCCTGCAGAACATCGGCGCCGCGGAAAAGGCCGTTGCCGCGTTCGAGCGCGCGCGTGAACTCGATCCGCACTCGCCCGGGATCGCGAGTGCCGCGCTGATCGCCGCACATTTCCGCGCGGATGCGGATGCCGCCGCGCTCGCACGGCGCGCGCGCGCCGCCGCAAGCGTGCATGCTCGCGGCGTGAGCGCGCGCGGTGTGCGCGGGCGTGACGCGGACTGCTTCGGCTTCTACTCGCCGCGCTTCGGCGCAGGGCCGCTCGCGAGCCTGGTGTTGCCGGTGCTGCGTGCGCTGGCGCGGCGTGGCATTCGCATCGCGCTGTTCTCCGGCCATGCGCACGGCGAGACAGAGGCGTCGGCGTTTCGCGCGCTGGCCGCTGCCTGGCACGAGGTCGGTGAACTGGATGACGAGCGCTTCGCCGCGTGTGTCGCGCGCGAGCGCGTCGGCGTGCTGTTCGATCTGTGCGGTCACGCGCCCGGCAATCGCCTGCGCGCATTCGCCGCGCGCCTCGCGCCGCTGCAGCCGAGCTGGGGCGACTGGTTCTGCACCACCGGCCTGCCGAACATGGACCTGTTCATCGGCGACGCCGTCACGACGCCGGCTTCCGAGGAGCACTGCTTCAGCGAGCGCGTGCTGCGCCTGCCACGCACGCGCTTCGTCTACGCGCTGGCGCAGGATGCGCCGGTTGCTCCAGCGGAGCCGCCGGCAGCCGTCTGCTTTGGCAGTTTCAACCGCCTGTCGAAGCTGGGCGATGACACCGTCGCCTGCTGGGCGCGGATACTCGCGGCGGTGCCGCGCTCGACGCTGTTGCTGCGTTCGGACGGCCTCGAGCAGGCCTCTTTGCGCGATCACACCGCGCAGCGTTTCGCCGCGCACGGCATCGAGCCGGCGCGGCTTGGATGCGACGGCTTCGGCAGCCATGCCGACACGCTGCGCCGCTATGGCGCTGTCAGCGTGGCGCTGGATCCGTTTCCGTTCAACGGTTGCGTCACCACCTGCGATGCGCTGGCAATGGGCGTGCCCGTGGTGGCGCTGCGCGGCGCGAGCCTGGTCGCGCGCCAGAGCGCGGCGCTGCTGCACGCGATCGGCTGCGATGACTGGGTGGCGACCGACGTGGATGGCTACGTCGAACGCGCGTGCGCGCTGGCCTCGCCGCAGGCGAACCGCGCGGCGCGCGCGCGCCTTGGCGATCGGGGCCGGCTCGCGATCTTCGATGCGGACGGTTTCGCCGACGAGCTGCTCGCGGCGCTGCGCCGCGGGTAGTGCGGTCGCGGCCATTGCGCGACACCTGCCGCACGCGGGCCTGTCGCCGATGAGGCCGCGCTGCGGGAACAGGGCGAGGGGGTTTCGGGCTTTCCGGGCAAGGAGGACGCCATCATGAACATCGCTGCCCTGCGCGTGCTGCAGGCGCAACTGCGGGCGAAGGGCGCGACGCCCGGCAGCGTCGACGGCCGGATGGGTCCCGCGACGCGCGCCGCGATTGCCGGCACGCTCACGCGTCTCGATCCCGGGACCGCTACCGACTGGCGCGGCTGGACCCTCGCCCGCCGCGACGTGCTGTGCCTGCAGGCCCTGTGCCGCGAGGCGGGCCTCGACCCCGGCCTGCTCGACGGCTGGTGGGGACCGCAGACCGAATACGCCTGCGGGCAGCTCGCGCATCTGCAGGCGCATGGTCAGCTGCCCCCGCCGTGGCGCGACAGCTATCCGGTGCCCGCCAATCCCAACAGCTGGCCCCTGGAGCGCCAGGCGGATCTGACCGCGCGCTATGGCAAGCCCGGTGCCAACCTCGTGGCGCTGGAGCTGCCGTATCCGCTGCGCCTCGCCTGGGACACCGCGACTCGCGTCACGCGCACGCAATGCAACGCCGTGGTGAGGGACAGCCTGCACCGCGTGCTGACCCGTGTGCGCCGGCACTACGGGCTGGAGGGCATCGCGCAATTGCGGCTCGATCTCTACGGCGGCGGCTTCAACCTGCGTGACAAGCGCGGCGGCACGACGCTGTCGACCCATGCCTGGGGCATCGCCTTCGACTTCGACCCGATGCACAACAAGCTGCCATGGGGCCGCGACCGCGCCGCCTTCGCGCGGCCCGAGTACGACGCCTGGTGGCACAGCTGGGAGGCGGATGGCTGGGTGAGCCTCGGACGAAGCCGCAACTACGACTGGATGCACGTGCAAGCCGCGCGGGTGTGAGTCCGTGGCGACCCGTTACCGCCTCGCGCCCGGTGCGGCCAGTTGCCCGGATGCCGCGTCGGTGTCCCGGCGGGCGCGCATCGAGGCGAGCTTGCCGGTGGGTCCGAGCGGCAGCTCTTCCACGAAGACGATCTCGCGCGGCAGCTTGAAGGCGCTCAGCCGCGGGCGCAGGTAATCGAGCAGCTCGCCGGCGCACAGCGACGTGTCGGTGCGCACCACGAATGCGCGCGGCACCTCGGAACCGTCCTCGGCTGCGGTAGTCGCGGCCACCAGGCAGCGGGCAACGCCGGGGTGGCCGAGGAGTGCCTGCTCGATCTCGACGGGCGAGACGTTGTCGCCGCTACCGAGCACGATGATGTGCTTGCTGCGCCCCGCGAACCAGAAATAGCCCTCATCGTCGCGCCAGGCGAGATCGCCGCTGCGCAGCCAGCCATCGCTGAACGCAGCCTGCGTGAGCGCGGGGTCGTGCAGGTAGCCCGGCATCGTGCGCGGACTGCGGATCTGTATTTCACCGGTTGCGCCGGGCGGCACTTCCAGCCCCTGCTCGTCCACCAGCCGGATCGCGACACCGGGCGCCGGCTTGCCGAGCGCGAGGCACTTGTCGCTGCGTCCGTCCAGGTTGACGATGGCCCAGCTCGATTCGCTCATGCCGTAGCTGACATGCAGCGGCCGGCCGGTCAGCGCGATGTGGCGCTCCTGCACGCGGCGCGTGACCCGGTCGGCGCCCACGGCGGCGAAGCGCACGCTGGCGAGACTGGCCGCGGTGATGGCCGGATGATGCAGCAGGCGATCGAAGGCGTTGACCACCATGATGAGGTGCGTGGGCCGGTAGCGGTGGATGGCGTCGGCCATGCGCGCGATGTCGTAGCCTTCCAGCAGCACCAGCGTGCCGCCCGCTGCGAGCAGCGCGAGGCTCTGGTGCAGGCCCACACTCTGGGTCAGGCATGACGCCACGACCGCCACGCTGTCGGGCCCGAGCCCGGTCTGCGAAAGCCGGAGGTCGAGGATCTCGTTGAGGTTGCGCCACGAGAGCATCACGCCCTTGGCGCGCCCGTCCGATCCCGAGGTGTGCAGCACGAAGCCCGTGCTGTCATCGCTGTCGCGATACACAGCGATCGTGCCGCCCTCGCACCGCAGCTCCTCGTAGTCGTGGCAGCCGGCTCGTGCCGGCGCGCCGATGACGTAGATGCGTTCGAGGCTGTCGTGCGCGATTGCCTGCTGCGCGGCGCCGAGCAGGCTGCCCGAGGCAATCAGCACCCTCGCCCGCGAGGATCGCAGTATCGCGCCGGCCTCGGGTGCCGCCATGTCGCGGTGCAGCGGCACCGGCACGATGCCGCTGCGCAGGCAGGCGAGGTAGAGGCAGAGCAGCTCGGGGCCGTTCGGCAGCCACAGCGCCAGCAGCTCGCCGGGCGCGAGCCGGCGCGACAAGCCGCGGGCCAGGCGCGCGGATTCCGCGGCCAGTTCGCCATAGGTGTAACAGCGGCCGTGGAACACCAGCGCCGGCTTGTCCTGCGCCACGCCGCGGCGCGGTTGTGCAATGTCACGCACGTCCATGCGTGGCGGCACGCCGCGTTCGTGAGCCGGTTGCACTCAGGAGTAGTCCACCGGCGGCAGGGGTAGCCCGCCGCGCACCGCTCCCGCGGACACGTCCGGAAAGAAGTAATGCCGGTAGCGTGGCGACAGTGGCCGCGAGTTGGGCGCGGCCAGCCAGATCCGAAGCAGGTGGCGCCTGCGGCGCTCGTCGGCGGGATCGTCGCGAAAGGCCGTGCGCGCGTGCATGCAGACGAAATTGTTCGAGAACACCGCATCGCCGGGCTCGTAGCGGATGCGCAGCCACCACTTCTCGTTGTGCATTTCGCGCTCCAGCGCATCGAGCGCGGCGCGCTGCGCCGGTGTCAGGCGCGGCACCCCGGGCAGCTCCTGCGCCTGGTCGATGTAGAAGCGCGAATACTTGCAGGCGAAATGACCCTGTGCGGCACTGAAAGTCGGCATCGCGTAGTGGGCCTGCCGCGGCATCAGGTCGCGGTTGCTGCCGGTGCGCACGAACAGGTAGTCCTGGTAGGTGTTCGTGAAGTCCTCGTACAGCGTGCGCACGTGCTGCGGATCGGTGGCGAACAGGGCGTTGTGCAGCGACACGCTGCTGAGCAGCAGCCCCTCGCCGCCGCTGTGCGCCGGCTGCAGGCACAGCAGCGATATCACGTCGCAGGGGTCGTTGTGGAACGACAGGGCGCGGTTGTGCTTGCTGCCGCGCCGCTCCTTGAGCGATGCCTGGCCGCTGTCGCGGATTTCCTGGACCATTTCGCCGAACACGGTCTGCGGGCGCAGCGTCCCGACGTGGCTGCACAGACCCGCGTAGAGCAGTTGCGTGTCCTTGGGCCCATGCCGCCCGACCGGGAAACCCTTGACCAGCACCACGCCGTAGCGGTGCTCCAGGTCAGCCTGCGCCTGCGCGAGCTTCCTGCCCAGCCCTGGCAGGGGGAACGTCGCGGGTGTCGGCATCATGTGCCCGTGCAGCCACTGCGCCGTGAGCCCGCGCGCATCGGCGGTGTCCTTGAAGAACGCCAGCGCGGCGTCCAGTTCGTCGCGCTCGGCATCCGTCAGGCGGATGATCCACGAATCGTCGTGCTGCAGTGTGGCGGCGTCCCACGCGGCGGGAATGTCGAACGGGCGGATGTCAGCGCCAGGCATGTCGCGGGCGAGCGTTGCCGGTGTCGAGGGGATGTTCGTAATGGGCATCTATCGGGCGCAGAGCTCGGATTTCATGGTGCGCGGATTCTACGTGCGCGCATGCGCTTGTTCCACGGTCGCGGTGGTCGTGCTCCCGCGCGGCTCCACGCTCTCGAGGAACTCCGCGATACGGCCAAACGCCTCGCTTGCCTCGGGCAGCGCGGCACCGAAGGCATGCCAGACGTGCACCATGTGATGCCAGGTCTGCAAGCGGGCGTCGGATCCCGCCGCGCGCGCCTTGTTCACGTAGCGGCGCGCGTCGTCGAGCAGCATTTCCGCCTCGCTCGCGTGGATCAGGGTCGGCGGCAGGCCGTGCAGCCTGCCGTGCGCCGGCGAGACGCGCGGGTCGCAGGGTCGCACCCGGTTGATGAACCAGGAGATCCACAGCAACAGGGCGCTCGGTACGCGGGCGAGGCGCCCGAACATGGGCCCCAGCATGTGGTCGCTGTGCAGGTTGGCGAGCAGGCTCGGACTGCTCAGGGTCCCGTCCGTGACCGGCGACAGCGCCACCGCGGCGTCGGCGCGGCGCAGGTCCGCGTCGCGCGCCCACGCGATGAGCGCCAGGCACAGATTGCCGCCCGCGGAGTCGCCGGCCACGAACAGCGTCCGGAGTGGTGCCGCGCCCTGCGGCCCGTTGTCCAGGATCCAGCGGTAGGCGCGCTGGCAGTCGGCAAGGCAGTCCAGTCGCCGGTGCTCCGGCATCAGGCGGTAATCGATGGCGAGCACCGCGGCGCCGGCCAGGCGCGACAGCGTGGCGGTGATGCCGCGATGGCTCCTGCAGCTGCCCATCGTGAACGCGCCGCCGTGCAGGTAGAGCAGGCGGCGGGCGGGATCGGCGCCGGCGGCCAGTACCCATTCGCCCGATACGCCGCCGACGTCCACGGGGCGGATCTCCACACCGTCGAGGTCCGCGCGCTCGCCGAGGCTGTCGAGCTTCGCGCGCAGCTGGGCCAGCCGTTCGCGCGCCGATGTGCGTCCCTGCGAGGGCGTGTTGAATTCGCGCAGCAGTTCCAGGACTTCGTGATGCCCGGCGCCCGGGTCGGAAAGTTCGGGGCATGCCACGTGCCCCGGCTGGTCGTACCGGGCCAGGTTCTCGCCGCGCAGCGCGAAGCGGGTGAATGCCCAGAGTGCCGCCGCGAGCAGGGCGATTGTCGTGATGTTGGTGCTCATCAGTCCTCAATCCGCGTGTCCACGAGCGTCTTCGACGTGGCGAACACCCACGCGAAAGCCACGCCGCCGGTCAGGGCGGTGCGGGATCGCACCAGCGGGCTGTCCTCGAACGTCGCGCCCTCCAGCCAGTTCGCGCGCAGGTACAACCCGGCCCAGAGTCTGCCCTTGCGCCGCGTCAGCGTCGTGCTCAGCTGCATGCCGCCGAAGCCGGCTTCGGCATCGTAGGCCGGTCGGCTCGGGGTGGCGTGGCGCGGCGCCACGCCGTAGAAGTAATCGTGGTAGTCGGTGCTGCCGAATACCGGCCCGGCGCCGATGCCGAATTTCCAGCCGTTCTCGTGCAGATCCAGCGCGAGTGCGGGATTCGACACGTAACCGATCGAGTCCACGCCGTTGCTGCTCACGCTCCAGGCCGAGCGCAGCGGCAGGCGCAGTTGCAGTTGCAGGTCGCGCGCATCGGCCTGCCACAGGCGCCAGCGCAATTCAGGCCCGAATTCCGCCACCGGATCGAGGCCGTCCATGCCCTCGCGCGCGATGTCGCCGTCGTCGTCCGGCGGCGGGCTGGCCTGCAGGCTGAGCCGCAGCGACACGGTGTCGCTGTCGAAGAGCAGGGCGCGCAGTCCGCTGCGGTCGGCGAGGAAGCGCTCGCCGCGGTACACCACGTAGGGCGCCGGCGCGACGAACTCGTTGCGGTGCGAGGAGCCGGGCCAGGGCGGAAAGCTCATCGCGCCGGCGCCGAGGCCGAGCTCCCAGCGCGGTTGCGCGGTGTCGGCGAAAGCCGGGGTGGCTGCGCACGGCAGGACGGCCATCAATCCGAGCGTGGCTCGCAGCGCGGCGCGCGTGGGCATGGGTCCTGTTTCCGTGTCGGTCGTGGCATCACACGGGATGATCGCCCGAATCCGCCCCGGCGGGAAACGCGAATAGTTGCGCTCCGGCTGCGGCGCTCAGTCGCGCCGCGCCCGGATCTGCCCGGGCTTGACCCAGCAGGCATGGAATCCGGCGGGAACCCGCTGCGGCAGGTGCACGCGCGCGAGCGGTCCGCGCGAGATCTGCAACGCATCGAAGACCTGCAACTGCTGCGTGCGTTCGCGCGCGTTCCACACGAAGCTCACCACGTAGCCGTGATCCTCGCTGCGCGGGTTGTCGGCCGGCGCGAACCACGGCTCGCTGTACCAGCAGTGGGCGTGCCCGTCGCTCCAGGCGCCGGTGCATTCGCCGGAGTCGGTGTCGAACTTGCGCACGCCGGTCCAGCGCAGCATGTCCGGGTCGTGGTCGACCAGGTAGGCCCAGCGCGTGCGCCGCCCGGTGCGACGGCTGTCGTAGCTGGGGAATTCGACGTTGTGCCCGGCGTTCAGGCATTCCTCGTGCGTCGCCCCGGTCTTCAGGTTCATGCGATAGCGCCACAGCCGCGCGTCCATCATCAGGTGCGCGATCATGTGCGCGGTACGCGTATCGTCGATGCGTCCGTCCGGCGTGCGCGCGGGCATGTAGCGGCACGCCACCATCACGACCTCGTCGCCTTCCTCCCACGCGTTCACCACGTGGTAGAGGAAGCACGGCGAGAACTCGAACCAGCGGATCGCGGACGGCTGTCCTCGGCGAGGGATCACGCCGAAGCGCGCGGGAAGCCGCGAATCGAAACGGATCTTGTGGCGTCCCGCGCGATAGGCCTCTTCGTCGTTGAACAACGGCAGGTCGTGCAGGATCGAGTAGTGCTCGGTGATCGCCATGTCGTGCGGCAGCCGCGCGCCCGGCAGCTCCACGGGGACGTGATGGACCAGCGTGCCGGTGGCATCCACCACGCCGTACCACATGTACGGATGCTCGTGCCCGTAGTCGAAGTAGCACAGTTCGCCGGTGTGCTCATCCACCTTGGGGTGGGCGGAAAAGCCGTTGCCCGGCGCGCGGATGTAGTCGGCCTTGCGCACCGTCTCCAGCGTGATCGGGTCGATGACGTAGGGGGTGCCTGCCATGTACCACGAGGCCACGGCTTGCCCGCCGTGCGCGATGACGTCGGTGTTGGCCGTGTCCTTCAGACGGCGGTCGCTGCGCCCCTTCAGCGTGCCCATGATGCCCCAGAACGGCGAGGCGCCGGCGCGCGTCTCTTCCAGCATCGCGTCGGTGCGCACCCATTTGTTGCGGTAGGTGACGCGGCCGCGGTCGAAATGGGCGGCGTGGATCATGCCGTCGCCGTCGAAGGGATGGTAGTTGCCGTTGGGCTCCAGGCGCGGATTGGGGCCGTTGCGCAGGTACACGCCGTTCAGGTCGGCGGGGATCTCGCCGTCCACCGGCAGCGCGTCCAGCACCAGCTCCTCGAACACCGGCGCGAAGGCGCCGGTGAGCAGCGGGCCGTGGGAGTCGCCGAAGGGTGCGTCGGGGTCGTTCAGGCGCGCGTTCATGGGATTCGCCTCGCTGCCGGATCGGTGTGGGGACGAGTCTAGGTCTGTGAGTTTTCTAATGCAAGTAAAAGAGCTAGTTCAGCAAAGGCGCCCTCCGGCCCGGCGCGCCGAGGGTCGGACCCGCGCCGCTCGCGGCCGCCGCCGGCACGTCCATGTGCCGGCGGCTACGCGTGTTGCCGAAATCGCTCCCGGCGATTTCGGCATCCACACGCCGCGGGCGGCGCCTGGGGCCGAAATCTTTGATGGTCACGCCCGGGCGCCGGGTCCGACGGGTCGGACGACGCGCCTACGGGAAGCTCACCTCGCGCGCCACCAGGGCCTGGTGACAGTGGCTGCAGTCCATGCGCAGCGCGAGGGGTTCGGGCGAGCAGTCGTGGAAGATCTGCATGCTGGGACCCTTGCCGGCGGGCAGCCACTCCAGGCTCCACTGGTGCAGCGCCAGCGCGGGCACGATCAGCGCGCGCCCCTTTTCGGTCAGGCGGTACTCCAGGCGCTTGCCCGAGAGCGTGCCGGGCGCCTGCTGCAGCACCCCGGCCTCCACCAGCAGCTTGAGGCGGTGCGAGAGGATGTTGGTCGCGATGCCGAGTTCGCGGCGGATGTCGTCGTAGCGGCGGATGCCCATGAAGGCTGCCGCCAGCACCAGCGGTGTCCAGTGATCGGCGATCAGGTCGATGGCATGCAGCAGCAGTCCCTTGCCATCGCCGGCGTCGGGCAGCGCCTTGGTCGAGCGGCGCAGCGCGCCGTCGTTGGTCGCGCTCTGCGCGCCGCGCGCCACGCCGGCCTCGTAGCGCAATTCGTGGATGTCGATGGGCTTGCCGCAGCGCGCGCAGCAGGCCGTGGGCAGGGTCCTGTGGCCGCAGCCGCGGTGCAGCAGCCTGGGCGGCAGGCGGCGGTCCGCGCCCCGGCTCCAGCGCGCTTCCCAGGTCCAGATCGACAGCGCGAAGTCGTATAGTCCGAAGCCTTTTTCGGTGAGGCGGTACTCCACCCGCGGCGGGCGCATCTGATAGGGGTTCTGGTAGAGCAGGCCGTTGGCGAGGAGCGCGCGCAGGCGCTTGCTCAGCGTGGCGCGGCTCGCACCGGTGGCCGCGGCGAGCTCGCCGAAGCGCGTGGTGCCCAGGAACATCTCGCGCATCACCAGCGCGCTCCAGCGGTCGCCGACCACCGCGAGCGCCTTGGCGATCGGGCTGGAGGGCAGGATGTGGGCCGCGTTCATCGGTTTGGTCCGGGCTCCGCTGGGACCGGTGGTGCCGCGTGCGCGCGGCGCTATCGGTCTTTTAATGAAAGCGAGTAGAATCCGGCGAAAACCGCGATCCGGGCACAGCGTAGACGATGAGTTCCTGGTTTGAGAAGCACGCCGCCACCCTCGACAAGGCGCTCGATGCCTGCGCGCGACGCTACTCGTGGACCGCGTATCCGGAGTCGCCGAGCAGCCGCGTGCACGGCACGGAACTGCCCGCGCGCGGCAGGCGCGAGTTCGAGGCACTGCTCGGCGAGCGCTTCGGGATCGGGCTGCTGCCCGGGCACGACGGCTGGGTGGGCGGCGAGGTCTCGCCGTTCAGTCGCGAGGCGCTCGGCATCCGTTATCCGCGCCTGGACGTCGATACCGCGTTCGCCGCGGCGCGGCGCGCGTGGCCGGCATGGCGCGACGCGCCGGTGCGCGAGCGCGTCGGCATCTGCCTCGAGATGCTCGCGCGCGCGGGAGATCCGCTGGCGCTGTTCGTCAACGCGCACGCGACCATGCACACCGCGGGGCAGAGCTACATCATGGCCTTCGCCGGTTGCGGCGCAAACGCGCTCGATCGCGGCCTCGAGGCGCTGGCCTATGCGTGGAAGGCCATGCGCGACGTGCCCGAAAGCGCCGATTGGGAGCGCGGCTTCGGCGGGCCGGAAAATGCGCGCCTCGAGAAGCATTACCGCATCCTGCCGCGCGGGCCGGCCGTGGTGATCACCTGCGCGACCTTCCCGCAGTGGAACGGCTACCCGGCAGTGATGGCGAACCTCGCCACCGGCAACCCGGTGATCCTGAAGCCGCACCCGAACGCGATCCTGCCGGTGGCGCTGTTCGTCAGGAGCGCGCGCGAGCTGCTGGTCGAGGCCGGCTTCGATCCGAACCTGCTGACCATGGTGGCCGACGATCGCGACCACCAGGTGACGCAACAGCTGCTGCTCCATCCCGACACGGCGATCATCGATTTCACCGGCTCGGCGCGCTTTGGCAGCTGGATCGAGGACAACTGTCGCCGCGCGCAGGTCTACACCGAAACGGCGGGCTGCAATTCGGTGCTGCTGGAATCCACCGATGACCTGGCCGCCACGGTACAGGCGATCGCGCACTCGCTGTGCCAAGCATCGGCGCAGATGTGCACCAGCGTGCAGAATATCTACATCCCGGCCGCGGGTATCCGCTCGGGTCAGGAGACCGTGTCGTTCGATGCGGTCTGCGCCGCGCTGCGCGATGCCGTCGACGCGCACCTTTGCGATCCCGCCAAGGCCGCGGTGCTCTGCGGAGCGCTGGTCAACGACGGCGTCGCGCAGACCATCGAGGCGATGCGCGAACAGGGCGCCCGGCGCGGTCACATCGTGCGCGACTCGGCGCCCTACGCGCACCCGGACTTCCCCGCCGCGCGTACCGCCACGCCGCTGATGCTGGCGGTCGATCTCGCGGCGGCGGATCTCTACGGCGAGGAGCGCTTCGGGCCGGTGTCCTTCCTGATCCGCGCGCCCTCGCGCGAGGCGGCGCTGGCGGATGCCACCGCGCGCGTGCGCGAGCGCGGCGCGATCACCTCGCACGTGTACTCGACCGATACCCAGTTCCTGCGCCACGCGGTGGATGCCTACCAGGTGGCGGGCGCCTCGGTCGCCTGCAACCTGGTCGACATGCCGATCAATTTCGCCGCCGCCTACAGCGATTTTCACGTCACCGGCCTGACCCCGGCGGGCAATGCCTGCCTGACGGACCTCGCCTTCGTGACCAGCCGGTTCCGTATCGTGCAAGCGAAGTGGAGAAGCGATGCTCGCTGACATCAGGCAACAACTGCGTCTCCCGGCGATCCAGGCGCCCATGTTCCTGGTCTCGGGGCCGGCAATGGTGATCGCGGCCTGTCGCGCCGGCATCATCGGCAGCTTCCCGACCCAGAACGTGCGCGACGACGCGGAACTCGAACGCTGGTTCGCCGAGATCGATGCCAGCACCGGCGCGAGGGGCGGTTGCGCGCCCTATGCCGTCAACGTGATCGTGCACCCGAGCTACCCGCGCCGCGAGCCGGACATCGCCGCGGTGCTGAAGTGGAAACCGCCCATCGTGATCACCGCGCTCGGCAGCCCGCGCGAGGTGGTCGATGCGATCCACTCCTATGGCGGCATCGTGCTGGCTGACGTGATCTCGCTGCGCTTCGCGCGCAAGGCGCTCGATGCCGGCGTCGACGGCCTGGTGCTGGTCGCGGCCGGCGCGGGTGGCCACACCGGACCCATCGCGGGCTTTGCCTTCGTCGAGGAAGTGCGGCGTTTCTTCGCCGGCCCGCTGGTGCTGGGCGGCGGCATCGGCAGCGGGCGCGCGATCCGCGCCGCCGAGATCCTCGGCGCGGATTTCGCGTACCTCGGCACGCGCTTTCTCGCCACCGCGGAGAGCATGGTCTCGGAGGAACAGAAGCGCATGGTGGTGGCCTCCGGCAGCGAGGATATCGTGTGCTCGGACTCGTTCACCGGCGTGAAGGCGAACTGGCTGCGCCAGTCGATCGTCAATTACGGGCTCGATCCGGACCACCTCCCCGAAGGGCAGATCGACTTTTCGCGCCAGGATCTGAAGCGCTGGCGCGATATCTGGTCGGCGGGGCAGGGCGTGGGTGCGGTGGACCGCATCTGCCCGCTGGCGGAGGTCGTCGCGCAGCTCGAGCGCGAGTACCATGCGGCCTGCCAGATGAAATGATGCGGGCGCGGCTAGCGCCGGATCCAGCTATTGTAGGTCCGGCTTCAGCCGGACATTTGTCCGCATGAATGCGGACCTACGACGATTCCTGTCGGTCTGAAGTCCGACCTGTATCAAATAGCACGCGGAGAGACGCAGCGACATGCAAAGCATCACCCTCGAATACGCCGCCGACGGCCTGCCCATGAAGAGCGATCTGTACCTGCCGGATGCCGCTGGCAAGCGCCCGGGCGTGCTGGTGTTCCCCGAAGCCTTCGGCATCGGCGAACACGTGCGCACGCGTGCCCGGCGCCTGGCCGAACAGGGCTATGTGGCGCTCGCCTGCGATCTGCACGGCAATGCGCACCGATACGACAGGATCGAGGAGGTCATGGGGCTGATCGGGCCCTTGCGCGGCGAGGTGGCGCGCATACGCGCCCGCGCCGCGGGCGGTCTCGAGGCGCTGCGCGCGCGACCCGAGGTCGATCCGGCGCGCATCGCCGCGATCGGCTTTTGCTTTGGCGGCACGATGTCGCTCGAGCTGGCGCGCGGCGGCGCCGACATCCGCGCCGCGGTGGGTTTCCACAGCGGGCTGGCCACGGTGGCGCCGGATGACGCGAAGCACATCAGGGCGCGCGTGCTGGTGTGCATCGGCGCCGACGATCCGGCCATCTCGGCCGAGGAGCGCCTCGCCTTCGAACAGGAGATGCGTGCCGGTGGCGCGAACTGGCAGATGCACCTCTACGGCGGCGTGGTGCACAGCTTCACGAACGAGAAGGCCGCGGCGCTCGGGCAACCCGGCTTCGCGCGCTACGACGCGGACGCCGACGCGCGCTCGTGGCGCGCGATGCGCGAGCTGTTCGCCGAGGTGCTCGATCCGCGCGCCTGAGCGTGCCGTGATCTGCGCGGCCCGCGCTCAGCGCGGGTCGCCGAAGCGCTGGCGGAAGTCGGCGAGCTCGACGCGGAAGTCGTCCATGGCAAGGTACGCCGCGTCGTCCAGCTGCGGCTGCTCGTGCGCCTTGTACCACTGTGCGTAGGTGGGCAGTTCGCCCGAGTGGCGCTCGTAGTGGGTCGAATAGGTCCTGACTTCCAGCGTCGCCACATCGGCGCCGAAATCGAAGCGCATCAGCCGCATCCAGCCGTCGCCGATGCCCACCGGATAGGCGGCCTTCACGCCGGCATCGATCGCGGTCTGGCCGCGATCCTGGTAGTCGGCCAGCACCTGGTAGACTTCGTGTCCGGCGTTGTTGCGGTCCACGCGCATGGACTGCCCGTGCTGGTGGCCGCAGAGCACGAGGAATATCTGCTCGTGCTTGCTGATCAGTTTGTCCCAGACCATCTGCGGGGTGTTGTGGATCGGGTCCACGCGGTGACCGTCGACCATCGGGTTCGCGACGCGCTCACCTTCCTTGCTCATGTAGTCGTGCGTCGAAACGATCGTCGGCAGGCCGGGGTGGCGGCGCATCACCGCGGCCGCCCACGCCAGCGAGGCGTCGGGTGCGTCGAACTGCAGCCCGATGTGCAGGAAGCGATAGCCGGCGGCCTCGAACACCTGCGCGCTGTCGGCACCGCCGTCGTGCGAGTCCACGTACCACGGCTTGCCCTTGAACAGGGGCTGGTCGGCGCCGAAGACCGCGCGGAAGTTGTTCAGCCCGCCCGGGTGCAGCGTGCCCAGCCCGCTCAGGTCGCGTGGATCGAATGTCGCCGCCGGCGGGAACTTCGCGTCGGTCCACATCGCGTCGTAGTCGTGGTTGCCCGGTACGACGGAGAAGGGCACCTTGCCGTCGATCAGCGCGAAGCCGGCACGCGCCAGCGGCATTTCGACGCTGTGGACCTTGTCGGTCGGCCCCAGGTGCGCATCCATGATGGGGTTGGGCACGCGCCTGAACCCGCGGCGTTCGTGTTCCGGGTCCATCGCCAGGCTCTGGTGTTGCCACACGTCACCGAGCGAGCTCACGAAGGCGATGTCGCCGCCCGCGCTCTCGACGTTGGCGGCGATGTAGCGCATCTGCGCCATGAACTGCTCGCTGGCGTCGAAGGGGAAGCCCTCGGCCTTCTGGTGCGTGTAGTCCATGTAGTTCTGCGTGTCGGGCAGCACGGCCATCGTGAAGGCGCGGTCGGGAATCTCGCGGGTTCCTGTGCCAGCGCAGGCCACCAGGAGCAGGGCTGCGGCGCCGATGGCACATGCTCGCCGCCACGCCGTGGTCGTCAGTCTCATTCCGCTCTCCTTGTCTTGTACTTGTCTTTCAGCGCCGACGCTGACCGACAGAAACTAGCGCGCGGACCAGCGGGAGACAAATGAACAATCGATCACATTGCGCGCCCGTAGCCCAGCTGGCGCAGGATTTCCTCGATCTCGGCGAGTACCGCCGGTTCGTCGATGGTCGCCGGCGGGCGGTAGCTCTCGCCGTCGGCGATCGCGCGCATCGTGGCGCGCAGGATCTTGCCCGAGCGTGTCTTCGGCAGCCGCTGCACGATCGCGCAGGTCTTGAATGCAGCCACCGGGCCGATGCGCTCGCGCACGCGCTTCACGGCCTCGTCGACGATCGCGCGGTGCTCGCGCGTGACGCCGGCCTTCAGCACCAGCAGTCCGAGCGGTATCTGTCCCTTGAGTTCATCGTGCACCCCCACCACCGCGCATTCGGCGACGTCGGGGTGCGTGGCCAGCGCTTCCTCGATCGCGCCGGTGGAAAGCCGGTGCCCGGCGACGTTGATCACGTCGTCGGTGCGCGCCATCACGAACACGTAGCCGTCCTCGTCCACGTAGCCCGCGTCCCCGGTCTCGTAGTGTCCCGGATAGGTCGTGAAATAGGCCTTCAGGAAGCGCTCGTCGTTGTTCCACAGCGTGGTGAAGGTGCCGGGCGGCAGCGGCAGCGCGATCGTGAGCGCGCCCAGTTCGCCCGGCGCGCGCGGCGTGCCGTCCGGAGCCAGCACCTCGAGGCGGTAGCCCGGCACCGGCAGTGTCGGCGAGCCTGCCTTCACCGGCAGCAGACCGAGACCGGTGCAATTGGCGCAGATCGACCAGCCGGTCTCGGTCTGCCACCAGTGGTCGATCACGGGCAGCTGCAGTATCTCGCGCGCCCAGTTCAGTGTCTCGGGATCGCAGCGCTCGCCGGCGAGGAACAGCGAGCGCAGGCAGGAGATGTCGTAATCGGCGAGCAGCTTCGCGTGCGGGTCTTCCTTGCGGACCGCGCGCAAGGCAGTGGGCGCGGTGAACAGCGTCTTCACGCGGTGCTGCGCGATCACGCGCCAGAACGCGCCGGCATCCGGCGTGCCCACGGGCTTGCCCTCGTAGAGCACCGTGGTGGAGCCGTTCACCAGGGGGCCGTAGGTGATGTAGGAATGCCCCACCACCCAGCCCACGTCGGAGGCGGCCCAGAAGATGTCGCCAGGCAGGATGTCGTAGATATTGCGCATGCTCCACGCCAGCGCCACCAGGTAGCCGCCGGTGTCGTGCACCACGCCCTTGGGCTGCCCGGTGGTGCCCGAGGTGTAGAGGATGTAGAGCGGGTGCGTTGCCGGCACGCTGACGCAGGCGGCAGGCTCGGCCTGGCGCACGGCCGCGCGCCAGTCGAGATCGCGGTCTGGCACGAGTGTCGCGCTCGCCTCGCGGCGCTGCAGTACCAGGCAGTGGCGCGGCTCGTGCCGTGCGAGCTCGATCGCGCGATCGAGCAGCGGCTTGTACTCGATCACGCGGTTCACCTCGATACCGCAGGAGGCCGAGAGCACCACCACCGGTTCGGCATCGTCGATGCGCACCGCTAGCTCGTTGGCGGCGAAGCCGCCGAAAACCACCGAGTGGACGGCGCCGATGCGCGCGCAGGCGAGCATCGCCATCACCGCCTCGGGGATCATCGGCATGTAGACCAGCACGCGGTCGCCTCGGGTGACACCCATCTCCTGCAGCGCACCGGCCAGCCGTGCGACCTCGTCGCGAAGTTCCGCCCAGGTGTAGCTGCACAGCGCGCCGGTCACGGGGCTGTCGTAGATCAGCGCGGCCTCGCCGCCGCGTCCGGCGTCGACGTGGCGATCCAGCGCGTTGTGGCAGGCGTTCAGCTCGCCGTCGGGGAACCATCGGTCGAAGGGCGTGCGGCTGCGGTCGAGCACGGTGCGCGGCGGCACGTTCCAGTCGATGGCGCGCGCCGCCTCGCCCCAGAACCCCTCGGGGTCGGCGAGCGAGCGGGCGTGAAGTTCACGTTGCGTCGACGGCATACGTATTCCCCCGAGTTCGTGGGTCCGGCAAGTAGGTCCGGCTTCAGCCGGACATTTGTCCGGACAAATCCGGACCCACGGGATGACCGGATTGATCCGGACCTACGGTTTGCCGAGGAATTCGCACAGGTAGGCCGCGGGGCCGCCCACTGCCTGCACGTCGAAGCTGCTGTTGGCGGGAACCTCGAAATACGTGCCCGCGGCATAGCTCTGCCATTCGCCGCCCGGAAGGCGTGCGTGCAACTGGCCGCTGACCACCGTCATGCGCTCGGCATCGCCGGTATTGAAGCGGTATTCGCCCGGCGCTATCGCACCGACCGTTGCGGGCAGGCCGTGGCGTGAAAAGCCCACGCTCTGCACGTTGCCGTCGAAATAGGAATTGTGTTTCAGCACCTTTGCTGCTCCTGCGTGATGGGTGATCGTCGCTCCCGGGCCGGGTGTTCGCACCTGCGGCCGGGGCGGCAGTATAAGTCCGCGACCTGCGCTCGCGCATACCGCTCGCGCAGCGCCAGACTGCCGGATCACTGCATGTACCTGCCACCGTTGACGCTGAGGGTCAGCCCGGTGATGTATCCGGACGCTTCAGAGGCCAGAAAGGCGACGGCGTTGGCGATATCCTCGGGTTGCCCCACGCGCTTGACGGGTATCGTGCTGTTCACGTATCCCTCTATCCCTCCCGGGAGGCGCGCTTCCACCGATTGGAGCCCTGCCGTGTAAACGGTGCTGGGGGGAATGTTGTTCACGGTAATTCCCAGCGCGCCAACCTCCTGTGCCAGCGATTTGGTGAACGCGATGACGCCGCCTTTGCTTGCTGCGTAATGCACCATGCGCCTGGCGCCGGACTGTGCGCTCGAGGACGAGATATTGATGATCCGTCCCCATCGGGCCGTGATCATGTCGTCGATGACTGCCTGCGTGCACATGAACACCCCTTTGGTGTTGATATCGAACACCCGGTCCCAGTCCTCCGGCGTGATATCCACGAAATCCTTTTCGGGCGAAATCGCGGCGTTGTTGACCAGGATGCCGACGGGGCCGAGCTGGTCGTGCACGGCTTTTACGGCGGACTCGATGTCATGTTGCCTCGACACATCGACTTTGCAGGCCACGACCTTGCGGCCCATCGCGGCAATCTCCTCCACGAGGCCCTGGGCCGCATCCGCATTCCAGTCCCAGATGGCAATGTCCGCGCCGTCGCGGGCGAGAAAGCGACAGACTGCCGCACCAATACCCGCGGCTCCGCCAGTCACCACGGCAACCTTGTTGGTCGAACCTTTCATCGCAATTCCCTGTTTCCGGATGTTGATGTCTTCGCTGTCGTACGACGGCCAGCTTCGGCCGCCCGTTTCACGCGAACGCTTCGCAACCCATGATGGTGGTGCGGTGCATCAGGCGCCCCGAATCCACGGTGTAATGATGAGCCCGGTGCAACAGTGCCGGGTTGTTCCAGATGACCATATCGCCCTGCTGCCACGTATGCCGGTAGCAATATCGGGGCTGCGTGCACCAGGCGAGCAGCTCATCGAGCAACGCTCGCCCCGTGTCCAGGTCCATGCCGACGATATGATCGGCCGTCGAGCCGATGACCAGGGTTCTGCGGCCACTCGCCTGTTGCCACACCAGGGGTTGTTCACGGGGCGGGCCATCGCTGAGCCAGCGCTGCAGATCCAGGACCGAGGGTTTGCTGAAAAATCTCAGGTTGGCCGTCGCGGCACTGTGGACGACACGCAGATTCTCCAGCGCCGATTTTCTGGACGCCGGCAGGTCGTCATAGGCGGCAAGCAGATTTGCAAACTCCGTGTCACCGCCACTGGCGGGGGGTACCTCGCACTTGAGGTTGGTGGCCCTGGGCGGGATGTCGTAGGTCGTTCCGTCCATGTGCCAGTGTTCGTTGGAATGTATGTAATCGAGGAACTTCGCGCGCCCGGGATCCAGTGTCACCGGATAGATACCCATCTTGTCGGCCGTGGTATCCGCTTTCGCGCGAAGCCGGGAGCTCTGCATCCTTCCCAGCCGGTTGCTGAACGCTATCTGGAGTTCATCGCTGACAGCGATCTGCGGAAACACCAGCACTCCGCGCTCATCCAGAAGATTCGAGCACTTTTCCGCAATGCCCTCGTCGAGGAGGTGCCCGGCGGGAATCAGTACCCGGGAACCCAGATCGGGCGTGATCGGCTCTACAGGAAAATCGATCATTCACAGCTCCTTCAGCACTCTGTTCTCGGGTGGCTCGTTCGGGATATCCATTCGACCGTGAGTCCGTGACCGGCTTCAGCCCTCATTCGTTGTCCTTCAGGAAGCGATCGATCGCTTCGCGCAGCAGTGCTCCGATGGAATCAACACGTTTCTCGATGCGTGATACGGGTCCGCCCAGGGCGATGGCGTTGCGCCGCCCGCGAAATGGAAACGGAACCGCGATCCAGGCCACGCCGGGTGCATAGATGCCCGGATTGACGTACCAGCCATTCCTGGCGCTCTCGCGCACATCCCGCTCCACGGATTCGGGCGTCATGAAGGTGTCCTTTTCGTAGCGCTGGTACTTGATGCGCTTGAGCGTCGCCGCGCGTTCAGTGGGCGAGTACTGGGCCAGGATGGCCCGGCCCGCGGCAGTCACGTGTATGGGAAGCCGCTGGCCAACGTTCGCAATGAAGCGGATGTCCGCCGACGACTCGACGACATCCAGGAATACCGCGCTGGTTCCCTCGGCCGCGGCGAGGAACAGGGTCTCGCCGGTCCGGTTCGCGAGCTCGACGAGCAGCTTGTGCACCGATTCCGGTAATGGCTGGGATTCGGAGAGATCCCGCGCCAGTTCCATCCATCGGGTGGTCGGGTAATAGCCGCCCCGTGGCACCGGCTGATGGAGGTAACCGTGCTCCACCATTGTCGAAACCATGTTGAACACGCTGGAGCGGGGCCAGGAAAATTCCGCGACGATATCGCGCACCGACAGTGGTCTCCTGGCGCGGACGAAAAAGTCCATGAGGCTGAACAGGTTGGCGATGGGTTTGACAAGCATGAACCGTATATCCGACTATGTCCACCATGTTGGCATTTATAGTCCAGAATGCTGGACTAAGTGTCAAGCTGCCAAGTTGTGATTCATCCCGGCACCCGGCCGGACCGGCCCGGCCGAGTCGCAGAGGCAAGCTTCCAGGCTGCGAAGGAGGACAAGATGACTACAGGCAACGTACTGGACCCGACCGCGGTGCGCGCGGACGACATCGCCTCGCCGGGTCCCGATGCGGGCATGCTGGCAGGGAAGACCGTCGGTTTGCGCCTGGACGAGATCTGGCGGGCGTGGGACTGGATCGCGGAAATCTGGGCAGAGGAGTTCCGCAGGGCCGGCGCAACGGTGAAGTTCTGGCGTTCGAACCAGGGCCGCACGGGTGCCGAAGGCGACCGCATGGCCAGGGAACTGGACGAATTCCTGGACGCCATCGACATCGCCGTGGTGGGACTCGGCAACTGCGGATCCTGTACCGGGTGGACCATTCGCGATGCGCTGGCTGCCGCGGAAAAGGGATTGCCGACCACCGCAGTGTGCACCGAAGTTTTCGAGGAGCTGGGTCGCAACCTGGCGCGGCGCGGCGGACGTTCCGGCCTGCGCATGCATATCCTGCCCTATCCGCTCAACGAGAAGCTGAAGGAGGACGTCGATCCGATAGCGTATGAGCACCTGGCCGGCATGATGCGGACCATGGGCGTGCGGTTGAGCGCTCGTATGGAGGCCGCGGGATGAGCCGAGCCAGTACAACGGGCGCTAGCAGCGCTGGACAACAGAAGGTGGTCAAGCTTCGCGATTGCGGCCCGCAAGGCTGCGAGCTCGACTGGTTGTCGAGTCAGCGTCACGAAGCCGAAACCGATGATGTCATGGAGTTCACGCGCTTTGCCATGGACAGGGGCTGGGGCGACGGCCTGCCATTGATTCCACCGACCGAAGCCCGGGTGCGTGCCTTTCTGGCCAGGAACAACCGCTACGCCGACGAAGTGATCTGTTCGCTGCCACCCGTGAATGCAGACTGCACGGTGGAGAAGATCGCGATCAACGCGGTGATGGCCGGCGCACCGGCAGAGTCCCTGCCGTTGATCATCGCGGCACTGGAAGCGATGGCTGACAGCGATTTCGAGTTGTTCGGCCTGAATGCAAGCACGGCTCCTGTCGTGCCGCTGACGCTGGTCAACGGCCCCATCCGTGACAGGCTGGACATTCCCTTCAGGCACGGCTGTCTCGGCGGCGCGCCGACCACTGCCCTGGCCATTGGCCGGGCCATTCGCCTGGTCATCAGGAACGTGGCCGGGCAGGAGGTCAACGTGACCTCGCAAACCACCTTCGGGACTCCCGGACGCGTGGCGGGAATCCTGTTCGGCGAATGGGAGGAGCGCTCACCCTGGGCGCCGTTTGCCGAGCGTCGCGGCGTGACCGGCGATGCGGTGACGGTTTACGGCACCATGGGCACCATGAACATCCTCGACACGACATCCCAGAGCGGTCCGGACTTCCTGGAAATGATCGGCAAATCCCTCGGCTATCCCGCTGCAAATGGTTTCTCGCCCGCGATGCCCTATGCCGAGATCATGGTCGCCGTGAATCCGGTGTGGGCGCAGATCATCCATCGTGATGTGCCCGCGCTGGAGGATGTCCAGGAGATGATCTGGCACTTCTCCAGCCTCGAGGCAAGCTACCTGACGCCGAAGCACCGCGAGCAGCTCGAGCGGCAGCACCGCGTCATCGACGGGCGGGTCTATCTGGCCACGCAGCCGAAGGACGTCTTCGTCGTGTGCTGCGGCGGTACCGGTGGCCTGCACGCGACCGGATTCCACAGCTTCGGCAGCTGCCTGACGCAGACCCGCGGGGTCCTGCCGGGTCCGGACCGGGGCTGAACCGGATCCCGGCAAATCGCGCGGATTGCGCTCGCAGTCGACGCCGGGGCAGGGGTGCGCCGGCGCATTGGCAAATTCAGCGTTTTTTCAACGAGCAACCGCGCTCCCGTCGACGTATCATTTCACCGATCGAGCGCGCTGTTGATTCCTGCCGGGAAATTGCCTCTGCAGACGCCCGCTGCGGCGATTGCGGGCATCGCGCCCCTCGGCGCGAACAGCGATCCGGGGCAAATCGCCCCTGACGCCACCACCCACTTCTCGAGACGGTGATGCTCCTCTGTGGGGGCGAGGGAATGTATTTGCACAGGAATTTCAGCAGTTCGGGACTGGTCCGGTTGCTCGGCCGCTGGGTGCCCGTGCAGCCGCAGGCGTCGGGGCCGGATGTTGCCGAACGCCTGGGGCAGTGGTTGAGCGTGGCGGACGTGATCACTCTTCATGCCGCACACCAGTCGATCAGGTCGGCGGGCATCGCAAGCCCGTCCGGGGCGTGCACGGTCGGAATCCTCGACGTGGAAGCGGAGTTGCGGCGCGTGCGGGGCAGCCTGGAGAAATCCATCCTCGCCCGCGATGCCGCCGCGGCCCATGAACCCGACACCGGCTACGCGCCATACCGCCGGCGCCACCTGGAGCAGCAACGCCGCATGGCAGCGAGCATCGATGCCTTGCGCGACCGTGTGCGGCAAACCCTTGCCGGTGTATCGCCCCGGCTCGCGCAGCTCGCAGAGCTGGACGCCGTGCTGGAGCGGATGCTCGGGCGTCGCGAGCAGCAACTGCTGGCCACCGTGCCGCTGTGCCTCGAGAAGCGATTCGAGCAGCTGCGCGGTCAGCGCCCGGGCGATGCGCACGCCGTGCCAGCGCCGGGCGCGTGGCTGGATAGCTTTGTCCGGGAGTTCCAGGCGACCCTGCTGGCCGAGCTGGAGCTCCGCTTGCAGCCGGTCGCGGGAATGATCGACGCACTCAGAATCGAAGCGAAGCAACACCAATGAACAGCAATGCATCGGGCAGAACAGTCCTGGCGATCGCCTTTGCCCTCGGCCTGACGAGCGTCGTCTGGGTGGGCGCGGGTTTTGTCGGTTCGAGCGGAATCGCCCTGGGCATGACCGTGGCCATCGGCGGGGTGTACGTGCTCGGCGCGCTCGAAGTCCGGCGTTTCCGCGTGGCCACGTCCTCGCTGGCCGCTGCGCTGGCCGACGTGCCGCAGCCACTGGAGCACCTGGACGACTGGCTCGGCCGCGTGCATCCGGCGCTGCAACACGCCGTGCGCCTGCGCATCGAGGGCGAGCGCGTCGCCTTGCCCGGGTTGGCGCTCACGCCGTACCTGGTCGGCCTGCTGGTGATGCTGGGCATGCTCGGCACCTTCCTCGGCATGGTCGTCACCTTCAAGGGCGCCGTGTTCGCGCTCGAGGGCTCGACGGATCTCCAGGCCATCCGCTCGGTCCTGGCGGAGCCCATCAAGGGGCTGGCCCTGGCATTCGGCACCTCGGTGGCCGGGGTGGCGACATCGGCCATGCTGGGCCTGATGTCGGCCATCAGCCGCCGCGAGCGCATTGGGGTGGCGCGGCAGCTGGACGCGCAGATCGCCGCCGTGTTCCGCCCGTTCTCGTTCGTTCATCAGCGGCAGGAGACCTTCAGGGCGCTGCAGTTGCAGGCCCACGCACTGCCCGATGTGGCGCACCAGTTGCAGGCCCTGATGCAACAGATGGAGCGTCGCGACCAGCAGCTGAACGAGCAACTGCTGAACCGGCAGGAGCAGTTCCACCGGGACGTGACCGTGGCCTACACGGGCCTCGCCCGGTCCGTGGAACAGTCGCTGAACGACAGCCTGGGCGCCAGCGCCCGCGTGGCCGGCGAGAGCCTCAAGCCGGTCGTCGAGTCCGCGATGACGGCGATCGCGCACGAGTCCCGGCGCACGCACGAGCGCGTCAGCGAGGCGGTGCAGATGCAGCTCGACGGCCTGTCGCAGCGCTTCAGTGCCACGGCCGGCACCGTGGCCGATACCTGGACCGCGGCCCTGCAGCACCAGGCACGTGGCAGCGAACAGCTGGTCGGCGGCCTGGACCGGGCGCTCGCGACCTTCACGAGCAGCTTCGAGCAGCGTTCCGCTGCCCTGCTGAGCAGCGTCCATGAGGCGGTGTCCCGAGCGCAATCGGCGCAGGCCCTGGCCGAACAGGAGAAGCAGGCCGCCTGGATGCGGGGGCTGGAGGCCATGGCGACCACGGTCGAATCCAGCATCACGCGGCTGCTGGCGCAGTCCGAGGAATTGCTCCGCTCGCGCGTCGAATCCGAGGCCGGCTGGACCCGGCAGCAGGGCGAGCGCATGGTGCAACTGGCCACGCTGTGGCGTACCGAACTCGCTGCGCTGCGCGCCGAGGAGGGCGCGCGCGGCCAGGCCGCCGTGGAGCGCCTGGGTGAACTGCAGGCCGCGTTGGCCAGCCACCTGGCCACGCTCGGCGCCGCCCTGGAAACCCCGTTGAACCGGCTGCTGCATACGGCCGCGCAAGTGCCGCAGGCCGCCGCCGAGGTGATTGCGCAACTGCGCGGGGAAATGACTCGTCTTGCCGAGCGCGACAACCTCGCGCTGCAGGAGCGCGCCACCCTGGTGGAGAGCATCGGCGCGCTGCTGCAAAGCGTCGACCGGGCCACGGGTGAACAGCGCACGGCGATCGAATCGCTGGTGGTCTCCGCCACCGCGGTGCTGGACCAGGTCGGGCGCCAGTTCTCGGAAACCCTCGGCGCGCAGACCGGCCGGGCGGAGGACGCGGCTGCGCTGGTGGCAGGCAGCGCGATCGAGCTGGCCAGCCTGGGCGAGGCCTTCCACCACGGCGTGCAACTGTTCAGTGCCGCCAACGAGAAACTGGTCGACGGCCTGCAGCGCATGGAGGACGCCATCGGCCAGTCCATGACGCGCAGCGACGAGCAGCTCGCCTACTACGTCGCACAGGCGCGCGAGGTGATCGACCTGAGCATCAGCTCGCAGCAGGGAATCGTGGAAGACCTGCGCCGCCTGCACGGCAAGCCGGTCGCGCTGGTCGGGGAGCCCGCGTGATGTTCGGGCTGGAGGACCGCGACGACGGCATCGAGCACACGGCGCCGGTCTGGGCCGTGTTCGGGGACCTGATGTCCGGCCTGCTGGGCGCGTTCGTGCTGATCCTGGTGGGCGTGCTGGTGGCACAGATGGACCTGGTGGCCAGCCTGCAAACGGAGATGGAAAAACGCCGCCAGGAAGAGCAGCGTCGCATGGCTCTGGAAAAAGCCCTGGCGATCCCGCTGCAAACGGGACGGGTCACGTTGAGCAACGGACGCATCGGTATCAGCGGCAACGTGCTGTTCCCGGTGAACTCGGACGAATTGCGGCCCGAGGGACGGCTGCTGCTCGAGAGCCTGGTGCCAGCGCTGCAGGTGTACCTGGGCGAGCGCGATGAAATGCTGATGGTCAGCGGTTTCACCGATGACAAGCCCATCCGCGAGGGCAACCTGCGGTTTGCCGATAACCTGGAGTTGTCGGCCCAGCGTGCCCTGACCGTGACCCGCGTGCTGATCGAGGACGGCATGCCGCCGTCGCGCGTGTTCAGCGCCGCCTTTGGCGCCGAGCAGCCCGTGGCATCCAACGCCGACGAAGCAGGCCGCGCCCTGAACCGGCGGGTTGAAATTGCGCCGGTGCCCCGGGCGGTCAATACGCGAGCGCCCGGCCATGACTGAGCGCGAGCCGATGGACGTCAGCGCTGCCTCGGCGGCGCTGGGCGCAGAGTCGACGCTGCTGTCGTCGCTCGAATCCCTGCTCGGCGATGGTCCCGGGCGCCTGGATCCCGTACGGCTTCGTTACCTGGAGGTGCTGGCGCGGCGCATGCAGGCCGCGCCCGCTGCAGTGCGGCTCATCCTTCGAGGCAAACTGCAACAAGGCCTGGCGGACTGTGGTGAATGCCTCGGGCAACTGCGCTCGCCGCGTTCTGCGCCCGCGCGCCATGGCAACGTTGTGCACGACGAGACGGCGCCACGCCAGGCACCCGGCACGCCGCTGGCCGCGCTCAACGGCTATATCGAGACCGCAACGCGCAATGCCACCCCGAGGGACACCGATGCCGTACCGTCCGGCACGGGACATACTTCGCCCGAGCTGAAGAGCGCCCGCCGTTTCCGGGAAGCCTGGTCCAGGATCCGTGCCGAGGACGCACTGGAACAGGCCGTCGGCCGAGCGCCCGAGGACGCCGGTCCGCTCAATTCGCATATGCTGATGCTGCGGTCCCTGACGCTGATGCGCGAACTGTCGCCGGACTATCTGCAGCGGTTCCTGTCGCAGGCGGAGTCGCTGCTGTGGCTGGAACTGGCGCAGGGCAAGCTCAGGCAGCCTGGGGCCAGGGCCCGGCCGGCACGTCGAGGCCGGCCGGCGAAATGACGGCTCGCATCTGACGACAAGACGCCGCTATCGCCGGCATCGCAGGTCGGGCTTGTAGGTCGGGCTTGTAGGTCGGGCTTCAGCCCGACAGGGCTCGCGTCGGCATGTTTGCCGACCTGCGGGGCGTTGCCTCAGGCTTCCCGCGCCATGCCGATCATCGCCACGCACATGATCGCCGGCGCGCTGCCGCGGTTGTGCCAGGCGTGGCGCGTGCCGTTCTGCACGAAGCTGTCGCCGGCCTTCAGCAGCTGCTGACGGCCGTCATCGAGCTCCAGCCACAGTTCACCGGCGAGCAGCACGCCGTAGTCGATGGTGTCGGTGCGGTGCATGCGGCCGTCATCCTCGACGTTGAAATCGGCCGAGGCGGAGACGGTATCGGCATGGCCCCGTGCCGCATCGGCGTCAGGCGGGATCACGACGTAGGTGAACACCGTGGCGCCGGGCGGCGGCACGGTCGAGGTCTTGCCAATCGCGGCATCCGTGCCGGATTCGCCGAGCCTCGTGTCCGGCGTGCTGGCCCACAGCGCGCCCAGTTCGAATCCGGCGCCGCCGAGGGGCTGCGGGGCGGGGCCGTCGTGCACGAACACGGATTTGCCGTCGGCGTCGATTCCGGTGACGAGTCGTCTCATGGTCGGGGGCATGCAGACGCCCGTTCAGCTGGCGATGGCGTAAGCTTCCAGCCGCGGCGCCTTCATCTCCTCGCAAAAACGCGTGCGCGTCCACGGCCAGGTGGCGGGTATGCCCTCGGCGTCCAGGTACCAGCTCTTGCAGCCGGAGCCGAACACGGTGCGCTTCGCCGCTTCGAGGCGGTCGCGCTCGAAGGCCTGCATGGCTTCGTGCGTCGGTGCCACTTCGCGGCACTCGCCCGCGCGCAGTTTCTCGATGAACGTCCAGATGTAGTGCAGCTGCTGTTCGGCGATGTCGATCAGCGAGAAGTTGCCCACGGGCCCGTTGGGGCCGTTCAGCATGAAGAAGTTCGGGAAGTCGGGCATGGCGATCGCCATGTAGGCCTTGGGACGATCGGCCCATACGTCGTTCAGCTGCACGCCGTCGCGCCCGACCACATTCATCGGGCGCATGAACATGCCGGCATTGAAGCCGGTGGCCAGCGCCAGCACGTCGAGCTCGACGAGGCGGCCGTTCTTCAGCCGCACGCCCGCCGGCTCGAGGCATTCGATGCCGTCGCTCACCAGCTCGGCATTGGGGTGCTGGATCGCCTCGTAATAGTCGGGCGAGTAGATCAGGCGCTTGCACGCGGCGCGGTAGTTGGGGCGCAGCTTCTCGCGCAGCACGGGGTCGCGCACGGTGTTCTCGAGGTTCGCCAGGCAGGTGGCCTCGATCTCGGCGATGCCCTCGGAGTCGGCGTTGACCAGCGAATTGTTGAAGCGCTCGACGTTCGCGAGGTAGTCGGGCTGGTTCTGCATGTAGTGCAGCAGTGCGGGATCGGCGCGAAACGCCGCGCGCTGCTCATCGGTGAACGCCGGGTTCTCGACCGGCATGATCCACTGCGCGGTGCGCTGGAAGTGGTGCAGCTTGCCGGCGCGCGGCGCCAGCGCCGAGATGATCTGCACGCCCGTGGAGCCGTTGCCGATGACGCCGACGCGGCGCCCATCCAGCGGCACGCTGTGGTCCCAGCGCGCGGTGTGGAAGCAGGCGCCCTCGAAGCTGGCCAGCCCGGGGATGTCCGGGTAGTTCAGGTGGTGCAGCACGCCGGTGGCAGCGATCACGATGTCGGCTTCATCCCGCGTGCCGTTCTTCGTTTCGAGATGCCAGCGTCCGCCGCGGAACTCGCAACGCACGATCTCCTCGTTGAAGCGGATGATCTTGTCTACGCCGTACTTGCGAGTGGTCCTCTCGAAGTACTCCTGGATCTCGGCGCCCGGCGGCAGCATGTGGCTCCAGTCCGGGTTCGGCTCGAAGGAGTAGGTGTAGGCGTGCGAGGGCACGTCACAGGTCAGGCCCGGATAGGTGTTCTCGCGCCAGGTGCCGCCGATGCGGTCGGCCTTCTCGTAGATCGCGCAGTTCGTGATGCCGGCCTCGAGCAGCTTGATGCCGCTCAGGATGCCGGCCATGCCGGCTCCCATCACCACCACGCGGATGTCGCGCACTGCCTTCTTGTCTGCCATCTGGTCTGCTCCCTGTTCGGGTTGAAAGTACATGCTCAATGTAGGGCCAAAGCATGACCTGCGAATCATTCATATGTATTACCCGAATCGGGTAGATCCGGTGCCCGACTGTGGGTCGCCATGAATGGCGACAGCGGCAATCCTGACGGCACCGCCCCCGCTTCCATGCCGCCCGCTCGTGGTATCTTCCCCCCATGCACAATCTCCGCTTCGACAACCGCTTCGTCAACGAACTGCCCGGCGATCCCGAGCAGGGCCCGCGCCTGCGCCAGGTGCACGGCGCGCTGTATTCGCGCGTGCATCCCACGCCGGTCGCCGCGCCGGCGCTGATCGCGCATTCGCGCGAGGTGGCCGAACTGCTCGGGATCGGCGAGGAGCACATCGCCAGCGAGCTGTTCGCGCGCGTTTTCGGCGGCAACGCCCTGCTGGATGGCATGGCGCCCTACGCGGCCAACTACGGCGGCCACCAGTTCGGCAACTGGGCCGGGCAGCTCGGCGACGGGCGCGCGATCTCGCTCGGCGAGACGGTGAACGCGAACGGCGAGCGCTGGGAACTGCAGCTCAAGGGCGCCGGCCCCACGCCCTATTCGCGCAATGCCGACGGCCGCGCCGTGCTGCGCTCCTCTATCCGCGAGTTCCTGTGCAGCGAGGCGATGCACCACCTCGGCGTGCCGACCACGCGCGCGCTGTGCCTGGTGGGCACCGGCGAGCCGGTGGTGCGCGACATGTTCTACGACGGCCATCCGCGCGCCGAAGCCGGTGCGATCGTCTGTCGCGTGGCGCCCTCGTTCATCCGCTTCGGTAACTTCGAGCTGCCGGCCTCGCGAGATGACGTGGCGCTTTTGGAGCGGCTGGTCGACTTCACGATCGCGCGCGACTTCCCGCACCTGTCGGGCAGCCGCGAGCAACTGCACGCCGAGTGGTTTCGCGAGGTCTGCGAGCGCACCGCGCGCCTGATGTCCGGATGGATGCGCGTGGGCTTCGTGCACGGCGTGATGAACACCGACAACCTGTCCATTCTCGGTCTCACGATCGACTACGGTCCCTACGGCTGGATCGACGACTTCGATCCGAACTGGACGCCGAATACCACCGACGCCCAGACGCGGCGCTACCGCTTCGGGCAGCAGCCGCAGGTGGCCTACTGGAACCTCGGGCGGCTGGCCAGTGCGCTGGCACCTGCGTTCGGCGGTGTCGAGGCGTTGCAGGAGGGACTGCAGCATTATGTCGCGGCCTGGCACGCGGCCGAGCGCGGCAGTATCGCCGCGAAGCTCGGGCTGGCGGATTGCCGCGACGAGGACGTGACGCTGATGGAGGACCTGCGTGGGCTGTTGCAGTCCGCCGAGGTCGACATGACGCTTTTTTTCCGCGCGCTCGCCGATGTGGATCCGGCGGCGCCTTCGCTGGCGCCGTTCGACGGCGCCTTCTACGACGACGCGAAACGGCAGGCTGCCGAGGGCTCGTTCCTCGCGTGGCTGGCCCGCTACGGCGCGCGCGTGGGCGCCGATCCGCTGCCGGCGGCGGATCGGCGCGAGCGCATGCGGCGCGCGAACCCGCGCTACGTGCTGCGCAACTACCTGGCGCAGCAGGCCATCGACCGCGCAGAGCAGGGCGATTACGCGGGAATCCACGAACTGCTGGAGGTGTTGCGCCGGCCGTACGAGGATCAGCCCGACCGCGAGGCCTTTGCCGTGCGCCGCCCGGACTGGGCGCGCGACCGCGCCGGCTGCTCGATGCTCTCCTGCAGCTCGTAGGTCCGCATGAATGCGGACAGGTGCATCGTAGGTCCGCATGAATGCGGACAAATGTCCGGCTGAAGCCGGACCTAGCGGTGCAGCAGGAAATCCATCGCGCGGTCGTGCGCTTCCGGTGCGCCGGCGCAGTTGATCTTGTCGTCGCCGCCCTGGATCTCGCTGAAACGGCGGATCGTGCCGTGCAGGTAGGGGCTCCTGCGCCCGCAGTCACAGGGCTCGTCCCAGCCGGCCATCGTGACCTCGTCGCCCGTCACCAGCCCGCCCCAGTAGGTGTCGGGCAGCATGTCGAAGCAGGCGAAGCGCCCGGTCTGCGTGCCCGCGCGCGGCAGCATCCTCCCGGTGTGCGGATCGAGCACGAAGGGCACCAGCACCGGCGGCACGTGGTAGTTGCCAGCCTCGCAGCGCGGGTTGCCGGGCATCAGTTCGCTCATGCTGTAGATCTCGAAGGTGCGGCTGTAGCCGAGGAAAGCGAAGATCTGTTCGCGGTAGTCCTCGGGTAGCACGCGGCCCTTGCTGCCGCCGCCGCTCATCAGCAGGCTGCCCTTGCCGAAGAGATCGCGCATGCCCTCGGCCAGTCCCTGCTCGGCCCATTCGAACAGGATGGGCCACACCGCGAACAGGCAGATGTCGCGGCCGCCGAAGCGCCGGATCGCGGTCTGCAGGAATTCCTTCATGCGCCCCGGGCGCTGCTGCTCGCGATGCGCGAACTCCTCGCGCCGCGCCAGCAGGCCGGGCGAGAGTTCCAGCCTGCCCTGCTCGCCGCGCGCCTCGGCGGCACGCAGGCGTCCGGCCAGCGAGGCGATATCGGCGCTGAAGTAATCATCGGGGTAGAGGAACAGCGCGTTGTCGTCACCACCTGCCCACAGGTTGACCATTGCCTCGACGCCGCGGTAGGTCGCGCCGGCGCCGTAGCGGTAGCCCGGCTGCACCATCGGCAGGCGCGCGCTCATCAGGTCGGGCCCGGTGCCATGGCCGTTCCAGTCGCGGATCGCGTGGGCCGTCAGCGTGGTCGACTGGATCCAGTGCTCGCGCATGCGCGGCATGAACGAGAGCTTGCCGGTGGTGCCGAAGGTGTGCAGCAACCGCATGTCGGTCTGCTCGTCGAGGCGCTTGATCCAGCCGTCGATGCTGTCGACGCCGGCCGTGTCTACCTTGCGCAGGTCCAGCGTCGTGAGCCCGTCGAGCCAGCGCGTGAGACGGTCGAACTGTCCGCGCTCCAGGATCGACAGCGGGTAGGACTTGTAGACCGTGTGCGGGAACAGCAGCGGCACCGCGTCATCGAGCGATTCGATGGCTTCGATGCCCTGCTCGGTCGCCAGACGCTCCAGCACCGGCACCTGCTTGCGCAGTTCCTCGAAGCGCTTGCGCAGGCCGGCGAGGTGCACGGCCTCGATCTGCTCGCGCGTGAGCGCGTGTCCCGCGAAGTAGTCGCCGTCGATGTAACTCTGCGGGTCGCGCAGCAGGTTCTGGAACAGTTCGCTCATTTCATGATCTCCGTAGGTCGGGATTCATCCCGACAAGGGTTCGGCAAAGCCGAACCCGCTGTTTCCAATGCATCCGCCAATGGTGTCGGCATGAATGCCGACCCACATAAATGCCCCCGTAGGTCGGGCTTCAGCCCGACAAATTGTGTCGGCATGAATGCCGACCTACATTGTCCCGCGCGCCAGATTGTCGAGCATCACGGGATCGGATGTCTGTTCCACGATCCACTTGCACATGCGGCGCACAGGCTCGATGCCGTCCTGCGGGGTCGCGGCGTCCTCGAACAGCGCCGCGGCGCCGAGCGACACCAGGCGCTGCGCTCCCTGGTACGACAGGCGATCGCGCAACTGTGTCTTCAGCGTCTCGGGGAAGATGCCGATGGTCTGCGTGTAGGCGTTGACCGAGCGCACTGCCATGTCGATGTCGTCGAGCGGCACGATGTTGCCCACCCGGCAGGCGAGCTGGCGCGCGAAGTCCACCGGCGCGTCGCTCTGCGACACGATGATCGCGCCCTCGTTCTTTCTGCCGCCGTAGACCACGTATTCGTCGCCGGCATGGCGCAGGCCGTCGATCTCGTCCTTCAGCGCGGCGTCGAAGGCCTTGTGCGGGGTGCTCAGGAACTCGGGCAGCTGCTGCAGCGCCGCGAAGGCGAGCTCGCCCAGGCGGTTGGCGCGCGCCAGCCCCGCGGCGTCGGTGCCCGACTGCACGTACACCACGCGCGCGTTTACGCAGCCTTCCTGGTTCATTGCGCCGATGTCGAGCGCCAGGCGTCGCGCCACCGATTCCAGCGTCGCCTCGTCGGCGAAGGCTTCGCGGCCGATGATCGTCGAGCTGTGCTTGGGATCGAGCGTGATCAGGTCGAGGCCCGGCTGCAGGTAGCGCGTGACGTGCCTGATGCTGGCAAAGCCGCCCCAGGCCACGATCTTCTCGACGCCGCGTGGGTCGTATATCTCCCTCTCCACGCTCTCGTCGCCGCCTTTCCAGTACACCACGCTCATGTGCCGGGTGAGCGGGTGCTCCCGGTCCATCTCGACCATGGTGCGCGCGATCGCCGTGGCGGTGAGCGGGTCGTTCGAGGGCGTCTTGATGATCGCGTCGGAGCGCGTGATGGCATTGCGCACGACCGTGCCCACGCTGACCATCGGCACGTTGCCCGCGATCACGTGCACGCAGCGCGCCCCGAAGGCACGCACGCGCGTCGGAACGCCGGTGTGCACCGCGGAGGCTTGTTCCACCCAGCCCTCGAGGTAGTCGATGCCGACCAGCCGCTCGGCCATCTCGCGTACCACGGCGGGCTCGAAGGACTGCGGGATCAGTTCGTAGTAGTGGCGCAGGATCGGTTCTGACAGGCCCGAGGTGCGGCACGACAACGCGAAGGCTTCCTGCATGTGCCTGTTGGTGCGCACGTCGAGCGCCTTGCCGAGGCGCGCGAGGTATTCGACGATGTCGTCCATCGTGAGCGAGTAGAGGTCGGCCATGCGCGAGGGTTCGCGCAGCGGCAGCCTGCCGAGCGCGCATTCGATATCGGGTGTGAGGAAGCGGGCCTGGCCGTGGCGGCCGCCATGCTCTACCGTGCAGTCGTCGATGATCTCCCCGCGCAGCACGAACGGGACGCGCATGGATTCCTGCATGGGATGACTCCTCCTGGCCGGTGTTGGTGTCTTGTGGCGCCCGGTCAGTATGCGCAGGGCGGACTGCCCCGACATCCGCCAAATGTACTACGATCTGACGCGACGGATTCGGGCAAACGAAACGGCTCACCCATGGCGCGCGCACCTGATCGGCTGCTCGACACGCTCTACGCGAGCATTCTCGACGAGCCGCCGTGGCTCGCGTTCCTCGAGGCGATGGAACAGCACGTGCCCTGCCATCACTGCACCATGGTGCTGCGCAAGCCGCGCGAAGGCGACGTCGGCACGCTGATCGCAAGCCCCGGGAACAATGCCGCGCTGGCGGCGCTGCAGCAGCATCACTTCCGCGATTCGCCGTTCCTGGAGTTGCCCGAGGGCAAGGTCTGCATTCTCGCCGAAAGCGAGCTGAAAACCGGCCACCCGGAGTACTACAGGTACATCAGGCACTACAGCGAGGCGACCGACCTGATCGGCGTGGATCTGCTCGAGCCGCGCACCGGCATGACCTTCAGGCTGCGCGGGGCGCGCATCGACGGCGAGCCGTCTTTCGGCGAGCGCGAACGCAGGGTGTTCGCGGCGCTGATTCCGCGCCTGCGCACGGCGATCGCGCTCTATGCACGGATCGCGTTGCAGCAATACCAGCTGAGTGTGCTCGACGAAACCGCGAGGCAGCTCGCGATCGGCTCGATGGTGCTCGACGACAACGGCCGGGTGCTGGTGAAGAACATGGTCGCGGACCGCCTGCTGATGGATCGCGACGGCTTTCATTTGCGCGCCGGTGTGCTGCACTGCAACGAGGCGAAGGAAGACCGCGTCCTGCGCGCGCTGCTCGCGCGCTGCAGGAACGATGCGACGGCGCCGGCGAAGGAACAGGCGATCAAGGTGCGTCGCGGCAATGGCGAACGCTTCTGGAGTGTGCTGGCGCGCCCTTCGCGCGCACGCCCGGGGCTGGAGGAAAAGGCCTCGGCGACGGTGGTCGTGCTGGTGCGCGATGCCAGCCACACGCCGGATGTGACCGACGCGGCGCTGATCGAGCTGTTCGGCCTGACGCGCGCCGAGGCCGCGCTGGCGGTGCGGCTGGTGAAGGGCGAGAGTCTCAACGATGCCGCGGTCGCGCTCGGCATCTCGCGCTACACTGCCCGGGCCCAGCTGGCCTCGATTTTTGCGCGCACCGGGATGCACCGCCAGCCCCAGCTGGTGAGCCATATCCTCGGCACGCTGAATACCGTGTGGGGCTGACGTAGACACTCTGTTGAGTGTCAAGGCGTTTCTATCGTCGCATAGAGTCTGGCTCCGTCGTAAGGCGTGGGGTCTCTGACTATCGCCCAGGCGGCGGTGAGCATCTTGCGCATGATCGCCGTGTTGATCTGCAAGCCCTTCTTGCCTCGCGCCTGCAGCCGCTGCTTGAACGCAGCGGCGTGCGGATCGGGTGCCGGCACCGGCCGGCATGTAGAGCGCGCCTGAGGTACTTGTTGCCGTGCTTCGAGATGCGCCCGGGCTTGTTCACGCTCGTGCCCGACTGGTGATGGCGCACGTCGAGCCCGGCATGGCTGGTGCAGGCCCGCCCCGACAGGGAGCGGGGCAGCACGCAGAGTTCGCCCAGCACGGCGACGGCCGACTTGTCGCCCATCCCGACCATGCTGTTCAGGGCCTGGAAGGCCGCGTTGAGCGACCGCGCACCCGATCAGTTCGATCGCCTGCGCACGAATGCGCTCGAGTCGTCCCTCGAGCGAGCGGATCGAGCGGCGCAAGTCCTCGCGCAAGAACCGCGGCGTCTCCGCCGTGCTCTCCAGCGCATGGAGGCGATTCTTGGCGGCCGTGCTCTCGTCGGTGAGCTGCACCAGATAACGCCCGATCTGGCGCAATTGCAGGCATTCCCGGGCCGGCGGCTCCCAGCGCGTGAGCGGCATGCGGCGCAGGAACTCGAGCAGCATCCGGGCATCGATCGCATCGGTCTTGCTGCGCAGCCCCAGCCCCTTGGCGAAGTGATGTCCCGCTTTGGGGTTGATCACCACAACCTCGGCGCCGAGTTCGTGGGCCACAAGGGCAAGGTCGAGGAAGTAGATGCCCGTCGCCTCCATGATCACCCGCAGGCGGCGACCATCCTTCAGCAGGCGTTGCAGGAACGAGCGCACGGCGCTGATGTCGTTCTGCAGCTGGCCCTGTTCCAGCTTGCCTGCGGTCTCGTGGACAAATTCATGGGTTCTGGCGCCGACGTCGAACGCCAACAGGGTCTCGGTGACTATTGCGGTCATGGGATTGCACCTCGCTGTGAAGCTCGTAAGATCGGCTTCCAGGTTCCCCGACCCCGCAACTATCGACGGCGCGCCCTTGTCACACGGGCTCCAGAGCTCGAGACACTCCACGTGCTCGTCGAATGGGGCGGGGAGCCTCTCTACGCGCAGAGTCAGCACCAGGCTGCTCGAAGGTCCGGTCGGCTTCCCCGGAAACCAGGCATGAACAAAACATGCCCACAGCAAACGTACAAGGTCCGGCTTCAGCCGGACATCGGCCGAATGAATTGTGACCCACGGGAACGCTGTCCGAATAAATTCGGACCCACGGAGTGGATCCAGGTCCGGCTCGAGCCGGACATCGAAGCAATACGGAAGGCAAGGCATGAACCACGAACAACTGATGCGCGATTACTACCGCACCTACAACAGCGAGGATCGCGCGGCGCTGCGCGCTTTCTACGCCGAGGACGTGGTGCTGCTCTCGGCGCAGGGCGAACTGCGCGGGCCCGAGGCGATTCTCGGCACCTATGACTACCTGACCAGCCAGTTCCTCGACCAGATGACGCCCACGCACATCGCGGTGGACGGCGATACCGCGGTGGTCGCGATCACCGACCGCTTCACGGCGAAGGTCGATGTGCCGGATTTCATGGGCGTCGCGCTGAAGCAGGGCGAGAGCCTCGAGCTTTCGCTGCGCGGCACCTACACCATTGCCGACGGCAAGTTCCGCCGCATCCTGATCGAGGCCGTGTAGGTCGGACTTCAGCCCGACAAGGGTTCGGAACAGCCGAACCCGCCGAGTCCCCGCAGGCTCCGGCGAGCACCGCCGACCTCCCGACAAGGGTTCGGCGAGCACGGACCTGCAGCCGTCCTTGTCGCTTGCCACCGCCGACGCCCGGCGCGATCATCCCCGGCCATATTCACCACATGGCAACGACGAGGGTCCGCGATGACGACCACCACGCAACGACATGCCGCGGGCGAACTGCCGCTCGCGGGCGGGAGTGCGCTGATCACGGGAGGATCGGGCGGCATCGGCGCCGCCTGCGCCGCCGCGCTGCTGCGCGACGGCGCCTCGGTCACGCTGTCCGCGCGTCGTCCCGAATTGCTCGAAGCGACGCGCCAGCGCCTGCAGCCGCTGGTGCGCGAGGGTGCGCGGCTCGCGACTATCGCCGGCGATTCGCTGGATCGTGGCGACGTGCAGGCGGCGATCGCGCTGGCCTGCGAGCACACCGGTGCGCTCGATATCTGCATCCCGACAGTCGGCGGCGGCGACATCAAGCCCTTCCTGCTGCACGACGAGACCAGCTTCCTGAAGGACATCGAGCTGAACGTGATCTCTGCCTTCCTCGTCATCCGGCACGCGACGCCGATCATGGCGCGTGCGGGTGGCGGCAGCATCGTGTGCATCTCCTCCGAGGCGGCGAAACTCTCCTTTCCGTGGCTCACCGCCTACGTCACCGCGAAGTGTGCGCTCGAGGGCATGGTGCGCGCGCTGGCCGAGGAACTGTCGCGCTACCGTATCCGGGTCAACGCCGTGCGCCCCGGGACCACGCGCACGGAGGCGACCGGCATGATCTACGCCGACGCCGAGACCTACCGCCGCTTCGCCGAGGAGAAGCCGCTCGGGCGACTCGGCGAGCCCGAGGACATCGCGGCGGGCGTGCGCTATCTCGCCGGTCCGGAATCCGCGTGGGTCACGGGGCAGAGCTTCGCGATCGATGGCGGCAACGAGCTGCGCAAGGCCGCAGACATGGCGCCGCTGGTCGAGCAGATCTACGGCGCCGAGGTGTTCGCGAAGGTGCTGCGCGGCGAGGATCCGCTGGCGCTCGGGCAGCCCGATACCCAGCGCCCTGGGGACGAGTACTGAAGGGGGGGGGGGGGGGGGACAGTTACCGACACCTGTCCGGCTGAAGCCGGACCTACGCGCTGGCGCGCTCGGCGCCGATGCCGGTGTTGGCGCGCACGCTGAGCTCGGCGAAGGCGGCCTCCGCACCGGGCTGCGCGCGCGTGAACAGCGTGCCCAGCACCGCGCCGAGGAATCCCAGCGGAATGCTCAGGATGCCCGGGTTCTTCAGCGGGAACAGCGGTTCGTGGTGGATCAGCGCGCCCGGACCGGTGCCCATCACGCTCGGGCTGAGCGCGATCAGCACGATGGAGCCCGCGAGCCCGAACGCCAGTCCGCACACAGCGCCGCCGGTGTTGAAGCGGCGCCAGAACAGCGAGAGCACGATCACCGGCAGGTTCGCACTGGCCGCGACCGCGAAGGCGAGCCCCACCAGGAAGGCGACGTTGATGCTCTGCAGGCGGATTGCGAGTGCGATTGCCAGCGCGCCCACGACCAGCGCGGTGATGCGCGCCACGCGCACTTCCTCACCCTCGCGGCGTTCGCGCCCGTGGTGCAGCACGTTGGTGTAGAAGTCGTGGGCGAAGCTGGTGCTGGCGCTGATCGTCAGGCCCGCGACCACGGCGAGGATGGTGGCGAAGGCCACCGCACTGATGAAGGCGAAGAACAGCTCGCCGCCGAGCGCCTTCGCGAGGAGCGGCGCGCTCATGTTCTCGACCGCGATGTTGGCTGGCGTCAGGATCGTCGCCGCGCCGAAGCCGAGGAAGGTGGTCATGATGTAGAACAGTCCGATCAGCGCCATCGCCCACACCACCGAAGTGCGCGCCGTGGGCGCATCGGGCACGGTGTAGAAGCGCACCAGGATGTGCGGCAGTCCCGCGGTACCGAAGATCAGCGCGAGCCCGAGCGACAGCAGCTCGATCGCGCCCCAGGGCGGCGCGTACATCGAGCCCGGTTGCAGGAAATCCTTGGTGACCGTGACGCCGTCGGCGCCGGTCCAGCTCACCGCGCCAATCGCCGCGAAGAAGTCCGCGAAGCTGTAATCGAAGTGCGCCAGCACCAGCACGCTGAGGAACAGCGTGCCGCTCATCAGCAGCACGGCCTTGATGATCTGCACCCAGGTGGTGGCGAGCATGCCGCCGAAGACCACGTACACGATCATCAGCGCGCCCACCGCGGCCACGGCTATCTCGTAGCTCACCCCGGGCAGCAGCAGCTTGACCAGCGAACCGGCGCCGACCATCTGCGCGATCATGTAGAAAGTGGACACGGTGAGCGTGCTGAGCGCGGCCATCGCGCGCACCGGCCGCGGGCTCAGGCGATAGGCGAGCACGTCGGCCATGGTGTACTTGCCGGAGTTGCGCAACGGCTCCGCCACGATCAGCAGCACCGTGAGGTAGGCGACCAGCCAGCCCACCGAATACATGAAGCCGTCGAAGCCGTGAAAGGCGATCATGCCGGCGATGCCGAGGAAGCTCGCCGCGCTCATGTAGTCGCCGGCGATCGCCAGCCCGTTCTGCCAGCCGGTGATGCGTCGTCCGGCGGCGAAATAGGCGCTGGCGCCGCTGGAGCGGCGCGCCGACCACCAGGTCACCGCGAGCGTGATCGCGACGAATCCGAGGAACATCGCCAGCGTGCTCGACATGCTCAGCGCCCTTCGATCCGCGGCGCGCTGGCCGCGATCTGCGCAGCCATGCGGTCCCAGCGCGCGGCGGCGCGCACGTAGAGCGCGGCCAGCGTCCAGGCCATCGCGAACTGCGATAGAGCGAACAGGTAGGCGAGGTTCAGGCTGCCCGTTACGCGCGTGCTCATGAGCCCGGGCAGGAAGCCTACCGCGAGCGGCAACGCGAAGTAGTAGACGACGAAGAACAGCGTGGCCGGCACGATGAAGCGCCGTTTCGCGGCGAGCAGTTCGCGGAAGGCGGGACTGCATTCCACCGCTGCCCAGTCCACGCTGTCGCGGTCTTCCGCGGCGGTGAGCTCGTGCGCGGGTTTGGGCGTATCGCGCCCCAGCGGCGCGACGTCGGTCTCCGCGCCGACGATTGCGGTGATGTCGTTGTTCTTGTTCATGGCCGCATTATGGTCGAAGCCGCAAGCACCTGCCACGTGCGGCGACTGTGCCAGGGGGGCTATGGCGTTGCGTCGGGAAACTGCGTTATGTTTTGACCGGTATTCCGTTTCCAATCAGGATCAGGGCTCATGCCCGGGGAGGTTCTCATGCTGAAGTCTTCATTTTCGCGCTACCTGGCGCCGTTGCTGCTCGCGTTGCTGGCCGGCGGCGCGTGCGCGGCCGATCTGCCCGAAACCAGCCACGACGGGCTGCAACTGGTGCCCGGCAAGGTGAAGGTTCTTTACGTGAAGCCGGGGGCGAGTCTTTCGCCCTACAAGCGTGTCGCCATCACGGACGCCTACGTGGCGTTTCGCAAGGACTGGGAGCGCGAGCACAAGACCGGCGCCCTGCGCGTGAGCGCCAAGGATATGGAGAAGATCAAGACCGGCCTCGCCGCGGACTTCCGCAAGATCTTCACCGAGGAATTGCAGAAGGGTGGCTACGAGGTGGTGCAGGAGGGCGGCGATGACGTGCTCGTGCTGCGCCCGGCGATCATCGATCTCGATGTGGCCGCGCCCGACACGATGGAGCCGGGCCGCAGCCGGAGCTTCTCGACCAGCGCGGGCGCGATGACGCTCTACCTGGAGGTCTACGACGGCGCCAGCGGCGAGATCCTGGTGCGCGCCGTCGATCCGAAGGAGGCGCGCGACAATGGGCGCATGATGTGGCAGACCTCCGTCACCAACCGCGCCGAGGCCGACCGCATGCTGCGCAAGTGGGCGGTTCTGCTGCGCGAGGCGCTGGACCGGGCGCGCGCGCAAGAGGTGCCGGGGGATGGGGGGGTGGCGGGGGCGGCGCCGCGGGGGGGGGGGGGGGGGCGGGCGGGCGGCGGGGGGGGGGGGGGGGGGGGGGGGGGCGGGCGCGGGCGGGGGCGGGCGCGCGGGGCGCCGGCGGGGGGGGGGGCCCGGGGGGGGGGGGGGGGGGGGGGGGGGGCGGGGGGGGCGCCGCGGGCCCGGGGGGCCCGCCCGGGCGCGGCCCCGGGGGGGGGGGGGCGGGGGGGGGGGGGCGGGGGGCCGCCCGGCGGCCGGGGGGGGGGGGGCGGGGGGGGGGGGGGGGGGGGGGGGCGGGCGGGGGGGCGGGGCCGGGGGCGGGGGGGCGGGGGGGGCCCGCCGGGGGGGGGGGGGGGGGCGGGGGGGGGGGGGGGGGGGGGGGCGCGGGCGGGGCCGCCGGGGGGCGGGGGGGGGGGGGGCGGGGGGGGCGGCGGGGGCGCGGGCGGGGGGGGCGGGGGGGGCCGGGGGGGGGGGGGGGGGGGGGCGGGGCGGGGGGGGGGGGGGGGCGGGGGGGGGGGGGGGGGGGGGGGGGGGGGGGGGGGGGGGGGGGGGGGGCCGGGGGGGGGGGGGGCGGGCGGGGGGGGGGGGCGGGGGGGGGGGGGGGGGGGGGGGGGGGCGGGGGGGGGGGGGGGGGGGCCGGGGGGGCGGGGGGGGGGGGGGGGGGGGGGGGGGGGGGGGGGGGGGGGGGGGGGGGGGGGGGGGGGGGGGGGGGGGGGGGGGGGGGGCCGGGGGGGGGGCCGGGGGGGCCGGGGGGGGGGGGGGGGGGGGGGGGGGGGGGGGGGGGGGGGGGGGGGGGGGGGGGGGGGCGGGGGGGGGGGGGGGGGGGGGGGGGGGGGGGGGGGGGGGGGGGGGGGGGGGGGGGGGGGCGCGGGGCGGGGGGGGGGGGGGGGGGGGGGCGGGGGGGGGGGGGGGGGGGCCGGGGGGGGGGGGGGGGGGGGGGGGGGGGGGGGGGGGGGGGGGGGGGGGGGGGGGGGGGGGGGGGGGGGGGGGGGGGGGGGGGGGGGGGGGGGGGGGGGGGGGGGGGGGGGGGGGGGGGGGGCGGGGCGGGGGGGGGGGGGGGGGGGGGGGGGGGGGGCGGGGGGGGGGGGGGGGGGGGGGGGGGGGGGGGGGGGGGGGGGGGGGGGGGGGGGGGGGGGGGGGGGGGGGGGGGGGGGGGGGGGGGGGGGGGGGGGGGGGGGGGGCGGGGGGGCGGGGGGGGGGGGCGGGGGGGGGGGGGGGGGGGGCTGGGGGGCGGGGGGGGCGGGGGGGGGGGGGGGGGGGGGCCCCGGGGGGGGGGAGGGCCCGGGTGTTGGGGGAGGGGGGGGGGGGGGGGGGGGGGGGGGGGGGGGGGGGGGGGCGGGCACACGGTGACATCGGGAGGCTGGATATGATGATGCTCGCGCCGGTCACGCTCGAGGGCCACGGCGTAAGGCTGGAGCCGCTCGCGCCCGATCACGCGCCGGCGCTTGCCGCGGCCGCGGCCGACGGCAGGCTCTGGGAACTCTGGTTCACCGGCGTGCCGGAGCCCGGGCAGGCGATCGCGTACGTGGAGCAGGCGCTGGCCGGGCAGCGCGACGGGCACATGCTGCCCTGGGCGGTGCGCGATCTGGCCAGCGGTGCGATCGTGGGCAGCACGCGCTTCCACGATATCGTCCCCGCGATCGACCGCCTCGAGATCGGTTACACCTGGTACGCGCGCAGCCACCAGCGCTCGCACGTGAACACGGGCTGCAAGCGGCTGCTGCTCGCGCATGCCTTCGAGACGCTCGGCTGCGCGGTGGTGGGGCTGCGCACCGACAACTTCAACTTCGCCTCGCAACGCGCGATCGCGGCGCTGGGGGCCAGGAAGGACGGCGTGATCCGCCACCACGCGCCGCGCCGCGACGGTTCGGTGCGCGACACCGTCATGTTCAGCATCCTCGCCACCGAGTGGCCCGACGTGAAAAAGCACCTGGAACTGCGCCTCGCGCGCCACGCGGGCCGCGAGGGCTGAGCGCAAGGCCGCGCGGCGGGTTGGCACCGGGGGCGCTTGCACATTAAAGTGCGGTTTTACTCTGCAACCCGTCACCAGGGATCATCCAGATGTCCGCCAGCGCTTGGAAAGCCTTCGACCTCAACGAATTGAAGAAAAAAGTCGTCGGCACGGAGCCGCGCATCGTGGAGTTCCTGCGCGGCGAGAGCCTCTCCTGCGCGATCTACCGGCTGCCGGCCGGATCCAAGGACATGCAGGCGCCGCACCTGGAGGACGAGATCTACGTCGTGCTCGACGGCCGTGCGCGGCTGCGCATCGACGAGCAGGAACGCGACGTCGGCGCCGGCATGGTGCTGTTCGTCGGCGCCACTACCGAGCATTCCTTTTTCGACATCGAGGAAGACCTGACGCTGCTCGCGATATTCGGCCCTTCCGACGCGCTCGTGTAGTCACACGACGACCGCCACGACAGGAGAGGCACGCGTGCTCGACGGCGACGAAGTGATCGGATTCGTGGGCCTGGGCCGCATGGGCCGGGCCATCGCGGCGCGCCTGCTCGAGGCGAACCGCGAGCTGATCGTGTGGAGCCGCAGCGCGCAGGCCTGCGATGCGCTGCTCGAGCGCGGCGCGGAGATGGCCGACACGCTCGGGGAACTGGTGGAGCGCGCGGACCTCGTGTTGCTGTGCCTCGGTGATGCCGCGGCGGTCGAGGACGTGGTATTCGGCGAGGACGGCGTGGCAGCCTTCGGCAGTGACGACCAGATACTGGTGGACCTCTCGAGCATCGACCCGGCGCAGACGCGCCACTTCGCGCGCGAGCTCGGGCAGCTCTGCGGCATGGCCTGGGTGGATGCGCCTGTCGCCGGCGACGTGCAGGGCGCCGAGGAGGGCGAACTCATCGTGCTCGCCGGCGGCCACGAGGACGACATCGAGCGCCTGCGCCCGCTGCTGGAATGCATCGCGCGGCGTGTCACGCGCATGGGCGACACCGGTGCCGGGCAGGTCGCGAAGCTCTGTCACCAGATGCTGGCAGGCGCCGCCGCGCTGGCGCTCGCGGAGACCATCGCCTTCGCCGAGCGCAGCGGCATCGATGCCGAGCGCCTGCCCGAGGCCCTCGCCGACGGTTACGCCGATTCGCTGACCGTGCAGGTCCTGGGGCCGCGCATGGCAGTGCGACAGTTCGAGCCGGTCATCGGGCGCCTCGGCACGCTGGCACAGGACCTCGACACCGGCGTGGCGTCGGCGCGCGCCGCGGGCGCGGCGGTTCCGTTCACGGCACTGGCGGCGCAAATGCTGCGTCAGCACGCGTTGCGCACGCCGCTGAACGAGGACCTGGCGACGCTGGTCGAGCTCTATTCCGAGTAGGTTGATGGCATTCATGCCGACAACTGCGAGACGCGACGGGTCGAGTTCTATTCCGGGTGACAGATGTACGGGAGGATGCGATGAGTGCGGCGCAGACAGTTGCCATCCTGGGGGCGAGTCCGGATCCCGAGCGCTACGCGTTCAAGGCCCAGCGCTTGCTGAAGGAGCACGGCCATCGCGTGATCCCGGTGAATGCGAAGGAAGCCGTGATCGACGGCGATGCCACGGTAGCGCAGCTGCGCGACATCGAGGGCGCGGTGGACACGCTGACGCTCTACGTGCGACCGGCCATCTCCAGCCGGTGCCGCGAGCAGATCGAGGCGCTGAAGCCCCGGCGCGTGATCTTCAATCCGGGCACCGAGAACGGGGATCTCGCCGCGGCGCTGCGTGCCGCGGGCATCGAGACCGAGGAAGCCTGCACCCTCGTGATGCTGCGTACCGGCCATTTCTGAGCCGGGTGCCCCGTGGGTCGGGCACCCCGTGGGTCGGGCTTCAGCCCGACAAGGCCCCCGACAACGCCCCAGTCGGCATGAATGCCGACCTACGGAATTGACCGCCTGGCGCGCTTGGGCGCCGCCTTGCCGCCTTCGCCCGTGCCTTTGCTTTCGCCTTCGCCTTCGCCTGTGTCTTCGCCTTCGCCTGTGTCTTTGCCTTTGCCTTTGCCTTCGCCTGTGTCTTTGCCTTCGCCCGTGGCTTCGCCGCACGCGTGGCTTTGGCCTCCGTCTTGCGCACGACTTTCGCCGTGCGCTTCGCGGTCGCCTTTGCCGCGAGGGCTGGCACGCCCGTGCCCAGCAACGCCTTGCGCAGTTCATCGTAGGAGGCGTCGAGGCACTCTCGGTAGAACTCCGGGTCCGGCATCTGGTCGCGGTCCCCGGTAATCGATATCGCGACCTTGCCGGCGCAGCTGAAGATCGCGTGGAACAGGCCCAGGCCCGGGTTGATGAGTCCCAGCGGGTAGTAGGTGACCATGCGCGCCCCGGCACAGTAGAGATCGAAGGGCGGGCCGGGCACGTTGGTGATCACCGTGGCCTGTCCCATTGGCAGGTAGCGCGTGAGCTTGTTGCGCACGTACGTGCGCGCGAGCGGCTTGGCGATCACCGGCGGCAGGGCGCCCGGCAGCGCCACTATCCTGACCAGCGGTGTGTCGATGTAGGCCTTGGCTGCGTCGAGGCTCTTCTTGATCGCAGCCAGGCGCTCCAGCGGGTCCTTGATGTTGGTGTGAAGCTGCGCCTGCATGGCACCGACCTGGTTGTTGTCCTGCGTCTCGCCGACGCGTGAACGCATGTTCACCGGCATCGAGGCGGCGAGCGACTCCTCCGGCAGCTCGTTGTGCGCGAGCAGGTACTGGCGCATCGCGCCCGCGACGATCGCGACACAGATGTCATTCACCGTGACGTTGGCGGCGTTCTTCAGCGCCTTGATCTCGTCCATCGTGAACTGCGTTGCCTCGAACACGCGGTTGTGGCCCACGGGCTGGTCGAAGCGCGTCTTGGGGCTCGAGAGCTGGGCGGGCGGCAACTCCTCGTTCAGTATGCGCCTGGCCATCGAGGCGAACTCGCCGAGGAGCCGCCCCGTGCCCCTCACGGTCGATACCAGTCGCGTGCCGGTGCGCAGCAGCGACTTGCTGATCAGGCGCACGTCGGAGGGCTGCAGGTCGCCGAAGCGTGCCGGTGGATCGCGCGATTCGTCCGGCGCGGGCGGCACGGGCTCGAGGTCGTGTATCGCGGCCATGAAGTTGGCGCCGCCGCCGCCGTCGACCAGTGAATGGTGCATCTTGGTGTAGACCGCGAAGGAACCCTTCGGCAGGTCCGGGATGTTGTCGAGGCCCTCGATGATGTACGCCTCCCACAGCGGGCGGCTCATGTCTATCGGGCGCGAGTGGAGCCGCGCGATCTGGATGCAGAGCTGGCGCCAGTCGCCCGGTTTGGGCAGCGCGATGTGGCGGATGTGGAATTCCACGTCGAAGTGCGGGTCGAGCACCCAGTACGGGCGGTCGAGACCGAACGGTACCTCGACCAGGCGGGTGCGGAATATCGGCATCCTCGCCAGTCGCCGCTCGAAGCCGGCCAGCACGTCCTTGAAACGCACGAAGCCCCCCGGAGCGGTCGAGGGGTCATAGATCCCGAGGCCTCCGATATGTTGCGGCACCGTCGGGTTTTCCAGGTTGATGAACGCGGAGTCGATGATGCCGAGCTGGCGCATGCGGATTGTCCCGGGTAAGAGCCTGTTGCGAGCGAGTGTACAGACACCGAGTGGCGCGTGTCATGAGGCACGGGAATTGTGGGTCAGGCTGAAGCCCGACCCACGGACTTGCGGCGGGGCGGGGCGGGTTTGGCGAGCAGCGCATCACGCAGCTCTTCGTAGCTCGCGGTGATGCACTCGCCGTAGAACTCGGGGTCCGGCATCTGGTCGCGGTCGGCCGTTACCGTGATGCTCACCTTGCCGGACATGCTGAACACCGCGTGGAACAGGCCCAGGCCCGGGTTGAGCAGTCCCAGCGGGTAGAACCGCACCAGTTGCGCGCCGGCGCAGTAAACAGGGAAGGGTGGCCCCATGACGTTGGTGATCACCGTCGCCACGCCGATCGGCATCAGCCGTGTCAGCTGGTTGCGCACGTAGGTCGAGGCGATCGGCTTCGACAGCAGCGGCGGCAGCATTCCCATGACCTTCGACATCTCGACCAGCGGCGTGTCGATGTAGGCCTTGGCCTCGTCGAGGCTCTTCTTTATCGCGTGCAGGCGCTCTATCGGGTCGGCGATGTCGGTGTGGATCTTCGCGGTCATCGCGCCGACCTGGTTGTTGTCGCCGGTCTCGCCCACGCGGGTGCGCATGTTCACCGGCATCGAGCCCAGCACCGACTCCCGGGGCAGCTCGCCGTGCGCCAGCAGGTACTGGCGCAGCGCACCCGCAACGATGGCCACCGCCACGTCGTTCAGCGTCATGCCGGCCGCGTTCTTCAGCGCTTTCAGGTCCTCGAGATCGAACAGCCGCGCCTCGAACACGCGGTTCGGCCCCACGGGCGCATCGAAGCGCGTCTTCGGTCCCTGCATCTGCGCGGGCGGCAGCTCCTTGCGTGCCATCTTCACTGCCATGCGTGTCAGGCGGCCTGCCACGTCCATGGTGGCGCGCACGCGCGCGACCGTGTCGGGCAGCGCATTCAGTAGTGTGCGGCCGAGCAGGTGCACGTCGGTGGCGCTGATGTCGGGGAGCTGCGGCTTGGCCGGCAGCAGCAGCGGCGCGTCCTTCGGCGGCGAGGGCTCGAGGTCGTGTATCGCGGCCATGAAGTTCTGGCTGCCGGCGCCGTCGACCATGCTGTGGTGCATCTTGGTGTAGACCGCGAAGGAGCCCTTCGGCAGCCCCGGAATGCGGTCCACGCCCTCGATCACGTACACCTCCCACAGCGGGCGGCTCATGTCGAGCGCTCGCGCGTGCAGGCGCGCCACCTGGATGCACAGCTGGCGCCAGTCGCCGGGGTGCGGCAGCGCGATGTGGCGGATGTGGAATTCCACGTCGAAGGCGGGATCCAGCACCCAGTACGGGCGGTCGAGGCCGAACGGCACTTCCACCAGCCGCGTGCGGAACAGCGGCAGGCGCTGCAGCCGCCGCTCGAAGCTGGCCAGTACGTCCTTGAAGCGCACGAAATGCCCGGCGCCGTCGAGGGGTCGTAGATCCCCAGGCTGCCGATCTGCTGCGGCACCGTGGGGTTCTCCATGTTGATGAATGCCGAGTCGATGATGCCCAGTCGTTTCATGCGTGCTGTCTCCGCAGCCTTGGACGTTTCGGTCGCCCCGATATCGATGCGCTCAGGGCACGATCTTCGCCGGCAGCGGGTGGCGGTAGAGCTTCGCCGCATTGGCATGCGTGATCATGCGGATCTCCTCGACCGGCAGCGCGCCCAGCACGCGCTCGATCACCTTCTGCGTATCGGGCCAGGTGCCGTCGCCGTGCGGGTAGTCCGATTCGAACAGGATGTTCTCGACGCCGATGCGATGGCGCGTGCAGATGGTCGAGGCATCCTCGATCATGCAGAACCAGAAGTTGCGTTTCAGCACCTCGCTCGGCGAGTTCTTCTTGTCGGGCCAGCCCGCGCCGTAGCCCGAGCGGCTCATGATGTCGTCGAGGCGATCCATCAGCATGGCGGCCCAGCCGATGCCGCCCTCGGACATCGCGATCTTCAGTTCCGGGTAGCGCGCCGGGAAACCGCTCCACAGCCACTCGGCGCAGCTGGTGAGCGCCATCGGCCCGAACAGCGTCGCGCCCAGCTCCAGCATCGGCGCGCCGGGCGGCATCTTCGCGAAGCCGGCCGAGCCCACGTGCAGGTTGAGCACGGTCCCGGTTTCGGCGCAGGCGCGGATGATCGGGTCCCAGTGCGCCGTGTCGAACACCGGCGGCAGCCCCACGTTGTGCGGTTGCTCGGGCATGGTCACGGCCTTGAAGCCGCGCCTGGCGTTGCGACGGATCTCCTCGGCGCCCTTCACCGGATCGGTGAGATGCGTGATGCCCAGCGGCACGATGCGCTCGGGGTGCTTCGAGTACCACTCCTCGAACAGCCAGTCGTTCCAGGCGCGCACGCAGGCGAGCCCCAGTTCCTGATCCTGGAACTGCGAGAACAGGTGCCCGCCGAAGCCGGTCACGCCCGAGGGGAAGTTCACCGAGGCCCAGATGCCACCGATGTCCATGTCCCTGATCCGCGCATCCGCATCCCAGCAGCCCGCGCGGATCTCGTCGAAACGCGCGGGCTCCATGCGCTGGTCCTCGCGCGAGCGGCCCGCCACGCACATGAAACCCACCTGGAAGTAGGGCTTGCCCTCGATCGACCACACCTGGCGGCCTTCCTCGGTCTCCACGATGCGCGGCGCGCGCTCCTGCAGCTTTGCCGGCAGGCGGCCCTCGAAGGTGTGCGGCGGCTCCATCAGGTGGTCGTCCGCGGAGATCAGCGTGTACTTGACCGGGCGCGGCTCGGGGTCGGGCAGCAACGGCCTGGTGACCGGACGCTTGATGCCGAGCTTGATGACGTCGACCATGGTTGAATCCCCGGTTATTTGCGGTTCGGCGCGAGCAGTTCCAGCGTGCGCAGGTCCGGGCCCATCTCGCCGTCCGTGCGGAAGGGCTGGATGCACACGTGCGTGGCGCCGGCGTCATGGTGCGCCTTGATGCGGGCGCGGATCGTGGCCTCGTCGCCCCAGGCGCAGATCGCATCGATCACGCGGTCGCTGCCGCCGTCGGCGAAGTCCGCGTCGCCGAAGCCGTACTCGCGCAGGTTGTTCTGGTAATTGGGCAGCCCCAGGTAGATACCCATGTTCTTGCGCGCGACCGCGCGTGCCTTCGCCGGGTCGGTCTCCAGCAGCACCATCTGCTCGGGGCACAGCCAGGCGTCAGGCCCCAGCGTGGCGCGCGCGCGCGCGGTGTGCTCGGGCGTGACGAAGTACGGGTGTGCCCCCTGGGTCTTCTCGGCGGCCAGCTTCAGCATGTTCTGGCGCAGCGCCGCCAGCACCAGCGGTGCTTCCTCGGCGGGCTCCTTGCCCATGTACAGGGCCTTCTCCATGCCTTCCAGGTAGGCGCGCATGGTCGAGACGGGCTTGTTCGAGTACTCGTGCCCGCGCACGTTGTGCACCAGGTGCGAGTGCGAGACGCCGAGCCCGATCACGATGCGCCCGGGCGCGAGCTCCGCCAGCGTCTTGCGGATCGCCTTCATCGTCATCGGGTCGCGGGCATAGATGTTCGCGATGCCCGTGGCCAGGATGAGCTTGCTGGTCTTCGCCGCCAGATAGCCGATGATCGCGAAGGGGTCGCGGTTCACGGCCTCGGGAATCCACAGCGCGGAATAGCCCCACGCTTCCAGCTGCTGCGCGAAGGCGGCGGCCTCCGGCGCGGAAAGGTTGTCGATGAACGACCAGACGCCCAGGCGGCCGATGTCGGTTGCCATGTCCTGCTCCTTGTTGTGCTGTCGATGAGGCTGGGGGGGCAGAGTGTATCCAATGCCCGGTCGGGGTTCCATGACCGTGCCGTCACGCGCGGTGTCGCACTTCGGTCCGGGATTGCGCTCTTGGGTCAGGCTTCAGCCTGACCTTGGTAGTGCACCTCCGGCTCCCGCCGGATTGCGGCAGGGGGCGGGTGCGGATTCAAGCCGAAAGCGAATCGGCGAGCGCGCGAAGCAGGGCTGCCCCGTCGCCGCGCCAAGCGCTGCCGTGCATGCACGCGAGCGTTCCCGGGCTTGTGGAGGCCAGTCGTTCGAGCATCCCGCGAGCGTGCTTCGAGTGCGAGAAGTAATCCATGCCGCGGCGGAAAGCCTCGCTCGGCCCGAGGATGTCGGATTCCGTCACGGGCGGAAGATCCGCGCCGCCCTGCGTGAACAGGTCGCCGCACAGCAGCGTGGCGGTGCGTTCCTCCGTCAGGAAACCGCAATCCCACGCGTGCGGCACATGCGGCGCATCGAGCCAGCGCACCGAGTGCGCGCCCAGCAGGAGCAGCTCGCCGTCGGCAAGCGCGCGGGGAGCCCGGTCGGCCAGGTCGCCAATGGACACCGTGGCCGCAATTGTGCCGCACAGCGGCACGGACTGCGGCGCGGCGGCGAGCCATTCGTTGAGCGAGCCGCACTCGTCTGCCTCCACGTGCGAGAACCCGATGTAGCGCAGGTTCGCTACCGGCAGGACGCTCGCCACCGCTTCGCGCACCAGCGGGAACAGCCGCCGCGGGCCGGTGTGGAACAGCAAGGGCTCATCATCGGCGATCAGGAACTGGTTGAACGAGAACGCGCCCGCGCCTTCAATCGCGATTGGCGTGTTGATGCGAAAGATCCCGTCGGCAATTTCATGCACATTCGTTCCGGACTGCCGGTTGGTTATCATCATCGGATCCTCCATTGAACCGCTCACAGGATGCGGCGCGGCGTTGAGTCGCGCCAGCGGGCGCCGGGCGTGTCCATGGCTTATGGTAGCGACTCTCCACGCTTCTTGAGGACCCGCATGCGGGCTGCGACGTACGCGGCACGCGCCGCGGCGTCGTTCTGTCTGCGGCAGGCGCGGCACCAGGCGATCAGTTCCGCCGCGACGATGTGCACGGGCGTGGCATCCGCGCCGGAGCGCTTCAGGTGGTCCAGGGTCTGGGTGGCCATTGCGAGCCACTCGGCGAAGGAATTCTCGAAACGGTGGGGATCGAGCGCCGTCGCCTTCACCATCGCCCAGTTGGCCTCGTCGTACCAGGCGAGCCCCAGTGCGGGCCGGGGCGACTGCTTCTTGGCGCGCAAGCGTTCGAGCAAGCTCGGTTTGTGCATGGGCGGGTCCCGTCAGGATATTCGATGCGGATTCTATCCGCCGATTCGAGCCCGCGTCATGCGTTCAGTCTGCCTTCCCGTCGGCCTCGCCCACGAACAATTCGTCGGCACGGAAGCAGGCTGTTCCCGGTTCGAATCACTTCCTTCCCTGACGCCCGGATTTGCGCCAGTACGGAAATTCGTCCTCGTGCACCTCCATATCAATCTCCGACACCCGAAGCTGGAGGCGTTCCTGCACGTCCAAGACAGCCTTGTTGTAGGCGGCCGGGCCGATCTCCTGCAGGAAGAAGTCCAGCAGCGCCTCGGCGTCCATGTTGCCGATCGGTTCTTCCATGTTCTCGCGGAAAAAGCGCTGGATCGAGGCGACAGCCTGCGTGCGGATTTCCCTGGGCAGTTCGATGGGCATGGCGTGGGTGTTCCTGTCAGGGCAGCGCCAGCTCGAGGCTTGCGCTGAGGCCGTACTCGCGGTTGCCCTCGCGCGGCAGGCGCGCCTTGGCGGCCAGCGTCAGCGCGAGGTCGTGCGTGAGCGCGAAGCCCACGCCGGCGGCAATACGCGCGAAGCGGTCCTCGCGCTCGTCATCGTCGATGACCGTGTAGACCGGCAGCGACGGAGCGAAGACGTTCGCGGTGCGGATCCGGCGCTCGTCGGCCATCACGTCGTTCACGAGGCTCATGTCGAGCGCCGGTTCGATCGCGCATCCGGCGATGCGCAGCGCCGCGCGCAGGCGGATCCCCGCGCCGATCTCCAGCGATTCGAGGCCCTGCCCAGCGACCCGCTGCGCGAGCACATCGTCGCCGCGTTCGGCATAGCCATCGATCCCGGTGTCGGTGTAGGCGAGGGTCAGCAGCGGGCCGAGGCGCACATCGGCATGCCGGAACAGGTAGCCCGCGCGCAGGCCGGCGAAGGCGCTGTCGCCGCCCGTGTCCGCGACCAGCGTGTCGATCACGCCGCGCCGCTCGATGTCGATCTCGTGGTCGGCATAGGCGAGGATGGCGTCGACGAACAGGGCCTCCCGGTCGTGCGAGAGGTAGACGCTGCCCTGTACGGTCGAGGTGTCCGAGGTGCCCGCGGAAGCATCGAGATCGGCATCCGCGCCGGCGTAGCCGAGCGTCGCGCCGTAGCGCGTCTGTGTGCCGTCACGGTACTCGATGCCGGCGAGCAGCCCGTCCACCGCATAATCGAACCTGGTTGCCGCGCCGTCGGCCGAGAAGAAATCCGCGCGCTCGCCGCGCACCGCAAGCGGCTGCAGGTAGACACCGAAGCCGGATTGCGACGCGGAGGACGCAAGGCCACGGACCGCCTGCAGCCGCTCGAACACGGCATCGCTGAACGCGTTCGTACCCGCCTCGGCAGTGTCGGCCTGTGCCGCAATGCCGTCGGCGGAAGCAATCAGGGCGGCGATGTAGCGCGCGAACAGGCGATGCCCGGCCTCGCTGGGGTGGATGTTGTCGGAGTGGAGAAAGGGCTCATCGAGGCCGTAACGTTGCGGGTCCGTGATGGCGCGCAGGTAGATGCTCTGGAAATCGAAGATGCGCAGCCGCACTCCACCTCCCGCGAAGCTGTTCAGTGCCTGCGCAAGCCCGTTGTTCATCGCGGCCATGTAGCGCTGCTCCGGGGAGCCTTCGACGGCGCGCGCGCGTCCGCCGAATACCACCAGGTTGCGGCCGCCGGCATCGATCAGAGCGCCAATGCTGCCATGCGTCTCGGCGAGCGAGCGATCCGCGAGACCCTCGCCGCTCAGTGTCGGGTCGTACTGCGAGCCGAACAGCGGGCCCGCCGGCCCGAGCAGATAGCGGTTGTTGGGTCCGGCCGAATACACCACGAGGTCGGTCGCGCCGATGCGCGCACCCGAGGTGACGAAGCGCTGCACCTGCGTGGCGGCGCCCGCGGCGTCGGGAATGATCAGCGACGCCACGTTGAACGCGCCGGTGCCCGCGCCGCCTTCGGCGAGGTTGATGGCGCGATCGAATACCAGCGGCGCGTAATCGGGCAGCCATTGCAGTGTTCCCCTGCCGTTGCTGCAGGTGCCGTAGTCGCCCGACGGGAAACCGGTCCGCGCACAGACGCGCCCGGTATCGAGCAGGCTGTCGCCGAAGCCCCGGATCACGCGGGGTTGCGCTGCGCCCGTATGCGCAAACGCGAGCAGGCACAGCACGGCCAGCGTGTGCCACGCGCCGGGGCGCGACAGGTGCGGCGCTCGATCTTTATCGGTCATGGGCACGATCCCTGAATTCGCATCGGCAACTCGCCATGAGTTCATTCTTTCAGGCCTGCGCTCCGAGCGCCAATCCGGAATCGCCGTCGTAGTCCAGCACCGCGATTCTGGCCGCCCCCCATGTCCGCTGCTAGCATGCCGTACCCGGAAACTGGCTGCTTCTCTCATGCGTACCGTCGTCGTCTCCCTGTGGGCACTGTTCGCGGGGCTTTCGCTCATCGTTGTCGGCAACGGGCTGCAGAGCACGCTGCTCGGGGTGCGCGCGAGCCTGTCGGGTTTCCCGACCGGTGTCACCGGCGCGGTGATGGCCTGCTACTACCTCGGCTTCATGCTGGGCTCCTGGACCACCCCGAGGCTCATTGCGCGGGTCGGGCCCATTCGCGTGTTCGCGGCGCTGGCCTCGCTGTTCTCCTTCGCCCCGCTGGCGCACGCCCTGTTCGTGGATCCGGTGGCGTGGGCCGTCGTGCGCCTGCTGAGCGGTGCCTGCATCGTGGGCATCTATATCATCGTCGAGAGCTGGCTGAACGCCGAGGCCACCAACGCGAACCGCGGCCGGCTGCTCTCGCTGTACCTGATCGTCAGCCAGGGCTCCATGGCCGCTGGGCAGTTCCTGTTGCAGGCGGCGGATCCGCTGGGCTTCGAGCTCTTCGTGCTCATCTCGGCGCTGGGCTCGCTGGCGGTGGTACCGCTGATGCTCACGCGCCATCCGGCGCCGCGCCATGAGAAGCATGCCGCCATCAGCCTGCGGGCCCTCACGCGCCGGGCGCCGCTCACGGTCGTCGGCATATTGCTGGCATCGCTCACTTTCGGGGCCTTCTATGCGATCGGCCCGGTGTATGCGCTGGAGATCGGCTTCGAGTCCTCGCAGATCGCGTGGTTCATGGCGGCGGCCATCGTCGGCAGCACGCTGTTGCAGTGGCCCATCGGCATGCTGTCGGACCGCATGGACCGGCGCCGCGTGGTGGTGGGGCTCAGTGCCACCGTCAGCGTGCTTGCCGTGGTGCTGGCGCTGATGCCGGCGCAGGCCGCGCTGCCCATCTACGCGCTGATGTTCCTCTACGGCGGCCTGTCCTTCCCGCTGTACGGGGTGTTCGTGTCGCTGGCCGGCGACCAGATGCGGGGCGAGGAACTGGTGGCGGCCAGCAGCAAGGTGCTGCTGGTGAACGGGGCGGGCTCGGCCATCGGACCGGTGCTGGTGGCCTGGTTGATGGACGCGGTGGACGCGCGTGCCTACCTGCTGTTCGTGGCGCTGATCCACGTGATCGTGTGCGCGATGGTGGTATACAACCTGCTGCGAACCGGGGCGGGCACGGTGGTGCCGGTCACGCATCACGTGAACGCGACGCCTCAGGGTTCGGTGGTGGCGGCGGAGATGGCCGGGCGCGTGGCGGGTGAACCCTGATCGGGGAGTGTCGGAGGCATCGATGGACAAGGCGACCAAGCCGCTGGCCGGGCTGCGGGTGCTCGAACTGGGGCAACTGCTGGCGGGACCTTTCACGGCGTCGATCCTGGCGTATTTCGGCGCCGAGGTGATCAAGGTCGAGCCGCCCGAGGGCGACCCGATCCGCGGCTGGCGCCAGCTCGACGAGGGCGGCACCTCGTACTGGTGGCGCAGTCTCGGGCGCAACAAGAAGTGCATCACCATCGACCTGAAGAACGCGCGCGGCCAGGACATGGTGCGCCGCCTCGCGGAGCGCTCCGACGTGCTGATCGAGAACTTCAGCCCCGGCGTGCTGGATCGATGGGGGCTGGCGCCCGGGGCGCTGAAGGCGTTCAACCCGCGGCTGGTGATAGCGCGCATTTCCGGGTACGGGCAGTACGGGCCCTATGCATCGAAGCCGGGCTTCGCCTCGGTCTGCGAAGGCATCAGCGGTTTCCGCTACCTGAACGGCTTCCCGGGCGAGGCACCGGTACGTCCGAACCTGAGCATCGGTGACACCATCGCGGCGCTGCACGCGGCGCTCGGCATCCTGATCGCGCTGCGTGCGCGCGATGCCCTGCCCGGCGCCGGCGGGCAGGTCGTGGACGTCGCGCTGTACGAATCGATGTTCAACCTGATGGAAGCCGTGGTGCCGGAGTACTCGGGCGCGGGGTTGATCCGCGAGCCCGCCGGCACCACGGTGACCGGCATCGTGCCCACCAACACCTACCGCTGCGCCGACGGCAGGTTCGTGGTGATCGGGGGCAACGGCGATTCGATCTTCCGGCGCCTGATGGAAGGCATCGGCCGCCAGGACCTGGCCGACGATCCGCAACTCGCGCGCAACGCCGGGCGGGTGCAGCGCGAGACGGAGATCGATGCCGCGATCGGCGCCTGGTGCGCCGCGCGTGCTGCCGCCGAGGTGCTGGCGGTGATGGACGACAGACGCGTGCCCGCGGGGCCGATCTACAACGTCGAGGACATGTTCGCCGACCCGCATTTCCGCGCGCGCGGCTTGTTCGAGCGCGTTGAGATCGACGGCAAGCCGCTCGAGATTCCCGCGCTGATGCCGCGCCTGCAGGGCACGCCCGGCGGCACCGAGTGGGCTGGCCCGGCCGTCGGCAGCCATACCGATGTGGTGCTCGGCGAGGTGCTGGGGATGGACGAGCAGGATATCGCCGCGCTGCGCGCGGACGGGGTGATCATGTAGGTCCGGTTTTAACCGGACATTGTCCGGATGAATCCGGACCCACGTGATGCGGACATCGTCCGGATGAATCCGGAGCTACGGCCACTGCCGTTCGAAGAACGCCCACGCCTCGTGCGCGGCATCGATGTCCTGGCTGGTGCGGCCGGTCAGGACACTGGTGGCGAGCGACGGTCGCGTGCCTCGGGATGGCAGGGTGTGTCCGCCGCCCTCGATCATGTAGTGCGCGATCTCCGCGTGACCCGGCGCCTGCCAGCGCTCGATTCGCACGCGCGTGCCGTCGTCGGGGTCGCGATCGGGCAAGTCCTCGATCTTTGGCTCACCATCGTGCCCTGCGAGTCGCGCCCAGAAGCGCGCGGTCTCCTGCGACGAGAGGACCTCGCCGCGGCTGCTGTTACCGAGTATGGACACGAGGCCGCCCGCGAAGGGGTTCACCGGATCCTCGGTGCCGTTGAAGATCGCGGTGGCAACCGCCTTGCCCGACTCGCGGCAGTCTCGCGTGGCGGCTACCGGCAGCCCCGCGGCCATCGGCGCTATCGCCAGCACGAGATCCGGGCGCTCCAGCCCCAGCCGGTAGGCCATGTGTCCGCCGTTCGACAGGCCGGTGACCAGCACGCGCGAGCGATCGGCGCCGAGTTCCCGCGCGAACCAGCCGATCATGGCCTCGAAGAACGCCGGGTCGTCGATGTTGCGTGTGTTCGCGGCGTAGTCCGCAGTCCCCCGACAGTCGTTCCAGTGCTTCTCGATTCCCTGCGGGTAGACCACGATCGCGCCTTCGCCGGCGGCGATGCGCTCGAAGCCGAAGGCCGTGGCCTCGCGCATTCCGGCGGCGCTGCCCATGGATCCGTGCAGCACGAAGACGATCGGCGCCCCGCGTGCGAGGCCCGGTGGCGCGTAGTAGAGGAATTCGCGGCTCATGCCCGCGACCTCGATCGTGCGCTGCTCGACCGCTGCGTGCCACGGCGGCTGCCCGTCGTCGATGCGCCGCGGCTGGAAGGCGTACCACGCGACAGCGACGAGCAGTGCGAAGACGATCAGCCGCACGAAGCCGAGGCGGCGGGTCTTCGGGGTGTTCATAGGGTATTCTCCGTTCGCGTAGCAGCTAATTTGCACGGCAGTCGCGCCGCAGGCAGCATACCCCGTCGGGGGTGGTGTGCGGCGGAACATCGCCAGCCGTGCCTGCTTATACTTGTCGCATTCGAACCCGCGCATCGTCTCTTTTCCGGAGGATCGACCCATGCTCGTCGGCGTGCCCAGGGAAATCAAAACGCACGAATACCGTGTCGGCCTGACCACCGGCAGCGTCAGCGAGCTGGTGCATCACGGCCACGCGGTGATCGTCGAGACGATGGCCGGCGCCGGCATCGGCCAGAGCGACGAGATGTACCGTCGCGCCGGGGCCGAAATCGTCGGCAGCGCCGCCGAGGTCTTCGCGCGCGCCGACATGATCGTGAAGGTCAAGGAACCGCAGCCGCACGAATGCCGCATGCTGCGCGAGGGGCAGGTACTGTTCACCTACCTGCACCTCGCGCCCGATCCGGAACAGACGCACGCGCTGCTCGCCTCCGGCTGCGTCGCGATCGCCTACGAGACCGTCACCGGGCCGGGCAACACGCTGCCGCTGCTGTCGCCGATGAGCGAGGTCGCCGGGCGCATGGCGATACAGGCCGGCGCCCATTGCCTCGAAAAGGAACAGGGCGGCTCGGGCATGCTGCTCGGCGGCGTGCCGGGCGTCGAAGCCGCGAAGGTGGTGGTGCTCGGCGGCGGCGTGGTCGGCACCAACGCAGTCCGCATGGCCATGGGCATGGAGGCGCATGTGACCGTCATCGACAAGTCGCTCGCGCGACTGAAGGAGCTCGATTTCCGCTTCGGCGGCATGTTGAACACGATCTTCGCCACGCGCGAGGCGACGCAGCGCCATGTGACGGGCGCTGACCTCGTGGTCGGCGCGGTGCTGGTGCCCGGCGCCGCCGCGCCGACACTCGTGACCGAGGACATGGTCAAGGCGATGAAGCCCGGCTCGGTGCTGGTCGACGTGGCGATCGACCAGGGCGGCTGCTTCGAGACCAGCCATCCGACCACGCACGCCGATCCCACCTTCGTCAGGCACGGCGTGGTGCATTACTGCGTGGCGAACATGCCGGGGGCGGTGGCGCGCACCTCGACCTTCGCGCTGAACAACGCCACGCTGCCCTTCGTGCTGGCGTTGGCCGACAACGGCTACCGGCAGGCGCTCGCGGAGGACCCGCACCTGCGGAACGGGCTGAACGTGCATCGCGGCCAGCTCACCTGCCAGGCCGTCGCCGAGGCGCTGGGGCATGAATACGTGCCCGCCCTGAAGGCTATCGCCTAGCCCGTCGTGGGTCTGGCTACCCGGGGCGGCCACCGGCAAATAACGTCAAAAGCCACCCACCAAAACGCCCGAAAAAAAGCGGGTGTCGAAAAACCCCCGCAGGCGGAGCATGCAATCCACGGCAGCAAGACAATCGACGCGGTCGCGCGCGAGCGCGGTCCAGCGGCGCCAGGACATCATCGAGGCCACGCTGCGCGTGATGGCGCGCGACGGGCTGCGTGCGGTGAGCCACCGTGCGGTGGCGACCGAGGCGTCCGTGCCGCTTGCGAGCACCACCTATTATTTCCGCGATCTCGGGGACCTGATCATCGAGTCCTTCCTGCACTGGTCGGAAGCACAGCGCCGCGACATCGAGGCTTTCCAGGTGCGCGTGCTGGCGCTGCTGAGCCAGACGCGCGTGGCCGGCACGGCCGAGGCGCTGGCCGACGCCGCGAGCGCCTACGTGCTCGATCAGGTGCAGCGCCTGCGCGGTGACCGCGTGCTCGAGTACGCGTTCCTGCACGAGGCGATACGCGTGCCGCGCCTGCGCGCCGCGCTGGAACGCCAGCAACAGGGCCACCTGGAATTCCTGCGCGGGTTCCATGCCGCGCTCGGCTCGCCGCAGCCGGAGCTGGACGCCCAGATCACCAACAGCGTGCTGCTCGGGCTGGAGAAGGGCGCGCTGCTGGCGCAGGGGCCGGTAGAGATCCGCGCCGTGATGTTGCGCCACCTGCAGCAGGCACTGGAGCCGACACTCTCCGAGGCCTGAGTGCGCCGCGCAATAATTCCGGTTGCGGCGGCAATTGCTGAAGTGGTACAAATGTACCAGTTTGGCGTGCCGCCGCGGGCGGCTTTCGGAGAATAATCACATGAAGCGCCTGTGCCTGGTCCTTTCATTGCTGGTCGCCACTGGCGTTGCGCCAATCGCGGTGGCCGATGCCGCGCGCGGCAAGGCGCTCTACGCGGGCTGCGTGGCCTGCCACGGCGATTCCGGCGCCGGCAACGACGCGCTGCAGGCGCCCGCGCTGGCGGGGCTGGATGCGGTGTATCTCGCGCGTCAGCTGCACAACTTCAAAGCGGGCATTCGCGGCACCGATGCCGCCGATACCGCCGGCGCGCAGATGCGGGCCTCCGCCGCGCTGCTCGCGGATGAAGCCGCGATGGCTGACGTGGCGGCGTACATTGCGTCGCTCGCGCCGGTCCCGGCGGCGCCGGTCGCGGGCGCCGATCTGCGCAACGGTTCGAACCACTACCAGGCCTCGTGCGGTGCCTGCCACGGCGGCCGCGCCGAGGGCAACGCGGCCTTGTTCTCGCCGCGCCTCGCGGGCCAGAACACGGCATACCTGAAGCGCCAGTACCTCAATTTCCGCGAGGGGCTGCGCGGCGCGCACCCGGATGACAAGTACGGCCGGCAGATGAAGGTGATGTCCGCGGCGCTCCCGGCGGCGAAGGATCTCGACGACGTGCTGGGCTTCATCGCCGCGCAGGGCGCGGCGGAGTAGCGCGCGATGCGCTGGCTCCCGTGTATCGCGCTGTTCGGCATGCTGCTCGGCGGCGCGGCGCTCGCTGCGCCCGCGGAGGAATTCCGGCTGCGCGAGCACTGCCCGCCGAGCTTCGAGAAGACCGCGGCCGGGCGCTGCGAGCTGCGCTCGCTGTACCAGTTCTACGATTCGCTCGGCGGCAAGGGCGTGGGCGGCACGAAGACCGGCCTGCCGCCGCAGCGCGATGGCTTCACGCCGCAGCAGATCGACCTCGGCCGCTACCTGTTCTTCGACCCGCTGCTCTCCGGCGAGGGCACCATGTCCTGCGCCAGCTGCCACCACCCGGATCTGGGTTTGAGCGACGGTCGCGCACGCTCGCAGGGGCCCCACGGCGAGGACGTGGGGCGCGCCGCGCCCACGCTGTGGAATGTCGCATTCCTGAAGACTTTTTTCTGGGATGCGCGCGCGCACTCGCTGGAGGAGCAGGCGACGGGGCCGCTGTATTCGGACAAGGAAATGGGCAACACGCCCGAGCGCCTGCTGCAATCACTGGGCGACAATGCGGGCTACGCGCGGCTGTTCCGCGAGGCCTTCCCGAAGGGCGACGAAGCCGTCACGCTCGAGCATATCTATACCGCGCTCGCGGCGTTCCAGACCTCGCTGATCTCGCTGAACAGCCGCTACGACCGCTACGCGCAGGGTCACCACGAGGCGCTCAGCGCGCGCGAGATCGAGGGCATGAACGTGTTCCGCTCCTTCGTGGCGCGCTGCGCCGAATGCCACACGCCGCCGCTGTTCACCAACCAGCAGGTCGCGGTGCTGGGCACTCCGGAGCCCGAGGGTCGCCCGCTCGACGTGGGCGCCGAGAAGACCTTCGATGCCCCGAAACTGAAGGGCGCCTTCAAGGTGCCGACGCTGCGCAACGTCGCGCAGACGGCGCCGTACATGCACTCGGGCCGTTTTGCCACCTTGCGCGAGACGGTGGCTTTCTACACCGGAGGGCGCGGCCACGCGATCCCGCCCGGCGTGGCGATGCAGCCGCACTGGCATATCTGGGATCCAAAACTCAGCGATGAAGAACTCGACCGCCTGGTCGATTTCCTCCAGGCGCTCAGCGACGAGACCTTCAGCCCCGAGGTGCCCGCCGCGGTGCCCTCCGGGCTGCGGCCGATCGGCATTTCGCCGCTGGCCGAATCCTCCGCCGTGGCACACGCCGCGCGAACCAGATAACCACAGGGAGACTCCTGATGAACAAGGGCATCGTGTTGGGCGCCGTGCTGGCGCTGGCCGGTTTCGGCGCCGGTATGTATTTCGCGAAGCAGGACCAGCCGCCGCCGGTCGCGACCACCGGCAGCGCGGGTCCGAGCTACGCGGGTGGCTTCAAGGCCGAGGGCGACGCGGCCGAGGCGGTGAAGGCCGGTGTCGCGAGCGGCAACATCAAGGCCGTGGCGGGGCCGGCGGGTGACGCGGTGATGGTGGTGAAGGACGGCGAATCGATACAGGAAGCGGTGAAGCGCGCCGCGCCCGGCACCACGATCCAGGTCCTGCCGGGGACCTATCACGAGACCGTCTACATCGACAAGGACGGCATCCGCCTGATCGGCGTGATCGAGGAAGGCCGGCGCGCGGTTCTGGACGGCCAGGGCAAGCTGAACGACGCGATCCTGTACTCCGGCAACAACGTGGTGGTGGAGAACCTCGCGATCACGAAGTACAAGGGCAACGGCATCATGAGCCAGGCCGGCAACAACTTCGAGATCCGCAACAACCTGATCGTCGACACCGGCGTCTACGGCATCTTCCCGCAGCTGGGGCAGAACGGCGTGGTCGAGCACAACGTCGTCTCGGGGATCGAGGACGCGGCGATCTACGTCGGCATGAGCGACAACATCCACGTGGCGCACAACGACGTCTTCGACAGCGTGGCCGGCATCGAGATCGAGAACAGCCGCCATGCGATCGTCGAGAACAACTACGTGCACAACAACACCGGCGGGATACTGGCCTTCGTGACGCCGGGGCTGCCGATCAAGACCACCTTCGACGTGATCATCCGCCACAACTTCATCGTCGGGAACAACCACGACAACTTCGGCGCCCCGGGCTCCACAGTGGCAGGGATCCCGCCCGGCACCGGCGTGCTGATCATGGCGGCCGATGACGTGGTGATCGAGGGCAACATCATCTCGGACCACAAGACCGCCGGGATCCTCGTGACCGATCACGCGAACGCGGCGAACATCACGGTGGATCCGGAGTCGGAGCCGAACTCCGACCGTGTGAAGATCCTCGACAACACGATGCTCGACAACGGCTATGACACCATCCCCGAGGTGAAGGCGCTGATGCTGACCGAGCTGCAGCGCGGCAATCCCGACATCGTGCGCGTCGGTCCCAGCCCCGGCAGCTGCATCCGCAACCGCGGGCGCTACGTGACTGTGGGCGTCAAGGATTTCGCCGAATGCGACTTCAGCAACACCGCGGCGACCGAAACCTACCTGCTGCCGCCGGTGCCGGCGCGCGTGATCGCGCCCGACGAGCGCGGCAAGATCGCCTACCTCGGCGTCTGCAGCGGATGCCACATCTATACCGGGCGCATGATCGGCCCGCCGGTGCAGGTGATACAGGCACTTTACATGGACAATCCGCAAGGGCTCGCGGACTACATCGCCAACCCGGTGAAGAAGCGCGACGACTATCCCGAGATGCCGCCGCAGAACTACCTCGACGCGGCGACACGGCTCGCGGTGGCCGAGTACATGCTGCAGGTGAAGAACTGATCGCGCCCCGGAGGCGGGCATGCAGGAGTTGCGCGAACCCGGGACCGTGACCCTGCACGATGGCCGCAAGGTGGTTGTGCGGGACATCGCGCCAGGCGATTGCTCCGCAGTAAGCGCCATGGTCATCGACAATTTCCGCCATGCGGGCAACTTCGATCGGCTCGACGACGCGGCACGGCGAGCCTACGTGCAGGCCAACTCGATCGAAGGCGTGCGCGAAGCCAGCGCCCACCCCGACAACATCGCCTGCCTGGTCGCCGTGGATGTCGACACCGGCAGCATCGTCGGCTACCGGCTGGTGCGCAGGGGAGTACACCGGCTCGATGGCCATGCGGTAGCCGAGGGCAAGCGACTTCACGTTGCGCGCAGCTTCACCGGACAGGGCCTGGGCACCGCGCTGGTCGACTTCTCCGCGCAGATCGCGAGGCGCTGCGGCTATCCACGCATGACCGCGCAGGCCAGCGGCAATTCCCGGCAGTTCTTCGAGAAGCTCGGCTTCCGGTGCGTGCTCGAGCAGGCCCAGAACGACGTGCTGAAGCAGCGCAGTATCGAGTCGCTGATCGCCTACCTGGAAAAGCCGCTGTAACGCTGCCGCTGGCCGTATAATTTTTCCCCCTGTAAACGGCCCAGGCGACTTCACGCATGAATACCCTCGAGCTCAGGCAGCTGTTCGGCGCCGGCGCGCAATTGTTTCAGCAACGCCGCTTCGAGGAGGCGTGCCGGGTGTTTCAGCGCGCCGTTGCGCTTGCGCCGGGGTCGGCCCCCGCGTGGTGCAACCTGGCAGCCGTCCTGATAGAGCTGCGTCAGTCCGAGCAGGCGCTTGCCGCTGCCGACCGAGCCATCGCGCTCGATCCCGGATTCGCGCCGGCGCATGCCAATCGTGGCGATGCGCTCAGGCTCGGCAAGGGCGACCTGAAACTGTGTCGCGACGCGTACCGTAGAGCGGTGGAATTGCAGCCAAGATCGCCCGATCTGCTGAACAAACTGGCCACGACGCTGCAGGCGCTCGCCGAACTCGACGAGGCGGGCGAGGCCTATGAGCGCGCGCTGGCGCTGGCACCGGATTACCGGCTGGCCCGGCTCAATTACGGCTGCCTGCTGATCCTGCAGGGACGCGCGGGTCGGGCGCGCCGACTCGCGCAGGAGGCGCTCGCGCTGCCGGGAGCCAGCGAGTCGGATCAGCGGGCGTTTGCCGACGCCCTGGAGATCATCGACAGGAACCTCGCGCTGGAACCGGCGCTGCGGCATGCGGTTGCCAGCCGCTCGCCGGCGGAGTTCATCGCCGTGGTTGCCTCGACTTCGCCCGGTGCGCGGCCCTTCGATGCACAGCTTGCGGCTCGCATCGCAGAGTGCCTGCGGCGCTGGTCGGGCGACCCGACGACCCACTCGCGCATCGATACGATCCCGGATTCCCTCAGTGACATGCTCGAGGCCCATTTCTCCGCGCATCTCGGCGAAGACGCCGAGGCGGCGCGAGGCACCATCGATTTCCTGCGAAGCTGCGGTGCGAACGAGAGCGATAAATTGCCGCGACCCATCGACGACAAGCTGCTCGATGCCCACAACTACTACGGTGCTGTCCAGCACTACCGATCCCTTGGCGATGCGGACCGCAGCGACCCGCGCACGGTGGCCGCGCGGCTGCGTTACTGGCATGCGTTTCTCGGCAGTCACCGCCGGGAGATCGCTCCCGGCGAGTTGAAGGCCTTCCCCAACAGCGTGATCATCAACCCCGACGTCGAGCGTACCGCGCCGGGTCTGGTCGAAGGCACGCTGGAGCATTTACATGCCACGATCTACGCGGGGTTGCCGCCCTCTGCCGCGCGAGCCGCGCTGGTCTACTACGTCATCGCCGACATTCACCCTTTCGCCGACGGCAATGGCCGCCTGGGACGCTTCATGATGAACCGCGAGCTGGAGGCTGCGGGACTCGGGCCGATCGTCACGCCCAAGCGGTTCAAGCCCGCTTTCGGTCGGGCGCTCAACGCGATCCGGCAGCAGCATGATCTGCGCCCCTTTGTCTACTGGCTCGCCTCGTGCGACGAGTACACGCGCGGCATCCGCGCAGAACTGGCCGAGAGCTGAATTGTTCGGAGCCGGGGCGGCGTTAGCAGGGCCCGGCTTCAGGAGAATTTGAAGGGTATCGAGTCCGTGTCGGCCGGAAGGCGCCACTCGTCCGGGTTCGCGTAGCAGTAGGCGTGATCGAAGAAGTTGATGAAACTGCTGTTCCGGTTCTCGAGGTTCTGGATCCCGTGCCAGACGAAGGGCGGGATCTGCAGTGTCGCGGGGCGCATGAGGCTCAGGTGCAGCACGTCCAGTTTGCCCTTCGTCGGCGAGCCCTCGCGGTCGTCGAACAGCACGATTCGCAACGTACCGTCGGTGACGAAGATCCGGTCGGTCTGCAGGTGGTGACAGTGCCACGCGCTGATGGCGTGCGCACGCAGCGTGACGTGGATCATGTGGTTGATCGCGAGGCGGCCGATGTCCCAGTCTGGACGCACCACCTCGGTGGTGGTGCCGTTGCGCGTGATGATGTTCTGCATCTCGTGGAGATGCACGCCGTCGATCATCTCGCGCAGCATGCGGCCGTCGGCGGCCACCGTTTGCGTATCCTTTATGCCGTTGTTGCCCATGAGGTCTCCTGGTTTCGTCAGCCTTCCAGCACGCACGGAGCAAGCCCCGCGCACCAACGCTGCCACATCTGGCGCAGGCGGACTTCCAGCGCCCGCGCTACGTGCGCCGGGACGCGGTGGCGGTCTTCCTCCAGCCGGTTCCTGAGCGAGTCGCGCAGGCGCCGCAGCTCGTCGGGCTGCGCCGCCGTGCGCACTGCAATTTCAACATACTCTGCCGCCGATCCGGCCACGAACCGGTCCAGCCCGGCTGCCGACATGGCGGCGGCGCCGAGGCGCGCCACCAGCGAGTCGCCTGCCAGCGTCAGCGTGGGCACGCCCATCCACAGACCGAACTGGGCCGTGGTCGAACTGGCCCACGGAAAGGCATCCAGCAGCAGGTCGATGCGTTCGTGCGCCGCGAGGTAGTCGGCCATGTCGAGGCGCGGCAGGAAGGTGATGCGCCCGTGCGCGATGCCGCGTGCCGCGAAGCGCGCGCGCAGCGCCTCGGCGACTGCATCGTTGGTCACGGCACCCAGCACGAGCCGCGATCCGGGAGTACTCCGGAGGATTTCGGCCCACAGCGCGATCACCGCGTCGCCCAGCTTGTTCATCCGGTTGAAGCTGCCGTAGGTGATGTGGCCGCTGCGCGCGAGCGGCGACGGCGTCAGCGCGGGCAAGTGCTCGGGCTTGCCGAAGACGAGCATGACGGGCAGGTAGGCGAGGTGCTCGGTGAACAGGTGGTCGAAGCGCCCGGGCGGGGCCAGCACCGGATCGACCAGCCGGTAATCCATCGCGCGCAGGCCGCTGGTCCCCGGATAGCCGACCCACATCGCCTGCACCGGCGCGGGCTTGCGGGCGAATACGCCGAGTCGGTTCCCGGCTGTGTGCCCGGAATGGTCGATGAGTATATCGATGCCGTCGGTGCGGATGCGCGCCGCGAGCGCATCGTCGGAGAGTGTCGACACGTCGGTCCACGCGTCGGCCAGCGCGCGCAGGTGCTGCGCCATGGCGTCCGCGGCCGGGTTGGTGTCGTAGGCGAGGAGCTGCAGCTGCGCGCGATCCCGTTCGCGCCACACCGGCTCCAGGAAGCGCGCCACCGGATGATCGCGGAAATCGCCCGAGACGACCCCCACGCGCAGCCGGCGCGCGGGATCGCGGTCGTTCGCATGTGGCGCCACGTGCGCGCCGAAGCGCGCCTCGGCCTGCTCGCCGAAGGCCTTGTGGGCGTCGAAGACCTGTCGTGCGTCAAGGCTAGCGTCGTGCGACAGACAGTACAGCTCGCTGCTCCAGCTGCCGAGGTTCGCCGGATCGAGCTCGCGGGCCCTGCGATAGTGATCGCGCGCCGACTTGGTGTCACCGAGGCGGTCGTCAATGCTGCCCAGGTTGATGTGCGCGCGGGAACACCCGGGGTCGATCCGCAGCGCCGCCTCCGCCGCCTCGCGGGCTTCGCGCAGTCGGTTCTGCGCCGCCAGCGTCGTGCCCAGGCTGATCAGCGCCTCGGGATGGCGGGGCTGGATGCGCAGCGCCTCGCGCAGCGCGGCCTCGGCCTCCACGCTGCGCTGCAGCCGCGAGAGCGCGTTGCCGAGCTGCAGCCAGCCGGCGGCGAGTTGCGGCGCGAGGGCGACCGCCCTGGCCGCCAACCGTTGCGCCTCGGCGGCATTGCCGGCGTCCAGCTCATTGCCCGCGGCGTTCGACCAGATGCCCGCCGCGGCGGGTGCGAGCGCCAGTGCCGTCGTGAACGCCGCGCGTGCGCCGGCATGATCCCCGGATTTGCGCAGCACGATGCCGAGGTTGTCCCAGATCGAGCGGTCGCCGCCCTCGATCGCCGCGGCGCGGCGCAGGTGCGCCAGCGCCTGGCGCAGGTCGCCCCGGGCGAAGCGGCTCATGCCGAGCAGCTGCCAGGCCTTGCCCGAATCGGGGCAGTCCCGGACCAGCTCCTGCGCCAGCCGCTGGCACTCGTCGAGCCGGCCCGCCTGGAAGCAGGCGCTCCAGCGCGACACGGCCCCGGGCGGCGGCGCGGCGCGGCTCACCGGCCGGCCCGGTTCGCGCCGGCCACCACCAGCGCATCCAGTTCCTCGCGGGCCTCGCGCAGCCTGCCGGCGGACTGTCGCGACCAGTGAGTCAGGCGCTCGCGGGCACGGGTCACCTCCCCGGCGAACTGCTCCTCCGGCAGGTCCTTGAAGAAGACGCGCGATACCAGCGCGCCGGTTGCGCCGAGGCGCGGGTATTGCGCGTAGACGAGCTCGGAGGGGATGGGCAGCGATGCGTCGAGCGCGCGGCCGATACCGCCTACGGCGAACGGGAAACCTTCCGCCGCGAGAGTCGCGCAGGCGTCCTCCAGCAGCGTGCTGCAGAGCACCGCGAAATGGTTCTTCACGCCGAGGTCCAGCGACAGGTCGTTCAGCCCGAAGTGGATTTCGTCCAGTCCCTCGATCCGGCACAGCTGCCCGACCCGGGATGCCGCGCTCGCGGTCTCGACCAGCAGCACCGTCCTCGCCCTGCCGTCGACCGCGCCGACGAAATGCACGGCTTCGTCGACCGAGTGGAAGTGCGGCAGCATGATGATCTGGGCGCCGAAACCAATGAGGCGGTCGATCTCCTCGGCGAGGGACGCGTGGGGCGGATTGCAGCGCACGAAGCGCAGCGAGCGGCCGAGCGCCGCGAATACCGCCGGGAGTTCCGCCTCGGTGTGATCGGAAATCCAGGTGCTCATCCCGCGCTGGCGTTCCAGCTTGCCCAGCCGCTCCAGGTCGGGACCGATGCGGTCCACGCCGGCGCGATCCGCTGCGAGAGCCAAAGCGGGGCGGTTGGTGAACAGCGTCAGGCGGAATCGGTCGCCGAGGTTCATCGACTCAGTCGGCAAGGCAGGCGGGCAGGGCCGCTTCCAGATCCTTCGCCATCAGCTGGTTCCAGTAGCCGCGCAACCAGTCATGCCGTTCCGCGTCGGATATGGGCAACTGCTTGCGCCGCAGCGCGCCGCTGCGCAACGCCCGCCGGTAATCCTCGACGAAAGTCTTGTCGTAGCGCGAGATCTCGGGGTGGTGATCGATGGCGAAATCACGGAACCAGCCGCGTGCCAGCGTCGTGCAGATGCGGCGCAGGGCGTGCTGGAAGGCGCGACGTTCGCCGCACGCCTCCCCGAGGTCCTCGGCCGGGATCAGCACGCGCTCCAGCGCGAGCGCATAGCACTCCTCGCGCACCAGACGGATGCGCTCGGCATGCGGCAGCTGCTCGAATGCCTGGCGCGGCACAAGGGCCTGTGCCGGATCGCTCTTCAGCTGGAGGTATATCGGCACCTCGCCGTAGCAGGTTGCAAGGTGCAGCGCGTCGTGCGCGAACGCGCGTAGCCACCGATATTTGAAGTCGCCGAAAAACTCCTCGTTGCTGACCCGCATCGTCCAGTCGGTCCGCTCGCCGTCGACGCGCGCGAGCACGCCGGCGCGCAAGGCCTCGTAGGCCCCGCGTTCCTCGGGGCTGACCGGCGCTTCGCCCAACCGGGCGCGCAGGCGATGGTAGTCGTCGATGCGTTGGTGAAAGCCGGTCTGCAGGTAGAGACCGGCGCGCCAGATCAGGGCGACACTGGTCGGCGAGGCGATGTGCACGGGTCCGACCGGCGTGTCCTGCAGCAGCGGACGGTGCCGGTTAGCGGCCAGGAAAGCGCGTCGCGGGTCATCGCCCGACAGCCGCACCAGGCGGTAGCGGTGGGCGCCGCAGCAGGCGCGGGCGCACTGCTCGCCATTTTCGTCCGTCTCGAAGCGCCAGGCTCGCAGGTGCGCGTCGCTCGCCCCGGCATCGCTCAGCCAGATCTCCCGTTCGTCTTCCAGGCGCGCAAGATCTGGGTGTTCCCCGGCCAGTGCCGGCGTTCCGACGAGAAGCATGAATCGACCCGGTTTGTCGTGATGCCCGTCACAATATCAAAAGCTCGCCTCGCTTGTCTCACCGGCCTCGCGGTGCGGGCCACGCGCCCCGGCCAGGTCCGCAAGGAAGCCACGCGTGAAGGACCGGGCGGCCTCGATCTGCTCGACCATCGGCGCGATGTCGCACGACTGGTAGATCTCGCGCAGGGCCAATCCAATCGGCCTTTGCAGGGCCGTGGGTATCAGGAGCGGCGCATGCCCCTGGCGTTCGAGCTCGAAATTGACCAGGAAGCGTCCTACCCGGCCATTGCCGTCGATGAAGCAGTGTGACTTGGTGACCAGCAGGAACAGCAGGGCCGCCCGGGCCTCGGCGCCGGCAACGGTGGGCAGCAGATCGCCGAGACACTGGCGGATGGTGGCAACCACGCATTGCGGTTCGGCGCGCGGCTCGCTTGCGTTGTGCGCCACGCGGTTCGGCTGCAGCTTGAAATGGCCGGGTACGAATTTCGCGTCGTCCAGGCCGCGCAGGATCAGCCAGTGGCAGTAACGCAGGGCGGTTTCAGGGTGTCGCGCCAGCAATGGCGCGAGCCCGCCCGCATGCCGCCAGCGCACGGCCTCGGCACTCTGGGCAAGCGCGCCATCCGCCTTGCCGGCCTGCGCCAGCGCCAGCGTCGCCAGGCACTGCTCGACGCCGTCGCCGCGATGCAGCGAGAAGTGCGCCTCGATCCAGGGCCAGTCATCCGGCACGGGCCAGGTTTGGGTCCCGGGCGCCACGGGTTGGCGGCTGGCGCTGTGTGCGAGGCGCACCATGAACGGCCCCACGACCGGGTCGAGTTGCATCAGCGCGGGCGGTGTGTCGTCCAGCGCCGCGATGAGCTCGTCGAAAATGGCGCGTCCGAACGCACGCTGCAGCACAGGATCCAGCCGTTCCCACTCGTCCAGCAGCAGTTCCGCGCGCACCGCCTCGTGCCGCGCTTCTGGCGGCAGCGGCCTGGCTTGCGCCGCTGCCAGCAGCGGTCGCGCGTCCGCCTGCCGCCCCATCAGCATCAGCAGCGTGGCCAGGTTGACCTGGGCGAGCGGGTGGCCTCCGTCGTGCTTCAGCGCGGTACGGAACGCCGTTTCCGCCTCGTCGAGCTGCCAGCTGGCGCGCAGGATGACGCCCAGCTTGTTGAACGCGTCGGCACTCGGCGCCAGCGTGGTCGCTGCCCGACACGCCGCCAGCGCCTCGCTCGTCCGCCCGAGCAGGTAGTAGCAGCGGCCCAGGTTCACAGCACGGCGGGCCGCCGGCGCCAGCGCGCGGGCGCGCTCCAGGGCTTCGCACGCCTCGGCCGGACGGTCCAGGTCGAGCAGCGTGCCGCCGAGGTTTGCCCAGCCCTCCATGCGTCCCGGTTGCAGGACGGTGGCCTGCAGGAACGCACGCTCGGCCTGGCCCGGTTGCCCGCGCGCATACAGCGCCTGACCGGCCTGCATCGCCTGCAGCCAGGCGCGATGCGTGTCTTTGTCGGTGCCTGGCGGTGATCCCGATGCGCGCCTCATGTTCTCTCTTGCCCGTGTCCTCTGGGTGGGAGGATAACGAGCGCGTGCCGAACCAGCCACAGGGCGGTGATCGGCCAGCATTGCCCCGGGGCTGCGCCGGCCCCTGGCGGTTCCGGCGGGCGGGCGCTTGCCGCCGGGGAGCCCTGCGGCTAACCTTCGCGGCAAGACAACAGGCAACGCCGACTCAACGAAAGGTATACAGCATGCGCAGAATGATCGCCGCCGGCGAGCGGCTGTTCCGGCCGCACCGCATGCGCTTGCTGATGGCGACGGCGCTGGTGCCGGCCGTGGTTCTGGTCGCCTGTTCCGGCCAGCCGCGCCAGCAGCAGGCCGAGGCGAAGACTCCCGATGAGTTGTATGCGGCCATGGAGCAGTCGCTGACGCGCTATCGCGACGGCGTGCAGGCACTGCGCGAAGGCGATAACGACACCGCGCGGCAGCTCGTTACCAGCGCGGCGGCCGAGCTGGCCGCCGGTGGCGATGCCTGCGTCAGCACTCCGGGCTGCGAGCCGCAGCGCTTCATGGCGGCCTACGGCAACCTGCTGTCCCTGCGCAGCGCCGTGCTGACCAACGCGGCGGCGGGTTTCGCGGAAGTCGAGCCGCGACCGCAGGCCGAGGCCGCGATGCTCTCCAGCGACGTGCCCGAGGCGCAGCGCTCGGTGAACCTGCTGCACGGCCATGATCTGGCGAAGATCATCAAGATCAACGGCCCGGTAAAGGCCGCGCTGCACGACTGGCTGACCTGGATGCGGCCCAACCTCATCGACGCCTACGAGAACTACGAATACATGCGTCACCTGATGTGGCCGGCCTACGAAGAGGCCGGCCTGCCGGAGGCGCTGCTGTTCGGGATCATGGCCAAGGAGTCTGGCGGCAAGGTACACGCGGTCTCGCAATCCGGTGCCGCGGGTCCGTTGCAGTTCATGTACCACACGGGGCTGCGGTTCGGTCTGAACAACCAGGACGGCTTCGATACGCGCTACGATCCCGCGGCCGCCGCGCGCGCCAACGTGGCGTACCTGAGCGAGCAGTTCCGCTACCTCAACAACAACCTCGAGATGGCGCTCGCGGCCTACAACGGCGGGGAAGGCCGGATGCGGCGCCTGGCGCAGAGCTCGCGCAGCAACAACTACTGGTCCGGCGAGATCCAGGGCAAGCTCCCGCGCGAGACGCAGGAGTACGTGCCCTACGTGCTGGCGGCGGCGTGGCTGTTCCTGCACCCGGACGACTACGGACTGGAGTTCCCGCGGGTCGATGCCTCGCCGGGCCAGGTGCAGCTGGTGAAGGCGATGACGCTGAGCGAACTCACCGTCTGCCTTGGTCAGGCAGGCAGCCGCGACGGCTGGTTCCGCACCCTGCGCAACCTCAATCCGCGCGTCGATCCCAACAAGCGGCTGCCCGCGGGCTCCAGCGTCGCGATGCCAGCCACGCTGGCCGTGGTCTACCGTAGCCAGTGCGTCGACGGCCGCATGGCGGAACTCGCCATGCTGCTGCAGGACGCGCGCCAGCCCGGTGGCGTGGCCAACGGCGGCGGCAAGCGCTACGTGGTGAAGCGGGGCGATACGCTGGCGAGCATCGCGCGCAAGCAGGGCTGCGACAGCCCGCAGGCGCTGGCGCGCGCCAACCGGATCGCCGCGCCGCGCTACACGATCAAGCCGGCGCAGGAGCTCACGCTGCTGGGCTGCAACGGCTGAAGCCGGAGCCTTGCGCGGGTCAGGGTTCGTCGCGCCGCTGCGGCTGCCCGTATCCCGCGAAGCGCTCGATCACCTCGCGCATCTGCGCGCCGTCGAGCAGGCGCGGCTCGCCGATCGCGAGCGCTGCGCCATACTGCGCCGCAAGCTCCTCCACCTCGATCGCCAGCGCCAGCGCCGATTCCAGCGAGTCGCCTATCGCGATCTGGCCGTGGTTGCCGAGCAGGCAGGCGCGACGTTCGCGCAGGGCCGCCACGGCATGTTCGGCCAGTGCCTGCGAGCCGAACAGCGCATAGGGCGAGCAGCGGATCGAGTCGCCGCCGGCCACGGCCACCATGTAGTGGAAAGCCGGGATGTCGCGCCCGCAGCAGGCGAGCGCGGTGGCGTGGCGCGAGTGGCAATGCACGATCGCCTGCGCGTCCGGACGCGCGCTGTAGATCGCCGCATGCATCGGCCATTCGCTGGACGGGCGCAGCGTCCCGGCGAGCACGCGGCCCCCCGGATCGATCTCGACCGCATCGTCGGCATGCATGCGTTGCGGCGGCATTCCCGTCGGTGTTATCCAGAACCCGTTCGCACTGCGAACGGACGCGTTGCCCGAGCTGCCCTGCGACAGCCCGGCCGCCGCGATGCGCTGCATGCATGCCAGGAGCGCGGCGCCCGGGGTGGTGACTGCGTGTGCGTGCATCGGCTGCCCTGCTGACCGCTGGATGGGTGGATGCTAACATCCCCCGGCCGGCTTCATCACGACGCACGCGGCGCCGGACCCGGTACACAACAACAACAGAGATTCGCAAGGGGTATGCATGGAAACCATGGTCCGGCCGTTGGCCGCTTTTGTTCGCGCCGCAGGCGCTCTCGGCGCAGGCGCGGCCCTGCTGGGCGCCTTCGCACCACTGGCGCTGGCGCAACCGCCGGTCTCGCGCGTGGAACTCGAGGAGATCGTCGTGACGGCACAGAAGCGCGAGCAGGCATCGCTCGACGTGCCGGTGGCCGTGGGTACCTTCACGTCCCGGGACATCCTGAACACCGGTGCGCTGACCCTGCAGCAGATCGACGATTTCATCCCGGGTTTCGAGGCCGACGGCGAGACCTTCACGCAGCAGAGCTACAACGTGCGTGGCATCTCGAGCCCGAACATCTCCACCGGAGGCGATCCCTCGGTCGCCACCTTCTACGACGAGGTCTACCTGCCGCGTGCCGCCACCACGATGGCGTTCGCCGACATGGAGCGCGTCGAGGTGCTGATGGGGCCGCAGGGCACGCTGTTCGGGCGCAATGCCGCGGTCGGCGTGATCAACATGGTGCCGCGCGCGCCGGCGGATGAATTCGAGGCCTTCGTGAACGTGCGCGGCGGCAACTACAACCTGCTGCGCGTCGAGGGCATGGTGAACGTGCCGGTGAGCGACACGTTTGCCCTGCGCGCCAACCTGCTCTCGAACGAGCGCGACGGCATTGCCCGCAACGTGGGACCCTCGGCTGCGCAGGCGGCCGATCGCGACAACCAGGCGGCACGCATCGCGGCCGCCTGGGACATGACGGACGCGACCCGCGCCTACCTGGCCTACGACTGGGACCGCTTCGACCAGTCGCCGACGATGGCCATCGGCATCAGTCCCTACGCCTACGGCACGGATCCGTTCGCGGGCAGGTACGAGAACGACGTGCGCGAGGCCGAGGAGACCCGCGACATGTACGGCGTGACCGGCAAGTTGTTCCACGATTTCAGCGAGGCGTGGAGCGGCAAGGCGATCCTGAGCTACCGCGAGTGGGAGACCACGAACCGCGAGGACGAGGACGGTACCGCGGATGCGACCCGCTACTTCGACACCAACAACCGTGAGGATTCCGACATCTTCTACTCGGAAATGCAGTTCAATTTCGCCGACGAACGCATCGACGCGGTGTTCGGCGCGAACTACAGCCGCGAGAACACCTTCCAGAGCACCGATGCCAATGCGCTAGGCGATTCGATCACGCGCCTGGTGACGAACCAGCTGAACAGCGACCTCGGGCTGGGCCTGGATCACCTGTGGAACCCCGAGGAGTTCGCCTCCGCGCTGAATCTCTTCGGCATTCCGGTCACCGGCGCCGAGGTCGCCGCGACCGGTGACTTCTGGTACGACACCGTTGCCGGCGCGCTGAACGAGCCGATGATCTTCGGCCCCTCCTTCCGTGGCGTGGAATGGACCGAGGCGATCCAGAACGAGGGGGACTTCACCAACTGGGGCGTCTACGGTGACGTCGCGTACCACCTCAGCGAGCGGCTCGACGTGATCGGAGGCCTGCGCTACAGCGAGGACGAAAAGGAGTTCTCGTGGCTGTTTCCTCCGACCAGCTTCGCGGCGCTGCGCCCCGGCGTGAGCAACCAGATCTTCACGCTCGATCCGCAGTATGCCTCGGCATACACCACGCCGCTCGAGAGCAGTGACAACTGGAGCCAGGTCACGGGGCGCGCGGTCGTGCAGTACTTTCTCAGCGAGGATTTCATGGGCTACCTGAGCTACTCGACCGGCTACAAGTCGGGCGGCTTCGATTCGCTGACGATTTCGAGCTCGGCGGAGCCGCTGGAGCCCGAGGAATCGGAGATGGTCGAGATCGGGCTGAAGGGCGACCTGCTCGAGGGCCGCTTGCGCGCGCAGATCGCGGTGTTCAACCTGCAGGTCGATGGACGCCAGACCACGGTCGATTCGCGCCAGCCCGGCGCACCCAACGCGATACCCACGGTGATCAACATCGACAACGAGAACGAGGGCTTCGAGCTCACGCTCGACTGGATGGTCACGGACTCGCTGAAGCTCGGCGGCCTGACGACCGTGCGCAACGAGGACTCGACCTCGGGCACGTTCTACAACTCCGATGCCGAGCTCACCGACATGAACAACTCGGGCGACACCGCGACGACCTACACCCTGAGGCTCGACTGGTCCCTCGAGGTCCCGGGCGGCGAGCTCCTGCTGCACGCCGACTACGTCTACGAGGAAAACACCGTCGACGAGAACGATCCCAATTTCTTCGACGAGTTGCGAGAACTGCCGCATTATTTCGACGACTCCGAAATGCTGAACGCGCGGCTCGCGTGGATCAGCGGTGACGGGCACTACGAGATCGCGCTCTGGGGCAAGAACCTGCTCGACAAGGAGCTGATCCAGGGCGTGCGCACCATCACGCGCTCGAGCTTCGGTACCACCTTCGTCGGCATCGAGGATCCGCTGACCTGGGGCCTCGAAGGCCGGTACACCTGGTAGCGCGGATGAACCAGGCCCAGAGCAGCACCCTGTCGCCCGCCGCGCGTCGCGTGGCGCGCACCATACTGAACGGTTTCGAGTCCTACTTCGCCGAATACCAGAACATCACGCTGGGCGCGAAGCGGCGTTTCGAGACCGCGAACTGGCAGGGCGTGCACGAGGCCAGCACCGGGCGCATCGACCTCTACAAGAGCAAGATCAGTCATGTCGTGCGCCTGGTGCGCGAGGTGACCAGCCAGGACCTGTCCAGGCTGGAGCTCTGGCACGAGGCGCGATCCGCCTATGCGCAGCTCGTCAGCAGTCATTCCAATTACGAGATCGCCGAGACCTTCTTCAACAGCATCTACTGCAGGATCCAGGAGCACTCGCCGATCCACGACCGCTACATCTTCGTGAAGCCCTCGCGAGCGCTCGAGGACAAGCCGCTGCCCGACTACAGCATCTACGTGCGCTACGCGATGGCCGGCGGGCTCGTCGACCTGGTGTCGCGCATCCTCGACGACTTCGCGTTCACGGTGCCCTGGGAGGACAAGCGGCGCGACGTCATGTCCATCGTGAACCTGCTGCAGGAGCAGTTGCTGCCAGGGCTCGACTGCCCCCTGGAGGGGCTTCGCGTGGAGATGCTGGAGTCGGTGTTCTACCGCAACAAGGCCGCTTACCTCGTGGGGCGCGTGAGCCACGCCGGCGGCGTGATCCCGGTGATACTGCCCTGCCTCAACAACGAGAAAGGCGGCATCTACGTCGACACGGTGATCCACGACCAGGATGGCGCCAGCATCATCTTCAGTTTCACGCGCTCGTACTTCATGGTCGACGCGCCGATCCCCTCGCGCTACGTGCGCTTCCTGCTGTCGCTGATGCCGCAAAAGGGCGTCGCGGAACTGTACAACTCGATCGGCTTCAACAAGCACGGCAAGACCGAGTTCTACCGCGACATGATCCGCCACATGAAGGCCAGCGAGGACTTGTGCGTGATCGCCCCCGGCATCAAGGGCATGGTCATGACCGTGTTCACGCTGCCCTCCTACGGCGTGGTGTTCAAGGTGATCAAGGACCGCTTCGACCCGCCGAAGCAGGTCACCGAGGAGATCGTGCGCGAGAAGTACCGCTTCGTCTCGCGCGCCGACCGTGCCGGGCGCATGGCCGACACGCAGGAGTACAAGAACTTCATCTTCTACCGCAACCGGTTCAGCCAGGAGCTGATCGAGGAGTTGCAGCGCGTCGCGCCGTCGAAACTGTGGATGGACGAGAAGTGGATCATCATCCGCCACCTCTACGTCGAGCGGCGCATGGTGCCGCTGAACCTCTATCTGCGCGATGCCGGCGAGGCGGAGGTCTACGACGCGATGGACGAGTACGGCAACGCGATCAAGCAGATGGCGGCGGCGAACATATTCCCCGGCGACATGCTGCTCAAGAACTTCGGTGTCACGCGCCACGGTCGCGTGGTGTTCTACGACTACGACGAGATCTGCCCGCTCACCGAGTGCAATTTCCGCAGGATTCCCGAGCCGCGCGACGAGACCGAGGAAATGGCCGGCACACCCTGGTACACGGTCGCAGAGAACGACGTGTTCCCGGAGGAATTCCGCCTGTTCTTCTCCGGCAACCCCCACGCCAAGGCGGCTTTCGAGGCCCAGCACGCTGATCTCTTCGACTACCGCTACTGGCAGAAACTGCAGGCGGCGATACGCGCCGGCTATGTCTTCGACACCTTCCCGTACCGCCGCCGCGCGCGCTTCCCGCGCGCGGACGGCGACAGCGCGTTCACCTACGACATGGCGATCCGCGCCGGCGATATCCCCTGATCTCCCGTGGGTCGGGCTTCAGCCCGACAACTGTCAGGCTTCAGCCGGACATTGTCCGGATAAATCCGGACCTACGCGCGTGCCTTGGCCGCGCGCCGGTGTGCGTGCAGCAACGGTTCGGTGTAGCCGTTGGGTTGCGCGCAGCCCTTGAACACGAGGTCGCAGGCGGCCCGGAACGCGATGCTGGCGTCGAGGTCCGTGGCCATGTTGCGATACAGCGGGTCCCCCGCGTTCTGGGCGTCCACCACCGCGGCCATGCGCCGCAACGTCGCCATTACCTGCGCTTCGCTGCAGATGCCGTGGCGCAGCCAGTTCGCGATGTGCTGGCTCGAGATGCGCAGCGTCGCGCGGTCCTCCATCAGGCCCACGTTGTTGATGTCGGGCACCTTCGAGCAGCCCACGCCCTGGTCGATCCAGCGCACCACGTAGCCGAGGATGCCCTGGGCGTTGTTGTCGAGTTCCTGCTGGATGTCGGTGGCCGAAAGGCTGGCGCGATCCGTGAGCAGCGGGATGCGCAGGATGTCGTCGCGGTTCGCGCGCGGGCGGCCCATGAGCTCGCGCTGGCGCGCCGCGACATCGACCTCGTGGTAGTGCATCACGTGCAGCGTGGCCGCGGTCGGCGAGGGTACCCAGGCGCAGCTCGCGCCTGCCTGCGGGTGCGCGATCTTGGTCTTCAGCATCTGCGCCATCTCGTCGGGCTTGGCCCACATGCCCTTGCCGACCTGTGCGCGGCCGCTGAAGCCGGTGGCCAGCCCGTTGTCGACGTTCCAGTCCTCATAGGCCTGGATCCAGGTCTGGTTCTTCATGGCGTCCTTGCGCACCATGGGGCCGGCCTCCATGCTGGTGTGGATCTCGTCGCCGGTGCGGTCGAGGAAGCCGGTGTTGATGAAGATCACGCGCTCGCGCGCGACGCGGATGCATTCCTTCAGGTTCAGCGTGGTGCGGCGCTCCTCGTCCATGATGCCGATCTTGAGCGTGTTGCGCGCGAGACCCAGCACTCCCTCGATCGCGCCGAAAAGATCACAGGCCAGCGCGACTTCCTCGGGACCGTGCATCTTCGGCTTCACGATGTAGACGCTGCCGGCGCGCGAATTGCGCGGGCCGCTCGTGCGCTTGAGGTCGTGCATCGCCGCCAGCACCGTCACCATTCCGTCGAGGATGCCTTCGGGGATCTCTGCGCCGTTTTCGTCGAGCACCGTGTCGGTGCTCATCAGGTGGCCGACGTTGCGCACCAGCAGCAGCGAGCGTCCCTGCAGGGAAAGCGTGGAGCCGTCGGGCGCGGTGTATTCGCGGTCGGGGTTCATGGTGCGCGTCAGCGTGCGTCCGCCCTTCCCGAAGGTCTCGACGAGGTCGCCCTTCATGAGCCCCAGCCAGTGGCGGTAGACCTCGACCTTGTCCTCGGCGTCCACGGCGGCAATGGAGTCCTCGCAGTCCTGGATCGTGGTCAGCGCCGATTCGAGCAGCAGGTCCTTCACGCCGGCCGCATCATCCTTGCCGATCGGGTGCGCGCGGTCGATCTGGATCTCTATGTGCAGCCCGTGATTGCGCAGCAGCACCGCATCCGGCGCCTCGGGGCTGCCCCGGTAGCCGGCAAACTGCGCCGGCATGCGCAGGCGCACCGGCGCGCCGCCGAGCGTGACCATCAATACGCCGTCTCGCACCGCATAGGCAGTGGCATCGGCGTGGCTGCCCGAGGCGAGCGGTGCCGCGCGGTCGAGGAACGCCCGCGCGAAAGCGATGACGCGGGCGCCCCGCACCGGGTTGTAGGGGCCGGCGCGCGTGGCTCCGCCGTCCTCGGGGATCACGTCGGTGCCGTAGAGCGCGTCGTAGAGACTGCCCCAGCGCGCGTTCGCCGCGTTCAGCGCGTAGCGCGCGTTCATCACCGGCACCACCAGCTGCGGTCCGGCCAGCGTGGCGATCTCGGCATCGACGTTCTGCGTGCCGATCGTGAAGTCCTCGCCCTCGGGCAGCAGGTAGCCGATCCCGACCAGGAAGTCGCGGTAGGCGGCGGCATCGAAGGCGGGGTGCGCGCGGTGCCAGGCGTCGATCTGCGCCTGCAGCCCGTCGCGGCGCGCCAGCACGGCGCCGTTGCGCGGCGCGAACTCGCGCACGATGGCGGCGAAGCCGCGCCAGAGAGCGTCGGCATCGATGCCGGTGCCGGGCAGGATCTCGTCGACCACCAGATCGTGCAGGGGCTGGGCGATCTGCAGGCCGTGCCGGTTGATGCGTGTGTTCATCTGGGGGCTCCTCTGGTGCGGTGTGCGGTTTCGCGGCGGGGCAGGCGGCGGATTCTAGGTCCTCGCTCCCGGCGCGACAGGGTTATGCAGATGATTCCCGGTATTCACAAGATGAATGCATTGTTCAGGCTGCCGTGTCGCCGTCGATCTCGCGCGCGACCTCGCCGATCAGGCGCCGCATCCACTGGTGTCCGGGATTGCGCTGCAGCAGCGGGCTCCAGGCCATTTTCAGCTCGAACGGCGGAATCTCGAAGGGCGGCGGCTTGATCGCGACGCGCGGGTTGTCGCGCATCAGCAGCGCGAGCTTGCTCGGCACCGTGACCACCAGGTGCTTCTGCGTCGCCAGCAGCACCGCCACCTGGTAGTGGCGGGTGAATACCGTGATGCGGCGCTTGCGCCCGAGCCGCGCCAGCGCCTCGTCCACCCAGCCGAGATCCTGCGCGGCGCTGGGATCCACGCCCACGCCCACGCCCATGCCGGTCTTGCTGACCCAGACATGCTGGGCATGCAGGTAGGATTCGAGGTCGAAACCGCCCGCGAGCAACGGGTTGTCCACGCTCAGCAGGCAGGAAAAACTGTCCTGCCAGACGGTGTTCTGGTGGAAAGACTGCGGCATCGAGTCGAAGCGGTTGATCACCATGTCGACCTTGCCCTGCTCGACATTCAGGTAGCTCACGTCACTCGGCGTCATGATGTCGAGCGCGATGTCGGGAGCCTCGCGCTGCAGGCGCTCCAGCACCGCGGGGATCAGCGTGGATTCGGCGTAGTCGCTGGCCATGATGCGGAACACGCGCGTGGAGCGCGCGGCATCGAAGGGCTTCTTGGGCTGCACCGCGCGCTCGACCGCCGCCAGCACGCTGCGCACCACGGGCTGCAGTTCCAGTGCCCGCTCGGTGGGTGTCATGCCCTCGCTGGTGCGCACCAGCAGGGGGTCGTCGAAGAGTTCGCGCAGCCGGCGCAGCCCGTTGCTCATCGCGGGCTGGGTGATGCCGAGATAGCTGGCCGCTCGCGTGACGTTGCGTTCCCGCAGCAGCACGTCGAGATATACGAGCAGGTTGAGGTCTATTCGTCCTATATTCATCGTCGGAATGGCGGAGATAGGAATGATAAATTGGATAGATTATCCCGCCATCCCTAGAATCCGTCCACCTTCACGACACCTCCGGGCGAACCCCGGGGCCAACCACACCCAAGGGAGCATCCCATGAGCATCCATACCTCCACCCGTGCCGAGCAGATCGCACTCCTCGAGAAGGACTGGGCCGAGAACCCGCGCTGGAAGGGCGTCAAGCGCGGCTACACCGCCGCCGACGTGGTGCAGCTGCGCGGTTCGCTGCAGCCGCAGAACACGCTCGCCGAGCTGGGCGCCGAAAAGCTGTGGAAGTACATCCATGAGGAGGACTACATCAACTGCCTCGGCGCGCTGACGGGCGGGCAGGCCGTGCAGCAGGTCAAGGCCGGCGTGAAGGCAATCTACCTGTCCGGCTGGCAGGTCGCCGCCGACAACAACTCCGCGCAGACCATGTACCCGGACCAGTCGCTGTACCCGGTGAACTCGGTGCCGGCGGTGGTTGCCCGCATCAACAACGCGTTCCGCCGCGCCGACCAGATCCAGTGGGCCAACAACGTCGGTCCGCACGATCCCAAGCACGTCGACTACTTCGCGCCGATCGTGGCCGACGCCGAAGCCGGCTTCGGTGGCGTGCTGAACGCCTTCGAGCTGATGAAGGCCATGATCGAGGCCGGTGCGGCCGGCGTGCACTTCGAGGACCAGCTCGCGTCCGTAAAGAAGTGCGGCCACATGGGCGGCAAGGTGCTGGTGCCCACCCAGGAAGCGGTGCAGAAGCTGATCGCGGCGCGTCTCGCGGCCGATGTCTGCGGTACCTCGACCATCGTGCTGGCGCGCACCGATGCCAACGCCGCCACGCTGCTGACCAGCGACCATGACGACAACGACAAGCCCTTCGTGACCGGCAGCCGCACCGCGGAAGGCTTCTACAACGTGCGCGCGGGCATCGAGCAGGCGATCAGCCGCGGCCTGGCCTACGCGCCCTACGCCGACCTGATCTGGTGCGAGACCGCGAAGCCGGACCTCGAGGAAGCCCGCGTGTTCGCCGAGGCGATCCGCAAGCAGTACCCGGACCAGTTGCTGGCCTACAACTGCTCGCCCTCGTTCAACTGGAAGAAGAACCTCGACGACGCCACGATCGCGAAGTTCCAGCGCGAGCTCGGCGCGATGGGCTACAAGTATCAGTTCATCACTTTGGCCGGCATCCACAGCATGTGGTACAACATGTTCGAGCTCGCCTACGGCTATGCGCGCAACGGCATGACCTCCTACGTCGAGCTGCAGGAGAAGGAGTTCGCCGCCGCGAACCGCGGTTACACCTTCGTCAGCCACCAGCAGGAAGTGGGTACCGGCTATTTCGACCAGGTCACTACCTGCATCCAGGGTGGCACCTCCTCGGTCACCGCGCTCACCGGCTCCACGGAAGAAGAGCAGTTCACGGTGGTGTCGAGTCATTGAGATAGAGAGATTGTCGGGCTGAAGCCCGACCGACAAGGGGCCGCGAGGCCCCTTTTTCGTTGTGGCGGCGGCTCACCGGCGGCGCGGGCGCGCGGCTATAATCGCGCCGCATCCCGGGCCGCTGGCGAGCCGCGGCACACCCCATCATCAGGAGCAATCCCATGAGCCTCAGTACCTGCGACCTCTGTGACCAGCATCCCGAGGCGGTGCGCGTGGCAGACGCGCTGTTCCGCGACTTCGGCGGGCGACAAGCCTTCGGCGGGCGCATCGTCACGATCAAGTGTCACGAGGACAACTCGCTGGTGCGCGACCTCGTCGCCGAGCCCGGACACGGTTGCGTACTGGTCATCGACGGCGGCGGCTCGCTGCGCCGTTCGCTGCTCGGCGACCAGCTCGCCGAAAGGGCGGTCGCCAACGGCTGGGAAGGCATCGTGGTGTTCGGCGCGGTGCGTGACGTCGAGGCGATCGCGCACATGAACCTCGGCGTGAAGGCGCTCGCCGCGATACCGCTGAAGACCGACAAGCGCGGCATCGGCGAGCGCGACATTCCCGTGCGCTTCGCCGGCGTCGATTTCGCGCCCGGCGAATACCTGTACGCCGATGCCAACGGCATCATCGTTGCCGCCACCGCGCTCGCGCGCGCCTGAGGAGCCGGGACCATGAAAACCAGCGTGCTGGGCGAGATCGGTGAGCGCCGTTTCCTGCGCGAATACTGGCAGCGCAAGCCGCTGCTGATCCGCCAGGCCCTGCCCGGATTCCAGTCGCCGCTCACACCCGACGAGCTGGCGGGGCTCGCGCTCGAAGAGGAGGTGGAGTCGCGCCTGGTGCTGGAGCGTGGCAGGAAGGGGCCGTGGGAACTGCGCAACGGACCGTTCACGGCGGAGGATTTCGCGAAGCTGCCGAAGACGCGCTGGTCGCTGCTGGTGCAGGCGGTGGACCAGTGGGTGCCCGAGGTGCATGCGCTGCGCGCGCACTTCGATTTCCTGCCCGCGTGGCGCTTCGACGACCTGATGATCAGTTACGCACCGGACCAGGGCGGCGTGGGGCCGCACTTCGATCATTACGACGTGTTCCTGCTGCAGGCGACGGGGCGCCGGCGCTGGCGCATCGGGCCCGCGTGCACGGATGCCACGCCGGTGCGCACCGATACCAGCCTGCGCATCCTCGAGCACTTCGAGACGCTGGAGGAGTTTGTGCTGGAGCCGGGCGACATGCTCTACATCCCGCCCGGTGTGTCGCACTGGGGCATCGCCGAAGGCGAATGCATGACGTTCTCCATCGGGTTCCGCGCGCCGAGCCATGCGGAGATCCTCGTGGACATCGCCAACGGCGCGGCCCAGCGCCTCGACGAGGGACTGCGCTACATGGATCCGCCGCTCGGCTCCGACGTGCAGGAGGGCGAGATTCCGCCGGCCGCGCTGCGGCGCGTGCAGCGGGTGCTGCAGGAGATGGCTGCGGACTCGGAACTGGTGCGCGAGTGGTTCGGCCGCTACATGACGCAGCGCAAGTACGCCGACCTGGACATCACGCCCGAGGCGCTTCCCGATGACCTGCGTGCCTGGCTGCGCGCGGGCGGCGTGCTCGAGCGCCATCCCGCCTCGCGTTTCGCGTGGAGCGGTGCGGAGGCTCCCTTCATGCTGTTCGTCGACGGCGAGGCGCTGCCCTGCGACGACCCGGCGCTCGCGCGGCTGCTGTGCTCGCGCGCGCCGCTGGATGCGCGCGCGCTGAAGCCGGCACTGGCGCGCCAGCCTGGTCGTGCGCTGCTCGAGGAACTCGTGGCGCGCGGCGCGCTCTACTGCGCGGACTGAGCGCGCACTTCCTCCACCGTGGCGACCGCACCGCCGGGTCGGCGCGTGTCGCTCGCCCGTACATCACGCCATCGCGGAACACCAGCGACTGCGCATTGCCGAACATCGGACCCGGCGCGCCGATCGCGTGGCCCATCGCGCGCAGCAGTGCTTCGGTGTCGGCGCTGATGCCAGGCTCCAGGTAGAGTTCGTCCGGCAGCCACTGGTGGTGGACGCGCGATTGCGCGCTGGCATCGGCGATGTTCATGTCGAAGACCAGCGTGTTCAGGATGATCTGAAGTACCACGGTGATGATGCGCGAGCCGCCCGGCGCGCCGGTCGCGAGGAAGGGCTTGCCGTCCTTCAGCACGATGGTCGGCGTCATCGAGGACAGCGGGCGCTTGCGCGGTGCGACTGCGTTGGCCTCGTCCCCGATCAGCCCGAACACGTTGGGCACGCCCGGCTTCACGGAGAAATCGTCCATCTCGTTGTTCAGGAAGAAGCCGGCGCCGGGCACCGCGATGCCGCTGCCGAAAGAGAAGTTCAGCGTGTAGGTGTTGGACACCACGTTGCCCTCGGCGTCGATCACCGAGTAGTGCGTGGTCTGCGTGCTCTCGCGCGGGAATTGCGTGGTGGGCGCGATTGCGGCCGAGGGCGTGGCGCGCTCGGGATCGATTGCCGCGCGCAGCTGTGCCGCGTAGGTGCGGGAGGTCAGTTCCGCCACCGGTACGCGGTGGAAATCCGGGTCGCCAAGGTGCTTGCTGCGGTCGGCATAGGCGCGCTTCATGGTTTCCGCGAGCACGTGGATGTAGGCGGCGCTGTTCAGCTGCATCTCGCGCAGCGGAAAGCCTTCCAGCACGTTCAGCATCTGCACCATGTGCACGCCGCCGGAGGAGGGCGGCGGCATCGACACGATCTCGTAGCCCTTGAAGCTGCCGCGCACCGGCTCGCGCTCCACGGCCTTGTAGCGCTTCAGGTCGTGGTACGTGATCAGTCCGCCGCCGCGCTTCATCTCGGCCACCAGCCGGTCGGCCACCGGCCCCTCATAGAAACCCGCCGCGCCGCGCTCGGCGATCTGGCGCAGCGTCCATGCGAGGTCGCGCTGGCGCAGGATCTCGCCGGGCTGGTATACCGAGCCGTCGGGCTTGAACAGGTAGGACTTCGCGGCCTCGTTCGCCAGCAGTCGCTGGCCCCAGGGGCTCGCGAGCGTGTTCGACAGCGTATACGTGACCGGGAAGCCGTTCTCCGCGAGCTCGATCGCGGGCGCCATCACGGTGGCGCGGTCGAGGCGGCCATAGCGTTCCAGTGCGTGCAGCAGGCCGGCGACCGAGCCCGGCACGCCGGAGGCGAGGTGCGTGAGCTGCGAGCTGCGCGGCACGACTTCACCCTGCTTGTCCAGGAACATGTCGCGGCGTGCGGCGCGCGGCGCCATCTCGCGGTAGTCGATGGCCACCGTGCGCCCTTCGTTCGCGAGGTGCACCAACATGAAGCCGCCGCCGCCGATGTTGCCGGCCTGCGGGTAGGTGACGGCGAGCGCGAAGCCCGTGGCCACCGCTGCATCGATCGCGTTGCCGCCGGCGGCGAGTATGCGCGCACCGACCTCGCTGGCGAGCGCCTCGCTGCTCACCACCATGCCCTCGCGCGAGGGCACCGGGTGGAAACGCGCGTCGTAGCCGATGATGGGTACGCGCGGCGCCTGTTTCGCCTCCGCATGCAAGCCGGGCGCGGCGAGCGCAACGAACAGGCTGAGTACTAGCGAAACGATGACGCGCATGCGGGTATCCGGTGAGTTGGCTTCAATCGGCGGGCATTCTAACCTGTGCGCTCCGATCCGGCGCTCCGATCCGGCGCTCCGATCCGGCGCGCCGAGGGGCGGGCCCGTGCCGCGTGCGGCCGCCGCCGGTACGTCCATGTACCGGCGGCTACGCGTGTTGCCGGAATCGCTCCCGGCGATTCCGGCATCCACAGGTCCGCTCGCGGCACGGACCCGCTCCTCGTCACGCCTACCGCAGCCAGCGACCCTACGCGCCGGCTGCTTTCATTTTAAGTGCAGGTTTTGCCGGATATCGGTGCCGCATTCGAGCTCGCCGATGTCAGGCTGAAGATGGTGTCGCAAAACCATCCTTGCTCGGGATAACGAGCCGGCAATCCGGCGCATCGCGAGCCCCTCGCCGTGGTGGAAACCCTCGAAAAGGCGGGCATTCCCGGATTTGCCCGATGCGGCACGCGGTCAACCGAGCGGCTGTGCTGCCCGCTGTTGGCTTGCGGGGCCTTGCGCCGCAGGACGCGGCGCGGAGCTACAGGGACGTACTCGTGCGTGCCCCGCAGGACAATGGCGGGCAGCACGGCCTGCGACGCACCACGCCGCCGCTGGCTCGCCGCGCGGCGACACCATCTGAAGCCTGACCCACGTGTCAGTGGGCTGAGCCTTGCTGCAGCGCGGCGATGCGATCTTCCAGCGGCGGGTGGGTGCGCAGCAGCGCGGCGAAGCCCTGCTTGAGGTCGCCGCTGATGCCGAAGGCGGTGAGGCTGTCGGGCATCTGCTTGGGCAGGTCCTGCTCGGCCTTCAGGCGCTGCAGGGCGGCGATCATCGCGTTGCGGCCGCCGAACTGCGCACCCGCGGCGTCGGCGCGGAACTCGCGGCGACGGCTGAACCACATCACGATCATCGAGGCGAGCAGCCCGAGCACGATCTCCGCCACGATGGTCGTGACGAAGAAACCGATGCCGTGGCCACGCTCGGTCTTGAACACCACGCGATCGACCGTGTGGCCGATGACGCGCGCGAAAAACATCACGAAGGTGTTCACCACGCCCTGGATCAGCGCCAGCGTCACCATGTCGCCGTTGGCCACGTGGCCGATTTCGTGCGCCAGTACCGCGCGCGCCTCCTCTGGGCGAAAGCGCTGCAGCAGTCCCTCGCTGACCGCCACCAACGCGGCGTTGCGGTTCCAGCCGGTGGCGAAGGCGTTCGACGCCGGGGAGGGGAATATGCCGATCTCCGGGGTCTTGATGCCGGCATCACGCGCCAGCTCCGTCACGGTCTGCACCAGCCACTGCTCCTCGCGCGTCCTCGGCTGTTCGATCACGCGCGTGCCGGTGCCGCGCTTGGCCAGCCACTTGGACAGGAACAGCGAGATGAGCGAGCCGCTCATGCCGAACACCGCGCAGAACACCAGCAGCGCGTTCAGGTTCAGGTCGACGCCGTTGGCGGCCATGATCGAATTGAAGCCCAACAGGTTCAGCGTGATGCTGGCGAGCATCAGGATCGCGATGTTGGTCAGCAGAAAAAGACCTATGCGCATCATGGAATTGGCTCCGGTGCCGTTTGGGATCAACAGCCGCTTAGATGGGGTTTCGTTCGTGAAGTTTCAAGAGTCCGCGGCCGGGGTCTCGTCGGTGGCTGGCTGCTCGTCGGTCGCCGGCGGCGCGTCGGGAATCGGGTTCAGCACCTCGACCGCGGGGTAACCCTTGTCGTCGGCCTCGCAGGCGATGATCTCTCCGCGCAGGGCGAAGTCCTTCACGTTGACCTCGAACAGCTCGTTCACCGCGACATCGCGATAGGGGGTGCGGAACAGCGCCGGCCGGTGGCTGCCGTCCAGCCAGTCGTGGTGACGTCCAAGGTAGTGCTGGTTCTGGTTGCGGATCACGAACAATTGTTTCAACGGTTTCCTCCGGTGGCGATGTAGGGTTGCAGCAGGCACAGCGTGACGCGCTTGAGATCGGCCAGCGTGCGGCGCGAGCGGATCCCGGCCTGGTTCACCACCACGAGCAGTAGCGCGTGCGTGAGCTCCAGGTAAGCGCGCGCGAGGCGGCCGAGCTCGGCCGCGGTGCCCTCCAGCCCGTAACGTGCAAAGGCGACACTCATGCGCTCGATCACCAGTGCATCATGCCGCTGGTCCAGAGCGCGCAGCTCCGGTATCGAGAACATCGCCTGCACCAGGTGGAGTATGCCGTGCCGGGCCTTGTAGGCGGCCAGCTGGCGCTCGATCAACCGGTCGACGAACTGCTCCGGTGCGAGATCCGCGAGCTGCCAGCTGTCGATTTCGGCCAGCGAGCGCTCCACCTCGCGCAGCCACTGTTCGGCCATCGCGTACATGATCGCGTGCTTGTTGGGGAAATAGTGGTACAGCGTCCCCACAGATATCCCCATCTCGCGCGCAATCAGGATAGTCGTGAGCGCGTCGAAGCCGACCTCGTCGAGCAGTCGCGCCGTCACGTCGAGGATTTGCTGCGCGCGTGCCAGCGAGCGCTGCTGCAGCGGTTCGCGGCGCGGGCTGAGATGCTGCTTGCGGCCGTGGCCGCTCGCCGTGTCCGGGTTCATCGGGGTGGCCGCTCTCCTGCGGGATGGCGCGCCTGGCGGGCGCGGCGCATTCTAGCCACCGTTGTCCCCCGGTGCCACCGCGCCAACCCGCTCAAAGCCGGTCACGCAGCGCATAGTAGAGCAGCCCCAGCACCATGCCCGGATAGCGCAGCAGCGTGCCGCCGGGAAAGGCCGGGGTCGGGATGCGTGCCATCACGTCGAAGCCCTCGCCGTGACCCGCGATCGCTGCGGCCAGCAGCTTGCCGGCCAGCGTGGCGGTGGGGATGCCATGGCCGGAATAGCCCAGTGCGTAGTGGATGTTGCGCCCCAGCTTGCCGAAGGCCGGCATGCGCCGCAGCGTGATCGCCAGCGTGCCGCCCCAGCCGTAGTCGATGCGCGTGCCCGCCAGCGCGGGATAGATCGCGAGCATGTGCGGGCGCACGAAGGAGCGGATATCCGCGGGAAATCGCGCGCTGTAGTTCTCGCCGCCGCCGAACAGCAGGCGCCTGTCGGCGGACAGCTTCCAGTAATTGATCACGAAGCGCGAGTCCTGCATCGCGAGGTCGCGCGGGTTGATCGAGCGCGCGGTCGCCGCGTCGAGCGGCTCGGTGGCGAGCATGAAGTTGTTGATCGGCATGATGCGCCCGGCGATGCGCGGTTCCAGCTTGCCCAGGTAACCGTTGCAGGCGAGCACCAGTTGATCGGCCAGCACCGAGCCCTGCGCGGTGCGCACGCGAATGCGCGGACCTTCCTCGTAGCCGGTCACGCGCGATTGCTCGTGCATGCGCGCACCCGCGCGCCGAGCGGCCTCGGCCAGCCCCAGTGCATAGTTCAGCGGGTGCAGGTGCAGCGCACCCTCGTCGAGCAGGCCGCCGCGAAACGCCGTGCTGCCCGAGAGCGTGCGCATCTCCTCGGCGGGCACGTGGCGGCACTGCGTATAGCCATAGCGCTCACCGAGATGCGCCGCTTCCTCGCGCAGGTAGTCGTCGTCGCGCTGCTTCCAGCCGGCATAGAGGATGCCGGGCTTCAGGTCGCAGTCGATGCGGTGGCGCTCGACCAGTTCGCGCACCAGTGCGACTGCCTCCAGCCCGAGTTCCCACAGCAGGCGCGCGTGACCCTCGCCGAGGCGCCGTTCGAGTTCGCGCTGCGGGCGGCGCTGGCCCGTGCTCGCCTGTCCGCCGTTGCGCCCGGAGGCGCCCCACCCGATGCGCTCGGCCTCGAGCAGCACGACATCGCTGCCGCGGCCGGCGAGGTGCAGCGCGGTCGAGAGCCCGGTGTAGCCGCCGCCGATCACACAGACCTCGGCACGGGTTTCGCCGTGCAGCGGGGCGAGTGCCGGCGCCGCGTTGGCGGAGGCGGCGTAGTACGAGGCCACGTGACCGGCGACACCCATCCGGAGCTTCTCCCGCGGGGCCGGCTTGCTTTTGTCCGGCGCCCCTGTTTAAACTGAACAAATATTCGATTTCAAACGAATGATAATTCGGTTTGTGTGTGGCCACAATCCCCGCCGCGCGGTGTCGTCGCGGCGACGGGCGCTCCCGGATTATCATGACAACGCCGGCAATGCTCTTTTCCATCACACGCGAAAGTGAATCCCATGGATACCATCCATAAATGGCTGATAGACAACCGCATCACAGAGGTCGAGGTGCTGGTGCCGGACATGACCGGCAATGCGCGGGGCAAGTTCGTGCCCGCGGACAAGTTCATGAAGCAGGAAAGCCTGCGCCTGCCCGAGGGCATCCTCGCCCAGGCGGTCAACGGGGATTACCCCGACGACTACTGGGAGCTGGTCGATCCGCGCGACCGCGACATGAACCTGCGTGCCGACCCCGCCACCATGCGGGTCGTGCCGTGGGCCAATGACGCGACCGCGCAGATCATCCACGACTGCTATGACATGGAGGGCAATCCCCATCCGCTGGCGACGCGCAACGTGCTGCGGCGCGTGCTCGCGCTCTACGAGCGCGATGGACTGAAACCCGTGGTGGCGCCCGAGGTCGAGTTCTACCTGGTCAAGAAGAACGCCGATCCCGACTACGAACTGGAGCCGCCGCTGGGGCGCTCGGGCCGGCCGGAATCCGCGCGCCAGTCCTACTCGATAGACGCCGTCAACGAGTTCGATCCCATCATCGAGGACATGTACGATTTCTGCGAGGCGCAGAAGCTGGACGTGGACACGCTGATCCACGAGGCCGGCGCGGCGCAGCTCGAGGTCAATTTCCTGCACGGCGATGCGCTGGCGCTCGCCGACCAGGTGTTCACTTTCAAGCGCACCATGCGCGAGACCGCGCTGCGCCACAATGTCTTCGCGACCTTCATGTCGCGCCCGATGGCCAAGGAGCCGGGCAGTTCGATGCACATCCACCAGAGCATCCTGCGCCTCGACGACGACACGAACATCTTCAGCCATGCCGATGGCAGCGATACCGAAGCGTTCATGCACTACATCGGCGGGCTGCAGAAATATGTGCCCCTGCTCATTGCGCTGTTCGCGCCGAACGTCAACGCCTACCGGCGGTTCACGCGCGAGATATCCGCGCCGATCAGCCTGCAATGGGGCTATGACAACCGCACCACGGGATTTCGCGTGCCGGTGAGCGACGTGCGCTCGCGCCGTGTGGAGAACCGCTTTGCCGGCGCCGATGCCAACCCCTACCTCGCGATCGCCGCGAGCCTGGTGGCCGGTTACCTCGGGATGAAGCAGGAACTCGCGCCCACGGCGCCCTGCCCCGGCAACGCCTATGAGGAGGAGATCACCGTGGCGCGCAGCCTCGAGGAGGCGCTGCGCTACATCGACGAGGACGACGCGGTGGTCGACATACTCGGTCAGCAGTTCATCCGCGCCTACCGCTCGGTGAAGCTGGCCGAGTACGACGCCTTCAACCGCACCATCTCGTCCTGGGAGCGCGAGCACCTGCTGCTCAACGTCTGAGTCCCGTGCCACCCGCTGCCGCCCCGCCGCACCCGGGGACAGCGGGAGCGCGCGCTTAACCAGAGTTAATGTCGCAACGCCCGCCGCATGTCTTATAGTCTCAGGCCTCCAACGCCTGGTGCCTCATGTCAGAAATCCGTCCCGCCTCCACTGTCATTCTCCTGCGCGATGCCCCCGACGGGCTGCACACGCTGTTGTTGCGCCGCAATTCCGCGCTCGGCTTCGCCGGCGGCAACTGGGTGTTTCCCGGCGGCCGCGTGGATCCCGAGGAGATCGCCGCCGCGGCGGACGAGCTCGAGGCCGCGCGCCTGGCGGCGGTGCGCGAGACGCGCGAGGAGGCGGAACTGCACATCGACATCGATTCGCTGCGCTACTACGCCCACTGGACCACGCCGCCGATCATGCCCAAGCGCTACGCCACGTGGTTCTTCGTGGCCCGCGCGCCCGCGGACGATGCGGTCACGGTGGACGGCAGCGAGATCCACGAGCACCAGTGGGTGCGCCCGGCCGAGGCGCTGGAGAAGCGCGCGCGCGGGGAGATCGAGATGATGCCTCCGACCTTCGTGACCCTGACCGAGCTGAGCGCCTGCGCGGACGTGGCGGAAGTGCTGGCGCGCGTCGCGCGACGCGATCCGCCGGTGTTCGAGCCGCACTTCGTGGTGCGCGCGGGCCTGCCGACGGAGTCGCTCTACGCCGGTGATGCCGGCTACGCCGAATCGGATCCCGACGTGCCCGGTAGCCGCCACCGCGTGGTGATGGGGCACGATGCATGGCAATACCTCAACGAGGGGGGCGTGACATGGTGAGCAAATGGCAGGCGGCGCAGTCATTGTCGCGGATGGACGATTACCCGCTGCACCAGATCGCCGACACGCTGCGCCACGTCGGCACCAGCGACCGCAACTTCTACGATCGCTACTACTTCAACCTGCACAACTCCAGCGGCGAGCTGTTCATGGTGATGGGCATGGGCCAGTACCCGACGCTCGCCGTGCAGGACGCCTTCGTGGCGTTGCGCCGCGGCAACGCGCACCGCGTGGTGCGGGCCTCGCGCGAGCTCGACGACCGCGCCGACACCTCGGTCGGCCCCATCCGCATCGAGGTGCTGGAAGGGCTGCAGAAGCTGCGCTTCGTGCTCGAGCCGAACGAGTGGGGGCTGGCGATGGACCTGGTGTGGGAGGGCGCGATCCCGGCCTTCCTCGAGCCGCGGCAGTACGTGCGCCGCAAGGGGCGCGTGTTCTTCGACTCGGTGCGCTTCGCCCAGACCGGCTGCTGGAGCGGCTGGCTGGAGATCGACGGCGAGCGCCACGCGGTGACCCCGGATCGCTGGAAGGGCAGCCGCGACCGCTCCTGGGGCATCCGGCCGGTCGGGGAGCACGAGCCGGCGGGCATCCACCAGGGCACGCACAGCATGCAGGGCATGTGGAACTACTGCCCGATGCAGTTCGACGACCACTCCATCCTGTACATCTGCAACGAGCTCGATGACGGGCGCCGCGAACTCGAGGAGGCCATGCGCATCTGGGCCGATCCGGAGCGCGAGCCGGAGTGGCTGGGACGCCCGGAGTACGAGCACACCTTCGACGCGGCGAAGGAGTTCATCACGGCCTCTACGATCCGTTTCCCCGGGGCGCCCGGGGGGCGTTCGAGGTGCAGTGCACGCCGCTGCTGCCGATGTACCTGTTCATCGGCACCGGCTACGGGGTCGACGCGGACTGGAAACACGGTATGCACAAGGGTCCGCTGGTGGTGGAAGGGCTCTCGCTCGATCACGAGCGCGACCGCGGCCGCTTCTTCGGCCTGATCGATTCGCCCTGCCGCTTCGAAACCGGCGGCAAGGTGGGCTGGGGCCTGTTCGAATACTGCTTCATGGGGCCCTTCGAGCGCTACGGCATCAGCAACCCGCTGTTCTGGAACCTGAAGCTGTGAGGCAGGAGGGCAGGGCATGACGCGTCGCTTCGAGGCCTTCCTGTTCGATTTCGGCGGCGTGTTCACGGACTCGCCGTTCACGGCCGTCGAGGACTTCGGGCGCGCGATCGGCGCCGACCCGAGCCGGGTCAGCGCCATCGTGTTCGGTTCCTACGAGCACGACGGCGAGCACCCGTGGCACCGCCTGGAGCGCGGCGAGATCGCCCTCGAGGCGGCGCGCGAGAGCATCCTCGCGCTCGGGCGCGAAGGCGGGCTCGAGGTCGACATCTACCAGTTGTTCGCGCGCATGGCGGGCAACGACGCGGGTGCAGCATCGCGCGGCGTGCTGCTCGAGGCGGTGCGCGGGCTGCGCGGTGCCGGCTACCGCACCGGCATCGTCACCAACAACGTGCGCGAGTTCGGCGACGGCTGGCGCGCGCTGATCCCGGTCGAGGAGTTGTTCGAGTTCGTGGTCGATTCCAGTCACTCCGGGGTGCGCAAGCCGGACCCGCGCATCTTCGCCCTGGCGCTGGAGCAGCTCGGGCGCCCCGATCCCGCGCGTTGCGTGTTCCTCGACGACCACCCGGCCAACGTGGCGGCGGCGCAGGCGCTCGGCATGCGCGCCATCCACGTCGGGCCCGACCCCGCGGTCACGGTCGAGGCGATCGAACGCCTGCTCGACTGAGCGCGGCTGGCCCGCAGACCGGTCTCCTTTCGCACTGTTGCCACACGGATCGCGCCGTCCGGCGCGAACTCTTTTGCACATTCCGGGTGCGGTTGCGTGCTTTCGCCGCTGAATGCGCATCGCTATAGTGCCGGGTCAACGAGGGGCGTCGGACAAGAAGGAGTGCGCGCGATGCGACTGCAAGGCAAGGTGGCGTTGGTGACCGGAGCGGGACTCGGCATGGGTCGCGCGATGGCCGAGGTGTTCGCGCGCGAGGGCGCGGCGGTGGTCGTGGTGGATCTCACCGCGCGGGACGCCGAGGAGACGCTGGCACTGATCAATGCGCGCGGCGACTGCTGCGCCCTCACGGCGGACGTCTCGGACAGCGCGCAGGTCGCGGCGGTCTACGCCGAGGTCGAGCGCCGCTACGGGCGGCTCGACGTGCTCGTCAACAACGCCGGCATCGGCGCGGCGCCCAACGACGGCTACGACAAGTTCTACGAACGCATGGCGGCGATGAACGAGCAGATCGCGCGCGGCGAGGAGCCGACCGTGCACCTCGATCACATCATCGACATGCAGGACGACGGCTGGCAGAAGGTGCTCGACATCAACCTGAACGGCCTGTTCTACAACTGTCGCGAGGCCGTGCGCCTGATGATCAGGTGTGGGGTCAAGGGCTCGATCATCAACATCTCCAGCACCGCGGGCCTGAACGGCACGGGCGCGGTGCACTACTGCTCGTCGAAGGCCGCGGTGCTCGGCTTCACCAAGTGCCTCGCGCGCGAACTCGGCGGCCGCGGCATCCGCGTCAACGCGATCTGTCCCGGTGCCATGAACACGCGCATGATGGCCAGCATCAGCCCCGACTACGCCAAGGCGATGGTCGCCTCGATCCCGCTCGGGCGCATGGGCGAGCCGGTGGAAGTGGCGAACACGGCGCTGTTCCTCGCCAGCGACGAGGCATCGTACTTCACCGGGCAGACGCTCGCCGCCAATGGCGGCTGGCAGATGCTCTGAGCGCCACGCGCGCACCCACCTTTCACGAGGACACGAACATGGCAGGAAGACTCGACGGCAAGGTTGCCCTCGTCACCGGGGGCGGTACGGGCATAGGCGCGGCCACCGCACGGCGTTTCGCCGAGGAGGGCGCGACGGTGATCGTGTGCGGGCGGCGCATCGAGCCGCTGGAGCAGGTGGTGCACGCGATCCAGGCCGATGGCGGTTCGGCGCGCGCCGTGCTGCTCGACGTGAGCGACCGCCAGGCCTTCGCGGACGTCGTGACCGGCATCGAGCGCCAGGATGGCCGGCTCGACATCCTCGTCAACAACGCCTACTCGATGGTCGGTGCCACGATCGCCGACTCGAGCGAGGAAGACTGGCACGCGAACTTCCGCGTCACGCTCGATGGCACCTTCCACGGCATCCAGGCCGCGTTGCGCGTGATGGAATTCCAGCGCAGCGGCGCCATCGTGAACGTCTCCTCGGTGTGCGGGCTGCTCGGCTCGATGTATACCGCCGCCTACGGTGCGGCGAAGGCCGGCGTGCTGAGCCTGACGCGCACAGCCGCGCTCGAGGGCGCGCCGCACAACATCCGCGTCAATGCCGTGGTGCCGGGCGTGGTCATGACGCCGGGCACGGAAGCGGCGATCCCGACGCGCGAAGCGCAACTGGCAACCGCCGCAGGCGTGCCGCTGCGGCGCATCGCCGATCCGCTCGAGCTGGCCAACGCGATCCTGTTCCTCGCCTCCGACGAGGCCTCCTACATCACCGGCATCCAGCTGGTGGTCGATGGCGGCAAGACCTGCGAGCTGGCGACCGGGGCGGCCACTATGAACGAATTCGACGCGACCTGAGGGGGGCTGCATGAGCGCATCCACCGACCTCCTGGCCCGCATCGACCGTCTCGAGTCCACCGAGGCCATTCGCCAGCTCGCGGCGCGCTACTCGCTGTCGCTCGACATGCGCGATCTCGATGCGCACGTGAACCTGTTCGCGCCCGACATCCGCGTCAGCCGCGAGAAGACCGGGCGCGCGCACCTCAAGCGCTGGCTCGACGATACCCTGCGCCTGCAGTTCACCGGCACCTCGCACCACATCGGCAACCACATCATCGAGTTCGACGACGCCGATCACGCGCACGGCGTGGTGTATTCCAAGAACGAGCACGAGACCGGGCCCGAGTGGGTCATCATGCAGATGCTCTACTGGGACAACTACGAGCGTGTCGATGGCACGTGGTATTTCCGCCGCCGCCTGCCGTGCTACTGGTACGCCACCGACCTCAACAAGCCGCCGATAGGCGACAGGAAGATGCGCTGGCCCGGCCGCGAGCCCTACGACGGTGCGTACCACGAACTGTTTCCCTCGTGGAAGGAGTTCTGGGCCAACCCGCCGACAGGCGACGAACCCGAAGTCGCTGCCCCGGCGCCGGTCGGCGAGTTTCTGAAGCGCATGCGCCGCACCACGGCGGAGCCGCGCATCCGCGTACGCTGACATCCCGCGGCCGTCCCTGTGGCGGCCTCGCCCTATTCGCGACCTGATCACAGGAGTCCTGTTTCCATGACCGCAACGCTGTTCGATCCCGTGCAACTCGGTGACATCCAGCTCGCCAACCGCGTCGTGATGGCGCCGATGACGCGCAGCCGCGCCGGCCCGGGCGACGCGCCCACCGCACTGAACGTCGAGTACTACCGCCAGCGCGCCAGTGCCGGGCTGATCGTCAGCGAGGGCGTGCAGCCCAGCGCCAACGGCAAGGGCTACTGCCGCACGCCGGGCCTCCATACCGAGGCGCAGGTGGCGGGCTGGAAGGCCGTGACCGACGCGGTGCACGCCGAGGGCGGTCGCATCGTCGCGCAGATCATGCATTGCGGGCGCGTGGGCAGCCACCTGAACAAGGATCCCGGCGCCGAGACCGTGGCGCCGTCGGCGGTGCGCGCCAAGGGACAGATCTACACCGACGCCGCCGGCATGGTCGACCTCGACGAGCCGCGCGCGCTGCGCCTCGACGAGATCCCGGGCGTGATCGGCGAATACCGCCACGCCACGCAATGCGCGCTGGGGGCCGGCTTCGACGGCGTGGAACTGCACTGCACCAGCGGCTACCTGCCGGCGCAGTTCCTCTCGACCGGCACCAACCAGCGCACCGATGCCTACGGCGGCAGCCTGCACAACCGCCTGCGCTTCGTGCTCGAGGTGCTGGAGGCGATGACGGCGGTGGCCGGCAGCGGGCGCGTCGGCATGCGCATCTGCCCGGGCAACCCGTTCAACGACCTGCACGACGACGACCCGCACGAGACCTTCGCGGCGCTGCTCGACGCGGTGAGCCCGATGCGGCTCGCCTACCTGCACGTGATCCGCTCGCCGCGCAGGAGCCTGGACTCCTTCGCGCTCGCGCGCGAACACTTCCGCGGGCCGCTCATCGTCAACGACAGCTTCGACCGCGCCTCGGCCGATCGCGTGCTCGACGCGGGTGAAGCCGCGGCGGTGTCCTTCGGCCGCTCCTACATCGGCAACCCCGACCTGGTGCGGCGCCTGCGCGAGGGGCTGCCGCTCGCGGACTTCGACCTCGCGACGCTCTACACCCCTGGCCCGAAGGGCTACACGGACTATCCCGCCGCCTGAGTGCACCGCGCGGGGGCGGCGTTGGCGTTGCCCCCGTGCCCCGCGAAATTTCATTTGCCCTTCCCGCGCAGGGCGGTCTATGCTCGCTGCAGCATTGTCTGTAGCTGCAAGAACCAATTACAAGAACCTGTGGGAGACACGCTATGAAAGCACCGTTCCGGCGCTCGGCACTCTGTGCTGCTATTTTCACGACCCTGGCACCCGCGGCCCTGGCGCAGATCCAGCTCGAAGAGATCATCGTCACCGCCACCAAGCGCACCGAGAGCCTGCAGGACGTGCCGATCTCTGTGAACGCGGTATCGGGCATGAAGATGGAACAGGTCGGCATCACCAACCTCGAGAAGCTGACGGCCTACGTACCGAACTTCTCGATGAACCAGACCGGGATTTCCTCGGCGATCACGGTGCGCGGCATCAGTTCCGGCATCAACCAGTCCTTCGAGCAGTCCGTCGGCATGTACAACGACGGCATCTACTTCGGCAAGGCGCAGCTGACGCGCCTGCCGCTGTTCGACATGGAGCGCGTCGAGGTGCTGCGCGGCCCGCAGCCGATCCTGTTCGGCAAGAACAGCATTGCCGGCGCCGTCAGCCTGATCACCGCGAAGCCCGAGGACGAGTTCGGTGGTTCGGCACAGGTGCTCTACGAGCCCGATGCGGACGAGCAGGACTACCGCTTCGTGGTGACCGGCCCGCTCACCGACACGTTGAGCGGTCGCCTGTCGGTGCTGTACCGCGAGATCGACGGCTGGGTGGAGAACACCGCGCTGAACGACCGCGACGAGACGCAGGAAGAGGAGCAGGTCGTGCGCCTCGGCCTGCACTGGCAACCCACCGACGCCCTGGGCATCCAGTTCAAGTACGAGAACGCACAGTTCGACACCGTGGGCCGCAACATCGAGCTGGTGGGTGACGTGATCCGCGAGGACCTTCCCCCGGGCACCGGCACCTCGTACCTGACGGCGCTGCCGCGCTTCGTCGCCAACCTCAATTCGCTGATCGATGCCGGTGTGCGCACCGGGCCGAAGATCACGAGCTTCGTGCCCGACGACGGCGAGTACAACGACAAGCGCACGGCAGGCGCCTGGGATACCAGCGAGAACGACGTCGACAATTTCCTGTTCGACGCGAACTATGAATGGTGCGACCACACGCTGAGTTTCGTGACCGGCTACGTCGAGTACGACACCAGCGAGACCTATGACGTCGACTACACCGCCGCGCCGATACTCGACGACAGCCGGCTGTCGGAGGACTACGACCAGTTCAGCCAGGAAATCCGGCTGACTTCGCCCGGCGGCGAAACCGTGGACTATATCGTGGGCGCCTTCTACCAGGACAGCAGCCTCGATTTCGGCGACAGTATCAACGTGCCGACCGACAGCCTGCTGCGCCTGCTGGCGAATCCGTTCGCCGGCATCAGCACCCGGCGCGTGTTCGAGCAGGACACGGAGGTGTGGGCAGCCTTCGGTCAGGCGACCTGGAACGTCACCGAGGCGTGGCGCCTGATCCTGGGCGCGCGCTATACGCAGGAGGACAAGGACGGCTACCGCAAACAGGCGCACTTCGACACCGCCGGCCTGGAGGTCGCGGCCACGGATCCGCGCTCGGCGCTGTACAACGTGCTGTGGGGGCGGCTCGCCATCGAGCCCAACGAACTCGAGGACAGCCGCAGCGAGGATGCCTTCACGCCGCAGGTGATCCTGCAGTGGGATGCCACCGGGGATCTGATGCTCTACGCGAGTTATGTCGAGGGCTTCAAGTCGGGCGGCTACGACAACCGTTCCAATGCCCACCCCGACCCGGCCGTGGTGGTGCCTGGAACCGGCCCGAACGTGATCGGCGCCTGGGAGTTCGACAAGGAAGAGGCGACGAGCTTCGAGGTCGGCTTCAAGTCCACGCTGGCCGACGGCGCCGCGGAGCTGAACGGCGCGCTGTTCTACACCGAGTACGACGACCTGCAGACCTCGGTGTTCGACGGCGTGGTCGGCTTCAACGTGCAGAACGCCGGCAAGGCCACCACGCAGGGCATGGAGCTCGACGGACGCTGGCTGCTGCACGAGTACTTCACGCTGTCGGGCTCGCTCGGTTACCTGGATTTCGAGTTCGATGACTTCGACGTGGCGCAGTGCTGGTTCGGGCAGGCGCAGCTGGAGCCCGATCGCGTGACCAATGCAGCGCTGTCACAGTGCGATGCCAGCGGCGAGCGCAAGGAGTTCACGCCCGAATGGAAAGGCGTGGTGACGGCCGATTTCAACTACCCGGTGACGGACGCGCTGGAGCTGCGCGCGATGGTGGACCTGCAGTACACCGACTCGTACCTGTGGACGCCGCAACTCGATCCGCGCACCGAGCAGGATGCCTTCACCAAGGTCAATGCTCGCATCGCGCTGGCCGAGAGCAGCAGCGACACCTGGGAAGTCGCGCTGATCGGCAGCAACCTCACCGACGAGCGCACGCACAGCTATGGCGGAACCGGTGTGCTGGCGGGCACGCTGACCGGCGGCACGGGGATGGCGTACTACGCCTTCACCGACCGGCCGCGCAGCTACTCGCTGCAGGGCACCTACCGCTTCTGAGCGCCGGTTCGTTTGGGCGGGGCTCCCAGGTCGGGCGTGGGTCGGGCATGTAGGTCGGGCTTCAGCCCGACAAGGGTTCGGCCACGCCGAACCCGCCACGCGAAATCGCCCAGAGGCTTTTGCAAGTCGGCACGAATGCCCACCCGCAAGCACATGTCGGCATAAATGCTGACCTACACCCGCATCAGCTGCCCGCCGTCGACGTTGAGGATGTGCCCGGTGATCCAGCTCGCCTGGTCCGAGAGCAGGAACAGCACGGCATCGGCCATGTCCTGCGGCTGGCCGAGGCGCGCCAGCGGCATGGTCTTGATCATCTGCTGCGCATATTCGCCGGCGGTCTTCTGCAGCGCGCTGGTCTCGGTGGGGCCGGGCGCGATCGCGTTGATGCGGATGCCGCGCGGGCCGAGCTCGCGCGCCAGCGAGGTGGTGATGCCGTTCATCGTGAGCTTCGCCACGCCGTAGTAGCCCGCGTTCATCCATGCCGCGGTCGAGGACTGGTTCACGATGGCGGCCCCCGGGCGTTTCTCCAGGTAGGGCAGCGCGGCGCGCGTCATGATCAGGCAGCCGTGAGCATTCACGCGCATGAACTTCTCGAGGTAGGCGAGATCGACGGTGAGATAGCCGCCCTTGAGCATGTCGCCGAAGATCGCGGCGTTGTTCACCAGGTAGTCGATGCCGCCGTAGGCGCTGGCCACCGCCTCGACACAGGCCTTCGCCGAGGCTTCGTCGCTCACGTCGGTGCGCACGAACAGCGCCTCGCCGCCGGCGGCGCGGATGCCCGCCGCGACGCGTTCGCCACCTTCCTCGTTCAGCTCCGCCACCACCACTTTCATGCCGCGTGCCGCGAAGGCATTGGCATAGCCCTCGCCGATGCCGCCGCCGGCGCCCGTGACGATCGCGACCTTGCCCGTGAAATCCATTGCCTTCTCCATTTTCATCAGTTGTCGTGGTTTCAGTGCTTGCGGCGCCGGTAGCGCAGGACGCAGGGATCCGAGGGGCGCAGGATCAGCGAGGGCATGATCTCCCGGTACTCGCCCGGGGGCCCCGCGAGCTCGAATTCGAATTCCTTCAGCAGCGTGCCGAAAATGGTCTTCACCTGCAGGAGCGCGAAGGCGTTGCCGACGCACTTGCGCTGCCCGCCACCGAAGGGGATGTAGGCGAAGACGTTCTCCGGCTCCGGTCGATGCGGATCGAAGCGCTCCGGGTCGGGGAAGTACTGCGGCAGCCGGTGCGCGACGTAGGGCGAGAGCATCACGTTCTTGCCGGCCTCGATGCAGTAGTCCTTGTAGTGGAAGTCCTGCATCACGCGCCGGCACAGGGCGTTCAGCGGCGGGTGCGCGCGCAGGATCTCGCGGATGAATCCCTCCATGAGCGGCAGCTTGCGCAGCGCGCGGAAGCTCAACTCGGTCTCGGTCGCGAACAACTGGTCGACCTCGGCGGTCACTTCCCGGCCGAAGTCCGGGTAGCGCGCGAGTTCCACCAGGGTCCAGGCGGCGGTGTTCGCGCTGGTGTGGTGCCCGGCGAACATGAACCAGACCACCATGCCGGCGACCTGCTCGTCGCTGAGGTGGCTGCCGTCGAGCAGGGTGGCATCCATGTAGACCTGCAGCAGGTCGTCGTGGGTCTCGCCGGCGTTGCGGCGGCGGTGAATGCGCTCGATGATCAACTCCCCCAGCGCCTTGCGCGCCCGGTCGCGGCGATCGTAGACGGCCTTCTGCCGGGTGTGATCGACCGTGCCGGCAGCATCGGCGGCTTCGCCGAGGTCGTGGTAGTGGCGTGCGAACTCGTCGGTCAGCGAGTAGCGGAATTCGGCGCCCAGCAGGCAGTGCGTGGAGGTCTTGATCGTGAGGTCCGCGAAGGCCTCGTAGAAGTCCATCTCGCCCTCGTCGCCCCAGCCGGAAATCCAGTCCTCGACCTCCCTGGCGACGATCGGCGCGTAGTAGGTCAGGCGCTCGGCGCGCAGTCCCTTGGCGTGCATCTTCAGCTGCTGGCGTTCGATCTCGATCGGGGCGCCATACTGCACGCCCGGGCCGAAGATCGGCACCATGTACTGGTAGGCCGCCGGCGCGCTCAGCTGCTCGTCCGGGGCGCGGAACACGGCTTCGTGTGCCTCGGGGCCCACCATCAGCACCGTGCGCATGCCGCCCTGGTCGAACTCGCAGACCTCGCCGCACTCGCGGAAGGCGCGCTGCAGGAAAAAGGCCGGGTGGGCGCAGAACTCCTCGAAGTGGCCCCTGCCGGGAACGGCGCCGCTGACGAAGGGGATCGGGCGATACCGGCTCGCGTCGCTGCTCTGGCTCATGGGGCTGCCCTCTGGGTAAAAAGATTGGTGTTGAATTGTTTTTATACTACGCCAGGCCGGCTACCATGACAAGGGCGATGAAGCCGAGGAGAAAAACCAGCATGCAATCCTTCCGACACCTGGCAAGCCCGATCCGCATCGGTGCGATGACGGTCGGCAACCGCATGGTCATGTCGGCGATGACCACCAATTACGGCAGCGCGGACTTCGAGGTGACCGAGCGCCTGATCCGCTACCACGAGGCGCGCGCGCGCGGCGGCGTGGGACTGATCACGGTGGAGATGTGCTCCGTCGATGTTGCCCAGCGCTACCAGCCGCAGTCGCTCAGCCTCGGCGATGACCGCTTCATCGCCGGACACCGCGAGCTGGTGCGGCGGGTGCATGCCCACGGCGCGCGCATCCAGCCGCAGATCTCCCATCCCGGTCCCGAGTCGATGACCGACCCGGTGGGGCCGTCGGTCAACGTGAACGCCGGTACCGGCTGGCCGAGCCGGGTGCTCGAAGCGGAGGAAATGGAGCGCGTGATCGCGCAGTATGGCGACGCCGCGGTGCGCGCGCGCGAGGCCGGCTACGACGGCATGGAACTGCACGCGGCGCACGGCTACATGCTGCTGGGCAGCTTCCTGTGCCCGGTGCGCAACCGCCGCGAGGACGAGTACACCGGCGCCACCATCGAGGGGCGCACGCGCCTGCTGGTGCGCGTGATCCGCCACATCAAGCAGCGCGCCGGTGCGGACTTCCCGATAACGCTGCGCATCTCCGGCAACGAGGATGCCTTCGACGGGCGCATGCTGAACGACACGCAGCTGATCGCGCCGTTGCTGGAGCAGGCCGGCATCGACGCCTTCCAGGTGAGCGGCGGCGTCTCGCACGACAAGATCGTGGCGCAGATCGTCTGCGGAGCGCATTACCGCGACGGCTACAACACCGCCGTCGCGGCCGCGGTGCGCAAGGTCGTGAACGTGCCGGTGATGGTGGTGGGGCGCATCCACGACCCGGTCCTCGCCGAGAAGATCATCGCCGAGGGTGACGCCGACATGGTGGCAATGGCGCGCCCGCTGCTGGCGGACCCGGAGTTGCCCGCGAAGGTGCTGAGCGGTCGCACGCCGGAGATCCGCCGCTGCCTGTCGTGCCAGAACTGCATCGACTCGATGCTGATCGCGCCCTTCGACGCCAACATGAACTGCGCCGTGAACGCACAGAGCGGGCGCGAAGCGGAGCTGGCGATCACGCCGGCCGCCGTGCGCAAGCGCGTGCTGGTCGTCGGCGGCGGGCCGGCGGGCATGGAGGCCGCGCGCGTCGCGGCGCTGCGAGGCCATGAGGTGCGCCTGGTCGAGCGCGGCGGACGGCTCGGTGGCTCGCTGTTCTATGCCTCGATCGTGCACGCGGACAACCAGCGCCTGCTCGACTACCTGCTCGGCGCGATGAGCCGCCTGCCGGTCAGGGTGGAGCTGGGCCGCGCGCTGGAGTCCGCGGAGTGCGCGGATGCCGACGCGGTGGTCGTGGCGACGGGCGCAAGGATGGTCCGGCCGGTGATCCCGGGGATGGAGGCGGCGCACGTCTACGACGCGACCGAGGTGCGCGGCTGGTTCTCGGGCACGCTGTCGGCCGAAGAAGCCGCGCGCTGGCCCGCGCTGCTGAAGCTGCTCGGTCATCACGTGATGCCACGCGTACAGCAGTGGCTGCGTCCGGGCCATGTGCGCGCGGCGAGCCGGCACTTCCTGCCGCTCGGCAAGCGGGTGTGCGTGATCGGTTCGGACCTGCCGGCGGTGGAGCTCGCGGATTTCATCGCGCACCGCGGTCGGCGCGTGAGCCTCATCGCCGAAGACCAGTGGTTCGCGCAGGATGTCGGGCCCAAGCGTCGCCAGGAGCAGTTGAGCGCGCTCGACCGCCTCGGCGTCGAGGTGCTCGGCGGTGTGCGGCTGACAGGTATCGACGCCGGTGCGGTGCGCTTCGAGTATGCCGGGCGTGCCGGCAGCGTGCCGGCGGACACGGTGATCATTGCCGGCAGCCCGGCGCCCGACACGCGCCTGGCGGATGCGCTGGGCGGGCGCGTCGGGGAGATCCACGCCATCGGCGATTGCACCGGTCCCGGGTTGCTGCGCAAGGCCGTGGAGGATGGCATGCGCGCCGGCACGGCCCTGTGAGCAGGCGTGCGGGGTGCCAAAAATACCATTGCCGTTGAATGTTTTATTCGAGTCCAACGTCTAGCATTGTCTGGCGGGGACGAAGCGGGCCCGGGCGATGCCTGCCCGGCCGGTGCCTGCCCGGCCGGTGCCTGCCCGGCCGGTGCCTGCCCGATGCAGGGTGCGGGACAGCATCCGCGAATCCGATTCACACAAAACAACATCAATAGCGAGGGGAACGCATCATGGCAATCCGGATACGCAGATTCGCGCCGACCGTGCTGGCAATGGCCGTGGCCGGGGCCGCCGCTCCGTGGGCGCAGGCGCAGCAAGACGGCGCGCGGGCCACGGGACTCGAGGAGGTCATCGTTACCGCCGAGCGGCGCGAGGCCTCGCTGCAGGACACGCCGATCTCGGTGCTGGCCTTCGGGGCCGACATGCTCGAGAAGCTGAACGTCGATGACCTCGGCGACATCCAGTTCAGCGTGCCGAACCTTTCCATGCGCCAGTTCCCGAACAGCCAGGCCTCGCTGCGTACCTACATGCGCGGCGTGGGCAACAACGATGTCGGCATGTCCACCGACCCCAGCGTCGGCGTCTACATCGACGGTATCTACATGGCCCGTTCGATCGGTCTGGGCAGCGAGGTCGCCAGCCTGGAGCGCATCGAGGTGTTGCGCGGCCCGCAGGGCAGCCTCTATGGCCGCAATACCATCGGCGGCGCGATCAACATGATCACCGCGAAGCCCAAGGGCGAGTGGGGCTTCAAGGGCGGACTGAGCGCGGGCGACCGCGACTACGTCAAGGCGCGCGCCGAAGTCGATACGGCGCGCGTGGCGGGTCTCGCCGCGAAGCTGAGCCTGATGAAATCGGAAAAGGATGGCTGGATCGAGAACGATGGCCGGGGTCCGAACTTCGGCGACAACGACAGCGCGGCCGGACGTCTCGCGATCAACTGGTCGCCGAGCGACAACTTCAGCGCCGACTACGCCTACGACTACTCCGATGTCGATTCCGGGACGATCTACTACCAGAACATCGGTCCCTCGCAGTTCGGTTTCGAGAGCGTTCCCTTCAGGTCTGACCGCCAGGACAACGTGAGACCCCGCGTGCCCTTCGAGGAGAGCAATGTCGAGGTCAGCGGCCACTCCCTGACGCTGGCGTGGGAAATCAGCGATGACCTGACATTGAAGTCGCTGACCGGCTACCGCGAGGTCGAGCAGGACATCTACCAGGACTATGGCGCCAACCCGGTCACCACGCGGCTCTTCGCCAATGCGCCGTTCCTGAACGAGCAGGACCAGTTCTCGCAGGAGTTCCAGCTGCTCGGCAAGCTGATGGACGGGGGGCTCGAGTACGTGCTCGGGGCCTACTACTTCGAGGAAGAGGGCGACGAGGATACGATCGATTACATCACCCTGCCGCTGGCGTACTACCCGCCGTATCCGCCGGACATGACGCTGAACGAGTTCGAGCTGCCGCGGCGCGTCAGCACGGCGAACAACGACGCGACCGCGCTCTACGGGCACTTCACCTGGACTCCCGCGGCGCTGGAGCAGCTCCACCTGACGCTCGGCGTGCGCTACAGCGAGGACGAGCGCGAGATCGAGACCGCGCAGTACGCGAGCGGCTTCCAGTTCTTCTCGACGAAGGCCGACGACACCTGGGACAACACCAGTGCCGACTTCACGGTGTCCTATGACATCAGTGACGACGTCAACGTCTACGGCAAGTACGTCGAGGGCTACAAGACCGGCGGCTTCAACATCCGCGGCACGTCGGTGGTGGCGGCGACCACTCCGGTCAGCGAGGAGACGGTCGGCACCTGGGAGGCCGGGATCAAGTCGCAGTTCCTCGATGACCGCGTGCGTCTCAATGCCGCGCTGTTCACCAGCGACTACGAGGACATCCAGCTGTCCTTCGCCGCGATCGGCGACCCGACCAACACGGTGCTGTACAACGCCGGCAAGGCGTCCATCGACGGCGCGGAGCTCGACCTGACGGCGCTGATCACCGACAGCCTCGTGCTGACGCTCGGTTACGGCTACCTCGACACGAGCGTCGACGAAGTCATCGACCCCGCCACCGGCGCAAACCTCGTGAACACCGCAAAATACGCGCTGCCGAGCGCGCCGGAGAATTCGTTCACCGCCGACCTCGACTACACCTTCCCGTCATTCGGCTACGGCGAGCTGGTGCTCAACGTGAACTACGCCTCGATCGACGAGTCCGAGTTCGTGTCGACGCCGACGTTCGGCTACAACATCCCCGAATACGACCTGTGGAACGCGCGGCTCACGCTGCGCGAACTCTGTCTGGGCGAGGGCCGCGCCGCCGTGGCCATCTGGGGCAAGAACCTCGCCGACGAGGAATACCTGCTCGACGGCATCGAGAGTTTCCCCTGGTCGCAGATGGTCGCGCCCTTCGGCGAGTCGCGCACCTGGGGCGTGGACTTGACCTACGAGTATTGAGTAACCAGCATTTCATCCGGGGACACGGCGTGTCCCCGGATGCAACGCTTGCGGAGAAGTCATGGCCAAACCTGCAGCGATCACGCAACCCGCAGAGCTCGGACGCCAGGCGGCGAAGAGCAAGGCGACACAGGACAAGATCATCAATGCCGTTATTGCGCTGATCCGCGAAGGCGGTTTCGCCGCGGCGAGTTCCACGCGCATCGCGCGCAAGGCGGGAGTGTCCTGGGGCGCGGTGCAGCACCACTTCGGCGGCAAGCACGAGATCCTCGAGCAGGTGCTGGCGCGCTCGCACGAGAAATTCGATGCGTCGATGTCTGGCGAGGAGTTCACGCGCGGCGCGCTGGAAAAGCGCGTGGAGCGGTTCATCAACGGCGCGTGGGAGCATTACCGCGGCGATGAGTACATGGCGACGCTGGAAATCCTGCTGGCCAGCCGCGCCGAGGGCGGCGACGGCGCCAGCATCAAGCTGAACCACCACTCGCACCTGGCGTTGTGGCGGCGCATCTTCCATGACTGCCCGCTCACGGATCGCGCCATGCAGGAGGCGATCTACACCGTGCACTGCATGCTCACGGGCTACGTCATCGAGGTGGTGCTGGAGCCCGAATTCTTCGATGTGAAGCGCTACCTGCAGCGCCTGCGCCGCATCCTGCTGGCGATGCTCACCGAGAGCTGAGTGCCGCGCGCGATCAGGAGACCGGCGGAGTGAATACATGAGCGAGACCGATAGATCACGCCGTCGCGTGCTGGCCGGCCTGGGGCTCGCGGGACTTGCGGCCAGCGTGGGCTGCGAACCGCGCCAGCCCGCCGCCAGCGCCGAGGTGCGCGCCTGGGACCACAGCGCCGACGTGGTGATCGCCGGCTCCGGGGCCGCTGCCATCAGCGCCGCCATCGAGGCGCGCGCGGCGGGTGCCGAGGTGCTGGTGCTCGAGCGCCTGCCGAAGCTCGGTGGCTCCTCGGCGATGTCGGGCGGGGTGTGCTACCTCGGCGGCGGCACGCCGCTGCAGAAGGCGCTCGGCTTCGAGGACAGCGTCGAGGCGATGCACGATTTCATCGTCGCCGCGGGCGGCCTGCATCCGCGGCTCGACAAGATAGCGCTCTACTGCGAGGCAAGTCTCGAGCACTTCCAGTGGATGGTCGATCACGGTGTGCGCTATATCCCGAAGTTCAGCCAGGAAAAGGAACTGCCCTACGACGACTCCTCGCTGTATTACTCCGGCTGCGAGCTGGCGCACCCGTGGCGCGATATCGCGCGTCCGGCACCGCGCGGTCACGTACCTGCGGTAATGGGGCACACCGGCGGTCGCGCGATGATGGAGGCGCTGCTCGCGGCGGCGCAGGCCGCCGGCGTGAAGATGATGACCGCGGTCTCCTGCGAGCGCCTCGTGCGCGAGGGCGACGGACGCGTGACGGGCATCCAGTTCACCGCGAACGGGGTCACGAAATCGGCGCGCGCGCGCCGCGGCGTGGTGCTCGCCTGCGGCGGTTTCATCCACAACCGCGAGATGGTGCGCCGCTACGCGCCGGAGCTCTACGAGTGCTCGACGCCGTGGGCGAACGCGGGCGATCTCGGTATCGGCATCCAGATGGGTATGGGCGCCGGCGCGGCGGCCGTGCGCATGCACCAGGGCTTCGCGATCCTGCCGGTCTACCCGCCCGAGCGCGTGATCAAGGGCATCGTCGTCAACGCGCGCGCGCAGCGATTCATTGCCGAGGATTCTTACTACGCGTGCATCGGCCACGAGACGGCCTACACACAGCACGGCAAGGCGTTCCTCGTTACCGATGCCGACTGCAGCTACGATCCGGGCGATTTCCGCATGCCGCTGCTCGCCGAGGCCGAGAGCATCGGGGAACTCGAGGCCAAGGGCGGTTTTGTCGCCGGCACGCTGGCGCACACGGTGGCGACGTACAACGCGGCCGCGGCGCGCGGCGAGGATCCGCTGCTGCACAAGCACCCGAAGTTCCTCGCGCCTCTGGCGACGGCGCCGTTGCGTCTCTACGAACTCGACGTCACGCGCGCGTTCTGCTGTTCGCACACCTTCGGCGGGCTGGAGACCACGGTGGATTCGCAGGTGCTCGATGTCTTCGGCAGCGTGATCCCGGGCCTGTATGCCGCCGGGCGCACCACCGCCGGCCTGCCCACCGCGCCGTACATCGCGAGCGGCATATCGGTTGGAGACTGCACGTTTTTCGGGCGGCGCGCGGGCCGCCATGCGGCCAGGGAGACGGCGTGATGAACCGGGTGCGGATCGCGGGCTTGGCGCTGGCGCTGCTCAGCGGTCTGGCGATGGCGGAAATGCCCGCGGGCGACGCCGAACGCGGGCGCGTGGTATTCGGTTCCTGCCGCACCTGTCACTGGCCCGAGCAGGGCGCCGGCCACCAGAACGGCCCTGCGCTGTGGAACATCTTCGGCCGCAAGGCCGGGACGCAGGAAGGCTTCGGCTACTACTCGCAGGCGCTGAAGGATTCCGGCCTCGTCTGGACGCCGGAGTATCTCGACGCCTGGCTCGCGAATCCGGCGACCTTCCTCCCGGGTACCACGATGATGACGCCCGGTGTGCCCGACGCTCAGCGTCGCGCCGACCTGATCGCCTACCTGCAGCGCTTCAGCGAATAGCGCGACGCCCGTGGGTCCGCATTCATGCGGACAATCTTCCGGCTGAAGCCGGACCTACGCGAAATCCGCGACGCTGAACTGCATGATGTGCTCGAGCCACCACTGCGGCGCGTTCGACATCAGCGTATTGATGTCCCAGTAGTCGCGCCACAGCCGGATCATGTTGTCCTCGACTTCCATCACCGAGACGAAGGGCAGTGCGACCACCTCGCCGGTGTGGAAATGCCAGGTCTCGGTGTGCTCGGTGATCACGGCGCTGCCTTCAGTGACCATGCGGTGGATCTGGTGCGTGAAGCGCTCCACCGGTTCGTGTCCGATGCGAAGCCGCCTCGCCACGGCCTGCGGCCCGGTTGCCGCGGAATCCGGAACCGGCACGTCGACGTAAACGCCGTCGGCGGCGAAATAGCGCCCGACCGCGTCGTAGTCCCGTGCGACGTAGACCTCGTTCCAGAAACGCGTTATGAGACCCCTGTTGGCGGCCTGCTGTGACATGCGCTGTCTGCCCCGGAAAGCTGGTGAGGCGAGGTTAGGGTGGGGCGGCCGCACGGCGCAAGTTACGGAACGGCAAGCCGCGGGCTGAGCGCTTTGGTCAGCCGACGCGCGGCGCCGCGGTCACTGATCCGCGCCCCGCGCCGCCCTATACTCGTTGCGCCATTGAAGCCACCCTGCACGGAGAACCATCATGAAACTCGGACTGCAACTCGGATACTGGCAGAAGCACCCCACGCCGCGCTTCATCGAACTGGCGCAGGTGGCCGAGAGCCTGGGCTTCGATTCGGTGTGGACAGCGGAGGCCTACGGGTCGGACTGCTTCACCCCGCTGGCGGCGATCGCGGCCTCGACGAAGCGCATCCGGCTCGGCACCGGCGTGATGCAGATTTCCGCGCGCACGCCCACCTGTGCCGCCATGACCGCGCTCACGCTGGACCACATCTCCAACGGGCGGCTGATCCTCGGTGTCGGCGTGTCGGGGCCGCAGGTGGTGGAGGGCTGGTACGGGCAGCCGTTCACGAAGCCGCTGGAACGCACGCGCGAGTGGATCCGGATCTTCCGCCGCGCTATCGCACGCGAGGAGCCGCTGGAGTTTCACGGCGAGCAGTACAACCTGCCGTGCAATAACGGCATGGGGCTCGGCAAGCCGCTGAAGAGCATCACCCATCCGCTGCGCAAGCGCATTCCCGTGGTGCTCGGCGCCGAGGGCCCGAAGAACGTCGCGCTCGCGGCCGAGGCCTTCGACGGCTGGCTGCCGATCTTCTGCTCGCCGTACAAGATGGACATCTTCGCCGACAGCCTGCAGGCGGCAGGCCCGGATTTCGAGATCGCGGCGATGGTGAATCTCGCCATCAACGACGATCTGCAGCAGGCCCTCGTGCCGGGCAAGTGGACGATGGCGCTGTATCTCGGCGGGATGGGCGCCAAGGGCATGAATTTCCACAAGAACCTGCTGGGGCGCATGGGCTACGCCGACGACGCCCAGAAGATCCAGGACCTGTTCCTCGCCGGACGCCAGCAGGAGGCGGTCGATGCGGTCCCGGACGCGCTGGTCGACGAGATCTCGCTGCTCGGCCCGCAAGCCCGCATCCGCGAGCGCCTGCAGGACTGGAAGAAGGCGCGCGTGAGTTCGCTGCTGATCGGGCACAGCGGGGACTTCGATCTCACGGTGGCGAACATGGAATTCCTGGCCAGGGAACTCCTGTAGGTTGGCATTCATGCCGACGGGTGCTCCCGGGAACCTGCGGGGATGCGGCGGGCTCGGCTTTGCCGAGCCCTTTTCTGGTTGAAACCCGACCTACAAGCCCGACCTACGGTTGTTCAGATGAGCTTGCGGCTCGCGAGCTCGTCCTTGGCGTAGGCGTAGAAGATCGGGGCGGCGATCAGCCCGGGGATGCCGAAGGCGGCTTCCATCACCAGCATCGCCAGCAGCATTTCCCATGCTCGCGCCTGGATGTGGCTGCCCACGATGCGCGCGTTCAGGAAGTACTCGAGCTTGTGGATCAGCACCAGGTAGAGCAGCACGCCGAGCGCCAGGACCAGCGACTGGCTGAGCGCCACGATGCAGATGGCGGTATTGGAGATCAGGTTGCCGAGGATGGGGATCAGCCCGGCCACGAATGTGATCAGCAACAGCGTCTTCGTGAACGGCAGCTCGACGCCGAGCAGCGGCAGCACCGCCACCAGGAACACGGCGGTGAGTGCCGTGTTGATGGCGGAGATCCAGAACTGCGCGAACACCACGCGGCGGAAGGCGTCGCTCAGCCGCGTCGCGCGTTCGGCCAGGCAGCGCGCCAGCGGGGCCGAGCCGTGGCGCGAGCTCGCGGCCTCCAGCGACAGCAGCGCCCCGATCACCATGCCGAGCAGGATGTGCGCGAGCGCGCGGCCAAAGCCGGTGCCTGCCACCTGGAAGAACTCGGCATTTTCCTTCAGCCAGGTCACGGCCGCCGCGCGTAGCGCGTCGGCATTCGCCGGCAGATTTTCGAACAGCCATGGCGGCAGGCGGGTGCGCGAGTCGTCGATGATCTCGGCCATGCGGTGCACCAGCACCGGGATGCTCTCGCCGCTGTGGCGCAGCACGGAGCTCAGGCTCACGGCGGCCAGCGCGATCAGTGCGATCACCACGGTGGCGATCAGCGTCACCGCGACCAGGCGCGCGCCCTCGTGGCCGAATACCGGCAGGCGCAGCAGCGGCACCAGCATGTGCACCAGCGCGTAGACCAGCAGGCCCGCCAGCAGCGAGGGCAGCAGGTGCAGTTGCAGCGTCAGCAGCAGCGCGGCGGCGAAGAGCACGCAGGTGACGAGTTCGAGGCGGGGCGTGAGGGCGTTGTTCATGTGCGGGACGGAGCTTGGCTTGTGCCCCGGGCGCGCGTCAAGTGTTCGGGTTCACCGCTCCCTCGAAATCGAGCTTCGCCATCAGGATGCCGCGGCGGAAATCGAGCATGTGCTTCTCGGCCCACTGCGCGGCCGTATCGGGATCGTTGGCGAGAATGGCCTCGTGGATGCGCCGGTGCGACTCGAGGATGCGCCGCCCGGGCTTGAGGCGCTCGATCACCGGGCGGAAGGCCGGGTAGAACAGCTGGTTCAGCGGCTGGCGCGCCAGCAGCAGGGCGTGGTTGCCGGTCGATTGCGCGACGAGGTCGTGGAACTCGATTTCGGCTTCCAGCAGTTCCTCGTCGTCGTCCAGCGCCGCCGCTGTACGCTCGAGGTTGGCCGCAAGGCGGTGCTTGAAGTCCGTGCCGGCCGTGGCGCAGGCGAGGCGCGCCGCCAGCGGCTCCAGTCCCATCGAGACCTCCCACAGGTCCTTGAAGGTGACGCGGTGCATCTGCATCGCGGCGTTGACCGAGCGCGAGGCCGATTCCAGCGAGGGCAGGCGCACCTCGAGGCGCTTGCGCCCGGCGCGGCCCAGCAGACCACTCTGCTCGAGCAGCCGGATGGCCTCGCGCAGCGTCGAGCGCGTCACGCCGAACTGCGCGGCCAGCGCGGTCTCGGTGGGCAGCAGCTTGCCGGCGGGGATGCGCCCGTCGAGGATTGCCTCGCGGATCTTGTCGCTCACGACCTGGTAGGCCGGGGCACGCTTGAACGGCGCGAAGCCGAAGCCGGGGTTCTCTGACATGCAAGGGTTCCGGAAGCCCGCGCGACCGGTGGATGCGCGATGGCGGCGCCGCGATAGTGTCCGTTGTCCGACAATGTGTCAACGCCAGGAACTTGCGGCCGCGCACGCGACGTGGGGCGCGCGTCGGGTGGCCGGTGTCAGGCGTCGAGGGTGCGGCGAAAGCGTGTCAGCGCGACCATCGTCACCGCCAGCAGGAACAGCAGCAGCGGCCAGAGGTGCGGCGCAACCTCGGCGAATCCCGCGCCCTTCAGCATGATGCCGCGCACGATGCGCAGCATGTGCGTGAGGGGCAGCACTTCGCCGATGGCCTGCGCCCAGCCGGGCAGGCCGTGAAACGGGAACATGAACCCCGACAGCAGCATCGAGGGCATGAAAAAGAAGAAGGTCATCTGCAGGGCCTGCATCTGGTTGCGCGCAACGGTCGAGATCAGGTAGCCCATCGTGGCCAGGCTGACGACGAACACGGCCACCATCGCGAACAGCAGCGGGTAGGAGCCGAGCATCGGCACCGCGAACAGCCAGCGCGCGACGGCGAGTACGATCATCACCTGCACCGCGCCCATGCCGATGTAGGGGAGTACCTTGCCGAACATGATCTCTGCAGGCGACACCGGCAGCGCCAGCAGGTTCTCCATGGTGCCGCGCTCCAGTTCGCGCGTCAGCGCCAGCGCCGGCATCATGACCATCGTCATCGTGAGGATCACGCCGAGCAGCCCCGGCACGGTGTTGTACTGCGAGATGCCCTCGGGGTTGTAGCTGCGATGCGCCACCACCGCGAACGGCGGCGCTCCCGACTCGACCCCGGCCGCGGCGAGGCGTTGGTGCGCGAGGGCGGTGTGCGCGAGCTGCGATGCGGCGGCCAGCGCGTTCGACGCTGCCGCCGGATCGGTGGCATCGGCTTGCAGTAGCACCTGCGGGCGCTCGTTGCGCAACAGCGCGCGCGAGAATTCCTCGGGAATCGTCAGCACGAAGGTGACATCGCCGCGCAGGAGTTGCCGCTCCCCCTCGGCCTGGCTGCGGTTCTCGCGCACGATGCGGAAGTAACCCGAGTTCTCGAAGGCGTTGATGACGGCGCGGCTGTAGGCGCTGTGGTCCTGCACGAATACGGCGGTCAGCAGCTGCTTCGGGTCGCTGTTGATCGCGAAGCCGAACAGCACCAGTTCCGCGAGCGGCAGGCCGAGGATCATGCCGAAGGTCATGCGGTCGCGCCTGAGCTGGATGAACTCCTTGATCAGCACCGCGCCGATGCGCCGCAGCGAAAGGTGGCGCAACTGCGTCGCGAGGCGCGCCAGCAAGGCGGGTCTAGCGCGCATCGGCAGCCCCGCGGCGGTGTAGGGCGGCCAGATGGATGAACAGGTCTTCCAGTGAGGTTTCCCCCTCGGTCCACGTCCAGGAGCCGTCGGCGCGCAGCGGCTCGATGGCGGCGAGCAGCGCCGCGCGGTCGGTGCCGGTCACGTGCAGGGTGTCGCCGAAGGGCGCGACCTGTTCCACGCCGGGCTGGCGTTCGAGGCGCGGGCGCAGTCGGGTGACGTCGGGGCCCTGCACCGTGAAGGTGTGCAGCCCGGCATCGGCGAGCAGCTCGGCAATGGTGCCGTCGGCGAGGATCACGCCGTCCATGATGTAGACGATGCGATGGCAGCGTTCGGCCTCGTCCATGTAGTGCGTAGAGACCAGTACCGTCACACCCGAGTCGGAGAGCGCGTGGATCGAGTCCCAGAACTCGCGCCGCGCCTGCGGATCGACTCCGGCCGTCGGCTCGTCGAGCAGCAGCAGCTTCGGTTCGTGCATCACGCAGGCGGCTAGCGCCAGGCGCTGCTTCCAGCCGCCGGAGAGCGATCCGGCGAGCTGGTCGCGCCGGTCGACGAGACCGATGCGCTCCAGGGTTTCCTCGACCTTCAGCCGGCGCGGGCGAAGGCCGTAGAGGCGCGCGACGAAGTCGAGGTTCTCGCGGATCGTCAGGTCCTCGTAGAACGAGAACTTCTGGGTCATGTAGCCGGTCTGCAGCCGGATGTGCTCGGCGTCGCGCAGCACGTCGAAGCCGAGGCAACTGCCCGCGGCCGCATCGGGCACCAGCAGTCCGCAAAGCATGCGGATCGTCGTGGTCTTCCCGCTGCCGTTGGGCCCGAGAAAGCCCACGATCTCGCGTTCGCGCACGCGCAGGCCGATGTTGTCGACCACCGTCCTGTTGCCGAAGCGCTTGGTCAGCCCGCTGACGTCGATGACGTTCATGAACCGGTCGGCGCCCCGAGCCTGATGTCGACGATCTGACCGGGTGCCAGGCCGCGTGCCTCGCCGAGCAGCTCGCCCTCGACCAGCACCACGAGTTTCTGCCGGCTCTCGACCGAGTAGATCACCGGCGGGGTGAACTCCGGCGCGCTGGCGATGAAGTCGACCCGTGCCTGCAGCCCGGGCGCGCAGCCGTCGCAGCCGAGCGCGAGCGTGTCGCCGACCTGCACCCGGCTGAGCAGCGCTTGCGGGACGAACAGCCTGAGCTTGCGGTTGTCCGGCGGCAGCAGCGTGAGCACGGGCGCGGCCGGGCCCGCAGTCTCGCCGGCGTAGCGGATGATCTCCTCCACGCGCCCGTCGCTCGGTGCGATCAGGGTGCGCTGCGCCAGCCGCCACTCGGCGTCGCGCAACTCCGCGCCCGCGGCGTCCACCACGCGGCGCGCCGCCTCGATTTCCTGCACCCGCGCGGCGATGCCGGCGACCTGCAGATTGGCGTCCATCTCGCGCAGCCGTGCCACGGCCACGTTGTGTGCGGTGCGGGCCTTGTCGAGCTCGGCCTGGCTCTGCATCTTGCGCCGCACCAGACCGGTCACGCGCTGCAGGTCGAGCTCGGTCTGGGCGAGATCGGCCCGTGCCGCGGCCCGGTTGGCCTCGATCACGGCGATTTCCTCGGAGCGCTTGCCGGTGGTGAGATTGCCCAGACGCGCCTCGGCCTCGGCCAGCCGCGCGCGCGCGGCCTCCAGCGCGAAGCGGGCGTCGTCGGCGTCCATGGTGGCCAGCGTCGCGCCGGCCTTCACCTCGTCGCCGCGGCGCACGGCGAGTGTGGCGATGCGGTTCACCGCGATCGGCGCCACGAACAGCGTCTCTCCCTCCACGTAACCGCTGAGCGTGGTGCCCGCATCGCCGCAAAAGATTCCGGCGAACAGCGCGAAGCCGCACAGCCAATCCGTCATTGGATCCTCCCCGAAAAATGCTCCCTGTCCGCGGCTACCCGACCCCTCGGCAGCTCGCGCCTCAATTGTATGTGCTGGGCGGGAAATGCGCCGGCCCGCGGTATTTGTGTCGCAAGTGCGTCGGCAGGCGCGCGGATTACGCCCGCGTAATCTGCCGGGCTCGTTGCGCTCTGGACGTCGCGCAACGGCCGTCGCTAGACTCACGGGCTTTAGTGCATTCCTGGAGAAAGCCATGAGCGCGTGCCCGTTCGCCAACCTGATCGATCCGGACACCTACGCCCAGGGCATGCCCTACGCCGAGCTCCGGCGCTATCGCGAGCAGGGCCCGGTGGTCCGGCACGACGATCCGCGCACCGGCGTGCCGTACTGGGCCATCGTGGGGCAGCACGAGCTCGACTACGTCTCGAAGCATCCGCAGTTGTTTTCCTCTGCCGAGCGCTCGCCGTTCCCGTCGGAATATGCGCAGGAGATGGTGGAGAACGTCCATCGCAAGACCATCATCGGCATGGACCCGCCGCTGCACCAGAAGGTGCGCCGCATCATGCGCGCGGCCTTCACCCCGAGTGCGGTCGACTCCTACGAGCCGGCGTTCCGCGAGCACGCCAGGCGCATCGTCGACGCCGTGCTGCCGCGCGGGGAGTGCGAGTTCGTCGAGGAGGTCGCGGCGGAGCTGCCGTTGCTGGCGATCCTCGACCTGCTGGGAGTGGACGTGGCCGACCGCAAGGATTTCTTCAACTGGACCAACACCATGATCTTCGCCGACGACCCCGACATGTCGGTGTCGGAGCTCGACGGCCAGCTCGCCTCGCTGAAGGTGATCGAGTACGCGATGCGCCTTGCCGCCGAGCATCATCGAGCGCCGCGCAAGAACGTGCTGGGCGCGCTGCTGGATGGGCGCATCGACGGCCGTCCGCTCACCGAGGAGGAGTTCGGCTGGATGTTCGTGCTCACGCTGGTGGGCGGCAACGAGAGCACTCGCACCGTGATCGCGCACGGCATGCGCCTGCTGATGGAGAACCCCGAGCAGCTGCAGTTCCTGGTGGACAACCCCGACCGCATCGCCGATGCCTGCGAGGAGATCCTGCGCTACAATACCGCCTTCATCGCGATGCGGCGCACCGCGATGCAGGACGTGGAGCTCGCGGGTCAGCAGATCCGCAAGGGCGACAAGATCCTGCTGCACTACCACGCGGTCAACCACGACGAGAAGGTGTTCGGCGAGGACGCGATGCGCTTCGACGTGAGGCGCGCCGAGCGCATGCCCGAGCTCTACAACGAGCTGCGCTCCTTCGGCATCGGGCAGCACTTCTGCATCGGCTCGCACCTGGCGCGCCTCGAGTTGCGGGTGATGTTCGAGGAGATCATCCCGCGGCTGCGCAATCCGCGCCTGCTCGCGCCGCCGCGCTACGTGCGATCGTTCTTCGTCAACGGCATCAAGGAGATGCGCATCCGCTTCGATCCGGTGCAGGTGGCCTGAGACCGGGTGCAGCGGCGCTTTCGCCATCATTCGAGCAGCAAGGGAGCACAGCATGCCCGGGATACTGGAGAACAGGGTGGCGATCATCACCGGCGCGAGCCGCGGCATCGGTGCGGCGATCGCGCTGCGCTTCGCGGCCGAGGGCGCGAGAGTGGTGATCACCGCGCGCACCGTGCAGCCCGATGGCAAGCTGCCCGGCTCGCTGGAGGAAACCGCGGCGCGCATTCGCGCGCTCGGCGCGCAATGCCTCTGCGTGCAGGCGGACCTGGGTGATCCCGTGGATCGCGCGCGTATCGTGCCCGAGGCGATCGCGCACTTCGGCGGCGTCGATGTGCTGGTCAACAACGCCGCGTGGGCGCGCTTCCGGCCCACCGTGAAGCAGGCGCCGAAGGACACGCGGCTCGCCTTCGAGATCAACTATTTCGCGCCGCTCGAACTCTCGCAGCAGGCGATCCCGAGCATGGCCGAGCGCGGTGGCGGCTGGATCCTCAACCTCTCCAGCGCCACCTCGAATCATCCCGCGCCCGCGCCCTACGACGCCGCGAACCGCTATTTCCAGTTCCACGTGCACAGCGGGCCCACGCTCTATGGTTCCACCAAGGCCGCGCTGGAACGCATGTCGGCGGGACTCGCGGCGGAACTCTGCGCGCGGCGCATCGCGGTGAACACGCTGGCGCCGGTGGAGGCCGTCGCGAGCGAAGGCGCGCTGGAGACCGGGACCATCGACGCCGGCGCGCACATCGAGCCCGTGGAAGCGATGGCGGAGGCGGCGCTCGCGCTCTGCTCGCGGCCGCCGGAGCAGCTCTCCGGGCGTTGCGTGCTGAGCCTGCCGCTGTTGCGGGAGCTGGGTGTTGGCGTACGCACGCTGGACGGCCGCGAGCCGCTCGAGGGATTCATGCTCTGATCGTGGCTGTCGCCATGAATGGCGACCCACGCGGGATTCACGCTCTGATCGTCGGCCCGGGAGCTCTCCCGGCTCGCGTGAACTGAAGGCAAAAAAGAGCGGCCCGAAGGCCGCTCAGTCGTTCGCCGATGCTCGGCTCATTCGTAGCTGTAGACCACGTCGAGTCCGTAGGTGCGCGGCTCCCCATATACGTCGCCCGCCCAGCCCAGCGAACCGAAGTCGATACCCCAGTTGCGGTACTCCTCGTCGGTCAGGTTCTTGCCCCACAGCGACACGCGCAGCGCGCCCTTCTCGCAGCAGCCCATCTTGATCTCGTTCAGGCTGAGGCGTCCGTTGACCAGCGTGCGGTCATCGGCGGAGTCGTAGAGGTTCTGGAACGGGTGGAACACGAACTCGTCCTTGTAGGACACGTCCATGCGTGCCGACAGCGCACCGAAGCTGAAGGGCTCGAAGTCGTACTGCACGCCCAGCGAGGCGGTGTTCTCGGGTGCCTGTGCCACCGTGGTGTTGTCGGAGATGTCCACCAGCTGGTTCGTCGCCGGGTTGCGCGCCAGGTACTCGTCGAACTCGGCGTCGAGGTAGCCGTAGGTCGCGTCGATCGACAGGCCGTCGACCGGTACCACGACGAGGTCGAATTCGAAGCCCTCGTAGGTGCCCTGGCCCGCGTTCACGATACGGCTCGACGCACCGCCGGTGCCCGCCTCGAACTGCGCGATCTGGATGTCGGTGTAGTCGTTGGTGAAGATCGCGGCGTTGAAGCGCACGCGGTTGTCCCACCATTCCGACTTCAGGCCGAGCTCCCAGGTCTCGACTTCCTCCTCCTCGAACGGTGTCTGGAACGAGGCCACGTTGCTCGCGCGCGCATTGAAGCCGCCGCCGTTGTAGCCCGTCGCGTAGGTCAGGTAGACGCTGAAATCATCCGTGAACGCGTAGTTGCCGTTGATCTTGTAGCTGATGTTGTCCCACTCGTCGTCGGCCGTGATCGGGTCGTCCTTGGTGAAGCCGGCGATGTTCTGGTTGTAGAGGAACGCATCTTTCTCGTCCTCGGTGTAGCGGATGCCGAGCGTCAGGTCGAACTGATCGGTGAGGGCATAGGTGGTCTGGCCGTAGGCCGCCCACGATTCCGTGTCCTGGCCGTAGAAGAAGTCCGTCAATCCGGCGATGTAGGGATCCGTTGCGCCCGGGATCGGCAGACGCTGCGAGCCCACGCAGACCGCGCCGCCGAGTTCGGGCGGGCAGAAACCGGCCGCGTTGTACAACGGTCCGAGCACCGGGGTGTTGGCGCCACGGGTGGCGACGAATGCGATCGGCAGCGAGAAGGTCTGCGGGTTGTCCTGCGCGGTCTCTTCCTCGTAATAGAAAAAGCCGCCGGTGTAGTGCAGGCGTTCGTCGAAGGCCACGCCGATGAGCTGGAACTCGTGCGACTGCATCTCGATGGTGCCCACGTCGATCGAGGCGTTGAAGCCGGGCTTGGGGATCTCGCCCGGATTCCCCGCGAAGACACCGTAGAACAGGTCGCGCCCGGTGTAGGCGCCGCCGTCGAGGTCGGTGCTCTCGTAGCCGGAATCGGTTTCGCGGTCGCCGAAGATGTACTTCAGCGTGAAGCTGTCCGTGACATCCCAGGCGACGGTGAAGCTGTGGCCCTCGACCTCGAGCCACTCGGTGGTCACCGCATCGAGCTCGTAGTCGTCGCGGCGCTTGTCGGGGTCGCCCACGGTGGCGGCCATCTGCTGGTACAGCGAGCCGCCGAGGAAGGTGTAGGGGAACGGCGTCTGGCTGCCGTCGTAGTTGTAGATGTTGTCGTGGACCTTCACTACCTGGAACGGCGCCGGCACACCCTCGTTGTCGGTCTTGTCGTAGGAATAATCGAAGCTCAGGCTCTCGGACGGCGTCCAGCGCAGCGCGATACGGTAGCTGTCGTTGTCCTCCGAGGCCAGGTCCTCCTCGATGCGGGTCGCCGGCTGCTGCGGGGGGCCGTCGTAGTTGTTGTCGGCCCAGCCATCGGTCTCCATGTGGTTGTAGGAGATCTTGGCGGCGAGGTTCGAGACCGCCGGCAGATCCAGGCTGCCGCCGTAGCGCATGTAGCCGAAGTTGCCTACCGAGGCCTCGGCCTTGCCGCCGAGTTCGCCGGTGGGCTTCTTGGTGGTCACGTTGACCGCGCCCCCCGTGGTGTTGCGGCCGAACAGCGTACCCTGCGGGCCGCGCAGCACCTCGATGCGCTCCAGGTCCGCGACGTCGAACACGGCGCCGACCTGCTTGCTCATGAACACGCCGTCGATATAGAGGCCGACCTTGGGGTCCGCGAGCAGCGAGGTCTCGCCCTGGCCGACACCGCGGATGGAGATGTTCATGTTCGAGTTCGAGGAGGGCTGCTTCTGGATCGTGACGTTGGGCGCGAAATTGCCTACCTGCGAGACGTCGAATACGCCGAGATCGTTGAGCCTGTCGGTGGTGAACGCGGTGATCGCGATCGGGGTGTTCTGCAGGGACTGCTCGCGGCGCTGCGCCGTGACAATGACTTCCTCGAGAGCGCTGGCCCGTGCGTCCTGGGCCGAGGCGGGAAGGGCGATGCCGCCCGTGGCGGCAATGGCGAGAGCGAGCGCGCTGGCGCGGTACTTGGGTGCGGAAACAATGGTCGGCATGAGTCACCTCTGGCGTCTGGTCTTGTTTGTATCGACAGGCAGATTCAGGATCGGCCACGACTCGTGGCGACGCCACGACCGGTCCTGTTGCAGTATGTACCCAAATGGGGCCGCGCGCGAGTCCCTGTGCCGGCACGACGGGCTAATCCAAATGAAGCAGGACAGCGGTCGCGCCGCCTGCAACTATCAAGCGTTTGAGTGGCGCCGTCCGCCATGACCAACTATCGATTCCAATAATCCCGCAAGAGTGGAGAGCAGGCATGAAGTTTTCGATAATTTACGAAGCGCAGATGGTGGACACCTCGCCCGAGAGCGAGCAGCGCTGCTTTCTCGAATGCGTGGAGCAGGCGGTGTACGCCGAGAAGATGGGCTTCGACACCGTCTGGGCCGTGGAACACACGGCGCTGACGCAGTACGCGCACATGTCCGCGCCGGAAACCTTCCTGGCCTACCTCGCCGGTCGCACCACCACGCTGGGCATCGGGCACGGCGTCGTCTGCCTGCCGCCGGCGATGAACCACCCGGTGAAGGTCGCCGAGCGCATCGCGACGCTCGACATCCTCTCGGGCGGGCGTGTGCATTTCGGCATGGGCAAGGGCGGCACGCAGCAGGAGGCTGGCACCTTCGGCTACGACCTGAACGAACTCCAGCCGATGATCGACGAGTCGATGTACCTGATCCCGAAGATCTTCGTGAACGAGGAGATCGAGCACGACGGCACCTACGTCAAGATCCCGCGCCGTCCGATTCACCCCAAGCCCAAGCAGACGCCGCACCCGCCGCTCTACTACGCGTGCACCCGCGAGGCCACGCTGCAACTCGCGGGCTCGCGCGGCATCGGCGCGCTGGTGCTCGGCTTCAGCGGACCGGACGAGATCGCGCGCAAGAACGCGATCTACCGCGAGCATTTCCGCAATCGCAAGCCGGAAGACCAGGTCGGCTACCGTCCCACCGAGCACCTCGCGGCGCTGTGCGCGGCCTGCGTGCTGGAAGATCGTGACGAAGCGCGCCGCATCGGCCTGCGTGGCCAGCGCTTCTTCGCCGAGGCCATTGCGCACTGGTACCAGGGCGGACCGAAGCCCACGGTCGACGAGGAGCTCAGCGCCGAGGAGCATGCCGCCGTGCTGGCCAGGGGCAAGGAGCAGGTGATCACCTACCTGTCGGAGGAGAAGATCACCGCGGGCGACGAACACACCAGCAACTACACGGTGGCGCAGGACGCCTACGGCACTCCCGAGGACTGCATCCGCTACGTCACGCGGCTGCAGGAGGCCGGCGCCGACGAGATCCTGTTCATGTTCCAGATGGGAGGCATCCCGCACGCGGCGATCATGGAGACCATCCGCAATATCGGGGAGAAGGTCATACCGCACTTTCGCGGGTAGCGCCCGGCGCCCCGAGCGGACCAGGGGACGCTGACGGGGCGGCGCGGGCCGGAAACGGTCCCGCGCGGCGCGGCAGGCGTTACACTGACTTCACCGCAGCGCGAGGGCCGCACCATGGCGCATACCCGCTACACCTTCTGCCGCACCTGCGAGGCCACATGCGGGCTCGAGGTCGACGTCGAGGACAATCGCGTCGTGGCGATCCGGCCCGACCGCGCCCACGTCGTGAGCAAGGGCTACTCCTGCGTCAAGGGCATCCACTTCGACCAGGTGCAGCACAGCCCGGACCGCATCACCGCGCCGCAGAAGCGGGTCGGCGACACGTGGCACACCATCTCCTGGGAGCAGGCGATCGCCGAAATCAGCGAGCGCATCCGCGCCATCGTAGCGCGCGACGGCCCCGATGCCTTCGCGCATCTCGTCGGCAGCGCGGGCGGCGCCAACGTGCTCGCGCCGATGTTCCGCAACGCCTTCTACAAGGCGCTCGGATCGCGCCGCATGTTCGGCACAGGCACCTGCGACACCACCAACAAGTTCCGCGTCTGCGAGGACATGTACGGCTCGCCGTTCCAGTTGAGCTACCCCGACGTCGGACGCACGGAATTCCTCGCGATACTAGGCGCGAACCCGGCGGTCTCCGGCAACACGCTCTATCACCTGCCGCACGCGGTGCAGAGGCTGAAGGACATCGTGCGCCGCGGCGGGCGCGTGGTCTTCATCAACCCGCGGCGCATCGAGACCGCGCAGGCCGGCGAGCACCTGTTCATCCGCCCCGACACCGACGTGTTCCTGCTGGCCGCGTGGTGCAACGAACTGATCCGCGCCGGCGGCGTCGACCGCGAGCGCGTCGAGCGCCTCATGAAGGGCTTGCCCGAACTGCAGCAGACCGTCGCGGACTGGACTGCCGAGCGCCAGGCCGCGGTGACCGGCGTTTCCGCGCAAACGCTGAGTGATCTCGTGGAGAGCCACCGCAAGGCGCGCGGCGCCGGGCTCTACATGGCCACCGGCGTCAACCAGGGGCGCAGCGGCACGCTGTGCTTCTGGCTGCTGGAGTGCATCAACGCGATTTCGGGCAACCTCGACCGCGCCGGCGGCATGCTGATGGGGCAGGGCATCGTCGACATGGCCAGAGAGGTGAAGCGCGCCGGCGAGGTGACGCTGAGGCATGACCGCGACGACGGACTGCCGAGCGTGGTCGGCCTGCAGCCATCGGGCATGCTCGCGCCGGATATCGAACAAGGCCGCGTCAAGGGCATGATCGTCGAAGCGAGCAACCCGCTGCTCGCCTGCAGCAATCCCGGCGGTCGTCTCGACCGCGCCTTCGCGGGCCTCGAACTGCTGGTGTGCATCGATCTCTTCCGCAACGAGGTCGGCAGTCTCGCGCACTACGTCCTCCCGGCGCCGACGTGGCTCGAACGCGCCGAGATCCCCTACGCGCTGCAGAGCTTCATGGCTTGCACCCCCGTGCCGTACATGGTCTACAGCGAAGCGGTACTCGAGCCGCCGCCCGAAGTGCGCCACGAGTGGTGGATCTACAGCCGGCTCGCGGAGGCCTGCGGCGTCACGATGTTCGGCAAGCGCTGGCTGGCCGCGCTGCTGCGGCTGAACACGCGGCTCGTTCACGCGCGCGCCGGCGGAGTGCGCAAGATCGCGCTGACGCCGGAGAAGATGATCGACGGCATGCTGAAGAAGGCCGGTCTGCCTGGTGCTGCTGCAATGGCGCGCGAGCACCCTCACGGCATCCTGATGCCGGAGAATCGCGGCGACAATTACCTCGGCACGGCGCGTGTGCTCACCGACGACGGGTTGGTGGATCTGGCGCCGGCGCCGTACGTTGAAACCTTCCGCGAACGGATCGAGGCTCTCTATGCCGATGAACTCGCGCACCGCGACGACTTCAAGCTGATCGGCAAGCGCGAGATCAAGCGCATGAACACCGCCTCGGCCAACGTGCCGCGGCTGGTCAGGGATGCCACCAATTACGCCTACCTGAATCCGGCCGATGCGGCAGAACTGGGCGTGGGCGAGGGCGAGGCAGTGACGGTGCGCTCGGCGTTCGGGGCCATCGAGATACCGGTGCGCCTCAGCGCCGGGATCATGCCGCGCACCGTGGCGATCCCGCAGTGCTGGGGACACGACAAGGCCGACGGTCTCGCGCACGCGCGCAATCACCCGGGTGTGAACTCGAACTACCTGGCAGGCGACGGCGTGGAGAACATCGAGGCGCTGTCGGGGATGTCGCACCTGTCGGGGATCCGGGTGGAGCTTCGCAAGCTTTGATCCCTGCCCGGTCAACTTATTGACCTATTGTCGGACAATATGGCACGATCGGCCCCGGTAGCGTGACGCCGGGTGTACACGCACGCACCATCGCGACCCCATCCCTCAGCCCTCATCGGAGGAACCGGCCATGGCAACCGCACCCACGCAGAACATCGCCGAGGAGCGCTCCGAATCCGCCAAGCCGCTGCGCTTCGTGACGGCCGCCTCGCTGTTCGACGGACACGACGCCGCCATCAACGTGATGCGCCGCCTCATCCAGGCGCAGGGCGCCGAGGTGATCCATCTCGGGCACAACCGCGGCGTGCGCGAGATCGTGCGCGCGGCGTTGCAGGAGGACGCCGACGGCATCGCGATCAGCTCCTACCAGGGCGGGCACGTGGAGTTCTTCCGCTACATGGTCGACATGCTGCGCGAGAACAACGCCGCGCACATCCGTGTGTTCGGCGGCGGCGGCGGCACGATCACGCCCGAGGAGATCGACGAGCTGCAGGCCTACGGCGTCGAGCGCATCTACCACCCGCGCGACGGCATGCAGCTCGGTCTGGTCGGCATGATCGAGGACCTGGTGCAGCGCACCGCGGCCGTGCGCAAGCCGCCGGTGCGTCCCGACAGTACTGGTATCGATGACGAGATCGCGGTGGCGCAGATGGTCTCGGCGATCGAGGAAGGACTGCTCGGAGAGAGCGAACTCGCGCGTCTGCGCAAGGAGTGGACGCTGCGCGCCGGCCAGGTGCCCGTGGTCGGTATCACGGGCACCGGCGGGGCCGGCAAGAGCAGTTTCACCGACGAGCTGCTGGCGCGGCTGTTGCGTCATTTCCCGGAGCGGCGCATCGCGGTGCTCGCGGTCGACCCCACGCGCCGGCGCACCGGCGGCGCGCTGCTCGGCGACCGCATCCGCATGAACAGCCTCGACTCGTCGCGCATCTACATGCGCTCGATGGCGACGCGGCGCCAGCACCTCGCCACCAGCGAGATGCTGGGCGACGTGAGCCTGTTCCTGAAGTCGCTCGGCTTCGACATGGTGATCATCGAGACCGCCGGCATCGGGCAGAGCGATTCCGAGATCGTCGACCTGGTGGACTTCTCGATCTACGTGATGACCAGCGAGTACGGCGCGGCGAGCCAGCTCGAGAAGATCGACATGATCGACTTCGCCGACATGATCGTGCTGAACAAGTTCGACAAGCGCGGCGCCGAGGACGCGTTGCGCGACGTGCGCAAGCAGTGGCGGCGCAACCACAACGAGTTCGCGCTGCCCGACGAGCAGATCCCGGTCTATCCCTCGATCGCGAGCCAGTTCAACGACCCCGGCGTGAACTGGGTGTTCCACGAGCTTTGCACGCGCATGGTGGCCAAGCTGAAGCTCGATGTCACCCGCTGGGCGCCCGCGATCGACGTCACGCTGCGCGAGCCCAAGTCCGTGGCGCTGATTCCCGGTGCCCGCGTGCGCTACCTCGCGGAGATCGCCGAGCAGGGCCGCGGCGTGAACGCCGACGCCGTGCACCAGGCCGAGCTCGCCGACCGCGCGCAACACCTGCACGAAGCGCTGCGCGAGCTCGCCGACCCGCTGCTGCCGCCGGCGCTGGTCGGCTACGCGCCCGAGGCGCTCACCGCCGCGCATGCCGACACCAGCCTGCGCGTGCTTCGCCAGCGCTACCAGGCCACGCTCGACGAGCTAACGGGCGATTCGCTGAAGTTGCTGCGCGAGTGGCCGGCGCGCCTCGAGGGCATCCGCACGCCGCAGTACAGCTACACCGTGCGCGGCAAGGAGATCCGCGGCGACAACTACAAGGAGAGCCTGAGCCGGCTGCAGATCCCGAAGATTGGCGCGCCGCGCTATTCGAGCTGGGGCGAGCTGCTGGTGTTCCTGCTGAAGGAGAACCTGCCGGGCTACTATCCGTACACGGCGGGCGTGTTTCCGTACCGCCGCGAGGGCGAGGACCCGACGCGCATGTTCGCCGGCGAGGGCACGCCCGAGCGCACCAACCGTCGCTTCCACTTCGTGGCGCGCGGCCAGCCCGCGAACCGTCTGTCGACGGCATTCGACTCGGTCACGCTCTATGGCGAGGATCCGGCGGTTCGCCCCGACATCTACGGCAAGGTCGGCAACTCGGGTGTCTCGATCGCCACCGTCGACGACATCAAGAAGCTCTACTCGGGCTTCGACCTTTGCGATCCCTCGACCTCGGTGTCGATGACGATCAACGGCCCGGCGCCGATGATCCTCGCCTTCTTCATGAACGCCGCGATCGACCAGCAAGTCGAGAAGCACCTGAAGGCCGCGGGCCAGTGGGACGCCGCGCAGGCGAAGATCGACGCCTACTTCGCCGGCCGCGAGCGCCCGCGCTACGCGGGCCCGCTGCCCGAGGGCAACGACGGGCTCGGTCTCGGGTTGCTCGGCATATCCGGCGACAAGGTGGTCGACGCGGAGACCTACGCGACGATCCGCGCCAGGACGCTGGCCACCGTGCGCGGCACCGTGCAGGCCGACATCCTCAAGGAAGACCAGGCGCAGAACACCTGCATCTTCTCGACCGGTTTCGCGATGAAGATGATGGGCGACGTGCAGGAGTTCTTCATCGCCAACGACGTCAGGAACTACTACTCGGTATCGATCAGCGGTTACCACATCGCCGAGGCGGGCGCCAACCCGATCTCGCAGCTCGCCTTCACGCTCTCGAACGGCTTCACGATCGTGGAGTACTACCTCGCGCGCGGCATGCAGGTCGACGACTTCGCGCCGAACCTGTCGTTCTTCTTCTCGAACGGCATGGACCCGGAGTACACGGTGATCGGCCGGGTGGCGCGGCGCATCTGGGCGCGCGCGATGAAGGAGCGCTACGGCGGTTCACCGCGCAGCCAGATGCTGAAGTATCACATCCAGACCTCGGGGCGCAGCCTGCACGCGCAGGAGATGAGCTTCAACGATATCCGCACGACCTTGCAGGCGCTCTATGCCTTGTTCGACAACTGCAACAGCCTGCACACCAACGCCTACGACGAGGCGATCACCACGCCGACCGAGGAGAGCGTGCGCCGCGCGGTGGCAATCCAGCTCGTGATCAATCGCGAGCTCGGACTGAACTTCTGCGAGAACCCCTGGCAGGGCTCGTTCATCGTCGAGGAGCTGACGGACCTGGTCGAGGAGGCGGTGTACGCGGAGTTCGAGCGCATCTCGGAGCGCGGCGGCGTGCTGGGTGCGATGGACACGATGTACCAGCGCTCGAAGATCCAGGAGGAAAGCCTGTACTACGAGGGCAAGAAACACGACGGCAGCCTGCCGCTGATCGGCGTGAACACCTTCCTGCCGCCGCCCGGGCAGGAAGAGAAGATCGAGGAGCGCGAGCTGATGCGCTCCTCGGAGGAAGAGAAGCGCCAGCAGATCGACAACCTCGCGGCGTTCCATCAGCGCCACGCGGCCGAGACGCCCGAGGCGCTCGAGCGGCTGCAGCGCGTGGCCGAGCAGCGCGGCAACCTGTTCGCCGAGATGATGGAGGCCGTGAAGGTCGCCTCGCTCGGGCAGGTCTCGGGGGCGCTGTACGAGGTGGGTGGGATCTACCGGCGCAACATGTAACGCGCCGCTGTGTGGCGGGCTGCAGATCGGGCGGTAGGTCCAGCTTCAGCCCGACAAGGGTTCGGCAACGCCGAACCCGCTGCAGCCCCGCTGGCGCCAGCGCCAGCATCGCATTCATGTCGGCATGAATGCCTGCGCATCAATTGTTCGCCACCTCGGCGCCCTGCCCGAAGCCCGCCGTCCGCTAGCCCGGCCTCCGCCCTGCGACCGACACCGGCGCTTCCCGCCGGTGGCGTCGCTCGCCCGGCCCCTTTAAATTGACCAGTCGGTTTGATTAACATGCCGACGAACAATTCCTGCCGGAGCCGGGTCCATGAACGATCGTATCGTCCGCATCGGGGGTGCCTCGGCCTCGCTGGCCGACAGTGCCATCGCCTTCCCCCAGCTGCTGGGTGACGGCGCGCTCGACTACCTGGTGGGCGACTACCTGGCCGAGGGCTCCATGGGCCTGCTCGCGATGCTGGCGCAGGCGAATCCCGGCGGCGGCTACGCGCCGGACTTCATCCCGGTACACATCGGGCCCTGCCTCGCGGAGATCGCGCGCCAGGGCGTGCGCGTGGTCGTGAACGCCGGCGGGGTGAACCCGCACGGCTGCGCGGCGGAGCTCGCGCGGGTGGCGGCGGAACAGGGCCTCTCGCCGCGCATCGCGGTGGTCGACGGTGACGACCTGATGGGGCGCCTCGGGGAATTCCGCGCCGCCGGCGTACGCGACATGTTCTCGGGCGCGGCCTTCCCGGCCGCGACCGTGGACAGCATGAACGCCTACCTCGGCGCCTTTCCGATCGCAGCCGCGCTGGCCCGCGGCGCGAGATCGTGATCACCGGGCGCGTGGTCGACAGCGCGCTGGTGCTGGGCCCGCTGATCCACGAGTTCGGCTGGACGCCCGATGCCCACGACCTGCTCGCTGCCGGCACGCTCGCGGGGCACCTGCTGGAGTGCGGCACGCAGGTGAGCGGCGGCACCTTCACCGACTGGCGCACCGTACCCGCATGGAACCGCATCGGCTACCCGATCGCCGAGTGCCGTGCGGACGGGACCTTCGTGGTCACCAAGGCTGCCGGCACCGGCGGGCTGGTCTCGCGCGGGACGGTCGCGGAGCAACTGGTCTACGAGGTGGGCGATCCGCAGGCCTACTTCGTGCCCGACGTCAGCTGCGACTTCAGCGCCGTGCAGCTGGAAGAGATCGGCCCCGACCGGGTGCGCGTCAGCGGCGTCCGAGGCCGGCCGTCGACCGCGAGCTACAAGGTGTGCACGATCCACCGCCACAGCTGGCGCGTGAGCGCGCTGCAGCCGATCGTGGGCCTGGAGGCCGCGGCCAAGGCCGAACGCCAGGCCGCGGCGCTGATCGAGCGCTCGCGCCGGCTGCTGGCGCAGGCCGGCCTCGGGGACTGGAGCCGCACGCACGTGGAGGTGCTGGGCACCGAGGGCACGCTGGGGGCGCGGGCGCGCCACCGCGACGCGCGCGAGGTGCTGCTGCGCATCGTGCTGGAGCACGCCGACCGGCGCGCGGCCGAGATCTTCACGCGCGAGCAGCACAGCTCGATCGTCTCGATGTCGCCGGGCACCGCGATAGGCCTGGGCAACCCGGTGGTGCCGGTGCAGGCGCTGTTCTCGTTCCTGGTCGACAAGGCCACGGTGGAGGCCGCCGTCACGATCGACGGCCAGCGCCACGCGGTGTCCGTGCCGGCGGGTGGAGGCTTCGACGTGGCCCGGATCGAGCGGGCACCCTTACCGGTGCCCCCGCCCGAAGCCGGGGCGCTGGTCGAGGTGCCGCTGGTGGGCTTGGCCTGGGCGCGCTCGGGCGACAAGGGCAACCTGTTCAATGTGGGCGTGATCGCGCGGCGCGCGGAGTTCCTGCCGTGGATCGCCGCGGCGCTGAAGCCTGCGGCCGTGGCCGCGTGGTACCGCCACGACACCGACGACGGCGCACCGCCCCGCGTCGAGCGCCACGCGCTGCCGGGCCTGCACGCGCTGAACCTCGTGGTGCACGAGGCCCTGGGCGGTGGCATAACCAGCTCGCCACGCCTCGACTCGGTGGCCAAGGGCAAGGCGCAGCAGCTGCTGTGCTTCCCCATCCCCGTCCCCGCTGCGCTCGCGGCCCTCGTGGACCCGGGCCTGCTCGACTTCGATTCCGCCCGCCCCTACGAGGGGCAACCCTGAGCCACGACTGGAGGCCCCGCGATGGACGAAGCCCTGCCTTACCTGCTGCGCGGGATGCGCGCGGTCACCACCGAGAGCAGCGTGCTGGTCAGCTCCTCGAAGTACCTGAACCACCCGCGCCTGCGCGACTGGGTGGCGAGCTGCACGCTGCGGCGCAGCGGCCACGACCGCCCCGCCACGGCGGACACGCACGAGCTGAACCTCATCCTGCGCGAGATCCAGGACTACGACCGCATCGACGAGCTCTTCGAGCGGGAGCGCGCGACGAACCCCGTGCTCGACGCCTGGCTCGGCGAGCGGTTCATCTCGACCTTCCGCGCGGCGGACCTCGGGGCTACGCGCCCGACACGCTGGGCGGCACCTTCCTGCGCGAGGTCGTGCAGAAGGGCTACAGCATCGACATCGTGCCGCCTCCCGCAGAGGTGCCCTCCAGCCACATGCAGTTCTTCATGATCCGCAACGGCCAGACCCACGACTTCGAGCACCTGCTCTGCGGCGGCGGCCTCGACTTCATCGGCGAGCTGGTGCCCTACTGGGCACGGCTGGTGAACCTGTTCCGCCACCTCGGCCCCGAGCTCGCGGGTGAACTCTGCGTCTTCAGCCTGTTCGGCCAGATGCGGCTGATGTCGCGTGGCCTGCTGCACTACCCGCAGGTCTGGATGACGCTGGTCGAGACCATGGAGCGCGGGATCCGCGTGGGGCGCGAATCGGGCCCGATATTCATGATGAAGTGCGAGGACGCGCTGCACCTGCCCATGGACGAGGCCCGCGCGGCCCTGGGCGTGCGCGGCGCGGCTTTCGTGGACACCTCGGCTGCCACCGCCATCTACGAGGAGCGCGCCTGAGCTACGGCAGCGCCCCGCGCGCGAACACCTGCGCGATGGCCGCCACGTGGCGCGCTCGCTCGGCGCGTCCGGGCAACGCGCCGTCGAGCAGCAGCCGGTTCAGCAACCCCGACAGCACCGTGTCGCAGAACAGCCGCGCGAGCCGCTCCGGCCGGATCCCGGGGTAATCGCCCTTGGCCTGCCGCGCGGCGAAGAACTCCCCGAGCGGCGCGAGGAACATCCGCCCGTAGGCCGCCTCGAACACCCGCGCCAGGCCCGGGAAGCGCTGCGCCTCGCGGTAGAAGATCAGCCACCGCGACAGCCCCCCCGGCGTGCAGGCTGAACGCAGCAGCCACTCGCCGTATCGGCGCAACGCCGTCTCGCAGGGAGTGTCCGTGCCCGCCAGCGATGGGCAGTTGCCCAGGTGCTGTTCGGTCTGCCGGCTGAACACCGCCAGGAACAGCGCCTCCTTGTTCGGGTAGCGCGCGTAGAGCGTGTCCTTGCCGATGCCCGCGGTGGCCGCGATGCGGTTCATCGAGACCGCGCTGAAGCCCTCCTGTTCGAACAGCGTGGCCGCGACCTCGATCAGGTGCGCGCTGAGGCGGCTGGCCTCGTCGGGAGTGGGGCGGCCACGCCCGCGCGGACGCGCCGGGCGACGCGGGACTGGCTGGGGACCGGAGGGCGGGCTCATGCGCGGATTCAATGCCGTTGCACGGTCAAAGGCAAGCGCCGACGGGCCTGTCGGTCGCGCCCCGCCAGGGTGCTCAGCCCCGGCGCAGTTCGGGGATGAACGCAGTCGAGCAGTTGGTGTTGCGTCGCGTGTCGCCCTTGCGCACCATGATCCTGGTCTGCGTCGTGAGGTTGCAGGCCACGCCGTCGAACAGCCCGCCGCAGCAGGCGTGCATCAGCGGGTGCATCAACAGGTCCACGAAGACCCGGCCCTTGTTGGGGAGGAGGTCGACGAGTTGCACGGGCGACAGCTCGCTCCCCGTGCCGATCGGATCGGAGATGCTGAGCCTCCCCGTTCGCGAGGCCGAGCTCGCGTTCCATGTCCGCCTGCTCCAGCAGCCGTTCGCGCAACTGCACGAGACGATGCCCATCGATGAACCCGGGGTGGATCGTGTAACCGTACTCGCGCAGGTTGGCGAGGCCGGCGTCGAGGGCGGCGGTCGGCTGCGGCGTGGCATTGTTCATGTGCGGCTCCGGGCACGTGGCACCACCGCAGTCCGGCGGACGGCAAAGCCCGGCAGGATCATCCGGTCGGATGAGCTCGCGATCCGCCTGACGTCACCGTAATCCCCTGATCGCCGGGGCTTGCCTGGAAGCGCGCCGCCGGCGGCGTGCTGGGCGCGATGGACACGATGTACCAGCGCTCGAAGATCCAGGACGAGAGCCTGTACTACGAGAGCAGGAAGCACGACGGCTCGCTGCCGCTGATCGGCGTGAACACCTTCCTGCCGCCGCCCGGGCAGGAGGAGACGATCGAGGAGCGCGAACTCATGCGCTCCAGCGAGGAGGAGAAGCGCCAGCAGATCGACAACCTCGCGGCGTTCCAGGCGCGCCACGGCGCCGAGACGCCCGAAGCCCTGGCGCAGCTGCAGCGCGTCGCCGAGCAACGCGGCAACCTGTTCGCCGAGATGATGGAGACGGTGAAGGTCGCCTCGCTCGGGCAGGTCTCGGGGGCGCTCTACGAGGTCGGCGGCATCTACCGGCGGAACATGTGACGCCCTGTGGGGCGGGCCGTAGGTCGGGCTGAAGCCCGACCGACGCCGCAATTCTGTCGTAGGAGCGGGCCGTGCCCGCGACCTGGTGCGGGACAGGTTTCGCGGCTGATTGGGTCGGCGCTGCGTTTCCCGTGCTTGTGCCGGCGAGGAGCGGTCTTCAGACTGAACCATCGCCCGCTAGCGCAAGGACGCGCAGCCGATGCACGCCCACGGCAGGGAAGCCGCCGGTGGACTCGTCTACGAGCGCCACCGACCCGAGGACACCCGGCTCTACCGGCTGGTGGAGCAGCACTACCCGGCGTTCGTCGAGCACCTGGCCGAGCAAGGCATGGCGCTGCCCGCGTACGTCGAGAAGGAGTTCGAGTCCTACCTGAAGTGCGGACGACTCGAGCATGGGTTCCTCCGGGTCCGTTGCGACAGTTGCCATGCCGAGCACCTGGTCGCGTTCAGTTGCAAACGCCGGGGCTTCTGTCCGAGCTGCGGTGCCCGGCGCATGGTCGAGAGCGCCGCGCTGCTGGTCGACGAAGTCTTCCCGGAAACAACCCGTACGGCAGTGGGTGCTGAGCGTCCCGTATCCGTTGCGGTTCTTGTTCGCCAGTCGCCCGGCCGTGATGGGCCAGGTGCTCGGCATCGTCTACCGTTGCATTGCCACTCACCTGATCAAGAAGGCTGGGTTTTCCCGCACAACGGCCCAGACCGGTGCGGTCACGCTGATCCAGCGCTTCGGCAGTGCGCTGAATCTGAATATCCACTTTCACATGCTGTTCCTCGACGGGGTGTATGTCGAGCGCACCGACGGCTCACTGCGCTTCCACTGGGTGAAGGCCCCGACGAGTGCCGAGCTCAGCCGTCTGACCCACGCTCTTGCACGGCGCATCGGGCGGTTCCTCGAACGCCAGGGGCTACTCGAGTGTGACGCCGAGAACAGCTACTTGGTCGGCGACGAGCTCGCCGACGGGCCGATGGATCAGCTGCTGGGTTCCTCGATCACCTACCGCATTGCCGTCGGGCCGCGGCAGGGCCGCAAGGTCTTCACGCTACACACGCTGCCAGCCTGCGATGAGTCGTTCGGTGACGGGGTGGGTAAGGTGGGCGGGTTCTCCCTGCATGCGGGCGTGGCGGCGCGCGCGGATGAACGCGAAACGCTCGAACGGCTGTGCCGGTACATCAGCCGCCCGGCGATCGCGGAGGAGCGCCTGTCGCTCACCCCGAGCGGCAAAGTCCGCTACCAGTTGAAGACGCCCTACCGCGATGGGACCACGCACGTCATCTTCGAGCCGCTCGATTTCATCGCCCGGTTGGCGGCTTTGGTGCCCAAGCCGCGGGTCAATCTGATCCGCTTCCACGGCGTTTTCGCGCCCAACAGCCGGTACCGCGGGCAGGTGACGAAGGCCAAGCGGGGCAGAGGCGGTCGGCGTGCCACGACGGCAGACATGGAGGAGCCAACGCCCGCCGAACGCCGGGCCTCGATGACCTGGGCGCAGCGTCTGAAACGGGCTTTCGGCATCGATATCGAAACCTGTCCGGCCTGTGGTGGGGCGGTGCGGATTATCGCCTGCATCGAGGATCCCGAGGTAATCGCGAAGATCCTGAGCCACCTCGATGCGAAAGCGGGCAGGGCCGAAGCCGCGCGGCGGCCACCGTGCCGGGCGCCGCCCCGGACGCGACTGTTCGACTGCGAGTCGGACTACTCTGAGCTGTTCTGAGACCTCACCCGGGGCCGCGACGCGGCACGGTGGCGGCTTGGCCTGACGGCCGACGGCACCGGAAAACGTACGCCAAGGGACGATTGGATGGGGGATTCGGGCGCCGCAAAGCCCGTCAGAAGCGTTTCGCGGGCTCGAATGACGACCGAAGGCTGGTGTTCGGCGGTGAATGCGTGGATGGGATACTGCCGGGCGAAAAAGGGGATTTATACGACCTATACCCTCATAGGAGAGTTCGTAACCGGTGTTGATGCTTTCCGGATTCTGGCACCAGGTACAAGACAGCGGGCAGCCCTTGAAGAACACCACGCTGCGAATACCCGGCCCGTCGTCCAGGGTGTTTCTCTTGATGTCGAAGTACAGCGAAGCCTTCCTTGGCTCGGTAACTGCTATCGCATCAATCAGGCTTGCATCAGGCCCCATTACTGCTCCGCCCCATTACTGCTCCGGGATATCACCTCATCCTGCATTTCAGGTGATAGATCGTTGAAGTACGCCGAGTAGCCAGATACCCGAATCAGCAGGTTGGGGTGCAACTCCGGGTTGTCCCGTGCCTCAATCAGGATTTTCGGATCCAGCATATTGGCCTGCACCTGCATACCGTGCCGTTTGAAGTACACCTTGTACATGCTACCCAGTGCACTCTTACCATCGTCACAGTCGTAACTGGAGGCATCCAGCTTGATATTGAAGTTGATGCCATTGGCAAACTTCTTGAAATCGATCCGGTTCATCGAATTGATCAAGGCGGTGGAGCCACGCTTGTCTGCACCGTTTTCCGGCGCAAAACCCGAGGCGAAGGTCTCGCCGGCACGACGGCCATTTGGTGTGGCATTGATCAGCCCGCCGAAGTGGGTGTGGGAAGTGTTGAGTACACGCCCGCCAGGTACTGGCCACCGCGGGTATTCTTGCCCAGGGCGTGAATGGAATCGGAGTAGTGATCCCCGACCCACTTCATCCAGGCATCCGCCTTGGGAATATCGTTGCCAAATTTATCGATGCCTTTCAGCCTGGTCCGCACAACCTCATCCGAGAGATTGTCTTTCAGGTGAGCGACCAGCTCCTCAAGGGTGAGCCACTTGTCCTCGAACACAGCACTCTCAATGGCCCCCGGGAATCGGCCACGACCGCCATGCCGGTGCCCCTGGATACCGGAGAAATTGTACTTCGCGCCACCCTGTGTAGAGCAAACACCCTGCTCGAGACAGCCTTCCAGCGTAGCGCTGGTGATCGGGGTGGGGTGGTACTTGGCGTGGAACTGTTCACACTTCTGCAAATCCGCGTGCAGCTTGCCCAGCTGATGCTTCACCTGCACCTTGTAGGCGTCCAATACGTCATCCATGCTCTTCATGCTGGAGACCGGGGGTGTCTTGACACCGATCTGTCGGTCAGAACCAAACTGGCACCCCTCGTTGAGCGCCATTTCCAGGGCCAGGGCCATGTTGTACATCCCGGCGTCGGTGGAACCCAGGGTCTTGCCCGGCGCCGTGGGGCTCAACACAGCCGATGGCGACATAGTCCCTGGCATCCTCCAGGGAATAACCGACATTCATCATGGACTCGATGATGGTCTCGTCGTTATACATGGCGGGCGCCGAACCCGGGCCGAAGTTCACCCGGATGACCTCATCGTAGAATGCCTTGGGTGTGTTCTCGTGGAGACGGACGTGGAAGTTGGGCTGGCGCATGCGCAACTCATCGGCGAGCTCCAACAAAATGAAACTCAGTTCATTGGTCGCATCGTTGCCCTCGGAGTCCTGACCACCGATGGTCACTACCTCCCAGCTGGTCAATCCACCGAGCATGCTGGTCAGCTCGTCGGAGTACATGGGGATGGTTTCGCATAGCTTTACGCAGAAAGCTCCCAGAATATCTTTCGCCTCTTGTCTTGAAATACGTCCAGCCGCCAAATCCTCTTCATAGTAGGAATTCAGGAATTGGTCCACGCGGCCCGGACAGGTGGTTTCACCTATTGTCTCCCTGGAAAATGGCGATGTGGGTGAGGGTCATTGATTGGACCGCTTCATAGAAACTGGTTGCGCCATAACGTGGTACGCGAGCGCAGACCTCCGCAATCCGCTCTAGATCAAGTTTCCGCTGAGGGTCCGCTTCCAGCCTCTGCCAGCCTACGCGCCTCGGTCGCATAGCGGTCACCAAACTCTGCCAGCGCATTCATTGAGATTTTCACAGACTGGTAGAAGTCCAGCTTGGAGGGATCGTTGGTTTGTGCCTCGAAGGCCTCCACCTCGGCGATGATGCCCTCGGCACCCAGTTTGATCACTTTCTCGTAGCCGGGTGCCAGGTGAGCAATACCACCAGCCTCATACAATTGGTACTGCAGTGCTTCAATCTGCTCCTTAACAAAGCGCATCTGCTCTTCCTGCCCGTCAAAGGCAAGATAAACCATATTCTTGTCCATCCAGAACGGAATATATGACTGGAGTTTTGCCTGCTCGTCTTCGCTGATCTCGAGAGGATTGACCTTGCGGGTGGGTAGTTTGTCGACACCAATCATTATGCCCAGACCGCCCAACTCCGGATAACAGATGCCGGCGACCCGTTTGGCGGTGAAGTTGCCAACAATCAGCTCGTCAGGATAGATTTTCACCGTTTTGTTGGCCCAGGACGTGGCGTGTCGCTTCAGCTATCTGAACGGCCGTAGATTTCCCATCGTTGGCCTCATCCATGTAATACTCTGACCAAAGCACTGCGCGCTCGATGCAGCCACCGTAGGTAGCCTCGTCGACAGCTTTCTTCAGGCGAGCGACTCGAGCACCATCTTCCAGTGACTGACCAACGACATTAGTAATTGCATTCATATTTCACCTCGCGTCTCAGCGCTTGACTCAAAAGTTTAATATTGTTTTTTGAAGCTACGGTTGCTTTACATGTCGCCCCGTCTTAAACGAAGCACATACTATGGAGAGTACAAGGAGTGGTAGTGTCCCGTCAAGTGGTGTAATTCCGGTCTCCAGTTTCATTGCTTCAGGCGGCCTCAGACTGTGGCAGTAGGTTGCCTGGTCTTCCTTGCTCAGCACGCGCGCCAACGTCTCTTGGCTCATGTAGCGGCGTGTCACCTGCCATTCATCTGTTTGCTCAGCGAGTAGCGTTCCCACGAGCCGCATGATGGCAGCGTTGTTCGGGAAGATACCCACCACCCGCGAGCGGCGTTTGATTTCCTTGTTCAATCGCTCCAGGGAATTCGTCGATGCCAGCTGAGGCCAGTGCACATGCTGTTCCTCGACGGGGTGTATGTCGAGCGCACCGACGGCTCACTGCGCTTCCACTGGGTGAAGGCCCCGACGAGTGCCGAGCTCAGCCGTCTGACCCACGCTCTTGCACGGCGCATCGGGCGGTTCCTCGAACGCCAGGGGCTACTCGAGTGTGACGCCGAGAACAGCTACTTGGTCGGCGACGAGCTCGCCGACGGGCCGATGGATCAGCTGCTGGGTTCCTCGATCACCTACCGCATTGCCGTCCGGCCGCGGCAGGGCCGCAAGGTCTTCACGCTACACACGCTGCCAGCCTGCGATGAGTCGTTCGGTGACGGGGTGGGTAAGGTGGGCGGGTTCTCCCTGCATGCGGGCGTGGCGGCGCGCGCGGATGAACGCGAAACGCTCGAACGGCTGTGCCGGTACATCAGCCGCCCGGCGATCGCGGAGGAGCGCCTGTCGCTCACCCCGAGCGGCAAAGTCCGCTACCAGTTGAAGACGCCCTACCGCGATGGGACCACGCACGTCATCTTCGAGCCGCTCGATTTCATCGCCCGGTTGGCGGCTTTGGTGCCCAAGCCGCGGGTCAATCTGATCCGCTTCCACGGCGTTTTCGCGCCCAACAGCCGGTACCGCGGGCAGGTGACGAAGGCCAAGCGGGGCAGAGGCGGTCGGCGTGCCACGACGGCAGACATGGAGGAGCCAACGCCCGCCGAACGCCGGGCCTCGATGACCTGGGCGCAGCGTCTGAAACGGGCTTTCGGCATCGATATCGAAACCTGTCCGGCCTGTGGTGGGGCGGTGCGGATTATCGCCTGCATCGAGGATCCCGAAGTAATCGCGAAGATCCTGAGCCACCTCGATGCGAAAGCGGGCAGGGCCGAAGCCGCGCGGCGGCCACCGTGCCGGGCGCCGCCCCGGACGCGACTGTTCGACTGCGAGTCGGACTACTCTGAGCTGTTCTGAGACCTCACCCGGGGCCGCGACGCGCACGGTGGCAACTGGCCTGACGGCCGACGGCACCGGAAAACGTACGCCAAGGGACGATTGGATGGGGGATTCGGGCGCCGCAAAGCCCGTCAGAAGCGTTTCGCGGGCTCGAATGACGACCGAAGGCTGGTGTTCGGCGGTGAATGCGTGGATGGGATACTGCCGGGCGAAAAAGGGGATTTATACGACCTATACCCCACACCTCCGGTTGCGCCATACACCAAGACATTTTCCCCGGCTTTGACGCCAGGGCGGTCATTGAGCTGCCATGCCGTGATAGCCACCAGCGGCAATGCCGCCGCTTCCCGATGCGAGAGCGAGCGCGGTTTTGACGCCAGCAACGCCGGGTCGCACGCGATGAACTCCGCCAAGGTTCCACCCAGGCCACGAACGCCCCCGGCACAACCGTAAACTTCATCGCCGACATGGAAGGACTCCACGCCGTCGCCCACCTGCTCGATCACCCCCGAGAAATCGCACCCCATGATGCCGGGGAGCTGCGGGCCAATGGGCAAGCCGGCACGGATCTTGAGGTCGATGGGATTCACCGACGCAGCATGGATTCGCACCAACACCTCCCCCGGCTGAGGCGTAGGGGTTGGAACATCCTCCAGATGCAGGTTTTCCGGCCCGCCGTGGGTTCTCAACAGAATCGCTTTCATTGCATGGTTTCCTTTCAGCTCATGTTGAATAACGGGGTGCCTGCCCGGCGTTGTTAAATTGGGTTCCATTCGGCTAACGCCTTGGCAGGCGCTGACATCGGCGACACCAGAACACAGTGCGGTTCGCCAAAGCGGTGGTGGTGATAAGGGTTCCGCACCGATGGCACGGGCGACCACTTCGCCGGTAGGTGTACCAGCGCAAATCAGCTCCTGATTAGCAATGAACTTCAGCCATACGAATCGCCCGCTGCGGTTGCGGCGCACAATGGACAGCCGCCACCAGGAGTCGCTCGTGCAGTGTCCTGAGATCGAACCGCCGGTTGAATCGATAGGCAAATGCGCCGAGGTATCGTGCGGCGTATTTGCGAAACGCAAAAGCGTGGTGGCAGCCGCTCAAGCTCGTCTTGAGATTGCCGAGCACCGTGTTGACCCACTGAAACTCCGGCATCTCCTTGGGCTTGCGCCCTGCAATCGTGACCGGTTCGTGGCTGCATCCTGCCCCCGTGACCGCGCGAAAACAGCCCAGCCCATCGGAAAGCACCGTACAGCCCGCCGCCAGGTTGGACTTTGCCCATCGTGCGACGGCCTCCGAGCTGAACGTTGCCACGGGCGTCAGCTTGGCGCGCACCGGACGACCGGCATCAGTCAGCGAGACGGCTGCGATGAACGGCACCTTGTTCTCCGATCCGCGACCCGCCGTGCCGCCGTTGCGTTCACCGCCGAGGTAGGCGTCATCGATTTGTACTTGTCCTTCAAGGAGATAGCGATCCTCACGCGCAGCCATCGCCTCCATCAGCTTGTGGTGAATCAGCCAGGCCGTTGGGTAGCTCACACCCAAGTGGCGCTTGAGGGCGAGCGCCGACAGCCCCGTTTTGGCCTGGCTGATCAGGTAGATCGCCAGAAACCAGATACGCAGCGACAGCTTCGTGCCCTGGAATACGGTGCCGGCGATCAGCGAAGCCTGGTGTCGGCACGCGTTGCATTGAAACAGGGGGCGGCTACTCGCCCGCAGGACGCAGTGGGCCGAGCCGTTGCAGCGCGGGCAGCGAAAGCCGGCAGGCCATCGGGCAGCCACCAGCGCCGATTCGCATTGCGCTTCGGTGCCAAATCGAGCGAAAAACTCAGGCATGGACAGCCCCGGCTGGAACTGGATGCGATTCATGGCCATGGTGAACCCCCTCCGGATTGGATACCGGCACAGGATGCGCCGCGGGGAGCATCACCAGGTGAGGCTGGCTGAGGTTCATTGCTAATCAGGAATCAGCTTCATCATTGGAGGCGCGTTCGGCGAGCTTCGTCCAGCCACTAGGTGGCTCACGGAACTGACCTTCATCGGTCGTGATGACCACACCCCGGCGTTTCCCGTCCGCCAACAGGGCGACCGCATCCGACCAAAGGCATTGGAGCTTGCGAATGCTCACCTGTTGGCCGGCGGTCGTCGGATGGATGCGGTGCCTAAAGAGCAATTCAGCCCGATAGATGTTGCCCACCCCGGAAATGACGCTTTGATCCATGAGCAGTTCCCCGATCGCACGACGGGAAGACCGAACGGCTCGGATGAAAGCGGTTGGGTCTGAATTGCCGAGCAGTGGGTCGGGGCCTAGGCGGGCATGCAACGCCTCAACTTCGGCCGCGGTCAGTGTCTCGCACTGCGATGGGCCATTGAGGTCTACGACCGCTTGCTTTCCAACCAGCCGGAGGCGAACCGCTCCCCGTGGAGCCGGCACCGCAAAGCTGCCGCCATCACCAATGACTTTGGGCTGCGTACCTTCGCCAGCGGCCGTCAGCAGCGGGTTGCGATGCGGAGCCAAAGGATGCTCCGCCGCGAGCGCAAAGCTCCAGACCCCGTAAAGGCCAAGATGGACATGGAGAATCCGCAGGGCTTCTCCACCTGGATCGAAGGAGGCGAAAAGGTGCTTGCCGTGGGCGGTTGCTCCAAGGAAAGTGCAACCATCTATCAATGCGGCCCCGCTGCTGAACCGCCCTTGCGGCGATGAAGCCTGAACAACCTCATCTTGCAGGAGTCCAGTCAGGGCATCAGCAGTGCCGTGGATGACATGGCCTTCGGGCATCTCAGCCTATCCCTAACTGACGCCATGTCTCTGCAACATTGCTTTCATGGGGCGATTCCTTGACCTGTTTTCCTTGCCGCCTCCTGGCCCAAGCAGGTTGTTAGCAGAAGTGGGGGTGTGGGCAGCCCTTGGCTGGACAGTTCGTGAGTGGTCACGCTGATGTGATAGAGGCCATGACTGGCTAGGTGCATCAACATTTGTGCGCGGCTCATTCGTCCTTTGTCGCCATCGGTGAAAACAAAGTCGATTTCTTCCCCGGCAGCAATGTCATCCAATTCCTGGGCATATTGGATCAGCCAGTCATCAAGCCCTTCGGTCGCCTCCCGCAATTGCAGCAGCGCAGGAAAGGAATTGCTCTCCGTCGAAGCAAAGTCGTGAGGCTTCCCCAGCATGTGGGATCGGAATATCTGATCGACGATGTGGATGTGATTCATCCAGTAGAGTGCTTGTTGCACCGCATCGGGCTTGCCTGCGTAGGCCGGGGACTGGAGCACTTCGTACAAGCCCATTTCCATCCATTTCTTATGGGTCATGAGCTGCACTAGAAGGGAGCTGTGGACATTCATTGTCTGTTCCTCGTTAATCGCAAGAGGAAACCCAGCGGGATTCGCTCAGGTGGAGAGTTTCATCAGCACCAAGCCGCCGACAATCAGAACAGCCGCAAGAATGCGCATGGGGCTGGCAACCTCGCCCAATACAAAGATGCCGACGACAAAGGCACCCACGGCGCCGATACCTGTCCAGATCGTATAGGCCGTGCCCAGGGGAAGGGATTTCATCGCCACCGACAGTAGCCCGAAGCTGGCGATCATGGCGACAATGGTGATGGAGGAATAGCTTAGCCGGGTGAAGCCGTCCGAGAGCTTCATCGTATAAGCCCAGATGACTTCAAGCAGACCTGCAATGACCAAATAAATCCAAGCCATACGGCTCTCCTATGTCAAAGAGCCGGGTCGTCCCGGACGATAAATTGGCCCGCAGGCTGGGGTCGTCCCCAACCTAAGATTTTACTTCATAGCCACTTTCTAAAGTGAAGCTACGTTGTCTCGATGCCCACCAGCTTCGTGCCGATGCTCGCGTCCGGCATCATCAGGTGCAGCCCTTCCACCAGCCGCTCCCCTGCTTCATGGAGCGCAGGCAACGGCATGGTTGGCAGGCTTTCTAGAATGAACCACATGCGCCGGGCCTCTGCACTCAGTCTGGTTCTGACCCCTTGCCGCCAGTTCCAGCGGCGGCAAGTTACGCCCACGTCGTCGCGCCAGATAACTTCTCCCGGCTCCGGGGATTCATGGGCAGGCTGGCCTTCCTTGATCGTGTCGAACAACTCGGTTCCATCGGCAACCACCAGGCGGGGCGTACCGACATAGGCCGACAAGTTTTCCCCACCGACCGGAACGGCGTACTGGATACTGATGGCGTTGTAGAGATCGACTACCGGATCAATGCTCTGGAGGTGGCCATCGCGCAGCACCCGCTTGCGCAAAGCTTCGGCAGAACAAGGAGTGCGTTGTGGTTTGGCGCCGAACTTCCGGAAAACGTCTGCCCACGCCACAAGATGAGCCTCAGCCCATGCTGGGCCGCCAGCAGCCAGCGATTGGCAGGCATCCCTCAAGACTTCGGCAGCCAGGCCCGACTCGGTAACGCAGGCGTTCTCGACACTGATGCTCAAGGCCCGGAAGCCAGGAGCCAGCTCGACAATGGCTGGCGCAATAAAAGGTGTCACAGTAGGCATGACGAATCTCCAGTGGGAACCACGCTCAATAGATGCTCAGTGAAGCGGGTTCAGCAGCAGCATCAGGCACAGAGTCAGCATGAACACGGCAATGCCGCCGTCGAGCACGCGCCATGCTTTGGGATTGCGGAAGGTCGGTTGCAGCAGACGTGCGCCAAAGCCCAAGGACGAAAACCACGCGATGCTGGCAATACAAGCCCCAAGCCCGAACATCCATTGCGCCATGCCTGGATAGCGGGTGGACAGGCTGCCAACCAGCACCATCGTATCGAGGTAAACGTGCGGGTTGAGAAAGGTGAAGGCCAGGCAGGCCAGAAGCACATGGCGCCAGTTCTTCTCATTGCCTTGCTCTGGCGCCAAGGCACCAGCACCGCGCCAGGCCCGTTGCGCTGCAAGAAGTCCGTACCACGCGAGGAATGCTGCTCCGCCGAACCGCAGGACTTGCATCAGTTGCGGCCACTTCAGTACCAGGGCGCCCACACCGGCAACGCCGCAAAGAATCAAGGCAATATCGCTAAGCGCACAGACCGCAACGACTAAGCCGACATGGCTTCGTTGCAGCCCCTGCCGCAGCACGAAGGCGTTTTGTGCGCCAATGGCGATGATGAGGCCCGCCCCGGTGATGAATCCGGCAGCGGCAGCGGAAAGAAGCATCCAGATGGCTCGCAAGTGGTAGAAATTGAGCTATGGTGCAGCAGTCGCCATCTTAAGTAAAACTAGATATTCTTCATGTCATCAAGAAAATCTAATCTTCGAGAGTAGCTATGGACTTGATCCACCCTCAACTGGCGGCCTTCGCTGCGGTACTGGAAGAAGGGAGCTTCGAGGCGGCCGGTCGCCGCCTCTGCGTCACATCCTCCGCCGTGTCCCAACGCATCAAAGCGCTGGAGGACAGGCTGGGACAGGTGTTGGTGGTGCGTCAGCCACCATGCCGGCCCACGCCGGCAGGCGAGTTACTGCTACGTCGAGTGCGACCGATGCAAACCTTGGAAGCGGAGGCGCTGGCCGACTTTCTTCCAGAAGAAAGCCGGGCGCGAAGACACGCCCCATCCCCATTGCGGTCAACAGCGACTCGCTTGCAACCTGGTTCCTCGGCGCTTTGTCCCAACTGAACCAGCGGTATGGCTATCTGTTCGACGTGCGGGTGGACGATCAGGATCACACCCTCGGATTGCTGCGCGACGGGTCTGTGCTCGGTGCCGTCACGGCTGAAAGCGTCCCAGTGCAGGGCTGCACAGTTGAGGCGCTTGGGGCGATGCGCTACCAGGCCATCGCGGCACCGAAGTTTGTTGCACACCACTTTCCTGTTGGCGTGGATGCAGCATCACTCGCCAAAACCCCGATGATCGTGTTCGACCGCAAGGATGAGTTGCAGTGGCGTTTCGTGCGCCGAATCACCCGCGCCCACCTGGCACCGCCGATCCATTACTTGCCGACAGCTACCGGGTTTATTGACGCGGCGGCGCTTGGCTTGGGGTGGTGTCTGGCTCCCGAGTCGCTGCTGCAATCTGCGCTAGTGGAAGGCCGCGTGGCATGTATTGCCCCGGATCGTTCACTCGATATACCCCTGTATTGGCAGCACGCTGCCATTCGTTCCGATACCTTGCAGAATATCAGTGCAGAACTGCGCCGGGCCGCCGGCAATGCCTTGCATAAGGCACCGAGGAAGGCGATGGCTTAGGGACGGGATGGCCGAACTTTGCCCAGCGGATGCGGAATACCACCATCGCCGTAGGTATGCGTCACCTGGGCAATGACCACTTGAAAGCCATTGAGCCACCGTGCTTGCTTTCGCTTCGCTTCTTGATGAATTGGGTGCTCTATTAGTACCCGAAGCGCCTCCATGCTTTCCCAGTAGTACACATTGGAGATTAGCCCTGTGGCAGAGTTTTCCCAGGCTTCCTCGCCCATGTAGCCGGGGATGGATCTGGCGAGCTGTGCGATGGCGTTGTCCAATCCATGGAACTCGTCGTCAAACTCACGCTTGGCGAACGTGAAGGTGCTGGTGTAGATGGTGTCCGGCAAATCAAGCCCCTGTAGTAATGACGGGTGACATACAAGTCCAGTTTTCCAAGTCGATGTTACAGCGGACATAGCGCCCTTCTTCAATCAACTTCTTGTTTTGGCGTGTCGGCGCGATGCGCCGCCGGGCTTTCGGGCTGCGCCCCGTGCCGTCTTTGCCGTCACGGCCATTCGGCTTCAATCCCTCACGCCTTCGCGCCTGCGGGCGCTGCGCGCTGCGCTTGCCTCCAGGGGAAAGCCCTGCGGACTATCCCCGCCGCGCGCAGCTTGGCGCCCCTCGATGCCGCCGAACCGGCTGCGCCGGATCGGCCCGGCCATCGCCCCGCCGCGTGGGCGGAGCGATGGCGAACACGCTGACACTTGCTGCGGCAGGTTGTGCGGATGCGTGCCGTCCTCAACGCTGGCGGTTCCCGCCCATCACGTCACGAAGGACAGTTCACGGACAACCCGCCCGGCATCGCTATGGAGCTTCCATGCCACGCCTCAAAACCTGCGCCGCAAGGTGTAGCAGGGGCGTTCTCGCCTGTCGTCGGGTGGTTGACCTGGCCCGCGTCAGGGGGGGCGAGCCGGAGAAGCCTTCGGGCGGGGATGCCGAGCCGGCCATATCTCCTTTCGGAGCGGTTCGGCCCAAGGCGTCCTTGTCTCGTTGTGAAATCCTGGCGGGGCACGGCTGCGCCTCGGGCTTCATGGCTGCAACCGTCCGGCGAAAACAATTTCCCCGCCGCTACGCGGCTTCCTCGCGCAGCAAATTCTTTTCGCCTCCCGGCTCTCCACTACGTTGCGACCGCAAGCGGTGCAGCCCGCTCGATTTCATCGCCCGGTTGGCGGCTTTGGTGCCCAAGCCGCGGGTCAATCTGATCCGCTTCCACGGCGTTTTCGCGCCCAACAGCCGGTACCGCGGGCAGGTGACGAAGGCCAAGCGGGGCAGAGGCGGTCGGCGTGCCACGACGGCAGACATGGAGGAGCCAACGCCCGCCGAACGCCGGGCCTCGATGACCTGGGCGCAGCGTCTGAAACGGGCTTTCGGCATCGATATCGAAACCTGTCCGGCCTGTGGTGGGGCGGTGCGGATTATCGCCTGCATCGAGGATCCCGAAGTAATCGCGAAGATCCTGAGCCACCTCGATGCGAAAGCGGGCAGGGCCGAAGCCGCGCGGCGGCCACCGTGCCGGGCGCCGCCCCGGACGCGACTGTTCGACTGCGAGTCGGACTACTCTGAGCTGTTCTGAGACCTCACCCGGGGCCGCGACGCGGCACGGTGGCTTGGCCTGACGGCCGACGGCACCGGAAAACGTACGCCAAGGGACGATTGGATGGGGGATTCGGGCGCCGCAAAGCCCGTCAGAAGCGTTTCGCGGGCTCGAATGACGACCGAAGGCTGGTGTTCGGCGGTGAATGCGTGGATGGGATACTGCCGGGCGAAAAAGGGGATTTATACGACCTATACCCGGTCAGGCTTTTCAGGCTTTGATGCCCCAGGCGGCCGCGAATCACGGGGCCAAAATGAATACCTATGCCGAATTTTAGTTCTAATCCGAAAAATTTCTGCAGGTGCGGATTTAATTCCTGAAGCCGCCTGTACATGGATTTGGCGGCAAGACAGGCGTTCAGAGCAGGGTTCTGTCCCTGATGAAAAACAGCCAGCATGGCATCTCCGATGTATTTGTCGATTTCACCTTCGTTTTCTACAATCGCTTCGCCCATATGCTGAAAAAAGCGGTTCAGGATGTGAACGACATCATGAGCCAGATTGTTTTCAACAAAAGGGGTAAAATCCCTCAAATCACAGAAAAGAATAGCGCATTTGATTTCATCTCCCACCGCTTCCAGGGCCTCATCTCCGATATCTTCCAGATCTCTTGCTTCCAGAATCATGCGCCGAATCCTTGCTGGCCCGCTGATTCTTGTCTGGCAGGCCAGCCGTACGGAACAGGGAAAACTGCGCCTCAGTGACAGGGCTTCTTCAAGCGGGTTGCGGGGTAAAAAATGCTCATCTCCTTCAAGAACCGAGATGCGGCAGGTTGAGCATTTGGCCTGTCCATTGCAGGCGGATTTGAAGGGAATACCTGCTTTGCGGGCAGCCTCAAGGATGGTCATCTCCGAGTTGATGGAGATCTCTTTGTCGCCGACCAGATGTAAAGGAATTTCAGACATATTGTTTCTCGACTTTGGTTTCCTGCCTCATTTCATGAGAGAATATACCCGATTTAATCCCCGGACAGAACGAGGTATAACATGATTCATAAAATAGATCTGGGGCCAGCGTCCCATCATGGCCCTTTTGGGAATCCAGCCCCCCTTGGGCTTTTAGGTCTGGCCATTGCCTGCGCTGCTTTTGTGCCCTCTACTTTGGGTTTGAGTCTTGATCCAATGGGGTTAAAGACAGCCGCAGTCTTTGCCATTTTATTTGGTTGTGGCTGTCAGCTTCTGGCTGGCCTGATGGAATTTGCCAACAAAAACTCCTTCGGAGGCACGATCTTCACCTGTTTTTCCTTTCTCTGGGCTAAAAATGCCTGGGTTTTTATCAGCTTTTCCAAGGGACAGATCCCCGATCACAATATAGGACTGACTGTCGATATCCTGCTCTTTGTCATCTTCTGTGTATTGACCTATGGTTTTGGCTTCTTCAGCAAAATCATGTTTCTTTTTCTTTTTGTTATTGATCTCCTGTATGTCTGTCTGATTATCAAGGGAGTGACCCACACGGCTTTTCTTAACCCCGTGGTAGCCGGTCTCAACATGGCTATGGGCGGCATTGGCCTCTGGATCGCTCTGGCGGCTTTGATCAATCCCCTCTGTGGTAAGAACCTTTTCTATATCCCTGGCCCCATGTTTGCTCTTCAGAAAAAAGCCCGCTTTGACTGGAGAATGCGTCGGGCCATTTTTGATTGTCTGTACCAGCATTTCCGCGAAAGGGCGTATCAGGAAATTTCCTTAAAAGAGCTGGAAACCGCTGTATCTCAGAAAATCAGAGGGAAGGCCCTGCTGGCTGATTTATTTTATCTGTCTGAATTTGGTTACCTCAAGCTGACCCTTGATCCTCAGGATTCGGGTCATATTCATTCCCTGCGTTTAAACGCCCAGGGCATTGATCTTTACGAGCAGCTTGTGCTCAAAAAATACGATTTTCAGGCATAATTACAGTGCTTCAGATCGGCGGAGTTTCTGCTGGCTTAGCCTCGGCATTCTGCTTTGGCTGCATGGGATTTTTTGTACATGCCCTGCACCCGATCAGCGGGGCTCAGGCTCTTTTTTTTCGTGGACTGTTTGCGGTTATTGTCCTCTGGCCTTTTCTTGGCCCTGATTTTACTAAACGCCTGTTCAGCCGTGATGGACGCATTCTCTGGCTGAGAGCTGTCACCGGCTCTCTGTAGGACAGGCTGGGACAGGTGTTGGTGGTGCGTCAGCCACCATGCCGGCCCACGCCGGCAGGCGAGTTACTGCTACGTCGAGTGCGACCGATGCAAACCTTGGAAGCGGAGGCGCTGGCCGACTTTCTTCCAGAAGAAAGCCAGGGCGCGAAGACACGCCCCATCCCCATTGCGGTCAACAGCGACTCGCTTGCAACCTGGTTCCTCGGCGCTTTGTCCCAACTGAACCAGCGGTATGGCTATCTGTTCGACGTGCGGGTGGACGATCAGGATCACACCCTCGGATTGCTGCGCGACGGGTCTGTGCTCGGTGCCGTCACGGCTGAAAGCGTCCCAGTGCAGGGCTGCACAGTTGAGGCGCTTGGGGCGATGCGCTACCAGGCCATCGCGGCACCGAAGTTTGTTGCACACCACTTTCCTGTTGGCGTGGATGCAGCATCACTCGCCAAAACCCCGATGATCGTGTTCGACCGCAAGGATGAGTTGCAGTGGCGTTTCGTGCGCCGAATCACCCGCGCCCACCTGGCACCGCCGATCCATTACTTGCCGACAGCTACCGGGTTTATTGACGCGGCGGCGCTTGGCTTGGGGGTGGTGTCTGGCTCCCGAGTCGCTGCTGCAATCTGCGCTAGTGGAAGGCCGCGTGGCATGTATTGCCCCGGATCGTTCACTCGATATACCCCTGTATTGGCAGCACGCTGCCATTCGTTCCGATACCTTGCAGAATATCAGTGCAGAACTGCGCCGGGCCGCCGGCAATGCCTTGCATAAGGCACCGAGGAAGGCGATGGCTTAGGGACGGGATGGCCGAACTTTGCCCAGCGGATGCGGAATACCACCATCGCCGTAGGTATGCGTCACCTGGGCAATGACCACTTGAAAGCCATTGAGCCACCGTGCTTGCTTTCGCTTCGCTTCTTGATGAATTGGGTGCTCTATTAGTACCCGAAGCGCCTCCATGCTTTCCCAGTAGTACACATTGGAGATTAGCCCTGTGGCAGAGTTTTCCCAGGCTTCCTCGCCCATGTAGCCGGGGATGGATCTGGCGAGCTGTGCGATGGCGTTGTCCAATCCATGGAACTCGTCGTCAAACTCACGCTTGGCGAACGTGAAGGTGCTGGTGTAGATGGTGTCCGGCAAATCAAGCCCCTGTAGTAATGACGGGTGACATACAAGTCCAGTTTTCCAAGTCGATGTTACAGCGGACATAGCGCCCTTCTTCAATCAACTTCTTGTTTTGGCGTGTCGGCGCGATGCGCCGCCGGGCTTTCGGGCTGCGCCCCGTGCCGTCTTTGCCGTCACGGCCATTCGGCTTCAATCCCTCACGCCTTCGCGCCTGCGGGCGCTGCGCGCTGCGCTTGCCTCCAGGGGAAAGCCCTGCGGACTATCCCCGCCGCGCGCAGCTTGGCGCCCCTCGATGCCGCCGAACCGGCTGCGCCGGATCGGCCCGGCCATCGCCCCGCCGCGTGGGCGGAGCGATGGCGAACACGCTGACACTTGCTGCGGCAGGTTGTGCGGATGCGTGCCGTCCTCAACGCTGGCGGTTCCCGCCCATCACGTCACGAAGGACAGTTCACGGACAACCCGCCCGGCATCGCTATGGAGCTTCCATGCCACGCCTCAAAACCTGCGCCGCAAGGTGTAGCAGGGGCGTTCTCGCCTGTCGTCGGGTGGTTGACCTGGCCCGCGTCAGGGGGGGCGAGCCGGAGAAGCCTTCGGGCGGGGATGCCGAGCCGGCCATATCTCCTTTCGGAGCGGTTCGGCCCAAGGCGTCCTTGTCTCGTTGTGAATCCTGGCGGGGGCACGGCTGCGCCTCGGGCTTCATGGCTGCAACCGTCCGGCGAAAACAATTTCCCCGCCGCTACGCGGCTTCCTCGCGCAGCAAATTCTTTTCGCCTCCCGGCTCTCCACTACGTTGCGACCGCAAGCGGTGCAGCCCGCTCGATTTCATCGCCCGGTTGGCGGCTTTGGTGCCCAAGCCGCGGGTCAATCTGATCCGCTTCCACGGCGTTTTCGCGCCCAACAGCCGGTACCGCGGGCAGGTGACGAAGGCCAAGCGGGGCAGAGGCGGTCGGCGTGCCACGACGGCAGACATGGAGGAGCCAACGCCCGCCGAACGCCGGGCCTCGATGACCTGGGCGCAGCGTCTGAAACGGGCTTTCGGCATCGATATCGAAACCTGTCCGGCCTGTGGTGGGGCGGTGCGGATTATCGCCTGCATCGAGGATCCCGAAGTAATCGCGAAGATCCTGAGCCACCTCGATGCGAAAGCGGGCAGGGCCGAAGCCGCGCGGCGGCCACCGTGCCGGGCGCCGCCCCGGACGCGACTGTTCGACTGCGAGTCGGACTACTCTGAGCTGTTCTGAGACCTCACCCGGGGCCGCGACGCGGCACGGTGGCGGCTTGGCCTGACGGCCGACGGCACCGGAAAACGTACGCCAAGGGACGATTGGATGGGGGATTCGGGCGCCGCAAAGCCCGTCAGAAGCGTTTCGCGGGCTCGAATGACGACCGAAGGCTGGTGTTCGGCGGTGAATGCGTGGATGGGATACTGCCGGGCGAAAAAGGGGATTTATACGACCTATACCCCGCCTGCTTCAGCGGGCCCGGCGGCGGCGCAGCAATGCGAGCATGCCGATGCCGCCTAACAGGGCGGCGCCGGGTTCCGGGATCACCACCGCCTGCAGGCTTCCGGATTGGAAGTAGGCGAAGCGGCCGCCGCCGAGGTTCAGCGCGTTGGCGAGGCCGAAGTTCTCGACGTTGGTGAAATCGAAGTTCGAACCGGAGAGGAAGGTGTAGGTGCCGTCCGCCGCGGTGAGGACATCGAATCCGACGAGGTCATCGAATCCGAAGCCATCGAAGCTGACCGGACCGGCGACGGTTAGAGTCCCCCCGGTGACGTCGAGTTTGGATCCGACGTCGAAGTTGAGGGCTCCCGCGAGCGAACCGGAGCCGGCGATGGTGGCTCCGCTTTCGACGGTGACGGCGGTGTTTCCAAGCGCGCCGGTCACTAACAGGGTGCCCGCGGAAACGATGGTGGCTCCGGTGTAGTTGCTGGTGCCGGAGAGCGTGAGGGTGCCGGAACCTTCCTTGGTCAGGTCGCCCGAGCCGCTCAGGCCGGAGACGACCGTGGGGTTGTAACCGTTCGTGTCGATGGTCCCGCCACCGGCCAGAAGGTTGGTCGTGCCTGCGCCGCTGATGTTGATGAGGTTCGCATCACTGGAGGTCGCCTTGAGCGTGCCGCCATCGAAGTTCAGGGTGGAGACGGCGCCACCGACGATGGCATCCACGGCGACCGTTCCGCCGTTCTTGATGGTGATGGTGCTGGTGCCAGCGGTGGTGCCCCGCTGCATGTCGATGTAAGTGCCGCCACCCGCGGTACCGTTGATCGCGCCGCCATCCACGGTGAGCGTGCGGGTGCCGCTGTTTCCGGAGATGCCGAACATGATGTCGGTGCCGGCGTTGAGATTCAGCGAGCCGCCGTTGCTGACTTCCATGCTTGATGAGGTCGGATCCCATTGGCCGAGGATCACCCAGCGGGCCGTGGTGGTGGCGACGTTGACCGCTCCGCCATTGATGATCATCGAGGCGGCGGTTCCGGTGTTACCTGCGAAGCCGAGTCGCAGATCATTCTGAACGTTCAAGGTGCCGCCGGAGATCGTGGCGCTGCTGGTGCCGGAGGTGGCGCTCATGCCGAGGTGGCCGACGTCAAACAGACCGCCGACATTCATGGTGCCGCCGGTCATGGTCATCTGGCCGTTAGAGTAGTTGCCCGCGCCCCAGAAATCGGAGCCGATCTGGGTGTCTCCGCTGATGTTGACGGTTCCCGCGGCGAGATTGAAGGTTCCGCCGGAGTTCGGCAGCGCGCCGCCGTTGGTCGTATTATTCGGAGAAACGTAGAGTCCGGACGCGGTGAGCGTGCCGGTCGTGTTGACGTTGAGCACGCCGGTCGATCCGTAAAGGCCGACAAGGATGTTGCCGTTTCCATTGAGAGCGCCCGACGTGTAGCTACCGCTGCCGGTGACGTTCATGGTGGCGTTGCCGGCCCAGTCACCCACGAAGGTCCAGTAGTTGGTGCTCAACGAACCCGCGCGAGGAGGAGAAGCGCCAGCAGATCGACAACCTCGCGGCGTTCCAGGCGCGCCACGGCGCCGAGACGCCCGAAGCCCTGGCGCAGCTGCAGCGCGTCGCCGAGCAACGCGGCAACCTGTTCGCCGAGATGATGGAGACGGTGAAGGTCGCCTCGCTCGGGCAGGTCTCGGGGGCGCTCTACGAGGTCGGCGGCATCTACCGGCGGAACATGTGACGCCCTGTGGGGCGGGCCGTAGGTCGGGCTGAAGCCCGACCGACGCCGCAATTCTGTCGTAGGAGCGGGCCGTGCCCGCGACCTGGTGCGGGACAGGTTTCGCGGCTGATTGGGTCGGCGCTGCGTTTCCCGTGCTTGTGCCGGCGAGGAGCGGTCTTCAGACTGAACCATCGCCCGCTAGCGCAAGGACGCGCAGCCGATGCACGCCCACGGCAGGGAAGCCGCCGGTGGACTCGTCTACGAGCGCCACCGACCCGAGGACACCCGGCTCTACCGGCTGGTGGAGCAGCACTACCCGGCGTTCGTCGAGCACCTGGCCGAGCAAGGCATGGCGCTGCCCGCGTACGTCGAGAAGGAGTTCGAGTCCTACCTGAAGTGCGGACGACTCGAGCATGGGTTCCTCCGGGTCCGTTGCGACAGTTGCCATGCCGAGCACCTGGTCGCGTTCAGTTGCAAACGCCGGGGCTTCTGTCCGAGCTGCGGTGCCCGGCGCATGGTCGAGAGCGCCGCGCTGCTGGTCGACGAAGTCTTCCCGAAACAACCCGTACGGCAGTGGGTGCTGAGCGTCCCGTATCCGTTGCGGTTCTTGTTCGCCAGTCGCCCGGCCGTGATGGGCCAGGTGCTCGGCATCGTCTACCGTTGCATTGCCACTCACCTGATCAAGAAGGCTGGGTTTTCCCGCACAACGGCCCAGACCGGTGCGGTCACGCTGATCCAGCGCTTCGGCAGTGCGCTGAATCTGAATATCCACTTTCACATGCTGTTCCTCGACGGGGTGTATGTCGAGCGCACCGACGGCTCACTGCGCTTCCACTGGGTGAAGGCCCCGACGAGTGCCGAGCTCAGCCGTCTGACCCACGCTCTTGCACGGCGCATCGGGCGGTTCCTCGAACGCCAGGGGCTACTCGAGTGTGACGCCGAGAACAGCTACTTGGTCGGCGACGAGCTCGCCGACGGGCCGATGGATCAGCTGCTGGGTTCCTCGATCACCTACCGCATTGCCGTCGGGCCGCGGCAGGGCCGCAAGGTCTTCACGCTACACACGCTGCCAGCCTGCGATGAGTCGTTCGGTGACGGGGTGGGTAAGGTGGGCGGGTTCTCCCTGCATGCGGGCGTGGCGGCGCGCGCGGATGAACGCGAAACGCTCGAACGGCTGTGCCGGTACATCAGCCGCCCGGCGATCGCGGAGGAGCGCCTGTCGCTCACCCCGAGCGGCAAAGTCCGCTACCAGTTGAAGACGCCCTACCGCGATGGGACCACGCACGTCATCTTCGAGCCGCTCGATTTCATCGCCCGGTTGGCGGCTTTGGTGCCCAAGCCGCGGGTCAATCTGATCCGCTTCCACGGCGTTTTCGCGCCCAACAGCCGGTACCGCGGGCAGGTGACGAAGGCCAAGCGGGGCAGAGGCGGTCGGCGTGCCACGACGGCAGACATGGAGGAGCCAACGCCCGCCGAACGCCGGGCCTCGATGACCTGGGCGCAGCGTCTGGAAACGGGCTTTCGGCATCGATATCGAAACCTGTCCGGCCTGTGGTGGGGCGGTGCGGATTATCGCCTGCATCGAGGATCCCGAAGTAATCGCGAAGATCCTGAGCCACCTCGATGCGAAAGCGGGCAGGGCCGAAGCCGCGCGGCGGCCACCGTGCCGGGCGCCGCCCCGGACGCGACTGTTCGACTGCGAGTCGGACTACTCTGAGCTGTTCTGAGACCTCACCCGGGGCCGCGACGCGGCACGGTGGCGGCTTGGCCTGACGGCCGACGGCACCGGAAAACGTACGCCAAGGGACGATTGGATGGGGGATTCGGGCGCCGCAAAGCCCGTCAGAAGCGTTTCGCGGGCTCGAATGACGACCGAAGGCTGGTGTTCGGCGGTGAATGCGTGGATGGGATACTGCCGGGCGAAAAAGGGGATTTATACGACCTATACCCTCATGGTGCTCTCGCGCTCGTTGAGGATGTCCTCCAGCCAGCGGATGGTGTCGATGTCGAGGTTGTTGGTCGGCTCGTCGAGCAGCAGGATGTCGGGGTTGGCGAACAGCGCCTGCACCAGCAGCACGCGCAGCTTCCAGCCCGGCGCCACTTCGCTCATCGGCCCGTTGTGCTTTTCGATCGGGATGCCGGCGCCCAGCAGCAGCTCGCCGGCGCGCGATTCGGCGGTGTAGCCGTCGTACTCGGCGAAGTGCGATTCGAGCTCGGCGGCGCGCATGTAGTCGTCTTCCGTCGCGTCCGGATTGGCGTAGATCGCGTCGCGCTCGGACATGCAGGCCCACATCTCGGCGTGACCCATCATCACCACGTCGAGCACCCGGATATTTTCGTAGCCGAACTGATCCTGCTTCAGGTAGGCCATGCGCTCGCCCGGATCGAGCGAAACGTTGCCGGCGGAAGATTCCAGCACGCCGGCCAGGATCTTCATGAACGTGGTCTTGCCCGAGCCGTTGGCGCCGATCAGGCCGTAGCGATTGCCTTCGCCGAACTTGACCGAGACGTTTTCGAAAAGCGGCTTGGCGCCGAACTGGATGGTGACATTGGAAGCGACGAGCATGGTGCGGGAACCGGGGAATGCAGCGAAGGCGGCATTCTACCGGTCCGCATGCGGTCTCCGGACAAAAGTCGGCGCTGGCGGGACGGCGTTCAGCGCGCGTCACTTCCCTCCCGCGCACTCAGCTCCGCCCGTTCGGCATCGGTGAATACGCGTGACCGCGTGTGGAATGCCTTGCCTTCCGGCCCCTCGAGCGAAAAGGTGCCGCCCGTGCCTTCGATCACGTCGATGATCAGCTGCGTGTGCTTCCAGTAGTCGTATTGCGACTTGCTCATGTAAAACGGGCAACCGCCGATGTCGCCGAGATACTCGTCGCCGGCACCGATCGTGAGTTCCCCGGGCAGGTAGCAGTTGGCGGCGCTGTTGTCGCAGCAGCCGCCCGATTGGTGGAAGAACACCGACCCGTGCTTGCGCTTCAGCCGTTCGATGAGCTCCAGCGCGGCAGGCGTGGCGATGACTTTGTCGACCATGCGCGTCTCCTTGAAAAACGGGCCGGCCCGATTCCGCGGGCCGGCCCCGAACCCCGCATTGCGCGAGGAGGAGGATCAGAAGAAGCCCAGCTTCTGCTCGGCGTAGCTGACCAGCAGGTTCTTGGTCTGCTGGTAGTTGTCCAGCGCCGCCTTGTGGTTTTCGCGGCCGATGCCGGATTCCTTGTAGCCGCCGAAGTTGGCGTGCGCCGGGTAGGCGTGGTAGCAGTTGGTCCACACACGGCCGGCCTTGATCGCGCGGCCCATGCGGTACGCGACGTTGCCGTTGCGGCTCCAGACGCCGGCGCCGAGGCCGTAGAGCGTGTCGTTGGCGATGGCCAGGGCCTCGGCTTCGTCCTTGAAGGTGGTCACCGCCAGCACCGGTCCGAAGATTTCCTCCTGGAAGATGCGCATCTTGTTGTGGCCCTCGAGCACGGTCGGCTGCACGTAGTAGCCGTCGCCCAGTTCGCCGGCGACCTGCGCCTGGTTGCCGCCGATCAGCACCTGGGCGCCTTCCTGCTTGCCCAGGTCGAGGTAGGAGAGGATCTTGGTCAGTTGTTCCTTCGAGGCCTGGGCGCCGAGCATGGTGTCGGTATCGAGCGGGTTGCCCTGCTTGATGGCCTTGACGCGGGCCAGGCAGCGCTCCATGAACTTGTCGTAGATGGATTCCTGGATCAGCGCGCGGCTTGGGCAGGTGCAGACTTCGCCCTGGTTGAAGGCGAACAGCACCAGACCTTCGATGGCCTTGTCGAGGAAGCCGTCATCCTTGTCCATCACGTCGGCGAAGAACACGTTGGGCGACTTGCCGCCGAGTTCCAGCGTCGCCGGAATCAGGCTGTTGGCGGCGGCCTGGGCGATGACGCGGCCGGTGGAGGTCGAACCGGTGAAGGCGATCTTGGCGATGCGCTTGCTGGTGGCCAGCGGCAAGCCGGCTTCGCGGCCGTAGCCGTTGACGATGTTGAGCACGCCCGGCGGCAGCAGGTCGGCAATCAGCCCGGCCAGGATCAGGATGCCGATCGGGGTCGATTCGGCGGGCTTCAGCACCACGCAGTTGCCGGCGCCCAGCGCCGGGCCGAGCTTCCACGCCGCCATCAGGATCGGGAAATTCCACGGGATGATCTGGCCGACGACGCCGAGCGGCTCCTGGAAATGATAGGCGACGGTGTTTTCGTCGAGGTCGCTGATGCCGCCTTCCTGGGCGCGCACGCAGCCGGCAAAGTAACGGAAGTGGTCGACGGCGAGTGGAATGTCGGCATTCAGCGTTTCGCGGATCGGCTTGCCGTTATCCACGGTTTCGGCGTAGGCCAGCATTTCGAGGTTGGCTTCGATACGGTCGGCGATCTTCAGCAGGATGTTGGAACGCTCGGTGGGCGAGGTCTTGCCCCATTTGTCGGCCGCGGCGTGGGCGGCGTCAAGCGCCAGTTCGATGTCCTCGGCCCCGGAGCGGGCGGCCTTGGTGTAAGCCCTGCCGTTGATCGGCGAAATCACATCGAAGTATTGACCCTTGACCGGGGCGACCCACTTGCCGCCGATGAAGTTGTCGTACTTGGCCTGGTACTGGATTTTTGCGCCGGCGGCGCCGGGGGCGGCGTATATCATGTGATTCTCCTCGTGGTGTTGTCGATGGTGTTGTCCCGAAGCGGGATCGCGACCGACAGTGCATGGGCCGTGCCAGGCACGCGACCACCCGGTATTTGCAAGGGTTCGCGCGGCATAGGCAATGGATTGCAAATTTGGCGGCTGAAAAATGACTGTCACGCTTCGTGACACATGTCAAAAGGCGAGACAGCGGCGCGCCGAATCCGCATAATCGCCTTGCGACGAGCCCGGCACAGGGACGGCGACCGTGATACGGACGCGGGAGCGGGCAATGGACGAGGAGATGGCGGATGGCGAGTCTGCAACGCAGCGATGTGGTCGCCCTGGCGCGCAGGCGCCTGTTGGAGGCCGGGCAGGCCCCGGCCGACCTGATCGGAAGCGTGCTGGCTGATTCCTGGCAACGCTCGCTCGCCGCGGGATTGGACCCGCTTGCCGTGGTGGCGGAGCTTCCCCATGCCACAAGCGCCGAACTGGCCCGGGCGCGGGACCGGCAGCGCGAACTGATCGACCATGCGCTGCCCGCCCTGGCCTATCTTCACGCCCAGACTCGCGATACCGGCAGCGTGATCCTGCTCGCCAATGCCGAAGGCATGCTGCTGCAGGCCTGCGGCGATGCCGAGTTCCTCGATCGCGCGGCGCGGGTGCATCTGGCGCCCGGCGCCTCGTGGCATGAAGCGCATCGGGGCACCAATGCCGTCGGCACGGCGCTGGCGATGCGCGGCCCGAGCGTGGTGACGGGCGGCGAGCACTACCTGGACTGCAACGGTTTCCTCACCTGCGCGGCGGCGCCGATTTCCGATTCGCGCGGGGAGCTGCTCGGGGTCCTAGACATCTCCGGCGATCATCGCAGTTGCCATCCGCATACCTTCGGCCTGGTCCGCGCGGCGGCCCAGATGGTGGAGAATCGGCTTTTCAATTCGCGTCATGGCGGCGACATCCGGCTGCGCTTCCACCCGCTGGCGGAAGGCATCGGCACCCTGGCCGAAGGCGTCGTCGCCATCAGTCGTGACGGCTGGGTGGTCGGCGCCAATCCGGCGGGCCTTGCCCTGCTCGGGCTGGTGTCGGCCGATCTGGGTCGGGTGCGCGTGGACAAGCTTCTGGCGACGCGGCTCGATGTGCTGATCGACTGGCACGCGCGGCGCGGCGACGAGCCGCTGTTCCTGGTGCGGCGCGCGCATGCCGGCCTGTTCGTGAGGGTGGAGATGTCGCGTCAACCCGTCGGCCTGCCGGTGCGCACTGCCGCCGCGGCGACGCCAAACCGCGCGGCCATGCCGGATGCGCTCGCCGCCCTCGATACCGGCGACGAGCGCATGGCTGCCGCGATCGCCAAGGCCAGGCGGGTGTTGTGCAAGGACATCCCGCTGCTGGTCCAGGGTGAATCGGGCGCCGGCAAGGAGCTGTTCGCGAAGGCCGTGCATCGCTCCGGGCCGCGCGAGGGCAAGCCTTTCGTCGCCGTTAACTGCTCGGCATTGCCGCAGGACCTGATCGAGGCCGAACTGTTCGGCTATGTCCCCGGGGCCTTCACCGGTGCCAAGCGGGACGGTTCGCCCGGCCGCCTGCGCGAGGCCGATGGCGGCACGCTGTTCCTCGACGAGATCGGCGACATGCCGCTGGCCTTGCAAAGCCGCCTGCTGCGCGTCCTGCAGGAGCGCGTGGTGCAGCCGCTGGGTGGCGGCAAGGCGGTGAAGGTCGACTTCGCCCTGGTTTGCGCAACCCACCGGCAGCTACGCGACCTGGTTGCGCGCGGCGAGTTCCGCGCCGACCTGTATTACCGCATCAACGGACTGACGCTGGTGCTGCCGCCCTTGCGCGAGCGTCGCGATTTCAACCGCTTGATCGCCTCGCTGCTGGACGAATTTGAGCCGGGACGAAATGTCGTGCCGAGTCCGTCGGTGATGCGCGCGTTTTCCACCCACCACTGGCCGGGCAACCTCCGCCAGCTCAGCAACGCATTGCGCACCGCCTGCGCCATGCTCGACGAGGGCGAGACGCGCATCGAATGGCGACACTTGCCGGAAGATCTGGTCGAGGAAATGCAGGAACGGCTCAACGGCACCGCCTCCCGCGCGCAGCCGGAGAACCTGCAAACGCAGGCGGAACAAACCATACTCAAGACGCTGGACGCCGCCGGCGGCAACATGGCCGAGGCGGCGCGCCGCCTCGGCATCAGCCGCAATACCCTCTACCGCAAGCTGGGACGCATCCGGCCGTGACGGGCGCCGACAGAAGTCGGCGCTGGCGACACGGCGAATTCAGCGACGTTTTCGAGGCCCGCCCTATTTCGCCGCGTTGGGGAAGAACAGCTGCTCGCCGCCGATCTTGTAATCGGCGATGGCCTTCTGGCCCTCGGCGGAAACCACCCAGTCGATGAACTTCTGGCCGTCGGCCTGCTTTACATGCGGATGTTTCGCCGGATTGACCAGGATGACGCCGTACTGGTTGAACAGCTTCGAATCGCCCTCGACGACGATGCCCAGATCGCCGCGATTCTTGAACGACAGCCAGGTGCCGCGGTCGGCCAGGATGTAGGCGTTCATCGAGGCGGCGGTGTTGAGCGCCGGACCCATGCCGGAGCCGGTGTCGCGGTACCAGGGCCCTTTCGCCTTGTCGAGATCGACCCCTGCCGCTTTCCAGTAGCGCAACTCGGCGGCGTGGGTGCCGCTCTTGTCGCCGCGCGAGACGAAGGGCGCTTTCGCGGCCTCGATGCGGCGCAGGCCTTCGAGGATGTCGCGGCCCGCCGCTTTGGCCGGGTCGGCTTTCGGGCCGACCACGACGAAGTCGTTGTACATGACTTCCTGGCGCTTGACGCCGAAACCTTCGGCGATGAATTTTTCCTCGGCGACCTTGTCGTGCACAAAGACCACATCCGCATCGCCGCGGCGCGCCAGGTCCAGCGCCTGGCCGGTGCCCAGCGCGACAACGCGCACCTTGATGCCGCTGGTCTTTTCGAAGAGCGGCAGCAAGTGGCCAAACAGGCCGGACTGCTCGGTCGAGGTGGTGGATGACACGGTGATGAAGCGTTCCTGGGCGTGGCTTGCGGTGGCGGCCAGCAGGCCGAGAGAAGCGAGCGCGGAACAAAACAGGCGACGGCTGATCATGGGGTTTCCTCCTGGAGAAAGTCTTGCGCCGCTTCGCTTTGCGGCAGGTTGAAAAATTTTGCGACCGGCGTCTGTTCGGCGATGCGGCCGCGGTCGATGAAAACGATTTCCTCGGCGAGGCGTCGTGCCTGGCCGAGGTTGTGGGTGGTCATCAGGATGCGTGTACCGCTGGCGGCGATCTCGCTGATGATGCGTTCCACCTCGCGGCTGCTGGCCGGGTCGAGGCTGGCGGTGGGTTCGTCGAGGATCAGCAATTCGGGTTCCAGCGCCCAGACGCGAGCCAGTGCGACGCGCTGCTGTTCGCCACCCGAGAGCAGCCGTGCCGGACGCCGGACGAGCGCTTCGAGGCCGACGCGGGCCAGCGCCTGCCGCGCGCGCTGCTCGCAGTCGGTCCTGGCATGGCCCTTCAGCGTGAGGCCGTAAACCACGTTGGCCAGCGCCGTGGTGCGCAGCATGATCGGCCGCTGGAAAACCATGGCCTGGGACAGCGGGCGCGGCCAGTACAGGATGCCGGTGCTCGGGTGCAGCAGGCCGTGGATCAGGCGCAGCAGCGTGCTCTTGCCGGCGCCGTTGGGGCCGAGCACCACCGTGCGCCCAGCGGCCAGCGACAGCGATGCGTCATCGATGATGCGCGTGCCGCCCTCGGTCAGGTTCAGACCATTCGTGTCGATGGTCCCGCCACCGGCCAGAAGGTTGGTCGTGCCTGCGCCGCTGATGTTGATGAGGTTCGCATCACTGGAGGTCGCCTTGAGCGTGCCGCCATCGAAGTTCAGGGTGGAGACGGCGCCACCGACGATGGCATCCACGGCGACCGTTCCGCCGTTCTTGATGGTGATGGTGCTGGTGCCAGCGGTGGTGCCCCGCTGCATGTCGATGTAGTGCCGCCACACGCGGTACCGGGGATCGCGCCGCCATCCACGGTGAGCGTGCGGGTGCCGCTGTTTCCGGAGATGCCGAACATGATGTCGGTGCCGGCGTTGAGATTCAGCGAGCCGCCGTTGCTGACTTCCATGCTTGATGAGGTCGGATCCCATTGGCCGAGGATCACCCAGCGGGCCGTGGTGGTGGCGACGTTGACCGCTCCGCCATTGATGATCATCGAGGCGGCGGTTCCGGTGTTACCTGCGAAGCCGAGTCGCAGATCATTCTGAACGTTCAAGGTGCCGCCGGAGATCGTGGCGCTGCTGGTGCCGGAGGTGGCGCTCATGCCGAGGTGGCCGACGTCAAACAGACCGCCGACATTCATGGTGCCGCCGGTCATGGTCATCTGGCCGTTAGAGTAGTTGCCCGCGCCCCAGAAATCGGAGCCGATCTGGGTGTCTCCGCTGATGTTGACGGTTCCCGCGGCAAGATTGAAGGTTCCGCCGGAGTTCGGCAGCGCGCCGCCGTTGGTCGTATTATTCGGAGAAACGTAGAGTCCGGACGCGGTGAGCGTGCCGGTCGTGTTGACGTTGAGCACGCCGGTCGATCCGTAAAGGCCGACAAGGATGTTGCCGTTTCCATTGAGAGCGCCCGACGTGTAGCTACCGCTGCCGGTGACGTTCATGGTGGCGTTGCCGGCCCAGTCACCCACGAAGGTCCAGTAGTTGGTGCTCAACGAACCCGCGCGAGGAGGAGAAGCGCCAGCAGATCGACAACCTCGCGGCGTTCGGGCGCGCCACGGCGCCGAGACGCCCGAAGCCCTGGCGCAGCTGCAGCGCGTCGCCGAGCAACGCGGCAACCTGTTCGCCGAGATGATGGAGACGGTGAAGGTCGCCTCGCTCGGGCAGGTCTCGGGGCGCTCTACGAGGTCGGCGGCATCTACCGGCGGAACATGTGACGCCCTGTGGGGGCGGGCCGTAGGTCGGGCTGAAGCCCGACCGACGCCGCAATTCTGTCGTAGGAGCGGGCCGTGCCCGCGACCTGGTGCGGGACAGGTTTCGCGGCTGATTGGGTCGGCGCTGCGTTTCCCGTGCTTGTGCCGGCGAGGAGCGGTCTTCAGACTGAACCATCGCCCGCTAGCGCAAGGACGCGCAGCCGATGCACGCCCACGGCAGGAAGCCGCCGGTGGACTCGTCTACGAGCGCCACCGACCCGAGGACACCCGGCTCTACCGGCTGGTGGAGCAGCACTACCCGGCGTTCGTCGAGCACCGCCGAGCAAGGCATGGCGCTGCCCGCGTACGTCGAGAAGGAGTTCGAGTCCTACCTGAAGTGCGGACGACTCGAGCATGGGTTCCTCCGGGTCCGTTGCGACAGTTGCCATGCCGAGCACCTGGTCGCGTTCAGTTGCAAACGCCGGGGGCTTCTGTCCGAGCTGCGGTGCCCGGCGCATGGTCGAGAGCGCCGCGCTGCTGGTCGACGAAGTCTTCCCGAAACAACCCGTACGGCAGTGGGTGCTGAGCGTCCCGTATCCGTTGCGGTTCTTGTTCGCCAGTCGCCCGGCCGTGATGGCCAGGTGCTCGGCATCGTCTACCGTTGCATTGCCACTCACCTGATCAAGAAGGCTGGGTTTTCCCGCACAACGGCCCAGACCGGTGCGGTCACGCTGATCCAGCGCTTCGGCAGTGCGCTGAATCTGAATATCCACTTTCACATGCTGTTCCTCGACGGGGTGTATGTCGAGCGCACCGACGGCTCACTGCGCTTCCACTGGGTGAAGGCCCCGACGAGTGCCGAGCTCAGCCGTCTGACCCACGCTCTTGCACGGCGCATCGGGCGGTTCCTCGAACGCCAGGGGCTACTCGAGTGTGACGCCGAGAACAGCTACTTGGTCGGCGACGAGCTCGCCGACGGGCCGATGGATCAGCTGCTGGGTTCCTCGATCACCTACCGCATTGCCGTCGGGCCGCGGCAGGGCCGCAAGGTCTTCACGCTACACACGCTGCCAGCCTGCGATGAGTCGTTCGGTGACGGGGTGGGTAAGGTGGGCGGGTTCTCCCTGCATGCGGGCGTGGCGGCGCGCGCGGATGAACGCGAAACGCTCGAACGGCTGTGCCGGTACATCAGCCGCCCGGCGATCGCGGAGGAGCGCCTGTCGCTCACCCCGGAGCGGCAAAGTCCGCTACCAGTTGAAGACGCCCTACCGCGATGGGACCACGCACGTCATCTTCGAGCCGCTCGATTTCATCGCCCGGTTGGCGGCTTTGGTGCCCAAGCCGCGGGTCAATCTGATCCGCTTCCACGGCGTTTTCGCGCCCAACAGCCGGTACCGCGGGCAGGTGACGAAGGCCAAGCGGGGCAGAGGCGGTCGGCGTGCCACGACGGCAGACATGGAGGAGCCAACGCCCGCCGAACGCCGGGCCTCGATGACCTGGGCGCAGCGTCTGAAACGGGCTTTCGGCATCGATATCGAAACCTGTCCGGCCTGTGGTGGGGCGGTGCGGATTATCGCCTGCATCGAGGATCCCCGAAGTAATCGCGAAGATCCTGAGCCACCTCGATGCGAAAGCGGGCAGGGCCGAAGCCGCGCGGCGGCCACCGTGCCGGGCGCCGCCCCGGACGCGACTGTTCGACTGCGAGTCGGACTACTCTGAGCTGTTCTGAGACCTCACCCGGGGCCGCGACGCGGCACGGTGGCGGCTTGGCCTGACGGCCGACGGCACCGGAAAACGTACGCCAAGGGACGATTGGATGGGGGATTCGGGCGCCGCAAAGCCCGTCAGAAGCGTTTCGCGGGCTCGAATGACGACCGAAGGCTGGTGTTCGGCGGTGAATGCGTGGATGGGATACTGCCGGGCGAAAAAGGGGATTTATACGACCTATACCCCGAAACGGCCTTTTCCGAATCGATGGTCAGGGGCACGCGCCTGCTGAGGAACATCCTGCTTGGTGTCAGCGTGCTGATCTTTCTTGTCGTTTCCTGGCTCGTCATCGTCGTGTTGCGTTCCACCCTGTACCGGATAAGGGACAGTGAAGGCACTTTCCGCGCTGCCTTCCACCAGGCCGCCGTTGGCATGCTCAGGATGAAGACCGACAGTCGCATCCTCGAAGCCAATGAGACCATAGGCCACATCCTGGGGCGCGCCCCGGAACGCCTGGCCGGAATGCGCTGGATCGACCTGGTGCATGAAGAGGATCGTTCCCTGGTCGAAGCCGACGAGGGCGAACAGATCGACTGGTCGAAGCGCACGGAGCCCAGCGAGCATCGCTTCCTGCGCGAGGATGGCAGCACGCGCTGGTTGCGCTGGACGGTTTCAAGGATAGACGGCCATGTTCGTGGCAAGGAGCGCGTGTTCGCGCTGGTCGAGGACGTCTCCGAAGCGCGGCGCCTGTCTGATGAAATGAAGTACCAGGCCAGCCATGACGCGCTCACCGGCCTGATAAACCGCCGCGAAATCGAGAGACGCCTGCAGAACGGCATCGATTCCGCGGGCAGGCTGGGCGAGGAACATGCATTCCTGTTCCTCGACCTTGACCAGTTCAAGCTGATCAACGACACCTGCGGGCATGCAGCCGGCGATCAGTTGCTGCGCCAGATTGCGGGCGTGCTGATGCTGCACATGCGTGGCAACGACTGGATGGGACGGCTGGGAGGCGACGAGTTCGCCGTGTTGCTCGAACAGACCGGCCAGGAGGAAGCCGTACGCATCGGCCAGAGGTTGCGGCGGGCCCTTGCGGCATCGACGTTCCACTGGGAGGGCAGTCGGTTCAACATCAGTTGCAGCATCGGCATCGTATGCATCGACGGCGCCAAGCTTGATGTCAGCCATGTGCTGCGCGCCGCCGATCGCGCCTGCTACCAGGCCAAGGAAGATGGTCGCAATTGCATCCGCGTCTACCACGAGTCGGACCAGGCCATGAGCCGGCGACGCGACGAAATGGCGTGGGTGAACGACATCCGCGACGCGATCTCGAATGGCCGGATCCTGCTCTACGCGCAGCGCATCGAAGCCCTGGACGGCGTGCGCCGGCTCAACTACGAAGTGCTCGTGCGACTCGTTGATGCACAGGGCACCCTGCATTCACCCGACAGCTTCCTGCCGGCGGCCGAACGCTATGGCGAAGCGATGGCGATTGATCGACTGGTCGTTTCGATGGCGCTGGACGAACTGGCCCGGCATCCCAGGCATTTGCTGCAACTGGACTTGTGCCACCTCAACATCTCCGCGCAGTCGATCGCCAATCCGGAATTTCGCAGTCACGTTGCCAGCCTTCTCGATAGCAGTGAGGTGCCTGCCCGCAAGCTCTGCTTCGAACTGACCGAAACGGCCGCCATCGCAAACATCGCGCAGGCGCGGGAGTTCATCGAGGACATGCGATCGCGCGGCTGCCGCATCGCGCTCGACGACTTTGGCAGTGGCCTCTCCTCGTTCGCCTACCTGAAGAACCTGCCGGTGGACATCCTCAAGATCGATGGCGTATTCATCCGCGACATCGCCAACAATGCGATCGATTCCGTGCTGGTCCGTTCGATGTGCGAAGTGGCGCGTTCATTGGGCAAGATCACGGTTGCCGAATGGGTTGAGGGCCGCCACATGCTGGACACGCTCCGGAAACTGGGTGTCGACCAGGCCCAGGGCTACGGGATTCACGAGCCGTGCGCGCTGGCCGACCTGATCCGGCAGGGCCTGCGCCCGCTGCGACCGCGCCGGCCCTGAAGCCATCGGCGCCGCGGCGCCGGCGAGTCGCGATCATCCCTGCCACCGGAAAGGCGCTGGCTCGTTCAACGCCGGTCCAGCTTGAAATCGATGGGCACCAGCCCGCTGGCCTGGACGCCAACGCCATCCCTGCGCACCGGGCGGAATCGCCAGCGCAGGACCACCTCCAGCGCCTCCTTGTCCAGGTAGCGCGATCCGCTGCTGCGGGCAACTTCCGAATGTATCGGCAGGCCATCGCGACCGACCGTGACCCGAACCAGCACGGTGCCTTCCTCGCGATTGCGGATCGCCAGCCTGGGATAGTTCGGCCGAACGATGCTCTCGTATTCCAGTGCCGAACTCTCGCCGGCTGGCGGCGCGTCGGCAACCGGCTCGACGGCCGGAGCATCGGATCCGGCAAGTACAGGAGTCACGGGCTCCGCTGCCGTGCTGGTCGATGGTGCGTCGTGCACCGGCGTGGGCACGGACCGCGGAACGCGAACGGGCGACGGACGCATGGGAACGGGTGGATCGGGCACCTCGAACACGATCGGTTCTGCTGCTGCCTCGATCCAGGTCACCGGAGTGTCGGGCTGCGCCGGCTGCCGGTCTGGCAGGGCCATGGGAATCGCCAGCAGGACAAGGGCAAGGACGTGCATGCCCAGCGTTCCACTGAATCCGGTGATGCGCAGCCAGTCGCAGCGAGTCTTTCGGGTCGAACGGATTGCCAGGACAGCCATGGTGTTCCCCTTCGTTGGGTCTCACCAACGTGCAACGCCATCGGGTGGTTCCCGGGGTTTGGCCGTCTGCTACGGGTCGTCCTCCGGCTGCATCAGGAACGCGAGCTTTCGCGATCGGGGCAAGCGCTTGACGAGGCACTCGGCACGCGTGGCGCTCGCGCGGTCGGCGTACGGACGCGAGCCAAGCAGGCGCAACGGCGGATTGGCGCGCGTGTAACGGGCGCCGCGTCCCTCCCGGTGCGCCTGCATGCGTGCGTCGAGGTCATTGGTGATGCCCGCGTAGTAGTGCCCGTTGCGGCATTCGATCAGGTACAGGCACCACGCCTTGGCGGCCTTGCGGGCGGTTGTTGCCGGAGCGGCCATCAATCCAGCGTCTTGCGGAACCGGAGCACGGCGACGCCCAGGATCACGATTACGAAACCGACCAGCAAGGCCATTTCCGTCCATAGCTCGCCGATCCCGGTGCCGCGCAGCATGACGCCGCGGATCAGGCGCAGGAAGTGCGTCAGCGGAAACGCTTCGGCAATCCATTGGGCCGCGCGCGGCATGCCGTCGTACGGAAACATGAAGCCGGACAGCAGGATCTGCGGGAGAAACAGGAAGAACGCCATCTGCATGGCCTGGAACTGGGTATTCGCCAGGGTGGAAATGAGTATGCCCAGGGCCAGCGTGGCGGCGATGTAGGTCAGCGAGATCAGGTACACGTCCAGCAGCGAGCCACGCACCGGGACGTCGAATACCAGCAGGCCCAGCACCAGGACCAGGCTGACCTGGATCAGGCCGATGCCGACATAGGGCAGGACCTTGCCGATGGTCAGCTCGAACGGAGACAGCGGCGTCGCGATCAGCATTTCCATGTTGCCGCGTTCGCGTTCCCGCACGATGGCCATGCCGGTGAATATGGTCATGGTCATGGTCAGGATGACGCCGATCAGGCCGGGCACCGTGTTGATCTGCGCACGTCGATCCGGGTTGTAGAAATTGACGATCTCGACCGGTCGCACCGCGACCTTGCCGGGGACGTGATCCAGGCTGGCCAACGGAAAATTTGCCAGCTGCCGAGCGGCAGACTGCACGGACTGGTCGGTACCATCGACCACGACCTGCCAGGCCGGACGATCCGGCTTTTCCAGGCGGGCCTCGAAATCCTGCGGCACGACCACGGCAGCTCCGATCCTGCCGCGGTGCAGGAGGTCATCGATCTCCTGCGGGCTCTGCACGTGGTAGCGAAAGTCGAGCACCTGCGACGACGACAATTCCGCGATCAGCTCGCGCGATCGCCAGGTGTCGGACTCGTCCAGCACGGCCGCCGGAAGCTGTCGGATGTCGAGGTTGATGGCAAAGCCGAACAACAGCAGCTGCAGGGTCGGGATGCCGATGATCATCCCGAAGGTCAGGCGATCACGCGACAGTTGCCGCAATTCCTTGACCACGACCGAAAGCAGGCGACCGAACTTCATCGCGGTTCTCCCTGCTTGCGCGTGACGGCGACGAATACATCCTCGAGGTTCGGTTCGGTGGGTTCGACGCTGGCATTCGCGCCCATCCTGCGCAGCGACTCCTCGAGCCATCCGGTATCGCCGGTCTTGCGGTCGGTCAGTACGCGCAGGCTTGCGCCGATCTGGGCGACACCGAGCACGTGCGGATCGTCGCGCAGCGGCTGCAGCAGCCCGGCCGGGTGCTCGCATTCGATTCGCAGGGTCATGCCCGGCAGCTTCGCCAGCAGTTCATGCGGGGTGCCATCGGCCACGAGGCGACCACGGTCGAGGATGGCGAGGCGATGGCAGCGCTCGGCCTCATCCATGTAATGGGTGGAGACCAGAAGGCTGGTGCCGGCGTCGGCCAGTTGGAACAGCGCTTCCCAGAAATCGCGCCGTGACTGCGGATCGACCGCACTGGTGGGCTCGTCCAGCAGGAGCAGCTCGGGCTTGTGCATGACCGCACCCGCCAGTGCCAGTCGCTGGCGCTGGCCACCGGAGAGGGTTCCGGCCATCTGCCGGCGAATCCCGCCCAGGTGGTACTGCTCGAACAATTCGCCGATGCGCTGGCGCGCCCTGGCACCCCGGATGCCGTAGACCGCTGCAAGGAACTCGAGGTTTTCCGCGACACTCAAGTCGCCATACAGGGAAAACTTCTGGGTCATGTAGCCGATCCGGCGCTTGACCAGTTCGGCATCGGCCGGCAACTCGTGGCCGAGCACGGTGGCCGTGCCTTCCGTCGGCGTCAGCAAGCCGCACACCATGCGGATGGTCGTCGACTTGCCGCAGCCGTTCGGTCCGAGGAACCCGTAGACCTCGGCGCGGCGGACACGCAGGTCGAGATGGTCGACGGCGACCAGATCGCCGAAGCGCTTGGTCAGGCCGCGCGCAACGATGACGGCTTCGGCGGATGCATCGGGTGCTCCGTGTGCCGCCATGGATGATGGGCCAGGTGGCATCGGGCGATCAGGACCGGTCGGCGCGGGCCGCCGCCGCGCAATCCACCTGCACGGGTTGGCCGACCGGCAGGTCCTGCAGGTCGTCGCCTTCGAGCACGATCTCGCTGCGATAAGCGAGGCGGCTGGCATCGTCGCCGGTCAATGCGAAGTAGGGCGTGAACGCAGGATCCGAGCGCAGGCTGCGCACCACGGCCGTGTAGTTCTGTTCGCTGCCGGTGAGCCGGACCTTGCAGCGGCTGCCTATCGCGAGGGCGTTTCGCTGGCTTGCCGGCACGTAGACGCGTGCATACACGGGACCGGTCAGCAGGCTCGCGACGATGGCGCCGGCAGCGGGCTGGCTGCCAAGCTTGAAGGGTATGGCATCAATGCGGCCAGCCCGGGTCGAGACCACGCGGTAGCGCTGGCGGGTCAGCTCCAGCTGCTCGACCGCGGCCTTGCTGGCCTCCAGCCGCGCGGCAGCAAGTTCGATGTTCTCGACGCGCGAGCCGTTGAGGAATTCAGCCAGGTTTGCGCCCGCTGCGTCGCGCTCGGCTTCGGCGGAACGCAGGGCCGTCTCGGTGCGATCGAGATCAGCCTGCGCGTTGAGTCCGCGCTTGCGGATCTCGGCCGCGCGATCGCGCTCGCGCCGCGCGTTGACCGCCCGCGCGGTTGCGCCAGTCAGCTGTGCGCGCGCGGCATCGATGGCCTCCTTGCGGCGGCCATTCAGGAATTCGTCGAGCACCGCCTGGGCGGCACGCTCCTCGGCGCGGGCCTGCTCGATGCTGGCATCGATTCGTACCGTGTCCAGCGCAAGAATGGACTGGCCAGACTCGAGTTCGTCGCCTTCGCTGACATCGATGCGGACGATGCGTTCGGAGGCTTCCGCAGGCACCGTGATGCGGTCACGCTCAAGCGTGCCGAGCAGGATCGGCTCGGACGAGCCCTTGCAGGCTCCCAGCAGCAGGGCGGCCATGGCCCAGGCTATCCAACGCGTCATGTCGGCATCTCCAGTCCCCTTTCCAGCAGGGCAAGCGCATGGTTTGCAATCGTATCCGCGGTGACATCGTCCGCGCCAAGATGGTGGCGCCAGATCGGCTGCGAGGCGAGCGGAAACAGGGTCAGCGCGATCAGCGTGACGAACAGCAGGTTGGGATCGAGATCGTGATTCAGCTGTCCGCCTGACTGGGCATCGGCGAAGCGGTCGCGCATCTTCTGCCCCAGGGGCGCGCCGAACCTGCCGACCAGGCGCTCGCGCAACATTCCGCCTTCGCTGAGGACTTCGCGCGTCCACAATGGCGGCAGCCACGGCCGGCTGGCGATCGTTTCGATCATCGTGCGCACGAAGCAATGGACTTGCGATCGCAGGTCGTTCCCGGCGTTCTTCATCGCCTCGACCACGCCGGCCATGGCAGGTTGCATCTTCTCCGCGACGATCGCGTCGATCAGGCTTTCACGATTGCCGAAGTAATAGTGCATCAGGGCCGGCGTGACCCTGGCCTCGCGCGCGATCGCCGACAGCGAGGTGCCGGCGATGCCACTCCGGCCGAACTGGCTGACGGCGATCTCGAGGATGCGCGTGCGCCGATCCGGGTCATCGGCGGTCTTGCTCGGGCGACCGGGTTTTCGTGCCTGCGCAGCGGGGCTCATGGCGTGAATATTAAATTGACAGTCAATTCAATTCAACGCTTGGTCGGCCGGGTTTCGCCCGGATTCGCCCGGATTCGCTGTCCGGGCGCTTCGGTGCCGTGACAGGACAGGGGCGCGATTGCCGAATGCGTCCCGCCAGCTTTTACTGTCCCGCCGCGCGGGAAGCCCCGACTGCCGGGGCGATTACGCTCAGTAGGCGATGGCGCTGCGCACGACCGGGTACCGGTTGAACTGGTCATCCCAGGATTCATGCCGGCTGGCAAAGAAGGCCATGCGGGCGAACGGATCTCGGCGCCCTGCCCGAAGCCCGCCGTCCGCTAGCCCGGCCTCCGCCCTGCGACCGCCACTGGCGCTTCCCGCCGGTGGCGTCGCTCGCCCGGCCCCTTTAAATTGACCAGTCGGTTTGATTAACATGCCGACGAACAATTCCTGCCGGAGCCGGATCCATGAACGATCGTATCGTCCGCATCGGGGGTGCCTCGGCCTCGCTGGCCGACAGTGCCATCGCCTTCCCCCAGTTGCTGGGTGACGGCGCGCTCGACTACCTGTGGGCGACTACCCGCCGAGGGCTCCATGGGCCTGCTTGCGATGCTGGCGCCGGCGAATCCCGGCGGCGGCTACGCGCCGGACTTCATCCCGGTACACATCGGGCCCTGCCTCGCGGAGATCGCGCGCCAGGGCGTGCGCGTGGTCGTGAACGCCGGCGGGGTGAACCCGCACGGCTGCGCGGCGGAGCTCGCGCGGGTGGCAGCGGAACAAGGCCTCTCGCCGCGCATCGCGGTGGTCGACGGCGACGACCTGATGGGGCGCCTCGGGGAGTTCCGCGCCGCCGGCGTCCGCGACATGTTCTCCGGTGCCGCCTTCCCGGCCGCGACCGTGGACAGCATGAACGCCTACCTCGGCGCCTTTCCGATCGCAGCCGCGCTGGCCCGCGGCGCGGAGATCGTGATCACCGGGCGCGTGGTCGACAGCGCGCTGGTGCTGGGCCCGCTGATCCACGAGTTCGGCTGGACGCCCGATGCCCACGACCTGCTCGCTGCCGGCACGCTCGCGGGGCACCTGCTGGAGTGCGGCACGCAGGTGACCGGCGGCACCTTCACCGACTGGCGCACCGTACCCGCATGGAACCGCATCGGCTACCCGATCGCCGAGTGCCGTGCGGACGGGAGCTTCGTGGTCACCAAGGCTGCCGGCACCGGCGGACTGGTCTCGCGCGGGACGGTCGCGGAGCAGCTGGTCTACGAGGTGGGCGATCCGCAGGCCTACTTCGTGCCCGACGTCAGCTGTGATTTCAGCGCCGTGCAGCTGGAAGAGATCGGCCCCGACCGGGTGCGCGTCAGCGGCGTCCGTGGCCGGCCGCCGACCGCGAGCTACAAGGTGTGCACGATCCACCGCCACAGCTGGCGCGTGAGTGCGCTGCAGCCGATCGTGGGCCTGGAGGCCGCGGCCAAGGCCGAACGCCAGGCCGCGGCGCTGATCGAGCGCTCGCGCCGGCTGCTGGCGCAGGCCGGCCTCGGGGACTGGAGCCGCACGCACGTGGAGGTGCTGGGCACCGAGGGCACGCTGGGGGGCGCGGGCGCGCCACCGCGACGCGCGCGAGGTGCTGCTGCGCATCGTGCTGGAGCACGCCGACCGGCGCGCGGCCGAGATCTTCACGCGCGAGCAGCACAGCTCGATCGTCTCGATGTCGCCGGGCACCGCGATAGGCCTGGGCAACCCGGTGGTGCCGGTGCAGGCGCTGTTCTCGTTCTGGTCGACAAGGCCACGGTGGAGGCCGCCGTCACGATCGACGGCCAGCGCCACGCGGTGTCCGTGCCGGCCGCCGGCGACTTCGACTCGGCCCGGATCGAGCGGGCAGCCGTCCCGGCGCCCCCGCCCGAAGCCGGGCCGCTGGTGGAAGTGCCACTGGTGGGCCTCGCCTGGGCGCGCTCGGGCGACAAGGGCAACCTGTTCAACGTGGGCGTGATCGCCCGGCGCGCGGAGTTCCTGCCGTGGATCGCCGCGGCTCTGACGTCCGCGGCCGTGGCCGACTGGTACCGCCACGACACCGACGACGGCGTGCCGCCCCGCGTCGAGCGCCACGCGCTGCCGGGCCTGCACGCGCTGAACCTCGTGGTGCACGAGGCCCTGGGCGGCGGCATAACCAGCTCGCCACGCCTCGACTCAGTGGCCAGGGCAAGGCGCAGCAGCTGCTGTGCTTCCCCATCCCCGTCCCCGCTGCGCTCGCGGCCCTCGTGGACCCGGGCCTGCTCGACTTCGATTCCGCCCGCCCCTACGAGGGGCAACCCTGAGCCACGACTGGAGGCCCCGCGATGGACGAAGCCCTGCCTTACCTGCTGCGCGGGATGCGCGCGGTCACCACCGAGAGCAGCGTGCTGGTCAGCTCCTCGAAGTACCTGAACCACCCGCGCCTGCGCGACTGGGTGGCGAGCTGCACGCTGCGGCGCAGCGGCCACGACCGCCCCGCCACGGCGGACACGCACGAGCTGAACCTCATCCTGCGCGAGATCCAGGACTACGACCGCATCGACGAGCTCTTCGAGCGGGAGCGCGCGACGAACCCCGTGCTCGACGCCTGGCTCGGCGAGCGGTTCATCTCGACCTTCCGCGCGGCGGACCTCGGGGGCTACGCGCCCGACACGCTGGGCGGCACCTTCCTGCGCGAGGTCGTGCAGAAGGGCTACAGCATCGACATCGTGCCGCCTCCCGCAGAGGTGCCCTCCAGCCACATGCAGTTCTTCATGATCCGCAACGGCCAGACCCACGACTTCGAGCACCTGCTCTGCGGCGGCGGCCTCGACTTCATCGGCGAGCTGGTGCCCTACTGGGCACGGCTGGTGAACCTGTTCCGCCACCTCGGCCCCGAGCTCGCGGGTGAACTCTGCGTCTTCAGCCTGTTCGGCCAGATGCGGCTGATGTCCCGTGGCCTGCTGCACTACCCGCAGGTCTGGATGACGCTGGTCGAGACCATGGAGCGCGGGATCCGCGTGGGGCGCGAATCGGGCCCGATATTCATGATGAAGTGCGAGGACGCGCTGCACCTGCCCATGGACGAGGCCCGCGCGGCCCTGGGCGTGCGCGGCGCGGCTTTCGTGGACACCTCGGCTGCCACCGCCATCTACGAGGAGCGCGCCTGAGCTACGGCAGCGCCCCGCGCGCGAACACCTGCGCGATGGCCGCCACGTGGCGCGCTCGCTCGGCGCGTCCGGGCAACGCGCCGTCGAGCAGCAGCCGGTTCAGCAACCCCGACAGCACCGTGTCGCAGAACAGCCGCGCGAGCCGCTCCGGCCGGATCCCGGGGTAATCGCCCTTGGCCTGCCGCGCGGCGAAGAACTCCCGAGCGGCGCGAGGAACATCCGCCCGTAGGCCGCCTCGAACACCCGCGCCAGGCCCGGGAAGCGCTGCGCCTCGCGGTAGAAGATCAGCCACCGCGACAGCCCCCCGGCGTGCAGGCTGAACGCAGCAGCCACTCGCCGTATCGGCGCAACGCCGTCTCGCAGGGAGTGTCCGTGCCCGCCAGCGATGGGCAGTTGCCCAGGTGCTGTTCGGTCTGCCGGCTGAACACCGCCAGGAACAGCGCCTCCTTGTTCGGGTAGCGCGCGTAGAGCGTGTCCTTGCCGATGCCCGCGCTGGCCGCGATGCGGTTCATCGAGACCGCGCTGAAGCCCTCCTGTTCGAACAGCGTGGCCGCGACCTCGATCAGGTGCGCGCTGAGGCGGCTGGCCTCGTCGGGGGTGGGGCGGCCACGACCGCGCGGACGCGCCGGGCGACGCGGGACTGGCTGGGGATCGGGGGGCAGGCTCATGCGCGGATTCAATGCCGCTGCACGGTCAAAGGCAAGCGCCGACGGGCCTGCCGGTCGCGTCCCGCCAGGGTGCCCAGCCCCGGCGCAGTTCGGGGATGAACGGAGTCGAGCGGTTGGTGTTGCGTCGCGTGTCGCCCTTGCGCACGATGATCCTGGTCTGCGTCGTGAGGTTGCAGGCCACGCCGTCGAACAGCCCGCCGCAGCAGGCGTGCATCAGCGGGTGCATGAGCAGGTCCACGAAGACCCGGCCCTTGTTGGGGAGGAGGTCGACGAGTTGCACGGGCGACAGCTCGCTCCCCGTGCCGATCGGTTCGGAGATGCTGAGCCCCCGTTCGCGAGGCCGAGCTCGCGTTCCATGTCCGCCTGCTCCAGCAGCCGTTCGCGCAACTGCACGAGACGATGCCCATCGATGAACCCGGGGTGGATCGTGTAACCGTACTCGCGCAGGTTGGCGAGGCCGGCGTCGAGGTCGGCGGTCGGCTGCGGCGTGGCATTGTTCATGTGCGGCTCCGGGCACGTGGCACCACCGCAGTCCGGCGGACGGCAAAGCCCGGCAGGATCATCCGGTCGGATGAACTCGCGATCCGCCTGACGTCACCGTAATCCCCCTGATCGCCGGGGCTTGCCTGGAATCGCGCCGCCGGCGGCGTGCTGGGCGCGATGGACACGATGTACCAGCGCTCGAAGATCCAGGACGAGAGCCTGTATTACGAGAGCAGGAAGCACGACGGCTCGCTGCCGCTGGTGGGCGTGAACACCTTCCTGCCCCCGCCCGGGCAGGAGGAGACGATCGAGGAGCGCGAACTCATGCGCTCCAGCGAGGAGGAGAAGCGCCAGCAGATCGACAACCTCGCGGCGTTCCAGGCGCGCCACGGCGCCGAGACGCCCGAAGCCCTGGCGCAGCTGCAGCGCGTCGCCGAGCAACGCGGCAACCTGTTCGCCGAGATGATGGAGACGGTGAAGGTCGCCTCGCTCGGGCAGGTCTCGGGGGGCGCTCTACGAGGTCGGCGGCATCTACCGGCGGAACATGTGACGCCCTGTGGGGCGGGCCGTAGGTCGGGCTGAAGCCCGACCGACGCCGCAATTCTGTCGTAGGAGCGGGCCGTGCCCGCGACCTGGTGCGGGACAGGTTTCGCGGCTGATTGGGTCGGCGCTGCGTTTCCCGTGCTTGTGCCGGCGAGGAGCGGTCTTCAGACTGAACCATCGCCCGCTAGCGCAAGGACGCGCAGCCGATGCACGCCCACGGCAGGAGAGCCGCCGGTGGACTCGTCTACGAGCGCCACCGACCCGAGGACACCCGGCTCTACCGGCTGGTGGAGCAGCACTACCCGGCGTTCGTCGAGCACCTGGCCGAGCAAGGCATGGCGCTGCCCGCGTACGTCGAGAAGGAGTTCGAGTCCTACCTGAAGTGCGGACGACTCGAGCATGGGTTCCTCCGGGTCCGTTGCGACAGTTGCCATGCCGAGCACCTGGTCGCGTTCAGTTGCAAACGCCGGGGCTTCTGTCCGAGCTGCGGTGCCCGGCGCATGGTCGAGAGCGCCGCGCTGCTGGTCGACGAAGTCTTCCCGAAACAACCCGTACGGCAGTGGGTGCTGAGCGTCCCGTATCCGTTGCGGTTCTTGTTCGCCAGTCGCCCGGCCGTGATGGGCAGGTGCTCGGCATCGTCTACCGTTGCATTGCCACTCACCTGATCAAGAAGGCTGGGTTTTCCCGCACAACGGCCCAGACCGGTGCGGTCACGCTGATCCAGCGCTTCGGCAGTGCGCTGAATCTGAATATCCACTTTCACATGCTGTTCCTCGACGGGGTGTATGTCGAGCGCACCGACGGCTCACTGCGCTTCCACTGGGTGAAGGCCCCGACGAGTGCCGAGCTCAGCCGTCTGACCCACGCTCTTGCACGGCGCATCGGGCGGTTCCTCGAACGCCGGGGGCTACTCGAGTGTGACGCCGAGAACAGCTACTTGGTCGGCGACGAGCTCGCCGACGGGCCGATGGATCAGCTGCTGGGTTCCTCGATCACCTACCGCATTGCCGTCGGGCCGCGGCAGGGCCGCAAGGTCTTCACGCTACACACGCTGCCAGCCTGCGATGAGTCGTTCGGTGACGGGGTGGGTAAGGTGGGCGGGTTCTCCTGCATGCGGGCGTGGCGGCGCGCGCGGATGAACGCGAAACGCTCGAACGGCTGTGCCGGTACATCAGCCGCCCGGCGATCGCGGAGGAGCGCCTGTCGCTCACCCCGAGCGGCAAAGTCCGCTACCAGTTGAAGACGCCCTACCGCGATGGGACCACGCACGTCATCTTCGAGCCGCTCGATTTCATCGCCCGGTTGGCGGCTTTGGTGCCCAAGCCGCGGGTCAATCTGATCCGCTTCCACGGCGTTTTCGCGCCCAACAGCCGGTACCGCGGGCAGGTGACGAAGGCCAAGCGGGGCAGAGGCGGTCGGCGTGCCACAACGGCAGACATGGAGGAGCCAACGCCCGCCGAACGCCGGGCCTCGATGACCTGGGCGCAGCGTCTGAAACGGGCTTTCGGCATCGATATCGAAACCTGTCCGGCCTGTGGTGGGGCGGTGCGGATTATCGCCTGCATCGAGGATCCCGAAGTAATCGCGAAGATCCTGAGCCACCTCGATGCGAAAGCGGGCAGGGCCGAAGCCGCGCGGCGGCCACCGTGCCGGGCGCCGCCCCGGACGCGACTGTTCGACTGCGAGTCGGACTACTCTGAGCCGTTCTGAGACCTCACCCGGGGCCGCGACGCGGCACGGTGGCGGCTTGGCCTGACGGCCGACGGCACCGGAAAACGTACGCCAAGGGACGATTGGATGGGGGATTCGGGCGCCGCAAAGCCCGTCAGAAGCGTTTCGCGGGCTCGAATGACGACCGAAGGCTGGTGTTCGGCGGTGAATGCGTGGATGGGATACTGCCGGGCGAAAAAGGGGATTTATACGACCTATACCCATTCAGATTGCGCGTGTTTGAGATTGCGCAGGTTAATCTTGCCTGAAGAAGTGAAGACCTGACCGTTACGCGCATTGCGAGTCGGCAGCACGCAGTCGAACATGTCGACGCCGAGCGCGACGCCGTTCAGAAGTTCTGGTATCGTGCCGACACCCATCACGTAACGAGGTTTCTCTTTGGGCAGATGTTCGATCGCTGCCGCAAGCGACGGCGCATAGTATTCAAGTGGCTCACCTACCGAAAGGCCGCCGACAGCGTAGCCAGGCAGATCAAGGTCGGCACAGGCCTTTGCGCTGTCGGCGCGCAGCAGAGTGTTCACTCCACCTTGTACAATGCCAAACAGGTTCTGGTGCCGTGGGTCGCGCAACCAATGCTCTTTGCATTCTGCGAGCCAGCGGTGAGTGCGGGCGAGACTTTCTTTGAGGCGCTTATGGTCCGCAGGGTAGGGGGCGCAGTCGTCGATGGGCATAATGATGTCAGAGCCGATATCGCGTTCTATGGCGATCGTGTGTTCGGGCGAAAAAATATGTTCGCTGCCATCTAAATGCGAGCGAAACACAACACCCGTGTCGAGCAGCTTAACATTGTCGCTTAGCGAAAATGCCTGGTAGCCACCCGAGTCAGTCAAAACGGCGTGCGGCCATGACATGAATTTATGAATTCCGCCGGCGAGGCGCATCGTCTCCCGACCCGGACGCAGATACAGATGGTAGGTGTTGCCAAGAATAAGGCGATAGCCGATTTCTTCGAGATCTTCTTGAGAGATCGCTTTGACAGTTGCCTGTGTGCCGACCGGCATGAAGACCGGCGTCTCGACGGTTGTTTCGCGTAATTGCAGTGTACCTGCCCGCACGGCGCCATCGGTTGCTGCAATCTCAAATTTCACGGGAGTGGCGGCAATCGCTAACCGCAGCGCAGCGCAGCAATCACAATACGTTGTGCCTCGCACCCGGCGCTGGCGAAAAAAAAAGGGCTTATCGCACGCTTCGCGGATTTTTTCCGCTTCGGTGAGAAAAATCAGCTGAAATCAGGTATTTAATCTATAGATGGAAAGAATATCCCCCCTTGAGTACTATATGACTTCGATCACCCTGCGAGCGGTATCGGTTCGCCGGGTCAGAGCAGTGCGGCGGCTTTTGCAGAGGCATGGTTTAAAATTTTCCGAATCCAGGCTTTCTGAAGAGTTGCTACGACTTTACTTGCGGCATTGGCGTGGCATCGGTAAGAAGCCTGCGACCTTGAGAAGGTACAATATTGACGGAAAGGATTACCAGATTCGCCCGCTGTACATTAATCGGGTATTGCATGCTGCGGCAACGCAGCGGGCTTTGCATACCGGCGAGTCATTGTCTCGTATGCTGGACGTCGCCGTGCGCGTTTATGCGAGGCGGCTGCTCGAATCGGTGTTGAGCAGCCATGGGCAGGTGGATCGCCTTATCCGAGAGATCTGGTACAAAAAATATGCATGCAGACGCCTTCGGGATGCCTATTTTATTAGCTACGAGGGCGAAACGCTAGAGAATCGCGGCTTAACACTGTCTTGGATGTCCAAGGCTCATCTTATACCCAAGAAAGGACTACACGCTGACGAAATCCTCGCCCGAATGCGCGACAGCGCCTGACGGCCGCCCAAGAAGTCACGAATGAAATCGATTTTCGGCCTGACTCATGCCGAAAGGCTGCCACGAATGCAGATACCGCGACTGCCTGCAAAACCTACATATGTGGATTTCCAGACGAATCTGGATTTCTTTGAACTCTTTCGGCGGCTCGAACAGAATTTTCAAACCTGCTTTCTGCTTGAATCTTTGGGCGAGCAGAGTTATGATTCACGCTACTCGGTCATCGGTTTTGAACCCGAGTATTACTTCACATCGCGGGCAAACTCATTGAGTATCTATGCCCATGGTAAAAAGACCGTTGTCCCTACGGAAAATCCGTATGCCTACCTGCGTGAAATATTGCCGCGTGAAGTTTTAAGTCGCAGTTATGCCGGTGGTTTGGTTGGTTATCTGGGTTATGATGCGGCAAACTACTTCGAGCCGACCTTCAGCCTCAGGCAACACGCAGAATTTCCTGCTATGCAATTCGGTCTCTTTACCGACGGCCTGGTCTACGACAAGCTGACTGGGCACATTACTTATTTTTACTTTCTGAACAACCGGCTTGAGAATCTGAAGTCTGCAGCAACGAAAACGCGCGCAAAGCTTTCAACGAAGGTGCAAGCGCTCGGCCAATCGAAGACACCGGCGCAGCATGCAGAGATGGTAGCCGCGGCGAAACATGAGATTATCGAAGGCAATACCTTTCAGGTTCAGATTGGGCTCTCAGAAAATTATCAGGTAGAAGGCGACTGGCTTGATATTTACGGCAGTCTGCGGCAGATTAACCCATCGCCCCACATGTTCTACCTGAAGTTCACCCAAGAAGGCAAAGCTTATCGGCTATTGGGTGCAAGCCCCGAGCTGCTCTATCGCCAACGCCAGGGCGAAATGGAATCGTTTCCACTGGCGGGTACGACGCGCCGGGGAAAAACTCCCGAAGAAGACCAGCAGCTCGTGCGCGCACTGTTGTCTGACCCTAAAGAAATCGCCGAACACAACATGCTCGTCGATCTGCACCGTAACGACTTGGGCAGGGTGGCGCGCTTCGGCTCGGTTAAAGTCAGGCGGATTTTTGACATCAAGAAATTTTCGCACGTGCAGCACATCTCGAGTGAGGTTGTGGGCCTCATCGACCCCCGCGAAGATATGTTCTCGGCACTCGCCGCTTCGTTTCCCGCGGGTACGCTTTCAGGTGCACCCAAAATTGAATCGATGAAAATTATCGACCGCATCGAAAATGAGGCACGCGGCCCCTACGGCGGCGCAGTGGGTCATTTTGGCTTTAACGGCGATTGCACTTTTGCTATTCCCATTCGCACAATTTTTGCTGTCGACGATAAGGCATTTATTCGCGCTTCGGGCGGAGTCGTTTACGACTCAACGGCAGAAAATGAATACGCCGAGATTCAGAACAAGCTGGCGGCGACAAAAAAAGCTCTGGCTGAATACCTATGATTATGCAGGGTGAACAATGAAAGTTTTGATCGTCGACAACTACGATTCATTTACGTATAACCTGTTTCAATACGTGGGTGAGATTCTGGGCAGCAGCGATAAGCCTTTCAAGGTCGACGTGGTGCGTAACGATGAGAAATCCTACTCTGATCTGCAGAGCGATACTTACGATCGTATCATCATTTCGCCTGGGCCGGGCAACCCTTCAGATGAAAAATATTTTGGCGTGTGTTCGCAGATATTGCTGAACCCGGGAAAAAACCAGCGTATACTTGGCGTGTGCCTGGGTATGCAGGGCATCGCTCATGTTTATGGCGGGCGAGTCGTAAAAGCCAGAGTACCTATGCACGGCAAGACGTCACCGATCAGCCATGATGCTCTTGGGGTATTTCAGAATCTGCCGCAGGGCATCGAAGTCATGCGCTACCATAGTCTCATCGCAGAAGAATCATCTTTGCCCCAGGTCTTGACGGTAACGGCGCGCACCACAACCGACGGAGAAATTATGGGTCTGCGGCACAAAACATTGCCGGTCGAGGGCATTCAATTTCACCCCGAATCGTTTGCGACCGAAGGCGGCTATAAGATGCTGCAGAGTTTTTTACTGGCTGTCTGACGCGGCTGCGTCGGTTTCTGATTTAATCATATCTCTGAGTTCAGCCGCTCGCTCAAAATTGAGTTGTTTGGCCGCGTCAAACATTGCCTTTTCAATTGCCTTTTTCCAGGCATCGGCCGATTTAAACTTCTTGCGCGAAAAATCGTGCAGATTTTCTTCGACGCGTTTCCAATGGTCGGCGTCGATCGCCTTTTCGCGTTCTACGAAGTCCCTGATTTCTTTTTTGATCGTTTGAGGAGTTATACCGTGCTTCTGGTTGTGCTCGAATTGAATCGTTCGCCGACGCTCAGTTTCTGAAATCGCACTCTTCATCGAGTCAGTCATATTGTCAGCGTATAGAATGACTGTGCCGTTAACGTTTCGCGCAGCGCGCCCCATAGTTTGAATGAGCGATCTGTGCGACCGTAAGAATCCTTCTTTGTCGGCGTCGAGAATTGCCACCAGCGAAACTTCAGGCAGGTCAAGGCCTTCGCGCAACAGGTTGATGCCAACCAGCACGTCGAAAACGCCCTTGCGCAGGTCGCGCAGAATTTCAAGCCGTTCGAGTGAGTCGATATCTGAGTGCAGATAACGCACACGAATTGATGCCTTTACGAGGTAGTCAGTGAGTTCTTCTGCCATTTTTTCGTCAACGTCGTGACGAGAACGCGCTCATTGACACGCGTACGCTTTTCAATTTCAAGAATCAGGTGGTCTATCTGCCCTTCGCTGCCGTGTAACTGCACAACCGGGTAAAGTAACCCGGTCGGGCGAATAATCTGCTCGACATGCGCATCGCTGCGGTTCAGCTCATAATCAGCGGGTGTCGCCGATACATAGAGCACGTTTTGTGCGAGCGTTTCGAATTCTTCAAATTTCAGCGGACGGTTGTCGAGCGCGCAAGGCAGGCGAAAGCCAAAATCAACGAGCGTTTGTTTGCGCGTTCTGTCGCCTGCAAACATGGCCCCGATCTGAGGTACCGTCACATGGCTCTCGTCGATAATCACGAGCATATCAGGCGGAAAATAATCGATCAGACATTCGGGCCGTGAGCCCGGCGCCCGGCCCACCAGAATGCGCGAATAGTTTTCGATCCCGCTGCAATAGCCCATTTCACGCAGCATCTCCATATCATAGGTTGTGCGTTGGCGCAGGCGTTCAGCTTCGAGTGGCTTATTCAGTCTCTTGAAATTCTCAAGCTGCTCTTCAAGTTCACGTTTCATTTCTTCGACAGCAGATTCGAGAGTTGCCGGTGAAGTGATGAAGTGTTTCGCCGGGTAGACTGCTATGCGGCGCAGATTCTCTTTTTTCTTGCCGGTAGTTATATCAAACTTGTTTATCGATTCGATTTCGCTGCCGAAGAATTCAATGCGATATGGGTCATTCGCATAAGCAGGAAAAACATCTATGACGTCGCCGCGCACTCTGAATCGCCCCTGAGACAATTCGGTGTCATTGCGCGTGTATTGCATGCGCATCAGGCGCGACATGATTTCGTCACGGCTGGCTTTGACCGCTGTGTCGATCATGAGCACCGAGTCTTTATACGTTTCAGGCGAGCCGAGACCATAGATGCAGCTAACCGAGGCGACAATAATCACGTCGTTTCTTTCAATGAGCGACGCAGTGGCCCTGAGGCGCAGGCGGTCTATTTCGTCGTTGATAGACGATTCTTTTTCTATGTACGTGTCCGTTACGGGTACATACGCTTCGGGTTGGTAATAGTCATAATAGCTGATAAAGTACTCAACGGCATTTTCGGGAAAAAATTCACTGAACTCGCGGTAGAGCTGCGCCGCCAGAGACTTGTTATGCGTTATCACTAGCGTCGGCCTTTGCAGCTTTTCGACGACGGCAGCCATCGTCATGGTTTTTCCCGAACCGGTGACGCCGATGAGCATTGCTTTTGCGTCTTTTGGCGTCAGCGCTTCTGTCAGTTCGGCGATTGCCGTTGGCTGGTCACCGGCCGGCGAGTAGGGGGCGTGCAGTTTGAATTTCATTTATCGGTTTTGTGTCGTTTCTGCATCCGCATCGGGTTTCGCATCAAATTGTGGCAGAACGTAGGTGCTGATTTTCTGGCTCACTTCGACGGGAAGAAAACCGTATTTTTCGCGAAAGAGTTTTTCCATTCTGTCTGCCGACGAATGCCTTGCGACCTGAAGGCGCAGCTCTTCAGTTTCGATGTAAGCGGCTTTACGATCTTTCTTCAATCTCTCAATTTCATACGTGACTATGGCCATGCGAATGTTGCGGTAAAGAAACGCAAAGACGATGCCGCTCGGCGCCCTGCCCGAAGCCCGCCGTCCGCTAGCCCGGCCTCCGCCCTGCGACCGACACCGGCGCTTCCCGCCGGTGGCGTCGCTCGCCCGGCCCCTTTAAATTGACCAGTCGGTTTGATTAACATGCCGACGAACAATTCCTGCCGGAGCCGGGTCCATGAACGATCGTATCGTCCGCATCGGGGGTGCCTCGGCCTCGCTGGCCGACAGTGCCATCGCCTTCCCCCAGCTGCTGGGTGACGGCGCGCTCGACTACCGGTGGGCGACTACCGCCGAGGGCTCCATGGGCCTGCTCGCGATGCTGGCGCAGGCGAATCCCGGCGGCGGCTACGCGCCGGACTTCATCCCGGTACATCGGGCCCTGCCTCGCGGAGATCGCGCGCCAGGGCGTGCGCGTGGTCGTGAACGCCGGCGGGTGAACCCGCACGGCTGCGCGGCGGAGCTCGCGCGGGTGGCGGCGGAACAGGGCCTCTCGCCGCGCATCGCGGTGGTCGACGGTGACGACCTGATGGGGCGCCTCGGGGAATTCCGCGCCGCCGGCGTACGCGACATGTTCTCGGGCGCGGCCTTCCCGGCCGCGACCGTGGACAGCATGAACGCCTACCTCGGCGCCTTTCCGATCGCAGCCGCGCTGGCCCGCGGCGCGGAGATCGTGATCACCGGGCGCGTGGTCGACAGCGCGCTGGTGCTGGGCCCGCTGATCCACGAGTTCGGCTGGACGCCCGATGCCCACGACCTGCTCGCTGCCGGCACGCTCGCGGGGCACCTGCTGGAGTGCGGCACGCAGGTGAGCGGCGGCACCTTCACCGACTGGCGCACCGTACCCGCATGGAACCGCATCGGCTACCCGATCGCCGAGTGCCGTGCGGACGGGACCTTCGTGGTCACCAAGGCTGCCGGCACCGGCGGGCTGGTCTCGCGCGGACGGTCGCGGAGCAACTGGTCTACGAGGTGGGCGATCCGCAGGCCTACTTCGTGCCCGACGTCAGCTGCGACTTCAGCGCCGTGCAGCTGGAAGAGATCGGCCCCGACCGGGTGCGCGTCAGCGGCGTCCGAGGCCGGCCGTCGACCGCGAGCTACAAGGTGTGCACGATCCACCGCCACAGCTGGCGCGTGAGCGCGCTGCAGCCGATCGTGGGCCTGGAGGCCGCGGCCAGGCCGAACGCCGGGCCGCGGCGCTGATCGAGCGCTCGCGCCGGCTGCTGGCGCAGGCCGGCCTCGGGGACTGGAGCCGCACGCACGTGGAGGTGCTGGGCACCGAGGGCACGCTGGGGCGGGCGCGCCACCGCGACGCGCGAGGTGCTGCTGCGCATCGTGCTGGAGCACGCCGACCGGCGCGCGGCCGAGATCTTCACGCGCGAGCAGCACAGCTCGATCGTCTCGATGTCGCCGGGCACCGCGATAGGCCTGGGCAACCCGGTGGTGCCGGTGCAGGCGCTGTTCTCGTTCCTGGTCGACAAGGCCACGGTGGAGGCCGCCGTCACGATCGACGGCCAGCGCCACGCGGTGTCCGTGCCGGCCGCCGGCGACTTCGACTCGGCCCGGATCGAGCGGGCAGCCGTCCCGGCGCCCCCGCCCGAAGCCGGGCCGCTGGTGGAAGTGCCACTGGTGGGCCTCGCCTGGGCGCGCTCGGGCGACAAGGGCAACCTGTTCAACGTGGGCGTGATCGCCCGGCGCGCGGAGTTCCTGCCGTGGATCGCCGCGGCTCTGACGTCCGCGGCCTGGCCGACTGGCCGCCACGACACCGACGACGGCGTGCCGCCCCGCGTCGAGCGCCACGCGCTGCCGGGCCTGCACGCGCTGAACCTCGTGGTGCACGAGGCCCTGGGCGGCGGCATAACCAGCTCGCCACGCCTCGACTCAGTGGCCAAGGGCAAGGCGCAGCAGCTGCTGTGCTTCCCCATCCCCGTCCCCGCTGCGCTCGCGGCCCTCGTGGACCCGGGCCTGCTCGACTTGATTCCGCCCGCCCCTACGAGGGGCAACCCTGAGCCACGACTGGAGGCCCCGCGATGGACGACGCCCTGCCTTACCTGCTGCGCGGGATGCGCGCGGTCACCACCGAGAGCAGCGTGCTGGTCAGCTCCTCGAAGTACCTGAACCACCCGCGCCTGCGCGACTGGGTGGCGAGCTGCACGCTGCGGCGCAGCGGCCACGACCGCCCCGCCACGGCGGACACGCACGAGCTGAACCTCATCCTGCGCGAGATCCAGGACTACGACCGCATCGACGAGGCTCTTCGAGCGGGAGCGCGACGAACCCCGTGCTCGACGCCCTGGCTCGGCGAGCGGTTCATCTCGACCTTCCGCGCGGCGGACCTCGGGGGCTACGCGCCCGACACGCTGGGCGGCACCTTCCTGCGCGAGGTCGTGCAGAAGGGCTACAGCATCGACATCGTGCCGCCTCCCGCAGAGGTGCCCTCCAGCCACATGCAGTTCTTCATGATCCGCAACGGCCAGACCCACGACTTCGAGCACCTGCTCTGCGGCGGCGGCCTCGACTTCATCGGCGAGCTGGTGCCCTACTGGGCCCGGCTGGTGAACCTGTTCCGTCACCTCGGCCCCGAGCTCGCGGGTGAACTCTGCGTCTTCAGCCTGTTCGGCCAGATGCGGCTGATGTCCCGTGGCCTGCTGCACTACCCGCAGGTCTGGATGACGCTGGTCGAGACCATGGAGCGCGGGATCCGCGTGGGGCGCGAATCGGGCCCGATCTTCATGATGAAGTGCGAGGACGCGCTGCACCTGCCCATGGACGAGGCCCGGGCGGCCCTGGGCGTGCGCGGCGCGGCCTTCGTGGACACCTCGGCTGCCACCGCCATCTACGAGGAGCGCGCCTGAGCTAGGGCAGCGCCCCGCGCGCGAACACCTGCGCGATGGCCGCCACGTGGCGCGTTCGCTCGGCGCGTCCGGGCAAGGCGCCGTCGAGCAGCAGCCGGTTCAGCAACCCCGACAGCACCGTGTCGCAGAAGAGGCGCGCGAGCCGCTCCGGCCGGATCCCGGGGTACTCGCCCCTGGCCTGCCGCGCGGCGAAGAACTCCCCGAGCGGCGCGAGGAACATCCGCCCGTAGGCGGCCTCGAACACCCGCGCCAGGCCCGGGAAGCGCTGCGCCTCGCGGTAGAAGATCAGCCACCGCGACAGCCCCCCCGGCGTGCAGGCCGAGCGCAGCAGCCACTCGCCGTATCGGCGCAACGCCGTCTCGCAAGGAGTGTCCGTGCCCGCCAGCGATGGGCAGTTGCCCAGGTGCTGTTCGCTCTGCCGGCTGAACACCGCGAGGAACAGCGCCTCCTTGTTCGGGTAGCGCGCGTAGAGCGTGTCCCGCCGATGCCCGCGGTGGCCGCGATGCGGTTCATCGAGACCGCGCTGAAGCCCTCCTGTTCGAACAGCGTGGCCGCGACCTCGATCAGGTGCGCGCTGAGGCGGCTGGCCTCGTCGGGAGTGGGGCGGCCACGCCCGCGCGGGACGCGCCGGGCGACGCGGGACTGGCTGGGGACCGGAGGGCGGGCTCATGCGCGGATTCAATGCCGTTGCACGGTCAAAGGCAAGCGCCGACGGGCCTGTCGGTCGCGCCCCGCCAGGGTGCTCAGCCCCGGCGCAGTTCGGGGATGAACGCAGTCGAGCAGTTGGTGTTGCGTCGCGTGTCGCCCTTGCGCACCATGATCCTGGTCTGCGTCGTGAGGTTGCAGGCCACGCCGTCGAACAGCCCGCCGCAGCAGGCGTGCATCAGCGGGTGCATCAACAGGTCCACGAAGACCCGGCCCTTGTTGGGGAGGAGGTCGACGAGTTGCACGGGCGACAGCTCGCTCCCCGTGCCGATCGGATCGGAGATGCTGAGCCTCCCCGTTCGCGAGGCCGAGCTCGCGGTCCGTCTGACGTCATCGTAATCCTCTGATCGCCGGGACTTGCCTGGAATCGCGCCGCCGGCGGCGTGCTGGGCGCGATGGACAAGATGTACCAGCGTTCGAAGATCCAGGACGAGAGCCTGTACTACGAGAGCAGGAAGCACGACGGCTCGCTGCCGCTGATCGGTGTGAACACCTTCCTGCCCGAGCGGCATGTCCCGGACGGCTCTGGCAGCGATCGCGAAGCGCGGGGAATCAGGCGGAGTGGCGTCGGCAGGAAACGGGCCTTATCCTTCCCCGCCGTGCGACACCGGCCAATAAAGCGGTGGCCACTGCGATGCGGGTATTTCGTAGCCGTGCTTGCGCGTGGCGCCGTCATGACAAACAAATCGAATATGGTGGATCATGAAGAAACTGAGAATGTTACTGGCGGCGATGGCGACAATGGTCGCGTTCGCCGCTTCGGTTTTTGCGGCGGAGAGCCGCCCCAACATCGTCGTCATTCTGGTCGATGACATGGGCTTTTCCGATCTCGGCGCTTTCGGCGGTGAAATCCGGACACCCAATCTGGATGCCTTGGCCAACAAGGGAGTGAAATTCACGAACTTCCACACGACCCCGGTTTGCGCGCCGACGCGCGCCGAACTGCTCACCGGCGTCGACCATCATCAGACCGGGCTTGGCAATTTCCCCGAGCTGCGGCAGGACAACCAGATCGACAAGCCGGGATACGAAGGCTTTCTCAACGATCGTGTCGCCACCATTGCCGAACGGCTGAAAGACGCGGGTTACTACACCTTCCAGTCGGGCAAGTGGCACCTGGGTTACGACCCACGCGCGAATCCCGCCGCGCGCGGCTTCGATCGTTCCTTCACCCTGTTGGGCGGTGGGCACAACCATTTCGGCAGCGATCAGGATCGCCAGCGGCCGGACATGCCCAATGTGGGGCTCGTCTACACGCTGGATGGCAAGCAGGTCCGGATTCCGGCGAATTTCTATTCGAGCGACTATTTCACCGAGCAGTTCCTGTCGTTCCTTCCCGAGGCGAAGGACAAGCGTCCGTTCTTCGGCTATCTGGCCTTCACGGCGCCGCACTATCCGATTCAGGCGCCGGCCGAAGACATCGAGCGCTACGCGGGCAAATATGACGCGGGCTACGACGTCTTGCGCCAGCAACGCCTGCAGCGGCTGAAAGCTTTGCACATGATCCCGGAGAACGTCGTCGCGCACGAGCAGTCCTCGTCCCGGCGCTGGGCCGATCTGACGCCGGAGGAGAAGCGGATCGAAGCGCGGACGATGGAAGCCTATGCGGCGATGGTCGACCGGCTCGACCAGAACGTCGGCAAGCTGGTCGCCGAACTCAAGAAGCGCGGCCAGTACGACGATACCGTGATCATGTTCCTGTCGGACAATGGCCCCGAAGGGCATGAACTGGATCAGTCGTTCATCATCCCCGAGGCGGGCAAGGCCATGCTGGCCGGAGGCGACAACAGCCTGGATTCCATCGGCTCGGCCCGCTCCTACGTCTGGTACAAGGCGAACTGGGCCGAAGCGGGTTCCGCCCCCTTCCGCAGCTACAAATCCTTCCCGACGGAAGGGGGAACCCGGGTCGTCTCGTTCCTGAGCTATCCCGCTCATGCCCGCACGGGAATCGAGCCGAGCTACGTTTCGGTGCGCGACGTGGTGCCCACCCTGCTCGATCTGGCGCAGGTGAGACTGGAGCAGCCCGGCGAATACAGTGGCAGGGCCGTGATCGCGCCGCAGGGCACGTCCTTCGCCCCGCGGATCATGCCCGATGCGCCGCAACCGCAGTTGTCACCGGCCTTTGCCGCAGGGGAAATGTTCGGCCGACGCTATGTGCGCGAAGGGCGCTGGAAGGCCGTGCACATCCCGCCGCCGACCGGCAGCGGCCGTTGGGAGCTGTTCGATATCGAAGCCGATCCCGGCGAAGTGAACAATATGGCGCGCAGCAATCCCGAGCAGCTGGCAAAGATGGTCAAGGACTGGAACAGCTACGCCACCGACAAGGGGGTCGTGCTGCCGGTCATTCCGGGGAACTGAAGCCATCGATTGCAACACGTTACTGGTGTGGCAGCCAGGCTGCGCTTCATGACCGCTGGCCAGGTGCGTGTGCCGGTCGTCTTTCGTATGTCGATGAGGCACGGTAGCTCGAACGTCGCCCAGCACTCGGACCGTCCGTGCCCGATGCTGATGAGCGCGCCGGGACGGATTCGCCGCGTTGCTGATCGAATCTTCACGCGCACGTTTCATCACAAAACATTTAATTAGAAATGTTTATAAGCCGTACGGTTGGAGGCGGCGAGGCCTCGTGTTCGTCACGCACGCCGGTCGCCGGCATAGTGCATTTGCACCATGCCGAATCACCGCGGTCTGCGGATACTCCGCGCAGGCCGCTCGGGCATGCCTGCCATGCCCCTCGCCTCGTTTCGTCCCCACAACCAGGAGTCATCATGCAGACCAGAGCAAGAAGAATGAGAATGCACCGGGCCCTCTGCGCGGCCGCCATCGCCGGAGCGGCGCTGCCGTCGCTCGCCCAGCAGGGCCAGCTCGAAGAAGTGGTGGTCACCGCGCAGAAGCGCGAGCAGAGCATCCAGGATGTTCCGATCTCGATGACGGCCGTGGGCGGCGAGGCCCTGCGCATGCGCAGCATCGAGGGCATAGCGAACCTGAACGGCATCGCGCCGAACGTCTCGTTCCGCGAGAGCCCCGGCACCACGATGATCTCGATCGTCGCGATCCGTGGCGCTGTCGCCGGCAATCCGGCGATCTGGATGGACCCGCCCGTGGGTATGTACATCGACGGCGTCTATGTCGGCAAGTCGCAAGGCAGCGTGTTCGACGTGGTCGAACTGGAACGCGTGGAAGTGCTGCGTGGACCTCAGGGTACGCTGTTCGGTCGCAACACCGCGGGCGGCGCGATCAACTTCATCACGCGCAAGCCCTCCGGCGAGTTCGGTGGCAACGTGGGCCTCGAGTACGGGCGCTTCGATCACTCCATCGCGCGCGCCAGCCTCGACCTGCCGCAGTGGGGCAAGCTGAGCACCAGCCTCGGTTACCGCAAGGAAGACCGCGACGAGATCATCGAGAACGACACGCCCGGCGTCGACGGCTGGGGCTCGAAGGACCAGCAAGCCTGGCGCTTCGCGGCCACGCTCGATATCACCGAGGACCTGCAGGCCTTCTACCACTATGACCACAGCGAGGCCGACAACACGCCGCGCGCCACGACCGTGGCGTCGGTGAGCGGCTGGCAGGGACCAGGCGCCTTCTACCAGGGCTACAAGTCGTTCATCGAGACCAACCGTCCGTGGTCGATCGCGACCAACCGGGACCGTCCGATCTTCGAGGAAAGCGAGGTGGACGGGCATGCGCTCACGCTCGCCTGGGATGTGGACGAGAACAACCAGCTTAAGTACATCGGCGCCTGGCGCGAGATGGACTATGCCGATGGCGGTGACCTCGACGGCACGCCGATCGACTTCACCACGGTCCCCTCCGGCCCGAACATGTACTTCCAGCGTCACACCAACGTCGAGACCCGATCGCATGAATTGCAGTGGGTCGGCGATTTCGAGCGCCTGAAGTACGTGCTCGGCTACTACCTCTACGAAGACGACGGCTACACGGTGGGGCCGCAGGACTTCTTCGGGCGGCCGGCGCGTTCGGACTACGGCTCCGAGACCGACGCCAACGCCTGGTTCGTGCAACTCGACTACGAGCTCACCGACGCGCTGACAGCCACGGTGGGTTTCCGCCAGACCGAGGAGAAGAAGACCGGCTCGACGCACCGCTTCAACACCACCGGCTTCAACGGACCGCAGCGCGGGCCCGACGTGATCAACGTCTCCGGTTACGACGCCCAGTGGAACGCCGACACGCCGGTTTTCGCGCTGAACTACGCGCTCACGAACGAACTGAATCTCTACGCGCGAGTGGCGAAGGGCTTCAAGAGCGGCGGCTTCAGCAGCGAACTGGCGGATCCCGTGCTCGTGCTGCAGCCCTTCGACCCCGAGGAAGCGTGGACCTGGGAGGGCGGCGTCAAGGCCTCGTTCCTCGACAACCGCGCCACGCTCTCGGCCGCCGTGTTCCGCAACGAGATCACCGACCTGCACACCACGCAGCTGGTTCCCGGCACCTCGAGCAACTTCGTGACCAACGCGGGCGAAGCCACATACGACGGCTTGGAACTGGAGGGCACGATCCTGGTCGCGGAAGGATGGACCGTGCAGTTCAGCTATGGCTACCTCGATGGCGAGTTCGGCGAGTTCATGGACTACCCGATCGACCGGAACCCCGTTACCGGGCAGTACTTCACGAACACGGCGGCGGGCCTGATCGACACGGGCAGCAACCGCGTCGCTCCCTATGCGCCCGAGCACACGCTCAACCTGAACCTCGACGGTGAACTGGCCCGGACGGAATTCGGCACGCTGCGGATGATTGTCGACTACACCTTTACCTCCGATATGTACGTGTATGCGGCCAACGAGTCCCTGGACGACCCGCGGGCGGGCGGCCAGTACCTCGCTTCGATCGGCCAGATCCCCGACACGCCCAACCTGAACGCGCGGTTGTTGCTGGCGGAGATTCCCGTCGGTGGCTCGGGCGAGGCGGAGGTATCGATCTACGGGCGCAACCTGACCGATTTCGACGACCGCACCCCGTCGATCGACTTCGGCGGCTTCGTCAACGCGAACTGGCCCACGCCGCGCACCTACGGCATGGCCGTCAGCTATCGTTGGTGATCCCCTGGGGCCGCGTCGCGGCCCCGCCTTCTCTCTCCGCCTCCGGGCGGAGGGAGCTTTTCCCACGGGCCCCACGCGCGAGCATTGACCGCGCCGCTCCAGGCGGCATATTGCCGAACCATGGAAACCTCCCTGCCGCACGCGCCGACCACCGCCGGGAATGCCCGACGCTGTATTCGTGCCGCTGCCGCCTTGATACCATGCAGTTTCCCATCGTCGCGATGGTGATTGCGCAGGGGGCGGCCAACATGAAACGAGTCAATAGTGCTTGTCTCGGTCCTGCCCGACATCGTTGGCACGCAACGATTTTCCTGGCGATTGGCCTCGTCTTCTCTCTCCAGTCGCCGCCCGGCGCCACTGAGCCGCGATCTGCGATGGCCTCATCGCGGCTGGCCTTGGCGCAGCAACAACAGCCGGCAACGCAGGCGAGCGCCTGTCTGTACGCGTTCGAGTGGATCCACAGCGTCCGCATGCCGCTGCAACCCGATCCGCACGCGGCGTACTCGTACGTCGTGCCGACGCTCCCCGCCGACGGGCCGCCGGTCGGCTTTCTCATCGACGCGGATTTCCCGTACGCCGCGTGGTTTTCCTGGACGACCTACGGCGAGCATGCACGGGCATTCTCGCTCGCAAGCGATCATGACATCGTCCCGGAGCCGGGGAGCACCAACCCGTTTGTTACGTTCAACCCGGTATTCGCGCCCATCCGGCACTACCGCCTGCTGTTGCTCCCGCCGGGCGCGACCGTCGCGCCTTCGCTCGCCGACATCCCGAACCGACTGACGATGCCCACCGACGTCTCGACGTTCGCCATCGCCTATCGCGTCTACCAGGCATTCCCGGGCTACAACCTGGGCGGTTCGGGCGGCCCGACGGATACCCCGTTCCCGGCGGTGTATGCCATCGATTACGAAACGGGTGAACCGCTCGACTGCGCACGGTACAACGCACTGCCGGCCAATGTCGGTCGTCTGCCTACCGACACGCCGGAGGTCTACAACCTCTACGCGACGACGTCCGCCGATATCGCGCCCGGGCGAGAGCACCGGGCGCTGGCGGAAGCGGAGCGGATCCTCCGGGTCCCGGAGCTCGCCGCGCTCCAGTCGAAGATCGGCTGGCAGTTTGCGCCGCAGATCGATCCCACGCTGGTGACCTTCACGCGGCCGCCGCTCGTGGCGGGCGCGGACGTGTCGTCGATTCCGCCGCCCGACAACTGCGCCGGCTACCTCGGCGCGCGCGTCGATCCGCGACGGGTGGCGCTCATCCGGGTTCCGCGCGTCGCCGCGATCTTCGACACGGCGGCGCTGGACCCGGATACGACCTACCCGGATTCAGAAGCGGCCTACGCCTCGCTGACCATGTACGGCGCCGCGGTGAACACCTATGAACCCGGTGAGGCGGAGAGTACGAGTCTCGCGGACGCCGAGTTCCAGCCGGACGCGACAGGAGGATCGACGATCGTCGTGTGGCCCCGCAATCTCGCGATGAGCGAGCGCGAGTCGCTCTTCGCATATGCCCGCCATCGCGGGTGGCCGCTCATCCGGGGCGGGAAGGTCGGACCGTTCACCACGGCGAATATGCTGTTGCGGTTGAAGGGCGCAAGCCCCGACTACTACGGAGCGTACACGCCGATCCCGGACGTGCGCACCGGCGTGCCCTGTTACTTCGACAACGCCCCGCCCGGGACACCGTGGACGGCAATCGAGAGCGCGTCCGATCCGATGTCCTACGTCGCGAGTTTCCAGAATATCGGCGACGCGGCCCCGCAAGGCGTGCACTGCGAGAGCGTTGCGGAGGTGCTGGACGGCTCGTGCCTGAACCGGCTGGAAGCCCATATCGAGGACAGCGGCGGAACGTATTTCAGTTCCCTCAGCGGCCCCAGTTCAGGAAGCCCGTGATGATCAGCGCATTGGCGAAGTCGATGAAGAAAGCGCCGACGAGCGGGATCACCAGGAATGCCGTGGGAGCGGGGCCGAAGCGGCCCACCAGCGCGCGCATGTTCGCGACCGCGTTCGCGGTGGTGCCCATCGCGAAGCCGATGAAACCGCCGGCCATCACGGCCGAATCGTAGTTGCGGCCCATCAGGCGGTAACTCACGAGCACGGCCAGCGCGACGATCGTGAGGACCTGGGCGAGCAGGATCGCGATGAGCGCCAGCGCCTGGCCGGCCAGCTGCCAGAGCTTCAGGTCCATCAGCGCGACGACCAGGAAAATGTTCAGCGCGATGCCGCCGATGAACTCCATGGTTCGTTCCTCGATGCCGAACCAGCCGGTGAAGTCGTCGAGGTTGCGGATCGCGCTCGCGACGATCATGGCGCCGATGTACGCGGGAAGCGTGATGCCGGCGCCCTGGATGTAGTGGCTCACGACGCTGCCGAGCCCCATTGCCACGGCGAGGATCGCGAGGCTGCGCATCAGGGAGCTGTCCTCGCGGTCGACGTCCACCACGACGGTACGGGCGGCCAACTGCTCCGCCGTGACGCTGACGTGCGTCGGATCGTCCGGGAATCGGAGTTCGGCCTCCAGCTCCCCCTCCGGGGCCGGTCCGGGTCGCAGCCCGTGGCGCTTGATCAGCCAGGTGCCGACCGGGCCGCCGACCAGTCCGCCGCAGACGATGCCGAAGACGGCGGCGCTGACGGCGATCACCTCGGCGCCCTCGACACCGGCCGCCGCGAACTGCGGCGCGAAGGCGAGGCCGGTTGCCGGGCCGCCGACCAGCGTGACCGAACCCGCCAGCACGCCCATGAGCGGCGTCTCGCCGAGCGCGGTCGCAACCGCCATGCCCACGAAGTTCTGCGCCATGCACACCGCGATCGAGAACAGCAGGAACACCAGTACCGGGATGCCTCCCGCGCGCAGCAGCGGAACGCTTGCGCCCATGCCGATGGACGTGAAGAAAGCTACGTTGAGCAGCGGCTGGCCGATCGTTTCGAGCCGGATGTCGAGCACGCGGCCGTGCAGCAGGAACACCAGGACGGCAAACAGCAGGCCACCGACCACGGCCGAGGGAATGTTCAGCCGGTCCAGCACCGGCACGCGCCGGCGCAGCAGCACGCCGGCGTAGAAGACGACGGTGGCGAGCGTCAGGGTCTGCAGCAGGTCGAGGTGCAGCAGCGGCACGGCAACATCAGGCATCGGGCACGTCCTTGCATGGCTCGAGATCGCGCTCGGGCGGTCGGTGCCACCTTAGCACGATGCGCGCGATGCGCACGCGATCCGGGAAGTGACGCATCGACCGTCCGGGCGCTGCGTCGCAGGGGTATCGAGTGGGGGTCGAGCGGACTGGCTCCGGTCCATGTGGCGCTTTATCCTTCCCGCATCCTTCGCGATCATGCCGGGCGTGTCCCGGTGCGATCGAATCTCCGGGAAGCAATTCATGGCACAGCACTATCACTTCGATGACGACGATTGCTTCGTCATCGAGCAGTACAACGAGCGAGTGCCTTTCGCCGGCTTTCTGCCCGGAGTCGCCGGAGCGCGCGGACGCCCCGCCTGGGTCTTCTACGTCAATCGCGGCCAGGCGGTGGCCAGCCTGGGCGTGCGCAACAAGGATGGTGCGTTCCTGGAGTTCCATCCGGCCGACAAGGCCTGGCAACTCACACCCGCTCGCGGTTTCCGCACCTTCGTGAAGATCTGCGGCAGCAACGAGGGCACGGTCTGGGAGCCGTTCCAATGTGGATCCGCAGCAGGGGTCCGGCAGTGCATGTACGTCGCGCCGCACGAGGTCGGCGTGGAGGAAATCGATCCGCGCGTGCAACTCGGCATACGCGCCGATACCTTCACCTTGCCCGAAGCCGCCGTGGCGGGCGTGGTGCGACGCGTCGAGATCGTGAACAACGCGGCCGGGGCCAGGACGCTGCAGATCGTCGACGGCTTGCCCCAGGTGTTGCCCTGGGGCCTCAACCAGTGGGCCGTGAAATTCATGAGCCGCACCTCCGAGGCGTTCATGGGCGTGGAGGGTGTCGGCGAGCGGCTGCCTTTCTACCGCCTGAAAGTGTGGCCCAGCGACAGCCCGCGGGTGGAACGGGTGATCGCGGGAAATTTCTTCGCGGGATTCCTCGACGGCGAGCGCAATGCGGTGCTGGTGGATCCGCAGCGCCTGTTCGGCAGTGCGGGGGAACTTTCCCGGCCGGCGATCTTCAGCGCTGGAGCGGGCCTGGATCTCGACGGCCAGGTGATGGCCAACCAGACGCCGGCTGCATTCCAGGTGCTGGAGCTGGTGCTGCAACCGGGCGAACGACGGGTGTTCCACGGCCTGTACGGGCATGCCGCGACGCACGAAACGCTGCTGCGCTTCGTGGCGCAAGCCGGGACGCCGGGCTATTTCGAAGCCGCTCGCGACCGCAATCGCCGCCTCATCGCCGGGATCACGCGGCGCGTCTTCACCCTGACCGCGCGGCCGCGTTTCGACGCCCACGTCCGCCAGTGCTATCTCGACAACGGCCTGCGAGGCGGCTTTCCCACCGAGGTGCCGGGTGGCGCGCAGCTTTACCTGTTCGGACGCAAGCACGGCGACCTGGAGCGCGACTACAACGACTTCCTGTTGCAGGACACGCCGTATTCCGAGGGCAACGGCGACTTCCGCGACGTGCTCCAGAACCGCCGCATGGACCTGTTCTTCGCGCCCGCGCTGGACACGAAGAACATCCGCTATTTCTTCAACCTGGTGCAGCCCGACGGCTACAACCCCTGTTCGCTGCGCAACACGCGTTTCGTGGTGCACGATGCGCGTGCGTTCGCGCACGCGTTTGCTCGCTCTCCCTCGCTCGAATCCGTGCTGACTCGCGAGTTCAAGTACGCCGAGATGTGGGAGGCGATCGCGGCGGCGGACGACCCGGAGGCGCTCGCGGGCGATATCCTCGCGCACGCGCAGGAGGTCGAAGACGCCGAGTTCGATCGCGGCTACTGGTCGGACCACTGGACCTATCTCGTCGATCTGCTGATCCAGTACGCCGCCGTGTTCCCCGACCGGCTGGGAGGATTGTTCACGGACAGGAGCTACAGCTTCTTCGACCCGACGCACTACGTGGCGCCGCGCAGCCGCAAGTACGTCGTGACGCCCGCGGGGGTGCGCCAGTACGGCGCGGTGCTCTGGTCCGAGGAGAAGAAAGCGCTGATCGACGCGCGCTCCGCAGACCGCTACAAGGTGCGCGCTCGATGCGGGCGCGGCGAAATCGTGCTGACGACACTGCTCGGGAAGATCCTCACACTGGTGGCCAACAAGCTCGCGACGCTCGACCCCTTCGGCGTCGGCATCGAGATGGAGGCGGACCGCCCCGGGTGGTGCGACGCGCTGAACGGTCTGCCAGGAATCTTCGGCTCTTCCGTCAACGAGACCATCGAGCTGAAGCGGCTCGTCGAGTTCACGCTGCGCGCCATGCCGGCGGGCGAGGGCGACTGCCCCCTGCCCGGGGAGCTGGCGGCTTTCGTGGCTGGCCTGCGCGAGCTGTTGCATCGCCGCGAGCTCGCGCCCCTCGAATTCTGGCGCGAGGCGGGAGCGTTGAAGGAGAACTACCGCGATGCGGTGTTCATGGGCTTCTCCGGCGTCGAGGCGGCGCTGTCCTTCGCCGTCGCCAGGCGTTTCCTCCAGGACGTCTCGGCCTTTCTCGATGTCGCCATCGGGCGTGCCCGCACACCGCAGGGCATCGTCACGTATTTCGCTCACGAGGTCGACGGGTACCAGCAAAGTGGGGACGGCGTGGAAGTCACGAGCTTCCGCCAACGGCCGCTGCCGCTGTTTCTCGAGGGATTCGTGCACGCCATGCGTGTCGCGACGGCACCGCAGGCGCGGGAACTCTACGCGCAGGTGCGCGCCTCGGCGCTCTACGACCGTAAGCTGGGGATGTACCGCCTCAATGCGCCGCTGGGCGACGAGGCGCTGGAGCTCGGGCGGATCGCGGCGTTCAATTACGGCTGGCTGGAGAACGGTTCCATCTTCCTGCACATGCATTACAAATGGGTGCTCGAGATGGTGCGTGCCGGCCTGTTCGCGGAATTCCACGCGGACATCGACAAACTGCTGGTGGGGTTGCGCGATCCGGCGGAGTACGGACGGAATCCCGCGGAGAGTTCGAGCTTTCTGGTCAGCAGCGGCTTCGCCGTTGATCCGCGCCAGCACGGGCGCGGCTGTGTCGCGCGCCTGTCGGGCGCCACCGTGGAACTGCTGCACCTGTGGGTGCAGCTGTTTCTCGGCAGCTCGCCTTTCGTCGTGGAGGACGGTGAATTGCGGTTCCGGCCCGAACCGACGCTCTCCGGGAGCTTTTTCACCATGCAGGCGCGGTGCGTGGAGCCCTTCGATACCGAGGAGTCGATTGCGTCGGGCAGCGCGGTCTTCACCCTGTGGGGGTCGACCTTGCTGGTTTACCTCAATCCGGCGCGTCGCGACACCTTCGGGCCAGGCGGCGTCCGGCCCGTCGGCTATCTGCTCCATGCACGCGACGGCAGCACGCGCGCGGTTGCAGACCGACAACTCGGGGCAGCGGATGCCGAGGCGCTGCGCGCGGGCCGCTTGCGGAGGATCGACGTGATGCTCGGGGACGAACCTCATCACCTGCAACAGTGGGTGACGACGGCTGACCGCAGCGCGTTGTTCCAGCGCCAGCTGCACCAGCCCGTGTTCAGCGACCTGGCTTCCCCGGAGTTGCCGGTCGTGGCGGTGGACCCCGAACGGCGCTTCCAGCGTATCGACGGATTCGGTTTCTCGCTGACCGGGGGCAGTGCGCTGCTGATCAGCCGTTTGCCGGCGGCCGAGCGAGCGGCGCTATTGCGCGAATTGTTCCTGCCCGAGGGAGACGGTATCGGCCTGAGCTTCCTGCGCCTCAGCATCGGGGCCTCGGATCTGAGCGAGCGGAGTTTTTCCTGCGATGACCGGCCGGCGGGCGAGGAGGATTTCGCGCTCGCGCATTTCGACATCGGCGCGGGCGATCGCGAAGTCATCCCGCTGCTGCGGGAAATCCTCGCCATCGCGCCGGCGCTGCGGATCATCGCCACGCCGTGGTCCGCACCGCCGTGGATGAAGAGCAATGGCGGCTTCGTCGGCGGCAGCCTGAGGCGCGACTGTTTTCCCGTTTATGCGGCCTACTTCGTCAGGTACGTCCTCGCCATGCGGGAGAACGGCATAACGGTGCACGCCGTCACGCCGCAGAACGAACCGCTCAATCGCAAGAACGAGCCCAGCATGGTGATGGGGGCGGGCGAGCAGGCGCAATTCGTGCGCGATCACCTGGGCCCGGCATTGGCGCGCGCCGGCCTGGACCACGTGGAAGTCTACTGCTGGGATCACAACTGCGATGTGCCGGAGTACCCGCTGGAAGTGTTCGCGGACCGCGAGGCGCGCCGCTACCTGAGCGGTTCGGCCTGGCATCTGTACGCAGGAGACATTGCCGTGCTCTCCACGGTGCGCGAGGCGCATCCGGACATGAAGCTGTATTTCACGGAACAGTGGGTCGGGTCGGACGGTCAGTTCGGGCCAGACCTGTTGTGGCATGCCGGGAACGTGCTGATCGGTTCGTTGTGCAACTGGAGCGCCGCGGTCTTCGAATGGAACCTGGCCTCCGACCCCTGGTGCGGTCCGCATACGCCCGCAGGCGAGGCGCGCTGCGTGGGCGCGCTCACCATCGGGGAGGGGATCAGCCGCAACGTGGCGTATTACGTGATCGCACACGCCGCGAAGTTCGTTCGCCCGGGATCGGTGCGGATCTTCTCCGGGGCCGATGCGCCGCTGCATAGCGTGGCTTTTCTCACGCCGGAAGGGCAAATCGTCCTGCTGTTCTTGAACGAGTCGGACCAGCCCTGTTCGTTCAGCATCGCATTCCGGGACAAGCATGCCGATGTGACGCTGCCGGCGGCATCGTTGGCCAGTTGCGTGTGGCGCGCGGCCTGGTAGCTGCTGTACGCCGTTCATCACGCCAACCCGGCCAGCGCCTCCAGGTGTGGCAGGGATGTGCCGCATCAGCCGCCGAGGATCGGGGCTCCGGCTGCTGCGCCAGAAGCTGGCGGGACTGCCGCCGGTGCGTCGCGTGGTTCCAGCAGCCCGAGGTCGGCGCGAAACTCCGCCAGCAGTTGCGCGAGCGGGCCAGCGCCGGTGAGCCGCGCCGAGGCGGCATCGCACCACGGCAGCAGGAAGCGTGCGCGCATTTCGCGCACCAGCACCGGCTCCTCGGCCTCGATCGCGCAGGCCAGCAGTTCGCAGGCGACGCCGAGCTGGTCCGGCGGCAGATGATGTTCCGACCAGCCGAGCCCGAGGTGCTCCATGACGCGCAGCAGCGCTTCGCGAGTGGCCGCGCCGTCGCAGCCGATGCCCGCGTGCAGCAGCAGCGGCGCCGGCGCGTCAGGCCCGAGACACAGCGACCAGTAGTCCACGCGTACGTCGGCGAAACGGCCCGACAGACCGAGCGTGGCCCAGGCTTCCTCGCGCGCGGCGTCGTCGCCGAGCGGGCTCCACAGCCTCGCCCACGCCAGCATTGCGAGTGCGTTCTCGTTCGCCACGCCGTGCTAACCCAGTGGCAGCCAGGCGTCGCTGACGGACTTGAGGCCCGCGCGTTCGCCGTGCTGTCCCTGCCACACCGCGACGCCGAGGCGACGCTGCACGGCGAGCGCTTCCCAGGCGTCGAGCACGAAGCGCACGCGCCAGCGCCCGGCGTCCCATGCGCCCTGCGCGCTCCAGCCGGGCGGGGCTTCGCCGCGCTGCATCGTGCCGAGTCCCTCGGCGCGCATGCGCCAGGGGCGCTCGCGATCGGCGCGCCAGTACACCGCCTCGACGGGCTGACCGGGCGCGCCCATCGTGATCCACGGCGCATCGGGCGTCAGCGGGCAGAGCAGGGCGCAGGCATCGACGAAGCGGTCTGTCTGCGCACCGGCGGCGCCCTGCATCCGGGCGCAATCCCAGCCCAGCTCGATCGCGAAGCCGCCGCGCTCGCTACCGTCCACGCGCAGGTCGACCGCGGGAGTGGCCGCCTCGCTGCGATCGGCGTAGGCCTTCATGACATAGCCCCCCGGCTGCATCGCCGGCGGCGCCACCATCAGTCGAATCTGCCGGTGGAATCCCATCACAGCACCTCGCGCGTGTTTGCGCCGAGCCGGAAATTGTCCTCCCAGACGTAGGCGATCAGCGTGTCCATCAATTCGCTCGCCTCGCCGCGGCGGCGCTTCTCGCGCTCGCGCGTGAGCGTGGCCATTGCCTGCTCGACCTCGGGCCCGAACAGGCTCTTCAGGTAGTCCACGGGAATGCGCATCTCGGGCAGCGGACGGCCCGCGGCGTCGAGCTTCGGCGGGCTGAGCGGCGGCACGTAGAACACGTTCGGCCCGAGGCCGTATTCGGGGTGCAGCGGCAGCGCCACTTTCCATTCGTCGACGAGCTTCCAGATCGGTCCCTCGCGATCATCGCGGAAACCGACGTAGCGCAGGCGCCCGGGGCATTGCCGCGCGCACGCCGGGGCCACGCCTTCCTCGACGCGCGGCAGGCAGAAGATGCACTTCGCCGCGACCTGGCGCTGGTAGTCGAAGTACACCTTCTTGTACGGACAGGCCTCGACGCAGAAGCGGTAGCCGTGGCAGCGGTCCTGGTCCACGAGCACGATGCCGTCCTCCTCGCGCTTGTGGATCGCGCCGCGCGGGCAGGCGTCGAGGCAGGCCGGGTGCGTGCAGTGGTTGCAGAGCCGCGGCAGGTAGAAGTAGTGATTGTCCCGGGGATAGCTGCCCTCGCCGTGGTCCTCGTCCCAGTTCGGCCCCCACTTCGGCTTCTCGTTCGGGCGCAGCCATTCCTTCGTGCCGGAAGCGGCATCCGTGGCGATCACCGATGCATGGTTGAAGGTCCAGGCGCGGCCGTATTCGGCGTCCATGTTCGGCACACGGCCGCGCTTGACCTCGCCGCTCGCGGTGCGCCCGCCCGAGTCGGTGTACTGCGCCGGATACCCCTTGCCCGGCATGGTCTCGACGTTGTTCCAGTATGCGTAGTCGGTGCCCTGGTCGGTGTTCCACAATTTCTTGCACGCGACCGTGCAGGTGTGGCAACCGAGGCACTTGTTGAGATCGAGCACCATGGCGACCTGTTTACGCGATGGCTTCAGTTCGTATTGCATCGTTGGCGTCCTCCCCTGGCCGGCGGCGCGCTCAGGCCGGCGCGCCGTATAGCGCACCCTGCGCATCGGGCGACAGCGCGCGGATGCCGACCCGCGTGTCCTGCACGAAGGCGCCGAGTTGCAGGTGATTGATGCCGAAGCGCAGCTGCGAGTCGCCGCCGGCCATGTGCAGGGGCTTCTGGATGCCGGGAATCAGCCACTTGAAGCTCTCGTGGCCGGGGAACTGCTGCGGCTCCCAGGCGTGGAAATAATAGGCCACGCGCGGGCGCACCATCGTGCTGTGCTTCACGCGCATGAAGATGCGGCCGTAGTCGTTGAAGAACTCCGCGAAGTCACCGTCCTCCACGCCGAGCTCCGCGGCGTCGCGCGGATTCAGCAGCATGCAGGGCTCGCCGCGCTGCAGCCGCAGCATCATCGGGTTGTCGCGCCACTGCGAGTGGATCGACCAGCGTGCGTGGCAGGACACCATCTGGAAGGGATAGTCGCCGCCGGCCTGCGGGCTCGGCTTGTGCGTGGGCAGCGCCTCGCGCGCCGCGAGGAACCACGGGTGGTCGATGTAGAACTGCATGCGGCCGGTGTAGGTGGGCCAGCGCGACTTGTGCTCGGTGAACAGCGTGAGCGTGCTCAGCACGCCCTCGCCGTGCCAGTCCGGGTTGAACGTGGCCGTCGGCAGCGTGTTGTCGCCGGTGCTCACGTACTTGCTGATGCCCGACTGCTCGAGCTCCGCCACCTGCACGCCGCCGACGCTGGGGCTCGCGTCGAGGACTGCCTGCGTGACCTTGCGCGCATCCTTCGCGCCGTAGGCGCCGTGGTTGGAATAGGCCTGGTGCAGTTCCTTCCAGTCCACCGTGCGCTTGCCGCAGGCGTCGAAGGCCGGCAGTTCTCGCGCGCGGGCGAGCTCCTCGATGCGCTTCGTGAGCAGCCAGTGGATCTCCCACTCGTCCTTCGACTCGCCCAGCGGCGCCACGGCGGCATCGCAGTAGTGCAGGTAGGGCACGTAGGAGATGGTGTACTTGATGCCCACCTTCTCGTACCAGCCGGCCGCGGGCAGCACGTAATCGGAATGCATCGCGGTGAAGCACCACTTGACGTCGGTGCAGACCACGAGCTCGAGGGAGGGCCAGAAATCCGTGAGCATCTTGCCGCCGCGGTTGGTGCGCCGCAGCAGGTTGGCGCCGCCGGTGAACAGCATCTTCGGCGGCGCCGTCACCGGCTCCCAGCCCTTTTCGCGCGCCTCGGTATGGTAGGAGGCGAGCGAGCGTTCGTCGTACCTCTTCGCCTCGCGCTCCAGGTCCTGCGCGATGCCCTGGTGGTCGTACATCTGCGAGCTGACCGCGGTGCGGCAGAGGATCTTGCCCTCGCCGGCGCGTGCCATCTCGAAGGGAATGAGATGCGGCGACTTGCGCTTCGTCACGAGGTCGACGGCCAGGCCGTAAAGATCGGAGGGCGAGAGCACGCCGGCCATCATCGCGAGCTTGCCGCGCAGTCCCTCGTGTTCGACCTGCAGCTGCGAGCCGAAGCCCGCCAGATCGAACCAGCCGGTGGAGTGGATGCCGGCGCCGCGCTTGCCGACCGCCCCCTTCAGCGCCAGGCACAGCAGTTTCGCGCGGTTCATTAGGTCGGAGTGCACGAAGCGGTTCGAGCCCCAGCTCGAGAGGATCAGCGGGCGCTTCGCCCGCGCGAAACCCTCGGCGAAGGCGCGGATCTGCTCGGGCGCGAGGCCGGTGGTCGCGGCCGTGCGCTCCAGCGTCCAGCCCTCGAGCTCCTCGCGCAGCAGCGCCATCACGGGCGCGACGCGCACCTCCTGCCCGTCGTGCAGCCGCAGGCCGAAGTTGCCCTCGAGCGCCGGGTCGAGCTCGCCCAGCACCAGCGTGGGTTCGGGATGTCCCTCGGTGCCGGGCGCGAGCATCTCTTGCTGCGTACGCGTGTCCCAGAAGTACATCAGCTGCGCGTTGCCCCCGGCGACCAGGTCCGCCTCGCGCAGGAAGGCGCCGGTGTCGAGGCGCACCAGCAGCGGCAGGTCCGTTTGTTCCTTCACGTAGTCCCAGTCGGCGCTGCCGCTGTCGATGATGTGGCGCGCGGTGCACAGCGCGAGCGCCGCGTCGGCGCCCGTGTCGATCGGCAGCCACTGGTCGGCGTGCATCGCGGTGGCGGTGTACTGCGGGTCGATCACCACGAGCTCCGCACCGTTGTAGCGCGCCTCGTAGAGGAAGTGCACGTCGGGCATCTGCGTGACCGCGGGATTGTGCATCCACACGACGAGGTAGTCCGACAGGAACCACTCGTCGGATGTGCCGCCGGTGTGCGCGAAGCCGAAGGTCAGCGCGAGCCCGAGGTTCAGGTCGCCGATCTCGGCCCACATGTCCGAGAAGCTGCCGCCGGACTTCATCAGGAACTTGAAGCGCCCGACGGTGGTGGCGCCCTGGTCGAAGTTGGGGCCAAGGTCCTGGATCATCGAATCGGGGCCGTGGCGTGCGGCGATGTCGATGCATTTCGCCGCGATCTCGTCGATCGCCTGATCCCAGGAGATCTTCTCCCAGCGGCCGGAGCCGCGCGGACCGACGCGCTTCAGCGGCACGGTGAGGCGGCTGGGGCCGTACATCACCTCCGTGTAGCTCGCGCCCTTCTGGCAGCCGCGCGGGTTGAAGTCCGGAACGCCGGTTTCGGATTGCGCGTAGCCCGCGCTCTGCTCCTCGCGCACGACGATGCCGTTCCTGACGTAGAGATCCCACTCGCAGGCGCTGCGACAGTTGGCCCAGGCGTGCGAGCCCTTCACCACACGGTCCCAGGTCCAGCGCTGGCGGTAGAGGTCTTCCCAGCTGCCGAGCTTGGGCGCGCTGCGTCCCGGTGCACCGGGGTCGGCCAGCGCGCGCAGGTGAAAGAGGGGCAGCGTCTCTCCGGCGGCCAGCGCCGCGGCGGCGGCACCGTACTGCAGGAAGCGGCGGCGGCTCACCCCGGGCATCCGATGCGAGGCCGGCATGCGACAAACCTCCATGCGACGCGGCGCAAGCTGTGCGCGCGAGTGACGGGTCGAGAGCGATTGTGCAACTCCCGAGGCGCCGCAGATCTTGACGTGGCGCAAGTGCTCGCCATGATTCCCTTACGGTTCTGTAAGGCATGGGCGGCGTCGCGCGCTGTCGCCGCCGCTACTGTGTAGCCAGCATGAGGTCAGTTCAAAATCCGTAGCCGATCCCGCATGACTCCTCCGAAACCGCCCACAACCGCTCCCGCTTCGCCTGGTCCAGCGCCTCGGCAAACGGCTCGACCACCGCAGGCGCGCCCTTGCGCTGCTTGCGGCCATCTGGCCCGATGGCTTCACCCCCGCGGATGTCCTCGCCGAGCGCGCCGTAGAGCGTCGGCAGCGCGCCGTCGGCTCCGGATTGCAGCAACCACGGCCCCACGGCCCACAATGCCGCACGGATCGGGACGGACAGATGGCGCGAGAGATCGGAACGCGAGAAGCCCGGGTGCGCGGCGACCGATTTCGCCTCGTGCCCTGCCGCGCGAAGGCGCTTGTCCAGTTCGAGGCCGAACATGAGGCAGGCCAGTTTGCTCTGCGCGTAGGCCTGGGTGGGGTCGTACTTCCGGGCAAAGTGCAGATCGTCGAAGCGGATGCGGCCCCAGCCGGCCGCGAGGCTGTACAGGCTGAGCACCCGCGCGCCTGGCGTGCGCGTCATCAGCGGTAGCAGCAGGCCGGTCAGCAGGAAGTGACCGAGGTAATTGACCCCGAGCTGGCCCTCGAAGCCCTGCGCCGTCTGGAAGTACGGAGTGATCATGATGCCGGCGTTGTTGATCAGCAGGTCCAGCCGCGCATGATCGCGCGTGAACGCATCGGCGAAGCGCCGCACGGAATCGAGGTCGCCGGTATCGATCAGCCGCACGTCGATCTGCGCGGATGGATGGCTCAGGAGCATGCGCCGGCGCGCGGTCTCGGCCTTGTCGTGATCGCGGCAGGCGAGGGTCACGCGCGCGCCCTTGCCGGCCAGTGCGAGCGCGGTCTCGTAACCGAGCCCGGTATTGGCGCCGGTCACGATGGCCACGCGGCCGTGTTGATTACCTGTGGTTTCCAGCGACCAGGCGCGGTGCATTTCATTTCCTCTGCGGACTGTGCGCCGCGATCATGACATGAATACCGAGCTGCGCCGCGAGTCAGCACGCTGGCCACGCTCTAGGTCATGCCAGCTCCTGATCCTGCGTCGGACGCAGCTGCTGCAGGCAGATCAATCGTGCTGTGCCGGCTCTGCGGCGAAATACCGCTTCTCCAGTGCCCCCTCCCACGCCTGCTCGAAGATCAGATCGCAGACGATGCGTTCTTCGGCTACGTCTTCGAGGATCAGCTCGCCGCTCCTCTGGCCGCGCTCGTCGCGGAACGCCGCCGTGAGGCGTTCGAACAGCGCGCGCTTGTAGTCGGTATCCGTGGAGCCGGCCAGATGCAGGCCCTTGGTCTCCATCAGCACGATGCGCCGCGCCTCACCTTCGCCCTGCAGCCCGAACACGAAGTCCGGATACACGCGGTGGCGCCGCCAGCCCTGCAGGCCGAGCTGGGATTTCGCGACGTTGCGGTGCCACCAGTGCAGCGCCGCGCGCTGGTCGAGGTAGCCCGCGAAGCGGACCTCGAACTCGTTCATGTCCGCGGTGCGCAGCGCGGGCTCGAGCAGGCTCCTGCCGATCAGTTGCCCGTCCTCGCGCAACAGTGCCTGCGCCGCGCCGCCTGATTCGAGCGTGAGCTCCTGCGGCATTTCGTAATCCGTGCTGTCGGCGCGCAGGCGGAACTCGATGCGTCCCTGCGCCACGAAGTCCTCGAAGACGGACTGCGCCAGCCGGTCGCGTTCGCGCTCGATGTCGATGCGCAGCCGCTCCGTGAGCGAGGCGCTGGAAGCAGCGAGCGCCGCTTCCGCGAAACCCTCGCCCGTCAGTCGCGAGGCCACCGCGTCCACCCATGACCACGTGAGCCAGGCATTCGGTGCCACGTCGAGCAGGGCACGCGCCACGCGGGCCCGATCGAGTCGTGTCGCGCCTGAATCGGGAGTCTGGGGCGCCAGCACGCCGGTCTCGCCGAGAATGCGCAGGTCGATCGTGAGGTACGAGCCGGCCGGTGCGTCCGGGTCCGGCGCCCAGTCCTGCGCCAGCACGGCGGGATCGAGCTGTTCCCACGGCAGATGCGCGAGCACGTCGCTGTCGTAGACCAGCTCGCGTCGCGTGCAGTCCTCATCGGCCCAGGTCACGCGCGGCACGAAGAGGCGCAGCCCGGCGAAGGGTGCACGGCGTTTCAGCGCGATCGCGCGCGGCGCGGCGCGATCCGCCTCGTCGCTGCGCACCTGCAGTGCCAGATCGCCCATGCCCTCGGATTCCAGCGAGCGCTTGATGCCGGCGACCACTGTGGCGGTCGCTGCGTCGTGGCAGAGCACATAGCAGGCATCCAGCGGGGGACGACCGGTCTTCAGCACGTGCGGCTGACGCAGGATGCGGCCCACGAGCTGGGTCATCGCGGCCGGGTTGCGGCCTGCCGCCAGCGCGCAGAGCACGTAGGCAAAGGGGCAGTCCCAGCCTTCCTGCAGGGCCTGTTTGGTGATGATCGCGCGGATCTCGCAGCCCGGCGCGAGCAGATCGATGTTCTCCGGCTGTTTCAGCTCGTCGGTCTCGGCGGTCTTGATCGCGATCTGCCGTTCGTGGAAGCCGAGCTGCAGCAGGAAGGCCTTCGCGTCGTCGGCGTGGATGAAGCCGGCATCGCGCATGTCGCGCCCCGTGCGCTCCACCTGCACCAGCAGGATGGGGCGGATGTAGCGCGCGCATTCGGCGTGCAGGGCGTCGGCCTCGCGCTGCAGCGCATCGAGCTGCTGCACCGCGGCGCTCAGGCAGCTCTGCCAGTCGTTCCAGCGCTTGATATCGACCTGGATCGGCAGCTTGATCATCTCGGCCTCGTCGAGCGCGGTGCCGCGCACGTCGACCAGGATGTTCGAGCCGCTGGCGCGCGCCGAGGCGACGCGCGGCGTGGCCGAGAGCTCGAGCATCAGGCTTGGGTTGAAGCCGTCGAGCGTCTTCAGTGCGGTGTCGCTGTAGGCATGGTGGCCCTCGTCGATCACGACCATCGGCCGGATCAGGCGCATCGCATTGCCCAGCGAGCTCTTCACGATGCTGCCCTTCTGCGCGCGCGCCTGTTCCGCGCTCATGCCCCACGGCGCGTACGCATCGAGATTCGGTACCTGTCGCAGCAGCTCCCAGTGCGCGTCGATGTCGTCTTCGCGCGGCAGGAAGCCGAGCACGCTGCCGCGGTCACGGAAGAAACGCAGCGTCTCCTTGCTCTTGCGCGCGGCCGATTGCAGCATCAGCAGCATCACGCACAGATGCGAGTCCGTGTCGAGGCGCGTCAACGGCGCGTTCTTGTCGAGGATCTTCACGCGCCCGGCGCCGGCGACGTTCAGGATCTGGCGGTAAGGGTGATCGCGGTCGCTCAACGCCTTCCAGGTCTGGCGGTAGATCGCCTCGTTCGGCACCACCCACAGCACCAGCCCCGTGCTGCGGCGCAGCCACGACGAGAACACGCGCGCCACGCCGGCGGCGGCCAGCAGCGTCTTGCCGCCGCCGGTCGGGAGCTTCAGGCAGAGGTTCGGGATCGGGCGGCCCGCGCCGTCGAAGCGGCTGGAATAGGGCTGCTCGGCAAAGGCGGGCGGCAGTCTGCCGGTCTTGCGCAGCGCGTCCCAGGTCTTGCGGGGGTAGTCGGCGAGATCGTCCGGCACGTCGAGCTCGGCTATGCGCAGCGCCTCGGCCGCCCGCTCGGCCTGATCGCGGTGCTTCGCGAGCTCGCTCAGATAATCGCCCAGCGTTTGCAGTACCTCGGACTGGAACTCCTTCAGCGATACCGTGCCGATGGCCGCGGTATCGGCGGCGTAGCGGCGGGGGGACCAGAACAGCTTGCGGTCGCGCGCGATGCGCTCGCGCAGATCATGGTTGCCGGTGCGTTGCCATTGCAACACATCGATGTCATAGATCAGTCCGGCATCCTGAATGGCCGCCCAGAGCTGCGAAAATGCGCTCTCATCGAGGTCGGGCGCATCGACGGCGAGATCGATGTCGGAGGCTTCCCGATGATCGCCCCGTGCACGTGATCCATAGATCCAGACGCGCTCGATAGCCGGCGTACTATCGAAAATTCGCCGCAGGCATGCAGCGATGGCGGGCGCGATGCCGAAATTATCCACCGCCGGTACCTTCGGCCTGCAGCGCGACGAGCAGACGCTTCAATTCAGGAATCGCTTTCGCACGCACGAAAGCGGCCAGTGCGATGGCCTTGCGCTCGTCGTAGGCGTGGACCACATCGTTGCGGGCTTCACGCATGTCCTTCCACAGTGCGGGATCGCGGATCATGCCCACCTTGAACGCCGTCGCGAGCGTAGCAAAGGCGAGGCGCGGCGTTTCCGTGTCACCTCGGTCCGCGAGCACGAGACGCATCGATTGCCAAGCCATCTCGAAACTGAATACATAGTTCAGGAGCAGGGAATCTCGTGATTTCCGGTCGCCCCTGTCATCCTCGTCCGCCTGCTGGAGCGCGACGAATGCGTCTGCGAACTTGCGCAACTCGAGTTTCGTCCGATCGCTGAACGCGTCCATATCAACCCTCCCGATACAGCGCGAACGGCAGCGGCGCGTAGTCGATGCCGTGATCGGCGAGCTGGCGGTTGCTCAGGTACTTGGCCGGCGCGAACACCAGGTGGCGCTTGTGCTGCTGGCGCTTCGCGTCGAAGTCACGGCCCCAGTCGCGCAAGCGCTGCGCGCGCGGCAACGTCAGCGCGGCCTCGGGGCTCTTCAGGAAGTGGAGCTCCGGGCGGTAGATCAGCCACACGTGCCGGTCGGCGGCCTCGCCCAGATACCACTCGGGCGCCGCGCTCGGCAGCGGCGCCAGCGTGCCGCCGGTGGCGGTGTGGAAGAGCCAGGCGCCGAGCGCCTCGAACGCCGGCAGGTTCTGGCCCGAGAGGAGCTGTTCGAGCTCCAGCGGCTCGCCCAGTGTGCAGTACGTGAACTCGCCACCCAGACCCTCGGTCATCTGCGAGACGCGCTTGACGCCTTCCACGCGCAGCACGCCGTCCTCGATCTTCGTCTCGATGCGCTCGAAGCGGCGCACGGGCGGCGCGGCGGCCTGGTCCATCAGATCGCCGCCCGTCTCGGAGTGCCCCTCACGCGCCTTGATCGCCTCGACCTTCTGCAGCCACTCGGCAGCCTTGCGGAACTGCGTCAGCGTGATCTTCTCTTCGAGCAGCGTTTCGCGCTGCGTGCCGACCCAGGCGTACCCCTTGATCGCGCGACGCACGCGCTCGGCGGTGAGGCGGTCGGCGTAGTCCTCGCATTCGACCAGGATGAATCGGCGCGAACCGCCGTCCTTCGCATTGGCCTTCAGTACGGCGTGCGCGGTGGTGCCGGATCCGGCGAAGGAGTCGAGGATCAGCGCATTCTCGTCGGCGCCGATATCGAGCACGCGTTCGATCAGCGCCACGGGCTTGGGTGTGATGGTGCTCTCTTCGTTCTGCAGCACGCCCATTTCCAGCAGGGTCTTCTTGGCGTCCTGCGTATGGCCTACGTCTTCGTAGAACCAGAGTGTCTGTGGGACGCGGCCTTGTTTTACTTCGGACAAGTACCGCTTTATCCGCGGCTGATTGTTGCCGCCTTCGCCCCACCAGATCCTGCCATCGGCATCCATTTGCAGAAACTTGTCTTTGCGTACGCGCCAAAAAGTACCCGGTGGCGGGCCGGAAATGACTCGACCGCTCGGCGCGGTGATCGGGTAGGTGCCCTCGCCGTAGAAGTTGCGTGCCGAGAGGTCGCCTGAAGTCCAGGGTCCTCGTGGATCATTGTCGGGATTGCTGTAGCGAGCCTCCATATCGGCGGTGCGCTCGAGAAGGCGTGGCCGCCAAAACTCGCGATCTTTTGCTACGACCAGCAGGTAATCGTGGTCTTCGCTGAAATACTGCGTCGTGTTCTTGGGCAAAAAATTTTTCTGCCAGATGACGCTCGCGATAAACGCCTCCTCGCCGAATATCTCGTCGATCATCAGCCGTGCCCGATGCACCTCGTTGTCATCGAGCGTCATCCACAGCGATCCGCGTTCGGAAAGAAGCTCGCGCAGCAGCACCAGCCGCGGCCACATCAGGCAGAGCCATTTGTCGTGGCGCAGCAGGTCCTCGCCGTCCACCGGATTGCTGGACAGCCATTCGCGCATGATCGGGCTGTTGACGTTGTCGTTGTAGCACCAGCCCTCGTTGCCGGTGTTGTAGGGCGGGTCGATGAACACCAGATCCACGGCGCCGGCGTAGCGCGGCAGCAGGCTCTTCAGCGCGTGCAGGTTGTCGCCCTGCACGATCAGGTTGCCGCCGAGATCGGCCGGCCCGATGCCCTTGTCGGTCTGTGGCAGCAACGGGCGGTAGGGCACCGTCAGGTGGTGGTTGTAGACGTACTCTTTGCCTTTGAAGACGATTTCGGGCATGGGCGATCCGCTTCGACGGAGCGACGCCGGCCGCGCCACCCTCACGCGGGCAAGAATACTGTCCGCCTCCGCGCTAAGCTAGGCCGGCTCGCGTGCCGCCGGGACCGTGCGACGGTCGGACGTTGCGCATCCGCAGCGAACGTCCGGAATACCACGCCGGACTGCCGGGAAAACGAAACACCGGAACACAGGAGACCGGCATGGACGCTATGGAAGCGGTACTGCGCGAACTCACGCTGGCGGATCTGCGCGACTGGGCCGGCGGCAATATCCTCGCTCGTGCGCAGACTTACGTGCGCTGTGTGAACGAACTTTCGTGCACGCCGGACGGGCGGCTCGCCGCATGGGTCCAGGGCTCGGGCCGTTATGTGACGACCGTCCGCCTGCCGGAACGAGGGGAGTACGAGCACGCCTGCACCTGCCCCTACGAGTTCGGCGGTCCCTGCAAGCACGCCGTGGCCGTGGTGCTGGCGGCCGGCGGTGCGCTCGCCGCCGGCAAGGCGATTGCACCGCTCGATCCCGACAGTGAACTGGCGGAATCGCTGTGCGAGTATTTCGAAGACCTCGACGACGAGGATCTCCGGTCGGCCGATGGCGATGGCGACGATGATGATGGCGAATCCGGAGAAGTCGCCGACGACATGAGCGGGGCGGGCCGTCGCCAGGGCGGCCCTGCGCCTGGACGCAAGGGATCGCGAGGCATCGAGGCGGTGCTCCGCGGGCTCGGCGCCGACGAGATGCGCGATCTGCTGGGCCAGCTGGCGGCGCGGTACCCCGAGGTTCGACGCGACATCCTCGAAGCCGACCAGCTCGCGCGCGGACAGGCCGGGAAGCTGGAACGCTCGCTGCGTGAGGAAATCCGCGCACTCGCCGCCGAACCTGCCTGGCGTAACGTGTGGAAGGGCACTGCCGAGCAGCCGGATTACTCGCATCTCGAAGCGCAGTTGCGCGCGCTGCTGCAGGGCGGGCATCCGGACGCGGTGCTGCGGCTCGGCGCGGAGCTGTGGGACCTGGGCCGCGGGCAGGTCGAGCAGTCCGACGACGGCGGCGAGACGGCGATGCGTATCGCCGCCTGTCTGGCGGTGGTGCTGGAGGCCGTGCCGCGTTCCTCGCTGGCACCGGCCGCCCAACTGCTCTGGATCATCGAGCGGGCGCTCGCGGACGAATTCGATCTGCTCCCCGATACGGGCGGGATCCTCGGCCGGCGTGCCTACACGAAGGCGCATTGGCGCGAGGTGGCGCAGCGGCTCACGGAACGTTTGCGGCCGGGCGCGGAGGCGCCGGAGGCGGACTCGTCGGCGAGCTATCGGCGCGTGCGCTTGCTCCATGCCGTGCTGGATGCCTGCGCGCGGGCGGGCTGGCAGGAGCGGATCGTTCCGCTGCTGGAGGCCGAGGCCGATACCTGCCGCTGTCAGCCGCGGCTGGTCGATGAACTGCTGGCGGCGGGCGAGGAGGCGCGCGCCCGCGACTGGTGCATCCGCGGCTACGCATCCACCATCGAGAAGTGGCCCGGCATCGCGCAGCAGCTGCAGCAGCGCCTGCGCGAGCTGGCGCGCCGGCACCGGCGCCACGATCTGGTCGCGGCCTACGCGGCTCAGGACTTCTGCGATCGGCCGTCGATCGAGGGCTTTGCGGATCTGCGCAAGGCTGCCGAGCGCGCGAGGTGCTGGCCGGCGGTTCGCGCGGCGGTGCTCGACTTTCTGGAGAGCGGCAAGGAGCCCGGGGCGAACCCGGATTGGCCCCTGCCGGCGCCCGAAGTCCGGCGGCCCGCCAGCAGCGTCCGCCATGCCCACCGTCCGGTGCCCGATCACGAGCTGCTGACTCGTATCGCGATCGCCGAGAAGCGTCTGGAGGATGTCGTGTCACTGCACCAGCGCATGTCTCGCACGCGGGGATGGCGCGGCGGTATCGACGTCGAGGTAGCCACGGCGCTCGCGGCCACGCATCCGGATATCGCGCTCGCCATCCGGCGGCGCCTGGCAGAGGAGCTGATCGCGCAGGTCAAGCCGAGCGCCTACGAAGGCGCCGCCGGCCATCTACGGGCAATGCGCGACATCTACGTGCGCGAGAAACGGCTCATGGAATGGGAGCAGCTCATGACGCGGCTGCGCACGGAGCACCGGGCCAAGCGGCGGCTGCTGCAAGTGCTCGATACGCTGAGTGCGAAACGCATCGTGTGATGACGGTCAGTGGCTGGCAGGCCATTGCGCTATCATGCGCCGATGATACGCATGGCAATTCTCTTCGTGACGACCTGGCTGCTCGGCGCCTGCAGTTCGGCCGTGCACCTGATGCCCACGCCGACCCTGTTCACCACCGGTGATTCCGGGGCATTCGCCGCCGCGCCACTGGATGCGCAGAGCACCGAGATCGAGGTGTTCTATGCGACCAACCGCTTCCCGGTCGGGCCCGCGGATTCCCGCCACTACACGCGCGTGCGCAGCGACCAGTTGCGCCTCGGGGTGGCTACGCTGACGATCGGCGACGAGAGAACCACCCTGGCCTCGCTCCAGGCGATGTCGACCAGTGCCGCGTCGGGCAGGCGCCCGGTACTCTCGCTCGAGTCGACGCGGGAGATGGCGGTGCTGGACGCGGATGGACCGTCGCTAGCGGGGGATGCCCAAGCTTTTCTGAGCTACCTCGACGAGGCGCTGAAGCGTAGCCGCAATCGGGAGCTGCTGATCTACGTTCACGGCGCGAATACCGACTTCGACCGGGCCGCGGCCCAGGCGGCCCAGTTCGGGCATTTCATGGGCCGCAACGCGGTGGTGATGGTGTTCGCCTGGCCGTCGGCCGGCACCCTGCTGCGCTATGGACGCGACGTCATCACCGCGCGCCGGAGCGAACCGGTTTTCGCCAAGCTGCTCGAGCTGCTGGCGCGCGATTCGCAGGCCGCCCACCTGAACGTGCTGGCCTACAGTGCCGGGGCGATGATCGCAAGCCCGGCTCTGGCGCGTGCCGCGGGCCGCGCCGTCGAGCGCGGTGCCATGCGCCTGGGCGAGATCTACTATGCCGCGCCGGATATCGACTTTCCGCAATTCGTCGACAACCTGCCGCGCTATGAGAACAGTGTGCGACGGGTCACCACCGCGGTGAACACGGGGGACCGCGCGTTGTCGTTCGCAGAATGGCGTCACCGCGTGTCCCGCGCGGGGCGGCCCAACCTCGTCGATATCGGGCCGGAGGAAAAGCGCTGGCTGGCGGAGGCCTCCGGCCGCGTGGGGCTGGATGTGCTGTCCGTACGGCCCGAGGATCTGCCCGGATTGCCCGCGACCTCCCACTCGTTCTGGTACGACCATCCCTGGGTCAGCAGCGACGTGCTGCTGAAGTTGCAGTTCCATGCACCGCCGCCGGCGCGCGGCCTCAGCCATAACACGAACGAGTTCGAGCTGGCGTTCTGGACGTTTCCCGCCGACTACGAGCAGCGACTGCCTGGCGTCGTGCGCGAACTGGAGGCCTCGAGGTAGTGCGTACATCACACGGCGAAGCGCAGGCGCACGGCAGTTCGCCCGCTGGACACCCGTCTGAACCGCGGTGGCGGGTCGACTTGGCTTGGCTCGGGAAGGCCTATATCCTTCCCGCGCGTTCAGGTTTCGAGACCAGACGACTTTCCTGTTGACACAGCCAGCGAGATTCCCATGTCCCGATACCTGCGCCCGTTCGCCCTGCTCCCGCTGGCTGCGCTCAGCTGCATCGTCGATGCGCGCCCCTATCCACTGGGCACGGGCATGGCAGCTTCCGCGGACAGCGCGCAGACGGCGAGTTCCAATCCCGCGGGCATTTCCCGATTCGCGGATCGGGCCATGTCTGCCGAGATCCTGTTCTTCAACAGCGAATCCGAATGGGAGAGCGAATTCAGCGGCAGTGGCAACCGCTTCGACACCAAGGATTCCGGCGAAACGGTCGTGCCCCGGCTGGCGATCGTGCAGCCCATCAACGACCGCCTGGCCGCATCCTTCACCTTTCTGGGGACGGGCTTTTCCGACGACCTCGGCGACTGGCCCGGCCGTTATTTCATCGAGAGCTACGACTCCGTCTACGTCAGCGCGTTTCCCAGCCTCGCCTGGCGTATCGACGACCGGTGGTCGGTCGCGGGCAGCCTGGCGATCACCTACTCCAGCTTCGAACAGGAGCGGGCGGTGCTGAATCTCTTCGACCGGGGATTCGGCGATGGCCGCTCGGAAGTCGAAGCGGACAGCATCGAAGTCGGCTTCGGGGGCTCTCTGCTCTACCAGGGCAGCGAGCGCACGCGCTGGGGGCTGACCTACAGCTCCGAGATCAATCCGTCGCGCGATGCCGACAACGAGCTCACCGGGTTGGGGCCTAACACCGAGGCGGCGATGCGACGGCTGGGAATCCTGGACAGGGATCTCACCATCGAGAGCACGTCGCCGCAATCCATGCTGGCGGGTGTGTACCACGAGTTCGAAAATTGCGGCGCCGTGACGGTCGACCTGGCCTGGCTCGATTTCAGTAATTTCCGTCTCTCGGAGTTCTACTACGACGGCGTGTCGTTCGCGCGCAGCGACAGCCGTTACAACGACATCTACGCACTCAGCGCCAGCTACAGCTGGCCGGTATCGGGCTCGGGATCTCGACGGTGTCGGGTGGCAACGTGGTCGTGATGGGCGAACTCGTCGCGGCGCGCCTCGCCGAGCTGGCGCCGATGACGCCGCTGGGGATGGATCTGGATTTCATATTCTTCCAGGGCGAGGTGGTCACCGAGGCAATCGACAATTTCATCGTCAGCCTCGCCCAGGCGGTAGCCATCGTGATCGTGGTGCTGCTGGTGTTCATGGGGCTGCGGTCCGGCCTGATCATCGGCGTGGTCCTGCTGGTGACCATTCTGGGGACGCTGATCGTGATGTCCGCATTGGGCATCACCCTGCAACGCATCTCGCTCGGCGCCCTGATCATCGCGCTGGGAATGCTGGTGGACAATGCGATCGTGATCACCGACGGGATCCTGGTCAGGATTTCGCGCGGCATGGATCGTATCGAGGCAGCCGGGGAGATCACCCGGCAGACGACCATGCCGTTGCTGGGTGCCACGTTCATAGCGGTGCTGGCCTTCGTGCCGATCGGCTTTTCCCCCGACAACACCGGGGAGTACACGCGCTCGCTGTTCCTGGTGATGCTGATTTCGCTGCTGTTCAGCTGGATCACGACCCTGACGCTGACGCCGCTGCTGTGCCACCTGTACCTGAAGCCGGAGAAGGTCTCGGCAGGTGGCGAGAATGCGTTCTATCGTGGGTACCGGACGTTCCTGGTGGCGTGCATCCGCTTTCGCTATCTGACTCTGGGGGCCACCCTCGGCCTGCTGGTCCTGGCGATCATCGGATTCGGGATGCTTCGCGACGGATTCTTTCCGCCCTCGACCCAGCCGCAGTTCATGGTCAACTACTGGCTGCCGCAGGGGGCAGATATCCACAGCACATCGGAGGACATGCGCGAGATCGAGCAGTTCCTGTTGTCGCGTGAAGGGGTGACGGCGGTTTCGAGTTTTGTCGGCTCGAGTGCGCAGCGATTCCAGCTCACCTACTCGCCGCAGGATCCGAACCGCAGCTATGGCCAGATGATCGTGGAGGTCGACGATCGCCGCCGGATCGATGCGCTCACGATGGAAGCCTATGACTTCATTCGCGACAATTTCCCCAATGGTCAGCCGGTGGTCAATCTGTTCGAACTCGGTCCGGGTGGCGCCTTCAAGGTGAGGGCACGATTCAGCGGCCCGGACTCCGCGGTGTTGCGTGATCTGGCGGGGCAGGCAGTCAGGATCATCCAGGACTCCGGGCTGGCGCAGATCGCGACCACCGACTGGCGCCAGCAGGTCATGGTGGTTGCTCCGCAGTTTTCCGAGGCGCAAGCCCGACGGACCGGAATCGACCGGCCGCAGCTCTCGCGCACGCTCAGCCGAGCCAGCGAGGGAACGCGGGTCGGGATCTATCGCGAGGGGGACAATCTCATTCCCATCGTCTCCAGGGCTCCGCTAGAGGAGCGGGGCGACGTGGAATTCCTGAGCGACGTGCAGATCTGGAGTCCGGTCGCGCAGCAGGCGATCCCGCTCCGGCAGGTGGTCAGCGGATTCGAGAGCCGCCTCGATGACGCGATCATCATGCGTCGCGACCGCGTGCGGACCATCGAAGCCATGGCCGATCCGTTCCCGGGTGCCCTCGCCAGCGAGTTGCTGGAAGCCGTGAAGCCACAGATCGATGCCATCGAGCTGCCGCCCGAATACACTCTGTCCTGGGGCGGCGAGCTGGAAGATTCCTCCCGTGCGCAGAGTTACATCGCGGCCGGCGTTGCGGTGCCACTGCTCCTGATGGTGCTGGTCCTGGTGATGTTGTTCAACAATCTGCGCCAGCCGCTCGCGATCATGCTGACCGTGCCGCTGGCCGTGATCGGCGTCAGCGTCGGTCTGCTGCTGGCGAACGAACCCTTCGGATTCATGGCGCTGCTCGGCTTTCTCAGCCTCTCCGGCATGCTGATCAAGAACGCCATCGTCCTGATCGACGAGATCAACCTCGAGGGCTCCCTCGGTCGCACGCCGCTCGAGGCCGTGTTGAATGCGGGTGTCAGCCGCATCAGGCCGGTCAGCATGGCAGCCGGCACCACGGTGCTCGGCATGCTCCCGTTGTTCGCGGACCCGTTCTTCATTGGCATGGCGGTGACGATCATCGGTGGCTTGAGCTTCGCCACGGTCTTGACCCTGATCGTGGTGCCCGTGCTCCACGCAACCTTCTACCGGATACCCACCGACGCGCGCGAAGCGTCGGCTGGCGCGCGTCCGGTATCGTCCGTCGCATGAGATGAAAGGCATGAATCGCAGCAGGCAGTTCGGATCGATGCGGCTCGCGGGCGTCCTCGTGCTCCTCGGAGCCATGCCCTTTGCGCAGCCCGCTGTGGCGGAGGATTTGCCGGGTGCACGGGCGCCGCTGGTGCCCGTGCACCTGGTCGGGCAACAAGTCGAACTGCTGGCAGTTCCCGGAACCGTCCAGGCCGCCAAACGCTCCGAGCTCGCTTTCCAGTTTTCGGGATTGCTCGTGGAGCGACCGGTCGTGGCCGGGCAGCGGGTCGCCGCAGGCACCATGCTGGCGCGGCTCGATCCCCGGGACTTCGAGACGCGGGTGATGTTGGAGCAGGCGCAGCTGAATCTGGCGCGGGCCGATTTCGAGCGTTTCAGCCGGTTGATCCGATCACGCGCATCGCCCGTTTCGGAAGCCGAGGTGGACCGTCGGCGCTCGCTGTTCGAGATGGCCGAGGTGCGCACGGCGCAAGCGCGCAAGAACCTCCAGGACACGACCTTGCGCGCACCGTTCGACGGCGTGGTGGCGGTCACGCTGGTCGACAACCATACCCAGATCCAGGCGCGCCAGCCTATCGTGACGATCGAAAGCTCGGATGTGCTCGAGGTGATCATCGACCTGCCGGAACGCGTCGTGTCCAGGGTGCGCTCGGCACCGCGTGACCGGCCGATCGGAGAAGTCCAGTTCGCCGTACTCCCCGAGCGCCGTTTCCCGGTGACGTTGGGCGAGATCGCGACCCGCGCCGACCCGGCGACGCAAACGTTTCGGGTGACGCTGGCCCTCGACCGTCCGCGCGACGTGAACATCCTGCCCGGCATGACCGCGACGGTCTATGCGCGGCCCGACATCGTCGCCGATGAATCGTTGCGGATCCCGGTGGCCGCGGTTCTGCGCAGCGAGTCGGGACAGGCTGCCGTCTGGGTCGTCGACCCGGACAGCTCCCGGATCGAGCAGCGCGTGGTACGCCTGCGCGAAGAGGATGGGTCAGGCACGGCAATGGTCCTCGATGGTCTCCAGGCCGGCGAGCGGATCGTGGGTGCCGGTGCATCGCAGCTGCGTGCCGGTGTCGAGATACGGCCTTACCGGGCGGGGATGCTGAGCGAGTAGCCGATATTGATTGCTGCATGGGGTGACAAGACCATGATCCCTCCCACACTGCGGATTGCAGCCCGTCGCAGCGCATTCATGCTGCTGGCGCTCGGGATGGCGTGGATTCTTGCAGCCTGCGGGCGCGAGGAGGTCGCCGCATCCGCGCCGGCACCCGTGCAGCCGGCCGACGAGATCTACGTGGGGTCGTCGATACTCACGATGGACCCCGCCCGGCCCCGCGCGGAAGCGGTGGCCGTCGCGCAGGGGCGCATCGTGGCCGTCGGTGGCCGCGCCGAGCTCGAGGCGAGCCGCAAGGGGCCCGCTACGCGCGTGGTCGACATCGGCGGCGGAACCCTGCTGCCCGGTTTCATCGACGGCCACAGTCACATCAGCCAGGCGCTCACGTTTGCCGATTGGGCCAACGTCTCGATACCGCCGGTCGGCAGCGTCGACAGCATCGCCAGCCTGCTCGAGACCCTGGGCAGGCACGTCGCCACACGCGGCGGCGCGGCGCCGGGGGAATGGATCCTCGCCTGGGGCTATGATCCGGATGGCCTCGCCGAGAATCGTCATGTCGTGCGTGCGGACCTGGACGTCGCGTTTCCCGACAACCCGGTGATGTTGCTGCACGTGTCCGGACACGGCGTGGTGCTCAATTCCGCGGCACTGCGGCTGGCCGGAATCGACGCGCGGACCCCCACGCCGGCCGGCGGAGTGATCGCGCGCCTGCCGGGCTCGGAGGAGCCGGCAGGCCTGCTGATGGAGAGCGCCGCGCTGCTCGCGTACGCGGCGATTCCGCGGCCCACGGTGGAACAGCAACTCGCCACCCTGGACGAGGTACAGCGGCTCTACGCGCGCAACGGCTACACCACGATCCAGGATGGGGCTTCCGACGACCAGACCCTGGAGCTGCTCCGCCGTGCCGCCGCCGCGGGTGCGCTATGGCTCGACGTGGTGGCGCTGCCCGTGGTGTTCCAGCCCTCCGAGCTCGACGCGCGCCTGCGCGAGCGCTTCGGCAGCTACGCGGGGCACCTGAAGCTCGGTGGCATCAAGGTGCTCACCGACGGTTCGCCGCAGGGACGCACGGCCTTGTTCTCGGCCCCGATGCTGGTGCACGGTCCGGGCGACGAGACCGACTGGCGCGGCGAGCCGTTCATGGCGCCCGTGCAGTACGACGACATCGTCGCGCGCGTGTACGCGGCCGGCATTCCGCTCTGGACCCACGCCAACGGCGACGGCGCGATCGACATGGTGATCGCGGCGCACGAGAAGGCGGGCGCGAAGGCCGCCGATGACCGTCGCGACGTGGTCGTGCATTCGCAATTCGTGCGACCGGATCAGCTCGACAGCTACGTGCGCCTCGGGATCGCGGCCTCTTTCTTCAGCAACCACGCCTTCTATTGGGGCGACGTCCACGTGCGCAACCTCGGCGCGGAGCGCGCCTCCTTCCTGAGCCCGTTGAAGACGGCGCACGCGAAGGGCGTGAAGTACTCCAACCACACCGACTACGGCGTGACCCCGCTCGATCCGGCGATGGTGCTGTGGACCGCCGTCACGCGCCAGTCGCGCAGCGGCGCGGTCATCGGCCCCGACGAGCGCGTCCCGGCGCAGCGTGCGCTCGAGGCCCTGACCATCGACGCGGCGTGGATCTACCGCGAGGAGGACAGCAAGGGTTCGATCAGCCCGGGCAAGGTCGCCGATTTCGTGGTGCTGGACGCCGACCCGCTCGCCGTGCCGGCCGATCGCCTGCGCCAGCTGAAGGTGCTGGCGACGATCAAGGAAGGTCGGCTGGTCGCCGGGCAGTTGTGAGGGACCGGGCTGCTGCAGCTCTGCCGGGCGGCCTGGACGCCGCCGTGAGCGCCATTTGTCGGGACCGCATCAAGTCCGTCGACCGGGGAGCATCCTTGCATCCGGCTGTTCGGCTTGCAGCCGCACCGCAGCAGGCGTTTCCCGCTCACTTCGGTCACATCGACACGAGCGCGTCGGTCCTGAAGGCGGTTTGCCAAGCTGTTGAACCATGACTCGAACCGAAGGAATATCTCGATGAAAGCCTACGCCTATACAGGGCCCTCGCAGCCGCTCGCCGCGACGGAGTGGCCCACGCCCGTGCCGGTCGATACCCAGGTGCTGGTGCGCACGCGCTTCTGCGGCGTGTGCCACTCCGACGTGCACCTGCAGGAGGGCAAGTTCGACCTCGGTGAAGGGCAGGACTTGCCGTTGCCGTTCACACAGGGCGTGGTGTTCGGCCACGAGGTCTACGGCGAAGTCGCGGCGATCGGTGCCGCGGTGACGGGGGTGAAGCCCGGTGATCGCGTGATCGTGTACCCCTGGGTCGGCTGCCGCGAGTGCGAGCTCTGCCGCAACGGCCTCGAGCACGTCTGCCAGTCGGGCCTGATCATAGGCGGGGGCCGGAATCCGGGAGGCTTTGGCGACCACGTGCTGGTGTCGCATGAGCGCTACTGCGTCGGGGCGGATGGCATCGAGCCCTCGCAGGCCGGATCGCTCGCCTGTTCCGGGCTCACGAGCTACAGCGCGATCAAGCGTATCCCGAACCTGGGAGCTGCGAGCCGCGTGGTGGTGATCGGCGCCGGCGGCCTGGGCATCATGGGCATCGGCATCCTGCATCGTGTCTTCGGCGTGAGCCCGATCGCGGTCGACGTCGACGATGCCAAGCTCGATGCGGCGCGCGCCGCGGGGGCAGGCCACGTCCTGAACGGCCGTGCGCCCGACGTGCTGATGAAATTGCTTGAACTCACGGGCGGAGGGGCGGATGCCGCGATCGATTTCGTGGGCTCCGAGCAAACCGCACCACTTGCATTCCACGCGGTACGCGTGGGCGGCAAGGCGATCATGGTCGGGCTCTTCGGGGGCACGCTGAAGATTCCCTCCGCGCTGGTCGCGATGCTCCTCAAGACCATCGAGGGCTCCAATGTCGGTACGATGGCCGATTTTCGCGAACTCGTGCACCTCGCACGTTCCGGCAAGGTGCCGCACATTCCGGTGAGCGTGCGCCCGGCGCACGAGGCCAGCGCGGTGCTGGACGATCTGCGCCACGGTCGCGTGATCGGCCGCGCGGTGCTCGCGCACGCAGACAGCTGAAACGGGCGGGGGTATCGACGTGGCTACGGCATCCCCTGGCGTGGCATCACCGGGCCCGGGGGCGCTCACCTTCCGCTGGCTGTTCTTCCCGTTCACGCTGGGCCTGAGCCTGTGGCTGGCGCACGAGCTGTGGCAGGCCGGGCAGGCGCCCGGGAGCGTGATCGGGCTGTCCTCGCTCGCAGCCATTGCGCTGATCGCGCTTTGCGAGCGCCTGGCGCCGCACCGCCGCGAGTGGAATCTGAACCACGGCGACGTGGTCACCGACGTTGCGCACAACGTCGTCACCAGCTTCGGCCTGCGCGAGCTGCTGAAGCTCGGCTTCGCCGTGACGCTGGTGCAGCATGCCAACGTGCGCCACGAGATGGGCTGGGGGCACTATGTGTTCAGCAGCGCGGTCCTGCATCGCTGGCACCACTCCGACGTGCTCGTCGAAGCCAACAGCAACTACGGCTCGAGCCTGATCGTGTGGGACCTGGTCTTCGGCACGTATTTCAACCCGCCGGGTCGCGAACTCGGCCCCGAGCGCATCGGGCTCGCGGCAATGCGTGAATTCCCGCAGCGCTTCTGGGCCTCTGGGCCGTGCCCCTGCGCTGGAAGGCGCTCGAGCGCGCCAACGGTCTCGCGTAGGTCGGCTCCCGGCCGCCGGCGCTCAGGTGCCGGCGAGCTGGTTGTTCCGAACGGGCTGGCGCTGGACGCGCCGTTCCTGTTTCCCCGAAGCTTCCGGAAATCCCGCGACCTGCAGGACGAGGGTGGGCTGCACGAGTGCGCACCGGGATAGTGTCCTCTGCCGCGCAACCAGGTACAGCTTTCGATGCGGATTTGAGTAAGATACTCCCGAATTGCCAGCAGCCCGTTGGCCGACACACGGAGAGTCTGCATGAAACGCCTGCACGCGCCCCTCCTCCTCACCCTGCTGCTCGGCGGTTGCGATGCCCCGGAGCAGCCGGCGGCAACCGAGCCGGGCGCCGTGCCCGCGGCGACGCCTGTCGAGGCCCCCGCGCCGCCGGTAGCGCCGCCCCATCCCGAGCGCGTGCTGTTCGGCGACCTGCACATCCACACCAGCTTCTCGCCCGATGCCTTCGCGGTCGGCAACCGCACGCTACCCGACGACGCCTATCGCTTCGCGAAGGGGGAGCAGACGCTGCACGCGGCAGGCTATCCGGTACGGCTGCACCGCCCGCTCGATTTCGCCTCGGTCACGGACCATTCGGAATACATGGGCGTGCTGCCGCAACTCGCCGATCCGCAGAGCCCGCTGTCGAAGCTGCCGCTGGCGGCGCGTTTCATGTCGGCCGACCCGGGCGAAGCACAGACCGCGCTCACGGAAGTGGTCGGAACGCTGAACAGCGGCGAGCCCATCCCGGAACTCGTGAGCCCGCAGGTGACCTCCAGCGTCTGGCAGCAAATCGTGGCCGCGGCCAACCGTCACAACGACCCCGGCACCTTCACCGCGCTGGTCGGCTACGAGTGGACCAGCACCATCGACGGCAACAACCTCCATCGCAACGTGATCTTCCGCAGCGACACCGTGCCCGAGCGGCCGTTCAGCAGTTTCGACTCGCCGGACCCGGAGCAGCTCTGGGCCTGGCTCGAGGAGAAGCGCGCCGCCGGCATCGACAGCCTGGCGATACCGCACAACCAGAATGCGAGCAACGGGCTGATGTTCGGCACACGCACCTTCGACGGCCGCCCCTTCGACGCCGACTACGTCAGCAGGCGCATGCGCAACGAGCCCGTGCACGAGATCATCCAGATCAAGGGCCAGTCGGAAGTGCACCCCGCGCTCGCGCCCAACGACGAGTTCGCGAACTTCGAGATCTTCCCGATCACGCTGAAGATGGGCCCGGAGCCGACGATCTCGCAGCCCGCCGGCAGCTACGTGCGCGAGGCCCTCGGGGTAGGCCTCGAGCTCGACGCCAGCGGCATCGGCAACCCGTACCGCTTCGCGTTCATCGGCTCTAGCGATTCGCACAACTCCACCTCGCCGATCGAGGAAGACAACTACCACGGCAAGCTGCCGCTCATCGACGGCACGCCCGAGCAGCGCCTCGATATCAAGCCGGCCTCCGAACTGCACCGCGGTCTCGGTCGGATCATGAGCGCGCAGGGCCTCGCGGCCGTGTGGGCCACCGGTAACACGCGCGAGGCGATCTTCGACGCGCTGCGTCGCGGCGAGACCTACGCGACCTCGGGCCCGCGCATCGGCCTGCGCGTTTTCGGCGGCTGGGGCTACGAACAGGCGCTGCTCGGCGACCTCGCCTACCTCGACAAGGCCTACGCGGGCGGCGTGCCGATGGGCGGCGACCTGCCCGCACGGCCCGCGGACGCCGGCGCGCCGCGCCTGCTGATCCGCGCGGCCAAGGACCCCGACGGCGCCAACCTCGACCGCGTGCAGGTCATCAAGGGCTGGCTCGACGCGGACGGCCAGCGCCAGGAGAAGATCTTCGAGGTGGCCTGGAGCGGCGATCGCGCGCTCGACCCCGCCACCGGCAAGCTGCCACCCGTGGGTTCGACGGTCGACGTGGCCGCGGCGAGCTACACCAACACCATCGGCGCCGCCGCGCTCGAGGTGCTGTGGGAAGATCCCGAATTCGACCCCGCGAGACGCGCTTTCTACTACGTGCGCGTGCTCGAGATCCCGACGCCGCGTTGGAGCACCCACGACGCCGCGAAGCTGAAGGTTGCGGCGCCCGCGCCTCAGGTGCTGCAGGAGCGCGCGTATTCCTCGCCGTTCTGGTACGAGCCGCCCGTGATCTCGGAAGCGATGCCGTAGGCCTGCTGGTAGTCGGCGAAGCGCGCGCGCTCGCGCGCCAGGTCGATGCCCGAGGCCGCCAGGTCGTAGCGGTGGCGCGCGTGGCGAGCGCTCGCCCTGCCCGCATCGAGAAAGCGCTGCATCGACGCGGCAACGGCATCGTCCAGGCGCAAGCCGAGGTGCGCGTAGATGCGCCGGATCTCGGCCAGTGCATCGGCGCGAAAGTCCGCGAACTGCACGTCGATCACGCGCCCGGCGCCCAGCAGCCCGCTCGCGCGCGCGGCCATCGTGCGGCGCGTGCCGAAGTCGAGCAGGTCCGCGTAGTGTTGCGTCACTTCGCGCAGGTCCACTGTGTCCGAGGCCAGGCCGCGCAGCGTGGCCGTCAGGCTGCCCACCGACATCGCCACCGTCACCGGGTCGCGGTGCATCTGGATCACGCGCGCGTCCGGGTACTCGCGCAGCATGTCCTCGATGTTCCACAGGTACTGCGGCGACTTCAGCACCCAGGTGTCGCCGGGCTTCTTCCACTGCAGCAGCTGCAGCCAGCGGCGATGGTTGCGGAACACCTCGGCCATGTCCTCGCCGATGACCCATTGCTGGTACGAGGGCACGCGGAACTGCACGTCGAAGATCATCGACACGAAGTCGTGCGCGAACAGCGCCACGCACTCCTGCGGAAGTTGCGCGCCCATCGGGTGCATGTTGCGGAACTCGGGCAGCAACCGGTCGACCCGGGCCAGCTCCGCATCCACCTGCGCGATGCGCGGGTCGCTGCGATAGCTCGCGGTCTCCGGCGGCGGGAAGGGGTGCGCCACCTCCCAGCTGAGCGGCACGCGGAACTGCGGATCGAGCGCCAGCAGCTCGTGCATGCTGGTGGTGCCGGTGCGCGGCATGCCGAGGATGAACACCGGCGCGACGACGCGCCCCGCGCCGATCTCCGGGTGGCGCCTGAAGATATCGACCCAGCGCAAGCGGTTGCCGAGCAACCGCAGGATGTCCTGGCGCGCGATCATGCGCCCGAGCGCCGTGAGCCGCGCGTCGCGCTCCAGCGAATCGCACAGACGTGCCAGCGGCTCGCGAAAGTACGGCGAGCCGAAGTCGTCCAGGCCCGCGGTGCGCGCCGCGGCGTCCATCAGGCCCTCCGGGCCGAGCGGCAGCAGTCGTGGACCGGTGCGCCCCAGCGCGGCGAAGGCGGTGTTCAGCAGGCGTACGGGCAGCGGCAGCGCGGGGCGGGGCATGCGTGGGGCTCCTGGCGGCAGGTATCGGTTCAGGCTGCGCCCGGCAGCGCATCGAGCCAGTCGTAGAACGCGGTGCGCTCGATGAGCGCGAGTGCTCGCGCGAGCACCGCTTCCATCAGCGCATCGCGCTCGGTCAGCGGGCCCAGGCCGAGCGAGGTCACGATCGTCATCAGCGGTTGGAAGGCGAAGCCGCGGTACTGCGCCCAGGCCTCGTCGTCCGCCAGCGCAACGCCGCGCGCGCGCAGCGCGGCGGCGTACTCCGACACCAGCGCGCGCTCGTGGCGCGCGAGCTCCTCCGCGCGCATCGAGTTCACCAGGAAGTACTGCAAGTCGCGGATGCCCTTGCTCCAGTGCGCCGCCTGGAAATCGAGCATGCCCATGCGCTCGCCGTCGACGAAGAAGTTGCCGATGTGGCTGTCGCCGTGCACCAGCGTGAGCGGCTCGCGGTACCACCAGGCCTGCAGGTCCTGCCATCGCCCCATGGCGGCACGAAACCGTACCGCCTGCGCCTCGCCGAATACCGCGGGCGCCTTGCGCCGGCAGGGTCCGACTGCCGCGCGGTTGATGGCCTGCGAGATCGCGGACATGTGCGGCGACAGGAACGGGTGCCGCGCGAGCGGCAACCGGCGCTCGCGCTCCTGCGGGTCCAGGCCGTGGTAGTGCGCGTGAAACGTGGCGAATGCCCCGATGCAGCGCCGCGCCAGCTCGAGCGGCACACCCTCGAGCATCGCGCGGTTCGTGAACAGTCTCACCGCGGGATCGGCGCCGAGATCTTCCTGCAGCAGCGCGAAACGGCTGCCGCGCGTCGCGATTGCATGCACCCGGGGCAAGCGCAGCGGGAAGTCGTGCGCGAACGAGCGGAAGAACGCGCATTCCAGCTCCCAGACGCGGATCGCATTGCAGAAGAATCGGGTTGCGAGTGGCTCGCCCGGGAGCTTGAGGAACAGCGTGCGCGGCATGCCCTCACCATGCGCCCAGTCCACTTCCAGCACGCGGTTGCTGCAGTTGCTGCTCGGCGGACGTGTCGCGCGCACGCGCACCGTCGCGGCCCGCGCCGCCCTGCTGCGCGCATCGCTGCCGTGCTCGGCCAGCAGGCGGTTCAGGAACGCGGCGTCCTCCACGGCGCGGCCACGCCGCGGCAGCGTTCGCGGGTGCCAGTCGAGCACGGCATCCGCCAGCAGGCGCCCGCTGCTGCCGAGCACGGAGACGATCGCGGCGGTGGTCGACATCGGGCCTGCTTGCACGCTCGCGGAAAATGACCGCAAGATTGCCCTGTTGCACCACAAAACACAAAACAACGACAGCGGGGTGTGCGATGGACGGGCAGTGGGATGCCATCGTGATCGGCGCCGGCCACAACGGGCTGGCGGCCGCGCGCGTGCTGGCCCAGCGCGGGCGGCGCGTGCTCGTGCTGGAGAAGAACCGCTACGCGGGCGGCATGGCGGGTACGCGGGAGATCTTCCCGGGCTGCCGCAACGAGGTCGGCGCCAGCGCGCTGTTCCCGATCGCCCCCGAGGTGCTGGACTTCCTGCAGTTCGAGCGCCATGGCGTGGAGTTCATCGAGCTGCCCGTGATGGCGATCAACCTTGCCGGCCCCGGGCACAAGCCGATCATGTTCTACCGCTCGCCGCGCCGGCAGCTGTGGCACCTGCTGCGCCACCACGGGCCCGCCGCGCTCGCGGGCTTCGCGAAATTCGCGAAGTTCGTCGCCTACCCCGCGAGCGTGATGGACCGCTTCAATCCCGGTTGCACGCCGCGCAGCCTCGACGAGCTGCTGGACGCGGCCCCGGACGAGGCGCGCCGCGAGCAGTTGCGCCTCGCCTTCACCGGGTCCGCGATGGACGTGATCGACCGCTTCTTCCCCGACCCGCGCAAGCACCACACCTTCCGCTCGCTGCTGGCCTTCGCCGCGATCCAGTCGACCTACAAGGGGCCGTACACGCCGGGCTCCGCGCTGTGCCTGGTCTACACCTTCGCGCAGAGCGGCGACAGCGGGCTGATGCGGCGCGTGAAGGGCGGCATGGGTTCGCTCAGCGAGGCACTGGCGCGCAGCATCGAGGCCGTCGGCGGCACGGTTCGCCTCGGCGCCACGGTCGATCACGTGCTGCTCGAGAACGGACGCGCCACCGGCGTGGTGCTGAAGGGCGGCGAGACGCTGCGCGCGCGCGTCGTGCTGTCGAACCTCGACCGTCCCGCCACCTTCCAGCGCCTGGTCGGGGAGCGCCACCTCGATGAGGCCATCGCGAACAAGGTGGCCGCGGCCGAGCACCGCGGCGCCTGGGTGCACATGCTGTTTCGCCTCGACGGCCTGCCTGCCTACGGCGGCGAGTGGGCATGGCTCAACAGCGACGTCCACAACCGCTTCGGCGGCGCGATGGTCACGAGCCCCGAGGAACTGCAGCGCAGCTTCGAGACCTGCGATGCCGGCCAGTTGCCCGACTCGATGCCGGTCGCCTTCCAGTTCCCCTCGGTGATGGACCCGAGCCTGGCACCGGCGGGCCAGCACGTGGCCAGCGCCTATGGCTTCTGCTTCCCGTGCAAGGCGCCCAAGAGCGAGCGCGGCCGCCTGCGCGACACGGCCGCGGACAAGGTCATCGACACCATCTCCGGTTACCTGCCGGATTTCCGTGCGCGCATAGTGGACCGTGCGGTGTTCTCCTCGGATCACTTCGCCAGCATGCACGGTGCGACCGAGGGCGACTTCACCCACGGCCTGATCCATCCCGAGAACATGCTCGGCGAGCGCGCGATGGTGCCGGGTTCAGCGCACCGCACCCCGATCGAGGGCCTGTGGATGTGCGGCTCCGCCTGCCACCCGGGACCGGGCGTCACCTTCCTGCCCGGCTACAACTGCGGGTTGGAGGTCGATCGCGCGCTGGCGCTACCGGCCGTGCCGGTGGCGTCGGACGTCGCGCGGGTGGCCTGAACCGGCCGGCGCACTCCGTGGGAATTGCAGGCCTCGCTTCCTGCGTCCGTCGAGTCATACCAGTATGTAAGCTCGGGCGGGGTGCGGCGCCGGCGGCCTCAGCTCGGCCCTGTTGGCCCACGATCTCGGCCTCGATACGCCGCTCTGCGCTCCCAGGCGCAAACCTGCTTTCCCGCTGCCGTCTCGAAGTGCCACTCGCCCGCCGCGAGTTCCTGCGCGTGGTCCGGCCGTACGGCGAGCGCTGAGGCCCGCGGTCCAGGTCCAGGCCGATGCCCGGAATGTAAGTAAGCGTTGATATTAATTAAGACCTATGCTTATCTTGCCGTCAAACTTCCATGCGTGATGCGGGTGACTCATGGCAAATCCAGTGTTGGTTTCGGGCGGCGCTGACAGGTATCCGGGTGTCGATTTCAATGGGTTTCATTTGCGCGACGTGTGTCGACTCATCGAGGCGCGCCACGCGCTGGTCGAGCACGACCTGGAGGGCGCGGATCCACTCAGCCTGATGATGCCGTCGGGGGCCGCCTACACGTACCGCTTCGACGGGCGCCTGTCCGTCGAGCCCGGCGCCTCCGGCGCGACGCAGGTGCTCCTGGATCCGGATGCCTTCTCGGAGTTCTTCCACGAACTGCTCAGCATTTCCGGGTTGGTGGCGACCGGGAGGGTCGAGGTGATCAAGGGCGACATCGGGGGTTTCCGGCGTTGGGAGCCGGCGCTGCGGGCCATCTACAGCGGGCGCCCGATCTACTCGGGATCTGTGCGCGTCGAACTCGTGGACGCCGACGGTCGCGCCCTGCCGTTGGTGAGTGCCTTCGACTTTTGCGACTTCGACGCGAAGCTGGAGGAGATGCGGGCGTACCTGCGCATGATGGGCTATTTGCACATCAGGCGCGTATTCGCGGGTAGCGAGATCGATGCGATCAGGGCCAGGGTGCTGGATGCCATGGCGGCATCGAGGCCGGACGACGGGAAGTCCTGGTGGTCCGTGCTGGAAGACGGGCGCGAGGTTCCCACCCGCATCAATTACCTCAACCGGTTCTCTGCCTTCTTCGACGATATCGGGCGCGATCCCCGGGTGCAGGCGCTCGGGCATATGGCCGATCCGCGCCACCTGGTATGCCTCGACCGCGTCGACGGCCCCATGGTTTTCATCAAGTCTCCGGGCGTGAAGACGGGACTGGCGAACCTGTTGTGGCACAAGGACTGCGACCTGGGCGGGCACCCGGTGATGTGCCCACTGATCCAGCTCGGCATACAGCTCGACGAGGCCAGCGCCGGGAACGGCCAGGTCAGGTTCCTGGCAGGCTCGCACCGCTACTCGAATCACGTGCTGGAGATGGGGCAGGAAGGGGAGCTTCCGGTTGTCGGGCTGGATACCGAGCCCGGTGACGTCACGCTGCATTTCGGCGATGTGTTGCATTGCACGCCGGCCCCGACCTCTGCACACGCGAACCGCAAAGTGCTCTACTACAAGTTCGAGAAGCCGGAAATGTTCGAGAGCATTCCAGCGGGCGGTCACTACAATGACCTGCTGTTCAGGGCAGGGAAGGAGGGGCGCGTTGCCTACCGGGCGAGCACCTGGAAGAGCGACCGGCAACTCGATGGAACCTGACACTACGAGGACGACGCGAGCCCGATGCGCATAGACGGACAGAGAACCCGGGCGAAGCTCGTCGACACAGCGGAACAACTGTTCGCCGAGCAGGGCATCGGCAATGTCACCCTGCTGGCCGTCAGCAAGGCCGCAGGACAGTCGAACAGGAATGCCGCCGCCTACTATTTCGGCAACAAGCGGGGATTGCTGGAAGCGGTGCTGCGCAAGCATTCGGCCGGCATCAACGAAGAGCGCCTGCGGCGGCTCGAGGAACTGGAGCGCAAAGCGACGCTCGAACTGGCGGACCTGATGGGCGCCATCGTCTCACCGCTGGCCGACAAGCTCGCGGAAGGGATGTCGGGCGTGGCCTATCTGCGCATCAACGGGCAGCTCATGGAGAGCCCCGATTTTTCTTCACTGCGGCGCGAACTCGGCATCGATCTGCGCAACAACGCCCGTCTGCACAGGCTGTTCCGCCAACTCATCCCCCATCAGGCTGCGCAGATGCGCGAGTCGCGCAGCATCCTGGTGGAAGTCCTGATGTACCACGGACTCTCGTCATTCGCCTCGCGCCAGCACACGCAAGCGGTGAGCGACGCAGCGCAGGCAAGACGCCGCGATGCCTTCGTGGCGGAGCTCGTGCATGCCCTGTGCGCAATCGTCGACGACAGCCCGCGCTGAGACGCGTAAGGCAACGCGCGGGAGATCGAGCGCTAGCCAGGAATCCGGCGCAGCAACGCACTCTGTCCCACCGTGGCGACCAGGGTCCCATCGGCGCTCCACAGCGTGGCGACCCCGGAGGCAATCGCGCCCTCGCAATGGTGGCAGCGTGAATCGATGCCGATCCACTCCCCGCGTGCCGGAGCCGCGAATTCGATCGAGATCTGCAACGACGGCGAGGTGAGCGGTCCCATGATTGCCGTCACCGGCGGCACTGCGGCCAGGCCCAGCGCATCGCCCGGCACGGCGAGCATTGCTGGCACCCAGGTGCCGTCGCCGCGCAACGGCGGCTCGCGGAAGGCGAACCACGCCAGGCGCTGCAGCGGGTCCGCGGGCTGCACAGCCGCGTCTCGCCAGTCAGTTTCATGGAAGAAGGGCATCACCGCCCTGCCGTCAGCGCCGACGCCGAAACGCGGCGCACGCGCATCAGGCAGCTCCGCGAGCCCGGGATGGCGCGTCAACCCATGGTGTTCGGGCCAGCCGCCCGTTGCTGCCGCGAACACCACCGTCGCGACGCCATTGGGCGTCGGGTCTGCATCGCCCGCGCAGCGCAACGTTGCCAGGACCTGCGCCCCGCCACGACCATTGCGCAGGATGTCGACATCGACCATGACCGGTCCGCAAGGCACGGGCCGGCAGAACATGGCCGAGGCGCTCGTCATGCGGAAATCCGTGCGTCCCAGAGCCAGCTCCGCGGCGTGCAGCATGGCCGCCATCACCACGCCCCGTGCGCGTGGACGATGCCCCAGGCCTCCGCGACGTTCGCTTCGACGCGCATGCGCCCAGGCACATCGCCCGGGGCGAAGCGAAAACTCTCAAGAAATCCTAGACTCGACACCTGCCCTACCCCTTTCTCGCCCTATGATGTGCAGTGTGCGAGCTGCGCATGATGCCTGCAAGCGAGGAGGCAGCGATGACGTGCGATCCGAAGAATGAAGCAGCCCTCGCGTATGAGGTGCCCGTCGCCGGATCCCGCGATCCCGCGTTCGCGGAGGTGGAGCGCGCCTTGCGCGAGAACTTCTGCGCGCGCAACGAGCTGGGGGCGGCGGTGCGCGTACTCGTCGGCGGGCGCGTGGTCGTCGATATGTGGGCTGGGCATCGCGATGCCGCGCGCAGCGAAATCTGGCAGCGTGACACGCTGGTGAATATCTATTCGTTGGGCAAGGGCATCGCGGCGATGTTTGTCCTTGCGCTCGATCGCCCGCTGCGTGATATCTGGTCGGAGATCGCCGCCCCGGGCAAAGTGCGGCTGACGTTGTGCAAGTTGGCCTAGTGGCGCAGCTCAGAGCAACAGCAGTCCCTTGGCCGCGCCCAGCACCTGGCCGATGGGCGCCCGCGTGGCGGCCACCAGCGCCAGGGGGGCCACGGCTGCGAGCAGCAGCGGCGCGATGCTCTGCCGGGTCACTGGCACGACTTGCATGCCGCTCACGAGCTGGTAGGCGGTGGCGATGTCGGCCAGCGAGGACGGATCGGGCGAGCCCAGCGTTTCCTCGGCAGGCACCGCGCCGTCTCCGTCGTCGATCCACTTCGCCTCGAAGGCGAGGTTGTGCCGGCTCACCAGCGCGCCGTAGTGGCGCAGCCCCTGACGTTTCAGCGCCAGCAGCACCGGCGTGAACACGAACAGCGGCAGCACGAAGGCGATCACCAGGAATGCGATCAGCCCCAGCAGGGCGAACTTGAAGCTGGCCAACGCGGTGCCGGCGAACACCACGCTCTTGAGAACCGTCGCCGCGACCACGGTGCTGATCGAGAATACGAACAGCACGTAGGTTTTGGGGTACTGGCCGATGAAGGCCAGCCCGCCGCAGCGATCCGGGTGCGTGGCCACGAGCCGCAGCTCGCAGCGCGCGATGTCGCGCAGCATCAGCCCCCAGGTCAGGAAACGCCACAGCCAGCGTCCCAGCAGGAACCAGAACAGCGGCAGCGCGACCAGCAGCAGCCACCAGCCGGCCAGCGTGAGCTGCAGTTCACCGCCCGCGGGGCGCGTGAACCAGCTGTCCCCGTGGACCCGGGCTGCACCCTGCAGGATCCACGCGGCGGAAAGAAAACAGGCGACGATCAGCGCGATCGCCTCGGCCAGCGCCGAGCCGGTGCGACGCTCCATGTTGTGCCGCGCCCGCGCGAGACCCTCGCGCGCACGCTCCAGCACGATGCCGCGTGCGCTGAACTCGCCGAGCAGCCACGCCATGCGCCGGTCGGCGGCCTGTTCCATCAGCACGAAGGCCGCGATCGCGATCGCGAAGGCATAGGCGCTGAAATCGAACAACATCGCGCGTTCGTGCCGCGGATCGAGCGCCAGGCCCTCGACGGCGGCCAGCAACGCCGCTGGTGCCCACGCGAGCATCGCGAACATCAGCGCGCGCCGCGGGGCGGCCAGATCTCCGTCGGACAGCAATCCCAGTTTGCGCTGCAGGCGGTAGAACGGGCCGTGACAGGTGAAGGACGGCGGCGGACGCACGGCGCTTCGATCGTCCTGCGCGAGGCTCACGGCGCGGTTGGCGCGGCGAACACCGCGTTCCAGTCGTTGTGCATCCCTACCACCAGCCAGTCGCGTCGTTGCGCCTCGTCGAGGCCGCGCGTCAGCCTGCCAAAGGAGGCTGCTCGGTCGTAGGCGTATTCGCGCCCGGCGTCGTCGTGGTGCACCAGCACGCCAAGGCTCGGTCCGCTCGCGGCGGTTGTCCACTCCAGCATCTCGAAGTCGCCGTCCGAGTTGCCGACGGCGAGGATCGGTCGCCTGCCGATGAATTTCTGGATCGCGAGCGGCTTGCCGGCCTTGTCATCGATGAAGTCGATCTCCGGCAGCCGTGCGATCACCGGCGTGCCGTCGCGCAGCTCGTATTGCGTCCGGATGCTGGAGCCGATCACCTGCTCGGGCGGCACGCCATAGAGCGGCTCGGAAAGCACGCGCAGGAACTCGATTCCGCCGCCGGAGACGATCCAGGTCCGGAAGCCGTTGGTGCGCAGGTACTCCAGCAGTTCGCGCATCGGCAGGTAGGTGAGCTCGGTGTAGGGGCGCGCATAGCGCGGGTGACGCGCGGTCGTGCTCCAGTCGCGCACGAGTTGCGCGAATTCGTCCGTGGTGTTGCCGGCGTGCGTCGTGGCGACGAGCTCCAGCAGGCCGTGTTCGCCGCTGGCCGCCAGCGCGCGCAGATCGCCGGTGGCGGCCGCCTTGATCACCGGGCTCTCCATCAGCTCCGGCTTGCTGGCCGCCAGCGTCCGTGCGCGGTCGATCGCGAACGCGAGCTGTACGTACATCGGCTGCTCTGCCCACAGCGTGCCGTCGTTGTCGAAGGTGGCGATGCGTTCGGCCGCCGGGACGAAGTCCGGCGAGCCCTGCCTGGTGACCTTGTCGACGAATTCGATGATCGCTTGCTTGGGTGCGGTGTCGTTCCAGGAGGGCAGCGGGTCGGCAGCGAAGGCCGACAGGGCAAACAAGACAACCGACGAACCCACAGCGGCACGTACAACCGTCAGGTACTTCATCGTGCGTCCTCGTGTTCGTAAATTTCGTAAATTAAAGGGTGCCGCCGTCGCCAGCGGCACCGGGATCGTCGCCCCCCTGCTCACTGACCCGCGGTAGTCATTCCCTTGACCTGCTTTTCGAGCGTATCGAGACTCCAGTCGCCTGGCGACTGGCTGGGTGGGTAATCCTTCAACGATAGCAGGAACCTGCTGGCGATCCCTTGCAGCGGCACCAGCACGAAGGCCCGGTCGATCATCCAGTCGTGATATGTGTTCGAGTTCTCATAGGACTTTTCGAAGGGGTCACGACGCAGGTTGAAGAGCAGCGGCATGCGAAGGTGGACGAGGGGCTCGCGCCAGACTTGCAGCTGATGCGCGCGGTTCTCGAGGTAGATGGCTTTCCAGTCGCCCACGCGGATGGCCATTACACCCCCGTCGTCGCCCACGTAGATGAATTCATTGCGCGGCGATTCCTTGACGTTGCCACTGAGGTAATCGAGCAGGTTGTAGCCGTCGATGTGGTTCTTGTACTTGCGGCCGTTGACCGTCGCACCCTGCAGGAGCTTCTCCTTGATGTCAGGCGCGCCGGCGACGGCCGCAAAGGTCGGCAGCCAGTCTTCGTGCGAGACGATGCCGTTGAGCGTCACGTTGGCGGGGAAATGGCCGGGCCAGCGGATGAAGGCCGGAACCCGGAAAGCGCCTTCCCAGTTGGAGTTCTTCTCGCCGTGGAACGGCGTGGTGCCGGCATCCGGCCAGGTGTTGTAGTGCGGGCCGTTGTCGGTCGAGTACTGGACGATAGTGTTGTTCGCCAGGCCCAGATCGTCGATAAGCTTCAGCAACTCGCCCACGTGCATGTCGTGCTCGACCATGCCGTCGCCATACTCGTCCTGCCCGGAGATGCCGATGTGCTCCGGCTTCACGTGGGTACGGAAGTGCATGCGCGTGCCGTTCCACCACACGAAGAAGGGTTTGTCGGCCTTGGCCTGGCGGGTGATGAAATCCTTGGCCGCTTCGAGAGTTTCCTCGTCGACGGTTTCCATGCGCTTCCTGGTCAGCGGGCCGAGGTTCTCGATGGTCTGGCCGCCCTTGCCATCAGCCTTGGAATGGATGATGCCGCGCGGGCCGAACTGCTGCAGGAAGGTCTTGCCGTTGGCCAGCACCATGTCCTTGGGATAGTCTCGGTTCTCGGGCTCTTCCTCGGCGTTCAGGTGATAAAGACTGCCGAGGAACTCGTCGAAGCCGTGCATGGTAGGCAGGTGTTCGTCACGATCCCCCTGGTGGTTCTTGCCGAACTGGCCGGTGGCGTAGCCCTGGTCCTTCAGAATCGAGGCCATCGTCACATCGGTCTTCTGCCAGCCTTCTTTCGCGCCGGGCATGCCGACCTTAGTCATGCCGGAGCGCACCGGCACCGAGCCGCTGATGAACGCCGCGCGACCCGCAGTGCAGCTCTGCTGCGCGTAGTAGTCGGTGAAGCCGACGCCCTCGGCGGCGATGCGGTCGATGTTGGGCGTGCGATAGCCCATCATGCCGCGATTGTTGTGACTGATGTTCCAGGTGCCGATGTCGTCGCCCCAGATCACGAGGATGTTCGGTTTCTGCGGTGCCGCGTGCGCCATCGGGGACAGCAACCACGCCATCGCCGCGAGTGCGAGCCAGGTGCCGAGCGCATGCGAGGTGAAGCGGATCATGTAAATCTCCTGCCGGAAGAGGGGGGGGCAGGGCGATTCAAACATCGATCGAAGCAGCCGGACATGCCGTGCCGTGCATGGTCTGATAGCATGCGTGCATGGTAGACCTCAAGCAGTTGCACTACGCGGTCACGCTGGCGAAGCACCGCAACTTCGCGCGCGCCGCCGCGGCGCTCGACATGAGCCAGCCGGCCCTCTCTCGCAGCATCTCCGGCCTGGAGGCCGAGCTCGGCGTGCAGCTGTTCACGCGCGGTGCGAGGGGCGCGGAACCGACCCCCTTCGGCGAGCGCTTCCTGCTGCGCGCGGCCCTGTTGCTGCGCGAGGCCGGCGAGCTCGAGCGCGAAGTCAGGCTGATCCAGGGCGCCGAGACCGGTTCCCTGCGCGTCGGTGCCGGCCCCTATCCGGCGGAACTCTGCGTGGCGCCCGCCCTGGGGCGGCTCAGCGTGCGCCACCCGCGCTTGCAGATCGATTTCGGCATCGACAACTGGCGTTCGCTGGTCGACGGGCTTCTGCAGTCGCGGCTGGACATCGCGATCGTCGAGTTGAGCATTGCCGAGAATGAAGCGCGGCTACACACCGAGTCGCTGCCCTCGCACCGCGCGGTGTTCTTCTGCCGGGCCGGGCACCCGCTCTGCAAGGAGAGGGCGCCCGGCATCGAGCGCGTGTTCTCGTTTCCCTTCGTCTGCACCAGCCTTCCGCCACGCGTCGCCCGCACCTTCTACCAGCTGGCGCGCAGCGGCGCGATCGACGCCGAGACCGGCGATTACGTGCCGCCGCTGAAGGTCGACAATGTCGCGCTGGCCAAGAGCATTGCGATGAGCAGCGAGGCGATTGGCATGGCCCCGCGCGTGCTGATAGAGCCGGAGATCGCAGCGGCGCGGCTGGTGGTCCTGGGTGTCGATGCGCCGTGGCTACATACGAACTACGGCTTTGCGTGGCTGCGCGGGCGCTCGCTCACGCCGGCGGCGCACGACTTCATCGAGCAGGTGCGCGCGGTGGAGGCGGAGCTGGTCGAGGCAGACAGGAAGGCGTCGGAACCATTCGCGTGATACGGCTCGATCGTGCCGAATCCACGCCGGCGCGCGGACAGCTTGCCCGCGGGGCCGTCGCATGCGACACCTGCTTCAGCCGGGCAGCGAGTCGATATCCACCAGCTCGCACTGGGGGGCGGCCATGGGTTCCTCGGGCAACAGGAAGCGCCAGTACATGAATCCGCTCGTGCGGCCGCCGGTGTCCAGCCAGTTGGGCACGCCCGGGTCGCGCTCGGCCAGCACGATGCGGTAATTCCCTGCACCGTCCGTCACGGTCTGCGCGCGGTTCAGCGAGACGCGTCGGTTCATGTAGTCGAAGCTCTGCCGGAAACGGCTCCACAGCACCACGCCCGCGTAGCGGCAGGCGGGGAAGCGGCCGCTCATCACCAGCGCCTTGCCCGGCGGCACGTGGAAGGGCGCCATCGCGTAGGCGATGTCGAGCGCGGCATAGGCCATGCCGGCGCCGGGCTTCTCGGGCTCGTTGAAGCGGTTCGGCACGACGGACACCCAGGAGGGCATCGTCGTGCGCCCTTTCGATTCCTCCAGCGTGCGGCTGCGCATCCAGCGCGAGACGCGGTCGATGCCGGCGCTGATGCTCTCGACCGTGGGCTCGCCGGGCGCGGGGAAGTCGCCGACGGTGGAGATCTCGAGATCCAGCCGCCGCGCGGTGTCGGCCATCACGTTGCCGGCCTCCTCGAAGTAGTGCCGCGTCAGCACGTTGAGCGCGCCCTCGGGCATCTGCACCCAGTTGCGCGTGTCCGCGGGTGGCGTGCGCGAGAGCAGGATTTCGAAGGAGCCGTCCGGCTTCACCTCGAACTGCTCGCTGTTCAGGCTCGCGCCGACGCCCTCGGCCTCGCTGCCTCCGGACTGCACCGACAGCGAGACGTAGACCGCGCCCGCCATGTTGCCGCGGATGCGGTAGCTCACGTCGGCACTGACGTTGCACTCATGGTAGATCGCATCGGGGCTGTCGCCGCCGAACTTGGTCGTCGGCGTGATCGCGCGCTGGAACACCGGCCGGTGCGTGTCGGCCTCGAGCTGCGAGCCGAGCGCGCGGCGCAGCCCGTGCAGCACCAGGCGGTGGCCGTCGGCAACGTCGAGCGCCGATTTGTATTCGCCGGTCTCGCCGATGTACTGGGCGTCGATCCGGTCGAGCAGCTCGAGAAGTTCGCGGAAAGCGCGGCGTGACTCGGTCATCGGGGCTCCTGTCTTTTCTGCGTCGTGTCGCGCAGGGTCTCAGCGCGCCCGGGCCGAGTCAACCGGGTCGAGGCGGCTCGGGCGTTACGTTCTCTTCATGCCCTGACCGGGCAGAGGGCGCTACACTGCCGCCGGCATTGCATCCGGCTTTCGGCAGGGGGAGACATGGATATCGAGCAACCCGACTGGGTCCGGCGACTGAACTACCTCGGGGCGATGGTGGGTGGCTCGCGCCGGCTGGTGAGCCTCGCGCCCGAGGAGCTGATCGAGGAGGCGCGCGCGAGCACCGGCCTGGCGGATTTCGGCGAGCCGGGCTGGGAGGACGCCTTTCGCGCGCTGGTCGAATCGCTGCAGACCGAGGTGGACCTGCACACGATCGGGCGGCTAGTGACGCGCGCCGAGTTGCTGCGCGGCCTGCGCAATCGCCTGCTGGTCACCGAGGCATGCCGCGCGCAGCCCGCGATACGCCACGAGCAGGTCGTCGCGCCGCTGCTGATCGCGGGGCAGGGGCGCACCGGCACCTCGATCCTCTTCGAGCTGCTCGCGCTGGACACGAACAACCGCGCGCCGCTCGCCTGGGAGGCCGCGAGCCCCGCGGCGCCGCCGGGCGCGACGCTCGCCGAGGGCATCACGCGCGAGCAGATCGCCGAGACCGTCAACGAGTTCCTCTCCGACGTGCAGCCGGCGATCCGCGCGGCGCACGAGCACCGCTGGGATCTGCCGGTCGAGTGCATCCGCTTCATGGACAGCGAGTTCAGCTCCGACTGGTGGGCGATGCTCTACGCCGCGTGGGGCTGGCTGAAGTGGCGCGCCGAGCACCCGACGGACGCGCCGTATCGCTGGCATCGTCGCGTGCTGCAGCTGCTGCAATACGGGCGCGACGATCCGCGGCGCTGGTTGCTGAAGTCGCCGGCGCATCTGGGCAGCCTAGACCGGCTGCTGCGCCAGTACCCGGATCTGCGCATCATCCACACGCACCGCGACCCGGTGCGCTCGGTTCCGTCCACCGTGAGCCTGTCCACGCTGATGCGCACCAGCCGCGCCAACGGCGTGGATGCCAACCTGCTCGGGCAGATGGTGGTGATGGGCTATGGCGGAATGCTGCGCAAGGTGATCGAGGAGCGCGGCGGCGGCGTGATCCCGCCGGGACAGATCACGGACGTGCACTTCCAGGACCTCATGAAGGACCCCGTGGGCACGGTGGAGCGCACCTACGACGCGCTGGGACTGCCCTTCACGGCGGGCTTCGCGGATGCGATCCGCGATTACCTCGCGAACAAGCCGCGCGACCGGTTCGGCAAGCACCGTTACGCGGCCGAGGACTACGGGCTCAGCAACGCGGGCATCCGCGAGGCGTTTCGCTTCTACACCGATCACTACGGTATCGCGCTGGAGGAATGAGCAAGTCTGTGGGTCGCGACTGTGGGTCGCCATTCTTGGCGACAGCAGCGTGCGGACAAGCACCGGTCGGCATGAATGCCGACCCACAATAATGGCACCCGCGGCTCTGGCTCGGCTGCGGGCGGGGTCGTATCCTGCGGTTACCTGCATGCCGGATCGAGCGAGACAATGACAACGGCCGAAGATGTAGCGGCTATGGTGCGCAGCGAAGTAACGGGTCTCACGATCCCGGCGCACGCCGAGGCGCTGCGCGACGCTGGTGCAGCCTTTCTGAGCACGGCCTTCCGGGCCTTCGGCTCGCTCGATCCCGGCACGCGCGTGGCGCGGATCACACGCCTGGAGAATTGCCCCGGCGGCAGCACCGGGCAGAAGCTGTTCCTGTCGGTCGAGTACGATCCTCCGGCGCCGCATCTGCATACCGATCTCTTCGTCAAGTTCTCGCGTGATTTCAGCGATCCGCTGCGCGACCGTGGCAGGTTCGAGATGGCCTCGGAGGTGCGCTTCGCCGCCCTGTCGCGGCTGGCGCACTTTCCGGTCAGCGTGCCAAAGACCTACTACGCCGACTACCATCAGGACTCCGGTACCGGCGTACTGATCACACAACGCATCCCTTTCGGTGTGGGCGAGATCGAGCCGCAGCACCAGAAGTGTCTCGACCACGAACTGACGGATCCTGCGAGTTACTACCGGGCCATCGTCAGGGCGCTGGCCCGCCTGGCTGGCGCGCACAAGGGCGGACGCCTGCAGGCCGATGTCGATGTGCAGTTTCCCTTCGATCCGCAGGCGGCCGCGGCGGCCGACCGGATTCGCTACGACGAGCGCCAGTTGCGCGAGCTGCTCGCCGCGTACGCGGAGTTCGCTCATCGCTATCCGCAACTGCTGCCCGCCAATATCCGCGCGCCCGGTTTTCTGGCGAGCCTGGAGCACGACGCCTGCCGCTTCCTCGCGCACGAAGCGGTGATCAAGCGCTTCCTGCAGGGCAATCGCGAGCTCGTCGCGCTGTGTCACTGGAACGCCCATATCGACAACGCATGGTTCTGGCGCGACGCGGCGGGCGCGCTGCAGTGCGGGCTGATCGACTGGGGGCGGGTCAGGCAGATGAACGTGGCCTACGCGCTGTGGGGGAGCCTGAGCGGGGCCGGTCCCGAGGTCTGGGATCGGCACTTGCAGGAATTGCTGGTACTGTTCGCCGGCGAATACCACGCGCACGGCGGACCGCGCGTGGATGTGGAGGAACTCAAACTCCACCTGCAGCTGTATATCGCGACGATGGGGCTGGCATGGATGCTGGAGGCGCCGGCGCGTATCCTGATGCGCCTCCCGGAAGCGGCCGGCGCGTCGGGGCCGCGCGATCCGGTCTTTCGCAGGAGCGAGACCGCACGCAACCAGTTGCACATCTTCACGGTGTTCCTGCACCTGTGGCAGACGCAGGACTTCGGTGCGAGCCTCGATCGCATGCTGTACATCCGCGGGACCCACAACCATGGCGGTAACAGGAAGTGAACAACTCCTTCGATATCCATCCCGATTTCCAATCGATCAAGGCCCGCAAGCTGTCGTTGAAGCGCTGGGCCCTGGCATTGATGCGCAACCTCCTGGCACTGGTGAACGCGCTTCATCGCAGGAAGTTCAGGGCAATCGTTTCCAGGCAGAAGATTCCGGGGCTCGACGGCCATCGCGTGCCCGTGCTCTTCATCGAGCCGGAAAACCTGGCGGCTCCCAGCCCGGCGCTGATCTACTTTCACGGTGGCGCGTTCGTCATGAAGGCCGCGCCGCGGCATCTCGAGAATGCCGTGCGTTATGCGCGCGAGGCGAATTGCCGCGTGATCTTCGTCGAGTACCGGCTCGCGCCCGTGAATCCGTTTCCGGCGGGATTCGAGGACTGCCATGCGGCCCTGCGCTGGGCCTTGGCCAATGCCGATACACTCGGCATCGATGCGCGGCGGGTCGCGGTGGGCGGCGACAGCGCAGGCGGTGCACTGGCCGCCACGGTCGCGCAACGGGCGCGGCACGAGGACGGCATCGAGTTGTGCGGACAAATGCTGATATACCCGGTCGCCGACGTGGCATGCACGCGGCCCTCGACCTCGGCCTTCACCGATGTGCCGCCATTCAAGGCGGCATCGCTCGCGTCGCTCTGGGACGTCTATTTCAAGGATCCGCTGGCGGCCGGCGTGCCGCGTTACGCCTCGCCCATCCATGGTGAATTGTCCGGCCTTGCTCCGGCCTACGTCGAGACGGCGGAATTCGACATGCTGCACGACCAGGGCCACGCCTATGCCGAGGCCCTGATCGCCAGCGGGGTCGAGGTGGCGCAGAACGACATCAAGGGCGCGGTGCACGGTTTCGATCTGCTGGCGGCGGACAGCGAGGTCTCGAAAGCAGCAATGCAGAGCCGTATCGGGTTCCTGCGCAGGATATTCGGTTGTGCAGGCACGGCGCCCGGCACGACGTGACGATCGGCCGGGCGCCGGCAAATACCATCGGGCACGTCTACATCACCCGGTACGAGGAGGGCGGTCATGCAGGTCGAGCAGAAAAGGCGGCTGCTGGAGCAAAGCCTGGAGCGAGTGGTCGAGCAGATCGGCGATATCACCCAGCCCACGATGGCGCGGTACTACGGCCGTTTCCCGGCTGCCGTGGAAGCGTTCGAGCGGCTCTGGACCGGAAACCGCGCGCAGCTCGAGGGCGAAATGGTCGAGCGGGCTCTTTATTGCCTGATGTACTGGTTCGAATCGCCGGGCGAGATCGAGATCATGCTCGGCGGATCCGTGTTGCATCACAATGACACGCTCCGTGTGCCACCCGAATGGTACGCGGGCCTGGTGGATGCGACGATCGATGTCATCGTCGCAACGATTCCGCCCGGGAACGGCCCGGAACTGGCGGTGTGGGATGAGTTGCGCCGTGAACTCGGCGGGCTGGTCGAGCAGAGTCGTCAATTGCTGTGAGCGCTACGGCGATCGCAGCAACTCGCGCCGGATTCGCTGTTCCTCCGCGGCGCTGAGCAATCCCTCGTCTAACAGTTCCTGCAGCACCTGCAGCTGCCTCAGTCGACGCTGGGAAACCGATTCGCTGGCGACGGGAGCACTGGCGTGCACCGGACTGGTTTTAGCTGCCGTCACCGGTGACGAGCGGTTGTCGGACTCCGTCATGGCGACTGCAGGGTCGCAATCCAGCGTCACATGCATGCCGCGCTCGATATCCTCGAGCGTGACGCGCTGCACGTGGGTGGCACAGCCGGCACGGCGCAGCGTCACCAGGCCGTACAGCGGTGCCTGCTCGTCGCTGTAGTCGTTGGGGTAGATCGCGCGCTCGCCGACACTGAGCGGCGTGTGCCCGGCGCTGCCTCCGATCAGCAGCACTTCGGCGCCGGGGGGATCGGATTCGATGCGCAGCTGCTGCAGGCTCGGTTGTTGCGCCGGGGCGGGCAGCGCGAGCAGCGCGCCGAGCAGGCCGGTGACGCCGGCGCGCAGCCGCGTGGCGCAAGGGGGGCGATGCATCTCAGAACGCGGTGTCGAAGCCGAACAGGATATAATGCTCCTTGTTCAGGTGACCGGTCCAGAATTCACCGTCCTTCTCGATCTGGTCGAGGAAGTCGTAGTTGAGCTCGATCACGCCCTTCACATTGCGCATGAAGTAGTACGAGGTCGTGAAGCTGAGGCTGTTGATGTCGATGCCTTCGTAGATCGTGTCGGTATCGGCGAGATCGCCGGCATCGGCATAGTTGTAGAGCAGCGAGAACGCCCAGCGCTCGTTGGGGATGTAGTCGACGCCGGCGAAGCCACCGTCCCAGCGGTAGTCCTCGCCGGGGTCTGCGTCGAGGAAGCCGTCCCAGGAATTCCACAGGTACTGCGCGTACCAGTACGTCTTGCCGCCGAAATCCCCGGAGAGATCGAGGCCCACGACGCGCTTGTCGGTGTCGCGATCGCCGCTGATCGTTCCGGCGTTGCCTGCTGCCACACTGGGCTGCTCGGCGCTCAGGCCGAACACGCCCGCGGCGACCGGTCCGAGCTCGGTGCCGATGCGACCGAACACCGACTTCGAACTGTCATTGTCGAACATCTTGTCCGGGCGACGGTAGCCGGGGCTGTTGATGTTCAGGTTGTCCTCGATGCCATTGCCGTTACTGAGACCGAGCGCGAGCTCGAGCGGGCCGAGGTCGCGGTCGAACAGCACGCCGCGGTCGTAGGTGATGCCGGCCATGCGATAAGGCATGAAGTCCTGGAAGCTGAGCCGCACCTCGCGAGGAAACATCAGATCGGATAGTTGGAACTGCCCCAGCTGCATGCCGATGCCGGTGCCGAAGATGTCGGCGTGGCGGAACCAGGCATCCTCGACCAGCGCCTCGCCGTTGGTGCCCTTCTCGGCGAGGATGGCGTAGAAGTAATAGGTGATGTTGTCGCTGAGCGGCGCGCTCGACAGCAGCTTCACCAGGTAGGGCGACTGGAAGTCGGTGGTGGCCGAGTCGGTCGCGCCGGTGATCGGGTCCACCGACTCGCCGTCGCGGGCCTGCGCGTAGGCCTGCGCGCGCACCGCCAGCGGCGGATAGGCCGGCAGCGCGAGGCGGCTGTCCCCGGTCTTGACGGTGCTGTCCTTCCAGTGCGGCAGGCGCATGTTGTTGGCGGCGAACTCCTCGCCGAACTTGTTCAGGCGCGGGAAGGCGGCATGGCAGGCGGCGCAGCTCATGTTGTAGCGGCGTGCGAACTCGGGCATCGCCGCGGCCGTTTGCGTGCCCGCGAGCCAGAGCGCCCCGGCCTGCAGTGCCACGAGAGCGCCTGTGAAAATGCGGAATCTTTGCGCTGTCATGCCTGTTGCTCCCTGCATTTCGTCATGTGACCGAAAGCTATGGAAAGGCTCCGGATCTGTCAATCCCGATTGGTCAAGCCGAGGCGGGTTCGTCGCGTCGCAGGCCCTTGTGTATGCTTATGGCGCTGAGGGGGGAAGCATGCATGAAGAACATCGCGCTGCACTGGCAGATCCTGATCGCCATCGTGCTGGCCGCTATCGCCGGTTCACTGAGCGGCACCGAGGCGGGAATCGGGTCGCTCACCTTCCACGGCGTCTACGAATTCATCGGCACGATCTTCATCAAGGCCTTGAAGATGATCATCGTGCCGCTGATCTTTTCCTCGATCGTGGTCGGCATCACCGGCATCGGGCGCGCCGAGGACCTGGGCAGGCTGGGTGCGAAGACGATCGGCCTGTACCTGGTCACGGGGCTGCTTGCGGTGCTGGTCGGGCTTGCCTTCGTGAACACGGTGCGCCCGGGTTTCGAGAACGGAGCGCCGGTGGGCGAGCAGCTCGCGCTGCAGGCCGGCGCGCAGGACGTGCGGCAGAACCTCGAGTCCAGCGGCGGCTTCGGCGAACTGGTGAAGATGTTCGAGCGCATGGTGCCCGAGAACGTGGTCGCCACGGCCTCCAGCAATGGCGACCTGCTCGCGCTGATCTTCTTCGCGCTGCTGTTCGGTTTCTTCATCGCACGCGTCGGCGACGAGCACGCCGAGCCGCTGTTCAATTTCTGGAACGCGGTGTTCCAGGTGATGATGAAGATCACCGAGTTCATCATGCGCTTCGCGCCGATCGGGGTGTTCGGGCTGGTGGCCTCGGTCGTCGCGGAAACGGGCTTCGACGCGGTGCGCCCGCTCGGCGTGTTCGCGCTCACGGTGGTGGCGGCGCTGCTGACGCACGCGCTGCTGGTGATGCCGCTGCTGGTCTGGCTGCTGGCGAGGGTGAACCCGTGGCGGTTGTACCGCGCGATGTCGCCGGCGCTGCTCACGGCGTTTTCCACCGCCTCGTCCTCGGGCACGTTGCCGGTCACGCTGGACTGCATGGAGAAGAATGCCGGCATCTCGAACCGCATCTCGAGCTTCGTGCTGCCGTTGGGCGCGACCGTGAACATGAACGGCACGGCGCTCTACGAATGCATGGCGGTGATGTTCCTCGCCCAGGCCTACGGGGTGGAGCTCGGCTTTGCCACGCAGTTCCTGATCGTGGTGAGCGCGCTGATCACCTCGATCGGCGTTGCCGGCGTGCCATCGGCCTCGATGGTGGCGATAGGCATGATCCTCACGGCGGTCGGTATACCGGTGGAGGCGATGGGCGTGCTGTTCGTGTTCGATCGCGTCCTCGACATGCTGCGCACCAGCGTCAACGTGCTGGGTGACGGCGCGACCGCGCTCGTGGTGGCGCGGATGCAGGGCGAGCAGACCCTGCTCGCCGCGCCGGCGCAGGCGCACCGGGCATGACGGGCGAGCATTCGATGGATCCGCTACGGGACTGCTCCGGCCGCTCGCGCCTGGCGTCGCTGCTGGGCTGGCTGCTCGCCGCGTGCGCGATGCTCGGCGCGAGCGGCGCAATGGCCGCTCCCGATGCCGCGGAGTTCTTTCGCGACAAGCGCCTGGTCTACATCGTGCCGACCAAGCCCGGCGGCGGTTACGACGCCTACGCGCGGCTGATCGCGCGGCACCTGCCGAGGCACCTGCCGGTGAAAACCGTCGAGGTGCGCAATGTCCCCGGCGCCAGCCACCTGATCGGCATGCAGCAGCTGTTCGTCGCGGCGCCCGACGGGCTGACGCTGGGGACCTTCAATTCCGGTCTCGTCTACGCCCAGATCAACCGGACCGAGGGAATGAACCGCGACCTGCGCGAGCTGAGCTGGATCGGCAAGGCGGCCAGCGATGCGCGCGTCTTCGTCGTCGGCGCGCACACCGGTATCGTGTCGGTCGAGCAGCTGCGCCAGGGCGGGCGCACGCTGCACCTGGCCACTTCGGGCAAGTCGAGCGCCAGCAACTACGAGACCGGCATGGTGATCCGGCTGCTGGGCCTGGATGCCGCGACGGTGCACGGCTTCGTCGGCACCGAGGCCGAGCTCGCGGTCATGCGTGGCGACATCGACGGCCTGCTCGGCTACCACAGCGCGCTGCGCGACTTCGTGGAGCAGGGGCATGGCCGCATCCTGTTCCGCATCGGCGCGGGCCCCGCGGAGCTCGCGGCGGTGCCCGAGCTCGGCAGCCTGCTGCCCGCGCCCGAGGCGCAGCGCTTCGTCGAACTCGTCGCCGCACAGGCTTCGCTCGGGCGGCTCACCGTCGCGCCGCCAGGGGTGCCGCCCGGGCGGCTGGCGGTGTTGCGCGAGGCGTATCTCGGCACGCTGGCCGACCCCGAGCTGCTGCGCGAGGCGGCGGCGATGCGGCTGCCGATCGAGCCGCTGGACGGCGCGGCGGTAGAGCAGCGGATCTCGCACCTGCTGGCGCAGGGGACGCCCGGCCCGTGATATTGGCCGATGCGCTCGCCGGACTGGGCGCCTACGTCAATGATCCGGCGGTGCTCGCGGCGCTGCTGGTGGCGGTACCGCTGGGCGTGCTGGCCGGGGTGATCCCGGGGCTTGGCGGCAAGCTGTCGATCGTGATGGCGATTCCCTTCCTCGTCGGCGCGGATCCGACCGTGGGCGCGGTGTTCCTGCTCGCGATGCATTCGGTGATCCACACCGGCGGGCCCATTCCCAGCATCCTGCTCGGTGTGCCCGGCAGCGGCCCGGATGCCGCGACCGTGGTCGACGGCCACCCGATGGCGCGCAACGGTCAGGCCGGCCGGGCCCTGGGCGCTGCGCTGGCCTCGTCCTGCGTCGGCGGCATCTTCGGCGCGCTGGTGCTGGCGCTGGCGCTGCCGCTGGTGAAGCCGGTGCTGCTGTCCTTCGGTCCGCCGGAAGTCTTCATGCTGGCGGTGCTGGGCATCACCTTCATCGCCGCGGTCAGCGGTGCCCGCCTGGCGCGCGGACTGATGGTCGGCTGCATCGGCCTGCTGGTGTCCTTCGTGGGCATGGATCCCATCGGCGGCGTGGCGCGTTACACCGCGGGACAGCTGTTCCTGATGGACGGCGTTGACCTGATCACCGCCGTCGTGGGGCTGTTCGCGATACCGGAGATGCTCGCACTGATGCGCCAGCAGGCACACCACGGTGCGCTCCCCCGCGGCGGCTTCGAGGAGCGCGGAATCCTGGACGGCATGCTGGACGTCTGGCGACACCGCTACCTCACGTTGCGCGCCTCGCTGATCGGTACCGTCATCGGCATCATTCCCGGCCTCGGCGGCGATGTCGCGTCCTGGGTGTCCTACGGGCATGCGGTGCAGAGTTCGCCGCGGCCAGGGGAGTTCGGCAAGGGGCGCGTCGAGGGCGTCATCGCCCCGGAGGCGGCGAACAACTCCAAGGAAGGCGGCAGCCTGTTGCCCACGCTGTTCTTCGGCATCCCCGGCAGCTCGGGCATGGCCGTGCTGCTGGGCGCCTTCGTCACGCTGGGCATCACGCCCGGGCCGTCGATGGCCGGGCAGGGGCTGACGCTGGTGTGGACGCTGATCTGGGCGCTGGTGCTGGCGAACGTGCTGGCGGTCGCCGTATTCCTGCCGAGTGCGGGACTGCTGGCGCGGGTAGCGGGCGTGTCGGGCGCGGCGATGTTCCCCTTCGTGCTCTGCTTTGCGCTGATCGGCACCTACCTCAGCGCGCTGCACTGGCAGACCTTCATCGTGCTGTCCGGCTTCGGGCTCCTCGGTGTGGCGCTCAAGCACCACGAATGGCCGCGCGGACCCTTCGCCATCGGGCTGGTGCTCGGCACGCCCGCCGAAATCGCCCTGCACCAGTCGCTGGCGATCTGGGGAGCCTCGTTCCTGCTGCGCCCGCTCACGCTGGTGCTGATCGCGCTGGTGCTCGCCAGCCTGTGGCAGAGCCTGCGGCGCTACCGCCGCTCGGGCGAGGAGCACGCGCCGGACCGGGGCCTGCTGGCGGTGTTCGCCGCCGTGTTCGGGCTGGCATTGGTGATGGCCCTGCGCTACCCGGCGCCGTCCTCGGTCCTGCCGGCACTGATCGCCGGGCTGGGTGCGTTGCTCGCTCTGGCTTGTGGTGTGGCCATGCTGCGCAACCGTCCGCTGCCGCTCGCGCCCGACAACGCCGTTGGCTGGCGTTCCCATCTGCCGGCGCTCGCCTGGCTTGCGCTGTTTGTCGTGGCGGTGCTCGCACTGGGCTTGTCGCCCGGCCTGCCGCTGGCGCTGCTGGCCTTTCACCTGGTGGCGCGCCGCAGCGGGCTACTGCGCGCGCTGCTGGCGGGCGCGACGATGCTGGTGATCGTGGAGGGCGTGTTTGCCGGAATCCTCGGCGTCAGCATCTACCGCGGACTCATCGGCGGCTGAGCCGCTCAGTGCAGCGGCTGTGCTGCCTGGCGTTGCCCCGTGGCGTCCTGCCCGGGACGGCACGCGAGGATCTGTTGCCGCGCGTTTTCCTTCATCGAGGCGGTGGTGCACAGCACCACGAGGTCGCCGGGTTCCGCCAGTGCCAGCGCATGTGCGATCGCCTCGCCCTGGTCGGGAACCACGCTCACCGACTCCGGCACCACGCCGTGCGCGATCAGCTCGTCGCGCACCAGCGCGGGCAACTCTCCCTCGGTGTAACCGACCAGTTCGCGCGAATCGCGGCTGATGAACCGATCGAAATGTCCGGCGACCAGTGCGGCGATGTCCCTGACCGCCTGGCGGCTGGAGCGCCCCGGACAGCCGACCATGAGGATCTTGCGCCCCGCCACCGGCCAGCGGTCGATGAAGGCGACCAGCGCGCGATAGCAATCCGGGTTGTGGGCGTAATCGATGATCGCGGTGAACGGCGACTCGCGCACGACGTTGAGACGCCCGGGCGTGTTTTCGTAGCTCGTGCCGAAGGCGCCCAACGCCTGCCTGGCAGCCTCGATCGGCGCGCCCAGCAGGTGCGTCGCGGCGATCGCCTGCAGGGCGTTGCTGAGGTTGTGGGCGGCGCGGCCGGAAAAGGTGGCGGGGATTGCATCGACCGCCATCACCGGTGTGCGCGTGGCGCCGTTGGCGGTGTACAGGATGATCCAGTCCAGGCCCTCGACCGCCTCGACCACGACGAAGCTCGCCTCCTTGCCGGCCGCGCCCGCGTCGCGGTGTGCCTGCGCGAGCTGCGCGACCGGCTGCGTCGTCGAGCTCCAGCAGAGCGCGGGTGCCCGCAGGCCGACGCTCATCATGCGCGCGTGCGCATCGTCGGCATTGAGTACCACGCCGCGGCGCGCCCGGTGCAGCACGCACTGCTTCAGCCGCGCCATGTCCTCCACCGTCTCGATGCCGAACTGCCCGAGGTGCTCGGCGGTGACGTTGGTGCACACGGCCACATCGCACGCGTCCCAGGCGAAGCCGAAGTCGGCGACCGCGCCCCTGGCGGTCTCCAGCACCGCGTGCGAGATGCGCAGGTCCTGCAGCACCTGGTAGTGGAACACCGAGCCCGCGCTGTCGCCGCTGTTGACGGTCTGGCCGGCGATGAACACCCCGTCGGTGCAGGCCATGCCGGTACGGTGGGCCGCCGCGCGCAGCACCGCGTCGATCATCCGCGTGGTCGTGGTCTTGCCGTTGGTGCCCGTGATCGCGACCACCGGTATGCGGCCGTCCTGCCCGGGCGGGAACAGCCACCGCATGTACGCCTCGAGCACCTCACGGTGCAGCGCGCGGTCGGCGATCAGCCGGTCGAGCTCGGGGGCGAGCCAGAGGTCCACCACGCAGCTGCCGCCGGCGGCCGGGGCGGCGGCGATGTCCCGCGCGACCACCTCGAGAACGAACACGCCGAGCGCGAGCCGATCGCACAGCCTGGCGATCACCGAGAGCAGTTCCGGATGCACAGTCTGGATGTCCAGCGGCCGTCCCTCGGCCAGCACCGCCGCGAGGCGGTTGTTGGCGACGACCAGGTGATGGAGCGTGCCGGCGGGATCGCGCTCGATGAAGAAACCCCGCTCGAGGTCGCGCAGCGATCGCAGTGCCTCCTCCAGCCCTGCGTCGGAATCGACCCGCTGGCGCGCCGGCTGCACGCGCCGGGATTGCGGCCGCACCGCCACTGGGTAGCCCAGCGCTCGGGCGCTGCGGCGCGCGCGCAACGGCGAGCTGCAGGCGGCGCGCTCGGGCAGCGGCGCGCCGAGCTCCGCGAGCAGGCGGTACACGGCGTCGAGCTCCTCGAGCAGACGCCGCTGCGATGGGCCCGCGCGATCCAGGCACAGCGTGCCGTCGAGCACGTGCTGGCGGTTGCCGTAGCCGAGCCTCAGCGCGCCGTTGCGGCGGATGCGCTGCGTGCCCAGCGATTCGAAGGGCGGGCGGTCGCCCTTCATCCACGGGATGTCACGTTCGCGGGCGATGTCGATCAGCACGGTGGTGTCGAGCGGCAAGGCCCTGGCGCGCGCGAGTTCGGCGAAGGCGGCAACAGCCTGTGGCAGCGGTTCCGACGCCGGCGCGCCGGCGGCGCGGTAGTCGCCTGGCTCGACGCCCCGCGCGCGCAGGAACCCCGCGATCAGCCCCAGCGCCAGCGCGCAGGCGGATGCCGCGACCTCGTGGTGGTCGTACTCCAGGCAGTAGCGGATGCCGTGCTCGTCCTCGGCGCCGGTGATCGCATACCAGCGTGCCTCGTGTCCCCCCGCGCGCTGCAGCCACAGTGCGAGCCCCGCGTGACAGCGCGCCAGATCTTCCAGCGGGTTTTCCGCGGATTGCTCCAGTTCGACGGCGGCATCGAACGCCGGCTCCGCGTGCAGCGTCCCGGCAAGCCTGGACGCTGCCCAGGCGCCGAGCGTGGCCGCCAGCGGGCGCAATGCCGCTGCGGTTTGCGGCGCGCAGGAGAGCACCAGTTCGAGGGTCGTGCAGTCCCCCGCGCGGTGGCGGCCGGGTAGCATCCTGACGGACTCTATCTGCATCGGGCATTTCCTGGGGAACAGTCGTCGGCGCGATCCGGCGGGGGCGTACCGGGCAGAGCCGGTGTTAGGATTGCAGCTTTCGTGCCGGCCTGCCTAGTCATCGCCGCGTCGCATCGTATCGAGGAGTCTTCATGCCGCTGCTGCCCGATTCATTCTTGCCCGACGAACCGCTGCGCGAGAGCGCACCCGTCGCTTACCGGTTGGCGCATCAGCATTGTCCGACCGGGGCCGACGGTTGCCGCGACTACCACGCCATGTGGCAGTACTTTCGCCAGATCGGGCTGCTCACCACGATCGGCACCAATACCGATTTTCTGGTCGCCACGCTGCGCGGGCTCGCCGATGCCGATAGCTGCCGCCGCGTGCTGATCTCGGCCACCGCGGACTACGGCATGCTGGCGCATGTGCTTCACGCCTACCGCCTCGCCGGCGTCGAGCCCGAGGTCACGGTGGTCGATATGTGCGAGACGCCGCTCGCGCTGAACCGCTGGTACGCCGAAAGGGCAGGGGTGACTATCCGCACCTGCCGCGCGAACCTGCTCGAGTTCCGCGCCGATGCGCCCTTCGACCTGGTGTGCACGCATTCCTTCCTGGGCCGGCTGACGCAGGAGGTGCGAGCCGGAGCGCTGGACAAGTGGCACGAGGTGCTGCGCCCCGGCGGGCACGTGGTCACGGTAGCCCGGGTGCGCTATGGCGCACCCGATGGGGGAGTCACGCGCTACGAACCCGCGGAGATCGTGGAATTTCGCGATCGGGCGCTCGCGCTGGCGCGTGCGAAGGAGCACGAACTGGACCTGCCCGCGGAAGCGATTGCGGATGCGGCGGAGCATTACGCCGTCAGCAAGCGTTCGCGCGGTTTCGGATCGACCGGGATGCTGCGCGCGCTGTTCGAGGATCACGGCTTCGCGCTCGAGCGCTTCGACAGCGGTGGCGAGGAGGAACGCCGGCGTGACCGTCCGTCCTGCCCCACGCTGGGCTGGAAGTCCGAGCGTTTCCGCATCGTTGCCGTGCGCCGCTGAATCGGCGCGGGCGAGCGGGGAGAGCCGATGTTCGGGCGCAATGACTGGGATCGTCAGACGCTGGAATCGCGCGTCGCGGATACCGGCAACAGGGTGCGGTACCCTGCCGCGTCGCCGGACGCGGCGGAAACCGGTGCCTATGGCGAGTTGCTGACCCGTGAGCTCGAGGCCGCAGGGTGGAGCCCGCCGGAAGCCCATGTGGTCGTGCTGGGCATGACGCCGGAGCTTCGCCAGCGGCTGCATGAAATGGATTGCCGCGTGAGCTGCGTGGACAACAACCGCAATGCCGTGGCGCTCTACCGGGACTGGGTCGCCTCCGAGTTCCAGGGCAGGGAAACGATCGCACTCGATGACTGGCTGGGCTACGCGTCCACGATGAGGAACCCGGTTCATGCATTCGTGGGTGATGGCATCCTGGCAAACGTTCGTGACGTCGATTGCTGCGCTGAACTCCTCGGGCAGCTGCACCGCGCGCTCCTGCCTGGCGGTTGTTGCGTGTTTCGTTTGACCGCATTGCCTTCGTGCCTTGCGGAGCTTCCGTCACTGGCCGGTGAATTCATCCGTCAGTTCAGGCAGGGAGAGCTGGACGAAGGCGAGTTCGGATTTGCGATGCGCAAACTGGGATTCATCGAACGCGCCTATGACCGTGAACGCGGCATCCTCGATAATGCGGCCATCTATGCCATGCTTGCGCAGATGCTGGGGGCTGGTCGCCTGTCCGCGGAAGAATACGCGGTCATCCGGCGCTATTTCTTTTCGGGCCCGAATCTGTTCCTGCCCGAAACGGTGCTCGAGAAAATCATTACGGCCAGCGGTTTCCGGCTTCGTACGCACAAGCTGACGGGCCGCCACTGGTATCGCTACTACAGCTTTTACGTGTGCACCAGGGTCGGGTGTTGACCACGCATGGCTGGTGCTGACGGGTGGCGTGCCGCGCGGACTGCAAGGACGCGGATCGCGGCAGTCAGGTGGTGTTGACGGGATGAATTGCGAGAGGCCCTGATGAAAAGACATGCCCCTGGCGCCTGTCTGCTGCTGGGATTGACGCAGGCGGCACTGCCGGCATTGGTCGGCGCGGACGAGTCCCGGGAACTGAAGTCCACCCTGGTGCTGCCCGAGATCGTGGTGGTCGGCAAGCGCATGGCGCAAGCGCCCGCCATCACCTTTCACGAAACCACCGCGCTCGACTTCGCGGCCTGGAACGCCACCACCGCCGCCGATGCCCTGACCCGGACGCCGGGCGTCAACGTGCAGTACGGTGCCGATTCGGGAGAGGCGCGCGCGTGGATACGCGGTTTCCGCGACCGCAGCGTGCTGGTGCTCTTCGACGGCATTCCCGTGGCGTCGGGCTTCGAGGGCACCATCGACCTCAACGAGATCTCGATCGAGAACGTCTCGCGCATCAAGACCATGACCGCGGCGCCGTCGGTCATCTACGGCACCAACGGCATCGGCGGCGTGATCGACGTGGTCCCCGAGGCGCTGCCCGAGGAGCGCCGGATCGCGAGCCGGGTCGAGATCGGCGACAACGACGCACGCCTCTACAGCGCCAGCTACGCCGATCGCGCCGAATCGTTCGGCATACTGGCGGCCGCCAGCCACGCCGAGGCTGACGATTTCCGGCTCTCCGGCGACCACGCATCCGAGCTGAACCAGCCGGGCAGCCGGCGCGTCAACAGCGACTACCAGCGGCGCAGCGCGCTGCTGCGCCTGAGCAACGAATCGCAGCGGTTCGGGGACTCGGCCGTGCTGCTGAACCTGTCGGACACCGAGCGTGGCACGCCGCCCCAGGCCGGTGTCGACGATCCGGACTTCCAGCGCCTCACCGAGTCGAAGCGGCGCACCGTGGGGCTGTCGCACAGCTTCGCCGCCGTGCCGGTGGCGCTGAAGCTCTTCCACAACCACTACGACTACGAACTGATCACCTACACCGACGCCAATTACGACGAGATCGACGAGATCGAGCAGGCCGAGGACTACGCCTTCGGTGCCAAGGCCTACGCCACCATCGGCATCGGCCAGCGCAACACCCTGGTCGCCAGCCTTGCTGCGGTCGAGGAGGTCTACGAGGCGCAGGAAGTGTTTCCCGGTTCGGACGATGCCAGCCTCAGGACCTACAACGCGGCGCTCGAGGACGAGTGGTGGATCCGCGACAACGTGTCCGTCGGTATCGGGGGCATCTACACGCATTTCGACCAGATCGAGATCGGCGAGAGCAGCGGTGCCTTCAATCCGCAGGTGGTCGCCTCGTGGCAGCTGTCCAATGGCCTGTCGTTGCGTGCCTCGGCGGCGCAGCGCAGCCGCTTCCCCAAGCTGCGCGAGCTCTACCGGCTGCGCTATGGCAACCCGGATCTGCAGGAGGAGGTCGCCAACAGCTACGAGATCGGCCTGCGCCGGCAGTTCGACAATGGCCTCGGGCTCGACATGGCCGTGTTCACGATCGATCTGGACGGCATGATCGACCGGCCTACGCGCAACAGCCGGTACCAGAACCTCGAAGATTCCGAGATCAAGGGCTTCGAGCTCTCGGCGAGCGGCTGGGTGAGCGAGCAGGTCTACCTGCACGCGGGCTACAGCCTCGTCGATGCCGCCGAGGAGTTGCCCGATGGCAGCACGCGGCAGCTGCGCAGCCGCCCGGAGCACACGGTGACCGGCGAGCTGCGCTATCGCTTCCCCAACCGGCTGCTGCTGTCGCTCAACGCGATCTACGTCGACGGCCTGCACGACCTGGACGGCGATGACGTGTACACGAAGATCTCCAGCTACGTGGTCGCGCACCTGAAGGCCTCGCTGCCGCTCACCGAAGTGCTGGAGTGCTATGCCTCGGTGGGCAATCTCGCCGACGAGGACTACGAACAGAAGCTCGGCTATGCACGCGAAGGGCGCACCCTGCGCGTGGGGCTGGAGTTCGAGCTCTGAGCGGATCCTCCGCCGGCACCGGCCTGCGGATCATCGGCTCGGTGGCGGGCCTGCCTGCCGCGAGGCCTGGATGCCGCAGATGAGGCCGGCGGGCATCCAGTAGTACAGCCAGATCCAGCCCGGGCTGGAAAGCAGGCACTTGCCGTTGGTGAATGCCGAGAGGCAGCCGAAAATGAACCACAGGTACACGTGCGTGTATTCGTGATAACGGCGCCAGTTCCTGAAGCATGCCGCCAGGTGCCAGAGCGAGAGACCCAGGCCGATCAGGCCCCCGAAGCGCATGATGTCCAGCCAGGAGTTGTGGCTGTGCGAGGTGTCGATGTCGCCGACGATCACGCGCGCATGCTCCGAGACGCCGATACCCCGGATCGGCGAAGCCGAGAATTCCGCGAACACGTGTTTCCAGATGACATCGCGGTATGACAGTCCCCGGTGCTCGATGGCCACGGAAAATTGCAGATACAGGGCGACGAGCATCAGCAGCAGCAGCGATACGGCGCCGAGTTTCAGCAGCAGCTGCCGGGACGAGGGGCGATAGAGGAACAGTGCGATCAGGAGAACCAGCGGCATGTATGCCATCGGTCCGCGGCTCTGGGTCAGCAGCACCCCGCAGTAGGTGAATGCCGCGACCCAGAAATAGGGGTTGAAGGTCCGCCCGGGGAATTCCTTCTTGCCGAGGCCGTACGCCAGTATTCCCGCGCTGCCCATGCAGTGAGCGGCGATCAGCTCGTTGTCGATGGCGCCGAGCCCCGACATTCGTGTCGCCGGGAAGTCGGACGTCCGGAAATAGGCTGCCATCGTGGCGGCAGTGACCACCGCGCCGGTCCAGACGATGAGCGCGGGCAGCCTGTCGAACAGCGCGGGTGCGTTCCTGGCAACCCAGATGCACGCGGTCAGCCAGGCCATGATCGCGATGACCTGCTTGTAGAAATGAAACCAGCTGTCCCGCCAGTCGTCCGCTCCCCAGAAAAGGGATGTTGCCATGTACAGGCAGAACAGCAGTGCTGAAGTCACCGGGGGTGTCAGCGGGGTGAGCTTTTCCCGGATGGGCGGCATCAGCTTCAGCAGCCAGGGCAGGAGAACGAGCAGGTAGAACACCGTCTTCACCGCCGATTTCTCCGGCAGCACATAGAATCCCAGCAGGAACAGCACCACGCCGCCACACAGGCATATGTCGACGACGTTTTCGTACCAGCCTGCCCGGCGCTGATGGAGGGCCTCGTTGTTAGACATGGGTGACAGCGCTTTGCCTGGCGGGTTGGTGTGGCATCGGGGCGACCGGAGTCGACGGCGTTCGGGCTCGCGGTTGCAGAGGCGACGCGCGCACCATGGACGGCGCGAATGCTAGCCTCCCCGGTATGCCTCGGGAAGGCCCCGGTGAAGGAACGTTGCCCGGATCCGGCGCGCCGCAGCCATCATCGTCCGTTTGAAGGATGGCGCGCCGGCGCGCAGGCGCTAAGATGGTCGTTCGGCTTCCTGGCGCCCGCCCGGATATGCGGGCCGGCTCATGGACAGGGAGCGCCAGCGGTGTATCGTTGGCGCCAGGCACAGATAATCGACTCCGGACAACGAGGGCATCGGTCATGGCAAAAGCAGCAGAATACGGGCTCGGCCCGCAAACCTTCCCGCGCGGCTGGTTCATCGTGGCCGAGAAGAGCGAACTCGACGCCGGCCCGATGGCGGTGACTTTCTTCGGGCGCGATTTCGCGCTCTACCGTGGCGAGAGCGGTCGCCCCGTGATGCTCGACGCCTACTGCGCGCACATGGGCACGCACCTCACGGCCGGACACAGCGCGATGATCGTACGCAACGGCAAGCAGATCGAGGGCGACTCGATCCGCTGCCCCTACCACGCCTGGCGTTACGGTCCGGATGGCCACGTCGACGACATCCCCTACCACGAGGGCCCCTGCCCGAAATCGGCCTCGATCCGCTCCTACCCGGTGCGCGACGTGATGGGCTGCGTGATGATGTGGTTCGACCCCGAGGGGGGCGAACCCGAATTCGAGCCGCCGTACCTGAAGATGTGGGACGACCCGCGCTGCGTGCACTGGAAACTCGACCACCTCGGGCAGATCAACATCCACAATATCGAAGTGCTCGACAACATGGCCGACGTGCGCCACCTCGGGCCCACGCACGGCGCGCCGTGCGAATACTTCGAGAACGAGTTCCGCAGCCACGTCGTGATCCAGCGCCAGGGCGGCTTCATCCAGCACTACAAGGCGCACCTCGACACCGTGACCTGGTACACGGGGCCGGGCCTGCTGCTGTCGAAGCAAACCTTCGGCGGCGTGGAAATGGTCGAGCTGATCGCCAACACGCCGGTCGACGACGGCGTGACCAAGGCCTGGCATGCCGTTGTGATGCTGGGTAAGAACGCACCGCCCTCGGCGGAGGACATCGCGACGCAGCGCGCGGCGCAGGCCGGCGCGCTGGAGGCCTTCGCCACCGACTTCGAGATCTGGAAGAACAAGCGCGCGGCCATCAAGGTCATGCAGCTGAAGACCGACGGCCCGTTCAACAACGTGCGCAAGTGGGTCGGCCAGTTCTACAAGTCGCGCGAGGACGCGCGCAAGGTCCAGGAGGAACTGAACGGCGTCTACGCGGTGCAACAGTTCCCGCAGCCCTCGCGCGAGCTGCGCGAGAAGGGCTACGAGGACGGGCTGTTCGGCGTCTGAATCCCGTGGGTCGCCATTGATGGCTGTAGGTCGCCATTCATGGCTGTAGGTCGCCATTCATGGCGACAGCAGCATTCGGCAAGCACCCGTCGGCATGAATGCCGACCCACGAATTGTGCGCCATGCGCATCCATGAACTTGCTGTCGACGGTGCTCTCGCCAGCCTGAACAGCAGCGCTGACGGCCTGTCGGCGCCGGAGGCCGCGCGCCGGCTCGCCGAGTTCGGCCCGAACCGCCTCGAGGACGTGGCCCGCGAGCGGCTGTGGCTGCGCCTGGCGCGCGAATTCACGCACTTCTTCGCGATCATCCTCTGGCTGGCGGCGGCGCTGGCGTTCACGGCAGACTGGCTCCCGCCCGGCGAGGGCATGGGCCGTCTTGGCGTGGCTATCCTCTGCGTCATCCTGATCAACGGCCTGTTCTCTTTCTGGCAGGAGTACAAGGCCGAGCGCGCCGTGGCGGCGTTGCGCCGGCTGCTGCCGCTGCGGGTGAAGGCGCTGCGCGCCGGCGCCATCGTGCAGTTGCCCGCGTCCGAGCTGGTGCCGGGCGACGTGGTGCTGCTGGAAGAGGGCGACAGCGTGCCGGCCGACTGCCGCGTGATCGAGGCCTTCGGGCTGCGCGTGAACACCGCGACCGTCACCGGTGAATCGCTGCCCAAGGCCCGCTCGCCCGAACCGAACGGCGAGGAATCGCTGTTGTTCGCGCGCAACATCGTGCTGGCCGGCACCGCGGTGGTCTCGGGGCAGGCGCGCGCCGTGGTCTACGCCACCGGCATGCACACCGAGTTCGGGCGCATCGCGCACCTGACGCAGGTCGCCGGCGACACCGGCTCGCCGCTGCAGCGCGAGATCGCGCGCCTGTCGCGCATCGTGGCGATGCTCGCCTGCGGCGTGGGCATCACGTTCTTCGTCATCGGTCAGGCGCTGGGGCTGCCGTTCTGGGAGAACTTCCTGTTCGCGATCGGCATCATCGTGGCGAACGTGCCGGAGGGGCTCGCGCCCACCGTGACGCTCTCGCTCGCGATGGCAACGCAGCGCATGGCGCGGCGCAACGCCCTGGTGCGCCACCTGCCCGCGGTGGAGACGCTCGGCTCCACTACCGTGATCTGCTGCGACAAGACCGGCACGCTGACACAAAACCGCATGGCGGTGCGGCGCCTGTTCCTGGCAGGCGAGGAGTGCGGCGCGGACGAACTGCCCGAGCGGCCCGAGTTGCAGCGCCTCGGGCAGCAGCTGTTCAGCAACGCGGCGCTCTGCCACGACCTCAAGGAGACTGCCGGCGCGCAGGGCGTCGAGCTGGTCGGCGACCCGATGGAAATGGCGCTCCTCGCCTGCGGACGGCGTTTCGCGGGCAGCCTCGACGCGTACACGCGGCTGGACGAGATTCCTTTCGATACCGACCGCAAGCGCATGTCGGTGCTGTTGCAGTCGCCGCGCGGACGGGTGCTGTACTGCAAGGGTGCGCTGGAGCGCGTGCTCACGGCCTGCGACCGTGTGCAGACCCCGGAGGGCGTGGTCGCGCTGGACGAGGCCGGGCGCGCGCGCCTGCTGGCCGCGCAGGACGCGATGGCCGGGCAGGGGTTGCGCGTGCTGGCGTTCGCGCACCGGGAGGTGCGGAATGCTGGCGAATGTCCGGCTGAACGTCCGGCAGGAAGCCGGAATGGTGCTCGCCGGGCTGGTCGGTCTCGAGGATCCCCCGCGCGCGCAGGTGCCGGCGGCGATCGCGCGCTGCGTCGAGGCCGGCATCCGCGTGATCATGATCACCGGCGATCATCCGCACACGGCGGTCGCGATCGGCCGCGAGATCGGGTTGTTGCGCACGGCCGATCCGGTGGTGATCGGCGGCGACCGGTTGCGGCGCATGTCGCCGGCGCAGTTGCAGCTGGCGCTCGATGCGCCCGAGATCCTGTTCGCGCGCGTCGCGGCGGAACAGAAGATGCTGATCGTCGAGGCACTGCGCAAGAAGGGCGAGACCGTGGCGGTCACCGGCGACGGCGTGAACGACGCGCCGGCGCTGAAGGTGGCCGACATCGGCATCGCGATGGGCATCGCCGGCACCGACGTGGCCAGGGAAGCGGCGGACATCATCCTGCTCGACGACAACTTCGCCAGCATCGTCGATGCCATCGAGGAAGGGCGCGCGGTGTTCGACAACATCCGCAAGTTCCTGACGTACATCCTCAGCTCGAACATCCCGGAACTGGTGCCGTACCTCGCGTTCGTGCTCTTTCGCATCCCGCTGCCGCTCACGATCATCCAGATCCTCGCGGTCGATCTCGGCACCGACATGCTGCCGGCGCTGGCGCTCGGCGCCGAAAAGCCCGATCCGGCCGTGATGCGGCGTCCGCCGCGTCGGCGCGACGAAGCGTTGCTGTCATGGGGGCTGCTCGCCCGCGCCTACCTGTTCCTCGGCGTGCTGGAAGCCGCCGCCGCGATGGCGGTGTTCTGGCTCGTGCTGGACGGGGCGGGCTGGCGCTACGGCGAGGTGCTGGCGACGACCGATCCGCTGTACCTGGTGGCCACCACGGCCTGCCTGGCGACCATCGTGGTGATGCAGGTGATGAACCTGTTCCTGTGCCGCCATCCGCTGAAATCGATACTGACGACCCGATTCCCGCCCAACCGGCTGATCTGGGCGGGCATCGCGGCGGAGGTGGCGGTGATCCTGGCGATCGTCTACACCCCGGCGGGGAACTGGCTGTTCGGCACGGCCCCGCTGGCGGGCGCGGTGTGGCTGCTGATGCTGCCCTTCGCGTTGCTGATGCTGGGTGCCGAGGAACTGCGCAAGGCCGTCGCGCGCCGCAGGTCTGTAGGTCCGGCTTCAGCCGGACAAATGTCCGGATGAATCCGGACCCACGTCTGGGCCTCAGCTTTGCCCGCGGTAGCGATCGTGCAGCAGCTTGACGCGCCTGACGTAGGTCTGCGTTTCCTCGTACGGCGGCACGCCGCGGTACTTGTCGACCGCGCCGGGGCCGGCGTTGTAGGCCGCCGTGGCCAGCGTCACGTTGCCCTTGTACTGCGCTAGCAGCATGGCGAGGTACTTCACGCCGCCCTGGATGTTCTGCTGCACCGCGGTGGGGTCGCTGACGCCCATGTCGCTGGCGGTTCCGGGCATCAGTTGCATCAGGCCGATGGCGCCCTTGCGCGAGCGCGCGTTGGGGTTGAAGCCGGACTCGGCGTGGATCACCGCGCGCACCAGCGCCGGGTCCACGCCATGCGCCCTGGCGGCTAGATCGATGGGAGTCGCGAATTCCTGCGTGAACAGCCGCGTGGAACCCCAGTTCACCGTCGAGCGCGGGTTGCAGGCGAAACAGGAGAATTCCATCACGCTGTACGACTGGCGCGCCGGGACCTTGTCGCTGAACGCCACCACACCGTTCTGCTGACGGTAGGTGTAGACGCGGTAACGCGGGGCCTCCTCGGCGACATTGCCGAAGCTGTTCTGCTTGCCGCCGGCATGCGCCGCGCCGAGTGGCGCGGCGAGCAGCGCCGCGAGCAGCGGCAGCAACCCCCGGCGCAGTGTGACGGCGGTGATGGTGGTCGTAAGGCGGCGCATGGGCAGTGGTTGGCTCGCGACTCCCCCGGAAATCTCGCCAAAGCGTAGCTCAAGATCCGGGGTCCGGGCAGGGCCTGCGCCCGAAACGCGAACTGCGGCAAGCTTCGTCGACGGGCGCGGGGCCGGTGCCGGTGGAGCCGATCAGACTTTCTGTGATACGGCCAGCGAGCGCAGCGTGGGGCGGCGCTTGGCCTGGTGCGAGTGCATGCGGCCCAGGATGTCGCCGAGAAAGCGCGTGGTCTCGACGATGTAGGGTCCCTTGTTCAGCATCGCGCATTCGGCGCGCGCGCTGGCGGCGGCGTCGGTCACCTCGGCGCGCGAGGGCACGCCCTTCTTCGCGAGGCCTTCGAGCATCTGCGTCGCCCAGATCACCGGCACGTGCGCGGCCTCGCACAGCCACAGGATCTCCTCCTGCACTTCCGAGAGGCGCTCGAACCCCAGCTCCACCGCCAGGTCGCCGCGCGCGACCATGACCCCGACCGGCGGCGAGCGCAGGCCTGCCAGCAGCACGCCCGGCAGGTTCTCGAAGGCCTGGCGGTTCTCGATCTTCAGCACGATCCCGAGCTGCCCGGCCCCGAGCCGGTGCAGGTGGTCTTCCAGGCAGGTCACGTCGGCGGCGCTGCGCACGAAGGACAGCGCCACGATGTCCGCGAAGCCGACCACGGCCTCCAGGTCGGCGATGTCCTTGTCCGTGAGCGCGGAGAGCGCGAACTGCGTCTCCGGGAAATTGATGCCCTTCTCGGCACGCAGCCGCGAGCCCTCGGCCCCGGCGTGCGTGATGCGCACGGTGATCAGCTCGTGGTCGTTGGCCTCGACCACGCCGCCAATCCGCCCGTCGTCGAACCACACCGGCTCGCCCGGGCGTGCCTGCAGGAAGGCGGCATCCAGCGTGCAGTGGATCCGCGCCGGTACCTCGATCTTGCCCCCGGCGCTGCGCATCGCGTCGCATCCGGGCTCGGCGGAGCGGGTCAGCAGCAGCGTATCGCCGCGATGCAGCACGATCGGTGGCGCCACCGCGGGCAGCCTGCCGACGCTGCCCGTGAGCAGGCGCGAGTCCTCGCGCCAGAGCTCGATTACGGCGCCGCCCTGCAGGTAGAGGCTGTGACCCAGCTCGGCGACCAGCGTGTGCGCGTCCTGGCGCGCCAGCGGCAGCTCGCGCGTCTTGCCGCGCGCGTCGCGCACGCGCAGGCGGTCGCCATTGGCCGCGCGGCGCACGATGTCGGCGCTGACGCCGATGCGCGCCGCCGTGCCCACAGGCTGCGTCTCGGCGCCGACGAGCTCGATGCGCGCAGGGCGCAGCACGCGGCCGAAGGCGTCGCGCTCCGGTTTCAGCTTCAGCAGTTGCCCCAGCTCGCGCAGGGCGCCGGTGCGCAGCTTCGGGCCGGCCAGATCGACCTGGATGCGGCAGCGCCGGCCGGTCTGCCGTTCGGCCGCGCGCAGGTGGCGCGCCATCGCCTTCCAGCTCGCTGCGTCGTCGTGCGCGCAGTTGATGCGCATGACGTCCATTCCGGCCTCGAGCAGTTCGCGCACCAGCCGCGGATCGTGCGCTGCCTCGCTCGGCATGGTCACCATGATGCGCGTGGCGCGGGCCTGCGGCGGGGCGCCCAGCAGGGCGTGCGCGTGGTCCGCGAGCAGCAGCGCCCCGGTGCGCAGGTCCACCGGCCCCGGCGGATGTGGCGCCGCTGCGCTGCCGGTCAACCGCGCCAGGTTTGCCAGCACTGAATCGATGCTGGCGAGCGTGCTGGATTCCATGTTCGACAGCGACGACAGCCCGCAACCGACCAGGTCGGCCTGCAGCGCGCGGATATCGTGGCGGCGCACGCCCAGGTAGTGCAGGAGATTGCGCGCGCTGGCGCGGTGGGCCGGCTCGATGGCCTCGATGGCCGCGGCATGCGTGGCCTCCAGCTGCAGGGCCGCGGCGCGGATCTCGCCCAGCGCGCTCAGCAGGCGCTGCAGCATGCGCGCGTTGAGGGCGTCGGGGAGCGCGGGTGCCGATGCATCGGGTGCGGGAGCGCTGGGTTTCATCGCGGCAGGTATCGCATTCACGATCACCAGCATGCGCCTGGAGTATGACAGCCGTGTTGCAGCGCGGGGCGGGTTCGTCTCAGGGCGCGGGCCAGCTCCAGTCGCGGATCTCCGGCGGGTCGATGCCGTGCTCGTGGGCGTAGGCGCGGCAGTCGAACTGTCGGTCGCGCAGCGCCTGTTTCGCGTGCGCGCCGGCCACGCGCAACTCCGGCACGCGGTTGATCACGTCGATGGCGAGACTGAAGCGGTCGACCTCGTTGGCGATCGCCAGTTCCAGCGGCGTGTTGATGTTGCCGCGCTCCTTGTAACCGCGCACGTGCAGGTTGGCGTGGTTGGTGCGCCGGTAGGCGAGGCGGTGGATCAGCCAGGGGTAGCCGTGGAAATTGAAGATGATCGGCTTGTCGACCGTGAACAGGCTGTCGAACTCGCTCGCCGGCAGGCCGTGCGGGTGCTCGGTTTCCGGCGTCAGCGTGTACAGGTCCACGACGTTGACGAAACGCATCCTCAGCGCGGGAAAGTGCGCGCGCAGCAGCGCCACGGCCGCCAGCGCCTCGCGCGTGGCGGTGTCGCCGCAGCCGGCCAGCACCACGTCGGGTTCGTCGCCCTGGTCGTTGCTGGCCCAGTCCCAGATCCCGATGCCCTTGGCGCAGTGGCGGATCGCCGCCTCCATGTCGAGGTACTGCAGGTGCACCTGCTTGTCGCAGACGATCACGTTCACGCGGTCGGTGCTGCGCAGGCAGCGGTCGCTGATCGCGAGCAGCGAGTTGGCGTCCGGCGGCAGGTAGATGCGCGTGACCTCGGGGCTCTTGGTGACGACCACGTCGAGGAAGCCCGGATCCTGGTGCGTGAAGCCGTTGTGGTCCTGGCGCCATACCGTGGAGGTGATCAGCAGGTTCAGCGAGGACACGGGTGCGCGCCACGGGATCCCGGCGGCCGTCGCCAGCCACTTCGCGTGCTGGTTGAACATCGAATCGATCACGTGCGCGAAGGCCTCGTAGGTCGACAGGAAGCCGTGGCGGCCGCTGAGCAGGTAGCCTTCCAGCCAGCCCTCGAGCGTGTGCTCGCTCAGGTACTCCATCACGCGTCCGTCGGCGGCGAGTTCGCCGCCGTCGACGTCCTCGGGGAGCATCTCGGCAAGCCAGGTTTTCCTGCTGGCCTCGTAGACCGCATCGAGCTTGTTCGAGCTGGTCTCGTCGGGGCCGAACACGCGGAAGTTGGCGGGGTTGGCGCGCAGGGTGTCGCGCAGCAGGCAGCCCAGCGCGCGCGTGTTGCCGGCGCTGGCGCTTCCCGGTTCGGGCACCGCGACCGCGTAATCGCGAAAATCCGGCAGCCGCAGCGCGCGGCGCAGCAGGCCACCGTTGGCGTGCGGGTTGGCGCCCATGCGCCGCGTGCCGCGCGGGGCCAGTCCGCGCAGCGGCGCGACCAGGCGGCCGTCGGCGTCGAAGAGTTCCTCGGGCCGGTACGAGCGCAGCCAGGCCTCGAGCTGGCGCAGGTGCTCCGGATTCTCGCGCACCGCCGGCAACGGTACCTGGTGGGCGCGCCAGGTGCCCTCGATGCGGTGGCCGTCCACGGTCTTCGGCCCGGTCCAGCCCTTTGGGCTCCGCAGCACGATCATCGGCCAGCGCGCCCGCGCCGCCACGCCGCTGGCGCGCGCACCGGCCTGGATGCGACGGATTTCCTGCACGCTCGCTTCCATCGCCGCCGCCATCGCCTGGTGCATGGCGGCGGGGTCGTCGCCCTCCACGAAATGCGGCGCCCAGCCATAGCCGCGCAGCAGCGCCTCGAGCTCCGCGTGGCTGATGCGCGCGAGCACCGTGGGGTTGCTGATCTTGTAGCCGTTGAGGTTCAGCACCGGCAGTACCGCGCCGTCGCGCACCGGGTTGAGGAACTTGTTGCCGTGCCAGGCGGTGGCGAGCGGGCCGGTCTCGGCCTCGCCGTCGCCCACGACCACCGTGACCAGCAGCTCCGGGTTGTCGAAGGCCGCGCCGAAGGCGTGCGAGAGCGAATAGCCGAGCTCGCCGCCCTCGTGGATGGAGCCCGGCATTTCGGGCGTGCAGTGGCTGCCGATGCCACCGGGGAAGGAGAAGCTGCGGAATAACTCGCGCATGCCCTCGCGGTCCTCGCCGCACTCCGGGTACACCTCCGCGTAGGTCCCTTCCAGGTACACCGGCGCCAGCACGCCGGGCGCGCCGTGTCCGGGGCCGGCGAGGAAGATCGCGTCCAGCTCGTATTTCACGATCAGGCGGTTCAGGTGCACCCAGGTGAAGCTGAGCGCGGGGCTCGCGCCCCAGTGCCCGAGCAGGCGCTGCTTGATGTGCTCCGGGCGCAGCGGCTCTTCCAGCAGCGGGTTGTCGCGCAGGTAGATCATGCCGGCGGCCAGATAATTACAGGCGCGCCAGAAGGCATCGATGCGCGCGGCGGTGTCGGCATCGAGCGCGGCGGCGGGGTTGTTGCGTATCTCGTTCATGGATCGCTTCTCCTGCGATGAGTTGCGCGCGCCGGCGCATGTCCGGGTGTGGCTCGGGGCTCGAGCAGGCCGATGACCTCGCGCGCGATCTCGAGCTCCTCGTTGGTCGGTATCACCAGGATCGCGACGCGCGAGGATGGCGCATGGATCGCCATGGCCCGCTGCCCGCGGCAGGCGTGGTTGCGCTCGGCGTCGAGGCGCACGCCGAACCATTCGAGCCCCGCGAGCACGCGGGCGCGGATATCGGCATCGTGCTCGCCGATGCCGGCGGTGAACACCAGCGCGTCCACGCGTCCGAGCACCGCACCGTAGGCGCCCAGGTACTTGCGTGCGCGGTAGCAGTACATCTCCAGCGCCAGCGTGGCATCGGCGTTGCCCGTCGCGGCCAGCGCGCGAACCGCGCGCATATCGTTCTCGCCGCACAGCCCGCGCAGGCCCGAATGGTGGTGGAGCGCGTCGTCGAGCTCCCGCGGGTCGATGCCCTCGCGCAGCAGGTGCAGCAGCACCCCGGCGTCGATGTCGCCGGGCCGCGTGCCCATCACCAGGCCCTCCAGCGGCGTCATGCCCATCGAGGTGTCGACGGAGAGCCCGCCGCGCACGGCCGTGACGCTCGAGCCATTGCCCAGGTGCAGGCTGATGAGGTTGGTTTCCGCCGGCGTCTTGCCGAGCATCCGCGCCGCCTCGCGGCTCACGTAGCGGTGCGAGGTGCCATGGAAACCGTGGCGGCGCACGCCACGCGCGCGCCACTGCGCGGGTACCGCGTAATGCATTGCCGCGGGCGGCAGGCTGTGGTGGAAGGCGGTGTCGAACACCGCGACGTGCGTTCGCCCGGGCAGCAGCTCCATGCCGAGCGCGATGCCGAGCCGGTTGGCCGGGTTGTGCAGCGGCGCCAGCGCATCGAAGCGCGCGAGCTCCGCGAGCGCGGCCGCATCCATGCGGGTCGGCGCCAGGAAGCGCTCGCCGCCATGCACCACGCGATGGCCCACCGCGACGATGGCGTCGCGGTCCGCGATGCCGGCCAGCGCCTGCGCGAGCGCGGCACGGTGATCCGCGGGACCGGCCGCACCCTCGCCGATCTGCTCGATCTTGCCGTCGGCAATCTGCCGCTCGCCGCGCATGTCGTAAACGCTGAACCTGAGCGAGGAACTGCCGCTGTTGATCACCAGGATATGCGTGTCGCTCATTGCGGAGCCATGGTGGGGACGACCGGGTGCGGATTGTGGGGCGCGATTATGACAAGCCTTCGTGCGGCAGTGCCTGCGATGTTGCAGGACTATTCCGATGCGTTCATGCAGCAAAGAAAACTCAGGCAGCCGCCTTCGCTCGTCTGCCTGTGTGCTTTGCAGCTTTCGGTGACGCCGTTCGCCTTTCCGCCTCCCAGCCCTTGCAAGCCAGCACGATGTAGCGGGGTACCGGGCGCTCGCCGCTGCCGTAGGCGCTCACGGTCCTCGTGGTCATGCCCAGCGCTGCGGCGGCTTCCGTCAATGACAGCCCGTTGCGCACGCGCCATCGCGCGAAGCTGCGAGTGTTCTCGTCGGGTGCGATCTGCGCCTGCGCATCGAGCCATAGCGTATCGGCGCCGATCTGGATATCCAGCGATGGCCACTCCACGGCCCAACCTTCGCCAGGGATTATGCGCGCCGTGCAAAAGGCGTCCGGGTCGCCAAGACCAGCGAGTCCGGGTGAATCCTCTATCAGTGGGGCCATATCGACCGTGAACACGGTGCCGTCCACGTACTTCAAGCGCAACCGGCAGCGGGCGAGCGCCCGCACGCTCGCCAGGCGTGGACGTTTCATGGGTGCCATCGTTGCCATTCCTCCATCAGTTCATCATGGTGCTGTGCTATCCACTCCAGCACTTCCGCGCGCAGGCCGCCGATCAGGCCGCCGTACACTTTCACGCCTTTTTTCCGATCAGATCTGGCGCTCGCGCCCGGCCCAGTAGCGTTCTCGAAGGGCGCGGCGCAGCACCTTGCCGGCCTCCGAGCGCGGCAGCTCCGCCACGAAGTCGATGCTGCGCGGCCATTTCTGCTTCGCGAGGTGTTCGACGCAGAAGTCCGTGAGGGACTGCCTGAGCGCCGCATCGGGCGTGAAGCCCGGACGCAGCTCGACTACGGCCTTTATCTCCTCGCCGAGATCCTCGTTCGGCACGCCGACGCAGGCCACATCGGCCACCGCGCGGTGCTGCGCGAGCACGTCGTCGATCTCCTGCGGATAGATGTTCACGCCGCCGGAGATGATCACCTCCGCGCTGCGCCCGCTGAGGAACAGGTAGCCGTCGGCGTCGAGGTAGCCGATGTCGCCGGCGGTGAAATAACCGTCGCGCAGCACCGAGGCGGTCTTTGCCGGATCCTTGTAGTACTCGAAGGCGCTGCCGGCGGGGTTCAGGAGGTAGATGGTGCCGGCCTGCCCCGGCGCCAACTCGTTGCCGGCGTCGTCGAGGATGCGCAGCTGCCCGGACGCGGGTCTGCCCACGGTGCCGGGTTTGGCCAGCCACTCCTGCGGGCTCACGATGGTGCCCTGGCCCTCGGTGCCGGCGAACATCTCCCACAGGATCGGGCCCCACCAGTCGAGCATGCGCTTCTTCACGTCGACCGCGCAGGGCGCGGCGCCGTGGATCACGAAACGCAGGCTCGACACGTCGTGGCGCGCGCGCGCTTCCTCGGGCAGTTGCAACAGCCGGTTGAACATCGTGGGCACGCAGAAGGTGTGGGTGATGCGGTGCTGCGCGATCAGCGCCAGCATGCGTTGCGGTTCCCACTTGTCCATGATCACGGCGCCGATGCCGGCGGTGAGCGGCGTGGTGAAGCACAGCGCGAAGGGGCCGGTGTGGTACAGCGGGCCGGTGGCCAGCGCGCGGTCCGTGCCGCTCTCGGGATCGAACTGGAACACCGCGGTCAGCACCTGCTGCATCTGCGCGGCGTGCGCCGGGTCCATAGGCGCACGGTACACGCCCTTGGGTCGTCCCGTGGTGCCCGAGGTGTAGAGCATGGTGGCGCCGAGCGAGGGGTCGGGGATGTCGCTGGGGTCCATGCCGTCGAGCGCATCCGCCCAACTCGTGTAGTCCGGCAACTCGCCGCCGATGGCGACGCGCAGGCGCAGGCGCGGGATCTGCGCGCAGCCGGGGGCCACCGCGGCCACGCGCGTGTCGAGGAACAGCGCCTTCGCCTCGGCATTCTCCACGATGTAGCGGATATCCTCCGGCGCGAGGTGCCAGTTGATGGGCGTGAGCCGCAGGCCCGCGCGGTGAGTGGCGAAACGCACCACCGCGAACTCGCTGCGGTTGCCGCACACCAGCGCCACGGCGTCGCCGGCGGCGAGACCCGCCGCGCGCATGCGCCGCACCAGGCGGTTCGCCTGCGCGTTCAACTCGGCGAAGCTCATCGTGCCCTGGTCCGACCACAGCGCGATGCGCCCGGGTTGCGCGGCGGCCACCGCGCTGATCTCCATGCCCTCGGGGGCGCGCGCGCAGGCGAGCGCGAAAACCGACTCGGTCACTGGCTCACTCTCCCTTGAATTCGGGTGCGCGCTTTTCCTTGAATGCGCGCGGTCCCTCGCGGGCATCACGCGACATCATGACCCGGGCCGATTCCTGCGCCTCGCGCGTGAAGGCTTCGTTCCACGACTCGGTGTGGCTGTCGATCACGGTGCGCTTGATGGCGGCCAGCGCGAGCGGCGCGTTCGCCGCGATGCGCGTCGCGAGCGCCTCGGCGCGCGCGCGCAGCTCGTGCGGCGCCACCACCTCGCTGATCAGCCCCCAGGCTAGCGCCGTCGCGGCGTCGATGGGCTCGCCGGTCATCAGCAGGTGCATCGCATGGGCGTAGGGGATCTGGCGCGCGAGGCGCACCATCGAGCCGCCCCCGGGCACGATGCCGGAGCGGGGCTCGGGCAGGCCAAACTGCGCGTTGCTGGCGGCGATGCGCACGTCGCTGGCCGCCAGCAGCTCGCAGCCGCCGCCGAGCGCGCGTCCGTTGATCGCGGCGATCACCGGCTTGTACAGCGGCTCGCCCTTGAGCAGCATCCTGTCGCCGATCGCCGGATCGGCCAGCAGGCGCTCCTCGACGGCGTTCTCGGGCTTGCGCGCGCCGGTCCACAACGGGATCAGCCCGCCGAGATCGCCGCCGCAGCAGAAGTCGCGATCGCCGGCGCCGGTGAGCACCGCGACGCGGATGTCGCGGTTGTCGCGCACTTCCTGCCAGGTGTCGGCCAGCGCCACGAAGGCCGCCGGGCTCAGGGTGTTCCGTGCCTCGGGGCGGTTGATGGTGATCCACGCGACCGCGCCGCGCTGTTCGTAGAGGATGTCGGTCATGGTGTGGTCTCCAGGGTGATTCATTCGTCGCCGGCGAGCGAGCGGCCCAGCCGCTCCACCGTGTCGACGTATTCATTCAGCATGTCGGCGATCACCGTGCGGCAGTCGCGTTCGTCGTTGCACAGGCCGACGGTCTGGCCGCAGGGATAGAAGGCGAGCTCCTCGTTCTCCGAGCGCGCGATGCGCAGGTGCGCCTCCTGCGTCAGCATGCCCTGCAGCGGCAGCGGCAGGAAGCCCGGACAGTCCGGCGCCTCCCAGGCGTCGGTCCAGCCCGAGCGCAGCATGCGCGCGGGCTTGCCCGAGATCACCCGCGAGCGCACGGTGGCGTCGCTGCCCGCGGCCAGCAGTTTCTTCTTCGGCAGTGGCGCGACCTCGGATTCCGGCGTGGTCAGCCACACCGAGCCACACCACACGCCGGCCGCCCCCAGCGCCATCGCGGCGGCGACCTGACGCCCGTTCGCGATCCCGCCCGCGGCCAGCACCGGCAGCGGCGCCACCGCGTCCACCACCTGCGGCACCAGCACCATGGTGGTGATCTCTCCCGTGTGGCCGCCAGCCTCGTGTCCCTGCGCGATCACGAAGTCCACGCCGCCGTGCTTGTGCGCCAGCGCATGCTTCACCTTGCCAGCGAGCGCGCCGACCAATATGCCGCGCGCGCGGCACTCGACGAGCACGTCGGCGGGCGGCGTACCGAGCGCGTTCACCATCACCTTGACGCCCGGGTAGCGGAACGCCACCTCGAGCAACTGGCGGCAGAGGTCGTGTGTCCAGCCGATCTGCTCGCCGCTGATGCCGTGATGGGCGCCGGCATCGGCATCCGCCGGCAGCGGCGCCACACCGTGGCGCACCAGCACGTCCTCGATCCAGGCCTTGTGGCCCGCGGGGATCATGGACTGCAGATCCGGCACCTCGCCCGACTCGAACTTCTTCGGCATGATCACGTCGATGCCGAAGGGCTTGTCGCCGAGCCTGGCGCTGATCCAGTCGAGTTCCTGCCCGAGCTGTTCCGGCGTAAAGCCCGCGGCACCGAGCACGCCGATGCCGCCCGCGCGGGATACGGCCACGACCACGTCGCGACAGTGGGTGAAGGCGAAGATCGGCAGTTCGATGCCGAGGCGTCGGCAGAGTTCGTTGTTCATGATGCAGCGTCTCCTGTGTGCGGTTGGCGGTGGTGGCGCCGGGTGTCCAGCGCCTTCAGTTGTTGCTGGCGCTGGCGCAGCGCCGTATCGAGCGCCGTTGCGCTCGTCGGTGTGGCCCAGGCGCGCAGCAGCATCAGGAACTGATAGCGCGTGCCCAGCCGGTAGTGTTCGAGACTGAGCAGGCCCACGGACCAGTTCTCCAGCTGCATCGACTGGCAGGACACCATCTGCTGGGCGAGCAGGCGCGCGTCGGCATCCGTGCTCAGCCGGCCCGCGCGCTGCAGCGCGCGCACGGCTCCGGCGAGGTGCCCGACGCTGCGCGTGGCCACGCGCATCACCGGTTTGCTCGCGCCGATCGCCAGTGCGCGCTGGAAAACCGCGCGCTGCGCGGCGCGCAGAGGCTCCTCGCGCGCGGCGAGGTAGCGCCAGGTCGATTCGACGTACGCCTCGAACTCCGGCGCCGGACTGTCGATGGGCACCGACTCGAGCATCGCCTGCTCCATGCCCGCGAAGAGCTGCTCGACCAGGCGGTCGACGATCTGCTCCACTCCGCCGATCAGGTTGTAGAGCGTGGCCACGCTCACGCCGGCGCGAGCGCTGATGCGTGCGGTCGAGAGCGCCGGCAACCCCTCCTCGCAGAGTATCGCCAGCACCGCATCGAGGATGCGCTGGCGCCGGTCGGCTTTGGCGCGCTCGCGCAGTCCGTTCAGGGTCGGGCCAATGGGTGCGGGCGTCGTTGTCATGACGGGAATCGAGGATATAGAAAAAATTGGAAATGCTTTCTAAATTTTTCTTCATCCCGAGCGTGCCCTGGCCGGCGAGCGGCGATCGTGACTACCTCTGCGGCGCAGATGGCGTTAGTCTGGCGATCTGTCCGAGCGGGATCGCAGCCGCACCCGCACCCTCGCCGCGTGAAGGAGTCAGTCGCTTGCCCGCTTTCCGTCCCCTCGAGTCCGCAGCGCCTGAACCGGCCGCGCCGCGCGATGTCGCCGTGGCGGGCATGCCGCTGGCGTTCTGGCTGCCGCTGCTGACCGCGCTGTTGCTCGTCGCGGTGATCGCGGTGGGCAGCTGGCTGTCGTGGCAGAACGGGCAGCGCGCGGTGGCCGACCTCGTCGGGCAGTTGCAGTTGCGCGCCGGCAAGCAGGTCGACGAGCATTTGCGCAGTTATCTCGAATCCCCGCGCATCGTGGTGGAGATCATCGCCGGCGCGCTCGAGGAGGGCGAGATCACGCCCGAGCGGCCGGCCACCATCCATGCCCTGCTGCTGCGCCTGGCGCGGACCTACGAGGGCATCAGTTACCTCAATATCGGGCTGGAGGACACCCGGTTCTTCGGGCTGGGCCGGGTGGACAACGTCTCGCGCGACCTAGTCATCGAGGAAGCCGGCCCGCCCGATCTCACGGTGCTGCGCCAGTACGGCATAGACACCAACGGCGCCCGCGCCGGGCTGCGCAAGGAGTTGCCGTTCAGCGATATCCGTGAGCAGGCGTGGTATCGCGAACCGCTGAGCGCGGACCGCACTTCCTGGACCAGCATCTACAACTGGGTCGACAACCCCGACGTGGTCGTGATCGGGCTCGGCAAGCCGGTGCGCTTCGGGCCGGGGGCGATGCGGGCGGTGGTGGGCATCGATCTGTTCCTGGCCAATATCTGCGATTACCTCGCGGCGCTGGACGTGAGTCCCGGCGCGCGCGTGTTCATCGTGGAGCGCGACGGCACCCTGGTTGCCAATTCGCACGGCAACAGCCGGCGGCGCGGCGCGGACGGTCCGCCACAGTTGCGCCCGGTAGCAGAGGCCGCCGATCCGCTGATCCGGCTCGCCGCGCGGGATGTCCAGGCGGCCGGCGGTTTTGCCGGCATCCGCGAGCCGCGCCTCACCACGTTCAGCGCCGAGGGAGCGCGCTACTTCCTGCGCGTCTCGCCCTGGCGGGACAGCCTGGGGCTGGACTGGCTGATCGCGGTGATGGTGCCGGAGGCGGATTTCACGGCGACGATCACCGCCAACCTGCGCATGACCCTCGCCGCAGGCGCGGCCCTGCTGCTGCTGGCGCTGGCGCTGGCGATGCTGATGGCGCGCTTCATCTCGCATCCCGTGCGCCGGATCGAGGCGGCGGCCAAGGCCGTCGCCGAGGGCGATTTCGACACGCCGCTGCCGCGCACGGCGTATCGCGAATTCAACCGGCTCTCGCAAGCCTTCGACGACATGACCCGGCGCCTGCGCGCGGCATTTCGCGAAGTGGAGGTGGCGCACGAGGAACTGGAGCAGAAGATCGCGCAGCGCACCGAGGAACTGCGCGAGGCCAACGACGAACTCGAGCGCCTGAGCCGCCAGGACAGCCTGACGGGCCTGGCGAACCGCCGCCGCTTCGACCCCGATCTGCGCGAGGAATGGCTGCGCGCGCGCCGCAGCGGCGAACCGCTGACGCTGGTGATGTGCGACCTCGACTACTTCAAGGCCTACAACGACCGCTACGGGCATGCCCGCGGCGACGAGGTGCTGGTGAAGGTGGCGCGCGTGCTGCAGTCCGAGCTCAGGCGCTCCAGCGATCTCGCCGCGCGCTACGGCGGCGAGGAGTACGCGCTGATCCTGCCCAACACCACCGCCGACGACGCGCGGGCCGTGCTCGCGCAGATCCGCTCGGGCATGGCCTCGCTCGGGCTGGTGCACGAGGCCTCGCCGTTCGGGCGCATCACGATGAGTTTCGGTATTGCGTGCCACCAAGCGGGCAGCGAATTCGCCTCGGCCGAGGATCTGCTGGTCGCGGCCGACCAGGCGCTCTACCGGGCCAAGGCGACGGGTCGTGATCGCGTGGCCGTCCACGGCAAGCTCGAGGAGAACGTTGCATGAAATCGCTCTGCCTGCTCACGCGCCGCGCCGGCACCACGCGCGAGGCTTTCCGCGACTACTACGAGACGCAGCACTGCCGGCTCGGCATGAAGTACTTCCCGTTCGCGAAGTACCTGCGCAACCACGTCGTCGCGGCATCCGTGGACATCGACTTCGACTGCGTGTCGGAGTTCTACTTCGATGCGGGTCGCGGCGGCGCCGACCTGATGGCCACGTCCGTCGGCGACATCCTGCGCGCCGACGAGCGCAAGTTCATGGACCAGAGCCTGATTCGCCCGGCCGTCGCCGAAGAGAGCATCCTCGCCGGGCCGCCGCGCGACGTGGCGGCGCCCGGCGCGCAACGCCAGCTGCTGATGCTCGACCCCGCGGTGGGCGCGACGGACGAGGTTTTTTTCGCCGCGCTGCGCGACTGGGGCCTGGCGCTCGGCGCCGCGCCCGGCGTGATGCGCGTGAGCCTGGATCGCACCACGCCCTTCGCGCCCGGTGCAGCCGGCTTCCGGTGGCGGGCGATGCTCAGCCTGTGGCTGGCGCCGGGGGCGGCTCCGGTGCCCATCCCGGCGCCGCCGTTGACGCTCGCGCTCGGCGTCGCGCTGCTCGTCGACGCGTGCGAGAGCCCGCCCGAGCTCATCCGGGCGCTGTACGCCCCCGAATCGAACTGACCACCCGAGGAGTAGTTGTCATGTCCCGAAAGGCATTCGTTCAGCGCATCGGCGCGCTCGCCGCCACGCTCGTGCTCGCCGTGCCCGCGCTGGGCCAGGAAACGGCCAATGTCGAACTGAAGGCAGGCTATGTCGATCCGGCGAGCGGTGTGAAGGTCGAGGAGATCGTGGTGATGCCGGAGCAGGACATGCAGGCTGTGCGCCTGGCGGTGCCGCGCAGCGGCGAGCCGATCGAGGAGATGGTCGTGACGGCGAAACGCCGCTCGGGCGAGCCGGTGCTGCAACTCAAGCCGCACGAGTTCGTGCGCGACTACGACAACGACTACTACGGACTCGTCATCTATCTCGGCAAGAACGAAAGCCTGCCGCTGCGCCTGTACATGGATGCCGCGCAGCAACGCCCGGGCCCGATCACGCCCTGACCCGTGGGTCCGAATTCATTCGGACATTTGTCCGGCTGAAGCCGGACCCACGATTGTCCGGATGAATCCGGACCTACGCCAGCGCGCTGCTCACGATGCACTCCGATCGTTCACCAGATCGTCACCCGCTGCGCGGGATCGCGCCACATCGGATCGCCGGGACGTGTGTCGAATGCCTCGTGGAAGGCGTCGAGGTGCAGCAGCGGCGCGAAGCCGCGCAGCGCGCTGTTGGCGTGGTAATCCGTCGCCGCCAGCTGGCGCACCCGCTCGGGCCGCGCCTTGTACGCCCACATCTGGGCCCAGGCCACGAAACAGCGCTGATCTGTCGTCAGGCCGTCGATAACGGGCAGCGGCTTGCCGGCCAGGTGGCGCTTCAGCGCCGCGTGCGCCAGGGTGATGCCGCCCAGATCGGCGGTGTTCTCGGTCAGCGTCAGCTCACCGTTGTGCTTAAGGCCTGGCAGCAGCGTGAACTCGCTGTACTGCTGTACCAGCACATCGGTGCGCTTCTTGAACTCGGCCGTGGCCTGCGGTGTCCACCAGTCGCGCAGGTTGCCGGCCGGCCCGTACTGGCGCCCGTTGCTGTCGAAGCCGTGCGTCAGCTCGTGGCCGATGACGGCGCCGATGGTGCAGTAGTTCACCGCCGCGTCGGCACCGGGCACGTAGAACGGCGGCTGCACGATGGCGGCGGTGATGTCGATGCTGTTGGTCTGCGGGTTGTAGCCCGCGTTCACCGAGGTGGGCGTGGTATAGGGCGGGGAGGCAAAGCGCTCCACCACCACCGGCTGACCCAGTTGCGCAAGCTGGCGGCGAAGCTGGAACGCACGGAGACGCTGGACGTTGCCGAGATGGTCGTTCGGGCGGATGTCGATGGCGCTGAAGTCGATCCACTCATCGGGGTAGCCGACCTGGATGTCGATCCTGGCGAGCTTGTCCAGCGCCGCCGCCCGGGTGGGCTCGTCGAGCCAGGGGTTGGTGCGCAGTCGCTGCTCGAACTCGTCCTTGATGTGGCCCACCATCTGCGTGATGTCGCGCCGGGTGGTCTCGGGGAAATAGGTCTCGACGTACAGCTTCGACAGCGGGTGGAACAGCTGCACGTTGATGGCCTGGGTGATCTCGCGCTCGCGCGGCGGTGAGCTTTGCAGGCCCTCGCGCTGGCGGACGAACTCCTGGCCGTAACCACGCCAGGGCTGCCCGAGGGCGGAGGCGCTCGCATTCAGGACATGCCAGCGCAGCAGCGTGCGGATGTCGTCGGCCGGGCGGGTGGCGAGCACCTGGTTCACCGCCTGCAGCGCGGCGATGTCGCGCACCTGTACGGTCGCGGGCGGCGGTATACCCATCGCCTGAAGCATCGCACCGAGATCGACCGCCGGGATCAGCGCCTGCGCCTCGACCAACGACATCTTGTTGTAGGTGACCGCCGGGTCGCGCGCCTGCAACGGGTTGAGCTGAGTGGCGGAGATCCCGGTCTCGATCGCGAGCACCGTACGCGCGCCCGCGGCGGCGGCCTCGGCCGACATGCCCATGCCCTGGAACAGGCGGGTGATGTAGGCCAGGTAAAGGTCGCGCACCCTCTGGCCCTCGGGCTTGGCGTAGTCTTCCAGGTCGAGTGACTGCTGGCCGGCAACGATCATCAACAGGTTGGCGCTGCTGTTCCTGGCATCGGTCGCGACCACCATGTTGACCAGCGGCGACACGCCGTAAGCCAGTTGCAGCCGCGCGGACAGCTCGCCGAGGGCGGCAGGTCCCGGCAGCGCGAGCGTCGCCACGCGGTCCAGGTCGGCCTGCAGTGGCTCGAGCCCGCGTTGGTCCAGGCGCTCGATGTCCATGGCGGCGCGCCAGTAGTCGCCGATCTGCTGGCGTGGGCTGCCCGGCGCGGCCGCAACGGCCGCCGATTCCGTGATCAGCTCGAGCAGTTGCTGGTCGAGGTTGACCGAGAGCTGGCTGAAGCCGCCGAAATCCCGCTCGCTCGGCGGAATCTCGGTACGCTCGAGCCAGTTGCCTGTGGCATACCGATAAAAGTCCGTGCGCGGGCTCACCCGATTGTCCATGTTGGCTGCCGAGTAGCCGAGAGTGGGGGCGTCGGATGCCGCGAGAACTCCGGCGGGCGCAGCGGCGATGGTCGACGCGGCAAGCCAGGCCGTCATGGCACGACGCAGCCTGTTGGACACACGGGAGCTCCCTTCACTGCGCATGCAAGACCTCGTGGAGAATTGATTCAGTTCATTCCGCCCCGCCCTCAGGGCCGCCCAGCGATGCCGCCGGACTCACCCGCAGGGCGACCAATACCTGCCACTGCGCAACGTGGATCAGTCGCGACTGTAGCTCACGCGGTTTTGCCAGTTGCCGACCTCGGTGGTGGCGAAGCCGTCGTCTTCGCGGTCGATCTCGAATTCGGCGTCGCCTATGAAGAGACGCTCGTCATTCACGTAACCCCTGAGCTCCGTATCGTTGACCTTCGCCTTGACACGGCCGTCCTCATCGATGCGCAAGCGCACCCGGGCGTTTCCGTAACGCTTGTTGTGGCCGCTGAACGAGCCGACCATCCACCGCGGTATGTGCGACGAATGCCCCGAGCGACCGTAGCGATCGTCGTCATACTCGTCATAACGGTCGTGGTCGTTGTTCTTGTCGTGCTTCGAATTGGCGCTTGCAGCTGCCGCAATCAGTGCGATCGCGGCTGTCGCAGCGACGGCCTTCTCCGCCGTATTGTCGGAATGACCCGACGAGTGATGGCGGGTCTCGACAGCGAATTCACCCTGGCAATTGTCATCGACCCAGATCGCGCGTCGATCGTAGTCCCAGGTGCGCCCCTTTACGCAGCGGCCATCGTTTCGGTCTCGCTCCAGTCGCACGTAGCCGTGGTCGGGAAGCGCACATTCGCGATACTGATGGTTATGACTCTCGCACTTTACGATTGTCTCGTCAGACTTGGCTTGAGCCAGTAGCGGAGAAAGGAGCAGCGCCACAAGAACCGCGATTGCTTGCCTTGTCACCATCGGGGGACCTCCTGATATTCCCGGGAACGACCATCTGCCTTTTGCCGCCGCTCGTGGTGACGATCGGCGACCCTGGTGTGCTCGGCACCGTATCAGGAAGGCGCCGTGCCAACATCCGCCGCAAAGATGAATGCCAATCCTCCTGAAGGATTGCCCGGGCTGATCCTTAAGGATTAGCGGCGAGCGGAAATCGCTGCGCTCCGCTGCCCGCGCTGCAGCGGCGCGGTCCACTGCGTCCTGGGGGCGCATAGCCGCCCCCTGTTTCAATGCAATGCGTGCCGACATCAGACGTCGCTGATCGCCGGCACGGTATTCCAGGGCACGAAGCTGTGGCTGCGCCTCTGGTTTGCGGCGATCTGCCTGGTCAGCCCGGTCAGAAAGGGACTGTCGGCGCTCGCCCTCGAGCGGCACCCGGGCGTGAACGACCCTGCAGAGAGAGCTGGATGCGGGAAATCCGCACGTCCGGTTCGCCGAGCTGCGACCGGGAACGGAACGCTCATACGCCACCGGGCCAGTCGTCGACTCTAACCGGCAGCTGCCCCTGGACAGGCAGCTGTCCGAATGAATTCGGACCCACGGACCCTATGCAGTGATCTCGCGGCTGACGATGCGAAAGCCGAAAGCAGCCGGATCGCGGCCGTCGAGCACCGTGTCGCCGAACTCAGCGTGCGGGTACATCAGGTAGGGCAGCGGCGAGCGGGCCTTCGGCGCGAGCTCGAAATCGCGCGCGTGGTTGAACGCGACCCAGTTCATTTCCCAGTAGCCGAACAGCCGCTCGCGCAGCGCAGCGATGCGCTCGTCCTCCAGCTGCAGCTTTTCCTCCAGCACGGCCTTGCGCACGTCGGCCGGGTCCACCGGCACCCAGCCGTGGGTCGCGCTCAGGAACTCGGCGCGGCAGTGCTGCGCGCCCGAGACGTCGCCCGCGGGCTTGCCGAGGCAGTCGAATTGCGCCGAGGGGCCCACGCGCAGGCCGTAGACCTCGCGCGCCGGGATGCCGGCGGCGCGCGCCAGGCCCACGAACAGCGAATTGATGTCGGCACACTTGCCGCCGAGGTTGCCGCTCTCCAGCATGAACTTGATGTCGCCCAGGCCGCAGCCGCGCACCGTGGGCTCGCGGAAGGTGTTGTCGACGATCCAGTCGTAGATCGCCCGCGCGCGCGCGTCGGGCGTCGCGGCCTGCGCCTCGCCCACGATGCGCGCGGCCGTCTCGGCCACGATGCCGTCGACCGGCATGTGGGCGGTGGGCTGCAGGAAGCGTTCGGCCTCGCTCGCCTCGGGCGCCGGGGCCTTGTGCGCCATCGGGCGGTCGCGCGTCGCGAACACGGCACTGACGGTCAGCGGGCGCGGGCCGCGCGCGCCGTCCCAGGCAGCGTGGAAGATCGGGGCGCCGTAGACCGGATCCCGGCGCAGTGTCGCGCCCGGCGCGTCGCCGCGCCACGTGATCTCGCCCACGCGCTGGTAGTCGCCGGCGTCCTGGGGCAGCGGCAGCCACAGCTGGCCGGGCCCCTTCAGCGCCGGGAGGTCGATCTCGTAGTCGAGCGCGTAGCTGCGCCAGCCCGCGCCGGCGGTTTCGGCGCGCAGCCTGGACGAGGCAAGGCAGAGCGGGGCGAGGACTGCTTGTTTCAGGAGGGTGCGGCGTTTCATGGCGCTCGATCCGGATGACATCGGTGACGGGGAGCCAACCTTACACGGGTCGCCGGCACGCGGCGAGTGTCCGTCGGCTGGCGAATTTCCCGCGTCGCCCGTAGGTCGCCATTTATGGCGACAACTGCATCCGGAACGCATATGTCGCCATAAATGGCGACCCACGGCCCTGTGCTCAGCCGCTGCCGAAGCCGGGCTGCGCCGTGCACGGCGCCGCGCTGACAACTACCTCCGTGACCCGCGACCACTTCGGTCCCGATTTCAGCTCGGCGATGAAGGCGTCCAGTGCCGCGGCCTCGCCGCAGGCCAGCACCTCGACGCGGCCGTCGGGGAGGTTCACGGCGCGGCCGCGGATGCCGAGCTCCAGCGCGGCGCGGCGCGCGAAGGCGCGGTAACCCACGCCCTGCACCGTGCCGCTGACCAGCGCGCGCCGGCACATCCTCAGGGACTCCCGGTCGCGGCCTCGAGGCTCGCCACCGTCTGCGGCCCCAGCAGCACCGTGCGCTGCGCGCCCGAGGGGTCGATCACGAAGGTCGAGGGCAGCGCCTGTGGCCGCGCGAGGCCGAGCTCGGCGGCCGGATCGCGGTCGAGCAGCAGTTCGGGCGGGATGCCGAGCGTGCGGGCCTGCTGCTGCAGCGCCTCGCCGGTGACGCCGTCGAAATTCACCAGCACCACACGCGCCGTGCCGGCGTGCTTGCCGGCGAAGGCGCCCAGTTCCGGTATTTCTTCCAGGCAGGGCTTGCACCACTCGGCCCAGTAGTTCACCAGCAGCCACTGGCCGGGCTGGCGCAGCGTATCGGCGGCCTTGGTGGGCTCCTCCTCGCGGGCGCAGCCTGCCAGCGCCAGCAGCACGCCCAGCAGCAGCGGCGCGCGCCGCAACCTTTCAATGCGCGGTGTCATTGACTGCTTCCTGTTCCCCGGTGGTGAAGACATCCTCGAGGCTGGGCGCAAGCGCCTGGCGCAGCCCGCGCTCGGCGGCCTCGATCGTGGCGAGCGCCGTGCGGCACCACGGCGGCAGTTGCTCCCGTTCGCTGGCATCCGGCAGGGCGCCCGCGGTGCCGATCAGCGTGTACAGCGACCACAGCGACACGCTGTCGGCATCGATGCCTAGCACGTATTCGCCCTGTTGCGTCTCGCGCAGCAGGCGCGCGTCGAGCAGCCGCTCGCTCAGGCGCTGCCAGCGCACGGGCTCCGTGCTGTAGCGCCCGAACAGCCAGTCGCGGCCGGTGAGCTCGCTCTCGCGCAGCGCGCTGCCGGTCTGGTGCAGGCGATAGAGGCGCTCCAGCACGCCGAGCGCGACCAGCAGGTCGGGCAGCTGCGCGGCGCGCCGGCTGCGATAGGTCGAGAGCGCGTAGACGAACTCGGCCCCGCCGAGCAGGATCTGCCACGACAGGTGGATCCACAGCAGCAACAGCGGCAGCGCGGCGAAGGTGCCGTAGATCAGCGTGTAGCTGCCCTGGCCCACGATCCATCCGAACAGCCACTTGCCGGCCTCGAACGCCATTGCCGCGAGCGCGCCGCCGAGCGCGGCATGGCGCAGCGGCACGTGGCAGTTCGGCACCACGCGGTACATCAGCGTGAAGGTGGCGAAGATGAACAGCTGGGGCAGCGCCTGCAGCGTCCAGGATTTCACGCGCAGGGTCTGCGGCGCGTCGCTGAAGATCTCCAGCGAGAACAGGTAGGTGCTGACCAGCAGCGCGGCGCCGAGCAGCAACGGCCCCAGGCTCAGCACGGCCCAGTAGATCAGGAAATTCGCCACCCCGCGGCGGTGCTCGCGCACGCGCCAGATGTGATTGAACTGGGTCTCGATGGTCTTCAGCATCAGGTAGGCCGAGAGCACCAGCATCACCGTGCCGGCCGCCGTGAGCCGCCGCGCCTGCTCGGCGAAGCCGCGCAGGTACTGCTGCACCTCGGCGCCGGTGGCGGGCACGAAATGGCGGAACACGAAGTCCTGGATCTGCTCGTCCAGCGCCTCGAAGTCCGGCACCGACGAGAGGATCGCGTAGGACACGGTGAGCATCGGCACCAGCGCGAACAGCGATACGAAGGTGAGTGCCGAGGCGCTCTGGCGCGTGCGGTCCTCGGTCATGCGCGCGTAGAGATGGTGCAGGAAGCCGCCGAGGTCGGCCAGCATGGCGCGCAGGCCCGTGTCGGCGTGGCCGGAGGGTGGCCGGGAATGTGCTGTCATGCGCGTGGGGTTATACTGCGCGGCCTCGGAGTGCGGCATTAGAACAGAAGCTCGCGGATACGTCATGACCGAAGTCTCGATCTACCACAACCCCCGCTGCTCCAAGTCGCGCGAGGCGCTGGCGCTGCTGGAAGCGCGCGGCATCGCCCCGCGCGTGATCGCCTACATGGAGGCCGGCCTGCAGGAGACGGAGCTGCGCGCGCTGCTGGCAAAGCTTGGTATCCCGGCGCGCGAGTTGCTGCGCACCTCGGAGACAGCGTACCGCGAGCGCGGGCTGGCCGATCCGGGCCTCTCCGAGGCCGCGCTGATCGAGGCGATGTGCGACGAACCGCGCCTGATGCAGCGCCCGATCGTGGTCCGGGGCAAACGCGCCGTGGTCGCGCGCCCGGCCGGGCGCGCACTGGAGCTGCTGGCATGAGCGATCCGTACGTGCTGGTGCTGTACTACAGCCGTCACGGCGCCACGGCGCGGCTCGCCGACGCGGTGTGCGAGGGCGTGGATTCGGTGCGCGGCATCGGCGCGCGGTTGCGCACGGTGCCGGCGGTGTCCGCGGTCTGCGAGGCGGTGGCCGCGGACGTGCCCGACAGCGGGCCGCTCTACTGCGAGGAGCAGGACCTTCGCGACTGCGCCGGCCTGGTGCTGGGCAGCCCGACGCGTTTCGGCAACATGGCCGCGCCGCTCAAGTATTTCATCGACGGCACCTCGAGCCTGTGGATGAGCGGGGCGCTGATCGACAAGCCCGCCGCGGCCTTCACCTCGACCGCGAGCCTGCACGGCGGGCAGGAGAGCACGCTGCTCAGCATGATGCTGCCGCTGCTGCATCACGGCATGGTGTTCTGCGGGCTTCCCTACAGCGAGGCCGGACTGATGCAGACGCACGGCGGTGGCACGCCCTACGGCGCCTCGCACCTGGCCGGCGCGCAGGGCGAGCGCGCCGCGGACGGGCACGAGCTCGCGCTGGCGCAGGCGCTGGGACGGCGCATCGCGCGCCTTGCGCTGGCGCTGCGCGGGGGGACGGCTTGATGGCGGCGGTACCCGCACCCCGCACCGAGTTGATGCGCCGCGTTTCGCTTGCGTGTTACGCGCTACTGGTGATTGCGCTGTCGTTGCGTCTCCCGACTTACCTGCCGGCGATGTCGATCGGTGTCGTGTGGCTGTTCAAGAACGGTATGTTGCTGATATTTCTGCCGGGCCTGCTGCGCGGAACGTGGAAGACCTACTTGTGGCTGTGCTTCGTGTTGCTGGTCTATTTCATGATCGTTGTCGCGAATTTGTTCGAACCCCATGCCGGTTGGATCGACTGGCTGCAGCTCGTGCTGATCTGCGTGCTGTTCAACACCGCGATGTTCTACTCCCGCTGGCGGCAGCGGGAACTTGCCGGCCAGGGTGCCTGAGGAGAAATGCAAGCAATGGACGAGAAGCGCAAGGGGCCGGTTCGCCGCCTGTTCGGGACGCTGTGGTCGTTCGTGGGCTGGTTGCGCGTCTCGCTCGCGAACCTGGTGTTCCTTCTGGTGCTGCTGGTGCTGCTGGCGATGCTGACGCTGGACCGGCGCCCCGCGGTGCCCGATGGCGGCGCGCTGGTGCTCGATCCCTCGGGCGCGGTGGTCGAGCAGCTGAGCTTCGTCGATCCGCTGGCGGAACTGTTGAGCGGCGACGAGAATGGCCAGCGCGAGACGCTGCTGAAGGACATCGTGGATGCCGTGCGCCACGCGAAGGACGACGAGCGCATCGCGATGATCGTGCTCGCCACCGATGCGATGGAAGGCGCCGGCGTGACCAAGATCGGCGATATCGCCAAGGCGCTGGAAGCCTTCCGCGCCACGGGGCGCAAGGTCATCGCGGTGGGCGATGCGTTCAGCCAGGACCAGTACCTGCTCGCGGCGCAGGCCGACGAGATCTGGATGCACCCGATGGGCACGGTCGAGCTGTCCGGCTACGCCTCCTACCGCAACTACTACGCCGGCACGCTGGAGAAACTGAAGATCGACCTGCGCGTGTTCCGCTCCGGCACCTTCAAGTCCGCCTTCGAGTTCCTCGAGCGCGGCGACATGTCGGAGGCCGACCGCATGGCCACGGGCGACCTGCTGCGCGAGATCTGGAGCGCCTACACCACGATGGTCACCGCGCAGCGCAAGCTGCCGCCCGAATCGGTGGACCACTACGCCAACACGCTCGATGCCATCTACGAGAAGCACGGCGGCGACGCCGGCGCGGCGGCGCTGGAATACGGTTTCGTCGACCAGCTGAAGAGCCGCATCGAAATGGACCAGGCGCTCAAGGACATGGTCGGCGAGGACGCCGAGGGCAACGTGAACGCGATGAACTTCCGCGACTACCTCGGCGCCGTGCGCCCGGTCTTCGCGCTCGGCGAAACGGTGGACAAGCCGGCTGTCGGCGTGATCGTCGCCAGCGGCATGATCCTCGACGGCGAGCGGCCCTCGGGCAGCGTCGGCGGCGACACGCTGGCGCGGCTGATCCTGCAGGCGGCCGATGACGAGAACGTAGCCGCGCTCGTGCTGCGCATCGACTCGCCCGGCGGCAGCGGCTTCGCCTCGGAGATCATCCGCGAGGCGCTGCTCGCCTTTCGCGACAGCGGCAAGCCGCTGGTGGCCTCGATGGGCAGCGTCGCGGCCTCGGGCGGTTACTGGATCGCCGCGCCCGCCGACGAGATCTGGGCCAGTCCGACCACGATCACCGGCTCGATCGGGGTGCTGAGCGCCTTCCCGAGTTTCTCGCGTGGGCTTGCCGAGCTCGGCGTCGGCAACGACGGTGTGGCGACCACCCGGACCGCCGGCGGGCTCGACCCGGCGCGTCCGCTGTCACCGGCGATGGCGAAGGTGCTGGAACTCGCGAATCACGACGCCTACCGGCGCTTCATCGGCGTGGTGGCCGAGGGGCGCAACATGGCGCCCGAGCGCGTCGCCGAGGTCGCCGAGGGGCGCGCGTGGAGCGGGGCGCAGGCGGCGCAGAACGGGCTCGTGGACCACCTCGGCGACCTCGATGGCGCGATCGCGGCTGCCGCGCGCCTGGCCACGCTCGAGGATTACCGCACGCAGTGGATCGAGGAGCCGCGCTCGTGGGCCGGCGCGCTGCTGGAGCGCCTGTCGCTGTCGCCGCAATCGCTGGCCGCGACGCTGCTCGCGCGCGGGCTCGGCATCGATGCCGCCGCCGAGCCGCTCGCGCCGCTGCTCGAGGGCTGGCGCGACCCGCGCGCGCAGTACGCGATCTGCACGGTGTGCGCGGTGTACTAGTTCTTTCGCTGGCGCTCGTGCTGGCGCTGCCGGCCGGCTGCGCCAGCGTGTCCTACCTGGGGCAGGCCGCCTATGGCCAGGCGCAAGTGCTGGCGGCGCGCGAGCCGCTGGAGCGCGTGATCGACGATCCGCTCACCGAGCCGGCGCTGCGCGCCCGCCTCGTGCTGGTGCGCGATCTGCGCGCCTTCGCCGTGACCGAGCTCGCCATGCGCGAGGCCTCGGGATTCGAGGACTACGCGGCACTGCGGCGCGACTTCGCCGTGTGGAACGTCGTGGCCACGCCCGAGTTCTCGCTGCGCCCGCTCACCTGGTGCTTTCCCGTGGCCGGCTGCGTGGCGTATCGCGGCTACTTCGGCCGCGACGCCGCGCAGCGCCAGGGCGCCGCGCTGGCGCTGCAGGGGCTCGATACGCATGTCTACGGGGTGGCCGCCTATTCCACGCTCGGCTGGTTCGACGATCCGGTGCTCGACACCTGGGTGCACCGGCGCGAGAGCGCGCTGGCCGCGCTGATCTTCCACGAACTCGCGCACCAGCTCGTCTACGCCCCCGACGACACCGCCTTCTCCGAGAGCTTCGCGCGCGTGGTCGAGCGCGAGGGCGTGCGGCGCTGGTTCGCGCGCAGCGGGCGCGACGCGGAGATGGACGCCTGGCTGCGCGAACAGTCGGTCACTGCGCAATTCAACGCGCTGCTCGCCACCGCGCGCACGCGGCTGGAGGCGCTCTACGTGCAGCCGCTCGCGCCCGAGCAGATGCGCGCGCGCAAGGCGGAGCTGTTCGCCGGGTTGCGCGCCGACTATGAACGCCTCAGTCACACCTGGCCCGAGGGCATGCGCTTCGATGCGTGGATGGCGGCGCCGCTCAACAATGCGCGCCTGGCGAGCGTTGCCAGTTACGAGCGCTGGACGCCGGCGCTGACGCAGTTGCTGCAGGAGCACGGCGGCGAGCTGGAACCCTTCTACGGCGCGGCGCGCGCGCTGGCCGAGCTCACGCCGCAGGCACGGGAGGCGCGATTGCTGGCGCTGGAGCGCGCGGCTACCATGGCCCCGCCGTCCGCGCCGGGCGGCGCCGAGCAGGAGACGTCGGGATGATCCGCGGCCGCATCGCGAGCTTTGGCTATGCCTTCGAGGGGCTGGCCGTGATGATCCGCACCCAGCCCAATGCCTGGATCCACAGTGTGGCGACGCTCGCGGTCGTGGCGGCCGGGGCGTGGTTGGGCCTGCCGGCGCGCGACTGGGCGCTGCTGGTCGTCGCGATCGCGCTGGTCTGGGTGGCCGAGGCGCTGAACACCGCGATCGAGTTCCTCGCCGATGCCGCGGTGCCCGATCCGCACTCGCTGATCAAGCACGCCAAGGACGTGGCGGCGGGCGCGGTGCTGCTGGCATCCGTTGCCGCCGCCGCGATCGGCGCGCTGGTGTTCCTGCCCCGCATTGCCTGAAGCGACCGCCCTCGACGTGGGTCGGCATTCATGCCGACAGGTGCATTTCGGTCGAGACGGCCGCGCTGCTGGCCGAGGAGGTGCTGCCGGCGTTGCCGTTGCGCCAGTGGGTGATCAGCTTCCCGTTCGCACTCCGCTTTCTCTTCGCGGCGCGCCCCGATGCGCTGGCCCGTGCGCTGGAGGTGATCTACCGGCTGATCGCCATGCACCTCGCGCACAAGGCCGGTTTCACGCGCAAGGGAGCGCCACCGGTGCGGTGACGCTGGTGCAGCGCTTCGGGAGCGCACTGAATCTGAACATCCACCTGCACATGCTGTGTCTGGACGGCGTGTACGCACCGCGTCCCGACAGAGGGTTGCGCTTCACGCGGGTGAAGGCACCGTGTCGCGATGAACCGAGCACCTGGTGCTGCGCACGATCACGCCGCTGGCGGGCGAGGACCGGGCCAGTGAGCGGGTGGCGAAGGCCCACGGGGTTTCCCTACACGCCGGTGTGAGCTGCGAGGCGCACCAGCGCGAACTGCGCGAGCGGTTGTGCCGCGAACACGGACAGTGCGCGAATCGGGGAGCAGGGAAGCTGCGATCGGGGATCGGCAGGGGGCGGTGCTGTGCCGGGGCGCGGTACGGCGGGGTTTCGCAACGCTGTGTGAGGCGGCAGACTTGGGCTATTGGCTGATTCGTTGCTGATTGGGCGCCAACCTGCATCCAACCTGCATTAAGGGGAGGCGGGAGACCAAGAGGCCGGGCGGGTTGGATGCGGTCGGGGATGGGCTTTATCCTTCCTATACTTCAGCTGATCGTTCCCTTCCCTTTTTTCCGTGGCTTCAGAACCTTGTGACGAAACGGAGCCCGGGAAGGATAGCGGTGTCGTCTCCTAGAGAAGGATTGATAACCTGCAAGTCCACACCCACCGTGAGCCACGGTGTCACTGCGAAGTTGTAAAAAATTTCCACCCCCTGTTCGTCTCTGATCGCCAGAACGGGCGCAAGGGAATTCTGCAAATCCCGGCTCGGGGCATCGGAATAATAACCGATTCCCCAGTTGTCCCGGCTCCGGCCCGGAATCATTCCAGTGCCGCCTATGCCCACGAGGGCCGACCAGTATAGCCGGCTGGGATTGCCGTCCGAGATGCCGAACTGGCCAAAGAGCCCGAAGCCCTCCTTAGAATTTTCGCTCACCCGATAAAGATATTGGTCGAACGAATAGGCGAAGTAGTAATTATCATCCTTGATGTCAGGATAATCTGGAGGAAACGGTGGAAGGAAGGTGTCGCCGATGTCGTTCAGGTCGGCGCCTTCCTCGGTACTGTACAAGGCGACAAATCCTTGATGCCCGCTGAGACCACCGATGGTGACGGGGAAATCAACGCTCCCGCGGATCGTAGTTCCGTTGGCGAAAGGGTCTTCGAAACCTGTCTTGTTGACCACGCTGGTAGGATCGTAGACCCACAAGCCGAAAGTGGCGGGCTCAGTTCGCACACTCATCAAGGCACCGAAGAGATAGGGCGGGACAAGGCCGCTGGGAGGAGCGACGAAGGTAAGGTTCCAGAACGAGTCGATGCCGGCACCACCCTTGAACGGCGTCCTGGCAGCCATATCCATCATGTTGATCTTGCCGAACAACAGGGAAACAGATTTGCTGAAGTGCTGCTGAAAGTAGACGCTCGACAGGTCAAAGGCGTCGGAGCCCTCCATCCCTGGAAAAACGAGCGCCGTATTGACCGGGACCGACTGACCCCCGGCCCCGTTGATGCTGTCACCAAAATTGTACTCACCGTGGACGGTTACCGAGAAGCCATTCCACAACCCCAGCTTGCTGAGGTCGGCATTGAGCATGAGGTCAGCCTTGCTGCCATAGTCAAAATCGCGATCACCGTCGCCTGCAGACAGCCCCTGATAGAATTGTGTCAGTCGAGGGGCGAGTGTGATGCCATGTTCTTTCAGCCAAGTCCGGCGGCCGCCCCAATCGCCGGAGAGCGTATCACGTTCCAACCAACTGGCTGGCGGGGTCGCATCAGCATTGACAGTGGCTTCACCGCCTATTTGTGCTTCTTCCGCAGACAACGGACTAACGATGAAGACAGACAACAGGGCCGCAAGCTGCCCTTCGATAAGTCTCATTTTCATGCGCATAGGAAGTTCAAACGTCCTTTTCGGTGAGCCGCGTAGTGATTCTGCCGGGCAGGTGGTGGTCGCGCAACCGCCACGTTCGGCGCGGATTGGACGCCTGCGGGCGCGTTCTGTGCCGGGCGCGCCCAAGTTCCGCAGCTAATCCCGCAAGTCGGCGCCCACGCCGTAGGCCGAGAGCGGCATCAAGTCGAGCGTCATGGGGCCGATGAGCGCCGTGTTCAGGAAGTCGGTGGTGTAGTCGCCATGCAGCACGTTGGTCGGCACAATCGCTCCGGTATCGCTGATCAGATTGTTCCCGAAACTGGTGACGGTCTGGACCTTGAAGAAACCGCCCGGCCACAGGCCCGCTTTACCCGTATCCACTTTGAGCGCGGCGATCGCGTTGCCCCAGGACGCGCTGGCTTCGTCCTTACCCCCGCTCAGGATCGTCTGCGGCATCCAGTAGAGGTCGAGGTCGAGCGTCACGCCCTTCTGCGCCATGTCGTCCCGCACCTCGCCCCAGTCGCCTGTGAGCCGGGGGCGTGACGCAAGATCACCACCCCAAGAGGGGAGTGGCGGTGGGCATGGCATGCAGCGGCAGGCGTCGCCACCCAGCCGCCATCCACGCCGCGGGTTCCGGACTCGGCTATTGACCGCTGGCAAACGGGCCATCGCCGGTGAGAATCACGCCGTTGGTTTTCACGTACTCATCCCACAGCGCGAGCATGGCCTTGACGCGCTCCGGCTGCTCTTTCGACAGGTCGCGCAGTTCCGCCGGATCATTGCGCAGATTGAACAGCTGCCATTCGCCCGGGCCGCCCGCGCCCTTCAGCAGGTACAGCAGCTTCCAGTCCCCCTGGTGCACAGCACGATTGCCAAACAATTCCCAGCCGATCCAGTCCTGCTCCGTACGTACAGCCTTGACATCGTCACCCAGCAACGGCACCCATGACTTTCCGGTGATCGGCGCGAGCGTGCTGCCCGCCTGCTGCGACGGATGGGTGGCGCCGGCCACCTTCAGCAGGGTCGGCATGAGGTCCGTTGCGTGCAGCACGGCGTCGCTGACATCACCCTGATGCTTGACGCCGGGCCCCGCGACAATCAGCGGCACGCGGATGCCACCCTCGGCCACCTGACCCTTGAACATGCGAAATGGTACCGAGCCAACTTGCGCCCAGGCCGCGCCGTAATCGCAGATCGACAATTTGCGCCCGCAGCTTTCCGGCCTGGTGTCCCAGTTCTTTTCCAGCCAGGTCTTCATCCCGGGATCGACCTTTGCCGCCAATTCGAGCAGTTCCAGCGGCTCGGCGCCATTGTCGGAAATGAAGATAACGAGCGTGTTGTCCAGCTGGCCATTGGCGCGCAGGTGATCGAGCACGCGGCCGATGTGATGGTCCATGTTGGAGAGCATCGCGGCATACACTTCCATTTTCCGCGCCGAGACTTGGCGCTGTTCCGGCGTGAGCGTGTCCCAGGCAGGGATCGTCGGCAGCCGCGGAAATCCCGTGGCATCCTTGCCGACGAGGCCCATGTCTTTCATGCGCGCGAGCCGTTCAGCGCGCAGCACGTCGTAGCCCTTGTCGTATTGGCCCTTGTACCGGTCCAGCCAGTCGTCCGGCACGGCAAACGGGCTGTGCACGGCCTGGAAGGACAGATAAGCGAAAAACGGCTTGCCATCGTCTTTCTGCTCGTCCACTGACTCGATGATGAAGTCGCTGAACGCAGCCGATGAAAAATGATCATCCGGCAGTTTGTCGATCACCTGGCCATTGCGCATATACGTCAGGTGCGGATGCGCCGGATCCGGATAACCCATGTCTGACCAATTGCTGCCACCGCCCTGCATCAGCGTGAAGTCGCGCTCGAATCCGCGGTCCACCGGCCGGTTCGGCGATTCTTCGCCGAGGTGCCACTTGCCAGCCATGTACGTGTGATATCCGGCATCGCGCAGCACGCTTGCGATGCTCACAACCCGCTCACTCAGGTGCCCCTCGTATCCGGGTTTGCCCTTCTGGTCGGGACCAAGGAATTCGGCCATGTTGCCAAGGCCCGCCACGTGATTGTCCGTTCCCGTCAGCAGCATTGAGCGGGTCGGCGAGCAGGTTGGAGCAGCGTAAAAATTCGTGGCTTTGAGGCCGCGCGCCGCAAGCGCATCGAGATTCGGAGTCCCGATCTCGCCGCCAAAGGCGCCAATGTCCGAGTAGCCCATGTCATCGGCCACAATGAGCAGGACATTTGGACGTCGGGCCTCCTCAGCCGAGGCGGGAACGGTTGAGATGTCTTTCTTGCTGCCGCAACCAGACAGGGCCAGAACGCTGGCAACCAGTGTCGCCAGAACCACATTTCGCGCATTCGTATTGGTCATGTCCGGTAGTGTCCTCCATCCGGCTCTCAGCCTGCAATGTGTTGGGGATAGATTTCTCTCCGTGACTCTTTTGTCTTTGGCGAAGATGTTCAGTGCGTCACGCCAGAGTAGACATTGGGGAAGTGGTGCTCCCGCAGGTACATGGAAGCGCCCATGACGTTACGACCATAGTTGGTGACTCGCCAGCGGTGCGTGCGCGGGATCTTGGCGATCAGGCCGGGCGTGCAGGCGCCTCAAGCACCGGCCGACCTTGGCACTTGCCTTCTTCGGATCATCTGCGCACGAGCGCACCAACTGCGTGGACGTGAGCCGTGCACGGATGTCCCGGTTGGTAAATCCGTGCAGGCAGTGCTCGCCGACGATATTTGTTTCAACGGGCCTATTCCACGGTCACGTCTGGTATGGGCTTTCGGCCTGAGTTCCGCTCGCGACGCTGGTGATTGCGGTGAAGGGACGAATCGAACGAATTGCTCACGCTCAATGAGGCCGTTGCCGGACGCGGGGTATGGGGTTTCGGGAAGTGGGGGATTGGGGCGCGCAGGCGGGCTGGTTGCCGGGTGCTTTTCAGCGTTCGGTGAACAGATCGGGTGGGTTCTGGTGCGGCTCGGCGCGCCGAGGCGGCAGGCGAGGGGGTGCTCGGGCGTTGGTGTAGAATTCTTCGATGGCAGATGACTGACAAGGATGGGTTGGCATGGTCACCGGAGTCGTCGGGCTTGGGGTTGCCATCGCGAGCTACCGAAAGGCCAGCAGCGTGAAAAGGCTCGATCTGCGCCTGGAAATCAACAGGAGCAGAGATCGAGCACATTTAGGTCTGTTTCAACTGCGCGAACTTCACCTGAGGGCGATTCGCCCCCGGGAGCGCGTGTCAAGCGCGCAAGGTCGATCGGGTCGATCTATCGCGTGGCGACGCTCGCGGTCGTGGCGGCGGGCGCGGTGCTGCTGGCCTCGGCTTCGGCTGTGGTGATCGGCGCGCTGGTCTTCCTGCCGTAGGTCGCCATTCATGGCGACGACAGCTGCTGTCCACAGGCACCCGTCCGCATGAATGCCGACCCACGGGGCGCTCAGATCGCGATGACGGTGCGGATGCCGCGGCCCGCCTTCATGTCCGCGAAACCCTCGTTGACCTCGGCGAGCGGGCGGCGCGCGGTGATGAGTCCCTCCAGGTCGAGCTGCCCCGCGCGCCACAACGCGAGCATGCGCGGAATCTCGCGCAGCGAGTTGCAGCTGCCGAGCAGGCAGCCGCAGAGTTTCTTCTCCATCGAGGCGAAGATCACCACGTTCTCGATCGTGACCTTGTCCTCCAGCGGCGGCGCGCCCACGCACACGGTCATGCCGCCCGAGCGCGTCAGCGCGAGGCTGCTCTCGATCAGTTTCGCGATGCCCGCGGTCTCGAAGGCGTAGTCGACCCCGATGTTCTGCGTGAGCGCCATCACCTCGGCGCCGAGGTTCACCGCGGCCGGGTCGATCGCATGCGTCGCCCCCATCGCGAGCGCGGCCTCGCGGCGCGAGGCGACCGGGTCCACGGCGACGATGAGCGCCGCACCGGCTATGCGCGCGCCCTGCACCGTCGCGAGCCCCACGCCGCCGAGCCCCTGGATAAGCACCGTCGCGCCGGCCTCGACCTGCGCGGTGTTCAGCACCGCGCCCACGCCGGTCTGCACCGCGCAGCCGATCACGCAGGCCACGTCGAGCGGCACGTCGGGGTCGACCTTGATCGCGCCGTTCGCCGGCGTGATCACGTACTCGGCCAGCGCGCCGAGGCCGACACCGCGCAGCAGCGTCTCGCCACCGCGCGAGAGCCCGGTGTTGCCGTCGGGCAACGCCATCGTGGCGATCCCGATGCCGTTCACGCACAGGCTGTGCTGGCCGCGCTGGCAGAAATAGCAGCTGCCGCAGGGCGGCAGCGGCGTGAGTACCACCGGGTCGCCGGGCGCGAGACGGGTGACGCCGGGGCCCACCGACTCGACCACGCCGGATGCCTCGTGGCCCACGATCACCGGGCCCATGAACGGGAAGCTGCCGGAGACGACGCTGTAGTCGGAGTGGCACAGGCCGCAATAGTGCACGCGCACGCGCACCTCGCCGGCGCGCGGCGCGATGATCTCGACGTCGTCACGGATGACCAGCGGCTGGCCCGCGGTTTCGAACACGGCTGCTCGCATCACTCTTGCTCCGGTATCGCTCAGGGTGCCGCAGCCTAGCCAGCCGGTCGCGCCACGGTCAAGACGCAGGCGGCGGATCCATCCGCGCTTGATGTGGATCAACCGGATCCGTGGCCGGCTGCACGCGGCTGCGTGGCGTTTTGACAGCCCCCGCCCCGGCGCATAGAGTCGTGCCTCGATTCCTGCGATTGGCACGGGCGTGGGCGCGCATGACTGTATTCACGGCGGTGGCCGCCATCGGCGCTCTGACCTTCGTGCTGGCGTTCCTGCTGAGTGTTGCCAATCGCAGGTTGCGCGTGTTCGAGGATCCGCGCATCGATGTCGTCGAGGAGATGCTGCCGCACGCCAACTGCGGTGCCTGCGGGTTTCCGGGTTGCCGGGCCTTCGCCGAAGCCGTGGTGAGCGGCGCGGCACTTCCCGGCAAGTGCACCGTCGGCACCGACGAGCAGCGCCAGCGCATAGCCGGCTTCCTGGGCGTGGCCGCGGGCGCCGAGGAGCGGCGCGTCGCGCGGCTGGCCTGCGCCGGCGGCGCGAACGTGGCGCGCCAGCGTGCGCATTACCACGGGCCGCCGAGTTGCCGCGCGGCACAGGCCGTCGGTGGCGGCGGCAAGGGCTGCGCCTGGGGTTGCCTCGGCTTCGGCGACTGCGAGCGCAGCTGCAATTTCAACGCGATACGGATGGACGGGTTCGGGCTGCCGCGGGTGGACGAAGCCGCCTGCACGGCCTGCGGGGATTGCGTCAGCGTCTGCCCGCGCGACCTGTTCTCGCTGCAGGCGCTCGGGAACCGGCTGTGGGTGGCGTGTCGCAACCTCGAGCACGGCGATACGGTGCTCGCGGAGTGCGAGGTCGGGTGCACCGCCTGCGGGCGCTGCGCGATGGATGCCGCCGATGGCCTGGTCAGCATGCACGGCAACCTGCCGGTGGTCGATTACGGTTGCAGGCAGGACCGGGCCCCGATCGAGCGCTGCCCGACCGGGGCCATCGTCTGGATCGATCCCGTGCTCGGGCCGCTCAGGGGAGCGGCCAGCCCGCCGGTCGTGCGGCATTCGCGCCTGCGCGACGGCGCGAGCTGACCGGCGCCCGCGGTCCGCGCAGGCACAGCATCAGATTGGAGAACGGATGAACAGCAAGCACAGCCCCTGCAGGTTCCCGGGAACGCCCGCGGCGATGGACGGCAACAGCGTCGTGATCCACTGCGAGCGCGAGGCCAGCGACGCCGCCGGTGCCTACCCGATCACGCCCTCGACGCAGATGGGCGAGTACTGGGCCGAGGCGGTGGCCCAGGGACACATCAACATCTCGGGTCGTCCGCTGATCTTCATCGAGCCAGAGGGCGAGCACGCGGCGGCGGCGGTCACCGCGGGTCTGGCGATGACCGGCCTGCGGGCCGCGAACTTCTCTTCCGGGCAGGGCATCGCCTACATGCACGAGTCGCTCTACGCGGCCGTGGGCAAGCGGCTGACCTACGTGCTGAACGTCGGCGCGCGCGCGATGACCAAGTCCTCGCTGAACGTGCACGCGGGCCACGACGATTACCACTGCGTCGACGACACCGGTTTCTTCCAGCTGTTCGCCGCGAACGCGCAGCAGGCCGCCGACCTCAACCTCGTCGCGCACCGCATCGCGGAACTGGCGCTCACGCCCGGCATCGTGGCGCAGGACGGCTTTCTCACGACGCACCTGATCGAATCGCTGCGCCTGCCCGAGCGCGAGCTCATCGCCGCCTATCTCGGTCGCCCGGACGACATGATCGAATGCCCCACGCCCGCGCAGCAGCTGATCTTCGGCGCGCATCGGCGGCGCATCCCGGAGCTCTGGGACGTCGACAACGCGCTGATGGCCGGCATCGTGCAGAACCAGGACGCCTACATGCAGAGCGTGGCGGCGCAGCGGCCGTTCTTCTTCGATCACATCGACGAGCTCGCGGCACGCGCCTTTCGCGAGTTCGCCGAGCTGACCGGGCGCGGCTACCACCCGGTCATGCCGTATCGCTGCGAGGATGCCGAGTACCTGATCGTCTGCCAGGGCAGTGCCGTGCCCAGCGCCGAGGCCGTGGCCGATTACCTGCGCGAGACGCGCAGGATCCGTGTCGGCGTGGTGAACATGCTGATGTTCCGGCCGTTCCCGGCGCCGGCGATCGCGCGCCTGCTGAAGGGACGCCGCGGCGTCGCCGTCCTCGAACGCACCGACCAGCCGCTGGCGGCGGACCTGCCGCTGATGCGCGAAATCCGCGCGACGCTGGGCAAGTGCCTGGAGAACGGCAAGCAGCCGCGCGACCCGCCGTGGCCGGCGCTGGAGACCTACCGCGATCTCGACGAGCTGCCACCGCTGTACTCCGGCGCCTTCGGCCTGGGCAGCCGCGACCTGCAACCCGAGGGGCTGATCGGCGCGATCGAGAACATGCTGCCCGGCGCTGCGCAGCGCCGGAAGTACTACCTGTCGATCGACTTCCTGCACGCCGAGGCGCGCACGCCCAAGGAGGCGCTGCAGCAGGAGGCGATCGCCGCGGCCTACCCCGGGATCCGCGACCTGGCGCTGCGCGGCAGCGAGAACCCGAACCTGATGCCCAGGGGCAGCATCGCGGTGCGCCTGCACTCGATCGGGGGCTGGGGGGCGATCACGACGGGCAAGAACCTCGCGATGACGCTCTACGAGCTGCTCGGCCTGCACATCAAGGCCAACCCCAAGTACGGTTCGGAGAAGAAGGGCCAGCCGACGACCTACTACCTCGCCGCCGCGCCGGAGCCCATCCGCATCAACTGCGAGTTCTACTACGTCGACGTGGTGCTGTCGCCCGATCCCCACGTGCTCGCGCACACCAACGCGCTGGCGGGACTGCGCGACGGCGGGGTCTTCGTGCTGCAGAGCGACCTCGGCTCGCCCGACGAGGTGTGGGCCAGCATTGCGCAACACTACCGCCAGCAGATCGTCGATCGCGACATCCGCGTGTTCTACCTCGACGCCTTCGCGATCGCGCGCGCCGAGGCCACCGATCCGGAGCTGCAGCTGCGCATGCAGGGCATCGCGTTCCAGGGCGCCTTCTTCGCCACCTCGCCGCTGATGCAGGAGGCGGGACTGACCGGGGACAAGCTGCTCGGCGCGATACGCGCGCAGCTGCAGCACAAGTTCGGCGCCAAGGGCGCGCGCGTGGTGGAGGACAACATCCGCGTGGTGCGCCGCGGCTTCGACGAGGTGCGCGAGATCACCAACCGCAGCGTGGGCGAGAAGACGCCCGCCGCGCGTCAGGGCGCCGGCGAGCTGCCGGTGCCGGTGCGCGAGCTGCCGCAGAGCCGCGCGGCGCAGAGCGACATCCACCGCTTCTGGGAGCAGACCGGCAACTTCTACGCCCGCGGCCAGGGCTCGGACAACATCGCCGACCCGTTCATCAGCCTCGGCGTCATGCCCGCCAGCTCGGCGATGTTCCGCGACATGAGCGGCATCCGCTTCCAGCACCCGCGCTGGATCGCGGAGAACTGCACCGCCTGCGGCAAGTGCTACACCGTGTGCCCGGACACCGCGATTCCCGGCCTGGTCAGCGAGATCGGTGCGGTCTTCGACACGGTGGTGACGCGCCTGCGCCGGCGCGGCATCGCGGCGCAGCAGCTCCCCGGGCACCTGCGCCGGCTAGAGCCCAAACTGCGCCAGCTGCTCAACGCCGCCGCCGACGCGGACGCGGTGCCGCAGATGCTGCGCATGGCCGTCGGCGACTACCTGTCGGCGCAGATCGATGCCGGGCAGGGCTCGACGCTGCGCGTGGAATTCGATGCCTTCCTGGAGGAGATCGGCAGCTTCCAGTTCGCGTTGAGCAAACCGTACTTCCGCGTCCCGGAAAAGGGCGAGGCCGGCAGCGGCGGCCTGCTCAGCATCACGGTCAACCCCTATACCTGCAAGGGCTGCATGGAGTGCGTCGCGGTCTGCGACGACAACGCGCTCGAGGCGCTGGTGCAGACGCCGGCGAGCGTCGAGGAGCTGCGGCGCAACTGGGATTTCTGGCGCGACCTGCCGACCACGCCGCCGCGCTACATCCGCGTCGAGGACCTCGAACAGGGCATCGGCGCGCTGGAGACCATCCTGCTCGACAAGCAGGCTTACCTGTCGTTCGCCAGCGGCGACGGCGCCTGCCTCGGCTGCTCGGAAAAGACCGTGGTGCACCTGTTCGTCGCGACGGTGGAGGCGTTGATGCGACCGCGCGTGGAACGCCACGTGGCCTACCTGGACGGGCTGATCGGGCGCCTGGAGCGCCACATGCAGACGCGCCTGATCGCCGAGGTGAACGTGGACGATACCGAGGCCATCGCCGCGGCGCTCGCGGCCGACGACGGCCGCGAACTCACGCTGGCCGGGCTCGCGCGGCGGATCGAGGCGCAGCAGGGCTCGCAGCCCATCGACGCGGCCTGGCTGAAGCGGATGAATTCCCTGGTGGCCGGGCTGAAGGAGTTGCGCTGGCGCTACCGCGAGGGCACGACCGGGCGCGGGCGCTCGAGCATGGGCCTGCTGAACTCCACGGGCTGCTCCTCGGTCTGGGGCAGCACCTGGCCGTTCAATCCCTACCCGTTCCCGTGGGCCAACCATCTGTTCCAGGATTCTCCCTCGCTCGCGATGGGCGTGTTCGAAGGGCACATGGCCAAGATGGCCGCGGGCTTTCGCCTGGTGCGCAGCGCCGAGCTCGAGCTCGAGGGCCGCTACGTCGCCGCCGAGCACGAGGAGTTCCTCGCCCGCTTCGACTGGCAGCAGTTCAGCGACGAGGAGTTCGCGCTGTGTCCGCCGGTGGTCGCGCTGGGCGGCGACGGGGCGATGTACGACATCGGCTTCCAGAACCTGTCCCGCGCGATGATGTCGGGCAAGCCGATCAAGGTGGTGGTCCTCGACACGCAGGTCTACTCCAATACCGGCGGCCAGGCCTGCACCTCGGGATTCCTCGGGCAGGTCTCGGACATGGCGCAGTTCGGTGCCGCGCAGTCGGGCAAGCAGGAGATCCGCAAGGAGATCGGCCTGATCGGCCTGGCGCATCGCACCACCTACGTGATGCAGAGCACGATCGCGCACCCGGGGCACATGATCGAGGGCTTCATCCAGGGGCTGCGGACGCGGCGCCCGGCGCTGTTCAACCTCTACACCTCCTGCCAGCCCGAGCACGGCATCGGCGACGACATGGGCCACGAGCAGGCGCGCCTGGCGGTCGAGTCGCGCGCCTACCCGCTGTTTCGCTACGACCCGGACCGGGGGCGCACGCTCGCCGAGTGCATCGACCTGTCGGGAAACCCGGCGCAGGCCGAAACCTGGCCGAGCTACCGGCTCGATTACCGCGACGGCGGGCGCGCGCAAACGATGCAGCTGCCGCTGACCTTCGCCGATTTCGCGATGACCGAGGCGCGCTTTCGCAAGCACTTCCGCACCGCGCCGCCCGACACCTGGCATGACGACATGGTGCCGCTGGCCGAGTTCCTCGCGCTCGAGGCGGGCGAGCGCGAGGGCAAGTACCCGTTCATCTGGACGGTGGACCGGCGCCAGCAGCTCGGGCGCCTGCTGGTCGATGCCACCATGGTGCGCAGCACCGAGGAACGCCGCGATTTCTGGTTCCTGCTGCGCGACCTCGCGCGCACGGGTGCGGCGACGGTGAGCGCCGCGCGCGGCGAGGCGGAGATCGAACGCGCGGTCATGGCGCGCCTCACCGCCGGCCTGCTGCGCCTGGCGAGCGACCCGGGCAGCGTCGCCGCGCTCGAGCCGGCGGTCATGCCCGGCGCGGACCTCGCCACGGCAACGACGCCGGCAACGGCGGGCGGCGGCGAGGCCATGGCGCCGTGGCTGGATTCGGCCGAGTGCACCGCCTGCGACGAGTGCACGCGCATCAACGACGCGATCTTCGCCTATGGCGCCGACGGCAAGGCGTATATCAGGAACCCGGCCGGTGGCCCGTACAGCGACCTGGTCAAGGCCGCGGAGAAGTGTACCGCGCGGGTCATCCATCCCGGGCTGCCCGCCGACCGCAGTGCGCCCGATATCGCCAGGTGGATAGAGCGCGGTGAGAAGTACAACTGAGCGGAGCAGCCGATCATGCCGCCGAGCCTGAGTCGCCTGCTCGGCCGACGCGGTTTCGCCCACGGCGTCCACCCGCCGGAGTCGAAGGCGGACACGGCCGCGCAGCCGATCCGGCAGTTCCCGTTCGCGCCGCTGATGATCGTGCCGCTGCTGCAGCATGCCGGCAAAGCGGCGCTGCCGGTGGTGCGCGCGGGGCAGGAGGTGTTGCGCGGCGAGCTGTTGGCCGAGCCCGACGGCCCGCTGTCGGTCGCCATGCACGCACCGGCTTCCGGTCGCATCGAGGGCATCGAGCTGGCGCCGTCGATCAGTGGGCGCATGCAGCCGGCGATCTACCTCAAACCGCACCCCGGCTCGACCCAGGAGGCGATCGAGGGGCCACCCTGCGACGTGGACACGGCGAGCCCCGAGCAGATCCTGCGCGCGATCCAGTGGGCCGGCATCGTCGGTCTGGGCGGCGCGGCGTTTCCGACCCACGTCAAACTGAAGCCCCCGCCCGACAAGCCCGTCGACACGCTGGTGATCAACGGCGTGGAGTGCGAGCCCTACCTGAGCACCGACCACCGGGTCATGCTGGAGCAGCCGCGCGACATCTTCCGGGGCATCCGCTACCTGTTGAAGGTCAGCGGCGCGCGGCGCGCGCTGATCGGCATCGAGGCCAACAAGGCCGATGCGGCCGAGGTGCTGCGCGCGCAGTACCCCGCGGGGAGTGAGGTCGGCGTGGAGCTGCTGCCGGTCAAGTATCCGCAGGGCGCCGAGAAGATGCTGATCAAGGCGCTGCTCGGGCGCACGGTGCCCGCCGGCGGGCTGCCCAGCGACGTCGGCGTGCTCACGGTCAACGTCGCCACCTGCGCCGAGATCGGCCGCCTGCTGCCGCGCGGGCAGGGCATCCAGGAGCGCGTGGTGACGATCACCGGGCCGGGCGTGCGCCAGCGCGGCAACTACCGCATCCCGATCGGCACGCCGCTGCGCTTCGCGCTCGAGCACGTCGGCGTCAGCGAGGAGCTCAGCATGGTCTTCCTCGGGGGGCCGATGATGGGCCAGGCGCTCGCGAGCCTCGACATACCGATCACCAAGGGCACCTCGGGATTCGTCGCCTTCACGCGCGCCGAAACGGGTCGGCCAGCGGTCGAGTACCCGTGCATCCACTGCGGCTACTGCGTGCAGGCCTGCCCTATGAATCTCAATCCCTGCGACCTCGGGCGCTTCGCGCGCAAGGAACGCTTCGAGGAGATGGCCGACGGCCTGCAGCTGTTCGACTGCTTCGAATGCGGCTGCTGTTCCTTCGTGTGCCCGTCGCACATTCCGCTCGTGCAGTCGTTCCGCGTCGCCAAGAACGCCGTGCGCAAGAAGAGGGCCGCCCCGTGAGCGCGCCGGCGCGAACCCTCGATATCGCCTCCTCGCCGCACATCCGCGCCGGGGTCGGGGTCGAGCGCATCATGTTCAACGTGGTGCTGGCGCTGCTGCCGGTGGTTGCCTTCGCCGTGTACGCCTTCGGCCTCGCCGCGCTGCTGGGCATCGCGGTGGCGACGGTCTCCTGCGTGCTGAGCGAGCACCTGCTGTGCCGCCTCGCCGGCAAGCCGAGTACGGTGAGCGACTGGTCGGTCACCATCACCGGCCTGCTCTACGGGCTGACGCTGCCCCCGGGGCTGGCGCTGTGGATGGTGGCGCTCGGCGGTTTCCTCGGCGTGGCGATGGCCAAGTTCCTGTTCGGCGGACTCGGCTACAACGCCTTCAACCCGGCGCTGGTCGCGCGGGCATTCCTGCAGGCGGCGTTCCCGACGGCCATGACGACCTGGACGGCCGCTTTCGATGCCGGGCGCTTCAGCTCGCTGCCGGCCTCGGTGCTGGCCGCACCGTTCATGCACCCGGCGCCCGATGCGATGAGCGGTGCGACACCGCTGGCGCAGATGAAGTTCGAGGGAGAGCTGACCTCGGGCGTCGATCTCTTCCTCGGGCTGAGCGCGGGATCGAGCGGCGAGACCTGCGCGCTGCTGATCCTTCTCGGCGGGTTCTACCTCGCGGCGCGGCGCATGCTCGACTGGCGCATCCCGGCGGCGATACTCGGCACCGTCGCGCTGCTGAGCCTGGTCTGCCACCAACTCGACCCGGCGCGCTACGCGCCGCCCGGTTTCATGCTTTCGGCCGGCGGATTGATGCTCGGCGCGGTATTCATGGCCACCGACATGGTCGCCTCGCCGGTGAGCCGCCTCGGCGTGCTGCTCTACGGCGCGCTGATCGGCACGCTGGTCGTGGTGATCCGCTACTGGGGCGGCATGCCCGAAGGCGTGATGTACGCGATCCTGCTCGGCAACGCGGTGTCGCCGCATCTCGACCGGTTGATCCAGCCGGTGGCGTTCGGCGCCAGGGGCCGGCAGCGATGAGCAATGCAGCTGCAACCCCGGCCACCGGTGCCGCGGCGATGTACCGCGCGCTGGTCGGCATCGGCAGCATCTGCGCGTTGCTGATCGTGACGGCCTACCTGCTGACCGCTCCGGCGATCGCGCGCAATCGCGCCGAGCTGCTGCACCAGGCGATCTTCGCCGTGCTGCCCGGGGCGGTGACGGTGCAGCCCATGCGCCGCGACGCCGGGGGAATGATCGGGCCGGCCGCGCCAGGGGAAGCGGCCGCCTTCTACCTCGGGCTCGACGCCGGGAATCGCGTGGTCGGTGTCGCGATCGAGGCCAGCGGCATGGGCTACCAGGACCTGATCGGCCTGATCTACGGCTATTCGCCCGCGCGGGGCCAGGTGACCGGGATGCGCGTGCTCGCCAGCCGCGAGACGCCGGGACTGGGCGACAAGATCATCACCGATCCCGTCTTCGTGGGCTCCTTCGCCGGCCTCGCGGTACCGCTGTCGCAGGACGGGGCTCGCGTGGCACAGGCCGCGGAGGCGGTGCCTGCCGGCAAGCGCAACCAGCCCTGGCAGTTCGACGCGATCACCGGCGCGACCATTTCCTCGCGCGCCGTCGCCGGGATCATCGCCGCCAGCACCGCGCAGTGGGCGCCGCTGCTGCATGCGCAGGCCGGGCGGCTCGAAGGGGACGCCCCGTGAGCGCGACAGTGCCCGGGCCCGGCAGCCCGGCAGATGATCTCCTGCGGGGGCTGTGGCGCGAGAACCCGGTGTTCGTGCAGGTCCTCGGCATGTGCCCGACGCTCGCCGTGAGCAATTCGGCGCTCAACGCCCTGACCATGGGCCTGGCGACCACCTTCGTGCTGTGCCTGTCGAGCCTGCTGGTCTCGTTGCTGCGCAACGTCATTCCGCGTGAAGTGCGGATCGCGAGCTTCATCCTGGTCATCGCCACCTTCGTCACCGTGGTCGATTACCTGATCCAGGCGATCAGCCTCGCGCTGCACGCGGCGCTCGGCGCCTTCATTTCGCTGATCGTGGTCAATTGCATCATCCTCGGGCGCGCCGAGGCCTTTGCCGCGCGCAACGTCCCGCTGCGCTCCTTCCTCGACGGTCTCGGCATGGGGCTGGGCTTCAGCCTCGCGCTGCTCTGCCTGGGCGGGGTGCGCGAACTGCTCGGCAGCGGCAGCCTGTTCGGGATCGGCGTCTTCGGCAGCCGGTTCGAGCCGTGGACCGTGATGCTGCTGCCGAGCGGCGGCTTCTTCACCCTTGGCGCCTGGCTGCTGGCGATAGCCTGGTGGCGGCGCCGGCGCGAAGCCGGCGCGCGTGTGCAGGAGGCGAGCTGATGCCCGAACAGTCACTGGCCTCGATATTCCTCGGCGCCTGCCTGATCAACAACTTCGTGCTGGTGTACTTTCTCGGCATCTGCCCCTTCCTGGGCGTATCGGGGAAGATTGCCACCGCGAGCCGCATGGGCGCGGCGGTGACGTTCGTGATGCTGGTCAGCTCGCTGTGTGCCTACGCGATCCACGCGGCGCTGGCGGCGATCGGGGCGCTCTACCTGCAGCTGGTGTCGTTCATCGTGGTGATCGCCGCCGCGGTGCAGCTCGTCGAGATGGTGGTCCGCAAGTACAGCCCGGCGCTGTTCCGCGCGCTCGGGATCTTCCTGCCGCTGATCACCACGAACTGCGCGATCCTCGCGCTCGCCCTGTTCCAGACCAGCAAGGGCTACGGGCTGCTGCAATGCCTGGTCTATGCCCTCGGTGCCGGTGCCGGTTTCACGCTGGCGCTGGTGCTGATGGCCGGCATCCGCGAAAAGCTCGAGCTCGCCGAGCTGCCCGACCTGGCCACCGGGACCGCGATCAGCCTGTTCATCGCCGGCATCCTCTCGCTCGCCTTCATGGGCTTCGCGGGGCTGGGCGCATGAGCGCCGCGGCCCATTACCTGCAGGCGCTGGCGATCGTGGCGCTGCTCGCCGGCGTCGTGCTGGGCGTGCGTCGCCTCGGCGGCGCCAGCGCGCAAGCGCGGGAGAACATCGGCGGCTGCGGCAATTGCGGCGGCTGCGAACGCAATGCACCGACACCACCAGCGGAAGATTCCTGAACCGGAGGCACCATGCGACTGCAGGACTACGATCACGGCCAGCGTTTCGTCGCCACGCTGCTCGCCACCCAGCGCATCACGCCCGCGGGCAGCGTCGAGGTGCGGGAACTGCGGCTGGAACTGGCAGCGCCGGATTTCCGCGCCACGGCCGGCCAGAGCGTCGGCGTGATCGTGCCGGGGCCGCACGCGCTCGGTCATGCGCACCATTTCCGCCTCTACAGCCTCGCCGCCGACTGCGAGCCCGATGCCTCCGGCATCGCGCACGTCACGCTGTGCGTGAGGCGCTGCAATTACATCGACGAGTACAGCGGCGAGGAATACCGCGGCGTGGCCTCCAATTACCTGTGCGACCTGCAGCCGGGGGACAGGATCACGATCAACGGGCCGTTCGGCCTGCCGTTCGAGATTCCCGCGGATCCGGCCACGGACCTGCTGCTGATCAGCATGGGCACCGGCATCGCGCCGTTTCGCGCCTTCGTCGCCGGGCTCTACCGCCGCCACCCGGACTGGCAGGGCAAGGTCCGCCTGTTCCACGGCGCGATGAGCGGGCTGGAACTGCTGTACATGAACGACGAGCGCGACGACTTCGGCGAGTATTACGACCGCGCGACCTTCCAGGCCTTCAAGGCACTGAGTCCGCGCCCGCACTGGGCCGATCCCATCGCGATGGACTACGCGATCGAGGAGCGCGCGGCCGAGGTCCGGGAAATGCTCGCGGGCGAGAGCTGCCGGGTGTACGTCGCCGGCAAGGCAGACATCCTCGAGACGCTGGACCGCGTGTTCGCGGGCCTGGCGGGGTCGCCCGATGCCTGGCAGGAGCGCAAGGAGCGGCTGCGCGCCGAGCGGCGCTGGTTCGAGCTGGTGTACTGAACGGGTCCCGGCGCGCGTAACGCACCCGTCCGCATGAATGCGGACCTACACGTTCTCGACGAACTCCGTGATCTCGAGGTTGAAGCCCGAAATCGCGCTGAAGCGCGTGGGCGAGCTCAGCAGGCGCATGCGGTGCACGCCGAGATCCTTCAGGATCTGCGAGCCAGTGCCGTTCACGCGCCAGAAGTTCTGCCCCATCTCGCTGGCGCTGCCGCGCCGCTGCGGTACTTCCGGGAACATCTCGATCTGGCTGAGCACGTCCTCGGCGCTCTCGCGCCGCGACACGAGCACCAGCACGCCGTTGCCCTCGGCCGCGATACGCGCCAGCGAAGCGGCGAGCGACCAGCTCTTCGCCTTGCCGGGACGCTCGGCCAGGAACAGGTCGCGCAGCGTGTTGATCACGTGCACGCGCACCAGCGCCGGCTGCTCCGGATCGATCTCGCCGGCTATCAGCGCGAAATGCAGCGCGCCGTCGATCTGGTCGACGTAGGTGACCAGCCGGAACGGACCGTGCGCCGTGTCGATCGGCTTCTCGTGGCGACGCGCGATGGTCTGGTCGTGCAGCGCGCGGTAGGCGATGAGATCCGCGATGGTGCCGATGCGCAGCCCGTGACGATCCGCGAACTCCTCGAGCTGCGGGCGGCGCGCCATGGTGCCGTCCTCGTTCACGATCTCCACGATCACCGCCGCCGGCTCGAAACCCGCGAGCCGCGCGAGGTCGCAGCCCGCCTCGGTGTGACCGGCGCGCGTCAGCACGCCGCCGGGCTTGGCGACCAGGGGGAAGATGTGGCCCGGCTGCACGATGTCGGCGGCCTGCGCGTCGCGCGCTACCGCGGCGAGCACGGTGGCGGCGCGTCCCGCGGAGGTGATGCCGGGCGCCGGCAGCACGGCGGCATCGATCGAGACGGTGAAGTTGGTCTCGTGCTGCGACTGGTTCTTCTGCACCATCAGCGGCAGCGCCAGGCGGCGCGCCCGCTCCTCGGTGATCGGCAGGCAGATCAGGCCGCAGGCATGCGAGGCGAAAAAGGTGATCAGCTCCGGCGTCACCGCCTCGGCGGCGATGATCAGATCGCCCTCGTTCTCGCGGTCCTCGTCGTCCATCAGGATCACCATGCGACCCTGGCGGATGTCCTCGATGATGTCCTGGATGGCGCTGATGGGCATGGCGGGTTCCGGGGTGCTGGGCCTGGCGAGGGCGGTATCTTAGGGACATTGCCCGACGCGCACCAGCCGCGCCGGGCGGGTGCGCGTCGACGCATCACGCGCGCTGGCGCGTCATTCCCCGCCGGCCTCGACCGCCAGCCCCTGCGCGCGCCAGCGCAGCATGCCGCCGGCGAGGTTGGCGGCGCGCAAGCCCGCCTGCTCGAGCATCTGCGTGGCGCGCGCCGAACGCGCCCCCGAGCGGCACACGGCGACCACGGGGCGATCGCGTGGCAGGCTGTCGAGTTTCCCGCCCAGCTCCCCGAGCGGCAGCAGCAGCGCGCCAGCGATATGCCCGAGCACGCTGTCGAACTCGCCCGGCTCGCGCACGTCGAGCACCAGCACCTCGCCGCGGTGCTCCTCGACCCATTGCGGATCGATCTCGCGCAAGCCCGCGTAGGTGAGGCGCAGCGGCGCCCAGTCCTGCCCGCCCGGCGCGGGCATGTCCACGGCCGGCTTGCCGCAGAGCTTGTTGGCCGGCACGGCCTTGTCCATCAGCTTGGGGTGCGCGAGGCCCAGGTTGTCCATGTAGCCGGCGAAATCCTCCTCGCGGATCGCGCCGCCGAGGCGCGGGTTGAAGCGTCGCTCCTCGCCGACCGACGAGGCCGTGGAACCGCCGTAGTCGTGCCCGGGGTAGACGGTGCACTCATCGGGCAGCGTGAAGATCTGCTCGTGGATCGAGCGATAGAGCAGGCGAGCGCTGCCTTCCTGGAAATCGGTGCGCCCGCAGCCGCGGATCAGCAGCGCATCGCCGGTGAACGCCATGCCATGGTCGTCGAGCACGTAGCTCATGCAGCCGTTGGTGTGCCCCGGCGTGGCGCGCGCCTCGAGGCTGCGTCCGCCGAAGCGCACCAGGTCGCCGTGGCGCAGTTCGCGATCGGCCCCGCTCGCGCCGCCCGCCGCGGCCAGCACGATGCGCGAGCCCAGTGCCTCGCGCAGCAACCAGGCGCCGGTCACGTGATCGGCGTGCACATGCGTCTCGAGCGTGCACAGCAGCGTCAGCCCGAGCTCGCGGATCAGCGCGACCTCGCGCGGCACCTGCTCGAACACCGGGTCGATCAGCACCGCCTCGCGGGTCGCGTGATCCGCGAGCAGGTAGCTGTAGGTCGAGGACTGCTGGTCGAAGAGTTGCCGGAACAGGATCATGGTGTCTTCTCCGGGGGTTCAGGGGCCGGGCAGCAGCGGGGGCTCGATCTCGAGATGCGGCATCACGCGGGTACGCAGCAACTCGAGTGATTCCCAGCCGAGATCCGGGTCCATGCCGCCCATCAGCGGATGGAAGGCGAGGCGCCCGCCCGGGCCGAGGTCGCGCGCGATCTGCAGGCACTCGCCGGGCGTGACGATGGTGTAGGCGCCGCTCGCGCGCAGTTGCGCGGCGTCGGTCGATTCGCGGTACACGGCCTTGTCGCCCATCGATTCCGCCATCCAGCGGCCGTAGCTGTTGGTCTCGTGCAGCGCGTGCGGCGCGATGCGCGCCCAGGCGCGATCGGGGTCCTCGGCGAGGTGCAGGAACACCGGCCCCATGCGCTCCTCGCGCCCCGGGGTCTTGCCGAGGCGTTCGCACTCGGCGCGATACACCGCGTGCAGTTCGGGCATCGCGGGGTTGAAGCCGCAGGCGATGCGCGCGGCGCGGCGCGCAGCGGCCTCGCTCGCACCGCCGAGGATGAGCGGCGGGTGCGGGCGCTGCAGCGGGCGCGGCGTGACGTGCACCTCACGGCCGCGAAACGCGAAGCGCTCGCCGCTCCAGGCCCTCTTCATCGCTTCGACGCCTTCCTCGACCAGGCGCCCGCGATCCTTCAGCGCGACGCCGAACATGCGAAACTCCGAGGCGAGGTAGCCGCCGGCCACGGTCACCTCGGCGCGGCCGCGGCTGATGAGATCGAGGATCGCGAGATCCTCGGCGACGCGGATCGGGTCGTGCAGCGGCAGGATCAGCGCCTGCACGCGGATGCGCATGCGTTCCGTGCGCGCGGCCGCGGCGGCTGCCAGCATGAGCGGCGCCGGCAGGTAGCCGTCGTCGTTGCCGTGGTGCTCGGCCAGCATCAGCGTGCCGAAGCCGTTGCGGTCGGCCCAGGCGATCTGCTCGAGGGCGGCGGCGTAGAGCGCCTCGACGGGCACGCCGGGCTGCGGCGCGCGCATGTCGTACTTCAGGACGAAATAGCTCACCCGATCGCCACCGAGCGGTGCGCGAGGCGCCAGCCGTCGGCGGTGCGCTCGAGCGTATCTAGGTAGCGTCCCACCGACACGACGCCGATCGCGCCTTCGTCGGTGCGCAGCACCTGCAGGTAGGCGGAGGATTTCGCCGTGTCGCCATCTCCCTCGACCACGACGTTGTTGATAACATGCCGCGCCGAGGAGAAGCCCGCGCGGCTCTGGGTGAAGAAGGCGATGATGTTGTCGATGCCCCTGCAGCTGATGTCCATCGCCGGCACCTCGAACACGGCATCGGGCGTGTATATCGCGCGCATCGATTCGGGCGGATTGTAGTCGGCGTTGTAACACGCGCGCCGCAGCAGTTCCTCGATCGCGAACTTGTCCTGGATGTCCAGTGCCATCATCAACCTCCGGTGTACCCTGCCAGTTTTGAGCAGCCCGGATTGTAGGGTAATTTCCATGCGAACAGACATCGAGATGCATGCCGCCCGTCGCTCTGCCGGTATTGCGGGCAGTGCTGTGCTGTCACTGCTCCTTGCTGTCGTGCTGCTTGCCGGCGCCGGCGGGTGCGCACGCGCCACGGCGGGCGATGTCGAGGAGGCGCGCGCCGCCGCGGCGGTGGTGCCGGGGCTGCCGGAGTGGTCCGTCACCTTCTCTGCCGGGCGTGATCCGGCCGCCGACCTGGAGCTCGCGCTCGCCGCGGCCAGGGAGCACGAGCGCCGTGTGCTGGTGATGGTGGGCGGGGACTGGTGCGTGTGGTGCTTCCTGCTGGACCGCCATTTCCGCGAGGATCCCGAAGCGGCGCGCCTGTTCTACGAGGGCTTCGAGGTGCTGCGCGTCTATTACGGCGACGACAACCCCAACAAGGCCTTCCTCGACGGTTTTCCGGACTTCGAGATGTTCCCGCACTTCTTCGTGGTGGAGACCGACGGCCGCGTGCTCGCGTCGGTGACGGCCGACGTGCTGATCGCCGACGCGAAGTACCAGACTTCGCTGATCCGCTCGTTTGCGAAGCACTGGAAGAAGTAGGAGCGGGCCACGTCCGCGACAACGCAGGTATTTCCGGCCCGCCAGTGCCACGCCGGCTATCCTGCTCGGACTCGCCGTGAATACATCCCTGTAGTCTCGACTGCGGCATCCATGCCGCAGTCGGTCCTCGCAGGACAGCCAGCGCGGCACTGGCTGTCGTGGTGGTACCCGGCGTTCATGGGTCGTGTGCGGGGGAGGGGGACGCAACCCGCTCATGCGGGAATGTGCAGTTTGCCGCCGTTCAGTCCGTCCTGGCGTCATCCAGCGGCAGCCTGACCGTCACCACGCTCTGGTCGTAGTACTCCATGGTGCCCGGGGCGCCGTGCTCGGTCAGGATCAGCACCATCTGGCGGTCGTAGTCGATCTGCGTGAAGCGCGTGGCCATCGCGTGTGACAGGGCCTTCCGCGGCGCGAAGAAACGCCGCTAGATCTCGTCCGGCGTCAGCTTGCCGAAGGCGCGCTGCAGCGCCGGCTCGTCCTCCGGCAGCACCGGGCGCAGCCAGAGCACGCGACCGTCCGCGAGCATTCTGGAAGTCTCCAGGTAGAAGCAGGCATTGGCGGTTGCAGTGGTCATTGACTGTTCACCGTGCGCCCGCCGTCCACCACCAGCACATCGCCCGTGTGGAAGGACGACGCATCGGACGCCAGGTAGGCCGCCGGGCCTTGGATGTCGGCCATATACCCCGGGCGCTTGAGGGGGGTGATGGCGGCAAAGTGCTTTTTCATGCCCTCGGCCTGGGGGTTGTCGTCGGTCATGCCGGTCAGGATGAAGCCGGGGGCGATCATGTTGGCGCGCACGCCGTACTGGCCCATCTCCACCGCCAATCCCTTCACCATGGCGTTGAGGGCGCCCTTGGCGGCGGCGTAGTGTTCGAGGCCCTGACGGCCCTGGAAGATCGACAAGCTGCCACACACCACGATCGAGCCGCCGGGGTCGCCGGCCTGGGCGCGATCGCGCATGTGCCGGGTGGCGGCCCGCAGGGTGTAGAACGCGCCGTGCAGGTTGACGTTGAGCAGGTCGTGGTACATCTCGCTGCTCATGTCGGGAAAGGACGTGGCCCGGTTCTGGTAGCCGGCGTTGGCGAACACACAGTCCACCCGGCCCATGGCCTCCAGAGTGGAGGCGAAAGCGGCGTCGACCGCCGCTTCGTCGGACACGTCCACCGCCTCGGCGTGCGCGCGGGGGGCGCCCAGGGCCAGCAGTTCCTGCACCGCCTCGGCATTCCTGTCGGCGCGGCGGCCCCATACCACCACGTCTGCGCCCTGCCTGGCACAGCCATGGAGGAAGGCGAGGCCGATGCCGCTGTTGGCGCCAGTGGAGAGCACCACCTTTCCCGTCAGATCAAACAAGCTCCTGCTCATGGCTCAATCTTCCTCTGCGCTGGCGACAGGGTGCGCCTTCAGGTAATCGGCGACATAGGGCTCCAGTTCCTTTCGGGTGAAACCCCATTCCTCCAGCGAGTAGGCATGCTTGCCGAAGCGGTTTTGCGGGTTGTCGGCCAGCCACTGGTTCATGCCGGCTGCCGCCGCGTCGGTCCACTCGTCGCCGAGCCAGGCGTAAACCTGCTTCATCGCCGCAATGGGGTCCGCCATCATGTCGTCGTAATACAGGTTGTAGATATCGTCGGGCCGCTCCCGTGCCAGTTCCAGCGGCCGGCGCAGATGTAACCCCAGTTGCAGCGGCCACTTGCAGCGCATGTAGTCCATGTCCATGTGCTTGTTGAATAGCAAGCGGGATTTGCCGCGCATGCTGAAGGAGCTGGCGAAGGCGGCGTACGGGTCCCGGTGCGTCCATATCACCCTGGCATCGGGAAAGGTCTTGAAGATCCAGGGGATGAACACGGAATCCGACGGCATCTTCAACACCCAGCGGCCAGGGTTGGTGGATTGCAGGATCTGGAATGCCCGCTTGCGGTGCTCGAAGGCGGAACTCATGTCGCAGTGCAGAATCCAGTCGGCGTACACCGGCGTGGTGGACAGTGCCGTGAACATCATGGAGCGGAAATCCTGGGCCAGCAGGTGCACGCACTCGGTGGGGCCGTCCGCCGCCTCGAAGTGGGTGGCGAACATGCCAGGGTTGCTCTTGATCATCTCCTCGTCCTGGGCCGTTTCCGCCAGACAGCGGGGATCGGTGCGGGTCAGGCCGGGCGCGGCGGGGGGCGCGACGTTGTAGGCTTCCCAGCGCAGCAGCGAGCGGGTGGCGGGATCCGCATCCATGAGGTAGCTCGCCATGGTGGTGCCGGTGCGCACCAGGCCGAGGATGAACACCGGACGCTCGACGGGTGTCTCCAGTACCTGCGGGTTCGTGCGGATGTAGTCGTCCACTTGCATGCGCGATGCCAGGGCGTTGACGTAGCGGCGCTTGATGATGTCCTGGCCACGCCCGGTGAGCACATTGGCCTTGGCATGATCCCGCAGTAGGATTTCCAGCCCTTCCTGCCACGTGTCCTTGTCCGGATCGGGCAGGCCGCCGGTGGCTTCGCGCGCGGCATTCACGATTTCATCGAATGTCATTGTGGTCATGAAGATTGTTTCCCGGACTTGTCAGTTGAACTGCAGGACAACTTTGGCAGCCTGGCCCGCATTGTCTGCCACTTGAAAAGCTTCCTTGAATTGCTCGAAGGGGAAGCGGTGGCTGATCATGCTTTCGGGGGCGATTTCCCCGCTGGCGATTTTCGTCATTACCTCGGGGAATTCGGTCGGGTAGCCCTGTGAGCCGATCAGGGTGATCTCCTTGCTCATGATCTTCGTGCCGTCCAATGTCAGCGGCTGGCGGTGCACGGCGACGGTGATGATGCGGCTGCCCTTGTTACAGAAACGACAGATGTCCGCCAGCAGGCCCGGAGCACCACTGGCCTCGATGTAGATGTCGGTCCTGGGATGGGGCACACCCCAGATGGCACCGTGGCCGCGCAGTTCCCCCAGCACCTGCTCGGGGGAATTCTCCCGGGGATCGTAGGCTGCACGGGCGCCCACCTTCATGGCCAGCTCCCGGCGCAGCGGGGAGAGATCGAAGACAACAACGTCGTCAAAGCGGCGGCCTGCCAGAGTCATGATGATACCGAGGCCGATGGGGCCGGCTCCGAACAGGGCAATGGTTTCCCCCGGCTGGGGATTGGCGCGGTTCACCGCGTGGGTGCCGACGGAAATGGGCTCCACCAGGGCGGCGTGGTCATAGCTGACATTGTCCGGCAGTCGGCACAGGGAGCGAGCGTGGTTGTCCACATCCCGCAGCACCACGTAGTTGCTGAAACCGCCGCACTCGCCCCCGCGCCCCATATCGGCAGGGCTGTTGTTGGAGTTGTAGGCCACACGTTCGCCCACCTTGAACCGGGTGACATAGGCGCCAACTTCAATTACCTCACCGGCCCATTCGTGACCCAGCGGCATCGGCTTACCGGCGAAGCGCGGGCCCATGTGGCGGAAGTGCAGGTCGGTGCCACAGATACCCGCGGACGCGACTTTCACCAGCAAGTCGCCGGGGCCGACTTCGGGCCTTGGGACCTCATCGATCCGTATATCCAGGGGGGCGTGCAGGACAGCAACTTTCACGTTCGTCTACCTTCGTGAGTGGATGACGTGCGGGCTCGAATGCCTGGCTTTTCATCATGGTCGAAAGCCTACGAGCAAAACAGGATCCCTACAACGCAGGCATATTCGTCGAAGCGCCAGACTTTATCGATGGCGCCATTAACACTTTCCCTGGACGTGGAGCGACGGCTTCGCCGGTTGATCCCCCGGCCCGTGTTACTTAAGATCGAGCCAGGTGGCAGCTGAGCTTCTGACGCTATCAGGCGTCGATCCTATGCGCGTGTACCAGCGGAGCGACGGGCAACATATGGACGGTCAGGTGACAGGTTTGCGTCCATCGGATACCAGACCTTCCGCCACGGCGTCGGCGGAACGCCGGTACCTCAGCGAGAAGTTCATGCCAGGGCTGTGGCAGGACCGCAAGCAGGTGACCCTGTCGTTGTTTACCGCCATCAGCGGTTCCTACGAGAGAACGTCGCCAGTCAGCGGCGGCCTGCACACCAATGGCGTCCATTTCTTCGATATGCGCATCGCCCCGCGCACACCCGCCGCGCATGGCCGACTGGCTGATTATTTCATCGATCCCCAACCTCTGGGGGAGGTGATATTCGTGCCTGCGAAGCATCGCTACGAGGGAGGCGGCGGGGCCGGCGTCCAGCGCAACATGTTCCTGTTTCTCGACAGTGTTGCTGCCCTCGACGAGGACGGTCGGTCGCTGCTGGTGTCACAGCGCCCCCGCGATTGCATGAATCTGCGCAGCGAAAGGATCAAACTGCTGCTCACCCGGATCTGCCGCGAGCTCTACGAACCGGGTTTCGCCTCCGAGCTGATGCTCGAAGGCCTGGGCACCACACTGCTGGCTGAGACCCTGCGCCTGCTGCACCACGAGCGCCAGTGGGAGCTGGGACGGGGTGGGCTGGCCCCCGCACACATGCGCATGATTCGCGAGATGGTGTTGGAGGGCGAAGCCTTGCCGTCCCTCGCCGACATTGCCGGCGCCTGCAATCTGAGCCGCCGTCACCTGATGCGGGCGTTCCGTCAGGAAACCGGTCAGACCGTCGGTGAATTCGTACAGCAACTGGCGATGGGAAAGGCCCGCAAGCTATTGCGAGAGACGAGCCAGCCCGTCACCTGCGTCGCCACGGCCGTGGGTTTCGCCAGCCTGGCAGCCTTTTCCACGGCCTTCCGCCGCGCCACGGGCGAATCGCCCCGCAGCTACCGTGCCAGTCAGCGGGCGCTGAGCGTCTGGCAGCGTGCTCAAAGCACCAACTGATCACACCGTACGCGGCCCTCGCCGCGGTCATTCACACCCCTGATACAGGACACGAGACATGGGGGATTCTCCCGGTCAAATTTCCTCCGAGGGCCTCAAGGTGGCCGGCATGGTCCAGTCGGGCAGGAACCAGGCCGAAGCCATTGATCGTGGCCACGGCATCTACGAAAACCAGGGCATCGGCAACAGCTATCTGGTCACCACGCCCGAGGGCAACGTGCTGGTGAATGCCGGTGCCCTGAAGGACGCCCGCCGGGGCAGAGAGCTTTTCGCCACGGTGTCGGACCAACCCATCCGCTACATCGTGCTGACCCAAAGCCACGCCAATCAGTTCGGTGGGCTGGAAATATACAAGACACCGGAGAACCAGGTGATCGCCCACCGCAATTACCCGGAGGATCGCCGGTACACCGAGGCCCTCAGCGAACACTACCGGCGCGGCTCCCGGCGCATCTTCAGTGGCATGACCGGGTCGACCGAGGACATCATGCCCACCCGGGAGGTGGCGCCGGATCTGCTGATCGATGAATTCCATGCCTTCGAGTCGGGTGGGCGCCGCTTCGAAATCCACTGGACGCCGGGCGGCGAAACCCGTTCCGCGGTGATCGTCTGGCTGCCTTGGGACAAGATCGCGATCGTCGGCAACCTGTTCGGGCCGCTGTTCGGCAACCATCCCAATCTGAACACCATGCGCGGCGACAAGCCGCGCTGGGCGCTGCAATTCATCGGCTCGGTGAAAAAGCTGCGCGCCCTGGGGCCGGAGCAGATTCTCACCGGTCACGAGGACATTCGCGGTGGCGAGCGCATCCAGCGCGAGTTGACCCGCATCATCGACGCGGTGCAGTGGGTGCACGACAAGACCATCGAGGGCATGAACGCCGGCATTGAGCTGCGCACCCTGATGCGGGATATCAGGACGCCGCCGGAACTCACCCTCACGGAGGAGTATGGCAAGCTGGCCTGGAACGTGCGGGCCATCTGGCACGAATACACCGGCTGGTTCGATCCTTCCCGGGGTACCACGGAGCTTTATGGCGTGCCACCGTCGGTGGTGGCCCCCGCCATCGTCGAACTGAGCGGCGGGGTGGAACCCGTTATCGCAAAGGCACGGGAATTCACGGCGGTGGGCAAGCCGCTGGAGGCGCTGCACCTGCTGGATATCGCCCTGGCCGCCCAGCCGGATTCCGCGCCTGGCCGGGAAGCGAAAAAGGCCGCCCTGCAACGGCTGCTGGAACAGACCGGCGGCAACAACCTGTGGGAGCGCATGTGGATCGCGGCGGCGATCCGGGATACGGAGGTCTGAGCGGTTGGCCGTCCGTCCGCAAGGGACCGGCGCGTCCCACCGCCTTCAAGGTGCTCTCCCGGTGTCGCTATACTCGCTGCTGCTTTGCCAGTGCGGGTAGGCGCCCAGGCCGAATATCAGGTAGCCGCTGATCAGCGAGCCCACCATGCCGATCACGAGGAACGCGTTGTAGTTGCCGTAGGCGTCGTAAGAAATCCCGCCCAGCAGCGGGCCGAGGCCGGAGCTGAGGGAAATCACGCTGGCCATGATGCCGAATATCAGGCCGAAGTTCTTCAGCCCGGCGTAGCGGGTGGTGAGGTAGCCGCAAATCTGCAATTTGGTGCCCGAGGCATAACCGTTGATCACCATCGCCACCACGATCAGCGACGGGGTGCGAATATCTTCCAGCAGCAGGACAAAGGCCAGTGCCGCCGAGGACAGGGTAACGCCGCCCACCCAGTTGGGCTTGTAGCGGTCGAGCAGAGCGCCGGTGACGATTTTGCCGAGAATGCCTGCCACGCCCCCCAGGCTGACGAGTAGCGCCGCGTTCTCGCGGGAGATTCCCGCTTCTACCAGGATGGGGAACTGGTGCACCACCAGCGCTATGGTCACCATCATGATGATGAAAGTGGACAAGCCGATACGCCACAGCGCTGCACAGCGCAGGGCTTCCCTTGCCGTCAAGCCGGGCAAGGACGGTGCTGGAGCTGCATTTGCTGCAGCGTTCGCACGGGCCTTCCGCATTTCATCGTGACGGTCGAACAGGAAGAAAAGGCAGAGCAGGAAGGCAATGCCACCCCAGATGGTGCCTATGAGTACGAACGCCATACGCCAGCCAAAATCGCCGATCAACCAGTTCCCCAGAGGTGGCACGATGACCTGGGCCAGGGCAGTGCCGGACAGGGTCACGCCGATGGCCAGTCCCCGACCACGGTTGAACACGCTCGCCACGGCGGCCGTCCATACGGTGGATTTGATGGTCAGCGACACCAGGGCAAAGATCACCCACATCGCCATCCATTGGAACATCGAACCGCTGATCAGTGAAAAGCCGGCAAACACCAGGCTGTACATGATCAGTCCGGGAAGTGCGAGCCGGCGGGTTCCCCAGCGGTCGATCAGAACGCCAAAAAATGGCGAGAGGAAGGCGACGATCACCGAAGACATGGAAAGTCCGGCAGTCAATTGAGTCTTGTTCCAGCCGAACGCAGCGCCCACCGGCCCCATGAAAATGCCCGTATATGACTGCATCACGGAGAAGAAGCCGAATCCCGTGCTGGCCGCCAGCACCAAAGGCCAGTGACGGCGCCATTCGTCCATTGCTGTTGGATCTTCACGATTCATTGACGAAAACCGGCTTTATCCTGGCCTTGAGAAGGAACTACGCCAGCAAGCCTATGGGTGACGGATGAGTCCATCAAGCGGCAAACTTTCGTGAGATCGACGAATTTGCCCGGGAGGGACACTTTCGATGCGTACCGGCGATCGGGGCAGTTGCTGGGCAGACTACGTCAGGAACTGTCACAATTATCTCAATGTCACGATCTTCCAGTGCCGGTCCACGACCACATCAAGAAGGTGAACTCCATCTATCACATCGAACGCCACGTGCTGGTGCGGCACGAGGACTACGACGTGTTGAGCACCGGCGCGGGCGTCGGCGTGGAACGGGAGCCAGGCACGAACAAGTTTGCCACGTTCGGCTTCTCCAAGCCGTCGCGGGATCCGTTCGACCCGAAGACACGGGTCGCCTGCATCGACTGGTATCAGGAGGTGTGCCGGTACGATTCGTTGCGCGCGAACTTCCCGGACGACGCGGGGCGGATATGGCTCCAGATCAGCGCCGAGAAACCGTTCGATTGCTGGTGCCTGATCACGGCCGAGTACTGCGTGCGCGATATGGGCGTTGTCAAAAACACGACTGCGGCGGCCTGTTACGCCATGAACAGCTGTCGCGCCGATACGCCGATCTCTGCCTCCCTTAGACCTCGGGCGTGTCTTCCAGCGGCAGCCTGACCGTCACCACGCTCTGGTCGTGCGGGTTCGTCTCCAGCCGGAATCCCAGCTGCTGGCACAGGCTGAGCATGCTGTGGTTCTGGGCCAGCACCTCGCCGAAGATCTCGCCGATGCCGCGGCTGCGAGCGTAGGCGATGATGCGGCGCATCAGCAGGCCGCCGAGCCCCTTGCCGGTCATGTCGTGGCGGACCAGGATCGCGTACTCGGCCTGCTGCAGGTCTGGGTCGCAGACGATGTTCACCGAGCCGTAGTACTCCGTGGTGCCCGGGGCGCCGTGCTCGGTCAGGATCAGCACCATCTGGCGGTCGTAGTCGATCTGCGTGAAGCGCGTGGCCATTGCGTGCGACAGGGCCTTCAGCGGCGCGAAGAAGCGCAGGTAGATCTCGTCCGGCGTCAGCTTGTCGAAGGCGCGCTGCAGCGCCGGCTCGTCCTCGGGCAGCACCGGGCGCAGCCAAAGCACGCGACCGTCGGCGAGCGGCACGTCCTCCTCCAGTTCGCGCGGGTAGGGCTTGATCGCGAGGCGCTCGGTTCCCGGTGCCACGGCCTCGCCGAGGCGGATGCGCGCATCGAGCACGATCACGCCCCGCGCGTCGGCGAGCAGCGGGTTGATCTCGAGCTCGGCGATCTCCGTGAAATCGCACACCAGCTGCGAGAGGTTCACCAGCGCCAGCGCGATCGCGTCGAGGTCGGCGCCGGGCATGCCGCGCGCGCCTCCCAGCAGGCGCGCGATACGGGTGCGCGAGATCAGCGAGCGCGCCAGGTGCAGGTTCAGCGGCGGCAGCGCCAGCGCGGTGTCGGCGATGGTCTCGGTGGCCGTGCCGCCGTGGCCGAAGACGAGCACCGGGCCGAACTGCGGGTCGGGGCTCATGCCGAGGATCAGCTCGTAGGCGCCCGGGCGGTGCACCATGCGCTCGACGCTGAAGCCTTCGATGCGCGCCTCGGGCAGGCGCGCGCGGATGCTCGCGAGCATTGCCTCGGCCGCGGCACGCGTGGCCTCGGGGCCGATCAGGTCGAGCACGACGCCGCCGAAATCGGTCTTGTGCGGGATGTCGGGCGAGACGATCTTCAGCGCCACCGCGCCGCCGATGCGCGCCGCCGCCGTGCCGGCCTGCGCGGGCGTGGCGACCTGTTCGACTTCGATCACCGCGAACCCGTAGGCCTTCAGCACCGCGCGGGTTTCGGCGGCGTCGAGCCACGGCCGTGCGGCAGCACGCGCGTGCGCCAGGATCTCCGCCACCGCGCGCAGTTCCGGTTCGCGCGCCTCGGGCGCGAGCTCCGGGGTCTCCATCAGGATGCGCTGGCCGCGGGCGTGGTTCACCGCGTGCATGAAGCCGCGGATGGCCTGTTCGGGCGTGGGATAGGTCGGGACCTGCGCGGCGGCAAACAGCTCGCGCGCGGCCAGCGCGGTCGCGCCGCCCACCCAGCTCGTGAGCAGCTGGGGCGTTTTCTTGCCGGCCAATGCCTCGATCACGGCGTGTGCCGCCTCCGGGCCCGGGCAGACGGCGGTCGGACAATGGATGATCATCAGGGCGTCGATACCCTTGTCGGCGGCGAGGATCTTCGCCGCCTCGGCGAAGCGCGCGGGCGAGGCGTCGCCGATCACGTCGACCGGGTTGGCGCGCGACCAGTTCGGCGGCAGCAGCGCGTCCAGCGCGGCGACGGTGTCCTCGCCCAGCGTCGCCAGCGTGCCTTCCAGCGAGGCCAGCGCGTCGGCCGCGAGCACCGCGAGGCCACCGCCGTTGGTGAGTATCGCCAGGCGTTCGCCGCGCAGGCGACGCACGCGGCTCAGGGTCTCGGCCGCGTTGAAGAGTTCCTGGAGCGTGTACACGCGCACCATGCCGGTGCGACGGAATACCGCGTCGTAGACCTCGTCGCGTCCCATCATCGCGCCGGTGTGCGTGGCCGCGGCACGCGCGCCGGCAGCGAAGCGCCCGCCCTTCACCACGATCACGGGTTTGGTGCGCGCCGCGGCGCGCGCGGCGGAAACGAACTTGCGCGCACCCGTGATCCCCTCGATGTAGAGCAGGATGGCGTCGGTGCCGCCGTCGTTGGCGAGGTAATCGAGCATGTCGCCGATGTCCACGTCGCTCATGTCGCCGAGCGAGACCACGTGCGAGAAGCCGATGTCGCGTGATTGCGCCCAGTCGATCATCGAGGTCACGATCGCGCCGGACTGCGTGACGAAGGCGAGCCGCCCCCTGATCGGCGGCAGGTGCGCGAAGCTGGCGTTCAGTCCTGTTGCCGGCACCATCACGCCGAGGCAGTTGGGCCCCACGATGCGCATGGTGTAGGGGCGCGCGGCCTGGAGTATCGCGGTCTTGATCGCGGCGCCTTCGGCATCCTCGCGGCTCGCGCTGATCACGACCGCGGCGCGCGTGCCGCGCGCGCCCAGTTCCGCGACCAGTCCGGGGGCAGAGGCCATCGGCGTCACGATGATCGCGAGATCCGGCGCGGCGGGCAGCGCCGCCACCGAGGGGAAGCAGGGCGCGCCGTGCACGGTCGTGTCGTAATGCGGGTTGACGCCCCAGACCGGTCCGGCAAAGCCGCCCGTCACCAGGTTGCGGGTGAGCACGCTGCCGATGCTGCCGGCGCGTTCGCTCGCGCCGATCACGGCGACCGAGGCGGGCGAGAACAGCTTGTCGAGATTGCGTATGGTCATCGTCGAGATCCGGCCTGTGCGTTTCGGGTTCGCTGATTGAAACACGGATTGGTTACACTATGTCTTTCCCGCATCCGGAGGCTCGTGATGGGCAGCGACAACACGCATTCGAAGATCATCGGCTACCTGCTGTGGATCTTCGGTTTCATGGGCGCGCACCGTTTCTACTTCGGCAAGCCGGTCACGGGCACGATCTGGTTCCTGACGCTGGGCCTGCTGGGCATCGGCTGGATCATCGACCTGTTCCTGATCCCGGGCATGCACCGCGATGCCGAGCGGCGCTTTCGCGAGGGCCCGATCGACTACGACCTGGGCTGGATCCTGCTGACATTCCTCGGGGTCTTCGGCGTGCACCGCTTCTACATGGGCAAATGGCTGAGCGGGCTGCTGTACCTGTTCACGGGCGGCGTGTTCCTGCTCGGCGTGCTCTATGACTACTGGACGCTGAACCGGCAGATCGACGAACTCGCCGGCCAGTCCGGCTGAAGCCATACAGGAGAGAACCCGATGAGTGAAGAGAGTCGCCCGGTAGCGGTGGTGACGGGCGCGAGCCGCGGTGCGGGCAAGGGCATTGCGCTCGCCCTCGGTGGCCGTGGTTACACGGTCTACGTCACCGGGCGTTCGCAGCGCGAGGGCGACGCCGCGTTGCCCGGTACGATCCACGAAACCGCCGCCGCGATCGACCGCCTCGGTGGCCATGGCATCGCGGTGTCCTGCGATCATGGCGACGACGAGCAGGTGCGCGCGCTTTTCGAGCGCGTCGCGCGCGAGCAGGACGGTCGCCTCGACATCCTGGTCAACAACGCCTGCGCCATTCCCGACGAACTGGTGCAGCCGGGCGCGTTCTGGGAGAAGCCGCTGTCGCTGCTCAGCCTGTTGAACGTGGGCATGCGCTCGAACTATGTCGCGAGCTACTATGCCGCGCCGCTGATGGTGGCGCGCCGCTCGGGGCTGATCGTGCACACCTCCTCCTTCGGCGGCACCTGCTACATGCACGGGCCGGCCTACGGCGCCGGCAAGGCCGCGGTCGACAAGATGGCGCACGACATGGCCGTGGAGCTGCGCCCGCACAACGTCGCGGTGGTGTCGATCTGGATGGGCCTGCTGAAGACCGAGCGCACCGACGTGGCGCTGTCGGATCCCGAGCTGGCGCGCCATTACGAGCACCTGCTGGAAACCATGGAGAGCCCGCAGCTCACGGGCCTGGTGATCGACGCGCTGGCGCGCGATCCGCACCTGATGGACCGCAGCGGGCGCATCTGGATCGGGGCGGAACTGGCGCAGCAGTACGGCATCCACGACGCCGACGGCCGCCAGCCGCCATCGCACCGCCCGATGCTCGGCGACCCCACGGTGTTCAGTGCCGCGGTCATCGCGTAGGTCCGCATTCATGCGACACAACCGTAGGTCCGCATTCATGCGGACACAACCGTAGGTCCACATTCATGCGGACGGCCGGAATTTCTGCTCCGGCGCCAAGAGCGCATGGCAAATGGCCTGCGCCTGGTCGGATGATGCTGGAAGCGGTGCGATGATCAAGCCGGAACACCTCGCCCGCAACAACGTGATCCTGCTCGTCAGCTTGCTGGTCCTGATCCTGTTCTACCCGCTTTTCCGTGCGGGCACGTCGCTGGTTCGCGACCTGCTGTTCTCGGTGATCTTCTTTTCAGGGATCTACTCGCTCGAGTTTTCCGATCGTTCGCGGATGTTGCTGTTGCCGCTCGCGATACTGACGACTGCAACCACCTGGCTCCATCATTTCACCGAGAATGAACTGCTGTACCTGATCGACTTCGGGACGTCCTCGGTCACGCTGGCAATCATCGTCGTGCTGATGATCCGTCACATTGCCCGCAGCAGGATCGTGACACCGACCATCATTCTCAGTTCGGTGAACGGCTACCTGCTGCTCGGTCTGCTCGGCGCGGTACTGCTGAGCATCGCCGATGCCGTCCATGTCCTGCTGAGCGGCGGGCAAGGCTCCGGCATCCTTCTCCCGAGGCAGGGTTCACCTGAATTCAGCGACTATCTCTACCTCGCGTTCATTACCCTGACCACCGTGGGCTATGGCGACGTGACGGCCGCTTCCGACCTGACCCGGTCCGTGGCGATTCTCATCGGCCTTGCCGGCCCGCTGTACATGACCATTCTCATTGCCATGCTGGTAGGAAAGTTTCTCGCCGATCGCGACGCTAAGTAGCTGTGCCTCGGTGCGGGCAAGGCCCTGTGGGTCGGCATTCATCCCGACCCACAAAGAGAAGAATCCCGTCAGCGAGAGAGGAATCCGGTCACCAGCGTCTCGAACGCTTCCTTGCACTCGATCATCGCCCAGTGCCCGCAGTTCGGAAACACGTGCAGCTCGGCGTGCGGGATCACGCGCATCGGCAGCAGTGCCATGTCGAGCGGGCTGACGCGATCGTCGCGTCCCCAGGTGATCAGCGTGGGCGCCTGGATCGCGGCGAGGTGTGCCACGCGCTGTGTCGCGTTCGGGCCGCGGAATTCCGCCGCCAGCGCGTCGGCCGAGGCGCGCGAGTAGAGCTGGCGGCTGGTCGCGAGCGTCACCGGATCGGTGGCCGCCTTCAGCCGCGATTCGATCAGTTCATCCGTGATGATCGACTGGTCGAAGACCATCGCGCGCAGCCAGGTCTCGATGTTCTCGCGCGTGGGCTCCTCGGCGAAGGCCGTGAGCAGGCGCAGCCCCTCGCCGGGAAAGGCCGTGAACAGATTCATGCCGATGCCGCCGATGGTGACGAAGCGCAGCACGCGCTGCGGGTGATACGCGGCCACGAAGGAACCGACGATGCCGCCCAGCGAATTGCCGAGGATGTGCGCACGCTCGATGCCGAGCCCGTCCATCAGGCGCAGCACCGCGTCGACGCAAGCCGGCACCGGTGCGCCCTCGACCGGGTCGCTGCCGCCGTAACCGGGCAGGTCGATGACCACGCAGTGAAAGTGCCGCGCGAACACCGGCAGGTTGCCCTGGAAGTTGGCCCAGCCGCTCACGCCGGGCCCGGAGCCGTGGATCATCAGCAGCACGGGGCCGCTGCCGGCCTCGTGGTAGTGGATGCGGCCCTTGTCGGTTGCGAGGAAGCGGCTGGTGCCCGCGTGGTCGAAAGCGATCATCCCGGCGTTACCTCAGGACGTCCGCAGCGGCGTGCCGTAGTCGCCGAGGTAGTGCGTGGCGGGTTGCGGGCGCTCCTCGAGCACGGAGTTCAGTTCGTAGATGCGGCGGTAGCGCGTCTCGCGGATCAGCCAACGGCCGTCGACCTTTACGTAGCGGTCCCAGTACAGCGCGGTGCCGGTGGTAAAGTAGCGCGAATCGAGCTGCCACATGTTGTCGGCCAGGTACCAGATGCCGGTGGCCTCGGTTTCGCCCAGGATCTGTATTTCGGGCTGGTGACCGTTGTGGTGGCCGATTGCCTGACGGTTGAAGGACTGGGTGACCGCGTCCAGGTAAGCCTGCTTGCCCGCGAGTTTCCACTCGTAGGTGCCGCCGATGAAATGCACCGTCACGTCGTCGTGGAAGTAGTCGCCGATCTCGCCCCAGTTCGCCGTGTCGATGCAGCGGAAATAGGCGTGCTTCACCTGCTTGATGGCCTCGATGTCCATGAGCATCTGGATATCGCGGCGCAATTCCTCGATGCCGCCCGGACTCACGTTCAGGGCCCGGCCCGGCGTGATGCCCATGGCGGCGCGGGTGAGGGTGGGGGATTGGGGTTTGTCGCTCATCTTCGCGTCCTCGCGTGTTTTGTTCGTGGGCCGGGTTCGTCATGCTCCGGCCGTCGATCATAAGCGAGCCCGCGCGCCCGTGCGAGCCATTGCAGCGGCGCGATTCGACCGCCCTTGGCCGTCCGCCGGCCCATTGCTGCGATAATGCGACACCACAATCGCCAGGTGTCGCCGCAACTGCGGTTTCGCATGCAGCCAGTCCAGGTCCAGCGCAAGATCATCCACTGCGATTGCGACTGCTTCTACGCGTCGGTCGAGATCCGCGACGACCCCTCGCTGGCGGGACTGGCGGTCGCGGTCGGTGGCAGTCCCGAGCGCCGCGGCGTGATCACCACCTGCAACTACGTGGCGCGCGGATACGGCGTGCATTCGGCGATGCCCTCGGCGCATGCGCGCCGGCTCTGCCCGGGGCTGGTGATCCTGCCGCCGGATTTCGACAAGTACCGCGCCGCCTCGCGCCAGATCCGCCAGATCTTCTACGACTATACCGACCTGGTGGAACCGCTGTCGCTCGACGAAGCCTTCCTCGACGTGAGCGCGGCCAGCGCCTGCCACGGCAGCGCCACGCTGATTGCGCGCGACATCCGTCGGCGGGTACGCGCCGAGGTCGGTATCACGATCTCCGCCGGGGTGGCGCCGAACAAGTTCCTGGCCAAGGTGGCCAGCGACTGGAACAAGCCCGACGGCTATTTCGTGGTGCTGCCCGAGGAGGTCGATGCCTTCGTCGCGGCGCTGCCGGTGCGACGCATCTTCGGCGTGGGCAAGGCGACCGCCGAGCGCCTCGGCGCCATGGGGGTGTCGAGCTGCGCCGATCTGCGCGCCTTCTCGGTGTTCGAGCTGACGCAACGCTTCGGGCGTTTCGGCCAGCGCCTGTACGAGCTGTGCCGCGGCATCGACGAGCGCGCGGTGCAGGCGAGCCAGCGGCGCAAGTCGCTGAGTGTCGAGCGCACCTACGCCGAGGACCTGCACGGGCTCGAGGCTTGCCAGCGACAGTTGCCGGAGCTGCTGATGACGTTGCGCTCGCGCCTGCGGCGCGTTTCGCACGAGTACCTGGTGACCAAACTGTTCGTCAAGCTCAAGTTCGCCGACTTCCAGAGCACGACGGTGGAGTGCGCGGCGCGCCAGCCAGAGCCCGAGCGCGTGGCGGAGCTGCTGGGCACGGCGCTGGGACGAAGCCCCCTGCCGGTGCGACTGCTCGGGATCGGTGTGCGCTTCGTGGACCTGCGCGAGGAGAGCAACCCGGCGCAACTCGAACTGTTCGAAAGCGATGCCGTCCTGACCTGAATCAAGCGTCGCGGTGCCATCTGACGTATCATGCGCGCGGTTTCCGGGCGGGTCGTCCGGCACAGGGTTTCATTTTCGGAGGCATCATGATCAAGGAAGTACACGGGGATATCCTGCTGAGTTCTGCGCAAGCCATCGCGCACGGGGTGTCGCCCAACGACAACTTCGCCCAGGGCCTCGCCCTCGCCCTGCGCGAGCAGTGGCCGGCGCTGTACAAGGATTTCCGCCATTTCTGCCAGACCGCGCACCCGAAGTCGGGCGAGGCGTGGGTGTGGGCATCGGCCGAGGGCAAGCGCATCGTGAACCTGCTGACCCAGGAAGCCGCCTACGGTCATGGCGAAAGGCCTGGCGAGGCCACGCTGCCCAACGTCAATCACGCGCTGCGCGCGCTGCGCAAGCTCGTCGAGACCGAGAAGTTCAGCAGCATTGCACTGCCGCGCCTGGCGACCGGCGTGGGCCGCCTGGACTGGAACGACGTGCGCCCGCTGCTCGACGAGCATCTGGGCGACCTGAAGGTTCCGGTCTACGTCTACACGAAATACGAAAAGGGCGTGAAGGCCGTCGAGGCCTGAGCGGCGAGCGGAGGACAGGAGAATGCATCCATTTCCGCACCGTTACGCGGTAAGCGCCATGGCTGGCCCGGCGAGCGTGGTGACGCTGCGTAGCGCCGAGCTCGAGGACATCCAGAGCACCGCGCCGCCGGAGTTCGGCGGTCCTGCGGGCAACTGGTCACCCGAGACGCTGTTCGTCGCGGCGATCGCCGACTGCTTCATTCTCAGCTTCCGCGCGGTGGCCAACGCCTCCAAGCTCGAGTGGAGCGAGATCGACTGCGACGCGGTCGGTGTACTGGAGAAGACGGCGGAGGGGCTGTGGTTCACCGTGATCGAACTCGACGCTCACCTGCGCATTCCCGCCGGCGGTGACGCCGCCCGGGCCGAGCGCCTGCTGGAAAAGGCCGAGAAGACCTGCCTGGTGTCGAAGTCACTGCGATCCGAGGTCCGACTGCAGGTCCGGGTGAGTGCCGGCTGAACGCTATTCGAGGGCGGTGGCGAGGTAGTCGAGTTCTGCCCGCGCGCCGGCCTCGGTCTGCCCCAGGATGAAGCTCTCGAGGCGCCGGCCGATCAGCGGCACGTTCGCTTTCGCGGTGTGCTGCACGGTGTAGGTGCAGCCGCCCGCCGGATCGGCGCGCAGCTTCATTTCCGCCGCCACCGTCACCGGCTGGCCGATCACCTTCAGCGTGAAGCGGCCTTGGCGAACGCCGCCGCGCCGGCTCCAGCGCTCGACCATCTCCACGTTCTGCCGGCTCTCGAACAGCCGCGACAGGAATGCGGGCAGGTTGCGTTCCACCTCGCGGTTCAGCGTGATCACCACCTCGTCGTCGTCGTCCTCGACCGTGCAGTCGGCGGCGAGCTCGCCGAGCGCGAGACAGCGATCGACAAGGAAATCCGCGTCGGTGAGCAGCGCGAACACGCGTTCGACGCCGGCCGTGAAGTGGTAGTCGATGCTCATGACTGCAAGTCTCCCGTTGCGGTCCAGGTCACGATTCCATTCCCTCAGTCGCAGCGCTCGACCACGAGACTGCCCACCGAGTAGCCCGCTCCGAAGGAGCAGATCACGCCGCGCTCGCCCCGGGCGAGATCGTCGCGGAACTGGTGGAACGCGATGATCGAGCCCGCGGAACTGGTGTTGGCGTAGGTGTCGAGGATCACCGGTGTCTCCTCGGGCAGGGGCTCGCGCCCGAGCACGCGCCGGCCGATCAGCTGGTTCATGCCGAGGTTGGCCTGGTGCAGCCACAGCCGGCGCAGTGCCGCGAGCGGAATCCCGAGATCGCCGAGCTGGCGCACGATGATCTCGGCCACCATCGGGCAGACTTCCTTGAACACCTTGCGCCCGTCCTGGCGGAACAGCTTGTCGCGCGCGCCGATACCGCCCGGGGCAGCGCGGTTCAGGAAGCCGAAGTTGTTGCGGATGTTGTTCGAGAAGGTGGTCTTCAGGCGCGAGTCGATGATGCGAAAAGGCGCGCGCGCGCCAGTCGCCGCTTCGCGCTCCACCACCACCGCGGTGCAGGCATCGCCGAAGATGAAGTGGCAGTCACGGTCGCGGAACTCCAGGTGCCCGGAGCAGATCTCGGGGCTGATCACCAGCACCGCGCGCGCCGAGCCCGTGAGCACCGCATTGCGCGCCATGTCGATGCCGAAGGTGGCCGAGGAGCAGGCGACGTTCATGTCGAAGGCGAAACCCCCGATGCCCAGCGCCGCCTGCACCTCGACGCTGACGGCCGGGTAGGGGCGCTGCAGGTTCGAGCAGGCGACGATGACCGCGTCGATGTCGGCGGCCGTGCGGCCGGCCTGCGCCAGCGCCTCGCGCGCCGCGTGCACGGCCATCTCGCACTGCAGCGAGGGCTGATCGTCCGGGCGCTCGGGGATGTCGGGGCACATGCGCGCGGGGTCGAGAACGCCGCGCTTGTCGATCACGAAGCGGCTCCGGATGCCCGAGGCCTTCTCGATGAAGGCCTCGCTGGATTCCTGCATCGGCGCGAGCGCGCCGGCGGCGATGGCCGCGGCGTGCGCGGCATTCCAGTTCGCTGCGTAGGCGTTGAACGAGGCCACCAGCTCGCTGTTGGAAATCGACTGGTCCGGGGTGAACAGTCCCGTTCCGCTGATCACGACCTGCTGCATCTATCAACTCCGCGCGACGCGCCCATGGTATCGGTCGCGGGGATTGTACGGGGATGGGCCCGGTGGCGGCCAGTCGGCATTCAATGTGGGTCGGCATGTAGGCATTTATGCCGACAGGTGCCTGCGGACAGGCGGCGGGTTCGGCGTTGCCGAACCCTTGTCGGGATGAATCCCGACCTACGCCCCACATGAACCGCAGGCCGGGCTCCAGCCCGAGCTATTTGAACTGCCGGATGAGCTGGCTGATCGACTCCTTGGCATCACCGAACAGCATCCGCGTGTTCTCCTTGAAGAACAGCGGGTTGTCGATGCCGGCGAAACCGGAGGCCATCGAACGCTTGAGCACGAACACCGTGCGCGCCTTGTCGACGTTGATGATCGGCATGCCGTAGATCGGGCTGCCCTTGGACTCGCGCGCCGCCGGGTTCACCACGTCGTTGGCGCCGATCACGATCGCCACGTCGAAGTTCTCGATGCGCGGGTTGATCTCGTCCATCTCGAGCAGCAGGTCGTAGGAGACATCGGCCTCGGCCAGCAGCACGTTCATGTGCCCGGGCATGCGTCCCGCCACCGGGTGGATCGCATAGACCACCTCGGTGTCGTTCTTCTCCAGCAGTTCCTGCAGTTCCTTGACGGTGTGCTGCGCCTGCGCCACGGCCATGCCGTAGCCGGGCACGATCACCACGCTGGAGGCCGCCTCGAGGACGTAGTAGGCGTCCTCGTGCGTGATCGCCTTGACCTCGCCCTCGATCTTCTCGTCGGAGCTGCTCACCGCGCCGAAGCCGCTGAACAGCACGTTGGCGAGCGAACGGTTCATCGCCTTGCACATGATCTGCGTGAGTATGATGCCGCTCGCGCCCACCAGCGCGCCGGCCACGATCAGGATCATGTTGTTGATCGCGAAGCCGGCCGCGCAGGCCGCGAGGCCGGAATAGCTGTTCATCAGCGAGATCACCACCGGCATGTCGGCGCCGCCGATCGGCAGCACCGCCATCACGCCGAGCAGGAATGACAGCGCGATGATCGCGTACAGCCACAGGTGGTTGTCCGGCTGCAGGCAGAACATCACGGTGCTGGCCACGATGGCCGTTAGCAGCGCGCCGTTGAAGATGCGCTGCCCGCTGAACAGGAAGGGCTTGCCGCTGACGGTCTCGCTGAGCTTGGCCCAGGCCATCACGCTGCCGGTCAGGGTGACACCGCCTATCAGGATCGCCAGTGCGATCGTGATCAGGATGAAGGTGTTGGTCGGCGCGTACAGCGCGGCCCAGCCCACCAGCAGGCTGGCGAGGCCGCCGAAGCCGTTGAACAGAGCGACCAGTTCGGGCATGCCGGTCATCTCGACGCGGCGCGCCCAGATCGTGCCGACTGCCGAGCCGGCGGCGACGCCGATCGCCACCTCGGTCCAGGTGATCACGCGGGCGTCGAACAGGGTTGCGACGACAGCGACGAGCATGCCGATCGCGGAGACCAGGTTGCCGTTGCGCGCCGTCGCCGGCGAGCTCAGCATCTTCAGGCCGAGGATGAACAGTACCGCCGCGAGGGCGTATGCGAGGTTGATCAGCAGGGCGACGTTCATGGCTTCACTTCCCCTTCTTCTTGAACATCGCGAGCATGCGGTCGGTGACCACGTAGCCGCCGACCACGTTGATCGTCGCGAGGAACACGGCGCCCGTCGCGAGGATCGCGGTGAGGGTTTCGTGCCCCGGCATGACCGTCGAGGAAATCAGCGCGCCGACCAGCGTGATGCCGGATATGGCGTTCGATCCGGACATCAGCGGCGTGTGCAGCGTGGACGGCACCTTGTTGATCAGCTCGAAGCCGAGAAATATCGACAGCATCAGGATGAAAGTCAGGTATACGGGTTCCATGGCGGCGGCCCTCAGCGCTTCAGGTTCTTGATGGTCTGGTTCACGATCATGCCCTCGTGGGTGATCACGCAACCCTGCAGGATGTCGTCCTCGAAGTTCAGCGCCAGGCGCTTCTCCTCCTTGTGCCAGAACTCCTCGATCAGGTTCAGCAGGTTCGAGGAATACATCTGGCTGGCATCGCGTGGCACGCAGTTCGCCCAGTTGCCGTTGCCGATGATCGTGACACCGTTCACCACCACGGTCTCGCCGGCAACCGAGCCCTCGACGTTGCCGCCGGTCTCGGCCGCCATGTCGACGATCACGCTGCCCGCGCGCATGCCCGCGAGCATGTCGCGCGTGACCAGCACCGGCGGTTTGCGGCCGAAGACCTGCGCCGTGGTGATCACGAGGTCGGACTCGGAAATCTGCCTGGCCTGGCCCTGCTTCTGCTTCTCGAGCTGCTCGGGTGTGAGCTGCACGGCGTAGCCATCCTTGGTCTGGCCGGTTTCGCCGAGATCGATCTCGAGGAACTTGGCGCCCACCGATTGCACCTGCTCGGCAACCACCGAGCGTGTATCGAAGGCCACGACCTTGGCGCCCAGGCGCTTCGCGGTGGCGATGGCCTGCAGGCCCGCGACACCGGCGCCGATCACGAACACGTTGGCGGGCTTCAGCGTGCCGGCGGGCGTCATCATCATGGGCAGGATGCGCGGCAGGCGCGCGGCCGCCAGCAGCACCATCACGTAGCCCGCGAGGTTGGCTTGCGAGCTGAGCGCGTCCATCTTCTGCGAGCGCGTGGTGCGCGGGATCATCTCCATGCTGATCGCGGTCACGCCGGCGCTGACGAACGCATCGATCAGGCCGGGCTCGTTGAACGGATCGAGGTAACTGATGTGGATCGCGCCGCGCTTGAGCTGCGCGATCTCCGCGACCGGGGGCTTGTGCAGGCGCAGCACCAGCTCCGATTGCGCCAGCAGCGCCGCGCGGTCGTGCGTGACGTGTGCCCCCGCCGTTGCGTAATCCTCGTCGGAATGACCGGCGCCGAGGCCGAGGCCCGACTCGATCACGACCTGCGCGCCGGCGCGGACCAGCTTCTGGATGCTCGCCGGAATCAACGCGGCGCGCTGCTCTCCCGGCTGAAGCTCGCGTGGAACTCCGATCACCATGCTTGTTCTCCTGTTGCATGTCCTGTCCGGCCCCGGTCCCGGCGCAATGCCGAAGCCCGGGGCCGGGCGATTATATGTGCGTTGCGATTGTCAGGCGCTCCATACATTCGCACGATGTGCATGACAAACGCTAATGATGCCGTCGTCATTCTCCCTGTCCTGGCCCGGTCACGCGCCTCAGGCGCAGGATACTGCCGTCGCGATCCGCGCTGAGGTAGATCGTGCCGTCCGTGCCGAGCGCCACGCCGGTCGGAAATCCGGGCGGCTGCTCCTCTGTGCCGGCAATGCCGAGCGGCAGATCCGTTGCGATCACCGCGGTCGATCCGTCGGCCGGGTCGATCAGCAGCAGGCGCCGGGTGCCGGTCTCCGCGACCGCGAGCCGACCGTCGTCCAGCCGCGCGATCCCCTCGGGGCGCGCGAGTCCGCTCGCTATCACGCGGCGCTCGCCGGCTTCGCTGATGGCCGTGAGGCGTCCCGCGGCGCTTTCGCTCACGATATAGCCGTGCTCGGTGCGCAGCAGGCCCATGGGCTTCTGCAGCCCCTCGGCCAGCACCTGCCGTGCTGCGCTGTCGTGCCGGTCGAGCACGAGCAGGCGCCCGCCCCCGCCGGCCTCGGTCACCGCGAGCCGGTCGGCGTCGAGCAGCGCGAGCGCCGACGGCTGGGCCAGCCCGGTCCACTGCGCGATGATCTCCAGTGTGGCGGCATCGCGCAACTGCACGCCACCACCTTCGTGGCTGGCGGTCGCGATGCGCCCGGCGGAGGCGGCGACGGCGCTCGGGTAGCCGGTTTGCGCCAGCGAGCGGCTGATGTCGCGCACTGCGCCGCCGGCGAGGTCCACGGCGCGCAGCGTGAAGGCATCGGCGACGTAGAGCGTGCCGTCGGCCGCCGCGATGCCGCCGGGCAGACTGAGCCCGCCGCCCGTCACACGCCGCACGCCAGCGCCGGCGGGATCGATCGCGTAGATCGCGTTGTCGGACATGTTGGTGACGTAGAGGCGGTCCGCGGCATCGAAAGCGAGGTTGTCGAGGTTCGTCGGTGCCTGGGCCACGCGCTCGCGCCGGCGCGCGGCGATGTCGATGCGGAAGATCTCGCCGGTTTCGTTGTCGATCGCGAACAGCTCGCCGCGTGAATTGAAATTCGCGGCCGCGGGCTGTACGAGGCCTTCGGCCACGACCTCCATGGCGCCGCTGTCGACGTCGAGGCAGACCACCTGCTTGCGGAACCACAGCGGGCCGCACAGGCGGCCGTCGGGACCGAAATCGAAGCCGTTCAGTCCGCCGAGGTCCTTCTTTACCAGCCGCGGCGGCGCCTTGCCCTCGGGATCGAATTCCCACAGCGCATCGCCCAGGAACACCTGCGTGCCGAACAGGCGCCCGCGCGCATCCAGCGCCAGTGAATTGAGTCCCGGCAGGCCGGAGGCGATCACGCGCGGCTTGCCGCCCGGGCTGAGCGCGTTCATGGTCCCGTGTGTGAAACCGGTCCAGTACATGGTGCCGTCGGGCGCGAATTCGATGTCGTCAGCCAGTCCGGCCGGGGGCGGGATGAATACTTCGTTCGCGCCCGTGTCCGGATCGACGCGGTGGATCGACTGTCCCACCACGCTGCCGGCGTAGATTTTGGCGTCGGGCCCGAAGGCCAGGCCGTGGAGGCTGCGAAACGGCGAACCTGGAACCAGGGTGTCGAGCTGCCACCCCTCGGCCAGCAGCGACGGAGCGCCCGTCGCCAGCACGCTCAGCAGGGTGCAGGCGGCGCGGATGCGCGTGCGGCGACTGCCTGGATTCGGGCTCATGAGACGGATCCTGTGGGGCGCTGTTATGGTCTTGGTGATCGCCGGCGCGCGAACGCGCTGCGCGTCAAGCTTAGGGGCGATCGCGCCCGGGCGGAAGCCCCCGAGGTCCTGATACGACGCGGGAGTGGGCGCGCGACGCCGCAGGTGCCGCGATAGCCCCCGCGCGCGGCGCCATGATTAAATGAACAAGGGGTCAGTATCCGCAGTGGCCGGGGGAACAGGCGATGGCGAGGAGGCCGGTGTCATGGTGATTCGGATGATTCTCGGGCTGCTGGGCCTGATGTGGGCGGGTTACGGGGCGTGGTGCTTCGCCGATCCGGGGATGCTGCGCGATGTGGCCGGGGTATCCGCCTCGCGCGCGAGCGGCAGCGTCGATCTGCGCGCGACTTATGGCGGGCTGCAGATGGCCGTGGGTGTGCTGCTGCTCGGCGGTGCGTTGCGCGCGGCGATGACGCGCCAGGTGTTGCTGACCTACGGGGTGCTCTGCGCGGGCATCGGGCTGGGCCGGCTGCTCGCGGCGTTGCTCGAGAGCGAGTGGTCCGGCTACACCGTGGGGGCAATTGTTTTCGAGCTCGGCAGCGCCTTTGCCGCGCTGTTGCTGTTCAGCCGTGGAGGTGCGCGTGTTCGAAGCGGCTGAAATAGCTCATCGCATCAGCAAGGCGCGCTACCGCCGCGAGGAGCCCGCGCTGCGCCAGGCGCTCCTGGAGGCGCAATACCGGCTGCTCGAAAAGCCCGAATTCCCGCTGCTGATCCTCATCGGCGGCCTCGACGGCGCGGGCAAGGGCGAGACGGTGAACCTGCTGAACGAATGGATGGATCCGCGCCATATCCGCACCGAGGCTTTCGGGCTGTCCGGAAGCGCCTGGGAGGGCGGGCGTCCCGGAGATGTGGCGTTTCTGGCAGGTGCTGCCGCCACGCGGCAAGATCGGGGTCTTCTTCGGCTCGTGGTACACCGATCCGCTCGTGCGCCGGGCCGAAGGCATGATGAAGCGCACCGCCTTCGAGCGCCGGCTGGAGACCATCCGCCACTTCGAGCGCATGCTGGTGGCCGAGGGCGCGCTGGTGCTGAAGCTCTGGTTCCACCTGTCGAAGTCCGCGCAGAAGAAGAAGCTGCGCGAGCTGGGCGAGGATCCGCTCACGGCGTGGCGGGTCACGCCCGAGGAGTGGAAGCGTCACGACAGGTACGAGCGCTACGTGAAGGTCATCGCCGAGGCCCTGCGCGAGACCGGCACCGGCGAGGCGCCGTGGCAGGTGATCGAGGGTTCCGACGAACGCTATCGCGCGCTCACGGCAGGCCGCGCGGTGCTCGATGCGCTCACGCGCCGGCTCGACGGACCGGCACCGGTGATATCACCCTCGGCGCCGCCGCCGGTGCCGGCCATCGACGGCCGCGACCTGCTGAACTCGCTCGATTACTCGCGCAGGATCCCCGTCAAGAACTACGACAGGGAGCTCGAGCGCGCGCAGGGCCGGCTGAACCTGCTGACGCGCCACAAGCGCATGCGCGAGCGCTCCCTGGTGCTGGCTTTCGAGGGCATGGATGCGGCAGGCAAGGGCAGCACCATCCGTCGCGTGACGCGCGCGCTGGACGCGCGCTACTACCGCGTGGTGCCGGTGGGCGCGCCCACCGACGAGGAGCGCGCGCAGCCCTACCTCTGGCGTTTCTGGCGCCACATGCCGGCCGACGGCAAGGCCGTGATCTTCGACCGTTCGTGGTACGGCCGCGTGCTGGTGGAGCGCGTCGAGGGCTACTGCGCCGAGGCGGACTGGATGCGGGCCTATCACGAGATCAACGAGTTCGAGCAGGAACTGGTGGCGGGCGGGGCGATCGTGGCGAAGTTCTGGCTGTCGGTCACGCTGGCCGAGCAACTGAAGCGTTTCCGCGCCCGCGAGCAGACTCCCTACAAGCAGCACAAGATCACCGCGGAGGACTGGCGCAACCGCGAGAAGTGGCCCGCTTACGAGCAGGCGGTCTGTGACATGGTCGAACGCACCTCGACCAGTTACGCGCCGTGGTTCCTGGTGCCCGCGAACGACAAGCGCTATGCGCGGATCGCGGTGCTGAAGCACATCGCCGACGAGATCGAGAAGCACATCGCGTAGGTCCGGCTTCAGCCGGACAGACGGCCGGGACACTCTGTTGGGGGGGGTTTGTGGGGGGTGGCCCTTGGGGGGGGGTGCCCCCGGCCGGGGGGTTGGGGGCGCGTGTTGCGTGGGGGCCGCGCCCCCGCCCCGGGCGGGGGGGGGCGGGCGGGGGGGGGGGCGCCGGGGCCGCGCGGGGGGGGCGCCCGCCTTGGTGTGTCTTGGCGGCGGGGCCGGGGCGTCCGCCCCGGCGCGCCCGGGGGGGGCCCGGGGGGGGGCGGCCGGCCGGGCCCCCGCGGGGGGGCGGCCGGCCCGGGCGCGGCCGCCCCGCCCCCGCCCGGGGCGCGGGGGGGGGGCGCTGGGGCCGGCGCCCGCCGCCGGCGCCCCCCCCGCCCCGGCCGCGGCGCGGGGGCCCCCGCCCCCCCCGCCCCCGGGGGGGGGGGGGGTGGCGGCCGGCGGGCCCGGGGCCCCCCCGCGCGCGCGGGCCCGGCCCGGCGCCCCGGCCGGGGGGGGCGGGGGCGGGCGCGGCCGGGGGCCCCGCCCCCCGCGGGGCCCGCCGGCCGGCCGCCCCCCCGCGCGGCGCGGGGCCGGGGGGGGGGGGCCCGGGGGGCCCCGGGGGCGGCCCCCCGGCGCCCCCCGCCCCCCCGGGGCCGGGGGCCCGGGGCCCGTCCGCGCCCCCGGCGCCCGGCGCCCGGGGGGTGGGGGCGGGGCGCCGCCGCCCCCGGGGGTGGGCCGGGGCGCCCGCCGGGCCGGGGTGGGTTTTTTTGGGGGGGGGGGGGGGTGGGGGGGGGGGGGGTTGTCCGGGGGGGGGGGGGGGGGGGGGGGGGGTTTGGGGGGGTCCGGGGGGGGGCCGGGGGGGGGGGGGGGGGGGGGGGGGGGGGGGGGGGGGCGGGGGGGGGGGGGGGGGGGGGGGCCGGGGGTTTTTGGGGGGCGGGGGGGGGGGGGGTGGGTTTTTTGGGTTGGGCGGGCGGGGGGGGGGGGGGGGGGGGGGGGGGGGGGGGGGGGGGGGGGGGGGGGGGGGGGGGGGGGGGGGGGGGGGGGGGGGGGGGGGGGGGGGGGGGGGGGGGGGGGGGGGGGGGGGGGGGGGGGGGGGGGGGGGGGGGGGGGGGGCGGGTGGGGGGGGGGGGGGGGGGGGGGGGGGGGGGGGGGGGGGGGGGGGGGGGGGGGGGGGGGGGGGGGGGGGGGGGGGGGGGGGGGGGGGGGGGGGGGGGCGGGGGGGGGGGGGGGGGGGGGGGGGGGGGGGGGGGGGGGGGGGGGGGGGGGGGGGGGGGGGGGGGGGGGGGGGGGGGGGGGGGGGGGGGGGGGGGGGGGGGGGGGGGGGGGGGGGGGGGGGGGGCGCGGCAACTGTCCGCATGAATGCGGACCTACGCGAGCCGCGATCAGCGGGTCAGGAAATTCAGCAGCGTGTTCGCGAACCGGCCGTAGGGCGGTGCCAGGAACTTCATCGCGCTGAACGACGCCTGGTAGAACACCGGGCGCAGCTTCGAGAACGTCAGGAAGCCCTCGTGGCCGTGGTAATGGCCCATGCCGCTCGCGCCCACCCCGCCGAAGGGCAGGTCGTGCTGCGCGACGTGGAACAGCGCGTCGTTGACGCTCACGCCACCCGACATCACACGCTCCAGCAGCAGCTGCACGCGTGCCGTGTCGTTGCTGAAGGGGTAGAGCGCCAGCGGCCGCGGTCGCGCGTTCACATACCCGATCACCTCCTCTAGCGAGCGGTAGCCGCGGACCGGCAGCACCGGACCGAAAATCTCGCGCGCGAGGAGCTCGCAGTCGTCAGGGGCGTTCAGCACCAGGTGCGGCGCGATCTTGCGCGTGGCCTCGTCCCAGCGTTGACCCGGCACCAACTGCACCAGCGTGGCCCCGCGCGCCTCGGCTTCGAGGAGCGCCGCGGTGACGCGGCGGAACGCGCGCTCGTCGATCACCGCGGTGAAGTCGGGCGAATCGAGGCGCGGATAGCGCGCCGGCACGATGCTGCTCGCCAGCGCCACGAAGGCATCCACCTTCGCCTCGGGCAGGAAGACGTAGTCCACCGTGGTGCAGATCTGGCCGGCGTTGAACAGTTTCACGAACAGGATGCGCTCGGCGGCCTTCGCCAACGGGTAGTCCTCGCAGACGATGGCCGGCGACTTGCCGCCGAGCTCGAGCGTGACCGGGCAGAGGTTCTGTGCCGCGGCAGCCATGACGCTGCGCCCGGTCTGACTCGAACCGGTGAACAGCAGGTGGTCGAAGGGCAGGCGCGAGAACTCGACGCCCACGCCGCCGGTCTCGTCGAAGACCGCGAGCTTGTCCGGCGGGAAATAGGCCGGCATCTTCTCGATCATGAGCCGCGCGAGGTGGCGCGAGTTCTCCGACATCTTGACCATCGCGCGGTTGCCCGCGGCAAAGATGTAGACCAGGGGCAGGATGCTCAGGTTGAGCGGAAAGTTCCACGGCACGATCACCCCGACCACGCCGAGCGGCTGCGGGATGACGCGGTTCTTCGCGCCCAGGAAGTTGCGGCGGTCCACCGGGCGTTTCTGCGGCTTCATCCAGCGCTTCAGGTGCTTCAATGCGTGGTCGACACCATCGATCGCGGTGAAGATCTCGGCGAACAGCGTCTCGTGACGCGAGCGGTTGCCGTAATCGGCGCAGATCGCCGCGATGATCGCTTCCTTGTTCTCGCGCACGAATCGCTGCAGGTTGCGCAGGTCGGCCTGGCGCTCGGCGAGCGAGGGCACGGGATGCGCGAGGTACGCTTCGCGCTGCAGGGCAAGCGTGGCCTGGAGTTCGGCGTGAGCGGCGCTGAATTGCTGAAGCGGTTCGGCTCCCATCGCGGCGGTCCTCGGCAAAGGTGCGGGGTGTACGAGTCTATCACGCGCGTGGCGCTCGCCATTGTGCCCGGCATTGGCGCTGCCGCTACAATGCCACGATGCTGCGCGAGAGGAGTGACGGAGCCGTGAATATCAACGCGGTCGTGGACTATGCCGTCGATGCCGGTGTCGCGGTGATCACGGTGGATTCGCCGCCGGTGAACGCGCTGTCCGCGCCGGTTCGTGCCGGCATCTACCGCGGCGTCGAGACGGCGGCGGCCGATGCGGCGGTGGGCGCGATAGTGCTGATCTGCGCGGGCCGGACCTTCTTCGCCGGCGCCGACATCACCGAGTTCGGCAAGCCGCCGGTGTCGCCATTGCTGCAGGACCTGCAGGCCCTGATCGAGAACGCCCCCAAGCCGGTGGTGGCGGCGATCCACGGCACGGCGCTCGGCGGCGGTCTCGAGCTGGCGCTGGTGGCGCATTACCGCATCGCCGTGCCCGCGGCCAGTTGCGGGTTGCCCGAAGTCGACATCGGCCTGATCCCGGGGGCCGGCGGTTCACAGCGCCTGCCACGCGTTGTAGGCGTGGAGGCGGCGCTGGAGATGATCACCAGCGCCCGCCACGTGCCGGCGGCACAAGCGCATGCGATGGGCTTGCTGGACGTGCTGGCGCAGGGGCCCGACCTTCGTGCCGAGGCCGTGGCCTTTGCGCGCCGGGTCGTTGCCGAGGGTCGTGCGCTGCCCAGGGTGCGCGAGCTGGACGCGAAACTGGAAGCCGCGCGCGCCGCGCCGGGGCTGTTCGCGCAATTCCGCGCCGGGCACGCGCGGCGGTTTCGCGGATTCCTCGCGCCGGAGTACGCGATCCGCGCCGTCGAGGCGGCCGTGAACCTGCCCTTCGACGCCGGTATCGCGGAGGAAAAACGCCTGTTTCGCGAACTGCTGGACGGCTCGCAGTCCGCGGCGCAGCGCCACGCCTTCTTCGCCGAGCGCCGGGCGGCGAAGGTTCCCGGTATTCCCGCCGACGCGCCGACCCGGACCATCGCACGCGTCGGCGTGATCGGTGCCGGCACCATGGGCGGCGGCATCGCGATGAATTTCCTCTCGGCCGGCATCCCGGTGGTGCTGGTCGAGACTTCGCGCGAGGCGCTCGATCGGGGCATCGGCGTGATGCGCGGCAACTACGAGAGCTCCGCGAAAAGAGGCACCTCGGGCGCCGCCGACGTGGCGCGCAACATGGCGCTGCTCACGGGCTCGCTCGCGCTCGGGGATCTCGCGGACTGCGATCTCGTGATCGAGGCGGTGTTCGAGCAGATGGCGATCAAGCAGGACGTGTTCGCGCATCTCGACCGTGTCGCCAAGCCCGGCGCGATCCTCGCCAGCAACACCTCCTATCTCGACATCGACGCGATTGCCGCCTGCACCTCGCGTCCGGCGGATGTGCTCGGCATGCATTTCTTCTCGCCGGCGAACATCATGCGGTTGCTGGAGATCGTGCGCGGGCGCGCTACCGCGGTCGATGTGATCGCCACGGCGATGAAACTCGCCAGAACCATCGGCAAGGTCGGCGTGGTGGTGGGCAACTGCCACGGCTTCGTCGGTAACCGCATGCTCGCCGCGCGCAACCGCGAGGCCGACCGGCTGGTGCTGGAGGGCGCGCTGCCGTGGGACGTGGATCGCGTGCTGTACGATTTCGGTTTTCCGATGGGCCCGTTTCGCATGCGCGACCTGGCGGGTCTGGACATCGGCTGGGATGCCGCGAAATCCTCGTCATCGACGGTGCGCGAGTTGCTCTGCGAGATGGGACGGCGCGGGCAGAAGACCGGTGCCGGTTATTACGACCACGACGCGGCGCGCAATGCCGCGCCCTCGGCGGTCACCGAGCGGCTGATCCTCGATTTCGCCGCGCGCCAGGGTGTCGCGCGGCGCGCGATAGCCGACGAGGAAATCCTCGAACGCTGCCTGTACCCGATGGTGAACGAGGGCGCGAAGATCCTCGACGAGGGTATCGCGGCACGCGCCTCGGACATCGACACGGTGTGGCTGTGCGGCTATGGCTGGCCGCGCTACCGCGGCGGGCCGATGTTCTGGGCCGAGTTCGAGGGGCTGCCCGGGATCCTCGGGCGCCTGCGCGCGCTGCAGCAGGTGCACGGCGAGGAGTTCCGCCCCGCGCCGCTGCTGGAACGGCTGGTCACGCAGGGCCGGGGTTTTCGCGATTTCGCGGGGCTCGATGCCGGTTGAGTGATCGACGGGCGCGCCAGCAGGCCCTCGCCGAGGAGGTCGCGTCGCTCCTCCTCGCGGCCGATCCAGGTGTGCAGTTGCTCCATCACCAGACGCTCCTCCAATCGCCCCGGGTGCCGGGGTTCATCGTGGAGCCGCCTCGCGGGCGGAGGCGAGCAGGTGGATCGCGAGGCTGCGCCGCTCGGCCTCCGACAGCGGGAACATCGGCATCGGCGTGGTCGGCGCGGTGAAGTAGTCGGCGAGCGACTGCAGCGTGTAGCGCGCGTCGACGCTCTCCAGCTTGTCGCCGACCGGCGTGCCCGGTGCGTGGCAGCCGGCGCAGGCGTGGCGGCGCCACAGGCGTTGGGCCTCGGTGTGCGCGGCGGCGATGGTGTCCGCATCGATGCCCGCGAGCGGATCGGCGGCGCCCGGCGCCGTGGCGGGCACGGGCATGGCGGCAGCCGGTGCGCTCGACGTACCATCGTCGGGAACGATGCGGTAGATCGCACCGGCGTAGTCGTCGCTGACGAAGATCGAGCCGTCGGCGGCCTCGGCCACATCGACGGGCCGCCCGATGATGTTGCCGTTGGCTTCGAAGCCGCTGAGGAAATCGCTCTCCGCGATGCGTCCGGATTCATCCCACTGCAACAGCACCACCTTGTAGCCGTCGGGTGTCGAGCGGTTCCAGGAGCCGTGCAGCGCGACCAGCGCGGCGCGCCGGTAGGCAGCCGGCAACGCCGCGTTGCGCAGGAAGGTGATGCCGAGCGGCGCGGTGTGCGCGCGAAAGCCGTGCGCGGGCGACAGCGCGCTGACCAGCAGCGCCTCGTGGCCGGCGCCCATGTCCGGATCGAGCACGCCGTCGCCGTTGATGAACGGCCAGCCGTAGAAGCCGCCGGCGACGATGCGGTTCAGCTCGCAGGGCGGAAAGTCGTCGCCGAGCAGGTCGCGGCCGTTGTCGGTGGCGAACAACTCGCCGCTCCACGGCGCCCAGTCGAAACCGACGCTGTTGCGCAGTCCCGTGGCGTAGTGCTCCACCGCGGAGCCGTCGGGACGCAGGCGCAGCATCGAGGCGCGCCACGGGTGTTCTTCGGCGCAGACGTTGCAGCTCGAACCGATCGTCACGTAGAGCCAGCCGTCGGGACCGAGGCGCACCGTGCGGCTCCAGTGGTTACCGCCCGCCGGCAGGCCGGTCAGGATGCGTTCATAGGCACCGCTCACCGTGCCGCTGGCCGCATCGAAGGCGATCCGGCCCACCGCGGCGCTCTCGCCGATGTAGAGCCAGCCATCACCGACATCCAGCCCGTGCGGGCGATCGAGGTCCTTCAGCAACACCTCGCGGCGCTCGGGCCTGCCGTCGCCATTGGTGTCGCGCCCGAGCAGCAGCACCTGGCCCAGGCGGGGCTGGCTCACCAGCAGGTCGCCGCCCGCCGTGGGGCGCAGAAAGCGCGCTTTCGGCACGTCTCCGGCGTAAAGATCCAGCCGGAACCCCTCGCGCACCGTGAGCAGCTGACCGACGGAGGACGCGCTCGCCTGCGGACCTTGCGCGCCGGTCATCGCGTTCAGCATCATGCGCCAGTTGGTGATCTCAAGGTTCGGCGTCAGCACCAGCATCGCCGCGACCAGGGCAGCCGCGAGCACCAGCAGCGCGATCGCGCACCAGGCCAGGATCAACAGGGGACGGACGGTCATGTGTCTGCTCCAGCAGTGTGTCGTGATTCATCCAGGCCCCGGCGCGGGCGCGCAGCAGGGCTTTGCTATAGTAAGCGCCGCTCCACGATCAGGACGCCGACCGATGGTAACCGCTAGCCGGAAAGAGTTGTGGCTGCTGCTCGGCATGACCTTCGTCGTGCTCGTGCTCACCGGCTACAAGCCCTTCGATCTCACCACGTGGTTCCTCGAGGTGTTTCCGGTGCTCGTCGCGATCCCGTTGCTAGCCCTGACGCGCGAGGGCTTCCCGCTCACGCGGCTGCTCTACTGGCTTATCTTCGTGCACGCGCTGATCCTGATGGTCGGGGGGCACTATACCTACGCGCGCGTGCCGCTCGGTTTCTGGATGCAGGACTGGTTCGACCTCGCGCGCAACCACTACGATCGCATCGGCCACATCGCGCAGGGTTTCGTGCCGGCAATGATCACGCGGGAGATACTGTTGCGGCGCTCGCCGCTGGTGCGCGGCAAGTGGCTGTTCTTCCTGGTGCTCTGCGTGTGCATGTTCGTGAGCGTGTTCTACGAGTTCATCGAGTGGTGGGTCGCGCTGATCGCCGAGGGCGCCTCGATCGAATTCCTCGGCACCCAGGGCGATGTGTGGGACACGCACTGGGACATGTTCCTTGCTCTCTGCGGCGCGATCCTCGCCCAGGTACTGCTCGCGCGCGTGCACGACCGGCAGCTGGCCGGCGCGGCCTAGCGCAGGCTACACCCGTCGGCATGAATGCCGATCTGCATGGGCCGTAGGTCGCCATTCATGGCGACAGCAGCGTTCGACGATGCACCCGTCGGCATGAATGCCGACCTACAGGTTGTCCAACGCTCCGGCCAGCGTGGCCAGCGTGCGCTCCACATTCTTCAACTTGTCGAGCCCGAACAGCCCGAGGCGGAAGCTGCGGAAATCCGCCGGCTCGTCGCATTGCAGCGGCACGCCAGCGGCGATCTGCAGGCCGCGGGCGAGGAATCTCTTCCCGTTCTGGACATCCGGATCGCCGGTGTAGCTGACCACCACGCCCGGGGCGGCAAAGCCCTCGGCCGCGACGCTGGGGAAGCCGCGCGCGGCGAGCAGCGCGCGCGCCTGGTCGCCGAGGCGCTGCTGCGCGGCGCGCGCCGTGTCGAGGCCGAACTCCATGGTTTCCGCGATCGCGCCGCGCAGCAGGCGCAGCCCGTCGGTCGGCATCGTCGCGTGGTAGGCGTGGCCGCCATTCTCGTAGGTCTCCATGATACCCAGCCAGCGCTTCAGGTCGCAGGCGAAGCTGCTGCTCGTGGTCGCGTCGATGCGCGCGCGGGCCTCCTCGCCCAGCATCACCAGCCCCGCACAGGGCGTGGCGCTCCAGCCCTTCTGCGGCGCGCTCAGCAGCACGTCGACGCCGCTCGCGCGCATGTCGACCCAGATCGCGCCCGAGGCAATGCAGTCGAGCACGAACAGGCCGCCCACCTCATGCACGGCATCGGCCACGGCGCGCACGTAGGTATCCGGCAGGATCATGCCGGAGGCGGTCTCGACGTGTGGCGCGAAGACCACCGCGGGCCGCTCGCGGCGAATCGTGTCGACGACCTCGTCGATCGGCGCCGGCGCGAACGGTGACTGCGGTTCGTTGCCCGTGCGACGTGCCTTCAGCACCGTGGAGGCCGCGGCGATGGCGCCCATCTCCAGGATCTGCGTCCAGCGGAAGCTGAAGAAACCGTTGCGGATGATCAGCGTTTTCGCACCGCCGGCGAATTGCCGCGCCACCGCCTCCATCGCGTAGGTGCCGCCGCCGGGCACGAGGGCCACCGATTGCGCGCCGTAGGCCTGCTTCAACCCGCGCGAGATGTCGTTCATCACGCCCTGGAATGCGCGCGACATGTGGTTCAACGAGCGGTCGGTGTAGACCACCGAGTACTCGAGCAGTCCGTCGGGATCGACGTGGGGCAGCAGGCCGGGCATGGCAGTTCTCGCGCAGGGACAGGGCAGCCCGGGAGTCTCGGCGATTCGCATGCGGGTGGCAAGCGCAGCCCGGCGTGGTGCGCTCGCCCGGGGCGTCGGTGGCCCCCGGCATTGCCGGCCACGGCGGCGCGTTCGCGCTCCTCCTCAGGTGCCGTCGGCGAAGGCATACATCCGCGCGATGATGAGGATCGGGCGCATTTCGTCGGGGCTGCCGGGCGACTCCTCGGGGGCTTGGTGCGTGGCAAACCGATGCTGGATTCCGGCGCTGCGTAACAAAGCCGAGCTCAGGTAACATTATTTTCCCGTAATCTGGCGTATTTTCGCCATAGTATTGACAATCGATTATATCTTTTAAATCAGTATGTTGATGTCAGTTCGCGGTGGATCACTGCGAATTCTAGTAATTTTGCGACGACCCCAGGCTGGAAAAACCTCACTCCAGTGTTACCTTGTGTATCGAACGGTAACAAATTTCCCGGAAGATGATTGTCGGGAGTTGTTGCCCGCCACGACCACCTGTAGTGAGGATCTCGCAATGAACAAGCTGAGTGTGATGCTGCTCCTGGCATTCGCCGCTCACGGCGCGCTTGCCACCCAGGCTGCGGACAGTGCCGGCGCCGAGTCGCCGCGCGCGGACGCGATCGCCAGGCTGGCCGAGACCGAAATGCTGCTGAACCGCAAGACGGCGGAGTTGATCGAGAAGCATGTCGACGAGACGAATCGCAAGCTCGACCTGGAAATGGACCGTCGCATCAGCGGCAAGCTGAAGTTGACGCTGCTGGACTGACCGGCACCCGCTCCCGAACCGGGGGCATTGCCGCCCGCGGTCGTGCTAACGTTGCGCCGTTCCGGGATATCCCGGCGGTGACAGCGGGGGCGCAGATGCAGACGCAATCGGTCGAGGTGGACGCGCGATACCCGATGCGGCGCATTGCCATCCTCGACAGCCACATGGCGTATATCGAAGCCGGGCAGGGCGACCCCATCGTCTTCCTGCACGGCAACCCGACGTCATCCTACCTGTGGCGCAACATCATCCCGTGGGTCGAGCCGCTCGGGCGGTGCATCGCGCCCGACCTGATCGGCATGGGCGATTCCGGCCGGCTGGCACCCGGCGGCCCCGAGCGCTACGGGCTGGCGGAGCAGCGCGCCTTTCTCGATGCCCTGCTCGAGGCTCTCGCGGTGCGTGAGCGCGTCACGCTCGTGCTCCACGACTGGGGCTCGGTGCTGGGTTTCGACTGGGCCAACCGTCATCGCGCCGCCATCCGCGGCATCGCCTACATGGAAGCGGTCGTCAGGCCGGTCACGCGTGCCGACCTCGGTGAGGACACGATGCCGATGTTCGAGGCCCTGCGCTCGCCCGAGGGCGAGCGCCTCATCCTGGAGCAGAACATGTACGTGGAGGAGGCGCTGCCGCGCACAGTCCTGCGCACGCTGGGGGAGCGCGAGATGGAGGCCTACCGCGAGCCATTCCGCGAGCCCGGCGAAGGACGGCGCGCCATGCTCACGCTGTGCCGGCAAGTGCCTTTCGACGGTAGTCCGCGCGAGGTGTGGGATACCGAGGCCGCCTATGCCGAATGGCTGCCCGGCACCACGTTCCCGAAACTGTTCGTCAACGCTGAGCCCGGTGCCTTCCTGACCGGCGAAAAGCGCGCCTTTTGCCGCAGCTGGCCGAACCAGGAGGAGGTCACCGTTCCGGGGCTGCACTTCCTGCAGGAGGACTCGCCCGCGGAGATCGGCGCGGCGCTCGCGGCTTGGATCGCGCGGCTACCGACGGCCTGAGATGCTTCCGGTGGCTGCCGGTCCAGGCAGTTTGTCGAGCGCGGCCAGCAACATGCCTTTAAGCAGTGGTTGCACCGTGCTGGCGCGGGGCTCCATGTAATCGAAGGGCGGTGCTTCGTCCATGTAAAGGGACTGGCGCATCTCGAGCTGGATGGCATGCACGTTGCGCTCCGGCCGGCCGTAGTGGCGCGTGATGTAGCCGCCCTTGAAGCGGCCGTTGACCACGTGCGTGAAGGGCGAACCCTGCGCCACCGCCACGACGCTCTCGAGCACGGCGGCGCCGCAGCTCTGCCCGCTGTTGGTGCCGAAGTTGAGGTCGGGCAGCTGGCCCTCGAAGAGACGCGGCAGCACGCCGGCGATGGAGTGGGCGTCCCACAGCAGTGCGCCGCCGTGCCGGGTCTCGAGCCGGGCCAGTTCGGCGGACAGCGCGGCGTGGTAGGGCATCCAGTACGCGTGCAGGCGGCGTTGCCGTTCCGTTGCGTCGGGCGCGGCGCCGCACTGGTAGAGCGGCTCGCCGCGGAAGGTCTCGGTGGGGCACAGGCCGGTGGTGGTCTGTCCGGGGTAGAGGCTCTCGCCGCCGGGCGGGCGGTTGAGATCGATCACGTAGCGCGAGACCCTGGCCTCGAGCACCGAGGCGCCCAGCGCGACGGCAAAGGCGTAGAGCCGCTCCAGGTGCCAGTCGGTGTCCTGGCGCAGGGCCGCGCCCGGGTTCATCTGCGCGACCAACTCATCCGGCAAGCGGGTACCCACGTGGGGCATCGAGATCAGCAGTGGCAGCGTGCCGGTGCTCAGGCGGTAGACCGGGGTATCGGTGGTGCTCACGGGAGTTCCTCATCGGGACAGGAAATGGCGTCCTCGGGCAAGCCTGGCAGGCTGCGGCGGATGGTCGGCGCGGTGTCGTGGCGGATCACCGCTCGCGCGATGCGGGCGATGTCGGCGTCCAGGCCCGCCCACTCGTTCTCGCGCGAGAGCAGGAAGAAATGACGCTGGGCCAGGCGGGTTGGCGGCAGCGGCACCACGGTGACGGCGTCCAGGTACTGGCGCGATTGCCACAGGCACAGCGGCGTGCTCAGCGCCCAGCCCAGGCCCGATGCCACCAGGCTGAGCAGCGGGTCGGTGGCATCGAAGGCGTAGCGGTGCGGCGCCTGCACACCGATATGGCGCAGGTAGCGCTCGATCTGCTGGCCAATGACCGAGCGCTGGCTGTAGCGGATCAGCGACAGCTCCCCCGCCATGGCGGACAGCTCGCGCGGCGAGGCGAGCTCGCGCACCGGGTGCTGGCGGGGAAACACCGCCACCCAGGATTCGGAAAACAGCAGTCGCTGCACCATGCGCGCATCGGCGATGTCGGGATCGGTGCAGATGACGAGGTCCAGTTCGCGCCCCTGCAACTGCGCGGTCAGGGTCGGAGTCAGCCCCGACCACATCAGTATCTGCCGGGCCGAGCCGGCCATGGCGCGGATCAGCGCGGGCCCGACGGTGGCGGCAAAGGAGTCGACGCAGCCCAGGTGAATCTGCGCGAGTTCGTGGCGACCGGTGGCGCGCACCTCATCGACCATGGCATTGGCCTGCGCCAGCAACTCGATGGCGCGCGCGCGCAGGGCGTGGCCGGCGCGCGTGGGCGCGGCCGGGCGCACCTCGCGATCGAGCAGCTTCAGCTCCAGCTCTTTCTCCAGGCCCTTGATGGCCTGGCTCACCGCGCTCTGGCTGAGCCCGAGGCGCTGCGCGGCCAGGGCCATCGAGCCCGCGTCGCACACGGTCACGAAGGCTTCGAGCGCGTGCAGGTCCGGCAGGCGGCGGTGGCGACGGCTGGGATCGGCTGGGCTCATGCGGGACATGATGAACGGGCTCGGCAAAAATCGGGTTTCATATTCAATATTCTGAACTTTAGCATTCGAATTACTTAAGCTGCTAACGCCCGGCGTAGCGGCTGCCTAGGCTGCGTTCCATCGCTGCTTCACTCGTCGTTCGCAGAGGTTGCCATGCAGAGCTATGACGCCATCGTGATCGGTGCCGGTGTGATCGGCAGTTCGGTCGCCTGCCACCTGGCGCGTTTCGGCGCCCGGAACGTGCTGGTGCTGGAGCGCCTGCAGATCGGCGCGGGCACCACCACGCAGTCCTCGGGCATCCTGCGCACGCACTACTCGGTGATCGAGAACGTGGAACTGGCGCGCCAGTCCTGGTCGGTGTTCACGGACTTCGCCGGCTACCTGGGTGACGAGGAGGCCTCGGCCGGGCTGGTCAGGTGCGGCTACCTGATCTGCGCGCCCGAGGGTCCCAGGCTCGATCCGCTGCGCCAGGCCCTGGAAGGCCAGCGCGGCAAGGGCATCGAGGTGCGTTTCCTCGACCAGGGAGAGGCCAGCGCCCTGCTGCCCATCGCCCGCTTCGACGACGCGGCGCTGATCGGCTACGAGCCCGAGGCGGGCTTTGCCGACGCCTACCTGGTGGCCACCGGCTTTGCCCGCGCCGCGCGCCGTGCCGGCGTGAAGATCATGGAGGGCGTCAGCGTCGAGCAACTGCTTATCGACAACGGTCGCGTGCTCGGGGTGCGCACCGCGCAAGGCGACTTCCACAGCGAAACGGTCATCAGCACGCAGAACATCTGGGCCGGCGACATCGAGCGCTGGACCGGCATTCCCACCCCGGTAAAGGCCGAGCGCCATACCGTGCTCGCACTGGAAGGCCCCGAGGCCTACAGCTTTGCAATGCCTGTGTTCAAGGACCTCGGTTCGCCCGGCATGCTGTATTGCCGCAGCTACGGTGGCAACCAGATGCTGGTCAGCGAAGGCACCGTGGGCGAAACCCTGGCCGTGCCCGACAACGAGCAGGGCAATATCTCGCTGGACTACATCGTCGAGATCGGCGAGCAGGTGGCCGGGCGCTTCCCGTCCTTTGGCGAGGCGGGGCTCGCCTCGTCCTGGACCGGCGTCTACGACGTGACGCCGGACTGGAACCCCGTGCTGGGCCGCGTTCCCGGGCTGCAGGGCCTGGTGGTGGGCTATGGTTTCTCCGGCCACGGCTTCAAGCTGTCGCCGGGCGTGGGCCGTGTGCTGGCACAGGAGGCGCTCGGGCTGCCCACCGACGTCGCGCTGGCCCCGTATGCGCTGGAACGTTTCAGGACGGGCGAGCTGCTGACCGGCAAATACGGCCTGGGAGCGGTGTCCTGACACGCGTGGCCCGCGCGGTTGGTCCATTGCACCGTTTCCGCATCGACGATCTGCCCCGCGAGCCGTGGCGCAACGGCGCGGGCTGGACCCGGTCGGTGTGCTCGCGTGAAGTGGACGGGCAACCATGGTGGCGCGTTAGCGTGGCCGACATCACCGCCGCCGGTCCGTTCTCGCGCTTCGAGGGCATGGACCGCATCGCGGTCATGCTGAGCGGCGGCGGGCTGTGCCTGTCCAATGCGGATGTGCGGCTGGCCTTCGATGGCCCGGGCTCGGTCGTGCAATTTCCGGGCGAATGGACCCTGCAATGCGATGCGCCCGCGCTGCCCACGCAGCTGTTCAACATCATGGCGCGGCGTGACAGTGCCGGGGTCCGGGTGCTGCTTGCCGCAGACGAACCATTGGCGTTGCCCCCGGGTGGCCACCAGGTGGCGCTGGCGTTGCGCGGCCGGTTCGAGCTCGTGCCGCCGGCCGGAGCCCGGCACATCCTGGGCGCAGGCGAGGGCGTGCACTGGCAGTCGCAGGATGCCGGCTGGTGTTCGGCGCAGATCGGGGGCGGTGGCGCCATGGTGTGGTGCGCGCTGCCCTGAATCCCCGGACCTTCACTCCGCCGCCCCGCGCGGGTAGACGGTGAACGACAGGAACCTGATCGGGCATTGCAGCAGCCGATGCGGCCCGTGCGGCACCTCGCCCTGGAACGTCAACGCATCCCCCGGCTCCAGCACGTACGTCGATTGCCCGCAGCGGTACTCGATCACCCCTTCGAGCATGTAGAGCAACTCGGTGCCCGGGTGCTGAAATGTCGGGTATTGCTCCGTATCGTCGGTCATCGTGATCAGGAAGGGCTCGAACAGCTTCACCGGGCCCTGGTCATAGGCCAGCAGGTGGTAGGTGTGCCCACTTTTGGTGCCGCGGCGCACCACTTCCATGCCTGCGCCGCGCTTGATGTGCTGCGCGGCGCTCGAGGCGACGTCGTATTTGCTGAACAGCATCGACATCGACACGCCCAGCGCGCGCGCGATGCGACCGAGCGTGTCCATGCCGGCCGAAGTCTGGCCGTTCTCGATCTTCGACAGCATGCCGCGGCTGATGCCGGCCTGTTCGGATACCTGCGCGAGGGTCAGCCCCTCGCGCTGGCGCAGTTCCCGGATGGCAGCGCCCACGGCTTCCTCCATCGGGAGCGCCGGCCGGCCGGGCGCTCCAGGCGATTTCCTCATGCTCTGCTCTCCGGGTCTGGCCTGCGTGCTTGCAGTCTAGCGAGCCGCGACCGTCGTGGCGATTTCATTTCAGGCACAAATGTTGCTCTGCAAGAAACATCAGTCCCGATGCGCATCTTCCGACACCAAGCCGGTGCATGACGGGGCCATGGAATCCACACCACAACCAGAAGGAGTACCTGTCTTGAACGCAGCAACCACACCCGCCACGACCGAGCTGGTGCCCCCGCCGCGCTTCGACTCGGTCGAGGAAGCCCAGCGCTACCTTAAATCGCAGGGCGTGCAGTACGTGCTGGCGCAGTTCGTCGACATCCATGGCGTGGCCAAGGCCAAGTCCGTGCCGGTCGATCATCTCGGCACGGTGATGACCGATGGCGCCGGTTTTGCCGGCTTCGCGATCTGTGGCGTAGGCATCGAGCCGCACGGGCCCGACTTCATGGCCAGGGGCGATCTCGCCACGCTCTCGGTGGTGCCGTGGCAGCCGGGGCTGGCGCGCATCGTCTGCGAGGGCCACGTCAACGACCAGCCCTGGGAGTTCGACAGCCGCGTCACGCTGAAGAAACAGGTGGCACGCCTGAGCGCCCGGGGGCTGGTGATGTATACCGGACTCGAGCCGGAATTCTCGCTGCTGGTGCGCAAGGCCGATGGCTCCGTTGCCCCCTGCGACCCCAGCGACACGCTGGCCAAGCCCTGCTACGACTACAAGGGCCTCTCGCGCACGCGCGCCTACCTGGAGCGGCTGTCCAACGCCCTGCGCGCCAGCGGCATCGACGTCTACCAGATCGACCACGAGGACGCCAACGGGCAGTTCGAGCTCAACTACACCTACACCGACTGCGTGACCTCCTGCGACCACTTCATCTTCTTCAAGATGGCGGCCAGCGAGATCGCCAACGAAATGGGGCTGGTCTGCTCGTTCATGCCCAAGCCTTTTGCCAACCGCCCGGGCAACGGCATGCACATGCATGTGTCGCTCGGCGACGGCCGGAAAAACCTGTTCCAGGACCGGAGCGATCCGCAAGGGCTGGAACTCTCGCAGATGGCCTACCACTTCCTGGGCGGTCTGCTCGCGCACGCGCCGGCGTTGACCGCGCTGTGCGCGCCTACCGTGAACTCCTACAAGCGCCTGGTGGTGGGCCGCTCGCTGACCGGCGCCACCTGGGCGCCGGCCTACATCAGCTACGGCGACAACAACCGCTCGACGATGGTGCGCATCCCCAAGGGCCGGCTGGAACTGCGCCTGGGCGACGGTGCCTGCAACCCCTACCTGGCCACGGCCGCCGTCATCGCGGCGGGCCTGGACGGCATCGAGAACCGGATGGACCCGGGCGCACCGCGCAACGTCAACCTGTACGAGTGGAGCGAAGCGCAGTTGCAGGAAGCCGGCATCGGACTGTTGCCGCAGAACCTCGACGCCGCGCTCGATGCGCTCGAAGCCGACAGCCTGATCTGCGAGGCCCTGGGGCCGGTGGCCGGTGAGTTCCTGAAGTACAAGCGCATGGAATGGATCGAGTACATGCGCTTCGTCTCGGACTGGGAAATCAGGCAGTACCTCGAGTTTTTCTGAAAGGACGGAGCAACCATGTGTGGAATTGTCGGACTCTTGTTGAAAAAACCGGCGCTGCACGAGCGCCTGGGCGAGCTCATGGTGCCGATGCTGATCGGCATGACCGAGCGCGGCCCGGACTCGGCAGGCATGGCCGTATTCGGTCCCCCTTTGCCCGGGCAGCAGCGCAAGATCAGCCTGTATTCGGGACTGACCGATGACGGCGCGGCCTACGACTGGGTGGGACTGGTGGATGCCATCAACGCGGCGCTCAAGGTGCATGCCACGCCCGCGATCAAGGGCAACCACGCGGTGCTGCGCTTCGAGGGCCAGGCCGAACCGGTAAAGGCCTTCGTCAAGGCATACGACGCGAAGCTGCACCTGCTGTCGACCGGGCGCAGCATCGAGCTGTACAAGGATATCGGCACGCCGGCCCAGGTTGCCGAGCGCTACGATTTCGCGCATCTCGCGGGCAGCCACCTGGTCGGCCACACGCGCATGGCCACCGAGTCGGCCGTGACGCCCGACCGTGCGCACCCGTTCACCGCGGGCGAGGATTTCTGCCTGGTGCACAACGGTTCGCTGTCCAACCCCAACGGCGTGCGCCGCATGCTCGAGCCGCGCGGCATCCGCTTCGAGACCGACAACGACACCGAGGCCGCGTGCCGCTTCCTCGAATGGCGATTGCGCGAAGGCGACACGCTGCATGCCGCGCTGCAGAAGGGCTTCGAGGCGCTCGACGGTTTTTACACTTTCCTGATGGGCACGGCCACGGAGCTCGCGCTCATCCGCGACCCCTTCGCCTGCAAGCCGGCGGTGGTGGCCGAGACCGACGACTACGTCGCCATCGCCAGCGAATTCCGCTCGCTGGCCCATCTGCCCGACGTCAAGCACGCCAGGGTATTCGAACCCGCGCCCGAGGAGATGTACGTATGGAAGATCTGAGCTTCGACCTGGGCGAGCAGCCGGTGCGCGCCCTGAACCAGTTCCTGCATGGCCCGCCCGGGACCCTCGCGGGCAAGCATGTGCGGGTGATCAATCCCGATGGCGCCCACAACATCGCCGTGGGCATCAATGCCCCCGTGAAAGTGACCATCGACGGGCATGCGGGCTACTACGCCGCCGGCATGAACAAGTTTGCCGAGGTCACCATCGAGGGCAGCGCCTCCACGGGTGTCGCCGAGAACATGATGAGCGGCACCGTGCGCGTGAAGGGCTTTGCCTCCAACGGTGCCGGCGCTTCGGCCCATGGCGGCCTGCTGATCATCGAGGGCGACGCCGGACTGCGCTGCGGCATCTCGCTCAAGGGCGGCGATATCGTGGTCGGGGGATCCGTGGGCAGCTTCTCCGGTTTCATGGCCCAGGCCGGGCGCATGGTGATCTGCGGTGATGCCGGCGATGCGCTCGGCGACTCGCTCTACGAGGCCGTCATCTACGTGCGCGGCGCCATCAAGTCGCTCGGGGCCGATGCCCGGATCGAGCCGCTCACCGCCAGCGACATCGCGACGCTCGGCGAGCTGCTGGGCACCGCGGGCCTGCGACACGATCCCGCATCATTCAAGCGCGTGGCATCCGCCCGAACGCTCTACCACTGGAACGCCGACGCCGATCAGGAGTATTGAGATGTCCCATCCCGAACAACCCGCACACATCACCAGGCGCCTGCAGACCGAGGAGTCCGCGAGCTACGACAGGAGCACGCTGGACTACATCCACCGTGCCTCGGCCACCGGTCTCTACGAAATCCGCGGCCTGGGCGCCAAGCGCAAGCTGCCGCACTTCGACGACCTGGTGTTCCTGACCGCCTCGCTCTCGCGCTACCCGCTGGAGGGCTACCGCGAGAAGTGCTCGACGCGAACGGTGCTGGGCACCCGTTTCGCGAAGAAGCCCGTCGTGCTGGAAACCCCCGTCACGATTGCCGGCATGAGTTTCGGCGCGTTGTCGGCGAACGTGAAGGAAGCGCTGGGCAAGGCCGCCACCGCCATGGGCACCACCACCACCACCGGCGACGGCGGCATGACGCCCGAGGAGCGCCAGTCCTCGAAGACCCTGGTCTACCAGTGCCTGCCCTCGCGCTACGGCTTCGATCCGGATGATGTGCGCCGCGCCGACGCCATCGAGGTGGTGCTGGGGCAGGGCGCCAAGCCCGGCGGTGGCGGCATGCTGCTGGGCCAGAAGGTCAACCCGCGCGTGGCGAAGATGCGCACCCTGCCCGAGGGCGTGGACCAGCGCTCCGCGAGCCGGCACCCGGACTGGACCGGCCCGGACGATCTGGCCATCAAGATCCAGGAGCTGCGCGAGATCACCGATTGGGAAAAGCCCATTTACGTCAAGGTCGGTGCGACCCGCGTGTTCAACGACGTGAAGCTGGCGGTGCATGCCGGCGCCGACGTGGTGGTGGTCGACGGCATGCAGGGCGGCACTGCCGCCACGCAGACCTGCTTCATCGAGCACGCCGGCATCCCCACGCTGGCGGCGGTGCGCCAGGCGGTCGCGGCGCTGGAGGATCTCGACATGAAGGGCACCGTGCAGCTGATCGTCTCGGGCGGCATCCGCACCGGGGCGGACGTGGCCAAGGCCCTGGCGCTGGGCGCCGATGCGGTTGCCATCGGCCAGGGCGTGCTGATGGCGCTCGGCTGCAATCGCGACACCTACCAGCAGGGTGGCCAGATCCACAGTGCCGAGGCCGGCTATGCGGCGCTCGGCACCGCGCCGGGCTTCTGCCACCACTGCCACACCGGCAAATGCCCGGTGGGCGTGACCACCCAGGACACGGTGCTCGAGCAGCGCCTGGAGCCCGAGTGGGGCGCGAAGCACGTCAGGAACTACCTCAAGACCCTGACCATGGAACTGACCACGTTGGCCCGTGCCTGCGGCAAGCAGGACGTGCACCACCTCGAGCCCGAGGACCTGGTGGCGCTGACCGTGGAGGCCGCCGCCATGGCCCGCGTGCCGCTGGCGGGAACGAGCTGGATACCCGGGCAGAACTGAATCACGGTGAACGGCGCGCCGTCGTGTTCACGTCATCGAGGCGGGTCACGACGGGGCGCCGGGGTCGCGGCACTCAAACTTATGGTCAACATTGTTGTTCATAAATTATAATCGCGGCTGGCGCCATCCAGCCGGAGAGACCCATGGCATTGACGACTGTTGAACTGACCCCGCGCATCGGCACGGAGATCCGCACCGATATCGAAACCCTGGTGAGCGGCCGACATGCGGCGCAGATCCGCGAGCTGCTGCAGCAGCGCGGAGTCCTGGTCCTGCGCGGCCTGCACCTCGACAAGGACCAGCAGCTGGCTTTTTCGCACACGCTCGGCAAGGTCCAGCCCCAGGGCGAGGGCGGCATCTTCAAGATCAGCATCGATCCGAAGGAGAGTCCCGGGGCGGAATACCTCAAGGGCTCCTTCTACTGGCATATCGACGGCGCCACCGACGACGTTCCCAACTTCGCGGCCACGCTCAATGCCAGGACATTGTCCAGGACCGGCGGCAGCACCTATTTCGCGAATACCTATGCCGCTTATGACGACCTCCCCGAGGAGGAAAAGAAGGCCTATGACCAGTTGCGGGTGGTGCACAGCTTCGAGTTCGTGCAGCGTTGGGTGAACCCGGAGCCCAGTTCGTTCGAGCTCGCCTTCTGGCAGACGCGCACGCCAAAGGTGCATCCGCTGGTCTGGAAGCACAGGTCCGGTCGCAAGTCGCTGGTGCTCGGCTCCACCGCGGAGTATGTCGAGGGCATGGACAGGGCACAGGGGCGCGCGTTGCTGACGAAGCTGCGCGAATGGTCGACGCAGCCGCAGTTCGTCTATCGTCATGACTGGCAGCCCGGCGATCTGCTGGTCTGGGACAACACCGGCACCATGCATCGCGTCGATCCCTACCCGGTAGAGGAAGGCCGCCTGATGCACCGCACCACGATCGAGGCGGAGGAAGCACTGGCCTGATCGAGCGGCTTCACGGCGAAACAAAACCGCTCCCAAGGCGAGGATTCGGAGTATGTGGATTTCGAACAAGGGCAAGGTTGCCGTCGTCACCGGTGCCGGTTCGGGTATCGGCCGGGCCATCGCCGTGCGGCTGGCGCGCGATGACGCGGCCATCGCCGTCTGGGACATCAATGCCGAAGGCGCCGCCGAAACGGCCAGGATGATCACGGACGCCGGCGGCAAGGCCATTGCCATCGGCGTCGATTGCTCCGACAAGGCGGCGATCACGGCGGCGGCGCAGCGGACCCGCGCCGAGCTCGGCTCGATCACCATCCTCGTCAACAATGCAGGCATTGCTCCCTTCACCCCGTTCATGGACATCGGCGAGGAGCTCTTCGACAAGGTGATCCGCATCAACCTCAAGGGCCCGTTCCTCGTCATCCGGGAGATCATGCCCGACATGGTGGCGGCGAAATGGGGCCGCATCATCAACATCACCTCGTCCTCGACCCAGTCGGGCTCGGTCGGGCAGACGCACTACGTGTCGTCCAAGGGCGGTCTGCTCGGCATGACGAAGGCGCTGGCGTTGGAGTACGCACCCACCGGCATCACCGTGAACATGGTGCCACCGGGCTTCATCGATACACCGATGCTGCGCGCCTCCCCGGTCGACGTCGATGCCTATGCCGCGTCCATGCCGATGAAGCGCGTCGGCAAGCCCGAGGACATTGCCGCGGCCTGCGCTTTCCTTGCGTCGGAGGAAGCCGGCTACATCACCGGCCAGACGATCAGCACGAACGGTGGCCGCTACATGGGTTCGGCCTGAGATCGTGGCGGGGCGTTGCGCTCCCTGACGAGTTCCTCGAAGCAGGCGTCCCCCTCCGTGCGGGCGGCGGGTCCGATCGAGTGCAACGCCTGCTCGTAGTCTTCCCGTATCGCATCCGCATCTTCATTCACCGGTCCTCCGGATTCGCGCAGGCAGATATCGTGCGCCCAGCGTATCCACGCCCAGGCCTGCGCCGCGTTGACTTCATGCCCGAGTCCGTCGCGGTAGACGCGATGCAGCGCCCTTGCGGCGTGCACATTGCCGTCCAGGGCGGGAGGGACGAGTTCGCGCAGGTAAGCGGCGAGCTCTGCGATGGCAACGGGATCGCCGTCCTCCGCGGCTCCGAGGTGCAGCCATGCGGCGACGACGATGTCCTTGTCGATGCCGTCGCCCAGCCTGAGCATGGTCCCCAGCTCGCGCATGGCGGCCGCGTCACCGGCATTGGCGGCCTGCAGCAGGTACTCCGCCGCCAGGGCCTTGTCCGGTTCGACGCCGATGCCGTGCAGGTAAATGAGACCGAGGTTGTACTGCGCGGCGGGCTCGTCCTGTGCGGCGCTCAGCCGATACCAGTGGATCGCCTCCCCGATGTCGGGAGCGCACCCCAGGCCGTCGCGCAGCATCGTTGCCAGGTCGTTGCATGCCTGCGCATGTCCCTGCTCCGCGGCGATGCGCAAACAGCTCATTGCCGCGGGATAATCAGCCTCGACGCCATCGGCGAGTAGGATGTGTCCCTGCTCGAATGCATCGCTGGCATCCGGTTGCGCGGACAACGTCGCCCTGGCGGCGCGTGGTTTCGATTTTCTGGCCATGATCTGCCTTGCAGTGGCGGGGCGAGCGCATCGTATCAGGCCTGCGCTGCAATGGCCGCGATCTGCACCGGGACCATGAGCGGCGCCAGAGCGATACGCAGCCACGCGTAGCGAGGTCGCACCGGGTAGTGAAGCGGATTTGACGCAAAAGTACTGAGCGGTATCATAATTCGAAAACCAGGGAGAGAACGGCCATGAAGTTCGAAGCGCTCGCGTTGAAAGATAGTGTTGGGTCCGAGATTCGCACCGATGTCGACAGCCTGCTGACCCCGGAAGTCGCCGGGAAAATCCGTCAGCTGCTGGTCGAGCGCGGCGTGCTGGTGTTCAGGACGCTCGGGCTGCACACCGAGCAACAGCTCGCCCTGTCCCGGCTGATGGGTTCCCTGCGCGAGGAAGGTCAGCAGGGCCTGCTGAAGATCACGCTCGACAGGAAGCTCAACGCAAGGGCGGATTACCTGAAAGGATCGTTCCTGTGGCACATCGACGGAACACACGACGATGTGCCACCGTTCGCTTCGCTGCTGACGGGTGTCACGCTGTCCGAAACCGGCGGCCAGACCGAGTTCGCCAATTCCTATGCCGCTTACGAAGAGCTGCCGCAGGAGACGAAGGATCGCATCGCCGGGCTCAGGGTGGTACACGGCTTCGAGACGTCCATGCGCAGGGCGGGCGTCGAGCCCACGCAGGACACCCTCGCCTATTGGCGCAGTTTGCCCGACAAGGCCCACAAGCTGGTCTGGACGCACAAATCGGGTCGCAAGTCGCTGGTCATCGGCTGTTCTGCTTCCCATATCGAGGGCATGGACAGGGAAGAGGGGCAGCAACTGCTGCAGGAACTGCTGGACTGGAGCACCCAGCCGCGGTTCGTCTATCGCCACGAGTGGACGCCGGGAGACCTGCTGATCTGGGACAACACCGGCGTGCTGCACCGCGCGGAGCCCTATCCGCTGGATTGTGGTCGCTTGATGCACCGCACCACGCTGTTGGGCGAGGAGCCGTTCGCCTGAGCGAGCGAGGAGCCTGGCGCTCCAGGCGGTCGCAGGGGATGCACGCGACGTGAAGGCGCTGTCGTTGCGCTATCGTCAGGCTTCGTCGGAGGCAATCCATCGCGATGTCAGCGCGCGCGGCGAAAGGTACTTGGTCCTGGTCCAGCCCCCGTCAACGACGATCGACTGCCCGTTTATCATTTCACCCCCCGCCGAGCACAGGAAGGCGATGACGCTGGCGATGTCCTCGGCCTCGGCGAGGCGTGGATAGGGCGTGGTTTCCACATTGACACGCTTGAACGTCTCGTCTTCGAAGCGATGGCGCACCATGTCCGTCATGGTGACGCCCGGCGCCACGCAATTGGAGCGGATGCCCATCGGGCCATACTCGCAGGCCATGTGCTCGGTGAGCGATTTCAGTCCGCCCTTGGCCGCCGAATAGGCGCCGCCGCGCTTGCCACCGATCATCGCGAAGGTGGACGTCACGTTGACCACGCCCGAACCGGACTGCATGTGGGGGACCACCTCGCGCGCCAGGCGAAAGGGCGCGCGCAGCATGATGTCGAGGAAATGGTCGAGCGTGTCGTCGTCCGTTTCGTGCAGCGGCCTGGGGCTGCCGATGCCGGCGTTGTTGACGAGGAAGTCGATGCGCCCGAATCGTTCCAGCGCCTGGTCTACGATGCGCTTCGGCGCGTCCTTCGCGGTGATATCGACAGACACGGCCGCGAGTCGCCCCGGGTCGCCGATCGATTCTGCCAGCGCTTTCAGTTTTACCGGGTCGCGCCCGATGCCAACGATCGCCATGCCCATGTCGTGGAGCATCCTCGCTGTTGCGAGGCCGATGCCGCTTCCCGCGCCCGTGATGATTGCTACCTGCATGGCTGTTTTCCCGTCTGGTCCTTGATGGCTAATGCTGGGGCAAGCGCAAACCTCAATCAAGCGCCGGAGCCGCGTGCCGGAGAAGCGGCAGTCTTGACTTGTGGCTGCGATGCCGCAGACTCGGCGCCTGCATTGCACTTGCCGCCGGGCTACCGATTCGTCAACCGAGGTAATTCATGAAAGCGTTGTGGTCGACACTCGTTGTCATTCTGTTCAGCTTCACCATGGTCATGGAAGAGGCCCACGCCAAGCGCATGGGTGGCGGCAAGTCTTTCGGTCGCAGCTACCAGAGCGCGCCGGCCCCGGCCAGGAATACGGCCGACGCCCCGGCCCAACGTCAACAGGCCGATGCGGCCAAGCCGGCCCAGCAGCCGGGTGCCGCAAAGGGCGGGCTGATGGGTGGTCTGCTTGGCGGGCTGCTGGTGGGCGGCCTGTTTGCGGCCCTGTTCGCCGGTGGCGCTTTCGAAGGGCTGCAGTTGATGGACATCCTGATCATCGCCGCTCTGGCGTTCATCATCTTCAAGGTGATCCGCGGCCTGCGCCCGGGCCCCGCCGCGGGCCGCTCATCGGCGCCACAGCCGGCTTACGCCGGCGCCGGCCGGCAGATGCCGCCGCAGCCCGCGTCCGAGCCGGTATTCGGTGCCCGTCGCGAGGCGCCGGTCGCCGCGCCGGTGGCAGGCAGCCACGCCGTGCCCTTCAACCTGCCGCCGGGCTTTGATACCCCGGCCTTCATCGCGGGCGCCACGGAGCACTACCGTATCTTGCAGGATGCCTGGAACCGTAACGATCTGCCTACGATCCGGGAGTACATGACCCCCGAGCTCTACGCCGAGTTGAGCGCCGAGCGTGCCAGTCTTGCCGTCGCTCCGCAGACCGAGGTGCTCAGCCTGAACGCGGAACTGGTGCGTGCCGATCAGCTGTTCGGCAATGCCGAGGTCAGTATCCGATTCAGCGGCCGTTGCCGCGATCTCGCCGAAGGCGTGGAAGAGGATATTGTCGACGTGTGGCACCTGGAGCGTGACTTCACCAGGGGCGATGCGCCCTGGTTCATCACGGGCATGCAGTCGGAGTAATCCATCCCGGGCTCATACGCCCGCGCGGGCGACCAGCTTCTCGCTCTCGTCCCGGAACCGCGCGACGAAGGCCGCGTCCTCCACCACCGGATTGGGTGCACGCGGCGCGCGCTCGTGCCAGTAGAGCCCGCTGCCGCGCTCGCGCGTCACGCGGGACGTTGACAGTTCTACAGCTCGACCCGGATGGCGGCGACGACGTCGCGCGCCTTGGCGCGTGCCTCGTCGATGCTGGCCCCCAGTGCCAGCCCGACGCCGAGACGGCGCGAGCCATGCACCTCGGGCTTGCCGAAGAGCTCGAGGTTGGTGTCGGGCTGCGCCAGCGCCTCGCCCAGGTTGCCGAAGCGCATATCGACCGAATCACCCTTGACCAGCAGGGCGCAGGAGGCGCCCGGGCCGTGCTGGCGGATGGCGGGGACGGGCAGGCCGAGGATGGCGCGGGCATGCAGCGCGAACTCGGACAGCTGCTGGGAGATCAGCGTCACGAGGCCCGTGTCGTGCGGGCGCGGCGATACTTCGCTGAACCAGACCTCATCGCCCTTCACGAAGAGTTCCACGCCGAAGATGCCCCAGCCGCCCAGCGCGGCAGTGACCTGCTGCGCGATGTGCTGCGCCTCGGCCAGTGCCCTCGGGGACATGGGCTGCGGCTGCCAGGACTCGCGGTAATCGCCCTCGATCTGCAGGTGGCCGATGGGCTCGCAGAAGCTGGTGCCACCGGCATGACGCACGGTGAGCAGCGTGATCTCGTAATCGAAGTCGATGAAACCCTCGACGATGACGCGACCCGCGCCGGCGCGCCCGCCCGCCTGGGCATAGTCCCAGGCCCTCTGCAGTTCCGCCTCGGAGCGCAGCACGCTCTGGCCCTTGCCCGACGAGGACATGACCGGCTTCACCACGCACGGGAGGCCGACCTCGCGCACCGCGGTCGCGAAGCTCGCGAAGTCGTCGGCGAAGCGATAGGGGGAGGTGGCGAGACCCAGTTCCTCTGCGGCCAGGCGACGGATGCCCTCGCGATGCATGGTGAGACGGGCGGCACGGGCCGTGGGCACCACGCGCTGGCCCTCGGCCTCGAGCTGCACCAACGCGTCGGTGGCGATGGCCTCGATTTCCGGCACCACCAGGTGGGGCCTTTCCTCAAGGATGACGCGACGCAGCGCCGCCGGATCCAGCATGTCGATCACATGGCTGCGGTCGGCGAGCTGCATGCCGGGGGCGTTGGCGTAGCGGTCGACCGCGATCACCTCGCAGCCGAGTCGCTTGAGCTCGATGACGACCTCGCGGCCGAGCTCGCCGGCACCACAGAACAGCACGCGGGTGGAGCCAGCGGCGAAGGGGGTACCCAGGATCGGGGCGGAGTCGGACATTGACGGTTTCCTTTGCGAGTCCACCATTCAGCCCTGTTCGCGGTAGTTTTCCACCGCGGGGCACGAGCAGAACAGGTTGCGATCGCCGTAGACGTTGTCGATGCGGTTGACCGGCGCCCAGTACTTGTCGTCGTGCAGGCTTGCGACCGGGAAGGCCGCGTCGTTGCGCGAGTAGGGGTGCTGCCACTCGGCGTCGGTGATGTCGCGCAGCGTGTGCGGGGCGTTCTTCAGCACGTTGTCGGTCGCGTCGGCCTGGCCCTTCTCCACCGCCAACACTTCGCGGTGGATGCTGATCATCGCGTCGCAGAAGCGGTCGAGTTCGCGCTTGGGCTCGCTCTCGGTGGGCTCCACCATAAGGGTGCCGGGCACCGGGAAGGACATGGTCGGGGCGTGGAAGCCGTAGTCGACCAGGCGCTTGGCGATGTCTTCCTCGCTGATGCCGCTGCGCTCCTTCACCGGGCGCAGGTCGATGATGCACTCGTGCGCCACGCGGCCGTTGGCGCCGGTGTACAGCACCTGGTAGCAAGGCGCAAGGCGCGTGGCGATGTAGTTCGCGCTGAGGATCGCGACCTGCGTGGCCTTGCGCAGCCCCGCGGCTCCCATCAGCGTTGCGTAGACCCAGGAGATCGGCAGGATGCTCGCGCTGCCGAAGGGTGCTGCCGACACCGACATCGAGTCGTCGTGCACGCCCTCGATCGGCGTGCATACGTGACCGGGCAGGAAGGGGGCGAGGTGTGCGCGCACGCCGATCGGGCCCATGCCGGGGCCGCCGCCGCCGTGAGGGATGCAGAAGGTCTTGTGCAGGTTCAGGTGCGAGACGTCGGCACCGAACTTGCCGGGCCGCGCGATGCCGACCAGCGCGTTCATGTTGGCGCCGTCCAGGTAGACCTGGCCGCCGTGCTCGTGGATCAGGGCGCAGATCTCCACGATGTTCTGTTCGAACACGCCGTGCGTGGACGGGTAGGTGACCATCAGCGCGGCGAGTTCCTCGCGGTGGCGCTCGGCCTTCAGGCGCAGGTCCCCGATGTCCACGTTGCCCTGCGGGTCGCACTCCACGATCACCACGCGCATGCCGGCCATCGCGGCGCTGGCGGGGTTGGTGCCGTGCGCGGAACTGGGGATCAGGCAGATGTCGCGGTGCGCCTCGTCGCGACTCCTGTGGTAGTGGCGGATTGCCAGCAGGCCGGCGTATTCGCCCTGCGCGCCCGAGTTCGGCTGGAACGACAGCACGTCGTAGCCGGTGCACTCGATCAGCGCCGCGCCCAGTTCCTGCATCAGTTCCGCGTAGCCCGCGGCCTGGTCCTGCGGCGCGAAGGGGTGCATGTTGGCGAAGGCCGGCCAGCTGATCGGGATCATCTCGGTGGTGGCGTTCAGCTTCATGGTGCAGGAACCCAGCGGGATCATCGCGCGGTTCAGCGCGATGTCGCGGCTCTCGAGCTTGCGCAGGTAGCGCAGCATCTCGGTCTCGCTGTGGTAGCTGTTGAAGATCGGGTGCGTCAGGTAGGCGTCCTGGCGCAGCAATTGCGCGGGCAGCGACGGACCGGACGCGGCTTGGACCGCGTCGAATGCCGGGGCGCGTTCGCCGCAGAACACGCGCCACAGCGTTTCGATCTCGGCGCGCGTGCTGCGCTCGTCCAGGCTCAGCCCGACGCGGCCGCCGTCGAGCGCGCGCAGGTTGATGCCGGCATCCAGCGCGCGCTGCATGATCGCCGCCTGCTCACTGCCCGCCTCGGCCGAGAGCGTGTCGAAGAACTGCGTGTGCGCCAGCCTGAAGCCGCCGGCCTCGAGGCCGCGCGCGAGGATCGTGGCGAGGCGGTGGATGCGCGTGGCGATGGTGCGCAGCCGCTCCGGGCCGTGGTAGATCGCGTAGAAGGCTGCCATCAGCGCCAGCAGCGCCTGCGCGGTGCAGATGTTGCTGGTGGCCTTCTCGCGGCGGATGTGCTGCTCGCGCGTCTGCATCGCCATGCGCAGCGCCTGGTTGCCGCGCGCGTCGATCGACACGCCGATGATGCGCCCGGGCATCGAGCGCTTGTGCTCGTCGCGCGTGGCGAAGTACGCGGCGTGCGGGCCGCCGAAGCCCATCGGCACGCCGAAGCGTTGCGTGTTGCCGAGTGCGATATCGGCGCCCATCTCGCCCGGGCTCTTCAGCAGCAACAGGCTCATCAGGTCGGCCGCGACCACGGCCAGCGCGCCCTTGGCATGCACTTGCGCGATCAGGCCCGTGAGGTCGCGCACGCAGCCCTCGGTGCCCGGATACTGGAGCAGCGCGCCGAAGACGTCGGCGTCCGCCAGATCCGTGTCGGGATTGCCGACCATCACATCGAGCCCCAGCGGCTCGGCGCGCGTGCGCACCACGGCGATGGTCTGCGGGTGGCAGTCCGCTGCGACGAAGAAGGTGTTCGACCTGTTCTTGCGCACCACGCGCTTGCACAGCGTCATGGCCTCGGCCGCGGCGGTGCCCTCGTCGAGCAGCGAGGCGTTGGCAAGTTCGAGGCCAGTGAGGTCGATGACCATCTGCTGGAAGTTCAGCAGGCCTTCGAGGCGGCCCTGCGAGATCTCGGGCTGGTAGGGTGTGTAGGCGGTGTACCAGCCGGGGTTTTCCAGCACGTTGCGCAGGATCACCGCCGGTGTGATGGTGTCGTGGTAGCCGCAGCCGATCAGCGAGCGCAGCACGCGGTTCTTCGCCGCGATACCTGCCAGGCGTTCGAGCACGACGTGCTCGGACTGCGGCTCGGGCAGGGCGAGCGGCGCGGGATTCAGGATCGCCGCCGGTACGGTTTGCGCGGTCAGGTGGTCGAGGGAGTCGGCGCCCACGACGGCCAGCATCTCGGCGATCTGCGCCTCGGACGGACCGATGTGACGGTGCAGGAAGGCATCATTCTGCTCGAGGGAGCGAAGATCGGGGGCTGCGGCGGGCTGCGACTGACTGGTCATGGCTTCACTCGGAAAGGTCGTGCGACGGCGGCGGGAACGGGTTCCGGAAAGCGTCGTATTTAATCACAGCGTCCCGACCGCTGCCGAATGCGGATTTCGGGAAAAAGAGTCGGTCCGCCGCCGCTTGAGCCGCGGCCCGCATTGTCCGTAACATGGTACGCAACAGCCCTGCCATTCCAGGTCCCGCTCCTCGAGTGCTCCAATTGCGCAAGAAGCCCCGTGTCCCGCGGCACCGGCCGCCGAGTCTCAAGAATTCCGCGCTGCCGCGGCTGACGCAACGGATCATGGCGGCGGCCGTGGTGCTCCTGCTGGTGACCATCGTCAGCACTTTCGGCTTCTATCGCGCGGCGAGCGGCCAGACCGACTTCTGGGGCGCGCTGTACATGGCGCTGATCACGATCTCCACGGTGGGCTATGCCGAGGCGGTGCCGCTCGAGAGCGCAGGAGATCGCATATTCGCCGGCGTGATCTCGATCGTGGGATTCGGCGCGTTGACCTTCATGTTCACCAGCCTCTCGATGTTCTTCCTCGAGAAGGACCTCGACCACACGATCCGGAGACGCCGCATGGAGAAGGAGATCGCCAAGCTCAGGGGCCACTACATCGTGTGCGGTTTCGGCCGTGTCGGACGCAATACCGCCTACGAGCTGCAGCTTACCGGGCGGCGCTTCGTCGCGATCGACCTGGCCGAGGAGCGTTTCGCGGAGCATGGCGAACGGTTCCCGGGGCTGCTGTGGCTGCACGGCGACGCCTCCGATGACGAGCTGCTGCTGGCGGCGGATATCGGCGATGCCGCCGGTGTGTTCGCGGTGACCGGCGATGACTCGCGCAACCTCATGATCACGCTCACCGCCAGGCAGCTGAATCCGTCCGTGCGTGTCGTGGCGCGCGCCCACGAGGTGCGCAACATCGCAAAGATGCGCAAGGGCGGAGCAGACGACGTGATTTCGCCCGATTTCACCGGGGGCATGCGCATCGCCTCCGCGATGCTCCGCCCGCATGCGGTGACGTTCCTCGATGAAATGCTGCGCTCCGACCGCGTCCTGCGCGTCGAGGAGGTTCGCATTCCGGACGCGTTCCGGCCGACCGCGCTCGGCTTGGTGTGCCGCCGCGCCAGCGAATACGTGCTGCTCGCGGTGCGCGACGGTAGCGCGTGGGCCTTCAATCCGGAAGAGGACTACGTGCTCATGCCGGGGCAGGTGATCATCGCGATGGCGAGCACGCGCGGTCGGGAAGACATCGAGGCCTGCATCGCGGACCACGTGGGCTGAGAGCCAGGGGCGCCCTCAGACGACCAGCGCGTGCAACTCCACGGGGCCGTGCACGCCGGTCGCGAAGGTCATGGCCACGTCGGCCGATGTCGAGGGCCCGGCCGCGAGGCACAGTCCGCGCGGCATGCGGCTGCCGAAGCGCGCGCGCACCAGGGTCCAGAAATCGTCCAGCGTGGCCACGATGTCGGCCGCGCGCACCACTATCACCAGCCGGTCGGGCAGGAAGTTCAGTGCCATCGGTGCGCCGGGGCGCGGATGCAGGGCCAGCGCGCCGGTTTCGGCAACGCCGGCGATGGCTGTGGTCAGGGCCAGCGAGGCCTGCGCTCGCGTGTTCGCGGGCGCGTGCTGCAGCCGTGGCGAGTTGGCCCATGGCAGCGCCGCCAGCAGATCGTCCGCGGATGTCGCCACGGCCAGCGTGCCGCCCTCCGGCGGCGCGAAGCGCGCCTCCAGCCACGCGGGAATGTCCGCGGGCGAGCCCAGTCGCGCCCAGGAGCCGTTCTGGGTGGCGAAGCGCGCGCCGAAGGCCTCGACCGCGTCACCCGCTATCACCGGGCGCGGCGCACCCGCGCGCAACGCCGCGTACGCCGTATCGCGCGGGCCGCTCACAGTCGCTGCTCCGGGTCGCGGGCGCCGTGCACCTTTTGCCAGTGGCCGAGGAAGGTGTGGTCCTGTGGCGCGGGCAGGCGCCGGCCCGCGGCCCAGCCGGAAAGCAGCGGCAGCTTCGCGAGCAGCGCGGGGTGGCGGGACAACCAGCCGAGCAGCGGACGCCCGAGCGCTGCGACCGCGCGGTAGAGCGCCGGGAAGCGGAACAGCGTCATCATCGCGGTCACGCCTGCGCGCCATGCCGGCGGCGTGAGGCCCTGCACCGCGGCATCGTCACGTAACTGCCGAAGGTGCTCCGGCAGCGGGATGCGCATCGGGCAGGCTTCCTCGCAGCGCCCGCAGGCGGTGCAGGCGTTGGGCAGTTCGCGCGCCTGATCGAGGCCCGTCAGCAGTGGCGTCAGCACCGAGCCCATCGGGCCGGGATAGACCCAGCCATAGGCATGGCCGCCGACGTGGCGGTAGATCGGGCAGTGGTTCAGGCAGGCGCCACAGCGGATGCAACGCAGCATGCTGCGGTACTTTCCCCCGAGCAGCGCGCGGCGACCGTTGTCGAGCAGCACGACGTGGAATTCATCGGGCCCGTCGGGGTCTTCGGCGCCGCGCGGCCCGCTGTAGAGGGTGGTGTAGACGCTGGTGACCTGACCGGTCGCGCTGCGGCACAGCACGCGGTGCAGCGCGCCGGCATCCTCGAGCGTGGGCACCAGCTTCTCGATGCCGGTCACCACGATGTGCACGCGCGGCAGCGTGCTGCACAGATCGCCGTTGCCCTCGTTGGTGACCAGCATCACCGAGCCGGTCTCGGCGACCAGGCAGTTGGCGCCGGTGATGCCTGCGTCGGCCGCCAGGAAACGCTCGCGCAGCACGCTGCGCGCCTCGCGCACGATGCCCTGCACCTGCGAGAGGTCGCGTTCGCCACGCTCGTGGCGCTCGCGGAACAGTTGCGCGACCTGCTCCTTCGACTTGTGCAGGGCCGGGGCGATGATGTGGCTCGGCGGCTCGCCGGCCTGCTGGATGATGTACTCGCCGAGGTCGGTCTCGACCACCTCGAGCCCGGCGGCCTCGAGCGCGTCGTTCAGCGCGGTCTCCTCGCCGACCATCGACTTGCCCTTGATCACGCGTCGTGCGCCGGCGGCGCGGCAGATGCCGGTGACGATGCGGTTCAGGTCGGCGGCGGTGGCGGCGTGGTGGACGTGGCCGCCGCGTTCGCTGACGCGGGCCTCGAAGTCGGCGAGGTAGCTGTCGAGGTGCTCCAGCGTGTGGTCCTTCATGCGCACGGCGTAGTCGCGCATCGCCTCGAAGTCGGGGGTCTGGGCCATCACGCCGGCGCGCATCGCCGGCAGGAACAGCGCCACGGCATTCAGCACCGGCTGCAGCCCGGCATCGTTGAGCGCCGCGTGCGCGTTGGCGACGAATTGCGCGCTGGTATGGCGCATCAGGTCTGCTCCTTGCCGAGCGCGGCGCGGTCCAGCCGTCCGGCCAGCAACTCGCTCACGTGGCGAAATTCCAGGGACTTGCCGGCAGCCTGCGCGCGGCCGCACAGATGCAGCAGGCAGCCGAGGTCGCCGCCGACCAGCATGTCGGCGCCCGCGGCCAGTGCATTGCCGAGCTTCTCGTCGGCCATCGCGACGGAAATTTCCGGCAACTTGGCGCAGAAGGTGCCGCCGAAACCGCAGCAGACCTCGGTGCCCTGCATCTCGGTCAGTGTCACGCCCGCCGCGGCGAGCAGCTGCCGCGGCTGCGCCCGGATGCCGAGCTCGCGCAGCCCGGCGCAGCTGTCGTGGTAGGTGATCGTGCGCGCCGCGGTACCACGCGTCGGCGCGGGAGCGAAATGCATCACGTCGGCGAGGAAGGCCGTGAGTTCGAAGGTCTTGTCGCCGAGCGCCTGCGCGCGCTCGCGCCACGGCGGATCATCCGCGAACAGCCGTGGGTAGTGGTGGCGGATCATGCCGGCGCAGGAGCCAGACGGCGCGACCAGATAGTCGAAGTCCTCGAACGTGCGGATGAGGCCTTGCGCCACCGGGCGCGCACTGGCGATCGCGCCGCTGTTGTAGCCGGGCTGCCCGCAGCAGGATTGCCCGAGCGGCACGTGGACCTCGCAGCCCGCGGCGCGCAGCAGTTCCACGCTGGACTCGGCCACGGTCGGACGGAAAACGTTGGCGAGGCAGGTCACGAACAGCGCGACGCGCGGAGGCGAGGGAGCCGGCATTGGGGTGTGCCTCGGTTCGATGGGAAGCAGTATATCCGGCAATTGCACGTGGGTCCGCATTCATGCGGACGGGTGCGATCCCGAATGCAATTGTCGGGCTGAAGCCCGACCCACACCTGTCGGGCTTAAGCCCGACCTACGGATATTCGATCGCGGTGACGACGTATTCGCGCTCCCCGGCCGGCGTATGCACGCGGATCTCGTCGTCGAGGCGCTTGCCGAGGACGGCGCGCGCGACCGGGGAATCCATGCTGATCAGCCCCTTCGCCACGTCGAACTCGTCGGGCCCGACGATGCGGTAGCGCAGCGCCTTGCCGTCCTCGTCCTCCAGCGTGATCCAGGCGCCGAAGTACACCTTGCCGTGGTCCGCGGGCGCCTCGCGCACGACCTTCACCTCGTCGAGGCGCCTGGTGAGGTAGCGCACGCGGCGGTCGATCGCGCGCAGGCGGCGCTTGCCGTAGATGTAGTCGCCGTTCTCCGAGCGGTCGCCGTTCTTGGCGGCCTCGTGCACCGCGGCCGTGACCTGCGGGCGCTCGACCTTCCACAGCTGCATCAGCTCCTCGCGCAGGCGCTGCTCGCCCTGCGCAGTGATATGGGGCGACTTCCGCGGGCCGCTCGGGCGAGGGCGGAGCATTCGATTCCTCCGGGAGGGGTTGCGGCGCCGCACGGGCGCCATCTGGTAGACTGCACTTTATCCACCAAGCTGCCCCATTGACCAGAACGCCAGTCCCGATGTCCGCCGTACTCACACGATTCCTGTTCGCGCTGCTCGTGGCGCTGGCCGCGCCGTGGGTATGCGCGCTCGAACTCGACGGCCCGCTGGTGCAGGGCGGGGTGGTGATCGGCAAGGTTGCCCCCGGCACGCGGGTCGCGCTCGACGGACGGGCGTTGCGCGTGGCCGCCGACGGCAGCTTCGTGATCGGTTTCGACCGCGATGCCCCTGTGAAGCACGTTCTGATGGCGGGTGCGGAGACACGCGAACTGCGGATCGCCCGGCGCGACTACGACATCCAGCGCGTCAACGGCATCGCGCAGCAGATCATGAGCCCCTCGGCCGAGGACCTGAAGCGCATCCAGCGCGAGCAGTCGCTGGTGGTCGCGGCGCGCGCGCGCGACGACGCGCGCACCGATTTCGCCGCCGGTTTTGTGTGGCCGATCACCGGGCGAATCAGCGGCGTCTACGGCAGCCAGCGCTTCTACAACGGCGAACCCTCGCGCCCGCACTACGGAGTGGACGTGGCCGCTCCCGTGGGCGCCGAGGTGCGCGCGCCGGCTCCCGGCGTCGTGACGCTGGCCGAGCCCGACCTGTTCTATTCGGGCGGTACCGTGATCATTGACCACGGTCACGCGCTGTCCTCGAGCTTCCTGCATCTCAGCAAGGTGCTGGTCGAGCCGGGGCAGCGGGTGGAGCAGGGCGAGCTGATTGCCCGCGTGGGCGCCACCGGGCGCGCCACCGGGCCGCATCTCGACTGGCGCATGAACTGGCGCGACGCCAAGGTCGATCCCCAATTGCTGGCGGGCGCGATGCCCGCCTCACCCCAGGCGCCCGTCGCAAAAGGAGACATGAACTGATGCTGGATCCGAAACTGCTGGAAATCCTCGTCTGCCCCGTGAGCAAGGGGCCGCTGGAATACGACCGCGAGAAGCAGGAGCTGGTCTGCCGTGCGAGCGGCCTGGCCTACCCGGTGCGTGACGGCATCCCGGTGATGCTCGAGAGCGAGGCGCGCCAGCTCACGCTCGAGGAACGCGAGCGCGGCTGAGAACGACGTGATTCTTCACGCGGGACGCCGCCTCCGGGCGTCCGTATAATCCTGCGCCTTTACCGTTCCGGCCGCCCGGCCGCGGGCGGCTACCCGACGCCACACGCGGAAGCAGATCAATGAATGGTGCCGAGATCAGGGAAGCTTTCCTGAGCTATTTCGAGAGCAAGGGTCACACGCGCGTGCCCAGCAGTTCGCTGGTGCCGGGCAACGACCCGACGCTGCTGTTCACCAACGCCGGCATGGTGCAGTTCAAGGACTGCTTCCTCGGTCGCGAGCAGCGCGCCTACGTGCGCGCCGCGAGCTCGCAGCGTTGCGTGCGCGCCGGGGGAAAGCACAACGACCTCGAGAACGTCGGCTATACCGCGCGCCACCACACCTTCTTCGAGATGCTCGGCAACTTCAGCTTCGGCGACTACTTCAAGCACGACGCGATCCGTTTCGCCTGGGAATTCCTGACCGGGGTGCTCGCGCTGCCGCGCGAGAAGCTCTGGGTCACGGTGTTCCAGGACGACCTCGAGGCCGAGAAGATCTGGATCGAGGAGATCGGCGTGCCGGCCGAGCGCTGCGTGCGTCTCGGCGAGAAGTCGAACTTCTGGTCCATGGGCGACACCGGCCCCTGCGGCCCCTGCACCGAGATCTTCTACGACCACGGCCCCGGGGTCGCGGGCGGGCCGCCGGGCAGCCCCGACGAGGACGGCGACCGCTACATCGAGATCTGGAACCTGGTGTTCATGCAGTTCGAGCGCTCCGCCGACGGCAGCATGACGCCGCTGCCCAAGCCCTCGGTCGACACCGGCATGGGGCTCGAACGCATCGCGGCCGTGATGCAGCACGTGCACTCGAACTACGAGATCGACCTGTTCCGCCGCCTGCTCGATGCCGCGCAGCAAGTCACCGGTGCCACCGATCCCGCCAGTCCCTCGCTGCGCGTGATCGCCGACCACATCCGCTCCTGTGCCTTCCTGGTGAGCGACGGCGTGCTGCCCTCGAACGAGGGGCGCGGTTACGTGTTGCGGCGCATCCTGCGCCGCGCCTGCCGCCATGGGCACAAGCTCGGTGCGCAGGACACGTTCTTCCACAAGCTCGTCGGCCCGCTGGCCGAGGCCATGGGGGATGCCTACCCGGAACTGCACGAGAAGCGCGCGCAGATCGAGAAGGTCCTGGTGCTCGAGGAAGAGCAGTTCGCGCGCACGCTCGATACCGGCATGCGCATCCTCGAGCAGGACATCGCGGCGCTGGCGGGCGACACGCTCGACGGCGACACCGTGTTCAAGCTCTACGACACCTTCGGGTTCCCGATGGACCTCACGGCGGACATCGCGCGCGAGCGCGGCCTGCTCGTGGACGAGGAGGGCTTCGAGCGCGCTATGCAGGCACAGCGCGAACGCGCGCGCGGCGCCAGCCACTTCGCCGCCGAGCAATACGGTGACGCGGGCATTGACACGCCCACCGTGTTCACCGGCTACGAGGCGCTTGCAGGCGAGGCGCGCGTGCTCGCGCTGCTGCGCGACGGGCAGCGCGTCGACGGCCTCGCCGAGGGCGAAAAAGGCATCGTGGTGCTGGACCGCACGCCGTTCTACGCCGAGTCCGGCGGCCAGGCGGGCGATGCCGGGGTGATCGAGGCCGGGGACTGGCGCTTCGAGGTGCGTGACACGACAAAGGCGGGCGCGATCTCGCTGCACCACGGCGTCATGTCGCGCGGCACGCTGGCCGTTGGTGCCGCCGCCGATGCGCGCGTGGAGCCCGGTATCCGCCAGGCCACGGCGCTGAACCACTCCGCCACGCACCTGCTGCACGCCGCGCTGCGCCAGGTGCTGGGCGAACATGTCGCGCAGAAGGGCTCGCTGGTCGATGCCGAGCGCCTGCGCTTCGACTTCTCGCACTTCGAGGCGATGACGCCCGCGCAGATCCGCGCCGTCGAGCGCCTGGTGAACGAGCAGATCCGCGCCAACTCCGCGGTCGAGATCCAGATCACCGACATGGACACCGCGAAGGCGAAGGGCGCGATGGCGCTGTTCGGCGAGAAATACGGTGACGAGGTGCGCGTGCTCACGATGGGCGGCGGCTTCTCGGTGGAGCTCTGTGGCGGCACGCACGTGCAGCGCACCGGCGACATCGGCCTGCTGCGCGTGACCGCGGAATCCGGCATCGCGGCCGGCGTGCGCCGCATCGAGGCGGTCACGGGCGCCAACGCGCTCGTGCTGTTCGACACGCTGGAGGCGCGCGGCGATCGCATCGCGCAGCTGCTGAAGGCCGGGCGCGACAACGCGGTCGAGAAGGTCGAGCAACTGATCGCCGCGAACCGCCAGCTCGAGAAGGAGCTGGAGAAACTGCGCGTGCAGCTCGCGAGTGGCACGGGCAGGGATCTCGCGGCCGGCGCGATCGACGTGAACGGCGTGAAAGTGCTGGCGGCGCAACTCGAGGGCGCGGACCCGAAAAGCCTGCGTACCACTATGGACCAGCTGAAGGACAAGCTCGGCACGGCCGTGATCCTGCTGGCGGCGGTCGAGGGCGACAAGGTCTCGCTGGTGGCCGGTGTCACGGGCGGACTGCAGGAGCGCGTGCGTGCCGGCGACCTGATGGCCGAGATCGCACCGCTGCTCGGGGGCAAGGGCGGCGGGCGCGCCGACATGGCGCAGGGCGGCGGCACCGATGTCGCGGCGCTGCCACAGGCGCTGCAGCGCGTGCCCGAATGGGTGCGCGCACGCCTGGCCTAGCCGCGAGCCGGGCGGGGGGATTCGCCTCGATCGCCGTGAGTGCGAGCGAGTCGCAGTTTTCGCTTGGGAATCCGGGAAGGATTCTCTATAATCCCGCGCTCCCGCGGGATGGCGTAGCTCCAGGGAGGCCGGCAGGACAGCGGCGGAGGAGCGCAAGCGGCTCAAATGAGAGGGACACCATGCTTATCTTGACGCGCCGGGTAGGTGAGACGTTGATGATCGGCGACAGCGTGACCATCACGGTGCTGGGAGTGAAAGGCAACCAGGTCAGGCTCGGCGTGAATGCCCCGAAGGACGTGTCGGTGCACCGCGAGGAGATCTACCAGCGCATCCAGCGCGAGCACGACGGCGAGGACAGCGAGCCCTCGAGCTAGCCCGCAGGTCCGGCCTCAGCCGGACAAGACGTAGGTCCGGCTTCAGCCGGACAGGATGTAGGCTCCGGCTTGAGCCGGACATGGTTTTGAAGAGTTCTGGAGAGATGGCCGAGTGGCTGAAGGCGCGCCCCTGCTAAGGGCGTATAGGCTAATCCCCTATCGAGGGTTCGAATCCCTCTCTCTCCGCCACCTTCGTTAATCTGCTGATTTTGTTGTTGATTGTCTGATTCCTGAAGGTCTTTTGTGGGCTGCTTCAGCAGAGGCCTGCAATAAGCCAACGCGGAAGTCACCCTACCTTCAGCGGCGCGGCGATGGCTTCACCGCATGCATCGCGGTTCCCCACGATTTACGCGCGATCATTGGATTCGCGAGCGCACAGCGGCGCTACCCCCTGACAAGCAAGCAGCCTAGGTTCCTGCGCTGCGCTTTGGTGCCAACGCTGAGCAACTGTGCAGCGTCGCGCGCAATGCCATGACTTCAAGCAACAAGACTTCTGATGTGCTGGCGATAGATGCTGCCCCTTCGGCGCTGCGTTCAAGATAGGTCACGCCGTCGGGCGAACGGGCAATCCGCTGAGCGGCTGTCTGCGTACCTGGTCGGAGAGCGCGCAAAAGGGAGGTCTTGGGTGGAGCAGGCAGACGCAGTAAAGCGTATCGAACAGCAGTTTTTCCGCGTGCTGAACGCGGTCGTGGAACCGGCGGTGCGATTTGGAGTGGGTTCGCCGCGCTGCGCGCCCGCCGGGCTCGTGCTGCTCGAGTCGCGCGGATTCCGCAGCGGCCTGCCGCGGCGCACGCCGCTGCTCGCCATGCACGTGCAGGGGCACCTGATCGTAGGCACCTTTCGCGGCGGGCGCTCGTTCTGGGTGAAGAACCTCGCGAAGACGCCGCAGGCGCGGTACTGGCTCGCGGGACGGCCGCGCGGGACCAGGGCCTTCGTGATCGACGCCGCGCGCAAGCGGCGCATCCCGGCCGCGCTGCCGCCGCTGATCGCCCGCATTGCGCGACTGCTGCAGGGCTTCACGCGTACCGGTTTGGCCTTCGCGATCCTCGCCCCCGTGGAGTAGTGCCACAGCAGCGTCAGCGAACGCTGAGTTGCTTGCGGTTGCGCGATTTCGCGCGCCATGCCCTTGAACAGGAAGAGCTGCGCCGGCACCGGCCGGCTCGATCTCGAACTCCAGTACGCCGTTGCCCGGCGCCTTCATGTCGAAGTTGCCCGCCAGGCGATTCGCAGGACAGATCCGACCAAATTCCAATGATCGCTTTTCAGCAGGCGCTTGGGTGTGCCGAGCGCATGCTCGCGACGCAACCTCGAAGGGCATTGCGCAAGAAGGAGAGAAACGAAGGGAAGCGGAGTTGCAACATTCTGGCTTCTTGATGGCGGTCAATGCGCCTCCCATAGATTGCACCGTAAATGAAACGCCCAGGAGGTTGACACGACGTCGAGGGCATCAACCAGCAGTTTCGGGAGCGAGCGTCGGCGCGGCATGCGTACCGGGCAGCGGACACGCGTGGCGCTCCAGCCGGACACATGGTGAGCTTCAAGGAGTGGCGGATGTGCAGCGGCAAGCGGACAAGCATTGCAGTTCTTGTGTTGTCCCTGTTGGCATTTGCGCAGCCGTTACTCGCGCTGAATGGCTTGACGCCGCAAATTGGAACGTGGGCAATCACGGAGGAAATCAGCGGCAAGCCAGGGCGCGGCTTTCAGATTGACGTGCAGAATGACATTCTGGTCTTGTAGTTTTTATGTATTGCAGAACGACTGTCAGTCCGCAACCGCCGGAGTTCAAGTGTGTGGTCGATGGGCCAGGTCCGCTGGAGGGCATGGACATTTATGTCAGCGTGGAACGGAATGGATTTGAAGGCGACTATTACGGCTCACTGAGCGGGCAGCAACGAGGGATCGTCTATGATCATCCGGGGCCGTGTCATGAAGCGTAGCCGGCTGTTCATCCTGTGTGCCCTGACCGTTTCGCACGCGGCGCTGGCCGACTTGATCGACAACGGTGACGGAACGGTTACGGATACCTCGACGGGCCTGATGTGGCTGCAGAACCCCAAGCAGGCTGGAGCGCCGATGTCATGGACTGACGCGCTCGCCTGGGCCGACGACCTCGATTTCGCCGGCCACACCGATTGGCGACTGCCCGGCGCCGGCTTCCTGCCGTCAGGAGCGTTCTGCGTTGAGGGAGGAACTTTGAGCAATGGCGGCTGCAATCAGGGCTACTACATTTCCCGCCCCGGCGCCCAGCTTGCGACGCTGTACCTGAACACCCTGGGGAATCAGCCGTATTGCTCGTTTGACTATCTGATCACGGAAGGGAACTGGCCTGTCTGCGGCGAGTCGGACAGAAATGCGAACTGGACGAATCCGAGCATTGGCGGGCCGTTTGTCGATGTGAATGGCCGGTTCTGGCTGAACCAAGGGATTGTCGGGTTTCTCGCCATGTACTTCGACATGGTCACGGGCGTGCAGGGGGCTGATACCCCATCCCAGCCCGCCGCTTACCCATGGGCAATCAGGGGCGAGCGGCCTAGGGCCGATCTCTCGATCACCATGACGGATGGCGTGACATCGCTGGACTCCGGCGATTCGGTCACCTACACCATCGTCATCGCCAACGCGGGGCCGGACGCCGCGCCGAATACCGTCTTCCGCGACATGATGCAGGGGGGCGTGGTGCTAGTCGACAACATAACATGGACATGCATCGGTTCGGGTGGGGTCACCTGTCCAGCGTCGGGTGTCTACTTTCCCCTACAGATCATGGATCTGCCTGTCGGCGGGACGCTCACATACACCGTTACTGCAACCGTCACCGCTGAGGAGACTGGCTCGGTCACCAATACGGCGACCGTGACACCTTCCCCCGACATCGAAGACCCGGATCCCGCGAACAACACGGCCACCGATATGAACACGGTTTCCGGTGCCCCGACCCCGGCACCGGGTGCCAGGGCCATTCCCACGCTCTCCGAATGGGGCTTGATCATTCTTGCGGGCGTGACGGCCCTCCTCGGGATTGCCCGGTCACGTCGTCGCAGCAACTCTCCGCTCTGAGCCCGCAGCAGCAATACCGGCCCTGTCCATTCGGTATCAGGCTGCTCGCGGTTCCTGTTCTTCGAGAGGGCGGTTGGCACGGTCGTGACTGAAGGGAGACGACGGTACGTGAGCGGCAGGGTTTTCCCGGGCAGTTGTTCGCGACGCGTTGCACGGCTGCTGGTCGCGGCCTGTCTCGTGGCAGGCTGCGGCGAGACGCTGCAGACATTCGATCCCGTCGCCGCGAATCGCATCATCGGCGACGCCGACCGGCAGGCCAACGCCGAGCGATGGAACGCGACGTTCGAAATGCCACCGCACGCCGCGTACGGCTGGTCGGGTGGTGATGCCGCGATTTCGCTGGCGCTGCCATATTGCCCTGAATGTCCTGCCGGGAGCCGCTATCGCCGGCTGTGGCTGTTCGGCGATTCCGCCTTCAGCAGCGTCGATGAGGAAGGGTTTCGCGTGAGGGCCAATGGCGAGCGCGGCGCCGATTACACGTTCGGCAATGTTGCCGCGATCACCGCGCACGATCGGCCCACGGCCTCGGCCGCGAACGACGTCATGTTCGACTACGGAGCGCGGGGCTTCAGTTCGGATTCGTGGATGCCGCTCCTGCTCGATCCCCGAACGCTGCCCGACATGGACGACCTGCGTATCGCTGCCGTGGGTTACGCGGACCTCGGGTTCACCCGCGCGCCGCAGCCGGTGGCTGGCGTTTACTCGCTGGCGGAACTCGCGCCCGAGGACCTGCGTTCCGACCTGGTGGCGGTACACGAATATTACGACCCTGCCATTCGCGCCAGTGACTACACCACGCCCGATGTGGCGGGGCGCGGATTGCCGGGTACCTACGAGTATCGGCGCGTGGCGTTCTACGTCCATCGCTCGCCGCAGCAAGGCACCGTGCCGCTCTATCGTTATCGTTCCGCCGCGCATGGCGACGTCGTGCTGAGCACGTCCGCCCGTGCGCCGGTTGGCGCGGGATCTGGCGCCGGCCGGTTGCTCGGCCACGTCTACGCGCCAGGATCCGCGCCAGGGAACGTGCATGCGCTGGTGGAATATTCGCGCGTCGCGACCGCGCATCACGCTACGCAGCATGCCTACACCACCCGCCCCAACGATGCTGGCAAGGACATCCTGATGTGGCCCAATCGCGGGCTGGTGATCGGCAATGACCTGGTCCAGGTCTTTTCGCCGGTCACGCCGCTGGACCTGGCGGGCATGGTGCCGTGGGACGACATCGACAGGAATGTCGTCAGCATCGTTCGCGGTGTGGATCGGCCGTACACGCAGTGGGGCAAGACCCCGCAGGGCGACTGGCTGGTACCGCCGCGGCAGTTCGCGTTGGTGCACTCCGATGCGCGCACCAGTTGGGGCCTCTTCCTGCTGAAGGACGAGCACGTCGCGCGCAACCGCCACGTCTACGTCTACGGCAGGCGAGAGGGCAAGCTGGTGGTCGCGCGGGTCGCGTGCCGCGACGCCGATGATTTCATGCGCTTCGAAAACTGGCGTTTCTACCGTGACGGGCAGTGGGTCGAGTCGCAGGAAGATGCCACGCCGATCGCCGACTACGCGGCGACGGATTTCTCCATCCACGAAAGCCCTGCCGGTCATTTCGTGCTGATCCAGTCGCCGCCCGGCCTCGTGCCTGCGATCTCCGTTGCCGTCGCGTCATCGCCGACAGGTCCGTTTCGCGCTGGCCCCGGCGTCTACCTGTCGGGTTATCGCAACGAAGCCGATCGCCATCGGCGCTACAGCTACTACGCCGTCAGCGCCCATGGCGGGCTTTCGGCTGGCGGAGACCCGGGTGGCCTGCTCATCTCGTACGTGCGCTCCTGTGCCTTCAGCGTGGATGCCGCCTGCACGGGCAAGGATGCCGATGAGAACCGGGCGGATGTCTATGTGCCGCGCTTCATCGATCTGCCATGGCGCATGATCGATCCCTGACGACGGTAGGTTTGCCGCGTATCGCCCGGATCCACTGGCCGTTGAGGGCCGCGATGATCCGGTCGAGCATCGCCGGCGTCAGTCCGGGTCCCATGCCGGCGAGTCCGCGCAGCGGCATGCTGGCCACGACGCTTTCCATGAGCTCGCGCAGGGATCCGTCGTCGTCGCCCGGGATCATCCTGTCCATCTGGCGGCGCATCAGCGCGGCCAGCACCCGGCCGAGTCGGCTCGCCGACAGCTCGGTCACGGTGGACGTGCGGCTGAAGGGTCGGGGACCCTCGGCTGCCGGGATCGGTCGTCCCAGCAGCGCCGCGAACCCGGTGTCTGAGGCGATCGGGCCGGCCAGCGGCGCACACGGCGTGATGGTGTCGGTCGACTCGACATCGATCATCACCCGGTCGTGGATCTCGACGCTCGAGGTCCCCGCGAGCAGCTCATACTGGCCGCCTGCCACCACCCAGCGGCCCGCGGTGCTGTCCCACAGCGCGAACACGCGCGGTTCCAGCACGACATCGAGCTGCGTTGTCTCCCCGGCCTTCAGCTGTAACCGGGCGAAACCGGCCAGTTCCCTGTCGGGGCGCGGCAGCACCGATGCGACGGCCCGCAGGTAGATCTGGACCACGGTAGTCCCCGCTCGCGCGCCCGTGTTGGTGACGGTGAGCGTCGCGGTGCGGACGGTGCCTTCGCCGCGAACCCGGAGAGCGCCGAGGGACCACGTCGTGTATCCGAGACCGTGCCCGAACGGGAACCGGGCCGGCACCCCGAAAGTGTCGTGGAAGCGGTAGCCGATCCACTGGCATTCGCGGTACTGCACCTGGCGCGGCAGTCCGGGAAAGTTTGCGTCGGCGGGCAGCCCGGATGTCGCGACGGGCAGGCTCTCGGCCAGCCGCCCACCGGGTTCGGCCTTGCCGAGCAGCACCTCGGCCAGTGCCGAGCCCGCGGCCTGGCCGCCGAGGTAGGATTCGACCAGGGCCGCCGGCAGCCCGGCCCAGTCCAGCTCGAGGCTGCCCCCGTTCATCAGGACCACGACCGTGCGCGGATTGGCGCGGCAGACGCTGGCGACGAGCTCGTCCATGGCGCGCGGGAGCCGCGCGGTGGGCCGGTCCCGGGTCTCGGTCTCCAGGCGCGGCGGGGTGCCCACGACGAGCACGACGCGCCGGGCCGCGGTGGCAACGGCCACGGCCTGCGCCAGCAGTTGCGCGGTGGTCTCGCCCGTTGCCGGGTCGTACGCCGGGGCGTAGGGCAGCTCGACGCCCAGGGCATCGCGCAGCGTGTCCAGCCGCGCGGGGTTCACCCGCGACGAGCCGGCGCCCTGGTATCGGGGCTCGACGGCGAATGCCCCGATCAGCGCGACGCCTGCGGTGTCGCCCAATGGCAGGAGCCCGTCGTTGCTGAGCAGCACGGTTCCGGCGACAGCGGCGCGGCGCGCCAGGGCGTGATGGGCGTCGAAATCCACCGGCTCCACCGTGCGCTCGCGCAGGGCATCTGCGCGCAGCGCCAGCGCGACCACCCGGGTGGCCGAGGCGCGCAGGTCCGCCTCGGCGAGAGCCCCCGATTCGAGCGCCGCGACGATTTCCGGGGTGAATGCGCCGCCGTTGCCCGGCATCTCCAGGTCCATCCCGGCCCGCAGCGCGGCGACGCGGTCATTGGTGCCTCCCCAGTCGGAGACGACCAGGCCGTCGAACCCCCATTCACCGCGCAGCACGTCGCGCAGCAGCCACGAGTTGTCGCTGCACCAGGTCCCGTTGATGCGGTTGTACGCGGTCATCATGGCCGCCGGCCGGCTGCGTTCGACCACGATCTCGAAGCCGCGCAGGTAGTACTCGCGCAGCGTGCGCTCGTCGATCAGCGCATCGACGATCATGCGCGAGCTCTCCTGGTTGTTGGCCGCGAAGTGCTTCGTGCAGGCCCCGACCCCCTCGCTCTGGATGCCATTGACGATGGCGGCAGCGAGGTATCCCGCCAGCACTGGATCCTCCGAGAAGTACTCGAAGTTGCGCCCGCCGCGCGGGTGGCGCTTCATGTTCAGCCCCGGGCCCAGCAGCATCGCCACGTCCTCGGCACGACATTCGCGCCCTAGCGCGCGCCCAACCTCGTGCAACAGCTCCACGTCCCAGCTCGAGGCGAGCACGGTCGCAACGGGGAAGCACGTGGCGGGCACGGAGTTGGCGAGCCCGAGATGATCGGAGTCGCCCACCTGCTTGCGCAACCCGTGGGGACCGTCGGTCATCGTCGCCGACGTCACCAGGCCGGGCAGGTCACGGGTGCGGTACATGTCGCGGCCGCCGACCAGCGCGATGCACTGCGCGGCAGTGAGCCCGGCGACGATCGCGGCGGCGCGCGTGGTCAGGGGGTCGTCGTACATTCGGCTGATCTCTCCGGATCAACGTTATCATTGCAAAAATAACACGCGCCCGTCCGTCGCTGGCGAATCGGACGGAGTTTTCTGTGCCAGCGGATGCGTGAGGCCGTGTGCCTGCATGTGTGTCATGCAATTGCGGTTTGTGCGTGCTACCGTTGGTGCGCCGCCTCGAAGCAGGCGCAGACAGCAATATTGCGCGAGAACTTCCGGATGTCCCTGCTGAATCCCGTGCCGCCACTGGCCGCCCTGTTCGTCACCCTGGTGCTCGCCGCTCAGGCCTCGTGCGTTCACGCCACGACGATCGTCCAGCGCGACATCCGCGAAGTCGCCGAGGGGGCCACGCTGGTCGTCGAGGGCACGGTCACCGCGGTCGAGTCGGCGCCGGTGATGCAGGGCAGGGCGATTGCCAGCACGGTGACGATAGCGATCGAAGAGGTGCTCAAGGGCAGCTGGAGCGCGGACCGCATCGATCTGCAATATCTCGGTGGCAGCCACGACGGCCGCAGCATGAGCGTCGGCGAGATGGAAATACCCGCGGTGGGTGAGCACGGCATCTATTTCATCCGCGATCCGCGCAGGCAGTTCGTGCATCCCTTGAAGGGCTGGGAGCAGGGGCACTTCATCGTCGTCAAGGACGGCCCGCACGGCGAGGAAACGGTCCGGGCGGGCAACGGCAAGGCGGTGGTCGGCTTGCCTGCAGACGCTGCACCGCCGGCGCAGGACCAGGTGATCGGCAAGCGTGTCGCCGCGGGACTGCGTACCGCGGACGGCCCGGATGAACAAGCCCTGTCGGCGGCGGCGTTCCGCGACTGGATCAGGAGCCGATGAGGCCGGGGAGAGCAGCACGGTGAGGCAGCATGCACTGGTCATCGCGTTGGGCGCGGCGTTGTGCGCCCCGCCCGGCGCGGATGCTTACGAGATCGGGTTTCCCTACCACGGCCCGGTCATCGACATGCACGTCGATATCGCGGGCAGCAGCCCGTCCGGGACGCGCTGGAATGCCGCGTTTTCCGAGGCGGCGCGCAGATGGAGCAGCGATGCCGATGTTCGAATCGACGTGGTGAATCGCTATTCCGACCCCTGTGCCGGCGTTGTGCCGCTGACCGTCAACGATCCCCTGAACGGCGTGGCCTTGCGCGACGATCTGTGCGGTTTCGCCTTCGACGATGACACCCTGGCCGTCACGCTGCGCATGTTCCAGCTGTATTCCGAGGTCACGATGGTCGAGGCGGACATCGTGTTCAACGACAGCGTCGCCTGGGACGTGTACGACGGGCCGCTGCGCAGCGGCCGGCCGGATTTCCGGCGCGTCGCCACGCACGAGCTCGGACATGTGCTCGGCCTGGAGCACGAAGACGACTCGCCCGCGCTGATGAATTCCGCCATCTCGGGCATCTACGCGCCGAACGACGACGACCGCAACGGCGTGTCGGCGTTGTACGGAGCGCTCGCCGCCGGCGACGGCAACATCGAGCTCATGATCGAGGAGCCGGCGCAGGGATCGGCGGTCGCCGGCGTCGGCAACATCCGCGGCTGGGCGCTCGGGGATTCCAACATCCTGTCCGTCGAGCTCTACATCGATGGCAGGTTCATCGCCGACATTCCGCACGGCGGCACGCGCAACGACGTCAGGGACGCCTTCCCGGTGCGTCCCGGCTCGGCCGAGGCCGGCTACTCGATGGCCTTCGCCTGGAGCCTGCTGGCGCCGGGAGTGCACCAGCTGCGTATTCGCGCGATCGATTTCGAGGGCCGCGCGGCCGAGGCCACCGGCAGCTTCACGGTCGAGGCATTCGGCACCGGGTTCATCGGCGACCCGGAACAGGTATCGGTCAACGGTGGTGTGGAGAAACTCGACGCGCGCACGATCCGCCTGAATGGCGTGCGGGCCGATGGCTTGCTCTACGACGTCAAGCTGCAGTGGCAGCCGGCGAGCCAGAAATTCGAGATCGTCGAGATCGTGCCGGCAGACTGAAGCCGCGGCGACGATTTCGGCGGGCTCAATTTTCGGCCTGCTCCGCCGCCAGCCACTCCTGGCGGCGCATCGCCTCGGCGCGCACATCCTCGATTTCCTTCAGCACGGCCTCGACGTCGGCAACTCCGGTGGGTTGCGCGAACTCGCCGGTGAGCGGCGTGTCGGGCGTGAGCGTGCCGGCCTCGTAGTGGGCCCAGATCTCGTTGCCGAAATCGGTGCCGCGCAATTGCGGGGCGAACTGCCCGAGGTAATCGGCCAGGTTCGCGACGTCGCGCTCCAGCATGCGCTTGGCGTGGTTGTTGCGCGCGGCATCCACGGCCTGCGGCAGGTCGATGATCACCGGGCCATCGTCGTCGACCAGGATGTTGAACTCCGACAGGTCGCCATGCACGAGGCCGGCGCACAGCATGCGCACGACCTCCCCGATCAGCGTGCGGTGGAATGCCGCGGCCTGCTCCGGCGCGAGTTCCACCTCGGCCAGGCGCGGCGCGACATTGCCCTCGCCGTCGGCCACCAGTTCCATCAGCAACACGCCGTCGAAGAAGCCGTAGGGCTTCGGCACGCGCACGCCGGCGGCGGCGAGCTTGTAGAGCGCGTCCACCTCGGCGCTCTGCCACGCCGATTCCTTTTCCTTGCGCCCGAAACGCGAGCCCTTCTCCATGGCGCGGGCGCGCCGGCTGCTCTTCACGCGGCGGCCTTCCTGGTACTCCACCGCCTGGCGGAAGCTGCGCTTGTCGGATTCCTTGTAGATCTTGGCGCAGCGGATTTCCTGGCCGCAGCGCACGAGATAGACCGTGGCCTCCTTGCCGCTCTTGAGCTGGCGGATGACGTCGTCGACGAGTCCGTCCTCGATGAGGGGTTCGAGGGCGCGCGGAATCTTGATGGTGGCGATGGTCGTGGCTTCCGGAGTTGCGTACGGCAGGCAGTATACGGACCCGACCGCTCCGCGTACCCGTGAATATGGCGGTCCGGCGCGAGGCGGAAATGCCGATTTCGGCATGTGCTCCCCGGGCGCGCGCCGAGTGCTTCGGGCGCGCAGGCTTCAGTATTCGTGCGGCTGATGACATGCTAGGCCACGCGTTCGCCACGGCGGCGCCGGCAGACAGAACATCGCGGGGGGCCTAATGACGCACAAGCGCACTATCGTGGACCTGATCGGCAATACGCCTCTGCTGCATCTGCGGCAGGTGTCGGAACTGACCGGCTGCAACATCTACGGCAAGGCGGAGTTTCTCAATCCGGGCGGCTCGGTCAAGGACCGCACCGCGCTCGGCATCGTGCGCGACGCCGAGGCGCGCGGCGTGCTGCGCCCCGGCGGGGTCATCGTCGAGGGCACGGCGGGCAATACCGGCATCGGGCTCACGCTCGTGGCCAACGCGCTCGGTTACGAGAGCGTGATCGTGATGCCACAGAGCGCCAGCCAGCAAAAGATCGACCAGCTGGAAATGCTCGGCGCGGAACTGATACTGGTGCCCGCCTGCCCGTACAGCAGCCCGGGGCATTACATCCATGTCGCGGAGCGCGTGGCCGAGGGGCGCAGCCACCAGGAAGCCCACGGTGCGGTGTGGGCGCGACAGTTCGACAACCCGGCCAATGCCCGCGTGCACTTCGACACCACCGGCGCGGAAATCTGGGCGCAGACCGAGGGCAAGGTCGACGCCTTCATCTGCGCCGTGGGAACCGGCGGAACGCTCGCGGGCGTGGCGGCGGCGCTGCGCGAACGCAACCCCGCGGTCAGGATCGGCATCGCGGATCCTCACGGTTCCGCGCTGTACAGCTATTTCACGACCGGCGAACTCGCCGCGCACGGCGAATCCATTGCCGAGGGCGTGGGTGTGAGCTTCGTGCCCGGCAACCTGCAGGGCACCGCGGTGGATCTTGCCTTCGCGGTGGACGACGACACCGCGCTGCCGATCGTCTACGGACTGCTGAAGCACGAGGGCGTCAGCGTCGGGCCGTCGTCCGGGATCAACATCGCCGGCGCGGTGGCGATGGCGCGGGAACTGGGTCCGGGCCACACGATCGTCACCATCCTCTGCGACTCCGGCAGCCGTTATCTCGATCAGCTCTACAACGCGGAGTTCCTGTGGAGCCGCAAGCTGCCGGTGCCCGACTGGATCGTGGCCTGAGAGCCGCTCATCCGGTTGGCGGCATCCCCAGCCCGCGCGCGATCGCCGCGTACATGTCGGACTGTGCGCGCCGGCTGATCGCCGCGTCGGTGATCAGCGAGGAGCCGTGGAAGGTGCCGGGGTAGGCGTGCAACTCCACCGACACGCCGGCCTGCAGCAGGCGTTGGGCGTAGTGCAGTCCCTCGTCGCGCAGCGGATCGAATTCCATCACGGTGACGCAGGCCGGCGGCAGGCCTGCGAGATCGCTTGCGCGCGCCGGCGCCGCATGTGACGGCACGGCGGCGCTGCCGGGCGCCAGTTCGCCCAGGTAGTAGCGCCAGCTGAGTTCCGCTGCCGGCAGGTTCCACAGTGGCGTGTCGGTGAAGGCGCGCATGCTCGGCGTCTGCAGGCGGTCGTCGAGCTCCGGTATGCCGAGGAACTGGAAGCAGGCCTGCGGGCCGCCGCGGTCGCGGCGCAGCAGGCACAGTGCCGCCGCGAGCCCGCCGCCCGCGCTCTGGCCGAACACACCGAGGCGCGCGAGATCGATGCCGAGTTCAGCCGCGTTCGCGACGCACCACAGGAAGGCCGCCTCGCAATCGTGCAGGCCGGCCGGGTAGGGGTGTTCCGGCGCGAGGCGATAGCCGACGGAGACGAGCACGATGCCGAGCGTGCTCGCGAGCGCGATGGCATTGCCGTGCTCGGTCTCCAGGCTGCCAACGACGAAACCGCCGCCGTGGATGTACAGCAGCCCCGCCACGGCGCCCTGCTGCGCGAGCGGCCGGTAAATGCGCACCGGCACGGGGCCGTCCGGTCCCTCGATCCTGCGGCTCTCGATGTGCACGGCGGAGGCATCCGGCGCCGGCATCTGCGCCGACATGGCCGTGATGGTGGCGCGCGCGACGGCGACGTCGGAGAAGTCGAGCTGTGGCAGGAATGGAACGGCGAGTGCGAGTTCGGGATCGAAGCGGTAGTTCATGTGTTGCTTCCGTGGTATCAGGTGCTGGATTGCCGCGCAGGATCGCTCGGACCTCGCTCACCGCTTCTCCTGTCATCGTGACCTGCGATCGCCCGACGATGGCCGGGCAGGCGGCCAAGGGTAACCAGCAGGGCACGGACAATTCAATCCGCCAGCCTCGGTGCATCGGTGAATTGCAAGAGTGCGCGCTGCTGCAGCATCATGAAGCGCCGAGGGCTTCCCGCCACGATCCACAGGAGCAACGCGTTCATGAGCAGTCCCGTCGCCGTAATGCCGTTCTGGAAGGACTACGACCGCAAGCTCTACCTGCGCGCGGCGATTCTCGCCGACGAACTGGGCTACGACTCGTTCTGGATTCCCGAGGCCTGGGGCTACGAGGTCTTCGCGCTGCTGACCGAGATCGCGCTGAACACGCGCCGGATCAGGCTCGGCACCGGCATCGTCAACGTGTTCAGCCGCTCCGAGGGGCTGCTGGCGATGACGGCGGCCACGGTGGACGAGATCAGCGAGGGGCGGCTGATCCTCGGCATCGGCACCAGCGGCATGCGCGTGATCGAGGGCTTCCACGGGCGGCGCTTCGACAAGCCGCTGACGCAGGTGCGCGACACCATCCGCGTGGTGAAGACGCTGCTCGCCGGCGGCAAGCTCAACGAGAGCGGCGCCAAGCTGCACGCTTACCGTCCCTTCGAGCTGGCGATGACGCCGGCGCGGCGCGAGATACCGATCTACGTCGCGGCGCTGAAGGAGAACTCGATCCGTTCCATCGGCGAGATGGCCGACGGCTGGATCCCGACGTTCTGGCCCTACCAGGAAATGGCGCGCGGGCGGCGCTGGATCGCCGAGGGCGCGGCGCTCGCCGGGCGCGATCCGGCGAAGATCGTGTCGGCGCCGTTCACCACGGCGCTGCCGATGGGCATGGAAATGGCGCGCGACGCGGCGCGACAGATCATTTCCTTCTACATCGGCGGCATGGGTGAGTACTACATCGAGCTGCTGACGGACTTCGGCTTCGGCGATGACTGCCAGCGCATCGCGGCGCTTTACCGCAACAAACAGACGCGCGCCGAGGCCGCCGCCGCGGTGCCGGATGCCATGCTCGAGGCGCTCGCGATCACCGGCGACCCGGCCGGGTGCGTGGCGGAGCTGGAGCGCCGGCGCCGGTTCGGCATCGACCTGCCGATCCTGAACCTGCCAACGAAGGCGCCGTGGGAAATCGTGGAGGGATTCATCCGCGCGATGGCCCCGCGCTGAGGCGCCTCATCCGATCGGACCATGACCCGCGGGTGCAATCCGGTTAGCATCCGCGGCTCATCGAATGACGCGCTCGCGCGAGCGCCAGTGAGCTGCCGGGGAACCGCATGACGGACAAGGCTTCCGAGCGCCTGCTCTCGGGCAGGGCATGGGACGATTTCTGCGAACAGGTGCGCCTTGCGGGCCACATGGTCGACCGCTTCGGCGACACCGCCAACGAACTCGACCGCGCCGAGTGGTACCGCTTCGTGACCCGGCTGATGCGCAACGGCTTCGAGCGTTTCATGGAGAACTGCGAGCCCGAGCGCCCGCGCCTGCGCGATGCGCCGTGGCGCCAGGGCATCAACTTCCAGTCGCCGGACCAGGACCACCTGCTCGCGGAATTCGTCGACGGCAGCCACGACTACCGCATCACCGGCAACCGCGGCACGCTGCCGTATTTCGTGATGGCGGCGTGGAGCGCGCGCCAGCCCGCGGACCTGGCCGAGCGCGACTGGGCGCAGCGCGGAACGCAGGCGCTCGCCGAGTTCGATCCGGCGATGCTGCGCACCACCGGGTTCCTGCAGAGCGACGCGATCCGCTTCGATGCCGAGGGCAATTTCGAGGTGATCGCGAGCCGCGAGAAACCGGCCGACGGCAAGGACTGGCTCCCGATCACGCCCGACTGCGTCGGCATACTGGTGCGTGCGGTCTATCACCGGCGCGAGCAGACGCGAGCGCCGGTGATGCGCATCGAACGCCTCGACGGCGCCGCGCCGCGCCCGGTGCGCTCCGACGAGGTGAGCGCGGGGCTCGCGAAGTCCGCGCAGATGGTGCTGGGCTATGCCGAGCTCGTGCGCAGCTGGTGGCAGGACAACCTCGGTGCGCGCCCCAACCGCATCCGCTTCAGCCGCGCCGTGTACCTCTCCAACGGCGGCGTGCCGGACCGCCACCACGGCTTCGGCACCTGGGAGCGCGCGAGCGACGAGGCGCTGGTACTCAGCTTCGTGCCCACGCCCTGCGACTACTGGATCTTCCAGCTGTGCAACATCTGGCAGGAGAACCTCGACAACTACGAGGACGGCGACGGCTACGTGCAGAAATACACCGCCGCCTGCGAGCCCGATGGCTCCGTGCGCATCGTCGTCGCCGAGGAGGATCCCGGCACCGGCGGCAACTGGATCCGGCCCTTCGGCCACGTGCACGGTGGCATGAGCCTGCGCCTGATCAAGACCGCGGGCGAGCCGCCGGCGGTCACGTTGCACCGCCTGCCGCTCGCGCGGCTGCGCGAGCAGGGGCTGGCGGCGCTCGATGGCGTCGAGCCGATCATCAGCGGCGAGGTGGAAGACTAACGTGGGTCCGCATTCATGCGGACACCACCAATGTGCTGATAAATCCGGACCTACGGAATCCGGATCCACGACGGGAGAGAACATGAACGACACCATCCGCAACACGCTGCGCTTCGATTACCGCGGCGCGCGCGTACTGGTCACCGGCGGCACCAGCGGCATCGGCGCGGCGATTGCCGCCGCCTATCGCGAGGCGGGCGCCGCGGTGACCATCACCGGCACACGCGCAGGGGCCGCGGACTACGACGAAGATCTTTCGGGCTATCGTTACCTGCAACTCGACATCGAGGATGACGCGCAGGTCAACATGGTAGCCGCCGCGCAGCCGCAGCTCGACATCCTGGTCAACAACGCCGGCCTCGCGCTGCCGAGCCTCGGGCTCGACGAGTACGAACCCGACGTTTTCGCGCGCGCGGTGAACATGCACCTGGTCTCGGCCTACCGCATGGCCAAGGGCTGCCAGCGCGCGCTGTCGGCGAGCCGCATGCCGGGCGGCGCCTCGATCATCGGCATTGCCTCGATGAGCTCGTACTTCGGCATCGGCATCGTGCCCGGTTACGGCGCGGCCAAGACCGGCCTGCTCGGCCTCACGCGCGCGCTGGCCGTCGAGTGGGGCCCGAAGAAAATCCGCGTGAACGCGGTGGCCGTCGGCTTGTGCGAGAGCCGCATGACCGCGGGCACGCTGTCCAACCCGCAGTATTACGAGCCCACGCTGCAGCGCACGCCGCTCGGGCGCGTCGGCGCGCCCGCGGATGTGACGGGCGCCGTGCTCTTTCTCACCAGTGCGCAGGCAAGCTGGATCACCGGCCAGACGCTGCCGATCGACGGGGGCTTTACGGTTTCGGGTTGAGGTCGTGGTCGCGGGCATGGCCCGCTCCTACGTGTGTCGTGTAGGAGCGGGCCATGCGATTCATGTGGCGCTTGGCGCATACCGTGTAGGAGCGGGCCATGCCCGCGATTCATGGGGCGCGCAGATCGCGCCCCCGCCCAACGCTAATCGAGTCGCGCCAGCCGGGACTCGCTCCAGCGCTCGACCAGCGGTCCCATCAGCTGCATGTTGCGCCGCGCCACGCCCCACAGGTGGCCCAGCACCTCGGGTTCGCGTCCGGGCGGCATCTGCTCCAGCGCGTGCTTCATCGCGAGGCGCGCGCTGGCCAGGTCGCGGTGCCGTGTGCCGAGCAGCGTATCGATACCCGAGTGTTCGAGCGCATCGGCCTGCGCGCCGTGCAGGTGGCGGCGCTCGAGATAACGTGCGATGCGCGCCGCGCCTTCCGCGGTGGCCCTGGCGAATGCATCCTGCACGTGCGGCGCGATCCCGCGCTCGAGTTGTTTTGCCAGCACCTCGTAGAGCTCTCCCGCCGGCTCGCGCTCCGGGATATCCAGCAGCTCGTTATCCGGCTCCGGCATCCCGTGATACATGCCGATGGCCTCGCAGCACACCAGGTCGCACACGGCCTGGTAGCCCAGGTTAAGCGCCACGGTGCTCTTCCAGTCCGGGCGCTGCACCAGCGCGGGTATCGTGATCACCGAGCGCACCATCTGGTGCGCGAGGTAATAGATGGCCTTCTGCCGGTCGACGTCGATGCCGGCACGCGCCGCGTAGTGCCTCACATAGGGCGTCAGGTCGCCGGCGCAACTCGGCGTGAAGAAATCCCGCAGCCACAGGTTGCCGATGTCCTCCATCGGATCGCCGTAGTGCGCCCACTCCCAGTCGACCACCGCGGTCACGCGATGGTTCTCGAACATGAAGTTGCCCGGCCCCGTGTCACCCTGCAGCAGTACCGTGCGTTCCACGGTGCGCGGCACATGATTCAGCAGCCAGCGCCGGCCGAAGGCGCCGAGCACCGCGCTCGAATCCACCGGCAGTTTCGCGAAGCGCGGATCATCGACGGCGCGCAGTTCCAGCAGTGAATGCTCCTCGGGCGTCGCCGGCATTTCGAACTGCGGCAGGTCCATCGCCCGAACGTCGAGGCGATGCATCGCGGCCATGATCTCCATGAAGTGCAGCATCACGTCGTGCTGCTCGGCGCGCGAGGCGTTGTTCAGGTCGGCGCGCCCGGGCTCGAAGGACTGTATCGCGACGCAGTGCTCCGGGCTCCACGCGTGCAACTGCTGGGTCGGGATGTCATCGCGCCCGGCCAGGCGGCGGATCAGCGCCGATTCGCGCGCGAGGTTGCGCGGGTAGGGCCTGCCCGCGGCGAGTTCGCGATCGATGCGCAGAAACACCGGCTGCACCGATCCGTCGTCGCGCTCGATATCGGCACGCCACGCCTCGCGGCGCACGACCATGCGCTCGAGCGCTGTGACTCGTCCGCCCAGTTGCTGCTCTACCCACGCCACGGCAGCGGAGGGGAATGCCGCCTGCTCAGCTGTCATGGTTGTTTTTCTCCCTTGTTGTCGTGTCGTGGGTCCGGCTTCAGCCGGACAATGTCCGCATGAATGCGGACCTACAGCCGGACGATGTCCGCATGAATACGGACCCACGCGGGCCCTGTCCGCATGAATGAGCACCCACAGCGCGCACCATGGCGCGTGGCGAGCCAAATGCCATCCTCCCTGAAGCCGGCGTCCTTGCCAAGTCCGAATCGCGCACTCGGGGTGAGTGGGGCTGTCATCGGACCAGAGGGCGCAGGCGCTGCGTACATTTTTGTTGCAATGCAGGGGTTTACGAATTTACTAAGCACGCTTATAGTAACCATTAATTAACTTAAGTGTGGGTTACGATGTCTGCGAGTCCTGATTCTGACCCGAGCGTCAGCAGGCTGGTCACCGAGATTTCGCGGCTGTTCTCGCGCGATTTCAGTGCACGCGTGCGCGACTACGACCTGACCCATACCCAGTGGCAGGCCCTGGCGGTGCTGTCCCGGCAGGAAGGCATCAACCAGGCTGAGCTGGCCAGCTTGCTGCAGGTCCAGCCGATTTCGCTGGGACGATTGATCGATCGCATGGAGGCCGCGGGCTGGGTGGAGCGCCGCCCTGCGCCAAACGACCGCCGCGCGATCCAGCTCTACCTCACGTCCCGGGTCGAGCCGATCCTGGACAAGATGACGCAAGCCGCATCGCTCACCCGCGAAGCGGCCCTCGCCGATTTCGATACCGACGAACGCCAGCAGCTCTGCCGGATGCTGCAGCGCGTGAAAGCCAATCTTGCCGTGGACGATCCGCTTGCCACAGCGGTTGCGCCGCCGGCCACCGGAAGACGGACGGGAAGCCGATGAACGCTGAAGCCGCGCGCAAACGTGAATCCGCCGGGCCGCGCGCCGGTGCGCTGCAATCGGTAGTGACTCCCGCGAGCGCCGCGCCGGTAGCCGATGGCGGGGCCGGATCCGCCGCGTCGACCGTCGGTGCACTCCCTGCCGACGCAACGGGACTGGAGCCCTACTCCCGCCGCCCGCGACTGCGTCGTCGCCTGCTCGTTGCCGGACCGCTCATCGTGGCCTTGGCCGGGCTGCTACTGTGGTTCAACACCGGGCGCTACGCCGGTACCGAGGACGCCTACGTGAAGGCCGACAAGGTCACGATCAGCGCGCAGGTGGCCGGCCCCATCGCCGCGGTCGGCGTGCGCGAGAACCAGCGCGTACGCGCCGGCGACGAACTGTTCCGCATCGATGAGCGCCCCTACCGCATTGCTTTGGCGGGCGCCGAGGCCGAGCTCGCGGCGGTCGCCACCGAGCTCGACAGCATCAAGGCAAGCCTGCGGCAGAAGAACGAGGAACTGCGCCTCGCGCACACCAACCGCGATTTCGCCGCGCGCGAATTCGAGCGCCAGTCGGAGCTGGCGCGCAAGAAGCTGAACTCGGGCGCGGCCGTCGACGAGGTCAGGTACAAGCTCGATGTCGCGCTGCAGCAGATAAGTGTCACGGAGCAGGCGCGCGCGCAGCACCTGTCGCGCCTGAACGGCAATCCCGAGCTGCCGCTGGAGCAATACCCGGCCTACCAGGCGGCCCGTGCCAGCCGCGATGCCGCCGCGCTGGACCTGGAGCGCACGGTGGTGCGCGCGCCCTTCGCGGGAATCGCGAGCAAGACGCCGCAGCGCGGGCAGTACGTCGCGACAGGCAGCGCCGTGATGAGCGTGGTGGGGGCGGACGAGGTGTGGATCGAGGCGAACTACATGGAGACCGATCTCACCCACGTGCGCGTGGGGCAGCCGGTCTCGGTGGAGATCGATTCCTACCCCGGGCGCCAGTGGCGCGGCACCGTACAGAGCATCAGCCAGGCGACGGGCGCCGAGTTCTCGGTGCTCCCGCCCCAGAACGCCTCGGGCAACTGGGTCAAGATCACGCAACGCATCCCGTTGCGCATCGCCATCGAACCACGCACCGATGACCCGCCGCTGCGCGCGGGTATGACCGCGACCGTGGCAATCGACACCGGCGACCGTCACACGCTGAAGGCTTTGCTGGGCCGCATCGGCGGCCCGGTGGGTGAGCATCCCGCGGCCGTTCCGGACGGTAGCGTGAATTCCGCTCCATGAGCGCGGCCGCCGACGCGGATTACGTGCCCACGAAACACCCGTGGCTGCTGCTGTGCACCATGATGCTGACGACGGTGATGGTCGCGCTCGATTCGACCATTGCCAACGTGGTGCTGCCGCACATGCAGGGTTCGCTGTCAGCGGCGCAGGACCAGATAGCCTGGGTGCTGACCTCGTATATCGTGGCCACCGCCATCTTCATCCCGCCGACCGCTTACCTCGCCGCGCGCCTCGGTCGCCAGCGCATGCTGGCCGGGTGTGTCGCCGGCTTTCTCGCCGCCTCCATGCTGTGCGGCACGGCGACCTCGCTGACCGAGATGGTCGCCTACCGCTTCCTGCAGGGCGCCTTCGGCGCGGGCATGGCGCCGCTCGGGCAGGCCCTCGTGATGGACAGCTTCCCGCGGGAAAAGCACGGGCAGGTATTGTCGCTGTGGGGTGTCGGCGCCATGTTGGGTCCGATCCTCGGTCCGACCCTCGGGGGATATCTCACGGAAGCCCTGAACTGGCGCTGGGTCTTCTATATCAACGTGCCGATCTGCGTGGTGGCCCTGCTCGGCATCTGGAAGACCGTGCCGCAGCTCAAGACCCGGCGTGATGTGCCCTTCGACATGTTCGGCTTCGCGCTGCTCAGTCTCGCGCTGGGCGCCGTCCAGCTGATGCTCGATCGCGGACATTCGCAGAACTGGTTCTCGTCCATGGAAATCGTCATCGAGGCCACCGTTGCAGGCCTGTGTTTCTATTTGTTCCTGGTGCACATGTTCACCGCCCGGGCGCCCTTCATCGAGCCGCGGCTGTTCAAGGACCGCAACCTCGTCGTGGGGCTGGTGCTGATTGCCGTCGTCAGCATGGTGATGATGGCGCAGATGGCGCTCTTGCCGAGCTTCCTGCAGCAGCTGATGCACATTCCGGTCGATACCGTCGGCATGATGCTGATGCCGCGCGGGCTGGCGTCGATGATCGGCATGGTGGTGACGGCGCGCCTGATCGGTCGCGTCGACCAGCGCGCGATGATGATTTGCGGCATGGTGGGGTTCGGGTTGTCGACTTACGAGATGTCGACCATCAACCTGTACGTGGACAACTTCACGATCGTGCGCATCGGCCTCATGCAGGGCTTCAGCATGGCCTTCGTGGTGTCGCCCTTGTCGATCGCCGCGTTCTCGACCCTGGCACCGGACCTGCGCACGGAGGGCGCGTCGATGTTCGCCCTGATGCGCAACATCGGCGGCAGCGTCGGCGTTTCGGTGCTGTTCACCCGCGTGGCCCAGGTGACGCAGGCCGAACATGCACGCCTGGGCGAGAGCGTCACCGCGTTCTCCGATCCGCTGCCCCCGGCCTGGCAGTGGGACACGATCGCGGGGGCCATGAGCCTCGACGGGGAGATCGTCCGCCAGGCAGCCAGCATCGCCTACGTGCACACCTTCCTGATGATGGCGATGCTGGCCCTGCTGGCTGTCCCGCTGTGTCTGCTGTTCCGTCGACCCGCGCGGCAAACGGGAGCGCAACCCCTGGGCTCGCTGGTGGCCGAGTAGTGCCTGGCGGCCGGGTTCGTTCGGACCGTCGTGGTGGTGGCCCGGGCGGATCACGGGTGTCGAGAATATTTACACTATGCCGTAGCCGGAGCCGCGTGAATCATCTAACCAGCGGATTTCAATAAGACTATTTCCATCGGCACATTGCATGCATGAGGACAGTCGTGGATTGATCGGAGCCGCCCCTGGGGCGACCGGCGAGGTGTGACATGACCCAGTATTCGATCGGCGGGATAGACATCACCCTGCATGAGCTGCTCCCCGAGGGCGGCCACTGCTGGGGCGGTGAGCAGCACTACGGCGTGCACAACTGCCAATGGGCGGCGCACCTCGTGGTGCGCAGCGGCTATCGCGGCCCGCTGCTGCCCGTGTATGAGTTCCTGCCGAGCTTCAGCGCCGGCAACCGCGAGAAGTTCGACGGCGACCTGCCGCGCATTGGGCCGCTGCTGTGCGCGGCGATTGCCGCGCCCGGCGCCAGCGTCGTCATCCACTCGCCTGAAGGCCCCTGGGCCTGATGCCTACCCCGGCGCGCCGTCGACGCGCGCTCGCGTCAGCACCGGGAACCACGCCACGCTGAACACCGCGAAGGTGGCGATCCAGCACGCCTGCGACAGCAGGATCCACGTCGTATAGGCCGCCGGCACGAGCAGCGGGCCGAGCACGCGCAGCGCCGCGGCGAGCAGCAGCAGACCGAGCGCCAGCAGCACGATGCGCGGTGGCGCGTGCACGCTGCGCCCGGTATGGCCGAGCGACACGCGTGCCATCATCGACAGCGTGACCAGCCCGATACCGCCGACCGCGAAGGTGTGCAGCGCGAGCGAGGGGTTCAGCGTTGTTACCGCGGTCAGCGCATGCAGCAGGAAACCCGCGGTGATCAGCGCGAAGGCCGCGTGCAGGCTCCACAGCAGCGGCCGGCTCCAGATTCCGGGCGTGTACCAGAACGTGAGCCGCGTGGCGTTGACCAGGAACATCAGTGCGCTCGCGGCGGCGGCGATGCCGTGGCGCTGCAGGAAGACCTCGGCGATCCAGAACACCACCAGCAGCACCAGGCTCGACATGTCGAGCCACAACGCGTTGCGCAGCGTCACCCTGGGTTCGACGCCGCTTGCCGTGAACAGCGGGATCAGCCGCCGGGCCATGGTCAGGATCAGCGCGATCAGCACGTAGAACGCGCCGTACAGGCTCCAGCGCACACCCTCGTCGAGCAGGCCGAAGGCGCCGGCGTAGAACAGCGCGTTGCCGATGCCCAGCAGCACCAGTTTCGACAGCACCGCCATCTGCCGCCACTGGCGTGCGCGCACTAGCGGCACCGCGCAGGCGCCGATCAGCAGCGCAATGAACAGCAGGTCCGCAGCGGCCGCGATCGCAATGAAAGCGGTACCGGCGAGCAGCGCGAGGCGCGCAACGGCCCAGCACGCGAACAGCAGTGCCAGCGGCGTGCGCTGCAGTGTCTGGATCCCGGTCCAGTTGCGGATGGCGGTGAGCAGGAAGCCCGCGATCACGGCCACGGTGTAGCCGTAGATCATCTCGTGCGCATGCCACTGGCTGGCGCTGATGACTTGCATCGCGGGCTGGTACCAAGCGGCGTAGATCGCCAGCCATGCGGCCATCGACAGCGAGGCGAACACGCCGGCACCGAGGAAGAAGGGGCGAAAACCCAGGTTGAACAGTGCGGTCATGCGGATCCCTCCAGAGAATATTGCGTCCGCATTCATCCGGACATTCGGTTTGTCCGCATGAATGCGGACCCACGCCGTAGGTCCGGATTCATCCGGACAATGATTGTGGTCGCATGAATGCGGACCCACGCTGTAGGTCCGGATTCATCCGGACATCGGGTTTGTCCGCATGAATGCGGACCCACGGTCATCAGTCGAGCGCGAGCGTCACGCGGGCCGAGACGCTGCGCCCCGGCGCCAGCAGGTTCTCGGCCGAGGTCGAGTAGGTCTCGTCGCTCAGGTTCTCGAGTTCCACGACCAGGCCGAGGCGTCGCGCGGCGCCGAACTGCAGGCCGCCGCTCAGGTTGAGCGTGAGCCAGGCATCGTCCTCATCGAGCGTCGACAGCCCGGCGCTCGAGGGTTCCTCGCGTTTCGAGGCGCTCTCGCCGCGCAGCCCGAGGTCGAGCCATCCGTCCATGGCTGTGGCGAACAGCGGCTCCCAGGTCAGGCCGAGCGTGCCGCTCAGGCTCGGGGTTCCCGAGTCCTCGGTCACGAAGTTCTCGTAGCGGTTCTCGCGCTTCATCCAGGTGAGGCTCGCGTACGGGCGCCAGCGCAGATCGCCCTCGGCGCGCGCGGTGTAGAGTTCCAGGCCCTGGGCGTTGGACTCGCCGATGTTCACGTAGATCTTGTCGCGCGCCGACAGGCAGCCATCCATCGGCGCGCAGAAGACGTGGTCGATGTAGTCCTCGGACTCGGTGCGGAACACGCCGGCGTCGAACACCCAGCCCGCCGCGCGCAGGCGCAGCCCGCCTTCCCACGACAGCGCCGTCTCGGGGTCCAGATCGGGGTTCGGGTTCACGAAGCGCGAGGCCGCGTAGGCGCCGATCGCGAACTGCAGCAGCGAGGGATAGACGTAACCCTGCGCGACATTTGCGCGCAGCACCACGTTGTCTGCGAGCTCGTGGTTCAGCCCGAGGCTCGTGATCAACTGCGCGTCGTCCTGCGTCGATGGTGTCAGTCCCGCGCGGTTCGTCTCCTCGAGCCGGCCCTCTACCCGGTACTGGCGCGCGCCGAGCGTGAGCGTCGTGCGCTCTGCCAACCGCCATTCGTCCTGCGCGAACAGTGCCACCGTCTCGATCGCCGCCTCGTCGTGGATGTCCTCGGGCCGCCCCGTGATGCCGTTGGTCACGGTGTCGACGTGGCGCTCCTGGTTCACGCGCTCCTCGGTGTACTGCAGCCCGCTGACGATGTAGTGGTCGGCGTGCGGCGTCCAGTCGAGCTGCAGCACGCCGTCATCCACCTCGAGGCTCGCATCGCTGAAGATGCTGCGCTCGGTCGCGACCGGCCTCGCGCCCGGGACCAGCGTGGCGCTGAAGGTATCGAACCGGCGCTGGTTCCACTGGCGATGGAAGTTGGCCTTCACCACCGGGAGAAAACTCGCCACGTCGGTCCATTCATAGAACAGCGCGAGCTTCTCGCGGTCGCGCTGCGGCACGTCGATGCGAAAGTCGGTGAGCGGGAAGGCGGTGCGCTCCTCTTCCTCGACGAAGACCCCGGTCGCCGATTCGTAGCGGTCGTAGGCGAGCTCGAGGCGCTGCGCGCCGAAATCCCGTCCCGCCCACGCGTAGGCACTGCGGTTGTCGAAGGCCGTGTTGTCGATCTTGCCCTGCGGCGTGTCGCGCTTGCCGTGCTCGCTGTCGGCCGCGGCCACGCGGTATTCGAGGCCGCCGGCATCGCCGTAGACGCTCGCGAAGCGGTCCTCCCCGCGCGTCGCGGAGTTCCAGCCGCTGCTCGCCTCCAGCTGCAGCGGCTCGGTGCCGCCCTTGCGCGTGATGAAGTTCACCACGCCGCTCAGTGCGCGCGGCCCGTACAGCACCGAGCCCGAGCCGCGCACCACCTCGATGCGTTCCACCATGGCCGGGTTCAGGCTGAGCGGCGTGCCGACCTCCCAGTGGTCGGTGATCTCCTGGCCGTCGATGAGGATCGCGGTGCGGCGCGATTCCTCGCCGCGGATGCGCACGCGCTTCAATCCCGGCTGCCCCGAGTCGGCGACCTGCACGCCGGGCATGCTGCGCATGGCATCGGCGAGCCCGTAAGCGGTGGAACGTGCGAGCTGCTCGCGGTCGATCACGCCGATGGTCTCGCTGGCGTCGAGCACGATGCGTGGCGCGCGACGCGCGGTGACCACGATCTCCTCGAGCAGCGTCACCTCGCAGCCCGTTTCCGCACACGGTGCCGCGACGACCGGGCTCGCGCAGGCGCCGATCGCGGCGAGCGCGCAGGCCAGTGGCTTCAGGATTCGCATTGCAGGGCTTCCTCTATTTGCGCTTGCATCGTGTCGTCGCCACCCGCCGCATTCTCGTCGATCACCCGTGCTGCGCGGGCGTAGTCGGGACAGCGTGGGGTCTCCCCGGCGCCGGGGGCGTTGTGGATGGCCGCGCACAGGCGCAGGCCCGCATGCCAGCGCGTGACGCGCGCTCGAGCGTCCTCGTGCGTCGGCGCCGTCGCAGCATCGCCCGCCGATACCGTGCCGGATGCCAGCAGCTCGCGTCGCAGGGCCTCGCAATCCACCCCCCAGTGCTGCTCGAGCTGCCGGGGCGAGACGGGTGGACGCTCGTTGACGACATCCTGATCCCCCGCGTGCAGTGCACCGCTCGCAGCCAGCACCACCACCGCAAGGCACCTGCCGACCGGGCGGCGCATCAAACAGGCAATCGCCCCCCGTGCGCACCGCTGTCGCGCGGGGCGTGGCGCGCATGCGTTGATCTGCATCAAGGCGCCGGGAATGCGCCCGGTGGTCGCGGGTTTCATGGCGCATTGTGACGTATGATTCATCACCTATGCATCACCTTATTGCGTGTCATTTTTTCCGCATTGCGGCCGTTCTGCTCGCGTTCCTCATGCTTTCCGCCCCGGTCACAGCGGCCCCCGCCAGCCGGCTCGAATCGCTCGATACCGCCACGGTGCGCAAGGTCTTCGCCGGGGCCGATCGTATCGGTGCGCCGCTCGACGTCGCGCCGGTGCGCGCGGTATTCGCGGGCGGCGAGTTCCAGGGCTGGGTGTTCCTCAGCGACGACGTGCACCCGGTGCCGGCGTATTCGGGCAAGCCGATCACGGTGCTGGTCGGGTTGCGACCCGACGCGCGCATCGCCGGCGCGAGCATCGTGGCACACGAGGAGCCGATCCTGGTGATCGGTGTGAAGGACGCGGACCTGCAGACGTTCATCGGCCAGTACGCCGGCATCGGCGCCACCGAGAACGTGCGCGTGGGCGCCAAGGATCGCGAGGGCTACCGCGGCATCGACGCGATCACCGGCGCGACCATCACGGTCATGGTGCTCAACCAGAGCCTGATGCGCTCCGCGCAGTCAGTGGCCACCGCACTCGGCCTGCCGCTCGCGTCCGGTACCGCCGCTCCGGGCGCGGAGTCCGCCGCGGCGCCGGGGTCGATGGCGCCGCTGGTTGTCGCGGATGCCAGTGCGCCCGCCGGCGAACCGGAATGGCTGCAGCTCTGGCAGGAACGCCGTTTGCGGGTCGCGGTGCTGGTTGCCGCGCTCGGACTGCTCGTCGCGATGCTGGTTTTCCAGGACTGGCTGGTGCAGCGGCCGCGGCTGTTCCGCCGCCTGCGCACGGGCTACCTGCTGTTCACGGTGCTGTTCGTCGGCTTCTACGCCATGGGCCAGTTGTCGATCGTCAACATGCTCGCTTTCGGCCGCGTCATGGCGGGGGGATTCTCGTGGGATACGCTGCTCCTGGAACCGGTCACGTTCCTGCTGTGGGGATTCGTGGCGGTCACGATCATCCTGTGGGGGCGCGGCGTGTACTGTGGCTGGCTCTGCCCCTTCGGTGCGCTGCAGGAGTTGATCCATTCGACTGCGGAGCGCTTCAAGCTGCCCGCTTGGGAGTTCCCCGCGATGGTCCATGAGCGCTTGTGGGCCATCAAGTACCTGATCCTGATCGCGCTGTTCGGGCTGTCGCTGGAGTCCATGGCGCGCGCGGCGACCGTCGCGGAAGTGGAGCCGTTCAAGACCGTGTTCGCGCTGCACTTCGCGCGCGACTGGTACTTCACGCTGTACGCGCTGGGCTTGCTGGCCATCAGCGCGGTGAACAGCAAATTCTACTGCAAGTACCTGTGCCCGCTGGGGGCGGCGCTGAGTTTCTTCACGCGCTTTCGCATCTTCGACTGGCTGCGCAGGCGCCGTGAGTGCGGCAATCCCTGCCAGACCTGCGCCGCGCAATGCCAGATCGGCGCGATCAGGCCCACGGGCGAGATCATCGAGAACGAATGCCACTACTGCCTGGAATGCCAGGTCACCTATCTCGACGATCACCGGTGTCCGCCGCTGGTCGAGAAGCGCAAGCGACGCGAGACGCGCGAGGCGCGGGCCGCCGAGTTCGCGGCGGTACGTATCCTTGATCTGGATCATCGTAATTCCGATTGAAACGCTCGGGAATGGAGCTTGCCGATCCGCGTGCCATCCGTTATTGATATGGCGCAATAAATCCGACAGGGCGACTCGGGTACATTGCGTTCATAAAATTCACCCTTGAAAACACCAATACGGTTTTTTGATTTCGAACCAGCAACAGGAGCGATGCAATGAAGACATTCAGGAGCAAGTTGATCAGCGTGGCGTGTGGCCTGGCCACGGCTGCTCTGTTGGTCAACGCGGCGGGGGCGCAGGAGAAATCCGATCACCCGGGAACGGTAGGGGAGGATGTGCGCTATCGAGGGGCGCCGGCGATCCAGTCCGAAGTCAAGCAGGTCGCGACCCCGGGTGCACCTTCGCTGACCGCGGAGGAGTTCGCGGAGGCCACCAAGATCTACTTCGAACGCTGCGCCGGCTGTCATGGCGTGCTGCGCAAGGGAGCCACTGGCAAACCGCTGACGCCGGACATCACGCTGCAGCGCGGCACCGAGTTCCTGAAGATCCTGATCAACATGGGGTCGCCGGCCGGCATGCCGAACTGGGGTACCTCGGGGCAACTGAGCGAGAAGCAGATCGACATCATGGCGCGCTTCCTGCAAAACGAGCCGCCGACACCGCCCGAGTGGGGCATGAAGGAGATGAAGGACAGCTGGAAGGTGCTGGTGCCGGTCGACAAGCGGCCGACCAAGCAGATGAACAACTTCAACCTCGACAACATCTTCGCGGTCACGCTGCGTGACAGTGGCGAGGTTGCGCTGATCGACGGCGACTCGAAGAAGATCATTAAGATCATCAAGACCGGCTACGCGGTGCACATCTCGCGTGCCTCGAACTCCGGGCGCTACGTGTACACCATCGGTCGTGACGCCAAGGTCGACATGATCGATCTGTGGATGGCCGAACCCCAGGTGGTTGCCACGATCAAGATCGGGCTCGAGGCGCGTTCGGTCGAGACGTCCAAGTACAAGGGCTACGAGGACAAGCTCGCGATTGCCGGCGCCTACTGGCCGCCGCAGTACGTGATCATGGACGGCCCGACGCTGGAGCCGAAGAAGATCGTCTCCACGCGGGGCATGACGGTCGACACGCAGGAGTACCATCCGGAGCCGCGCGTGGCCGCGATCGTGGCCTCGCACGAGCACCCCGAGTTCATCGTCAACGTGAAGGAAACGGGGCAGGTGCTGCTGGTCGACTACAGCAACATCGACGCGCTCAGCGTGACCACGCTCGAGGCCGCGCGCTACCTGCATGACGGTGGCTGGGACTCGACGCACCGCTACTTCATGACGGCGGCGAACCAGTCGAACAAGATCGCGGTGATCGACTCGAAGGAGCGCGAGACCGAGGCGCTGATCGACGTGAACAAGATCCCGCACCCGGGGCGCGGCGCGAACTTCGTCGACCCGAAGTTCGGGCCGGTTTGGGTCACCAGCGCGCTCGGCAACGAGAACGTGAGCGTGATCGGAACGGATCCGGAGGATCACGAGGAGCATGCCTGGAAAGTCGTACGCGAATTGAAGGGCCCGGGCGGCGGTTCGCTGTTCGTGAAGACGCACCCGAAGTCGAAGAACCTCTGGGTCGACACCACGCTGAACCCCGATCCGAAGCTCAGCCAGTCGGCGGCGGTCTATGACATCAACAACCTGGATGCCGGTTTCGTGAGCCTGCCGATCGCCGAATGGGCCGACCTGGGCGAGGGTCCGAAGCGTGTCGTGCAACCGGAGTACAACGCCGCCGGCGACGAGGTGTGGTTCTCGGTATGGAACGGCAAGGAGCAGAAGTCCGCGATCGTGGTCGTCGATGACAAGACCCGCAAGCTGAAGGCGGTGATCAAGGATCCGCGCCTGATCACGCCGACCGGCAAGTTCAACATGTACAACACGCGCAAGGATATCTACTGATCCTCGCGACCGTGTGCGACGAGGCCAGGGACGGCCCGTCGCGATTCGCTGACCCGCACGCGAATGGCAATACATGCGTAGCGGGCAGTTTCAAGAGATCAGGGGGATGACAATGATCAGTACACGCAAACGCCAGATGGTCGTGGCCTGCGCCACGTTCGCGGCTGCTGCTGCGTCGTCGGCCTTCGCCCAGCAGGCGCCGGCCGCGGCACCCGCTGCAAAGCCGGCTGCCACGCCGATAGAGGCAATCAAGGAGGGCGAAGTCAAGCTGCATTTCCGCTATCGCTACGAGAACGTGGACCAGGACAACGCGCTGGAGGAGGCCGATGCCTCGACGCTGAGGTCCCGCCTCACCTACACCACGCTGGGCTACAAGGGCTGGCAGGCGCAGGTCGAGGTCGACGACGTGAGCGCGATCGGCGACGAGGACTTCAACTCGACGTCGAACAACGAGACCGCCTACTCGGTGGTCGCGGACCCGGAGGGCACCGAGTTCAACCAGGCATGGCTGTCATGGTCGGGTTGTGACACGGTAGTGAAGGGCGGGCGTCAGCGCCTCCTGCTCGACAACGAACGCTTCGTGGGCGGCGTGGGCTGGCGCCAGAACGAGCAGACGTTCGATGGTGGCTCGATCGTCAACAAGTCGCTGAAGGATACGACGCTCACGTACTCCTACATCGACAACGTGAACCGCGTCTTCGGCCCGGACGACGGCACGCAGGAGATCTGGCTCGGCGACTGGGAGTCCGCGATACACCTGATGAACGCGAGCTACGCTGGCCTGCCCTTCGGCACGCTGACGGCCTACGGTTACCTGATGGACATCGAGTCGGCGGATGCGCAGTCGAACGAAACCTATGGCCTGCGTTTTGCCGGCAAGCAGGCGCTCGGCAAGACCGTGAGCCTGCTGTACACGCTGGAATACGCCCGCCAGGAAGACTACGCGGACAACCCGGTCGAGTACGACGCCGATTACTACATGGTGGAGGCAGGGCTTGCGCTGCCGGCGGCGGTGACGCTGAACCTGGGGCAGGAGATGCTCGAAGGCGACGAGGAGAGTCGCGGCAAGGCGTTCCGCACCCCGCTGGCGACGCTGCACAAGTTCCAGGGTTGGGCCGATGTGTTCCTGGCCACGCCATCGGGCGGTATCCAGGACAGTTATGCCGGTGCCTCGATCGTCGTGGCGGGTGTCACGGCGCAGGCGGTATGGCATGACTTCGAGGCAGAGGACGGTGGTGCATCGTACGGCGATGAACTGGACCTGTCGCTGACGCGCAAGTTCGGCCAGTATTTCACCGGCATGCTGAAGTACGCCGATTACAGCGCGGACGGTTTCGCGGTCGATACGCAGAAGTTCTGGCTGCAGTTGCAGCTCGATTTCTGAGGCGCGAGACGTATCGGCGGTGGTTTGACCTGGACGTCGTTACCGCTGCGTAAAAAAGCCCCGGTGCGCACTGCGCACCGGGGCTTTTTTCGTTCGAGCGGTCAGGGGTTCAGCGCGAACCGCGACCGAAACCGGCCCCCGGACGACCCATGCCGACGCCGGTGGGGCGATTGTTGTCGCGTCCCTGGCGGTTGTCGCTGCGGCCCATGCGCCCGTCGGGCTGCCCCGATCCGCGCGGCTGGTGCAAGCTGCCGGCAGGGCGCTGCGGCGTGTAATCGATACGGTTGCCATCGACCTCGCCGCGCGGCGCGCTGCTCGTGCCGGGGCGGCTGTCCGGGCGACCGCCGCCCGGACGACCGCCCCCCGGGCGACCATCATCCCGACGGCCACCGCCCGGGCGGCCACCACCCGGACGACCGCCGCCCGGCCGGCCGCCGCGCGGCGGCAGCGGCGGGCGGGTGTCGATGTCCGGACCCGCGCTCTTCACGATCGCCTCGAGCGCCGCCATGTCTTCCGGCGACAGCGTCGCGCGCGGCAGCTTGCGCTTGATCAGGCGCTCGATGCCGCCGAGCAACGGCATGTCGTCCTCGCCGATCAGCGAGATCGCCTCGCCCGACATGCTCGCGCGGCCGGTGCGCCCGATGCGGTGCACGTAGTCCTCGGGCACGTTGGGCAGGTCGAAGTTCACGACGTGCGGCAGTTCCTTGATGTCGATGCCGCGCGCGGCGATATCGGTTGCCACCAGCACCTGCGTGCTGCCGTCCTTGAACTCGGCGAGCGCGCGCGTGCGTGCCGTCTGGCTCTTGTTGCCGTGAATCGCCAGCGCCGTGATGCCGCCCTTGCCGAGCTGCTCGGCAAGGCGATTGGCGCCGTGCTTGGTGCGCGTGAACACCAGCACCTGGTGCCAGTCGTTGTCCTTGATCAGGCGCGCGAGCAGGTGGCGCTTGGCCTCCTTGCGCACGATGTAGACGCGCTGGTCCACGAGCTCGGCCGTTGCGTTGCGCCGCGCGACCTCGACTTCCACCGGGTCGTGCAACAGCGAGTCGACCAGCGCCTTGATCTCGTCGGAGAAGGTCGCGGAGAACAGCAGGTTCTGGCGCTGCCTGGGCAGGAGCGCGAGGATGCGCTTCACGTCGCGGATGAAGCCCATGTCGAGCATGCGGTCGGCTTCGTCCAGCACCAGCGTCTTCACGGTCGAGAGGTCGAGCGTGCGCTGCTGCACGTGGTCGAGCAGTCGGCCCGGCGTGGCGACCAGGATGTCGAGCGAGCGCGCGAGGCGGTCGACCTGCGGCTGCATGCCCACACCGCCGAAGATCACGGTCGACTGCACCGGCGTGTACTTGCCGTAGACGCGCACGGATTCCTCGACCTGCGCGGCGAGCTCGCGCGTGGGCGTCAGGATCAGCACGCTGACGCGGCGGCGAGCCTTGGGGTCGCCCGCGGCGACCTGTTCCATGAGCCTCTGCAGGATGGGCAGCACGAAGCCGGCGGTCTTGCCGGTGCCGGTCTGGGCGCCGGCGAGCAGGTCGCGGCCGCCGAGCACGGCGGGAATGGCGTTTTTCTGGATGGGTGTGGGTTCGGTATAGCCGTGTTCGGTGACGGCACGCACGATCAGGTCGCTGAGACCCAGTGAAGCAAAACTCATGAATTGTCCTTGATGGAATCGACGGCGCTCGCCCTGGCGGGCGGCAGTCTCGAGCCGAATGTGGGTTTCGGTCTTTGGCACGGGAACGCGGGCAGACTGCAGCCCGGCGCGGCGCAGTGTAGCAATGCACCGCGCCCGCCATGACGGTCTATCGCGGCATTAATCACCATGGCGCGATTTCGCGGTATGCTCGGCGCGTCGGGAACAAAAATCACACCGACCTGAATGGAACCACCGGAGGAAAACGCATGAACAAAAGAGTCTTTTGGCGCGCGGCCGCGGCATACGCACTGGTCACGATGGCCCCGGTCGCCGTGTTGGCGGATGACGACGACGAGAATCCGGCGATCGCCTACCGCGAAGCGATGATGACGCTTATCGGCCACAATTTCGGGCCGATGCAGATGACGCTGGAAGGCAAGATTCCCTGGGACGATGCACGCATGGCCGGCTACGGCAAGGAACTTGCCGCCCTCGCGGGGCTCAACCAGATGCGCGGATTCCCGGAGGGCTCCGACAAGGGCGACACGCACGCCAAGCCCGAGATCTGGAAGAACATGGACGACTTCAAGCAGAAGATGGAGGAGTTCCAGCTCGCGGCCGCGAAGTTGGGCAAAGTGGCTGCGGGCGGCGATCGCAAGGCCATCTCCGCCGAGATCGAGGCCACCGGCAAGACCTGCGGCGCCTGCCACGACGACTACAAGGAAAAGGACGACTGACGCCTCGTGGGTTTGGCTTCGGCCAAACATTGGGCCCGCGCGTGGCGGGACTCACCCGCCACGCGTCTTCAGCCGCTCACAGGAACGGCGGTGGCGGCGGTGGCGCCAGCGACAGCCCCCAGTAAAGCAGCCCCGAAAGCACGGCGATCACCACGAGGGCCAGCCACAGCGGGCGTGGCGCGCCAGCGGCGGAGGACTCGCCCCCGTTCAGCATCGGTGCGATCAGGTTCTTCTGCCTGCGCAGCAGGTAGAACAGCACCGTGCCGATGTGCAGCGCCACCAGCGAGAGCAGCAACCAGAAGTTCGGTTCGTGCCATGCCGCCAGCGCATCGACGCTGTCGCGATCCAGCGCCCGCACCAGCGGTCCCTCGAAGCTGAGGTCATCGGAGTTGAACAACCCGGTCACGCCCTGCGCCGCGAGCAGCGTCAGCATCGCGATGACAGACCAGCCGCCGGCCGGGTTGTGGCCGGGGCGCTCGGGTTCCATTCCGCGCAGGTAGCGGAGCGCCGCCGCCGGCGGGCGCAGGAAGTCACTGAAGCGCGCGTGCCGGCTGCCGATGAAACCCCACACGATGCGAAAGCCCACCAGCACCAGCACCGTGTAGCCGCACCACTCGTGCACATCCATCGCGTCGTATTCCGCGCTGACCCACGCCGTTATCATCAGCAGGGGCAGCGACCAGTGGAACAGGCGCACCGGGAGGTCCCATAGCGGGGCTTTGCGGGTGTTCATCGGCGTCGCTTCTCCGGCCACGGATTTGCCGCGAATTCTAGCCCGGAGCGATGGGTAAAACTTCGCCTTCCACCGAGGTTGACGAAGCCGGACGGGCTCCATATAGTACGCGGCCTTCGCACCCGTAGCTCAGTTGGATAGAGTACCTGGCTACGAACTAGGGGGTCGGGAGTTCGAATCTCTCCGGGTGCGCCATACAAAAAAGCCCAGCCTTGCGCTGGGCTTTTTTGTATGGTGTGCGCGGCGAGTGGAACAGAGAACTCCCCAGTTCGACAAACGGGCAGGAATGCCCGTTTGGACGCCGCAGCGAAGCGAAGGCGCCCCGCAGGGGCGAGCGCCATGGATGGCGCGAGTCAATCTCTCCGCGTAGCCGTGCCGCGCGCTGTCGTCGCCATGAATGGCGACCCACGGGAATAGCTGGCTGGCAGGCCGGGCTGTTGTGTAAGGCTTTCGCGTCCTCGAAGGACGAGCTCATCTTCTGATGATCAATCGACGTGAGCCGCTTCGGCCAACACCTTCGCCGCCCATTGGTTGAGGCTCGTGCCGGCCGCTTGCGCCGCCACCAGCGCTGCGCCATGCACCTCCGGCGGGATGCGCAGCATCAATCTGCCGCTGGCGGGCTTCTCGGGCGTCTGGCCGAGTTTCGCACAGGCGGCGACATAATCATCGACGGCCTCGTGAAACGCCGCTTCCAGCTCGGCAACGGACTCGCCGTGGAACGATACGACGTCGCGCATCCCGGCCAGCCGGCCAAAGAAAATCTTGTCGCTGTCGTCGTATTCGATGCGGGCGGTATAGCCCTTGTAGGTCATGGCGTTCATGGTTGGATTCCGATCTTGTCGAGAAACTCGCGCGCCGCGATGACGCGATATCGCAGCGCCTCCTTGCCGGGATGCGGGCGATGGAAATGCGCGCGCACGCCACCCTTCTCGAAGGTCACGGACGAGCCGGAACCTTCGATGACGCGGCATCCAGCGGCGAGCAGCAGCGCCTCGATCCTCGACCAGTCCAGCGCGCCGTTCACCGGCGTCGTGAAGATGGCTTCGAGCGTCTTGCGGTGCTTGCTGTTCATGCGTCGCACGCTAGCGATCCATGCAAGCATAAGCAATCATTTTGTGCAAGCATTGATCATGTGCCGGGTGGAGCGATAGTTCTCGATCAGATAGCGCGGCCTGAACTTGTAGTCGTCCTCGAAGCGGCGGATGAACGCGACGCAGTCCTGAAATGACGGCGAGCTGGCGGCGCGGAGCGCGAATGCCGGCATCAGCGATGCACACCCTGTGCGATGTGATCCATCCCTACCCAAAAGCGCCGGTTTCCACAAGTCTCGCGGCCGGGTCCGGCGGTGCGCATAATCCGCCGCCTCGCAGGATGGAGTCACCCGCATGTTGTCGATTCAAGAACGCATTGCCGCGGAACTGAACGTCGGCGTCAGCCAGGTCGCGGCGGCGGTCGGGTTGCTCGACGACGGGGCCACGGTGCCCTTCGTGGCGCGCTATCGCAAGGAAGTGACCGGGGGGCTCGACGATGTGCAGCTGCGCGCGCTGGAGCAGCGCCTCGCTTACCTGCGCGAGCTGGAGGATCGGCGCGAGGCGATCGTCAAGAGCATCACCGAGCAGGGCAAGATGACGCCGGCGCTGGAAGCCTCGATCCGCGAGGCCGATTCCAAGGCCCGCCTCGAGGATCTCTACCTCCCGTACAAGCCCAAGCGCCGCACCAAGGGCCAGATCGCGCGCGAGGCGGGCATCGAGCCGCTCGCGGAGCTGCTGCTCACCGATCCCATGCGCGATCCGGCCACCGAGGCGGTGGCGTTCCTGAACGCCGAGGCGGGTTTCGCCGACACCAAGGCCGTGCTCGACGGCGCGCGCCACATCCTGATGGAGCGTTTCGCCGAGGACGCCGAGCTCGTGGGGCGCGTGCGCCAGCTGCTGCACGAGCAAGGGCAACTGCAGGCGCGCGTGGCCGATGGCAAGGAGGCCGAGGGCGCCAAGTTCGCCGACTACTTCGCGCATACCGAGCCGCTGTCGAAGGTGCCCTCGCACCGCGCGCTGGCGATGTTCCGCGGACGCAACGAGGGCGTGCTCTACCTGGCCGTGGACCTGCCGGGCGCTGCCGAGACCAGCGCGCACCCCTGCGAGGGGATGGTGGCCGCGCACGCCGGCATCAGTGACAAGGGCCGCCCGGCTGACGCCTGGCTGATGGAGGTGGCGCGCTGGACCTGGCGCGTGCGCCTCTCGGTGCACGTGGTGGGCGAACTGCTGGCCGAACTGCGCGAGGCGGCCGAGGCCGAGGCGATCCGCGTGTTCGCGGCCAACCTGCGCGACCTGCTGCTGGCCGCGCCGGCGGGGCATCGCGCCTGCATCGGGCTGGATCCGGGGCTGCGCACCGGCGTGAAGGTGGTGGCGCTCGACGGCACCGGCAAGCTGCTCGAATACACCACCATCTACCCGCACGTGCCGCAGAACAAGTGGCGCCAGTCGCTCGACACGCTGGCGGCGCTGGCGCGCAAGCACGGCAGCGACCTGATCGCGATAGGCAACGGCACCGCCTCGCGCGAGACCGAGAAGCTGGCGGCGGAACTGATCGCGGCGCATCCCGAGCTCGGCCTCACGCGCGTGGTGGTCAGCGAGGCCGGCGCCTCGGTGTACTCGGCCTCCGAGCTGGCCTCGCAGGAATTCCCCGACGTCGATGTCAGCATCCGCGGCGCGATCTCGATCGGCCGTCGCCTGCAGGATCCGCTGGCCGAGCTGGTCAAGATCGAACCCAAATCGATCGGTGTCGGCCAGTACCAGCACGACCTGAACCAGCTCAGGCTGTCGAAGAGCCTCGACGCCGTGGTCGAGGACTGCGTGAACAGCGTGGGCGTGGAACTCAACAGCGCCTCGGCGGCACTGCTGAGCCGCGTCTCGGGCCTGGGTGCCTCGCTGGCGCAGGCCATCGTGGCGCACCGCGACCAGCACGGGCCGTTCCGCTCGCGCGATGCGCTGCGCCAGGTGCCGCGCCTCGGCGCGCGCACCTTCGAGCAGTGCGCGGGCTTCCTGCGTATCCGGCGCGGCGACAACCCGCTCGATGCCTCGGCGGTGCACCCGGAGTCCTACCCGGTGGTCGAGCGCATCGCGGCGGCGCAGGGTTGCTCCGTGTCGGAATTGATCGGCAATGCCGAGCGCGTGCGTGGCCTCGATCCCTGCCGGTTCGTGACCCCCGAAGCCGGCGAGCTCACGGTGCGCGACATCCTGCGCGAGCTGGAGAAGCCCGGGCGCGACCCGCGCCCGGCCTTCAAGACCGCGACCTTCAAGGAGGGCGTCGAGGAGCTGAAGCACCTGCAGCCGGGCATGGTGCTCGAAGGCTCCGTCACCAACGTCGCGAACTTCGGCGCCTTCGTCGACATCGGCGTGCACCAGGACGGGCTGGTGCACGTCTCGGCGCTCAGCAACCGTTTCGTGAAGGATCCGCGCGAGGTGGTGAAGGCCGGCGACGTGGTCAGGGTGAAGGTGCTGGAGGTCGACATCGCGCGCAAGCGCATTGCCCTGACCATGCGCCTCGACGACGAGGTGCCGGCCGAGGGCGCGCCGCGGCAAAAGGGCGGCGCGGCGCGGCCGCAGCCGGGACGAGCGAACGAGCAGCGCCAGCACCAGCCGCGCCGCGACGAGCCGCGCGCGAATGCGCCGAAGACCGGCACGCTGGGCGAGTTGCTGCTGGCGGCGCAGAAGCGCCAGCGCTGACGGGTCATCGAGCTAATAACCTAAACAATAATGTTTCGCATTTAGATTCAATCTGCTAGTCTCCCCTTCCGTACCGGCGTGATGCCGGACACGAATCGCGAACAAGGGGAGACATCACGATGCGCAAGGCAAGGGGTATGTGGTTCCTGGGGGCGGCCGCGGCCGCTCCTGCGGCGGCGCTCGCCGCAGCGGCGCAAGCGCCCTCGTCGGTGATCGAGGAGGTCCGGATCGTGGGCCAGCGCGCCGAGGCGCGCCACCTGACCGGATCGGCCTTTGCGATAAATGCCGAGGAGCTGAAGAAGTTCTCCCAGACCGACATCAACCGCGTGCTGCGCGCCGTTCCCGGCGTTTACATGCGCGAGGAGGAGGGCTACGGCCTGCGGCCGAACATCGGCATCCGCGGTTCCGGCGCCGAGCGCAGCAGCAAGATCAGCCTGATGGAAGACGGCGTGCTGATCGCCCCCGCTCCCTATGCGGACCCCGCCGCGTATTACTTCCCCACGGCGGGCCGTATGTCCGCCATCGAGGTGCTGAAGGGCCCCGAGACCATGCGCTACGGCCCGTTCACGGTCGGCGGCGCGATGAACATGGTCTCCACCCCTATCCCGCGCCAGGCGGGCGGGCGCGTGCTCGCCGAAGTCGGTGGCAACGGCGAACAGCGCGTGATGGGCAACTACGGCGCCGGCGCCGAGCAGTACGGCTGGCTGCTGGAGACGGTGCAGCACCAGGCCGACGGTTTTCACGATATCGACCGCAGCGGCAAGGACACCGGCTTCGAGATCGAGGACTACGTCGCCAAGGCGCGGCTGAACTCGGCCGAGGGCGCGCGCTTCCATCAGCAGCTGGACGTGAAGCTGCAGTACTCCGAGGAGACCTCCAACGCCTCCTACCTGGGGCTCAGCGACGAGGATTTCGACCGCGACGAGAACCGCCGCTACGGGCTCTCGGCGCTCGACGAGATGACGAACGAGCACCAGGGTTACAGCGCGCGCTACCGTTTCGAGTTCAGCGAACAGCTGGGGCTGAACCTGCTGTGGTATCGCAACGAGTTCACGCGCGACTGGTTCAAGCTCGACCGCGTGAGCGCGCAGTCGATGAGCGGGATCATCTCCGCCATCAACACCGGCGCGGCGACGGCGCCTCTCTACCAGGGCTGGCTCGATGGCACGCTGGACGTGAACAACGTCGAGATCAAGCACAACAACCGCGATTACGAGGCCGAGGGTCTGCAGTTCACGCTGGATGCCCGTTTCGCCACCGGCGCCTGGGAGCACGAGCTGGAGTTCGGCGCGCGGCGTCACGAGGACGAGATCGACCGCTACCAGCCGGTGGAGCGCTACAACCAGGTCGCCGGCAGCCTGGTCTATGTCAGCACGCTCGCGCCGACCTCGGCATCCAACAATGCCGTGGGCACCGGCGACGCCGATTCCTTCTGGCTGCTGGATCGCATCACGCACGGCGCGCTGACGCTGGTGCCGCTGATCCGCGTCGAGGACATCGAGACGCGCAATCGCCAGTGGAGCAACGATCCGGCGCGCGCCGGCGCGCCGTCGGTGAAGGGCAACCGCCTCAGCAACGAGACCAGCCTGGGACTGGGCGCCACCTGGGATATCGATGGCCACTGGCAGTTGCTCGCCGGTGTGCACGAGGGCTTCGCGCCGCCGGGGGCCGATTCGGTCGACGGCACCGAGGCCGAGGAGAGCCTCAACTACGAGGGCGGCGTGCGCTACACCGACGAGCGCTACAGCGCCGACGCGATCTTCTTCTACAGCGACTACACCAACACCATCAAGAACTGCTCCGTGGCCAATCCCTGCACGGGCGGCCAGACCGTCGGGACCGAGAGCCTCGGCGAGTCGGAAATCCAGGGCGTCGAGATCGGCCTGAACACCGGGTTCGACGGTCCGGCGGGGACCACGTGGCCGCTGCGCTTCTCCTACACCTGGACCGACGCCGAGGTGACGGAGGATTCCGAGACCCGCAACGTGCTGGAGGGGGATACCCTGGCGGATATCCCCGAGCAGGTGGCCGCGCTCAGCCTGGGCGTGGTGCATCCGTCCGGTTGGGACAGCTACCTGAACGCCTCGTACTACGACCAGACCTGTTCCACCTACACCTGCGACCGCGCCGGCGTCGATGACCGCTTCCTGCGCACCGACGATCTGTTCCTGGTCGACTGGACGGCCGGTTACCGCCTGTTCGAGGGGCTGCGGGTCTATGCGAAGCTCAACAACCTCTTCGACGAACAGGTGATCGTGTCGCGCAAGCCCGATGGGGCGCGCGCCAACATGCCGCGCACGGCCTACCTCGGCGCCGACTGGAGCTTCTGACGCTACCGCCCACCCCGTGGATCCGGATTCATCCGGACAAAGCCCGCCGTAGGTCCGCTTTCAAGCGGACATTGTCCGGATGAATCCGGACCTACGGTTGTTCGGTTTGCGGCGCGACAGCGCACCGCAAATCGGGGTGCACGGCCGCTCAGCCCGCCATGCCGTTCTGGAACTGGGCCAGGTCGAAGTAGTCGCGCCAGGCCTGGATCTTGCCCTCGCGCAGCTCGAACACGCCCATCACCGGCAGTTCGACCCAGCGCTCCCCGACCTGGAAGCGGTCGGTGCGCTCGTTCATCACGATGCCCGCCGCCGCGTTCTCCGCGCTGTGGTGCACCACGAATTCCATCGCCTGCGCCATGCCGAGGAAGCCGCCGATCATGGTGCGGATCGCCTCGATGCCGCGGTTCGGCGGGTCGATCGGCACATTGGTGTAGACCGCGTCGTCGTGGAAGAAGCTCACGATGTGATCGACGTCCTCGGTCTTCCACGCGGCGATGAAGCGGTCGACGAGTTCGGTGTTGGCGCTCATGGGGGGGCTCCTGCGTGTTTATTGCTGCGGGCGCCGAGCGTAGCATGGGCAGCGCGGCAATTCGAAGGAGAACGCCATGGCCAGCGGTCACTGCCTGTGCGGCCGGATCCGTTTCGTCACGGAGGGCGAGCCGCAGTGGGTCGCTTACTGCCACTGCCCGAGTTGCCGTCGCCACAGCGGCGCGCCGGTCGCCTGCTTCGTGAACTTCCCGCTCGAGCGGGTGCGATTCGAGGGCGAGCCGGCGCGTTACGCCTCATCGCCCGGCGTCACGCGCAGCCACTGCGCCCACTGCGGCACGTCTATCGCTTACGAGACGGCGGGGCGCCGGGGCGAGATCGACCTCTACCTGAGCGCGTTCGCCGAGCCCGAGCGCTTCGAGCCGCAGGCGCACGTGTACTTCGGCGAGCGCCTCCCGTGGTTCGACACGCGCGACCGCTTGCCGCGCGCGGCTGTCACCGAGTTTCCGCCGACGCCGCCCGGGCGCCTGGCCGGCTTCATCATCGACTGCCAGAACGCGGACCTGCAGGCGGCGGCCGCGTTCTGGAGCGCGGCGCTCGGCATGCCGATGCGCCAGCTCCCCGACGAGGAGGGCGGCAAGTACGTGCGCCTCGTCGATGCCGGCGGGCTGCACATCGAGGTGCAGGCGGTGGATCACCCCAGCCGCGTGCACCTCGACATCGCCAGCGAGGACGTGGAGGCGGAGGTGCGCCGCCTCGAGGCGCTGGGCGCCACGCGCGTGGCCCAGGTGCACAGCTGGTGGGTGATGGAGGCACCCACCGGGCAGCGTTTCTGCGTGGTGCGTGCCGTGCTCCCGTAGGTCCGGTTTCAACCGGACAGTGTTCACGTGAATGCGGACCTGGCGCGGTTCGCCATTGCGCAGCAAACGGGGCGAGGTTGCCGAGTCGTAAGGTGAATTCCTCGCCGCGGCGTGCGATGCTCGTGCCACTGCCCGCGCCCAGGAAGAACTTCGATGAGCATCCAGACCGAATCCCGCCAGGCGCTGCGTGAACTGATCGCGCTGCTGCAGGAGGCCGACGAACGCTGGGCCGGGCCCGAGTGGAACCTGGGCTCGGCCGAGGACGTCGCCGGCGCCCACCGCGCGCTGATGCACATGCTGGAAGGCGGTCTGGTCGGCATGTTCGAGAGCGACCCGGCGCACCCGCAGTTCCGCCGCATCGTCACGCCCTCGCGAAAGTTCACCGGCGACAACGCCGATGCTATCTATTTCGACGCGCCGGTCAGCGCGGATCACGTCTACACGGTGCGCGGCGACATGGACGGCGCGGTCTACGTCTCGATCACGCTCGAGGTGGGCACCGCGGATGGCAGCCTGGGCAGCCAGACCGCGGGCGTGATCAACGACACGATGTTCGACGTCGATGCCACGGGCAACTTCACCATCCGCCTGGGTGGCGCGCCGGCCGCGCGCAACTGGCTGGCGCTGCCGGCGGGCGTCTCGCGCATCACCACGCGCCACTACTACGAGGAGGCGCGGACCGCCGCGGACGACCCGGCGCGCGGCCCCCGGCTCGCGATCACGGCCGACGACGTGAGGGCGCCGCCGGCGCCCGCGGGCGATGCGGACGTGGCGGAGGGCATCCGCCGCGTGGCGCAGTTCGTGCGCAGTCGCACCCTGCTGCAGCCGCCGATGACGCAGCGCGAGCCGCCGGCCTTCCTGTCGCTGGTGCCGAACCAGTTCGTCGCGCCGGTGCCGCCGGGCGACATGGGGCTCGCCGCCTTCGACGCGTACTACTCGATGGCACCGTTCTTCCTGGGGCCGGACCAGGCACTGGTGATGACCGGGCGCTGGCCCGATTGCCGTTTCGCGAACGTCAGCCTGTGGAACCGCTTCCAGCAGACCCTCGATTACGCCAACCGCAGCGTCTCGCTGAACCGGCGCCAGACACAGCTCGAGGCGGACGGCAGCTTCCGCATCGTGCTGGCGCACCGCGATCCCGGCTGTCCCAACTGGCTCGATACCGAGGGCCATGCCTTCGGCCTGGTGTTCTGGCGCTACTTCCTGCCGGCGGGGCCGGTGGAGACCCCGCGCGCCGAGCTCGTCTCCCTGGCATCCATGCGCTGAAACAGGGCCGAGCTGTCGCGCGCTTGGGCTTCGGCTCGAGGCCGGTTATGATCTGCCCATAACAAGACATGGGGTCTGGCTGATGCCGGTGCCGCGCGAACAAACCCAGGCGATCATGGACCGGCGCGTCCAGGCCGCCATGACCGTGGATCCCGCCGCCGAATTCACCATCGCCGACAAGTTCGAGGAAATCGTCGCGCGCCACGGCGCGCGTCCCTTCCTGATCGCGGGCGAGGAATCGCTCAGTTACGCCGAAGTCAACCGTCGCGCCAACGGGGTCGCCCATGCGGCGCTCGCGCTGGGGCTCGCGAAGGGCGACACCTGCGCGGTGTCGCTGGACAACCGGCCGGAATTCTTCGTGGCCTGGTTCGGCCTGGTGAAGGCGGGCATACTGCCGGCGTTCCTGAACACCAACGTCAGCGGGCGTCCGCTCGCGCATGCGCTCGCGATCACCGGGGCGAAGGCCTGCATCGTGGGCGACGAGGCGCTGGCGCGCTTCGAGGCGGTGGAATCGCGCGCCGCGGGTGTGCCGCTGTGGCGCTGGCCCGATGCGATGTATCCGGCGACGCCGGAACTCGCCGCGCTGTGCGCGCTGGATTTTTCCGCGCATGCCGCGCAGGCCGGCGCGCAGGACCTGCCGCGCGCGGCGCGCGCCGGGATCCGCTGCCGCGACACCGCGGTCTATGTCTTCACCTCCGGCACCACCGGCCTGCCCAAGGCGGCCCTGAACAGCCACTGGCGCTGGCTGAGCTCGGGCGAGCAGATGCGAGTCACCGTGAACGCCACCGAGCAGGACGTGTTCTATTGCGTGCTCCCGCTCTACCACAGCGCGGCCGGCATGTCGCTCACGGCCAACGCCCTCAGTGCGGGCGCGGCGATCGTGATGCGCCGGCGCTTCAGCGCCAGCGCCTTCTGGGGCGAGGTACGACGGCATCGCGTCACGGTGTGCCAGTACATCGGGGAGATCTGCCGCTACCTGCTCAACCAGCCGCCGCGTCCCGACGACCGCGCGCACACGCTGCGTGCGATGACCGGCGCCGGCCTGTCGGCGGATGTGTGGGAGCGCTTCCAGGCCCGTTTCGGGGTGGCGCAGATCTTCGAGGGCTGGGGCTCGACCGAGGCGAACACCAACCTGATGAACCTCGACAACCGCATTGGTTCGTGCGGACGCATCCCGTATTTCGAGCGCAGCAACCTCAGGCTGGCGCGCTACGACATCGAGAGCGGCACCCATCCGCGCGACGCCGCGGGCCTGATGATTCCGTGCCGCCCCGGGGAGGTGGGAGAAGTGCTGGGGCTGATCAGTTCCCCGGCACCCGGCATGTACGGCGCCGTGTTCGAGGGTTACACCTCGGCCGAGGACACCGAGAAGAAGATCCTGCGCAACGTGTTCGTCGCCGGTGATGCGTGGTGGAGCTCGGGCGACCTGATGCGCTACGACGAGGACGGCTATTTCTTCTTCGTGGACCGCATCGGCGACACCTTCCGCTGGAAGTCGGAGAACGTCTCGACCCAGGAGGTCGCCGACGCCATCGGCGATTTCCCGGGCATCGAGACCATCAATGTCTACGGCGTGCACGTGCCCGGGCAGGAGGGCCGCGCGGGCATGGCGGCGCTGGTGCTGCAGCCGGGCTGCACGCTGGACGCCGCGGCATTCCATGCGCACTGCCGCGCCCGCCTGCCTTTCTATGCCATACCGCTGTTCCTGCGCCTCAGCGCCCAGGCCGACATCACCGCCACCTTCAAGCTGCGCAAGGTCGACCTGCAGCGCGAGGGTTATGATCCGGCACGCGTGCGCGAGCCGCTGCTGGTGCTCGACGATGCCGCCGGCGGCTACGTGCCGTACTCGAAAGAGGCGCTCGAACGGCTGGGCGTGGCACCGTTTGCGGGGGATTGAGCGCTGCCGCGAATGGGGGAAGAATCGGGCCCGGATAATCTGGATCAAGGAATCGCTCGTAGTCGCGGCTAGAATCCGCTACAAAAGGCATTGCAGCCAACAATAACCTCGAGGGAGATGCGACCATGCACACGACCAGATGCGCTTTGCAGACCACGACACGCCGACGCGCCCTGAGCCGCGCGATAGCGGTCGCGGCCATGATGACGGCCAGCCACGGCTGGGCCATGCAGTTCGACACCGGCGACAGCGACTTCGAGGTGCGCTGGGACAACACCGCCAAGTACAACCTGATGCTCCGTGTCGAGGATCAGGATTCGGATATCACCAACAGTTCCAGTCCTTCGCTGTTCGATGACGCGACCCTGGCCTTCGATACCGGCGTCGTGAGCAATCGCCTCGATCTGCTCTCGGAGTTCGAGCTGGTGTGGAAGAAGAATTTCGGCTTCCGCGTGAGTGGCGCCGGATGGTACGACCACGCCTACAGCGGCGACAGCGACCACCCGGGCGTCAACCGGGACTACCGGATCAACGGCCATTACACCGACACCTGGGGCTCCCTCACGGTGCGTCCGGGGCGGTTCAACGACTACGCGGAAGACTATGCGTACAAGGGCGGCGAACTGCTCGATGCCTTCGTGTTCGCCAACTTCGAGGTTGGCAAGTCCGAGGCCAGCGTGCGCGCCGGGCGCCACACGCTGTACTGGGGGCAGAGCCTGTTCGCTTCCGGCGCGACCAACGGCATCGCCGGCGCGATGGCGCCCATCGATCAGTCCAAGGGGCTCGGGGTGCCCGGGTCGGAAGCCAAGGAGCTCTTCCTGCCGACCAACAAGCTGTCGGCTTCGTTCCAGGTCAATTCCAACCTGTCGCTGGTGGGCTATTACTCCCTCGAGTGGGAGCCGACGCGCTATGCCGCGCCCGGCAGCTACTTCGCGCTGTCCGAGATCTCGATGGACCAGGCGGAGTTCGCCACGCTGATCGCCGGTGAGGTCGATCCGGTCACGGGCGCGTTGCTCTCGCAGCGCGCCGGCCTGGTGCAGAACAGTTCCGAGGAGCCCGAAGACGGGGAATGGGGCCTGGGCATGCAGTACGTGTTCGAGGACGGCCTCGAACTGGGCCTGTACTACCTCAATTACCACGACAAGGCGCCGCACGGCATCGTCGGCGCGATCAACTATCCCCAGTTCGTCAGCTCCAGCATCTACAAGGCCAGCCCCGGCTTCCTGCCCCTGATTCCGCTCTTCTGGCCGGCGGATCAACGCGATGAATACCGCGAGTTCGACACCTTCACCGGGGGTGGTTTTCCCGCCCAGGGGGTCGGGCGATTCAAGTGGACCTACCGCGAGGACAATGAGCTGCTGGGCATGAGCCTGGGCAAGGAGATGGCCGGCATCTCCTTCGGCATGGATCTCGCGTACCGGCGCGACGTGGCCATCGATTTCGGCCCTGCGGCGCTGCTGCACGTCGAGAGCTACGCGACGCTGAGCGGCCCGGCGCTGGTCACGGACGCCCAGCGACAGATCGACGCGGGACTCACCGGGCTGGGCGCCGACGTCAGCGCGCCCTTCGACTTCGTTGGCGCCGACAATGACAGCAACTACGCGGGCGCGACCGGCGACGTGCTGAGCCTGGTGGTGAACGGCCTGGGCTTCCTGAATCCGAACGCGCTGTGGGACGGAGGCTCCTACGCGATGGAATTCACGGCCACCTCGCTGTTGAACTATGGCGACAACGAGCAGGTCGCCAGCAAGTACATCGACGAGAACGACGTGGCGACCACGATCTACGCGGTCTTCTCGCCGCAGTGGTTCCAGGTGGCGCCCAGCCTCGACGTGAGGTTGCCCATGTCGGTGTCCTACGGACTCAACGGCCACTCGCCGCTGCGCGGCGGCGGCGACCAGTCGCTCGGCATCGCCTCGATCGGCGTGGCGTTCGATTACCAGCAGGTCTGGAACATCGACCTGAAGTACAACATGTTCTTCGGCGACCAGGACCGCGGCAGCCTCGGCAACCTGATCGACCGCGACAACGTGTCGTTCACGGTCAAGCGCACTTTTTGAGCAGGGAATTCCACAGGAGTAGCGAGATTATGAAAATAAAGAGCATGCTTGCGGCGGCGATCATCGGAGTCGCCTCGTCGTCCGTGCTGGACGCCGCGGTCGGCGCGGACCAGGCCGCGCGCCTCGGCGCCGATCTCACGCCGGTGGGCGCGGAAAAGGCCGGCAATGCCGACGGTTCGATCCCGGCTTGGGACGGCAAGGGCGTGACGGTGCCCGCCGGCTGGAAACCGGGCACCGAGTACCCGAATCCCTACCCGGATGAAAAGCCGATCTACCAGGTCACGGCCGACAACCTTGCCCAGTACGCCGATATCCTCTCCGAAGGGACGCAGGCCCTGCTCAAACGCTACGGCAAGGACGGCTTCCGGCTCGATGTCTACCCGACGCACCGCAACGTCTCGCAGCCGCAGTGGTACTACGACGCCACCAAGCAGAACGCGACCGGCGCCCAGCTGGTCGCCGACGGGCAGATGATCCAGGGCAACGTGCCGGGCGTGCCCTTCCCGGTCCCGCAGAGCGGTCTGGAGGTGCTGTGGAACCACATGATCCGGTTCCAGGGTGTGCAGTCCTATTACCGCTACGACAGCTATTACGTTGATGCCAACGGCAAGCCCGTGCTCGCGGCCAGCGCCGACAACTGGTTCGAATACCCGATGTTCATGGAGCACTACAAGAAGCGCAACTACGGCTCGACCGACCTGCGCTACGCCTATCTGCGCATCGACTACCTGGCGCCGCCGCGCCGTGCCGGCGAGATCCTGCTGGTGCACGAGCCCGGCGCGGACTACACGGCGGGCAAGGGGCGCGATGCATGGCAGTACCTGACGGGGCAGCGGCGCGTGCGCAAGGCGCCCTCGGTGTCCTTCGACACGCCGAACCCCTCCACCGCGGGCACCTCGACCTACGACGACTCCTACATGTACAACGGCTCGCCGGAGCGTTTCGAGTGGAAGCTGGTCGGCAAGCAGGAAATGCTGATCCCCTACAACTGCAACACCTTCGTGTTCGAGAAGCCGGCCCTGGAACTGCTCGACAAGCACTTCTTCAAGCCCGAGTACGTGCGCTGGGAGAAGCACCGCGTCTGGGTCGTCGAGGGCACGCTCAAGAGCGGCAGCCGCCACATCTACGGCAAGCGCCGCTATTACATCGACGAGGACAGCTGGACGGCGCTGCTCGGAGACCTGTGGGACGGCAAGGGCGAGTTGTGGCGCGTGCAGCAGATGTACCCGTTCATCCAGTGGGACATCCCGGCGCCCGGCAACACGGCCCTCGGCGCGTATGACCTCAAGGCGGGTATCTACAGCATCAATACCAAGCCGAACCCGGGGACCTTCACGCAGGGCTTCGACGAGTCCGAGCAATTCTTTACATCGCAGGGCATCGCGCGCACCGGCGTGCGCTGATCCGTGCTGCGCGCCGGTCGGGGCGGCCGGCGCGCGCGTGGTGCTGATGTCGCCGGGACGCCACATGCGGGCCGGAACCTGGTTTCGGGAGCAACAAGAATCATGAAAAAACTCGCCGCCCTCGTCTGCGCAGCCTGCCTGGCGGCGCCGCCGGCCGCTGCACAGGACACGAAGCGCTACGATGTGCTCGAACTCCCCGCCGTGCAGTCCCCGCTGGCGCAGCGCGCGCTGGTGTACTCGCTCTCCCGAGCGGGTGAGCGCGTGATCGCCACCGGCATCCGCGGGCACATCCTCTACTCGGACGATTTCGGGCATAGCTGGGTCCAGGCCGAATCGGTGCCGGTGCGTTCCTCCCTGCTCGACGCGGCGTTCCCGACGCCGGAGCAGGGCTGGGTCGTCGGACACGAAGGGGTGATCCTGCACAGCACCGACGGCGGCAAGACGTGGGCCAGGCAACTCGACGGGGTGCAGCTCGCGAAGATCGGGCTGGACTTCTACAGCGCCAGGCTCGAACAGGAGCCCGACAACGAGCGCTACGCCTTCCTGGTCGATGAGTTGAAACTCGCGCTCGAGGGCAACGCCGACCGTCCCTTCTTCAGGATCGTGATGAACAGCGCGAGCGAAGGCTTCGCGGCTGGTGCTTACGGCCTGCTGTTCTCCACGGTCGACGGCGGAAAGTCCTGGGTGCCGGTGATGGAACGGCTGGATCTCGAGCAGTTCGTGCACCTGTTCGACTTCGCGCGGCTCCCGCCGGCGGGCACCGACAATCCGGGCCCCGACGCGGTGGAGCTCGTGGCGGCGGGAGAGATGGGCACTATCCTCGCGCTGGACCCCGCGACAGGGCACTGGCAGCCGCGCGATTTCCCCTACGAGGGCAGCATGTTCACGATCGTCGCGACCCGCGACGCGTCGCTGGTGACCGGGGGACTGCGTGGCCTCGTGTTCCGCTCCACCGATCGCGGCGCGAGCTGGACCGAGGTGGAGAAGCCGGTGACCGGCGCGATCGTCGCGAGCACGCTGCTTGCCGACGGGCGCGTGATACTGGCGACCCAGGAGGGCGCGCTGCTCGCGAGCTCCGACGACGGGGCCTCGTTCGCGCCGCTGCCCATCGAGCACCCGCAGCCGCTCAGCGACCTGATCGAGGCGCGTCCGGGAGAGCTCGTGCTGAGCGGGAGTTTCGGACTACGGGTGGTGCCCCTGGCCCCGTAGCGCCGTCCGGCTCGCGCGGGACCGTCACGGCATAATTACAAGAGGTGCATTTGCATGGCGCATGTCGAAGACAGCACGAACCTGCCCGTCATCAGCGACGTTTCGCAATTCGATCGCAACTCGGGCTCCTGGCTGGAGCGGCTGGTGTTCAACCACCGCGCGATCGTGGTGTTGCTGTGTGCCGTGGCGACGCTGGTGCTCGGCTACTACACCGTGACCCACCTGCGGCTGCAGTCCGAATTCGAGAAGATGCTGCCGAAGAACCACCCCCTACGTGATGAATTACAAGGAAAACGCGGACCAGCTGCGCGGCTTCGGCAATGTGCTGCGGATCGCGATCCAGACCGAGGAGCCCACGATCTACACGCCGCACTACCTGCAGACCCTGCAGGAGGTCAACGAGTCGGTGTTCTACATTCCCGGCGTCGTGCGCGAGAAGATGAAGTCGCTGTGGACGCCGAACACCCGCTACAAGGTGGTGACCGAGGAGGGTTTCGAGGGCGATTCGGTGATACCCCCGGATTACGACGCCTCCGAGGCGTCGATCGCGGCCGTGAAGCTGAACGTCGCGCGCGCCGGGCTGGGCGGCAACCTGGTCGCCAACGACGAGCGCTCCGCGGCGCTGCTGGTCCCGCTGATGGACCGCAACCCCGAAACCGGCGAGCGCCTCGATTACGGCGCCCTGAGCGATGCGCTGGAAGAGGTGCGCGACAAGTTCCAGGCCGAGAGCGGCGGCAAGACGCAGGTCCACATCATCGGTTTCGCCAAGATCGTCGGCGACCTGATCGCGGGCCTGAAGAGCGTGGTGATGTTCTTCTTCGTCGCGGTGCTGATCGCGACCGGGCTGCTCTACTGGTACACGCGCTGCCTGCGCAGCACGCTGGTGGTCATCGTGATCACGATGGGCGCCGTGGTATGGCAGCTCGGACTGCTGACGGTCCTCGGCTTCGAGCTCGACCCGTATTCGATCCTGGTCCCGTTCCTGGTGTTCGCGATCGGCGTCTCGCACGGCGCGCAGAAGCTCAACGGCATCATGCAGGACACCGGCCGCGGCTGCCACCCCTACGTGGCGGCGCGCTACACCTTCCGGCGCCTGTTCCTGGCGGGCTTCACGGCGCTGGCCTCGGACGCCGTGGGTTTCGCGGTGCTGCTGATCATCCAGATCCAGGTCATCCAGGATCTCGCGATCACCGCGACCATCGGCGTCATGGTGCTGATCTTCACCAACCTGATCCTGATACCGGTGACGCTGTCGTATGTCGGCGTGAGCAAGTCTGCCGCCGAGTACTCGCACCGCCAGCTGCTGGGCGATTCCAAGCCGCACGGCATCACGCTGTTCCTGCTGCGTTTCACCGAGCGCAAGTGGGCGATCGCATCGGTCGGATCCGCGGTGGTCGGCAGTTGCGTGGCGCTCCTGATCGCGCAGAACCTGCAGATCGGCGACCTCGACCCGGGTGCGCCCGAGCTGCGCCCCGATTCGCGCTACAACCGCGACATGCAGTTCATGATCGACCACTACTCGGTATCCAGCGACATCTTCGCGGTGATCGTGAAGACCGAGCCGGACAAGTGCACGGACCCGGAGACGCTGGCGCTCGCCGAAGAGCTCGAGTGGCGCTTCCGGCAACTGCCCGAGGTCGAGGACGTGGTCGGCATGAACACCGGCGCGCGGCGGCTGCTGGCAGGGCTCAACGAGGGCTACATCAAGTGGCAGTCGCTCAACCGCAACCAGTCATCGATCAACTACGCCGCGGTCGAGATGGTCGACATGGGCCTGGTGAATCCCGAGTGCTCGGTGTGGCCGATGCTGGTGTACCTGGCTGACCACAAGGCGAAGACGCTGCAGAACGCGGTCGATACGCTGGAGCAGTTCAACCGTGACTGGCCGAGCGACAAGGTCCAGTTCCTCGGCGCCGCCGGCAACGCGGGATTCGAGGCCGCGACGAACATCGTCGTGAAGCAGGCCAACCGCGAGATGATGTTCTACGTCTATGCGGCGGTGATCGTGCTGAGCTACATCACGTTCCGTTCGGTCGCGGGCGTGCTGTGCGCGGTGCTGCCGCTCGTGGCGACATCGATCCTGTGCGAGGCGCTGATGGTGATACTGGGCATCGGCGTCAAGGTCGCGACGCTGCCGGTGATCGCCCTCGGCGTGGGCATCGGCATCGACTATGCGCTGTACGTGCTGACGGTGGTGCTGGCGAAGACGCGCGCGGGGCTGCCGCTGCGCGATGCCTACTACGCTGCCCTGACGTTCACCGGCCGGGTCGTCGCGCTCATCGGCGTCACGCTCGCCGCCGGCGTCATCACCTGGGCCTTCTCGCCGGTGAAGTTCCAGGCCGACATGGGGATCCTGCTGGCCTTCATGTTCCTGTGGAACATGGTCGGCGCGCTGGTGCTGATGCCCTCGCTCGCGTACTTCCTGCTGCCCAAGCCCAAGGAGGCTGCGACGCATGCGTGAGATGCCGCTGCCCGACGTCGGCCTCGGGGCGATGATCCTGCGCCGGGCGGCGCTGGTGCCGGAGCTGCCGGCGATCAGTTTCGAAGGCGAGACGCTGCGTTACGCGGCCTTCGGGCAGCGTATCCGCCGCCTGGCTGGCGCGCTGCGCAAGGCGGGCGTCAACCGTGGTGACCGTGTTGCGTTCCTCGGCCACAACCACCCGGTATTCCTCGAGACGCTGTTCGCGGCAACGGCGATCGGCGCGATCTTCGTGCCGCTGAATTTCCGCCTCACCGGCCCGGAGCTGGAGTTCATCATCAACGACGCCGGGGTGCACACGCTGCTGGTCGATGACGCGCACAAGGCGGTGATCGATGCGATCCGCGGTGCGCTCTGCTGCCGTCACTACCTGGCCGCGGAGTCCGCGTGCGGGGCGTGGACAGGGCTCGAGGGCTTCGTCGCCCACGTTGTGCCGCTCGCCGCGGCCGAACGCGTCGAGGCCGACGACGTGGCGCTGATCATGTACACCTCGGGCACCACCGGGCGGCCCAAGGGCGCGATGCTGACGCACGGCAATATCTTCTGGAACAACGTCAACGCGCGCTTCGGGCCGGAGAATTTCGCGGGCGACGTGAGCCTCACCGCCGCGCCCCTGTTCCACATCGGCGGGCTCAACGTCACCACGCTGATCGGGCTGCAGGGCGGCGGGCACGTGGTGCTGCACCGGGGCTTCGATCCGGGACTGGTGCTCGCGGACATCGCGCGCTACCGCGTCACGACGATGTTCGGCGCGCCCGCGATGTTCCTGTTCATGGCGCAGCACCCCGGCTTCGCCGGCGCGGATCTCTCCAGCATCGACATCCTGATCTGCGGTGGCGCGCCGGTGCCCGAGGCGCTGCTGCGCGCTTACCAGGCGCGCGGCATCCGCCTGTGCCAGGGTTACGGCCTTACCGAGACGGCGCCGTTCGCCTCGTTTCTCGGCAGCCGCTGGATCGGGTCCAAGCTCGGCTCGGCGGGGCAGCCGCCGCTGTATGGCGATGTGCGCGTGGTGGACCCGCACAACCGCCCGCTCGCGCACGGCGAGCGCGGCGAGGTCTGCGTGCGCGCGCCCAACGTCATGAAGGGCTACTGGAACCGTCCCGAGGCCACCCGCGAGGCGATCGATCCCGAGGGCTGGTTTCACACCGGCGACGTCGGCTACTTCGATGCCGACGGTTTCCTGTACCTGTGCGACCGCGTCAAGGACATGGTCATCACGGGGGGCGAGAACGTCTATCCGGCCGAGGTCGAGAGCGTGCTCTACGAGCACCCGGCGATCGCCGAGGTCGCGGTGATCGGCCTTCCCGACGAGAAGTGGGGCGAGGCCGTCACCGCGGTGGTGCGCCCGGTCCCCGGCGCCACGCTCACGCTGGAGGACCTGCGCAGCTTCGCGGGCGAGAAGCTCGCGCGCTACAAGCTGCCGCTCAGGCTGCATCTCGTCGACGAGATGCCGCGCAACCCCGCCGGCAAGGTGCTCAAGTACCAGCTGCGCGAGCTGCTGAACACGTAGGCCGCATTCACGCGGACAAAGCCCGTGTCCGGATAAATCCGGACCTACGCGGTGGGTCCGCATTCATGCGGACAAAGCCCGTGTCCGGATAAATCCGGACCTACGCGGTGGGCCCGCATTCATGCGGACAAAACCCGTGTCCGGATAAATCCGGACCCACGGGGGCGGGCCCACAGCGCACCGCTCGATGGAGAACACATGATCAACGTGCTGCTTTGCGAGGCGCCGGGTGGAGCGCCGCGTTGCGGCGATGCGGCGCTGATCGACGCGTGGGATCCGGCCGGCGATGCGCTGATCTGGGTCGATATCGATTGCCACGACGTCGAGGCGGCGCGCGCGCTGCTGACGGGACGCTTCGGCATCAGCCCGCTGGCCGCGAGCGATGCGCTGCGCGAGCGCCACCCGCCCAAACTCGAGTGGTTCGACGACTACTTCTTCCTGCTCTTCAAGGGCTTCACGGCCGAGACCGCGGACATCAACAATTTTTCCGTGGTGCACATCTCGATGTTCGTGGGGCGCAACTTCCTGCTCACGGTGCACGCGCTGCCCTCCCCGAGCGTCAGCGGGCTGTGGTCGGCGGTAGCGCAGGGCGCGGTGCAACCGCGCCGCGGCACCGTGCACCTGTGCTATCGCCTGCTGCGGCGCATCGTCGACCGCTACACGCCGGTGATACTCGGGCTCGAGAACCGGCTCGACGCGCTCGAGGAGTCGCTCGCCGAACGCCCCGACGACGCCGTGCTGCTGGAGCTCGTCAACTACAACAGCCGGCTGAAGAAACTGCGCCGCACTTTCGGCTACCAGCAGGCCTGTCTCGATGAGTTGCGCCACGCGCAATCGACGCTGTTCAACGGCGAATCCGAGCACGAATTCCAGGACGTCTACGAGCACATGGAGCGTCTCACCAGCCTCTCGGCGCTGATGCAGGAGCTCTCGCGCGACCTGATGGACGGCTAGCATTTCGCTGAACGGCCACCGCTTGAATTCGATCATGAAAACACTGACGATTGCCTCGGTGATCTTTCTGCCCCTGACCTTCCTGGCGGGCATCTACGGAATGAATTTCGACCACATGCCGGAGCTGCATTCGGACGCGGGTTACTTCGTGCTGCTCGGCGCGATGGCCGTCATCGCCACGGGGCTGCTGTGGGCATTCCGCCGCGTGCGCTGGCTCTGAACGGGCCAGACAAGGAGAGGACGATGCAATTTGGCGTGATACCGGTCTGCGACCGGCGCTTCAGCAACGACCCGCGCTGGGTGCGAGGCTTCCTCGCGATGCTGGAAGCGGAGGGCGCCGAGTCGGTGTGGATGCCCGAGCACGTGATCATGGCCCAGGACTACGAGCCGCGCTACGAGTACTCCGTGGACGGCCGCGCGCCAGTGGCTCCCGACACCATGATGCCTGATCCGCTCGAGTGGCTGAGTTTCGCCGCCGCCTGCACGGAGCGCCTGCGCCTTGCTACCGGCGTGCTGATCGGCCCGCAGCACAGCGCCGCGGTGCTGGCCAAGCGCCTGGCCACGCTCGATGCGCTCTCGGGCGGGCGCCTGCAGGTCGGCATCGGCATCGGCTGGCAGAAGGAGGAATACGAGGCCGTCGGTGTGCCTTACGCCGATCGCGGACGGCGCCTCGACGAATGCCTCGACGCCGTGCGCACGTTGTGGCGCGACGACCCGGCCACGTTTCGCGGCGACTTCGTGCGCTTCGATCGGGTGTTCTGCGACACCAAGCCGGTGCAGCCGGGCGGCATCCCGTTCTACATAGGCGGCAGCTCCGAAGCCGCGGCGCGCCGCGCCGGGCTGCGCGGAGAGGGCTTCTATCCGTACGTGATCTCGCCGGAGGATCTCGCGGCGCGCATGGCGACGATACGCGCCACCGCTGCCGGGGCCGGGCGCAGTCTCGCGGGCTTTTCGGTCACGGTGTGGCCCGCGAGCTGGCGTCCCGGCGCGACTTTCGATCTCGGGCTCGCGCGCGCCTACCGCGATGCCGGCGCCGGGCGCCTGATCATCGCCGCCTACGAGGCCGGCGACAGCACCCCCGAGGCGCTGCGCGCGCTGGTGGCGGGCTACCGCGACCGCATCGTCGCCGCGCTCTGAGCGCGGCCGTCCATCCGTTCATCGACCAGCAGCAAGGGAGCAGCAATGAAGGGAATCGATCCGCGCACGCCGGTGCTCGTGGGCATCGGCATCGTCGAGCAGAAGGAAAAGGATCCCGCGAAAGCGCGTGAGGCGGTGCAGCTGATGATCGACGCCGTGCGCGCGGCCGGCGCCGACTGCGGCGCACCGCTGCTGCCGGCCGAGGCGCAGCGCATCTGCGTGCCGCAAGGGCTCTGGGGCTATGCGGACCCGGCGCGGATGATCGCGCGCGCGATCGGAGCCGAGGGTGCGCGCACCGTCTATGCGAAGGTCGGCATCCTGCAGCAGACGCTGATCGGCGATGCCTGCGCGCGCATCGCGGCAGGCGAGATCGAGACCGCCATCGTGGTGGGGGGCGAGGCGCGCTTTCGCGCTCTGCAGGCGCAGATCGCAGGCACCGAGGCCGCCGAGACGCCCTTCGACGGGTCGCCGGACGAGGTGCTGACGCCGCAGGAGGAACTGCAGCTGGCGCTGGAGATCGACTCGGGCCTCGGCATGATGCCGGTGGGCTATTACGCGCTCGTGGAGAGTGCCTTTCGCGCCGCGCAGGGTCTCGGCGTGGCCGAGCACCGTGACCGACTGGCGGCGATGTACAGCCGTTTCAGCGAGATCGCCGCCGACAACCCGCACGCCTGGAAGCGCGAGCGCTTCGCGGCGGCGGAGATCCGCGACGCCACGCCGCGCAACCGTATGCTGGCCTTTCCTTACACCAGGCTGCACAACACCTCATGGAACGTGGACCAGGCCGCGGCGCTGCTGTTGTGCTCGGCGGCGCGCGCCGAGGCACTCGGCATTGCGCGCAGCCGCTGGGTGTTTCCGCGCGCGAGCACGGAATCGAACCACATGCTCGCCCTTTCCGAGCGCCCGGCGCTGCACCGCCTGCCCGGGGCGCGCATCGCCGGACAGCGCGCGCTGGAGCTGTCGGGGCTCGCGCCCACGGCGCTCGACTTCGTCGAGCTGTATTCCTGCTTCCCGGTCGCGGTGGAGCTCTACGCCGCGGAGCTCGGCATCCCGGCCGATCGCGACTGGACCGTGACCGGCGGCATGCCCTTCGCGGGCGGGCCGCTGAACAACTACGTGCTGCAGGCCACCGCGCGCATGGCCGAGCTGCTGCGTGACAAGCCCGGTTCGAGCGGGCTGGTGAGTTCGGTGTCGGGATACCTGACCAAGCAGGGATTCGGCGTGTGGTCCGCCGAGTCGGGCCCGCGCGGCTTCGTGTTCGCGGACGTGAGCGAGGAGGTTGCCGCAGAATCACCGCCGCGCGTGGTGGTGCCTCCCGCGGACGGCCTGGCGCGCATCTGCGGCTACACCGTGATGTATCACAACGATCAGCGCGTGTGCGGCGTGGCGCTGCTGGACCTGCCCGACGGGACGCGCACCCTGGCCAATACACTGGACCAGGCGCTGATGGACCGGCTCGAGAGCGAGGAATGCTGCCAGCGCGAGGCGCGGCTGGCCGGCGGGCGCTTCAGCCTGGACTGAGAGCCGTCCGCTCAGGTACTCAGCGCGCCTCGCGCAGGCGCGCCTTCAATCCGCGCGGGCTGAGCGCGCCGCTGCCCGAGGGCAGTGGTTCGGGTTCGGCACATGGGGGGCGTGGCCGCGGGCCATGGCCGCCGCCACAGGGGGGCCAGCGCCGGTAGGGCGGGTAATACGGCAGCAGCCAGCGTTGCGTCTCATCGTGCCGCGCGCGCTCTTCCTGTGCCTGCTCGGGGTAACCCGGGTAAGCGGGAGCCGGTGGCAGCGCGCGCTCCTGCTCGCGCGCCAGTCGGTCCTCGCGCAGGCGGTCGGTGGTCTCGCGCATCTGCTGCAGTCGTTCGGCCGCCTCGGGATCGGGGCCGGCGTGAGTATCGCGCATTTTGATGACCTCGGCGGTGGAGCCCGGCGGAGGCGGCGTGTCGGAGAAACTGACCCTGCCCTCGGCATCGACGGTCCTGTAGACGGTCGCGCCCAGTGCCGGGACTGCGGCGGCCAGCGCGATGGCCAGCATCCACCCGCACCGTGTCCGCGTGGTTCGCGCCGTTTCCATGTCCATCTCCTCCCCCCTTGCCGTTCGACCGCTTCCCGGCGCAGGGATCCGCAGTGCGGGCTGATCCGGATCAAGCGCGGACACGATTGCGAGCCGGGCCGGTTGCCGTGTCGATGCGCCGGACTCTACTATCGACGCACAACCATGTCAGCAGGGGCAGTGTCGTGGCGACGTCAGCAATCGAGTACCGCACGGTCGAGCAATGCGTGGAGGCCACCATCGCACGCGTCGGCAAGTGCCTGATGGTGGGGACGCCGATCGGTATCGGCAAGCCGAACCAGCTGCTGAACGCCTTCTATCGGCGCGCGCTCGCCGATCCACAGATCGAGCTCACGGTGTTCACCGGCCTGTCGCTGGAGAAGCCGCGGCCGGGGTCCGAGATCGAGGAGCGCTTCCTTGGACCGTTCATCGCACGGCAGTTCGGCAGCTACGAGGAACTGGACTACATGGCGGCGCTGCGCGAGGGCACCCTGCCGCCCAACGTGCGCGTGCACGAGTTCTACTTCCGCGCCGGGTCGATGAAGGGTGTGGCGCAGGCGCAGCGCGACTACGTCTCCAGCAACTACACCTTCGCCTCGCGCGACCTGATCGATCGCGGCCTGAATGTGCTGGTGCAACTGGTGGCCAGCCGCGAGGTGGACGGCCGGCGCATGCTGAGCCTGTCTTCGAACACCGACACCTCGCTCGACCTGCTGCCGTGGCTGAGTGCGCAGCGCGCGCGCGGCGTGCCCTGCATGGCCATCGCGCAGGTGCACGCCGACATGCCCTTCATGTACAACCGCGCGCTCGTCGAACCGGAGTGCTTCGACGCCGTGCTGGCCAATCCGGAATACGACAAGACGCTGTTCGCGGCACCCAATCTCTCGGTCGGCGTCACCGACTTCGCGATCGGCATGCACACGAGCGCGCTGCTGCGCGACGGCGGCACTCTGCAGATCGGCATCGGCTCGCTCGGCGACGCCATCGTCTACGCGAGCCGGCTGCGCCACGAGGAGAATGCCGCCTACCGCGAGGTGATCGCCGCGCTCGGTACCGATGCCGGACTGGTCGAGCGCCTCGGCGGCACGGGACGATTCGAGACGGGTCTGTACGGCTGCAGCGAGATGTTCGTCAACGGCTTCCTGCACCTGCTGCGCGCGGGCATCGTCAGGCGCAGGGTCTACGACCATCCGGGCCTGCAGCGCGCGCTGAACCAGAGCGGTTCGGAGCGACCCGACCGGGCCTTGCTCGCGGCGCTGCGCGACACCGGCGCGGTCGGATCGCCGCTCGCGGCAGCCGATGTCGCGCTGCTGAAGCAGTGGGGCGTCTTCGATGCCGCGGTGCAGTGGCGCGAGGGCATGCTGGTGCTCGACGCGCAAGAGTGTCCGGCCGACATCGCCGATGAGACCGCACTCGCGGGCGTGTGCGCATTCGCGCTCGGCGAGCGGCTGCTCGGGGGCATCCACATGCACGGCGGTTTCTTCCTCGGGCCGCGCGATTTCTACGAGGCGCTGGCCGCGATGCCGCGCGAGGAGTCCGAGCTGATCGGCATGGACAGCGTGCGGCGCATCAACCGCATCGACGAGCCGGTGCTGCGCGAGTTGCAACGGCGCGACGCGCGCTTCGTCAACACCGGCATGATGGTCACGCTGAGTGGCGCCGTGGTCTCCGACGGACTGGAGAGCGGCGAAGTCGTCAGCGGCGTCGGCGGGCAGTACAACTTCGTTGCCCAGGCCCACGAACTGCCCGGCGCGCGCTCGATCATCTGCATCCGCGCCACGCGCGGGGCGGGCAAGGCGCTGGGTTCGAACATCGTGCCGCACTACGGCCACATCACGATCCCGCGCCACCTGCGCGACATCGTTGTCACCGAGTACGGTGCGGCGGATCTGCGCGGGCGCAGCGACCAGGAAATCATCAAGGCGCTGCTCGGCATCGCCGATTCGCGCTTCCAGCCCGAGCTGCTGGAGGCCGCGCGCGCGAGCGGCAAGATCGATCCGCACTGGGAGATCCCCGAGGCGCAGCGCCACAACCTCCCCGGGCGAATCGCCGCGGTGCTCGGTCCGTGGCGCGATCGCGGCTATTTTCCGGCGTTTCCGTTGGGCACCGACTTCACGCCCGAGGAGATCGCGCTGGGTGGCAGCCTCAAGGACATCAAGGCCCTGATGGAACAGCCCGCCCACCTGCTGCGCGCCGTGATCCGCTCGTTCATGACCGAGGTGGACGAGGAGCAGGCGCGGCCCTACCTGGAGCGGATCGGGCTGGCGCATCCGGACACGCCGAAGGAAAAGCTGCTGCAGCACCTGCTGCTGCTGGAACTGGAGGAACGCGGAGTGTTGCGGCCGATGTGAGCGCGGGCAGGCCCTCTCAGGCGAGATGCTGGTCGAGGTAGCGCTCGATTTCCTGCTGCAGACGCTTCTTCAGCATCAGCATCAGCACGCCGAGCTTCACGTCGACGAGTATGTCCGCGTCCTGCAGCGTCAGGCGCGCATCGATCCCGCCCGAATAGTTGTAGTGGACGGTGTTGCCTTCCCAGCGGTAATTTCCCCCGAACTCGCTCTGCAGCTGCTTGGCCAGCCGCTCGGCGCGCTTGCGTAGCGTGCGGTTGTCGAGCTCGTGATCGCGCTGGATGTAGATGCGGCTCATTCCCTGTTCCCCGGCCCTGATGCACATCAAGATTGTGCGCTGTCGGCGAGCGCTTGCCAATCGCCCGGACGTGACATAATAAGAGTGTCCTGATGTTCCCCGGGGGAGGCAGCAACTTGCGCCAGCGATCGGAAAGGCAATCGTCATCCATATTCGAGATGCCGCTGACGGGCCGGTTGGTGGTCCGCCCGGCGATGCGCGCGCTGGCAGAGGTCCTGCCGGACTTCGCCCAGCTCGGACGGCGCAACCGCCGCCTGGCGAGCCTGGAGCAGGCCATGGAAAGTGCCGCCAGTTACGGCATCTGGCGCGAAGCGGCGATGAGTTACGACAAGGAGGCGGGGCTGGAGGAGTGGAAATTCACCGATGCCTCGCCATTCTACGACTTCAAGCTGATCCAGCGCCGCCTGGCGCAGATCCTCGGCGCGCGCGAGGGCGGCTACCTGCGCCGCCTGATGTTCATCCTGCAGGAGGGCCTGCACGGCAACCTCGGCAACATCTCCAACCCGATGCTCTACCGCTTCACGCGCTTCGGCACCAAGCGCCTGATCGAGCACTACCTCGACGAAGTCTGCGAATCGCTGGACTGGCTCTGCGACGAGGACTCGGACGAGTTCACGCTCGCGGAGAAGATCGAGTTCTTCGAGGCCACCAGCCAGACCTTCGGCCAGTCCAGCCTGATGCTCAGCGGCGGCGCCGCGCTCGGGATCTACCACATGGGCGTGGTGAAGTCGCTGTGGGAGAACGGCCTGCTGCCGCACGTGATCTCGGGTTCCAGCGCCGGCTCGATCGTCGCCGCGATGCTCGGCACGCACAGCGACGAGGAACTGCGCGAGGTGATGGCGCACCGCGAATCGCTGGTCGGGCTGATCAAGTGGAACTCGCCGCCGCGTACCCACCTGTTCGACGTAGAGCATTTCAACGCCAAGCTGAGGGAGCGCATCGGCGAGATGAGCTTCCAGGAGGCCTTCCGCCACAGCGGCCGCGCGATCAACATCACGGTCTCGGCCTACGACCCGCTCGACGAGGGCCGGCTGCTGAATTACCGCACCTCGCCGAACGTGGTGATCAACAGCGCAGTGCGCGCCTCCTGCGCGGCGCCGTTCCTGCTGCCGCCCGTGGAACTGCTGGGCAAGACCATCAACGGCGAGATCATCCCCTACCTGAAGAACCGCAAGTTCCTCGATGGCTCGATCGGCGACGACCTGCCGATACGCCGCCTGACGCGCCTCTACGGCGTGAACCATTCGATCGTGAGCCTGGTGAACCCGCTGGTGCTGCCCTTCGCCTCGCGCAGCGCGCACCAGGGCAACGATGTCTCCTCGATGACGCGGCAATACGCGACACGACTGTTCAAGGAAACCACCAATTTCTCGATGCAGCTGGTACAGAAGGGCATTCCGTTCGACAACGTCAACTTCGCGATAGACAAGCTGCGCTCGGTGCTGATCCAGGACTACCGCGGCGACATCACGCTGGTTCCGCCACGCAGTCCGGCGCACGTATTCAAGCTGTTCAGCGACCAGTCGCATGCCGAGGAGACCGAGTTCGTGGCGATCGGCGCGCGCATCACCTGGCCCTACCTCGAGATGATCAAGAACACCACGGCGGTGAGCCGGACCTTCCGCGCCTGCCTCGACCGGCTGCATGCGCGCGCGCAGAACGCGCCGCGGGCCCGCGGGCGCAAATGATTTCTGCACGGAGTGATACATGAGCGCCTACAGGAAATGGGAATGCGTGATCTGCGGCTTCATCTACGACGAAGCCCTCGGCCTGCCGGACAAGGGCATCGCGCCGGGCACGCGCTGGGAAGACGTTCCCGCGGATTTCGAGTGCCCGGACTGCGGCATCAGCAAGTTCGATTTCGACCTGCTGGAAGAGTGAGGCGCGCGCCGGGCACCCGCGATGCCTGAGTGGGCGCTGCGCTTCGAGAATTTCTCCGCGCTGCACCTCGCGACGGTACTGTTCTTTGCCGCGTTGTGGCTGGCGCTGGTCGTCATCGGGCGGCGCGTGGCCGGCGGCCCGCTCGCGGCGCGCTGGCGGGGGTGTTTGTGCGCCTGGATGGCACTCGCCTGGCTCGCTGCCAACGGCGGGCAGCTGCTGCCATCGGTCTACGTGGCCTCGGAGAACCTGCCGCTGCAGATCTGCGACATCGCCGGCATCCTGGCCCCGCTGGCCTTGTGGCGGCGTTCCCGGCTGCTGCTCGGGGTACTTTATTTCTGGGGGCTGGGATTCAGCGTGCAGGCGATCGCCACCCCCGATCTGCACCACGGTCCGGCCAGCATCGCGTTCTGGATGTTCTGGATACCGCACGCCAACATCACCGGCGCGGCCGTCTATGCGCTCGTGGTGGAGGGGTTCCGGCCGCGCTGGCGCGAATGCGCGCAGGCCTACGCGCTGGCGCTGCTGTACCTCGCGCTGATCCTGCCCTTCGACCTGCTCACCGGCTTCAACTACGGCTACGTGGGCCCGGTGACCCTGCCGCAACCCACGCTGCTCGACCTGCTTGGCCCCTGGCCCTGGCGCATCGGCGCCATGATGGCCGCCGCACTGGCCGGATTCATTCTGCTGCAGCTGCCGTGGGTGATGGCGTCACGCAGAGCCGACAACCGGGTGTCGATCTGATCGACGGCGCTCGAGCTGCGTCTCGAACCGCATTGCCCTGACCATCGGCGCTCGGTGCGTCACCGGTGCCGCATGCGCCTGACCATCGGCGCTCGGGGCACCACCGGTACTGCGGACACGCCGCAAGTACGTCCCTGTAGGCTCTCTGTCGCCATCCATGGCGACAGAAGGTCCGCCGCACCGGTGCTGCCCCGAGCGCCTCGCGTTGGTGGAGCGAGGACGTGCGGCGAGTCATGCTGGTGCCGTCCGGCTTTAGCCGGACATTGTTCGGTTGTAACCGAACCTACGGGCTTTGCTTCTGCTAGCTTGGCACTACGTCAACCGAGCGGCCGTGTTGTGCGATCGCCGCATAAGGGGCCGTGCGCCGCAGGGATGCGGCGCCACAGCCTACAGGGACGTACTTGCCGCGGGCCCCGTTGCGACGGTCGCACAACACGGCCAGCGACGCTCAATGTGTTACGCGCTTGGAGCCGCCTCAGAATCCCCGCAGCGTCGCATACCGCGCGCGATGGAAGCGCGCGTCGCCGAGGATCTGCATCGCCACGCGCGAGCGCTTCAGGAACAGCCCGATGTCGAGCTCGTCGGTGGTGCCGATGCCGCCGTGCATCTGCACCGCCTCGTTGCTCACGAGCTCGAAGGTGTCGTTGGCCTTCGCCTTGGCGAGGCTGGCCGAGAGCGGCAGCAGCGCAGGGTTCGCATCCACGTTGGCGCAGGCATCGAGCACCACGCTCTTCAGCAGCTCGATCTCCGAGAACATGTGCGCGGCGCGGTGCTGCAGCGCCTGGAAGGTGCCGATCTTCGTGCCGAACTGCTCGCGCTGCTTGAGGTAGTCGACGGTGCGCTCGAAGGTTTCCTGCACGCCGCCCAGCATTTCGGCCGCGATCGCCGCGCGGCCGCGATCGAGCACCTGCTCGAGCGCCGGCCAGGCCTCGCCCTCGGTGCCGAGCAGCGCATCGGCGCCCACGTCCACGTTGGCGAACTCGATGCGCGCGGCATTGCGGCTGTCCATCAGCAGCGAACGCTTGCGCGTGATGCCGGGCGCGTTGGCGTCCACCAGGAACAGGCTGATGCCGTCCGTCGCGCCGGCCGTGCCGCGACTGCGCGCGACCACCACCAGCTGGTCGGCGCTGTGGCCGTCGAGCACGAACTGCTTGGCGCCGTTCAGGCGGAAGCCCTCGCCGTGGCGCCTCGCCTCGAGGTGCACGCCGCAGGGGTCGTGGCGATGCGATTCCTCCAGCGCCAGCGCGAGGCACAACTCGCCGCTTGCGACGCGCGGCAGCACCGCTTCCTTCTGTGCCCGGGAACCTGCCAGCAGCACGGCGGAAGCGCCGAGCACGCAGCTCGCGAACAGCGGCGAGGCGGTGAGCGTGCGACCGGTTTCCTCGAGCACCGCGCCGAGTCCGGCGAAGCCGAAGCCGAGTCCGCCGAACTCCTCCGGGATGATGATGCCGGCCCAGCCGAGCCCGGCCATCCGTGTCCACAGCTCGCGCGAATAGCCGAGCGGGTCGCGCGCGTCGCGCAGCGCGCGCAGCGCCCCTACCGGCGCGTTGGCGCCGAGGAATTCCCGGGCCGTTTCGCGCAGCAGGCGCTGCTCCTCGTTCAGTGTGAGTGCCATGTGATCGGTTCCGGCGCGAATGCTTCAGGTAACGCCGGGAAGGTCCAGGGCGCGCTTGGCGATGATGTTGAGCTGGACCTCCGAGGTGCCGCCGGCAATGCTGAGGGCTTTCGTGGAGAGGCATTGGCGCACCGTGTCGATCTCGGCGGCTTTGAAGTCATCGCCTTCCCAGCCAAGCCCCTGGCTGCCCATCATCGCCACCATCAGCTCCTGTTTGCGCTTCTCTTCCTCGGTGCCGCAGTACTTCATGACCAGCGCCGTGAGCCCGCTGCCGGTGCCGGCGCGCGTCTCCTCGATGATGCGCATTTGCGTCAGCCCGACCGCGTGCATCTGCATCTCGTGGCGCGCGAGCGCATCGCGCATCACCGCGTCGGCCACGCGTCCGTCCTCGAGCGGTAGGTAGAGGCGGGCGCACTCGATCGGCGTGTACGCGGCGCTCGCGGTCTCGGTGCCGATCTCGGACATGAGCTTGCGCTCGTGCTTGAGCAGCGCTTTCGCCACGCTCCAGCCGGCGTTGAGCTCGCCGACCAGGTTGTCCTTCGGCACGCGCACATTGTCGAAGAAGGTCTGGCAGAACTCGGAACTGCCGCTGATCAGTTCGATCGGCGAGACGGAGACGCCCGGCGTGGCCATGTCGATCAGCAGGAAGCTGATGCCCTGCTGCTTGCGCGCCTGCGGGTCGGTGCGCACCAGGCAGAAGATCCAGTCGGCCTTGTCGGCACCCGAGGTCCAGATCTTGGAGCCGTTCACGAGAAAGTGATCGCCGAGGTCTTCCGCGCGCGTCTGCAGGCTCGCGAGATCGGAGCCGGCGCCCGGTTCGCTGTAGCCCTGGCACCAGCGCAGGCGTCCCTCGGCGATCGCACGCAGGTGCACGCGCTTCTGCTCCTCGTTGCCGTATTCCAGCAGCGCGGGGCCGAGCATCCAGATGCCCAGCCCGTAGAGCGGCGTGCGGCAACCGAGGCGTGTCATCTCCTTCTTGAGGATGCGCGCCTGCTGCGCGTCCAGGCCCGCGCCGCCGTATTCGCGCGGCCACTCGGGCACGGTCCAGCCCTTGGCCAGCATGCGCTCGAACCACACGCGCGCGTCATCGGAGGCGAAGCTGCCATTGCGCCCACCCCAGTACTGCTGCTCGGGCGTGATCGGGAGGCGCTGCGAGGCCGGGCAGTTGGCCTCCAGCCATTCCCGGACCTCGACGCGAAACTGTTCCAGTTCTTCCATACTGCATCCTTGGGCAGAACAGCCGATTGCGTAGAAGCACGATGTTAAGGCCTGGGGTCGGATGCGCAATGACAATTTGGGTCGGCGCCAATTAACAATAACGGTCAGCGCCAACTGCCTGACTCGCATGGCTTTTTCGGTGCAATCCATTACTATGCAAAAAATTACCGGAACGTAGCGGCAATCGCCGGGAGTGCAGGCATGAAGAGATTCGAGGGCAAGGTTGCGCTGATCACCGGCGCGGGTTCGGGCATCGGGCGCGCGGCGGCGCTGCGCCTGGCGAGCGAGGGTGCGCGCGTGTTTTGCGTGGACCTGTCCGCGCCGGACGTCGAGGAGACGAAGGCACAGATCGAGGCCGCGGGCGGGCGCGCGGAGGCGCACGCCTGCGACGTCAGCGACGAGGCCGCGGTGCGCGCCTGCGTGCAGGCCTGCGTCGATGTCTGCGGGCGCATCGACCACCTGAGCAACATGGCCGGCATATTGCGCTTCGATCACTTCCACGAGATCGCGCTCGCCGACTTCCGCCGCATCGTCGAGGTCAACCTCTACGGTACGTTCCTGATGTGCCGCGAGGCGATCCCGCACCTGCTCGCGACGAAGGGCAACATCGTCAACGCGGCATCGACCTCCGCGCTGGCCGGCCTGCCGTGGGGCGGCGCCTATTCGGCATCCAAGGGCGCGGTGCTCGCGATGACGCGCACCCTCGCGGTGGAGTACGGTCGTGCCGGGCTGCGCGCCAACTGCGTGTGCCCCGGCGATATCGCGACACCCATGTCCAAGGCGCCGCGCATGCCCAAGGGCGCCGATTTCAGCTGGATGGCGCGCTGCAGCTCGCTCAACGGACCGATGGGGCCGGAAGTCGTGGCCGGCGTGATCGCGATGCTCGCTTCCGGGGACGGCGCGCACATCAACGGCGAGGACATCCGCGTCGACGGCGCGACGCTGTCCTGAGGCGCCGGCCGATCATGCACGCGCTGATCGAGGGGCTGCGCGAGGCGCGCGCCTTTCCGCATGCCATCGGGCCGGTGCGCGTCGTCGAAACCCACATTTCCTGGGTGCTGCTGACCGGGGATTTCGCCTACAAGATCAAGAAGCCGCTGGATCTGGGCTTCCTGGACTACTCCACGCTGGCATTGCGCAAGCGCTTCTGCGAGGAGGAGTTGCGCGTGAACCGGCGCTACGCGCCGCAGATCTACCTCGACGTGGTGGCGATCAGCGCCTCGGCGCAGGGCCCGCAGATCGGCGGCGAGGGCACGGTCATCGAATACGCAGTGCGCATGCGCCAGTTCCCCGACGATGCGCTGCTGGCGGACGTGATCGCACACACCGATCCGGGCACCGCGGTCTGGCGCCGGCTGGGTGCGGACATCGCGGCGATCCACGACGGGCTGCCGGTGGCCGGCCCCGGGCACGAGGATGGGCGCGGCACCCCGGGGAAGGTGCGCGACGCGATCAACCAGAACTTCCGCCAGGTGCGTCCGTACCTGCGCGAGGGTGCCGACATCGCGCAGCTGAACCGTCTCGAGGAGCAGGCGTGGCAGGACTTCCATCGCCACGAGCGCCTGCTGTGGTCGCGCTACGCAAGCGGACTGGTGCGCGAGTGCCACGGCGACCTGCATCTGGGCAATATCGTGCTGCTCGCGGGGCACGCACTCGCCTTCGACGCCATCGAGTTCAACCCGGCGCTCAGCTGGATCGACGTGATGAACGAGATGGCCTTCCTGGTGATGGACTGCGAGAGCCGCGGCCACGGCGCGGCGGGATTCGTCGCGCTGAACGCCTGGCTCGAGCGCACGGGGGACTACGCGGGGCTGGCACTGCTCGACTTCTTCTGTGCGTATCGCGCGATGGTGCGCGCGAAGGTGAGCGTGCTGGGCGCGGGGCGCCCACCGCTCGCCAGCGGCAGCGAGGCGCATCTCGGTTGCCGGCGCTACGTCGCGCTGGCCGAACGTTACACCGGCACGCGCCGGCCCTTCCTCGCGATCACCTGCGGCGTGTCGGGTTCGGGCAAGTCGACGCTGGCCGAGGCGTTGGCGGGCGAGGCGCGCGCGATCCGGCTGCGCTCGGACGTCGAGCGCAAGCGCCTCTTCGGGCTGGCGCCGGATGCCAGCAGCCGCGACGGCGCGAGCGCCGCCGACATCTACACCCCCGCAGCGAGCGCGCGCACCTTCGCGCGGCTGGCGGAACTGGCGGGGGAGGTCATCGCGGCGGGTTTCCCGGTGATCGTGGACGCGACCTTCATCCGGCGCGCGCACCGCGAGGATTTCCGCCGCGTGGCGCGCGGGCTCGGCGTCGATTTCCACATCCTGTTCTGCGAGGCGCCGCGCGCCGAGCTGGAGCGGCGTGTCGAGGCGCGCCGGCGCGCGGCGAGCGATCCCTCGGAGGCGGACCTCGAGGTGCTCGCCGCGCAGCTCGCCAGCGCGGAATTTCCCGATGCCGCCGCGGAGCCCGAAACGCTGCGCGTGCCGGGCGGCGGTCAGGCCGCGGTGCGCGAACTGCTCGCGCGCATCGGGGCGGATGCACAGCAGCGGTATTGACCGGAATCAAGGACCGCGCGCCGCGGGCGGCGGATATTGAACGCTGAAGGATTGCCACGGTCGCAGGAGGGCGTGAGATGGCCGAATCGCAATGGGATCCGCTGCGCGACATGGAGGAACTGCTCGCGCGCTACGGGCGCAGCGCGGCCGTGCAGCCGCTCGCACACGGGCGCTCCGAGCACATCGTGAGCGCCGACTGGCGGCCGCTGGTGGATATTTCCGAGACCGCGGAGCTCTACCTGATCGAGGCCGAGATACCCGGCGTGAAGCGCGAGGACGTGCGCGTCGGCGTCGAGGATGGCGTGCTGACGATCCGGGGGCATCGCGAGTTGCCGCGCGCCGCTGGCGCCGAGAGCCATCGGCACCGCACGGAGCGCACCGGCGGGCGTTTCGCGCGCAGCTTCGCGCTGCCGGAGTTCGCGGATCCCGAGCGCATCACGGCGCGGGTCGAGGATGGCGTGCTCTCGATAACCGTCGCCAAGCGTGCCGCGGGCGGCAGCCGCAGCATCGAGATCCGCGTCGGCTAGCCGGAGAACGCCGCGCTGAAGCGCGCGATGCGCCTGGCGTTGGCGCCGAGGTCGCCCTGGCCGACGCGGCTCACCGAGCGCAGGTCGATGCGCGAGCCCTCGGCGTGCGGCCTGACGCGGATCACGACGTCATCCACGAATCCGAACCAGAAGGTGGTCGCGCTGGCCTCGATCTGGCCCGCCGCGGCGTCCTGCGCGTGAATCCGCCAACCCAGGGCGTGTGCGGTGGCGGCAGCGCGCGCGAACGCCTCCGCCGGCGGCAGCGGCGAGTCCAGGGGCCCCAGTCCGGGCCAGGCGTTGCGCTGGGCGGCATCCACCTCGGGTGAGCGTGCCAGCGCGTTTGCATCCGGGCCGCGCACGGCTACGAGCGCCACGAACTGCGGCGGGTCCGCGATATCGGTGCTGACGTCGTGGATCGCCGGCAGCCCGAGGCCGGGCGCAACCAGGGCAGTGCCGGCGAGCACCGGCAGCGCGGCCAGCAACGCGCTCGCCGCCAGCGGTGCGCGCGCGGCGCGCCACGCCGGGAGCGCCAGCAGCACCAGCGCGAGCAGCAGCAGCACGGCGCCACCCAGGATGGCCAGCGCGGTCAGCGGCAGCCCGAGCTTCCAGGACACCAGGCCAGAGCGAGTGGCCAGCGGCGCGGCGACGAGCAGCAATGCGCACAGGGCTGCCGCGGCGCGGCAAATGGCGGCGGTGCGATTCATTTCTTGCCTCCCTTTGTGCGCGTGGCCTGCACGGCGGCACGACCCAGGCGCGAGTGGATCGCCAGCGCGGTGTCCATGAATTCGCGCTGCATCGCGCCGAGGTGCGGCGCGATCAGCGACAGCGCCTGCAGCACCCCGTCGTGGATCAGGTCCTCGTCATCGCCGGGGCGATCGCCGAGCAGGTTGTCGAAGTTGAACCAGTAGGTGATCGTGAGCGCGATGCTGCGAGCCAGCATGTCGATGCCCGCATCGTCGATCTGCATGATGCCGGCCGTGCGCAACTGCACGCAGATGGCGCGCGCGGCGTCCTGCTTGAGGTGGATCAGGCGCCTGAACGGGCGCTGGATCTGCTCGTAGCGCTGCAGGATCAGCGAGATGTTGCGGTACAGGAAGCGGTAGGCGTGCATGTGCTCGAACACCACCACGAGGTAGAACCAGTTGTCCTCCATGCGCAGGGGATTCTGCACGGGCGCGCGCAGGATCACGTTGAACTGCTCGTAGAAGCGCTCGAACAGCTCCCGGACCAGCTCCTCCTTGCCCTTGAAGTGGTAGTACAGGTTGCCCGGGCTGATATCGAGTTCATTGGCGATATCGACCGTGGTGACGTTGGGCTCACCCTCGCGGTTGAACAGCTCCAGGCTGGCGTGAATGATGCGGTCGCGTGTTTTCATTTGCCGGAACATTACTGGTATGTTGTTGCCAATTCCAGCCGTTAGCATGCGCTGGTCGAAAAATGCAGCGGTTGCCCCGGCGCCGCGCGGCACCCAACGGAGGACACGGCGATGGCACGCACGCGCAAGCGCAAACCGCTCGAGAGCGGAGAGACCGTGGCCCGCAAGATCTGGCTCGCGGGCCTCGGCGCCTATGGCAAGAGCGTCGAGGACGCGCACGGACAGATCGACAAGGCGAGCCAGGAGGCCTCGAAGTTCTTCCACGACCTGGTGAGCAAGGGACAGTCGATCGAGGATCACAGCCGCGAGGCGCTCAAGGAGCGCATCAGCGAGGCGAAGGAAATGATCAGCGAGGCGCGCGAGCGCATCAGCGAGGCGGCCGACAGCAACACCCGCAGCGTGGAGGAGATGATCGGGCGCGTGCGCGAGCGCATGGGCGTCGATGATGCCGTGCATATGCGTCTCGATGCGCTGGCGCGGCAGGTCAATGCGCTGGCACAGAAAGTCACGGGACTGTCGTTGCGCAAGGGCGCGGCGAAGGGCAAGGCGCGCAAGCCGCCGGCCCGGGCGGCCGCGAAACCGGCTGCGCGCAAGCCCGCGGCGAAGGCCCCGGTCCGCAAGTCCGCGGCGAAGCCCGCCGCACGCAAGACGGGCGCGACGCCGGCCCGCCGCGGCCGGCCGCCGAAGTCCGCGCGCTGAAAGGCTGCGCTCTCAGTCGGCGTTGGATGCCGCCAGGAAGGCCGGCGCTTCGCCGCCGCCGTGCACCGTGATCGCGCTGCCCGAGATGTAACTCGCCAGCGGCGAAGCCAGGAACAGGCACACGTTGCCGATGTCGGCCGGTACGGCCATGCGCCCGAGCGGGATCGTGCGACCCACCGCGGCGATGCCGGCCTCGTCGCCGTAGTGCAGGTGCGCCTGCTCGGTCACGACTAGGCCCGAGATCACCGCGACCACGCGCACCCTGGGCGCCCATTCCACCGCGAGCGAGGTGCACAGGTTCACCAGGCCCGCCTTCGCCGCGCCGTAGGCGGCGGTTCCCGGCGAGGGGCGGATCGCGCTCACGCTGGCGATGTTGATGATGGTGCCGCCGCTCTCCTGCTGCTGCATGACGCGGTTGGCCAGCTGCGAGAAATTGAGCGGGGCCAGCAGGTTCAGCCGGATGATCGACTCGGAGAAGCGCGGCGAGGCGGTCGCGGCATCGGTGGCCGGCGCGCCGCCGGCGTTGTTGACCAGCACGTCGATGCGCCCGTACCGCGCCACGATGGCGTCCGTGCAGGCGCTCAGCTGCTCGTAGTCGCGCACGTCGGCCTGCCAGAAGCTCGCCGCATTGGCCCCGCAGGCGGGAAGCTCCACGGGCGGGGTGCGCCCGACGATGGCCACGCTCGCACCCGCCTCGAGGAAGCTGCGGCTGATGCCGGCACCGACGCCCTTGGCGCCTCCGGTCACGATCACGACTTTGCCCTGCATGTCCAGCCTGTCCTGCATTTCCGCCTCCCGGGTAGAGAATTCACTTGCGCCGCTGGTTGCGACTAGAATGGCGCGCCATTATAGCCAGCCCCGCGCATGGCGCGGCGGGTCGGCGGTTCGATACACACACATCGTGGAGGCTGCATGAGCGAGACGGCGGGTTCGGGTTCGAAGCGGATTGCGATTCTGGGCGGCACCGGCGCGCTGGGCACCGGGCTGGTGCGGCGCTGGACCCAGGCCGGGCACGCGGTGATCATCGGTTCGCGCACGCTGGAGAAGGCCGAGGCCGCGCTCGCCGAGCTGAAACAGGTCATGGCCGAATGGGGGGCAACGAAGCTCGACGTGGCCGCGATGGAGAACCTCGACGCCGCACGCGCGGCCGACATCGTGGTGCTGACCGTTCCCTTCGCGCACCAGAAGAGCACGCTCGAGCACGTGCGCCCGGCGCTGGACGGCAAGATCCTCGTCGACGTCACGGTGCCGCTGATGCCGCCCAAGGTGGGTACGGTGCAGTTGCCGCCCGAGGGCTCCGCGGGCATGGCCGCGCAGCAGCTGCTCGGCGAGACGGTCAAGGTCGTGTCGGCGTTCCAGAACGTCGCTGCCCACCACCTGCAGGAGGGACACGGCATCGAGTGCGACGTGCTGGTCTGCGGCAACGACAAGGACGCGCGCGCCGAGGTGATCGGCCTGGTCGAGGCCTGCGGCATGCGCGGCTTCCATGCCGGCCCGATCGCCAATTCGGCCGCGGCCGAGGCGCTGACCTCGGTGATCATCAACATCAACCGCGCCTTCAAGTGCCACGCCGGCATCCGCATCACCGGGCTCGATTCGGCCGGTGAGTAACACGCTCGCGCTGATCCCGCTGACCGGGCTGCCGCTGGTGGAGCCCGGTGACGATATCGCGGCGATGCTGTTGGCGGCCGCCGCGCGCTGCGCCGGCGGGCTGCTCGACGGCGACCTGCTGGTGGTGGCGCAGAAGATCGTCTCCAAGGCCGAGAACCGCTACGTCGACCTGGATACGGTGGTGCCCTCGTCGCGCGCGCGCGAGCTCGCCGGGCCGGCCGACAAGGACCCGCGGCTGATCGAGGTGATCCTCTCGGAGTCGCGCGAGGTGATGCGCCAGCGCCCCGGCGCGCTGATCGTCGAGCACCGCCTCGGCTATGTGCACGCCAACGCGGGTGTCGACCGCTCCAACGTGGCGGACCCGAACAAGGTGCTGCTGCTGCCGCTGGACCCCGACGCCAGCGCGCGGCAATTGCGCGAGCGCGCCCGGCGCGACGCCGGGCGCAATATCAGCGTGATCATCAACGACAGCGCCGGACGCGCCTGGCGCAACGGCATCATCGGCTTCGCGATCGGGTGCGCGGGTTTCCGTCCGGTGGTGAACCGCATCGGCGCGCCGGACCTGTTCGGGCGCAAGCTCGAGATCACCGAGATCGCCGTGGCCGACGAACTGGCGGCCGCCGCGTCCTTCGTGATGGGGCAGGCCGACGAGGCGATCCCGGCGGTGCTGGTGCGCGGTGCGAAGCTGGAGCCCTCCGAGGAGGGCATGGCTGCCCTGCTGCGCGCGCGCGAGCGCGACCTGTTCCGCCAGTGAGCAGCGCGCGCCGCGTCCTCGCGATCTCGGGCGGCGTGGGCGGCGCCAAGCTGGCCTTCGGCCTCGCGGCGCTGCTCGATCCCGCTGAGCTGCTGATCGTCGCCAACACGGGCGACGATTTCGAGCACCTCGGGCTGCCGATCTGCCCGGACATCGACACGCTGATCTACACGCTGGGGGGCCTGGCAGATCCGCTGCGCGGCTGGGGGCTCGCGGGCGAGACCTGGCAGTGCATGGGGGCGCTGGGCGCGCTCGGCGGCCCGGACTGGTTCCGCCTCGGGGATCGCGACCTCGCCACCCACCTGCAGCGCGGCGCGCTGCTGCGCTCGGGGCTCAGCCTGAGCGAGGCGACGGCGCGCCTCGGCGCGGCGCTCGGCGTGCGCCACGCGATCGTGCCGATGAGCGATGCGCCGGTGCGCACGCTGGTCGACACCGACCGCGGCACCTTCGCCTTCCAGGAGTATTTCGTGCGCGAGCGCTGCGAGCCGCCGGTGCGCGGCGTGCGCTTCGACAACGCGGCGGCCGCCCGGCCGGCGCCGGCGCTCCGCGACTGGCTCGCGGGCTCGCCGCAGCCGGTCGTGGTGATCTGCCCCTCGAATCCCTGGCTCAGCGTCGATCCGGTGCTGGCCGTGCCGGGACTGCGCGAACGCCTCGCCGCGCTGCCCGTGGTCGCGGTGTCGCCGATCGTGGGCGGACGCGCGATCAAGGGGCCGGCGGCCAAGATGATGGCCGAACTCGGGCTGCCGGTCTCGGCGCTCGAGGTGGCGCGCCATTACCGCGGGCTTGCCGACGCCTTCGTGATCGATCGCGAGGACGAAGCCCAGGGCGATACGATCCGCGCACTGGGCATGCGCGTGCTGGTGACCGATACCGTGATGAGCGATGCCGCCAGCAAGCGCCGGCTCGCCGCCGACGTGCTCGCGCTGATGGATACCTTCGGCGCATGAGCCCGCTCGCGCTGTGGGTGCTGGTGCCGCTGAAGAACCTGGGACGCGCGAAGGAACGCCTGTCCGGCGCGCTGGCGTCGCTCGCGCGGCGTGAGCTCGTCGAGGCGATGGCCCGCGACGTCATCGAGGCGCTGCAGGCGGTGCCGGTGGCGCCTGCGCACATCGTGCTGGTCTCCGACGACGACGACGTCGCCGCGCTCGCGGCGCAGTATGGCGTGGCGCTGTTCCGGCCCGCCGCCGCGGCGGCGGATCCGCTGAACGCCGCGCTCACCGAGGCCATGCGCCACGCCTGCGCCGGGGGCGCCGGGCACGTGCTGGTGATGCACGCCGACCTGCCGCTGGCGCGCGCGGCGCAACTGCGCGGCCTGATCGGAGCGCACCTGGCGGCGCTGGAGGCGCGTGGCGCACCGCTCGCCACCCTGGTCACCGATCGTGCCGGCGAGGGCAGCAACTGCCTGCTGAGCACGCCACCGGATGCCGTGCCATACCGCTTCGGCGCCGGCAGCCGCGCGCGTCACCACGAGGCCGCGCGCGCGGCCGGGGTGCGGTGCGTGGAGCATCACGCTGCCGGCCTGGACCGGGACATCGATCAACCCGAGGACCTGGCCGAGCTTGTCGCCATCTGCCAAAGCGCAGAGAATGCCGGCGGAGCCCACACCACGCGGCTGCTTCTGCGCCGCGGCAGCGAGGGCAATGGCCCCACCTTTTGAGGTAGTACCGACGTGCAGATGCTGAGCAGGAATCCCCTGGATGCGCTGGCCGAGGCGGCGCGTTGCGCGGATGGGCTGTCGGACGAGCAGGCGCTCGCGCTGGCCGGCATCCAGGACACCGCGGCGTTGATGCACGTCGCTGCCGGACTGCGCGATGCCGCGCACGGCAACGTGATCAGCTATTCGCGCAAGGTGTTCATCCCGCTCACGCACCTGTGCCGCGACGTCTGCCACTACTGCACCTTCGCGCAGACGCCAAAACGCCTGGATTCGCCCTACATGTCGCTCGAGCAGGTGCTCGCGAGCGCGCGCGAAGGCGCGCGGCTCGGCTGCAAGGAGGCGCTGTTCACGCTGGGCGAGAAACCCGAGCTGCGCTACCGCGCCGCGCGCGAGGCGCTGCAGACGCTGGGCTTCGCCACCACGCTGGAGTATCTCGCGCATGTCGCCCGCGCGGTGCTCGAGGAGACCGGCCTGTTCCCGCACATCAACGCGGGCAACATGGACGCGCGCGAAATCGCGCTGCTGCGCCCGCTCGCGCCCTCGATGGGGATCATGCTGGAGTCGGCCTCCGAGCGGCTGTGCGCCAAGGGCATGCCGCACCACGGCTCGCCCGACAAGGCGCCGGCGGCGCGCCTGCAGACCATGCGCCTCGCGGGCGAGGCGCGCGTGCCGTTCACCTCCGGCATCCTGATCGGCATCGGCGAGACGCGCGAGGAGCGCATCGAGTCGCTGCTGGCCTTGCGCGCGATCCACCGCCAATACGGCAACCTGCAGGAAGTGATCGTGCAGAATTTCCGCGCCAAGCCGGGCACGCGCATGGCCGGCGCGCCCGAGCCCGATCTCGAGGAGCTGCTGTGGAGCATCGCGGTGGCGCGGCTGATCCTCGGCCCCGCCATGAACGTCCAGGCGCCGCCGAACCTGAGCCCCGGCGTGCTGCCGCGCCTCGTCGAGGCGGGCATCAACGACTGGGGCGGCGTGTCGCCGCTCACGCCGGACTTCGTCAATCCCGAGGCGCCGTGGCCGCACCTCGGGCAGCTGGCGGCCGAGACCGCGGGCGCGGGCAAGTTCCTGCAGGAGCGCCTGACGATCTATCCGTCCTACGTGCGCGAGGCCTCGCGCTGGGTCGACGAGTCGCTGCACGCGCGGCTGCTGGCCGCGACCGATGCCGAGGGCTTCCCGCGCGTCGACGACTGGCTGACCGGTTCGTCCACGGAGCTGCCCGCGCTGGAGCGCGAACTGCTCGCGGGCAAGGGGCAGGGCGGGGGCGTCAGTGCGCGCATCGAGGCGCTGCTGGCGCGCGCCGGGATTGGCGAGGACCTCGATGAAGCCGGTGTCACGGCGCTGCTCGGAGCGCGCGGCGCGGACTTCGCGCGCGTCTGCGCGCAGGCCGACGCGCTGAACCGCCGCCTGCACGGCGAGCGCGTCAGCTACGTCGTGAACCGCAACATCAACTACACCAACGTCTGCTACTTCAAGTGCCAGTTCTGCGCCTTCTCCAAGGGCAAGGCGCACGATCACCTGCGCGGCACGCCCTACGACCTGGACGATGCGGAACTCACGCGTCGCGTGGCAGAGGCCTGGGCGCGCGGCGCCACCGAGGTCTGCCTGCAGGGCGGCATCCATCCGGCCTATACCGGGCAGAAGTACCTCGATATCTGCCGCCTGGTGAAGGAGGCGGCGCCCGGAATGCACATCCACGCCTTTTCGCCGCTGGAAGTGTGGCAGGGCGCCAGGACGCTGGGCGTGCCGCTCGGGGACTTCATCGCGCAGCTGCGCGAGGCGGGCCTGGGGACGCTGCCGGGCACCGCGGCCGAGATCCTGCACGACGAGGTGCGCGCGGTGCTGTGCCCGGACAAGATCGACAGCGCGCAGTGGCTCGAGGTCATGGAGGCCGCGCACAGCCAGGGCGTGCGCACCACCGCGACCATGATGTACGGGCACATCGAGCAGCCGCGCCACCAGGCTCACCACCTGCTCGCGATCCGCGACCTGCAGCGCAAGTACCACGGCTTCACGGAGTTCGTGCCGCTGCCTTTCGTGGCCGGCGAGGCGCCGATGTACCTGCGCGGGCGCGCGCGGCGCGGGCCGACCTTCCGCGAGGCGGTGCTGCTGCACGCGGTGGCGCGCATCGTGCTGTACCCGGACGTGCCGAGCATCCAGGCCTCGTGGGTGAAGATGGGCGCCGAGGGTGTCGCGGCCTGCCTGCACGCGGGCGCCAACGACGTCGGCGGCACGCTGATGAACGAATCGATCACCCGCGCCGCGGGCGCGGCGCACGGCGAGGAATTCCCGCCCGCCGAACTAGAGCAGCTGATCCGCGACGCCGGGCGCGAGCCGTGGCAGCGCACCACGCTGTACGAGGCTGCGCCGCCGGAGCGCCACGAGACGGCACTGCACGCGGCGCCTCTCACGGAATACGTGAACACGCCGGTGCGGCGCGCGGCACCGGGCGCTCGCAAGGGCGGCGTGATCGCGCACGCGGCGCGCTGAGGGCACGCCAGGCGCGCTTTTGCCACGGACAGGGAGCGCACGTTCGCATGGAATACTGGCTGTCTATCACCACGATTCCCGAGCAGGACCAGCTGCTCGCGCTGGCGCGCATCGCCGAGGAGGCCGGCTTCGACGGCATCACGGTGGCCGATCACGTGCTGATGCCGACACGCATCGCGAGCCGCTACCCGTACACCGAGGACGGCGCGATCTGGTGGCCGGCTGACACGCCGTGGCCGGATCCGTGGGTCACGCTGGCCGCGATGGGTGCCGTGACCACGAAGCTGCGGCTTGCCTCGAACATCTGCCTGGCGGCGCTGCGCGACCCGGCGACGCTGGCCAAATCGGTCTCCACCGCGGCGGTGCTCACGGGCGGGCGCATCGTGCTCGGTGTGGCCTCGGGCTGGCTGCGCGAGGAATACGATCTGCTCGGCGTGGATTTCGCCACGCGCGGACGCCGCCTCGACGAGCTGCTGACGGTCGCGCGCAAGTTCTGGTCCGGGCGGCCGGTGACGCACGAAGGCGAGTTCTTCTGCTACGCGGAATCGATCATGTGCCCCGCGCCGGCGGCGCCGGTGCCGGTGTGGTGCGGCGGCGCGGTGCCGGCGGCGCTGGGGCGCGCGGTGCGCAACGACGGCTGGCTGGGCCTGCCGCTGGATCGCGCCGGCGCGGCGCCGGTGCTCGGCGCGTTGCTGCAACAGCGCGACGCCGCGGGACTCTCGCGCGAGCATTTCGCGATCAACATCGCGCTCACCGAGGCGCACGAGCCGCAGGCCATCGCGGACGTGGCGGCGATGGGGGTCACCGGGCTGATGATCATGAGCCCGTGGTTGCCGAACCCGTTCTTCGCGGCGCCGTGGTATCGCGCCGATGCCGACCCCGCGCGTCTCGAGACCAAGCGCGAGGCGATCATGCGTTTCGCCGACCAGGTGCTGGCGCGGCGCTGAAACCATTCATTCCATCACCACGACAAGCAAAGGAGTTCTCATGGCAGCCACACCCGCGCAGGTGCGAGAAGTCATCGGCAAATACATGGAGGCCTGGGCAACCGGCAACAAGGAACTGCTGCTCAGCATCTTTGCCGAGGACGCGACGTGGGAGGATCCCGTGGGCTCGCCGGCCTTCGTCGGGCACGAGGGCGTGGCGAAATTCTGGGATTTCGCGCGCCAGGGTGCCGATGAGGGACGTACGATATCGCCGCGCATCGACCAGGTGATCGCCTGTGGCAACGAGGGCATCCTGCGCTTCACGATGCAGGTGCGCGTCCCCGCGCAGAACCAGGGGCTCGACCTGGCGGTCGTGGATCACTTCGTGCTGAACGATGCCGGGAAGATCGTGAAGGCGCGCGCCTTCTGGGACGAGAGCTGCGCCGGTGTGCCCGCGGGAATGGACTTCTTCGCGCCGAACATCGAGCAGGCGTACACGCAGTAGCGTGTCGCCCCGCTCAGCGGTTCACCATCATGTCGGCGATACGGAACATCGGCTCGCGCAGCATCTCCTTCACCTCGGCGGAGGCGCCCACCTCTTCCAGCGCGCGGTCCATGCACAGCAGCCACTGGTCGCGTTCCGCGGCCCCGATGGCGTAGGGCTGGTGCGGCTTCGTGAGGCAGACCGTGCCGGTGCGGCGCGCGTACAGCGGCGGGCCGCCCATCCATCCCGAGAGGTACTCGAAGAGTTTCTCCTCGATGGCGGCGAGCGACTCGCCGTGCATCGCGCGTATGCCGGCCGCCTCGGGCGACTCGTCCATGATGCGATAGAACGCGGCGCACAACTTGCGCAATCCGTCTTCGCCGCCGAGCAACTGGTAGGGATTCTGGCCGCTCACGTCGTCTCCTCCTCGCATGTGGCGCGCATGATAGCCGCTCGCGCCGCGCCGCGCATCGTCCGAAGAGGGTACGGCGCATGAACGGCGCGACCTCGCGCATCGACCTGGAACCGTCGTGGCTGGCCGAGATCGGCAACGAGTTCGAACAGCCCTACATGCGGCAGCTGCGCGAATTCCTGCGCGCCGAGAAGGCTGCCGGCAAGCTCATCTACCCGGCCAGCGCGAACTGGTTCAACGCCTTTCGCTGCGCGCCGTTCGCCTCGGTGGAGGTCGTGATCCTCGGCCAGGATCCATACCACGGACCGGGGCAGGCGCACGGGCTGTGCTTCTCGGTGCCGCGCGGCGTCGATGTGCCACCGTCGCTGCGCAACATCTTCCAGGAACTGGATCGCGACCTCGGCATCGCGCCGCCCGCGCACGGCTGCCTGGAGAGCTGGGCCACGCAGGGCGTGCTGCTGCTCAACAGCGTGCTGACCGTGGAGCGCGGCCGCGCCGCCTCGCACCAGGGCAAGGGCTGGGAGCGATTCACGGACCGCGTGGTGGAGGTGCTGAGCGCGCGGCGCGAGCACCTGGTGTTCCTGCTGTGGGGGAGCTACGCCGAGCGCAAGGGACGCATCATCGACCGAGAGCGCCACCTCGTGCTGTCCTCGCCGCACCCCTCGCCGTTGTCAGCGCATCGCGGCTTCATCGGCAACGGGCACTTTTCGGCGGCGAACCGCTACCTCGAAGCGCACGGCAAGCGGCCCATCGACTGGCGCCTGTCGCCGTAGGTCCGCATTCATGCTGACAAGCCGTGGGTCCGGATTCATCCGGACAGTGCCCGCCGTAGGTCCGCATTCATGCGGGCAATTGTTACGTGTAGGGCCGCATTCATGCGGACCATTGTCCGGCTAAAGCCGAACCTACGGTCGTCGGGGTGCTCGGGCCCTCAGCGCGGCGGCAGGTCGAGCAGCAGCGTGTATTCCCTGACCAGGCGCCCGGTGGGCCAGCGCACCTCGACCACCACGTCGATGAACGGTTCGCTGAGCGGCTTGTCGCTGCGGACCTCGACGCTGGCGTTGCCGCGCTTGTCGACGAGCAGTTCGAAGCGCAGCGCGGTGGCGAGCGCGGCGGGGTCGATGCCGAAGCGCGCGTAATCGGCCTCCGGGGCACGTCCGACGATGATCTCCTCCTGCGTGACCGCACCGAGGCTGCCGAGCGGGATCGACACGCGCAGCGGCTCGCCGACGCGCGACTGCAGGCTGGCGTTGCCGAGGCTGAGCGCCTGCGCCGCGCCCGCCGCCAGCAGGGCCGCCATCAGCATCAGGGCGCGCAGGCCTGCGCGCGAAGCGCCGTGCAATCTGGATGAACGCATGAACCACACCTCTGGCGGGCCGGACCGTGAGCCGAGTATAGGCAGCGCCCCGGGATGCCGCCACCGCGGGCCGTGGCGCCCCCCGCCGGTGCGCGGCTACACTACGCGGCCCCCGACGCCGCGCCCGAGCGGCGCGGGTCACGCACCCAACCCAGCTGGAGCAACTACATGACCACCGTTTTCGAGCGCCCCGCGGAGCTGATCGGCAAGGAAGGCACGCAACTCGGCGTGACCGACTGGCTCACGATCTCGCAGGAGCGCATCAACCTGTTCGCCGACGCCACCGGGGATCACCAGTGGATCCACGTCGATCCGGTGAAGGCCGCGAGCGGCCCGTACGGCAAGTGCATCGCGCACGGCTACCTGACGTTGTCGCTGGTGAACCTGTTCCTGCCGGAGCTGATGCGCGTCGACAACACCTCGATGGGCGTGAACTACGGTGTCGACAAGGTGCGTTTTCCCGCGGCCGTGCCGGTGGACTCGCGCATCCGTGGTCGCGGCGAGATCGTGGCCGCGGAAGAAGTGAAGGGCGCGGTGCAGGTGATCGTGCGTATCACGGTCGAGATCGAGGGTGGCGAGCGACCGGCCTGCGTGGTCGACACGATCTCGCGGTTCTTCCCCGCCTGAGCGCTCGTTTCCGCTGCTGGACTCGCAGGCATTTTCCTGCCTGAAGGCTTTGTAATCGCGGGGTGCCGGAGCCGTTGCGTAGAATGGCGCGATCTCCCGACGCAGGTCCGGTTTCGACCGGATAACCGTCCACAGGAATGCGGACCTACGAGAGCCATTGCCATGACCGCGCCCGACTATCGCCTGATCGACTGCGACAACCACTACTACGAGGCCGACGACTGCTTCACGCGGCACATCGAGCCGCGCTTTCGCGAGCGCACGGTGTGGGTGGACCGCAGCCGCGGCGACAGCATCGGCGTGATGATGCTCGGCCACAAGCGCCTGCAGTTCTTCAGCGCCGCGGTGGGCGACCACGTGGCGCCACCCGGTGCGATGGTCGAGTTCCTGCGCGGCGACACCGAGGAGGGCGGCGCGGTGAACCTGAACCCGGTCGCGGCGCAGGACTTCCCGCAGTTCATCGAGCGTGGCGCACGGCTGGCGGAGATGGACCGCCAGGGCGTCGAGGCAGCGGTGCAGATTCCCACGCTCGGCGTTGGTGTCGAGTGGCAGATGCGCGCCGATCCCGACTTCCACGAGGTGCTCTACCCGAGCATCCGCAGCTTCAACCGCTGGCTGGCCGCAGACTGGGGCTGGGGCGGCGACGGGCGCATCTTCTGCGACCGCGCTGATGTCGCTCGCGGACCTGCCGCACGCGCTCGAGGAACTCGAGCGCCTGATCGCCGAGGGCGTGCGCCTGGTGCTGCTCACCACCGGGCCGGTCAACGGCCGCTCGCCGGCGGATCCGTATTTCGACCCGTTCTGGGCGCGCGTGCAGGAGGCCGGGCTGGTGGTGGTGTTCCACATCGGCGCCACCGGTTTCAACGCGATGCAGGCCGCCCCTGGGGCGAGCCCGCGAACCCGCCCTCGCACCGCTTCACACCGTTCAACACCTTCGTCGGCATGGGCGAGCGCACCATCATCGACCAGATCGCGGCGCTGATCTTCCACAACCTCCCGGACCGCTTTCCGGGGCTGCGCTTGCTGATCGTGGAGTACGGTGCGGCGTGGCTGCCGCACCTGCTGAAGACGCTCGACAAGATCTATCGGCTCGGCGACCACCGTTCGCGCTGGGCCTTCGGCAAGCCCGCGCTGAAGCCGAGCGAAACCTTCCAGCGGCAGTTCCGCATCGTGCCCTTCTTCGAGGACGATATCGCCGCCGTGGCGCGCGCGGCCGGCGTGCAGTGCGTGCTCCACGGCTCGGATTACCCGCACCCCGAGGGCCTGCATGCCTCCGCCGACATGCTGCGCGAGCTCGGCGCGTTCAGCGGCGCCGAGCAGCGGCGCATCATGCGCGGCAACGCCGCCGAGCTGCTGGGACTGGCACCCTGACGCGCGTGCCCCCGCGCGGCGCGCGCGGCATCGCTGGGCTAGACTGTCGTAGGTTCGACTTCAGTCGAACAGGTGCCAGGATCCCGGCCAATGTCGGGCTGAAGCACGACCTACATGTAGGTCGGCATTCATGCCGACAAGCACGGTGGATACGGCAAGGCGGCGGCTTCGGCTGCGCCGCACCCTTGTCGGGCTGAAGCCCGACCTACGGAGGCGGGAGGAACTGGCCATGGCCATATGGCTGCTGAAGACCGAGCCGGCCGAATGCAGCCTCGATGACATCCGCGCGGCCACCGGCGGCGTGATGCGCTGGGACGGCATCCGCAACTACCAGGCGCGCAACCTGCTGCGCGACGCGGTGCGCGTGGGGGACCTGTGCCTCATCTACCACGCGGGCATCCGCGAGCCGGCGCTGGTCGGCAGCGCCGAGGTGCTGCGCGCGGCGTATCCGGATCCGGCGCAGTTCGACGCCGCGAGCCCGCTGCACGATCCGGCGTCGAAGGCTGCGAGCCCGCGCTGGTTCTGCATCGATATCCGCTACCGCGAGCACTTTCCGCGCCCGCTCACGCTCGGCGTGATCAAGGCGACGTCGGCGCTGGCTGCGATGGTGCTGCTGCGCCAGGGGCGTCTGTCGGTGCAGCCGGTGACCGACGCCGAGTGGCGCGTGATCGCGGGGCTGGCCGGAATGGCGCCGGCGTGAGCACCGCGCTGATCCTCTCCGGTGGCGGCGCGCGCGCGGCCTACCAGGTGGGCGTGCTGCGCGGCGTGATGGAAATCCACGGCCGCGACCAGCTGCCCTTCGACGTGATCTGCGGCACCTCGGCCGGCGCGATCAACGCGGTGTTCATGGCGGCCAACGCGCATCGCCCGCGAGACGGTGTCGAGCGCCTGTACCGCGCCTGGCGGGGCATCAGCGCCGGTGACGTCTACGACCATGGCTGGGTGGCGGTGCTCGGCAACCTGTGGCGCATCGCGCGCTCCGCATTCAGCCGCGACGGGCGCGCCGCGCCCGGCGCGCTGCTCGACAACGCCCCGTTGCGCCTGATGCTGCGCAACTGGCTCGATTTCGACGCCGCGCAGCGCAACCTTGCCGAGGGCCTGCTGCGCACACTGTGCATCACCGCGATGGATTACGGCAGCGGCAGCTCGGTGGCCTTCTTCGACGGCGGCGACACCACGCCGTGGAACCGGCTCTACCGCCGCGGCGAGCGCGCCGCGATCGCGCTGGAGCACGTGATGGCCTCGGCCGCGATCCCGGTGCTGTTCCCGGCCGAGGGCATCGGCGGGAGCTATTTCGGTGACGGCGCGCTGCGCCAGCTGCATCCGCTCAGCCCGGCGCTGAAGTTCGGCGCGACACGGTTGTTCGTGATCGGCGTGTCGGCGCCGTTCGCGCCGCCGCCCGGCATGACCGAGCGTCGCCGCCCCGGCATCGGGCAGATGGCCGCGCACCTGCTGAACCGCGAGTTCATCGACAACCTCGGCGCGGACATCGAGCAGGCGCGGCATTTCAACGAGGTGGGCGGGGCGCTCTCGCCGCCCGATCGCCAGCGCCACGGCATGCAGCCCATCGAGACGCTGGTGATCACCCCGTCGGCGCACTTCAACGAGATCGCGGCGCAGTACCTGCACAAGCAGCCGCGCACGATCCGGCTGCTGCTGCGCCTGCTCGGGACCACGTCCCGCGGTGCCGGCGCGAGTTTCGCCAGTTACCTGATGTTCGACAGCGGCTTCTGCGCGCGCCTCATGGACATGGGCTACCGCGACGTGATGGCCGAGTGCGGGCGCGTCCGGGAATTCCTGGACGCGCCGGCGCAGGAGCTCAGCCGCCTCCCGTCAGCGAGTTGAGGCGCTCGAGCGCATCGACGTACTCCTCCATCAGCCGCTGCACCACGCCGCGCGCGGTCTCGACGTGCCTGATCTGCCCCACCACCTGGCCGATGGGGTGGAACGCCACCTTGCGCGTGTCGCCCTGTGCGACGTAGCGGTGGGTGCGGCGGATCGCGTCGGCGGTTACCAGGCCCTGCAGCGGCATGCCGAGCGGCTTGGGGTTATCCGGTTGCGCCCAGGCGTCGGTCCAGTCGTTGCGAAGCATGCGGCAGGGCTTGCCGGTCCACGACGGCGAGCGCACGGTGTCCTCGCTGGTGGCGGCGAAATAGCATTCCTTCTCCTCGGGCTCGGCGGCTGCTTCCGCGACGCTCAGCCACAGCGAGCCCGCCCACACACCCTCGGCACCCATGGCCAGCGCTGCCGCGACCTGGCGGCCGTTGCCGATGCCGCCGGCGGCCAGCACCGGTGTCGGGGCCACCGCGTCGATGATCTGCGGCCACAGCACGATAGAGCCCACCTCGCCGGTGTGGCCGCCGCCCTCGGAGCCCTGCGCGATGATGATGTCCACACCGTTGGCCTTGTGCTGCTTCGCCTGCTTGACCTTGCCGCACAGCGCGGCAACCAGTCGTCCGCTGGCGTGGATGCGGTCGATGATCTCCTTCGGCGGCGTGCCCAGCGCGTTGGCGATCAGCTTGACCTGCGGGCGCTTCAGCGCTTCCTCCAGCAGCGGGGTGGCGGTGGCCTCGGTCCAGCCCAGCAGCCCGATCTCGTCGTCATTGTCTGGCCACTCGGGCACGCCGTGCTCGCGCAGCAGCTTCGCGGCGAAGTCGTGGTGCTCCTGCGGCACCATGGCCTTGAGCTGCCGTTCCAGCTCCGCGGGATCCACACTGCCCATGCCCTCGTATTTCTGCGGGATCACGATGTCGACCGCGTAGGGCTTGTCGCCGATGTGCGCGTCGATCCAGTCGAGCTCCTCGCGCAGCTGCTCCGGCGTGAAGCCCACGGCGCCCAGCACGCCGAGGCCGCCGGCCTTGCTGACGGCGACGACGACGTCGCGGCAGTGGGTGAACGCGAAGACGGGGATGTCGATCCCGAGACGGTCACAGAGCGAAGTGCGCATGGCGGCTTACCACTGGTTATTGGGGAGGAGACCAATCATGGCGCCTGCCGCGAGGCGCAGGCAATGCAAATGCGGGTCAACGGCTCGTGTCCAAAGCGATCAGGTGCGGCCCCGGCGGCCCCGAAGGCCCCGGCGGTTGCCGCTCGGCGGGGGCAGCCCCTACACTGCCTGCCCGGTACCCCGAAGGATTCGTGCCCATGGCATCGACGTTGACCAGGAGGCTGGCCCTGCTCGCCATCGCCATGCTGCTGGTGGCGTGTGCCGGCCTCACCGGGCGCATCGAGAACCCGCGCGTCACGGTCACCTCGCTGCGGGTGCTGCCGGCCGAGGGCGTGGAGCAGCGCGTCGAGGTGGGGCTGCGCCTGCTCAATCCCAACGATTTCGATCTCGACGCCAAGGGCATGGTGATCAGCCTGGGCATCAACGACGTACCGCTGCTCAACGGCGCGACCGCCGACGTGCCGCGCGTGCCGGCCTATGGCGAGGCCGAGGCAAAGGTGGTGCTGTCGGTCAACCTGATGAGCGGGTTGCGGCTGGTGAGCCGCCTGATGCAGCGCCCGGACGAGCCGCTGCAGTACCGCCTGGAGGCGCGCCTCGACCTGCGCAGCCCGATGTGGAAGCGCCTCACGCTGATGGAGCAGGGCGAGATCTCGCCGCGCCCGCCGACATCGGTCAACGACAGCAACAAGGAGAATACGTTTTGAGCACTGCAGGTACCCTCGGCGCCGCCACCACCACCGACGACGTGCTGTCCGGCACGGACCTGCGCGGCACCCGCGTGCTCGTGACCGGTGCCTCGGGCGGCATCGGCCTCGAAACGGCACGCGCGCTGGCCGCGCACGGTGCGGCGGTGACGCTCGCGGCGCGTGATGAGACAAAGCTCGAGAGCGCCGCGCGCGATATCGCTTCGCGCACCGGCAATGCCGATGTCGACTGGCTGCAGCTCGACCTGGCCTCGTTCGCGAGCGTGCGCGAGGCGGTGCGAACCTATGCGGCCAGGCACGATCGCCTGGGCGTGCTGGTGAACAATGCCGGCGTGATGGCGAGCCCGCTGATGCGTTCGGCCGACGGCCATGAAATGCAGTTTGCCGTATGCCACCTCGGGCATTTCCTGCTCACCTGCCTGCTGGTGCCGCTGCTCGAGCGCGGGGCGCCGGCGCGCGTGGTGAACCTCAGCTCCGGCGGCCACAAGCTGGGCGGCGTGGACTTCGACGATCCGGATTTCCGCGCGCGCCCCTACGACAAGTGGGTGGCGTACGGCCAGGCCAAGACCGCCAACATCCTGTTCTCGGTGGAGCTCACGCGCCGCCTGTCCGGCTGCGGCATCACGTCGAATGCCGTGCACCCGGGGGCAATCGGTACCACCGACCTCGCCCGCTACCTCGAGCCGACGGACTTCGCCGAGATGATGCGGCGCACGAAGTTCAGCGACCGCATCCCGTTCAAGTCGATGGAGGCGGGGGCGGCGACGTCGGTGTGGGCGGCCACGGCCCCGGAGCTCGCGGGGCGTGGCGGGCTCTATCTCGAGGATTGCCACGTGGCCGCGGTGAGCGACGATCTCGGCAACGGCCAGGACGGCTACCGCAGCTACGCGAGCGATCCGGCAGCGGCGCGACGCCTGTGGACCCTGTCGGAGCAGGCCGTCGGCGAGCGTTTCGCGTGGGGCGACGATGACTGAGGAGATGCTCCTCGGTGCGCTGCTGGCGCTGGCGGCGTGGCTGTACTACGACGGCATGCGCGTGCGCGAGCAGGCGCTGCGCGCGGGCCGCGACTACTGCCGCAACGTGGGGCTGCAGATGCTCGATGAAACCGTGAGCCGCCAGCGCATCGGGCTGGCGCGCGACGGCAGCGGGCAGGTGCGCATCCGGCGCAACTACGGTTTCGAATTCACCAGCGACGGCGAGCGCCGCTACCACGGCGAGATCACCATGCTCGGCATGAGCGTGCAGGGCGTGCAGGTCGAACTCCACCGCATGCTGCACTGACCCCATCCCTGGCGACATCCGTGGGTCGCCATTTTTGTAGGTCGCCATTCATGGTGACATCTGTAGGTCGCCATCGGCATCATGGCGACGAGTGCCGTCGGGAATGCACCCGTCGGCATGAATGCCGACCTACAGGCGGGTGTGCTCGCGCTCGGGCGAGGCGTAGAGCAGGCAGTCGCTCAGCGCGATCTGCGGGTTGGTGGTCACCATGAACAGCCGCAATTTCTGCGATGGGTAGAGCCGCCCGTCGCGCGCCGTGAAGTACTGCGCCAGCACGTCCTCGCCGCGGCCGTTGCGCACGCGCAGCGCCGCGGTGCCGCGCTCCCCCAGCCAGCCGATGGGCGTCTCGGGACCGGCGCCGCCGAAGTTGCAGCGTTCGAGCGCCGGCGGCACGGTGAGGTCGATTCCCGGCAGCGGCTCGTCGCAGTAGGCGATGCTGGCGCCCGGCACGAGTTCCAGCCGCACCGGGTGGTGGTACACGTCGAGTCGGCGCTCGCCGGCCAGCGTGCCCATCACGTCCTCGTCCAACAGGTAGCGTTCCAGCCCCTCGCGCGCGATGCGGTCCGCCACCGGGTCGCGCGCACCGCCACATTCCACCGTGACGGCGGGGCAGGGCGAGCCGCTGATCTCCATCAGGGAGCCGAGGCTCAGGTCCGTGATGATCAAATGGCTGCAGAAGCGCGAGACAATGGCCTCGTGCGCCAGGTCCTCGTGCGGCGCCACGCCGAAGGCCGGACCGACGCCCGAGGTGTTGTGCACGTCCAGCAGGCATTCCGGGCGGTGCTGGTGCAGCAATTCCAGGAAGTGTTCAGCGATGTGGCCGGGCACATCGTCGAAGGGCGGACGGAAGCAGCGGTTCTGGTCGCGCTGTCCCGGCATGGAGCGGTGGCGCAACGCTTCCTCGTGCAGCGCCGTGTGCACCGAGGCCAGCAGGCAGACCAGCTTGGTGCGCGGGCGTCGCCCGCCGAGCAGCCAGTGGTGGATGGCACGCGCGCCCGAGGGCTCGTTGCCGTGCAGCAGGGTTGCCATCGCCCGCGTGCGCTCGCGCTCCTCGCCATCGAGCACGATCAGCGTGGGGCCGCCGAGCTTGCGCAGGAACGCGAGCAAGTCGGCCGGTATCCGTGCCGGGTCGGGGTTGCGCAGGAACTGTATCGGTCGCTTCATGAGATGTCCGGCCATTCGGCCACGGGAGTGTTCCGAGAGCGTGGCGGGCGTAGTGCCCGACGAGCAGTGACAGGGCGCGCGATCGTCCGTGCCGCGTTTCCAGCCGGGCGAGCTGGGCGAGCTGCCAGGCGGCGCCGTTCGTGCGACGTTCGAGTCGCGTGCGCATGATGCCCAAGTAATGCGCCGATTCCGCGTCGTGCACCCCGAGCAGGCGCAGCCCGCGCGCGGCGACGGGCAGCAGTTCGCGCGCGATATCGCCCGCGTTGCGCCGTGCCAGCGTGCCGTCCGCGTCCGGCCACAGCAGCGTGGCATCGAGACCATGCTCAGCGGCGCGGTAGAAATTGCTCTCGGCGATGGCGAAGGGAATGCCGGGAAGCCAGTCGTCGATGCGATCGCGCAGCCCGCGCGCCAGGCCGAGCGCGAATGCGGCGTTGGCCATCATGTCGACGGCGGCGGGGCCCGCCGGCAGCGCGCGCAGCTCGATGCGCAGGTGGCCGCCGTCGGCGGGATCGTAGACCGGCCGGTTCCACGGCCACAGCGTGCCGTGGTGAAGACGCAGTTCGGCTAGCCGCGGGACGCGCTGCGCGCGCAGCCGGGCGAGCGCGTTCTCGCGCGAGCAGATCGGCAGCAGCGTTTCATGCAGGTGCACCGCGGCGGCGAACAGTTCCCAGGCCCCCTCGCGCACCCAGCCGGTGCCGAAACTGACCCGCGCCGGCAGGTGCAGCTCGCGGCTGTCGCGGTCGCGCCCGTCGACCGCGAGCTTGAACAGCGGCACGCGCGTCTCCTGCCAGGTGCGCCGCCCGAGCAGCAGCGGCGAGTTGCAGGCCGCTGGCCAGCACGACGGGCGTCACCAGCTGGATCGCATTGAAGCTGCGCGCGAATTCCCGCGGCGCCACGCGGTAGTGGATCTGCAGGGAGGTGTTGGCGCCCTCGAGTGTCACATCTTCGACCACCAGGCGAACCGGTTCCGGGCCGCCGATGCGGATCGCGAACCGCTCGCCGCGCGAGCGTGCCAGCGCAGCCGCCAGTGCCTGGTAGCGCAGTTGCGGCGTCATCGCGTGCGGGCCGAAGTCGCGTGCGCGCAACGTCGGCAGGATACCGATCGGGATCACGCGCGCGCGCTCGGGGGCGGCGGCCTCGTTCACGCGCGCCAGCGCATCGCTGATTTCCGCCTCGATGCACGAAAAGGGGCGCCCGGCCGCCGGGACCGGCGTCAGGTTGTACTCCAGGTTGAAGCGGTTCAGCTCCAGCGAGAGCCGCGGATCACCGGTGCGGGCCAGGATCCCGAGGTTCAGCGGTGCGGCGCGCGCGGGCATCGATGATGAAGAGCTCGACCTCGGCGCCTATGCTTGAGGGCCCCGCCCCGAAGCCGGGTTGCGCGAGCAGGCTCTTCAGTGCGTCGAGGTTCTGCCGCAGCTTGCGGGCGAAGTTCGCGTGATCGCGCGCCGAGAAATCCGTGCGGTCGATCGCCGTGCCCAAGCCTCAGCTCCAGCGCGAGTGCGGCGAGAACTGCGTGCGCAGGAATTCCATCTGGTCGCCGCGGATACGGTCGCTGTTGATCAGCGCCAGCCACTCGGCCGTGTTGGGCTGGTAGGGTACCGCGAGCATTTCCATGCCGGCTTCCTCGGGCAGGCGGTTGCCCTTGCGCTGGTTGCAGCGCTTGCAGGCCGCGACCACGTTGCGCCAGTGGTCGCGGCCGCCGCGCGATTTCGGCAGCACGTGGTCGCGCGTCAGTTCGCGTTCGCCGAATCGCACGCCGCAGTACATGCACAGGTGCAGGTCGCGGCGGAACAGCGCGCGGTTGGTCAGTGGCGGCACCAGGCGCGGCTTGCACGACACGTGGCCGGCGCAGGCGATGATGCTGTGCAGCGCGATCGAGGATTGCAGGCCGGTGAGGCGCGACATGCCGCCGAAAACGGTGCGCACCTGATCGCCCAGCGTCCACGCCACCATGTCGCGCGCGTAGAGACAGGTTGCTTCCTGCCAGCTCAGCCACTCGACGGGCTGGCCGGCGACATTGAGGCGCAGGATCCGGGGATTCAGCATGTGCGTCCCCGCTGCGCAATTCGCGTGTTCCCGGTACGGAAAAGCCGTCTCCTCCTGGTGGGGCGTTGCGCTGGTGTCAACGCCGGGTGCGAATTACAGTAAACCCATCACGGTCGCCCGATCAACAGTTGCGACCACACGATCCTGCCATTGCTGCAGGTTTCAGCGTCCGCGCGGGGAGTTACAGCTTGATGACGATGCCCTTGACGATGCGCGCGATGGTGCTGCACGCCCCCGGCGAAGCGCTGCGCGCCGAGACGCGCGCCGTGCCGAGGCCGGGGCCCGAGGGTGTCCTGCTGCGGGTGCTGGCCTGCGGCATCTGCCGCACCGACCTGCACGTGGTGGATGGCGAACTGCGCGAGCCGCGCCTGCCGCTGGTGCCCGGGCACCAGATCGTTGGCGAGGTCGTGGCCTGCGGCGCCCGCGTCGCGGGATTCGCCGCGGGCGAGCGCATCGGCGTGCCGTGGCTCGGCGGCAGCTGCGGCGACTGCGATTTCTGCCGCGCCGGCGAGGAGAACCTCTGCGACGGCGCGGTCTATACCGGCTACCAGGTCGACGGCGGCTTCGCGCAGTACTGCGTGGCCGACGCGCGTTATTGCTTTGCGATCCCGCCCGGCTTCGATGCCGTGCAGGCTGCCCCGCTGCTGTGCGCCGGCCTGATCGGTTATCGCAGTTATCGTCCCGCGCGCGCGGCGCGGCGCATCGGATTCTACGGCTTCGGGGCCGCGGCCCACATCCTGGTGCAGGTGGCGCGCCACCACGGGCAGGAGGTCTACGCGTTCACGCGCCCGGGCGATCACGAGGCGCAGGAATTCGCGCGGCGCCTCGGCGCGGTATGGGCGGGCGACAGCAGCGCGCCGGCGCCGGTCGCACTCGATGCGGCCATCATCTTCGCGCCCGAGGGCGAGTTGGTGCCGCGCGCGTTGCGCGCGGTGCGCAAGGGCGGGCGCGTGATCTGCGCTGGGATCCACATGAGCGATATTCCATCGTTTGCGTACGCGGATCTCTGGGGCGAGCGCCACATCGAATCGGTCGCGAACCTCACGCGCCGCGACGGCGAGGAGTTCCTGCCGCTGGCGGCCGCGCTGCCGGTGCGCACCGAGGTGCATCGCTACGCGCTCGCCGACGTGAACCGCGCACTCGACGATCTGCGCGCCGGGCGCTTCACCGGGGCGGCGGTGGTGATTCCCTGACCATCCGCGCGACCTGCCGCCCGAGCGCGCGCGCCGTGGTCCACTTGCCGCCGTAGATGCTCAGCACGCGGTCCTGGCGCGCCAGCGCGTACTCGCGGCTGGCACGTCCCGGGTCGCCCTCGAAATGCAGCAGCGGGCGCACGCCGGCGAACACCTCGCCGACGTCGGCGCGCGTCTTCGCCGCGCGGAAATAGTGGTTGCGGGCCGCGAGCAGGTAGTCGATTTCCGCCGCGCTCGCCGCGATCGGCTCCTCGCGCGACTGCGCCACCTCGGTGGTGCCCACCAGCGTGCGCCCCTGCCAGGGCAGCACGAAGAAGATGCGCTTCTCGCCGGGGACCTGCAGCAGGCAGGCCTGCGCGAGCGGCTCGTCGAACACGATGTGCGAGCCGCGCACCCAGTCGATGCCGTGGGCCGGTTGCAGCCCCGAGTCGCGCAGCAGCACCTCGGCCCAGGGGCCGGCCGCGTTCACCACCAGGTCGAAGCGCCGTTCGCCGCAGGCGAGCCGCACGCCGCCGCCCGCATCCAGCCCCAGCACCGGCGCGTGCTCGTGGATCACCACGCCGCGCGTGCGCGCCACGCCGGCCAGCCACAATCCCAGCGCGCGGTCGTCCATGCGGCCGTCGAAAAAATAGAACCCGCCGCGCAGCCCCCCGGGCTGCAGTTCGGGGTTCAGGCGCGCGAACTCGCGCGCGCCCAGCCACTGCGATCGACCGAGACCCTGCCTGCCGGCCAGCAGGCCGTAGAGCGCGAGGCCGGCGCCGAGCAGCAGCGGTGAGCGCGACACGCCGGCATACACCGGCAGCGCGAGGCGCAGCGGCTGTGCGTGCTGCGGGCAGTCCGCGAGCCAGCGCGAGCGTTCGCCCAGCGCCTCGCGCACCAGGCGCAGCTCGCCGGTCTCGAGGTAGCGCAGGCCGCCGTGCAGCAGCTTCGAGGAGCGGCTGCTGGTCTCGCCCATCAGTTCGCCGCGCTCGAACAGTTCGACGCGGTGCCCCTCGGCCGCGAGCTCGGTCGCGCTGCTGATGCCATTGATGCCGCCGCCGATCACGGCGATGTCCAGATTGCCCCGCATGCCTGCCCCGGATGTCCGCGTCGTGGATGTGGCGGGCCGATGGTGATTCGCGGCGCAAAAAAAAGCCACCCCGGGGGGTGGCTTTGAGCGGGTTGTGAGACCGTGAACGGGGATCAGGCTGCCTTGTTGACGCGAGCCGTCAACTTCTTGACCGCCTTGGTGAACTTCGTGACGCGGGTTTCGATCGGCGCCGGAATCTCGAGCTTGTTGACGCGCTTGCGCAGGTCCTTGGTCAGGTCCTTCTGCACCTTGTCGAGATCCTGTTGCACGCGTTCGCCGCGCTTGACCAGGTCGCTCCACTGCTTCGGGGCTTGCTTGCGCGCCTTCGTCACGCGGGTGTTGACCTCGTCGTAGACCTTGCCGCAGATGCCGAGCTGCACGAACGCGACTTCCTTCGCGGCCTCGGACGCTTTCTTCAGCGAGATTGCCGGCTTGGACTTGCTCGCGGCAGCAGTCTTGCGCTTGTAGGCGCGCTTCGGTGCCGCGGCCTTGGAAGCGGCAGCCTTGCGCGCTGCGGGCTTGCCCGCTGCTGCCGACTTGGCGCGACGAACGACGCGGCGCACTGCGGGCTGTACGGTTTCTTCGATGATGTTCGCTGCTTCTGCCATGGTGATACTCCTGTGGCTGGAATCGGGGATCAGCCGTGAACCGTTGTGTTCACGATGGCGCCAGATTAGTCCTCGGGATTAGAAAGCTCATACTAGAAAACAGCGTCGCTTGCCGCGTCCGCGCACATTGATGGACCGCGCGGCGCCAGCGCCATTGGGCCCCGCATCCGGCTTTACTCTTCAGCTGGAACGCCGTGCCGCATCTCGAGCGCGCCGGGCGCGAGGATGCGATAACCTATGGCTGAACCCCGGCAGCGCTACAAGGATTCCGAGGACATGAGCAAGGCGGCACCGACGGATTTGCCCGTGGAGAAACTGGGCGCGTGGCTGGAACAGGCGGTCGGCGATTTTCGCGGCCTGCACACGGCGCGCAAGTTCGCCGGCGGGCAATCGAACCCGACCTTCCTGCTCGAGGCCGACAGCGGCCGTTACGTGCTGCGGCGCAAGCCGCCCGGCGCGTTGCTGGCCTCGGCGCACGCGGTGGACCGCGAGTATCGCGTGCTGCGCGCGCTGGAATCCACCGATGTGCCGGTGCCGCGCGCGCTCGCGCTGTGCGACGACGACACCGTGATCGGCAGCATGTTCTACGTGATGGAGTTCCTCGACGGGCGCATCCTGTGGGAGCCCACCTTGCCCGAGCTCGATGCCGCGCGTCGCGCGCGCGTCTACGACGAGATGAACCGCGTGCTGGTGGCGCTGCACAGCGTCGATGTCGGTGCAGTGGGCCTCGCCGACTACGGCCAGCCGGGCAGCTACTACGCGCGTCAGCTCAGCCGCTGGACGAAGCAGTATCGCGCTGCCGAGACCGAGCGCATCGAGGCCATGGAGGAGCTGATGACATGGCTCGCCGGGCGCCTGCCGGCTGACGACGGGTGCGTGGTGCTGGTGCACGGCGACTATCGCCTCGACAACCTGATGTTCGACGCCACCGAAGACCGCATCGTCGCGGTGCTCGACTGGGAACTCTCGACGCTGGGCCACCCCTTCGCCGATCTCGCCTTCCAGTGCATGCAGTGGCGCCTCCCCCATGGGGCGGCGGCGCTGCGCGGGCTGGGCGGCGTGGACCGCGCGGCGCTCGGCATCCCGAGCGAGGAGGAGTACGTCGCGCGCTACTGCGCCGCGATGGGTATCGGGGCGATACCGGACTGGACCTTCTATCTCGCGATCAGCTTCTTCCGCCTGGCGGCGATCTGCCAGGGTGTGTACAAGCGCGGCATCGACGGCAACGCCTCCAGCACCGAGGCGCTGCGCTTCGGCGAGGCGGCGCGGATGATCGCTTCGGCCGGTGCCAGCGTACTCGATTGACATCCATTCGCCGTGAAGGCGCCGATCCGGAATCCGCAACATGAGCACAACCCCGGCAATCCCGATGCCCGCCGACCCCTTGCCCGGGCGCGCCGAGCCCATGACCGTGCCGCCGCTGCACTTCGTGAACGGCGCGCGCATCGTGCCGCCGTTCCCGCCCGGACTGGAACTGGCCGAGTTCGCGCTCGGCTGCTTCTGGGGCGCCGAGCGGCGCTTCTGGCAGCAGCCCGGCGTCTACTCCACCGCGGTGGGCTATTGCGCGGGGCTCACGCCGAACCCCAGCTACCGCGAGGTCTGCTCCGGGCGCACCGGGCACACCGAGGCGGTGCTGGTGGTCTTCGATCCGGCGCAGACGAGCTACCCCGAGCTGCTGCGCGTGTTCTGGGAGAGCCACGACCCCACCCAGGGCATGCGCCAGGGCAACGACATCGGCACCCAGTACCGCTCGGGTATCTACACGCATTCCGGGGCGCAGCTGCGTCTCGCGCTGGCCTCGCGCGATGCGTACCAGCAGGTGTTGGGGGCGGCGGGATTCGGCCCGATCACCACCGAGATCTGCGCGGCCGGCCCGTTCTACTACGCCGAGGAGTACCACCAGCAATACCTGGCCAAGAACCCCGGCGGCTACTGCGGCCTCGGTGGCACCGGTGTCGCGTGTCCCGTGGGTCCGGATTTATCCGGACCCACGGGGATGGGCGGTTTACCGTGCGGGGTGCGGCCCGTATAATGCCGCGCCTTCAGTGAACAAGCCCTTGCGGAGTTGCCATGCTGCGGGTCCAGGAAGAAGCGCTCACCTTTGACGACGTGCTGCTGGTGCCCGGCGAATCGGAAGTCGTGGCGAAGGACGTCAAGCTACAGACACGCCTGACCCGCGATATCACCCTCAATATTCCCCTGATGTCGGCGGCCATGGACACGGTCACCGAGTCCAAGCTCGCGATCGCGATTGCCCAGGAAGGCGGCATCGGCATCGTGCACAAGAACATGACGCCCGAGCAGCAGGCCGAAGAGGTCCGTGCCGTGAAGCGTTTCGAGAGCGGCGTGGTCCGCGAGCCGGTCACCATCGACTCCTCGCGCTCCATCCGCGAGCTGATCCGCCTGACCATCGAACGCAATTTCTCCGGCGTGCCGGTGCTCAACCGCAAGCGCGAGCTGGTCGGCATCGTCACCAGTCGCGACGTGCGCTTCGCGACCAACCTGGACGAGCCGGTCTCCTCGATCATGACGCGCAAGCGCGAGCTGGTGACGGTGCTCGAGGGCACCGACCTCGCCGACGTGAAGAAACTGCTGCACCGCCACCGCATCGAGAAGGTGCTGGTGGTCGACGACGCCTTTCGCCTGCGCGGGATGATCACCGCCAAGGACATCTTCAAGGCCGAGCGCTATCCCAACGCCTGCAAGGACGCCGACGGGCGCCTGCGTGTCGGCGCGGCGGTCGGTGTGGGCGGCGGCGCCGCCGACGAGCGCGTGGTGCGCCTGATCGAGGCGGGCGTCGACGTGCTGGTGGTGGACACCGCGCACGGGCATTCGCGCAACGTGCGCGACACCGTGCGCAGCATCAAGAGCCGGTATCCGCAGGTGCAGGTGATCGCGGGCAACATCGCCACGGCGGAAGCCGCGAAGTACCTGCTCGATGCCGGCGTCGACGGCGTGAAGGTCGGCATCGGCCCCGGCTCGATCTGCACCACGCGCATCGTGACCGGCATCGGCGTGCCGCAGATCTCCGCGGTCGCCAACGTGGCGGCGGTGCTCGAGGGCACCGGCGTGCCGCTGATCGCCGACGGCGGCATCCGCTTCTCGGGCGACCTCGCCAAGGCGGTGGCGGCCGGCGCGCACGTGATCATGGTCGGCAGCATGCTCGCCGGCACCGAGGAGGCCCCGGGCGAGATCGAGCTCTACCAGGGCCGCAGCTACAAGGCCTATCGCGGCATGGGCTCGCTGGGCGCGATGGCCAAGGGTTCCAGCGACCGCTATTTCCAGAACGCCGCCGAGGGCGTGGAGAAGCTGGTGCCCGAAGGCATCGAGGGACGCGTGCCCTACAAGGGTCCGATCTCGGCCATCGTGCACCAGCTGATGGGCGGACTGCGCGCGGCGATGGGCTACACCGGCAGCCCCGACATCGAGACCATGCGCACGCGGCCGCGCTTCGTGCGCATCACCTCGGCGGGCGTCAACGAGAGCCACGTGCACGACGTCAGCATCACCAAGGAAGCGCCGAATTACCCGGTGCGCTGACGGGCCCGAATTTGTAGGAGCGCGCCATGCGCGCGATATCGCGGCCATGGGCCGCTCCTACAGGGGTTGCGACGACGCCGACTGTAGGAGCGGGCCATGCCCGCGACCGCAATTGATTTCCCGCGGGGCCGAACAGGCCCCGCGTGTATTTTGGCAGCGAGGAAAGCCAGCAGATGAGCACCGATATCCACGCCCAGCGCATCCTGATTCTCGACTTCGGCTCGCAGTACACGCAGCTCATCGCGCGGCGCGTGCGCGAACTCGGCGTCTACTGCGAGATCTACAGCTGGCGCACCGCTGCCGCCGCGATCAAGGCGTTCCGCCCCAGCGGCGTGATCCTCTCCGGCGGCCCGGAATCGGTCACCGGCAAGAGCACCCCGCGCGTGCCCGCGGCGCTGTTCGGCATGGGTATCCCGCTGCTCGGCATCTGCTACGGCATGCAGGCGATGGCGGCCCAGCTCGGCGGGCGCGTCGAGCCCTCGAACCGGCGCGAGTTCGGCTACGCGCAGGTGCGCGTCACGGCCTCCAGCCGCCTGCTCGACGGCATCAGCGACCACGTCGACGAGGAAGGCGCGGCGCGCCTGGACGTGTGGATGAGCCACGGCGACAAGGTCGTGGCGCTGCCGCCGGGCTTCGAACTGCTCGCGGCCACCGACAGCGCGCCGGTCGCGGCGATGTGCGACGAGTCGCGCGGTTTCTACGGCATCCAGTTCCATCCCGAGGTCACGCACACGCACCAGGGCGGGCGCATCCTCGAGCATTTCGTGCGCGGCATCTGCGGCTGTGAAGGGCTGTGGACGCCGGGCAGCATCATCGACGACGCGATCGCCTCGATCCGCAGGACCGTGGGCAAAGACAAGGTGCTGCTCGGGCTCTCGGGCGGCGTCGACTCCTCGGTGGTCGCCGCGCTGCTCGCGCGCGCCATCGGCGAGCAACTCACCTGCGTGTTCGTCGACCACGGCCTGCTGCGCCTGCACGAGGGCGATCACGTGATGGAGATGTTCGCGAAGAACATGGGCATCAAGGTGATCCGCGTGCGCGCCGAGGGCGAGTTCCTGCGCAAGCTCAAGGGCGTGGCGGATCCCGAGCGCAAGCGCAAGATCATCGGGCGTACCTTCGTCGAGGTCTTCGACCGCAAGGCCACGCAGATCAGGGACGTGAAGTGGCTGGCGCAGGGCACGATCTACCCCGACGTGATCGAGTCGGCGGCCTCCAAGCACGGCAATGCGCACGTGATCAAGTCGCACCACAACGTCGGGGGCTTGCCGAAGCGTATGAAGCTCTCGCTGCTCGAGCCGCTGAAGGAACTGTTCAAGGACGAGGTGCGCAAGATCGGCGTGGAACTGGGGCTGCCCTTCGACATGGTCTACCGCCACCCGTTCCCGGGCCCGGGCCTCGGCGTGCGCATCCTCGGCGAGGTGCGCAAGCCCTACGCCGAGATCCTGCGCCGCGCCGACGCGATCTTCATCGAGGAACTGCACGCCGCGGATCTGTACCACAAGGTGAGCCAGGCCTTCGCGGTGTTCCTGCCGGTGAAATCCGTGGGCGTCACCGGCGACGGGCGCCGCTACGAGTGGGTGATCGCGCTGCGCGCGGTAGAGACCATCGACTTCATGACAGCGCGCTGGGCGCATCTGCCCTACGACCTGCTCGAGCTGGTCTCGCGCCGCATCATCAACGAGATCGAGCAGGTCTCGCGTGTCGTCTATGACGTCTCCAGCAAGCCGCCGGCGACGATCGAGTGGGAATGATTCCACGTCTGGCACTGGCTGGCATCCACAAGCAGTAAACCTCTATTAACCCATTGATATCAATGGGTTTTTCTTTATTTTTCCTGGCAATGCCAGGCACTCCCTAGCACCCTCAAGCAGACTTTTTTCATGGTATTTTTGATGGTATTGTTCGAGCTGATACCGCGACCTCAAAGAAATACCATGCCATGAATTTTGGAATAGTCATGGTATCAAAAATTATTAACACGCTGATATTCAAGGAAATATAGGCGAAAAATACGCCATGTTTGATCATGGTATTAAGGACGAGAAAGGGAGGATTAGCCATGCTGACCGATACCAAGCTTCGCAACCTGAAACCTCAAGACAAGCTCTACAAGGTCAACGACCGAGACGGCCTTTACGTAGCAGTCACACCGGCAGGGACAATCTCTTTTAGGCACAACTACTCCATCAGCGGCCGTCAGGAGACGTTGACCATCGGTCGGTATGGCAGTGGCGGTATCACACTGGCGGAAGCGCGGGAACTGCTGAGCGAAGCAAAGAAAATGATTGCAGCCGGCAAATCCCCGGCCAGAGAGAAAGCGCGCGACAAATCGCGGGTGAAGGATGCCGAAACATTCGGGGCATGGGCTGAAAAATGGTTGCGCGGTTATCAGATGGCTGACTCGACACGCGATATGCGTAAATCGGTCTACAACCGTGAGTTGAAAAAGCGCTTCGGCAATCAGAAATTATCTGAGATCACACATGAGGATCTCCGGGCAGTGACCGATGCCATCGTGGAAAGAGGAGCGCCAGCAACAGCCGTCCACGCCCGAGAAGTGGTATTACAGGTTTATCGGTGGGCGATCGAACGCGGACAGAAAGTTGAAAACCCCGCTGAAATGGTTCGCCCCAACAGTATCGCCAGATTCGAACCCCGAGACCGCGCCCTGAGTCCTGCCGAAATTGGTCTGATGTATCGGTACATGGATCGAATCGGGACCTCGCCGCAATATAGAGCCGCAATCAAGCTGCTGTTATTGACCATGGTCAGAAAATCCGAGTTGTCCAACGCCACCTGGGAAGAGATCAATTTTAGCGAGGCACTCTGGACGATCCCGAAACAGCGTATGAAGCGACGAAATCCACATTTGGTGTTTCTGTCTCGCCAGGCACTGGATATCTTTATCGCACTGAAGACCTTTGCCGGTGGCTCTGAATTCGTGCTTCCCTCGCGGTATGATTCCGACTTGCCTATGAGTGCAGCAACTTTGAATCGCGTTCTTGCCCTGACGTATCAGGCTGCACAAAAGGATGGTGAACAGCTTGGTAAATTTGGTCCGCACGATCTGCGTCGCACAGCCAGCACCTTATTGCATGAAGCAGGCTACAACACTGATTGGATTGAAAAGTGTCTTGCCCATGAGCAGAAAGGAGTAAGGGCAATTTACAATAAAGCCGAATACCGGGAGCAACGGGCGGGGATGTTGCAAGACTGGGCTGACATGATTGACGAGTGGACTAGCGTGAAACGTTAATGGGGATCCCTGGCCGGATAGGTTGATCTTCAGACTCTTTGCGCGATTCGATCCACTTTTCCACCTCGGCCAAGTCCCAGGCGACATTGCGGCTTGTCAGCACGATTCTGCGCGGAAAGTCGCCTCGTTTCTCCATATTGAAGATGGAGCGATCTGAAAGCGGAATCATAGCCAGTAATGTTTTTCGATTGATTAAAGTCTTTCTTGGTCGAGTAGGGTGTCCGTCATCCATTGCTTCTCACTCTTGCTCCGGACCGCACGTGTCAGAGTCTTAGGCTTGCCAAAAACTAAACGTTAGCACCGTGCAAATCATTTTGGCAAAAGAGAATGTTTAGCAATGTGATAAACAATTACTGCATCAGGATGGGGCGACGGACTTAGGAGTGTTGCCGTGACAGCGTCATTCACCATATTTGCGCTGCATGCGATCACTCGAAATTATTGTTGCTCGTGTCTCTGGGCCGGCTGGGAAAACTCAGACCACCTCCCCCTTGAAGACAATGACTCCACAGATTGTCGCTTCTTCATCCACTTCGATAATGCGATTCGGCCAGTCAGGGTTGAGCGCCTTCAGGTACTGCTTGCCCTCTTCAATAATTAACTGTTTGAACGTGGCTTCATTGGATTCATCGAGTCGAACTACCACGTACTTTCCGTGGTCAGGTGAAACATTGGGGTCAACAAAAATCAGGTCGCCCTCATGAAATTTGGGTTCCATACTGCTGCCGCGAACCCTAAGTACAAAGGATTCAGGACTACAGCACACCGGGCAGGGTAAAAGCTCCGCACCGTAGGCCGGCACGAAACTTTCAGAAATCTCATACCAATTTCCTGCTTGAACCCAGGAAATCAGCGGGTGGAGGCTGCGAAGGTCGGGGCCATCGTGGGCGTTGTGTTCTTCCTGTATCGCCCCCTCCGCATGGGGCGTATCCATCCATCCTTGGGATTTTTTCATAGCCTTTTCCAGTTTTTCCGCCAGCTCATCTCCGATAGAGCGGGGCGTTCCTTTTTTGGTTGGCAGCTGGTTGCGCACCTGGCTGAGGTAGGAGCTATTGGTCCCAGCCGCGCGCGCCAACTTGGCAGCTGACCCCGCTTCGGCAATCAAAACCTCAAGATTGTGGAGCCGGATCTGGTTAAGTTTTAGCGTCATGCGAAATACTTTAGCAGATAATTTAGCAGGATGCTAAGCAAAAACGTGGTGCTTGTCGTTGCCCGATGATTCGCACGGTGCTAATGTTTTTACGCATGGAGCTAAAGGACTTTCTCAAAGTGGCAACCAAGCGGGAGCGGGCCGACGTCGCAGCAGCGTGCGGCGACTCAGTCTCCTACTTGTATCAGATTGCCGGCCAGCATCGATATGCCAGCCCATTGATGGCGACGCAAATCGAGCGTTACACCCGTACTGTGGCGGACCTTTCGGATGGTCGATTGGAGCCTGTGCCTCGGGCGAGCATGGTTCGACATCCAGAGATTTTCTACGGTGTCGTGCCTGAATAGGGTTCACAAGAAGCAGGTGGCAACGATGACGCCTGAGAGATCGCCATCTATTCACGAGATCACCCGTGTAGACGTCACTCATATCCAGCATTACTCCCGCAATCCTCGCCGGCAGCAGAACCCGGAATATGATCGAATAAAGGCGTCGATCCAGGCTGAAGGCCTGGATCAACCATTGGTGCTATCACAGGAACCGGGGGCTGCTGATTATGTGCTCCACAGTGGCGGCAATACACGGCTGAGGATACTAAAGGAGCTTTTGGACGAAACCGGCGATGAGCGATTTCGCTGGATCGACTGCGTCGTCAAGCCCTGGTCGCAGGAGTCCAATGTACTTTTTGCCCACCTCCGGGAAAACGAATTGCGCGGCGGTTTGCCTTTCATCGATAAAGCGTTGGCCGTATTCGAAGCAAAGTCTCTCCTCGAAAGCGAGATGGGGGTTGAGAGCCTGTCTCAGCGCCAACTGGAAGAGTTGTTCAGAGAGCGAGGTTTCGGGCTCAGCCACAGCATGATTTCCAAAATGGGATATGCCGTTGAGACCTTGTGGCCATTGATGCCAAAAGCCTTGGCTGCCGGTTTGGGTCGGCCACAGGTGGAAAAGATCCGAGCCATTGAACGTGCTGCCAGAGCGATTTGGAATCGTCGCCAATTGGGGGATAACACCGTCTTCGATGCGATCTTTGCCGAGTTGTGTCGCCGTCATGATGGCGCCGAATGGGACATTCAGCCACTGCGCGATGCATTGGAAAATGAGATCGCCGTGGAGTCCGAACTGAATTGCCAAGTGATTCATCTAGAGATGGAGGCGCAACTATCGGGCCGCGCATTCAGCCTCCCCGCTCATACCGAAGAGGATACAGAGTCGGGGGCGGACAGGAACTCGGAACACCAGGAGCATTCTGATAGTGGGCCGTCATCGAATACGACGACATTGGAAAAGCAGCCTGCTGACATCGATTCACCAGCGAGTGGTCACAACAAAAGCAAAGACCAATCGAACATGGCAGCTGAGTTGAACTCTGCGCCGAATTCCCAAAAAGGCGGTCAGCAAAGAAATCTTGACGTTTTGCGGAGCCAGTTGTGGGAGTGCGCCGTAACGTTGGCGACATCCCACGGACTGCACGAGACAGTCATTCGTCTGCCGGATCAGGGCTTGGGCTTTCTGCTGATTGATGTGCCTTCACCGGAGCTGCGGGAATCCCTTGACCAGGACATGCTGGATTTAGTGTCCGCACTCTGGTGGCAGTTGGCTGCGAGCTCAGAGTTGACCGTCGCTCCCACGGACATTGTCCTGGCCTACCTTGATAAAGACTCGCCCCTATACCAGGCCTTGGCATTCCATGATGCCGGTCTGCTCTTTGGCAGTGTCTGGACGCCTGATCCCGGCCATCTCAACAGCCAGCTCTGGCAACAATTGAACCCGCCAGACTGGCAGCGTTTGCTGCAAATGATGGACTCCTACCGGAGCATTAAACGGTTAGCCTTCGATACCGGGGTCGAGCTTTGGGCGCAACAGGGAGGTGAAAGCGATGTCGTCCAATAAGGAAGCCGACCTCACCACCGCCGTGCTGTTGTACGCCATGCGATGTCTGGCAGAGGGGGATCAGCAAGCATTGCGTGCCATGAACTTTGGCCCCAAAGAACTGGACGCCCTGAAAGAGATGAATCTGGCCGATCTCTATCGGGCCGATGCACTGCGTGTGCATTGTCTGCAGATTGGTCTCAATCGTGATGTTTTTTGGCCGATGCTCGATCACCTGCGTCATCAGCGGGAATCTGAGGATCTACAGCGAACATTGCTGGTCGCGGACGCACCGTTAGAGATGATGCAGCAGCTGTTTGGTGTGAGTTCTCGGGAATACACTCGATGGCGCCGATTGTTGACGCTGGCGCCGGCCGTGGGTAGGCCTCCCGAACTGAATGAAACCGATACGCACGCGCTCTGGTATGCCTGGCAGAGTAAGGTACAGGCGGATGACAAACCCACATTAACTGCAGAGGACTATCTCGACCTACAGCAACAGACAGGCATTGGATTGCGATCGATTTGGGCGCTGGTGCAGCGTTGGGAAACCTACGGTGAGGGAAGCGGTGCCGCGACGTCCGGGCGGGTTGCCGAGAATGGCCCATGAAGCGGATGCGCTGCGACCAGAAACTGTTGCTCTCGACGCTTTAATCAAGGCAACTGTTGCCAAGGTTCGTGCCCAGAGTGATCCATCGTTACCGGATGCCATGTTGTTCATGGGGAATTGGCATCAGGCCGTGCCGGCCATGGTCATCCAGGACCCGGTGTTGGAACCCGTCGATAAACTGGTATGGATGGTTATCATGCTCCATGCCAGGGAGACTGGAGGACGAACGGCGTTCCCCGATTACGATACCATTGCAGCTAAAACCAACGTTTCCTCAACCTCCACTGTCTCTCGTGCTATTGCCATTCTGCGCTTGACGCGTTGGCTCACGCTGTGCGCCAGAGTGCGTCAAAAAAGCGGCCGTTTCACTGGCAATGTCTACAGTCTTCACGATGAACCCCTGCCTCTGGTCGATGCCCTGTACCTGGATGAGTCCTACATGGCATTTGTCACCCAATCCCAGGATCATCATCACGCCCGCGTCCGGCGCGTGGCGCAAGCTGTGTTGGAGAGTCTGGATAAGGATATTCAGGAAGGCGAGTCGTTAGGACGGAAGGAGTCAACTATTGAGCGTCGACTGCAAGCCGCCCAACAATTGTCAGATTCCAGCGGAAACCACAGCAGAAGCGGTCGTTATTTTACCTTTCACGCCGCGACCATCGGGAAACTGAAAAATTCGTCCGAGGCCAGCGCATCAGCACAATCCGTCCAGGACCAAAATTCAAAGGCGGAGGAAAAGGAACACTACAGTAGTCGTTGTAGTAGTCATTATAAAAAAACAACTACAACAACCACTACACAAAATACAAACCATGAAGAGAAAACATTTTCTGAATCCAATCCATCAGTCCCGTCGGCAACAGAGCGAGCGCTGATCTATCCGCCGCGCTTGTCGGAGAACCAGAAACACTTGGCGGACAGGTATCTTGCCATGATCAATCCTGATGATCGGCAGTTGGTGCTCGACGAACTTCAGGGTCGTCTGGAGTCTGAGCAAAAAGGCATGAAGCCGGTTTATGACGAGCTGCGGTTCTTGCATTCGCTGTGCAAGGCGGCACAACAAGGCGAATTTGTGCCCAACCTCGGGATCAAGGTGGCCGAGGCAAGACAAGATCGGGCACATCACGTACCACCGCCAGAAAACGAAGAACAGAAAAGTAAAGCGGCTGAAGAGCGAGCACGAAACCAAGCCTATGGGCTGGAGCAGCTGGCCAAGTTACGAGCATCATTGAATATGGACAAATAGCGCGACCGCCCGTTATCACACGTGATGTGACATATCTCCGTCGTTACTTCCCTGCACTGTTTCCACTGGAACCATCTGATCGCAGCAACGCAAAACACTGCACCAGTCGGATGGATATTCCGTGGTGCCATTTTCCCATTCGTGGATTCATAGCACGTCAGAGTTGATCTTGAAGGGAATGACGCAAATGAATTCAGACTCAGAGCAGTCACACGAGAGTACAGCTGAAAATCAAAACGAGTCAGTGCCAGGCGCCCTGCAGGGTGAAGTCTGGTTGACGATTCAGACGTATCAGGCCCAGAGCCTGATCCGCGGCCGCCGTGCAGTCGATGGCAAGCCTGCCATTATGGGATTGATCGGCTTTGCAGATCGGCTGAAGTCGCTATGGCAGGCCGTCCGCTTCGACGACCCTTATGCCGACTGGTGGTTACTCAAAGTGGAAGAGGGCGTTGCCGATATCCGAGCACAGCTGCAGGGATTGCAGCAAAGGATGGACGCCCTTATCACTGAATCCAACAGTGCTTTCGAATTCACCGTCGCACAATCGAGTCGACCACAGCGCGTATCGTTACAGTTCGCCAATCCCTATGCCTTCCGTGCTGCACAGTTGCTGGGTGAGTACGACCGGTTGATGTGCACAGACATGACGTTGCATCACTTAGGTCTCGACATGCCCACTGACCTCATTGAGCAGGTGTCGGCTAGCGGGCGATGGGTGCGCCGGGTGTTTGCGTTGCCCCAGGGGTATCACAGTCTGGACGTTCGTCGCCACGACATCCGGCAGGGAACACCGGCAGCCATCAAAGCGAGGGAACGGATGGGCGAGATTCCCCAGGACATCCTCAATGGTGAGCGGTTGCCGTCTCTGCGTCCACTGGCATTTCAACAGAAGAATAGCAACGCCATCGCAGATTCTGACGAGACCTGACCGCCGTGGCCACCAGCACGCTTCAGCAGCTCGTAATCTCACTCGATACGCGAATTCCACTCGAAGCGATGGTGCTTCAGCGTCTACGCCGCCTGCCTAACAGCAGACAAAACGAGTGGTTGCGACAGCTGTTGCTGGTGGGATTTCGAAGCGAGTGTCAGGCCATCAGATCTGAGCAAGCGCTGCCGGCACACACAATTCCTATGAGCCAGCCGTGTACATCCACCCAGATAAACGGAAGTCGCGGAGCGGGTTCCGTCCAGCCGCGAACAACCGAGACGATGGTCGATCACGCTGCGCGGTCACCTGGCAGCTCACACAACAGCGAACGCGCCAGGCTTGCTCCTCCAAACGACGCCAGAAAACCCTTTACACACCTGAGACGAGTGATCGGTGAGTAAAGACAGCTAACCCCGATATCAGGAATCGCACCATGACAGAACTGACCGATGAGAAATTGTCTGACGAAGACAAACCACCCGTGACCACTCATCCCATGGCGGTGGGACAGGTGGGTCTCGATGACGGCTATGCCTATACCAAAGTGGCGTTACCGGATGGTCGCCTCCTGGCGGTGCCTTCGCGGGCACGCATGGGGTCGGCCGGTGTCACCTGGATACGGGATGAGGAACAGAAAATTTTTGAGTATGAAACCGGTGGCAGTGTGTATTCCGTCGGTGCGGTCGATGGTGAGCCCACCCAATTCGATGAATACCCGGGTTCGGCACTGAATCGGGTGATCGTCCAGCATGCACTGCAACAGGCGGGTTTGTCGGGCCGATCCGTCCATGTGGTGACTGGGTTGCCGGTCTCCGCCTTTTACCGCAACGATGGTCAGCAACGACGACAAGCGATCCAGGCCAAAAGGGATGGTTTGAAATTGGCGGTTGAGCCTGTTGTTGCCAGAAAAGCATCGCAAAGGTCAGCGCAACAGGGGCTCCTAAAGGTGAGCATCGCCTTTCATGAAGTTATTCCGGAGGCGCTAGCTGCCTGGTACGACTATGTGATTGTTATGACCGATGATGATGGTGTGACGTTGGATGCGGATCGCGTCAACGCGCCCATCGCCATTGTCGATATCGGTGGCCGCACTACGGATTATGTAGTGGTCCAGGACCAGGGCATTGTGCACGGTTCCTCCGGCTCTCTGAATCGCGGCATGCTGAACGTCAAGATTCGCGTGGCGAACCGTATACAGGAACAGTTCGATATCAACGAGCTCGGCGAGCAGAGTATCAGTCGGGCCGTCGATACACATCTGTTGCGTTTGCATGGCAAGGATCACGATGTCTCGGCCATGGTGGCGGAAGCAAAACGCGAGTTGGTGGAACGACTCTATACCGAAACCCGCCGCAAGCTTGGACTCGGTGTGGAGTTGGATCGTGTGCTGTTCGTCGGCGGTGGAAGTGCTGCGTTAGCCGCTGATATTGCCAACTGGTTTCCCAATCAAATCATGGCCGACCATGCCGCTTTTGCTAACGCAAGGGGCATGCTCAAGTACCTGCAGTTTGTCTGCGACGCCCCGGTGAGGGAGGGTTAAGGACTTTGTACGTGGCCACTGCGGTCTCAGTGGCGAAGAAGATGTCAGCGGATTGTGCAAGTGACATCGCGGTTTTACCGTCAATCCAGTATCAGGGCTTGTCCTGATTTTACTCACCCTGCCGGGAAACACCTTCCCGCCAGGGAATCGTGTTCTCCGGCTTTCCATTATGTTCAAGGAGAAACTGTTATGACCAGTAGACAAACTACCCCTGAAAAACCGAAGTATTTCGATCTTGATATCCACGGCATCGGTTACCTCAACCGGGTTCGCGAAGTGACACCCGAGAATGGGTTCCCCTTTCTCAGTGTCACCATCGCAGCGCTACGAGGGCCAGCCGATAACGTTCAGCACACGCATTTCGAGTGCGTGGTGGTGGGTGAAGAGGCGAAGGATCTGGTGCGTCAGCTAATGCCTGCGGTGGAAGCTGACTTTAAAGTGCTGGTGGGTTTTCACCTCAGTGATTTGCAAGCCGAAACCTTCATCTTCAAAAACGGTGATCGAGCCGGTACGACGGGCATCAGCCTGAAGTCCCGGTTACTGCGGTTCCAGTGGATCAAAGTCGAAGGTCAGCCCTTTCCGGCGCCGACGGCTGAGACCCACAACGCCGTAGCCTGACGACCAAATCTGATCGCATCTTGTGATGCGATCAATCTTTCAACCCAGCGAGGGAGATTCTCCCTTGCTGGGCAGGTCTCCTCGACTCTTCAAGGAGACCGCTCATGGCTTCCAAATCCTCACCTTCCCGGGTGATTCCTAAAAACCGCTTTGCGGCCATTCGCATGGCGTCGTTGAACGATCCTGAAAAGCAATCCCTGCTGCAGCTGGCCTTTGCGATATTGCAGGACCTGCACCAGCCGGGCCTTGAGTTACCGAGCCCCAACCACACCCGTGATTACTTGCGGATGTTGTTGGCTGAACGCAAAGCGGAAGTCTTTGGTTGTGTGTACCTGGATAACCGGCATCGGGTAATCGAAGCCGCAGAGTTGTTCCAGGGAACCATTGATGGTGCCTCGGTGTACCCCCGCGTGGTGGTGCAACAGGCGTTGACGCTTAACGCGGCAGCGGTGATGTTTTTTCACAATCACCCGAGTGGTGTCGCCGAGCCCAGTCACGCGGACGAAGCGATTACCCGGCGCTTAAAAGAGGCGCTGGCACTCGTTGATATTCGTGTACTGGATCACTTTGTGGTCACGGTGGGGGAATCAGTTTCCTTCGCCGAACGCGGATTGCTGTAAATCCATTCAATCAACCCATTGGGGAGTCTTCTTCCCCAATGGGAAGGAGGTGCTCCCTGAATTTCTTAATTCATTTCTCCAGGGAGAAACCTTATGAAAAATTCAGAACACAAGTCGTTGGAAGATGTCTTCGGTCCTGTTGTCGCAAGTTACAATCGTGCACAGGCTATCGAAGATGGCGTCCTGATCGATGTTACCGCTATGGCACGTGAGGCTGGCTTCAAATGGCCAGTCGCACTTACCCACACCGCTTGGTGTGATTGCGTTGCCTGGACAGAGCGGGATAACCGCTTTCAAGTGCACCAGGACGAGTCTGGCCGTTTGTGGGACGTGCTGTTTATGGCGTTCTACGCCATTCGAACGGCTACTGCCCCTGGTGATCGGTTGCTGTTCTCGTTGTACCGCGTGCCGAAAGACGGGCATTCGACAGAAGCCCGCGAGGTGAGTTTGAAACTGATGGTTGGCCCCGGTGATGCCGGTGAACCGGTCGTCACGATCATGCTGCCCAACGAAGATTAATGTCGCCGATCGAATCGGCTCCTTGCCCTGGCCACTTGGGATAAAGTGGCACCCCCATTTCATTAAAATGCCGATGCATAGTTCGTTGTTCGTTGAGAACCTTGCCAGGCGCACTTATTCGCTGATCGTGCGCCGACACTGTTTATTCACGACCTTTTCGATCCGTTGCAGCGCGGGATATTTCCCGTACAACGTTTCAAACTTTTCTCTCGTCGGCGGCAGGTGCTCCAACAGACTGACAGCAACATCCTGCACCTGGCCTTGCAGAAACCGAGCACGCAAACCGCATTGTTGCGCCAGGTCATCCCAGTGCTTTGTGGAAACGATGCCTGGATTTCTTTCATTGCCAACGGAAAATGCCAGATGATAGTCAATACGTTCAATGGCCCGAGTGCAAACGAGGTCATAAAAAGGGGCTAGCTGTATTTCGCCATTGGCCCTGTATAGCAGCGAAAGGTTTTTGGCATGACCATCCGAATTACCCGCCAGGACATTGAAAATCTGCCATCGCAGTAAATACTGCAGATCGTTGGCGGGATCACTGGAAACATCCTGGACGAGCCGATAGCAGTCTGCGAAGGAAGGGCCGCCATCCTCCTGGTACTTGCGTTCGTGGCCGAAACCCAGCGCCTGACAGAAATCTTCCTGATGCAGTCTTACCATCTGACCGCTACCCAGCTGGTGCCGATCATAACGCTCAATCAATGCATAGTGCGTGTCTGCTATCGAGCGCAGTTGGATATCGACTACAGGCAAACCAATAGCGCCTGCCAGCAGTGTCGTGAAGGTTTCGTAAGCAGGCAGGTGGCGGTAATCGGATAATTCGAATTTGAGGATATGACTGGATGGCGATTCTTTTTTAGGCAACCAACAGGCACCATTCTTGATCAACACAGGACACTTGTCTTGCGCTCCGGCCAGAGACAGACGGGGACGTTCGTTTTCAGTCCATGTGTAAACCTGACCACGGCGTGTCACCAGCTTGGCGAGTTCTTGTTCCGAGAGTTCGTAATACGCGTATTGTGTGGAAGGTTTCTGTTCTGCCTGGAGAATCGACAAGGCCCCGGCGCATTCACCGCCGATGGCTCTGAGCAGATCAAAATCGGTATTGGCGATCTTTAGATCGCGGATAACCTGATCACGAGCACCACCTTCCGGCAGGAGGTTGGCGAAGAAGCGGTGGGCGAGTCCCTCTTCCGGCACAAAGTCTTCCTGTCGCAATGGCAATCTATGGGAGATGGCAAATCCGCCTTGGGTAAGCCATTCCTTTTCGTAGCGGAAGCCAATCAGGCCTTGGGTGTTGCGCCACAAATAGCCAACGAGTCGCTGATCATTCCAGACGTTGAGACCATCCGGATCAAGCATGGCCTTCTCCCTCTTGTGAGGGCGACGGCTTGGGCACGGCAACCCTGCGCGGCTGGATGACCACCTCCAGTCCCAGGGTGCGCAGCGCTTTTAGCACTTTGCCCAGCTCCGCGGTTTCCTTGCCACGCTCGAATTCGGATAAAAAGCGGGTGCTCAGGTTACCCAGCCCCGAGATCGTTTCCAGCGTCAGTTTTCTCTGTTTCCGGTGAGCACGCACCAGCTTGCCGAGATCCTCAGCGGATCGGATTGCACCGTATTGCACCTGATCGTGAGCCATAATTTATCCAAAAAATGAGCGTACGGTAAAAATTAGCATGCAGACGCAGCTAAATCAACAAATATTTACCGTACGGGATAAATATCAGGGTATTGGCTTGCTTGCGTAAGAATATATCCCGTACGGTAAAAATTGTCGGTCGCCAGCGTACAGCCCCATGGTGGTTCCAGTGTAACCGTGGGTCGAACAGATCTACTTGTTCAACGTCCATGACAGGTCGCAGACCTGGCGTGGTAGTTGATTCGAACGAAGCCCTCGTCACTGCTTAGCGAAGCGGGGTAGTGACGAGGGCGGCGGAGCACGGAACGACAACGGATTGCGCTCGGATTGATGCGTTCCCAGCGAGTTCGCTCTAACTATACTAGCGGCCAAGAAACGTAAACAGTTCCATACGCGGCCACGGCGGTAACGTGGATGAGGATTGTCGCCCTCGCCATCGAAAATGGCAAAAACGGCAACGGCGCCAGCCGAGCTACCATGGCGCACAGCATCAGCTGCGGCTCATCTTCAACGTTTCCTCAATAGCAGGACGTTCGTCCTCACTTCAATCTGGCTAACGCCACCTCAAACCCGGCTTGCAAGTAGCCGACTTCCAACGCGCCGTTTAACCGACGGTTTCTTTCAACTCGCGGACCGATGGTTCCGCTCATTTAAAAGGAGGTGAAGTACTCACCATCGCAACTGACTCTTAGAGTCCATTGGTTTACCCGGCACCATCTTCAGCAGAAGAGCAGCCAGGTTGCCTGCGACCAGGCTTATCAGGTCGAAAGGGGAGTAGTGTCCCTTGACCCATCCGCTTCGGCGGACCCAGTCAGGCTACGAGCCTGTGGTTGGTCAGAAACACTTACCAGACTGGAAAGTACACGATGAGAGACCTGAACTACCAATTGAAACAGTTGTGCAAACGCAATCGCGATGGCAGTTACAGTACGCAAGCCAATCGCGCGCGCATACTTAACCAGATTGCCAATCAACTGCAGGAGATGGGGTATCGGCGCATGACCACCCGATCCCTGAAGCCGAAGCACGTGGACGCCCTGGTGAAACGCTGGCTCAGCGAGGGCATGGCGGCCGGTACCATCAAAAACCGTATGAATTGCCTGCGCTGGTGGGCCGCCAAGGTGGATAGGCGCAATGTTATCGCCCGATCGAATGAGTTCTACGGCATTCCCGATCGGCAGTTCGTCAGTCAACACTCCAAGGCGGTGGTTGTCGGTAACGATGCGTTGAGCAGCGTTAAAGATGAGCATGTGCGAATGACTCTGGAGTTACAGCGCGCCTTCGGATTGCGCAGGGAGGAGGCAATCAAATTTATCCCAGCTTATGCCGACCAGGGTGATCACGTTCGCCTGAAAGCCAGCTGGACGAAAGGGGGCAAGACGCGGATCGTGCCGGTGCTAACTCAGGAACAGCGTGCCGTCTTGAATCGTGCCCACCGACTGGTGGGATCTGGTTCCCTGATTCCACCGCAGAAAACCTACATCCAACAGTTGCGGACCTACGAACGTCATACCACTCAGGCAGGTTTATCGAAACTGCATGGCCTGCGCCATGCGTATGCCCAGTCACGCTATCAGGCGTTGACGGGTTGGGCCTGTCCTGCGGCGGGTGGACCGGTCGCAAACAGTTTAAGCATTGAGCAACGACAACAGGACCATCAGGCACGACTCACCATCAGTCGTGAATTGGGCCACGTCCGAGAACAAATCAGCGCAGTCTACTTAGGCAGATAAGCGGTCTACAGAAAGGAGGTATCCGGATTATCTGGTTGATTCCGTCATAGGGAGTGGAGCGTCCAGACAGATCCCTCATCGGAAGATCTGGTCGAACCAAAAAATCAGTAGTGTATATTGCAAGTTAGTAGTAAGCTCTACAGAATGTCATGGTTGCTGTTAGTACTCTCTCTCCCCACTGCAAACGCCACGGTGCGTATGCGGGCTTGGCGCTCCATCAAGGCGTTGGGGGCGGCTTCGCTCCGCGACGGCGTCTATCTGCTGCCTGCCCAACCTGATCATTTCGAGAAGTTGGGGGTAATTGCCAGCGACGTCCGTGAGGCCGGGGGAGTCGCACACGTGCTGCCCACCGACTGCCCGGAAGCCGGTGAGTTCTCTGCACTGTTCGATCGTTCGGAAGACTATGAGGTGTTGCTCTCGGCAATTACAGAACTACGGGGCAGGCTTTCGCCAGAATCCGCATTGGAGGTCATGAAGGAAACGCGCAAACTGCGCAAACGCTTTACACGATTGTCACAGATAGACTTTTTTCCCGGAGCTGCAGTTGATCGGACCGATACGGCCCTGCAGCAGCTGGAAACCGACGCCAACAGGGTTCTGTCGCCTGATGAACCGCAGCCTGCACTGGGCGCGATCCGGCATCTTGATCGTGCCGATTACCAAGGCAGGCTGTGGGCGACGAGGCAGCGCCCCTGGGTGGATCGCCTGGCCAGCGCCTGGCTGATTGGCCGTTTTATCGATTTGTCCGCGCGCTTTCTGTGGCTGGCTTCGCCGGACGACTGCCCCGATGAGGCGCTGGGATTCGATTTCGATGGGGCAACCTTCACCCACGTGGCTGAAAAAGTCACCTTCGAGACCCTGCTGGCAAGCTTCGATCTACACCAACCTGCTCTGCAACGGATAGGAGAAATGGTGCACTACCTTGATGTGGGCGGCCATCAGCCACCGGAGGCCTCCGGGGTTGAGTGCGTCTTGATGGGCCTGCGTGAAACCCACACCGATGATGACCAACTATTGCTGGCCGCCAATCAGGTTTTCGACAGCCTGCACGCAACGTACACAAAGGGGAAATAAAGCATGCAGGAGCCTTCATACCCGAAATCGCCTCCGGGCAATGGAACCCACCAAATCAACGAGCAAACGGCAGGCGGAACAATCAACGAATTCGGCCACCATATTTCGTTCGGGGAGGCCGTGCGCGTCTGGCTGCGGATCGCGATCCTGAGTTTCGGCGGTCCCGCCGGTCAGATCGCGGTGATGCACCGCATCCTGGTGGACGAAAAGCGCTGGGTCAGTGAAAACCGGTTCCTGCACGCTCTGAATTACTGCATGGTGCTGCCCGGTCCGGAAGCCCAGCAACTGGCCACCTACATCGGCTGGCTGCGGCATGGCGTCAAGGGTGGACTCGTGGCGGGCGGTCTATTTGTGCTGCCGGGCTTTTTGAGCATCCTGGTGTTGAGTGTGCTCTATGCCGGCTTCCAGGACGCGACCCTGGTGCAGGCGCTGTTTTTTGGGATCAAGGCGGCTGTGCTGGCGATCGTGATTCAGGCGGTCATCCGTATCGGCAAACGCGCCCTCAAAAATGCCTATATGTACGCACTGGCCGCCACCGCTTTTATCGCGATCTTCTTTTTTGCCGTACCGTTTCCGGTGGTGATCCTGACTGCAGGGCTCATCGGTCTGCTGGGACGGCATCTGGACCCGGATCGTTTCGTGGTCATCAAGGGGCACGATACGCCCGAGGACGCCGGACGGGCAATCGACGCCATGATGAATGGCGGCGCGGCACACCATACCCAAGCAACACGCAAACGGGCATTCAAGGTACTCGCCATCTGGCTGCCGCTGTGGTTCACACCACTCGTCGTTCTGGCTATGGCGCTGGGCTATGACAATGTCTTCACCCAAATCGGGCTTTTCTTCAGCAAGCTGGCGGTCGTCACCTTCGGTGGTGCTTACTCAGTATTGGCTTACATGGCTCAGGAGGCAGTGCAGAATTACGGCTGGCTGGCGCCAGGCGAAATGCTGGATGGCCTGGGCATGGCGGAAACCACGCCCGGCCCGCTGATCCAGGTGGTGCAATACGTGGGTTTTATGGGCGCCTTCCGGGATTCCGGATCGCTTGATCCCTTCACGGCGGGTATTCTTGCATCGGTTCTGGCGACCTGGGTCACTTTCGTTCCCTGCTTTTTATGGATCTTCCTGGGGGCGCCTTACGTGGAAACGCTGCGCGGGAATCAGGCGGTAAGCGCGGCCTTGTCTGCGGTGACTGCCGCCGTCGTGGGCGCCATGTTGAATCTCGCCATCTGGTTCGCAGTGCACGTCGCCTTTGGCGAGGTGGACACTATCCGGGCCTTTGGCATGCAGTGGCTGGTGCCGACTTGGGGCAGCATTCAGATTGCCAGTGTCGTGTTGGCGCTGGGCGCCTTTATCGCCATACTGCGTTTCAAGGTGGGCATGTTGCCGGTGATTTTCGTCAGCGCACTGCTGGGTATTGCTTACTACCTGCTATTCGGAGGAGCTCCGGTACTGTGAGAGGCTAGTCGAGGAGGTCAGTATCCGGCTCGTCACTATGAACCACGAACAATTTGGACGCCCGCCAAATTGAAATTCAACAATGGAGGATAGCCATGAAAACCCAACCATTTAAGATACTCATCATCGCATACGCCCTACTCGTGCAGACGCCAATGGTCATCGCAGATGCGCCCAGCGGTCTCAATTCTGATGTTATTGGTAAGGCTATGGATACACCGGCGACGGTTAAACCGGACGGTGTCGTACGCGTCGGTTGGCAACGCGACGATGTGCCGGTCATGGTAGACGGGGTGAGGCTCCCGACGCCAGCAGGTTTGGGCAGTTGGGCCGCCTTCAAGGCAATGCCGGACGGCGGCGTGATGCTGATGGGAGACACGGTGGTGTTTGAGGATGAAATTACCCCGGCGATGGATGCTGCTTTCGCCCATGGCCTCGAAATCACCGCCCTGCACAACCATTTCGTGTTCGACCGCCCGCCCGTTTATTTTATGCACATCGGTGGCCACGGGCAGAGTACCGAAAAGCTTGCTCAAGGCGTCAAAGCCATGTGGGACGCCATCAAGGCGGTGCGCAAGGAGCACCCTACCCCGGCGAAGCGTTTTCCCGGAAATGCGCCCGAAATCACTGGGGAATATGACGCCGAGTCACTGGAAACCATTTTGGGTGCCGAAGGCAGTCTCAATGGTCAGGTACTGAAATTTACTTTTGGACGCAGCGCCACCATGCACGACACTGAATTTGGCGCATCAATGGGGCTATCGACCTGGGCAGCCTTCTCTGGGAATGAGGACCATGCGGTTGTCGACGGGGATTTCGCCATGACCGCTGAAGAAGTTCAGACGGTGATGCATGCCCTGCGCCGCGCCGGCATCCATATCGTCGCCCTGCATAACCACATGGTGGGCGAGACGCCGCCCTATTATTTTCTGCACTACTGGGGCAATGGCGATCCTGAAGTACTGGCGCGGGGGATTCGCTCTGCGTTGGACGCCCAGAAAAAGATCCGGCACTAGCCATTGATGAGGCATAACGTCGATTTCCGAATGTCGAAGCTACCTGATAATTTTCTTCGACTTTCCGAATATTGTGCAAATAGTACCCGGGAGATGGACGGCTGCCTCCGTTTCCAAGTGTAGCCCACCGAGCCCACCGCCTGTGAGAAATGCGATATTCAGGTTCGGTTCGCGCGATTCGGCAAGCGTGATGTCCCCTATCGTGATCTGCCCATCCATGCAAGCGGGTGAAATGGTTGAATAGATTTGACCATCCTGGAGAGTCAGAACGAAGTCTGGAACGATCAGATTAGGGCCGTCGGCTACTGGCGAGAAGTGAGCATAACCTTACCTCGACAGGCACCCGCCACCAACGCCTTCACGGAGTCTATCAGCCGCCTGACCAAGGTGATCGAAAGGGTTCAATTCAGAGACGGATTGGAAGTGAGTGACGACAGAAAGGCCGCCGTCTGATACTTCAGCCATACGCCAGATTTGATGATAGCTCGTAAAGGCTCCCAATCAACCATTAAATCCGATTACCCCAAAAAAGTACGACACTCCCCGAGTGGATTAACCATTCACGCCAGAAGCTCACTTGGCGATCATGATGCCATTCATCACGATCGAGGCCAAAACATGTCTTCGTTTAAACATCACGGAATCCCTCGTCTCCTAACGATACTGGTGTGCTGTTCTGGTGCTGCCGTCGGGAGCCATTCGGTAGTGGCGGCAGACCAGCCCGTCACAACGATAACCACGCTGATACAAACGGGTCGCTATTCAGTGATGGCCGCTCAGCCGACCACCGGGCAGCGGGATCTGTTATCGGTGACGAGAGCGATCACGATTCCAGGCGACATCGAAAGTGTGGGGGAGGCTTTCCACTGGATGTTGCGAGATTCCGGCTATCGCCTGGCGGCCGATGCTGTGCTGTCGGAGGAGGCGAAAGCCATGCTGGCGCTGCCACTGCCAGCGGTGCATCGCCGCTTTGAGCCCATGCCACTTCAAACCGTGATGGGACTTATGATCGGTCCTGCTTTTCATCTCATCCAGGATCCCGTTCACCGCCTCATTGCGTTCGAGCGTTGCGTGGATATTTCTTCCCCCAATGTGACGGGAGGTGCGCAGTAATGGAGGCCTTCGTCATTGCTATCGTTTTTGTTACCGCATGGTTTTTGGGTGCTGAGTCCAGGCAAGTTGATCCGGAACCGCGTGCTGAAAGTGAGGCGGTTTCGATCGGCGATCAGATAGACGATCGGGAATGCTCCGTGCGTATTTGTGATCAGGAGTATCAGCTGATCATTCAGCGCGATCTGACCGTGCCCGTTGATCAACAGGTCAATGAAGATGACCATTGAGCATCGCATGAGAAAACCTGCCATCGCATTAGTCGGGTTCTGTCTTTTCATCACGTTGCCCGTGAACGCGGATACTCAACAGGCAGCCGAGTCACAACCTTCGAACACTCTGGCGATCGAGCAATCTGCGACAGAACGTATCGATTCTCAGACGTTTCGTGCTGACTCGTGGGGATTAGATGAATCGGAATGGCAGCGTTACCAATCTTTGCTGCAAGGTATCCGGGGCAGCGTGAGTCCTGCGACCTTGTCACCCCTCGAAGTGCTTGGCATCCACGCCCGTAGTGCCGATGAACGTCGGCGCTACGCTGAACAGTGGGCAGTGATGATGCGTGACGATGCCGAACGCATTCTGGCGTTTCAGCGGGCCTACGACGACGCCCAACGGCGCTTGTTCCCCAACGGTTTATTGATCGACCCCAGTGTTGTAGCGTCCACCAAGCCGGATCAAGGTCTGGCTGGAAAATTCGTGTGGCAATCGTCTGACCGGGTGTTGTTCTTTACCGATACCCAATGCCCGACCTGCGATGCGGTGCTGGAGCGATTGGTTAGCCAGATCAAACAGTTCTCCGGCATCGATCTGTACCTGATCGATGTGTTTGCCGGTGAGGAATCCCGCATACGTGACTGGGCGGCCTCGAAACAGATCGATCCCCAATGGGTGAGTGAGCACAAGATTACCCTGAACATCGACGCCGGTGCGCTAGGTAAGGTCTCCGCACACACGGGTCTGCAAGGACAAGATTTGCCCGTATTGATACTGCGGCGGGATGATCGCTTGATGCCCTTGCCGGTATCACGATTCTAGCGGGCGCCGGTCATGGGGAGTTGGCCGATCATACCTTGTGTCATCGGTTTGCTGTGGTGGTCGACGGCCGCGCAGTCGCAATCCGTGCCAGTGGGGTATCAGCAAGTCGCGAGCGAATACGGCCTGCCTCCTGGTCTGCTCTACGCGGTGGCCTTGACCGAGAGCGGACAAAGCTCGCTCAGCGGTGGACAGTTCCGCCCCTGGCCGTGGGCGCTCAATATTGATGGGGAAGGGCACTATTTCCCGTCGCGTCAGATGGCATGGCAGGCCCTGCAGGCGGTGTTGACGCAAACGAAAACCTCGGTGGATATCGGGCTGATGCAAATCAGTTGGCGTTACCACCGTTCAGTCCTTGGCTCGTCCTGGCAAGCGCTGGATCCCTACCACAACCTGCGTGTGGCCGCCGCGATCCTGCGCGACTGCTTCGTCGAACACAGCCACTGGATTCAAAGCGCCGGCTGCTATCACGCACCCAACGATCCTGCCCGAGCTGATCGATACGGTCAGCGGGTCAAGGCGCACTTGATGCGGTTGACCGATACACCACAAGAGGTTCGCTTTGAGAATCCGTAAACAACTATCGTTGTCAGTCCTCGTGCTCGGGTTGGTCATGAACTCTTCCGCATTGGCTGAGCTGGCGGTGATTTATGACAGTGGCCAGACCCGGCCCTTAGCGCCGTTACTCAGCCCACTTTTGTCAAAGAAGGCTCAATCGACCGCCCCGGCTGAATCGAGCGACCAGAATCTATCTTCAAAGTCCTTGCTCGGTCCGGCGACTCTCAGCAATTTATTGCCCATACGGTCACCCGGACTGGCGGTTGGCGATACCGCCGATAGCCAACTGAATCCCGAAGCCCTGGCGCGTTTGGCGCAAGGGAATCCACTCCCCTTCTTTCTCATCGGCTCGGATGCGTTGTCAGTGCAATGGCTGGCGACTCACCACGACACTCTCAAAGCCCTGGGTGCGGTGGGCATGTTGGTACAAGCCGATACCGAGGCGGATGTTCGACGGGTTGCTGAAGTGGCGCAGGACTTATCCATCACTCTGGGGTCCGGGAGTGATCTGGCCGCCGCACTGGGTATTCACCATTACCCGGTATTGATTACCCGTGATGGCATCCGGCAATGAGCACGCATCCGATGGAAGCCCTGTTGCGGCCCCCCGTGGAGTTGTGGTCCACCTGTACGGCGTTTGCGGCGGGTACGCTGGCTTGGCTCGCCCCTTGGGCCTTGATGATGCCACCCGGTATCGCAATGGCCACCAGCTTGACCTTTTTCGGTTTTGGCTTGTGGCGGGGCCGTCAAGCATGGCGTGTGTTGCGCTACCAGCATCACATGAAGCGGCTGCCGGATTACCAGGTGCGGGCAAACCAGATCCCCGTCAGTCGCCATAAGCTGTTTTTGGGCAAAGGCTTTCGCTGGACCCAGCAACACACCCAGCGTCTGCGCGATACCCTGAAGCCCGAGGTTCAACGTTACGTTCAGCCGGGCACGCTCTACCAGTGGGCACGACAAAAGGAAGTTGCCTGGGAATCGATGCCAGTCCTGTCTTTGCTGGCCAAAGCCCTGCGTAGTCGCAGCCGCTGGAACCCGCTGGCGCCACTACCGGCCGTCGGCGGCAAGCCCGCCCTGCACGCGGTTGAACCGCAAGAGCAGCCCTTGTGGATGGATCTGGGTGAACGGGTCGGGCACACGCTGGTGTTGGGCACCACGCGCGTCGGTAAGACACGCCTGGCGGAACTGCTGATTACCCAGGACATCCGCCGGGGCGATGTCGTCATCGTCTTCGATCCGAAAGGGGATGCCGATCTGTTGCGTCGCATCTACGCCGAGGCGAAGCGCGCCGGTCGGCTGGACGATTTTTATCTGTTCCATCTCGGCTTTCCGGAACTGTCGGCGCGTTACAACGCCATCGGTAACTTCTCCCGCATCACCGAGGTCGCGACCCGCATCGCCAATCAGCTGCCCAACGAGGGCAACTCCGCTGCCTTCAAGGAGTTCGCCTGGCGCTTCGTCAATATCATTGCGCGCTCCCTGGTGGCCCTGAAACGCCGGCCGGACTACCAGCAGATCCGCCGCTACATCAACGACATCGAGCCGCTGTTTGTGGAATACGCCGGCCACTGTGCCGACGTTGCCGGCTTCGAAGCCTGGGCGTCTCTGGTTGAAGAGCGCGCGGCGGATATCAAAGAGCGCAACCTGCCCAATGCCCTGCGTGGGCGGTCGATGGAAGCCATCGCCTGCATGCGCTTGTTGCAGGAGAAGGCCATTTACGATCCCGTCCTGGACGGGCTGATTTCCGCGTTCAAATACGACAAGACTTATTTCGACAAGATCGTCAGCTCCGTCGGCCCGCTGATGGAAAAGCTGACCACCGGCACCATCGCCGGGTTGATCTCACCGGATTACCAGGACGAGCAGGATGCGAGGCCGATCTTTGAATGGATGGATGTGGTGCGCCGCAAGGGCATTGTCTACGTCGGACTCGATGCGCTGACGGACACCACCGTGTCCAGCGCCGTGGGCAATTCGATGTTTGCGGATCTGGTGTCCGTCGCGGGGCATATCTACAAGCACGGCGTCGCGGCCAATGGCGCTGATGCGTCCGAATCAGAACGTCAGCGGCATTCGACCCCCACCATCTCTCTGCATGCGGATGAGTTCAACGAGTTGATCGGTGATGAATTCGTGCCGCTGTTGAACAAGGCGGGCGGGGCAGGCTTTCAGGTCACGGCCTACACCCAGACCTGGTCGGACGTGGAAGCGCGAATCGGCAGTAGAGCCAAAGCGGGGCAGGTGGCCGGTAACTTCAATACCCTGTTGATGCTGCGGGTGAAAGAGCTGGACACCGCCGCCATGCTGACCGAGCAGTTACCGCGGGTTGAAGTCTTCACTCTGATGAGTGTCTCCGGCGTCGATGATTCGTCGGATCCCGGTTCCGGGGTCGACTTCAAATCCCGCAACGAAGACCGGATCAGTGTCTCGGAAGTGCCGATGCTAACTGCCGCCGATATGGTCACCTTACCCAAAGGGCAGGCCTTCGCTTTACTGGAAGGCGGTCAGCTCTGGAAAATCCGTATCCCGTTGCCGGACGACCGCGAGGATACGGCCATGCCTGATGACTTTGAGGCGATAGTCGAGGCCATGCGCCGCAGCTATATCACCAACGATCACTGGTACCGGGTCACCGATCACTGGTGGCACGCCGTCTCCGAGGCCGCGATCCGACCCTCAGACGCCGGTGAGCAGGCTTGAGCACGGTGGAGCCTCGTGATCCCCGACGACCGGTTGCACAGCCGGGTACCGTATCCCGGCTGCTGACGGGCATCGCCCAGTGCCTCAAATGGCTGTTTCTCTCCCTGATGTTCTCCATTCTGGTGGAGTGGGTCGGCATGGCGTTCTGGTGGGAAGAGCAAGGACTTGGCCACAGTCGGCAGATGCTGGTGAATGAGCTTCAGTTCCTCGGCGCCGACTTTCATCGCAGCTGGTTAACCGCCCAGCCGATGGTGTTCGCCAGTAACCTCTCGGATCGCATCTACCAGTTTGCCTTCGAGTGGACGGGCCTCGTGGATCTGATTCATTGGATCACACCGGTACCGTCCGCGGAGGAAACCGGTCTGAGACCGGTGCTGCACCGATTTTACCGGCCCGTTGCTGACTATGTGCTGGCGGGTATGCAAATCACCCAGGTCTTTGCGGTGCGACTCGCCATCCTGACGCTGGCCACGCCGGTATTTGGACTGTTCACCCTGGTGGCGCTGGTGGATGGACTGGTGCGGCGCGACCTGCGGCGTTGGGGCGGCGGCAGGGAAAGTTCTTTCGTGTACCACTACGCCAAGAAAGCCGCCATACCGCTGATCATCATGGCCTGGGTGTTTTACCTGGCGCTGCCGTTCAGTTTGCACCCGTCCTGGATCATCCTGCCATTCGCGCTGGCCTTTGCCTTCGCCGTCACCATCACCGCCAGTACCTTTAAAAAGTACCTTTAAGTGCGACACGTAGTCGCTTATTTTTCTTTATAAAACAGAATGATAGGAGGTTTTATGAGGAGATAGGCTAGAAGTTTTGACCGTCATTGTCAAACGTTTGATGGCTCTTTTATCAAGCGGAGATTGACCTGCTGTACGACCAGCAGTAGCCCAAGAAGACAGGCACTTCTGGTAACGGATTTGTCTGAAGCTCTTCCGGAATGTAGCCCACCGCAAGGTGTCCGCCGCAGTCGTGAGGCTGTCGTGGCGATCCTCGAAGTTGCATCGGGGTGAGGCGCTAGGCTGGCTGGCATGGGTAACGCAAGTGAACTGTTGATAAACGTCGTTAATTTTGAGGTGCCAAAGCAGCTGATAGGCATTGACCAAACGGTAAGTGGCCGGATGCCCTTGTTTATAGTGGGGGCACGTCGTCGCGAGGCCACCGGCGGAAAGACAGGCCCTAACCCAGTCGTGTGATAGTCAAGGAACGTGGTAAGCCCGTATCGCTGCCTTTCTGGGCAGGCAAACCGCAAGGGGCGCTGTTGGTGGTGCGGGTATGGGATGGCGGAGAAAGCGAAGGCCTGGCTGTAATCGCCGGGATACGGGTTGGAACATCATCCGGCGCGAAAGCGAGCCCACTTCCGTCTGGTCTTTCATTGCATGAAGGCTGAGATAAACCCTAATCTTCGGAGAGGAAGGCAGCATGGTAGAGCATCGGGAACAGTCGATGTCTGCGCTTTCCCACCGGCCGCAGAACTGGCACCAGATCGACTGGTGCCGTGTGCAGCGAACGGTGCGGGCGATGCAGATTCGGATTGCGAAGGCTTGCAAGAACGGCAACTGGCGGAAGGTGAAAGCCCTTCAACGGATGCTGACACGGTCGACCTCGGCCAAACTCCTGGCCGTCCGACGTGTAACGGAGAACCGAGGAAACAAGACAGCCGGTGTGGATGGTAAGCGCTGGACCACACCGCAATCGAAGTGGAATGCCGCGCATGATCTGGAGCGTCGGGGGTATCGGGCATTACCGCTTCGGCGGGTGTTCATCCCCAAAGCGAATGGCAAGCAACGCCCGTTGGGAATCCCAACGATGCGAGACCGTGCCATGCAAGCGCTCTACCTGATGGCTTTGTCACCCGTGGCAGAAACTGTTGGCGATCCCAACAGCTATGGGTTCAGGCCAGAACGATCGACTGCTGATGCCATGGGACAGCTTTACAGTTGCCTGTGCCGGAAGCGTTCGTCGCGCTGGGTTCTGGAGGCGGACATCAGGGGCTGTTTCGATCATATCAACCACACATGGCTATTGCGACACGTACCCATGGACAAGGATGTGTTGAAGAAGTGGTTGAACGCGGGGGTCGTGAATAAAGGGATGTTCGAGGCAACAGAGGAAGGGACCCCACAAGGAGGAGTCATTTCCCCGACACTGGCCAATCTGGCCCTGGACGGACTGGAATCGCAGCTCAAGAAACACCTGGGCATCAAGCGATCAGCTCGGTTGAAGGTCAACGTGGTTCGCTACGCCGATGACTTTGTCATCACCGCAGACTCTCCAGAAATATTGGAGAAGGAAGTGCGTCCGTGGGTCGAGCAGTTTCTGGCCCTTCGGGGCCTGGGACTGGCTAAGGAAAAGACTCGCATCGTATCGATTGATCATGGATTCGATTTCCTTGGATGGAACTTCCGCAAGTACGGCGAGAAGCTCCTAATCAAGCCGAGCCAGAAGAACGTTCAAGCGTTCTACAGCAAGGTCAGGGCAATCATCCAAGCTCACCATGGAGGCAGTCAGGATCATCTGATCCACCGGCTGAGACCAGTATTGAGGGGATGGGCGCTCTATCACCAGCCTGTCGTTGCCAAAGCAACCTTTCATCGCCTGGACGCGAAGATCTGGTACTTGCTGTGGCGCTGGGCAAGGCGGCGTCATCAGAAGAAAGGCGCTCGATGGGTGCGGGGGCGATATTTCCACACTCTGGGTGCCCGAAGCTGGGAGTTCGCCTATAAGCAAAGAGAGGCGCCATCCGGCCATACGGAATACATGAGGCTGGAGCCGCTGTCAGCCACGCCCATTCAACGACATGTAAAGATCAAGGGAAACTACAACCCATTCGATCCTGCATGGGAACGGGAAGGTGAAAAACTTCGCACGCGGAGAATGATGAACTCATTGCAGTACCGCCGAGAAGTCTCTCGACTCTACCAGCAACAACGCGGGCAATGCGCCCACTGCCACCATCCCATCACACGGGAATCAGGATGGCACGATCACTACCTCCTTGCACGCACACTGGGCGGCGGCAAGAGCACGAGTAATCGCGTGCTCTTGCACCCCGAGTGTCACGATCAAGTCCACAACCTCGGTATTTCCATCTGCAAACCGGCCCGCGAAGCGGGCTTAGCAAAGGCTTGAGCCGTATGCGGTGAAAGTCGCACGTACGGTTCTTAGGGGGCCCTGAACCAGTAATGGTTCAGGGCTACCCGACTACAAAGTCATTGAACCAGTTGACTGTACCGTTACAGTCTGCTAGGCTGCATTTAAGCACTGTAAAGGTACAGTCTGAATGCTGTTTAGGAGGTAATCATGATCGCTCAAGCCGAACAACTGCTGCAACGTGGTTCCAGTGTCACCCGTTCACTGCTGCCGGCGATTTTCACTATCTTCAGCCAGTGGCGCTTGACCGGTGCCCAGCAGATGACGCTGTTGGGACTCAGCAATGAGAAGACCCTCTATAACTGGAAGAGCCAACCCGAGAAGGCCAAGCTGACGCGAGACCTGTTGGAACGGGCCAGCTACATTTTGGGGATCTACAAGTCCCTGCAAATCCTGTTGCCTGATCAGGTGCTGGCTGACCAGTGGCTGGCCACACCGAACGACAACCCGCTGTTCAATGGCACGGCGCCGATGGATCGCTTGCTGGCCGGTCAGGTGGTCGACCTGGCGGTGGTCAGGGATTTTCTCGATGCGGAGCGGGGTGGCTGGTGATCGCTATCGATACGTTACCCACTAGCGAGGTCAATGAACCGGTCTATCGGATCATCCTGTCGCGCTACCCGCAGATCCACCTGTTCGAGCGCGTCTCCAACCCACAGGATTGGGAGGTGCTCTACGCTGTCGAGTCCCTGACGAATCCCAGGCTACGGGATGAAGTCGGTGATATTCGCTTGGTGCCGCCGGAAGACCGCGTCTATGGCGATGGTGCATCCTGGATCATGGCGGCCTTTACCCACCCACCGGTCGATGGCCGGGGTGGTCGCTTCAACCGTGACTTCGGTATCTATTACTGCGCCGCCGATGAAGCGGTCGCCATCGCTGAATCGTCTTTCCACCGGGCGCGCTTCCTGCGGGAATCCCGAATCGACAAAACTACCCAGGAAATGCGCGTTATCCGCGCGCAGCTGGGGCAGACAACCCTTCACGATGTAAGGCACCTCGTTGGACATGCCATTTACCATCCCGATGACTACGGTGAAGCCCAGCAGCTCGGTTACGCGTTACGTGATGCCAAAAGTTTCGGCGCTCACTACCAAAGCGTGAGAGTGCAAGGGGAGTGCTACGGGGTGATGCGTGCCCGAGCGCTATCCGATGCGATCCACTGGCGTTATCTGCGCTACCACTATGACCAAGGAGCGATCGTCAACGTCGAATCTCTCGATGGCAGTGGTAGGAGGTGAAGGCAATGTATAAAGAACTGCTGTGGATCTTCACCCAACTCCCTGACGATTACATCGTCCTCGATACCGAAACCACCGGACTCCCTGATGAAAACGGCCCGCCGGATATCGTGACACTTGGCATCACCGTGGTGAGGTATCGGAAGATCGGAGCATCCGTCGAGTTTAAAATCCGGCCACAAAAGCCAATATCAGCAGAAGCACAGTCGATACACGGTATTACCAACCAACAGGCCGCTGAATTTGAATCCTTCGATGCTCAGTGGGATCAGATCGCTGAATACCTGAAAGATCAGCTCATCGTGATTCACAACGCCAGTTTTGACTGGCCGATCCTGCAGGATCACGTCGCCCGATACGGTTTATCAATGCCGCCAATTCAAGGTGTGTTTTGCAGCCAGAAAGCAGCCATTGCTTGGGCACAGGTAATGGATTTGTCGTGCAGTCACAGAGGTCCATCGTTAGATGCGTTGACTAAGGCGCTCGGCGTTGAAGATCTTAGAGCTAAGCGTAATGGGATTCATGGAGCGAAAATTGATAGCAAACTAACGTATCGCGTGGTGGAAGTGATGAAACAATATGGCTTAGATTCAAACGATTAGTGAATCACCACTGGTTCTTTAGATGCATTGACCCCAATGCCAATGTGTGGAATTCGTGAGATCAGATTGTAACTTGATGGAGTAAAAATGAAAATCAGAAGGCTGGAAGTCACCAACTTTAGGGGAATTAACAAGCTGGAATGGAATCTCCGTGATGAGAGGATTTTCTGCCTTATCGGGAAAGGTGATTCCACAAAAACAACAGTTCTGGAAGCAATTCGCTGCGTCTTTAGCCCTCAATGGAATCACACATTCAGCGATTCCGATTTCTATCATTGCAATACTGACAACCCGATTCAAATCGAAGTCATCATCGGTCAACTGACATCCGAGTTATGCGCCGAGAAGAAGTACGGCGCGCATCTTCGTGGCTGGAGCAAGAGCCAGTTCAGTCTAAATGACGAAGCAGAAGACGATGACGAACCTGTTCTTAGTGTCAGACTTGTGGTTGCAAAAGATCTGGAACCGAAGTGGAAGGTCATTACCGATCGTAATCCTGACGGGGTGGACTTCAAGGCCTCAGATCGAGCAAAAGTCGGTGTTGGTTTAATCGGAACATACAGCGATAAGCAGCTCACATGGGCTGCTGGGACTGCACTCGCCAAGATCACAGAGGCCGATAACCTCAATGAGTCGCTTGTGGAGGCGACGCGTGCAGCAAGGATCTCGCTAGATGGCCAAAGAGAGATAGTTCTTAAGAAATTCGATGCTGCGGCATCAAAGTCTGAATACGTGGCAAAAAATCTCGGCGTCCCTGTGGGTCAGGAATATAAGGCGCATCTTGATCTCAACACGATCAGCATACGGATTGGCGGCCTGACTCTTCACGACGGTGATATTCCGTTAAGGCAACTAGGTCTCGGGTCAAAACGTATGTTGTTGTGTGGAATTCAGAAGGAAAGTTTAGATGACCAACATATCACATTGTTCGATGAAGTTGAGTATGGGTTGGAGCCACACAGGATCGCACGGTTGGTCAAGTATATTCGGGACGATCAAGCTGGACAGTACTTCCTAACAACACATTCTCCCACTGTTTTGCGCGAACTAACAGTTGAACAGTTATACGTCCTACACAAGGAGAATGGCTGTGTCCGCGTAGTGCCAGCTGCGGGAAACGAGCTGGGCGAATTAAACATACAAGGACATATTCGTTCCAGCGCGGAGGCATTCTTATCCCGAAAAGTCATCGTCTGCGAAGGGGCAACCGAAGTGGGATTCTTGCGCGGTATGGATAGTCTTTGGTCGGCCAATGGGCGTCTTCCATTCTCTTACCTAGGGGTAACTCCGTTAGATGCGCATGGTGCAAGCAAGGTAAGAGGTCTTGCAACTGGGTTCAACGCCTTACATTACGATGTCATGGTGGTTGCGGATGGCGATGAGCAAAAGCAATTCTCTGAGAAAGACGTTGCCGATCTAAAAAGCAAAGGTATTGCAGTTGTTATGTGGACGGATGAACTGTCGATAGAGCAAAGAGCAATGGCGGATTTACCTTGGGTTCACGTGCTGGCAAGCGCAAAACTAGCTCAAGAGCTCGGATCGCCGGTTCATGATAACGTCAAGTCGAAGCTAAAGATCCCATTGGATGAGGATATTGATAATTGGCAGGATACCGTCGACCTGCGTAAAGCGATCGGCGATGCTGCTAAGTCATCCTCGTGGTTCAAGAACATTTCAAGCGGAGAACGATGGGCTGAAGCTATTTTTCCAGCACTTGAAAATGTCGATTTTCAACAGAAAGAATTTGCGATACAGCTGGGCAATTTTCGTGCATGGGTTGAACATGGATTGTGATCTGTCGAAGACATTAGCAGATTTCAAAGGTAGGGGTTACGTAATCGCACCTGCTGGGTATGGAAAGACGCATCTGATAGCTCAGGCGGTGAAGGAAAGCGCCCAGCGCCAACTGGTTCTGACGCATACATACGCAGGGGTAAATTCGATCAAGAGAAAGATGCAGTTACTACAAATTCCTCCGTCGCAATATCAGATCGATACCATTGCGAGTTGGGCGTTGAGGATGTCTCTATTTTCCGAAGACGTCGAAGTGGAACAAGGATCATCCAACAGGAAAGGATTGGAATAGACTCTATTCGGCCTGCGCGACTATGCTAAATAGGCCATTCGTGCAGCATGTAGTCCGATGTTCATACGGTGGGGTCTATGTTGATGAGTACCAAGATTGTTCTACTCAGCAACATGAATTGGTGGAATCTTTGGCAAGACTGCTTCCATGTCGTTTGCTTGGTGACCCCATGCAGGCCATTTTTGATTTTAGCGAAAATCCAGTCGATTGGGAGAATTCTATCTATCCACATTTTCAATTGCTAGGTGAGCTGAAAATACCTTGGCGATGGAAATTGGCTGGAGCAGACGAACTTGGACAATGGTTAGACGAAATGCGAGAGCTTCTCAAGAAAGGGAAACAGATCCCGCTGACTGGGCAGCTGCCGAAAGGAGTAAGAAGGTGTTCGGTGGATCTAAATGACTTTAGCAATCGGAAGCGACTGAATGTATTTTATGAAGCCCTGAATAATACGGATTCGGTTATTGCCATTCATTCTGGTGATCAGAAGTCAAAAACAAGACACACAAATTAGCACAAAGCCTTGCCGGAAAATTTTCAAGTCTAGAAGAAATCGAAGCGAGGATCTACATCGATTTGTTAAAAAGATAGACGGTGCCAAGTCGGCGGAAGAGCAACTTCGGCATGTGATTGAGTTCTGCAAAGCATGTTGCAACGCGGTTGATGGTGTTCTTACGGCGGCAACTAAAAAAGGGCAGGTGGGGGAAAGAAACTAAAGCAACAAGATCTCCCGAAATTCTGGAGGTGGCGAATCGTTATTTGGCGACGGGCTCGTGTAAGGATATGTTGGTTTTGATAGGGCTTATCCGGGATCGTGCTGAAGTTACCACCTATCGACGAGACCTTTTAAACAGAATGATAGGCGTGCTGCGTACACATGAGGAAAATCCAGGGGTGACTCTCATAGAAGCTGCCAACCGATATCAGCGTGAATTTCGATACTCAGGTAGACCGATTCGCCATAACAAGCTCATCGGGACCACCTTGCTTGTTAAGGGACTTGAGTATGATCACGCCATCGTACTTGAAGCAGAAACAATGGATGTGAAAGACCTCTACGTAGCACTTACTCGAGGGTCGAAGACGGTCACTATCATTGCAATCGCAAATACTATCCCGCAAAAGAACTAAATTCCCTTTCTTGGATGTGAAAAAATTGGCATTCGAGTAAATATTCGTCATTATGAACAGGTCAATTGTTCAAATAGTTTTTTCAGGGAATCTTAGAACCACACCACCCACTGAATAGATTTCCCGTCGTCCATCCCGGTTAATTCTCGCACTATGCCCCGTAACAACTCACGGGAGCAGCAGTGCCATGAAACGCCATCTCTGGCTACCTTCTTTTCTGATAATAGGCTTGGTTGTCACGCCGACGGCTTTTGCCGATGCAGACGCCGAGCGCGAGGCGCTCGCCAAAGTCATCCATGAGCTCAATGCCCTCGACTCATTAATCAAGCGTGCCGAGGCCAACGCCGAGCAGGATTCCCGTATCCGATTTCGTTATGACTGGCTGCGTCAGGACCTGAAGCAGATCAAGGACGGCATCCAGTCACACATCGATTCTCCCCGTGCTCAGCCTCGCTCATTTCCGCCATTGCGCGGCGATTACCGTCGATAGGTATCGTCATGAACGCCGCACAACAAACAGCCTTTCAAGCCGGTTCTGGTATTACCCCTGCCACCATGCTGACGGCCATTGCGTCAATGGTGTTGGTGTTGGCGTTTGTCTGGGTGATCTGGGTGGCATTAGGCACTTTTCGGGCCTGGCAGGAGGGGCAGGCCACGCTATTTGATCTGACCTGGAGCACCCTGCGGGCAAGCATTGTGTTGATGGTTTTGGGTTTCTATTTGCGGTGAGTCGATCGAGTTGAGACCGAGAAAGTCCGGTAAGGGCAAACGGCGATGCAGCGCAGTGGAATGCGGGGATGGTTCCCCTTTTTATCAGCGTTATAGAAGAGGATATTTGTTATGGACACATCAAATACAAAAATCAGTTTCAACAAGAAATCTGTTGCCATCCGCAAGTCGCTATCGGCAGCGGTCGCGGTGCTATTCCCACTGCCGATCTGGGCGGCGTTGCCGACGCCGGTTGCGCCGAGTACCGCGCCGCCAGCGGGTGACTGGATCGGCTTGATTCAGGGCTACATCAAGGATGGTGGCTTGGTGCTCGGCCTGGCCATCGCAGTGCTGGGTTTTCTCTGGATCGCCTACCTGGGCTTCGCAAAATTCAATGAAGCTCGCCAGGGCAAGGCAGAGTGGGCTGAAGTCGGTGTGCTGGGGATTGTCGGCGCGATCGTGCTGATCTTCGCCAGCTATCTGCTCACAGAAGCGGCAGGGGTGATTTAACAGCCAGCGTCAATATCAACTTGCCGTAGGAGACGCGAATGTCCAACGACCATGAAATTCTGGCGGATCGGCTCAATGCCGAGCCCGCCATCTTTAAAGGCTGCTCATCTTCAGAGCTGGGCATGATTGTGGGGCTGGCCATTGTGATATGGCTGCCCCTCAGTCTGTTACTGGCCTGGTTGCTGGGTGCCATCACCATGGGTTTTGGTATCGCCGGTGTCGGTGTGGTGGCCACTGTGGTCACTCTGGCGACGCTGTTTCAGCGTATCAAACGAGGCCGACCTGAAGGCTATTACCAGCAATGGCTGCGTATCCGTCTGCAGACGATGGGGCTGTATCGCACGCCCTGGGTACTACGCAGCGGTTCCTGGGATATAGGGAGAACGCACTATGCGCCGCTACCGACTCGAAATCGATAACGTGCGGTCCCATTTGCGCTCCCTGTGGGTCGTCATCGGCTTACAAGGACTGATCATTCTCGCGCTCTGGATCGGCTGGAGCCAGGCACCCAAGCAGCTGCGGGTTTATGTGCCACCGATCTGCGCTCGGGTGCAGTTCTGGCGGCTGAGGAGGTGCCTCCGGCCAATGTCTATGCCTTTGCCTTCTACATTTTCCAGCAGCTCAATCGCTGGCCCGAGAACGGCGCAACGGATTACGGCAGCGCAATTTTCCGAATCTCGCCCTACCTGACACCGCGCTACCGCAATGACCTGATCGCCGATATGGAACTCAAAGCCCGGCGCGGCGAGTTGGCCTACCGGGTGCGCGGTGTCCATGAGGTGCCAGGGCACGGCTACGAGGAGCGCCGAGTCGATGTGTTGTCGCCCGATGTATGGATTGTCTGGCTGGATCTGGATCTGCTGGAGTCCGTGAAAGGCATGACCGTCAAGCAAACCACGATTCGCTACCCGATTCGGGTGGTGCGTCAGGCTATCGATCCGGAAGCTAATCCCTGGGGCCTGGCACTCGACGGCTATGCCAGTGACGGCCCGCGTCGATTAACCGATGCCGAGCTGGCTGAACCCAGCGTGACTGGCGCCATTATCAATAAGGAATCCTCCCAATGAATTCCCGTGATTTCTTTGCGTCATTGAGTTTGATCGCTTTGCTCGGTCTGTGTTTCCCGCTGCTGTCCTTCGCACAAGTCGATGCAGCATCGAACGTTCCAGAACGCGTTGTCTGGAACAAAGCGTCCATCGCCATTCCGTTGGTCGTTGGTGAAGAGCGCCAGGTGCATTTTCCGGATTCGGTGAGCATCGGCCTGCCGCAGTCACTGACACCGTTGCTGCGTAGCCAAAGCATCAACGGCACCCTATACCTATTGGCCAGGCAAGCCTTTGAGTCCACCCGTGTCATGGTGCGCTCGGAAACTGACGGCCCAATCTATGTCCTTGATATTTCAGCGACGCCAGGCGGAGTAGACAGTGGATCATTGCCGGATGTGCAGGTACTGCTCCAAGCATCACAAAAGCCACCGCAGGATTTGTCGCAAGACACCGGTGCCGATCAGTGGACATCGGACAAGCGCTCACAGTCTTTGGGTTATGCCGCTTTAACCCGGTATGCCGCGCAACAACTCTATGCACCAACACGACTAATCCCCCAGCAGCCGGGCGTGGTTGCCATACCCATGAACCCCGAACCGGTCGATCTGGTAGTGGGCGGCAAGATCGAAGCCGTGCCGGTTGCTGCCTGGAAGGCGGGTTTGCGGTACGTCACTGCCGTCAAGCTGATCAATCGTACCCAAAGCCCCGTCGTGCTGGATCCACGCGAACTGCGCGGGTCATGGCTGGCGGCAACCTTTCAACACAATCGCCTGTTACCCGCTGGCAGTGAGGCCGATACCACAGCCGTCTATCTGGTGTCGGATCGGCGCTTTGATGCGGCCTTTTGATGTGGCGCTTTGAAAGAGGATAGGAATCCACCATGTCGATGGTCACCAGTAATCGTTTATTACCACTTCTTGCCGGTTCCGTCGTGCTGATGGCAGTGCTCGTCGCGGTGAAGTCCTGTTCCCCGAGTGACCATCAACCTCAGCTGTTGGAAGCCGTGCCACAGGCACCGAAACCGGATGCCGATACCCCGGCGGATACCATCAAGACACTGACGGCCAATGTCAGCGCCATGACTTCGGAGCTCAACGCCTTGCGCCGGGATAACACCGCACTCAAACAGGAAAACCGCGATCTGATCAAGACCGAAAGCAGATCGAGAACAACGTGCTGTCGAGAGTGCAAACAGCCTTGGAGGCAAAACGTAAGGGCGCCGCGCCAAGCGAAACCACGTCGGCCATCGCTGCGTTGACGGCGAGAGTGGATTCCCTGGCCAACCGCTTTGGGACGTCATCTGCCCTGGTCTTCCACGGGTTCTGATATTCCGGTCGGGCTCGGTCTGGATGGAGTCGGCACGTCGACCGCGGAATCAGAATCGCTGGTGTGGGTTAGCCCTCTTGAGCTCACGCCGTCAGCTGACAATGATAAGGAGACGTTGCTCAACCGCTTCACTCGCGGTAGCCGTAATGCGTTAGATGGCACTCGTCCGGATGTGCAATCGCTTGTGGCGAAAGGATCCGATGCCATCAATACCGCACTGCCGGTCTACACCGTGCCGCGCAATGCCACCCTGATTGGTTCCACCGGTATGACCGCATTGGTCGGTAGGGTGCCAATTCAGGGACAGGTGCGCGACCCCATGCCGTTCAAGGTGATTACCGGTAAAGAAAACCTGGCCGCCAATGGACTGCGCATACCCGGTATTGAGGGCATGATCTGGAGTGGAACAGCTGTTGGCGACTGGACGCTCTCCTGTGTGACCGGGAAATTGGAATCGGTGACCTTCGTGTTCGAGGACGGCACCATTCAGACCATTTCCTCAGATGAAAAGTCCAGTGGCGACAACCAGCGGGGTGGTTCCAGTGGAAGCAGCGATAGACCGCTGGGCTGGATCTCCGATGCGCGGGGCATCCCCTGTATCACGGGCGAACGCAAGACCAACGCTCCCGCATTCCTGACACAACGCATTGGTGTGATGGCCCTCGAAGCCGCCGGTGAAGCGGCAGCACAGGCCGAAACCACAACGCTGATCAATGATTCAGGCTCGGCCACCAGTGTGGTCTCCGGTGAGACGGGTAAATACGTACTGGGTAAAACCGTTAGCGGCGGTAGCGACGAGGTTGCGCAGTGGTTGCGGGAGCGCCAGGCACAGAGTTTCGATGCGGTTTTCGTGCCCGCCGGTGTCGAGCTGGCAATCCACGTTGATCATGAACTCCCCATCGATTTCCATTCCAACGGCAGGAAACTTCATCATGAAACCCATCTTTTCCAGCAAGCGACGATTACCACTGGTTCTGGTCTGGACTAGCGCCTTGATGGTCGGCTGCGCCAGCACTAAAGAGTCAGTACTACCGCAGGACGGCCCCACCATGAAGTCCATTTACGATCAGCACATGGTGGATGTTCAGAAGCCAGACCATCGGCGAGTCATCGGTGGTCAGCCGTTACCGCAATCTGGTATCGACCATTACCAGGGCTTTGTACGAGAGGCCGCTAATGAAATCGACACGGTATTTCCTCGTCTGCCGAATCCTACGCTGGTGATGTATATCTTTCCCCACCTGTCGGGCAGTGAGCGCACCCCGGTGCCGGGTTATGTCACCACCTTTCCCTTTTACGAAAAGGTGGAGTACGCCTTACCGGGAGAAGTGCCGGGGGAAGTACCTGGTGAATCGTCCGCAACGGCCAATCATTCGAAGTTGGATCAGTAGGAACGCTTGATGCCAAAACATAAACCTAACCTTTCCGAGGGTGCGCCCTTAACCACTGCCGCGGTCAAACAACACTATAGCCGCCCGCCGTCGTTTACCGATTTGCTGCCCTGGATGGAGTACATTCCCGGGAGTAGAGCTTTTCTGTTAGAGGATGGGGTCAGCCTCGGCGCGCTGTTCGAGGTGCAGCCGGTCGGTTGTGAGGCAAGGACGCCAGCCTTTCTGACCCAGCTGCGTGACGCCATTCAAACGGCAATCAACGAGGCAATTCCCGAGCGCGACGATGCGCCCTGGGTATTACAGATCTATGTACAGGACGAGCCCAGGCTAACTCAATTCAATGAGTCGTTGGCCCGCTATCCGTCGCCGGCGGTGCGCGCATCGGATTATTCTCAACATTACCAGTCGGTGATGTCGAAGCACTTGCAAGCGATTTCCCGACCGGGTGGGTTGTTTGACGATACCACCGTCACCGGTTCGCGTTGGCAGGGGCAGCAACGGCGGATCCGCGTTGTGCTCTACCGCCGTTTGAAAAGCAACGGCAAAATGCCACCCGCTGTTGAAGTGGAGGAGGCGCTCAATGACGTGGCCACCAAATGGATCGCATCACTGACCTCTGCCGGAATCAACGCCCAACGGGTCAATGGTCAGGCGTTTTATCATTGGTTGCTGAGCTGGTTCAATCCCAATCCACCACTGGCAGACGGTGATCCGGAATCACTGCTGCAGTTGGCACCCTATCCGGGCGATGACAATTTACCCTTCGGCTATGACTTTGCCGAACAGCTGACGCTGTCGATGCCACACTCCGACGAGGCAACTTCGAGCTGGATTTTCGATAAACTGCCGCACACCGTCGTGACCGTCCAAAGCTTGCGACGGGCCCCGGACATCGGGCACTTCACGGCGGAGCGCCAGGCCGGGGATCAGGTGTATTCGCTGTTCGATCGTTTGCCCGAGCACACCATCATGGCAATAACACTCACGCTCAAACCGCAAGACACCACCCGCAATCACATTGCCCAGATCAAGCGCGCAGCGGTGGGTGATTCCGCAGAGGCGTCGATCACCCGGGAAGATGCGGAACAAGTGGAGCGCGAGATGGCTCAGGGCAACAAGCTGTATCCCGTGAGCATGGCCTTCTATGTGCGCGGAGATAATCAAAAGGCGCTACGGAACAATTTGAATCGTCTCCACGCGCTGCTTTTGCCCAATGGTCTGCAGCCCATTGCCCAGGAAGCTGACCTGCTGTCGCTCGACAGCTACATCCGTAACCTGCCCATGGCCTACGACGCCGACCTGGACAAATCCCGCCGTCGCTGGCGCCTGATCTTCTCCCGGCATATTGCCAATTTGGTACCGTTCTACGGCCGTTCCCGTGGCACCGGTCATCCCGGCCTGGTGTTCTACAACCGGGGTGCCGAACCGCTGGTCTTCGATCCGCTGCACCGGGATGACCGCAAGAAGAACGCCCACATGCTGATCCTGGGGCCGACGGGGGCGGGCAAGTCAGCACTGCTGGTGTATCTGTTGCAGCAGATGATGGCACGACACCGGCCACGGATTTTTATTATCGAGGCCGGGGCTTCGTTTTCGTTGTTGGGGCAGCATTTTGCGCATCACGGTCTGTCAGTGAACCAGATCACCCTGAACCCCAATGTCGATGTCAGCCTGCCGCCCTTTGCTGATGCGCTTCGACTGCTGGATCGGCGCCATGCGTTTAATCCGCTCAGTGTCGATGAATCTACAATGGAAGAGACGTTAGACGAAGATGATGAGATCGAGGAGGAGGGGGCGGCCGCGATATTCTCGGCGAGATGGAGATTGCTGCACGGATCATGATCACCGGTCGCGATGAACGCGAAGACGCGCGATTGACCCGGGCCGACCGACTGCTGATCCGTAATGCCATATTCCTTGCCGCAAAAACTGTGAAAGAGACCAGTCGACCCCAGGTGATTACCCAGGATGTGGTCAACGCCTTCCAGACCATCGCCACCAACAGGGAATTGCCCGAACACCGGCGTAATCGAGCACTGGAAATGGGGGATGGTATGGCGCTGTTCTGTTCGGGCCTGGCGGGCCACTTCTTCAACCGGCCGGGGCAGTCCTGGCCGGAAGCCGATGTCACCATCCTCGAAATGGGCATGTTGGCCAGAGAGGGCTACGAGGATCAGCTCACCGTTGCCTACCTGTCCATGATGAGCCATATCAACGACCTGGTGGAACGTCATCAACACGACGATCGGCCCACGCTGGTGGTCACCGACGAAGGCCATCTCATCACGACCAATCCCTTGCTGGCGCGCTACGTCGTCAAGATCACCAAGATGTGGCGCAAGCTCGGCGCCTGGTTCTGGATCGCCACCCAGAATCTTGAAGACTTTCCGGATGCGAGCCGCAAGATGCTCAACATGATGGAGTGGTGGCTCTGTCTGGTAATGCCCAAGGAGGAGGTCGAGCAGATCGCCCGATTCAAGGATCTCAATGACGAACAGCGCAACCTGCTGTTGTCTGCCCGCAAGGAGCCGGGAAAATACGGGGAGGGAGTCGTCCTGGCCGACAAGGTCGAAGCGCTGTTCCGCAACGTACCGCCAGCCTTATCGCTCGCCCTGGCGATGACCGAAAAGCATGAGAAGGCTGAGCGCGCTGCGATTATGCGTGAGAAGAACTGCTCGGAGCTGGAGGCGGTTTACGAGATCGCCAAGCGTATCGAACAGTCTCGTGCGCAGCAGTATTACTGATATCAGGGGTGTTTCACGATCCCTCGGCAGGCCGGATAGGTTGTGCATCCCCAAAATTGATTGCCCGCGTTTTGCCCCTTTCTGGCCGTTCTTAGTGCCATCGTACCGCCACACTTTGGGCACTGTTTTTGACTTTGGGGCGTCGTTGACGCAGTGACTGGCGGCATGACTGCGGGGGCGGCTGGCGGTGAGGGAGCCTTCTTCTGGCGCAGATGATTGACGTGTTGGCGGTTGGTGGTAAACCCCCGCTGTAATCTCAGCTGTTCGATGTGTGCCGTCACGGTCTCCACGTCGGCCTGACTGAGCATCACTTCCCGCCGCGCCTTGATATACCGAATATACCCACCGGCATAAACCACATTCTCGGGCAACTCCGTCTTGAACCTCGAATCACCGACAAACACCACCAGCGAGTGAATCGCGGAAGCCGGAATATCCAGCAGGGCTTCCAGCGTTTTGACGTGCTTGTAGTTCTGATGCAGTGGGTTCTGAAATTTATGGGTGTGTTTGTAGATTTTCTGGGTCCAGGTCTTCTGGTTGGCCGAGCCGAATATCCAGCCCTTCATATTTTTGGTTTCAATTACGAACACGCCGTAGCGCGACACAATGATGTGGTCGATCTGTGTGGTGCCGTCATCGGTTTGTAATGTCACATCCTTGATCAGGTAGTATTCGTCCTTTGGAAGAAACAGTTGTGCGGCCGTATTCACCAGAAACTCACCGACAATCCCTTTGAACCAGGGTGACTTGAGAATACCTGCCAGGATGGCGAAAGGTATGAGGTACCACAGTGCGCTGTAGACCTGTTGGATGATGGGGCTGAAATCCATTCCCGTATCTTTTCCGTTATGAATGTCCCGCCATTATAGGAATGTCGCTTCCGGTCGGCCAGAAACATCGCCCCTTCGTGTCTGGATTTTCCGTTTATCCCACACCGTCAATCCTTCAGCATGAATGCTCTGTCAAAGGTATGTGTATCTGGATGGCTGCCAGTGAATATTGCAAGAACTCATCTCATCCTTTCGATCGTTCTAACAGGGGTGCTCTGTGAGCCGGTTTTGGCTGACGAACCCTCAATTGCGATCGAGGTATTTACCGATTCAATGAATCCGGTTGCGAATGGTGCGGATGGTATAACTGTGTACCACATAGACCGTATTGATCGACTTCAGCAAGAGCTCTCCAAAGACTTGCCAGTGAATCCCGAAGCCGCAAAACAGACTGCTCTTCATCGCTTCCAACGCATTGACAGCCATCTCAGCAGTGAATTGGAAAATGCTGCGAAAGGCCTTGTGCAGGCGATGCAATACGGCATTGATCGCTACCCGGCCATTGTCTTCGATGGCAATGCGGTGGTTTACGGCATCACTGACATTCGAGCGGCAACACAACGGTATCGGCAGTGGCAGGCCGGGGAGGCTCGACCATGATGCGCGCTATCCGCCGTTGTGGATTCATCCTGCTGATGTGGGCGCCCCTCATGAGCCATGCTGGAACCATCTCCACCACGGAAATCGTCTCCCAGACCACGAGTGCCGCGCTCAGCTGTATGCGCTGGATGCCGGTGGGGATGTGCTTTTGGCTGCGCTGTTCCATTTACGAATGCGATGTCGAGACCTCCATCAAAGTTGGCCATTACCAGCCAGATGCGGTGGTGAGTAGCTACAACGAACTCGGTAGCAATCCCTGGACAGAGATCCGCAGTATTCTTGGGGCCGCTCAAAAGTTCCGCCGCGACAGGACTGCTCGGCAGCTTGCTGGCAGTGCCCATCGAGAGCGCCGGGAATCGAACGGAAGGTGGGCAGGGCAACAAGGATCACCGCAACCTGATCTTTCGGGAGACCGATGTCATCGGCCACCCTTTAGGTTCGCTGTCGGGTGTCCTGGCGGGTACCGGCTATTTGTGTGAATCGGAAACCACCTCCTTTTATCCCTATTTCATGTCGAGCCTGGATGCGCTCTCCTGGCGTATGGAAATCCCGGAGATGTTCTATCCAGCGAGTCTGATACCCGGCATGCGGGAAATCGGCACCTGGCCTCTGCAGACCTGGGGTGGTGTCTACCCGAGAACAGGCTGGACCACACAGGCAGAGGAGCCCAAGGCCGCGGCAATCAATGCGCAGCGAGCCGGGGATATCGTGACCCGGAACGGTCAGCCGCACATTTACGATCAGATCGAACCGTCTTCCAGCTCCGACCAGCGGATTTGGTCGCCGGGTCCATTGGTTGAAGACGATCCTGCCACCGGTGAGTGGCAGATGTTGCTCCCCAAAGCAGAATCAAGCTGCGCTGTTTTTGGCACCAACGATCTCGCCAGCGCCAATGGTTGGGGTGGTGGCCGCGTGGACGAGGAGGGTGATTACGCCTGGAACCTGTGGAGGCCTTATCAGTGCTGTGAAAAAGAAGGTCAGTTTTTTCTGTTCGACATCAACTGGATCAATTATCCGCCATGATCAAATACAACCCTATTCACTGTCTGGTGATCGCTTGGCGGTCGCCATTGGCCCCGGCAGCTATGCCGCTCAGGCGCCCACGGAAGATGGGCTGTGGTATTACGAGATCGGTGGCGCCGAACCGGTCTCGGTACCGGCCAATCCTGCCGTGGTCTCCACGACGTTGGGGGGCTCTGCCCAACTGGGGCTAGGCTACAGCTGCGGCAAGTTCGATCCGGTGGCGGCGGTCACCAATACCTTGAACGACATCGGTTCCGGTGTCGATAACATGATGAACGCCATGACGGCAGCGGCCACCAGCGCCATAGCGTCGTTACCGGCGCTCATTCTGCAGCGAGCCAACCCCGGCCTGTACGATCTCTTCCAGAATGCCCTGATCAAGGCCGAGGAAACCATGCAGCTGGCCACCAAGTCCTGCGAGCAGATGGAGGCGGAAATCGCCCAGGGCAAGAACCCCTACGCCGATCTGATCACCCTATCCAAAGGTAACGATTGGAAGGTGCAAATGGGTATTGGCGGCAATGATGCCGTCACCGCCAAAGGCACGGTGGAATCCTCTAACGGCGATAACGGTGTGCCCTGGATCGGTGGGCAAGCCGGGGGAACCGGCCAGCCAGTGCTGGAGTTCACCGGCGATATCGTCGAGGCCGGCTACAACATCAATATGAATCGCGCCGTGACCGACACCAGTCCGGTACCGGCCGCATCGGCCACCCGTCTGTCGGAAATCTGGAGCACGCCCGCCGAAGCCCGGGACTGGACCGTGGATGTGGTGGGCGAGAATATTGTTACTACCTGCGATACCTGCCGCAAGGACAGCATTCCCGGTACGGGCCTGCTGCCGAAGCTCTATCAGGAGTCCTCCACCGTCACCACCGAGATCCAGAACCTGGTCAGTGGCGCGACACCACTCACTCTGACTAACCTGGAGCAGATCACCGCACCCGGCGTTGCCATTACCCGTCAGGTGATCGAAGCCATCCGCGAGATGCCGGCCTCAGAGCAGAGCCTGATTATGGGTCGCCTGGTCTCCGAGATCAGCACCGCGCGCACGGTCGAAAAAGCACTGTACGCCCGACGTCTGCTGCTGTCGGGGCGGCAGGTCCCTGAGGTCTACGCCACCGAAGTGGCCCGCGAGCATGCCGACAACTCCATCGCCGAGCTCGATAAAGAAATCGAAAACCTGCTGTTTGAAACCCGTGTGCGCAAAGAAGTGGTGTCCGACACTGTTGCCACATTACTGGAGCGAGCGGCTGCCAAACGGCAGAGCTCCCTTACCGTACCGGAAGTGCCCACGCTGGATCCCAATCCGTTGCGAGGTGGGCGTGTCCAATAACATCCGATCAAGGCGAAAAAGCTTTCTGTTATTCACCACCATGGCCGTGTTGCTGACAGCGCTGGTGGGGTATCTCCTGATGCATCGATTACAAACGGATTCCGTACATTCCGTCCAACAAAGCATCGACACCTGGCGGACGACACTGACAGCCATGCGCTGGACAGTGATCGCTGTCATTGCCTTTGGCTGGAATCATTTGGTTGCCTGGCTGGCTGATGCAAAAATCTGAGCCAGGCCAAAGCAAACCGACTAACAGGCTTACGCTGGCGCGCTGTCACCTGGCTGGTTTTGCTCGAACTGGTGTTGGGGCAGGGTGTATTGGTCAATGCCATCGGCTTGATGGTTAGAGCTTGATCATTGGAGCAGGGCAATGAGTGTCGATAGCTATCTGGAACTCTTTACTTCCCTTTTTGGCTGGACCTTCTACGGCATTCTGTGGGACGTGCTGGTCAGCACCGGTATCGTCTATCTCCCGTTTCTGGGCATCCTAATCGACAACTGGCGCGAACCGGCGCAGGGCGGTGAGGTGGGCCATGCCAGCGGCCTCTCGCTGCGGCGCATGGAGATCGAGCTGTTCATGGCGTTGCTGGTGGTGGTGCTGGCGGGGCAACCCGCTGCCCTCACGCCACTCAATGCCGGCACCTTGTCCTATTCGCCACCGCCGACCTTGTTGGATCCAACACCCACCACTGCGACCGTCGCTGCCCCACAGAGTACCTATGGCTCGACCGGTTTCACGGGTTCTGCCGCAACCGTCAACGTCCCGGTCTGGTGGTACGGCGTAATCGCCCTCAGCTCCGGCCTGAATCACGCCATTGTCGAAGGCCTACCAACCGTGGCAGATATGCGCACCTTCGAGCAACAAGCACACCTGGCCACCATTGCCGATCCGCGACTCCGGCAGGAGGTGAGTGATTTCTTCAGCCAATGCTATATTCCGGCCCGCTCCAAATACCAGGCTGAACGACCAAACACAGCGGCCATCAATGGCATTCTCAACACCTACGGCGCCGATGATCCCGACTGGATGGGCTCACACGTCTACCGGGATACCGCAGGCTATTACGACACCCTGCGCCCGGCCAACCAAATTACCGGCTGGGCTTACAACGCGGCCAGGGATACGGAATACGATCCGAGGACTCCGCCAGCCTGGGGCAAACCCTACTGCAAACAGTGGTGGGAAGATGGGACCATCGGCTTGCGGGAGAAGCTGATCAATGAGGCGGATGCCACTTCGGCCGGCTTCTCCGGTCTGGTGGTTGCTATCGCACCGGCATTGGCCAGCGAACAACAAAACGATGCCGTCGCCAAAACCGTTCTCACCAATGCACCACCCTCGTGGTCGAGTAATGAACTGATCGCCAACAATGCATCCGGGGCAGGATTGGTCAACACCGCTGGATCCATCGTCAAAGGCGGCCTGGCGACCGGTGGTGTAGTCACCGCATCGGCCCTGTTCTCCGTCACCATGACCGCCGTGCTGCAATCATTGCCCATGGTGCAGGCCATTATGCTGCTGGGCATCTATGCCCTGTTACCGCTGGTGGTGGTTATGTCCCGCTACTCGATTGCCATGATGGTGGTGGGCGGCATGGCCATCTTCACCATCAAGTTCTGGACAGTGCTCTGGTACCTGGCCATGTGGGTGGATCAAAACCTGATTATGTCCATGTACCCGGACGTCAACGTCTTCCTTCAGATCTTCGCCAACCCCGGCGAACACGATGCCAAGCGCATGCTGCTGAATATGATTACCACCAGCCTCTATCTGGGATTGCCGCTGCTGTGGAGTGGGATGATGGCGTGGGCGGGG
>JADKDK010000005.1 GCA_016718385.1 Gammaproteobacteria bacterium
CGGTCTCGAACTCGGCGTTCTTGAACTTCAGCACGTTGCAGTTCTCCTTCACCGCGCGCTGCAGCCCGTCGTCGAAGCCGCTGGCCGATTCGGCCTGGATCTCGATGGCGACCTTGGCCTTCCACGCCTGTGCGCATGGTGAACTGCTGGACGACCTCGTCGACCGGGTCGCCGAACTGCTTCTTTGCAAGATCGGGTCGAAGCTCGATGCTGCCGTAGAACTGCTTCTTCAAGGCCTGGCCGGCCGTGCCCGTGCCTGACGGGTATCCCCCCTTGGCCGAGTCTTCGACACGGGGCGTGTCGCCGCCGGCAGTGGTCACAGTCGTGGTGGATGCGCCCCCGCCGGTGTCAGCGGCCTTGGCGCGCGAGGCTTCCTCTGCCGCACGCAGTGCCTCCATGTAGGCCGCCGCCGCGAACGGCTCGATCAGCAGCAGCGAGGAGTCCATGATCAGGGACGTGCGCCTGCCGTAGCGAACCCGACGTAGCGACCGTCTTCCTTGCCCCTGTGCGAAGCCGGAAAGTCGCGGCTCTCGGCGCCCGCGCACATCGTCATCTGGAAGACGGTGTCGTCTTTCAGGCGCGGCAAGCAAGCTGCTGGCAGCTCTGCTGCCAGACGTTGAGGGCGCTGGCTTCCTTGGCGTCGTCCTCCAGAACCAGTCCTTCAGAACCTTGGTCAGATGGATCAGCGCCCACTCGTTGATAAGCAGCTCGTTTTCCTTGAGCACGCGCTCGATTTCCTGTGACCAGTTCTGCGCGCCCGGGTTGACCTGGAAGTACTCCCACCACAGTTCCGACAGCCCTTGCCGGGTCGGGCCTCCTGCATTGGTGCCACGATCCGCCAGCAGGTCTCGCGGATCATTCGGCGCACGGTCTCCTCCAGCCTGCTCCGGGGGCTGGCGTTCGCCTGCTTGGCCATCAGGTTGTCGAGAACGATGCGGTTGTCCTTGTAGTCGGCAACGATGCTGCCCGGGCAAGGAACGAGCGTACATGGTCCTTCAGCCGGCTGACGCTGTCGTAGTCGGCCGCCAAGAAGACCGGGCGTTCTGTTTGATCCGTGGCTGCTCGCCGCGCTTCTTCAGGATCTCAGCGGCGCGGTCAATGGCCAGACTCGACCACTCTTGCTGAACGCCGCGCCCGGGGCTAGTGCACAGAGCAACGCCCAGTCGTCGGGCACGTCGCGCTGTCCGTGAATACACGGGTGCCACCGAACACACCGCTAGCGAAGCCGCGCTGCACGCGCTCGCGTACGGTCGGAACACATCCTCCTTGTCTCTTGGAAACGGCGCTTGCGCTCCTCCATCTCCCGCCGGAGGTTGGGCCGCGTGTCGAGCCAGAAGCGGTTGTTGGCGTGGTTGAGGTAGTGAAGGCGCTCGCCTAGGCGTCGCAGCGCGTCCTTGAACAATCCGATCTGTTGGCCAGGTAGAATGATGCCGAGAATTACGCGCTCGAGCTCCAAACCACGCACCACTGGTTTGTCGTGCTGGGCGCGCTGCCCGGGAACACCGACCCCGCGCGGCGGCAGGCCTGTACGCTGCCAAACCGCGTGTCCTTGTTCTCGATCTCGGTGGTCTCGGCACGCTCGCCGTCCACGTCGCGCTCGAGTACTGGATCCCATCCTTGAGGCAGGTAGTAGATGACCTCGTTACGAACGTCCGCGTCGTAGACGGGCAGGCTGCCCGGCATGATCAACGGGTCGTTGTTGCCTTCCTTCCACAGGCGGTGGATCACCTTGGCCATCAGCTTCAGCACGCCGCGCGTGCGCTGGAAGCTGTCCAGCGTGGACCAGTCCTCATAGAGCCGATCGAACACCTCGGGGTGGATGGGGTAGGCGTGGACCAGACGCTCGAAGTAGCGGCTTTCCTGCGTCTCCTAGGAAGTCGTCGCGGTTGGCGGTGGTAGAAGTCCGCGAAGGCACGACACACCGACTCCATCGCCAGCTTGTCGTTGATCGACGCGAAAAGGCGCCGCCGCACGATCTCGAAGGCTTCCTCGGTGGCCACCGGTTTCCACAGCGCCTGCACACGCCCGAAATAGTGCGCTAGCGCTTCCAGCGCCTTCACGCCGCGCTGGCTACCGGCTCCATATCCGACTCGGGCAGCGAAGCCAGCAGCACCGCGGTCGGCACAGCCTTGAGCGCTTCGGTCAGCGCCTGAACGAACGACAGCTTGGAATCGAACGTGCCCCCACTGAGGGCCTTGCCCTCTTCGAACTGGCGGACGTACGCGACCAGCTCGTCGATCAGGATCACGCACGGCGCGCATCGCGCCAGAAGCGTTTCCAGCACCGCCTTGCCCGGTGACGTTCCCGACGTGTCGGCATCAGCCACCAAGGCGTAGCCTTCCGCGCCGCCGAGTTGCCAGGCTAGATCGCCCCACAGCGTGCGAACCACTTGCGCATCGCGCTTGATGGGTTGGTTGGGCGACGACTTGATGCCGTCGAGAACGGCGATGCGAGCGCGTGGCAGTTCCGTGATTTGCGCTGAGTCCAGGATAGCCGCTACGCCCTGCAGATCGCTGGCCGGAACATCGCCCTTGGCCAAGTGATAGACCGCAAGCATTGTGTGGGTCTTGCCCCGCCGAATGCGGTCTGCAACTGAATGACCGGGTCGCCGCCCTGCCCGCATAGGCGTTTGACCACCGAGTCGAGCAGCAGGCGCATGCCCTCAGTAATGAAGGTGCGCTGGAAGAACAGCTCGGCGTTCTGGTATTCGGCGCGGCTGAGCCTTGATGAACCTCCGAGATGTCGGCCGCGAACTCCGCCTGTTGGAACGTCCCTCGAGAACATCCTCGTGAGGGATAGCGATTTCACGCCAAGGCTTGGGCGCCGCGATCGGCCTGCTCCCTTGCTCAGATTTCAAACTTGGTTTGCGAACCGAAATGCCCCGTCACATGCGAGGCCGCCTCGATACTCACCCAAGACGTGATCAGTTCGTTGTAGGCCCTGGCGTCATCGGCCCAGCCCTTGCGTTCGCATAGGGTGTGCAGGCGGTAAGCGAGATTGCGAATTTGGTCCGCGCGGGCGGGCATACCAGCCAAGAACTCACCTGCCAAGGTTTCGCCGCTCGACTGCAGCGCACGAATCATCTGGTGCAGGGCCTCCCAAATTGGTGTGTTGTTGTCGTTTTCTGGGCGCCAATCCGTAGGGTATTCCGCAGGTTTGAAGAGACGCACATTCCCCCCGCCCGACTTGACGACACCCGAAGCTGCTACCGCTTGGACGCTGGTTCCCTTCGCCCGGGCCAGCACGTCGGCTTGGCCAAAGTCACCACCTACCCAACCTTGCTCATCAAACCAGGCGAGGCAGAACCGCGTGTCCGAGTCGAAGTCATCCGCGCCTTCTGTCAGCATCTTGTTGATTAGCGTCAGTGCGGTGTGCACTGTCATCGGACTGCCATCTGCCTCAAGCACGGCCGAGTACTTCGAGAAGACCGACATGCCAGGGCCGATCACGGCTTGGGCAAGATCGACCGGAGCTACGGGCGAAATGCCTTCAACTCCACCAATCATCTCGTCGAGCGCTTCAGCGAGGTCCCTAGCTCGCGCTGGAAGTCTCGCCGGAGTGATGCTCCCGCATCCGCGTCGCGCTTCCGGCAGACGAGCACAATCGACGAAGCCAAAGCGTTTGACCCGATAGCTCGGCCGCGGCTACTGCGCTCAGTACGCACCGGCCATGTTCCTGTAATGACGAACTGGGCGTTGATCACTGACTCCAAGAAACTTTCCCACCCCGACGAGGCGGTCCCACTTGCGCCGGTGTCGCTTTGCTTGAACGCGTAGTAAATCGTTACCGGTACGGCAGTCATTAGCCTTGGCATGAATTTGCTTTAGTGCAGGTCATTCCGCCCGTGAAGTGGCGCATGGCGTCATCGATGTTCTCGTAGAGGCTATGCGATGCGACTAGCTCGTCCTCCTTCGGGGTCTGCCTGGTAGCGAACACGGTGGGAAATACGTCGCGCAGACACAGCCGCATCCAGATATAGAAAAAGTCGGAGAGGTTCGAATACGGGACGTTGTCGTAGTAAGGCGGGTCTGTGGAGACTACCGTCTGGTCATCGGTTGGGACCGTACCTTTGGCGGCGTCAAGTTGGAAGGCATGTCCTGGCGCATTGGCGGGCAACAGGTCTATGACGCGAGCGATCCAGCCCAGTGCGCTGGACCATGATCCGCCGCCATCTGTGAGCGGATTGATTTCACCGTAGTCCCAAACGATCGGCAGGGCATGCTTGGTAAACGCGTGCGCAACAAACTCACCACCAGACTCCCAAGAGGTCAACGTATTCCAGTAGTCGGCCGCACGTCCGATGGCGCAAGACAGATAGACGGAGACGGCTTCCGCGTAGGCCGTCGCTCCAGTTCCGCCATCCCGAAACCTGATGTCGTCATCGGGCAAGCCGGCTTTAATTGCATCAAGCTTGATGACTTCACGGGCTTCGACCACAAGGGAAGAGAAGGTCGTCAGAGCCAACTGCTGGCGCAGGTTGAACAGGCTCGGAAAAGTCTTCATGCCATAGACGACGACATTGGTGCATCCGGCCCAGTGCAGGATCTCGGCTTCCGGAGCGGTCGGGACCAAATCGGTAAAGTCTGGCGCGTCGATTTCGCTTGCGGCGACGTACGCCTTTCCGTTGGGGGTCTCAACAACCGCTGCCATGAGGCGCTGTCCCATTCGGCCAGCAACGCCTTCGGCCCGGATGTAGGTGAGAGCTATAGGCGAATCGGTCAGTACGCAAGTACCGCCACGTCCGCCTACGGTGCTTGAGTACTTTGGCGGCCCATCCTCCTTCAGCACGAACTCGTAGCTGAGTTTGTCCTTAGACACCCTGGGCTCGATCCAGACCTCTCTGCCTTCGCGCGAAGCGAGCTGAAACGATTTCGCAAGGGGCACATGCATCCCGCCCGCTGCCGGGTTCGGGCTTGCGACCGTGCGACACCAAAGCCAGGTCAGCACAATCCCGTGGCCGCCTCCGAGGCGGCGCGGCAGCGCTACCTTGGGATAGCGAGTTGCAAGGCGCTCGATGGCTTGCTTCCAGACCCAATTGCCATAGCGTCGAAGGTCTTCGGATAGGCCCCTTGCGCCGGTCCAGCTTTCCTCAATGCGCGCCTGCTTGGCGGCATATTCCTTAGGGCCTACCGGGGGCCGATCTTTGAACCTCGGTGGGATCTCTAGCATCGCCTTGTTGAGCACCACTGGGACGGGGTTGAGGTCCGTGGCGTAGGTTTCGAATCCCAGGCGTTGCGCTTCTAGCGGCAGCGACCCGCCCCCGGCGAAAGGATCGTGGAAGACCGGCAGGCGATCAGGGTTGAAGCCTGGCTTTCCAGCGTTGAGTTCGCAGGTTTCCCGCCAAGACTTCCGAATTTCGTCACGGGCTCGATCTAGGATCTCCTGGTTGTCGGTGTTCTCCCACCTCACCAAGTCCCGGATGATCTTGAAGAGGCGCTCGCGCTCGATCTTCGCTTTCTCCTTGTTCACGCCTCGGCCGAGGTGCCGCTCATAGCCAGGGTCGTTAACCATCTGCGCAAAGAGGATGGCCCGAGCAGCAGCCAATGGGCGGCGGGCAAACCAAAGATGAAGCGTCGAGGGGTGTCCGTGTCGAATCGACTTCTCCTTCGGCCGAGGCGAAATGGGTGGCGTCGAGGGGCGGGGGGACCTCGATGAGTTTCTGGGGGGCCTTGATGGTCGCCATGTGTTGCTGTTCCTTTGGCGGGCTGGTGCGCGTGGGGGCGAGCAACTGATCGAGATCGAGGTTGATGCTGGTCACCGCCCAGTCCGGCTCCTGGGTGAAGGGCTGCCGCACATAGAACGGCCCTTCATGCTGTTCACCGTCCACCATCACGACGGCCAGGATGAACTTGTCGGTCTGGTTGAGCCCGTAGAGGATCTCGTTGCGCGTGACCGTGATCGTGGTCTGGCCCTTGGCGCGGCCCTTGACCTCGATGTGGCGCGAGGGCGGCAGCTTGCCGTCCAGCGCCTTGGGCAGGCTGGTGACGTCCCACCCGCACTTCTCGGCCGACACGTCGATGACGTCGTGGCCCAGCGCGCGCTCGGCGTTCATCACGGCGCGCATGGCGATCTGCTCGACGCGGGCCCGCGCGGCGGCGTCCGCCGTCCATCCGGGCTGCCCCTTGCGTTGCAGCAGCAGGCCGGCGGGGATGACCAGCGAGCCGCCCAGGATCACCGGCGTGGCGGAGATGACGTGGCGCATGGCCAGCAGCTCCTTCTCGCGCGACTCGCGGCGGGCGGTGAGGTCATCGATGGTGCGGCGGACGTTCTCCAGCGTCAGGCGCACGTCCTTGCCGGCGGCGATGTCGTCCTGCAGCTTGATGTAGCGGTCGGACCAGAAGTTGATTTCCCTGACCAGGCGCTCGTGGACGGCGGCCAGCGTCTTGTCCACGGTCTTCTCGCGACGGGCGCGGACTTCGTCGAAGTGCTCGGGCACGAGGTGCGTGGAGGCATGGGCCAGCGCGACCTGCTCCAGGTCCTTGGCGATCCAGGGCGCGGCCAGCACATCCTCGATCAGCGCCATGTCGGCCGGAGCTAGTGGTTCCAGGTCCAGGTGAGGGGCCCAGCCGGCGTTGATGGCGTTGCCCTTGGGGTCGATCTCGACGAACTGCATGCGGCGTGACACCACATGCGTCGAGTCGGCGCCCTCCTTGACCGAGTGGTCGATGATGAACATCACCTTCGGGGTCAGGCCCATGTCTGCAGGGTCAACCAGCACGGCGCCTTGCTTGAGCTTGTTGCGGTGGGCTTCGAGCACCAGGTCGGTCACCGACTGCATCAGCGGGTGGGCGGGGTGCAGCAGGCTGGCCATCGGCGCGCCCACGCGGTCAAGCACGCGGACGTACTGCTTCTCGAAGCAGACGCGCTCGTAGCGGCGCAGCACGGGGTCGGCGTTGCGGCGGTCGCGCCCGGTGATCTGGCGGTCGCGCTCGCGGATGATGGCCGGGACGTTGGTGATCTCGTAGCGGCCCGGTTCACGCGGGCGCAGCTCGCCCCCCAGCTGCTGGAAGGCCTGGGTGAAGAACGAGCGGATGAAGAAGGGCTGCAGCTTGCGGGCCTCGGCCTTCTCCATTTCCTCCTTGACGGCGAAGAGGCGCTTCTCGTCCATCACCTCTTCGCACAAGGCGTTGCGCTTGATGATGTCTTCGAGGTGGCGGGTGTCCAGCGCGCCTTCGACCTTTCGCAGCAGGCGGGCGCGGACTTCGGGGTCGGCGCCGTAGCGGATGGCTTCGATCAGCAGGTCTTTGAGGCTGCGATCTTCGAACACCTCGCCCAAGACGTCGAAGACACGGCCGCCCAGCGCCTCACGCTGGATCTCCAGCTTCTCGAACAGCCGCTGGAAGACGTCGCCCTCGCGCGTCTCGGAAGCCACCATGTTCCACAGGTGGCAGACCTCTGTCTGGCCGATGCGGTGGATGCGGCCGAAGCGCTGCTCCAGGCGGTTCGGGTTCCAGGGCAGGTCGTAGTTGACCATCAGGTTGGCGTTCTGCAGGTTCACGCCTTCGCCGGCCGCGTCAGTGGCGACGAGCACGCGCGCGGTCGGGTCGTTGCGGAACAGCTCCTGCACCTTGCGGCGTTCTTCGCGCTTCACACCACCGTGGATCATCACCACGGCTTCCTCACTGCCGATCAGGCCACGGATCTTGGTGGCCAGGTAGTTCAGCGTGTCGCGGTGCTCGGTGAAGATGATCAGCTTGCGCTGGCGACCCACGGAGTCGTGCATCTCGGGCGTGTCTTGCAGCAGGCGCGACAGCTCGTCCCACTTGCGGTCTTGGCCGGAGTGCACGACCTTGCGGGCCTGCTCTTCCAGGTCTTCGAGGATGATGATTTCGGCCTCGAGCTCCTGGATGGTCTGGGCGGCCGTAGCCTGGTCGACGACGGCTTCTTCGAAGTTCTCGTAGTCGTCAGGCGACAGCGCATCGGCCGACTCCCAAATGTCATCGGGCACCGTTGGTGCCGGTGCCGACGAGCGTCTCGGCCAGCGACCTGCCGCGTTGGCCCAGCTTCTCCTCCTCAACCCGGCGCTTGAGCTTGTTGCGGCGGCGCTTGAGCGACTGGTAGATGGCCTCGGGGCTGGAGGCCAGCCGGCGCTGCAGCGAAGTCAGGGCGAAGCCGACGGTGCCCTTGCGACCGCCGTCCGCCAGTTGGTCGGCCCGGGCGAACTCGGTCTTCACGTAGTCCGTGACGGCGGCGTAGAGCGCGGCTTCGAGATCGGACAGCTTGTAGTTGCAGGTGTAAGCCCGACGCTCAGGGAACAGCGGCGTGCCGTCGAACTTGAGCAGGTCCTCCTTGACCATGCGCCGCATCAGATCGGTGACGTCGACCTTGTGCGCGCCGTCGCGGAACTTGCCGTAGAAGCGGTCGGCGTCCAGCAGCGACATGAAGAGCTGAAAGTCTTCTTCCTTGCCGTTGTGCGGCGTGGCCGTCATCAGCAGGAAGTGCCGCGTGATCGAGCCCAGCAACTCGCCCAGCTGGAAGCGCTTGGTCTTGGTGACCTTGTTGCCGAAGTAGCTGGCCGACAGCTTGTGCGCTTCGTCGACGACCACCAGATCCCAGTGCGACAGCCGCAGCTTTTCCTGCAGGTCTTCAGCGCGGGAGAGTTGGTCGACGCGGGCAACCATCAGGTCGATGTCGTCAAAGGGATTGCCGCTGCGGGACTGCTCGACCTGCTCGCGCGAGAACAGCGAGAACGTCAGGCCGAACTTCTCGAACATTTCGTCCTGCCACTGCTCGACCAGGCTGCCCGGCGCCACGATCAGCACGCGCTTGGCGTCGGCGCGCATCAGCAGTTCGCGGATGAACAGGCCGGCCATGATGGTCTTGCCGGCGCCGGGGTCGTCGGCCAGCACGTAGCGCAGCGGCTGGCGCGGCAGCATCGACTCGTAGACGGCCGTGATCTGGTGCGGCAGCGGCTCCACGTTCGACGTGTGCACCGCCATCATCGGATCGAAGAGGTGGGCCAGGTTGATCCGGTAGGCCTCGGCCGCGAGCTTGAACTCCTCGCCCGGCGCATCGAAGGCCCAGGGGCGCCCTGACTCAGCCAGCGACAGCTTGGCCTCGTCGGTGCGGAACAGCATCCGCTCCAGCAGCTTGCCGTCGGCGGTCTTGTAGTAGACGGTCAGGGCGTTGTCACCGACCAGCTCGGTGGTGACGATGCGCACCACCTGCCCGGGCTCCAGGCCCGAGATGGCTGCGTTCTTCTGGATCTGTTCAAGCTTCAGCACGGTGCGCCCCTTGTCGTTTCGGTCCCGATGGATCAGGGCTTGCGCCGGTTGTACGGCGACTGGTTGGTGGGCTTGAGGGAGACGTTTTCCTCGCCTGCCTTGGCGCGCACGGAGTCCTCGGTCCGCCCCATCTTCAACCCGATGACGCGCGTGGGCGTGTTCTCCTTCGCGAGCTGCTGGAGGCTGCGTGACATCGGCAGGCGTCCATGGCTTGCCGTGGTTGGCGGGGGCTTAGCCATGCTGGTGCTCCTCTCGGTCGTCGCGGTCGAGGGGGTTGCAGTGCGGGTGATCGACATGGCCGTCACCGTCCTTGCTCGGTTCGGCGTAGCCCGGCGCGAGCACCAGGTTCGTCACGCCGTACAAGGCCTGGCGATTGCGCAGCCAGAGGTGGAACTCGCCGCCCTTGAGGCTGTGGTCTTCGGTGCAGTCGACGTTCCAGCGGCGCAGCAGGTAGCCAGCCATCGCGGCACGGGCGCGGACCTTCAGCACACCGCCTTCCATGCCGTACTCGGCCTCGATGGTGTCCGGGTGCTGCACGTTGGCCGGGTGCGGTACCAGTTCGAGCTCGGTGACTCGGTTCCACTGGATGTCCTGCTCAGGCTGCTCCTGGTCGTCGATCGGGCCGGCGACCATGCGGGCATCGGCGAGGCGCGCCAACACGAAGTCCCGGAACTCGCCGGTGCGCCGGTCGTAAGCGCGGACGTGCCAGCGCAGGCCGCTGTCTGCGAGCGCGAAGGGCACGATCTCGCGAGTCGTCAGCCCGCTGGACAGCGCGCGGTAGGCAACCTCAACGGCTGCGCCTTGATGAATGGCGCGCGTCAGGACGGAAAGGATCTCCAGGTCGAGCTTGCCCGGCAGGCCGGTGCCTTCCTGCGCCAACGTGCTCTTCCAGCGGCTCGGCTCGCCGTCGCCGTAACCCTGGACAGCCAGACCAGGACGCGCTCGGCGGGAATTCGAACAGGGGCCGGAACCAGGAGCCGCGGACGTACACCTTGCCCTTGGTGTTGTACTCCATGTTGCGCGGCGCCATCTCCTTGTACTTGCCGATGTCCCGCGTGGCGGCGGCGGCCTGAATGCCGAAGCGCGTCACCAAGTCCTGGCGGCGGATCTCGCCGACGAACCACAGGCGCAACTCGACGAACGCGAGCCGGTCGCGTTGCGCCTGGGTCATTTCCGGGAGTCGGTCGCTGGACATGTTCGTGTGCTGGTTTCCGTAGCGTTTGCCGCATCATAGAAATACCCAAACCGAACGTCAATAAGTCGTAAAAAGCGCTGTCATACGTCGCAAAACGATTAGGATCAGGCCGGACGGTCCCGAAGAGGCTTTCCGACGGCTAAATTGCGGGTACGGCACGGGCAGCGCCGCGACCGTCACACGCGGGCGGCAGGTCGGCGCGCCGACGCGTTGTGCGCCCGCCCGAGAAGCCTCCTCGCGCGCTCATGCCATAGAAGCTAGCCGCTGAATCCCGCAGGGCAATGGATCAGCGTTTACTTTTCGCTGGTAGTCCACCACCAATTCCGTCAACGCGACCACAGCGGCGACCAGAGGTCGCTGTTTTTGTCTCCACCAGAACTCCGCAACGTCCAGCGAACCCGCAATTCGGGCGCTCCCAACTCACAAGCTGTGCCGTTTCTGCACAGCATCCCTAGCAAAGAAGCCTCAGGCATCCCGACGTCAAAGTTCAAAGGGACCGACGCGCGCTACCTCATCGCGCAGACGGCTTCCCTGCCGGCAACGCGCACCGCGCCCGCGCTCCATGGTCATGCTGCATCACTCACCGGGATACCCCCCGATTGCGCTCCTGATGCAGCTCCTCCGCACGCACCTTAAGCGCACGTGCCGTATCGTCGAATCCCCGCTTCACCCAGGGTCCGGCGAAACGCATGACATGGATGCCGGTCTCGCCCAGGAAGGCATCCGTCGAGTAATACCGGCAACGCTCGGGGCCGAGAGCCTCGATCACCTGGTCGCGCCTTGCGGGATAGGGCCACTCCGCCAGCCAGGGTGCCTCCCAGGACAGCAGCCGCTGCGGCTCGACGGCGCAGACGTACTCGACAACCGGTATCAGGGTGCCCGGATTGGCGTAGTTGACCAGCTCATCCGGATCGGTGCTCCCAGCTGCAGCGTCGACTCGGCGCGCACGCACATCGGGTTCCAGTGGTTGTAATCCGGCAGGTCGGTGAGCACCTCCCATACGATCGCGGCCGGGGCATCGATCTCGATCGTGATGGAACGCACCACGTTGGCGGGGTCATAAGCCGTGCGAATGTCATCGGGTTGCATGGTCAACGGGGTCCTCGTGGTTGCGGCCGTGCACGATGATGGCAAATCGCCGGACCCGCATCATCCGGACGGGCGAATCGCCACGACTCCCGGCAAAGTGAACTGCCCTGCCCCACGGTGGTCATACAGGGCGCAACCGGGAAAACATGCCCGGCGCGCCACGCCGGTTCAATTCCACCGCCGTCGCGGCTACACTGCAAACGTGTTTACCACCAGAAAGGGATCGATCATGGCTATCTCCGATATCCGGACCGCCGGCAGCACCGCCCCGGATGCGGGCGCCACCAAGGGCTGCGCAACACCTATGCCCTGCTGGCCATGACGCTGCTGTTCAGCGCGCTCACCGCGGGCGTGTCGATGGCGCTGAACGTGCCGTACCTGGGGCTGTGGACACTGCTGCCCTATTTCGTGCTGCTGTTCCTCGTCGAGAAGAACAAGAACTCCGCAGCGGGCCTGCTGTGCGTGTTCGCGCTGACGGGCTGGATGGGCTTCTCGCCCGGCCCGATCCTCAACCATTACGTCGGCATCTCGGGCTTCGAGCCCGTGCTGACCGCGCTCGGCGGCACCGCGGCGATCTTCTTCGGGCTGTCGGCCTTCGTGCTGGTGACGCGCAAGGACTTCAGCTTCGCCACCGGCTTCCTCGGCACCGGCATGCTGGTCGCCTTCGTGGCCGCCATCGCGAACTACTTCCTGCACATCCAGTCGCTGTCGCTGGTGATCACCTGCGTGTTCATGTTCCTGTCCGCGGGCTTGATCATGTGGCAGACCAGCCAGATCGTCCACGGCGGCGAGCGCAACTACATCTCCGCGACCGTGACGCTGTACGTGATGATCTACAACCTGTTTTCGATCCTGCTCAGCTTTCTCGGCGGCAGCAACGAGTGAGGCCCGACGGGGCACGCGCGGCACGGCCCCGACTCGGGGCCGTGTCGTTTCAGCACCAATGATCTTCTCGCTGCTGGTACAGGAATCCGCCGTCGGCAGGCAATCCAGCCATGCCGCCTACCGCTTCGCGTGCGCGCTCCTCGCGCGCGGTCACACGCTGTACCGCGTGTTCTTCTTCGCTGACGGCGTGCACAACAGCACCGCCCTGAACTGCGCGGCAAGCGGTGAGGCGGACCTGCCGGCGCTGTGGCGGCAGCTGGCCGCCGAGCACGGCGTGGACCTGGTCAGCTGCGTGAGCTCGGCGCTGCGTCGCGGCATCGTCGACGAGCGCGAGGCCGCGCGCCACGCGCTCGGGGCGGCCAGCCTGCGCCAGGGCTTCGAACTCTCGGGCTGGGCCAGCTGGTCGAGGCCTGCATCCGCTCCGACCGCATCCTGGACTTCGGCGGATGAGCGCCCGGGACGGTGCCGCGCGCCGCAGCGTCCTGGTGGTGTTCCGCACGGCCCCGTACGGTCGCTCACGCGCGCGCGATGCCGTCGACGTCGCGATGGCTTTCGCGGCCTTCGACCAGCCGGTCACGCTGCTGTTCCTCGGTGACGGCGTGCTGGCCCTCGCTACCGGGCAACGTCCTGCCGCGGAATTGTCCCGCAGCCTGGAAAAGCTGCTCGGCACCCTGGCGGACTACGGCGTGGAGGAAGTCCACGCCGATGCGACGGCGCTCGCCGCGCGCGGGCTGGACGCGCGGGACCTCGCGCTGCCGGTGCGCCTGGCCGGGCCGGCGGAGCTCCGGGAACTGTTCGACGCGCACGATCGCGTGCTCACGGTATGAACCGCCGATGAGCCTTCACATACTCTGCGCCTCGCCGTTCGCGGGCAGCTGTCTCGAGGAATGCGCCCGCGTGATCGCAGCCGACGATGCCCTGCTGCTGAGCGGCGACGGCGTCTATGCCGCGCTCGGTGAGGCCGCCGGCACGCTGCATGCGCTGCACGCGGCCGGTGTGACGATCTTCGCGCTCGCGGAGGACTGCACCGCGCGCGGCATCGATACGCGGCTACCCGGCTGCATCACCACGGTCGACTACGGCGGCTTCGTCGACCGCGCGGTCGCGCACCCGCGCACCGTGTCCTGGTTCTGAGATGACAGCTATCGCAGCGCTGCCGCCGCGCGATGCGGACGGTTTCCTGCTGGAGCAGGCCGACTGGAACGAGCAGGTGGCCGGCGAGCTCGCGCGCGAGGAAGGCCTGGTATTGACGCCCGCGCACCGCGCGGTCCTGCACATGCTGCAGGCGGCGTACTATCGCGAGCACGAGCACGCGCCTGCCATGCGCGCCCTGGTCAGCCTGACGCGACGCACGCTGGGTCCCGAGAAGGGCCGCAGCGTCTACCTGCTCGGACTGTTCCCCGGCAGCCCCGCGCGCGTAGCGGCGAAGATCGCGGGCCTGCCCGCCCCGAGCACTGCCTGTGAGCAAGCCCATGCACCTGTCCGCGCCATCGTCATCGTGCCCCGAGGAACATCCCTTCGCCCTTCGTGCGCACGCTCCGGGCGCGGACGCCGTGGCGCGCGCTCGCTCGAACGCGAGGAGGCACGCACGGCGCTCAGGATGATCCTCGACGGCGAGGCCGACCCGCTGCAGACCGGCGCCTTCCTGATGCTGCTGCGCGTGAAGGAGGAAACCGCCGAGGAGATCGCCGGTTTCGTGCAGGCCGCGCGCGAGCGCGCACAGCTGCCGGAGGCCCCGATAATCGTCGACCTGGACTGGCCGACCTACGCGGGCAAGCGCCAGCAGCCGCCGTGGTACCTGCTGTCGGCGCTGCTGCTGGCCACGCACGGGCACCGCGTGCTGATGCACGGCTGCGAGCCGCACGCGCGCAACCGCCTGTTCGCCGCCCAGGCGCTGCCGGCGCTCGGCATCGCCGCCGCGCGCGACTGGCAGGAGGTGCGCGAGGCGCTGGATACGCGCCGTTTCGCGTACGCGCCGCTCGCGCTGTTCAGCCCGGGCCTGCAGGCGCTGCTGAACCTGCGCCACCTGTTCGGCCTGCGCTCGCCGGTGAACACCTTCGTGCGTCACATGAACCCGCTGGCCGCGCCCGCTACGATGCAGAGCCTGCAGCACCCCGCCTATGCGGTGCTGCACGCGGGCGCGGCGCGACAGCTCGGCAGCCGCGCGCGCTGATCTTCCGTGGCGAGGGCGGCGAATGCGAATTGCGGCCCAATGCCGACAGCCGCTGCATCCTGCTCGAGGGCGACGCGCAACGCGAGACCGGTTTCACGCGCCAGCTGGGCGAACGCGGCGACGCCGCCATCGTGCCGGACGTGGCGCTGCTGCCCGCGCTGTGGAACGGCCGCACCGAGGACGCCTACGGGGAAGCCGCTGTGATCGGCACGGCAGCGGCCGCGCTGCTGGCGCTCGGTGGCGCCAACGACGCCGACGCCGCGCTGGCGCTCGCGCGCGATTACTGGCGCCGGCGCGGCCCATGGCCGGGAGACACCCCGTGAGATACAGCGAACAGGGCTATTGCGCGCAGGCGTGCGCCGCTGCTGGAGCAGAAGGTGCGCGTGGTGCGCGACGCCATGCATGAGCTCGGCGCGCCCGTGCCGCAGGTGTACGCCTCGCCGCCGCGGCACTACCGCCAGCGCGCCGAGTTCCGGTTCTGGCACGAGGGCGACGACGCCTTCTACGCGATGTTCGATCCCGCGAATCCGCGCGAGCCGGTGCGCATCGACGAGTTCCCGCCCGCCTCGCAACGCATCAACGCGCTGATGCAGCGCCTGCGCGCGGCGGTGCTGCGCTCGCCGGCACTCAAGCGCAAGCTGTTCCAGGTCGAGTTCCTGAGCACACTCGCCAACGAGGCGCTGGTGGTGCTGGTCTACCACCGCCCGCTCGACGCCGCATGGGAAGACGCCGCCCGGGAATTGAGCCTCGTGCTGGATGCGCAGCTCATCGGCCGCTCGCGCGGGCAACGCATCGTGATCGGGGAATCGTTCGTGACGGAACGCCTGCAGGTCGACGGGCGCGAACTGGTGCTGCGCCAGCCCGAGGGCTGCTTCACGCAGCCCAATGCCGAGGTGAACCGCGCGATGCTGTCCTGGGCGCGCGCGGGCTGTGGCGGCACGCGCGGCGGCTTGCTGGAGCTCTACTGCGGCATCGGCAACTTCACCGTCGCGCTCGCCGATCGCTTCGGCACGGTGCTGGCCACCGAGATCAACAAGGCCGCGATCGCCGCCGCGCAGCACAACCTCGCGGCCAACGGCATCGACAACACCTTCATCGCGCGGCTCTCCAGCGCGGAGGCCTCGGCCGCACTGGCGCGCGAACGGCCCTTCCGCCGGCTGCGCGATTTCGACCTCGACCGTTTCGAAGCCGGCACCGTGCTGGTCGATCCGCCGCGCGCGGGGCTCGATCCGCGCACGCTGGCGCAGGTCGCGGGCTTCGGGCGCATCGTCTACATCTCGTGCAACCCGCAGACGCTGCGCGAGAACCTGGTGGCGCTCGCGGCCACGCACGACATCGAACGCTTCGCGCTGTTCGACCAGTTTCCCTATACCCATCACCTGGAATGCGGCGTGACCCTGCAGCGTCGCAATGCCACCTGACACCGCCCGGGGAGTGAGCCCATGCGAGCGCAAAAACTGGACGATGCCACGATCAGCGCGCGCCTCGCCGCGCTGCCCGGCTGGAGCCTGCGCGATGGCAAGCTGCGGTGCGTGTACCGCTTCGCAGACTTCAGCGCCGCCTTCGCGTTCATGACGCGCAGCGCGCTGCGCGCCGAGCAGCTGGATCATCACCCGGAATGGTTCAACGTCTACAACCGCGTCGAGATCGCACTGATCACGCACGACGCGCACGGCATCACCGCGCTCGACTTCACGCTGGCGGAGGCGATGGACGGTTTCGCGCGGCCGCTGGGGAGCACGGCCGGCTGAGCCGTCTCAATAGACCGCGAGGCCATGCTTGAGCAGCGCGCGCGGCAGGACCTCGTCGAGCCGGGCAAGGTCGTCGGGCCCGATCTCCAGCAGCTTGAGGCCGTGGCGCTCGTAGACGGCCTTCTTGTCCAGCTTCGCCGTCAGTTGCCCCGGCGCCGCCTCGTCGCCCCAGTACTCGATGTAGAGCTGCAGTGACGGCAGGTAGAAATCGCAGCGGTAATCACCGTCCACCGGCAGGCGACGGTGATGGGCGTGCGCGATCTCCGACATGTACAGCCAGTGGCAGATCATCAGCTGCGCCTTGCTGTGCAGCACGTGCCCGTCGAGCGCGCGCAGCCCGTCCCCGCCGTCGACGCGGATCTCGCGCTCGGCATCACCAAAAAGGTCGCGCTCCGCGGCCTCCCCGATGTGCTCGTAGGCGTGGATCACCTGCAGGTTCTCGCTCAGCACGGGGTTGCCGGGCAGCGTGGCCGGCCAGCGCACGTAGGGCACGCCCGTGTCCGGGTATTCCTCCTGCACCCCGCCGAGCGCCTTGCCGCGGGCGGTGAGCTCCCAGCCCTTCACGCCCTTGCGGATCCAGCCCAGTTCGAGCAGCAGCAGGTTGGTCTGGCGCGCCGACAGGCCCACCCGCAGGCCCAGCGCGGCCGCATTCAGCAGCGTCTGCTCGGGACTCACGCTGAACAGGCGGTGCTCCAGCACCTGCTCCGGCCAGCCGATATAGGTGCCGAAGCGTTCGCTGTTCAGGTACCTGCCGCCCCTCGAACTCGCCCCTTGCGCGTCAGGCGCCACTGTTCACCCTGGCGCACGATCCAGCCCTGCTCGGCGAGCAGCGTGAACAACTCGCGGCTGGGCATGTTGAGACGCCGCGCCAGCGCCGATCCCGACAGGTATTGCTCAGTCCCCGGCACCGGTTTCAGGCTCCCAGTTGTCCACAATTTCTGTGGATAAGTTTGCGGATAAGTTCTTAGTATGCGCCCCTAACCCGCATGACGGCTGAGGCACCCTCAGATTGGTCATTTTATGATCAAATAACATTTTTTACATATTTGCCAATAGGTTAAGAGATTTTCTTAATGTTGTTTTTTACCGAAATGACAAATTTGTTGCGCCCGATGTCACTTTCTGACAGCATTTGCGCAGTGTGCACAACAACAGCTCAGGCGTGCGCGGCCGCAACCTGCGCGTAGCGCGCCGCCGGGCGCCGTAGAGCTCGTCCGCGTAGCGGGGACTACGGCTGTCCAGTTGGCCCAGCAGCTCCGCCAGGTGCTCGTTGTCCTCGCGTCCCTGCCAGGTCTTGCGGTAGCTGCCGTCCTTGTAGCCGTGGTCCCTGGCGGAAGAATTCAGCACGTTCTTGCCCACGTAGGCGGTGAACAGCTCATCGGGAGTCATGCCGGCCGCCTGCAGCAGGGACCAGAATGGGCCGACCGCGAATCGCGCCCCACCAGTGCCCGGCCCGCCAAGGCCTCGACGGCCTCGCGCAATTCCATGGTCTGCGGCGGGGCGAGCCGCAACTCCTCGAGCATGCCGGCGGCGATCTGCGCCGGCGTGCTGGCGCCATCGAAGCGCATGCTCATGCCGAAGTGCCAGATATCGACGATCTCGAGCTCACGTGCCCCCAGGCCGGCTGCTGATGCTTCCACCACTTGTAGCCGTAGTGCTCGATCAGCTCCCCGCATTCGATCCACAGCGCCCGGTACCAGGCGAATTGCTGGTTGATCCAGTCGGGATGGACCTTGCGGTTCATCCGGTCCTGCATTTCCAGCATGGTCGTCAGTTGCTGCAGCATCGGCGGTGATCCCTCTATCTGTCTGGAATCGGGGAAGACGAAAGCGCGGCCATGCTAGCACAGCACAGCCGGAACACCGGAAATGCTGTGGATAAAACCGGGGATAAAAGAGCGCAGCTGCACGTATCGCTCACAAGCATCTGCCTCCACATCTGTATTCAACTTCAAATACATAACGCACTACATTGTTTTTGAAAGCTAAAAAGTTATTTCTCGAATTCTGTGCACATGTCGTGGTACGCGTTCCGCAATGCGGCACCGCACTGCAAATGTGCATAACGCGCCGAAAGCGGAGCAGCCGTTGTTTACAACAGCCGACGGAATCACCAGAATACTGTATATTTGAACAGTCATTGGCATGAACCGCTTGCTGCAAACACTGCTCGCCCGCCCTGATGTCTGGCAGGCTTCCAGCCCCGCACGGCAACCGCGACCGGGGACGCCCTGCCCAGCGGACATGCCGCCCTCGACCGGGTCCTGCACCGTGGCGGCTGGCCGCGCGGCACTGACCGAGGTGCTCAGCGGCAACTGCGGCATCGGCGGATGCAGTTGCTGGCGCCGGCATTGGCACATTGCAGCCGAGGCTCGCGCCGGCTGTTCTTCGTCTGCCCACCCTATCTGCCTTATGCGCCCGCCCTGCTGGCACAGGACGTGGCGCTGGAACGGCTGCTGGTCGTGCGGGCGGAGCGGGACGTCGACACCCTGTGGTGCACGGAACAGATCCTGCGTTCCGGTGCCGCGGCCTGCCTGCTGGCCTGGCTGCCCGAATCGCGCCTCGGCGATTACCGCGCCCTGCGCCGCCTGCAGCTCGCCGCGCAGGGCAGCGCCAGCTCCGGCATTCCTGTTCCGCCCGCCACAGGCGGCGCACAGCCTCGCCCGCCGCGTTGCGGATCGTGCTGCGGGGTACGCGGGAGCACCTCGCGCTCGAGATCCTCAAGCAGCGCGGCGGCCGGGCGGGCCAGCAGCTCACGCTCGCCCGCCAACGCCCCTGCTGCAGCCGCGCATCGACCCCGCCCTGCTGCCCGTTGTGGGTCCGGATTTATCCGGACAGATGCATTGTCCGGATAAATCCGGACCTACGGCCGAACGAATGCCATGTCCGGCTGAAGCCGGACCCACGGTCTCGCGCGCCAGCGCGGCGTTGCACTGAGCCCGTGTCGCCATGCTCTGGCTCTGCCTGCGCTTCCCGCTGCTGCCGCTGGAGGTCTTCACCCGCGCCGGCATGCACGCGCAACGCCCCGTCATCGTCACCGAAAAGCACCGCGTGCTGTGCCACGACGCGCTCGCCGGCGAACATGGCGTGAGCCCCGGCATCTCGGCCAGCACCGCGCAGGCCCTGTGCCCCGGGCTGCTGACGCTCGAACGGCGCGAACGCGAGGCCGCCGACGCTGCTCCGGGCTGGCCGACTGGGGCTACGTTTCACGTCGCTGCTGGCGCTGGAGCCACCCGACGGCCTGCTGCTGAAGTGAGCGGCAGCCTGCGTCTCTTCGGTGGCCTCGGAGCGCCTGCTGCGGCAGGTGGAAGACGAACTGGCCGAGCGCGGCCACGCACACTCGACGGCCTGGCGCCGACGCCGGCGGGCGCCGCCCTGCTGGCCCGCGCCCATCCCTGCACCCCTGCGGACATCCCGCCGTGGTGCACGGATGGCGATCTCGCCGCGTTCCGCGCCGGCCTCGGCGAGCTGCCGCTGGACCTGCTCGAGGTGCCGGACAGGCAGCGCCTGCGCATGCAGCGGATGGGCTTCTCCCGTATCGGCGCCCTGCTCGCGCTGCCGCGCGCCGCGCTCGGCAAGCGTTTCGGCCACGAATTCCTCGATCGCCTGCAGCGCCTGTTCCCGGCACAGCGCCTGCTGCGCGAGCTGGGGCAGTTCCTCGACCGCCGCCAGTGCTTCTGCCAGCGCCTCGACTGGCGCCTGCGCGACATCAGCGGCCGCACGCTCGCGCTCGGCCTGCCCTGTTCGCTCGCGCACAACAGCCACACGCGGCCCTGATCGGCCTCACGCGGCTGAAGTTCGAGTCCCTGCGGCTGGCCGAGCCGGCGGAATCGCTGGCGCTCGTGTGCCGCGACTTCCGCGCCGGTGCACCAGCAGAGCGCCGCGCTGTTCCCCGACGCCGACGAGGACGCGAGCAGGCCGGCCGCCTGCTGCTCGACCGCCTCGCGATACGCCCGGGGAAGGCTGCGTTCATGGCATCGGCACCGCCGACGCCCACCTGCCGGAACACGCCGGCGCAGCACGCAGGGGCCGAAAGCGCCGCCAGCGGGGCCACGGCAATCCCGGCGCAGCGCCCGTCCTGGCTGTTGCCCGAGCCGCTGCCGCTGGCGCGAGACGCAAACGCGACTACTTCATCGCGCGACACGAGCAGAACGGCACCCTGTGCTGGGTGTTCCGCGATCACCACAGCCGGCGCTGGTTCCTGCACGGGCTGTTCGGCTGAACCCGGCTGGCGTGGCGCAATGCGCCGCCCGTAGACCCGGATTCAGCCGGACATTGCTACCCGTAGGTTCGCATTCATGCGGACAGTTGTCCGGCTGAAGCCGGACCCACGGTCGGACGGTTTGTTGCGCGACAGCGCACCACGCATCGGGCTGCGTGGCCTCTCAGCCGGCGTTCCCGCCCGGCGCGGCCTGCTCCGCGAGCAGATCGTGCGCGCGCTTTGATCACGTAGGCATGGATCGCCTCCACGTCCCTGCCTGCCGAACACCCGGGCGAAGCCGACCACGCCCTTCTGGTGGCGAAGCCCCGCGCACGATCGCATCGAACCCGGCGTGCGTCGCGGCCGAGGTATAACGCAGGTCGGGCACCACGCCGCCACCCACCGCGCCGTCGCCATGGCAGGCGAAGCAACGCGCCGCATAGCGTCTTGCCGCGCGCCACCTGCTCCGGCGTCGCGCTCAGCGGCGGCGGCGCGAGTGCGCGCGTCACCGCGACGGGCCCGGGCAACTGCCGCCCGCCATCCAGCGCGTACACCAGGCAGCCGGCTGCGGTTCACGGAACCCGCCATCTGCGCCACGCGCCTGCCGGCGAGGCAGCCCGCCGCCCCAGCCGACCACGACCGCGACGTACCGCTCGCCGTCGACGGCATACGTCATCGGCGCCGCCACCACGCCGGTCCGCACCGGCGCGGCCCACAGGCGCTCGCCGGTGTCGGCGCGATAGGCCACGAACGCCGCGCGCGCTGCCCTCGAACACCAGCTCACCGGCCGTGCCCAGCACACCGCCGCTGAACGGCGCGCCCTGCCCGACGCGCCAAGCTTCCTTGCGCGCCACCGGATCCTGTGCGACCTGTGTGGCCCTGCACCAGTTTCAGCACTTCGGCAGCCGCCGCCGGATCTCGGGCAGCCCGGCCGCCTCGACGTCGACGCCCGTGTTCCACAGCTCCGGGCTGAACGCGAACTTGTCGTCGTGCTTGTAGACGAAGGGGATTTCCTGCACCGGGATATAGACCAGCCCGGTGCGCGGACTGAAGCTCATCGGATGCCAGGTTGTGCGCGCCGTGCGGTGACGGGAACACCAGCGCCTCCGTTGCCGACGTAGCGCGCCTGCGCATTGGGGACCGGGCGACCGTTGGCGTCGATCCCCCCCGGCCTGTGTCTGGTAGGCATAGGCATCGCCTCGAAAGGAACTCCCCGGTCGCGCGATCGAGCACGTAGAAGAAACCGTTCTGGCGCCTGCATGATCACCTTTTCGCGGCGGTGCCGCCGATCGGCAGCTCGGCGAGGACCTCGGTGCTGCGTCGCGGTAAAGTCCTGTGTGTCGCCGGGCGTGGTCTGGTAATGCCAGACGTAGGCGTTGGCGTCGGGGGTCGAGCGCCACGATCGACGACAGGTACAGGCTGTCGCCCCGCCCGGGCTGCGGTACTGCTGGTTCCACGGCGAGCCGTTGCCCACACCGACGTAGAGCATGTCGAGTTCGGGGTCGGAGGCCATCGAGTCCCAAACCGTGCCGCCGCCGCCGATCTTCCACCACCCGCCGCCCGACCATGCCGCCGCCGCCCGTTCCAGCGCGGGCGACTCGAAGGGCTGCGCCGGGTCGCCCGGCACCGTGTAGAAGCGCCATTTCATGTCGCCGGTTTCTGCGTCGCAGGCGCGACGTAGCCACGCACGCCCAGTTCGGAGCCGCCGTTGCCGATGATCACCAGCCCTTCACCACGCGCGCGCGCCGGTGATCGAGTAGGGCTTGTCGCGGGGCGTGGTCTGCACCGACCACAACACCTTGCCGTCAGTCGCATCCAGCGCCCGCAGCCGCCCGTCGAGCGTGCCCACGAAGACCTTGCCGCCCCGTGACATGACACCGCGATTGACCGCGTCGCAGCACAGGTGCACCGCCCACTGCCGCGGCACCCCGGGGTCGTGATGCCACAGCAGCGCCCCGCTCTTCGCGTCGAAGGCGTGACCACGCCGCAGGCGGCAGCCGTGCCGGCCACGTACTGGCGGCCGTCGACCACGATCGGTGAAGCCTCCATGCCGCGGTCGGTGGGGGAAGTCGAAGAACCATGCGAGCCCCCAGCCGGCCCACGTTTGCGGTGTCGATGCGATCGAGCGGACTGGAAGCGCTGTTCGGAATAGTTGCGCCCGTGGGTCGGCCAGTTGTGGCCCGCCATCGGCCGCACGGATGCGTGCACCAACCACGGAAGTCACGGCAGGCACCGGTGATGCGGCTGGCGGCGAAACCGCTGCCGCGTCGCCAGCACTGGCGCACGACCCGCGTGTTCGTCGCTGCAGCCCAGCAGCGCCGCCAGCAGGATTGCGTACGAAGCAGCATGCGCCCATGGCTCATCTCGTTCTCCTGAGATCGGGATTGATCGAACTGTGATCGGCACAGACGCGTGCGCGCCGGCACGGCTCAGGCACCCGCAGGCCCGAGCAGCGTCGCGAGCCGATGCAGCGTGCCGTGCGCCGGCTCGCCGCCACTGTCGCGCAGCGCCGTCTCGAGCGCGAGGCAACGCTCGAAAGGAGCACACCGCGCGTGAACATGCGCGCTACTCCCCAGTAACCGGTGCGTCCGCGACGGCGCCGCCGGCCATATCACGGGCGGCAACGCACCTCCACGGCGCCCAGCAGGCGGCGCAATTCCGCCGCAACTCCTCGTCCCGGCGTGATACCCGCGCGCACCTCGATGTCCCACGCATCGTCGTGGCGCGCATGCCGGCGCAGCACCGCAAGCAGCTTCGCCTCGTCGATCGGTTCGTACAGCACCCCGCGCACGCCTGCCGCCGCCAGCGCGGCCGCCCGTACCGATCAGCGTTGGCGGCCGGGAACGCCCGCCGCGGGATACCCCTCGGCGATCTGTGCCGGGGCGCCGGCCCGGCGTGCACAGGCGGCGAGCAGCTGGCGCCGCCGCAGTGGCAACGGCACCAGGTCGGCGACGTAGCGCTGCGCCGGGTCCGTGACCACCTCGATCGGCCGCAGGCGCAGCGCCGGCGTCGCACCGCCCAACCGTGGCTCGCAGCAAGGCTCTCCCGTAACCTCCAGCGCCAGCAGCAGGTCGATCGCGCCGAACGCCCCGGGCGCGACAGGGATCGCGCAGATCGTGACGCCCGCCAGCTCGAACCGGCTGTTCAGATAATCGCGCAGCACCGGTACGTGGGGCTGTCGCCGCGACACAGCAGCGCCACGCGCAGGCGCGACGGCGCAGGCAGATCCTCGCCATCCACGGCGAGCGACGGCGCCAGCTCCAGCGGCAACCCTGTGCGCGCGGTGGTACCCACGCCCGGTGCGCCGTTCAGCGTGAGCTGCCCGCCCAGCGCACGCGCCAGCCCCGTGCCGACCGACAGCCCGAGGCCGCTGCCGCCGAAGCGCCGCGTCATGCTCTCGTCGGCCTGCGCGAAGGGCTGGAACAGCCAGTCCACATTCCCGGCGCGATGCCGATACCGGTATCCGTGACCTGGCGCAGCAGGCGCGCGGCGCCCGCCACCGGGACATCGACGCTGGCGCGGACCGTCACGTGCCCGACCTCGGTGAACTTGATGGCATTGCTGATGGAGGTTGCCGAGCACCTGCGCGATGCGCAGCGAATCGCCGACCGCGCGCTGCGGCAACCCCGGTTCGACGTGGCAGACCAGCGCGAGCGCCCCCGGCGTGCGCGGCCGGCGCCTGCATCATCACCGCGTCCTCGATGCACGATCCGAGGTCGAATTCGCGCCGCTCCAGACGCAGCGAGTCGTTCCGATCGTCTCGACGATCAGGATGTCGTCGACCGCGCCTGCAGCGTGCGCGAGACCCTGCTCCACGGCGAAACAGCTCGGCGCGTTGCTCGCGCCCGGCCTGCTGCATCTTGCGCGCGAATCCCGTCACTGTGGTCAGCGTGCGCAGCTGATGGCTCATGCGCGCGAGAAACATGCCTTGGCGCGCCCTGCCGCCTCGGCGCGTTTCCAGCGCCCCGGTCGAGCTCGCGGTCAGGCTGCTCGCGCTCGTTCAGCGTGCGCGAGAGCTCGGCGGTGGCTTGCCGACTCGGCGAAGGTTCTGCTCACGCGTTGGCCGCCCTCCACCCAGTCGGCCATCGCGTTGACGCTGTCCTCGAGCTCGCGCATCTCGCCGCCGCCTGGCTGTGTGCGCGCGCCGATTTCCTGGCGCGATGCCGCGCCACCACCATGACAAGCGATGCATCGGTACCGTGAGCCGGCGTTACCACGTGCGCCAGCGCCCAGCACCAGCAGCGCGCGCCCAGCGTGATGCCCGTGCTGTTCAGCAGCATCGCGCGCTGGATCGTTGCCAGTCCGTGCGGATCGAAGGACAACAGCACCCGGGCCGATCAGCTCTGGCTCGGCGGCGGCATCCGCGGCGCTGAACGCCACGGTTTCAGTCAGTGAGAGAGGCGGCATGCGCACCTCGCGCTGGAACAGGAAGCGGTCCGCTCCCTGCGCAACCGGCGGCGTCACGCCAGCAGTGCCGGGCCATGTCAACTTCCGGCGCTCGCCCGCAGCCGCCAGCACGGCGCCATCGGCATCGAGGAACAACGTGGCGACTGCCGCGCCCGCGCCCTGAGGTTGCCTTCGCGGCCAGCGTTGCAGCGTTCCCGCTGTCGGCGACCAGCAACGCGAGCTCGCTGGCGTGGGCGAGGTAAGGCGACTCGCGTTCCCGCGCGACTCCAGCTCGGCGCGGGCATCGCTCACGCGCAGGCTGGTGAGCCACGCGCTCAGGCCCAGCGCCGGAAGCAGCATCGGCACCGTGGATCATCAGCATGGCGATCGAACGGATACTGAGTTTCATTGTCGGTGTTGTTGCGGCTCAGTCCGGGGCCGAGCATAGCGCAATCAATTTACCAGTATTTTAGCTGCCTTGCCGGACGCGTCGCGCCGGTGAACCGGGTGCAATCGAGCGCCGGCCACCCTCGCCGGCCAGCCGCAACGGCGCGCAGCCACCGTGAAGCGGCGCGATCAGGTCGGCACAGCGGTCCCACCCGCGCATGCGCGAAACCAGCGCGGATCGTTCCCGCGTCCCTGGCGGCTCTGGCGGATCAGGCTCATCACATGCTCCGCCTCGCTCTTGGTACGGCATTGCAGCCACTGGCGGAACAGCCTGCACCTCCCACGGCAGGCGCAGGATCCAGGCGGTTTTGCGCGCGCCTGCGGTTGCGCCCGCGGCGAGTATCGCCCTCCAGCTCGGCGCGTCGTTGATCATCGGGATCACCGGTGCGACCAGCACCCCGACCGGCACGCCCGCCTCCGTCACTGCGCACTGCGCGCGCGCGTTGCACCCGAGGCCGTGCGCGGCCCGAGCCGCCGCTTCAGGCCGTCGTCCAGTGTCGTCACGCTGACCATCACGCGGCACAGGCCGCGCGCGGCCATGCGTGCCAGATTATCAGTGTCGCGCAGTACCAGCGCGGATCCTCCCAGTGATGATCGATACGGGTTGCGCGTGGCGCTTCGCAGACCCTCCAGCAGGCGCTGCGTGATGCCGAGCCCGGCTCTCCACCGGCTGATAGGATCGGTGCTGGCACCGAGCGTGATGGGCTCGCAGACGTAACGCGGACTGCAGAGCTCGCGTTCGAGCACCTCTGGCGGCGTTGGCCTTAAAGCGCAGCCGGCGCTCGAAATCCAGCCCCGGCGACAGGTCGATGTAGGCATGGCTCGGCCGCGCGTAGCAGTAGATGCAGCCGTGCCTGCAGCCGCGATAGGGATTCACCGACTGGCTGAAGGGCACGTCGGGCGAGCTGTTGCGCGCAATGATCGTGCGAGCCTGCTCGGCAGCACTTCCTGCACGTACTGGCGGCGCGTCGGTGTCCTCCTCGTACCAGCCGTCGTCCACCGCCCGCGTTGCTGGCGCTTGAAACGTCCCGCCGGGTTGCCCAGTGGTCGCGCGCGCCCTCCCTTCAGGGCTGGAGTAAGGGGTTTGCATCGGGTGCGCTCTCCCGGAGGCTGGATCACACCCGGTAACTGTATATGCGTACAGCTTTATTGTACAGTCGGTATCGCAACTCAGTGCGCTGCCCCAGAGTTCCTCGACTCGCGCATCGCGCCCGCAGCTTTGCGGCCGGTAATACGCGTGGCGCAGCGGGTTCTTGCGATAGTAATCCCGGTGGTAATCCTCGGCCGGGTGGAATGCAGCGGCCGGCCTGGTACGTGGTGAACACCCCGCAAACCGTCCTGAGGCGAGGAGCGTCGCGGCTGGCCTTCGGCGGCACGCCGTTCCTCGTCCGTGGCAGGGAAGATCGCGCTGCGGTACTGGTTACCCGTGTCGCAGAACTGGCGGTCCTTCACCGTCGGGTCGATGCGTTTCCAGAAGTAATCGAGATATTGCGCGTAGCTCATGCGTGCCGGATCGTAGCGCACGCGCACCGCCTCGGCGTGGCCGGTGCCTCTCCTGCGCTGACCTGCTCTTGATCCGGGTCGGGCACGTGGCCACCGGTATAGCCTGATTCGACGTCCAACACCCTGGGCAATTTTTCGAAATCGGCCTCGATACACCAGAAGCAGCTGCCCGCGAATACCGCGGTGGCACTGGCGGCTGACGGCGGCGCGGCTGTGGCCGGGCATGTCACGACCATCATGAGCACCAGTGCAGAGGACAGTTTCGCCAGATCGGGTCGCTTACGCCCGCAACTCCGGCAGCGCCTCGCCCGCTGGCACGAAGCGCAGCGCGACAACGTTGTTGTAGTAGCGCAGTCCTGTGGGCTGTGGGCCGTCGTCGAAGACATGGCCCCGAATACGGCAGCGCGCGCAGTGGTACCCTTTGCGCGGCAGAACAGCCAGGCGTCGCGCTGGTGCCCACCGCGTCCGGCACGTCGAAGAAACTCCGGCCAGCCGGTGCCGCTGTCGAACCGCGCGCTGTCGAACAACGGCAGGAAGCAGGCTGCGCACACGAAGGTTCCCTCAGCGTTTCTCCCCGTTCAGCGGCTGCCGCCCGCCGGCTCGGTGGCCCCGTCGAACAGCACCGCGTGTGCCGGCGCTGGCAGCAGCGCTTCCACTCGCGCGTCTTGCGCAGGCGCTCGACCGCCTGCGTCGCAACACCCAGCGACCACAGCGCCAGCGCCGCCGTCACCCACCGCAATTTCTTGCACAAGATCCCGTCGCTTCACCTGCTCTTCTCCTTGCAATGCCATGATGCCCGCCGCCACCGCGACGCGTGCGCATGGCGCGATGCCGTTACTGTGACGCCGGCGCAGCGGCTGAAAGTTCCGGATCGGCTGCGTGTACGACTGCCACCCCTCGACCTGGCGGAATGAACTGCTGACGCGAGCGGCCTGCCTGAAGCGATCCTGCGCGGCCTCGAACCTGCGACCCGGAGTACCCATCGTGAACTCCTGCAACATCGCATTCGCCATTGAGTGGCGTGATCAGTCATCGGCGGCGCCTTCGCATCGGCCTCGCCTCGGCCGAGGCGTTCGCTGCGGCCGGACGGCTTGTCGCTATCTGGGATCTGCGTAAAAGCCGCCGACGCTGAGCGCGTGGCGCACGACACCGCATCGCGCTTTGGCGTCACCTGCATCGGCCTCGCCAGGTATCGACCTGTGCGGCACGGACGGCATCGATGCGGCGATGGCCGCCACGCGCACCGCGCTGCACTCGATCGGGGCTGGTGCACGCGGCTGGCGTGTCGCTGGCCATCCCGCTCGAAAGATCTCGGCCGTGCCGCAGTGGGACACCGTGCTCAACGTGAACCTGCGCGCGCTGCCCTTCGTGGTGAAGGCGATCCGCGCCGACCTCGCGACCAATGCCGCCGGCTTCGGCCGTGGTCGGCACCGCCTCGATCAACGCCACGCTGGGCAACTGGATGAACCTCGCCTACACCCGCCTCGAAGGGAGGCATGCTGTCGCTGGTGCGCCTGCTCGCCGACGACCTCGGGCGCGACGGCGTGCGCGTCAACGCCGTCTCCCCGGGCCAGATCCGCACGCCGATGATGCAGCCTGTGCTCGACCATCTCTCGACGAGGCCTCTACGAAGCGCATCCTGCCTGGCGCATCGGGAGCCACGCGGGATCGCCGCGGTGGTGCGCTTCCTGCTCCGATTGAGGCCAGCTACGTCACGGCGGCGGAAATCCCGGCAGATGGCGCAACATCTCCTCGCAACGCGTCTGAGCGCGGCACGCAACGCGGTGCCGGCCACGGCGCAACGAGCGCCTCGCACGCGCCGCGATCCGCGCATGAACCGGCGTGCCGGCTTGGTTCCGTCCTGCTCTTCGTTGCGGCCTCCGCGCTGCTGCTGGGCGCGCTGGCGCTGACCCTGTGTTGCGCCAGCACCCTGAAAGCGCCATTACCGCACTCCACGCGCCTGCTCCCCGGGCATCGCGTTCGGCGAGTTGCGCGGTTTGCGGGTCTCTCGCCGTGGGCGGGCGGGTAGAACTGCTCGCGCTGGAGGCGAACGGCACGGCGCTGCGCATCGAGTGACGCGCGCTGGTTCTGGCGCATCACCGGCATCTGGCCGCTCGCCGTCGAACCGCAACGGGTCGGCGCGCGCGCTCTCGGCGTGCGACCTTGGCGACGTGGACAACGTCGCGCTGTTGCCGCGCTTCTGGCTCAGTGACTGGTGGTTGCCATTGCTCCGCATGAGCGCGGGCCAGCGAACAGCGTTGCGCATCGAGGACAGCGAGGGCACCCGGCTGCTCTGACGGACGTATCGAGGCCAGCGACGGCGGCGCGAGCGCGGGCAATGCCACGCTGGTGGCGTCACCGGCTTGCCCGCGCTCGCGCTGCAGTGGCAGCCCCACGCCGACATGCCCCCGGCCTCGCAGGTGGACTGGCGCGGCGAGTCCGTCGCAGGGCCGAACGGCACGCGGTTGCTGGTAATACGCCGAGCGGCGCCGACTGGGCGCTCGAGGAAGAATTGCTGGCGCTGGAGGCTTACGGGCTGGGCGGCTGGGCGGGTTGACGCTGTCCGCGCAGGGGCAGCAGCGACCTGTTCGAGGGCGGCCCGCCCGCCCTCAGCCACGCTGCACCTCGGCGGCAAGGCTGATAGCGCCGCGCGGCGAGGCGAGCGCGCAATGCACCGGCGCGTTGCAGGTGCAGCAGTCGCGGCAATCCACGCTGGACGTCACGGCGTGCGAGGCCGCTCGCCGGCGCCACGTTCGGTGCGCTGGCCGCACCGCTCGCCCTCGTGCTCGACGCGGCAAGTTGACGCCCGAGCGGCCTGACACCGCCGGCGGCATTTTCTGTGGTGCTTGCGCGGACTTACGCAGGCGCCGTGGACGCTGGAGGACCTGTAGCCGACGCCGCAGGAGGGGCACGCTGGCAGGCGGCCCCAACCGCGCTCGTCTCTGCCTGGATGCGGAAATGGCCGCGACGATTGCCCACGTCGGCAGCGATCCGCATGCCACGCTGCACGGACGCCTGACCGGGCTGAGCGCCAATGGCGCGAACCGGCGCGAAGCTCGACGGCAGTTTGAACTATGCCGGGGCGCCTGAAGAGCGTTGAAGCGCTCGACCTCGATACCCGCTTCGACGCGAACTCCCGAAAGCTGCGCGTCGACGGGCGCGCTCTCGCGCGCC
>JADKDK010000006.1 GCA_016718385.1 Gammaproteobacteria bacterium
CGAGCCACGAAGGCCGCCACCTGCGCCTCCTCGCGCACATCGGCGCGCATGTAGGTGGCGTCGCCGCCGCTATCGCGGATCGCCTTCTCTACCTGTCTGCCACGCTCCTCGCGCCGGCCACAGAAAAAGATTCGTGCACCCTCGCGGGCATAGGCGTGGGCGGTGGCCTCGCCGATACCGGAGGTGGCGCCGGTGATCAACACCACCTTGCCGGTAGCGGCGGCGCCATGGCGGCATCCGCGGTTCCCGGCGGTTGCGCAAAGGGCCGTAGCGCTCAAGGCAAGACCGGTGAGAGCGGCGCCGACGATGAAATGGCGGCGGCTGGCGTCATCCGGGGATTCGGGACGATCGGACATGGTGTTGCTTCCTCTTGCTGTCGTGGATGGCAAGTCTTACGACCGCCGGGGAAGGGGCAGGTTCAATTCGTGGGTCCGAGGCGCGTAGCTGGTGGTCGTCGAGATCATCCGCCACCACGCCGCGATTCCCGGGCAGGATCATGGCAGCGCTTTACGCGTTTCTGGGCGAGAAAGTAGGTTAGATTCGGTCAGGAAGGGGTTTCATTCTTCTTTTGACGGGAGCGATGGATATGGACTTGCAGTGCCTCGATCACGTCCACTTCTCGGTGCCGGACCTTGCGCGGGCGAAGCGGATCTTCGGCCCTTTCCTGAACGGCCATTTCACCGATGACTACGGCGGCCCCGAGGTGAACGCCTTTGGCGTCTGGAACACTAGCGGCGGTGACTTCATCGAGGTTGTCGACCCCGGGAAGCCCGTCTTCGGCGGATCGACGATTCCGACGCACGGCATCCTCTCCGTCTCATTCCGGGTCGCCGCGATCGATGCAGGCATCGCGCAGGCGCGAGAGCTCGGGCTCGTGCTGCGCAGCCGCATCGGCAGCGAGGATATCGGCCTGGGGAAGAACGTGGTCCAGGCGCAGTTCCTCGCCGAACCAGTCTCCGGGCTCTCGCTCGAACTGATCGAGCACCAGCTTCCCGGCGAATACGTATCGCTCACCGATGCCGCGGTCGACCACGTCGAGTTCGGGGTCGCCCGCAATGTCGCGTTCGATCGAGCGGTCGGCGCGCTCGAGCGGATCCTCGGCTCCGCCTTCGAAGCCGAGGGGATCGATTCCGAGCGCGGCCTGCGCAGCCGTCTGCATCGGCGTCTCGGCATCCGGCTGACTTCGCCGCTCGCCGAGGGCGCCAATGGACGGACTGCGACGGGCGACTGGCGCCCTGGCCTGCGGGCCATCGCGTTTCGCTGCGCCGACGTCGAGAGCGCAGTCGCGTCGGCGCGGAGCGCGGGGCTCGTCGTCGCCCGACGCTTCAGTTCAGAAGCTCTGCATGAAATCGACTTCGAGCCCTGGGCGAACACGATCGTGCGGCTCGTCGGGCGCGGCGGCGACTGAAAGCTGTCGTGGATCAGAGGTACATCGGGGCCGGGCGGCACGTTCCTGTCGATATGACCGAGGATGGGGAGGAATTCCTGGTGCCGATGACCCTGCTCGCAGGCAGTCACCGCGTGCTCACCAGAAGGAGTCTTTCGCGTCCAGCCCGAGGCGTTCGTTGCTGCCGACCATGACGGGCTGCCAGTTGCCCCAGCCCGTGCCGCCGCCGACCGGGTCACTTATGCGCACCACGGTGTCGCGGATCTGGTGCAGCCGTTTCGCACTCTCCAGCGTGCTGCAGTCGAGAATGCGTTCGCCATCGGTATGCAGCTTGCCGCGCCAGCCGCCGTGGTAGTGGCCGTCGAAGCCGAAGTAGAGTCCGGCACCCAGGTGGAAGCCGGTGTCCGACAGCACCTCGATGGTCATCGGGCGCACGGAACCATCGGCCATGCGGCAGACGATCCGGCCGCCGAGGAAGCGGCGGTTGACCGGGTGGTAGTCGAGCTCGGGTTCGATGTCGACGATGCGCTCGATGCGCCCGTCGGGATATTCGATCGCCGACATCACCGAGCGCGTGCGCGTGCTCGGCGTGTCGAACTGGTTGAAGCTGAGGAAGATCGCGTAGTGGCTGCCATCCGCGCGTTCGAGGTAGGTCGGACTCCAGAAGAACTCGTAGTCCGCGTGCACCCCGGCGCCCGGTGGTTCGGCATCGGGGAGCGGATGACCGACGCCGTAGCGCACGCCCCACGAGTGGTCGCGGGTGCAGACCCACGAGTCCGGGGTGATCGCGGTGCGTACCCCGTCGATCTCGATCCAGCCCGAGGCCACCCCGGTCTGGTGATAACGCACCAGTTCCGTCATCACGCGGTAGCCCTGGCGGATGTGGGTGCGGTCCTCGAAGCGCGCCGGGATGCGGTGCTCGAACAGGCAGTCGAAGGCGATCGGTTGCACCGCGTTCGGTTCCAGCACGAAGCGCACCTTCTGCAGCGGTTCGACGACCTCGTAGCGGATCGGACCGATCACGGTGAGGTTGGGTTCCGGCGCGAGCTCGCGGCTGGCGCGCACCGTGATCTGCTCCTTGCCGCGCGAGATGCCCGCGTAGGCGTCCATCACGTTGCGGTTGGTGTACTTGCCGAGCCCGAAGCCGAGCTGCAGGCTGCCGTCGCGCGCCATCGCCATCGCGCAGACCTTCTCGGTCCACGAGGGGTCGGTGCTGCCGACGCAGGCGAAGGAATCCATGACCTGGTGGCAGAACTGCTCGTCGGCCTCGATCAGGGGGCCGACGGGATTGCTGCCCGGACTAACGGTATTGTCCACTGCGTGGCTCCTTCTCTTTTCAAACGGGTGGGATTTCAGCCCAACGCGGGCATGTCCGGCCGGAGACGGACCCACACATCCGCCTCGACGTCAGGCCCACACCTCGCGGTCACCGGACACGACCTGCCCGATCAGGCGACGGCTGTAGAGATATTCGTCGGTGCTCGCGGGGCGCTCCATTTCACCGAACAGGATGCGGCGCTGCGAGAGGCGGATCTCGACCACCGCCTGCTGCAGCAGCGCATAGCTGATGTACCAATCGATGTCGTGCAGTCGGGCGCCGGTCAGTCGCTCGTAGGCCGCGACGACCTCGTCGCGGCGCAGGAAGCCGGGCATCGCGTCGATACCTGCCATCAACTGGGCCACGTGGCGGAAATACCGGTGGAAGAAAACCAGGTAGCCCACGTCCATCTCGCGCGGCCCCAGCATCGCCAGTTCCCAGTCGAGCACCCCGACGATGCGGAAATCGCGCCACAGTGCGTTTGCAGGTCGGGCATCACCCCAGCTGAGGACCGCTTCACCCTCCGATGCCGGCCAATGCGCTTGCAGCCAGTCGAATAGCCGCTCCACGGGTGGGAAGCGCATGCCGCCGCGACCCCACTCGTAGAGCGCGCGTTCACGGGCGAAATGCCGCCTGAGCGGTGTCTCGCCGGGCAGGACGATCTGCAGGAACGCGGTTTCCTCCGCGCTCGCCTCGATGCCGTGGACTCCCGCCAGCACACGCAGGAGTTCCTGCTGCACCGTGTCCTGCTGCGCCGCCGTCGCCCCGGCGAGCCAGCCGCCGAAGACGTAGGGAGGGTTGTCGGGAACCATCTCGCCGTCGATATGCTCCATCACGAAGAAGGGTGCGCCGAGCGCCTCGCTGCCACGTTCCTGCCACGGCACCCTCGGCACCGCAATGTCGCTCCTGCTGCCGACGAGGCGCATCACCCCGACCTGCATGTCGAAGTCGTAGCGCGGAAACAGCGGGAACGCATCTGCGGGCGGCGGCAAGCGCGCGACGAACCGGCCGCTGCGTTCGGCACCGTTCGCGCGCCAGCGCATGTCGAAGAGCAGCGTCTCGCTGGACATGCCGGCCTTGCCGGGGCTGACCAGCGGCGAAAGACGCGGATTGCTTTCCGGGCCCAGCGTTTGCGCGAACCACGCGCCAAGTCGCGCGTGGAGTTCGGCCCGATCGCGGTTGGAGGTGCGCATCCGGGCGGGATCCACGGTGGGCCGCTGCCGGGTCATAAAGACCCGATCGGCTCTCCCGGGCGCGCCGCCTCCGCGCGCAGGAAACGCTCCAGCAACCCGACGAGCTCGAGGAAGAAACGCGGAGACCCGTGCGTCGTCAGCCGGGAGCGCAGCACCGGGACCCACGCGAGCGGGTGACGCGTGATGAAATCGCGCTGCGCGCGCATCAGGCCCTCGGTGCCCTCGCCCGCGGCAGCGAGTGCGGCTTCCTGGTATGCAAGGTAGTGCAGGAACTCCAGCTCGGTCAGGAGGTGATCGGGCTCCTCGCGCTGCCCCTCGGACAGCGACAGGCCGAAGAAGTCGTAGAAACGCACCAGATCCTCGGTCGCCTCCATGCCGGCGCTGCCGTAGCAACGGCCCTCCAGGGGGCAGCACGGCCCGTTTTCGCCGGCAGCAAAGAGACGCGTGAACTCGACCGGCAGGAACTCGTCGTCCGCGCCGCAATCCTGCAACGCGGCCCAGTCCACTCCCTTGGGCAGTTCAGGGTCGACTGCGCCCAGCAACTGGCGCAGGGCGCCCGCCAGCGCGCCCGATCGTATCGCCTCCATCCCTTCACGATCCGGGTACGCAAACGCGGCGGCGAAGGCCGCGTAGACGAGGCTGCGCGAGGCGTCGGCTGCGGGGTATGCCGGTGTCCCGACCGCATTCATGCCACGTGCTTCTTCATCTCGACGCGGGTATCCCGGTCGTTCCCGGTGAACTCGTACCAGCCGACCTCGTTCTGCAGATGACCGTGCTTGCCCGCCAACTGCGTCACTTTCACCGGGCTCGCGGAAACCGAGTCGTTGCTCTTGCCGGTCAGGAACTGGTTGGCCAGCCAGGCGTGGTAGATGTGCACCTGTCCGGGTCGCATGCCCGGCGTCAGTTTCACGCGCGCCACGAACTCGCCGACGTCGTTGTGGAACGCGGCGAAATCATGGTCGCCGATGCCGCGGCGGGCGGCATCGTCCGGGTTCACGAAGACCACCGGCTCGCCGCGTTGCAGGCGCAAGAGCAGGTCGAGATCACGCCACATGGTGTGGATGCTCCAGCGCGTATGGCCGCAGGTCATGGTGAGCGGATACGCGCCACCGGACTGCGGAGGTTCCTTGTGCACCGGGAATTCCTCCCCGACCTCGATGAAGAACGGGTGGTCCACGTAGAACTGCTGGCGCCCCGTGGCCGTGGGCCACGCCATCTTCTTCACCACCATGTCCTGGTAAGGCAACAGGGGTTCGTCGATGCGGTAATCGCTCGTACCGCACCACATCTTGCCCAGCTGGCTGACGCCGGTGTAGCGCATGGCGCCCTTGTTCGCGCGCAAGCCCTCCAGCGTGATCCCGCGCGTCGCCGGCGACAGCGCGAGGATCATGCGCATGAGCTTCTCGTCCTCGCGCGGCCCGATGCGGTTCTTGTCGCTGAAGCGCCAGTACGCCCTGGACAGGTCGTAGGGCACGCCGCGATAGGTCCGCACCTCGGTCACCTTGCGCCGCGCGGCCTCGGCGCTCACGCGCTCCATCAGCAGCGAGAGGATCTCCCAGTCCGCTTTCGCCTCGCCCAGCGGCTCGACCACCTTGTCACCGAGATGCAGATACGGCGGAAACGCGATCGAGTATTTGAAGCCCAGCTTCTCGTAGGGCCCGGCCGTGGGCAGCAGGATGTCGGAATGCCGCGCGGTGTCGTCCATGCGCAGCGTGATGTCCACGACCAGCTTCGCGGTCCTGAACAGCGTGTTCTCCAGCTGGTCGCCCATGCGCCGATGGCGGAACGGGTTGCCGAACATGTTGAAGATGATGTCGGGGTTCCCGAGCTCCGGACCCGGCACATTGTGGATCTGGCCCGAGGCGATCGCTTCCTCGAGGAACTGCGCGGGCGTGCGCGGCAACGTGGGGTCGTTGTAGGCAGGGTTTAGCTGCGCGTCGCGGGTGCCGCCGTTCATCAGCATCATCATGGACCCGGAGATATACGCCGGGCTCGCCGCCTGCTGCTTGCCGACCTCCGCCAGCGCGCCCCAGATGGCCGCGGGATCGTCCGGCGTCAGATCGCTCGGATGATCCACGAACGCGGCGAGCATCTTGCCGTCGAGCTCGAAGAACGTCATTTCCTGCCAGCCGCCACCCGCGCGGCCGTTGTTGCCGGTGAGCGCCGCCATCAGGATCTGCGAGCGCTGCACCAGGTCACCGTGCAATATCTTGCCCGCAGCGGCACCGGCATAGATCATCGCCGATTTCGCGGTGGCGAATTCGCGCGCGAAGCGCTGGATGACATTGGCATGCACGCCGGTGATCTTCGCCGCACTCGCGAGATCGTAGGCCGCGAGCTTGTCGCGCATGATCGAGAAGCCGCTGCGCAATTCCACCTCGGCGCCCGAGAGCAGGGTCGCGGTAGCGCCCTGCGGCTCCAGCACCGGGTGGTCGTCCGGCGCCAGCTTCAGCGTCCGCTGTTCCGCGGCCACCGCCATGGAACTGTTCGACCACACCACCCGCTGTTTCTTCCCGTCCCACCAGCCGAAACACTCCTGTCGTCCGCCGGCCACCACGTCGGCCTCGCGCAGGAACTGGCGCGTGTCGGTGCGCACCAGCAGCGGCAGGTCGGTCTGCTCGATGATGTACGGCACATCGTGGAGATCCTCGTCGACGATCACCTTGCAGGCCGCGAGCGCCAGCGCCGCGTCGGTGCCGGGCCGCGGGGAGATCCACAGGTCGGCGTGGATGGCGGTGGGATTGAAGTCCGGCGTGATCGAGACGATCCGCGCGCCGCGATAGCGCGCCTCCGAAATGAAGTGGGCGTCGGGAATGCGCGTGGATACCGGGTTGCCGAACCAGTTGACGAAATAATCGGTACGGAACCAATCATCCGACGACGCGCCCGGCACCGGCATGCCCAGCGTGGTGGTCGCGCCGGTCATCAGGTCGCCGACGCCGGCGAAGTTCTCGGTGACGGGTATGCCCAGCTGGTTGAAGAAGCGCACCATCGCGATCCAGCTCGGACCGAAGTCGGAGTTGTTGCCGTTCTCGCAATAGGCACCTGCGCCGCCGCGGGTGGACAGTGTATCGACCAGCGCCGTGGCGATCTCGTCCAGCGCCTCGTCCCAGGTGATCCGCTTCCAGCGGTTCTCGCCCCTCGCCCCGACGCGCTTGAGCGGATAGCGCACCCGGGCCGGGCTGCGATAGAGCGCAGCGGCCGATGCGCCCTTCTGGCATCCGCGCGGACTGTAATCCGGCACGCTCGCATTGGTTTGCGTGTAGGGCGCCGCCTGCTCCTCGCGCCACACGATGCCGTCGCGCACGTACAGGTTCCAGGAGCAGCCACCGCTCGCGCAGTTGTTGCAGGAGTGCGTTCCCACTCCCACGCGGTCCCAACTCCATTTCTTGCGGTAGACGTCCCGGTAGTTCCGGTACTCCCGCGCGCCCGGCGGCAGGCGCGCGTCGGCGAAAGCGGGCTTCAGGTTGTGCAGATCCAGCAGCAGCGTGGCCGCGCCCGCCGCCGCGCCCTGAAGGAAACTGCGCCGGCTGATACCGAATGAAGATCGCATCGATTCTCTCCTTCGAGACGTCGCGCGCCTCTATTCGACCCAGCGCACGACCGATGCCGCCGCGGGATCCTGGTCGAAGCCGCCGAACATGTCCTTCCATTCGTAGGCGATCAGCAACTCCATCAGCTCCGAGCTGCCGGTGAGGCGCATCTTCTCGCGTTCGGCCTTGACCGTGGCCAGCGCATCCAGAACCTTCGGGCCGAAGAGACCCACGAGGTATTCATCGGGAATGCGCGGCGTGTTGTCGTCGATATCGCCATCGGTACCGAAGCTGGCCGGACCGATCGGCGGCACGTAGAACACGTTCGGTTCAGTGCCGTATTCGGGGTGCAGGGGCAGCGCCACTTTCCACTTGTCCACCAGCTTGTGGATGGGTGCCTCGGGATCATCGCGATAGCCCACGAAGCGCACCCGGCCCGGGCACTGACGCGCGCAGGCCGGCGCTACGCCGGCGTCGATGCGGGGAAAACAGAAGATGCATTTCTGCGCGACTTTCTTCTGGTGGTTGAAGTAGATTTTCTTGTACGGGCAGGCCGCCTGGCAGAAACGGTAGCCGCGGCAGCGGTCCTCGTCGACCGTGACGATGCCGTCCTCCTCGCGTTTCTCGATGGCCTGGCGCGGACAGGCTTCCTTGCATGCCGGATGGGTGCAGTGATTGCAGATGCGCGGCAGGTAGAAGTGGAAGGAATTGGGGAATGCGCCGCCACCCTCGTCCTCGTCCCAGTTCGGGCCCCATTGCGGCGCCTCGCCCTGGATCTCCAGGCGCGCGCTACCGCCCTTGCCCCCGTGGTAGAGCTCGTCGTGGTTGAAGTTCCACGCCTCGCCGAAATCCTTGCGACCCGGCAGCTGGCCGGGCCTGGCGTTGCCGCTGGCATCGAAGCCACCGCCCATCGCCTCCCAGTTCTTTGGCGTGCCCTTGCCGGGGACGGTATTGACGGTGTTGAACCACATGTAGTCCATGCCTTCGCCCTGGGTCCACAGCGTCTTGCACGCCACGGTGCAGGTGTGGCATCCGAGACACTTGTTCAGGTCCATCACCATCGCGAGCTGGCGTTTGCTTGCGTTCATGTCTTTCTCCCCGATCAGGCGATACCATCCAGTACGAGTTCGTGCCAGCCCTCGTGCGGCCCCAGCGCGAAAGCCTTGATGCCCGCGCGCTCGCCACGGCTGCCCTCCCAGATTGCGACGCTCACGCCGATGCGGCCGCCGGCGCCCAGCTGCGCTACCGGTCGCGGCGCCGTGGCCCGCATTGCGCGCGCGATCACCACGTGCCATTCGCCATTGCGATGCCCCCCCTGCACCTTGACGAGGTCGCGATCCACCGTCTCGCTGCTACCCAGCCCCTCGGCGCTGACCTGCCTGCCCCGGTCGGGTTCGTCGGCACGCCAGTACCAGGCATTCACGGGCAGGCCGGGCGCGCCCATGCTCATCAGGGGGGCCTTGGGAGCGGTCGGAAACAGGAGCGCGGCGGCATCGGGAAAACCGGTGTCGTCCTGCCCCTCGGCGCCAGTATCGGCCGAGGCATCCTGCCATTGCAGGCGAAACGCGATGTCGCTGCCATTGTGCGCCACGGCCACGGTAACGGCCTTGATCGCGCCGATGGAGCCCTCGGGAAAGGCCGCACGCACCGCGGCGGTGGGCTGCAGCGCCGACGGAGTGCCCGAGAGCGCGATCACCTCGGCGGGCACCGAACGCCACAGTTCGGCGTCGGGATCCAGCAGAACCTGCAACCGCGCATTGCGCAAGAACAGCGCTCTCATCGTCTGCCGCCTCCAGGTCACACCACACGCCGCTTGGACATCTGCCTGCGCCCACCCGGGGCGCAGCGATCTCCATCGGTTTTACTTATAGATAAGTTCGGGTTGGAAAACGACGATCTGGATCAAGCTTTCGCCGGATCGCGCGAGGATCTCAGCCCGCCATCGCGGCCATCGGCTTGCCGTCCAGCCCGCGCACCGCGCGCCCATGACGCGCGAGCAACGGCCCGCTCAGCACGCACAGCGCCGAACAGGTCGCCGGTGGTTCGCTGCACAGCAGCAGCGCGGCCTCGGCCATCTGCTCGAGCGGCTCGTAGCCCGCCGTGGCATCGATGGCGCCCATGTCCACCGCCCCCTCGCTGGCCACGGCCTCCACCGGCGCCAACGTGTTGACCGCGATGCAATCGGCACTCAACTCAGCCGCCGCACCGGCGCTCATGCGCTCGAGCGCCGCCTTGGTGCTGGCGTAGATGGTGGGACCCTTCTCGCGGTGGAAGCGCTCGTAGCGCTCGTCGCGGCCCCAGGGCGCAGGACCCGGCATGCGCGTGGTCGCACTGGAGACGTTCAGTATCCAGCCGCCGCCGCGATTACGCATAGATGGCACCACGCGCTGCATCAGGTCGATGGGCGCGTACAGGTTGATCTCGAAGCTGAGCAGCAACCGCTTGCGCGACATCTCCATGGTCGGGCCGTAGAAGCCACGCGCGGCGTTGTTGACCAGGATGTCCACGCCACCCCAGGCCGCCAGAGTCTCGTCCACGATGCGCGCGCGGTCCTCCGGCACCGCAAGATCAGCGACCACCGGCAGGCACTCGCCGCCGGTGGCGCGGATGGCGGCGGCAACCTCGGCCAGCGTGCCCGGCAGCGGGGCGTCGCGGCCAGCGTCCCCGGTGCGCGCGGTGATGACCACCTTTGCACCTTCCGCGGCGAAACGCTTCGCGATGCCGACGCCAATGCCGCGGCTCGCACCGGTCACGATCGCCACCTTCCCTTCGAGTACCCCGTCCATCGATTGCTCCTGCTGCATCCGCGAGCCTCCGCGCATCATGCGGCGCAGATACGCGCCAGCAGTGCGGCGTCGAGCGGCGCATAGGTTTCGCGCTCCCGGTCGAGGCCGTAGAGCGGATCGCTGATCAGTCCCGTGTCGAAGCCCTCCTCGCGCAGCCGCACCTTGCGCAGCTTGAAGTTCGCCGTCACGTCCGCCTGTGACAGCACGCGAACGAACAGCGGTTGCGCGTAGACCGGCAGCGTCACGGTGACGCAGCGGTAGAAAGCTTGCGCGTCGAAGGCTTGCCCGGGTTTCAGTGCGAGCGCCGCCATGCACGCGCGTCCTTCGTGGCCGGGCACCTTCACGCCGTAGATGTTGGTGCTTTCCGCGTCGGCGTAGATCGAGAGCTGCTGCGCAACCTCGGTGGTCGACACGTTCTCGCCCTTCCAGCGGAACGTGTCGCCGATCCGGTCCACGAAGTAGTAGTAGCCTTCCTCGTCGAAGCGGAACAGGTCGCCCGAGCGCCACCACGCGTCGCCCGGCTCGAACACGTCCTGGAGAATCTTCGCGGCAGTATCGGTAGCCGTGGTGTAGCCCTCGAAGGGGGCGACGATCTCGCCGTTGCCGCGCCGGATCTGCCCGTAGAGCTCACCAACCTCGCCGGGCTTGCACGGGATGTAGCTGCCCCCGGCGTCGCGCATCAGTTCGTCACTGCCCTGGTCATAGCGCAGCATGCGGATGTGGCTGCGCTCCGGGAACGGGATGCGCCCGCAGCTACCCGGCTTCTGGTCGAAGTTCGTCATGTTGGCGTTGGATTCAGTCGCACCCCAGCCTTCGTAGACGAGCACATGCTCGCCGAAGCGCTGCTTGAAGCGCTGCCACACGTCGATGCCGATGCCCGAGCCCATGATCATGCGCAGGCTGTGGTCATTCTCCTCGGGCACTGGCGGCACGTTGGTCAGGTAGCGCACCACTTCACCGACATACTGGAACACCGTCACGCGCCAGGCCTGCACATCCGCCCAGAAGCGCGAAACGCTGAAGCGGCGCCGGATCAGCACGCTGCCACCGGACTGCAGTGCGGTGCTGTAGAGAGACATCAGTGCCGCACCGTGGAACAGCGGCAGCGCGCAATAGAACACGTCGTCGTCGCCGAGCGGTATCACGCTCATCCAGCCGGCGCCAACCGAGAGGAACCGGCCGTGGCTGATCAGTGCCGCCTTCGGCAGGCCTGTGGTACCCGAGGTGAAGATGTAGAAGCACGGCCTGCGGTTATCCATGCCTGCGCGCAGCGCCTTGAAATCCTCCACATCGATACCGGCGATATCGACGGTCTCCAGGTCGATGGCGCGCGGATGGCGCGGCGCCGGCGGCGTCGCCGCATCGATGACACGCAGGATCGTGAGGCCCTCCTGCGGCAGCCCCTCGGTGGCACGGAGCTGCTCCATGCATTCGTCGCCTATGAAAAGCACTTTCGCCTGCGTGGCACGCAAGGCATGGGCGAGCGCCGCACCCTGCGCGCTGGTGTTGATCAGCCCCGCGATCACGCCGATGCGCGCAAGACCGAGCCAGGCATAGAAGAACTCGGGTCGGTTCTCGATCATCACCGCGCCGACATCGCCCGGTCCCAGGCCGCTCGCCAGAGCCGCGCGCCCGTAATGTGCCGAGCGCCGTTCGAGCTCGGCCCACGTAATGCGCTGCCGCTCGTAGACCAGCGCCGTGCGCGCGGCGAGGCGCCCGGCCTGATGCTCGAAGCAGTCCGGTACCAGGAAATCCGTGCGCATCATCATGGCGCCGGCGGCAGCGCGGTGGGCGTCGATGATGGCCTGGGTCTGCTCTCGCGGAATGTCCACCGGTGTTCTCCGTTTTTCGTCAGCGCGGGTCTGTGCAGCACACAGAGCGCCGCACCTCAGCGCGCCATTATCGCAGCGGGCATGCGCCTCAGCGGCCCAGTCCAACCCAGCGGCGGAAATTGCGCCCGGCAATGTCGGCGCGCTCATCCTCGGTGAGGGGCAGCGTCGCCAGCGCCGCGAGGCCCTTCAGCGTCTCGCTCATCTGGAAGTCGCCTTCGCTCGGTGCCGGACCGGGACGCAGCATCTCGTTCAGGCTGAAGTTGCTGCCGTAGAACACACGGTCCGTGCCGATACGGCGCAGGTGCGCCACCAGCGCGTCGGGCGCGATCTGGCCGTCGATCACCTCGGGCAGGCGCAGCGAGAGGTCGCCGCAGACATACGGATACTTCTGCGCGAGCTCGAGGAACTCCGCGTCCGTGCCCTGCCCGAAATGGTGCCCGTGCCCGATGTGCGAGAAGATCAGCCGCAGCTTCGGGAAGTCGGCGAGCGCCTCGCTGCAATGTGACGGGCGGTTCAGCCCCGGGGCCCACTCGGCGCAGACCATCTGCAGCGGGATCTCGTGCGCCTGCAGGTAATCGTAGAGCGGCCACAGGCGGCGATCGTTGGCCAGGATGCCACAGTCGGTGAACTGCGACTTCACGCCCTTCGCGCCGCGCCGGATCTTGTCCTCGATCTCGGCCAGCATCGCGCGCTCGCCCATCACCACCGGGTCGATGCCGACGAAGCAGCTGAGGTTGCGGTTCTGCAAGGCCGTCTGCAGCGACCACTCGTTGTAGTCGCAGATGCGCCGCGCGATGCGCTGTCTGAGCTCCGCATCGGCACGCGCACGATCGACAGGATCGTCGGGCAGCGTGAACTGCCCGTCGCGGTAATACATGCCGGACCACGTGAACATCAGCACATTTGCGTGGCGCACGCCGGTGCGCTCCATCATCGCCTGCACCTGGTCGAGCGTACCGATGACCGGCGGGTTGGCCGGTCCGCTGCGCGCTGCACCGCGATACAGGAAGTAATGATAGAGCTCCTGCGTGTGCGCCACGGAGCGCTGCATGTGGATGTGCGCGTCGATCACCTCGACCGAGCGCGTGAAATCCAGGATGTCCATTTCACTGCGCTCCGTTGATGTGCGCGAGCGCACGCGGCACGGCCGGCGCGCCTACCGGCGGACGGCTGGTCGTGTGGGTGATGCCGCCGTCGGAAACAACGGCATGCCCGGTCATGTAGGCCGACAGCTTCGAGGCCAGGAAAACGGCGACGCCGCCCGTCTCCATGGGCTCGCCAAGCCGGCCGAGCGGAGTCGCCCTGCCCGCGGCGCGGATGAAGTCCGCCATCGGACCTCCGGCGTCCAGGCTCGCCTGCATCGCCTCGGTCAGGTGTGTACCCGGCACCAGGCAGTTCACGCGAATGCCGTAGGGCGCGAACTCCAGCGCCAGTGACCTGGTGAGGTGGATCACGCCGGCCTTGGCCGCACCGTAGGCGGCGATGGTCGGCGCCCCGGCAATGCCGCTGGAGGAGCTGACGTTGACGATGCGCCCACGCACGCCGCGTTCGATCATCGAGACTGCCGCGGCCTGGGCGCAGAACAGCGTGGTCTTGATGTCCAGCGCGAACACCTCGTCCCATTGCTCCTCGCCCAGGTCCAGCACCGAACCGATGTGCACCGGGTGCCCCACGCCGCTCACCATGACATCGAGCCCGCCGAGCTCGGCCACGACCTGCGCGACCATGTCCTGCACCGCGCTGCGCTCGCGCACGTCGACGCGCAGAAACAATGCGCGCCGGCCGAGCGCGCGGATCTCGGCCGCGGTGCGCTCGCCCGCCTCCGCATTCACGTCGACTACCGCCACGTGGCAACCGGCGCGCGCGAGTTGCACCGAACAACCCCGGCCGACGCCGGCAGCGCCACCCGTTACCACCGCCACCGCGTCTTCCAGGCCCAGCAGATCGGGATCGATCAGGAATCCACTCATGCCGTTCTCCTTGTCTTTGCCGTAGTTGCGCTGCGCGCTCCAGCCTGCCCGATGCTTCTCCTCCCGACCGTCATGCGCGCATTACCTGCCGTGGCACGCAGAACCGGACGGCGCGACGGGCTTATCGGACACGCCACCCGGCATCGCTGTCTACTCGCTTTCCGCACGCCGCCCGGCCGCGCGCGCCGGGCAGGAAATGACAGCGTATTCAATCGGTTGCGCACACCGCGACGATCCGGCGAGAGCGCATCTGCGGGATTGCTCGCTTTTTCCCTATACTGCGCGCGCCATGCCCAGCGATACTCCCCCGCCCATCGTCCGCCGCAGCGCACGCACCGGCCTGGCCCAGTCGTCGCTGCGCCAGCGACCGCCGCGCCAGCACCGCGCGCGCATGACGCTGGCCGCGATTCATGAGGCGGCACTGAAAATCCTGGACAACGAAGGCGAGGCGGCTTTCAACACCAACCGCGTCGCCGCGGTGGCCGGGATCAGCGTCGGCACGCTGTACAGGTACTTCCCGAACAAGGAAGCCATCATCGACAGCCTGTGCAACGAGCTGCTGCACGGCAGCCTGGCCGAGATGAGCGCGATCAGCGAACGTTCGATAGAACTCGCACGCCAGTCGCTGGAGGCCGTGATCGAGCAGATCGTCGAGGTGGAGATAGCCCGCCACCGCAGGATACTCGCGCTGCTGAAGAGCTATTACCGCGACATCCACTGGCACTACGACTACGAGCACCACGTGGTCAGCAATCTGCCCGAACGCATGCACACGGCCGACTGGCTGCAGAAGGTACTCGGCAAGTACCGCCATGAGCTCGTGGTCACCGACGTCGCGCTCGCCGCGCGGCTGGTGGTACACCTGATCGAGGGTACGATCCACTCGGCACTCTCGCGCGAGCCCGAACTGGTGCAGCAGGACACGCTGGCCGTCGAACTGAGCACTGCCGTGCTGCGCTACCTCAAGGGAGACTCGCTCCGGGGGCAGTCCTCTTGCGTTCCGACCAATCCGACGAGTCCTGCCTCCGGGGTTCCGTCATTCCCCGTTTCGAAGAAGGCGCGCGCGGACCCATCGAGGACGGGGCCGAAGTGATCGTCACGGCGTGTGGCAATTTCGCGCCATTTTCCCTGGCCGGATACAGCCAGGTCGGCTGTACTTGCGTGCCCGTGATAGAGGCAGTCTATGCCGGCGCGCTGTTGGCACGCTCGCTCGGCACCCTGTACCGCGACCTGGGCGTCTCGACCAGCAAGTTGCACACCAACGGCCTCGTGGACGGGTTCCGCGAACTCACATCTTGCAAGTGCCACAGGGCGAATGGCACGTTGGCGCCTTATGGGCAGGATTGCCTGGATCCTTCCTGCAGTAAGTCCAGACGCAGTATGGCTCTCCCTCTTCAAACTCGAGGTCAATTGGCGGCAGACGGATGTCCAGCTGTACACCCGGTAGAAATGCACTGGAACCAAAGGCTTCGTGACGGCAGTTGTATTCCCACATCTTTCTGCCATCGAACTTGTCGCCCAGACCATACACGCCCTGCGGGACGAATTCATCGATGATCATGCAGCGGCGCATGTGAAGCTTCACATTGTTGTCGTCGATGACTTCCCAATCACCGCCGAAGCTGCGATTGCCATCCAGGGTCATGTTGGCGACTTTGATGGCGTCAACAACACTCTTGATCTCGAAATTGGCAATCTTGCAGAGCTTTGGAATTATCTGGCCGCCAATGGCGTTGTAGGCATCGATGAAGACATCGCCCATTTTCCCGGGGCCAACGATGCGGGCAATCGCATCGAGCCATTGGTTGCCCATCTTGAAGTAGCGGTCCTGATAAACGCGACACAGTTCCACCAGAGCGGGCTTGGCCAGCTTGTCCGCTGTAATCTCGAAATGATCAACGACCAGGCCGTCCGGCCACGATTCACCGCGGGTCTCGGCGTGCGAAGTGAACGGCAGAATCTGCCGACCCACACCTCGCTGGATTTCTCCGGCCACTTCCCATGCATTCTCTTCACCGACCAGCTTGCCGAGCGCTGATGCCCAAGCGTGATAACTGTACAAGGTGCAGTCGTCGTAGACCTTCAGAAGCTTGACCAGGAACTCGCGGGAGTAATCCTGGAAGTTACCGATTTTGCCGTTGAAGGCCCCATCAAAGCCGTTCAAATTCGATTCTTCGATTTGATCTTCAGACATGGCTGAGCTCTTCCTGTCATATGGCTTGGCATTTCGAGCGAATATCCTTTCGCCCGCCCACGGCCCATCTACTGCTGCGCTGCTTCGGCCTTCGCCGCGCGACGCGCATCGCGAGCTGCCGCGTGGGCCGGATACTTCTCATCAAGGACCATCACGACGGGGCGCACGTCGTTTGGATCTGCCTTTCTGAATTTCCACTCGCAGCACAACTCGCTCTTGCTCCTGCGAGCGCCGGCTTTCAGGATGTCGATGCCAATGCGGGGCATATCAGGGTTGTCCTGCTGGAAAACCAACTCCAGCAGAGGCTCTTCCACATCAAAACAGACCGCATTCTTCATGCTGTCCGGCGCGCCAATCATTTCCATGCCCTCGAGGTAAGGGCATTTCCGCACTCTGGAGTGCATATTGTTGGCGTCCGACCATTTGGCCTCGCTCTCGAAGACATTGGAATTCACTCCGTTTTGCTTCTGCATCAACTCACCGTCAAGAGAAAGGCGGGCGATGGTGTGCAAATCCTGAACCGTCTTTGGCTCGATACCAGACAGGCTGGTCAGCAGAGGCATATTGTCCTTGTACATCGGCGTGAAGGTCTCGACGATCACCTCGGCAGCTTCTTCGATCGGCATTCTCTTCAACAGAGCCCCAAACAAGCCTTTGTTCAGGGACGCATAGGAATTCGACCAAACGCCCAGCAATCCTATGAGGAATTCCTTGGACATGGTGCTGAGGTCAAGGTGCTCCTCATAGGGGCCGCTCAAATCGTTTCTGTCTGCCATCTGGGTTTCCTCGCGATATTGCGTTCGTACTCGAAGTCAGGGCTTCTGGTCTGCGCCGCGTCGTCCGCTCCTTCCTGCCGGTTGAGTCGTTGGGGCGCCGGAACGAGCGGAAGCGACCTGACCGGTCATGGCGCGCGATTAAGTATAACACGTGTTGTATTTATGCCGCAAGCCGTGCGACGTCGGCAGGGCGGGCCGAGTTGACACGTCTCGGTTAGCGCTCACTGGCAGCAGGCGGATAAATGAGGCCCCGGGGGGCTTGACGCAACACCATTAACTTATGCGTAATATATGGTCTCCGGCCGCGCGGGTAGAATGCGCGCGGCCCGTCATCGACCACTACGAATAAATGGCGGCATGCACCCGCCCCGGCCCACGGGCAGTTCCCCGCCCTGGAGGAATTCATGCGCATCATCGACGTCGACAGCCACTTCCACGAGCCGGTCGACTGGTTCGAGAAGGCCAACCCGGCGCTCGCGGCCAAGCTGCCGCAGATGTCGGCCACGGAGCAGTTCCTCGACATCGTGGTCGGCGACCTGTTCAGTTCCATTCCCCCGGCGATGCGCCCGGACCCGCTCGCACTGGTGCCCGAATTCGTGCGCCAGAGCTATGAGGATTTCCTGAAGGGCGGCGAGCCGCCGGCTACCGCGGTTGCGGCGGGCGCCTTCTCGCCGGCGGCGAACCAGCCCGCAGCGCGCGTGGAATGGATGGATACGCGCGGCATCGACAAGCAGGTGATCCTGCCCTCGCTGGGCTATCACCCGTACCGGCACGCGGTGCGCAACGCTCCGGAACTCGCGCTGGACACACTGGACACCTACAACCGCTGGGCCGCCGAGCGCCTGCACGGCTACACCGAGCGCCTGATCCCGGCCACGGTGGTCGACCTCTCCGACGTCGACTGGAGCCTTCGGCAGCTTGCGCACATGCGCGCCGCCGGTTCGCGCGTGGCCTGGGTCAAGGCCGACCCGCACGATGGCAAGGCGCTGAACCACCCCGACTTCGAACGTTTCTGGTCGGCCTGCGAAGACCTCGAAATGACCGTGATGTTCCACGTCGGTGGCGCGCGCGCAGCGATGCATCCGGGCTGGGCAGTCAACGGCGGCAACATCGAGGCCTTCTACCGCCTGGCCTCGATCGCGCGCCAGCTCGTGCCGCAGATGGCGCTGGGCGCAATGATCTTCGGCGGCGTGCTGGAACGCCACCCGAAGCTCGCGATCATCGTCTCCGAGCTCGGGATCGACTGGCTGCCGCATTTCCTCGAGACCATCGACATGGAAGCCGACAACGCGCGTCCGCGCCTGCTGACGATGGCGCCGTACACGCTACCGCTCAAGCCCAGCGAATACATGCGCCGGCAGGTGATGGTCTCGGTGGTGCACCAGCAGGACGTGCTGCGCCCGACCATCGAGCGCGTGCCCGAGGGCATGATCGTGTTCTCGTCGGACTTCCCGCACGTCGAGGGCCACCAGGAAGCCGTCGCGCTGTACGACGCGCAGATCGCCGACCTGGGAGAGCGTGCCCGCGAGCAGTTCTTCGGCGCCTCGGCGGCGGCACTGATGCACATCTGACCATCGAATCACCGCATACCCAGGAGCAAGTCATGGACATCGAACGCGCCAGGATTTTCCGCCCGGTCGCCGAACCGCGCATCGTCGAGAACGCCTACACCGAGGACCAGCACCGCCGCCTGCTGGACGTGGTGCGCCGCCACGGCCCGTGGACGCTGATCCTCGCGCAACACTTCAAGTCCGCCGAGGAATTGATCGCGACCACGGCCGGCATGGTGCCCGAGGGCGTCACGCCGACGCTGGACATGTTCCTCAGCCCGGTGTTCCGGGGCTATTTCAGCTACGGCGGCGTGTGCATCCGGCCCGAGATCGAGGACTGTTTCTACAACACGAAATTCCTCGCCCTGGTGCGCGACTACTGGAAGGCCGAATACGCCGAACCCGAGGGCATGCTGTTCAACATCCAGGGGCCCTGCGGCGGCGCCGGCGCGCCGCACGTCGATGCCACGCGCTTTCGTGGCATGGGCCTCGACAACACCCCGATCTGGCTGATGAACACGATGGCCAAATCGGGCCTGTTCAAGCGCTGGCAGGCGCGCAAGGCCCAGGTAGTCACGTGGTACTACCGCGGCAGCGTGGGCGGCGGTTTCGTCTACTGGCCGGAGGGGCCACATGCGCAACCCCGGGTGCTCGAGGCCCCGATGTGGGGGCGCGCCGCGGTGGTCGAGAACGAGATGATGTTCCACACCGCGCAGACCAACGGCCCCGCCGCGATGCGCAAGCCCGCCGGGCTGGCGTTGAACTCCGTCATGGAAGCCGATCCAGAAGTGCCTGGCGCCTGGCGCATCAGCACCGACGGCACGGTGATCCAGCAGATCCCGGAACAGGAATTCCGTTTCCTCGTGCACTGGGGCGCCAACGTCTACATGGACCTCGAGGAACTGAAGGTCACGCGCGACCACACCGACGACCTCACGCACGAGATGGCCTTCGACATACTGATCAGCGACCTGCGCGCGCGCGGCGAGCAGTTCGAGGTGCCCACCGACCCGATGACCGACAAGTCCTTCATCGGGCTGCTCACCCGCGTCTACGATGTCGGCATACCGCTGCATTTCCCGCCGGAGCCCGGCGAAGCGCAGGCAGCCTGACGCAGACGATATGACCCGGATCCCGCTGGCCGCGAACCTTCCGGCAGGCGTCCTGAAGCGCGTGCCCGTTCGTGCGGAATTCACGATGCGCTGAACAACTGGACATAGGAGTCGCGGGAATGAGCGAAGGAAGAATTGCCGGGCGTGCCGCGCTGGTCACCGGCGCGGGCGACGGCATCGGGCTGGCGATCGCGCGACGATTCGCTGCCGAGGGAGCGGCCGTGCTGATCGCCGAATTCGACGACGCGAAGGGCGAGGCGGCGGCCGCGGCGATCCGGGATGCGGGCGGGAAGGCGCTGTTCCGGCACTGCGACGTCACGTGCAAGGACGAGATCGAGGCCGCGGTCGCGGACTGCGTCGCCCGCTTCGGTGCGATCGATATACTCGTCAACAACGCCTACCGGGGCCCGGGCCTGGCGAGGATCGAGAACAAGTCCGACGAGGTGTTCGCCCAGGGACTGGCAATCAACCTCTGGGCAGGCAAGTGGTCGATGATGGCGGCGTTCCCGCACATGCGTCGAAAGCAATGGGGGCGAATCGCCAATATCTGCTCGCTGAACGGCGTCAACGCCCACATGGGCACAGCGGAGTACAACGTGGGCAAGGAGGCCCTGCGCACGCTGACACGCAGCGCTGCGCGCGAATGGGCACCGTACGGCATCTGCGCCAACGTGCTCTGTCCCGGCGCAGCCACCTCGTCCTACAGGCAGTTCAGGGCCATGCAGCCGGAAATGGCCGATGCCATCGCCGCGGCGAACCCGATGCGCCGGATGGGCGACCCGGACCGCGACATCGCCGGCGTGGCGCTGTTCCTCGCCAGCGACGATGCCTGCTACCTGACCGGCAACACGCTGTACGTCGATGGCGGCGGCCACATCAACGGGGTGGCGTGGGCTCCCGAGCTGCCGGAGTGAATGCGATGAGCGACAAGCGCGTCGCGGTGGTGACGGGCGCCAGGCGAGGCATCGGCAAGGCGACTGCGCTGGCGATGGCGGCGGCCGGCTTCCGGGTCGCGGTCACGAGCAGCAATCCGGGTTTGCCGGTCGCCGGAGCGAAAGGGACAGCAGCCGGCCTGTCGTCAACGGTCGATGCGATAACGGCCGCCGGTGGCGAGGCACTGGCGTTGCCGATGGACCTGCTCGATCGCGCCAGCATCGGCCGCGTGGTCGATGCCGTGATCGCACAGTGGGGCCAGATCGACGTGCTCGTGAACAACGCAATCTACCAGGGCGACACGCTGCAGTGCACGGTGATGGACAGCGCCCCGGACATGCTGGAGCGCGTGTTCCTCGGACAGGTGGTGAACACCACCTACCTCACGCAGCGCGTCATCGGCGCGGCGCTCGGCCGGCACCCGCTCAGGGTGATCAACGTAGGCTCCGCGGGCGGCCGATTCGACGATGCACAAGCGCACCCGGTGGGGCAGGGCGGCACTTCTTTCGTCTATGCCGCCAGCAAAGCCGCGTTCCACAAACTGGCACCCATGCTGCACACGGAACTTGCGCACGCTGGCGTACACGCCTTCACGATGAATCCGGGCCTGGTGCAGACCGAAGCGCTCACGCAATTCGTCGGCACCGTTCCGGGCGCAAACCCGGTGGAGATGCCCGCGCGCGTGATCACCTGGCTGGCTACCGCACCCGAGGCGCTGATCCTGTCGGGCACGTACCAGGACGCCGTCACCCTGTATGAGCGCCATTGCAGCGTCGGTGCCTGAGGAGCGATCACGCGCCGGCCAGGAAGGCGTCCACGATCGGCACCTCGGTGCCGCTGATCCGGGTGTATCCCGCGAGCGGGAAAGCCGCGTAATTGCCGCAAGCGGCGACGATGACCTCGGCGCCATCCTCGATCAGTCCGAGCGCCGCCTTCTCGAAGCGCGGGATCACCTGGTCGCGCAGGTATCCCGGGTCGGTGAACCAGCGGTCGGTCGCCTCGTAAAAGCCTGCGGATCGCGCCGGCTTGACGCGCAACGCGCGTTCCTCGAGACCATAGCTGCGCAGGTTGCGCTCGATCAGCACGGTGGACGCATCATCGAATGTCACCACGCCAAAGCGCCCGCCCAGCATGCAGGCCACCAGCATGGCGCTCTCGGTCGCGCTGACGACGGGGATCCTGAGCAGATCGCGGGCCGCCTGCAGCCCGGGATCATTGCCACACGAGATGAAGGCGACATCGCAACCCTCGCGCTCCGCCTCGCGCAAGCCTTCCAGCATGCCAACCACGTTGTAGGCCTCCATGGACGAACAACTGGTGTAGTAGCTCGACCTGTCATTGAAGCGCGTGCGAAGCTCGACGTCGGCGCCGAATACGCGGCGCATCAATTTGTCCTGGCCCTCGTAGATGGCCGCCGTCGTCGTGCCGAGCAGCTCATTCTTTTCCGGCGACGGCCAGATGCCCTGGATGTGAACCTTCAACCCCATGTTGCCGACTCCTTGCCCAACGTTGTACTCGATCGATCAGCCCGGCTGCCGCGGCAGGCCTGCGACGCAGCGAAAGCCCTGGACAACGCCTGATCCGCGTCAAGATCCGAGGCGAGACCATAGATTTTACTTAGATGTAAGTTTTTATGTCATCATACGCGTTACAATGCGGGCAATCCACAGGAGAAGTACATGAGCTCCGGCACACTACCGATCACCGATAGGCAGGGACTCAGGCAGGCGCTCGCGGACGCCAACGTGCCCACCCTGCTGATGGTCTACGTGCAGTACACGCAGGACGCGGCATACCTCGAGCGCTTCGCGCCGTGCATCCGCTCGATGTTCTCGATCGAGCCGACCAATATTCCGGAGGAGCTGGCCACGGATCTGCGCGAACGCCTGTTCGAACTGCTCACGCGCGCGGATCCCCCGCTGGAAAGGCCGCTGTCGCGCGAATTCGTGCGCAGGATGATGAGCGTGAGCGTGGGCGAGGAAGTCGCCGCGGAGCAGGTACCGGTGCTCTATGACCAGATGGCATTCGAAAAGCCGGTGCCGCGCAGGGAACTGCCGAACCGCAAACAACCGTCCGCCGACTTCAAGGTGGCCGTGATCGGCGCCGGCATGGGCGGCATCGCCGCGGGCGTGAAGCTCGACGAAGCCGGCTACAACTTCACGATCATCGAAAAGAACGCCGATTTCGGCGGCACCTGGCTGGAGAACGTCTACCCCGGCGTGGCCGTCGACACCCCCAGCCATTTCTATTCCTACTCCTTCGAGCAGAATCCGGACTGGAGCAGCTACTACCCCAAGGGCGCGGAGATCGAGCAATACCTGCTGGGTGTCGCGAAGAAATACGGCCTGCGCGACAAGGTGCTCTTCAATAACCGCGTGCTCGGCTGCGCCTGGGATGAGGCGAAGCAGCTGTGGCGCATCACCACCAGTTCCGGCGGCAGGGAGCAGGTGCTGGAGTTCAATGCCATCATCAACGGCCACGGCGTGCTCAATCGCTGGTCGATGCCGGACATTCCGGGGCTGAAGGATTTCAGGGGTCCCGCGATGCATTCGGCAGGCTGGGATCCCGCCGTGGACCTGCGCGGCAAGCGCGTGGCGCTGATCGGCACTGGCGCCAGCGGCGCGCAGCTCGGCACCGCCACGGCACCACTGGCCGCGCACCTGACGGTATTCGAGCGCTCGAAGCACTGGGTGATGCACAACCCCGAGTTGCGGCACGATGTGACCGAGGGTATTCGTTTCGCGTTGCGCGAGATCCCGCATTTCAAGGAATGGTTCCGCTTCCGTGTGTACTGGTTCTCCGGCGACGGTCTCTACGGCAACGTGCTGGGAGACCCGGACTGGCCGCACAAGGATGTGTCCATCTCGGCGCAGAACCACGGCGCGCGCGAGTACGCGCTGGCCTACTTGCGCGAGCGCTTTGCCGACCGTCCCGACCTGCTCGAAAAGATGACGCCGGATTACCCGATCTTCGGCAAGCGCATCGTGCTCGACTCCGAAGGCGGCTGGCTGGACACGCTGAAGCGCCCGAACGTGACACTGGAGACGCGCGGCATCGAGCACATCGAGGCCGATGCCATCGTGCTGAAGGACGGCACCCGCGTCGAAGTGGACGTGATCGCGCTCGCAACCGGCTTCGAGGTATCGCCGGCGCTCGGGAAGCTGCACGTGCATGGACGCGGCGGCAAGGACCTCGCCGAGACGTGGGGAAAGGACGAGGCACGCTCCTACCTCGGGATCATGGTGCCGGAGTACCCCAACCTGTTCCTGACCCTGGGCCCGAACAGCGCGCCGAACCACGCTGCCGGCGTGAACATGGTGATCGAAGCGCAACTGCAGTACATCATCGAAGCACTCGACATGCTCGTCGCCGCGGGCGCGCGCGCGATCGAGCCCACGGTCGCGGCCTACGAGGACTGGAACAGGCGGGTCGAGGAGCAGATGAAGCACATGGTCTGGACGCATCCGCAGGCGAGGAGCTATTACCTCGCCAGCACCGGGCGCAACTGGGTATCGAGTCCGTTCCGTCTGGCCGATTACTGGGCCATGACGCGGGCGCCGGATCCGGCGGCGATGCGGCTCAGCTGATCTGCGGCTCGACGTACCTCAGTCCGTCGACCGTCTCGCCGGCGCGCATCCGGCGCTTGATCACCTCGAGCTCCTCGTGAAAGCCGGGTGCGTATTCGACGAACTCGAGCTGGAAGCCGAGTTGCTCGACGGTGTCATACTGTACCTGCCTCATGCCGCGGTAGCCGTCACGCGATACCTCGCGCAATCCGCATTTCGCCGCGTGTTCCGCCGCCATCTCGAGGTTTTCGACACGAAACGAGATGTAGGACACTCCCGGCCCCCTGTCTCGCAGGATCCGTCCCACTTCGCTGTCATCGCTCGCCGGCTGGAAGAGATCCAGAAAGGGCTGACCGGCGTCTGCGCCGGCGAGTGTCATCGTCGCGTTGTAGAAGCCGTGCGGCTCCAGGGTGCTGATGGGCGTGGTATCGGTATCGAAAAGCTGATTCATGATCCCCAGTAATTTCCTCAGATCACGGACGTTGAAGTGGATATGATCGATGCCGCTGGTCCTGATGGCCATTATCTTGCGTTCCTCTCGACGTCATTGTGTGGAATTGCTGGTAGCCGCCGGGCGCCACCGATACCCCTGGACAAACCGTTTTAACGCGTGCCGGTGACACCCCAGCGCGGCACCGTGCCACGCGGCAGGTGCGGATACACCTCGCGCTCGAACAGCCGGAGCATCTTCCACGCCCGCGCCGGATCGATCCCGCCAAACTGCGGCTGCAGGTAGAGTGAACTGTGGTCGCCGAGTTCCTTCGCCATGGCAACCGTCTGCTCCGGCGTCAGCACCTTGTAAACCCCGCTCTGGCGCACGGTCTCTGCGGTCACGCCTCCCGCATAGGCGCCGATGGGTTTGCCATAGGCCGCAGCGGTCCAGCGCGAATAGGAATCGAGCACGTGCAGGATATGAGGCGTCCGCCACTCCCAGTCACGATCCGGATTCTCGGATACCCACAGGAAGGTCGGTGCCTGGTTCGGGTATTCGCCGGGGTCGGGCTTGCCGAGCTTCAGACATTCATCCCGGTACGGCTGCCAGACCTCTGGCGGGTGGAGCGGCACGAGAAAGCCATCTGCGATGCGCGCGGCCGCACGCGCGACCTTGGGCGACGACCCGCCCAGCATGATGGGCACCGGCTTATCGGGCACTGGCGAAATATGACAGGGCCGCTCCTCGTAGGTGAATGGCTCACCCGTCCACGCCTGCTTGAGCACTGTCGCCGTGCGGCAGGTGTGCTCAAAGCGATCCTCGAGGCGTCGCCCGTACATCGCAAACTCGGAGGGCCGGTAACCGAAGCCCAGGCCCAGTTCCATGCGTCCGTCGCTGACGATCTGCGCCACCGCGAGATCCTCGGCGAGCCGTATCGGGTCATAACACGATGCCAGCAGCACGGCGGTACGCAGGTGGACGCGCCGCGTACGTCCCGCCATCGCACTCGCAAGCACCAGCGGCGAGGGATTGTAGCCGTCCTCCGAGTGATGGTGCTCGCCAAATCCGAGCACGTCGAAGCCGATGTCATCGGCCCAGGCGCCGTGATCCAGCGCCGCGGCATAGACTTCGCGCCTCGGCGCACCGAAATCCGGAGTGCGCATGTCGAAAATCATGGTCAGTTCCACGTCATTACCTCGCGGCGCTTGCGTTGATGACTGCGGTTGGTTGCGCGGCGCGGCGCGCAGACAGAACGGCTCTGGCCTGCAACAACCGGGTCGGACACGCCCGGATCGGGATGCGTCGTGCCGGCGGCTTTGACTCCACTTTATTACAACGATAATTGCATATATTGTAAACGCCTTGCTGCGCGACGATAGTAGACTTTCACTTCGTCATGTTCAGCGCGCAAGGATTACACATTGAAAAAGGCAGCCCCCACTTCGCGACGCAAGGGAAGGCCCAGCGCCGAGGAATCCATCAGGAAGCTGGAAAACCTGCTCGAAGTGGCGCGCCTGCAATTCTCCCGTCACGGTTACAGGGCCGTGACCATGCGCGGCGTGGCCGAGGCGGCAGACGTGTCGACACGGACGCTGTACAACCGTTACGCCGACAAGCTGGCACTGTTCAAGGCATGTATCGATGCGGGCGCCGCAGCCTTTCCTGCCCCGCAGATGGACCTGGCCGCGAAACCCCGCGACACGCTGTACCGCTTCGCGGTGGACATCGTGCGACAGCTCTCCACGGAAACCAGCATGAGCCTGGGCATCCTGGTGTTTCGCGAAGGCCAGGATTTCCCCGAACTGCTGCAGGCGGCGGAGGCAAACCAAGATACCTACCTCGTGCAACCGCTGGCGGGCTACCTGCGCCGCCACGGGCTCGAGCAGGCCAGCAGTTCCGACCGCGCGAAGTTGTTCATCGCGATGGCGATATCTGAATTCCAGCGCCGCACGACGTTCGGCAGGCCGTTGCAGACCCGGCAGGAACTGGAAGACCACGCACGGCTTGCAACCACCCTTTTCCTGAACGGCGCGGGGAAGAGCGTTGACCCCGGAGGCAGGAGATGACCGCTCGTGCGGTCACCCCGATCCGGGTTCGAGGCACCAGCGCATTGCGCATGCGTCCCTCCAACCGGACTACGGGTCGAGTCGTGGCGAATCAGGGCTTGAACGAATTCCAGCCCACCACTTCGGACACCGGCCTGCGCCAGGCGGGCCTGAAATCGGTGCCCAGGGTATAGGCAACCGGAAACAGGCCGACCTGGGTGTAGCGGTCGAACGGGATGCCGAGCAGCTCCGCGGTTTCCTGCTCCTGCAGAATGTGCATCGTGGTCCATGCGCTGCCCAGTCCGCGCACGCGCAGGGCCAGGAACAGGCTCCACACAGCCTGGATGATCGACCCCCACATGCAGGCCTGCTCGAAGGCGTCCTTGTCCTCGGGCCGACCTGCCATGAGCGGGATCACCAACGCAGGCATATCGGGCATCTTCTGCAACAACGCATCCACCGACGCGTGAATGCCCTCGGCGCCCGGGACCTGAGCCCCGGCGTAATTGCTGCCCACCGCATCTCCCAAGCTCGCGATCATTTTTTCGTAGCCCTTGTGGTAAAGGCCGGCCACCTTGCGCACCAGAACTGGATCGTCCACGACGATCCAGCGCCACACGTTCAGGTTGGAGCCATTGGGCGCCTGGAAAGCCAGGTTCAGGCACTCCTCGATCACATCCCGCGGCACGGGGCGGCTGGTATCGAGGCGCTTGCGTACCGATCGGGTAGTGGCTAGAAGCTGATCGGCCGTCAGATCCAGCTGTGCGTTCATGTCAGAAAATCTCCTCTATCGAGACTCGTTGGATGCGGCAATCTTGCGGCGCGGGATCCGGCCGGTTATCGCCCTTACGTTGCCAGCAACTGGACCACCTCGTTCACATGTCCTTCGGGATCGAGCACGAAAACCACCTTGATCCCGAAGCTCTCGATATGACGGATCGGCTCGGGAATACTGCCGCCTGCCGCGACGGCACGCTCTACCAGGGCCTCGATGTCGTTCGTCGTGAACCCCTGCACGGATTCACCCACGATCGGGCGGCTCGAATCGAGATACTTGATCAATGTCAGCGCGCTCCCGCCCGGATAGGTGGCTTGGTAGGTGATCTCGTCGATCCTGCGGCCCAGCATCTCGTCCTGGTGACGGTTGAAAGGGACAAGGCCGAAAACCTCCTGATAGAAGGCAGCCATCGCATCAAGGTCGTGCACGAAAATCTTGCTGAACCCATATTGGGCATCACGCGTGCTACCGGACGGTCGAATATCGGACATGAGGCGCTCCCCTGGGTGTCTATACGTTGATTTCGCCGTCGGCACGACGGGATTTCGATGCCACGCGAACCTGCCTTGGCACATCTTCTCGCATTGCGCGTCCGGCGTCCCCGGCTCGGAGTGCTCCGCAAAAACGTCGTCGAATCCCGCGCAGGACATCGAGGGCACGGCAGACACACGTATTTACAACGATCGTTGCAGTTGAATGCCGCGCTGTCAAGCGGGAATCACCGGCTCCCGCTCGCTGTGGATGCCGATCGAGCCGGTCTTCCCCCCGCGCCCGCGACCGGTGCGACTTGCGCCTCGCGACGAAAACCCGCGCCTCGGCTTCGGGCTCGCCAGCCGGCATGAAGCGGGCGACGCTACCGCAGCGCTCGACCGTGTGGCATCGATTCCAATTAATACAACTAACGGTGTAATATAAAAAGCGGCGAGCCCGGCTCTGTGCGGTTGCCGTTCCCGCACCGGGCGGCGGGAGCCTGGCGGCTGATTGTTCTTGATCCAGAGGAGGTCTTGTTACATGGCGGACGAATCCAACCTGAGCGATTACACGGGCGAGTTCCGGAAGAAGTCAGGACACCTGGAGGACTTCTCCAGAGAATTCCTGGTCAAGCTCACCCACATCTACGAAGACACGATGCTGTTCGCCTGCCACGCGTGGGCTACCGTCCTCTCCGACAAGGTCGGCCCGCGCGTGGCCTGGGACCTGGCTGGCGAGATCTCGCGCAGCATGGGACGGCAAGTAATGCCGCTCGGGCGCTACGTCGGCAAGCCCGCAGCCAGATGGAAGGGAACGGGGGACCAGGTCGCTCCTTTCGATTGCAGCGCCGAAGACCTGACCAAGGAAGCCCTTCTCAAGCTGCTGAGGACGTACTGGGACCAGTGGCTCAAGTTCGGCAACGAATGGGTCGAGCGCATCGTCGCGACGCACAAGCTGAACGGAAAGGAGGCCGCCGAGGTCGGTGAAAAAGCCTATACGCTCATCGGGGAGTACGAGAACGCCAAGCTCGCGGAGCTGTGTCTGATCCAGCCCCGCAACGTCATCGACGACATCAAGCTCGCCACCATAGGGATCGACGCCACCAACGGCTACCAGGGCGAGTGGGATGTGATCGATCCCGACAATGTGGTCCTGCGCATGTACGAGTGCGAGGTCATGCAGAAGTACATCGACCAGGGAGTGTTCGACGCGAAGAAGGCGCGGTGGATGTGTCGGTATGAACAGCAGATGTCCGAGGCGCTGATGCCCGGAACGAAGCTGGATATCGAGTTTCCCTTCGAGGACAACCTGCAGGTGCCACCCGGGCAGCCGTTCTGCATCTGGAAGTACACTAAGCGGGGGAATCCCGGCTAGTGAGCCGCAAACACGGATTTCTGTTGCGCTCGCCGCGCAAGGGTGTTATGTTATTTACAACTATTGTTGTATTTTAAGGGCGAATCGATCCTGCCGTGGGCGCGGCGCATTCAGCCCCGGGGAGCAAGCGACGAGCCTTGAATGGTAAGGCCCGTCGGAAAGAATCGAAGGCCGATGTCGAGTGCACTGAATCTGGATGACTACACCCGCGACTTCATGGTCAAGGTCGGGAACCTCGATGATTTCTCCAGGGAACTCATGGTCAAGCTCGCCAGGACCATGAAGATCGAGCCGAAGTACGTGGTCGACTACCTCGAGCTGGCCAATCTGAGCATCGACGGCACGCTCGGCTACGGCGGCGATCAAATCGTGATCAATCCGGACCACGCGATGCTGAACCAGGGGCGCTGCGATGACCATGAGCAATGACCTGCAACTCGAGACCTACCGCCGGATGCTGCGGATCCGGGCATTCGAAAAGGCGGTGGAGAAACTGATCAAGGAAGGCGAAGTGCCGGGATCGGCCCACTCGAGCGTCGGCCAGGAAGCGACGATCGTTGGCGCCTGCATGGCGTTGCGTGACGACGACTACATCTCGGGAACGCACCGCTCCCACGGGCACCCGATCGGGAAAGGCGCCGATGTGAAGCCCCTGCTGGCCGAGATCCTCGGCAAGGCGACAGGAGTCTGCAAAGGTCGCGGCGGCTCGATGCATCTTGCCGACAGCAAGGTGGGATCCATCGGCGAGTCCGCCATCATCGGCGGGGGCATTCCGATCGCCGCGGGTGCGGCATTGAGCGCGCAGGTGCGCGGCACCGACCAGGTCGCCCTGAGTTTCTTCGGCGACGGCGCCGCCAACGCCGGCGTGCTGGCCGAGACGATGAACATGGCCGCGATATGGAAGCTGCCGGTCATTTTCCTGTGCGAGAACAACCTGTACGCCGCGACCACGCCGGCCAGGGACACGCACGGGCAGCCGGACGTGGCCAGGCGCGCGGACGGCTACGGGATTCCGGGCGTCATCGTGGACGGCCAGGACGTCGATGCCGTCTACGACGCCGTCGCGACGGCGGTCAATCGCGCACGCCAGGGCGAGGGGCCCACGCTGATCGAGGCGAAGACCTATCGCTTCGACGAACACTGCATCGGGTTGTTCATCAAGGGTGCATACCGGACGAAATCCGAGATCGAGTTCTACAAGACCGAGCGCGATCCCCTCACGCTCTACCGCGCCAGGCTCCTCGCGTGCGGCAGGACGGCGGAAGAACTCCAGTCGGTCGAATCGGAGGTGAGTCGAACACTGGCGGAGGCCGTCGAGTTCGCCAGGACGAGTCCGTTCCCGGCACGCGAATCGCTGTACGACAATATGTACGCCAATCCCGTGCATTACCCCGCCTGATACGCAGGACCACGCCATGTCATCGAGAAACGACGCAGTCGCCACGAGCACGCGCAAGCCCACCACGTACTTCGATGCCATTTCCCGGGCGCAGGCCGAGGAAATGGCCCGGGACAAGACGGTGATCCTGATCGGAGAAGACCAGGCGCTGTATGCCGCCGGCGGGATGTTCGGCGATGTCGAGCCCGGGCGCATCCGCAGTGCGCCGATCTCGGAGCCGGGATTCTCCGGCATGGCGGTTGGTGCGGCCATGACCGGCCTGCGACCGATCGTCGATCTGACCATCGCGAGCTTCGTCTATCTGGCGTCCGACCAGATCATCAACCAGGCAGCCAAGCTGCGCTTCATGACGGGCGGGCAGTTCAGGGTGCCGGTCGTGTATCGCGCGTCGATGTGGCACAACCAGAGCAACGCCGCGCAACATTCCGACCGGCCCTATCCCATGTTCATGAATGCGCCCGGACTGAAGGTCGTGGTTCCCTCCACGCCCACGAACGTCAGGGGCCTGCTGAAGGCCGCGATTCGCGACGACGACCCGGTCGTGTTCTTCGAGGACAACGACCTGTGGCCGATGAAGGAAGTGATTCCGGAGGATCCCGATTTCGTCGTGCCGCTGGGCAAGGCCGACGTCGTGTGCGAAGGCAGCGACATCACCTTCATCACGGTCGGCGCCTGCCGGCACCCGGCACTGGCCGCTGCCAGGGTTCTCGGGACGGAGGGAGTTTCGTCGACGGTCGTGGACGTATTGTCGCTCGTGCCGATGGACCGGGACACGATTCTCTCGGCAGCCGCGAAAACCGGTCGTGTGGTGGTTGTCGATACCGCCCACCTCACCTGCAGCGCGGCCTCCGAGATCGCCGCGACCATCGTGGAAAAGGTGTTCGACAGCCTGCGCAAGCCGGTCCTGCGCGTCACGGCTCCGGACGTGAACGTGCCCTTCAGTCCCGCCCTGGAAAAGGGCCTGTTTCCCAACGAAATGAGCATCCTGGCCGCTGCCAGGTCGTTGCTTTGACGGAGCGTGACGAGATGGCGACCAAAGTGGTGATGCCCAAGCTGGGCACCGGGATGAACGAGGGTACCGTGCTGCGATGGCTCAAGTCCGAGGGTGACGCCGTCACCGAGGGCGAACCCATCGCCGAGATCGAAACCACCAAGGCCGTCGAGGAAATGGAAGCCCCGGGTAGCGGCATCCTGCTGAAGATCCTGCTGCCCGAAGGCGAGACCGTGGAGGTTCGCACGCTGATCGGCGTGATCGGCGAGGCGGGCGAGGACATTGGCGCGCTGCTGCCATAGTGGTAGCGAGTGCGCCATGCCCGAGGCTCGCAATGTCCTCGGGGCGGCCGAGGCGCCTGGAAGTTCAGCGCCTGGTCCGCCGAGATGTCGAGCCCCCACAGCGGCGCGCTGATCTGCAACGGTTCGCCCCCGGGACCGTAGGGCCAGAAAGTGAAGCCGCCACCGATCCTGCTCTTGTAGTACCACGCGATGACCTGCCCTATCTTCACCTGCCAGTGACGGGTGACAAGACTGGTAATGTAAGCAGTGCAAAGTCCATTGAGGAAATTCAATGACAACGGTCGACGACTCCGTTCTGGTCAAGCGCACGTCCAACCGCAACCTCGACGATCTGCGGGCCGACCGCACCGCCTGGTTCGTGCACAAGCTCGGCCCCGGCAGCGCCCCCGCCTGTCGCCGCTGGAAACCCCGGGCAAGGCCGGCATGTCCAGCGAAACCCTGCTGTTCGACCTGAGCTGGCAGGAAAACGGCAGCGAGCGCACCGGCCGCTTCGTCGGCCGCCTGCCGCCCCCGGCCGATACCTTCCCGCTCTTCCCGGATTAGCACTTCGACCGCCAGGTCGGCGTTATGCGCCTGGTTGGCAGCCACTGCACCGTTCCCGTACCCGCGGTGCCGTGGCAGGAACGCGATAGCGCCGCGCTCGGGGTCCCCTTCTTCATCATGAACCGGATCGACGGCGACATGGTCGCCGACAATCCCCCTTACGTCTTCGGTGGCTGGCTGGCCGAAGCCCGAGGCAGCAACACGTCCGCGGGGCCGGCCGGGGGGGCCGGGGGGTCCACGGCGTGCGGGCCAGCGCCGACGAACTCGCCTTCCTGCAGGTGCCCTACCCCGGCGAAACGCCCTTGCGCCGTTACGTTGCCCGGAAAAAAGGCTGGGGGAGGGGCCGCAGCGGCATGCGCCCCGCCCGGGAGCGCCTGATCGACTGGCTGGAAGCCCATTGGCCCGCCCAAGAAGGCCAGCCCGTGGTCATCTGGGGCGACGCGCGCCCGGCCAACGTGCTGTGGCGCGACTTCGCGCCGGCGTCGCCTCCGGCTGGATCGAGATCGACGGCCAGCGGACCGAGATCACTCCCGACAAGTGGGTATCGACCCGCGACCATTCCTGGGGCGTGCGCTACGGTGTCGGCCAGCCGCCGGTCGATGTCGAACCGGTCGGCGACGGCATCGGCGGCACTTACGAATTTTTCTGGAGCCCGATCTACCTGGAACGTCCGGACGGCAGCCACTACGCCCTCTTCCTCAACTACAGTCTGGTCGATAGCGCCTACGGTCGGACCAAGACCGTGATGTCCGCCGTGGAACATTCCTATGGCCGGGTAGAACGCATCGTCGACATCGAGCCGGAACTGAACTACGACCCGATCAATCGCAACTTCAAGGGCGGCACGCTGGTCTGCACGATGGCCGACGGCAGCAAGCGCCGATGACCATCGAAGTGCTGTCTGACACCGGCTTTCACCTCGGCGCCGGGCTCTACTTTGGCTTCGACGGCCACTACCACGGCGGCTGACGCGGTGCGCTGCACACCGACGGCGAACGCATCGCCTACTGCACCACACCGGAAAACGCCAAGCGCCTGCATCAATGCCGCGACGCCGTGGTGCGCATCACCGACCCGGTCGGCGGTGGCGCCGGCTGGGGCAACTGGCAGCCGGTGATGGTAGGCGACAACACCCGCAACAATCTGAAGGCCGAGGATTCTTTCTGGTAAGGGAAGAAAGCGAATCCCTGCGTGCCACACGCGCGATGCGCCGCCGCGTGCTCGGCGACGCTTACGTCGACCGGGTGACGGATAGCCTCGACCCGGTCGCGGCCGATTTCCAGGACTACCTGGCCGCGACCGCGTGGGCGTGTGGACGCGCGGCGGCCCGCCGAGCCTGCGCGACCGGAGCCTGCTGGTGCTGGCCATGACCGCGGCCCTCGGCCGGCTCGAGGAATTCCGCATCCACGCGAGTTGCACGGAACGCACCGGCGTGACCGACGCCGAGGTCGACGAACTGCTGTTCCAGGTCGCGACCTACTGCGGCGTACCGGCCGGTCTCGGCGCGCGCCGGGGCCGATTTGCCCGGGACGCCAGCGTTCAGGAGGAGCCCCCGATCTGCTCGCGCGCTTTCGCCTTCAGCGCCTCCGCTTCGCCCGTCAGCTTGTAGGCCACGTAGTACTTGTAGATGTTGCGCACGTAGGTCGTGGTCTCCACGCCCACCCGCTCGGCAGTCACGATCTCGACGTTGTTGAACCACTTGTCGGGATCGAGGCCGCGCGCCGCGGCCTCCTTGCGAATCTTCGCCATGCGGCCGGGGCCCGCGTTGTAGGCCGCGAAGGCAAACAGCGGCCGGTTGCCGGCGTCGAAGTTCGCATCCTTGAAGTAGCGCGTCATCAGTTGGTCGAGGTATTTCGCACCGGCGTGGATGTTGGGCTCGATCACGCTGATGTCGCCTACGCCGAGCTCCTTGCCGGTCGCGGGCATCAGTTGCATCACGCCGATGGCGCCGACGTGGCTCTTGGCGTCGTGGTCGAGCCGCGATTCCTGGTAGCCCTGTGCCGCCAGCATCAGCGGGTCGAAGCCGTACTTCTCGCCGTACTTGCGGAAGATCCCGACCATCGTCTGGAAGCGCTGCCACTCCGCATCGCGCGTGGGGTCACTGATCTGCTCGATGTTCTTGTGATACTGCGCGAGCCGGTACTCGACGCCGCTCTGCTTGCCGACGTGATTGCGCATGAAATCCTCGATCGCGGCCTGCAGTTCCGGGCTCTGCTTGCGGATCGCCCAACCGATCACACCGCCTTCGCGCAGCCTGAGATCCTCGTGCAGCACGATCTTCGGCAATACCTTGGCCCAGATCTTCGCCTTCCAGTCGTCCACGACCACGATCCCGAACAGGCCCGCATTCAGCATTTCCAGCTTGTCCTCGTCCTCCAGCGCATCGGGCAGCGCGGCGAGTGTAACGGGCGGCTTGCCGGCAGCGGCGAGCCGCGCGTTCAGCGCGACCAGGCTTTCGTGGTAGCTGGTCGAGGGGCGCACGTGCACCGTCTTGCCGGCGAGATCGTCCAGGCTCTGCAAGGGGGGCGCACCGGGACCGCTGACAATGATCTCGTTGGTCCTTCGCTTCGTGCCGAGCGGCACGAAGTCGACCTCCCCCGCGCGCGATTCGGTGATCGTGATGTTGCCGGCCGCGATGTCGGCTAGCCCGGCAGCGACGTCCGGCAGCAGCCGATCGCGCGTGGTCGGGACCACGTAGACCGTGATCGGGCGCTTGTCCTTGCGGTGTTTCTGGTTGATCCAGCGCTCGAAATCGCGCACCAATCCGGCAGTGATGCCGTTTTCCTCTCCCTTGTCGCTGAAATAAAGGGTGCGGCCGAACGGCACCGCGACTCGGATCATGCGGCGTTCGGTCAACGCGCCGAAGTCGCCGCGCCACGGCTTGTTCGCGATCTCGAGTCCGCGCGGAGCCTGATCGGTCGGCGCCTGCGACTGCTGGGCCGCGACGAGCGGGACCGCGACGAGCCACACGGCGACCAGTGCATGCAGACCGCGGATCATGCGCATACTCGCTCTCCTGTCGTCATTCGATCCCGGGACCCGTCGATATCATTGCATAAAACGACGCCGTGACCTTATAAAGGAATAAAGCCCTCCCCGACCGAGGCTACCCGTACCGGCCCTTGCCCCGAGGCTTCGGACGGGGGGCCGATCCACGAATTTCCGCTAGCGAATTTGCCGGGCCCAGCCGTTCTGTTCCGGGTACGCGCCACGCGCAGAATCCTTCGCGGCCCCTCGGCTCGCTGTGTACCGCATCGCGGCGCAACACTGCCCTCTGCCGATCGTCGATCGCCAGCTTCCCTGCTTCCGACTCCAGCGTCCCGTTCCAGCGCCGTCGTGCCCCTCCGCTCACGCGCTCACCGGCGGCCCCGTCGGATGCCCAGGCTGGGCACCGGCATGAACGAGGGCACCGTGCTGCAATGGCTCGAGTCCGAGGGTGACGCCGTCAACGAGGGCGAATCCATCGCCGAGATCGAAACCACCAAGGCCGGGTTGCGCCGGGAATCACGCGGCCTCGTCCGCCGCATCCGGCGGGATGTTGGCCGGGCCACCGATGTCGTACACCTGCGACACCAGGCCAATGAAGCTGCGGTCGTTCATCGGATCCGTCGGCATCTCGAACGCCACGCCCCGCTTGCGCATGTCGTCGATGAGGATGTTCAGCGCCTGGTCCGCCGAGATGTCATCGCCGTGGTCCATGTAGACCTTCATCTCGTCGAAGTCCTTGTAGAGCCGCGCACCCCAGTGGACGAGGAAGCGCATTTCCCCGGCGGGAATCTTCTGGTTGACGACATCGCCCGTTGTGATGCGCCAGCCGTCGGCGACCTCCGGATCCGCACCGAATCTCGACGAGATGTCGAGCCCGGCCGGCTTGCGTTGCGCCACCGGCCCGCAGGCCTGGCCGTGGTGGAACATCATCTCGTTCTCCACCACCACGGCGCGACCCCACAGCGGTGCGCTGATCTGCAGCGGCTCGCCGCGGGGCCCGTCGGGCCAGCAATTGAAGCCGCCACCGATCCTGCCCTTGTAGTACCACGCGATGACCTGCCCTTTCTTCACCTGCCAGTGACGGAACAGGCATGACTTCGCCATCGTGAGCAACAACCACAGCGGCGTGTTCTCCATCGTCATGCCGCGGAAGACGGTGCCGTCCAGGTGCGGCGGGCCGCCGATGGGCGAAGGACCCTGGATGTTGAAGAGAAAGGTCTCCGGCTCGGCGTACTTCGCACCCCAGTACTCGCGCACCAGCGCCAGGAACCTGGAGTTGTAGTAGCAGTCCTCGAGCTCCGGATAGAAGCACGCGCCCCCGCGCGCCAGGTAGCCGCGAAAGACCGGGTTCAGGATCATGTCCCAGGTGAGTTCGACCCCTTCCGGGAGCATCCCCGACGTCGTGGCGATCACCTCCTCGGGCGTCTTGAAGTTCTCCGCCAGGATGAGCTGCCAGGGGCCGTTGTTGCGAACGACGTCGAGCAGACAGCGATGCTGGTCCTCGGTATAGGCATCCTCGATGATCCGGGGCGGCGCGACGGGCCGGAACTTGTCGGCGTTTTCCGTGATCACGGCATATGCTCCTCGTGAAGGTTGTCGACTCGACGGCACGTCAGATGGTCAGCATTGCCATTTCAGGCTCGACCGCAGGGCCCATTTCCGGGCGCCGGGTAACGGTGAAATCCCCGGTGCGCGGCGAACGCGTGTCGTGCCAGATGCGCGAGTTGTGGCGCGGAACGGCCAGGATGACCTTCCTGCTGTGGTCACGATAGTAACCGTGCGCATTGCCGCACTGCACCCAGGCCGTCTTCGCCAGGTTCGCATCGACGTCCTCGACGAAGGCACGGGCCGCGGACTCGGTGACGTCGACGGACGACAGGCCGTCATCGACCATCCACTGCAGGAGCTCGATCGCGTAGTGCACCTGCTGCTCGCTGACGACCGCGTGATTCGCCACGAGATAACTGTATGGCGCGCCCATGAACACGAAGTTGGGGAAGCCGGGGATCAGCATGCCCTCGTACGAGAACGGGTAGGGGTCGAAGGCTTGTTTCAGCGTCCTGCCGCCGCTGCCGCGAATGTCGAACTGGCGCCCGAAGAACAGCTTGTAGCCCGTCGAGAGCAGCAGCACGTCGCATTCGATGCGGGTTCCGTCGGCAAGGATGACGGCCTTCTCGTCGCATGCCGCGAGCGCGCCGCGAACGATGCTCACGTTGCGCTTCTTGAGCGTTTCATAGAAACCGCAGTCCAGGATCGGCCGCTTGGCGAACACCGGGAACGACGGCGTGAGCAATGCGACCATCCCGGGATCGTCCGGGAAATGGCTCTTCAGGTAGGCTTCGCACATCATGCGAATGCCGTCGTTGATCGGTCCGAACCCGCCGGTCTTCGCGGCATACTCCTCGTCCTTCATCACCATGCCGTGCATGTCCTGCATGGCGCTCGCCAGGCTCTGCAGGCGCTTCCATTGCACGACGAAGGGGATGTGCTCCATCGCCCAGCGTTCCAGTTCGTCGACGGGATCGTGCGCGGCGGGGTTGGGGATGATGTGTTCCGGCTGTCGCTGGATGATCACCAGCTCACCCACCGTATCCGCGATAGCGTTCGCCACCTGGACGCCGGAACAACCGGTGCCGACCAGCACGACCTTCTTGCCCTCCAGGTCGACCGAGTGGTCCCAGGCCGCGGAATGGATGACCGGACCCGCGAACGTGTCCAGATGCGCGACGTCGGGATAATTGGGCGCGTTATTGGGACCCACGGCCATGATCAGCGCCTGGCCTTCGAAGACGACTTTGTTGCCGTCCTGGAGGGCGTTCACCTTCCAGAGCTTGCGCTCCTCGTCCCACTGCGCGCCCTCGACCGTGGTGTTGAAGGTGATGCGCTCGCGCAGCTTGTACCGGTCCGTCACCCGCTCCAGGTAGGCGAGGAATTCCGGACCGACCGGATAATATTTCGTCCAGGACGCGTTGGGCTCGAAGGAGAAGGAGTAGACGCGGCTCGGCGTATCGACCGCCGCGCCCGGATAGGTGTTCTCGAGCCAGTTGCCGCCGACCGCATCGAGTTTCTCGATGACCTGGAAGTCGAACCCGGCCTGCTGCAGCTTCACGGCGGCGTTGATGCCCATCATGCCGGCACCCACGACGAGCACCTTGAAGTCCGCGGGCGGAAGCCTCTTGGGCTTGCGCACGCGGGTATCCGTCGTGAAACCGCCGTGTTGATAGGCGACGTCGATGGACATCTCGGGCATTTCCAGCCCGAGCGCGAGACGCGCCATCTCGCGAAACAGCGGCTTGTCGAGCGTTGCCAGTACGGGTGGGCGGCCGGATCTCACCGCGGCACCCAGCAGGTCGCGGACTTCGCGGGCAACTTCCAGCGACGCGGCGCTGGGCTCGAGCGGCGTGTCGAAAGCCACGAAAGCCTCCTTCACCTGGTGCTGCGTGCCTTCGAGCGCGGGCCCGTACTTGCGTAGCAGCGATACGTCACCGGTGCTCTGCACCAGCGCGAGCAGCGCGATGACCGGATCCAGCGCATCGATGGCAGCATCCTGCATGGAGCCCGTGTTCGTCGGTTCAGCGATCATTTGTCGATTTCCTGGAGCATTGGGAGAAACGAGGCGAGGCGCCAACGCAATTATTACAACATAAGATGTACTTAAAAGCCACCTCGACCGGGTCGCTGTTTCGACCAGGGGCAGGCACGCGCAACCCTCGCCATCCGGGCAGGAGCCGGATGTCTGGCGCATGCACGGGCAGCTGCATGACTCACTGCAAGGGGGCGTGTAGCATGGACACGAGACTTACCGCCCGATCAACGGGTTATTCCTCGAACAGGCAGCAACACCATGAATGCACGCCACGTCGTCGGTATCGTCATGCGCTCGGCCGCCTTCGGCTGCATGCTTTCGGCCGCGACGACCGCGATGGGGGAAGCCGCGCCGGCCGCCCTGCCTGCATCGTTGATCGAGAAGGCCAGCGCTTTGATCGATGCCGATGGCGCGCACCTCACGACGCTGTTCAAGGACCTGCATCGCCACCCGGAGATTGCCTTCACGGAGACGCGCACCGCCGCGATCGTCTCGAAGCAGCTGAAATCGCTGGGATTCACCGTCACGCAGGGCATCGGCAAGACGGGGGTTGTGGGCGTGCTCGCGAACGGACCGGGCCCCACGGTCTGGTTTCGGGCCGACATGGATGCAAACGCGGTGCGTGAGACCACCGGCTTGCCCTACGCGGCGAGTGCGAAGCAGCGTCTCGCGGACGGCAGCGAGATCGATGTCATGCATGCCTGCGGCCACGACGCGCACGTCACCTGGCTGCTCGGCCTGGCGCGGGCAATGGTGGCGATGAATGGCGACTGGTCCGGCACCCTGGTGGTGTATGCGCAGCCAGCCGAGGAAGTCGGCCTGGGTGCGCAGGCAATGGTGGCAGACGGGCTGTGGCAGCGCGGCTTCCCGAAACCCGACTACGCCTTCGGCACGCATGCCGCCCCGCTACCGGTAGGCATGGTGTTGAGTTCGCCGGGCGTGCGCATGGCCGGCGTAGATCAGCTCGATATCACGTTTCACGGCGTGGGTGGGCATGGATCGACTCCGCAGATGACGATCGATCCGGTCGTGATGGCGGCCCAGGCCGTCCTCGCCTACCAGACGATCATCAGCCGCAACATGGACCCGCAGACACCGGCGGTCCTGTCCGTGGGATCGATCGAGGCCGGACGCGACAACAACGTCATCCCCCAAACCGCGGTGCTCAAGCTGAACCTGCGCTGGTTCACGCCCGATGTGCGTGAACTGATGCTCGAGCGCATCGACGAGATCGGCAACGGTGTCGCGCTCGCGGCAGGTGTAGCAAGCGATGCCATGCCGACGCGACTGATGAAAGGCAACTCTGGCCCCCTGGTCAACGACAAGGCACTGGTAGCCCGCGTCAATCCCTCCTTCGCGGCGTTGCTGGGCCAGGACAAGGTGATCGACCAGTTCCCCGCCGTGATGGGCTCGGAGGACTTCCAGGAAGCGTTCGCTTCCCTCGGAACGCCCTATGCCTTCATGCTGATCGGCGTCGCACCCCCCGAACTGGTTGCCAAGGCGCGCGCTTCCGGGCAGCAGTTTCCATATTCGAACCACAACCCCGATTTCTTCGTCGATCTCGCGGCAATCCCGATCGGAGCCAAGATCAATACGGTCGCCGTGCTGAGCGTTCTGACGAACCGTTCCTGAGCATCGAGCCCGATCAGGCGTCGCCGCGCTGCGGCGACCAGCGCGGCTTGCGCTTCTCGAAGAAGGCGCGGGCCGCCTCCTCGGTCTCGCCCGAGAGGCCCGCCATGATCTGGTTGCGGTTCTCGAGCTGGATCGCCGCCTCGAGGTTCGGCACCTCGAGATTGGCCCACATCACCTGCTTGGTGGCGAAGACGCCGAAGGGCGAGAACTCGCATAGCTCGTCGGCGAGCGCGAGCGCCGCGCTCTCGATCTCGCCGTCCGCCACCACGCGCGTCACGATGCCGTAGCGCTCGGCTTCAGCGGCATCGATCACGCGCGCGCTCAGGATCAGGTCGTGCGCGCGAGAGGCGCCGATGAGGCGCGGCAGCATATAGCTCACGCCGATGTCGCAGCCGGAGACGCCGAGGCGGATGAACTGCACGCACATGCGCGCCGACTGCGCCGCGATGCGGATATCGCAGCCGAGCGCGAGCGCGAACCCGCCGCCGTAGGCCACGCCGTTGATCGCCGCGATCAGCGGCTGCTGGATGCGCCGCAGGTGCGGGATCAGGCTCGCCATGTGGTTCTGCGCGATCAGCCCCGCCTGCGGTCCCGGCGGCAAGCCGTCGATGATCCTGCCGGGATTGCCCTGGTCACGCAGGTCGAGCCCGGCACAGAAGCCCTTGCCGGCGCCGGTCAGCACCACGACGCGGCAGCGGTTGTTGGCGTGGATCGCGTCGAGCGCCGCGTGCAACTCGTCCACCAGGGCCCACGACAGCGCGTTCAGGCACTCGGGGCGATTGAGCCGCAGCACCGCGACTTCCGGCCGCGGGTATTCGATCCGCACATTGTCCATCTTCTGTTCTCCTGAAACCGGATGTTGCCGGACTGCTGCACGCACACCCAGCGCGGCACCACGCCGCCGCCGGGAGCGGTCGGGTGGACGCGCCCCGCGACCGGCCGGCACAGCTGTTTATCTTACTTGTAAGCCCTCTGCAAGGGCGATTGCGCTCGTCGTTGGCGCCGAACTTAACTTATGCCGCAGTAAAACGCATGAGACTTGATCCAGCGCAAGGCGCCGCAACCAGATTCGCCTAGTTTTGGCCGGCGGGTCACGTGCCATCCGAACCCGCAGATCGGGCAAATGGAGCCGTGCGAACATGCAGAAAACAACGCAGTCGATCGTTGCCGGGTTCACGCTCTGGCTGGCCTGCACCGTGACTCAGGCCGCGACAGACGAGCAGGCAGCCGCTCTGCTCGGCACGTCGCTGACGCCGTGGGGCGCGGAGGTCGCCGGTACACCGGACGGCAGCTATCCCGCCTACGAGGGCGGTCTGCGGGAACCACCCGCTGGCTTCGATCCCAAGAGCGGCATGTGGCCGGACCCCTGGCCCGAAGACAAGCCGTTGTTCTCGATCGACGCGAAGAACATGGAGCAGTACCGCGACCGGCTCATGGAGGCGCAGATGGAACTGATGCGCCGCTTCCCGAGTTACCGCATCGACATCTACCCGACGCGCCGCAGCGTGATGATGCCGGAACACGCTGCCGACAGCGCGCTGGCCAACGCGCGCAATCCGGAGTGCAAGACCAGCCCCGACGGGGTCGGGCTCTATGGTTGCTGGGGGGGCACGCCGTTCCCGATCCCGAAGACCGGCTACGAGGCCATGTGGAACCACCTGCTGACGTACACCTCGCCGGGTGAAACCAACAGCGCCGGCTATCTGGTCAACGCCAATGGCGCGATCACGATGCTGCTGCTGTCACAGTCGATTGCCGATTACCCGTATTTCAATTCGCAGCAGAAGCCCTACGACGGCGCGGGCGCCTATTACCTGCGCTCCCTCTCCACGACCCTCGAACCCGCGCGCGAGACCGGTACGCAGACGCTGCTGTGGTATCCGCTGCGCTACGACACGGACGAGCAGCGCGCCTGGAGCTACCAGGCGGGACAGCGTCGCGTGCGACTGGCGCCGGAATTCGCCTACGACACCCCCGTGGCGCAGTTCGGCGGCGCCCTGTTCTTCGACGAAATCAACCTGTTCGCGGGGCGGATGGACCGCTTCAAGTTCGAGCTGAAGGGCCGCAAGCTCATGTACATGCCGTACAACAACTACCGCATGCACCTGCTGCGCGGGGAACCGTCGCAGTTGTTCGGCCCCCATCATTTCCAGCCGGACAAGGTGCGCTACGAACTGCGCCGCGTGTGGATAGTCGAGGCGACACCGCTTCCCGGCGCTCGCCACATGGCCGCGAGGAAGCTTTTCTATCTCGACGAGGATTCGTGGATCGCGATCGCTTACGAGGGCTGGGACCAGGCGAACAAGCTGTTCCGGCTGCTGCTCAGCAACGGCATGGCGAACTATTTCACCGGCGGCATCCTGCAGGGGGCCTCGGTGCAGGCCTACGACCTGGCCCGCGGACAATACGCGGGATTACAGGTGCTGATCGCGCCGCGCTGCTACATCCGCTACGGCCTGCCCCAGCAAACGGACGCCGATATGGCACCGGCGCGCATGGGTGCTCGCGGCATCCGCTGATGCGCTGCACGCGGCGGCACCGACCCGTTCGGCGCGCCGCCGATGCAACCCTCAGCGCATCAGCGCGCCGCCGTTCACGTTGTAGACCTGGCCATTGATCCAGCGACCGTCTTCAGACAACAGCATTGCCGCGACGCCGGCAATGTCCTCGGGACGACCGAGACGACGACCGGGAATTCGCGACATCATGCCATCGAGCAATTGCTGGCTGAGCTGGCCGCTCTGCTGCATCTCCGGTGTCAGCGTGAACCCCGGCGCCACGCAGTTTGCCGTGATGCCCTCGCGCCCCCAGCGCGAGGCAACATGGCGCATGAAGGCGTTCAGCCCGCTCTTCGAGGTGCCGTAGGACGGCCGCACCGGTTCACCCGAATCCGCCGAGCCGGAGCTGGTGTAGACGATCGCGCCGCCGCCTCCCGCCAACAGGTGGGGCAGTACCGCACGCGTGCACAGCAGGTGGCCACGCAGGTTGATGGCGAGCGTGCGATCGAACACCGCGAGGTCCACGTCGAGTGCATCGCTGTCCTGCATGATCGCGCGCAGGTCGGCCGCATTGATGTGGGCGCCGTCGAGCCCGCCGAGGCGTTCCACCGCGGCCGCCACCGCGGCATTGACCGACTCCTCGTCGGCGAGGTCGATGTAGACGGCGAAGGCCTCGCCCCCCATCGCCACGACTTCGTCCGCCACGGCCTTCGCACCGGCTTCGTTGATGTCCGCCGCGCAAACGCGCGCGCCTTCCGCGGCGAGCCGGCGTACCGTCGCGGCACCGATGCCGCTGCCCGAGCCGATGACAATGATCGCCTTGTCCTGCAGCCTGTTGCCGTACATGGTGAGACTCCCGATCAGGCCGCGAGCATCTGGACGACTTCGATCAGGCGACCGTCCACGTCCGCCACGAAGCCGACGCGGACACCGTGCTCCGGATCGTCCTTGGGTGACTGAATGATCTTGCCGCCTGCTGCCGGTACACGTGCCACCAATTCATCGACGTTGGACGTCATGAAACCGAGGATCACGTCGCTCGAGGCAGGCGCCGGACGCCGGGGCCACTTCCAGATCACCAGCGGCAGATCGCCTTCCATGCTCGCGCCCTTGACCATGATGATTTCCGACATCGGCTCGCCGGCAACGTCAGACTGCACGCGCTGGAATTCCTTGTAATCGAATACCGTCTTGTAGAAATCGGCGGTCCGATCCAGATCATCGACGACGATCTTGGTGAAGCTGTAATTGTTGCTCAGGGTGCTCATGAACCTTCTCCATTCGATTGTTGCAGGGAAGACGGCATGCTGCGCAGGCAGCCCGCCGTGATGCACATCAGAGATCCGCGACTTTCAGCACGATCTTGCCGCGATTGTGGCCGCCCTGGATCAGGCGATGCGCCTCGGCCGCCTCGCGCAGCGCGAACTCGCGCAGCGGCGGCAGCTTCACGTGGCCGGCGACCAGCAGCTCGCCGATCTTCGTCAGCGTGGGCCCGCAGCCGATGTCGGTCATCGTCGAGAACACGCGCTTCACGCCCCTGGCCGCGCCTTCGGCCGCGGCCGCCGGGATGTCGCCGTCATCGGTCAGTGTCGGGATGCTCACGAAGGTGCCGCCCGGGCGCACCAGGTCCAGCCCGTGCGGCAGCGTGCTCACGCCCACCGCATCCATCAGGTAATCGAGCCCGCCCGGCGCCCATGCGGCCACGGCCTCGGCGATGCTCTCCTGGCGGTAGTCGATCACGCGTTCGACGCCGAGCTCGCGCAGGTACTCGACGTTCGGCGTGCTGCAGGTGGCCGCCACGTGCGCACCGGCCCAGCGCGCGAACTGCACCGCGAAACCACCCAGTCCGCCCGAGCCGCCGTGGATCAGGGCACGCTGTCCGGCCTTCAGCTCGCCGCGATCGAACAGGCCCTGCCACGCGGTGAGCGCGGCGACGGGCAGCGCAGCGGCCTGCGCGAAACTCAGCCCCGACGGCATGTGCGCCACGCGGTCCGCATTCGCGATCGCGTATTGCGCGTAGCTGCCCTGGCCGCCCTGGCCATGATTGGTGGGGGTGAACACGCGGTCGCCGACATTGAAACCGCTGACGCCGGGGCCCAGCTTGTCGACCACGCCCGCGGCGTCGAAGCCGATGATGTAGGGGAATACGTAGGGACGAAACGCCGCGAGCATGCCCTGGCGGTTCTTCCAGTCGGCGGGGTTCACGCCGGCGTAGGCCACGCGGATGCGCACTTCGCCGGGGCCCGGCTCGGGCGTGGCGATCTCGCCGTATTGCAGGACCTCTGGGCCACCGGTCTCGTTGATGATCATCGCAAACATGGGATTTTCTCCTGTGTCGTTCAGCTGCCTTCGCCCGACGCCACGATCGCCGGATGCGCGTAGGGCGGGATCACCGGATCCTCGATGCGCTCGCGCCCGTCCAGCGAGTGGACCGGCAGTTTGTGCGCCAGCGGGAAGTGCAGGCTGTAGGCGGTGAGCCCGGTGCGCTCGCGCGCCGGCCGGTGGCACAGCGCGAGCCCGGTCTCGACGATGTACTCGATGCGCTCCGACGGGTATTCCTCGGGAATCAGGTCGACGGCGCCCGGCGTGCGGATCGCGGTGCTGGGCGCAAGCGTGTTCACGGCGATATTGTCGGGCAGCAGCTCGGCGGCCAAACCCTGCGTCATGCGATGCACGGCGGCCTTGATGGCCGCGTAGACCGTGGCGCCGCCATGAGTGGCCCATTCGTCGTAGGGCCGTCCGGGCGGCTGCGCCGTGACCGAACCGAGCACCACGATCCAGCCCGCGCCGCGCTTGCGCATCTCGGGCACGGCCTTCTGCACCAGCGCGAACGGCGCGCGCAGGTAATGCTGGATGGTGCGATCGAAAATCTCGAGCGGCATCTCCGCCGTGTGCGCGTATTCCGCCTTGCCGCCGCTGTGGATCAGGATGTCGAGGCCGCCGGCGAGATCCACCGCGCGTCCGACCAGGCCGTCCACGTCGGACGCGTTCTCGATGTCGGCAACCAGCGGCATCGCGCGTCCGCCCACCGCCTCGATCAGCGCCACCGTCTCGCGCAGTGTGCCGGCGTACTGGCCGGCTGTGTCCAGGCTGCGCGCGCTCACGAGCACCGTGGCACCCTCGGCCGCGAGACGCTGCGCGAGCGCGCGGCCGATGCCGCGGCTGGCACCGGTCACCAGAGCGATCTTTCCTTCGAGTAACTTGGCCATTTTCCTACCTCTTCCTGGTTCTCAGCATGGATCGGCATTCATGCCGACAGGTGCCTTTCCGATTCTGTCGTCGCCATGAATGGCGGCCTACAGCACGATCAGGCTGTGCGCCACCGGCGCGAACGCGTGGCACAACGCGGTGTCGATGATCTGCGCACCCGACTCCGGATCGAACCAGCGGTCGATATGCGCCCAGTGGTGCGGATGCACCATGTAATCCACGTTCAGTCCGTCGAGCGTCGCGTACTCCTGCTCCCACACGAAACTCCAGGGCGCGCAGTCCGGCGCGTCCCACGCGAGCGCCACGGCGCGGCTGAGGCGCCAGTTGAGGATCGCCGGGATCTGGGCGGCCATCTCGAGGGTGTCGCGCGCGAAACGTGCCTGCAGCTCCGGGGAAACACCCGGCAGCAGGCGGAACAGCGCCGTGCGCTTGACGCCGCTGGCGAGCGCGGGTGCGCGTGCACCGGCGCCCAGGGTCTCGAGGCCCAGAGCGGCGCGCGCGCGGCAGTGTCGATCCAGCGCGGGCAGCAGTTGCTCGCGCCAGAACGACGAGGCGCGCGCCGCCTCGGCCGTGGCGCGGTCGGGGTACACGAGGTCCCACGTGTAATGGCCGGCGCCGTAATCGGGCACGAAGTTCGCTGCAAGGCTCACCGTACCCAGGCCGGGCAGTTCCGTCGCGGCGCGCTCCAGCAGCGCGACAAAGGCGGCGCGCTCCGCTGTAGTGATGTCGTTCTTCAGGCAGAGCTGCGCGGTCTCGCGCCAGGCGACCGGCTGGCAGCGGTACGCCGTGGTGTCCTCGGGCCCCGGCAACGCCGCATCAGCCGGCACCAGGTAATGCCGCTCGCGCCCGAGCACGAACGTGTCGAGCTCGGCCCAGAAAGCCACGACGGCGGGATCCCCCGAGGCATAGCGCGCGGCCCAGAAAGCGCCCGCGTCGGCCAGCGACCAGCGCAGCCAGAGGGTGTTGGGCTGGTCCTGCAGTCGCAGCGGCGGGGAGACCAGTTCGTCGATCAGCGTCAGGCCTCGCGCCGCTGCGCCGGGCAGGTAGCGCTCCCGCAGCATGGTCCGCAGGCGCGGCAGGTCCGCAGGGGCGACGTCGATACGATCCTGGACAACGATCATGTGCAGCCTCTCGTCTGATTTTCGATGCGGGTCGGCAATCGTGCCGATTGCGAGCCGGCGGGTTGGGTGGTGCCGGTTCCTTGCCGGGCTGAAGCCCGACCCACGAGTCCCTGTCGGGCTGAAGCCCGACCTACGGGGGCCGCCCGACCCACAGGTTTTGGCGCGCTAGTGCGCGCCGAGCAGGGCTAGCGTTTCCGCGGCCAGCTGCGGCTTGTTGAGCCCGGAGAGGTGCGCGGCGCGCTGGCGCGCGAACTCCGCGGTGATCTCCGGGTGCGTCGAGACCCAGAACTCGCCGGCGGCAACCTGGCGCAGGATGCGCTGCGCCGCCTCCAGCCCGCTGATGCCGGACTCGGCCAGCATCGCGCGCATGGCTTCGCGGTGATGCGCCACCATGGGGTCGGTGCCGGGCTTCGAATCCTCGAAGATGCGCGTGGCCACGGGACCGGGCAGGATCGCCGACACCTGGATCGGCGCCTTCTTCACCTGCATCTCCAGGCTGAGGCATTCGCTGAACGCGAGCACCGCGTGCTTGCTCATGATGTACGAGGTCTGCACCGGCATCGTGCTGAGTCCGCCGATCGAGGAAGTGTTGGCAATGAAGGCGGGCTTGCCGGCGGCGATCATGCGCGGGGCAAAGGCCCGCACGCCGTGCACCATCGCGTTGATGTTGATCGCGAGCGTCTTGTCCCAGGTCGCGGCAGACATCTCCCAGACGAAGCCCAGCGTCTCGACACCCGCGTTGTTCATCAGCAGGCGCACGTCACCCCAGGTCTCGTGCGTGATCGCGGCGAGCCGGTCGATCGCGGCGGCATCGGTGACATCGGTGGGAACGGCCATCGCCTCGCCACCCGCGGCGCGGATCCCGGCCACGACCCCTTCCATGCGCTCCACCGCGATATCCGCGAGCACCACCTTCATGCCCAGCGCCGCCGCGTGCCGCGCCAGGCCCTCGCCAATCCCCGAGGCCGCGCCGGTGATCACCGCCACGCCGCCACCGAATACCGCGCGTTCCTTATCCATGTTCATGGCTCTCCTCGACCGAAGATTATTGTTCGAACGGTACAGCCTAGGCGACTGCAGGCCGGGCGACATCACCCGTTCCGACTAGACGGGAAAGCCGCCGCGCCCATTCAGCCCGACTGTTTAACTTATATCTAAGTGAAGTGCAATCGCCGCGGCCTGCCCGAACGGGCTGGCGCCACCGCCGCTGACCGGCCGGGGCACGAAGCCCGCGACCGGCCGAGCGCCCCGTTCAGGCGAGCGCGGGGCTCAGGAACTCGCCCGGCATCGCGCCCGTGAACCGGCTGCCGTCGAAGGTGGACACGCCGTTGACCAGCGTTAGGCGCATCGGTGCCGGCGGACGCGTGAAACGCCACGTGGTGCCGCCCTTGCCGTCCGGCACGTCGAAGCGCTTCTCCATCTTGCGGTACTGCACCTCGTCGAGGTCGAACACCGCGATGTCCGCGCGCTTGCCGACCCTGATCTCGCCGCGGTCGTGCAGGTTGAAGAAATTCGCGAGCTTGCCGGTCATCACGTGGATCGCCTGTTCCAGCGTGATGCGGTTCTCCTTCACGTACTTGCTGAACAGCAGGATGTTCTCGCCACCGCCGCAGAGCATCTGCAGGTGGGCGCCTGCATCGGAGATGTTGCCCACCGTCTTCGCGTCGAGCAGCAGCCGCGTCGTGAGCGCCTCGTCCTTGGGGAAGGGCGCCATGTGCACGGTGGAATGCGTGCCGTTCTCCAGGATCCACTGCGCCATCGCGTCGGAGCGGTGCAGGCCGCGGCTCTGCGCGAATTCCTCCAGCGTGATATCGACCGGACCCGCGCCGTTTGCCGAGTCCAGCAGGAACAGGTCCTGCGGATTGTTCATCGGAGAATGCTTCCACGCCCGGGTGTCCCAGGACTCGCGTGCCCGCGCCCGCCAGTGGGGATCAGCCAGCAGGCGGGCCTTCTCCTCGTGCGTCTCGGCCAGCACCACCTCATGCCACACGTAGTCGTTCGACTGCGCGAAGATCAGCGACTTCACCAGGCTGAGCGTGCTGGTCGGCGAGACGTGCGCATAGCCCGGCCACAGGTCCACGCCGGCCTCCTGCATCTTCTTCACCGAGGCTTCCATCGCCGGCAGGATGTCCTTCTGGAACTCCAGCGTGGGAATCGCACCGGCGATCTGGACGCGTGTCCCGCGCCCTTTCAGCAGGCGCTCCAGGCGCTCCAGCGACTGGGGGCCGGTCTTGCGCATGGCGGTATCCACGATGACCTGGTAGCTCGCCGCCGGGTAGCGCTCCAGCACGTCGAACAGCGCCCTGAACTCCGCGTCGTCGGCCACCAGGGTCGGGATCTGGCGGTTGTTGCCGTCGTGGTCGTGCATGTTGTCCGAGAGCCCGAGCGCGCCGGCGCCGAGCGCGTCCTCGAGCAGTTCCGCCATGCGCGCGATCTCCGCCGGCGTGGCCACGCGCTCCCATGCCTCGAGCCCCATCACCGCGAGGCGGATGGCGATGTGGCCCACGAAAATCGCATAGTTAGCCGGCACCCTGACTTTGCTGGTCAGCGAGGCCTTGTACTCCGACCATTTCTCCCAGTCCCACGGCACGTTCTCGAGGAACGGACCGATCGGGATGTCCTCGAAGAACGAGAAGATTTTCACCATCTCCAGCCGAGCGGCCTTGTCGCGCGACATGGGTGCGGCGGCGAAACCGCAGTTGCCGAGGATGATCGTGGTCGCGCCATTACCGGGCAGCGGATCGAGGTCGGGCTGCCACCACATCGTGGCGTCGTAATGGGTGTGAGCCTCGATAAAGCCGGGCGTCACGTAGCAGCCGCTGGCATCGTGCACCTCTTCTCCGGCGCGCGGAGCAAGCCCCCGACCGATCTCCGAGATCAGGCCCGCCGTCACGCGCACATCGGCCGCGCAGGCCGCGGTGCCGGTGCCGTCGATGACCGTGCCGCCGCGAATCAGGATGTCTGCCATGGTTGCTCCCCGCTTCATGGTGGGTGATTGGATGCCGCGCAGACGATATTCCGAATACCCTTCGGAATATAGGCGAACACAATTACAATTTGTTAACGCGGGGCGGGCCGGCGAAGTTCCACAGGCTCGAACGACCCGGCCGCATGGTGCGAACATCAGCCATATGGATTAGATCGCCCGACGGCGGCACCTCTATACTCCCGCTTCCTCGAGACCACACCAGGGAAGTACAGGCATGGCAAGCACCGGCAAGCTGCACGGCAAGATCGCGATCATCACGGGCGCGGCCCAAGGCATGGGCGCGGAACACGCGCGCGTATTCGTCGCCGAAGGCGCACGCGTCGTGCTGACCGATCTGCAGGAACAGGCCGGACAGGCGCTCGCGACCGAACTCGGCGCGAGCGCGCTGTTCGTGCGTCACGACGTGAGCAAGGCGCAGGACTGGGATGCCGTGATCGCGGCCACGCGCGCGGCATTCGGTCCGGCCAACGTGCTGATCAACAACGCCGCGATGTATTTCATCGGCCCCGTGGACGAGGCCGATCCCGAGCGCGTGCGCAAGCTGCTCGACGTGAACGTCTTCGGCAGCTGGCTCGGCATCAGCAGGATCGCCCCGATGATGCGCGAGGCCGGTGGCGGCTCGATCATCAACCTGTCGTCGCTGGCGGGAATGCGCGGGATCCCGTGGCACGGCATCTACGGCACCTCGAAGTGGGCTATCCGCGGGCTGACGAAGACGGCGGCCTACGACCTCGGCCCCTCCGGCATCCGCGTCAACGCAATACTGCCCGGCGCGATCGAGGAAACGGGCATGGCGGGCGGGCCGCTCGACGAGACACAGCTCGCGGCTATCCCGCTGCGCCGCACGGGGCGCAAGAGCGAGGTGTCGCAGCTGGCGGTGTTCCTGGCCTCGGACGAGAGCGCGTACATCACCGGCGGCGATCACGTGATCGACGGCGGCCGCGCGCTCTGGTGAGCCGCGCGGCACGCCGCACCGGCGCGCGGCTCAGGCCGCGCCCGGCGCTCCCGCGTTGATCGCGTCGACGGCGCGCATCGCGCCGCGCATCGCGCCCTCGATATAGCCCACGCCGGTTCCGTCACCGACCTCGTGCACGCGCAGGCCCGCGGCACGGAAGGCATCGGCCTGCGAGGAATCACCCGTCGCGCCCTTGGCCACGATCACGTGGTCCGCATCCACCGTGCACGCGCCACCGCTGGCGTCGGTGAAGCACACACGACCGGTCTCGATGCGGATGTCCTTCGCGCTCGCGAACAGGCCGAGGCCGTGCTCCTTCAGCTCGGCGAGCAGGCGCATGCGCCGCACCAGCGTGAGCCCCTTGCCCAGGCGCGGCACCTCGTCGATCACACTGACCTTGCGGCCGCGCTCGATCAGGAACTCCGCGAGCTCGAGCCCGACCAGCTCGCCGCCGATGATCGCGACGTTCCTGCCGAGCGGCATCCACGCGTGCGTGGCCTTGCGCACGAAATCGAGGTTCGCCGTGAGCCCGGTGGCCGCGCCCGCCTTGGTGGCGATGCGCGTGAGCAGCGAGGTCTTCTGCTGCAGGGCATCCGAGCTCTCGCCGAGCATCATCTTGCGCATGTCGTCGCCGCTGAAGACGTGCGACAGATCGCCGCCCGGGATCGGCGGCATGTTGCGCAGCGCGCCGGTGGCAACGATGACGTCGTCGGGTTTCAGCGACTTCAGCAGCTCGGGGGTGGCAACGGTGTTCAGGCGCACCTCGATCTTCGCCTGCTCCACCTGCAGGCGCAGCCAGTCGAGCAGGCGCTCGTTCGGCGCGTACGCGAGCGACGCGAAGCGCAGCGTGCCGCCGAGCCGGTCGCCCTTCTCGACCAGGATCACCTCGTGGCCGTCACGCGCGAGACGCCGCGCCGACTCCATGCCGCCGGGGCCGCCGCCCACCACCACCACGCGCCTGCGCGCGGCCGGCTTCGGCGCGTCCACGCGCAGGTACTCGATGCCGCACTCGGCGTTCACGGCACAGCGCGTGGACTCCAGCGTGTAGATCGCGCTGACGCAGGTATAGCAATAGATGCAGGGACGCACCTGCTCGGCCGCGCCGGCAGCGAGCTTGTTGGGCAGTTCGGGGTCGGCGAGCAGCTTGCGGCCCATGCCGAGGAAGTCGAGACGGCCGGCGCGAATCTCGGCGTCGCCGTGCTCGGGCTCGACGCGCCCGGAACAGATGATCGGGATGCCGACCACGGCCTTGATCGCCGCGCCCGCCGGCAGCAGCGTGTTCGGTTCGTGCGGGATGTTCGAGGCCGAGTGCAGCTTGCCGATGCCGGTGTCGTGGTAGGCGCTCACGGTGATCGCGTCGGCGCCCGCCGCCTCGACCAGCTTCGCGGTCACTTTCGCATGCTCGAGCGTGATGCCGCCCTCCTTGCCCACTTCCTGCGAGTCGAGCTTCACCCACACCGCCAATCCGGGACCGACTTCGGCACGCACCGCGCGCACCACCTCGACCAGGAAGCGCGAGCGGTTCTCGGTGCTGCCACCGTACTCGTCGGTGCGCTTGTTGGTCTTCGGCGACAGGAACGACGACAGCAGGTAGCCGTGCCCGCCGTGGATCTCGACACCGTCGCAGCCGGCCTCTTTCGCACGCCGCGCACCGGCCGCGTAAGCGTTCACCACAACCTGTATGTCCTCGTGGGTCAGCACCTTGTAGGTGGGCATACCGGCGCTGGCAAAGGCCTTCAGTTCCTCGAGCAGGAAGCCCTCGGTGAAGTCGCCCTTCATCGGCTCGGGCACGGAGGGGCACCACTGCGGGCGCCCGGCCTTGGTGTCGTCGCCGGCCACGAGCCCGCCCTGGTGCAATTGCACGGCGTACTTCGCGCCGTGGCGATGCACGGCGTCGACCACGCGCTTCAGTCCCGGGATGAAGCTGTCGTCGGAAATGCCGATCTGCCACGGCTGCACCTGGCCCACGGGGTACATCACGCCACAGGCTCCCGAGATGACCAGCCCCGCGCCGCCGCGCGCCTGTTGCTCGTGATACGCCACGACGCGGTCGCCGCTGAAACCGCCTTCCTCGCTGAAATTGACACCCATCGCCATGACCACGATGCGGTTGCGCAACTCCATGGCGCCGATGCGGCCGGGCGAAAGCAGGTGCGGGTAAGCGGACTGGGACATGGGCGCTCCTCGGAGTGGTTGTCTGGCGGGGTGGCAGTATAGCGTCCACCGCCGGTTCCCGTGGGTTCACCCAGGTTCCCGTGGGTCCGGCTTCAGCCGGACATTCACGGTGTCCGCGCACACGTCCGGCTGAAGCCGGACCCACGGGGGTTTCTCGTGCGCGGGAAAACTACTGCTTCCCGAGGCGCGCGATCTTGCGCTCGAGGCTGGCGATCAGGTCATTGAAACCTTCCTCCAGCAACTCTTCCGTCGTGAGCGGAACGTGGTAGTTGCGCAGCTCCAGGAAGAAGGCCTGCTGCTCGGGCCCGAGCTGTTCGAGCTGGGACAGCGAGAGGGAGCTGCGGAAACTGCCCTGACCGTACTCCGACAACAACAGGCCGATCGCCTGCGAGCAGAAGAGCCAGACGGCGGCGGCAAGCTCCCTGTCACGCAGGCCCTGCTCGTGTAGCGTCCTGCCCACCGTGTGCGTGATGCTGAGCCAGCCGGCGGAGGTGCGGCCGTCGACGCCCATCACCTTGAAGATGACCGGGTTCTTCTCCGCGTGCTTCTTCACGGCCCACAGCCAGGCGCGCAGCGTGTCCTGCCAGGCCTGGTCCGCTTTCGCCTTCGGCATGCGGAACTGCTTGCAGATGTGATCGGCGACCGCGTTGAGCAGCGCTTCGCGGCTGGGAAAGTAGTTGTAGAGCGCCATCGAGACCGTATCCAGCGCATCGGCGACGCGCGCCAGCGTGAACCCCTCGACGGAGTGCTCGACGAGCAACTCCATGGACTTCTCGAGGATCATCTCGCGCGACAGCCGCGCCGGGCGCCCGGGGCTGGAGGCCCGGCGAGCCGGCTTCGCGTCGGTCTGCTTCTCGGGTACGGCGCTGCCAGCCGTGAGTTTCGCCTTGCGGGTGACGGCGCGTGCCATGCGGGAATTTCCTGGAACCGGATCGGATGGATGGCCCATGTTAGCAATTCCTGCGAATTTTCTTCAAAGGAAGTTTGTTACGCACCGGCGCCAGCGCATTGACTTCGCTCCCGGGGTGCGGGAGGGTCTTGCACACGACAACAACATGCGGAGTTGCGCCGTGGACGACTACCACTTCGAACCCCTGGGGCTCACCGACTACTCGTTCCTGGTGCAGGAAACCCCCGAGCGGCACATGAGCGTGGCCGGCGTGGCGATTTTCGACGCCGGCCCGTTGCGACGCCGCGGTGGCGGCATCGACTTCGCGACCATCCGGAACGCAACCGCCGTCGCGATCGAACAGATACCCCGCTACCGCCAGAAGCTCATGTGGCGCACGCACCGCGAACTGACCAGCTACCTGGGCCTCGGGGACGGCGTGCACGAGGACGAATCGCTGCCGCCGGTGTGGGTGGACGACCCGCACTTCGATATCGACTACCACCTGCGCCACACGGCGCTGCCCCGACCGGGTAGCGAGGCGCAGCTGAAGACGCTCGCGGGGCGCATCGCCTCGCAACCGCTCGATCGTTCGCGCCCGCTGTGGGAGACCTGGATCGTGGAGGGCCTGGACGGCGAGCGCTTCGCGCTGATCTCGAAGTTGCACCACTGCATGATCGACGGCATGTCGGGTATGGATATCGCGCGGATTCTCTCGTCGACCTCGCCCGATTTCGTTCCCGCCAAGCCCTCGCCGTGGCGGCCACGACGCGCGCCGACACACCAGGAACTGGAGCGCGAACTGCAGCGCGCGCAACTGGGCACACCGCTGCGCATGCTCAGGGATCTGCTCGAACGGGACCGCACGACGCTGGCCGGGGAGATCGTGCATCGCATCAAGGGCGTGGGCGAGACCTTCGCCGAGACCGCGGGGGCGAAGCGCACGCCCACGCCGCTCAACGGCCGCAACGGTCCGCATCGCGCGATCGACTGGATCACGGTGCCGCTGCAACGGATCAAGGCGGCGAGCAAGGCCCTGGAATGCACCGTGAACGACGTGGTACTCACCATCGTCACCGGGGCATTTCGCGAGTACCTGCTGCACACGGATTTCGTGCCCGGCTCGGCGCCGTTTCGCGCCACCGTGCCCGTGAGCATCTGGGGCGAGCGCCACAAGGGCGAGATCGGCAACCAGATCGCGGTGTGGATGATCGAGCTGCCGCTCGGCGAGGCCACGCCGCGCGCACAGTTGCGCGCGATCCGCGAGGCGACCGAAAAGCACAAGCACTCCGACCGCCCGCTCGGCATCAGGACGCTGGAATCGGTGCTGCGCCTCACGCCGGGCCTGGTGTCGCTGGCGGTGCGCAACGCCGCCGGCCCGTCCAACACGCTGGTCACCAACATCCCCGGCCCGCAGGTTCCGCTGTACGAGATCGGCGCGGAGCAGCTCGCGGCCTATCCGATCGTGCCCTTGCTGGAGGACATGGGGATCGGCATCGGCGTCATGAGCTACAACGGCCTGACGTGCTGGGGCATCACGGCCGACAAGGACATCGTGCCCAATCTGGGCGCATTCATGGCCGCGCTGCGGCAGTCCGTCGTCATACTGCAAAGCGCGGCAAAGGCAGCCAGGACATCCGGCCGCACCAAAAACGGCGACAAGGCCAAGGCCGCGTCGCGCAAAGGCGGAGCACAAGGGAAGGCACGCTGAGCAACGGGCTGCCGCATGGGCAGAACCAACTTCGCCGGACAATAACAAAGGAGACACCTTTGAGCGACTACTTCTACGAACCCTTGAGCCTCACCGATTATTCCTTCCTGGTGCAGGAAACCGCCGAGCTCCACATGAGCGTGATCGGCGTGACCATCTTCGAGGCGGGACCGCTGCGCCTGGCCGATGGCGGCATCGACTTCGAGACGATCAGGAACGAGATGGCCGCCGTGGTGGAGCTGGTGCCACGCTATCGTCAGAAGCTGATGTGGCGCACGCGCCGCGAGCGCGTGGGGCACCTCGACAGACGCATGATAGAGAGATCCGACGAGTCGTTGCCGCCGGTGTGGGTGGACGACCCGCACTTCGACATCGGCTACCACATGCGCCACACCGCGCTGCCCAGACCTGGCAGCGACGCGCAACTGAAAACGCTGGTCGGGCGCATCGCCTCGCAGCCGCTCGACCGCTCGCGACCGCTGTGGGAGACCTGGGTCGTCGAGGGCCTGGAGGGTGACCGATTCGCGACCGTGGGCAAGCTGCACCACTGCATGATCGACGGCAAGTCGGGTGCCGACATTACGCAGCTCGTCTCCTCCATCACGCCGGACTTCGTGCCGCGCAAGCGCTCGCCCTGGAAGCCACGCCCAGCCCCCACGTCGAAGCAGCTCGAGCAGGAGATGAAGCGCGAGCAGTATACGGCGCCGCTGCGCATGGCGCAGGAGTTGCTGAAGATCGGCAGAGGTCGCGAGAGCCGGGGGGGCGAGATCAGGCAGCGGATCAAGGGCTTGCGCGAAACCTTCAGCGACGGCGCCGGCGTGACGCGCACGGCAACGCCACTGAACGGGAGCAACGGGCCGCACCGCGCCGTGGAATGGGTGCAGGTCCCGCTGGAGCGGATCAAACGCATGAGCAAGGCGCTCGGATGCACCGTGAACGATGTGGTGCTGACCATCGTAACCAGCGCGTTTCGCGAGTACCTGCTGCACACGGATTTCGTGCCGGGCTCGGCGCCTTTTCGCGCCACGGTGCCCGTGAGCATCTGGGGCGATCGCGACAAGAGCGAGGTCGGCAACCAGATCATGACCTGGATGATCGATCTGCCGGTGGGCCACCCGGACCCGCGCGCGCAACTGAAGGCCATCCACCGCGTGACGAACAGGCTGAAGAAGTCGGACCGGGCCCTGGGCGTGAAGATGCTGGAATCCTTCCTGCGTTACACACCGGGCCTGGTGTCGCTCGCGGTGCGCAACGCCGCGGGCCCCACCAACACGCTGGTCACCAACATCCCCGGGCCACAGATGGCGCTTTACCAGATGGGCGCGAAGATGCTGGAGAACTACCCGATCGTCCCGATGCTGGAGCAAATGGGCCTCGGCATCGGGGTGATGAGCTATAACGGCCGCATGTTCTGGGGTGTCACGGTGGACAAGGACATCGTGCCCGACGTGGGCGCGTTCATGAACGCGCTGGCGAAGGCAATCGATGCGGTGGAAAAAGCGGCCGGATCGCCACCGGAACCGACGCCGCGCAAGGCCATCGCGAAAAAGCCGGCACCGCCCGCGAGGAAGAGCCCGCCGCCGCAGAGAGCCCCGGCACGCAAACCGCGCTGATGCGGTCCGGGGCGATCAGATGGCGTCGGGACGCGACATCGCGTCGAAACCGCCGTCCACGTACAGCAGCGCACCGCAGATGAAACTGGACGCGGGGCCGAGCAGGAACAGGGCCGCCTCGGCCTGGTCTTCGGGCTGTCCCGCGCGACCGACCGGGGTCGCGGCGAGGAACCTGCGCACCGCGTCGCCGAGCTCCGGATCGGCCTCCGCGGCGGCGGTCATCGGGGTCTGCGTATATCCCGGCGCAATTGCATTCAGGCGGACACCGGTCTGCGCATAATCGGGTACCTGGCGGCGCATCCAGCGGGCAAGGGCCTGCTTCGAGCCGCTGTAGACCGGGTGCCCGTCCATCGACACCGCGAGTTGGCGCGCCCTGGCCTCGTCGCCCGCCAGCAACGCCTGCACGTAGTCCTCGCTGGTCGGGTGCGGCGCCGAGTTGGAGGACACCAGCACCACGGAGCCCTTGCGCGCGGCCAGCAGATCGCGGAGTCCGGCAACCAGTTCCACGGTACCGAAGTAATTGACGCTGGGCACCAGGGCGCGATCCGGTATGTTGCCGTTGACGCCGGCGCAGGGAACGAAACCGTCCAGCCCCTCGGCGGCGCGCGCGCGAATGCCCTCGAGGGCGGCGCGGCGGCCGTCCGCGGTGCCCAGGTTGGCGACGATGTCGGCATCCTTGATGTCCACCACGATCAGTTCGTGGCCCGCCGCGCGCAGGCGCGTCCTGATCGCCGCGCCGATGCCGGTGGCCCCACCCGTCATTGCATATCTGCCCATGCTGCCTCTCTCCGTGCAATCGCCTGATACCTGCCGAGCCCGCCCGCGGCCCTCGGCTCTCCCCGCACCGACGAACCGGACAGGCACGTCGGCGAGCTGCGCAGATTACCCGGGTGTACGTCCCGATGCCATCGTCCGCGACACCCCGGCCGTCCCGGACCTGACGATTCCTGCCTATCGAAATCGGCACCTCGCGCTAATGCATTCTGCCGCGGCCGGAGGTAAATTGTCGTTCATCCCCTACACCTGCTTCTAACAATAAATCTGGAGTATCAGCATGAACTATTTTCTTACCGGCGGCACGGGCTTCATAGGCCGCTTCTTCATCGAGAACCTGCTGCAGCGACAAGGCACCATCCACGTGCTCGTGCGCGAGTCCTCACAGCACAAGCTGGAGGAACTGAAGGCCCGATTCCCGCTGGCGGCCGAGCGCATCGTGGCCGTTACCGGCGACATAACCCGGCCCGGACTCGGACTCTGCGCGGCGGATCTCGAGCGACTGCAGGGCTCGATCGACCACTTCTTCCACTTCGCCGCGATCTACGACATGGCCGCCAGCGAGGCGAGCCAGAACGCCGCCAACATCAGCGGCACGCTGCACGCGGTGAACGCCGCCGCACAGCTCGGCGCGGGCTGCTTCCACCACGTGAGCTCGATCGCGGTGAGCGGGCTGTACCGCGGCACATTCCGCGAGGACATGTTCGAGGAGGCCGAGAACCTCGATCACCCCTACTTCCGCACCAAGCACGAGTCGGAAAAGGTGGTACGCCAGCAGTGCCGCATCCCGTACCGGATCTACCGCCCCGGCGCGGTGGTGGGTCATTCGCGCACCGGCGAGATCGACAAGATCGACGGCCCGTATTACTCGTTCAAGACCATCCAGCGCATCCGCAACGTGATGCCGAAGTGGATGCCGTTGGTGGGTGTCGAGTCCGGCGTCAACAACATCGTGCCGGTCGACTATGTAGTGAACGCGATCGACTACCTCGCGCACCTCGAGGGCCAGGACGGCGGCTGCTTCCACATCGTCGACACCGAGCACCACTCCACCGGCCAGATGATGAACATCTTTGCGGAGGCCGCGCACGCACCGAAGTTCAGCGTGCGCTTCGACCCGAAGATCTTCAACTTCATGCCCGCTACGCTGGTCGACCTGCTGGCCAAGCTGCCACCGGTCAAGCGCCTGAAGGCCGCGGTCTTCGAGCGCATCGGCATGCCGGAGTCGGCCTCCATCCTGACCAAGTACGCCACGAAGTACGACAGCCGCCACACCCGGCGCCTGCTGGAGGGCAGCGGCATCACGCCGCCGCGCCTGGCGAGCTACGCCCCGCGCATCTGGGACTACTGGGAGCGCAACCTGGACCCCGATCTCTTCGTCGATCGCACGCTGGAAGGCCAGGTGAAGGATCGCGTGGTACTGATCACCGGGGGCTCCGCGGGCATCGGGAAGGCCGCCGCGATCCGTCTGGCGGGCGCCGGCGCCAGGGTCGTGATCACCGCGCGCACGCAGGAGAAGCTCGACGAGACCTGCGCCGAGATCGCGACACAGGGCGGCCAGGCCTTCAGCTACGTGTGCGACGGTGCGGACCTCGAATCCGTCGATCGCGTGATGCAGCAGATCGAGGCCGAACACGGCGGCGTCGACATCCTGATCAACAACGCCGGCCGCTCGATCCGCCGCTCCGTCGCGCTCGCCTACGACCGCTTCCACGATTTCGAGCGCACCATGCAGCTCAACTACTTCGGCGCGCTGCGCATGATCCTGCGCGTGCTGCCGGGCATGGACAAGCGCCGCCGTGGCCACATCGTCAACGTCTCCTCGATCGGCGTGCTGGGCCACCCGCCGCGCTTCTCGGCCTATATCGCTTCCAAGTCGGCGCTGGAGGCATTCTCGCGCTGCGCGGCAGCCGAATATTCCGACCGCAATATCCACTTCACCAATATCAACATGCCGCTGGTGCGCACGGAAATGATCGCGCCCACCAAGATTTACGAGTACGCGCCTGTCATGGAGGTGCAGGAGGCGGTGGATCTGATCGTGGAGGCCATCATCCACAGGAAGGCACGCGTGGCGACCGGCATGGGGGTGTTCATGTCGGCCATGGGCGCGCTGTTCCCGAAGGTCGCCGAGATCGTGAACAATGCGACCTTCCGCATGTTCCCGGACTCCGAGGCCGCCAAGGGCCTGCCCGCTGGTTCGGCCCCACCCGAGGTGACCAGCGAGCAGGTTGCGATGGCACAATTGATGAAAGGCGTGCATTTTTGAGCACCGAGTGGGTCGGCATTCATGCCGACGGATGCATCGGAGATGGCGAGCCCGATTTACAGGAGTCAACCCGGATGAGTTCCATCAAGACCGAATACGATGCCGCCGTGGCGCGGATCACCGCTCCGGGCGCCCCCTTCGAGCTGGTGAACGCCACGATCGACGGTGTCGATTACCGGCTCTACCGCAACGCCCCGCGCAGCCTGGCCGAGGTCTTCGCGCAGGCCACCGTGCACGGCGACAGCGAGTTCCTCGTCTACGAGGGCGAGCGCTGGAGTTTTGCGCAGTTGCTGGCACAGGGCGCGCGCATCGCGCACGCCCTGCACCGGCATTGCGGCATCCGCCAGGGCGATCGCGTCGCGATCGCGATGCGCAACTACCCCGAGTGGATGAGCGCCTTCATCGGCATCGCCACGCTGGGCGCCGTGGCGGTGCCGTTGAACAGCTGGGGCCAGGCGCGCGAACTGGCGTTCGCGCTCGACGACGCCGGCGCGCGCGCGGTGTTCTGCGACCAGCAGCGCTGCGACCAGCTGGCGGCGCACGTGGCCGGGACCGGGCTGGCGGCGATCGTGGCGCGCCCCTCGGGCGTCGGGCTGCCTGCCGGGGCACGCAGCCTCGAGGACTTCATCGCCGACATCGACGACACCGCATTTCCGGCCGTGGATATCGGGCCCGAGGACCTCGCGCTGATGATGTACACCTCGGGCACCACGGGCACGCCCAAGGGCGCCCTGTCGACCCAGCGCGCGGTATGCCAGTCGCTGATGAATTTCGACTGCCAGGCCATGGCCTCTGCGATGATAAATCCCGAGGCCATCGGGGCGATGATGAAGAAGGGTTTCCCGCCCACGCAGCTGCTCGCCGTGCCGCTGTTCCACGTGAGCGGCTGCCACGCGGTGTTCCTGTGCGCGCTTCGGGGCGGCCGGCGCGTGGTGATGATGTACAAGTGGGACGTGCGCAAGGCGCTGGAACTGATCCAGCGCGAACGCGTCACGGCGCTGAGCGCCGCGCCGGGCATGCTGATGGAACTGATGGAATCGCCCGACTTCGAGCGCTTCGACACCTTGAGCCTGAGCGGCATCGGCGGCGGCGGAGCGGCCACGCCCCCGCGCGCCGCGCGCCTGTTCATGGACAAGGTTGCGGATTCCTACCCGGGCGCGGGCTGGGGGCTGACCGAGACCAATTCCAACGGCAGCGCCTGCACCGGCCGTCCGTTCCGCGAGAAGCCCGGCACGGCCGGCTTCCTGCATCCGACGGTGGATCTCAGCATCCGCGACGAAGAGGGCAACGAACTGCCACAGGGCGTACCGGGAAGGTTGTGGGTCAGGACACCCACGCTGGTCAGCGGCTACTGGAACCGCCCCGAAGCCAACGAGACCGAATTCCGCGACGGCTGGTTCGACAGCGGTGACATCGGTTACCTCGACGACGATGGCTACCTGTTCCTGTCGGACCGTGCCAAGGACCTGGTCATCCGTGGCGGCGAGAACATCTATCCCGCCGAGATCGAGGGCGCGATCCTCGAATGCCCCGAGATCGACGAGGTCGCCGCCTTCGGCGTGCCCGACGAGACCTGGGGCGAGCAACTCGCGGTGGTGGTGCATGCCACCCCCGGCATGACGATCAGCGTCGAGGACGTGAAGCGCTTCGCCGCCGGGAAGCTCGCACACTTCAAGGTGCCGCACTACGTCGAAGTGCGCAGCGAGCACCTGCCGCGCAACGCGACCGGCAAGATCATGAAGAAGGACATCCGCGCCGAGTTCCTGCAGAAACTATAGAGAGAGCGGTCCGCCGATGCGTCGGGATTTCCCGGCGCATGTCACCGGCGCCTTTCGCATCACCAACCCCGGGAGAAACATCATGGGTCTGCTCGACAACAGGATCGCACTCGTCACCGGCGCCGGCCAGGGCGTGGGCCAGGGCATCGCCTTCGCGCTCGCCGCCGAAGGCGCCCGCGTGGCGGTTACCGGCCGCACGCTGGCGAAACTGGAGAACACCGTCGCCGAGATCGAGCGCCGCGGCGGCAAGGCGCTCGCCGTGCAGTGCGAGGTGAAGAGCCTGGAGTCGCTGCAAGCCTGCGTGAAAGCCGTGGTCGATCATTTCGGTGGCCTCAACATCCTGGTCAACAACGCGCAGGAAGTGCCGAACGGCGAACTGTTCGACGTGAGCGACGAGGCCTTCGAGGCCGGCTTCCAGTCGGGCCCGCTCGCGACCATGCGCCTGATGAAGCTCTGCCACCCCTACCTGAAGGGCGACGGCTCGATCGTGAACCTGGCGAGCTCGGCCACCAAGCGCTGGGACATGTCGGGCTACGGCGCCTACGCTGCCGTGAAGGACGCCATCCGCCAGCTCACGCGTGCCGCCGCCTGCGAATGGGGCAAGGACAATATCCGCACCAATGTGATCCTGCCGCACGCGAGCTCGCCGGGGCTGGTATGGTGGATGGAAAAGAACCCCGAGGAGGCCGCGGCATTCTTCAAGACACTGCCGATGGGCCGCGTCGGTGATTGCGAGCAGGACATCGGCCGCTTCGTGGCGGTGCTCTGCTCGGACTACTCGAGGTACGTCAACGGCCAGACCATCGGCCTCGACGGTGGCCAGGCGAACATCGGCTGAGCCCGGAGCACAGGTAGCGCGCGCATGGAGATCTACGGGCATCGCGGCGCCGCCGGCGAGGCGCCCGAGAACACGCTCGGCGGTTTCGAGCACGCCTGGGAACGCGGCGTGAGGCGCTTCGAGCTCGACGTGCAGCTAGCCGCCGACGAGCAACTGGTCGTGCTGCACGATGCGCGCGTGAATCGCACGACCGGGCGCAGCGGCGCGGTCGATGCCTTCACCAGCCGCGAGCTCGGCGCCATGGACGCGCGGCGCGGCGCGCCGCCGTGGCCGCGGCGCGAGGGGGTGCCCACGCTCGAGGCCGTGATGCGCGCCTTCCCGCGCACGGAGTCGTGGCAGCTCGAAGTCAAGAAGCCTGCCCGCGCCGAGCGCCTGCGCATCACCCTGGAGGCACTTCGCGAGCTGGTGACGCGGCTGCGGCTCGGCCCGCGCGTCATCGTCACGTCGTCGAACACCGCGGTGCTGGACATGGCGCGCCAGGTGGCGCCACGCCTGGCGCGCGGCTATGTCTGCACGAAGATGGACCCGTTGCCGATCGCCGAGGAATTCGGCTGTCGCATGGTGGTGGCCAACCTCTTCACCTGCACGCCGCGGCTGCGCCTCGGCGCCTGGCGGCGCAGCATCGAGCTCTCCGCGTGGACCGTGAACGACCCGATCTCGATCCGCAACCTCTACCGCATGCGCGCGCACAGCATCATCACGGACTACCCGTCGATGGCGCTGCCGCTGGTCGGCCAGCTGGGCGGCGGCAGGGCCGCCTGAGCGCGGGCGCATGGAGACGCTCCCGCGGCTGCGCAACCGCTACTTCGCGCTGCGTCACGGCAGTAGCGAGGCCAATGCCCGCGGCATCATCGTCAGCGACCCGCGCACCGGCGAGGACGGTTACGGCCTCACCGCGGCGGGACGAACAGAGGTGCGCGACGCGCTCACCGGCTGGCACGAGGACGTGGCACTGATAGTCACCTCGCCATTCCGGCGCGCCAGGGAGAGTGCCTCGATCGCGCAAATCGTGCTCGGCGGCGAGGCACCGCTCGTGATCGATGCCCGCCTGCGCGAACGTCACTTCGGCGCGCTCGAGGGCCAGCGCACCACGCGCTACGAGGAGATCTGGAACGCCGACGCCAAGGACCCGCACCACTGCCGGCACGGCGCCGAAGCCGCCGCCACGGTGCGCTCACGCGCCGTCGACCTGATCCTGGACCTGGAACGCGAGCACGCCGCGCTCTGCATCCTGCTGGTGGCGCACGGCGACACCCTGCAGCTGCTGTGGACCGCGTTCGCCCGCCGCGATGCGGCGGCGCATCGCCAGCGCCCACCCCTGCTTCCGGCAGGGCTCGAGGAATTCCGGCAGCACTGAGTCCTGCCATCACGACAACGCAACAGGAGCGCGAGAATGGAATACTGGCTGGGCATATTTCACGAAGGCAACGAGCAGATGAAGGCCCTGGCGCGTGCCGCGGAGCAGATGGGCTTCGCCGGCATCGCGCTGCCCGACCACGTGGCAATGCCCGCCGGCTACAAGGCCGTGCACCCCTCGGGGCGGCGCCACATCGAGCACCACACGCGCTTCCCCTGTCCGTTCATCACGGCCGCGAACATCACGGCCGTGACCGAACGCCTGCGCGTGATGACCTACATCTACGTGCTGCCGATGCGCGAACCCTTCACGGTCGCCAAACAGGTGGCCACGCTTTGCGCCCAGTCGGACTACCGCTTCGACTTCGGCATCGGCGCCGGCTGGTGCGAGGACGAGTTCCGGATCATGGGCCCGGACTTCGGCACCCGTGGCGCGCGCATGGACGAAATGCTGTCGATCATGCGCCAGTTCTGGGAAACCGGCGAGTGCGCCTTCGAGGGCAGTCACTTCAGTTTCCCCACCGTGGGCCAGCAGCCGCAGCCGGCGCGACGCATTCCGGTGTGGGTCGGCGGCAAGTCACGCGCCGCGCTGCGCCGCGCCGCGCGCAACGACGGCTGGCTGGGCATGAACTACGGGATGGAGGAGATCCATGCGCTGCTGGCCCGGCTCGAGGAGGAGCGCGCGCGCTACCTGGATGGCGGCGGCACCGACCACGGCAGTTTCCGCCGCTTCGTGATTCCCGAGACGACGCCCTCGCACGATGTGTACCGGCAACTGGAGGATTGGGGGGTCGATGGCACCGTGGCATTGTGCTGGGGGATCGACGATCCGGCGTACTTCCCGCTCGAGAAGAAACTCGAGGGGATGGAAGCGTTTGCCCGCACCTACCTGCGCTGATTGCCGCGCCGGGCCAGGACTGCCCATGTGACCGGGTAAATGTGTCGCGTGCGTGGTGTTATGCTGCGCCGACCGCAGGATCAACCACGAGAGGAAACCGATATGGCAAAGGGCATGGACAAGAAGAAGGAAACCAAGAAAAAGCCGGCCAAGACGCAGAAGGAAAAGCGGGCCGACAAGGCGGCCAAGAAGGGCTGAGGCGCCTGGCGGGCAGGAATCGCGCCGGGCAGTTCCGCTGAATGGACTTCAAGGACTACTACAGGATCCTCGGCGTGCCCGACACGGCCGACGAGAAGGAGATCAAGGCCAGTTACCGCAAGCTGGCGCGGAAATACCATCCCGACGTCAGCAAGGAGCGCGATGCCGAGAACCGCTTCAAGGAGCTCGGCGAGGCCTACGAGGTCCTGAAGGACCCGGAAAAGCGCGCCCGGTACGACCAGCTGCGCAGGCTGGGTGCGCAACAACCCGACGGCGGCTTTCGCCCCCCGCCGGGCTGGCAATCGGCAGGCGGGTTTTACGAGGGCAGCTTCAGCGGCGACGACGCACGGCAATTCAGCGATTTCTTCGAGTCGGTTTTCGGCCGGGCCCGCACCGCGCGGGGCGGGTTCGCGCACGAGGGCGGCGCACGTGGCGTGCGCATGCGCGGCGAGGACATCCACCACACGATTTCGCTGTTCCTGGAGGAAGCATACCGCGGCTGCGAACGCCAGATCAGGCTGCTAGTCCCGGAGATCGACGAAACCGGCGCGGTCTCCCGGCGCGAAAAGACGCTGAACATCAAGATCCCGCCGGGCGTGACCCCCGGGCAGCGCATCCGCCTGGCCGGCCAGGGCGGCCCCGGCATCGGCGGGGCCGCGGCCGGCGATCTGTTCCTAGAGGTCCAGCTCGCGCCGCACCCGTATTTCAGCGTCGATGGCCGCAACATCCTCCTCACGCTGCCGGTGGCCAGCTGGGAGGCCGCGCTCGGCGCGACGGTCGAGGTGCCGACGCTCGGCGGCAAGGTCAAGCTGAAGATTCCCCGGGGCTCGAGCAGCGGCGACCGGTTGCGCATCAAGGGCAAGGGGTTGGCGGGCAAGCCCGCGGGAGATCAACTGGTCGTGCTCGAGGTCGTCCTGCCGCAACAGCACAGCGCGGCGGCCGAATCACTCTACCGGCAGATCGCCGCGCAGGAATCCGCGTTCAACCCGCGCGCCGCCTGGGAGGACTAGGACATGGCCACACCCGTGATCTACATCGCCGAACTGCAGGACGAGGACTCGTTGTTCAGTCTCGGCGAGATCTGCGAGCGTTGCGGTGTCCCTGCCGACATCGTGGTCGAGATGGTCGAGTACGGCATCGTCAGGCCGGTCACTGACCAGCGCGACAACGATCGCTGGCAGTTCGACACCGATGCGCTGTTGCGCATGAGCCGCGCACAACGCCTGCGCCGCGACCTCGAGCTGGACCCGGCCGGACTCGCACTGGCGCTGGAATTGCTGGATGAGATCGACACGCTGCAACGCCAGGTTCGGACGCTGCAGCAGCAATTGCGGCACGACCGCTAGTCCTGCTCACTTGCCACCCCGGAGGCGCCCGTGATCAAGAGCTACTTCGTGACCCCGGTACGCTTCGACTTCGGCGCGCTCGCGCTGCTGCCGAAGGAGCTGAAAGCGCTCGGCATCGCGCGCCCGCTGCTGATCACCGATCCGGGCATGGTCGCCACCGGCACCGCGGCGCGCGTGCTGGGGCTGTTGCCGGCCGGCGCCGCGATGTTCAGCGACCTGCCGGGCAACCCGAGCGCGGACAACGTCGACGCGGCGGTGGCCGCGTATCGCGCAGGCTCGCACGACGGCCTGGTTGCGCTGGGGGGCGGCTCGGCGATCGACTGCGCCAAGGGTGCCGCCGTGATGGCGACACACCCGGGGGAGTTGCGCGACTACGACATCATGAAGGTGATCAAGCGCGAGGGTCGCGCGATCACGCCGGCCGCAGCGCCGATCGTCGCGGTCCCGACCTCGGCGGGCACCGGTTCCGAAGTGTCGACGATCGCGGTACTGAGCGTGGGGCCGGGCGAAAAGATAGTGCTGATCAACAACAACCTGCTGCCCAGGGTCACGCTGGCCGACCCGGAGCTCACGCTCTCGCTGCCGCGCGGGCTGACCGCGGGCACCGGCATGGACGCGCTGTCGCACTGCCTCGAAGCCTACTTCTCCAGCAACGAGAATCCGCCGGCCAAGGCGGTCGCGCTGGACGGGATCACGCGCATCGTCGCGAACATACGCACCGCGTACAACGAGCCGCAGAACCGCCAGGCCCGCTGGGAGATGATGATGGGCGCCCTCGAGGGCGGCATGACGATGCTGAACGGCTGCGGTGCCATGCACGCGCTGGCACATGCGATCGGCGGCCGGCACGATCTCGCGCTGCACCACGGCACGCTGAACGCGGTGCTGATGCCGGTGGTGCTGGAGCACAACCGCCCGCACTGCACGGCGCTGTTCGCGCGCCTCGAGAAGGCGCTGGAGCTGCCCGGCGGCACCAACTTCATCGACGTGGTGCGCCGCCTGAACGCGGACCTGGACATCCCGCGCGGCCTGGGTGCGATGGGCGTCACCGAGGCCATGATCCCGGCACTCGCCGAAGCGGCGGTGCGCGACGTCAACACGCTCACCAATCCGGTGCGGCTCGACGCGGCCGGCTACGAGGACCTTTTGCGCGCCGCGATGTAGGTCCTGCTTCAGCCGGACATTGCCCGCATGAATGCGGACCTACTCACCGATACGCAACCAGCCCAGCGTCGCAAAAAACACGAGCGTTGCAAGCAGCACTATCACGGTGGGCCAGCGGTTCACGTGCGCGCCCACCCAGGCACGCCGCCCGTTCATCAGCAGCAGCGCCAGCGCGAGCAGCGGGATGAAGGTCGCTCCCATCGTCGCGTAGAGTTTCTGGATTTCCTTGAAGCTCAGCACCAGCCCCAGCATGGGCACCAGCGCGAGCAGCCACAGGTAGACGCGATACGGCGCCGCGCGCGTGTCCACGGCCGGCCGCGCGGCGCCGGCCTCGTGACGGACGAATGTCATCGACCACAGGTCCGCGAACAGGTAAGGCACCGCCTGCCACACACCGAGCAGGCTCGACACCACCGCGCCCAGCACGCCGACCAGGAACATCCAGCGTCCCGCTGCGCCGAGCTCGGCGCCCAGCCTGTCGGCCAGTGCCAGCAGCAGCCCGGTGCCGCGGCCGTCGATCTGCACCTGGCTGCCGATGATCATCATCGCGATCGCGAACAGCGCGGTCATCGCGTAACCGAGGCCCAGATCGATGCGGCAGAGCGGCAGGTCCGCGATGCCCGCGCGACCCTCCTCGCGGATCCAGTAGCCGTAGCACAGCACCGTGAGCGTGCCGCCCACGCCGCCCATCAGCGCGACCGTCCACACCACGCCCTCTCCGCGCAGGTCCGGAATGCCCGGGAGCAGCAGGCCACGCAACACCTCGGCCGTACCGGGCCAGAGCATGACGGCCATCACCACCACGGTCGCGAACATCACGCCGATGCAGGCAGTCATCACGCGCTCGAACAGGCGAAAGCCGCCCGCGCGCACCAGCACGAGGCCGAGCAGGCTGGACAGCGCGCCATAGACCATGCGCCCTCGATCCGCGTCGCCGAAAAGCGGGAACAGCGCCTGCAGGGCCGCACCGCAGGCGCTCATCAGCGCCGCGCCCACGAAGAAGGACCACAGGAACAGGTACGGCAGGAACAGCCAGCCGACGACGCGCCCGAAACGCAGCACCGCGCCCTCGAGCAGGGTGTCGCCGGTGGCGAGCTGCCAGCGCGCGAGCCCCTCGTTCAGCACGAATTTGAGGAAAGCGCCGAGCACCGCGGCCCACAGGATCGCAGTGCCCAGTTGGCTGCCCGCGAAGGAGGCCGTCGCCAGATCGCCGGCGCCCACGCCCGTGGCCGCGACGAGGATGCCCGGCCCGAGCAGGCGCAGCAGCTTCACCGGCCTCTCAGTCCGAGAGGTAGTACTCGACCGTCGACACCACGCGCACCTTCTTGATGTGCGGGTTGTTGCGGTCGCGCGCCTCGATCGAGAACTGCCCCTGCGAGGCCTGGCGGATCTTGCCGAGGCGACTGCCCGAATCCGCGGCGAACTTCTCGGCGACCTCGCGCGCCTTCATGGTCGCCTCCTCGATCATGCCGGGCTTGATCTCGTTCAGGCGCGTGAAAAGGTACTCGGGCTGGTTCGCGTACTCGCCGCCGGCGAAGGCGATGCCCTGCTTGCCGAGCTGCGCGAGCTTGTCCATCACGCCGCGCACCTGCCCGACCTCGGCCGAGTAGACCGTGACGATCTGGTCGGCGGTGTAGCGAAACTCCGCGCGCTGGCCGTCGCCGAAGCGCTGCGCCGACTTGTCGGTGATCGAGGGCGGCGCCACGCTGATCGCGTCGGCGCTCATGCCCTGGGCGAGCAGGAACTCGCGGATGCTGGCGGTGTTCGCCTCGATGGTCGCGTACAGCGACTCGAGGTCGTTGTCGGCGGCGCTGAACTGGATCGGCCAGATCACGATGTCGGCCGGGTATTCGTGTTCGGACAGGCCCTTCACCGCGACGAAACGCTCGTATTCCTTGAAGCGGATGGCGGCGTTGCCCAGCTGGTAGCCGAGCGCCGCGAGGCCGACCGCGATGGCGATGCCGAGCAGCAGCGCGCCCAGGGTATTTCGTGATTCCATATTGCCTCCGTAGGTCCGGATTCATCCGGACATGGGATAACCACGAATCAATGTCCGGATGAATCCGGACCTACGCGCTCGCCGCGAACCAGATGTCACCGTAGCAGGCCGCGGCACTGCCGCCGCCGTCGTCGGTATCCGTCATGATAGCAACGGCATCGACCGTCCCGGGATCTTCCCCGAAGATCCGCCGATAATCCGCCAGCACGTCGCGACTCTCGCTCTGCCACTGCCCGGTACCGTCGCGGCCCGAGCGCACCGCGAGCATCCGCGCGTTCGCGCTGAAGGCGTTCGGCCACACCGCCCCTTCGGGCTCGCGACTGGACCACACATAGTTGATCGCGCGCGTGCGCCAGAAAGCCGGGCCACCCGAAAACACCACGTAGACGCGCGCGGGGTAATCGTCGCCGGCCCGCGTGCGCTCGTCGCTGCCGTGCAGGCCGGCATCGACCTTCCACGACCAGTGGATCCACGGCGTGGCGCCGAGGTCCACTTCGCGCTCGCGGAACAGGCCGGATCCCGTATCACGGCTGCGCGCGCAGAGCGCCCGCACACCATCCTCCTCGCGCAAGGTGTACTCGGTCTCGCCACGGAATGACTTGCGCTCCCAGCCCGACAGATCCCCGGCCGAGAAGCGGCCGATGTCAATGCGCGCCGCGCCGCCGACGGCCAGCGGCACGGCCAGCAGCAGGATCCACGGCAGGCGCACACGCGTTCAGGACTTGCGCGGCTTGCGTGGCTTGGCGGCGAATTCCCGCGGCTTGCCAACGAAATCCCGAGCTCCCGACTCCGCGCTCCCCGTTGCCGGCTTGCGGCGCGGTGGTGCATCACCGGTACGCCCGGTGCGCGGCGCCGCCCGCGGCGGGCGGTAGTCATCGCCCCGCGGCGCACGATGCTCATCGTGGCGCGGCGCGCGCGAATCGCTTCGGAAACCCTCGCCGCGCTCGCTCTTCGACGGGCGCGCGCGCTCGCGCGGCCTTCCCGGAGGCGGCACATCGTCGGCGCCTGCGCGGCGGATTTCCAGCGGCTGGTGCATCACGCGTGTCTTGCGCAACACCCCGAGCACGTCGGCCGGCAGGTCGGCCGGCAGGCCCACCACGCTGAACTCGTCATAGATCTCGATGCGCCCGATGCAGTGGCTCGGCAGCCCCGCCTCGTTGGCGATCGCGCCGACGATTTCGCGCGGCGACACATCGTGCATGCGACCCACCTCGATGCGAAACGGCACCAGCTCGCCGCCGGGCTCGATCTGCGGTGCGCGCTCACGCCGCGGCTCGCGCGGCTCGCGGAAATCGCGCGGTGCGCGGGAATCGCGCGAGTCGCGGAAATCCCGCGGTGCGCGCGCCTCACGCGCATCGCGCTCGCCGCGATCGGGCGCCGGCGCAAAACCCTCGGCCATGTCGCGAGCCTCGAAGCGCAGCGGCTTGGCGCGCTGCGCCATGTAGGCCAGCGCCGCCGCGACGCGCGACAGATCGCCGTCGTGCTCATTGCCGAGCTGCTCTACCACATCGGTGAAGAAATCCAGCGGCTCGCTCTCCAACACCTCCGCGACCTGCTTGCGGAACTGCGCCACGCGCCGTCCGGCCACCGCCTCGCGGCTCGGCAGCCCGAGCTGCTCGATGGGTGCGCGCGTCACGCGCTCGATCGTGCGCAGCATCCGGATCTCGCGTGGCGCGACGAACAGGATCGCGGTCCCCTGGCGTCCGGCGCGGCCGGTACGGCCGATGCGGTGCACGTACGCCTCGGTGTCGTAGGGGATGTCGAAGTTGATCACGTGGCTGATGCGCGCGACGTCGATGCCGCGTGCCGCCACGTCGGTGGCGACCACGATGTCGAGCGCACCGCTCTTGAGCTGCTCGATCACGCGCTCGCGCATCTGCTGGTTCATGTCACCGTTGAGCGCCGCGGCCGCATAGCCGCGTGCCTCCAGGCGTTCGGCGATCTCGACGGTGGCGGTCTTGGTGCGCACGAACACCAGCGCTGCGTCCAGGTCTTCCTCGACCTCGAGGATGCGCGTGAGCGCGTCGATCTTGTTGGTGCCGCTCACCTGCCAGTAGAGCTGGCGGATCGCCTCCACGGTGCGCGTGCTCGCCTTGATCTTGACCTCGCGCGGCTCGCGCATGTGCGTGCGCGCCACGCGGCGTATCTGCTCGGCCATGGTGGCCGAGAACAGCGCCGTCTGGCGCTCCGCGGGCGTGTGCTCGAGGATCCACTCCACGTCGTCGATGAAGCCCATGCGCAGCATCTCGTCGGCCTCGTCGAGCACCAGGGCCTGCAGGCTGTCGAGCGACAGGCTCTTGCGCTCGAGGTGGTCCATCACGCGGCCCGGGGTGCCCACGATCACGTGCACACCGCGGCGCAGCTGCTTCAACTGCATGAACATGCTCTGGCCGCCGTAGATCGGCAGCACGTGGAATCCGGGCAGGTGCTTGGCGTACTTCTGGAAGGCCTCGGCGACCTGGATCGCGAGCTCGCGCGTCGGCGTCAGCACCAGGATCTGCGGCTCGAGGAGTTTGAGGTCCAGGCGCTGCAGCAGCGGCAGTGCGAAGGCCGCGGTCTTGCCGGTGCCGGTCTGCGCTTCGCCCAGGAGGTCGAGGCCTTCGAGCAGCGGCGGGATGCAGGCCTGCTGGATCGGCGACGGATTTTCATAGCCCACGTCGGCAAGCGCTTGCAACAGGGGTGCGGAAAGGTTCAGCTCGCTGAAGGAGCCAATGGAATCGGACATGGGGTAGCCACCGGAAATGCCGGACCTGAGCGGCGACATGCCAGATGGCCCGGGAGGCGCCAGTATGGACCAATCGGGGTGGTTTGCCGACCGCCGCGGTGCCGACATACTGCCGATTTATGAAACTCCTGTCAGATTGCCCCGTGCGGCCCCGGCGGCGGGTTACCATCGCTCAGCCCTCGAACAACACGATACCGGGAACCGCCATGAGCACGACGAGTCCGACCGCCCCGCAAACCAACCCCGGTGAAGTCGCCGGCTGGCCCATGCTGAAAATCCGCTACCGCACCGACGCAGCCGCGATCGCAGCGCTGCTGCCGCCCGGTATCGCGCCCGGCAGGGAGCCGATGGTGACGCTCACGATCTACAACGTACCGATCGGGGGCGAGCCGGAGTACGGCGTGGTGATCAACGTAGACGCCGACTACAACGGCACCGTCGGCGAGTACACGCTCGCACTCGGCATCGACCAGGAAGCGCCGCTGTTCATCTGCCAGGAACTGTGGGGGCAACCCAAATACCCGGTAGCGGTGCAGTACTTCCGGCTCGGCAACCACGTCGAGGCGAAGGTGGTGCACCAGGGCTGCACATTCATCGAGTTCCATGGCGAGGTCAGCGGCACGCTGCCCAACCCCGCCGACCACGAGCAGAACGAATGGTGGGTGAAGTCGGTGCGCGGCGTGGATCCCGCGAAGTGCCAGTACGACTTCCCGCCGCACGTGGTGCACGTCTGGAGCAAGTACGGCACCGCGTACCTGCAGGAACTGAAGGGCACACTGACGCTGCGCGAGAGCGCCTGGGACCCGATCGCCACCCTGCTGCCCATGCGCGAGCAGGTCAGCGCACGGCTGTGGACGCCGGTGTTCAAGGACCGCAGCATCAAGCTCGCCGGCCCGCTGGACCCCCAGGGTTACTGGCCCTTTGCCGATACCATCAGCGGCACGCGCTGGCCGGGCACCTCGGGCGGCCCTAAAAAGTAGGTCGGGCGCCAGCCCGACCAGCAAGGAATGTAGGTCGGGCTTCAGCCCGGGAAAGGAATGTAGGTCGGGCTTCAGCCCGATAAGGGTTCGGCAAAGCCGAACCCGCGACGCCCGGCCTCACCGCAACAGTCGGCATGAACGCGGTGTGGGTCGCCATTCATGGCGACTGCAGCTTTCGACAAGGCACATGTCGGCATGAAGAGCCAACCTACACCGGCCGGTACATCCACGCATGTTTCGGCGCATGCTCGGCGCTGCCGTACTCGATCACCTGCACGTCGAACCAGATCGGCAGTATGTAGCGGAAGTAGAAGGCGTGCGTGACCACGTCGCCGATGACGAGATCCTCGTACTCCTTGATCTGCACGCGCGGATCGCGCGCCTGCCATTCCTTGCACAGTGCGAGCTTCGCGTCGACCTCGGCGCGGGTGTCGAGCAGGAAGCCGAGGTGGTCGTAACCCGGCGAGCGCAGCGGCTCGTCCTGCTCCATCAGCAGGATGAAGTGGCTGGTCTCGGGATCGCTCTGCAACAGCAGTCCGGTCTGGTCGAACAGCGGCACGTCGATCGCGCCAAAGCCGAAGACCTGCCCGTAGAAACCCGTGATCGCCTCGCGCTCGTGCGTGAGTGCGCCCTTGGGCAGCGTCAGTTCCATGTGGTTGAAGCGCAGCGGCATCGGAACGGTTCCTCTTGTTGTTGCTGGTGCGCCGAAGTGTAAGCGCAATGCCGCGCGCGCTGGATGGCGATTCGTTAACGCGCCCGGCGCTCGCGCGCCGCGAGCCGGGCGGCGGCATCGGCGCACACGCGCACGCGCTCGGCCTCGCCGAGCGTGGACCAGCCGCAGATCTCGGTGATCGTGCGTCCGCAGCCGATGCAGACGTCGCGTTCATCCAGCGTGCACTGGCGCCGGCACGGCGAGGCGGAGCGCGCCCCGCGGCGCGCGACATGGTCTTCGTTCATCATCGGCCCCCTTTTGTCCCAGGCGGACTTTATACGCTGTGGCGCACGACGCAAGGCCGTGCTTGCGGTGCCCGGAGGATGCGCGCAATACTTCGCCGCGATCCGCCCGGAATATCACGCTCTGATGAACCAACTCAAAGTCGGACTGCTCGGCGGCGGCTCGTGGGGCACCACGGTGGCCTCGCTGGTCGCGCGCAACGCGCCGGCGGTGCTGTGGGCGCGCGATCCTGCGACCGTCGCGGAGATCAACGCGCGGCATACCAACGCCAAGTATCTCCCGGGCGCCAAGCTGCACGAGAACCTGCGCGCGAGCGCCGACATCGCCGAGGCGAGCGCCGAGGTCGACGTGGTCGTGGTCGGCGTGCCCTCGCAGGGATTCCGCGGCGCGCTCGGGGCGATCCGCGCGCACATCCGCCCCTGGGTGCCGGTGATCAGCCTCAGCAAGGGGCTCGAGGCCGGCAGCGGCAAGCGCATGACCGAGATCATCGCCGAGGTGCTGCCGGGGCACCCGGCCGGCGTGCTGACGGGGCCGAACCTCGCGCGCGAGGTGATGTCGGGCTTCGCCGCCGCCAGCGTGATCGCGATGGAGGACCAGACCATCAACCGCGCGCTGCAGCAGCTGTTCAGCAGCGGGCTTTTCCGCGTCTATACCAACGACGACGTGATCGGCTGCGAACTGGGCGGCGTGCTGAAGAACGTCATCGCGATCGCGGTCGGCATGGGCGACGGCCAGGGCGCGGGCGACAACACGCGCGCGGCCCTGATCTGCCGCGGCCTGGCGGAGATCACGCGGCTCGGCGTCGCGATGGGCGGCAAACCCGCGACCTTCGCGGGCCTGGCGGGCGTGGGCGACCTGGTGGCGACCTGCACCAGCGCGCAGAGCCGCAACCGTCACGTCGGCGTGGAACTCGGCAAGGGTCGGCACATCGACGAGATCATCGCCGGCATGTTCATGGTCGCCGAGGGCGTGAAGAGCGCGCCGGTGGTGATGGAGCTGGCGCAACGCCACGACGTCGACATGCCGCTGGTGCGCGAGGTCTTCGACGTGGTGCAGGGCCGCAGCAACGCGCGCCGCGCCTTCCGCGGCCTGCTGCGCATAGCGGCCGGCGCGGAATCCGAAGCCGGCTGAGCCCCCCGTGGGTCGGCATTCATGCCGACAGGTGCCTGCCCGGATGCAGCTGTCGCCATGAATGGCGACCTACGGGGCTGGCGACCTACGCAGTGTCCCTGATCGCCTGCGCCAGCAGCTGCAGGCCTTCAGCGAAAGTCGTGTCCTCGACCGTGATCGGCACCAGCACGCGGACGGTGTTGTAGTACACCCCGCAGCTCAGCAGCAACAGGCCCAGTTCGGCGGCACGCGCGGTGAGCGCCTTCGTGCGATCGGCGTCCGGCTCGTGCGTGCCGGGTTTGACCAGCTCGAAGGCCACCATCGCGCCCAGGCCACGGATCTCGCCGATGCCCAGCTGCGGCTCGACCGCAAGCGCCTGCATGTGCGCACGGAACTGCGCGCCCATCTGCGTAGCGCGCGCCAGGATGTTCTCGCTGCGTATCACCTCGATCACCGCCAGCGCCGCGGCGCAGGCCACCGGGTTGCCGCCGTAGGTGCCGCCCAGGCCGCCGGGCGGGGGCGCGTCCATCACCCCGGCGCGGCCAACCACGCCAGAGAGCGGCAACCCGCCGCCGATCGACTTCGCGGTCGTGATCAGGTCGGCTCGCACATCGTAGTGCTCCATCGCGAAGAAGCGGCCGGTGCGAGCAAAGCCCGACTGCACCTCGTCGGCGATCAGCAGGATGCCGTGCTCGTCGCAGAGCGCGCGCAGCGCGCGCATGAATTCCGGCGGCGCCACCGTGAAACCGCCCTCGCCCTGCACCGGCTCGACGATGAAGGCCGCCACGCGAGAGGGTTCGATGTCGCACTTGAACAGGTGCGCGATGTCGGCCAGCGAATCCGCCACGCTGACGCCGTGCCAGGGATGCGGGAAGCGCGCGTGATAGACGTCGGCGGGGAAAGGGCCGAAGCCGATCTTGTAGGGCGCCACCTTGCCGGTGAGCGCCATCGCCATCATGGTGCGCCCGTGAAAGCCGCCACTGAAGGCGATGACACCCGGGCGCCCCGTGGCGAGGCGCGCGATCTTCACCGCGTTCTCGACCGCCTCGGCGCCCGTCGACAGCAGCAGCGTCTTTGCCGCCCCCTCGATCGGCGCAATCGCATTCAACTGCTCCGCGAGCGCGATGTAGGGCTCGTAGGGCATGACCTGGAAGCAGGAGTGGATCACGCGCTGCAATTGCTGTTCGATCGCCGCCAGCACCTTCGGGTGGCGGTGGCCGGTGTTCAGCACGCCGATGCCGCCGGCAAAGTCGATGTAGCGCTTGCCCTCGACGTCCCAGATCTCGGCATTCACCGCGCGCTCGGCGAAGAGCTGCGTGGCACTGCTCACGCCGCGCGCGACGGCGGCGGCGCGACGCTGCCAGAGTTCGGCGTTGCTGCTCATGGAATGCTCCCGGGCCGCGCCTGCGGCATCAGTTGGACGACGAGCCCGGGATGGTACGAAGGGCGACCCGGCGCGGCAACACCACTGTGGGGGTAGCCTTCAGCCCGTCTGGCGCCCCCATGGCAGCATGCGCGCGAGGGTGTTGTCTTTCTGCACGTAGTGATGGAACAGTGCAGCGGCGGCATGCAGGCCCACCAGATAGTAACCCCACTCGCCGATATCCTTGTGCCAGTGCTCCACGCTCTCGGCGAGGGCGTGGTTCTTGGCGACCAGCGCCGGCAACTCCAACCCGAAGAAGGGTATCGGCTTGGCTTCGGCGCTCAGGATCAGCCAGCCAGCGATCGGCATGCCGATCATGAAGGCATACATCGCCAGGTGCAGCAGTTTCCCCAGCAGTTCCTGCCACGACGCAGGCTGCGGCACGATCGCCGGCGTCGGACCCGAGAAGCGCGCCGCGATGCGCACCGTCACCAGGATGAGTACCGAGAGACCGAGCATGAAGTGCAGCGACTTCAGGAACTCGCGCGGATCGCTGCCCTTCGGGAAATTCTCGCGCAACTCCATCGACAGGTAGACCGCGACCAGCAGCACCAGCATCAGCCAGTGCAGCGCCACCTGCAGCGAGCCATAGCGGGTAGTCGAGTTCCTCCACATGACACATCTCCTTCACTCCATGGACGATGGGCCCATTATGCCGCCGGCTCCCCAGCCACAACCACCGCCAGGGGCGCGTACTAAGTCTGCGTCCGAATTAAGCTTCGGTTAAGCAAGCCGTTCCGCGCCGTGGCGCTGGGCGATGACGGCAAGGCCCCGCGCTACGCGCCTGCTGCGTACCTGCTTCGAGGCCCAGCGTCAGCCCCAAGTCAATACCGACCGAAGAAAACATCCTCGATGATCTCGGCATGCAGCTTCGTGGCCGGGAGCCTGAGGCCGAGCTTTTCCGCACTATCGAGCGCGCACCTCAGGTCCTTCCTGCCCAGGTCCGCGGCGGGAGCCGCCGCCATCCTCATCCCGCCCGAAGTTCCGGCCGCTCCCTCGGCCCGTTTGGCCGCCTCGATGCGGCCCGTCAGGAACGCGCCCATCTGCGGCGTTACCACGCCGTTGACCTTGCCGATCTCCATCATCAGCTGCGCGGAAAGACCACAGGCCTGGGCCAGCCGAAAGGCTTCATGCGCAGCCACGATCGCGGCATAGGTCATCATGTTGTTGCACAGCTTCAGCGCGATTCCCGCGCCCACTGCGCCCACCTCGACGACCGTGTTGCCACCGAGCGACATGATTGGCCTGCAGCGCGCAACGACTTCGTCGTCTCCCGCGAGCATATAGCCGAAAGTACCCATCGCATTGCGCGTAACCGGCGCATCGACAAGTCGAATCGATTTCGCTGCGGCATCCCCGTTCCAGCGCATCACCGAGCCCTGGAGCACCGAGCTGTGAATCGCCACGACGGTGCCTGGCCTGGCATTCTCCAGCAGGCCGCCGGGTCCATAGAGCAACTGGCCGACATCATCGTCATAGCGCACACAGACACCGATGAGGTCACACTCGCGCGCCAGCTCCGCCACGCTCGACGCGGCCCTGGCGCCCGTCGCCACCAGCACCTGCACCGGATCCGGCACGACGTCGAATACCCACATCTCTTCGTCCGCGAGCGCCCACTTCAGCGCCAGTTCCTTGCCGATATGCCCCAATCCCACGAGACGATGGTGCGGTCGCAGACGTTGAACGCCGCGACCAGGAAGATCAGGCCGAGCACGTAATTGACGTAGGCGGCGCTGCGCGCGGTAGCGGGCACGGCACAATCGTTCACAGTGTGCCGCCCATCAACCGGAGCGCGTGGAAAAACGAACCGTATTTCAGCATGCGCGCGAGATCCTCGTACCACACGTTCGCGAAGTCGTTGGGCGCGAGCCGGGAGTAGAAGACCGTCTCGCACCAGCCCCGCAACTCATCGCGTATCCTGCCCCCGATTCCGGCATGTCGGCAGCTTGTGCATCGTGCCGGCGTGCTTACGGCTTGTCGAGGTGGTTCTGGTTCTCCCGGTTGGGGATGCCATCGGCAAGGTGAAAGCGCTCTCTCGAACTGGTTGCCGACCACCTTGCCGTCCACCGCATCGGGCGGCACTACTGCGGTAGGCAGACCGGCACAACGGCGTTATAGTGCGCGCCGTCCGTGATAACCGGGTCAGCCATGCGCCGCCACCTGCACCATTACGCCACGCTGCTCGCGCTCTGCGCGGTGTTGCTGCGCAGCGTGATTCCGCTGGGATGGATGCCCTCGGCCGATGCCGGCGCGCTGGCACTGTGCACCGCCGACGGCCTGGTGCAGCTCTCGGCGGCGGATGCGGCGGGCCTGCTCGGCCAACAGCCCGCGGCACCCGAAGACAGCCACGCCCAGGCGGCTCCCTGCTCGTTCGCTGCGTCCGGCCACCTCGGCGGCGTGCCCGCGGCCGTTGAGCTGCCGCAGTTGGCCCCGTGCGCCGGCTCTTGCGCCACCCCCTATTCGGCTCCGTTGCTCCCCGATCGACCCGCGGGCAACACCCGCGCGCGCGCGCCGCCCGCGCTCTCCTGACCCCCGCTCGATGCTGATCGCCGTGGCGCCCGCGCCGCGGCAACCGTTGCGATTCCAGGAGACATACCGATGAAACTTCGTCCGCTAGCGGCGGCGCTCGCCTGCGCCCACGCCCTAATACTTGCTTCCCTCGACGCCCATGCCAGTCACGCCGACGAGGGGCTGGAGGAAATCATTGTCACCGCGGTGCACATGCGCAAACCGCTGCAGGTGACCACCGACCCGGCGCTGCCGCGCCAGCCGCTGCCCGCGCATGACGGCGCCGACTACCTGAAGACCATTCCCGGCTTCAACGTGATCCGCAAGGGCGGGACCGACGGCGACCCGATGTTCCGCGGTATGGCGGCCTCGCGCATCAACATCCTGCTCGATGGCGAATCGCTGCTCGGCGGTTGCGGCATGCGCATGGACCCGCCCACGGCCTACGTGTTCCCCGAGGCCTACGACCGCATCACCGTGATCAAGGGTCCGCAGAGCGTGACTCACGGTCCCGGCAACTCGGCGGCGACCGTGATGTTCGAGCGCGACTCCAAGCGCCTGGAGGAAGCCGGCTGGAAGGCCAACGGCTCGGTGACCGCCGCAAGCTTCGGGCGCGAAGACGCGGTGCTGCACGTGGTCGGCGGCACGCCGCAGGCATATGCCGAGCTGACCGGCACGCACGCGCAGTCCGACAACTACGAGGACGGCAGCGGCACCGAGGTGCACTCGCGCTACGAGCGCCAGAGCGTGAACGCCGCGCTCGGCTGGACGCCGGACGAGAACACCAGCCTGGAACTCAGCGGCGCGCTCAGCGACGGCGAGGCAGCCTACGCGGACCGCATGATGGACGGCGCCGAGTTCGAGCGTGAGAACGTGGGCCTCAAATTCCGCAAGGACCATCTCTCCGAACTGGTGCAGCAGGTCGAGGCACAGGCCTATTACAATTACATCGACCACGTGATGGACAACTACAGCCTGCGCGACTTCACGCCGAGCATGATGATGCCCAAGCCCTCGGCCAGCAATCCGGACCGCGAGACCACGGGCGGGCGTCTGCTGACCGAACTGAAACTGGGCGAGCGCACGCGCGCCAAGCTCGGACTGGACACCCAGGCCAACGAGCATGCGGTGCGCTCGACGATGAACCAGCCGATGATGCCCTACGAGCGCATGGACCGCATCGACGACGCACGCTTCGACAATCTCGGCGTCTTCGCCGAAGTCACGCGGGCGCTCGACGAGCGCTCGCGCCTGATCGGCGGGCTTCGCCTCGACGACTGGGAGGCCAGGGACCAACGCGCCACGATCCGCAATCCCATGATGATGATGGCGATGCCGAACCCCACCGCGGGCGAGACGCGCGACGACATGCTGGAGAGCGGTTTCCTGCGCTACGAGCACGACATGCAGGAACGGCCCGTCACCGTTTACGCCGGCCTCGGGCACGTCGAGCGTTTTCCCGACTACTGGGAGATCATCTCGGACAAGGAAAGCGCCACCAGCCTCAGCGCCTTCGAAACCGATCCGGAGAAGAACACCCAGCTCGACGTCGGCCTGATCCAGCGCGGCGCGAAGGTCTCGACATCGGTGTCGCTGTTCTACAACGACATCGAGGACTACATCCTGATCGAGTCGAACGTCAGGAAAGGCATGCGCACGGCCACCATCGCGCGCAACGTCGATGCCACCACCTGGGGCGGCGAGGCCGGACTGAGCTATGCGATCGCCACCAACTGGAAGACGGATCTCACGCTCGCCTACACGCGCGGGGAGAACGACACCGATGACCACGCGCTGGCACAGCAGTCGCCGTTCGAGGGACGCTGGAGCCTCAACTACGACAACGGCACCTGGTCTGCGGGCGCCCTCGTACGCCTGGTCGACGACCAGGACCGCTACGCGCTGAATCAGGGCAACATTGTGGGCCAGGACCTGGGGCCGACCGATGGCTTCGGCGTGCTGTCGCTCAACGGCGGCTGGAAGATTCACGAGGGCGTGCAGCTGACCGCTGGCGTCGACAACCTGCTCGACGAGACCTATGCCGAGCACATCAGCCGCGGCGGCGCGATGCTCGCGGGCTTCACGCAAACCGAGCGCGTGAACGAACCCGGGCGCACCGCGTGGATGAAGCTGAGCCTCGCGCTCGACTGACCCGCCTCGGCATCCGCCCGTCATCCGCCGCGGTTGTCCGGGGCGGATGCCGGCGTACCGCCGGCTTTCGAACACATCGATGCGGCCATGGGCTGCGCAACGGGATTCCACATGGCCCGCATGGTGGTCATGGGTCCCGGCCCCGGTGGCACGCCCTCGTGGCGGGTCGGTACGTGACGGAAACATCAGGCTTATCTAATGTGAATTCAACCCAGATGGGGACGTTTGCGGCATAGCCTGCTAGAATTCGCCCCAGTCAACCCACTTCAGATCTTTCCAGATGCGCGCACTCACCCTGCTCCCGACCCTGTTGTGTACCGTCTTTCTCTCCGCGGCCGCTCAGGCCATGACCCTGCGCATGCCCGCTCCCGGCGACGACGTCGTCGGCGAGGTCACGATGGTCCAGATCGCGCGCCACGCCGATACGCTCAACGACTACGCGCGGGCCTACGGCTTCGGCTTTCGCGAGCTGATGGCGGCAAACCCCGGCATCAACCCGTGGGTGCCGGGCGAGGGGCGCAAGGTGCTGATGCCGGGCGAGTTCATCCTGCCGCCGGGACCGCGCGTGGGTGTGGTCCTCAATCTGGCCGAGCAGCGCCTGTACTATTACCAGCCCGACGGCAAGACGGTGGTCACGTACCCCGTGGGCATCGGTCGCGAGGACTGGCAGACGCCCCAGGTGAGCACGACGGTGACCAAGGTGGTCAAGGACCCGAGCTGGACTCCCCCGGCCTCAATCCGGCGCGAGCACGCCGCAATGGGCGATCCGCTGCCCGCCGTCGTGCCCCCCGGGCCGGACAATCCGCTGGGCCCGTGGGCGATCCGGCTCGCGGCGCCGGGCTACCTGATCCACGGCAGCAACAAGGAGCTCGGCGTCGGCATGCGCGTGAGCCACGGCTGCATGCGCCTGTACAACGAGGACGTGGAGGAATTTGCCCGTCTCGTCACGCCCGGCACCCCGGTGCGCATCATCGATGTGCCGGTGAAGGTGGGCTGGAAAGGCGGCGCGATGTATGTCGAGGTGCATGAGGCACTCGAGGAAAAGCGTGCACAACACGTGCCTGAAGAGGCCGTGGCCGATGCGATTTCCGTCGCGAACCGGGTAGCGGGCCAACCCACCGAAATCGACTGGCTCGAAGCCAAGGCGGCCGCCGTGCAGCGTTCGGGATTGCCGATGCGGGTTTCGGCCCAGAGAATCGCCTCGCGCTGACCCTCCTCACCGGAGTCGAGCCCCGGGCGCCTGCGCACATTGCGGCGGGCGCCAGGGTCCAGCCCCGGCGGCGCTCAGCCGCGCACGAACACCGTCACCAGGCTATCGTCGCCGACCTGGCGGCTCCAGTGCCCGTGCACCGCCGGATCGAACGCCACGCCCTCGGGCACGACGTCGGCCGAATAGAAATGCTCGCCGGGGCCGAACACCCGCGAGCTGCCGTCCTGCAGCCCGATCTCCATCTTCCCGCGCAGTATGAACACCCACTGCGGCGCACCGGTGCAGTGAAAGCTGCTGCGAAATCCCACCGGGCTCTCGCGCAGTTGCAGCCCGCCGCTCGGCATCAGCGCCGAGAAGCACGCCTGCGGCGTGCCTTCGGACAGCGGCACTTGCTCCTCGCGAAAGCGCGCGCGCCCGTCGCTGTCGGTGAAGAGCACCACCTTGGTGAAATGCGTCATCGCTAAGCCTCATTGTCGTTTCGGGTGGCGGCATTCTAGCCCCGCCACGCGGCGGGCGTGTATAAAGCCGACTCCATCCAAATCGACCAGGGAGGAGAACCCGTGGGCAATCTCGACGGCAGGCGCATCATCGTGACCGGCGGCGCCGGCGGCATCGGCAACGCGGCGGTGCGACTGTTCGCCGCCGAGGGCGCTCGCGTGGCGTGCACCTTCAATAACGCCGAGCCCGACGCCCCCCCGGGCGTGCACACGGCGCGCTGCAACATCGCCGACAGGGCCGAGGTGTACCGGGTATTCGAGCGCTTCGCCGAAACGCTCGGCGGGCTCGACGTACTGGTGCATGCCGCCGGCAAGCACGGCAGCCAGGCGGCGGAACTGGTCGACGAGCAGGGCTGGGACGCGATGTTCGACCTCAACGGCAAGGCCACGGTGTGGACCAACCAGGCCGCGTTCCGCCATATGCGCGAACACGGCGGCTCGATCGTCAATATGGGCTCCGTCGAGGGCGTGCGCGGCTTCGCCGGCAACTCCATGTACGCGGCCTCGCGCGGCGCCGTGATGGCCTGGACGCGCTCGGTCGCGCTGGAATGGGGCCGCCACGGTGTGCGCGTCAACTGCGTCGCGCCGGCGATCCACACCGAGATCTTCGAGCGCCAGCGCCAGCAGATGGACCCCGCCACGCTCGCGATGGTCGATGCGCACCTCGCCGCCGCTATCCCGCTCGGTGGCCGGATGGGCGATCCGCTGCGCGACCTGGCTCCGGTGCTCGCCTTCCTCGCCTCCGACGACTCGCGTTTCATCACCGGCCAGACCCTCGCGGTCGACGGCGGGCTGATGATGCTGGGCTCCTGAGCAGCGCGTGCGCCGGCTCGCCTGCTGGCTGGCCCTAACCTTCGCGTTCGCCCTGCCCGCAGGCGCGCTCGATGCGCCGCGGCTGCTGGACGACAAGACCGCGGTAGCGCGCGTGCTCGCCACCGTCGATGCGCGCCTGGCGCTGATGTCGCAGGTCGCGGCGGCAAAATGGCTCGCGGGCGACGCGGTGAGCGATCCCGCGCGCGAACAGGCGGTCCTGGAGCGCAACGCCACGGCGGCCAGCGCGCTGGGACTCGCCACGACGCCGGCGGGCGAACTGCTGGCGCTGCAGATGCGCTTTGCGCGCGAGGCGCAGCAGCGGCTGCACGCAAAGTGGCGGCACCACGGTTGCGATGCCTGCGAGCCGGCACCCGATCTCGCGGCCGTGCGACGACGGCTGGATGCGCTGGGTGCCGAGCAGCTGCGCGCCATCCATCTCGCCGCGCCGGCCCTGGCCGCGCCGGACTTCATCACACGCTACTCGGCGCTCGCTGACGAGCGGCTCCACATCGCGCTAACGGCTGGCGCCGATCGCACGGCGCTGCTGCGCGCGCTGGCCGCGATCCGCCGCAGCACAGCGCCGTCGCTCGCGCGCGTCCAGGCCAGCGGCGTGCTGCGCATAGCCACCACCGGCGATTACGCGCCGTTCAGCCTGGAACGCGAAAGCCGCCTGCGGGGCGCCGACATCGCACTGGCGCAGTCGCTGGCCGCGGAGCTGGGGCTGGAGGCCGTCTTCGTGCCCACCAGCTGGCCCACGCTGATGCAGGATCTCGCCGCCGACCGCTTCGACGTGGCGCTGTCGGGCATCTCGATCACGCCCGAACGCGCCGCCGTGGCGTCCTTCTCGCTCCCTTACCACACCGGCGGCAAGAGCATCCTTGCGCGATGCACCGAACGCGCACGCTTCGACACCGCGCGGGAGCTCGACGACCCCGCCATTCGGGTGATCGTCAATCCGGGCGGCACGAACGAGGCATGGGTGCGCACCAACCTGGAGCGGGCGCAGATCCAGGTACACCCCGACAACCGTACGATATTCCAGGAGATCGTTGCCGGGCGCGCCGACGCGATGGTGACCGACGATGTGGAAGTCGAACTGCAGGCACGCCGCAACCCGCAACTGTGCCGCACCCTGCCCGGCACCCTGAATCGTGCCGACAAGGCCGTGCTGATGCCGCGCGACGCCGCGCTGAAGGCCGTCGTCGATGCCTGGCTGGAGCGACAGCTGGAGGCCGGTGTGCCCGCAACCCTGCTTCGCGAGGCCTTGGCGCACTGATTGCATGAGTACCTGCAAACGCGCGGAGCAGGACCACCGCGCGTCCATTTGCACACATGGCGCAGAGGCGCGGAATCATTACAGGTGGTCCATACTCAAACCAAGCGTCATCACTTCGTCCGGAGGTATCGATGAGCCTGTTCCAGCACTACCGCGCGCGCTACGAAGAAGCGAAGGAAGAGGAACTGTCGCTGGTGGAGTACCTCGAACTCTGCAAGCGCGACCGCTTCGCCTACGCCAATGCCGCCGAACGCATGCTGCACGCGATCGGCACGCCGGAGTTCATCGACACCTCCTCCGACGCACGACTCTCGCGACTGTTCTCCAATCGCGTGATCGCGCGCTACCCGGCGTTTCGCGAATTCCACGGCATGGAAGACACCATCGAGCAGATCGTGTCCTACTTCCGCCACGCGGCGCAGGGACTCGAGGAGAAGAAGCAGATACTCTACCTGCTCGGCCCCGTCGGCGGCGGCAAGTCATCGCTGGCCGAACGGCTGAAGAAGCTGATGGAACGCTGCCCCATCTACGCGCTCAAGGGCTCCCCGGTGTTCGAGTCGCCGCTCGGGCTGTTCGATCCGGACGAGGACGCCGAGATCCTCGAGCGTGATTACGGCATCGCGCGGCGCTACCTCGACGTGATCATGTCGCCGTGGGCCCTGAAGCGGCTGCACGAATACGGCGGCGACATCAGCAAGTTCCGCGTCGTGAAGCTGCGCCCCTCGGTGCTCGACCAGGTCGCGGTGGCAAAGACCGAGCCCGGCGACGAGAACAACCAGGACATCTCCTCGCTGGTGGGCAAGGTAGACATCCGCATGCTGGAGAAGTTTTCCCAGAACGACGCCGATGCCTACAGCTACTCCGGCGCGCTGTGCCGCGCCAACCAGGGGATCATGGAATTCGTCGAGATGTTCAAGGCGCCGATCAAGGTGCTGCACCCGCTCCTGACAGCGACCCAGGAGGGCAACTACAACGGCACCGAGGGCCTCTCGGCGCTGCCCTTCAGCGGCATCATCCTCGCGCACTCGAACGAGTCGGAATGGGTCGGTTTCAGGAACAACCGCAATAACGAAGCCTTCCTCGACCGCGTGTTCATCGTGAAGGTGCCCTACTGCCTGCGCGTCAGCGAAGAGATCAAGATCTACCGCAAGCTGCTGGCCGGCAGCGACCTGCACGCCGCGCCCTGCGCGCCCGGCACGCTGGAGATGATGGCGCAGTTCTCGGTGCTCTCGCGTATCCGGGAACCCGAGAACTCCAGCGTGTACTCCAAGATGCGCGTCTACGACGGCGAGTCGCTGAAGGACACCGACCCGAAGGCGAAGTCCTACCAGGAGTACCGCGACGCCGCCGGTGTCGACGAGGGCATGAACGGCCTCTCGACGCGTTTCGCGTTCAAGATCCTCTCGCGCGTGTTCAACTTCGACACCACCGAGATCGCCGCCAACCCGGTGCACCTGCTGTACGTGCTGGAGACCCAGCTCGAGCGCGAGCAGTTCCCGCAGGACGTGCACGACCGTTACCTCGAGCACCTCAAGAATTTCCTCGTGCCGCGCTACGTCGAGTTCATCGGCAAGGAGGTCCAGACGGCATATCTGGAGTCCTATTCCGAGTACGGCCAGAACCTGTTCGACCGCTACGTGCTCTACGCCGACTTCTGGATCCAGGACCAGGAGTACCGCGATCCGGAAACGGGCGAGAACTTCGATCGCGCGGCGCTGAACGAGGAACTCGAGAAGATCGAGAAGCCCGCCGGCATCAGCAACCCGAAGGATTTCCGCAACGAGGTCGTGAATTTCGTGCTGCGCGCGCGCGCCTCCAACCAGGGTCGCAACCCGGTGTGGACCAGCTACGAGAAGCTGCGCTCCGTCATCGAGCACAAGATGTTCTCGACCACCGAGGACCTGCTGCCGGTGATCTCCTTCAATGCCAAGGCCTCGAAGGAAGACCAGCAGAAGCACCAGGATTTCGTGGTGCGCATGGTGAAGAAGGGCTACACCGAGAAGCAGGTGCGCCTGCTCTCGGAGTGGTACCTGCGGGTGCGCAAGGCGAGCTGACGCGAACCCATCGACACGCCTGGAATGGAGCGCCGCCGCATGACGCACCTGATAGACCGGCGCCAGTGGGGCAAGAAGCGCAGCACCGTCAACCGCCAGCGCTTCATCCGCCGGTTCAAGGACCAGATCAAGCGCGCGCTGGCCGAGCAGATCGGCCGGCGCGGCGTCACCGACACGCAGAACGGCGAGAGCGTGAGCATCCCGGCGCGCGACACCGGCGAGCCCACGTTCCGCCAGGGCGCGGGCGGGCATCGCGAGCGCATATTCCCGGGCAACCACGAGTACGTGGGCGGTGATCGCATTCCCAGGCCCCAGGGGGGCGGCGGCGGGCAGGGCCAGGGGCGGCGCGCCGGGGACTCGGGCGAGGGCGAGGACGAGTTCCACTTCGAGATCTCGCGCGACGAGTACCTCGACCTGATGTTCGAGGATCTGGAGCTCCCGCGCCTCGACATCACGCAATTGAAGAACGTCGAGCGTTTCAGGAACGTCCGCGCCGGTTATCGCACCGACGGCGTGCCGGCCAACCTGAGCATCGTGCGCTCGCTGGAGCGCGCGCTGGCGCGCCGTATCGCGCTCAGCGGCGGGGATCGCCGCGAGCTGCGCGAGCTCGAGGCCGAGCTCGAGCAGCCCGGCGACGACGCGCAGGAGGAGCGCGTCGCGCTCAGGGCGCGCATCGAGGAGCTGCGCGAACGCATAGCCAGGGTGCCGTTCATCGACACCTTCGACCTGCGCTTCACCGCTTTCGCGAAGCAGCCCATGCCGTCCACGCAGGCGGTGATGTTCTGCCTGATGGATGTCTCGGGCTCGATGGACCAGCAGCGCAAGGACATCGCCAAGCGCTTCTTCCTGCTGCTCTACCTGTTCCTCGGCAAGAGCTACGCGAACGTGCAGGTAGTGTTCATCCGCCACCACACCCAGGCGAAGGAAGTCAGCGAGCAGGAATTCTTCCACTCGCAGGAGAGTGGCGGCACCGTGGTCTCGAGTGCCCTGCGGCTGCTCGACGAGACCATCCGCGAGCGCTACTCGCCGGAGTTGTGGAACGTCTACGTGGCGCAGGCCTCCGACGGCGACAACTGGCACGACGACTCGCCGATCTGCCAGGACCTGCTCGCCAACCGCATCCTCCCCTGCGTGCGCTACTTCTCGTACATCGAGATTGCCGAGCAGCCGCAGGGGCTGTGGCATCACTACCAGGCGCTGCTCGCCACGCACCCCAATCTCGCGACGCGGCGGATCCTTCAGGCCGAGGACATCTACCCGGTCTTCCGCGAGCTGTTCCGGAAGCAGCACGCATGAGCCGCGCGCCCCTGGTCAGCGGTTCGGAATGGACTTTCGACCTCATCGACGAGTGCTACGGACACATCGCGCGCATCGCGGCGCAATTCGGCCTGGACACCTACCCCAACCAGATCGAGGTCATCACCTCGGAGCAAATGCTCGATGCGTACGCGCGCATCGGCATGCCGATCGGCTACCACCACTGGTCCTTCGGCAAGCACTTCATCATCAACGAGCAGCAGTACAAGCGCGGCCAGATGGGCCTGGCCTACGAGATGGTGATCAACTCCAACCCCTGCATCGCCTATCTCATGGAAGAGAACAGCATGATGATGCAGTGTCTGGTGATGGCACACGCCTGCTTCGGCCACAACTCGTTCTTCAAGTCGAACTACCTGTTCCGCACCTGGACCGATGCCGAGGCCATCATCGACTACCTGGTGTTCGCACGTAACTACATCGCCGAGTGCGAGGAGCGCCACGGCGAGCTCGAGGTCGAGCTGCTGCTCGATTCCTGCCACGCGCTGATGAACCACGGAGTGGACCGCTACAAGCGCCCGAACCCGATCGGGCTGCGCGAGGAGCGGCGCCGCCAGGAGGAGCGCGAGGCTTTCCTGCAGTCGCAGGTGAACGATCTGTGGCGCACGATCCCGCACGGGCGTGACAAGGCTGCCGCGCGCGCCGCGCCGCGCTTCCCGCCCGAGCCGCAGGAGAACATCCTCTATTTCATCGAGAAGAACGCGCCGTTGCTCCAGCCGTGGCAGCGCGAGCTCGTGCGCATCGTCCGCAAGCTCGCGCAGTATTTCTACCCGCAGGTACAGACCCAGGTCATGAACGAGGGCTGGGCGACGTTCTGGCATTACACCATCATGAACCGCCTGTACGACGAGGGAATCATCGGCGAGGGTTTCATGCTCGAGTTCCTGCACTCGCACACCAATGTCGTCAACCAGCCCGCCTTCGACAGCCCGCACTTCTCGGGCATCAACCCTTACGCGCTCGGTTTCGCGATCTACACGGACATCAAGCGCATCTGCGAGGAGCCGGACGAGGAGGACCGCCGCTGGTTCCCCGACATCGCCGGCTCCGACTGGCGCAAGACGCTGGATTTCGCGATGCGCAACTACAAGGACGAGAGCTTCGTGGCGCAGTTCCTCTCGCCGCGGCTGATGCGCCAGTTCCGCATGTTCGCCGTCTCCGACGATCCGGCACGACCCGAACTCACGATCAGCGCGATCCACGACGAGGCCGGCTACAGGCACATCCGCCGCGTGCTCTCGAACCAGTACAACCTGAGCATGAACGAGCCCGACATCCAGATCTGGGACACGGACATCCGTGGCGACCGCTCGCTGGTGCTGTGCTACACCCCGTTCCAGGGCATACCGCTGGCCGATTCCTACCGCGAGGTCATGAAGCACCTGCACCGGCTGTGGGGCTTCAACGTGCGCCTGGAGAGCATCGACGAGCAGGGCCGCGTGGAGATGCTGCACGAGACGGGAGCGGCCGGCGCGAGCTGAGCCATCGCGCGCCGGCTTCCGGCGCGGCCCTTCCGCCGCAGGCCGGCGCTGCGGTATCTTCGCTGGCGTATCAGCCTGGGAATTCACCGGACATGGCCACGCGCGAAGCACTGTCGTTCTGCCGCCTGTGCATGGGGCACTGCGGCGTCGTCGTGACGCTGGACGACGAGCAGCGTCTTGCCACCGTGCGCGGCGATCACGAGGATCCGCAGACGCTCGGCTACGCCTGCTTCAAGGGCATGGCGGCGCCCGAGGCGCACAACAGCCCGGAGCGCATCGTGCACCCGCTCAAGCGCATGCCCGACGGCTCGTTCCAGCCGGTGCCGCTGGCGCAGGCACTGGAGGAGATCGCGGCGAAGCTGGGCGCGACACTCGCCGCGCACGGCCCCGAGGCGATCGCCGGCTACAAGGGCGGCGGCGCTTTCTTCACCTCGTCCTCGCTGCGCATGCTGAACGAGTTCCTCGCCGCCGCGGGCAGCCCCAAGGCGTTCTCCTCGGTGACCATCGACCAGTCGGCGAAGGCCGTCGCTGCCGGGCGCATCGGCATCTGGCCCGCGGGGCGCGACCCCTTCGGTCGCGGCGAGGTATTCATGATCGTGGGCGCCAACCCGCTGGTCTCGGTATCGATGAACGGCTTCGACACGCGCAATCCGCTGAAGCGCCTGAAGCAGGCCAAGGCGCGCGGGATGAAGCTGATCGTGATCGACCCGCGGCGCACCGAGACCGCGCGTTTCGCCGACGCGTTCCTGCAGCCGCTGCCGGGGGAGGACTGCGCGATACTCGCGGGGCTCATCCACATCATCCTGGCCGAGGGCTGGCAGGACCATGAGTTCTGCGCCCGCTACGCGGGCGATCTGGATGCACTGCGCGCGGCGCTCGCGCCTTTCACGCCCGCGTACGTGGCACGTCGCGCCGACGTGCCCGAAGCCGAGCTGCGGCGCGTGGCCGAGGTGTTCGCGCGCGACAGCAGGCGCGGCGCGGCCTCGAGCGCCACCGGCCCCGACATGTCGCCGGGCAGCAACCTCGCCGAGCACCTCATCGAGTGCCTGAACGTCATCTGCGGTCGCTTCGTGCGCGAAGGAGAGACCGTGCCGCATCCCGGAGCGATCCTGCCGCGCTGGCCGCGCAAGGCCGAGGTGATCCCGGCGCCGCGCTGGTGGGAACACGGTTACCGCAGCCGCATCGGCGACTTCGGGCTGATCGACGGCGAACTGCCCACCGGCATCCTCGCCGACGAGATCCTCGCGCCCGGCGCCGGACAGGTGCGCGCGCTGATCGTGCACGGCGGCAACCCGGCCTCGGCCGTCCCCGACCAGGAGCGCATCGTGGAGGCGCTGCGTTCACTGGAGCTGCTGGTCACGATCGAGCCGTTCATGACGCAGACGGCGCGACTCTCGCATTACGTGCTGCCGCCCACGCTGCAGTACGAACGCGCGGACCTGCCGATCTTCATCTACGAGAACCTGGTCTCGCACGACCCGTACACGCGCTACACGCCGCCCGTCGCGCGAGCGCCCGCCGGCGCCGGGGTGCAGGACGACTGGGTCTATTTCTGGGAACTCGCGCAACGGCTCGGGCTGACGCTGCAGCACTTCGGCGTGGCGCTGGACATGCGCTCGAGGCCGACGACGGACGAGGTGCTGGCTATCGCCGCGCGCCACGCGCCGGTTGCCTTTGCCGAACTGCAGCGAGCGGCGCGCGGCATGATGCTCGACGCCGAGCCGCAGCTCGTCGAGCCCGGTGATCCCGAATCAAGGCACCGCTTCAGCCTCGCACCCGATGATGTGGTGGCGGAGCTCGCGCAACTCGCCCGCCCCGGCGACGATGCCAGCCGCCGCGCACGCCACGCGGCCTATCCGTACCGCTTCGCGGTGCGCCGGCTGCGCGACGCGATCAACTCCGCCTGCAAGGACCTGCCCTCGGTGCGCCCGCGCGTGCCCACCAATGCCCTGTACATGAACCCCGCCGACATGGCGCGCGAGGGCATTGCCGAGGGCGAGCTGGTGCGTTTGAGCTCCGATGCCGGAGCGATCGAGGTGGTTGCGGCCGCCGACCCGGATCTCAGGCCGGGCGTGGTCTCGTGCGCGCACGGCTTCGGTGCGCTGCCGGGCGAGCCGGCCGATCCGCGCACGCACGGCGCCTCGACCAACCGGCTCATCTCCTCGACGCGCGATCGCGAGACCATCAACGCGATGCCGCGCATGAGCGGTTTCCCGGTGCGGGTTGTGCGGATTCCCTGAGCATTCGCGCTGCGCTACAGTCCGCTGCACAGTCACAGACCTGTCCGATGAGGGCACCGCCATGACAACCGCACAGACCCCGCTCGCGGGCATCAGGGTCCTGGACATCGGCACCATGCTGGCAGGACCGTGGGCCGCGGCCATGCTTGCCGACCAGGGCGCCGAGGTGTTCAAGATCGAAGCACCGGGCATCGGCGACGTGATGCGCTATGTCGGCCCGACGCGCAACGGGGTCAGCGCGCTGTTTCACAGCGTCAACCGCGGCAAGCGCTCGCTGGCGCTGGACCTCAAGAGCGCCGAGGGCCGCGAGGTGATACATCGCCTTGCCGCGCACACCGACGTGCTGATCCACAATTTCCGCCCCGGCGTGGCCGAGCGCCTCGGCGTGGACTACGCCACGCTCGCGGCGATCAATCCGGCACTGGTCTACGTCTCGGTCAGCGGCTTCGGCCACAGCGGGCCCATGGCCGACCGTCCGGCCTACGACAACGTGATCCAGGCTTTCACCGGCGTGGCGCTCAGCCAGGCGCATGCCGAGACCGGCGAGCCCACGCAGTACTACCAGATCTTCGCGGACAAGATCACCGCGATGTATGCCGCGCAGGCGATCAGCGTGGCACTGCTGGCGCGCGAGCGCGGTGCCGGCGGGCAGGAGCTGCGCCTGGCCATGGTGGATGCGGTGGCGAGCTTCATGTGGCCCGACGTGGGCGGCATGGCGCTGTTTCGCGAGGAAGGCGCCAGCCCCGGGCTGGCGGTCGCGAAGCACGTCCCGCTCATCAAGTGCCGCAACGGCTATGCCCAGGCCGCGCCGCTCAACGACGCGCAGTTCCATGGCTGGTGCGCTGCTTTCGGCGTGGATTCCAGCGACCCGGACGTGCGCACCGTGGCCGATCGCAACCGCCACGGCGGCAAGCTCCAGGCCCTTGCCGCGGCCATCTACGCAAACGCGCGCGGGATGGACGTCGATGAGGTCGTGGCGCGGCTGGAGGCCGCCGATGTGCCCTGTGCGAAGGCGCACAGCCTGGACGAATTGCCGGCACACCCGCAGATGCAGGCCAACGGCCTGTTCGTCGAGTCGGAGCATCCTGTTGCCGGTCGCCTGCTCGAGCCCAGGAGTCCCGTGCGATTCGGCGCCACGCCCACCGGATGCGGTTTCCCCAGCGCTGCGCTGGGACAGCACAGCGACGAAATCCTGCGCGAGCTCGGCTTCGACGCAAACACCGTCGCCGGGTGGCGCGAGAAGGGAGTGATCGGCTGACGCCGGGCACAGCGCGTCATTGACGCGGCTGAGCTGCGGGGTCCGCGGCAAACGGGTGGTGCCATCGGGATAGGGGGGAATCATTACCGATTCCGCCCCTCCCACACCACCCGGCATGCGGGTCCGCACCGGGCGGTTCGAGGAGTTGAGGTCATGAGAGGCGCGGCACGCCGAGTCGCTCGAAGTAGGCGATCGGGAGCCAGCGGTTCAGTTCCATGGCGCTGTTGCGCCACCAGCGCCTGGCGTTGGCCGCCACACGCGCCGCCTGCTCCGCACTCGCCCCCAAGCGCCGTAACTCCCGGAAAATCGTCGTCCCGCGTCGCCAGTGCTTCAACTGCAACGCACGCAAGCGATGGCGTAACCATTCGTCGAGGGCTCGGAACACACCCGGCGTTTGCGCCAGATGGAAATACGCTTTCCATCCCGGCATGTACGCCCGCAGCTGTGCCGCCACCTCCTCGAGGCTCCGCCCGCTGCTCCGACGCGTGAGGCGCCGGATGCGTGCTTTGTAGGTGTCGATCGCCTTGGCGTGCACCGCTCGCTTGATCTCACCTCTCGGCCCCGCCCACAGGCAGTACCCGAGAAACTTTCGACCCCGCGCCGGCCCCACCGCCGTCTTCGCTTCGTTCACCTTCAGGTGCAATCGGGTGTAGAGCTTACGCAGACCCGCCAGCACCCGCTCGCCCGCCTTCTGACTGCGCACATACACGTTGCAGTCGTCCGCGTAGCGCACGAAGCGATGACCGCGCCGCTCCAATGCCCGATCCACCTCGTCCAGCAGCACGTTGGCCAGGAGCGGCGAGAGCGGCCCGCCTTGCGGCGTGCCCTCGTAACGCGCCATCACCACGCCGTTGCCGAGAATCCCGGCCTGCAGATAACGACGAACCAGCCGTAGCACGGCCTTGTCCTCGATCCGCTTTACCAGCCGGTCCATCAGCACGTCGTGATTGACCCGGTCGAAGAACTTCTCCAAGTCCACATCGACCACGATCCGGTAGCCCTCCTGCACATGCTGCTGTGCTTGGCGCACCGCATCATGCGCGCGGCGGCCCGGCCGAAAGCCGTAACTCGCCGCGGAAAACGTCGGATCGATCCGTGGCTGCAGAACCTGCAGCAGGGCTTGCTGGATCAGCCGGTCCGTCACCGTCGGGATCCCCAACTCGCGCAGACCACCACCGGGCTTCGGAATCTGCACCCGGCGCACCGGCGCTGGCCGGTAGATTTCCGTGCGCAATTCCTCCCGGATGCGTGGCCAGTGCGTTTGCAGGAACACCTTCGTGTCCGCCACCGTCAACCCATCCACCCCCGCACTGCCGCGATTGGCCTTCACGCGTTTCCACGCCAAGGCCATGTTCGCACTCGCGAGCGCCTGCTCCATCAGGCCGCCTCGCCCCGAGCCTCCGCCACCCTGTCGCGTCGACGCCGCTTCATCACGTGCACCGCACCCCGGGGTTTCACCCCGATCCGCCTGCGCCCGTCCCGGTCGCCCGGGCTTCTGATGCCTTGCACCGCCGCTCGACACGCGCTTCGACTCTCCTCCTCGTTCGGCCCTTCGTGTTACCACTACTACGGCCTCTGCTGACTTCTCGCTCCGTATCACCACGTCGGCCTTTCAGCCATGAGGCGAGATCTCCCCGGGTAAGAACGCACTCCGTCCCCGCACAGCCGCCGGATTTACGCCGCCTGAGCCTCGATCACGAGAGCTTCGCAGTCTTTGGCCTGCTCGCCCTGCTCGGCACCGCCTTCTATCCGGTTCTTGTCCATCGGCTCGCGGGTTTCGCTCCACGCTTCCTCCCCACGCTCGGTCACCCTCACGCAGTTGCGCTTCGCTTCGCTCGCTGTGATCAACTCGCGATGGGACTTGCACCCACAAGAGTGCGCCCGTGCCGGGCGCACCAAAAAGCGGCCTCGCGGCCGCTCGATCGATCAGGCGGGCAACAGATCGCTACAGTGCATATTCCACGTCGAGACCATAGGTGCGCGGCCAACCGAAGCGGTTGCCCGCGAAGCCGATGCTGTCGAAGTCGATGCCGAAGTTGCGGTACTCCTCGTCGGCGAGGTTCTTGCCCCACAGCGAGACGCGCATCACTCCCTTGCCGCAGCAACCGCCCAGATCGATGTCGTTGAGGCTGATGCGGCCGTTGACCAGCGTGTAATCGTCCGCGGCCGTGAGATCGTTCAGGAACGGATGGAATACCAGGCTGTCGCGATAGGTCACGTCGAGCCGCGCCGACAGCGTACCGAAACTGAAAGGCGCGAAGTCGTACTGCGCGCCCGCGTTCCAGGTATTCTCGGGCGCGTAGGTCGCCACGGCGATATCCGAGATGTTCTCCAGCCGGTTCGTGGCCGGGTTGAGCTGCATGTACTCGTCGAACTCGGTGTCGAGGTAACCGTAGTTCGCGTCCAGCGTCAGCCCCTCCACCGGCACGACGACGAGTTCGAGCTCGAGCCCCTCGTAGGTGGCAGCGCCCGCGTTGACCTGGCGGCTCGAGGCGCCGCCGGCACCGGCCTCGAACTGCGCGATCTGCATGTCGGTGTAGTCGTTGGTGAACAACGCGGCATTGAGACGCACGCGGTTGTCCAGCCACTCCGACTTCAGGCCGAATTCCCAGACCTCCACTTCCTCCTCGTCATACGGGGTGTCAAAACCCGACACCGTGGTCGCGCGCGCGCTGAAGCCGCCCGCGTTGTAGCCGGTCGAGAACTTCAGGTAGACGCTGACGTCGTCCGTGATGCTGTAGTTGCCGCTCACGACGTAGCTGATGTTGTCCCACTGGTCGTCGGCCTGCAGTCTGGCGGTCTGCGTGCCGGGGGTGACGGGGTCGGTATCGATGTTGTCGTTGTGAAGCCACGCGTCCTTGTCGTCCTCCGTGTAGCGGATGCCCGCGGTGAGGTCGAAGGATTCCGTGACCTCGTAGGTGAACTGCGCGTACGCCGCCCATGACTCGGATTCCTGCCCATAGCGGAAGTCGACGAAACCGGGGATGCCGGGATCGCTGGCCGGGAACGGCAGACGCTGGCTGCCGCACAGCAGTCCCGCCGGGGCGGGCGGCGCACAGCCAAAGCCGAGCGCCTGGTAGAGCGGGGGGAGTGCCGGCGAGCGCGGGGCGACCAGCGCGATGGGCAGCGAGAAGGTCTGCGGGTTGTCCTGCTGCGTGGTTTCATCGAAGTAGTAGAGGCCGCCGGTATAGAACAGCCGCTCGTCGAACAGGTTGCCGATGAACTGCAGTTCATGCGTCTTCGCGTCGACGTGGTTCTTCGACGTGACGCCCGAGAAGCCAGGGCTCTGGATCTCGCCGTTGTTGCCCCGCAGGACGCCGTAAAAGAGATCGCGCGCGTAGTAGGTACCGCCGTCGGTGTCGGAGCCGGTATTGCCGTTGTCGGTGTAGCGGTAGCCGAAGATGTACTTGAACGTGAGCGCGTCGTTGACTTCCCAGGCCGCGTTCACCGTGTGGCCGTCGATATCGGTCCACTCCAGGGTCGAGTTGTCGAGCGTGAGGTTCTTCTTGCGATCGTCCGGATCGCCCACCTGGGCGGCCATTTGCTGGTACAGGGAACCGCCGAGGGTGGCGAAAGGGAACGGGCGTCGGGTGAAGCCGTTGAACAGCTCGGTGCGCACGCCGGTGAGCTGGAACGGCGACGGCACGCCCTCGTTGTCGGTGCGATCGAAGGCGTAGTCGACCGTGACGCTGTCAAGGGGCCTCCAGCGCAGTGCCAGTCGATAGGCCCAGTTGTCCTCCGAGGCGACAGTGTCCTCGATGTCGCTCTGCAGCGAGGAGATCCCCGCGCCATCGTAGCGATTGTCCGCCCAGCCATCGGTCTGGAAGTGGTTGACCGAGAGATTGGCGGCCACGTTGTAGTACTCGGGCAGGTCGATGCGCAGACCGTAGCGCTGAGAGTCGTAATTTCCGACAGTGCCGTTGGCCTTCAGCCCGAATTCACCAGTGGGCTTCTTGGTCGTGATGTTGACCGCGCCGCCCGTGGTGTTGCGCCCGAACAGCGTGCCCTGCGGGCCGCGCAGCACCTCGACGCGCTCGAGGTCGACCACGTCGAAGACGCCGCCGACCGCCTTGCTGACGTAGACGCCGTCGACGTAGACGCCCACCTTCGGGTCGTTGACCACGGAACTCTCTGCCGAGCCGACGCCGCGGATGTAGATCGCCAGGCTGACGTTGCTCCCGGGCTGCTTCGCGATCGAGATGTTCGGCGCGAACTCGCCGATGTCGGTGACGTTGTGGATCCCGAGATCGGCGATCCTGTCGGGCGTGAACGCCGTGATCGAGATCGGCGTGTCCTGCAGCGATTCCTCGCGTCGCTGCGCGGTGACCACCACCTCCTCCAGCGCGCTCGCGCGGCCGCCCTGGGCCGCGGCAGGGACGGCCGAACCGCCGCCCGCGGCGATCATTAGCGCGAGAACGGATCTCTGGAACCTGAAGCCAGATGCATGCTTGGACACGTCATTACCCTCCGGGTGATCATTCTTATGGATTATTGCAAGCGCCAGCGCACCGACCCCGAGCGTACCGGTCCAGGGCGCCATTGCCATAAAACAATTGCACAGTACGGTTTTAACTTTACGCGGCAATCCGGCCCGGCGCAAGCCATGCCATACGGGAACACGGTGGCCAACGGCGGCGCGATGCGCTAAAACGCCATGACTGATGCAGCCCCGGGGACACGAGAGTGCACGACGTGGATTTCGATACCGGCGCCTTCGGCCGTTGGCTGGCCGGACAGACCGGGCAGGAAGCGGAGCTCACCGTCGAACCCATCCGCGGCGGCGCTTCCTGCGAGCTCTTTCGCATGACGCGCCTGGGTGCGCGCTGGATCATCCGCCGGGCACCGAAGGTATCGATCGCCAGCGGCGCGCACGACGTAGTGCGCGAGGCACGCATCATCCGGACCCTGCACGGCAGCGCAGTCCCGGTGCCAGAGGTGCTGGCCGCCAGCAACGACAGCGCGCCACTCGGCGCCCCCTTCTTCATCATGGAATACATCGACGGCGAGGTGCTGCGCCGCGGATTGCCGCAGGACTACCTCGACCATCCCGATTCGCAGCCCGCGATCGGCGAGGAACTCATTGATCGCCTCGCTGACCTGCACGCCTTCGACTGGAGGCACAGCGCCGCCGCGGATCCTCGGCCTGCTGGATTTCGAGATGGCCACGGTGGGCGATCCGCTGGTCGACCTCGCCTGGGCCATGATCTTCTGGCCGGAGGAAGGCAACCTGATCGCCTTCCCGCCCGTCGACGTCCCCGGGGGATTCGACGCGGCCTTCTGCCAGAGACCGGAACAACTGCTCCGGCGATACGCCGAGCGCACCGGCCGCGACATGAGCCACTTCCAGTGGTACCAGGCGTTCAGCGCGTGGAAGCTCGCCATCGTGCTGGAGGGCTCCTACGCGAAGCACCTGCGCGGCGAATCGAAGAATCCCACGCACGGGTATCTCGGCTTCACGATCGACCGGCTGCTCGGGCGCGCACAGCGTTTCGCGGTGTAGGGCCGCGCGTTTCGCCGGCGCGACGACTTCAGACAATCTCGGGGAGAGAGACGTGGAGAATCTGTTCGACGTAGCCGGCAAGGTGGTACTGATCACCGGCGGCAGCCGCGGACTGGGCCGCGCGATGTCACTGGCCTTTGCCGAGCGCGGCGCGAAGGTGGTGATCGCCAGCCGCAAGATCGAGTCCTGCGAACAACTGGCTGCGCAAATCACGGCGCAAGGCGGCACGGCGATGGCCCTCGCCTGCCACGTGGGCCAGTGGGACGCGCTGGAAGGCGTGGTGGATGCCGTGGAGGCCCGTTTCGGCAGGCTGGACGTTTTGATCAACAATGCCGGCATGTCGCCGACCGCCGACTCGCTGCTCGCCACCGGCGAAGCGCTGTTCGACAAGATCATCGACATCAACCTGAAAGGCCCCACGCGGCTCACGGCGCTGGCAGCCACGCGCATGGGCAGGAGCGGCGGCGGCTCGATCATCAACATCAGCTCGCTCGCCTCGCTGAAGCCGACACCGCTCACGACCGTCTACAGCGCCGCCAAGGCCGGCCTCAATGCACTCACCCGCGCCGCGGCGCAGGAATATGCGCCGGTGGGCGTGCGCGTGAACTGTATCGTCTGCGGCACCTTCGACACCGACGCCACGGCCGGCTTCGTGCGCAACCCGGCCTTCCTCGCCGAGGTGGTGAAGCCCATCGCGCTCGCGCGCGTCGGCAAGGCCGACGAGGTGGTCGGCGCGGCCCTCTACTTCGCGTCGGCGGCGTCGAGCTACACCACGGGCGCCATCATGAACATCGACGGGGGCGTTATGCCGTGAGCGGCGCCCGGTGCCGGCGCACCGGCAGCGAGCGTTCGTCGGGGGATCAGATGCCCATCAGGTTGTCGCGCTGGCCCATCGCCACTTCGGCGCTGTAGCCGTAGTCGACCGGCATGTTCAGGCCGCTCACGAACCCCGCCAGCCGGCTGTTGAGCAGCACCAGCGCCTCGCCCATCTCGGCGGGCTCGGCGAAACGGCCGTTGGAGGGACAGAACAGCTTGATGGCATCCGCGGGCACCTGCTGCGTGAGCTGGTCCATGAATGCCGTGGCGGTGGGCGAGGGGCTGATGCAGTTGATGCGCACGTCGCGCCTGGCCAGCTCGCCGGCCATCGTCATCGTATAGACGATCAGGCACTGCTTGGAAAAGCCGTAGGCGTCGGCATTCAGCTCGGGCGCATCCTTCAACCAGGCCTCGGCCGCGTCGAAGCCCTCGAGCGCCAGGAATTTCCGGACCAGCTCGAGATTGGCTTTCCACCCCATGCCCGCGGTGGAGGCGATCGATGCGATGGCGCCGCCCTTGCCGATGCGCGGCAGCAGCGCGTCGGTCAGGTACTTCAGGCCGACGAAGTTGATCATCATGGTGTCGAAGGCCGAAAACGGCGGGTGCGGCACGCCGGCGCAATTGAACAGCGCGTAGATCTCGCCGGGCAACTGGGCCAGCGCCGCGTCGATGGACGCCTTGTTTTTCATGTCGGTGCGGATCGCCTTCGCGACCGGCGCGTTCACCTCGCCGATGTCCAGTGCATGCACCTCGGCGCCCAGCTCCACCAGGAGGCGCGCCGCCGCTGCGCCCATGCCGGAAGCGGCACCGGTGATCACGACTTTCCTGCCCTCGTAACCCAGGACGTTCTTCATGTTGTCTCCTTTGTCCGCATAGACCGTTGCACGACTCGCCGCGTGCGGCGGGCGCAATCATGCTGCGCGGGGATAGCCGGAGGCAATGCCCCGGATGCAATCGCGCCCGCCTGCGCAGGCGCGCCTCGGGACACTCAGGGGGGCGTTGCCGGGCTGGCGTTGGCCGCCAGCGCGAGCATCGACGGCGTGCCGTCGAGCAGCGGCGCCAGCGTCGGCATCAGCGCGCCGAGCAGGCGCACCGGCAGGCCGCTGGTGAACTCGTACTGCGCGGCCTGCGCACCCGGCACGAAGGCGGTGATGGTGCCGAAGAAGCGGTCGTCGATCATGAACACGAAGGTCGCCACGCGGTTCACCACGCGCGACTCGAGCAGCCGTCCCGGCGAGGCATAGACCTCGAAGCGGTGATCCCCGGTGCCGGTCTTGCCCCCGACCAGGTGGCTGGAACCGTCCGGGCGCGCCAGCTGCGGCAGCAGCGCGCGCGCCGTGCCTTGCTGGACCACGTCGAGCAGCGCCACGCGCGCGGTCTGCGCGACCTCGGGATGCATCACCCGCTTGCCCTCGGCGGGCTGGGCCGCGTACTCGACCTCGTAGGGCGTGCCGGCGGCAAAGTGCAGTCCGGTCACGAGGCGCGAGGGATAGCGCACGCCGCCCTGCACGATGGTGCCCATCAGCTCCGCGAGCGCCGCCGGGCGGTCGCCGGAACTGCCGATCGCGGTCGCCAGCGAGGGCGTCAGCGAGGCGAAGGGGTAACCGAGACGCTGCCATTGCCGGTGCAGTTCCTGAAAGGCCTCGATCTCCAGCAAGTCGAGGATGCGCCGGTCCTGCGCGCGCCGGCGGCTGCTCTTCATCAGCCAGCCGTAGACTTCCTGGCGCACCTCGGTGCCGGCCGCCAGCACCTCGTCGCGCGTCGCGTCCGGGTGCTGCTGCAGGTAGTCGATCAGCCACAGCTCCAGCGGATGCACGCGCGCGAGGTAGCCGCGGTCATTGAGGTTGAATTTTTCCGGCGGGTAGCGCTGGAACAGCGCCTCCCGACCCTCTGCCGTGAACTGTTCGTCCGGCACGTAGCGCGCGAGCCAGGGCGCGAGATCCTGCGCCTGCATTCCCGGCCACACCGAGCGCAGCGCCACCACCATCGCGCGCGGCGTCACGCGCACGCCGTCGAGCAGCGTGCGCAGCGCCTCGTCGCGGCTCTTGCCGTGGTACTTCTGGTAGAAGCGGCGCAGGTACACGCTGCCCTCGCGGTCGGCGAAGCGCTCGAGGTACTTCCCGCGCCCCGGATCGGCGGCGTTCTCCAGCAGCCGAGCGGTGGTCGAGGGCGCGCGGTACATGTAGTGATCCACCACCTCGCGCATCATGCGGATGAACACCAGGTTCACCGAACGGCGCAGCGCCTCGGCCACCGTCATCACGGCGTTGTTGTCGCGGCTCTCGAAGTTGCCGAAGCGGTGCGCGCCGCCGCCGGTATAGAAGGTCTGCCCGGTGGCAGCGGAATAGCGGCGCTGCATCGCAGCCGACAGCGTATCCGCAAGGCTGGCGCCGGGGTTGGCCCCGAGGTAATCCAGCACCCAGGCACTCAGGCGGTCGCGCGGGTGGAGCTCGGCGCGCGCGCGCGCCAGGTCCGGCGCGGCCACGCTGCGCTGGTGGACTTCGGCAATGAGCTCCAGCCAGCTCACCAGGGTACGCAGCTTGGCGGTGGAGCCGAGGTCGAGCTTGGCGCCGGCATTGATGTCGAGCGGCTGGTCGAGGTTGTCGGCATTGATGCGCAGGTGGTTCACGCCCTCCCCGCGCTCGTAGAGCGTCAGGCTGTAGACCACCTTGGACGGGTCGCTGGCGCGCAGCAGCCGCGTGCCGGTGAGCCCCAGTTCCCCGATGCGCGCCGGATCGGCCAGCCCGCGCAGGAAGGTGGTGACCTCCTGCTGCACGGTGGCGTCGAGCGTGGTGCGCGCCGTGAGATCGAAGCGGTCCAGCTCATAGAGGCTGCGCACGCCGAGCAGCGAGAGCAGTTGCGTGCGCGCGAGGTTCACACCCTTCTGGCGCGTGAAGTCGACCACCGGCGAGGAGCCGGCGCGCGCGCGCAGCACCAGCGGCGCCGCCTGCGCCGCCGCTGCCAGGTCGCCCGGGATCACGCCATCGCGCGCCATGCGCCGCAGGTGGCTGTCGGTGAGCGCCGCCAGCGCCGCGGTGTCGCGCAGGTAGTGGGTCGGGCGGCGCACCGCGAGAATCAGCGCGAGCACCTGCTTGTAATACTGCGCCCGCTCGGCGAGCGGCGCCGCCGGATCCGCGAGCACGCGATTGACCTCCGCGAAGGGGCTGCCGAACCAGGATTCCAGCCCGTCGCCGAGGCTCGCCACCTCGCCGTAGCCCGGCTGTGCGGCCAGCGGCAGCGCGTTCAGGTAATCGAGCAGCAGCTGCCGGCGCGCGGGCAGCGTGTACTGGCCGCCGCTGTAGACGCGCAGGCTGGCCGAGCCCATCTGCAGCAGCTTGTCGCGCGCATCGCGCGTGATGCCCTCGGGCGAATGACGGAACTTCTCGAGCTGCGTGGCCAGCGTGCTGGCGCCGATGACCTTCTGCTCCCGCCCGAGCGACTTCAGCGCCTGCTGCCCCACGGCCACGCCGAGCCGCTCCCAGTCGATCACGGGATTCATGGTCGGGCGCGCGGGATCGAGCAGCTCGCGGTCCTCGACGTAGAGCAGCGTGCGCGCGACCAGCTCGGGAACCGCGGCGAAATCGGCGTAGACGTTGCGCGGGTAGCGCGCCTGCTGCACCACCGCGCCGTTCAGGTCGAGCAGCCTGAGGCCCGCCTGGCTCTTCTCGGGGTAGATATTGAAGAAGTTCCGGGCGGCGAGTTCGCTCATGCGGCGCGAGGGCACGGCCTGGCGCTCGACGGCAAAGCCCGCCTTCTCCAGCCGGGGTGCCAGTTCCGGCAGGGCGGCGTAACCGAGGCGGATGTCGTAGGGGCCACGATCGGGGCGCAGCGGCGCGCGCGCCGGCCCCGCCCCGAGCTCGAAAGAAATGCCGCTGGCAAAGGCCGCGAGCCAGCGCGACTGCAGCGTCGCGTGGCGGATCTCGTCCTGGGCGACGTAGCCGAGCGCGAGCACGGCGCCCAGCACGACCACCCCGACCGTGACGCGCATGGCCGGCGCAACGACGCGTTCCCACAACGACGCCCTGCCCTTCGAGCGGCCCGCCGACGGTGCCTTCGGGCGCGCATTGCCGGGCGCGAGCAGCAGGCCGCGGTGATCCACGGACGGGATATGGCGGAGGACGCTGCCGCGCGTGATCACCGGGAAGACCTTCGCGGAAAAAGGGATTTGCTGGAAGTCTAGCCGGCCCCGGCGCACCGGCCCGGCTTTATGGCTTATTCCCGCAGCGGCGGCTCCACGGGACGTGATCAGGGGCTCAGGCGGTACTCGAGATAGCGCAGGCGGTCGAACTCGGCGCGCATCGTGGCATCGAGGTAGCGCAGTTCGTTCAGCAGGGTGCGCCGCGTATCCTCGTCATCGGCGTTGTCGAGTGCATCCATCAACGCGTGGCGCCGACTCTCGAGCGAATCGATGCGCTGGCGCTGCACCTGCACCTCGCGCCCGGCCTGGTAGTAGCGCTCGAACATCACCCCGGTCTCCCCAGGGCATACGCCGGCATACATTGCGCCCGAGAGGCCCTCGCGTACCGCGTTGGAGGGCGTGCAGTAGCTGTCGATGCCACGGTCGTAGCCGGCGCGCCAGGTCTCCTCGTCGACGGTGAAGCCGTATTCGGCGCAGGACTTGGCGTGCGCCGCGATGCGCTGCCCGCTGGTGCCGGCGGCACCGTCGCGGTAGCCGATCTGCTCCCAGTCGGCATCGGCGCATTCGCTCTCGGACAGGCTGGCGCAGCCGCCGAGCGCAAGCGCGAGCAACGGAACCAGCGGGAAGATTCGCATCATGACCGGGACCGCAGTTGTAGACAGGCTGCCAGCCTACCGTTGCCCGCCCCGCCATGAAAGGCGGGCCGCAAAAAATCGAGCAACGCACAAAGCGCGCAAGGGGTTGACGCCATTTTTACCTACCACCGGCGCGGCTCGTGGCTGCTACCATCCGCGACATTGATCACAGGAGGAGAGTTGCATGAACAAGTCGATGCTCATTGGCGGCGTGCTCGGCGCCGCGGTCGCGATCGCCGGCGGCGGCATTGCAGGATACAAGATGCTCGAGGAGCCGAAATACGCCGAAGTCGTCGCCGTGACGCCGGTAACCGAGCGCATCGAGACACCGCGCGAGGAATGTCACCAGGAGCAGGTGACGCGGCGCAAGCCGGCCAAGGACCAGCACCAGGTGGTAGGCACCGTGCTCGGCGCGGTCGCCGGCGGTCTGCTCGGCGACGCCCTCGGCGGCGGCGGCAGCAACAAGGGCGCGAAGATCGCGGGCGCTGCGGCCGGCGGTTATGCCGGCAACAAGACCCAGGAGAAGATGCAGCAGGGTGCGACGTACACCACCACCGAAACGGTCTGCAAGACCGTGACGGACGTCAGCGAGCGCACCGTGGGCTTCGACGTCGACTACCGCATCGGCGACAAGGCCGGCCGCGTGCGCATGGACCACGACCCGGGCGACGTGATCCCGCTGCGCGACGGGCAACTGGTGCTCGCGAGCGCGCCGGCCGTCCAGTGACACTGCCGCCCCCGCGGGTCCGCATTCATGCGGACATTGTCCGGATGAATCCGGACCCACGAAGAATGTCCGGATGAATCCGGACCCACGAAGGTTGCCCGGCTGACGCCGGACCAGTGCGTGGGTTCGACTTCAGTCGAACATCGGCAACGCGACAGCCCCCGCCTCAGCCGGGGCGCTGGCGTGTATCATTCGCGGCTTCCTCTCCGGGCAATTGCGGCGAGGTATCGAGACTCTGAACAACTGTCTCCCATTTGCCGAGAGGAGTAATCATGTCGCTTGCACTCGAGGATCCCGGCCTGCTGCGCACCCGGGCGTTTGTCGACGGCCGCTGGATCGATGCCGATTCCGGCGAGACGCTCGCGGTACTGAACCCGGCGACCGGCGAAACCATCGCCGAGGTGGCCAGGTGCGGCCAGGCAGAGACGCGCCGCGCCATCGCGGCGGCCGAACGCGCGCAGAAGGACTGGGCGCGGCGCACCGCGAAGGAGCGCGCCGTGCTGCTGCGCAAGCTCTTCGACCTGATGATGGCCAACCAGGAGGATCTCGCGCGCATCCTCACCGCCGAGCAGGGCAAGCCGCTCGCGGAAGCGCGCGGGGAGATCGCCTACAGCGCGAACTTCATCGACTGGTTCGCCGAGGAAGCCAGGCGCGTCTACGGCGACACCATTCCCGCGCACGCCGCCGACAAGCGCATCGTGGTGATCAAGCAGCCGATCGGCGTGGTGGCCTGCATCACGCCGTGGAATTTCCCGAGCGCGATGCTCGGGCGCAAGATCGCCCCGGCGCTCGCGGCGGGCTGCGCGGTGGTGTGCAAGCCGGCGAACAACACGCCGCTGTCGGCCCTCGCGATCGCGGTGCTCGCCGAGCGCGCCGGCTTCCCGCCGGGCGTGATCAACATCCTGGGCGGGCGCACCCGCGAGATCGGTGACGAGCTCTGCGTCAACCCCGCGGTGCGCAAGCTCACCTTCACCGGCAGCACGCCGGTCGGCAAGGAACTGATGGCCAAATGCGCCGCCACGGTGAAGCGCACCTCGATGGAGCTCGGCGGCAACGCCCCCTTCATCGTCTTCGACGACGCCGACCTCGATGCCGCGGTCGCCGGGGCGATCGCCTCGAAGTACCGCAACGCGGGCCAGACCTGCGTCTGCGCCAACCGCATGCTGGTGCAGGTCGGCGTCTACGAGGCCTTCACCGCGAAGCTAGCCGCCGCCGTCGCGCAATTCCGCCTCGGCGACGGTGCGCAGGACGGCATCAACATGGGGCCGCTGATCGACGAGGGCGCCGCCAACGAGGTGATGAGCTTCGTCGAGGACGCCGTCGCCAAGGGCGCGACGGTGGTCACCGGTGGCACGCGCGGCAGCCTCGGCGGCAGCTTCGTGGAGCCGACCATCCTCACCAATGTCTCGACCGACATGCGCGTCTTCAACGAGGAGATCTTCGGCCCGGTCGCGCCGGTGTTCCGCTTCTCCACCGAGGCCGAAGCCATCGCGCTCGCCAACGACACGCCCTTCGGTCTCGCCTCCTACTTCTACGCGCGCGACATCGGCCGCATCTGGCGCGTGGCCGAGGGACTGGAATACGGCATCGTCGGCATCAACGAGGGCATCATCTCCACCGAGGTCGCACCCTTCGGCGGCGTGAAGGAATCCGGCTCCGGCCGCGAGGGCTCCAAGTACGGCATCGACGACTACCTCGAGATCAAGTACCTGTGCATGGGCGGGATCGACCGCTGACACACGCGCCTCCAGGGCAGCAATCCGTCCACAACTGAGAACGTGATGCGTTCGCCCTGCGGGGCACACCACGGGGGCCGGCTACCGCCGCCTGGCACTTCCCTGTGCAGCGGCTACCGGTGTCCGAAAAATCGTTCCCGACGATTTTCCGGACACAGGCGCGCCAGCCCCCGTGGTGCGCCCCGCAGGGCTCCGGACAGGCTGGTGGTACGCAGCCTCATAGCTCGCGCAATCTACCAAGAGCGCCATACGCTGCGTCCGCATGCTCATTGAGCCTTGGCAGAGCGTCGCGGCGCGGGGGCGGCCAGGCGCCGGGGGCGCGCGCGGGGGGCGGAGAGGGGTGGGGACCAATTGGGCGGGGGGGCGCGGGGGGAGGAGCCAGCGGCGGTAGCAGATGGCCCTTGGTCGCCCCCGCGCTTGGCACCAGGTCCGCCCCGGCCCACAACGAACATGGCGAGATACTGAATTTTCGCAATGCGCTACAGGTTGCCACCCGCCGCGATGCGTTAGTATTTTCGGCGCGCCCCATCGGACCGAAAGCAAGAGACCCCAGGGAATCCACGTCAATGAACTCGATTGCAGAACGACTCGACGCGGTGCGCGAGCAGATGCGCCAGCGCGGTCTCGACGCGCTGATCGTGCCGCGCGCCGATGAATACCTCGGCGAATACATTCCGGCGAGCAACGAGCGGCTGCGCTGGATCAGCGGCTTCACCGGCTCGGCGGGCGTGGTGATCGTGCTCGCCGACGCCGCGGCGATCTTCGTCGACGGCCGCTACACCGTGCAGGTGCGCCAGCAGGTGTCGGCGGAACTGTTCGAATTCCTTCACCTGGTCGACGAACCGCACGCGCGCTGGCTGGGCAAGCGGCTCGGCGAGGGCAGGCGCGTCGGCTACGACCCGCGCATGCACACGCTGACGTGGCAGAAGAAGACCGCCGACACGCTGGCGCGCAGCGGCGTCGAACTGGCGGCACTCGACGAGAATCTCATCGACCTGTGCTGGCGTGACCGCCCGCAGCCCGAGCGCCATCCCGCGATCCTGCTGGAGATGCGCTACACCGGCAAGTCGAGCGCGGACAAGCGGCGCGAGATCGGCGCGGCCATCGCCGGGCAGGGCGCCGACGCCGCGCTGGTGTTCGCGGCCGACTCGGTGGCCTGGTTGCTGAACATCCGCGGCAGCGACGTGCCGCACCTGCCGCTGGTGCTGGGCTACGCCCTGCTCCACGCCGACGGCAAGCTCGCGTTCTTCACCGACCCGCTGAAGATTCCCGCGGGCTTTGAGGCGCACACCGGCAAGGGCGTCGAGGTGCTCCCCGAGAGCGAGGCGGATGCCTCGTTCCGCGCCCTCGCCGGCAGGCGCGTGCTGGCCGATCCGGACACGGCGAATGCCTGGTGCCAGCTGCGCCTCGCGGCGCACGGCGCCGAACTGGTCGCCGGCGCCGATCCGGTGCTGCTGCCCAAGGCGTGCAAGAACGCCGCCGAGATCGCCGGCATGCGCGCCGCGCACCTTCGTGACGCGGTCGCCGAGATCCGCTTCCTCGCCTGGCTCGACGCCGAGGTCGCGGCGCAACGCCTGCACGACGAGGCCACGCTGTGCGAACGGCTCCACGCTTTCCGCGCCGCCGACCCGCTGTTCAAGGACCTGAGCTTCGACACCATTTCCGCGGCCGGCGGCAACGCCGCGATGTGCCACTACCGCCACTCCGACACCGATCCCGGACGCCTGGCGATGAACGGCGTCTACCTCGTGGACAGCGGCGCGCAATACCTCGACGGCACCACCGACATCACGCGCACCATCGCGATCGGGGATGCCGGCGCGGAGATCCGCCGCATGGCGACGCTGGTGCTGAAGGGCCACATCGCGCTGGACCAGGCGCGCTTTCCCAAGGGTACCACGGGCACGCAGCTCGACGTGCTGGCGCGCCAGTTCCTGTGGCGCGAGGGCTTCGACTACGACCACGGCACCGGCCACGGTGTCGGCAGCTTCCTCAGCGTGCACGAGGGGCCGCAGCGCATCGGCAAGGCCTGCAGCACCGCCGAGCTCAGCCCCGGCATGGTGGTGAGCAACGAGCCGGGCTACTACAAGGCCGACTGCTACGGCATCCGCCACGAGAACCTGCTGCTGGTCAAGGAACTCGCGCAGCAACCGGGGGCCGACCGCGCGATGTACGGTTTCGAGGCGCTGACGCTGGTGCCCTTTGACCGCGCGCTGCTGGATCCCGCGCTGATGACAGGCGAGGAGATCGCTTGGCTGAATGCCTACCACCGGCGCGTGCGCGAGACCATCGCTCCGTTGCTGGATGGCAGTGACCGCGCGTGGCTGGAGAACGCGACGCGGGGGGGCCCCGGCCCAAGGGTCGGTTCTCAGCGCGCGGCGGTCACTGCCAGCACCGGCTGTGTGCCGCGGGCGCGCGGGGCCAGACCGATGACTTCACCACTGCGGCCGTTCACCTCGCAGATCGCCAGAAAGGCCTTGCCGCCATCGGCCGGCAGTACCTGCATGCGCACCTTGCGACTGTCGTTGCCGCCATAGACACCCTTGAATTTGACCCGCGCCGGACGTTCGCCCGATGCGTACTGCGATGCTGCCTGCGCCTTGCACGTCGTGGCCGCCTCGGCCACCGACATCGATGCCGCCGATACCGTCGAGGCCATGCCTGCGACCACTGCCGTCAATACCACGCCGTAGATCGTCTTCATTGCCGTTCTCCTCATGTACCGTTGGGAAACCCGTGCTTGTTCATCGACACGGCTTCACTGTAGGCTCTGCACTGGCGCACGAGAATAGATGTTTGAGCACATTCGAGGTGCAAATATGCAGAGCATCAATTGGGACGACCTGCGTTATTGCCTCGCGGTCGCAAGGGAGGGCTCGGTCACGGCCGCCGCGCGCAAGCTGGCGGTCAACCACACCACGGTGTCGCGGCGCATCAGCGCGCTGGAGCAGGAACTGAACGTCACCCTGTTCGACCGCTCCACCACGGGCTGGCTGATCACGCCGGTCGGCGAGACCATCCTCGGATCGGCCGAGCACATGGCCGACGAGGTCAACAGCATCCGCCGCCTGGTGCAGGCGGACCGACAGGAGCTGAGCGGCAAGCTGCGCGTCACCTCGGTCGACATCTGCATCCAGCGCCTGCTGCTGCCGCCGCTGCGCGCCTTTGCGCGCCAGTATCCCGACATCGACATCGAGCTGATCGCCTCCACCGAGGTGATCGACCTCTCGGTGCACGACGCCGACATCGCGTTTCGCACCACGAACCAGCCGCCCGCCAACGTGGTCGGCAAGCACATCGCCGACTTCGCCTATGCCGTCTACGCCACACCCGAACTGCACGAGCAGTTCCGCGTGGATCCGCGCAGGGTCAGCGCGATCACCTGGAACGCGATGGCGTCGGCGAGCACCGCGCCCGCCTGGCTCGCGAAGTGCTTTCCCGGGATGCCGATGCGCTATCGCGTGAATTCCCTGACCATCGCCTTCGACCTCGCGCGCCAGGGCATGGGCTTCACGCTGCTGCCCTGCGCCATCGGCGACATCGCGCCCGAACTGCGGCGCGTCCCCGTCGACTACCGCGAGCCGCCGGTCGGCTTCTGGGTGCTGTCGCACATCGACCTGCGCACCACGGCGCGCATCCGCATCTTCCGCGACTTCATGCTCGAGGCGATCGCGCCGTATGTGCCGTTGATCGAGGGCGAACGCGAGAACGCCTGGCAGGCTAAGCGCTGAGCGGCACCCCGGCGGTGAACAGCCCGCTGCGCGCCGCCTCGGTCACGACGCGCGCCGCCGGGTGGCTTATGCGACGCTCCACGGTGATCAGGAAGAAGCGCTCGCGCACCGCCTCGGTGGTGCCCACCGCCACCACGCCGTATTGCGCGGCCACTTCGGCGGCAATCGCGCTCGGCAGGGCGAACACCCCCGCGCCGGCCTGGCCGAACGCCTTCATCAGCGCGCCGTCGTCGAACTCCCCGACCAGCCGCGGGTGGATGTTCGCGGCGTGCAGCCAGCGCAGCAGCGGTGCGCGCAACGCGCTGTCCTCGCCCGGGATCAGCAGCGGCGCGCGATCGAGCAATTGCGGAAACTCCCCCTCCAGGGTGGCGGCCAGCGCGGGCGCCGCGAGGAAGGTCGTGCCGCACTCCCCGAGCCGGTGGCTGTAACCCTTCACGTCCATGCCGGGCGGCATCGGGCTGTCGGCCACCACCATGTCCAGGCGATGCACCGCCAGCTCCGCCAGCAGGCGCTCCAGCTTGTCCTCGCGGCACACCATGCGCACCTGCTCGGGTAGCGCGAGCGCCGGCGCAAGAAGGCGGTAGGCAATCGATTTCGGCACCACGTCGGCAATGCCCACGCGAAACAGGAAGGGGCGCTCGGCGTGCCAGTTCCTGAGCGCCTCCTCCAGTTCGCCACCCACCTGGAAGATCTCGTCGGCATAGGACAGCGCAAGGCGCCCGGCTTCGGTGAGTTCGAGCCGGCGCCCGGCACGGCGAAACAACTCCACGCCCAGGCGGTCCTCGAGCTGCCCGATCTGGCCCGACAGCGTCTGGGGCGTCAGGTGCAGTTGCTCGGCTGCACGCGCGATGCCGCCGGACTTGGCCACGGCCTGGAAGTAATGCAGTTGGCGATAGTTGAACACGGTCCACCCATACTTCGTTAAAAACGATCAATTCAAACATTATAAACGAATTTTATTGATGCAATCGATCTCTTAGCATGGCCTCCCGATGCATGAACCTGCGAGGAGAGAAGCGATGCAAGTGGATATCCAGTGCCGCGGTTTCGAACTGACGGGGAGCCTGCGCGAGCACGTGCGCAAGCGCCTGGCCTGCAACCTTCCCGCCGGCGAGACCGCGATCCAGCGCGTGACGGTGCGGCTGTCGGACATCAACGGTCCGCGTGGCGGCGAAGACAAGCGCTGCCACATCGCCTTGCGCCTGAAGGGCCTGCCGCGCCTCGTGATCGAGGATACCGAGGCGGACCTCTACGTGGCGATCGACCGCGCCGCCGAGCGCGCCGGGCGCACGCTGGCGCGTCGCCTCGCGCGCCAGTTGCGCCCGGCGCCAGGATTCCCGGCGCTGGCGGGAGACGCATGATGGCCCGGACACAACCCCTGGTCGGCATCGTGATGGGCTCGGATTCGGACTGGCCGGTCATGCAGGCCGCCGCGCAGGTGCTGGAGGAGTTCGACGTCGCGCACGAGGCGCGCGTCGTCTCGGCGCACCGCACCCCGGACCTGCTGTTCGAGTACGCCGCCGCGGCGCGCGGGCGCGGTTTGCGCGCCATCATCGCGGGCGCCGGCGGCGCGGCTCACCTGCCCGGCATGCTGGCCGCGAAGACGCCGCTGCCGGTGCTGGGGGTGCCCGTTCCCTCGAAGCACCTGAAGGGGCTGGATTCGCTGCTCTCCATCGTGCAGATGCCCAAGGGCATACCGGTGGCGACCTTCGCGATCGGCGAGGCCGGCGCCGCGAATGCCGCGCTGTTCGCAGTGTCCCTGCTCGCCGCCAACGGCACGGCCGACGCGCCGCTGGCGCACGCGCTCGATGCTTTCCGGGCCCGCCAGCGCGGTCGAGCGCTCGGCATGCGCCTGCCGGTGGGCACATGATCCTGCCGCCCGCGACGCTCGGCGTGCTCGGCGGAGGGCAACTCGGGCGCTACTTCGTACTGGCCGCGCGCGAGCTGGGCTACCGCACCCTGGTGCTGGACCCGGACCCGCACGGCATCGCAGGAGCTGTCGCCGACGAACACGTGGTCGCGGCCTACGACGACGCGGTGGCGCTGGACCGGGTCGCCGGGCGCTGCGCCGCCGTCACCACCGAATTCGAGAGCGTTCCCGCCGCGGCGCTCGCGCGACTGGAACGCGCCGTGCCCGTGCGCCCGGGCTCCGCGGCAGTCGCGATCTGCCAGGACCGCTCGGCCGAGAAGGGCTTCCTGCGCCGCCACGACCTGCCGCACGCCCCCTATGCCGACATCCTCCGCGAAGAGGACTGCGAGCACTGCGCGCCGACACTGCTACCGGGCATCCTGAAGCTGGCGCGCTGCGGCTATGACGGCAAGGGCCAGGCCCGCGTCGCGGATCGCGCCGGGTTGCGCGCGGCCTTCCGCGATTTCGGCGCCCGGGCCTGCGTGCTCGAGCGGCTCCTGCCGCTCGACGGCGAGCTCTCCGTGGTGCTGGCGCGCGACGCGGCGGGCAACACGCGCTGCTTCCCGGCAACGGCGAACCATCACCGCAACGGCATCCTCGACCGCTCCATCGCACCCGCGCCCGAGGGTGCGCTCACCGACGCGGCCCCGCGCGCCCAGGCGATCGCCGCCGTCATCGCCGCGCGCATGGATTACGTGGGCACGCTGGGCGTCGAGTTCTTCCTTTGCGGCGGCGAACTGCTGGTGAACGAGATCGCGCCGCGCCCGCACAACTCCGGCCATTACACGCTCGACGCCTGCGTCACCAACCAGTTCGAGCAGCAGGTGCGCACGCTCTGCGGCCTGCCGCTGGGCGACACCGACGCGCACTGTGCCGCCGTCTGCGTGAACCTGCTAGGGGACCTGTGGTACCCGGACGGCGCGAGCGTGCCGCGCGAGCCGGACTGGCGACGGCTGCTCGAACGCCCCGGCCTGAGGCTGCACCTCTACGGCAAGGACCAGCCCCGGCCCGGCCGCAAGATGGGGCACTTCACCGTGATCGGACGCGACCGGCACGAGGTCCTCCTCGCCGCGATGGCGGCGCGCGCCGCCATCGGCATCCGCGACGATCGCAGCTGACGAGGAGATGGCCATGAACCCGGACACCGCGGTATCGATCGGCGAACCCTGGATGTGGGCGGCCTTCGTCGGCTTCGTGCTCGTGATGCTGGCGCTCGACCTGTTCGTGTTCGGCGGACGGCAGGCGCACAAGGTCAGCGTGAAGGAGGCGGCGGCCTGGTCCATGGTCTGGGTCAGCCTGGCGCTCGCGTTCAACGCGGGACTGTGGTGGCACCTGAACGGCACGGTCGGCGAGGAGATCGCGGACCGCAAGGCGCTCGAATTCCTCACCGGCTACCTGATCGAGAAGTCGCTCTCGGTCGACAACGTCTTCGTGTTCCTGCTGATCTTCTCCTCGTTCCACGTGGCCGCCGAGTACCAGCGGCGCGTGCTGCTCTACGGCGTGCTCGGCGCCATCGTCATGCGCGCCGTCATGATCCTCGCCGGCGCCTGGCTGGTTCGGGAGTTCCACTGGGTGCTGTACCTCTTCGGTGTCTTCCTGGTGATCACGGGGCTGCGCATGCTGGTGATGGCCGAGAAGGAGCCCGACCTGGAAAAGAACCCGTTGTTGCGCTTCGCGCGCCGGCACCTGCGCATCACCGAGGACTACCACGGCGAGCGCTTCACCGTGGTGAAGGACGGCGTGCGCTGGTTCACGCCGCTGTTCCTGGTGCTGCTGCTGGTCGAGGCCTCGGACCTGGTGTTCGCGGTCGACTCGATCCCGGCGATCTTCGCGATCACCACCGATCCGTTCATCGTGTTCACCTCGAACATCTTCGCCATCCTCGGCCTGCGGGCGCTCTACTTCCTGCTCGCCGACGTCGCGGGGCGTTTCCACCTGCTCAAGTACGGCCTCGCGATGGTGCTGACCTTCATCGGCACCAAGATGCTGATCGCGCCCTGGTATCACGTGCCGGTGGCCGCCTCGCTGGCGATCGTCGCGGTGCTGATCGGCGCCAGCGTGATCGCGAGCCTGGTGGCCACGCGGGGCAGGCCCGCCGCATGATCGATGTGGTGGTGATGTTCTTCCTGTTCGGCCTCGCGGCCGGATTGCTGCGCTCGGAGCTGAAGCTGCCGGCCTCGCTCTACGACACGCTGTCGCTGTTCCTGCTGCTCGCGATCGGGCTCAAGGGCGGCGAGGGACTGGCGCAGCAGGCGCTCGGCCCGCTCGTGCCGCAGTTGCTCGCGGTGATCGCGCTCGGGGTGCTGCAGACCCTGATCGCATTCGCGATCCTGCGCGTCCTGCCGGGCTTCGGCCGCGCCGACGCCGCCGCCACCGCCGCGCACTACGGCTCGGTCAGCGTGGCGACGTTCGCGGTCGGGGTGAACTGGCTGGTGTCGCGCGAGATCGCCTTCGAACCGCAGATGACCATCTTCCTCGCGGTGATGGAGGTGCCGGCGATCGTGGTCGGCATCGTGCTCGCGCGCGGCATCGGCCGCCGCACCGACTGGGGCGCGCTGGCACACGAGGCCTTTCTCGGCAAGGGCGTCACGCTGCTGCTGGGCGGCATGGCGATCGGCTGGGCGGCAGGGCCCGAAGGGCTCGCGCCGGTCAAGGGTTTCTTCTACGAGCTGTTCAAGGGCGCGCTGGCCCTGTTCCTGCTCGAGATGGGGCTGATCGTGAGCCGCCAGGCGGGCGAACTGCGCCGCAGCGGCCTGGCATTGCTCGGCTTCGGACTGTTGATGCCGCTACTGTCGGCAGGGCTCGGCCTGGGCTGCGGCTTGCTGCTGGGGCTGTCGACGGGCGGGCTGACGCTGCTCGCGACGCTCGCGGCCAGCGCCTCGTACATCGCGGTGCCTGCGGCGATGCGCCTCGCGGTGCCGGAGGCCAGGCCGGCGCTTTCGCTGGCCGCCGTGCTCGGGGTAACCTTTCCGCTCAACATCCTGGCCGGCATACCGCTGTATCACCGGCTGGCCCTGCAACTCACGGGATCCGCTTGATGACGCTGCCCACGGAAAAACGCACCCTGCTCACGGTGATCACCGAGGCGACGATCGAGCAGGCGCTGCTGCGCGAATTCGACCGGCTCGGCGTGCGCGGCTACACGGTGTGGGACGCTCGCGGGCGCGGCAACCGCGGCATGCGCGACGGCTCCTGGGAGGAGTCGGCCAATATCCGCATCGAGATGGTCTGTCCGCGCTCGCAGGCCGAGGCGGTGCTCGGCTACCTCCAGGCGCGCTACTACGCCGACTACGCGATGGTAGGCTTCCTGCAGGACGTCGAGGTACTGCGTCCCGGCAAGTTCTGAGTCGGCAGATGACGCGCTGCCCGAAATGCGGCCACGCGCGAACGCGCGCCGAGAGCCACGTGCACGAGGGCATCTGCCCCGCCTGCGGCATTGCCTACGCCAAGTGGCAGGCGCGCCGGGGTGGCACCTCGCGCTCCGCCGCGCCAGTTCCGGCATCGCCCGGACAGGCATTGCCCGAAACGGATGATCACGGCCCCTTCCTCACGCGGCTGCGCCTGCAACTCCTCGAGGTGCCGGAGCGGGTCGAACCGGCCGCGTTCTGGGGTCGCACGGCGCTGCTGGCGGCGCTCGCGCTGTGGAGCGTGAAGTTCATCGTGAACGGCATCGACTGGGAAAGTATCGGCGGCTCCTTCCTGCACGGCGCGAACCTCGCCTTCCACGAGTTCGGCCACCTGTTCTTTCGTCCCTTCGGCGAGTTCATGGGCATCCTCGGCGGGAGCCTGTTCCAGGTGCTGCTGCCGCTGGCGCTGCTCGCGGTGTTCGCCGTGCGTCAGCGCGACAACTTCGCGGCGGCGGTGGCACTGTGGTGGTGCGGGCAGAATTTCGTGGACCTGGCGCCCTACATCCGCGACGCCGAGTACCGCGTGCTGCCACTGGTGGGCGGCGGCGGCGAGGAAAGCCACGACTGGGGCAACCTGCTGACGATGCTCGATGCCGTCGACAGCTGCTACGCGCTGGCGCGCGCGAGCTTCACGCTGGGCATACTGGTGATGCTGGCGGCGCTCGGTTGGGGCGCGTACCTGCTGAAGTTGCAGCACATCAGGATGTCGGGCTGAAGCCCGACCCACAAGGCCGGGCCTACCCGCGCCGCCAGGCGTGGTAGCGTTCGACCCAGCGCAGCAGGCGTTCGGGCGCGTGCGCGCGCTTCCATTCGCCGGCCGCGTACTTGTTGGCCTCGGCCAGCGTCGGGTAGCTGTGGATGGTGCCGAGGATCTTGTTGAGCCCGAGCCCGTGGCGCATCGCGAGCACGAACTCCGCCAGCAGTTCGCCCGCGTGCGCGCCGACTATCGTGGCGCCGAGGATGCGGTCCTTGCCCGGCACCGTCAGCACCTTCACGAAACCCTCGGCCGCGCCGTCGGCGATGGCGCGGTCGAGGTCGTCGATACCATAGCGCGTCACCTCGTAGGCGATACCGCGCGCCTGCGCGTCCTGCTCGTTCAGGCCCACGCGCGCGGCCTCGGGATCGGTGAAGGTCGTGGCCGGGATCACCGTGTAGTCGGCGCGGAACTTCCACGCCGCGCCGAACAGCGCGTTGACCGCGGCGTACCACGCCTGGTGCGCCGCGGCGTGCGTGAACTGGAACGGTCCCGCGACGTCGCCGGCGGCATAGATGTTCGGGTACAGCGTCTCGAGGTATTCGTTCACCACCACGGTGCCGGCGACAGGCACGCCCAGTTCCTCGAGGCCATAGCCGCCGAGGCGCGCCTTGCGCCCCACCGCGCAGAGCAGCGCGTCGAAGCCGAGGCGACGCTGCACGCCCTCGCGCTCGACGACGAGGAACCTGTGCTCGCCGACGCGCTCGCAATGCACCGCGCGCCAGCCGCACAGCACCTCGACGCCGTCGCGCGCGAGCGCGTCCTGCACGCCGTGCGCGACCTCGGGATCCTCGCGTGCCAGCAAGCGCTCCATCAGCTCGACCTGCGTCACCTGCGAACCGAGGCGCTGCAGGCACTGCGCCAGCTCGCAGCCGATCGGGCCGCCGCCGAGCACCACGAGGCGCTGCGGTGGCCGCTCCATCGCGGCCAGCGCATCCCACAGCGTGTCGCTGGTCAGATAGCCCACTTCGTCCAGTCCCGGCAGCGGCGGCACGTACGGTTCGGCGCCCGCGGCGATAACGATCGCGCGTGTCGTGAGGCGGCGTGTCCGGCCGTCGCCGGAATGCACCTCCACGGTCCACGGATCGACGATGCGCGCGTGCCCCTCGAGCACCTCGACACCCAGCGCGCTGTAGCGCTCCACGCTGTCGTGCGGCGCGATCGCGCGCACCACCTCCTGCACCCGGGCGATCACGCGCCTGAACTCGACGCGCGGCTCGACCGCCTCCAGCCCGAACCGCCCGGCATGGCGCATCTCGTGCGCGAGCCGCGCGCTGCGGATCAGCGCCTTGCTCGGCACGCAACCGGTGTTGAGGCAGTCCCCGCCCATGCGCCGCGCCTCGACCAGCGTGACGCTGGCCTTCACCGTGGCCCCGATGTAGGCGCTGACCAGCCCCGCCGCGCCGGCGCCGATCACCACCAGGTTGCGCTCGAAGCGACGCGGGCGCTGCCATTTCGCGTACGCCCGGCGCGCCTGCAGCGCCGCGAGCACGCGCCGGGCAATCAGGGGGAACACGCCCAGCAGCGCGAAGGACAGCAGCAGCGAGGGCGAGACGATATCGGACAGCGCCTCGACGCGCGCGAGTTGCGTGCCTGCGTTCACGTACACCAGCGTGGCGCCGAGCATCGCCAGCTGGCTGACCCAGTAGAAGGTGCGCACGCGGATAGGCGTCAGCCCCATCACCAGGTTGACCAGGAAGAACGGCAACGGCAGCAGCCGCAGCGTGAACAGGTAGAACGCGCCATCGCGCGCGAAACCCTTGTCGACGGCGCGCGACCATTCGCCGAAGCGCCGCTGCACCGCGTCGCGCAACAGGTAGCGCGCGACCAGGAACGCGAGCGTCCCGCCGATGGAAGACGCAAAGGACACCAGCAGAGTGCCCCACGCCAGGCCGAACAGCGCTCCCCCCGCGAGGCTCATCACCGCCGCGCCGGGAAATGACACCGCGGCGATCAGCACGTAGAGCAGGAAATAGCCCGCCGCGACCAACGGCCACGAGCGCTCCAGCAGCAGCGCAAGCCCGGCCCGGCTGGCCTTGATGCCTTCGAGCGTCAGCAGGCGATCGAGGTCGAGGGCGAACAGCAGCGCGAGAAGCAGCACGATCAGCGACAGCAACCCCGCCTTCCTGGTATTCACGTGCGCGCTCCGCTGGTTCCACAACAACCGGTATTGTGCCCGATCGTGGGCGGTAGGGGCGGGCCATCGACGAGCATTTCGGCCACGAGGCCACGGACGATATCGACGGCGTGATCGCCACGCTGCAGGAACTCGGCGCGCTGACCGGTATGGATGAATTATCCTGTGACGCGATGCCCCAGCCCTGACGCGGCGCGGGCAGTCCGAACGCGATATCCGCCACATGACAGTCTGAACGGGGGAAAGCGCCGCATGACTCCAGACCTCTCGCCACGCCGGGACGACCCCGTCGCCGTTGCGTTTCCCGAACTGCAGAACTTCTCGCTCGTCCTCGGCGGACCACTGTGGCAGCTGCTGCGCAAGGCCCGGATGGACGATGACGCGGGTCGCCTGGTCGGGCGCCGCATCGTGCTGGCCAGCACGGTCATCTGGCTGCCCCTGCTCGTGCTCTGCGCCATCGAGGGAACACTGCTGGGCGGCGTCGACATCCCGTTCCTCCCCGACATCGAAACCCACGCGCGCTTTCTCGTCGGTGTGCCGCTGATGATCCTCGCCGAACTCGTGGTCCACCAGCGCCTGCGCGGCATCGTGGCGCAATTCGTGGAGCGCGGGCTCGTCCCCGCGGCATCGATGGAGCGCTTCATCGGGGCCTTGCGCCGCGCCATGGCCTGGCGCAATTCATGGTTCGTGGAAATCGCGCTGATCGCGCTCGTGTACACGGTGGGCCATTACATCCGCGACTACATCGAGCTCGACACCTCGAGCTGGTACGCGACGGTCGGACCCGGCACCGGCACGCTCACCACGGCGGGGCTCTGGTTCACCTTCGTGAGCAATCCGGTGCTGCAGTTCATACTGCTGCGCTGGGGCTACCGCCTGCTGATCTGGGCGCACTTCCTGTGGCAGGTGTCGCGGATCGAGCTGGACCTGATCCCGACCCATCCCGATCGCAACGGAGGGCTGGGCTTTCTCGCCGGCAGCGCCTACGCCTTCGCACCGCTGCTGAGCGCGCTGGGCGCCGGTGTGGCCGGCATGATCGCGAACCGCATCTTCCACCAGGGCGCCTCGCTCGCGGCCTTCAAGCTGGAAATCGTCCTGCTCGTGACCATGGGCGTGGTGCTGCTGATGGCCCCACTGCTGGTGTTCGCACCGAAGATCCTCGCCGCGCAGCGCCAGGGGCTAAGGGAGTACGGCGCCTTCACCGCCGAGTACATGCGCGAGTTCGACCGGCGCTGGCTGCGCTCGCGCGATCGGGATGGCGCATCACTGCTGGGAACCGGCGACATCCAGTCGCTCGCGGACATCGGCAATGCGTTCACCGTGATCCGCGAGATGAAGCCCGTCATCTTCTCTCGCGCCATGCTGGTCCAGCTCACCGCAGCCATGCTGATACCCTTCGTGCCGCTGGTGTTCACGATGATTCCGCTGGAGCAACTGCTCGACCGGATCATCGGGGCAATCTTCTGAAGAGCGGGAGCGCGTCCGGGTTTTCAGCCGCGCAGCGCCTCGCCCACGATCTGCCGCGCCTCCTGCAGGATCTGCTGCAGGTGAGCCGCGTCGACGAAGCTCTCGGCGTAGATCTTGTAGACGTCCTCCGTGCCCGAGGGGCGCGCGGCGAACCAGCCGTTGGCCGTCACCACCTTGAGACCGCCGATCGCCGCTGCGTTGCCCGGTGCGTGCGTCAGCCGTGCCGTGATCGGGTCACCCGCTAGCGTGGTGGCCGCGACGCGCTCCGCCGTGAGCCGCTTGAACGCGGCTTTCTCGCCCGGCGTTGCCGCGGCGTCGATGCGCGCGTAGCAGGGCGCGCCGTATTTCGCGGCGAGTTGCTGGTAGTGCCAACCGGGATCCCTGTCGGTCACTGCCGTGATCTCGGCCGCCAGCAAGCCGAGGATGATGCCGTCCTTGTCGGTCGTCCACACGCTGCCGTCACGGCGCAGGAAGGAGGCGCCCGCGCTCTCCTCGCCACCGAAGCAGAAGCTGCCCTCGAGCAGGCCGCCCGAGAACCACTTGAAGCCCACCGGCACCTCGAGCATGGTGCGCCCCAACCCGGCGACCACGCGATCGATCAGCGCCGAGGACACCAGCGTCTTGCCCACCGCCGCGCGCGCGGACCACTGCGGCCGGTGTGTCAGCAGGTAATCGATCGCCACCGCGAGATAGTGGTTCGGGTTCATCAGCCCCGCCGAGGGCGTCACGATGCCGTGGCGGTCCACGTCCGCGTCGTTGCCCCAGGCGATATCAAAGCGATCCTTCAACGCGACCAGGCTCGCCATCGCGTGCGGGCTGGAGCAATCCATGCGGATCCTGCCGTCGTGGTCGAGCGTCATGAACGCGAACGCAGGATCCACCGTCGGGTCGACCACCTCGATGTCCAGGCCGTACCTGGCCGCGATCGGCTGCCAGTAGGCCACCGCGGCGCCGCCCAGCGGATGCACGCCGATGCGCACGCCCGCCGCGCGTATCGCCGCCATGTCGATCACGTTTTCCAGGTCCTCGACGTAGGGCCCGACGAAGTCTTCCTGCGTCGTGCTGGCCGCGACCAGGGCCTGCGCGCAAGGCACGCGCTTCACGTCGCGGTTGCCCGCAGCCATCAGCGCATTCGCGCGCGCTTCGATCCAGCCGGTGATGTCGGTGTCGGCCGGTCCCCCGTGCGGCGGGTTGTACTTGATACCGCCGTCGGGCGGCGGGTTGTGCGAGGGGGTGATCACGATGCCGTCGGCGCGCGGCGCGCGTCGCCGCGCGGTTCCACGCCAGGATCGCGCGCGAGATCACCGGCGTCGGCGTGAAGCCGTCGCCCGCCTGCATGCGCGTATCGACGCCGTTGGCCGCCAGCACCTCGAGCGCGCTGCGCTCGGCGGGCGCCGACAGCGCGTGCGTGTCCTTGCCGAGGTAGAGCGGACCATCGATGCCTGCCTGCGCGCGGTAGTCGCACACCGCCTGCGCGATGGCGAGCACGTGCGCCTCGTTGAAACTGCCTGCCAGCGCGCTGCCGCGATGACCGCTGGTGCCGAAGGCCACACGCTGCGCCGGATCGTCGGCATCGGGCTGCCGCCCGGTGTAGGCCGCCAGCAAGGCGGGGATATCGGTCAGGTACTCCTTGGGCGCCGGGTGGCCAGCCAGGGGATGCGCCATGCGTATACTCCTCGGATCATTTGCGCGACGTGAGGGATTCTGCCGCACTCCGCCGCCTCGCCTCTTGATCTGATCGAAGCTCGTCGCCGGCCCCCCCCCGGGCCCCCCCCCCCCGGCCCCCCCCCCCCCCCCCCCCCCCCCCCCCCCCCCCCCCCCCCTGAGGGCATGTCTCGCCACGCGCGGGGCCCCTGCTTCAGCCCAGGGCGTAGACGTCGTAGCTCACGCTGGCCGAGGCAAAATCGACCTCGCCGATATTGACGCACTGCAGCCGGTTCACCCAGAGGTACCCCGGGTGCGCGCTGAGGAACCGCGGCGCCGAGCGGATCTGCGCGCGCGGCGGCGGATTGCCGGCCAGCATGCGCGCGTAGCCGTCATCGCCGAGCTCCAGCACGCCCTGGTACTGCACGTAGATCAGCGCCTCGTCATGGGTGCGGATCGTGGCGCGCACGTCCAGCACGCCGACGCCGTCGCTGCGCACTGTCAGCCAGTCGCCACCCACCGGCAGGAACTCCCCGCGGATGCGGGGCCCCTCGACCGTGCCGCCGCTCACGTAGGCATTGACGCGCAAGCCGAGCGGCGTCTCGCCGATCACCTCGAACGGTGAGTGCAGCGTGACGCCGTAGCTGCAGATGTGCTCCATCGTATACGCGTACATCGTCATCACCTCGCTGTGTAACCACCGTCGATCACGAGCTCCGTTCCCGTCATGTAGCGCGACTCGTCCGAAGCCAGGAACAGCACGCCATTGGCGATATCGCGTGGCTCGCCCATCGCGCGCACCGGGATGCTGTCGATGATCCGCGCGTGGAATGCCGCGGCCTGCTCCGCCGGCATGCCGGCCAGCGCGTTTTCGACCATCGGCGTCAGGATGAAGCCGGGATGCACGGAGTTCACGCGAATACCGTAGCCCTCGGCCGCGCAGTGCAGCGCCGCCGATTTCGTGAAGATGCGCACGCCGCCCTTGCTGGCATTGTAGGCAGCGGTCAGCGGCTCGCCGACGATGCCCTCGATCGAGGAGATGTTGACGATGGAGCCGCCACGCGTCTTCATGGCGCGGATCGCCTCGCGCGTGCCCAGGAACACCGCGTCGAGGTTCACGCGCTGCGTGCGCTGCCAGTCCGCGAGCGTGGTGTCTTCCGCCGAACCGGTGAGCGCTATGCCCGCGTTGTTCACCAGCACGTCGAGGTGCCCGTGACGCGCGAGGACGGCATCGACGAGCGCGGTCCAGCGCGCCTCGTCGGTAACATCCTGGTGCTCTGCCTCGGCGTGCCCGCCGCTGTCCACGATCGAGGCCACCACGCCCTGCACGGCGGCGAAATCAATGTCCGAGGCCACCACCAGCGCGCCCTCCTGCGCGAGGCGTCGCGCCATTGCTTCGCCGAGACCCGAGCCCGCGCCCGTGATCAATACAACCTTGTTCGTCATTCTCATCGCTTGCACTCCTTCAGCGGGCGGACATGCCGCCGTCGACCACGAATTCCGCTCCCGTCGCATAGCCCGACGCGTCGCTGGCAAGGAACAGCACCATGTTCGCGACATCGCGCGCCGTGCCCAGGCGCCCCACCGCGGTCATGCCGAGCACCACGGTCTTGGCCTCGTCCGGCGTGGGCGCGAGCCCGAGGGCCACGAAATCCTCGAATACCTTCTCGCCCATCGCGGTCTGGATCAAGCCCGGATGCACCGAGTTCACGCGGATGCCGTAACCCAGCGCACCGAACTCCACCGCCGCGTGCCTGCTGTAGAGCCGCACCGCACCCTTGGTGGAACCATAGGCGGTGTGCCCCGGCACGCCGATCAGCCCGGCCACCGAGGACAGGTTGACGATGGACCCGCCGCGCCCCGCCGCGCCGCCCGGCTTCATCGCCTGCGCGGCGAATTTCATGCCGAGGAATACCGAATCGACGTTCACGCGGTGCACGCGCCGCACCTCTTCCAGCGTGTTCGATTCCAGCGTGCCGCCCTGGTAGATCCCGGCGTTGTTCACCAGCACGTCCAGTCCGCCGAAGGCTGCCAGGGTTGCCTCGATGCTGGCCTGCCAGTCACCTTCGGCGGTCACGTCCTGCACGCGCGCCTGCACATCGAGGCCCGCGGCGCGCAGGGCCGCGGCCGCCGCGGCGCAACCCGAATGGTCGACGTCACCCATCATCACGCGTGCGCCCGCCGCGCCGAGCACGCGCGCGCACTCGAGCCCGATGCCACTGGCCGCGCCGGTGACCAGCGCGACCTTGCCGGCGAGTGAAAAAGCCTGCAGTGCTTCCATTTCTCAGCTCCAGAGTGGGTTGGCATTCATGCCGACAAGTACCTTGCCCAATGCAGCTGTCGCCATGAATGGCGACCCACGTGAATGGCGACCCACATGGGTGGCACCACGCGGCTCAGCCATAGAAGACCTCGGCGATCCGCTGCGTATAGTAAGCCGCCTTGTCGGGTGCGAGCCCGTAGAACGGAATCGACAGCGTGAAGGAATCCGCGATGTCGGCCATCGCGTCGAGGCGCCGGCGCACCTCGTCCGGCGTACCCGCCAGCACGATGGATTCGACCATCGCGTCGCTGCAGGCGGCCATCATCGCGGCGTGGTCCTGCCGCGCACCGGCAGCCTGCAGCGCGCGCGCCTCGCTGCCGAAGCCGATGTACTCGTAATAGGCCTCGTACTGGGCCATCTGGCCGTAGAAGGCGATCGTCTCGCGCGCATCCTCGATGGCCTGGCGCTTGTCCTCGTTCACCGCGACGAACAGGAACAGGTTGAGGTCGAAGTCCCTGCGCGCGCGGCCCGAGCGTGCAAGCCCGTTCGCCAGGTGCGGCGCGACCTTGTCGCGCACCCATTTCGCGTTCCAGATCGGGTGCCCCGGCAGGCCATCGGCGATTTCGCCGGCCATCTCGCAGGTCTTCTCGAACACGGCCGGAATGTAGATCGGGATCGCGGTGCGCAGCGGCGGCGCGAGCAGCTTGAAGCGCTCGAGGTCGAGCTTCACGTACTCGCCGTCGATGCGCCCGAGCTCGCCGGTGTGCCCCTTCGCGATGATCTGGCGCACCGCGCCGATCACCTCGCGCAGGTGCGCCAGCGGCTTGCCGTAGCGCACGCCGTACCAGTCCTCGTTCCACCACTTGATGCTCGGTCCGATGCCGAGCACCGCGCGTCCGCCTGAGATCATGTCCAGGTCCAGCGCACAGCTCGCGGTCTCCAGCGGGCTGCGCACGAAAGCGAGCGCCACGCCGGTGCCGAGCTTCAGACGATCACTCACCGCGGCCGCGGCCGCCAGCGGCACGAAGGGCGCGCCGTAGAGCTGCGGCGACCACACGCCTTCGAGCCCCGCGTCCTCGTATTGGCGCACGCTGGCCACCAGCAGGTCCTTGGGCAGTGCGGGCATCAGGGCCCAGAGCTTGTGCTTGCGTGTCATGCGGAGATCTCCTCTCTTGTGAAGCCCGGTGGTCGCGCGCAGGGCGCGCTCCTGCAAAATTGCTCGTTCAGCTGCCCAGGCGCTGCAGTGCGCTCTGGGTCAGGTATTTCTCGTAGACCCCCTGGTCGTTCACGGTGGTGCGGTAACCGCCGGGCAGTTCACGCACCTGCTGCAGGCGCGTGATGCGGTTGGTCTGCACGTCGTGCGCGTGCACGCGCGTCCACGACCAGTACGGATGCGCGCCGTCCATCACCGCATTGCTGCCGTCGCTGTACAGCGAGAACGCGCCATCGAAGGAGCGGAACATCTTCCCCTGGCGGTCGAAGCTCACCATGCTGAGCGGCAGCAGCGTGCGCGCGTCGAACCACACGCGTTTCCTGCCGACCGGCGCGCGCGGGTACTTGACCGGCTCGGCCTCGACCACGATGGCCTCGGGGATGAATTCCACCGCGGTATCCCAGAACGACAGTCCGTTCGCACCGCCATGCGTGGTGTGCTCCCAGTTCGGGTGCGTCGCGTTCCAGCTGCGTGAGACCGCCCCCAGTGCCGGCCCCTGGTGCACGATGCGGTAGTTGCCCCAGGTGAGGAAGGGATCGCCAGCGGCCCAGGCATCCGAGAGATACAGCGTGGAGCCGGGGATCAACGGCTCGAAGCGCTGGTTGGTGGGATAGCGCCTGACGCGCTTGAAGGCGGGCAGGTAGCCGAACAGGTCGGGATAGCGGTTCTGGTCGTAGTGCCAGATGTTCAGGAACGAGGTGCCCCTCACGTCGTTCGGCGACAGGAACAGGATCGACTGGTAGCGCAGCTTGTCCTCGTGTCCGGGCCAGTAGGGCTTCGGATCCAGCGAGACGCGCGCCACCGGCGACAACTCGGTCCACACCGATTCGTAGCGGTACGCCACGTCGCCGTCGTCGTCGAGGTCCTCTTCCTTCGTCGCATACAGCGACACGTCGTGCCGGCCCCAGCTCAGCGTGATGCCGGCGAATACCTCGAGCGCGCTGGTGGGCTGGGGGAACGGGTTGCCGCCGATCCACGGCTTGCCCTCGTCGGTGACCACGTTGCCATCCGGCGCGAAGCGTGCGCGCCCCTTGTTGCGCAGCGTCGCTTCGACATACTCCCACGGGCTCAGCTGCATGATGTCCGTGGTGGTGTCCAGCACGTCGAGCCTGCGGCCCATCTGCGCGACCTGCAGATACTGGATCGGGTCGAGCAGGTCCTTCACGTGCTCGACGTTGTCGGCGCTGATCACGTCGCCGGCCTTCACCTTCCCCTTGGTGTACGCTTCGAGCGACAGCGCTTCGTCCGGATACGCGCGCGCGCTGTCCCCGTCCTGCGCGATCGCCTGCCACAGCGGCATCAGCACGCCCGTGGCCAGCATCCCCTGCCCCAGCCGCTGCATGAACAGCCGGCGCGAGTAGTCGGCGTGGTACTTGCGGATCCTTACCATGACGGCCTTCCGTGTTCTTCGCGGGAGGGAGGGCCCCCCCCCCCGGCGGGGGGGACGCCAGAAGGCCGCGGGAGACGCCCGGGGCGGGGCCCCCGGGGCGCGGGCAAGAGACGGCCCGGGGCCGGCGGGGGGCGCGCGCGCCGGGGGGGCAGATTCTGCGACGGTGACGCCCAGGCATGCCCGATTGCGCACACCACCAGGGCTAGCCATCGCAGCGATTCTCCCGCTCGAGTTGGGCAAGTTGCCTGCCGCGCGCGGCATTCATGCGCTCCCGGTACAGGTCCGCGCGGGCCAGCAGATCGCAGTGCGCAGCTTGCGCGCCCGCGGTGCGCGACAGCAAGGCCACGCGGCGCAACGTGGCATCGAGCCAGCGATCGGAGCCCTCGGGCGTGGCAGCGGCGATACGGGCCCAGCCGCGATCGGCGGCGAAGATGTCGCCGCTGCGCTCGGCGCTGGAGGCGTAGGCGAACCAGGCATCGCCGGAATCGGGATAGGACTGCACCAGCCCGAGCGCGATGGCGAAGGCCTCGGCATCACGACCCAACGCCGTGAGGGCACGGTGGCGCATCAGCACCAGTTGGCGCGCCACGTCGGGCTGCGTCGCGAAGACCGGCACGGCGCGCTCCGCCACCGCCGCAAGGGTCGTGTAATCGCGCGCCTGCTCGCGCTCCTGCAGGAATGCCACGAGTTCGTCGGCCTCGGCCGCCGCGGGCGGCTGAGGCAGGGCAGCCACGTGCGCGAGCAGTGCCTCGCCGGACAGTGCCCGCAACGCGGTCCAGACGAGCACGCGTACGAGCGCGGGATCGGCGCCGGCGGCCTCGCGCAGCTCCTGCAGTTCGTCCGGGATGCGCTCGTCGCGCGTGCCGGCGGCCACGCGCAGCTGCAGCGCGAGCACGCGCAACGGCAGCGTGCGCCGCTCGGCGCGCGGCAGGGCATCGATGGCCGCCAGCGCCGCTCGGGCAGCGCTGGCGCGCGCTGCGAGGTCATTGCGTGCCGCGGCGTCGGTGAACGCCGCGACCGCGGCATCGAGGCGCACGCCCTCCACCGCGGCGCGCGTGCGCGCGTCGCGGCGCGCCGCGGCGAGGTGAGTCCGCGCCGCGGCGTCACCGCCGCCGGCGAGCGCCAGGTGTGCGAAGGCGGCATCCTCGTCATCGGGCGATGAGGCGAGGAATTCGCTCGCCGCGCGCGTCAGCGCGGCACGGTTGGCGGCGCCCGGCTGCTCGCGGTTCCTGCGCTCGGCCGCCAGGAAGACCAACTTGCGCGCCGCCGGACCAACCTCGCGGTCTTCGCGCAGCGGCATCGCCACCTCGAGAGCCTCGCGTTCGTAGCCGAGGCGGTGCAGCGCGACGGCGTAGTTGTAGCGAAACGCCGCGGTGTTGATCGGCAGCTCGAAGCCTCCCTTCGCCGCGAACTCGCGATACTTGAGCACGGTGGTTTCGTACTGCTCGTGCGCGGCCGCGTACTCGGCGTCCAGCAGCAGGCCGACGGTGCCGAGATCGCGGCCCACCAGCTCATCGCGCCAGGCGAGCATGCGCGCGAGCAAGGCATCGTCGAGGTATCCGGCATCGATAAGGCGACGCAGGCGCTCCGCGGCCTCCAGTGCCGCGATGCCCTCGCTGCGTCGCTCTTCCAGCAGGGCGAAGGCTTCCTCCTGCAAGCGGCGCGCGAGTGCCGGTTCCAGCTTGCCCTTGCCCGCCGGCAACGGGCTCACGGCCTCGCCGCGCCGCACGGCGAGCAACGCGAGCTCGTCGGCGACCAGTTTCGCGAGCGGGTTGTCGGGATCGGTGGCGAGCGCGCCGGCGAGCAGCTCGAGGCGCTTCTGCGCTGCCGCGTCGTCGCCGCGCGCGCGCTCGACATAGGCCATGCCGAGCCAGCTGCCGTAGACCAGCCCCGGGTACAGGATGCGCACCGCGGTGGACTGGAAGCCGCGTTCGGCACGCGACAAGGCCGGCACGCGTGCAGCGTCGTCGGCGGCGGTCCCGGCGAGCGCCAGGTCGATCCAGGCCTGCCAGTAGCGCACGGCGGCAAGCGCGTAGTTGATCTCGTACCACTGCTGCGAGCGATAGAGATCCTCGAGTTTCGCCTCGTCCTCGCCGGTCGCTGCCTCCAGCGCGCGGATCCTGGCACGACACGCCGCGTGCAGTTCGTCGCCGAGTTCGCGCAGGCGCTGCTGGGCCGGCGCTGCCGCCATGGCGTCGCGCGCCGCGCTCACCAGCTTGCCGAAGGCATCCGCGCGCTCGCTGAAATGGGCGGCGTCCCATTGCGCGGCCTCGGACAACCGCGCGGCAAAGGCCTGCACCGCCTCGTCCTCGCCGCGCGCCGGCGGCGCCGCGCACGCAATCAGCAGCGCCAGCATCACGACGGCGGTGGGGAGCGGCCCTCGCATCACAGGCCCTCCAGCAGCAGGCTCATTTCGGCGGAGAACTGCCCGCCCATGATCAGCGAGACCAGCTGGCGCGTGATGCGGATGTCTCCGTCCATGGTCGCCGCCGTGCCGCCGCCGGCCTCGGCGATGCTCTCGTACTGCAGCATCGGGCGCTCGCGGTAGAGCGCGCGATTGACCTTGCGCCCCAGGCTCGCCTCGATCAGCGCCGGGTTGGCGTCGTTGCTGACATCGAGTACCGAGATCTCGCCGCCGACGCGCGCGAATTCACGCGCCAGCGCCAGCGTCCGCTCCATGTCCTTCTCGTGCGGCGGCGCGTCCCCGATGAGCAGCACCACGCGCTTGGCGCCGGGACGCCAGCCGGCGCGGTTCAACGCGGCCTCGAGCCCGGCATCCACGGCCTCCTGCCACGAGCCGCCGCCCTCGGCGCGCAGGGCGTCGACGAAGCGCGCGAGCTTCGCGAGGCTGAAGGTCAGGGGCTGCTCGCGCACCACGAACCGGGGGTCGTCGCGGTCGCGGTAGGCCACCACGCCGAAACGCGTGAGCGGCACCAGCGAGCGCGTGGCATCGGCGATGTCAGCCACGCGCTTCCTCACTTCCGCCAGCACCCAGTCCATGGAACCCGTGGCATCGATCACGAACACCACGTCGAGGCCGGTATCGCGCAGGCCCTGCACGTAGGCCGCGAAGCGGTTGCTCGAATTGCTCAGCCCGTTGCCGATGCCCGTGCCGAAGCCCGCCGCGCCCATGCCGCGCGCCTGCTGCAGTCCGAAGCCCTGAGCCGGGGCCGGCATCGGCATCTCGCTGCCGGCTCCGGCCGCGGCGCGCAGCGCAAGGTTGACGTTCGGCGGTGGTGCCACGGCGGCAGTCGAGGCGAGCAGCACCGCGGGCGGCACCAGGGCGGGAGGCTCCTCGAAGACCAGCTCCTCGCGCTCCGGCTCGGGCGGTTGCGGCGCCAGTCGTATCTCGGCGACGCTCGCCTGCTCGCGCTCCCCTCTGCCGGGCAGCCCGAGCTCGCGCCCGGCCTGCCACGACAGCGCGAAATGCAGCGCGAGCGAAGCGGCGAGCAGCGCGCTCCACAGCAGCAGGCGACGCGGGCGCATCGGTCTCAGCGGCGCAGCGTGACGATGGCGATTCGCTGCACGCCGATGCCGCGCAGCGCATCGAGCACGGGCAGCAGCGCCGCCGCCTGCGTGCGCGCATCGGCGCGCAGGCTGAGCGCCTCAGGCACGCCATCGGGCTGCGCGCGCAAGCGCGCGCCCAGCCGGGCGGCATCCACCGCTTCGCCACCCCACGTCAGCACGCCGTCGCGTGACAGCGAGAGTTCGATCCGCTCGCGCGCCGGCAGTGCCTCGCTGCGCGAAAGCGGTATGAGCTGCTCCTCGCTGAACAGCGGTTTCAGGTTGCCCGCGATCAGGAAGAACATCAGCAGCAGGAAGATCACGTTGATCATCGGCACGAGCTTGTCGTCGTGGTCCTTCGCGCGCGGCGCCGGCCGCCCCAGGCGGATCATGGCGCTAGGGCGCCTCCAGGGCGCGGATATCGATCCCCTGGAGCTTGCGCGAGCGCAGCGTGTCACAGAGATCGACCAGCAGCTGCACCGGCACCGCGGGCGCCGCGGCCAGCACCACGGGCGTTGCGCCCGGCAGGTCGCGGCGATCCAGGAATTCCCCGAGCCCGTCGGCCCTGAGCGTCACGCCGTCGATCCAGAGGCGACCGCCTGCACCCACCTCGATTCTCAGCGGAAGCGGGCCCTCCCGCGCGCCCTCGGATTTCGCGGGCACGGGGAGCAGCAGCTCGCGGAACTGCGTGAAATTGCTCTGCAATATGAAGAACAGCAGCAGGATGAACACGATATCGATCAGCGGTGTCATCGCAACGCGCTTGGCCGAGTGCGCGTGCCGGACAGACTGCAGCATAGGCGTGCCCCCCGCGTCTCAGCCGGCCCGATACAACGTGACGGTGAAGAGCCGCGTCAGGGCATCCTCCATGCGCGCACGGAAGCGCTCGATGCGGTTCTCCAGCGCCGCGTGCACGATGGCGAACGGCACCGCGACGCACAGCCCCACGGCGGTGGTGAGAAGTGCTTCCCAGATGCCGCCCGCGAGCGTTCCCGCACTCGCGTCCGCGTGCGCCGCCAGCCCCTGGAACACGTCGATGATCCCGAGCACGGTGCCGAGCAGCCCGAGCAGTGGCGCGAGATAGGCCACCTGCTCGATCACGCCGAGCAGGTTGCCCGCATCCGCGAGCAGGCGCGTGGCGCGGCGCACCAGCTCCTCGCGCACGCTCGGCGCGGGCTTGCCCGCGCCGAGCCATTGCATCCCGTCACGCAGCAGCACCGTCGCCTCGCCAGAGGTGTACTCCAGCAGCGCGAGCGCTGCGTCGGTATCGCCGCGCACCCAGTGATCGAGCGCCTGGTCCGCCACGCCCGACCCGCGCGTGAGCGTGCCGATGTGCAGCATCTTGAAGACGGACACCGCCAGGGCGACCACCGACATCGCCAACAGCACCACGACCACCGGTCCGCCGAGGCGCACCAGCGACAGGCCCTGCTCGAGCATGCCCGTCCCCGCATCCGCTTGCGCCAGCGCCGGCGTCGGCGCCACGAGGAACAGGCCGAAAAAAGCCGGCCCCGGGGGCCGGCCTGGCAGGACGCGAAGACCGGCTGCGCCCATCAGAACTGATAGCCCAGGCGCAGCCCGACCTCATCGGACCACTGGAACGTGCCCATAGAGTCGTTGTTGTCGCCTTCCAGCAGGTTCGCGTAGAGCTCGACCGTGTAGGACTTCGAGGGCTTCCAGCGCACGCCCGGCTGCACCAGCACGCCACCCTCCACGTCGTAGAGCACCGCGAGGTCGAAGCGCCACATCAGCGTCGGCGAGGGCTGCTGCATCGCGAAGGCGATCGCGTCGAACTGGTCGCGGCCGGCGGGCGGGGAGCTGCTCGCATCCGCGTCAAAGCCATCGAGATGACGTCCGAACAGGTCGCTCTCGGACTTGTGCAGCCACTGCAGCACCATGTAGGTGGCCGGGAAGGTCTCGGAGAAACGCTGGTACTTCTCGAACACCAGCGAGGTCGCCCACTCGGTTTCCTCGAGGAACTCCTGTCCCAGCGAAGGGTCGGTGAACATCTTGTCCGGCGTGACCGTCGCCTCGAATCGCACGATCAGCTGGTCGAGGAAGGAATCCGGCTCGGCGTAGAGCATGTAGTTCATGCCGATACCGAAGATCTCCTCACGATGGAACTTGCGCTCGATGTGGCCGCGCAGGTCGCCGAGGCCGAGGATCGGCGAAAAGAAGGCATCGAGCACCAGCGTGGAGGTCGCAAGATTGTCGACCCCGGTGGTCGGCAGACCGTTGGCACCCGTCAGGGCCTTGGCCGCAGGGAAGTCGTCCAGCAACTGCTGCAAGTTGGCGCCGTTGAGCCGCGCCATGCCCGAATAGTCGAACCACTCGCGCGCGGTGAACACACCCTGGCCGGTGAAGGGCTGGAACGGCGTCTGCGCCAGCAGCTGGCCCAGCGTCACGCCGCCCAGATCGGGGTCGGCCGAGCCGATACCGGCCGCGACGAAGGGGTTGACCTTCGAGGTGGTCCAGCGGAACGCGCCATCCGGATTGCGCCGGCTGACCGCGATGAACTGCAGCCCCAGCTCGCCGATCTGGCCACGCAGCCGCGCGCCGAAGTTCCATTCGTCGTCGACCTCGTCGAAGGTCTCTTCCTGCTGCACCACGAACTGCGAGGCGATCACGTTGTACGGCGTGTTCTCGTTGCCGTAGATCGTGGGGTTGAACTCCTGAGCGAAGCCCTCGATCTCCCAGTTGTTCTGGAAGCGGTAGCTCGAGCGGATGCCAAGCCCCGGCACTCGCTCGTCGGAATATTCCTCTGAGGCCCAGTCGAGGAAACTGTGTCGGCGCAGGTCGAGGCCGTTCGGAACGTCCAGCACGCGGAAGAAGATCGACTCGCCCCAGGCGATCTGCTGGTTGCCGACGCGCGCCCAGAAGCCGCCGTTGGTATAGTCGAGATACAGCGACGGCAGATCGATCATGTACTCGTCGCCGCAGACCTCGAGGCGGGTCGCGCAATCCCCGCGATAGGGCACCTCGAAGAAATTCACGTCGCCGAAATCGTCGTAGACACCGTGGTCGTAGTAGGCGCGCACCTTCATCGCACCGGTCAGGTGTTCACTGAAGGTTGCCGCGACATCCAGTTCGCCGCGCGTCGCCTGCAGGTTCCAGTCATTGGACTCGGAGTAGTCCGGACGCGTGATCTCGGGCGGTAGGCCATAAAGCCCGTGCACGTAGTTGTCCACGGGTCTGCCGTTGTAGAGGTTGCCCTGCTGGTTGAAGGGGTTCTCGTCGTCGGTGATCTTGTAGGCCATCTCCTGGCGGATGAAGCCCGAGACGTTCAGGTCCAGCGCGAGCGCCGCGGGCGCGGCGAGCGCCGCCGAGACCAGCGTGACACCGCGTATCGCTGCAGCGAGTCTGCGTGGTTTGCTCATGGAAGCCTCCATCATGGTTGGTGATTGTCGTCTTCTTCTGTCGTGACCGTCGGCGCGAAACCCAACACGCGGCCTGCGTTGCCGACGCTGACGATGCGCTGCCCCTCCGCCGTTGCCGACGCCACGGCGGAATACCACCCGGTCGCGATGTCGGCACCTTCGAGCCTGCGCCAGCTTGCGCCGCCCGCACCGCCCGCGAGCATGGTGCGCATGCCGCTGACCAGCACGCGATCGTCGGCGGAGGCCCAAACCCCCAGCAGCGGCGCGTCGACCGGCGCTGCCAGCGCCTCCCAGCTCGCGCCACCGTCGGCGCTACGCAGGATGCGTCCTTCCTGCCCGACCGCGTATCCCACGCCCGAGGGCCCGATATGCAGCCCGAACAGCGAGGCATCGCCCTTGTGCACGCGGGCCCAGGTGGCGCCGCCATCGGGCGAGCGCATCACCATCTCGAACTCGCCGACCAGCGTGATCGCGCCGTCCTCGGCAACCGCGACGTCGTAGAGATGCGGCTCGGCGAAATCCTCCACCAGCGCCGGCCAGTCGAAGGCGACCGGTTCCCAGCTCTCGCCGCGGTCGCGCGAGAGCATCACGGCACCGAATCCGCCCACCGCGACCGCCAGCCCCGTGTCGTTCATCGCCACCGCCAGCAGGCGCTGCTCGGTGCCCGACTCGACCTTGCGCCAGCCGTTGCCGTCGTCGACCAGCACGATCCCGGCCTGCCCGACCGCCAGCCGCCTCTGGTCGGTGCAGGCAACCCCGAGCAGCGCGAGTGCCGTGGCCTCCTGCGGCTGGGGCTGCCAGCTCGCGCCCGCGTCGCGGCTCGCCAGCACCACGCCCGCCGCGCCCACCGCCACCGCGCCGCGCGCATCGAAGCACACGTCGTAGAGCGCGTCGTGTGCGATGCCCTGGTGCAGCACGGCGGGTTCCGCTGCCCCGGCCGCGGCACCGCACAGCGTCGCCAGCAGCAGCGTCGCGCAACCGCGGGCAAGCCCCCGTCGCCGGGGCATCAGGTGCCCATCCTCAGGAGCGCCTGCATCGTGAGGTACTTGTCGTACATGCCCTCGATGTCGAAGCCGGAGCGGAAACCGCCGCGCACTTCCTCGGCCTGCACGAAGCGGCTCATGCGGTTGGTCTGCACGTCGTGGCAATGCACGTGCGTCCACGACCACGCCGGCTCGGCGCCGTCCATCAGCTTATGATCGCCTTTTTCATAGACGGAGTAGGCCGGCTCGAAGCTCTTCCAGAGCTCGCCGCGGCGGTCGTAGGTCACGTAGGCGACGTACATCATGTTGCGCGTGTCTATCCACACGCGCTTCTTGCCGACCGGCGCGCGCGGGTAGCCGGTGGGTTCGGCCTCGATCACGATGGTCTCGGGCACGAGCTCCATCGCGGTCTCCATGAAGGTCTTGCCCTTGGCACCGCCGTGAACCGGGCGCTCGTAGTTGGTGTCAGGGCCCATCCAGTTCTCCGATACCGCGCCGAGCATCGGCTGGCGACCGATCACCTTGTAGTTGCCCCAGGTCAGCATCGGGTCACCGGCGGCCCAGGCATCGGACAGGAACAGCGTGATCCCGGGCACCAGCGGTTCGAAGCGCTGGTTGGTGGGGAATCGGCGCACGCGCTTGAACGCCGGCAGGTACCCCTGCAGGTCGGGGAACTTGCGCTGGTCGTAGTACCAGGTATTCAGGAAGGAGGTGCCCTTGGAATCGTTGGGATAGGTGAACCACACCGACTGGAAGCGCAGCTTGTCCTCGTGCCCCGGCATGTAGGGACCGTTCGGCCCCACCAGCGCCACGGTGTTCTGCTCGGCCCAGCAGAAGTCGTATTCGTACTGCAGGTCCCCGTCGGGCCCGATGTCCCAGTCGCGCACCGCGTAGAAGGAGTTGTCGTGGCGGCCCCAGGACAGGGTCAGGTTCGAGAACGCCTCCAGTCCGTCCTTGGGATCCGGGAACGGGTTGCCGCCGATCCACGGCTTGCCCTCGGCGGTCACGACGTTGCCGTCGGCATCGAGCTGCGCCTTGCCCTGGTTCCTCAGCGTGGCCTCGAGATACTTCCTCGGGAACAGCCGCGTGGCATCGGTGGTGGTCTTCACGATGCGGATCTGGCGCCCCATCTGGCTCACGTGCACGTATGCCACCGGGTCGAGCAGGTCCTTCACGTGCTCGACGTTCTCGGCGGTGATCAGGTCTCCGGTCTTGATCTTGCCCTTGGTGTACGCCTCGATCGACAGCAGTTCCTCGGGATAAGCCTTGGTGATATCGCCGGCGCGCGCGATCAGCGGCCACAGCGGGCTCAGCACGCCGGCGGCCATCGCGCCGGTCGCCATCTTGTCCAGGAAGGCACGGCGACTGTAGTTGAAGTCATATTTTCTGATGCGCATGGGTCAGTCCTCCAGTGGAAATACTCGTTATCGAAACCATTCTCACGTCGCGTAATCCGACAGGTCCACGCCCTCGCCGACCAGCAGGTCCTTCGAGCCGACGAACTTCGGCTTGAACAGCCACACCAGCAGCGGCAACACCAGCAGCGCGATCACCATGTTGATCAGCATCACCATGACCAGCAGCAGGCCCATGTCGGCGAGGAATTTCAGCTCCGAGAGGAAATACCACGGCAGGATCGCGATCAGCACGATCGTCGCGGTGAAGAAGATCGCCTTTCCGGTGGTGCCGACCGCCTCCGCGATCGCCTTCTCGTAGCTCTCGTGCAGCTGGTATTCCTCGCAGATGCGGCTGAGCAGGTAGATGCCGTAATCGATGCCCACGCCGATGCCGATCGCGGTGATTGGCAGGGTGTTCACGTCCAGTCCGATGCCCATCGACACCATTACCGCGCCCAGCAGCACGTTCGAGAGATTCACCGGAATCAGCAGCAGGATGCCCGCGACGAAGGAACGATAGGCATACGCGCAGCTGAACAGCATCACGACGTTCAGCAGCGCCATGATGATGTACTGGTAACGGTCCACCGTGTCGTTGATCGACTGCTGCAGCGCGATGGTGCCGGTGGCGAGGCGGATACGGAAATTGTCGTGCTCCGCGCCGACCTTCTCCACCGCGGCGCGCGCCTGCGCCAGTGCACGATCGACGGTCTCCTGCTTGTTGTCCTTGTACCAGAGCGAGACCGTGCCGTTCTCCTGGATGAAGTCGGTCACATGCAGGAAGGCCTTCGGGCTGGTGCCGAACAGCACCGCGCCCGCGGCCGCGGCGACCGATTCGTCGCTCGGATCGAGCGGCGCCCATTTCGGATTCCCACCGCTGAACAGGCGGTTGGCTTCGGGCAGGTAGTCGGCGAAGGACAAGGTCGCCATGGGCGGGGTTTCGTCGTTCTCGACGATGCGCTGCAGCGCGTTCATCGTCGCGATGGTGTCGGCCTGGTGCATCACGCGGCGCACGCTGCTCGCCTCCTTGGCCTCGAACACGATCTCCAGCGTGTTCAGGCCGGGAAACTGCGCGTTGATGTGCCCCACCGCGACGTTGTACTCGGAATCCTCGAACAGCAGGCTGCTGCCCTCCACCGGATTGCCGACCTTCAGATCCGCCAGGCGCACCAGTGCCAATGCCGCCACCGCCAGCACGACCACGGCCAGCACGCGCCCGTTGCGACCGTGGCTCAGCGAGCCCGTCACCCCGAGCAGGCGCTTGATGCCGGCGTGCAGCGGCGAGTGCTTCGCATCCTCGCCGATGATCGCGGCGACGTTGCGCGGCTCGGGCAGGAAGGTGAGCAGCAGCGCGGACATGAACACGTTGGTCGGGATCAGCATCAGCGCCCAGAAGCCGCAGAACAGCGCGAAGCGCTCCATCGCCGGGATCGGGGCGATCGCGATCAGGAACAGGCCCGCGGCGTCGGTGACGATGCCGAGCGTTCCCGGCGCCATCATCACGCCCATCGAGATCTCGGCCGCCTTGCGCTTGTCGCGCACGTGGTGATAGACCTCGTAGAAACGCTCGGTGAACTGCACGCAATGGCTGAACGAGCGCGCGATGAGCAGCAGCGGCACCACCATGATCAGCGGCTCGATCGGCATGCCCAGCCAGCCGACGAAGCCGAAACCCCAGATCGCCGCGGTGGCGCTGGTCACCAGCGGCCCGATCACGCCCGCGACATTGCGCATGTAGACGATCAGCGAGAGCAGCAGCGCCGTGATGGTCACGGCGAAGATGCCGAACATCTGCATCTCGTAACGGTACACCCAGCCGGTCAGCACGGGCTGCCCGGCGACGTAGACCTCGTGGTTCGCGTCGCGCTCACGCTCCACCAGGGCCTGCACGTACTCGAAGCTCTCGCCGTAATCGAGCAAGCGCTCGATGAAAGTGGCGCGGATCAGCGTGGCGGACTCGTCGGCGGAGATCAGGAACTGCCGCGAATTCGGCGATTTCTCCACCCGGCGGCGAAACTCGGCGATCTCCTCCGCGGTGGCCGGCGCGTGGTCGCCCATCAGCGGCTGGCTGTCGATGCCAAAGGGCGTGGCTTCCTGAAAGCGCGCCTTCTCCGTCGAGATGGACAGGACCTGGTCGTGGTCGACCGCGGGCGTGAGGTCGATGTCGCGCGTCATGTTCCAGATCTTCTGCAGCGTCTCGGCGTTGTAGATGTCGCCGTCCTTGCGCTTCACCATGATCGTTACGGTGAGCGGATTGCCGAAGTTCGGGTGGTCGCGGAACGTCTGCACGAAGGGGTGGTTGCTCGGGAACAGGTCCGAGAAGATCGTGCGCAGCTCCACGCGCGGCAGGCCGGCGGCAAACACCGCCGTGACCAGCGCCAGCAGCAGCAGCGCCTTGCCCGCATGGCGTATGGTGAATACCGAGATACGTTGCCTGATCGTCTTCAAACGCTTCCCCCCGGCGGCATTGCGCCAGACACTCCTGCATTGCCCTTCAAAGCGGCGATCCGTTCAGACCGTACGCGTATCCCACGCGAGCTGTCCGCTCGCCGCTATCGCCGCGATCATCTCGCGCGCACCGAAGGCGCCGGCCGGCGACATGAACCCCTTGCCGCGGTGCGTTCCGAGCAGGATCTTGCGGCACGCCTCGGCGGCGAATATGCCGGTCTGGATGTAAGGCGAATTGCCCCGCAACACCACGCTGACCGACTCGGTGTCACCGCGCCCGTGGCAGCACAGCAGGCTGCGGTTCAGCGCGGGGCTCTCGCGCTCGGGCTCCACCGACACCAGCTGGTTGCCGAGCGCGTTGGTTATCTTCTCCTGCTCCGCGACCGGCAGGTGTTTGTGCTTGTGCTCGAAGTCCACCAGGATGTCGACGATGGCCTGCAGCATGGCCTGGTTGCGAAACGCCACCAGCACGCTGCAATTGCGCACGCGTGGATCGTCCTCGTACCACACCGGTTCGCCGCCGCCACTCCACGGCAGCGCGTTCAGCACGCGGTGCACGCCCGGTATCGCGACAGGATAGGCCGTGGCCTGCGGCCAGGTGCACATCCGGTCGTGCTCCAGATAGAACTGGTCCTTGGTCAGCATGCGCAGGAAGGACATCGTCGAGGCGACACTGGTATTCGAGTCCGCGAGGTAGCAGATGTCCAGGCTGTCGATGCCCGGGTGCTCGAGCGCGAGTTCCGCCGCGAGCTGTCCGGCCAGCCACATCCAGGAGCAGGCCGGCACCAGCAGCAGGCCTTTCTGCGCGAAGGCCGCGCCGTAGCTGCGCTTCAGGTGCAGCATCCAGTCCTGCTCACCGGTGGTGTCGAGGTAGTGGGACCCCGCCGCGAGACAGGCCTTCACCACCGGATCGCCCAGCTGCATGAACGGCCCGACCACGTTGTAGACGACCTTCTTGCCGGCGAAGAGTTTCGCGAGCGCGGCCTCGTCGTGCTCCACGGCGACGCATTCGTAGCGCGCGCCGGCGAGTTCCGGCACCTTCGCCATCTGCTCGGCCAGGCGCTGTGCATTGCGGCCCGCGGCGATAAAGGGAATTCCGCGCTCGGCCAGATGCCACGCAATCAGTTTGCCGGTATATCCGCTGGCTCCGTAGACGACGACGTCGGCGTTCATGATTTTCTCCGCAGGGGTTCGCTGGTGCTGTTTTCGGTGAACACGGCTTCGGGGTGGGCGCGGAAGTGCTCGAGGCAGAAGCGCTCCTGCGGCTTTTCCGAGGCCGTCTTGGGAATCTCGGGCATGAGCTGGATGTAGCCCGGCACGAAGTTCGATTCGAGTGCCGCGCGGCAGTGGCGGTAGAGTTCTGCCACGTCGAACGCGGCGCCGGGCGCGGGAACCACCGCGGCCACCACGTCCTTCTCGCCGGGAACGCCGGAATCGGCTTCGATGCCGTAGACGTAGACGTCGTCGACGCCGGGATGCTCCGCGATGGCCTTCTCGACGAAAGCGACGTTGACGAAATCACCGTTGTGGCGGATGCCGCCGCCCTTGCGGTAATCGAAGTAGAGCCAGCCCTGGGCATCGCGATGGCCCACGTCGCCCATGCGCAGCCAGCCGCCGGCGGTCTTCTTCGCGGAAGCCTCGGGGTTTTGGAAGTACTCGACGGGCGGGCAGCTGCCATCGGCGTTGCGGAACACGATCTCGCCCTGCTCGAACGGGGCGCACTCGCGGTCGTCTTCGTCGACGATCCTCGCCTCCAGCGTGGGCGGCGGCTTGCCGATGCTGCCGACCGGACCGACGCCGGGCGGGTTGAAGCTCATGCCGCCCTCGGCCGCGCCGTAGAACTCGAAGATCTGCACGCCGAAGCGCTGCGCGAATTTTTGCCAGATCGCGGCGGGCATGCCGGCGCTCAGCACCAGGCGCACGGGGTTGTCGGCGTCGTCGGCGCGCGGCGTCTCACTGTAGACCGCGGTGGTCATGCCCCCGAGCAGATTGAAGGTGGTGCATCCGTAGCGGCGACAGATGTCCCACAGGCGCGACTTGGTGAAGCGGCGGCTGATCACGCCGCGCGCGCCCAGTGTCAGCACGTTGCCCAGCGTGATCAGCTGCGCGTTGGCATGCGTGAGCGACAGCCCGGTGTAGAAAACGTCCGCGGCGCTCCAGCCGATCAGCGGCCCGATGGAGCCCACCGCATGGAAGCGCAGGTAGTTCGCGAGTATCGCCTTCGGATCGCCCGTGGTGCCGGAGGTGAACAGCATCTGCATCGTCTGCTCGGGGCTGTCCACCGCCACCGGCAGCGCGGGAACCGCGACAGGCAGCACCTCGTCCAGCCAGCGCGGGCTCACGCCCGATGCATGCAGGTGCTGCACGGCCCCCGTGCGCAGCACCCAGACCCAGCGTATCTGCGGCAGCGCGCGGATCACGGCCATCAGGTGGCCGAGCGCATAATCGGCGCAGATCACGCCGCGGCAGCCGGAAAATCCGAGCATGAACGCGAGCTTCTCGCCGCGGGTGCGCGGGTCTATCGGCACGAACACGGTGCCGGCAATGCTGGAGCCGACCATGGCGTCGACGAACTCGGGGTGGTTCTGCATCAAAAGCGCGAAGCGATCCCCCGCCTGCATGCCGGCATCGCCCAGCGCCTGCGCCACGCGTTGCCCGTTGTCGCGCAATTCGCGGAAGCTGCGGACTTCCTCGGCGAACCCGCCATCGGACTTCACATCCACGAAGGTCAGCACATCCAGGTCCGGATGTTCGGCCGCCTGCCTGGCGATCAGATTGGCGAGAATGCGCTCGTCACTCACGTGTGCGATCTGCCCCTGTTGTCGTTATGTTCCGGTGCGGCCCGCTGCCCGCCCGGCAGCCCGCGCGGTGCCGCCCCACTCAGCGCGAAAGCAGCGTGAGCACCATCGCTGCGGCATCCGTCCCGATGTAGCCGCCGCCGTTCTCGGCGAGCGCGACCTTCGCTCCGACGACCTGGCGCGCGCCGGCCTCGCCGCGCAGCTGCTCGGTGAGCTCCACGATCTGCGCGAGCCCGGTCGCGCCGATCGGGTGCCCCTTGCGCATCAGTCCGCCCGAGGTGTTGACGGGCTTCGAACCGCCGAGGCGCGAGTGGCCCTCCTGCACGAAACGCCCGCCCTCGCCCTTCGCACACAACCCGAGGTACTCGTAGTACATCAGCTCGGATGGCGCGGAGGCGTCGTGCAGCTCGATGCAGTCGATGTCGGGCGCGCCGATGCCGGTGGCCTCGTACAGCGCGCGCACGGAACCCTCGGCCACCGATTCCTCGCCCTCGGCGAAATCCCAGCCGCTGCTCAGCTGCGAGGCCTCCACCCTGATGGCGCGCCGCATGCCCAGTTCACGTGCCTTGCGTTCGCTCACGATGATCGCCGCGGCCGCGCCGTCACCGATCGGCGAGCACATCGGCAGCGTCAGCGGCCACGAGACCTCGCGCGCGGCCAGCACATCCGCCACCGTGATCACGTCGCGGTACTGCGCTTTCGGATTCAGGCTGCCGTGCACGGAGTTCTTGGCCGACACCATCGCGAACTGCTCGCGCGTGGTGCCGTAGCGCTGCATGTGCGAGAGCGCCCAGATCGCGTAGATGTCCATGAACAGCGAGCGCGTGGTGCCGGCTCCCGCGGTGTCGATCGGTGCGCCCAGCGCCTCGATGCGCCGCGCGATTCCGCTGACGACCCGGTCCATGGCTTCGACATCGACCGCGCCGCTGAACACCGAGAAGGTCTTGAGCTTGTCGGGGTGGTAGAGTTTTTCCGCGCCGCAGGCGAGCACCACGTCGTACAGGCCCGCGCTCACCATCGTGCAGGCCTGCTGGAACGCCGTCGCCGCCGTCGCGCAGGCGTTCTCGACATTCACAACCGGGATGCGCCCCACGCCGAGTTCGCGCAGCGCCATCTGCCCGGGCACGCACACCTGACCCGTGATCACCGCCGCCGCGGCATTGCCCATCCAGGCGGCCTGCACGTCCTTCAGCCCGATCCCCGCATCCGCGACCGCGGCAGTGATCGCCTCGCCCGCGAGCGACTTCAGCCCGCGGTCCATGTGCTTGCCGAAGTGCGTCATGCCGACGCCGGCGATCCAGGCGTTCTGTTTCATCCGCGCAGGCGCTCTTCGTCGATCAGGTAGTTGCCGCCCTTGATGGAGAGGATCTCGTTGCAGCCGTCCTCGATCATCGAGGCGCGCGCGTCGCGCAGCAGCTTCTCCATCGGGTATTCGCGCGTCAGCCCGTTGCCGCCGAAGATCTGCAGCGCGTCGCTGCACACCTCGAAGCAGTGCTGCGTGCCGGTGACCTTGGCGGTCATCGCGGCCTGCAGCGCCGGAACCGGCGCGGTGTTGTTGAACAGCACCACGCGGCGCGTCAGCGCGCGCGAGATCTCGACCTTGCGATACATGTGAAACAGGCGCTGCTGCACCGACTGGTGGCGGATGATCGGCACGCCGCCCTGCCTGCGCTCGTGCGCGTAATCGAGCGCGAGGTCGAAAGCCGCCTGCGCCACCCCGGTGAAGGTGCCGCCCATCAGCGCGTTGGCTTCGGTATGGATGCAGTAGACGGCCTTCTTGTAGGCCACCGGACCGGCCAGTATGTAGTCGCTCGACAGCTCGACGTTGTCGAAGAAGATCTCGCCCTGGGGCAGCGCGCGCTGGCCCATCTTCTCCAGCGGCTTGCCGCGGCTGACGCCGGGCGCATCCATCGGCAGCACGAGCACGCAGCCGTTGTGCGGGTCGGGGCCGTTGCCGGTATCGGCGGCGCAATAGAGGATGCACACCTCGGCGATCGGACCGTTCGAGACCCAGGCCGACTTCTGGCCGTTGACGATCACCGTGTTGCCGCGGATCGTCGCCACGCAGTTGGGGCGTCCGTACTGGCCGCGCGCATCGAGGATCTGCTTGTTCGGATCGAGGGAATCGCTGCCGTGGTCGGGCTCGGTGATGCCCCAGCAGCCGATCAGGGTGTCGGGGAAGCGCTCGAGCAGGAACCGGTTGTCGAACTTGGCCGCCAGGTACATCGGCAGGATCGCCGCTCCCATCGAGATGGCGAGGCCCGCATCACCGTAGCCGAGCTCCTCGAAGATCAGCGGGAAGGCAACGCTGAAGTCCTCCGGCGAGAACGAGGCGAGGGTCTCCATGTTGATCCCGAGATCGAGGTACTTGCGGCGCAAGTCCCAATAAGGCGACCCCGGCGCGATGACGTCCTCGGCGCTCATCCGGTCGAGCTGGATGCCTGTAGGGCGCATCACGTTCACCGCGAACTCGTGCAGGGTCTTCTGGAATTCCGCGATCGCGGGGGGCAGGGGCGGCTCCGCCCCCGAAATCGTGAGCTTGCCCCGCGGGGTTTCGGGCCATTCGATGGCGCTCATGGCGACCTCCTGCTTCCGGCTGTTCAAGTTGTTGCTCGGTATGCAAAGTCCTGACGATGCACCGGGGCCATCGCGATGGCTGCCATTTATAGCGGAGCCGGGGCGCCGCGCAGATGTTTACGCACGACAATTAACTTGTTAGTTTGCGACAGCGCGATTGCGATAACGAACCATCAGGCACCGCCGCCATGCTGCTGGAAACCAGGACCAGACCGGGCAATGTCAGGCACCTGATCTACGGGCTGAACCCGCTGATCAGCCTGCTGCGCCAGCACGGCGCGGACGTCGAGGCCATGCTCGCGGCGGCACGCATTCCGCCGGGCGCGCTGGCCGACCCGGATTACAAGCTGAGTCCGGCCCAGGAACTGAGCTTCACCGAGCGCGCGCTCGCGCAACTCGGGCAGCCCGACCTCGGCCTGCGCCTGGGGCCGCGCTACCACCTGTCGGCCTACGGCATGCTGGGGCTGGCCGTGATGACCAGTTCCAACCTCGTCGAGGCCTTCGGCGTGCTGTTTCGCAACATCCTGATGACCTGGACCTACATGCACTGGTCGCTGCGCGCCGCGGACGAAGTGGCGATCATCGCGCTGCGCAAGCAGCGCGACCTGGGGGGCTGCCATCAGTACATGATCGACCGCGGGCTCGCGGCCTCGTACACCATCGCCGCCGAGGCGCTGGGCAAGCGCCTGCCGCTGATCGAGGTCAACGTGGCGCAGCCCGAGCCCGGCTATGCGCAGGCCTACGCCGAGTTCTTCGGCTGCCCGGTCAACTTCGGCGCCCCGACCAACGACTTCCGCTTCGCCGCGAGCTTCCTGAACGAGCCGCTGCTGCAGAGCGAAACCGCCTCGGCGCGCGTCTTTGCCGCGCAGTGCGAACGCATCTGCGCGGAGCTCGAGCGCGGCGGCAGCTTCGCCGAGCTGATCCGCCAGCACCTGGTGCAGCTGCCGAACCAGCTCGCGAGCCTGGAGACCATCGCGGAACGCCTGTGCACCACGCCGCGCACGATCCAGCGCAAGCTCGCCGTCGAGGACACCAGCTTCAAGGAACTGCTGGAGGACGTGCGCAAGAACCTCTCGCTCGAGTACCTGCAGGCGACGGAACTCTCGGTCGAGGACATCGCCCTGCGCCTCGGCTACGCCGACGCGCCGAGCTTCAGCCATGCGTTCAAGCGCTGGACCGGCAAATCCCCGCGCAGCGCGCGGGTTTCGTCATAAGCACCCGCTGGCGCTCGGTGCCGCCGGCGCGATGTGGCTCGCGGTGTTTCACCCGTGGCTGTTCCTCGGCGCGCCGGCTCGAGCACCCGGCGCGACTACAGCGGCGCGGCTGTCGCATTACGGTTTTCTCAGGATCGCGCCGGTGCGTGGCTTCGGCGCTATGCTGTTTCGCCCCAGCACGCATACCTTCAGGAGATCCGCTTCGTGGAGATCAAGACCGACTCGGCGCGCCCCATCACCTCCACGCGCGACCGCGCGCACCTGCAGCGCGACCTGCAAGCCTGGCTGAAGCAGAAGCTCGGTGCCGACGCCCGCCTCGGCGAGCTGTCGGCGCCGCAGGGCAACGGCATGTCCAGCGAAACGCTGCTGTTCGACCTGCAGTTGCGCGAGGACGGTGTCGAGCGTTCGCTGCGCTGCGTGGCGCGCCTGCCGCCGGATGCCGGTGCGATGCCGGTTTTCCCCGAATACGACCTGTTGAAGCAGTTTCGCGTGATGCAGCTCGCGCGCGAGCGTTCCAGCGCGCCGGTGCCGCGCATGCTGTGGTACGAGCCCGACACCTCGCACCTCGGGGCGCCGTTCTTCGTGATGGAACGCGCCGATGGCGAGGCGCCGCCCGACGTGCCGCCCTACGTGTTCGACTCCTGGCTGCTGCGCGCCAGCCCGGGCGAACGCGAGCGGCTCCAGCGCAGTGCGGTGGACGTGCTCGCCAGGCTGCATGCCATCGAGCTCGGCCCCGAGGATCTCGCGCTGCTGCGCCCGCGCGAAGCGGGGGCGACGGCGCTACGTCGTCACGTCGCCTCGCAGCGCAGCTATTACGACTGGGTGGTGGCGGGCGACGGCATCCGCTCGCCGCTGATCGAGCGCGGCTTCGCGTGGCTGGAGGCCAACTGGCCGAAGGACGAAGGCCCGGAAGTGCTGAGCTGGGGCGACTCGCGCATCGGCAACATGCTGTTCGTGGATTTCCAGCCCAGCGCCGTGCTCGACTGGGAGATGGTCGCCACCGGGCCGCGCGAGATCGATCTCGGCTGGATGATCTACATCCATCACTTCTTCCAGGACTTCACGCCGCTCGTCGGGCTGCCCGGCCTCCCCGACATGATGCGCCTCGATGAGATGTCGGCCGCCTACGCCGCCGCCACCGGGCACCAGCCGCGCGACATGGAGTTCTACACGTTCTATTCGGCGCTGCGTCACGGCATCGTGATGTTCCGCATCGGCCGGCGCCAGGCGCTTTTCGGCGAGAGCACGATCCCCGAGAATCCCGACGACATGATCCCGCACCGCCCCGCGATCGAGGCGATGATGGAAGGCAACTACTGGGATACGCGCCGCTGAGCGCGCGCGACGCTCAGTAGCCCGCCTCACGATCGACGACGCCCCCGAGCGCCTCGCCGCGCGCGAAGCGCCCCACGTTGTCGAGGAAGCCCGCCAACAGCGCCGCAAAAGCCTGCGGTGCGCTCCAGGAGATGTGGGGGCTGAGCCGCACACGCGGGTGCGTGTAGAGCCAGTGCCCCTCGGGCAGGGGCTCGGGTTCGGCCACATCGAGCGAGGCGCAGGCGACCCGCCCCGCGTCGAGCGCCACGCGCAGCGCCTCCTGGTCGACCAGCGCGCCGCGGGCCACGTTCACCAGGTGCATGCCTGGCTTCATGCGCGCCAGCGCCGCGGCGTCGATGAAATGCCGCGTCGCCGGCGTGGACGGCAGGCACAGCACGAGGTGATCGGCACGCTCGCACAATTCCTCCTTCGTGCGCAGCATGTCCACCCCGGGTGGTGGCTCGGAGCGCGGCGAGCGCGCCAGCGCCACCACGTGCATGCCGAAGGCCGCCGCGCGCGAAGCCACCGCCGCGCCGATGCCACCACAGCCGGCGAGGCCCAGTGTCCTGCCGGCCAGCGTGCCGAGGTTCGCCTGCCACATCCGCGCCGGCGGTGCGCTGATCCAGTTCTGCGGCAACTGCTTTTCGAACGCCAGCATCACCGCCAGGACCCACTCCGCGATGGGCACGGCGCTGGCGCCGCGCGAGCAGGTGATCGTGACCTGCGGCGGCACCAGATGCAGCGGGAAGCTGTCCACCCCGGTGCCGAACACGTGCAGCCAGCGCAACCCGCTCGCCGCGGCGAGCAGCGCCTCCAGCCGGGGGTTGCCCAGCGCCGTCGTCAGCAGCGCCGCGCCCGGCAGCCGCGCCGGCAGCGGCTCGTTCGCCGCCACGCTGAGCAGGCGGGCTCCGGCGCCCTGGCGCGCGATGCCATCGGCAAGTCCCGGCATCTCGAAATCGCTCAGTATCGTCAGTTCCATCCGGGGTCTCCGTATCAACGCCCGCGCGGCGGGTCTCGGCCAATGCACTCGTACAGCGCGCGTACCAGCAAGGCGGCGCGCGGATCACCGCCCGCCTCGAAGCGCATGCGGTTCATCACGTAGGCGAACGCCAGCCCCGCCTCCGGATCGGCAAAGCCCAGCGAGCCGCCGGCGCCCGGGTGCCCGAACGCGCTCGGCCCGCAGTCGGCGCCGAGCATCGGCGGCAGGCTGAACCCCAGGCCGAAACAGGTCTCGACGAAAATGACCCTGTCGGGACCCCGCGAGACCACGCGCGTCGCCTCGCGCACCGTCTCGGGACGCAGCAGCCGGATGCCGTCGATCTCTCCGATCGTCGCCGCGTAGAGCCGCGCGAGCGCGCGCGCCGAGCCCACGCCGTTTGACGAGGGCATCTCGGCGGCAAGGACGTCATCGCGGTTCCACATCTCGTTGTAGCCGAACAGCCCCGAGGGCCCGGTCATGACGCGCACTGTGAGGCTGTTGGCGCCGAGCACCGCCGCGGCGGAATGCTCGGCATCGGGCGGCACCAGGCGCGCGCAGCGCGCGCGCTCCGCCGCCGGCAGGCCGACCCAGTAGTCGAGGCCCAGCGGCGCGCAGACCGTGCGGGCCAGATACCGTCCCGCGCTCTCGCCGGTGATGCGCCGGATGATCTCGCCGAGGATCCAGCCGAAGCTGCGGGCGTGGTAGCCGTGCGCGCTGCCGGGCTCCCACTCGGGCGCCTGCGCCGCAATCGCCTCGACCACCGGATCCCAGGCCAGCACATCGGCCAGTGCGAGATCGCCCGCGACCGCGGCCAGACCCGCCCGGTGCGAGAGCACCATGCGCGTGGTAATGCGCTCCTTGCCCGCCGCGGCGAACTCCGGCCAGTAGCGCGCCACCGGCGCATCGACGTCGAGCAGGCCCTGCTCGGCCAGGCGGTGGATGCAGACCGCGGTCGGGCCCTTGGCAGCCGAGAACACCAGCTGCACCGTGTCCTGCCGCCACGGTGTTCCGGCCACCGGATCGGCGGTTCCACCCCAGATGTCGACCACCGGACGTCCGTCCAGGTAGACGCAGCATGCCGCGCCGATGTCGCCGTGAGCCGTGAAGTTGTGCGCGAAGGCCTCGCGCACCCGCTCGAAGCCGGGTTCTGTCAATCCGCTGACGTCCATAGCCGCTCCTGCCGCGCGCACGTTGGTGACGCCATTGTGCCACCGCGCGCGGCAAGTGGATCGTGCGTCCGCCGCAACAGGGACGCCAATCAGTCCAGCATGCTGCGCAGCATCCAGGCGTTCTTCTCGTGCACCTGCAGGCGCTGCGTCAGGAGGTCCGCGGAGGGCTCGTCGTGCGCCTCGGCTGCCACCGCGATCAGGCTGCGCGCCGTGCGGATCACCGCTTCCTGGCCATCGACCAGGCGCTCGATCATGCCAATCGCATCAGGACTGCCGTCTTCCTCGGTGATTACCGTCAGCGCGGCGTATTCCCGGTAGGACCCGGGCGCGCGCAACCCCAGCGCGCGGATGCGCTCGGCGATCTGGTCCACCGCGAGGGCGAGCTCGTTGTATTGCAGCTCGAACATCTGGTGCAGCGTGTTGAACATCGGTCCCGTGACGTTCCAGTGGTAGTTGTGCGTCTTGAGGTAGAGCGTGTAGGTATCTGCGAGCAGGCGCGACAGGCCCTGCGCGATCGCAGCGCGCTGCTCGCGCGGAATGCCGATGTCGATGTCGCGAGTTCCGGACTGTTTCATTTGCGTTCCTCCGTGCCCGCATTGCAGGCTGTTTGACACGGGCGCTATCCTGGGCGCGACGCAATAAATTGTGAAATTGATTGAATTTAGTGATTCAATCTGTTTTCTGAATGATCAGGAGGACCGCATGAGCCACATGCCCACGCTGCGCCAGCTGCGCTACTTCGTCGCGCTGGTCCGTCATCGTCACTTCGGCCGCGCCGCCGCGCAGTGCCACGTGTCGCAGTCGGCGTTCTCGATCGCGATCCGCGAGCTCGAGGCACAGCTCGAACTGAGCCTGGTCGACCGCACCTCGAAACAGGTCACGATCACGGCGGTGGGCCAGGAGGTGGCCGTGCTCGCCAGACACACGCTCGCCGACGCCGAGGAGCTGATGGAATTCGCGCAACGCGAGCGCTCGCCGCTCGCGCGGCGCATCAACCTCGGCGTCATCCCGACCATCGCGCCCTTCCTGCTGCCGCGCGTGATGCCGGCCGCGAGCGCGCGCTTTGCGCACATGAAACTGTATCTGCGCGAAGAAACGACCGAGCGGCTGCTGGCCTCGCTGTTCGACGGCCAGCTCGACCTGCTGCTGCTGGCGCTGCCGTGGGACATCCGCAACGCCGAGGTCCTGCCGCTGTTCCGCGATCCCTTCCGGCTTGCCTGTCGCGCCGGCTCGCCCCTGCTCGAAAAGGGGCGGCTGCGCGCCGATCAGCTCGCGCCCGAGAGCGTGCTGCTGCTGGAAGACGGGCACTGCCTGCGGGATCACGCGCTCTCGGCCTGCCGGCTGCGCCGCCCCGACAAGCTGAACCGCTTCGCGGCAAGCAGCCTCTACACCCTGGTGCAGATGGTGGCGGCGGACCTCGGCGTCACCTATCTGCCCGCCATGGCCGAAGGCTCGTCGCTGCTGGAGGGCACGGGCATCGAGACCCACGTGCTCGACAACAAGTCCTACCGTGACATCGGCCTGGTGTGGCGGGAGGGCAGCGCGCGGGCGGCGGAGTTCCGCGAATTAGGCCAGTTCGTCAACGAATGTCGCCCCCCGGGAGTGATCGACCTGCCCAGACGCTGATGTCCTGCACACCGGGCATCTCAGGGCATCCCCGGGCCTCCGGTCGGGGCCTTGCCAACAAGTAACTGGATCATATAGTGACACAGGAATATATTATATCCGCATTACTATTCACGTCCTCCCATGTCACTTCCGGACTTCGAACAGAACTGCGCCTTCCTCATCCACGACACGGCACGCCTGATCCGGCGCCGTTTCGGGCTGTCGATACGCGATCTGCAACTGACCCAGGCCAAATGGCGGGTGCTCACCGCTCTGATGGAGCGCCCCGGCATCAGCCAGTCGGAACTGGCCGAGCGGCTGGACATCGAAAAGGCACCGCTGGGGCTCGCGCTGGACTGGCTGGAACAGGCCGGCTGGATCGAGCGCAAGGCCGACCCCGCAGACCGGCGGGTACGCCGCGCCGCGCTGCTGCCAAGGGCCGAACCGGCCCTGGCGCGGATGTCCGAACGATTCCGCGCCATCGAGGCCAACTACCTGCGCGGCTTCGATGCCGAGGAGGTTGCGCAGATGCTGGAGAGCCTCCAGGTCATCCGTGAGACGCTGCGAACCGCAGCGCCGACGCCCACCTCCGCCGCGCGGACCGCAACCGTCGCCACTCCGGGCACCGCCACCGCCACCGACACCACCACCGCCAATGCCAGGACGGAAACCTACGTGAGCGTGCTGTTCGAGTGCGCGCGCCTGCTGACCCGGCGCTTCGATGCCCGGCTCGCTGAAATGGGCTTCACGCGCAATCAATGGCTGGTCATGAACACGGTGTACCGCAACGAAGGGATGCGCCAGACTGCGATAGCGGATGCCACCGAGATCGGAGCGGCGCCGCTCGGCAAGGTGATCGACGCCCTGCAGGCGGACGGCTGGCTGGAGCGGCGCGCGGATCTGCGCGACCGGCGTGCCAAGCGGCTGTTCCTGACCCGCCGCGCCCACCACCTGCTCAGCGGCAAGCGCCAGCGCTTCGAGCAACTGCATGCCGCGCTGCTGCAGCCCCTGGGGCCTCGGCGCACGCAACTGCTCGTCAACAGCCTCGGCTGGATCCGCCAGCGCCTGCTCGAGGAATCCCCCCAGACCACCGAACCCCGACTTGCCGGAGCACACTGATGTCCACAGACACCCCAGCGCAATCCTCCGCGCATCGACTCGTCATGAACCAGCGCGCGCGCCGGCGCGCGCTGATGGTCGCCGCGACCGTGGCACTGGGCATCGCCACCGCCTGGTGGCTGTACCAGCGGCACACGCACGTCTTCAGCGAGGACGCGCGCATCGCCACCAGCATGATCGAGGTGAGCGCAAAGGTCGCCGGGCAGGTCGTGGAGTTCCCCGTCTCGCAGGGCGATGAACTGCTGCCCGGCGCGCTGATCGCACAGATCGACGATCGCGCCGCGCGCCTCACGCTCGCCGAGCTCGAGGCCCAGTTCCAGTCGATGGAATCGGCCTGCCTGCGCCTGGAGGTGCAGATCGACATGGTCGATCGCGAGTCCGGCGGTCAGCTGAGCTCCGCGAAGTCGCACCTCGACGCGGCGCAGGCCTCGCTCGCCTCCGCCGGGTCCGACCTGCAGTTCAAGCACAGCGAATGGGAGCGCGCGCAGTCACTGCGGGAACGCCAGATCATCTCGCAGCAGCAGTGGGAGAACGCCCGCAACGCGCACCAGCAGTCCGAGCAGCTCCACCAGCGCGCGCTGGCCGAAGTCGAGAGCGCCCGCGGCAACGTCGTGGAAGCCGAGGCCGGGCAGAGCCGGATCCAGGTGCTCGCGAACGAACTGCGCGGCCTGCAGCACGAGCGCGACCGCATCCGCGCCTCGATCGACAAGCAGAAGGTGATGATCGGCGATCTGCGCATCACCAGCGCCGGCACGGGCACCGTCGACGAGACGTTCGTGCACGTGGGCGAATACGTGGTGCCGGGGCAGCGGTTGCTGCTCATGCACGATCCCGAGCGCATCTGGGTCGACGCGAACATCCGGGAAACCGAGATCCGTCATGTCGAGCCGGGCGACAAGGTCGCGATCAGCGTCGATGCCTACCCGGACCGCGAGTTCCGCGGCGAAGTGGTGCGCGTGGGACAGTCCGCCACCAGCCAGTTCTCGCTGCTGCCGAACACCAACCCGAGCGGCAATTTCACCAAGGTCACGCAGCGCCTGCCGGTGAAGATCTCGATCGAGCAGGCGGACGAGCTGCTGCGCCCCGGCATGATGGTCGAGGTCGCGATTGAAATCCGCTGACGAGGAGGTAGAGCGCTACATCGCGCGGCTGCCGCCGAGCGAAGGCCTCGCAGCCGGATTCCGCGCCTGGGGCCTCGAGTACCGCTGGTTCGCCCTGCTCACGACCGTAACCGGCAACGTGGCGGCAATGCTCGCCGGCACGATCATCAACGTCGCGATCCCCGACATCATGGGTGCCTTCGGCATCAGCCAGGCCGATGCCCAGTGGCTGTCGACCGCGAACCTGGCCGCGGCGACGGTAGCGATGCTGGCCAGCTCGTGGATGGTACGCGTGCTGGGACTGCGCCAGACCGTGAACATCTCGATGTGCCTGCTCCTGGCCGGCTCGCTGCTCGGGGGGATGGCCACCAACACCGGGATCATGATCGTCGCGCGCGTGATGCAGGGCATCACGGCCGGCGTGCTGACGCCGCTGTCGACGATGATCATCTTCCAGGTGTTCCTGCCCGGCAGGCAGGGCATCGCGATCGGCGTCAGCACGGTGGGCATCATCCTCGCGCCGGCTATCGGACCGGCGATCGGCGGCGTGCTGATCGACACGTTCAACTGGCGCTACGTGTTCTACCTGGGCATCCCGTTCTCGCTGATCACGCTGGCCGCCTCGTTCGCGTTCATGCCGGCACGCCAGGCCCTCGCCACGCGCGTTCCCTTCGACTGGAACGGCATGATCGTACTCAGCCTGGCGCTGATCGCGCTACTCGTGGGGCTCAGCAACGGCGAGAAGGACGGCTGGGGATCGGACTACATCCTCGGCTGCTTCGCCGTCGCGCTGCTGTCCGGCGCGGGCTTCGTGTGGTGGCAGCTGCGCGTCGAGCACCCGCTGCTGGACCTGAGCCTGTTCGCAAACCGCAACTTCACGATCATGGGGCTCAACAGCTTCGTCTTCGGCGCCGGGCTCTTTGCCTCGACCTACCTGGTGCCGCTGTTCCTGCAGCTGGTACAGCACCTGAGCGCAACCCAGGCCGGCGCGCTGATGATTCCGCCGGGCATCGCGATGGTGCTGGTATTCCCCTACGCCGGCAGGGTCGCCGAGCTGGTGGATCACCGCCTGCTGATCAGCGGCGGGATCGGTTTTTTCGCGGTTTCGTTCTGGCTCATGTCGGGTGCGGACGCCAGCACCGGGTTCTGGACGCTCGCCTGGTGGCTCGTGCTGAGCCGCATCGGACTCGGCTTCGTGATGCCGGCGCTGCAGCTGGGCGGGCTCAGCCATATCGAGATCAGCCGGCTGAGCCAGGCCTCGGCCGCGTTCAATTTCGTCCGCCAGCTGGGCGGCGCCTTTGGCGTGAACCTGATGTCGATCGTGCTCGAGCGGCGCCACATCTACCACGCCGACTACCTGCTGTCGACGCAGACCTACGGCAGCAGCGAGACCCTGAACGCGCTGGGACTGCTGCGCGGCATGTCGCATACGCTGGGATTCGCCGGCACCGAGGAATGGCATGCCGCGCGCGCCTTCCTGCAGGGCATGGTGCAGCAGCAGGCGCTCGCCGCGGCATTCCGCGACAGCTTCGTGATCCTCGCCATCGCCTTCCTGTTGACGCTGATACCCACGCTCGCGCTGAAACCGCGCAAGGCCGTCCAGGCCGGCTGATCAGAACGCCCGCAGCGAATCGTAGATCATCGTCGCGGCGAGGTGCGGCAGCTGGCGCGAGGACGCATCGTCCTGCGCCAGCACGCGCAAACCGCAGGCATGGGCGCCCGATGGCCCACTCGGCGCGCACCAGCGGCATTCGGCCGCGAAACTGACCGAGCGCGTACCCAGCATGCGCGGCGCAATGTCCAGCTGCAGCGCGACGCGGCTGCCCGGCAGCACGGGCCCATCGCACAGGGCCATCAGCCCGTCACTGGAGAGATCGAGTAACTCGCCGAAGCGCTCACCGCTGTCGGCAAAGCTCAGGTCGTAGAACACCAGGCTCGGCTGGCGATTCGAGAGTCTTCGCTCGGACATGATCCACCTCCGCTCGCAGGGCATCGTGAGATCGACCGGCGCGCGCGGTACAACCGCTCTCCGCGTGCGTACTCGAGAGTATTCGCCCATCGATGGCACGGCACAAGGCCCGGCGGGTCATGCGGATCGCCGGGCGGCAGGGCACAGGACGGCATAAATGCCGACCCACATCAACGCGTGGCCACGCGGATCGCGTCGCGGAAGCGCGTCCCCCAGTAGCCGTCGTCCAGCCGCGACAGCATCACGCCGGTGCTGCTCGATACGTGCAGGAACTGGCGCTTGCCCACGTATATGCCGACGTGGCGCTCTGCGGGCCCGGTATCGAAGAACACCAGGTCGCCCGGGCGCAGGCGCGACGGCGCCACCTTGCTGCCCACCCCGCGCTGCGCCGAGGTATCGCGCGGCAGCTCGACACCGAAGCGCTGCAGGTAGGTGAGCTGGATGAAACCGGAGCAGTCCAGGCCCTCGCGCGAGCTGCCGCCCATGCGGTAGGGCACGCCGGCCCAGTCGAGGTACTGCTCCAGCAGCGCCGCCCGCGCGGCCTCGGGATCGGCCAGCGACACCTGCCCGGACTGCGCGCCGTGACGGTGATCCGACGGCGGCGGCGCCGGCCCGGCTCCTCCGGCCCATCCATCCAGCCGCAGCCCGTCAGCCACGACACCAGCAGGAGATTCACGAGCAATGCGATCCGCGTCATCGTCATCCCAGGAAACGCACGAACAGAAAGATACCGATCATCGTGAGCGCCAGCCCCAGCTTGGCCGCCGCACCCAGCACCAGGCCCAGCGTGGCCCCCACGCCGGCGCGTCCCGCCTCGGACCAGGTGCGGCGCGCGCTGATCTCGCCGAGCACCGCGCCGGCCATCGGACCGAGCAGCAGCCCCGGCAACCCGAAGAATAGACCAAGAAGCGCGCCGAGCGCCGCGCCGAGCGCCGCGCGCGGCGAGGCACCGAAGCGGCGCGCCCCGAACGAGCCCGCGACGAAGTCCACCGCGAAGATCAGGCAGCCGAGGACGGCCAGCGCCGCCAGCGTACCGACCCCGACGTACTGGAACTCCTCGATCCACGCCGCCATCACCAGCCCGGCCAGCAGCAGCGCAGCGCCCGGCAGCACCGGCAGGACCAGCCCGGCCACGCCGGCCGCGACCAGCGCGATGGCAATCAGCCAAAGGAATATCACCGGGTCCATCGCGTGTCTCCTCAGTCGTCACGGCGCACCGGGGCGCGCGCGGCCTTGATCTGCCCGCGCCGGCTCTTTTCGTCGACACGCTTGCGCTGCGCGCTCCTGCTGGGCCGCGTGGCGATGCGCGGCGCGCGGCGCAGCAGTCCGCGCGCCACCAGCTCGCGCAGGCGCTGCAGCGCATCGTCGCGGTTCTTCTCGAGGCTGCGAAAGCGCTGGGCCTTGATCACGATCACGCCGTCCTTGCTGATGCGCTGATCGTGCAGCGCGAGCAGCGCCTCGCGCAGTTCAACATCGAGCGACGAGGCGCCGAGATCGAAGCGCAGGTGCACGGCGTTGGACACCTTGTTCACGTTCTGCCCGCCGGCACCCTGGGCACGGATCGCGTTGATCTCGATCTCCTCGTCGGCCACCGCGACACCCGGCGCGAGCTCGATCATGTGCAGCGCTCCCCGCGAGCGGACGATCAGGCGCCCGGCCCCCCGGGGGGCATCTGCAGGAACTCGATCAGCGTGGGATCGCCCGGGCGCTCCAGGTACGCGAACACGGTGTCGGCCGACCAGCGCTTGTACCACACGGCCTCGTAGCCTAGCGGGCGCAGGCGCTCGACCCAGTGGTCGGTGTCCTCGACGCGGAAGCGGATGTGGTGCATGCCCTCGCGCCCGGCCTCGATGAACTCGCGATGCGGGCTCTCGCCGCCCGTCCACTCGATCAGCTCGATCTCGAGCTTGCCGCTGCGCCCGAAGGCGATCTGCAGCCCGGCGTCGGCAAGGCGCCCGCGGTAGGTGGCCTGCTCTACCGAGCCGTCCATGGTGCTGAACGGCCCGAACAACGGTGCGTACATCGCCATCGCGGCCTGCAGGTCGCGCACCACGAAGCCGACCTGGTCGCAGGGCGGCAGATCCGGCAGTTGCGCCTGCAGGACGGCGGCCGGCGTTCCCATCTGTGTTGCCACGGGTGATTGCTCCTCGTTATCCCAGGTGCCGTTCGAGAAAGTCGTTGAATTCGCATCGCGCGTCAGCATTCTCCGGCGCATCGAATCCGAAGCCGCCGTGCGGCATCGCCTCCCACACGTGCAGTTCCGCGGTCACGCCGGCGGCGCGCAGCGCGCGGTGCATGCGCACCGAGTTCGACAGGAACAGGTCGCGCGTGCCGGTCTGGATCTGCGTCGGCGGATAGCCGGGCGTGAAATCGCCGAACAGCGGCGACAGGTAGGGGTGCCGCAGGTCCGCGCCGTCGGCGTAGAGCGCGATCTCCTCGGGCAGCGGTCCGGGCAGCACGTTGTCGACGTCGAGGTTCGTGACGAAGCTGTCGCCCGATTCCGTGAGATCGCACTCGGGCGTGAACAGGCCGAGCGCGCCGGGCAACGCCAGCCCCAGGTCACGAGCCTTCAGCGCCGCGGCCGCCGCGATATTGCCGCCGGCGGAAGCCCCTGAAATCGCGACCGATCCCGGCGCACGCGTCGCGAGCGCGGCGCGATACACGGCGACCACGTCGTCCACCGCGGCCGGATAGGGATGGTCCGGCGGCATGCGGTAATCCACCGACCAGGCCTCACAACCCGACTGCAACGCGACCAGGCCCGCCTCGGCGCGTGCATAGCTGCCGCCCATGTAGACCAGCCCGCCACCATGGACCGTGATGCGCAGCCAGTCTCGGCGCGCCGGGTGTGATTCGGCTGGCGTGGCGACATGCACGACCACGCCGGCGATCTCCCGCGTCGCGAGCCTCACGCGATCCCCTACCAGCGCCATCATCTGCGCCACGCGCGGCTCGCTGCCCAGGTTCATCGTAGTGACCCAGCGCCGCCAGGCCTCCTTGTCCGCCAGCGGGGGACGCTCGCCGAGCATCACCCGCGGCATCGCCAGGAAGGCGCGCGCCTGCGGACTCACCGAGGCCGGCAGGGGAATGCGCCGCGCGCCCAGCAGCAGGCTGCCGTCGGCAGCCAGTGCCGCTGCTCCGGGTGCAGGGAATCGGTCATCGCTCATCGCGCTAATTTCCCCAATTTCCTTCTTCTCACTCACTACCCCACCGCCTCGACGCGCTCCTCCGCGCCCACCGGCGCGAGCAGCGCTTCGCTCTTGTGGCGCGAATTGTTGACGGCCGGCGAGACCGGCGCAAGCACAAACGGATGAGGCAGGCGCGAATGCAGGATATCCGAGGGATCGCCGAGCGGCGTTTCGACGTCCAGCCAGCGCGCGAAATCCTGCTCGCGCAGCATCACCGGCATGCGGTTGTGCAGGCGGTCGATGCCAGGGGCTGCGCCGGTGGTGATTATGGCGCACGACTCGAGGTGATTGCCGTCTTTCTCCCACACGTCCCACAGCCCGGCGAAAGCGATCGCGCCGCGCTCGGGACGGATCAGCCAGGGCTGCTTGTGGCCGTCGACCGGGGTCCACTCGATGAACGACGACGCCGGCAGGATGCAGCGTCGGTGGCGCAGTGGACCGCGGAAGGCACGGCTGGTGCCGAGCGTCTCGGCCTTCGCGTTGAACATCGAGTAGCGCTGGTCGATCTCCGGCGCCCACGAAGGAACCAGCCACCAGCGCATCTCGCGCAACCGCCGCACGCCCTGCTCCTCGATCACCACGGGCACCGCCTCGGTGGGCGCGATGTTCGCGCGGCTCGGGATGCGCACGTCCAGGCCGAGCTCGCGCAGCAGCGTCTGCAGCCAGGGATCGTCATGGATGTTGTAGCGCCCGCACATCGGTAACAAGTCCGTGGCAATATCGTGATTCCTGCCGGGCCGAAGCCCCGGCGCCGGCCAGTATACTGTCCGGCTTCAGCACCGGAGAAAACCACGATGTACCTGTCGGCCCGCGAGATCGAGGAAATGGATGGAGTGCGCAAGGTGCACTACCTGAACCCGGCCGCCGAGCGGCTGAACAAGTCACTGGGAGACGCGGTCGGGATGCAGCACCTGGGCGCACACCTGATCACGGTGGATCCCGGCCACCAGTCGACCGAGTACCACGTGCACCACTTCGAGGAAGAGTGCATCTACGTGCTGTCGGGGCGCGGCCTGGCGGTGCTGGGCGAGCAGTTGCAGCCGATCGGCCCCGGTGACTTCATCGGCTGCCCGGCGAACGGCGTCGCGCACGAGCTGATCAACGACGGCGACGAGCCGCTGGTCTGCCTGGTGGTCGGCCAGCGTCTGACACACGACGTGGTCGACTACCCGCGCCTGGAGAAGCGCCTGTTCCGCAACGCCGGCGAATGGAACCTGGTGGACCAGGGGGATATCGAGCACGTGAAGCGCTGATGCCATCGGGCGGACGCCCGGCACGGCGACACGAAATGCGCGCCGCTACCCGCATGCTCCGCGAGGAGGTTCGGCAAGTGCACAAGCTCGCGACATTGGTTCTCGGCGCACTGCTCGCCATGCCCGCGCTCGCGGCCCCGGAAGTGCTCAACATCCAGGTTGGCCCACGCCCCTATTTCCTGGTCGCCGACATGGACGACAGTCCGCTGAAGAAGCGGCTCGGCTCGCAGGAGTGCAGGAACAAGCCGTTCAGGAAGACGGATTTCTCGATCGGACACCGCGGCGCCCCGCTGCAGTTCCCCGAGCACACGCGCGAATCCTACGAGGCTGCCGCGCGAATGGGCGCGGGCATCGTCGAGTGCGACGTCACCTTCACCAGGGACAAGGAACTGGTGTGCCGTCATTCACAGAACGATCTGCACACCACGACCAACATCCTGCTGGTCCCGGAGCTGGCGATGAAGTGCACAACGCCGTTCACGCCGGCGACTTTCGATGCCGACGGCAATCGTTTGACGGCGGCGAATGCCGAGTGCCGGACGAGCGACATCACACTCGCCGAGTTCAGGATGCTCAAGGGCAAGATGGATGCGTTCGATCCCGACGCACGAACCGTGCAGGAATACGTCGCCGGCACGGCAAACTGGCGCACCGATCTCTATGCCGGCGCGTCCAGCGGCACGCTGATGACCCACCGCGAGAGCATCGTGTTGTTCAGGAAACTCGGCGTTAAGATGACGCCCGAGCTCAAGACCCCCAGCGTGACGATGCCCTTCGACGGATTCAGCCAGCGCGACTATGCGCAGAAGATGATCGACGAGTACAAGCAATCCGGCGTCCGCCCCTCCGAGGTGTGGCCGCAATCCTTCGACCTCGACGACGTGCTGTACTGGATCCGGTCTGAACCGGACTTCGGCAGGCAGGCCGTGTTCCTCGACGACGCCAACGCCACCGATGAGCTGCCGGACCGGGCGGAACTCGCGCACCTGGCGAACCAGGGCGTGAGGATCTGGGCGCCACCGATGTGGGCGCTGATCTCCAGCGAGAACGGCGCACTGGTGCCTTCCGCTGCCGCTCTCGACGCCAGGTCGGTCGGCCTGGACATGATCACGTGGACCCTGGAGCGCTCCGGCCTCCTCGCCGGCGGCAACGGCGGCTACTTCTACCAGAACATCAATGATGTGCTGGCACAGCGCGGGAACGAAGGCGTCGCGATGGAGGCGCTGGACGTCCTCGGCCGCCAGGTGGGTGTGCTGGGCGTGTTCAGCGACTGGCCGGGAACCGTGACCTATTACGCGAACTGCATGGGTCTTTGATCCGAGCCGCACCACGCGCCGGGGGCATCTGCCCCCGGCCATCATCCATTTTTCGCGTCGATGCATGGTGGGCTGGGAAAGGGCCCACGACGTCCACGGGGCGGGCGGCATTTCCAGCTGACCTCGCACAGTCGATGGAACGCACCCGAACTGCCGATCGCGCCTCGATGTAATTATTGTGTAACATCGACCCCATACGATGCGTCAGCTTGGCATGGTGGAGCGGCATCTCTTGCGGCACATGCATCGCGTTCACTTCGAAGAAGGCCACCAGGCCAGGTGGCCTGCATTCGCTGCGCACCAGCGGATAGTGCACGGCAAAAGAGGTCAGAACATGGAAATTGAATTCGAGCGGATGGACAACGGTATCAGCAAGGTCCTGCTGCGCGGCCGCATGGACGTACTGGGCGTTCAGGCCATCGACATGAAATTCACCGCGCTGACCGCGACCCAGGCGGCCCTCGTGCTGGTGGACCTGTCGGAGGTCAGTTTCCTTGCCTCGCTCGGGATGCGTACCCTGATCTCCTCGGCCAAGGCCCTGGCTCAGCGTGGCGGGCACATGGTCCTGGCGAACCCCCAGGCCAATGTGCTCGAAGTCATGAAGGTCTCGGGGCTGTCCAGCGTGATTCCCGTGCTTCAGCACGTCGATGATGCCGTTCAGGCCCTGGCCAACTTCCAAAGCAAATGAGCGGATGGACTCCCCGGCCAACCCTGCGCCGAGCGGTCGCGCGACGCTGCGCATAGGCAACGATTACAGCGAACTTAACCGCGTGGCAGTATGGCTGGCGCAGTCAGCCGCCGGCTTCGGGCTTTCCGATTCCCTGGTTTTCCGGCTCGATCTGGTGCTCAACGAGGCGCTGTCGAACATCATCGGCTACGCGCACCCTGAAGCGGGCACCCATGAGATCGCGATCCTTCTGAACGACCACCCGGACAGGGTCCTGCTCGAGATCACCGATGCCGGCATCCCGTTCGATCCATTCGCACGCGAACCGTTTGTCGAAGCCGAATCGCTGGCGCAGGCGACGGTCACCGGCAGGGGTATCCACCTCATCCGCTCGTTCACCGATGAGCAGAAGTACCGCAGGCTGGAAAATGGCAACACGATTCGGCTGACCCTGTACAAGTCGAATCGCGCCACCCGGCCAGCGACTTCTGACCAGCCGTCGCCGCCATTGGCGACAGATCCCGCGCAATGACCGTCGAAGCACTGGATCCCGGGGCATTCGTACGCGGCAGCCGAAACCTGCTTGCCGCGCTTCCCCTGTGCGAGGGCATCACCTTCGAACTGTTCGAGCCCTTCTTCCTGCAGTGCGAATACTGCCGACTGAATCCGGGTGATTTGCTGCTCTCGCCGGGCGTGCCGAACCACCACCTGTATGTGCTGCTGTCGGGCGAGATCGCGATCTATATCGATTTTGTCGGCTCGACCAAGAACTTCACAGTGGCGCCAGGAGAATTCGTGGGCGAAGTCTCGATCATCGATGGCTTGACCCCGACCGGATTCGTGGCCGCCACAACCGACAGCGTGGTGCTGGCAATCCACGAGTCTGTTCTGTGGAGGGAATTCTTCCGCATACCGGGATCAGCGCGCAATCTCTTGCGCCAGTTGGCCCGCAGGATGCGCGAACGCAATGTCGCGATGCAGAAGTCCGTGGAAAAGGCCATCAGGCTCGAACATCTGGAAGCGGAGCTGCGCATTGCGAGTGACCTGCAGGCCAGCATGTTGCCTGTTCGGCCGCTGTTGCCGACACGGCCCGGAGTATGTGTCGATGCGCTGATGGAGCCGGCAAAGGAGATTGGCGGGGACTTCTACGACGCGTTCGCGCTCGACGAGGACACCGTGTGCGTGGTCATCGGCGATGTGGCGGGCAAGGGCGTGCCAGCCGCCCTGTTCATGGTGCGCTGCATCACCTTGCTGCGAACGCAGATGCTGCAGAGCAGGGATCTGCTGCACACGATTCACGCGATGAATGTGATGTTGTGCGACGACAACCCGAAGTGCATGTTCGTCACCATGATGGTCTGCCTGGTGGACGTGCGCCGGGCTCGCCTCGATTACGTCAACGGCGGTCACAACCCGGCGCTTTTCGGCAATTTCCGTGACGGCTTTGAGTTTCTGGCACAACCGAAGGGTATTCTGCTCGGCATAGATCCCGACGCGGCCTACGAGAGCGCCACGCGCAAGCTGAATGCCGGCGACCTGCTGGTCATGTACACGGACGGCATCACTGAAGCGATGAATCCGGTCAACGAGGAGTTTTCGGACAGACGCCTGCTGGACTTCCTGAAGCGCCAACCAGAGCAGCCGGTCGGCGAACTTGTTCACGGAATCCAGCATGCCGTGCGGGAGTTCGCTGCCGGTGCCGAACAATCTGACGACCTGACCCTGCTGGTACTCGGCCTCAGCGGACACTGAGATCGAGGTCACACAGGGTGCGAAGGGCGGAGTTTCCGCGCAACCCCGGTTCGAAGATCGTCAGCAGAATTCGCCCGTCCGCAGCATGACTGAAAAACGGCCGATATTGTCGCGAGCAGTCGCCTCGTAGCGGGCCTGGAAATAGTCCGTGCCGAATATCCGCGCACGTGCGAGCAGTGCGTCGAAAAACCGCAGTTTGGCGGCCGAATACACTTCTGCAGTAGCAAGGGACTCGGTACGCAGCGCGCGGCAGTCGGCGATGAAACGCGGCCAGTCGCAGCCGAGGCTCGCCAGGTCGATGTCACACAGGAGTTGCTCGTCGGGACCCGGATTTTCCGGTCGGTGTGTCGTGGCCAGGATGAGGGACGAGACTCTGGCGACAAAGGCGTCATCAAACTTTCCGCGCGCCAGGTCCTCGAACAGTACGCTGCTGCGCTGTTCGTTGTCACTGGCCCCAGGCACCAGGATGCTGTCATGAAACCAGATCGCCATCTCGACCGCGTCTGGTTCTTGCGCGAGCGCGCGCGCCAGGTCGAACTCTTCGAGACAGCAGGCGAGATGCTCGGCGCCGTGGTAGTGGCGGTCGCTCGCGCCATAGCCGGCGCCGAGCGCATGCCACGCGGCGTCGGGCGAGGAAGCCCACAGCGGCAACGCGCATCGCTGCCACAAGGCCAGGAAGCGGGGCGCGAGCGCGGGCATCGCTCGCAGTTTGAGCGGTTCGCGTGCCGTGAGCATCGCGGTGCGGTGATCGTTCATGGCCTAACGGACAATGTGCTGGGCGTGCAATTTGGCGTCACACTGCGACATTGCCGCAGGCGTCAGCCGTCGGTACGCCGGACAATGGCAGACAGCCCGCCGGCCCGGCTCTGCAAAAGGACATCGGCCCGATAATGACACACTTGTCTGAATACACCGATGAATATGAGGCGCCGTTCGGCTTTCCCGGTCCGAACGCCGATGTCCGGGCGCTGGTCGCCTGGTGGCGCGGCCGACCGTCAGAACCTTGCCCCGTGGGCTTGCTGCATCAGGCCGCCGATTCCTTCCTGCGCCTGGACGCTCCTCTGCTGGCGTATGACGTGGCCACCGAAGGGTTGCAGCAGCACGCCGGGGATTTCATCCTGCGCCGGTGGCAAGCCCTCGCACTGGCCCGCTCGGGCTCGCCGCGCCGCGCTCAGGCCATCCTGCGCGAGTTGGCCCGGGAGCAGCCGGACGACGAGGAGACGCTCGGCTTGCTCGCACGCACGTACAAGGATTTCGCGCTGTCCGCCGCCACCCCCGTCGAGCGCCAGGACGCGCTGCGCCGCGCTTTCGAGGTCTACCACGATGGCTACCGGAAGCGACGACTGAACTACTGGCTCGGGATCAACAGCGCCTCGATCGCCGTATTGCGCGGCGACCTGCTCACGGCGGTTCGTCTCGCCGAATCGGTATTTCTGACGTGCCGCGACATCGCGGCGCAGCAGACGGCCGCCAGCAAGCCCGATTACTGGCTATCCAGCACTCTCGGGGAAGCGGAACTGATTCGCGGACATGTGGAGGCAGCGGCACAGTGGTACCGCCAGGCCGCTCTGCTTGCCCACGGGCACCGTGGCAGCATAGCCACCATGCGGCGCAATGCCACCTTGCTGCTGAGCCCGGCATCCTGTTTGCCTCTGACGGATGAGCAGCGCGCCGCCATCCAGGCCGCCTTTCCCCGGCCACAAGTCGTCCTCTTCGCCGGGCACATGATCGACTTGCCCGACCGTCGTCGGTCACGCTTGCCAGGCGATCTCGCGCCCCGGGTGCAACGACGCATTCGCGGCGCGCTCGACCGCTTCGGTGGACACCTCATTGGCTACAGTTCGGCCGCGTGCGGGTCGGACATCATGTTCCTCGAGGCGGTGCTGGCGGCGGGGGGCGAGGCGCACGTGGTACTGCCCTATGATCGCGAGGATTTCGCCCGCGACAGCGTGGACTTCGGCGGAACGCATTGGCGCGAGCGCTTTGAAGAGGTTTTGGCGCATGCGACGGAAGTTGTCATTGCATCGCCCCGGCAGAAGCTGAGCCTGGGGGGAGCATCGTACGGGTACGCAAACAACGTGCTCACCGGCCTCGCGATGGCGCATGCCGCGCGCGTCGACGGCAGCCTGCACACCCTGGCCGTATGGGACGGCAAGATTGGCGACGGGCCTGGAGGAACCGCCAGTATTGTCGCGCGCTGGAGCGAGGCGCATCTCGAGCCGCCAGTCATCATCGATGCATCGGATCTGCTTGCGCCGGATCGGATACCGACGCCGCCCGACACCGACGCGAGCGATACCAGCCAGTTGCCCCCGAATCATGGCATGGAGGTGCGTGCCATCATGTTCCTGGACGTGGTCAGGTTTTCACAACTGGCAGAAGAGCAGATGCCGGTCTTTGTCGACCACTTTCTCCGAACGCTCGGTGAACTCGCCAGCCTCGAACCACCGCAGGGACCGCTGGCGAAGGAGTCACGCGGCGACGGTGTCTACTTTGCGTTCGAGAACGTTGGTGCAGCGGGCCGGTTCGCACTGCAGGTAAACGACATCCTGAAGAACACCGATTGGGGAAAGATTGGACTACCCGAGGATTTTTCCGTGCGCATCAGCCTGCATGCAGGGCCCGTGTACGGCTACACCTGTCCCTTTCTCGGACGCACCACCTACACGGGAAATCACGTCAACCTGGCAGCCAGGATCGAACAGAGCACGCCCGTCGGGCACGTCTATGCGAGCCAGCAATTCGCGGCGTTGACGCGCGAAGCCGGCGTGACCTATTTCGATTGCGATTACGCCGGCCCCGTGGTGCTGGCGAAGAACTACGGGACCTTTCCCCTGTATCACGTCGGCTGGAGACGACAACACCCGGTGTTGTGAATTGGCAACTCCTGGACGCGTGTCCGGTCTTTCGCCGCCGTCAGTCCACCAAGGCCTCCCCGTTCGCGCAGCGCTGTCCCAGGCTGGCCAGACGCGACGCGGTCGACCCCAGCGTCAGTTCGTTGTGGCGCGCCCACAGGCAGTAGCGCCACGGCGCATTGCCGCGATCCACGCCCGCGCCGCCATGCAGGTGCTGCGCCGTGTAGCTCGTGCGGTGCCCCACGTCGCCGGCCCAGATCTTGGCGATGTCCACTTCCACGCTCGCCGGGGCACCCGAGGCCAGCAGCGAGGCGGCCTGGTACGTGGTGAGGCGCAGGCACTCGACGTCGATGAAGCGATCCGCCGCGCGGTTGCCCACGGCCTGGAACGTCGCGATCGGCACCCCGAACTGCTTGCGCTCGGAGGTGTAGGCCGCGGTCTGGCGCAGCAGCGTGTCGGTGACGCCGAGCTGGTGCGCGCAAAGTGCCACCGTCAGGTGCTCGGTCACGATGCGCATCACCTCGGCGCCGTGCTGCGGGCCCGCCAGCACGTCGGTGGCCGGGACCAGCACGTTGTCCAGCACGAGCAACGACTGCGGCTCGTAGCTCGAGGTCTTCATGGCCGTGAGCGTGACGCCCGCCGCCCGCGGGTCGAGCAGCAGCACCACGAGACCGGCATCGCTCATGGCGCCCACCAGCACGCGATGCGCGCAGTGCGCGAAGGGCACCGCGAACTTCTCGCCGCTCACGCGGTAGCCGTCGCCCTCGGCGCGCGCCGTGGTGGCGGGCTCGCAGGCATCCAGCGCGAACTGTTCTTCGAGCGCCGCCGTGAGCACGATCTCGCCGCTCGTCGCGCCCGGCAGCAAGCGGGCCTTCTGTTCCGCGCTGCCGAAGCGCACGATCGGCACGATGCCGCCGGCCATGTGCACGGCCAGCGGCGCCGGCGCGATGCTGCGCCCGGCCTCTTCCATCAGCAGCGCGACCTCCATGAAACCGAAGCCCATGCCGCCATGCTCCTCCGGCACCGCCACGCCGAGCAGCCCGACCTCTGCCAGCTTGCCCCACAGCCCCCGGTCGAAACGCTCGCTCGCGTAGCCGTCGTACGCCGCCAGCGTCGCCGGCGACACCAGGTCCTTCAGGATCTGCCGCGCCAGGTTCTGTATGTCGCGTTGTTCTTCCGAGAATCCGAAATCCATCGTTCTGCTCCCGCTCCGTAAAACTGGAAACCACTCGTTCCTCAGCGCAATGCCGGCGCACCGGCGCGCAATCCAGTCTGCTGCCACGACCCCATGGAGCGTGGCAGCAGCACCCGGGCCGTCGCTGTCATTCCTGCTGAGGGGACCGTCTGCCGCAGGGATGCGGCAGTCGAGCCTACAGGGACGTATTCACGGCGTGTCCCGGCAGCAGGAATGACAGCGACGGCCCGCGCAAACGCTCCGATGCACGTGATCAGTGCCCAACGCTCACCGCGCCGCCCGCGGCATCCACAGGCCGGCAGCCGAGATGATGTCGCGCTGTACTTCGTTCGCGCCGCCGCCGAAGGTGAGGATCGAGCTGGTGCGGTAGAGGCGCTCGATGCGCGCCTTCGCCACCTGCCCGACCGGCGAATGCCGGCTGACCAGCGAGGCCTGCCCGACCACCTCGCCGAGCAGACGATACAGCTCGATGAAGAACTCGGAGCCGTAGACCTTCACGGCAGAGGCATCGGCCATGTCGAGCGTGCTGTGGGTCATCGCCCAGGCCTGCTTGTAGCACATGAGTTTCAGCGCCTCGAGGCCGGCGCGCGCGCGCGCCAGATTCATCTGCACCCAGGGCTGGTCGACGAGGCGCTGGCCGTTGGCGAGCGTCGTGTCGGCCGCCCACTGCGTGATCGCATTCAGCAGCACCGCGGTCGGCCCGTAGTTCATCAGGCTCAGGCGCTCGCGGTTCAGTTGCCCGGTGATGAGCTTCCAGCCACCGTTGAGCTCGCCGACCAGGTTCTGGCGCGTGACGCGCACGTTGTCGTAGTAGGTCGCGTTGGTGCGCACGCCCCCGAGCGTGTGCACCGGCGTGCAGCTCCAGCCCGGGTCCGTGGTAGGAATCAGGAACATCGAGATGCCCTTGTGGCGCCTCGATGCATCGGGGTCGGTGCGCACCGCGATCCACACGTACTCGCTGATGTGCGCGAGGCTGGTCCACATCTTCTGGCCATTGATGACCCAGCCGTCGCCGTCGGGGACCGCGGAGGTCTTCAGCGACGCTAGATCGGTACCGGCGCCCGGCTCGGAGTAGCCGATCGCGATGCACAGATCGCCCGAGAGGATCTTCGGCACGATCTCGCGGCGATGGTAGTCGTTGCCGTGCTCGGCCAGCGTGGGGCCGATCGACTCCGAGGTGAGGAAGGGGAACGGGAAACCCGAACGCATCACCTCCTCGACGAAGATGAACTGCTCCAGCGGCGTCATGCCGCGCCCGCCGAGTTCCTTCGACCAGCCCAAGCCGATCCAGCCGTCGCGCCCCATCTGGCGCATCGCCGCCTTCCACAGCGGGCCCCCGCCCTCGCCGGGGCTCTCCTCGAGCTCCGCGTCCAGTTCGGGGGTGATCAGCGCCTTGAAATAGGCGCGCAATTCCTGACGCAGGCGCTCCTGTTCGGGTGTGAACTCGACTTTCATCCGCATCTCTCCTGGGACCGGGTGCCGCCTTGTTCCGCGGACGGCGTTGCCGTGCATGCTGCCGCCGCGGGTCATGCATCGGCAAGCGCAAAAAAGCATCAGCACGCGCTGACAATAGCGCTCACCAGCGCCCGTTGCGGTTGCTGGCGCGGGGCCGCGGGCTGTATCCTTCGCGCTCGCTCCGGCGCGGCGATACGGCCCGCGCCCCACCCACCAGCAAAGCAACCCGGTCGCGCGCGGCAGGGGTGCGGACGCGGAGAACATTCATGACTGCAAAACCCAAGGTCGCGGCCCTCGAGGGCTGGTTCACGCTCGACGAACAGGCGCCGCAGCTGCTGGGCTCGCGCTGCAAGACCTGCGCCACGGTCTACTTCCCGAAGCAGACCAGCTTCTGCCGCAACCCGGCCTGCGAGGGCACCGAGTTCGAGGAAGCGCCGCTGTCGCGCCGTGGTCGCGTGTGGTCCTGCACCAACGCCTCGTACCAGCCGCCGGAGCCCTTCGTGGCGCCCGACCCCTTCGTGCCGTTCACGATCGCCGCCGTCGAGCTCGAAGCCGAGCGCATGGTGGTGCTGGGGCAGGTCGTGGCCGGCGTCGAGGTCACCGACCTGAAGGTCGGCCAGGAAATGGAGCTGGTGCTGGATACGCTCTACACCGACGACGAGTCGGAAAAGATGATCTGGAAATGGAAACCCGTGGCCTGAGGAGTAGGCAAGCATGAGCAATGACATCGCCATTCTCGGCGTCGGGATGCACCCCTGGGGCAAGTGGGGCAGGAACTTCGTCGAATACGGCGTGCACGCGGCGCGCGCCGCGATCGCCGATGCCGGCGTGCGCTGGCAGGACATCCGCTTCGTCTCGGGTGCCGCCACGATGCGCTGCGGCTACCCGGGCTACGTGGCCGGCGCGACCTTCGCGCAGGCGCTGGGCTGGCAGGGCGCCGAGGTGAACACCTCGTACGCGGCCTGCGCCTCGGGCTCGCAGGCGCTCGCCGCCGCGCGCGCGAAGATCCTCGCGGGCGAATGCGAGGTGGCGCTGGTCGTCGGCGCCGACACCACGCCGAAGGGCTTCCTGGCGCCGGCCAAGGGCTACCGTCCCGACGATCCGGACTGGGTGCGCTTCCTGGTCGGCATCACCAACCCGACCTACTTCGCGCTCTACGCGCGCCGGCGCATGGACCTCTACGGCGACACCGAGGACGACTTCGGCCTGGTGAAGATCAAGAACAGCGAGCACGGCTTCACCAACCCGAACGCGCGCTACCGCAAGAAGTTCACGATGGACGACGTGCACGCCTCGCCGATGGTCGCGCATCCGCTGCGCCTGCTGCAGATCTGCGCGACCTCCGACGGCGGTGCGGCACTGGTGGTTTCGAGCATGGACTATGCGCGGCGCATCGGCCGCGCTGACGCGGTGCGCGTCGCGGCGATCTCGACCGTGACCCCGACCTTCGCCAGCGAAGTCGTGGAGATGCCCGACATCGCGACCGACTCCGCGGCGGCCACCGCCGTGGAAACGCACCGCTTCCGCGCCTCGATCCCGCTGAAGGCCTACGAGGAAGCCGGCGTCGCGCCGAGCGACGTGAACGTGGCCGAGGTCTACGACCTGTCCTCCGCGCTCGAACTGGACTGGATGGAAGACCTGCAACTGTGCCCGCGCGGCGAGGCGGCGCGCATGGTGCGCGCCGGCGAGACGCGCATCGGGGGCCGCGTGCCGGTGAATCCCTCCGGCGGGCTCGCCTGCTTCGGCGAGGCGGTGCCGGCGCAGGCACTGGCGCAGGTCTGCGAGCTCACGTGGCAACTGCGCGGCCAGGGCGGCGAACGCCAGGTCGAGGGCGCGAAACTCGGCATCACGGCGAACCAGGGCCTGTTCGGCCACGGTTCCTCGGTGATCGTGAAGCGCTGAACCGTCCGTGATCGCCGCGCCATGAAGAACGAATTGCACAACCTGTTCGCCAACAACCGGCGCTGGGCCGCCGCGATCCGCGAGCGCGATCCCGCGTTCTTCGAGACGCTGGCGAAACAGCAGTCGCCGCAGTACCTGTGGATCGGCTGCTCCGACAGCCGCGTGCCGGCCAACGAAATCGTCGGCCTGATGCCCGGCGAGGTCTTCGTGCACCGCAACGTCGCCAACGTGGTGGTGCACACCGACCTCAACTGCCTCTCGGTGCTGCAGTTCGCGGTCGACGTGCTGAACATCAAGCACGTGATGGTCGTCGGCCACTACGGCTGCGGCGGCGTGGCCGCGGCGCTGCGCAACCGCAAGCTCGGCCTGGCCGACAACTGGCTGCGCCACGTGCAGGACGTGCAGAAGAAGCACGCCGCCACCTACGCTCACACGCATCCCGTGGGCGACGACGCGCTGCTGGTCGACCGGCTGTGCGAGCTGAACGTGATCGAACAGGTGCAGAACGTCTGCCAGACCACCGTGGTGCAGGACGCCTGGGAGCGCGGCCAGGAACTCACCGTGCACGGCTGGATCTACCGCCTGCAGGACGGGGAGCTGCGCGACCTGTGCGCCACCGCCGCGGGTCCCGCCGAGGTCGACAGCGCCATACAGACCGCGATCGCGCGGCTGGCGCCGCTCGCTCCGTGAGCCCCGGATGATCCATCTTTCCGGCGTCGCGCTCGCGCGCGGCGCGAAAACGCTGCTCGCCGACGCCGAACTGCGCATCCACGCCGGCGAGCGCGTGGGCGTGATCGGGCAGAACGGCTGCGGCAAATCCACGCTGTTCGCGCTGCTGCGCGGCGAGATCCAGCCCGATGCCGGCACGGCTAGCGTGCCCACCGACTGGCGCATCGCGGCCATGGAGCAGGAAGTCCTCGGCACCGATCGCAGGGCCATCGACTTCGTGCTGGACGGCGACACCGAGTTCCGCGCGCTCGAGGCGGCGATGGAAACGGCCGGCGGCGAACAGCTCGGCGAGATCCACGCGCGCTTCGCCGCCATCGACGGCTACCGCGCCGCGGCGCGCGCGCACGAACTGCTCGACGGCCTGGGCTTCGCCACGGCCGAGCGCGAACGCACGGTGCGCGAATTCTCGGGCGGCTGGCGCCTGCGACTCGCGCTGGCGCGCACGCTGATGTGCCCCAGCGACCTGATGCTGCTCGACGAGCCCACCAACCACCTCGACCTCGACGCGCTGGTGTGGCTGGAAGCGTGGCTCGCGCGCTATCCCGGCACGCTGATCCTGATCTCGCACGACCGCGATTTCCTCGACAACGTGTGCAACCGCATCGTCGCCTTCGAGGGCGGCACGCTCGGCCTGTACCGCGGCAACTATTCGGCCTTCGAACGCCAGCGCGCCGAGAAGCTCGCCAGCCAGCAGCAGGCATTCCAGAAGCAGCAGCAGCGCATCCAGGAGATCGAGGGCTTCGTGGCACGCTTTCGCGCCCAGGCCACGAAGGCGCGCCAGGCGCAGAGCCGCCTGAAGGAACTGGAGCGCATGACGCGCATCGCGCCCGCGCACATCGACTCGGAGTTCAGGCTGCGCCTGCCCTGCCACGATCGCGTGTCCACGCCGCTGCTCAATTTCGAGCGCGCCGCGCTCGGCTACGGCGACACGGTCATCCTGCCGCGGGTGGAGCTCGGCATCATGCCGGCGCAGCGCATCGGCCTGCTCGGTCCGAACGGCGCCGGCAAGTCGACGCTGATCAAGACGATCGCCGGCGAGCTGGCGCCGCTCGCGGGCCTGCGCCACACCGGCGAGCACCTGCGCATCGGCTACTTCGCGCAGCACCAGCTGGAAGCGCTGGACCTCGCGGCCACGCCCTTCCTGCACCTGCAGCGCCTGAGCCCCGCGGCGAGCGAGCAGTCGATCCGCGACTTCCTCGGCGGCTACGGCTTCCATGGCGACCAGGCGCTGGGCACCGTGGGCAATTTCTCGGGCGGCGAGCAGGCACGGCTCGCCCTCGCGCTGGTGGCCTGGCAGAAGCCGAACCTGCTGCTGCTCGACGAGCCCACCAACCACCTCGACCTCGAGATGCGCCACGCGCTGACACTCGCGCTACAGGAATACCCCGGCGCGGTGCTGATCGTCTCGCACGACCGCCACCTGCTGCGCAACACGGTCGACGAGTTCCTGCTGGTGGCCGACGGCCGCGTCGAGCCCTTCGACGGCGACCTCGACGACTACCGCAAGCTGCTGCTGGAGAAGCGCGCCGCGCCGGCGACCGATGTCGCGACGGACGAAACGACCGCGCGCGTGGACCGCCGCGACGAGCGCCGCCTGGCCGCCGAGAAGCGCGAGCGGCTGCGACCCTTGCGCAACCGCATCACGAGCCTGGAAAAGGACATGGAAAAGTTGCAGGCCGAGCTGCGCCAGCTCGACGAGCGGCTGCAGGATCCGGGGCTCTACGAGAGCGCCCGCGCCGGCGAGGTGCAGGACCTCCTGCGCCGCCAGGGCGCGCTGAAGCAGGAGCTCGCCACCGTCGAGGAGGCCTGGCTCATGGCCTGCGAGGAACTCGAAGCGCTGTAGGTCGCCATTCATGGCGACAGCAGCATCCCTGCAGGCCGTCGTCGGCATGAATGCGGACCTACGCCGCGCGGAACGTCAATTCCTCGCCGCTCGCATCCACCACCACCGTGCTCCCCGGCGCGAAGGCGCCGGAGAGGATCTGCTGCGCCAGCGGATTCTCGATGCGGTGCTGGATCGCGCGCTTGAGCGGCCGCGCCCCGTAGACCGGGTCGAATCCGGCGCGCGCCAGCAGGTCGACGGCCGCCGGCGAGACATCCAGCCCCAGGTCGCGCTCGCCCAGGCGACGGCGCAGCAGCTCGAGCTGCATCTGCGCGATGCCGTGGATCTGCTCGGCACCGAGCGGGTGGAACACCACCGTGTCGTCGATGCGGTTGATGAACTCCGGGCGGAAGTAGCGTCCCACCACGTCCATCACCGCCGCCTTCATGCGCGGATAATCCGCCTCGGTGGCCATTTCCTGGATCAGGTCCGAGCCCAGGTTGGAGGTCATCACCACCACGGTATTGCGGAAATCCACCGTGCGACCGTGACCGTCGGTGAGCCGCCCGTCCTCCAGCACCTGCAGCAGCACGTTGAACACGTCCGGGTGGGCCTTCTCGACCTCGTCGAGCAGCAGCAGCGAGTACGGGCGCCGGCGCACCGCCTCGGTGAGATAACCGCCCTCCTCGTAGCCGACATAGCCCGGGGGCGCTCCGATCAGGCGCGCCACGGAGTGCTTCTCCATGAACTCCGACATGTCGATGCGCACCATCGCCTCCTGGCTGTCGAACAGGAACTCCGCCAGCGCCTTGCACAGCTCCGTCTTGCCCACCCCGGTGGGTCCGAGGAACAGGAAGGAGCCGTGCGGACGCATCGGGTCCGACAGCCCGGCGCGGCTGCGCCGCACCGCGTTCGACACCGCGATGATTGCCTCGTCCTGCCCGATCACGCGCCGGTGCAGCGCCTCTTCCATGCGCAGCAGCTTGTCGCGCTCGCCCTCGAGCATCTTCGACACCGGGATGCCGGTCCACTTCGAGACCACCTCTGCGATCTCTTCCTCGCCGACCTTGTCGCGCAACAGCTGCATCCTGTGACCGCCGGACTCCAGTTCACCCGCGGCGGCGAGGCGCTTTTCCAGCGCCGGGATGATGCCGTACTGCAGTTCCGCCATGCGCGTCAGGTCGCCCGCGCGGCGCGCGCTCTCCATGTCGAGGCGCGCCTGCTCCAGCTCGCTCTTGATCTGGTGCGAGCCCTGCACGGTGGCCTTCTCCGCCTTCCAGATCTCGTCGAGTCCCGCGTACTCACGCTCGAGCTCGGCAATCTCGGCCTCGATCTTCTCCAGGCGCTGGCGTGCCGACTGGTCCTCGTCCTTGCGCACGGCCTCGCGCTCGATCTTCAGCTGGATCAGGCGGCGATCGAGGCGGTCGAGCTCCTCGGGCTTGGAGTCGATCTCCATGCGGATCCGGCTCGCGGCCTCGTCGATCAGGTCGATGGCCTTGTCCGGCAGCTGGCGGTCGGTGATGTAGCGTTGCGACAGCCTGGTCGCCGCGATGATCGCCGAATCGGTGATCGTGACGGCGTGGTGCACCTCGTAGCGCTCGCGCAGCCCGCGCAGGATCGCGATGGTGTCCTCCTCGTTCGGCTCCTCGACCAGCACCTTCTGGAAGCGACGCTCCAGCGCCGCGTCCTTCTCGATGTACTCGCGGTACTCGTTCAACGTGGTGGCGCCCACGCAGTGCAGCTCGCCGCGCGCCAGCGCGGGCTTCAGCATGTTGCCCGCATCCAGCGCGCCCTCGGCCTTGCCGGCGCCGACCACGGTGTGCAGCTCGTCGATGAAGAGGATCACGCGGCCTTCCTCGCGCCCGATCTCCTTCAGCACGGCCTTCAGCCGCTCCTCGAAATCGCCGCGGTACTTCGCGCCGGCGAGCAGCGCGCCGAGATCCAGCGACAGCAGCCGGCGGTTCTTCAGCCCCTCGGGCACCTCGCCGTTGATGATGCGCTGCGCCAGGCCCTCGACGATCGCGGTCTTGCCCACGCCGGGCTCGCCGATCAGCACCGGGTTGTTCTTGGTGCGCCGCTGCAGCACCTGGATGGTGCGGCGGATCTCGTCGTCGCGCCCGATCACCGGGTCCAGCTTGCCCTCGGCGGCACGCTGGGTGATGTCGATGGTGTATTTCTCGAGCGCCTGGCGCGTGCCCTCGGCCTCCGGATCGTCCACGCCCTCACCTCCGCGCACCTGGTCGATCGATTGTTCCAGCGCCCGGCGCTCCAGCCCCGAGAGCTTCAGCGCCTCGCCCACACCGCTGCGGTCCTCGAGCGCCGCGAGCAGCACCAGCTCGCTGGAGATGAACTTGTCCTTGCGCTGCTGCGCGAACTTGTCGCTCAGGTTCAGCAGCTTGGTGAGCTCGTTGGAGACGTGCACCTCGCCGCCGACACCCTCGACGCAGGGCAGCCGGTCGAGCAGCGTGGTGATGCGCTGGCGCAGCGCCTTGACGTCCACGCCGCACTGCAGCAGCAGCGGCCGCACGGTGCCGCCCTGCTGCTCGAGCAGCACGTGCAGCAGGTGCGCGGGCATGATGAAGTTGTGGTCGCGCCCGACGGCGAGCGACTGCGCGTCGGCCAGCGCGGCCTGGAGCTGGTTGGTCAAACGGTCCATGCGCATGGCGGGTCCTCTGGTACTGGCGGGGCTGACTGGCGCCCCGTGTTGACCCCTTATCTTGGGGCAACCCACCGCAATTCAAGCGTATCCGGGGGCGTGAATCGGCCGCATTTTCCGCGCCCTGGCTCCGTACGCGGGCGGGAAGCGCACTGGTCTGACGCTGGGCGACCCGGTTTGGCTCGTCTAGAATCCGCGCGTGCCGGATTGGCGCAGCCGCTGCTGCCACGGAATCCGAGCCCCGAGCAATGCACAAGAATGCAAGGATCACACCCTGTGTCGCGCCGATTTCGAGACCTGCGGATACGCCAGTGAACGCTGAGTCCGGCGCCTTGCGCGCAGGCTTCGGCAACGCGCGGGTGCTGGTCACCGGCGGCCTGGGCTTCATCGGCTCGAACCTGGCCCTGCGCATGTGCGAAACCGGCGCCGCCGTCACGCTGCTGGACAACCTGGCACCGAGCTACGGCGGCAACCGGTTCAACATCGCGCCGATCGCGCGGCAGGCCGAGGTGATCATCGGTGATATGCGCGACGAGCGCCTCATGCACGAGCTCGTCGCTCGCCATGACTACCTGTTCAACCTGGCCGGGCAGACCAGCCACATCGATTCGATGCTGGATCCGCAACAGGACCTGGAAGCCAATGTCCGCGCGCAGCTCGCGATTCTCGAGGCCTGTCGCAAGCTCAACCCGGAAATCCGCGTGCTGTACGCCAGCACCCGGCAGGTTTACGGCAGACCGGCCTACCTGCCGGTGGACGAGGCCCATCCGCTCAATCCCGTCGACATCAACGGCATCCACAAGATCGCCGGCGAGATGTACCACCAGCTGTACGCGCAGGTTTACGGACTCGCGACCACGGTGCTGCGCCTGACCAACACCTATGGCCCGCGCATGCGGGTCAGGGATGACCGGCAGACATTTCTGGGCACCTGGATCCGGCGCCTGCTCGAAGGGCAAACGCTGCCGGTCTTCGGCGACGGCAGGCAGTTGCGCGACTTCAACTACGTGGACGACGTGGTCCGTGCGCTCTTGCTGTGCGCGCTGGCGCGCGACACGCCGGGCAAGGTCTACAACCTGGGATCCAGCGAGGTGCTGAGCCTGGAGGCGCTGGCGCGGAAACTCGTTGCCACGCACGGCAGTGGCAGCTACGAGCTGGTGCCATTCCCGGATGCGCGCAAGCGCATCGACATCGGGGATTACTTCGGCAGCAGCGCGCGCATCGAGCGCGAACTGGGCTGGCAGCCACAGGTGAACCTCGATGCGGGACTGCGCCAGACCCTGGCCTACTTCGGCCGCTTCGGCGAGCACTACTGGCCATGACGATACCGGTTGCCGCACCCGTGCGCTGGTTCGAGCAGCACCAACAGGCGGTGGCCGCGGCCGTTGCCGGCGTGATGTCCGGCGGCCAGTACATCCTGGGCCCGCGGGTCGATGCCTTCGAACGGGCGTTCGCGGCGTTCTGTGCCTGCCCGCACGCGGTCGCGGTCGCCTCGGGCACCGACGCGATCACGCTCGGCCTTCGCGTGCTCGATGCCGCGGGCGGGGAAGTGATCACCAGCGCCCATACCGCGGTGGCGACGGTCGCCGCCATCGAGCGCGCGGGCGCGATCCCCGTGGTGGCGGATATCGACCCCGTCACCCATTGCCTTTGCCCCGAATCGGTGGCCTCCGTGCTGTCGCCGCGCACGCGCGCGATCGTCGCGGTGCACATCTTCGGCCACCCGGCCGATCTCCGGGGCCTGCGCGCGGTGACCGGATCACGCGCCATCGGGCTCGTCGAGGATTGCGCGCAGGCGCACGGCGCCAGGATCGACGGGCAGCCGGTGGGAAGTTTCGGGATGGCCGGCGCCTTCAGCTTCTATCCCACCAAGAACATCGGCGCGCTCGGCGACGCCGGCGCGATCGTGACCCACGACGAGCAGCTCGCGCGACAGTTGCGCCAGTTGCGGCAATACGGCTGGGACGAAACGCGGTGCAGCCAGCTGCACGGCCAGAACTCGCGCATGGACGAGGTGCAGGCCGCGATCCTGGCACTGAGGCTCGCGGAGTTCCCGTCGGCGTTCCTGCGACGCCAGCAGATCGCGCAGCGGTACAACGAGGCGCTCGCGGACCATCCGCAGGTTCTGGCGCCGCAGACGGCGCCGGGCGCCACGCATGCCTTCCATCTCTACGTCGTGCGCACCGCGCAGCCCGAGGCGCTCGCGGCGCACCTGCTGGCGCAGGGCGTCCAGAGCGCTCGCCATTACGCCACACCGATCCATCGCCAGCCCGCCTATCGCGACATCCTGCGAGCGCAATCACTGCACAACGTGGAGCGCCTGTACGAGACGATGCTCTCCATCCCCATTTATCCGGAACTCACCGACCCGGAGGTCGACAGGATATGCGAAGCCCTGTCACGCTGGCGCGCAGGAGGCAAATGAATGATCTTTGAAAGCAACCGGACCATCGTGCTCTACGGCATCGGATCGGAATACGTGTACGAGGCCGTGGAGATTGCGCTGCGCGCGGGAGTGACTGTGGCGGCGTTCGTCGACAACCTGCCAGCATCTGACGGGCGGCAGTTCCCGGGGCTCGAGCCCGTGCTGGTGGCGCAGGCGTGTGACGAGGCCATCAGGTCGTTTCCGGTCCTGGTGCCGCTGATCACGCCCGGGCACCGCAAGCAGGTCGCGACCGAGGCAGTGAGCCTCGGCTTCGCGGGGGTGGCAACGCTGATCGACCCCACCGCGATCCTGGCACGCAGCACCCGCTTCGGCGAGGGATTCCAGGTCAATGCCGCGGTCGTCGTCGGCGCGAACAGCGAATTCGGCAGGCATGTGCTGCTGAACCGCTCGGCCTCGATCGGTCACGACGCGCAGGTCGGGGACTTCGCCAGCCTGGGACCCGGCTGCGTACTGTGCGGCAGCTGCCGCATCGGCGCGGGCGCCTTCATCGGCGGCGGCGTCACGATCGCGCCGAAGGTGAACGTGGGCGCAAACGCGATCGTCGGCGCGGGCGCCGTGGTGATTCGCGACGTGCCGCCCAACTGCTTCGTCGCGGGCAATCCCGCGCGCATCGTGCGCGAAGGGGTGCAGGGCTACAACGACGTCGGCGTCTAGGAACGGCAGCCGTGGAAATCCTCGTCTGTTCGCAGCAGGGCAACATGGGCGGCTCCACGCGACTGCTGCTCGCACAGTTCCCGGACCTGCGTCCGATCTCCGGAGTTCCGGAATCGATGCGCCGGCGGCGTTTCGATATCGCGGTCATTGACCTGCCGTTGATACCCGGCGCGATTCAAGCTGCATCGGGGGCGTGAGAAATCCAGATCAGGCTGGCCATGCGGCCGGTCAGCCCGTCACGGCGGTAGGAATAGAACAGCTCGGGCGAGCCGACAGTGCAGAATCCGCCGCCGTAGACGCGGTTCACGCCGAGCGCGGCGAGCGCGACACGCGCCAGCGCGTAGAGGTCGGCGTGGTACCTCGACGCGCCGTCTCGCGCGGGCAGGAAAGCCGCGCGCACTGCGCCGCGCGCGTACTCCTCGCGGCACGGGGCCAGGAAGGCCTCGCGCACCTCGGCACCCACCTCGAAGGCGCGCTGGCTGATCGCCGGGCCCAGCCAGGCGAGCAACTCCGTGCCCGGACACGCGAAACGCGCCACGGTGGCCGCCAGCACGCCGGCGGCGAGCCCGCGCCAGCCGCAATGCACCGCCGCGACCTGCGTGCCCGCGCGGTCGGTGAGCAGCACCGGCAGGCAGTCGGCCGTCATCACCGCGCACACCACGCCGGGCGCCGACGTGTGCGCCGCGTCACCCGTGCGCACGATGCCTTCGCGGCGGGCCTCGACCACGGTGCAGCCGTGCACCTGCTCCAGCCACGCCGGCTCCGCGGGCAGGTCGAGCGCCGCGGCCAGGATGCGGCGGTTGCGCGCGACGGCCGCGGCGTCGTCGCCCACGTGCTGCGCCAGGTTCAGCGAATCCCAGGGCGCGGCGCTGCTGCCGCCGTTGCGCGTGCTCACGCCGGCATGCACCTGCGCCGGCGCCGGCCAGTCGGCGGCGATGAACATGGGAGCGTCAGTCATCGGCGTGCTCCTGGCAATCCGCCTGCAGCGCCGCGATCAGCGTGCGCATGTCCTCGGGCAACGGCGCTTCGAACTGCATCGCCTCGCCGCTGGCAGGGTGCGCGAAGCGCAAACGGAAGGCATGCAGCGCCTGGCGGCGGAAGCCGCGCAGGCACTCGAGCAACTCCGGCGCGGCGCCGCGCGGCACCCGGGGTCGCCCGCCGTAGACCGGGTCGCCCACGATCGGATGCCCTTCGGAGGCCATGTGCACGCGGATCTGGTGCGTGCGCCCGGTATCGAGCATCACCGCCAGCAGGCTGTGCGCGCGGTAACGGCTGAGCACGCGGTAATGGGTGATGGCGTGCCGGCCACCGGAGGACAGCACGGCCATGCGCTGACGATCGCGCGGATGGCGCCCCATCGGCTTGTCGATGGTCCCGCCGCTGACCAGCACGCCGTTCACCACCGCGCGGTATTCGCGGCTGACCTCGCGCGCCTGGATCGCGGCGCTCAGGAAAGTCTGCGCCGCCAGCGTCTTCGCCACCACCAGCACGCCGCTGGTGTCGCGATCGAGCCGGTGCACGAGGCCCGCGCGCGGCACCTCGGTCAACGCCGGGCAGTGCTCCAGCAACCCGTTCAGCAGGGTATCGTCCGCGTGCCCGGCCGCCGGATGCACGACCAGCCCGACCGGCTTGTCGATCACCAGGATCGACTCGTCCTCGTACAGGATCGCGAGATCCATCGCGGTGGCCGTCCACTGCCCCTGCGGCTCGGTCTGCGCCTGCAGATTCAGCGTGTCGCCATCGAACACCACGTCGCGCGGGGTCCTGGCCTCGCCGTTGACGCGCAGCTTGCCCTCGCGGATCCACTGTTGCAGCCGCGTGCGCGAGAATTCCGGCAGCAGCCGCGCCGCCGCCTGATCGAGGCGCAGCCCGGCATCCTGCCCGGTGACGAGGACGTTGCGGGTGATCGATTCCATGGTCGTTTGCCGCGCCCCTGAGCGAAGCGCCCCGGGCGAGCGCGCGAGTCTAGCACGCACCCGGGGGCGCGCTTTGGCGGGCGCGGCGCCGGTGTGGTTAAATACGCCGCCTGCAAAGCTCCAAGCCCTTCAAGCGGAACACCGATGCGATTGCTCCATTCCCTGCTCGTCGTGATGCTGACCACCACCCTGGCCGGCTGCTCCATGTTCAGCAAGGAGGACGACGTGCCGCCGGACCAGGGCGAGCGCGCACTCTACGACACGGCACGCAAGAACCTCGACAACAGCAACTTCGATCTCGCGATCAAGAACCTTCAGTTGCTCGAGGCCCGTTACCCCTTCGGCCCCTACGCCGAGCAGGCACAGCTGGAACTGATCTACGCGCACTACCGCAACTACGACCACGAGGAAGCCGTGGCCGCGGCCGAGCGCTTCATCCGCCTGCACCCCCAGCACCCGAACGTGGATTACGCCTACTACATGAAGGGCCTGGCGTCGTTTACCGAGAGCCAGGGCCTGCTGGAGCGCTTCCTGCCCACGGACATGACCAAGCGCGACCCCGGCCCGGCGCGGCAGTCCTTCGCCGACTTCTCGCAACTGCTGTCGCGCTTCCCGAACTCCGAGTACGCCGCCGACGCGCGCGCGCGCATGGTGCACCTGCGCAACCTGCTGGCACGCTACGAGATCAACGTGGCCAACTACTATTTCAAGCGTCGCGCCCATGTCGCCGCGCTGAACCGCGGACGCTACGTGGTGGAGAACTTCCAGGAGACTCCGGCGGTGCCGGACGGCCTGGCGGTGATGGCGCAGGCCTATATCATCCTCGACATGCCGGAGCTCGCCGACAACGCGATCGCCGCGCTGCGCCGCAATTACCCGCAGCATCCCTCGCTGGACGAAGCGGGCAACTTCCTAGCGCAGTACGTTCCCGGCGAGGACGACCGCTCCTGGGCGAACATGCTCACCTTCGGTCTGGTAGACCGCGCCGCCCCGCCCGTGTTCGACAACCGCGACCTGTTCGACAACGCACCGTAGGTCCGGATTCATCCGGACAATTGTCCTCCGTGGGTCCGGATTCATCCGGACCCACGAATCAGTCCCACAGATCAATCCCCCGCCAGCCAGCCCGATGTCACCGGGTAGCGCCGGTCGCGGCCGAAGGCCTTGCGGGTGATGCGCGGACCGATGGGCGCCTGCCGGCGCTTGTACTCGTTCAGATCAACCATGCGCACCACGCGGCGCACGGTCTCGGCATCGAAGCCCTCGTCGATGATCGCGTTGGCGCTCATGTCGCGCTCGACGTAACGCTCCAGGATCCGGTCCAGCACGCTGTAGGGCGGCAGCGAGTCCTCGTCCTTCTGGTCGGGCGCCAGTTCCGCCGACGGCGGGCGCTCGATCACGCGCTCGGGAATCACCGCTGCGATGCTGTTGCGGTAACGCGCCAGCTCGAAAACCAGCGTCTTCGGCACGTCTTTCAGCACGTCGAAACCGCCGGCCATGTCGCCGTAGAGCGTGGAGTAGCCGACAGCCATCTCGCTCTTGTTGCCCGTGGTGAGCACCAGGAATCCCTTCTTGTTGGAGATCGCCATCAGCAGCACGCCGCGACAGCGTGCCTGGATGTTCTGCTCGGTGGTGTCGACGGCGCGCCCCGCGAACTCCTCGTCCAGCGCGCCCATGAAGGCGTCGAACATCGGCCCGATCGGGATGACCTTGAAACCCACGCCCAGCGTCGCGGCCTGCGCTTCGGCATCCTCGATGCTCATCGCCGCGGTGTAGCGAAACGGCATCATCACCGCCTCGACGCGTTGCGGCCCGAGCGCATCCACCGCCACGGCCAGCGTGAGCGCCGAATCGATGCCGCCCGAGAGTCCCAGCACCACGCCCTTGAACCGGTTCTTGTCCACATAGTCGCGCACACCGGTGACCAGCGCCGCGTAGACCGTGGCGTGCAGGTTCGGCTCGGTCGCGACCGCGCCGGGCGCGATCACGACGTGGCCCCGGGCGTCACGCGCGATGCGCACCGGGTACAGGCCTTGCGCGAAATGCGGCGCCAGCACGGCCAGGGTGCCGTCGCGCGCTATCGCCATCGATCCGCCGTCGAACACCAGTTCGTCCTGGCCGCCGACCTGGTTGACGTAGATCACGCCGACGCCGCCGGCGACGGCGCGACGCTCGACGATCCTGCGCCGCTCCGCGTGCTTGCCGAGATGAAACGGCGAGGCGTTGATGTTGAGCACCAGCTCCGCGCCCTCGGCCACCGCGAGCGCCGTGGGGCGCTCGTGCCAGATGTCCTCGCACACCGACAGCGCGACGCGGAAGCCCTCGATCTCGACCACGCAGGGCCGCTCGCCGGCCACGAAATAGCGCTTCTCGTCGAAGACCTGGTAATTCGGCAGCTCCATCTTGGCGTACTCGGCCACGAGCTCGCCGCCCTTGAGCAGGCCCGCGACGTTCTCGAGCCCGCGCTCGCTGCGGCGCGGATACCCCGCCAGCACCCACACGTCGGGGAGCTCTCGGCGCAGGCGCTCCAGCGCGCGCTCTACGCGCAGCGCGATGCTCGGGCGCAGCAGCAGGTCCTCGGGCGGATAGCCGGTCAGCGCGAGCTCGGGAAACACCACCACCTGCGCCCCGTGCGCCGTCACCGCCTCGCGGCTGCGCGCCACGATCGCGGCGGCGTTGCCGTCGATGTCGCCGACCAGCGGATTGACCTGCGCCATGACCACGACCAGCTGCGCCATGTTGAACTCTCGCCTGCGGTGAAACGCTGAGGCGGCATTGTCACGCAATCGGCCCGCCGCAGGCAAAGCCGCTCCCGTGGGTCCGCATTCATGCGGACATGGGCCAACGTGGGCCGCATTCATGCGGACATAGGGTGGATGCCATGGCCTGTCCGGATAAATCCGGACCCACGGGTCACCCGATGCGGCATCGGTCTAGAATAGGAACACGATTCGCCGACCGAGCCCTCAGGACTACCCCCCAATGCTGCTGTTCCGCCTGATACTGCTGTTCGCGGTCGCGTTCATCGCCTGGCGCCTCTACCGCATGGTGATGGCGCCACGCATGCGCGGGCCCGAGCAGCCGCCCTCGCTGCGCGGTGAAGTCATGGTGGAGTGCGCATTCTGTTCCGTGCATGTGCCGCGCGACCAGGCCATCGTCGAGGACTCGCGCTGGTTCTGCTGCGAGGACCACCGCCGCCAGCACACGCAAGGCAGCAGCGGGACCTGATCCGTGGCGACGAGCCTCCCCGTTACGCCCGACGGCGGCGATCCGCTGCTCAGGATCTACGCCTGGTACCGCTTCGCGCTTTCGATCCTGCTGCTGTTGAGCTATTTCGCATTCAGCGCCGGGCGCACCGAAACGGTATTCCTGCCCTTGCTGTACCTCGGCACCGCCATCCCCTACGCCGTGCTCAACCTCGCGGTGCTCGTCGGCGTGCTGGCCCGCCCGCGCCACCCGCGACCGCGCCACGTGTTCCTGATCCTGGTGCTGGACATCGCGGCACTGGTGCTGATCACGCACGCCAGCGGCGGAATCAACAGCGGTTTCGCGATCCTGCTGATGGTCACGGTGGCCGCCGCGGCGATCTTCGTGTCCGGGCAGATCGCCACGCTGGTCGCGGCGGTCGCCAGCCTCGCGGTGCTCGCGGACGCCACCGCGCTGGTGCTCACGCGCAACAACGAATTGTCCACGCTGCTGCCCGCCGGCCTGCTCGGCATGCTGCTCTTCATCAGTTCGCTGCTGGTGCAGCGGCTCGCGGCACGCCTGCGCCTCAGCCAGCAGCTGGCGACCCAGAAGGCCGCGGAAGTCGTCGAATTGCAGCAGCTCAACCAGCTGATCGTGCAGCGCATGCGCACCGGCATCATGTTCGTCGATGCACATGATCGCGTACGCATCGCCAACGAATCGGCCGCGCAGCTGCTCGGCATCGACCGCCACGAGATGGCAGAGGGCGGTGGCGTGCCGCTGCGCCTTCCGCGCGTGGTGCAGGATCTGCTCGAGCTTTGGCGCGCCAATGCGCAGCGCGCGCAAGCGCCGCTGCGCCTGCGCCAGAACGGACCGCTGGTGCAGCTGGCGTTCACGCGCCTGAAGGGACCCAGCGGCAACGGCACGCTGATCTTCGCCGAGGACTTCTCGCAGATCGCGCAGCAGGCGCAGCAGCTCAAGCTCGCCTCGCTGGGCCGCCTCACCGCGAGCATCGCGCACGAGATACGCAACCCGCTCGGTTCGATCAGCCACGCCGCGCAGCTGCTGCGCGAATCGCCGGCACTGCCGCGCGAGGATTCGCGCCTGGTCGAGATCGTGATCGGCAACGCCCGGCGCACCAACGACGTCATCGAGAGCGTGCTGACGCTCTCGCGCGGCCAGCAGCCCCGCCCCGAACTGATCGCGCTTGGCGACTGGCTGCGCGACTTCGCCGCCGAACTGGGCGCGCGCGACGGCGGGCAATTGGTGAGCGTGGAACTCGCCCCCGGCACGGAGCAATTGAACGTTCGCGCCGACCCCGTCCACCTGCGCCAGGTGCTGACCAATCTGTGCGAGAACGGCCTGCGCTACAGCCTGCGCGCAACCGGCACGGCGTCGCTGCGCCTGGCGGTCCACAGCGACACCATCACCGGCCTCACGCAACTCGACGTGATCGACCAGGGCCAGGGTGTACCCGAGGAGAACATCTCGAGGATATTCGAACCGTTCTTCACCACCGAGCACAGCGGCACGGGCCTCGGGCTGTACCTGGCGCGCGAGCTCTGCGAGGCCAACCAGGTCCGGCTGGAATACCTGCACGGACCCGCCACCGGGAGTTGCTTTCGCCTGAACTTCCCGCACCCGGAGCGGCGCGGCGCGACGGTGGTATCCGACTCCGCGAACAAGGCCCTGGCATCGGGAGAGAAGCAATGAGCAGTCCCGCAATCCTGATCATCGACGACGAGCCGGACATTCGCGAACTGCTCGCGATGACGGTGCGCCGCATGGGGCTCGATGCCTTCTGCGCCGAGAGCCTCGACGGTGCGCGCCGGATGCTGGAGAAGCGTCGCTTCGACTTCTGCCTGACCGACATGAAGCTGCCCGACGGTACCGGGCTGCAGCTGATCGAGCACGTGCAGCAGAACCACGAGGGCATGCCGGTGGCGGTGATCACGGCCTTCGGCAGCATCGAGCTCGCCATCGACTCGATGAAGGCGGGCGCCTTCGATTTCCTGACCAAGCCGATCGACCTCGAACGGCTGCGCAACCTGGTGAGCAACGCGCTGCGCCTGGGCGAGGCCACCGCGACCCTGCAGTGCCCGGAACAGGTGCAGCTGCTGGGCGACACCGAGCCCATGGTGCACCTGCGCCAGCAGATCGTGCGCCTCGCGCGCAGCCAGGCGCCGGTGTACATCACCGGCGAATCCGGTACCGGCAAGGAACTGGTGGCGCGGCTGATCCACGCCAACGGCGCGCGCGCCGCCGGACCCTTCGTGCCGGTCAACTGCGGCGCCATTCCCGGCGAACTGATGGAGAGCGAGTTCTTCGGCCACCGCAAGGGCAGCTTCACCGGCGCGGTCGCCGACAAGCAGGGCCTGTTCCAGGCCGCCAACGGCGGCACGCTGTTCCTGGACGAAGTGGCCGACCTGCCGCTGCCGATGCAGGTCAAGCTGCTGCGCGCGATCCAGGAAAAGGCCGTGCGCGCGGTGGGAACCGAACAGGAGATCCGCGTCGACGTGCGCATCCTGAGTGCCACCCACAAGAATCTCGGCGAGGAGGTCGAGCAGGGCCTGTTCCGCCGCGACCTGTTCTACCGCATCAACGTGATCGAACTGCGCGTGCCCAGCCTGCGCGAACGGGCGGCCGACATCGCGCTGATTGCCGAGGCCTGCATCCGGCGCCTGGCCGAGGAATACAACACCGCCGCGCCGCGCCTGCACGAGGACGCGCTGCAGGCGCTGCTCGCCTACGCCTTCCCGGGCAACGTGCGCGAACTGGAGAACATCCTCGAACGCGCATTCACGCTCTGCGACGGCAACGTGATCCGCGCGCCGGACCTGCGCCTTCCCGGCGCGAACCCGGTGGCGCACAGCCACGCCGCCTCCGAACCCGCAGCCGAGCTGGACGCCCTGGCAGAGTTACCCAACGTGCCGCTGGAGGAATACCTCGAAGGCATCGAACGGCGCGCGATCATGCGCGCGCTGGAACTGGAGCGCTGGAACCGCACCGCCGCCGCCAAGCGCCTGGGCATGACGTTCCGCTCGCTGCGCTACCGCCTGAAGAAGCTCGGCATCGACTGATCCGTGGATCGCCATTCATGCTGACACCTGACCCCCCGTAGGTCGGCATTCATGCCGAAATGTGCTCCACCGAGCGGCATCGGCCGATCCCCAACGCGCTTGGAGGCGGCATGCAAAAAACTATTGTCCGAGCTTATTGAACCCACCCCACAAGGAAGAAATGGGCGCAGCCCACAGGCTCTGTCCAAGCGGCAAGGTTTCCGTGCCGTCGTACAGGATCACACCCAGTTTGAATTGATTCCCCGCAACGCTGGCCAGGCGCTTGAGTCCACGCAAGTCACTTTCTTTTACCGTCGCAGAGGCCTTCACTTCCACCCCGACCAGATGACCCGCTGCGTTCTCGATGACGAAATCCACCTCGTTTTGATCGTGATCACGGTAATAGAGCAGCTGGTGATCACCCTCCGCCGTCGTCGTGTGCTTGAGCAGTTCACCAAAGACGAATGTCTCCAGCACGTTGCCAAATCGACCCCGATCCCCCACGGCAACCGCGCGCGTCACATCCGCCAGCGTCGACAGCAAGCCGGAATCGAGGAAATGCACTTTCGGCGTCTTGACCACTCGGTTCAGCCGATTGCGCGCCCAAACCTCGATGCGCCGCAGCAAATACATCTGCTCGAAGACGCCGATATAACGCGCGGCGGTCTTGTGGTCGAGGCCAACTTGCCCACCGAGCTGGGAGTAGTTGCACATCTGGCCGGAGACTTGCGCCAAAGCGCGCAAGAAGCGAGGCAACTCGTCAAGCTTGTCGATAGCCGCCACATCACGCACATCACGCTGGATGATGGCGTCGATGTACTGCCTTGCCCACGCCGTCCTGCGGCGGGGCATCGCACGAGCAACCGCCTCCGGGTATCCCCCGGTTAACACTGCCTCGACCAGGTCATCGCCCAGCAAGGGCTTGACCACGCTCAATATCTGACCGGCAAACGCCTGGTCGATCCAGTTTGCAGTGCTGTAGTGCGTTTCACTTTGCGACAACGGCAGCAGGATCAAGGTCTCCATCCGCCCTGCGAGCGAGTCTGCAACGGTTGGCAGCGCCATCAAATTGGCGGATCCCGTCAGGAGAAAACGACCCGGCCGCCGGTCCTCGTCGATGTTCTTTTTGATGGCCAGCAATAGCTGTGGTGCACGCTGAATCTCATCGATCACCGCGCGATCCAGGCTTCGGATCATGCCGACCGGGTCCTCTTTGGCCGCCAATAGCGTTAGCTCGTCATCCAGAGTCAGGTAGCGCATCCCTTGGGCAGCCATCTGGCGCACCAGCGTCGTTTTGCCCGCCTGACGAGGACCAGCCACCAGCACGACGGGCGTATCCGCCATCGCCTCTGCTATCCGCGGCCCGATCAGCCGAGGGTAAAGAGATTGTGTATCGTTCATAGCTGAGCATGTTAACGTGTAACGGGGAGTAAATCGACGTGTATTTGGGAATGTAGGCCCGTGAATCCGGTAGCGAGAACACTGAAAAGTGGGACAAACAGTCAAGGCAGAAACGCAAAATCCTCCGCCCTGACCGCTGGCTCTCGGGTACCGCACCTGGCCTGCGGTTGCCGGGCACCAACCCAGGGCGGCAAATAACCGCACCGCCGCCGCCAAGCGCCTGGGCATGACGTTCCGCTCGCTGCGCTACCGGCTGACGAAGCTGGGCATCGACTGATCCGTGGGTCGCCATTCATGGCGAGATGACTGTGGGTCGGCACTCGTGCCGACACATGCCCTCCCCCCAAAAGATCAGACATTTCCTACAGACACCCCGCCACGATTCACCTACCGTCAAACCGCCGTGAAAGGATTCGCGGTGCTCCATGGAAGGAAGGTCTCAGGACGAGACCCGTGGCCAGGGATGGCCCGAACCAGACCACGCTGCCATGTGCCGGTCAGGATGACTGCCATGGCAGTTGTGGCTCTGGATGCGCGCTCCACCCTTGATCACCCGCGTGCTCCTGCCAGTCGTCGCAATGTGACAATTGGCCAAATATCTACCAGGTATTATCATGTCTACCAGTCATTCACACTAATGCCATCCCTTCCAGCAGCTGGAGATGCTTGCCAATATGTTAGCGATGAAGGTCTCCGAAAATGGCCGGGTGGTCATACCCGCGGAAATCCGCCAGGCCCTGCACCTGCGCGACGGCGATATCGTGTATTGGGAACTGGTGGACGGCGAGGCTCGCCTGAGCACACGGCGGACACGAATGGAAAAGGCGCGAACCATGTTCCAGGCGGCTCTGCCGGAGCAGCGCAGCCGGTCGATGGCAGATGAACTCATCGCACAACGGCGCAAGGAAGCGAAGGCAGAATGAGCACCGTAGTGCTGGACACTTCCGCACTGTTCGCGTTCCTGCAGCAGGAAAAGGGCGCGGAACTGGTCGAGCAGTACCTCGAGTCGGCGGATTGCGTCATGAGCACCGTCAACCAGGCCGAATTCATCGGAAAGATGCGGGCGGACGGTGTGGCAATGCCGCAGATCGAGAAAATTCTCGGCGTCCTCCCGCTGGTGTTCGTGACATTCGATAGCGAACAGGCGGTCCTGAGCGGCGAGTTGGCCGCCCACACACGCAAACTCGGGCTGTCGCTCGGCGACCGCGCATGCCTCGCACTCGCGAAGCAGCGCGGCGCGCGGGCAATCACCGCGGACAAGGCGTGGATGCGCCTGGGCAGCGAAGTCGAGATCGAGTGCATCCGCCCTTGAATGACGCTCAAATGCGCCGGCGCGCCGCCGCAGTTCGGCATTTGCCGAAATCTACCTACCCCCAAAAGATCAGACATTTCCTACAGACACCCCTCCACGATTCGCCTACCGTGAAACCGCCGCGAACGGATTCGCGGCGTTCCACGGAAGGAGACTTGCGGCATGAACGCGCAACGCCCAGGGACGGGCCCGCGCCGCCGGCTCGATCACGGCATGACGCTGGTCGAGCTGCTGGCGGTGCTCTCGATACTCGCGATACTGCTGGGGGTCGGCGTGCCGGGCATGCAGCGGCTGGTGGGCACGACGCGGGCGGATGGCAGCATCAGGGAGTTGTATGCGCTGCTGGCCTCGGCAAGACAGATGGCCGTGTTGACACGACGCGACGTGACGCTGTGCGGGACTGCCGACGGCAGCAGTTGTTCCAGGACCTGGAATGGCAACCCGACACTGGTCTTCGTGGATAGCAACCGCAACCGCCGCGCGGATGCCGGCGAGGAAATTTTCCAGGTCTCGGAACTGACCCACAACGGACTCGTCCGCTGGAGCGCCTCGGGCAACCGAAGCTACCTGCGTTTCAGGCCGGACGGCGCCGCGCTCGAGTTCGGCAACTTCACCTGGTGTCCCGCCAGTGGCGACGCCCGTCAGGCACGACAGTTGATCCTCAACGTCACCGGACGCCCACGCGCTGCCGTGGATTCGGACGGCGACGGCATCGTGGAGGATCGCAACGGCAATCCGCTACGCTGCAACTGAACAACCCACAGGAGCGCGTCTGCCGGCTGCCGGTCCGAGTTCCCGAGCGGGCTACCGCCCATCATTTCCAACATTCGACGCCGAGACTGCCCGTGGCGTCGCGCCGCCCGGTATTGGTCACCGTGAATGTCGCACACTTGTCGTCGTCCGCGGTTTGGCGGTTCGCCGTGTCGGCCGTCGCGGTAAAGCCCATGCCGCCGTTGGCAATCGTCAGACTGATCACATAGATCGCGTCGTTCGCGTCGGGCGCTACCCAGTTCGATTTATCGTCGACCCCCATCGTGATCGTGGGGAAACCGAATGCGGCCATCGTGTTCGTGTAGACCTTGTTGTCGCCGAAGTAGACCTCCTGCCGTGCTGCCACGTCCAGCAGTTTTGCCTTGGCAGCCGCCCGGTTCCCCTTCAGCACGAAGCCCGTATAGGCCGGCAGCGCGATGGCAACAAGAATGCCGAGGACGATCACCGTCACCATCAGCTCGATGAGGGTGAATCCCTTGCTTCCCCGGCGCTGCATGCTGCGTTCCTTACGCTGACTGTCAATGATCCACATCTTTTTCGTACCAGTAAGTGCGGTAGTAGCTCGAAACGTTCGCGTTCTGGAAAGCGCCCGGCCGACCCATGATGTAGTTGCCACCCAGCGACTGGTACTCGGTGGGAATACCCGATCCCCAGGAGTCGTCCTCCCACCGATCAGCCGAGGTCGTCGGAGACTCGAGGCCGTTGTCGTCCGTGATGTTGCGATTGATCACCGGCCGACCGTTGAACAGGCTCACCGCGTAGCCACGCCCGATACCGAGTTTCATGGCGTTGCACTCCGCCGCTTCCGTCGGACCGCCCTCGGGCAGGTAGGTCGAAAAATACACCTGCCCGCCGATAGTGAGCGTGGGTGACAGGACCTTCTCGCCGGGCTCGGTCAGCGGCAGCTTGTAGCCATTGTCGAGCAAATCGGCTGCATTCGTGCAACCCGAGGTCGGCGCGCCGCTGACCAGGAAGCAGTCCGCGTTGGCCAAATCGTCGATCCCCACCGCGGCGCTCGCCCCCGATGTCGGAACCGAGGTTCCGTAGGGATCCTTGATCACGAACAGGTAGTCCTCACGCGCGGTCTGCTTCGGATGCTCACGGTCGCCCGAACCGATGACGAGCGCATCAAAGGTGCCGGGACTGGAATTGGGATCGTCCGCGAAGACCACGTCGATTCGGTTCATGAAGCGCCGATCGTCGTCACCGCCGTTTGCCCCCCCATCGCCCAGCGCCGCGAGCTTGGTGACCTTCCAGTTATCGCGGTTGTCCGCGTCGTCTGCGGGATCGAGGTTTCGTGGCAGATCGATGCGCCAGATGTTGCCGCCCATGTCTCCGACGTAGGCCCGCTCGTCGATGTCGTCCTCGTTGCCGTCGACCACGGCAATCTCGGCCACAATGCTGTGATCGAGCCCGGTGTTGTTGTCGAAAACCACTCCGGTAGTGCCATTTGTCGTAATTGCACCGTTGTCCACGGCCTTCCAGATCAGGTCGCCCGTCTCGGCGTTCACGATGTAGATCGCGTTGCCCTTGGGCTCGGTGCCGCTGAGGTCGGGCGCCACGGTCGAATCGTAGTTGTCGTAGCCCTTGCGCGGCGTGGTGTCCGAGGTCGCCATCCGCCCGCCGTCACCGTAATAGCCACCGCCGAACACCAGCACACGCACCGGTTCGTCACCGTACATCACCACCGCTGGCGTCGGCGTCGAGAATGTCAGCGCGAGTTCCTCGAAGCCCGGCGTGTTGGCATCGATGCGCCACATCAGCTCCGGCTCGTCGGGATCCGAGATGTCCATCCCATAGTAGGCCGCACCGCCGCGGCGCAGGCCGAAGAATACCCACGCGGTATCGCCTTCCCCGCTGTCGATGGTGGCCTTGTCATCACCTGCGTCTATCATCACCATCGGCTCGCCATCGACCCCGATCGGGTGCACCGGCGAACCGATGGGCACGACGCCGTTGCGGTGCGCCTTGACGGTGTCCATGACTTCGCGCGGCATGAAGGCCCAGTTCTCCTTTCCGGACTCGGTACAGGGGGCTTCGTCGCCGTCTACCTCACCGCTGGTATCCGTGTCGCCGCAGGTCGTGCTGGCCTCGGTGTTCTGGAACATGTGAAAGAAACCGTCATTGCTGCCCATCAGCACGCGGATGTCCGGGTTCTGCTTCGAGAAGCCACTGCGTGCGCCATAGTTGAGCGGCAGCGGGCGCGAATGCAGCGCGTCGGCCAGCATCCAGGGCCTGGCCGCGCGCGTGGTCGGTTCCGACCCGTCCGACGGGCAACCTTTCAGCCCCCGGGCGTAGCAGATCAGCTGGCGCGCTTCGGCCCGGTTCGCGGCGCCCAGTGGAGTCAGAAGTCCGTCGGCCGTGGTGTCCTCCATGTCGAGGGCCATCAGCGACTGACCGGTATCGACATCGGTGAACACCTGGCGCTTGTCCTCGTCGTTCGCAATCCCGGGATCACCAGGATTCGACGAACTCGCGGACACCGTGAAGCCCGGGATGCGGTGCCCCGCGCCGCCGCGGGAGGCGAAGGGCCCGTCGCGCCCGACGACCTTCCACTGCTGCTCGTCGCCGGCATCGACGTCGTTGGTCGTGCCCGGGTCGGGCAGTGCACTGGCCGAGGTCCAGAAGCTGAGCGCGCTGTAGTTGATGCGCCCGCCAGTCGCAATGGCCGAATTGTTGCTGTCCAGCGCGTCGTGCACTATCAGCCCGCCCTGCGCGTTATAACCGAGCTTCAGCTTCTTCAGGTTGCCCGGCCAGAACGGGCCCTGGTCCTCGTCGGCGTTGAACAGCGCGATGAAGATGTCGTCACTGAACTCGACGCGGTTGAACACGTTCACCGGCACCGAGGCCGCCACGAAGGAGGCGCTCACGCTGAGGATCTGGTTGAAAATCTCAGTCAGCTGCGCCAGCAGTTCCTCCATGCTCGCGTCCTCGGCGTCGAGCACGTTCGCACCGGCCTCCGCATAGGGCGCGAACTGCCCGGGCGGACCCCCGAGACGCAGGATATAGGTGGTTACATTCTGCTCGCCCTCGGGCGCATCCCCACCGCTCCAGTTCGGGAAGGAATCGTCCGCGAGATCGGTCTTGTCCAGGAAGTCGATCATGTCGGCGAAGGCGTTGCTGTTGGTCGCCTGCGCGCCGCCCTCGGCCGCCGTGCCGGTGCCACCCGCGCTGCGCGCGGCGTTGATGTCGCTGTTGAAATCGTTGTCCTGCTGCGACACGCCGAACAGCATGTTGATCGCGTAGGTGCCGGCGCACTGCGAATCCTCCCCAAGCGGCGACACGTAAAAGCCGTTCTGCTCAACGTAGGGATCGGCCTCGCCACCGGTCACGGTCGTCGGCCGGTTGCCGGTATCCCAGGCCAGCACCGCGTCGACGCCGCCGTCCGGATCCAGGCTCTCGAGGCCCGGCAGGTAGCACTCCTCGTCGAGGTTCTTGTTCGCCGGACCGGTGTAGTCGTTGTCGCCCCAATGACCGGACTTGACCGGTCCGCCCGTCAGGTAACGGAACATTTCGAAGTAGAGCTCGGCCCCCTGGTACTTGTGCGCCTGGTTGGCGCCGATTTCATTCGATTCACAGACGGGCGGTGGCTCCTCGATGGTGCCGGTGCCGTCCTCGTCGATGATGAGGTTGCTGCCCGAGGCGTTGGACAGGCGCAGCGTGAACGTTTCCGGGCCGGTGCTGTCACCGTCGGCCAGTGTAGCCACCGTCACCGTCTGCGAACTGCTCCCGACGGGGAAATTGAGCGTGCCGGTTTTCGCCGTGAAGTCGCTTCCCGCGCGCGCGGTGTCGTCGACCGTTGCATATTGAACCGTTGCGGCGCTGGTCGTAGGGCCAGCGCGGGTAACGGTGAAGATTACGTTGTTGCCTTCGACCACCGCCACCGGATCGTCGACGCTGAATCCGGACGGCACGTTGCAAACGCTGGCGTAACCGACCGCGGTGTCCGCAATCCCGGCCATGGCCAGCGTGACCTTGAAATCTTCCTTCGGCTCGAGGAGCGTATCGCCGACCGTGGGCACCGTCACCGTGAACGACGTCGCGTTCGGCGTCTTGAACGGCGGCTTCTTCTTCTGGATCGTGGCCGACGTGAGTGACAGGTTGCCATAGTCTCCCGGCGACGTCGCCGAGTCGACGCCGGCCGCTCCGCCGCTGGCGGCAGTGATCGTCAAGGTCTTATCGCTGTTCTCGGTGTTGCTGCCGCTTCCGGTGATCGTAAATTCGGCCGTGCCGCCTTCCGAGACCACCACGTCGGTGATCGTGAAATTCATGCCAAAAGCCGTCATCGTCTTGTCGGCGCTGACCGACCCGGTGCACGTCGCGGGCGGACTTGCGCCGCCGCCACCGCCACCGCCACCGCCACCGCCACCGCCGCTCTGTACCGGCTGCGGCAGGGAGAACAGCTTGCGTGACAGTTCTTCCTTGGCGTGGTTGGTGTCGTTCGCCACGAAGCTGCGGAAGCCCCGCAGCACGTAGGCGCCGTCGTCCGCATGGCTCACCATCATGCCGACCTTGACGCCCTCGAGCTCGTCGAAAAGCGTGGCGTAGACGGCGCGTATCGCGTCGAAGCGGGTGATGGCGCTGAGCCCCAGGTTCCAGTCCTCGTTGACCTGCTCGAGCTTGGCGTTGATCTTCTCGCCCAGCACCTGTTCGCAGTCCGCGTACAACGTGCAATAGCCGGCAGTGATGTTGTTCGGACGCAGGTCCAGCGAGAGCATCACCAGCGGTTCGGGGACGTCCGCATCGGGGTCTGCCGCGTTGAAGAAGATGTCGGTGTCGTCGCTGTAGCCCGCGGTGGGTGCGGTGAGCGCCAGCGTGCAGGCGAAGGCCCGGCAGATGTGCGAAATTTTCATGACTCTCTCCCGAATTGCATGCGACACGAGATCATTCACAGCCCCCCTGGGGCCCCTGTCGGATCACCACCAGTACGCCCTGGTCCAGCGCCGAGCGGCCGAGCTTGGCATCCGAGGCGTCATAGGCGCCCTCGACGCTGAACCACGCGCCGTCGAATTCGTCTTCGCTGACGTTGAGCCGGCGCGGCACCTTGCCCCGGCAGTAGCGATAGGTGACCCTGGCCTGCGTGCGCTCGTCGTGCGGCGGCTCGATCAGGTCGTCCTCGATCGCCACGTCGGCGTGGTCGCAGTCATCCACGTTCTCGTTGCAGTTGGTTTCGCCCGGCTCGCCGCCCTTCAGGTTGGCCGGCCGGTCGATCACCGCATCGATGATTGACTGCGCGCGCTCGAAAGCGCTCAGGCGCGCCTCCTCGTTGCGCGCCATCTGCAGCTCGAAGATGCTGCTGCGCATGGCGGTGATGCCGAGCACGGTGAGCAACAGCAGGATTATCAGCCCCACGGCCAGCGCCACGCCCCGCTGACGCTCCATAGCCGCTGACTTGCTCTGGTGCACGTTCATTCTCCTCGCCACCCGCCAATCAATCCGAGGACGACATCTGCAGCTTCTCGCTGTTGCGCAGCTGCACCGTCGTCGAATAAACACGGCGGTAAAAAGCATCGTTACTAGGCTCAATCACCTTGCTGCCAAGATTGTAGGTCTTGTCGTTCACGTAGCCCGTCACCTGATTGAGGCTTCGCACCAGCAGGAAGATGCGTGCGCTCACCGCATTGCCCAGCTCGGTGCCGTCCGGATCAGGCGTGTAATAATCCGGCGCAAGATCGAGATCGTTGCCGTCCACGCCCCACTCGACCTGCATGTCCTCGATGCCTTCCACGAGCACCTGGGCCTGCATCGCATCCTCGACGAGCGTTTCGCGCACCAGCGACGGAATGCCATCGGCGCCCGAGGAGTTGGGGCGCACGAAGAAGATCTGCGGCTGGTACTGGCGGATGTTCGAGGAGAACTGGGGCACCGACAGTGCACAGGCGGCGCACGGGTCGGTCGTGCTTGCCGCTTTGTAGAGCAGTCCGATCGATCCGTTCGTGAAGAAGTACGGCGTATTCGCCGTCAGCGTGCCGGTCGCGTCGCCATCGGCATCGTACTCGCGCGCCGCATAGTCGCCGACCCGCTTGATGGCCAGCACGTCGGTCCCGTCGACGATTTCGGTATTCTCGTTGATACAGGTGTAATCGGGATCGTCGACGCTGTCGGTACTGTCATCCTTGTCGGAGAACTCGAGCGGCGTGTCTATCTCGAGCAGCCAGTCGGCGTTGCAGCCGTCCTCGTTGTCGAGCTTGCTCTCGAACTGCAGCGGCTCGGACGTGTCGACGTCGATCATGCCGCCGAAGTAGTTCATCATCGCCAGTTCGCGCGAGAGAACCCGCAGCGCGTAGCGCCCGTTCTCCTGCATGCGGGCAATCTGTTCGTCCTGCAGCGCACTGCTCTTGCTCTGCTGGAACAGCACGACGATACCCAGCAGGAACAGTGCCGCCAGCGCGAGCGAGATCATCAACTCGATCAGGGAGAGTCCGGACTGGCGCCTGTGAGCACGCACGTGATGCTTCTCCCCGCTCATATGGTGACGAAAAACGTGGTCGTTGTCGCGCGGCGGTACAGATCGTTCGTGGGAGCGGCAGCGCTGCCGTAGAGGTTCGTGCCGTTCAGGCCGTCGTCGCAGCCTTCGATATCCGTAGGCTCCATCTCGCCGGCACCGCGCCAGACGATCGTCAGCGTGTACAGCCCGGTGCCGCCGCCAGGCGGGCCGGTGAGGCAGGCGCGCGGATTGACCAGGCCGCCGCTGTTGCGCGTCTCCTCGTCGACATCGCGCGTCTCCGCCGCGCCGTCCATCTGCTGTTCCCACTGGTACAGGTCGGCCTCGGCCATCTCCGCGGCGGTGCATGAGGTGGCGCTGCTGTCACAGGATGGATTCGGCTCGGCGAGCGAACCGCCGCCGAGCAAGGCATCCGTGACATAGGAATCGAGCTCGGAGGGATTGGCGCGCATGCGCTCCACGAGGTCCATCGCGAGGTGAGCCGCGGTGGTGCGCTGGACAGCATCGTAGTTGGCCTGCTTGCCCGAGATCTGCATGCCGATGATGGCGAGTACACCGACGGACAGGACCAGCAACGCCACCAGCACCTCGATCAGGCCGACCCCGGCCTGCCAACGCAGCAGTGCGCCTTCGACCGGACTGAACTTGCGCCTCACGGCATCCCCCCTCCCATCGCAAACGTAGCCAGCCCCGGGTATCGCGCGATTATCGAACCGGAATCCCATGGTCATGCCCTTGTGCTAATCCGGGCAGGCGTCGAGTTTCTTCGCTGCCGCCCGATCCGTGGCCTCGAGCGCCAGTTGCGACGCGAATTCCTCGCGGCAAACCGTCAGCGTCACCCCACCACCATCGACGGCAGTGCCATCGGCCCGGAAATCGACCACCAGACCTTCCGGATCGAAGCTCATGTCCTCCGCCTTGCCCGTCGATGCGGCGAAGATCTCCTCGTCGGCATCGACCGTTTTGTCGTCGAGTTCGTTGAACACGATCCAGCCGTCCTGGAAGCTGCCGTCGGCGTCGCAGGCTTCGTCATCGTCCGCGTCCATCGGGCATAGCGTCACCCGGCTGTTGCGCGTGACGGCCTCGTTACCGGCGACCTGCAGGGCACCCACGAGCTCGTTGATCTTGCTGGTCACCGAATTGCCGAGAATGACGTTGCGAAAACCGGGCACGGCAATGCCCACCAGCACCGCCGCGATCACGACCACGATCATGAGTTCCACGAGCGTAAAGCCGCGCTGTGCGCGTCCCGTCACTGCCATTCTCGTGCGCGTGTCCACTATCCCTCTCACCCACCGGCACCCGAAGAAATATCCCGGTTACGAACCTACCAACGGACTGTCAAAGCGCAATTGCGTGCGGATGAACGGCACGATCCGGGGACTGAGCGGCGGGTGGATCTGGCGGTGGGGGTAGTTATTGTCCGGATGAATCCGAACCCACGCGGAGCTCGCGCGGCATCGAGAAAGTGATGGTCTCCACGCGCCCGACCGTTTCCTCGGGCGCGGTGGCGCCGAATTCCTGCAGGCGCTCCACCACGCGCCCGACCAGGATCTCCGGCGCCGAGGCGCCGGCGGTGACGCCGATGGCGGACTTGCCCTCGAGCCATTCGGCGCGGATGTCCCCGGCGGAATCAATCAGGTGCGCCTCGGCACCCATGCGTTGCGCGAGCTCGGCCAGGCGGTTCGAGTTCGAGCTGTTCGGGGAGCCCACCACCGGCACCAGGTCGCACTCGCGCGCGAGCTGCTTCACGGCGTCCTGGCGGTTCTGCGTGGCATAGCAGATATCGTCGTGGCGCGGGCCGCTGAATCCATACAACTGCAAGCCTCGCAACGGACAGCCAGGGAGACGAGCAGGGACCAACCCCATCGCCGACAGTCGTTGACGATTGCGCGGGCCGACTATAGTCTTACCCGCGTCTTACTCGAACGATTGTACCGCAGGCGCAGGTCAATTCGCATGGAAACCACGAAGCTCTCCAGCAAGGGTCAGGTCATCATTCCCAAGCGGTTGCGCGCCAGCCATCGCTGGGAGGCAGGCCTGGAACTGGTGGTAATCGACACCGCCGACGGCATCCTGCTCAGGCCGCGCGCACCATTTCCGGGCTCCGAACTCGACCAGGTCGCCGGGATGCTCGAGGATCGCGTGAAGCCAAAAACGGATGTGGAGATCGAAGCAGCAATCCGGCGGGGTGTGAAGGAGCAGTGGCGTGGTAGCCGTTGACACCAACGTCCTGGTGCGGCTGTTGACACGTGATGACGAGCCCCAGTACCGCGCCAGCCGGCAGCTTTTTTCCCATGAGTCGATCTACATTCCCGATACCGTCGTGCTGGAGACGGAATGGGTGCTGCGTTTCGCCTACGAACTGGGTCCGACCGAGGTCTGCGAAGCCCTTCGCGCGGTGTTCGGACTCGGCAACGTCATGCTTGCCGATGCGGAGTCGATGTCTCGCGCCCTCGTGTGGCACGAATCCGGACTGGATTTCGCCGACGCCTTGCATCTCGCGCAGAGCCAGGGCCAGGCTGCGCTGAAGACCTTCGATACGCAATTCGTCAGGCGCGCCAAGGGGCTGGGCAAGTGCCCCGTCGAAAAGCTCTGAGTCTCGTCACGGCAACCGCTTGTCAGGCCGGGCGCAGCTCCCGCGGCATCGAGAAAGTGATGGTCTCGACGCGCCCGGCCATCTCCTCGGGCGCGGTGGCGCCGAGCTCCTGCAGACGCTCGACCACGCGCCGGACCAGGATCTCCGGTGCCGAGGCGCCGGCGGTGACACCGATGGCGGACTTGCCGTCGAGCCATTCGGCGCGGATGTCGGCGGCGGTATCGATCAGGTGTGCCTCGGCCCCCATGCGTTGCGCGAGCTCGGCCAGGCGGTTCGAGTTCGAGCTGTTCGGCGAGCCCACCACCAGCACCAGGTCGCTCTGCTGCGCGAGCTGCTTCACGGCGTCCTGGCGGTTCTGCGTGGCATAACAGATGTCATCGTGGCGCGGACCGCTGATCGCGGGGAAGCGCGCGCGCAGCGCCTCGATCACGCTGGTGGTGTCGTCCACCGACAGCGTGGTCTGGGTCACGTAGGACAGCGCCTCGGGGTGGCGCACCTGCAGGGTCGCGACCTGCTCGGCGCTCTCGACCAGGTAGATCGCGCCGCCATTGCTGGTGTCGTACTGGCCCATCGTGCCCTCGACCTCGGGGTGCCCGGCATGGCCGATCAGGATGCATTCGCGCCCCTGGCGGCTGTAGCGGGTGACTTCCATGTGCACCTTGGTCACCAGCGGGCAGGTGGCGTCGAAGACCTTGAGCGCGCGCCGCGCGGCTTCCTGCTGCACCGCCTGCGAGACGCCGTGTGCGCTGAAGATCACGATCACGCCGTCGGGCACTTCATCGAGCTCGTCCACGAACACCGCCCCGCGCGCGCGCAGGTCGTCGACCACGAACTTGTTGTGCACCACTTCGTGGCGCACGTAGATCGGCGCGCCGAACACCTCGAGCGCGCGGTTGACGATCTCGATCGCGCGATCGACGCCGGCGCAGAAGCCGCGCGGGTTAGCCAGCCTGATCTGCATGTCGATCCTCCCGGTCGAGGAACAGCACGTCGACCATCATCATGATCGCGCCGACCGTGATCGCCGAGTCGGCGACGTTGAAGGCGGGGAAATAGCTGTCGCCCCAGTGCACGAAGATGAAATCCACCACGTAGCCCTGGATCACGCGGTCGATCAGGTTGCCGACCGCGCCGCCGAGTATCAGCGCAAGGCTGGCCGACAGCCAGCGCTTCTCGGCGGGCAGGCGCTGCAGCCACAGCGCGATCCACGCGCTCACCCCGATCGCCACCGCGGTGAAGAACCAGCGCTGCCAGCCCCCGGCGTCGCTGAGGAAACTGAACGCCGCGCCCCTGTTGTGCAGCAGCGTGAGGTCCAGCACCGGCAGCAGGGGCACCAGCACGCCGTATTCCAGCTTCCACGTTGCCAGGAACTTCGTGATGTGATCGAGCACGATCACTGCCAGGCTGAGCAGGTACCAGTATCGCGGGTTCTGCGCGGCCGGTCCGGCAGCGGCTGGGTTCGGCGGCGCCGACCCTTGTGGCTGAGGGTGTGCAAACCCTCAACCCCTACCGCATCCAGGCATTCGCTGCGCCGCGCCAGCACGCACGGGGACGCCGCTTCCTGACAGACACGGGGGGGGTCCCTGCCCGGGCCAAACCCTGCCGGCGGCGGGCGACGCCAGCGCCCCCGAGGTTAGGCCCAGCACCCAACTCGCGCCCCCCTGGCGGAAACGGTTCAGCCCGTGGCGCTCGCGCAGGTGCGAGAACACCGGCTCGACCATCGCCTTGCGCTGGGCGAACACGCGTCGCGCCTGCGGCTGTGCCATCGAGGCGCACGCTCCTTAACTCTGCCCGACCTGGGGGCGCCCGGCGGCGCGGCGGCTCGGGGCGCTGCGAGGTCCACGGGGGCCCTGGGCGCTGTAGCGCGCCTAACGGCGCCTGCTACGCGGCCCGGGGGGCCGCGGAGTGCGCGGGGTCGGGTGGGTTTCCCTGCCGACCTAAGTGTTTGCTCACGCATAGCGGCGCGTCTCGCCGGGGCCGTCGACGTTCTCGACGCAGCGGCCGCAGAGCTCGGGGTGCGCGGCGTGGCTGCCGACATCCTCGCGGTGGTGCCAGCAGCGCACGCACTTCGGTGCGGCCGAGGCGCTCACCAGCACCCTGAGCCCGGGAATCTCGGTGGCGACGGCCGCCGCGGGCGCCTGCTCCTCGGGCGCGACGCTCGCGCCGGAGGTGATGAACACGAAGCGCAACTCCTCGCCCAGGCGCCCCAGCATCGCGACCAGCGCGGGGTTGCAGTAGACGGTCACCTGTGCGGCCAGCGAGCCGCCCACCGCTCCTTCGTTGCGCTGGCGCTCCAGTTCGCGGTTCACCTCGCCCTTCACCTGCATCAGCAGCTGCCAGAAGTCGCGCCCCAGCTCCGCGTCGGCGGGCAGTTCCTCGAGCGCCTCGTACCACTGCGCCGCGAACACCGGCGCGCTGCGCTCGCCCGGCATGCAGCGCCAGATCTCGTCGGCGGTGAAGCTCAGGATCGGCGCGATCCAGCGCACCATCGCCTCCAGCACGTGGTACAGCGCGGTCTGCGCCGAGCGCCGCGCCACGCTGTCGGCGCGCGTGGTGTACTGGCGGTCCTTGATCACGTCGAGGTAGAAGCCCCCGAGATCCGTGACGCAGAAGTTGTGCAGCTTCTGGTAGATCAGATGGAACTGGTAGGAGTTGTAGGCCTCGACGATCTCGCGCTGCAACTGCGCCGCGCGATCCACCACCCAGCGGTCCAGCGCCAGCATGTCCTTGCCGGCGAGCGCGTGCGCGGACGGGTCGAAGCCGGCCAGGTTCGACAGCAGGAAACGCGCGGTATTGCGGATGCGGCGGTACGAGTCCGCGGTGCGCTTGAAGATCTCGTCGGACACCGCCATCTCGGCGCGGTAATCCGTGGCCGCGACCCACAGGCGCAGGATGTCGGCGCCCAGCGTCTTCATCACCTGCTGCGGCGCGATCACGTTGCCGCGCGATTTGGACATCTTGTGCCCGGCGCTGTCGACCGTGAAGCCGTGCGTCAGCACGCCCTTGTACGGCGCGCATCCCTGGATGCCGCTCGCGGTGAGCAGCGACGACTGGAACCAGCCGCGGTGCTGGTCGGAGCCCTCCAGGTACAAGTCCGCGGGGAACTGCAATTCGGGGCGGCGCGTCAGCACGCAGGCGTGCGTGACGCCAGAGTCGAACCACACGTCCAGCGTGTCCGTGACCTTGTCGTAGTGCGCGGCGTCCTCGCCCAGCAGCTCCGCGGGATCGATCGCGAACCAGGCGTCGATGCCGGCCTGCTCGATGCGCTGCGCCGCCTGCTCGATCAGCTCCGCGGTGCGCGGGTGCGGCGCGCCGGTCTGCTTGTGCACGAACAGCGCGATCGGCACGCCCCAGGTGCGCTGGCGCGAGATGCACCAGTCGGGGCGGTTCTCGAGCATGCCCTCGATGCGCGCCCTGCCCCACGCGGGCACGAACTGCACGTCCTCGATGGCCTTGCGCGCGGTATCGAGCAGGCCGTTGCGGTTCATGCTCACGAACCACTGCGGTGTGGCGCGGAAGATCACCGGCGACTTGTGGCGCCAGCAATGCGGGTAGCTGTGCTGGTAGGCCACGTCGTGCAGCAGCGCGCCCTTCTCGCGCAGCAGCTCGACGATGACCGCGTTGGCCTTGAACACGTACAGGCCAGCGACATGCGGCGTGCCCTCGACGAACACGCCCTGCCCGTCCACCGGGTTCAGCACGCCGAGCCCGTAGGCCTGCCCGACCAGGTAGTCGTCCAGGCCGTGCCCCGGCGCCGTGTGCACCGCGCCGGTGCCGGCCTCGGTGGTCACGTGCTGCCCGAGGATCACGGGCACGGTGCGATCGAGGAAGGGATGCTGCAGGGCCTGCTTCTCCAGCGCGGCGCCGGCGCATTCGCCCAGGATCTCGTAGGCCTCGATGCCGCAGCGCGCCAGCGCCTGGCGCGCCAGCGCCTCTGCCAGCACCAGGTATTCGGCCTCCTCATCTTCGCCCGCACGCACCAGCACGTAGGGCAGCTGCGGGTGCAACGCCACCGCGAGGTTCGCCGGCAGCGTCCACGGCGTGGTGGTCCAGATCGGCACCGAGACGCGCGCCGAGGGCTCGAGCTCCACGCCGAAGGCGCGCGCCAGCGCCACCGGGTCCACGGCGCGAAAGCGCACGTCCACCGCGGGCGAGGTCTTCTCGTGGTACTCGACCTCGGCCTCGGCCAGCGCCGAGCCGCAGTCCATGCACCAGTGCACGGGCTTGGAGCCTTTCTCCAGGTGCCCGTTGGCGACGATGCGCCCCAGCGCGCGCACGATGTCGGCCTCGAAGGCGAAGTCCATCGTCAGGTAGGGGTTGGCCCAGTCGCCGAACACGCCGAGGCGGATGAAGTCCTCGCGCTGGCGCTCCACCTGGCTGCGCGCGTAGTCGCGGCAGTGCGTGCGGAACTCGTGGTGGCTGATCTTCACGCCGGCCTTGCCGACCTTCTTCTCCACGTTCAGCTCGATCGGCAGCCCGTGGCAGTCCCAGCCCGGCACGTAGGGCGCGTCGAAGCCGTCGAGCGTGCGCGCCTTGACGATGATGTCCTTCAGGATCTTGTTGACCGCGTGCCCGATGTGGATCTCGCCGTTGGCGTAGGGCGGGCCGTCGTGCAGGATGAACTTCGGCCGCCCGGCACGCGCGGCGCGGATCTGCCCGTAGACGTCTTCCTCGTGCCAGCGCGCCAGCATCTGCGGCTCGCGCTGCGCGAGGTTCGCCTTCATGGCGAACTCGGTCTGCGGCAGGTTCAGGGTGTGCTTGTAGTCGGTCATGGGCTGCTTCGTTCAGTGGGTTGCCGGGCGCGCGGCGAACCAGGCGCGCGCCACCTCGATGTCGTCCGCGATGCGATTGCGCAGTTCGTCCACCGAGGCGAACTTGTGCTCGTCGCGGATCTGGCGGCGGAAAATCACGTCGATCGTGCGTCCGTAGATGTTCTGCGCGAAGTCGAGGATGTGCACCTCGAGGTTCGCCTTGATGCCCTCGTCCACCGTGGGCCGCGTGCCCACGTTCGCCACGGCCGGCAGCAGCCGCCCGCCGATGCGCACCTCGGCCACGTACACGCCGGCCAGCGGCGCGCGGTGGCGGTGCAGCGCGAGGTTCGCCGTGGGCACGCCGATGGTGGTGCCGAGCTGGCGGCCGTACACGACCTTGCCGGTCATGAAATACGGCCGCCCGAGCATGCGTTCGGCGGCCTCGAAATCCCCGGCCCCCAGCACCGCGCGCAGCCGCGTGCTGCTGACGCGCTCGCCGTGGACTTCGACCGTGCTGGTCGCCTTCACCTCGTAGCCGTATTTCTCGCCGGCCTCGCGCGCCAGGTCGATGTTGCCCTCGCGGTCGTGGCCAAAGCGCAGGTCCTCGCCAACCACGATATAGCGCGCGCCGAGGCCCTTCACGAACACCGACTCGATGAACTCGTGCGCCGACATGATGCTGAATCGCCGGTCGAAGCGGATGCGCAGCACCCGGTCCACCCCGAGATGGCGCAGCACCATGAACTTCTCGCGAAAGCTCATCAGGCGCGGCGGCGACTGTACCGGGGCAAAGTATTCCCGCGGCAGCGGCTCGAACAGGATCACCGTCGAGGGCAGCCCGAACTCGCGCGAGCGCCCCAGCAGGTCGCTGATCACGGCCTGGTGACCCCGGTGCACCCCGTCGAAGGCGCCGATGGTCACCACGCTGCCATGGTGGCGCTCGCGCAGGTTGTGCAAGCCCCTGATCAGTTCCAATCCGCTGTGCTCCCGCCCGGGGTTCCGCCAAAGCCGGCGATTATAGAGTAGGTCCGCATTCATGCGGACATTCCCGTGGGTCCGGATTCATCCGGACTTGTGCTTGTCCGACGGCACAAGTCGCCATGAATGGCGACCCACGGGGAACAGCAGCGCCAGAACCCCGAAATACACCGCGATACCCGCCAGGCAGGCCAGCCCCAGGCGCAGCACCCGGGCGCTCCAGTGCAGCGTGTCCAGGTCCTGCATCCAGAGCAACGCCGGCAGCAGCACCGCGCACATCAGAGCCACGGCCACCCCCATCCTGCCCACGTCGCGCAGCAAGCCCGGCTCCGGACGGTACACCGCGCGGCGCATCAGCCCGTGCAGCAGCAGGCCGGCATTGAGCCAGGCCGCGCCGGTGGTCGCGAGCGACAGCCCCATGTGCCCCACCTGCCAGAACAGATGCAGCGGCACCACGAACAGCAGGTTGAGCCCCATGTTCGCGATCATCGCCTTGATGCCGATGATCACCGGCGTACGGGTGTCCTGGCGCGAGTAATACGCGGTGGCCAGCACCTTGATCAGCATGAAGGCCGGCAGGCCGAGCGCCATCGCCGCCAGGCTGAGCGAGGCCATGTCGACGTCGCGGGCGCTCATGGCCCCGTACTGGAACAGCGTGCCCAGGATGGGGCCGGCCAGGATCACCAGCGCGACGCTGGCCGGCAGGCCGATCACCAGGATCATCCTGATCGCCCAGTCGAGCGTGTGGCGGTACTCGGCATCCGATTCCGTCGCGTACTCGCGCGACAGCCCCGGCAGGATCACGGTCGCGATCGCGATGCCGAACACCCCCAACGGCAGCTCGGTCAGCCGCTCGGAGTAATACAGCCACGACACGCTGCCGCTCGGCAGGAACGAGGCCAGCACGGTGTCGAGCAGCAGGTTGATCTGGCTCACCGAGACGCCGAACATCGCGGGCAGCATCAGCCTCAGGATGCGCCCCACGCCCGGGTGGCGGGGGTCGAGGCGCGGGCGCGGCAGCATCCGGATGCGCGCGAGGAACGGGACCTGGAACAGCAGCTGGATCAGCCCGGCCATGAACACCGCCCAGGCGAGCGCGAATACCGGCTCGGCGAACCAGCGCGAGGCCACCAGCGCGCCGGCGATCAGCGTCAGGTTCAGGAACAACGGCGTGATCGCCGGCACCGCGAAGCGCGCGTAGCTGTTCAGCACCGCGCCGGCGAAGCCGGTCAGCGAGATGAAAAAGAGATAGGGGAAGGTGATGCGGATCAGCTCCGCGGTGAGCGCCAGCTTCTGCGGCATCTGCGCGAAGCCGGGCGCGAACACCAGCGTCACCACCGGCGCTGCAAGCACCGCCAGCGCCGTGACGGCCAGCAGCGCCGCACCCAGCACCCCGCAAACCGCATCGACCAGCCTTTTCACCTCTTCCGCCGGGCGCGTGGCGCGGTACTCCGCGAGCACCGGCACGAAGGCCTGCGCGAACGCTCCCTCGGCGAACAGCCGGCGCAGGAACTGCGGCACGCGGAACGCGACGAAGAAGGCATCCGCGTTGGCGTTGGCGCCGAGCATCGAGGCGATCACCACGTCGCGCACCAGGCCGGCGACGCGCGAGATCATGGTCATGCCGCCGACCACGAGACTGGAACGCAACAGCCGGTCTGCGGTGCGCTCGCGCGCCTGGGACTCAGGCACCGGGGTCCGATCCGCGGCAGGGTGCGTTGAACAGCGGCCAGTAGCGGCCTTCGCGGCTTTCGTACAGGCACACCTGCGTCGCGCTGCCCTCGAGGTCGAGCGCGAAGTCCGCGGTGGGCGGGCAACCCGAGCGCGAGCGCCAGCGCCCGAGACTCAGGTGCGCCCGGAAGGGACGGCGCTCGATGGCGAAGCCCGCGCCGGCGAGCGCCGCCGCGAGCGCTTGCTGCCAGGCCAGGAAGCCCGAGGCGTCCGCGGGCAGCGCCGCGATCACGCGCGGCGAGCGCGCAGTGGGGAACGGGCGGACCGCGCCCAGCCGGTAGCGAAAGGGCGGCAACGCCGCCGCAACCGGGGTCACGCAGGCCTGGATGCGCGGGATGTCGGCCAGCGCGACCTGCCCCAGGAAAACCAGCGTGAAGTGGTAGTTGGCCGGCGCGGTCCAGCGCACGGCGGCATAGGGGAAATGCGCGCGCAGCCGCTGCTCCAGCGCCGCCAGCCCCGCGCGCAACGCCTCATCGGGGTCGAGCGCGAGGAAGGTGCGCGCTACGTCCACGCGCGGCGGACTTCGTCGCGGTGCATCGCGAGCCACTGCAGCGCGATCAGCGTGTGCGCGTTGTTGAAATGGCCGTCGCGCTGCAGCTGCGCCACCTCGGCATACGGGATCACGTGCAGGCGGATGTCCTCATGCTCGCCGGCCTTGCCGTGCAACCCGCCGGCATCGCCCAGGTCCACGCGCGCGCAGAACAGGTGGAAATACTCGTCGGTGCCGCCGGGGCTGGAAAAATAACCCGCCACCGGCAGCAACTCGCGGATCACGCAGGCGGATTCCTCGGTGGTCTCGCGCACCGCGACCTCGGCCGGCGTCTCGCCCTCCTCCACCAGCCCGGCGACCAGCTCCAGCAGCCACGGGCTGCCGGCGCGAAAGGCCGCCCCGATACGAAACTGCTCGACCATGCCGATGGCATCGAGTGTCGGGTCGTACAGGAGCACGCCTACCGCCTCGCCGCGACAGTGCAGCTCGCGCGTCAGCGTCTCGGACCAGCCGCCGGCGAAGCGCCGGTGGCGCAGCCGGAACAGCTTCAGCTTCCAGAAGCCGCTCCAGGCGGTCTTTTCCTCGACGATCTCGACGTCGTTGTGGCCGAACTGCCTCATCGCGCCCTCACTCGCCGAAACGCTTGCCGGTGTACCAGCTCACGGGCGCCTCGTAGCGGTCCACCAGGTGCACCACGTCGAGCACCAGCGCGAACAGCGCCATGCGCACCAGCACGCCGTTGTCGGTCTGGCGGAAGATCGCGAGATTGGGGTTCTCGTTGAGATCCGGGTCGAGCTCGTTCGCCTCGGCACGCGAATCGCGCGGCAGCGGGTGCATGATCACCGTGTTCGGCTCGCAGTACTGGGTGTAGATCGCCTGGTTCAGGCGATAGCGACCGCGGTAGAGATTCGCCTCCTCCCTGCTGGCGAAGCGCTCCTCCTGGATGCGCGTGGAATAGGCGATGTCGACGTGCCCGATCGAGGACTCCATCGCATCCGATTCCACCACCGTGTGGCCGCGCGCGCGCAGGTGCTCGACGATCTCGCCCGGCATGCGCAGCTCCGCCGGCGCGATGCAGGTCAGGTGCACGCGATCGAAGTTGGCCAGCAGCTTCGACAGCGAGTGCACGGTGCGCCCGAAGCGCAGGTCGCCGATCATCGCGATGCGCAGCCCGTCGATGCTGCCGCCGCGGTGCTGCACTTCCTTGCCGATGGTGTAGAGATCGAGCAGCGCCTGCGTCGGGTGCTCGTTGGCCCCGTCGCCGCCGTTGACCACCGGCACGCGGCTGGCCGCCGCGAACTCCTTCACCGAGCCCGCGACCGGGTGGCGCATCGCGATCACGTCGCTGTAGCCGCTGATCACGCGCGCAGTGTCGTAGAGCGACTCGCCCTTGGCGATCGCGGAGTTCTCGATGCCGGTGGTCTCGCGCACCTCGCCACCGAGCAGGTTGAAGGCGCAGCCGAAGCTCACGCGCGTGCGCGTGCTCGGCTCGAAGAACATGTTGCCGAGGATGGCCCCCTCGAGCACCCGCGTGATCTTGCGCCGGTGCGCGTAGGGCGCCATCGAGTCGGCCACGTCGAACACCCGCTCGATGTCGGCGCGCCCGAACTGCTCCACCGAAAGTATGTGTGATCCTGCGAATTCCATGCTGTCTTGCCTTGCTGCTGTCGCCATCCGGTCGCGGGCATGGCCCGCTCCTGCATACCGCCGTCGCGTCGTGCCGGCGCTCCGAGGCCCCCGTAGGAGCGGGCCATGCCCGCGACCCCGTAGGTCCGGATTTATCCGGACATCATGTCCCGATCGCATCCACCCATGTCCGCATGAATGCGGACCCACGATTGAAATCCCGCGCAGTCTACCCGCTGGCCTGACGTCCTTCATCCACGAATTGCAGCGCGGCCCAGCGCGCGTAGAGCGGCGAGGCGGCGAGCAGTTCGTCGTGCGTGCCGGTGGCCGCGATGCGCCCCTGTTCCAGCACCACGATGCGATCGACCCGCCGCACCGTCGCGAGTCGGTGCGCGATCACCAGCGTGGTACGACCCTGCATCAGCGCGGCCAGCGCCTGCTGCACCATGGCCTCGCTGTCGGCATCGAGGGCGCTGGTGGCCTCGTCGAGCAGCAGGATCGCCGGGTCGCGCAGCAGCGCGCGCGCGATCGCGATGCGCTGGCGCTGCCCGCCCGAGAGCCGCACACCGCCCTCGCCCACGAAACTGGCGTAACCCTCGGGCAGCCGCGCGATGAACTCCTCGGCGAAGGCCGCGCGCGCCGCCGCCATCACCGCCTCCTCGCTCGCCCCGGGGACGCCGTAGCGGATGTTGTCGAGCACCGATCCCGTGAACAGCACCGGCTGCTGCGGCACCAGCGCGAAATGCCGGCGCAACGCCTGCGGATCGACGCGACGCGTATCGATGCCATCGAGCAGGATGCTGCCGCCGTCGGGCTCGTAGAAGCGCAGCAGCAGATCGACCAGCGTCGACTTGCCCGCACCCGAGGCGCCCACCAGCGCCACGCTGGATCCGGCCGGCACGTGCAGCGTGATGCCGTCGATCGCGGGGCGATCCGGGTTCGAGGGGTAGGCGAAGCGCAGCTCCTTCAGCTCGATCTCGCCGCGCAGGCGCGCCGGCAGCGCCAGGGGATCGGCCGGCGCGCGGATCAGCGGCGCCTCGCGCAGCAGTTCCATCAGGCGCTCGGTGGCGCCGGCGGCGCGCTGCAGGTCGCCGATCACCTCCGACAGCGCCCCGGCCGCGGCCGCCACCATCACCGCGTAAAAGATGAAGGCCGTGAGCTCGCCCGGCGTCGTGCGCCCGGCGATCACGTCGTTGCCACCGACCCAGATCATCGCGCCCACGGCGCCCAGCACCAGCACGATCACCATCGCGGTGAGCCAGGAGCGCTGCACCACGCGGCGGATCGAGGCGCGGAAGGTGTCCTCGACGTGCATCGCGAAGCGCTCGCGGTCCACGCCCTCGTGGTTGAAGGCCTGCACGGTCTTGATGTTGCCGAGCGCCTCGCTGAGATAGGCACCGGCATTCGCGAGCCGGTCCTGGCTGTCGCGCGACAGCGTGCGCACGCGCCGGCCGAACACCACGATCGGCAGCAGCACCAGCGGCACGCTGAGCAGCACGATGCCGGTCAGGCGCGGGTTCGAGACGAACAGCAGCACCACGCCGCCGGCGAGCGTCAGCAGGTTGCGCAGCGCGATCGAGACCGAGGAGCCGATCACCGTCTGCAGCAGCGTGGTGTCGGCGGTGATGCGCGACTGGATCTCGCCCGCGCCGTTGGTCTCGAAGAAGCCCGGATGCAGCGACAGCACGTGGTCGAACACCGCGCGGCGCAGGTCCGCCGTCACGCGCTCGCCGATCCACGACACCAGGTAGAAGCGGGTGAAGGTCCCGATCGCGAGCAGCAGCACGATCAGCATGAACACCAGCACCGCGCGGTTCAGCTGCTCGGCGGAGCCCGACACGAAGCCCTGGTCGACCAGCATGCGCAGCCCCTGCCCGAGGCTGAGCGTCACGCTCGCGGTGAACACCAACGCGAGCGAAGCGCCGAGCACGCGGGGCCAGTACGGGCGCAGGAACCCCCATGCGGGCGCCAGCAGGGCGACGCGCGCGCGGGCTTCGCGGGGGTTGTCGGCAGATATGTTCATTATTTTCCTCGTAGGAGCGGGCCATGCCCGCGACCTGTTCGAATGCGTTCGTGCGCGCTCCTGTCGCGGGCATGGCCCGCTCCTACACGGAGGAACACAATTCGTCGCTGTAGGCTTGCAGCGCCTCGAGTATCGCCAGCGCGCGGGCATCCCCGGCGCGCTCGAGGCGCAACTCGACGATGCGCTGGCGCAGGCTCGCGCAGTTGTGCATGCCGCGCAGCGGCTCACCGTGCAGCCGCGCCGCGCAGTGCTCCGCCCAGCGCGCGCGTTCCTCGCTGCTCAATGTCGCGGGGAAATTCCGCGCGCGGTAGCGAAACAGCAGCTCCGGCAGCCGCGCGTCCTCGAAGGCCAGGCGCTCCCTTGCCAGCGCCTCGGGCGCGAGCGCACGTACGCGCGCACCGAGACGGCGGTCGTGATCGCTCAGAAACCCGGCATAGAGCGCGAACTCGGGATCCTCCGGCTCGCGCTCCACTTGCTCGGCGTAGAGCGCGTGCAGCTTCCGCTTCAGTCCCGCCGCCGCCTGCAGGCGCTCGAGGTGCGCGCGACACAGCGCCCGGTCGATGCCGTAGCGCGCCTCGATCTCCGGCGTCAGCATCGTGGCGGGCGCCAGCATCGGGCTGCGGTTGACGTGGATCTCCTTCAGCGGAATGCGGCCGATGCCCGCAGGCAGCTCCGCCGTGGGCGTGTACAGGTACTCGCGCAGCTGCGCGGCATCGAGTCGCAGCAGCGGTTCCGGATCCAGCAGCAGGTTGCAGGCGATGATCTTGTTCGGCTGCGTCGGGTGGATGGCCAGCGGCACCACCAGCGCCATCGCGCCGTTCTCGGCCGGGAAGCGCGAGGAGATATGCAACAGCGGCTTGTGCTCGACGATGTTCAGCTGCTGCTTGACCCAGCCCTTGTCGCGCGCCTTCAGCGCGTACTCGAACAGCTTCGGCTGCGCGGCGCGCAGCTTGCGCGCCAGCGCCAGCGTGGCCCGCACGTCGGCCAGCGCATCGTGCGCCGCGCCGTGCGCGATGCCGTTGGCGCGCGTGAGGTCTTCGAGCCGGAAGCTCGGCCGGCCGTCGTCGTGGTCCGGCCACTGCATCCCCTCGGGCCGCAGCGCGCGCGCCATGCGCATCACGTCGATGAGGTCCCAGCGCGAATTGCCGTTGCGCCATTCGCGTTCGTAGGGATCGAAGAAGTTGCGATACAGCGTATAGCGCGTGACCTCGTCGTCGAAGCGGATGCTGTTGTAGCCCACCCCGCAGGTGCCGGGCACGGAGAATTCGGTATTGATGCGCGCGATGAACTCCGGCTCCGCGAGCCCGAGCTCGCGCGCCTGCTGCGGCGTGATGCCCGTCACCAGGCAGGCCTCGGGATGCGGCAGGTAATCCGCCGGCGGGCGGCAATGGAGCATCAGCGGCTCGCCGATCTCGTTGAGCTCGCCGTCGGTGCGCACGCCCGCGAACTGCGAGGGCCGGTCACGGGAGGGATCGGCGCCGAAGGTCTCGTAGTCGTGCCAGTAGAAGCTCGGCTCGTGCGGCATGCAGCGCTCCTGGTGTCACGTAGGTCCGCATTCATGCGGACATTTCACGCGGATCCAGTTGCAACCGGGCAATGTCCGGCTGAAGCCGGACCCACGTGGGTCCGCATTCATGCGGGCATGTCACGCGGATCCGGTTGCAACCGGGCGTCCGGCTGAAGCCGGACCCACAGGTCACACCACCTCGATGTGCTCGGCCGCGATCTTCGCCTGCCAGATCTGCGGGCCGGTGGTGTGCACCGACTCCCCGCGCGCATCCACGGCCACGGTGACCGGCATGTCCTTCACCTCGAACTCGTAGATCGCTTCCATGCCGAGCTCCGGGAAGGCCACGACTTTCGCCGCCGTGATCGCCTTCGACACCAGGTAGGCCGCGCCGCCGACCGCCATCAGGTACACCGCGCGGTTGTCGCGGATCGCCTCGATCGCGACGGGTCCGCGCTCGGACTTGCCGATCATGCCGATCAGGCCGGTCTTCTCGAGCATGGTGCGCGTGAACTTGTCCATGCGCGTCGCGGTGGTGGGGCCGGCGGGGCCCACGACCTCGTCGCGCACCGGGTCGACCGGGCCGACGTAATAGATGAAACGGTTCGACAGATCGACCGGCAGCTTCTCGCCGGCCGCCATCATGTCGGTCATCTTCTTGTGCGCCGCATCGCGCCCGGTGAGCATGTGCCCCGACAGCAGCAGCGTCTCGCCGGTTTTCCACGTGGCGAGTTCCTCGCGCGTGACGGTGTCGAGGTTCACGCGCCGCGCACCGGCCGCCTCCCAGGTGATGTCGGGCCAGGCCTCCAGCGACGGCGGCTCCTGCAGCGCCGGGCCGCTGCCGTCCAGCACGAAGTGCGCGTGGCGCGTGGCGGCGCAGTTGGGGATCATCGCCACCGGCAGGCTCGCGGCGTGCGTAGGGTAGTCCTTGATCTTCACGTCGAGCACGGTGCTCAGGCCACCCAGGCCCTGCGCGCCGATGCCGAGCTGATTCACCTTCTCGAACAGCTCGATGCGCAACTCCTCGATGCGGTTCGACGGGCCGCGCTCGATCAGGTCGTAGATGTCGACCGGATCCATCAGCACTTCCTTGGCCAGCAGCGCGGCCTTCTCGGCGGTGCCGCCGATGCCGATGCCGAGCATGCCCGGCGGGCACCAGCCGGCACCCATCGTCGGCACCGTTTTCAGTACCCAGTCGACGATCGAATCGGAGGGATTCAGCATCGCCATCTTGGACTTGTTCTCGCTGCCGCCACCCTTGGCCGCGACCTGAACGTCGACGGTATTGCCCGGCACGACCTGGTAGTGGATCACGGCCGGGGTGTTGTCCTTCGTGTTCCTGCGCGCGCCGGCGGGGTCGGCGAGGATCGAGGCGCGCAGCACGTTGTCGGGGTTCAGATAGGCGCGGCGCACGCCCTCGTTGATCATCTCGTCGAGGCCCATGGTCGCGCCGTCCCAGCGCACGTCCATGCCCACTTTCACGAACACGGTGACGATGCCGGTGTCCTGGCAGATCGGGCGGTGGCCCTGCGCGCACATGCGCGAATTGATCAGGATCTGCGCGATCGCGTCCTTCGCGGCGGTGTTCTGCTCGCGCTGCCAGGCCTTGTGCATGGCCTGGATGAAGTCCACGGGGTGGTAGTAGGAAATGAACTGCAGCGCGTCGGCGACGCTGGCGATCAGATCATCCTGCTTGATGACGGTCATGGCACGGCTCCTGGTTCACAAATGCCCGTGGGCTTCCCGTGGCGATTACGGCGGCGGCAACGCGGATGGCGGATTCTCGAGGCGCGTGAGGCGCTGCGTCACCTGCTTGCGAAATTCGATGTTCGACTGCACCCACTGCTCGTTGTCCTTGATCCGTGCCTCCTGGGCGCTCTGGGTGCTGGCGAGGCTGTTCATCGTGCTGTTCAGGCGCCCGATCGCGGACTGCAGGTTGACCTGCTGCTCCTGCAGCGTCTTGATCCCGCCGGCCAGGTCCGCGCTGGCCACGACCTGCTGCTTCAGCCGGTCCTGCTCCGCCGCGAGCGCGGCGATCTGCTTGCGGTCGGCCTCGACGGTGCTGCCGGTCTTCTTCAGCGCGGCGTCGAGCCCGTCGATGCGCTCGCCGTTCTTGCGGTACGCCGACGCCCAGAGCTTGTCGACTTCGGCGCCGAGCTCCTTGAGCTTGACCTGCATCGAGGCGCTGGACTGGCTCATGGTGTCGCCGGTGCTGGACAGGCGGCCCTCGAGGTCGCTGATGCGCAGGTTCGACTGCTCCAGCGCCGCTTTCAGCGCGGTGGTCTGCTGGAACAGCGCCACCCCGGCACCGGTGGCCACGAGGCCGAGCACCAGCCCCGCGACCCCGAGCAGGCGCCAGCCCGACGATACGCCGGCAGAGGATTCGGCGGGCGCGGCCCTGGCCGGTTTCGCGGGTTTGCGCGCCTCGGGGGGCTCGATGCGCTGGCGGCGGTACGAGTCGAGCTCGTCGCGCTCCGGGATCATCTGCGGGATGTCGGTCAACTTGTCGTCGTGATTGGACATCATGGTGCGCACGCTGAACGTGATTGGCCGTGGATCGCGCGATTATATCCAGCAAAAAGGGGGCCGAAGCCCCCTTTGTTGCCGCACTAGTACTGACTCAGAGCAGGCTCATGATCACCCACAGCACCACGGCCAGTGCGATCGAGCAGTGGATGATGCCCTTCACGGTCACCATCGGCTTGTGCAGCTTGCCGAAGATCGCGTTGGCCTCGAGCGCCGCGATGATCGCGATCACGATCCACAGCGCCGCCGAGCTGGCGCTGCCGAGCAGGCCGTGCGACAGGTGCGAGGACGAGCCCATGAACATCAGCATCGGGCCCGAGAACAGCACGTTGGTGCGCGAGGCCAGCAGCGCCTTCGGGCCGGCCTTGGAGGCGTCGCCCGACACGATCCCGCAGACGATCTTCTGGTTCGGCCAGATGATCAGCCACACGTTCAGGAACATCAGCGTGCCGAGCAGCGCACCGATGGTGATGTCGAAGGTCCAGCCCGTGGTCGGGTGGCCGCGCAGCAGCAGGATCACCACGCCGGTCAGGAAGGTGAACATCGCGCCCCAGCGGAACCAGAACAGCGCGCGCGGCGCGAGCTTCTTGGTGGCATCGGCCTTGGCGTCGGGCGTGGCTTCCTTGAAGTATTCGCCCTGCACGAAGTTGAAATAGTAGAGCAGTCCGATCCACGTGATACCGGCGAGGAAGTGACCCCACCGCATCAGGAATTCCAGACCGCCCGCAGTGAAAATATCCGGATTCATCAGTGCTCTCCTCGTTTTGCTGGTATTTCGCCGCGATGGCGATTCGTCTTGTTTACTGGCGCCCGTAGTGTAGGGCGGGAAGATCGAATTTCAAAGCGGACACAAAAAACCCCGGCCGGAGCCGGGGTTTTGGTGTGCACCAGGGGTGCCGGTCGGCTTACATCATGCCGCCCATGCCGCCCATGCCGCCCATGCCGCCCATGCCGCCCATGTCGCCCATGCCGCCGCCAGCCGGCTTGTCTTCCGGCATATCGGCGATCATCACCTCGGTGGTGATCATCAGCGATGCGATGGAGACTGCAGCCTGCAGCGCGGTGCGCGTGACCTTGGTGGGATCCAGGATACCCATCGCGATCATGTCGCCGTACTCGTGGTTCGCCGCGTTGTAGCCGAAGTTGCCCTTGTTGTCCTTGACCTTGGCCAGGACCACCGAGGGCTCGTCGCCGGCATTCGCCACGATCGCACGCAGCGGGGTTTCCATCGCACGCAGGGCCACCGCGATGCCGTGGTTCTGGTCTTCATTGTCGCCTTTCAGGTTCTTGATGGCCTGAACGCAACGCACCAGCGCCACGCCGCCGCCGGCAACCACACCTTCTTCCACCGCCGCGCGGGTCGAATGCAGTGCGTCCTCGACGCGGGCCTTCTTCTCCTTCATCTCGACTTCGGTGCCGGCGCCGACCTTGATCACGGCCACGCCGCCGGAGAGCTTGGCAACGCGCTCCTGCAGCTTTTCACGGTCGTAGTCGGAGGAGGTTTCCTCGATCTGCACGCGGATCTGCTTGACGCGCGCTTCGATGTCCTTCTCGTTGCCCGCACCGTCGATGATCGTGGTGTTGTCCTTGTCCATGGTCACGCGCTTGGCCGAACCCAGGTGCTCGAGCGTGGTGTTCTCGAGCTCGAGACCCACTTCCTCGCTCACCACGGTGCCGCCGGTCAGGATCGCGAGATCCTGCAGCATGGCCTTGCGGCGGTCGCCGAAGCCCGGCGCCTTGCACGCTGCCACCTTGATGATGCCGCGCATGGTGTTCACGACCAGGGTCGCCAGCGCCTCGCCTTCCACGTCCTCGGCAACCACGACCAGCGGCTTGCCCGACTTGGCCACCTGCTCGAGCAGCGGCAGCATGTCGCGGATGTTGGAGATCTTCTTGTCGACCAGCAGGATGAACGGGCTCTCCTGCTCGACGACCATCTTCTCCTGGTTGTTGATGAAGTAGGGCGACAGGTAGCCGCGGTCGAACTGCATGCCTTCCACGACGTCGAGCTCGTTGGCCAGGCTCTTGCCTTCCTCGACCGTGATCACGCCTTCCTTGCCGACCTTCTCCATCGCCTCGGCAATGATCTGGCCGATGCTTTCGTCGCCGTTGGCGGAGATCGTGCCGACCTGGGCGATCGACTTGGTGTCGGCGCAGGGGGTGGACAGTTTCTCGAGCTCGACAACGGCGGCGGCGGCGGCCTTGTCGATGCCGCGCTTGAGGTCCATCGGGTTCATGCCGGCGGCGACCGACTTCAGGCCTTCGTTGACGATGGCCTGTGCCAGCACGGTGGCCGTCGTGGTGCCGTCACCCGCGGTGTCGGAGGCCTTGGAAGCCACTTCCTTCACCATCTGCGCGCCCATGTTCTCGAACTTGTCCTTCAGCTCGATTTCCTTGGCCACCGATACGCCGTCCTTGGTGACGGTCGGGGCACCGAAGGATTTGTCGATGATCACGTTGCGACCGCGCGGGCCCAGCGTGGTTTTCACGGCGTCGGCCAGCAGGTTCACGCCCTTGAGCATTCTCTGGCGCGCGGAATCGCCAAACTTCACGTCTTTAGCTGCCATGGTTCTTTCCTTTGAGGTTAAACAGGGTTGTTTGTATCGTCATCGGGGATCGCTGCGGCGCGCGGGCCGCGGCCGATCACTCGATCACGCCATAGAGTTCGCTTTCGCTGAGGATCACGACCTCGTCGCCGTCGATCTTCACGGTGTTACCCGAATACTGGCCGAACAGCACCTTGTCGCCGACCTTCACCGACATGGGGCGCACGTCGCCGTTGTCCAGCACCTTGCCGCCGCCCACTGCCAGGACTTCGCCCTGGGTCGGCTTTTCCTTGGCGGAGCCCGGCAGCACGATGCCACCGGCGGACACCGCTTCCTCTTCCTTGCGCTTCACAACGACGCGGTCGTACAGCGGACGGATCTTCATCGCTTTTCTCCCAATATATGGTTTGTGGTTACAAACACCCGAATTCAGTCGAGGTGGGCCATCCGGCCCCGCCCTGTTAGCACTCTCCCTCGGGGAGTGCCAATCATAGGCCCGAAACTCTTCGCGTCAAGCCGCATGAGCGGACGTCCAGGAGCTTCGCGAGACTGGATATGGGGCCAACCGGCCAGGCTTCAAGGGGCGGCAGCGCAGTTTTTTGACGCCGAGGGTGACCCGCGAGCCGCTTTGCGGTGACAATCCGCCCCCCGTAGGTCGCCATTCATGGCGACGGCAGGGCTCGGGCAGGCACCCGTCGGCATGAATGCCGACCCACGACGCCGCCCACAACCTTCACCAGGCAACATTCAGAGGAACATCGAGATGGACATCAACGGCAAGACGATCGTGATCACCGGCGGCGGACAGGGCCTCGGCCGGGCCATGGCCGTGTACCTGGCCGGCAGCGGGGCCTGCCTGGCATTGATCGACCTGAACGCCGAGAAGCTGGCCGAGACCGCCGCGCTCTGCCGCGCCGCCGGCGGCAGCGCGCACACCTACCTGGCCAACGTCGCCCGCGAGGAGGAGGTCGTCGCCACCTTCGAGCGCATCGTCGCCGACACCGGCGCCGTGCACGGCCTGATCAACAACGCCGGCATCCTGCGCGACGGGCTGATGATCAAGGTCAAGGACGGCAAGATCGAGAAGCGCATGTCGCTGGCCGAATGGCAGGCGGTGATCGACGTGAACCTGACCGGTGTGTTCCTGTGCGGACGCGAGGCGGCCACGAAGATGATCGAGCAGGGCAATCCCGGCGTGATCATCAACATCTCCAGCGTCTCGCGCGCCGGCAACATGGGCCAGACCAATTACTCGGCCGCCAAGGCCGGCGTGGCCGCCATGGCCGTGACCTGGGCCAAGGAACTCGCGCGCTACGGCATCCGCGCCGCGGCGATCGCCCCCGGCTTCATCGCCACCGACATGGTCGCCAGCATGAAGCCCGAAGCGCTGGAGAAGATGACCGCCGGCATCCCGCTGCGCCGCATGGGCACCCCCGAGGAGATCGCCCACACCGCGCGCTTCATCTTCGAGAACGACTACATCACCGGCCGCGTCATCGAAACCGACGGCGGCATCCGCCTGTAGGTCCGGATTCATCCGGACACGAATCGTCGTGGGTCCGGATTCATCCGGACAGGGGCCTCGTGGGTCCGGATTCATCCGGACAGGGGCATTCCCGGCTCCGCACACCTGTCCGCATGAATGCGGACCCACGGAATTCGGACCCACGGAATGCGGACCCACGCGGTCGCGGCACAGTCACAACCACACGCAATCCCAGTGGGGATAATCGCCGATCCGCCGCACCAGACCCGCACGCAACGGATTCGCCACGATGTATCTCGCGACCGCCGCACGGTCCTCTTCGGCTCGCAGGGCGTGATCGTGAAACTTCGGTTGCCAGAGCCGGTCCCTCCGGCCGAGCCTCGCGTTGATAAGCCGTGCCGAACGGCCCTTGACCAGGTGCATCACGCTGCCGAGATCGGCGCGCGGCCCCAGCGTGAGCAGCGCGTGGAAATGATCCGGCATGACGACCCAGGCCAGCCAGTCGGCCATGCCCGCATCTCCGGCCTCACGCAACGCGTGGACCAGGGCGCGAGCACAATGGAAGTCGGCGAAGATCGGAAGCCGCCCGTTGGTCACCGTCGTGACCAGGTACTCATGCCCGGGGGCAGAAAAACGGCCCTTACGAAGATCGGCGTAACTCATCGTTGCACGTCCTTGTGATGATCGGGTAGAGCCGGGACATCCATTCCCGACAGGGCCAACGTTAGCACCCGGAGCGACCGCGTTCAAAGCGTGTCCGCATGAATGCGGACCCACGGGCGGTGTCCGCATGAATGCGGACCCACGGAATGCGAAGCTACGGGGGTTGGCGCAGCACGCGCAGCGAGAGCAGGATCGCGGGGATGCCGAGCAGGCCGGCGTAGAGGAAGAAGGCCATGTAGCCCTGCGCGTCGACCACCACGCCGGAAAAGCCGCCGATCACCTTCGCCGGCAGCGTCATCAGCGAGCTGAACAGCGCGTACTGCGTGGCGGTGTAGGCCTGGTTGGTCAGGCTCGACAGGTAGGCGATGAACACCGCCGCGGCGATGCCGCCGCTCAGGTTGTCGGCGCTGACCACCACGGCGAGCAGCGGCAGGCTGGGCTCGAGCACGGCGAGCCCCGCGAACAGCAGGTTGGTGAGCGCCACCAGCACCGCGCCCAGCACCAGCGGCCGCGCGATGCCGAAGCGCACCACCAGCACGCCGCCCAGCGCCGCGCCCGCGATGGTCATGAAGAAGCCGAAGATCTTGGTGACGTCGGCGATGTCGGTCTTGCTGAAGCCGAGGTCGAGGTAGAAGGGGTTGGCCATCACCCCCATCGTGATGTCGCTCAGCTTGTACAGACTGATCAGCAGCAGGATCAGCAACGCCTCGCGCCCGTTGCGCGCGAAGAAATCCACGAATGGCGCAACCACCGCATCGGACAGGAACGCCAGCGCCCGCCCGAGGGGGCCGCGGCGCCTTGACGCGCCCAGCGCCTGCTCGACGCGCGCCTCCAGCTCACAGGCCGCCGCAGCGGCCACATGATCGGGCTCGCGCAGCGCCAGCGTGGTGACGATACCGCCGGCCATCAGCACGGCCATCACCACGTAGGCCACTTCCCACGACGCGCCCTCGGCGAGGTAGAACGCGCCCGCGCCCGCCACCAGCAGCGCGATGCGGTAGCCGAGCACGTAGGCCGCGGCCATCGCGCCCTGGAACTCCGGGTCCATGGCCTCGATGCGCCAAGCGTCGATCGTGATGTCCTGGGTCGCGGAGCCGAAGGCCACCAGCAACGCGAACCACGCCACCAGCGCGAGATCGGCCACCGGATCGGCCTGCGCCATGCCCAGCAGCCCGGCGGCGATCACCAGCTGCGCGGCCAGCATCCAGCTGCGGCGCTTGCCCAGCCAGCGCGTCAGCAGCGGCAGCGCCACGCGGTCCACCACCGGCGCCCACAGCACCTTGATCGAATAGATGATGCCGATCCAGCTGAAGAAGCCGATCACGCTGCGCTCGACCCCGACGTCGCGCTGCCATCCCGAGAGCGTCGGCCCGATCAGCAGGAACGGCAGCCCGGCGCTGAAGCCGAGCCAGATCATCGCGAACACACGCGGGCGCGTGTAGACCAGCAGTGCCTCGCGCCAGCTGCGCGCCGGGGCGGCGCGCGCCGGATCCTCAGTCACGGAAATTTTCGAATTGCAGCGGCACGTCGATGTCGCTCGCGCGCAGCAGCGCGATCACGTCCTGCAGGTCGTCGCGCTTCTTGCCGGTCACGCGCACCTGCTCGCCCTGGATCGCGGCCTGCACCTTGAGCTTGGCGTCCTTCACCATCTTCACGATCTTGCGGCACAGATCGGTGTCGAGCCCGTGCTGCATCGTGACGTCCTGTTTCACCACCTTGCCGGACTTCTGCACGTCGCCTGGCTTCACAGCGCGCGGGTCGATCTTGCACTTGGTCAGCGCGCCGCGAAGGATGTCGAGCATCTGCTCGAGCTGGAACTCGGCCTCGGCGTGCAGCGTGACCACGCGCTCCTTGCGCTCGAATCCGGCGTCCACGCCCTTGAAGTCGAAGCGGGTCTCGATCACGCGGCTGGCCTGGTCGACCGCGTTGGTGAAGGCGTGCAGGTCCACTTCGGACACCACGTCGAAGGACGGCATCGGGTTCTCCTCTTGTCCGTATTTGTCCGTATCGAATGCGTCGGGCGCGAGCGCGAGCGCGCCGATCGTGGATAATGCCGCGATGACAGACGACGCGACCCCCTCCACTGCGCCCGCCTGGCACGTGCTCGGCACGGGCTCGATGGCGTGCCTGTGGGCCGCCAGCCTCGCGGCCAGCGGCCACGAGGTCAGCCTGATTGCGCGCGACCGCTCGCGGCACGCAGCGTATCACGGCATAACACTGGAATCAGCCGCCGGCGGCGAGCACTTCGAGCCCGCGCTGGAAACGCGCGAATCCGCCACCCCGATCGCACAACTGCTGGTGTGCACCAAGGCATACGACGCGCTGGATGCGCTGGCCGGCATCGCGCACCGGCTGGCGCCCGAGGCCGCGGTGGTGCTGCTGCAGAACGGCATGGGATTCCACGACGAGGCGCTGAGCCTGGTTGGTGGCGCGCGCCTGTTCTGCGCGCTCAGCACCGAGGGCGCCTGGTGCCCGGCGCCGTTCCACGTGCGCCACGCGGGCCGGGGCGTCACGCTGCTCGGACGCTACCCGCGCGGGCCGCGCGAGGATGCGCAAGCGCTCGCGCGCGCGCTGCCCACCCGGCGCCTCGAGGTCCGCCCGGTCGACGACATCGAGCACGAGATGTGGCGCAAGCTCGCGGTCAATTGCACGATCAACGCGCTCACCGCCGTGTACGGCTGTCCGAACGGCGCGCTGCTGGAGCCGGGCGACCCGGGGCGTGATTTCGCGGCCGTGTGCTTCGAGACCGCGGCCGTGCTAGACGCGCTCGGCCAGCACATCATCGCCGCGGAACTGCCGGCCGCCGCCACCGAGGTCGCGCGCCGCACCGCCGCGAACCGTTCCTCGATGCTGCAGGACGTGCAGGCCCGCCGGCGCACGGAGATCGACTACATCAACGGCTTCCTGTGCCGGCGCGCCGAGGCCGCCGACTTCCCCTGCCACTTCAATCGCGTATTGTGCAGGCGGATCCGCGCGCTGGAGCAGGGATACCTGTCGCGATGAACACCCGTGGGTCCGAATTCATTCGGACATGCCCCGTGGGTCCGCATTCATGCGGACATGCGGACCACTGCATCGCCGATGGCATTCGTCGCCATGAATGGCGACCTACGGGCCATGTCGCCATGAATGGCGACCTGCGGGTTTGGGTGCTGGCGCTGCTGTTGTTCTGTGCCGGCGCGGTGCGGGCGACCGAAGCGCCGCAGCGCGTGGTGTCGCTCAACCTGTGCACCGACCAGATCCTGCTCGCGCTGCTGCCGCGCGAGCGCATCGCGATGCTGAGCCAACTGGCCGCCGATCGCACGCTGTCGTGGGCCGCGGCGCGCGCCGAGGGCATCGCGCGCTTCGACGGCTCGGTCGAGCGCATCGTGCAGCTGGACCCGGACCTGGTGCTCACCGGCTCACAGGCATCGCTCAGCAGCGCCGCGATGCTGAAACGTCTCGGCTATCGCGTCGAGACCATCGCGATGCCGGAGACCATCGCCACTTCGCTCGCCTTCATCGAGCACACCGCGGCACTGCTCGGCGAAGCCGGGGCCGGCGCCGCGTTGAGCCGTGATACGGCGCGCCGGCTGGACGTGGTGCGAAACGCGATGGCCGGGCGCCCGCATGAACTCGGGCTGATCTACCTGCCGAACGGACTCAGCCCCGGCGCCGGCACGCTGAAGGACGAACTGCTGGCGCTCGCCGGCTGGCGCAACCTCGCCAGCGAACGCGGCATCAGCGGATACGGCACGCTGCCGCTGGAGGACCTGGTGTCGCACGCCCCGCGCGCCGTGCTGTTCGACGCCGTCGACCTCGAGCACGCTTCGCTTGCGCAGCAGCTGCTGCGCCACCCCGCGCTCAGCCGCCACGTACCCTCCCGCACCGTGCCCACCGCCAGCTGGATCTGCGGCGGCCCCCAGATCGCGGAAGCCGCCGAAGCCCTCGCCCGCCTGCACGGCGAATAAGGCCCCGCCCGTGGGTCCGGCCTTCGTGGGTCCGGCCTTCGTGGGTCCGGCCTTCGTGGGTCCGGCTTCAGCCGGACAGGTGTCCGAATGAATTCGGACCCACGAGCGATGTCCGCATGAATGCGGACCTACGAGAGTTGACGAGGAACGGGGCAGCGGGTAAGTTGCCGCCCCTGTCGCGGACGGTGTCCAGCGGCGTCGCGCCACGAGGCGGCGGCGACGCTGGATGAAACGGGAAGTCTGGTGCAATCCCAGCGCTGCCCCCGCAACGGTAAGTGAGCATGGACCGGCACAGAGCCACTGTCGCAGACGCAGCACGCGTCGGATGGGAAGGCGCCGGCCCGATCCCCCCGGGGTCCACTCACGAGCCCGGAGACCGGCCATCCGTGATTCACTGCGATCGAGCGGCGGGCTCGGCGGTAGTCGGCATCCTGCCCGGATCGCCGCTCCCTTCCCTCGTCCCCTCGTCGCGTTTCCATCACTCCATGGATCCGGGGAGGGACCATGAGCATTTCCCGTCGACTGATTTCCCTCACGCTGCTGAGCGGCGCAAGCACCCTGAACGCCGATACGGCCAACCGCATCGAACAGATCATCGTGAGCGGCGTGCGCACCGAGCAACCGGCGCTGAACAGCCCCGCGGCGGTGAGCGTGATCACGCGCGAGGACATCGAGAGGAGCGGCGCGCTGACCGTGGCCGAGGCGCTGCGCGGGCGCGCCGGCCTGCAGATCCGCGACACCATCGGCGACGGCGGACGCGGCGTGGTCGTGAGCATGCGCGGCTTCGGCGAGAACGCGCCGAACAACACCCTGGTGCTGGTCGACGGCCGGCGCCTCAACAACCCCACGCTCGCGGGCCCGGACCTGAACAGCGTCGCGCTGAAGGACATCGAGCGCATCGAGATCCTGCAGGGCGGCGCCGGCGTGCTGTTCGGCGACCAGGCGGTGGGCGGCGTGATCAACGTGATCACGCGCACGCCCGACAAGGCCGCGCTCGCGCTCGAGGCCGGCGGCGGGACGCACAACGCCGAGCGCTACGCCGCGAGCGCCAGCCAGCGCTTCGCCAACGGCATCGGCGTGCGCCTGAGCGCCGAGCAGCGCGAGAGCGACAACTACCGCGACAACAACGCCACCGAGTACACCAACGCGCTCGGCCTGCTCGAATACAACTGGAACGACGGCCGCGTGTTCGCCGAGCTGCAGCGGATCGACGATGACCTCGAGCTCCCCGGCGCACTGCCCGAGGCGCTCGCGCGCCAGGACCGCCGCCAGAGCCTGGACTGGTACGCCCAGGATTTTGCGGACCTGCAGACCACCACTTGGCGCCTCGGCGGGCGTTATGCGCTCACCCCGGTGTGGTCGGCGGAAATGGAAATCACAGAGCGCGAGAACGACGGCGACGGCTACCAGTCGGCGCCCAACACCACCGAGATGCAAGTCGCCAGCGTGAACCCGCGCCTGGTCGGACGCTTCGAGCGCCCGGCGGGCACCGCCACGCTGACGCTGGGCTTCGACGCCACCGACAGCGAGTACCTGCTCGACATCCCGGAGTTCTTCTTCCAGACCGACTTCGAGCAGGAGCAGCGCGACAGCTACGCGCAGCTCGTGTATCCGCTCACCGAAACCGTGCAGGTCTCGGCCGGCGCACGCCGCTCGGAGGTCGATGACGACAACCGCGGCAACGACATGCAGAACGGCGACGGCGCCACGGTGACCACGGCATCCATCGCCTGGTATTTCCGCCCCGAAATGCGCCTGCTGTTGCGCCGCGACGAAGTGCTACGCTACGCCAGCGTGGACGAGAACGGCTACACGCTGCCCGGCGTCGCGTTCCTCGAACCGCAGACCGGCGCCTCGTGGGAAGGCGGCCTCGAGTGGTTCGACCCGCGCTTCAACGGCCGCGCGATGCTGTTCGACCTGGAGCTCGACGACGAGATCCTCTACGACCCGAGCGCGCTGGGAAGCCTGGCGGAGTTCGGCATCTTCGGCGCGAACATCAACCTCGACTCCTCGCGCCGGCGCGGCGCGCTGCTCGAGTGGCGCTGGCAGGCGCTGCAGCGCCTGAGCCTGGGCGGCAGCTACACCTGGACCGACGCCGAGATCACCGCCGGCACCTTCGACGGCAACGAAGTGCCCTACGTGGCCCAACACGTGGGCGCGCTCAACACGACCTGGGACGTCGGCAGGGGCATCAGCGCCTTCGTCGAATACGCGTACAACGGTTCGCGCTACGCGCTGGGCGACGACGCCAACGCCTACAGCCGCATCGATGCCGAGGGCGTGCTGAACATGGCGCTGCGCTGGGCATCGGGACACTGGAACGCGACGCTGCGCGCGAACAACCTCAACGATGAGGAGTACGATTCGCTGACCAGCGTGCTGTACGGCGAGCGCAGCGTCTACCCGGCCCCCGAGCGCACCCTGTACCTTACGCTGGGTTACACACTCTGACCCCGTGGGTCCGGCTCTCGTGGGTCCGGATTCATTCGGACATTTTTGACCGCCGCCGCACGTCCGCATGAATGCGGACCCACGCACGGCCCGTAGGTCCGGATTCATCCGGACAATTCTTCTCTTGTCCGCATGAATGCGGACCCACGAACGAAGTGAGGGACAACGATGGGACACCGCCTCTCGAAGATCTACACCCGCACCGGCGATGACGGCACCACGGGGCTATCCGACGGCAGCCGCGTGCGCAAGGACTGCGCGCGCATGCACACCATCGGCGCCATCGACGAGACCAACTCGCTGCTCGGCCTGCTGATCGCGGAACTGGAAGCGCAGGATCCGCTGGCGGCGGTGTTCACCGCCATCCAGCACGATTTGTTCGACCTCGGCGGCGAATTGTCGATCCCGGGTGCCGCGATGGTCGGCGCCGGGCGCGTGACCTGGCTCGAGGAGCGCACCGACGAACTGAACGCCGAACTGCCGCCGCTGAAGAATTTCATCCTGCCCGGCGGCTCGCGCGCCGCCGCGATCTGCCACCTCGTGCGCACCGTGTGCCGGCGCGCCGAGCGCGAGATGGTCAGCCTGGCCGCCACGGAAACCGTGAACGCCGACGGCGCGCATTTCCTGAACCGGCTCTCGGACCTGCTGTTCGTGGCCGCGCGCGTGATCGCGCGGCGCAACGGCGGCCAGGAAGTGCTATGGCAGCAGCGGAAATAGCCAGGCCGCGCCCCTGACCCCGCTGGAATCCCCATAGCGCGCCGGCACCAGCGCCGTGCGCACCACGTCGGAAAATACCTGCGCGCCCCAGCGCGCCGGCACCTCGTCGTAAAGCCGTTCGATATTGCTGAGCCCGCCGCCGAGCACGATCACGTGCGGGTCCAGCACGTTGATCACCTGCGCCAGCGCGAAGGCGAGCTGGTCTACGTAGAGATCCAGCGCGGCGCATGCGGCAGGATCGCCGCGTGCGGCCAGTGTGGCCACCGCGGCGGCACCGGCGGGTTGTCCGGATGAATCCGGATCTACGGCCGTGCATGGGTCCGCATTCATGCGGACATGCAGCGGCGGCGCAGAATGTCCGGATGAATCCGGACCTACGGAGGCGGATCGCCCGGATTCCGTGGGTCCGCATTCATGCGGACAGCCGCCTCCGATCTCGCGATAGGTCCGCAACAACCCCGCCCCCGACAACCACGTCTCGACGCAATCGCTGCGCCCGCAATAGCACGCGCGCCCTGCCGCCAAACCGCCGCGCGGCCCGCCGAACAGGTTGTGCCCCCACTCGCCGGCAATCGCGTTCGGCCCGGCGAGCAGCCGGCCGCCGACGCAGATGCCGCCGCCCACCCCGGTACCGAGAATCACGCCGAACACCGTCGCCGCGCCCGCCGCGGCGCCATCGGTGGCTTCGGACAGCGTGAAACAGTCGGCGTCGTTGGCGAGGCGCACCTCGCGCCCCAGCCGCGCGCTCAGGTCTTCGCGCAGGCGTTCGCCGTTGAGCCAGGTGGAATTGCAGTTGCGCATGCGTCCCGACACCGGCGAGGCCGCGCCGGGCGTGCCCACGCCCACGCTGCCGCTCTCACCCAGCCCGGATTCGATGCGCCGCACCAGCGCAGCGATGGCGTCGAGGGTTTGCGCATAGGCGGATTGCGGCGCCGGCACGCGTTCGCGCCACAGCACGCCGCCGGCGGCATCGAGCGCGATGCCTTCGATCTTGGTGCCGCCGAGGTCGATGCCGATGCGGATCACCGCCGGCGGAACCTCAGAAGATCATCGCCAGCGCGGCGATGATGGCCAGCCACACCAGCAGCGCGCGACTGTTGAGGTTCTCGATGGCCTGCAACTCGCGCGAGCCGCGTGCGATCAGGGTGTCGGTGGTTGCTTCCACCGCGGGCGCGGCAAAGGTGAGTGCCGCGTTGCCACAGCGCTCCAGCGCCTCGGCGGTGGCGAGCCGTGCCTCGGCCATCACGCGCTGCCAGGCGTAGAGGCAGGCATCGAAGTCACCGACCAGCGCGAAGCTGATGCCAGCGAGGCGCGCCGGCAGCCACTCGATCCAGCGCAGCAACGCGCTCTCCTCGACCGCCGCGGGCACCGCCTCCAGCGCCGGCTCGGCGACAGCGCCCACCTCGACATCGTCCACCGCAGCCGCCGCCACATCGTCCACCGCGCCGCCCAGGGGCTCGACCACCGCGGCCGACGCGGCCCCCGCCGGCATCCCGGATTCGCCGCGCGAAGCCTCGCGCTCGAGCACCACGATGCGATAGGCCAGCGCGCCGGCCGGCCCCAGCACCACGAACCAGAACAGCACCGCGAACAACCGCTCGAAATGCCGGTAATAAAGGCGGCGGCGTGCCAGTTCGTGCAGCGCCTGCGGATGCACGACCGCGTCCGGCTCGGGCAATCCGCCAGCCGCTTCGGTACTCAGCTGCCGGAATGCGGCCTGGAAATCGCCGCGGCTCCAGCGCTGCAGATAGTCGGTGAGCGCCGCGGCCAGGTTGCCGCGACCCAGCGCATACAGCAGCACCAGCACGAACAGGGCAAGCTCGGCGAGCCCGAACAAGCGGCCGCTGGCCGCGCGCTGCAGCAGCACGACCGCGATCACGGGCACCAGGATCAGCACGGCCTGGCGCGGGATGCCGTGCAGACGCGCCGCGACCCAGCGCCGGTACCCGGCATACCAGCGGTCATGCTGCAGGGGCGTGCTGCCGCGCAACTGCACGATTCCCAGCGCGACGAGAATGGCCAGAAACTCCACTACAACTCTCCTTGCGCACCCGCCAAGCCGGCTCCATCGCGAGCCGCCAGCGCCGCGCGGTAATGCGCCCAGTCGAATGCCCTGCCAGGGTCGCTCTTGCGTCCCGGCGCGATGTCGCAATGCCCCACGATGCGCTCGGGGGTGATCCCCGGATAGGCGCGCATCAGCGCGCGCGTCACCCGCGCCAGCCGCGCATATTGGGCCTTCGTGTACGGGCGCTCGTCGGTGCCCTCGAGCTCGATACCCACGCTGAAATCATTGCAGTTCCCGCGCCCCGCGAAGCTCGACTCGCCCGCATGCCAGGCACGAAGCCCGAAGGGCACGAACTGCGTCAGGCGCCCGCGCCGGTCGATCAACAGATGCGCCGAAACACGCAACCCGCGCAGGCGCTCGAACCACGGATGCATCGTACAGTCCAGGCAATTGAGGAACAATTGCTCGACGAAGCCACCGCCGAAACGCCCCGGCGGCAAGCTGATGTTGTGGATCACTAGCAGGCTGATCTCGCCCGGATCGGGGCGCTCGTTGGCATTCTCCGACGGCAAGCGCCGCGCCCCGCGCAGCCAGCCGGATTCGATGGAAAGAGGCGTTCGCTGTCGCAAGCTGGGGATCCGGGCGCGGAATGACCGGCTCATTCTACCCGCTCAACCGCGACCCCGTGGGTCGCCATTCATGGCGACAACGGCATTGGGCATTGCCGCGAACCCATGTCGGCATGAATGCCGGCCTACGTCAGAGGCATCGACCCGCTTTAATCCCCCGCTCACGCCGCATGGCGCGCGCGCCGAACTTCCCAGCCCTCGCAGGCAAGCGAAACGACACGTGGAATCGGTCGGCTTCCTGTGCGGTAGTGCGCAATCATGCGCCGCGTCATGTCGAGTGCGTCAGCCGCGGCATTGAGCGAGAGGCCGTTGCGCTCCATCCACGCGTTGAACGCCTCGGGACCCCACTCGCCGGCCTGAGTGCGTGCCAGTTCATAGAGCGCATCGGCACCCATGTCGATATTGCCGGACCAGCTAACGGCGTGGCCCCACTCATCGGCCTTGGCCGTGGCAAAAACCGCGGAGTCTTTAAGCGGCGCGTAGAACTTGAATCGGGAGACAAGACGCGACACGTCCACGCCCAGGGTTTCGCCGCTACTCCAGTCGATCTCGAGCGTCAGTGGCGCCGTCACACGGACGGCACGAATCAGGGTTGGTTTGCTCATCGGACTATTTCCTCCCATTGGGCCATCAGCGTCTCGCGATTGGCCGCAATCCAGTCGAGAGCCTCCGCCATCTTGGAGGCCGGGCGTATGGTGCCCACGACTCTCAGCGATGCGATTTCGACTGTGCATCGATCGCCATCGCGGAACTCAACGTGCACATGCGCCGGACGATGATCTCGCGGATACATCGAGACCCGGCACTGCGAGAATTCCTTGAGTCTAGGCATGGATCCATTATGGTGTAATGGTTACACCACATCAAGGCACGCTGTTGAACGAGCGGGCCATGTCCGCGACCCAACGTAGGTCGCCATTCATGGCGACAGCAGCATTTGGGGTAGGCCCATGTCGGCATGAATGCCGACCCACGTCAGGCCATCAACCCTGCATGATCGCGACGACGGACGGCAGTTGCTTGCCAACCAGGGTCTCAACCACCTTCAGGTCGAACGTCGTCTGCAGGTTCATCCAGTATTGCGGGGATTGTCCGAGCGCTCGGCCAAACAACAGTGCCAGCTCTGCCGTGACGGGGCGCGAACCCCGGACCAGGCGCGAAATACGCATGGCCGACACCCCGATGCGGCGCGCGAATTCCGCCTGGGACATCCCCAGTTCATCAAGAATTTCTGCCAGGTACTCGCCGGGATGAATCGCCGGCAACCCGTTTTTCACCATTGCCATCTCTCTTCAGTGGTAATCGACAATCTCGACCGCATTGCAGCGCGCCGGTGAATTCTAGGCGGCAGCCGACGCGATGTCCCCGTTGCGAGGCTGTGAGCCAATTTTCAACGAACTGCGCGATCAGTCCGCGTGGGGTGGCAGACGGTCCAGCTTTGGCGAGGTGGGAACGTCCAGCGAGGAGCCTGTCCGGATGAATCCGGACCCACGGGAGCCGGACCCACGGGATTCGGACCCACGGTGAGGCGCGTGATTGGGTGTAATTGGGCGTATTCATGGGTGCACCTCGAAATTGGGTGTAAATGGGTGTACTTTTGGTTCATGCCTCGAACCGACACCATCCAGATCACCCCGGAAATCCTGAGCCTCATCGCCGGGATCGACGAGTTCAAGGGCGCCTGGCGCGCCTTGGGTACGCTCGCGCCCGATCGCCTGTCGGCCCTGCGGCGTGTGGCCACCATCGAGAGCATCGGCTCCTCCACCCGCATCGAGGGCAGCAAGCTGTCGGACCGGGAGGTGGAGCACTTGCTGTCGAACCTGGAGATCAAGTCATTCGCCACCCGCGACCAGCAGGAAGTGGCCGGCTATGCGGAGTTGATGAGCCTGGTGTTCTCGTCCTGGCAGGACATCCCGCTCAGCGAGAACCACGTCAAGCAGTTGCATCAGATCCTGCTGCGCTTTAGCGAGAAGGACGCCTGGCATCGCGGTAACTACAAGATCAACCCGAACAGCGTAGCCGCATTCGACGAGAACGGCGCAGCGATCGGTATCGTGTTCCAGACCGCCTCACCTTTCGATACGCCCCGCCTGATGACGGAATTGCTGGCATGGGTGAACCGGGAGCGCGAGTCTGCCCGCCTGCATCCGCTGCTGATCATCGCCCTGTGCATTGTGGTGTTCCTGGAGATCCATCCGTTCCAGGACGGAAACGGCCGGCTGAGCCGCGCACTGACAACGCTCCTGCTCCTGCAGGCCGGCTATGACTACGTGCCATACAGTTCGCTGGAAAGCGTGGTCGAACAGAGCAAGGAAGCCTACTACCTCGCCCTGCGGCAAACGCAAGGCACGATCCGCACGGAGTCGCCGAACTGGCAGCCCTGGCTGATGTTCTTCCTGCGCTCCCTGGCCGAGCAGGCCCGGCGGCTGGAGAAAAAGGTCGAACGCGAAAAGATAATGCTGGCCTCGATGCCCGAACTGTCGCTCCAGATCGTCGAGCTCGCCAGGCAACACGGCCGCGTCACCATCGGCACGGCCGTCAGGTTGACCGGCGCAAGCCGCAACACCCTCAAGCAGCACTTCCGTGCACTGGTCGAACGCGGCACGCTGAACCAGCACGGCAGTGGCCGCGGGGTCTGGTATGACCTGCGCTGACGTGGGTCGCCATTCATGTGGGTCGCCATTCATGGCGACATCAGCAGTGCGGTAGGCCCATGTCGGCATAAATGCCGGCCTACGTGCGTTCCGACGTAGGTCGCCATTCATGGCGACAGCAGCATTGGCATTGGAGTGGGGTGAGCACATGTCGCCATGAATGGCGACCCACGGAATGGCGACCCACGTCAGCCTCAGCGCCTCCCCCACCGCCCTCCGGCCGACGGACCCGACGGTGCGGTCGGGCCGGTGAGGATCACGGCTTCGCCGAACTGCATCGCGGCGGCGAGGTCGTCGCGCTTCCAGTCGCCGGCCTTGGCGCCTTCGCGGTTCACGAACAGGAACTCGCCGGTCTTCTGGAACATCGTCAGCAGCCGTGCGCGTGCCGGCGGGTGCCCGGGCAGGCGGAACTCGACCCAGGTGTCCGGGGCGAGCTTGTCGACCAGCTGCAGGAACTCGGGGGAAGCCGGCGGACGCACACGCACGGGGTTGGGAGGTGCGACGGGCGAATCCACCGCCCCCGCCGTGGCACAGGCGATGACCGCCTGCTCCAGCGCACCCACCTGCGCGGTGGCGGCCGCCGCATCGAGACCGAGGCGACGCAGCCCGTCGCGCAACGGGCCGGCCAGGTCGCCAAACCCGTCGGCATCACCCCGCGCGACCAGGGCGACGAGCTTGCCGGTGGTTTCCACGCCCGTGCCCCAGGCGGCGCTGTCGGTGCCGTCCTGCAGGCGGATCACGAACAGCGCGTCGCTCCAGCTGCCGCGCAGGAAATCGGTGAGCGCGCGCGGCAGCGGCGTGCCGTCCACGGCGCCGGCAACGATCTTGCGCACGGCTTCGCGCGCGGCCTCGCGTTCGCTGCGCCCCATTTCGGCGGTCAATGTGTGCCGCTCGAGCAGGCGCGCGCGCCCCTGCTCGGTCAGCAGGTAGGCGCGCAGCTCCTGCAGGCAGATCGAGAAGATCGCCAGATCCGTGCCGAAACCACCGATGATGCGCCCCACCAGCGACTGCAGCAGGCGGAAGAACGCGTCGCCGCCCGGGTCGCCCTGCGGCGCGCAGCCGATCGAGGCGGTGCCGATCTCGCGAAACAGCGCGCGCACCGGATGCTCCGCGCCGGTGAGCACATCGGGATCCTTCAGCGCCGCGCGCAGCACCGGGATCTGCAGCAGCCGCACCAGGCGCCGCACCGGCTGCACCACGTTCTGGTCGCGCAGGGCGTGCTCGAACAGCAGCCGCACCAGGTTCACGGTCTCGATGACCTCGAGCGACAGCGCCAGGGGCTTGGCCTGCCCCATTTCCTCGAGCTCGGCGTTGATGAGTTCGAAGATCTCGAAGGGCAGGATGCCGGCCTTCGGGTTCAGGTTCGCCAGCGGCTTCTTGCGGTCGAGCAGCTGCTGCTGCAGGCGCAGCAGGATCTCGTCGAGCAGGTTGCGCGGCATCGCCATGCCCTTGCCCGGCGCCACGAGCAGCGGCGTGCGCGCATTGTCCCAGGCGATCTCGGCCTGCGGCTGCGGCGCGCTGGCGCGCGGGCGCTCGTCATGGCGCTCGCCGGTCGGCAGGTCCATCGGCGCCATGGCCTCGATGCCCGCGGCGCGCACCTGTTCCGCTGCATCGTCATCCTCGACGGGCAGGCCCGCGAGGCACTGAGCGTAGAACGGACCCAGCTCCTCGATGATGAAACGGGAGAACACCTTGACGAAGATGAGCCGCGACTGCGGGCTGACCTCGATATCGTTGCAGACCTGCATGAAATGCTTCGTCAGCGCCAGCGGCCCGACGGGCAGCGCGTCGATGTCGACCCGCCGCTGGCCGGTCTGGGCCGAGACATGCCGCCCCAGGGCGAGCAGCGCTTCGCGATGGTCGATGCGCGCGCGGCTCGCCACGTTCTCGACCATCAGGCTCTCTTCGAGGCGCTGCTCGTGCATCAGGCCAAGCGCGCCGGCCTGCAGCGAGAGCGGCGCCGGTTCGGTGGGTTTGGTCGGGGCGGGAGGCGGTGGCGCGGGGTTGGCGCTGAAATCGTCGATGCCGCTCATCACCGCGGTGGCGAATTTTTCCTCGAGCGCGCGACGCTTCAGGCGCAGCTCGCGCATGGCCTCGTAAAGGTTGGCCTGCTCGCCCCTGCCCTCGGCCTTGCCCGCCAGCCCGAGCAGGTACTGCTCGGCATTGGCCAGCATGTAGTTCAGGAGATATTGCACGCCCTTGCGGGACTGCTCCCGCAACGCCGTCAGTGGCCCCTCGGGCTCGTCGCTCATCGGCGCATTCCGGTCCTCTCGCGCCCACAGGGAGCCACCGCCGCGGTCCTGCCGCCGCCGTCGCGCCGCCTCCAGGCTGGCCAGTTGTTGTGTCGAGAACGGAGTATACATGCTGACTTCAGCTTAACCCCGCGGCCGGGGCGATACCGGACTGGCGTCACAAAATGCGTATCGGCCGCGGCCCCGGGCTCAGTGGTTGACCACTTCGGATTGATAGGTACTCTGCACGAGCAACGACGCGCGGTTTACGGGGGTTGCCAGCGATGAAAGCCGAATATGACCTGTCACGCGTGCGATCACGCAAGAATCCCTATACCTCCAGGCTCGAGAAGACCGTGACAGTCGTCATCGACGACCAGCTCATGAAGGAGGTGCTGCGCGCCACCGGTCTAAAGACCAAGCGTGAAGCCGTGGAAATCGGCCTGCGCACCCTGCTTCGCCTCAAGCAGCAGGAGGAGATCAGGCGATTCCGGGGCAAGCTCGATTGGCAAGGCAACCCGGAGGAGACTTAGACCGAACATTGATCTATCAGCGGGCCGCCCCGCAGCGGATTATCGCGAGCTCCCGCACTTGACCACCGGCCACGGCTGAAACCACACTCAACGGTTGCCGGGACCCCCTGGGTGACGCTACGGTCGAGAACATCCCGGACGAGATCTACAGCGCACGTGGGAGCACCCGCGAGGTGATTGCCTGCCTGGAAGGCGTCCTGCGGCCAGCTACCGTTTGCAACGAGACCCACATGGCCCTGGCGCGGCAAATACGCGAGGAACTCGAGGGCAAGACGTTTAAGGTAACGGATATCGCAAAGGCCATCGGTCGGTGATCACCGCGTCCAACGATTGCCATGTCGCTGGCGGAAGCCAGCGCCTGAAGCACACCCAGCTATAATTGCCCGACACCCCCGAGCGAACACCGCCCGCATGAACCGCAACCTCCTCCAACCCGATGTGATCTCCGGCAACGTGCGCACCGCCCTGGCCGAGGACGTGGGCAGCGGGGATCTAAGCGCGCAGCTGGTGCCGGCGGCGCAGACGGCGCGGGCCCGCGTGATCACCCGAGAGCGCGCCATCGTGTGCGGGCAGGCGTGGGTGAACGAGGTGTTCCGCCAACTCGACCCCGAGGTGGTGGTCACGTGGCACTGCGCCGATGGCGAAACGGTCGAGCCCAACCAGACCCTGTTCGAACTGGCCGGCCGCGCGCGCTCCCTGCTGACCGGGGAACGCGCGGCACTGAATTTCCTGCAGCTGCTCTCGGGCACCGCGACCCGCTGCCGCCACTTCGCGGACCTTATCGAGGGCCTGCCGGCCAGGCTGCTGGATACCCGCAAGACCATCCCCGGCCTGCGCATCGCGCAGAAATACGCCGTGAGCTGCGGCGGCTGCCACAACCACCGCATCGGCCTGTACGACGCCTTCCTGATCAAGGAAAACCACATCGCCGCCTGCGGCTCGATCACCGCCGCCATCCGCACCGCGCGCGAGCAGGCGCCCGGCAAGCCGGTGGAAGTCGAGGTGGAGAACATGACGCAGCTGGCCGAGGCCCTGGACGCCCGGGCCGACTCGGTGATGCTGGACAACTTCGACCTGCAGCAGATGCGCGAGGCGGTGGCCTTCACGGCCGGGCGCACGGTGCTGGAAGCGAGCGGCGGTGTGAACGAGAGCACGCTGCGCGCCATCGCCGAGACCGGCGTGGACTATATTTCGATAGGCACCCTGACCAAGGACTGCAAGGCCATCGATCTCTCGATGCGCATGCTGTGACCCGTAGGTCCGAATTCATTCGGACATGTGTCCTTTTTATTGTAGGTCAGGCCTTAGCCTGACAGCGTGACATCGATTGATGCCCAACCATGCACATAGCCATCCTGACCCTGCGCTTCCACCTGGAAGGCTGCGCCTCCCTGAAGGAGAAGCGCCAGCGCCTGAGCGGCCTGCGCGACCGCTTCGGCCGCCTGCCCAACGTGGCCGTGTGCGAGAGCGGCGAGCCGGACGCCTGGCAGCGCGCGGAATGGAGCTTCGTGGTGGTGGCCGGCACGCGGGCGATCGCCGACAAGCAGGTCGCCGAGATCGAGACCTTCGTGGCCGAGTCGGTGGATGCCCGGGTCAGCGGACGGGAACTGGAGTATCTATGAGGGAGGGAAAGAAGATGGTGCCGGAGATAGGAGTCGAACCTACGACCTTCGCATTACGAATGCGCTGCTCTACCAACTGAGCTACACCGGCGTGAGGGCGCGCATTATAGAGGCGATGAATTTGAGCGATCAAGGGGCATGGGAATTCGCCCGCAGATCAACTCTGCGGACATCGGCACGCGTCCCTTGCGCGTGCTGGTCATCAGCCGCAACTTGCCGCCCCTAATTGGAGGCATGGAGCGCCTCGTCGCCAACGCGGTTATCGAACTCGCACGGCTACACCACGTCACGGTCATCGGGCCTGCCGGTTGCGCCCAGACGCTCCCCCCCCAGATCAAAGCCTACGAGGCCCTTGGCCATGGCGCTTTTGCCTATTTGACTTCCGCTCTACCCCTGGCCCTCATTTCAGCACTTAGCGAACGGCCTGACGTGATACTCGCGGGCAGCGGCCTGACGGCCCCGATCGCCCGCATTGTTTCGGTGGTGGCACGCGCGCCTTACGCAGTCCTCATACATGGCCTGGACGTGATTGTGCCGAACCGGCTCTATCAGACCGTGTTCATTCCCTGCTTGCGTGCGGCCGACGCGCTTATCGCAAACAGCGAGCACACTGCTGAACTGGCACGCTCGGCCGGCATAAGAGCGGATGCCATCACCGTGCTGCACCCCGGAGTGGAGTTCCCCGCCCCCGAGGCACGCGGATTCCGCGAAAGATTCGGAATCGGCGCGGAACAACCCTTGCTGTTAAGCGTTGGCCGCATCGTGCGCCGTAAAGGCCTACCGGAGTTCATCACACATTCGCTGCCCGCGCTTCGTGCGCGATTTCCCGAACTGATGTTCGCGATCATCGGTGAGGAGCCGACGGCAGCACTGCACAGTCCCAGCGCAGAAATGCCTGCAATTCGGGAGGCAATTGCACAACAAGGACTCGAGGACAGCGTCACGATCTGTGGTCGGGTTACGGAGGAACTGCTTCACTCCGCCTACTCGGACGCGGACGCCCTGGTGTTTCCGGTGCTCGAACTGCCCGGTGATGTCGAAGGCTTCGGCATGGTGGCGGTCGAGGCGGCCGCGCATGGGCTACCGACTTTTGGCTTTCGCGCGGGCGGTGTATCAGATGCCGTACTTCAGGGTGTCACGGGCGAACTAGTACTACCCGGCGACTATTGCTCCCTAACGAAGCATCTCGCGGAACACCTCCCGATTGCGGCACAACGGCGCTACTCCGAGGAATGCCACGCTCACGCATGTGCTAACAGCTGGTCGAATTACGGTCGTCGCCTGCACGCGATGCTGTTGGCTACATCGACCAAAACTAAGCCCGGCCGCACCCGCGGCTACCAATACGGCTACTCGTCCCTGCATCCGGAAGTCAACGACATCCTGTCCCGAGAACGCAAGGCGATTACCGCACTCACCGTAATCAAGCATCATCTCGGAAGGGACATCAAACGCCTTCGCGTTGCGGACGTCGGTGGGTCAGGCGGCGTGATGGCGGCGCATTTTGCCTGTGAGGGTGCCATCGTGACGGTAGTCGATATCGATGAAGCGGCCCTCGCTAACGCCAAGACGCGTTTTCCGTTCGAAAATCTGGAATTCCGGGTAGGCGATGCGCTTGCGCTGGACTTTCCGGACGCAAGCCAGGACATCGTGCTCTGTTGCCATGTCTACGAGCATGTGACCGACCCTACGCGCATGATGCGCGAGATTCGCCGCGTGCTACGACCGGGCGGCATATGCTATTTCGCCGCTGGCAACAGGCTCGCATGGCGAGAACCGCATTACGGTCTGCCACTGTTGTCCATATTTCCACCTTGGTTGGCCCATCTTTATCTTCGAGTGACCGGCCGCGGAACGCATTACCACGAACGCCATCTTTACTATCCACAACTGCGAAAACTGGTGGCTGACTTTGCTCTGACTGACTACACCGGATCTGTGATTCGTGAAGCAGATCGATACGGCACGCGCTACATGATAGGCTCAGGAACCGTGCGCCAGTCGTTGGCTTTGCTCTTATTGGAAACGCTACCGATGGCATTCCCATCGTTCATATGGATATTGCAACGCAAAGATGATTCAACGTCATCAGAACGCGCGCCGGGAGCATGCAGCCGATCGCAGCAGAGTTGACATGCCCGGCCAGTCGTCGCGTGGAGATCCGACACATGAAATCAGCCCGAGAAAAACCGATGACGCATCCCCAAGTAATAGCTGTAATGCAACCTTACTTCTTTCCGTACATCGGCTATTATCAGATGGCGTTCTCAGTGGACGAATTCGTCTTCTTTGACGACGTAAACTTTTTCAAGAAGGGCTACATTAATCGCAACCGCATCCTGCTGCACGGCCGTTCCCACCAGTTCACGATACCGATATCGCAGGTCAGCCAAAACCGAAAGATTTGCGAACACCAATATGCGGCGCAATGGGGACAGTTCCTGCGATTGATCAAAGTGGCCTATTGTCACGCCCCTTTCTTTCAGGACGCATACTCGCTCATTGAGTCTACGGTTATCAACGAAGAGGAGAATGTCGCGATCAAGAACGCCGCCAGCATCATGAACGTCTTCCACTACCTGGGAATCACCAAGAGATGGTCGCGTGCGCAAGCCCTCGATCTGGGAGAGACCCTCAAAGGCGAAAGCAGAGTACTGGAGATATGCGCCCGAAAAAAAGCAACAACGTATAGGAACTCAATCGGAGGAAAGTCGCTTTACTCTCACGACAGCTTTCGTCGCAGGGGAATCGAACTGACATTCATCCAGCCATCCGAATTAGCCTACGAACAACGCACTGGTGCGTGTACACCAAATCTGTCGATCATCGACGTTCTCATGTTCTGCAACGTCGAACAGACCAAGTACCTGCTCGGGCAGTACACACTTGAAGCCTAGATTCGCCATAATTTCCTCGACGGGAGCATCCGTCGTAAAGGTGGTCTTTGCCAAAGCACGCGCTCGCGCATTCGCCTTCTGCCCGTCGCTAGTTATCACAGATAGGCCGTGTGCTGCCGCAGAGTTCGCCATAGAGCATAACATTCCGCACGAGCGCGTTAGCGGACCGCCCTCTGCAACCACGTCAGATGAAATCCTTTCTGAGCTGCAGCGTCACGAAATTGAGTTTGCTTATGTGTTCTACTCCAGAATGTTGGAGGGCGCGCTGATCGAGCAGTACTGCGGAAGACTGATAAACTTTCACCCATCCATGCTGCCCGCACATCCTGGCCTGAGAGGCTTTGAGGATTCTGTTAGTTCCAAGTCGCTACTCATCGGTACGACCATCCACGTTGTCGATGCCGGTATGGATTCAGGAACTCAACTCCTGCAGACGGTCGCGTCTTCGCGCGGCACCAAGGATGTCGCGTCCCTTCGCCACATCCTATTTGCGCAGCAATGCGCAAGCCTTTACCAAATTCACACATGGATTACGTCGGGAAGCCTGACGCTGACGCCACTCAAATTCGCGGACAGCATCCAATTCATCCTGCGCGAAGGATTCTGCCCTGCGATCTCAGCTGGGGCATTGCTTCTATATGAGGAACTGCTATCCGAATAGCACCGGCCCCCCTCGAGTCGTAAGTACCGGGCGATTGACTAGTCCCCCTCCTGTAATTGGGCTTTGGTGTAAAGAAAAAATGGCTCATCTTCGTTTACCCCGAATCTTGAGCCACTGAATTCTGGAAGCGACTCCCTGTGCGTCTTCACGAGCGGGACAAGACCCGACGATGCGAATTCTCTGAAGATATCTCGCCCGAACAATCTTGCGTGATCCTCCTGGCCATACGCTTGCAGGCGAGCAATGTCAGAAACTATTCCGGGGTCTTCCCATGTGCGTTCCAGCCCTCCACTGAACGGAGTCTGAATGATCGCGCTTCCGCCCGGCTTCAAAACGCGCAAGACCTCTGCGAGCGCCAACTGATAGCTGCTGACATGCTCCAGCACATGGTTTGCGATCAGCAGATCCACACTCGCGTCAGCAAAGGGCATACTTAACATATCCACGCGCTGAATGCCGGCCGCAGATGGAAGCAGGTCACAAGGGGTGTAACTAGCCGGCGCCGCCTTGAGAATGCACTTCAACAAATGCGGCTCCGGAGCAAAATGAACTACTGTTTTTCCGGTGAGGTCAGCGAGAATGCCCGCCGATACGAGGTACATAAAGACGTGGCGCTCACGATCATGGCAACCGCACCAGGGACACTCAAACTGATCCAGGTTGCTCCCCACGATTCCTATTGCGGCGATCATTGACGGCAGCGAGGCATGACCCTGCCCCCTGTAGGGCAGGAATCGGTAACAATTTCGCCCGCACAGCACGCATACCCGCGCACGCGGGTATGCGTAGCGCGCGACCAGCGTATCCAGCATCTTCAACCATCGAGACGTACTCACCTCGCGTCAACGCCAGAAATAAACGGGAACCGAATGCCCGCCGATCATGCTTGCAAGTCGATTACGAAGGAACCACCAAACGCCCACCGCCAGTCTGAATACCACGTAGATCGTCAGCCTGGCCCGGTGTCGCTGGACTTCTCGAAAGACCAACGGAATCCAGAACTTCATGATGCCAAGCGACCCCGAACGCACCGCCGTGAAGGTAACCCTTCGTAAGAAATCGGCGGCAGCCGATATCCTTACCGCGTCAGAGGTACGCGACTCGTCAATTTCCCGAATTGATTCCCAATATCGCATACGCACATGATTACTCTGGCTCAAAACCATGGATGTAGCAGTATTGATTCTATAAGCGACGCCCGGGCGATTAAGATACCCAATGTCGCCTCGGCCAGCCAGGAAGAGGTGCAACTTATAGTCGAGATAGTCCGCTGGCCACGACAATATGTCTTGGCCCACTGTAGCCCGATACAAGACCGAGCTGTGGTTCAGGAAGTTCCCTCGACTCAGGAGATAGTCGAGGCCGAAACGCTCTGGCTGTCGATTATTGAATATCCCGATCAACGCACCGCACGTATCTACGCATAGCGCGTTCGTGTATACAGCCGCCACCGAAGACGAGCCCCCAATCAAATCAATTTGCGCCTTAAGCTTGCCTGGAAGCCAGTAGTCGTCGCCGTCCAAATGCGCAATGAATCGACCACGCGCAGTGCGAATAAGGAACTGATAGTTACCGGCCGCTCCAAGCTTCTCCTTATCGCTAAAGTACCGGATACACTCTGGAAAGCGCTTAGCGAGCTCCATCGCGATGACCCCTGTTCGATCCGTAGATCCGTCGTCGCCAATCAGGACTTCCAGTTGCACGTCTTGCGCCTGCATGACAACGCTCATGACGCAATCGTGTATGTACTGCTCATGATTGAACGTCACAATGCAGACGCTTACACAGGGCGTACTCACAAAAACGTCCGCTTAAATTGATTTTTAAGGAAAGCGCGCGCGCTTCCCGCAACCAGCCCCCCCGCAGCCATCGCGACTATTACAGACACAAGGATCCATGCCACTGTCCCGAGTTCGGGCAAACCAGCCGGCATCCCCGAAGCCCCAACCCAAAGCACCGCAGCGACTGTGATGCCAACAGGAAAAACGTAGATGAAATGCCACCGCCACGCTTCCGCTGGCATGAATCTAAGATGAACGAGAGGCACCCAGATCAGCAAGAACGCGAGGTTTACAGAAAACAGCGCCGCCCCCGCTCCTCGTGCATCTCCAATGACAGCACCGCCAATCACCGCCGGCACGAGAATCAGCAATAGTAGAATATTGCCGACGATATGCAGACTGAGTTGCCCCTTCGCAAACTGAAGCATAAATGGAATTCCCAGCAAGCCAACCACGGAATTATTAAGCCCGTACCAAAACAGAACGGGCGCGGAGGCAACAGCAGCAGCTTCACTTCCCGTCCAGATTCGGAGCATGGGTTCTGCATAGAAAGCCACACCCGCGCCAAGCCCCACAAAACCTATTACCGCAAGCTCAGTACATGAGCGATAGAACGTCGTAATCGTAGCCGCATTACTCGACTCCAAAAGAATCGTAAGTCTTGGCTGAACCGTCTGGCTGAACGGAATGGAAAAAACGAGAACGCCGCTAGCGGCCGCCGCCGCCAGCGCGAAGTGCCCATAATCGTGCAAGGACAAAAGGCCGGAGAGAGCCAATCTGTCGACTTGTGATACAGCTATCCATATCACCGAAAGAAATGACATGCTTTTGAGCATCGGCAGCAACATAAGCAGAGTGCGAGTGACGCTTACCTCACTTTCAATGCGCGGCATAGCACCCCTCACCGCCCAGGCGAACGCACAGAATTCCGCCAAACTGATCGCGACTTGAAACTGGAAGAAGCTCTCTGGATCGTTGGATACGTAAGCTACAAATGGCACGGCGCCGGCAAATCGAACTGTCGCGAATATCGCGCTTAAGGCGTTCACGCGATCCAGTCGCTCTAGCCCCACCAGTGCCGATCTGTAAAGGCCAGTCGCCCAGCGCAACGCGACTGCGAAGCCTATATAAGCCACGCAGCGTGCAACAGTTGCTGCGGAAAATTCGCCGACCCCCAACCATTCCGTTGCAATCCACCCACTCGCTCCGACGATCGCAGCCGCGATCGCGGCGGCCATCCCCGCTTGAACGATCGCAAACCCGCGCAGGCATGCGACTGCATCTTCCGCAGTAATCGCTCCGACCGTGAATCGTGCCATTTCCCGGAGTAATACCGACGCGGCGCCTAAATCGGCAATCTGCGCCCATGCCTGTAGCATGAGAAAGAAGCCAATCAGTCCAAACGCCTCCGCTCCAACTTGTTGGAGCAATATCGGCATGAACAGGATGCTTACAAGCGTAACGTATGCCTGCGAAAGGTACGCGCGCAGCACCCTGCTTGTCACGATCCAATAGCCTTAAGCGGCTTGCCATTCGCGCTTGCGAGGATGCCACGCATCAAAACACATGTCTTCATGGCGAACGCCGATAATGCGAACCCGATACTAAGCTCTGAGCAGCTCACCGATCTTATGTATGACCGAGTCAGCCAGCCCAGGGTATATGGGAAGACAAATTACGCGCGAAGCAAGCCGATGCGCTTCCGAGAGGTTGGACGCCTTAGCGCTCGGTAGTGCACGATACATAGGGAACTCGCTGATTAGTGGATAAAAGTAGCGTCTCGCAAAGATGCCGTGGCTGCGCAAGAGGTCAAACACCCCGTCACGCGACACCGGATAGCTCGAGTCTACCAAGATTGGAAAGTAGGAGAAATTGTGCCTCCGGGATCGCGGCTGGACAGGTATCGTTATGCCCTCTATCCCGTTGAGCATGGTGCGGTAGCGAGCATCGATGGCTGCGCGCTCAAGAAGCACCGATTCAACATGCTTCAATTGCACCAAACCGATCGCCGACTGTATTTCGTTCATCTTGCCATTGATGCCCGGGGCAACAACGGTCAATTCGTCGGCGAAGCCAAAATTCTTCAGGAAGTCGATTCGTCTCTTCGTCTTGGCGTCGGGACTGACTATCGCGCCACCTTCAAACGTTGTGAACACCTTAGTCGCATGAAAGCTGAGAATCGACAGATCGCCGTGCCGTAGGATGCTTCCGCCGTCATCTTCGACGGCGAATGCATGGGCCGCGTCGTAGATCACCTTCAGGCCGTATGTATCGGCAATGGTCTGGATTGCGTTGATGTCACATGGGCATCCATACACATGAACAGGTAGGATGGCCGTAGTCTGCGGTGTGATTGCGGCTTCGATCTTTGACGGATCGAGATTGAATGTGACCGGATCAACGTCGACGAATACCGGCTTTATTCCGTTCCACAGCAACGAATGCGCCGTCGCTACAAAGCTATAGGGTGTCGTCACGACCTCGCCAGAGACTCTCTCCGCCTGTAGCGCAGTCAGGAGCGCAAGCGTTCCGTTGGCAAACAGCGAGACATGGTCTACGCCTAGGTAGCGCGCCAGTTCCACCTCGAATTCCTGGTGAAATGGCCCGCTATTGGTTAGCTGATGGCTTTGCCATATCTGCTCCAGATAGGGCAGAACTTCGGCCAAAGGGGGAAGGTATGGCCTAGTGACGAACACATTATCACGACTCATTCAATGCAAACTCCGCGCACCCAAACTTACCCATCGCCGCATCCGTCGCTCAACCGTGCCGCATCCTGTGCCAGCAATACCATATCCAGCGGCCTAACGTGACCGCCCTGAACGGACAACGTTTGATGTGCATAAATCTAGCTGCACTACCCTGGATCGTCGAGCCAAAGGAGTCTAGCAGCTCAACGTTGTCGACCGGAGCCAGATTCCTGAGAAGCACTGCCATTTCGGACGCCTGCCGCTTGCACCGCTGGTACTTGTCGTCATCGACGACTTCTGCCACCCAGGCCTCCAGGCTACGCAAGCCCGTAGGGAAGCCGAGCGCATTGCGCGCATGCTGTCGGTAGCCGCACCGCGGCACCTGATCGTATAGTACGGATCCGCCTAAACCCAGCACGAGGAGTTGCATCCACCAGTCGTGCATAATGGCAGCGACTGGACGAGGTAATTTCCTCACCAACTGCAGTACCTCATGGGTGAACACGATCGTATTACCGATGGCGACGTTCTGTATGGGCGCTGTCGCAAGAGTTGCAGGGGCATTCCTTAGGCGCCGCACTCCCAAGACCTTCCCCTCATCAGAAATGAGCTCAACCGCGCTGCAGTAAAGGGAGGGGGCACGACAGCGCTCCAGCAATCGAATCGCCTCAGCCAGCTTGCGCGGAGCCCACACGTCGTCTTGGTCCGCAAAGGCATAGTAGTCGGTCTGGTGCCCGGCGGACCACATGAGTTCGAAGTAGCCTGCCGGCACGCCTGCTCGCGCCGCATACACTGGCTGTACGTTTTCATGGCGTTCAGCATAGCTCTGTAGTATGTTGCGAGTGCTGTCCGTCGATCCGTCATCGCGCACCGCGATCCTCAGATCCACATCTTGCTGCACGAGAATCGTGTCGAGTTGCTCCCGCAGAAATCGCTCTCCATTGTGCGTGCAAAGCAGCACCGTCACGGAAGGCCGGGACACAGGCATCACTTCGTGCGCCTATCTCGCGCTCACGCTCAAGGCGGATTTCCCTTTAGGACCGCGAAGGCCCTCCCGGAACCCCCGAGACATCTGGAGACGCTGCGCACCGCTGTTCGAGCCGGCGACACCAAACACGAGAAATGTCAGCAGGAGCTTGCCGATATTGAGCAGCTTCCACGCGACGGGAATGTACGCACGCCGCTGCAGGAGCATGCTATTCCGAAATATGTAGTAATGCCGGTTGGGTGGTCGTATCGGCCACACGTGCCAACCAAATAGCCAGTACTTCCTTGCATCGATGCCCATGCGATGAACCATACGAACGCGGGGACACCCGTAGAGCCGGTATCCAGCAGCTTTGGCCCTGAAGCACCATTCTGTTTCGACATGATCAATAAAGAGTTCTTCGTCAAACAGGCCCACCGAGTGAAGCGCCTCGACCGAAAGAAGTGATCCCGAACTATTGAGGCCGTCGACCTCGAAAGGGACTTCACCATCTCCGCCGTGCAAACGTTTGTACACGAATACTCCGCGTCTTGTATGGAATGGAACTGCTACATTGGCGCGCGAATCATAAAGAATTGGCCCCACAGCGGCGACCTTCGCTCGCCTAGCAGCGCCGTCGAATGCATGCTCAAGGCTACTTACCATTCCGCCAGGTACACTGCTGTCGTGGTCTAAAGTCAGAATGAATTCCAGATCTGGCATTGATTGTTGGGCAGCGCAAATACCTCGGTTCTGCGCAGCGGCGATGCCCAGGTTGTCGCCAAGCTTGAGCAGAAATACCTCGCATCTGCGCGCACTACGCTCGATCGCTTCAAGGCAAACCGATTCCGAACCGTTGTCCACCAGCCATACCGGGCATTGCTCAGACGCTGCGCTGATGAGCTCATCCAGTATCACGATATCGGGGTTAAACGTGACGATGACCGCGGCAGTTCTAGTGCTCTTCACGAAAACATCTTTCTTACGGCTCAAATTACTCATACGCACGATCCAGTCAATGCGATACCGAGCTACCGCGCCTCACGCTGAGGCATTGCCACCGAGCTAATCGATCCTGTCATGCTTATATAAGATTGCGGTCATCTGCTCCGAAACCAGCCCGATAAGTAGGGTCGTCATCGCGCTGGTCAGCAGAAGCGCACTCATGTTCGTAAATCGTGCCGACTCAATAAAGGTGAAGGCATAGTAGCCAGCGCCAAGAAGAAATTGCAGGAGCGCTACCGGGAAGAACAGCTTGAGCGGCGAATAGAGTGTGCACACGCGAAAAATGATGAGAAGGAATTTGAGACCATCGCGCATGACCTTAACGTGTGACTTGCCACTACGCTGCGCAGCACGGATCGGAATATATTCAACAGTGTAGCCGGATCGGAAAAATGCCATCGTGCTGGTCGTCGGGTAAGAAAACCCATTTGGAAGCATGAAGAGAAACTCCCTAAACTTGTGCGCATCGACCGCACGAAAGCCCGAGGTCAAGTCCAACACCTTATGCCCAGTTATCCAAGTTGCAATCAGGTTATAGAACCAGTTGGCCGTATGACGGAAAATGCTAGCCTGCGACGCGGCGTCGCGAGCACCGATCACCATGTCAGCTCCTCTATCGATGCGATCTAGTAGGCGTGCGATGTCCTCTGGTTGGTGCTGCCCGTCGGCATCCATGAAAACTATCACTTGCCCCGTCGCAACTCGCGCGCCGGTCTTGATCGCGGCACCGTTACCTTTAGAGTACAGGTGAGAGACCACATGCGCGCCGGCCTCCGCGGCCCGCGATGCGGTGTCGTCGGTGGAGGCGTCATTCACCACTATGATTGCCGCGCCCGGATGTAGTTCGACGATTCTTTTGACTATCGCTCCAATTGTCTCCGACTCATTGCGGGCTGGAATGACAATCGACAATTTCGATTCGTTAGCTGCAAATTTGTCGTCCACTCGGGAACACCTCAAATCATTACTGCATTGCGGTCAACTGGATGAATATTAAAATCATTGCATGCCATCGGAGTGTCCATCACTGGGCGCCAGAACTAGCGGCTTCTGATGGTCGACAATTTCTCTCATCTCGACAATCGTTCGCAGCCACTTTTCACGTACAAACGGCCGATTCGGTGCGATCTGCTGCAATTCGTCTAACATCACCCCGGCTTCGGAGTACCGGCCCATGCCTACATTCAGGGCCGCGATGGAAATTCCGCCACTCAGCGTGGGCCGCAACGCGAACGCTTGCTCCACATGCGCTAGCGCTTCGGTCATGCGTTGCTGGCGCATCATTATTCTTGCAATGATTTCGTGCGCGGTAGCCTTAGTATCAGCGCGTGTACCACCGTGGCGATTCTCAAGAATTACGTTCAGCGATCCAAGCAAGTCTTGCTCTGCAATCCCGTCGCATTGCTTATCTTCAATCAGGTCAGTCAGCTTGTCGATCGCATCGGTCACGGCAGGCGTTATCATCTTGTCGCGCGCGCTTTCCTCCATGTCGAAAAAAGCAGCTTTGACAGCATCGGGCGGTGCTGACGCGCAATAAGCGAGTACGCGCACCGCCGCAAAGTCGGGGCGTATGGCTAACGCTGGGGAAGCGTTGTCGATTAGCGTTAGAAATTCCTGCGTCTTTCCTCGGATCTGCAACTGTATCGCAAGGTGCTGCATCGCACGCAGGGAGTTGGGGTGCTCACGCTGCCACAGCATTCCCGCCAATAGCGGGTCGGACCAACTGATGGCTGTTTCTCGCAGCACGAACAAGAAGTTGAACAGAATGAGGCCGCAAACAGCAGCTTCAGCTTTCCAGCCTATGGCTAGTCGCTCGAGCCCGAAGACGAGGCCGATATAGAAGCCGATGGCGGGGATGTAGTTCCGATGCTCGAAATAGAGCTCAAGTGGAATTACGGTCGATTCGAGCGAATGCCCCAGAAGGAACCAGGCTAAAGCAAAGCTCATGATTTTCCATTTGCCGCGGCGCAACCGATAGGCAGCGGCTGCAAGCGCTATGAGCCCGAGGACCGCGAAGGCAGTGGATGGCGGCGACCAAAGACCGTGCGAAACGACATAGTCGTCCTGGAAAGGCCCGAGAGCCGACCGTGCCGGCAGAATCAGTATCCGCAGGTAATCCCAGAGGATCCGGGCTTCGGTCAGCAGTCGCTCCGATAACGAGAAGGATCTTCCGGGGAAGCCGTTGATCGTGCCTTGCCAGGTCATGAAGATGAGATAGCTGACTATCAGGCTCGCGGGAATCACCAGGAAGATGAAGTGAAACCGTCGCAACACAGAATCTGTGGAGTTAAGGCGCTCAGCGAGAACGAGCTTTTCAAGCAGCAATGCAAATGCTGGCAACAATATGCCATTTTCCTTCGATAGCACCCCGAAGGCCGTCCCGGCGCCAATGGCAAGCGCCATCTGTATCAAGGCCCGCCGAGGCTGCGACGGATAGCGCTCCCTCGCAGCAACATACCCAATGAGTCCAACAAGCGTAAACGTTGCGCTAAGCAGCGTCATGCGCTGAATCGACATCAGGCTGGCAGAAATCAATACTGGCGAGGCGGCCCAAAGCGCGCCTGTCGATAGTGCCATCCAGGAACTACGTCGGTTTGCCAGCGACAGGTATGAACTCAAGCGGTATACGAGCCACACGACCAATGCGACGTTGAGCAGGTGCAAGTGGACGTTCAGTCGAATAAGGTCTTCCGGGCTGTTGGGCCAAGAATGCTGGTTGATCAGGAAGGTTGCCAATGCGATTGGCCGGCCCAATGGACCCGAGACACCGCCGAAAACGAACTCGAGCGCCGTTCTGTAATCCGTTACTCCGGCCAGTCCCGAAAGATTCCACGTATCGTCCAGAGAAAGCCCGAACGTAGAACCCAGATTGTATACATAGCCAATGGTGGCAAGAGTTGCGGCTAGGCAGACTCCCCAGCCGATAGATGGAAGCGCAGAAAACGAGCGCCTTGGTGTATCAACACCAAGGCGCTCGCCCTTGTCGCGCACCGTCGCCCGTTACTGACAGCTACCCGGGAGATATTTCGGGGGAATCGTGGTGTTGGCGGTACCACCGCACGACCAGCTCACGACGCCATTCTGGGTCCGCAGTACGGTCATGGCCAGATTCAGCCCAGCCACCGCAGGGTCGGTGCCCGTTCCTGCTACCGTCAACACGATACGCCCAGTGCCCGGGCCACCGGCTGTCCAAGTGGCCGAGCGCACTTTGCCCGACGGGCCAGTGTTGAAAGGCGCCGTAGTAATAGTCAGCACGCCCTTTGCCGCGTACATCTCGGCGACCGAAGTCTTCGCTTCAGCGCCACGCGCAATCACTTCCGACAGCTTCGCCCGCACCGTGTAATCCTGATACGCCGGCAACGCCACCGCCGCCAGGATGCCCACGATCGCGATAACGATCATCAATTCAATGAGGGTAAAACCCTTTTGTACCTGCTTCATGATGTCTGCTCCTATGATTTGCAGAGGTTTGGTCAGCGCCGACTTGAATATAGAACCGATTCCGGTTCACGCAAGAAACAGTACAAGTCGCGTGCCAAAAGTGGCTCCGGTATTGGTTCTTGTTTTGGATCAATCGGTTACGCGCCGGATGCGCGCGCTCGCACGTTTCCCTACAGCGCAAATCGGCGTGTTTGGGGAGGTTCCGCTGTCGAATCTTGTTGGGGTGTGACGGATTTTGTCAGGGGCTTGGACGCGATTTCGCGGGCTTCGGCGGTATAACAAACCAAATGGTCGCGGGCATGGCCCGCTCCTATCGGCGGCCGGGCGGGCTGCGGTTCAGTTGCTATACTTTTCGCCGGTATTCCCGAACAAGAGATATATAGAGGCACATGAACGTCAACACCTCGCCCCCGTTGACCGGACTCGCCAGGCGCCTGGTGCACGACGGCATCCTGGACGAGCACGTGGCGCGCTCCGCGCTGCAGGACTCGCGGCAGCGCAAGGAACAGTTCGTCGCCCACCTGGTGGAGCGCAATCTCGCCGACAGCCTGCGGGTCGCCGAGGCCGCCTCGGACGAGTTCGGCACCCCGCTGCTGGACCTCACGGCGTTCAACATGGATGCCAGCCCGAAGAACCTGGTCGATGCCAAGCTGGTCGAGAAGCACCACACGATCCCGCTATACCGGCGCGGCAACCGCCTGTACCTGGCCGTTTCCGACCCCACCAACCTGCACGCGCTGGACGAGATCAAGTTCCATACCGGCATCAGCACCGAGGCCATCCTGGTCGACGAGACCGCGCTGTCCCGGGTACTGGTCAAGTTTCTCAAGGCTGCCGAAGAAGCCTCCGGCAGCGCGTTCGGCAACCTGGAAGGGATCGGGCTCGAGGACCTCAACATCGAGGGCGAGGGCAGGACCCAGACCGCCGAGGACGGCGAGGTCAAGACCGACGCCGACGAGACGCCGATCGTGCGTTTCGTGCACAAGGTGATGCTGGACGCGATCCGCGGCGGCGCCTCGGACATCCACTTCGAGCCCTACGAGAAGACCTACCGCATCCGCTACCGCACCGACGGCATCCTGCACGAGGTCTCCCGCCCCCCGGTGGCGCTGGCCCCGCGGCTGGCGGCGCGCCTCAAGGTGATGTCGCAGATGGACATCTCCGAGCGCCGGGTGCCGCAGGACGGGCGCATCAAGATGCGCCTGAGCCGCACGCAGGCCATCGATTTTCGCGTCAACACGCTGCCGACCATCTTCGGCGAGAAGGTGGTGCTGCGTATCCTGGACCCGGCGAGCGCGCAGCTCGGCATCGAGGCGCTGGGCTTCGAGGAGTACCAGCGCGAGCTGTACATGAAGTACCTGTTCCAGCCGCAGGGGATGATGCTCTTCACCGGCCCCACCGGCAGCGGCAAGACGGTGTCGATGTACACCGGGCTGGGCATCCTCAACACCGACGAGCGCAACATCTCCACCGCCGAGGATCCGGTGGAGATCAACATGTCGGGCATCAACCAGGTGCACGTGAACCCCAAGGTGGGTCTCACCTTCGCCGAGGCGCTGCGCTCCTTCCTGCGCCAGGACCCCGACATCATCATGGTCGGCGAGATCCGCGATCTGCCCACCGCGGAAATCGCGGTGAAGGCGGCGCAGACCGGCCACATGGTGATGTCCACGCTGCACACCAACAGCGCCTGCGAGACCATCACGCGCCTGCTGAACATGGGCGTGGCACCCTTCAACGTGGCCACCTCGGTGAACCTGATCATCGCGCAGCGCCTCGGGCGCCGGCTCTGCCAGCACTGCGCCAAGGACGTGCGCCTGCCCGAGGAGGTGCTGCTGGCGGAAGGCTTCCTGCCCTCGGAGCTGCCCACGCTGACGCTGAAGGGCCCGGTGGGTTGCCCCAAGTGCTTCCAGGGCTACAAGGGCCGTGTCGGGATTTATGAAACAGTTCCCGTCACGAAGGAGCTCTCGGAAATTATCATGGCCGGGGGCAACGCCATCGAGCTCGATGCCATGGCGCGCAAGCAGGGCTTCGACACCCTGCGGCGCTCGGCCCTGATCAAGGCCGCAAGGGGCCTGACCAGCCTGGAAGAAGTCAACCGCGTAACGAAGGATTGAACATGGCACAAGCTCAGGCAGCACGCGCGGCACAGACAGCACGCGGGGCACAGGCGCCCAGGACCGAGACCTACAGGTACCAGGGCAAGGACCGGCGCGGCAACACCGTGCAGGGCGAGGTGCAGAGCGAGAGCCTGGCGCTCGCCAAGGCCCAGCTGCGCAAGCAGGGCGTGATGACGCAGACGGTGCGCAAGAAGCCCAAGCCCCTGTTCGGCGAGCGCAAGAAGGCGATCACCCCCGCGGACATCGCGATCTTCTCGCGCCAGCTGGCCACGATGATGAAGGCCGGCGTGCCGCTGGTGCAGTCATTCGACATCGTGGCCGACGGGCAGGAGAACGTGGCCTTCCGCGAGCTGGTGGTGAGCATCAAGAACGATGTGTCCAGCGGCAACAGCCTGGCCTCGGCGCTCGCGAAGCACCCGCGCCATTTCGACGACCTGTTCTGCAACCTGGTGCACGCCGGCGAGCAGTCGGGCAAGCTCGACTCCATGCTGGACCGCGTGGCCACCTACAAGGAAAAGACCGAGGCCCTGAAAGCCAAGATCAAGAAGGCGCTGACCTACCCGATCGCGGTGATCCTGGTCGCGATCATCGTGACCACGATCCTGCTGATCTGGGTGGTGCCGCAGTTCGCCGAGACCTTCAGCAGCTTCGGCGCCGACCTGCCGGCGTTCACGCTGATGGTGCTGAAGATGTCGCAATTCGCCCAGGCATACTGGTGGCTGATCCTGGGCGTAGTCGCCGGCGGCGGATTCGCGTTCAAGGAAGCGCGCTTTCGCAACCAGAAGTTCGCCGACTGGGTCGACGGGGTGATGCTGAAGCTGCCGATCATCGGCCCCATATTGAAGGAAGCCGTGGTCGCGCGCTTCTCGCGCACGCTCTGCACCACCTTCGCCGCCGGCGTGCCGCTGGTGGAGGCGCTGGAGTCGGTGGCCGGGGCCGCGGGCAACGCCGTGTACGCGAAGGCGATCCGCCAGATCCGCGACGACGTGACCGTGGGCACGCAGCTGAACCAGGCGATCCGCACCACCGGCATGTTCCCGATGATGCTGCTGCACATGGTGGCCATCGGCGAGGAATCCGGTGCGCTCGATTCGATGCTGGACAAGGTGGCCAGCCATTTCGAGACCTCGGTCGACAACAAGGTCGACGGCCTCACCGCGCTGCTGGAGCCGATGATCATGTCGGTACTGGGCGTGCTGGTAGGCGGCCTGATGGTGGCGATGTACCTGCCGATCTTCATGCTCGGGTCGGTGATGTAACCCAGTGTGGGTCGGCGTAGGTCCGGCTTCAGCCGGACATGCTCGGTGCATTGTCGCCATAAATGGCGACCCACGGAGCATGTGGGTCGGCATTCATGCCGACTGCTGCCATATGCCCCGAACACATGTCCGGCTGAAGCCGGACCCACATGAGGCCATTGATGCTGCTCAATGACGCCGCCGACCTGGCACAGGATCAACTCGCGCTGTTCATCACCGCTGTCGTTGTCTTCGCGCTCCTCATCGGCAGCTTCCTGAACGTCGTGATCCTGCGCCTGCCGGTGATGATGGAGCGCGCCTGGCGCCGCGACGCGCAGCAGATGCTCGAATCCGACGTGAGCTTCGCGGGTGACGCCGGCAGCGAACCGATAAGCCTCGCCCACCCGCCTTCCACCTGCCCCAAGTGCGGTCACCGCATCCGCGCGTGGGAGAACGTGCCGGTGATCAGCTACGTGTTCCTGCGCGGGCGCTGCGGACAGTGTCGCGCGCCGATTTCGATGCGCTATCCGCTGGTCGAGATCGCCACGGCGTTACTGTCCGTGGTGGTGGCGCTGCAGTTCGGCGCCAGCTGGCTGACGCTCGCGGCGCTGCTGCTCACCTGGGCGCTGATCGCGCTGACGATGATCGACATCGATCACCAGCTGCTGCCCGACAGCATCACGCTGCCGCTGCTGTGGCTCGGGCTGATCGTGAATTCGCAGGGGCTGCTGGTGCCGCTGGACGATGCGCTGTGGGGTGCGGTGTTCGGCTACCTCTCGCTGTGGTCGGTGTACTGGGGCTTCAAGCTGCTGACCGGCAAGGAAGGCATGGGCTACGGCGACTTCAAGCTGCTCGCGGCGCTGGGTGCCTGGCTCGGCTGGCAGGCGCTGCCGATGGTGATCATCCTCTCGTCGCTGGTGGGCGCGGTGATCGGCATCGCGATGATCCTGTTGCTCGGACGCGACAAGAACGTGCCGATTCCCTTCGGCCCGTATCTCGCGATCGCGGGGTGGATCGTGTTGCTGTGGGGTGATGTGTTGTCGGGACATTTCCGGTTGTTGTCGGCATGAATGCCGACCTACGGGGCGCCGCCGTTCATGTGGGTCGCCATTCCCGTGGGTCGCCATTCATGGCGACATAGGTACGTGGGTCGCCATTCATGGCGACATAGGTACGTGGGTCGCCATTCATGGCGACATAGGCCCAAACATGTCCGGCTGTGGCGCTGAGCACCTTCGACTAGTGGCGTAAACGCCTGGGTGGCGTGGGGGATGGCGCGCCACGCAGATCAAGGTGCTCGGCTTCGAGCGGGGCGGTTACCGGATAAGGAGCAAGCGTCTCGAGCGCGGACCGTTCGCGCGGCTGCGCGCGACCTATCCCCATTCGTCAGACGCGCGCTTTCCACTGTGAAGGATCACGCGCCGCATGCAAGACAGCAATGACACTGATCTTGTTCTCGATGACGACGTAAAAGACACAGTATGGAAACCGGCGCACTAACGCGCGATGCACACCCATATGCACATCCGGGTACTGGAACGGGCCCTTCTGCACACGCTCAATCGCTTCCTCTGCGCAAAGCACAAAGTCAGCACCAAGGCCAAGGCGGCACTCCTGGTAAAAGCGGTATGTATCTGCGAGGTCTGCCTCCGCCTCTGGGCGGACAAACAGTTGATAGGCCACGTTAGGCCCTGGTGATGCGGCGCTTGACGTTTTCCCAAGTGTCGCCCGGATTTCCATCAGATGCCAGGGCAGCAAGCCGCTGCTCCAACACCACCTTCTGCTCCGGGGTAGCTGCCACGTCATTGGCAGCGTCATGGACGCTTTCCCAGAGTTCCTGAGCCAGGATAATCCGCTCGCTGGGGCTAAGCTTTTGAATATTCATGGCGCTATGACCGAAGAAGGTGTCCGGCGAGTATACCTGCAAAAGCCGGCAAGCTCGAAGCCTTGCACGTGTATCTCACGAATTGCATTCATCTGCCGCAGACGGGACGGCAACAGCGCTCGAGCGCTGCGCCCGATTCCCTGTGGCGTCCGCAACTGGCTCTTCTGCTGGACCGAGATCAGGGCCAAGCACGTCGCATCATCCAGAGTCTGATCGCCACGTGCCGGCTGCACGGAATCGACAAGCATGTCCGGCTGAAGCCGGACCCACGGTGTTGGTGCCCACCGACGGGCGTTGATTGGGTAGACTACCGCGCATCTTCCCTGTGATCCCTCAGTAAGGCGCATGTCTAGCGGTACAAAACTGGTCATCGGCCTCACCGGAGGTATCGGCAGCGGCAAGAGTGCGGTGTCGCGGTGCTTCGAGGAACTCGGCATCACGGTCGTCGACGCCGACGTGGCGGCCCGCGTGGTGGTGGAGCCGGGGACGCCGGGGCTGGCGCAGATCGCCGAGCATTTCGGCCCCGGCGTGATCGATGCGAACGGGGCGCTGGATCGTGCGGCGCTGCGGCGGATCGTGTTCGAGGATCCGGCGCAGCGACGCTGGCTCGAGAGCCTGACGCATCCATTGATCGGCGAGGAAATCCGGCGCGGACTGCGCGAGGCAGCGAGCCCCTACGCGATCCTGGCCTCTCCGCTGCTGCTGGAAGCGAAGCAGGACGCGCTGGCGCACCGCATCCTGGTGGTCGACGTGAGCGAAGACACGCAGGTCGCGCGCACGATGCGGCGCGACAACAACTCCGGGGAACAGGTGCGCGCGATCATCGCCGCGCAGATCGGCCGCGCGGAGCGGCTGGCGCGCGCCGACGACGTGATCGAGAACAACGGCAGCCTGGAGGAGCTGGAGCCCAAGGTGCTGGCGTTGCATCGTCGCTACCTGGAAATCGCGGCCGCGATGGCGGCCGGATCGCATGCCGTCTGAGGGAAGGCTCATGGCCGTACTCACCGTCAATTGCCCCTCGTGCCGGCGCCCGGTGGAGTGGACCGAGGCTTCGCCCTACCGGCCGTTCTGCTCGCTGCGCTGCAAGCAGCAGGATTTCTGCGACTGGGCCAACGAGAGACACATCGTGCCCGGCGATGCGGAAGAGGACGATTTCTTCAGCGAGTCGGATGTGCCGGGCCGGCCGCAGTGACCGGACGCCCCTGCGCGGACGGGCAGTATCCGCGGCCGCCGCGACGCCGTCCACGGCGCGCGCCGCGCATGCGCAACACGCTTCGAAACGCTTGCGAAAGATTGTCGGGTTTCTTTACAGCCATCGACGCGCGCAGCCCGGTTGCGCAGACGCCTCCTTGATATGAATCATTTTTTATTTCTTGGTGCGACTATTGCTTGAATGCACGGCGACCCCACCACCAGCGCAAACCAAGGAGCAAGTGATGAAGCAACTCGCCGTGACGTTCACCCTGGCGTCGACCAGTCTGTCGGCCCTGGCCGGTCTGCCGAATCCCCTACCGGAACCGGGCTCCCTGCCCCTGCTGGCCATCGGCGCGGCAGGCGCGCTGGTTCTCTGGGCTCGCAACCGCAAACGGAAATGAGCACGGTCGTGCAAGGGACGGATGGAACTTCTCCAGCAACTGACTGAAACCCGGCTCGGCCTCTACGTCCTGCTCGGCGGTTTCGGCGTGGTGACCACCTGGGAAAGCCTCCGTCCCCGGCGCGCCGCGAGCGCCAGCACGCGCCGGCGCTGGATCAACAATTATCTGTGCCTGGTCGTCAACGGGTTGCTGCTGCGCTGGGCCATGCCGGCTTCGGCTGTCGCCTGGAGCGCCATGGCGGCAGATCGCGGCTGGGGACTTCTGCCCGGGGCGGGGCTACCGGCGTGGGCCGGACTCGCGCTGGGGCTGCTGGCGCTGGACCTGCAGGGCTATGGCGCCCACGCTCTGCTGCACAGGTCGGCCCTGTTGTGGCGCGTGCATGCCGTGCACCACAGCGACGTGGATTTCGACTGCACCACCGGTTTCCGCTTTCATCCGCTCGAGGCGCTCTACTCGTCGACGGTCATGCTGCTGGTGATCGCCGGCGCGGGCATCCCCCCGGCGGCCGTGGCGCTGTACACCACCTGGCTCGGCCTGCAGAACCTGTACGGTCACGCCAATGCCCGGCTTGGCGCCGCGCTCGACACCGCGCTGCGGTGGCTGGTCGTCACGCCCGACATGCACCGGGTTCACCATTCCGCGCAGAGCGACGAGAGCAACCGCAATTTCGGCATCGTCTTCCCGTGGTGGGACAGGCTGTTCGGCACCTATCGGGCGACTCCGCGCCACGGTCACGAGGGGATGCCGATCGGCCTCGGCTGGCGTCGCCACGAGGGTGGGTTGCCGGAACTCCTGCTGTTGCCCGCGGACACCCGGGTCAGCGGCGCACCCGAACCGGGTTGAACGGCGCGCGCGTCAGCTCACGGATCCAGGGGCATCAGGCCCAGCTCGGAACTGGGACGAAACGGAGAGTCCATGGTCTTGATGTAGGCCTGGAGCATGTCCTGGGCGGCCTGACGATCCGGAAACGGGCCTTTCAGGCCCTCTTCCCGGGTCTGGAAGTACCACTTCCCGTTGTTCTCCAGCACCCGGTCGCTCTGGTAGAAGGCCGCCGTGCCCCTGTCGTTCTTGCGCCGCCTGCTCATGCGCGTTCCTCAAAGCGGGAGATTGTCGAGAAGTGCCTGGGCTTTCGGGTCGGCAAGGCGCGCGCCCGGCCGGGCGATGCACTCGACGACGCGTACCACCGGTTCCCGCTTGCCGCCGGCGGCCCGGACCTCCGCGCCCGTCGCCGCGCGCTCCGCATTCGGCTTCGTGTCGGTGTCGACCAGCACGATCGCCGGCCTCTCCCCGGCGATCTCCACGTGACACGCGTAATCGCCGGCCGTCGCGGCCCCGGCAGCGGCCATGCAGGCCACGCCCATGACGATCCGCGCGACTGAATTCCTCATACCCTGTTCACTCATGACGCGCCTCGCTTGATCGGGTTTCACCAGCAGTCGTTCGCTTGCGTGCCGGTCGCGCTCCTGGCCCCGGTGGACTGCACCACGAAGCTGGTGCAACCGGCGTCGCTCGCCTGGGAAGTGCCCGCGACGGGCGACGCGGTGAGCGTGTAGCAGCGCGCGATCGTCCCGCCGGCGCACGCGGCCGCATCGACCGTGTAATAGTCCTCTTCGGATACCGCCGGGTCTTCGCCGTATCCCAGCTCCTCCATGTCCGCGGTGTAGGTGGAGTGGTCGAGGATGTACTGCTCCTGCCGGCTCGCCGCGTCCAGCAGCGCCTGCTTTGCGTCGCCGCGCCGCGACTTGCGCACCTGCTCCTGGTAGGAGGGGTAGGCGATCGTCACGAGCACGCCCAGGATCACCACCACGATCATCATCTCCATCAGGGTGAAACCGCGGTGGCGAAACGGCACGCCTGGCTCCTTCCATTGCCGCATATCAGTATTCCTGGTTGTACCAGTAGGTGCCGTAGGGCTCGCGCAGCGTGGCCTGCGTGTCGAAGGGGTTTGCCTGCCCCTGCAGGCCGCCGCCGGAGGGGAACAGCAAGCGTATCTTCTTGTCGCTGCCGAAGTGCGGCGCCGGCGTATCGGGAATCAGGAAGCCCAGCGTGGCGCTGCGGTCGACCAGCCCCAGTTCGTCGTCTCCGGAGAAATCGACGGCCGCCGTGGCGTCGAGCAGACGCAGCGCGTACAGCCTGCCGGTACCGCCGGTGGGCACGCATTGATCGTCGTTGTCGATCACCGGCGAGAAGGTCGTGAAGTACACCTTCCCGGCGATAGTCACCGAGCGCGCCAGTGCCTTCTCCCCGTCCGCGGCCTGCAGGTCGATGTACCAGCCGTCTGCGCCAGCCATCGCTGCCTGTGCCGCGGTTTGCTCCTCGTCGGTGCCATCCTGGATGTCATTGGCCGACGCATCGTACAGATCGGCGTTCGTCAGCGGCAGGTCGCAGCGGTGATCGCTGCTGCCGTCGTCGCACTCGCCCGCGGTGGGCGCGGCCGTGGCGTAGATGCCGGTCTGGCGGTCCCGCAGCATGTAGAAGCGGTCGTCATTGTCGGTCGCATTGGGGTTCTCGCGGTCGCCGCTGCCGATCAGCACCGCATCGAACGCGCCATAGTGGCGACTCACGGTCCGCACCACGTCGGGCGCGTAGAAGAAGCGCCGGTCGCCGGCGTGCCCGTCGGCGGCCGAGGTGTTCAGCGCGGCGAATTTCACGGCTCGCCAGGTGGTCTGAGCCGACGTCGGCAAGGCGTTGCCCGGCAGGTCGACGCGCCAGATGTTGCCGCCGGTGTCCGCCGCGTAGATCCGGTCGGTGAGTTCATCGCCGTTGCTGTCGACCACTGTCACGCCGGCAGGGATCGAGTGCGCCATCCCCAGCTGCAGGTTCTTCAGCGCGTTGTCCGCCGGCGTGACGCCCCAGACCAGCGCGCCGCTGACGGCATCCACGATGTAGACGCCGCGGCCCTCGCTATCGGCGGTGGCCACCGTGGCCTTGTTGTCCTTGGCCGTGTCGTAGCCGGCGCCGAAGATCAGCACGGGCTTCGGCACGCCGCCGCTCGCGTAGCCCGGCACGTACGTCACCACCGGCACCGACCAGCTCTGGCCCAGATCCCCGAAGCCCGCCGTGTTCTCGTCGATCTTCCACAGGAACGCCGGGCTGTCCGGGTTGGACACGTCCAGCGCGTAATAGGCCTTGCCGCCACGGCGCAGGCCGAAGTAGACGTAGAGCTTGTCGCCGGCGATGGAGTCGATCGTGCCGTCGCGATTGATGTCCTTGCTGTAGAACACCGGCGGCGCATCGACGCCGTAGACGGGATCCTGCGCCGCGGCATTGTCGCGTCGCCTGTCGAGCACCGCGGCGAGCTCCTTCGGGAAGAACGCCCAGGTTTCCTTGCCGTCGGCGTTGTCGAACATGTGCAGGAAGCCGGCGTTGGTACCCACCACGATACGGATATCCGGATTCGTGGCCGTATGGGAGCCGCGCGCGCCGTAGTTCAGCACCAGCGGACGGCTGTGCAGCATGTCGCCCAGGATCCAGGCACGGCTCTCGCTCTTCGAACTGTCGGTCCAGCCCCGCGCCCACGCGAGCAGGTTGTCGAGCGCGCTGCGCGTGCCCACGCCGAAGAGCGCGAGCAGTTCCGCCTCGGTGCTCAGGCCGAACGCCGACGCCGTGATGCTGGCCGGCACGAAGTCCTGCAGCGCGCCGCCGGTGCCGGTGTTGGTCTTGATGACCCGCGAGTCGGGATCCCGCTCCGCGAGCAACTGCCCGACGCCTCCCTTGTCCACCGTGGCGCCGTCGTCGCTGGCACTCCAGAACGTCCTGGCCGTGTCGGCTATGTTGCCGCTGTCGTCCAGCGCCGCGACCCCGTCGGCGTCCACCAGCGTCGCGACCCCGTCGTCGATGTCGATGCGCAGCTTCTTGATGTTGCCGGGCCAGTCGGTGCCGGTCCGGGGCTCGAACATCGCGAAGAAGACCTCGTTGCGGCTCTCGGTGCGCGTGAATGTGTCCACCGCGACCGACGGTGCCGTGAACGTGCTGGAGGTCGAGAGTATCCCCGTGATCGCGCCCTGGAATGCGTCAGCCAGGCCTTCGGCGGTGCTCGTCGTGTAGTAGACGCCGCCGCCCTTGGTGGCCGCGTCACTCAGCAGTTTCTGGTCCGAGTGGAAGCCGATGGTGTAGGTGATCGCCTTCTGCTCGCCGTTGTCCGCATCATTGTCCAGGTCGTGGTTGTACATGTATTCGGTCAGCTCCGGCAGGCAGTTCTCGTCCTCGTCCGGATAGCTCCCGATCCCTGCCGCCTTGTACTTCTTGCACGTCTTGCCGGTGAGGGTCTTGATGCGCGAATTGGCATCCAGGTCGAGCTGGGGTTCCCCGTCCGTCATCACGATGACGTAGATGTACTGGCAGGCGCTCATGGGGGACAGATACTTGCCCGCGCTCTCGGCGGCGGCGTCCTTGGCGGGCGGGTCGCTGGCGTAGGTTTCGTTCCCGTAGAGGACACTTGCGCCCACGATGTAGCGGTAGGCCTCGTAGACGCTCTCGCAGAGCGGCGTCGAGCCTTCCGGCTGCAGGCTATCGACCAGGCTCACCAGGTTGCTGCGCTGGCTGGCGCTCCCGTTCTCGATGATGCGCCGCACGATGCGCGCACCGTCGTAATTCGAGCTGGCGGTGTAGGGGCCACTGAGGTTGTAGTTGCGATTGAACACGGCCAGGCCGAAGTCGATCGCCGGGTTTGCCTCGACGATATCGGTGATCACATCCTGCGCGATCTCGATCCGCGAACGATCGGTGATCGTGGTACTGTGATACCAGTTCATGTAATTGGCGGTATAGAAGCGGTAGGTTTTCCAGTTGTCGTCCACCGACGCGTCCTTCACCGATCCGTAGGGCCGCGGCGCGCTCGCGCGCGGGTAGCCTGAGCCCGGCGAGCCCGTCCCCGCACCGTTGTTGGTGTTCGAATCCGTCACGTCCGCACCGCAATCGACGTGCAGCGGATCACGGCTGGAAGTGGACAGGTCCTGCCACGACGTCGAACTGCTCGAGTTCCACCGGGCCGCGCGGTCAGTGTAGAAACCCTGCTTGCCCAGGGCGTCATAGGAACTGGCGCAACGATTCTTCACCTCGCTCACCCACTGATCCGTGCTTGTAGAGGGCGGCGTGCCGCCCGTGCCGGTTGCCCAGTAGAGCCGCCCGCTCGCCACGTTGCCCACTTTCGGGTAGGTGATGGCCGGGTCGTAAGCCGGCTTCGACCCCGTGACCACGGTATCCATACTGCCCGAGTCGTCGAAGACGATCAGCACCTTGGGCCGCGAGTTCGCGGCTTCGCCGTCATAGGTCGCCCGGAAGATCTCGGTGTCGTCGGCGACAGCGACGCTGCTGCACGCCAGCAGGGCGCACAGCGAACCCAGGGCGCGACCGGCCGCGGCTCCCGCGCGCCGCCACACGCGGCGCCGCCCCGTCGACGAGCCGGCTTTGGTCCATCCGTTCAACATGTCCGACCTCCCGAAATCACAACGTGGCATTGCCTATCACCGATTTGACGACGCCCTGGTCGACCGTCGCGCGCGCATTCTCGCCGACGTGCTCTGCCTCGACGCGGTAGTGGTCGCAGACGATCAGGTCCGTGCTGCTGGCGAGTTCCGAGCGCGGACACACTGCCCCGAGCAGGATCAGCTCGACGCTGGCGGTGACACTGTCCGGCCCGTCGTTCAGCTGCAGCAGCGGATCGTCGTCCAGGCCGTCCAGGGGCGCGTCCTTGTCCACGCCGACGAACGGATCCGGCCCCAGGCGGGCGAGGCTGACCACCGCGGCGATGCCGGCTTCCGCGGACTGGAACGAGTCGTACGCGTCCTGCATGTTCCTGCTCATGCGCAGTTCCAGGGAACCGGTAGCCGCGCCGTAGATGCCGATCAGCGCCAGCACCGTGAGCAGGATCAGCGCGACCACCATCGCCACGCCCTGCTGGCGGACACCGGAACGCGATTTCATATGTTCCCCCGGATGAGCAGCTTGGCATTGCGCACGGAAACCACGCCGCTGACCACCGTGCGCCGGAACGGCCCGCCCGGCGTCAGCGCGTCGTTGCCCAGGTTGTAGGTGCGCTCGTCGGGCGCCCCCGGCGTCTGGTCCAGGCTGCGCACCAGCATGTGGATCTCCATCGCCTGCACGCGGTCCCAGTCGGTATCGGGATCCGCCGAATCGCGATAACGGTCCACTTCGCCGTCGTCGTCGCTGTCCTCGCCGATCATCAGGCGCAGGTTCTCGATGCCGTCGACCACGTCCTCCGTCACCACCGCCATGCGGGCACCGTTCCAGCGGATGACCTTGCGGCTCAGCTGCGGAACCTCGCCGGCGCGGATGTAATAGGCCTGGTAGCGGTACTCCCAGGCATTGCCGCCCGGCACGTCGCCGCCGGTGATGATCGACGGCGCGGCGTCGGCCCCGTCGAACAGCACGCCGTTGATCGCGTTCGAAATCACGTAGGTTGTTTCGTCATCCAGCCCTTCGGGCTCGTCGATCGTGCCGTCGTCGTCGCTCGGGTCGTCGCGCACGCCGTCCGAGAGCGGCCGCGGGCGCACCGACTTGATCACCACCACGTCGCTGCCCGGCACGGCGTCGTCGATGCAGCCGATCGCGTCGCCGCCGGCGTCGGCGCGCGCCACGAAGAGGAAGAGGCCGACGCCGTTGTCGTCCGGGGCGGCGGCGTCGCCGTAGACGCCCGCGCGGGCGGGCTCGTCGCAATCTTCCGCGGCCGGAATGTCGTCCAGGCCCGCATCCCTCACGATGCCCGGCGGGGCAGCCTCGCCGAAAAAGCCCGCATGGCGCAGGTCCATCGACAACACCTGCAGCGCGAAGCGGCCGTTCTCGCCCATGCGCGCATAGCGCTCCGATTCCGTATACGAACGCTTCGAGGCGATCAGCAGCGCCACCGCGCCGCTGATCAGGAACAGCCCCATGACCATCGCCACCATCAGCTCGACCATGGTCATGCCGCGCGCGTGGCGCCGGCCGTGGAGCATCATCGGTTCAACTCCCCTCGTCGATGACATACGTGTTGACCACGACCTGGCGGCGCGAGGCGAGCGTGCCCGCCGCTGCCGCGCCACAGGCCGCCTCGCCCTCCGGCACCGCATCCGAGGTCTCCGTCAGGGCTTCCCAGCTGACCACCACGCGCAGGCGGCCCGTATTGGGCGCCGCCGCGCCCGCTTCCTCGAAGACGATGCATCCGTGCGGCTTGATGAGCCCGCCGGCATCGTTGTCGTCCGCGTCCTGGATCGCGGCGCCGTCCAGCCGCCGCTCCCAGTTCCAGAGATCCCACTCGGCCATCTCCTGCGCCGAGCACTCCGCGGCGGCACAGTCCGCCGCCGGTTCCTCGTCGATGCTCCCGCCGCCCAGCGCGCCGTCTCCCAGCCCGGTGTGGTAGTCCTCGGCGGCGGCGGGATTGGCGCGGATGCGCTCGACCATGTTGTCGGCCAGCAGGATCGCGAGCGAACGCTGCCACGCCTGGTGGCCCGAGCGCTTCGCGGTCAACTGCAGGCCCGCGATCGCCAGCATGCCGACCGCGAGTATCAACACCGTGATCATGACCTCGACCATCGTGAAGCCGCGCTGACGGGTTCGCCTGTCGCCACTGGGTCGCATGGATCTCGGGCGCCTCATGGACAATCGATGTTGTTGCCGGCGGCATCGTCCACGATGCCGTCCGGCGTCGCATCCGTGTCGGTGGCCACGCTGACGCGCCCGCTGGCGGACACCAGCAGCGCCCGCCCGTGGGCGTCGCCACGATCGTCACAGACCCGGAACGTGGTTGCGGCGCCCGTTTCCACGAAGCCCTGGCTGTTGTAACCGACGGTCGCGTCTCCTCCGAGCAGGGCGACGCTGATGGCGCCGGGCACGGCGTCCGCGCGCCGCAGCACGGTCTCGTCGTCATCCACCGTTTCGTCTCCGTCCTCGTCCAGGAACGAGATCCAGCCCTGGGCCCACTCGCCGTCGCACTCGAGCCCGTCGCTGCTGCCGCAGACCGTCACGATCATTCGTTGCGCCACCGCTTCGGCCCTGGCACTGACCAGCGTCCCGGACAGGGCATTCATGGTGGTGACCAATCGATTGTTCCTCACAGTGTCGATGAAGGCGGGCGCGCCCAGCGTGAGCAGCACCACGGCCACGGTGAGCACCATCAGCATTTCCACCAGCGTGAAGCCGCGGTCACGCGCCACGCACGCCAGCCTCCCCTTCATCACGGTGCTCCCCGAGCACATGAACCCGCTTCGATTAAAGGCCATGACGACCGATTCCGGTGTGATGCAGTTCACAAATAGCCTCGGTCGGTCCCGCGGTCCGCAGCGCCTCGCCTGAATCCGCCCGGGAAGATCGGTCACTGGGATCCCGTCATGCCTGTTGTCGTACCTGTATGCGCCGCCGGTTCGCGCTCGAGCGCCTCGCGCCCGGCGCGCCCTGCCGTCGCTCGCGCGGGATCGATCCGGCTGCTGCCGTCGAAGAGTTTAGTACATTTGAGCGGGGCGTCGGTTGCGGCTTCGTCTGCCGTGCCCCGGGAGCGGCGCGACCCGTGGCCGCGCGCGAGCGGGCCGCCGGGCCGGGGGCGATCGTCGGCGAGCGTGCGGGGGTCGGTGGCCACGCGCGCGCGGGCGGCCGTACGGCCGGTCGATGCCGGCCGCGTGCGGATGCTCTACGCCGGGCGCCACGCAGCCGCGAGCACCGGTTCCAGTTGGGCGCGCACGGCCTCGTCAAGGACCACGCCGATGCCGAGCGGGGCGTCGAAAGCCGCCATGGCCTGCACCAGGCGCTCGACGTCGGCGGCGTTGAGCACGGCGTCGCTCACGCGGAACTGGTCGAGCTTCGCCGCGCTGCTCGCATACCACTCGTCCACCGTCACGCGATCGTCGCTGCCCGCGAGCCCGATCACCAGGTCGTTGCCCTCGCGCAGGAACCACAGCTCGTCGCGCTCGACGCCCGCGGTGAAGCGCAGCACGTCCAGGTCGCCCGACTTCGAGCTGCGGTTGTCGATGGTGTCGGCGCCGTCACCGGCGTGGAACACGTAGGTGTCGTTGCCCCAGCCGCCGTCGAGCCGGTCCGCGCCGCGCCCCCCGGACAAGCGGTCGTTGCCGCGATCCGCCGTGATCACGTCGTTGCCGCCCAGGCCGTAGAGCCGGTCGTCCTTGCGCGAACCCGCGAGCGCATTGCCCCCCTCGGTGCCGAGGCGCGCGTTGCCGCTCGTATCGATGCCGATGCGCACCTCGACGCGCCCCGCCACCTCGTGCTGGCCGTCGCCCAGCGCGTAGTCGAACCAGGCGTCGCCCACGTACCAGGGGTCGGGCTGGAACACGATCTGCCCGCTCGCGGCATTCCAGCTGGCCGTGCCGCCGAAGCCGCTGCTGCTGCCCACGACCGCCAGGCTGTCGCCGTCGGGATCGCTGTCGTTGGCGAGCAGCGTGCCCGGCGCCACGGCAAGGGCCTTGCCCTCCACGGCCAGCAGCGAATCGGTGCCGGCCACGGGCGGCGCGGCCGTCGGCTGCAGGGGCAGGTCCTGCAGATCCTCGCGCAGCCACTCGGTGCCGTCGGCGAAAGTTATCGATTCGATGCCCGCGCCCTGGTCGCCGTCTGCACCGAAGGCCCCGAGCACGCGCACGCTGTCGCCGCCCCCGAACTGCAGCAGCAGCTCGCCGGCGCCGGTGCGCCATGCCACCGTGTTCCCGGGCTGCAGCCCGGTGCCGAGCTGCAGCTCGTCGAAGTGCGGCGACGCTGCCGTGTCGTCGATGACATCGGCGCCGTCGCCGCGCGCGAAGCGGTACACGTCGGAGCCCTTGCCGCCGGACAGCGTGTCCGCGCCGGGGCCGCCCGCGAGCACATCGTCGCCCGCGCCGCCGCTCAGGCGGTCGTTGCCTCCCGCGCCCGAGAGCGTGTCGTTGCCGCCCAGTCCGCGCAGCTCGTCGGGCCCGGCCGTTCCGTTCAACACGTAGTCGCCACTGGCAGAACGCGCGACGAAGTCCTGCAACGCGGCACGCGTCCACTGGGAACCGTCGGAAAAACGCACCGCGTCGACGGGGTAGCCGCTGTCCGCGCCGGCGGCCCCGAAATGCCCGACCACGGTGATCACGTCGCCGCTCGGCGCAAGCAGGATCTCCAGGTCCTCGCCGACGCGCGCGACGCGCAGGTCATCGTCGCGGATGCCCTCCTGCAACGCGATCACGTCGACACCATCGGCGCTATCGTCCTGGCTGACGACGCGATCGCCACCGCTCCCGGCACCGAAGACATAAGCGTCGTCGCCGGTACCACCGTTCAGCGTGTCGTTGTCCGCGCCGCCGTCCAGCGTGTCGTTGCCGGCCCCGCCCTCCAGCGCGTCGTCTCCGTCCTGTCCCAGCAACACGTCGTTGCCCTCGCTGCCGAGCAGCCGGTCGTTACCGCCGCCCCCCTCGACGCGATCGTCGCCGGCGAGCGCATCGACGCTGTCTGCCGCCGTCGCCGACCCGATGATGAGGTCGTCCGCGGTGGTGGCCTGGCGCTGGATCACGGACTGGGCGATCTTTGTCTCCACGTCGGCCTGCAGGTAATGCCCGCCGGCACCGTTGCGGATGCGCACCTGGTTGTGGCCGCTGGCGAAGTACTCCAGCACCGTGAGCCGCTCGCCGCTCGCGGCCACTACCAGGACCAGGTCGTTGCCGACGCGCTCGGCCCACAGCCCGGACCAGCCCACGCCGTCCAGTTGCAGCTCGTCGACCGGGAATGGCGACTGGTCGTTGGCGCGGTTCCAGAACAGCGTGTCGGGCCGCGCCCAGACCGTGTCGCTCCCGGCGCCGGCGCCCCACACGTAGAGATCTGCCGAGCCGGCACCGACGCCCAGGTCGTCACCGCCGCGCAGGAAATCGTCGCCCGCGCCCCCGCTGAGGGTGTCGGCTCCCGGGCCCCCCAGCAGCGTGTCATCGCCGGCGGAACCCCGCAGCTTGTCGTTGCCCGCGGCGCCGGAAATCAGGTCGTTCCCGCCGAGTCCGTCCAGCTCGTCGGCGGCCGCGCCGCCCTGCAACACGTCGTGGCCGTTGTCCGTCGCGCCGAAATCGGCCATGACCTGCGCCATCGTGACGACCGAGCCGGCCGTGTCGCCGAAGTGGAACTCGTCGATGCGCGAGTAGTAGTTGAGGCGGTCCTCCGGCGCCGCGATCCTGATGCGCTCGCCCCCGCCGGGCAACTGCAGCACCACCTCGATGGAGCGCGCGGCGATGCTCGCGTAGGGCAGGCTGGCGGTCGGATCGCGCAGAACCGGCAGGAACTGCAGCTCGGCGGGGCCATAGCCGCCGGCAAGATGCAGCACGTCGAGGCTGTCGCCCCCGGCGGCGTACGCATCGCTCTCGATGATCGTGTCGCTGCCGTCGCCCGGCGCGTGGACGTAGCGATCCGGGCCCGCGCCGCCGCGCAGCTCGTCGTCTCCCGTGTCGCCGGCCAGGGCATCGGCGCCGGCGCCGCCGACGAGGAGATCGGCGCCGGCGCCGCCGTGCAGCGCATCCGCGCCGGCATCGCCGTGCAGCGTGTCGTTGCCGGCCGAGCCCTGCAGCAGGTCGTCGCCGGCGCCGCCCAGGATCACGTCGTCGCCCCCGAGCCCGTCGATCGTGTCGTTGCCTCCCCCGCCCTCGAGCGTGTCGGCGCCGTCGGTGGGCGCGCGCCGGATCGTCGCGTTCAGGATCTCCGCGCTGCCCCACACGGTTCCCGGCTCGTCCTCGAAGCGCAGCTCGATCGCGGGCGGGTTCGCGGGGTTGCTGAAATAGCCCGGCACCACGAGCACATCGGTGCCGATGTCGATATGCAGGTCGTTGCCGCCGTAGCTGCGCAGCACCACCGCGGCACTGGCGATGCCGGCGCCCAGCAGCACCGTGTCGAGCTCGCCGCTCGAGCCGCCCGGCGCCACGAGGCTGTCGCTGCCGTCGCCGCGCCGGAACACGATGGTGTCGTTGCCCGCGCCGCCGTCGAGCACGTCGCTGCCACTGCCGCCTTCCAGCGTGTCGTCGCCGGCGCCACCATGGAGCGTGTCGTCGTACGCCTCGCCGAGCAGGCGATCGTCGCCGTCCTCGCCGCGGAGGGTGTCGGCTCCTCCGCCACCGCTCAGCGCATCGTTGCCCGTGCCGCCGAGCAGCGTGTCATTGCCGTCGCCCCCGTGCAGCGAGTCGTCGCCGTTTTCGCCGTACAAGCGGTCGTTGCCTTCGTCGCCGTGCAGCGTGTCGTTGCCATCGCCGCCCTCGACGGTGTCGTCGCCGGCCAGCGCGTGCAGCGTGTCGTCGCTGCCGGGCAGCAGCAGCCGCTCGCTGTCGCTGCCGGGGTGCAGGATGGCCGCGGCGTCCACCGCGCCGCCGTCCGTTCGCATGCCGGTCAGCCGCTTGTACTCCGCCACCGACAGGCTGACGCTGGCGTCGGCGAACTGCAGCGCCACGGTGCGGCCGTCGGCCGAGCGCGCCAGGTTCAGCGTGCCGCTGCCGGCAGCACCCTGGAAGTGCAGCTCCATCTGTCCGTCGCTGTCGGCGATGGTGTCGTGGCCCTCGCCGGGGCGCAGCAGGTACAGGTCGAGGCCTTCGCCGCCATCGAGCCAGTCGTCGCCGGCGCCGCCGTCGAGCGTGTCATCGCCGGCTTCGCCCCGCAGCGTATCGTTGCCCGCGCCGCCCTCGAGCCGGTCGGCACCGCTGCCGCCCCACAGGCGATCCGCGCCCTCCTCGCCATACAACCGATCCGCGCCGGCATCCCCGCTGAGCTGGTCCTCACCGCCACCGCCGCGCAGCAGGTCGTCGCCGTCCTGGCCGACCAGCAGATCGTGCCCCGCTGCACCCAGCAGCACATCGTCGCCGGCCGCACCGAGCAGATCGTCGTCGCCGTCCCCGCCGCCCAGGCGGTCGTCACCCGCACCGCCGTCGATCAGGTCCTCACCCGCGCCGCCGTACAGCCGGTCGTCACCGGTGCCGCCGAGCAGGGAGTCATCGCCCTCGCCGCCGGCAATCGTGTCGTCACCGCCGTTGCCGTCGATGAGGTCGTCTCCGGGGCCGCCGTCGATGTCGTCGGCGCCCTCGTCGGCAGGCGCCACGCCCGCCCCGTCACCGGCCAGCTGGTCGTCGCCCGCGCCGCCGCGCATGGTGTCGGCGCCGGCCTGGCCGCTGGCCTTGTCCGCGCCGTCGCCGGCGTCGATGAAGTCGTCGCCGGCGCCGGCCAGGATGCCGTCGTTGCCGGGGCCGCCGAACAGCTGGTCGGCGCCGTGGGCCGAGAGCGGGATGTCGGCGACATCGCCGAGCAGCAGGTCGTCGCCCTCGCCACCGTGCAACAGGTCCGCGCCACCGCTGCCCTGCAGCTGGTCATTGCCGGCGCCGCCCCAGAGCTGGTCGGCGCCGTGCCGCGAGCCGTCCAGGTGAATCGCGGCGGCGTCGCCCTCGAGCAGGTCGTCGCCGTCGCCGCCGTACAGGGTGTCGTCGCCGTCGATGCCGCCCAGCAGATCGTTGCCGCTGCCGCCGTGGAGCAGGTCGTTGCCGCTGCCGGCGTCGATCCAGTCGTTGCCGGGGCCCCCGTACAGCGTGTCGTCGCCCGCGTCATCGGGGTCGACGACGCCCGTGGCGCCCGTGAATTGGCGCGTCCCCCCCCCGGCGTCGTCGCTGACACCCCAGCCGACGCCGGTCGCGACGAGGTCGCCGTCGCCCATGATGTGGTCATCCCCCGCGCCGCCATACACGAGGTCGGCGCCACCCCCGCCCATCAACGCCTCGCCGCCCGCCGCGCCCGCCAGCGTGTCGTCGCCCTTGCCGCCCGCGAGCCAGTCGCGCGATGCGGCGGGCACGGCGCGTTCGTCGTCGATCCGGGCCAGGTCGGCGACGGTGCCCGCGTAGAGCACGTCGTCGCCTGCGCCGCCCTCCATGATGTCGGTGCCGGCGCCGCCCTCGAGCCAGTCGGCCCCCGCGCCACCGAGCAGGCGGTCCTCGCCGCCGCCGGCGGCCAGGTGGTCGTTGCCGTCCTCGCCCTCGAGGCGGTCGGTGCCGTCGCCCGCGATCGCGTGGTCGTCGCCGGCACGCGCGCGGATCACGTTGTCGCCGGCGCCCGCGTCGAGCAGGTCGTTGCCGGCGCTGCCGTACAGCGTGTCGTTGCGGATTTGCGGCTGCGCGGTATCCACGACCACGTTGCCGAGCACGTCGTATTCCACCTGCACGCCTGCCTGCCCCGGATCGGAATCCCGCGGCGCAAAATCGCCGAGGATGCCGAGAGTGGTCACGGGCTCGGCGTGCGCGGGCTCGGGCAGCGCCGTGGCAGCGGGCAGCACGATGCCGAAGTTGCCGACGCCATCGGCGTAGCGGGCGATCACCGCGACGGCGGCATTGGCGCCGCTGCCGCGCGCGACGTGCAGCGCCTCGCCGTCGCGGCGCAGCGTGAAGCCCCAGCCCGCGGTGTCGCGGTAGACGCCGGTGCCCGGCGCGGTTTCCTCGAAGTTCAGCGTCGCGAGGTCGATGGATTCGATCACGATGCGATCGCCGCCGTCGTCGGCATCGCTGATCAGGTCGATGCCTGCCTCCAGGCCGAAGCGGTAGGTATCGGCCCCCGCGCCGCCGGCGAGGATGTCATTGCCTTCGCCCCCTTCGAGAGTGTCGTTGCCCGCGCCGCCCAGCAACCGGTCGTCGCCCTGCAGGCCGAGCAGCAGGTCGTTGCCGGCGCCGCCGTCGAGGATGTCGTTGCCGTCGTGGCCGCGCAGCGTGTCCTCGCCGGACATGCCGAACAGCTGGTCGTCGCGACTGCCGCCGGCGAGCTCATCGGCACTGTCGGCGCCGAAGCGATATTGCAGCGCGTCATCGAGCGGGAATGGCGCGGCGGCCTGCGACGAGGTGAACGAGAGCCCGGCGGCGAGATCCTCGAAGTACTCCGGCTCGCGGCCGAACTCGGCCACGGTGAGCGCATCGACGGTGTTGCGCTGCGCCGCGCTCTGCAGCAGGTAGGCGCGCGCCTGGAGGTATTCCGGGCCGAGATCCGTGGGCGCATCCACGACGCTGGCCGCCGCCGGCGCGACCAGCGCGAAGGGAAACAGGTTCAGCGCCGCGAAGCGCCACGCGCTGCCGGTGTCCGATTGTTCCAGCACCGCATCGGCCACGGCCGCACCGGTCACGGGAATGATGTGCGCACCAGACCAGGTGCCGGCCTCGAGCGCGGGTTGCAGCATCGCGTGCAGTGCGAGCGGGTCGCCGATGCCGGCGTAGGCGCTGCCCAGCGAGGCGCCGAGCGCGCGCACCGCGGCGGCAATCGAACCCGGCGAATCGTTCGACGCCGCCTCGAGGATCGCGTTCATCTGCGCCGTGCCCAGCGCGGGATCGATGGCCGCGAACAGGCGATACGCGGCGAGCGCATCGACCAGCCGGCTCATGTTGTGCGTGGCCAGCACCTCGCCCGGCGCGCTCTCGATGAACAGCGGCACGTGCTCGCCGGGGCGATAGGCCAGGAGCCCGGTCGCGGTCACTTCCGGGCCCGGCTCCGCGTAGTAGTTGTGGATCTCGCCCGCCACCAGCGCGTTGGCGCCGGGTGCGATGGTCTCGTTCCACAGGGTTTCCAGCACCACCACGGCGGGGCTGTTGTAGGTGAGGGCCGCGCCGTTGAAGGTATCGACGCGCGCGACCAGCCCGGGGTGCTGCGATGCCGTCCACAGCGCGAGATGGCCGCCCAGCGAATGGCCGCTCAACTGGATGCGACCGGCGTATTGCGGCAGCACCGCGCCGCTGGCGTCGATCAGCCCGGCATCGCGCAGGAAGTCATCGACCGCGCCGTTCTGCAGCAACTCGCCGATCTGCTTCGCCAGCGGGGCGGCGAGGCTCACGTCCTGCAACAGGTCCATCGCGCCGTTGGTACCGCGGAAGGCGAGGTGCAGTGCGCCGGTGGCAACGTTTTCGAAAAGGGTGGCCGAGAAGCCCGTTGCGGAATCGGGCTGGTGGTGGAGGACGCGGTAGGTGTCGCGAAACAGCTGAAACTGCTCTTCTGTGAATCCTCGACTCGCAAAAGTTCGAGTATCACCATCCCCAGACATATTCCACGCTTCTGGAGATATGTCCTGGCCAGCTAGAAATCCCGGAACATGGAACGAAACGTAAGCGGCATCCGCCAGCAATGCGCTTTGATAGACGACGTCCATTGTCGTGCTCATGATCAACTCCTTTTGATCTATTTGGGAACTATATAACTCTCAACGTTAACTATATCGTCCTTGACCTGAATGACGCCTACATCTGGGCAACCGATCACAGAGGCAAAACTGCTAAACGAAGGAAGCGCGTTTTGAAACAGAATAAAGCTGGTGCGCTCGGCTACGATCGAGCCTGATCGGACCTCCTTGATATAGGTTCGAACCGGCAAAATCTTCGAACTGAATATGTTATCGAGCGAAATTGCCGTCCCCCTCTCGCTGTAAATCCCAAACTCAGACGTCGGCGTCTGAATACGCTCAACTGCGATGCAGTATCCACGAGCGAGAAAGCGTCGCCCAAACTCAGAATCCTCCAACTGATCCTGTGCTGTCGCAAAACATTCTCCACTATCGAGCGGCGCCTTCGACAATCGATAGAATCCCGCCTCAGGAATAGGGGAGTACGGTTTAGGATTCCTCTGCTCGATCTCCACGTATCGGTATTCGCTTTCTGTAATGATCCGCCAACAGCCCGCACCGTAACATTGCTCCTCGCTATTGAAGTAGCCGTCCGCCGACACCTTGCGGTACACCTTCGGTTCCACGCCCTGCTCGCACAGCGCGCGCAGTTCCTTGCGGCCGGCGTTGTGGGCGGCGTAGAGGTACAGCGCGGCGCAGGCCAGCAGGAGCAGCGACAGGCGGCCGAATGTGCGCAGGCCGAAGAGTCGGGGGATTGGGCTCATGTGTGGGCGGTGCTCCTTTGTTGTTCGATGGCGCATTGGTCGCGCGCATGGCCCGTGTCCGGCCGTAGGTCCGAATTCATTCGGACAGATGTCCGGCTGAAGCCGGACCTACGGCGGCAGCTTGGCGTGGGCGTCGAATTCGCGTCGGGCGCGGACTTCGGTCCATTTGCCTACCAGGCGCAGCAGCTCGGTGCATACGCTACTCCAGTCGCCGGGCGATTTCTGCCGCAGCAGTCGCATCGTCGGATACCACGGCGTGGAATCGCCGCGCATGCCGTAGATCCAGTGCGGGTTGAATGGCAGCAGCGCGAGCACCGGCTTGCCCATGCAGCCGGCGAGCTGCGCCACCGCGCTGTCGCAGGCAACCACCAGGTCCATCGCCTCCAGCGCGGCCGCCGTGTCACCGAAATGGCGGCACTGCGCACCCAGATCCACGACGAATCCCGCCGCGCCGGCGCTGTGCTGCTCGGCGGCGGCCGGTCCCTTCTGCAACGAAAACACCTGCACGCCGGGCAGCGCCGCGAGCGGCATGATCCGCGCCAGTGGCAGCGAACCGCGCGCATCGCCGCGCTCCCTTCCCCTTCCCGACCACATCACGCCGATGCGAAAACTCCCCGCGTAGGGCGCGATGCGCCGGCGCATGATCGCGCGCGAATCCTCCGGCACCGCGATGGCGACGGGCTCCGGGATCGTGATGCCGCGCGGATCCACCAGGCCGGGCAGGCTGAGCAGCGGGCAATGGAAATCCGCCACGACACCCGGCGCCGCGGTATCGCGCATCGGCGCCAGGCGCACCGGCATGGCGGCGAGCACCGGATGGAGCGCGGGCGCGCAGCGCAGCGTGATATCCGCGCCACGGCGCACGAGCATCGCGACGAAGCGCGCCGCCCACAGGGTATCGGCCAGGCCGGGCTCGGCCTGCAGCAGCAGGCGCTTGCCGCCGATGCACTCGCCCTGCCAGCGCGGCGCATCGACGCGCGGCAACCGCGGCACGGCACTCAGCAGACGCGCTTCGTAATCGGGCCAGGCCTCGCGATAGCGCCCGGTGTGCAGGCGTAGCAGCGCGCGCTCGTACAGCAGGTCCGGGCGCTGCGGCTCGCGCGCCAGGCACTGCTCGATGATGTCCTCAGCGGCCGTGAATCGCCCGGCCTCGCGCAGCGACACGGCGCAGTTGAGCTGCAGCTGCATGCGCTGCGGATCCAGTTGCAGCGCGCGGCGGTGGCAGTAGAGCGACTGCTCGTGCTCCTCGAACTGCTTCCACAGGTTGCCGAGGTTGCTCCACACCGCGGCATCGTCGGGCCGCAACCGCAGCGCGCGCTGGTAGCAGACCAGCGCCGCGTCGGCGCGCCCGGTGCGGCGCAGGGCCGCGCCGAGGTTCATCCAGCCCGGCGCGTCCTGCGGGTTGCGCTTGAGATGGCGCTGGTAGAGCACGATCGCGCCCTCGGTGTCGCCGCTGCGGTGACGCTCGATGGCCGATGTCCATGCCGGCTGCATCGCGGCGCTGCCGGCGTCGGGTATGGGGTTCGAATGCACTGCCTGTTCCATGGCTAACGCTCCCTGATGCTGTCGTGAACCACCCTGCCGAGCGGCGACAGGAAATAATCGATGATCTTCCGGGTGCCGGTCCTGATCTCCACCTGCACGGCCATGCCGGGCGCCAGCGTGGCGCGCCCCTCGCCGACCGCGATCCAGTCGCGCTCGAGCGCGACACGCGCGGGGTACACCGCGCCGAACTGCGGATGCTCGACGGCCTCGGCCGATACCGAGCGCACGCGCGCCGGCAGCAGCCCGTAGCGCGTGAACTCGAAGGTGTCGACCTTCACCGCGGCTTGCTGCCCGCTGCCGACGAAGCCGATGTCGCGATTGAGCACGAAGGCCTCGACCTCGAGCGCCGCGTCGCGCGGCACCACGACCAGCACCGGCTCGGCGGGCTCGAGCACCGCGCCGACCGCGCGCACCGCGAGCTGCTGCACGGTGCCGGCCGCCGGCGAGCGCAGCTCGAGACGGGCGGCGCGCTCCTCGAGCCGCTCGCGATCGCGCGCCAGCGCATCGGCGCCGCGACGGCGCGCCTCGACCGCGAGCAGCGCCTCGCGCAGGCTGCCCGCCTCGAAGGCCTCGCGCTCGGCTGCGATCTCCGCGATCTCGCGCTCGAGTGCCGCGCCGCGCTCGCGCTCGCTCTGCAGTTCCTGCTCCATCGCCACGCGCTCCAGATCCTGCTGCTGCCACTGCTGGCGCGCGAGCAGGTGCCGCTGATGCAGCTCGCGTGCCGAGGCCGCGCGTTCGACAAGAATCGGCACGCCGTGCTCGAGCCTGACGAGGTTGGCCGCTATCGCGCGCTGCGCTGCCATGCGTGCATCCAGGCGCTGCACCAGCGCATCGCGCCGGCGGGCCTGCTCGCGCAGCCGCGATTCGAGCAGCCACGCCTGCAGGGCGAACTGCTCGGCGTCGGGGGCGCTATCCGCCTCGCGCAGGGCCGCGGCCAGCACCGGTCCCGCCCCGTCGGCGTCGCCAGACTCCAGCAGCCGCCACAACGCCAGCGCGGCTCCCAGCGCGAGGCGTTCGGCCTGCAGTTCGCCGCGCACGCGGGCGAGCTCGGCCAACAGCTCCGCGCCGTCGAGCTCGAGCAACACCTGTCCTTCCTGCACGGCCTCGCCCTCGCGCACGTGGATCGCGCGCACGATGCCGCCGTCCAGCGACTGCAGCACCTTGCTGCGCCCGTCGGGAATCACGCGTCCCGTTGCGACCGCCACCACGTCGACGCGCCCGATCATCGCCCACGCCAGCAGCACGGCCAGCAACAGGAACACCGCGTGCAGCAGCCAGCGCCCCGGCATCGCGGGCTCGCCGTCACGCAGCGCGATCGCGGCGGGCCGGAAGCGCGCATCCTCAGGCCGCGGTTCGCGCGGCGACACAGGGGGAATTCGCATGATCATGCGCACCTCCTCAGGCCGCGCGCGCCGGCGACTGCAGTGCGTGCAGGCGCGCGAACAACCCACCGGCCGCGAGCAGTGCCGCCGGCGTGCCCTGTTCCACCAGCCGTCCGCGATCCAGCACCAGGATGCGCTCGCAGCGCGCCAGCGCGCTGAGGCGGTGCGCGATGATGATCACGGTGCGCCCGGCGCAGATCGCCTCGAGGTTGGCGCGCACCACGCTCTCCGATTCGTAGTCGAGGGCGCTGGTCGCCTCGTCGAAAATGAGGATGCGCGGGTCCCGCACCAGCGCCCGCGCGATCGCGAGACGCTGACGCTGCCCGCCGGATAGGTTGTGCGCGTGCTCGCCGAGCGGCGTGTCGTAGCCGTAGGGCAGCTCGGCGATGAACTCGTGCGCCCCGGCCAGGCGCGCGGCATGCATCACGCGCTCCAGCGGCATGCCCGGATCGCCGAGCGCGATGTTCTCGCGCACGCTGGCGTTGAACAGGAAGCACTCCTGCGGCACCACGCCGATCTGGCGGCGCAGCGCATCGGGCGCGGCCAGCGCGATGTCGCAGCCGTCGATGAGGATGCGTCCCTGCTCGGGGACGTAGAGGCGCTGCACCAGCCGCGCCAGCGTGCTCTTGCCCGAACCCGAACGACCGACGATGCCGATCACCTCCCCCGGCGCGATGGCCAGGTCGAGTTCGCAGAGCGCGTGCGCGCGCTCGGGTTCGTAGCGGAACGAGACGCGCTCGAAGCGGATCGCGCCGGCCAGTGTCGGCAGCGCGGCGCGCGAGGCGTGCGCGCCGGTCTCGCCGGGGCTGTTCAGGATGTCGCCGAGGCGTGCCAGCGAGACGCGCGCCTGCTGGAAGTCCTGCCACAGCTGGAACAGCCGCAGCACCGGCGCGCCGCTGCGCATCGCGAGCATGTTGAAGGCGATCAATTCGCCCACGCTCAGCGTGCCCGCGATCACCGCGCCGGCGCCGAACCACAGCAGCCCCGCGCTCACCAGGCGGCTGACCAGGTTCGCGACCTGCGCCGACCAGTTCGCCGTCAGCGTGGCGCGGTAGGCCGCGCTCACGTAGCCCGCGAGCTGCTCCTCCCAGCGCCGCTGCATCGGCGGCTCCAGCGCCATCGCCTTCAGCGTGTGCATGCCGGCCAGCGATTCGACCAGGAAGGACTGGTTCTCGGCGCCGAGGCGGAACTTCTCTTCCACCTGCGCGCGCAGCGCCGGCGCGGCCGCGAGCGAGAGCAGCAGGTAGAGCGGCAGCGACAACGCGACCACCGCGCACAGCAGCGGGCTGTAGTGGTACATCAGGGCGAAGGCGATCACGGTGAAACCAAGATCGATCAGCAAGGTGAGCGCCGAGCCGGTGACGAAGGCGCGCAGCGTTTCCAGCTCGCGCACGCGCGCGGCGATCTCCCCGACGCGGCGCACCTCGAAGTAGCGCAGCGGCAGCGCCAGCAGGTGCGCGAACAGCCGCGCGCCGAGCGTGACGTCGATGCGGTTGGTGGTGTGCGCGAGCAGCCAGGTGCGAAGGCCCCCGAGCAGCACCTCGAACACCGACACCACCACGAAGCCCGCGACCAGCACCTGCAGCGTGCCCAGCACCTTGTGCACCAGCACCTTGTCGACCACGACCTGGAAGAACACCGGAGTGGCGAGCCCCAGCACCTGCAGCACCGCCGAGCCCAGCAGCACCTCGGCGAGGATGCGCCGGTAGGGCCGCGCGGCGCGCAGGAACCAGCCGATGCCGAAACGCGTGGACTGCGCCCCGGCGCCGCGCCGCGCGAGGAGCAGCAGCCGGCCGCTCCAGGTGGCGAGGAACTCGGCGCGCGCCATGATGCGCGGCTGCGCCCCGCCCGGCTCCTGCACCAGCACGCGCTCGGCGGAGACCCGCGCCAGCACCAGCCAGCCGCCCGCGCGTGTCTCGGCCAGCGCGGGCAGCGGCAGCGTGTCGAGCCCGTCGTCCGTGGCGCTGCGCAGGCGCGCGCGCAGCCCGGTGTCGCGCGCCGCGCGCACCAGCGCCGCGGCATCCAGCGCCCGACCGCCGCTGCCGTGGCGGTGCCTCAGGGTGTCGGGGTCGGTGGCGAGACCGTGCAGGCGCGCGACGAGCACGAGCGCCGCGAGGCCGCTGTCGGTCGGCGGAGGGCCGGATTCAGGATGTGGAGCAGGAGTGGTCTTGTCCATGTTACGTCCCTGTAACGGTCAAGCACGGCCCCACGCTACGCCCGTCCCCGACGGCGTGCAAGCCCCCGCTGGCAAGCTGGCCGCAAATCACCTTTGGCATTTCCGGCATTGCACCTGTCGGCATTCATGCCGACCCACAGTTCCTGTCGGCATGAATGCCGACCTACAATGCATGGACAATTCCGGCGCGACGGGACCCCATGCAGAACACGGTGACCAATCTCTTCGGCGATCCGCAGCAACCGGTCGCGGCAGCGCACCGCGCGCGCGTGGTCGCGATCACCAGCGGCAAGGGCGGCGTCGGCAAGACCAGCATCACCGCGAACATCGCGGTCGCGCTGGCGCTGGCCGGGAAGCGGGTGTGCATCGTCGATGCCGACACGGGCCTTGCGAACATCAATATCGTGATGGGCCTGACGCCGCGGCACACGCTGGAGGATTTTCTCGACGGCGCGCTGCCGATCGAGGCGATCCTGATGGAAGGCCCGCGCGGCGTGCGCGTGGTGCCCGGCGCATCGGGCATCGTGGAATACGCCGACCTCAGCCGCCACCACCAGCAGTCCTTGCTCAACGGCATGCAACGGCTGGAGGAACAGTTCGACTACCTGCTGATCGACACCGCGGCCGGCATCGCCGACTCCGTGATCCACTTCGTGCTCGCGGCCGAGCGCGCGCTGCTGGTGATCTCCCCGGATCCCACCTCGCTCACCGATGCCTTCGCGCTCACGCGCATCCTCAAGCGCAACAATTACACGGGCCGGCTGCACGCGCTGGTGAACATGGCCGACAGCGTGGAATCCGCGCGCAAGGTCTACCAGCGCTTCGCGCAGGCGGTGCACAAGTACATGCAGGTCGACATCGACTGGTTCGGCCACGTCAGCGCCGACCGCGCCGTGGTCACCTCGGTGCGGCTGCAGCACCCGGTGATCCTGGTGCAGCCCGACGCGCCCGCCAGCCGCTGCTTCCACGCGCTGGCGCAGGGGCTCGAGCAGGCCTGTTCCGGCGAGCAGGGTCCGGGGCTCGCCGAGCACCTGCGCTCGTTGCAGCCCGAGACCGCGGTCGATCCGGCCTCGGCCGCGATCGACATGATCCGCAGCGCGCAGCCGACGCGCCCCGTGGCGCGCGAGGCGAACCTCGGCGAGCTGCACCGCCAGTTCATCGACTGCATCCAGGAGAGCAAGGGCAGCGCCGAGGAGCTGGTGGCGGCGATCAAGCCGATCATCGACGCCTACGTGGCGCGCTTTCATTCCTTCCCGCTCGACATGCGCGAGGCGATCTACCGCTACCTGGAGATGGGGGACTTCCCCGACCACGAGATCCGCAACCAGGTGATGATGCTCGAGCAGCTCTACGAGAAGCGCTACCAGCGTCCGCTGATGGACAAGGAAGACAGCCTGTTCCGGCTGCTCAACCAGGTACGCGATTCCGAATCCGATTTCGCCTCGACCATCGCGCGGCTGCAGCAGAGCTACGAGCGCCAGTACCGGCCGATGCCGCAGGAGGCCCTCGCCGCGCTCACCGAGCGGCTGCGCCAGCCGGAAGTGGAGGAACAGGACGTGGCGCAGTGCATCGAGGCGCTGCACTCGCTCTACGAGGACCGCTTCGCGCGCCGTTACGTCACCGAGGACCGCGCGCTGCGCGAGCGTGTGGGCGCGCTCGCCACCGAGCTGGCATCGCGCGAAGCCGCGCGCCGCGACACCCTCGCCATCATCGCCGGCGAGATCGAGCAATCACTGCAGCACGACGAGCGGCTGCAGGCGGTGTTGCGGGAGCTCGCTGCGCCGTCGGGTTGATATGGTCGCGGGCATGGCCCGCTCCTACACCCATCCCGGCGCCGTCGTGTATTCGGGCTTGTAGGAACGGGCCATGCCCGCGACCACAACTCCTCCCGGTAACCTACGCGAAGACCGCGCGGAACACATCGTCGTAGCGCGAGGCGAAATGCACCTCGAAGTCCTCGCGCAGGTACTCGGGCAACTCGTCGAAGTCTTTGCGGTTCGCCTCGGGCAGCACCAGCTCGCGGATGCCGACGCGGCGCGCCGCGATCACCTTCTCGCGGATGCCGCCCACCGGCAGCACCTGCCCGGTGAGCGTCAGCTCGCCGGTCATCGCGAGCGGGCGCGCGAGCTTTTCCTTGCGCACCAGCGACAACAGCGCGGTGGCCATGGTGACGCCGGCGCTGGGTCCGTCCTTGGGCGTGGCGCCCTCGGGCACGTGCAGGTGCACCAGTGACTCGTCGAAGAACTTCGGATCGGCGTCGTAGTGCGCCAGGTGCGACATCACGTAGCTGTAGGCGATCTCCGCCGATTCCTTCATCACCTCGCCGAGCTTGCCGGTGAGCTTGAAGCCACGGTTCAGCGAGTGCACGCGCGTGGCCTCCACCGGCAGCGTCGCGCCGCCCATCGAGGTCCACGCCAGCCCGGTGACCACGCCCACGCCGCGCAGCTGCTTCTCCTTCGCGAACACCGGCGCGCCGAGCATCTGCTCGACCTCCTCGCGCCCGATGCGCAGCTTCGCGCCCGGGTTGCCGAGCAGTTTCACCACGCTCTTGCGCACCAGGCTCGCGAGGCGCTTCTCGAGGTTGCGCACGCCGGCCTCGCGCGCGTAGCCGTCGATCACGTGGCGCAGCGCGGCGTCGCTGATGCGCAGGCGCACCGGCTTCACGCCGGCGCGCTCCAGCAGCCGCGGCCACAGGTGGTTCTTGGCGATCGCGAGCTTTTCCTCGGCGATATAGCCGGCGAGGCGGATCACTTCCATGCGATCCAGCAGCGGCGCGGGAATGGTGTCGAGCTGGTTCGCGGTGCACACGAACAGCACCTTCGAGAGATCCACACGCAGGTCGAGATAATGGTCGAGGAACTCGGCGTTCTGCTCGGGGTCGAGCGCTTCGAGCAGCGCGGATGCCGGATCGCCCTGGTAGGAAGCGCCGACCTTGTCGATCTCGTCGAGCATGATCACGGGGTTGGCGACCTTCACCTGCTTCAGCGCCTGCACGAACTTGCCGGGCATGGCACCGATGTAGGTGCGCCGGTGGCCCTTGATCTCGGCCTCGTCGCGCATGCCGCCCAGGCTGAAGCGGTAGAACTCGCGCCCCAGCGCATGCGCGATGGATTTGCCGATCGAGGTCTTGCCCACGCCCGGCGGGCCGACCAGCAGGATGATCGAGCCGCTGATCTCGCCCTTGTACGCACCCACCGCGATGAACTCCAGGATGCGATCCTTCACGTCCTCCAGGCCGTCGTGCTCGCGCTCCAGCACGCCGCGCGCGTGCGCCAGATCGAGCTTGTCCTCGGAGTGCACGCCCCACGGCACCGAGGTGGCCCAGTCGAGGTAGTTGCGCGTGACGCCGTACTCGGGCGAGCCGGTCTCGAGGATCGCGAGCTTGTCGAGCTCGTCACGGATGCGCTCCATCGCGTGCTCGGGCACCGTGAGGCCGGCGAGGCGCGCCTCGAAGCGTTCGACATCGGCGCTGCGATCATCCTTCGACAGGCCGAGCTCCTGCTTGATGACCTTCAGCTGCTCGCGCAGGAAAAACTCGCGCTGGCGCTCGCTGACCGTCTCGTTCACCTGCGTGCTGATGCGGTCCTGCAGCCGCGCGACCTCGATCTCCTTCTTCAGCAGCGGCAGCACCATGCGCATGCGCTCCACCACCGGCAGCGTTTCCAGCACCTCCTGCAGTTCGCGCCCGCCGGCGCTGGTGAGCGTGGCGGCGAAGTCGGTCAGCGGCGAGGGATCCTCGGGGCTGAAGCGCATCAGGTAGTGCTTCAGGTCCTCGTTGTAGAGCGGGTTGAGCGGCATCAGCTCCTTGATCGCGCCCACCAGCGCCATCGCCCAGGCGCGCGTCTCGTCGTTGCGCTCCAGCTCGTCCTTCGGATACTCGACCTGCACCACGTAGGGCGGCGTGCGGTTGATCCAGCGCTTGATGCGCGCGCGCCCCGTGCCCTGCGCGACGAACTGCACGCGCTTGCCGTCACCAGCGGCATTGAGCAGGCGCACGGCGCAGCCGACCAGCGGGATGTCCGCGGGCTTGATCGAGGCGACGTCGTCGGTGTCGACGAAGAACAGTCCCATCACCTTGTGCTCGGTTTGCGCGACGCGCTGCACCGTGTCGCCCCAGGCGGTGGCGTCGGCCATCATCGGCTGGATCTGCGCCGGCATGAACGGGCGCGTCGTCACCGGCATGATGTAGAGGATTTCGGGCAGGGCCTGGCTCGGCAGCACCAGGCTGGTGCTGCCGGGAACGCCGGGGACGGATTCCTTGTCGGTCGTCGGCTGATCGGTCATCGTGAATCTCCGTTGGGCTCATCCGGCATATGGGGCCTGGCGTACACTAAATCAACCACCCGCGGCGCTGCGGGTTCGACGCGGGTCGGGCGTAGGTCCGGCGTAGGTCCGGCGTAGGTCCGGCTTCAGCCGGACAATTCGTCCGCATGAATGCGGACCAACGTGAGGTTTGTCCGCATGAATGCGGACCTACGTGGGGTTTGTCCGAATGAATTCGGACCCACGACGGCGCACCAAGGCAACAGGAGCGGAACATGACGCATTACGTGATCACCGGGGGCAGCGGATTCGTGGGCCAGGCGCTGTGCCGGCGCTACGCGGCGCGTGGCGTGGCGCTCACCGTACTCACGCGCGAGCCGGCACGCGCGGCGCGGTTGCTGCCGCCGGGTACGCGCACCGTGACCCGCCTCGCGGACGTGCCGCCCGATGAACCCGTCGATGCGGTGATCAACCTGGCGGGCGAGCCGATTGCCGAGGGGCGCTGGAGCGCCGCGCGCAAACGCCGGCTGGAAGACAGCCGCATCGCACTCACCGGGGAAATGGTGCGCTGGATGGCACAGGCGTCGCCGCGGCCCGCCGCGTTGATCAGCGCATCGGCGATCGGCTTCTACGGCGACCAGGGCGACGCGCCGGTCACCGAGGACAGCGCGCCGCACAGCGAGTACACGCATGAACTGTGCGCCGCGTGGGAGCAGGCCGCGTTCGCAGCGCGCACGCACGGCATCCGCACCGCGGTGCTGCGCATCGGTCTCGTGGTAGCTCCCGGCGGCGGCTTTCTCGCGCGCATGCTGCCGCCGTTTCGCCTCGGGCTCGGCGGCCCCATCGGCAGCGGAACGCAATGGATGAGCTGGATCCACCGCGAGGACCTGCTGGGGATGATCGACTTCCTGCTCGCTCACGCGGAGCTGGACGGCGTCTTCAACGCGACCGCGCCGAATCCGGCCACCAGCCGTGATTTCGCGCGGACGCTGGGCCGCGTGCTGCACCGCCCGGCGCTGTTGCCGGCGCCGGCGCTGGTATTCCGCGCCGCGTTCGGCGAGATGTCACGGCTGCTGCTGACCGGACAGCGCGTGCTGCCCGCACGCGCGCTGGAGGCGGGGTTCAGGTTCCGCTTTCCCGAGCTGGAGCCGGCGTTGCGGGATGTGCTGGGCTAGCTTCCCGTGGGTCCGCATTCATGCGGACGATTTTCATGCGGACAATTGTCCGGCTTCAGCCGGACAATTCCATCCGTGGGTCCGGCTTAAGGCGGAAATTGTCCGGATGAATCCGGACCTACGAACGGCCCACGCGAGCGATGAAGCGGTCGAGCGCATTGGCAAAGGCCTGGCGGTCGCGCTGGTTCAGCGCCGGCGGCCCGCCGGTGTGGATTCCGCTCGAACGCATGGTGTCCATGAAATCGCGCATGTTCAGCCGCGCCTTCACGTTCTCCTTCGTGTAGAGCTCGCCGCGCGGATTGAGCGCGGTGGCACCCTTGGCGATCACTTCCGCCGCCAGCGGGATGTCGGCCGTGACCACCAAATCACCCGGCTCGCAGCGCCGCACGATCTCGTTGTCGGCGATGTCGAAGCCCTGCGCGACCTGCACCGCGCGCACGTACTGCATCCGCGGCACCGGCACCGGCTGGTTCGCCACCAGCGTGACCATGATCCGCGCGCGCTCGGCGACGCGAAACAGGATCTCCTTGATCACGTTGGGGCAGGCGTCGGCGTCGACCCATATCTGCACGATGAACACGCTCCGTGTGGGTTGGACTCGTGGGTCGGGCTCGTAGGTCGGGCTCGTAGGTCGGGCTTCAGCCCGACAAGGGTTCGGCAAAGCCGAACCCGCCGCATACCCGCAGGCACCTGTCGGCATGAATGCCGACCTACGCCTCGAGGGTTCGGCAAAGCCGAACCCGCCGCATACCCGCAGGCACCTGTCGGCATGAATGCCGACCCACGGCGTCTGCAGCTGTCGGCATGAATGCCGACCCACATGAATGCCGACCGACAGCGGCGCTCACGCCTGACGAGCCGGGTCGTCGATATCCGCCGGCGCCGCGCCGCCGGCGAATATCACCTTCGCCATGCCCTCGCCCAGGTCGAGCAGCTCGGTCGAGGTCACGTGGTAGGCGGTCGCCGAGATCTTCCACGCGCCGTCGATCTTGCGGTACTCGTCGAGGTAATAGCCACCGAGCTGCGTCACCGTGCGCTCGCGCGTATTGATCATGAAATAGTACAGGCCCCAGGTCGCCTCGGCGCGCGTTGCGTCCAGGATCTCGATCTGGTCGTTCTGCGCGTGGTGCATCTCGACGATGTGTTCCTGGCAAGCCAGCGCCGTGAATACTTCGACCATGTCGGCGGCGCGCGAAAACTGCCCGATACGGCCGTAGTCGATGCGCACCTCGCCAGGGGCGAAACAGGCCAGCACGTCGGCCGGGCGCTTGCGATCGCACATGAAGAAATAGCGGTGCTTCAGCTGGCGGATCGCCTCGATGTCCTCGAGCACCGCGAGGCGCCGCTCGAGGGTTGCCATGTCGCTCATGCCGCGCTCCTCAATGTTTCAGCAGTTGCGGCGCGAGGATCTGCACCATCTCGCGGATGCCGGCTTTCCAGTCCACCTCGGTGGGCCCGACCAGCGCGTGCAGCCGCGCGGTGTCGATCTGCAGGCTGCCGAAAGCCTTCGGATTCTCGTTGAAAACCGGCTCGAAGCCGGTGAGTTCCTGCAGGTACGCGCACCATTCCTCGATGCTCACCGCCTGCGAGCCGCCGAAGTTCACGGTCGTGACCTCGGGCGTGGCGGCCGCGAGCAGGCCGGGAATCTTGGCCAGGCAGTCGCGCTCGTGCAAAGGGTTGTAGACGTTGGGCCGCTCGGGGTGGACATCGATCGGTACGCGGTTCTGCATCATCAGCAGGTGGTAGTAAGGCCAGCCGCCGTTGTTGCCGTAGGGCACGCTGAGGCGCGCGATCGTGGTCGGGATGCCGAACTCGTGCGCGGTGAAGCGCGCCACGGTTTCCGCGGAAATCTTCGCGATGCTGTAGGTCGGGAACATCGAGCGGTGGTTGTCGCCGAGCGGCGCGTCCTCGTGGCGCGGCTCGTGGCCCGCGTACTCGTAGACCGCGGTCGAGGAGCAGTGCAGGAAGGCCTTCACGTTGCGGCAGCGCAGCATCAGCCGGCCCACGCCCTCGGCGTTGGCGCGCATGTCGTAGGCCCAATCGCCGGTTTTCACGACCGCGAGGTTCAGCACGTAGTCGAGATCCTGCGGCACCTGCTCCAGCGAGCCGGTACCGAGATCGGCGGCAATGGTCCTCGCGCCCAGCGCCTCGATCGCCTCGCGATCCTCGGCCTTGCTGAATCGCGCCAGGCCGAAGACCTCGTTGTGCTGCGCCAGCGCCGCCACCAGCGGACGCGCCACCTGCCCCGTGGGACCGGTCACCAGGATGCGCTTGCCCTCGAGTTCCGCACTCATTTTCCTCTCCTCCGCTGCTGTTGTGTTTCCCGTGGGTCCGGATTCATCCGGACATTGTCCCGCGTCCGGATTTATCCGGAGATTGTCCGGCTGAAGCCGGACCTGCGCCGGACCTGCGCGGGACCTGACATCCGGGTCGGGATGATGCTAGAAACCTTCCTTCTTGTGCACATCTTTCCAGATGAGGTTCGGGAAGAAGCGCCGCATCAGGTAACCCGTGCGCGTGCCCTTGCCCGGGAAGACCCAGAACTCGCCCTTCGCCAGCGCCGACTCGATGGCCTCGAGCACCTCGCGCGGCTCGATCGGCGGCATCGATTCGATGGTCTTCGGCATCACGGTCGCATAGCCTTGCGCGAGCAGCGGCGTGGCCACCGGCGGCGGGCAGACGCAGGCGAAGCGCACGCCGCTGGCGCGGTTCTCGTGCCACAACACCTCGGTGAAGGCCGAGACCGCGAATTTCGAGGCGTTGTAGCCGCCGGTCATCAGGACCGGGATGATCCCCGCCATCGACGAGAAGCTGATGAAGTCGCCCGCGCCGCGGCGCACCATCGCCGGCAGGGCGGCCTGCGCGATATTCACCAGTCCGCCGTAGTTGATCGCCATCATCCGGTGCACGGTGGCGTTGTCCTGCTCGAGCAGCTTGCCGAGCGGCATGATCGCAGCGGCGTTGTAGACGCGATGCACGGGGCCGAGACTCGCCTCGGCATCGCGCACCGCGGCGTCCACGGCCGCGAAATCGGTGACGTCGAGGCGGCGCGTCACGATGCCGGCATCGCCCGCGGCGGTTTCCGCGAGCCCCGGCTCGTTGACGTCGAAGGTCAGTACGCGCGCGCCACGGCGGCTCATCAGCTGGCAGGCAAGGCGCCCCATGCCGCTTCCGCCGCCCGTGACCAGAACCACCTTCCCGTTCATGTCCATCTGCGTCCCCCCGGAGTTTGTACGCGTGGCGGACATCGTATGCCCAAAGTCCGCGCGCATGCGTTAACGCGCTGTAACTTGCCCGCGCCCGTGCCCGCGCCGTACGCGTTCCGGCCACCGGGTCAAATCGCTTAAACTGCCGCGCACCTCCACGGCACGGCAGCACATGCAACGACCTCCCTGGCTCGGCAAACTCATCGGTGGCGTCATCGGCCTGCTCGCGGCGGGTCCTTTCGGCGCCATTGCCGGGCTGCTGATCGGGCACGTGGTCGACAGTGTGCATCGCGTGAAGCGCTTCGTGGGCGGCACGATGAAAGCGGTGCAGAGCACCTTCTTCGAGACCACGTTCACGCTGATGGGGCACATCGCCAAGAGCGACGGTCGCATCAGCGAGCGGGAAATCGCCGTCACCGAGCAATTGATGGCCCGCATGGGCCTGAGCGCCGAGCATCGCCAGGAGGCCATCGCGCTGTTCAAGCGCGGTGCACAGCCCGAGTTCGATACCGAGGCGCAGATCACTCGCTTCATGACGCAGTGCGGCGCGCACCCGAGCCTGCGCCAGATGCTGCTGATGTTGCTGTTCAGCACCGCCGCGGCCGATGGGACGATGGCGCCGACCGAGCACGCGCTGCTGCGCCTGATCGCGGCGCGCATCGGTTTTTCCGATGCGGCGTTCGAACAGATGCTGCGTATGTTCAGCGCGCAGGAGCATTTTTCGGACGCCCCGGGCGCCGCGTCGGCCTCGCGCTCGCTGGCCGATGCCTACGCGGCGCTCGGCGTGGCAGAGTCGGCCAGCGATACCGAGGTGAAGAAGGCCTGGCGCCGCCTGATGAGCCAGTACCACCCCGACAAGCTGATCGCCGAGGGCATGCCCGAGGACATGGTAAAAATGGCCACCGAGCGCACGCAGGAAATACAGAGCGCCTGGGAGCAGGTGCGCAAGGCGCGCGGGCTCTGAGCACTGCGGCACGACCACGACTACAAATGAGGATCATGGCATGGAAGGCGTGCTGAACTGGGGCGTGGAACTGATCCTGCTGATCCAGCAGAACCGCACGGCGTTGCTCGATGAATTCTTTCGCGCCATCACGACGCTCGGCGGCCAGGCGCACATCTACATCGTGCCCTTCGTGATCTGGAGCCTGAGCTACCGCGCCGGCTCGCGCATGCTGCTCACGCTGTTGCTGTCGGCCTTCGTGAACTTTGCCCTCAAGGACGTCTTCGCGCAGCCTCGCCCCTTCGACCTCGAACCGCGCATCGGGCCGGATCGCGAGTTCGGCTTCGGCGCGCCCAGCGGCCACGCCCAGCACACCCTGATCGAATGGGGCCTGATCGCGGCGTGGGTCGGGCGGCGCTGGTTCAGCGTGCTCGCGGTGCTGCTGATCGTGCTGATCGGCTTCTCGCGCGTCTACCTCGGTGTGCACTTTCCGACCGACGTGCTCGCGGGCTGGGCGCTCGGCGCAGCGCTGCTGTGGCTGCACCTGCGCCATGCCGATGCGATTGCGGCGCGTCTCGCCGCAGCCGGCTTCGCGGCGCAGATCGCCACGGCGGCCGCATGCTCGGCGCTGTTCGTCGCGTTCTACCTGCTGCTGCCGCGCACACCCTACCTGGTGGGTGTGGGCGGGCTCTTCCTCGGCGCCGCCGCGGGCATTGCGCTGTGCCGGCGCTGGCTGCGCGCGCCCGAGGGCGGTGCGATCTGGCAGCGCGCGCTGCGCTACGTGCTCGGCATCGCGGTGCTGCTGACATGGCTCGCGCAGTCCGGCAAATGGGTTCCGGAACAGCGCGAACTGGCGTGGTACGCGATCGTGTACGCCAACAACGCGATTGCCGGACTCTGGCTCACCTTCGGCGCGCCGGCGCTGTTCCAGGCGCTGCGTCTGACGTCCGGCGTGGGTCCGAATTCATTCGGACAACTGTCCGGCTGAAGCCGGACCCACGGCAGGACCCACGAGGACACGATGCGCGAAGAGGAATACATCCGCCTCGACGCCACCGCGCTCGCCGGGCTGGTGCGCGGCGGCGAGGTGAGTGCAATCGAGCTGCTGGAGCTCGCGCTGGCGCGCCTGGCACGCTGGAACCCGGCAATCAATGCCGTGGTGATCGAACTCGCCGAACGCGCGCGTCGCGACGCCGCTGCCACGTTGCCCGCGGGTCCGTTCGCCGGCGTGCCCTTCCTGGTAAAGGATCTCGACGGTTTCCTGGCCGGCGCCGAGTTCACCGCCTCCAGCCGTGCGCTGCTCGGTTACGTGCCGCCGCGTGACAGCGAGCTGTTCCGCCGCTATCGCGACGCCGGTCTGGTCATCTGCGGCAAGACCAACACGCCGGAGTTCGGTCTCGTGGGCACCACCGAAAGCCTGCTGCGCGGCCCGGCGCGCAATCCGTGGAATCCGGCGTACTCCTGCGGCGGCTCATCGGGCGGCTCGGCCGCGGCGGTGGCGGCGCGCATCGTGCCGATGGCGCACGGCGGCGACGGCGGCGGCTCGATCCGCATCCCGGCCTCCGCCTGCGGGCTGTTCGGCCTGAAACCGACGCGCGGACGCACCCCGATGGGGCCCGATGAATCGGAAGCCTGGAGCGGCTTCGTGCAGCGCCACGCGATCACGCGCACGGTGCGTGACAGCGCGATGCTGCTCGATGCGACGCAGGGCTATGACGCCGGCGCGCCCTACACGGCGCCGCCACCGCAGCGTCCCTATGCCGGGGAAGTGGGGCGCGATCCGGGGCGCCTGCGCATCGCCTTTTCCACGCGCTCGCTGTTCGGGCGCGACACCCATCCGGACTGCGTCGCGGCGGTGCGGGCCGCCGCGGCGCTGCTCGAACACCTGGGCCACGAGGTCACGGAGGCACACCCGCCCATCGAGCGCGAAGCCCTGGTGCATGCCTATCTCGTCGTGGTGGCGGCGTGCACCGCCGGCCTCGTGCGCCAGATCGGCAAACTGCGCGGACGCCGCGTGCGCGGCCGCGAGCTCGAGCCGACCACGCAGTTCCTGGCCACGCTCGGGGAGGCGCTGCCGGCCGGGGAATTCGAGTTCGCGCGCCTGACGTTCCACGCCGCGTCACGCGCGCTGGCGCCCTTCTTCGCCGCGCACGACGTGTTCGTGGACGCCACGCTGGCCTTCCCGCCGCCGCGGATCGGCGAATGGGCGCTCGCGCCGCAGCTGCAGTGGGCCATCCGCAGTTTCTCCAGCGTGCTGCCGCGAGCCGTGATGCGCCGCGCACTGGATCATTTCGCTGCCGACGGGCTGGAGCGCACCGCGAACACGATGCTGTTCAACATGAGCGGACAGCCGGCGATGAGCGTGCCGCTGCACGTGAACGCCGAGGGCCTGCCGATCGGGGTGCAGTGCGTGGGAGGCTTCGGCGACGAGGCGACGCTGTTTCGCCTCGCCGCACAGCTCGAGCAGGCCGCACCGTGGATCGAGCGCATGCCGGCCGAGCCCGCGGCGCACTGAGCGCCCGCGGCCAGGAGCGGTCAATCGGCCGGCTGCTGCGCCGGCACGTCGATGGCGGCGGCCTCGCCGGCCTGCACGGCCTTCGCGGCACCCTCGACCGCCTTGCCGACCGTGGCATCGAGCGCCTGCGTCTGCGCCTGCCCGACGCCCTGCTCGATGCGCTGCTCCACGGCCTCTTCGATCGCCTCGCGCGGATTCACCCAGGACATCTCCGCGGGCCACACCGGGATCACGCCGGCCACCGCGTCCTGCACGGTCTCGTCGACCTTGTCGCGCGCGGCATCCCCGGCCCGCGCCACCTGCGCCTCGGCCATCGCCTCGATCTTCTCGGCGAACACCTCGGCCACGTCGCCCTTCATCAGCGCCACGGCCATCTGGTTGGTCTCGGAGTTCCACACCAGGCCGGCCTTCTGCGCCATCTCGGGCACCGGCGTGTAGCGCGAGACCACGTAGAACAGCGGCCCTTCCTTGCGCAGCTCGTTTGCGGTGCGCAGCAGCTGCATCGTGGTGTCGTAGTTCGGGCCGAGCAGCGCCACCATGCGGTTCCTGACGATCGGTTGCTCGAACAGGTTCACCTGGTTGGGATCGAAGCCGACCAGCGGCTTGAGCAGCGCCCACATCAGCTGGCTCGACGAGGGCATCAGCAGCGCCGGCGCGAGGCAGCCGGCCAGCAGCAGGCACAGCGCGACGACTGGCAGCAGTGAGTACTTGCGCGGCACGGAGCGCTCCTTCATTGGCGCCATCCGCCGGAAAGTGCCGACAGCACTTCACGCTCGAAGAGGCGCAGCATCTTCCACGCCTCGGCGGGCGCGATGCCGCCGAGCAGCGGGTTCAGCAGCAGCACGCCGTCGGGGCCGAGCGTGTCGGCGAGCGCGAGGAGCTGCGGCGGCGACAGCACCTGGTAGGCACGGTTGCCGCGCAACGATGCCGGATCCGTGCGCCCCCGGTACGGGCCCTTCGCCTCGCCGAATCCCTCGCGCGTGAACGCGCCATATTCCTCGATCTGGCTCAGCACGTGCGGCTCCAGCATGCTCCACGCCGCGTCGGCATCGTGGGCGATCCACAGGAAGGTCGGGCCGTAGGCGGCGAACGCCCCGGGATCGGGCTTGCCGAGCGCAATGCACTCCTCGCGGTAGGGCGTCCACAGCCGCGGATCGAGCGGCGGCAGCCAGCCATCGGCGATGCGCGCGGCACGGCGCGCCGCCGCGCCCGAGCTGCCGCCGAGCAGGATCCGGGGGGCGGGGTCGGGCACCGGCCGCACGCGCACGGTGCGACCGCGGAACTCGCAGGGCTCGCCGGTCCAGGCGCGGCGCAGGAACTCGACGACTTCCCCGATCGCGGCCCAGCGCTCGTCGAGGCGGCGGCCGAACATCGCGAACTCGCTGGGCCGGTAACCGCCGCCGATCGCGAGACTGAATCGATGCGGTGCGATCAGCGCCAGCACCGCGCAGTCCTCGGCGAGTTTCACCGGGTCGTAGAGCGGAGCGAGCAGCACATTGGGGCGCATGCGGATGCGACGCGTGCGCCCGGCCACGGCCGCGCAGGCGATCAGCGGCGAGGGGTTGTAGCCGCTGTCGGCGCCGTGGTGCTCGCCGAAATTGACCACGTCGAAGCCGAGCTCGTCGGCCCAGGCGCAGATGTCGAGCATCGCGGCGTAGAGTTCGCGATGCGGCGCGCCGCAGTCGGGCGAGCGCAGTTCGAAAGCGAGTTGCAGCTGCATGGTCTGTTCCCTGGGCGTATCGGTGGGTTGCGGAGATTCCTGCGCGAGCTCAGACCATGTCCGCCGGGCGCACCCAGCGGTCGAAGTCCTCCGCGCTGACCAGCCCCAGCGCCAGCGCCGCCGCGCGCAGCGACAGCCCGTGCTCGTGCGCGTGGCGCGCGATGCGCGCCGCCGCCTCGTAGCCGATGTGGGGGTTCAGCGCGGTCGCGAGCATCAGCGATGCGTCGACGTACGTTGCGAGGCGCGCGGGATCGGCCTCGATGCCGTCCACGCAGCGCAGCGCGAAGCTCTCGCAGGCATCGGCGAGCAGCTCGACCGACTCCAGCACGTTGTGGATGATCAGCGGCTTGTAGACGTTCAGTTCGAGCACGCCCTGGCTGCCGGCGATGGCGACCGCCGCGTCGTTGCCGAGCACCTGCACCGCGACCATCGTGAGCGCCTCGGCCTGCGTCGGGTTCACCTTGCCGGGCATGATCGAGCTGCCCGGCTCGTTGGCCGGCAGGCGCAGCTCGGCCAGGCCGCAGCGCGGCCCGCTCGCGAGCAGACGGATGTCGTTGGCGATCTTCAGCAGCGCCGTGGCCAGCAGTCGCAGCGCGGCGCTGAACTTCAGCATCGGCTCGTGCGCGGCGATCGCCATGAACAGGTTGTCCGCCGGGCGAAACGGCACGCCGCCGAGCTGCGCCAGCCGCGCGCACACGCGCGCCGGCCAGCCGGGCGGCGCATTGAGCCCGGTGCCCACCGCCGTCGCGCCCAGCGCGAGCGCGAGCAGCGACTCGCGCGCCTCGGCGATCGTCGCGATGCAGAAGTCGAGCTGCGCGGCGTAGGCACCGAACTCCTGGCCCAGCGTCACCGGCGCGGCATCCATCAGGTGCGTGCGACCGGTCTTCAGCAGGTCCGCGAACGCCCCGGCGCGCCCGGCGAGCGCGCGCCGCAGCGTGTGCAGCGCCGGCAGCAGGCGCTCGTCGCAGCGCTGCACCGCGGCGACGTGCATCACCGCGGGAAAAACATCGTTGGAGGACTGCGCGCGGTTCACGTGATCGTTGGGATGCAGCGCGGGGCCCGCGCTGCCGCCGAACTGGTTCGCGCGGTTGGCGATCACCTCGTTCAGGTTCATGTTGGTCTGCGTGCCGCTGCCGGTCTGCCACACGCTGAGCGGAAACTCGGCATCCAGGCGCCCCGCGATGATCTCGTCGCAGGCCGCGGCAATCAGCGCCGCGCGCGCGGCATCGAGGTTGCCGAGCTCCGCGTTCGCCAGCGCGCAGGCCTTCTTCACCAGCGCGAAGGCGGCGATGAAATGCGGCGCGAAGCGTTGCGTGCCGATCGGGAAATTGCGCCGAGAGCGCTCGGTCTGCGCGCCCCATAGCGCGTCGGCGGGCACCTCGATCCCGCCCAGGCTGTCGTGCTCCACGCGGTAACGGTCGTTCATGGATTCGCTCCTCCCCGCATCGCTCAACCGCCGCGCGGAGTACCGGCGGCGCGGGCCATTTCCAGGAATTGCGCCGCGTCCACCGGACGGCCGAGGAAATGGCCCTGCACGAAGTCGCAGCCGCGGGCGCTCAGGTAATCGTACTGCTCCCGGGTCTCGACGCCTTCGGCCACGACGCGCAGATCCAGCCGCTTCGCCATCACGAGGATGGTCTCGATCAGCGCCTCCTCGGCACGACCCAGGCCGATCGCGCGCGTGAACGAGCGGTCGATCTTTATGATCCCCACCGGGAAGCGCGTCAGGTGTATCAGCGAGGCGTTGCCGGTGCCGAAATCGTCGATCGAGATGCCGACGCCGCTGGCCGCCAGCTCGTTGAGCGCCTTGTGCGCCTCGGCGGCATCGTCGAACAGCAGCCGCTCGGTGATTTCCACCGTGAGCCGGAGCTCGCGTGCGGCCGCCTTGACCGTGTCCATCCAGCGCTGGATCTGCTGGTTCTGCGCGGCGAAGATGCGCGGCGAGACGTTGGCCGACAGGCCGATGCCGGTGCCGAGCTGCTCGTTGATCGCGCGCACCGCGTCGATCGCGGTCTGCATCACGACGAAGTCCACGCGGTTGATCAGGCCCGACTCTTCGGCGACCGGCACGAATTCGCCCGGCGACACCCAGGAGCCGTCCTCTCGCTGCCAGCGCGCCAGCGCCTCACAGCTGACGATCCGGCCGGTCTGCACGCTGACGATCGGCTGCAGGTGCGCGACGATGCGCCCGTCGTCCAGCGCAGCGACCAGCTCGTTGTAGAGGCGGTGGCGGCGCTCGGATTTCTCCTGCATCTCCCGGGTGTAGAAATACCAGCCGTTGCGCCCGGAGCGCTTCACCGCGTACATGGCCTGGTCGGCCTTGATCATGAGCGAGTCGGCGCTGCTCGCGTCGTCCGGGTAGATCGCCACGCCGACGCTCGCGCCGCAGAACACCTCGCGCTCGCCGATGCGAAACGCCCGCCCCAATGCCTCGACGATGGCCTCGGCCACGCGCGAGATCGATTCCTCGGCCACGATGTCGTAGAGGATGGCGGTGAACTCGTCACCGCTCAGGCGCGCCACGGTGTCGGAAGTGCGCACGCAGCCGCAGATCCGGCGTCCGACATCGATCAGCAGCTGGTCGCCCGCGTCGTGCCCGAGGTTGTCGTTCACCGACTTGAACTCGTCGAGATCGATGAACAGCAGCGCGTGGCGCGCACCGGTGCGCCCCGAGCGCGCGATCGCCGACTCGAGCTGCTGGCGGAACAGCGGGCGGTTCGGCAGGCCGGTGAGCGGATCGAAATTGGCCTGGCGCTGCAGTGCCAGGGCGTACTCGCGCTCCCTGGCGCGCGCCCGCGCGGTGGCACGCAACGCGAGCAGCAGCAGCGCGAGCAGCACGAGCGCGCAGAGGCGGATCACCCGGACGCCGTAGACGGTGCGCGGGTCCGTTCCGGGCACGGCCCCGATCTGCCACGAACCGCCGCCGATCAGCACCGGCGTGGTGACGATATCCCGTGCATCGAACACGCCGGCATCCCCATAGAACACCTCGCCGCGCTCGCCCTTGCCGTCCTTGCCGCGGATCGCAATCCGTAAGCCCTCGGGCATTGGCGCCCCGAGACCCCCCTGCTGCAGCACCTTGTGCACGTCGATCGGCGCCGAAACCAGCCCCCAGGTCACGCGCGGCTGGCCCGGCGTCTCGATGTAGACCGGCGCGCGCCCGATGAATGCCATGCCGCCCTGCACCAGCTCCACCGGCCCAGCCACCACCAGGTCGCCGCTGCGCATCACGCGCTCGGCAACCTCGCGCTGCGCCGGATCGGCCCGGTAATCGAGCCCGAGCACCGCCTCGTTGCCCTCGCGCGGATAGACGTAGCGCACGACCAGGTCGGGCGCGGCGGCCAGGTTGCGCAGCGACGGCTCGCGCACGAGTACGTTGCGCGCATAGGCGTCGAACTCCTCCTGGCCGAGGTCGGGGTTGGCCGCGACGAATGCCGCCAGCCCGTTGGTCAGCGCGAGGTTCTTCGCGATCACGCTCTCGAGGCGGCTGCGCAGCGAGCCGAGGCGCTCGAGCAGTTCCAGTCGCTGCTCGTTCGCGCGCTGCTCACGGAATCGCCACTCGAACAGCCCCGCGGCGCCGAGGGCGAGCAGCACCAGCGCGGCGGCGGCAACGCGCGGGCGGCGGTCCCACCAGTACAGGGTCGCCACGATGAGGCCGATCACGCACACGGCGACCACGACCAGCCACGTCACGCGCGCCGGCGCCACGGCTTCTTGCGCAAGCCCCTGCAGGGACGGCAGCAACAGCAGCAAGGCCGCGCACAGCTGGCGACACACGGTCAGGGCGGCTCTGGGCATGGGGGTCGGCGCATGGGTCGATGGGTCGGAACACGCATATTAGCCGGCCGCGCCGACACCAGACAGCGCAATGGCGCACATCGGCCCAACGCACGACGACTGCGGGTGCAGGTCCGCATTCATGCGGACGAAGAATTCGGTGAGCCAATGTCCGCATGAATGCGGACCTACACGGATTCCCCAAATGCTTTAAGGTACGGGACAATTGCCGCGACCCGCATTCATCAGCCACAGGACCCCACGGGCTTGCAACACGGACGACCGGACCAGACCGCGCTGGGGCAGATGCTCGGCGGCGCACTGCACGCCCTGGGCTCCCCGCCCTTCGTCCCGGCGCTGGCCGCGCTGCTGGGGGCGCTGGTGCCCGCGGACGACGTCATGATGGTGCTCTACCGCAGAGGGCAGGCACCCGAACTCCTGCACGACCTGAGCACGGGCCGCGAGAGCGCGACCAACCTGGCTCTGTACCTCAAGGGAGCCTACCTGCTGGACCCGTTCTATCGCGCCTTCGCCGACGGTGTCGCGCCGGGCTGCTACCGCCTGCATCAGCTGGCGCCCACGGCATTCCGCGGCTCCGAGTACTTCCGCCTGCACTACGCGCGTACCGGCTTTCGCGACGAGATCGGCTTCCTGCTCACGCCTGCACCGGCCTGCTGCGTGCACCTGTCGCTGGCGCGGCGCACCGCGCGCGCCCGCTTCAGCGCGGCCGAGCACCGCCGCCTGCTCGATTTCGAGCCGGTGCTGCGCGAGCTCGTCGCGCGGCACTGGGCGCCGGCGCCTGTCGCGGTCCCGCCGCCGCTCACCACGCAGCTCGATTCGGCGCTCAGGCTCTTCGGCCGCGACTTCCTCACGGAACGCGAGGCCGAGGTGCTGCAACTGCTGCTGCGCGGGCATTCGACCAAGTCGATCGCCGAACGCCTCGGCATCTCGCCCGAAACGGTGAAGCTGCACCGCAAGCACAGTTATGCCAAGCTCGACGTGTCCTCGCAGGCCGAGCTCTTTCACCTGTTCATCGACGCGCTCGGCAGCCGCGGCAGCTACCGCGGCGGGGATCCGCTGACCGGATACCTGACGCGCGCCGGCGCGGCGTAGGGCCGGACCCGTGGGTCCGAATTCATTCGGACGGCCCGTGTCCGGCTGAAGCCGGACCCACGCTTGCACCGATCTCCGGCTGAAGCCGGACCCACCGCTACCCAGGAGGACCGTTGCTCGTGAGATTGATGCCCCGCATCGTCGCATTGCTGATGCTCGCCCTGCTCGCGCCGCTCGTCCCGGCGCAGGAAGCGTCCCGGGCGCTGGAGCGGATCTTCGGCGACTACGAACAGGACTACCTGCGGCTCAACCCGCACGAGGCGACACTTCGCGGCGAGCGCCGCTACAACGCCATGCTGGCCGACGGGATCAGCGCCGAGTTCCTCGCCGCCGAGCGTGCCCTGGCGCAGCGCTACCTCGGTGCGCTCGATGCGCTCGACATCGCCGCGCTGAACGCCACGCAGCGCAACAGCGTCGCGACGCTGCGCTTCAACCTCGAGCTGGCGCGCGAGCGGCACGCAACGGGATTCGCCGCGAAACAGGCCCTGATGCCACTCAACCAGTTCAAGGGCCTGCATCTCGAGCTCGCGCAGCTGGGTTCGGGCAACGGCGTGCAGCCCTTCGCGACAGCCGCCGACCATGAGGCCTGGCTCGCGCGCGCCGCGCAATGGCCGCACTGGGTCGACATCGCGATCGCGAACATGCGTCGCGGCATCACCGAGGGCGTGGTGCTGCCGCGCGTGCTCGCCGAACGCGTGCTGCCGCAGCTCGAGGCGCACATCGTCGATGATCCGCGCGAGAGCGTGTTCTGGCGCCCGGTGACGAGGCTCGCGCCGGGGACCGGGCGCGACGCGCTGGAGCCCGGGTACCGCGCGCTCATCACCAGGGCCATTGTGCCCGGCTACCGCAAGCTGCATGGCTTCATCCGCGACGAATACCTGCCCGCGGCGCGTGACAGCGTCGGGCGCTCCGCACTGCCCGACGGCGCCAACTGGTACGCGCTCGACATCCGCGCCAACACCACGCTGGCGCTGGACGCCGACACCATCCACCGCACCGGACTGGCGCAGGTGGCACTGCTGCGCCAGGAGTTCGGGAAAATGCGCGAGCGCATGGGCTTCGAGAGCACCCTGCGGGATTTCTTCGAGCACCTGCGCACGAGCAAGACCTACCTTCACCCCTCGGCCGAGGCCGCGCTCCAGGCCTACCGCGCCGTGAAGATCGACGTGGCAAGGCAACTGCCGACACTGTTCGGCCGCATCCCGAAAGCCGATTACAAGGTACGTCCGGTCGAGGACTTTCGCGCCGCCAGCGCCGCCGGCGGCAGCTACCAACGCCCGGACGCCGCGGGCACGCGCCCGGGCGTGTTCTACCTGAACACCCACGACCTGACGCGCATCCCGACCTACGAGACCATGACGCTGTCGCTGCACGAGGCCGCACCCGGACACCACTTCCAGATCGCGATCGCCACGGAGTCGGAGCAGTTGCCCGATTTCCAGCGCTTTGGCTACATCACGGCCTTCGGCGAGGGCTGGGCGCTCTACGCCGAAACGCTGGGCCACGACCTGGGCGTTTTCGACGATCCGCTGCAGTACGTGGGATTCCTGCACAGCCGGCTGTTCCGCGCCAACCGGCTGGTGGTCGATACCGGCCTCCACGCAAAGGGCTGGAGCCGCGAGCAGGCCATCGCATATTTCCTCGACAACTCGCCGATGTCGGAGGCCGACGCGACGGCCGAGGTGGATCGCTACATGGCATGGCCCGGGCAGGCGCTCGCCTACATGACGGGCGCCCTGGAGATCGAGCGCCTGCGCGAGCGGGCCGGGCGGGAACTCGGCGAGCGCTTCGACCTGCGCGAGTTCCACGACGAGGTACTCGGCGACGGCATCATCCCGCTGCCGGTGCTGCAGACCAAGATCGACCGCTGGATCGAAGCCCGTCGCGTGGCCGACGGCAACTGAGGCGTCCCGCTTACAGGGACGCCAGCCTGAGCAGCATTTCGGCGACTTTTTCCGGCTCCGTGATCATCAGGTCGTGGCCGGTGTCGATCTCCCAGGCATGCTCCGCGTCGAGCTGCCGATGGCTCGCTTCCGCGTTGCTGCGCGCGAGAGATTCGGTGCAATTGATGTTGGTGCGCGGCAGGCGCCTGACTGCCGCCTCGTCCTGGAGGATCAACATCTGGGTGAAGCACTTCCAGGGGTGCGGGGTAAACCTCTCCGCGGCCCAGACAACGTCTGCCGGATCGGATATTCCGAAAAATTCCGGCTGGATACTGTCGGGCCAGAGCACCAGCTCGACGCCGTTGACCACACGGATCGTGTGTCGCGCGAAAGCCATTTGCTCCGGAGCGACGTCGCACAGGGAATCGCCATTGCGCGGGTGCGCCGCATCGAGATAGACGAGGCGGCGGATCCGCTCGCGCGCACGATCCGCCACGCCGGTGATGACCATGCCCCCGTAACTGTGTCCGGCGAGTATGACGTCGCTCAGGTTCTCGTATACGAGCGTCTGCACGACATCATTGATATGCATATCGAGATCGACTGCAGGGCTGACGAGGTGGGCGCGCTCGCCCAGGCCCGTGAGCGTCGGCGCGTAGACCACGTGACCGGCCGCCTGCACGCGCCGCGCCACCTTCTGATAGCACCAGCCGCCGTGTCCCCCGCCGTGGACCAATACGAATGTTGCCATTGTCGTCTCTCTCGGAGCGTCGGATGACGTCGCCGCACCTGCGAGCGGGCGGCGCACATTCAATCAATGCCAGTATTTCAAGTATAAATCGATTGTGCCAGACTGGCCGCGAGATCGATGTGACTTGAATGATTTACATCAATCAAGATGGGATCCAGTCATATGAGCCTGATGAACATTCACAAGGGCTGGACTGCTTCCGGTGTCGCAGCCGCCCGGACGGTGCATCGACTGTATGATTCACCCGTGATATTCGACGACGATGCGGCCATTCACCTCCTGAGCCCCGCCGAACGCTATCTCTGCCAGTCGAAGCTCGTTTTCAGATTGCTGCTGCAGCGCTCCATCCGCGAGTTCAGGCCGTATATCTTTCATTCGTTCAGCTGCCAGCGATACGCCGAGGAGCAACTCCTGCGCGCGATCGGCCAGCACAAGTCGCAGTACGTGATTCTCGGGGCGGGCTTCGACTCGTTCGCCCTGCGTCGCCCGGATCTGGAATCGCGCGTGCGGATTTTCGAGGTCGACCACCCGCAGAGCCAGCAATTCAAGCAAAAGCGCATCGCCAGGTCGCCCTACCCGGTACCCGGGAACCTCGTGTTCGTGCCGGTGGATTTCGAACAGGAAACCTTGCTCGACGGACTGGAGCGCAGCCGTTTCGATTTCAGTCAGCCCGCTTTCTGTTCCTGGATGGGTACTGTCATGTACCTGACGCAGGAGGCTGTGCTCGCAACGCTCGAGGCGATGGCATCGCTGGCGCCGGGTAGCGAGCTGGTATTCAACTATGCCTCGCCCCACGGCGCGCTGAGCAATGCCGACAGGGAAATGGTGAAGGACCTCGAGACCACCCTTCGCCACGGCAGCGCCTCCATGAATGCCAAGTTTTTGCCGACGGAGCTGGCGGAGAAGGCGTCCGGACTGGGCTTCGATATCAGGGCGCAGCTGGACTCCGGGGATCTCGACGAACGATATCTCGCCGGCTGGGAGGGCCTGCGGACCATTCCCTTCGGCCACCTGCTCCATCTGCAGGTCAGGGGCTGAAACCTCGCTGGCGCCGCTACATCAGCACATTCACGATCGCGTTGCCGATTCCGATCAGCGCGGCGCCCGAGATCAACCCGGCGCAGATCGGTTCGCAGCCATCGACCCAGAGCGCGTGATCGCGGGTGCCGGGTGCGGGCTTCTTGCGGCCCATCCACCAGAACAACATGGCACCCAGCCACATCGCGAAGCAGGATTCGGGCGGCAGCACCACGCCCAGGCCCACCGCGACCGCGGAGATCGGGAAACGGCCATTGGTGCGCATGCGCAGCACCTCAAACACGACGGCGGCCGCGGCGGCCACGGCCATCGCGACCAGCGCACTGACGGGCAGGCCCGAAACGCCCTTGGCGATGATGTCGGCTACACCTTTCCACTGCAGCGCGGCCGGCATCGCGAACTGGTCCGACACGATGGTCGATACCGAGCGCTGTCCGCTCGCATCCGGCGGCAGGAACAGCAGGAAGAACAGCGGCGTGGCCGTGAGCGCACCGGCAAAGATGCCGATCACGTGCCCGATCGCCTGCTGGCGCGGCTTGGCCCCGAGCATGTAGCCGGGCTTGATGTCCGACAGCAGGTTCGCCGCATTCGAGGCGATCTCGGCCGTCATGCCCGCGGGTATCAGGTTGCTGGCCGGGTTGGCGCGATCGATCGCGCCCATGGTGAACTGCGTGATCTTCGACAGCGCGCCGGTGGGTGTCCACGAGGTCAGCGCCATCGAGTTGGTGCAGATGACGGTGAGCACGAATATCAGCGGCAGCGACACGAACGCCAGCAGCCAGGGCACGCCGAAGAAGGCGTGCGTGACCCAGGCGCCCAGCACGCTGAACACCGGCACCCCGACGAATGACATCCACAGCGGCAGCTCGATGTGTCCCAACACGTCGGGGCCGCGGGACTGCGTGGAATCGCGGCGCAGCGACTTCAGCGCGCCGGTGAACAGCTCCGGCTTGGCGAGCAGCCCGACCAGCGAGCCGACCACCATCATCGTGACCGCCCACCACAGCGCCCACTGGTTGACGATCTCGCCGCGCGAGATCGGGATCAGCACGCCCGCGGGGGAGGTGTACTCGCGGATCTCGCCGCGCTGGATCATGATCGGCGCCAGCACCGCGTAATTGAGCACCGCACCGAGCATGCAGCTCGTGGCGACGCGTATGCCCATCAGCCCGCCCACGCCCAGCATCGCGGCATCGAGCGTGAAACGCAGCCCGAGTTGGCGCACGTCGGTGCCGAGGATGCGCGGGATCCACCACCCGAGCTTGTCGGCGTAGAGGTAGTAGTAGCTGTCGAGCCGCTCGATGAAGTGCCAGGGCTCCTGCATGCCGGCCCAGCGATCCATGCGCAGCAGCTTGAACTGCACGAGTTTCATCCAGCCGTCGCTGGCGATGAACTGGTAGAACGCGGCAAGCCCGCCGCTCAGCGCGAGCAAGCGTGCCTTGAACATGCCCTCGTCGGCGTGCCCGGTATAGAGCGAGTCCAGCACCACGCCGCAGGCACGGCCCTCCGGAAACGGCAGCTGGTCCTCGTTGATGAAGCGACGCTTCATCGGAAAGGCCACCAGCACGCCGAGTATGGAGATCACCACGGTCCACACCACCATCTGCCACCAGGGCACGATGCGGCCGGTCACCAGCATGTAGGCGGCGAGGCTCGATATCAGCGGCGTGATCATGTAGCCGGCGGCGGTCGCTATCGATTGCGTGCAGTTGTTCTCGAGGATCGTCATGTCGCGCACCAGGCCCACGCCCGCCAGGGTGCGAAAGATCGCGAAGGCGAGGATCACAGAGGTGAGTCCCACGCCGATCGAGATGCCGGTCTTGCCGCCGATGTAGAGCGCGGTGGCGGCGAGCACGCCGCCGAGCAGGAAGCCGGTGAGTCCCGAGCGCAGCGTCAGCTGCGCCATGTCACCGCGGTAGACGTTGTCGAGCCACCACCGGTCCTTCTGCGCGCGCGTCCAGCTGCGGGTCTGTTCGTCGGTCAGCTGCAGCAGTGGCATGGGCAGGTCTCAGCTGGTCGCGGGCATGGCCCGCTCCTACAGGTCGAGATAGGCATCGTATTCCATGGGGGGAACGTGACCGAGGAATTCCTCGAGCTCCTGCCACTTCGACATCAGGAACACGCGGCGCAGTTCCTCGCCGAGATACTCGCCGACGAAGCCGGATTTTTCGAACACGCGCAGCGCCTCGGGCCAGAACCGCGGCAGCCCCGCCGGGTGCTGGCTGTAGGCGTCACCTGCCACCGGTGCCGGCGCGGCTAGCCGCTGCTCGATGCCCATCAGCGCGCCGGCCAGCATGCCGGCCACCGCGAGGTAGGGATTCGCGTCGGCGCCGCACACGCGGTGCTCGAGGCGTATGGCGCTGCGCGAACCGCCCGGAATCCTCACCGCGGCGCTGCGGTTCTCGTAACCCCAGGTCGGCGCGTGCGGCGCGTGCGAACCGAGACGAAAGCGCCGGTAGGAATTGCAGTTCGGCGCGAACAGCGCCATCGCCTCGGACATCGTGGCGAGACAACCGGCCACGGCGTGGCGCATCAGCTCGCTGCCCTGGTCGGTACCGTTGTCGAAGACATTGCGTCCGCTCGCGTCGACCAGGCTGAAATGGATGTGCATGCCGTTGCCCGCCAGGGCGCCGAAGGGCTTGGCCATGAACGAGGCGAGCCGGCCCTGCCCGCGCGCCACCCCCTTGATCGCGCGCTTGAGCAGCAGCGCGTGGTCGCAGGCGCGCAGCGCGTCGTCCTGGTGAAAGAGGTTGATCTCGAACTGCGAGGGCGCGGCTTCCGCGATCAGCGTGTCGACCGGGAGCGCCTGCGTGAGCGCCGCCTCGCGCACGCCGTGCATGAGCTCGCTCATTTCCTGCATCGCCTCGATGCCGTAGGTCTGGCCACCGACCGGTTCGCGCCCGCCGCTCGTGGTCTGCGTGTGCCGCGGCGTGCCGTCGGCGTTGCGTTCGCGGTCGAACAGGTAGAACTCGAGCTCGACAGCGACCACCGGGCGCAGGCCCAGCGCCGCGTAACGTGCCAGCACGCCGGAGAGCACGGTGCGCGGGTCGCCGGCGTAGGCCGCCGCATGCACGGTGCCCATCGACACCAGCACCTGTCCCGTGGGGCGTGCCAGCCACGGCACGCGCGCCAGCGTCGCGGGCTCCGGCAGGCACACGCCGTCGGCATCGCCGTCCTCGAACACCGTGGCGCCGATGTCACGGCCCCAGATATCGAAGGCAACCGTCGAGACCGGCAGCTTGAAGCCACCGCTGAAGACCTTCGCGAGGTTCTCGCGGCCTACCCACTTGCCGCGCAACTGCCCGTTGATATCCGGCAGCAACACCTCGAAGACATCGATGTCCGGATTCTGCTGCAGGAAGGTGTCGAGTGCATGCATGGCGGCAACCGTGATCAAGGTGCGGATCGTGAACGTTCAGGAGCCGGCCGCCCGGCCGCCTCAGGCACTTTTAGCATCCTTGCCGCGATATTGCGACCACACCGCCGCACCGAAGGCCCCGAACAGGGCCAGCGACAGCTCGTGCTCGCGAAACAACCACTCCGGGTGCCACTGCACCCCGAGCGCGAGCGCGCGGGAGCCCTCCACGCTGAGCGCCTCGATCAGCCCGTCGGGCGCGCGCGCCTCGGCGCGCAGCCCCGGCGCGAGCCGGTCGACGCCTTGCGCGTGCAGCGAATTGACGCGATGACGCGACCCGACGCCCAGTCCCGCCAGCACACCGCCCTCCTCGATGATCACCTCGTGCGCCGGCGCGTACTGCAGCTCGCGGCTCGCGTGCTTGTCCTCGCGGTGATCCATCATGCCGGGCACTTCCTGCACCCGCTGGTGGAGCGTGCCGCCGAGGGCGACGTTCAGTTCCTGCATGCCGCGGCAGACGCAGAACAGCGGGATCCCGCGTTCGAGCGCGAGCCGGATCAGCGGCAGCGTGGTCGCGTCGCGTTGCGGGTCGTGGGAGGTTCCCGGCGCGCTCGGCTCACCGCCATAGCGCGCGGGCTCCACGTTCGACGGGCTGCCGGTGAGGAAAATTCCGTCGAGGCTGTCGAGCAGCCCGGCCATGTCCAGCAGCGACCCGATCGGTTCGAGGTCGCGCCCGCGGCCAAGACCCGGAATCAGCAACGGCAGGGCGCGCGCGCCATGCGCCACGGCGTTGATGTACTTTTCACCCACGCCGTGAAAGGGATGCAGGCCCTTGTCGAAGATGTCACAGGGAATGCCGACCACCGGGATGCCGGGTGCGCGCATGCGTATCCTCTTGCCGCTGCGCTACCCTTTGGGGGTAGCGTCGTTATCACTCGAATTTGGCATATTGTCCCATTCTAGACCCTGCATGGTCGCCGTCCCCATACCACCAGCGGGGTAAGTCCGCGCAACGGACCGACACGAGGACACACGATGACGCGCGCAAACCGATCCAAGCAGCACTGGCAGGCGCTCGACCGCGCCCATCACCTGCACCCCTTCACGGACTTCCACGAGCTGGGCGCGCAGGGCACGCGCGTGATCACGCGTGCCGAGCACATCTACATCTACGACATCGAAGGCCGCGAGTATCTCGACGCCATGTCGGGACTGTGGTGCTGCAACCTCGGCTACAGCCGCCGCGAGATCGTGGACGCGATAACGCAGCAGCTGCAGGAGCTGCCCTTCTACAACAACTTCTTCCAGTGCGCGCACCCGCCCTCGATCGAACTGGCGCAGGTGCTGGCCGCGGTCGCGCCGCCGCACATGAAGCACGTGTTCTTCACGAACTCGGGCAGCGAGGGCAACGACACCGTGGTGCGCATGGTGCGCCGCTACTGGGACCTGGAGGAACAGCCGCAGAAGCGCTGGATCATCAGCCGCGTCAACGCCTACCACGGCAGCACGATCGCCGGCGCGAGCCTCGGCGGCATGAGCTTCGTGCACAAGCAGTTCGAGCCGCTGCCCTACGTGACGCACATCCAGCAGCCGTACTGGTACGGCGAGGGCGCGGGCCTGTCGCCGGAGGAATTCGGCGTGCAGGCCGCGCGCGCGCTCGAGGCGAGGATCGAGGAACTCGGCCCCGACAACGTGGCCGCGTTCATCGCCGAGCCGGTGCAGGGCGCCGGCGGCGTGATCATCGCACCCGAGAGCTACTGGCCCGAAGTGCGCCGCGTGCTCGCGAAGTACGACATCCTGCTGGTCATGGACGAGGTGATCTGCGGTTTCGGGCGCACCGGCAAATGGTTCGGCAATGTCCACTACGGCATGAAGCCAGACCTGATGACCTTCGCCAAGGCAGTCACCAACGGCTACCAGCCTCTCGGCGGTGTGATGGTCGGCGAGCGCGTCGCGGAGGTACTGACCAGGCGCGGCGGAGAATTCGGCCACGGCTTCACCTATTCCGGGCATCCCGCGGCCTGCGCCGCCGGCCTCGCGACGCTGAAGATCCTGCGCGAGGAAAACGTCATCGCGAACGTCGAGGCCGTGTCCGCCCCGCATCTTGCCAGGCGCTGGGCGGAGCTCGCGGATCATCCGCTGGTCGGCGAGGCGCGCACGCTGGGGCTCTTCGGCGCGCTCGAGCTGGTCAAGGACAAGAGCACACGCGAGCGCTTCGCGCCCGGCGGTCGCGCGGGCGCAGTGTGCCGCCAGGCCAGCCTGAACAACGGGCTGGTGATGCGCGCCACCGGTGACACCATGATCATTGCGCCGCCGCTGATCTGCACGACAGCGGAGATCGACACGCTGGTCGAGCGCGCGAAGGCGGCGCTCGACGAGGCGGCCCGCGAACTGGGGGCCGCCTGAACCCGGACCGGGCCCGAGCTGCGGCCCGGTGTGATTCATGCCGACTGGTGCCTACCCGAGCGCTGCTGTCGCCATGAATGGCGACCTACAGGGGCGCCTTGCGCGTGACGCGCAAAGGCAATAGGGTAAGGGCAGGCCAACAACCCGGACGAGGACACCGACCATGGGCATACTTTCGTGGATCGTGATGGGGCTGATCGTGGGCGTGCTCGCCAAGTTCATCATGCCCGGCAAGGATCCGGGCGGCTTCGTCATCACGGTGGCGCTCGGCATCGGCGGCGCCTTCGTCGGCGGCTATATCGGCTCCTTTCTCGGTCTCGGTGCCGTCAGCGGGATCAACGTCGCCAGCATATTCATCTCCACGCTCGGCGCGATCGTGCTGCTCGCGGTTTATCGCACGCTGAAGAAGTGACGACGGGGCCCGCGCGCCCCGCATCGCCTCCCCGCTTGCGCCCCCTCCCGCGGCGGGGTGTCTTTGTCTCGACGAAGCAGTTACCATCCCGTTATCCCTCTCGACACCCACGCGCCGGCACCCGCCGGTGCGTGGCGTTTGTTTGCGCCGGCGCAACGATCACGCAAGGAGATTGACCATGAGCTCGCAGCCCGCCATAACCGTATCCAGCCTCGACCTGCAGCGCATCGAACGCGTGCTGCGCGCCCAATCGGTGCGACACCTGCCCGGCATCGACGCGCTGCAGGACGAACTGGACCGCGCCAACGTGGTCGAACCCGTGGACATGCCGCCCGGGATCGTGACGATGAACTCCACCGTGCGTTTCTGCGACGACGCCACCGGGGACCGGCACGAGCTCACGCTGGTGTACCCCGATGGCGCCGGCGCGCCCGGCACGGTCTCGATACTGGCGCCCACGGGCAGCGCCCTGCTCGGGCTCTCGGTGGGTCAATCGATCGCCTGGCAGGTGCCCGGCGGGCGCAAGCTGCAGCTGCGCGTGCTCGAGGTGGTGCGCCAGCCAGAAGCCGAGGGCGAATACCATCGCTGACACCGGCCACGTCACGGAGATCGCACGATGAACCGGACCGTCCTCAGCGCCACGGATTTCTCCGCCGACGCGCGCCAGGCGGCGGAGCGCGCGGCACTGCTGTGCGCCGCCGGCGCGATGGCCGGCAGCACGCTGCTGCACGTGATGCAGGCCTCGTGGCTCGACTCGGTGCGCCGCCTGGTGAAGCTGCCGGCCGAGGCTGAAGCGGCGATGCTCGCCGAAGCCACGGCAAAACTGGGGCACTGGGCCTCGGAGATCGGTGCCCGCACCGGCTTCGTGCCGCAAACCGGCGTGCGCATCGGCAGCGTCGTCGATACGCTGCTGCGCGAGGCCGAGGAGCACGAACTGCTCGCGCTGGGCGCCCGCGGCCGGCATCCGCTGCGCGATTTCGCCTTGGGCACCACGGCCGAGCACCTGTTGCGCCGCACGCGCAAGCCCCTGCTGGTGGTGCGCCGCCCGGCCGCGTCCGGCTACCGGCGGGTGCTGGTCGCGCTGGATTTTTCGCCGCATTCGCGTACCGCGCTCGAATGGGCCGTGCGGCTCGGTCCGCTCGCCGAGGTGCACGCGCTGCACGTCTTCGAGATGCCCTTCGAGGGGATGATGCACTACTCCGGCGTCGACACGGCGCTCGTCGAGCAGTACCGCCGCGAGGCCCACGCCGAGGCCACCGGCGAGATGCGCCGCTTCATCGCCGACCTCGCCATCGACAAGCGGCGGCTGCATACCGAGATCGCCGGCGGCGAGCACATCCCCAGCGCGCTGCAGGAACGGGCGCTCGCCCTCGATGCCGACCTGGTCGTGGTCGGCAAGCACGGCAAGTCGATTGCCGAGCAACTGCTGCTCGGCAGCGTGACGCTGCACCTGCTCGCCCAGTGCCCCTGTGACGTACTCGTCGCGCAGTAACGGAGCCGGGTCGTGCCCCACGAGCCGGCGCTGATCACCACCATCGCCGCCGCTTTCGGGCTGGCGCTGATCCCGGGCTTCGTCGCCGACATCGAGCTCAGGCAGCAGCTGGCCGAGATCGGCGTGATGCTGCTGATTTTCGGGGTGGGATTGCACTTCTCGCTGGCCGACCTGCTCGCGGTGCGGCGCATCGCGCTGCCGGGCGCCGTGGCGCAGATAGCCGCCGCAGCAAGCCTGAGCCGCCGCGCATTCAGATTCGGTTAAGCTTCCGCTCGTAGTCTGGCCACGTTGTCACCGAGGCAACCCCGTCAAACCACAGGAGTTCACCATGAAACGGATCATCGCACTCATCGCTTGCGCTTCCTTCGCTGCCGCCGCCGGCCTCGCGCGCGCCGACGACGACATCGGCCCGGACAAGGCCGTCGAGTTGCTGAATGCCGGCGCCATCAAGCCCTTCGAGCAGTTGAATGCCGCGGCGCTCGCGTCGCACCCGGATGCCACCATCGGCGACACCGAGCTCGAGAACGCCTACGGCAAGTACGTCTACGAGGTGGAGCTGCGCGACGCCGCCGGCCAGGAATGGGACGTCGACGTCGATGCCGCCACCGGTGCGGTGCTGGCGGACCGCAAGGACGACTGAAAACCCGTGCGTGCGCTGGGACTCGTGTTGCCGGTCGCCCTCGCCCTTGCGGCGGGCGCGACCGGCGCAGACGACATCGACCAGGACGAGGCGCTGGCACTGCGGCGCAGCGGTGAGTTGCAGCCGCTGGAGTCGCTGCTCGCTCGGGTGCGCGAGCGCCACCCCGGCGCCACCCTGCTGGAGGTCGAACTCGAGGGCAAGCACGACCGGCTGATCTACGAACTGGAAGTGCTGAGCGCGGGCGGCCAGGTGCGCGAGCTCGAGTTCGATGCGCGCAGCGGCGAGCTGCTGCATGACGAGGAAGAGGACTGATGCGCGTCCTGCTGGTCGAGGACAGCGTGGCGCTGGCCGACGAACTGTTGCCACTGCTGGCGCGCAGCGGCTATGCCGTGGACTGGGTGGTCGACGGGCGCGACGCCAGCGTGCGCGCCAGCGACGAGAACTACGACGTCGCGGTGCTCGACCTCGGGCTGCCCGGGCGCAACGGCCTCGAGGTGCTGCGCGACTGGCGCTCGGCGGGCCTGCCGCTGGCGGTGCTGGTGCTGACCGCGCGCGACAGCTTCGCCGACCGCATAGCGGGCCTGCGCGCCGGCGCCGACGACTATCTCGCCAAACCCTTTCATCCCGATGAACTGCTGCTGCGGTTGCAGGCGCTGCTGCGCCGGCGCCACGGCCAGACCAATGCGCCGCGGCTGGTGGTCGGCGCGCTCGCGCTGGACGAGGAACGCCAGTTCGTGGAGCGCGACGGCACGGTGGTGGCGCTGAGCGGCGCCGAGTTCCGCCTGCTGCGCTGCTTCATGCTGCACCCGGACCGCGTGCTGTCGCGCGGGCAGCTCGAGGAGCATCTCTACGACGGCGAGACCGAGCGCGACAGCAATGTGCTGGAAGTGCTGGTCAACCGCCTGCGGCGCAAGCTCGGCCGCGAGGTCATCGAGACGCGCCGCGGCCAGGGCTATTGCTTCACGGGCGGCACCTGAATGCGCCGCCCCTCGATGGCGCGGCAACTGAGCCTCGGGCTGGTGACGAGCCTGCTCGCCACCGCGCTGGCGCTCGCGGTGGTCGCCAGCGCGCTGTTCGAACGCGCGCTGCGCCAGTACGCGCTGGAAATCCTCGAAGACGACGCGCGCAGCGTGCTCGCCGCGATCACGCCCGGCCCACAGGGCCTGCAACTCGACCGCACACGCCTGGCGCCGGCCTACGAGCGGCCATTGTCGGGGCGCTATTTCGTGGTCACGATCGGCGACACGCGCTGGCGCTCGCGTTCGCTGTGGGATGCCGAGCTGCCCGAGCCCGCGGCAGCCGGTGCCGCACCGGGCCTGCTCGAGGGCCCGCAAGGACAGCGGCTGCTCTGCCTGCGCCTCGATTACCGCCGCCACGGCACGGCGATCTCGGTGACGGTGGCGGCCGACGTGGCGCCGCTGCTCGCGCAGTTCGGACGCATCGGGCTACTGCTGCTCGGGCTGGGCATCGTCGCGCTGCTGTTGCTGACCTGGGTGCAGCGCTGGTGGATGCGGCGCGCGCTGCGGCCGCTGCATCAGGCCAGCCGGCAGCTGCAGGAACTGCAGCTCGGGCAGCGCGAACTGCTGGAGACGCAGGCGCCGCACGAGCTCGCGCCGCTGATCGCCGAGATCAACCGCCTGCTCGCGCACACGCGCCAGTCGCTGGCGCGCTCGCGCCACGCGCTCGGCAACCTGGGCCATGCGCTGAAGACGCCGCTCGCGGTGCTCGTGAGCGCGAGCGAGCGCGCCGAGCCGCCGCTGCGCGCGCAGCTGCAGACGCAGCTCGCGCAGATGCAGCACCGCATCGCGCGTGAACTGGGTCGCGCCCGCACCGCCGGAGAAACCATCGGCGGGGAGCGCTTCGCGCCGCGCGAGGACCTGCCGCTGCTGATCGACAGCGTGCGCCGAGCGCACGGACGGGAACTTGACGTCCAATGGCAGGTACCCGCCAGCACGCTGGCGCTGGAGCGCGACGACATGCTGGAACTGCTGGGCAACCTGCTCGACAACGCCTGCAAGTGGGCGCGCAGTGCGGTGCGGCTGCGCATCGAGCCCGGGCCGCGGCAGGTCCGGATCGAGCTCGAGGACGACGGACCCGGCATCGCCGAGGGGCGCCACGCCGAGGCGCTGGCACGCGGCAAGCGCCTCGACGAGCAGGTCGAGGGCCACGGCCTGGGGCTCGGTATCGTCAGCGACATCGTGGCCGCCTATCACGGTGAGATGGAACTGCTGCGCAGCCCGCTCGGCGGCCTGCTGGTACGCGTGTGCCTGCCGCTGCAGGAAGCGAGGGGGGGGGGGGGGGGGGGGGGGGGGGGGGGGCGGGGCTGATCCCGCCGGCGCCGTCATCGCGCGGCGGAGGGTCTGCTCGTGGATTCGACAGGGGAAAAGGAACAGTGACAGCCGCGGACAGCCTTCCGCCCGCCCCGAGCTGGGGGCCGTTCGAGCCGCTGCGCGAACGCGCCTTCCGCAGGATCTGGTCGACGAGCCTGCTGTCGAATTTCGGCCAGCTCATCCTCGGCGTCGCCGCCGCCTGGGAAATGACCCGGCTCACCACCTCGGCCGAGATGGTCGCGCTGGTGCAGACGGCGCTGATGCTGCCGCTGATGCTCGTCTCGGTGCCGGGCGGGGCGATCGCCGACATGTTCGACCGGCGCAGGATCGCGATGACGGGGCTCGGCTTCGCCACCCTCAGCGCGGCCACGCTCACGGTGCTCTCGTGGTCCGGGTTCACGAGCCCCTGGCTGCTGCTCGTCTTCTGCTCGCTCATCGGTACCGGGGTCGCGCTCTACGGACCCTCGTGGCAGGCCTCGATCAGCGAGCAGGTCCGGCCCGAGCATCTGCCGGCGGCCATCGCGCTGGGCTCGATCAGCTACAACATCGCCCGCAGCTTCGGCCCGGCGCTCGGCGGCATGATCGTGCTGGCGGCGGGCGCAACGGCCGCCTTCGGGATCAACGCGCTGCTCTACCTGCCGCTGCTCGGCGCGTTCTTCCTGTGGCGGCGCGAGCAGCTCCCCGGGCGGCTCCCGCCCGAACGCATGCACCGCGCCATCGTCTCGGGTGCCCGCTATGCGCGGCATTCGCCCCAGATCCGCACCGTGCTGGTGCGCGCCTTCGTCTTCGGGGCCGCGAGCGCCTCGATCGCGGCGCTCACCCCGCTGGTGGCGCGCGACCTGCTGCACGGCGACGCCAACACCTTCGGCCTGCTGCTCGGCGCGAGCGGCGTTGGCGCGGTGATCGGCGCGCTCCTCATCGGCCAGGTCCGGGAGCGGCTGAAGGGCGAACACGCGGTGCGCCTCTGCGCGAGCATCGCGGGCCTGATGGTGCTCTTCGTCGGGCTGAGCCACAGCCTGCTGCTCACCGGCGCGGTGATGCTGGTGGCAGGCGCGGCCAACATGCTGCTCATCTCCCTGCTGAACGTCGCGGTGCAACTGTCCGCCCCGCGCTGGGTGATGGCGCGCGCGCTGTCGCTGTTCAATGCCTCGCTGACGGGCGGGATTGCCCTCGGCGCCTGGCTGTGGGGACAGGCCGCCGGCGAATGGGGCGTGGGCGGCGCGCTCGTCGCATCGGGAGTCCTGCTGATCCTGACGCTGCTGATCGGTTTCGTCCTGCCGATGCCCGCCGTGTCGCTCGCCGAGGTCGAGATGGTCGATATCGGGCGCGAGCCCGAGGTCGCCCTCGCGATCACCGCGCGCAGCGGACCGATCGTCATCGAGATCGAGTACCGGGTCGATCCCGCCGAAGCCCGCCAGTTCTACGAGGTGATGCAGAAGCTGCAGAGCGTGCGGCTGCGCAACGGCGGCTTCGACTGGTCGATCGCGCGCGATATCGCCGACCCCGCGCTCTGGACCGAACGCTATCATCTGCCGACCTGGGGCGACTATCTGCGCCTGCGCAGCCGCTTCACGCAGGCCGACCGGGAATTGCAGGCCAGGGCCGATGCCTTCCACGCCTCCGATGCCGGCGTGCGCGTGCGCCGGCGGCTCGAGCGACCCTTCGGCTCCGTGCGCTGGCGCGCCGAGACGCCCGATCCGGACCACGACCGGATCAGCGTCAATACGCCCTGAACCGCGAGCCTGCGCTGTGTCGGCCCCCGCGAAGGAATACGCTGCCGGCGTGCGTCTGATCCCCGCCACACCGACGAGGCTCCCGCGAACCGGCATGCACCCTGAAGCACGACCACGACGAAATCGGGAGGCGCCGGGACGCGCCATGGGTGCGCTGGCCACGGCGTCGGCGTTCGCCGCGCTGCTCGCCGCCTGCACCGTCGGGCCCGACTACGTCGCACCCGAAACCGCCGCGCCGGCAAGCTGGCAGACACCGCTGGGCGAGGGCCTCTCGGCGCAGGCGAGCGATGCCGCCTCGCGCGCGCGGTGGTGGGCCCAGTTCGGCGATACGACGCTCGCCGAGCTGATCGAGCAGGCGCTCGCCGCGAACACCGATGTGCGCCAGGCGCGCGCCAGGCTGCGCGAGGCGCGTGCGCTGCGTGCCCAGGCCGCCGCGGACTGGTATCCGAGCGTGAACGCCGCGGCCTCGCACTCGCGCAGCCGCGGCAGCGGTGCCTACGGCAGCAGCCGCGCCAGCAGTTTCTACCAGGCCGGCTTCGATGCGATGTGGGAGGCCGACCTGTTCGGCGGCGTGCGGCGCGCCAACGAGGCCGCGCAGGCCGACATGGAAGCCAGCGAGGCGAGCCTGCGCGACGTGCAGGTCACGCTCGCCGCCGAGGTGGCGCTGGAATACATCAACGTGCGCGCGCTGCAGGAACGGCTGCGCATCGCGCAGCGCAACCTCGAGACCCTGTCCGACACCGCGCAGCTCACGGCATGGCGCGCGAGCGCAGGGCTCGACAGCGCGCTCGATGCCGAGCAGGCGCGCGCGAACCTGGAACAGACCCGCGCCGAGGTACCGGTGCTCGAGACCAGCCTCGGCGAGGCGCTGAACCGCATCGCCGTGCTGCTGGCGCGCACGCCCGGCGAACTCGACGCGCGAGTCACCGGCGCCGCGCCCATCCCGATGCCCGCGGTGCGGCTGGCCGTCGGGATTCCCGCCGAGGCGCTGCGCGAACGAGCGGACGTGCGCGTGGCCGAGCGCAATCTCGCCGCGGCCACCGCGCGTATCGGGGCCGCCGAGGCCGCGCGCTATCCCTCGTTGTCGCTGAGCGGCACGCTGGGGTTGCAGTCGGCCACCGCCAGCGGACTCGATGCGAACGACGCCGACGCCTGGTCGTGGGCCGGCCAGCTGGCCGCGCCGTTGTTCGATGGCGGGCGCCTGCGCCAGCAGGTCGAGATCCGCAGCGCCCAGCAGGAGCAGGCCCTCGCGGCATACGAGGCCGCCGTGCTCGGCGCGCTCGAGGAGACCGAGAACGCGCTCGCCGCCTTCGCCGGCACGCAGCGCCAGCAGGCCGCGCTCGGCGCTGCGGTCGAGGCCGCGCGCAATGCGGCGATGCTCGCACGCGTGCAGTACGAGAGCGGGCTGATCGATTTCGCGACATTGCTGGTCGCCGAACGCACGCAACTGGTCACCGAGAGCAGCCTCGCCGTCGCCAGCGCCGAGCGCGCGGGCGCGATCGTGCGCCTCTACAAGGCGCTCGGCGGCGGCTGGAGCCCCGAACAACCTGCAAGCCCGCAAACGAGCACACGATGACGAGAACAACCGGCGGGACCGACGAGCTCGCGCAGATCCTCTCCTCCGCCCCGCACGGGCACGGTCGGCGTCGGCCCCGGGCGCTCGCCGGCGCGGCAGTCGCGGTGCTCGCCGCCGCGCTGCTCTGGCTCGCCGGCGACGACAGCAGCGCCGTCGAGTACCGCACCGAGTCGATCCGGCGCGGCGATCTCCTCGTGACGGTGTCGGCCACGGGCAACCTGCAGCCGACCAACCAGGTGGACGTGGGCAGCGAGCTCTCGGGCACCATCGAGGCGGTGTTCGTCGATGACAACGACGTCGTGAGCACCGGCCAGGAACTGGCGCGGCTCGATACCACGAAGCTCCGGAACCAGCTGACGCAGTCGCGCGCCTCGCTCGCCTCCGCCCGGGCACAGGTGCTGGAGGCGCAGGCCTCGGTGGAGGAGGCGCGCGCGAACCTGGCACGCCTGCGTCACGTGGCCGAGCTCTCCGGCGGCAAGGTGCCCTCGCAGGCCGAGCTCGACGCCGCGAGCGCGACGCAGAAGCGCGCCGAGGCCGCGGCGGCGAGCGCGGCAGCGGCGGTGGAGCAGTGGCGCGCGGCCGTGGGCGTCGACGAGACCAACATCGAGCTGTCCTCGATCCGCTCGCCGATCAACGGCATCGTGCTGACGCGCCAGATCGAGCCCGGCCAGACGGTTGCCGCGATGATGCAGGCGCCGGTGCTGTTCACGCTGGCCGAGAATCTCACGCAGATGAAGCTCGAGGTCGATGTCGACGAGGCCGACGTGGGCCAGGTGGAGCAGGGCCAGCAGGCGACCTTCACCGTCGATGCCTGGCCCGGACGCGAATACCCGTCGACCATCACGCGCGTCGGGTTCGGCTCCCAGGAAGCGGAAGGCGTGATCTCCTACAAGACCGTGCTGACCGTGAACAACGACGACCTGAGCCTGCGCCCCGGCATGACCGCCACGGCCGAGATCACCACGCAGCGACGCGAGCAGGTGCTGCTGGTGCCGAACGCGGCGCTGCGTTTCACACCGCCGGCGGCGAAGCCCGCGGCGCAGCCGGGCCGGGGCGTTGTCGGCAGCCTGATGCCGCGCGCGCCGCGCGCGATGGTGGCGCCCGCCAACGGCGGTACGCGCGACGACGCGCCACGGCTCTGGATCCTCCGGGACGGCGTGCCGGTGCAACTGCCGGTCCGCACGGGCGCCAGCGACGGCACCAGCACCGAGGTGAGCGGTGATGCGCTGCACGAGGGAATGCAGGTAGTCACCGAACGCGTGGAGAAGCCGGCGTGAGCGAGGCTCCCGCGCCGCTGATACGGCTCGAGGACATCGTCAAGACCTATGGCTCGGGTGATGCGGCCGTGCAGGTGCTGCGAGGCGTGGGATTCAGCATCGAGCAGGGCGAGTTCGTCGCGCTGATGGGCCCCAGCGGCTCGGGCAAATCCACCGCGATGAACATCCTCGGCTGCCTGGATTCGCCCACCGGCGGCAGCTACCTGTTCCGCGGCGTGCCGGTGGAATCGCTCTCGCGCAACCAGCGCGCGCTGCTGCGGCGCAGCTTCATCGGCTTCGTGTTCCAGGGCTTCAACCTGCTCGGGCGCACCACGGCGCTGGAGAACGTCGAGCTGCCGCTGCTCTACCGCGGCGAAGCGGCGGCGCATCGCCACCGACTGGCGCGCAGGGCACTGGCCGCGGTGGGCCTCGCGGACCGCGAAAGGCACACGCCCGCGGAACTCTCGGGCGGGCAGCAGCAGCGCGTCGCGATCGCGCGCGCCATCGTGACCGATCCGGTGATCCTGTTCGCCGACGAGCCCACCGGCAATCTCGACACGCGGACCGGCCACGAGATAATGCAGCTGCTGACACGCCTGAACCGCGAGCAGGGCATCACGGTGCTGATGGTCACGCACGAGGCGGACATCGCTGCCTACGCCGGGCGCGTGATCCGCATCGTCGACGGCAAGCTCGAGTCCGACACCCGCAACGGAGCGCACGGCTGATGCTGCTGAACGCCCTGCTGCTCGCGCTGCGCGCCATCCGCCGCAACCTGCTGCGCTCCTTCCTCACCGTGCTCGGGATCGTGATCGGCGTTTCCGCGGTCATCACGATGGTCACACTCGGCAACGGCGCCACGCGCTCGATCCAGGACCAGATCGGCAACATGGGCAGCAACCTGCTGACGGTGCGCCCGGGCCGGCGCATGGGCCCCCCGGAAGGCGCGCCCAACTTCCGCGTCGCCGACGCCGAGGCGCTCGCGCAGCAACTGCACGATGCCGTGGCCGTGGTGCCGGTGGTGAACGCCAGCGTGACCGTGGTGCGCAATGCCGGCAACTGGTCCACCTCGGCGACCGGAGCGACCACGGACTATTTCGCCGCGAACAATTGGAGCCTGGCGCAGGGGCGCACCTTCACGCCGGCCGAACAGCGCGCGGGCGCGGCCGTGTGCGTGATCGGCGAAACCATCCGCAAGGAACTCTTCGCCGGAGAGGATCCGACAGGCAGCCGGATGCGCGTGAAGCAGTTCTCGTGTCAGGTGATCGGGCTGCTGGCGCCCAAGGGGCAGTCCACGATGGGCCGCGACCAGGACGACACGGTCATCATGCCGCTGCGCACCGTGCAGCGGCGCATCAGCGGCTCGCAGGACGTGAGCTTCCTGATGGTCTCGGTGCGCGACGGCGCCTCGATCGACCGCGTCAAGGATCAGATCTCGGTGATCATGCGCGAGCGGCGCAACATCGGGCGCAACGAGTCCGACGATTTCATGGTCATGGACCCGCGTCAGCTGATGGAGGCGCTGACCGGCACCACCCGCACGCTGACCGCGCTGCTGGGCGCCGTGGCCGCCGTGAGCCTGCTGGTGGGAGGCATCGGCATCATGAACATCATGCTGGTGTCGGTGACCGAGCGGACGCGCGAGATCGGCATACGGCTGGCGATCGGCGCGCTGGAGCGCGAGGTGCTGCTGCAGTTCCTGATCGAGGCCGTGGTGCTCGCATCCCTCGGCGGGCTGGCGGGCATCGTGCTGGCCGCGGGTGCCTCTTACGCGCTGGCGAACATGATGTCCCTGCCCTTCGTGTTCGACCCGGGCGTCAACCTGCTGTCCTTCGCCTTCTCCGCCGTGATCGGCGTGGTGTTCGGCTACTTCCCGGCGCGCCGCGCCGCTCGGCTCGACCCGATCGAGGCGCTGCGCCACGAGTAGGTCGCCCTACCAACCCATCTCCGCCACCGCCTCGGCCACCGCGAGCAGGCGCTCGGCCTCGGCCACGTGCAGGTTCTCCACCAGTTTGCCGCCGATCACCACCAGGGCGCTGCCGCGCGCGCTGGCCTCGCGCCAGGCGGCGATGATCTCGCGCGCGCGATCGATCTCGTCCGGCGCCGGCGCGAACACCGCGTTGGCCGCCTCGAGCTGGCGCGGATGGATCAGGGTCTTGCCGTCGAAACCGAGATCGCGCCCCTGCTCGCAGGCCCGGCGCAGCCCGGCGTCGTCCTCGAGGTCCAGGTGCACGCCGTCGAGCACGGCGAGTCCGTGCGCGCGCGCCGCCAGCACGCAGAGGTTCAGCGCGGCGATGAATCCGAGCCGGTCCGCGGTGTGACGCACGCGCAGTTCGTGCGCGAGGTCCGAGGTACCGGGCAGGATACCGGCAAGGCGCGGGTGCGCACCGGCGATCGCGTCGATGTGCAGGATGCAGCGCGCAGTCTCGGCCATGAACCACAGCGCGAGCGAATCAGGCGCACCACTCGCCTCGAGTATCCGCACGGCCTGCAGCACGTCCGCGGGCGAGGCGACCTTCGACAGCACGATGCCGTCGACGCCCGCGCCGGCAAAGGCGCGCAGGTCGTCTGCGCCCCACGGCGTGTCCAGCGCGTTGGCGCGCACCAGCAGCTCGCGCCGGCCGTAGCCGCCGGCGGCGATCGCCTCGCGCACCTGCTGGCGCGCCGCAGGCTTGCGCTCGGGAGCGACCGCATCCTCGAGGTCGAGGATCAGCACGTCGGCCGGCAACGCGCGCGCCTTATCGAGCGCGCGCGCGTTGGAACCGGGCATGTAGAGCGCCGAACGGCGCGGCCTGGAATTCATGGTGTCTCGATGCCTTTGCGAGGGTGGATTTCCCGGTGATAGAGCCGCATGCCGCGCGCCCGGTAGTTCGCCAGCGCCGCGGGGTGGTCGAGCGAGCAGGTGTGCACCCACACGCGCGAGGCGCCCCACGCCCACGCGCAGCCGATGCAGCGCGTGAGCAGCTCGCCGCCGAAACCGCGGCCGATGAACGCCGGCGCGAGCCCGAAATACGCGATCTCGACGGCCTCGCCCGGCTGCTTGTGCAGCTCGAAATAGCCCGCGGGCGAACCGCGGTGATACGCGACCCAGGTGCGCAGCGCCGGATCCTCGGCCCAGGCCCGCCATTGCGCGTCGCTCCAGCCCAGCTTGTCGGTCCACTCCCACGCGGCGCCGACGAAACGGTACAGGAATCGGTTCAGCTCGAACTGCGGGATCTCGCACTCGCGCACCGCGAGCGCGTCCCGGCCGCGCGCGGGCCGCAGTTGCGCGGGCGCGCGCATCTCGAGGTAAAACGTGGTCACGATGGCGGGATCGGGGGGCATGGGCCTTCGCGTCACGGATTCAGCGCGCCAGCGCGACGCGCGGCAGCACGCAACTGGCTTCGGACAGCGGCTCCACGCTGACCGGCTCGCCCAGCAGCCGGCTCATCAGCGCCTGCTGCGCCGGTGCGTCGCCACTGGTGTAGCAGCGCAGCGTGCCGCCGCCCTCGACCGCCGCGCCCAGCACTTGCGCCACGCGACGCGCCACCGCCGCGCCGGGGTCGATCACCTGCACGCCCGGACCGACCACGGCGCGGATGCTCTCGAGCAGGAACGGGTAATGCGTGCAGCCGAGCACCACGGTGTCGGCGCCGGCATCGAGCAGCGGCCGCAGGCAGCTGCGCAGCAGCGCCAGCGTGCGCGGCCCGTCGAGATCGCCCGCCTCGACCTGCTCCACCAGCCCGCTGGCCGGCTGGCTCAGCACGCGCGTGAAATGTCCGAAACGCTCGAGGAGTTCGGCGTACCTGCGGCTCTGCAGCGTGCCGGCGGTGGCGAGGATGCCGACGATGCCGCTGCGCGTGGCCTGGGAGGCCGGCTTCACCGCCGGCTCGATGCCGACGATGGGCAGCGCGTAGTGCGCGCGCAGCGCGTGCGCCGCGGCCGCGGTGGCGGTGTTGCAGGCAATGACCAGCGCGCGCGCACCGGCCGCGAGCAGGAAATCGCTGATCGCGAAGGCGCGCTCGCGGATGAACGCATCGGATTTCTCGCCATAGGGGAGGTAGCGCGCATCGGAGACGTAGACGATGTCCAGGCGCGGCATCTGCCGGCGCATCTCGCGCACGATCGAGAGCCCGCCCACGCCGGAATCGAAAACGCCCACGGGGCGATGGTCGGACATGTGGTGCGCAACCCCCGGCGCGGCGCGTGAATGGTCCGCCATGGTAATGAAGCGCGGGCGCGCGGAGCAACGCCGGGAACACGGGGAAAGCCAGATGCGCCGGCAATTGGGTAAACTGCCCGCGTAATCCCGGGGAACGCGTCCATGTCGCTGCTGATGAAGATCCTGATGTCGCCCTCGGGCCTGAGCTTCGACCGCGCGCTGGTGCGCTGGACCGGCGAATCGCTGCTCAACCGCGTGTTCGCGCGCCAGGCCGGCTTCGCGCCGCAACCGGCACTGCTGCTGGAAACGCGCGGGCGCAGGAGCGGCACGGCGCGCCAGGCCGTGCTGCCGTGGTTCCGAATCGACGGCAAGCTGATGGTGGTGGGCAGCAAGGGCGGCATGCCCACGGACCCGGCCTGGGTCAGCAACCTGCGCGAGCACCCGGACGTTACCGTTTACATTGCCCGCAAGCGCCACGACGCCCGCGCGCGCATCGCCACCGGCGAGGAGCGCGCGGCGCTGTGGACCGCGCTCACGGCGCGCGTGCCCACCTACGCCCACTACCAGTCGCTCACGACGCGGGAGATACCGGTGGTGATCCTTGAACTTGCCGGCTGAGGCCTTGCGGGTCCGGCTGAAGGCCGGGTCCTTGTCGGGCTGAAGCCCGACCTACAAGCCCGACCTACAAGCCCGAGTCACAAGGCGTCAGCGCTTGCCGGACTTGCGCAGGTTGTCGACGGTGAAGAAACCCTCGCCCGGGTCCGGCGCCGAGAAGTTCCACGGCCTGGTCCAGTTCGTCATGCGCGTGGTGTTGTACACGCCGGCGCGCAGATCGTGGAACATCTGGCTGCGGATGTCGTAGCCCTTCTGGTCGAACAGGTACAGCGAGTTGATCATCACCGTCTTCCACAGCTCGCCGCGGTTGTCGTAGTTCTCGGTGATGGCGATGTGCCAGCCGTCTTCCTCGACGTAGAAGCGCCGCTTGCCGTAGATGTGGCGGAAGCCCTCGCGCAGCGTGGCCTCGACCACCCAGACGCGCCGCAGCTCGTATCGCATGTAGTCCGGGTTGGCGTGCCCGGCCGTCAGCAGCTGATCCTGCGTCAGCGCGGGGTCGTCGAAACGGTAGCTGTGGAACGGCACGTACATTTCCTGTCGCCCGACCAGCGTCCACTCGAAGCGGTCCATGGCGCCGTTGAATCCCAGCGTGTCGTCGATCGTGAGGAAGCCGCCGGGGCCGTCGGGCGTGTCATAGCCGACGTTCGGCGCCTGGCGGATGCGCCGCGATCCGGGCAGGTAGCGCCAGACGCTGCGCGGCGTCTCGGTGTAGTCGAGCGGTTCGTGGATCAGCGTGATCGAGCCCTTGTCGCGCACCGGTTCCTCGACCGCGAACCAGATGTAGGCGGAATACTTGCTGAGCGACTTGAAGTCGGCGCCGATGGGGATGTCGGGGTTGGAGAACAGGACCTTCATGTACGTCACGCCGCGGCGCAACGAACGGTTGCCGTCGGGGTAGACGACCACATCGTCGGTGAGCCCCTCCATGTTGTGGGATGGCGTGCTGAGTCGCGAGTTCCAGATCGGGTGGGCGCCCATCGTGGGTATCGGAAACGGCAGGCCGCCGGTATAGCCGTTGACACCGTCATCGCCGTTGTACAGTTCCGTGTGGGTGGCGTTGTGGCGCGCCCGCTGCGCCGCGTCCTTGGTCACCCCGAAATCGCGGTGCGTGGGGTAGACGTCCATGCGGAAGGTCTTCGGATAGGTCTGGAACAGCGCCTTCTGTCCCGCGCTGAGGCGCGCGCCGTACTGCTCAACGTTCTGCGCCGTGATCGAGAACAGCGGTTTCTCGCGCGCGTAGGGGTCGGGATAGACGGTGGCGGGACCGGCAAACTCGAGCCCCGGCGGCACACCGATGATCTTGCCGCTCCACGCCGGGATCGATCCGTCGGCGTTGCCGGCCACCTCCGCGCCGGTGGGCGTGAGCTGCGTGCCGAGCCTGGCCGCCTCCTCCTCGCTCACCTTGGCCGAGGCCAGCGGCGCCGCGAGCGCCAGGGTCAGTCCGCCTATCAGAAGTGCACGCATGCCCGTCTCCCCCCGTTGCGCCTGTCAGAAGCTGTACTTGATGTTGAACGCGACGTTGTCGCGGTCGATGATCCAGTGGTCGAAGCCGCCGCCGGAATAGTTCGCATAACTCAGCTCGGCGATGACCTTGTCGAGCCAGGTGCCGCGCAGCGTCACGCCGGTGACCACCGCGTCATCGACCATCTGCGCCTCGCGGATCGTGCCGTCGAGCGTGTGCATGACGAACAGCACGACATTCGTGTCCAGCGCCTGCAGCACGTTCTTGTAGGCGAAATCGGCGCGCACCGCGTAACTGAAGGCCCGCGCGTCGAAGGCCAGGTCGTCGCCGCTGCGGCCCACGACGTCGACGCCCACGAACTCGCCGACCAGCGCGAGGTCGTCCCACAGCGCGTTCGGACGGACCACCTGCGTGAAGCCCACCTGCGCCTGGAGCAGTTCCTCGCGTTCGGGGTCGCCGGCGGCATTGGCGAATGGCGTGTTGGCCCGGTAAGAGACCTCGCCATTGACCTGGGTGTCGCCGACCAGCGTGCTGAAGCTCGCGCCCGTGGTGCGGATGTCGTCGAAATAGCGTATGCGGTAGCTGACCGGCAGCGCCTGGCCCGCGATGGCGATGTCCTGGCGCTCGAAACTCGGCGCCTTGTTGTGCGCGTTCACGTAGTACAAGGCGAGTTCCGTACCCGACTCCAGGCTGTAGCGCAGCGCCACGCCGTACTGGCCCTGGTCGCCGGGTTCGTCGTCGGCGAGGCGCGGAATGCGCGGATCGAGGCCGAACAGCCCGCGCGCGCCCACGTAGAAGGTTTCCGCCCCGGGTCCGAGGTAATCCTGCTGGCTGAAGTAGCTGCCCACGCCGTTCAGGATCGTGTGCCTCCACTCGTACTGGTAGTAGGTCTGCAGCGCGAGCGAGGACGTGAGATCGAGCTGGGCGTACACCGCACCCGTGGGCAGGAAGATCTCCTTGACCTCGGTGCCGGGCACGTTCGCGACCGATGCGTCGAAGCGGTTCTGCATGCCGTTGATGCCGGGGAAGAAGGTCGCCTCGCCCCAGTTGATCATCTGGCTGCCGAGGCGCAGGTCGAGCACGCGCTCGCCGACGTCGAAGCTCGCGTAGGCGTAGGCATCGAGGAACTCCGCGTGCGCGCCATGCTCGTCCTCGGTCTCGTCGGGGAAATCACCGCGCCGCGTGGCGGGCGCGTTGTTCATGGTGAGATAGCCGGCCTCGTCCATCGCGGTGCGGCGGCTCGCGTACACATGGTCGTAGAAGGCCTTGGCACGCACGAATGCGCCGTAGTTGTCCTTCTCGATCTCGATGTCCACGAGCGCGGTGGCGCGGTTCGAGACGAGGCCGGTGTCGAAATTGTTGTTGCCATCGTCCATGTTCTGCGCGATGACCGTGTCGGGATCCGAGAGAAAGGACAACTGCCGAGCGAAATCCCAGGAGGGATCAGGCCGGCGCAGCAGATTGTCGTCGGCGTCCTCGACGCGCCACTGCACGCCATAGGTGAGCGTCGTGTCGAGGTCGATCGAAAGGCCCGACTCCGTCTCGAAGTTGAACGCGCTCGCGCGGCTGGCCGCGAGCAGCAGAGCGGCCGCGGCCAAGCGGCCGCGCATTGCACGATTCGACGGGTTCACCGTGTATCCTCCCCTTTGCTGCATCTCAGCTCGTCGCCGCGCGGGCCTTGCGACCGATCAGGTAATGCGCGAGCGCCGGCATCAGCCACAGCGCGCCGATCATGTTCCAGAGGAACATGAAGGTCAGCAGCTTGCCCATGTCCGACTGGAACTTGATCGGCGACCACATCCAGGTCGCGACCCCGATGGCGAGCGCGATGCCGGTCAGGCCCACTGCCGCGCCGGTGTGGCGCAGGGCGTGGTAGTAGGCTTCCTGCAGCTTCATGCCCTGCTGCAGGAATATCTGCAGGCGGTTGTAGAGGTAGATCGCGTAGTCGACGCCCACCCCCACCCCGAGCGCGATCACCGGCAGCGTGGCCACCTTCACGCCGATGCCGAGCCAGGCCATGAGCGCGTTGCACAGCACCGAGGTCAGGCCGAGCGGCACCATGATGCAGATCACCGCCGCGAAGGAGCGGAAACTGAGGAAGACGAGGGCCGCGACCACCGAATACACCAGGATCAGGATCTGCGTCTGCGCCTTGGTGATCTCCTGGTTGGTTGCGGCCTCGACGCCGGAGTTGCCTGCCGCCAGCACGAAGCGGATGGCATCGCTGTCGTATTGCGCCGCGAAGGACTGCACGGCCTTCACCACGGTATCGAGGGTCTCTGCCTTGTGGTCGGCCAGGAACAGCGCCACCGGCGCCAGGCTGCAGTCCGCGTTCACCAGCTGCGGCGGCACCATGCCGAAGGTGGTGTCGAGCGCTCGCTGGTTGCGGATCAGCGTGGCCCACTTCAGGCTGCCTTCGTTGAAACCCATGGTCACGAGCCGTGCGACCTCGGCCAGCGACACCGCCGACTCGACGCCGGGCACGTTCTGCATCGCCCACCCGAAGCGGTCGATCAGCGCCAGGTTGTCGTAGAGGAAGCAGGTCTCGGGCCTGGTCTCGACCATCACCACCAGCACGTCCGAGCTCGTCGAGTAGTTGCGCGTGATGTAGTCGTTGTCCTTGTTGTAGCGCGAGTCCGGATGCAGTTCGGGGGCGCCGCGATCGAGATCGCCGATCCTCATGTTCTGGCCACCGACGATCCCGACCAGGTAGCCGGCCAGCGCCAGCGCCAGTGAAAGCGCCGCGAAGCGCGGCGTGGCGCATTGCGACAGCAGCCGCCAGTGGGAGGAATCGGCCGCCTGGCGCTGCTCGATGCGCCTCAGTCCTCGCGGCGAGACGCCGGCATAGGACATGATCACCGGCAGCAGCACCAGGTTCGTCAGGATGATCACGCCGACGCCCACGCTCGCCGCGATGCCGAGGTCCTGGATCACCTCGATGTCGATCAGCATCATCGTGAGAAAGCCGACCGCGTCGGTCAGCAGCGCCGCCATGCCCGCGATGTAGAGACCGCGGAAGCCGCGCCTGGCCGCCGGCAGCGGCAAACGTCCGGCCACGGCCTCCGCACCGATCGCGTTGACGACCTGTACGCCATGGCTCACGCCGATCGCGAAGATCAGGAACGGAATCAGTATCGAGTAGGCGTTGAGGCCGTAGCCGAGCGTGGTGAGCAGGCCCATCTGCCAGATGACCGCCATGATGGAGCAGGCGATGGGCGCCACCGTGGACCACAGCGCACGCGTGTAGAAAAACAGCAGGACCGAGGTGATCACGATCGTGATCAAGGCGAACAGGAAGATCGCCGTCACGCCCTCGAGCAGGTCGCCGACGATCTTGGCGAAGCCGACGATGTGGATCGTGACGGTGTCGTCCTGGAAGCGCTCGCGCACGCGCGTTTCCAGCTCCTGCGAAAGCGCGTGGTAGTCGAGCTGCTTGCCGGTGATCGGGTCCTTGTCGAAGATCGGGAACTCGACGATGCTCGAGCGCATGTCGTTCGCCACGAGGCGCCCCACCTGGCCCGAGCGCATGATGTTGTGGCGCAGCGCCGCGAGGCTCTCGGGCGAGCCGTCGTAGGTGTCTGGCATCACCGCGCTGCCCTCGAAGCCCGACTCCGTGACCTCGGTCCAGCGCACGTTCGGCGTCCACAGCGACTTGAGCCGGTTGCGGTCCACGCCCTCGATGTAGAAGACCTCGTCACTGACCTTGCGCAGCACCTCGAGGTAGTGCGGGTCGAAGATATCGCCCGCCGTGCTCGCCACCGCGATCTGGATCGTGGTGCCGGAGGCGCCGAGCTCCGCGATGTGGCGCATCATCGCCTGCACGAAGGGGTGCTTCATCGGGATCATCTTCTCGAAGCTGGCGTCGGGCCGCAGCTGCGCGGTCTGCCAGGTGAAGAAGGCGGTCAGCACCAGGAAGATCGCGATCAGCGCCGGGCGGTAGCCGAACACCAGCCGCTCGATGAGCCGCTCTTCCTGGCGCGCGATGGCATCGTCGACCGGCGCCATCTCAGCCCCCTCCCGCTGCCGCAGCACCGGCTTCACCCGCGACCACGGAGGCATCGGCCGCCTGCGCGGCCGGGACGCGGACCGCGCCGCCCTGCCCGATCACGACCAGGCTGCCGTCGGGCGCCTGGATCACGCCGGCGAGATTGTCGCGCAGCGTTGCGCGGCTGCGATCCTGCAGTTCGCCGGTCGCGAGGCGCGCGGCCAGCATCGTCCCGACGTTGCCGACGATCAGCGCCTCGCCGCCCTGCGCGATGGTGCCACCGGCCAGCACCGACTCGGTCGGGCTGTCGAGGCGCCGCCAGGTGTCGCCGAAATCCGGCGAGACCAGCACCGTGCCCTGCAGGCCGAACGCGCACACGACGTCGCCGCGCGTGAAGGCCAGCGCACCGAACAGGGTTCCCTCGTAGGCGTGCGAGAGCGCCTCCCAGCTCGCACCGCCATCGCGCGAACGGAACATCGAGCCCGATTCGCCGACGATCAGCAGGCGCCCGGCGCCGCCGGAGGCGATCGCGTAGTAATGGAGCTCGTCGGGGTTGTCGATGCGCGCCGCGTCGTGGGTCCAGCTGCGCCCGCCGTCGCTGGTGCGCAGGTAGCTGCCGTAGGCACCCACCGCGATGCCGTTGTCCGCATCCGCGAACCAGACATCCATCAGCGGTGGCGCGTAGGCCGGCTGGCTCGCGCGATCCTCGGCTTCCGCCAGCGCAAGACGGGCTTCTTCGAGCGCCGCCGCGTCCGCATCGGCGCCCTCGCGTGCAACCAGGTCCCGCCGCGCCTGCTCCAGCGCCGCGCGATCGCGCGCCTGCTGCTCCGCAAGGCCGTCACGCTGCAGCCGCCAGCTCGCACCGCCATCGTCGGTGGCGATGATCATCCCGTCATGGCCCACCGCCCAGCCATGCTGTGCGTCGAGGAACCACACGGCCGTGAGCATCACCGAGACCGGCACCGGCGCCTGGATCCAGCGCTGTCCCGAATCGTCGGAATACAGCACGTGACCGCGCTCGCCCACCGCGACCAGGCGCTCGCCGGCGCGCGCGATGTCGATCAGCAGGCTCTGCGCGGCGCGCGGCATCAGCTGCGCGGCGCGCGGCTCGGGAACTGCGCCGGCCACGCGGGCGAAGCATGCGAGTGCGGCGAGCACGAGGGCAGGAAAAAACAGATGGTTTCTCGAGCTGCGCATCCCGATCCTGTTGTTTTATCCGGGAACACCTGCGCGAGGGATTCTATGCACACCGCTCGCGATTGCGCATGATACGCATCAACCCGGGGGGAAACGCAATGCAGGACAACCAGGCACAGGTCGAATTCTGGAACGGTGAAGGGGGGCAGCGCTGGGCCGATCACGACGCCCAGTTCGAGCGCACCATCGGCCCGCTGACCGCGCCGCTGCTCGCGCGCATCGCGCCGAATGCCGCCACGCGCGCACTGGACATCGGCTGCGGCTGCGGCAACCAGACACTGGCGCTGGCCCGCCACCTCGGCCCGGGCGCGCACGTCACCGGCGTCGACATCTCCGCGCCCATGCTGGCGCTGGCGCGTCAGCGCGCGGCCGCGGGTGCCGCCCCGCTCGAATTCCTGCTCGCCGACGCCTCGACACACCGTTTCGAGCCGCAGAGCTTCGGGCTGTTGTTCTCGCGCTTCGGCGTGATGTTCTTCGCCGACCCGCTGCAAGCCTTCCGCAACCTGCACGCGGCCTGCGCGGCGGGCGCGCGGCTGGTGTTCTGCTGCTGGCAGGCGCCGGCGCTGAACGACTGGCTCCGGCTGCCGCTGCAAGCCGCACTGCGCCACGTGCCCGCGCCGGCAGCGACGGATCCGCACGCGCCGGGGCCTTTTGCCTTCGCCGACCGCGCGCGCGTCAGCGCCATCCTCGAGGCGGCCGGTTTCGGCGCCGTGCAGTTCGAGAGCCTGGAAACAGAACTCTGCTTCGCCGAGGGCGATACCCTGGCCGCGGCCACCACCGCGATGGTGGAGGCCGGTCCGGTGAATGCACTGCTCGCGCCGCTCGATGCCGAGGCGCGCGCGCGGGCGCTGGACGACATCCGCGCGACTCTCGCGCCGCACTATCGCGAGGGGAAAATGATGATGCGCTCGGCGGCATGGCTGGTCTGCGCTGACCGGATCGCCGGGTGAAATTCGCGCCGCTCACGCTCGTGCTTGCGCTGGTGATGGCCGCCTTCGGCGGCATGTTGCTCGATGGCGGTGGCGCGCTGTTCGGTGTCGTGCTCGGTGCGCTGGCGGGCTGGCAACTTGCGCTGAACGAGCGCCTGCGCAGGATCGAGCGCGCGCTCGCAACGCCGCAGCCGGCGGCGCCACCAGCCACGCAACCCGATGCACCGCAGCGCGATGGCGGCGCCGCGCTCGCAGCCGCTCCTTCACCTGCGGCTGCCGGCGCCGGCTGGCAGGAACCCGAGACGCCACTGCCCGCGCCACAGTACGTTCCCGGAGAGGCCCGGCAGCATGAGCCGCCGCGCGCGCCCAACGCCGTCGATCGCGGCATCGCGTGGCTCAAGGACTATGCGACCACCGGCAACGTCGTCGCCAAGGCCGGCGTGCTGGTGCTGTTCGTGGGCGTGTCATTCCTGCTGAAGTACGCGGTCGATCGCAACGCGCTGCCGATAGAAGTGCGCCTGGCGGGCACGGCCGCGGCAGCGCTCGCACTGATCGTCACCGGCTGGCGCCTGCGCGCGCGCCGCGCGGCCTTCGGACTGATCCTGCAGGGCGGCGGCATCGGCATCCTCTACCTCACGATCTTTGCGGCGGCGCGCCTGTACCAGCTGTTGCCGCTCGGCTTCACCTTCGTGCTGCTGCTCGCGCTGGTGGCGCTGTCGGCCGCGCTCGCGGTGCTGCAGGATGCGCGCGCACTGGCAACGCTGGGCACCATCGGCGGCTTCCTCGCGCCGGTGCTCACCTCCACCGGCAGCGGCAGCCACGTGGCGCTGTTCAGCTACTACGCGCTGCTGAACCTCGGCATCGTCGGCATCGCCTGGTTCAAGGCCTGGCGCGTGCTGAACCTCACCGGCTTCGTGTTCACCTTCGTGATCGCCGCCGCCTGGGGCCAGCGCTACTACCGGCCCGAGTACTTCGCCAGCACCGAGCCCTTCCTGGTGCTGTCGTTCCTGTTCTACGTCGCGGTCGCGGCGCTGTTCGCGCACCGCCATCCGCCGCGCCTGCGCGGCTACGTCGACGGCACGCTGGTCTTCGGCCTGCCGCTGGTGTGCTTCGCGCTGCAGTGGCCGCTGGTGCGCGACTTCGAGTTCGGCCGCGCCTGGACCGCGCTCGGCATGGGCGCGGTCTACCTGCTGGTTGCGCGCTGGCTGTGGCGCCGCGGGCTCGCCGAACTGCGCATGCTGAACGAAAGTTTCCTCGCGCTCGGCGTGATGGCGCTCAGCGTCGCGATCCCCTTCGCCTTCGACGGCCACATCACCGCTGCGGCCTGGGCGCTGGAAGGCGCCGGGCTGGTCTGGATCGGCCTGCGCCAGCAGCGCGTGCTGGCGCGCGCCTGGGGCGTGCTGCTGCAGTTCGGCGCCGGCGGCGCCTTCTGGCTGATCGCCAGCGCCGGCGCCGCGGACACCGCGGTACTGAACGCGCAGTTCCTCGGCGGCGTGTTCGTCAGCGCGGGTGCGCTGGCCTCGGCCTGCCTGCTGTTCCGCGCCCGCGAGTCGCTGCGCCCGCGCGAGCGCCACCTGCACCTGTTGCTGCTCGGCTGGGGCCTGCTGTGGTGGTTCGGCAACGGCGCGCACGAGATCGGGCTGCACGTGCTGGCACGCCTCGAGACGGCGGTGCTGCTCGGTTTCGGCGGCGCCAGCGTCGCCGCGCTGGCCGTGGCCGCGGCGCGCCTCGACTGGGCGCCGGCGCAACGTGCCGCGCTGCTGTGGCTGCCCGCCCTCGCCTGGTTCGTGGTGCCCGACTACGCGCAGCATCACGCGGCTGGCCCGCTGGCCGGATGGCGCGCCGCGGGCTGGCTCGCGGCGCTCGCCGCGCTGTACCTGGCGCTGCGCCGCGCCGAGGGCAGCTGCAGCCGGGCGCTGCTCGGCGCGGCGCACGCCGGCGCGCTGTGGCTGGTGGTGTTCGTGCTGGCGTGGAGCGCACGCTGGAGCATCAACGAGCTGCTGCCCGGGGCGCCCGCCTGGGCCTTCGTCGCCTGGGGCCTGGTGCCGGCGTTCGCGCTGGCGCTGCTGCCCGCCTGGTCGCGGCGCGGCGGTTGGCCGGCTGGACGCTTCGCGGCGCTGTACCCCGCCAACGCGGCCGCCGGGCTCGCGCTCGCGGCCCTGGCCTGGGTGTTGGCGGCGAACCTCGATGCCGGCGATCCGCGGCCGCTTCCCTTCCTGCCCCTGCTGAACCCGCTGGAGCTCGCACAGGCCACCGTGCTGCTGCTGGTGCTCGCCTGGTGGCGACAGGTGCGCGAACTCGATGATTTCGTGCTGCGCCCGGTGCCGGCGCTGCTGCCGGTGGCGCTGGGCGCCAGTGCCTTCGTGTGGCTGAACGCGGCCACCGCACGCGCCGTGCATCACCTCGGCGGCGTGGGATTCAGCGTGCACGCGCTGCACCGCTCGCCGGTGTTCCAGGGCAGCATCTCGGTGCTGTGGGCGCTCACGGCGCTCGCGGTGATGTTCGTCGCCACGCGCAGCGCCCGGCGCTGGCTGTGGCTCTGCGGCGGCGCGCTGCTGGCGGCGCTGGTGCTGAAGCTGTTCTTCGTCGATCTGGCGGGCAGCGGCACCGTGGCGCGCATCGTCTCGTTCCTCGGCGCGGGAGGCCTGATGGTGCTGATCGGCTACTTGTCACCGGCGCCGCCGCGCCAGCCGCGGGAGACTCAGGCATGAAGAGCCGGGCGTGGGCATTGCTGGCGCTGCTCGGCGCGATCGCTCGGGCCCATGCGGCCGAGGTGCCGCCAGCGGCGGTAACGCCGCAGCAGTTCGCGTGGCGCTTCGCGATCGAGGCGCCGCAGCAGGCGCCGCTGCAGCGTCTCGCGCTCGATGAGTCGCTCTATGGCAGCGTAACGCGCGCCGACCTGGGTGACCTGCGCGTGTTCAATGCCGAGGGCGAAGTGCTGGAACACGCGATCGTGGCGCCGCGCGAACCCGCGGCCGCGGCGCGCGAACCCGTGGCGCTGCGCCTGTTCCCGTTGCGCGTCGGCGACACGCGGGCGGCGGGCGGCTCGCTGCGTATCAGGCTCGACGCCAGCGGCGCGCTGCTCGACCTGTCGGGTCCGGACGCCGGCGCGCAGCCGGTCGGTGCCTATCTGATCGACGCCGGCACGGAGCACGCCGCGATCGCAGCGCTCCGGCTGGCCTGGCGCGATGACGCGACCGATTTCGTCAGCACCGTGACACTGGAGAGCAGCACGGACCTGCGTGCGTGGCGAACCGTCGGCACGGCGGCGGTGGCGAGCCTCACGCACGCGGGGCAGCGCCTCGCCCGCCATGAGATCGCACTGCACGAGAGCCCGGACCGCTACCTGCGCCTGCAATGGCCCGCGGCCGCCAGGGGCGTGGAGCTGTCTGGCGCGAGCGCCTTGCTGCGCGAGCGCGCCGAAGCACGCGCGCGGCACTGGACGCGCATCGAGGGCGCCGCGGCGGCGGATGTGCGACACGCGTGGGAATTCGACGCGCGCGGCTGGCTGCCCGCCGACCGGCTTCGCATCGCCTTCGCCGAGCCCAACAGCATGGCGACCCTGCGCCTGCTGTCGCGCCCCGCCGCCACGGAGCCGTGGCGCGAGCGCGCCGATGCGCTGTTCTACCGGCTGCAGGCCGAGGGCACGGAACTGGCGAGCCCCGAGCTGGCCATCGAGCGCCGACGTGACCGCTACTGGCGCATCGAGGCGCGCGAGGGCAACGGCAAGGCGCCGGCGCTGGAGCTCGGCTGGGCGCCGGACGAACTGGTGTTCGTCGCGCGCGGGAGCGCCCCGTTCCTGCTCGCCGCGGGCAGCGCGCGGATCGCAGCGGCCGCGCAACCGGTCGAGCGCCTGCTCGCGGATCTCGACGAGACGCGGCGCCGGGCGCTGACCGGCAGCGCCACGCTGGGCGGACGCAGCCGCCTCGCCGGTCCCGATGCCCTGCGGCCGGTGCCGCCGCCGGTGCCGTGGCAGCGCTACCTGCTGTGGGCGTTGCTGATCGGCGGCGTGCTGGTGCTGCTGGCGATGGCGCTGCGTCTTTACCGGCAGATGAACCTGCCGCCCTCGGGACCACCTGCCGCCTGAGCACGGCCGATGGCGTCGCGCCTCGCGCACGCCCGCTGCATGCCGCACAATGCGCGGCCATGACAGCACGACACGCAGGGGAGCAGGCATGAGCGCCAACGGGAGCGCGGGTTTCTCGTTGGCCGACGAGGCGCGCCGCATGCGCCGGCGCCTGATCGCGCACATCGAGGCAGGCGGCACCACCGACCTCGTGGCCGGGACGCTGGGCGTGCCGGCCAGCGTCTACACCGACCCGGCGCGCTTCGCCGCCGAGCAACACGATATCTTCGGCGAGCTGCCGCTGCTGGCGGGACTGTCCGGCGACATCGCACGCCCAGGCGACCTGATGCTGTTCGACGCCGCAGGCTCCGAGATCCTGCTCGTGCGCGGCCACGACGGCACGGTGCGCGCCTTCCTCAACATCTGCCGACACCGCGGCGCTAGGCTGGTGACGCACTGCGAGCCGCGCCAGCGCATCAGCTGCCCGTTCCACAACTGGAGTTACGACCTCGACGGCCGCCTGGTCGGGATCCCGGTCGGGGCGGCCTTCGAGGGGCTCGACCGCGCCGCGCACGGCCTGCTGCGCGTGCCGGTGGCCGAATGGCACGGCATGATCTTCGTGATCGCACGCCCGGGCGAGGAGACGATCGACGTGCGCGAGTTCCTCGGGCCCGCCGCGCCGCTGTTCGCGGCGCTGGATCTCGCCGGCGCAACGCCGGTACACGCCGACACGCTGCCCGTGCGCGCCAACTGGAAGCTCGCGCTCGATTCCTTCTGCGAGCCCTACCACGTGCCCGCGGCGCACCCGCGCACCCTGGCGCCCGCGCTGGTGCCGTGGGTCGCGATCTACGACCGCTTCGGCATCCACCAGCGCTATGCCTCGCCGGGCGCCGAGGTGAAGGACTACGCTGGCAAGCCGGACACCGAACTGCCCGAGCCCTATTACCAGGGCGTGCACTCGCTGTTCCCGAACACCACGTTCACCGTGGGGCGACTGGTCGGTATCGGCAACCGCGAGCCCTTCATCGCCTTCTACCGCATCTTCCCGGGCGATTCGGTCGGCGAGGCGGTGGCGCACGGCTCGATCTACCTGCCGCGCGGCGGCGACCCGGCCACCATCCCGGATCTCGAAAAGGCGCACGCGAGCATCATGCAGGTGGTCAGCGGCGAGGACTTCGTGATCGCCGCCGACAGCTGGAAGCGGCTCGCGAGCGCGCCGCCCGGCTACCGGCTCACCTTCGGGCGCAACGAGATGCTGCTGCAGCAGAACCACCGCCTGATCGCCGACCTGATCGGGATGCCGATCGTTTCCTGAGCGCCCCACACCGGACACATCGCCCATGCAATTCAAGGATCTCGGCCTCATCGCGCCGCTGCTGCAAGCCCTGCACGAGCTCGGGCACACCACGCCCACGCCGATCCAGGTGAAAGGCATCCCCGCGGTGCTCGCCGGGCGCGACCTGATCGCCGCCGCCCAGACCGGCACCGGCAAGACCGGCAGCTTCGCGCTGCCGCTGCTGCAGAAGCTGGGCGAGCTGCCACCGCCCGAGCCCAACAGCATCAGCGCCCTGGTGCTCACCCCGACGCGCGAGCTCGCGCAGCAGGTGGCCGACGATCTGCGCGACTACGGCCGCCGCCTGCCGGTGCGCGTCCTCGTCGCCTACGGCGGCGTCAGCCTCAACCCGCAGATGATGGCCCTGCGCCGCGGCGCCGACATCCTGGTCGCGACACCCGGACGCCTGCTGGACCTGCACGGCAAGAACGCGCTGCGCCTCGGGCAGCTGCGGGTGCTGGTGCTCGACGAGGCCGACCGCATGCTGGACATGGGCTTCAGCCGCGAGCTCGAGCAGATCCTCGCCTTGCTGCCGCGCCGGCGCCAGACGCTGCTGTTCTCGGCCACCTTCTCGGACCCCGTGCGCGCGCTGGCGACCGGGCTGCTGCACCATCCGCTCGAGGTCGACGCCAGCCCGCGCAACACCACCGTGGCGAGCGTGAAGCAACGCGTGATCCCGGTGGACAAGCAGCGCAAGCTGGAACTGTTCTGCCACCTGCTGCGCCGCCAGCGCTGGCCGCAGGTGCTGGTGTTCGCGAAGACGCGCAAGCGCGTGGACGAACTGGTCACCAGCCTGCAGTACCAGGAGGTGAGCACCGCCGCGATCCACGGCGACATCCCGCAGCACGCGCGGCTCGCCGCGCTCAGGCGCTTCAACGCCGGCCAGGTGCGCGTGCTGGTCGCCACCGACGTGGCGGCGCGAGGCCTCGACATCGAGGCGCTGCCGCTGGTGGTGAACCTCGACCTGCCGATCGCCCCCGAGGGCTACGTGCACCGCATCGGGCGCACCGGCCGCGCCGGGCAGGCCGGCGAGGCGATCTCGCTGGTATGCGCCGACGAGGCGACGCAGCTGGCCGCGATCGAGGCGCTGATCGGCAAGATGCTGGCGCGGCGCGAGGTCGAGGGCTTCGAGCCGAAACACCGCGTACCGGCGACAGGGCCTAACAAGCGCCCGCCGCCCGTCGTGGATGCGAAGCCGTCCACGCCCAGGGCCGGCAAGAAGAAGAAAAAATCGGCCACCACCGGCAAGCCCAAATCGAGGGCGGCGGCGCCGCGCACGACGGGCAAGGCCGGGAAGCCGGCGCCGGCGCGGCGCACACGCCAGGCGTGAATGCCGCCCGCCGGGCGCACGGGCGGGCCGCGCTTCAGCGCTTGCCGGGATGGCTCAGTTGCAGCAGCTCGGCAACCGACAGCCAGCGCCACTCGCCCGGCGCCAGGTCCGGCGGCAGCACGAAGCCGCCCACGGCCTCGCGGTGCAGCGCTTCGACCCGGTTGCCCACCGCCGCGAGCATGCGCTTGACCTGATGGTACCTGCCCTCGCCCACGGTGAGGCGCAGGTGATGCTCCCCGAGTTGTTCGCAGGCAACGGCGGCCACCGGCACGGGGTCGTCATGGAGCACCACGCCCGCGCGCAGTCGCCCGATCTGCCGCTCGTCCAGCGGATGTTTCGTGGTGACCAGGTAGACCTTCGCCACCATGCGCTTGCCCGAGGCCAGCGCATGGTTGAGTGGACCGTCGTCGGTGAGCAGCAACAGCCCCGTAGTGTCCGCGTCGAGCCGCCCCACCGGCTGCACGCCGCGTTCGCGCAGGGGCAGCGGCAGCAGCTCCAGCACGCTGCGGTGGTGCTGCGGCTGGCGCGAGCACTCGTAGCCGGCCGGCTTGTTCAGCACCACGGTGGCGAACTCGGCATGGGGCCAGTCCACCCCGTCGACCGTGAACACCAGCCCCTCGGTGGCAATCTCGTCCGCGGGGTCGGCATGGACCACGCCCCCGATCGCCACCCGTCCCTGCCCGATGAGCGCGCGGCAGGCGCGGCGGGTACCGAAGCCGTTGCGTTGGAGGATGCGTTCGAGGTGCATGGGGGAATGCTAGCACCCGGCCGGCCCCACGGCAGGATCCGGCCACTTTCCGCACGACCTCAGAAAAAAACGCGCAATCCCGCCCGATTCCGGGTAGTATCGGCGCAACGTATGTACTGCCCGCGGGCCGTTTGCGCTTCCCCCTTGGTCCGGGCAATCGCATTCCCCCCGCTCGAAACCCTTTAGTTCCTGCAGGTGAATCGTGGCCAAACCCAATTATTCATTCGAAAAACGGCAGCGCGAGATCGCCAAGAAGAAGAAAAAGGAAGAGAAGCTGCAGGAGAAGAACCAGCGCAAAGGCTCCAAAGGCCCTGCGCCGGATGACGTGACGGCCGAACCGTCGTTGACAGCACCGGCACCTGCCGATGCCGACGGTGACGCTGGTAATAACTGAAATCGGAGCTCTATTTACATGGCACAGAACAAACTGTACGTCGGCAACTTCCCGTACTCGGTGGATGAGGCGCAGTTGCGCTCACTTTTCTCGACGTACGGCGACATCACTGACATCGCGCTGATCATGGATCGTGAAACCGGCCGCCCGAAGGGCTTCGGCTTCATCACCTTCGCCACGCAGGCGGCCGCTGAAGCAGCACTGGAACTGGACGGCCGCGATCTGGGCGGTCGTCCGCTCAAGGTCAACATGGCGATGGAGCGTGACAGCCGCGGCGGCGGTCGTCCGGGTGGTGGCGGTGGCCGTCCCGGCGGCGGTGGCCGTCCCGGCGGCGGTGGCGGTGGCCGCTGGTAAGCCCAGCCCTCCCCGCGTCCCCGCGACGCAGACAAGAGAGCCCGGCAATTGCCGGGCTTTTTTGTGGATGACCTGAGCGCAGGGAAGTGTCGATGCCCGGCAGGCTGGCGGACCGCATATTCTCGTGGATCGATGCGAGCCTCGCGGCGCTCGGCCACGGCTTCATCCAGCAATGGACCAAGGTCGAGCGCAGCTACCGCCGGCCCTTGTCATGGCTCGCTTTCCATCTCAAATTCGCGTTCTACCCGCTGCTCGCCCTCGGCGCGATTGCCTGGCTGGCCTGGGACTGGAACGACGCCCGCTCGCTCGACTCGGCCGAGGATGCGATCTTCGACCAGGTCGTGCAATGGCGCCCGTTCGAACCGAAGCCGTCCGGGCGCGTGGTCGTGGTCGAGATCGACGAGTGCTCTATCGCGCATTTCCGCGCGCGCGGCGAAGGCGGCTGGCCGTGGAGCCGGCAACGCCACGCCGACCTGCTCGACCAGCTGGATCGCGCCGGGGTGCGCGCGGTCGGCTACGACGTGCTGTTCGCCGATTCCTCGCAGGACGACCCCCTCGGCGACCAGACCCTGGAAGCCATGGCCCTGGGCGGCGCCGGGCGCTTCGTGTTCGGCTCGACACGGCTGCACCCGGACTACGACGAGAGTTCATCCCTGCGCGCCTCGCAGGCCCCGGGGGCGTTTGCGCTCGTGCCGGCTCCGCGCGTGGATCCCCGGGTCGCGCTGCTGCTGCCCTACGGCGAGGCGATGACCCGCTACAGCGCGATCGCCAACGTCTCGCGCAACAAGGACGGGGTGCTTCGCGACATCCCCCTGCGCGAGTCCGCCGGCGACTGGGCCCTGCCCTCGCTGGCGCTGCGCCTGGCGACGACCGTCCTGCCGCCATCGGCGCATCCGCCCGCCGCCGCGGTGCGGCCGAACTGGCGACAGGACACGCGGCTGCCGCATGTCAGCGCGGCCGACCTGCTGAGCGGCGGCAAGGCCGTCTGCCGCGACGCAACGGGCAGCCTGCCTGCGTTGAACGGACGCGTGGCGCTGGTCGGCTACACCGCCTCCGGCCTCAACGACGCCAAGCCCACGCCCGTCGATCCGGTCATGCCGGGCGTCGAGGTCCTCGCAGAGGCCACCGAGGCCCTGCTCGCCGACAGCGCGATCCGCACACCACCGGGCTGGCTGAAATACGTGCTTGCCACCCTGCTGACGCTGCTCACCACCTTCGCCTTCTGGCGCGGCGAGCCGGCGCCCGACATCGACTCGATCTTCGTCGCGGTCAACGCCGCGCTGCTGGGCGCCGCTTTCGTCGGCCTCACGTTTTTCGGCTTCTTCTTCGACATCTTCGCCAGTGTCGGTTTCGTCAGCCTGGTGTTCGGATCCTGTCGCGCCTATGCGGGCGTTCAGCGTGGACGCGCGGTCGGCAACGGCGATTTCCTGCGGGAATTCGCGCCCGACCAGGACCGCTGGCTCGCCGTGGCGCGCCTGCGCTTCGTGCCCGATGCGCAACTCGACGACACCTCCTCGGCGCGGCGCGAGCGTGAATACCAGCGCCGGCTGCGACGCTTCCTGTACGCCGGCAGCGACGCGGTGATGCTCGAGGGCGTGGTGGAGCGCAAGAGTTGGTTGCACGATGCGCTGAGCGATACGATGATTCTGGTATGGCACGGCGCGAATGCAGCCGCGGCGCGCACTGCAGCGCTGGCGGACCTGGCGCGGCTCGAGCGGGGACTGGCCGAGTACGACGAGCGCCTTCCCGACGATGGCAGCGTGCTGCTGGCATTTGCCTGCGCACGGATCGACGACGAGCCGGGGTCGTCGGGCGACGAGGAGCGCGTGCGCCTGCGCGAGCTGATCGGGCGAGTGCTCGCGACCCCGACCGAATGGCCACTGACACGGCGGAGCGCCATTTCCGCCGCAACAGATTCTTCCCCAGGAGGAGCGTGATGCGCGTTTTCCCCATCGTCGCGATTGCGTTGACGCTGGCGGCGTCGTGCGTGAGGGCGGCCGAATTGTCCGCCGTCGTTCACCGCCCATCCGTGGACGTGCACGCGCAACCCGTATTCGACTCGCCCACGCTCGCGACCCTGCAGCGCGATGCCAGGGTATCGATTTCCTCGCAACAGGGCCTGTGGTACGAGTTGCAGATGCCCGCCGGGAAACCCGGCTACGTGCGCGTCAACGACGTGCGCCTCGCCTACGCCGGCGCCGAGGCCGGCGAAGCCAACGTGCACGTGCTGATGAGCGGCAAGGCCGGCGTGGGACGGATCACCGAGACCGCGGGGGTCCGCGGGATCGACGAGAGCGACCTGAAATCCTCCGCGTTCGATACCGCGCAGCTCGACGCGATGACGGCCCAGCGCGTCGATGGCCCCGTGGCCGCCGGCTATGCGCAGGAGCAGGGCTGGGAAGCAACGCAGGTGGACTTTGCCGGGGAGGCCGAGGCGCGGCGCGCCGATCCGGCGGAGCAGCCCGCCGCGGCCAGGGCCGAGACCGTGAAGGCCGTAGGCGGTCTGCTCGGTTCGCTGGGCGGCGGGCTCGGCAGCGGCCTCGGCTCGATGCTGGGAGGCGCCTCCAGGCTGGTCCCCAAATCCGAGGGCGAACTGGCTGGCGAGGAACTCGCGCTCGGCCCGGAAATCACCGGCCGCATCCTCGGCGCGCGGCCGTTGTGGGACGATGCCGCCGCGCAGCGGCGCGTCAACCTGGTCGGACGCTGGGTTGCCTCGCAGACCAGTCGCCCCGAACTTCCGTGGACCTTCGGCGTGATCGATACGCCCGAGGTCAACGCCTTCGCCGCGCCCGGCGGCTACATCCTGGTCACGCGCGGGCTGTACCAGCTGCTGTCCTCCGACAGCGAGCTGGCGGCGGCGCTGGGCCACGAGATCAGTCACTGCGTGCAGCGCGACCACTACAACGTGATCCGCAAGCAGGAGCTGGCGAGCTCGGGCAAGGAGCTCGCGATGAGCAAGGTCGAACTGGGCAACAGCAGCCCGGCGGCCGCCTATGCGCGCAACTACGTCGAGACGCACGGCGCCACGATCATGATGAGCGCGCTGGATCGCGAGGCCGAGTATCGCGCCGACGAGGGCGCCGAGCATTACCTTGCGCGCGCCGGCATGAACCCGCTGGCGCTCTATTCGCTGCTGCAGAAGCTCACCGCGCTAGGCAGCGACTCGGCCATGCTGGCCCAGCTCTACAAGACGCATCCGCCCCTCGATGAGCGCATCGACCGCATCGACCAGCGCGGCTTCGGCGCGCTCCAGCAGTACACGATGCGCGAGTGAGGCCACCCCCGGCGGGCAGCCGCTGGCGCGAGGCCGTCGCCTCGTGGACAATGCCGCGTTCGCGCCGGGCGCCGATCACCACGAACACGCGGCGAAGCGGCGGGCGCGTGACCTCGCAATGGCGGAGACACCAAGTGAAAACAGGACTGTGGCTGCAGCGCACCGCGCTGATCTTTCTGCTCGGCTGCGCGGGCGCGCTGGCACAGGCAGCTTGCCCCGCGCACACCGAAGGCTTCAGCTGCACGGAATACGAGAGTCCACCGCGCCACGCCTCGACGCCGTCGGGACGCTACGTCATGTATTTCTATATCGAGACCTGCCCGCACTGCCAGGACGCGCGACCCAAGGTCGACGCCTGGCGCAAGACGCTGCCGCAGGACCTGAAGTACATCGAGCACGTGGCGAAGTGGCGCGATCGCGAGGGCGCGGCGTTCGCGTATCGCATCGAGAGCGTGCCGAGCTTCGTCGTGAACGGCAAATACCTGATCGCCATCGACAGCTGGGAGCCCGAGCACACCGACGCGGCGATCGCGCTGGTCAGCGAGCTCGCGGGCCTCGAGCCCGCGGACTGACGGCATCGCGGCGCGAACCCGGCGCGCCGGTGCCGCACGGTGCGCGCAAGACATCGCGCGTCTCGTGGACGAGTCGCGCGATGGAGCCCCGGCCCTCAGGCGTGCTGGCTGCTGACCGCGACGATCTCGCCGGTCATGTAGCTCGCGTAGTCGCTGGCGAGGAACACCATCACGTTGGCCACTTCCCAGACCTCGGCGCCGCGGCCGAAGGCTTCCTTCTTCTCGAGCTCGGCCAGCAGGTCGACCGGCGTGGTCTTCTTCAGGAAATCGTGCAGCGCCAGCGAGGGTGAGACCGCGTTGATGCGTATGCCAAAGGGTGCGGCCTCCATCGCGGCGCAGCGCGTGAGCGCCATCACGCCCGCCTTCGCCGCGGCGTAGTGGCACTGGTCGGGCTGCGCGCGCCAGCCCAGCACGGAAGCGTTGTTCACGATCACGCCGGCCTTGCGGCCCTGCATCACGCGCAGCATCGCGCGCGTCATGCGCATGGTGCCCGTGAGCGTGATGTCGAGCACGCGCTGCCACTCCTCGTCCGTCATGTCGACGAGCGCCTTCGTGCCGCCGAGGCCCGCGTTGTTGATCAGCACGTCGACGCCGCCGAGCTTCTCCTCGGCCGCGTTCACCAGCGCCTGCACCTGCGCCTCGTCGGTGACGTTGGCGACCAGGCCGAATACCTGCTGCGTGCCGCGCAGCGCCTTCAGCGCCTCCACGGCCTGCGCGGTGCGCCCTTCATGGATGTCGCTGATGAACAGCGCGCGGCAGCCCTCTTCCACGCACTTCTTCGCCGCGGCGAAGCCGATGCCGGCGCCGGCGGCGGCGGTAATCAGGACGGACTTGTTGGCCAGCAGGTTGTGGCCTTCGACGTAGCGGGGGATCAGTGCCATAGGAATATCTCCGGTCTCTGGTGTCAGTGCTTCAATGCCGATGTCAATGTCCGGCTGAAGCCGGACCTACGAAATTCATTTCCGGCTGAAGCCGGACCTACGGAGTGGTGCGGCCCGTAGGTCCGGATTAATCCGGACATTCCCGTTCAGCGCGCCGGCCGCGGCTCTTTCGGCATGCCCAGCGCGCGCTCGGCGATGATGTTGCGCTGGATCTGGTTGGTGCCGCCGTAAATGGTATCGGAACGCGTGAACAGGAACAGCGACTGCAGCCGGCCCAGGTTGTAGGGCGCGCTCTCGACGATCTCGGCCTCGGGGCCGAGCACATCCATCGCCAGCTTGCCGAGGTTGCGGTGCCACACGGCCCAGTACAGCTTGTAGGCCGTGGCCTCGCGCGCAAGCGAGCCGTCCTGCGGCCCCGAGAGCATGCGCATCGCGTTGTAGCGCATGATGCGCAGCCCGATCCACGCGTCCGCGATGCGCTGGCGCAGCGCCGGATCCTTGCCGCGACCGTTCTCGCGCGCGATGCGCACGATCTCGTCGAGCTCGTTCTGGAACAGCATCTGCTGGCCCAGCGTCGAGGTGCCGCGCTCGAAGCCGAGCAGCGCCATGCCGATCTTCCAGCCGTCGCCGGGCTTGCCGAGCATGTCGTTCGCCTCGCACACGGCGTCGTCGAAGAACACCTCGTTGAACTCCGAGGTGCCGGTGATCTGCTCGATCGGGCGCACGGTGACGCCGGGCTGGTCCATCTTCACGAGGAAGAAGCCGAGCCCCGCGTGCCCGACCGAATCGGGATCGGTGCGCGCGATCACGAAGCACCACTGCGACTCGTGCGCCAGCGAGGTCCACACCTTCTGGCCGTTGATCAGCCACTTGCCGCTCGCCTCGTCCAGGCGAGCCCTGGTCTTCACGGCGGCCAGATCGGAACCGGCGCCCGGCTCGGAATAGCCCTGGCACCACAGCTCGGTGCCGGCGCGGATGCCGGGCAGCAGGCGCGCCTTCTGCTCCGCGGTGCCGAAGGCGATGATCGTGGGGCCCGCGAGCCCCTCGCCGATGTGGCCCACGCGACCCGGGCCGCCGGCGCGCGCGTATTCCTCGTGGAATATCACCTGCTGTTCGATCGAGGCGCCGCGCCCGCCGTATTCGGTCGGCCAGCCGATGCAGGTCCAGCCGCCCGCGGCCATGCGCTGCTCCCAGTGCTTGCGCTCCTCGGAGAACATGTGCTCGTCGCCGGGGCCGCCGCGAAAGCGGATCTGCTCGAACTCGCCGCGCAGGTTCTCGCGCAGCCAGCCGGCCACCTCGGCGCGAAAGCGCTCGTCCTGTTCGCTGAAACTCAGTTTCATAGTCCCAACTCCACGGCAATGCGCTCGCGGTGCTCAGCACCGTCGCCAAGGAAACTCTCGCTGGCGCGCGCGCGCTTGAAATACAGGTGCACGTCGTATTCCCAGGTGAAGCCGACGCCACCGTGCAACTGCATCGCGGTGCCCGCATTGAAGAAATAGGTGTCGCTGCAGTAGGCCTTGGCAAGGCTGGCCGCCTCGGCCAGTTGCGCGCCCTGCGCACCGCCCGTCAATGCCTCCTGCGCCACGCAGGCGGCGTAGTACACGGCCGACTTCGCAGCCTCGGCCTTCAGCATCATGTCGGCGGCCTTGTGCTTGATGGCCTGGAAGCTCGCGATCGCGCGACCGAACTGCTGGCGCTCCTTCGTGTAGGCGACCGCCATGTCGAGGATCTGCTGCGCACCGCCGGCCTGCTCGGCCGCGAGCGCGACGCTCGCCAGCGCGAGGGTCTTCCCGAGTGCGGCGTGCGCATCGCCTTCGGCGCCCAGCAGCGCCTCGGCCGGGACGCTCACGTTGTCCAGACGCAGCTCAGCGAGCTTGCGCGTCTGGTCCATCGTCGGCAGCCAGGTGCGCGTGACGCCGGCGGTGTCCGCCGGCAGCACGAACAGGCTGAGACCGGCGCCGCCGCTGCTGCCCGGCGCGCGTGCCGCGACGACCAGCAGGTCCGCCGTGTGACCATCGACCACGTAGCGGTAGCTGCCATCGAGCACGAAGGCATCGCCTTTGCGCGTGGCCGTCGCCGAGACGCCGTCCGCGTCCCAGCACCCCGAGGCATCGCACCACGCCAGCGTGGCGCGCAGCGAGCCGTCGGCGATCCGCGGCAGGTACTCGCCCTTCTGCGCCTCGCTGCCCGCGAGCAGCAGCGCGTTGGCGCCGAGGCATACCGAGGAGAAGTACGGCGCGCACAGCAGGTAGCGACCCATCTGTTCCATCACGGCGACCAGCTCGACATAGCCGAGCCCGAGTCCGCCGTACTCCTCGGGAATGTGGATCGCGGTCCAGCACATCTCGCCCGCGATGCGCTGCCACATCTGCGGTTCGAAGCCGCTCTCCGTAGCCATCGCGCGGCGCACCGCCGCCGAGTCGCAATTGTCTGCGAGGAACTGCGCCGCGGTTTCGCGGATCATCTGCTGTTCTTCGGTGAAGGCAAATTCCATGGGGATTCCTGCTAACCGATCACATATTGACTGTTCGGCAATCCAATGCTGCGCCTGGCGGCGCCACAACTGTCCGGCTGAAGCCGGACCTACGTCTTCCTGCCAGCGGCACGCCAGCCGTCACCGGGCGACTGCGTCGTTCAGCCAAAACACACTCAGGTACCGAACACCTTCTGCGCCGGTACCTCGGCCGCCAGCAACTGTTCCATCGCGCCGGTGATCTCGGCGGGCGCCCATTGCGCCTTCCTGTCGACGCCCGTCGTGCTGCGCCAGCCATCGCCGATCGCGATGCGACCGCCCTCGACCTCGAATACGCGGCCCGTCACGTGGCCCGAGAGCTCGCTGCCGAGCCACACCACCAGCGGCGCGACGTTGGCCGGATCGTAGTGGTCGAAGCTGCCGTCCTCGGGCTTCTTCATCATCTCGGCGAACACGCCCTCGGTCATGCCGGTGCGCGCCGACGGCGCGAGCGCGTTGGCCGTGATGTTGTAGCGGCGCAGTTCGGCCGCCTGCACCAGCGTCAGCGTGGCGATACCGCCCTTGGCCGCCGAGTAGTTGGCCTGGCCGATCGAGCCCTGCAGGCCGGCGCCCGAACTGGTGTTGATGATGCGTCCGCTGACCGGCTTGCCGTCCTTCGCCTGGGCGCGCCAGTAGTTGCAGGCGTGGCTGCTGATGCAGAAGTGGCCCTTCAGGTGCACGCGGATTACTTCGTCCCAGTCCTGTTCGCTCAGGCTCACGAACATGCGGTCACGGCAGATACCGGCGTTGTTCACCACGACGTGCAGGTCGCCGAAGGCATCGATCGCGCTCTTCACGATCAGCCCTGCGTCGGCGTGGCTCGTGATGTCGTTCGAATTCGGGACAGCCTTGCCACCCATCGCCCTGATCTCGCCCACGGTGCGCTCGGCCGCCGCGGGATTGATGTCGTTGATCACGACGCTCGCACCTTCCTTCGCGAAAGCGAGCGCGTACTCGCGCCCCAGCCCGCCGCCGGCGCCGGTGATGATCACTACACGTCCGTCACAGATTCCTGCCATGTCGCTTGCTCCCAGTTCAGTTCAGTTCAGTTCATTGCAGCAGTGGCGATCGCTGCCAAGCAAATTGGTGCCACTCTGGCCGGGCAGCGCACGCCCGGGTTCGCGTCTCCGCTTACGCCGGCGTCCTGTGCGGCGGCCGTGTTCCCGGAATCGTTCCCGACGATTTCGGGCCTCGTCGCGAACCCCGGCCCTGCGCTCCTGCGTCAATGCATGTTCAGCGCTGCAGTTCGAATCGTCCCCGAGCCGATGGCCCCCGAGTCGATTGCAGCAACCTGCCGTATTCGTCGAACCTCGCACCAACGTTCACCGGCCTTGCCCGGCGGGGGCATGCGGTCCGAGCGCGCCTGTGTTGTGCGAATCGTCGGGAACGATTCGTACAACACCGGTAGCCGCCGCACAGGGTCGTGCGGCGGCGGTAGCGAGACCGCGTGCCCCTGCCGGGCAAGGCCGCACGTCCACGCCGAGCACCGGAATCAGAGCCGCTCGATGATCGTCACGTTGGCCTGGCCGCCGCCCTCGCACATGGTCTGCAGGCCGTAGCGCCCGCCGCTGCGCTCGAGCTCGTGCAGCAGCGTGGTCATCAGCTTGGCGCCGGAGGCGCCGAGCGGATGGCCGAGCGCGATCGCGCCGCCGTTGACGTTGGTGCGCTCGTGCGGATAGCCCGTTTCCTTCAGCCACGCCATGACCACCGAGGCGAAGGCCTCGTTGATCTCGACCAGGTCGATGTCCTCGATCTTCATGCCGGCCTTCTTCAGCGCGTGCGCGGTGGCCGCGATCGGCGCGGTCAGGTGCCAGATCGGATCGTCGGCACGTACGCTGAGGTGGTGGATGCGCGCGCGCGGCTTCAGTCCGTAGCGCTTCAGCGCGGTCTCCGAGACCACCAGCACCGCGGCCGAGGCATCGCAGGTCGAACTCGACACCGCGGCCGTGATGCCCGGATAGGCCGGATCGACGGGCGCCAGCGTGGCCATCTTCTCCAGCGTGCTCAGGCGCGCGGTCTCGTCCATGCGAAACACCGTGCCGTCGGGCAGCGTGTAGGGCACCACCTCGCGGTCGAAGCGGCCCTCGGCGATCGCCTTCAGCGCGCGGTCGTGGCTCTCCTTGGCGAACACTTCCATCGCCTCGCGGCTGGCGCCCCAGTGATCGGCAATGCGCTGCGCGGCATAGAACTGGTTGACGGGCGAGTCGCCGAAGCGCTTCTGCCAGCCCAGGCTCTCGGCGAAGGGCGTCGTGAAACCGAGCGGCTGGCCGGCGAGCATGGCCGCAGAAATCGGGATGCTGCTCATGGTCTGCACGCCGCCGGCGAGCACCACGTCCTGCGTGCCGCTCATCACCGCCTGCGCCGCGAAATGCACCGCCTGCTGCGAGCTGCCGCACTGGCGGTCGACCGTGGTGCCGGGCACGTGCAGCGGCATGCCCGCGGCGAGCCACGCGGTGCGCGCGATGTCGCCCGCGAGCGCGCCGATGGTGTCCACGCAACCGAAGATCACGTCGTCATAGTCCTCGGCCGGGATCGCGTTGCGCTCCACGATGGCCCTGATCACGTGCGCGCCGAGGTCGGCCCCGTGCACGGCAGCCAGCGAGCCCTTGCGTTTGCCGGTGGGCGAGCGCAACGCATCGACGATATAGGCTTCAGCCATGGTGAGATCCTCCGTTCAGAATGTTGCGCCGGCGCCGATCGCGGCATCGTCGGCGAGCACGAAATCCGCCACCCGCTGCTTGTGGAAGGCGCGGTCGCCCCAGGCGTTGTCCAGCGTCCACGCGCGCTTGGCGAAGATGTGCAGATCCACTTCCCACGTGTAGCCCATCGCCCCGTGCACCTGGATGCTGTTGCGCGCTCCGAGCAGCGCGGCCTCGGAGGCGGCGATCTTCGCGTGCGAGACCGAGACGCCCGCGCGGGCCTTGCCGTGCGCGACGTCATACGCGGCGCGGTGCACCGGCGCCCTGGCGTACTCGAGCTTCACGGCCACGTTCGCCATCAGGTGCTGCACCGCCTGGAAGGTGCCGATCGCCTGGCCGAACTGCTGGCGATCGCGCGTGTAGGCCACCGAGATCTCGATCATGCGCTGCGCGAGCCCGAGGCACTGCGCCGCGGCGCCGAGCGCGGCGCGGTTCAGCGCGGCATCGAGCAGCGCGCGGCCGGCGGCGCCGCCGGCGAGCCGCGTGACGGCCGAGGGCGTCCAGTCGACGCGGAACAGCCGGCGCGAGGGATCGAGGCACTCGTTGGCGGTGAGCGTGACGTCGGCGCGCGGCACCGCGTGCAGCTCGTCGCCGTGGGCGAGCAGCAGCAGCCCGGCCACGTGCGCGTCGGCCAGCAGCGGATTGCAGTCGAGGCCGATCGCGAGCCTCGTCTCGCCGGCGGCAATCTTCGGCAGCCATTCGGCGGCAAGCTGCTCGTTGCCGCAATCACGCAGGCAGGGCACGCCCACCAGCACAGTGTCGATCAGCGGCTCCGGCAGTGCGACGTAGCCGATCTCCTCGGCCAGCAGCACGAAGTCGAGCTCGTTCATGCCGAGGCCGCCGTGCGCCTCGGGCACCGTGATGCCCGTGAGGCCGAGCTCGGCGAGCTGCGCCCACAGCGCATCCGAGCGCCCGGTATCCGTTTGCCAGGACGCGCGGATGCGCTCGGGCGTGACTTCGGCCACGAGGAACTCGCGCACCGTCTGCTGGAACAGTTTCTGGTCGTCGCTGAAGCGGAAATCCATGTTCGTTCCCCTTACGCGCGCGGCATGCCGAGCATGCGCTGGGCGATGATGTTGCGCTGGATCTCGTTGGTGCCGGCGTAGATGCTGCCCGACTGCGCGAACAGGAAACCGTCGAGCCAGTTGCCCACCGCACCGGCGTCCGGCGCGTGCGGCAGCAGCTCGGCGCGCGCGCCGAGGATGCCGAGCGCGGTCTCGTGCATGCGCTGGTCGAGCTCGGACCAGAAGATCTTGTTGGTGCTCGACTCCTCGCCGATCCTGCCGCCGGCGTTCAGGCGGCTCGCGGTCTGGTAGGTCGTGAGGCAATAGGCCTCGGCATCCATCCACGCGCGCAGCACCGCGTCACGCACCGTGGGGTCGCGGTCGGCGCTGGCGCGATTGGCCTTGTAGAGCTGCACCAGGCGCGCGGCGGTCTGCTGGAATCGCGCCGGGCTGCGCAGCATCAGGCCGCGCTCGAAGCCGGCGGTGGCCATCGCCACCTTCCAGCCCTTGCCCTCGTCGCCGAGGCGGCAGTCCACCGGCACCTTCACGTTGTCGAAGAAGATCTCCGCGAAACCGGGCAGGCCGTCGAGCTGCGGGATCGGGCGCACCGTGATGCCCTCCAGGTTCAGCGGCACCAGGATGAACGTGAGGCCGTGGTGGCGCTCGGAGGCCGGATCGGTGCGGAACATGCCGAAGCACCAGTCGGCCCACACGGCGCGCGTCGACCAGGTCTTCTGGCCATTGATAACGTAGTGATCCCCCTGGCGCTCGGCGCGCGCGCGGATCGCCGCCATGTCCGAGCCGGCGCCCGGCTCGGACCAGCCCTGGCACCACACCTCCTCGCCGGTCGCCATCTTCGGCAGGAAGCGCTTCTTCTGCTCCGCCGTGCCGTATTCCATCAGCGTGGGGCCGAGCAGGAAGATGCCGTTCTGGTTCACGCGCAGCGGCGCGCCGGCGCGCCAGTACTCCTCCTCGAAGATCAGCCACTCGATCAGGTCGCAGCCGCGCCCGCCGAGTTCCTCGGGCCAGGTCACCATGCCCCAGCGGCCGGTGTTGAGCCTGGCTTCCCATTCGCGGTGCTGCTCGAAGCCCTCCGCGGTGTCGAAGCTCGCCAGCGGCGCGGCGGGCACGTTGGCCGCGAGCCATTCGCGCACTTCCTGCCGCAAGGCTTTCTGCTTCTCGGTGTATGCCAGGTCCATGATGCTCGAATCTCCGGGATTTGCGTTTCAGCCGTCGAACTTCGCGTCGCGCTTCTGCACGAAGGCGTCGCGCGCTTCCTGCGAGTCCTTGGTCGTGTACGCCTCCAGCGTGAAGCCCTGTTCGCTGCGGTACTTGTCCTCGAGGTTGCCGTCCTCGATGCCGTTCAGCGCTTCCTTCGCGAGCCGGATCATCGCCGGGCTCTTCGCCGCGATCTTCGCGGCGATCTCGCGCGCGGCAGCGCGCAGCTGATCGCGCGGCACCACGCGCTCGATGGCGCCGAGACGGTACGCTTCCTGCGCGTCGATCATCTCGCCGGTGAAGTACATGTGCCTCACCTTCTGCACCGGGAAAAGCCGCTGCAGGTGCGCGCCACCACCCATCGCGCCACGATCCACCTCGGGTACGCCGAAACGCGCGCATTCGGATGCCACCACGATGTCCGCCGCGCCGCTGATGCCGATGCCGCCACCCAGCACGAAGCCGTGCACGGCAACGATCACCGGCTTGGGATTCAGGTGCACCGCCTTGAAAGTGTCGTAGTTGCCCTTGTTCACCTTCACGATCAGGTTGCGATCCGCCGCGAGCTCCTTGATGTCCACGCCCGCGCAGAAGCCGCGCCCCTCGGCCGCGATGATGATGACGTTGACGTCGTCGTTCCCGCCCAGCGCCTCGATCTCCGCCGCGATCGCCGCCCAGCCCGCGCTGTCAAAAGCATTCACCGGCGGGTGGTCGAACACCAGCTCCGCGATGCCCTCGCTGATCGTCGTCTTGAATGGTTTGCTCATTGCGATTCTCCTGCACTGATGCTTCTTGCGCTCGCTGGCGCCCTGGGTCCATTGCGGGCCGGCAAGGGGAGCGCACTGTGTCGGGACACGCCGTGAATCCCCCTCCGGGGCCCGGCCCGAAATCACAGATTTCGGGCGCTCGGCGGCGCGAAGCAGTGCTTCGCGTGAATCCGCCTCGCCCCTGTAGGCTCGACTGCGGCATCCATGCCGCAGACGGTCCCGTCACAATGTGCTCCCCTCGCCGTCCTCGACGCCGGTGGCATCCAATGCCAAACCACGTCGCGAACCTATCTCCTCGATTGCGACCAATCAAAGGAAGATGCATAAGTGTTTACCGCTTGCCTCAGCGGCGACACTCGCCAAGCGCACGTTGCCCGACAGCCCGCAGGTGGCACCGCGCATCGGATCGCTGGAGGGGTTGTATTTGCAGGGACCGTCTGCCGCAGGGATGCGGCAGTCGAGCCTACAGGGACGTATTCACGGCGTGTCCCTGCGGATACAACCCCTCCAGCGACCCAGCACCGTATCCCCCGCGGTGCAATGCAGGCCGCCATAACTGTCGGCATGAATGCCGACCTACGGTGCCGGCCCAGTCGGCATGAATGCCGACCCACGATGCCGACCTACGGTGCCGGTCCTGCGCGACGCGCCAGTGCGGCGAGGCACTCCTCGGCCTCGGCGGCGATGCGTGCTATCAGCTCGGCGCAGCTCGGCAGGTCGTCGATCACGCCGGCGACCTGCCCGCTCGGCAGCACGCCCTCGGCGGGCTTGCCCTCGACCATCGCGCGCTGGATGATCATCGGCGCGTTGGCCGACATGATCGCCTGCGCGGGCGTCAGCCCGTCCTCGCGTTGCATCGCGATCGCGGATTTCAGCAACTGCGAAATCGTCGCACCGCTGTGCTTGCGGAAGGCCAGCCCGTTGCGCAGCGCGATCAGCAGCTTCTTCAGCGGCCCGGCGCGCTCGAGCTCGGCGAGAACCTCGTTCATGACCATGCGCTGCGGCATGCCGTCCATCGCCGTCGACACGATGATGTCCGCCGGATTCTTGCAGGCCACGTAGCGTTCCTTGGTGGCCTGCGGCACCGGGCTGTCGGCGGTCATCAGGAAGCGCGTGCCCATCGCGATGCCCTCGGCGCCCCAGGCCATGGCCGCGACCAGGCCGCGGCCGTCCTTGAACCCACCCGCAGCGACCACCGGCACCTTCACGCCGCGCACCACCTCGGGCAGCAGCAGCGTGGTGGGCACCGAGCCGGTGTGGCCCCCGCCCTCGCCGCCCTGCACCGTCACCACGTCGGCGCCGAGCTCCACGGCCTTCACCGCGTGCTTCACCGCGCCCACGGTCGGCATGCACACGACCCCGGCATCCTTCAACTTGCGGATGAACTCCTTGCCCGGCGAGCGGCTGTAGCTCACCGCGCGCACGCCGTGCTTCACCACGAGCCCGACGATGTCGGCCGCGTTCGGCTGGTACATGTGGAAGTTCACGCCGAAGGGCTGCTGCGTGAGCTCCTTCGTGCGCAGGATGTCGCGCTCCATCTGCTCGGCCGGGATCGTGGCACCGGCGAGGAAACCGAAGCCGCCCGCGTTGCAGGTCGCGGCGACCAGCTTCGGGTCGGCTACCCAGCCCATCGCGGTCTGCACCACGGGGTAGCGGCAGCCGAGCAGCTCGGTGAGGCGGGTTTGCAGCATGATCGCGGGTCCTGGTTCAGCGCGCGGTGCGATCGCCGGGCGGGTTGTCCTTGAGCTCGCGCGCGCGCAGGTTGTGCGGATCCATGCGGCCGATGATCTCGAGCTGCTCCGCGGTGGGCGCCGGCGTGGTGATCACGTCCTCGGGCACGAACACAGGGAAGCCGGTGTTCTGCTGCACCTGCTCCACCGTGATGCCCGGATGCAGCGAGCGCAGCCGGATCTGGTGCCCGGGGCCGCCGAAGTCCATCACGCACAGATCGGTGATCACCAGGCGGATGTCGACCTCGTCGAGGCTGTAGCCCTTCGCGAGGCGCGCCGGGTTGTAGCCGATCGAGGCCACCACGTCGCACTCGCCATCCTTGAACACGCGCGTGTTGTGCGAGGGCACGAAGAAGGAGTTGGCGTGGCTGATCGAGTTGCCCGGGAAGCCGCGCACGCCCAGCATCATCGCCTTGGGCCTGGCGTAGTCGCCGATGCACGAGATGTTGGCCTGGCCGAAGCGATCGATCTGCGTCGGCCCGACCATCGCGTGGCGCTTGCCGCCCCAGACGTTGTCGAAGATGCGCGAGAAGCCCATCCAGGTCTCGTAGGCCGGCTTGAAATCCGCCGCGCGCGGACCGATGGGGTTCGGCGCCGACAGCAGGAAGGCTTCCGAGTCCGTCATCATCAGGTCGGGGTTCGTGCTCAGCATGCTCAGCGAAGCGGCGAGCCGCGGCAGCGTGCCGATGCCGGTGGCGAGCACCTCGCCGTCGTTGCGCCAGGCCTCGGAGGCCGCGCAGATCATCAGTTCCGCCAGAGTGTATTCCTGTGCCATCGTCGGTGACCTCTTGCTCAGTACGTCGGGAGCGGCAGCTTGCGGATCGCCTCGACTCCGCCGACCTGCTGCTGGTAGTACGCCTCCGAATCGCCCACGTACTTCTGCACGTAGTCGCTCCAGCCGTTCTCCTGCCCGGCAGATGCCTGGTATTCCTTGAAGTGCGGCACGTCGAAGCCGTACAGCGGGTTGCAGCTGCTCGGATGCGCGCCGCCGGGGATGTGCACCACGCCGTTGGTCTCGGAGCGCTCCCAGTAGACGTAGCGCGCCTCCTCGGGCGAGGCGAAGAAGCTGGAGTCGACCAGTTCGTCGCAGCTGACGTAAGTCTTGTCCGCCGCGCGCGCCATCACGTCGTCCATGTAGTGGTCCGGGCCCTTGATCTGGCAGACACCGCGCGCGTCGGCGCGGTCGACGTGGATCAACGCGGCGTCCAGCTCGATCGCCGGCATCGCGACCAGCTCGCGGCCGTCGGCGTAGGGCGAGACAATGGTCTTGATCTGCGGGTTGTGGCGCAGCACGTCGGTGCCCAGCCCGATCTTCGTCGGCAGGAAGGGCACGCGCATCGCGGCGGCGCGCAGGCCCAGCAGATACATGCCCTCGTCGATCTCCATGATCTCGAGCTCGCCCTTCTGCCGCGCGAGGCGGAAGTACGGCTCGAGCGGGATGAAGTCGAGCGACACGAAGGCGAAGACCACCTTGCGCACCTTGCCGGCCGCGCACAGCATCCCCACGTCGGCGCCGCCATAGGCAACGACCGTGAGATCCTTCAGGTCGGATCGCAGGATCTCGCGCACCAGCGCCATTGGCTTGCGACGCGGCCCCCAGCCGCCGATGCCGATCGTCATGCCGCTCGCGAGCTGCCCGACCACATCTCCTGCACCCATCAGCTTGTTCATCGTGAAACCTCCTCGCCTTGGCCGGTCACCGGGCCGGCAGTATAAGCTCATTCAACCGAAAACAGTAAAATATCTGGCCGAATTCTACGCATAATGATTCATATCAAGCCGACAAGTCCGGAATTCCCGCGCTGGAATCCAGTCTGCTACGCATTTTCACTTTCAGCCTCGTACGTGCGCGGCTGCGTCACGATGCGGCTGAGGCGGTAGTCGTGCTTCACGAAACGCGCGCCCAGCGAGCACTCGGTGTGGCGCACGCCCGGTATCGTGTGCACCGTGCTGTGCAGGAACTCGCTCAGCTGCTCGGCCGACTGCACCATGGTGATCGCCAGGATGTCGAAACGCCCCACCATGATGCCGACAAAGCCGATCTGCGGATGGCGCGCCAGCGCGGCGGCAACCTCGCGGCCCTGGCTGCCGCGATCGACCTCGATCCAGACGAAGGCGAGCGCCGGATTGGCGAGCTTGCGGATATTGGTGATCGCGGTGATGCGGATCTGGCCCTCGTCCTCCATGCGCTTGATGCGCGCGCGCACGGTGCCCTCGGTGACGCGCAATTCGTCGGCGATGCGCCGGTTGCTGGTGCGCGCGTCACGCGAGAGGTAATCGAGGATGCGCTGGTCGATCTCGTCGAAACGCCGTTTAGTCATCGAAGGGCACCCAGTCGGGCTGGTTCTTCAGCACATCGACGGCGAGCCCGGTGAGAAGGCGGCGCACCCCCGGGATGTTCACCAGCCGGTCCGTGACCAGTTCGGCGAGGTGCTCGTGGTCGCGCGCCACCATCAGCAGCTCGATGTCGTGCGTGCCCACGACCAGGCTCACCGAGAACACCTCGGGAATGCCGGCCAGCGCCTCGGCCACCGCGAGCGCGGGCCGCCCGTCGACCTCGACGCCGACCGCGAGCAGCAGCTCGTAGCCGACCGCTTCGGCGTCGGCGACCGCGACGACCTTCATCGCGCCGGAAGTCTCGAGCTGGCGCACCCGCGCCCGCACCGCCGACTCGGTGACGCCCAGCGTGTCGGCCAGCGCGCGGAATGCCATGCGGCCATCGCCGCGCAGCAACTCGATCAGGCGGCGATCGATCTCGTCGAGCCCCGCCATCTGGCCGAGGCGCGCCTCCCGCTCGGTCGCGGTTGCCGGCACCGGCGCCGTGGCCATCGGCCTCAGCCCGTGCGCTCGCGCAGCGCGGTCTTCAACACCTTGCCCGCGGCGTTGAGCGGCAGCGCATCGACGAAGGCGACGCTGCGCGGCACCTTGTAGTTCGCCATGTTGCGCCGGCACCAGTCGATCACTTCCTGCTCGGTGAGCGTGCTGCCGGCACGGCGCACGACGAAGGCCTTAGCGACCTCGCCCATGCGCTCGTCGGGCACACCGATCACCGCGGCCTGGGCGACGCCGCCAAGGGAACACAACAGGTTCTCTATCTCGGCCGGATAGCAGTTGAACCCGCCGACGATGAACATGTCCTTGATGCGGTCGGTGATGCGCAGATAGCCCGCCTCGTTCAATACGCCGATGTCGCCGGTCTTCAGCCAGCCGTCCGGCGTGATCGCCTCTGCGGTTGCCTCGGGATCGTCGAAATAGCCCTGCATCACGTTGAAGCCGCGCACGCAGACCTCGCCGGGCTCGCCCGCCGGCACCGGCTCTCCGGCGCCGTTCACGCAGATCACCTCCACGCCGGGCATCGCGCGCCCCGCGGTGGTCGCGATCAGCTCGGGCTCGTCCTCGGCGCCGGTGATCGTGACCACGCCGCAGGTCTCGGTGAGGCCATAGGCCGTCAACACGGTGCGAAAACCCAGTTCGCTGCGCATGCGCCGGATCAGGTCGACCGGAACCGCCGCCGCGCCGGTGACCGCGAGCCGGAGCGAGGACAGGTCGTAACTCTGGCGCTCGGGGTGCGCGAGCAGCGACTGGTAGATCGTGGGTGGCCCGGGCAGCATGCTCACGCGCTCGAACTGGATGCGCCGCAGCACCTGATCCACGTCGAAGCTGGCCACCGGCAGGATGCGCGCGCCGCGGATGATCGCGGCCAGCCACCCGGCCTTGTAGCCGAAGGAATGGAAGAAGGGGTTGATGATCAGGTAGTTGTCGTCGGCGCCGAGCCCCACCGTGCGACCCCAGGTGTCGAAGGAACGGATGTTCTGCGCGTGCCCGGTCATCACGCCCTTGGGCTTGCCGGTGGTGCCGGAAGTGAACATCAGGTCGAGCGTGTCGTCCGGCATGACTGCCGTCTCGGCCGCCCGCACCTCGGCATCGCTCACGGCACGGCCCGCCGCCACGAAGTCTTCCCATCCCGCGAGGCCGCCGGCGGCCCCGCCGAACAGCACGGTGCGCTCGAGCGCCGGCAGCGCGATGCCCGCCAGCATCTGCGGGTAGCGGTTACCCGCGAACTCGCCGACCGTGAACAGCATTCGCGCGCCGCTGCGCTCGAGGATGTACGCCGCCTCGGCGCCCTTCATACGCGTGTTGAGCGGCACCAGGATCGCGCCGATGCTCTGCGCGCCAATGGCCGCCAGGACCCATTCGTAGCGGTTGGGAGCCCAGATCGCGAACCGGTCGCCACGACGAATGCCGGCGGCGAGGAAGGCCCTGGACGCATCGCGGGCCCGTGCCGCCAGCGTGATGAAATCCAGCGTGACATCAGCGTCACGCAGCGCGATGCGCTCACCGTGGCGCGCAGCCGCCCACGCCATCAGCCCGGGCATGACCTGTGGCAAAGCCGTTTCGTCCGCCATTCGAGCCTCCCGCTAGAAATCGCACTTCTATTTGTGTAAATAAACGCAAATAATATTCGGCTTCCCCTCGGCACACAATAATTCGTAATGAAAGCGATGAATTTCTGCGCATTTGGATGGCATCACTCGCCGTCGGGTCGTGTCTCCGGCCACTTCGCCCCGCCAAGCGGCGATACGGCGGGTCGGGCTGCGGCACGGCGTCTATCCTGAATGAGCCCCGCGCGACCGATTCCGAGCCCTGCATCGAGCCCAGAGATGACCGCAACCAGCGCTCCGGCCCAAACCGCCTACCTCGAGCAGCGCCCGGGCGTGAACGCGCACTGGCGCCGGCGATTCGCCCTGGCTTTGCTGTGCGTCGCGGCGGGGCTGGGTCTTTCGCACCTGTTGAGCGGCTCGCTGCGCGCCGATGGCGCGCTCGCGCCACCCGAACGCTTCGTCCTGGTCTTCGCCTACCTGGGATGCATTGCCCTGCTCGCACTGCTTGCGGACCCGGGACCGCTCGCGCGCAGGGCGCGCCTGCGCACGCTGCTCGACGACGCCTGGATGGCGCTGCTGGTGCCGGGCGCGGGCGCACTGGCGACGCTGGATGCAACCAAGGGCGACCTCAGCGGCTACCTGCTGATCTGCCTTCCGGTCGCGATATTCCACAGCACCAGTCCCCCGCGCGCTGTCGCCCTGCAGCTGGGTGCGTTGGGCTTCGCCGCACCCGGCATCATGCTGTACGGCGGACTGGACAATGGCGCCACCGCCTTGTGGCTATCGGTGGTCGGTGCGTGCACCGCGGTGTTCGCCGGCATAGCGGTGGTAGTCGAAACCGGTCGACGCAACGCCTTCGTCACCGCCTACGAGCTCGAGCTGCGCTCGGCGGCGCTGATCGAGGCCAACGCGCGACTCGAGAGCAACAACCGCAAGCTGGAGCTGCGCACCGCCGAACTGGCGCGACTCAACGCCGACCTCGAGGAAAGCAGCGCAGCCCTGGAAACCGCCAACAAGCGCCTCGAGGAACTCGCCGGCACCGATCCGCTGACCGGCGTGGCGAACCGCCGCCAGCTCTTCGAGACGATCGCGCGCGAGTTCGGCCGCGCGCGACGTTACGGTAACGAGCTCGCACTGGCGGTCATCGACCTGGACGATTTCGGGCCCATCAACAAGCAGCACGGCGTCATCGCGGCCGACGAGGTGCTCGCGGAATTCGCCGCCGCGCTGCGCGCGCATACGCGCGCGGTCGACCTGGTGGCCCGCTACGGGGGCGAGGAATTCGTGGTGCTCATGCCCGGTTGCGCGGCCGGCGCGGCCGCGCTGCTGCTGGAGCGCGTGCGCGCGTCCATCGCCGGGGTGCCGCTCGGCTCGCGGCGCATCGCGCTCACTTTCAGTGCCGGCGTAGCGGAATTGGCGGCCGACGACACCGACCCGCTCAGCGTGGTGCATCGCGCCGACGCGGCACTGCGCCGCGCCAAGACCGGGGGCAAGAACCGCGTGGAACGCAGTTGAACGCGGCACGAGCGCCGCAGGGCGGCGAGGCCGCCGTATCGGCCACGGCCATCCTCGCGCTGGCGCTGCCCTCGAGCACGATGTTCCTGCTCGCCACGCTGGTCGGCATTGCGATGATCCGTTTCGCGGCGGCGCTGGGACCCGATGCGGTAGCGGCGGTGAACGCGGGAGCACGACTCTACAACGTGTTCATCGCGCTCGCGGCCGGCATCAACGCCGGGGCGCTGGCGCTGATCGCCAATGCCTGGGGCGCGGGCAGGCGCGTCGAGGCCGAGCGCTACCTCGAGCTGTCGCTCGCGGTCGCCGCGCTGCTCGGCGTCGCCATCACGCTGCTCACCTGGCTCGGCGCCGGGCCGCTGCTCGGGCTGTTCGACCTCGACCCTGGCGCGCACGCGGAATCGGTGAGCTACACGCGCTGGCTGGCGTTGTTCTACGCGCCCATCGCGCTCTACCTGGTGCTCGCCTCGGGCCTGCGCGCGGCCGGTGACGCGCGCACGCCGATGCTGTTCGCACTGCTGGTGAACGGCGTCTCGCTGGGCCTCGCGTGGCGCTGGAGCATCGCGCCGCCGTTCGGGCTGCAACCGCACGTGCGCTACATCGCGCTCGGGCTGGGACTGGGCAACGTGGCGGGTGTCGTGGCGGCGCTCGCGCTGTGGCGAGCCGGACGCCTGGCGCTGGCACCGGCGCGCCGCGATGCGGGCAGCCGCCGGCGCCTGAAGGCACTGTGGCAGGTCGGCTACCCGGCCGCGATCGAGCAGGGGCTGCTGCAGGCGGGTGTGATCGCCTTCCTGTGGGTGGTCGCGCAGTACGGCACCGCGGCATTCACCGCTTACGGCACCAGCATCAGCCTGCTGTCGCTCGCGATGGTGATCGGCTTCGGCTTCTCGGTCGCGGTGTCGGTGATGGTCGGGCAACAGCTCGGCGCCGGCTCGCCCGCCAACGCGCGCCTGGTGGCGCTGCGCGCGCTGCGCCTGACCGTCGTGACGCTGAGCGTTCCCGGATTGATACTCGCGTACTATGCGCACCCCGTCGCGCTGTGGCTCACCGGCAACGAGGGAATCGCCGCCCACGCGGTACCGATCCTCTACGCGTTCACGCTCGCGCTGCCGATGCTGGCCGTGGAATTCTGCCTCGGCGGCGCGTTGCGCGGGGCCGGCGACACGCGCTTTCCCCTGCTAAACGTGCTGGCCGGCCTGATCGTGGTGCGTTTCGGCCTGGCCCTGCTGTTCTACCACCTGGGCCTCGGGGTGAACTGGATCTACGCCACGCTGATCGCCGATTACGCGGTCAAGAACGCACTGCTGGTGTGGCGTTTCCGTTCAGACCGCTGGATGAAACCGCTGCGCGCGGAAACGCCACTCGCTCGCCCGTAGGTCCGCATTCATGCGTACATTGTCCGGCTGAAGCCGGACCCACGAGAACCGCAGCGCACAGGAATCAGAGCGCGGGCAAGGCAACCAGCGGCTGCCGGGTCGCGTCCCAGCCGCGCGCGGCCTCCTGCAAGCGCGCGATGCGCGCCGCATCGGCCGGATGCGTGGCCAGCAGCGCGGGCAGTTCACGGCCCGCCCCGTCGTAGTCCGCCAGCGCCTCGAACAGCCCCGCGGCGCCACCGGCGTGGCCGTAGTGGCCCAGCAGCGCCGCGATCGCGGCCTCGTCGGCGCGCGCCTCGGCCTGGCGCGAATACCCGAGCTGCACCAGGCGCGCGAGCTGCGGCGCCAGCGCTTCGGCGTCGCCGCCCAGCGCCAGCAGCAGCAGCGTGAGCGCCGCACCGCCACCGGCCGCGGCGATCGGGTCGCGGGCGCGAAGGTGCGCGAGCTCGTGCGCCAGCACCATCGCCAGGGCGTTCTCGCTGGGCAGGCGCCGGTAGAGCCCCTCGGTGACGAGCACGTGCCCGCCCAGTGTCGCGAAGGCGTTCGGCACGTCCTCGCGCACCAGGTGCACGTCCACCGTCATCCCGCGCGGCAGCGCCATGCCGGCGGCGAGCTCGCGTGCGAGCGCCTGCACGCGCTCCTGCGCCTGCGCATCGGCGACATCGGTGCCGATTCCCGGCGGCAGCAGCAGGCGCTCGCCGACCCAGGAACGCTCCAGCGCGAACGGAACCTGCCGCGCCAGCCAGCCGCCGGCCAGGTGCAGCGCCAGCGCCGCCACCACGACCACGAGCAGCAACCCGGCAAGCAGGCGCAGGAACTCCGCAGGCACGCTCTCGCGCGTCACGTTGATGCCTTCGGGAATGCGCGGGTTCTCGTAGGTCACGACGCGGGTGAGGGGATCAGCGCCGTGCCGTAGGCAATGAATTCCGCCGAGAACATCGCCTGCCGTCCGCCGGCGCTGTCATTCATCGACGCGGTCTCGAAGCGCACGTTGAACACCATGTCGGCCCCGAGGCCGCGCGCCTCCTCCTTCATGCGCAGCACCGCCTCGCGCCGACCGCGATCCATCAGCGATTCGTAGGCCGTGAGGCGCCCGCCGACCAGGCTCTTCAGGCTCGCCGCGATGCGCTTGAAATAGTCCTCCGCGATCACCACCGAGCCCACGACCAGGATCGTGCGCGGTGGCGCCGCAACGTCGGGAATACGGCGCTCGCTGAACACGAGAATGTCGCCCAGCGCCTCCTCGCGCGCGACGATGTCGCGGTAGTGGCGCCGTTCCGCGGCGCGCCCGAACAGCAGCCCCGCGAGCAGCAGGGCCGCGAATACCAGCAACTGCAGCAATGCCTCCATCGCCGGCTACCCGATCACCACCGCGGTGCCGTAGGCCATCACTTCCGCGGCCCCCGAGGCGATGTTCGAGGTCGAAAAGCGCACGTTCACCACCGCGTTCGCGCCGACTGCCTCGGCCTGCTGCACCATGCGCGCCACCGCCTCCTTGCGCGACTCCACCAGCAACTCGGTGTAGGCCTTCAACTCGCCGCCGACGATGTTCTTCAGTCCCGCGAGGATGTCGCGCCCGGCGTGCTTGGCGCGCACCGTCGAGCCCTGCACCAGCCCGAGGTGGCGCACGATGGTCTTGCCGGGAATCGATTCGAGATTGCTGACTTCCATGGTTTGCTTCCATCCGTTGTTTGGCTCGGGGCGCGCAGGCGACGACGGGCTTCGATGCCCCGCCCAGGCGCCGCCACGGGCTACAGGCAGCATAGTCGCCGCACGCCACCCCTGCTGCCACGCCGTCACCCGGCGTGTCGAAATATTTGACAACCTGTCCGCATAAATTAAAGTCTTCGATTTCATCTTATTGAAAATCAATATATTTTTCTGATGCGCCCGATTATTGCTTTCGCTTTTGCATGCAAACACGACCGCGCCGAATCGTTCCCCTGCGACCGCCCGCCGCCGTCACGGCGCCGGCGCCGGCGCCCGCGTCCGACCGTACCCGGGCGGACAGCGAGACGCACGCGCGACTGCAGGCGATGTTCGCCAGCTTCTACAACGCGCTGTTCGACGCGGCGTGCCTTGCCAACGACGAGCAGCGCCATGCGCGCACGATCCAGCTGCTGCGCGCCGTGAAGGCACAGGAGCACGTGATCATCGAGGGCATTTGCGCCGACATTGCGCGCCCGGGTGCGCCGGCAGAGGCGCCCGGGGCACGCGTGCTCGAGCGCGCGCTCGCGCGGCACTGTGGCGCGCTGGCGCTCGAGCCGGGCGAGCAGGCGCTGCTGGAGACAGCCTGCGCGGAACAACTGCTCGCGCCGGAGAAGCGCGCGCGCCCGACGCCGGCGGCAGCCGGCGACCATGATTCCGCCGCGCGCCTGGTCGCGCGCCTGCGCTCTGTCGGGCTGGAACTTGGGCCTGCGACCACCACGGATGGCGCGGACTGCGCATCGCCCGACAGCACGGAACCGGCACCGGATTCGGCACCGGAATCCGCGCCCACCGCGGTGGCACAGGAACCGCGCCGGCGGGTCACGCGGCACGCCGTCATGGCGGCCCTGCTCGCGATGGCCCTGGCCGTCCTGTCGACGGCACTCCTCGAGCCCATCAGCAGGGCAATCCACCCGCCGGCGCCGGCCGCCGCGCGCATCCCGCCGGCGCCCGTTGCGCAAGCCCCCCCGGTCGTGGCGAGCGAGGCGCGGCAGGCGGCGACACCGCCGCTGCCCGCCCCGGTCTTGGCCCCCGCGACTGTCACGCCCGAGACGGAACCGGCGCCGGCCGACGCACTGCAATCCCCCGAGGCACCCGCGGTCGCGGCGCAGATCGAGGCCGTCGCGGCACCAGAGCCTGACGTAGCGCCCGCGGCCACCGGGCGGCTCGCCACACAGGTGAGCTACCTGCTGCAACGCGGCGATGCCGCCCTCGCGGCCCTGCGCCTCTCCGAGCCGTTTGCCGACAGTGCCGCGGCGAACTACACCGCCGTGCTGGCCATCGATGCGCAGAACGCCGAGGCACGACGGGGCCTGGAGCGCATCGTCACGGCTTACACCGGTCTTGCACGAAGCGCGCTGCAGCGCGGCAACACGAGGTATGCCCGGCAATTGCTGGCACGCGCACGCACGGTCCTGCCCGGATCCGTCGAATTGCAGCAACTCGAACAGGAGATCGGGAACGCGCCCGCGGCGGGGCCGTAGGCGTCGCAGGCGCGATCAGCAGGGCGCCCAGCGCCCCGCGCGATCGACGGCCCGCCCCTCGCGCACGAGCTTGATCAGGTGCGCCCACAACGAATATTTCGCCATCATGTGCAGCGCCGTGGGCACGTCGTCGTAGGCAGTCAGCACCAGCTCCTCCAGCGTGCCGCCGCCCGTCGCCGCGAGCGCGCGCACGACCTTGGCCTCGCGCTGCAGACGGTGCGCGACAATGCCGTCGATCACCGCCACCGGCGCGGGCATCAGTTCGCCGTGTCCAGGCGCCAGGTGCTGCAACGGGTACGCCTTCAGTTTTTCGAGCGAGCCGAGGTAATCCTTCATGTCGCCGCCCGGCGGGATGATCACGACGGTCGAGCCGTTCATGATGTGATCGCCCGTCATCAGCATGCCCTCTTCCTCGAGCAGCACGCAGTAGTGATTCACCGCGTGCCCGGGCGTGTGTATCGCGCGCAGGCGGAACTCGGGCGTGGCGAGCACGGCGCCGTCGGTGAACGGCACGTCTGGCCTGAACGTCTGGTCCTGGTACAACTCGTCCGCGGGTGCGACCTGCCCCCACAGCTCGGCACCGGTCTCGCGCGCGAGCGCCGCCGCGGCCGGCGAATGGTCCTCGTGGGTGTGCGTGACCAGGATCCAGCGGATGCGTCCCGCCCCCTCGGCGAGGATCGCCTCGATGTGCGCGCGCTCGTCGGGACCCGGGTCGATCACCGCGACCTGCTCACGGCCGAGCAGGTAGGTGTTGGTGCCGGGCCCCGTCATCACGCTCGGATTCGGCGCGACGATGCGGCGCACGCGCCCCGAGAGCTCGCTGGTCCTGCCGGGCTCCAGGGTGATCATGCGATCAGGTTTGCGATCGGAACCACCGGATCTACCTCGGCGTCGTAGTCCACGCCCGCGAAGCCGAAGCCGAACAGGCGCAGGAACTCCTGCTGGTAGCCGGCGAAATCCGTGAGCTCGTCGATGTTGCCGGTCTCGACGCGGGGCCACAACTGCTCGACCTCGCGCTGCACCTCCGGCACGAGTTCCTTGCCGTCCATGCGCAGGCGCCCGGCATCGTCGAGCACGGGGCTGTCGGCAAGCAGCCCGTTGCGGAACAGCCCGTCGACCTGCTCGATACAACCCTCGTGCGTGCCGCGCGCCTTCATCACCTTGAACAGCAGCGCGAGGTAGAGCGGCATGATCGGGATCGCGGAGCTCGCCTGCGTCACCACGGCCTTCAGCACCGAGACATAGGCCTTGCCGCCGAGCGGCGCGAGCTTCCCGTTCAGCCGCACCGCGGTGCGGTCGAGGTCCTTCTTCGCCGCACCGATGGTACCGTCCCAGTAGATGTCCCAGGTGATGCGATCCCCGAGGTAGGTGTAGGCGGTGGTGCGCGCACCCGGTGCGAGCACCCCGGCGGCGGACAGCGCATCGATCCACATCTCCCAGTCCTCGCCGCCCATCACCGCGACGGTGTCGGCGATCTCCTCCTGGCTCGCCGCGTCCATCGCGACGTGCTTGATTTCGCGCTTGTCGGTGTCGAGCGTGCGCTCCTCGACGCGCTTGCCGATCGGTTTCAGCGTGGACTTGTGCGTCACGCCGGTCACCGGGTGCGTGCGCCGCGGCGCGGCCAGGCTGTAGACCACCAGGTCGACCTGCCCCAGTTGCTCCCTGATCAGCGCAATGGTCCTGTCCTTGATCGCGGCGGAGAACGCATCGCCGTTGATACTCCACGCCGGCAGCCCCGCGAGCTCTGCCTCGCGATGAAACGCCGCCGAGTTGTACCAGCCCGCGGTGCCGCACTTGCCGTCCGCGCCTTCCTTCTCGAAGAAGATGCCGATCGTGGACGCACCGCAACCGAAGGCCGCGGTGATGCGCGAGGCCAGGCCATAACCCGTCGAGGCGCCGATCACCAGCACGCGCTTCGGCCCGTTCGCAACGGGCCCATGGCCGCGCACGTAGGCGATCTGCTCGGCAACGCTGGCCGCGCAGCCGCCCGGATGGGCCGTGATGCACATGAATCCGCGGACCTTGGGCTTGATGATCATCGTTCGTTCCTGTACAGGTGAGTGGCGCAGGCTTGCAGGGCCGGCATTATAGACCGCAGGCGTGGTGTTTGACCGAGCCCCCGCATATGCTGCCGCCGCCCCATTCCGGATTGTCCCGATGATCCTGCGCATCACCGCGATCCTGTTCCCGATCTTCGCGATCGTGGCCCTCGGCTACTGGTACGGACGCCGCCACGATCCAGAGATGGCGGTCGCGAACCGCCTGAACATGGACATCTTCGTGCCGGCGCTGGTGTTCGCCGCACTCGCGGGTCGCACGTTCGCCCCGGCCGAGTACCTGCCCCTCGCCACCGGCGCTTTCGTCGTGCTCGCCGGCTGCGGCCTGCTGGCGTGGCCGGCGGCGCGCCTGCTCGGGCTGCCGTGGAAGACCTTCGTACCACCGATGATGTTCAACAACTCGGGCAACATCGGCATACCGCTCGCGGTGCTGGCCTGGGGCGAGGCCGCGCTGCCCGCGGCGGTGATCCTGTTCATGGTCGGGAACCTGCTGCACTTCTCGCTCGGGGCGCGGATGCTCGATGCCAACGCGCGACTGCTGACGCTGTGGCGCATTCCGGCGGTGGCGGCCACCGCGGCCGGGCTCGCGGTGAGCCTGCTCGGCCTGCATGTCTGGGGGCCGCTGCTGACCGCATTGAAAATGCTCGGTGACATCGCGATCCCGCTGCTGCTGTTCGCGCTCGGCGTGCGCATGAAGAACATCCGCTTCACCGATCTCGGCGCGCCGCTCGTGGGGGCCTTTCTGCGCCCGGCGCTCGGTGTGGCGATCGCGTGGAGCGCGGCGCAACTGCTCGGCCTGGGCGCGCGCGACTCGGCGATGCTGATCGTCTTCGGCGCGCTGCCGCCGGCCGTGCTGAACTTCCTGTTCGCGGAACGCTATCGTCAGGAACCCGAGCGCGTGGCCTCGATCGTGCTGCTGGGCAATCTCGCGGCCGTGCTGGTCCTGCCGCTGGTGCTCGCGGCGGTGCTCTGATCCAAGTCGCGGCCGGCCCGAAACGGGGGGCCGGGCGCTGCATGCCGGAGCGCGCCTGCGTGTGTGGTGGTTCCCGACGATTGTTTGTTACGCTGCAACCGAAGCGCAGGGAACCGGGCAATGCAGCAGGCGCCACCAATCGATCCCCATTTCAGCATCCTCGTCGCGGGCCACCGCCCACACCGGCTGCCCACCGACGAGGCCGCGTTGCACGCCATCGAATCCGCCATCGACCGGCTCGTTGTGCACATCGCGGCGCAGTTCGCCGAGCTCGCCGATTGCGAGCAGCTCTACGGACCGCAGGCCCCGCGTCGCTGCGTCACGCGGATCATAGGCGGCGGGTACACGGGAACCGACGAGATGGCAGCGCGCATCGCGGCGCGTCGCGGCTGCCCCCTGCACCGCGTGATGACCGCGGCCGAAGCGCAACAATCCCGCTTGCAGACCGAGGGCCCGGATCGGCGCGACCTGGTGCTCGGCGAGGCCAACGACGCGGGCGCCTCCTCGGTCACCATCAACCTGCGCGACGAGACGGCGCTGGCATTCAGCGACCTGCTCATGGTGGTCTGGGACGGGCACGACCCTCGCGGCCCCGCGGGCGGCACCGTGCGCCTGCTGCGCGAGGCGGTGCTGTGCAGCAAGCCGGTGATCTGGATCGACCTGGCGGGCACCGCGCGGCTGCTCGACATCTCGCGCATCGACGAACCGACCCTGTTCCTGCTCGGCGCCGATGATTCCATCGCCGAGTTGCTCGCCCCGCTGTTCGCCACGCTGGACGAGCAGGCGCTCGACGTGGAGCTCGCGCTGATCGCCAACCCCCTCGCCCCGCAGGCGGCCGGGCGCGTCAGCCCCGCCCTGTGTGACCGGGTGCGGCGTTACTTCACGCAGCGCGCCGGCTCGCGGTTCAGCGAACGTCGCGCGGGTATCGTCAGCGAATTGCTGAAGGTGACGCTGGGCGGTTCGCTGGCACCCGCGAGCCTGCTCACGGGCATCCGCAAGGTTTTCGCGCGCGACGCGACCAGGCCGTGGTTCGGCGTCGCGGCAGAGCGCGGCGCCGACGGCGCGGCAGCCTCGGCGCTGCCGGTCGAGCCGGCCGGCATCGAGGAGCGCTTCAACTGGTCGGACTACCAGGCCAACCTGGCCGCCGGCATCCGTCGCGACGTGACCCTGTTCCTCTACGCCTTCGCGACGCTGGCGGTATTCGCCGCCGTGGCCGGCAACATCAAGCTCGGCGTTTCCGATCACAGCAGCTTCTGGACCTGGGTCGAGCTCGGCATGATCATGTTCATCTGCGTGCTGGTCATGCTCGCCTCGCGGCGGCGCTGGCACGGCGAATGGCTGTCGCATCGCCTGGTTGCCGAGGAACTGCGCTGCCTGCGGCTGGGCTACCCCTTCGTGGCGGCACCGGAATCCTGCACGCAGGTGCCGCGACGCTCGGATGCGCAGGCATCCGGGCGCGCGCGATGGGTGCTGGATGGTGCCGAACAGTGGGCACTGCGGCGCAGCGCGGTCGCATCGGGCCTGCCGCGGTTGCCCGACGGGAGCGCCTTCGTCGCACACGAACGCTTCAGCGAGTCCAGGCAATACCTGCTCGACGTGCTGGTCGGCCAGGCCGATTACCACCGCCGCAACGCCGAAACGCACCACCGCATGTCGCACCGCCTGCACCACACCACCGGCATCGCCTTCCTGCTGACGGGCTGCGCCGTCGTGGCTCACTTCTTCCTGCACGCCGATTGGCTGCTGCTGTTCACCGCGGCATTGCCTGCGCTGGCCTCTGGTATCCACGGCCTGGTGTCCAGCAACGAGATGGAGCGTGTCGCCACGATGTCCGAGGAGGCCGGCATTCGCCTGCGGCATGTGGTGCGCGGCATCGAGCGGCTCGAGCAGCGCAGCGACTCGCGCTGGATTGCCTGGCTGCGGTTGCGGCAACTGGCCTGCGAGGGCACCGCGGCCATGTCCGAGGTGAACGGCCAGTGGCAGGACCTGCTGAAGCACCGCGAGACCACGCTGCCGGCATGAACACGACAGCCACGCTTGCAGGCCAGCCCGGCACGCGCCGGGCGCGCAAGCTCCCGCAGGAGGTGCAGGTGCGCTTTGCGCGCACGCCGGGAATCTGCCACACCCTCGAAGGCGACGTGCGTTACGAGACAGGCGATGCGATCGTCGCAGCGCCGGCCGGGGATCGCTGGCCGGTGCGCCGCGAGGTATTCCGGGAACGGTACGAACCGGTTTCGCCCACGGCGGCGATGCACGACGGGCGCTACCGCAAGCGCGGCATCGAGGTGCTCGCAAGACAACTGGAGGACACGCTCCGGGTGCGGCTTCCGGGCGGGCGCGGCGAACTCATCGGCAAGCCGGGCGACTGGCTCGTCGAGTACGGTGCGGACGATTGTGCGATCGTGGGTCGCGACATCTTCGCCACGACCTATGAGCTGATTGCCGATTGAGTGGTTCCGACGCGGGCGCCGGCCCGGATGCGGTGCTCGCGATCAGGAGCCCGGCGCGGCAGTGGGGGCTTCCTGGCGATACGTAAGGGCCAGGTCCTCGCGCCCCCATTTTTCGTAGAGCGCGACCAGGTCCCGGCGGGCACGGCGCACGTAGGCGGGTCCCGCTCCCTCGCTCTTCGCCAGCGTCTCGTAGCCGGGCTTGAGGCGCTTTTCCGCTTCCGCGAAACGCCCCATCGCAGTCAGCACGCTGCCCTGGACGCAACTGCCGTAAATGACGATCCAGTCCTCGTCGCCGTACAGGGCCTTCATCTTGGCCGTGCCGCTCGTGGCCATGGCCAGCGCCTCGTCGAGCGCCGGTGTCATCTCCAGCACCTGCGCCAGGCCGATTTCCGCCATTGCGACGTCATCGTGCCCGGGCTCGCGCAGCTTCGTGAGCAGCGCGAGAGCCTCGCGTGCCAACGCTTCGGCTTCTGCCGTCGGACCGGCCTCGGCAAGCCAGCGCCCCAGTATCGCCATGCTGTTCGCCGTGTCGACATGCTTCTTGCCGAGCACCTTCGCACGTATCGCCAGCGCCTCGCGCTGGGTCGCGATGGCATCGTCGAGTTTGCCCTCGTCGAAGAGCAGCACCGAGAGATTGCTCAGCGCCAGTGCGACGTCGGGGTGCCCGGGCCCCAGCAACTGGCGCTGCATGTCGGCTGCGCGACGGAAATTGTCCTCGGCCTGCGCGAGGTCACCCCTGGCGCGGAACAGCGTGCCGAGGTTGTTCAGCCCGCTGGCGATATCCGGGTGCACATCACCGTAGAGCGCGTGATTCATCTGCATCGCTTCGCGGAACAGCGCCTCGGCGTCGTCGTACTGTTTCAGGTCCTTCAGCAGCAGCGCGAGGTTGAGGAGGTGAGCGGCAACATCGGGGTGAGGTTCATTGCCGAGCGCGGCGCTGCGCATGGAGAGCGATTCGCGTAGCAGTTCCTCCGCGCGCTCCAGGTTGCCCTGGTCCCACTGGTTCAGGCCGAGTTCCTCCATCGCCTCCGCGATATCGGCATGACCCGCCGGAAGCAGGCCCCGGCGCAGCCCGAGCACCCGCATCAGAACCGGCTCGGCGTCGGCGTAGCGACCGGCCTTGTAGTACACCTCGGCGAGCCCGGCGAGCGCGCGAGAGAGAGGCTCCGCCGCCTCGGGCTCTACCTCTAGCGTTGCGATCGCATCACGGTAGAGCTTCTCCGCGTCCGCGATCTGCGCCTTTTCGGTGAGCACGTTGGCGAGCTGGACCTGGTTGTTCGCCACGACCCGCGGATCGACGACGGGGAGGGAACGGCGCTTCGCCAGTGCCTCCTCGAGCATTCCGGTTGCATCGTCGTAGAGGCCGAGCCCCGCGTACACGGTGCCGATGGTGTCCATCAGGTCGGCCTGCACCGCGGGCTCGCCGCGCAGCTCGGTGTCGATGCGACGCCCGCCCGCCTCGAGGATCTCGCGCGCCGTGATCGCCTTGCCGCGCGCCTCGCTGGGGTCCGCGACCCTGAACAGCCCCACCATGAACGAGGACACCTTGCGGGCGGTCTCCGCTTCCTTCTCGGCACGGACGCGCTGGCGCTCGGCTTCGTTGCGCGCGATCACCGCCATGGTCGCGAGTCCGGTCGCGAGCACCATGCCGGCCATCGAGCACGCGGCGACGATCGCCAGCCGCCGCTGGCGTCGCTGCTGCTCGCGCTGGCGCAGCGCGTCGAAACCGAGGCCGAGCATACCCGCCAGGAGCTTGATCTGCGCGTTGGTCTTGCCATCCTTTCCCGCGCGCGCGTCCGCCGCAATCGGCTCCGCGGGCGTGTCGCCGAGATTGCCTTGCTCGTCGAGCTGGAAGCGCAACGCCGGCGGGAAGCACTCCTCCCGCTCACGCCCCGGCATGCCCGAGGCATAGGGCTCGCCGCCGACGATCAGCGCGAAGATACGGTCCGCGCGACCGAGCCGCTTGAAGGAGAGGATTTCCTCGTTGACCCAGTGCGAAGCCGCCGAAGCTGGCGAGCAGATCACCAGCAGGCAGGCCGAGCCCTCGAGCGCCTCGCGCAGCTTGGTGCCGAGGTCGGTGGCGCTGGCGAGTTCGTCACGGTCTCGGAACACCGGCGCGGTGCGCGCCGGGATCGTTCCCATCGAGGTCTGCTGGCCGACCAGGTGCTTGGGTACACGATAGGTCTCAATCGCACGGTGCAGCCAGCCTGCCCACTTCTGGTCACGGTGGCTGTAGCTGATGAAGGCCTTGTAGCGGTATGCGTGCTCCGTGTCCAAGCGCGTCTCCGGTCGGAGCCAGGGCTCCAGGTACTGCGGATGGATGGTGACGCCACCCGCACGGCTGCGACCTTAGCGTCAAAACAAGACCCCCGCCAGTCGGCGGGGGTGCAAGAGGCCGGAGCAGGGGCTACCCCCCCGCTGCCCGCTACCCGGGCGCCTCGGGGATGATCGACGGGAGCTTTTCAACCGGCTGGCCGAGCAGCTTGTGCCTGATGTGCCACTGCAGGTGCAGCACCTGTGCCTCCAGGTCACCGCGGAAGTTGCGCGGGATGTAGCCCGATCCCGGATCCGGGTAATCCGGGCACGTCTCGACGCCCGTTGAGGAATCCACGCTGCAGGAATCCAGCACCGCATACTCGGGGAGATTCCAGATCTTGTCGTCCTTGAAGTAGCAGGTGTCGAACGCAGACCAGAGACCGCCGCCCTTGTTGTTCGCGGTCGTCGCCTGCCTGAGCTCCGTGAGCAGCCAATCCAGCCGCGAGAGCACGCCGGTGTAGTCCCCGGCGTCGAAGCTGCTGCGGATTTTCTCGATCAGCAGGCTGCCGCCCGTGAGATTGCCCGGCTGCGGCCAGACATTCGAGATGATGTTCTGGTCCGCAACCACGCAGGAGCTGCGCGTCCCGTCCTCGGCAAAGGCCCTGCCGGGCTGCAGCAGGGTCTGCTCGAGGTCGTCGAGCTCCGCACGGACGATAGCCCGGAAACCCGGGTTGTCTGTCCCGGTCACGCCAGTTCCATACCGCCCCGGATCGGCGGAACCGTCGAAGTAGATCAGATCCTTCAACAGGTAGGAGCGGGTCAGGGCTCCGCCACGCACGCTGGCGCATCCCGTCGTGACGTCGCGGACCTGGCCCTCACGGGCGTAGCCGTTGCCGACCACGTACGGTATCTCGTCGTTGCGCGGCAGCCAACCGATCAGCGGGTCGACGTTGGTGGTCACATCGGGCAAGCACTCATAGGCCGGATTGGTGGGACCGTTGGCGTCCACTTCGTGCTCGACCACCGAGTTCACGACGTCCCGGAAGTCCGTGTCCTGAGTGGCACTTTCCGCCAGGAAATCCGCTTTGGCATTGATCAGGCGGAAGACCGGTTTCCCGCCGATTTCCAGGTTGGGCATGCCGCAGATGTACCACGGTATGCGGACGGTTCCGGAGTCCACGTCGATCGGCGTGACCTCCAGGCCCGGCAACTGCGCCGACGCCGGCACACCGCTCGCCGCCCCCCAGGTCTGCCGCAGCGTGACGCCGTTGACGGAATCCTCGATTTCAGCGTCCGGAACCGGCGGCGTGCCGCCGCAATGCAGGCGCGGGTCCTCGATGTCGTACACGCCATCGAGTTCGATGCGCCCCTTGATGTCCGGTTCGTCATTGAAACTGGTCAGGAAGCTCCCGTCACCGAGCCAGTCGATCAGGCAGTCCTTGCGATCCACCGTGCCGTCGCTGTTGTCGCCCTGGTCGGTCGAGTCGGTCGGGCAATTCACTATCCGGAATATCGGCGCGACGCTGATTTCCACCGCAGCCCAATTGCTGGAGGCGTTGTCGGGATCGGACACCCTGTAGGTGAACCTGTCCACGCCACTGAAGCCGGACCCAGGGGTGTAGGAAAGTCCACCGGACGTTTGGGCCACGGTTCCGCCTGCGGGCTGGGTGAAGCCGCTGATGACCAGGTCCGACGTCGGATTGTCGATGTCGTAGTCGTTCGCGTCCACCAGGTAAGCCCTGGTGAGCACGAGGGGCGTCGCGCTGCCTTCCTTAACCTTGAACTTCGTCTTCAGGCTGGAGGTGGGGTCGTTGACCGCGAACGGCGCATCGTTGACCGGCGCGACACTGATGCTCACCGTGCCCGATGCCGTGCCGCCGGCCCCGTCACCGACCCGGTAAGTGAAGCTGTCGCTGCCGGACCAGTTGGCCTCCGGCGTGTAGCGCACACAGCCTTTCGAATCGACGGCACCCAGCGTGCCGTGCAGGGGCGAGTTCGTGACCGTGACGGTGAGCTTGTCGCCGTCCGGGTCCGAATCGTTTCCGGCGGGGCAGATCGAGACAGGCGTATCCTCCGTGGTGGCAACGCTGTCGGGCCGCGCTACCGGCGCGCTGTTCAGGCGCTTGGGCAGGCTGAGCAACATGCCGAGCTCCCAGGTCTTGTTGCTAGTCTGGCCCGGTATGCTGACCGGGAATGTCGCATAGCCGCCACGGCCCGTCTTGGAGATTCCATTGGCTCCCACGCCGAACTGCAGGATGCTGGGCGGGCTGGGTGCATCGACGGGCTGATACAGCGACTCCCCGGGTTTGCCAATTGGACCCCTGATGGTGCCCGCACACCACCAGGTCCCGGCCAGCGGATCCTCTCCCGTCGTGGTGCCGAAAACCGGTGTCTTGCCCCACTTGCTCGGCCAGTAGAGGGGGTCCGTGCCGACGACGCACCTGTGCAGCCCGCCGAGCGCGAGGTTCACGTCGACCACCATGGTGTTCTTGTTGCCTTTCACCTTGCCCGTCAGCAAGGCCGTCCCGGCGCTGTCATCGATGGTCAGCGTGCTGGCACAGGTCTCGACGTCAGCAGTCGCCGGGTCATCCTTCAGCCACGAGAAGAAGTGCTCGCGGGAAATGCAGTCGCGCGAAGACGCGTCGCACTGTGGCGAGTAGTAGACGTCGTTGGTGTACAGGCCGTGGGTGCTGGTCGAGTTACTGACGCAGTACTGCCACTTCGCAGCTGCCGCCTCGCCGGCCTGCAGCATCAATGTGCCTGCCAGGACCAGCAGTGACGTCGCGGACCGGGTACCGGCAAGCAATGCGGGAACGGTCTTCATGATTCACCTCGACTTTTGATCTGGCTGCCCACATTTTCCGAGGCTCAGTGCGCGAGAACCTCGAAGCTGTTGGCGCGGAGCGCCGCCACCGAGCTGACCCTGATTGCACAAGCAAGGATCGCGCCGAAATACTAGATTCGAATTTTGTCAAGGCCGAGACTATGCGCCAGCTCTATAACTGTGCGCAAGCACACAAAACTAAATACTTTTTAATGCCCCGGGAATCGCGGAAAACCGGGCGCGAACACACGTTCTCGCCCCAAAGGGGACAGGGCTCGCCCTCATTCGGTGCGGACGGGTCGCCGAACAACCGCGGGCGCGCAACGACCGGACGCAGCCCCCGCGCCGGCCGCGTGTAAAAAAACCTGACAGAATCGCGCCCGCCGGCGGCGCGCAAGCGATCTACAGCAGCAGGCGTCGCAGATCGCCCAGAACGACCACCAGGAAGCTCAGGAAGTTGCCCGCGTCCGCGCCGTTGATCACGCGGTGGTCGTAGGACAGCGATAGCGGCAGCGTCTTGCGCGCCAGGAATTCCTGCCCGTTCCACACCGGTCGCACCGCGAGTTTCGATACGCCGAGGATCGCGACCTCCGGCGCATTCACGATCGGCGTGAAGCCTTCGCCGCCGATGTTGCCGAGGCTGGAGATCGTGAAGCAGGCGCCCTGCATCTCGGCAAGCTTCAGCTTGCGGTTGCGCGCCTTGTCGGCCAGTTCGCGCGCCTCGGCGGCCAGTTCCCACACCGACTTGCGGTCGACGTCGCGGATCACGGGCACCACGAGGCCCTGCGGCGTGTCGACCGCGATGCCGACGTGGCAGTACTTCTTCAGCACCAGGTTCGCACCGTCGGGCGCCAGCGCGGCGTTGAAGCGCGGGTGCTCGCGCAGCGCGCGTGCCACGGCGAGCAGCAGGAAAGGCAGCGGCGTGAGCTTGTTCTTGCGCTGCTCCATCTCGGGCTTCAGGCTGTCGCGGAAAGCCTCGAGCTCGGTGACGTCGGCGTAGTCGAACTGCGTGACGTGCGGCACGTTCAGCCAGCTGCGCGACATATTGGTCACGGTGGCTTTCTGGATATTGCTCAGCGCAACCGTCTCGATCGGGCCGAAAGCCGCGAAATCCACGTCCGGCACGGTCGGCAACGCGGTCGCCGGCGGCGCTGCCAGCCGCGTCTTCACGTAGCTGCGCAGGTCTTCCCTGAGGATGCGCCCCTTCGGGCCACTGCCGCGCACCTCGTCCAGCGGGATGCCGATCTCGCGCGCCAGCTGGCGCACCGCAGGCCCGGCATAGACCGGTGCCGCCGCTGCGCTCGGCGCGCGCCCGGCCGCCAGGCGGGTCTCCTTCTCGAACACGCGCGTGATCGCCGCCACCGCGTCGCCATCGGCGAGCGTGGCCTGCACGTCAGGCGCTGGTGCTGCTGCAGGCGCCGCCACATCGGCGACAGCCACGGGCGCGGCGACGACAGCCGCCGGTTGCGCCACGGGAGCGGCAGCCGCCGCCGCGGCCGTGCGCAGCTCGCCGAGCTTCTGCCCGCTCGTCACCCTGTCGCCCACCTTGATGTCGAGCGCGAGCAAGGTGCCATCGGCGGGGGCCGGGAATTCCATCGAGGCCTTGTCGCCCTCCAGCACCAGCAGCGACGCGCCTTCCGTCACGCTGTCGCCCGCGCGCGCCGAGATCTCGATGACCTCCACGCTGTCGGCACCGCCGAGATCCGGCACCCGCAGCGCGAGCACAACGCCGCCGGCGGTCGGCGCCGCCGGTGCGGGCCCCTCCCCGGGCGCGACGGGAGCGGGTGCTGGCGCAGCCGTTACGGTGGACGCGGGCGTCACCGGCGGCGCGGACGCCGAGGCAGCCTCGCCCGCGATCTCCATCACGAGGATCTCGTCGCCTTCGCGCACGCGATCGCCGACCTTCACGCTGATGCCGCGCACCGTGCCCGCGAGCGGCGAGGGCACCTCCATCGAGGCCTTGTCGGACTCCAGGGTAATCAGGGTCTGCCCGATGGCGACCGCGGCACCGTCGGCGACCGCGATCTCGATCACTTCCACTTCGCTCGCCCCGCCGAGTTCGGGGACCTTCACGCTTTCACGCTTCACGCTATTTCCTTTGTCCAGGGCTGACGGCTCGAGTCACCGGTTCACGCGTTCGCCGGGTTCGGCTTAGCGGGATCGATGCCGTATTTCGCAATCGCTTCCGCCACCTTCGCGGGCTTGACGCGCCCCTCGTCGGCCAGGGCCTTCAGCGCCGCCACGGCCACGAAATGGCGGTCCACCTCGAAGAAATGCCGCAGGCGAGCGCGCGTGTCGCTGCGCCCGAAGCCGTCCGTGCCCAGCACGGCGTAGCGCTGCCGGATGAAGGGCCGCAGCCCGTCGGCCCAGGCCCTGGTGTAGTCGGTGGACGCGATCACCGGTCCCGTAGCGCCATCGAGCATCTGCGTAATGTACGGCACCCGCGGCGCCTTTGCCGTGGGGTGCAGCAGGTTCCAGCGTTCGGCGTCGAGGCCGTCACGGCGCAGCTCGTTGATGCTGGTGAGGCTCCACACATCGGCGTCGATGCCGAAGTCCGCGCGCAACAACGCCGCGGCGGCCCGCACCTCGCGCAGGATCGAGCCGCAGCCCATCAGCTGCACCACGGTCTTCGCCTTCGGCGCCGCGCTCTCGAGGCGGTACATGCCGCGGATGATGCCCTCCTCGGCGCCCGCCGGCATCTCGGGGTGCTGGTAGTTCTCGTTCATCGTGGTGATGTAGAAGAACTTGCTCTCGCGCCGGCCGTACATCAACTCGAGACCGTGATGCACGATCACGGCGACTTCGTAGGCGTAGGTCGGGTCGTAGCTGACGCAGTTGGGAATCGTCGCGGCCAGCAGGTGGCTGTGGCCGTCCTGGTGCTGCAGGCCTTCGCCGTTCAGCGTGGTGCGCCCCGAGGTCGCACCGATCAGGAAGCCGCGCGCCTGCTGGTCGCCGGCCGCCCAGGCCAGGTCGCCGATGCGCTGGAAGCCGAACATCGAATAGAAGATGTAGAACGGGACCTGGGTGAGGTTGTGGTTGGCATAGGAAGTCCCCGCGGCGATCCACGCCGACATCGCGCCCGCCTCGTTGATGCCCTCCTCCAGGATCTGCCCCTTGTGGTCTTCCTTGTAGAACAGAATCTGTGCCGCGTCGTGCGGCGTGTAGCGCTGCCCCACCGAGGAATAGATGCCGAGCTGGCGGAACATCCCCTCCATGCCGAAGGTACGCGCCTCGTCGGGCACGATGGGAACGACGCGATCGCCCATGCCGGGATCCTTCACCAGCGTCGACAACAGGCGCACGAAGGCCATCGTGGTCGAGATCTCGCGGTGCGCGCTGCCCTTGAGCTGCGCCGCAAAGGCATCGAGCGCCGGCACCGGCAACTGTTCGTCCGTGACGAGGCGGCTGGGCAGGTTGCCGCCGAGCGCCTCGCGGCGCTGGCGCATGTAGACCATCTCGGGACTGTCGGGCGCCGGGCGGTAGTAGGGCACGGACTTCAGCTCGTCGTCGCGCAGCGGGATGCCGAAGCGGGTGCGGAATTTCTTCAGGCTCTCGAGATCCATCTTCTTGACGGAGTGGGTCTCGTTGGCTGCCTCGCCCGAGGCGCCCATGCCGTAGCCCTTCACGGTCTTGGCGAGGATCACCGTGGGCTGGCCCTTGTGGTGAAACGCCTCGTGGTAGGCCGCGTAGACCTTGTAGGGATCGTGGCCGCCACGGTTGAGATACATGATGTCGTCGTCGGAGAGATCCTGCACCAGCTCGCGCGTCTCGGGATACTTGCCGAAGAAGTGCTCGCGCGTGTAGGCGCCGCCGTTGAACTTGTAGTTCTGGTACTCGCCGTCGCAGACTTCGTCCATGCGCTGCTGCAGCCGCCCCGACTCGTCGCGCGCGAACAGCGGGTCCCACAGCCGGCCCCAGATCACCTTGATCACGTTCCAGCCCGCGCCGCGGAAGATGCCCTCGAGCTCCTGGATGATCTTGCCGTTGCCGCGCACCGGTCCGTCGAGGCGCTGCAGGTTGCAGTTGACGACGAAGATCAGGTTGTCCAGCTGCTCGCGACCGGCGAGCCCGATGGCTCCCAGCGCCTCGGGCTCGTCGCATTCGCCGTCGCCCAGGAAGGCCCACACCTTGCGGTCGCCGTGGTCGACCAGCCCGCGATTCTGCTGGTAGCGCATCACGTGCGCCTGGTAGATCGCCTGGATCGGGCCGAGGCCCATCGACACCGTCGGGAACTGCCAGTAATCGGGCATCAGCCACGGGTGCGGGTAGGACGACAACCCGCGCCCGTCGACTTCGCGGCGGAAATTGTCGAGCTGCTCCTCGCTGAGCCGCCCCTCGAGATACGAGCGAGCATACATCCCGGGCGCGCTGTGCCCCTGGAAGAACACCAGGTCACCCGGCTTGCCGGGGCTGTTGCCGCGGAAGAAATAATTGAAGCCCACGTCGTAGAGCGTGGCGCTCGAGAGGAAGGTCGCGATGTGGCCGCCGAGGCCCTCGTCATCGTCGTTGGCGCGCATCACCATCGCGAGCGCGTTCCAGCGGATCAGCGAGCGGATGCGCCGGTCGACGAAGAGGTCGCCGGGCATGCGCTTCTCCGCCTCGGGCGCAATGGTGTTGCGATAACGCGTGGTGATTGCCGGCGGCAGGCGCACGCCGGCACCGGTGGCGTGGTCGGCGAGCCGTTTCAGCAGGTAAGCCGCGCGGGCCTTGCCGCGATTGCGCACCACGGCTTCCAGCGATTCCAGCCATTCGCCGGTTTCCGCGGAATCGATATCCTCCTGCATGAATACTCCTGTGCGTGGGCTGGCCGGACAGCGTACTGCCCCGGCGGTTTCGGATTGGCGCCAGTTTAGCCGCTCCGGCGACAACAGCGGTATGCGCGGCGCCTCGCGCCCTGGCGCTAGTCCGCCGGCGCGGGCGCTTGCGGCACTTTCGCCTCGCGTTGGAAGCGAAAATACCCGGCGTCCTCGCGCCACGCGTCGCCGGGTGCGAGCACGCGTCCCGGCAATGGCGGATCGTTCACTTGCGCATGCGCCGTGCCGCGGCTCTGCAGCAGCATCGCGCGCCGCGCCGCGCCCGCGATCTGCGTGCGGAAGTACTCCACCCACTCCTCGCGACCGATGCGCTCGACCTGCGTGGCGACGCGCTCGCGGTCATCGAAGCCGTAGGCACCGAGCATCGCGTCCGCCCACAGTCGCTCGCTGCGTTCGCCGAGGGACTTCGGCGACTCGCGCAGCCGGTCGACCAGCGCCTGGCGCTGGCGCGCGAACGACGCCTCGTCGAGCGCCTGCGCCGCGGTGACCTGTCGCTGCAGGAAGGCTTCGAACTCCCGCGCCAGCGCGCCGGGTGCGGCCACCGGCGACTGCACCGCGAGCACCAGTGCCGGCACGCGATGCAGCGGATAGGCCTGGGCGAAGGCCACGTAACCGAGCTGCCTTTCGGTGCGAAGCTCGTTGAAGAAGGGCGCACCGAGTATCTGCGCGCTGAGGGCCACGCGGGCGCGCTCGGCATCGGAACCCGCGGCGCCCTGCAGGTACATCAGCAGGGCCGAATCCGGGTGATCGACGTTGATGCCGCGCACCAGCGCACCGGGGGGAAGCTGCACGACCTCGACCGGCGGCAGCGCATCCGGCGGCACCGCGCCGAGCGTCTCGTGCGCGAGCCGCGCGATCCCGCGCGCCTCGTCGGCGCTGAAGTTTCCGTGCACCAGGATCTCCAGCGTGCCCGTGGCGAAAAGCTCGCGCACGAAGCGCTCCAGCTCTTCGGGACCCGCAGGCTCCAGCGCCGCCCGCAGTTCCTCGTCGCGGTAGCTGCGCGCCACCAGGCTCGCGCGCATCTCGTCCACCAACTGCAGGAAGGGGCGCCGCTTGGCGCTGTTGGCCCAGTCGCGCAGCATCTCGGTCTTGATGCCCTCGAAACGATCGGGCGCGAAACGGCCCCGGGGCAGCGTCTGCAGCACCTTGGCGAGCAGCACGCGCTGCTTGTCGTCGTAGCCGGCAATCTTCACGGTGAGTCCGCGCGCGCCCGACTCGACGCTGTACTGCAGGCCCGCGAGGCTCGCCGGGTAGGCGTACTCGTTGAGCGCGTCGCTCACCAGGCGCGCCTGCAGCGCCGCGAGCGCGGCGTCGCGGGCGTTGTCGTTCGCCGCCGGCGAGAGCAGCTGCAGGTAGATCGAGGCCTTGGGCACCGGGTAGGCGCTGTCCTGCAGGTGCCACATCCGGTAGCCGGGCTCGTCGGCCAGCAGAGCCGGTCTGTCGGCGTTGCCCTGCAGCGGCTTCAGCGCCACGCGTCCGGGAATGAACTCGTTGGGCACCGGCAGCGCCAGCTCGCCGTCCGCGGCGCCAGCCTGCCGCGCAAGCTCGCCGGCATCGAGTTTCTGCACGGCGTAGGGCGTGCCGAACCAGCGGCTCTCGCGGTCGGTCTGCACGTCGCGGTGCGACAGCGTCAGCAGCAGGTTGTCCGGACGCAGGTAGCCCAGGTACTCGCGGATCAGCGCGGGCTCGTAATCGCGGAACAGGTAGGGACCGCGCAGCGCCTCGGCCACCGGGTAATCCTGCAGCGCGTTGGACAGCGCGATCACCGCGCCGGTGGGGCTGCCTTTCTCGCGGAAGCGGAATGCCAGGTCGCCGAGCTTCTCCTGCTCGCGGAATCGCCACTCCTCGACGCCGCCCTCCTGCATCTGGTCGATGGCTCGAAACAGCAGCGCAACGATGTCGCGATAATGCGCCACGCCCTCCTCCGTGAGTTGCAGGCTGAGCTGGAAGGCGTCCTCGCCATACAGGTCGAGCCCCGCGCCGGCGCTCAGGCTCTCGGCCCAGCCGCGCGCCTTCAGCACCGACAGCACGCTGCCCGGACCCTCATGCCCCAGCAGGTCGCCGATGTATTCGAGTGGCTTGGCGGCATAATGCGCGCGCGCCGAGGGCAGCGGGAACAGCAGCGTGAGCTCGCGCAGCTCCTGCTCGGGGCGGATGCGCACCTCCAGCGGTAGGGTGCCGGGGGCGAACATTGACGGCACCTGCGTCAATTCGGTGGCCGAACGGTCCGCCACGGCAGCGAAACGCGCGTCGACCATCGACTGGAGCTCGTCCAGTGACTCGCGCCCCAGCACCACGAGGGTCATGGCGTTCGCGGAATAATGCGTGGCGTAGAACGCGAGCAGGTCCTCGCGGATGTCGCTCTCGCCTTCGCCGAGCGTTTTCAGGTTACCCACCGCGAGCGAGCCCAGCGGATGCCCGGGCTGCACCAGCTCGCGCAGCACGTCGTATTCGCGCCGCGCGTCGTCCTTGAGACCGAGCTTGTACTCGGAATCGACCGCGTTCATCTCGCGCTCGACATACTCGCGGTTGAACAGCGGCGCGACGAAGAATTGCGCGAACCGGTCCAGCGCGGGCGTGAGGCTGCCCGGTTCGATGTCGAAGAAGTAGTTCGTGTGGTCGACCGAGGTGTAGGCATTGTGCGAGCCACCGTGCGCGCTGATGAACTCCTGGTATTCGCCGGGATCGGGATACTTCGCGGTCCCCAGGAACAGCATGTGCTCCAGGAAGTGCGCCAGTCCCTGGCGAGAGCGCGGGTCGTTGCCGCTGCCGGCGCGCACGTGCAGGCTGGCGGCAGCCTTGTCGGTCTGCGGATCCGAGACCAGCAGCACGCGCATGCGGTTCGGCAGCTCGAGATAGCGGTATTCGCGACCGTCCTGCTCGCCTCGGATAACAGTCGCCTCGCGTGGTGGCGAGCCGGCGCAGGCCGCCAGCAGCGCGAACAGCAACATCAGCACGAGGGATTTCGGTACAGCGACTACGGACATTGCGACTCCAGGAGACGAATTGCGGATGTTTGGGTCAGACCACCGGAACACTCGGCAGTTTCACCGCTGCGTTTGCGGCGCCGGCGCGCCGGCGTGCGAGCGCGGCCAGGCGCTCATCATGGCCTTGACGAGCGTGGCGAGCGGGATGGCGAAAAAAGCCCCCCACACGCCCCAGACAGAACCGAACACGAGCACCGCGAAGATGATCGCGACCGGGTGAAGGTTGTTCGCCTCGGAGAACAGCAACGGCACGAGTACATTGCCGTCGAGGATCTGGATCACGAGGTAGGTGAGCATCAGGTAGCCGAACATCGGGGTCCAGCCCCACTGGAACCAGGCCACCACCGCCACCGGCACCGTGACCACCACCGCCCCGACGTAGGGAATCACGACCGACAGCCCGACCAGGAACCCCAGCAGCAACGCATAGCCCAGGCCGAACAGCGAGAAGGCGACGATCGACACGGCGCCGACGATCAGGATCTCGACGCCCTTGCCGCGCACGTAATTGGCCAGCTGCTCGTCCATCTCGTGCCAGATGCGCGACATCCGCGGCCGCTCCTCCGGCAGCAGGTTCGCGCACCACGCCAGGATCTGGCGTCGGTCCTTGAGGAAGAAGAACACCAGCAGCGGCACGATGACGACGTAGATCGCCAGCCCGAAAACGCCCGGCAGGTACGCCAGCGAGAACGACAGGGCGGCCTGGCCGAGACCGGCCATGTCCCGGCTGCTGCGCTCCATCATCTCGCGGATCTGCGCCTCGCTGATGAACTGCGGATAGGCGTCGCGCACCTGCATGACCGCCTGGCGCAGCGACTCGAGCATGCCGGGAAGATCGCTCACCAGGCTGCGCAGCTGGTTCCAGACCAGCGGCAGCAGCACCAGGAAGAACGCGAGGAAGATGCCCGTGAACACGGCAAAGGCCAGGCCGAGGGCCAGCGACTCGGGCACGCCGCGGCGCGCCAGCCACCCGACCAGTCCCTGGATCATGAAGGCCAGTACTGCTGCGGCGATCAAGGGCCTCAGCACGTCGCCGAGCGTCGCGATGAGGAGCACTCCCAGTACGGGCAGCAACAGCAGGATCAGGGCCTCTTCCTCGGCGAAATAGCGATCCATCCACTTGCGCACGGTATTGATCATTACGCGTCCGCCCGGTGCCCGTTCAGTCGCCGCGCTTGCGCAGCACGTAGGTGTAGATGTCATCCTCGCAGGAGAATTCGAGCAGCTCGTTGCCACTCTGCTCGCAGAAGACACGGAAATCCCGCACGGAGCCGGCGTCGGTACTGAGCACGCGCACGCGCTCCCCGGGCCCCATGCCGTTCAGCGCCTTCTTGGCCTTCAGCAGGGGCAGCGGACAGGACATTCCGCGCGCATCCACCTCGTGCATCGATCCACTCCCCGGCCCGGACCGTCGCGCATGCGACGGCGTGCTAGTATAGCCACCGGCACCCGGCGCCCCAAGGCGCGCAGGCAACCGCGGGGAATTATTTGCCGCGCGCGCGATCAAACGGGGCGTCTCTGGACGCATCATCACAGGACGTTGCCTCACGTGTATTTGCCCCTGCTCCGCGCGAGCTCGCCGCGCCGTGCTCTCGTTGCCGCCGGCTGTATCGCGCTTGCCGTGAACACCGGCAGTGCACGCGCCGTGGACATCGAGCTTCCCGCGCTCGGTGACGCATCCTCTGCCGTGGTCTCGCCGCAAGCCGAACGCAAGCTCGGGGAAGCGTGGCTGCGCATGTTCCGCAGCCAGGTCCGCACCGTATCGGATCCGCTGCTGACGGATTACCTCGAGCATGTCGTCTTCGATCTCGCGGAGCACAGCCAGCTGAGCGACGCGCAACTGAAGCTCGTGGTGGTCGAGAATCCGACGATCAACGCCTTCGCGGTGCCCGGCGGGGTCATGGGCATCCACAACGGCCTGCTGCTCTCTGCCCGGCACGAGGACGAAATGGCCTCCGTGATCGCGCACGAACTGGCTCACCTCAGCCAGCGGCACTTCGCGCGCGGCGTCGAGGAGGCGCGCGCCAACGCCGTGCCCAACATGCTCGCGCTGCTGGGAAGCCTTGTGGTCGCCGCCACCGCCGGAGGCAATGCCGGCATGGCCGCCATCACCGCGACCCAGGCCGCCATCCAGCAGCAGCAGCTGCGCTTCAGTCGCGCGCACGAACGCGAGGCGGACCGCATCGGGATGCTGACGCTGGTGGAGGCGGGCTATGACGCCGACGGCATGCCGCGGATGTTCTCGCGCATGCTCGAATCGCTGCGCTATGCGGGGCAGCGCCCGCCGGAATTCCTGCTGTCGCACCCGGTCACGGAGAGCCGCGTCGCCGACTCGCAGAACCGCGCGCGCAACTACGCCGATCAGGGGCGCGTGGACAGCGAGGATTTCGGGCTGATGCGCGCTCGCGTCCAGCTCGGCTTCGACGAGACTCCCGGCTTCGCGATCAAGCGTTTTCGCGCCGAGATCGAGAAGGACGGCGGCGCCGCGATCGGCAATGTCTACGGGCTGGCGCTCGCGCTGACCAGGGCCGGCGAGTTCGACGAAGCGCGCGCAACGCTGGCGCCGCTGCTGCAGAACCATCCGGACAAGATCGCGTTCGTCATCGCCGCCGCGGACATCGAGCTGGCCTCCGGCAAGCCCGAAGCGGCAGCGCAGCGCCTGCGCCGGCAGCTGGACGTCAATCCCGGCAACCATCCGCTGACGATGGCCTATGCGAATGCGCTGCTGCGCACCGGCAGGCCGAAGGACGCGGAACGCGTGCTGGAGGACCATGCGCAGCGCAAGCCCGACGACCCGCAGCTGTGGTACGAGCTGGCCGAGACCCACGGGCTCGCCGGGAGCATCATCGATGTGCACCGGGCCCGCGCGGAGTACTTCATCCTGAACGGGGCGCTGGACCTCGCCGAGCGCCAGCTCGGCTACGCCCTTGATCTCGCCCAGGGCGATTTCCATATCACCGCGAGCGTGCAGGCGCGCATCGCGGATATCCGCGAGATGCGCGAAGAGATCAAGCTGTAGGTCGGGACTCGTGGGTCCGAATTCATTCGGACAGCCCGTGTCCGGCTGAAGCCGGACCCACGGATCCGGTCATTGTCCGGCCGGAGCCGGAGCCACGAATCAGGCGTTGCCCTTCACCGCGAGCGCGCGCTCGCGCGAGAAATTCAGCATGCGCTGCAGCGGCAGCATTGCCCTCGCGCCGAGCGCGGGATCGACGTGGACTTCGTTCGCCCCCTGCTCGAGGCAAGCGAGCAGGCTCTGCAGTTCGTTCATCGCCATCCACGGGCAATTCGCGCAGCTACGGCAGGTAGCGCCCTCGCCGGCGGTGGGCGCGATGATGAATTCCTTGGCGGGCACCTGCTGCTGCAACTGGTAGAAGATGCCCTGATCGGTCGCGACGATGAATTGCGGATTTGGCAAGCGGCGCGCCGCGTCGATGATCTGCGTGGTGCTGCCGACGGCGTCGGCCAGCGCGATCACGGCTTCGGGCGACTCCGGGTGCACCAGTACGGCGGCATCCGGGTAGACCTTGCGCAGGTCCTCGATTCCCTTGGCCTTGAACTCCTCGTGCACGATGCAGCTGCCCTCCCAGAGCAGCATGTCGGCCCCCGTCTGGCGCTGCACCCACGAACCCAGGTACTTGTCGGGCGCCCACAGGATCTTTTCGCCGCGACCGCCGAGGTACTCGACCACCTCGAGCGCGATGCTCGAGGTAACGACCCAGTCGGAGCGCGCCTTCACGGCGGCCGAGGTGTTGGCATAGACAACCACAGTGCGCTCGGGGTGCTGGTCGCAGAATTCGCCGAACAGGTCCGCGGGGCAACCCACGTCGAGCGAGCAGGTCGCCTCCAGCGTGGGCATCAGCACGCGCTTCCGGGGCGTGAGGATCTTTGCGGTCTCGCCCATGAAACGCACGCCCGCCACGACCAGGGTGGTGGCCGGATGATCATGGCCGAAGCGCGCCATCTGCAGCGAATCGGACACGCAGCCGCCGGTTTCCTCGGCGAGCGCCTGCACCAGCGGCGAGGTGTAGTAGTGCGCCACGAGCACGGCGTCCTTCTCGCGCAGCCGCGCCGTGATGCGTGCCTTGTAGTCGGCGATCTCGGCCTCGCTCAGTTCCACCGGATGCTTCGAGCGCAGGAACGCCTTCACCAGTTCGGCCTCGGCGGCCATGTGGCCTAGATGCATCGGGTCGATTGCGGTCATGCTGCTTTCCGCGCGAAGGGTGGGGAGATCGATGATGGGCCGATCATAGCACAGCGACCGCAGTGGCCCGCGCGGCGCGGCACGACCCTAGATGGCGGCCAGGAGCCAGCCTGGCACATGACTCCACGAACGGCGCATCTCCTCGCGCAGCTGCACCAGATCGGGCTCGAAGCGGGCAACGGTCCGCCAGAATCGCGGCGAGTGGTTGAGTTCGACCGTGTGGCAGAGCTCGTGCACCAGCACGTGGCGGAGGAGGTGCGGCGGCAGGAACAGCAGCTGGTAGTTGAGGCTGATGTCGCCCGTCGCCGAGCAGCTGCCCCAGCGGCTGCGCTGGCCGCGGATCGACACCGTGGCGAAGTCGAGCCGCGTCTCGGCCGCGACGCGCTCCAGGCAATCCGGCAGCGTCTGCCGCGCACGCCGCATCAGCCAGCGGCGCAACGCCGAGACGCAGGCCGGGTGATCGGACACGTCACCGCCCAGCACGATGGCAGAGGCGCCCTTCTCGCGCACGCGTGGCGCGGCCGCGGGCGCGTATCGGTACAGCACGCCCCAGTCCTCGCCCAGCGCGGGCAGGGCAATGTTCTCCGGCAGCGCGCGACGCCGCTCGCGGGCAGCGAGGTCGGCAATGCCCATCTCGTCGAGTTGCCGGGCAATCCAGTCGCGCCAGCTTGTCGCGAGCGCCGCCAGCTCGGCGTTGTCGACACCGGGCGGACTGACCATGACCAGCCCGTCGCGCGGATTCAGGGTGAGGCGTACGCGCCGGCTGCGCGGCGAGATGCGGATGCTGTAGGGCACGCGGCGCCCGTCGTCGAGATGGATTTCCGGCATGGGCCCTGCTGGATACGGTTTGGCGGTTGGTCGCCACGCAAGTCTACGCCACTCTGGCGGCGCGGTTCACCGTGACAAAGCGCGAGCTGGATTCGTCGGTCGCCGGTCGCGCAGAACCGCGGATACCCGATGTGGCCGAACGATCCGAGCATTGCCGTGCTTTGCAGCGCCTCAGATCGCGGCCGAGCTTTGCTGCAATCGCTGCGTGCCGAGATGGAATGCGTTCTGCATGATTTCCTTGCTGCCACGCTCCCAGAACACCGTGAGCTTTACCGCCGCCAGCTTCCATCCCGCAGCGGTCTTCACGAGCTGGTCGGTGTAGTAGCCTCCGATGGTGAATTCGGCTGCGGCGGGACCTTTGCCGAGGAAGTGCGCGGCCTGCATGTACATCGTGCACACGGCGCGATCGCCCTGGACATCCACCCGGGGATTCGTCATCGAATGTTGCGTGGCATCCAGGCCCGCGAAATAGACCGCGATGTTGGCAGCCAGATCGTCCGCGCGTATGCGATGGGGCGCAATCCCGTCCCACGATTCGAAATCCATTTCGACCTCGTCCAGGAAGATCGATCGATACAGCGACCAGTCTCGCGTATCCATGCCGGCTGCATAGCAATAGACGGTCTCGAGAATGTCGATGTAGTCCTCGGGCATGCTCGGTGTCTCTCGGTGACGGGCGGCGTTCCGGGCTGTTCGGCGACGCCGCGCAGGCGCCGTGGCGAAAGATAGAAACAAAAAGGCCCGGAAATTCCGGGCCTTTCGATGCTCCCGGGTCTCCCCGGCAGGCGTAAATGGTGGGTCGTGCTGGATTCGAACCAGCGACCAATTGGTTAAAAGCCAACTGCTCTACCGACTGAGCTAACGACCCGTTCGAGGACGCGTATGGTACGGATTGAACAGCAAAAAACAAGCCTTTGATGGCGGTCTCAGAAATTCTGCTGCAGGTATTCGCGAGCAAGCCGCGGTGCCGTGCTGTCCGATCCGGCGTATTCGTTCACCACGCGGTCGAGAATATCCTTCGCCTTGGCCACATCTCCTTCCTGGTGATAGATGCGTCCGACCTTGAACATCGCGTCCGGAACCCTGCGGTTGTCGCCAAACTGTCCGAGCAGCGTTTCGAAATGCTTCTTCGCCGAGGCACTGTCACCATCGAGCAGATAAAGCTCACCCAGCCAGTAATGCGCATTGCCGGCGTAGTCTCCCGAGGGGTACTGGCCGACGAAGCTCTTGAACGCGGCGGTGGCATCGGGGAATTTCCGCGCCCGCACCAGTTCGTAAGCGGCCTGGTAGGCCTGCTCTTCCTGCGGGCTCGCCGCGCTGCGCGCAGCGGCCGCTGGCGGCGGAGTGGGCGCGGCCGAGGCATCGACAGGAGCCGCACCGGCATTGCCGGCCGCACCGTCCGCGGGCAGGGGAGCGCTGCCCCCCCCCAGCGCACCGATGCGCTTGTCCAGGCTGATGTAGTCATCGAGCCGCTGCTGCTTCAGTTGGCGCAGCTGCTCACCCTGCTCCTCGACGATGCCGCGGAGCTTCATCACTTCGTCCTGCAGCAACTGCAGTTGATAGAACAACTCGCCGCTGCCGGAGGCCGCCGCCTGTGACGGTTGCGACTGCGTACGCCGGGTCTGCGCCGGCGCACCGAAGACGGGCGCTGTCGTCGCGCCGCCCGGCTCGACCACCTCCACCTGGGAGAGGGCCGGCGCGGCAAGAAACACGGCTGCCGTCAGCAGCGCGAACCGGCGCATGGATGCTTGGGCGCTCAGCGCAGTTCGACCCGGCGATTGCGCGACCAGGACTCTTCGTCCGAGCCCAGGGCCGCGGGACGCTCTTCACCATAGCTGACCGTTTCGATACGGCTGCGGTCGATGCCCTGCAGGATCAGGTAGTTCGCGATCGCCTTGGCGCGACGCTCGCCCAGCGCGAGGTTGTACTCGCGCGAGCCGCGCTCGTCGGCATGGCCTTCCAGGCGCACTGCACCGCTCTGGTTGCGCAGAACGTTCGCCTGGGCGTCCAGGGCTGCGCGCGTCTCGGGCGCCAGCGCAGACTGGTCGAAGTCAAAATAGAACACGGTCTGCAGGCCGCCGGCCGCTGCACGCGCCGCCATCTCCTCGGGCGAGAGGCCGCCTTCGTATCCAACGCCGACCGAGGCCGCGCTGCCGTCACCCACAGCGGTACCGCCGGCCATGTCCGCGGTCGACGCACCTTTGCCGGCCTTGTTGCCGCTACAGGCCGCAACGAGTACTGCCAGGAAAATCGCGCTCGTCACGCGCACCAGTTTATTGCTCATGCTGCTCACAGCTCGCTCTTCCTCTTGGGATCTGAATGGGGTTCAACGCATGAAGGGGGACCACGCCGGCTCACGCACTTCGCGCGCTGCCGATGGCAGGAAATACTTGACATTCGCGTCCACCGACACGACCGCGAGTATACCCTTACCCAGGCGCTTCGTCGCGTAAATAATCATGCTGCCGTTGGGCGCGACGCTGGGCGACTCGTCGTAGCTGGTTTCCGTCAGCACGCGCACCGTGTTGCGCTGCAGGTTCTGCAGGGCGATGTGGAACGGGCCGCCGGCTTCGCTGCGGTGCACGTAGACGATGCCCGAGCCATCGGGCATCGGCCGTGGACGCGAGTTGTAGACCCCGTCGAAGGTCAGGCGCTTGAGCTCGCGCGTCGCCACATCCAGCTGGTAGATGTGCGGCTTGCCGCCACGGTCGGAGGTGAACACGATCGAGCGGCCGTCCGGCATCCAGGACGGCTCGGTGTCGATCGCGAAGTGGTTCGTCAGGCGCGTCAGCTGCCGCGTTGCGAGGTCCATCATGTAGATCTCGGGGTTGTCGTCCTTCGACAGCACCATCGCGAGACGCCGCCCGTCGGGCGACCACGAAGGCGCACCGTTGAGGCCGGGGAACGAGGTCAGCTTCTCGCGCTCACCGGTCGCGATCACCTGGCGATAGATGCCGGGGCGGCGATCCTCGAACGAGACATAGGCGAGCTGGCGCCCGTCCGGCGACCAGGCAGGCGAAAGGATGGGCTCGGGCGACTCCAGGATCATCTGCGCGCGCTCGCCGTCGGCATCGGCCTTGATCAGGCGGAAGTTCTGCCGGTTGCCGGTCTGCGCCACGGAAACGTAGGCCACCTTGGTCGAGAACGCGCCCTTCACCCCGGTCAGCTTTTCATAGACCTTGTCGGAGATGTAGTGGGCGATGTCACGAAGCTGGTTCTCGGAGCCGTTGACCGTCTCCTGCAGCAACAGCGACTGGCGCAGTACGTCGACCAGGTCGAACTGCACGCGGTAAAGACCCGCCGCGTCGCGGCTCATGCGCCCGATCACGAGATAATCACTGCCGAGCAGGCGCCAGTCGTTGTAGAACACCTGGCTCTGCTCGTGCGGCTGCGCGATCATGTCCGAGACCTTCATCGGCGCGAACAGACCGCTGCGCTGCAGGTTCGCGGAGACCACCGCGTCGATCGCCGTGGGCGGCAGCAGCCCCGGCGTGGCGCCGAAGGGCACCACCGCGATAGAGGTCGGATTGTCGGCCCCGCGCGTGATCTCGATACTCAGCTCGGCCGCCTGCGTCACGCACGCGAAGAGCCACAACACCAACACACCCAGACGCTTCATCACTGCCGCAGATCCTCCGGACGGAACACGAGCTGTAAACTGCGCAGGCGGCGCTCGAACACCTGCGGCGGCGCCTCGGCCACTTCGGGAAACCTGGCGGCCTTGTTGACCGCATTGATCGCACTGCGGTCGAAGGCCTGGTCGCCACTGCTCTTCAATACGCTCACGCCGACGACTTCGCCGGTCGGGATCAATTGTATCCGCAACACGACCTGCATATCGCGTCGCGCGCTGGGCGGACGACTCCAGTTGTCCTCGATGGCCATCGCGATGGCCTCTTCATAAGTCGTGGTCTCGGCCCCTTCCGCCAATGCCTCGTCTTCGGCAGCCATTGCCAGCGCCATTTCCTGCTCGAGCCGCTGCTGTTCACGCACCTTCTGCTCGCGTACCTGCTGCTCGCGCTGCTGTTGCTGGCGCTGCTCGGCTTCGCGGCGCACCTGCTCCTTCTTGCGCGCTTCCTCCTGCACCTTCGGATCCGGCTTCGGCGGCTCCGGCTTGGGCTTCGGTTGCGGTTTGGGCTTGGGCGTCGGCTTCGGCTGCGGCTTGGGAGGCGGCGGCGCGGGCTTGGGTTTCGGCGGCTCCGGCTTGGGTTTCGGCGGCTCCGGCTTGGGCTTGGGCGGTTCGGGCTTGGGCGGCGGGGGCTTCGGCGCGGGAGCGGCAGGACGCGCCGCCGCCTTGGCGCCGGATTTTTCGAGCGAGACGATGCGCGCCTTCACGTGACGCGGCGCGGGCTTGACCAACGGTTCCTGCGAGGACTGCCAGTTCATCGTGAGCGCGGCCAGCAGGGCCGCGTGCAGCAGCAGCGTGACCGTCGCGGGAACTATGTAACCCTCGAGGGAACGCATCGCTCAGGGATTCTCGGTCACCAGCCCGACGTTCTTCGCGCCTGCTTCCTGCAGTTCGCTCATCAGCACCACCACGATGCCGTAGGGTACCTTCTCGTCGCCCCATACCAGCACCGGGGTCTTGGGCTTGGCCCTGAGGATCTTGCTCACCTTCTCCTTGATCACCTCCAGCTTCTCGGGCTGCTCGGGATTGGCACCCAGGGTGATGTAATAGGTTCCGTCGGGCCTGACCGAGACGATCAGCGGCTCGTCTTCCTGGTTCTCGATCGGTTCGGCCGCCGCGTCGGGCAACTCCACCTCGACCCCCTGCATCAGCATCGGCGCGGTGATCATGAAGATGATCAGCAGCACGAGCATCACGTCGATGTAAGGCACGACGTTGATCTCGGCCATCGGCTTGCGGCGTTCGCGTCGTCCCATCGTTGCGATCCTCCGCTCAGGCGCTCTTTCTGCCGGCGTGCGCCTGGCGGTGCAGGATGCTGGAGAACTCCTCGGAGAAGGTGTCGTAGTTCGCCACCAGATTATCGACCTGCGCCGAGTAGCGGTTGTAGGCAATCACCGCCGGAATGGCGGCGAACAGGCCCATCGCCGTAGCCACCAGCGCCTCCGAGATGCCGGGGGCGACCGTGGCCAGCGTGGCCTGGTGCATGTTCGCGAGCCCCCGGAACGAGTGCATGATCCCCCACACCGTGCCGAACAGCCCGACATAGGGACTGGTGGAACCGACCGTGGCGAGGAAAGGCAGGTGGCGCTCGAGGTACTCGATCTCGCGCGACACGGCCACTCGCATCGCGCGCTGCGCCCCTTCCATGATGGCATCGGATTCGATGCCCGGCTGCTGGCGCAGACGGGTGAATTCCTTGAAGCCGGCGCGGAACAGGTTCTCCACGCCCTCGATCTGGCCGTTCGCCTCGAGGCGACTGCTGCCGTCGCGGTAGAGCTGACCGAGATCGATCCCGGACCAGAACGTCTGCTCGAAGTCCGCGAACTGCATCTTTGCGCGCCGCAGCAGCAGCGCGCGCTGCACGATCATGCCCCAGGACACGACCGAGGCCATGAACAGCACGAACATGACCAGCTGCACCGTGATGCTCGCTTCGGCAACCAGGGCCCAGAGCGACAACTCTTGGTTCACGCAGGAATCTCCATTGACTGTTGACGTGTATCCGACCGTGGCGCCAGGGCGCCGGCGGCGACAAGCGCCTCGCGCAGGCGCGGCGGAATCATGCAGGGACGGTGAGTCGCGCTGTTCACGCAGGCCACGGTTACCCGTGCGCGGCAGATCTCCTCGGCGCCGCGCAACACGCGCTGCGCGAACACCAGCCGCGCACCGCGCGCCTCAACCACACGCGCGCCGGCCGCGAGTTCGTCGTCCAGTCGCGCGGGGCGCAGGTACTCGACGTCCATCGAATGCACCACGAACATGAACTCCCCGCCCAGCAGAGCCGCCTTGGCAAAGCCCAGCCTGCGCATGAATTCCGTGCGCGCGCGCTCGAAATACTTCAGGTAGTTGACATAGAACACGATGCCGCCGGCATCGGTATCCTCGATGTAGACCCGAACGGGCAGGCGGAGTTCCTGCTCCATGAGCGCGGCATCGTTCACGCGGATCCCCCCGCGTCGGCAAGCATGTCCGGTGTCGCGAGCGCGCCGCGCGGTTGCAGTCCGAAGTGCAGGTAGGCCGCGCGCGTGACCATGCGTCCGCGCGGCGTGCGCAACATGTAGCCCTGCTGGATCAGGTACGGTTCCAGCACGTCCTCGATGGTGCCGCGCTCCTCGCTGATCGCCGCCGCCAGGCTGTCCACGCCGACCGGCCCGCCGTCGAACTTCTCGATCATCGCGAGCAGCAGGCGACGGTCCATGTGGTCGAATCCCTGCTGGTCGACGCTCAGCATGTCGAGCGCCTGGTCGGCGATCGCCGCGGTGATGCGCCCGTCGTGACGCACCTGGGCGAAATCGCGCACGCGCCGCAGCAGGCGGTTGGCGATGCGCGGCGTGCCGCGCGCGCGGCGGGCGATCTCGCGTGCACCCTTGTCGTCGATCTCGATGCCGAGGATGCTCCCCGAGCGCCCGACGATCCAGGCGAGATCCGCGACCGAATAGAACTCCAGCCGCTGCACGATGCCGAAGCGGTCGCGCAGCGGCGATGTCAGCAGGCCCGCGCGCGTGGTCGCCCCGACCAGCGTGAACGGCGGCAGGTCGAGCTTGATCGAGCGCGCCGCCGGACCCTCGCCGATCATGATGTCGAGCTGGAAGTCCTCCATCGCCGGATACAGGACCTCCTCGACGTGCGCGGCTGAGGCGGTGGATCTCGTCGATGAACAGCACGTCGCCCCGCTCGAGATTCGTCAGCAGCGCGGCCAGATCGCCGGCCTTCTCGAGCACCGGCCCCGAGGTGCTCTTCAACGAGACACCCATCTCGTTGGCGATGATGTGCGCCAGCGTGGTCTTGCCCAGCCCCGGCGGCCCGAAGATCAGCGTGTGGTCCAGCGCCTCGCGCCGGCCGCGCGCGGCGGCGACGAAGATCTCCATCTGCTCGCGCACCGCCGGCTGGCCCACGTAGTCGGCGAGCGCGCGCGGGCGGATCGCGCGATCGAGCGCGTCCTCGTTCTGCTTGCCGTCGGGTGCCACCAGGCGGTCGGTTTCTATCATCGCGGTTTCCTCAGCGCGCGCTAGCGAAGCCCTTGAGCGCGCGCCGGATCAATTCCTCGCTTTCACGGACGTCCTCGTCGAGTGCCGCCGATACTGCACGCGCGGCCTCCGGCGGCTTGTATCCCAATGCGATCAGCGCGCTCTCGGCATCCTGCACCAGGCGGTTGCGGCTCGCCTGGGCGATGTCGGGAGGCGGCGCTTCGCCCTTGGCCAGCGCCAGCTCGGGGCGCCATTCGCGCAGCACGTCGCGCATCTCGATCATCAACCGCTCGGCGGTCTTCTTGCCGACACCGGGCAATTTCACCAGCGCGCTGGCATCGTGACGTTGCACGCACCGCGCGAACTCCTCGGCATCCATCCCCGAGAGGATAGCGAGCGCGAGCTTCGGCCCCACCCCGCTCACGCGGATCAGCGCGCGGAACAGGCTGCGGTCGTCGCGGTGCCAGAAGCCGTACAGCTGCTGGGCGTCCTCGCGCACCACGAAATGGGTGTGCAATACCACTTCCTGTCCGACCGGCGGCAGGCGGTAGAAGGTGCTGAGCGGTGCCTGCACCTCGTAGCCGACGCCATGCGCCTCGACCAGCACTTCCGGCGCCTGCTTTTCGAGAATGATGCCGCGAATCCGTCCGATCATGACCGCCTGTTCCGTCCCGACCTCAGCGCACGCGACCGCGTCGCGCGGCGCTCGCGCCCGGCATGCGCCCGAGGCTCTGCCGCGTGTGAGCATGGCACAGGGCGGCGGCGAGCGCATCGGCGGCGTCGGCCTGCGGTGCCGCCGGCAGCTTCAGCAGCGTGCGCACCATGTGCTGCACCTGCTCCTTCCCGGCCGCGCCGGTGCCGACCACCGACTGCTTGATGCGCCGCGCCGAATACTCGTACACCGGCAGCCCCAGGCGCACCGCCGCCACGATGGCCGCGCCGCGCGCCTGGCCCAGCTTCAGCGCCGAGTCCGCGCTCTTGGACATGAACACCTGCTCGATCGCGAACTCCGTCGGTCGGTGCTCCTCGATGATCTCGGTGAGGCATTCGAAGATGCGCTTCAGGCGTCCCGGCAGTTCTTCCTCGGCAACCCTGATGCAGCCGCTGCTGAGGTACTCGAGGCGTGCCCCCTCCGCGCGGATCACGCCGAAGCCGGTGATGCGCGAGCCCGGATCGACCCCGAGGATCACCGGCACGCGCGTCATCGCGGCGTCGAAGCGAGCCGCGGGCGCGCTCAGCCGGCCGCCTCGGCCGCCGGCAGGCGCAGACGGATGTGCAGATCCTTCAACTGCTGCGCGTCGACGACGCCCGGCGCCTCGGTCAGCAGACAGCTCGCACTCTGCGTCTTCGGGAAGGCGATCACGTCGCGTATCGAGGCCGAGCGCGTCATCAGCATCACCAGGCGGTCGAGACCGAAGGCGAGCCCGCCGTGCGGCGGACAGCCGTAGCGCAGCGCATCGAGCAGGAAGCCGAATTTCTCGCGCGCCTCCGCCTCGCCGATGCCGAGGATGCGAAACACGGACTGCTGCATCTCGCTGGTGTGGATGCGGATCGAGCCGCCGCCGAGCTCGGTGCCGTTCAGCACCATGTCGTAGGCCTGCGAGATCGCCGCGCCCGGATCGTCGACGAGCGCCTGCGGATCGCAGGCCGGGCGTGTGAACGGGTGGTGCAGCGGGCTCCAGCGTCCCTTGTCGTCGCGCTCGAACATCGGGAAGTCGACCACCCACAGCGGCGCCCAGTCGCAGGTGTAGAGCTCGAGGTCCGCGCCCAGCTTGCAGCGCAGCGCGCCGAGCGCCTCGTTGACCACCCGGGCGCGATCGGCGCCGAAGAAGATCAGGTCGCCATCGACCGCGCCGACGCGATCGAGCAGCTGCCGCCTCACTTCCACCGGCAGGAATTTCACGATCGGCGACTGCAGCCCCTCCTCGAGGTCCGTGCGGTCGTTGACCTTGATGTAGGCGAGGCCCTTGGCGCCGTAGATGCCGACGAATCGCGTGTAGTCATCGATCTGCTTGCGGCTGAGCAGCGAGCCGCCGCCCGGCACCTTCAGCGCGGCGACGCGCCCTTCGGGGTCATTCGCAGGCGCGGAGAACACCTTGAAGTCGACCGCGCGCATCAGGTCGCTCACCTCGACCAGCTCCAGCGGGATGCGCAGGTCGGGCTTGTCACTGCCAAAGCGCGCCATCGCCTCGGCCCAGGTCAGACGCGGGAAATCGCCGAGGTCGTGCTTCAGCACCTGCGCAAAGAGCCCGCGCACCATCGCCTCGGCGGTCGCGGTGATCTCGGCCTGGTCGGCGAAGGCGAACTCCAGGTCGATCTGCGTGAACTCGGGCTGGCGGTCGGCGCGCAGGTCCTCGTCGCGAAAGCACTTCACGATCTGGTAGTAGCGGTCCACGCCCGCCACCATCAGCAGCTGCTTGAACAGCTGCGGCGACTGCGGCAGCGCGAAGAAGCGGCCGGGATGCGTGCGGCTGGGCACGAGGTAGTCACGCGCGCCCTCGGGGGTGGCGCGCGTCAGCATCGGCGTTTCGACGTCGATGAAGCCACGATCGGCGAGGAAGTTGCGGATCGCCATCGAGATGTCGGAGCGCAACCGCAGGTTGTTCAGCATCTCGGGGCGGCGCAGGTCGAGGTAGCGGTAGCGCAGGCGCGTTTCCTCGCCGACGTTGGCATGCTCGTCGAGCTGGAACGGCGGCGTGTCGGAGACGTTGAGGATCTCGAGCTCGCGCGCGTAGACCTCGATCCGGCCGGTCTTCATCGCGGGGTTCACGGTCGCCTCGGCGCGAGCGCGCACGCGCCCGCGCACGCGCAGCACGTACTCGCTGCGCACGCGATCGGCGGTGGCGAAGTGCTCACCGCTGTCCGGGTCGAACACCACCTGCACGATCCCCTGGCGGTCACGCAGATCCACGAAGATCACGCCGCCGTGGTCGCGACGACGGTCGGCCCAGCCGCAGAGCGTGACCTCCCGGTCGACCTGGGTTGTGTCGAGATCACCACAGTAGTGCGTGCGCATGGCGTGAATTTCCGCGGATGGGGAGGTTTCGGGATGCTCAGGCGCCGCCGGCGCCCGACGTGGATGGGGACGGGGACGGGGCCGAGGACGCCGCGGGGGCCTTGCTGTCACCGCCCGACGAGCCCGTATCGCCGGCAAGGTTCTTCTTGCTGCCGCTCTTGAAATCGGTTTCGTACCAGCCGCCGCCCTTCAGGCGGAAACCCGCCGCGCTGATCTTGCGCTTCAGATGCGGCTCGCCGCATTCCGGGCAGATGGACAAGGGTTCGTCCGAGATCTTCTGCAGTTTTTCGAGCTCGTGACTGCAGCGCTGGCACTGGTATTCGTAGATCGGCATACCGGAAACCTCCTCCGTCTGGAAATCGACTACACGCGCGCCTGATGGCGCGACCCCGAAAAAGCCGCGAATTATACTCCACCCGGCGCGCGCGGATTATGCCAACTGGTGCCATTCCTGGCGCGCCACCGGACTGGCGGGAGCGCATCCCCGGCGGCTCGTTCATGCCGCAACGGGCGAGTGCCGCACGCCGGCGCAAGAAAAACGCCGCGTCATGTTGCCGTGCCCCGGTGAATCCATTATATATACCTGCGCTGTAGCCCTACGCGCGCAAAAAGCCTGCATTTACAGCAAATACACGGGCTTCTCCCCCCGGAAGCCACACTGCCAAACAACCTGGAAACCCAGAAGGAATCAACATGGCCGCTGACAAGAAAAAAGCCGCGAAGGCAGCCCCGAAGAAGGCTGCCGCGAAGGCAGCTCCCAAGAAGGCTGCTGCGAAGGCAGCGCCGAAGGCTGCTGCGAAGCCGACTCCGGTGAAGGAACGCTGGAGCAAGACCCAGATCCTCAACGAGATCTCCGAGCGCGTCGAGATCTCGCGCAAGCACGTCAGCGCGGTGATGGCGGAACTCGAGGGCATTATCGCGCGCCACATCGGCAAGACTGGCCCCGGCGAGTTCGTGCTGCCCGGCCTGTTCAAGATCAATACCGTCAAGAAGCCCGCCCAGAAAGCACGCAAGGGCATCGACCCGTTCACCAAGCAGGAGCGCGTGTTTGCCGCCAAGCCTGCCTCGGTCAAGGTGAAGGTACGCCCGCTGAAGAAGCTGAAAGACCTGGCTGGCTGATTCGCCCGCCAGTCGTTCGAACCCCCTGCGAGCAATCCAGGGGGTTTTTCGTTTCCGGAGCCCCTGCTCGGTCGCCAGACTGCCAGGCGCCGACTCGGCGCAATCCGCGCCATTTACTGCGACATTCTACGGTCTCTGCGCCTGCCGGCTCGCCTGTACGCTGATCCCGGCGAATCGTAGAATTCGCGCCTGATCCAGCGGACTCCACAGCGAAACCCCAGCATGCGCTCCAGCCAGCTATTGATAGCCACCCTCAAGCAGACGCCGGCGGACGCCGAGGTCATCAGCCACCAGCTGATGCTGCGCGCCGGCCTGATCCGCCGCCTGGCATCGGGACTCTATACCTGGTTGCCGCTCGGTCTGCGCGTGCTGCGCAAGGTCGAGACCATCGTGCGCGAGGAAATGGACCGCAGCGGCGCACAGGAAGTGCTGATGCCGGTGGTGCAGCCTGCCGAGCTGTGGCAGGAATCGGGGCGCTGGCAACAGTACGGCCCCGAGTTGCTGCGCATCAATGACCGCCACGAGCGCGCGTTCTGCCTCGGCCCCACGCACGAGGAGGTGATCACCGACCTCGCGCGCAACGAGTTGCGCAGCTACCGCCAGCTGCCGGTCAACTTCTACCAGATCCAGACCAAGTTCCGTGACGAGATCCGCCCGCGCTTCGGCGTGATGCGCGCGCGCGAATTCATCATGAAGGATGCCTACTCCTTCCACCTCGATGCCGAGTCGCTGGACCAGACCTATCGCGGGATGCACCGGGCGTACTGCCGTATCTTCGATCGCATCGGGCTGGGCTACCGCCCCGTCATCGCCGACACCGGCAGCATCGGGGGTAGCGAATCTCACGAATTCCACGTGCTGGCGGATTCCGGCGAAGACGCGATTGCGTTCAGCGACGCCGGTGATTACGCCGCCAACGTCGAGAAGGCCGAGGCGCTGGCGCCGACTGAGCCGCGCGCGCAACCCGCCGAGGCGCGCGTGATGGTCGCCACTCCCGGGAAGCACACCATCGCCGACGTCGCGACGTTCCTCGGCGTGCCCGAGGCACGCTTGGTCAAGACGCTGGTGGTGAACGGCTCGAGCGAGGCGGCGCCGCTGGTGGCGCTGGCGCTGCGCGGCGATCACCAGCTGAACGCGATCAAGGCCGAGGCGCACCCGCTGGTGGCCTCGCCGCTGTGCCTGCCTCCGAAGCCGCGATCGTGGCCGCGCTCGGCTGCCGCCCCGGCTCGATCGGCCCGGCGGACCTCGGCATCCCCGTCATCGCCGACCGCAGCGCCGCGGCGCTCGCCGACTTCGTCTGCGGGGCCAACCAGGACGGGCAGCACCTCACCGGCGCGAACTGGGAGCGCGACTGCCGCTACACCGAGGTCTGCGACCTGCGCAACGTGGTCGACGGCGACCCGAGCCCCGACGGCAACGGCAACATCGTGGTGCGTCGCGGCATCGAGGTCGGCCACATCTTCAAGCTCGGCCAGAAGTACAGCGCCGCGCTCGGCGCCAGCGTGCTGGACGATGCCGGCGCGGAACGCACCATGACAATGGGTTGCTACGGCATCGGCGTGTCGCGCATCGTCGCGGCGGCGATCGAGCAGAACCACGACGCGGCCGGCATCGTCTGGCCGGATGCCATCGCGCCGTTCACCGTGGTGCTGCTACCGCTGAACATGCACAAGTCGGCACTGGTGCGCGAGACCGCGGAGCGGCTCTATGCGCAACTCAGCGCCGCCGGCATCGACGTGCTGCTCGATGACCGCGACGAGCGCCCGGGCGTGAAGTTCGCCGACATGGAACTGATCGGCATCCCGCACCACGTGGTGATCGGGGAGCGTTCACTGGGCGCCGGGATGCTCGAGTACAAGCACCGCGCCGGTGGCGAGCGCGAGGAAGTGCCGGTGGGCACGATTGGTGATTTCCTGTCCGCGCGCATCAAGACGGTCGCGGCCTGAACCGGGAGACGACGACATGCTGAACCTGATCGTGCTGCTCGCCATAGCCTGGCTGCTGTGGCTCATCCGCGAGGAGCTCGCCGCGATGAGCGAGCGCCAGCGTAGCCTGAAACTCACGCTGGAGCGTCTGGCCGAACGCCTCGATACGTCGGGGAAGAACGACCCGTAGGCCGCCATTCCCGTGGGTCGCCATGAATGGCGACCCACGCATCAGCCCGCGCGCAACCAGCGCGCGACGTCCTCGGCGTAGTAGCTGAGGATCATGTCGGCGCCGGCACGCCGGAATGCCATCATGGTCTCGAGCACCAGCGGGCGCTCCTCCATCACGCCGGCCGCGACCGCGGCCTTGATCATCGCGTACTCGCCACTGACCTGGTAGACGGCCAGCGGGCGCGCGCAGTGCGCGCGGATGTTCGCCAGCACGTCGAGGTAGGCCAGCCCGGGCTTGACCATCAGGATGTCCGCGCCTTCCTGCTCGTCGCGCACCGATTCCGCCAGCGCCTCGCGGCCGTTGGCCATGTCGAGCTGGTAGCTGGAGCGGCTGCCCTTGAAGCTGCTGTCGACCGCGTCGCGGAACGGGCCGTAGAAGGCCGAGGCGAACTTCGTCGAGTACGACATGATCGGCAGCTGCCCGAAGCCGGCCGAATCGAGCCCGCCGCGCAGCGCGGCGACCATGCCGTCCATCATCCCCGAGGGCGCGATCATGTCGACGCCGGCGTGCGCGGCGGTCAGTGCCTGGCGCACCAGGTTCTCCAGCGTCGCGTCGTTCTGCACCTGCTCGCCCGCGACCACGCCGCAGTGACCGTGGTCGGTGTATTCGCAGAAGCAGTTGTCGCTGATGACCAGCATGTCCGGCGCGGCCTGCTTGGCGCTGCGGATCATGCGCGCCATCAGCCCGTCGGGATTCCAGGTATCGCTGCCGCAGGCATCCTTGTGATGCGAGACGCCGAACAGCATGACCGCCCCGATGCCACTGTCGCGCGCACGCGCCACCACCTCGCCGAGCGCGGCTTCGGGGTGGCGCACCACGCCCGGCATGCTCGGTATGGGCACCGCGGCGGCCACGCCCTCCTCGACGAAGACCGGCAGGATCAGCTGCGCGGGGGCGAGGGAGTTTTCCCGCACCAGGCTGCGCAGGCGCTCGGTGCGGCGCAGCCGACGGAAGCGAAACGGCATCTCGGTCACGCGAAGGACTCCGGTACGGGGAAACGACGGGACGCGGCAGGCGGGCTCAGACGCCCATGCTGCCGAGCGCAACCAGCATGTTGTTGACGATCGCGGTCAGGTTGGGATGGCGGGCCTCGAAGCCGGTGATGGCCTCTTCGAGCTCCTCGACCAGGCCGGCGGGATCACCGACCGCATTCTCCTCGTCCAGTTCGCGCTGGACCTGCCCCGCGAGCTCCTCCAGTCGCGCGAGCGCATCGCGGTCACCCGCGTCCGCGCGCGCGATTTCCTCGCGCAGGCGCTCCAGGTCGGCGCGCAGTCTGTCGATCGCCATATGCACTCTCCCGCTGCTGATGGCGTCGATTATCGGCCATCCCGCGGGCGGGGCATACCCCCGGGCGTCAGCGCAACGCTCAGGGCGCGCCGTCGAAGAACGTCGTGAACCCGCTCGGGGCGTGGCGCCCGATGCAGATCGTCTCCAGCGTGCCCAGCCCCACGCGCTCGCCCATGCGCGCGCGCACCAGCTGGTGCACGTGGATGTTGGTGTAATCGAGCGGGTCGATCTCGTCCATGCGCCAGGACTCGCCCGCGATCGCCTCCTCGCCCTTCCAGATCCCGTGCCCCCAGCTCGGGTGCGAGTAGCCGATACCCTTCATCTGGAACGCGAGCACGGGCTCGAGCGTGATGCGGTGCTCGGTGCCCGAAGCCTCGACGAGCGTGATTTCCGCGCCGCTCGCGCGCCGCGTGCCGCTGGCCCAGTGGATGCGGTGGCGTGCGGTCTGCATGTGCTGCAGCGCGGGCTCCTCGGCGGGAACCAGTTCCGGCGCACCGTAGACCGGCACCATGCACGCACCCAGCTGCGTGGGGTGCCCGTCGCGGTCCTCGAAGGTATTGAACTGCGTGGCGACGTCACCGAAATCGATCGGCGACCACACCCAGTACACGCCGGGCTCGCCGTTCAACTTGCCCGGCGCGCCGCCCTCGGGCTCGCCGACCGGCCGCACGCCCCAGGACTTGTCGCGCGCGCCCAGGGACTGCTCGGCACGCACCTCGTGGCGCACACCGCCGACTTTGAACCAGCCCGACCAGCAGCCGAACTGTGTGAAACGACTGTTGTGCATGATCAACCGGCCATCGTCGAACATCAGGTTCTTCGGTTCCTCGACCGGCACGCTGCGCGCGGCGAACAGCAGGTCGCACTCGATGCCGGTTTCGTTCGGCGCGAGGCGCACGCGCACGCGGCGCAACGGCTCCTGCACCTCGACGGCGAATGGCCCGACCACGGTCTGGGCACGGTCGGCCGGCGCGCGACGCGAACCGTGGAAGCTGTGCTGCACGCCGTCCACGACCACGCTGAAGTGCCCATCCATCACGCGCCGGTTCGGGTACAGCCCGAAGCCGATCTCGAACAGGAACGCGCCCCCCGTGTCGAAACCGTTGAACCAGTAGCGGTCGTAGAAGTTGCGGTCGCTCTGCGAGGGCTGGGCGACAGGCTCGTGGGTCTGGTGGATGCAGTAATCGTCGAAGGACGTGATCATCGTGGTGTCTCCCGGTCGGACGCGCTGCCGCGCGCGAAGGTTGTTGCGGGCAATGGCCGGCACTATCCATACCCCCACCCGGGGTGACAAGTTACGTTTTGGCCAGAGTGCGGGCGCGACGCCGCGGCGCCGCTAGTCCGCGAACGTGGTGATCGAGACGTCGTAGACGCCGGCCTCGCGCGACTGGTCCGCTATGCCCGCGAAGACCTCGGTATCGGAGTCCTCGTGGGCGCGGATCAGCACCGCGGCCTCCGGATTGGCGGCGCGCAGGCGCTCGATGGTGGCGCGCACCGAGCGCGCGTCGATGCGCCGCTCGCCGAGCCAGATCTCGTTGCCGGCGGTCACGGTGAGCAGGATGTTGCGCTTGCCCGCTTCCTCGACCTGCGGCTGCGGCCGCGCGACATGGATGCCAGCCTCCTTCACGAACGATGCCGTCACGATGAAGAAGATGAGCATGATGAATACCACGTCGAGCATCGGCGTGAGGTCGATCTCGGACTCGTCCTGGCTAGCGCGGCGGCGCGGGATGTGCGTTGGCATCGGTGTTCCCGCGCGCCGCTCAGGCCAGCGCCGACGCCGCGCGCTCGAGATAGCGCTCGACGATGCGCGCGACCTGCTCCGGCGGCGCCGTCTTCATGCCGCCGCTGGCGCCCTTGACCAGCCGCGCATAGACGCCCTCCACGATGCAGGCCTGCTTCCACCAGCCGAACGCGGTATAGAACGCCGCGTGCGGCAACGCCTGCCCCGTGATCTCCTCGTAGCAGGCCACGACCTCGGCGCGACGCGGGAACTGCGGCAGCCGAGTCGGCGGATCGGGCAGGAAGCTGATCTCGTCCTCGGGTTCGGCCCAGTACATCAGCGACCAGAAGAAGTCCGCCACCGGATCGCCGATGGTGCAGAGTTCCCAGTCGAGCACCGCGCGCACGCGGTGGTCCGGCCCGAGCACGGTGTTGTCGAACCGGTAATCGCCGTGCGCGAGCCCGGGACGCCGCGTCTCGGGCGGGATCCCGGCGCCCAGGCGCTCGTGCAGCTGGCCCAGCAGCGGCAGGTCGCGCGTCTTCGAGGCTTCCACCTGGCGCCGCCAGCGCGAGAGCTGCCGCGCGACGTAGCCTTCGTGCTTCCCGAGATCGCCGAGGCCGACGGCCGCGGGATCGAGCGTGTGGAGGGCGGCCTGCGTGGCCACCAGCGAGCGCATCGCGGCGCGGCAGGCCGCGACGTCCATGTCTGCAGCGCCGGCGCGGTCGCGCAGGATCAGCCCGTCGACGAACTCCATCACGTAAAAGGGAGCCCCGGTCACCGCGGGATCGTCGCAGAAGGCCAGCATCGCGGGCACCGGCACCTGCGGGGCATGCGCGCCGAGCGCGTGCATGATGCGCCACTCGCGGCCCATGTCGTGGGCCGTGGCCAGCGCACCGGCCACCGGCGGACGGCGCAGGATGAACGCGCCGCCGTGCGCGTCCTCGACGCGGTACGTGAGGTTGGAGCCGCCGGCGGCGATCAGGCGAAACGTAAACGGCGGCGCCGCCCGCGGCAGCGTTTCCGCCAGCCATTGCGTCACGCGCTCGCGCTCGATTCCTTTCAGCGGTTGCTCTTCGCTCATGGCTCGTCCTCAGGACACCGTGGCGCGGATCTCGCGCACCCGCTCGCCGAAGAGTTCCCCGGCGCGCCGGCGCCGGGCCGGCACGTATTCGCTGGGCTCGGCGACCGCCGCCATGCCGCGCGTCAGCTCGCGCGCGACCGTCTGCTTGTGCACCTCGTCGGCGCCGTCGGCGATGCGCAGCGCGCGCGCCACGCGGTACATCTCCTCGAGCGGCATGTCGGTGGTGTAGCCGAGCGCGCCATGCACCTGGATCGCGCGATCGATGATCGTGAGCAGCGTGCGCGGCACCACGAACTTCACCATCGCGATCTCGCTTCGCGCCTCGCGGCTGTAGTCGCCCTGCTGGTCCATGCGCCAGGCCGCGCGCAGCACCAGGAGCCGCGCCATCTCGAGTTCCGCGCTCGATTCCGCGATCATCTCCTGCACCAGCTGCTGCTTCGCCAGCGGCCGGTCCCGGGTGTCGCGCGACACGGCGCGCTCGAGCATCATCTCCAGGGCGCGGTCGGCCTGCCCGATGCAGCGCATCGCGTGGTGGATTCGCCCGCCGCCCAGGCGCTTCTGCGCCAGCACGAAACCATCACCCGGCGCGCCGATCAGGTGGTCCAGCGGCACGCGGCAGTTCTCGAAGCGCACCTCGGTGTGGCCGCCGATGCGATCCATCAGCGCGTCGCCCGCGAGCGGGTGATGCATCGAACCCACGTCGCGCACCAGCACCACGCCGGGATGGCGGCACGGCACCACGAGCATCGCGGCACGCCGGTGCGGCGGCGCCTCGGGGTCGGTCACCGCCATCACGATCATGAAGTCGCTGACGCTGGCGTTGGAGGCGAACCACTTGTGCCCGTTGATCACCCACTCCTCGCCCTCGCGCTCGCAGCGCGTGGTGATGCCGGTGGGATCGGAGCCGCTGTTGTGGGGCTCGGTGAGCGCGAAGGTGCTGCGCACGTGGCCGGCGAGCAGCGGCTCGAGCCAGCGCCTGGCCTGCTCGGCGTTCGCGCCGGCGGCCAGCAGTTCGGCGTTGCCGGAATCCGGTGCCTGGCAGCCGAAGATCTCGGGCGCGAGCACGCTGCGCCCGAGCACCTCGTGCAGCAGCGCGAGGCGCAGCTGCCCCATGCCGCAGCCGCCATGCGCGGGCGGCAGGTGCGCCGCCCACAGGCCGCGCTCCTTCACCTGCTGCTTGAACGGCGCCCACAACGCATCGAGCTGGCGCTGGTTCAGTCCCTCGCCGGCAAGCTCGAGCGGCAAAATGGTATCGTCGACGAAGCGGCGAACCCAGCCGAGATCGGCCTCGAAATCCGGATCGGTACTGAAGTCCCATGCCATTGGGCATCTCTCTGTGCTGGTGGTGTCGCAGGCATGTTACGCGAGACCGGGGCGCGCGCAATTCTTGTCAGGCGCCGCGCGCCCTGATACTCGATCAGTGCGCGGCCCGATCGGCCTGGATTGCCCCGATGATCGGCGCATTGGCCGCGGGAAAATCGGCGGGATCGAGTGCCGTGACGGGTAACCAGCGCAGCGGCTGGCCTTCGCGCCCGTGCGCCGTGCCGCTGAACGCGAGCACGTGCCACACCTCGAGGCGCACCGAGCGCTCGGGATAATCGTGTTCGATGATGACGAGCGGAACAGCGTGCTCGACACGGATGCCCAGCTCTTCGTGCAGCTCGCGCGCCAGCGCTTCCTCCACGCTCTCGCCGGCAGCGACCTTGCCGCCGGGGAATTCCCACAGCCCGCCCTGGTGCAGGTGATCGTGACGGCGCGCGACCAGCACCTCGCCGGCGGCGTTGGTGATGACGCCCACGGCCACGCGCAGCATGGGGTGGCTCCCGGCGGCTCCCGGCGGCGCTGCGCGGCCCCCGCTCAGGTGCGGTATTCCGCGTTGATGCGCACGTAGTCGTGCGACAGATCCGTGGTCCACACGGTCGCCCCGGCCGCGCCGCGCGCGAGATCGATCGCGATCAGGATCTCCTCTGCGGCCATGGCCCGCTGTCCGGCGGCCTCGGTATAGGCGGGATCACGCGCGCCGTTGCTGACGATGACGACGTCGTTCAGGCGTATGCCGACGCGCCCGACCTCCAGCCCCGGCACGCCGGCACGCCCCACGGCGGCGAGGATGCGTCCCCAGTTCGGATCGCTCGCGAACAGCGCGGTCTTCACCAGCGGTGACTCGGCCACCGCGTAGGCGACGCGACGGCACTCGGCGTGATCGGCGCCAGCGCTGACCGCGACGGTCACGAATTTCGTCGCGCCCTCGCCATCGCGGATGATCGCCTGCGCCAGCTCCAGGCAGACCTCGTGCACGGCCCGTTCGAGCAGCGCCGCGGCAGGATCGTCGGCCGATGCGATGGCCGGCGCGCCCGCCCGGCCGGTGGCCACCAGCACGCAGGCGTCGTTGGTCGACGTGTCGCCATCGATCGTGATGCAGTTGAAACTGCCATCGACCGCGCGCGCAACGATGCCGTCCAGCACCGGCTGCGCCACCTCGGCATCCGTGGCGACGAAGGCGAGCATGGTCGCCATGTCCGGGCGGATCATGCCCGCGCCCTTGGCGATGCCGCTGACCGTGACCTCGACCGTACCGATCCGCACGCGGCGGCTCGCACCCTTGGGACGCGTGTCGGTGGTCATGATGCCCTCGGCCGCTGCCTCCCAGGCCTCGGCATCCAGTGCCGCCAGCGCCTCGGGCATGCCGCCGGTAACCCGCTCCACCGGCAACGGCTCGCCGATCACGCCGGTCGAGAACGGCAGCACGGCCTGTTCGGCCACGGCGCCGAGGCTGGCGAGTTCCTGGCAGCAGGCACGCGCATCCTGCATGCCGCGCGCGCCGGTGCCTGCGTTGGCGTTGCCCGTGTTGACCAGCAGGTAGCGGATGCCCCCGGGTGCCGCCGCCAGGTGCTCGCGCGCCACCGCCACCGGCGCGGCGCAGAAGGCATTGCGCGTGAAACGGGCCGCGACACGGCTGCCCGGCGCGAGCTCCAGGATCACGAGATCGCGCCGGCCGGGCTTCCTGATGCCGGCGCACGCCACGCCGAGACGCACGCCGCGCACGGCAGCGAGGGGGAAACGGGAAGGCGCGCCTACGGGCATCGGTTGCGGTCCTCGAAGTTGATCAGCCGCTCAGGCGATCTGCCCGTGGCACTGCTTGTATTTCTTGCCCGAGCCGCAGGGGCAGGGCTCGTTGCGGCCGACCTTGGGCATGTCGCGCACGAAGGGCGCGGGCGCCGCGACCTGCGCGGTCTCGCCCGCCGGCTCCTCGCCGGGCACCAGTTCGGGCGCCTCGGCATGCACGTAACGCGCGCCCTGCGCCTCGCGCTCCTGCGCCTCGCGTTGCTGGCGTTCCAGGGCCTCGACCTCGTCCTCGCTGCGCACCTGCACCTTGGAGAGAAAGCGGACCACCTCGTACTTGACGTTCTCCAGCAGCTCCTCGAACAGCTTGAAGGCCTCGCGCTTGTATTCCTGCTTGGGGTTGCGCGAGGCATAGGCGCGCAGGTGGATGCCCTGGCGCAGGGCGTCCATCGCCGAGAGGTGCTCCTTCCACAACGTGTCGAGCACCTGCAGCATGATGTGGCGCTCGAGCTTGTGCACGTCCGCTCCCAGCGGCGCCACGCGCTCGGCGTAGCTGGCGGCCACCGCCGCCACGATGCGTTCGCGCAGGCGCTGCTCCTCGAGCCCCGACTCCTCCTCGAGCCAGCGCGCGACAGGCAGCGTCAGGCCGTACTCGGCGTGGAGGTGCTGCTCGAGCCCGCTCACGTTCCACTGCTCTTCCAGGGTCTGCGGCGGGATGAAGCCGCTGATCACGCCGTTGACCACATCGGCGCGGATCTGATTGATGGTGTCGCTCACGTCGGCCGAGGCCAGCAGCTCATTGCGCTGCTGGTAGATCACGCGGCGCTGGTCGTTGGCGACGTCGTCGTACTCGAGCAGCTGCTTGCGGATGTCGAAATTGCGGCCCTCGACCTTGCGTTGCGCCTTCTCGATGGCGTTGCTGACCATGCGGTGCTCGATCGCCTCGCCGCGCTCCATCCCGAGCTTCTGCATGAAGCCCTTCACCCGGTCCGAGGCGAAGATGCGCATCAGGCTGTCCTCGAGGGACAGGTAGAAGCGCGACAGACCCGGATCGCCCTGGCGTCCGGCGCGACCGCGCAACTGGTTGTCGATGCGCCGCGACTCGTGACGCTCGGTGCCGATGATGTGCAACCCGCCGGCATCCAGCACGCGCTGGTGGCGCTGCTGCCACTCGGCGCGCAGCGCCGCGACCTGTTCGGGCGTGGCATCTGCGAGCTGCGCGAGCTCGGCCTCGAGGTTGCCGCCCAGCACGATGTCGGTGCCGCGGCCCGCCATGTTGGTCGCGATGGTGACGGTCGCGGGCCGTCCGGCCTGCGCGATGATCTCCGCCTCGCGCTCGTGGTACTTCGCGTTGAGCACCTGGTGCGCGATGTTCTGCCGTTGCAGGAAGGCGGACAGTTCCTCGGAGGTCTCGATCGACGCGGTGCCCACCAGCACCGGCGCGCCCTTCGTGGTGCACGACTGGATGTCGGCGACCACCGCCTCGAATTTCTCTTCCTTGGTCAGGTAGACCAGGTCGTTCAGGTCCTTGCGCAGGGTGGGCTTGTTGGTCGGGATGACGACCACGTCGAGGCCGTAGATCTGGCGGAACTCGAAGGCCTCGGTGTCGGCGGTGCCGGTCATGCCGGCGAGCTTGCCGTAGAGGCGGAAGTAGTTCTGGAACGTCGTCGAGGCGAGCGTGTGGCTCTCGGCCTGGATGCGCACGCCTTCCTTGGCCTCGATCGCCTGGTGCAGGCCCTCCGACAGGCGCCGCCCGGCCATCGTGCGTCCCGTGTGCTCGTCGATGAGCACCACCTGGCCGTTCTGCACGATGTACTCGACGTCGCGCTGGAACAGGTGATGGGCGCGCAACGCCGTGTGCACGTGGTGCAGCAGGCCGAGATTGATCGCGTGGTAGAGGCTCTCCCCCTCGGGCAGCAAGCCCTCGCTGATGAGCATCTGCTCGATGAACAGGTGGCCGTCCTCGGTGAGTTCGACCTGGCGCAGCTTCTCGTCGATGACGAAATGCCCGTCGCCCGCCTCCTCCGAGCCGCGCTGCATGCGCGGCACCAGCACATTGATGTGCTTGTACAGGCGCGAGCTGTCCTCGGCGGCGCCGGAGATGATCAGGGGCGTGCGGGCCTCGTCGATCAGGATCGAGTCGACCTCGTCCACGATCGCGAAGTTCAGCTCGCGCTGCATCCTGTCGTCGAGGCTGAACACCATGTTGTCGCGCAGGTAGTCGAAACCGAATTCGTTGTTGGTGCCGTAGGTGATGTCGGCGGCGTATCCCGCGCGCTTGCTCTCGAGGTCCTGGTTCGGAAGGATCACGCCCACGCTCATGCCGAGGAACTGGTAGATCGGCGACATCCAGTTCGCGTCGCGCCGCGCGAGGTAGTCGTTCACGGTCACCACGTGCACGCCCTTGCCCGACAGCGCATTCAGGTACACCGGCAGCGTCGCGACCAGCGTCTTGCCCTCGCCGGTACGCATCTCGGCGATACGCCCCTCGTGCAGCGTGATACCACCGATCAGCTGCACGTCGAAGTGGCGCATCCCGAGCGCCCGGCGACTGGCCTCGCGCACGGCCGCGAAGGCCTCGGGCAGCAACTGGTCCAGGGTTTCACCGGCCGCGAGGCGTTCACGGAACTTCGCGGTCATCGCGCGCAGGCCTGCGTCATCCAGCGCCTCGAACTGCGGCTCGAGCGCATTGATGCGCTCCACGACGCGGCGCATGCGCTTCAGTTCACGGCTGTTCTTGGTACCGACGAGTTTGCGTATCAGCGAAAGGACCATGGTTCTTGCAGTTTTCCAGCGTGGCGCGGCGATGCGGCGTGTATGCTCGTGCCCGGCGGCGCCGGAACCGGAACGTCCGGCACGGGCCCCGCGGCTGGGCGGCGCGAAATTATATACCGGGGCGACACGGCGCGGGCGCGCCGCGGAGAATTACCGAAGCCGGCAGTCGAGGGACCCGCAAGGCGGGATCACGCGTCGCCCCTGACCGTGCTGATGTAGTGCATCGGGTCGATCTGGCGATCGCCGTTCAGCACCTCCAGGTGCAGGTGCGCACCGCTGGCGCGGCCCGTCTGCCCCACGCGCGCGATCACCTGCCCCTTCTGCACGATGTCTCCGGGCTTCACCAGATACTCGCGGTTGTGCGCGTAGCGCGTGCGATAACCGTTGCTGTGGCGGATCTCGACGAGGTTGCCGTAATCCTTCTCGTAGCCGGCCCAGACCACCACGCCGGAGGCGATGGCGAACACGTCCGAGCCGGCGCTCGCCGTGAAATCCACGCCCTTGTGCATGGCCCTGCGGCCGTCGAAGGGATCCGCGCGCGGCCCGAAGCGCGAGGAGATATAACCGTCGGCCACCGGCAGGCCCGCGAGCGATACGTCCCCGGCCAGCTTGCGGTTGACCAGCAGCTTCTCCATCACATCGAGCTGACGCTCGCGGTCCCTGATCTGCGAGGCCAGCTGGCGCAGCGTCTCGCCCAGCTCGCTGCCGCCCAGGCTCGCCGGTTCCGGGCTGAACGGCCCGCCCAGCGCCGGCTCCTGGTCGAAATCGAACTCGCCCTTGTCGAGCTGCGCCGCCACCGCGAGCCGTTCGCCGACCGCCTCCATGCGCAGCAGACGCGCCTGCAGCGTGGCGATGCGCGCGGCATAGGCGCGCCCTTCGCGCTCCGTGCTCTCGTGCAACTCCCCGGTGCGTGCCGCCAGCGCCGACAGCTCGGCACCCCAGGCCGTGACCAGGTCCGCGGGCAGCTCCCCGGCCTGCGCCAGCGCCAGCCGATAGCCCCCGAAACCGGCGGCGCCCAGGCAGACAATGCACAGCAGCGCAAGGGCCCAGACCATGCGGGCAGGAAGCGCCAGGGCTCTCGAGGAAGTCGGGAAGTCCTGGAGCAAGATCACTCTCATGCGGCGGCACCAGATCCTGATTGCTTGTTTTTTGATCGACCTGGCGGCCGAACCGGATAGCAGACGGGCGCGAATATGCCACATGAACAGCAAAATTGCCAAATTGTACCGCCCGGCGTCCCGGGCGTCGCGCGCGCAGGCGGCCCCCGGACTCCGTGCGCGACGGGTCCGGGGGCTGCGACGGCGATCCTCAGTCCGCCTGGCGGCGCAGGAACGCGGGGATGTCGAGGTAATCGAGATCACGCTCCGCGCCGACCGCCATCGGCGGCCGCTCGGCGATCTCGCGCGTACCCGCCTGGCGGCGCCCGACCGCCGGCTTGTCGAGGTCACGGTAATTGGGTTGCCCCGAGGCCAGTCCACCGCCGACCGTGTTGTCGATCACCTTGACCGGTGCCTTGCGCACCTCGCCGAGGCCGGTGGCGACCACGGTGACCTTGATCTCGCCGTTCATTTCCGGGTCGATCACGGTGCCGACCACGACGGTGGCCGTATCGGAGGCAAACTCCTCCACGGTGTCGCCGACCTCCTCGAACTCGCCGAGCGAGAGGTCGGGACCCGCGGTGATGTTCACCAGGATGCCGCGTGCGCCCTGCAGGTTGATGTCCTCGAGCAGGGGGCTGCGGATCGCAGCCTCGGCCGCCTCGCGCGCGCGGTTCTCGCCGCGGCCCACACCCGTGCCCATCATGGCCATGCCCATTTCGGACATCACGGTGCGCACGTCGGCGAAGTCGACGTTGATCATGCCCGGACGGATGATCAGGTCGGCGATGCCCTGCACCGCGCCCAGCAGCACGTCGTTGGCTGCCTTGAAGGCATCCAGCAGGCTGGTGTTCTTGCCCAGCACGCTCAGCAGCTTCTCGTTCGGGATCGTGATCAGCGAGTCGACGTGCTGCTGCAGCTCCATCAGACCCTCGTCGGCGATCGCCGCGCGCTTCTTGCCCTCGAACTTGAATGGGCGCGTGACCACGGCCACCGTGAGGATGCCCATCTCCCGCGCCACTTCCGCCACGATCGGCGCGGCCCCGGTGCCTGTCCCCCCGCCCATGCCGGCGGTGATGAACACCATGTCCGCGCCGGAAAGCACCTCGGCGATGCGGTCACGGTCCTCCAGCGCTGCCTGGCGACCGATCTCGGGGTTCGCGCCCGCGCCCAGGCCCTTGGTGATGCCCGAGCCGAGCTGCAGCACGGTGCGCGAGGAAATGTCGGAGAGCGCCTGCGCATCGGTGTTGGCGCAGATGAACTCCACGCCCTCGACCGCGCCGCCGATCATGTGCTTCACGGCGTTGCCGCCGCCTCCGCCCACGCCGACGACCTTGATCACTGCGCTCTGCGCTACGTTGTCTACGAGTTCGAACATGGCTATCACCCTCCGAGGTTGAACGATCAGTCGAGAAAATCAGAAATTGCCCTGGAACCACTGTTTCATCTTCTTCACCAGCCCGCGTCCGGGGGACTCCTTGACCCCCGCGTTGGCCGTGTACTGCTTGACGCCGAAGAGCAACAGCCCCACGGCGGTGGAATAAATGGGGTTCTTGACGATATCGAGCATGCCCTGCACGCCGGCGGGCGCCCCGATGCGCACCGGCATATGGAAGATCTCCTCGGCCAGCTCCACGACGCCTTCCATCTTCGCGGTGCCGCCGGTCAGCACGATGCCCCCGGCCAGCACGTCCTCGAAGCCGCTGCGGCGGATCTCGGCCTGCACCAGCGTGAACAGCTCGTCGTAGCGCGGCTCGACCACTTCGGCCAGCGCCTGGCGCGAGAGGTCACGCGCGCCGCGCTCGCCGACCCCGGGGACCTTGATCGTCTGGTCCGCGCCGGCGAGCTGCGCCAGCGCGCAGGCGTAGCGGATCTTGATCTCCTCCGCATACTGCGTCGGCGTGCGCAGCGCCATCGCGATGTCGTTGGTGACCTGGTCGCCGGCGATCGGGATGACGCCGGTATGGCGGATCGCTCCCTCCGTGAAGATCGCGATGTCCGTGGTTCCGCCGCCGATGTCGACCAGGCAGACGCCGAGCTCGCGCTCGTCCTCGGTCAGCACCGCGTAGCTCGAGGCCAGCTGCTCGAGAATGATCTCCTCGACCTCGAGCCCGCAGCGGCGGATGCACTTCTCGATGTTCTGCGAGGCGTTGACCGCGCAGGTCACCACGTGCACCTTGGCCTCGAGCCGCACGCCCGACATGCCCAGCGGCTCCTTGATGCCCTCCTGGCTGTCGATCACGTACTCCTGCGGCAGGATGTGCAGGATCTTCTGGTCGGCGGGAATCGCGACGGCCTGCGCGGCGTCGATCACGCGCTCCACGTCGTGCGCGTAGACCTCGCGGTCGCGGATCGCGACGATGCCGTGCGAGTTGAGGCTGCGGATGTGGCTGCCCGCGATCCCGGCATAGACCGAATGGATCTGGCAGCCGGCCATCAGCTCGGCCTCCTCGACGGCGCGCTGTATCGACTGCACCGTAGACTCGATGTTGACCACCACGCCCTTCTTGAGGCCGCGCGAGGCGTGCGATCCGAGACCGACGATCTTCAGCGTGCCGTCCGCTGCCACTTCGCCGACGATCGCCACCACCTTCGAGGTGCCGATATCGAGGCCAACGATCATCTTTCCGCTCATTGCTCTCCCCATTCATTGATTCGGCGGGCGCGCCGCGGGAACCGGGTCCGCCGCTGCTGTGCCCTCGGGCCGGTGCGCCCGCGGCGCTTCGCCCTTCCACGCCACCGCCACGCCATTGCTGTAACGCATGTCCAGTCGCTCGATGCGGTCACGGTCGGCTGCCCATTCGCCGGCGAGCAGCCGCGACACGATGCGCGCCTTGCGCTCCACCTCGCGCCGCCCGAGCAGCAGCTCGCTGCCGTTGTCGAGCGTGATGCGCCACGCGTGCTTGCCATCGAGCGCCAGCCGCGCGATGCGCAGCCCCGAGGGCTCGAGCAGCTCGGCGAACGCATCGAAGCGATCGAGCAGCAGTTTCTCGCTGCCCGCGGGTCCCTCGACCAGGGGCAGCTCCAGTCCGGGCAGCGCGGCGGCGGGCCGGAACACCTCGGCATACGGATTGAGGTAGGCGTCCTCGCCCAGGCGCAGCACCGGCACCTGCTCGGTGATGAACACCATCAGCCGGTCCGGCCAGGCGCGGCGCACGGTGACCTCGTGCACCATCGGCAGCTGTTTCAGGTCGTCGCGGATTCCCGCGAGATCGACCATGAAATAGCCCGTGCCGAGGTGCGGCAGCATGATTTCCTCGACTCGCGCCTTGTCGAGGAAGCGGAAATCCCCGTTCACGGTCACCTGCTTGATCGGCACATTGGCGACCTCGCGCAGCGCGCTGAAGCCCATCTCCCCGGCAGCCAGCAGCAACGCCACGATCAGCGCCGGCACCAGCCATGCCGCGCGCGCGGCGCGCGGCTGCGCGCCACGGCGGGTCGCGCCGCGACGCGAGCCCGCGTGGCCCGACATGCGCAGCAGCAGCGCGCTCACCCGGGGACTCCGCCACGGGCGGCGCGCGCGAGGCTGGCGCTGAAGATGCGCACTACCAGGTCGTCGAATTCGATGCCCACGGCGCGCGCCGCCATCGGCACCAGGCTGTGGCTGGTCATGCCCGGCGCGGTGTTGACCTCGAGCACGGCGAACTCGCCGCTGGCGGCGTCGCGCATCACGTCCACCCGGCCCCAGCCGCTGCAGCCCAGGCTGTCGAAGGCGCGCGCGGCGAGCGCCGCGAGCGCGCGCTCGTCGCCGGCATCGAGGCCCGACGGGCACAGGTAGCGCGTGGTGTCGAGCTGGTACTTGGCCTCGTAGTCGTAGAAGGTGCGCGGCGTTTCGAGCCGTATCGACGGCAGGATCTCGCCGTCGACGATCGCGACCGTGTATTCGGGCCCCATCACGCGGCGCTCGACCAGCACGCAGCTGTCGTAGCCGCTCGCCAGCGCAACCGCCGCGCGCAGCTCGGCGGCGTTGTCGACCGGCGTGATGCCGATGCTCGAGCCCTCGCTGGCCGGCTTCACGATGAGGCGCGGCCCGAGACGTGCGGCGAGCTCGTCGTAGTTCGCCGTGACATCCGCCACCGCGAAGTCCGGCGTCGCGATTCCCTCGGCCTGCCAGAAGCGCTTGCACCGCAGCTTGTCCATCGCGAGCGCGCAGGCCAGCACGCCGCTGCCGGTGTAACTGATGCCGAGCGTCTGCAGGGCGCCCTGCATGGTGCCGTCCTCGCCGCCGCGCCCGTGCAGCGCGATGAACACGTGCGCAACCCCGGCGGCGATCAGGCGCCTCAGCACGTCGGCGCCCGCATCTATCGCGAGCACCCCGTCGAGCCGGCGCGTCAGCGCCGCGTGCACCGCGCGGCCCGACTCGAGCGAGACCTCGCGCTCGGCAGAGTTGCCGCCCATCAGCACCGCCACCGGCCCGCGCAATGCCGCCTTGTCGATATCGAAACGTCTCATGTCCGCGCATCCCCGCCGGGCGTGCGGGCCAGCACCTCGGCGACCAGCCTGCCCACGCTGCCCGCGCCCTGCAGCAACAGGAAGTCGCCGGGTTGCAGCACCGAGTCGAGTACGTCCGTCACGTCGTGCACGTCCTCGACGAAAATCGGATCCAGCTTGCCGCGCTGGCGAATGCTGCGGCTCAGGCTCCGTCCGTCGGCGCCGGGAATCGGGTCCTCGCCGGCGCCGTACACGTCCAGCAGCACCAGCACATCGACCTGCGACAGCACCCGCACGAAGTCCTCGTAGAGCTCGCGCGTGCGCGAGTAGCGGTGCGGCTGGTACACCATCACGAGGCGGCGAGCGGGCCAGCCCGCGCGCACCGCGACGAGGTTCGCCGCCACCTCGGTGGGGTGGTGCCCGTAGTCGTCGACCAGCAGGAAGCTGCCATCGCGGCACGGCTGCTCGCCGTGATTCTCGAAACGCCGCCCCACGCCCTGGAAGCCGGCGATGCCGCGCACGATCGCCGCGTCCGCGATGCCCTCGTCGGTGGCCACCGCCACCGCAGCCGTGGCGTTCAGCGCGTAGTGGCGCCCGGGCAGGCCCAGCTGCAGCCGTAGCGGTTCGCGCCCGCCGGGACGGTTCACCGTGAACGCGGACCTGCCCTCGTGCTGGCTGAAATCGCACAGGCGGTAATCGGCCTGCTCCGAGGTGCCGTAGGTGATCACGTGACGCGTGACGTCGGGGACGATCGACGCGACCGCGGGGTCGTCGATGCACAGCACGCTCAGGCCGTAGAACGGCAGGTTGTGCAGGAACTCGACGTAGGTCCGCTTCAGCCGCTCGAAGTCGCCGCCGTAGGTGCCCATGTGGTCGGCATCGATGTTCGTGACCACGGCAACCATCGGCTGCAGGTGCAGGAACGAAGCATCGCTCTCGTCGGCTTCGACGATGAGATAGCGGCTGTCGCCCAGCCGCGCGTTGGCCTGTACCGCGTTCACGCGCCCGCCGATCACGAAGGTGGGATCGAGCCCGGCCTCGGCGTAGATCGCGGCGATGATGCTCGTGGTGGTGGTCTTGCCGTGCGTACCCGCCACCGCGATCCCGTGGCGAAAGCGCATGATCTCGGCGAGCATCTCGGCGCGCGGCACCACCGGGATACGGCGTTCGCGCGCGGCCGCGATCTCGACATTCTCGGCGGTGACCGCGCTGGAGGCGACCACCACATCGGCTCCCGCGACATTTCCGGCACGGTGCCCCAGGTGCACCGCGACACCCAGCCCGCGCAGGCGTTCCAGCGCCGGCGAGGCCGCGGCGTCCGAGCCCGAGACTTCGTAGCCCTGGTTGCGCAGCACCTCCGCGATGCCGCACATGCCCGCGCCGCCGATACCGACGAAATGGATGTGCCCGATGCGTCGCATCTCCGGCACCGGCGCGTATTTGAGTTCCATCATCGCGCCACCTCCAGGCAATTGGCCGCCACCGTGTCAGCGGCCCGGGGCATCGCCAGCGCACGCGCGCGCGTGGCCATCAGCAACAATTCGTCGCGGGCGGCGGACCAGCGCGACAGCTGCCCGGCCAGCCACTCGGGGGTGAGCGCGGCCTGCGCGACGGCAAGCGCCGCGCCCGCATCGGCGAGCCAGCGCGCGTTCATGCTCTGGTGGTCGTCGATGGCGGTGGGCAGCGGCACCAGGATCGCGGCCAGCCCCGCGGCCGCGAGCTCGCTCACCGTGAGAGCGCCCGCGCGGCACACCACCACGTCCGCCCATTCGTAGGCCGCGACCATATCGTCGATGAATGCAGCGGTGCGCGCCGCGACGCCGCGCTCGCGGTAACGCTCGCGGCAGGCCTCGAACTCGCGCGCGCCGCCCTGGTGCCAGACCTCGGGACGCTCGCCCGCCGCCAGCAGCGCCAGCGCCGCCGGCAGGGTCTCGTTCAGCACGCGCGCGCCCTGGCTGCCGCCGATCACGAGCAGGCGTAGGGGCCCGGCGCGCCCTGCCAGGCGCTCGGCGGGCACCGGGATCGCGGCGATCGCCGCGCGCACGGGATTGCCGGCGAGGCGGGCACGGGGATGCTCCGCAAACGGACCCGGCAGACCGAGCAGGATGCGCGCGGCGATGCGCGCGAGCAGGCGATTCGTGGTCCCGGCGACGGCGTTCTGCTCGTGCACCACCACCGGCACGCGCAGCAGCCAGGCCGCGATGCCGCCGGGTCCGGCCACGAAGCCGCCGGTGCCGAGCATGCAGGCAGGCCGCAGCTTCAGCACCAGGAGCAGCGCGTGCACGATCGCCACGAGCAGCAGCAACGGCGCCAGCAGCTGCTGCCTGCGGCTCTTGCCGCGCACACCGCTCACGCGCAGGAAGGAAATGGGTATGCCGGCCGCCGGGACCAGGCGCGACTCCATGCCGGCGTGCGTGCCGAGCCAGTGCACGCGTGCGCCGCGCGCCGTCAGCGCCGCCGCCGCGGCGAGGCCGGGGAACACGTGTCCGCCGGTGCCGCCACCGGTGATGAGGACCAGGGGGGAGCGCTCAGGCATGGCGCAACCTCCACGGTGCCGTCGCCGCCACCGGCGCGCCGCGCAGCTCGACCTCGATGCGCAGGATCAATCCCATCATGGCGAACAGGATCAGCAGGCTGCTGCCGCCGTAGCTCAGAAACGGCAGCGTGAGGCCCTTGGTCGGCAGCAGCCCCGCGTTCACCCCGATGTTGATGAACACCTGCGCGGCGAGCAGCAGCGCCACGCCGAAGCACACGTGCGCGGAAAAGAGCTGCTGCTTGCGCGCGGCCGTGCGCCCGACCCAGAGGATGCGCGCGATCAGCGCCGCGAACAGCGCGATGAACGCCACGCAACCCAGCAGCCCGAGTTCCTCGGCGATTATCGCGAACACGAAATCCGTGTGTGCTTCCGGCAGATAGAACAGCTTCTGCACGCTGTTGCCGAGCCCGACGCCGAGCACCTCGCCACGGCCGAAGGCGATCAGCGCCTGCGTCAGCTGGTAGCCGCTGGCGAACTGGTCGGACCACGGATCGAGGAAGGTGATCAGTCGCTGCAGGCGGTACGGCGACCACACCGCCATGACACCGGCGCCGATGAGGGCGAGGGCCATCAGCACGATGAACGGCAGCAGCCGCGCGCCACCGAGGAACAGCATGGCCATCGCCGCGCCGGCGATCACCACCGCGGCGCCGAAGTCGGGCTCGAGCAGCAGCAGCAGGACCACGGCGCCGAGCAGCCCGAGCGGCTTGAGCATGCCTGACCAGCTGTTCTGCAGTTCGCGCTGACGCCGCGTCATGTAGCCGGCCAGGTACACGACGAAGAACAGTTTCATCGCCTCTGAGGGCTGCAGGTTCACCGGACCGAAACCGATCCAGCGCGTCGCGCCGTTGACTTCGCGCCCGATCCCCGGCACCAGCAGCAGCGCCAGTATCGCCATGCCGGACACCAGCAGCGCAGGCCCCGCGTCCTGCCACAGCTTCACCGGTATCTGCAGCGTCAGGTACATCGTCGCGGCGCCCAGCAGCAGGTAAATGCCATGGCGGATGATGTGGTAGAAGGGGTTGCCATACTGCTCGCCCGCGTAGTCCATCGACGCGGATCCCATCATCACGAAACCCGCCGCGGCGAGCGCCGCGATCAGTGCCAGCAGCGCGTGATCGAGCTCCCGGCGCTTGCGCATCAACACTACTTCGGTCTGCGTCATCGCCATCTCAGAGCGCCTCCGCGCCGTCGAGCGCGCGCGCCGCGCGGGTGAACACGTCGCCGCGCTCCTCGTAGTTGCGGAACATGTCGAAGCTGGCGCAGGCGGGCGAGAGCAGCACCGTGTCACCCGGCTGCGCGAGCGCGCGCGCCGTGGCCACCGCGTCTTCCAAGTCCACCGCGCGCGTGAGCGGTACCGTGCCCGCCAGCGCCTCGATCAGCAGATCGGCGGAACTGCCGATCAGCACGGCGGCGCGGCCCGCGCGCGCGAGCTCCGCGGCCAGCAGCGTGAAGTCGCGCTCCTTGGCGGCACCGCCGGCGATCAGCACGATGCGCCCGCCGCCCTCGCCCGCGAGCCCGCGCAGCGCTGCCACGGCGGCGGCGACGTTGGTGCCCTTGGAGTCGTTGTAGAAATCGATGCCGGCGGTGCGTGCCACGAGCTGGCAACGATGCGGCAACCCGCGGTAGCTGCGCAGCACCGCGAGCTGCGCGGGACGCGCAATGCCCGCGGCCCCGGCGAGCGCCAGCGCCGCCAGGCTGTTGAGCACGTTGTGCCGCCCGCGCAGCCCGAGCTCGCGCGCGGCGATCAACGCCTCGGTGCCGCAAGCCAGCCATTCGACACCATCGCGCACGAGGAGTCCGTAGTCGCCCGCCTGCGGGCTGCCCGCGCCGAAACTCAGGCGCCGCTCGCCGTCCTGCGCGCCGGGCACCGTCATTGCGTCGTCGCGGTTGAACACCGCGCAGCGCGCGCCGCGGTAGATGCGCAGCTTCGCCTCGCGGTAGGCCTGCATGTCGGGATAGCGGTCGAGGTGATCGGGCGCGATGTTGAGGATGGTGGCCACATCGGCGCGAAAATCGATCACGGTCTCGAGCTGGAAGCTCGACAACTCGAGTACGTACAGTGCCACCTCGGGCGCGAGCAGATCGAGCGCAGGCGTGCCGAGGTTGCCGCCGCAGGCCACCCGCAACCCCGCCTGCTGCGCCATCAGCCAGACCAGCGTGGTCACGGTGCTCTTGGCGTTGGTGCCGGTGATCGCGACCACGGGCGCGCGCGCCTCGCGGTGGAACAGCTCGATGTCGCCGAGCACTGCCGCGCCCGCCGCGCGCGCGGCGCCGATCGCCGGTTCGGCGGGATCGACACCGGGACTCAGGATCAGCTCGTCGGCCGTCGCGAGGAACGCCGCGTCGAGCGCGCCGGTGCGCAATTGCGCCTGCGGGAACTCGGCGCGAAAGCGCGCCAGCAGCGGCGGTTCGTCGCGGCTGTCGGCCACCGCGAAGGGCAGCCCGCGCCCGGCCAGGAAGCGCGCGCACGACAGCCCGGTCTGGCCCATGCCGACCACGATGCGCCTTGCCTCCCCGCCCGTGTTGCCCATTGCCCGTGCCGCTCCGCTCAGCGCAACTTCAACGTGGCCAGTCCGAACAGGACCAGCACGACCGTGATGATCCAGAAGCGCACGATCACGCGCGGCTCGGGCCATCCCTTGAGCTCGAAATGGTGGTGGATCGGCGCCATGCGGAAGATGCGCCTGCCCGTCAGCTTGAAGGAGGCGACCTGCAGCATCACCGAGACCGTTTCCATCACGAACACCCCGCCCATGATGAAAAACACGATCTCGTGGCGCACGATCACCGCGATGACCCCCAACGCCGCGCCGAGCGCCAGCGCGCCCACGTCGCCCATGAACACCATCGCGGGATAGGTGTTGAACCACAGGAAGCCGAGCCCGGCTCCGGCCAGCGCGCCGCAGAACACCACGAGTTCGCCGGCGCCGGCAATGTAGGGAATGTGCAGGTAGGGGGCGAACTCGCTGTGCCCGGCGAGGTAGGCGATCACCGCCAGCGCGCCGGCCACCAGCACGCTCGGCATGATGGCCAGGCCGTCGAGCCCGTCGGTGAGGTTCACCGCATTGCTCGCGCCGACGATAACGAAGTAGGCGAGCACGACGAACAGCGGGCCGAGCGCGAGCGTCACCTGCTTGAAGAAGGGCACGATCAGCTGCGTTTCGGCAGGCGACGCGGCGCTGGCATAGAGATAGAGCGCTGCGCCGAGTCCCGCGAGCGACTGCCAGAAGTATTTCCAGCGCGCCGGGAGCCCGCGCGAATCCTTCTCCACGACCTTGCGGTAATCGTCGATCCAGCCCACCGCGCCGAATGCCACGGTAACCGCGAGCACGACCCAGACATAGCGGTTGCCGAGATCGCCCCAGAGCAGCGTGCTGGTGACGATTCCGACGAGGATCAGTGCGCCGCCCATTGTCGGCGTGCCCGCCTTGCTCAGGTGCGACTGGGGCCCGTCGCTGCGCACGGATTGTCCGATCTGGCGGACGTTGAGGCGCCGGATCATCCCGGGGCCGACGAGCAGCGTGATCGCGAGCGCGGTGAGCGTGCCGAGAATGCCGCGGAAGGTGAGGTACTGAAACACCTTGAACACCGTGAAGTATTCGCTCAGCCAGTCCGCAAGCAACAGCAGCATCAGTGTCTCCCCGTCCCGGCGGCGCCGGGTTCCGCTTCCACCAGCGCCGCCACCACGGCTTCCATGCCGGCCGAGCGCGAACCCTTGACCAGGATCACGCTGCCGGCGCGATCGAATTCACGGCAGGCCGCGACTATCTCCTCGCGTGAGTCCAGCACCGTCGCACCGGGACCGAAGCCCTCGGCCACCGCCTCGGCATGTGGCCCGCAGGCCAGTAGTCGCTCGATGCCGCACGCGCGCGCACGCGCGCCCGCCTCGCGGTGCAGCTCACGGCTCAGCGCGCCGAGCTCGGCCATGTTTCCCAACACCAGCACGCGCGTGCCCTCGAAGGTGGCCAGCGAATCGATCGCCGCGCGCACCGAGCCGGGATTGGCGTTGTAGCTGTCGTCGATCAGCACGCAACCGCGCGCGCCGCGGCGCCGCTGCATGCGTCCGGACACCGGGAGTGAGCGACTCGAGCCCGTCGCGGATCGCCTCCGGACCGAGACCGAGCGCCAGCGCCGCGGCGGCCGCGCAGACCGCGTTGGCGACCTGCTGTACCCCGGGAACGCCGAGCGCGATGCGTACCGTACCGGCTGCGGTCGCCAGGCGGAAACGCGCATTGCCCTCGACCACCTTTATGTCCTCGGCGCGCACGTCTGCATTCACCGCGCCTTTCGCGCTGGCGCGCAGCACGGTGCGCGCACCGATGCGCGCGAGCCATGCGTCGGCAAAGGGCTCGTCGACATTCAGCACCGCGATGCCGTCGGGGCCGAGCGCGTCATAGATCTCGCCCTTGGTCGTCGCCACCGCCTGCAGGCTCCCGAAACCCTGCAGGTGCGCCGGCAGCGCATTGGTCAGCACGGCGACATCGGGCCGCACCAGCGCGCCCAGATAGCGGATGTCGCCCGGCTTCGCCGCGCCCATCTCGATCACCGCGTAGCGCAGCGCCGGATGCAGTGCCAGCAGCGTGAGCGGCACCCCGATCTCGTTGTTGAGGTTGCCGGCCGTGGCCAGCACGGCGCCGGCACGCCCGAGGATCGCCGCGATCATTTCCTTGGTCGTGGTCTTGCCGGCACTGCCGGTGAGCGCGACCACGGTGCCGGTGAACAGCGAACGGTTGAAACGGCCGAGCTCCCCGAGCGCGACCAGCGTATCGGCGACCCGCAGCACCGGCACCGCGGCGTCGACCGGGCGGCTGCACAGCAGCGCTCCCGCACCGCGGCGCACCGCCTCGGCGACGAAATCGTGACCGTCGAAATTCTCCCCGCGCAGCGCCACGAACAGGCAGCCCGGGGCGAGCGTGCGCGTGTCGGTGCGTGCGCGGGCGCGGGCCCGAGAAAGTGCGCGAACTCGGCGAGGCGGATCGCGCGCATCATGATGCGGCGCTCCAGGCGACTTGTCCGGCTGAAGCCGGACATACGAGTCCCGTCGCGCGCATCATGATGTGGCGCTCCATGCCGCGAGCGCGTCGCGCGCGATGCCGGCATCGCTGAACGGCGTGCGCGCACCGCTCGCTTCCTGGTAGTCCTCGTGCCCCTTGCCGGCGATCAGAACGCAGTCGCCGGGACGTGCAGCGCCGATAGCACGGCGGATTGCCGCCGCGCGATCGGGCTCGCGCGCGGCGCCGTGCTCCGGCAGGCCGGTGGCGATCTCGGCGATGATCGCCGCCGGGTCCTCGCTGCGCGGGTTGTCGCTGGTGATCAACAACTCGTCGGCATGCTCCCAGGCGATGCGCCCCATCAGCGGCCGCTTGGCGCGGTCGCGGTCGCCGCCGCAGCCGAACACGCACCACAGCCGTCCGGGGCAGTGCCGGCGCAACGCGCGCAGGGTCTGCTCGAGCGCATCCGGGGTGTGGGCATAATCGACGATGACCAGCGGACCCTCGGCGGCAGCGATGCGCTCCATGCGCCCGGCCACCGGTGAGAGCCGGGGAAAGACTGCGAGTGCGTCGTCGAAGGCCACACCGTGCAGGCAGAGCACGCTGAGCGCAGCCAGGGCATTGTGCAGGTTGAAGTGCCCCAGCAACGGGGTGCGAAGCGTGCCCCGCCCCCACGGAGTCACGACCTGCGCCGCCAGCCCGTCGGCGCTGAACACCGGATCGATCGCACGCACCCGCGCGCCGGCGTCCGCCACTCCGTAGCTGAGCGCATCGACGCCGCGCGGCAGCGCATCCAGGATGCGGCGTCCGAACGGGTCGTCGCTGTTGACCACCGCGTGCGACAGCCGCTCGCTGGCAAACAGCATCTGCTTGCTCGCGCCGTAGTCCTCGAAGCTGCCGTGGTAATCCAGATGATCGTGGGTGAGGTTGGTGAAGATCGCCGTCGCGAAACGCAGCCCGCGCACGCGCCCCTGCTTCAGCGCGTGCGAGGACACTTCCAGCGCAGCGGCCGTGGCACCCGCGGCGCGCAGCCCGGCAAGCATCTGTTGGAGACTGACGGCGTCGGGGGTGGTGTGCATGGTCGCATCGAGGCGTCCCGGGAAACCCCAGCCCAGCGTGCCGACCACGCCACAGCGGATGCCGAGCAGTTCGAACGCCTGGGCGATCAGCTGCGTGCAGGTGGTCTTTCCATTGGTGCCGGTGACGCCGATCAGCGTCATCGACTGCGAGGGCTCGCCGTAGAAACGTCCCGCAATCTCGCTGACGCGCTCGCCGAGACGGCTGACGCCGATGGCCTCGAGCGCCGCGCTGGATACCGCGTCTCCCTGATCGAACAGCACGACACGGGCGCCGCGGCGCGCCGCCTCGTCCACGTAGGCGGCTCCGTCATGGCGCGCCCCGCGCAAGGCGATGAACGCATCGCCCGCGCTCACGCGGCGGCTGTCGAGGCAGACACCGCCGACTCGCAGCGCGCCCTGCGGTGTGCCCGCGAGCTCGGGGAGCAAATCCTCGAGCGTACGCTCGGCGAACACGGGAATCCGTGGGTCGCTCATGTCGGCGTGCGCCCCGCGTCGCGGTCGGCAACCAGGATCTCGGGCAGGTTGTCGGGCGGCACGTCCATCAGCCGCAGGGCGCCGGCAACGACGGTCGAGAACACCGGAGCCGCGATGGCCCCGCCGTAGTAAACACCGCCGCGCGGATCGCTGACGATAACCACCGCGACGATGCGCGGGTCGGTGGCGGGCGCGAAGCCGGCGAACAGCGACACGTAACGATTGGCCTCGTAGCCGCCGGGGCCGATGCGATGCACGGTGCCCGTCTTTCCCGCCACCGTATATCCCTTGATCGCGGCCTTGAGCGCGGTGCCGCCCGGTTGCGTCACGGTCTTCATCATGTCCACGAGCTGCGCGATGATCTCCGGCTTGTAGACCGGCTTGGCCTCCGGCGTCCCGCGACCGCGCAGCAGCGTCAGCGGGTGCTCTACCCCGCCGGCCGCGAGTATCGAGTAGGTCCGCGCGAGCTGCAGCGGCGTCACCGAGAGTCCGTAGCCGAAAGCCAGGTTCGCGCGCGCGACATCGCTCCACTTGCGGTAGTCGGGAAGCACGCCGACGCTCTCGCCCGGGAATCCCGTGCCCACCGACTGTCCCAGCCCGGCGCGCACGAACACGTCGCGGATCGCGTCGGGCTCCAGCGACATCGCTATCTTGACGGTGCCGACCTGGCTCGACTTTGTGATCACGCCGCCCAGCGTCAACAGACCATAGTTGTGGTGGTCGCGGAAGGTCTTGCGCCCGACCCGGATATAGCCCGGCGAGGTCTCCATGGTCATGCCCGGGTGATACTTGCCGCTCTCGAGGGCTGCGATCATCGTCAGCGGCTTCATCGTGGAGCCCGGCTCGACGAGGTCGGTGATGGCGCGGTTGCGCAGCGCCGAGCCGATGTCGCCGCCGCGGTTGTTGGGGTTGTAGGTGGGCTGGTTCGCCATCGCGAGGATTTCGCCGCTGCGCGCATCGAGCACCACGACACAGCCGGATTCCGCGCTCGCGCTCTCGATGGCTTTCTTCAGTTCGCGATGGGCCAGGTACTGGATGCGCAGGTCCAGGCTGAGGTCGAGCGCGCGACCGGGGCGAGCCGGGCTCAACTCCTGCACGTCACGGATCACGTGGCCGTAGAGATCCTTGATCACCTGCTTCGAACCGGGCACGCCGGTAAGCCACTCGTCGTAGGCGAGTTCGATGCCTTCCTGGCCGCGGTCATCGACGTTGGTGAAACCCACGACGTGCGCGGCGGTCTGGCCCGCCGGATAGAAGCGCTGGTATTCGCGCCGCGAGTACACACCGGGAATGCCCAGCGCCATCACCCGCGCCGCGTCGGCGGGCGTCATGCGCCGGCGCAGGTAGACGAACTCGCGCGTGGCGACGCTGCCGATGCGCCGCTCGAGTTCGTCGGGCGCCACCCCGAGCGCGCTGGCCAGCGGTCGCCAGTCCTCTATCTTGTCCACGAGCTGTTTCGGATTGGCCCAGAGCGTCTGCACGGGCGTGCTGATCGCGAGGGGCTCGCCGTTGCGGTCGGAAATGATCCCGCGATGCGCCGGGATGGGCTCCACGCGCAGCGAGCGCGCATCGCCCTGGCTCTGCAGGAAGCGGTAACCGCGCTCGGTGTCGAGCAGCTGCAGCGACACCAGGCGCCATACCAGCAGCAGCAACAGGCAGCCGAGCCCCACGGCGACCATCCTGATGCGCCATTCGGCGATGGCAGCGGGAGGACGGAGCTTCATTCGACCACCAGCACGCGCAATTCCCCCTCGACCGGGACCATCTGCAGCTCGCTGCCGGCCATGGCCTCGACCCGCGCATGCGAAGACAGCGTGCCGCGCTCGAGCAGCAGCTGGCGCCATTCGATCTGGATCTCGTTCTCGTCACGGCGCGCCTGCTCGAGCTGGCGGAACAGTTCGCGCGACTCGTGGGCGGAGTAGATCACGCCGAAGGACGACAGCACCGCCAGCACCAGCAGCAGCGCGGCGAGCAGCGGCCGGCGATCGGGCGCCGCGGCATCCCTGGCCGGCTCTTCAGGGGCCATGGACACCGATTCCGGCAACGGTGAGCTTTTCCGCCACGCGCAGCACGGCGCTGCGCGCGCGCGGATTGCGCTCCACCTCTTCCTCGCTCGGGCGCAGCGCCTTGCCGAGCCGCTTGAGCTTCGGCTGCAGGTACGCCGGCAGGCCCGGCTGCTGCGCTGCACGCGAGTGATCACGCATGAAGCGCTTCACGATCCGGTCCTCGAGCGAGTGGAAACTGATCACCACGAGCCGGCCGCCGGGCAGCAGCGCGTCCAGCGCCTGGCGCAGCACGCTGGCCAGCGCATCGAGTTCACCATTGATGTAGATGCGGATCGCCTGGAACGCGCGCGTCGCCGGGTGCTTGGTCTTTTCCCAGGCAGGGTTCGCCGCCGCCACGATCTGCGCCAGCCGTGCCGTGGTCTCGATCGGCTCGACGCTGCGCTCGCGCACGATCGCCGCGGCCATGCGGCGCGCGAAGCGCTCCTCGCCGTACTCGAACAGCACCTGCGCGATATCCTCGGCCCGGGCACGCGCGAGCCACTGGGCTGCGCTGATGCCACGCCCGGGGTTCATGCGCATATCGAGGGGGCCGTCCTGCAGGAAACTGAAGCCACGAAGGGGGTCGTCGAGTTGCGGCGAGGACACGCCGAGATCGAGCAGCACGCCGTGTACGCGTCCGGCCATGTCGTGGCGCACCAGCAGCGTGTGCAGTTCGTCGAAGGAAGCGTGCTCGATGACGAGGCGCGGATCGTCGCAGAACCGGCTGCGGCCGGCGGCAATCGCTTCCGGGTCATGATCGATGGCGAGCAGCCTGGCGGCGGGGGCGAGTCGCCCCAGGATCGCGCGGGTGTGCCCGCCGCGACCGAAGGTGCCGTCTACATAACTGCCAGCGGAATCTGTCACCAGAAAATCCACCGCTTCCTGCAACATGACAGGTGTGTGCATTGCGCTGCGCCCGCCCGCCCGTGGTCTACAAGGAGAGCCGCAGCATCTCGTCGGGGACCGCACCCTCGACGCTTGCCATCTGCAGCCACTTGTCACGCTCAGCCAGCCACGTTTCCTCGTCCCACAACTCCATCTTGTTGCCCTGGCCCACCAGCACGGCCTTCTTGTCCAGCCCGGCGTATTCGCGCAGCGCCGGCGGCACCAGCACGCGGCCGCTGCCGTCGCATTCGAGGTCGCTCGCGTAGCCGATCACGAGACGCTGGAATCGGCGCACCACGGGATTGAGGGTCGGCAAGGCCTGGATTTCGCGCTCCAGATCCTCCCAGGTCGGCAGGGGGTAGACCAGCAGGCACTTGCTCTGGGTGTCTATCGTGGCCACGAGCTGCCCGGCGCTGATCGCCTGCAGCCGATCACGATGACGCGCCGGCATGGCCATGCGCCCCTTCGGATCGATGCTCAGATGGTGGACACCGCGGAACACTGTCAGTTTTTACCTTGTTTGGTCCCAGGAACGCCCATGTTCGCCACTTTCGCCCACTTTGCCCCACTTTTCGACACTATATGGACGCGCGACTTCCGGTGTCAAGGACGCCGGGACCGCGAAGTGGCGAATTTTCTTGTTTAAAAACCGTGAGTTAGGTGATCAGAGCGGGGGAGGGGACAGGCTGCCACGGAGCTTGCTGACAGATAACATGCCATTGCGCAAGCAAGTTAAAGTGATCTCTCACGAATGAGAATATTTTGTTCTTGTTAACTACTTTTTATATTCAAATGGGAATAAAGAAAAATGCAGAGCCGGCCTGTAAGCCGGGTTCTGTCGAGGACAGTCATTCATCTGGGACGTGCGTCGCCGCACGCCTCTAGCGACCTACCCGAACCCTGTGCGGGCCGCACTGATGGGTTCCTATTTGGTCTTGCTCCGGGTGGGGTTTACCGTGCCACGCCTGTTACCAGCCGCGCGGTGCGCTCTTACCGCACCCTTTCACCCTTACCTGCCAACTGCATCCGGAGATGCGGCCGACATCGGCGGTTTGCTTTCTGTTGCACTTTCCGTGGGCTCGCGCCCCCCAGGCGTTACCTGGCACCATGCCCTGTGGAGCCCGGACTTTCCTCCCGGCCACTCACCACAGGCACCCCGCTTGCGCAGCTGCGACATGCCTCTGGAGAGTGACCGAGCGACTGCCCGGCCGACTCTGCGCGCGGGAGTATATCACCCGGGCTCGCCGCCGGGCCGCAGGGCGAGCGCGGCGCGATAGACTTCGTTGCGCGGGCGTCCGCTGATCTCCACGGCACAGGCGACTGCCTCCTTGAGCGGCAGGCGCTTGAGCAGCGCCTCGAGCAGCACGCCGGTGCTGATCGCGGTTTCATCCGCGACAACGGCCTCGGCGCCAGCGAGCACCAGCACGATCTCGCCGAGCTGCTGCTCCGGATCGGCCGCGACCCGCTCGAGCACCTCGTCCACCGTCCCGCTCAGCAGTGTCTCGTGCACCTTGGTGAGTTCTCGCGCCAGCGCGCAACGGCGCTCGCCACCGAACACCGTCGCGAGATCGCGCAGCGTGTCGAGGATGCGCCGCGGCGATTCGTAGAAAATCAGCGTACGCGTTTCCATGCCGAGCCCCTCGAGCCGGGCTTGCCGCGCTGCCTGACGGGCCGGCAGGAAGCCCTCGAAGACGAAGCGGTCAGAGGGCAGGCCTGCCACGCTGAGTGCCGCCACCGCCGCGCAGGGACCCGGCACCGCCACGACGCCGATGCCGGCCGCGAGCGCTTCGTGCACCAGGCGGTAGCCCGGATCGGAAATCAGCGGCGTGCCGGCATCGGACACCAGCGCGACCGAACTCCCGTTGCGCAGCAGTTGCAGCACATGCCCGAGCCGGCGCGCATCGCTGTGATCGTGGTAGGCCACCACGGGACGCGAGATGCCCAGGTGGCTCAGCAACTGCCGGCAACGCCGGGTATCCTCGGCGGCGATGAGGTCTACCGCGGCCAGCACTTGCGCGGCGCGGTGCGACAGATCGCCGAGATTCCCGATCGGGGTGGCAACAACGAACAGCACGGCGGGCTTCTCCACGGCGGCATCCGGCAACCGGGCCGGCGCGGGGCGCCGGCAGGGGCGCCGGCGCATCGGTTTGCGATAGTATACGGGCATGAACAGAGCGTTCGTCCGTCCACTTCTCGTCGCCGTGCTGCTGGTTGCCGCGGGGTGCGCCGATCAGCCCGAAAAGCCGTCTTCCACGCAAATCGCGCAACCGGAAATGCCCGCGACCCCGCCCGACGAACCCGCGGACGAGGTGGAGCGCCTGCTCGCGCTGGCGGCGCGCGGCGACGGCGCTGCCGCGCGCGAGGCGAGACTCGATGCAGCGGCCGAACTCGTGCGCCGCGGCGACCTCGCCCGCGCCGCCACGCTGCTGGACGAGCTCGAGGCGGCAAGCCTCGACAGCGCGCAATGGATTCGCCATTCGCTGCTGCGCGCGCGTCTCGAGCTCGAGGAAGGCGACGCGGCAGCAGCGCTCGCGCGCCTCGACAATCCCGCGCTGCAGGCCGAAGGCGCCGCGGTGGGACGCGTGCTGCAGATCGAGCTCGCCCTCACGCGCGCCGACACACTCGCCGCGCTGCAACAACACCTGGAGAGCGCACGGGAACGCGTCCGGGTACAGCCCCTGCTCGGCGACGAGACCGCGCGCCACGACAACACGCGCGCGATCTTCGCAGCGCTGGCCGGCGCGGACATGGCCGCGCTGGAACGCGAGACCGGCGTCGCGGCGAGCGATGACTGGCGCGGCTGGCTGGAGCTCGCGGCGCTCGTACGCGACCTGCGCCGCGGCCCCGATGAACAGCTTGCCGCGCTGGCGAGCTGGGAACAGCGCTACGCCCTGATCGCACCCCTGCAACCGGCGGTGAGCGAACTACTGCCCGCCATCCGTGAACGTGTCCGCCAGCCTACCCGCGTGGCACTTTTGCTGCCGTTGAGCGGCCGTGCGGCGCCCGGCGCGACCGCGGTGCTGAACGGCTACCTCGCCGAGCACATGCGACAACTCGCAGCGGGCGAGCAGCCGGTGCCCGTTGCGGTGGTCGATACCGCCGCCGCGCCCGGGGGTTTCGCGGCCGCATATGCCACCGCGGTAGCCGACGGCGCCGACATGGTCATCGGTCCATTGCTCAAGGAGGACCTCGCGGCATTCGGCCCCGCACTGGCGCCCTCGGTGACCACGATCGCGCTCAACTTTGCCGACAGCGCGAACAGCCACGGCGACATGCTCCACGAGTTCGGCCTCGACGGCGCCGACGAGGTGGCGCAACTCGCGACAGCGGCGCGGGCGCGCGGTTTCGCGCACGCCATCGTGGTGGCCGACGATTCCGATACCTCGCGGCGCCAGGCGCAGGAGTTCGAGCGCCTGTGGAACGGCGGCGACACGCGGGTGCTGGGCACGCTGTATCTGGCAGACATCAATGAATTCCGCCGCCGCTTCGAGGGGACCCTGCTGTTCGAACAGAGCCGCCAGCGCAGCGCGGCACTTTCACGACTGCTGGGACTGGAGCTCGTGTCGGAACCGCGGCGGCGCCAGGACCTCGACCTCATCGTCATGTTCTCGGGACCGGTCGGCGCGCGCTCCATCCGGCCGCTGCTGTCGTTCCTGTATGCAGGCGACCTGCCCGTGTGGTCGACCAGCCAGGCCAACGGCGCGCGTCCCGACCGGCGCAACGACCGCGATCTGGAGGACGTGCGCTTCCTCGACCTGCCGTGGTTCTCCGGGGCCGAACGCCCGTTGCGCGAAACGCTGCGCCACAGCGTACCGGCCGGCGGTCTGGAACGCCTTGCTGCCCTGGGCGCCGACGCCTGCCGCCTGCAGTCGCGCATCGGTGTGCTGGACTGGAACGGCGCGGCCGGCCTCGGCGGGGCCACCGGCGAACTCGTGCTGGACGGCACCCGACGGCTGCACCGCAAATCACAGTGGTACGTATTCCGCGACGGCCTCGCCGTACCGGAAGCACAGCGTACCGCGATGCTCGCCACACCCCTGAACCGTCAATCCACGGAAGGAGCGACAACATGGACCGACACCACCAGCGCAGCACCCCCGCCGCCACCGGACGCGCCGCAGAAGACCGGGCCCTGAAGGAACTCGGCGCGGCGGGGTTGCACCTCGTCGCGCGCAATTTCCGCTGTCGCCTCGGCGAGATAGATCTCGTCATGCGCGAGGGCGACACGCTGGTATTCGTCGAGGTGCGGCAGCGGCAGAGCGCGCGTTTCGGCGACGCCAGCGAGAGCGTCACCACCGCGAAGCAGCGCAAACTGCAGGCTGCCGCAGCATTGTTCGTGGCGTGGCATCCGGCGTTGCGCAACCTGCCGATGCGATTCGACCTGTTCGCGCTGGACGGGAACGCGCACGGATCGACCACGATGCCCGGCGCAAAATGGCTGCGCGGCATCATCAGCTGAAAGTGGAAGGAGGAGCCGTTGTCCCTGGATTTGCTCGATGAGCCGCTGCAGGCGCTGTTCGCCAGCCACGTCGATACGGTGTACCGCGCGCTCGACGCACTGTACCCGGAGATACACCGGGCGGTCGAACTGCTCTGCGACAGCCTGCTGGCTGACCGCCGCGTGCTGGTCTGCGGCAGCGGCAGCGGCACCGCGCTGGGCCAGGTGTTCTGCACCAACCTGCTGAATCGCGCCCAGATCGACCGCCCGGGGCTCCCGGTGATCGCGATCGGCAGCGATCCGGCGGCCACCAGCGCGATCGCCGAGAGCTACGGCATCAGCGAGGTGCAGTCCCGCCAGATCCGCGCCCTGGGCCTGGCGGGCGATGCCCTGGTGGTAATCGCGGGATCGCCGCGCGGTGCGGGCCTGAGCCCTGCGGTGCGCGCCGCCCACGCGCGCGAGATGCGCGTCATCGCGCTCACGGGCGGCGAAGGCGGAGAGCCGGCGGCGGCGCTGGGACCGGCAGACATCGAGTTGCGCGTGCCCTCGGATGAACCCTACCGCGTCAACGAATGCCAGCTGCTGCTGCTGAACGCCCTGAGCGCACTGATCGAGCTGCGCCTGTTCGGCGAGGCGTGAGGACTTACTTCACCACGCGCAGCGACGGTTTGCCGCTCCTGGGCTCGTCGTCCGACGACGGCGGCGGCGCCTGTTCCGGTTCGAATACCATGCCCTGCCCGTTTTCGCGCGCGTAGATTCCCAGCACCGCGCCAATCGGCACGAAGACATCGATCGCCACGCCGCTGAAGCGTCCGCGGAACCGGATGTCGTCGTTCGACATGTCGATCCCGGCCACCGCCCCGGGCGCCACATTGAGCACGATCTGCCCGTTCTTGACGTACTGCTGCGGCACCTCGACGCCCGCAACCGTGGCATCCACCAGCAGGTAGGGCGTGCACGCGTTGTCGAGGATCCACTCGTAGAGCGCGCGCACCAGGTAGGGTCGACTGGATTTCATGCTCATATCATGGCGCCTGCCGCCGCCCGCGCGGGCGGATCAGCGTCGACGGATCTCCTTTTCAGTCCCGGACAGGCTCGCGCGGAAGGCATCGCGCGCGAACATCCGGGTCATGTAATCGTGCAGCGGCCTGGTCTGCCGGGTGTTGGGCAGGTCGATGCCCAGCGCCGGCAACCGCCAGAGTATTGCGCAAAGACAGCAATCGGCCAGCGAGAATTCCTCGCTCATGAAGAACGGCTTTTCCGCGAATACCGGCGCAACCGCTATCAGCTCGTCGCCGACTTCTCGCCGCGCCGTTGCCACCGCCTGCGGCAGGCTCGCCCGGCTCTCGATCACGTCGACCCGCGAACTCCAGTCCCGCTCGATGCGGTACATGAGCTGGCGGCACTCGCCGCGCGCCACCGGATAGACCGGCAGCAGCGGCGGATGCGGGAAGCGTTCGTCGAGATATTCCATCATGATCCCGGGCTGGTAGAGCACGAGATCGCGATCGACGAGCGTCGGCAGGCTGCTGTAGGGATTGATCTCGGCGAGTGCCGGGGGATAGTCCCGGCCATCGACATCGATGACCTCGGCCGAGACTCCCTTCTCCGCCAGCACGATGCGCACCCGGTGGCTGTAATGGCATCGCGCATCGGAGAACAGCGTCATCGCCGCGCGCCTGGCCAGTACAGCCCTGATGTCTCTGCCGGGGCGCATGGGGGCAAGGGATCGGCGCCGCCGTGCCGGGCACGGCGGCAGCGCGGCCTCAGTGGACGTCCTTCCAGTATTCCCGGTTCAGCAGGTACGCGAATACCCCGAAGAAGGCCAAGAACAGCAGCACGTAGATACCCATGCGCTTGCGCTCCAGCGCCATCGGCTCGGCCACATAGGCGAGGAAGCTCGCCAGGTCCGCCATCGCGGTGTCGAATTCCTCCACCGTCATGCTGCCGGCCTGCGTGATCTGGAGGCGTCCGCAGGGATCTTCCAGCATGTCTTCGCCGGTCAGCGGGTCACGCTTGATGCCTCCGTTGTGCGCCAGCACCGGGCCAGGCGCGCACTCGGGCAGGCCCTGCAACTCGATCAGCACGTGGGGCATGGCGACGTCAGGGAAAACGCGGTTGTTCACGCCCCACGGACGCGCCGGCGAATCATCGCGGTAGAAGTTGCGCAGGTAGGTATAGATGTACTCGGGCGAGCGCGCGCGCGAGATCAGCGTCAGGTCGGGCGGCGGCGCGCCGAACCACTTCTTGGCCAGCGGCACGGGCATCGCGTTCTGCATCAGGTCGCCGATCTTGGCATCGTCAAAGATCAGGTTCTGTTCTGCCAGCGGCAGCGGAATGCCCAGATCCGTCGCGGTTCTCTCGAAACGCGCGTACTTCAGCGAATGGCAGCCCATGCAGTAGTTCATGTAGTACTTCGCGCCGCGCTGCAGCGAGGCCTTGTCGTCCAGGGCCGGCGAGAACTCGTCGCAGGGAATCGTGCCGCAGTCGAACGCCGCTTCCGCCCCGACCGCCTTCAGCGGCAGGAAGGCCATGAGCCCCACCAGCACGAGCACCGCCAGGAATTTCCAGGGCCCCATGCCGCCATCCATGGTCACGCGCGCCGGCTCCGGCTTCGTCTTCTCGATCGAGGTGTAGACCGGCATCAGCAGGAAGAACGCGAAATAGAGCACCGTGCAGATCTGCGCCAGGAAGGTGCGCTCCGGGGTGGGCGCCTTCACGCCGAGCACGCCGAGGATGATGAACGAGGCCGCGAAGATCACGATCGCCGCACGGCTCAGCGCACCCTTGTAGCGGATGGACTTCACCGGGCTGCGATCCAGCCAGGGCAGCACGAACATGATCGCGATCGCCGCCGCCATCACCACGAAGCCACCGAACTTGTCCGGCACGGCGCGCAGCATCGAGTAGAAGGGCGTGTAGTACCAGACCGGCGCGATGTGCGCAGGCGTCTTCAGCGAGTTGGCTTCCTCGAAGTTCGCGAACTCCAGGAAGTAGCCGCCCATCTCGGGCGCGAAGAAGATGATGGCGCAGAACACGAACAGGAACACCACCACGCCGACGATGTCGTGCACCGTGTAGTAGGGGTGGAAGGCGACGCCGTCGAGCGGTACGCCGTTGGCGTCCTTCTTCTTCTTGATCTCGACGCCGTCGGGGTTGTTCGAGCCGACCTCGTGCAGCGCCAGCAGGTGCAGCACCACCAGCGCGAGCAGGATGATCGGGACCGCCACCACGTGCAACGCGAAGAAACGGTTCAGCGTGATGCCCGAGATCAGGTAGTCACCGCGGATCCATTGCACGAGGTCTTCGCCGAAGTACGGGATCGCGCCGAACAGCGAGATGATCACCTGTGCGCCCCAGTACGACATCTGGCCCCACGGCAGCACGTAGCCGAGGAAACCCTCCGCCATCAGCATGAAATAGATGGCCATGCCGAAGATCCAGATGAGCTCGCGCGGCTTGCGATACGAGCCGTAGAGCAGCCCGCGGAACATGTGCAGGTAGACCACCGCGAAGAACGCCGATGCCCCCGTGGAGTGCATGTAGCGGATCAGCCAGCCGTACTCGACGTCGCGCATGATGTATTCGACGGCGGCGAACGCGCGCTCGGCCGAGGGCTCGAAGCTCATCGTCAGCCAGACGCCCGTCAGCAACTGGTTGACCAGCACCAGCAGCGAGAGCACGCCGAAGAAGTACCAGAAGTTGAAGTTCTTCGGCGCGTAGTACTTGCCCATGTGGGTGTCCCACGCGCGCACGATCGGCAGACGCGCATCGACCCAGTCCCGCAGACCAATCAGCCAGTTCATTACGCGGTCTCCTGATCAACGCCGATTACCAGAACCTTTTCGCTCTCGTACATGTGCGGCGGCACCTCGAGGTTCAGCGGCGCCGGGACGCTCTTGAACACGCGGCCCGCGAGGTCGAACTTGGAGCCGTGGCAGGGGCAGAAGAAGCCGCCGAGCCACTGGTCGCCCCCGAGGTCGGTCGCGCCCACGTCGGGCCGGTATTTCGGCGCACACCCCAGGTGGGTGCACAGTCCGACCAGCACCAGGAATTCCGGCTTGATCGAGCGCTGGACACCCTCGGCGTAGGCCGGCTGCGCGGATTCGGCAGATTCCGGGTCACGCAGCACGTCGACCAGCGATCCGGTCGTCAACGCATCCAGGCTCTCCTGCGTGCGGCGCACCACGTAGACCGGCTTCCCGCGCCACTCGACCACGACCATCTGGCCGGGCTCGAGCTTGCTGATGTCCGCCTTCACCGGAGCCCCTGCCGCCTTGGCCTTGGCGCTCGGATTCCAGGAAGACAAGAACGGGACGGCTACACCGACGACTCCAGCCGCACCTACAACCGAGGTGGCGACGGTCAGGAACTGCCGCCTCCCCTTGTTAACGCCTTTAGTACTCACGAGGGAGATTCTCCAATCCTGGATGGACGCAACACCGCGCCGCGGGGCGAATTTTGCGGCCGGAATGCTAAAGAAATTCCCTGCCGCTGACAAGGAATTTGGGGATATTGCGCTGTCATCGGCATCGTCGCACGCAAGCTTGCGCTCCACACGGCAAAACGCCCGGGCCATTGCTGGACCGGGCGTTCCGGAGGATGAGCATCGACTGGACCCCGGATGGACCCGGGTGCCACGATCAGCGCTTCGAGTACTGTGGACGCTTGCGCGCCTTGCGCAGACCGACCTTCTTGCGCTCGACCTCGCGCGCGTCCCGGGTCACATAACCCTGCTGGCGCAGCGCGGATTTGAGCGTCTCGTCGTATTCGATCAGGGCGCGCGTGATGCCATGGCGGATCGCGCCCGCCTGGCCGAAGCTGCCACCGCCGGCAACCGAGACGTGAACGTCGAATTTCTCGCCCAGCCCGACCAGTTCCAGAGGCTGACGCACGATCATGCGTGCCACCTGACGCCCGAAATACTGCTCCAGCGGGCGGTCATTGATCGAGATGGCGCCGCGCCCCTGCCTCAGAAAGACTCGGGCAGTGGCGGTCTTGCGTCGTCCGGTTCCGTAATACTGCGTAGCGGCCATGTGTGTGTATGTTCCAGTCAGAACTCGAGTGCTTTCGGTTGCTGCGCCGCGTGCGGGTGTTCGCTGCCAGCGTACACCTTCAGCTTGCGCGCCATGGCCCGGCCCAGCGGGTTCTTCGGGAGCATGCCCTTGACCGCCATTTCGATTGCCTGCTCGGGCGCTTTCTCGATCAGCTTCTCGAAGCTGATCGACTTCAGACCACCCGGATAGCCCGTGTGGTGGTGATAGATCTTGGCTTTCGCCTTGTTGCCGGTCACGTGCACCTTCTCGGCATTCACGACGACGATGAAGTCGCCGGTGTCCGTGTGCGGGGTGAACTCGGGCTTGTGCTTGCCGCGCAGGCGCGAAGCAATGGCACTGGCCATGCGGCCGAGCGTCTGGCCGTCGGCATCGATTACGTACCAGGACTGCTCAACGCTGCCGGGTTTGGCGGAAATTGTCTTCATCTGCTCGCCTCAACGGGAAAGGGCCCGGAAAAGGGTGCGAATACTACACCATGGAAATTGGCCCGGACAAGCGCGAAGCCGGGAATTTTCACGCGGCGCGCGCTCAGGCGCGATGCGCGCGTGCCAGGTACTCGTGCGACTGCATCTCCATCAGGCGGCTGACGGTGCGCTGGAACTCGAAACCGAGCCGTCCACCGGCATAGAGTTCGCCCAGTGGTGCGGCCGCAGACAGCACCAGCTTGACGTTGCGGTCGTAGAATTCATCGACCAGGTTGATGAATCGCCGCGCCTGGTCGTCCTTGTCGGCGGTGAACACCGGCACGCCACCCACCAGCACCGCGTGGAACTCGCGCGCCAGCTCGATGTAGTCGTTCTGGCTCCGCGGGCCGTCACACAGCTCGGCGAAGTCGAACCATACCACGTCATCGGCGCAGAATCGCGTGCGTATGGGCCGCCCCTCCACCTCGAGCACACGCTCGCGCACGGGCTCCTCCGGCGCCAGGCTGGTAAAGCTTCGCATCAGGCTTTCGTCGGCCCTGTCGCCCAGGGGGCAGTGGTAGAGCTGCGCCTGCTCGAGCCGGCGCAGCCGGTGGTCGATGCCGCCGTCGACTTTGATGACGCGCGTGTGACGCTTGATCATCGCGATGGCCGGCAGGAAACGCGCGCGCTGCAAGCCGTCGCGGTAGAGATCGTCGGGCTCCACGTTGGAGGTCGCCACCAGCGTGACGCCGCGCGCGAACAGTTCCTCGAACAACCCTGCGAGCAGCATGGCATCGGTGATGTCCGCGACGAAGAACTCGTCGAAACAGAGCAGGCGGGCCTCGCGTGCGATCCTCTTCCCGATCAACCTGAGCGGGTTCTTCTCCCCGGCGCAGTCGCTCAGTTCGCGGTGCACGCGCTGCATGAATCGATGGAAGTGTGTGCGCAGTTTCTCCTCGAACGGGATGCTCGCGTAAAAGAGATCCATCAGGTGCGTCTTCCCGCGCCCGACCCCGCCCCAGAGATAGAGCCCCATGACCGGCTCACGGCTGTCGCCGGCGACCCGCGACACCAGTCGGCGCATGCGACCGCGCGCGGGCCGTCCCGTGAGTTCCTCATAGACGCGTTGCAACTCCCCGACCGCCCGCTCCTGCGCCGGATCGTGCACGAAGCCCGGTCGCCCCAACTCCGCACGATAGCGTTCTGCCGGTCCCATTTCCCTCAGCTCACCCACGATGCAACTCCCCAGGCGGTTGCGCAATGTATAGAGACGCCCCCGTGGTCGCAACCGTTGTGCGCCTACCTCGGCCCCGGCATAGTGGTTATACTCTGCCCGCGCACGCCAATCCGACTCAGGGGAGCCGCTCCGTTGTACAGTTCTGCCGCTTTCTGGATCACCGTCGTCGCATGCCTGCTCGCCGGCGTGGCAGCCGGGTGGCTGATCCGGCGCCAATTCGACCCCGCGGAACAGCGTCAGCGCGACCTCGAGCGGCGGCTGCTCGAGAACGAACTGGCGTTGCGCGACTACAAGGCGCAGGTCACCTCGCACTTCAAGGGTACGGCGGAACGGGTCAACCGGTTGACGGAAGATTACCGCGAGTTGCACCAGCACCTTGCCGAAGGCGCGCTGGGGCTGTGCGAACCGCGCCAGCCCGGCGACGAGCCGCCGTTGCTGACCAGCCTCGGCGGCCCGGGATATCGCTCGGCCGCTTCAGTGCCGCCCTCCGTGAACCCGCCACTCGACTACGCGCCGCGCGGTTCGACGCAGCAGCCCGGCATGCTCAACGAGGAATATGACCTGGAAAGGGTCCATGCCGGCTGAGCGCACACTCGCGCGCAGGGACGGCTCTTGACCGATACGCCGGGGTTGAACGGCTGGCGCGCCATGGGCTGGCCGGTCGCCACCGGACTGATGGCGGCGCTGCTGATCCTGCAGGCCCTGCATTACCGTGAACTCGCCGAGCGGCCCACGACGAGCACCGAGGCTGCCAGCATCGATGCACCGGCGTCCTACGCCGCTGCCGTGCGCCGTGCCACGCCCGCCGTGGTCAACATCTACACCCGCAAGGTCGTGCGCCGTCCTTACAACCCGCTGTTCGACGAGCCCTTCTTCCAGCGGCTGCTCAATCGCGGCACGGCTCCGCAGCGCGAGCGCATCCAGCGCAGCCTGGGCTCCGGGGTGATCATGTCCGGCGACGGTTACCTGCTCACCAACAACCACGTCATCGAAGGTGCGAACGAGATCCTGGTGCTGCTCGCGGACGGACGCGATGCGATCGCGAAAGTGATCGGCACCGATCCCGACACCGATCTCGCGGTGCTCGACATAGACCTGCCGCAGCTGCAGCCGATCCCGGTCGGCAACCCCGACGCCGCGGAGGTCGGCGACGTGGTGCTCGCGATCGGCAACCCCTACGGCTTCGGCCAGAGCGTGTCGCAGGGAATCATCAGTGCGACCGGACGCTTCGGCCTGCAGCTGAACACCTACGAGAACTACATCCAGACCGATGCCGCGATCAATCCCGGCAACTCCGGCGGCGCGCTGCTCGATGCGCACGGCAACCTGCTCGGGATCAACACCGCGATCTATTCGCGCTCGGGCGAATGGCAGGGAATCGGTCTCGCGATCCCGGCCGACTACGCGATCAAGGTGCTGCGCGACATCGTCGCGCACGGCTACGTGGTGCGCGGCTGGCTCGGCGTGGAAGTGCAGCCGCTGCCCGCGCGCATCGTCACCGCCGACGGAGCGCACACGGGGCTGGTCGTGAGCAGCGTCGAGCCCGGCAGCCCGGCGCAGACCGCCGGCGTTCAGGCCGGCGACATCCTGCTCGCGCTGAACGGAACCGCGACCAGCCAGGGACGCAATGCGATGTACCGCATCGCACTGATGGCTCCGGGGGACGCCTTCGAACTGGAAATCTATCGCGGCGAGCAGATCACCCGGCTCGCCGGAACCCTGGGGCAGCGCCCTCAGGACTGAACGGCCAGCTCGGCATCCAGCGCCACGAGCAGGGCATCGTTCTCGGCCGGCGCCCCGATCGTCAGGCGCAGGCAGTTCGCGAGCAGCGGGTGCCCCCCGTCGAGACACTTCACCAGCACGCCACGCCGGGCCATGCCGGCATGCACGGTGCGCGCCGACGCCGCGTGCGGACGCACCAGCAGGAAATTCGCCTCGCTCTGCCAGCAATGCAGCCTCGCGTCGGCCTGCAGCCGCACGAGCAGCCGGGCGCGCTCGGAGACGATCAGCCGCGTCTGCGCGTCCAGCACGTCGAAATGCTCCAGCGCCACCTCGGCGGCGACCTGGTTCAGCGTGCCGATGTTGTAGGGCAGGCGGATCTTGTCGAACTCCGCGATCCAGCGCGGATCGCCGATCAGGTAACCCAGGCGCAGCGCCGCGAGCCCGAGCTTCGACAACGTGCGCATGATCAGCAGGTTCGGGTATTCGTCGAGCAGGGCCGTGTGGTCGCGCGAGGCGAACGCGAGATAGGCCTCATCGATCACGACCAGCGCATCGGCCGCCTCCAGCACCGCGCGCAGGCTCGCCTCGTCGAACAGGTTGCCGGTGGGGTTGTTCGGACAGGCCAGGAAGATCAGCCGCGGCCGGTGCAACCGTATCGCTTCGCGCATGGCGGGCACGTCGAGCTGGAAATCGGAGCGCAGCGTCACTTCCTCGAAGCGCACGTTCAGCCACTGCGAAATCAGGCGGAACATCACGAAGGACGGGGCCGGGGCGAGCACGCAGCACCCGGGCCCCGACACGCCGGCAATCAGCATCTGGATGATCTCGTCGCTGCCGTTGCCGAGCAGGATCCCCCAGCGCGGATCTATCCCGAAGGTGCTGCGGATGCTCGCACTCAGCGCCCTCGCCTGCGGATCCGGGTAGCGGTTGAGCGCCGCGGTGGCGACGCGCTCGCCGAGCAGCGACTGCAGCTGCGCAGGCAGCGCAAAGGGGTTTTCCATCGCATCGAGCTTGACCATGCCGCGCGCATCGGCGACATGATAGGCGGCGGTCGCGCGCACGTCGGCGCGCACCAGCGCATTCACCCAGTCCGCGGCATCGCGTCGCGTCATGCGCCCTCTCCGGATTTGAGCACCCGCGCCGCGGCCGAGAGCGCGTGCGCCTGCAGCGATTCGGATTCCGCGAGCACGCGCGCGAGCCGGCCCAGCCGGTCCGCGCCGGCCGGCGAACAGCCGATCAACGAGCTGCGCTTCTGGAAATCGTGCACGCCCAGTGGCGAGGCGAAACGCGCCGTGCCCGCCGTCGGCAGCACGTGGCTGGGTCCGGCGCAGTAATCGCCGATGGCCTCCGGCGTGTGACGCCCGAGAAACACCGCGCCGGCGTGGCGTATCGCCGCGAGCAGCTGCTCGGGCTCGGCGACCGAGAGCTCGAGGTGTTCCGGCGCGATGCGGTTGCTGATCTCTGCGGCCTCGGCGAGATCACGCACGAGGATGAACGCACCGCGCGCCGCCAGCGAGCGCCCGATGATGTCCGCGCGCGCCATCGCCGGCAGCAGCCGCGCAATGCAGTTCGCCACCGCATCGAGGAAGGCGGAGTCCGGGCTGATCAGGATGGACTGGGCATGCTCGTCGTGCTCGGCCTGCGAGAACAGGTCGAGCGCGATCCACTCGGGATCGGTGGCGCCGTCGCAGATCACCGCGATTTCCGACGGGCCGGCGATCATGTCGATGCCCACCTCGCCGAACACCTGGCGCTTGGCCTCGGCGACATACACGTTGCCGGGGCCGACGATCTTGTCCGCGCGCGGCACCGTGGCCGTGCCGAAGGCCAGCGCCGCCACCGCCTGCGCGCCGCCGATCGTGAACACGCGATCCACGCCGGCGATGTGCGCGGCCGCCAGCACCGCGTCGCTCAGCTCTCCGCGCGGGGCGGGCACGACCATCACCAGCTCGCCCACGCCGGCGACCCGCGCCGGAATGGCGTTCATCAGCACCGAGGAGGGATAGCTGGCCTTGCCGCCCGGCACGTAGAGCCCGGCGCGATCGAGGGCGGTGATGCGCTGTCCGAGCAGCGTGCCGTCGGCGTCGCGGTACTGCCACGATTCCTGGCGCTGGCGCAGGTGATAGGACTCGATGCGCGATGCCACCGCCTGTAGCGCCTCGCGCAGCTGTGAGGGGATGCGCGCCGACGCCTGCGCCAGCGCGGCGGGCGCAATCTCCAGCCCGGTGGCCTCGGCGAGCGCGCGCGCATCGAAACGGTTGGTGTATTCGAGCAGCGCCGCGTCGCCGCGCGCGCGCACGTCGGCAATGATCGCGGCGACCTGCTCCACGACACCCGCGTCGCGCTGCGCGCTGAAATCCAGCAGCTCCGCCAGTTCGCCCGCGAAACCGGGTGCCGACGCGTCGAGGCGGCGCATCATGCCGCGCCGCCCGGGCGCGCCGCCGCATCGCGCTGCCCGACCGCGGCCGCGAGACCCTCGATGAGTTCTCCCAGCGGCCCGGGCCGCAGCTTCATCGCGGCCTTGTTCACCACCAGGCGCGAACTGATCTCGGCGATGGTCTCGATGGGCTCCAGGCCGTTGGCGCGCAGCGTGTTGCCGGTATCGACGATGTCGACGATACGCTCGGCGAGTCCCAGCACCGGGGCCAGCTCCATCGCGCCGTAGAGCTTGATGATGTCGGCCTGCAGGCCCTGGGCGGCATAGAAACGGCGCGCCACGTTGACGAATTTCGTCGCCACGCGCACGCGCGAGCGCAGCGGTGCACGCTCGACCAGGCCGGCCGTCATCAGCCGGCAGCGCGCGATACCCAGATCGAGCGGTTCGTAGAGCCCCTCGCTGCCGGCCTCGAGCAGCATGTCGCGTCCCACCACGCCGGCGTCGGCCGCGCCGTGGCGCACGTACACGGAGACATCCGAGCCGCGCAGCACCAGCAAGCGGACGTCTGCGCGGTTGGTGCCTATGACCAGCTTGCGGCTCGAACCCGGGTCTTCCTCGGGCACGATGCCGGCGGCAGCCAGCAGCGGCAGGCAGTCCTTGAGGATGCGCCCGCGCGTCAGCGCGAGCGTCAGCGGCGTGCCGGCTGAGGCGCTCATGCGCGCACCCGGCGAATATCGGCACCCAGCATCTGCAGCTTCTCCTCGATGCATTCGTAGCCGCGATCGATGTGGTAGATCCGCTCGACCACGGTCTCGCCCTCGGCCACGAGCCCGGCGATCACCAGGCTCGCCGAGGCCCGCAGGTCCGTCGCCATCACCGGCGCACCGCGCAGCGCGGACACGCCTTCGACGATGGCGGTGTGCCCCTCGACGACGATGTGCGCCCCCATGCGGTTCATCTCGTGCACCTGGATCAGGCGGTTCTCGAAAATGGTCTCGGTCATCGTGGACGAGCCTTCGGCCACCGCGTTCATCGCGGTGAACTGCGCCTGCATGTCGGTCGGGAACGCCGGATAGGGCGCCGTGCGGATACTGACCGCGCGCGGTCGCCGCCCCTGCATGTCGAGCGCGATCCAGTCCTCGCCCTCCTCGATGTGCGCACCGGCCTCGGTCAGCTTGACCAGCACGGCCTCGAGGATGTCGGCGCGCGTGTCGCGCAGCTTCACCCGCCCGCGCGTCGCGGCCGCCGCGACCAGGAAGGTGCCGGTCTCGATGCGATCCGGCATCACGGTATAGTCGCAGCCATGCAGGCGCTCGACGCCCTCGATCACCAGCGTGTCCGTGCCGGCGCCGCCGATCTGCGCGCCCATACGCTGCAGGCAGCGGGCCAGATCGACGATCTCGGGCTCGCGCGCGGCGTTCTCGAGCACCGTGCGCCCATTGGCCAGGCAGGCCGCCATCAACAGGTTTTCGGTGCCGCCCACGGTCACCTTGTCGAACAGCACGTGGGCACCGTGGAGCCTGCCCGCGACACGGGCATTGATATAGCCGCCGTCGATCTCGATCTCGGCGCCCATGGCCTGGAGGCCGTGCAGGTGCAGGTCGATGGGGCGGCTGCCGATGGCGCAGCCGCCGGGGAAAGACACCTGTGCCTGGCCGAAGCGCGCCAGCATCGGGCCCAGCACCAGGATCGAGGCGCGCATCGTCTTCACGAGTTCGTAGGGCGCCGTGAAACTGCTGATGCTCGCGGCGTCCGCCTCGAGACCGTGGCGCTCGTCGCGGCGCAGCACGACGCCCATGCTGGCCAGCAGGTCGATCATCGTCGTGATGTCCTGCAGATCGGGCACGTTGCGGATGCGCAGCGTATCGTCGGTCAGCAGCGTCGCGGCGAGGATCGGCAGGGCTGCGTTCTTGGCCCCCGAGATGCGGATCTCCCCGTCGAGGCGCCTGCCGCCGTGGATCGAGAACTTTTCCATCGCTGCAGCGCCCCGCGTCAATCCGTCGCCCGGCTCTCGGCCGCTGTCAGTGCGCGGATGTTGACGGCGTGCAGCGCGCCGGAGCGGATCACGTCGGCCAGCACGCCGTAGACGAGCTGCTGGCGCTTGACGCGATTGAGGCCCTCGAATGCGTCGCTGACCACCGTCAGATCGATGTGGTAACCGTCACCGCCCACCACTACGTCGGCGCCCGGCATGCCGGCCATCACCAGAGCCCTGATTTCTTCGTCCGTCATTGCGCTTGACCCCGTATCGATGCGGCGAGAGCCGTGCTGAGCGCTCACGGGTGCCGCAGACCCGCTGGGTCTGCCCCGCCGGAGCACGGCATTGAATCCGGAAACCGGCTATCATACGCGCCCGACAGAACCACAGTGAACTCCCGCGTCCGTGACTTTCACCGCCATTTGCACGTGCCTTCCGACACCCCCGCGCTGCGCCCTGGGCGGCCTGCGGCACCGGCGTCGCGCCGCGACAACGAACACCCGGTGAGACCGACCATGGCCGCGGACAACACCCCCCCGATCTCACCCTGGCTGCAGTCTGCCCAACGCACCGTCGCACTGGAGATCGAGGCCGTGGCGCGTCTGCGCGAGCGGCTGGACGAATCCTTCGTGCGCGCCTGCGAGATCCTGCTCGGCTGCGGCGGGCGGGTCGTCGTCACCGGGATGGGCAAGTCGGGCCACATCGGCAACAAGATCGCGGCCACGCTGGCAAGCACCGGAACGCCGGCGTTCTACGTGCATCCCGGCGAGGCGAGCCATGGCGACCTCGGCATGATCACCGGCAAGGACGTGGTGCTGGCGCTGTCGAATTCCGGCACCACGCCCGAGATCCTCACGATCCTGCCGCTGATCAAGCGCATGGGCGCGCGACTGATCGCCATGACCGGCAAGCCCGAATCGACCCTGGCGCGCCTGGCCGACGTGAACCTCGACGTCGGCGTGGAAGCCGAGGCCTGCCCGCTCGACCTCGCGCCGACCTCCAGCACCACCGTGGCACTGGTGATGGGGGACGCGCTCGCGATCGCGCTGCTCGAGGCGCGCGGCTTCTCGGCCGAGGATTTCGCGTTCTCGCACCCGGGCGGCGCCCTGGGACGCAAGCTGCTGCTGCGGGTCAACGACATCATGCACCAGGGCCGCGAGGTCCCGCGCGTGCCCCCGGAAACGGTGATCCGCGAGGCGCTGCTGGAGATGACAGCCAAGGGTTTCGGCATGACCACGGTAACCGACCCCGGGGGACACCTGCTCGGCATCTTCACCGACGGCGACCTGCGCCGCGCGCTCGACCGCGGCATCGACTTCCAGCACGAGCGCATCGGCGACTTCATGACGACGCGCTGCAAGACCGTCAACGGCGAGGCGCTGGCCGCGGAGGCATTGCACCTGATCGAGGAGAGCAAGATCACCTCGCTGGTCGTCCTCGACGACGAGCGGCGCCCCACCGGCGTCATCCACCTGCACGACCTGCTGCGCGCGGGCATTGCCTGAACGCGCGCCAGGCCCGGAGCCACGCATGACCGAGGAACTGAAGGCCATCGCCCGGCGCATCCGCCTGCTGGCGCTCGACGTCGATGGCGTGCTGACCGATGGCCGCATCCACTACAGCGGCGACAGCGAGGAAATGAAGAGCTTCTCGATCCTCGACGGGCTGGGCATCAAGCTCGTGCGCCGCTGCGGGATCCAGGTGGCGATCATCACCGCGCGCCGCTCGGGTGCGGTGGAGCGCCGCGCGCGCGAACTCGGCATCGACCACTGCGTGCAGGGGCGCGAGGACAAGCTCGAGGCGCTGCGGGAACTGCTGGCCAGCACCGGGCTGACACTGGCCGAGACCGCCTACATGGGCGATGACCTGCCTGACCTGCGCGCCATCCTGGCGGTGGGGCTCGGCATGACCGTGGCCAATGCCAGCAGCGAGGTCGCACGCCGGGCAGCATGGCAGAGCCGCGCCCGCGGCGGCGACGGCGCCGTGCGCGAGGCCTGCGAGATGCTGCTGCGCGCCCGCGAGCAGTGGGCAGAGGCGCTCGCGCCCTATCTCTCCGGGGCCGGCGACAGCACGGGACACCGTGGACTATGATCGATTCACGAACCACGAGGAGGACAGGTGGGCGCTGAGACACTGACACTGCGTATTGGCCCGCGCAGGCTGCGCTCGATCGCGGCCGGGGCCGCGGCGCTCGCGCTGTGGGGCGCGCTGGCACCGCGACCGGGCCTCGCATTGCCGGACGATCGCAATCAGCCCATCTACATCCAGTCCGATCGCGCCGAACGCGACGAACGCAAGGGCACCACCGTCTACACCGGCGATGTCGAGATCGACCAGGGCAGTCTGCACATATCGGCCGACCGCGTGACGATCGCGATGGACGGGGACCAGGTCACCCGCATCGACGCCATCGGTGCGCCCGCGAAGATGCACCAGAAGCCCTCGCCCGAACGTGAGCCCGTGTATGCGCGCGCGACCACCATCCAGTACGACGTGGCCCGCGAGATCCTCACGTTGATCGAGAAGGCCGCGGTCACCCAGGAAGGCTCGACGGTCAAGGGCGAGCGCATCGAGTATTTCGTGCAGGAGCAGCGCGTCAAGGCCAGCTCGGGCAGCGCGGAATCGGGCGCCTCGCGGGTGCAGATGGTGATCCAGCCGCGGCGCGCCACACTGGCACCGCCGGCAGCGAACGACGGGCAGCCGCCAGCCGAGGCATCCCCCGATGGCGCGCCTTGAGGCGCTGAACCTTGCGAAGTCCTACCGGGGCCGCAGGGTCATCCGCGACGTCTCCATCAGCATGGACAGCGGCGAGATCGTGGGCCTGCTCGGGCCCAACGGCGCCGGCAAGACCACCTGCTTTTACATGATCCTCGGCATCGTGCCGGCCGACTCCGGGCGCATCCTGCTCGGCGGCGAGGACATCACCCGCCTGCCCATGTACGGGCGCGCGCGCAAGGGCATCGGCTACCTGCCGCAGGAGGCCTCCGTGTTCCGGCGCCTGACGGTGGCGCAGAACATCCTTGCGATCCTGCAGACGCGCAAGACGCTCAGCCGCCAGCGCATGCAGGAGAAGCTCGAGGAGCTGCTGCAGGAATTCAACCTCACGCACCTCAGCGACGCGCGCGGCATCGCGCTCTCGGGCGGCGAACGCCGGCGCGTGGAAATCGCGCGCGCGCTGGCCAGCGATCCGTCCTTCATCCTGCTCGACGAACCCTTCGCCGGCGTCGACCCGATATCGGTGAAGGACATCAAGGACATCGTGCGCCACCTGCAGGCGCGCGGCATCGGGGTGCTGATCACCGACCACAATGTGCGCGAGACCCTGGACATCTGCGAGCGCGCCTACATCGTGGGCGAGGGCCACATCATCACCGAGGGCGACGCCGCGACGATCCTGGCCAACGACAAGGCCAGGGAGATCTATCTGGGCCAGCAGTTCCGCATGTAGATGCGTGAGCTGGCTCGACTGTTGCATGCCTTTGCCGCCCCGACTACACTGAAATTGCCATCCCCTCTCCTCCGGTTGGCCACGATCATCGACAGGATTTCCGCACACCGCTCATGAAGCAGTCGCTCCAGCTCAAACTGGGTCAGCACCTGACCATGACGCCCCAGTTGCAGCAGGCGATACGTTTGCTCCAGCTGTCGACGCTGGACCTGCAGCAGGAAATCCAGGAGGCGCTCGACAGTAACCCGCTGCTCGAACTGGTCGAGAGCACGCCTGCCGACGACGTGGTGCCGGGGATGGCCAGCTCGCAGCAGGAGCTCCCGGAGGAGTATGCGGGATCTGCGGAGCGCGAGGTGGCGGAGTCCGACACGGTCGATGACGTGGCCGCCGAATCGATGCCCTCCGATCTCGCCGTCGACACCAGCTGGGACGATATCTACGAGACCGGCAGCGCCGGTCCGGCGGGCAGCGGCGAAGAGGGACAGGACTTCGAGCAGTACACCGCCGAGGCATCCACGCTTTCCGACCACCTGCTGTGGCAGCTCAACCTGACGCCGATGTCGGAAACCGATCGCATGATCGCGATGTCCATCATCGACGCCATCGATGCCGACGGCATGCTGAGCGTGAGCCTCGAGGACCTTGCCGAGGGCTTCGGCCCCGAGAGCGGGATCGAGATCGACGAAATCGTCGCGGTCCTGCATCGCATCCAGCATTTCGACCCGGTCGGCGTGGGCGCCCGCGACCTGCGCGAGTGCCTGCTGATCCAGCTGCGCCAGCTCGACCCCGAAGAACCCGCCGTGCGTCATGCGCGCGTGATCATCGACAAGCACATCCAGCTGCTGGGCGCCAAGGACTACGCAACGCTGATGCGCCGCCTGCACATCAGCGAACCGGAGCTCAAGGCGGCGATCCACTGCATCCAGCAGCTGAACCCGCGTCCGGGCAGCGTGATCAGCGCGAGCGCCGCGGAATACGTGGTCCCGGACGTGATCGTGAGCAAGCGCAACGGCCGCTGGCTGGTGGAGCTCAACCCGGAAATAGCGCCACGCCTGCGCGTCAATTCCTACTATGCGGCGATGATCCGTCGCGCCGACAATTCCGCCGACAACGTGTTCCTGCGCGACAACCTGCAGGAAGCGAAGTGGTTCATCAAGAGCCTGCAGAGCCGCAACGAGACGCTGCTCAAGGTGGCGCGGTGCATCGTCGAGCGCCAGCAGGGCTTCCTCGAGCACGGTCCCGAGGCCATGCGGCCGATGATCCTGCACGACGTGGCGACCGCGGTGAGCATGCACGAATCCACCATTTCCCGGGTCACGACGCAGAAGTACATGCATACGCCCGGCGGGATATTCGAGCTCAAGTACTTCTTCTCCAGCCACGTGAGCACTGCTGCCGGCGGAGAATGCTCATCGGTGGCGATACGGGCTATCATCAGAAAACTGGTCGGCGCGGAGCACCCGCGCAAGCCGCTGAGCGACAGCAAGATTGCGTCCATACTCGAGCAACAAGGCATCAACGTGGCGCGGCGCACCATCGCGAAGTACCGCGAAGCGCTGGGCATCGCGCCGTCCAACGAAAGGAAACAGCTGGTCTGACGGTGTCGCCGCCAGCGCGGCGGCACACCGCAACGACAGCGCACACCACACCGGGCAGCAGGCCCACAGCAGGAGAAACCCCATGCAGATCAACATCACCGGCCACCACGTCGACCTCACCGATCCACTGCGCGAGTACGTCGCGAGCAAGCTGGGACGGCTGCAGCGCCACGAGTCCCGCATCACGCACGCCGACGTGGTGCTGAACGTGGAGAAGCTGCGCCAGAAAGTGGAGGCCACGATCCGCATGGCGGGCGCCGAGCTGTTCGCCGCCGCGGAGTCCGAGGACATGTACGCGGCCATCGATGCGCTCACCGACAAGCTGGACCGCCAGCTGAACAAGCACAAGGGCAAGAGCCAGGATCACCACCAGGGCCTCGCGCCGCGCTGAGATCCCGGCAGCAGACCATGACCATCACGGCGCTGGACACACTGCTGACACCGCAGCGGGTGCTCTGCGGCGCGGATTGTGGCAGCAAGAAGCGGGTGCTCGAGACGATCGCAGGCCTGGTCGCGGGCGGACGCGGGAAGGAAATCGAGGACCAGCTCTGCGAGAGCCTCAATGCGCGCGAGCGCCTCGGCAGCACCGGCATCGGCGAAGGCATCGCCATTCCGCATTGCCGCGAAGCCGACTGCAGCGCGCCGACGGCGGCCCTCGTCACCCTCGCCCGGCCCGTCGACTTCGCGGCCATCGACGACAACCCGGTGGACATCGTGTTCGCGCTCGTCGTGCCCGATGGCGCCACCGACGAGCACCTGCGCGTGCTGGCCCGCCTCGCGGGCCTGTTCAGCCAGCCCGGCCTGCGCGAGCGGCTTCGCGCCTGCCGCGACGACGAGTCGCTGCGCGCCACGATGCTCTCGGCCTGGGCCGAGGGCGACGAGGTCTGAGATCGCCGCGATGGACGGCACCCCCACCCCCGCAAAGCTCGTGATCGTGAGCGGCCGCTCCGGCTCGGGCAAGAGCACCGCCCTGCACGTGCTGGAGGACGCGGGCTTCTACTGCATCGACAACCTGCCGGCGCTGCTGCTCCCGGAACTGATCGAGCAGGCCCGGGAAAGCGACGGCATCGCGAACAAGCGCATGGCCGTGAGCATCGACGCGCGCAACATGGCCGGTCACCTGTCGCGCTTCGGCGACATCCTGCGCATGCTGCCGCAGGATCTCCTCACCGAAGTGATCTACCTCGACGCCGATGACGCGACACTGATCCGGCGCTTCAGCGAGACGCGGCGCAAGCACCCGCTGAGCAACCGGAATACCTCGCTGAACGAGGCGATAGCGGCGGAACGCACGCTGCTCGCGGCGATAGCCGAGCGCGCGGCGCTGACCATCGACACCAGCGCACTGTCGCCGCACGACCTGCGCGAGCTGGTCGGCCGGACGGTGGCCGTGGAGACCGATGGCAGCATGGTGATCCTGTTCGAGTCCTTCGGCTTCAAGCACGGTATCCCCATCTACGCCGACATGGTGTTCGACCTGCGCTGCCTGCCCAACCCGCACTGGAACCCGGCACTGCGCCGGCTGAGCGGGCTGGACGAGGACGTGGCGCACTTCCTGGACGAGCAGCCCGAGGTCGGGGAGATGCTGGCGGACATCACCGCATACCTCGATCGCTGGCTGCCTCGCTTCGCGCGCAGCAGCCGCAGCTACGTCACGGTCGCGCTGGGCTGCACCGGCGGCCAGCACCGCTCCGTCTACATGTGCGAGCAGCTCGAGCGCCACTTCCGGGATCTGTTCCCGGGCGTGCAGGTGCGCCACCGCGACCTCGCCGGCAACAGGCAGAACTGAACATGGTCAGCAGGGAACTCGTCATCATCAACCGCCTCGGGCTGCATGCGCGCGCCGCCGCGAAGCTGGTTTCGACCGCCGGGCGTTTTTCCAGCGCGGTGCGCATCGAGCGCGATGGCAAGGGCGCCGACGCCAAGAGCATCATGGCGGTGATGATGCTGGCCGCCGGCAAGGGTACGCCGGTCACCGTGCACGCCGAGGGTGATGACGCGGTGGCGGCACTGGAGGCTGTCGCCGAGCTGATCAACGACCGTTTCGGCGAAGACGAATGACGCTTGCGTCCGGGCGCGGCTCGATCCGGCTGCGACTCGAGGAACTGCTGGCGGCGATCGACGCCGGCACCCTGGCACCAGCCAAGCGACTGCTGAACCACCTGAGCGCGGTAGACGTCGCGCACCTGCTCGAATCCTCCCCGCCCCGCGCACGCCATGTCCTCTGGCAGCTGATCGACGCCGAGCAGGAAGGCGAAGTCCTGCAGGAGCTCGGCGACGACGTCAAGGGCGCGCTGCTCGAGCAGATGGATGCCACCGACGTGCTGGCCCTGATGGAGCACCTCGAGCCCGACGACGTGGCCGACATCCTGCAGCAGTTGCCGGGGCGCATCATGCAGGACGTGCTGCGCGGCATGGACGCGCAGGACCGCCGCCGCGTCGAGCGCGTGCTCTCCTTCGAGGAGGACAGCGCCGGCGGCCTGATGAACACCGACACCATCACGGTGCGCCCGCGGCACACCGTCGATGTGGTACTGCGCTACCTGCGCCGCCTCGGCGAGATCCCGCATGCGACCGACGCCCTGTTCGTGGTCAGCCGCAACGACCACTTCCTCGGCCTGCTGCCGGTGGCCAAGCTGCTGGTCTGCGACCCGGAACTCACGGTGCGCGAGATCATGCAGACCGACGTGGACCCGATAACGGTCGACATGCCGGCGCGCGAGGTGGCGAAACTGTTCCGGCGCCACGACTGGGTGTCGGCGGCGGTGGTCGATGCCGAGGGCAAGCTGGCCGGGCGCATCACGATCGACGACGTGGTCGACGTGATCGTCGAGGACGCCGATCATTCGTTCATGGGCATGGCCGGCCTCGGCGAGGACGAAGACACCTTCGCGCCGGTGCTCAAGGCCACGCCGCGGCGCGCCATCTGGCTGGGGATCAACCTGCTGACGGCGTTCATCGCCTCCTCCGTGATCAACCTGTTCGAGCAGACCATCGACAAGGTGGTGGCGCTGGCGGTGCTGATGCCCATCGTCGCCAGCATGGGCGGTGTCGCGGGCAGCCAGACGCTGACCGTCGTGGTGCGCGGCATGGCGCTGGGCCACATCGAGCGCAGCAACGCCGGCTGGCTGCTCAACCGGGAACTCGTGCTCGCCGGCCTGAACGGCATGCTGTGGGCGCTGGTATGCGCCGCCGCCGCGGTACTGTGGTTCGGCGACTACCTGATCGGGCTGTGCATCGCCGCGGCGATGCTGATCAACCTGCTGGCGGCGGCCGCCGCCGGCGTGCTGCTGCCGATACTGATGCGCTCGCTCAGGATCGATCCCGCGCTGGCCGGCAGCGTGGTGCTGACCACGATCACCGACGCCGTGGGCTTCCTGTCCTTCCTCGGCCTCGCCACCCTCTTCTACGCCTGAGCAGGTCCGCCCGCATGTCCAGAAAGCCGCAAGCCGACGACGAACTCCCGCCGAGCAAATCGCAGCGCAAGCGCGAGCACCGCGCGCTGCAGACGCTGGCCGAGGCGCTGATCGCGCTGCCGCAGAGCCGCTTTCGCAAGCTGGCGCTCGCCGAACGTACGCGCGAGGCGCTCGAGATGGCACGCGCCATGAGCGCCAGCGGCGCGCGCAATCGCCAGGTGCGGCTGATCGCGCACCTGCTAGAGGACGAGGACATCGAGGCGCTGGCGCGGCCGGTCACGGAGTTGTCGGCCCAGGCTCGCGCCGAGACCGCGCTGCACCATCGCGCCGAGAGGCTGCGCGACGTGGTGCTGGAACAGGGTCCGCTGGCGCTCGGCTTCCCGGTCGGCGCCGCCGACAGCGCGCGCCTCACCGAACTGCGCACCGAGGCGCTCGCCCCCCGGGATGCCGCCCGCGCGCGCCACGCACGGCGCGAGATCTACCGCGTGATCCTCGCGCTGCTGCCGGATCAGCCGGGGACGTAAAAACGCTGGTGCGCGCGCACCGGGAGCCGCTCGCGCGCGTCGCGCAGCACCGCGGCATCGACCTCGGCCGCGATCACCGCCTCGCCGCTGGCGGCGCTCGCCAGCACCCGCCCCCACGGATCGATGATGGCCGAGCCGCCCCAGGTCTCGCGCGTGGCCGAATGCCGTCCGCCCTGGTCGGGCGCGATCACGTAGACCTGGTTCTCGATCGCGCGCGAGCGCAGCAGCACGTGCCAGTGCGCCTCGCCGGTGAGGCGCGTGAACGCCGAGGGCAGCGCGAGCACATCCATCCCGCGCTGGCCCAGCGCGCGGAACATCTCGGGAAAGCGCAGGTCGTAACACACGCCCAGCCCGAGCATGCCGCACGCCGTCGGCGCGCACACGAGCCGCTCGCCCGGTGCGTAACTGTCCGATTCGCGGTAGCGACGCTGCACATCGGGCAGATCGACGTCGAAGAGGTGGATCTTGTCGTAACGGGCGAGTTCGCTGCCGTCCTCGGCGTAGAGGAAGCACGCCGCGCGCGGGCGTTCTGCGGGCGCTTCGCCAGCCACCGGGATGGTTCCGCCGACCAGCAGGATGCCGTGCTCGCGCGCCGTCGCCGCGAGAAAGCTGCGTAGCGGGCCGGCGGGATCGCGTTCGGCGCCGGCGAGTGCGCTCACGTCGGCGCTGCCGTAACACGCGAAGGCTTCGGGCAGCACCACCAGGCGTGCGCCGCCGGAGGCCGCAGTGGCGATCAACACGCGCGCGCGCTCCAGGTTCCGCGCGACGTCCTCGCCGCTCACCATCTGCACGGCGGCTACGCGCACGCCGCTCACGGCGATTCCGGCGCCGGCGTCGGCGCTGTGCTATCGGGGGTTTGCGCGGGCGGCGCCGCGGCGGGCGCGGGTTCGCCGCGCGCCGGCGCGGCACTCTTGTCGTCCTGCCCGTCCTCGGTGTCGAAGACCTTCACGAACTCGACCGCCGGATCATCGAGCTTGCCGCTCACCTTGTATATCGCGCTGGAAAACTTGCCGAGCTGGTCCTCGAAAATGCGGCTCGCGACGTAGACGCCCGCGGCCGCGGGCAAGCCCCCGGCGAGCGCCGCAACCCACGGCAGGTTGCTGCCGATCGGCAGCGTCACGATGAGATCGGCGTCGATGGTCTGCGCCCGCAGATCGGAGCGGCCCGAGAACTTCATGCGCGCCGAGGGCCCGTCCAGCGTGATCGGCTCGAGGGTGTGCGCGAAACCCTGTCCGAGTTCGATCTCACCCTTGAAGCGGTCGAAGGCCAGGCCGCTCTGGTAGAGGTCCTTGAAATCGAGCCGGATGCGTCGCAGCACCTGGTCGAAATTCATCAGCCCGAGCGTGCGCATGAACGGATTGTCGCCGCCCCCGAACAGCAGTCGGCCATCCCGCCAGGAGAAGGCCAGCGTGCCGTTGACGTTCGCCATCTCGAACTGCGCCGGGTTACCGGGCCAGCTGAACTCGATATCGGCCCTTCCCTTGCGGCCTTGCAGCACGTTGGCATAACCCCAGGTCGCGAAAAAACGCTCGATGTCGTCACTGCGGGCTCCCGCGACGAGTTCGCTGCGCGGCTCGCCGCCGATCCAGCGCAGGCGGAAGCTGCCACCGCTGTCCTTGCCGGTACCGCCGAGACGCAGCCCGGGAAGCGTGGCACGCACGTCCGTCATCGCCAGTGCATCGACCTCGGACCCGATGCGGAACCTCCACTCGCCGAGGTCCTTGTCATCGAGGGTAGCGCGGCGCACCTGCACATCGGTCTCGGGCAGGCGCGCCTCCTTCAGGCTGTGCCAGGCCCGCGCGTCCCGGACCAGCGACGCGCCACCGGCAGCCTCCCCGGTGACCGGCGTCGCCGCGGCGGGCTCCAGGAAAGCACGCAACTGCAGTTGTTCGAGCGTCAGCGCAAAGCGCGCGCCGGGGTCGGCGGGCAGGCGGAACTCGCCGCTCAGCGCATCGGAGACGAAATCCAGGACGAAATCGCGCTCCTCCCAGCGCGAATCGACCCGCAGCTCGTGCAACTCGGTGCCGAGGAGTGTGGCCGTTGCCAGTTCCAGCCCGTCGAGACGCAGCACCGTGTGCGGCCCGTTCTCGCGCGCGGCATTCGCGGCCACGACATGCTGCACGGCCACGATCCACGCCCCGGCGTCGGCCTGCGCCACCCTGCCCCTGATGCGCAGATCCTCGCCGTCCGCCGCCGGCTGGGCGCCCAGCGCGATCTCGCCGCTGAAGCGCCCCTGCCGGTCACGGTGCATGAGCCCCCAGATATCCATGCCGAGCTGCAGGCTGAGATCCGTGCCCGCGGCATGCGGCGACCAGCGCAACTCGAGCGGCAGCGAATCGGCGGGCGCCTTCGCGAGTGGCGCCGGCAGCGTGCTGGCCGCGCCCGCGAGCGACGATCGCAGCACGAAGCCGAAACCGTGCTCCGGTTGTTGAGCAAGCTCCACGCTGAAGGGCGCCACGCCGGAAAGGTACTCTTCGAGGTCCCAGCCGAGCCATTCGGCCACGCGCGGCAACTGCGCGGTGCCGTCGACACGGATCGCGATGCGGCGCTCCGGACCCTCCGCGGCCGCGATGGCGGCGCGCAGCGGCTGCCCCCACAGCCTGCCGTCCAGGCGCTCGCTGTACAGGCCGCGCTCCAGGTCGAAACCTAGCCGCCCCTGCACACCCTCGAAAGGCAGCCGCAGGTCGGCGACAAAGAGGCGCCCGTCCGCGATGTCGGCGGTCAGATCGAGACGCGAGTTCTCCGGCGTCAGCCGTCCACCGAAGGGCATGTCGAGATCGAGCCGCAGCGCCATGACGCCACCGGCCTGCCAGCTGCGCAACGCGCCGCCGGTCATCTTCGCCAGCGGCGAGGTATTGATGACCCGCAGGCCATCGGCAAGATCGCCCTCGAGCTCCGCGCCGAGGCGCAGCCGGCGCTCGTCGCGCCGCGGCAGCACTTCGACCGTTGCGTTGCGCAGCTCGCTCTGCAGCATGCGCCCGGAACCGGCCCACACGCGCACGCGCCGTTCGTCGATGAGCACGCGCCCCGTTGCCCCGCTCACCGGCGGCCAGTCAGGGTGATAGGACACTGCGGCGTCGCGCAGGTCGAGCCCGAGCTGCATCGCCTGCGAGAACGGACGATCCGGACGGCTGAATACCGCATGATAGGTGAAGGCCGCGCTGTCGACATGGCCAGCCTCGATGCTGGCATCGAGCCACTCGCGCAGCGCGGGCGACACCTTGTAGGGAAGATAGGTGCGGTATGCCAGGGCATCGGCGTCGCGCAGGCCGAAAGCGAGCGAGAGGGTATCGTCCGCCGCCGGATCCTTGCGCAAATCGAGGCCGAAACTCGCGCTGATACCGGTGCCGCCCGTCACGGCCCGCAGCAACTCGCTGCCGACCCGCAGTCCGCCGGCGTCGCGCTCCCAGTGCACGCGCCCGGCGACGTGGTCGAACTCGAGGTCATCGCGGTAGAGCCGCGGGAATTCCAGCGAGGTCGCGCCGCTGTCGATGTCCGCGAAGCCCCCGCGCGGCGTGATCTCGAGGTAACCGCGCGCGTTGCGCACGCCCGGCGCCTGCCGCCACGGCGAGACCGAGACGTCGACCATGGCGGCACGCAAGCGGAAATCGGGCGCGGACGCGACGGGCAGCGACAGGTCGAGGTGCGCATTGACCAGCCCACCGTATGGCGACAGGTCGGCAAGCGCCTCGCCCCACACCCCGCCCAGCAATGCCGAGCTCTGCAGCGCGCCGGCCAGGGTCCCGACGTCGAGATACTCCGCGCCCACGCCTATGCGGTTCACGCCCCCGGCACGCTCGGCGTCGATGCGCACGCGCTCGAGCTCGAGCGGCTGCCCGAACCACTGGCAGCGCAGTTCGTCGAGCCACAGCGAGCCGCGGCTCCCGGCCCACTGTGCGCTGAAGCGCAGGTCGAGATCGTTCAACGGCGGCAACTGCTCGCGCTCGGGCCAGAACGCGCGCGGGTCGAGCTCGAGAGCACGCAGCGCGCCACTGAGGCTCACGATCCCCTCCTCCGAGACGCGCGCCCAGAGCTCTCCGCTCAGCGCCACCTCGGGCATGCGCAATGCGGGGGGCAGCAGCGGCTGCAGCCGCGTCAGCCGCGCAGTATCCAGGCGCAGGTAGGCGGCAGCGGAGAATTCGTCGCGCTGGCGCGGGTCGCCGTGCGATTCCAGCAGCAGGCTGAATTCCCCGCCGGGCGACTCGTCACGCGCCGTCACCTGCAGGCGGCGGAAGCGGCGGTAGTTCTGCATCGACAGCTCGGCACCCTCGGTCTCGACGCGCCCGCCCTCGTGGGCGCGCAATACCAGCCGCGTTCGCCGCAGATCGATCTCCTCGATGGCGAGGAAGAAATCGACGATCGCCTCGGGATTGGACGGGGCTCTGCCGCCACCCACGCCGGCGATCTGCCACCTGCCCTCGGCATCCTCGGTGAAGCCGAGCTGCACGTCCTCGGCGACGATGCGGCGCAGCCGTGGCGCCAGGCTGAACAGCGAGCGCAGCATGTCGATACGCAACTCCGAGCGGCTGGAGGAGAGGATGGTCACCTCGGGCTCGTCGCGCGCGAACAGTCGCAGGCCCCGCACGTGCAGCGTGGGCGCGAGACCGGTCCACTCCGTGCCCAACCCCGCCACCTCCACGCCGAACGGCAGGTCCGCGGCAACGCGCGCCAGCAGCGCGTCCTTGTGCTCGCCGAGGTAGGGGAAATAGTACTGCCCGAGCGTTACCAGCGCGGCGCACAGCACCAGCACGACCGCCGCGAGATACCAGCCCCAGCGCAGGAGCCGGCCCAGCACCCGCCTCATCGCCGCGGCGCTCCGGCCAAGGCGGGCCGGTGAAATGCTCCCGGACTCTCAGAGCAGCACGACGTCATATTGCTCCTGGGTGTACAGCGTCTCGACCTGGAAGCGGATGGTCTTGCCGATGAACTCCTCGAGGTCCGCGACGTTGCCGGACTCCTCGTCGAGCAGCCGGTCGACCACCGACTGCGCGGCGAGCACCAGCAGCGTGTCGTTCTCGTAACTGCGCGCCTCGCGCAGGATCTCGCGGAAGATCTCGTAGCACACCGTCTCGGCGGACTTCACCGTGCCGCGCCCCTGGCAGGTCGAACACGTCTCGCACAGCGTGTGCTCCAGGCTCTCGCGCGTGCGCTTGCGCGTCATCTGCACCAGGCCGAGTTCCGAGACCGTGCTGATCGCCGTGCGCGCGTGGTCACGCTCCATCGCGCGCTCGAGGTTGCGCAGGACCTGGCGCTTGTGCTCGGGATCCTGCATGTCGATGAAGTCGATGATGATGATGCCGCCGAGGTTGCGCACGCGCAGCTGGCGTGCAAGCGCGGTCGCCGCCTCGAGGTTGGTCTTGAAGATCGTCTCCTCGAGGTTGCGGCTGCCGACGAAGGCGCCCGTGTTGACGTCGATCGTGGTCATCGCCTCGGTCTGGTCCACGATCAGGTAGCCGCCGGACTTCAGCTGTACCCGCCGGCCCAGCGCCTTCTCGATCTCGTCCTCCACGCTGTAGAGGTCGAATATGGGGCGGTCGCCCTGGTACAGCTCGAGGCGCTCCACCGCCTCCGGCACGAACTGGCGCGCGAACTCGCGCAGGCGCTCGAAGTTCTCCGTCGAGTCGATGCGGATCTTCTCGAGATCGGGGCGCACGAGGTCACGCAGCGTGCGCATCGCCAGCGGCAGGTCCTCGTGCACCAGGGTCGGCGCCCCGGCCAGCGCGATGCGCTCGCGCAGCGAGCCCCACAACCGCACCAGGAAGCGCATGTCGCCCTCGATGCCCTCGCGCTCCACGCCCTCGGCCGCGGTGCGCACGATGAAACCGCCGGGCGCGGCGCCGCCATCGGCCGCGGCTGTGCTCTCGACCAGCGCGCGCAGCCGCTCGCGCTCCGACTCCTGCTCGATGCGCTGGGAAATGCCGACATGACGCGTGTACGGCATGAACACCAGGTAGCGCGAAGACAGCGACAGATGCGTGGTGAGCCGCGCGCCCTTGCTGCCCAGCGGATCCTTGACCACCTGCACCACCACCGACTGGCCCTCGCACACCAGGTCGCGGATATCGCGCGTCTCGTCGCTGCGCACCTCGACGCCGTTGGAGTCCAGCGTGACGAGATCGCTCGCATGCAGGAAACTCGCGCGCTCGAGACCGATGTCGACGAAGGCGGCCTGCATGCCCGGCAGCACGCGCATCACGCGCCCGAGATAGATGTTGCCGACCAGCCCCTTGTGGCTGCTGCGCTCGACGTAGATTTCCTGCAGCACGCCGCTCTCGACGAGCGCGACGCGGGTCTGCACCGGCGTGGAATTGATCAGTATCTCTTCACTCATGGTCCGGCGGATCCTGTTGCCAGCCGCTGATGCCCGAATCCTGCAGCAAGCGCGCGGTCTCGAAAAGGGGCAAGCCGACGACGCCGGAATAACTACCCTCGATGCGCTCCACGAAGGCCGCGGCCAGCCCCTGGATCGCGTAGCCACCGGCCTTGTCGCGCGGCTCGCCGGTATCCCAGTAGCGCCGCATCTCCGCGACCGTGACCGGCCGGAACACCACGGTGGTCGCGCTCTGCGCGGTATCCAGGCGCCCGCCCTGCAGCAGTGCCACGCCGGTCAGCACCTGGTGTTCACGCCCCGACAGCAGCGAGAGCATCGCAACCGCCTCGTCGCGGGTTGCGGGCTTGCCGAGAATCCGCCCGTCGACGCTGACGGCCGTGTCGGCGCCGAGCACGGGGCGCGGATCACGGAGCTCCACCAGGCGCGCGCCCGCGGCGGCCTTCTGCCCCGCCAGCCGCAGCACCAGCCCGGCCGCGGTCTCGCCCGGCTGCGGCGTCTCGTCGATGTCCACCTGCAGCGCGGCGAAGCGGTAGCGCAGCTGCGCCAGCAACTCGCGGCGTCGCGGCGACGCGGAGGCGAGATAGAAATCGGGGGCTGGTGTCGGCATATGGTTGTTCGTTGCGCCCGCGCCGCGGGCTCAGGGCGACGACCTCCAACTCTGGAGGGAGCGCTCGCGGGGCGCGCCGAACGCGAACAGCGGCCAGCAGAAGGCACTGGTCAGGCTGCCCATCAGAAAGATCAGGCTCGAGGTCGCGTGGCCGGCCAGGTTCTGCACCCAGTGACAGAGAACCTGGTCCGCTGCGCACAGCGCGAACACCAGCAGCATCTGCTGCAGCAGGCTGTAGTGCAGCATCCGTCGCCGCAGCAGGATGGTGGCGTAGGCGACGACGGACAGCGCGAGCGCGTGGCGCCCGAGCACGCCGCCCTCGAGCCCGTCCATGAGCAGCCCGAGCAACCAGGCCGATCCGATGCCGAAGCCGTGGGGCAGACGCAGGATCCAGAAGATCACCACCAGCGCGAGCCAGTTCGGCCGCGCCGGCTGCAGCCACACCGGCAGCGGAAACAGCGAGGCGAGCAGTGCGGCCAGCGCGGTCGCCGCCACCGCGAACGGTAGCGGGGCGCCCTGCTCGTCGGCCCTCACGGGAGGCCGTCCTGGCCGGGAGCGGTCGGCGCGCTCGCGTCAGCTCGCGGCGTCGCCCCCGGCATACCGGCGTCCACCGCCTCCTGCGCGGTCCCGGACGGCGCGACTCCGGAAGACGCGGCGTCAGCGCTCGCCTCGCCCTCGGTGACGACCAGCACGTGGCGGCTGCGATCGAGCTGTGCACTGGGACGCGCCACCACCACCGCGAACGGTTTGCCGGGATCGTTGGTGACCGACTCGACCACTCCGACCGGATAGCCTCCCGGAAACCGCTGCCCCAGCCCGGAGCTGACCAGGAGATCCCCGGGGCGCACGTCCATCGTCGAGGCGACATGGTTGACGTCGAGGACATCGATACGACCCTCTCCCTCGACCATCACCCGGACGCCGTTGCGTACCACCTGCGCCGGCAACGCGTGCATGGAATCGGTGACGAGCAGCACGCGGCTGCTGAAACGGCTGACCTCGATGATCTGTCCGAACAAGCCGTAGGCATCGATCACCGCCTGTCCCTGCGCGAGGCCGTGGGCAGTGCCCTTGTCGATCACCACGGTCTGGCTGGACATGTCGGGCGAGACGCCGATGATCTCGGCAACGAGTACGCGCTCGTCGAGCAACGCCGTGGAATTCAGCAACTCGCGCAGGCGCACGTTCTCCGCCGCGAGCGCGGCGAGACGCTGGGTACTGGCGCGCAGCACGAGCGCCTCGGCCCGCAGCACGCGGTTCTCCTCGATCAGGGTGTCGCGGGAAACGAACACTTCCTGCACCCATCCGAACAGTCGGCCGGGCAACGTGGTGACCCAGTAGAAAGGCACGGCAGCGTCGGCGAACGCGACGCGCGCCGGCGCTAGCGCGCCAAAGCGCCAGTCCGCGAGTATCAGCAGCACGGACGCGAGCACCAGCGCCGCAACACGCGCGCTTATCGACGGTCCGCTGCGGAATATGGGCTTGATCGCGTTTCTCCCCGTCACCACCGGCAATGCCCGGATCCGGCCCGGCCCGGCCGGGTCGGTCGCCGGGCCTGCTCACGCCACGCGGCTCACTCCGACGACAGCAATTCCAGGCGATGGCGATCCATCATCTCGAGCGCCTTGCCGCCGCCGCGGGCCACGCAGGTCAGCGGATCGTCGGCGACCACGACCGGCAGGCCGGTTTCGCGCGCGATCAGGCGGTCGATGTCGCGCAGCAGCGCACCGCCGCCGGTCAGCACGATGCCGCTCTCGGCGATGTCCGATGCCAGTTCGGGCGGTGACTGCTCCAGCGCGCCCTTCACGGCCTGCACGATGATGTTCAGCGGCTCCTGCAGCGCCTCGAGTATCTCGTCGCTGGTCAGCGTGAACGAGCGTGGCACGCCCTCGGCAAGGTTGCGCCCGCGCACGTCGATCTCGCGGATTTCGCCGCCGGCCATGGCGCAGCCGATCTCCTCCTTGATGCGCTCGGCCGTCGCATCGCCGATCAGGCTGCCGAAGGTGCGCCGCACATAGGTCACGATGGCCTCGTCGAAGCGGTCGCCGCCGATGCGCACCGAGTCAGAGTACACCACGCCGTTGAGCGACAGGATCGCGATCTCCGTGGTGCCGCCACCGATGTCGACGACCATCGAACCGCTGGCCTCCTCGACCGAGAGCCCGGCGCCGATCGCCGCCGCCATCGGCTCCTCGATCAGGCGCACGTCGCGCGCCCCGGCGCCATATGCCGACTCGCGGATGGCGCGACGCTCGACCTGGGTGGATTTGCAGGGCACGCACACCAGCACGCGCGGGCTGGGGCGGATGAAGCTGTGCTGGTGCGCCTTGGCGATGAAGTGCTGCAGCATCTTCTCGGTGACCTGGAAGTCGGCGATCACCCCGTCCTTCAGGGGGCGGATCGCGGTGATGTTGCCCGGCGTGCGGCCCAGCATGCGCTTGGCCTCGATTCCCACCGCCTCGATCGTCTTCTGGCCGTTGTGGACCCGGATCGCGACCACCGAGGGCTCGTCCAGCACGATGCCCTGGTCGCGCACGTAGATCAGCGTGTTGGCGGTTCCCAGGTCGATCGACAGGTCATTGGAGAAAAGACCGCGGATTCTCTTGAACATACTACGTGTCTAAACCTCGGATGGTGCAACGCCCGTGCGTACCGGGTGCCGGCGGTTGTGCCGGGCCACGGCCCGGGTCGCGGCGCAACATGCGAACCCGGCAGGCTGGAAGTGCCGGCGCAGGCAGGCACGGTTTCAAACCGGTCAATCTAACAACCGTGCGTATTCTGGGCAAGGCTGGAATGTGCTAAGTTTACGCCCCCTGACGCCCCGGCGGCGAATGAATTTTCAGGGTAATCCACCCGGCAACACGCGCCAGCTGACAGGGCCCGCCGCCCTGGCAGCTTCCGTATTTGGACGATTGCAGATGTCGATCAGTGAACAGGACATGGCCCGCGTCGCCGAACTGGCGCGCATCCGCCTCGACGACGTCACCGTGGCCGACGTCACCCGCCGCATCCGGGACATCCTCGCGATGATCGACCAGATGCAGGCCGTGAACACCGACCACGTGCAGCCGATGGCCAACCCGCTGGACGCCACCCAGCGCCTGCGCGACGACGAGATCACCGAGCCCGACCAGCGCGAGCGCTTCCTCGCGATCGCACCGGCAACCGAGGACGGTCTCTATCTCGTGCCGCGGGTCATCGAGTAGCACGCCCGCACCGCGCGCCCCAGAACGCCCAGGAAACGTCCCGCATGCACGACCTCTCCCTTCACGCCATCCGCGACGCACTCGCGCGCCGGGAATTCTCCTCGGCGGAGATCACCGCGCACTTCCTCGCCCGCATCGCCCGGCTGAACCCGGCCCTGAACGCCTACATCACGGTGGATCCCGAGGCCGCGCTGGCCGCCGCGCGGCGCGCCGACGAACTGCGCGCCCGCGGCGAGGGCGGCCCGCTCTGCGGCGTCCCGATCGCGCACAAGGACATCTTCTGCACCAACGGCATGCGCACGTCCTGTGGCTCGCGCATGCTGGACAGCTTCGTCCCGCCCTACGACGCCACGGTCGTCGAGCGCCTCGCCGCCGCGGGCTGCGTCACGCTGGGCAAGACCAACATGGACGAGTTCGCGATGGGCTCGTCGAACGAGACCAGCTACTACGGTCCGGTGCGCAACCCGTGGGACCTGGAGCGCGTGCCGGGCGGGTCCTCGGGTGGCTCCGCCGCCGCGGTCGCCGCGAGGCTCGCGCCGGTCGCCACCGCCACCGACACCGGCGGCTCGATCCGCCAGCCCGCGGCGCTGTGCGGCCTCACCGGGCTGAAGCCCACCTACGGCCGCGTCTCGCGCCACGGCATGATCGCCTTCGCCTCGAGCCTGGACCAGGGCGGCCCCATGGCCCGTAGCGCCGCCGACGCCGCGCTGCTGCTGAACCACATGGCGGGTTTCGATGCGCGTGACTCCACCAGCATCGACACCGCGGTGCCCGACTACGGCGCGGAGCTGGACGCGGACCTGCGCGGTTTGCGCATCGGCCTGCCGCGGGAATACTTCGGCGAGGGACTGAACCCGGGGACCGAGCGCGTGGTGCGCGCGGGGCTGGCCGAGCTCGAGCGCCTGGGCGCGACGCTGCACGAGATCAGCCTGCCGCACTCGCCGCTGTCGGTGCCGGCGTACTACGTGATCGCGCCGGCGGAATGCTCGACCAACCTTTCGCGCTATGACGGCGTGCGGTACGGCTACCGCTGCCGGGATCCGCTCGACCTGCAGGACATGTACGCGCGCAGCCGCGCCGAGGCCTTCGGCGACGAGGTCAAGCGGCGCATCCTGGTCGGCACCTACGCCCTGTCGGCGGGCTACTACGACGCCTACTACCGCAAGGCACAGAAGATCCGTCGCCTGATCGCCGAGGACTTCCGCGCCGCCTTTCGCGAGGTCGATGTGATCGCGAGCCCCGCCTCGCCCTCGCCCGCGTTCCGCTTCGGCGAGAAGAGCGCGGACCCGATCACGATGTACCTCGAGGACATCTACACGATCGCGGCCAACCTGGCCGGTGTGCCGGCGCTGTCGATGCCGGGCGGACTGATCGACGGCCTGCCGGTGGGCATCCAGCTGATCGGCAACCATTTGCAGGAAGCGCGCCTGCTCAACGTCGCGCACCGCTTCCAGCAAGCCACCGACTGGCACCTGCGCCAGCCGGCGGGCATCGCCTGAACACGAGCCGGGGAACGCACATGGAATGGGAAACGGTGATCGGGCTGGAGGTGCACGTCCAGCTCGCCACGCGCACGAAGATCTTCTCCGGGGCATCGACGCGCTTTGGCGCGCCGCCGAATACGCAGGCCTGCGCCATCGACCTCGCGATGCCCGGCACGCTGCCGGTGCTCAACGCCGAGGCGCTGCGCATGGCAGTGAAATTCGGCCTGGCGATCGGCGCCGACATCGCGGAGATATCGGTGTTCGACCGCAAGAACTACTTCTATCCCGACCTGCCGAAAGGCTACCAGATCAGCCAGCTGGACCACCCGATCGTGAGCCGCGGCGCGGTGCGCATCGACCTGCCGGACGGCTCGTCGAAGACCATCGCGGTCACGCGCGCGCACCTCGAGGAGGACGCCGGCAAGTCGCTGCACGAGGACTTCCACGGCCTGACCGGCATCGACCTGAACCGCGCCGGCACGCCGCTGCTCGAGATCGTCTCGGAGCCCGATATCCGCAGCGCCCAGGAGGCGGTGGCGTACCTCAAGCAGATCCACTCGATCATCCGCTACCTCGGCATTTCCGACGGCAACATGGCCGAGGGCTCGATGCGCTGCGACGTGAACATCTCGCTGCGCCGCCCCGGCGCGACTGAAATGGGCACGCGCACCGAGATCAAGAACGTCAACTCGTTCCGCTTCGTCGAGAAGGCGATCCAGGTCGAGCGAGAGCGCCAGGCCGAGCTCCTCGAGTCCGGCGCCAGCGTGGTGCAGGAGACACGCCTCTACGACGCCAACCGCAACGAGACGCGCGCGATGCGCTCCAAGGAAGTCGCCCACGACTACCGCTATTTCCCGGAGCCCGACCTGCTGCCGGTGCGCGTCGACGCCGACTTCATCGCGCGCGTGCGCGCCGGGCTTCCCGAGCTGCCGGCCGCGAAGGCCGAGCGCTTCCGCTCGAGCCACGGACTGACTGCCTACGACGCCAGCGTGCTCTGCGCCAGCCGCGAACTCGCCGACTACTTCGAGCAGGTGGTGGCGGGCTGCGGCGACGCCAAGACCGCCTCCAACTGGGTCACGGTGGAGTTGCTCGGGCTGCTGAACCGGGAGAACCTCGAGATCGGCCAGAGCAAGGTCTCGGCCGCGCAGCTCGGCGGCCTGATCGTGCGCATACTGGACCAGACCATCTCGGGCAAGATCGCCAAGACGGTGTTCGAGGCGATGTGGGCCGGCGAGGGAGAGCCGGACGCGATCATCGCGGCACGCGGGCTGCGCCAGGTCGCCGACACCGGCGCGATCGAGCAGCTCGTGGACGCGGCGCTGGCGGCAAACATCGAACAGGTCGAGCGTTACCGCGCCACCGAGCCGGCAAAGCGCGTGAAGATGTTCGGCTTTTTCGTCGGCCAGGTGATGCAGGCGAGCAAGGGCAAGGCCAACCCGCAGCAGGTCAACGAGCTGCTGCGTCGCAAACTGGACGGGGAATGAGCTGATGCAGCGCAAGGACAAGCAGAAAATCGTCGACGAGGTCTGGACCGCGGAACGCATCCGCAGCTTCCTCGACCTGCAGCCGCCGGCGGGCATGGACGCCGACTTCCACCGCCTGCAGCGCGCCTACCAGAGCATGCGCGCCGAGGATTTCGCGGATTTCGTCACGATGTTCGTGGCCGCGGGCGGGCGCCTCGACGCGCGCGGCCCGGAGCAGCAGACGCTGCTGGATGAACTGGAGCGACACCGCCACGGCGCGGCGTTCGCGGAGATCCTGCGCGCGGCAGGGTGAACCCTTGTGGTGTAGGTTGGCATTCATGCCGACGGATGCTCGGGAGATAGGCGGCGGATTCGGCTGCGCCGGATCCTTGTGGTGTAGGTCGGCATTCATGCCGACGGGTGCCTGGGCGACAGGCGGCGGATTCGGCTGCGCCGAATCCTTGTCGGGCTGACGCCCGACCTACGGCCCGACCTACGGGCGGCGCTTCGGGGCGACCAGCATCCCGGGCTCGGGGTGCACGCAGGGCAGCTTCTGCCCCAGCAGCTTCTCGATTTCCGGCAACAGGAAGGCGTCGTCCTCGCAGGCGAAGCTGATCGAGGTGCCGCTGGCGCCCGCACGACCGGTGCGGCCGATGCGGTGCACGTAGTCGTCCGGATCCTCGGGCAGCGTGAAGTTCACCACGTGCGTGACGCCCTCGACGTGGATGCCGCGGCCGGCCACGTCGGTGGCCACCAGCACGCGGTAGTGCCCTCGCGAAAGGCTTCCAGCGTCTTGACGCGCTTGTGCTGCGGCACTTCGCCGGAAAGGATGCCGCAGCTGATACCCGCGCGCTCCAGCCGCTCGTGCAGGCGTCGCACCTGGTCGCGACGATTGGCGAAGATCATCACGCTGGCGGCCTCGGGCTGCTGCAGCAGGTTCAGCAGCAGGTCGAGCTTGCGATCGGCCTCGACCAGGTAAACGATCTGGTCGATGTCCTTCGATGCCACGCTCTGGGCGTCGATCTCGACGCGCACGGGATCGTGGGTCCATTCGCCCGACAGCCGCACCACCTCCTCGGTGAAGGTCGCGGAGAAGAACATCGTCTGGCGATGCGACTTCGGCGGCGTCTGGCGCACGATGCGCCGCACCTGCGGGATGAAGCCCATGTCGAGCATGCGGTCGGCTTCGTCGATCACCAGCATCTCGATGCGGTCGAGGTGGATCTGGCGCTGGCTGTGAAAATCCATCAGCCGCCCGGGCGTGGCAACCAGGATGTCTACCAGCTTGCGCTCGAGCTGCTGGCGCTGGCGGTCGTAATCGACGCCGCCGATCAGCGTCACGATATGCAGACCGGCATGGGCCGCCAGCTCCTCGGCATCCTTGCCGATCTGCAGCACCAGCTCGCGGGTGGGCGCGATCACCAGCGCACGCGGCTCGCCGATGTAGCGCGGCTCATCCGGCGGATTGCGCAGCAGGTCGGCCATGATGGTCAACAGGAAGGCCGCCGTCTTGCCGGTGCCGGTCTGCGCCTTGCCGATGCAGTCGTGGCCGAGCAGCGTATAGGGCAGCACTTCCTGCTGGATCGGCGTGCAGCGCTCGAAGCCCAGATCGGCCACGGCACGCAGCAGCGGCTCGGGGAGTCCGAGTTCGCGGAACGTCACGGTGGGGCGAGGCGCTGCCTCCCCGGCGGCGTCGGTCTGATCCTGCATTCGGCGTGTCCATTGGCAATCGAGCAAGCCCGGGAGCTTAACGGCTGGCCGCGGCACCCGCAATTGCAGGCCGGGCGCGATCCTCCTTATTACCGCTGGCGGCCTGCGCCGCATGGCAATAGAATCCCGTGCAGCCCGGCTCGCAACCCGGGCAGCGACGATCACCTGCGGGAGACTGCAAGGCTGCACGACACATGACGCTCGTTCCCGCACGCCACGTGCCGCGCGTACTGCTCGCCTGTGATGATCCGCTGGAATCGCAGTTGCTGCGCAGCCTGCTGCGCGCGCTCCCCGGACCCCGTCCCGAGGTCATGGTCGCCGAGCCCGACACCCCGGGGTGGACGGCGGCGGTGGCCGCCGCCGACTGCTGCTTCATTTCCTTCTCCGGCCCCCTGCCGCTGGCGCAGCTGCTGGCGCGCCTGCGCGCCGCCGCGCCGCGCCTGCGGGTGATCGGGGTGCTGAGCGCACCGTCGCGCTTCGGGGACCGCGCGGAGCTGGTGCAGGCGCTGCGCGCCGGGTTGTCCGACGCGGTCGTGCTGGAAGAGCTGTCGGCAACGGCACTGGCCGCGCTGGTGCACGGCGCGAGCGCACGCCCGGCGGCCGATACCCAAGCGCCCGCGACCGTAGCGCCCCCGCCATGCCGGTGCCGGCGGTCGAGCCGCCGCGCCCGGCCGCCGGCGCCGCGCTCGCCGGCAGCTGGCGCATCGCGCTGGCCGAGCAGCGGGCGAGCTTCGATGAGGGCACGCTGCAACGGCTGGGCTATGCACCGGCGGAAGTCGGCAGCGGCCTCGGGGACTGGAAATCCCTGATCCACGCCGACGATATCGACCGCCTCGTGGGCGAGGTGCACGGCGTGCTGAACGGCTCGGCACCGCCGCACCCCCTGACCTACCGGCTGCGCGCGCGCGACGGCAGCTGGTTGCCCGTGGTTTGCGACGACATCGCCGTGGAACTCGACGAACTCGGCTCGCCGCGCGCCATCAGCGGCCGCTTCTACCAGAGCGGCGCCGCGGATGGCCGGTCGGTCGCAGCGGATACCGCTCCCGCTGGCGCGTCGCCACACGTCACACCGCTCGCAGCCGTCACAGCCGATCCCGGAGAGGATGCCCCTGGCGGGTTGCTCGCGCAGCTCGACACCGCGGTGCTGCGCCTGCAGCGCGACAGTGCCGGCGCATTCCGGGTGGCATGGTGCAACGCGGCTGCCGGCGCCCTCGAGCACCGTGCGCCCGGGGAGCTCATCGGATTGCGCCCCCCCGAGTTCAGCCCGCCGTTCGACGGTTTCGACCTCGAGGAGGCGTTGGGGCGCGTGCACCAGACCGGCATCGCCGAGGTGCGCGAGGCGATGGCGCTGGACCGCGGCGAGCAGCCGCACTGGCGCAGCTATCGCATCGGGCGGCTGGCCGCGGGAGATGTGCTGGTCGAGGCGGCGGACGTCAGCGAGGCGGTAGGCGCGCGCGTCTCGCGCCGCGTGCAGGACGAGATGGCGCAGTACATCGTGCGGGCGTTCCCGCTCACGGCGCTGCTCGTGGACGAACAGGGACGCGTGGTGCAGGGCATCGCGGCCGCGGGCGGCGTGCTCGGCGAGGACGCGGCGAGCCTCGAGAACCGCACGCTAGCCGAACTGTTCGGCGCGCAAGCCGGTGCGGAATGCCGCCTGCAGATCCAGAAGACCCTGAATACCGGCCGCATTGCGAGCGCGGTGTATGCCGTGGACGGCGCCACGGGCAAGCAATGGCTCGAATGCCGCTCGGCGGCGCTGCGCGGCCGGCCCGGGATGCCGCAACGCGCGCTGCTGATCGTGAAGGACGACACCGAGCAGGTGCGCGAGCTCACGGAGGCACGCCTGGCGCGCGACCAGGTGCGCGCCGCGATCCACCGCGTGCCGGTGCCGCTGTTCCTGAAGGACATCGAGGGCCGATACCTCGCGATCAACCCCGCCTTCGGCGAACTGTTCGGCGTCGAGGAAGGCATGCTGCTCGGCAAGACCGATCTCGAGGTCTTCCCGGACGAGCTCGCGATGGAACTGCACGAGGCCGACCGCCGATTGATCGCCGGCGGCAGTTCCTCGCTGGAACTGCGCACCGTCGGCCAGGGCGCGTCGCGCGGCGAACACTACTGCTTCGGGTTCCCGGTCGGTACGCCGGGGCGGCCGGCGACCGGCACCGGCGGCATCCTGATCGCCACACGCGACCTGCCGCGCCCGCGCCAGCACGATGCCGCCGCGGCGGCGCCGCCCGAGGCCCCCGCCAGCGACGCCGAGGATGACATCGCGGGTGTGGCCGCCTCCGTGGTCGGGCGCGTCGAGCAGGTGCTTGCAGAGGCCGGCGACTACGCCGGGATCCTGCGCCGGCTGGAACAGCTGGCCGAGACCACGATGCACGCACAGGCGCTGATCCACGAGGTTGCGGGACAGGCCGAAGCGAGCTCGCCGCAGCCGCCGATCGCGCTGGCCCCGCTGGCGCAGAACATCATCGAGCTCGAACGCGTCCTGCTGCCGGCCTCGGTGCGCCTCGACAACGACATCACCGACGCCCTGCCCCCGGCGCACTGCGACCCGGTCGTGTTCCACCAGCTGCTGCTGCGCGGCATCCGCCACGCCCGTCGCGGGCTCGGGCACGACGGGCGACTCGGCATCCGCCTGCGCCCGGCCGAGGCCGGCCGGCGCGCCTGCATCTCGTGCCGCGAAGGTTTCGAGGGCACCTACATCGAGCTGGTGATCGAGGACAGCGGTTCGCGGCTCAGCGAACAGCAGATCCGCGGACTCACCGCGGCCCCGGCTCGTGACGCGGCTGGGGGTAGCGCGCTCGATGACCTCGCGCAAATCCATGCGCTGGTGCACGGCCAGGGCGGTCACCTGCAGATACGCCAGGCTGAACCCGCCGGCACCAGCCTGCACGTCTATTTGCGCGCGGCGACGCCGGAGCAGATCGAGGATCGCGCGGCCAGGGCTCGCTCCACCGTGACGCGCTTCCCGTTCATCCGACTGCGCGAACCGCGCGAGTAAAACGAGCGCGCCGTGGGTCCGGATTCAGCCGGACATCTGTCCGGCATGATGTGGACTAATGTCCGGCTGAAGCCGGACCCACGGGGGGACGAGGCGCAGACGGGGCAGTCGGGCCGCGGCCGGACGCGCAGGCGGTGAAAATCCAGCGCCAGCCCGTCGAAGACCAGCAATTCGCCCGCCGCCACCTCGCCCGCGCCGCTGATCAGCTTCAGCGCCTGCAGTGCCTGCAGCACGCCCATGGTGCCGACCACCGGCGCCGCAATGCCGTTCTGCGCGCACGAGGTCGCGTCATCGCCCGCGCCCTGTGGATACAGGCACTCGTAGCAGGCCGTGCCCGGCACGCGCGCGTCGAATACCGCGAGCTGCCCCTCCCAGCCGAGCGCGGCCGCACTGACCAGCGCCACCCCATGGCGCCGGCAGGCCGCATTGATCGCGCGCCGCGTGGCGCTGTTGTCGCTGCAGTCGAGCACCACCGAGACGCCGGGCACGAGGCGATCGAGCGCCGCGGCATCGATGCGCTCCGCCACCACCTCGACGCGCACACCGGGATTGAGCGCCTGCAGGCTGGCGGCCGCCGACTCCGCCTTGCCCTGTCCCAGGCGAGCCGTCGCGTGGATCACCTGGCGCTGCAGGTTCGACAGCTCGACGCGGTCGGCGTCCGCAAGCACCAGTCGCCCCACACCGCTGGCGCCGAGATAGAGTGCCGCGGCCGAGCCGAGCCCGCCGAGGCCGACCACCAGCACGCCCGCATCCAGCAGCTTCTGCTGCCCGGCCACGTCGAGCTCGGGCAGCAGGATGTGACGGCTGTAGCGCAGCAACTCCTCATCGTTCATCGACAGCGGCTCCTTCGTTGCGCCCCAGCGTCGCGCGCTCGCGGCCGGCGAGGTCACGGTGAGTGGCAACCTCGCGCAGCCCGGCCGCGCGCATCAGCGCGCGTACTACCTCGCCCTGCTCGGCGCCGTGCTCGCAGATCAGCCAGCCACCGGCGCCGAGGTGCCCGGGCGCGGCGGCCGCGATGCGCCGCAGCGCATCCAGGCCGTCGGCGCCGGAGGCCAGCGCATGGCGCGGCTCATGGCGCAGCCCGGCATCCTGCAGGCAGGGATCGTCGTCGCGGATGTACGGCGGGTTGGACACCACGAGGTCGAAGCGCGCGCCCGCCAGTCCGGCGAACCAGTCCCCGGGCGCGAAGCGCGCATTCACCAGGCGAAGCCGCGCGGCATTGGCGGCGGCGAGGGCGAGCGCGCGGGCGTCGCGGTCGATGCCGAGCACTTGCCACTGCGGGCGTTCGCTCGCCAGCGCCAGGGCGATCGCGCCGCTGCCGGTGCCCAGATCGAGTACGCGCGCGGGCGACGCATCGAGCCGCTCCAGCGCGAGCTCGACCAGCAGCTCGGTTTCTGGCCGTGGCACCAGCGTGCTGCCGTCCAGGGTCAGCTCGAGCGACCAGAATTCCTGGCGCCCGACCAGATAGGCCAGCGGCTCGCCGTCGCGCCGTCGCGCGATCAGCGCGCCATAGGCCGCGCACTGCGGCGCCGTCACGAGCGCCTCCGGATGGGCGAAGAGGTAACTGCGGGCACGCCCCAGCAGGTGCGCCAGCAGCAGCTCGCTGTCGATGCGCGCATCCTGCGCATCCAGCGCCGCGCGAGCGGCGCGCAGCAACTCACCCACGGTCTGCGCATGCTCGGGTCCCGCGCCGGCGTGGCTCACGCTCAGTCCGCCAGCGCCGCGAGTTGCTCGGCCTGGTACTCGCCGAGCAGCGGCTGCACCACGCAGTCGAGGTCGCCTTCCATGATCTCGAGAAGCCGGTACAGCGTGAGGTTGATGCGGTGATCGGTCACGCGTCCCTGCGGGAAATTGTAGGTGCGGATGCGCTCGGAGCGGTCACCGCTGCCGACCTGCAGCTTGCGCTCGCTGGCCTGCGCGTCGGCCTGCTCCTGCTGCGCCTGGCCGAGCAGCTTCGCCTGCAGCAGCGCCATGGCGCGGGCGCGGTTCTTGTGCTGCGAGCGCTCGTCCTGGCACTCGACCACGATGCCGCTCGGCAGGTGCGTGATGCGGATGGCGGAGTCGGTGCGGTTCACGTGCTGCCCGCCCGCGCCCGAGGCGCGATAGGTGTCGACGCGCAGGTCCGCCTTGTTGATCTCGATCTCCTCGATGTCCGCGACCTCGGGAAGGATCGCGACGGTGCAGGCCGAGGTGTGGATGCGGCCCTGCGATTCGGTGGCGGGCACGCGCTGCACGCGGTGCGCGCCGGACTCGAACTTGAGGCGCGAGAACACGTCCTTGCCCGAGACCACCGCTATCACTTCCTTGTAACCGCCGTGCTCGCCGGGACGCTCGCTGATCAGCTCGACCTGCCAGCCGAGGCGGTCGGCATAGCGCGAATACATGCGGAACAGGTCGCCGGCAAAGATCGCCGCCTCGTCACCGCCGGTACCCGCGCGGATCTCGAGGAACACGTTGCTGCCATCGCGCGGATCGCGCGGCAGCAGCAGCTTCTGCAGCTCGAGCTCCAGCTCCTCGCGCAACGCGGCGCCGTGCGCGAGCTCCTCCTGCGCCATCTCGCGCATCTCGGGATCCGCGTCGCGCAACATGACCTCGGCCGAGGCCATGTCGGCCAGCACCTTGCGGTAGCGCGCGTAGCCCTGCACCACGGGCTCGATCTCGGCGTACTCGCGACTGTAGGCGCGAAAGCGCGCCTGGTCCGCGATCACGTCGGCATCGCCCAGCAGCGCCGCGAGCTCCTCGTGGCGATCGCTCAGCGCGGCGAGTTTTTCGAGCAGGGACGGCTTGATCATGGGTCGCGCTCGCCTTCTCCCGGCGTTTCGTCGAGGCCGAGCAGCCGGCGGCTCCAGTCGAGCAGCTCGGAGCGCCCTTCGGCCGCAGCCCGGCGCAGCTGCACGCTCGGATCGTGCAGCAGCTTGTTGGTGAGGTTGCGCGCGAGCTGGCCGAGCAGCTGCTCGGCGTCGGCGCCACCGCGCAGCTGCCTGAGCACGCGCTCGAGCTCCTGGTCGCGCAGCCGTTCGGCGCGCGCGCGGTAATCACGCAGCGTCCCCACGGCGTCCAGGCTGCGACGGTCGCGCAGCCAGGCATCGACGCCCGCATCCACGAGCACGCCGGCGCGCCTGGCCTCGTCCTCGCGCGCACGACGGTTGTCGTCGATCATCTGCTCCAGGTCATCGACGCTGTAGAGATAGACGTCGGGGAGCTCCGCGACCTGCGGCTCGATGTCGCGCGGCACCGCGATGTCGACCATGAAGATCGGCTTGTGCCGGCGCTGGCGCATAGCCTGCTCCACGGCGCCCTTGCCGAGTATCGGCAGCTGGCTCGCCGTCGAGCTGATAACGATGTCGGCGCGCAGCAGGCAGGCCGGGATCTCCGACAGCAGGATCGCCTCGCCGGCGAAGCGTGCGGCCACCTGTTCGGCACGCGCCAGCGTGCGGTTGGCGACGACGAGCCGCGACACGCCCGCCTCGGAAAGGTGGCGCGCGACCAGCTCGATGGTTTCGCCGGCGCCGATCAGCAGTGCCGTGGTCGAGCCGAGCTCGGTGAATATGTGCCGCGCGAGCTTCACCGCCGCGAAGGCGACGGACACCGGGCTCTCGCCGATCGCGGTCTCGGTGCGTACCTGCTTCGCCACCGCGAAGACGTGGTTCATCGCGCGTGAAAGGCCCGGACCGACCGTGCCGGCATGTCGCGCCGAGGCGAAGGCGGACTTGATCTGGCCGAAGATCTGCGGCTCGCCCATCACCATCGAATCGAGCCCGCTGGCGACCTGGATCAGGTGGCGCATGGCCTCGGGGCCGCGCATGCGGTAGAGGCAACCCTCGAGTTCGCCCCGCGCCAGGTGGTGCGAACCGGCGAACCAGTCGAGCACCCGCTCCTCGGCCTCGGCGCCCTCGCCCGTGACCGCGATGAACTCGGTACGGTTACAGGTCGAAAGGATCACCGCCTCGGCAACGCCGCCCGTGCCGCAGGCACGACGCAACGCTTCCGGCACCTGCTCGGGAGCGAATGCCACGCGCTCGCGCACCTCGACGGGCGCGGTGGTGTGGTTGAGACCGACGACCAGCAGGCTCATGAATGAAAAACTACTCCCCCGCGGGGCGCCGCAGGCCGGGAACAGCACTCCAACGGGGCGGGATGGGGATTGGAAAAGCGGCGGAAGTGTATCAATTTACAGGCAAATTGTGCAGAATCCCGCGCTCCCGGCGCTGCCGCCACCGCCCCGCGCGCGGTCCGACCCGCAACCTATGAGCATATTGCCCACGTCGTTACGCACCCCGCTGCCGCAGCGCCTCGCACGCACCGCAACGGCTGCACTCTGCGGCGTGTTGATCGCTGCCTGTGCCGCTACGCCCGCCACGGCGCCGCAGGATGTCGATGCGCCAGCGACGGACGCCGCGCTCGGCACGCCCGCCGCGGAGCCGGTGTACCGACCCTTCCCCGAAGACGCGCTGTATGCGCTGCTGGTGGCCGAATTCGCGGCGCACCGCGGCGCGTTCGACGTGGCGCTGCAGAATTACCTGCAACAGGCGGTGCGCACGCGCGATCCGGGCGTGGCGGCACGCGCCACGCGCATGGCGCGCTACATGGGCGCCGAGCGCGCCACGCTCGATGCCGCGCTGCTGTGGGTCGAACTGGAACCGCAGAATCCGGAAGCCCGCTTCACTGCAGCCACAGAACTGGCGCGCGCCGGCCGGCCCGCCGAGGCATTCGAGCACATGCGCGCGCTCGACGCCGGCAGCGGCCAGACCAACTTTGCCGCGGTCACCGCCAGTGCACTGGACCTGCCCGCGAGCGATCGCCAGCAGATGCTGGAAGCACTGCAAGACATCGAGGGTGACAGCCCCGACCTGCTGATCGCAAGAGCCGTGCTGCTGCAGAGCCTGGAGCGCAACGACGAGGCACTCGAGGCCGTGGCCACGGTGCTGGAGGCGGAGCCCGACAACTACCAGGCGCTGCTGCTCGAGGCACAGGTCTACCAGAACATCGGCGACCTGCCCAAAGCCTTTGCCCGCGTCGAGCGCGCGCTGGCGGACGATCCCGGCAACAAGCGCCTGCGCCTGCAGTACGCGCGGCTGCTGGCGAAGAGCGACCTCGCAAAGGCCGAGGAACAGTTTCGCATCCTGGTCGAGCAGAACCCCGCCGACGCCGAGCTGCGCCTCGCGCTGGCGCTGGTCTACCGCGAGTCCGGCCAGTTCGACCGCATGAGCGAGGAACTGAATACGCTGCTCGCCGAGGGTAACCAGTCGAGCGCGGCGCATTTCTATCTTGCGCAGGACGCCGAACGCCGTGGCGACAACGAGGACGCGATCCGGCACTATCTCGAAATCCGGCCGGGCCAGATGTTCATGGCCTCGATCACGCGCGCCGCCGAGCTGATCATCGCCAGCCACGGCATCGAGGCCCTCGGCGAACCGCTGGCGCAACTGCGCGCACGCTGGGTCGCGCAGGCGGTACCGCTGACGCTGCTGGAGTCGGAGCTGCGCCTCGAAAAAGGCGACCTGAACGGCGCACAGCGATTGCTCGACGCGGCACTGGCCGACACCCCCGCGGAGCCCGGCCTGCTGTACGCCCGTTCGATGGTCAGCGAGAAGCGCGGCGACATCGCGGCGATGGAGCGCGACCTGCGCGCGATGCTGCGCCTCGACCCCGACAGCGCGCTCGCCATGAACGCGCTGGGCTACTCGCTCGCCAACCTGACCGACCGCCATGCCGAGGCACTGGCACTGATCGAGAGGGCGCTGGCGCTGAAGCCTGACGATCCCGCCATCATCGACAGCATGGGCTGGGTGCAATACCGCCTGGGCCACATAGAGAAAGCGCTCACTTACCTGCGCCAGGCCTTCGAAAAATACCCGGACCACGAGGTCGCCGCGCACCTGGGCGAGGTGCTGTGGGTGAGCGGCAACCGCGAAGAGGCCGGCGAGATCTGGCGCAAGGGACTGGAGAGCAAGCCAGACAGCCGCCTCATCCTCGACGCCATGCGCCGTCTCGGCGCCATTCCCGCGCCATGAGCCGCGTCCGCGTCGCCCGGCGCCGGCAGCGGGCGGCGCTGCTCGCGCTGTGCGCGCTGCTCGCGCTGGCCGGTTGCGCGCCACAACCGCGGCGCGCGGAATTGCCGGCGGACTGGCAGGCGCACGCCGCGGCGGTTGGCGCGCTCGACGAATGGCAGTTGCAGGGCAAGATCGGCGTGCGCGCGGCGAGCGGCTCCGGCAGCGCCTTCCTCACGTGGAAACAGCAGGCCGGGAACTACCGCCTGGTGCTGAGCGGCGCGCTCGGCATGGGCAAGCTGGTGCTCACGGGCGACGCGGACGGCGTCGCCTGGAACGACTCGCGCGGGCGCACCGGCCAGCACGCCGACCCCGAGGCGCTGGTCGCCGAGATCTGGGGCTGGCAGCTGCCCGTGGCCGCCCTGAAGTACTGGATCCGCGGCATTCCCCAGCCCGACCTTCCGGTCGCCGACGCCGAATTCGCCGGCGTCGAAGTCACGCGTTTTCGCCAGTCGGGCTGGCTGGTCGAACCCGGCGCGTACCGCGACGTGGACGGCCTCGCCCTGCCGACGCGCCTGCGCCTCGAAGGCGAGGGCGCGATACTCACGCTGCTGATCAACCGCTGGGGGCCCCCGGCGCCATGAGCGGCACGCTCACGCTGCGATCGCCGGCGAAACTCAACCTGTTCCTGCACGTGACCGGCCGTCGCGCCGACGGTTACCACCTGTTGCAGACGGTGTTCCAGCTGCTCGATCTCTGCGACGAGATACGCTTCACGGCGAGTGCTGCGCCCGCACTGGTGCTCGAGGGCGCAGTGCCGGGCGTGGCGGTGGAAGACAACCTGGTGATGAAGGCCGCGCGCGCGCTCGCCGCGCGCTGCGCGCCGCGCCGGGGCGCGATCATCCGGCTCGACAAACGCATACCGCACGGCGGCGGGCTGGGCGGCGGGAGCTCGGATGCCGCCACCACCCTGCTGGCGCTGAACCGGCTGTGGGGCTGCGGGCTCACGAGCGCGGAGCTCGCCGGCATCGGCCTCGCGCTCGGCGCGGACGTGCCCGTGTTCGTGCACGGGCACAGCGCCTGGGCCGAGGGCATCGGCGAGCAGTTGCAGCCGCTCGATCTGCCCGAACGCTGGTACCTGGTGATCCGTCCCGGTTGCGCGGTGAATACTGCCGCGATTTTCGGTGACCGGGAATTGACACGTGACACGCCGATCACGACAATAGCCGCCTTTTTGACGGACGGACATCGCAACGACTGCGAGGCCGTGGTCAGGAAACGGTACCCTGAAGTCGACCGCGCGCTGACATGGCTCGCGGCGCACGGGGAGGCCAGGATGAGCGGCACGGGCAGTTGCGTGTTCGCCCCCTTCGCCACTCAGAGCGCGGCGCGCGAGGCCGCCTCGCGGGTACCGGCTGAATGGGAACGGTTCGTTGCCCGCGGCATCAACCGCTCCCCGGTGCACGAGGCACTTTACGACTGAATCAATTGGGGCGTCGCCAAGTGGCTAAGGCAGCGGGTTTTGATCCCGCCATTCGTAGGTTCGAGTCCTACCGCCCCAGCCAATTCGTTCATTCGGGAAATCACGCAACGGGGCCTGCGAGCGCCATGAACCGCCAGCTTCCCCCCGCGCGTCGCGACCTGCTGCGAAGCCCGTCCCTTGCATAACCGCTGTGCCAACACGAAGGATCCCGACGTGTCAGAGATGATGCTCTTCACCGGCAGCGCCAACCCCGAGCTGGCGCAGAAGATCGTGCAGCGGCTGGGCCTGAGGCTGGGCTGCGCGACCGTCAGCCGCTTCAGCGACGGCGAGATCAGCATCGAGATCGTCGAGAACGTGCGCGGCAAGGACGTGTTCGTGATCCAGTCGACCTGCGCGCCGACCAACGACAACCTGATGGAGCTGATCCTGATGATCGACGCGCTGCGTCGTTCCTCGGCCTCGCGCATCACGGCGGTCGTGCCCTACTTCGGCTACTCGCGCCAGGATCGGCGCGTGCGCTCGAGCCGCGTGCCGATCAGCGCCAAGGTCGTGGCCGACATGATGGCCAAGGCCGGCGTGAACCGCGTGCTCACGGTGGACCTGCACGCCGAGCAGATCCAGGGCTTCTTCGACGTGCCGGTGGACAACGTCTACGGTTCGGCGATCCTGATCGACGACATCGAGCGCCAGCGCTACGAGAACCTGATGGTGGTCTCGCCCGACATCGGCGGCGTGGTGCGCGCGCGCGCCATCGCCAAGCAGATGAACGATCTCGATCTCGCGATCATCGACAAGCGCCGTCCGCGGGCAAACGAAGCGCAGGTGATGCACATCATCGGCGACGTCGCGGGCCGTACCTGCATGGTGGTCGACGACATGGTCGACACCGCCGGCACGCTGTGCAAGGCCGCGCAGGCGCTCAAGGAACACGGCGCGGCGAAAGTGATCGCCTATTGCACGCACGCGGTGCTCTCGGGCAACGCGATCGCCAACATCAGCGCTTCCGTGCTGGACGAACTGGTCGTGACCGACACGATCCCGCTGTCCGAGGAGGCGAAGCGCTGCACCCGCATCCGCCAGGTGAGCAGCGCACCGCTGCTGGCCGAGGCCGTGCGCAGGGTCAGCAACGAGGAATCCATCAGCGCGATGTTCGCCTGATGCATCGAGCGGAAAGGCAACCGCCTTTCCTTTTCAAGAACCGCGGCACCCATCCCGGTCGCAGGGAGGCTGTCCGCTCGACAAAGGAGTACAGACCATGTCTGGCGAATTTGTATTGAATGCCGTAGCACGCGGCGACGTGGGGAAAGGTGCGAGCCGCCGCCTGCGCAACGACGACCTGGTGCCCGCGATCGTCTACGGCGGCACCAAGAACCCGAGCAACATCTCGCTCTCGCACCGCGAGCTGGTCAAGGCGCTGGAGAACGAGGCGTTCTTCTCGCACCTGATCACGCTGAAGCTCGACGGCGGCGCCGAGGAAGTGATCCTGAAGGACCTGCAGCGCCACCCGGCGCGCCCGCGCATCCTGCACGCGGACTTCCAGCGCGTGAGCCGCGACCGCAAGCTCCACGTCCACATCCCCCTGCACTTCATCAACCAGGAGAAGTGCCGTGGCGTGAAGGACCAGGGCGGCATGATCCAGCACAACGCCGTGGAAGTTCACGTGAGCTGCCTGCCGCAGGACCTGCCCGAGTTCATCGAAGTCGACATGCTTTCCTGCGAGGTCGGCGACTCCGTGCACCTCTCCGACCTCGAGCTGCCCGCGGGCGTCGAGAGCGTTGAGCTGTCGCACGGCCCCGAGCACGACATGCCGGTGGCCACGGTACTGGCGCCGAAGGGCGGCGTTGCCGAGGAAACCGCATCCTGATCCGGTGCGCGAGGCTGCCCTACCGGGCAGCCTCGTTTCCCCCCGAACCCAGGTGAGCACGCCTCTCGCCCTCATCGTCGGCCTGGGAAATCCCGGACCCGAATACCATCGCACCCGCCACAACGCGGGAGCCGATTTCGTGAGCGCGCTGGCCGCGCAGTGCGGCGTGACGCTGAAGCCGGAGGCGCGATTCCACGGCCTCGCGGCCCGCGTGCAGTTCGCCGGCCAGGACGTGCGCCTGCTGGTGCCGACGACCTGGATGAACCGCAGCGGACAGGCCGTGGGGCCCGCGCTGAATTTCTTCAAGCTCGCGCCGGAGCAACTGCTCGTTGCCTACGACGAGCTCGATCTGCCGCCGGGCGAGGTGCGCTTCAAGTTCGACGGCGGCCACGGCGGGCACAACGGCCTGCGCGACATCATCGCCGCGCTGGGCAACAACCGCGCCTTCCACCGCCTGCGGATCGGCATCGGCCACCCGGGCGCACGCGAACAGGTCTCGCCGCACGTGCTCTCGCGGCCCTCGGCGGCGGACCGGCGCCTGATCGATCTGTGCATCGAGGAAGCGCTGCACGTACTGCCGGAAGCCGTGCGCGGCAACTGGCCCATTGCATTGAACCGACTCAACAGTTTCAGGGCAGGATAACCATGGGATTCAACTGCGGCATCGTCGGACTGCCCAACGTCGGCAAGTCCACGCTCTTCAACGCGCTGACGCGCGCCGGCATCGCGGCCTCGAACTTCCCGTTCTGCACCATCGAGCCGAACACCGGCATCGTGCCGGTGCCCGATCCCCGGCAGGACCGCATCGCGGAGATCGTGAAGCCGCAGCGCATCGTGCCGACCACGATGGAGTTCGTGGACATCGCGGGCCTGGTGGCCGGCGCCTCGAAGGGCGAGGGCCTCGGCAACCAGTTCCTCGCCAACATCCGCGAGACCGACGCCATCGCGCACGTGGTGCGCTGCTTCGCCGACGACAACGTGATCCACGTCGCGAGCCGCATCGACCCGGTGAACGACATCGAGGTGATCAACACCGAGCTCGCGCTCGCCGACCTCGACAGCGCCGAACGCCAGCTGCAGCGCGTCACCCGCTTCGCCAAGGGCGGTGACAAGGACGCGATCCGCCAGAAGGACCTGCTGGAGAAACTGGTCCCGCACCTGAACGAAGGGCTCCCGGCGCGCGCGCTGGCGCTCTCCGACGACGAGAAGGCGACGCTGCGCGAGTTCAACCTGCTCACCGCCAAACCGACGATGTACATCGCGAACGTGGCCGAGGACGGCTTCGGGAACAACCCGCACCTCGAGGCGGTCGAGAAGCTCGCTGCCGCCGAGGGCGCGATGGTGGTGCCGATCTGCAACAAGCTCGAGTCCGAGATCGCCGAGCTGGAAGAAGACGAACGCGCCGAGTTCCTCGCCGAGCTCGGCTTCGAGGAGCCCGGCCTGAACCGCGTGATCCGCGCCGGCTACCGCCTGCTTAATCTGCAGACCTACTTCACCGCGGGCGTGCAGGAAGTGCGCGCCTGGACCGTGCGCATCGGCGCCAGGGCTCCCGAGGCCGCCGGCGTGATCCATACCGATTTCCAGAAGGGATTCATCCGCGCCGAGGTGATCGCCTACGCCGACTTCGTGCAGTACAAGGGCGAACAGGGCGCGAAGGACGCCGGCAAGTGGCGCCTCGAAGGCAAGGAATACGTGGTGCAGGACGGCGACGTGATCCACTTCCGCTTCAACGTCTGAGCCTGGCGCGAAACGGTAATTTCCCGCGCTCGCGGAACCGCGCCGGCCATTGACACGATCGGGGCCAGTGCGGAAAATTCGCGGCCCGTGGCGACGTAGCTCAGTCGGTTAGAGCACAGCATTCATAATGCTGGGGTCGGTGGTTCGAGCCCACCCGTCGCTACCATCTCCTCTTCGACAGCCGATGCAACTCTCCATCCTCGACCAGTCCATCGTGCGCCCCGGCAGCGACGCGCGCGCGGCCTTTGCCGAAACCCTCGCGCTCGCGCGCCACGCCGAGCGACTCGGCTACGAGCGCTTCTGGGTGTCCGAGCACCACGACTCGCCGGTGATCGCGGGCAGTTCGCCCGAGGTGCTGCTGGCGGCGATAGGCGCTGCCACGACGACGATCCGCATCGGCTCCGGCGGCGTGATGCTGCCGCACTACAGCGCCTACAAGGTCGCGGAAAATTTCGCGGTGCTCTCGAACCTGTACCCGGGCCGCGTGGACCTCGGCGTCGGCCGCGCGCCGGGGGCCGACATGAACGCGGCGATCGCGCTCGCCGCCGACGGGCGCCCGAAGTTCGAGCGCTTCCCGCAGCTGCTGCGCACACTGACCGAGGCGCTGTGGAACCCGGCCTTCCGCCCGCGCGTGGGCCCGGTGCCGGCCGGACAGATCCCGGTGTGGGTGCTGGGCACCAGCCCCGACAGCGCGCTGCTGGCGGCCGAACTGGGGCTGCCCTACGCGGTGGCGCTGTTCATCAACCCGCAGTTCGACCCGCGCATCGTCGAGGCGTACCGCAGTCGTTTCCGCCCCTCGCCGCTGCAGCCCGAGCCGCGCGTGATGATCGCGATGAACGCGTTCTGCGCCGACGACGAGGCGCACGCCGCGACGATGACACGCGCGGCCGACATCACCTACATCCGCTTCCTGACGCAGCGCGGAGAGATCGCGATGTGCTCGCCCGAGGACGCCGCGCAGCATGTGTTCAGCCCCGAGGAGCACGCCTTCGTGCAGGGCGTCTCGCGCGTGCGCGCGGTGGGCACGCCGCAGACGATCCGCGTGCGGGTGACGCAACTCGCCACGCAATTCCACGCCGACGAGGTGATGGCGGTGTGCAACAGCTTCCACTTCTCCGACCGGCTGCGCTCGTTCGAGTTGCTCGCACAGGCCTTCGCGGTGGTGGGTGTAGGGGCTGGGGGGCATCGCCGGTGATGGGCATCCATGCCGACGGCCAGGATGCGTGCGCGATGCGGCGGGTTCGGCTTTGCCGAACCCTTGGGACCTAGGCGGCCGACCCATCAGCCCGACCTGCAGGAATGTCAGGCTGAAGCCTGACCCACGGACGGCAGCGGCACCACCTGCGGGTGGCGGCTGCGCATCAGGTGCTTCACCAGCAGCTTGTAGGTGTCCATGTCGAAGGCGGGGCGGCGCGCGAGGGGCTCGCGTCCGTACAGTTCGTCCTCGCTGCGGAAGGTGCCGAGGTAGCACCAGCGGTCGACCACGTGCAGTTCCTCGAGTCCGCCGCCGGACTGCCGCTCGCGGATGCCTATCGCACCGCTCCACGGCCAGCTCACGAGTTTCAGTCTTGCCAGCGCCGTCGCGAGCCGCGCCTGGTGCGCGAGCAGGGGCTCGTGCCCACCACAGGCACCGCCGCACTTGCCCACCTGGTGGCGGAAACACGTGCCCGGCGCCGGCTTTTCCAGTCCGACAAGGCGCAGGCACAGCCGGTATTCGTCGGCGAGCCCGAGCAGCGCCTTCTTCGCCTGGACCTTCGAGCGGAACAAACCGTAGAGTTGCGCGAGTCCGTCCCCGGCGATGTCGCCGCCACCGACGATCTCCGGGATGCCGTCGGCCTCATTGTTCCAGCGGATCGAGACCAGCGCGGCGTGGCGGCGCAGCTGGCGGTTGTAGATGGGCGCCAGGTCCTTCACCAGCTGCGCCTCGCGCAGCAACGCGCCGAGCTCGCCCGCCGACTCCCGCCACTCCACGCGCGCGGTCTGCTGCGCCATCTGCATCTCGCGGTGACTGCTGTGGTCGGCGGCGAAATGCGACAGCACGCGCGAGCGCAGCCTGACGCTCTTGCCCACGTAGAGCGGCGTGTCGCGCTCGTCGTAGAAGAGATAGACGCCCGGCGTGTCGGGAATCGCGTCGAGCGCCTCCCACGACAGCCGCGCCGGCAGCGAGGGGCGCTGCGTCAGCGTGTCGATATGCTGCGCGAGGTCCGCGATGCCCGACGCCGCAAGCTGTGCCACGAACTGCCACGTGGCCTCGGCATCGCCCAGCGCGCGGTGGCGCGCCGCACAGCTCAGACCATGGCGCTGGATGATGGCATCGAGATTGTGGCGCGCGTGCTGCGGGAACAGGCGGCGCGAGAGCTTCACGGTGCACAGCACCGGCCCGCGCAGCGCCAGGTTGCAGCGCTTCAGCGCGTTGCGCAGGAAGCCGTGGTCGAAGCGCGCGTTGTGCGCGACGAAGGTCGCGCCGTCGAGGCGCCGCTGCACTTCCTGCGCCACGTCCTCGAAGGCCGGCTGCCCCGCGACCATCGCGTTCGTGATGCCGGTGAGCGACTGGATCGCCTCGGGGATCGACATGCCGGGATCGAGCAGCTGCTGCCAGCGCTCGGTGACGGCGCCATCGCGCACACTGACGATCGCGATCTCGGTGATGCGGTCATGAACCGGGTTGCAGCCGGTGGTCTCGAGGTCAACGAATGCGTATGCGCCCGCCAGCATGCGATCTCCGTCGGAAACTGTACCGATGTACAGCATTCTGGCACGCCGCCGCTCGCGGCGGCAACCTCAGGCGTAGAACTGCGCGTACCAGCGGCGGTAGCGCGCGAACGGCCCGTCGACCTCGGCCAGCGCCGGCGTGGCGCGGAAGACCTTGTGCTCCCATACCGGGATGTCATCGGCGTAGTCGCGCAGGAAACCCTCGGCCCAGCCCTGTGCCAGCGCCTCGTCGATGTCCGGCGCGACCCAGAACGATTGCGGGTTGTAGACCACTCCGGCCTCGGTCGGCGTCATGAGGTTCAGCGAGATCGCGCGCAGCCGCCCGGTGAAGCGCGTGTAGCTGAAGCCCGGCCCGACGTTGTACGAGACCACGTCATCGGCATTCGCGGCGGTCGCTGACTGGTAGCCCTCGCCACTGTTGTCGACCTTGATGCGCATCTGGAAGCGCGGGCCGTCGGGAATCCAGTCGATCGAGTGCGCCTTCCAGCGGTGCATGGCCTCGAAGTGCGTGATGTCGACCGCGTTTTCCATCATCTCCTGCGGGTGGGAGCGCACGTTCCAGACATGCCGACGCACCTCGCGATAGCCGCCGTCCTCGATCTCGGGGATGCGTTCGATCGCATAGCCCGGCGCGCGTCCCGCGGCGTCGTGCCAGGCGAAGACCAGCCGGTTGCGTTCGAGCGCAGGCAGCAGTTGCAGCTTCGCGTTGGCCGGCACGCGCTTCGCGCCGCCGGCGAACACGCAGGCGCCGCTGCCGTCGTAACGCCAGTGGTGAAACGGGCAGCGCAGTTCGCCGCCGACCACCGTGGCGCCGTGCCCGAGGTAGGCGCCCAGATGCGGGCAATAGGCGTCGGCCACGCGCACCGCGCCGCCGCCGTCGCGCCAGGCCACCAGGTCGCGGCCGAAACGATGCAGCGCCAGCACTTCGCCGGGGCTCACCTCGTCGGCGAAGCACAACGGGAACCAGCCGTTCGGGAAGGCCGGGAACGGGAAGCGGTATGCCTCGGGGTGCGCCGTGCTGAAGGCGCGGGGTGGCTGGTCCTGCGATGGCATGTCACTCGACTCCGGTGTCGTGTAGCTTGCGGCCGGCTTGATCCGGCGGCGGCTTGCCGGCGTATTATGCAGCCTTATCCCGGCATGCGCCTCGTCCGTTCGGGGCGAGGCGGGCAGTGCCGGCAACCCACGCGGGAGCGCGATCACCATGACATCGATCTACGACTTCACCTGCAAGACCTCGAAGGGCCAGGCAAAGACGCTGAAGGACTACGCCGGCAAGGTGCTGCTGATCGTGAACACCGCCAGCAAGTGCGGGCTCACGCCGCAGTTCGAGGGGCTGGAGGCGCTGCACGACAGGTACGCCGCCAAGGGTCTCGCGATACTCGGTTTCCCCTGCAACCAGTTCGGCCATCAGGACCCCGGCAGCGACGCCGAGATCCTCGAGTTCTGCCAGCTGAAGTACGACGTGAAGTTCCCGATGTTCGCCAAGATCGAGGTGAACGGTGCCGGCGCCGACCCCCTCTACCGGTATCTGAAGAAAGAGGCGCCCGGTCTGCTCGGCTCCGAGGCGATCAAGTGGAACTTCACCAAGTTCCTGGTCGATCGCGAGGGCAACGTGGTAGAACGCTTCGCGCCCACCGACACGCCGGAGTCGATCGAGAAGAAGATCGTGGCGCTGCTGGGGTAGGTCCGGATTCGTGGGTCGATTGTCCGGCTTGTCCGGCTGAAGCCGGACCCACGCTTCAGTGCTCGCGCGTGGCGCGGAAGCGGATGTCGGGCCAGCGCTCCTCGGTGAGGCTGAGATTCACGCGCGTCGGCGCGAGATAGGCCAGGTGGCCGCCACCGTCGAGCGCGAGGTTGTCGTGGGCCTTGGCGCGGAACTCCTCAAGCTTGCGCGAGTCCCCGCAATCGACCCAGCGCGCGGTGTAGACGTTGATCGGCTCGTAGACGCAGTCGACCTTGTACTCGTCGCGCAGCCGGAAGGCCACCACCTCGAACTGCAGCGTGCCCACGGCTCCCACGATCAGGTCGTTGTTGCGCAGCGGCATGAAGACCTGCGTGGAGCCTTCCTCGGAGAGCTGCTGCAGCCCCTTCTGCAGATGCTTGAGCTTCAGCGGATCCTTCAGTCGGATGCGCTGGAAGAGTTCCGGCGCGAAGTGCGGGATGCCGGTGAACTTCAGCGCCTCGCCCTCGCTGAAGGTGTCGCCGATCTGGATCGTGCCGTGGTTGTGCAGGCCGATGATGTCCCCGGCCACGGCGAACTCCGCCGCCGAACGCTCGCCGGCCAGGAAGGTCACGGCGTCGGCGACGCGCACGTCCTTGCCGATGCGCACGTGGCGCATCTTCATGCCCTGCTCGTAGGCGCCGGAGCACACGCGCAGGAAGGCGATGCGGTCGCGGTGGCGCGGGTCCATGTTCGCCTGGATCTTGAACACGAAGCCACTGAAGGGCTGCTCGGCGGCTTCGACGCGCCGCGTCTCGGTGGCGTGCGTCGCCGGGCCGGGCGCCCACTCGACGAATGCATCCAGCATCTCGCGCACGCCGAAATTGCCCAGCGCCGTGCCGAAGAACACCGGCGCCATCCTGCCCGCGAGGTATTCGGCATGATCGAATTCGTGGCTCGCCCCGCGCACCAGCTCGATCTGCATCTTCAGCTCGTCGACCAGGTCGCCAAGCAGCGCCGCGGCCTCGGGACTGTCGAGCCCGCGGACGCGCACGTCGTCGGGAATGCGGTGACCCTGGCCCTGGTGGTAGACGTGGATGGTGTCGGTCGTCAGGTCGTAGAGGCCCCTTGAAGCGCTTGCCCGAGCCGATCGGCCAGTTGACCGGCGCGGCCTTGATGCCGAGCACCGACTCGATCTCGTCGAGCACGTCGATGGGGTCGCGCGTCTCGCGGTCCATCTTGTTGATGAAACCCAGGATCGGCGTGTCGCGCAGGCGGCACACTTCCATCAGCTTGATGGTGCGGTCCTCCACACCCTTGGCGGCGTCGATGACCATCAGCACCGAATCCACCGCGGTCAGCGTGCGGTAGGTGTCCTCGGAGAAGTCCTCGTGACCGGGCGTGTCGAGCAGGTTCATGCACGCGCTCACGATACGGGAACTGCATCACCGAGGAGGTCACGGAGATGCCGCGCTCCTGCTCCATCGTCATCCAGTCCGAGGTGGCATGACGACCGCTCTTGCGCGCCTTGATCGTGCCGGCCATCTGGATCGCGTTGCCGAACAGCAGCAGTTTTTCGGTAATGGTCGTCTTGCCCGCGTCCGGGTGCGAGATGATCGCGAAGGTGCGCCGGCGCGCGACCTCGCGTTGCAGCGCGGCCTCGTCCATCAGCCGAGCTTGCGTCCGGCCTTGGCCGCGATGCGCATGCGCAGCGCATTCAGGCGGATGAAGCCCTCGGCATCCTTCTGGTTGTAGGCGCCGCGGTCGTCCTCGAAGGTCGCGATGTGCGGGTCGAACAGGCTGTCGTCGGACTTGCGACCCACGACCTGCACCGAGCCCTTGTAGAGCTTCAGGCGCACGGTGCCGTTGACGTACTGCTGCGACTGGTCGATCGCGGCCTGCAGCATGTGGCGCTCGGGCGACCACCAGTAGCCGGTGTAGACCAGGCTCGCGTAGCGCGGCATCAGTTCGTCCTTCAGGTGCGCGACCTCGCGGTCCAGCGTCAGCGATTCGATCGCGCGGTGCGCCTTGAGGATCACGGTGCCGGCCGGCGTCTCGTAGCAGCCGCGCGACTTCATGCCCACGTAGCGGTTCTCGACCAGGTCGAGGCGGCCGACACCGTTGGCGCCGGCCACCTGGTTCAGGTGGATCATCACGCTGGCCGGGCTCATGGCCTGGCCGTCGACGCTGACCACGTCACCGCCGCGGAATCCGAGCTCGATGTAGGTGGGCTTGTCGGGCGCGGCCTCGGGCGCCACCGACCAGCGCCACATGTCTTCCTCGGGCTCCCAGTAGGGATCCTCGAGGCCGCCGCCCTCGTAGGAGATGTGCAGCAGGTTGGCGTCCATCGAATAGGGCGATTTCTTGCCCCGCTTCATCTCGACCGGGATGTCGTGCTTCTCGCAGTAGGCCAGCAGCGTCTCGCGCGAGGTGAGGTCCCACTCGCGCCACGGCGCGATCACGCGCACGCCCGGCATCAGCGCGTAGGCGCCGAGCTCGAAGCGCACCTGGTCGTTGCCCTTGCCGGTGGCGCCGTGGGAGATGGCGTCGGCGCCGGTCTCGCGGGCGATCTCGACCAGGCGCTTGGCGATCAGCGGGCGCGCGATCGAGGTGCCGAGCAGGTACTCGCCCTCGTAGATCGCGTTGGCGCGGAACATCGGGAACACGTAATCGCGCGCGAACTCCTCGCGCAGGTCCTCGATGTGGATCTCCTTCACGCCGAGCAGCTTCGCCTTCTCGCGCGCGGGCTCGACTTCCTCGCCCTGGCCGATGTCGGCGGTGAAGGTCACCACCTCGCATTGGTATTTCTCCTGCAGCCAGCGCACGATCACCGAGGTATCGAGGCCGCCGGAATAGGCCAGGACCACTTTCTTGACTGAACTCATGAGGAACCTCCACCCGAAGGGGCTGCGCGAAAAACGGGCCGGCCATTCTAGCCGCGCCACCGCCGCGATCCCATCGCCGCCAGCGGCAAAAATAAAGCGAACAGCCAGCGCTGCGGCCGGGCGACCGCGACTGCGGTACCTCTGCCACGGTTTTTCCGCTAGCATCGCGGCCTCCGCCGGACCGCTGCGCCCCGATGCAAGAACTCCTGATACTGCAACCCGACGACTGGCACCTGCACCTGCGCGACGGCGCGGCGCTCGCGCTCACGGTCAACGCCACCGCGCGGGTGTTCCGGCGCGCCATCGTGATGCCGAACCTGAAGCCCCCGGTAACCACGACCGCGGAGGCGCTTGCCTACCGCGCGCGCATCCTGGAGGCGCTCGACCCGGCTGTCAGCCGCGACTTCGAGCCGCTGATGACGCTGTACCTCACCGACAACACGCCCCCCGCCGAGATCGCCCGTGCCCGCGAGAGCGGCTGCGTGCACGCGGTGAAGCTCTACCCCGCCGGCGCCACCACCAACAGCGACGCCGGCGTCACCGACCTCGGCCGTTGCCGCCCGGCGCTGGCCGAGATGGAACGCCTCGGCGTGCCGCTGCTCGTGCACGGCGAGGTCACCGGCGCGGACACCGACGTATTCGATCGCGAGAAGGTGTTCATCGATACCGTGCTGGCGCCGCTGCTGGGCGATTTCCCGGCGCTGAAGGTCGTCTTCGAGCACATCACCACGGCCGATGCCGTGGCCTTCGTGGAGGCCGGTCCGCAGAACCTCGCGGCCACGATCACGCCGCACCACCTGCTCTACAACCGCAACCACATGCTGGCCGGCTCGATCCGCCCGCACTTCTTCTGCCTGCCGGTGCTCAAACGCAACACGCATCAGCAGGCCCTCGTGCGCGCCGCCACCGGCGGCTCGCCGCGCTTCTTCCTCGGCACCGATTCCGCGCCCCATGCGCGCGCCACCAAGGAGTGTGCCAGCGGCTGCGCCGGCATCTACAGCGCGCATGCTGCACTGGAAAGCTACGCGGCGGTGTTCGAGGCCGAGGGCGCGCTCGCTCGACTGGAAGGTTTCGCGAGCCTCCACGGCGCGGATTTCTACGGCCTGCCACGCAACACGCGGCGCATCCGGCTGCGCCGCGAGTCGTGGCAGGCGCCGGCGAGCCTGGCGTTCGGCGAGGACACGCTGGTCCCGATGTGCGCAGGCGAGACCATCGCCTGGCGCGTCAGCGCGGCGGAGGCGTGAAATGAAACGTGAGCGCAACGACTGGCTGCTGGAAGCGGAAGCGACCGGCAACGGCGAAACGCTGATGGCGGCGCGCTTTCGCGGCTACCTGCCGGTGGTGCTGGACGTGGAGACCGGCGGCTTCAATGCGCGCACCGACGCCCTGCTGGAAGTGGCGGCAACGCCGCTGGAGATGAGCGAATCGGGCGACCTGGTGTGCGGGCCCACGTTCAGCCACGCGGTACTGCCATTCGCCGACGCGAACATCGAGCAGGCCTCGCTCGACTTCACCGGCATCGATCCCTACGACACGGAACGCGGCGCCATCGACGAGGGCGAGGCGCTCAGGAGCCTGTTCTCGGACATCCGCCATGCGGTGCGCGCCGCCGGCTGCAAGCGCGCGATCCTGGTGGGCCACAACGCCTTCTTCGACCACGGCTTCCTGTTCGCCGCCGCCGAGCGCCAGCAGATCAAGCGCAACCCCTTCCACCCGTTCAGCACCTTCGACACCGTGACCCTGGCGGGCATGGCCTTCGGCCAGACCGTGCTGGCCAAGGCGTGCGCGATGGCAGGCATCGAATTCAGCGCGCGCAAGGCGCACCGCGCCAGCTACGACTGCGAGAAGACCGCGGAGTTGTTCTGCGTGATCGTGAACCGCTGGCAGCAGGCACTGGGCTGGCCGCCGGCGGATCCCAGCGGCTAGCCGGGTATTCGTCCGGAAGAATCCGGAGCTGCGGATCAGGCGTTCTTGGCCGCCGCTTCCTTGACCAGCGGCAGCAGCTCGCCCTTCTCGTACATCTCGGCGATGATGTCGGAGCCGCCGATCAGTTCGCCGTTGATCCACAGCTGCGGGAAGGTCGGCCAGTTGCCGTAGGCCGGCAGGTTGGCGCGGATCTCCGGGTTGGCGAGGATATCGACGTAGGCGAAACGCTCGCCGCAGGCCATCAGCACCTGCGTTGCGCGCGCCGAGAAGCCGCACTGCGGCTGGTTGGGCGAGCCCTTCATGTACAGGATGATCGGGTTGCCCTCGATCTGCTGCTTGATGATTTCCATGATGTCCTCGGACATGTGCTGCATCCACCTCGTGTGCAAAGTTGTACCCGCCCGGAAGTCTACACGACTCCCCCGCTATAACCCAGTAAAGTAATCGGGAATTACCCCGCGGCCCGTCCCGTGATGCAGCGCCGGATCTGCGGATTTGTACGCATATCGAACCTTGCGTACGCGGCAGCGCACCGGTAGCATCGGCCGCTTTTCACGGGGGCAGCAAGGGCTGCCTCTTTGCGTTTTGGCAACCTTGAAACGAGGCGCAACCATGGATCCGTCGTCGATCATGCCCACCTACAAGCGGCTCGAGGTCTGCTTCGAGCGCGGCGAAGGCGTGTGGCTCTACGACACCGAAGGCCGGCGCTACCTCGACGCCCTCGCGGGCATCGCGGTCTGCGGGCTGGGGCATGCGCACCCCGCGGTCACGCGCGCCATCCAGGAGCAGGCCGCCCGCCTGCTGCACACCTCCAACGTCTACGGCATCACGCGCCAGCGCGAACTCGCCGACCGCCTCGTCGCGCTGAGCGGCATGGATAACGTGTTCTTCGGCAACTCCGGCGCCGAGGCCAACGAATGCGCGATCAAGATCGCGCGCATGTACGGCCACGGTAGGAACATCGAGAAGCCCTCGATCATCGTGATGGAGAATTCCTTCCACGGCCGCACGCTGGCGACGCTCTCCGCCACCGGCAGCCGCAAGGTGCAGGCGGGCTTCGAGCCGCTGGTGAGCGGCTTCGTGCGCGCGCGCTTCGGCGACCTCGAGGAGCTCGCCAGCATCGCGCGCAACAACAGCAGCATCGTCGCGGTGTTGGTGGAACCGATCCAGGGCGAGTCCGGCATCCGCATGGCGCCCGAGGGCTACCTGGAGGGCCTGCGCGCGCTGTGCGACCAGCACGGCTGGCTGTTGATGCTCGACGAGGTGCAGACGGGCAACGGGCGCACGGGCGCGATGTTCGCGTTCCAGCACACCGCGATCATGCCCGACGTGCTGACCACCGCGAAGGGGCTCGGCAACGGTGTGCCAATCGGCGCCTGCCTGGCACGCGGCGCGGCCGCCGGCGTGTTCCACGCCGGCAACCACGGCTCCACCTTCGGCGGCAACCCGCTCGCCTGCGCCGCTGCGCAGGCCGTGCTCGACACCCTCGTCGCCGACGAGCTCTGCGCCAACGCCGTGCGCATGGGCGAGCGCCTGATGCACGGGCTGCGCGCACGCCTCGCGGGAATCCCGGGCGTGGTCGAGGTGCGCGGTCGCGGCCTGATGGTCGGCATCGAGCTGCGCGAACCCTGCGCCCACCTGGTGCAGGCGGCGCTGGAGCAGGGCCTGCTGATCAACGTCACCTCCGACAACGTGATCCGCCTGCTGCCGCCGCTGGTCATCCAGGCGGCCGAGGTCGACCAGATCATCGACACGCTGGGTGCGCTGATCGCGGCCCGGGCCGGCGGCGCCCAGAGCGCCGCCTGACCCCTCGCACCCTTCACCGGAAGTACGCGCCATGACGGCCAGACATTTCCTGACCCTGCTGGACCTGAGCCCGCGGGAACTCGAGACCGTGATCGCGCGCGCGATCGCGATGAAGGCCGACCCCGGCGGCGCCGGCCGCGGCACGATCGCGCCGAACCGAGTGATGGGCATGATCTTCGAGAAATCCTCGACCCGCACCCGCGTCTCCTTCGAGGCCGGCATGACGCAGCTCGGCGGCCACGCGCTGTTCCTGTCGCCGCGCGACACGCAGCTCGGACGCGGCGAGCCGGTGGAGGACACCGCGCGCGTGCTGTCCTCGATGGTCGATATCGTGATGATCCGCACCTTCGCGCACGCGATGGTGCAGCGCTTTGCCGAGTACTCGCGCGTACCGGTGATCAACGGCCTGACCGACGACTTCCACCCCTGCCAGCTGCTCGCGGACGTGCAGACCTTCGTCGAGCACCGCGGCAGCATCCGCGGCAAGCAGGTGGCCTGGATCGGCGATGGCAACAACATGTGCCAGTCCTACATCAACGCGGCGCGGCAGTTCGACTTCGAGCTGCGCATCGCCTGCCCCGAGGGCTACGAGCCGCGCGCGGACCTGGTGCGCGCCAACGCCGGCCGCGTGACCGTGCTGCGCGATCCCCTGGCGGCCGCTCGCGGCGCGCATCTGCTCGCCACCGACGTGTGGGCCTCGATGGGCCAGGAAGCCGAACAGGAGAAGCGCGCGGCGGCCTTCGCCAACTACCAGCTCGACCGCCGCCTGCTCGACGTGGCCGCGCCGGACGCCATCTACCTGCATTGCCTGCCCGCGCACCGCGGCGAGGAAATCAGCGCCGAGCTGATGGACGCGCCCGACACCGTAATCTGGGACGAGGCCGAGAACCGCCTGCACGCGCAGAAGGCGCTGATCGAGTTCCTGCTGAATTCCCTGATCGCGCCACCCCATTCAGAGCGTCGCTGGGCGCGCTGCCCACGTCGCGCGGGGCCGCGGCAATACGTCCCGGCTCTGGCGCGCATCCAGCGCGCGCCCTCCGGCGATCAGGCCGCGCCCGTCGGCCAACAGGGCCACAGGCCGAAAGTCACCGGCAAAGTCTCGCTTCGCGTCCAGCGCCGTCGCGAACATTTCGATTCCGAGCAACAAGGCTCCTGTTCCTGGCGAAAATATGGATCGGCCATTAACCCGAGCGCGGGGCGTGACGAGGGGCGGGTCGGAACGGGGCCAGCTTGGGCCAAGTCAAAACCAGCCGGTCGCAGAGTTCGGCTGAAGCCGAACCTACGCCGAACCTACGCGGAACCCACGCGCAACCTACGTCGTGCGCACCCGCGCCACCGCATCAAGCCAGCCGGCGTAGAGACGTGCGCGCTCGGGCTCGGGCATCGCGGGCAGGAAGCGTCGCTCCTCGCCGCACTGCGCCGTCAGGTGATCCAGCGTCGGCAGCATGCTGAGCCGGTAGCCGGCCAGGCTCGCCGCGCCCAGCGCGGTGGCCTCGGTGATGCGCGGGCGGCTGACGGGGATGCCCAGCATGTCGGCCATGAACTGCAGCATCCAGCTGTTGGCGGCCATTCCGCCGTCCACGCGCAGCACGTCCAGGGTCGTGCCGTCGCGCGCCATCGCATCGAGCAGGTCGCGGGTCTGGTAGGCCACCGACTGCAGCACCGCGGTGACGATCGCCTCGGCACCGCTGTCGCGCGTGAGCCCGAGGATCGCGCCGCGGGCCGCGGGATCCCAGTGCGGCGCGCCGAGCCCGGTGAACGCCGGGACCAGGTAGACGCCGCCGGGATCGGGCGCGCGCAGCGCCACCTGCTCGCTTTCGCCCGCGCTCGCGATCAACCCGATCGAGTCGCGCAGCCACTTGATCGCCGCGCCAGCCACGAAAATGCTGCCTTCCAGCGCATACGCGGGCCTGCCGTCGAGCCGGTAGGCCAGCGTGGTCAGCAGGCGGTTGTGCGAGCGCACCGGCGTGGCGCCCGTGTTCAGCACCAGGAAGCAACCGGTGCCGTAGGTGCTCTTGGCCTGCCCGGGCGCGAGGCAACCCTGCCCGATCAGCGCCGCCTGCTGGTCGCCTGCGATGCCGGAGATCGGCGCGCCCGCCGCGGGCAGTCCCGCCTGCACGGTCCCGAAATCCGCGGCCGAATCGAGCACCTCGGGCAGCACCGCGCGCGGCACGCCGAAGCGCGCCAGCAGTTCCTCGTCCCAGCATTGCGCGTGGATGTCGAACAGCATCGTGCGCGAGGCGTTGGTGGCGTCGGTGCAATGGCGCCGGCCGCCGGTGAGCCGCCACAGCAGGAAGGTGTCGACGGTGCCGAAGGCGAGCTCGCCGGCCTCGGCGCGCTCCCGGGCTCCCGCGACGTTGTCGAGGATCCACGCCAGCTTGGTGGCCGAGAAATAGGGATCCAGCAACAGCCCGGTGCGCGCCGCGACGCGCTCGCCAAGACCTTCCTGCTGCTGCAGCCGCGCGCAGGCATCCGCGGTGCGCCGGTCCTGCCACACGATGGCCGGGTACACCGCCGTACCGGTGCGCCGGTCCCACAGCAGCGTGGTCTCGCGCTGGTTGCTGATCCCGATGCCGACGACGGCGTGGCCCGCGCCGAGCAGCTCACGCACCACGGCGTCGAAGCTCTGCAGCGTGCTCTGCCAGATATCCTCCGGCTCGTGCTCGACCCAGCCGTCGCGCGGAAAGTGCTGCGCGTACTCGCGTTGGGCGAGCGCGACCACGTTGCCGCCGGCATCGAAGCCGAGGCAGCGCGAACTGGTGGTGCCCTGGTCCAGCGCGATCAACACGTCCATGGGGTACCCGTCCTCCCGGTCCGGACTTGATCCCCGGCCCACGCATCAATAATATTTTTCATTCGATGCTGTTCCGACATGCATTTCATTCATCGCGTCGCCTCGGCGGCGAACCCGACGGACCCATTTGCCATGGCCAAGATCGAACTGCGCCATCTTCGCACGCTGGTCGCCCTGCGCGACACCGGCAGCCTGGTCGAGGCCGCCGACCGCCTGTGCCTGACGCAGTCGGCGCTCTCGCACCAGGTCAAGGATGTCGAGGACCGGCTGCAGTGCTCGCTGTTCATGCGCAAGACCCGCCCGGTGCGCTTCACCAGCGCCGGGCAGCGCCTGCTCGCGCTGGCCGACGAGATCCTGCCACAGATCCGTGCCGCCGAGATCGACCTCGACCGGCTCGCGGGCGGCGAGACCGGGCGGCTGTTCCTCGCGCTCGAGTGTCACAGCTGTTTCCAGTGGCTGATGCCCACGATCAACACGTTCCGCCATCACTGGCCCGACGTCGAGCTGGACCTCTCCAGCAGCTTCAGCTTCGCGCCGCTGCAGGCGCTCGCGCGCGGCGACCTCGACCTCGTCATCAGCTCCGATCCGCTGGAGCTGCCCGGCGTGCATTACGAGCCGCTGTTCCGCTACGAGGTCCGCCTCGCGCTGTCACCGCGCCACCGGCTGGCCGCAAAATCCGTGATCGAGCCCGCCGACCTCGCCGACGAGGTACTCATCTGCTACCCCGTCGAACGTGCGCGGCTCGACGTGTTCCGCCATTTCCTGGAGCCCGCCGGCATCGAGCCGGCAAGCGTGCGCACGGCGGAACTGACGATGATGATCATCCAGCTGGTGGCCAGCAACCGCGGCGTCGCCGCACTGCCCAACTGGGCCATCAGCGAGTACGAGAACAAGGACTTCCTGGTCTCGCGTCCGCTCGGTGCCGAGGGGCTGTGGAGCACGCTGCACGCGGCCATCCGCGAGGAACAGCGCGAGCATCCGTACATGCGCGACTTCATGGCGTTCGCGCGCCAGACCTGTTTCAGCGACCTGCCCGGCATCCTGCCGCTGGCATCGGTGCGCTGAGGCGTGGCTCCCGGTAAAAGTTGTCACAAAGCCACGCCATCATGGTCGCGACAAAGCCCGTTGATTGCCGCCCGCCCGCGCGGGCTCTATAGTTTGCGCAGCCTTGAACCCACGCGGAATTTCACCCCGAATGATGAGCCGGAACCGTTGCGTCGCCGCGCTGTGCATATCCCTTGCGCTCCTGCTGCAGGGTTGCGGCACCACGCCCGAGAAGCCCGAATCGCCCACGCCGACGGCAACACCCGCGCCGGCTCCTGAACCCCTGCCGCAACCGCCGGCGGCAACGGTCACGCCGCCGGAACAGCCCCCGACGCCGCCCGCCGGACCGCAGGAGCCCGAGGAGCCCGCACCCGAACCCGAGCCGGTGGTGTGCACGCCGCCGCCAGCGCCACCGCCGCCTCCGGCACCCGCGAAACGCCCTCCGCCGCAGACGGCGCTGGCCGTGCTGGGCGGGATCGAGCACGCGCGCATCGAGCCCCCGGGATTGCAACTCCGCGCGCGGCTCGACACCGGCGCTGCCGGCTCCTCGCTGCACGCGCTGGACGTGCGCGCGTTCGAACGCGATGGCAAGACCTGGGTGAAGTTCCAGCTCGTCGATACCGGTACCGGCAAGGCGTCGAAGTCTCGCGTCCGGTCGTGCGCTCCATCGCGCCGAAGGATGCCGCCAGTTCGAAGCGCTACATCGTCAGTCTCAAGGTCACGATTGCCGGTGTCGCGCAGTTCACCGAGTTCGCACTCACCGACCGCTCCTCGTCTTCCTACCCCGTGCTGATCGGGAGAAACTTCCTGCGCGACCAGGCCGTGGTCGACGTGGGCCGCCGCTTCACCAGACCGGAATAGCCGCGTCAACTGGATCCGCCGGGGCGGAGTTCGCATGAAAGAAAAGCTGAAGGTCTACATCGTCGCGTTCCTGCTCGCCCTGCTGGGGCTCAGCATGGCGCTGTACAAGCACTTCGCGCTCGGATTCCCGTTGCTTCCCTACGAGAAGGTGGCCGTGTGGACGGTGGAGTCCAAGGTCGAGTTCGAGGCGAACGGCGCGCCGGTGGTGGTGTCGCTGGCGCTGCCCGATTCGCAACAGGGCATCGAGATTGTCAACGAGAACTTCACGACCTCGGGCTACGGCTTCGCGGAGCTCGACCAGCCCGACGGCAGCCGCCGCGCGCAATGGACGCGCCGCGAGGCCGATGGCAAGCAGCTCCTCTATTACCGCCTGCAGGTCTATCCGGGGGCGCTGGACCAGGCGGCCGAGGTGATCGCGCCATCGTCGCCGGTACCGCCCGAGTTCGACAGCGCCAAGGCCGCCTCGGCCTCCGCGCTGCTCGACGAGATCCACGCGGTGTCGGCCAACACCGAAACCTTCGCGACCCAGTTGTTGCGCGCGCTGACCGTGGAACCGCTGTCGCAGAACGCCGCCTTCCTGCTCGGCGAGAACCGCGACCCCGCCTTCATCGCCGAGACCGCGCTGCAGCTGCTGTCGCTGGCCGGCATCCCGAACCGCATCGTGCGCGGGCTGGTGCTCGAGGACGACCGCCGGCGCCAGAAGCTGGTGGACCTGATCGAAGTCTGGGACGAGGACGAGTGGAAGATCTTCGACCCGCGCACCGCGCGCCCGGGCAAGCCCGCCGACTTCATGATCTGGCGTCGCGGCGATGTCTCGCTGCTGGATGTCGAGGGCGGACGCGAGTCGCAGGTGACCTTCTCGATCTTGCGCAGCTACCGTCCTGCGCGCGACATCGCGCTGGCCAACGCCGTCGACAACCGCGCGGCGCTGATCGACTTCTCGATCTACTCGCTGCCGATCGAGGAACAGAACGCCTTCAAGACCATCCTGCTGGTGCCGATCGGCACGCTGGTGGTGGCGATCTTCCGCATCCTGATCGGCCTGCGCACCTCGGGCACCTTCATGCCGATCCTGATCGCGCTGGCCTTCATCCAGACCACGCTGCTGTGGGGCCTGCTGCTGTTCCTGATCGTGGTCGGCGCCGGTCTGTTCATCCGCTTCCACCTGGCGCGGCTGAACCTGCTGCTGATCGGGCGGATATCGTCCGTGGTCACGGTGGTCATCGGCCTGATGTCGGGCATCAGCATCCTCAGCTACAAGCTCGGGCTGAACCAGATCCTCACGATCACCTTCTTCCCGATGATCATCCTGTCGTGGACCATCGAGCGCATGTCGATCCTCTGGGAAGAGGAAGGCCCGAAGGAAGTCGCGATCCAGGGCGGCGGCAGCCTGCTGGTGGCCACGGCCGCCTACCTGCTGATGAGCAACGCGCTGGTCGCGCACCTGACCTTCAACTTCCCCGAGCTGCTGCTGGTGCAGCTGGCGCTGATCATGCTGATCGGCCAGTACACGGGCTACCGCCTGACCGAGCTGAAGCGTTTCACGCCGCTGGTGGAGAACCGCTGAGATGCGTTTCGCCAACCCGTTCGCCAACCCCGGGCGCCTGCGCCAGATCGGGCTGCTGGGAATGAACGAGCGCAACTGGTTCATCTCGCGTTACAACCAGCGCAGGCTCTATCCGCTGGTAGACGACAAGCTCAAGACCAAGCTGCTCGCCGAGCAGCGCGGGCTGGCGGTACCGAAACTCTACGGCGTGGTGCGCGAGCAGCACGAAGTGGAGACCATGGGCGAACTGCTCGACAAATACGACAGCTTCGTGATCAAGCCGAGCCGCGGCAGCGGCGGCAAGGGCATCAAGGTCATCGTCGGCAAGCGCGACGACGTGTTCATCAAGTCGAGCGGCGACGAGGTCACGCACCTCGACGTCACGCGCCACGTCTCCAACATCCTGAGCGGCCTCTACAGCCTTGGCGGCAAGCCCGACGTGGCGATGATCGAGGCACTGGTCGAGATGGACCCGCAGTTCAACGGGCTCAGCTACGAGGGCATCCCCGATATCCGCATCATCGTGTTCATGGGCTACCCGGTGATGTCGATGATGCGCCTGGCGACGCACGCCTCGGACGGCAAGGCCAACCTGCACCAGGGCGCGGTCGGCGTGGGACTCGACCTCGCCACGGGGCGCTCGCTGTTCGCGGTGCAGTACAACCGCCCGCTCGCGCTGCACCCGGACACCGGCCTGCCGCTGAACACGCTGACCATCCCGCACTGGCACGAACTGATGTGCCTCGGGGCGAGTTGCTACGACATTACCGAACTGGGCTATCTCGGCGCCGACATCGTGATGGACCGCAACCGCGGCCCGCTGATCATGGAACTGAACGCGCGCCCGGGGCTCGCGATCCAGATCGCCAACAACACCGGGCTGTCGCCGCGCATCCGCCACATCGCGCGCGAGGCCGCGGCGAACCCGCAGCGCCCCGTCGAGGAGCGTGTGCAATTCAGCATGAGCACGTTCCGCACGGAACCCACCCTGCAAAAGGCGGTCTGAGCGATCAGGCGGTGAGCATCGGCGCCGCCGCAGCGTTGATCATCACCCGCGCCGCCCCCGGAGGCTCTCGGTATGAACCGCCATCTGTGCACTGCACTTACCGTGGCGTGCCTGCAACTTCCCGCGGCCACGCTGCTCGCGCAGGAGGTTGCGCCGGCTGCGACCGGACAGGCTGCCGGGGGTGTCGGCCTGAACTGCATTCCCCTGAAACGCATCCAGAACACCCGGGTGCTCGATGACCGGACGATCCTGTTCGAGATGACCGGCAACGAAACCCTCGTCAACCGCCTGCCGCACCGCTGTTCCGGGCTGGGGTTCGAAAAGAGTTTCGGCTACAAGACCAGCATCAGCCAGCTGTGCAGCCAGGACATCATCTGGGTGGTCACGCATATGGGCTCGGGACTGGATCGCGGCGCGAGCTGCGGACTCGGCAGGTTCGAGCCTTACGTGGCGCCTGAAACCGACGCGGCGGACAAGGGCAAGCTGGAGCCGATGTGAATCGTGCGTCCGAATGAATTCGGACCCACGATCCTCCCTCAGCGGCCATCGCCAACAAAAGGATTCGTGCGCCGTTCCTGGCCGAAGGTCGAGCGCGGCCCGTGTCCCGGGATGAAGGTCACGTCGTCGCCCAGCGGCCACAGCCGGTTGCGGATCGAATCGACCAGCTGGCGATGATCGCCGCCGGGAAGGTCCGTGCGCCCCACCGACCCGGCAAACAGCACGTCGCCCACGATCGCGAGGCGCTGCTCGACGCTGTAGAACACCACGTGCCCCGGCGTGTGGCCCGGGCAGTGCAGCACCTGGAGTTCGCATTCCCCCACCTGCACGGTATCGCCCTGCTCCAGCCAGCGATCGGGCGTGAAACTCTCCGCGGCGGCGAGGCCGAACATCCGGCCCTGCTCGGGCAGGCCCTCGATCCAGAACGCGTCGCCGCGCTGCGGCCCCTCGATGGGTACGCCACTCTCGCGCGCCAGCTCGGCCGTCGCGCCCGCATGATCGATGTGCGCGTGCGTGAGAAGTATCTTGCCCAGGCGCGCACCGGCCTTTTCCAGCACGCTGCGGATGCGATGCAGGTCGCCTCCCGGATCCACCACTGCCGCGATATGCGTTTTCTCGCACACGATGACCGAGCAGTTCTGCTCGAACGGCGTGACCGGCGTGACGTAGACCTTGAGCGGCATGGCGGCGTGGTTCCCTCGTTTCGCGACGGCGCAGCATAGCAGCAAGCGCCGCGGGCGCCCACGCGTGGCACACACATTGACGCCACCCACACAGGGTTCCTATATTCCGCCTGCACGTGCCGGCAGGCAGTAGGGGCGGCACCCGATCCCGATTCGCATGACACGCAAAACTACAAGGGGAACCTGCATGCCGCATCCTGCGCTCCGTCGTACGCTCGCTGCCGTCACCGCCGTCCTGCTGCCACACACCGCCCTGGCGCAACTCGAGGAAATCATCGTCACCGCGCAGAAACGCGCGGAATCGGCGCAGGACGTACCGATCGCGGTCACCGCCTTCGACGCGGCCGCGCTCAAATCGCAGCAGATCTCCACCTTCGGCGACATGCGCTTCGCGGCACCGAACGTGTCCTACGCCAAGGGCAACTTCACCAGCAACAACTTCGCGATCCGCGGCATCGGCACCGCGCTGGTGGCCGCCGGCTCCGACGATGGTGTGGGCATCCACGTCAACGAGGTGCCCATCCTGTTCCCCCGCCTGTTCGAGACCGAGTACTACGACGTCGAGCAGGTCGCCATACTGCGCGGCCCGCAAGGCACGCTGTACGGGCGCAACTCCACGGGCGGCGCGGTCAACATGATCACGAAAACCGCGGAAACCGGTGCGCCCGGCGGCTACGTCGAGGGGCAGTACGGCAACTACGACCACACCCAGATCGAGGGCGCGCTGAACGTGCCGCTCGGCGAACGGTTCGCGGTTCGCATCGCCGGCATCGGCCTGCAGCGCGACGGCTACACCGAGAACATCCACACCGGTGACGACGTGGACGACCGCGACCAGTACTCGGTGCGCGGCTCGCTGCGCTGGGCACCGGACGACGAAACCACCGTCGACCTGATGGCCTCGTATTTCGAAGAGGACAGCACGCGCACGCGCAGCCAGAAGCAGATGTGCCACAACGATCCCAGCGGCGTGCTGGGCTGCCTGCCCGACCGGCTCGCCTTCGAAACCGTGAACCCGCTGGCGCAGCTGACAGGGCTGCTGCCGAGCCGCCTCGCCGCGTTCGCCCCGACGCCGGCGCTGAGCAACGATCAGAGCGAGAACCCGCGCGACATGCGCAAGGTCAACATGGACTTCACGCCGGTCTACGAGGCCGACGAGACGCTGCTCACGCTGCGCCTGGAGCACGAGTTCGAGCGCTACAGCTTCGTCGCGCTGGCCGGCTACCAGGACACCTCGGTGCTCTCGCAACAGGACTACAACAACAACGTCGGTGGCACCGCCTCGCCTTCTCCGCTGCTGCGCTCCGTCTTCCCGATCACCTGGGCCACGTATTTCGCCGACGGCTGCCTGCCGATCTCCGCGCCCTCCGCGAGCGGCAACGGTATCGTCGGAGGCCACTCCGACGGCTGCAACGATTCGCTGGACGGCTACGACCAGTCCAACCAGGAAACCGACCAGGCGAGCTTCGAGGCGCACGTCGCGTCGAACTACGACGGAGCACTCAACTTCTTCGCCGGCGCCTTCTACATGGAGGCCGACACCTTCAACGAGTATTACGTGATCGCGTCCGGTCTCGACTATTTCAGCGTGGTCTACCCGGCCGTGGCGGGCACCTTCCTCGGCACGCCGGGCCTGCGCGACGGGCTCGCGTACACGGCGCCGAGCTACATCAACCGCGTCAATTCCTACGAGCTGGAGTCCAGCGCGCTGTTCGGCGAGGTCTACTACCAGCTGCGCGACGACCTGAAGCTGACACTCGGCCTGCGCTACACCGTCGACGAGAAGGACATCGACGACGTGCAGTACCTGTACAACTCCTTCGTGCCCTTCGGCTTCGACGGCACGATCACCGGCGCGGCAGGACAGCCGCTCGGGCGCGTCGACAACGAAAAATGGGAGGAGACCACGGGTCGCGCTGTGCTGGACTGGAGCCCGCAAGTGAGCTTGACCGACGCCACGCTGCTTTACGCATCGTACTCGCGCGGCTACAAGGGCGGCGGCTTCAACCCGCCCTTCGACCGGGCGCTGTTTCCGGACACCGCGGCGACCTACGAGCCGGAATACATCGACGCCTTCGAGATCGGCGCCAAGAACACGCTTCTCGACAACACGCTGCAGGCGAACATCACGGCCTTCTTCTACGACTACGAGGGGCTGCAGGTCTCGAAGATCGTCAACCGCACCTCGTTCAACGAGAACGCCGATGCCGAGATCTACGGGCTCGAATCGGAGTTCCTGTTCGCGCCCGACGAGCACTGGCGCTTCAACGCCAACATCGCCTACCTGCACACCGAGGTGAAGGACTTCGCCTCGGTGGACACGCGCGACCCCACGGCCGGGCGCAGCGACGTCACGCTGATCAAGGACAACCTCAATGCCTCGAATTGCGTGATCAACCACAACGGCGCCCCCGCGCCCGGCGTGGCGCAGCTCAACAGCTGCAGCGGGCTGCAGTCCTCCCTGCCCGCCCCCTACACCGTCTCCGACGGCGTGGCGGTGGACCTCTCCGGCAACCAGCTGATCAATTCCCCGGAGCTGACGGTCAGCCTGGGCGGCCAGTACGAGTTCAGCCTGGCGGGCGACTACCGCCTCCTGGCACGGCTCGACTACTACTGGCAGGACGAGATGTACGGGCGCATCTTCAACCGCGACCCGATCGACGCGATCGACTCCTGGGACGTCTGGAACGCGCAGGCGACCCTGCTCGCGCCCGACGAGACCTGGTTCGTGCGCGCCTTCGTCAAGAACATCATGGACGACGACAACGTGGTCGGCATTTTCGTCACCGACCCCTCCTCGGGCGTGTTCACCAACGTGTTCACGATCGAGCCGCGGACTTACGGACTCGCGGTGGGTTACAACTTCTAGCCTTGCCCGTGGGTCCGGCGTCAGCCGCTTCAGCCGGACAATGTCCGGATAAATCCGGACCCACGTCCGGGGCTACGGGGACGCGGCCACGACGGCGAGGTCGATCTCGCGCAGCAACGCGATCACGTCGAGCGCCTCACCGGCGCCGAACTGCATTTCCGCCATTTCGGCGACGGCGCACTGCGCGGGCAGCGGCAGGTCCGCATCGAGCAGTGCGCGCATGCGCGGCAGGAACACGAACTGCAGCCACTGCGGAAAGTCCAGCGTGTCGATGCAGAACGGCTGGGTGCTGGCCAGCGCTTCGGGCGACGGCTCGTCGGCGTCCCAGAGCAGGCGGCTGCGCAGCGCCCCCTCGAGGTCGATCAGCAGCGCGGCGACACGGATACGGCCGTTCATCTCAGGCGACCTCGCGGCGAAACGGCGGCAGCGAATCGAGGATCCTGCGCCCGTACTGGCGGGTGACCACGCGACGGTCGAGCAGCGTGATGCGCCCGGTGTCCTCCTCGGTGCGCAACAGCCGTCCGCTCGCCTGCACCAGCCGCAGCGCCGCGTCTGGCACCGAGATCTCCATGAACGGATTGCCGCCGCGCGACTCGACCCACTCGGCGAGCGCCGCTTCCACCGGATCGTCGGGCACCGCGAAAGGCAGCTTCGCGATCACCACGTGCATGCAGTAGCTGCCGGGCAGGTCGATGCCCTCGGCGAAGCTGGCGAGCCCGAATATCACCGAGCCCTCGCCGGCATCGACGCGCTCGCGGTGCAGCCTGAGCAGCTCCTGCTTGGCGAAGTGGTCCTGCAGCAGGATGCGGTCGCGCAGCCCCAGGCTCACGCGGTCGTAGACCTCGCGCATCTGCTTGCGCGAGGCGAACAGCACCAGGCTCGCCTCGCCGCGATCGAGGTTCGCATCCAGCCAGTCCGCGACCTCGCGCGTGTGCGCCACCGGATCGCCCGGGTCGGCGGCGAGCCGCGGCACCGCGAGGCAGGCACGGCCGCGGTAGTCGAAGGGACTGGGCACCGTCGCGAACACGCAATCTGCGGGCAGCCCCGCGCGCAGCACGATGCGGTCGAACTTGCCGAGCGCGGTCAGCGTGGCCGAGGTCAGCACGGCGCCCGCCGCACGCGTCCAGATGCTGTCGCGCAGCACGTTCGCGGCCAGCACCGGCGCGGCGCAGACCTCGAGATCCGCGCCCGACTGCTGCTCGCTGGCGCGGATCCAGCGCGCCTGCGGCGCCGCGCCGGCGGGATCGGGCTCGGCCCAGGATCTCCACAGCCCCGCCAGCCGCTGCACGCGCCCGATCGAGAGCCCCATCACCGCGTAGCGGTCCTGCGCCGCCGAGCCGCCCGTATCGAGCTGGCGCGACAGCTCGTCCTCCGCGCCTTCCAGCGCATCGCCGAGCTTGCGCAGCGCGTGGTGCAGCGTGGCAGCCAGCGCCGCGACATCTGCCGGCACCACGCCGTGCGGCAGGCGGTATTCCACGGCCGTGTCGCCCTTGCGCCCCGCCCCCGCCAGCAGGGCGCCCAGCAGCCGTCCCGCGGCGCTCAACCCGTGGTCGAGTTCCTCGCAGAGCGCCGGCACTTCCGCGAGGCGCCGACGCAAGGCGTCGCTCGAGCGTGGCTCGGCCATCAGCTCCGTCGCGAGCCGGCGGCAATCCTCGGCGTGCTCGCGTGCGAGGCCCAGCCGCGCGCGGAACGACAGGTGGTTGCAGGCCTTGTCCGGCAGGTGGTGCGCCTCGTCGAACACGTAGATCGCATCTTCCGGCGCCGGCAGCACGGCGCCGCCGCCGAGCGCGAGGTCCGCCAGCACCAGATCGTGGTTGGCCACGATGCAGTCGACGCCGTCGAGCCCCTCGCGCGCGGTGAAGAACGGGCACTGGCTCACGTAGGAGCAACGCCGCCCGCTGCACTGGTGGTGATCCGTGGTCATCAGGGCCCAGCGCGAGTCGGGTAGCGCCGCGGGCCAGGAATCGCGATCGCCGGCCCAGCTGCCGTCGGTAACCGCCGTGTATAGTTCGCGCAACAGCTCGCGGGTCTCCTGGTTCACGCCCGGCACGATCTGCTCGACCAGCGCGAGCTGCGCGCCGTCTTCATCGCGCGCGCCGCGCAGCAGAGAGTCGAGGCGCGCGGGGCACACATAGCGCCCGCGCCCCTTGGCGAGCGCGTAGCTGAAATCGAGCGCGCCGGCGGTCTTCAGGTCGGGCAGGTCACGGTGGAAGAGCTGCTCCTGCAACGCCACCGTGGCCGTGGAGATCACCAGCTTCTTGCCGAGCGCCTGCGCGATGGGGATCGCGGCGACCGCGTATGCTATGGTCTTGCCCGTGCCGGTGCCGGCCTCGACCACACAGATCGGGCTGGCCCCGTTGTCGGGATCGTTCGAGCGCGCCAGGGCGTTCGCCACCTGCGCGATCATCGCGCGCTGGCCGCTGCGCGGCCTGAGGCCGCGTGCGTTCAGCCAGTTGCGATACGCGCCCTGGATGGCATTCTTGACGTCGTCGTTCAGCAAGCGAGGTCCCCGCGCAGGAAGGAAGCGGACTATAGCAGGGCAGGCGCCGCGCGGCGCTCGCCAGCCGCTGCGGCGGCAATTCCCCGGAAGCAAGCGATGATCGAAACACTGTCCCACGGCATCACCTGCATCGACACGGGTTACCACCGTGCCGGCCTCGCGGCCTGCTACCTGGTGGTCGATGACGGCGAGGCCGCGCTGATCGAAACCGGCACCGCGCTCAACCTGCCCGCCATCCTGCAGGCCCTGACGGATTGCGGCGTCGCACCGGAGCAGCTGCGCTACATCATGCCGACGCACGTGCACCTCGATCATGCCGGCGGCGCCGGCGCGCTGCTCGCGCGCTGCCCGCAGGCGACGCTGGTGGCGCATCCGCGCGGCGCCCGTCACCTGGTCGACCCCGAGCGCCTCATCGCCGGGGCCAAGGCGGTGTACGGCGAGGAATCCTTCACGCGCATGTACGGCGAGATCGTGCCGGCGCCGGTCGAGCGCGTGCGCGAGGCTGCCGACGGCAGCCGCTGGACGCTGGGACGGCGCGATTTGCTGGTTCGCGACACGCCCGGGCACGCGCGGCACCATTTCTGCGTGTGGGACGAGACGAGCCGCGGCTGGTTCACCGGCGACACCTTCGGCATCGGTTACCGCGAGCTGTACTGCCGCGGCGAGCCCTACCTGATCCCGACCACCACGCCGGTGCAGTTCGAGCCCGGGGCGCTGCTCGCCTCGATCGAACTGCTGATGGCGGCCGAGCCGCGCTACTGCTATCTCACGCATTTCGGGCGCATCGCGGCGAGCGCGCATCACGCCGGATCGCTGCGCCGCCAGGTCCTCGACTACGTGCGCCTCGCCGAGGGCATCGATATCACCGATCCCCACGCGCAAGCCGCGCTCACCGAGGCGCTGACGACCTACACCCTCGAGGGCCTGCACGCGGCCGGCAGCACGCTGCCCGCCACCACGCTGCGCGCACTGCTCGCGCTGGACATGGATCTCAGTGCACAGGGACTGGTGCACTGGATGCACCACCGTTAGGTCGGCATGCATGCCGACACGGCACCCGTGGGTCGGAATGAATATCGATCCAAGCCGTTGTCGCCATGAATGGCGACCCACACGGTCGGGATGCGGTTCCGTAGGTCGGCATTCATGCCGACTGTCGCCATGAATGGCGACCTACGGCGCGTCGAGGGCCGCGCGGTTCAGCAGGGGATTGGCATACATCGCGAGCAGGTAGGGACGGTGCGGCGCGGGAAGCGCTTCGAGCCGCGCGCGCAGCTCGGCATCCGCCGCCGCGACAGCGGCATCGTCGGCGAATCCCTCCGGCAGCCGGCCCTGCAGCATGCGCAACGCCGCGACGTTGCTGGGGTGGACGCGGTACAGCGCCAGCACCTGGCGATCGATCTCCGCGGCAACCTCGTCGGGTCCCGCGAAGTCGGCATCGAGGGGTTCTCCGAAGCTCACGTGCACCGCGCCCTTTGGTGAAGTGATGCTGTGCGCGATGCTGGCCACATCCTCGTGCTCCTCCTTCTCGTAATCGCCTTCGCTCGCGCGCAGGTACAGCTCGCGGGCCTTGGCGCCGTCGCAGGGATCCCATTCGTACGATATCGAAACCGGCACGATGTTGAGCGCGCGCAGGTGCCCTGCGATCGGCGTCTCGCGCGCCTTGCTGATGCACAGCATCTTGATGATCGCCGGCTCGGTGCGGTCCCAGCCATCCTTGGCGCGGCCCTCGCGCTGCGCGATCCAGATCGAGCTGCGCTCCTCGAGCAGCGAATGACGGATATAGCCCGACAGTTCCTGCAGGGCCGCGAGCATCTGTCGCGGCCCCTTCGCCCCGCGGCGCACGATGAAGCTCTTGTTCAGCCGCATCAGGTCCGAGACGTAGTCCTTGGTCAGCAGGTTGTCGCCGATGGCGATGCGCACGGTGTCCCGGCCGTTGGCATACAGCGCGTAGTTCACGAAGGCCGGATCCAGCGCGATGTCGCGGTGGTTGCCGATGAAAAGGCAGGCCCGGGCAGGATCCAGGCGCTCGAGCCCGCTCACCGTGAACTCCGTGGTGCTGGCCTCGATCATCGCGGTCATGTACTTCTCGACGACTTTCTGGAAGCCGGCGACGCTCGCCACGCCCGCAAGCTGGCGCCGGAGGTACAGGCGCACGATCGGGCGCAGCAGCGCACCCAGCGCGCCGCCGGCACGCGGGAAGCGAAGGCGCGTTAGCGCCGCTGTGAACTCGGCGTTGCGCAGCAGCCGGTCCAGCACGCCACGCACCTCGTCGTCGTTGTAGGGTCTGATCTGCGCGAACCGGTCCTGGCTCATTGCGTCCTCTGGCTCTGTGGCTGATGGCCCGTGGCGCGGGCATTTGCGGCGCGCGATTATACGCTACCATTCCCGCCTCCCCCGCCATGAATGCCGCCATGTCCGACGACCCGATCCTGTTCTCCCGCGACGGCCACATCGCCCGCATCACGCTGAACAACCCGACGCAGCACAACGCGCTGGGCGCCGCCGAGATCGGCCGTTTCCGCGATTGCCTCGACGCCGTCGAGACCGATCCCTCGCTGCGGGTGCTGCTGCTCACCGGCAACGGGGAGAGCACCTTTTGCGCGGGCGCCTCGCTGAAGCAGTTCCGGAGCGGGGACATGAGCGGCGAACTGTTCAGCACGCTGACCGACCGGCTGGCGGCGCTGCCGATCCCCTCCGTGTGCGCGCTGAACGGGAACGTGTTCGGGGGCGGAGCGGAAATCGCGCTGTGCTGCGATTACCGTATCGGCGTGGACGACCTGCGGCTGCTGGTGCCGGCCGCGCGCATCGGCATCTGCTACCCGCTGAACGGCCTGCAGCGCTACGTCGACAAGCTGGGACTCGGCGCGGCCAAGCGCATCCTGGTCGCCAGCGAGGAACTGCCGGCCGAGACGCTGCTCGCCATCGGCTTCCTGCACCGCATCGTGGCGCGCGAGCGCCTCGACGCCGAGAGCGAAGCCTTCGCGCAGCACCTCGCGGGGCTCGCGCCGCTCGCGGTGCGCGCGATGAAGCAGATCCTCGGCGGCATCGCGCGCGGCGACCTGGACAGCGCAGGCGCGGCCCGGCTGGCGCAGCAGTGCACGCAGTCGCGCGACCTGCAGGAGGGACTCGTGGCGCAACGCGAGAAACGCGCGCCGCGTTTCACCGGGGAATGAGCATCGCGCCGCCGCGCATGCCGCGCCGGTACGCGGCCGGCGAGCGGCCGGTCCAGCTGAGGAAGGCGCGACGGAAATTCGAGACGTCGTTGTAGCCCAGCATGTCGGCGATCTCCGCGATCGAGAGCATGCTGTCGCGCAGGTAGGTCTCGGCGAGCTGGCGCCTCAACTCGTGCACGATGCGCTGGTAGTTCGTGCCCTCCTCGTCGAGCCGCCGGCGCAGCGTGCGCGGGCTCACGTGCAGGTGGTCGGCGGCCTCCTCGAACGGGGGAAAGCGCCCCGGCGTCGCCAGCAGGTACTTGCGGATGTCGGTGGTGTAGCCGTCGCTGCGGTTGAGCGCGGCCAGCAGCTCGTCGCATTGCTGGCGGTAGAGTTTCAGCAGCGTGGGATTGGCGAACTGCAGCGGCACATCCAGATAGCGCCGGTCCACCGCGAGCCGGCTGTCGGGTGCATCGAAGCGCACGTCCCGGCAGATGAGGCGGTGATACTCCTCGCCATACCCCGGATCGGGATAGGCGAGCGTGACGCTGAGCGCGTCATCGGACAGCGCGCACAGCCGGCGCAGCGAGGCTGCCGCCGCCGCGAAGAAGATCTCGCAGTCGGCCGGCTCCGCCGCCTCGTGCAGCATGCCTCCGACCAGGCGGATCGAGACCGCCTCGCGCGCGGATTCGACCTCGATGCGGAAACTGCCGCTGATCAGGCGGTGATAATGTCCCATCACCTCCATCAACTCCTGCACGTTGCGGCAGCACATCAGCGCGTAGCCGAGCTCGCCGAGCGCGGCCACAGAGATGCGGCTGCCGAAATGCAGCGCGAAACCCGGATCGCCGGAACGGCGCAGGCAGTTCTCCAGCATGCGCGTCTGGTCGCGCAGCGAGATGCGGGTATCGGGCGCACCGAGCGCTCCCTCGTCGATCGAGGTGCCCTCCAGCACCTCGGACGGGGTGATGCCGAAATCGGCGGCGACCTCGACCATGATCGCCCCGATCGGCGCGGGCAGGTCGTGGCGCGGAACCCTCAGGCGATGCACCATCATTGGCCCCGATTGACCATTTTGTGGCACAAGATAACCTTGTTCCGGCGGCGCCGGCAACCAACAATCTGTGCACTCCGATCCCGGTCGGACACCAGACAGAAAAACAGTCATCGTGGAGGAGTTTCCCATGGGCGTTCAATTCGTCATCGACACCCCGAGCGAAGTCCGTTACTTCGACCAGGAAGCCGCGCGCATGGACGCGGGCACCGCGCAGCAGGTCGCCGAGATCTTCCAGACTCCGCTGACCGGCAGTTACAACTGGGACTACCGCGTCCAGGACGACCGCATCAAAAAGCTCTACGAACTGGGCAAGCAGCTCAACTGGAACGTCGAGACCGACATCGACTGGGGCAAGCGGCGCACGCGTCTCACGCCCGAGCAGCGCGACGCGATCGTCGCCTTCAAGGGCTACGGCCCCTACGAAGCGCTCAGCGAGGAACAGAAGCAGGAGTTCGCCGAGCACGAGAATGTATGGACGCTGTCGCAGTTCCTGCACGGCGAACAGGGCGCGCTGCTCGTGGCCTCGCAGCTCACGAGCTGCGCGCCGACGCTGAACGCCAAACTCTACGCGGCTTCGCAGACCTTCGACGAGGCTCGCCACGTCGAGGTCTTCAACAAGTACCTGCAGACCAAGGCAGGTTATATGTACCCGGTGGATCCGGCGCTGAAGAGCCTGCTCGACAAGATCCTCACCGATCCGCGCTGGGACCTGAAGTTCATCGGCATGCAGCTGATCATCGAGGGGCTGGCGCTGTCGGCCTTCACCACGATGAAGGCCACCACGCCCAAGGGCGAGCTGCTGAACGACGTGGTCGAGCTGGTGCTGCGCGACGAAGCGCGCCACGTGACTTTCGGCATCAACTATCTCGAGGAGCATCTCAAGAACCTGAGCGAGGCCGAACGCGAGGAGCGCGCGCGCTTCGCCTACGAGGCCTGCGTGGTGGCGCGCGAGCGCATGATCCCGAAGGACGTGTTCCACCACTGGGGCTGGAACGTCGAGGAGGCGCGGCGCATCTACCTGGAAGGCGAGTTCCGCCAGATGTTCCGCAACCTGATGTTCATGCGCGTGATGCCGAACCTGCGCCGCATCGGGCTGCTGACCGACTCGGTGCGTCCGCTGTTCGAACAGCTCGGGATGCTCGAGTACGAGAACCTGAAGGACGACGGCGACATCGACTGGGCCGAGCTGTCGCGGCCGCTGTTCACCACCGCCGCCTGAGGTTTCAGTCCGGCGCACCGTCGAGCCGGAACGCATCCGCATCGAGGTGCGCCGGGAATTTCTCCCGGCACTGAGCCAGCGTTTGCGCCGCGAGCGTCACGCGGTGCACGCCCGCGGCGCTGCCGGCATCCAGCGCCAGCCGGCCCCACGGGTCGATCACCAGGCTGTCACCGGCATACTCGATGCCCTCGCCGTCGACGCCGGTGCGGTTCACCCCGATCACCCAGGCCTGGTTCTCGATCGCGCGCGCGACGAGCAGCGCGCGCCAGTGCTCGCGCCGGCGCGCCGGCCAGTTCGCCACGTACAGCAGCGCGTCGTAGTCGCCGCGGTTGCGGCTCCACACCGGGAAGCGCAGGTCGTAGCAGACCTGCGGGCACAGCCGCCAGCCCTGCCATTCGATCACGCGCCGCTCGCTGCCCGGCACATAGCCGTGATGCTCGCCGGCCATGCGGAACAGGTGGCGCTTGTCGTAGTGCTCGAGTCCAGCGTCCGGGCGCGCGAACAGGAAGCGGTTGCGAAACGCCCCGCCCTCGGCGATCGCGAGGCTGCCGGCGATCGCACAACCGTGCAGTGCCGCCTGCTCGCGCAGCCAGCCCACCGTGGGGCCATCCATGCCCTCGGCACAGCCGGCGGGTTCCATCGTGAAGCCGGTGGCGAACATCTCGGGCAGCAGCACCACCAGCGCGCTGCCGGCGGCTGCCGGCAGCAGGCAGGCGAATTGCGCGCGATTGGCCGGCGCGTCCTGCCACGCGAGATCCTGCTGCAAGATCGTGACGCTCAGATCCTGCATAGCAACTCCGCGGCGCGCACCAGCGTCTCGTCCTGCTTTGCGAAACAGAAACGCAGCAGCCGCAGGCGCGGCGGGCGCTCGTAGAACACCGACACCGGGATCGCGGCGACGCCGTGACGGCTGACGAGTTCCTCGGCCATGGCCACGTCGTCCGCGTCGCCGATACCGGAATAGTCGAGCAGCTGGAAATAGGTGCCCGCGCAGGGCAGCGCGCGCCAGCGCGAGCCGGCGAGCAGGCGGCGGAACAGGTCGCGCTTGGCCTGGTAGAAAGCGGGCAACAGGTCCACGTGAGCCGGTGCCTCGGCCATGAAATCCGCCAGCGCGTGCTGGATGGGCGTGACCGCCACGAAGGTCACGAACTGGTGCACGCGGCGGAACTCGCGGGTCAGCGCCGGCGGCGCCACGCAGTAGCCGGTCTTCCAGCCGGTGGCATGCAAGGTCTTGCCGAAGGAGAACACCGCGAAAGCGCGTTCGGCCAGCACCGGCCGCGCCAGCACGCTGTGGTGCGCCGCACCGTCGTAGACCAGGTGTTCGTAGACCTCGTCGGAAAGCACCAGCAGGCCATGCTCCTGCACCAGTTTCTCGAGACGATCGAGGTCGGCCGCGCCGAGCACGCTGCCAGTGGGATTGTGCGGTGAATTGATCACGATCATCCGTGTGCGCGGCGTGACCGCCCCGGCCACGCGCTGCCAGTCGATGGCGAAGTCCGGAGGCAGCAAGGGGATGCGAACGGCGCGTCCGCCCGCCAGCCGCACCGAGGGTTCGTAGCTGTCGTAGCTCGGATCGAACAGGATCACTTCGTCGCCCGCTCCCACCGTCGCCATGATCGCGCAGAAGATGGCCTCGGTCGCGCCCGGGACCACCGTCACGGCGTCGTCCGGATCGACGTTGCAGCCATGGCAGCGCGCGATCTTCAGCGCGATCTGCTCGCGCAAGGCCAGCACGCCCGCCATCGGCGCGTACTGGTTTCGCCCGGCGGCGACGTGGCGCGCCAGCGCCTCGCCGAGACCGGCCGGCAGGGCGAAATCGGGGAATCCCTGCGACAGGTTGATCGCGCCGTGCTCCTCGGCCTTGCGCGACATCACCGTGAATATCGTGGTGCCCACGTCGGGCAGCTTGACGGCTTGCTCCGGCCGCGAACGGCACTGGCGCAGGGGAAGTCATCGCTGGCACTCCTCGATGCGGATGCCGCGGGAAGGCGCCATGACGCTACCACGCCGCCGGGCGGCGGGGAACATCCGGCGCGCCGCGGCGCGGGTTGACGCCGCCGCGGCGGCCGCGACAGTGCCGTCTCCACGCCGGCACGATCGCCGGCCACCATGCCAGCCGCCGCGCGCGATCCGGGGACAAGCCATGATCCATGCCCGCCAGCTGCGTCGCCCTGCTGCTCGCCCTCGCCGGCGCCGCAATGGCCTGCGGCGACGCTCCGGCGCCGCGCGACGCGACCGCCGATGACTGGGCCGCCAGGGGAGCAAGCGCGCTCGCCGAGTCGCGGGCCCTGTTCCCCGGCATGCCGGAGCGCGCGCGCAACGTGATCCTGTTCGTCGGCGACGGCATGGGCATCACCACGATCACCGCCGCGCGCATCCTCGAGGGGCAGCAGAAGGGCGGCAGCGGCGAGGACAATTCGCTCGCCTTCGAGCGGCTGCCGTTCGTCGCGCTGTCCAAGACCTACTCCGCGAACCAGCAGACGCCCGACTCCGCGCCGACCATGAGCGCGATGATGACCGGCATCAAGACCAATGACGGCGTGATCAGCATCGCCGCCACGGTGCCGCACGGCGAGCCCGCGCGCGAGGCGGTCGCGGCTGCCGAGCAACCCACGCTGCTCGAACTCGCCGAGGGCGCCGGGCTCGCGACGGGCGTGGTCAGTACCGCGCGGCTCACGCACGCCACACCCGCGGCCTGCTACGCGCACACCTCCGCGCGCGACTGGGAGGCCGACAGCGACCGCCCCGCCGATGCGACGGTGCCGGACATCGCCGCGCAGCTGATCGACCGCTTCGGGCCCGGTGGCATCGGTGACGGGCTCGAGGTGGCGCTCGGGGGCGGCCGCGAGAAGTTCCTCCCGGCGCGCACGCGCGACCCCGAGGATCGCGGCGAGCGCGGCGTGCGCCGCGACGGGCGCGACCTGACGCGCGAATGGCGACGCAAGTTCGGCGGATCGTTCGTCCACGACCGCGCCGGCTTCGAGGCCATCGATCCCGCGCGCAGCACGCACCTGCTGGGGCTGTTCGAGCGTTCGCACATGGAGTACGAGGCCGGCCGCGCGCGCGACACCGGCGGCGAGCCCTCGCTGGCCGAGATGACGGCCAAGGCCATCGACATCCTCGCGCGCAACCCGCGCGGCTGGTTCCTGATGGTCGAGGGCGGGCGCATCGACCACGGCCACCACGCCGGCAATGCGTACCGCGCTCTCACCGACACGATCGCGCTGTCCGACGCGGTGCGTGCGGCACTGGCGAAGGTGGACCTGCGCGAGACGCTGGTGATCGTCACTGCCGACCACAGCCACGTGTTCACGATGGCCGGCTACCCGGCACGTGGCAACCCGATCCTCGGCAAGGTCGTGGAGCCGGGCGCGAGCGCGCCCGCGCTCGCCGCCGACGGCAAGCCCTACACCACGCTCGGCTATGCCAATGGCGCCGGCCTGCATGACGGTGCCACGGGCGCGGCGCCCTACCCGCGCGGCCGCGGCAGCGGGCCGCGTCGCAGGACCTGGCAGCGGTCGACACCACGCACGCGGATTTTCACCAGGAGGCGCTGGTGCCACTGGAGTCCGAGACCCACGGCGGCGAGGACGTCGCGATCTTCGCCGGCGGCCCCTCGGCGCAACACTTCCACGGCGTGCAGGAGCAGAGCTACGTGTTCCACGTGATGCGCGCCGCGCTGGGGCTGTGAGGCGATGCTGCGCGAGGCTCCCCGTATTCTCTGTCTGGCGACGCTGCGCGCCGCGCCGCTCGCGGAGCTGGTCGGTGCCGCGGCGCTGGCGGGCTTTGCGGGCGTCACACTGCGCCGCCACCACGTCGAACAGGCGCGCGCGGCGGGTCTCGGCGACGAGGCAATCCGCGAACTGCTGCGACAGCTGCCTCTGGGCGCGGTCATGGCCGAGGCGTTGACGCGCTGGCCGGCGGACGTGGCGCGCGACAGCGTGGCGGCGGCACAGGCGCGCGCGCTGTTCGAATGCGCCGTTGCGCTGGACACCCTGGACACCTGCGCGGTGCTGCTGGACGGCACACCGTGGCCGCGCGAGCAACTGGTGCGAGCCTTCCGCTCGCTGTGCCGGATGGCGGCGGGCTACGGCCTGCGCGTGGCGCTGGAATTCGTGCCGTGGTCGGTGATCGGCAACCTCGAGGCGGCCATCGACCTCATCGAGCGCGCCGGCTGCGCCAACGGCGGCCTGCTGCTCGACAGCTGGCACTGGGCGCGAGCCAACACCCGCGACGAGGCACCCGGCGCCCTCGACCCCGCGCGCGTCTTCATGTTGCAGCTCAGTGATGCGCCGGCCACACCGGCCGCGGACCTCTGGCACGAGACCCTGCACGAGCGGCTGCTGCCCGGCGCCGGGACCATCGATCTCGCTCGCCTTCTCGCCGCGCTCGAACGACGCGGCGTCGCCTGCCCGCTCGCGGCCGAGGTCTTCAGCGACCGCCTCGCCGCCCTGGATCCCGCGCTGGCTGCACGCGAACTCGCCGCGAGCCTGGAGGGCCTACTTTCACCAAAACCGGCCCGTGAGGCGGACGCCCCCAGCCCGTAGAATGCCCTCGCCCGCACCGCGGCTCATCATCACCCCGTGACCCTGGAGGAACCCTTCCGTGCGTATCGACGAAGCCGACCGCGCCACCCTCGCAGCCTGGGAAAGCGAATTCGCGGCACGCCATGCGGCGCTGGCCGCGGCGGGATTGAAGCTCGACGTGACGCGCGGCAAGCCCAACAGCGCGCAGCTGGACCTCGCGGACCGGCTCGACGGCGTGCTGGGCGCGAACTACCGCGGCAACGACGGCACGGACCTGCGCAACTACGGCGGCCTCGACGGCATCCCGGAAGCCCGGCAGCTGTTCGCCCCGGTGCTGCAGGTGCCGGCCGACAACATGCTGGTCGGCGGCAACAGCAGCCTCACGCTGATGTGGCAATGCGCCCTGTACGGCATGCATTTCGGTTTCGAGGGTCCCGGCTCGGCCTGGCGCAACGGCGGCCCGGTGAAGTTCATCTGCCCGGTGCCGGGCTACGACCGCCATTTCGGCATCTGCGAGCACCTCGGCATCGAGATGATCACGGTGCCGATGACCGACAACGGCCCCGACATGGACGCGGTCGAGGCGCTGATCGACAGCGACCCGGCCATCCGCGGCATGTGGGTGGTGCCGCGCTTCTCGAACCCGACCGGCGCGGTCTGCGACGAGGCGACCGTGGCGCGCTGCGCGGCGCTGGGCAAGCGCGCGGCGCGCGGCTTCCGCCTGTTCTGGGACGACGCCTACGCGGTGCACGCGCTGGATCGCGACGCACCGAGGCTCGCCCCGCTCTTCGAGGCCTGCCAACGCGCCGGCACCGGGGACAGCGTGCTGTTGTTCGGCTCGACCTCCAAGATCACGCATGCCGGCGCGGGCGTGGCCTTCCTGGCCGCGTCGACGGCGAACCTCGACGCGATCCGCCGCCACATGGGCTTCAGCAGCATCGGGCCCGACAAGGTCAACCAGAAGCGCCACGTCGCCCTCCTGAAGGATTACGCCGGCGTGCTCGATCACATGGACCGTCACGCGGCGCTTTTGCGCCCGCGCTTCGCGGCGGTGCTCGACGCGCTGGAGCGCGAGCTCGCCGGCACCGGCATGGGCTCCTGGAGCCGGCCGCGCGGAGGCTATTTCGTGTCCTTCGACACGCGTCCCGGACTGGCGAGGGAAGTGGTGCGCCTCGCCGCGGAGGCCGGCGTCAAGCTGACCCCGGCCGGCGCCACCTTCCCCTACGGCAAGGATCCCGCGGACAGCAATATCCGCATCGCGCCGAGTTTCCCGAGCTGGAGGAAATCGAACGCGCGATGGAAGTGTTCGTGGTGTGCGTGAAACTGGCTAGCGTGCGGCAGCGGCTGGCTGCGTGACCTGCCCGGACCCACGGGACGGGGGGGGGGGGGGGGGGGGGGGGGGGGGGGGGGGGGGGGGGATCAGCCGTCACCCGGCGGCTCGCCGCCGAACTGCGGGCGCATGCCCGGCAGCGGGAAGGCCATGACCTTGCCGTCGCTGCCCTTGGACTCGCGGATCCTGACCGAGCCTTCCTTCTCGACCTCGTCGATGCGGATGATCGCGTGCATCGGGATGTAGCTGCGCTTGACGCCGGCGAACTCGCTCTTCAGCTTTTCCTCGGCCGGATCGACCACGATCTGGCTGCGCTCGCCGAACACGTATTCCTCGACCTCGATGAAGCCGTAGAGATCGCTCTGGTAGATCTGCCTGGCATATAACTCGAACACCTGGTTCTGGTTCAGAAATATGACTTTGTAGATCGGTTCGGCCGCCATGCGCGTATCGCTCGTCGGTGGGTAAATGCAAGGGGGCGCGAAGGATACCACAGCCCCCGCCTGTGCATCGCCCGCCGCGGCCGCTATAATTTCAGCCCTTTTTTCGTACCCCCGACGCCCATGAACGACCGTCCCGCCCGGAAAGTGTTCGTGCAGACCCACGGCTGCCAGATGAACGAGTACGACTCCGCGCGCATGCTCGACCTGCTGCGCGAGAGCCACGGCCTGCAGGCCACCGACAACGCGGACGAGGCCGACGTGCTGGTGTTGAACACCTGCTCGATCCGCGAGAAGGCGCAGGAGAAGGTGTTCCACCAGCTCGGCCGCTGGCGCAAGCTCAAGGAGGAACGCCCGGGCCTGGTGATCGGTGTCGGCGGTTGCGTGGCCAGCCAGGAAGGCGGGGCGATCGGCCGCCGCGCGCCCTACGTCGACATGGTGTTCGGCCCGCAGACCCTGCACCGGCTGCCCGAGATGCTCGACACCGCGCTCGCCGGCGAGCGCCGCGGTCCGGTGGTCGACATCAGCTTCCCCGAGATCGAGAAGTTCGACCGCCTGCCGGAGCCCTCGGTGAGCGGGGTGAGCGCCTTCGTCTCGGTGATGGAGGGCTGCAGCAAGTACTGCAGCTTCTGCGTGGTGCCCTATACGCGCGGCGAGGAAGTCAGCCGCCCGCTCGACGACGTGCTCGCCGAGATCGCGCACCTCGCCGCCCGGGGCGTGCGCGAGGTGAACCTTCTCGGGCAGAACGTCAACGCCTACCGTGGCCGCAACCACCTGGGCGAGATCACCGACTTCGCCGAACTGCTGCACCTGGTGGCGGCCGTGGAGGGCATCGGGCGCATCCGCTACACCACCTCGCACCCGCTGGAGTTCAGCGACGCACTGGTGCAGGCCTACGCGGACATCCCGCAACTGGTCAGCCACGTGCATCTCCCGGTGCAGAGCGGCTCGGACCGCATCCTCGCGGCGATGAAGCGCAATCACACCGCGCTCGAGTACAAGTCGACCATCCGCAAGCTGCGCCGCGTGCGCCCGGATATCAGCATCTCCTCGGATTTCATCGTGGGCTTCCCCGGCGAGACGGAAAAGGACTTCGAGGACACCATGCGCCTGATCGCGGACGTGGGCTTCGACCACTCGTTCAGCTTCGTCTACAGCGCGCGCCCCGGCACGCCGGCCGCCGAGCTGCCCGACGACACGCCCGAGGAGCTCAAGAAGCAGCGCCTGGCGCTGCTGCAGGCGCGCATCAACCAGCAGGCCTTCGAGATCAGCCGGCGCATGGTCGGGCGTATCGAGCGCGTGCTGGTCACCGAGGTGTCGAAACGCGACCCGGGCCGCCTGCAGGGGCGCACGGAGAACAACCGGCTCACGCATTTCAGCAGCGACGACACGGGCCTGATCGGGCAGTTCGTCGACGTGGAGATCACCGAGGCGCTGCCGAACTCGCTGCGCGCGGAGCGGCCCGTGTAGGTCGGCATTCATGCCGACTCGTGCCTCGCCAAATGCTGCTGTCGCCATGAATGGCGACCCACGGAGGGGGGGGGCTGCGCTTTCGCGGGTCTCCGATTGACGTTATCCTTGGCCCGTCCCCCTGGCCGCAAGAGGCCCCAGAAACCCCTTTGAACGACCCGCAGACACTACAGTTCATCCTCGAGCCCAGCGACTCGCGCCGCCTGGCGCGGTTGTGCGGTCAGTTCGACCAGCACCTTCATCTCATCGAAGAGCGCCTCGGCGTCAGCATCCGCAACCGCGGCAACCACTTCGTGGTGGAGGGCCCGGAGCAGGCCCGCATTGCCGCGCGCGCGGTGATCATCCATCTCTACGACGAGACCGCCCGCCACCTCGAACTGACCCCGGACCAGGTGCACCTGCGCCTGCAGCAGTCCGGCGTCGAGGAGCTGACCGCGGCCCACGCCGCCGGCGAGGGCGAAGTCGCCCCGCTGGGCGTCGTGCGCCTGCGCCGCGCGGTCATCAAGCCGCGCGGCAAGAGCCAGCAGCACTACGTGCGCTCGATCCACCAGCACGACATAAACTTCGGCGTCGGCCCCGCCGGAACCGGCAAGACCTACCTCGCGGTGGCCTGCGCGGTGGCGGCGCTGGAGAGCGACCAGGTGCGCCGCATCCTGCTGGTGCGCCCGGCGGTCGAGGCCGGCGAGAAGCTCGGCTTCCTGCCCGGCGACCTCGCGCAGAAGATCGATCCGTATCTGCGCCCGCTCTACGACGCGCTCTACGAGATGCTCGGCTTCGAGACGGTGGGCAAGCTGATCGAGCGCCACGTCATCGAGGTCTGCCCGCTCGCCTACATGCGCGGACGCACGCTGAACCACGCCTTCGTGATCCTCGACGAGAGCCAGAACACGACGCCGGAGCAGATGAAGATGTTCCTGACCCGCATCGGCTTCGGCTCGAAGGCGGTGATCACCGGCGACGTCACGCAGGTCGACCTGCCGCGCGGCACGCAATCGGGCCTGGCGCAGGTGATGACATTCCTCGAGGGCGTCGAGGGCATCGGCTTCACCTGGTTCACCCCGCGCGACGTGGTGCGCCACCCGCTGGTGCAGCGCATTGTGGAGGCCTACGAAGTCTTCGAGAAGCGGCTCGCCTCCGAGCCCGCGGCACCGCGCCGCGGTCGCACGCCGCAGTAGATGCCAGGGCGCGTTCACGTGGACGGCGCATCGACGGATTCCGGAATACCCGGGGCGCCGAGCATGCGCCGCTGGGTGCGCGCGGCGCTCGGCGCCGCGCACGCGGAGGCAGAGATCTCGGTGCGCATCGTCGACGAGCCCGAGATGCGCGAACTGAACGCGCGCTACCGCCACAAGGACTACCCCACCAACGTGCTGTCGTTCCCGGCCGGGCTGCCGCCGGGCGTGGACGTGCCGCTGCTCGGGGACATCGTGGTCTGCGCCCCGGTGGTGAACCGCGAGGCCGCCGAGCAGCACAAGCTGCAGCGCGCGCGCACTGGGCGCACATGCTGGTGCATGGCACGCTGCACCTGCTGGGCCACGACCACGAACGCGCGCGCGATGCCGCGGTGATGGAGGCGCTCGAGGTGCGCATCCTCGCCGGCCTGAAATTCCCCGACCCCTACCAAGAGCATGAACAAGCTGAACGGCCATGAGTGACGATCGCAACGCAGACGAGCACGACGAACGGTCGTGGCTCGAGAAAATCGCGCAGCTGTTCTCCTCCGACCCGCGCACCCGCAAGGACCTGCTCGATATCCTGGTGATCGCCGAGCAGAACGACGTGATCGACACCGAGACCCACGGCATCATGCAGGGGGCGCTGGAGGTCGCGCACCTGCAGGTGCGCGACGTGATGATCCCGCGCCCGCAGATGGTGTGCCTGCACAGCGACGAGTCGCCCGGCGAAGTGGTGCGCCGCGTGATCGAGTCCGGGCACTCGCGTTACCCGGTGACCGGCGACAGCAGCGACGACGTGCTCGGCATCGTGCTCGCCAAGGACATGCTGGCGCAGCTGTTCGCCAACGGCCCCGGCAGCATCGACATCGCACAACTGCTGCGCCCGGCCACCTTCATCCCCGAGAGCAAGCGCCTGAACGTGCTGCTGCGCGAGTTCCGCGAGAACCGCAACCACATCGCGATCGTGATCGACGAGTACGGCGGCGTGGCGGGCCTGGTCACCATCGAGGACGTGCTCGAGGAGATCGTCGGGGAGATCGAGGACGAGCACGACAAGCAGCAGGACACCTTCATCAAGAAGCTGTCCGAGAACGACTACCTGATCAAGGCGCTGACGCCGATCGAGGAATTCAACGAGTACTTCGACGCGAGACTGAGCGACGACGAATTCGACACCATCGGCGGCATCGTGATGCAGACCTTCGGCCACCTGCCGCGGCGCAACGAGATCGCCGAGATCGAGGGCTTCCACTTCAAGGTGCTCAACGCCGACAGCCGCCAGATCCACCTGCTGCGGCTGAACCTGGATCCCGGCGCCTCGGGCGGATGAACTTCCCCGGCCGACTGGCAGGCCCCGGCATCGCGGGCCACGCGGCCGCGCTGCTGGCGGGCGCGCTGCTGCCCGCCGCGCTCGCGCCCTTCGACATCTGGCCCCTGGCGGTGCTGTGCCCGCTCGCGCTGCTGGCGCTGCTACGCCGTCTCCGCCCGGGCGCCGCGGCACTGCGCGCGTGGAGCTTCGGTGTCGGCATGTTCGGCACCGGCGCGTCCTGGGTGTACGTGAGCATTCACCAGTACGGCTCGGCCCCGGTACCGCTGGCCGGCGTGCTGACGCTGCTGTTCTGCCTCGGCCTGGCGCTGTTCCCCGCGTTCACCTTCTGGGCCTGGGCGCGCTGGCTGCGCGAGCGACCCGGCGGCGTGCTGTTCGGCTTCACCGCGGCCTGGGTGCTGGGCGAGTGGTGGCGCGGCTGGTTCCTCACCGGCTTCCCGTGGCTCTACGCCGGCTACAGCCAGCTCGAGGCGCCGCTGGCCGGCTGGGCACCGCTCATCGGCGTGCTCGGGATCGGGCTGATACTCGCCTTCACCGCCGCGGCGCTCTACCTCACCCTCGCGCGCACGCGCGGCGGCCCGGCGGCGCTCGCAGCCAGCGCGCTGCTCTGGACCGCCGGCCCCCTGCTCGAGCGCATCGACTGGACCGGGCCCACCGGCGAGCCGCTGTCGGTCGCCATGGTGCAGGGCAACATCGCGCAGGAACTCAAGTGGGAACCCGGGCAGCTGGAGGCGATCCTGGACACCTACGTCGCGATGAGCGAACCGCTGTGGGGCACCGACCTGCTGGTTTGGCCGGAGGCCGCCGTGCCGGCCTATCTCGACCTGGTCGTGGAGCAACTCGCGCCGCTCGCGGCACGCGCGGTGGACTCGGGCAGCACGCTGCTGCTCGGCATCCCGACGCGTGATGCCAACGAATCGAAGCGACGCGGTTTCGACGCCTTCAACAGTATCGCGGTGATCGGCGCCGACTCCGGCCTGTACCACAAGCGCCGCCTGGTGCCATTCGGGGAGTATGTGCCGCTGGAATCCGTGCTGCGCGGCCTGATCGCCTTCTTCGACCTGCCGATGTCGAGCTTCAGCAGCGGTCCCGCCGAACAGGCCCCGCTCACGGTGCGCGGGCTGCGCGTGGCGCCCTCGATCTGTTACGAGATCGTCTACCCGGACCTGGTCGGCGCCGGCGCCGCGCAGGCCGAGCTGCTGCTCACCGTGAGCAACGACACCTGGTTCGGCGCCTCGATAGGCCCCCTGCAGCACCTGCAGATGGCGCGCATGCGCGCGCTCGAGACCGGCCGGCCGCTGATCCGCGCCACCAACAACGGCATTTCGGCGCTGATCAACGAACGCGGCAGGGTGCTGGTGCGCGGCGGCCAGTTCACGCAGGAGATCATCCGCGGCGAGGTGCAGCCCACCAAGGGGCTCACGCCGTTCGCGCGCTGGGGCTCGTGGTGCGCACTGCTGCTGGCCGTGCTGCCGCTGCTGGCGGCGCAGCGCGTGCGTCGCCCGGCGCGGCGATAGCGCCCCGGTTCAGACTGCCGGCGCATCCCACGGCAGCGGCAACGCCGTTCCATCCGCGTTATTCACCCGCACCGGCGCCATGCCGAGCGCGGCGACCAGGCGCATCTCCTCGTCCGAAGTGTTCACTATCTGGTGCACCACGTCGGGCGCGAGGATCAGCGTCGAGTTGGGGCCGAAGGAATGCGTCTGCCCACCCACCATGCATTCGCCGTGGCCCGACAGCACCAGGATCACTTCCTCGCAAGCGTGACGGTGCACCGGCGTCGCGGCGCCGGGGGCCATCGTCTGCGACCAGACCTCCATCGTCGTCACGCCCTGCCTGTGGCCGGCGATCGTCTGGTGGCGCAGCCCCGGCAGCTCCAGGATGTCCAGTTCGTTGTTGTCGATTACCGGCATGTCGCCTCCCTGGTGATTGTGCAGGCGGAGCGAATCCTTACCCACGGGACAGCGGGTGTGCAACCCTGCGGCCTCCCCGTGCTGGCCCGCGCCGAGCCCCGTGCGCTATCCTGTGCGCCTTTTTGCCGCCAGACCCGCCCAGACCATGGAAGAACTCGACGACGCCGAACGCACCGAGGCCGCTGCGCAGGCCTTCTGGGAGCACAATCGCAGCTTCGTCGTCACCGAAGACCCCGCGCGCGAGAAGTTCTACTGCCTGTCGATGTTCCCGTACCCGAGCGGACGCCTGCACATGGGGCACGTGCGCAACTACACGCTGGGCGACGTGATCGCGCGTTTCCACCGCATGCAGGGGCGCAACGTGCTGCAGCCGATGGGCTGGGACGCCTTCGGCCTGCCGGCCGAGAACGCCGCGATCCAGAACAACACCGCGCCGGCGCGCTGGACCTGGGCCAACATCGACTACATGCGCGGGCAGCTGCAGCGTCTCGGCTTCGCCTACGACTGGAGCCGCGAGCTCGCCACCTGCCAACCCGCGTATTACCGCTGGGAGCAGTGGTTCTTCACGCGTCTCTACGAGAAGGGCCTAGCGTACAAGAAGGTCTCGGCGGTGAACTGGTGCCCGAAGGACGCCACCGTGCTCGCCAACGAGCAGGTGATCGAGGGCTGCTGCTGGCGCTGCGACACGCCGGTCGAGCGGCGCGAGATCCCGCAGTGGTTCATCCGCATCACGGATTACGCCGAGGAACTGCTGAACGACCTCGACCAGCTCGAGCACTGGCCCGAGCAGGTCAAGACGATGCAGCGCAACTGGATCGGCAAGAGCCGCGGCATCGAGATGAGCTTCCCCCTGGCCGCGCCGCTGGCGGGCATCACCGAGGTGCCGATCTACACCACGCGCCCCGACACGCTGCTCGGCGTGACCTGTCTCGCGATCGCCGGCGAGCACCCGCTGGCCAAGGCGCTGGCCGAAGGCCGCCCGGAGCTCGCGGACTTCATCGCCGAGTGCCGGCGCAGTTCCGTTGCCGAGGCCGACATGGCCACGATGGCGAAAAAAGGCCTGGATACCGGCCTGAAGGCGATACACCCGCTCAGCGGGCGCGAGCTGCCGATCTGGGTCGCGAACTTCGTGCTGATGGAATACGGCACCGGCGCGGTGATGAGCGTGCCGGGACACGACCAGCGCGACTGGGAGTTCGCGCGCGCCTACGGCCTGCCGATCGAGCAGGTGATCGCGCCGCTGGATCCGGCCACGCCCTGCGACCTCGCGACGGCCGCGTTCACCGAGAAGGGACGGCTGCTCAATTCCGGCGAGTTCGACGGGCTCGGGTTCGAGCAGGCCTTCGATGCGATCGCCGCGCGCCTGGCCGCGAACGGCAAGGGCCGCGTGACGCTGAACTACCGCCTGCGCGACTGGGGCGTCTCGCGCCAGCGCTACTGGGGCGCGCCGATCCCGATGCTCTATCTCGCCGACGGCGGCGAGATCCCGGTACCGGCGGACCGCCTGCCGGTGCTGCTGCCCGAGGACGTGGAGATGAGCGGCGTGCAGTCGCCGCTCAAGGCCGATCCGGCGTGGCGCAGGACCACGCTGGCCGGCCAGGACGTGGAGCACGAGACCGACACCTTCGACACCTTCATGGAGTCGTCGTGGTACTACGCGCGCTTCACCTGCCCCGACCTCGAGACCGCGATGCTCGACCCCGCGCGCGCCAACTACTGGTTGCCGGTGGACCAGTACATCGGCGGCATCGAGCACGCGATCCTGCACCTGCTGTACTCGCGCTTCTTCCACAAGCTGATGCGTGACGAGGGCCTGGTGGCGAGCGACGAGCCGTTCACGCGGCTGTTGTGCCAGGGCATGGTGCTGAAGGACGGCGCCAAGATGTCCAAGTCCAAGGGCAACACCGTCGACCCCGAGGCGCTGATCGCGCGCTACGGCGCCGACACCGTGCGGCTGTTCATGATGTTCGCCGCGCCGCCCGAGCAGACACTGGAGTGGTCCGACGAGGGCGTGGCCGGTGCCAGCCGCTTCCTCAAGCGGCTGTGGAAGGCCGTTCACGCGCACCTGGCCGAGGGCAAGGTGCCGGGCGGCATCGATGTCGCCGCACTCGACGACGAGCAGCGCGCACTGCGCTGCAAGACCCACGAGACCATCGCGAAGGTCAGCGACGACTACGGCCGCCGCCAGACCTTCAACACCGCCATCGCGGCCGTGATGGAACTGCTCAACGAGATCGGCAGGCGCGGCGACCGCAGCTCGCCGGCGGGGCTCGCGGTGGAGCGCGAGGCGCTCGAAGCGGCGGTGCTGCTGCTGGCGCCGGTGGTGCCGCACGCCGCGCACGCGCTGTGGCGCGCGCTGGGCCACGACACGCCGGTGATCGACACACCGTGGCCGCGCGCCGACGCGTCGGCGATGCAGCGCAGCCACATCGAGCTGGTGGTCCAGGTGAACGGCAAGCTGCGCGGGCGCGTGAGCGCGCCGGCTGACGCCGCGCGCGAGGAGCTCGAACGCCTGGCGCTCGCCGACGAGCACGTGCAGCGCTTCGTCGACGGCAAGCCGGTGCGCAAGATCATCGTGGTGCCGGGCAAGCTCGTGAACGTCGTGCTCGGGTAGGCCGCCATGCGCAACACACTGCTCCGTAGCGTCTCGCTCGCCCTGATCACCGTCCTGACCCTGGCTGGCTGCGGCTGGCATCCGCGCGGCTCCCAGGAAGTCCCGCTGCAACTGCGCCAGTTGCGCCTCGTGTCGGAGCAGCCCAACGCCGCGCTCACCCTGAAGCTGCGCCGCGCGCTGCAGGGCGCCGGCGTCGAGCTCGTCGACGTCGCCGGCACCGGACCGTCGCTGCACATCGGCACGGAGCAGCGCGTGTCGCGCAAGGTCTCGCTCGACCGCGACGCGCGCAGTGCCGAGCAGGAGATGCGCGTCTCGGTGGCCTTCGATCTGCGCAACGCCGACGGCGAGGTGGTGTTCGGCCCGCGCACCGCCAGCGCGAGCCGCATCTACGCCTTCGACCCCAACAGCATCATCGCCAAGCAGGACGAGGAGAACCTCATCTACCAGGAGTTGCTGGACAACGTCGTGGGCCAGGTCTTCCGCCAATTGCGCCGCGCGCAAGCCGGCCTGGCGCCCTAGGCACCACCGTGCGTATCCGCGCCGAGGATTTCCCCGCAAGACTCGAGGCGCGGCTGTTTCCGTTCTACCTGATCTTCGGCGACGAGCCGCTGCTGGTGCAGGAATGCGCCGATGCGCTGCGCTCGACCTGCCGCGACGGCGGCATCGGGGAGCGGCAGGTGTTCGACGTGGACGCCGGCTTCGACTGGAACCGCCTGGGCGCGGAGTGCAGCGGTCTGTCGCTGTTCGGCGACCGCAAGCTGATCGAGGTGCGCCTCGCCGGCGCCAAGCTGGGCGCCGAGGGCAGCGCGATGCTGCGCGAGCTCGCGGCGCAGCCGGCATCCGACAACGTGGTGCTGGTGCTCGGCGGCAAGCTCGACCGCGACGTGGAGAAATCCGCGTGGTTCCGCGCCCTCGACGAGGCCGGCGCCACGGTCAGGGCCTGGCCGCTCAGGCGCAACGAGCTGCCGGGCTGGATCGGCCAGCGCCTGCGCGCCGCCGGTTTCAAGCCCAGCCCCGACGCGCTGGCGCTGCTGGCCGAGCGCGTCGAGGGCAACCTGCTCGCCGCGCGCCAGGAGATCGACAAGCTCGCGCTGCTGGCGGAGCCTGGCCCGCTGGACGCCGCCACGCTGGCGGCGCTGGTGAACGACTCCGCGCGCTACTCGGTCTACGATCTCTGCGACCGCGCGCTCGAGGGCGATCGCGCCGCCGCGGTGCGCACGCTCACGGGATTGCGCGCCGAGGGCACCGAGGCGACCATCGTGCTGTGGGCGCTCGCCGAGGAGTTCCGTCGCCTGCTGCGCATCGGGCGCCGCCGCGCCAGCGGGGAAGGCAGCGAGCAGGCCATGAGAGCCGAGCGCGGCAAACCCTACAGCGAGGCCGCGTTCCGTCGCCTCGGGCATCAGGGCCTGCAGCAACTGCTGCGACTGGCCGCCGAGGTGGATCGCTGCATCAAGGGACTGGACAAGCGCGATGCCTGGGACGCGCTGCTGGAGCTGGTGGTGCGCGCAGGCCGTCCCGCCAACCCCCGCCCGTAGGTCGGCATTCATGCCGACTGGTGCCTGGCCGGGTGCTGCTGTCGCCATGAATGGCGACCTACGGCGCCTGCCGCAAATCCTGCGTGATCGTCCCGGCTGCCGCGATATCCGCTTCGTGCGGCTCGTCACGCCAGGGTTCGGCGAGCGCGGCAGCGTACCAGTCGCGCATCGCCGGCAGCGCGAGCAGCCGCGCAGCGCGAGGCCGCCGCGGGCTGCGCGAGCGGCAGGCCATAGGTCTGCACGCGAAACGCCACCGGCGCGTAGAACGCGTCCACCGCGCCGAAGGCCGCTCCCGCCAGGAAGGGTCCGCCGAAACGGGCCAGGCCTTCGGCCCACAAGGCCTCGAGACGCGCGAGGTCGGCGCGCAGGTCCGCGGGGAGTTCATTCAACCGCACGCGCTGCCCGCAGCTCATGCTCGCGCGCTGGCGCAGCGCACCGAAGCCCGAATGCATCTCGGCGGCGGCCGAGCGCGCCCAGCGCGGGCGCGCGCATCGGACGGCCAGACTCCGGCATGGCGTTCGGCGAGGTATTCCGCGATCGCCAGCGAATCCCACACCACCGTTGCACCGTCATGCAGGCAGGGCACCTTGCCCGTGGGCGAGAACGCGCGGAAACGCTCGAGGTTCGAACCCGGCGCGAAGGGGAACAGGCGCTCGTCGAAGGCGATACCGAGTTCGCGCATCAGCACCCACGGGCGCAGCGACCACGACGAATAGTTCTTGTTGGCGATATAGAGCGCGTACTTGGGGACTCCTCTCCCGGCGACCCGTCTACCCCAGGGCCCGCGCGGGAACCGCGCCGGATTACCTTCATCGAGTCCAAGCCGGTCGGGGAATCGATGAATCCCGGCCCACGCTGCGGAATCAGGATTTCAGGAGGCCGAGGTCCACCTGCTTGTCGGCGTGATAGGACGAGCGCACCAGCGGCGCGCTCGCCACGCTGCGAAAGCCCAGCGATTCGGCGATGCCCCCGAGTTCCTCGAACTCCGCCGGCGGCACGAAGCGGTCGACCGGCAGATGGTTGCGGCTGGGCTGCAGGTACTGCCCGAGCGTCAGCATGTCGACGTCGTGGGCACGCAGGTCGCGCATCACCTCGACCACTTCCTCGTTGGTCTCCCCGAGACCGAGCATCAGTCCGGACTTCGTGAGTACCTCGGGGCAACGCTGTTTGTACTGCCCCAACAGGTCCAGCGACCAGGCGTAATCCGAGCCGGGACGCGACTGCAGGTACAGCCGCGGCACGGTCTCGAGATTGTGGTTGAACACATCCGGCGGCTCGCGCTCGAGGATGCCGAGCGCAACGTCCATGCGGCCGCGGAAATCGGGCACCAGCACCTCGACGCGGATGCCGGGGTTCAGGGCGCGCGTCTCGCGGATGCAGGCGGCGAAATGCGCTGCTCCGCCGTCGTGCAGGTCGTCGCGGTCGACGGAGGTCACGACCACGTAGCGCAGCTTCATTTCCGCGATCGCCTCGGCCAGCCCGCGCGGCTCCCCGGCATCGAGCGGGTTCGGACGCCCGTGGGCGACGTCACAGAACGGGCAGCGTCGCGTGCAGATCTCGCCCATGATCATGAAGGTCGCGGTGCCAGCGCTGAAGCATTCCCCCAGGTTCGGGCAGGCCGCCTCCTCGCAGACCGAGGCGAGCTTGTGGCGGCGCAGTATCTCCTTGATGCGCGTGACCTCTGGCGAGGCCGGCACGCGCACGCGGATCCAGTCCGGCTTGCGCGGCAGCTCGACGGTGGGAATGACCTTCACCGGGATACGCGCGACCTTCTCGGCGCCGCGCAGCTTCTCGCCCTGCACCACCTTGCGCGGCGCGGGGCGCGAGGGAGTCGATTGTTCTGTCACGGTTGTGCCCCCACGGCTCTACAAGGAACAGGCGTAGGAGCGGGCCATGCCCGCGACCGTTCGCGGGCATGGCCCGCTCCTACAGGATCATCATCCGACGGCGCCAATCTACCAGATCTTCACGCGTTCGTCGGGCGGCAGGTACATGCCGTCGCCTTCCTTCACGCCGAAGGCGGCGTAGAAGGGCGTGAAGTTGCGCAACACCCCGAGCACGCGATAACGCGCCGGGGAGTGCGGATCGCTGACCAGCATCGAGCGCAGCATTTCCTCGCGCATGCTGGCGCGGTTGGCCTGCGCGAAGCCGATGAAGAAGCGCTGGTCGCCGCTCAGGCCGTCGATCACCGGTGCTTCCTTGCCGCCCAGCGACGCCCGGTAGGCGCGGTAGGCAATGGTGATGCCGGTCAGATCCGCGATGTTCTCGCCCAGCGTGAGCTTGCCCTTGATCGACATGTCCGGCAGCGGGCGGAAGGCGTTGTACTGCTCGACGAGCTTCGCGGCGGCCTGCTCGAAGTGCTCGGCATCCGCGGCGCTCCACCAGTCCTGGAGCTTGCCGTAAGGATCGAAGGCGCGGCCCTTGTCATCGAAGGCATGCCCGATCTCGTGACCGATCACGTAGCCGATGGCGCCGTAGTTCACCGCCGGGTCGGCGGCCATGTTGAAGTTCGGCGGCTGCAGGAAGCCGGCCGGGAACACGATCTCGTTCATGAACGGCTGGTGGTAGGCGTTGACGGTCTGCGGCGTCATTTCCCACTCGGCGCGGTCGATCGGCTGGTCGAGCTTCGCGAGCTGGTAGCGGTACTCGAAGGCCGAGGCGCGCGCGAGGTTGCCGAGCGGGTCGTCGGCGCGGATCTCGAGGCCCGCGTAGTCGCGCCACTTGTCCGGGTAGCCGATCTTGGTCGCGAGCCGGGCGCGCTTCGCCTCGGCCTTCGCCCGCGTCTCGGGGCTCATCCACTCGAGCTCGGTGATGCCGGCGCGGAAGGCCTCCAGCAGGTTGCCGACCAGTTCGAGCATCGCCTGCTTGTGGTCCGCCGGGAAGTAGCGCTCGACGTAGACCTGCCCCACGGCCTCGCCGGCCAGCGCGTCGATCGCGCGCACGGCGCGCTTCCACTCCGGCGCCAGCTCCGCGAGGCCGAACACCTCGCGCTGCATGAACTCGAAGTTCGCGCGCTCGAACTCGCCCGAGAGCCAGGGCGCGGCGGAGTTCAGCGCGTGGTAGCGCAGGTAGTCCTTCCACGCCGCGAGCGGGAACTCGCCGACGATCGCGCCGATCTGCTTCACGTAGCTCAGCTGCGCCGCCATCAGTTCGGGCCGCGCGCCGAGGCCCGCGGCGTCGATGTAGCGGGGCCACGCGAAATCGGGCGCGAGCGAGGCCAGCTGCGCGGCCGGCACCATGTTGTAGAGCTTCTTCATGTCGCGGTTCTCTTCGGCCGGCCAGTGCAGCTCGGCCAGCCGCGTCTCGATCGCGAACACCGCCTGCCCCTGTTCCGGCGTGCCGCCGAAGCCCCCGAGACCGAGCAGCTTCGCGATGTAGCCGGGATAGGCCGCGCGGATCTTGCGGAACTTCTCGTCGTCGCGCAGGTAGTAGTCGCGATCCGGCAGCGCGATGCCGCTCTGCCAGATGTAGGGCACGTAGCGGTCCGCGGCGCCCGGGTCCTGCACCACGCCGACGGCGAGCGGCGCGTCGATGCCGAGCAGCTGCGCGGCGCCGAACGCCGCGGCCAGGGACTCGGCCGAGTCGATCGCATCGATGCGCGCCAGCGTGTCCGCGATCGGCGCCACGCCGCGGCCCTCGACCAGCGACTGGTCCGTGAGGCTGGCGAAAAAGTCGCCGATCTTGCGCGCGACCGAGTCCGGCCCGAGATCGCGGCGAGCGGCCATCTCCTCGATGATCGCGCGCTGGCGCGCCTCGCTCTCGGCGCGCAGCTCCGGCACCACGCCCCACCAGGTGCGATCCGGCGGTATCGCGGTGGCGGCGATCCAGCCGCCGTTCACCCAGGCGAAGAAGTCGTCCTGCGGCCGCACCGTGGCGTCGAAGCCGCCGCGGTCGATGCCGCTGGCGTTGGCGTAGGGCGATGCGGCGGGCGCGGCGGGCGCGGCGGGCGCGGCCAGCGGGGCACAGGCGAAGCCGCCGAGCAACACGGCGGCGCAGAGCGAGGGCAGCGAGAAACGGCGTTTCATCGGGGATTCCACTGGGCTTGTTCGGGTACCGGCCGCGCGGCCGGCGTTACGTTGCCGCCCGCGGCGCGGATCATGCGGGGAAGTGCAGGCGGCCGCGCGGGCGGCGCGACGCAACGTCGCCACGGCGCGACGGGACGCGGCATCGTCATGGTTCCGGGAGCTCCGCACCAGCGTGCTCGCGCACCACGGCCGGATCGTAGCCGAACGCGGCCAGGAGCTCGCCGAGCAGCAGTGACTCGACGCGCGCACGCGAGAGGTCGGTCCCGGCGGGCACCCGATCCGCGATGCGGGTCACGGCCATGCCGGGGTGCCCGCAGGGATTGATGCGGGCGAAGGCGCCGAGGTCCGGATCGACGTTCAGGGCGAGCCCGTGAAAGCAGCAGCCGCGGCGCACGCGCAGGCCGAGCGCCGCGATCTTCGCGCCGTCGACGTAGACGCCGGGCGCGTCGCGGCGCGCCACGCCCTCGATGCCGAAGTGGGCCAGCGTCGCGATGATCGCCGCCTCCATGCGATCGACCAGTTCGCGCACCCCGAGCCCGAGCCGGCGCAGGTCCAGCATCAGGTAGGCCACGCACTGCCCCGGCCCGTGCCAGGTCACCTGCCCGCCGCGATCGACGTGGATCACCGGGGTCTCGCCGGGATCGAGCAGGTGCTCGCGCCTGCCGGCCTGCCCCAGCGTGAACACCGCGGGATGCTGCAACAGCCAGATGCGGTCCGGGCTCGCGGGCGTGCGGGTGTCGGTGTAGTCCTGCATCGCGCGCCAGGCGCGCGCGTAATCGACCATCGCGAAGCGCCCGACCTCGACCGGGATGCAGTGCCGGGCCGTACCGCTCACAGCACCATGTGCACCCGGCCGGTGCTCTTCAGATCCTCGAACAGCGCCTGCAGCTGCGCCGGCCCGGTGGCGACGATGGTCACCGTGACCGACACGAAGCGGCCATTGGCGCTGAAGCGCTCGGTGGTGAGCTCGCGCGCGAAGCCGCCGGCGTGACGCTCCACGATGGCCTCGACCACGCAGCGGAAATCGTCCGCGGCATCGCCGACGATCTTCACCGGGTAGTCACAGGGGAACTCGATGCGCACGCGCCCGGCGTCGCTCATGCCGCCTCCACGAAGTCGCGCTTCAGCGCATCGAACGCCGCGATCAGCCGCTGCGTGACCGGCCCCGGCTCGCCGTCGCCGACGGCGCGGCCGTCGAGCCGCGTGACCGGCACGATCTCGCGCGTGGAACTGCAGATGAAAATCTCCCCGGCGCGCGCGACCTCCCCGAGCGCCGGCGCGCGTTCGACGACCGGGATGCCGCAGCCCGCGGCGAGCTCGAGCACCACGTCGCGCGTGATGCCGCGCAGGATGCGCCGGTCCGCGGGCGCGGTGCGCAGCTCCCCGTCGAGCACCGCGAACACGTTCGACGAGCTCCCTCGGTCAGCTCGCCGTCGCGCACCAGCAGGGCCTCGGCGGCGCCGCTCTCGAGCGCGCGGCGCCTGAGCAGCAGGTTGCCGAGCAGCGAGGTCGACTTCACGTGGCAGTTGTGCCAGCGCGTGTCCTCGAGCAGCACGGCCGCGATGCCGCGGCGCAGCGCGGCGCGGTCCAGCGCGACCGGCTCGAGCATCACGAACACCGTGGGTGTCAGGCCGGCGAAGCGCGCCGCGTCGCGCCCCGCGTCCGCGCCGCGGCTGACCTGGATGTAAAGCGACTGCTCGCCCGGCCCCGCTTGCGCCAGCAGGCGCGCGATGATGGCGTTCCAGCCGGCCTCGTCGTGCGGCGGCGCGATGCCGAGCTCCGCGAGGCTGGCGCCGAGCCGCGCGAGGTGCTGCGCCGGGCGGAACACGCGCCCGCCGTAGACCGGGATGACCTCGTAGGCCGCGTCACCGAACAGGAAGCCGCGGTCGAACGCCGAGACCTTGGCCTCGGCCGCCGCCACGAAGCGGCCGTCCAGGTAGACCGTGTCGTGCATGACGCGCCGTTCAGGCCTGCCCGAAGAGCTTCAGGAAGAACAGCACGAGCGAGTCCCAGAACACGCGGAAGAAGCCGCCGCGCTCGACGCTGTCCAGCGCCGCCAGCGGCTCCTGCAGCACCGGCTCCTCGCCGAGGCTCACCGTCACGGTGCCCACCGCGGTCCCGGCCGCCACCGGCGCCTCGATCGCCTTGTGCGCCTCGTCGACCACGTAGGCCGCCCTGAGCTCGGCGGCGCGGCCGCGCGGCACGGTGACGTAGACGTCGCGGGTGACGCCGAGCCGCACGCTGTCCGCGGCGCCCTTCCAGACCTTCGCGGGCGGATCGCTCAGGCTCTGGCCGGCGCCGAGGACCTTCGGCGTCTCGTAGAAGCGGAAGCCGTAGCCGAGCATCTTGCGGCTCTCCTCCTTGCGCGCGAGCTTGCTGGCCGTGCCGAGCACCACCGCGATCAGGCGCATCCCGTCGCGCTCGGCCGAGGTGACCAGGCAGTAGCCCGCCTCTGCGGTGTGGCCGGTCTTGATGCCGTCGACTCCGGGCTCGCCGAGCAGCTCGTTGCGGTTCATCTGGCGGATGTTGTTGAAGGTGAAGTACTGCTCGCCGTAGACCGCATAGTCCTGCGGGTGGTCGTAGATCATGGCCCTGGCGAGGATCGCGAGATCACGCGCCGTGGTGTAGTGCTCGGGGTGCGACAGCCCGTGCGAATTCATGAAGTGCGTGTTCGCGAGCCCGAGCCGCTTGGCCTGCTCGTTCATCATGGCCGCGAAGGAATCCTCCCCCCCGGCGAGGTGCTCGGCGATCGCCACCGAGGCGTCGTTGCCCGAGGAGATCACCAGCCCGTAGTACAGGTCCTTCAGCGAGACGTCGGAATTGATGTCCACCCACATCAGCGAGGAGCCCGCGAACACCGGGTTCTGCGCCCAGGCGTTGTGGCTGATGTGCGCCTTGTCCTCCCACTTGACCTTGCCGAGACGCACCGCTTCCGACAGCACGTAGCCGGTCATCATCTTGGTCAGGCTGGCCGGCGCCATGCGCTCGTCGGCCTGGTGCTCCATGATCACCTTGCCCGACTTCGCGTCCATCAGAACCCAGGCACGCGCCGCGATCTCGGGCGGCGCCGGGATGATCGGTGCGGCCGGCTGGCCGGCGGACGCCGAGGTTGCATTGGGCGTGGGTTGTTCGGCCGGGGCGGCGCTCGGGGCCTGCGCCGACGCGAACGCCGCCCCGAGGGCGAGCACGACGACGGCAAGACGGGCAAGGACTCTGGTCACAGTGTCTCCGTGGGATTTCAGTCTGCGGGAAGCGCGACGGCGCACGCGCGTCGCTTTCGAAGCGGGGCGCAGTATAACACCGCGCCCCGGGGCGCTACTCGGTGACCACCTGCGCCGAGGCGATGCGGGCCGCCGCGAGGCGGCGCTGCGTATCGTGCAGGGCCGCGGTGCTCTCCAGCGGACCGACGCGCACGCGGTACCAGGGATCCGCGTCCGAGCCGCGGTGGATGAAGACCTCGTGGTCGAGCAGCGAGGCCAGGGTCTTCTGCAGGCTGCGCGCCCCGTCCATGCTGCGGAAGGCGCCGGCCTGCAGGTAGGTCTTGCGCGCCGCCGGCTGCGCCGCGGCGATCCGCGCGTCGCCGGCCGTTTCGCGCCGCTTCGCGACCCACTCGGGGGCGTTAGGATCGAGCACCTCGAGCTCGATCAGGGCAGTGCCCTTGTCCGCGTAGCCGAGCCGGTAGGCTGCCGCGTACGAGAGGTCGAGCACCCGCCCGTCGTGGAAGGGGCCGCGGTCGTTGACGCGCACGACGATCTTGCGCCCGTTCTCGAGGTTGGTGACCCGGACGTACGAGGGGATCGGCAGCGTCTTGTGCGCCGCCGTCATCGAGTAGACGTCGTAGGGCTCGCCGTTGGAAGTGTATTGCCCGTGGAACTTGGTGCCGTACCACGAGCCGTAGCCGCGCTCGCGGTGCCCCGCCGGTACCGGCGTGACGCGATAGGTCTGGCCGAGCACCTCGTAGGGGCTCTTGTTGCCCGCCGCCGTGACCGGCTCGGGGCGCGGCACCGCGTCGGGGATCGACATGATGTCGGCGCGAAAGGCCGGCGTCCCGTCCTTCAGCGGCCCCGCCGGGGTCGGGGTGCTCCCGGCGCTGTCGGCCGGCGCCCCGGGCTGCGTCGCGCAGCCGGCCAGTCCCAGCGCGAGCGCCAGCAGCGCGCCCGCCAGCACGCCGCGGTGCCGCGTGACCCGCACGCTCCCGCCCGCCGTCAGCCGCCGTACGCCCGCGCCGCTCATGGCCGCTCGTACCCCGCGCGGATGTCCTGGCTGAGCTCGTGCACGGCCATCGCGTAGAGCGGGCTGCGGTTGTAGCGCGTGATCACGTAGAAATTCTCCAGTCCCAGCCAGTACTCGGTCGCGTCGACGCCCTCGAGCATCAGCGGCAGCACCTTCTGCGTCGCCGGCAGCGGCGCGACGGCGGCGACCCCGAGCGCGGCGAGCTCGCCCGCCGGCACCGTGGGCTCGAGCCCCGGGTTCATGCGCTCCGTCGCGACCGGGCCGAGCGCGCGCGCCGGCACCACCACCTGCGCGCCGTGCTGCCAGCCGTGCCTGCTGAAATAGTTCGCGACGCTGCCGATCGCGTCGGCACGGCTGTGCCAGATGTCGGCGTGCCCGTCGCCATCGAAATCGACGGCGTAGGCGCGGAAGCTGCTGGGGATGAACTGCCCCATGCCCATCGCGCCGGCGTAGGAGCCCTTCAACGTCAGCGGGTCGAAGCCCTGCTCGCGCGCCATGACGAGGAACTGCTCCAGTTCGCGGGCGAAAAACTCGCCGCGCGGCGGGTAGTCGAAAGCGAGCGTCGAGAGCGCGTCGATCACGCGGTACGAGCCCATGTTGTCGCCGTAGCGGGTCTCGACCCCGATGATCGCGACCACCACCTCCGGCGCGACGCCGTAGGTCTCGGCGGCGCGGGCCAGGGTGGCGGCATTCTCGCGCCAGAACGCGATGCCGCCGTCGATGCGCGCCGGCGTGATGAAGAGCTTGCGGTACTCGCCCCAGGTGAGGCGCTTCTCCGCGGGACGCGCGATCGCCTCGAGGATGCCGTCCTTGCGCTCGGCCGCGTCGAACCAGCGCCGCAGTTCCTCGCGCGTGAAGCCGTGCTCGCTGACCATGCGCGCCTCGAAGGCGGCATAGCCCGGGTGCCCCGTGTAGCCGGAGGCCAGCGCCGGCCCGGCGAGCAGGGAGATCAAGAGGATCAGCGCACGAAACAAAGCAAAACCCCTGTAGGACCCGGGATGCCGCCGCCCCGGCGACGGCCCCGGCTCAGCCCAGCATGCGGCGCCGCTCGGTGGCGACCGACATGATGATGCCGAAGCCGGCGAGCAGCGATATCAGCGCGGTTCCGCCCTGGCTGATCAGCGGCAGCGGGACGCCGACGACCGGCAACAGTCCGGAAACCATGCCCATATTGACCACAATATAGACGAAAAAGGTCAGGCTGAGACCACCCACGGTCAGGCGCGAGAAGGTGTCCTGGGCCCGCAGCGCGATCCACAGCGCCCGCGCCATCAGCGCGACGTACAACGCCAGCAGCAGCACCACGCCGCGGAAACCCCACTCCTCCGCGAGCACCGCGATGATGAAGTCGGTGTGGCCCTCGGGCAGGAAGTCGAGGTGCGACTGCGTGCCGAGCAGCCAGCCCTTGCCGGCCATGCCGCCCGAGCCGATCGCGGTCTTCGACTGGATGATGTTCCAGCCCGCGCCGAGCTTGTCGCTCTCGGGGTCGAGCAGGGTCAGCACGCGCCGCTTCTGGTAGTCGTAGAGCACGAACTGCCACATCAGCGGCGCCGCGGTGGCCACCGCGACCACCACCGCCATCACGTAACGCCAGCTGAGCCCGGCCAGGAACAGCACGATGAGACCCGCGGCCGTGATCAGCACCGCGGTGCCGAGGTCGGGCTGCACCAGCACCAGCGCGGTCGGCACCGCCACGATCGCCAGCGTGATGCAGACGTGCAGGAAGCGCGGCGGCAGCACGGTGGCGGCGAGGAAGCTAGCCACCATCATCGGCATCACCAGCTTCATGATCTCGGACGGCTGGAAGCGCGGCAGGCCCGGTATCGCCAGCCAGCGCTGCGCTCCCTTGGCCCCGATGCCCGCGACGTCGACCGCCACCAGCAACAGGACGCCCAACAGGTAGGCCCACGGCGTCCAGCGCCTGAGCGTCTGCGTGTCCAGCTGCGCCACGGCGAACATCGCGGCGAAGCCGAGCACCATGAACCCGCCCTGGCGCAGCACGGCGTCGACCTGACGCCCGCTCGCGCTGTACAGCACGACCAGCCCGTAGACGCAGAGCGCGAACAGGATCGCCAGCAGCGGCAGGTCGATGTGCAGCCGCTCGTACAGCGTCGGCTTGCGCCCGAAGTCGCGCGCGGACTCGGGCATCTGCCGGATGAAATCTCCGCGCGCCATATCAGCCTTCTCCTGCCGGCACGGCAGCCGGTTCCGCCGCACGCTCGCCGGTCGCGCCCGTGGCCGGCGCCGCGTCCTGCGCGCGGACGGGCACGGGCGGCGCAGCATCCGCCGCCGGCGCGAAACCGGCCCCGGGCGACGTCGCCGGCGGCGGCAGGCGCGGCAGCAGGTAGGCGTCCATCACCTTGCGCGCCACCGGCGCGGCGGTCGAGCTGCCGTGCTCGCCGTTCTCCACGATGACCGCGACCGCGATCTGCGGGTCGTCGGCCGGCGCGAAGCCGATGAACAGCGCGTGGTCGCGCTGGTGCTTCTTCAGCGCCGCCGAGTTGTAGGTCGCGTTCTGCGCGATCCCGACCACCTGCGCCGTGCCGGTCTTGCCGGCGATGCGGTAGCCGAGGTCCCTGGCAATGATCTTCGCGGTGCCGCGCGGACTGTGCACGACGTGCTCCATCCCCGCCTGCATCGCGTCCCAGGATCCCGGGTCAGGCACGTCCACCGTGTGCAGGAGCTCCGGCGTGACCGGCGCGCCGTCGATCTCCGCCAGCAGGTGCGGGCGGTAGTGCCTGCCGCGGTTGGCGAGCGTGGCCGTCATCACCGCGAGCTGCATCGGCGTCATCAGCACGTAGCCCTGGCCGATGCCGGCGCTCAGGGTCTCACCCGGGAACCACGGCTGTCCCAACGCCTTCTGCTTCCACGCCGGCGAAGGCATGACGCCGGGGCGCTCGCTGGTCTGGTCGACGCCGGTCGGCGCGCCGAGGCCGAACTTCACCGCGAAGTCGTGCAGGCGCTGGATGCCGAGGCGGTGCGCCAGGTCGTAGAAGTAGACGTCGCAGGACTGCGTGATCGCGAGGTCCATGTCGACCGACCAGCCGTGACCCCACTTCTTCCAGTCGCGGTACTTGCGCCCGCGCCCGCCGAGCCGGTACCAGCCCGGGTCGCGCACCGCGCTCTGCGGCGTGTTGATGCCGTAGTAGAGCCCCGCCAGCGCGAACATCGGCTTCACCGTGGAACCCGGCGGGTACTGCCCCTGCATCGTGCGGTTGAGCAGCGGGCGCGCCGGCGAGTCGCGCAGCGCCGCGTAATCGGCGCTGCTGATGCCCGAGACGAACAGGTTCGGATCGAAGCTGGGCGCGCTGGCGATCGCGATCACGCCGCCGGTGCGCGGCGCCACCGCCACCACCGCGCCGAGCTCGCCGCCGAGTGCCGCGTAGGCCGCGCGCTGCACGTCGAGATCGAGCTCGAGGGTCAGGTCCTTGCCGCGCACCGGGTCGGTGTGGTCGAGCACGCGCAGCGCCCGCCCGCGCGCGTTGGTCTCGACGTTCTCGTAGCCGACGGTGCCGTGGAGCTCGGCCTCGTAGTACTTCTCGATGCCGTTCTTGCCGATCAGGTGCGTGCCGCTGTAGTTGACGCGGTCGATCTCCTCGAGCTCCTGCTCGTTGATGCGCCCCACGTAGCCGACGGCGTGCGCCAGCAGTTCGCCGAAGGGGTAATGGCGCACCAGCTCGGCCTCGACCTCGACGCCGGGCAGGCGATAGCGGTTCACCGCGAGGCGCGCGATCTCCTCCTCGTTCAGCGCGAACCGGAGCGGCACCGCCTCGAAGGGCAGGTGGCGCGCCAGCTGCTTGCGGAAGCGCTGCTCGTCGTCTTCGCTCACCTCGATGATCGTGCGCAGCTCCGCGAGCATCACGTCGATGTCGAGCGCGCGCTCGCGCGTCACCATGATGTTGAAGATCGGCCGGTTGTCGGCGAGCAGGGTGCCGTTGCGGTCGAAGATCAGGCCGCGTCGCGGCGGCACGGCGCGCGCGTGGATGCGGTTGCGGTCGGACTCGGTACGATACGTCTCGTGGTCGATGATCTGCAGGTGGAAATAGCGCCCCAGCAGCACCGCGACCAGCGCCAGCACGCCCGCGGCGGCGATCACCACGCGCTTGCTGAAGATGCGCGTTTCGGTGAGGGTGTCCTTGATCGCGAGTCGCTCGGCCATCGCGCGCTCAGCGGTGATACGGGTGGGCGCCGAGGATGGTCCACGCGCGGTAGATCTGCTCCATCAGCACGATGCGCACCAGCGGATGCGGCAACGTGAGCCGCGACAGCGACCACTGGCCGGCCGCGCGGGCGCGGCAGGCATCGGACAGGCCGTCGGGGCCGCCGATCAGGAACGCGGCGCGCCGGCCCTCGTCGCGCCAGGCGCGCAGCCGGGCCGCGAGGTCCGCGGTGCTCCACGGCTCGCCGCCCACCTCGAGCGCGACCACGTGCTCCTCGGGCGCGAGCGCCGCAAGCAGCGCCTCGCCCTCCTCGGCCACCGCGCGCGCGCCGTCGCGGCGCGACACCGGGATCTCGCGCAGCTCCACCGCGAAGTCGCGCGGCATGCGCTTGTGGTACTCGGCAAAGCCCGCCTGCACCCAGGCCGGCATGCGCGTGCCCACCGCGAGAATGCGCAGGCGCGCCGCCATCAGCGGGTCTCCGGCAATTCCGACCAGAGCTTCTCGATGGCGTAGAAGCGCCGCGGCTCGGCGCCCATCACGTGCACCACCACGCCGCCGAAGTCCGCCAGGATCCACTCGCCGGCGTCGGCGCCCTCGACGCCGATCGGACGCTCGCCCGCCTTGCGCATCTCCTCGAGCACGTTGTCGGCGATGGACTTCACGTGGCGCGACGAGGTCCCCGTCGCGATGACGAGGTAGTCCGTCACGTCGGTGAGCTTGCGCACGTCCAGCCGCACGATGTCCTGGCCCTTGAGGTCCTCGATGGCGCGCACCGCGAGCGCGGCCAGTTCCGCCGAATCCTTCTTGCTCAATCTGTGTCCCCCGTGTGCGCCGCGGCGCGTGTGTAGATGCGGTTCTCCCGGATGTAGTCGAGCACCGCGTCGGGCAGCAGGTAGCGCGGCGAGCGGCCCTCGGCGAGCAGCGCCCGGATGTGGGTGGCCGAGATCGCGAGCTGCGTCAGCTCGAGGCGCAGGATCGCGCCCTGCGCGGCGCCGGCCAGCGCCGCGGCGGGGTCCCCGGCGAACCGCGCCGCGGCCCAGCGCCCGGCCTCCTCGCCGAGCGCGAGCGCCGCACCCGGACGCTGCACCACCACGAGGTGGGCGTGCTCGGCGAGCGCGCGCCACTCCTTCCAGGTGTCGATCGCGGCGAAGGCGTCCAGCCCCACGATCAGGCAGAGCCGCGCGGCCGCGCCCAGTTCCGCGCGCAGCGAGCGCAGGGTGTCGATGGTGTACGAGGCGCCGCCGCGCACGAGTTCACGGTCGTCGACGACGAAACCGGGGTTTGCGTCGGCGGCGAGCTCGAGCATGCGCAGCCGTTCCATCGCGGTGGCCAGCGGCGCACCGCGGTGCGGCGGCACACTGGCCGGCACCAGCCTGAGCTCGTCGAGCGCGAGCAGCTCGGCGACCTCCAGCGCGGTGCGCAGGTGGCCGTTGTGGACCGGGTCGAAGGTGCCGCCGAAGATGCCGATGCGGCGCGCGGCGCTGCTGCTCACCCGCGCTCCCGCGCCGGATCAGCCGCGCACATGCCCGTCGCCCAGCACCACGTATTTCTGCGAGGTCAGCCCCTCGAGCCCGACCGGGCCGCGCGCGTGGATCTTGTCGGTGGAGATGCCGATCTCGGCGCCCAGGCCGTATTCGAAGCCGTCGGCGAAGCGCGTCGAGGCGTTGACCATCACCGAGGACGAATCCACCTCGCGCAGGAATCGCCGCGCGCGGCTGTAGTCCTCGGTCACGATCGCGTCGGTGTGCTGCGAGCCGTAGCGCGCGATGTGCTCCACCGCCTCGTCGAGGTCCGCGACGACGCGGATGGCGAGGATCGGCGCCAGATACTCGGTGGACCAGTCCTCCTCGGTCGCGCGCACGGCCTGTGGCAGCAGTTCGCAGCTGCGCGCGCAGCCGCGCAGTTCCACGCCGTGCTCCGCGTAGGCCGCGCCGAGCCGCGGCAGTATCGCCGCGGCCACCGGCGCCGCGACCAGCAGCGTCTCCATGGTGTTGCAGGTGCCGTAGCGCTGCGTCTTGGCGTTGAGCGCCACCGCGAAGGCCTTGTCGAGGTCGGCGCGGTCGTCGATGTAGACGTGGCAGATGCCGTCGAGGTGCTTCAGCACGGGGATGCGGGCGTCGGCCGAGATGCGTTCGATCAGGCCCTTGCCGCCGCGCGGAACGATCACGTCGACGTGCTCCGGCATCGTGATCAGGTGGCCCACCGCGGCCCGGTCCGCGGTGGCGATCACCTGCAGCGCGCGCTCCGGCAGCCCGGCGGCGCGGAGCCCGCGGTGCATGCAGGCGGCGATCACGCGGTTCGAGGCGAGCGACTCCGAGCCGCCGCGCAGGATCGCCGCGTTGCCCGACTTGAGGCAGAGGCTCGCGGCGTCGGCGGTCACGTTCGGTCGCGACTCGTAGATGATGCCGACCACGCCGAGCGGCACGCGCATGCGCCCGACCTGGATGCCGCTCGGGCGGTAGGCGAGATCGGTGATCACGCCGACCGGGTCCGGCAGCGCGGCGACCTGCGAGAGCCCCTCGATCATCGCGTCGATGCGCGCGTCGGTGAGTTTCAGCCGGTCCAGCGCCGCGGCGTCCAGTCCCTGTCCGGCGGCGCGCGCCATGTCCTCGCCGTTGGCGGCGGCGAGCTCGGCGCGCGCGGCCGCGATGGCCGCGCCCGCCTCGTGCAGCGCCGCGTTCTTTGCCTGCGTCGTGGCGCGCGCCATCAGCCGCGAGGCGGCCCGCGCTTCCCGGCCGACCTCGGCCATGTAAGACCCGATATCCATGCGATCTGCGGTTCCGGATGAGGGTGGTTTGCGCCTGCAGCGGCGCGAAGAGGTGGCATTATATCCGCGTCCCCCCGCCTGCCGCACCCGCCGCCCCGGCACGACGGCGGCGGGAGCGGCCCGACAGCCGAGGAATACCGCCACCGATGCCCCTTCCCGACGCGAGCGCCGTGCAGTCCTGGCTCGAGCAGCACCCCGCCTGGGTGGCCGCCGTGATCGCGCTGGTCTCGTTCGTCGAATCCTTCGCGATCCTGGGCATCGCGGTGCCGGGCGTCGCGCTGCTCGGCGCAGCCGCCTTCGTGGCCGGCTCCGGCGCGCTCGGCCTGCCCGAATGCCTGCTCGCGGCCTTCCTGGGCGCCGTGGCGGGCGACGGCGTGAGCTTCCTGCTCGGGCGCATCTTCCACCAGGACATCAAGCGGGCGTGGCCGTTCCGCCACAATCCGGAGTGGATCGCCAACGGGGAGCGCTTCTTCGCGCGCTACGGCGCCGGCAGCGTCGCGATCGGCCGCTTCGTGGAGCCGATCCGGCCGGTCATCCCGCTGGTGGCGGGCATCCTCAACATGCCGGCGCGCGCCTTCTTTGCGATCAACGTGGCCTCGGCGCTCGGCTGGGCACCGGTGTACATCCTGCCCGGCTACCTGCTCGGCGCCGCCGTCGACACGCGCCTCGCCTCGCCGCGCCTGCTGCTCGCACTCGCCGTGGTCGCACTCGCCGCGGGCGGTGTCGTATTCTGGGCCCATCGCCGCTCGCGCAACGGCAGCAACCAGGGCCCCGGGAGGGCCGGCACATGAAGCTGGAATTCTTCTTCGACTGCTCGAGCCCCTGGACCTATCTCGCCTTCGAGGGCATCCAGCCGATCGCCGCGCGCCACGGCGTCGCGATCGACTGGCGCCCGATCCTGGTCGGCGGCGTGTTCAACGCGGTCAACCAGGAAGTCTACGCCGCGCGCGCGAACCCGAACCCGCGCCGCTTCGCCTACATGCAGAAGGACCTCGCCGACTGGGCGCGCTACTACGGGCTGGAGATCGGCTGGCCCGCGGTGTTTCCGGTCAACAGCGTGCAGGCGATGCGCGGCGCGCTGGTGGCGCTCGACGAGGGCCGGCTCGTGCCCTATGCGCGCGCCGTGTTCCAGCGCTACTGGCGCGATCTCGCCGACATCTCGCAGCCCGACGTGGTGGCGCAGATCGCGGCGTCGGTCGGATTCGACGGGCCCGCATTCCTCGAGCGCATCGCGCAGCCGGCGCTCAAGGAGCGCCTGCGGCGCAACACCGAGGAACTCGTCGCGCGCGGCGGCTTCGGCACGCCGACGATGTTCGTCAACGGCACCGACATGTACTTCGGCAACGACCGGCTGCTGCTGCTGGAGCGGGCGATCGCGGCCGACGGGCCCCGGGCGTGAAGACTACCGCGCAAGGCAGCGCCGGGCGCGCCCTACGCCTGCGCCCATAGCGCGGCGACTGCCGACGGGGTCTTGTAGTAGATGTCCATCTCCGCGATGCGGCCGTCGCGCACGCGATACAGTTCGACGACATCCACGACGACCGCCTCCCCGGTGCGCCTCGAGGTGATCCTGGAGACCAGGCGCACGACGATGGGGTTGCTCGCGTCGAGCACCTCGACCCGGTCGCTGCCCAGCTCCGCCACCGCGCCGATCCGGCCCATGAGTTCGCGGAAGCCGTCGATGCCGTGGTATTCGCCGCCGTAGGGCAGATCCGCCGGCTCGCGGATGACGACGTCCTCGGCCAGCATGCCGATGGCCTCGTCGAAGCGCCCCGACTCGATGAAACGGTAGAACTGGCGGATGGTGTCCGGACCGGCCGGTGACGGCGTCGCTCCCATCGTCTGCTCCTCGCACGTCCTCGCTTTGGCGCCCGACCATAGCGAGCCGCCCCACGACTGTAAAATCGGTGCGGGTTATGGCAGCCATCGGCCGCATTTATGCGTGTTTGCGCGGCTTCCCGCGCGCCTTGCAGAGCGCAAGCGCAGGGTGTAGTGTGAAAACCGATAATTACAACGCAGGTCTCGATGCACGATGCCAAATCGGCGCCTGGACGAATGCGGACACGCGGCGGCGCATCGCGCGGTCGCGTCGAGGAGTATCGCCGCTCCCGTCGACACGAACCCGAAACGATCGTTGCGGATGCAGACGCTTGCGGACCCCGACCTCACGCAGCCGCCGGCGTGGCACCCGTTCCACCGTGCGCGGGGCAGCGAGCGCCTGCCGACCGGATTCGCGCTCACATGAAGAAGATCCCGATAACCAGAAACGTGAAACACAGGGGGCACCCATGAGCAGGCACTTTTCCACGCGTGTTCTTGCAGCGGCAATCGCCGTCGGCCTGGCGCTGGAGGTGACGCCGGCCGCGGCGGCGCAGCTCGAAGAAGTCATCGTGACCGCGCGCAAGCGCGACGAATCGATCATGAAGGTACCGACGACCGCGACGGTGCTGTCCCAGGAGACCCTGGACCAATACGCCGTCGGCGACGTCAAGGGCATCGCCGACAAGGTGCCGGGCCTGAATTTCGGCTCCGGCGTGCTGGCGTCCGGCGTCCAGGTCTCGATGCGCGGTGTCGGCACGTCCACGAAGAACCCCGCGATAGACCAGTCGGTGGCGCTGGTGGCCGACGGCATGCAGTTCACCCAGGGGCTTGCCTTCCAGGCGGCCAGCTTCGACATGGCCAACGTCCAGGTCCTGAAAGGACCGCAGGCGCTGTTCTTCGGCAAGGCGGCCCCGGCCGGCGTGATCGCGATCCGGACGGCGGATCCCATCGACAAGAACGAGGTCGTGCTGCGCGCCGGCTACGAGTTCGAAGCCGAGGAGGCGCTGGGCGAGGCGATCGTCTCGGGGCCGGTCACGGACACGCTCGGCCTGCGGCTGGCGGCGCAGTTTTCCGACATGGACGGTTATTTCCGCAACGACGCCGTGCCGGGCCAGGCGGTTGTTCCCGCCTTCGGGAGCCTCGGGGCCGCGCCGGTCACCAAGAAGGACTTTCCGAACAGGGATTCCCTGCTGCTCCGGGGAACGGCGCTCTGGAACCCGACCGAGAGCTTCAGCGCGCGCTTCAAGGTGAACTACAACGACGTCGAGACCAAGGGCTGGGGCGGGGAGCCGCAACTCGTCTCCTGCCCGCTCGGGACCAACTCGGCCTTTCACGCGCTCGGTGTCGACTGGATCGGCGGCGAGGACTGCAAGAAGGACGACAAGCAGAAATACTCCTACATGGACCCGGCCGCCTATCCCGGTGTCCGCAACGGCGGCGTGCCCTACAGCGACCTCGAACAGTATTTCGGGTCGCTGGAACTGAACTACGATTTCGGCAACGATCTCACGCTGACCTCGGTCACGGGCTACTACGACGTCGACCAGTCGTCCCTCGTGAACCTCGGCATCACGACGGGGTTCGGTACCCCCATGGCCAACCAGGGCCATTTCGAGCGCAACGATTTCACGCAGGAATTGCGCCTGACGTCGAATTTCGACGGCGACCTGAACTTCACGCTGGGCGGCTTTTACCAGACCGGGGAAACGGATTACCTGAGCTGACTGCCGTGGAACCAGACGATGCAGAAGCTGTCGCCGCGCTTCAACCTGGGTCAGGCCCTGACCTGGGCAGACAACGAAATGGATGCCGAGACGATCTCCGGTTTCGGGCAGGTGTTGTGGCAGATCACGCCGGATCTCGAACTGGGCCTCGGCGCGCGCTGGACCGCCGAGGATCGCGAACACAGCCAGATGGTGCGCACCATCACGCGTCCGGACAGGACCGTGGAGTGGCTGCCTGCACCGGTACCGAACCCGTTGGGCAACCCGGACCTCGGATCGGACAACTGGTCTCCCGAAGTCTCGTTGACCTGGACGGCGACGGAAAGCCTGACGGTCTTCGCCAACCTGAAGCAGGCCTACAAGTCCGGCTCCTTCGACCTCACGACGGCCAAGCCCGGCGAGGACTCGTCGTTCAAGGACGAGAAGGTGCAGGGCGGAGAACTCGGCCTCAAGAGTCGCTGGCTGGACGACACGCTCGCCTTCAATGCCTCGGGCTACTACTACAAGTACGACGACATGCAGGTCGAAAAGAACGTGTTCGACCCGGCCAACGGCGTGTTCGGCGTCAAGACGACGAACGCGGCGTCCGCCGAGGTCTATGGCGTCGACGTGGATGTCACCTATGTGCCGCCTGCGCTCGAGGGGCTGACGCTGTTCGGCGCGCTCAACTGGAACAAGGCCGAATACGAGGACTTTGCCGATGCCGATTGCTGGATCGGTCAGAGCCTCGCCCAGGGCTGCAACATCGATGTCGATGGCGACGGCAAAGGGGACTACCAGGATCTCGCGGGTGAGCCGCTGGTGCGCGCACCGGAATGGACCGCGAATTTCGGCTTCGATTATGCAACACCGGTGTTCGCCGACATGACGCTGCGCCTGGGCTCCAACACCCAGTACTCGGATTCCTACTCCGCATCGCCCACGAATTTCAAGGATGCGTACCAGGACTCCTACGTGAAGACCAGCGCCAACATCGGCCTGGTCGGGGCGAACGACCGATGGGTGGTCGAGGTGATCGGGGACAATCTCACCGACGAAATCGTGTACGGCGCCTGCAACCCGCAGACGTACCGGGAAAACTACATCGTCGGCTCGACCACCGCCGGCACCGGTACCGCGAACGGCAAGTTGCCCGAGACCGCCTGCTTCGTCGAACGCGGGCGTTCGGTGTGGCTGCGCCTGACCTGGAACCTGGGCGGCGACTGAGCCATCGGGGGGGCGCCGATCATCGCCCCTGCGGGCGGAGGTGAAACATGAAGACCGACATGCCCAACCGCGAGCCGATAATCGCCGCGCTGAACCGCATCCTCGAGCACGAGATGGCGGGAGTGGTTCGCTACACCCATTACTCCCTGATGGTGTTCGGCTTCAGCCGCATTCCCGTCGTGAACTGGTTCCGCAGCGCCGCCAGTGAAACGCTGGCGCATGCTGTCGCGGCGGGAGAGATGATCACGCTGATCGGCGGGTATCCGTCGCTCGGCATCGGTCCGCTGCTGGAGACGCACCACCACGACCTGCGCGAGATGCTCAGGGAATCCATGGACTTCGAGATCCAGGGCGTCGACCTCTACAAGCAATTGCTGCGCCTGGCCGAAGACGCGGGCTCGATCACCATCGAGGAATACGCGCGGCAGAAGATCGCCGAGGAGGCGATGCACATCGGGGACATCGACAAGATGCTGCGGCGGCCGGGCAACATCACCCAGGCGGTGAAGACCGAGGCGCCGTGACGGCGTCGGCGTCCTGTCCCCGCGCGCCAGCCACCAGGCGCGCGCGGAGCTGATCATCACCGCCGTTCCCGGTGCAGGGCGCTCGGCCGTGGAGCTGGTGTTCTTCATGATCCTGCCGGCGCTCGGCAAGTACCTCGCCGGCGGCACCGCGATGATGGGCGTGATGGGCGAGTTGCTGCGCGACAGCCAGCTCGACAGCGCCGAGCTCAACCGCAGCATCGGCTTCCTGCGCAATCCGCTGGACCTGCCGGGCCTCGCGATCCTGCTGTCGACCGGGCCCGGGCGGTTGTGTGGAATTTTTGCCGAAATGAAACTCGCGCCGTCGTACGCAGTCCACCGAGGATAGCCGGGCCCTAACGTCCCGGCCGCCACGGCAGCCGCCCCCGCATCAGGAGATCGCGATGAAGAAGTTGTGCAGCGTCCTCGTCATAGCCACCGTGTTGCCGCTCGGCGGCTGCGCCAACATGGACCAGACGCAGCGCGACACCGGCAAGGGCGCCGGCATCGGCGCCGCAGCGGGCGCGGTGCTCGGCGCCGCGATCGGCGGCTCGCGCGAGGGCGCCGCCACGGGCGCCGCCATCGGGGCCGTGGGCGGCGCGATCGCCGGCAACGTGTGGTCGAAGAAGATGCAGCGCCAGAAGGAGCAGATGGAAGCGGCAACGGCGGGCACCGGCGTCACGGTGTCGCAGACCGCGGACAACCGGCTGATGCTCGACATCCCGAGCGATATCTCCTTCGACACCAACCGCTACGCGATCAAGCCCGACTTCCGCGCGGTGCTGGACCAGTTCGCACGCGGCCTGCAGGAGAATGCCGCCACGCGCGTCACGATCATCGGGCACACCGACAGCACGGGCAGCGACGCGATCAACAACCCGCTGTCGATCAACCGCGCCGCGAGCACGCGCGATTACCTGGCGGCGCGCGGCGTCTCGATGAACCGCATCAGCATCGACGGCCGCGGTTCGCGCGAACCCGTCGCCAGCAACGACACCGCCGAGGGCCGCGCACGCAACCGCCGCGTGGAGATCTTCGTGGCCGAGCCCGAGTCCGGCGCGTACTGAGCGCCGGGCCCCGTCTCAGGAACTGCCCATCGCCTTGACCAGGCGGTCCAGGTAGGCGAGCCGCGCCAGCGGCTCGGATTCTCCGAGCACCGCGTAGCGGTCGCTTTCCTCGAGCGGCAGGTATTGCGCGAGCGCCCACGACAGGCTCGCGCTGTCGGCCCAGCTGCCGCTCACGCCGAGGCGCGCGAGCGCGGGATGCTCGGCTAGACCGCTCATGATGTCGTGCAGGAACAGGTGCTCGTCCGCCAGCGGCCCGCTCGCGGGCTCCGCCAGCCACTGCACCTCGCCCAGCAGCAGGCCGTTCGCCTGCACGCGGCTGTCCAGGATGCGGAAGCGGCGCGAGCCTTCCACCGTGATGCGCAGGCGCCCCGCGGGCAGCGCATCCCAGTCGACGATGCGCGCGAGCGTGCCGATCTCCGCGGTGGCGGGCGGCGTCGTCCCCTGCGCAATGATCACTTCGTGCCCGCTGGTGATGCGCACGATGCCGAAGCCCGAGTCGGTCTTCATGCAATGGCTCACGAGGTCGAGGTAGCGCGGCTCGAAGATCTGCAGCGGCAGGCGCCCGCCTGGCAGCAGCACGGCGCTCAGCGGGAACAGGGGCAGCTCTTCGGTATTCATGCGTGCCTCACGCGTTCGCGGGATCGAAGCCGTCCTCCCGGCCCGGCGCACTGCGCCGGGCCGGCAGCCGGAACCACAGCAGCAACGGCGGCAGCAGCAGCGCGGTGAAGCCCGCGGCGGCCGTCAGCGCCACCGCGCACAGCAGGCCGAGGTCGGCGCTAGGGCGGAAATCGGACGCCATCAGCAGCGCGAAGGCCGCGCCGATGCCGGGGGGAATGTAGCACAGCGCCGCCGCGGCGCCCGAGCGCTGCAGCGCGCTCGCGTGATCGGCGCCCGCGCGCAGCGCCGCCGCGACGCGCCACAGGGCGTGCAGGGTGCCGGCGGCACAGCTCGCCACCGCGAGCGCGGCGAACGCGGCGGTGAAAGGTCCGAGCGGCACGCCGAGCCAGCCCGGCGCGCCCACGGCCACCGCGGCGGTGCACAGGCTGGGCGCCAGCGCCAGCAGCGCGAGCAGCGGCGAACGGAAGCGCGCGAGCACCAGCAGCGCGAGCACGGCACAGGCCGCCGCGGCGGCGACGAGCTGCGTGCGGAGCAGCGTCTGCGACGCGCTGCCCGGGCCCGGCGCCGGACCGCCGATGCGCACCTGCTCCGGCGCGAAGCCGAACTCCCCGACCAGCTGCGCGCGGATGCGCCCCGCCAGCTCGTCGCGCGGCGGGGCAGCGCCGGTCCCGTTCAGCCCCACCACGACCAGGGTGCGGGGCGCGTCGGCCGACAGCCAGGGCTCGAGCAACAGCGCGCGCCGCGCCGCCGGCATGCCGCGCCACGCGGCGGCCAGCTGCCCGTCGTCGGCCGTGCCGCCCAGCAGCTCGGCCGCGGTCGCGCCGAACAGCGCCAGCGAGCGCACCCCGGCGCTTCCGTCCAGGACGTCGAGGTACTCGTGCACCTGGCGCAGGCGCTGCAGACCGCGGGCGCTGTACCACGGGTTCGCGGATCCCGCTCCCGCCTGCCCCGGCGTGTCCGACTCGAGCACGATCGCGAGCGCATCGGAACCGCCGAATTCGCGGTCGATGTCCAGCGTGCCGCGGTACAGCGCGGTGGATGTGCCGAAGCGCTCCAGCAACCGGTCCTCGGGTTGCAGCCGCTGCACTCCGGCGAGCCCCCCGGCCGCCAGCGCCAGCGCCAGCAGCGTCGCGGCGATGCCGTGACGCGCGGGCAGCGCGGCAAGGCGTTCCAGCGCCCGCGGGGACGCCACCGCCTGCCGCCCGCCGCCGGCGGCGAGCAGCAGCAGCACCGGCACCAGCACGCTGGCCACCAGCGCCGCCAGCCCGATGCCGAGCGCGGCGGTCACGCCGAGGGAGGCAACCGGCGCGAGTCCGCCCGCAGCGAGCGCGAGCGCCGCGACGACCGCCACGGCCGCGCCGCCCAGCAGCGGTGCGAGCAGCTCGTGCAGCGTTTCGCCGACCAGCTCGCGCGGTGCGCGCGCGGGCTCCCGCGCCAGGCGCTCGCGGCAGGCCGCGACCAGGCGCAGCGCCATGACGGACGCCGCGGCCAGCGCGACGGCAATCGCGCCGGCCGGGACCGCCCCGGGCGCGCGAGCGCTCCAGCCGAGCAGGCCGAGCAGCAGCACGACGCAAGCGCCCCCGGCAGCAGGCGGAACGATCGCCCACTGCGGTCGCCGCCACAGCGCGAGCAGCAACAGGGCCATCACGGCGGGTATCGCCGCCCCGTAGCGCACGAAGTCCCGCTGCACGAAGGCCGGCGTCGCGGCCGTGCCGAGCGCCGCGCCGCCCAGGAACAGCGTGGCCTCGTCGCGATGACGCGCCAGCACGGCGTGCAGGTCGTCGAGCAGCCGGCGCTGCCCCGCGAGCAGCGCCTCCGCGGCCTCGGGCTCCAGCGTGATGCGCAGCGCCGTCTGCTGGCCGTCGCCCGCGAGCAGCGAGCGGCGGTACAGGGGGCTCTGCATGAGCTCGGCCCGCGCGAGGTCCGTGTCGACCCCGGTGTCCTGCACGTGCAGCAGATCCCCGCCGATGTCGGCGAAGCGGATCGGCGGGCTGAACAGCAGCGGCACCTCGAGCAGGCTGTGCACGGCGTGCACCCCGGCCACCCCGGCGAGCTCCACGCGCAGCCGCGCGATGCGCTCGAGCACGAGTTCCGACATCAGGTCCTCGCGCAGCGGCCGGTAGGTGAGCACGAGGAAGTCCTGCGGCCCGAACTCGCCGGCGAGCCCGCGGGCGAAGGCGCGCGCGGCAGCGTCGGCGCCCGGCGCCTGCACCGGCGCGTCGACGCGCAGGCCGGGTATGTGCGCACCGACGATCAGCAGCAGCGCGAGCATCACCAGCAGGCTGTGCCAGGGCCGCGCCAGCAGCAGCCGCTCACACGGTTTCAGCCATCGTCCGCTCATCGTGCGCAATCGTCCTCGCGGGGCATCGGGATGCGGCATCGTCCACGCCGGCGCGGCGCCGCAACGACCTGCCGGCAGGGGGTCGGCCCGGAGCGAAGCAAAGGTGGGCGGCGCGTCGTGGAGGGGGTGCCCGGAAGCGGGCGCGACTCTAGCATCATCGGCCGCGGTCAGACCAGCACGTCGAGCAGTTCGTCGAGCATCATCAGCGAGAGCCCCCAGATGCGGTGCTCGCCGTACAGGTAGCAAGGCAACTCGAGCGGCACCCCGTTCGGCGCCACGCGCATCTTCTCGCGGTTGGCGCGATCGGCCAGGAAGGGCAGCGGCACCCACACCACGTCGGCGACTTCGTGGTTGGGCACGAGCGGCGGCAGCGAACGCAGCTGGAACACGTAGGGCGTGATGATCATCGCGCCGCCGCGCAGCGGCGGGTGCGTCGGGATGTCCGACAGCCGGCCGATGAGGCGCGCGTGGCGATCGGCGTCCAGCGCGACCTCTTCCAGCGTCTCGCGCTTGGCGGTCGCCAGCGTGTTGCGATCGCCGCGGTCCTTGCGCCCGCCGGGAAAGGCCATGTGGCCGGACCAGCGGTCGCCCTCGCGGTCGGCGCGCTTGATCATCAGCACCGAGAGCCCGCCGGGCAGGTGGTCGCTGAGATAGAGCCCCACCGCGGAGCGCGCCAGGATGCGCCGCACCAGCTTGCGGCGCGGGCGATATTCCGCCAGCAGCTGCACCGCCGCGCCGAGGTCGTACAGCGCGGGGCTCGTGTCGTCCTGTGCTTTTTTCCGGGCCATCTCGATCTGCCGCCGCGATACCGCTCTTGCTCTTCGGCGGTCAGCCGGGACAATAGCCGATTCACGAGGGATTTTCACCGCATGCAGCAGCACCACACCGGCCCCGGGGCGTCCTGGCTCCGCTTGCGCGACGTCTCCGTGCGCCTGCACGGCAAATTGTTCCTGCGCGGCTTCGACTGGAGCGCCGCGCCGGGTGAGCAGTGGGCCGTGCTCGGCCCGAACGGCGCCGGCAAGACGCTGCTGGCGCAGCTGATCGCAGGCGCGCTGCACCCGGCGAGCGGCGAGCTCGAACTCGCCGCCGACATCACGCCGGCCCGGATCGCGTGGGTCTCGTTCGAGGCGCAGCGCGAGCTCTGCGCCGCCGACGCGCGCCACGACATCAGCGATTACCTGGAGAACGCCGTCGACGCCGGCACCACCGTGCGCGCGCTGCTCGCAGCGGCGGCGCGCCGCCCCGCGCGCGCAGGCGAAGTGGCCGCGATGCTCGGCATCGAGGCGCTGATGGAGCGCGGCATCCGCTTCCTCTCGAGCGGCGAGACCCGCCGCACGCTGTTCGCGCACGCGCTGCTGATGGAGCCACGCCTGATGGTGCTGGACAACCCCTTCGAAGGCGTCGACCGCGCCTCGCGGCAGGTCCTGCGCGCGCTGGTCGACGAGCTGCTCGGCGGGCCCACTCACGTGCTGCTGCTGACGCGCCGACCGCAGGACATCGCGCCCGGCATCAGCCACGTGCTGCTGCTCGAGCGCGGCCGGGCCTGCGACCGCGGGCCGCGCGAGGCCGTGCTCGCGGGCGCCGCGATGCAGCGGCTCTTCGGCCCCGGCGCGCGGCTCGCGGCCGTGCCGCTGCCCGCGCCGCCCGACGACGCGCCCGCGGAGCCCTGCGACGGCCCGCTGATCGAGCTCCGGGACGTGCACGCGCACTACGGCGAGAACGAGGTGCTGGACGGCGTCGGCCTGCGCCTCGAGCCCGGCGAGCACCTGTGCATCGCGGGGCCCAACGGCTGCGGCAAGTCGACGCTGCTGGCGCTGATCTGCGGCGACAACCCGCGCGCCTACGGCCAGCACGTGAAGCTCTTCGGCCGCCTGCGCGGCAGCGGCGAGTCGGTGTGGGACATCAAGCGCCGTTTCGGCATCGTCAGCAACCAGCTGCACCTGTCCTACCCGCCGCGCACCCGCGCCTTCGACGTCGTGGCCAGCGGCTTCTTCGACACGCTGGGACTCTACGACACCTGCGGCCCCGGGCAGGCGAAGCTGGCGCGCGAGTGGCTCGGCGTGCTCGGGTTGTCGGAGCGCGCCGCCGAGCGCTTCGACGCGCTCTCCTTCGGCGAGCAGCGCATGATGCTGATCGCGCGCGCGATGGTGAAGCACCCGCCGATCCTGATCCTCGACGAGCCGTGCTCGGGCCTCGACGAGGCGAACCGCCGCCGCGTGCTGGAACTGATCGACCGCATCGGGCACGAGACGCGCACGCAGATGCTCTACGTGAGCCACGAGGCCGACGAGATGCCGGCCTGCATCACGCGCCGGCTCGAGTTCCGCCGCGACGGCGCGGGACGCTACCGGCTAGAGCCCATGGAACACCGGCCCGGCGCGTAAGTGGGGCTCTGGCGCTAGATGCGGTCGGGGCTATTCGGGCTATCAGCGCTATCAGGGCTATCAGGGCTATCAGGGCCAATGTTCGGCTGAAGCCGAACCTACGGCCGAACCTAAGGCCGGACCAACGGCCGGACCAACGGCCGGACCTGCCGTAGGTCGGGCTTCAGCCCGACAAGGGTTCGGCAAGGCCGAACCCGCCACATGCCACCCGGGCACCCATCCCGATGGACGGCGGCCGACGGCGGGGCGGTCCCCGGCGTCAGCCCGACTTCCCGCGCCGCGCGCGCTCGATGATCGCACCCAGGCGCTGCTGCATCTCGGCGTCGGGCTGGTAGCTGAGCCCCTTGCGCGCGAGCTGCTCGGCCAGCGCGTAATCGCCGCGCTCGAGCCGGAGCGTGGCCAGCTCGCAGTACACGGCAGGGTCGGCCGGCGCGATGCGCAGAGCGCGCTCGGCCGCGGCGATCGCGGCATCGAGGTTGCCGCCGCGGCGCTCCGTCGCTGCCTGCGCGAGCAGGGTGTTCACCGCGGTGTTCGCGCTCGGCGGCGGCGCGTGCAGCTCGACCTGCGCCGCGGCGCGATCATCGCCCGGCTCGATCGTGAATCCGTCCCCCGACGCGGAGGGCGCGGCTCCGGGCAGCGGCAGCGCCGCCTCGGGAGCCGGCTCCGCCGCCGGGATGCCGCCCGGCGCGGCCGGGTACGCGGACGGCGGCTGCCCCGCCCGCGGCGGTTGCGCCGCCGGGTAGGCCGGGCGCGGCGCGGTGGTCGCGGGCGCCGCGGCCGGTCGCGCGGGATAGGCCTTCGCCACGCCCGGCTGCGGCGCGGCCGGCGCGGGCGCACGCCTGCCCGCCGCGGCGCCCGGCTCCGGCACGTCGACGCGCGGCGGCGCGTGCGTCGACTCGGCGAACTGCCCGGCGCAGCCCCCGAGCAGCGGCAGGCAGGCGATGGCGGCGATGCGCAGCACGCGCAAGCACTGGCCGGCAGATTGGCTCATCATTGCTTCCCCGTTGTCCTGAAGCCGTGCAAATCCGTCGCATCGGGCGGCGGCGCAAGCGCGCACGCCTCAGCGCCCGCCGCCGAACCAGCGCTTCCACCACGTCTCGCGCGCTTTCTCTTCCTGCTGCTGCCGCGGTTGCTGCGGCGGCGCGGCGCCGGGCGCTGGGGCGGCGGCAGGCGCCTCGGCCGGCTTGCCGCCGGACCAGGGCCAGCGTGAGCCGGTGCAGGCGGCGTCGTAGTCCGGCTCGGTGCCGTTCAGGAACGGCATCAGGCGCGCGTCCGGGCAGCCCTCGCCGCTCAGCCCGCCGCCCGCCTCGTCGACCCAGGTCTCGGTCACCCCGCCCGGTGCGCGCGCGCGGCGCGGCTCGCGGCTCACCGCCGCCATCAGCCCGGTCCACGCGGGCAGCGCCCCGGTGGCGCCGGTGAGCGCCGTGACGCCGTTGTCGTCGCGCCCGATCCACACCACCGCGAGCAGGTCGCCGGAATAACCCGCGAACCAGCTGTCGCGCTGGTCGTCGGTGGTGCCGGTCTTGCCGGCCACCACCAGCCCCGACGGCAGGCGGTTGTAGGCCGCCCGCGCGGTGCCCGAGCGCACCACTTCCTTCAACGCGTATTCGAGCAGGTACACCGCCGACTGGCGCACCTTCTGCTCCACCGCCACAGGATAGCGCGTCAAAGGCTCACCCGAGGCGTCCATCACCTCGCGGATAGCGCTCAGCGGCGAACTGAAGCCGCCCGAGGCGATGGTCTGGTACATCCCGGCGACCTCGATCGGGCTGAGCGCCACGGCGCCGAGCGCGACCGAGGGCAGCGGCGGCACCTCGCGCTCGACGCCGAGGCGGTGGATCGTGTCGACCACGCGCTCGATGCCGAGCTCCAGCCCGAGCCGCGCCGTGGACTGGTTGTACGACTGCGCCAGCGCGCGGTGCAGCCGCACCATGCCGTGGTCCTCGCGATCGTAGTTGCGCGGACGCCACACCTGGCCGTTGGCGCCCTTGTAGGCCACCGGCCCGTCGTCGAGCGGCGTGAGCAGCGTGTAGCGACCGTCCTCCAGCGCGGTGAGGTAGACCGCCGGCTTCATCAGCGAGCCCACCGGGCGCTGGGCGTCGAGCGCGCGGTTGAAGCCGGCCACGCGCGAGTTGCGCCCGCCCACCACCGCCAGCACCTCGCCGCTGTCGACTCGGGTCACGATCACGGCGCCTTCCAGCCCCTGTTGCGGCTTGCCGCGCGCCCTGGCGTCGTTCTCGATCTTCGCCAGCGTCTCCTGCAGCGAGGTCTCCGCCGCGCGCTGTACCGCCGGGTCGAGGCCGGTGAAGATCTGCAGGCCTTCGGAGCTGAGGACCTCCTCGCTGTAGTCGCGGCGCAGCTGGCGCCGCACCAGGTCGAGGTAGGCCGGATAGAACTTCGAGCGCGCCTGGTCGCGATCGCCCACACCGAGCGGCATCGCGGCGATCTTCGCCGCCTCCGCGGTGCCGATGACCTGCTGGTCGACCATCAGCGCGAGCACCGTGTCGCGCCGCTCGCGCGCGCGCTCGGGATGGCGCCACGGATCGTAGTACGAGGGGCCGCGCACCATGCCGACCAGCAGCGCGATCTGCGGCGTGTCGAGCTCGTTGATCGGCCGGTTGAAGTAGTAGTGGCTCGCGAGCCCGAAGCCGTGGATGGCGCGGTGTCCGTCCTGCCCGAGGTAGATCTCGTTCAGGTAGGCCTCGAGGATCTCCTCCTTGCTGTAGCGCAGTTCCATCACCACCGCCATCGCGAGCTCCATGAGCTTGCGCGTGATGGTGCGCTCGCGGGTCAGGAAGAAATTCTTGACCAGCTGCTGCGTCAGCGTGCTGCCGCCCTGCTCGAGCGCGCCGCTGCTCACGTTGACCCACATCGCGCGCGCGATGCCCTTCAGCGAGACGCCGTGGTGCGAGTCGAAGTTCTGGTCCTCGACCGCCATCAGCGTGCGGATCAGCAGCGGCGGCACGTCGCTCACCCGCACCAGGATGCGGTCCTCGTTGTGCGCCGGGTAGATCCCGCCGATGTGCACCGGCTCCAGCCGCGCCAGCGCGACCTCGGTGCCCTGCTCGTCGCGGACCGCGCGCACCGAGTTGCCGGCGAACTCCACGCGCAGGCGCCGCGCGGGCTCCTCGCCGTCCCAGAAGCGGAAGCCGCGCGTCGCGATCGACACCGTGCTGCCCGAGACGGTGTAGGTGCCGGCGGCCGTCCGCGCCGCCGGCGGCACGGTATCCCAGCGTCTCGAGCTCGGCGCCGAGCTCGCGCGGCCCCACCGGGGCGCCGGCGTAGAGCTCGAGCGGGCGCCCGTAGACCATCGCCGGCACCGCCCACTTCTTGCCCGAGAACTCGCGCTGGATGTAGGCGTCCAGGTACATGAACAGGAGCGCGCCCACCACGACGCCCGCGGCCGCGACGCGCAGCAGCACGACGGGCCAGCGTCGCGGCCGGACCGGGGCGGGTTTGCGCGGTGGCTTGCGGTCGGATCTGCGCGGCGGTTTTCGCTCGGGCTGGTGGACTACGCCGCGTTGCGGGCTGCGGTCGGATACGGAAGGCATGGGGCGCAAGTGTACGGAGAAGCCCCATACCCTACAAACAAATGCAGGTTTTCACATTGAGCCGCGCCCGCGCGCTGCGGATAATCGCGCGCCGGGAACTCCCCCGGTTCGCGGCACAACGGAACAGCGCATGAAGAAATACAACGTCTACGGCATGGGCGCCGCACTGGTCGACACGGAGATCGAGGTCGACGACACGTTCCTCGGTTCCGCCGGCATCGACAAGGGCGTGATGACGCTGGTCGACGAGGCGCGCCAGGACCGGCTGCTCGCGATGCTCAGCACGCACCTGGTGGCGTCGCGGCGCGCGAGCGGCGGATCGGCCGCGAACTCCGTGATCGCCACGAGCTGCTTCGGCGGGCGCGCGTTCTACACCTGCAAGGTCGCCGACGACGAGAACGGGCGCTTCTACCTGGCCGACATGGCGCGCGCCGGCGTCGACTGCAACGCCTGCGCGGGACGCGAGAGCGGCGTGACCGGCAAGTGCCTGGTGATGATCACGCCGGACGCCGAGCGCACGATGAACACCTTCCTCGGCATCAGCTCCACGCTGTCGGCGGACAACCTCGACGAGGCCGCGCTCGCCGCCTCGGAGTACCTCTACGTCGAGGGCTACCTCGTCACCTCGCCGACCGGGCGCGCGGCGGCGATCGCGGCGCGCGAATTCGCCGCGCGCAACGGCGTGCGCACCGCGCTCAGCTTCTCCGATCCCGGCATCGTCGCGCACTTTCGCGACGGGCTGGCCGACATGATCGGTCCCGACGACATCGACCTGCTGTTCTGCAACCTCGCGGAGGCGCAGGAATGGACCGGCGCAGAGCGCCTGGAGGACGCGGCCGAGGGCCTGCGCCGGGTGGCGCGGTCCTTCGCGGTCACGCTGGGCGGCGAGGGAGCGCTGGTCTTCGACGGGCGTCATTACCACCGCATCGCGCCGCACCCTGTGAAGCCGATCGACACCAACGGCGCCGGCGACATGTTCGCGGGCGCCTACATCTTCGGCATCACCAACGGCTTCGACGCGGTCGCGGCGGGACGGCTCGCGAACCGCGCCGCGGCGGAACTGGTCACGCACTACGGCCCGCGGCTGCCCGCGCCCCTGCACCGCCAGCTGCTGGAGGAGTTCAACCGCGAGCAGGGTTGAACGACGTCCGGACTAAGCCGGACCTGCGGAGCGCGCGCGCAGGTCCGGCGCAGGTTCGGCGCAGGTTCGGCTTCAGCCGAACATGGTCCGGATGAATCCGGACCCGACGCCGCCGTCTCAGCCCTGCGCCAGCAGTTCGCGCAGGTCGATCACGCCGGCGTTGGCGCGCGAGATGTAGGAGGCCATCACCAGCGAATGGTTCGCGAGCGGTCCGTAGCCGGTGCCGTTCAGTATCACCGGGCTCCACATCGCCTCCTGCGTGCCCTCGAGCTCGCGGATGATCTGGCGCAGGCTGACGGCGGCGTTCTTGCGCGCGAGCACGTCGGCGAAGTCCACCTCGACCGCGCGCAGGAACTGGATCAGCGCCCAGGTCGAACCGCGCGCCTCGTAGAAGACGTCGTCGATCTCGAACCACGGCGTCTTCGACTCGAACTCGCTGCTGCCCGGCGTCGACTGGTGCGCCGCCGGGTCGCCGGCCAGGTCGACGTTGAGACGGGTCTTGCCGACGCTCGCGCTCAGGCGCTGCGACAGGCTGCCGAGCCGGCTCTGCACCGTGCCGAGCCAGTAGCGCAGGTTGTCGGCGCGGGCGTAGAACTGCGCGTCGGGGTTCGCGGTGTCGCCGAGGCGCTTGGCGTAGGCCTCGAGGTGCCGGATGCCCTCGCGGTACTCCGACTCGCTGGGCGGCAGCAGCCAGGAGCTGTTGTCGAAGTTGAACTGCGGTTCCGCCAGCGCGAGGTCCGGGTCTTCCTTCGACTGCGACTGCGAGCGGCTCAGCGTCTCGCGCATCGCCTTCGCGAGGTCGCGCACCTGCACCAGCGCGCCGAACTCCCAGTTCGGCATGTTGTCCAGCAGCACGCCCGGCGGCAACCGGTCGTTGCTGAGGTAGCCGCCCGGCTTGTCCAGCAGCATCTCGGCCACGCCGACCAGCGTGGCCGTGGTCGTGGTGCCGACCACGACCGGGCGCGCCTGGCGCTCCGCGAAGCGCGCGGCGTACTGGCGCACGTCGAAGGCCTCCGGCTCGTTCGACCAGTACAGGGAGAGCGCCACGTTCACGATCGCGAGCAGTCCCACCGCCGCCGCAACGCCCACCGCCGCGGCGCCGCCCGGCGCCAGCGTCTTGCCGAGGGCCCGCGTCCGTCCTTCCTCGATGTTCACGCCGGTTTCCATGCTGTCACTCCCCGATTCCCCTGACGCGCGCCTCGGCGCATTGCTCGGCGCCATCCTCCAGCCGCAGGCAGAACGGCAGCACCGCGCCAGCGCGCGGCGCCGCGGCCAGCCCTCCCACCATCAGATGATACCCGCCTGGTTCAAGCCGCACGCTGGCGCCCGCCGCGATCTCCAGCCGCGGCACCGGGTACATGCGCATCATGCCGTCGGCATGGCGGTGGCCGTGCACGGCCGCGCTGGCGGCGGACTCCACGCGCGCGCCCACGACCGCGACCGGCGCGTCACCGCGGTTGTGCAGTTCCATGTAGATGGCCGCGCCGCTGCTGCCCGGCGGGGGCTCGCGCAGCCAGGCGGAGGCGATCTCGAGCGGGGCGGCGAACGCCGGTCCCGCCAGCAGGGCGAGCAGGAACGCGCCCGGAAGCGTGCGTCTCATGCGGTGAACGACCTCGGTACGACGATCGCCGGTATTCTGCCACAGGGCGTCGCGGCGCACGGGCGGTAATTATTGACCCTCGATGCGGCGCGCCGGCACTGGCTAGAATGCGCCGCGCGGCCCGAACCGGCCGCCGCCCCGAAGGATGCCGTTCCATGATGCCGAGACTGCTGCTGATCTGCGCCCTGCTGTGGGGCACGAACGTCGCCGTCGCGCAACCGGATCCGCTGGCCGGCACCTCGCCCGGCACCGCGATGCTGGGCACCGCGCGCGAATTCCTGCGCGTGGACGAGGCCTATCCGCTCACGGTCGAGTTGCACGAAGGCCAGGCGCTGGTGCGGTGGGACATCACGCCGGGCTATTACCTCTACCGGGAACGGATCGGCTTCCGGCTGCTGACCGGGAGCGCCGCGGAGCCGATCGCGGTCGCGCTGCCCGCCGGCGAGGCGCACGAGGACCCGAACCTCGGGGCGACCGAGGTCTATCGCGGCGCGCTCGCGGTGACCGTGCCCCTGCCCCGCCCGGGTCCACTGCGACTCGAGGTGAAGTCGCAGGGCTGCGCCGACGCCGGCCTGTGCTACCCGCCGCGCACGCGCCTGTTCGCGCTCGACCCGGCCACCGGCAGCGTGACCGAGACCGCGGCGGAGCAACGGCCGGCCGGCGCCGCGACGAACCCGGCGCCGGCCGCGGTGCCCACCGCGGCGCCGGCGGACATCGCGCGCCTGGCGTGGATGGCGCTGCTGGCGGCGCTGGGCGGCATGATCCTGAACCTGATGCCGTGCGTGTTCCCGGTGCTCTCGCTGAAGGTACTGGGCATCGCGGCCAAGGGCGGTGACGGTCACGGCAAGGCGCTGCACGGCCTGGTCTACGCGGCCGGGGTGGTGCTCAGCTTCGTCGCCGTCGCCGGCCTGCTGCTCGCGCTGCGCGGCGCGGGCGCCGCGATCGGCTGGGGCTTCCACCTGCAGTCGCCCGCCTTCGTGGCGGCGCTCGCGTACCTGTTCGCGGTGATGGGGCTCGGACTCTCGGGGATGATCGACCTGGGCTCCGGCATCATGGGCAGCGGCGAGAGCCTCGCGCGCCAAGGCGGCTACCGCGGCTCGTTCTTCACCGGCGTGCTGGCCACCGTCGTCGCGAGCCCCTGCTCCGCGCCGTTCATGGGCACGGCGCTCGGCTTCGCGATGACGCAGCCGCCCGTCTACGCGCTGGCGATCTTCGCCGCGCTCGGCCTCGGCATGGCCGCGCCGTTCGTGCTGTTGACGATGAGCCCCGCGCTGCTGAACCGGCTGCCCCGCCCCGGCCCGTGGATGGACGGTTTCAAGCAGTTCCTCGCCTTCCCGCTGTACGCGGCCGCCGTCTGGCTGCTGTGGGTGGTGGGCAACCAGACCGGCGTGAACGGCATGGCGGCCGTGACCGGCGGCTGCGTGCTGATCGCCCTCGGGCTGTGGTGCTGGGAGCACGCGAAGCTGCACCGCCGCCCGCTGCCCCTGCGGCTGCTGGGCGCGGCGATCTGCGCCTCGGCGCTGCTGGTGCTGCGCTCGCCGCTGCTCGACGAGCGCCCGGCGGGGCGCGCCGAGGCGAGTCGCGCGTGGGAGGACTACAGCCCTGCCCGGCTGGAGGAGCTGCGCGCGGCCGCCACCCCGGTGTTCGTCAACGTCACGGCCGACTGGTGCATCACCTGCCTGGCGAACGAGCGGATCGCGCTGTCCTCGGCGGCGGTGCTGGCGGCGTTCCGCGACCGGGGGATCGTGTACCTGAAAGGCGACTGGACCAACAGCGACCCGGAGCTGACCGCCCTGCTGCAGGCCCACGGCCGCAGCGGCGTACCGCTGTACCTGTACTATCCCGCCGCGGCCGGCGCCGCGGCCATCCTGCTGCCGCAGCTGCTGACGCCGTCGATCGTGCTGGAGACCATCGGCGCACGCTGATCCTGCCCCATTTTCAGCGAATTTGCGCTTATCGTGCCCGAACTGCTCCGTTCTATGGACGAATCGGGCGATTTGCGGCAGAATCGCGCCTGCTTACCGACAATCCCCGGCAGCGGTTTGCACCGCGCTCCGCGAGCAAGAATCGACATGGCCACGATCCTGGTGCTGCACGGCCCGAACCTGAACCTGCTGGGCGCACGGGAGCCGCAGACCTACGGCAGCGTGACCCTGGAACAGATCAACCAGCGCCTCGCCGGCATCGCCGTCGGCGCCGGGCATCACCTGCAGACCCTGCAGAGCAATGCCGAGCACGAGCTGATCGAGCGCATCCACGCGGCGCGCTCCGAGGGCATCGGGTTCATCGTGATCAACCCGGGCGGCTTCACGCACACCAGCGTCGCCCTGCGCGACGCCCTGCTCGGGGTCGCCGTCCCGTTCATCGAAGTGCACATCTCCAACGTCCATGCGCGCGAGCCGTTCCGCCGCCACTCGTATTTCTCCGACGTCGCCGTCGGGGTGATCTGCGGACTCGGTCCGCTCGGATACGAACTGGCGCTGCAGGCGGCGATCGCGCGCCTCACACCAGCAACCTGAAACCAGCGAAGGGCACGCCATGGATATCCGCAAGATCAAGACCCTCATCGAGCTGCTCGAAGGCTCCGATGTCACCGAAATCGAAATCTGCGAGGGTGAGGAATCGGTGCGCATCAGCCGCGGCCACGTGCAGCCGGTCTACGCCGCGCCGCCCATGCCGATGCCGATGGCGGCCGCGCACGCTGCGCCGGCAGCACCCGCTGCGGCGCCCGCGGCAGCGGCGCCGGCCACGCCTGCCGCAGCCGCCGAGCCGGCGGGCCACCTGTTGCGCTCGCCGATGGTGGGCACCTTCTACCGCTCGCCCTCGCCGGGCGCCAAGGCCTTCGTCGAGGCCGGCCAGAGCGTGAAGCCCGGCGACGTGATCTGCATCATCGAGGCCATGAAGATGATGAACCACATCGAGGCCGACAAGGCCGGCACGATCGGCGCGATCCTGGTCGAGGACGGCCAGCCGGTCGAGTTCGACCAGCCGCTGGTCAGCATCGTCTGAGCACCGGCCACCGCCCCAGCACAGGATCGCCACCCATGCTCGAGAAAGTTGTCATTGCGAACCGGGGCGAGATCGCGCTGCGCATCCTGCGCGCGTGCCGGGAGCTCGGCATCCGCACGGTCGCGGTGCACTCCCAGGTCGACCGCGACCTGATGCACGTGCGCCTGGCCGACGAGGCCGTCTGTATCGGCCCCAACCCCTCGGCGCAGAGCTACCTCAACGTGCCGTCGATCATCAGCGCCGCCGAGATCACCGACGCCGTCGCCATCCACCCCGGCTACGGCTTCCTCGCCGAGAACGCGGATTTCGCCGAACAGGTCGAGAAGAGCGGCTTCGTCTTCATCGGCCCGACCGCCGACGTGATCCGCCTGATGGGCGACAAGGTGCGCGCCAAGGACGCGATGAAGGCGGCCGGCGTGCCGACGGTGCCGGGCTCCGACGGCGCGCTGCCCGAGGACGGCGACGAGATCCTCGCGATGGCGCGGCAGGTCGGCTACCCCGTGATCATCAAGGCGGCGGCCGGCGGCGGCGGGCGCGGCATGCGCGTGGTGCACAGCGAGGCGGCACTGCTGAACTCGGTCTTCGTGACCCGCAACGAGGCGCAGGCCGCCTTCGGCGACGGCACGGTATACCTCGAGAAGTTCCTCGAGAACCCGCGCCACGTCGAGTTCCAGGTGCTGTGCGACGGCAAGGGCGGCGCGATCCACCTCGGCGACCGCGACTGCTCGCTGCAGCGGCGCCACCAGAAGGTGCTGGAAGAGGCGCCCGCCCCGGGTATCGCGGACGCGCTCAAGCGCGCGGTGGCGGAGAGTTGCGTGCAGGCCTGCCTGAAGATCGGTTATCGCGGCGCCGGCACCTTCGAGTTCCTGTACGAGAACGGCCAGTTCTACTTCATCGAGATGAACACGCGCGTGCAGGTCGAGCACCCGGTGACCGAGGCGATCACCGGCATCGACATCGTGCGCGAGCAGCTCCTGATCGCCAGCGGCCGGCCGCTGTCGATCCGCCAGGAGGACGTGCGCTTCCGTGGCCACGCCTTCGAGTGCCGCATCAACGCCGAGGACCCGAGGACCTTCGCGCCCTGCCCGGGCAAGGTGCACCGCTTCCACGCGCCCGGGGGCAACGGCATCCGCGTCGACTCGCATCTCTACAGCGGCTACACCGTTCCGCCGAACTACGATTCGCTGATCGGCAAGGTGATCAGCTGGGCAGACGACCGTCACGGCGCCCTGATGCGCATGCGCAACGCGCTCGACGAGATCGTGGTCGACGGCATCCGCACCAACATCCCGCTGCACCAGCAGCTGGTGCGCGACGAGGCCTTCCGCCGCGGCGGCGTGAGCATTCACTACCTCGAAAAGAAACTGCAGACCTGAGCCCCCATGGGCTGGCTGCAGCTGCGCCTGGTGGCGACCGCCGACCGCGTCGAGGCGGTGGAGGACGCGCTGCTCGCACTCGGCGCGCTGTCGGTCACGCTCGCTGACCACCGCGACTTGCCGATCCTCGAGCCCGGCGTCGGCGAGACGCCGCTGTGGCCCGAGGTGGACCTGATCGCGCTGTTCGACGCCGACACCGACCGTGACGCGACCGGCGCGGCGCTGGCTGCACTGCTGGGTGAAGCGGCGCGCGAACTGCCGTGGGAATACCTCGAGGACCGCGCCTGGGAGCGCGAGTGGCTGCAGTACTTCGCGCCGCTGCGCTTCGGCGAGCGCTTCTGGGTCTGCCCGAGCGGCCACGAGGTGGCCGATCCGGACGCCATCGTGATGCACCTGGATCCGGGACTCGCCTTCGGCACCGGCACGCACCAGACCACGGCGCTCTGCCTGGAATGGCTGGCGACGCATGCGGTCGCGGGCCGCGACGTCATCGATTACGGCTGCGGCTCGGGCATCCTCGGCGTGGCTGCGCTGCTGCTCGGCGCCCGTCGCGTGCGCGCGGTCGACATCGACCCGCAGGCGCTCACCGCGACCCACGACAACGCCGCGCGCAACGGTCTCGACGAGCCGGCGCGACTGCTGGTCGGCGCGCCCGCGCTGCTCGACGACGCCGCGCCCGCGGAGCTGCTGCTGGCCAACATCCTCGCCGGCCCCCTGATCGAGCTCGCGCCGCGGCTGGCGGCGCTGGTCGCTCCCGGCGGGCACGCGGTGCTCTCGGGCGTGCTCGCGACGCAGGCCGACAGCGTGCTTGCCGCCTGGCTGCCGTGGTTCACGCACCTCGGCACCGCGCATCGCGACGAGTGGTGCCGCATCGAGCTGCAGCGATCGGAGCGCCCTGCCCCGTGTCCGGCATGATCACGCGCTGCCCGCTGTGCCAGACCGCGTTCCGCGTCACGGCGGCGCAGCTGGGCGCGGCCGCAGGGCTGGTGCGCTGCGGCGCCTGCAACCATGTGTTCGAGGCCGGACGGCAGCAGGTATCGGCCGAACCCGGACTGATCCTGCCTCCCGGCCTCGTGACGCCGGCACCCGGCCCTGTCGGCCTGGACGAGAGCTATATCCGCGACCTGCTGCGCGAGGAGCCGGAATCCGGCGCGCCGCCCGCCGCACCGACCCACGGCGATGCGCTCGCCAGGAACCCTGGCGACGGCGGCGACGCAGCGGCGGCAACGATCGCCGCCATCGACGCGCCAGCGATCGACGCGGCGCAGCCGCCCGGCCCACCACCGGTATTCGTCCCGCCGCCGATCGAGATCGGGGCTCCGGCCAAGGCGGCGCCGGCACCGCGGCGCATCGGCTGGATGCTGGGCTGCATCGCCGCCGCGCTGGCGCTGCTCGTCCAGTTCGCCTGGCACGACCGCGACCGGCTCCTGCGCGATCCCGACTGGCGGCCGCGACTGGATGCTGCCTGCGCGCTGCTCGGCTGCACGCTGGCGCGCCCGCGCGACACGGCGCTGATCCGCAGCGACGGCCTCCTGATCCGGCCGGCCCCCGGACGCGAGGGCGTGCTGCTGGTCGATGCGCTGCTCAGCAACCTCGCCGCGTATCCGCAGGCCTGGCCGCATCTGGAGATCGTGTTCTCCGACATGCAGGGGCGCGCGCTTGCCGGCCGCGTGTTCACGCCGGCGGAATACCTGCCGGCGGGGCCGCGCGGCGACATGCCGGTACGCCAGGCCGTCGCGGTGCACCTGGAGATCCGCGACCCTGGCGCCAACGCCACCAACTACCGTCTGTTCGTGCGCCCCGCACCTGCCACTGGCTGAGCACGGAACGCAGCGCGCGGCGACGCCACAATGCCGGTGCAATTCCCGCTCCCTCTTTAAATCACCCGCGGCCTGCCGCTATCATTCGCCCCCCCTGAGGGGCATCCCTTGTTCACGTTCCGCGAGAGGCGTTCATTGCTGCGCATCGGTTCTTCTTGCGTCGACACGCGCGTGGTGCTCGCGCCGATGGTCGGTGTGACGGACCTTCCGTTCCGCCACCTCTGCGTGCGCCTCGGCACGCGGCTCGCGATCGCCGAGATGGTTTCCGCCGACACGCGCCTGTGGAGCGCACCGAGCGCGCGGCGACGCCTGGCGGCCGACAGTCACGGCGGACCGCGCTGGGTGCAGATCGTGGGCAACGAACCCGCGCAGATGGCCGAGGGCGCGCGCCGGCAGGCGGCGCTCGGCGCCGGGATCATCGACATCAACATGGGTTGCCCGGCCAGGAACGTCTGCCGCAAGGCGGCAGGTTCCGCGCTGCTGCGTGACGAACGGCTGGTGGGCGAGATCCTCGACGCCGTGGTGAACGCGGTGCCCGAGGTACCGGTCACGCTGAAGATGCGCACCGGCTGGAGCCCCTCCGATCGCAACGGCGTGCGCATCGCGCGCATTGCCGAGGACTGCGGCATCCGCGCGCTCAGCGTGCACGGGCGCACGCGCGCCTGTCGCTTCGAGGGCAGCGCCGAGTACGACACGATCCGCGACATCGTCGCGGCGGTGCGCCTGCCGGTGATCGCCAACGGCGATATCGACAGTGCCGCGAAGGCCCGCGCGGTGCTCGTTCACACCGGCGCGGCCGCGGTGATGATCGGTCGCGCGGCGCAGGGCCGCCCATGGCTCTGCGGGCAGATCGACGCGGCGCTGGCCACCGGCGCCGAGCCGCCGCAACCTGCGCGCGAGCTCGTCGAACAGCTGATGCTCGGGCACCTGGAGACGCTGCACGGTTTCTACGGCGAAACCGTGGGGACGCGCATCGCGCGCAAGCACGTCGGCTGGTACCTAGGCGAGCGCGCCGGGGCGCGCGATTTCCTGCGCGATTTCTACCGCCTCGACACCGCGGCGACGCAGCTGGCCGCGCTGGGCGACTATTTCTCGGGGGCCAGGGCAGCATGAGCCAGATCAACCACCCGCCGGCCCGCTACCCCGAGGTCCAAACCGGCGAGGCCGGCGCGCCGGGCGAACCCGAGCCGCGCTCGATGCGCCAGAGCGTCGAGGCTGCGCTGGACAATTACTTCGAGCAGCTCGACGGCCAGATGGTCACCGATGTCTACGACATGGTGCTGGCCGAGGTCGAGCCACCGCTGCTCGAGGCGGTACTGAAGTACACGCGCAACAACCAGACCCTCGCCGCGACCGTGCTCGGCCTGAACCGCGGCACGCTGCGCAAGAAACTCAAACGCTACGGGATGCTGTGAACATGAAAGATACCGGGGATGCCATTGCGGTGCGCCGCGCGCTGATCAGCGTGTCGGACAAGACCGGCGTGGTGGAGTTCGCGCGCGCGCTCGCCGGGCTCGGCGTGGAGATACTCTCGACCGGCGGCACCCACAAGCTGCTCGCGGCGAGCGGCGTGCCCGTGCGCGAGGTGTCGGACTACACCGGCTTTCCGGAGATGATGGACGGCCGCGTGAAGACGCTGCACCCGCGCGTACACGGCGGCATCCTCGGGCGGCGCGGCGAGGACGACGCGGTGATGGCGGCGCACGGCATCGCGCCGATCGACCTGGTGGCCGTGAACCTCTACCCGTTCGAGCAGACCGTGGCCCGCCCCGACTGCGAGCTGCCGACCGCGATCGAGAACATCGACATCGGCGGCCCGACGATGGTGCGCTCGGCGGCGAAGAACCATCGTCATGTCGGCATCGTGGTCGACGCCGGCGACTACGGACGCGTCGTCGAGGAGCTGAAGACATGCGGCGGCACCACGGCCGCGACGCGCTTCGACCTCGCCGTGAAGGCCTTCGAGCACACCGCGCGCTACGACAGCGCGATCGCCAACTACCTCGGCGCGCTGGACGCGACCGGTGCGCGCAGCCTGTTTCCGCGCACGTTCAGCCTGCAGTTCGCGAAGGCGCAGGAGATGCGCTATGGCGAGAACCCGCACCAGGAGGCGGCCTTCTACGTCGAGCACCGGGCGGGCGAGGCGAGCATCAGCACCGCGCGCCAGCTGCAGGGCAAGGAACTCTCGTACAACAACATCGCCGATACCGACGCGGCACTGGAGTGCGTGAAGCAGTTCCACGACGCGCCGGCGTGCGTGATCGTGAAACACGCCAACCCCTGCGGTGTCGCGCTCGGCGCCACGGTGCGCGAGGCCTACGAACAGGCGTGGGCCACCGACACGGAATCCGCCTTCGGCGGCATCATCGCCTTCAACCGCGAGCTGGACGCAGAGACCGCCGCGCTGATCGTCGAGCGCCAGTTCGTCGAGGTGATCATCGCGCCGGCGGCGAGCGCAGGCGCGGTGAGCGCGGTGGCCGCGAAGAAGAACGTGCGCCTGCTGACCTGCGGCGCGCTGCCCGAAACGTCCGCGCCGCGCCTCGATTTCAAGCGCGTCACCGGTGGCCTGCTGGTGCAGGACGCCGACCTCGCGCTGTACGGCGAGCTGCGCGTGGTGAGCGCGCGCGCGCCGTCGGAAGAGGAAATGCGCGACCTGCTGTTCGCGTGGAAGGTGGCGAAGTTCGTGAAGTCCAACGCGATCGTCTACGCGCGCGACAACCGCACCATCGGCGTCGGCGCCGGGCAGATGAGCCGCGTGAACTCCGCGCGCATCGCCGCGATCAAGGCCGAGCACGCAGGCCTCGCGGTCGCGGGCGCCGTGATGGCATCGGATGCCTTCTTCCCGTTCCGCGACGGTATCGACAACGCCGCGGCGTCCGGCATCCGCGCGGTGATCCAGCCCGGGGGCTCGATGCGCGACGAGGAGGTCATCGCTGCCGCCAACGAGCACGGCATGGCGATGGTATTCACCGGGATGCGCCACTTCCGGCACTGATCCGCGCGAGGAAGCGAACAATGAACGTCCTGATCATCGGCGGCGGCGGGCGCGAGCATGCGCTGGCATGGAAGACGGCACAGAGTTACCGGGTGGATACCGTGTTCGTGGCGCCCGGCAACGGCGGCACGGCACGCGAGCCCGGCGTCGAGAACGTCGCGATCGACGTGATGGATTTCGAGCAGCTCGCGCAGTTCGCGCGAGACAATGCCGTGGGGCTCACCATCGTCGGCCCCGAGGCGCCGCTGGTCGGCGGCGTGGTCGACCATTTCCGCGCCGCGGGGCTGCGCTGCTTCGGCCCGACGCGCGGCGCGGCGCAACTCGAGGGATCGAAGGCCTTCACCAAGGATTTCCTGGCGCGCCACGCCATCCCGACCGCCGAGTACCGCACCTTCACCGAGATCGCGCCGGCGCAAGCCTATATCCGTGAGCGCGGCGCGCCGATCGTGGTGAAGGCCGACGGGCTGGCGGCCGGCAAGGGCGTGATACTGGCCGACGACATCGACACCGCGATCGCGGCGGTGCGCGACATGCTCGCGGGCAATGCCTTCGGCGAAGCCGGCCACCGCGTGGTGATCGAGGAATTCCTGGTCGGCGAGGAAGCGAGTTTCATCGTGATGGTCGACGGCACCAACGTGCTGCCGCTCGCGAGCAGCCAGGACCACAAGGCGCGCGATGACGGCGACCGCGGCCCGAACACCGGCGGCATGGGCGCCTACTCGCCGGCACCGGTGGTCACGCCGGCGATCCACGAGCGCGTGATGCGCGAAGTCATCATGCCGACCGTGCGCGGCATGGCGGCCGAGGGCAACGTCTACACCGGCTTCCTGTACGCGGGACTGATGGTCGCGCCGGACGGCACGCCGAAGGTGCTCGAGTACAACTGCCGCTTCGGCGACCCGGAGACGCAGCCGATCATGATGCGCCTGAAGTCCGACATCACGGCGCTGTGCGACGCCGCCATCGACGGGCAACTCGACGCGATCAGCGCCGAGTGGGATCCGCGCGCGGCGCTCGGCGTCGTGATGGCCGCCGGTGGCTACCCGGACAGCTACCGCAAGGGCGACGTGATCGAGGGGCTGCCCGAACACGCGGCCGCGGACAGCCACGTGTTCCACGCCGGCACCCTGCTGCGTTACGACGGGGCAGTGGTGACCAATGGCGGGCGCGTGCTGTGCGTCACCGCGCTCGGCGACACGGTGGCCGCGGCGCAGCGGCGCGCCTACGCGGTGTGCGCGACGATCCGCTGGGACGGAGGTTTCTATCGCCGCGACATCGGCCACCGCGCCATCGCACGCGAGCGGGCCGAGGCTGCAGACCAGGGTTCAGACTGACACCGGGCACCCGGATCCCGTGGGGCCGCATTCCTGCGGACATTGTCCGGCTGAAGCCGGACCCACGGAAGGCACCCGTAGGTCGCCATTCATGGCGACATCCGAAACCGGCCAGGCACCTGTCGGCGTGAACGCCGCCCTACGGTTTGACGGGAGCCACCTCGATCGGCGTCAGGCCGAACCAGCGGTGCATGACCATGCGACCGGCGTAGATCAGAGGCGTGATAGCGATCGCGATCGCGAACTTCAGCAGGTAGCCGGTGACGGCGATCGCGGGAATCGCGGACAGCGGCGCCGGCGGGCTGGCCGGATCGGCGAAGATCTCCCTGCCGAGCGAGAAGGCCAGGTAGCTCACGACGAACGAGTCGATGAACTGCGAGATCACCGTGCTGCCGGTGGCGCGCAGCCACACGAAGCGCTGGCCCGTCAGGCGCTTGAAGAACCCGAACACGGCGATGTCGCTCAACTGTCCCACCAGGTAGGCGCACAGCGATGCCAGGTACATCACCTTCGCCGAACCGAAGATCGCGTCGAACTGCTCCGGGCGCACGTTGTACGGCGCGTCGAGGTAGGGCATGGCCTGCGCGAGGTTGATCACGCCGAAGACGAACAGCGCCGCCGCGAGCCCGAGATACGTGATACGCCGCGCCGCGCGCGGCCCGTAGTACTCGTTGACCAGGTCGGTCAGCAGGAAGGTGACCGGGAAGGTCAGCATGCCGCAGGTGTGCTCGATCGCGTCGAAGCCGAACAGCGTGAACGGCAGCGGGATGCGGAACAGCTTGATGCCGACGATATCGGCGATCAGCAGCGAGGCGATGAAGATCGTCGCGAGCCAGAGGTAGACCTTCTGGGCGCTGCTGAAGGCATGGGGTTCCTGTTGCACGGTTCTGCTCCCGGCTCCGTTGGTGGTGCTGCGCGCGTCGGGCTCAGTTCGCGGGCACCGTGCGGCCGTCGGCCCACGCGCGCAGGGCCTCGATGCGCTCGGCCATCGTGACGGCCAGCGGCACCGTGGCGCGGATCTCGGTCAGCAGGTGCGCGCTGGCGAGCGGCGCCTGGTCGGCCGCGGCGCGGTAACGGGCGCTCACCACCACCTGTTCGATCTCGGCCCCGGAAAAGCCCTCGCTCATCCCGGCCAGCGTGCCCGCGTCGATGCCCTCGGGATCGATGCCGCGCCGGCGCAGGTGGATGCGGAAGATCTCGGCACGCGTCGCCTCGTCGGGGAGGTCGACAAAGAACAGTTCGTCGAAGCGACCCTTGCGCAGCAATTCGGGCGGCAGCGCCGAGACGTCGTTGGCGGTCGCCACCACGAACACGCCGTCGCGCTGCTCGGCCATCCAGGTCAGCAGGCTGCCGAGCAGGCGGCGCGATACACCCTCGTCGGCGTCCGAGCCGCCCACGCCCTTCTCGATCTCGTCGAGCCACAGCACGCAGGGTGCCATCAGCTCGGCCGAGCGCAGCGACTCGCGCAGGTTGCGCTCGGTCTCGCCGATGTACTTGTTGTACAGCGCGCCCATGTCCAGGCGCAGCAGCGGCAGGCCCCAGGCGCCCGCGACGGCGCGCGCCGTCAGGCTCTTGCCCGCGCCCTGCACGCCGAGCAGCAGCACGCCCTTGGGGCGATCGAGCGCGCCGGCCTCGCCTTGCGCGACCGCGGCCTCGCGGCGCTGCTCCAGCCAGGCACGCAGGCGCTGCATGCCGGCCACGCTGGCGAACTGCTCGGTGCGGTACTCGAAGCTCAGCACGCCGTCGAGGTCCATGAGTTCGAACTTGGCGCGGTTGATCTCGGGCAGCGCCGATTCCGCGATGCTGCCCTCGTCGAAGATCGCGCTGCGGATGAGGCGCGCGCAGTCGGCGTGCGTGAGCCCGCGCAGGCTGCGCGTGAGCTGCATCAGCGTGCGGTTGTCGGTCTTCACGCGCCGCCCGCCGTTCACCGCCTGCCAGCGCCGCGCCTCCTCGCGCACGATGGCCATGATCTCCTCCTCGTCGGGCAGCGACAGCTCGACGCGGGCCGCGAGACGCGTGAGCTCCGGCGGGATAGCGAGACGGTGGCTGAGCAGCACCAGCGTGTGCGCCACCTCGCGATAGCGCAGCGCGACGTCCTTCAGCAGCCGCACGATGCGCGGATCGGCGAGGTACGGATGGATGTCGCACAGCACGAACAGGCCCGCCTCGCGGTGCGCCTTGATCGATTTCAGCACGGCATCGGGCTCGAGCAGCGCCTCGGCGGCCGGCAGCTCGCCGAAACCCAGTCGCTGCAGGCCGTCGGTCACGGACCACACGAACAGCGGCAGCGCTTCCTTGATCGCGAGCCTCGTGAGCAGCTCGCGCGCACGGTTCTCGTCGTGCGTCTCGACCACCAGCAGGGGCACGTGCGAGCGGATCAGCAGTTGCAGGTCCCTGAAGTCGCTCATCGCCTCGGGCTGCGGCTCCTGCATCATCCCGTCGCCACGCGCAACGCCTGCATCCGCGCCTCGATCTGCTCCGGCGTCAGACTCTCGATTTGCGTGCCGACGATCCAGACATGCCCGAAGGGATCGCGCAGCGCGCCGTTGCGATCGCCGTAGAACTGGTCGGCGACGCCGCGCAGCTGCACGCCGCCGGCCGCCAGCGCGCGCGCGAAGCACTCGTCGACGTCATCGACGTACAGCCGCACGGCGACCGAGGTGCCGGCGAGCGAGGCGGGGCTGCGCTGCGGGCCACCGCTCAGCTCGTCGGCGAGCAGGATCACCGAGTCGCCGATGCGGATCTCGGCGTGCCCCACCAGTCCGTTGCCGGCATCGAGGCGGTACAACTCCTCCGCGCCGAAGGCGCGGCGGTAGAAATCGATGGCCGCGGCGGCTCCGCGCACGCTCAGGTAGGGCGTGATGGCGGGAACGCGCCCGGGTTGGACCCTGACCGTCATTGTTATCGTCTCCTCGGTGCAAGCGGATGGCCCAATCATACCCGCGCCGCGCCGACACGGTGACCCTGTTTGGCCGGGAACGCGCTTGCACTATAGAATCCGCGCATCGAACCGTCAGCAGCCTCCACATGCAGCGCCAGTTTTCACTGCTCGACCATCTCGTGATCGGACTCGACCGGGCGCACCGCTTCGCTACCGGCGAGGCACCGCTACCCGGGCGCGCGAGCCCGGCACTGGACTTCGAGGAGCCCGGACTGGACGACGCGCAGAAGCGCCACGTCGCGGGGCTGATGCGGATCAACCACACCGGCGAGGTGTGCGCACAGGCGCTCTACCAGGGGCAGGCGCTCACCGCCAGGCGCGACGCCGTGCGCGACGGCATGCAGCAGGCCGCCGACGAGGAGATCGACCACCTCGCGTGGTGCGAGGAACGCGTGCAGCAGATGGGTAGCCACACCAGCGTGCTGAACCCGCTGTTCTACGCGCTGTCCTTCGGCATCGGCGCGGCCGCGGGCGCGGCCGGCGACCGCTGGAGCCTGGGATTCGTGGCGGCCACGGAGGAACAGGTGTGCAAGCACCTGCGCGAGCACCTGGAGCGCCTGCCGCCGCAAGACGGCAAGAGCCGCGCGATCCTGGAGCTGATGCTGGAGGACGAGGCGCGGCACGCCACCCACGCCCTCGAGTCCGGCGGCACGGACTTTGCGCCGCAGATCAAGGAACTGATGTCACTGGTATCGCGTCTGATGACCGCGAGCACATATCGCCTGTAAATCGGCATTCATGGCATCTGGATCGCCATCCTCGTGGGTCGGCATTCATGCCTGCAGGTCGGCATTCATGCCGACGGTTGTCTCGCCGGTCGCTCCAGTCGCCATGAATGGCGACCTACGGCCATGAATGGCGACCCACGGGGTGCGCCCTCAGGACTCCTCGATCTCGAAGTCGTGCGTGATCTCGACGCCGGCCTTGCCCAGCATGATCGAGGCCGAGCAGTACTTGTCCGCCGACATCGTCACGGCGCGCTCGACGAGCTTCGGATTGAGATCCGTGCCCGCCACCACGAAATGCATGTGGATCTTGGTGAACACCGCGGGAATCGCGTCGGCGCGCTCGGCGCTCATCTCCACGCGGCAGTCGCTGATCTTCTGCCGCGATTTCTCCAGGATCGTCACCACGTCGTAGGCCGAGCAGCCGCCCACGCCCAGCAACAACATCTCCATCGGCCGCACGCCGATGTTGCGCCCGCCGCCGTCGGGGGGACCGTCCATGACCACCGCGTGCCCGCTGCCGGACTCGGCCACGAACGCGCGCCCGCTCAACCACGTCACCGTACCCTTCATATGCTCTCCCGCCACCGCGCGCCGTCGCGCGGGCCTGTGAACGACAACCGCGCAGCTTAGCAAGCGCCCGCCACGTCCCGCAGCCGCGCACGAGCGGACTGCGCACAACTCACGCGATTCGCGCCCCCGGAACGTGACATCCGTGGCAAAGACGGTCACGCGTACTATCCTTCCACGGGTACCCAGCAGTCCCACGCCGACGAGGTATTCATCGTGCTGACCCTGTCCCTGGCGCCGCGCCTCAAGAATCCGGACGCATTCCTGGCGCATTGCCACCGGCGCCGCTTCCCCGCGCGCAGCACGATCATCCACGCCGGCGACAAGGGCGACAGCCTGTTCTACCTGGTCAAGGGCTCGGTCACCGTGCTGATCGAGGACGACGACGGCAAGGAAATGATCGTCGCCTACCTGAACCCGGGCGACTTCTTCGGCGAGATGGGCCTGTTCAACGGCGAGGAGCGACGCAGCGCCTGGGTGCGGGCGAAGGCCGAATGCCACGTCGCCGAGATCAGCTACGCGAAGTTCCGTGAACTGAGCGAGCGCCAGCCGGAGATCATGTTCGAACTCGGCAGCCAGCTGGCCACCCGCCTGCGCACGACGACGCGCAAGGTCGGCGACCTCGCGTTCCTCGATGTCACCGGCCGCGTGGCGCGCACGCTGCTCGACCTGTGCAAGCAGCCCGACGCGATGACGCATCCCGACGGGATGCAGATCAAGATCACGCGCCAGGAAATCGGCCGTATCGTCGGTTGCTCACGCGAAATGGTGGGGCGCGTGCTGAAGACCCTCGAGGAGCAGGGCCTCGTACACGTCAAGGGCAAGACCATGGTGGTGTTCGGCACCCGCTGAAGTGGGTCGGCATTCATGCCGACGGGTGCCTGCCCGGATGCTGCTGTCGCCATGAATGGCGACCCACGGGTGTTGCCGAACCCTTGTCGGGTTGAAACCCGACCTACAGGCCCGACCTACACGACCCACAAGCCCGACCTACAGCCCGAATAATTCCCGCAGTCGCTCGCCCGGATCCGGCGCGCGCATCAGGCTCTCGCCGACGAGGAAGGCGTGCACGCCGTGTGCACGCATCGCCGCCACATCCTCGGCCGTGCCGATGCCGCTCTCGGTCACCACGATATGGTCGGCCGGGATGCGGTCCAGCAGCGCGTAGGTGGTGTCCAGCGAGACCTCGAAGCTGTGCAGGTCGCGATTGTTGATTCCGATCAGCCGCCCCGGCACGGCAAGTGCCATCTCGAGCTCGGCGGCATCGTGCACCTCGACCAGCACGTCCAGCCCCAGCTCGGTTGCCAGCGCCGCCAGGTCCGCCATCTGCGAGGGCGCCTCGGTGAAGGCCGCGGCGATCAGCAGGATGCAGTCAGCACCCAGCGCGCGCGCCTCGACGACCTGGTAGGCATCGACGGTGAAGTCCTTGCGCAATACCGGCAACGCGACCGCCGCGCGCGCCGCCTGCAGGTAGGCATCCGCTCCCTGGAAGAAATCGACGTCGGTCAGCACCGACAGGCAGGCCGCGCCGCCCCGCTCGTAGGAGCGCGCCAGCGCGGGCGGATCGAAATCCGCACGGATCAGGCCCTTGCTGGGCGAGGCCTTCTTGATCTCGGCGATCACGGCGTTGCGCCCGGCAGCAACGCGCATGGCCAGCGCATCGGCAAAGCCGCGCACCGGCGAGGCGTCACGCGCCAGGGCACGCAGCTCGGCGAGGCTGCGCACGCGGCCACGCTCGGCGACTTCCTCGCGCTTGCGCTGCAGGATCCGCAGCAGGATGGTCGCCTTGCTCATTCACTCTCCAGGCATGCACAGAAACTCGCCAGCGCCTCGATGCGTTCGAGCGCGAGGCCGGTATGGATCATGTCGTGCGCGAGCTCGACGCCGCGGCGCACGGAATCGGTGATGCCGCTCACGTAGATCGCGGCACCGGCATTCAGCGCGATGATGTCGGCCGCTTTCGCCGCATGCGGCCCGCGGCGCTTGCCGAGCGCATCGCGGATCAGGGCCGCCGACTCGGCACCCGAGCCGACCTCGAGCCCGATCAGGCTCTGGCTCTGCACGCCGAGCTCCTCGGGCGAATAGCTGTGCTCGGTGATGGCGCCCTCGCGCAACTCGACGGCGTGCGTGCGCGTCGCCAGGCTGAACTCGTCCAGGCCGTCCTCGGCATGCACCACCATCACGTGGCGCGCGCCCAGCTGCGCCAGCACCTCGGCCATCGGACGGCACAACGCCTTGCTGAAGGTGCCGACCAGCAGGCGCCGCACGCCGGCCGGGTTGGTCAGCGGCCCGAGAATGTTGAACAGCGTGCGCATGCCGAGCTCGCGCCGCGGCCCGATCGCGTGGCGCATCGCGCCGTGGTGCGCCGGCGCGAACATGAAGCCCACGCGCAGTTCGCGGATGCCCCGCGCGACCATCGCCGCCGGCATCCCGAGCTTGATACCCAGGTGCTCCAGCGCGTCGGCGCTGCCGCTCGCACTGGAAACGCCGCGGTTGCCGTGCTTCGCGACATGGCCGCCGGCCGCGGCGACCACGAAGGCCGAGGCGCTGGAGATGTTGAACAGGCTGGCGCCGTCGCCGCAGGTCCCCACGATGTCGACCAGCGGCTCGACATCGACATCGACCGGCGTGGCGAGCTCGCGCATGACCTCGGC
>JADKDK010000007.1 GCA_016718385.1 Gammaproteobacteria bacterium
GGTGTATCCCTTTTCTGGTCAAGCCGTTCGATGAAAAACCCGCACCTGGATGCGGAATCCGTTACGCAACGCAAGGTAGACGCTCTCGCCCTGCGCGAGTCCCGCGTCCGCGGCCCAGCGCGACAGCGCCTCGGGCTCGAAACCCAGCCACAGGTCGCCGCAGGCCTCGCGCGCCCAGGCCTGGTCGTGGGCGCAGAGGTCGCTCAGCAGCAGCAGGCCGCCGGGCTTCAGCGCGGCGGCCAGGTCCGCGAGCACCACCGCCGGGGACGCCGTGTGGTGCAGCACCATGTTCGCCACCGCGATGTCGGCGGTCGCGCCGAGCGTGCGTGCGTGGCTGCTGTCGGCCAGCACCAGCTCGACGTTTCCCAGCCCCGCCGCGGCGCAGGCCGCGCGCGCCTGTTCGAGCATGGCGGCGGCGTTGTCGATAGCCACCACGCGCGCGCTGCGCGCGGCGAGCGCCGGCAGCAGCCAGCCTTCGCCCGGTCCGAGCTCCAGCGCGAGCGCGCAGGGCTGCGGCAGCAGCGCGGCCAGCAGCCCTGCCACCGGGTCCTCGTAATGCGCGCGCGGCGCGATCAGCTCCTGCTGGGCGCGGAACTTGTCGGCATTGGCAGCGAAGAATCCGCGCGAGCTCGCCGCGCGCTCGGCCTGCACTTCTGCCACGCCGCGGGCGACGTCCGTGCCGGCTGGCACCAGGTCGGTGGCCGCGAAGATCGCCTGCATCACCGGCTCGAGTTCCTCGCTGGGCGCGCGGTGGTGGCGGCCGTAGAAGATCGTGGTGCCTTCGCGGCGCCGGTATACGAGCCCCGCCTCGGCCAGCACTTTGAGGTGGTGGCTCATCGCCGGTTGGCGCATGCCGAAGATGCGGCACAGTTCGAGCACGCCGTAGGAGTCCCGCGCCAGCAGGCGCAGTATCTCCAGGCGCAACGGATCGCCTGCCGCGCGGCACAGGCGGCTCAGGTTCTCGTACCCGCCGGGCGGGTTGATGCGGGTGGCAGTCAGCGTCATGGCGGGCAGTCTAGCAGCGGGCGCAACCATATATCAAAAAAATTTGATGGAATAGTTTGCGGGTGGATTACCAATCCGGTGTGCCGGCGGTTTCCAGCACCGGTACGCTGGGGGACAATATCGTCCTTTTCACGCGCCAGCCGCCTGCAGGAGACCCGCATGCCCAGCCGTTTCGAACTCGCCAACGCGATCCGTGCCCTCAGCATGGACGCCGTGCAAAAAGCGGAAAGCGGGCATCCCGGCGCGCCGATGGGCATGGCCGACATCGCCGAGGTGCTGTGGAACGACTTTCTGGTCCACAACCCCGCGAATCCCGGCTGGTTCGACCGCGACCGCTTCGTGCTGTCGAACGGCCACGGCTCCATGCTCCTGTATTCCCTGTTGCACCTGAGCGGCTACGCGCTGCCGATGGAGCAACTGCAGGCCTTTCGCCAGTTCCACTCGCAGACTCCGGGCCACCCCGAGTATGGCGACACCGCCGGCGTGGAGACCACCACCGGCCCGCTCGGTCAGGGTATCGGCAACGCGGTCGGCATGGCGCTGGCGGAGAAGATGCTGGCCGCGCGCTACAACCGCCCCGGTCACACCGTGATCGACCACCACACCTATGCCTTCGTCGGCGACGGCTGCCTCATGGAGGGCATCTCGCACGAGGTGTGTTCGCTGGCGGGCACGCTCGGCCTGGGCAAGCTGATCGCGCTCTATGACGACAACGGCATCTCGATCGACGGCCATGTCGAGGGCTGGTTCACCGACGACACCGCGCGGCGCTTCGAGGCCTATGGCTGGCAAGTGCTCACTGACGTCGATGGCCACGACCCCGCGGCGCTCAAGTCCGCGATCGAGACCGCGCGTGCCGAGACCGTGCGCCCCAGCCTGATCTGCTGCCGCACGGTGATCGGCAAGGGCGCGCCCAACAAGCAGGGTACCGAGCACGTGCACGGCAGCCCGCTCGGCACGGCCGAAGTGACGGCCGCGCGCGAGGCGCTGGGCTGGACGCATCCGCCCTTCCACATCCCCGCCGACATCTACGCGGGCTGGGACGCGCGCGGCCGCGGTGCGGCCGCCGAATCCGCCTGGCAGGCGCGTCTCGGCGCCTACCGCGCGGCGTACCCGGTCGAAGCGGCCGAGCTCGAGCGGCGCATGCGCGGCGAGCTGCCCCCCGGCTTCGAGGCCGATGCCGCCGCCTACGTGCGTGCCTGCCAGGAAAAAGGCGAGACCATCGCCAGCCGCAAGGCCTCGCAGAACGCCATCCAGGCGCTGGCCCCGCTGCTGCCCGAGCTCACGGGCGGCTCGGCCGATCTCGCCGGCTCCAACCTCACGCTGTGGAAGGAGGCGCGCGGCGTCACGCACGACGATGCGGGCGGCAATTACATCTATTACGGGGTGCGCGAGTTCGGCATGGGCGCCATCATGAACGGGCTGGTGCTGCACGGGGGGCTGCGTCCCTTCGGCGGCACCTTCCTGGTGTTCATGGAATACATGCGCAACGCCGTGCGCCTGGCCGCGTTGATGCGCATCCCCGCGATCTACGTGTTCACCCACGATTCGATCGGCCTCGGCGAGGACGGTCCCACGCACCAACCCGTCGAGCAGATCGCGAACCTGCGCGGCACGCCGCGCCTCTCGACCTGGCGCCCCGGCGACGCGGTCGAGTCCGCCGTGGCCTGGCAGCAGGCGATCCTGCGCACCGACGGTCCCACCGCGATGATCTTCTCGCGCCAGAACCTGCCGCACCAGGAGCGCACCGGGGCGCAGCTCGCCGCCATCGCGCGTGGCGGCTACGTGCTCGAGGATTGCGCCGGCACGCCCGAGGCCATCCTGATCGCCACCGGCTCGGAGCTGGCGCTGGCGCGCACCGCCGCGCGCACGCTGAACGCCGCCGGGCGGCGCATCCGCGTGGTCTCGATGCCCTGCGCCGACCGTTTCGATGCCCAGGACGCCGCGTACCGCGAGTCCGTGCTGCCGTCCGCGGTACGCGCCCGCGTCGCGATCGAGGCCGCGCACGCCGACTACTGGTACAAGTACGTGGGCCTCGACGGTCGCGTGATCGGCATGACCGACTTCGGCGCCTCGGCCCCGGCCGGCGTGCTGATGCAACATTACGGCTTCACCCAGGACAACGTGATCGCGGTGGTGACCGGGCTGCTGGGCGGCTGATTCGGCTCCGGTGCTTCGTAGCCCGGTCGCAAGGTGGGCCATGCGTGGTGCGGGACACGCCGTGAATACGTCCTTGTAGGCTCGACTGCGGCATCCCTGCCGCAGACGGTCCCGCACCACGCATGGCCCGCCTCGCGACCTGAGTGTGTGGCACCACTAACGCTTCCGAGCGGCCTCGCTGCCGCGGTCACCGCATAAGGGGCTGCGGCGCCGCAGGGACGAGTCGCATCGCGGCGAGCTGGCTGGCCGCGGATGACCAGCCTCGGCCGTGCCCTGCTCGCGACGCAGGACTGCATCGCCGAGCAGGTGGCGCCAGAGCCTGCAGGGACGTACTTTCCGCGAGCCCCTTGCCCGGTAACTGGATGACGAGACACCCTCGGCGAACCTGGTGGTACCACCGCGTCGAGGCCGCGAGGGGGGTATGCCTGCTGCGGGACCGTCTGCGGCATGGATGCCGCAGTCGAGCCTACAGGGACGTATTCACGGCGTGTCCCGCGGCAGGCATACCCGCCTCACGACCGGGCTACGGAGTACATGCCCCGGCCGTCACCGACGCGGCGATGATTTGAGGCGAATCAAGAAGGATCTCGAGCCATGACCACACGCGCAGCGATCAACGGGTACGGACGCATCGGGCGCTGCCTGTTGCGAGCGGTGCACGAGCGCGGGCTCAGCGGGCGGCTCGACGTGGTCGCGATCAACGAGCTCGCGAACCTCGAGACCATGGCGTATCTCACGCGCTACGACTCCACGCACGGGCGCTTCCCGGGGCATATCGGGACGCACCCGGGCGCGCTGGTGATCGACGGCCGCGGGATCGCGGTGAGCTCGGTGGAGAGCCTGGACGGCCTGGACTGGGGACGCCACGGCGTGGACCTGGTGTTCGAATGCACCGGCGCCTTCACCTCGCGCGAGCGCGCGACCGAGCACCTCGGGCGCGGCGCGCGGCGGGTGCTGTTCTCGCAGCCCGCGGATGCCGACGTCGACGCCACCATCGTCTACGGCATCAACCACGAGCTGCTGCGCGGCGACGAACGCGTGGTCTCGGCGGCGTCCTGCACCACCAACTGCATCGTGCCGGTGATCGACACACTGGCGCGCGAGCTCGGGGTGGAGTGCGGCGTGATCACCACGATCCACTCCGCGATGAACGACCAGCCGGTGCTGGATGCCTACCACCACACGGACCTGCGCAAGACGCGCGCCGCGCTGCAGTCGATGATCCCGGTCGACACCGGGCTCGCGGCGGGCATCGGGCGCGTGCTGCCCGAACTGGCCGGGCGCTTCGAGGCGCAGGCGATGCGCGTGCCCACGCTGAACGTGTCGGCGATCGACCTCTCGGCCGTGGTCGGGCGCCCGACCACGGTTGCGGGCGTCAACGCGGCGCTCAGGCGTGCCGCCGAAGGCGGGTTGAGTGGCATCCTCGGTTACACCGAGGAGCCGCTGGCCTCCTGCGATTTCATCCACGACCCGCGCTCCGGCGTGGTCGATGCCTCGCAGACGCGCGTGAGCGGGGGGCGGCTGATCAAGGTGTTGATCTGGTTCGACAACGAGTGGGGTTATGCCAACCGCATGCTGGATGTCGCGCTATATTGGTCTGATGCGGCCCGCGGTGGGCCGGACACCTGAGGCGGGAGACCCGACGCCATGACCGTGAAACTGATGACCGAGCTCGATCTGCGCGGCAAGCGCGTCCTGATCCGCGAAGACCTGAACGTGCCGGTGAAGGACGGCCGCGTCACCAGCGACGCGCGCCTGCTGGCCGCGCTGCCCACGATCCGCCTCGCGCTCGATGGCGGCGCGCGCTTGCTGGTGATGTCGCACCTCGGGCGCCCGAAGGCCGGTGCCAGCGAGGAGGAGAACGCGCCGTTCAGCCTGGCGCCGGTCGCGGCGCGGCTGTCGGAGCTGCTGGGCCGGCCGGTGCCGCTGGTGCGCGACTGGCTCGATGGCGTCGAGATCGCCCCGGGCGAGATGGCGCTCGCCGAGAACGTGCGATTCATCAAGGGCGAGAAGCAGGACGACGAGGCGCTCGCGCGCCGCATGGCCGCGCTCTGCGACGTCTACGTGATGGACGCCTTCGCCACCGCGCACCGCGCCGAGGCCTCGACGCACGGCGTGGCGCGCTTCGCGCCGGTGGCCTGCGCCGGGCCGCTGCTCGCGGCCGAGCTCGAGGCGCTCGGCAAGGCGCTCGCGAAGCCGGCGCGCCCGCTGGTGGCCATCGTCGGCGGCTCCAAGGTGTCCACCAAGCTCACGGTGCTGGACACGCTGTGCGCGAAAGTCGACCGGCTGATCGTGGGCGGCGGCATCGCCAACACCTTCCTCGCCGCCGCCGGGCTGCCGATCGGCAAGTCGCTGGTCGAGGCTGATCTCGTCGACGAGGCGCGGCGCCTGATGGGCAGGACCGACATCCCGTTGCCCGAGGACGTGGTCGTCGCGACCGCGCTCGGCGAGGATGCCGTGGCGACGGTCAAGGACGTGAACGCCGTGGGCGCCGAGGACATGATCCTCGACATCGGGCCGCGCACCGCGGCGCGTTTTGCGAAGCTGCTCACGGAAGCCGGCACCATCCTGTGGAATGGTCCGGTCGGGGTGTTCGAGATCGAGCAGTTCGCCGCCGGCACGCGGGTGATCGCCGAGGCGGTGGCCGAAAGCGCGGCGTTCTCGCTGGCCGGCGGCGGGGATACGCTCGCGGCGCTGGAGAAATTCGGGATCGGTGAGCGCGTTTCCTACGTCTCGACCGGTGGCGGCGCGTTCCTCGAGTATGTCGAGGGCAAGGAGTTGCCGGCGGTCGCGATGCTCGAGAGCCGCGGCGCCTGAGCTGCGGCGCTGGCCGGCGAGGAGACATGGCATGGCAACGATCGACGGCGTCGAGCTCACGCTCGAGCGCCTGCACTACTTCCACCCGCTGGCGCTGATCGCCGAGAAGCACATCGGCCGGCTGCTCGAGGGCGCGGCGCTGGTGCGGCTGGACAAGGGCAAGTTCCTGTTCCGCAAGATGCCGCAGGCGGACACCGCGTACTTCCTGCTCGAGGGCGAGGTCGAGGTGCGCGAGTCCTTCGAGAAGCGCACCCAGGTGGATGCGCGCGGCAACCAGGCGCGCTTCCCGCTGGAGGAGCTGTGCCGGCGCGGCGCCTCGGTGCGCGCCCTGAAGGACGCGCTGGTCCTCACCCTGAAACGCGACGCGATCGACCGCCTGATCGCCAGCGCCGACGAGGGCAGCGTCGATGCGGTGCTGGTCTCGGACGCCGAGGAGCGCCTCGAGGAGGCGCGCTTCGACGACGAGTACTCCGAGGACTGGATGGCACGGCTGCTCGACTCGCCGCTGATGTCGCACCTCTCGGCCACCAACATCCAGCGCTGCTTCATCGAGCTCGAACGCGTGCCGCTCGCCGCCGGGCGGGACGTGGTGCAGGCCGGCACGCCCGGCGACTATTTCTACATCCTGCTCGAAGGCGAGGCGCGCGTGATCACCGGGGAGTCCGGGCCCTACAAGGGGCAGCGTTTCGACCTGGTGCCCGGGGACTATTTCGGCGAGGAGGCGCTGGTCGCCGACACCATCCGCAACGCCACCGTGCGCATGACCAGCGACGGCGTGGTCGGGCGCCTCGACCGCGCCCAGTTCGACGCGATCTTCAAGTCCTCGCTGGTGCAGACCATCGATCTGGCGAAGGCACAGCGCTTCCTCGCCGGCGCCGGCATCGGCTTCGAGATCATCGACGTGCGCTTCCCGCCGGAGTACAAGCACGGCCACATCGAGGGCGCGAGCAACGTGCCCGTGGTGGTGCTGCGCAAGCGGCTGCGCGAGCTCGATCGCAACCGGACCTGGCTGGTCACGCCCGAGGGTGGCAGGCGCAGCGAACTCGCGGTATACCTGTTGCGCCAGGCCGGGCTCAATGCCTACCTGCTGAACGGCTGAGGCGCCGGCGAGCGCCCCGGGAGGTGCTTGTGATGGTGCAAGGCGATGCCGGCGGGATGTGGCCCGCCGAGACCCACGAGGTGTTCAACCAGCCCGAGCCGCTGGAACCCTTCCACGCCTGGCGCAGCGACACCGCGCTGCGCGAGGCGGTCGCGCGCGAGGGCGGGGGCTGGGCCGCCCCGCAGCTCGATGCCTACGGCGCCGCAGCCGGCGGCCCGCTGTTCGCGGCCGGCTTCCTCGCCGAGCGCAACCCGCCGCAGTTCCATCCGCACGACCGTTACGGGCGGCGCATCAACCTGGTCGAGTACCACCCCGCCTACCACGAGCTGATGCGCGCGGCGATCGAGGCCGGCCTGCCCTCGCTGCCCTGGACCGGGGCGCGCGCCGGTGCGCACGTGGCGCGCGCGGCGCTCGAGTACATGCACAACCAGGCCGATTCCGGCAGCGGTTGCCCGCTGACCATGACGTTTGCCGCGATCCCCGCGCTGCGGCTGCAACCCGACGTGGGCGCGGACTGGATCAACCGCGCCACCGCGCGCGCCTACGACGGCGCCAACCGCCCCTGGCACGAGAAGGCCGGCATCACGCTCGGCATGGCGATGACCGAGAAGCAGGGCGGCACCGATGTGCGCGCCAACACCACGCGGGCGCGCCCGCTCGCCGGTACCGGCCCCGGCGCGCTGTATGCGCTCACCGGCCACAAATGGTTCTGTTCCGCGCCGATGTGCGACGGCTTCCTGGTGCTGGGACAGGCGCCGGGCGGGCTGTCGTGCTTCCTGCTGCCGCGCTGGCATCCCGACGGCGGCCTGAACGGCCTGTACGTGCAGCGCCTGAAGAACAAGCTGGGCAACCGCTCCAACGCCTCCAGCGAGATCGAGCTGCGCGAGGCGCGGCGTGGATGATCGGGCCCGAGGGGCGCGGCGTGCCCACGATCATCGAGATGGTGATGATGACGCGCTTCGACTGCATCGTCGGCTCGGCCTCGCTGATGCGCCAGGCGCTGGCGCAGGCGCTGCACCACTGCATGCAGCGCGAGATCTCGGGGCGGCGGCTCGCCGAGCACGCGCTGATGCGCAACGTGCTGGCCGACCTCGCGCTCGAGAGCGAGGCCGCGCTGCTGCTGGCGATGCGCATCGCGCGCCGCCTCGACGAGGCCGCGCACGATGCGCGCGCGCGTCAGTTCGTGCGCATCGCGACCGCGGTGGGCAAGTACTGGGTCTGCAAGCGCGCGCCGGCGCACGTCAACGAGGCCGCCGAGTGCCTCGGCGGCGCGGGCTACGTCGAGGAGTCGATACTGCCGCGGCTCTACCGCGAGGCGCCGGTGAACTCCACCTGGGAAGGCAGCGGCAACGTGCAGTGCGTGGACGTGCTGCGCGCGCTCGCGCGCGAGCCCGCGGCGCTGGAGGCCTTCCTCGCCGAGCTCGCACCGGCCGCGGCGCTGGATCGCCGGCTCGCGGCCTACGTCGCGCGGCTGCAGGACGATCTCGCGCAAGCCGACGAGCGCGAGCACCGCGCGCGCGAGCTGGTCGGACGCATGGCGCTGGCGCTGCAGGCCGCCCTGTTGCTCGAGGCCGGCCATGGCGCGCTGGCCGATGCCTTCTGCGCCACCCGCCTCGCCGGACGCGGCATGGTGTACGGGGAGTTGCCGGCGGGGCTCGACTGCGCGACGATCGTCGAGCGCGCCCGCCCGCAACCGGCCTGAGGCGCGCGGCAGGGGTCGCGGTGCGGCGATCGGCGCAGGCCGCACGAGAACAACAGACGGAGAGGATCGGATGACGCACACCTATTTCGTGACCGGCGGCACCGGCTTCATCGGCCGTTTCCTGATCCCCAGATTGCTGGATCGCGGCGGGCGCGTGTTCATGCTGGTGCGCGAGCAGTCGCTCGGCAAGGTCGAGCAGTTGCGCGCGCTGTGGGGTGTGGGCGAATCGCAGCTGGTCGCGGTGAGCGGGGAGCTGGGGCGTCCGCGCCTCGGCGTCTCGCGCGCCACGCTCGCGGCGCTCGAGGGCCGCATCGACCACTTCGTGCACCTCGCCGCCATCTACGACCTCACGGCGGACGCGCAGTCCCAGGTCGAGGCCAACGTGGGCGGCACGCGCCACGCACTCGCCTGCGCCAAGGCGATGGAGGCGGGCTGCTTTCACCACGTGAGCTCGATCGCGGCTGCCGGGCTCTACAAGGGCAGTTTCACCGAGGACATGTTCGAGGAGGCGACCGGCCTCGACAATCCCTACTACCGCACCAAGCACGATGCCGAAGGGCTGGTGCGGCGCGAGAAGGGCATCCCGTGGCGGATCTACCGCCCCGGCGTAGTGGTCGGCCATTCCGCCACCGGCGAAATGGACAAGATCGACGGGCCCTATTACTTCTTCCCGGCGATCCGCCAGGTCAGCAACGCCCTGCCCGCCTGGCTGCGCGCGATCATGGTGCAGGGTGGCACCATCAACATCGTGCCGGTGGATTTCGTGGTCGACGCCATGGACTACCTGATGCACGCGCGCGGCCAGGACGGGCAGACCTTCTTCCTGACCGATCCGAAGGGCATAACGACCGGCGACCTGGTCCGCGTGCTGCTGCAGGCCGCGCGCGGGCCCAAGCTCAGCGTCGTGAGCGGCGGTGGCCTGGAGAAGCTGCTCGGGCAGGTGCCGGTGGGACGACTGCCCGGCGTGGTGCCGCTGGGCAGGGCGCTGGGCACGGTGATGGAAAAGTACGGCATCCCCGAGGAATCGCTGAAGTTCGTCGGCTATCCGACGCGCTTCGACTCGACCAAGACACGCAAGCTCCTCGCCCGCGGCGGCATCGAGTGCCCGCCCTTCGAATCCTACGCCGACGTGATCTGGGAGTACTGGGAAGAGCACCTGGCGCCCGAGGCGAGGCCGCGTCGCGGCCGTTCGCCGTCCTGGGTGCGCCGGCTGGAGCAGGCGCTGGGGCGCAGTGATCCTCGCCGGCTGGCGCGCGCGGTCAAGGGCAAGGTCGTGGTGGTCACGGGTGCGAGCTCGGGCATCGGGCGCGACTGCGCGCTGAAGCTGGCCGCGGCCGGGGCCATCGTGGTGCTGGCGGCGCGCACCCCGGAAAAGCTCGACGAAACCATTCGCGATATCCAGGACCTCGGCGGCGAGGGCTACGCCTGTCCCTGCGACATCGCCGACATGGCCGACTGCGACCGCTTCGTGGCCAGCGTGCTGGAGCAGCACGGCCGGGTCGATATCCTGATCAACAACGCGGGGCGTTCGATCCGCCGCTCGGTGCAGCATTCCTTCGACCGCTTCCACGACTACGAGCGCACGATGCAGCTCAACTACTTCGGTGCGCTGCGCCTGATCATGGGTTTCGCGCCCGGCATGCTCGAGCGCGAGAGCGGCCATATCGTCAACATTTCCTCGATCGGCGTGCTGGCGAGCCCGCCGCGCTTCTCGGCCTACGTGGCCTCGAAGGCCGCGCTGGATGCCTTCTCGTGGTGCGCGGCCTCGGAATTCGCCGACCGCAACGTGCGCTTCACCACCATCAACATGCCGCTGGTGCGCACGCCGATGATCGCGCCGACCCGGCTCTACGACGCCTTCCCCACCCTCTCGCCCGAGCAGGCCGCGAACCTGGTCATGAAGGCTCTCGTCGACAAGCCCAAGCGCGTCGCCACCGGGCTGGGCGTGGCCGGCGCACTGGCGCAGGCGGTGGCGCCGCAGATCAGCGAGTTCGTGCTGAACCACGCCTACCACCTGTTTCCCGATTCGCCCGCCGCGCGCGGAGCATCGCCCGGGGAGGCCGACGCCGAGGCACGCAGCTCAGTCGACCTGGCGCGCCGCCTGTTCGCGCAGGTCTTCAGCGGGGTGCACTGGTAGGACGTGTGGGTCGGGCTTGTAGGTCGGGCTTGTAGGTCGGGCTTTAGCCCGACAAGGGCTCGGCTCCGCCGAACCCGCCCGTCGGCATGAATGCCGACCTACGCGCGATCAGTTGAGCTCGGGATCTTTCCAGTACTTGGTGCCCTGGATGGTGGCCTGCAGCGCCAGGCCGGATTCGGTCAACTGGTAGACGCGGATGCCGTCGAGCAGCAGTTCACCGCCCACCGCATCACCCTGCCCGCCCGATTTGGCTGCCGCATCGGCCTGGGCGCCCACGTTGAGGCCCTGCTCGATGAAGCGCTCCATGATGTGGCGTTTCTCGAACACGTAGACTGCGCGGAAGTCCTTCACGCCGACGCCGAGGCCGCCGCCGAGCGAGCCCATCTTCATGTAGGTGTGCGCGCCGCTCACGTTGTCGACCACCACGCCGTAGCCCTGCCCCACCGAGGGGAAGATCAGGTAGGCATTCCAGTTCGAGAACACCGCGTAGCCGGGTGCCTGGGCGATCTGCTGCTGCACGGAAGGATTGATCTTGTAGAGATCCGTGAGCACTTCCTTGCGCATGTTCTGGATGTGGCGTTGCTTGTCCTCCTTCGTCTGCCCGGCGGCGACGCAGCCGCCCAGGATGACCGCAACAGCAAGGAGGATCGTCGCTGCTCTCATGGAATGCTCCTGAAATATGAAAACCGGGGCCATTGTAGACCGATTGCGGCGATCGAGGAATGTGTGGCAATGACAGGTGCAGGGCCGCTGCATTAGACTCGCCTCCCGTTTCGTCGATCGAAGCACCGGCCGGCGCGCCATCGCGCACGGCCGGCAACAGCCGGAGGTATCCCATGGCATTGATCAGCATGCGCCAGTTGCTGGACCACGCGGCCGAGCACGACTACGGCGTGCCGGCGTTCAACGTGAACAACCTCGAACAGATGCGCGCCATCATGGAGGCCGCCGACGAGAGCTGCAGCCCGGTGATCGTGCAGGCCTCGGCCGGCGCGCGCAAATACGCCGGCGCCAACTTCCTGCGCCACCTGATCCTCGCGGCGATCGAGGAATTCCCGCACATCCCGGTCGTGATGCACCAGGACCACGGCGTCTCGCCCGCGGTGTGCCAGCGTTCGATCCAGCTCGGCTTCAGCTCGGTGATGATGGACGGCTCGCTCGGCGAGGACGGCAAGACCCCGACCGATTACGACTACAACGTGCGCGTGACGCGTGAGACGGTCGCGATGGCGCATGCCTGCGGCGTGTCGGTGGAGGGCGAGATCGGCTGCCTGGGTTCGCTGGAGACCGGCACCGCCGGCGAGGAAGACGGCATCGGCGCCGAAGGCGTGCTGAGCCACGACCAGATGCTCACCGATCCCGAGGAGGCCGCGCGCTTCGTGAAGGACACCGGCGTGGATGCGCTGGCGATCGCGATCGGCACCAGCCACGGCGCCTACAAGTTCTCGCGCAAGCCCACCGGCGACATCCTCGCGATCGGTCGCATCAAGGAAATCCACGCGCGCATCCCCAACACGCACCTGGTGATGCACGGCTCCTCCTCGGTGCCGCAGGACTGGCTCGCGATCATCAACGAGTTCGGCGGCGAGATCCCCGAGACCTACGGCGTGCCGCTGGAGGAAATCCAGGAGGGCATCCGCAACGGCGTGCGCAAGGTGAACATCGACACCGATCTGCGTCTCGCCTCGACCGGCGCGATCCGCCGCTTCATGGCGAAGCACCCCTCGGAGTTCGACCCGCGCAAGTACCTGAAGGAAACGGTCACGGCGATGAAGGCGATCTGCAAGGAACGCTACGAGGCCTTCGGCACCGCGGGCCAGGCCGACAAGATCAGGCCGCTGTCGCTGGAAGCGATGTATCTGCGCTACGCCCGCGGCGAACTGGACCAGAAGATCAGCTGAGGCCCCGTGACCGGCAGTCCCTTCGCCCGGAGTCGCATTGCCGCGCGCAGCTTCGACCCCGAGGCCGTGCGCGCCGCGCTGCGCCCGCTGGATTTCTCGGGACTGAGCGTCGTCTCCGGCGCCGAGCAGGACTATTTCGCCTTCTACGGTATCGACCTCGCGCACCGCGTGCCCGGTGTCACCCATCACTTCGGGCGACTCGCGGCAAACGGTTTCGAGATCGCCTGCCATTTCTACGAGCTCGCCGGGGCGCGCGGCACCTGCGTCCTGCTGCATGGCTACTTCGATCACGCGGGGCTCTATGGCCGCCTGATCGAGCACTGCCTGCGTCATGGCCACAGCGTGCTGATCTGGGACCTGCCCGGCCACGGGCTGTCGAACGGCCCTCAGGCCAGCATCCACGACTTCGAGGACTACACGGACGTGCTCGCGCTGGTGTTGGAGCACCACCGCGATCGCCTGCCGGGGCCGCTCTACGCCATCGGCCAGAGCACCGGCGGTGCGGTGCTGATGAGCTGGGCCTTCCGCAAGTGCCGTTCCGCGGCCGAGTGCCCGTTCGCGCGCATCGCGCTGCTGGCGCCGCTGGTGCGGCCCGCGCGCTGGCGCCATGTGAACCTGCTCTACACCGTGCTGCGTCCATTCAGGAGCGGCGTGCGGCGCAAGTTCATGCCGAACTCCGGCGACACCGATTTCCTCGCCTTCGTGCGCAACGATCCGCTGCAGAGCACGATCCTGCCGGTGCAGTGGGTGGGCGCGATGCGCCGCTGGATCCGCGAGTTCCGCGAGCACCCGGTGACGGATTTCGCCCCGCTGGTGATCCAGGGCAACGCGGACGAGACGGTGGACTGGAAGTGGAACCTGCCGATGGTCCGCGAGAAATTTCCGCGCGCCGAGGTCCGCATGATCGCTGGCGCGCGGCACCACCTGGTCAACGAGGCAGAAGCCCTGCGCGAGGAGGTCTTCGCCGCGCTAGGCCTCGCGTAGGTCGGGCATGAATGCCAGCAATGGATTTTTTTGACGCCCGCTGAATCCATGCCGCCCGCGTTCGCGTCTGTACGGGCAGGAACCCGGAATCCCGGAGCCCTGAACCCGTTAGCCGATCGAGGAACCGATCCATGAAACCCAGGCACCATCATTCCCTGATTGCCCTCGGCGCCTGCATGGCGCTCAGCCTGTGCGCCGGCCTCGGCCGGGCCGCAGATGCGCCCGCGCCCGGGGCGCCGCCGGCCGTCGAGGCGCCGGCCGAGGAGAAACCGCGCAGCTTCTCGATGCGCATCGGCGGCGACGAGGGCGACGGCACGGGCGAGCGCGGCATCGTGATCTCCGTCGATGGCGACGATGTCGAGGGCGCCGAGCGCGCGGAACGCGCCGCCCGCGTGGTGGATCGTGTGGTCGGCGACCTGGAGCAGGCGCTGGCCCGGCTGCCCGCGCAGGCGCGCCAGGAGGTGGATGAGGAATCGGTGCGCGAGCTGCGCGAGGCGCTCGGCGAGATACGCGCGCTGCGCGAGCAGGGCCACGTCGCAGTGAACGGGAGCGAGCGCGCGGCCGATCCCTGGGCCGAGGCGATATCGGCCATCGTGCCGGTGATGGTGCTGTTCCTCGGCCCGGTGCTGATCGTGGCGATCGTGAGCTACAACAACCGCCGCAAGCGCGAGATGGTGCACCAGACCATCGACCGCATCATCGCGCAGGGCCACGAGGTACCGATCGAACTGCTGGACGCGCTCGACAAGGGCAGGAGCAACGGGCGCAGCGGACTCTCGCGCGGCACGGTGAACGTAGCGCTCGGCGCGGGTATCGGCGCGGCGCTGTTCAGCCTGTCCGGTCCCGACGCGGCCACGCTGGGGCTGATACCGCTGTGCATAGGCATCGCGCAGCTGTTCGTGTGGTCGCTCGAGAGGAACTCCCCCGGGCGCACGGCCTGAGACGCGCCCTGCCGTGGAAGCAGCCAGCGACGAGGAACTGCTGCGGCGCGCGGCGAGGCCTGACGGACGCCAGGCCTTCGCCGTGCTGGTGAGCCGCCACCAGTCCGGGATCCGCTGCTCGCTGCGCCGGCTGACGCGCGGCAACGCGGCGCTGGCCGACGACCTCGCGCAGGAGACTTTCATCAGGGCCTGGCGTTCGCTGGCCGATTTCCGCGGCGACAGCAGCTTCCGCACCTGGCTCTACCGCATCGCCTACCGCTGCTTCCTCAGCGAGGTGCGCCGCCGCGACGCGCACACCGGGGAGATCGCGGAGCACCATGCGCTCGCGCCGGACCAGAGCGAGGCGCGCGCCTTCATGGACGATTTCGACGCCGCGCTGCGCCAGTTGAGCCCGGCGCAGCGCGATGCGGTGCACTTCTCGCTGCAGCGCGGGTTTTCGCACCCCGAGATAGCGCACATAATGGGCTTGCCGCTCGGAACGGTGAAAACGCATGTGCTTCGAGGCCGCCAGAAGCTGCAGGAACTGTTGAGCGACTGGCAGGAGGGATTCGGCAATGACAAGGCATGACGACCAGTGGCTCGAGCGCGCGCTGCGCGCGGCCGAACCGCATCTGGCCGACGACGGCTTCACGCAGCGCGTGCTCGCGGCCCTGCCCCCGGCGCCCGCGCCGCGCGCGACACGCCTCGACTGGGTGGTGCCCGCCGCTGTCGCGCTGGGTTCGGCCGTCGTCGCCAGCCAGTTCCCGCTGGCGCCGTTTCTGGACCTCGCCGAGGTGGCGCTGCGCCAGGTGCAGCTGTCCTGGCTCGGCGCTGCGGTGATGATCGCCTGCATGGCCGGCGCCTTGCTGGCCGAGCCCTTGCGACGTGTGCTCTGAGCGGCGCGGTTGCCGCTTTGCGCCGCGCAGTACTCTGGTCGCGGCGGGTATGCCATGAGCGGTAGCGCATCCCCGCGAGACCTGCTCGAGGACGCGCGCGCCGCCGCGGCGCGGCAGGATTTCGCGCGCGCCGACGCGCTCTACGGACAACTGCTCGCACAGGGCGCGGTCGCCGCGCGCATCGAGAGCCTGCGCTATCTCGCGATGCGTGCGTTCCGTGCGGGCGCTGCGGATCGCGCCGTGGACTTCAGCCGCCAGGTCACGGAGCTCGAACCCGGCGCTTCGGTACATTGGCTCAATCTCGGTGTCGCCTGCCGGGGGGCCGCGGATCTGCCCGCCGCGCGCGCGGCCTTCGCCGAGGCGTTGCGCCGCGACGCGCGCAACCACACCGCGGCGCTGTGCATCGGCGAGGTGCTCGAGGCCACGGGCGATCGCACCGGCGCCGCGATGGCTTACTGGCGCGCGATCGTCGACGCGCAGGCCAGGGGCGCGTGGCGCAACAACGACACCACGTCGCCCGCGCTGCGCCCGCGCGTGGTGCACGCGATGGACTTCGTCGATGTCGAGCGCCCGCGGCTGCTGCAGCAGGTGCTGGCGCCGTTGCTGGAAGCCTATGGCGAGGACGAGATGCGGCGCATCCGTGCCGCGCTGCGGATCTACCTCGGGCAGGACCTGCCGGACTACCCCGACCCGCGCCAGAAGCCGAGCTTCCTGTTCGTGCCCGGCCTGCCGAGCGCGGCCTTCCTGCCGCTCGATGTCTTTCCATGGATCGAGGAGCTGCAGGCGCGCACCGCGGCGATCCGCGACGAGATGCTGGCCGCGGTGGCGGCGCGCGAGGGTCTGCAACCCTTCCACGACCGCGAGCAGCTGAACCAGCTGGTCGCGGGCGCCTCGGAGGAGGGCAGCTGGGACGCGCTGTTCTTCTACCGCCACGGTGAGCGCTTCGACGCGAACTGCGCGCGCTGCCCCGTCACCACGGCGGCGCTGGAGCGGCTGCCGCGCGTCGAGATCCGCGACCACGGCCCGGAAATCCTGTTCTCGCTGCTGCGCCCCGGCGCGCACATCCTGCCGCATCGCGGCGTGACCAACGCGCGCGTGGTCGCGCACCTGCCGCTGGTGGTGCCGCCCGGCTGCGCGCTGCACGTGCTCGGTGAGGAACCGCACGCGTGGCGCGAGGGCGAGGTGATGGTCTTCGACGATACCTTCGAGCACGAGGCGTGGAACCGCAGCGGCGAGCTGCGCGTGATCCTGCTGATGGACACCTGGAACCCCTGGCTCAGCGAGGCCGAGCGCCTGGCGTGCACGCGGCTGGTCGAGGGCATCGGCGACTTTCGCCTCGGCGGCGAGCGTATCGCCGAACGCAGCCGCAGCGACGAGGTATTCCTCTAGGGCTCAGTTCGCGGGGCTCACGTCGAAGGCGACGGTCAGCCGCTCGCCCGGCGCGGCGAACGCCACCGTGCCGTGCCACAGATACGAGGGGAACAGCACCAGCCGGCCCACCTGCGGCGCCAGCGCAAGCGCGGGCGGGTCCTGCGCGAGCGGCAGCTGGAGGTCGCTGCGCCCGAACTCCAGCCAGCCCTCCCCTCCCTGCAGCCCCTGTGGCAGAGCCACGTAGAGCGCCGAGCTGAGCCAGCCCTGCCCGTGGGTGTGCGGCACGTGGAAGCCCCGGCTGCGCAGCAGCACCGACCACGAGCCGGCGAAGCGCCAGCGTTCGGGCCGCCGTCGCAGGAAGGGATGCGCCGCGTCGGCGGGCAGTTGCGCCAGGTACTGTGCCAGCACGGCCTCGATCGCGCCGCGCAGGCGCACGATGGGCGCTTCGCGGCGCCCGAGCAGCTTGCCGACCGTCTGCGTCCCGCCGCGCAGCGACTGGTCCAGCGGGTGGTGCGTCGCGTGGTGCATGCCGCGCAGCAGGGCGGCGAGCTCGGCGAAGAAGTCCGCATCCAGCCCGAAGTCCAGCAGCGTGTAGCTGCGTACCAGGCGCGCGACATCGAACAGCGCCTCGTGGCGCGCATCGGCGCAGAGTTTCCAGGCCGTGCCGAGGTTCGCCAGCAGCAGCTGGTCCCCGGGATGCTGCGCCAGCACGCGCTCCAGCAGTTGCGCGGCCTCGGGCGCGCGGTCTGCCCGCATCAGGAAGCGGGCGTAATCCAGGCTCGTTCCGCGTTCGCCCGGGTGCTGCGCCAGGCAGGCGGCGAACTCGCGCCCGGCTTCCTCCGCCCGGCCCGCGGCCACCAGCAGCCGCGCATGCAGGCGAGACGCCTCGGTGTTGCGTTGTGCCGGTGGCAGGCGCTCGACGGTCGCCAGCGCGCGCTCGCGCGCGCCGATGCGCTCGTACTGCAGCGCCAGCGCCGTGGCGAGCGCGGGATCGGCGCTGCGCGCAAGGGCCTGCGCCAGGCTCTGTCCCACCCGCTCCCGCGCACCGGTCTCGAAATGGATCTTGTCGAGCGCCTCGTGCGCGCCGAGATGCGCGGGGTTCTGCGTCACGATGTCCTCGAGCAGCGTGCGCGCGGCCTCGATGCGGCCGGTCTCGAGCAGGATCGAGGCCCGTTCGAACCGCAGCGCCTCCGGGGCCGCATCGCCCGCCGCGGCCAGCGTGTGCAGCGCGGCGTTCGCCTCGCCGCTCATGCGCTGCGCCACCGCGAGGTTCAGGCGCGTGCGCGCATCGGCGGGGTCGTGCGCGAGCTGCGCTTCCAGGTGCGGTGCCGCCGCTTCCCATTCACTCAGGCGCAGGTGCAGCGAGGCCGCCAGGGCGTGTTCGCGCGGTGTACAGGGTGCGTGCGCACCGGGCGCGAGCGCCGTGAGCGCCGCGCGATGCTCGCGACGCTCGTTGTGCAGCAGCGCCAGGTTGAAGCGCGCATCCGCAAAATCCGGCTTCAGCGCGATCGCCTTGCCGTAACAGTCGATCGCGCGCCCGGGCTCGTGCGTTCTCAGGTGGTTGCCGAAGTTGTTCCACGCCGCGGCGTCCGCGGGCTGGCGCGCCAGATGGCGCTCGAAGCAGCGCGACGCGGCCTCCGCCTCGCCCGCCAGTGACAGTGCCATCGCCGCCAGCGACAGCGCGCCCGTGGGTTCGCCGGCCGCGCACAGCGGCTCGAGCGTGCGCGCGCATTGCGCGTAGCGCCCGGCGCGGAACAGTTCGAGGGCTTCGGCGAGGGTCCGGCGCGGGTCGGGCATCGGCTTCGGGTCGTGACGGATGGAGGCGCGGATTATTGCAGGATCGCGACGCAAACGTAGGTCGCCATTTATGGCGACAGCCGCATGCGGCAAGGCACCTGTCGCCATAAATGGCGACCTACGGACGAAAAAAAGGCCCCTCGCAGAGGGGCCTGAATGAGGTGAGGGTCGCCTCGCGGCGACCCCCGGTCACGCCGGATCAGAACTTCGCGCTGATGCGGGTGTAGTAGTAACGTCCCGCGGTGTCGTAGCTGAAGTTCAGCGTGTTCATGTCGCCGTAGTTCGACACGTAGGGCGGCTCCTCGTCCCACAGGTTGCGTACGCCGGCGGTGAACGTGACGTTCTTCCACTCGTAGTAGCCCTGCACGTCGTGGTAGTCGTAGGCGTCCACGTCGCAGGAGAGCTGACTGCCTTCGCAGGTGCTGGCCACGTCCTCGACCTCGTCCATCCAGCGGATGGTGTAGCTGCCGCCCCAGTTGTCGCGCGAGTACGCGGCGATGAAGTTCATCTTCAGCTCGGGGAACGCGGCCGGGTTGTCGCCCTGGTAGGGGTCGGTGCCGTAGTAGCCCGAGAGTTCGGTGGCCGGTATGCCCGGCCCCGAGGTGTACTCGTAGCTGTCGAGCCAGGTGCCGTCCAGCGAGAGGTTCAGCGCCCCGTCCCACACCGCGTTGAACACGTAGTTCAGCGAGAAGTCGATGCCCTTGGTCTCGAAGGTCGAGAGGTTGCCGAGGCGGATGTCCGGCCCCGAGATCAGGCCGATCACGTTGCGCCGCGGCGAGTTCGGGTTCGCGTTCTCGCCCACCGCGGCCGGCCCGAGGATCAGCGAGCACAGCGGCGAGGAGAAGTTCGCGCTGGAGTAGCAGCCGGTCACGATGTCGTCGACGCCCAGCGAACCGATCGCGCCTTCGATCTCGATCTCGTACCAGTCCACCGTGGCGGAGAAGTCCTCGAGGAAGCTCGGGGTCCAGACGATGCCGAAGGTGGTGGATTCCGATTCCTCGGGCGCCAGGTTCGCGTTGCCGCCCTGCAGGCTCTGTGCCTGGTCGGAGGACAGCGTGAAGTCCGGGCGCAGGCCGTCGGCCGCGCAGTTGGCGCGCACTATCGCGTCGGGGTTGGAGCCCCATTCCACGCAGGGTTCGGTGTAGGAGGCCGCCGTGTTCTCCTCCGGCGATGCCTGCTCGTCGATGTTCGGCGCGCGGAAGCCCTCGGAGTAGGTGTAGCGCAGCCGCACGTCCGCGATCGGCGCCCATTCCAGGGCGTACTTCCACACGTCCTCCTCGTCCCCGAGGAAGTCGTAGTCGGACACGCGGGTCGAGATCTCGGCGGTGATCGCGTGCGCGAAGGGCAGGTCGGCGACCAGCGGCAGGTTCAGTTCGGCATAGAACTCGTCCACCTCGTAATCGGCCGCGGTGTTGGCGCCCGCGTAGCTGTAGACGTTGCCGGCCAGCACGTTGTCGTCGTAGGTCAGGCTGCCCTCTTCCTCGCGCGTCTCGTAACCGACCGCCCACTGCGGCTTGCCGCCGGGCAGCTCGAGGCCGCCGAAGTCACCGGTCAGGTTGAACTGGATCGTGCGCAGCGTCGACTCGTCGGTGAAGCGCGCGTTCGACAGCCCGTAGGCGATCATTTCCGGCGTCAGCGTGTTGATGGCGAACGGATCCCAGACGCCGGGGCAGGCCGGGTCGGCCGCGCACAGCTCGGGGTCGATCAGCGTGTTCATCTTGGGCACGTTGCCGCGGTACAGGTCCACCGAGTCGTCGCGGTACTCGGAGCGGTTGTACGACAGGTCCCATCCCCAGCCGTTGTTCAGCTCGCCCTTCAGGCCGATCAGCCCGCGCCACACGTTCACGTCCTGCTCGGCGCGACGCCCGCCGGTCTCAACCAGGCGGCGGTAGGCGTAGGCCGGCTCGCCGAAGACGTTGCCGGGGTTGGAGGTGGGCACCAGCGGGCCCCAGAAGGTGCCTTCCGGCGCCAGCAGCTGGGCCGATTCGCGGTTGGAGAACTGTGTCTCCATGAAGGCGCTGACGGTGCCCACTGGGCTGCTCTCGATCAGGTCGTAATTGCCCGAGCTGAAGAAGCTGTAGACGTCCTGCGGCGTAACCATGTACGAGGCGGCCGCGTAGTTGAACGCGTCGGTCGCGGCGTTGTAGGGGCGCGGCACGCCGCCGTCCTTCACGAAGGGGCTGGCGAAATCGTTGGCCGAAATGTAGGCCGTCGCGGGGTAGGCCGTGCCCGAGCCGCCGCAGAAGCGCTCGCGCGTGCCGGCGGCGACGCTGCCACGCTCGCGGAAGGCGCACTCGGAGAAACTGCGCTCGCCCTGCCAGATCTCGTCGCGCTCCTGGTACTGGCCGTTGACGACGATATTGCCGCGCTCGAAGCTCTTGCCGAAGGTGATCGCGAACAGCTTCTGCTCGCCGTCGCCCTCGCCGGTCTCGTCGTACTGGCCCTCGATCTCGACGCCGTCGAAGTCGGTCTTGGTGATCAGGTTGACCACGCCGGCGATCGCGTCCGAACCGTAGATGGTGGAGGCGCCGTCACGCAGCACCTCGACGCGCTCGATCAGCGAGGAGGGGATCAGGTTCAGGTCCACGAAGCCGTTGACGCCGGCCGAGGCCATGCGGTTGCCGTTCAGCAGCACCAGCGTGCGCGTCGGCCCGAGGCCGCGCAGCGACACCGTCGACCAGCCCGCGGTGCCGTTGTTGACGCCGGAGCCGAAGTCGGCGCCGCTCACCGAGGGCAGGCTCACGAAGAAGCGCTCGAGCGTCGTGGAACCCTGGCGGTCCAGCGCGGCCTCGTCGAACACGGAAATGGGGCTCATGCTGGTCAGGTCGGTGCGGCGGATGCGCGAACCGGTGACGACGACCTCTTCAATCTGCTCGGCAGCGGGGTCCTGGGCAAGGGCCGGCAGGCTGCCGGTCGATGCGATGGCTCCCACGGCTGCCGCCACGGACAGCGCCAGGCGTGATCTCTTGTACATGTGTTGTCTCCTCGTCGAGTGGAATCGGATACGGCCCGACCACCGGCCGGACGCCGTTCACAAGTCCTGAAACGAACGAAGATGACAGTTCCTCAATCGGCGACCGCGAAAGGAACGTGAAAAATTACCGCTGCCGCCGTCACTCGATGCGCGTCACGCCGACCTGGCGCCCGCCGTCGATCAGGCGCATTTCCCACATCCCGAGCAGGTTCTTCCGGATCTCCACCTCGGGCGACTCGGCGCGGTGGCGCCAGCTGCCGCTCATGCGCTGCTGCCAGACCTGGCCGTTCTCCAGGCGGAACAGCGTGCGCCCGCTCCAGCCCTCGAACGGGCCGGCGATGCGGCTGCGGATCACGGTGGCTTCGCTCTTGCGCACCTCCTCGCGCACGGCGGGGCTGCTCGCGCGCAGCACCGGCGCCTCCCCGGCGGTGTAGCGGATCAGCCAGGCGTTCAGCGCCTCGATCTCCGCGGGCGTCAGCCGGCCCAGCCCGGCGGCGCCGAATTCCTCCGGGCTCATGAGCTCGCGCACGTCGGGCGCCGTGGCGGCGTGGCCGGCGCTGGCACCGAGCAGGGCGGTGGCGAGCAGCAGGGAACTCAAAAGGGTGCGCCGGGGTGCGTGCATTGGTGACTGTTCCTGTTCAGTGAAGGAGAGATACGGGCTCAGGCCGGGTCCTCGGCCGCCCCGGCGAGGCCCAGCTCGCGCAGGTAGTCGAGGAGTTCGCCGAGCTCGTCGCGGTAATGCCGCCAGCGGCCCGAGGAGCGCTGGTACAGCGGCTGGCGCACCTGCCACAGGCTCGCGGTGCGCACCGTGCTGTCGCGCTCGTGAAAGCGCAGCGCCGCGTCGCTCCAGTCGAGGCCGCAGAAGTCGAGCAGGCGCGCGGTCTGCGCGCGCTGGTCGGCCACGAAGCGATCGTAGTTCAGCTCCAGGATGTCCTCCCCGAACAGCGTGCCCCAGTGCGCCATCAGCCGCTGCAGCTGGGCGTTGTAGTGCACGATGTGGCGCAGGTCGTTGGCGTAGTCGAAGCGCGCATCGAGGTTCTGGGCCCAGAGCGACAGCGCGTTGTCGAGCACGTTGCGGCTGGCGTACACGATGCGCGCGCGCGGAAACAGCGCCTTGATCAACCCGAGATAGAGGAAGTTGTCGGGGCGTTTGTCGGTCACGCGCGCGGCCCCGGGGAAGGACTGGCGCAGGTAGTCGAGGTAGCCGCTGCCAATCGCCTGGAGCACCGCGGGCGCGATCGATGCGAGCGCCGCGGGGTAGGGCACGATGTCGGCTGCGACACGGCGCGGGAAGTACACCAGCTCGCCGCCCGTGGTGATCGAGGGGTGCGAGCCCAGCACCTGCTCGATCAGCGTGGTGCCGGAGCGGAACATCCCGCAGATGAACACCGGGCTCGCGTCGGCTACCGGCGCCACGCGCTCGAACCATCCGCGCGAGCACTGCGCGATGATCGCGTCGATGAGGCGCTCCTGCGCGGCAGGGTCGTAGGGAGGCACGCGTGAGCGGCTCAGCGCGTTCGCGGCGTCGAAATGCCGGAAGGCGCGCGCGTACTCGGCGCAGTCGTCGTAGGCCTTGCCGAGCCCGTAGTGCAGGCTCTCGCGCGCGCCCGCCGACAGCCGCGGCGAATCGAGCTCGGCCAGCATGCGCAGGATCAGGGGGTCGTCGGCGCGCTCGAAGCTGCGCAGCTGCGCCACGCGCGCGAAGACCTGCTCGAAACCCGGGTCGAGCGCGATGACGCGCTCGTAGAGTGCGAGTGCCGTGGCGCGCTCGCCGCGTTCCTCGACCAGCGTGGCCAGGTTGAAGAGCGCGGGCACGTAGTCGGGCTTGCACCCGGTCGCGCGCCGCAGCAAGGCCTCGGCCTGCGCGGTCTCGTGCAGCGCGCTGTGCAGGCTGGCCATGCACACCAGCGTTTCCTCGGGCTGATCGATACCGAGCTCCAGCGCGCGCGCATACTCGGCCAGCGCCGCGCGCGGCGCGTTGACCTCGGTGAGCACCTTGGCGAACAGGTAACGGAACAGCGGCACGCGCGGGTGCATGGCGATCAGTCGCTCGTAGGCGGCGCGCGCGAGACCGCTTGCGTCGGTGCGCAGCGCCAGCTCGGCCAGCTTCGTGAGGTAGCGCGGCTCGGCGGGCCAGGCGCGGCTCAGCGCCTGCAGCGCGTCGAGCGCGCCGTGCAGCTCGCCGCGCTGCACCAGCGCCCAGGTGAGCAGCTCCAGCGCTTCGCGGTCCCCGGGCTCCTGCGCGAGCAGTTCGCGGCACGCCGCTTCGGCTGCCGCCGGCTGGTTCAGGCCCTGGAATCGCCGAGCCGTCTCGAGTTGTAGGGTGCGTGCGCTCATGCTCAGAATTCCTGGGTCAGCCTGGCGTACCAGTAACGCCCGCGCAGATCGTGCGTGCGGCCATCGACGTTGTCGTTGAAGGCCGAGGCGGAGAAAGGCGCCGCGCGATCCAGCACGTTGTCGATGCCGAGGGCCACGCGCAGCCCCTCGAGCAGCCCGAAGCGGCGCACCAGCTGCACGTCGTGCACCAGCCAGTCGTCGATCTCGCGCCGGCGCATGGAGTTGGGCACCTGTTCCTCCAGCTCGCTCGCATAGTACAGGCGGTAGCTCGCCTCCCAGTGCGCGCGACTCCATTGCAGCCCGAGGCGCGACTTCCATTGCGGAATGGCGCCCATGCCGCCCGATGCCTCGTCGGCGAATCGGCCGCTGATGTCCTCGCTCGGCGCCGAGGGGTCGAGCTGGTCGAGGTATTCGTGGATGTACGAGGTTTCCAGCGACAGCGTCAGCCGGCCGACGGGCAGCGCCGGCAGGCGGTAGCGCAGGTCGAGGTCCGCCCCCGAGACCTGGCGCTCGCCGACGTTGATGTTGGTGGCGTTGACGCGCTGCAGGTTGCCCTCGGCATCACGCAGCACGCGTTCGGCGAAGGCGCCGCTGCGCGCGTTCAGGTCGAGGATGTACTGCGCGCTGGCGTCGACCACGTCGCGCTGCTCGATGCGAAAGGCATCCAGCGCCACCATCAGGCCGGGCGCGCGGGCGGGCGTCCAGACAAGGCCGGCGCTCAGGCTGTTCGACTGCTCGGCCTCGAGTCCGGCGTTGCCGCCGATCACCGTGAGGTACTGCGTGCGCGTGGGGTCGCCGGGCAGCGCGCAGCCGGGCAGCGTGCCGACGTTCGCGGTCACCGCGCAGGGATCGGTGAGGAAAGCCTGCGTGTGGCGGCCGGTTTCGTAGAGATCGAGCAGCGAGGGTGCGCGGAATCCCTGCGACCAGGTGCCGCGCAGCAGGACGCTCGGCACCGGCCGCAGGCGCAGGCCGAGCTTGCCGTTGGCGGTGTGGCCGAAATCGCTGTAGTGCGAGTAGCGCCCCGCCAGGTCCAGGTCCACGCGGTGAGCGTCCTCGCCGTCGGCCCACAGCGGCACCAGCACCTCGCCCCAGCCCTCTGCGACCGAGCGATTGCCCGAGGCCGCGCTGATGTCGCTGCCGCCCAGCGCATGCGCCGGGTTGCCCGGTTCGGCGCGCGAGGCGGTGGATTCGTGGCGCCAGCTGGTGCCGGCGGCGAGCACTATCTCGCCGGCCGCGTGGCTCGCGAGCGGCCCGGAGACGTTGGCCTCCAGCCCGTACAGCCTGGACTGGCCGCTCACCTGCGTCGCGGCGCGCAGGTAGTCCAGCTGCCGCGCATCGACCGAGCCGGGCGGACCGAACAGGTTCACCGGCACGCAGCCGGCGTCGGCGCGACAGTCCGCGGCCGGTCCGATGCCGCGCTGCAGCCGGTCGCCGTCGATCAGGCGCCCGAGGATCTCCTCGCTCTCGGTGCGGCTCCAGTGCCAGCTCGCGTCCCATTCCCAGTTGCTGCCCGCCAGCCCCTCCAGCCCCAGCACGGTGCGTGCGGTCTGCGAGCGATTCAGCTGCTCGCGCGCGCCGAGCTCGACGAAGCGCCGGCGCAGGTCCGTGATGTCCGTGCCGAAGGGGTTGTACGCGTTCGTCGCGGACACCGTCAGCGGCAGGCTCTCGAAGGCCGTGAATACCGGCGTGGGGGCCAGCGTGGCCTCGGACTCGTTGTCCGCGAAGCCCAGTTGCGCGATCGCCGCGGTGTGCTCGTTCAGGTCCAGCTGCGCGCTCGCGTAGACATTGCTGCGCTCGGAGGGCACCAGCGCCGAGGTGTACTCGCGAAAGTCGTAGAGATCCTCGTCGGAGGCGGCGCGGAAGTCCTCGGGGCGCGTGCCGGCGGCCGTGCCGTCCAGCGTCAGCGTGTTGCCGCCGACATCGAATCGCGCCGCCGGCGTGGCGCTGGAGCGCAGGTCCGCGCCGCCGCGGGGGCGGCCGTCGGCATCGCGCGACACCGCCCGGTCACGGCTCCACAACGGGTCCTGCTCGAAGACCGTGGCCGCGAACAGCAGCGAGCCGCGCGATCCGTTGTCGCCCGCGAGCAGGCTGGTGCTGCGCGTGGCGCGGTCGCCCCGCTGCGTGCTGCCGTACTGCGTGCCGAGTTGCACGCCGTCATAGCCGCTCTTCATGATGATGTTGACCACGCCCGCGATGGCATCCGAGCCGTACACGGCCGAGGCACCTTCCTTCAATATCTCGATGCGCTCCACCGCGGCGGGGGCCAGCGTGTTCAGATCGAAAGCGTCCCCGGCCAGGCCGCCGGCGCTGGAGCGCCGGCCATTGACCAGCACCAGCGTGTTGCCCGCCGGCAGTCCGCGCAGCGTCACGGTCGCGGTGCCGTCGCCGCCGTTGCTGACCGCGGTGCTGGTCTGGTTGCCGATCACCGCGGGCATGAAGCGCAGCAGGTCGCCGAGGCTCTGCGCGCCGCTCGCCTCGATCTCCGGGGCGCTGAGCACGTGCACGGGCCCCGAGCCCAGGTAGTTGGCCTGGTTGATGTGCGAACCGGTGCGCAGCTGCCCGCGCACGATGATCTGTTCGATCACGCGGGCGTCCACGTAACGCTCCGCCCCCGTGCCGGGTTGCGCAGCCGCGGGAGCTGGCGCGCAATCCGCGGCGCTGTTGCAGGGCGGTCCGATCGAGACCACGTTGTCGCCGAGGTAGGCCGGTACCAGGCCGCTGCCCTCGAGCAGCCGTTCCAGCGCCAGGCGCGGGCTGAGCGTGCCGGTGATCGCGACGGTGGGGTTGTTCGGCACGTTGGCGGTTGCGAACACCAGCGACAGCTGCGCCTGGCGGGCCAGTTCGATCAGCGCCGCGGGCAGGGTGCTCGCCGGGACGGCGAACTGTACGCGGGCCTCGGTGTCGGCGAGGACGGCCGTGGCCAGGGAAATGCCCAGCAACAGGCCCAGCGTGCGCCATCGCGGGCCGTGTCGTGCAGGCTGGTGATGAGATCCGTTCCCCGGCATCTGTTTCCGTCGCCAACGCGATATCCTCCCGGGATGGGGGCGCCGCTCGTGGCCGAACGATAACAAAACAGGCCGGGGAAGGCGCGTCGAATTGCGCGGTTCAGTCCGCGCGGCGGGCGATCAGCAGCGGGCCCTGTTCGGGACCTGTCACGGCGAGGTCCAGGCTCTTTTCCAGCGCCGCGAGGGTGAGCCGGGGCTCGGCGGTACTGAATACGCCGGAGACGCGGATCGTTCCGGCCGCGGGATCGGCGATGCGCAGGGCGGGCTCCATGTAGCGCTGCAACTCGCCGATCACCTCGGCGAGCGGGACGTCCTCGAACACGAACCGGCGCTGCTGCCAGGCGAGCGCCTTGTCCGCGTCGACCCGGCTGATCTCGGCGAGGTTGTCCTGCCGGTCGTAGCGCACGGCATCGCCGACGCCGAGCTCGCGCGAGGCGCCGGCGCCGACGCGCGTCGCGAAGCGCACGCGCCCGTGCGCGACCACCACGGACATGCCCCCGCTGTCGCAGCTGGCGCCGAAGGCGGTCCCCAGCACCGTGACCGAGGCCTCGCCGCATACTGCGCTGAAGGGCCGCGTGGCATCGGGCGCCACGCTGAAGAAGACCTCGCCGTGAGCCATGGTCACGGTGCGCGACTCCTCGCGCAGCGCCACGCTGAGCGCGGTGTCGGTGTTCAGCGTGATCTCGCTGCCGTCCTCGAGCCGCAGCTGCTGGAATCCGCCCACCGGGGTGCGCAGTTCCAGCGCCGGCGTCTCGGCGCCCCGCGGCAGGACCAGCAGCGCGGCCACGGCGGCCGCGGCGGCCGCAGCGCCAAAGCCGAGCGGCAGCTGCCAGCGCCACGCGCGCGCGGTGCGGGGGATCTCGATCGGCAGCGCGCGCAGCACGCCGAGATCCGACCACAGCTCCAGCATGCGGTCGAAGGCAGCCGCGTTGCCGGCGTCCTGGCTCAGCCAGCAGGCGAACTGCGCGCGGTCCCCGGCGCTGACGTCGTTCGCGCGCAGGCGCGCAATCCAGGCGGCAGCCTGGTCGAGCGCTCGGTGCTGTTCTGGCGTCGTGCGGGTCACCGCGTTTTCCACTCCGAATCCTGCCGGACAATCGCGGGCGAACGCGCCCTGCGCGTGCGCCCATAGCCTGAGACGAACGAAAGCCGCAATACCTCCGCCGTTCGAGCGGAGAATTTGCATATTTGCAGGAGCGAAAATACGGCGGGACGACCGGCGTCGTGCCAGGCGTTCAGGGGATCAGGTGTTCCCGGCAGTGCTTGAGCGCTTCGAGGATGTATTTTTCCACACTGCTGACCGACACCCCCATGTCCCGGGCGATCTCGGCGTAGGACAGGCCGCGCACGCGGTGCAGCATCAGCGCCTGGCGGCAGCGCAGCGGCAGATCCTCGATGGCGCGGTAGATCAGCCCGAGTTGCTGGCGCGCGGCCACCAGCTCTTCCGGCGTGCCCGGATCCTGCTGCGCGGTGTCGTCCTGCAGCCGCGCGCCCTCTTCCTCGAGGTAGCGCGCGTGCAGCTTGCGCCGGCGCAGCTGGTCGATGGCCATGTTCGAGGCGACCTGGAACAGATAGGCGCGGGCGTTGTCGAGGTCGTCGGCATGCTCGAGCCGGTGCAGGCGCATGAAGGCGTCCTGGGCGATTTCCTGGGCATCGTCGATGCTGCCCAGCTTGCGGCTCAGGAAGCGCACCAATGCGCTGCGCTGACTGCTGATCAGCGCGTCCAGCAGCTCGCCGGGGCGTTTGGCCATGATGTCCCTGGTGTCGATGATCCTGCTCTCCTCCGGGCTGTCCGGTCGCGGGCATCGCTCGAGGGGGGCGAGGCCGCGAACTCCTGACTGCCGGGACGGTGGCGCCTCTGTCGGGCGTTTACATGGTCCGTGGGTAGCGGGTGACCGGTTCTGCGCCGGTCTGACTGGAGGTTAGCACAGCAGTTCCCCCCTTCCGGGCGGACTTATGCCGCAAAAGAGGCCCATATCCCCCGAAGGGGGTAGGCCGACCGATCGCCCTCAGCGGATCAGGTGACAGGCGGCCAGTCGCCCCTCGGCAACGGGGCGCAACTGCGGCGCCTCGCCGTGGCAGCGCCCGGTGGCGAGCGGGCAGCGCGTCGCGAAGCCGCAGCCCGGTGCGGCGTCGAGCGGCGAGGGTGGCTCGCCGCTGGCCGGCACGTGCGCGCGGGCCCGAGCGGCACGCGGATCGGGCTCCGGGTTCGCGGCCACCAGCAGTTGCGTGTAGGGGTGCAGCGGCGCCGACCAGAGCGCCTCCGCGGGGCCTTCCTCGACCAGCCTGCCGAGGTACATCACCGCGATGCGCTGCGACAGGTGGCGCACCATCGCGAGGTCGTGCGCGATGAACAGCAGCGTGAGCCCCAGGCTCGCGCGCAGTTCCTCCAGCAGGTTCACGATCTGCGCCTGCACCGAGACGTCGAGCGCCGAGATCGGCTCGTCGCAGACCACGAATTCCGGACCCGGGATCAGCGCGCGCGCGATGCCGATGCGCTGGCGCTGGCCACCGGAGAATTCGTGCGGGTAGCGGCCCATGTGGCCGGCGGCGAGCCCGACGCGCTCCAGCCAGTGCGCCGCGAGCTCGCGGTGCTCGCGCCGCGCGCCGCCGTCCTGCAGGCGCAGCGGTTCGCACAGGATTTCGCCCACCGTCATGCGCGGGTTCAGCGAGGCGTAGGGATCCTGGAAGATCATCTGGATCGCGCGTGCCTGGCGGCGGAAATCGGCGGGGCGATGGCGCCGCGGCAGCGGCCGCCCGGCGTAGAGTATCTCGCCGGCGCTGGGCGCGAGCAGCCCGGCCAGGGTCTTGCCCAGCGTGGACTTGCCCGAGCCGCTCTCCCCGACCAGCCCGGTGACGGTGTCGCGCGCGATCGCGAGCGAGACGCCGTCGACCGCGCGCACGGTCTGCCCGCGCGCGGTGCGGAAATGCGTGTGCAGCGCGCGGATCTCGAGCAGCGGCGTCATCCTGCGCCCCCGTCCGCTGCCGCGCGGTCGTGCAGCCAGCAGCGCGCGCCGTGGCCGGCAGCGAGCGCGAATTCGGGCGGCTCGAGGCGGGCGCAGATACGCATCGCGCGCGGGCAGCGCGCGGCGTAGGCGCAGCCCGGCGGGGGCGCGCGCAGGTCGGGCGGGCTGCCCGCGATCGGTTGCAGCGGCTGCCCCGCGCGCGCGCCGCGCCGGGCAGCGCCTGCAGCAGCCCGGCGGTGTAGGGGTGGGCGTGGCGGTAGAAGATCTCGTCCACCGGGCCGTGCTCCACCACCTGCCCGGCATACATCACGGCCACGTCGTCGGCCATGCGCGCGACCACGCCGAGATCGTGCGTGACCAGCACGATGGCCATGCCGTCCTCGCGCTGGATCTCCTGCATCAGGCCGAGCACCTGGTCCTGCACCGTGACGTCCAGCGCGGTGGTCGGCTCGTCGGCGATCAGCAGCGCGGGCCTGCAGGCGAGCGCGATCGCGATCATCACGCGCTGCAGCATGCCGCCCGAGAACTCGAAGGGGTACTGGCGCGCGCGCTCGCGCGCCGCCGGGATGCGCGTGCGCTCGAGCAGCTCCACGGCGCGCGCGAGCGCCGCGCGGCGGCTCATGCCGCGGTGCGCCACCAGTGGTTCGGCGATCTGCTCGCCCACGCGCATCAGCGGGTTCAGCGCGCTCATCGGGTCCTGGAAGATCATGCCGACCGTCGCACCGCGCAGCCGATCGAGCTCGCGTGCCGGCAGCCCGAGCAGTTCGCGCCCGAGCAGGCGGGCCGAGCCGCCCGTGATGCGCCCGGGCGGTGAGTCGATCAGCCCCATCACGGCCTGCAGCGTCACCGACTTGCCGCAGCCGGACTCGCCCACCACGGCGAGCGTGCGCCCCGCGGCGACCGCGTAGCTCGCGCCGCGCACCGCGCGCACCGTGCCCGCGCGCGTGGCGAACTCCACCTCCAGCCCGTCCACCGCCAGCACCGGCACCGCCGCCGCGCTCATGGCGACTCCGCGCGCGTGTCGAGCGCGTCGCGCAGCCCGTCGCCGAGCAGGTTGAAGGCCAGCACCGTGATGCTGATGAACGCGGCCGGCACCGCCAGCTCGTGCGGATGCGCCAGCATGCTGCGGATGCCGTCGTTGCACAGCGAGCCCCAGGACGGTGTCGGCGGCGCGACGCCGAGCCCGATGAACGACAGGAAGGCCTCGGTGAAGATCGCGCCCGGGATCGCGAAGGACAGCGCCACCAGCAGCACTCCCAGCACGTTCGGCACCATGTGGCGCAGGACCAGGTAGGGCGTGCCGGCGCCCATCAGGCGCGCCGCCTGCACGTAGGGCTCGTCGCGGATCGCCATCACCTGCCCGCGCACCAGCCGCGCCGAGGCGGGCCAGCCGAGCAGCACCATCGCCAGCAGCATCGGCACCACGCCGCTCTCGCCGGGGCGGATGCCGAAGGCCACCTTGAACAGGATCATGAACAGCAGGAAGGGCAGCGCGACCACGAAATCCGCCAGCCGCATCATCGCGTTGTCGATGCGCCCGCCGAGGTAGCCCGCCAGCCCGCCGTAGAGCAGGCCGGCCAGCACGAACAGCAGTGGCGCCGCGATGCCGATGAACAGCGAGGTGCGGGCGCCATGGATGATGCGCGCGAGGAGGTCGCGCCCGAGGTAATCGGTGCCGAGCGGGTGCGCGGGCAACCGCAGCTCGCTGCCGATGCGCTCGTGCCCGGCGCTGGTCGCCAGCAGCCCGCGCCGCAGCGCCGCCGACCACGTGATCGCCTGCCGCGGTTCGACGCGCAGCGTGATCGCCGCGCCGGCCTCGAGCCCCGCGCGCAGCGGTACCACCGAGTAATGGTAGTTGCGCGCTTCCAGCCCGAGCCGGTCCTCGAAGGCCGGTACGACGACTTCGCCGAGCGGCACGCCGAGGTCCTCGCGGTCGCGCGGCGCGAGCTCGTGGCGATACACCGCGTAGGCATCGGCCCCCGCGACAGGGTGCCAGGACAGGCGCACCGCCGCGGTGTGCGGCGTGCCGCACACCGTGAGGCCGGCCGGCGTCCCGGGTGTGCACGGCACCGCCACCGGTCCCGGGTCCGCGACCAGCAGTGCGGCGCGTCCCGGGCCCGGCGGCCGCGAGGCCTCGTCCAGGCGCTGCAGCGCGGGGTCCACGCGCCACAGCCACGGCCCGGCCAGCGCGCCGATGATCAGCGTCGCGATCACGGCGAGCGAGAGCATCGCGCGACGGTCGGCGCGCAACCGCGCCCAGACGTGCTCGCGGTACGACGGTGATGGGGTCGCGGCGAGGGGTTGCGCCACGCCGGCGGCGAGCGGCAGGAAATCCCCCGGCAGCGGGACGTGGCTGCTCATCGCGCGCGGCCCCGGCGCCGGCCCGGGTGCATCAGCGCGCCTGCGCCAGGCGGATGCGCGGATCCACCAGCCCGTAGGCGATGTCCACGAGGATCACCATGAACACCAGGAACGCGCCGTAGAACACCGTGGTGCCCATGATCACGGTGTAGTCGAGCTGCTGCACGGCCTGCACGAAGTAGCGCCCGAGGCCGGGGATCGCGAACACCAGTTCCACCACGAAACCGCCGGTGGCGATGGTCGCTATCGCGGGGCCCAGCACCGTGATCACCGGCAGGATGGCGTTCGGCAGCTGGTGGCGCAGCAGGATGCGCGCCGGCGACAGGCCCTTGGCACGCGCGGTGCGCACGTAGGCGGCGCCGCGCACCTCGAGCATCGAGGTGCGCATCAGCCGCGTCAGGAAGGCCATGGTGCCGAGGCCCAGCACCAGCGCGGGCACCAGCATGTGCGCGGGGCCGCCCCAGCCGGCCACCGGCAGCAGCGAGACGCCTGCCCAGGCGTTCAGGCGCAGCAGCGCGAGCTGCGCCAGCGCGGCGAGCACGAAGCCCGGCACCGAGATGCACAGCACCACCAGGAACATCACGACCGCGTCGGGCCAGCGCCCCGCGGTGCGTGCCGTGATCACGCCCCAGAACACCCCGCCCAGCGCGGCGAAGCCGATGGCCAGCACGCCGAGCAGCGCCGAGACCGGGAAGTGCTCGCGGATGATGTCGTTGACCTCGCGGTTCTGCTGCGTGAACGAGACGCCGAAATCGCCGCGCGCCATGTTGCCGAGGTAGCGCAGGTACTGCAGCGCCAGCGGCTGGTCGAGGCCGTAGCGCGCCTCGAGGTTGCGGCGGATCTCGGGCGCCACGGCGCGCGCATCGAGCAGCGGATCGCCGGGCACGGCGTGCATGCCGGCGAAGGTCGCGGTCGCGATGAACCAGACGGTGAGCAGCCCGTAGCCGAGGCGTCCGAGGATGAAGCGCAGCATCGGCCATTGATAGCGGCATTGCCCGCGGCTGTAAAGCAAGGCGCGGGGCGGCGATAATGGCCGCGCCAGTCCGGCAGCCGGTTGCGGGGTGTTCCCATGAAGCATCTGATCATCGTGCGTCACGCCAAGTCGAGCTGGGCCGATCCGGGCCAGCGCGATTTCGACCGTCCGCTGAACGGACGCGGCGAACGCAATGCCCCCGAGATGGCCGGGCGCCTGAAGGCGCGCGGCCTGCGCCCGCAGCTGATCGTCGCGAGCGGGGCGCGCCGCGCGCACGCCACCGCGAAGCTGATGGCCGGGGTCTTCGGTTATGCGAAGGCGGACATAGAGATCGTCGACGCGCTGTACGAGGCCAGCCCGCGCGTGTGGCTGGAGCAGATCCGCGCGCTGCCCGCGGGCATCGACACGGTGATGATGGTCGGGCACAACCCCGAGATCACCGCCCTGGTCGCCGAGCTCTGCCCCGAGGCGCGCATCGACAACGTGCCCACCTGCGGCGTGCTGTGCCTGGACTACGAGGCCCGCGACTGGGCCGGCATCGCCCGCGCAAAGCCCGTGAGCTGGGATTTCGATTACCCGAAGAAGCCCTGAGCTCTGCTACCATCATTGCCCCAGCGCAACCAGGCCAGCCCATGTTGCACCCAGTCCTCGAACGCGAACGTCGCACCGTCGCCGCGTATCTCAGTGCCGGCGCCCACCGGTTGCAGTCCCTGCTGCCGCGGGTCGAGCACGATGCGGACATCGAGGCGCTGCACCAGTTTCGCGTCGAGCTGCGACGCATCCGCACGGGGCTCATGGCCCAGCGCGGAGCGCTGCCGCTGGCCGATGCCGTGGAGCTGGTCGCGGAGTGTCGCTGGCTCGCGGGCCGCGGCAGCGGGCTGCGCGATCTCGACGTGTTCCAGCACCGGCTGACGGAGTATCTGGAGCCGGACATCGGCGCCGATGCGCAGCCGTTGCGTTGCCTGCGTGCCGACCTGGCGCGACTGCGCAGCAGCGCGCGGCGCCAGCTGCTGGGTTCGCTGCGCAGCCGGCGCGCCCATGCCCTGGTCACGCGGCTGCAGGCGCTGGGCGAGCTGCCGTTGGCGGCATCCGGATGGCCCGACCTGCCCACCGCGGGGGCGGCGCTGTGGCGCAGCTACCGTCGCGTGCGCAGGCTCGGCAAGGCCATCGACGCAAGCTCTCCCCCCGAGCACCTGCACGAACTGCGCAAGCGCTGCAAACGCCTGCGCTACCAGCTGGAAATGTATGCGGGCGCGTTCGATGACGATGAATTGCCGAACATGGCGCGGCGTCTGCGCAAGCTGCAGAACGTGCTCGGCGACTACCAGGACTTCCACACGCACGCCGCGCTGCTGTGCGAGCTGCGTGCCCGGGCCGTGGATTCCGGCGCGCCGGATGCCGCATACCTCGCACTGATCGAGCGTATGCTCGCGGCGCTGGACGAACGTTCCGTTGCGGCGCGGGCGCGTTTCGCCTCGCGCTTCGCCCAGTTCAACGACCGCAAGCACCACCAGCGCCGGCGCCGGCTGTTCGCGCCCGACCCGCGGCTGGCCCGACCGATGATCGGCAGCGGCGGCTACTGCCATGCCCGGGTGTCCGGCGAGCGCATCGGCCTGCCCGTAGGCAAGGTGGTCTGCGTCGGGCGCAACTACGCCGCGCACGCCGCCGAGCTCGGCAATGCGGTGCCCGAGGTGCCGCTGCTGTTCATCAAGCCGCCCTCGGCGGTGGTCGACATGGCGCCGCAGATCCGTATCCCGGGCGGGTGTGGCGCGGTGCACCACGAGCTGGAGATCGCGCTGCTGATCGGGCGCGAGTTGCGCGCGGCAACGCCCGAGGAGGCCTGGGCCGGGATTGCCGGCATGGGTCTGGCGATCGACCTCACGCTGCGCGAACAGCAGGATGCGCTGAAGGCGAAAGCCCACCCGTGGGAGATCGCCAAGGGTTTCGACGGTGCCTGCCCGCTGTCGCCCTTCGTGCCGCTCGATCCGGCGCTGGACCTGGCCGCGCTGGAAACGCGGCTGGTGGTGAACGGGCGCCGGCGCCAGCACGGCATCAGCGCGCAGATGCTGACGCCGATCATCGAGTTGCTGTGCTACGCGAGCCGCCAGTTCAGCCTGTGGCCCGGAGACGTGGTGCTGACCGGCACCCCCGCGGGCGTGGGCCCGCTGGCGCCCGGCGACCGCATCGTCGCGGAGCTCGAGGGCCTGGTGCGAGTGCAGGCGGAGATCGTGTAAATGTGGGTCGGTATTTATGCCGACATGGGCGCCGGGCATGGCGGGTTCGGCGTTGCCGAACCCTTGTCGGGATGAATCCCGACCTACGCAGCCCCCACAATCACGCGCGCAGCTCCCTTACGCCGTTCGCGCCAGCCAGCAGCAACAGGTCCGCGGGGCGGTGCGCGAATATGCCGTTGGTCACGACGCCCACGATGTTGTTGATCGCCGCCTCCGTCTCCAGCGGCTCGGGCAGCGCGAAATCGTAGACGTCGAGGATGATGTTGCCGTTGTCGGTGGTGACGCCCTGGCGGTAGACCGGGTTGCCGCCCAGCTTCACCAGCTCGCGCGCCACGTGGCTGCGCGCCATCGGGATCACCTCGACCGGGAGCGGGAATCCGCCCAGCACCGGCACGAACTTGCTCTCGTCGGCGATGCAGACGAACTCGCGCGCCACCGCCGCGACGATCTTCTCGCGCGTCAGCGCGGCACCACCGCCCTTGATCAGCTGCAGCGCGGCATTGGCCTCGTCTGCGCCATCGACGTAGATGTCGATGCCGTCCACCACGTTCAGGTCGAACACCGGCAGACCGTGGCCGCGCAGCCTGGCGGCCGAGGCCTCCGAGCTCGCCACGGTGGCCGTGACCCGGGCGCGCACGCCCGCGAGCAGATCGATGAAGCGGTTCGCTGTCGAACCGGTGCCGATGCCGATCACGCTGCGCTCGTCGAGGCGCTCGCGCACGTAGGCGAACGCCGCCGCGGCGGCCGCCTGTTTCAGTTCGTCCTGGCTCTTCATCGCGGGCGCAACCCAAGCTTGCCGTGGGGCGGCAAGCTTAAGTGATCGCGCCGGCCGAGGTACAGCGCGAGCCGTCATAGTGGCGGGGCTTTGGCTGGCGCGGCACCGACGGGCTCATTACCATGGGTCCTCGCCAATTTCCCGGGACACTGTCCGCGCATGCCGAAGTCCTACATCAAGCGCATCCTCGAGGCGCGCGTCTACGACGTCGCCATCGAAAGCCCCGTCGACGAGGCCCCGCAGCTGTCGGCGCGTACCGGCAACCGCATCCTGCTGAAGCGCGAGGACCTGCAGCCGGTGTTTTCGTTCAAGCTGCGCGGCGCCTACAACAAGATCGTCGGCCTCAGCGCGCCCGAGCGCGAGCGCGGCGTGATCACGGCTTCGGCGGGCAACCACGCGCAGGGCGTCGCTCTCGCGGCGCAGCGCCTGCAGATCAAGGCGCTGATCGTGATGCCGCGCACCACGCCCGACATCAAGGTCACGGCGGTGCGCCGGCGCGGCGCGCGCGTGGTGCTGCACGGCGACACCTTCGACGAGGCATCGAAGCACGCCTACGAGCTCGCCGAACAGAAGGGGCTGAGCTTCGTGCACCCCTACGACGACCCCGAGGTGATCGCGGGGCAGGGCACGATCGGCATGGAGATCCTGCGCCAGCTCTCGGGTCCCATCGACGCGGTGTTCGTGCCGGTCGGCGGCGGCGGGCTGCTCGCGGGCGTGGCGGCCTACATCAAGTACGTGCGCCCCTCGGTGCGCGTGATCGGCGTCGAGCCCGAGGACGCGGCCTGCCTCGACGCGGCGCTGAAGGCGAAGCGGCGCGTGGTGCTGTCGCAGGTGGGCATCTTCGCCGACGGGGTCGCCGTGGCGCAGATCGGCAAGGAAACCTTCCGCATCATCCGCCAGACCGTCGACGAGGTGATCACCGCGAACACCGACGAGATCTGCGCGGCGATCAAGGACATCTTCGACGACACGCGCTCGATCGCCGAGCCGGCCGGCGCGCTCGCGCTAGCGGGTCTGAAGAAGTACGTGCAGCGCACCGGGGTGCAGGGCCAGACGCTGGTTGCGATCGACAGCGGCGCGAACACCAACTTCGACCGCCTGCGCCACATCTCCGAGCGCACCGAGATCGGCGAGCAGCGCGAGGCGGTGCTCAACGTCACGATCCCGGAAAAGCCCGGCAGCTTCCGCGCGTTCTGCAACGCGATCGGGCGCGGGCGCTCGATCACCGAGTTCAACTACCGCTATTCCGACGCCGGCGCGGCGCAGATCTTCGTCGGCGTGCAGGTATCCCCGGATCGCAATGACCGCGAATCGCTGCTCCTCGAGCTGCGCGGCAAGGGCTACGAGGTGATGGACCTCACCGACAACGAGATGGCGAAGCTGCACGTGCGCTACATGGTCGGCGGCCGCGCGCCCTCGATCGGCGACGCCGAGATCGTCTACCGTTTCGAGTTTCCCGAGCGTCCGGGCGCGTTGCTCAACTTCCTGAACCGCATGGAGCACGACTGGAACATCTCGCTGTTCCACTACCGCAACCACGGTGCCGCCTACGCGCGCGTGCTGGTGGGCTTCCAGGTGCCCGAGGGCGATCGTGGCGCGCTGGCGGAGTTCTTCGCCGAGATGACGCGCCGCCACCGCGTCTACAGCTACTGGGACGAGACCGACAATCCGGTCTATCGCGCGTTCCTGCGCTGAGAGCCCGGCGCGCGCGGCAGTCGATCAGGCCGTCCTCGGTCATGACGGCCGCCAGCGGCACGTCCCAGGCTTCGCGCGCGAGCGTCGGCAGTTCCTGGCACGCGAAGCCGATGCCCAGCAGCAGCGGTGTGGCGGCCTCGCGCCGGAGCAGGAAACCGAAACTGCGGTCGTAGAAGCCGCCGCCCTGCCCGAGGCGGTTCCCGGCGCGGTCGAAGCCCAGCAGCGGCACGCACACCAGCCCGATGTCGGCGGCGGCGATTTCCTGCGCCGCCACGTGCACGGGTTCCGGGATGCCATACCAGTTCGCGTGCAGCGCGTCGCCCCGGCGGTAGCGCGCGAAGCGCAACCGCTTGTCGGGCTGCATCACCGGCAGGCAGAACTGCCTGTGCGCGTGGCGATCGTCGGCGAGCAGCAGGCGCAGGTCGACCTCCTCGCCCACGGGCCAGTACAGCGCGACGCGCGGCGCGGCGCGCAACAGCGGGGATTCGCCGAGGTGCCGGCAGATCGCCTGCGAGGCGCGCGCGCGCCCGGTCGCGCCGAGCGCGGCGCGCGCATCGCGGCACTGGCGCCGGATCGTGCTGCGTGCGGACATGGGCGGCCTCCGGCGGATGCGAGGGCGATCGAAGCAAGTCGAGCAAGGAAGAGGGATTCCCCGGCGCTACCGCTGCCCGTGTCGCCCTTGAACCCAGCGGTTCAAGGCGGCGGCCTCAGTGACGCATCAGGCTTTCCGGCAGGCGGACATGCACACAGCGTCGGCGGAGAGGCCCCCAGGCAAGTGCTTATCGGCTCGAGGACTAACGGGCTGGCGAATAGTCCAGGGAATCGGCGAGGAGTATATCAGCGCGCACCGGGACCCGGACGCACAAAAATCTACATTTCGATCTGGCGGTAATTGCTGAGCGTGTCGTCTATGCGGGCGCTCAGGCGGCGCAGGCGGTCGTGGACATCCTGGCTGCCCTTCTGGGACTGCTCGCCGCGCTGGATCAACTCGTGGGTGATGTTGAGCGCGGCCATCACGGCGATGCGCTCCAGGCCGATCACCTTGCCGCTCTGGCGGATCGCGCGCATCTGCTGGTCGAGATAGCGGGCGGATTCGACCAGCGCATCGCGCTGCTCCGCCGGGCAGGCAACCTGGTAGTCCTTGTCGAGAATGTGCACGCGCACGGTTTGCAGTTCTGCGCTCATGATTCCTGTTCCAGCGAGCGCAACCGCACGATCATGGCCTCGACCTTGGAGCGCGCGTCCTCGTTCTTGCGCAGCAGTTGCGCGCGTTCGTCGCGCAGCATGCGCTCGGCGGCCTTCAATGTCTTGATCTCCTGGTCCATCCTCGCGCAGAGGCGTATCAGGTCGTCGACGCGTTGTTCGAGGGCTTTCAATTGCTGGCCTTCCATGGGATGCCTTCATCGCATCGCGAGGTTCCGGTACTATAGTGAGGCCTTCGACGACGGTCAATTCGAGCCGCCGCGCCACGGTCCAGATCATCTTCGTCCCTGCGGAAAGCGTGTATGGATTTCGATTCCGAGAGCATCGCCGCGCTGGCGGCCGATATGGGCGACGAGCTCTCGGGCGCGCGACTGCATGGCGCGATGGTCGGCGGGCTGTGCGGCGGCGGCGCCGATGCGGGCGTCTGGGAGCCCGTGCTCGAGGCCGCGCTCGGCGATGCGCAGATCGGTGCCTGCGAGCCCGAGCTGCGCCAGATGCTGTCGCTCACCGAGGCCGCGCTGGCGGATCCCGAATACACCTTCGAGCCGATGCTGCCCGACGAGGGCGAGCCGCTCGCCGATCGCGTGCAGGCGCTGGCGGACTGGTGCGACGCCTTCGTGCTCGCCTACGCCGCGGCCGCGCGCGACGCGCAGCGCGAACAGATGTCCGACGAAGCGGGTGAGCTGCTCGAGGACCTCACCGCGATCGCCGGCGGGCTCGATCCCGCCGCGATGGGCGAGGATGACGAAGACGAGGAAGACTACATGCAGATACTCGAATTCGTGCGCATCGCGGCACTCAACCTGTATGCGGAGCGGCGCCCCGGCGCCGACACGGTGCTGCACTGAGCCGCGCGCGCATGGCATCGGCCGCGGCGCAACCGCATCCGCGCATCGGGCCGCGCGACTACGCGCGCCGGCGCCGCGAGCTGATGGCCCTGATGGGCGAGGGCAGCATCGCGATCGTGCCCTCGGCGCGCCAGATGATCCGTAACCGCGACTCCAGCTTTCCCTTCCGCCAGGACAGCGATTTCCATTACCTCTGCGGCTTCGACGAGCCGGAGTCGGTGCTGGTGCTCGCGCCCGGTCGCCGCCACGGCGAGTTCCTGCTGTTCTGCCGCGAGCGCGACCGCGAGCGCGAGAACTGGGACGGCCTGCGCGCCGGACCCGAGGGCGCCTGCGAGCTCTACGGCGCCGACGACGCGTTCCCCATCGGCGATCTCGACGACATCCTGCCGGGGCTGATCGAGGGCCGCGAGCGGCTGTACTACGCGATGGGCAAGCAGCCCGAGTTCGACCACCAGCTGATGAACTGGATCAACAAGATCCGCGCCAAGGCGCGCAGCGGCGCGCATCCGCCGGGCGAGTTCCTCGACCTCGACCACATCCTGCACGAGTTGCGCCTGTACAAGAGCGCCGAGGAGCTGCGCGTGATGCAGCGCGCCGGCGCGATCTCGGCGGCGGCGCACGTGCGCGCGATGCGCGCCTGCAAGCCCGGCATGTTCGAGTACCAGCTCGAGGCCGAGCTGCTGCACGAGTTCATGTATCACGGCGCGCGCTCGCCGGCCTACAGCAGCATCGTCGGTGGCGGCGCCAACGGCTGCATCATGCACTACGTCGAGAACAGCGCGGCGCTGCGCGCGGGCGACCTGGTGCTGATCGACGCCGGCTGCGAGTACGAGCACTACGCCGCGGACGTCACCCGCACCTTCCCGGTGAAGGGGCGCTTCAGCGCGGCGCAGCAGGCGCTGTACGAGGTGGTGCTGGAGGCGCAGCTCGCGGCAATCCGCGCAGTGAGGCCCGGCGAACACTGGAACCAGCCGCATGACGTGACGGTGCGCGTGATCACCGGGGGCCTGCGCGACCTGGGGCTGCTGGACGGCGAAGCCAACGAGCTGATCGAGCTCGCGGCCTACCGCACCTTCTATATGCACCGCGCCGGGCACTGGCTCGGGCTCGACGTGCACGACGTGGGCGACTACAAGATCGGCGGCGAGTGGCGCGTGCTGGAACCCGGCATGGTGCTGACCGTGGAGCCGGGCATCTACATCGCGCCCGACAATCGCGCGGTGGCGAAGAAGTGGCGCGGCATCGGCATCCGCATCGAGGACGACGTGGTGGTCACGAAGAGCGCATGCAAGGTGCTCACGGCGGACGCACCGAAGTCCGTGCAGGACATCGAACAGTTGATGGCGGGCAAGGGATGAGCGGCGACAGCCACGATATCGTGATCGTCGGCGGCGGCATGGTCGGGGCGAGCCTGGCCTGCGCGCTCGCCGCGGGCGGGCGCCCCGCGCGCGTGGCGCTGGTCGAGGGCTTCCCGCTGCTGGATCGCACCGGGCCCGCGGTGTACCAACCCAGCTTCGATGCGCGCTCGACGGCACTGTCGCTGAGCAGCGCGCGTTTCCTGGCGCGGCTCGGGCTGTGGGAGGACGTGCGCCGGCATGCGCAGCCGATTCGCCGCATCCACGTCTCCGACCGCGGGCGCTTCGGCTCGACGGCGATGGACGCCGCCGAGGAGGGGCTGGAGGCGCTGGGCTACGTGGTCGAGAACCAGTGGCTGGGCAACGTGCTGCACGACGGCCTGCGCGCCTGCGCCAACCTGACGCTGCTGGCACCGGCGCGCGTGGACGCGGTGCGCCGGCGGGCCGACCGCGTCATCGTGCGCGCGAAGCTCGCGCACGGTGACGAGGAGCGCGAACTCGATGCCGGCCTCGCGGTGATCGCCGACGGCGCGCGTTCCGGGCTGGCCGCGGCGCTCGGCATCGTGGCGCAGCAGCAGGACTACGGGCAGCAGGCGCTGATCGCCAACGTCGCGCACCGCCTGGCGCACGAGGGGCGGGCCTTCGAGCGCTTCACCGACGCCGGCCCCATGGCGATGCTGCCGCTCGTCGACGCGCCCGATGGCAGCGCGCGCAGCGCGCTGGTGTGGGTGCAGGAGCCGGGCCTCGCCGAGCAGGCGCGCGCCCTGCCCGAGCCCGAGTTCCTGCGTCGCCTGCAGCAGCGCTTCGGCTACCGGCTCGGTCGCCTGCTGCGCGTGGGCGAGCGACACCTCTACCCGTTGTCGCTCACGCGCGCCACGGAACAGGCGCGCGCGGGCATCGTGCTGCTCGGCAACGCCGCGCACGCGCTGCACCCCGTGGCGGGGCAGGGATTCAACCTCTCGCTGCGCGACGTGGCGGTGCTCGCGCAAACGCTGGAGGAGGCCTGCGGGCGCGGCGAGGCGCCGGGCGCACTGGCGGTGCTGGAGCGCTTCGTGGCGCGCCAGCGCGCCGATCAGGCGCGCACCATCGGCTTCAGCGACGCGCTGCCGCGCATCTTCGGCAGCGGCCTGCTGCCACTCGCGGCGGCGCGCGATCTCGGGCTGATCGGGCTGGACCTGCTGCCGGCGGCGCGCAGCCTGCTGGTGCGCCACGCCACGGGGCTCGCGGGCGAATGAAGATGGCTGAGGGCATGGGACGCGCGATGGGTGGACGTTACGACGTGGTGATCGTGGGCGCGGGTATCGCGGGCTCGGCGCTCGCGGCGGCGCTCGCGCCGGCGGGTCTCGAGATCCTGCTGCTCGAGGCGGGCGCGCTGCCCGAGGCACTGCCGCCGCTTGCCCGCACCATAGCGGCGGTGGATCCGCGCGTGAGTGCGCTCGGCATTGCCTCGGTGCGGCTGCTGCAGGAGGTGGGTGCCTGGCAACGGCTGCCCGAGGGCGTGGCAAGCCCCTATGAAAGCATGCGCGTCTGGGAGGAGGACGGTTCGGGGCGCATCGGCTTCGATGCCGCCGGGATCGCCCAGCCCGTGCTCGGGCACATCGTCGAGAACCGCTGGGTCGTCGCCACGCTGCTCGCGACGCTGGCCGCGGCGCCCAACGTGACGGTGCGCGGCGGCGAGCGGCTGCTCGCGCTGGAGCCGGTTGCCGGTGCCGTGGCGCGGCAGCGGCTCGGCCTGGTTCAGGCGCCTCGGTCGAGGCGGCGCTGGTGGTCGGCGCCGATGGCGCGCGTTCCGCGGTGCGCGAACTGTGCGCGATCGGGGCGCGCCAGCGTGACAGCGGGCAGCAGGCGATCGTCGCGACCATCGAGAGCGCGGGAGCGCACCGGCGCACGGCGTGGCAGCGCTTCCTGCAGAGCGGGCCGCTGGCGCTGCTGCCGCTGGCCACGCTCGCCGGCGAGCACGCCTGCTCGATCGTGTGGAGCGCCGACGAGCCGGTTGCGCGAGCGCTGATGCAACTCGACGACGCAGCGTTCGCCGCGCGCCTGACCCGCGCCAGCGAGTCCTGCCTCGGCGAAGTGCGCGCGGTGTCCAGGCGCCATGCCTTCCCGTTGCGGGCGCTGCACGCCAGCGCCTACGTCGCGCCGGGCGTGGCGCTGATCGGCGACGCCGCGCACGTGATCCACCCGCTCGCGGGCCAGGGCATAAACCTCGGCCTGTCCGACGTGCGCGTGCTCGCCGCGGAGATCGGACGCGCGCGCGCGCGCGGGCGCGCCATCGGCGATGCCGGGGTGCTGGCGCGTTACCAGCGCCGGCGCCGCGGCGAGAACGCGATGATGCTGCGCGCGATGGAAGGCTTTCGCATTCTTTACGGCGACGATCGCCCCGGCGCGCGCCTGGCGCGCAACATCGGCATGAGCGCGGTGCACGCGCTGGGCCCCCTGAAACGCGAGTTCATGCGCCGCGCGATGGGCATCGACTGAGGGCGCGCCCGGACGGTAGAATCGCGGCCGTCCGCAACTCCACCTCTTTCCCGATACTGGGGGAACCGATGAGCAACATCCCTGCCGACCGCAAGTATGCCGTGACCCACGAATGGGCACAGGCCGACGGCTCCGGCATCGTGACGGTCGGTATCAGCGATCACGCGCAGCTCGCGCTGGGCGACGTGGTGTTCGTCGAGCTGCCCGAGCCCGGCGCGCACATCGATGCCGGCGACGAGGCCGGCGTGGTCGAGTCGGTGAAGGCCGCCTCCGACATCTACGCCCCGGTGTCGGGCGAGGTCGTCGAGGTCAACGAGGCGCTGGAGAGTTCGCCCGAGCTCGCCAACAGCGACCCTTACGGCGAAGGCTGGTTCTTCCGCCTGCGTGCCGACAACACCGAGGAGCTCGACGCGCTGCTCGACGCCGAAGGCTACGGACACAGCCTGGACGAGGAATGAGGCACGGGTCTGCGCGCGGAGCGCGCGCGTGAGCGACGCCGCGGGGTTGCCGCGCCTGCAATTGCGGCGCAACGAGGACCGGCGCATCCGCCAGGGGCACCACTGGGTCTACAGCAACGAGATCGACACCGCCGCCACGCCGCTGAAGCAGTTCGCGGCGGGCGAACAGGTGCTGCTGTGCACCGCGAGCGGCAAGCCGCTCGGTGTCGCGTTCGTGAATCCGCATTCCCTGATCTGCGCGCGCCTGCTCGAGCGGCACGCCGGCGAGGCGCTCGGCGCGCCGTTCCTGCGCGAGCGGTTGCGCACGGCGCTCGGCTTGCGCGAGCGGCTGTTCGGCGAGCCCTGCTACCGCCTGGTCTACGGCGACAGCGACGGGCTGTCGGGCCTGATCGTCGACCGCTACGGCGAGGTGCTGGTGGTGCAGGTCGGCACCGCCGGAATGGAACGGCTGGAGACCGAGCTGATCGCGGCACTGGTCGAACTGCTCTCTCCCGCGGGCATATTGCTGCGCAACGACGCCTCGGTGCGCGAGATGGAACAGCTGCCGCTGTACTCGCGCGTGGCCTTCGGCGAGGTGCCGGAATACCTCGAACTGCGCGAGAACGGCGCCAGCTTCCGGGTCTCGGCCACGGGAGGACAGAAGACCGGCTGGTTCTACGACCACCGCATGAACCGTCGCCGCGTGGCGGAGCTGGCGCGCGGGCAGCGCGTGCTCGACGTGTTCAGCTATGTCGGCGGCTGGGGCGTGCAGGCGGCCGTGGCCGGCGCGCGCGCCGTGACCTGCATCGACAGCTCGCAGCCGGCGCTGGAGCTCGCCGCGGCCAATGCGGCGCTGAACGGGGTCGCGGAGCGCATGGATTTTCGCGCCGGCAACGCCTTCGACGAGTTGCACGCGCTGGCGCAGGCCGGCGAGCGCTACGACATCGTGGTGCTCGACCCGCCGGCCTTCATCAAGCGCCGGCGCGACCAGAAGAGCGGCGAGAACGCCTACCACCGCCTGAACCGCGAGGCCATGAACCTGCTCGCCGACGATGCGATCCTGGTCTCGGCCTCGTGCTCCATGCATCTCGAGGAGGCCGCGTTGATCGACATCGTGCGCATGGCGGCGTTCCACGCCGGGCGCCAGCTGCAGATCCTCGAAGTCGCGGGGCAGGGCCCCGACCATCCGATCCATCCCGCGATCCCGGAAACGCGCTACCTGAAGACCGTCATTGCCCGCGTCCACCGCTGATTTGTCCGCGTCGGACCGAATGTGGAAGAATACCGCCGTATCCGGGCGTCTCCGGGTGCGGCAGACGGCGGACCATCCGAAGTGATCGACGAGCAGGGATACCGGCCCAACGTGGGAATCATCCTGGCCAACAGCCGGGGGGATCTGCTGTGGGCGCGCCGGCGCGGCCAGAACGCCTGGCAGTTCCCGCAGGGCGGCATCCACGAGGGCGAGACGCCCGAGCAGGCCATGTTCCGCGAACTCGGCGAGGAAGTGGGGCTCGAGGAGTCCGACGTCGAGACGCTGGCCTGTACCGCTGGCTGGCTCAAGTACCGCCTGCCGCCGCAGTTCATGCGCAACCGCAAGAACCCCAATTTCGTGGGCCAGAAGCAGAAGTGGTTCCTGCTGCGCCTGGTCTCGGAGGACCAGCGCGTGCGCGTGGATGCCCACGCCACGCCCGAATTCGACCAGTGGCGCTGGGTCAGCTACTGGTATCCGCTGGGGCAGATCGTCGCGTTCAAGCGCGAGGTCTACCGCCGCGCACTGTGGGAGCTGGCGCCGCGCCACCAGAGGCTCGTGCGCAATGGCGCCTGAGCCCGGCGCCCCGACCTCGATGCTGAAATCCCTGCGCCGCATCGTGCAGGAGGTGGTCAGCGCGCCCGACCTGCCCGAGACGCTCGCGATCATCGTGCGTCGCGTGCGCGAGGTGATGCGCACCGAGGTGTGCTCGGTCTACATCCACGACCCCGTGACCGACCGCTACGTGTTCATGGCGACCGAGGGCCTGAACAAGGCGCTCGAGGGGCGCTTCAGCCTCGGGCTCGGCGAGGGCCTGATCGGCTACGTGGCCAAGCGCGAGGAGCCGCTGAACCTCGACAACGCCGAGGCCCACCCGAAATTCAAGTACATCGAGGGCTCGGGCGAGGAGGTGTTCAAGTCCTTCCTCGGCGTCCCGATCATCAACCACCGCCAGGTGCTGGGCGTGCTGGTGGTGCAGCAACGCGAACCGCGCCGCTTCGACGAGGACGAGGAAGCCTTCCTCGTCACGATGTCGGCGCAACTGGCCGGCGTCATCGCCCACGCCGGCGCTGTCGGCAGTTACCGCGGCAAGCCGCGCGACCCGTCCCGGCGCGCCACCGAATTCCCCGGCGTGCCCGGCTCGCCGGGCATCGCGGTCGGGCGCGTGGTGGTGGTTTCGCCACCCTCGGACCTCAGGAGCGTGCCACACCGCCCCTGCGCCGATCCCGAGGTCGAGGTGGGCCTGTTCCAGGACGCGGTGCAGGCGGTGCGCGAAGAGGTGCTGGCGATCCGCGAGGAGCTGAGTGGCCGCGTGCGCCCCGAGGAGCTCACGCTGTTCGACGCCTACGTGATGCTGCTGGACGACCACGCGCTCTCGGGCGAGGTGATCGAGTGCATCCGCGGCGGCGTCTGGGCGCAGGGCGCGCTGAGCCAGGTGGTGCTGCGCCACGTGCGCACCTTCGAGATGATGGAAGACGCCTACATCCGCGAGCGCGCCACGGATCTGCGCGACCTCGGGCGGCGCATCCTGGCGCAGCTGCAGGCGGGTTCGCGCGGGCGCCTGGAGTACCCGGAGCGCACGGTGCTGGTGGGCGAGGAGATTCCCGCCTCGATACTCGCCGAAGTGCCCGAGGCGCGCCTCGCCGGCATCGTCTCGGTGTCGGGCTCGGGCAATTCGCACGCCGCGATCCTCGCGCGCGCGATGGGTGTGCCGACCGTGATGGGCGTGGTCGACCTGCCGTTCGCCGAGATCGACGGCGCCGAGATCGTGGTCGACGGCCACGACGGGCGCGTGCTGGTGGATCCGGCGCCGGAGCTGCGCCAGCAGTACCTCGAGGCGATGGAAGCCGAGCGCGCCGACGCGCGCCAGATGGAGAGTTGCATCGACCTGCCCTGCGTGATGACCGACGGGCACGCGGTGAAACTGCTGGTCAACACCGGGCTCAACTCGGAACTGATGCGCACGCTCGGGCGCGGCGCCGAGGGCGTGGGCCTCTACCGCACCGAGATCCCCTTCCTGATGCGCGAGCGCTTTCCCACCGAGGAAGAGCAGCGCCTGATCTACCGCGAGCAGCTCGAGGCCTTCGCGCCGCGCCCGGTCACGATGCGCACGCTCGATGTCGGCGGCGACAAGGCGCTGCCGTATTTCCCGATCAAGGAGGAGAATCCCTTCCTCGGCTGGCGCGGCATCCGCGTGACGCTGGACCACCCGGAGATCTTCCTCGCGCAGGTGCGCGCGATGCTCAAGGCGAGCGCGGGGCTGGACAACCTGCGCATCATGCTGCCGATGATCAGCAACACGCTGGAGCTCGACGACGCGCTCGCGCTGCTGTCGCGCGCGCGCGCCGAGCTCTGCGAGGAAGGCTGGACCATCGCGACGCCGCAGGTGGGCGTGATGGTCGAGGTGCCGGCGGCGGTCTACCAGGCCGGCGATCTCGCCAGGCGCGTGGATTTCCTCTCGGTCGGCAGCAACGACCTCACGCAGTACCTGCTGGCCGTGGACCGCAACAACGCGCGCGTCGCCGCGCTCTACCACGCCTATCACCCGGCCGTGCTGCAGGCGCTGCAGGAAGTGGTGCGCGCCGCGCACGACGTGGGCCGCCCGGTCAGCATCTGCGGCGAACTGGCCGGCGACCCCGGCGCCGCACTGCTGCTGGTGGCGATGGGCTACGACATGCTCTCGATGAGCGCGACCAACCTCGCGCGCGTGAAGGCGACGCTGCGCCGCTTCGCGCGCGCCGATGCCGCGCAACTGCTCGCCGAGGTGATGCATATGGACACCTCGCGGCGTATTCGCGGGGCGGTCGAGGATTGCCTGCGGCGCGGCGGCATTGCGGTGCGGCCGCGGGGTTGATCCATCCGGGGGGGCAGGCGGGGGAAGGGGGGGGGCTCGGGGGGGGGGGGGGCCCCCGCGGGGGGGGGCGCCTTTGGGGGGGGCGGGGGGGCGGGGGGGGCGGGGGGGGGGGGGGGGGGGGGGGGGGGGGGGGGGAGGGGGGGGCGCCAAAAGGCCCCCGGGGGGGGGGGGCGGGGGGCCCGGGGGGGGGGGGGGGGGCGGGCGGGGGGGGGGGGGGGGGGGGGGGGGCGGGGGGGGGGGCCCCCCCCCCGGGCGGGGGGGGGGGGGGGGGGGGGGGGGGGGGGGGGGGGGGGGGGGGGGGGGGGGGGGGGCGGGGCGGGGGCGGGGGGGGGGGGGGGGGGGGGGGGGGGGGGGGGGGGGGGGGGGGGGGGGGGGGGGGGGGGGGGGGGGTGGGGGGGGGGGGGGGGGGGGGGGACCCGGGGGGGGGGGGAACCCCCCCCCACCCCCGGGGCGCGGGCCCCGGGGGGGGGGGACCGGGGGCCCCCCACCCCCCGGGGGCCGCGGGGGGGGGGGGGGGGGGGGGGGGGGGGGGGGGGGGGGGGGGGGGGGGGGGGGGGGGGGGGGGGGGGGGGGGGGGGGGGGGGGGGGGGGGGGGGGGGGGGGGGGGGGGGGGGGGGGGGGGGGGGGGGGGGGGGGGGGGGGGGGGGGGGGGGGGGGGGGAGGGGAGGGACGGGGGGGGGCGGGCCAGGCAGAGGCGCAAGCATGTGAAGCGAAGCATGAACCGCTTCTTCCACGCTCCGCCTTCCTGCGGCGCATCGCGCTGCACGTGAGCGCCACCGCGGCCATCCTGGCGTTCTCGCTGGCCATCGGCATGACCGGCTACGTGGTCTGCGAGCGCATGACGTGGATCGACGCGTTCTGATGTGAGGGCCGGTACCGTGGGGGGGGTGGGGTGGTGGGGGCGGGGGGTTCTGTCAGCGAGAGGATTGTTATGCGCGCAGCCTATTCCAGACGTCGGCCCCTCAGCACGAGAACGCCCGAGGTGCCGACAGGTGACCGAGGTCGGGCTGGCCGGGATCGGACGGGGGGGGGGCGGCACCGGCGCGGCACCAGCGCGGCGGGACAAGGTGGCGAGCGCGTCACGGCGCTGCCGATCACGTCCTGCCAGCAGTGCGAGGCCTGCACCGGAGGCCTGCCGGGACTGTGCCCGCAGAACATCTTTCCGGCACGCTGGTGCAGCGCCAGCGCTCGGCCGGCATGCTGCAGCGCCGCCGCGGCCCTGAGGCGCCGTCGAGCCGCTGGGGTGCGCAGGTGGAGAGGGGGCGGGGCGGTGCTGGTGGGCGGCCCCGGCCGGGGTGCTGTGGGGGGAGGGCGGGGTGGGGGAGGGTATGGGAGGAGGGGGCGCTGCGGCAGGGGTGTAGTGGGGCAGGGAGCCGGCACGGCACGGGGCGGGCGTGCCGCTCACGACACCTTCAACCCGCTCACCGCTCCGGAAGTGACGATCCAGTTCAGCCAGGCTACGCCGGGGTGGGAGGGGGGCGGGCGAAGCGGAGCCGATGCACCGGGGGGGGGCTTAGGCGCCGCACCGTTGGCGGGGGGAGCCGGGGGGCCCGAGGCGCACCGGCAGCCCGACAATGCTCGGCTTCAGCCGAATATTGTCCGGCTCAAGCCGGACCCACGTCGAAACGGTGCTGCACCGTCGCCTGCGCCACGCCATCCGCAGCGAAGCTGCGCTCCGTGAATTCCACCCACCCGTCGCGGTGCACGCGCACGCAGGCCGAGGTGCGCGTGCCGTAATCCGGTGAGCAGATGAAGCGCGGCCCGAGGCGGCGCTCCTGCTCCAGTCCCACCCCGGTGTCCGGCAGCGCGTGGTCGGGCGGCACGCTGCGGTCGGCGAGCAGTGCGAGGATCGCCCCGGGTTCGGGCTGGGTGCAGAGCAGCGCCGACAGTTCCTCGCGCACCCCGAGCAGTTTGGGCCACGGCGTGTCGAGCATGTCGTTCGACAGGCCGTACACGCCGGGCTCCAGCCGTTCCATGCGCGGGCCGTGGTTGCCCAGGTAATGAAGGTCCCCGCCGATTTCGCCGGCCAGCAGGTTGAAGCCGGCGTAGTCCTCGCAGCTCGCGCGCAGCCGGTTCATGTACGCGCGCGGCGCTTCGCTCCCCAGCAGGAAGTCGAGCGTCAGCAGCCCGCGCGAAGGCGCGGCGGGTGGCGCCGGGTGGCCGCGACGGTTGGTGATGGCGGCGAAGCGCCCGCTGCGCGTGATGCCGAGCCAGGTGCCGCCGGCCGCCAGATCGCGCCCGGCGCAGAGCCCGGGGTGATCGGGCCAGAAATCCGCCGCTTGTGTCGGGCGGACATGGAACTCGTCGCGATTGGCCGCGATCAGCAGCGGAAAGTCGGGGTGGCGCTGCCAGGCCAGGGCGATCAGGCACATAGATGCGCACCAAGGGGGGGCAAGGCATAATAGCCCGCCGCCACGCCGGCCGCCTACGCCGCGGCGCCCTGCTGCACCGGCGCCGCTCGGCGCGTCGTCCCTCGGAGCCTGTTGATGCTGCACCACCCGAATTTCGATCCCGTCGCCGTCCAGCTGGGCCCGCTGAAGGTCCACTGGTACGGGCTGATGTACCTGCTGGCGTTTGCAGCGGCGTGGTGGCTGGCGCGGCTGCGCGCACGGCGCCCCGGCGCGCCGCTCTCGCCCGAGCAGGTCGAGGACCTGATCTTCTGGGGCGCGATCGGCGTGGTGGTGGGCGGGCGGCTCGGCTACGTGCTGTTCTACGGTTTCGATCACCTCGTCGCCGACCCGACGTGGCTGCTGCGGGTCTGGGAAGGCGGCATGGCCTTCCACGGCGGCCTGCTCGGCGTGATCGCGGTGATGTGGTGGTTCGCGCGCCGGCACGGGCAGCACATCGGCGACATCTTCGACTTCGTCGCGCCGATCGTGCCGCTGGGGCTGGGCTTCGGACGCATCGGCAACTTCATCGGCCAGGAGCTGTGGGGGCGCCCGACCGACCTGCCGTGGGGCATGGTGTTCCCGCGCGACCCGCTGGCGCTGGCGCGCCATCCCTCGCAGCTCTACCAGGCCGCGCTCGAGGGCCTGGTGCTGTTCCTGATCCTGTGGTGGTACTCCGCCCGGCCGCGTCCGCGCTTCGCGGTGTCCGGGCTGTTCCTGCTCTGCTACGGGCTGTTCCGCTTCGCGGTCGAGTTCGCGCGCGAGCCCGACGCCGGCATCGGCTTCGTCGCCTTCGGCTGGATGACCCGCGGCCAGCTGCTGTGCCTGCCGATGATCGTCGCCGGCCTGGCGATGTTCGTGTGGGCGCAGCGCCGTGCGGGCGGCAGCACGCCCGCCGCCACGGCCTGAGCGGAGCAAGGCGATGCACCAGTACCAGCAGCTGCTGCGCCATATCCTGGAGAACGGCCGCGACAAGGGCGACCGCACCGGCACCGGCACGCGCAGCGTGTTCGGCTACCAGATGCGCTTCGACCTGGGCGCGGGCTTCCCGCTGCTCACCACCAAGAAGCTGCACCTGCGCTCGATCATCCACGAGCTGCTGTGGTTCCTGCGCGGGGACACCAACATCCGCTACCTGAAGGAGCACGGCGTCTCGATCTGGGACGAGTGGGCGGACGCCGAGGGCGAGCTCGGCCCGGTCTACGGCTACCAGTGGCGCAGCTGGCCGGCGGCCGACGGACGCCACATCGACCAGATCACGCAGCTGCTGGAGCAGATCCGCACCAATCCCGACTCGCGGCGCCTGATCGTTAGCGCCTGGAACGTGGCCGACGTGGATCGCATGGCGCTGGCGCCCTGCCACGCGCTGTTCCAGTTCTACGTGCAGGACGGGCGGCTCTCCTGCCAGCTCTACCAGCGCAGCGCCGACGTGTTCATCGGGGTGCCGTTCAATATCGCCTCCTACGCGCTGCTGACGCTGATGGTGGCGCAGGTCACGGGGCTCGCGCCCGGTGATTTCGTGCACACCTTCGGCGACGCGCACCTCTACAGCAACCACCTCGGGCAGGCGCGGTTGCAACTGGAGCGCGAGCCCCTGGCGCTGCCGGTGATGGCGCTGAACCCCGCGGTGAAGGACCTGTTCGCGTTCCGCTTCGAGGACTTCGAGCTGCGCGGCTACCAGTCCCACCCGCACATCCCGGCGCCGATCGCGGTATGAAGATCACGCTGGTGGTGGCGATGGCGCAGAACCGCGTCATCGGCCGTGACAACGCCCTGCCCTGGCACCTGCCCGAGGACCTGAAGCACTTTCGCGCGCTCACGATGGGCAAGCCGATCGTGATGGGCCGGCGCACCTTCGCCTCGATCGGCAAGGCGCTGCCCGGGCGCACCAGCATCGTGGTCAGCCGCCAGCCGGACCTGGACCTGCCCGAGGGCGTGCTGCTCGCCGCGAGCGTGCCGGATGCCCTGGTGCTCGCGCACGAAATCGCCGCGCGCGACGGGGTCGAGGAGTGCATGGTGATCGGCGGCGCCGACATCTACCGCCAGTGCCTGCCCCTGGCGGAGCGCATCCAGCTCACGCTGATCGAGCAGGAGGTCGAGGGCGACACCGTGTTCCCGGAGTACGCGCACACCGAATGGCGCGAGACCGCGCGCGAGCGCCACGCCAGCGCCGCCGATCCCGCGCTGCGCTTCAGCTTCCTCACGCTCGATCGAGTGCATCCATGAAGAGATATACGGCGAAATGGGGCGCGCTGGGCGCAGCGGTGTCGCTGGCCGCGTGGCTTGGCGCGGCCAGCGCGCGCGCCGAGCAGCCGCTGGAGGACATCTACCGCGTGAGCCAGGCCTCCACGCAGGCCGCGCAGGCCTCGCAGGCGACGGTCGAGCGCATCGCCGACGAGACCCGCGAGCTGCTGCAGGAATACAAGACCGTGATGAAGCAGGTCGACGGCCTGGAGGTCTACAACGCGCGGCTCGAGAAGCAGATTGCCGGGCAGGAGGAGCGCGTCGCCGCGACGGGTGCGTCGATCGACGAGGTCACGGTGCTCCAGCGCCAGATGATGCCGCTGCTGGTGCGCATGATCGACGGGCTGGAGTCCTTCGTGGCGCTCGACAAGCCCTTCCTCCTGGAGGAGCGGCGCGAGCGCATCGCCTTCCTGCGCCACAACCTCGACCGCCCCGACATCCCGCTGGCCGAGAAATACCGCCAGGTGATGGAGGCCTACCGCATCGAGATCGAGTACGGGCGCAAGATCGACACCTACAGGGACACCATCGCGATCGACGGCGAGCAGCGCGAGGTCGACATCCTGCGCGTCGGGCGCATCGCGCTGCTGTACCAGACGCCCGACCGGCAGGCCGCCGGATTCTGGAACCCCGCGCAGGGTGGCTGGGAGCCGCTGGAGGGCAACGAATACCGCGGCGCGATCCAGCAGGGCATGCGCATGGCGAACAAGCAGGCATCCATCGACCTGCTGGAGCTGCCGATCGCCGCGCCGGAGGCGGCGCGATGAAGGCGCTCGCGAGGATCATCACCGCATGGCTGGGCGCCGGCGCCATCGCGCTCGGTGCCGCCGCCGAGGAGCGGCAACCGCAGTCGCTGCAGCAGCTGCTCGAGTTCGTGCAGCAGGGCCAGGCCGTGGATGCGCGGGAGGCGCGCGAGCGCGAGGCGCGTTTCGTGGCCGACAAGGCCGGGAGGCAGGCCGAGCTCGCGCGCGCCAGGGCGCTGCGCGCGGAGCAGCAGAAGCGCTCGGCCGCGCTGGAAAAGCGCTTCGAGGCCAACGAGCGCGAGCTGGAGAAGACGCAGGCACGGCTGCGCGAGCGGCTCGGCTCGCTCGGCGACCTGCTGGGCAACGTCACCGCGGCCGCCGGCGATGCCCGCGCCACCTTCCAGGCCTCGCTCACCGGCGCCGAGCTCGGCAGCGCGCGCGTCGCGAAGGCCGACGAGCTGGTGAGCCTCGCGGGCAGCGGCGTCGACCTGCCGACCATCGAGCACCTCGAGGCCCTGTGGTACGAGCTGCAGCAGGAGATGGTCGCCTCGGGCACCGTCACGGCCTTCGCGACCCCGGTGATCCGCCCCGACGGCAACCGCACCGAGACGCCCGTGGTGCGCGTGGGCGTGTTCAACATCGTCTCCGCCGAGGGCAAGTACCTCGACTACCAGGGCGACAAGGGGCTGCTCACCGAGCTGCCGCGCCAGCCCGGCGGCAGTTTCGTCGACGCGGCGGCCGGGCTCGCGGCGGCCACCGGGGGCGTGCACCCCTTCGGTATCGATCCCACCGGCCCTTCGGGCGGCTCGTACCTGGCGGCGCTGATCGAGACGCCGACCTTCGGCGAGCGCATCCGCCAGGGCGGCCTGGTCGGCTACATCACGATGGCGCTCGGCCTGTTCGGCCTCATCCTCGCCGCATACCGGCTGGTGGTGCTGGCGCGCATGGACGCGCGCGTCGCCGCGCAGCTCGCCAGCCCGCGCGCCAACCCCGACAACCCGCTGGGGCGCGTGCTCGCGGTGCACGAGAACAATCCGCACATGGACATCGAGACGCTCGAGCTCAAGCTGAGCGAAGCGGTGATCCGCGAACTGCCGCGCATCGAGAGCGGCCTCACGCTGCTGAAGATCATCGCCACGGTGGCGCCGCTGCTCGGGCTGCTCGGCACGGTGACCGGCATGATCGTCACCTTCCAGGCGATCACGATCTTCGGCGCCGGCGATCCCAAGGCCATGGCCAACGGCATCTCCCAGGCGCTGGTGACCACGGTGCAGGGGCTGTGCGTGGCGATCCCGATCGTGCTGGCGCACACGCTGGTCGGTAACCGCGCGCGCAAGATCACGCAGATCCTCGAGGAGGAGACCACCGGCGTCATCGCCGAGCACACCCGGTACGCGCAGGGGAATGACTGATGTCCGGGCTCCACGAGGCCATGCGCGGCATCGTCGACTTCGTCGCGGCCGGCGGTCCGGTGCTCTACGCGGTTGCCGGGCTGACCTTCGTGATGTGGACGCTGGTGTTCGAGCGCGCGTGGTACTTCCGCTTCGGCCTGCCCGCCGACGTGGGGGCGATGCTCGCGGCCTGGGAGTCGCGCCCCGAACGCCGCTCGTGGCACGCCCGCCAGGTGCGTCGCGCGTTGATCTCGCGCCTGGGGCGGAGCATCGGGCGCAACCTCGCGCTGATCCGCACCTGCGTCTCGTTGTGCCCGCTGCTCGGGCTGCTGGGCACCGTGACCGGCATGGTGGCGGTGTTCCACGTGCTGGCGGTCAGCGGCGGCGATACCCGATCGATGGCCGAGGGCGTCTCGCGGGCGACCATCCCGACCATGGCGGGCATGGTGGCCGCGATTTCCGGCGTCTTCGCCAACCTCTACGTCACGCGCGTCGCGGCGCGCGAGCTGCTGCTCGCCGAAGACCGCCTGACCACGGACCACTGAGCCGCCGCCATGCGCCGCAGCCGGGTGTTCAGCCGCGAGGAGCGTTCCGCGCCGGGGCGATCGATCTCACGCCGATGCTCGACGTGGTGTTCATCATGCTGATCTTCTTCATCGTGACCGCCTCGTTCATCGAGGAGGCCGGCATCGAGGTCGACCGGCCCGCGGCGGTGAGCGCGCAGCAGAAGCAGAGCACGCGGATCCTGGTGGCGGTGTCGGCCGACGACCAGGTCTGGATCGCGGGCCGCCAAGCCGACCCGCGCGCGGTGCGCCGCGAGATCGAGCGCCAGCTAGCCGCGAGCCCGCACGGGGGGCTGGTGGTGCAGGCGGATGCGCGCTCCAGCGCGAAGGCGGTGGCGGCGGTGCTGGACGCGGCGCGCGCCGCCGGCATCGCGGACGTGTCGCTGTCGACGCGCCGGCGCTAGCGTGATGTACCGGTGGCGCTACCTGTTCGCTGCGGCGCTCGGCGGCGCGGTCACGCTCGCGCTGCTCGCGCTGATGCACGCGCTGATCGCCACCGGCGGGCGCGCGCCCGAGGAGAGCACGCCGATCCGGATCGCGGATGTCACGATGTCCGGGGCGCGCATCGAGTCGGGGTTCGTGGCGCGCCTGCCCGAGCGGATCGAGGAGCCAGAGCGCCCGCCGCCCGCCGCAGCGCTGCCCGAGGATTTCGCCGCTGCTGGTATTCTCGTGCCCGAGATGACGGCAGCGCTCGCACCGCAGCTGCAGATCGGCACCGGGCCTAGCGCCGTGGCGACGGACGGCGAGTACCTGCCGATCGTGAAGATCGCCGCGGTCTACCCGCGCCGGGCCCAGGAGCGCGGCATCACCGGTCATTGCATCGTCGAATACACGGTCACCACCAGCGGCGCCACCCGTGATCCGGTGCCCGTGGACTGCTCGCCGCCGGGCGTGTTCGAGGAGAGCGCGGTGAAGGCGGCGCTGAGGTTCAAGTACCGGCCGCGCGTCGTCGACGGCCAGCCGGTGGAGGTCACCGGCGTGCGCAACGAGTTCCTCTACGAGCTCGACGAATGAACGGGGCGCTGCAGGGCCGGCAACGCGGGGCGATACGCCGCGGCCTGCGCCGGCTGGGTGTCGCCGCCGTGCTCCTCGCGTTGCCGGCCCTGCTCGCGCCGGCGGGATGGCCGGGCGCGTCCAGCGCCCGCGCCGAGGATGCGCAGGCGACGCGGCGCACGCCGACGCTGCGCAACGAGGTCCACGCGAAGCTCGCGGACGTGCAGCAGGCCGCCGAGGTCGGGGATTTCGCCACCGCCGAGCGCCTGCTCGCGGCGCTGCAGGCCGAGTTCTCCGGCAAGCGCGCGCTGAACAGCTACGAGCTCGCCAACGTCCACAACTTCTACGCCTACATCTACTACTCGCAGCAGAAACACCCCGAGGCGATCCGCGCCTACGAGAATGTGCTGGCGCAGCCCGGCCTGCCCGGGGCGATGGAGACCGGCACCCGCTACAGCCTGGCGCAGCTCTACGTGGCCACCGGGGACTGGAAGCGTGCCGCCGCGATGCTGGAATCGTGGTTCGGGATCGCCGAGGAGCCGGCGCCCGAAGCCTGGATGCTGCTCGCGCAGACCAACTACCAGATCGGGGAGTACGAGCGCGCGCTCGGGAACATCGACAAGGGCATGGCGGAGGCGCGCCGGCGCGGGATGGCGCCGAAGGAGAACTGGTATCTGCTCGCGCGCATGATCAGCTACGACAAAGGTGACCTGCGGCGCACGGCCTCGGTGCTGGAGGTGCTGGCGCGACAGTGGCCGAGGAAGGACTACTTCGTGCAGCTCTCGGCGATCCATGGCGAGCTGAAGGACGAGCCGCGCCAACTCGCCGCGATGGAGGTGGCCTACCTCGCCGGCTGGCTGGACGACGAGCGCGAGCTGGTGAACATGGCCTACCTGTACCTCGGCGCCGATATGCCCTGGAAGGCCGCGCGCGTGCTGGAAAAGGGCTTGGAGGCCGGGAAGGTCGAGGCCGGCGCGAAGAACCTGGAGTTGATCGGCATCGCGCTGCGCCAGGCGCGCGAGAACCGCCACGCCATCGTGTACCTCGAGCGCGCGGCGGCGCTGGCGGGTGATGCGGAAATGTGGGCGCGGCTGGCGAACCTGCAGCTCGACGAGGACGCCAGCGAACAGGCCGTCGAGGCCGCGCGCAAGGCGCTGGCGATGGGCGGCGGGCGCCGCCCCGATCACACGCAGGTGGTGCTCGGCATGGCGCTGTACAACCTCGGACGCTACGACGAGGCCCGCGCCGCGTTCACCGAGGCCGGCCGCGACCCGCGCTCGGAACAAGTGGCCACGCAGTGGCTGCACTTCCTCCAGACCGAGATTGCCCGCGCCGCGCAGCTGGCGCAGGAACTGTAGGTCGGGCCCGACCTACACGATCTTGTCGAGATCCCGCACCGCGCCCTTGTCCGCGCTGGTGCAGAGCATCGCGTAGGCGCGCAGCGCCGCCGAGACCTTGCGCGGCCGCGCCTTGGCGGGCTTCCACGCGGCGGCGCCTCGGGCCTCCATCGCCGCGCGCCGGCGCGCGAGTTCCTCGTCGCTCACCAGCGCCTCGATCGTGCGACCCGGGATGTCGATGCGGATGCGATCGCCGTTCTCGATCAGTGCGATCGCGCCGCCGGCGGCCGCTTCGGGCGAGACGTGGCCGATCGACAGCCCCGAGGTGCCGCCCGAGAAGCGCCCGTCGGTGAGCAGCGCGCAGGCCTTGCCGAGACCCTTCGACTTCAGGTAGCTGGTCGGGTAGAGCATTTCCTGCATGCCCGGGCCGCCGCGCGGGCCCTCGTAGCGCACGATCACCACGTCGCCTTCCTTCACCAGGCCGTGCAGGATGTGCTCGACTGCCTCGTCCTGGCTCTCGCAGATGTGCGCCGGTCCCTCGAAGACCCAGATCGACTCGTCGACGCCCGCGGTCTTCACCACGCAGCCGTCGCGCGCGATGTTGCCGTAGAGCACCGCGAGCCCGCCTTCCTGAGCATAGGCGTGCCCGGCCGAACGAATGCAGCCACCGGCGCGGTCGAGGTCCAGCGTGTCCCAGCGCGTGGACTGGCTGAAGGCGGTCTGCGTCGGGATCCCCGCGGGACCGGCACGGAAGAACCCGTGCACCGCGGCGTCCTGCGTGCGCACCACGTCCCAGCGCGCGAGCGCTTCGCCGAGCGTCGGGCTGTGCACGGTCGGCACGTCGGCGTGCAGCAATCCCGCGCGCTCGAGCTCGCCGAGGATCGCCATGACGCCGCCGGCGCGGTGCACGTCCTCCATGTGGTACTTCGGCGTGCTCGGCGCCACCTTGCACAGCTGCGGCACGCGGCGCGAGAGGCGGTCGATGTCGGCCATCGTGAAGTCCACCTCGGCCTCGCGCGCGGCGGCCAGCAGGTGCAGGATGGTGTTGGTCGAGCCGCCCATCGCGATGTCCAGCGTCATCGCGTTCTCGAAGGCCTGGAAGCTCGCGATCGAGCGCGGCAGCGCCGAGGCGTCGTCGTGCTCGTACCAGCACCGCGCCAGCGCCACCACGAGGCGCCCGGCCTCCAGGAACAGCCGCTCGCGGTCGGCGTGCGTCGCGAGCGTGCTGCCGTTGCCGGGCAGCGAGAGCCCGAGCGCCTCGGTCAGGCAGTTCATCGAGTTCGCGGTGAACATGCCCGAGCAGGAGCCGCAGGTCGGGCAGGCCGAGCGCTCGTACTCGGCGACGGTCTCGTCGGCGGCCGCGTCGTCGACCGCGATCACCATCGCATCGACGAGGTCGAGCTTGTGCTCGGAGAGCTTGGTCTTGCCGGCCTCCATCGGGCCGCCCGAGACGAACACCACCGGGATGTTCAGCCGCAGCGCCGCCATCAGCATGCCGGGCGTGATCTTGTCGCAGTTGGAGATGCACACCAGCGCGTCGGCGCAGTGGGCGTTCACCATGTACTCGACCGAGTCGGCGATGATGTCGCGCGAGGGCAGGCTGTAGAGCATGCCGTCGTGGCCCATCGCGATGCCGTCGTCGACCGCGATGGTGTTGAATTCCTTGGCCACACCGCCGGCCTTCTCGATCTCGCGCGCCACCAGCTGGCCCATGTCCTTCAGGTGCACGTGGCCCGGCACGAACTGCGTGAACGAGTTCGCCACCGCGATGATCGGCTTGGAGAAGTCCCCGTCCTTCATGCCCGTGGCGCGCCACAGCGCGCGCGCGCCGGCCATGTTGCGGCCTTCGGTGGTGGTCTTCGAGCGGTATCTGGGCATGGCGACTTCCTTACAGGTCCTTGATGAGCACCAGCGAGTTGCGCTGGTAGTTGTAGAGCTCGCGGCGCTGCTCGGGCAGTTCGGCGAGCTCCGCGGGACGGAAGCCGCGCTCGACGAACCAGTGCGCGGTGCGCGTGGTCAGCACGAACAGGCGGTCGATGCCCTCGGCGCGCGCGCGCCCCTCGATGTGTTCGAGCAGCCGGTTGGCGCGGCCGCTGCGGCGGTAGACCGGGTCGGTGGCCACGCAGGCCAGTTCCGCGGTGCAGTTGGGCTGGTCGGGGTACAGCGCCGCGCAGCCGATGATCGCGCCGTCGCGCTCGACCACGCTGAAGCAGCCGATCTCGAGCTCGAGGCGCTCGCGCGAGCGGCGCACCAGCGTGCCGTCGCGCTCCAGCGGCTCGATCAGCTCCATGATCCCACCCACGTCCTCGATGCCGGCGATGCGGATGCTCTCGTAGGCATCGCGGTTGATCATCGACCCGATGCCGTCGCGCGTGAACAGCTCATGCAACAGCGCGCCGTCGGTGTGGAAGTCGAGGATGTGGCAGCGCTCCACGCCCTGCTGGCAGGCCTGGATCGCCGCGGCCAGCGCCGGCGTGGCATTGGCGGCCTGCACCGTCTGCGCCAGCGTGAGCGGCAGGTCGCGCAGCAGCTTCCCGTCGGCGGCCGTGAGGGGCGCGCCCTCGAGCAGGATCAGCTTGTCGGCGCGCAGCGCCGTGGCCACCGAGACCGCCACGTCCTCCTTGGTGAGGTTGAAGATCTCGCCCGTCGGCGAGTAGCCGAGCGGAGGCAGCAGCACGATGTTCCCGAGCGCGAGCTGCGCGCGGATGCCCTCGTGATCGACTCGCCGCACCTTGCCGGTGTGCTGGTAATCCACGCCCCCGAGCACGCCGAGCGGCTGCGCGGTCACGAAGTTGCCGCCGCAGACGCGGATGCCTGCGTTGTGCATCGGCGAGTTCGCGATGCCCATCGACAGCAGCGCCTCGATGCGCGCGCGCAGCAAGCCGGCGGCCTGCACCGCGAGCTCCAGCGCGCGCGCGTCGGTGACGCGCGTGCCGTGCACCACGCTGCTCGCCGCGTTCGCCGACTGCAGCCCGGCCTCGACCTGGCTGCGCGAGCCGTGCACCAGTACCAGGTTCACGCCCAGCGTCGAGAGCAGCGCGATGTCGTGCACGATCGAGGAGAAAGTCTCGTCGGCGACCACCTCGCCGCCGCACACCAGCACGAAGGTCTTGCCCTTGTGCGCGTTGATGTACGGCGCCGAGTTGCGGAAGGAATTGACGAACTGGGGGAAAGATCCGCTCATCATCACGAAAGCCCGTCCACGCAGAAGCGCTGGATCATCTTCTGCAGCACCGTCACCATCGGTTCGACCTGGAACTGCTCCATGTATTCGTTGGGCTGGTGCGCCTGGCGTATCGAGCCCGGCCCCATCACCACGGTCTGCATGCCGAGGCGCTGCAGCAGCGGGCTCTCGGTGGCAAAGGCCACGTTGCCGGCGCTGTAGCCGGTGAATTCCTCGGCGGCGCGCACGACCGGCGCCGCCGCATCCTCGGCAAAGGGGTGCAGGCCCGGGAACAGCGGGCGCATCGTGATGCCCAGGCCGGTCTGCCCGGCGATGCGCCCGAGCCGCGCGCGGATCACCTCGCGCAGGTCCTCCAGATCCATCCCCGGCAGCGGGCGCAGGTCGAAATGCAGCTCGCACTCGCCGCAGATGCGATTGGGGTTGTCGCCGCCGTGGATGCAGCCGAGGTTCAACGTCGGCACCTCGACCTCGAACAGCGGGTTGCGGTGGCGCGCGGCCAGCTCGTCGCGGAACGCGAGCAAATCGGCCATGACCTGCTGCATGCCCTCGAGCGCGTTGCGTCCCAGCGCCGGGTTCGAGGAGTGCCCCGAGTGCCCGGTCACCGTGATCGCCTCCATCATCATGCCCTTGTGCATGCGCACCGGGCGCAGGTCGGTGGGTTCGCCGACAACGGCGTGGCGCGCGCGCGGCTTGCCCGCGGCGACCAGCTGGTTGGCGCCGTCCATCGAGCTCTCCTCGTCGGCGGTCGCGACCAGGATCAGCGGCTCGCGCAGGCGCGCCCCGCGAAAGGCCAGCGCGGCCTCGATCGCGACCGGGAAGAAACCCTTCATGTCGGTGGCGCCCAGGCCGTAGAGGCGCTCGTCGCGCACCGTGAGCCCGAAGGGGTTCATCTGCCACAGCTTCTCGTCGAAGGGCACGGTGTCGGTGTGCCCCGAGAGCACCAGCCCGCCGGGACCCTCGCCCAGCACCGCGATCAGGTTGACCTTGTCGGCGCGCGAGGGCATCTGCTGGATCTCGCAGCGAAAGCCGAGCGCCTGCAGCCACTCGGCCAGCAGCTCGCAGACACCGCGGTTGCCCTGGTCCCATTCGGGCTCGGTGCAGCTCACCGACGGCGAGGCCAGCAGGCGGTCGAACATCGTGAGAAAGTCGGGTACGCGGCGCGACATGATCCGTCCGGTATGCAATTTCGGCCGTAGAATTGTCCGGCTCGGGTCAAGTATACGGGACGCCGGCGCGCCCCCGCATCCACAGCGCGCCTGAGCTATGGGAACAGATCCGGTTTGTTGGCGCGAATCCACGTCCCCGTATGAAGGAGCAATGTCTCCGCATGAACCACCGCCTGATTCGCCATCGACAAGCTGACTACGTCGCCGGAATAGTCGATGACGTTGCGCTGCTTGCGCAGTCGATCCAGCAGCATCATGGTCGACGCATCCAGTCCGATGGTGCTCGTCAGGGTCTGGATCATGGTCTGATGATGCCCCGGTTTGCTCGTTAGCGTGCGGAAACCATTGGCCTGCAATGCTGCATTCGCGCACTGCATGATCGCCTTGTAGGCCATGTCGAAGCGCCCCTCATTGCTGATGCCGGGCAGCTTCGCGTCCGCCAGACTCGACTTCGCCGCGTCGAGCAATCGGGCGATAGCGGACGCGTCGGGTTCGACGGCTTCCAGGGTGCGGCCCACCAGATTCCCGAGTGTCACGCCCGCTTCCTGATATTGCCGAGGTCGGGATCAGCGCCAATCACGAACAGCCGTGGCTTGCCGAGCACGTCGCGCACGAACGCGCTTTGATTGCGTACCAGTTCCTGCCACTCGTTCAGCGCAAAGAGCTTTGGATTGATTTCACGAGCGAGCGTTGTCTGCAGAGGATGCAGTTGCACGACCAATTCCTCGTACCCAAGGCTGCCTATCACCATAAGATCAATATCGCTGCCTGAGGTCGCGTTGCCGCTTGCCATCGAACCAAAGACAAATGCCGCCACGATCCGATCCGCGAGCGGTAGCAGCCCTTGCGCAAGAACCTCGGCCAGCGCGCTGGTCTTGCGCAGGATGCTCGCCAGCTCCTCGAAGATCGGACAGTCGCGACTTGCGGCATACCGCATCTGGTTTCCCACCCTTTCCCTGGTCAGCAGGCCCGCATCGGTCAGCTTGGTAAGTTCGCGATTCAGCGTTCCCGGCACGGTCCCGGTCAGTCGGGCAATCTCGCGCAGGTGAAAGCTCCGGTCGGGATGCAGCAGCAGCAGGCCAAGTACCCGGCGGCGGTAGTCGGTCATGAGCAGCGAAGCGAGGGACACGGTCATTTCCAGAATGTAGCTCAACAGGCAACGTTTGTAGCCCAAAAAGCAACGATCGGCAATCCCCGGCAGGTCGGCGGTTTGCCAGGTCATCCGCCTCCTCATCGCCACCCGTTGAGCGTCATCAACCCCCCGACCGCCATATCCAGGTCCATCCGGCTACCGTCCCACAGCGAACGCGACGGTTCCGCGGAAACGTCGACGCCCGATTCCGCGACGATGGCTTCGATCTCGAGCATGCGCAGCGGCGGCTTCGGCACCTCGGGCAGCAACTCGCCATCGGGCCGGAAGAACAGCAGCTTGCCGTCGTCACGCCGCGCGACCGTGAAGCCGCCCTCGTGCAGCAGGCCGTGGTGGTGACGGCAAGCGAGCACCAGGTTGTCCAGGCGCGTCTCGCCGCCGTCGGCCCAGTGCCGGATGTGGTGGGCATCGACGTACAGATGATTCATGCAGCCCGGAAAGCGACAACCCTTGTCGCGGTGCGCCAGCGCGCGGCGTATCGCCGGCGGAATCGTGCGCGAACGGCGGCCGATGTTCAGCGGCTCGCCGTCTCCGCTTTCTTCCAATGTGACCACCGAGGCGTCGCATACGAGTCGACGGGCCGTTTCGGCGGCAATCGCGCCGCCGTGCTCGATATGACAGCAGTCCCCGTGACCGTGCTCCGACAGCACCGCGCGGTCCACGTGCACCACGACCTGGTAGCGCTCGGCCTGGCGTGAAGTGACCGCCTCATGGGTGAGAAACTGCTCGGCCACATGGCACAGCGCATCGGCGCGGCGCGCGGACACGGGCGATTCGGCGTTGTCGAAACTGTTCGAGGAAGGGCTCGATGCCGCCGACGCTTCCGCGGAAACGTTGTCCGCGAGTTCCTGCTCGCGATCGGCACCGTCGCGCTCGCGCCATTGCGCATCGACCGCGGCATGGATCGCCTGCACCACCAATGCGCCCTGCTCGGCAGGAAGGCGCACCGTGATGACCATCGAACCGTCATCCTCGAAGTTCCAGCGCAATGCACGCTGCGCGTGGGCGCTGCGTGCGCGAGCCGACTCCTGCAGGCGCTCGACGTGGCGATACGCGCGCACCAGTTTCTCGACATGCGATGCGGTGCCGTGGCGCGCGATCATCAGCAGGTAGTCCTGGCTCTCGGGCGTGGCGACGCGCGTGATGGCACGTGCCTTCGAGTAGCTCAGTTCGCCGCGGGCGAGCGCATCGTTGACCAGCGGCAGATTCTCCAGTGCGCGCGCCACGCGCACCTTCTCGCGCGCCGCGCCCAGATCGATGCCGCACTTCCAGTTGAGCCAGTGCGCGCAGGAGATCACGCCCCACTGCTGCCACGCGCCGCGCCGGTCGAGCTCGGCGATCAGCATCAACAGTCGCCAGGTCGCGACGGTGATGCTCGCGCTCAGCGTGTGGATCTCGTCTTCGAGCGCTGCGGCGGAGAGCGATTCGGGATCGAGTCCGGCGCCGCGTGAACAAGGGGAAAACGTGCAGGTTTCCATGGCAATCGGCCTCCGGCAGCGATAACTGTTATTTTATACAGTATCGCTGCGCGGCTCCAGCAAACGCTTATACCGATTTGTCCTACCGTGGGTCCGGCTTCAGCCGGACGTTTGTTGTCCGAATGAATTCGGACCCACGTCGATGCGGACTCACATCGCTGCGGACCTACATCGCGCGATACCGGCCATCGTGTTCGCGCACGCGGCCCACGGCGGCGAGCGTGTCGAGCACGATCGGCAGACGGCGTTTCCACGGACCGCGCGCGGTGAAGCGCGCTTCGATTTCCGCGAGTGTCAGGCCCGCAGCGCTGGCCGCGATCGTCTCCGCCACGGCGCGCACCTGCTGCAACGTATCTTTCGGCCACGGCACGGGCTTGGTCACGAGAACCGGTGCGGCGATATCCTCGTCCGCCGCGGCCACTTCCATCGCTTCCTGCTCCGGCGCTGCGTTCGACTGCGGATTCTGGAACTCCGGACGCAGCCAGCGCACCAGGCCGCGCGCTTCTTCCGCGGCGCGCTCGGTGTTCAGCGCGACCAGCCGTTCGAGCACGGCCTCGTCGAAGGCGCGCCTGGCATCCTCGCGCGACTGGTCGGCCGCTGGCGGCATGTTGCCGTGCGTGATCCGCAGCAGCGGCAGCAGATCGCTCCAGCCGTAGGCATCCAGCACCGCCGCGTCGATCTCGTCGTGGAGCTGGCGCAGCACCGACACGAGCCCCTGCTCGTGGATCGCGCGTTCCTTGTCGCTCAGCGTGTCGCCGCTGCGCAGCTTCTCCAGCACGTTGTACATGCCGGTCAGCGTCAGCGTCGGATGCGCGGCCTGCTGGCGCTTGCGGTGCGCGTCGAGTTGTTCGCCGAGGGCGCGCAGAACAGAAGCCTGGGTGTCGTTTAGGGCGGGAAAGGGAAAGGGGTTGAACGTGCGTTGGTGCTGATAGCGAGTGTCGTTCCCGACTCCAAGCCGACCGCCGGCCGCCACGGCCCAACTCAGGTGGGCGGCGGAGCTGAGAAGCCCAAGATGCAACGCGTCATCGGATGCGATAGCGACGACCGACGAGTCGGGAACCGTCTGAGATTCGACGAACTGAAAGCTGAACCATTTGGCTGTTCTCGGTACAACGATGTACCGAGATAGGTTTGCGATTCCGCGTCGCAATGGAGGAACAGGACGGGTAAATAGCCACCAGTTGCGCCGCCTTTCTTCGACTGGATTTTGATCGCGCTCTGGCTTGACCCTGTGCAGTACCCATTGAAAAAGGCTCGGAAAATCCCGGCGCACCGCGTCGATCTTGCGTGGATAGAAATCGATGACTCGAGCGCCACGGGATCGCTGCGTCAGGTCCCGCGCGATCACGAAAGGGCGTACAACCTGGCCTGTGTTCTCGTCAGTCCCGATAGCCGGCTCTACGTGGTCAGGCAGAAGCACAAAACCCTGCCCGAGCGGATACATTCCTGTGTATGCAAGTCCGGAATTCGCGTGAAGGCGGTGCGCATGAACAAGCGCGATGCCTGCACGCAAGTCGGAGTGAATCTGACCTTTTCTGCCGCTGAACTCGCAGGCTATTTCACCGTTGCTGGCTGCAGACTCTGCCTGAACTTGGAGTGCAACGCCTTCGAGGTCTCCCGCTGTCGCGACCGTCATCGCAATGCGCACGGCAGCGCCGTCAGTGCTGTCCACCCAAGGGTGATCGGGAATCGCAAAAATAAGGGAGAGCGGCTTTTCTTTCGCGCCTAGATGCGACTCCAAAACCCGTCGATTGAATGCCTGGCTGATGCTGTTTGTGGTGATGAGGCCAAACCGGTCGATCCCACCTGCGCGCAGCTGACTCGCCGCGTTCTCCCACCAGAACATCACGAAATCTGCTGAGTCCGGTACCTCAGGCCACGCACCGCGCAGCGCCTCCACATATCCATCCCCCAACGCGATCCGCATCCGCTTGTTGCCTATAAACGGCGGATTCCCCACCACGAAATCCGCCTCGGGCCACTCGGCCTTGCGCGGGTTCACGTAGTGCTCGACCGGAATCCGCGCGTTCTCGTCCGGGATCTGTTCGCCGGTGACTGGGGAGGTCTTGTACGTCGTGCCGTCCCAGCGGGTGACGGGCACGCCGCGTTCGTCGCTCAGGTACTCCACGCGGTCATAGGCGAGCACGGCGTCGCGGTTCTCGATATTGCGGAAGTCGCGGATCACCGGCTGCGGCGGATTGACCTGGCCGTGGGTGCGAAAGTGCCACTGCAGGTAGCCGATCCACAGCACCACCTCGGTGATCGCGGCGGCGCGCGGGTTGAGCTCGATGCCGAGCAGCTGGTGCGGGTCCACGGTCTCGCCGGCACTCGCATCGGCGCGCTCGTGGTCCAGTGCCAGGCTCACCTGGCTCGCGCCCAGCTCGTCCAGTGCGTTCAGCACCTCGCCTTCCAGCCGTTTCAGGTGCTCCAGGGTCACGTACAGGAAATTTCCCGAGCCGCAGGCCGGGTCGAGCACGCGCACCGTACACAGGCGATGATGAAAGGCGCGCAGTATCTCCACGGCCTCGGCGTCACGGCTTTCGCCCGACGCCGTCAGGGCCGCGGCCTGGGCCTCGATCCACTCCGCGCGCAGCGGTTCGATCACGGTGGGCAGCACCAGGCGTTCGACGTAGGCGCGCGGCGTGAAGTGGGCGCCCAGCGCGTGGCGCTCCGCGGGATCGAGCGCGCGTTCCAGCAGGGTACCGAAGATCGCCGGTTCCACCAGCCGCCAGTCGGCGCGCGCCGCCGCGTGCAGCAGGCCGATCTGGTCGCGGTCCAAGGGCAGTGTATCGGGCGCCCTGAACAGCTTGCCGCTGAAGCGCAGCACATCGACGGCGAGCACCGGCGAGAAGCCGCCGCGGTCCATGTCGCGCCACAGCTGTTCGAGCATGCGCATCGCGGTATCCGGCTGCTCGCGGTAGCGATCCAGCAGGTCGCGGAAGCTGTTGGGCGGCAACAGGCGCACGTCCTCGGCGAACATCGTGAACAGGCAGCGCATCAGGAACTGCGCGACCGGTTGCGCCGGGTGACCGGCGCGCTCCAGTGATTTTGCGAGCTCCGCCAGCCGCGCCGCGATCTCGCGCGTGACGCGGGCCGCGGCCTGCGCCGGGTCGAGCGAGAGCGGTTCGGTCCAGACCGCCCGCAGCCGCTCGCGGATATCCGGGCGGCGCAGGTCCGCGAGCGCGATGCGATGGCTGCGCGGATCCGGGAACGGGACGTAGGTCGCGCCGCTGCGCGTGAAGTCCGAGTACAGGTCGATGCGCCGGCCCACGTCGAAGACCACCAGGAACGGCGGGCGGCCTTCGTCGGCGGGCAGGGCGCGGGCGTACTGCTCGGCCTGGCTGCGCGCGCGCAGCATCGCGTCGTCGAAGCCCCGGGTGTCCGGCGCGGCCTTCAGCCGCTTCGCCTCGCCGACGAAGCAGGCGCGCTTGTAGCAGTCGATATAGCCGTTGCTCTCGCTGCCGTCGCCGTGGCGGAAGGTGACGCGGCGTTCGTAGACGTAGGCGTGGTCGCGATGATCCTGTGCCTGCGGTTGTGGCGGCCCGACGCCGAGCACGACGGTCAGTTCGTTCAAAAACAGCTGGTAATTGGCGCGCTCACTGCCGCCCGCGGCCTGCCACCGCACGATGAAATCCTCGACCGCCGTGTCGATCTGCTCCGTCATCCTGTCGCTCCGACCCCATCCGTACCGCGCGCCTAGTCTGGAGTCTTTCGCGCGGTGCGGCTAGAGTCGGCGGCCGAACGGCCCGACGCGGCCGCAACGCTTCACGCGGAGCCAGCCTGTGACAGTACGCAAACCGGGTCGATCGCAAGCGGATCTCTTCGATGCCGCGCCGCGACCGGCACCCGCCCAGGAGCTGCGCATCGCGCCGCAGGGCGCGGCGCCGCTGGGCAAGGAGCAGCAGACCTTCAACCGCCTGGTGCGCAAGGTCGAGATACTGCGCGAGAAGCTCGCCGAGTGGGCCGCTTTCGAGCCGCAACATCACCGGCGCGTGACCGAGGACCTGATGCCGGTGCTGAAGCAGCTGGGCGCGGCGCGGCGCGAGACGATCCTGACGCTGGCGCGCATCCTCGAGGGCAAGGCCGCCGGCGGCCGGCCGGGCAAGGTGGAGCAGCGCAACCTCGTGCACCACCTGCTGGAGCTCGCGCGCGCCCAGCTGGAGGACGATCCGCAGGATGAGCAGATCATCGCCCTGCACGATCAGTACGCCGATATCGGCTTTGCCGAGGACCAGGAGCTCGATCGCGAGCTGGCGCGCGGGATGGCGGAGCAGATGTTCGGCGTCGAGCTGGAAGAGCACGAGCTCGGCGGCTCGGTCGAGGAGGCGATGGCCGCCGCTGCGGCCAAGGCCCGGCAGGCCGCCGAGGCGGAGGCGGAAGCCGCGCGTGCCCGGCGCGCCGCAGGGTCGAAAGCGCGCACGCGTGCCACGGACAAGGCCGCGGCCTCCGAACAGGCCGCGAAGGAAGCCAGCCAGTCCGTGCGCGAGGTCTTTCGCAAGCTCGCCAGCGCCCTGCATCCGGATCGCGCCGGCGACGAGGTCGAGCGCGCGCGTCGCCACGAGCTGATGCAGCGCGTCAACCATGCCTACGACGAGGGCGACCTGCTGACGCTGCTCACCCTGCAACTGGAGACCGAACAGATCGATGCCGCGCACCTGGCGCGGGTGTCCACGGCGCGCCTTGGCCACTACAACAAGGTGCTGCGCGAGCAGGTCAGGGAGCTCGAGCAGGAGCTGGGCGGCATCACGGGGCATTTCGCCCGGTTGACCGGGCAGTCTCCCGCGGTCGTGACGCCGGCCGCGGTGCAGCAGAGCCTGAACCGCGAGATCGTCGAGCTGAAACGCGATATCAAGGCGCTGAAGGCACACCACGTCATGCTGCAGGAGCCAGCGCAGCGCAAGCGCTGGCTGCAGCAGTACGCGCGCGATCTGCGCGAGGAGGAGCGACTGGACGGGCTGCTCGATGCCTTCCTGGATGCGCCGGATGCGTTCGTGGACATGGACTTCGATCCGTTCCGGGGACCGCGGAGCGCGCCGAAGCGCGGCCGCAAGCGCCGGCGCTGATTCCGCGCCGCAGACCCGCCGCGGAGCAGCCGGGCCAGGATCGACTACCATCCGTCTGCACCATCGCAGGAATCCGCACCGCATGTCCGAACCCCAGACGCTGAGCGCCGGCAAGCCGATCGACCAGGGCGAGCTGCTGGACGCCCTGGCCGCCGACGGCCTGATCGACGCGGCCGACGCGCGCCGGCTGCGCTACGCGCCGCGCACCCGCGAGGGCGTGGCGCGTCACCCGGTGAATTTCGTCGCCGACCAGCAGCTGGTCTCGCCCGCCGACGCCCGGCCGCTGGGTGTCGAGCGCCTGCTCGGCTGGCTGGCGCAGCGCACCGGGCAGGCCGTCTACCACATCGACCCGCTGCGCATCGACGCCGCCGCGGTCACGGCGGTGATGTCCTTCGCCTTCGCCAAGCGCCACCGCATCCTCGCCGTCGAGAGCACGGCCGCGGAGGTCGTGATCGCCGGCGCCGAACCGCTGGTGAGCGCCTGGGAGCCCGATCTGGCGCGCACGCTGAAGCGACCGATCCGCCGCGTGATCGCCGACCCCGCCGACATCGACCGCTACGCCGTGGAGTTCTACAGCCTCGCGAAGTCCGTCAGCGGCGCCAGCGGCGCGCGCGGCGTGCAGACCACCGCGGGGCTGGCGAACTTCGAGCAGCTGGTGGAGCTCGGCAAGCTCAAGGACCCCGACGCCAACGACCAGCACATCGTCAGCATCGTCGACTGGCTGCTGCAGTACGCCTTCGACCAGCGCGCCAGCGACATCCACCTCGAGCCGCGCCGCGAGCTCGCCAACGTGCGCTTTCGCATCGACGGCATCCTGCACGGCGTCTACCAGCTGCCCACGCCGGTGGCGATGGCCGTGACCAGCCGGCTGAAGATCCTCGGGCGCATGGATCTCGCCGAGAAGCGCCGGCCGCAGGACGGGCGCGTGAAGTCGCGCACCCCCGCGGGCAGCGAGATCGAGCTGCGCCTCTCGACGCTGCCGACCGCCTTCGGCGAGAAGCTGGTGATGCGCATCTTCGACCCCGAGGTGCTGGTGCGCAGCTTCGCCGACCTCGGGCTGGCCGACGAGGACCACGCGCAGTGGCGCGGCATGGTCGAGCAGCCGCACGGCATCGTGCTGGTGACCGGGCCGACCGGCTCGGGCAAGACCACCACGCTGTACTCGACGCTGAAGCAGCTCGCCACGGCCGAGGTGAACGTCAGCACCATCGAGGACCCGATCGAGATGGTCGAGCCCGCGTTCAACCAGGTGCAGGTGCAGCACGGCATCGGCCTCGATTTCGCCAGCGGCGTGCGCGCCCTGCTGCGCCAGGATCCCGACATCATCATGATCGGCGAGATCCGCGACCGCGAGACCGCCGAGATGGCGGTGCAGGCCGCGCTGACCGGGCACCTCGTGCTCTCGACGCTGCACACCAACGACAGCCCCTCGGCGATCACGCGGCTGCTCGAGCTCGGCATACCCTCCTACCTGATCCGCGCCACCGTGCTCGGCGTGATGGCGCAGCGGCTGCTGCGGATCCTGTGCCCGCACTGCAAGGTGCCGGCGGCGATCGACGAGGAGGTGTGGAACCGGCTGGTCGCGCCGTGGAAGGCGAAGCCGCCGGCCACGGTCTACGCCGCCAACGGCTGTCTCGAGTGCCGCAATACCGGATTCTCGGGTCGCCAGGGCATCTACGAGATCCTGCGCGTCGACACCGCGGTGCAGCGCGCGGTGCGCGAGGGCTGCGACAGCGAGGAGTTGCGCCTGATCGGCATGCGCGCCGGCATGAAGACGCTGCGTCTGGCGGGCGCGCGCAAGATCGCCGCCGGGCTTACCACGCTGGAGGAGGTGCTGCGCGTGGCGCCGATGGACAACAGCAGGGATGGCGCATGAACACATTGCCGCTGGACCACGTGCCATTGCCCCTGCATGCGGCGCTGGAGCGCGACTGGCAGGAGATCCTCGCGGCGCTGGAGCCCGCCGCGCGCGAGGCCGTGCAGTCACGGCTCGCTGCCGATGCCGCGCTGGCCGCGGCGCTGGCGCGGGTGCTCGGCTGCAGCCAGTTCGTGGCGCAGGCGCTCGCGCGCGACAGCGAGCTGCTGCCCGGGTTGCTCGAGAGCGGCGATCTCGCGCGCAGCTACGAGGAGAGCGAATTCCGCCAGCGCCTGGCGCTCGCGCTGCCCGCCGATGTCGACGAGGCGCGACTCGCCACGGAGCTGCGCCGGCTGCGCCGGCGCGAGATGGTGCGCATCGTGTGGCGCGACCTGCTGCGCGCGGCGGACCTCGTCGAGACCACGCGCGACCTCACCTGGCTGGCCGAGGCCACGGTCGAGGCGGCCGTGGCGCACGGGCACGCCCAGCTCGCGGCGCGCCACGGCGAGCCGCGCGGGCGCGACTGCGGCGCGCCGCAGCGCCTGGTGGTGCTCGGCATGGGCAAGCTCGGCGCCTGCGAACTGAACCTCTCCTCGGACATCGACCTGATCTTCGCCTACCCCGAGCAGGGCGAGACCGACGGCGAGCGCGCGCTCAGCAACCAGGAGTTCTTCACGCGCCTCGGGCAGCGCGTGATCAAGGCCATCGACGCCAAGACCCAGGACGGCTTCGTGTTCCGCGTCGACATGCGCCTGCGCCCCTACGGCGACGCCGGCGCGCTCGCGCTGAACTTCGACGCGATGGAGGAGTACTACCAGGACCAGGGTCGCGACTGGGAGCGCTACGCGATGATCAAGGCGCGCGTGATCGCGGGCGATCGCGCCGCCGGCGAGCAGCTGCTCGCGGCGCTGCGTCCGTTCACCTACCGCCGCTACATCGACTTCAGCGCCATCGAATCCCTGCGTGGCATGAAGGCGATGATCAACCGCGAGGTGCAGCGCCGCGGCAAGACCACCGACGTGAAGCTCGGCGCCGGCGGCATCCGCGAGATCGAGTTCATCGTGCAGTCCTTCCAGCTGATCCGCGGCGGCCGCGAGACCGCGCTGCAGGAGCGCCGCCTGCTGGTGGTGCTGGAGCTGCTCGGCGCGCTCGGCCACCTGCCCGCCACGGTGGTGGCGCAGCTCGGCGAGGCCTACGTGTTCCTGCGCAATACCGAGCACGCGATCCAGGCCCGGGCCGACCAGCAGACCCAGGCCCTGCCCGAGGACGAGCACGACAGGCTGCGGCTCGCCTTCGCGCTGGGCTTGCCCGACTGGCAGGCCTTCACGGCCGTGCTGGAGCGCCACCGCGCGCACGTACGGCGGCATTTCGCCGACGTGGTCGCCGCGCCGCAGGAGCAACACGCCGCCGAGCAGGCAGCGCCCGATGCCTGGCGCGCGCTGTGGGCGATGGAGAAGGAACCGGAGCGGCTGCTGGAGCTGCTCGAGGCGACCGGCTTCGAGGATCCGGCGGGCACGCTCGAGCGCCTGGGTGCGCTGCGCAACTCCAATCGCCTGCAGGCGCTGCAGAGTGCGGGCCGCGAGCGCCTCGAGCGCTTCATGCCGCTGCTGCTGGCGGCGGCCGCGGCCACGGAGCATCCGTCCGCGGTGATCGCCCGCACCATGGCGCTGGTGGAGTCGGTGCTGCGCCGCAGCGCCTACCTGGTGCTGCTGCAGGAGAACCCCGGGGCGCTGGAGCAACTGGTGCGGCTCTGCAGCGCCAGCCCGTGGATCGCGCAGGAGCTGGCGAACCACCCGGTGCTGCTCGACGAGCTGATCGATCCGCGCGCGCTCTACACGCTGCCCGAGCGCGCGACGCTGGCCGCCGAGCTGCAGCAGCACATGCTGCGCATCCCGCTCGAGGACCTCGAGGCGCAGATGGAGGCGCTGCGCTACTTCAAGCTCGCCCACCGGCTGCGCTGCGCCGCCTCCGAGGTGACCGGCGCGCTGCCGCTGATGAAGGTGAGCGATTACCTGAGCTTCCTCGCCGAGACCATCCTCGGGCACGTGCTCGCGCTGGCCTGGCATCACCTGGTCGAGCGTCACGGTACGCCGCAGAAAGCGGATGGCGTGCCCTGCGACCCCGATTTCATCGTCGTGGCCTACGGCAAGCTGGGCGGCATCGAGCTCGCGCACGGCTCGGATCTCGACCTGGTCTTCATCCACGACGCCGACCCGATGCTCGCGACCGACGGCGAGCGCGCCATCGAGAACGGTGTGTTCTTCACGCGCCTGGGGCAGCGGATCATCCACGTGCTCACGGCCTACACGCCGCTCGGCCAGCTCTACGAGGTCGACATGCGCCTGCGCCCCTCGGGCGCCGCCGGCCTGCTGGTTTCCTCGCTGACGGCCTTTCGCGAATACCAGTATCGCCAGGCCTGGACCTGGGAGCACCAGGCGCTGGTGCGCGCGCGCCCCGTCGCCGGCTGCCCGCGGCTCGCCGCGCGCTTCGAGGAGCTGCGCCGCGAGGTGCTGGCCCGGCCGCGCGAACTGCCGCTGCTGCGCCGCGACGTGATCGGGATGCGCGAGAAGATGCGCGCCCACCTGCTGAAGCCCGAAACCAGCGGCGGTAAAAGTCCGCGTTTCGATCTCAAGCAAAGTGTCGGCGGTATCGTCGATATCGAATTTCTGGTTCAATACTGCGTGCTGGCCTGGTCGGAGAACCAGGCGGCCTTGAGCGTCTATACGGACAACATCCGCATTCTCGAGGCACTGAGTGAGAGCGGCCTGATGGCGTCGCGCGACGCGCAGGTGCTCACCGAGGCCTACAAGGCCTATCGCACCGTGGTCCATCGACTCACCCTTCAGCAGCAGGACGACATCGTGCCCGCGCTCGAGTACCAGGCGCTGCGCGATGAGGTCGTGCGGGTATGGGATGCGTTGCTGGGCAGTGAACCGACCGGGGAGAACAACACATGAATTTCGACGATCGTGACGGCGTGATCTGGTTCGACGGCAAGATGGTTCCCTGGCGCGAGGCGCGCACGCACGTGATGACGCACACGCTGCACTACGGTCTGGGCGTGTTCGAGGGCGTGCGCGCCTACCACACCGCCGAGCGCGGCACCTGCATGTTCCGCCTGCAGGAGCACACCAACCGCCTGTTCGGCTCGGCGCACATCCTGCGCATGGACATGCCCTTCGACAAGGACACGATCAACGAGGCCCATCGCGCCGTGGTGCGCGAGAACGGATTGAAGGAAGCCTACCTGCGCCCGCTGGCCTATCTCGGTTCCGAGGCCATGGGCCTGCGCGCCGAGGGCCTGAAGACCCACGTGGTCGTTGCCGCGTGGGAATGGCCGTCGTACATGGACCCCGAGGCGCGCGAGCGCGGCATCAAGGTGCGCACTTCCTCCTACACGCGCCACCACGTGAACATCACGATGTGCAAGGCCAAGGCGGTCGGCAACTACACCAACTCGATGCTCGCGCTGCGCGAGGCCATCGACTCGGGCGCCGAGGAAGCGCTGCTGCTCGACAACGAGGGCTACGTGGCCGAGGGCAGCGGCGAGAATTTCTTCATGGTGCGCGGCGGCAGGATCCACACGCCCGAGCTGACCTCCTGCCTCGAGGGCATCACGCGCGACACGATCATGCGCCTGGCGCGCGACATGGGCCTCGATCTCGTGGAGCGGCGCATCACGCGCGACGAGGTCTACCTCGCCGACGAGGCCTTCTTCACCGGCACCGCCGCCGAAGTCGTCCCGATCCGCGAAGTCGATGCCCGCAGCGTGGGCACCGGCCGCCGCGGCCCGGTCACCACCGAGCTGCAGTCGCGCTACTTCGACCTGGTGCGCGGCAAGCGCGCCGATTACCCGGAGTGGCTGGCACCCGTCGCCGGCTGATCCTCCCCGTCCGGCGTGGCCGCCAGCGCGGCCACGGCACGGCGCCCGGATCAGGGCGCCGGTGCCTGCCCGGAGATCTCGACCACGCTTCCCCTGGGGTCCGCGCAGCGGTGCAGCGGCGTGAGCAGCGGCCGGTAGTGCTCGAGCTGCCGCGCGAGCTCCTCGTTCCCGCGTTTCAGGTGGATGATCCAGTACGCGTTGCCCGCCAGCGGCACGCTGCCCTGCGCGATCAACAGGTTGGCATCGTGGGTGGTCTGGTAGTCCCAGCGCGCCGCGCTACTCCACGCCAGCTGCTTGTCGTTGGCGAATACCGGGCTGCCCGGGGGCAGGTTCGCACGCAGCCACAGCGCGCACTCGTTCAGGTAGGGCTTGGGCCGGTCCAGTCCGAGCACGAAGTCGAGGCCCGGCAGCAGCAGCGCCGTCGCGACGAAGGTGGCGCGCACCGGGGCGCCGCGCGCGAACGCGTGCGCCGCGATCTTCTGCAGGCTGCGCGCGGCCGGCGCCAGCATGAGCATGACGGCGAGCATCACGTAGCGCGTGTCGAGGAAGTGGCGGTAGCCGACGAACGCGGCCGCGATCAGCACGGCTCCCACGAGCATCGTGGCGTAGGCGCGACGATGCACCGCGGCGACAGCCACGCCGGAGCGCCACAGTCCGTGCGCGAGCAGCAGGCATTGCAGCGGACCGAGACCGTTCAGGATCTTCACGAGCAGGATCGTCAGCAGGCCGCCCGCCAGCGAGAGCGCGGCGACATCGCCCGAGTGCGGATCCAGCACCTCGTGCGCATAGCGCTCGACCGCCGCGCGGAAGTGCGTCGGGATGTCGCGCCACAGCGCCGCGGGCACGTCGTTCGCATCGCGCATGGGCTGCACGAACGTGGCGGGGTCCAGTGCGGCGACCAGCGCCAGCGCGAGCGCCATGGCGCCGAACACCAGCCCCCAGGCCAGCATCACGCGCGCGAGCGTGGCGTCGCGCGCGCGGCGCGGCGCGAGCAGCAGCATCGGCGGCAGCAGCAGGCCGAACACCAGGGCCTCCGGGCGCTGCGCGGCCGCGAGCAGCGTGGCCGGCGCCCACAGCAGCAGCCAGCGCATGCGCGCATCGCGCAGGTGGCGCAACCATGCGCAGAACGACACGAACAGAAGCGCCCAGTAGCCGATGTCGCGAATGACGAAACCGAAGTAGTTGTTCAGTTTCGGGTGAGCGAGGATCAGCAGCGCCGCCCACGGCAGCACGCCGCGATCGTCGTAGAGCAGCCGGCAGAATTCCGCGAAAGCCAGCGTCAGCAGCACGCAGAAGGCCGCATCCAGGCACAGCGCGCTGTGCGTGAGCGAGAGGCCGGACACGGCGTGTATCGCGCTGATCAGCCAGGGATAGAAGGGGCGGTCGTAGAGCGCGAACGCGGCGGAAAGGCCCTCGTTGCCGATGCGCTCGGCGAGCAGCAGGTAGAGCACGCCGTCCTCGTTGACCAGCGGGCTGCGCAGGTTCGCGAACGCGAACAGCGCCAGCGTGAGCGCGGCGAGCAGCAGGTAGAAGCGCGACAGCCCCGTCGTCGACGCGCTCATTGCGGGCCGGCGCCGGCGGTGACGCGGAACACCTCGATCGTTGCTTCGCGGCCGTTGTCGAAGCGTGCCAGCGGCTCGAGCCGCGACACGTAGGCCGCGAGCGCGGCATCCAGGGCGGGGTTGCGCCCGTCGCGGCGCACGACCCAGTACTCCACACCCGCGAGCGGCGCGCGTTGCGCCACGATCAGCGCATCGCCCCGCGACACCGCGTCGCGGTCGAAGCGCCCCCCGCTGTAGTACGCGAGGGTGCGGTCATTGCTGAATACGCGCGCATCCGCGGGCAACTCGTCCTGCATCCACGCGATGGCCTGGTGGCGGTAGTCCTGGCGGGTGCCGAAGCGCACCAGCCCGTCGGCCACGAGCAGCACGATCGCGATGCCGAGCACGAGGTGGAACGCGCCCTGGCGCCGTTCGCGGCGCGCGGTCTCGGCGAACGAGCGCAGCGCCAGCGCCGCCGGGATCAGCGCCAGCAGGCACGGCATCACCAGGTAACGCTCGGCCACGAACTGGCGCGCCAGCACGACGGTCACCACGATCAGCAGCGCGATGCCGCCGAGCACGCGCCATGTCCGGCGCGCGACCGACGGCAGGCCGGCCCGCCCGGCCGCCACGCCCCAGCCGAGCAGCACGCAGTAGACGGGGCCGAGCGCCGCGGCGAATTTCAGCGCCAGCACCGTCAGCAGCCCCGCGGCCAGCGCTACCGGTGCGAGAGCGCCGACGCGAGGGTCGAGCACCGTGTCGGCGTAGCGCGCCGAGGCGCCGGCGAAGCCCTCGGCGATGGTGGCGGCCACCGACTCCAGCGTGCCCGCGAGCGCGTCGAGCGGCGCCTGCAGCATGTCGAAACGGGCCAGCACCAGCAGCGGGGGCAGTGCGAGCAGCCCCATGCAGGCGTAGAGGCGCGCGGCGTTCATGAGGCGCGTGGCCCGCGTTTCGCCCTGCAGGCAGGAAAGCGGCAGCAGCGCCATGTAGACCAGCGCCTCGGGCCGGAACGCCGCAGAGGCGGCACCGAGCAGCGCCCACCACAGGCCGTGGCGCCAGCGCAGCGTGGCCTGGTAGCGCAGCAGCGCCAGCAGCGAGCACACCAGCAGCGCCCAGAAGCCGAAGTCGCGCAGCACCTGGCTGCGGTATTCGTTCAGCAGCGGGAACAGCAGCACCAGCAGCGCGATCCACGGCGCGAGTTCACGCTCTCCGCACAGCAGAACGGCGAAACGCGTGAAACCCAGCACCAGCAACGCGAGCAGCGCGGCGCCGAGCAGGTGGGCGCTGGCGAGCAGCGAGAGCCCGCTCAGCTGGTGCAGGCCGGCGATCAGGATCGGGTAGACCGGGCGGTCGAACAGCGCGAGCGCAGCGCCGATGCCCGTGTCTGCGATCTCGCGCGCCAGCAGGAGGTGGAGCACGCCGACGTCGTCGAGGATCGGGTCGCGCAGTATCGCCAGCGCCGACAGCGCGCAGCTTGCCGCGATCAGCAGGAGGTGAAAGTGGCGTTGGTTCTCGCTCCGTGAACCCGGCATCTGGCAGGTCGAATCCGCATGTCGCAAAGGCGCGCGACAGTATGCAGCAAGGCTGCCCTCCAAGTCAGCCGCCGTGCGCCGCGTCCCGGCCCGGCGCAGCGCCTGTGCTAACATCGCCGCCGCCTTGCGGGGACGCGTCGAACGATGAAAGTGCTGGTGACCGGAGCGAACGGACAGGTGGGCTGGGAGCTCGCGCGCCGCGTGCCTGCCGGTGTCACGCTCGATGCCACCGATCGCGCGGTGCTCGATCTCGCCACCGACGATGTCGCCGCGCGCGTGATCGCGCGCCGCCCCGAGGTGATCGTCAATGTCGCCGCCTATACCGCGGTCGATCGCGCCGAGAGCGAATCCGCGCTCGCGCACCGCGTCAACGCCGATGGGGCCGGCGCCCTCGCCCGCGCCGCGCGCGAGCTCGGCGCCCGGCTGGTGCACGTGTCCACCGATTTCGTCTTCGACGGCAGCGCCTCGCGGCCCTATGCGCCCGGACTGCGCGCCCGCGCCGCTCGGGGCCTACGGCGCCAGCAAGCTCGCCGGCGAGCGCCGCGTGCTGGAGGAGAGCGCGGGCCGCAGCGTGATCGTGCGCACCGCGTGGGTCTACTCCGCGCACGGCGGCAACTTCGTGAAGACGATGCTGCGCCTGATGCGCGAGCGCGAGCGCGTGGCGGTGGTGGCCGACCAGGTCGGCACGCCCACCTGGGCCGGGCTGCTGGCCGGCGCCCTGTGGGAGCTCGCGCTGCGGCCGGAAGTGGAGGGCATCCTGCACTGGACCGATCTCGGCGTCGCCAGTTGGTACGACTTCGCGGTGGCGATCCAGGAGGAGGCGCTGGCACGCGGGCTGCTGGAACGCGCGGTGGCGGTGGAACCGATACGCACCGAGGACTATCCCACGCCGGCGCGCCGCCCCGCCTACAGCGTGCTCGACAAGAGCGCCGCGCTGGCCGCGCTGGCCGCGCCGCGCCAGCACTGGCGCGTGGCGCTGCGCGCGATGCTCGACGATCTCGAACAGGACGGATGAAGGGAACACCATGACACGCAGATTGCTGGTCACCGGCGCGGCCGGTTTCATCGGCGCAAATTTCTGCCACTACTGGCACGCCCGCCACCCCGGCGACCGGCTGGTGGCCTACGATGCGCTCACCTACGCCGGCAACCGCGCGAACCTGCGCGCGCTGGAGGGCGCCGACACCTTCCGTTTCGTGCACGCCGACATCGCCGACACGGCCTGCGTCGCCGGGCTGCTGCGCGAGGAGGCCATCGACACCATCGTGCACTTCGCCGCCGAGAGCCACGTCGACCGTTCCATCGACGGTCCCGACGCGTTCATCGCCACCAACGTGGTGGGCACGCACAGCCTGCTGAAGGCCGCGCGCGAGGTCTGGCTGGGCGGCGCGGACCCGGTCGATCACCGCTTCCATCACGTATCCACAGACGAGGTCTTCGGCTCGCTCGAGGCCGATGCGCCGGCCTTCACCGAGACGCTCGCCTACGCGCCGAACTCGCCCTATTCGGCCAGCAAGGCGGCCTCCGACTACCTGGTGCGCGCCTACCATCACACCTACGGCCTGCGGGTGACGACCAGCAACTGTTCGAACAACTACGGGCCGTGGCACTTCCCCGAGAAGCTGATCCCGCTGTGCATCGTGAACATCCTGCAGGGCCGCAGCCTCCCGATCTACGGCGACGGGCGCAACATCCGCGACTGGCTCTATGTCACGGACCATTGCCGCGGCATCGAGCTGGTGCTGCAGAAGGGGACGGTCGGCGAGACCTACAATATCGGCGGCAACAACGAGTGGGCGAACATCGACATCGTGAACCTGCTCTGCGCGCTGGTCGACGAGGCCTTCGCCGCCGATGCGACGCTGGCCGCGCGCTTCCCCGACGCCCCGCCCGCCGGCGGGCGCCATTGCCGCGAGCTCATCGCCTTCGTGCGCGATCGCGCCGGGCACGACCGCCGCTACGCCATCGACGCGAGCAAGATCAACCGCGAACTGGGCTACGTGCCCGCCGAGAGCTTCGAGACCGGCATCCGCAAGACCCTCGACTGGTTCCTCGCCAACGAGCCGTGGTGGCGGGCGATCCTCGACGGATCGTATCGCGCGTAGGTCGGGATTCATCCCGACAGGGGTTCTGCCCCTGCCGGTGTGGGTCGGGATTCATCCCGACACGGGTTCGATCGCGGCAATTGTCCGCATGAATGCGGACCTACAGCTTCGGCGCCTCGGCAAAGCTGAGGCCCGCGGCGTCCTTGGCCGAGAGCAGCGGCGGCTGGCCGTCGACGAGGGGCCAGTCGATGCCGATCGCGGGATCGTCCCAGCGCATCGACACCTCGTGCTCGGGGGCGTAGAAGTCGGTGCACTTGTAGACGAACTCGGCCGATTCCGTGGTGACGTAGAAGCCGTGCGCGAAGCCCGGCGGGATCCACATCATGCGGCGGTTCGCCGCCGAGAGCAGCGCACCGGCCCAGCGACCGAGCGTCGGCGAGCCGCGGCGCATGTCCACGGCCACGTCGAAGACCTCGCCGGCGACCACGCGCACGAGTTTCCCCTGCACCTGCTGCGTCTGGTAGTGCAGGCCGCGCAGGATGCCGCGGGCGGACTTGCTGTGGTTGTCCTGCACGAAGTGCGCCGGCAGGCCGAGGCGGGCGAACTCGCGCTGGTTCCAGCTCTCGAAAAAGAAGCCGCGCTCGTCGCCGAACACGCGCGGCTCCAGCACCAGCACGTCGGGGATCGGGGTGGTGATGATCTGCATCAGACCGGGCTCCCCTCGCTGGCGATGCGCTCGAGGTAGAGGCCGTAGCCGCTCTTCTTCAGCGGGCGCGCCAGCGCCAGCAGCTGCTCGCGCGTGATGAATCCCATGCGGTAGGCAATCTCCTCGGGGCAGCAGATCTTCAGGCCCTGGCGCTCCTCGACCACGCGGATGAAGTTCGAGGCATCCAGCAGCGAGTTGTGCGTGCCGGTATCGAGCCAGGCCGCGCCGCGGGTGAGGGTCTCGACGCGCAGCCTGCCGCGTTGCAGGTAGATGCGGTTGACGTCGGTGATCTCGAGCTCCCCGCGCGCCGATGGCCGGATCGACTTCGCGATGGACACCACCTCGTTGTCGTAGAAATACAGCCCCGTCACGGCGTAGTGCGACTTCGGGTGCCGCGGCTTTTCCTCGATGTCGATGGCGCGGTTCTGCGCATCGAAGCTGACCACGCCGTAGCGCTCGGGGTCCTGCACGTAATAGGCGAACACCGTGGCGCCGTCGGTCTCGAGCGCGGCGGACTGCAGTTTCCTGCTCAGCCCGCCGCCGTAGAAGATGTTGTCGCCGAGCACGAGGCAGACCGGCCGGTCGCCCACGAATTGCTCGCCGATCAGGAAGGCCTGCGCCAGGCCGCCCGGCTCGGGCTGCACCGCGTAGACCAGCTCCAGGCCCCACTGCGAACCGTCGCCGAGCAGGTCGCGGAAGGCGTCCTGGTCGCGCGGCGTGGTGATGATCAGGATCTCGCGGATGCCGGCCAGCATCAGCGTCGCCAGCGGGTAGTAGATCATCGGCTTGTCGTAGACCGGCATCAGCTGCTTGCTGACCGAGCTGGTGAGCGGGTGCAGCCGCGTGCCGCTGCCGCCCGCGAGCACGATGCCGCGGTAATTCGTCTGTTGCATGAACCCGGATCCTTCCTGTGCGGAGCAAGGAGGGGAGTATAGAGGCAGGACGATTACGATTCCTCCAGCAATGTCCCGCGGCATGGATTTTCGGGGGGACGCTCAGTAGAATCCGCGCCTTTGCGCGCCGACAGGCGCCCGCACGCGTTCGACACGGTGTCCGCGAGAGGTTCTTGATGGAAGCCCTGAACCCGGCACGGTTGCCCCTCGACCGTTACCCGGAAGCACTGAGCCTGCAGGACCTGGAGCCGGTCCGGCCCCTGCGCATCTGCCTGCTGGGCTACCGCAGCCACCCCTACGGAGGCGGCCAGGGCGTGTACCTGCGCTACCTCAGCAAGGCGCTGCTCGAGCTCGGCCACCGGGTCGACGTGATCTCGGGGCCGCCCTATCCCCATCTCGATCCGCGCGTGCGCCTGATCGAGATGCCGAGCATGAACCTCTACGAGACCGGCTTGCTCTCACTGCGACCGCGCCACCTGCGCTCGCTCAGCAACGTCATCGAGTGGCTGAGCAAGCTGACCGGCGGCTTCGCCGAGCCGCAGGCCTTCGGGCGGCGCGCGTTCCGCTACCTGCGCGAGCACCGCGGCGACTATGACATCGTGCACGACAACCAGAGCCTGAGCTACGGCATGCTCGCGCTGCAGCGCGCGGGTGTGCCGCTGGTCACCACGATCCACCACCCGATCACCAGCGACCTGCGCCTCGCGCTGGCCGCCTGCCGCTGGTGGTGGCCGCGCCTGCTGACGCGCCGCTGGCACTCCTTCCTCGGCATGCAGAAGCGCGTGGCGCGCGGGCTGCGCCACGTGGTGACGGTATCGGAATGCTCGCGCGGCGACATCGCGCGCGATTTCGGCCTGCCCGCCGAGCGCCTGACGCTGGTGCACAACGGTGTCGACACCGAGGTGTTCGCGCCCGATGCCGGCGTCGCGCGCAAGCCGCTGCAGCTGATGGCGACCGCCTCGGCCGACCAGCCGCTCAAGGGCCTGGCGGTTCTGCTGAACGCCTTCGCCGCGTTGCTGCCCGCGCACCCGGGCCTGCGGCTGCTGGTGGTGGGCAAGCCGCGCCCGGGCGGCGATACCGAGAAGCTCATCGCGCGGCTCGATCTCGGCGCCCACACCGATTTCGTGAGCGGCATCAGCACCGCAGAGCTGGTGCGCCTGTACCGCGAGTCCACGCTGGTCGTGGTGCCCTCGCTGTACGAGGGCTTCGGCCTGCCGGCATCGGAGGCGATGGCCTGCGGCGCCGCGGTGGTCTCGTCCGATGGCGGCGCGCTGCCCGAGGTGGTGGGCGATGCCGGCGTGCTGGTGCCGGCCGGCGACGAGACGGCGCTCGCCGGGGCGATCGCTGCGCTGCTCGCCGACCCGGCGCGACGCACCGAACTGGGGCAGCGTGCACGGGCACGAATGTCGACACTCTTCTGCTGGCGCCGGGCGGCGCGGCAGATGACGCATTACTACGAGCAGGTCCTGGCCGGCGATGGAAACCGTCAATCTTGACTACGTGCCGATCCGCCGCGGAGACCGCGTGCTGGATCTGGGCTGCGGCGAGGGCCGCCACGCCATCGCGGCGTGGCTCAGGGCCGAGGTGCACTGCGTCGGCATCGACCTCAGCGTGCAGGACGTGGCGACGGCCGCCGCCAGGGCGCGCCCGTTTGCCCCGGAGCGGCCCGGCACCGCGCATTGCAGCCTGGGTTTTGGGGTGGGCAACGCGCTGCAGTTGCCGTTCGCGGACCACTGCTTCGACGTGGTGATCTGCTCCGAGGTGCTGGAGCACATCGGCCCCTACCGCGAGGTGCTGGCCGAGATCCGCCGTGTGCTGAAACCCGGTGGCGCCCTGGTCGCCAGCGTGCCGCGTTACTGGCCCGAGCGCCTCTGCTGGGCGCTGAGTGATGCCTACCACGCCAACGAGGGCGGTCATATCCGCATCTTCCGTGCCGCGCGGCTGAACCGCGACATCGAGGCACTCGGATTCCGCCGCTACCGCCGGCACTGGGCACATGCCCTGCACGCGCCGTTCTGGTGGCTCAAGTGCCTGCTGTGGGAGCGCCAGCACGAATCGCGGCTGGTGGCGCTCTACCACCGGCTGCTGGTGTGGGACCTGATGGAGCGCCCGCGCCTCACGCGCTGGGTCGAGGCGTTGCTGAACCCGGTGCTGGGCAAGAGTGTGGTGATGTACTTCCAGAAGGCTCCTGTCCCATGAGCGAACTCTATCTCAGCAAGGGGCTGTACCCGGCCGAGTTCCTGCGTCCCAGCGTGGATTTCATCCTCGCGACCCAGCAGGCGGATGGCTGCATTCCCTGGTTCCCGGGTGGCCACGCCGACCCATGGGATCACGTCGAAGCCGCGATGGGCCTCGGCATTGCCGGGGAATTCGACGCCGCGGCGCGCGCCTACCGCTGGCTCGCCCGCACCCAGCTGCCCGACGGCTCGTGGTGGGCCAGCTACCGCGACGGCGAGGTGCTGGAGCGCGGGCGGCGCGAGACCAATTTCGTGGCCTACATCGCCACCGGCCTGTGGCACCACTACCTCGTGAGCGGCGACCGCGAGCTGCTCGATGAGCTGTGGCCCGTGGTGGAGCGCGCGATCGAGTTCGTGCTCTCGCAGCAGACCGTGCACGGCGAGGTGTGCTGGGCCGTCGATGCCGAAGGCAACACCATGGACGACGCGCTGGTCACCGGCTGCAGCTCGATCCACAAGAGCCTGGAGTGCGCGATCAACATCGCGCACGCGCTGTACCGGCCCTGCCCGCGCTGGATCGAGGCGCGCTGGCGCCTGGGCGAGGCGCTGCGCCACCGCCCCGATCGCTTCGACCGGACCTGGGAGAGCAAGGCGCGCTTCTCGATGGACTGGTTCTACCCGGTGCTCGGCGGCGTGCTCGGGCGCGGCCAGGCGAAGGCGCGGCTGGCGGCGCGCTGGGATACCTTCGTGAAGGAGGGCATGGGGTGCCGTTGCGTGTCGGACGAGCCGTGGGTGACCGTGGCGGAATCGTGCGAGCTCACGATGGCGCTGCTCGGTGCCGGCGACCATGCGCGCGCTGCGAAACTGTTCAGCTGGCTGCACCAGTGGCGCGACCACGACGGCGCCTACTGGACCGGCTATCAATGGGTCGAGAACATCATGTGGCCCGAGGAAAAACCGACCTGGACCGCCGGTGCGATCCTGCTCGCGGCCGATGCGCTGACCGGGCACACCGCCGCGAGCCGCCTGCTGACCGAGGTGCGGCTAATAGATTCGCCGCAGGAGGCCAAGCGTCTCAACGCGCGGCAGTTCTTCGTACAGCCCTGAGGCCAGCGCCAGCCGGTAGATCGTGTACGGCGCCTGGCCGCCGTCGGCGGGATCCGGGAAGATGTCGTGGATCGCGAGCAGGCCGCCGGGAACCAGGTGGCCGCTCCAGCCGCGGTAATCCGTCATCGCCGCCTCCAGGCTGTGCCCGCCGTCGATGAACACCAGCGACAACGGCGTGCGCCAGGCGCGCGCCGCAACGCGCGTTGGCGCGACCACCGGTACCACGGTGTCTTCCAGGCCCGCGCGGCGCATCGTGGCGCGGAACTCCCGGAAGCTGTCCATGAGGCCTGCCGCGCCGTCGTAGAGCGCCGGGTCGTGGTACTCCTCCCCGAGCTGGTGCTCCTCGGAACCGCGGTGGTGGTCCACCGCGAACAGCACGCCGCCCGAGCGCTGGCAGGCGGCGCCCAGGTACACCGTGGACTTGCCGCAGTAGCTGCCGATCTCGAGGCAGGGGCCGAGCGGCGCGCACTCGCGCGCGGCGCGGTAGAGTGCCGCGCCTTCGACCGGGCTCAGGAAGCCCTTGACGCTGTCGATGTCGAGCGGGAGTGCGAAGTCCATCTGCGGTTCCGGTGGTTGTGGTGGCAGGGGCGGCGCGCACCTTAACCCCGGCGGCGCACGGCTGGCAAATCCGCGCTGCGGGCGGGCGAACCGATCGCGTATGCTTGCGCCATGAGCATTCCCTTCGACACCAGGGTTCTCGTGGTCGACGACTTCGAGAGCATGCGGCGCATCGTCGGGCAACTGCTGCGCGAGATGGGCTTTCGCGACATCACGCTCGCGGATGACGGCGCCACGGCACTCGCCCTGCTGCGCGAGGACGATTTCGGCTTGCTGCTGACCGACTGGCACATGCCGCAGATGGATGGCCTCGACCTGGTCAGGGCGGTGCGCGCCGACCCGCGGCTGAATGCCATCCCGATCCTGATGGTGAGCGCCGAAGCGACGCGCGAGCAGATCATCGAGGCGGTACGGGCCGGCGTGAACGGCTATGTCGTCAAGCCGTTCACGCCGCAGATACTGAGCGCGAAAATCGCGAAGCTGTTCGAATCCCCCGCGCGATAGCGCCTGCGATCAGATCCGCGGAGCGGTCGCCGTGGCGGGCGTCGGTTCGACCAGCCACTTGTTCAGCGCGACCACGTCCTCGGGGCTCAGCAGGCCGGCCTGCTGGCGCAGGCGAAGCAGCCGCGAGACGTAGTCGTAGCGGGTGTTCGCGTAATCGCGGATCGCGGTGAAGAGCACCTGCTGCGCATTGAGCACGTCGACCACGTTGCGCGTGCCGACCTCGTAGCCCGCCGTGGTGGCATCCAGCGCGCTCTGCGCCGAGACGATCGCCTGCCTGCGCGCCTTCACGCGCTGCACGTCGGTGGTGACGAAGAGATGCAGCGAGCGCGTGAACTGGATCGTGTCGCGCATGATGCTGGTGTGCGTCTCGCGCGCCGTGATGTAGTTCTCGTAGGACTGGCGGCGCTGCGAACTGATGCCGCCGCCGGCGTAGAGCGGCATGCTCAGTGTCAGCATGACGCTGTTGCCTTCCACGTCGACCGAGGTGGGGTACCTCGGGTTGATGCGGTTGCCTTCCGGGTCACGGAGCTGGTTGTCGAAGTTGTCGCCGTCGGTGGACGTGTCCATCAGGGTGAGCTGGCCGCTGAGCTTGGGCAGGTGCTGCGCACGGCTCGCCTGCGAGGACTGCATCGCGGCCTCGGCCGCGTAATTGGCCACCTTCAGGCCGAGGTTGCCTTCCATCGCGAGCTCCACCCAGCTCTCGGCGGTGGCGGGCTGCGGGTCGACGACCGGGAACTCCTCGCTCAGCAGCCACAGGTTCGCGTGGTCCTGCCCGGTCAGCACCGACAGTGCCTCGTAGGCGACGCCCAGGTTGCCCTCGTCGGTGAGGCGCTCGACCACCGCCAGGTCGAAGGCCGCGCGCGCTTCGTGCACGTCGGTGATCGCGATCAGCCCGACGTCGAAGCGCTGCTGCGTCTGCTCCAGCTGGCGCTGGAAGGCGGCCTCGGCGGCGCGGCTCGACTTCAGGTTGTCGATGGCGCGCAGCACCAGCACGTAGGCCTCCACGGTGCGCACGATCAGCGCCTGCTGGTCGGCGGCGAATTGCACCTCGGCCTGCTTGCTGAGTTCCTTGCCCTGCTTGAAGCTGAACCAGGCCGGCACATCGAACAGCTTCTGCGACAGCGTGAGGTAGTAGTTCTCCTGGTCCTCCTCGACGTCGTAGTCGCTGCTGCTGGAGAAGGTCTGGTCACCGATCGGGATGGTACGCGTGCTCTTCTGCGTGACGTCGGTCTCGCCGTACTCGGCCTGCGCGCCCACCTGCGGCAGCAGCTGCGAGCGGCCCTGGACCTCGAACTCGCGGCCCGCGCGATAGGTGGCCTCGGCGGCCCTGATGACCGGATCGTTCTTCACCGCCAGCTCGTAGATGTCGAGCAGCGTGTCGGCACGCAGCGCCGCGGGCAACAGCAGCAGGCTCGTGGTGATCAGCGCGCGCAGGCGGAAATGCAGCATCGGATGCCTCGTGGTTCGGTTGGGAACTCGGCGGCAGCGTGGCGAGTCTAGCAGAGGGCGTCCATCCTTAATAAGTCCGATCAATGCACGCCGCAAGGCGCGCGGGATTTGTGCCGTCAAATTTCGCCGCCCCGTCATGGGCCTGCGGCAATTGCCTATATACTTTCGCTCCATGAGCTTCCCCCGACATGCCGGCCAGGCGGCGCCGGGCCGCGGCGCCGCCGTGCCACCCTGTTCGCCGCTGCAGATCCACCACGCCGAATGCGAGGTGAATTTCCTGCGCCTCGAAAAACTGCTGCCGGGTTTCGCCGCGGGGCAGGCTCGCCACATCGGCACGCGGCTGCCCCACGGCGGCATGGACGTGCTGCACCTGCATGTGGTGCAGCGCTGTCCCTACACCGCGGAAGTGCTGCTGCGTCAGCAGCAGCCCGTCTGGGGCGCACGCGGCGCGGAATTCACGGTGCGGGCCTATCTCGACGCGCGCATGGCGGAAGTCGTCGGTTGCGCGCGCGTGCGCCGGCTGCTGGCGCGCTACGACTACCCCAACCGCCACGGGCTGGCGCGCGACGAAAAATGGCAGATCAACCGCCTGCTCGGCGAATGGCTGGCGCACTGCCTTGCCGAGGGGCACGCGCTGCACCCCGCGGCCCTGGCGGCCGACGGTTGAAGGCGGGCGGCCGATGACGGATACGCGCGTCGACCTTGCCATTGCCGGATCCTGTGTCCGCGTGGTGCAGGTCACCGATACCCATCTCGAGGAGCGCCGTGGCGGCACCCTGCTCGGCATGGACACCGATGCGAGCCTCGCGCACGTGCTCGACCTGGTGCGTGACGCACCCTTGCGCCCCGACCTGCTGCTCGCCACCGGCGATCTCGCCAACCACGGTGCCGAGGCCGCCTACGTGCGCGTGCGCGAGAGCTTCGACGCCCTGGGCCTGCCGTGGTTCTGGCTGCCGGGCAACCACGACGCGGGAGCACTGATGCACGGCGTGATCGGCCGCGGCCGCCCGATGATCCGCTCCATCTGCGCCGGCAGCTGGCAGATCGTGATGCTCGATTCCACCGTCGCCGGCCAGGTCGGCGGCAGCCTCGGTGCCGACGAACTGGCGCTGCTGGATCGCCTGCTCGGCGCCGAGCCCGCGCGCCACGCGCTGGTCTGCCTGCATCACCAGCCGGTGGCGATCGGCTGCGCGTGGCTCGACGAGCAGATGGTCGCGGATGCCGACGCCCTGTTCGCGGTGCTGGCCCGCCACCCCCAGGCGCGCGCGCTGCTCTGGGGGCACGTGCACCAGGAGTTCTCGGCCGAGCGCGCGGGGCTGCGCCTGCTCGGCTCGCCCTCGAGCTGCATCCAGTTCGCCCCCTGCAGCGAGGGCTTTCGCCTCGACGAGCAGGCGCCCGGCCTGCGCTGGCTGGAGCTGCACCCCGACGGGCGCCTGGAGACGCGCGTCGAGCGCGTGAGCGGCGTCGAGCTCGGTTATGACCGCCACTCGGCCGGGTACCTCTGAGAAGCGCCGCTCCTGTATCATCCGCCGCGCTCGCCGTTCCACCACAGGGAGAAGCATGGCAGTCAGCGCCCAATACAATGCCGAGGCCATCGAAGTACTGACGGGGCTCGACCCGGTGCGCAAGCGCCCGGGGATGTACACCGACACCACGCGCCCCAACCACCTCGCGCAGGAAGTGATCGACAACGGCGTCGACGAGGCCCTGGCCGGTTTCGCGCGCGCCATCGACGTTGTGCTGCACGCCGACGGCTCGGTGTCGGTGACGGACGACGGCCGTGGCATGCCGGTCGACATCCACCCCGAGCAGGGCAAGCCCGGCGTCGAGGTGATCCTCTGCACGCTGCACGCGGGCGGCAAGTTCTCCGAGGGCAGCTACCAGTTCTCCGGCGGCCTGCACGGCGTGGGCGTGTCGGTGGTCAACGCGCTGTCGCTGGAGCTCGAGGTCACGGTCAGGCGCGACGGCAACGTCTATCGCATGCGCTTCGCCAACGGCAACAAGGCCTCCGAGCTGGAGATCATCGACTCGGTGGCCAGGCGCAGCACCGGCACCACGGTGCGCTTCAGGCCCGATCCGCGCTATTTCGACACCGTGAAGTTCTCGGTCCCGCGCCTCACGCACCTGCTGCGCGCCAAGGCCGTGCTGTGTCCGGGCCTCAACATCACCTTCACCGACGAGGCGACGGGCCAGCGCGAGGCGTGGTACTACGAAAACGGCCTGCCGGACTACATCCGCGGCGCCACCGCCGAGTACCCGACGCTGCCGGCAGAGCCCTTCGTCGGCAGCTTCAGCGGCAAGACCGAGGCCGTGGACTGGGCAGTGCAGTGGCTGCCCGAGGGCGGCGAACTGATCACCGAGAGCTACGTGAACCTGATCCCGACCGCGCAGGGCGGCACGCACGTCAACGGGTTGCGCACGGGTCTGCTCGAGGCCCTGCGGGAATACTGCGAGTTCAGGAGCCTGCTGCCGCGCGGCATCAAGCTGAGCCCGGAGGATTTGTGGGACCGCTGCGCCTACGTGCTGTCGGCCAAGCTGCGCGAGCCGCAATTCAGCGGCCAGACCAAGGAGCGCCTGTCCTCGCGCGAGGCCGCCGCATTCATTGCCGGCGTGGCGCGCGACGCGTTCTCGCTGTGGCTGGGGCAGCACACCGAGGAAGGCGACAAGCTCGCCGAGATGGCGGTCTCTGCCGCCGCGGCAAGGCTGCGCAAGAGCCGCCAGGTCGAGCGCAAGAAGATCACCTCGGGACCGGCGCTGCCGGGCAAGCTCGCCGACTGCACCGCGCAGGATCTCGACCGCACCGAGCTGTTCCTCGTCGAGGGTGACTCCGCGGGCGGTTCGGCCAAGCAGGCGCGCGACCGCGTGTTCCAGGCGATCATGCCGCTGAAGGGCAAGATCCTGAACTCCTGGGAGCTGGATAGCAGCGAGATCCTCGCCTCGGAGGAGATCCACAACATCGCCGTCGCGCTCGGCGTCGATCCGGGCTCGGCCGATCTCGGCGGGCTGCGCTACGGCAAGGTCTGCATCCTGGCCGATGCCGACAGCGACGGGCTGCACATCGCGACGCTGCTGTGCGCGTTGTTCGTGCGCCATTTCCGCCCGCTGGTCCAGGCGCGGCGCGTGTTCGTGGCGATGCCGCCGCTGTATCGCATCGACATCGGCAAGGACGTCTACTACGCGCTCGACGAATCCGAGAAGGAAGGCGTGCTGAACCTGATCGAGGCCGAGAAGAAGAAGGGCAAGGTCAACGTGCAGCGCTTCAAGGGGCTCGGCGAGATGAACCCGTTGCAGCTGCGCGAGACCGTGATGACCCCGGACACCCGCCGCCTGGTGGAGCTCACGCTCAGCGAGGAAGACCAGGCCGACCAGCTGCTCGACATGCTGCTGGCGAAGAAGCGCGCCACCGACCGCCGCGACTGGCTGGAGCGCAGCGGCAACCTGGCGCAGCGGATGTGAGCCCGGCACCGGCTGCGGATCCGAACCCGGCGCGCTGCGCGATCGAGGCGCGCGCCGGGGGATCCACGCTGGTGCTGTCCGGCGACTGGACGGTGGCGCGCGGCGCGCCGCGCGCCGCCGACGTGCTGCCGCAGCTGCGCGCACAGCCGGCGCGCGAGCTCGGTTTCGACTGCAGCGCGCTCGGCAGCTGGGATTCGCTGCTGGTGATGCTGCTGCTCGGCATCGAGGAGGAATGCGCGCGCGCCGGCATGCGGTTCGATTCCGCGAACCTGCCCGAGGGCGCGCTGCGGCTGATGGCGCTGGCGCGCGCGGTGCGGCGCGAGCAGCACGCGCCGCCGGCGCGCGCGCCGTGGTGGCGGCGCCTGCTCGCCGGTGAGCCGCTGCTGCGGGTCTGGGGCGAGCTGCTCGAGACGCTCGCCTTCATCGGCGAGCTGCTGATCGCGCTCGGCAAGCTCTGCCTCGGGCGCGCCAATACCCGCCTGCGCGATTTCCTCTGGTTCGTGCAGCAGGCGGGGCCGGCGGCGATCGGCATCGTCACGCTGATCAGCGTGCTGGTCGGCATGATCCTCGCTTACCTCGGCTCGGTGCAGCTGCGCCAGTTCGGCGCGCAGATCTACGTCGCGGACCTGGTCGGCATCGGCATGGTGCGCGAGATGGCCGCCCTGATGACCGGCGTGATCATGGCAGGGCGCACGGGCGCGGCCTATGCCGCGCAACTCGGCACCATGCAGACGCGCGAGGAGATCGACGCGATCCGCACGCTCGGCATGTCGCCGATGGAATTCCTGGTGCTGCCGCGCCTGCTGGCACTGGTGCTGGTCATGCCGCTGCTCACCCTCTACAGCGGCGTGCTCGGCATGTGCGGTGGCGCGCTGGTGGCGACAGGGATGGACGTGTCGTGGACGCAGTACCTGCACGAGACGCGGCTCGCCGTGAACCTGACGCACATATCGACGGGACTCGCGAAGAGCGTGGTCTTCGGGCTGCTGATCGCACTCGCCGGCTGCCGCGCGGGCATGCAGTGCGGGCGCAGCTCCGAGGCCGTGGGCAAGGCAACGACCCGGGCGGTGGTCGCCGCCATCGTGGCGTTGATCGTCGCCGACGCGGCGTTCAATATCGTCTACCAGCGGCTGGGGATCTGAGCGTGGATGCACCGCAGCCGCATATCGAGGTCCGCGGGCTCACGATGGCTTACGGCTCGCGCGTGATCCAGAAGGATCTCGACTTCACGGTGAACCGCGGCGACATCTTCGTGATCATGGGCGGCAGCGGCTGCGGCAAGTCGACGCTGCTCAAGCACATGATCGGCCTCTACGAGCCCGCCGCCGGGGAGATCCTCTACGGTGGCGCGAGCTTCCAGCGTGCCGATGACGAGGAGCGTGACCGCATGCGCCGGGGCTGGGGCATCACCTACCAGGGCGGCGGCCTGTTCAGCGCGATGACGCTCGCCGAGAATGTCGCGCTGCCGCTGCAGCAGTACACGCCGCTCGATGCCGCCACCATCGGCGAGCTCGTGTCGTACAAGCTGGCGCTGGTGGGGCTCGCGGGCTTCGAGGAGTACTACCCCTCCGAAATCAGCGGCGGCATGCAGAAGCGCGCCGGGCTGGCGCGCGCGATCGCGCTCGATCCCGAGATCCTGTTCTTCGACGAGCCCTCGGCGGGCCTCGACCCGATCAGCTCGCGGCTGCTCGACGAGCTGATCCTGCACATGCGCGACGCGCTGGGGGCCACGGTGGTGATGGTGACGCACGAACTGGCGAGCATTTTCGCGATCGGTAACAATTCGGTCTTTCTCGACGCGGAGACCCGCACCATGCTCGATTACGGCGACCCGCAGCACCTGCTCACCGGCAGCGACCACGAGGTCGTGCGTCGGTTCCTGTCGCGCAGCGCGGGCGAAGGCGCGTGAGCGGCAAGCCCAACCCCACCGCGATCGGCGCCTTCGTGGTAGGCGCGATCGTGCTGCTGCTCGGCGCCACGCTGTTCTTCGGCGCCACGCTCTTCAGCGGGAGCGCCGGCAAGTTCGGTGCCGCGGCGATCTTCACCGGCTCGGTCAAGGGCCTCGACGTGGGCGCGCCGGTGACGCTGCGCGGCGTGAAGATCGGCGAGGTGACCGACATACACGTGGCCTTCGACGAGCGCACGGCCGAGTTCGTGATCCCGGTGTCGATCTCCCTCAACCGCGAGGATCTCGGCATCGCGAAGGACCTTGCGACCCGGGCCAACCTGCAGGTGCTGGTCGACCGCGGGTTGCGCGCGCAGCTCAAGACGCAGAGCCTGCTGACCGGGCTGCTCTACGTGGACCTGGTTTTCAAGCCGGAATCGCCGCCGCGTTATGTCGATTTCGACACCGAGGAGCCGCAGCTGCCGACCACGCCCACCGGTCTCGAGGCGATCATGGAACGCATGAGCGAGGTCGACCTGCAATCGATCATCCAGAACGCGGACCAGACGCTGCGCGCGGTCTCGTCGTTGCTCGCCAACCCCGAGACGCAGCGCATTCCCGCGAACATCAACGCCGCGCTCGCTGACGTGCGCTCGCTGGTCGCCAACACCGATCGCCAGGTCGCGCTGATCGGGTCGCGCCTCGATGCGCTGGCCGGCTCCGCCGACGGCACGCTCGGCGTGCTGCGCGTGCAGGTCAAGGACACCGGCACGCGGCTCGATGCCAGCCTGCAGGCGCTGGACCAGACGCTGGCCAGCCTGCGGGTCACCTCGGACGAGGCCGGCTACGCGCTCTCGGAGCAGTCGCCCGTGTTCCACGAACTGACACGCACCGCCGCCGAGCTCGGCCGCGCCGGCCGCGCGCTGCAGGCGCTGGCCGACGCGCTGGCGCGCGAGCCGGAATCACTGCTGCGCGGGCGCAGCGACAGGAGTGACGAATGATGCCCAGAGCGCTGCGCCTCGCGCCGGTGCTGGCCCTGGCCGCCGTGCTGGCGGCCTGCGGCTCCACCCCGCGCACGGAATATTTCCTGCTGAGCGCCGAGGCGCCGCCAGCCGCGGCGCGCGCGGAGCCCTCGATCGGCATCGCCGAGCTGAAGGTGGCGGAATACCTGCAGCGCCCCGAGATGCTGATCATGGAGAGCGCCAACCGCCTCAGCCTGCGCGACTACCACCGCTGGGCCGAGCCGCTCGCCGATGGCGTGCAGCGCACCGTGGCGCTGAACCTGGGCGCGCTGCTCGAAACCGACGCCGTGCGCGTGCGGCCGTGGCCGCGCGAATGGTCGCCCCAGTGGCTGCTCAGGCTGAGCATCGCGCGTCTGGACGTGCGCGGCGATACGGTGGAGCTCGTCGCGAACTGGTCGCTGGCGCGCGAGGGCGAGACACGTGATCGCAGCAGCCGGCTCGTGCGCGCGCGCTCGGGCACGTCCGCCGACTCGGTGGCGGCCGACATCAGCGCCGTGCTGCTGGAGCTGAGCGGGCAGATCGCCGCCGAGGTGCGCGCCGCCGGCGCCGGCGCGGATGACGCGCCGGCGCAAACCCAATAGCATATGCCGCCCCGCGCGAGGCGCGGGCTCCCGCGATCCCCAGCCCGGGCTAGCATTACGGCCGGAGACAGGCATGACCGATACCCAGGCGCCGCCCAGCGGCGACATCGAGCGCATTCGTCTGCGCGACTACACCGAGAAGGCGTACCTCGACTATTCGATGTACGTGATCCTCGACCGCGCGCTGCCGCACATCGGCGACGGCCTCAAGCCGGTGCAGCGGCGCATCATCTACGCGATGCACGAGCTCGGGCTGCGCGCGAGCGCCAAGTACAAGAAGTCCGCCCGCACCGTGGGCGACGTGATCGGCAAGTTCCACCCGCACGGCGACAGCGCGGCCTACGAGGCCATGGTGCTGATGGCGCAGTCCTTTTCCTATCGTTACCCGCTGATCGACGGCCAGGGCAACTGGGGTTCGCCCGACGATCCCAAGTCCTTCGCCGCGATGCGTTACACCGAATCACGCCTGGCCGCCTTCGCCGACGTGCTGCTGTCCGAGGTGGGACTGGGCACGGTCGACTGGATGCCGAACTTCGACGGCACCATCGACGAGCCCGCGGTGCTGCCGGCGCGCGCGCCGCACATCCTGCTCAACGGCACCACCGGCATCGCGGTGGGCATGGCCACCGACATCCCGCCGCACAACCTGCGCGAGCTCACGGCCGCCTGCATGCAGCTGCTCGACCGCCCCGGGACCACGGCCGCCGAGCTCACCGAGTGGGTGCGCGGCCCGGATTACCCCACCGAGGCCGAGATCATCACGCCCGCGCACGAGCTGCGCGCGCTCTACACCACGGGCCGCGGCAGCCTGCGCGCGCGCGCGGTGTGGATCCGCGAGCAGGGCGATATCGTGGTCACCGCGCTGCCGCACCAGGTGTCGGGCGCGCGCGTGCTGGAGCAGATCGCCGCGCAGATGCAGGCGAAGAAGCTGCCGATGGTCGCGGACCTGCGCGACGAATCGGACCACGAGAACCCGACGCGGCTGGTGATCGTGCTGCGCTCGAACCGCGTGGATGCCGACGGGCTGATGTCACACCTGTTCGCGAGCACCGATCTCGAGCGCAGCTACCGCGTGAACATGAACGTGATCGGCCTCGACGGGCGTCCCGGCGTGCGCGACCTCGCCGCGATGCTGCGCGAATGGCTGGAATTCCGCCGCGCGACGGTGCGCCGGCGCCTGCAGTACCGGCTCGAGCAGGTGCTGCGCCGCCTGCACATCCTCGACGGCCTGCTGGTCGCCTTCCTCAACATCGACGAGGTGATCGCGATCATCCGCCACGAGGACAGGCCCAAGCCCGCGCTGATGGCGCGCTTCGGGCTCTCCGACGAACAGGCCGAGGCCATCCTCGAGCTGAAGCTGCGTCACCTGGCGAAGCTGGAGGAAATGAAGATCCGCGGCGAACAGGCCGAACTGGCCGAGGAGCGCGACACGCTGGAGAAGACGCTGGGCTCGGAGGCGCGCCTGACCACGCTGATCAAGAAGGAACTGCAGGCGGTGGCCGACGAATACGGCGATGCGCGCCGCTCGCCGCTGGTGCGCGCGAGGAAGCGCGCGCCTACAGCGAGACCGAACTGCTCAGCTCGGAGCCGGTCACCGTGGTGCTGTCGAGGATGGGCTGGATCCGTGCCGCCAAGGGTCTCGACATCGACGGCGAGAAGCTGAGCTACAAGGCGGGCGATGCCTTCAAGTGCGCGGTGCAGGGGCGCTCGAACCAGTCGGTGGTGCTCCTGGACAGTACCGGGCGCACCTACTCGCTGCCGGCGCATTCGCTGCCCTCGGCGCGCGGGCAGGGCGAGCCGCTCACCGGGCGCATCAACCCGCCCTCGGGGGCGACGTTCGCCGGCGCGCTGATGGGCGAGGATGCGCACCTGTACCTGCTCGCGAGCGATGCCGGTTACGGCTTCGTGGCGAAGCTCGAGGACATGCAGTCGAAGAACCGCGCCGGCAAGGCCGTGCTCACGCTGCCCGAGGGCGCCGAGGTGATGGCGCCGGTGCGCGTGCACGATGCGGCGAAGGACGTGCTGGTGGCGGTCAGCAACGAGGGCCGCATGCTGGTGTTCCCGGTGGCGGAACTGCCGATGCTCGCGCGCGGCAAGGGCAACAAGATCATCGGCATCTCGGGCACGCTGCTGCGCAGCCGCGAGGAATACCTGCTGGGCCTCGTGGTGATGGCGCCCAACGCCACCGTGGTGGTGCACAGCGGCAAGCGCTACATCAAACTCAAGGGATCGGACCTCGATGCCTACCGCGCCGAGCGCGGGCGGCGGGGCAACAAGCTGCCGCGCGGCTTCCAGAAGGTCGACCGCGTCGAGATCGCGACGGACTGAGGCGCATGAACAGGATCGTACTCGTCAACATCTCCGGCGAGGACCGCCCCGGCATCACCTCGATGCTGACCGGGATCCTCGCGGCGCACGGCATCAACGTGCTCGATATCGGCCAGGCCGTGATCCACAGCCACCTCGCGCTCGGCCTGCTGGTCGAGATTCCCGAGGAGCGCGAGACCTCCGCCGCGCTGAAGGAGCTGCTGTTCCACGCCCACGAAGCCGGGCTGCAGCTGCGCTACACCGCGGTCAGCGCCGCGAGCTACCGCGAGTGGGTGGCGGGCCAGGGCAAGCCGCGCCACATCGTGACGCTGCTCTCGCGGCGCATCCGCGGCGAGGAGATCGCGCGCCTGACCGAGATCGTGGCGCGCCACGGCCTCAACATCGACAAGATCAACCGGCTGTCGGGGCGCGTCTCGCTCGATGCCGCGGCGGAGAGCGACCGCGCCTGCGTGGAATTCTCGGTGCGCGGCGACCTCGCCGATGCCGCGGCGGTGCGTCGCGACTTCCTCGAGCTCGCCAGCGAACTCGACGTGGACATCGCCTACCAGGAAGACAACATGTTCCGCCGCACGCGGCGGCTGGTCGCCTTCGACATGGACTCGACGTTGATCGAGGCCGAGGTGATCGACGAGCTGGCCAAGCGCGCCGGGGTCGGCGAGCAGGTCGCGGCGATCACCGAGCGCGCGATGCGCGGCGAGATCGACTTCAGCGAGAGCTTCCGCCAGCGCGTGGCGCTGCTCGCGGGCCTCGACGAGGGCGTGCTGGAGGAGGTGGCCGCGCAGCTGCGCCTCAGCGAGGGCGCCGAGAAGCTGATCGCGACGCTGCGCCGCATCGGCTTTCGCACCGCGATCATCTCGGGCGGCTTCGGCTTCTTCGGGCGGCGCCTGCAGCAGCGCCTGGGCATCGACTACGTGTTCGCCAACGAGCTCGACATCGAGGACGGGCGCGTCACCGGCCGCGTGGTGGGCACCATCGTCGACGGCAGGCGCAAGGCCGAGCTGCTGCGCGAGATCGCCGCGCGCGAGTCCATCTCGCTCGAGCAGGTGATCGCGGTGGGTGACGGGGCGAACGACCTGCCGATGCTTAGCATCGCGGGTCTCGGCATTGCCTTTCGCGCCAAGCCGATCGTGAAGGAGTCGGCGCGCCACGCGATTTCCACGCTCGGCCTCGACGGGATCCTCTACCTGCTCGGGATCAGCGATCGCGAGGCCGGCGGGCTCTGAGGCGTCTCAGGGCCGTGGGCGGGGTGGGGGAGCCGCCGTTTTCCGCAGCGCGAGCGCAGCGGGGCGCAGCAGGCGGGCGAAAGATTCACAGGCTCTCAGGCGAGGTCGGTGAAGTCGTAGTGCATCTGCGCCTGCGGCGCCTGCAGGTAATCGCCCTGGATGAAATTGACGCCGAGCTGCCACAGCACGGCGAGCACGCCCGCGCCTTCGACGCCCGGCATGATCGAGGCGATCTGCTCGCGGTGCAGCGATTCGACCAGCGGCTTGAGCAGCGTATTGGTGCTCTCGGTGTCTGTCAGCGCCGGTGCCAGCCGCTCGGCGATGCGCGCGAACTGCGGACGCAGGTGCAGCAGTTCCGGGAGCGGGTTGTCGCCGCTGTGCACCTCGGCAACGCACAGCTGGCAGCCGAGACTGGACAGCCGCTCGGCGAGTTGCTTTGCCTGCTTCAGGTGCGAGCTCGCGGTGCGGTGCGCGATCGCGATCACGAGGCAATCGGGCGGCACCGCGGCGGCGCGCAGCGTCGCGGCCAGCCAGTCCGCGAAATCGGCATCCAGCACGCTGCCGCCGCCGATCGGGAGGATCAGGCGTGTTTCGGGATGCGCGGCGCGGTGCGCGGCCAGCTGCTGCAGCGCCTGCTGCGCCACCAGCTGGTCGAGCTCGGCGCTCGATACGCCCGGGCTTGTCTCGGCCAGCCAGTCGAGCGCCGGGCGATTGGACGGATGGTGCCGCGCCTGCGCCTCGTAGTACTCGTTGCTGTCGCCGCGCAGGCTGACGATCGGCTGGAACAGGATGCGCAGCTCGCCGCGGCGCAGCGCCTCCTCGATCGAGGGGCCGCTGGCCGTCGCCACGTCTGCGTCCGGCGCCGCGGCACTGGCGAGCCCGACGCGCTCGGGGTCGGCGGCGCGCAGGCGCTGCGCGCGCTCGACGGTGCCGAGCAGCGCGCTCCAGCAGCGGTCGAGCAGGGCGTCCACCGTGGCGTCGCGCCCCTCGCCGAGCGGACAGACCTCGACGCAGATGCTGCAGCTCACGCTTTGCGTGCCGACTTCGTGGATGTGTCCCGCGACCGCTTGCACCGCGCGACGCGCCTGCGCGAGCGCACGCTCCGGGTCGCTGTCTGCCAGGAGCACGGCGAGCACGCCGTCGGCGGCGCGCAGCGGTGCCTGGGTCCAGCCGACGCTGCGCGCCACGAAGGCGCCCAGTTCGTCCACCAGCCGGTTCGCCGCGCCGACGCCGAGATGGCGGCAGTGCTGGTTGAAGCCATCCACCGCGATCAGCAGCAACTGCCCGCCCGCCGTGGCGGACAGGGTCGAAGCCAGCACGGCCAGGCCACCGGCGCCGGCCGCTGCCGGCGCGGTAGCGCCAGCGGGCGCGGCGCGCACCAGCACCTGCATGCAGGGCTCGCCCTCGAAGCTCGCGCTCGAGAGCACGAGCTGCCCGGCGAACTCGCTGCCGTCGGCGCGCGTGCCGGTGAAGTCGATCGCCGTCTGCGCCTCCGGATGGGCGCGGTAACGCTTCAGCGCGTCCTTGAACTCCTGCTGCTTTTGCGCCGCGATCAGGTCGACCAGCGGAATGGAGCCCAGCTCCTCGACGTCGGCATAGCCGAACAGCTCGGCGTAGAGCTCGTTGGCGTGCACGTGCATGCCGTCGACGACGTAGGCGATGGCGTCGCGCGAAGCAGCGAGCAGCAGCTCGCAGCGCTCGGCGGTCTCGGCGTATTGCACGCGCAGCGCCGCGAGTTCGCGGTGCGCGCGGCGCGCGCGGATCTCTCGACAGGCCGCCAGCAGCAACCGCGCGCCGTCGTCGGCGCCGACCACGTCGCGGGCGCCGGCGCGCAGCCAGCCCAGCGCCTCGGCCCCGAGCGGTTCGGCGGCGCGCACGATGCAGGGCAGATCGCTCGCGCGTTCGGCGAGCAGGGCCAGCGCCTCGGCGGGCGCGACTTCGGGGTGCTTCTCGTGCGCGATGAACAGGTCCCACTGCCCGTCGCGCTGCATGTCGTCCAGATCGCGCAGCGAGGTGATGCGGTGCGCGCGCACACTGTGACCTGCGTCACGAAACAACGCGAGGCAGCTTTCCAGCGCAGCCTGTGATTCGCAGCTGACCAGGAGCTGTAGATTGTCGTTATGCTGCATTCCAATGGGCCATCAGGGCCGCGACGCCATCGTCGCAAGGCCGGTCCGGCAAGTGTAGGAGACCCCCGGCGAGGGCGCCAACCGGGCCGCGGGACGAGCCGCGCGCGCTGTGACCCATGCCACGCTGCCATCGAGCGGCCGATCGGAGTATCATCCGCGCCCATCATTTTGCCGCGAACCCTGCAGAGGCACACATGGCGTCCTTTTCCACCAATGAATTCAAACCCGGCCTGAAGGTGATCCTGGACGGGGATCCCTGCTCGATCCTGGAGAACGAGTACGTCAAGCCCGGCAAGGGGCAGGCCTTCAACCGCGTGAAGTTGCGCAACCTGAAGAACGGCCGCGTGTGGGAGCGCACCTTCAAGTCGGGCGACAGCCTGGAAGGCGCCGACGCGGTCGACAAGGAGCTGCAGTACCTCTACAACGACGGCGAGTTCTGGAACTTCATGGATCCGGAGACCTTCGAGCAGTACACCGCCTCGAAGGACATCGTGGGCGATGCGGGCCAGTGGCTGAAGGAGCAGGACACCTGCACCGTGACGCTGTGGAACGACTCGCCGCTCACCGTGTCGCCGGCGAACTTCGTCGAGCTGGAGATCGTCGAGACCGACCCGGGGCTGCGCGGCGATACCGCGACCGGCGGCACCAAGCCGGCCAAGCTGTCCACCGGCGCCACCGTGCGCGTGCCGCTGTTCCTCGACGTGGGCGAGGTGGTGCGCGTGGACACCCGCACCGGCGAGTACATGAACCGCGTCCGCGGCTGAGACGCCTGCCCGTGCCGCGCGACGGGAGTCTCTGGCGCCCCGGCGCCGGCATAGCGACCCTGCGCCGGCGCGGCGCGATCATCGCCGCGATCCGCGGTTTCTTCATGGCGCGCGGCGTGCTGGAGGTCGACACGCCGCAGCTCTGCCCCGTCACCGCGACCGACCCGCTGCTCGAGAGCATACCCGCCCTGCCCTTTGGCGAGGACTCGTCCTGGTACCTGCAGACCAGTCCCGAGTTCGCGATGAAGCGCCTGCTGGCCGCCGGCAGCGGCCCCATCTACCAGATGGCGCACGCCTTCCGCCGCCGCGAGTCCGGTCCGCGCCACAACCCTGAATTCACGATGCTCGAGTGGTACCGTCCCGGCTTCGATGCCGCGGCGCTGCTCGCTGAGGTCGCGGAACTGGTCGGCGAGGTCATCGGCGCGCGCCCCACTCGCCGCGACGCCTGGGGCGCGCTGTTCCTGCGCCACGCCGGACTCGATCCCTTCGCCGCCAGCGACGCGGCGCTCGGCGAGCGCTCCGCGGCCCTCGCGGGCGAGGCCGCGCGCGGCTGGGCGCGCGACGAACTGCTCGACCTGCTGTTCAGCGAGCTGGTGGAACCGCGGCTCGGGCATGATTGCCTGCAGTTCGTGGATGCCTTCCCGGCCTCGCGCGCCTCGCTCGCGCGCACCACGCGCGATGCCGCCGGCAACCCGGTGGCGGAGCGCTTCGAGCTCTTCATCGACGGCTACGAGATCGCCAACGGCTACAACGAGCTGTGCGATGCCGACGAACTGCGCCGACGCATGGAAACCGACAACCGCGCGCGCGCCGCGCGCGGCCTGCCGCCCAGCCCGCCCGACGAGCGCCTGCTCGCGGCGATGGCCAGCGGCCTGCCGGAATGCGCCGGCGTGGCGCTGGGGGTCGACCGCCTGATCATGATCGCGCTGGGCGTGCAGCACATCGGCGAGGTGATGGCGTTTTCGGCCGAGCGCGCGTGAGCGTGGTTCGCGCGGGTTCAATGCAGCGACCGGGGTAAGGCTTCGATCCGGCGCGCCGAGGGGCGGGCCCGTTTCGCGCGCGGCCGCCGCCTGGCACGTCCATGTGCAGCGGCTACGCGTGTTGCCGAAATCGCTCCCGGCGATTTCGGCATCCACATGTCCGCTCGCGAAACGGGCCCACCCCTCGGCACGCCTGCCGTGGAGGTTGCCGGTCGGTTCGCAGTTTCGACGAAAGCAGGCGGCTCCTACGGCGGAAACGTGTCGGATCGCGTTGGTTCGACAGGCTACACAAGGACTGCGAGCGGTATGGGACCACCAAGGCAGCCGGTGCCATGCCGGCTGTCTTGCGAGGACCGTCTGTCGCCTGGATGGCGACAGTCGAGCCTACAGGGATGTATTTACGGCGTGTCCGAGCAGGAGAGCCGGCATGGCACCGGCGGCGATGGACCGCAGGTCTATCGAAAGCGTGGCTTACGTCCAACGCCTGGCGTCGGGCGTCAGTTCGACAGCGATCCGATCCGCTGCCCCATGCGCAGCGGCGAGCCCGCGGCGAGCGCCTCGTCCCAGTTCGCGACGCCGGGCGGCAGCAGCAGGATCACCGTGGAGCCCAGCTGGAAGCGGCCCATCTCGGCACCCTTCTGCAGCGTGCGCGCGGCGGCGTCCAGCTGGTAATCCACGTTGAACACGTGCCGGCCGGCCGGCGTCACCGGGCCGGTCCACACGGTCTCGATGCCCGCGACCACCATCGCGCCCACCAGCACCATCGCCAGCGGACCGTGCTCGGTATCGAACAGGCAGACCAGGCGCTCGTTGCGCGCGAACAGCCCCGGCACCGACTCGGCCGTGACCTGGTTCACCGAGAACAGTTTTCCCGGCACGTAGCGCAGCGCGCGCAGTCGGCCCGCGAGCGGCATGTGCACGCGGTGGTAATCGCGCGGCGAGAGATAGATCGTGGCGAAGGAGCCGTTGGCGAACAGGCGCGCGTCGGCGGGGTCGGCCAGCAGCTCGGCGGCGCTGAACCAGTGACCCTTGGCCTGGAACATGCGGCCGTCCTCGATCGCGCCGAGCTGGCTCACCGCGCCGTCGGCGGGCGAGGTGATCGTCCGCGGTGCCGCATCGACGGGGCGCATGCCCTCGCGCAGCGCGCGCGTGAAGAAGGCGTTGAAGTGCGGGTAGGCGCCCGGGTCCGGCTCGGCGGCCTCGCTCATGTCGACCGCGAAGTGCGCGATGAAGCGGCGGATCAGCCAATCCTTCAGCGGCTGGAAGCCCGAGCGCGCGAGCACGCCGGTCAGGCGTGACAGCAGGTGTTGCGGCAGCAGGTGCTGCATCGCGATGAACAGGCGCTCGCGCAGGCTGCGTGCGTCGGCATTCATGAAGGCTCTCCGGTGATTTGCAGGAAGCTCGCGTAGCGCGCCGCGCTGACGGTTCCCGCCGCGACGGCCTCGCGCAGCGCGCAGCCGGGCTCGTTGCGGTGTACGCAGTCGCGGAAGCGACAGCGCCCGAGGTGCGGACGGAACTCGACGAAGCCGTGCGCGGTGCGCGCGGCGTCGAGGTGCGCGAGGCTGAACTCGCGGATGCCGGGCGAGTCGATCAGGTCGCCGCCCGCGGGCAGATGATAGAGTCGCGCTGCCGTGGTGGTGTGGCGGCCCTTGGTCACCGCGTGCGACAGCTCGCCGATGCGGATGTCCTGCTCGTGCGGCAGCAGCGCCGAGATCAGCGAGGATTTGCCCACGCCGGACTGGCCGACGAAGGCGGTGGTGTGCCCGGCCAGCGCGGCCTGGAGCTCGTCGAGGCCGCCGGCATGCGCCGAGGCGTGCAGCACCGGGTAGCCGATCGCGCGGTAGACGCCGAGCAGCGGCTCGAGCGCGGCCGGGTCAGTCAGCAGATCGGTCTTGTTCAGCAGGATCAGCGCCTGCAGCCCGACGTCCTCGGCAGCCGCGAGGTAGCGGTCGAGCAGGTTGGCGTGCGGCTCCGGCTCCGGCGCGATCACGATCACGATGCGATCGAGGTTCGCGGCGGCGGGGCGCAGCGTGCCGTGCATGTCCGGGCGGCTCAGCACCGTCGTGCGCTCATGGCGCGCGGTGACGATGCCGCCTTCGTCGTCGCGATGCCACACCACGCGGTCGCCGGCCACCAGCGAGTCGATGTTGGAGCGCATGTGGCAGCGGCACGCCGCGCCGGGCGTGCGCGGATCCTCCACGTCGACCCGCTTGCCGAAGCGCGATATCACCACGCCGTCGAGCGCGGGAGAGTCGGGGTCGGGCTCGCTGGCGGCGTGCTCGGTGCGCCGACGCTGCAGCTTCTCGACCCGGCGCGCCTGGTTCTGGCTCAGCTTGCGTCCGGCCATGGGCTGTTCAGCGTGTCAGCGCGGCGAACGCGGCATCGCGCGGGTGCGACGGCAGGCGAAGCGGGAAAAGGCTTGTTGCATAATGCGGGCGTGACGGGGTCTTGTCATCGAACGTGTGGCGCGGGAGTCTAGCATGATGCTCGAGGACGGATTGGTCTGGGTCGACCTGGAAATGACCGGGCTCGACCCGGACCGCGACGTGGTCATCGAGATCGCGACCATCGTGACCGATGCGCACCTGAACGTGATCGCCGAAGGCCCGGTGCTCGCCATCCACCAGGGCGACGCGGTGCTGGCGACGATGGACGAGTGGAATACGCGTCAGCACGGCCAGTCGGGGCTGACGCAACGCGTGCGCGAGAGCCGCCTCGACGAGGAGGTCGTCCAGGACCTGACGCTGGAGTTCCTGCGCCGTCACGTGCCCCCCGGCAAGTCGCCGATGTGCGGCAACAGCATCTGCCAGGACCGCCGTTTCATGGCGCGCCGCATGCCCCGCCTCGAGGCTTTCTTCCACTACCGCAATCTCGACGTCAGCACCGTGAAGGAGCTCGCGCGCCGCTGGCGCCCCGACGTGCTCGCCACCGTCACCAAGCAGGGCGCGCATCTCGCGCTGGACGACATCCGCGACTCGATCGCGGAGTTGCGCCACTACCGCGAGCACTTTTTCCGCATGGCACCGTGATCGCATCAATCATCGCTGGCCTTGTTGCCCGGCCGCCCCAACGGGGCCCGCGGCAAGTACGTCCCTGTAGGCTCTGGCGCCGCTTGCGGCCGCTGCCGGAGGCCGGTCGCACGGGCCCTGCGGTGCGGCTCGCCCCTGCGGCGCACGCCCCCTCACGCCCGTGCGTCCAGCACAGCCGCTCGGCAAAGTTCGTGGTACCACAAACGAAGGTCCCGAGGCGGGCCATGGGTGATGCGGGACCGTCTGCGGCATGGATGCCGCAGTCGAGCCTACAGGGACGTACTTGCGGCGTGTCCCGCAGCATGCATGGCCCACCTTGCGACCGGGCTACGGAGCGCTACCATTTTGGCCAGTTGCGGATGTTCGCGTTGCAAGCTGCTCGATAGCCCACACCACATGCTCGCGCACCAATTCCGAGGGATGTTCCGATCGCGCCAGCAGCGCCGCGCGTGCCGCGTCCGTGGCGGGCCCGTTGCCGAGCGCCACGGCGAGGTTGCGCAGCCAGCGCTCGTGGCCGAGGCGGTAGAGCGGCGTGCCGGCGGCGCGCTCGGCGAATTGCTCCGCGCTCCAGGCGAACAGTTCGGTGAGGCGCGCGGCATCGAGGCCGTGGCGCGGCGCGAAGTCGGCCTCGCAGCTCGGCTGCGCGAACTTGTTCCACGGGCACACCAGCTGGCAGTCGTCGCAGCCGAAGACGCGGTTGCCGATCAGCGGGCGAAGATCATGCGGGATCGCGCCCTGCAGCTCGATCGTGAGATAGGAAATGCAGCGCCGCGCGTCGAGCACGAAGGGCGACACGAAGGCAGCGGTGGGACAGACGTCGAGACAGGCGGTGCAGCTGCCGCAATGCATGCCGCTGAACTCGGCGTCCACCGGCAGCGGGATGTCGGTGAAGATCTCCCCGAGGAAGAACCACGAGCCCGCGCGCGGATCGATCAGCATGGTGTTCTTCCCGATCCAGCCGAGGCCGGCCTTCTGCGCCACACCGCGCTCCAGCACCGGCGCGCTGTCGACGAACACGCGCTGCGCGCTGCCGGGGCGCGCGGCGAGGATACGGTCCGCCAGCCGCGCCAGCCGCGCGCGCATCAGCTTGTGGTAGTCGCGCCCCAGCGCGTAGCGCGAGACATAGGCGCGCTCCGCATCGTTCAGGATGCCGGAGGGCTCGGCGCTGTCGGCACGGTGGTAATCCATGCGCACCGAGATCACGCGCAGCGTGCCCGGCAGCAGCTCTTCGGGGCGCCAGCGCCTGGCACCGTGGCGCGCCATGTAGTCGAGCTCGCCGTGCAGGCCCTGCGCCACCCACTCCCGCAGGCGCTCGTCGTGGGGAGACAGGTCGGTGCCGCAGATGCCGAGCGAGGGGAAGCCCAGTTCGCGCGCCCAGGCGCGGATAGCGACGGCGAGCGCCGCCAAGGAGCCCGTGGCGTCTTCCCGGGCTGTATCGGTCGTGATCATCGGCAGCGCCCTGCAGCGTGGAGCGATCGGGTCGGGGGAATCCCGCCCGACCCGCGGCCAGCATAACGGAGGCATCGCGTACAATGAAAACCGGTCCAACGGAGAGCCGTCGCGATGCCTGATGCCGAGCTGCAGCCCGCGCTGTACACCGCCGCAGAGACGCGCGCGCTCGATCGCGCCGCGATCGACGGTGCGGGCATTCCGGGTATCGTGCTGATGAGCCGCGCCGGGCGCGCGGTGTTCGAACTCGTGTGCGCACATTACCCCGGCGTGCTGCCGGTCCACGTCGTCTGCGGCGCCGGCAACAACGGCGGCGACGGCTTCATCGTGGCGCGGCTCGCGCGAGAACGCGGCCTGGCGGTGACGGTGTCGCTGCTCGGCGAGCAGGCGCGCATCGCGGGCGATGCGCGGCTCGCGCTGGAGGCCGCGCTCGCGGCAGGCGTCGAGGTGCGTCCGTTCACGCCGCAGACGCGTTTCGATGCGGGCGTCATCGTCGATGCGCTGCTCGGCACCGGGCTCGGCGGGCCGGTGCGCGAGGCGCACGCGCAGGCCATCGCGGCGATGAACGCCAGCGGGCTGCCCATCGTGGCGGTCGACATTCCCTCGGGGCTGTGCAGCGACACCGGTTGCGTGCGGGGCGTCGCGGTGCATGCGGCGCACACCGTCACCTTCATCGGCCGCAAGCGCGGGCTGTACACCGCGGCGGCGCGCGATCATTGCGGCGAGCTGCATTTCGATGCGCTCGGCGTGCCGGCGCAGACGTATGACGCGGTGCCGGCCGGGGCCGAGCTGCTGTCGCTCGAGGGCCTGCTGGCGGCGCTGGCGCCGCGCGCGCGCACCGCGCACAAGGGGAGTTTCGGGCACGTGCTGGTGATCGGCGGCGGGCGCGGCATGGCGGGCGCCGCCGCGATGGCGGCGGAGTCGGCCGCGCGCTGTGGCGCGGGACTGGTGTCGCTCGCCACCTGGCCGGGCAACGTGGCCGCGACGGTGGCGCGCCGTCCCGAGATCATGGCGCACGGCGTGGAGCACGGCCATGAGCTGGAGCCGCTGCTCGCGCGCGCCGGCGTGCTGGTGATCGGTCCGGGGCTGGGTCGCGGGCCGTGGGCGCAGCAGCTGCTGGTGCGCGCGCTCGCCACCGGCAAGCCCGCGGTGCTGGACGCCGATGCGCTGAATGCCATCGCCGAGGGCGAGGTGCCCGCGGAATTGCCGCGCGCGCAGTGCGTCGTGACGCCCCATCCCGGCGAGGCGGCGCGGCTGCTCGGCGTGACGGCAGCCGGGATCGAGGCCGACCGTTTCGTGGCGCTGCAAGGCTTGCGTGCGTTGTTTCCGGGCGCGGTGGTGCTCAAGGGTGCCGGCACCCTGGTGGCGAGCGGTGCGGCAGGCGGGCGCCTCGGCGTCTGTCCCTACGGCAATCCCGGCATGGCGAGCGGTGGCATGGGCGACGTGCTGAGCGGGGTGCTCGGCGCGCTGCTGGCGCAGGGACTCGCATCCGGCGATGCCGCGCGTCTGGGCGTCTGCCTGCACGCGCGCGCCGCGGATCTGGCGGCGGCCGCCGACGGCGAACGCGGCCTGCTCGCCACTGACCTGGTACCGTGGCTGCGGCGCCTGCTGAACGGCGCCGCGCCGGCGGAGGCCGGGGCATGAGCGCCGACCATTCCTGCCAACTGCGCGACGAGGACGCGACGGTCGGCTTCGGGGCGCGGCTGGCGGCCGCGCTCGCCGGCGGCGCCGTGGTCTACCTGCATGGCGACCTGGGCGCGGGCAAGACCACGCTGGCGCGCGGGCTGCTGCGCGCGCTCGGGCACACCGGTTCGGTGAAGAGTCCCACCTACACCCTGGTCGAGCCCTATGCGATCGCGGGGCGCACCGTTTTCCATTTCGATCTCTACCGGCTCGCCGATCCCGAGGAGCTCGAATTCCTCGGCGTGCGCGATTACCTGCAGCCCGGGGCGATCCTGCTGATCGAGTGGCCGGAGCGCGGCGAGGGGCACCTGCCGGCGCCGGATCTCGAGATCCGGCTGGAAACCGCCGGCGCGGGGCGCCGTGCGAGCTGGCGTGCATGCAACAGCCGCGGTGCCGCAATAGTTGCCTCGCTCGGCGTCGGCGATGGGCGTGCGCAATCCTGAGCCGTTGCTATATTTTGGATCGGCATATTCCGCGGATCCGGGGACGCATGACTTTACGGCCAAGAAACTCGGTGTGCGTGCGCATCGGCCTCGCCCTGGTGTTCGCCCTGGGCAGCCTGCAGGCGGGCGCCGGTGTCGCGGTCGAGGGCCTGCGCCTGTGGCGCGGCACGGATCACACGCGCCTCGTGTTCGACGTGGACGGCCCGGTCCGCCACAGCCTCACGGAAATGCACGATCCCGAGCGGCTCATCATCGACGTCGAGAACGGCGAACTCGCGGCGGCGCTGCACGCGGTGGACATCAGCAGCACACAGGTGCAGCGCATCCGTAGCGGCAAGTACGGCGCCGATCGCCTGCGCATCGTGCTCGACCTGCACGGCAAGGTGAAACAGAAGAGCTTCGTGCTGGGTCCGAGCAGCGGCCAGGGCAACCGCCTCGTGGTGGACCTGTTCGGCCCGGTGCCGCGCCAGGCACCGGCGCCCGTAGTGCCGACGGTTCCTGCGGAACCTGTCGCGCGGGCGGTCGCCGCGAGTCCCGCGCCGCCACAGCCCCAGGCGCAGGTTCAGCATCAGTCGCCGGCTCAGCCCGGGCCGCAGCCGGTGGCGCGTAGCGAGGAGCCAGCCCCGGTCGTGCGTGCGCCGTTGCCGAAACAGCCGCTACGGGGCCGCAACATCCTGGTTGCGATCGACGCCGGGCACGGCGGTGAGGATCCCGGCGCCATCGGGCCGGGTCGCATCCGCGAGAAGGACGTGGTGCTGGCGATCGCCCGGGAACTCGAGAAGAAGGTCAACGCGACACCGGGCTACCGCGCCACGATGGTACGCAAGGGCGATTACTTCATTCCGCTGTTCAAGCGGCGCGACATTGCGCGCGAGTCCGGCGCCGACCTGTTCGTGTCGATCCACGCCGATGCCTTCACCCACGCGCGCGCCCGCGGCAGCTCGGTCTACGCGCTGTCGCCGCGCGGCGCGACCAGCGTCTCGGCCGCCTTCCTGGCGCAGCGCGAGAACGGCGCCGACCTGATCGGCGGCGTGGACCTGGGCGCCAAGGACAAGGTGCTCGCCAGCGTGCTGACCGACCTGTCGATGACGGCCACGATGGACGCGAGCCTCGGCGCCGGCGGACGCGTGCTGAATTCGATGGGGCGCATCGCGCACCTGCACAAGCGCCGCGTCGAGCAGGCCGGCTTCGCGGTGCTCAAGTCTCCCGACATGCCCTCGATCCTGGTCGAGACCGGCTTCATCTCGAACCCGCTCGAAGCCGAGCGCCTGGGCAATGCCGGCTACCAGCGCAACATGGCCGCGGCGATCTTCGCCGGAGTGAGCGACTACTTCATGAGCAGCCCGCCCCCCGAGACGATGGTCGCGATGAGCGTGCGCGCCGGCGCGCGCCCCTCGGAGTACATCATCTCGCGTGGCGACACCCTGGCTGGAATCGCCGAACGCTATCGTGTTAGTGTCGCCGACATCGTCAGGACCAACGGGTTGGGCGGTGGAAACGACATCCGGGCGGGACAGACCATCGTGATCCCGCAGACCTGATCATCCGCTTTCGCGCCCTTCCGCTCATCGCGGTGATTCCAGCATGGGGCGCATCCGGCAGCTCAGCGACTCGCTCGCCAACCAGATCGCGGCCGGAGAGGTCGTGGAGCGGCCTGCGTCCGTGGTCAAGGAACTGGTCGAGAACAGCCTCGATGCCGGTGCCAGCCGCGTCGAGATCGATCTCGAGGACGGCGGCATGCGGCTCATCCGCATCCGCGACGATGGCGAGGGCATCGCGGCCGACGACCTGCCGCTGACCGTCTCGCGTCACGCCACCAGCAAGATCCGCACGCTCGAGGATCTCGAGAAGGTGCTCAGCCTCGGTTTTCGCGGCGAGGCGCTGGCGAGCATCGCCTCGGTCGCGCGCTTTGGCATCAGCACCGCCACCGCGGACGCGCCGCACGGCAGCCGGCTGGAGTTCGCCGCCGGCGGCGAGCCGCGCATATTGCCCACGGCGCACCCGCGCGGCACCACGGTCGAGGTGCACGACCTGTTCTTCAATACGCCAGCCCGGCGCAAGTTCCTGCGCGCCGAGCGCACGGAGTACGGCCACTGCGAGGAAGTCGTGCGCCGGCTGGCGCTGGGGCGCTTCGACGCCGGCTTCACGCTGCGCCACAACCAGAAAGCCACCTTCGCGCTGCGTGCCTGCGGCACGCCGGCCGAGCAGGAACAGCGCGTCGCCACGCTGTGCGGGGCGCCGTTCCTGCAGAGCGCGCTCGCGCTCGAGGTCGAGGCCTCCGGCCTGCTGCTGCGCGGCTGGGTCGCGCAGCCGGCGTTCTCGCGCAGCCAGGCCGACCTGCAGTACTTCTTCGTGAACGGACGCGTGGTGCGCGATCGCCTGGTCTCGCACGCGGTGCGCCAGGCCTACCGTGACGTGATGTACCACGACCGCCACCCGGCCTTCGTGCTCTACCTCGAGATCGACCCGGCGCTGGTCGACGTGAACGTGCATCCGACCAAGAGCGAGGTGCGCTTTCGCGAGTCGCGGATGGTGCACGACTTCCTGTTCCACACCCTGCACCGCGCGCTGGCGCAGGCACGCCCGGGCGCTGCCGAGGCGCCGGCGCGAACGGCGGCGATCGAGGCCGCTGCGGCCCCGCCGCCGGTCGCGATGCCGGCCTCCCAGCACGCGCTGTGGCAGCGCCCCGATGCGGCGGCGCTCGCGGAGACCGTGGCCGCCTACCGCGCGCTCGGCACCACCGGCCTTGCGGAGCTCCCGCCGGCGCCCGCCTGGGGCCCCGGGGAGAGTGACGGCGACGTGCCGCCGCTCGGCTACGCGATCGCACAGCTCAAAGGCATCTACATCCTGGCCGAGAACCGCGACGGGCTGGTGGTCGTCGACATGCACGCCGCGCATGAGCGCATCACCTACGAGCGCATGAAGGCCGCGCGCGATGCCGGCGGCGTGCGCGCACAGCCGCTGCTGGTGCCGCAGGTGGTCGCGGTCAGCCGGCGCGAGGCCGATTGCGTGGAGCAGCACGCGCCGGCGCTGGCCGAGCTCGGGCTGGAGCTCGCGCGGGCCGGCGAGGAGGCGGTGATGGTGCGCCAGATACCGGTGCTGCTCGCGGGCGCGGACATCGCCGCGCTGGTGCGCGACGTGGTCGCGGACCTGCTGGAGTACGGCAGCAGCGCGCGCATCGGCGCGCATGCCGACGAGATCCTTGCCGGCATGGCCTGCCATTGCTCGGTGCGCGCCAACCGCCAGCTCAGCATCACTGAGATGAACGGGCTGCTGCGCGACATGGAGCGCACCGAGCGCAGCGGCCAGTGCAACCACGGCCGCCCGACCTGGGCGCTGCAGTCGCTGGCGGAGCTCGACCGGCTGTTCCTGCGCGGCCGATGAGCACGACCGTGGACGGCGCCGGCCGGCGCCCGCTCGCCATCTGCCTGATGGGGCCTACCGCCTCGGGCAAGACCGCGCTGGCGCTGGCGCTTGCCGATCACCTTGGCTGCGAGCTGATCAGCGTCGACTCGGCGCAGGTCTACCGCGGCATGGATATCGGGACCGCCAAGCCCGAGCCGGCCGTGCTCGCGCGCTACCCGCACCGCCTGATCGACATCCGTGATCCGGCCGAGCCCTATTCGGCGGCCGGATTCCGCCACGACGCGCTGGCCGCGATCGCGGAAATCCTCGCGGCGGGCCGCACGCCGCTGCTGGTGGGCGGCACCATGCTGTACTTCCGGACGCTGATCCACGGCCTCGCGCCGATGCCGGGCGCCGACCCGGCGATCCGCGCCGGCATCGCGGAGCTGGCGGCTCGCGAGGGCTGGGCGGCGGTGCATCGCCGCCTCGCGGAGGTGGATCCGGGGAGTGCCGCGCGCATCGATCCGGCGAACCGCCAGCGCGTGCAACGCGCGCTCGAGGTCTTCCTCGCCAGCGGCCGCCCCATGAGCAGCCTGCATGCCGCGCAGCTCCCGGCGCCAGACCTGCCCTGTCGCCTGCTGCAGCTCGCGCTGGTGCCCGAGGATCGCGCGGCGCTGCACCGGCGCATCGCCGATCGCTTCCACGCGATGCTGGCCACCGGCTTCCTGGACGAGGTGCGGGCCCTGAAGGCGCGCGGCGACCTGCACCCGGACCTGCCCTCGATCCGCAGCGTCGGTTACCGCCAGGCCTGGGACTACCTGGAGGGGCATGTCTCGCGCGAGGTGATGATCGAGCGCGCGGTGGCCGCGACGCGGCAACTCGCCAAGCGCCAGCTCACGTGGCTGCGCTCATGGCCCGACCTGCAAATATTGCCGGCCGACGACCCGCAATCCGACAAATTGCCCGGGATGGCCTTGAAACTCGTCGAAGTCGCCGCCACCTAGGGTCCAACGAGTGCGGAATGCTTTAGAGTGCACATTCTATTCCGCGCTCGTACCATGCATTCGGGTCGAATGGCCCGAAACGCGCCCGGGTGATCGGGCTTCATTGCAATCAGCTCCGCGAGGGCTGCACTAGGAGAATGCTTTGATGTCAAAGGGGCAAACCTTACAAGACCCTTTCCTGAACGTGCTGCGCAAGGAGCGCATCCCGGTTTCCATCTACCTGGTCAACGGCATCAAGCTGCAGGGCCAGATCGAATCCTTCGACCAGTTCGTGATCCTGCTGAAGAACACCGTCAGCCAGATGGTCTACAAGCACGCGGTATCGACCGTGGTGCCTTCGCGTCCGGTGCGCCTGGCCTCCGCCGACGAGGGTGACGAGGCCGCCGACTAAGGTGTTCTTCGAACGCCCGCAGAGCGGTGAGCGCGCGGTGCTCGTTCACCTCGAACTGGGGGGTGGCGGCGCGCAGGAAGATCCCCGTGAGCTCGAGGAGCTGGTGCTGTCGGCGGGCGGCGATCCGGTGGAGTTCGTGTTCGGCCAGCGCGATCGCCCGGATCCCCGGCATTTCGTCGGCACCGGCAAGCTTGCCGAGATCGAGGCGGCCGTCAGGGCGCACGACGCGGCGCTGGTCATCTTCAACCACGCGCTGAGCCCCTCGCAGGAACGCAACCTCGAGCGCGCGCTCGGCTGCCGCGTGATCGACCGCACCGGGCTGATCCTCGATATCTTCGCGCAGCGCGCGCGCTCGCACGTGGGCAAGCTGCAGGTCGAGCTGGCGCAGTTGCGCCACATGTCCACGCGCCTGGTGCGCGGCTGGACCCACCTGGAACGCCAGAAGGGCGGTATCGGCCTGCGCGGCCCCGGCGAGACGCAGCTGGAAACAGACCGCCGCCTGCTGCGCGATCGCATCCGCATGCTGCTGCGCCGCCTGGAAAAGGTCCACTCCCAGCGCGAACAGGGGCGCCGTGCGCGCCAGCGCGCGGAAGTGCCCACGGTATCCCTGGTCGGCTACACCAACGCCGGCAAGTCCACCCTGTTCAACACGCTGACGGGCGCCGGCGTCTACGCGGCCGACCAGCTCTTCGCCACCCTCGATCCCACGATGCGCCGCTGCACGCTCCCGGACGGTCGCCCGATGGTGCTCGCGGACACGGTGGGTTTCGTGCGCCACCTGCCGCACCAGCTGGTCGAGGCCTTCCGCGCGACGCTCGAGGAGGCGCGGCTCGCCGACCTGCTGCTGCACGTGATCGACGCCAGCGCCGCCGACCGCGAGGACACCTCCTTCGAGGTCGAGAAGGTGCTCGGCGAGATCGGCGCCGACAAGGTGCGCCGCCTCGACATCTGCAACAAGATTGATCTGCTGCAAGCCGCGCCGCGTATCGACCGTGGCGAGGACGGCAAGCCGGTGAGGGTGTGGGTTTCGGCGCAGAGCGGCGCGGGGCTAGAGCTGCTGCGCGAGGCGATCGCCGAGCTGCTCGAGCAGGACCTGGTCCAGGAGTGCATTCCCATCGGTCCGACGCAGGGGCGCCTGCGCGCCCGGCTGTACGAGAAGGGCGCGGTGCTCGCCGAGCACATCGACGAGCAGGGGCAGATCAGTCTCGATATCCGCCTGCCGCGCGCGCTGCTCGCACAACTGCTCGCCGCGGAGAACCTGGCGCCCGCAGAGCGGCCGGCCGCGGAACACATCTGATAGAATCCGGCGCTCTATTGCGCGTGCGCAACCAATAACCGGTGGGAGAACGACATGGCCTGGAATGAACCAGGTGGCAACGGCAAGCAGCGAGATCCGTGGGGCGGCGACCAGGGCCCGCCGGATCTCGACGAGGCGTTCCGCAAGTTCCGCGAAAAGCTCGGGGGTGCGCTGGGGGGGGGCGGCACGGGGGATGCGCGCTTCAACAGCGGCGTGATCGGCCTCGTCCTGCTGCTGATCTTCGGCGTGTGGTTCTACCTCGGCATCTACGTGATCGACGAACAGGAGCGCGCGGTGGTGCTGCGCTTCGGCCGCTATCACCAGACGCTGGATCCCGGCCTCAACTGGAAGCCGCGGCTGATGGACCAGGTGGTACCGGTCAACGTGACGAAGGAGCGCCAGTACGCCTCCGAGGGCCGGATGCTCACGCAGGACGAGAACATCGTCGAGTTGCAGATCGTCGTGCAGTACAACATCAGCGACGTGAAGTCCTTCGTGCTCAACGTGCGCGATCCCGAGTTCAGCCTGCGCCAGGCCACCGAGAGCGCGCTGCGCCACGTGGTCGGCAGCACCCGGCTCGACCAGGTGCTCTCCGAGGGCCGCGGCCAGATCAGCGACGAGGTCAAGGTGAAGCTGCAGAGCTACCTGGACAACTACGGCACCGGCATCCAGGTCGTGAAGATCACGATCCAGGAAGCCCGGCCGCCGGCGCAGGTCAAGGCCGCGTTCGACGACGTGATCAAGGCCAAGGAAGACGAGGAGCGGCTGAAGAACGAGGCCAGCGCCTACGCCAACGGCATCGTGCCGGAGGCGCGCGGTCGCGCCCAGCGCATGCTCGAGGAGGCAGCTGCGTACCGCGGCAAGGTCGTCGCCGAGGCCCAGGGCGAGGCGCAGCGCTTCGAGAAACTGCTCGCCGAATACCGCAAGGCGCCCGAGGTCACGCGCGAGCGCCTCTACCTGGATGCCGTGCAGCGCGTGATGAGCGCGAGCTCCAAGGTGCTGGTGGACGTCCCCGGGGGCAACAACGTGCTCTATCTGCCGCTCGACAGGATGGCGCGGCCCGGCGAAGCCGCCGCCGCGCCGCGCCAGGGTGCCGCGCCGGTCGACCCGGTCGGCGAGGTCGCGGACGAGGTCGTGGACAGGTTGCGGCGTGAGTCCGCCACGGGTACCGGTCGTGCAAGGGAGCGACGCTGATGAACGCGAGGATAGTTACCCTGTTCCTGCTGCTGGTCGTCTCGCTGGTGGCGCTCACGGGATCGCTGTACGTGGTGCGCGAGACCGAGCGCGCCGTGGTGCTGCGCTTCGGCGCGCTGATCGACGTCGACAGCAAGCCCGGCCTGCACGTGAAGATTCCCTTCGTCGACGAGGTGCGCAAGTTCGACGCGCGGGTGCTGACGCTGGATGCGCCGGCCGAGAGCTTCTACACGCTGGAGAAGAAGCGCCTGATCGTCAACTCGTTCTCGAAGTGGCGTATCGACGATGTCGAGACCTACTACCGCGCCACCGGCGGCGACGAGAACGCCGCGATGATGCGCCTCGCGGCACGCGTCAACGACGGCCTGCGCAACCAGTTCGGCAAGCGCAAGCTGCACGAGGTGGTCTCGGGCGAGCGCGAGAAGCTGATGACCGACCTCATCGAGGAGCTGAACGCGGCCGTGAAGCAGTCGCTCGGCATCGAGGTGATCGACGTGCGGGTGAAGAAGATCGACCTGCCCGAGGAGGTCAGCGAGGCGGTGTTCAACCGCATGTCGGCCGAGCGCGAGAAGCTCGCGCGCGAATACCGCTCCCAGGGCAAGGAGCAGGCCGAGAAGATCCGCGCCGATGCCGATCGCCAGGTCACGATCATGGAGGCCGAGGCCTACCGCGATGCCGAGCTCGCGCGCGGCGAGGGCGATGCCGAGGCATCGGCCATCTATGCCGCGGCCTTCGACAAGGACCGGGAGTTCTACTCGTTCACCCGCAGCCTCAAGGCTTACGAGAGCGCATTCTCCGGACCGGAGGACGTGCTGGTGCTCGATCCGAAGAGCGATTTCTTCCGCTACCTGAACGAATCCGGCGGCCGGCGCTAGCGCGGATTCGATCACGGTCGTCTTTGTGATAGGATGCGCCGCGCCCGCCGGGGCGGGCGCATCCCGCAACGCGATTTCCGGGTCCCGGGCCAGATGTGGCACGATCTTGCCGTAGCGTTCTGCCTGATGCTCGTCATCGAGGGGATCATGCCGTTCCTGTCGCCTGCGGGCTGGCGGGCCATGGTGCTTTCAGTCACCGGGATGAGCGATCGGGCGCTGCGCGTCGCGGGGCTGTGCGCCATGGTCGCCGGCACTGCCCTGCTGTACGCCATCAACTGAACCGACGCTCCACAGGATTCGCGATGACCGGAACCGATACGTCCGCCGCCGGCGAAGAGCGCTGGCTGCTCCCGGAGGGGATCGAGGAATTGCTCCCCGAGCAGGCGGCGCGCGTCGAGTGTCTGCGGCGCGATCTGCTCGACCTTTACGGCCGCTGGGGCTACGAGCTGGTGATTCCCCCGCTGATGGAGTTCACCGATTCGCTGCTGATCGGGCTCGGCAAGGATCTCGACCTGCAGACCTTTACCCTCACGGACCAGCTCTCGGGGCGCCTGCTCGGCATCCGCCCCGACATCACCGCGCAGGCCGCGCGCATCGACGCCCACAGCCTGCGCCGCGAGGGTCCGGTGCGCCTGTGCTACGCGGGCAGCGTGCTGCACACGCGCCGGCGCTCGCCCTTCGCCTCGCGCTCCCCGATCCAGCTCGGCGCCGAGCTCTACGGCGACGCCAGCGCGGCCGCGGACCTCGAGATCATCAGCCTGATGCTGGAAACGATGCGTCGCCTCGGCGTGCGCGACGTGACGCTCGACCTGGGGCACGTGGGCATCTTCCGCGCCCTGATGCAGGACCTGGCCCTGGACGTCGCGGTGCAGGACGCCGTGTTCGAGGCGTTGCAGCACAAGTCGGCCCCGCAGATCGCGGCGATCGTCGCCGAAGCCGGCCTCGACGAGGCGCGCGCCGGGCTGCTGCGCCGGCTGGCGGGACTGAACGGCGGGCGCGAGGTGATCGAGCGCGCCGCGCAGCTGTTCGCCGCGGCGGCGCCCTCGGCCTGCGCGCCGCTCGCCGCGCTCGCCGGCGTGGCCGACAAGATCGCCGCGCGCATGCCCGGGGTGAACCTGCATTTCGACCTGTGCGAGTTGCACGGCTATCACTACCACACCGGGCTGGTGTTCGCGGCCTACGTGCCGGGCCAGGGCGAGGCGATCGCCAACGGCGGGCGCTACGACGACATCGGGCGCGTGTTCGGCCGCGCCCGTCCGGCGACCGGCTTCAGTTTCGACCTCAAGACCCTGCTCGGCCTGCTGCCGGCGACAGTTGCCGCACCACGCCGCGGGGTGTTCGTCGAGCACGCGCTGGCGGATGCGGCCTGGACCGAGATCCAGCGCCTGCGCGAGGGCGGCGAGCGGGTATTGCTGGGGCTGCCCGGCCAGCAGGGCAGCGCGTGTTGCGATCGGGAGTTGCGTCGCGCGGCCGACGCATGGCACATCCACACAGTCTGACAGGCAACGGGACATGGCAAAGAACGTAGTGGTCCTCGGCACGCAATGGGGTGACGAGGGCAAGGGCAAGATAGTCGACCTGCTGACCGAGAACGTCACCGCGGTGGTGCGTTTCCAGGGCGGCCACAACGCCGGCCACACGCTGGTGATCGGCGGGCAGAAGACGGTGCTGCACCTGATCCCCTCGGGCGTGCTGCGCGAGGGCGTGCTGTGCCTGATCGGCAACGGCGTCGTGCTGTCGCCCGAGGCGCTGCTCGCCGAGATGGCCGAGCTCGAGTCGCGCGGCGTGCCGGTGCGCGAGCGCCTGCGCCTGAGCCCGGCCTGCCCGCTGATCCTGCCCCATCACGCGGCGCTCGACATCGCGCGCGAGAACGCGCGCGGCGATGCGAAGATCGGCACCACGGGGCGCGGCATCGGCCCGGCCTACGAGGACAAGGCAGCACGGCGCGGACTGCGCCTCGGCGACCTGCGTAACCCGGCGCGCTTCGAGGCCAAGCTGCGCGAGGTGATGGACTACCACAACTTCGTGCTGCGCGAGTATTACAAGGTGCCCGCAGATCGACGTGCAGCAGACGCTCGAACAGAGCCTGCAGCACGGCGAGGCGCTGCTGCCGCTGATGGCCGACGTGCCGGCGCTGCTGCACGAGTACCGCATGGCCGGCAAGCGCATCCTGTTCGAGGGCGCGCAGGGCGCGCTGCTCGACATCGATCACGGCACCTATCCCTTCGTCACCTCGTCGAACACCACCGCCGGCGGCACCGCCACCGGCAGCGGGTTCGGCCCGCTGTACCTCGACTACGTGCTCGGCATCACCAAGGCCTACACCACGCGGGTCGGATCCGGCCCGTTCCCGACCGAGTTGTTCGACGAGGTGGGCGCCCATCTGGCGCGCCGTGGCCACGAATTCGGCGCGACCACCGGGCGACCGCGCCGCTGCGGCTGGTTCGATGCGGTGTCGCTGCGCGAAGTGGTGCGCATCAACAGCGTCAGCGGGCTGTGCATCACCAAGCTCGACGTGCTCGACGGTCTCGAGACCATCAACATGTGCGTGGGTTACGAGGACAGCTCCGGCCATATCGTGGGCACGCCGCGCGACAGCGCGGATTTCGAGAGCCTGGTCCCGATCTACGAAACCGTCGCGGGCTGGGAAGGGTCCACGATCGGCATCACCGCGTGGGACCAGCTGCCGCTCAACGCGCGCCGTTACATCGAACGCATCGCCGAGGTCGTCGGCGTCGGCGTGGACATCGTCTCGACCGGCCCCGACCGCACCGAGACCATCATCCTGCGCGATCCCTTCGGCCGGGCCTGAGGCCCGACTTCCCTGCGCGTCCGGCGCCCGGCTGTCAAGCCCCGGGTGCTGGACGTAGTTGCATTTTCAGTTAGAATGCGCCGGGCCGGTCTCGTCGAGGGTCCGGTTTTTATTGGTGCTAACGCTTTTTTTCGGGCGTCGGGGTATTAGCACTTCCAGTCTGCCACGGCGCCAGGATGATGAAGCGAATGAATATCTACGTTGGAAACCTGCCCTACACCGTTCGGGACAACGACTTGCTCGAGATGTTCCAGGCCTACGGGAACGTGTCCTCGGCAAAGGTCGTGATGGATCGTGAAACCGATCGTTCGAAGGGCTTCGGTTTCGTGGAGATGTCCTCCGACGACGAGGGCACCAATGCCATCAACAAGCTGAACGGCCACGAGATCAATGGCCGTGCGCTGCGCGTGAACGAAGCGCGTCCCCGTGAAGACCGCCGTCCTGGTGGCGGTGGCGGTGGCGGTGGCGGCGATCGCCGTCCGAAGCGCTGGTGAGATCCGGCGGCGCAGGGAGGCGCCGCCCGTGACTCCAGTGACCGAGGTCGCGGGCCGCCGGCCCGTGGCACCTTCCTGAAGGCAGCCGTTGGCGGATGCTACCGCCGGCCCTGCATGATGCCCGGACTCGTCCCGTCGCAGGGGCGGAGGCTCGTGTCGTTCCGCAATTCGCCTGCCGACCCGCTCCCTGCTCACGTCACGGCAGGGTAGCCGGGCAGCCCAGGCTGTAGAAATCCGCGATCTCCCGCCAGGCCTGCTCCGCGCTCTCCACGTAGCGGAACAGCCCGAGGTCCTCGGCCGCGATATTGCCTTCCTCGACCAGCAGGTCGAAGTCGATCAGCCGGCGCCAGAACTCCTCCCCGAACAGCAGCACGGGCACGCGCGTCGACTTGCCGGTCTGGATCAGAGTCAGCGTCTCGAACAACTCGTCCAGCGTGCCGAAGCCACCGGGAAATGCCACCAGGGCCCGCGCGCGCAGCAGGAAGTGCATCTTGCGCAGCGCGAAGTAGTGGAACTGGAAGCACAGTTCGGGCGTGATGTAGGGGTTCGGCTCCTGCTCCATCGGCAGCACGATGTTCAGGCCGATGCTCTTGCCGCCGGCCTCGTGGGCGCCGCGGTTCGCCGCCTCCATGATTCCCGGTCCGCCGCCCGTCACCACCACCAGCCGGCAGCCGTCGATGTGCTCGCTGTTGCGCGTGATGAGCGCGCTGAGCTTGCGCGCCTCCTCGTAGTAGCGGCTGTTGTGCAGCCGGCGCTCGGCGCGCGCCAGCGCGGCCTTCGCCGAGGCGCTCCGCGGCCTGGCAGCGGCCGCGCCGCGCGCCGCGACGACCTCGGCCTCGGCCTGCTCGGCAGACGCGTGGCGCGCGCTGCCGAAGATGACCACCGTGGAGTCGATGCCGTGTTCCTGCTGGATCAGGTCGGGCTTGAGCAACTCGAGCTGGAAGCGCACGGGGCGAAGTTCCTCGCGCAGCAGGAACTCCGTGTCGGTGAACGCGAGGCGGTAGGCATTGCCGCTGTATCGCCCCGCCTTGCGGCGCGACGTCGCGGCGTCCTCGCGCGCGCTGGGGAAAATGTTTTCGCGCAGCTTCCTCTTGCTCCTCGTCATGCACAGCTCCTGAATGATCGCCGGAGTCGCCGATTATGGCCCAGCGCCACGCTCGATGCGGGGCGCGGGCTCGAGCCGGCGTGGATTTGACTTGCATCCGGGCGCAGGGTAAACACGCCCGGACGCACATGCCGCCACCGCGGGTGCATCACCACGAAGAGCAACGCAGGAGACGCGCATGGCGGCGGGCGGCACACCGAGGCACGAGTTCATCCCGCCGCCCCCCGGCGAGATTCTCGGGCACCCCAGGCCGCTGTGGATGCTGTTCTGCGCCGAGTTCTGGGAGCGCTTCTGCTACTACGGCATGCGCGCCCTGCTGGCGGTATACGTGGCCGCGACCTTTTTCGGCCACCTGCCCGAGGGCGAGGCCAATGCGCAGGCGAGCCTCACCTACGGCGGCTACACGGCGCTGGTCTACGCGACCGGGATCGTCGGCGGCTACATCGCCGATACCTATCTCGGCTACCAGCGATCGATCATCGTCGGCGGTGCGCTGATCGCGGTGGGCATGTGCATGCTGCTGATTCCGGACCTGCAGTGGTTCCTGGTGGGGCTGGCCGTGATAGTGGCCGGCAACGGCCTGTTCAAGCCCAACATCTCCACCATGGTCGGTGCGCTCTACGCGCCGCAGGACTCCCGGCGGGACTCCGGGTTCACGATCTTCTACATGGGCATCAACGCCGGCGCCTTCGTCGCGCCCATCGTCTGCGCCTCCGTCATCGGCGCCAGGTTCGGCTATCAATACGGCTTCCTGGCGGCGGGCATCGGCATGGTGCTCGGCATCCTGGTGTTCCACGTGCTCGCGGGCATGCTCGGCCATATCGGCAAGGCACCGTCCGGGCGCGAGGGCGCCGGGCCCGTGCTGGTCGTGCTGGGCGGCGCGCTCGCGATGGTGCCGCTGCTGTGGTTCCTGCTGAGCAGGAGCGCGGTGCTGGGCTACGTGCTGGTCGGCCTGATGCTGTTCCTGGTGGCGTATTTCACTGCCAGCGGGATCCGTTGCGGTGACCGCGTGCAGCTGCAGCGCTACGGCGCGATGCTGCTGCTGTTCCTGGCGAACTGCCTGTTCTGGGCGCTGTTCGAGCAGGCCGGCTCGTCGCTCAATTTCTTCGCGCGCGATTTCGTCGATGCGCCGTTCCACTTCACGCTGTTCCAGTCGGCCAACCCGCTGTTCATCCTGCTGCTGGCGCCGCTGTTCGCGATGCTGTGGCCGGTGCTGGACCGCCGGGGGCGCAACCCCTCGATACCGCGCAAGTTCGCGATCGCGCTGATCGGGGCCGGGTTCGGCTTCCTGCTGCTGGCGCTGGCGATCGAGGCCACGCCGCCAGGGGCAAAGGTGATCTGGCTGTTCCTGGCCCTGACCTACCTCATCCACACCATGGCCGAGCTCTGCCTGTCGCCGATCGGGCTGTCAATGGTCACCAAGCTGGCGGCGCGGCACGAGGTCGGCATGGCGATGGGCGGGTGGTTCCTGTCGACCGCGATGGCGAATTATCTCGCCGGCCTGATCGCCGCGGTGGCCTCCGGTGGCGGCGGGCACGGCGCGGCCAGTTCGCTGACGCAATACGCCGGAACCTTCACGCAGCTGTGGTGGCTCGCGCTGCTGATCGGCGGCGGCTACTTTCTGTGCGCGCCGCTGATCAATCGCCTGATGCACGGGGTGAAGTAGCAGGGACACTGCCCACGGAAAAAACATCCCGGCTGCGGGCAGCGATGCTGTCCGGAGCCGGGAGTACACAACGTCGAGGAGAGAGATGGTGCCCAGGAGAGGACTTGAACCTCCACTACCTTTCGATAACTAGCACCTGAAGCTAGCGCGTCTACCAGTTCCGCCACCTGGGCCTAGGGGGCTGGCGGGAAATTCTCCCGCGAACAGGGCGCGCACTCTACTGAGCGGCATCCGCTGTGTCAATCCCTGTGCGTATAATACGCGCACGCTACATCGCGGCCATGGCCGCACCCTGGAGAACACCCTTGGTCTCACGCAAGAAACCCGGCAGCGAGCGCGACCCGCGCCAGGCCGACGAAGCCGCACGCTACGACAACCCGATCGCGAGCCGCGAGTTCATCCTCGCCACGCTCGACAAGGCCGGCGTGCCGCTCACCCTGGACCAACTGGCAGAACAGCTGGACCTCGAGGCCGAGGACCGGCGCGAGGCCCTGCGCCGGCGCCTGCGCGCGATGGAGCGCGACGGGCAATTGATGTGCAACCGGCGCGGCGCCTATGGCGCGGTCTCGCGCATGGACCTGATCCGCGGCACCGTGCAGGCGAGCCGCGAGGGCTACGGATTCCTGGTGCCGGCCGAGGGCGGCGAGGACCTGTACCTGCACGGACGGCAGATGCGCCAGGTCTTCCACCGCGACGAGGTACTGGTGCGCGCCAGCGGCACCGATCAGCGCGGGCGCCGCGAGGGCACCATCGTCGAGGTGCTCAAGCGCAACACCGAGCTCATGGTCGGGCGCATCCGCCTCGCGCAGGGCGTGAACTACGTGGTGGCCGAGAACCCGCGCATCCAGCACGAGGTGCTGGTGCGCGACGCCGACTGCGGCGATGCGCGCGAGGGGCAGTACGTCACGGTGCAGATCCTGACGCAGCCGGCGAGCGATGCACCGCCAACCGGGCGCGTGGTCGAGGTGCTGGGCGACCACATGGCGCCCGGCATGGAGATCGACGTCTCGCTGCGCATGTACGACATCCCCTGCACCTGGCCGCCGGAGGTGGCCGACGAGGCGGCGGGCTTCGCGCCGGAACCCAGGCGTGGCGACAAGGCGAGGCGTTTCGACCTGCGCGCCCTGCCCTTCGTGACCATCGACGGCGAGGACGCCAAGGACTTCGACGACGCCGTCTACTGCGAGAAGCGCCGCGGCGGCGGCTGGCGGCTGTGGGTGGCGATCGCCGACGTCTCGCACTACGTGAAGACCGGCACCGCGCTCGACGTCGAAGCGCGCCGGCGCGCCACCTCGGTCTATTTCCCGGGGCGCGTGGTGCCGATGCTGCCGGAGGAGCTCTCGAACGGGCTGTGCTCGCTCAAGCCCGAGGTCGACCGCCTCGCGCTGGTCTGCGAGATGGAAATCGGGCGTGACGGCGCGCTCGGGAAGCACTGGTTCTTCGAGGCGGTGATCCGCTCGGCCGCGCGGCTCACCTACACGCGCGTGGCCGCGACGCTGGCCGGCGAGGATGCCGGCATCGCGCCGGAACTGGTGCCGCACCTCGCCACCCTGCACGCGCTCTATCGCGCCCTGCGCGCGGCGCGCGACGAGCGCGGCGCGATCGACTTCGAGACCACCGAGACGCGCATCGTGTTCGGCCCCGACCGCAAGATCGAGGAAGTGGTGCCGGTCGAGCGCAACGACGCCCACAAGCTGATCGAGGAATGCATGCTCGCGGCGAACGTCGCCACTGCCCGCTTCCTGCAGAAACACAAAGTGCCCGGGCTGTACCGCGTGCACGAGGGGCCGGGTGGCGAGAAGCTAAAGTCGCTGCGCGAGTTCCTCGGCGAGCTCGGGCTGTCGCTGCGCGGCGGCGACAAGCCGCAGCCTGGCGACTATCAACAGCTGATCGCCGCGGTGCAGGAGCGTCCCGACCGCCACGTGATCGAGACCGTGATGCTGCGCTCGCTCTCCCAGGCGCGCTACCAGCCCGAGAACCTCGGCCACTTCGGGCTGAACTACCCGGCCTATGCGCACTTCACCTCGCCGATCCGCCGCTATCCCGACCTGCTGGTGCACCGCGCCATCCGCGCGGTGATCCGCGCGCCGGAGGAGAGCACGCAGGTGCGCCGCGTCGAGGACGCGAAGCCCCTCGCGCGCCAGAAGTCCTACCCCTACGAGCTCAAGCAGGTGGTCGAGCTCGGCGAGCACTGCTCGATGGCCGAGCGGCGCGCCGACGAGGCCGTGCGCGACGTGATGAGCTGGCTGAAGTGCGAGTACCTCGAGGACCGCGTCGGCGACGTGTTCGACGGCGTGGTGAGCGGCGTCACCGGCTTCGGGCTGTTCGTCGAGATCCAGGAGGTCTACGCCGACGGGCTGGTGCACGTCTCGAGCCTGCAGAACGACTATTACCACTTCGATGCCTCGGGCCACCGCCTGATCGGCGACCGCACCCGGCGCGTCTACCGCCTCGGGGATCGCATCCGCGTGCGCATCGCGCGCGTGGACCTCGACGAGCGCAAGGTCGACCTGCTGATCGACGAGGACGGCGCGCCGGGCGGCACAGCGGGTGTCGCGCGCAAGGAGCGCAAGGCCGAGGGCAAGGGGCGCAAGCCCGAAGGCAGGGAGCGCGGCGGCTCCGGATCGCGCCGGCGCCGGCGCTGAGGAGGCGCCGGTGAAGGAGCGCGAACGCATCCACGGCATGCACGCGGTGGCCGCGCTGCTCAAGCGCAGCCCCGAGCGCGTGGAATCGCTGGCGGTGCTGCGCGGGCGGCGTGACCGGCGCCTCGAGGAACTGCTGGCGGTGGCGCGCACGCAGGGCATCGCCGTGCGCGAACTCCCGCGCGAGGAGCTCGACCGGCTCGCGCCCGGCGTGAACCAGGGCGTGGTCGCCGAGGTGCGCGCCGCCGCGGCCCTGGACGAGAGCTACCTGTTCGACGAGCTGCTGCCGGGGCTCGCGGGCCCGGCGCTGCTGCTGGTGCTGGATGGCGTGACCGATCCCCACAACCTCGGTGCGTGCCTGCGCTCGGCGGATGCCTTCGGGGCGCACGCGGTGATCGTGCCGCGCGACAACTCCGCACCGCTGAACGCGACCGCGCGCAAGGTGGCCTCGGGCGCGGCCGACGCGGTGCCGCTGGTCAGCGTCACCAACCTCGCGCGCACGCTGCGCGCGCTGCAGGAGGCCGGGGTCTGGATCGTCGGCGCCGCGGGCGAGGCCGGGCAGAGCATCACCGCGGTGGACCTGCGCGGCGCGGTGGCGCTGGTGATGGGCGCCGAGGGCAGCGGCATGCGACGCCTCACGCGCGAGCATTGCGATCACCTGGCCTCGATCCCGATGTGCGGCGAGGTCAGCAGCCTCAACGTATCGGTCGCCACCGGCGTGTTCCTCTACGAGGCCCGGCGCCAGCGCACCTGAGCGAAATTTGCACAATTTCACCCGCCCGGATTGCGCCGCAGGGCCCACTTCTCTAGAATCCGCCCTCCCTTGCGCCAGCCGCGGGGGAAATCCCTGCCTCACCGCCGTTGCGGGAGGCTGTTCAAACCGCAGGGAGTGACAATGCGACACTACGAAATCGTGTTCCTGGTCCATCCGGACCAGAGCGAACAGGTGCCTGGCATGATCGAAAGATACACCCAGGCCGTGACGAAGGACGGCGGCAAGGTACACCGCCTGGAAGACTGGGGGCGTCGCCAGCTGATGCACCTCATCAACAAGGTTCACAAGGCACACTACGTGCTGATGAACGTCGAAGCGACCGATGACGCGATGAAGGAGCTGGAAACCACGTTCCGCTTCAACGACGCGATCCTGCGCCACCTGATCATCCGCCGCGACGAAGCGGTCACCGACGAGTCGCCGATCATGCGCGCCGAGCGCGAAGGTCGCGATCGCCGCAGCCGTGGCGATGACGGCGAGCGTCGCCGCCCGCGCCAGGAGCGCGAGGACGAGCCCGCGGAAGAAGAAGCCGAGTCCGCGTAAGTCGCGACCGGTTTCCCACTCAGGTATCAGTAGAATCGAGGAGTCAGGCCAATGGCCCGTTATTTCCGTCGTCGCAAGTTTTGCCGTTTCACCGCCGAAGGCGTGAAAGAGATCGACTACAAGGATCTCGACGTGCTGCGCGAATACATCAACGAGACCGGCACGATCGTGCCGAGCCGCATCACGGGGACCAAGGCGAACTACCAGCGCCAGCTGTCCGTCGCGATCAAGCGCGCTCGTTTCCTGGCGCTGCTGCCCTACACGGACCAGCACCGCTGACCGCGGCCCGCCCCCGGGCGGGTCCGGAATCCAGGGTATGCGTGCCCTTGCCGAGTACGTGATGCGCGGGCGCCGGGAAGCCTTGCTGGTTTCCACGATGTCCGTCGTTTTGCCCATGTTCTTCTGGCTCGGGGCAGCGGTGGTCGGTCTGGTCACGCTGCGCAAGGGCGTGCGCGAAGGCGCTTTCGTGATGCTGTGGGCCCTGTTGCCGGCAGCGGTGGTGGCGTACTTCGGCGAGATCATGCCCGTGGCCGCCCTGCTCGGTATCACCGTGGTGGCAGGGGTCTTGCGCCTGACGGTGTCGTGGTCGTGGGCACTGTGCACCTCGGCGCTGCTCGGCCTGGTGCTGGGTGGCGGCCTGCTCACGATCGGGCGCGGCTATCTCGCGCAGGTCGAGAAGCTGTTCGCCGAGCTGATGGCCGGCATCGGGGAGCAGGCGGCGCAGAAGGGCGCCGAGGCGACGGTGGCGCTCACGGCCCCTGGGGCGAGCGACATCGCCGGCATGTTCGGACTGATCCTCGGCGTGACGCTGGTGATCTGCCTGATCGTCGCACGCTGGTGGCAGGCGGCGCTGTACAACCCGGGCGGCTTTCGCGTGGAGTTCCACGCGCTTCGCCTCGACCGGGTGCAGGTGCTGGCGCTGCTGCTGACGGCCTTCGGCCTCGGCGCGCTGGGCGAGGGCTTGCGGCTGTGGGCCTGGGTGCCGCTGCTGCCGCTGCTGTTCGCGGGCATCGCGCTGGTGCATGCCCTCGCCGCCGCGCGCGGACGCGGCGGGTGGCTGGGATTGTTCTACGCGGCGCTGCTGGTGCTGGCGCCGCTCAAGCAGTTCATCGTGGTACTGGCCGCGATGGACAGCTGGCTGGATATACGCGGCCGCTGGCTGAAGAAGCCGGGCGGCTGAAGTCGATGAATTCGGGAATCTGGTGAGGACGATAGCAATGAACGTCATTCTGCTCGAGAAAGTTGGTGGACTGGGCAACCTGGGCGACCAGGTCAAGGTAGCGGGCGGTTACGGCCGCAACTTCCTGATCCCCTACGGCAAGGCCGTTTCGGCGACCGCCGACAACATCGCGCGCTTCGAGGCGCGTCGCGCGGAGCTCGAGAAAGCCGCCGCCGAGCGCAAGGCAGCCGCCGCGGCCCGCGCCGAGAAGCTCGCGGGCCTGGTGGTCACGATCAAGGCCAACTGCGGCGACGAAGGCAAGCTGTTCGGCTCGATCGGCACCCGCGACATCGCCGATGCGATCACCGCGACGGGCACCGAAGTGGGCAAGAGCGAAGTGCGCCTGCCGACCGGCGTGATCCGCAACACGGGCGAGTTCGACATCGACCTGCAGCTGCACGCCGAAGTCACGCAGACCATCAAGCTGTCCGTCACTCCGCTCTGAGGACGGCGCCGCCATGGCTGTCGGCCGGCTGCGGTTGACAGCCATTTTTGCGCGGTGGGAACATCGCGCCCTCAGATTCGCGGGCGCGCACCATGGCTGACTCACCGTTCCAGCCGGCAAGGAACCCCGGGCCCGTGCTGGACGTCAGCAGCCTGAAGATCCCGCCGCACTCCATCGAAGCCGAGCAGTCGCTGCTCGGCGGCCTGATGCTCGTGAACGAGACCTGGGACCGGGTCATGGAACTGGTCACCGCGTCCGATTTCTACCGCCACGAACACCGCCTGATCTTCGAGGCGATGACCGCGCTGGCCGCGGGCAGCCACCCGTTCGACGTCATCACGCTCTCGGAGCACCTGAACGGCATCGACGAGCTCGAGAGCGCCGGCGGCCTCGCCTATCTCGGCGAACTGGCCGCCAACACGCCCAGTGCGGCGAACGTGCAGTCCTACGCGCTGATCGTGCGCGAGCGCTCGACGATGCGCCAGCTGATCGCCGCCGCCAACGAGATCGCCACGCGCAACTTCAACCCCGACGGGCGCAGCGGCGCGGAGCTGCTCGAGGAAGCCGAGAAGCGCATCGCGGAGATCAGCGAGAACCGCGTGTCGCGCGGCGGTCCGCAGGGTGTCAACGAACTGCTGCGCGGCGCGATGCACCGCATCGACGAGCTCTACGCCAGCAAGAGCCGCATCACCGGGCTCAGCACCGGCTACATCGACCTCGACGACCGCACCTCCGGGCTGCAGCGCTCGGACCTCGTCATCATTGCGGGCCGCCCCTCGATGGGCAAGACGGCCTTCGCGATGAACCTGGTCGAGCACGCGGTGCTGAAGCAGGACAAGCCGGTGCTGGTGTTCTCGATGGAAATGCCGGCCGAATCGCTGATCGTGCGGATGCTGTCCTCGATCGGGCGCATCGACCAGCAGCGCCTGCGCAACGGCCAGCTGCTGCAGGAGGACTGGCCGCGCCTCACCGCGGCCGTGACCGCGCTGAAGGACCGGCCGCTGTTCATCGACGACACGCCCGCGCTGTCGCCGGCCGAGGTGCGCGCACGCGCGCGGCGCCTCGCGCGCGAGCACGGCGAGCTCGCGATGATCATGATCGACTACCTGCAGCTGATGCAGGTGCCGGGTTCCTCCGAGGGGCGCACCAACGAGGTCTCCGAGATCTCGCGCAGCCTCAAGGCGGTGGCCAAGGAATTCAAGTGCCCGATGGTCGCGCTGTCGCAGCTCAACCGCTCGCTGGAGCAGCGCCCGAACAAGCGTCCCGTGATGTCGGACCTGCGCGAATCGGGCGCGATCGAGCAGGACGCCGACGTGATCGCGTTCATCTACCGCGACGAGGTCTACCACGAGGACACGCCGGAGAAGGGCGTGGCCGAGATCATCATCGGCAAGCAGCGTAACGGGCCCATCGGCACCGTGAAGCTCGCGTTCCAGCGCGAGTTCACGCGCTTCGAGAACCTCGCGCACGGCGCCTACGAATACTGACTGTTGAAGCAGGCTTTGAATGCGCGCCGCCGGTGGTTAGAATGGCGCCGTCCGCTCGCGGGTGTAGTTCAATGGTAGAACTGCAGCTTCCCAAGCTGCTAGCGTGGGTTCGATTCCCATCACCCGCTCCACTGCATCATTCTGCGGACTTCCGCAGAAGTCCAAGAGAGTTTGCAAGTCGTTGCCACACAAGGACTTTTCCTCTCTTTGACGTTCTGCCGTAGTCCACTGCGATCCGCCTACAGCCGGGACTTTTAAGTCCACAAACAAGTCCATTTTTGCGGGCGCGGCTGATTCCGGATTGTTGATGGAGGGGCGAGGTCGACGTGACCAGCATCTGGTTCCTGACTCATGTTCAGGAGCAAGAGCATGGCACTCTCAGACCTGGCCGTTCGACAGGCCAAGGCAACTGGCAAGGCATACACCCTCCCTGACTTGGATGGCCTCTCCCTGGCCGTCACGGCTGCGGGGGGCAGGACTTGGCACTTCCGCTACTACTGGGCGGGCAAGCAGAAGCGGATGTCGCTCGGCACCTACCCGGAGGTGACGCTTCGCGAGGCCCGCAGCCTGCGCGACGAAGCGCGCGCCCTGCTAGCCAAAGGCACCAATCCTCGCGTTCACCGCAAGCAGAAGCGCACCGCTGTCCGGCTCGCCGACGAGAACACCTTCGAGGCGGTGTATCGCAAGTGGCTCAAGCATCGCGGGCTCAGCCTCAAGGAAGGCCGGCAGACGACCCTCTCGATACTTCCGCGCATCTTCGACAAGGATGTGCTGCCCGCCTTGGGCAAGCGGTCGATCTATGAGATCAAGCGTCCCGACCTCTTGGAGGTGATCGCCAAGATCGAGAAGCGCAAGGCGCTCTCCGTCGCCGAGAAAGTCAGGACGTGGTTCAACCAACTGTTCCGCTACGCGCTGGTGATCGTGCCGGGCCTGGAGCAGAACCCTGCCTCCGATCTCGATGTGGTGGCGCTGCCGCTGCCACCCGTCAACCACAACCCGTTCCTGCGCATGGCCGAGCTGCCGAAGCTGTTGCAGCGGCTGCGCAGCTATCGCGGCAGGCGGCAGACCCAGCTCGGGCTGCGGCTATTGCTGCTGACCGGCGTGCGAACCGGAGAGCTGCGACAGGCGACGCCGGATCAATTCGATCTGGACCGTGGGCTGTGGATCATCCCGCCCGACGTCGTGAAGCAACTCCAGTTGGATATGCGCAAGAAGCGGCAGCAGGCGAAGGACATCCCGCCCTACATCGTGCCGCTGTCGATTCAAGCCATGGAGATCGTCCGGCACCTGCTGGATGAGTTCAAGCCGGCCCAGCGCTACCTGTTCCGGCACGACAGCGACTTGAAGAAGCGCATCAGCGAGAACACGCTCAATGGTGCCCTCAAGCGCATGGGCTATCAGGAACGCCTGACCGGACACGGCATCCGCGGCACGATGTCCACTGCGCTCAACGAGATCGGCTACCCGAAGGTCTGGGTGGATGCACAGCTCTCGCATGTCGATCCCAACAAGGTCAGCGCGACCTACAACCATGCCGAGTACGTGGAGCAGCGTCGCCGCATGATGCAGGACTGGGCCGATCGGCTCGACCTCTTCGAGCAGAACCAGGTCGAGGCGGCCAGCATGCCGCTCACCGTGCATCTGGAAGGCGTACCCGCATTCCCGAGTGAGCAAACCGCAAGCGCACCCTCCACGCCGGTTGCCGCTTCGCCAATCCTGCTGGTGACGAAGCCGGGTGACGCCATGCCGTTGGTTTCTGCCGCCGCACATCGGCTGCCGGCGGTTCCGCCCCCTCGATCGGCCGCGCCGCTGGTGCCTTCGGACATTCAGCGCGAGAGGATGGAGCTGTTCGATGTCTTCGAAGCGCCGCACAACCTTCCCGTCGCGGCGTTTGCCAAGATGGCGGGCAAGTCCCGCAGGTGGATCAGCTACGAGATCAAGGCGGGCAACTTGCTGGCGTTGAACGTGGGCAACCGCGGCCAGCGCGTGCCGGACTGGCACCTCGACCCACTCAAGCACGAGCTGATCCAGTCCGTCCTGAAGCTGACCAGGGGTGCGGACCCTTGGCAGATCTACCATGCACTGCTGCAACCGCGCTCGATGCTGCGGGGGCGTTCGGCACTGGAGGGCGTGACGGCCGGCAATCTCGACAAGCTCGTCATGGCAGTGAGCACAGCCGTGAAGGAAAGCGAATGGACCCCGCCGCGAGTCGGGGTCGCCTAGCAGCAGGAATGCGGGATCGTGGCGAAACCGCGATCCCCGCGCGTCTGTCAGGACACCAAGCGCGCGCGGCGGGCGAATCTTGCCTGGGTGTCCGACAAGGAAGCGTTGCGGCGGAGCAGGTAAGCCATCACGATCGTTGGTGCGCCGGCCAGCGGCCGCACGGCGATGCCTCGGCGTAGGTAGCTCGCCAGTCTCGCGGCAGGCGCAATGGCGATCCCGTACCCGGCGGCAACCAGCGTCATCGCCACATCGAATGTCTCCACCGTTTGCTCTCGCTCTTGCAGCGCGTTCTCGAACACACGCTGCACGGTCATGCGCCATGGTTCATCGGCCGTGGACTGCGAGCAGATCAAGGGCTGCTTGAGCACTTCCCCGCACGGCACTTCACGGTAGGCCAGCAGGTGGGAGCGCTTGGCCACGGCGACCGCCAGCGTGTCATGCCACAGCGGTTCGCATACCCAGCCAGGCCACTGCCGGGCAACCGCAGACAAGGCGAAGTCGAAGCCGTCGTCCGGCAGCTCCGCGCCTCGACCGGGATCTGTCCAGCCGGCCAGGACGGCATGGGTCTCCGGCTCTTCGGCACGCTGCAGGGCGAGCACGTCGGCGAGCTGGGGAGGCACCCATTCGCCGAGGACGGCCATGCGAATTTCGGCGGTGATGTCACTCGATTCCACGTCCAGCTCCCCCAGGCGGTGAACTCGTGGCAACTGATCTCGAAGCCGTTAGATGAGTTAAGTTTAACGTGGTTTAAATCGTGACCGTGTTCGACGCTCTTGGCAATGCCAAAGCGTTCGATCCAAAGGGGCCGCCCCACCGGCACCACTACCTACGAAGCGGAACCAGCCATCGCGTTTGGGGCTGCCGTGCGGGAAGAAAGAACCAACCAGGGCATCGCTCAGGAAACGCTGGCCCACATGGCCGGCATCGAACGGTCGCACATGGGCAAGATCGAGCGCGGCGAGCATGTCCCCACGCTCCCTCTCATCCTCAAGATTGCCCGTGCGCTGAAATGCAGTTCCGCCCACTTGATGACTCTGACCGAAGCCAAGCTGGCGGAGTCGGCCCCATCCGCAGATTGAAGCCGGCCCGCACAGCGGTCGCATGCCTACGCCTGATCGTCGTCCTTGCCCCCAAGGGCTGAATCTTCGCGCTTTGCGGCCTCGTTGACGAGCCGCAGGTATGGGTTGTCTGGCGGCGTCTCCTGGAACAGCGCATCCGGGCTGGCGAGCAGGTAGCCGTGCAGCCGGCGCGACTTGCGCGGCCCCGTGACTTCGCAGGTCCAGATGTTCAGCCCGCTCGGCTGCTTGCGGTGCTGTCCCAGCTTCTCGAAGCGCTTCTGTACCCACTGCCACCCCTCCAGCTTCTCCTGCTTGGCCAGCGCGGCGACTTGAAGGTACTCCTGCGCGTAGCGCTGGAACACGCCGGGGCTGACGAGGTAGGTCGTACCGGCGACGGTATGCACCAGGGCCTTGGCGTCGTTGATGATGAGCTTGCGCGTCTGGATGCTCTGACGCAGCCAGGCCATGAAGTGCGCCCCGGAGGGCTCCGCGCGATCCTGGGAAGGCGCGAGGCTCATCTGCGGCGGGGGCACGGTCGAAGGGGTCGGCTCGGCCTCGGCGATCTCCGGCGCGGTGCTGTGGGTGGAGCGGTGTCGCCCAGCAGGTCGAGCAGCGCGGCCACGCCGGTGTCCATGGCTGCGGATGCGATCGGCGCCGTGCTCGCGGATGCAGCTTCGATGCCTTCCGCGCGCGGCCCATCGGCCACCGCCGGCGCCTGCGGCGTCGGCTCCGCCTGTTCCTCTTCGACCTGCACACGGCCTGCGAACGGCGCCGGCCGGTCGGCGGCATCCCAGATCATCGCCGGCGAGAGTTTCAGGAAGGTGAAGGCGTGCGACCAGCCGGCGTCGCTGGTGACAGTAGCCTTCCAGATCGCCTTGCCATCCGGCGTCGGTTGCACGATGCCGTGATCCTGCAGCACGTTGAACACCGCCGTGTTGCTCGCCGGGATGCCGTCGATGCCCTGCGACAGCAGATGTGCGCGCAGCTTGTCGGAGACGGTCTTGCTCACCAGCCACAAGGCGTCTTGGGTCAGCCAACCGTCCGCCGGGCCGGCCTGGTTCAACTTGAACTCTTCCTTGAGCAGGTAGCGCAAGCCGTCGAGCAATTTGCGTTGCAGCGCATGCTTGGGCGCCGCCAGCGCCTTGCTGGGATCGCCGCCGAGTTCCTGGGCGACCGATGCCTGGTCGGCCTGCACGACCAGTTCGCCGAGCGTGCCGGCGTGCTCGTACTGGCCGGCCAGCACGTACAGCAGCGCGGCCCAGAGGTCGGGATAGCCGCTGAGCCAGTCGAAGATGTCCCGATCGAGAAGGCGCGCGTAGAGCAGCCCGGTGGCGGCGCTGTGCAGGCGGTACTCGCGCTCCTTTCGGTAACGGAAGCGGTAGGGCTTTCGCAGCGGGCCGTGCCAGGGATGCCAGACGCTGCCGTCGGCATGCTCGACGTGCAGATCGACCGCAATCTTGCCGATGTCGTGCAGCAGGGCCGCGTAGGCCGTGCCTGCGGTCCAGGCTTCGGCCTGGGCCGCCTGTGCCTCCGGCGTGACGCCCGCAGGCAGCAGGTATGACTGCCGCAGCTTCAGCGCATAGGCGACGATCTCCAGGCCGTGGTCCAGCATGCCGCCCGGATAGGCGTGGTGGTGGTTCTCGGAGGCCGGGAACTGCTGGACCAGCTCGGCGTAGCGCTCCAGTGGGGCGAGGTAGAGCGTGGCGAACTGCCGGCGCGAGAGCGATGTGCGCTGCCAGATGTGTTCCAGCAGTTTCTGCCGACGCGGCGTGGCCAGCAGCGATGCGGCCGACTCCGGCCGCATCAACCCTTTCGGAGTTTCGATGGCGGATGTGGGCGGTGTGCCGGCGGTGGGTGGCACCCTTTTGCGCTGGAACAGCGAGAGCATGGCGAACCCCGGATGACGGGCTGCTCAGGGGCGCCTTTTGGCCTTTTCAGGATAGGGCCTTTCCCCTTGGCGCCCTTCCTTTGCCCCTTCCCAGCCCTTTGGCCTTTGTCGGAAGCCTTTGGGTATAGGGCCGCTGCTTCGCGGATGCCACGATGAATGCGGCATGGGGCAATCCCGGCAAGTGGGGCGCTGCGGGATGTTCGTCAGCTCTGGCCCAAGCCGGTGTCGAGGGCGGCGGATTGCGCTGCGAAGTCGTCGGGACGGCGCTTGCGGAAGGTTTCGAGATTGGCGAGCTTCCAGCGCAGTGCCGGCAGTTGCGCGGCGTGCTGGCACTGCACCAGCGACCAGTCCGGTTCTGCGCGCGCCAGCCCGCTCAGAAACTGCTTGTGCGCGGTGCTCAGTCGCTGTGGCAGCTCGCGCCGCATCCTGGCGCGAGCATCGAGCAGCGTCTCCAGGGAGCAGTCCACTTCGGTCATGCCGACAAAGGCCCGCTCGTACTCGCCGGCGATGTCCTTGTCGTTGCCGAACAGCACTTCGTGGGGCGGCCGGTTGTGGCCCGCCAGATAGATCACGAAGCACTCGACCATGCCGTCGCTGATGTCGCCCGATTCGTAGAGCTGCCACACGTCGAACAGGTCGCGGGGGTGCTGCCGATCCAGCGCGGCCACCAGCTTGCTGGCGTACAGCTCGTCCGGTGCCAGAACCGGCAGCTCGAACTCGACGCCGAACAGATCGCTGGTCTTGGCGCTCAGCGGCCGCCGCTCGACGGGCAGCACGCTGCCTCGGAACACGACGTTGACCTCGATCTTCACCTGGCTGGCGTCGTTCTCGACGATCAGCTTGGTGTCCCCCAGGTCCTTGGCGCGAACCAGGCGTGTCTGCACGCCCAGTGGTGCAACGCGCGTGGCGATGGCGGCCAGCTCCTGGTTGATGGCTTGCAGCGCTTCGTCGCGCGGCGTCTGCCACGGGAGGTACACCACGTCGATGTCCACCGACAGGCGCGGCATGTCCCGCACGAAGAGGTTGATGGCCGTGCCGCCCTTCATGGCGAAGATGTCGTTGGCGAACACGTCGGGCGCGACGGCCAGCAGCAGGCGAACGGTGTCCGCGTAGGTCTTATCCATGAGGTCTCAGGCTCAGCAAGGTGCCGTCATCGAGCCGGCTCATCCAGCGCGTGTTGCTGCCGGTGCGAACCGGGTACTGCTCCAGCAGGGCATCGACATCCACGAGGCTGGTCTCGCGCGCCCAGGTGAGGAACAGGCGCACGGCCTTCACGCTGGCGCAGCAGGACAGCAGTTGCCCGAGCAAGTCCTTGCGGGGGGAACGCAGTCCATCGAAGATGTTGCGGGCCTCTTCGAGGCTCTGCTTGACGCCGGCTTCGTACAGCAGCTCCAGCACGGCACGCTCGGAGGCAGCCACCCGCAGATCCTCGGGCAGGCCAGGCGGCGTGGTCAGGGTCTTGCTGGCCAGCGCCGTGTCCGGCCAGTCGAACAGGCGGGCGTGGACGTAGCGGGCCGGAAAGCGCGAAGTGAACCAGGCCGGCAACGCGAAGCGACCGTCGCCCCACAGCACCAGCGCCTCCCGGCTGCCCAGGTTGTGCCGCACGCCCTGCAGGGCCAGGGCGCTCTTGCCGCCGACGTGCAGGCCGGGCACGCGCTGTTGCAGGAACTTCAGCGCACCGTAGACCCCGAACTCATCGTTCGGGAAGGCATAGACGCCATGGGCCAGGCGCACGAGCCACCCGCCGTCGGCATAGTGGGCGGCGAGCTGGGGCGACACCCCGAACTGGCTCAGGGTGGCAAGGTCGAACGGCGCCCCGCGGGGGAGTCCCGCCTGCAGCCGCTTGATTACCTGGTGCCTAGAATTTCCATCCATGCTATAAAAATAGCACGGAATCCAATCAACCCCTAGAGCTATCGCAAGAACGTGCAGGGAAAGTAGCATAAGGTTTGATTTATCGTGCAGAATCTAATCGACCTGCGACCCGAGCCAACCCGGCTCTGCCGGCCGCAACCCGCCCTCCTGATCGCGGTCTATGCTGGAGGGCAGGCCACGACCGGCCGCTCCGCGAGGTGAGGCACCACTGAAGCCGAGGCACATGAGCATGACCACCAACACGCACAACGGGCGCTGGAGCCACCGGCTGGGCCGGGGGGCTGGCCGTGCCTGGCGTGGATACCTGCGCCGCGAGCAGCGTGTCGCCGGCTGGCTGGTGACGCGCGGGGTGCCCGCGGGCGCGGCGACGGCGGTGCTCTGGATCGTCAAGCTCGCCGTGCTCGGTGCGCTGCTCTACTCCGCGTTCTGGCTGGCCCTGCTGCTTGCCTTTGCGGTGACTGCTGCATGGCTCGTGCAGCACGACGACTCTGATCAAGAGGAACCGCAACCCGAGTGGAGGGAAGGCCCCAACGGCTTCGGGCTTTGTACGACAAGAACGACTGGCGCATCGACGGGCATGTGCCCGACGAGCCGAGCTCGCAACGGTGCGGTCGCTTACTTCGCCTTTCGGCGCCGTCATCGCCATACCAGCGCCACGCCCCCCAGCGCCCTTGGCGTCCGAGGTGGCGGTGGACAACCCCTGCACGATATTTCCCGTGCGAACGCCTGCCCAAGCCAATGCCATGACCCAAAACGTCGGCAGCACGATGAACATCATCGCCATGACGAAGTTGAGCAGCATGTCGCCAAAGGCGTTGTTCAAGCCGATCAGCGGATCGAAGTTCGTGTGCGGCCTGTCCGCGCCAAACCCCCAGCCGTAGAGCGCGTCCAGGATCGTGCTGTCGATCCAGCGCGCGAGCTGGAACCAGAAGTCCACGAAGAACAGCGCGAACTGGACGCAGCTCACCGTCACCACCGTCTTCAGGTCGTAGGTGCCGATCAGCAGCACCAGCGGGATGCAGATGACGAGCGCCATCTTGAGCATCGTCAGCACCATCGGCAGCGCCTGGCGCACCACGTCCATCGCCGGAAAGAAGCCCAGCGAGCCGACGGTCAGCCCCAGGTCGCTCGCGCCGCGCGTGACGATGTTCGGCAGCGTCTTGTCGATCTGGCCGCCGTAGTCGGTGTAGACGGCGCCCTGGTTCATCTTCTGCTGCCGCGGTGAGACGACGGCGCGGATCACCGAGTCATTGACCTCGCTCTGCGACAGGAAGCCCACCCAGCGCCCGATGCGGGTCAGCAGGTCCGGGTCGACCTGTGCCAGCAGCCGGCTGCGCAGTCCCTGGCCGCCATCGGCCCACCACTGCCGGCAGGACGGATAGCCGCCGCCGCTGTCCACCTGTGCCAGCCCCGCATCGCGGGTCGCGTCGTAGGGCCAGGCCGTGCGTGGGGTCTTGGCGCGATAGGTGTCATAGAAGCCGGGCGTGTCGAGGAAGTAACTCGACCCGATCCAGGTGACGTCGTTCATCTGCTCGTCGGAGAGCGTCGGCCGGTTCATGAACAGCTTGGCGCGCGACGGCCCGTAGCAGTCGTGCGTGAAGTCGGCGACCTCCTGTGCCAGCACCGGATCGTCGATGCGCGTGGCATCCACATCCATGCGAATCTGACGCAGGTCCGTGCCGCAGGGAATCGCCGCCACCGCGGAGCCCGTCACGGCTTTCGACAGCGCGTGCATGAAGAACCACCACACCGGCACCAGCGCGCTCTGGTCGTTGAGCGCCGTGTAGACGTTGGACCAGCCCGTGTCGTTGGGCAGCGGGACACTGACCTGGCATTGCGCGGAGCGCGTGGTGTCGAACCTGATCGTGGCGAGATCCACCGGGATGAACGGGATGCCGGCGAACATGATGACCACGATCGCCACCCACACCCGGTTCTCGATGCGCATCGACGACAGCACGCCCTTGTTGCCCTCGTCCGCACCTTCGCTGCGGGCCTTGAGCCATTCCTGGATCACGATGGCCACGAACGGCAGCGCGAACACGCCGCTGGCAACGAGGATGTTCCAGATGCCGTTGTTGACCACCCAGGCCAGCAGGGTCAGGTAATACTCCAGGTAGTCCGTGGTGTAGAGCGTCATGCCTGCCTCCCGGTCTCAGCCGTGCCGCAACGCTTGGCTGGCTTCCAGCGCGACCACGGCGATCACGGCCGCGATCTCCGTGCGCAGCAGGCGCTGATGCGTCTCGCGGGACGGCTCCCGCCGCAACAGGCGCCGACGCATCCACCACCAGCCGTAAGCCGTCGCTCCGTAGAGGCACAGCCGCCACACGAAGAAGTGGCCGGCGTGCGCCTGCAGCCAGTGCTGCCAGCCCTCGACGCCGCCGACCACGTGGATGCCGGCGATGTTCACCGCCACCGCGGCGGCCACCACCAGCAAGGTCCACAGCAGCGCCACGCCGACGCGGCGGTTGAACAGCCATGGCAGCCGCAGCCAGGCCAGCCGGCTCATGGCGTACCGCTCCGCGGCTTCTGGACTTCCCGCAGACGGTCGCGTGTGGTGTCGCCCTCGAAGACGCCGCGCGAGCCGGCAGCGCGGGTGCTGTGGCGCTGGATGATCGCCATCGCCGAGTTGCCGGCCAGCGTGCGGCGCAGCTCCAGTTCGGTCTTGAGGTTGTTGATCTCCTGCTCCAGCGCGCTGTTCTCCTGGTCGACCGCCTGCACGGCCAGCTCGTTGGCGGCGACGTTCGGCTCCTTCTTGCCGGTCAGCAACGTGCGTTGCAGCAGCAGGGCCTTCTCCAGCACGCTGGACAGCGCCGCCTCGGACGCGAGGCGCTTGCCCAGCACGTCCTGGTCGGGTTCGTCACGCAGGGCCTCGATCACGCCGCGGGTGATCGGCAGCGAGCTGCTGCCGGCTGCGTCGAGATTGGCCAGCGTCGTCGGCCGGGCGCCCGTCACCAGTTCCTGCAGCGCCTGCAGCTTGGTCTCGTACTCTTCCTGGATCATTGGCGTCAGCCCGACGCCAGGCGTGGTCTGGGTCTTCGTGCAGTTTTCGCAGGTGCGCTGCTCGCGTTCGCCCAACACGCGGGTCGCCCAGTCCGCGGCCGCCTGGGGCGAGGACCAGGTTTGGCAGGTCAGGCGGTTGCCGCAGGCGCTGCGCGCGATCGACGAGGTATCGGTGGCGCTGCGCCCGTTGAGCAGGTTGTAGCCCGCGCGCGTCACGTCGCCGACCACCTTGATCGAACTCTGGCCGGAGCCGCCCGCGTTGCCGCCGCCGACCCAGGGCACGCCGTTGTTCCCCTTGTTGGACTCGGCCTGCTCGATGGCGGAGACGGCATCGGTGCTGCTGACCGCATCCCGCAGCGCCATCCCCTCGGCGAGCTGGTCCCAGCCGGCCTGGCCGCCGGCCATGTCCGCCATCCGATTGGCGATGGCCCGGCAGGTCATCTTCGAGCGGTCGAAGTCCAGGCGCGCCTGGAGGATGCCGTTGGTCAGCAGGTTGTAGAGCCCCGGGTCGGCGCGCTGGATGATCAGGGCCGGCAGCGAGGCCACGGCGCTGGTGGCGTTCTGGATCACGTTGCTCATGATCGTCTGGAAGCCGTTGGTGATGCCGTTGAGCTGGTTCTGCAGCGTCGTGGTGATGCTCATGTCGCCGCAGATCAGGTTGCTGTTCCAGCCGATCCCCACGCCGATGCTCTGCATGTTGCCGGCACCACCCATCGACACGGCCCGGCCGCCGCCGATGCTGTAGAGCACGTCGTCGCCGATCACGCTGCCGCTGACGTTCACGCCATTGGGATCGATGCGCGTCTGCGCCCAGGCGACGCCGACGACCAGCGTGATGGCCGCCACGAGCAGCGTGGCCCGCAGGGGCGATTTCGCGCGGTGCAGGAAGTCAGGGAGGGAGGCGTTCATCGTGGGTTTCTCACATGAAATCGACGCTGCCGAGGAAGACCTGGCCACGGCGCCGGCAGCAGGAGTACGGCCGCCACAAGGCCCAGGCGTAGTCGCCCTGCTGGGCCTGCACGCGGGTGCGGCTGTGCGGGAAGACCACGCAACTGTTCGAGAGCGTGGGCGTCAGCTCCTGCCACTTGCCCGTCGAGGCGTCGGTCTCCATCAGCGCGCCGGCCGGCCAGTAGCCGTCGCGGGCGTTGGCCAGCAGGGGCTGGTACACGTGAATCTGGTTGCGGCGCGTCACGATGTCGCCCGCGCGCTGCGCGACCACGGCGCCGCTCTTGTGGTCGTCGGTCTGGTGCAGGAAGCCACCGCGGGGATACACGTTGCCCCAGAGGTTCAGGCCGGTGCGCGTACCGATTTCGCGCCGGCCGGGGATGAGCGCTTCGGGGTAGAACGCTTCCGGGATGTTGTAGCGCCAGGCGATCGTGTCGAGCGTGCTCAGCAGATACGGCATGAAGGCCGTGCCAGCGCCTTCGCAGGTGTAGCCGGAGGCGCTGGCGAACTGGCTGAACACCATCCCGGCCGGATGGCCGATGACATCGGCGTTCTTGAACTTGGCGAGGTTGTTCTCGTTGTCGTGATTGGTCGTGCCGTCACCGCCAGCCTTGGCGGTCGGGTTGGGCATGCTCATCGCCCTGACTTCCAGCCACGGGTTTTCGCCGGTGTTCGAGTAGCTCGACACCACCGCATCGGGGACGTAGTGGCGCACCTTGACGGAGGTGCGAACCGAGCAGCCGAAGGGCGTGCAGTACAGCCAGTAGCAGATTCCGACCACGCGGTATTCGAGGCAGTCGGGGGACAGCGCCGACGAGACGATGGTGGCGGTGTCCAGGGCGAACGTCGACGTGGCCGCGCTCAGCAGCAGCGAGGCGACGGTGGCGCGCAGGCGCCGGCGTGCCAGCAGGAGGCTCATGGCTGCGTGCTCCGGTAGGCGTTGATGCGCGCGACGGCGCGGGACACGTCGGGCTCGCCGTAGACCACGTAGCGTCGATCGACCACCACGGCGGGAATCTTGGCGATGCCCAGTCCCCAGGCATCCGCGACACCTTGGTAGGCGTGGCCGATGCGGCGTTGAAGGGCCTCGCCGCCGTCATGCAACCGCTGCCGCACCAGGGCTGCGGCCTGTTGCGGGTCGGCCGGCAGGTGCGCGGCGAGTTCGACCTCGATGCGCGTGGCCTGGTCCAGCTCGATGATCCGCACGCCGGCCGGGGCCTGCACCGGATGACGGCTGTCGGTGACGACGAGCACATCGGCGGCCGCCGCGATGGGACCGAGCAGCGCGGCGCACAGTCCAGCGGCCAGCCTGGCGGCCAGGGGGCGCCGCGAGGCGGCAGGAAGGTTGAGGGAATGAGCCGGCATGTCGCGCCTCCGCGGAGTCGATGCAGACTCGTAGTCGAGCGCAACGCAGATCAGGGGACGACAAAGAAACCGAAACCGGTCAGTCCCGATTTCCTGCGGAGAACCGAAGAAACGGGAGCCAAGGGCTCCCGTGGTGATGAAATGAGCTGGATGCAGCTACAACAAGCCGGCTTCGGCGAACGAGTACGGGCTGCCCTTGCCGACGATGAAGTGATCCAGCACCCGGACATCGACGGTGGCCAGGGCGCTCTTCAGCCGCTCGGTGATCGCACGATCAGCGGCCGAGGGCTCGGTGTTCCCCGAGGGATGCTGATGCGCCAGGATCAGCGCCGAAGCGTTGAGCGCCAGCGCACGCTGGACCACCACCCTCGGATACACCGAAGTCTGGTCGACCGTGCCCTTGAACAGCGGCTCAAAGGCGAGCACCTGGTGCTGGTTGTCGAGAAACACGACGGCGAAGATTTCGTTCGGCTCCGCGACCAGTTTCAGGCGCAGGTAGTCGCGCACGGCGGCGGGACTGCCCAGCGCTGGACCGGCCTTGAACACGCGGTTCTCCAGCAGGGTGATGGCCTGCCGGATGATCCAGTCTTCGTGCTGGGCGGCGATCAGGGTGAGCGACTCCGGGCGGGAGTCGGCGATGACAAGAGACATGGCGAACCTCCAATGGATGAGATCGGAGGGCGCCTGCCCCAGGAGGGCAAACCCTCCGGGGGACGATGGGGATGGAACAGGTGACGAGCGGGCATCCACCACCGCGGATGCGGTGGCTGTTCGCGTCAAGGGATGCGATGCGAACGGGTTTCGATCAACGCGGACGAGCCGCGCCGCAGCCTTGAAGATCGATGGCTACCTGGGCATGTCACCGGCAACGCCGGCGGGCATGTCTGGGGAATGGGCGGGTTCGGCTACGGTCGTGCTGCCGGCGGCGAGCAGGTCGATGGCCGACAGCAAGGCATCGCCTTCGACGGGACCGTGCAGCAGGAGGGTCTTGCCGGACTCGCGGTCGCGCAGTTGCAGGGCCGGCGTGGCCGCGATGCCCTGCTGTGCCGCTTCCACCGCCTGGGCACGGATGACGGCATCGGGGCGATCGCTGTCGAGACAACCCTGCATGGCTGGCGTGAGGTCGGGATAGCGCAGGCCCTCCGGCAGGCCCTGGCCGTCGCCACGGGTGTTCGAGTAGAGCCACGCCACGGCCTGCCAGAACGTGGCATGTCCGCCCGTCTCGCCCGCGCACTCGGCCAGGCGTGCCCCGGCAGTCGCGGCCGGCTCGTGCATGGACAGCGGCAGGTGGTGCCACTGCCAGTTCACCTCGGGATGGGCGTCGATCCAGCGCTTGAGCGCGGGGAAGTAGGCCCGGCAGTACGGACACTCCAGGTCGGCGTAGCCGACCACCGTGAAGCGCGCATCGGCACGGCCATACAGCCAGGGCGGGCCGGCCGGTTTCGGCGCTTCGGACCCGGCGGCGGCCAGGGGCATGGACTCGGTTGCCGGATGCGGCGCGCGCAGCAGCATCCACGAGGCCACCGCAATCGTCGCCACGATCAGCAGACCGATCCAGGGATGACGGCGGGCGAATGAAGGCATGCGCATCGTGTCGCTCCCGTCAGGCCAACGTGTCCAGCGCCAGCGGTTCGATGCCCCGCGCACGGTCGATCTTCTCGGCCACGCGGAAGGCGGCATCCAGCTCGCTGATGCCGTGCTGCTGCATCAACTGGAAGCGTTCGGCCTTCTCCTCGGGCTCGGTCATCGCCATCGCCAGGTAGAGGCTGGGCGGCACGGCGCGGAACAGCACTTCCATCGACTTGGACAGGATGACGCCCTCGCTGAACTTGCCGGCCTCCTTGCGTGCCGAGAGCATCAGCGCCTTCTGCGACGCGTTGAGTTCGCGGAAGCGCGCGATCTTCTCGACTTCATCGGGCGGCATCGACAGGCAGATCCACCACTCGATCATGTTGAGCATGGGCTCGGCCGCCTTCGGCAGGTCGTCCAGGTTCTGCGTGGCGAGCCAGAACCAGGCGCCGAGCTTGCGCCACATCTTGGTGATCTTGACCACGTAGGGCGCGAGCAGCGGGTTCTTCGTGATGATGTGGCCTTCGTCCGTCACGTTGATGATCGGGCGGCCCAGGAACTGGTCGCGCTCGGCGATGTTGTTGACCGTGTTGATGAGCGAGATGTAGGCAATCGAGAGTTGGGCGTTGTAGCCCTCGCGCGCGAAGGTGGCCAGGTCCACGATGGTGATGTCCGCCTCGGGCCACGGCGTGCCGGACCGGTCGAACATCTCGCCGTCCACGCCCTGGCAGAACATATCCATGGCGTCGGCCATCTCCAGCAGCCGTGCGCGCCGCATCTCGGGCAGCGTGGCATCGCGGGCGCGCTCGCGCAGCGCGTCGCGCACATCGCGCGTGAGCACCGTGCGCTTCTCCGCCACGCAGCGCTGGGCCGCATCGAGGATGCACTGGCGGATCAGGCTGCGGTCGGCGCGCGTCATGCGCGCTTCTTCCTTGTCCTCGCCGCCGGTGATCATCAGCCGTGCGGTGATCTCCAGCTCGCCGAGCACGTCGCGCTGCTCGTCGCCTTCCACGGCCATGCCGGCATCGGTCTGGTCTTCGTCGAGCGCATCGGCGTCCAGCGTCTGTACCTGGCTCGGCGTATCGACCAGGCGCCAGGCGTCGGCGAACGGCGCCAGACTGACGCCCGCGCCGGGCGCGAGCTTCACCCGATGCACGGTGAGGCCCAACCGTGCCGCGAAGTCGCCGAACAGGCCGAAGCTGTTGCCCGCCTCGACGATGAACAGGCGCGGCCGATAGATCGCCGTCACCTGATTCAGGATGTTGTTGAGCGTCGCGCTCTTGCCCGAACCCGTGGGGCCGAACAGGAACAGATGCGCGTTCATCTGCCGGTCGAGGCGGTTCAACGGATCGAAGGTGATCGGGCCGCCGCCGCGGTTGAAGAACGTGATGCCCGGATGCCCCGTGCCCTGGCTGCGGCCCCAGACCGGCGCCAGGTTCGCCGCGTGTTGCGCGAACATGAGCTGGGTGTACCACTGGCGCTTGTCGGCAGCCGGATCGAACACGCACGGCAGCCAGCGCAGATAGCTGTTCAGCGGCGCCACCTCGTCCTCTTCGCGCACCGGTTGCAGGCCGGCGTTGAGCATCACGTTGACGAGCTGCAGGCCGCGCGCATCGAGCTGGGCCAGGTCGCGGCCGCGCAGGTAGAACGCCAGCGCGCCACGGTAGAGCTTGTGCGCGCTGCCGATCAGGCCGCGCGCCTGCTGCACGTCCTGCCGGGCCTGCTCCGAGGCCAGGGTCTCGCCGACGGCCTTCCTGGCGAGGTGGTTGAGGTGCGCCTCCAGCACGTCCTGGGGCGTGGCGACCAGCGTCAGGCACATCACCGTGTCCTCGGGCATCTGGTCGAACAGCGCGTTCATGGCATCGCCGCCCTTGCGCGTCTCGCCCGTCAGATGGCCCGTCACGGGTGGCGTGCGCAGGCGATCCATCACGATCACCCGATGCGGCATGCCGTCGAAGAACCACAGGCCGTTGGGCACGTCCGAGCGCGGCTGGCCGAAGAACAGGCGCTGCGCGAAGTCGGTGCCGCTGGCGAGTTCGATCTCGCCCTCCTCCCGCTCTTCCGGGTAGCGGGTCAGCGCGTAGAAGCGTTCCCGGTCTTCGGCAGTGGCGCCGAGCAGGGTCGGATTCGGGTTGAACCAGCGCAGCAGCCAGGCGTGGATGTCCGCCGCGCCGAGACGCCGGGCTTTCACGCCGGCATTCGCCAGCCCGCCGGCGAGGCGGTCGCAGATCGTGGTCAGCGCCTGCTCGGGCGACTGGCCGCGCCGCGAGGCCGGGGCCGCGGACGTGCGGCGGTAGACCACCATGCGCACGCGCCGGACCTGGCCGCGCCACGGCAGGCGCGTCACCGTGGTGTCCTCGAACAGGCCGCCCGGCTTGGCGATGGCCCGCAGGTGATGGGCGAAGAAGCGCAGGTAGAAGTCGCTGAACGCGCTGCCCTGCGCACGCGGCTGCAGATAGTTCGCCAGGGAGCGCAGATAGTTGTCCCAGTCGGCCTCGTCCTGGGCGTAGAGCTGCACCACCCAGGGGTTGTCGTCCAACTCGTCGAAGGAGTCCTGCAGGGCGTTCTCCAGCGCATCGCGCGCCTGCCATAGCCAGGCCATCTCGCGGCCCTCGGTGCCGACCGGCGCCAGCTCGAAGAAGGCCGCCACCGACTGGCCATCTTCCAGCAACATGCACTTGCTGCCGGGCAGGTACTCGACCCAGGGCAGCAAGTCCGCGAACGACGGCGCGACGCCATAGAGCGCATCGTGGTCGGCCTGGGTGGCCGGCCTGCGCCGGCCCCGGCCGAGCGCGCTGCCCGGCTCGGCGACACCCTGTGCCGCCAGCGCCGTTACGTGCCGTGCCCAGGCATCATCGGCCGCATCCACGGCGTCAGCAGGCGATGCGTCGGGCTTGCGTGACCACGGCAGCGACCAGGCCATCAGTAGTCCTCCACGCGCTCGCCCGGCATCGCGTACTGCACGCGCTGGTAGAGCGGGAACACCGTGCTGTAGCCGGGCACCGGCACCGGGTCGGTGCCCGCCAGGTGCGGGAACACGTACATCACCAGGTCGGGGTTCGGCAGGCGGTGGAACTGGCGGTAAATCTCGTTCTGCGCGGTGCGGGTGTAGCGCGCCTGCACGCCGGGCGCCGCCTGCACATCGGCCTCGGTCAGCGGCCGGCGCAGGCCCTGGCGCGCATCGAGCAGTTGCCGCGCGGCCTGGCCGCCGCCCGCGCTGCCGCCGGTCTCCTGATTCCAGATGTCGAGCATGGTGCTGTCGCCGTGCGGCAGCAGCTTCTCCTTGCTGGTGGCGCAGCCGCCGAGCAGGGTGGCCGCCAGCAGCACGGCGGCCGCGTCAATCCAGATCCGAGGCATGGGTTTCTCCGGTGCGGTGGTGGACCCGACGCCCCTTGGCGTCGTAGTCGATGTCGAGCGGCTGCTCCAGATGCACGGCCACCTTGGCGCCGGGCTGCACGTAGACCGCCGCGAAGGCCTGGCCGTAGAGCTTGTTGACCCAATCGGCCATGTCGCGCACGCCGCCCGCGAGGATGCGGCCCATCGCTTCGTTGCCGCTGATGCCGACGGTGCCCAGCGAGCCGTTGCTGTTGGCGACCACGGCCACGCTGCCGCTGTCGGAGTCGATGAGCGAGGCCGCGCCGGCGCCGGCCGCGGTGATGAGCGCCTGGCTGCCCAGGTACTGCTGGGCGTTGCTGCGCCGCTCGCCGCTGACGCAGGGAATGCCGTAGGGGTCGCTGATCCAGCCCAGGCCGCCCTGGATGCTGGCGCCGTTGTGCCCCGAGTTGCCGCCGCTGCTGCCGCCCTTGCTGCTGTCCTCCGGCACCGTGCGGATGGTGCCGTCCTGGAACACGAACGTGACCGAGCGGATTTGCCCGCGCACGCACGAGAGCGTCCAGTCGCCCGAGGCCGTGCCGCTGACCACGGCGCCGGCCACGTCGGGGATGTCGATGCCGTTGGCCGTGAGGTTGTCCGGGCCGATCAGCACCTTGAACGGGTACGGGTCGTTGACCGTTCCATCGATCGGCACGCGCCCGATCAGCGCCGTCATGGCAATCGACCCCATGAGCGTCGAGTTCGACGGCACGGTGTAGACCGCCTTCGTGGATGCGCCCACCGCGCGGCTGCCGACGTCGGCGACGGATTCCACTGCGGCCGACAGGCTTTTCTGGGCCGGCCCGAAGCTCAGGGGAAAGCTTGGCTCCTTGCTGCCGTTCTTGGCGTCGACCTTGGCATCGTCGGGCTCGACCCACTGCGTGCCACCGACGCCACGGTCGAAGCGCTTGCCGTCACCCTCTTCCAGCCCCAGTCCGACGGGCAGGTCGGACGGGCCACCCTTGCCGGCAAGGCCGTCCAGTTGCCGCTGCAGATCCTGCAGCAGCCCCTGGGTCTGCTGCCTGTCGCTGGCCACCTGGGTGCGCTCCTGCTCCAGGCGGTTGCGTTCGCCTTCCAGCGCGCTCTGGATGCGCTGGTCGATCGCGCTTTCCCGCGCACGCAGGCGCTCGTTCTCGGCCTTGTGCTGCTTGTTGTCGCCGAGCGCGCTCTGCAGCTCGGTGCGCAACTGCTTCACCTGGGCCACCAGCGTGGCGACGGTATCGCGCGGCGTGTCGCCTGCGATGCCCAGGGCTTTCATCTCCTCGGGCGTGAGCGTACTGGCCGCGCCCTTGGGGGCGGGCTGGCCGCCGGGGGCGCCGGAGAACAGCTTGATGCCGACGAACACCAGCAGCAGCGCCATCGGGATCAGCAGCCACTTGAGCAGCGGATTACTCTTCATCGCGCGCTCCTCCGGTCGAGCCGGCCGCGGCGGCCGGCGGCAGGTTCACCGTGGCGTCGATCGGGCTCAGCGCCGGCAGCAGCGACTCGGCCAGGCCGTGGCCGCGCGTGACCAGGTAGAGCACCGTGGTGTCGGACGGGGTGCCGGCCGGCCCCAGGTTCGGATGCTGGAAGGTCGCCGCCACGAAGTTCCCCTGCAGGGCGCGCGGGTCGAGGTCGAGCCAGCGCGCGGCGGTGTTGGTGAGCCGCACGGCCGTCACCCACTGGTCTTCCAGGCGCCACGCGGCCAATGCCCGCGCGTGCACCGGCAGCGTCGGCAGCAAGGTGTCCAGCGCGAGGCCGCGGCGCAGGTTCACGCGCCCGATGCCGGCGACCGGCTCGACGGTGCGCAGCGGCGCGTACAGGTTCTGTGCGGCATGGCGCGTCAGCACGACCGGTACCGGCGTTTCGCGCCGGGGAACGGATTTGTCCGCGGGCGCATCGGCCTGCTCGTCCGCGCCGCTTGCTGCACCGCCGCCGTAGCGCTTCGCGGGGGCTTCCGCTTCCACGATGCGCACCGGCTCCAGCGGCGCCTGGCCGTCCTTCGCCGGCTCGGCGGCGATGTCGAGCAGGATCAGCGCGCCGGATTCCACGTCCTGCAGTTGCAGCCGCGTGGGCGGAATCGGCTCGCTCGCCCGCAGGTAGATCGCGCCGCCCGCACTCTGCACGCGCAGGTGGTCGCCGACGCTGGCCGGCACGCCGACGCGCACATTGCGGTCGATGAAGACCACGCGCTCCTGGCCGACCACCAGCGGCACCGGCAGGGGCAGCCGCTCCCAGCGCAGGATTTCCACGGCCTGGCTGGCCGGCACGAAACCGAGGATCAGCAGGACGCCGGCCAGGGCCGACAAGGCAACGGGCTTCATGGGGAGTCTCCCTGCAGGTGGCCGGAGGCGTTGGCGGGCGCGCCGGCCTGGGTCGGCGTCGGCGGCGGTTCGATGCGCTGGGGTGCGCTGGCGTAGCAGTCCAGCGCCAGGCCGAAGGGGTTGTGCTCGGGGTCGATGTCCAGCCGGACGACCTTGATGGGGTAGCGCACCAGGGCGCGCTTGACCTGCTCGGAGCCGTAGTATTCGTCCGCGCTCACGTCGAGCGTGACGATCCAATCGCGGTCGGAGACCACCTTGACGCGCGTGGCCGGATCATCGCCGTAGCCGCGGCCGGGAATCTCGTAGATGCCGCGCACGCGCTGACGCAGCTCGCCACTGGCGCGCCGGTACTCGTAGTCCTGCTGCAGGAAGGCCCGGCAGCTCGGCGTCAGGTAGGCCGACAGCGCGCGCAGGTTGCGCGGATAGTCCTCTTCGCCGTTCGTGGGCCAGCGCTGTACCTGCTGCCAGATGTAGAACGAGAAGGCATACACGCTCTCGGGCGGCACGTCCCACCACTTGCGCGTGCTGCCCGAGCGCAGGTCCGGCGGCACATGGATGGTCAGACTCTTCGGCGCACTCCACCAGCCGAAGCCGAGCAGCAGCGCCACCACGAACAGCGCGCCGGCCCCCAGACGCAGCGTCTTCACGTGCGCCTGCAGGTGCGCAACCTCGTTCTTGAAACGGCTCATGGCGCACCTCGATCGGCGTTGCGCCGGGTCGTCCAGTAGCCCGAGCGGGTGATGAGGCGCTGCCCGCCCAGGAGCGCCGCCAGCGCCGGGTGCCGCAGGGCCAGCCGCCACTGGAGCTGCCGGTACAGCCAGGTGTCGGGCCGGCCGCGCTTCTGCGCGCGCAGGAAGCCGCCGCCGACAAAGACGCCCAACGCGATGCCGGCGACGATCAGCGTGGGCACCATGGCGATGCTGTGCGTGAGCCAGGCCAGCGGCAGGCCGAGCACGAACCCGGCTGCGGCCGACAGGCCGGCGCAGATCCACAACTCGTCGGCGGTCAGCCCGCGCACGACCACCGGCTGGCGGTTCAGCCGGTGCGGCAGGAAGGTCACCAGCGTGTCGCGCGGGGTCTCCGAAGGGACGGCCATCGCTTGCCGCCCTCACAGCACGCCGGTGGCCTTGGTGAGCAGCCAGATGCCGACCACCAGCAGGATCGCGCCCACGGCGACCGTCAGGCCGAACTGGCCCCAGGTGGCGCGGCCGGTGTGGATCTCCGAGTAGCGCGTGTAGGCGTGATAGCAGACGCCGACGAACATCGAGGCGACCACGAGCAGCGCGATCAGCAGCACGATGTCGTAGCCGTAGTTCTGCAAGGTCTGCAGGATGCCGCTGCCCTGGCCGCGCGATGGGTCTTCCATGGTCGGCAGGCCCTGCGCGAAGGCCGACAGCGGCAGGCCCGCGAGCGCCAGCGGCAGCAGCGCGGAGCGGCGATGCGGGACGGAATGCGATGGGGTGTCGGTGGCGTGTTCATGGCGTATGGCCTTTCGTGACGGTCAGGAGAGGAGGAAGAAGGTCAGCACCAGGTACATCGCCACGAAGCGCACGACGACGGCGAGGAACTGACGTTCAGTGATGCGGTGCTCGGCCCAGCCGACGTAGGCGGTGCGCATGGCCCACACGCCCCACAGCAGCAACACGGCGAACACGAAGCCGAGCACCACGGCAGAGACGGCCGAAGGCGCAAAGCCGCCGTTGGCCTGGAAGGCGGCGACCTGATCGGCAGAGGGCGTCATGGCGACGGCTCCTCGTCGTCGGCGCGGTCGCGGCGGACGTAATCGCCGGCCAGCGGGACGGGATCGCGCGGCTGGGCGCGCTGGGGCACGAGGTAGTCCTGCAGGCCGGCGCGAACGCGCTGCAGGTCGGCGCGCAGCCGGGCGTAGTCGAAGTGGTAGCGGGCGCGTTCCTGCGGAGCGGTATTGGCGGCGTGCTCGGCGAGGCGGTCGATCAGGTCGAGTTGGCGGGCGAGCGCGGCGAGCTGCTCACGCTCCGAGGCGAGGCTGTCGGCAGCGACGGCAGGCTGCAGCGCCGAGAACGACACAGCCAACACCACGGCAAGCGCAGGCCATGCGGATGTGCGGCGGTTGGTCTGTCCCATCGTGCCATTCCCCGTTGAAGCGGATGGCCAGATGCTGTGGCGCGCTCTCGCTTTGCGCCGCAGGGAATGGGAACTACGGCATGACCGGATTTGTTGGTCGCGTTGGCCGACATTCGCGCAATGCCTGCTGGATTTCTTGTTGGCTAGCGCCTACCACCCTTTGGTAGAATTGGGCAAACTTGGCAATCCAAAGTCACGAAAGACCAAACCAGATGGTTTTCAGATGAGTGAAGTCGAAAGCGAGATCCTCACGCTGGAGGAAGTCGCGGCCTACCTCAAAGCCGGCAAACGGACGGTCTATCGCCTTGCCCAGAAAGGAGAGATTCCGGCGTTCAAGCTGGGGCACCTGGCGTTTCGCGGGAGTGGATCGCTGGATGCGGCAATGCCGAGAAAACGCAGACACGAGCCGACGACAGCAACGGGCCTCCGAGGGGCTGCACGCCCATGAACGCCGTAGAAATCGAACAGGCCATCACAGACCTTGCGGAGCAGCCCTTTGACCCCGCAGAGTTCCCCTACGCCTTCCTTGAAGCCTTCGGCAACAAGGAGACGACGATCAAGCGCCTGCGCGCCGGGGCGTCGAACAAGTCCGACCTCGGCGGCGTTCTCCAGACCAGCAACATCCACCCTGACCTGCGACGCAGGGCGGGTGACCCAGACGCTGGCCCCTCAAGGACAGCCCCGCCACCGCCAAGGCCAAGGCGAAGTTCATCCTCGCCACCGACGGCACGGACTTCGAGGCGGAAGACCTGACCAGCGGCGAGACGGTCGCCTGCGCCTTCAAGGACTTTCCCGACCACTTCGGCTTCTTCCTGCCGCTGGCGGGCATCAGCACCGTCCGCCAGATCAGCGAAAACGCCTTCGACATCCGGGCGACCAGCCGCCTCAATCGCCTCTACGTCGAACTACTGAAGGACAACCCCGAATGGGGCACGGACGAGCGCCGCCACGACATGAACAACTTCATGGCGCGGCTGATCTTCTGCTTCTTCGCCGAGGATACGGACATCTTCGTCGTCAAGGGCAGCTTCACCGAAACCGTCGCGCGGATGAGCGCCAGGGACTTCAACACCACGAGGTTCGCCACGCTGTTCCGCGCCATGAACACCAAGCCAGGACCGGGCGCCGCCAGGATTCCCCGTGGGCCGAGCTTCCCCTACGTCAACGGGCGCTATTCAGCAAGATCGCCCGGTCTTACCTGCTGCACGTCGGCGGCCTCGACTGGACCAAGATCAACCCCGACATCTTCGGCTCGATGATCCAGGCCGTCGCCGAGGACGAGGAGCGCGGCGAGCTGGGGATGCACTACACCAGCGTCCCCAACATCCTCAAGGTTCTGAATCCACTTTTCCTCGACGACCTGCGCAAGCGACTGGAGGAGGCGGGCGACAACTCCCGTACCCTGCTCAACCTGCGCAAGCGCATGGCGAAGATCAGGGTGTTCGACCCCGCCTGCGGGTCCGGCAACTTCCTGGTCATCGCCTACAAGGAAATGCGCGCCATCCAAGCCGAGATCAACCGGCGGCGCGGCGAACCAGATCGCCTCGAAATCCCGCTACCAACTTTCGCGGGATCGAGCTGCGGACTTCCCGGCGGAGATCGCCCGCCTGCGCTGGTCATCGCCGAGTACCATGCGACGTGCTATCGGGGCAGAAGCTGGCCCTGGCGGAGTTCCTGCCCCTGCGCACGGAACTGGATCACCTGCGGCAACGCGCTGCGGCTGACTGGCTGAGCATCTGCCCGCCACGGCCAGGTGAAGTGGCCGATGACCTGTTTGGACACCGCTGATCAGCAGATCGACTCGAGAACGAGGCGGCGAGACTATATCTGCGGCAACCCCCGGGCGGTGGGCCCGCGCCGGGGCGCGGCGGGGCGCGCGGGCGTCGTGGCGCCCGGGGCATGCGTGGCCGCCGGAGGCCGCTGGCCGTCGGGCGCGGAGCCCGCTACTCCAACACCCTCGGCTGGAACACGTTTCCGGTGCCGACGCTGACCGAGAAGAACAAGGCCGATCTCATCCGCTGCGCGGAGGACATCCTGCTGGCGCGGGAGCACCACTTCCCCGCGACCATCGCGGACCTGTACGACCCCGAGAACATGCCCGCCGACCTCCGCGCCGCGCATGATCGCAACGACGAAGTGCTGGAGCGCATCTACATCGGTCGGCGCTTCAAGAACGACACCGAGCGGCTGGAAAAGCTGTTTGACCTCTATACCAAGATGACCGCTTCGGCTGCACCGGCCAAGGGCAAGAAGCGCAAAGCGGGAGCCAACGCATGAGCGACAAGATCAAGTCCGTACCGTCCGTTTCCGTCACCTACGCCCGCAACGGCGCATCGACCAAGGCCAATGCGCTTGGGATGCGGCCCATGCAGGAGCGGGCCTACGAGAAGCGGGGCGAGCAATACCTGCTCATCAAGTCGCCCCCGGCCTCCGGCAAGAGCCGTGCGCTGATGTTCGTGGCACTCGACAAGCTCAAGAACCAGGGCTTGAAGCAGGCCATCATCGTTGTGCCGGAGAAGTCCATCGGTGCCAGCTTCAACGACGAGCCGCTGTCGAAGTACGGCTTCTGGTCCGACTGGCAGGTCGAACCCAAGTGGAACCTGTGCAACGCGCCGGGCAACGACAACGGCGGCAAGGTCAAGTCGCTGGGCGCATTCCTCGAAGGCGACGACAAGGTGCTGGTCTGCACGCACGCGACCTTCCGCTTCGCCGTCGATGCCTACGGCGTGGAGGCGTTCGACGACCGCCTCATCGCGGTCGATGAGTTCCACCACGTTTCGGCCAACCCGGACAACAAGCTGGGATGCACCTGGGGCAGTTCATGGCACGGGGCAAGACGCACATCGTCGCCATGACCGGCTCCTACTTCCGGGGCGACGCCGAGGCCGTGCTCGCACCGCAGGACGAAGCGAAGTTCGATACCGTCACCTACACCTACTACGAGCAGCTCAACGGCTACGAGTACCTCAAGCAGCTCGACATCGGCTACTTCTTCTACAGCGGGCCTTACGTCGATGACATCCTCAATGTCCTCGATCCCGCCGAGAAGACCATCATCCACATCCCCAACGTCAATTCGCGCGAGAGCACGAAGGACAAGATGCGGGAGGTGGAGCACATCATCGAGGCGCTGGGTGAGTGGCAAGGCATCGACGTCGCGACCGGCTTCCAGCGTGTCAAGCGTCCCGATGGCCGCGTGCTGCGGATCGCCGATCTTGTCGATGACGACGCCACAAAGCGCGACCGCGTGTCCGCCGCGCTCAAAGACCCGGCGCAGAAGAACAACCGGGACTATGTGGACATCATCATCGCCCTCGGCATGGCGAAGGAAGGCTTCGACTGGATTTGGTGCGAACACGCCCTCACCGTCGGCTATCGCGCCAGCCTGACCGAGATCGTGCAGATCATCGGCCGTGCGACCCGCGACGCGCCCGGCAAGACCCGCGCGAGGTTCACCAACCTGATCGCCGAGCCGGATGCAGCCGAGGAAGCTGTCACCGAGGCCGTCAACGATACGTTGAAGGCCATCGCGGCAAGCCTGCTGATGGAGCAGGTTCTCGCTCCGCGCTTCGAGTTCAAGCCCAAGAACCCGAGCGGCCCGACGCCGGGCTTCGACTACGGCGAGGGCGGCTACGACGCGGACCGCTGCAATGTCGGTGTCAATGAGCAGACAGGGGCGTACCAAATCGAGATCAAGGGCCTCGCCGAGCCCAAGAGCAAGGAGGCAGCACGAATCTGTCAGGAAGACCTGAACGAAGTCATTGCGGCCTTCGTGCAGGACAAGCCCACCATCGAGCGCGGCCTGTTCGATGAGGAGCTGGTGCCCGAGGAGCTGACGCAGGTTCGCATGGGCAAGATCATCAAGGACAAGTACCCCGAGCTTGACGCCGAAGATCAGGAGGCCGTGCGCCAGCACGCCATCGCCGCCCTCAACCTCACGCAGCAGGCCAAGCGGCTTGTCACCGAAGGCGAGAGCGATGGGTCGCCCAACACCGCCCTGATCGACGGCGTGCGCCGCTTCGCGATGGACGTGCGCGAGCTGGACATCGACCTCATCGACCGCATCAATCCCTTCGGCGAAGCCTACGCCATCCTCGCCAAGACCATGAGCGAGGACAGCCTGAAACAGGTCGCGGCGGCCATCTCCGCCAAGCGCACGAACCTGACGCCAGACGAGGCGAAGGAGCTTGCCGTTCGCGCCGTCCAGTTCAAGAAGGAGCGCGGACGCATTCCCGCGCTCGATTCCCAGGATGCCTGGGAGCGACGCATGGCCGAAGGCGCGGCCGCCTTCATGCGCTTCAAGGCGGAGGGACGCTATGAGTGACTCCGACCTTGACGAACCGCGGGAGCTTGCCGAGTTCGCTCCGGCTGAGAAGAAAAATGGCCGCCCAGCCAGCGAGGAGCGTGTCATTGCTGGCTTCGAGGAAATCCAACGCTTCACAGAGCAGCACGGGCGTGCGCCGCAGCATGGCGAAGACCGCGACATATTCGAGCGCCTATATGCCGTGCGGCTCGACCGTCTACGCGCGCTCCCGGATTGCCGCGCCTTGCTGGCCGCTGGACCATCAGGGCTTGCTTGCGGGGCGCCGACCGTGCCACCGGCGGATGAAGCCATCGACATCGACGACCTGGCCGCCGAACTGGCGGGCGTGCCGGCGCGGACGACATCACGGTCCTGCGCCATGTCCGTACCAGCGCCGACAAGCGCGCCGCAGAGGAGATCGCGGATCGCAAGCCCTGCGAGGACTTCGAGACCTTTCGGCCCTTGTTCGAGCGCGTGCAAACGGAAGTCAAGACCGGCATGCGCCAGTCCCAACCCATCGAAGCGGGCCGCCGTGCGATTGAAGTCGGGGACTTTTTCGTTCTCGATGGCCTTACTCTCTACGTCGCCGAGGTCGGCGAGCCGTTGAAAACCACCGCCGGGGAAGTGGATCGCCGCCTGCGCCTCATCTTCTCCAACGGCACCGAAAGCAATCTGCTGCTGCGCTCGCTCCAGCGTGCGTTCTACAACGATCCCGCCGCGCGGCGGCTGGCCTCGCCCGAGAGCGGGCAACTCTCTTTCGGCGGTGAGCTTGAGGCCGATGATGTCGAAAGCGGCACGATCTACGTCCTGCGCTCCCTCTCGGATCATCCCTATGTCGCGCAGCACCGCGACATCATTCACAAGGTGGGCGTGACCGGGGGCAGGGTGGAGACGCGCATTGCCAACGCCGAACACGACTCCACCTACCTGCTGGCGAAGGTCGAAGTGGTTGCGACCTACAAGCTCGCGGGCATCAACCGCACGCGGATGGAGAACCTGTTCCACAGGCTGTTCGCGCCCGCGCGGTTGAACATCACCATCAACGACCGCTTCGGTCACCCCGTGCAGCCTGAGGAATGGTTTCTCGTTCCGCTGTTCGTGATCGACGAGGCCGTCGCGCGCATCAAGGATGGCAGCATCACCGGCTACATCTACGATCCCAAGGCCTGAACGTCGCCGCCGCAATGCACACCGCCACGCCGAGCAATGCGGCGCTGGGCAGCAGGATCAGCAGCGGGTTCACGCTGACCGGCAGTGCCAGGTAAGTCACCCACGGCAGCACGGCCAGCGGGATCAGGCTGGCCCTGGCGCGGTGATAGATGAACCCCGACTCGCGTCCCGCGCCGAAGCGGCGGATGTCCCGGCGCACCAGGCCGTCCACCAGCCCGACGAAGGCGGCCATCAGGAACAGCGGCAGGGTCAGGCACAGCACCAGCAGCCGCACGAGGAAGACCAGCGTCGTGTAGGCCGCCGCGATCAGGTAGCTCTCCACGTTCACGTAGACCAAGCCGATGTAGTAGCGGAAATCCTTGGTCGGGCGATGGCTGCCGGCGCTGGCCTGCGCCGAGGCGTCGCGTATCCAGTCCAGCAGGCCGCTCTTCACGAACAGCCAGTCGTAGCCCTGCTCGACCAGCCGGTGCGCGGTGCGCCCCGGCTCCTGCACCAGCGCGCTGCGCGTGAAATGCGTGGAGAGCTGATCCAGCTCGTAGTGCAGCATGCCCTGCGCGTGGCGCCAGCCCTGATCGGGCCAGAAGAAGTGCATGCCGACGCATTCGATCAGGATGCACAGCAGCAGCGCGCCGCACAGCACGCCGAAGAAGCGGAACGGCAGCGTGACCAGGCCGGCGATCAGCCCTTGCTGTCGTTGCTGCTGGCGCTGGGCCGCGACGGCCGGATCGCTCATGCTTCGGCCTCTTCAGCGGCGGCCATCTGCTTGAAGTCGTCCAGCAGGTCGTCGGGCAGCGCCTTGTCCTGCAGGCCGGGGATGCCTTGGTTCTCCCACCAGTCTCCTGCCTCGACGTAGTGCTGCCGCATGTAGCCGGCCAGCTCCTGCAGATCCTTCGGCATGGCTTCGTCGGGGTCGGGTGCCGGCAGCGGCATGCGGACTTTCCAGAGGTTGCCGCCCTCGATCAGCGCGAAGCACTGCCCCTTGGGCAGCGCCACCACATGCGCCGGCTCGATCAGCGGCACGCTGTTGCTGCTGATGCGGTCCTGGGTGTTGGACGTGAACGCGGTATTGCCGTGCGGGTCGGAGCTGTCGGTGGCGCCGCTCATCAGTGCCGTGGCGTACACCTCGACCTTGGGCAGTTGTCGCGTCAGCAGCTCGGCGGTGGCGGTCTCGCGCACGCGCAGCATGAACAGGTTGTTGAAGTTGCCGACCACCTGGCCGGCCTTCGCACGGTTGCCGATGCGGGCCTCGATGTCGCTCAAGGTCTGCGTGTAGGCCGTCACCTGCACGCCGGCACCGCCGCCCTTGTTGACCATCGGGATGAACTCGTCGCCCATGAGTTCGTTGAATTCGTCGGCGTGGACGTTGATCGGAATCTTCACGCCCGCCGCGGCGCCGGGCAGCCCGTCGTCGATGCCGAACTTGTAGATGTGGCCGGCCACCGAGACCAGATCGCTGAACATCGAGTTGCCCACCGCCGCCGCGACTTCGGCGTCGGACAGCGCATCCAGCCCCACGTAGACCACCGCGCGTTTGCGGATGACCTGCATCCAGTCGAAGATCGGCCGCGGGTCGGACAGGTCGGAATAGTTCGGCGCGAGCAGTTGCGCGATCTTGCCGGTGGTGAGCTTCTCCAGCAGCGGCAGCAGCGAAGCGACGATCTTGTCGAAGTACGTCCGGTCGTAGCGCACGGCGCTGCGCAGGCCGTCGAGCACCGGGTCATAGATGCGCACCTGGGACAGGTACTGTTCGAGGGCCACCACGCGCTTCTCGCGCCCGATCATGTTGCGAGGGATGTTCTTGTCGTTCAGCTTGGCTTCGAGCTGGACGACGACCTCCCAGGCCTTCGGCTCGTTCTTGGCGAAGTAGTGCTGGGCGTACTCGATGAACAGCGCGTCGATGTTGATGACGTGGCGCTGGATCAGCAGGTAGTCCGGCCGCTGCCCCAGCTCGACCAGGGCGCGCGCGATGATGTTGACGAAGCGCCAGGCGAATTCGCGGAAGGCGGCGCTGTTGCCTTCGCCCGAGAGCTGTCCGGCGATGCGCGTGGCCACCTCGGAGATCCGCCCGAACCGGCCCACGGCGTTGTAGCGCGCCGAGATGTCCGGCCAGCCCAGATGGAAGACGTAGAACTCGCCTTCGCGCCCGGCGCGCTTGGCCTCGACGTACATGCGCTTCAACAGGTCCGCATCGCCCTTGGGGTCGAAGACGATCACCACCTCGTGCTCGCCGCGGACCTTGCGGCGGATGTCCTGGGTGATGAACAGCTCGGCCAGCCGCGTCTTGCCCACGCGCGTGGTGCCCAGCACCAGGGTGTGGCCGACGCGCTCGCCCAGCGGCAGGGTGACGTCGACCTCGTGCGGCTCGATGCCATGCAGGCGCGGCATTCCGCCGACCGGCGGCAGCGGCCGCGCCGGGTTGAGCGGGCTGTCCCAGGCCAGCGCGCGCGCCAGCGTCGAGACGGGAAACGGCGCGAACTCAAGCCGCTCCTCCAGCCGCCGGGCGGCCCGGTAGATCGCCGTCGGCTCGACATAGCGGCGGAACTCCGGCCGGTAGGTCTGCATCAGCCGGTGCGTGTGACGCTGGTCCCAGCGAAAGCCCCGGCCGACGAAGAGCCGCTGCTGGCTGACCGGCATGTCGCGGCTGGTCATCACGTAGCGCGGCAGACGCCGGATGTTGCGGCGATAGCGCAGGATCGCCCAGGCATCGCGCAGGCGAATCGCGCCGAAGGTCAGGAAGGCCAGCGCCGAGCCCAGGCCGAGCAGCGGGTTCAGCGCGAGCGACCACGGTGCCACCAGGCACAGAATCGCGGCGCCGGTGCAGACCGCCACGGTATAAAGCTCCACCGCTGGCCGCAGCAGAACCTCGACCGCATGCGGTTGGGCCATTTGCGCACCTACTGCTCGACGCCGGTGGACGTGATGAGCACCGGGTAGTGGCGCAGGCCCAGGCGCTGGGCCAGGTCGTCGCCGGAGGCCGGCGAGAGGGTCAGGCCGGGAGCCAGCCTGCGCAGCGCCGTCAGCGCGGCCATCGACTCCACGTTGACCACCAGGCCCACGGCCTGCAGCTCGCGCAGCGCCGCCTGCCGCTGCCGCAGCCAGGCGCGCGAACGCTCGTCGTCGCCGATCAGGAACAGCGCCGTCAGGCCCGGCGCCCGGATGACGCGGCGCTGCACCTCGCCCGGCGACAGTTGCGTCGAGCGCACCGGCAGCATGGCGGCTTCGGCGTCGGCCGCGTTGCCCACGCGAGGGGCCGGCATCGGGGCCGGCGGTGTGGCCTGATCCGGCTGAGGATTCAGCGACTGGTAGTACGGCAGCGCGGAGTCGCCGCCGCGGTCTTCGACGACGATCAGCGGCGCGGAGGCGGTCTGGGCGAAGACGGTGGTCGTGGACAGCAGCCCGATGGCGGCGATGAGGACGATGTGGTTCATGGCGTGGTGGCCTGGAGGGTTGGAACGGGAACGCCGGGGTCGAGCACGCGGGTCAGGTGCCGATGCACACTGCGCCGGTAGCGCGCCGCGGGTGCCCCGCCGGCGGGCCGGTGGTAGCGGCCGATGGCAAGCAGCCAGTCCTCGCCCGGCGTGTGCTGTTCGCGCAGGATTTCCGCAGCGATGGCGAGGTTGCGGTACGGGTCCAGCAGCTCGCAGGGCTGCGTGTAGCGATGCGCGTGGTAGCCGAGATTGACCTGGCCGAGGCCGGCGTCGATGCGATTGGCCGGCGTGCGGGCGAGCGCCCGGCGCAGCCCCGCGCAGGCCTCGGCGCGGGTGGCGTAGCGCTGCGGCGTGCCGGCGACGTTGAGCGTCCACGGCCAGGGGATCAGGCGCCCGCGCAGCATGGCGCCGCTCTCCTGCAAGGCCACCGCGTACAGCACCGCCGCCGGCACGTCTGCACGATGCGCCGCCAGTCGATAGGCCGGCGGCGGCACTTCCCGCGCCAGGGCGGCCAACGCCCAGCCGCCGGTGGCGAGCAGCAGCGCGGCGCTGGCGCAGCGGATGGCGACGCGGGATGGCCGACGCTCCCGGCCCGGAGTACCTATTGCCGCTGCCATTGGCCGTTCACCTCGCGCACCACGGCCGGCAGATCGCCGGGCAGGCCGAGCGACAGCCAGCGCCCCGCATCGTGGTTGAGCGTGATGGTGCGGGCGCGCACCCTGGCCGGGTCGATGCCCGCCTGGGTGGCCCACTGCCGGATGCGCGCGTCGTCCTGACGGCTGCCGACCATGTAGAGATCGAAGGCCGTGCCGGCCGCCTGCAACTGCTGCACGCGCTGCGCGCACGGTGCGCAGTCGGCCTTGACGAAGACCGCCAGGCGCCCGGAGCCGGTGTTGCCGGCACCCTGCGCCTTGGCGCCGGGCAGGCTCACGCGCGGCTGGCCGGGAAACAGGCGCTGCCACGCCGCGTCGTAGGCCCGCTGGTAGGCCAGCGTCTTGCCGACGCGCCGGGCCTCGGCCTGCACCTGCAACTCCGCGTAGCGCCTGCGCTCCTCCTCGCTGCGGGCCTCGATGCCCAGCGCCGTGAGCGGATCGAGCTGGGGCGAATAGACCCCGAGCGGCCCCTGCATCAGTTGCCGGTAACGCGCCCACTCCTCGGAGCGAAGCCCCCACTCCCGCGCCTGCCTCTCGTCGAGCGCGGCATCAGCGCCCGGCTGCACCTGGGCGGGCACCATGCGCGAGTTCGTCACCGGGGCCGGCTGGGCGGATGCGCCGAAAGCGGCGAACAGGACGACGGCAGCGAGCAACGGCCGCAGGTTCATGGCGACCTCCTACGGCACCGCAACGCGCTGCGTCTGGCCGTTCACCTGGAACACGCCCGCCTGCGCCTCGATGGACTGCAGTTGCCAGCCGCCCTCGGCATCGCCCTCGCGCAGCAGCCGGGCGCCCGCGAGCGAGGCCGCGGCGGTGGAGGTGATCGACAGAAAGCGCTCGCCTCCCCGCAGCTCCACGCCGAGCACCCGGAACGGCGGCTCCGGCACCTTGGGCTTCGTCGCAACCGGAGCGCGCGGGCGAGCGGCGGATGCCACCTGCCGGGCCTTCTCCAGGCGGGTTTCGATTCCGTTCACGCGCGCCTGCAGCGTCTGCAGGTCGACGGCCAGGGCCCTCGCCTCGTCGGCCTCTTCGAGGCGCGTCATCCGTTCGTCCAGCGCCTGCCGCGCGGTGGCGAATTCGGCCTGGCTGATCGGCGCCGGCCGGCGCTTGTCCGCATCGGCCTGTTGTTCGAGATCGGCCACGCGCAGGCCCAGCGCATTGACCTGCGCATCCTGTGCGCTGCTCTGGGTCTGTTCGGCGAGCCGCGACAGGCCGACGCTGTTGATGAGTGCCACGGCACTGATGAGCAGCAGCCAGAAGGCCGCGGCGATCTTGAGCCAGCGCGTGCGGGAATTGCGCTCGGATGGCGCTTGGGGAAAGGTCATGGCTGCATCTCCTCGGGCCGGTCGGCGTCCGGCACGGGCGTGGCGGTGCCGGGCGGGTTGGCGGAAAGGAAGGTGGGAGCACCGTGCCGGCTGAAGCAGACCTGGCGGGTCAAGTCATCGACCGACAGCTCCCAGGCCGGGCCGGCAAGGGTCAGCAAGGCATCGCGCAGCATCAGCGGGCCCAGGCGCAGGTGTGCGGCGGGCAGCGGCAGCGCGTAGAGCGTGGCGGCCTCGGCCGCATCGCAGAGCCGGTAGCCGGAGCGCAGGAGCACATGGCGCATGGCATCGCCCACGCTGGCATCGAACATGGGCGGAATCGAGACCTCCACCGCCTGCTGCAAGAGATCACGCTGCGCAGGTTCCGGCACCAGCTCGACCAGGGTGTAGCGGCCGTAGCGGGCCACCGGAACGAAACCCGGCTCCGGCGCGACGGCGGTTGGCGATGCGGCCGGCACCGCTGGCGCAGACGGCGCAGCGGTCGTGGCGCAGCCGGCGGCCAACAGGCTGCCGGCCAGCAAGCCAGTGACGAGGGCCAGGCGGTGAACAGCGCGGATGGATGGTTGCATGGAGGGCGCTTCCCTGGAACACGGAGCGCTCACCATCGCCGCCGCTTGGCCTGCGGGCAGCAAACAAAACGCACTGGCGCCCGCCCGAATACATGGCGGGGCGGCGCCATGGACTGCCATACGCCCAAGAAAAACGGCCCCGAAGGGCCGTGGAAAGAAGCCGGCGACCCCGAGGGGCCACCGGCATGGGCACATGGATCAGACCGTGACAAGCTGTCGGGCCAGGGCGACCTCGACGGAATCACCATCCTGGTTCAGGACATCGAGCCCGGATTCGGGCACGTCGCCCGACGTGCTCTGCGAGACCATGATCTTCTTGGCCATCAACCCCAGGCAGGTCATCTGCGAGGAGTTGGCGTAGCCGAGGTAGATCACGCGCACCGGCTGCTTCTGGCCGATGCGCCATGAGCGCCGGGCGGCCTGCTGCAACGAATACACGTTGTAGCCCGACTGGAGGAACACGATGGTCGGGAACTCCAGCAGGTCCAGGCCGGTTTTCACCAGCTCGGGATTGGTGATGAGCACGTCGATGCCGCGGTCCAACTGCTCGGCGATCCAGTCCTCGCGGCGGGAGGCATCCACGCTCGCGCGCAGCACCGCCACCTTGAAGCCTTCCTGCTCCAGCAGCACCTTCAAACGCGACGTGGTGTCGCGCGTGCCGGTGTAGACCGAATAGACCAGGGTCTTGCGACCTTCTGCCTTCTCTTGCTTGCAGATCTCGATCAGCTCGCGTTCCTTGGGCATCACCTCCAGCTCGTTGAACTGAGCCGGAACGAACGCCAAGGTGTTGCGCGTGCGCGGATGCACCACCGTTTCCGACCGGAAGCAGCAATCCGGCCAGGCCAGCAGCACGTTGAGGACCACACCGAGCAGCGTCGTGTCGCGCTTCGCCAGGGCCTGCTTCAGCTCCTGGGTCAGCCGACCCGCCAGTTCGCGGTAGGCCGCGGCCTGCGCCGTGTCCATCGCGACTTCGCGGAACTCCTCGTCGTAGGGCGGCAGCACGTTGCCGCCGATGTCCTTCAGCTTGAGGAAGACCGTGAACGGCAGGACGCAACGCAGCACGCCCTTGGGACCGAAGCCCGGCGCCTTGACCGTGCGCACCGATACCTTGGTGCCCTTGGCCGTCTTGTGCGCCGTGCCGGTGCTCTCGGAATAGATGTCCTTGAGGACGCCGTGATCGCGCATGAACGCCATCGCGGCCGACGTCATGCTGCCGCTCTTGGTCGGCCGGTAGCCGTCTTCGATCATCCGCCCCGGCAGGGCTCGGAACAGCAGGTGGAACAGGTCGTCGCCGTAGCCGCCCATCAGCGTGCCGGTGAGCAGCAGCGTCTTGCGCGCCTTGGCCGCCAACACCCCCATGGCCTGGCCCTGTGCGGAGCCGCCGTTCTTGTACTCGTGCGCCTCGTCGGCGATGAGCAGGTCGAACGTGCCTTGGGGAAGCTGCCTCTTGATGAACTCGGACGGCTGGTAGCCGCCCTCGCCGAAGCCGAACTCCATGTTGGCCATCGCGCGTTCCATCCGATGGGCTTGCCGGTCCGAGAAGACCAGCTCGCCGTTGTCATCCATCAGGTTGATGAACTCGTGGATGTTGTCCCCGAGCATCGACGCGAGGAAGGCGTCACCGAACTTCTGCATCAGCTTCTGCGCGGTGACTTCCCCGATGGTTGGAATGCGCTTCAGTGCCTTGAGCACGGTCGAGGACTGGTCGCTGGCGGACAGGCCTCTGGGACGGATCAACGACCACAGCGGTGCACGGCAGTGGCTGCACTTGCGGCGGGACTCCTCGGCTTCGAGTTCGACCGGGTTGATCGGCTCGCCGTCGAGGTCGGTGATGACATGCCCGCAATCCGGGCAGGCCCCCACGTCGCCGTGAGGCGTGCGCCGCCGAACGAAGACAGGCTTCCAGTGGAACCCCATCCGCATCCGCACGCGGCCCAGGACGAAGAACTCCTGGCCCTGCGCCGGCACGCCCAACTGCTCGCGCAGTTTCAGCAGCTTGACCAGCGTGTCCGGGCCATTGAGCACCCAGACCTTGGCACCGGCCACCGTCTCCTGGATTTCGCGCCGCCACTTGTAGACCAAGTGGGGTGGCGAGAGCACCAGGGTGCGGCGGTAGCCTTCGGCGTTGAGCACGGCGGCCGTGGCGATGCCGACGGTCGTCTTGCCGCAACCCATCTCGCCATTGACGATCGCGGCGCGTTCGCCGCGGTCTACCAGTAGCTCGGTGACGGCATGGACCACATCGGCTTGCGCCGGGAACAGCTTGCGCTTGAGCGCGGCGAGGATCAGTTGCCGATGCACCCGCACCTGGCCGGTGTAGACCGGAGGATTGGCGCGGTTGAGCGAGTCGAGCAGCTCGTCGCCGAACTCGGACACGAAGTCCTGCAGGCTGAGCGTGAGGGGTGAAGCGGCCGCTTCGAGCAGGTCGCCCTGCACAGCGGTTTCGGGAACGGTTTCGAGATCGAGGGACATGGTGATGCTCCAAAGCAATGGGGCATGCACCTCCCCCACGGGGCGGTGACATGCCCCTGGGTGGGAAGAAAGAAGCGGCGCGAGGCCGCTGGATGCGGATCAGTATTCGCTGGGCAACAGCAGCGTGGTGACGCTGCGATCCCATTCGGTGATGATCCAGAGCTTCAGGTCGCGCGTGACCTGGTAGGACGAGAACAGACGATCCTCACCGGATTGCAGCGCGGCGTCGTTCTGCCGTCGATCGCTGTCGTCCAGGTCGCCCCAATCGCCATGAAGATGGCGGCGCAGGTACGGCGAGGGGTTGAGCCGGCCCTGTCGGACCAGCTCGTCGACGCCGGCGGTCATGACCACCTGCCCGGGCGAAAAGCGTGCTTGTGACGCGAGGTTGAGGACTGCGAGTGCCATGGTGGTTTCTCCTTCTGGAAGAAGGGGCCACGGCACCCCATCGGGGCAACGTGACCCCGGTGGGTGGATGAAAGCGACGGCGAACCGTCAGGGAACAGCGATCAGCGGATGGTCAGCACTTCGCCCCACGTAGGCGAGCCCAGCGTCAAGTCCCATGCACGAATGACCGGCACGAACTTGTCGGTGAGGATGCGCGTCTCGGCCACGGAGCCGTCGTCGCGTTCGGTGTATTCCGTCTGGAGGGTCTTCTCCTTGTGGGTATCACCTTTGACGACGAGCACGCGCCCGCTCTTGGACTTCACTACGCCGGAGATCGCGCCTGCGGCCAAGGCCAGGGCGAGATGCCAGTGCGACAAGGCCCGCGCGGGCGGACGCAGCGATTGCTGCGCGGCGCCCAGGTGCGTATCGAGCGCCGGCCAGAGTCCTTGCAGCCGGCCGACTTCATCGGCGAACTGCTCGGGCTCCATCGTCACGCGATAGAAGTGCTCCGGCTCGGCCGGGCTGGCAGGGACGGTGTACGGCAGGAACGGCCATTCGAGCGGCAGTTCCTCGGCTTCGGCGTCACCCTGTCCGATCTGCAGCAGCAGACCGCGCACGGCCTTGACCGACTCCGATGCCTGGTCGCGCTGACGAATCCTGCGACCGAAGATCACCACCTGCTTGAACTGCGTTTCCACCGCACGGTAGATGCGCAGGTCGGCGAAGTGGCGCGTCAGCCATCCGACCAGCTCGGCGTCGAGCACGTAGGACGGCACGATGAAGATCAGCACGCCACCGTACTGCAGCAGCGGCAGCGCGCGCTGATAGAACAGCTTTTCCAGCCGCGCACGGCCCTGGCCCTGATAGCCGATGTTGCCGTTCACGTCCTTGCTCAGGTCGCCATACGGCGGGTTCAGCCACAGCAGCCCGAAGGACTGGCGCGAGATCAGCGTGTCCATCAGGTCACCGTGGATGCAGCGATCGACCAGTTGCCGTGCGTGGCGGGCACGCTCGGCGTCGTACTCGACGGCGAAGGCCTGGACCTGCTCGCGCCCGAGGGCGTGGGCGGCTTCGGCAATCGCCACGCCTTCGCCGGCGCAGGGATCGAGGATGGACATGGAGCCGGGAGACGGCGCCAGTGCGGACAAGGCCCGCTCCAGCGTCGGCTCGTCGGTGGGGAAGTAGCCGTTACGGATGAAATTGCGCGCCAGGCGCGGAAACATGAGTGCCATGGATTTCTCCTGATGATGGATGAGGGAAGGCGGGCACGCGCGGCGCGCATGCCCGTGGGGATGGCTCACGCCACACGCCGAAGCGGTGCGTTCGCGGCCAGTTCGTACTGCGTGGCGCCGAGGGTGCCGTTGCGGATCAGCTCGCCCAGCGCCTTCGTCAGCGCCGGGACATCGAGGGCCAGCCGATGGCCTTCCAGCGGCCCGAGGGCCAAGGGAAGACCGGTCAGCATCCGCCGTGTCTGCAACAGCTCCAGCACGGTGTCGCGCCAGTGGTCGAGCAGTGGCAGCGGGCAGGTGTCCTGCACCAGCGTCCACAGCCGGTCGAGCCGGTGAGCGGAATCCCTGGGCAGAAGCGCCAGCGCGCTGGCGTTGGCCTTGTCTGGCTTCACGCAGCGACGATCGAACAGCCACACATTCGTCAGCGAACCGAACAGCGTTCGCCGATAGGCGCGGGTGATGCGCTTTTCCAGGTTCTCGACGTTGCCGACGAAGACCGGGATGGATGCGCCCTGCTCGGTGATGACGTGGAACTGATCCAGTCCCTGTTCGTCCCGGCCGAGGGTCAGGCGGGCGAGGAACTCCTGAACGGCGGTGTCGCGCGCCCAGATCGAGAGAAAGACGAGATTGCCCTGCTCGTCACCGACGCAACCGTCGGCCATGAGGTCGGGGCATTCGTCGATGCGGTACAGCGGTTTCGCGGAAGAAGGTGCAGGCATGGTGATGTCCTCTTGGAAAAGAAGGAGCAACCACAGCCCGCGGGGCCGTGCTCGCCCCGGTTGGGTGAAGGAAGATGCGTGCCGCTAGACAGCGCGCCCCGCGTGGAAGCGGTGAACCCGCTCGCGCCACTCGGAGCTTTGCACCGGCGCCATGTCGAGATAGCGCAGCGGGCACGAGTAGTAGTACGGATGCACGGACTCATCGAGGGACTTGTAGCCCCAATCGCCGCCCGAGCTTTCCAGCAGATGGCAGCCGATGTAGCAGACGGACTCACCGGCCGCGAGGCCCATGACGCCCGCCTGCCTGGCGGTGACGCGAACCACGGTCCACAGAACGTCGCCGTCCAGTGTGTGGTCGATGACTTCGCAGCAAGCGCGTTCGGACGCCTGCGGAGCGAGCAGCTCGCGGATCAACTGATCGCGCGTCTGACGAACGAAGGTCCAGCCCATGAGGGTCTCCTTGAAGAAAAGGCCGGAGCCCTCCCCGTCGGGGGAGAACCCCGGCGGGTGGCGGAATGCCGCGCAAGGCGGCGGATGGATCAGGCAGCTTTGAGGTGCCAGTCCTGGGACAACGGAGCGAACTCGTAGCCCAGCTTGTCGAGACGGTCGCGCTGCTGACGCAGCACACGACGATCCACGGTCGCATCGAGCTTCACGGTCTCGCCCAGGGGCCACAAGGCACCGAACAGCGCCGCGTCGTCTGCCTCGGCCGAGGCCGCAGCGGACACGGGAGCCGGTTCGCTGCCGAACGGCGTGGTATCGACCAGGGGATCGCGCGGACTGCGCGACTTCGCCTTCGGCTTGGCCGGGGGCGTTGCCGGCGCGGGCGCCTGCGCTTCCTCGTCGATCGGATCGACTTCCTGCGGACTCAGCCGGCGGGCTTCGTCGCGGCTCAGGGCGTCGATGTTGGACAGCGTCATCCCGCCCAGATGGGCGCGGATCTCGATGACCATGCGGCCGTTGGCGTTGTACGTGGAGGGCGAATCTCGACGATGACGAAATCACCGTCGTACTTGCCCTCGGCGTACTGATCGAGTTCGGCGTTCTTCACGACGAACTCGCCGATCGAGGTCGCCAGGCGGCCGACGTTGAAGTCGCCGTTCCTGCCGTGGATGGTCTTGATGGCCAGTTGGCCGGGGATGGTGATCATGAAGGTCTCCTGCTGACGAAGAGAAGACAAGGCCCCGGGGATGGGGCCTTGCGGATCAGAACGACTCGGCAACGGCCAATGCGGGGGCATCGGCTGCGTCGTCGGCAGCATCGGCGACGGGCTTGGAAGGCTCCGGTGCCGAGGCTTGCTGCGCAGCGGGCGCGTCGGACGTCACAGGGACTTCCGGCTCCCGCTCGTCGGTCTCGGTCGGCTTGGGTTCGGCCTTGTAGACGAGCTTGCCGTCGACCTTGATCCAACTGACGAACAGCAGGCGGGCCTTGAGGCTCACCCCCTGCTCGCCGGCACGCTTGCCCTTGGAGTAGGTGAAGGTGTCGGTCCACAGGTCGCCCAGGCGGAAGCCGATCATCACCTTCTTCTCGGCGTCGACCGCCTGAATGCAGCGGCGCACCAGGTGCTGCGCTTCCGAACCCGATACGCGCGTGTCGAAACGCACATACGAGACGTCATCGCTGGGACCGTTCAGAGCCGCGATGTCGCAGGCCAGGAACGCATCGCCTTTCTTGGGCTTCACTTCGCGGATGCGATTGAGATACCCGAGGCCGGTGATGTGCAGATCGAAGTAGGACTTTTCGGTGGAAGTGGTCATGGTGAATCTCCTGAGAACAATGAGGCGGAGACACACCCGACCCAAGGCGGGGAAGGTGTGGAACCCCCGCGTGGGTTGATGGAACAGCTTGGTGGCATCGCCATCGAGAACCGATGGCCGTTCGCGCATGGATGCCGGTGCGAACTGGGGTGATCAACGCGGTCGGAACCGCGTCGCAGCCTTGAAGATCGTGGCTGCCTGGGCATGTCGCTGACGGACGTCAGCGGAACATGGCCGGAAGCGTGGCGCCGGGGCGGCGCGCATGCGAGCGGTAATTGGCACTCGCGGCTGTCCGCATTGCCGGGAAGAAAGAGGCCCCCGGAGCGGGGGCCAGGGATGGGCGGTCAGTTACCGCTGGGCGCGGAAGGAACCGCCTGCAGCGACAGGTGTGTCGCGGTGGCGGACACGTCGAGATCGTCCTCGCTGTGCAGGATGCACGCAAACACGCCCTCCTTCGGATCGAAGAACTCGCCGAAGTCATCGCCGCCGAACTCGGCGCGCGCCAGCTCCCACCAGTCATCGAACGCATCGACATCCGGGTTGCAGCCAGCGGCATAGGCGATGGTCTTCTGGCGACCATCGGGTCGGCGCTCGCCGCGCTCGGCCAGGAAGTACACGCCCTGATCCTTGACCAGGATGACGCGGCATTGATTCGCCACCGCTTCGGCGAGCACGGGCCGCAGCTCCGTGCCTTTGAATCGAACAGTCATGGGTGTGATCTCCAGGGAGGCAGGAAGAGAGGCTTCCCGCCGCGAAGGCGGGAAGCTGCTGGGAGATCAGTGCCGGACAGCCTTGCGACCCGACAACAGGCACTGCACGCGGATGCGGCTCCAGCTCCCGTCGTCGATCAGCCGTTCCAGCGTCTCGCCGAGGGTGTCGAAGAACACCTCATCGACCCGTTCAACCAGCTCGCCGTCGCGGCGCAGCTCCACCGCGTAGAGGTCGAGGCCACGCTCATACAGCACGGTGACGCAACCCTGGAACTTCGTCGTGGCGACGGTGAAGCCGATGGCCGGCGGCGTGCGGATGATGTCGGCGGGCAGCGGATCGACCCAGGTGATGTCCCGCGCACCGGCATCCACCAGCATGTGGGTGATGCGCCGGAAACCGTCGGGAGCGGGCAACTGCTCCAGTTGGTCGATCAGTTCCTGCAGCTCGGGGCAGCGCGGCTCGGGGATCGGCAGCTTCGCCGGTGCGGAACCGAGCACGAACCGCTTCACCGTGTAGGGCTGGCCGTCGGCGGTGAACTCGGTCTGCTCCTCGGGCGTGTCCGCCCGCTGACCGTCGAAGCGGCGTCTGACATAGGGTTCGACCTGCACCTTGGCGCCCTCGTCGGGCACTTCGGTCACGAGCGTGCGATCGAGCACCGCGAACTCGGCCCGTCCCGTCTTGACGACGATGGCCTCGTCGGTGGTGGCGATGACCTTGCCCTCGAAAGGCTTCGGGTCGATGTGAAAGCCCAGCGTCGAAACCTTGGGCTGGCCGTCGAAGATGTTGAACTTGAACGAACGGACGTTGGAAGGCACATGACCGACAACGAGCGTCGGCATCTGTGCGCGGATGGCTTGGGTATCCATGGGGAGACTCCTTGTGGCAACCAAGGGACTCCCGCCCGCAAGGGAGGTCGATCCCTTGAGGGTGAGGTGGATGGACGCGGGTGCGCCCGGAGAACGAAGCAACCAGCACGGCGAACCGCGCCGCAGTCTTGAAGGTCTCGACTGCCTGGGCATGCTGCCGGCAACGCCAGCGAACATGCGGCCAGCGTGCGGCACATGGCGGCGGCCGTCCGTTGGGAATCGGCAATGCGCCGGCACCGCGTTCCGCGCAAAAGAAGAGCCCCTACGTGGGGGCTCGAATGGGTTGCGGGTTACTCGTCGTCGTAGAGCGTCAGCCCGTCCAGCACGGGCGCGTCGGCATCGAACACCAACATGCGAACGTCGGCGAGCGCAGCCAGGTGCAACACTTCCACGAGGGACTCCGGCATGCCCTTGGCCCGGTGCTCCTGCCGCAGTTCTTCGGCGGTGATGCCCTCGACCTGCTGCACGTTCGCATCCGTCCAGGGCGTGGCGATCAGCTTCACGCCGACCGCCGGGCTGTAGGGAATGCGGAAGGCGATGAACAGAAAACCGCTCGGCGTGGCGATGTCGGCCAGGTTGGCCAGATAGCGGCCGGCCTCCTCGGTGATGTGCGCCGAGCTGATTTCCCAGGCACGGCTGTAGAAGCCGGTCTCGAAGCGCAGGCGCCGCACCACCTCGCGTGCGGCTTCCTCGGAGTAGGTATCGCCGACGTGCAGCGGCTGGCCGGCTTCTTCGGCCATGACGGCGTAGACGAGGTTTCGGGCGATGCCGTGGCTGGGGCACTGCGCGTCCAGCTCGGGCGGCACGTTCTGGCCTTCCGTGATCAGCGCGAAGTCGTCGCAGAAGACGCAGGCACGGCGCTCGACCTGGCTGTCCGGCAGGTGCGACTGCGAGGGGTGCAGCGGCAAGTATGTCAGCGGGCAGTCGTCGTCGTAGGAGACGGCGAGCAGCCGCTGGACGGACAGGCCGTCGTAGCCGCGGACGAAGGGATTGTTGGAATGGGACATGGGATTCCTCCAGCAGAGGATGGCCGAGGCAATCCCCTGCCGGGGATTGAACCCCAGCGGGTGGATGAAGTGGCAGCCGGTCAGCCGGCCGCGGCGTCGGACCGCCCTGGTGGCGGGCGGTGCAGGTCAGTGGAAGATGCTGATTCGGGACATGGCCGCTCCTGCGAAAAGAAGGAGGGACATGGCCCCGAACGGGGACGCATGTCCCTCGTGGGGTGGGATGAAAGGACGGTGGGTTGCCAGGCGCGGCTCACCAGCCGTTGTAGTGCAGCGTGAGGTCAGCGATGACCTGGCGCCGTTCCAGATCGAGGCCGCCGAAGTCGGACAGCCCCTCGAAGCCGCAACGCTTGAGCATCGCGCCGCCCTCGCGGGCGTTGTAGAAGCTCACCATCGCGGACAGGAACATGCGTTGACCGCTGCTCAGCACGCCCAGGGCGTCGTTGAGCATCAGCATGTTGGGCCGCAGGTCCCACTTGGTGGTGGCACGCTGCAGACCTTCGCGTGTGCCGTCGCCGAACCACTCGTGGCCGGCGATCTGCGCGCCGCGCTTCCAGGCCTCGAAGAAGGCCTGCGGTGCAGCGTCGAAGTGCGCCTGTTCCAGCGCCATCTGATCGAGCACGTCTTCGGGTAAAGACAGATTCATGAGAGAACTCCTTGAAGGGTGGGAATCAGGGGTGAGCGCGCTGCGTCCAGGCATGGGTATCCAGGGCGCGCTGTGCTGCGAGGTGGGTCGGGAAATACTCGACGGACTCCCGCGATACCGGGCCTTCGTCGTCTTGCGTGCCGATGTAGTGGCCGGCCGCGCTGCGCAGCACCTGTAGCGGCAAACGCTTGCCGGTCCAGGCCAGCGCCAGCGCACCACTGCGCACTGCGGTTGCAGAGGAAGATGCGGAAGGTTCAGACATGCCGTGCTCCTTGGTGGGTCGGGGAGCACGCATCCCGCAGGGGATGGGGTTCCCCTCGGGTGGTTGAGAAAAGTGCATCGTCGCCAGACCGGCGAGCGTCCGCGGTGGGCGATGCGAAGCGGACTGGATCGGTCAACGCGGCGAACCGCGTTGCAGTCTTGAAGACCGAGACTGCCAGGGCATGCCGCTGACGACTGTCAGCAACGCATGGCGTGAGGATGGGCGCGAAGCATGGCTGCCGTCGCAGGGAAAACCGAATCGCGGACGGCCCGCTTTAGGGCAGGCCCGCGTCACGGGACAAGGCAAGGACCAGGGCGCCGAAGGCCACGCGGGCCTTCGGCTGGAGAGGAAGGAAAACCACCTGTGGGCTGCGTCAGCGCAGGCCGTCGTCAAAGCCGTTCGCTGCGTCAGCAATCGCACCCGGCCCGTTTCGTGGCTGGGGCCGGAAACCTCTGGCGTGCATCCACACACAAAGGGAGCCCGTTGTTCCGCCGGCGGGCACCGGCACGGAATACCCTCGGCCCAAGTGGCCTCCTCACGGCTCGCGCGGCGGCAAGGCGTCAGGAAGCCCCTCGTGGCCGAGGCAAGGCACACCGATCAAGGGAATGGCGGCGGGCGCGATTCGTGGAGCAATGACCTTCTCGCCCCGTCGCCCGATGCCGGGCAGACGGGGCGCGCACACCGTTGCAGAAGGAGACGCGCGCTTTGGAGTCCCGCGCGGTGCGGGACGTTTGCCTCGCCGCCAGTGAAGTGGCCGGCGCGGCAGGGGAAAAGCGAGGATCAGGACGCCTTGGAGGCAGCGCGCCGCTTGCGCGGTGCGCTGCGCCGGCCCGTCGGGGACTCGATCGGCAGCGTGCCCTTGCAGTCCGGGTAGCGCGAGCAGGACCAGAACGCGCCGCTCTTGCCCGTGCGCTGCTGCATCGGTGTGCCGCACTGCGGGCAGGCCGGCGCCGGCGGCAGCTTGAGCGAGAGCGTTGCGCCGCGGTACTGCTGCACGAGCTGGCCGACCCACACGGACTGCTTCTCGATGAAGGTGTCCAGCGCCATCTGGCCGGCCTCGATCATGTCGAGCGCCTGCTCCCACACCGCCGTGGTGCCGGGGTCGGCGATGGCCGAGGGCACCGCGTCGATGAGCGTGAATGCCGCGTCGGAAGCGCGGACGGCGCGGCCTTTCTTGACCAGGTAGCCGCGACCGATCAGACCGTTGATGATGTTGGCGCGTGTCGCCTCGGTGCCGATGCCGGTGGTATCTCGCAGCTTCTGTTTCAGCCGCGGGTCGGTCACGAACTTGGCGACGGTCTTCATGGCCTTGATCAGCTCGCCCTGCGTGTAGGGTTTGGGCGGCAGCGTCTTCAGCGCCTTGAGATCCACCTTTCCGACCGGGCAGGACAGGCCCGCATGCAGGGCGGGCAGCACCTGGCTGCGCTGCGCATCCTCGCCATCGGCATCGTCCGGCCCCGGCGTCGCCAGCACCTCGCGCCAGCCGGTGACGGCGATCTGCTTGCCCACGGCCGCCAGCGACTGACCGCCGCACGAGAACTGCGCCATCGTGCGGTCGAACTCATGGTGTGGGAGGAACTGCGCGAGGTAATGGGCGCGGATCAGCCGGTAGACGGCCAGCTCCTTCTCGCTCATGGCCGACAGGTTGGCGGGTTCCAGCGTCGGGATGATGCCGTGGTGAGCCGACACCTTGCCGTCGTTCCATGCACGCGAGCGCAGTTGGCGATCCAGGCGCTCGATCAGCGGCCGCAGGCTGGGGTCGGTCTTGACCAGGCTGTCGAGTACGGTCGGCACCTCGGCCAGCATGCTCTCGGGCAGGTAGCCCGAATCCGAGCGCGGATACGTCGTCGCCTTGTGCGTCTCGTACAGCGCCTGGGCAATGTCCAGCGTCTCCTGCACGTCGAGGCCCAACTGCTTGGAGCACACCTCCTGCAGCGTGCCCAGGTCGAACGGCAGCGGCGGCCCTTCGCGAACGCGCTCGGTTTCTACCGACAGCACCTGGGCGGAGCCGGCCGTGCGCAGGCGCTCGGCGGCCTGCTGCGCCACCGGCTGTTGCAGGCAGCGGCCCGCATCGTCGGTGCTGCCTTGCGGCGGCGTCCAGCTTGCGACGAAGGGCTGGCCTGCATGCGATAGCGCAACCTCGATGGCCCAGAACGGTACGCAGACGAAGCGCGCGATCTCGCGATCGCGGTCCACGACCAACTTCAGCGTCGGCGTCTGCACGCGCCCCACCGACAGCACGCCGCTATAGCCGGCCTGGCGCCCCAGCAGCGTGAACAGGCGGCTCAGGTTCATCCCGATCAGCCAGTCGGCGCGCGATCGGGCGAGTGCGGAGAAATACAGCGGCAGCGTCTCGGCGGACGGCTTGAGCGCACCCAGCGCCTTGCGGATCGACGCATCGTTGAGCGCCGACAGCCACAGGCGCTGAATCGGCCCGCGGTAGCCGCATAGCTCGATGATCTCGCGGGCGATCATCTCGCCCTCGCGGTCGGCGTCGGTCGCAATCACCAGCTCGCCCGCCTTGGCGACGAGCTGCTGCACGACCTTGAATTGCGCTGCGGTCGCCGCCTTGGGCTCGACACGCCAACGCTCAGGAAGAATGGGCAGTTGCTCGATGGCCCAGCGCTTGTATTGCTCGCCGTAGCCTTCGGGCGGAACCGCCTCCACCAGATGACCGATGCACCAGGTCACAACGACACCCGCGCCGCTGTAGCAGCCGTTGCCGCGTTGACCGGCACCCAGCACACGGGCGATGTCCTTGCCCTGGGACGGCTTCTCGCACAGGAACACGCGCATGAAGCCTCCTTGGAAATGTGCGGTTCATCGGATGGGCGTCAGCTTGGCGGGGCCAGGAGATGCCGGCAGCAAGGAAGTCGATTGATGCAGACACCGCTTTGTGATCGGCAGGCGGTCCGTTGCCGCAGCGGTGTGCATAGACCGCAGGAGCTGGCACAGCAAGAGCGTCGTTTCGGGAGGGCGGCTGGAACTCCGTGGACGACCTTGGAGCTATCCCCTGGGGATAGCTCGCTGGTGCATCGCGGGCGTATGACGGTTGCTACAGCCGCCCTCGGGGGAACGGCGATGGGCGAATTACTGTCCGCCGGCCGGCTTGGCGCTGAGCGCCACCGACTCGATGCGGTACGGCAGGATGCCCACGCGCCGGGCCTCGACCTTGAACGTCACGCGCTCGTTCTCGTCGGCGTCCTCCCATTCGTCGCGCACGGTGCGGCCCTCGACCAGCACCCGCATGCCTTTCTGGTACAGCGTCTTCCAGTGCTCGGCGTCGCGGTGCCACAGTTCCACCGGCGCCCAGAAGCCGCCGCGATCTTCGTACTCGCCGTCCTTCTTCGGGATCGGGTTGTCGAAATAGACGTTCAGGCGCAGCAGCCGGCGCGGCTCGTCGTTGCCGTTCGGGAATTCGCGGTAGTCCGGCGCAGAACCGATGTTGCCCTCGCCGACGAAGTGCGTGCTCATGGTGACTCCTTGGTGGTGGGTGGAACGGACGCGGTATGCCCGTGGACGCGCCGCAGGTAAGCCGCTTCGGCCTGCGCGGCCTTGTTGGCGCATTCCAGGGCTTGGCGAGCGATGCTGTGGGTCAGGCTGATCTGCATGTTCAGCACGATGCGCTGCAGTTCCATCGCGTACAGCTCGTCGATCAGCGAGGCCGGCGTCGCGGGGTTGGCCAGCAGGGCCTCCCACAACGCCACGCCCATGGAGGAACGGTCGAGGTTGCGCCAGCGCAGGAAGGTCGTCCCTGCGCCAGTGGTCTGCTGGGCCAGTTGCACGTCGAGCAGGCTGAAGGGGTAGGCGCGCGCCTGGGGCAGCACGCGCCGCTGCGCCAGGCCAATCACGTCGTCGCGCAGCGCTGCGCACTGGCTGGCCCAGGTCTCCAGACTCCCCTTACCCTTAAAAGGCTGTAAAAGGCCTTTTAGGTAGCCTGCGTGTTCCAGCCGCTGGAAGTCCGCCTGTTCCAGCGCCACGAAGCGCGTGGAGTGGCTGATAGGGGGCGATGCTGTCATGCGCCAGCACCCTCATCGCCCGCCGCACCATCGGCTGCGCCACCCGTGGAAGCCTGCGCATCGGGCACGATGGCAGGCGCAGCAGGCGGCGTGCCGGGCTTGTTCGTCCGCCGCGCGATCGGTGGCGCGAAGCGCGAGCGGCGCGTGCCTTCCAGCACGTCCTGCGGCAACTCGCCGAACTTCTCCAGCGCCGCTCGCGCCGCCGCGTTCTTCGCCGCGAAGTCGTCGCGCGTCGTGCCCGAGTAGCGGTACTGCTGGGCCAGCGAGAACAGGCTGCGCAGCGCGTGCGCACCATCATTGAGCCAGCGCTCCAAGGTGCTGCGGTCGATCAGCGCCGTGTGGTGCGCCAGGATGAGTTTGCGTGCCAGGTCGTCGTAGTCGGCCAGCAGATACACCGCCATGAAGCCGAGCTGGGCGTTCACGAACAGCGGCAGCTTCACCGGCTGCACGTTCATGTTCTCGCCCAGCGACAGCGCCGCTGGCACGTCGGCCAGGGCCTGATCCACCTGTTCGCGCAGGGTCTGCAGGCGGGTCTTGGTGTCGGCGAGCTTGTCCTCGATCCGCAACATCCACCAGTCCGAGTACGGGTCGTCCTGCTCGGCGCCGCGCTTCATCTTGTTCATGGCGCCGATGAAGCCGTTGAGACCGATGATGCCTGGGCGCCCCTCGGTCGGCGCGCGGCCGTGCCAGATGCGCGAAGCGTGGTGCGTGTGCAGCGTCAGCGACATCGCGCTGCGCAGCGATCCGAGATTCAGTTGCAGGGGTTCTGTGCGTTCGTTGGCCATGGGAGCGACTCGCGGTGAATTGGCGAGTCGCCAGCATCGGCATCGGCCGGAAGGCTGTCAGTCAACAAACCGCAGCCCATGCGCGCCCGGTTTGTTCCGCGCGGAAGGCTGTGTGTGCCGGCTATCCCCTGGGGATAGCTCGGCGGATGTGTTCGCGGCTCGCGCGGAGGTGAGACCGCGTTGCGGGGCTATGCTTCGCGAGGTCTGTACCAGGCGGCCCGTTGCCCCTCCACCTCACGGTAGCGAAGCTCGAACAGGCGGCACTCATGCACCACCTGCCGCCAACTGCTGCAGCCGTACTTGGCTGGAAGCTGCTCGGGATGCCGGTCCGCGATCCAGCGGCCAGCGGCGGCGATGGGTGTCCAGCCCTCGACGGCCAACTGCGCGGCGGCCTCGCGCAGCGCGCGGACGATGCCGGCGGCCGGCCAGTCCACCGTGCCGTCCGGCGCGATGCCATTGACCACCAGGTCGTGGAACACATCCGACTGGACGAACTCCGCTGCCAGGCGCCGCGCCTGATCCATGTGCTCGGCCCAGCCGCGCAGCTGCTCGAAGTGTTGATCGATGCGCGTGTAGGCGGAACCGAGTTCGTCCTGTGCAACGCGGCACCCGTCCACGGTCCATAGATCGTGCTGATCGATGAAGTGGTGCACCAGAGTGTTGCGCAGCGATACCAGGTCTTTGAGGTCGGCCTGGGTGTTGGCGTAGTCCTGCGCAGACAGGCTCAGTTGCACGCGCGTGCGAAAGGAAATCACGTCGCCGGGAAGATCGTCGTCGCGTTCCTCGCCGCCATTTCCATCGGTGACGACATACGAACCAAACAGTTGTCCGACCAACGTGCCCAGGGTCTTGGTCGCGGCATCTTCAATCCGCGCTGCGCGAATGGCCTCCAGCGAATGCGCCGGGCCTGAAATCTCGTGGTGGGCCACGATGGCTTTCATGAGGCGCTCGTATTGTTGAAGGCGCAACAGGCATCTGCCCAGCAAGCGCTGAACGTCTTGCTGTAGTGGTTGCAGTGCGTTTGTGGCGGGGGAAGTCGTCATGTCCATCGTCGGCCGGGCTCGTGCGTGGCTGTCCTCGTCTGATTCACAGGCGACAGTTTCGCCTGTCATTCGGCGGGCGACAATCGAGCGCGGCGGAAAGATGTCTGTTCCAGCTATCCCCTGGGGATAGTCAACATCAGCGATCACGCAAGGCTTCTCGGAGCTGAGCCAGGTAGGCTCGTGCGACCTCGGGGTCAGCCGCACGGGATGCCGGCGGTGACGAGGGCGCAGGTGACGGGGGCGCTGGCGGTGCCGATGCACTTTCTCCGGCCCAGGCCTTGAACTCCCCGCGGATCGCCTTCTGGATGATGCCAAACAGGTAGCCGGCCGGGTTGCGTACCGCGCTGTTGTGGCAGCGTGCCGCCCACTCGTCGAGAACGGCCTGCCTCTGCGCCTCGTCCACCTGCTGCAGCGCCACCAGCGCGCCGGCCTGCTGCTCGTCCTTCAAGCGCAGGAAACGCTCGGGCAGCCGCAGGTTCTGCAAGGCCCTCGCGCGCGGTACTGTACGTACTTCATTTATACGATCATTACGTACTGTACGGTCCTCCTTCGGAATCCGAAGAGAGCCGTCCGGCGCGGGTTTCGGCCCTGCTTCGGATTCCGAAGACGGGCGCGCGCCATTCCGAAGCAGGGCTTCCTGGCCTTCTTCGGATTCGTGGTCCGCACCCTCCTGTGGATAACCTGGCGTCGTCCAGCCATGCCGCGCCATGCGCTGCGCCAGCACCTGCAGGCGGGTCGGCAGCGTGCGGCCGCTGAGCAGCGGGTCTTCGGCAATCTCCTTGAGCGTGTTCATGCCCACGATCTGTACCGCCTTGGCGGCATGGGTCAGCGCCTGGCTCACCAGGCCGAGGTAGTCGGCATCGAGCTGCATCGCCTCGAAGGGCGACAGCGGTTCGTCGTGCAGCACGTAGAGGTTGCCTTGGATGCGGCCGGTCTTCGGGTCGCGCCGCCGCCGCACCAGGCTGAGCCAGCGCGTCAGCCGCAGCAGCGTCAAGGCGCGCGCCACGGTCTCGTGCGAGGCTTGCGCCGCACAGGGCATGGACGCCAGATAGGGGCGGAGCTGGTCGTAGGTGGGAAAGGCGGTCACGCCGTCGTCGTTGAGCTGCAGGCGGAACACCTGCCAGGCGTTGCGCTCCAGCGGCGTCAGGCGCCGGTCGAGGAACAGCCTGCGCGGCACGCTCTCATGGCGGTTGCCGCTGTAGAGGAAACCGTCGGCGGCCGGCGCCGTGCCCTGCGCCGGTTCCTTCGGCTCAAGGTGCCGCAGCGCCTCGTCGAACAACGCCGACAGCGCAACCGGGCCATCGCGCCGTGATGCGCTGCCCGTGGTCATGGCTACACCAGCCCCTGGTCGATCCAGTTCCGTATCGCCGACCAGATCACCGACATGGGCAGGGTCATGGCCTCGGCCAGGTCCATGGTCAGCGCCAGCATCGCCATGTCGTCGGTCAGGGCGATATGGCGCTCGGTGACGCCGGCCTTCCAGCGCTCCCACAAGGCCACGTCCTGCGCCTCGTCGAGCACCGGATGCCGGCCCTTGCGCTTGGGCAGCCCGAGGATGTCGCGGCGCAGCGCCACTTCCTGATGCGTGAGGCCGTAGAACTTGCTGACCATCTCCGTGCTCGCCCCCAGGCGCAGCATGCGGTCCACCGTGGCGATCTCCCGCTCCACGTCGTGCACCTGGCTCAGCAGCCGCTTCAACACTTCCCGGTTCACCGACACCGAACACCACGACACCGTGGCATTCACCAGCATGCTCACGAGTTCGGGGTGCTTCAGCGCATCCAGCTCCTCCTCGCCGAAGCCCATCGCCTTGCAGCGGCGCAACTGCCCGTTGCGCAGGTCATGCAGGGCCTGGGCGATCACGGCCTGGTTGAGCGGGTGCGGTGCCGACATGCGGGAGCCTCCTGCGCTCAGGAATCCTGGCTCGCTACGCCGGCTTCCAGATCCAGCAGCCGGCGCGCCAGGCGCAGCAAACGGAACAGCTTCACCAGCGCAGCATCGCTCAGGCGTGTGGCCGAGCCGCCGTGGCCATGCAGCAGCGCCGCCAGCTCGTCGGCCAGCCGCGCGCGGTCCAATCCATTCGCGGAGGGCGGAGCCGCACTCAGCACATGCAGCAGGGTCAGCACCGCCCGCGCGAACGCCGGCAGCGCCTTCGCCTGGCCCACGGCCGGTGCCACGCAGACGAAGCCGATGCCGCCGACGCTGGCCTCGATGTGGTCGGCGACCGCCGCTTCCCCGGCGATCTCGCGCGCGAACTGCGCGATGTGCACGCGCAGGCGATCCGGCACGTCCAGCCCCGGCTCGACGTACCAGACGTCCGAGATGGGATAGAGCCCGCCGACCTGCACGGGGATCGCACGCAGCGCATCGGCCTCGAAGTCGGGCAGCTTGTCGCCGAGCTGGTCCGCGACCATCCGCTGGATGGACTGCAGGCGCTCGGTGGTCGGCGCCGGCGTCACGATGTGCCCTTGCAGGCGCTCGTCGCGTTGCCCGTGCTGCTCCTCCGGCGCTTCGGGCGATGCAGGCGGTGTCGCTGCTGGCGCCGGAGGCGCGACCGGCGTGGTGTCGCGCGGCACAGACGAGGCGGGTGGCTGCTGAGGCGCGGAGACCGGCGGGGGAGGACCAGCAGGCACGACAGGCGCTGCCGGTGGCGTCGGTGCCGCCGGTTCGCTGGTCAGCGCACGCTGGCGGCTTTCGCTGTCGTTGATCTCCAGCGCCAGCGTGTCGTAGTCCGCCTCCAGCAGCTCGGCCATCTGGCCGACCAGCTCGTCCTGCACCCGCTGCGGCGAGAAGTCGTCCGGCTGTGTGTCGAACTGCGTCAGCACGTCCTGAAACAAGGTGGCGAAGTCCACAGTCACGGTGCGGCCCAGCGCACGCCGCTCCCAGGTGCGCTCGCACGCCTTGCGCAGCACCGCGAGCCGGTCCACCTGATGCCGGCCCAATCCGCCGTACAACAGCGTCGGGATCGCCGGCAGCAGATAGCGCACCGCATCGTTCATGCGGCTGATGTGTGACTGCGGCACCGGATAGCCGTCGGCAGTCAGTCGCCGCGCGAGTTCGCTCTGCGACAGCGCCTGGCCGCTTTCCTGCTCGTAGAACTCGCGCGCCTTCTCGATGCCCAAGGCCCGCTCGATGAAGGTCAGCCCGCCGCGCAGCTCGTTCTCGGCCAGATGCCCGGTCAGCGCCACGATTTCGCCGCGCGCCGGCCACGGGCGGAACAGGCACGCAATGCGGAAGAAGCGTTCCTCCTTGGTCTCGCTCCACAACTCGCGCAGGATCGCCAGCCGCGTGTTGCCGCCGTTGCGAATGATGTAGTGCGCCTCGCCCGGCCTGCGCGTGATCGCGGGGGGCGCGTCCAGCCCACGTTCGCGGATGGACGCCTTGATCTCCGCATAGGCCGGGTTGCGCGTCACGCGTGGGTCGTGGTCGTAGGGCCGCAACTGGTCCAGCGTCACCACCATCGGCGTGTCGGCGATGGGGTCGCTCAAGGTCGCGGCCGAAGGGCCGCTGCGCTCGAAGCCGGTGGCCAGCAGCTTGGCAGCCATGTCCTGCGGCGTCAGCTCAGCCACGGCCATTCTCCTGCGCTTGCCGGTCGGCGCGGCGAAGCTGTGCGCGGGCATTGCGGTCGGCACGGTTGTCGCTCGCCGTCGAGCTGGTGTAGATCGACGCGCAGCCTTGCTTCGTGAATTTCAGGTGCCCGCCGGACGTGCGAACCACGCGCCAGCCTTCGCCCAGCGCGAACTCGATCAGCGCGCGCAGCCGTTCGCGGCCGCGCGCCAGTTCATGCGCGCTCGCCATGGCCGGCCCCTCCCGCATCGGCCCGACCGGTGACCAGCGCGAAGCGCTCCCGCCACACGGGGAACAGTTCGCCGGCCAGCGTGCGCATGGTCTCCAACGCCGCGGGCGCCGTGCGCCCAGCCGGCTGCCGGTACTCCACCCGGTGCACCGGCAATCCTCGTGTCGCAGCGCGCGGATAGGCTTCGATGGCCGGTACGTCGGTGCCCAGCACCTGCACGCCGGCCTGTTCCTGAAACACCTGTCGCAGCGCCTGCTGGACCAGCCGCGCATTCGACGACACAGGATGCACACGGTTGATGAGCAGACGCAGCGGCGGCGGCTCGATGCCCAGGTGCCGATACGGCGCGATGTCCTCGATCAGCTGCAGCGTGCCGCGCCGCAGCTCGCGCGCCGCGAGGATCTCCGGCGTCACCGGCGACAGCGCCAGGTCGGACGCCAGCACCGCCATCTCCAGCAGCACGCTGCGCGCGCCCTGGGTGTCGACCAGCAGCAAGTCATAGTGCGTGCGGAAGACGGGAAGCAAATGGCGCAGTCGCAGGCGCCCATCCGGTGCGTGCAGCAGCAGCGTGTTCAGTTCGCCGCGGTCGTCGTTGGAGAGCACCAGGTCCAGGCCCGCGATCGCGGTGCGCGACACCAGTTGCTCGATGCGCCGTTCGTTGAAGGCCAGCATCTCGTAGATGCCGCCGGGCGCGCGCACGTCCAGCGTGAAGTAGCTCGACAGCGTGGGCTGCACGTCCAGATCCAGCAGCAGCACGCGCAGCCCGGCATCGGCGATGAAGCCGCCCAGGTTGGCCGCCGTCGTGGTCTTGCCCACGCCGCCCTTGGTCGAAATGATGGACACCACCTGCATGGGCTTCTCCTCGTCGAATGGCATGAACCGAGAAGAAGCGTCAGGCGCGTTCTTTGAGGCGATCGGCGATCCACTGTTCGATCTCCACCGAGTCCCAGCCCACCGCGCGCACGCCCAGGCGCAGCGCCTTGGGGAACTTGCCTTCCTTCATCAGGCTGTAGATGTGCGCGCGCTTGAAGCCGGTCTTGGCTTCGACCTCGGCGCGGCGCAGGATGCGGTGCTCGGGCGGCAAGGCCGGCGCGATGGTCTGCGAAGACATGAGAGGCACTCCTTGACGCTCGATGGCGTTGTTCAGAAAGTGCCTCGCATTCCACATGCTGCTGCTGCGGAATTCACTGCAACTGCAGAACACGCAACTGCAATTGCAGTCTGCTGTTACAGGCTCAGCGCGATGCCTCCAGGTGGCGACGCGCCTGTGCCAGCTTGCTCCACAGCGTCCGCTCGCTGATGCCGGGCCGCCCTTCATGGTGGGCCAGTAGCGCACTGATCACCGCATCCATGTTGCGGAAGGACGAGTAGGCAGAGCCCGCGGGGGACTTGCCCAACAGCAATGTCAGCAGGCCGCCAATGATGTTCAGGTAAGTCGATTCGCTGCGCAGGCCCGGCTCACGCGCATCGCCCTCTCGGATGCGAATGGCATGCTCCTTCGCCAACGCTTCGTGCTGCGCCTTCAGCGCCGTATGCAGTTGTGCGAGTTCGGCAAGCTGCAGCTTGGCGGCCTCGCGATCGGCCAGCAACACGTTCAGCATGGCGACGCTCACCGCAGGGTGCAGTTCGCGCTCGATGCCGTCGAACAGGAACGGAGGCCGCTCACCGGGGTAGTAATGCGACATCCACGCCTTCAGGTCGACGTGGCGCACGATCAACGCAGGATCGTCGAGTGCGGGGCGCTGAGATTCCTGCGCCATGCCTGCCTTGCCATAAGAAAGTTCATCGTGTGCCAGTGCGTCGAAGATGCGCTCGGAAAAAAGGCGCAGTAAGGGCCAGCGCGGAAAGTCGTTCGGCTCGGGCATGGCCCGTGGCCCGAGCGTTTCAAGAATCCGCGGCTCAAAGCGCAACAGGCCCGCCCAACGGATGGCCGCCTCGATCGGGCGGTAGTAGATCCTGGCGCCAAAGGCAAGGCAACTCGATTTCTCCATGTCGCGTGCGTCCCATCGTCGGATCGAACTCCGGCAGACGCGCACCGCCCAAGTGGGCGAGGCGATTGCCCAGAAATCCGGATGAAGCGCAGGGCCGGCCGGCATCGTGGAAGGAGGCGTTGCATCGGCGCTGACGGCCGGCCAAGGGCAAACTACATCTTGCTACGCTTGAAACTCCTCAACCATAATGCGGGCGCTTTGCCTTTGGACCGGCACGCGGCTTGGTGGTCGCGCTCCCCTGGAATCAAGCATGGGTGCCGCGCTTTACCCGAAACCTGGCCAAAGTTTTCCGTAGGAATTCCAACGGCGTAAAGTGCCAATGCGTCAACAGGATGAGCCGGTTTGCAACCAGCAAAAGCTCATGCGTTCCGCGTCAGTGAAATGACCGCGGCGGCGAGCCCGCAGGCGGGTGCTGGAGTACAGAAGGGCGCAGCAATTGCGTCGAAACTGGAATCAGTACAGCGCATGAGCCATGCAGATCGGGTCAGCCGCAAGACCAAAAATGAATCGCGCAATCCGAGAAAACTAGCCGCGCACCTTTCGATAGATCTGCGTCAGATCGCGCGTGATGTGCTTGCGTCCTGATGACATACACGTTCGGCGCGTTCGATGAACCGCTGCAACGGCTCCGTCATGCCACCCTCGGTTCGTAACAGATAGGTGGTTATCGATGCGCTCTGACCGGCCAACGGGCGGACAACAACATCCGCCGGCTGGCAAGTTGCCAAGTGCGCGGCAGTGGAAAAACCTAGCCCGTACCCTGCGGCCACCAACGTCAGCATCAGCCCGTGAGAAGCGGCGTACTCGGCCACAATCGGTTGGACATCGACAGAGCGGAACAGTCGTTCGCTCTGCCGACCGCAACCTTGGCATGCCCGTGGATCACAAAGTACCAGCGGATAGCTCACCACTTCCTGCAACGGCACTTCCTTGAAGGCTACAAGCGGGTGCCGTGCGGGCAGGAGCACTACCAAGGGGTCGGCCCACAACGGCTGAGCAATGATCCCGGCCTCCACTTCATCGACCATTGCAAAGCCGGCGTCGAACAGATCCGCGTTCAGCCCCTGCACGAGTTCGGTCAGCGGTACTTCGGAGAGCCGGATGTTTACCTGCGGCGACTCTTCGCGGCACAGCGCAAGCAGTGCTGATAGCCTCGCCCGCCCTATGTCTCTCGACAGCGCGATGCGCAAAGTGCCCTGAAAACCGGAGGCAGCAGCCTTCGCTCTGGCCACTGCCTGCTCAACGCTCAACATGACGCGGCGGGCGTCCTCCAAGAAGACTCGCCCTGCCCAGGTCAGGGTTGCGCCACGCGGCGTGCGACTGAGCAACGTCACGCCTAGAGTTGTCTCCAGCTTGCGGATCGTGCGTGATAGGGGAGATTGTTCTATGTGCAGCCGCCGAGCGGCTCGACCGAAGTGCAGTTCCTCGGCTACAGCAATGAAACAGCGAAGATGACGTAAGTTCATGCGCAGTCCTTCGTGACGTGACCAGTCCTTATGATCGTAGGGAGCCGCATGCGTGCGGAGAAGAGACCGGCATGTCTTGCAGCGCCTGCCGTCGCCGGCTCACAGCACGCGGGCAATGGTGTCCGGAGTTATTGCAACGCTGCTTGAGCGCGGGCGGCGGTCATGGCGGATGGCTAGAGCACTCGCGCCAGCGCGCCTCGGCTAGTCTTCTGTGGCCGCAGCGACCCGAGGAAGACAGTCGCGGCGTCTTACGTCACTCCCCGAGGGCGAGCGATTTGGTCTGTCGACACGGGCGGCGGCGCGGCGTCTGAAGTTCGCGCCAGCGGGCATCGCGCCGGATGAACTGTCGATGGGCATGTTCGGCGACTTCGAGATCGCCACCTGTAACCGCGCTGCTGAAGCACTGCGACCGGAGCAGCCGCAGCAAGCGGCTGACGCGGGCGGACAAGCAATTCCTGGAACATGTGCCGCGCATCTTCACTGCCTTGCAGCAAGCCCGCGACAGCGTGAGGGCAGCGGCCAACGGCTTTCACGGTCAGCAACGCATTGCGCTGTCCGATGGCATCACCCCGTCGCGCTTGCCGACCTTGCTGGCGCTATGCTGGCAGGAGGAGCCCGAAGTCGAGTTGCGCCTGTTCGAGGTGTCACTGTCGCAGCAAATCAAGGGGCTGCATGGCGATCTGTATGACCTAGGGCCCAGTCTGGTGAAGTGGGTGACGACATCGTGGCTAAGGCGCTTTGGAGCGACCCCCTCATGGTCGCGGTGCCGGCATGGCATCCGCTGCTCAAGCACAAACGTATCTCACTGGACGAGGTGCTGCGTTATCCGATGGTGCCGTGTGACCCACATGCATGCGGGAGTCATGCACGTCAGATCCAACGAGTGCTGCGGCGGGTGAAGCAGGAACCCGTGATCGCTGAACGGGTGGCTTCTTGGGAACCTGGAACTCGTCGAGGTATATCGATTGGATAGGGGCTAGTCTTCCGTCAGCAGGTGTAGCCATCCCCTGCTAGCGACTTCCATAGAACTTTTCCACGAACGAGCGACGGTAACTCTGGTGGCAGGCTAGGCAGCTTTGCTGGGTCTTGGAGAAAGCCGCGATGACTGCTTGGCCGTCACTCCGCTTTGCGGCCTCGCCCATGGCGGTCGCGGCGTCATGCACCTGTCCATCAAGACCCCGAAACTTTCCAGCGTCTGCCCCAAGCCAGGCAAGGATGCGCATCTTTTCCGACATGGGCGGCTCGGCATGCTTGGCGATTCGTGGTGCTAGCTCGGCGACCAGCGGCCAGTCTTCTTTGGAGATCGCGCCCGTGACGGCTTGCATGTCGCGACCGAGTCTTTCCATTATGGTACGAAGCGCCATTGGCTTTGCCGCCTCTACGGACTGCGCACCGAGTGCCGTGGCGAAGGTTGCCAAGAGCACGGACAGCGGGACGGTGAAAAACGATCTGGGTTTCAAGGGCTGGTTCACGAATTTCTCCATTGATGTTGTGACGAATGCTTTGGGTCTAACGATTGGTTGCAGGTGTCCTCAAAATTCCAGACTCAGCGCGATCGATCCGAATGCGTGATGGCCCGCCTGCTGGTCGAACTCGCGGGTTCTCCAAACGCGCATCACGGCGAGCCGTACGCCACGTCCAGCAACGATCCATTGGCTACTGATGCCGAGAGCTGCTTGCGCGATCCAAGGCCGCCGGCTGACGTGATGGCTATGCCGGAACATGTTTCCGTCGAGTGAGAAGTCCCAGGCGACGGCTTTACCCTCCAGATTCAGGAAGACATGTGCCCCAGGTTTGGGCGCCAGGACCGACTGCGGCGTTGTCGTGCGCAGATCGGCAACACCAGAGGGCGGGCGGTTCTCTGCGCCAGGGCGGATCGGATAGCTGCCGAAGTCGTTCGGTATGTTCCAGCCCGCGCGAAACTCCACGCCGGTACTGGCGGCGGTTTCGATGTTTCCGACCCGCAGGGCATAGCTGCCGATCACGTCGCTGCCCCATCCAGGGCGGACCGCACCCTCCGTGTACGGCTTGAACTTGCGCTCCATGGCCATCTGAAACGCCGGCTCGTTGCGCAACTGGTTGTCCCAGCCGCGAAATCGCTCAATGCCGCGTGCCCGATGCACCAGATCCTGAGATTGCTCGGCCAGCGACCAGGGGCCGATCACGCCCAGGGTCAGCTCACGCACGTCAAGCATTTCGTAGCTGGCGGCTTGTGGGTGGATGCGGCGATTCCACGCCAAACCCAGGTAGAGCAAACCAGCGTACGGTCGGTCATCTGGAATCACGTCGGTGCGCGTCTTGTTCTCGGGCGTGTACATGGACTGGCCAAAGCGCACGACGAGGTTTTGCGACGATGTCTGGGCGCCGGAATCGCGCCAGAAGCCGGGATCAGCCCAGCCGATGAAGCGGGCGTACAAACCAATCGGCTGTGGCAGGCACTCCGGACGGAGCTCGCCTTGCAGATCACGTGAGACTGCTGTTAGCGCGACACCGTTGGTGTAGTTGCGGTCGGAGCCGGTGAATAAATCGTTCTCCAGACGCAGGGTGCCGCCCCGCCAGCGCAGGGATTGCTCTGGCGAGCAGGAGGGAGGATCTGCAGAGAGCGAGACTTCGGAACCGAAAGCAGAAATCGGGCTGAACAATGCACCCGCAATCAACAAGGTAACGCACTGCATCGGCTGCCGCACCTTGGTGCCGCGCAGGCTCCAGCGATACCCGCCGATGCCAATCATGTTGCCCCATCGCCTGCCGCCCTGTTGACGTAAAAGCGTTCGAGGGCACTGACGATTTCCTCCGCATCGTCTACGCAGGTGAACAAGTCGAGATCGGATGAAGAGACATAGCCTTCGTCGAGCAGAAGATCGAAATCAACTACGCGACGCCAGAATGCACGGCCGACCAGCACCACCGGAACACGCTGCATCTTTCTGGTCTGGATCAAGGTGAGCACCTCGAACAGCTCATCGAGCGTTCCATAGCCACCGGGGAAGGCCACCAAGCCCTTGGCGTGTAACAAGAAGTGCATCTTGCGCAGCGCGAAATAGTGGAATCGGAACGCCAAATCCGGGCACATGTAGGGGTTGGGTGCCTGTTCGTGGGGCAGCGTGATGTTGAGGCCAATCGAACGTGCGCCGACCTCGAAAGCACCGCGGTTGGCGGCCTCCATGATGCCGGGCCCACCCCCGGTGACGACGACGAAATCACGGCGGTTTTGCTGCTGGAAACGCGCCGAAATAAGGCCCGAGAAACGCCTCGCTTGCTCGTAGTGACGTGCCTGTTCGACCCGGCGATTGGCCCGCGCAAGCTCTTGCCGCAGCCCGACATCCTCCGGAGTGACGAGCGCCTGACGCTCCAGAACGCCAAGACGGGCTTCTGCCGTCTCGGCATCGCTCACGCGTGCGCTGCCGAAGACCACTACCGTCGAGCGAATGCCTTGTTCGTGCAGGATGCGCTCGGGCTTGAGCAGTTCGAGCTGTAGTCGCAGCGGCCGCAGTTCGTCCTGGCCAAGCAGCTCGATGTCTTCGTACGCAAGCCGGTACGTTGGCGACTCGCGGATGGCGCGCAGGCGTTCATCGAGATCTTCTGCGGGCTTCATCACTCGTGCGCCAGAAAGTCCGGCCAGCGCAGCGCATGGCCATACTCGGGCACCGTGACCTGCCAGCCGAGTTGCTGCTGCAAGAGGTCAGCGAAGGTTTGCGCGGCCGACGATTCCCCATGCACCACGAAGGTTTGCGCCGGTGCTTGAATGAAAGCACGGGCCCAATCCAGCAGCGCCTTCTGGTCGGCATGCGCCGAGAGGCCGTCCACGCTGTGGATCGCCGCACGTACCGGGATGTCCTCGCCGAAGATGCGTACACGTTCGGCCCCCTCGATCAGGCGCCGGCCAAGCGTCCCCTGCGCCTGGAAACCGGGAAACAAGATGCTGCATTCGCGGCGTGGCAAGTTGTGCCGCAGGTGGTGCCGGATGCGTCCCGCATCGCACATGCCGCTGGCAGAAATGATGATGGCTCCGGAGCGGATCCGGTTCAGCGCCATGGACTCCTCAGCGCTCGCTGTGAAACTCAGGTATGGGAGGTTCTCGCCGCGCGCGTGCCAGCCGGCCAACCGCTTCGCCTGTTCGTCGAACAATTCGAGATGCTCGCGCGTGATGCGCGTGGCCTGCGTGGCCATCGGCGAATCGACGAATACCTTCGGTTGCCGCAGCCGCCCCTCGCAGGTGAGTCGGTGCAGGTGATAAAGGATTTCCTGGGTTCGGCCGACCGCGAAGGCCGGCACGATGACATTGCCGCCGCGTTCGAACAATGTCTTTTCGACGATGCCGATCATTTCCTCTTCGGTCGCCGAGAAATCCTTGTGCTGGCGGTTGCCGTAGGTGGACTCGATGACGAGGATGTCGGCGTCCTCGATGGTTGTCGGGTCGCGCAGTATCGGGCGCGCCGGTTGGCCGAGGTCGCCACTGAAAACGAGCTTTGTCGGGTAGCCATATTCGGTGACCCAGACCTCGATGATGGCCGACCCAAGAATGTGCCCGGCATCGCGGAAACGGGCGCGCACCCCGACGCGGGGCGCGAACTCCCGGTCGTATTCGATGCCTCGCACCTGCTGCAAGCAGTCGCTGGCATCCTGCAGCGTATACAGCGGCGGCAGTGCGTCCTTTCCGCGGAGTCGCTGCGCATTGCGTTTTGCATCGCTCTCCTGGATGTGGGCACTGTCGGGCAGCATCACGCCCAGCAGATCAACCGTGGCGGGAGTGGCGTAGATGGCCCCCTTGAACCCGGCGCGCGTGAGTTTGGGCAATAGCCCACTATGGTCGATATGGGCATGGGTCAGGAGCACGAAATCAATCGACGCCGGGTCGAACGGGAATGGCTCATGGTTGCGCGCCGCCGCCGTGCGGCCGCCCTGAACCATGCCGCAATCCACCAGGAAGCGTACGTTGAGCGCTTCCACCAAGAAACACGACCCGGTGACTTCGCGCGCAGCGCCCAGAAAATGCAGTTTCATGGGATGCTCACTCCGGTTTTTTCTTTTGTATCGGGCAAGTGCTCAGGCCAAGCAGACGGTAGCCCGGACAGCGGCCAGCCAGGCCGGTGATGAGGGGCATGATTCCGATGAGTCCCAGCCAACGCCAGGATGAGTCCAGCCACAATGGGAGACTGAGCAGAACCAGTCCGATGACGATGCGCACAATGCGGTCGAGATTTCCAACGTTGATTTGCATGACGGTCTCCTTTTGTTGAGTCAGCGGCTTGAAAACGCGACGGGGGCGGCAGCGCCCCGCAGCGTGTTGCCGGCTCCCTGATTCCGCACAAATCTGGCGTCGTTAAACGGCGTCGTCGAGTGGGCGCCGGCGGCGCCGTAAACGGCACGAGGGCCGCGCGCGTCGGCCCTCGTTGTGCTGGGGGGCGGGGCTCGATCAGAACGACGGATCGTCGAACGGCAGCTCGGCCTGCGTGAGGCGGTCCTGGCGGTAGTGCTCGAACAGGGCGAGCTCGTAGTGCGCCCAGATGCGCTCGCGCAGATCGTCGAGCAGCTCGATCACGGCCCGGGCCTGCTCGGGCGTCCAGTCGGCGTCGATGAGCAGGTCCAGGCCGCGCAGCAGCCCGGACGGCGGGTGGTCGGTCTTCATGCGGGACTCCGTGCGGATTTGCGTTTGCGGGCGTTGGTGGCGGCGCGCTCCTGGGCTTCCTTGTGGCGCCAGGACGGGCCCTTGAGGGCGATGATCTCGGCGTGATGGACCAGGCGGTCGATGAGCGCGACCACGCAGGCGGCGTTGGGGAACACCTCGGACCATTCGGCAAAGGACTTGTTGGTGGTGATGAGGGTGCTCTTTTTCTCGTGGCGACGGCTGATGAGCTCGAAGAGCAGATCGGCGTGGCGGTTCGAGTAGGAGAGGTAGCCGACCTCGTCGATCACCAGGAGCGTGGGGCTGGCGTAGTGGCGCAGGCGGCGGCGCAGCGCGGAGTCGGAGTCGAGCGCGGCGAGCTCGCCCAGGAGCTGGCCGGCGGTGGTGAAGAGCACGGTGTGCCCGCGCAGCACCGCCTGGTGGGCGATGTTCTGCGCGATGGTGGTCTTCCCGAGCCCGGAGGGGCCGACCAGCAAGGCGTTGGTGGCGGTCTCGAGGAAGCCGAGCGTCATCAGCTCGGCGATGGCGGCCTGGTCGCACTGCTCGGGCCAGCGCCAGTCGAAGTCGGCCAGCGGCTTGAAGCGGCCGATGTGCGCGCAGCGCAGCCGGCGCTCGAGTGAGCGTCGGGCGCGCTCGGTCTCCTCCCACTCGATGAGCGGGGCGATCCACGGGGCCTGGGCGCACTCGGCCCAGTGGCTCACCACCCCGTGCAGTTGCAGCGCGCGGGCGCGCGCGAGCAGCGGTTCAGGCGTCGTCATGGTCGTCCTCCAGCAGGCGGTCGTAGCCGGCCAAGGGGTGGGCGCGCACGGTGACGTCGCGCGTCTTCAGATGCGCGGGCAGCGGCACGCCCAGCGGCGGGGGCGCCTCGCGCCGGCGCTCGAGCGCCAGGCGCACCGCGTTGGGATGCGGCACGCCGCGCGCGAGCGCCTCGTCGACGGCAACGGCCAGTTCGCCCGCGCCGTAGCGGTCGAGCAGGTCGGTGAGCGCGCGCGTGGTGCGCCCGAGCGGCTCGCCGCGCTCGGCGGCCTGGGCGAGCAGCGCCTGGCAGGTGGGCACGGCCGCCGTCAGGCGGTCGGTGGCGCGGTGCGCACTGGCCGCGTGCTTGTGTGCGACGAGCGCCTCGAGGTGGGCGGCACACTCGATCTGCTGGCGGCGGTCGTAGCTGCGCGCGTGGGTGGCGATGACGTCCTCGCCGTCGAGGATGCGCACCCGCAGCGGGTCGGCGCACACGGTGAGGGGGCGCCGCACATGGGTGTGGGGGATCGAGTAGTCGTTCAGGTCGAAGCGCACGTACGGGGTCTTGCCCGCCGACACCGCGCGCAGCTCGTCGGTCGGAAACGGTGTCTCGGGCCGCGCGAGCAGGCGCTCGCGCTCGGCCGCGAAGGCCTCGGCCACCGTCATCGAGGCGTCCTCGGGGCAGCGCCGCGCACCGGCGGCGCCCTCGCACCAGGCCTGGGCCTGCGCGTTCAGGTCGTCCAGATCGGCGAAGGCGCATCCGGCGAAGAAGGCCTCGCGCACGTAGCGGATCGCGCGCTCGACGCGCCCCTTCTCGTTGCCGCGCGCCACCGCCACCGGGCGCGGCTCGAAGCGGTAGTGGCCGGCGAGCGCGAGCAGGGTCGGGTGGAAGCGGATCGCGTTGCCGCAACGCTCGAGCACCGCGCTCTTCAGATTGTCGTAGAGGGCGATGCGCGGCACCGCGCCCCAGCACTCGAAGGCGCCGACATGGCCGCGCAGGAAGTTCTCCATGCGCGCATCGAGGAAGAAGCGCAGATAGATCTGGCGCGACCACGACAGCACCATGACGAAGGCCATCAGCGGACGGCGTGCGCGCCCGATCGTCAGGTGCCCGAAGTGCCCCCAGTCGACCTGGGCCTGCTCGCCGGGCAGGGTGCGTAGCCGCAGGTAGGCCTCGGCGCTCGGGCGCGGGCGGTGGCGGGCGATGAGGTGGCGGAAGTGATCGGGGCGCCCGGGGTAACCGCGTGCGCGCACCATGTCGTAGAGCCGCGCGGCCGTAAGGCGCGGAAACTGCGCGAGCGTCTCGTGGAGGAAGGGCAGATAGGGGTCGATCGCCGAGGCGCGCTGCACGGGGCCGTGCCGGGGCAGGCCGGCCTGGGCGAGCACGCGCGCGACGGTGTCGCGGTGCAGCCCGAGCTGCACGGCGATGGTGCCGATGCGCCAGCGCTCGGCGTGGTAGTAGCGCAGGATCTGCGCTTCGTGTTCAGGGGACAGGGCCATGGCGGGGCGGACTCCGTTCGGATCGCGGACAGGGGCGCCGAACCGGGGAGTGCAGGAAGTCCTGACGCACGAACGGGGACAGTGCGCGGTGGCACAGGTGGCACTGCCCGCTCGCGGACGGTACGGACTCGGGCACGGTCGGCGCGGTCCTTACTTCAACAGGCGGGGCCGGCGGCGGGGAACCCTGATGCGTCACTTCCTGGCGTCGCGCGCGGTAGCGGCGCTGGCGTTGCGCGTGCGCCAGGCGCCCCGCAAAGCTCGCCTGGTAGCGCGTGCCGGCTGCCCGCAGCGAGGCCGCGCGGGCACGCTGGGCGCAGCCGGCGGCGCAATAGCGCTGCCCCCGATCACAGTGGCTGCAGATCAGCACTGCCGCGCGGCACGCGGCACAGAGATAGCGTCGTCCGGTCGACTCCATGGGCCTTGAGGCCCGTGGGAGACTCGACGCCAGCGCCCACTTCGTGAAAGACTACGGGCGCAACGACCGCGCAGCCTTGCGCGGGTGTGGGGCGCGACACTGGGGATGACTTGGCGGTTTGAGCCGGTGTCGCGCCTGCGTTGCCACAGGCCGAGCCCGATTGTGCGCGCATCGGCCACTCGGGTGCCAAACGCCCTCCCTCCCGATTGCACGAACACCCCGCCCGCCATCGGCGCGCCGGGGTCAGGGGCGTTTCCAGTCGCCCTACGGGCGCCTTCCAACGCCCCTGACCCCATCAAGCAAACAGCCGCTATCCGCTCACCAGATCAAGGTCATGCTGTGCCGTGCCGGCGGTGGACGCCGGATTTGTGCGGGAATCGACCGCCGTTAACACAGCGGATGGGTTGCGGTCGATGCCGTCGTGGATACGTCCCAGCCACCACCAAGGGCCTTGTACAGCGCCACCAGTTGCACGGCGGCGTTGGTATGCGCGCGTGCGGCTGCGGTTTCGGCCTCGTGCAGACTGCGCTGGGCAGCCAGCAGTTCGACCAGCGCAATGTCGCCCGCCGCGTAGCGCGCCTTGGCGTGGCCGTAGCTGGTGCGCGCGGCATCCAGTGCCATACCGCGGCGCTCCAGTGTGTCCAGCCCGCCGTGGTAGTCGCCAAGCGCGCGCTCGGCATCGCCCAGCGCCGCCAGCACGGCCTGCTCATAGGCCAGCGCGGCCTGTCGCTCGGCCGCCTCGCGTGCCCGAATTTCGGCTCGCACACGGCCACCGTCGAACAGGCGCCAGGAAATCAGCGGCAGGATGGAAAAACGCGAGCTGGATGCATCGAACCAATCGCCCGTACTGAGCGCTTGGAACCCGCCGCCGACACCGATGGAGAGTTTGGGGAACAACTCGGCCGTGGCCACGCCGATGTCGGCGGAACTCGCTGCCAGGCGACGTTCCGCAGCCAGCACGTCCGGGCGCCGGCGCAGCATCTCTGCGCGCTCGCCCACCGGCAGCGCCCGCAGCGTGCTCGGCGTCAAGGGGCCATCCAGCAGTGCCAGCTCCCGCTCCGGCGGCGCGCCCAGCAGCACGCCCAGGCTGAGTATCGCGGCGCGCTGACGCGCCTGGATATCCGGGATGAGCGCGTTGACTGCTGTCCATTGGGCGTACGCCGCCTCCACGTCGGCGGCCGACGCGTCGCCCAGCGCATGCCGCAGGCGCACCAATTCCAAGGTCTGCTGCAGCGTATCCAGTGTGGCCTGTTGTGCGTGCAACTCGTAGCGGGCGCCGACGGCGGTGAACCAGGTGCGCGCGACCTCGGCCACGATGCGCATGCGTACGCCCTGCGCCTCGGCTTCGGTCGCCTGCAGGCGGGCGCTGGCGCCTTCCAGCGCCCGCCGCCTGGCCCCGAACAAGTCGGCCTCCCAGGCCGCGTCGAAGCCCGCGTCGTAGATGGTCTGCGTTGCGTCAAGGCCGGGGATCGAACCTACGGGCAGGGGTCCGTTCTCGCTTTGACGGCGCCGGTTGACGCTCGCGCCAGCGGCGGCGGTGGGCAATGCCTCGCCGGCCACACGATCGCGCAGGGCGCGTGCCTCATCGATGCGTGCCGCAGCCTGGCGCAGATCCAGGTTCTGTGCCAGCGCCGTGGCCATCAGGCGATCGAGGATGGGATCGTCCAGTGCAGACCACCATTGGCTCAAGTCTGCGGACTGGGATTCGCTTGCCAACGGCAAGCTCCAGCCGCTGCCGACGTCGACCGGCGGCGGCTCGCGGTAGTCGGGGCCCACGCTTGCGCAGGCAGTCAGCAGCACGCAGGACAGGGCCAGCGCGAGCGGACGCGCGCGCCCAGGGGTCAGGCCGGTGACGGTTGCGCGAAGAAAGGGAGTGCGGGGATTGGATTTCATTGCAGGCGTCCTCGGACGAATACGGTGGCCATGGTCAGCGTGGCGAGGGCGATGACCGCCAGCGGCCACAGGCTGGCGAGAATGTCACCGGGCGGCATGGCCTTGAGAAAGCTGCCTTCGACGATGATGAGGAAATGGGTCAGTGGGATGGCCTGAGCCAGCCATTGCAGGACGACAGGCATGTTTTCCACAGGCGTCGCAAAGCCGGACATCAGCACCGCCGGCACGCCGATGGCGAACGCTCCCAGGATGGCCTGCTGCTGCGTCATGCTGACCGCGGAAATCATCAGGCCGATGCCGACCACCGAGGCGATGAACAGCACCAGGCTGGCAAGCAGGAGTGCAAACGAGCCCGTAAACGGGATGCCGAACAGGAAGACGCCCGCGCTGATCATGAACAGGCCCAGCCCGGTGCCAATTGCGAGTGCCGGCAGCGACTTGGAGATGATGATCTCGGGCGTCGAGGTGGGCGACACCAGCAACTGGTCGAAGGTGCCCAGCTCGCGCTCGCGCGCGATCGACAACGAGGTGATCAAGAGCGAGCTGAACAGCGCCAGGATGCCCGTCAGGCCGGGCACGATGAACCAGCGGTAGACCAGATTCGGGTTGAACCAGTGGCGCACGACCACGGGCGTTGGTGCCTGGGCGTCGGGCACGACCTCGGCGCCGACATCGGCGGCGATGGTGGACAGATAGGCCACGGTGATCTGCCCGGAGTTGCTGCGCCGGCCATCGACCAGTACCTGCGCGCGGCCACTTTCGCCGGCGGCGATGGAGCGCGAGAAATCCACCGGGATGGCGAGCGCGGCGATCACCTCGCCACGGTCGATCAGCTCGTGGAGCTGCTGTTGGCTGTCGACATGCCGGACGTGGGTGATGAAGCGGGCGCTGTCCAGGCGCTGTACCAACTCGTGCGACCAGCGCCCCGCATCCTGATCGTAGACGGCGATATCGACGTTGCGCACTTCCAGCGTCGCGGCAAAGGCGAACACCAGCAACTGCAGGATCGGCGGCACGAACACCACCATGCGGCTGCGCGGGTCGCGCAGGACGCTGAGCACTTCCTTGATGAACTGGGCGCGCAGGCGGGTGAACGAGAATGCGGAAGTCAACATCGCGTCACTCCAGGTTCTTGCGCGTGGCGCGCTTGGCGATCACGAAGAACAGCCCCCCGATCGCCGCCATGGCCGCCAGGTTGGGCAGGAACACGGCCCAGATGTCGCCGGCCAGGAACACCGTCTTCAGCGAATCGACGAAGTAGCGCGCTGGAACCACCAAGGTGATGGCGCGGATCGGTGCCGGCATGGCGTCGATCTCGTACAGAAAGCCCGACAGCATGAAGGCCGGCAGAAAGCCCGTGAACAGCGCGATCTGCGCTGCCAGGAACTGGTTGCGTGCCAAGGAGGAAATCAGCAGACCCTGACCCAGCGCCGGCACCATGAACACCGCCGACAGCAGCAGCAGCGCTGCCAGCGAGCCCCGCATCGGCACGCCGAACACGAACACCGCCAGCGCCGCCGCGCCAAGCGTGGACAGCATGCCGAGCACGAAGTACGGCAGCAGCTTGCCGATCAGGATTTCGGCCACCGAGGCCGGCGTGGACAGCACCGCCTCCATGGTGCCGCGCTCCCATTCACGCGCCACCACCAGTGCAGTCAGCATGGTGCCGATGATGGTCATGACGATGGCGATGGCACCGGGAATCAGTGCGCGGCGGCTTTCCAGCTCGGGGTTGAACCAGTAGCGCGGTTCCAGCATGACGGCCTGCGCTGGTGCTCCGACGTCCAGTCCGGCACGCCAGGACTGGACCACGCCGCGGGCGTAGTTCTCGACGTAGTTGGCGGTATTGGGGTAGGAGCCGTCGGTGACGATCTGCACCAGCGGCTCGCTGCCACGCTGGGCCAGCCGCTGCTCGAAATCCTGCGGGATCACCACGTAGCCGCGCAGGTCGCCTGAGACCAGCTGGTCGGCCACTTCGCGCCGGTCATGGGCGAAGTGGGCATCCAGGAACTTTGTGCCGGCAAAGGCCGCCGCAAGCTCCTGCGCTGCAGCGCCGGGCGACTCCAGCACCACGCCGACGCGGACATCCTTCGCATCCAGCGACACCGCATAGGCGAACAGCAGCAGCAACACCACCGGCAGCACGAACGCGATCAGCAGCGTCGAGGGGTCGCGCAGCGCCTGGTAGCTTTCCTTGGTGACCAGGGCGATCAAGCGCCGCAGATCAAAATGGCGCAGGTCGGTCTGCTGTGGTCCATTCCCGTCCTTGTGCTTTGTGGTGCCGTTCATGTGGCGGCCTCCAGCTCGCGGTCCGCCGACTCCACCAGGTGAATGAAGGCGTCCTCCATCGTCGGGTCGGGTCGTTCGGGGCTGACCGCCGAACGTTTGAGCGCGTCGGGCGTATCCAGCGCAATCAGTTGCGCACGCGAGAGCATGGCCACGCGGTCGCAGTATTCGGCCTCGTCCATGAAGTGGGTGGTGACCATGATGGTCACGCCCTTGCGGGCCAGTCCGTTGATGTGGGTCCAGAATTCGCGCCGGGTGATCGGGTCCACGCCCGAAGTGGGTTCATCCAGAAACAGCACGGGCGGCCGGTGCATCAGCGAACAAGCCAATGCCAGGCGCTGCTTGTGGCCCAGCGGCAGGGAATCGGGCGTGGCGGACAGCCAGTCGCCCAGATCGAAGGTTTCGATCATCTCGGCAATGCGCTCGCGCCGGGTGTTGCCTTCCAGTCCGTAGACGCCGGCCGAGAATTCCAGGTTCTGCTGCACCGAGAGCAGGCCGTAGAGCGAAAACTTCTGCGCCATGTAGCCGAGCCGGCTCTTGGCTGCGCCGGTGGCGCGGCGCAGATCATGGCCCACCACATGCGCTTCGCCAGCAGTGGGTTTCAACAGGCCGCACAGCATCTTGAAGGTGGTGGACTTGCCGGCGCCGTTGGGGCCGAGCAGGCCGAAGATTTCGCCCTTTTGCACCTCGAAGCTGACGTTGTCGGTGGCGGTGAACTCGCCGAAGCGCTTGGTGAGGTTTCGGCACGACACGGCAATGTCGGAACCCAGCTCAACCGGCGGCAGACGCTCGGCCAGCGTCGACGTGCCGCCGGGGCCGCCACCGAGCAGATCGATGAAGGCGTCTTCGAAGCGCGCAGGCACCTGCGCCAGCCGCACCTGCGCCTGATCGGACAGGGCCTGGAGCTGCCCCGCGTCCGCGCCCTCGCGCAACACCACGCGCACGCCGGCGCCCTGGATCACGCCATCGCTCACGCTGGGCAGGTCGAGTGCCTGGGTCAGGACCGCTCGGCGCTCGGCACCGACGTCTTCCAGACGGAAACTGCGGCCTTCGAGCTGCGCGGTCAGCTCCTGCGGCGGGCCATCGAACAGGAGCTGTCCCTGGTTCAGCAGCAGCACGCTCTCGCAGCGCTCGGCTTCGTCGAGATAGGCGGTGGACCAGACCACGGCCATGCCTTCATCGGTCAGCGCCTGCACCATGCGCCACAAGTCCTGGCGGCTGACCGGGTCGACACCCACGCCCGGCTCGTCCAGCAGCAGCACCTTCGGCCGCGCCATGAGCGCACAGGCAAGGCCCAGCTTCTGCTTCATGCCGCCGGAGAGCTTGCCGGCCAGGCGCTTGGTGAAGGGTCCGAGCCGCGTGAAGTCCAGCAGCTCGGCAAACAGATCGGCGTTGCGGTCCGCATCCATGCCGCGCAACTGCGCATACAGGCGCATGTTCTCCATCACCGACAGGTCTTCGTACAGGCCAAAGCGCTGCGGCATGTAGCCGCTGGCGACATGGATGGCGTCGTTGTCCTTGACCACGTCATAGCCTGCCAGGGTGACGCGGCCGGCGTTGGGCACCAGCAGGCCGGTCAGAATCCGCATCAGCGTCGTCTTGCCGGCGCCGTCGGGGCCGACCAGACCCGTCAGCCGTCCATAGTGGATGCGCGCGCTCAAGCCCCGCAGCGCCTTTACGTCGCCGAAATTCTTGTCCACGCCCTCGATGACGACGGCAGCGTCTTCGCCCGCACCCGCAGGCACGGCGGCGATAGCAGGGCTTGCCTGCATTTCAACGCTCCCCCGCCGGGATACGGGTGCCGGCTTTCGCATCGACCTCGATCGTCACCGGCATGCCCTGGCGCAAGGCACTGTCGCTGTCGGCTTCGTCGATGACGATGCGCAGGCGGTAGACCAGATCCGTGCGCAAATCCGTCGTCTCCACCGTCTTGGGGGTGAACTCGGCGCGCGGCGAGATGAAGCCGATCTGGCCGCGATAGACCTTCTCTGATGAATCGCTTTTGACGCGCACCACAGTACCGGGCGCGATGCGCCCCAAGTCCGACTCGCCCACGTAGGCGCGCACGTAAACCGGCTTGTCCAGGCTCAGGCTGTAGACCGCGCTCTGGCTTGCAACCATGCTGCCGGGCTCGCGCACCCGTGCGATGACGGTGCCGCTACTGGGCGCCATCAACTCGGTGTCCGCCAAGGCTGTCGTGGCTTGCGCTGCGGCAGCCTGTGCGGCCGCAAGGCGAGCTTCTGCCGCGGCGATGTCTTCCTTGCGAAAACCTTCGGATGCTTGCGACAGGGCCGCCTTGGCCGCTTCGACGCCAGCGGCTGCCTGGTCGCGCGCCGTGCGGGCTGCATCGACCGTGCGCTGGCTGCTGGCGCCAGATGCCAGCAGGCCACTCTGGCGCTGGAAATTGCGCTCGGTCTCGGTGGCGAGCGCCTGGGCCTGCCTGAGGGCCTCGCGCGCCTGGGTGATTTCCTGCGGTCGCAGGCCGCGGCGCAGCTTGGCCAGTTCCGCCTGCGCCACCTGCACCTGGGCCTGCGCTGCCGCAAGGGCTTCCCGATAGGGTTGCGCGTCAAGCGCCGCCAGGCGCGCGCCCGCGCTGACGGCATCGCCCTCATCGAAAGCCATTTGCATCACGCGCCCGGGCTGACGGAAGGCCAGTTGCACCTCGCGGATGTCGACGTTGCCGTAGAGGCGCAATGCATCTTGTTGTCCATGGTCGCGCGACAACCAGAACGCCAGTGCGCCGCCAAGAGCGAGCACGACGACGGCGATCACGACCCAACGGGTTTTCTTGAAGAGGAGGTTTGGAGTTTTCATCGATGGGTTTCCGCTGGATAAAGGTGCTCAGTGCTCGCGTGCGACCGGCGCATTCGCCGCTGACCGGCGCCAGGCGATGGCCGCTATGCCAGCCCACACCAACGTGCGCAGCGTCATGGCGACCACCGTGCGTCGCTCCCAGGCGCCACCCAGAGCCACATGCACTCCGAAAGCCAGGAACACGAGTGCGGTCGCCACCGTGATGACAATCGCCAACCACGCGGCCCAGCGCCGGCGCATCCACAAGCCGACGCCGGCGACGATGTAGGCGAACCCGGCCAGAAAATTGAACCAGAGCACGAAGGGCACATAGTGGCCGGCGGCTTGGCGCGCCGCGCCGTCGACAAACAGAACGGCGCCGCCCTCCCGAAGAGTGAGCAGACCGAAGCCGATCGCAAGCAGGGAGATCAGCCAGTGCCAGATGCTGCGTTGTGGATGAGTGGTCATCTTCATGGCCTTTACTTGATCGGGGAAACTCCCAGGCCTTCGTCGTCGTCGCGGCGTGCGTGTGCATTCCGCCGGGCGGTCGGGCTGAGTGTTGAATGACGCGGATTCGCGCTGGAGGCGCAACGCGATCGCATGACCGTGGTGTGCCTCTCGGCTGACCGAGGAACTGCGTGGCGGCAGGATGGAAGGCGTTTCATCGGGTGTGCGTGATGCCACGGAGATAGATGGCAAACACGGCTGGCGCGTCGCGGCGGATGCGTGCTACATCGCCCGCCAGCAACGACTGCATCACCAGCCCTTGAATTGTGCCGATGAACAAGACGACGGCCGCGTCCACATCCAGTTCTGAATGCAGCTCGCTTCGCGCCTTACCGGCTTCGAGCAGTCGACGCAACCGCTCACCATATTGACGGGTCAAGGTCTGCACCATTTGCTTGGGCAGGGTCTCCCCCGGCCGCTGTAATTCGCCGAAGAGCATCCTCGGCACCCCCGGGTGCTCGGCCACGAAGTCGATGTGCGTCTTGAAGATCGCTTCAAGAGCTGCGAGGGGGGACGTAGCACCTTCTGCGGCCTTGTCTACTCGAGCCAGCAGGCGTTCCGCAACCCAGGACATCACCGCCTGCAGGATTGCGTCTTTAGTCGGGAAGTGACGGAACAGTGCTCCCTGGGTCAACCCCATGCGCTGCGCGATGGCCGTGGTCGTGATGTCGCTGGGGTTCTGTTCGGCAGCCAAGTCGACCACTGCCTCGACGGTGGCCGCGCGCCTCTCATCAGCCGGTAGATGCCTGGAGTGTCCGCTCATTGCTTGCATCCCAAAAAGTGAGTAATCTATTAATATCTTACCACTGTGCAGCCAGACCGCAAGAGGGGAAGCACGAAAAAGAGGTCTCGATGAACAGCAGAACTGCTATCTCAGACGGCTGCCAACGGTCGATTTCTGGCGGGCGCAAACGTCGCCCTCCGCACCTCATTGGCGGAAGGGCGCCGGCACATCGCAAGCCTGGCGGGGCGTAAGTGGGCGGGATGTGGATGGAGATGCTGGCGCCCGAGAGGCCGAACCAGAAGAAGACGAACAGGAGGTGGCCTTGGATTTCTGAACCGCCCCGGTTTTTGAGGAGGCTCCTTCGATTGAGAATGGAGCCATCATGAGGAAGTCCCCGAAGTTTTCCCCCGAGGTGATCGAGCGCGCGGTGCGCATGGTCTTCGACGCCAAGGACCAGTACCCGTCGCAGTGGGCGGCGATCGAGTCGATCGCCGGCAAGATCGGCTGCACGGGCGAGACGCTGCGCAAGTGGGTGCGCCAAGGCGAGCGCGACAGTGGCGTACGCCCTGGCACCACGACGGCCGAGCAGCAGCGCATCAAGGAACTCGAACGCGAGGTGCGCGAGCTGCGCAAGACCAACGAGATCCTGAAGCTGGCCAGCGCGTATTTCGCCCAGGCGGAGCTCGACCGCCATCACAAGAGGTGAACGCCTTCATCGACGAGCACCGCGCTCGTTGCGGGGTCGAGCCGATCTGCACAGCGCTGCAGGTCGCCCCGTCGGCGTACCGCCGGCACGCAGCGCGCCAACGGCACCCGGCGCTGCTGTCGCAACGGGCCAAGCGCGATGCCCTGCTGCTGCCCGAGGTGCAGCGTGTCTTCGACGAGAACCTGCAGGTCTACGGCGCTGACAAGGTCTGGCGCCAGTTGCTGCGCGAAGGTCTGGTCATTGCGCGATGCACTGTCGAGCGGCTGATGCGGCTGGCCGGGCTGCGCGGTGTGCGCAGAGGCAAGTCGGTGCGCACCACCGTGCCCGACGCCAAGGCGCCATGCCCGCTGGACCGGGTGAACCGGCAGTTCTACGCCGATCGCCCGAACCAGTTGTGGGTGGCCGACTTCACCTACGTCTCGACCTGGCAGGGCTTCGTCTACGTGGCCTTCGTCGTCGACGTCTACGCCCGCTGCATCGTGGGTTGGCGGGTCAGCACCACGATGCACACAGACTTCGTGCTGGACGCGCTGGAGCAGGCGCTGTACGCACGCCAGCCCTGGCGCCACGGCACCCTGACGCACCACAGCGACAGGGGCTCGCAGTACGTCTCGATCCGCTACAGCGAGCGCCTGGCCGAGGCGGGCATCGAGCCGTCGGTGGGCTCCACCGGCGACAGCTACGACAACGCGTTGGCCGAGACGATCAACGGGCTGTACAAGGCCGAGATCATCCACCGGCGCGGGCCGTGGAAGACCCGTGAAGCGGTCGAACTGGCCACGCTGGAGTGGGTCTCATGGTTCAACAACAAGCGCCTGCTGGAGCCCATCGGCTACATCCCGCCGGCCGAGGCCGAAGCCAACTACTGGCAGCAGCAGGAGAAGGCCTCATCCACAACCAAGTCTGCCCCAGAGGCGGCGCAGCAGGAGGGTTGAACCATGGGTACATGGCCCAACCGGGGGGCCTCCGGCGGCCCCTGCGGGGGGCTGCAAGAGAGAGAATCCAAAGCCACAAGCAGTCCACTTGATCGTCAGACCAACACGGTCTGACTCAAGCCAACAGGCCTCCTCGAAACCCGGTGCGGTTCACACTTCCACGTCTGTGTGGTGGACGGGGTGTTTGAGGAGGTGGCAGGCGAGGGCAGCGCTGATGCCGCAATGCAAGTCTCTGCGTCAGGTGTCGTATTCCACCCTGCCACCGGCATCGATGCGACACCCGTGGCACAAGTGCAGACCACACTGCAAAAACGTATCCTGCGCGCCTTTGTGGGCCGTGGGCTGCTGGAGAACTTCGAGGCAAAAGAGATGCTGGGGTACAAACACAGCGGTTTCTCGGTGGATGCCGGGGTGTGCATTGAATCCCACGACCGTCCAGGCCTTGAGCGGCTCTTGCGCTATTGCGCCCGCCCACCCTTTGCGATGGACAGGCTGCGCAAAGAGGGTGCTGAGCTGGTGTACCGCTGCGGCAAGCAGCGCAGCGAACCCACCAGCGACAAGCGCGGTGCCAAGGTTGATGAGCTGCACCTCACACCGCTGGAGCTGATCGACCGCATCGCCGCGCTGGTGCCACCGCCACGCACCCACCGGCACCGCTACTTTGGTGTGCTGGCACCAAACTCGCCGCTGAGAGCGGCGGTAACGGCGCTGGCCCAGCCTGCTGCGTCGCAACCAGCCACGGTGGAGACTGCACAACCTGGCGCGGGCGTACCTGGGGTGGCGGCGCCGGGCAACGCGGCCACACCCACACCCGAACCTGAAGCACGCCCGAAGCGAGCGGCGCATTACTTGTGGGCGGTGCTGATTGCCCGCATCTACGAGGCATTTCCGCTGCTGTGCCCCATGTGCGGTGGGCAGATGCGCATCATTGCCTTCATCACCCACAGCGCCGAAATCCGCCACATCCTGAACCACATCGGGGTGGAGTCTGCCCCCCCGCACATCACCCCGGCACGCGGGCCACCGCTGTGGGAGGGCTGCGACGCGCCGGTGGATGATGGTGCGCAAGGCGAGCCGGATTGGGATCTGGCAGCTCAACCCGCACCCGATTACGAGGTAGACCAGCGCGTCAATTGGTGACCCAGTGAAGCGGCGGTATCCATCGCTGCGGGGAAGCAGCTGCGCGCGCGCCAGGCCCAAATGCATACTGCCTCCCAAGCTCTTGCCATTGAGCGGCAAGCGAGCGCTCAACCTTCCTTGGCCGAACGTGTTTCGAGGCCCAAAACTCGTGCTATACTTGGCCTCATGCGGTTGAATTTCCTATCCGTGGCCGGGGTGAAACGCGACAGGGCTGACTTGGCAAAACGCGGGTTGTCGCTGAGGAAATTGGCCGCCGTGACGTCCATGTTGGTGAAGTTGGCGCGGCCACCGCCCGAGATGCGGATTTTTTCGGCCACCTTTTCGCTGTGGTCCAGCACCAAAACCTTCAGCCCCAGTTGCCCCGCTACCCCGGCACAAAACAGGCCGGCTGCACCGGCGCCCACGATCACGACATCAAAACTTTGCATGGGCTGCAGTGTATACTTTCAACGATGACGGTACCCGATACAGAGGCGCTGCATAACGAGAGAGACAAAACCATGAATCCCATTGTTTACGCCATACCCGTATTCATGCTCACCATCCTGCTCGAGGCCTGGGTGGCCCGGCGGCGCGGTGTGGCGGTCTACGACATTCCCGACGCCATCACCAGCCTGCACCATGGCCTGTTGAGCCAGGTGACCAACGCCTTCACCAAGATCGCCACGCTGGGCATCTACATCGCGGTGTATGAGGCCTACCGCTTTACCGAATGGTCCATGAGCAGTATTCCGCTGTGGATTCTGGCCCTGGTGCTGTACGACCTGTGTTACTACTGGGCGCACCGCATGGGCCACGAGGTCAATGTCATGTGGGCCTCGCATGTGGTACACCACTCGTCGGAGTACTACAACCTGTCTACCGCACTGCGGCAGACCTCTACCGGTGCGTTATTCGGCTGGGTGTTCTACCTGCCCTGGCGGTGCTCGGTATCCCGTGGCAGATGCTGGTGATCGTGGGCCTGATCGACCTGCTGTACCAGTACTGGGTGCACACCGAGCTGATTGGCCGACTGGGCATACTGGATCGCATTCTGGTGACGCCCAGCAACCACCGTGTGCACCACGGCCAGAACGACTACTGCATCGACAAGAACTATGGCGGCATCCTGGTCCTGTGGGACCGTCTGTTCGGCACCTTTGCCGACGAGCGCGATGACGAGAAAATTTGCTACGGCATCCGCAAGCCGCTGCACAGCTTCAGCCCGATCAAGGGCAACCTGCACTACTACGCCGACCTGTGGCAGATGTCCCGTGCGGCAAAAGGCTGGCGCGCCAAGCTGGGTGTCTGGGTGGCGCCACCGGGCGGCTGGACCGACGAACCCATCGAACATTTCGAGCCCCGCACCTTTACCCGCTTTGATGTGCAGACCCCCGCGCCGCTGCGCTGGTATGTGGCGCTGCAGTGCGCGGTGCTGGTGCCTTTTGTGTCGCATTTCATCGGTGTGGCTAAGGGTCTGGACAGAGGCACGGCCGCGGTGTACGCGCTGGGCATTCTGGTCACGGCGGTGGCGCTGGGGCGCTGCTTGAGCGTTTTGTCTGGGGCAAGTGGCTGGAGCAGGTGCGTCTGCTGGCGCTGGGTGTGTCGTTCGCCGCCGTGCCGCAGTGGTTTGGCTTTGAGGCGCCGCTGCTGCTCAAGGGGTGCATTGCTGGTGTTGTGTGTGGGCAGTGTGGTCTGGCTGAATCGCCAGTCCGTCGCCCCTGCCAACGCGGTGGGAGTGGCAGCATGAACCCGGACGCCTTGTCGGATCTGGTGCTGCTGCTGGTGTGTGCTGCCATCCTGTGGTTTCACCTGCGCCAGCGGCCTGCTGTGGCAGTGGCTGCCGGCCTGATCGGTTTGGCGGCCTGCCTGGGTGTGCTGCGGTATTCGGGCTGGGCCGAGATGCTGGGGCCACACCGTTTCACCAGCCTGCTGGCCGCCTGTGCTGCGTTTCCGTTGCTTGCATCAGGCCTGCGCTGGCCGGATGCGCCGCTGGCCACACGTGGCGCGGCGGTCGGGCGTTTTGTGCTGGTCGTGGGGGGTGTCGGCATCGTGCTGACGCTGGCCGGTCTGGTGCTCTGGTCGCAGGTGGTGCCGGGCGTGTGCGCGCTGGTGATTGCCTGGACGGCGGTGCAGCAGCGCAATACCTGGGGCATGGCGGGCACGCTGGCTTTGTTGGGCAGCTTTGTGGTGGCGGCTACTGGCAAGGCCGACAGCAACTACCGGGACTCTTTAACAACGTGCAGTTGATGCACTACAGTCTGGCGCTGGCCTTGGCGCTGCTGGCGGTGGGGGGCCACGCGCACACCACAAAACCAGCAGCTCGCGGCTGCCTGAACGCTCAGGCGGTGCGCGTCTGGCCCGGGGTTCCCGTTCGGGGACCTGGGCTGCGGCCAGCAGGCCCTGCATCACATCACCGACCACGATGACGCTGGGGCTGGCCAGGCCTTCGCGGGCGATGGTGGTCTGCAGCTCACCCAGCGTGCAGACCGCATGGCGCTGCGTGGGCAGGCTGGCGTTGTGCACGATGGCCACGGGGGTGGTGTCGGGCAGGCCGTACAGCAGTTCGTCCTGGATGTGGGCGGCACCGCTCACACCCATGTAAATCACCAAAGCGCGACCTGGAAAGCCAGCTTGGCGTGCAGTTGTTCGACCGCAGCACACGCCTGACGCGGCTGACCTGGGCCGGCCAGGTGTTCCTCGGCGAATGCCGGCGCGTGCAGGCCACCGTGGAGCAGGCAGTCAAGAGCGCCAAGGCGGCGGCACAGGGCTACCAGGGCCATCTGCGCATCGCGATCTGCGACAGCCTGGCGCAGCCCCGCATCGCCACCTTGCTGGCACGCAGCCGCGAGGATGAGCCCGAGCTGGAGATTCGCGTCTTCGAGCTGCCGTTCGCGCAGCAGCTCAAGATGCTGCACAACGATCTGCTGGACATCGGCTTTGCGTTGTCAAACGCGGTACATGATGGCCTCGTCGCCGAGCCGGTGTGGACCGATCCGCTGTCGGTGATCGTGCCCGCACGCCACCCCTTGCTGGCACACGTGCAGGTGCCGCTGGCCGAAGCCCTGAAGTTCCCGCTGGTTCTGTGCCATCCCGAATCGGGATCGGGCTGCCGCCATCAGATTCAAGCGCTGCTGCAGGACGCAGGCACGCCGCTCAAGCTGGTCGATGAAGTGACCAGCCTGGGCGTGATGCTGACCCTGGTCGGTGCCGGCTACGGCATCGGCTTCGCCATCGCCTCGCAGGTGCAGACGCTACAGCGCCCGGACATCTCCATTCGTCCCTTGGCCGGCACCCCACCGGTGCTCTCTACCTACCTGCTGCGCCGCCGGGGCGAACCCTCGGAGCCCATGAAGCGGTTCATCGAGCGGGCGAAAGGCGGGCGGGACCGGGCCTGTCGATGATGAGTCAATCCTTTGAGGACGCAGCTCACCTGTCCGTAGCGGCCTGTGGCGTGATGTGCCAGTGGACAGATAGACTTCGGTATGAAATCCGATGCTCTGGCTGTTGATGGATGTGCTTGGCTCGCTTTGGATCACCCGCAACGGCCTGCGTTGACCAGGCCGAAGACTTGAGTCCACAATCGAGTCCATTCCGTGACGCTTGGATCGGAAAAAACGTTCGTAATAAACGAGTTAGCGACCGGGTGCTGTTCCCATCACCCGCTCCATTCACCTCTCCCAGAACGCCCCAGTACATCGCCAGGCCCGCGTAACTAGCGGAAACTAATCGAAAAAGACGGTTCAGGACGCCCCAGGAGACTGCGTGGCATCCCGGCCAATGTGTTGGGAACATTGTTGGTACATGCGATGTCAGCAGTCGAGTACCAACAATGGCAACGGGTAAGCTTACCGATACCGCAATCCGCAGCGCGAAGCCCAGAAGCAAGTCGTACCGTCTGAGCGACGGTGCGATTTGCGAATTCGCATGCGACAAGAAGGCCGGGACAATCTTGCTGATCAACTAGTAGCACATTTGTGCTACATTCACACAATCAGAAGTTCCTCGGAGATCCTGCAGAATGTCCACGACGACCATCCGTTTGCCCGACGATCTGAAAGAGCGTGTTGCCATAGCCGCAGAGCGCGCGGGTATGACCTCTCATGCGCTGATCCTGGATGCGATTGCAGAGCGCGTGGAAGCACAAGAAAGAAGCGGGGCGTTTCATGAGACCGCGGAACAACGGTATGGCGATGTCGTCTCATCGGGAGAGACGATTCCCTGGTCTGAGATGCGCACCTATCTTGAAGAGCGAATCAAGGGTAGCAAGCCGCCCCGCCCCCAGGCGCGAAAGCTGTCGCGCTGAGCGACCGTCGCAATGACACGGATCGAGCTGGCGCCAGCGGTTGCCGACGATTTCGATCGGATACTGCTGCATCTCGCCCAATATGAAGTCACGGACGCGTCAGCGCGGGTTAGCGAAATCATCCCAGGCGATCAGCGTGCTCGAAACCAACCCCTTGGTGGGCCGCCCTACGCGCAATGACACTCGAGAACTGGTCATCGGCCGCCAGTCGCGGGGCTATGTCGCTCTTTATCGATATGTGCGCGAGGTCGACATCGTCTTTGTGCTGGCGATAAGGAATCAGCGGGAGGCGGGCTACAGGTCCTTATAGGCTCAGGTTCCGAGCCCAGAACGGCTCGAGCAGGTTCACGAAGAAGAGGTTTTCGCGCGTGCCTTTTTCGCCGGCTTCGCCTTCACCTTCGGCTTGTTCCGGGGCGCTCGGGGCGTCGCCGCTTTCCTCGACGGGACCTTTCTCTTGGCCGGGGCGGGCTCGATTCCCATCGCCTGCTCGAGAATGGCCAGCTCCTCGCCGGCGTGTACCGCGATCCGCTGCGGGCTCGGACACAGGTCCGGGCAGGCCAGGATGCCGACGTCGAGGTTGTCGCCGAAGTTGCTGACCGTGATGTTCAAGGCCTGCCCGGGCAGCAGCAGCGATGCCGCGTACATCGCCTCCATCCGCGCACCGTTGACGTACTGCGTCTCGCGCGGGCCGGGTACGTTGGAGATGACCAGGTTGGCGTTGAGCACCTTGTGGCCGTGGCGTGTCTTTGCGACAAGCGCCTGCGGCATCATCGTCAGGTTCAGGTAATTGAAGTAGGCGTCCTGATCGAGGCTCTGCATCAAGGCCTTGTTGGCGCGGCTAGAGGCGACGACGCCGCGCAGGCGCTGCGTGGGGTGACCGACGTGCGTCTCCAGTGATACCAGGATCTGCCCGACTGCGTTGCCAGCGGCCGCGCCGTCCTTGCGCGTCAGGGCCACCGGACACGCGGCGATCAGTGGCTCCCTGGGCAGCGCGTCGCGGTCCTTGAGGTAGCGGCGCAGTGCCCCGCCGCACACGGCCAGCACGATCTCGTTGACCGTGGCGCCACCTTCCACCGCAGCGCCCAGCGCCCTGATGCGCGGGATCGACAGCGACACCGTGCCCAGCCTTCGGCGCGGCGTCAGTGGGCCGTTGAGGATCGATGCCGGCGCCGTGTAGGGTACGATCACGCCCGGGCCCGCGTCATGCCCGAGCACCGCGCGCATCTTCGACAGAGCCTTGCCCCATGCAGCGAGCTGATCGAGTCTGCCGGCTTCGGCGGCTGCTGCACGCTTGCCGCCCGCGGCGCGCTCGCGGTGCTTGCTCAGGTCGACCGCCCAGATCGGCAGCAGACCGCGCACCGACGGTTTCGTCGAGCGTGTGTACTGCGCCAGCGACACGCCGCGCTTGCCGTCGAACTGCGAGTGGTGCAGCTTCATGTAGACGGCGTAGCGACCGCCTTCGAGCCCTTCGATCAGGTGCATTTCCCACAGCGGCCGCGAGCGGTCGAGGCGGTTGACGTGCAGCCGCGCGACCAGCTCGCCCAGCTCGCGCTGGCCACCCGGGTACGGCAGGGCATGCAGGTAAATGTGTTCTTCGGGATTGACGTTCTCGAGCCGCTTCCACACGCGCACCGCCGTGTCCTTCTTCTTGCGGCGCGGGCTCGGCCGCATCCAGGCGAGCAGACCCTGAGACTCGGTATCTTCTTCCTCCGCGAGGGTCGACAGCACATAGTTGAACGGCTCGGCGCGCACTGGCTGGCGCTTGATCTACGCGTAGTACTTCTGCATGAAGTCGCGCCCGGCGCCGGGCGGCAGCTCGTAGATCTCCAGGCCACCGACGTGCGTCGGTGCGGTCGGGGTGTCGGCGTCGAGGAAGTACTCGTCCTGGGCATTCAGTCGCTGCGTGACGTTCTCGGACTTCATCCAGCCCTCCTGATCAGGCGATTCCGGCTGCGGTCCATGTGCACGTAGTCCGTGCACGCGCCGCACCGCACGCGCAGGATGTGCGCGCTGCCGATAGGCATCGGCGTCCCGGGGGCTCCGTCATCGGGAGGCCCTGCCGATGCCCACCGCACGCTCCAGCTCGCGCAGTGCCTTCGGCATCTGCACCGCGAGCTTCTGCACGCTGGGCAGGGTGTCGGGGCAGGCCGTGAAACCGAAGTGCAGGCCCTCGTGGTAACCGAGCACGGTGATGTTCAACCGCTGATCACTGGCCAGCACGGAGACCGGGTACATGCCGTCCATCTCGGCCCCGTTGAAATACAGCTTCTGCTTCGGGCCGGGAACATTGGAAATGGTCAGGTTCGTGAAGGCGGCGTGGTCGGGGTCGGTGTTTTCCCGTTTCGGGAGCATCATCACCGCCAACATCCCGAGCGAACTGATCGCGCGGTTGAGCGCCAATGGCAGGCGGTTGAACTCCTCCTTCGCGTCGCGCATCGCATCGCGGACCGCCAGCAGCCGCTTTTTCGGATCGGCGATGTGCGTGGCAATCGGCGCGTGCACGGCAGCCACCGAATTGCCGATCCTCTGACCGGGCTCTCGCGGCAACGCCACCGGTACGGTGACCAGCACGCTGTCCTTCGGAATGCGCTCGAACTCCTGGAGATACGCCCGCAAGGCCCCGCTGCACAGCGCGAGCACGACGTCGTTGACGGTCGCGTCCACCGCCTTGGCGACAGCCTTGACGCGCGCCAGCGCGAGCCATTGCGTGGCGAACCGCCTGCGGCCGGTGGTGTTGCCGTTGAGAATACAGCGCGGCCCGCGCGGGATGTACGACCCCGCCTTGCGTTTGGGTCCCGGCTTGCCGATGTCCCCGAGCAGCCCCTCGAAGAAGCTGCGCCAGTCCTCGTCGGCCGCCTGCGTCGCCTTTTGCGGCGCTTCGGTACTCAGCGGTGCCGACCAGGGCGGCGGGCTCGCGCCGCGCGGGGTATCGGACAGGATCTGTGTCAATTGATGCATGAGGCCTACGCCATCGACCAGCGCGTGGTGGATCTTTATGTAGAAAGCGAAGCGCTTGGGCTGCAGACCTTCGATCAGCGTGCATTCCCACAGCGGGCGCGAGCGCTCGAGCGGCAGCGAGTGCAGGCGTGAGATCGCCAGCCCCAGTTCGCGCTCCCCTCCCGGCCAGGGCAGTGCCTCGTGCCGCAGGTGGTATTCGAGGTCGATCGCCTCGTCGACCTCCAGCTCGGGCCGCAGTGTGGACAAGCGTTCGTGCTGCTTCAGGCGCAGGTTGAAGGGTGCGACTTCCACCGGAAAACGCATCAGCCTGTCGTGCAGTTTCTGCATGTAGTCGATGGATGCTTTGTCGGGCAGCTGGAAAGTGAGCAGGAAGCCGATGTGCATCGGAACCGCGGGCCCTTCCAGCGCCAGAAAGGACACGTCCTGTGCGTTGAGCTTTACCATCGCATGGCCTCCTCGGTGCCCGGGCGCCCACATCCCCCTTTAGCTCAACCCGCATTCTCACCCCCGATCTTCTGCGGCCGAATCGGCTCGGGAAATCCTGCAGATGCGCCTTCGCGACGAACAGGTGCGAGCAAGCGAGTTTCGAGATTAAAGCATCAGTGCGACGTCGTACATCATTCTCCATTCTGTTGGTGCTCGCTCAGATTTGGCCGGCTGCACGCTGGTGCTCGCGATGCCGATGTCGTGGAAAGGCACGCTGCGACAATATGCCGGCCGCCTGCACCTCGAACACGCAGGCGAGTCAGGCGTGCGGATCATCGACTTCGTGGACACCGGTCACCCCGCTCTGTTGCGGACGTGGGAGGAGCGCCAACGCGGCTATCGGGCGATGGGGTAGCTGTCGCGGCACCCCGCAGAGACGAAAAAAACCGCCCAAGCGCCTGCATCCCACTGATTCGCGCTTGAACTCGGGGGTAAACGAACGACGTTGCTTGCTAATTAGACCACTACAGAGAGGCTGAAGCGGGATTCCAAGTTGCTTCGACCCGGCTGCCCAATCGGGGTTTGCCTGTGTCACGAGCGCGTTGAAGTCCGATCCCCGGGGCGACCCGCGGAGCGCCTCGCTGATCCGCGCCGTGCGCGACCCCCTGCCGGCTTGACGGTCGCCCTTCGCACCGGCGCCTTTTTCCTGCCGGTGGTTCCCTTCTTTTGCGTGAGCGAGAGGTAGTCTTTCAGCCCGTCGTGCAGTGCGTCGATGAGCAGCCAGGGGTTCGGCACGAGTTCCGGATCGATCGTGATGCCGAAGTGAAAGTTATCGGCATAGCTGATGCAGGTGACGTTGATTCCCGAGCCGGGGAAGATGATCGACATGGGATACATGGCGGTCATGCGCGCCCCCCCGATATACATCGGCTGCGATACGCCCCTGACGTTCGAGACCACCAGGTTGATGCCCATGGCCTTGGCGATCTGCTCGACCGGCATGAAATTCAGCATGACGCTGACCAGCCCCGGCGGCATTATCTGCACGATGTCCATCAGGCCCTTGCCTCCGGCGCGGGCCTCCTGCTTGACCGAGGCACTTTCCCCGGCGATCGCCCGCAGGCGCTGCACGGGATCGGCAAGGTGTGTCGCCAGCGTCACGTTCACGTCGGTGACGCGATTGCTGAACTCCTCGTCCTCGTCGGTTCGCATCGACACGGGCATGGATGTTCGCAGTGACTGCGCCGGCAGCGCATCGCGCGAGAGCAGATACGTCCGCAGGGCGCCGCCGACCAGTGCCAGGACCACGTCGTTGAGCGTGACACCGAAGTGGTTCTTGATCGCCTTCACCTCAGCCAGCCGCAGCGATCCGAAGACAAACCCCCTGGAGCGCCCGATATTGCCGTTGAAAACCGCCATGGGAGTCGCTGGCTTGCCAACCCGCTTGTCGCTGCGCAGCAGGCTCGATGCGCCTTTGCGCAGGGCGTCGGCGAGCTCCCGGCCGATGTTCATCGGCAGGCGCGAGAGGTGCAGCGCGGTATTCAGGTTTTCCCGCCATGGTTCCGGCACCGGGCCAGGGCGGGCCTCGGCAATGGCGGGAGGAACCTCGCGCGGGGCCGCATCCGGTTCGAGGTCGCACATCGCCGCGCTGAGCTTGCTGGCGCCCTCGCCGTCCATCATGCAATGGTGGAGTTTTTGCACCAGGGCATATTGTCCGTCTGCCAGGCCTTCGATGAACCACGTCTCCCAGAGCGGCCGGTTGCGGTCGAGGTGACGGCAATAGAGATAGGAGACGACTTCCGCGAGCGCCTTCTCGTCGCCGGGAGCGGGCACCGCGATCCGCCGGATGTGGTGGTCGAAGCTGAAGTTCTCGTCTTCCACCCAGTACGGCAAATCCAGCCCCAGCGCCACCTCGTGCAGTTTCCAGCGGAAGTGGGGAATGCTGGACAGCCGCTGCTCCAGGTGCTGCCGGAAGAATTCGTAACAGAACCCCGGCGTCATGCTGGCATCGAGCAGGGTGAGGCCCGCGGTGTGCTGGTAGACGCGGGAATTCTCCCCGCCCACGAACAGGACCTCCCGGGGCGTCAGTTGTCTGAGCTGTGCCATTCCCTACCTCCATTCCCTCACGATCGGTATCCCGTGCGCCTGCGCCGCGGCCGGGCGCAAGATCCTCTCAGACCGCAGCCGCGACAGGCTCGTGCCCGGTCGCCAGGCATTCGATGTCGCGGCGTCGCTCCGGTCTCTTGCGCACGCCGCGCGCTTTCCTCGCGGCGGCCTCCACCAGGCGGACGGCCTCGACCGCACCGTGCTCCAGGCAGTGGAAGTGCGGCCCGTTGTCGTGGTGACCGGCGCAGGGCACATGCAACTGGAACGCGCCGGGCAACAATTGCTCGGTGTGGGGAATGACGTCCATCGGAATGAACTTGTCCTTGTCCGCCCAGAGGAATGCGGCCGGTACCGCGAGATGTTCCAGCCGCGTCCACACGCCATCGGGGCCATAGGCGGGATCGAGCGCGAGTTCCCGTGCCGCCGATACGAAGGCCCAGCGCGTCGCGGGGCAGGAAATGTAGTAAATGGCGCGTTTGCTGGCCCTGACCGACCAGTCGTGCTCGGCGAAGCCTTCGAGTTCGTCCTCCTGCCGATCCGCCAGCTTCTTGAGCCACGGCCAGGCCTTCTCGATCGGAATACGTTCGGCGATCCCGGGATTCAGCAGCCGGGCGAAGACCAGGCCCCAGCGGTGCTCACGCCGTGGCAGGGGCGGCGCCATCATGACCACGCCACGAAACAACTCGGGCGCGAGCAGGGCCGCTTCGAGGGCCACGCGGGCACCCAGCGACATGCCCATCACGAGCGGCGGCGATTCCAGGCGTCTCGCCAGGTCGATGACCGGTTGCGCCAGCACCGCGGCGGTGAGCGGCTCGCCCCATGCGGGCGTTCTGCCAAACCCGGGTAGATCCGCCGCCAGCATGCGCATCCCCATGCCGGCCACTCCCTTGGCGAGCCCGGTGAAGGCTGTCGACTCCAGCCCGAGACCGTGCAGCGCCAACACGGGTGGCCCGTGGCCCCATTCCTGGAAGTGCAGTTCAACGGGAGCGTTCATCCGGGCCACCGTTATTGGATCAATTACAACCCTTCAGATGATCTTTCATGTTTTTTTGAAACTTGCATACTAAACACCGCACTTCGCCGTCGTCGCGGCACGTTTCATTGACCGGTATCAAGCCCGAGGCAGGAGGGGGGCCGGAATGGATCAATGCAAGCGAACCAAAAACGTGACGGAATTGTCGCAGTCGATACGGGTTCCAGAATAATACCGTCGGCGTGAGGCTTGCCTGTTCCCGCCGCTGGCCATGCCATGCCATGCGGAACACGCTACGAGCCCAGCGTCGCACCGGAGCGTCGTCATCATGAAGAGATTACGCGGCAGTGATGCCTTCGCGATCTACAGCGAAACCCCGACGTCGCCGTTCGTCACGCTGAAGGTCGGTATATACCGGCCCACGAATAGCGACGACGTGCCGGGCATCGACGAGGTCAAACAATTCGTCTTGTCCGGCGTCGCCCGGCATATCGCGTATGCCGCCATGCGTATCGTGCGTGTTCCGTTCGATCTGCATCACCCCTTGTGGGTCGCGGATCCTGATTTTTCTCCGGAGAATCATATCTTTCACACCAGGCTGCCGGCGCCCGGTGACAAGGCACGGCTGTGTGACCTGATCTCGGATCTGATGGGCCGCCCCATGAACCCCGACCGGCCGCTGTGGGAAGTCTGGATAGTGGATGGCCTGGAAGAGCGCAAGATTGCCATCGTGGCGAAATTGCATCACGCGCTGGCCGACGGCAACACCATTGCCGCGATGGTTTCCGATACCCACGCGACATCAGCGGCGGGCAACCTGCACGGGCACCGGGCAGACGGGGAAACGATTCCCGGTCGCGCGCGGCTGGTTCGCGATGCGCTGGTCGACCTGGCCAGGAGTTACACGGTCGACATCCCCCGCTATTACAGCTACCTGAAGCGGGCGCGGGCGCGCGGCAAGGCCCTCGCGCATGGCGAGGCAGAGCCGGACATGCCCTCCGGCGCGCCATACACCGTGCTCAATTGCTCCGGCGGCAGCGGTCGACTGTATCGATACGAGACGGCTCCGCTGGCAACGATGAAGGCGCTGTCGAAGCGTTTTGGTTGTACCCTCAACTCGCTGGTGCTGGGTGTTTGCTCCGAAGCCCTGCGGCGCTATCTGCAGCAGGTCGATACCGTCCCACCGGCGCCGCTCGTTGCCGCCATGCCGATCGGCGCACTGGGCGAGGAAGACTTCAAGTCGGTGCTCAACAGCGACATCCTTCACAACAACGTGGCTATCGCCATCGTCCCGATGGACCTGAACATCCCGGATTTCGCCGAGCGCCTGCACGTCATCAAGCGTGCCGCGGAGTCGGCGATCGAGCACGTGCGCCGCCGCGGCGGCAGGCGTTTCGACAATTACCTCGACTACCTGCCAGGCTCGGCAATTCGCCTGCTGCACTCGACCATGAACCGGCTGCAGGAAAGGAGCCGGCGATCCTTCGCCAATGTGATCATTTCCAATGTGAAGGGGCCGAGCAAGCCGCTCTATGCGGTGGATGGGCGCCTGGAGATGCTGGAACTGTTGTCGACCGGCAATCTGAACGATGGCGGTAGCCTGAACATCACGGTCTGGAGCTACGTCGATAAAGTCTGCTTTTCCTGCTACACGCGCAAGGGGAGGCCCTTCCGCAGCCGGAATTGATCAACACCCATATCCGCGAGGTGATGGAAGAGCTGAACGCGAACTACCTGGGATAGGGAGCGACCGGCGCTGACTGTGCCGCTCGCGCAGGGATGTCGAGTACCGGTTCTGAAATCGCGGGGAGACGGTATGGGCGGCAGGCTGCAGGGCAAGGTTGCGATCGTCACGGGTGGCGCGCGCGGCTGTCCGCGACAGAGATGAAGGGGAGGGACAAAAAAAGGGGGGCTGTCGCCCCCCGAGGTCGAGACCTTTCAATCCGAGCGTTACGGCGCAACCGGCAACAGGACGCTGTCGATCGCGTGAATCACGCCATTGTCCGCTTCCTGGTCGGTCACGATGATGTTGCTGGTGCGCCCCAGGTTATCGGTCAGCACGGTGCCGTTGACCTGGAAGAAGCCTTTCTTGCCCTTCAGGAGGGTGCGGATACGGTCGCCACTCACGACGTCCTCGGCATAACGGCGCCCCGGCGCAACGTGGTACAGCAGTACCGTGGTGAGCGTGGCCTGGTCGAGATCGTCGATGTTGTCGCTGGTCAAATCGAGCTCTGCAAACGCATCGTCGGTGGGCGCGAAAACGGTCTCCTGGCTGTTGTCGCTGAGCGTCGAGACCACCGCGGGGTCTGCCGCGAGCACGGCCGCGATCAGGGTGTCGAAGGCGCCGACATACGATCCCTCGGTGTTCAGCTCGATCGCCTTCTGCACGAGCGAGACTTTCTCTCCCCCCGCCTGTGCTGCCGGCGCGCCGGCAAGAGCGAAGATCGTGCAAAGGGCCGTCGCGGGGAACAGTGCGCGTACTTTCATGCGGAACTTCTCCTGTGTGTTGGTTGGGACCGGCACACCACCGCAATCGTGGGGTGATACGCGCCGTGTCGAAAGGGCTTACGCGGGTATGCCACGGGTCGGATCACTGGCGCGCGTTCCCGTGCCTCGTCGGGACGAAGCATCGGCCAGGGCCCAGTCTCGTTCTTGCACGCGCAGGATTTTCGGCGCAGCATGCAATCGCCACCGTGGGTACCCCTACGGTGCCGATGCGTCCTCGGGTAATGGTTGCAGCACGTTCAAACGGGAGCGGGCCATGCACAAGAAGACCACACCCCTTGATCTCCCGCCGCTCGTCACTATTGCGCGAACAAGACCGGGCGAGAGCAGTCCGGCGCGACCATTGATCGATCCTCGCGCCCGGATACTGTTGGCACTCCTGGCGTTGCTGCTGCTCGCGTCCGTGGCTCGCGGAGCAACCACGACTTACGAGGTACTGCTCGACCTCGATCTGAACGCGCAAACCGGTTGCACGATTTCCACGCCCAAGGGCAGTGTTGGCGGCATAGAGCAGGCGCTGGTCACCACGGTGGTCACGGACACGGGCGGCGGATCCGTCTCGGGCGTGGCGCGCCGTGTCTGCACCGCGGCGGTGCTCGGTGCTCCGCTGCCGGTAGACGCCGGCGGCTGGCCCGTGGGTTTCGGCAACGGGACGCTTGGCTCGACCGTGATCGAAACCTACATTCCACGGGCAGCGCTCGGGCAGGCGACGAGTGCGGCAGCGGCAGTCCGGGTGAGCGGCGATGGTGGCGCAGGCGACGCCATCGTCGGGCCAGAGGGTGGTTCGCTGCCGACGGTTTCGTTCGCGCCCCCGGGGAACGCGGTTCCGCAGGTGATTCCGCTGCTTTCCCCGTGGGCCCTGTTGTCACTGGCGTTGCTGCTGGGCGTGCTCGCCGCGCGTACCGTACGCCGTGGCGATGCACTCGGGATGCTCTTCGCCGTGGTGCTGGGCTCGGCCGTCAGTGCATTGGTTTGGGCCGCGACGGTGATCCTCGATGGCAATGTCGGGGACTGGTCCGGGGTCCAACCCAGCGCGACGGATGCCATCGGCAACGCACAGCCCAACGGCGACCTGGTCGCGCTGTTCACCCAGAGCGACCAGCAGCGGGTGTATTTCCGCATCGATGCCGACCTGCGTCCGGAGGTGCCGGGCGTGCTGCTGCAGGGCGCGGCGGACGAGCTCGCGCTGGCGGCGCTCACCTCGCTGCCGCCTGTTGCGGCCGACATGAATGACATCGTCAACGGCGTCATCCTGACGCGCCTGGACGCCGCCTTCGACGCCGAAGCCACCGTGGGACAGATCAATGCGGCGCTGTCTGCCATCAACGGGCGAATTGCCGGGATGCAGCCGGGACAGCCCTTCCTCGTGGTGGCAGTGCCGCGCCAGGCCGACCTCGCCGCGCTGGACGCGCGCGCCGACGACTTCCAGTCCCGCCCCGGCATCCTGCTCGCGGTGTCCGGCCGCGAGGCGGTCGCGAACCTGGCGCCCTCGCCGCCGGCCAACGCCACGCTGGTCATGGATCACCTGAACGACGTACGTTTCCCCGCGGCATGGAACGCGCAGGCCCTGCAGGGCGATTGCGCGGACCCGGTCACCGTCGTCGTGGCGGACTTTTTCCGCCGGCCCGTGCCGGACTCCAGCGTGTACCAGGACTTCGACCGGAGGTGCCGGGCGTGCAATTCCTCGGCAGCACCGGCATGCCGCCCGAGGAATTCCGGTATCACGGCTACGACGTGCTCGGCACGCTGGCCGCCGCGATCGACGACGCCGTACCGACCGGCGCGAACCCCTTCCCAGGCTGTCTGACGATCAAGGCCGTCAACGTAGCGGGGCTGACGTATGTCGCGGAGAACTTTGCCATCCAGCAGGCGATTCCGGCCAGCGGCAAGACGGTGGTGAATACCTCGCTCGGTTTCGACAACTGCGGGAATCCGTGCACGCCCGCGAACCTGCGCATCGCCCCTGCCGTGGACCGTGCACTGACCGGGGCGCACATGCGCTCGTTCGTGCGCGAACTGGAGGAGCGCGTGCTGCTCACCACCTCCGCGGGCAACGAAAACGAAGAGGTCGTGGGCGCGATCTACCCCGGGGCGCGCCTCGCGCCATGGAACTACGCCACCACCGTGGCGTCTCGGGCGGACGCGGACTTCAGCTTTGCCACCGACGCGCAGCTGTGGGAGCCCACTGTCGAGTGCCCGCCGGGCCCCTGCTTCCCGTCGCTCACCATGGGGCCCCAGGACCAGACGCAACTCGACGATCTCCTCAGCCAGCTCGCCCTCACCGGAGCCGATGCGCCGGGCAACATACTGATCGTGGGCGCCGTCGACCCGAACCAGAACCTGCGCGCCGGCTACTCCGAGCCCGGGGCGGACCTGGCCGCGGTGGGCACCGTGCCCCTGATGGAGCCGGGCGAGTTCGACGCGGGCACCAGTGTCGCGGCACCGCAGGTGGCGGGACTCGCGAGCTACCTGTGGCGGATCTCGCCGGAACTGCGTAACGGTCCGGTGGCGGACACCATCGGCGCCATCCTCGCCAACAACCGGGGAGCCGCAGATGTCATCGACGCCTATGCGACAGTGCTCTCGCTGGATCCCGTGGGGGCTCCCGATCCCGCCACCTGGCACATCCGCCGGACCCTGCTGGACGTGGACAACGACGGCGGCTTCGACGAAGGGGATCTGCAACTCTACGTGGAGCGTTTCTACGAGGCGCCGGCCTACGAGGACGAGGTGAATCCCGCCGCGCGCGACTACAGCGAATACGACCTGAACGGCGACGGCTACACCGGCGGCAATCGTCTCGAGTCCTTCGACCTCGACCGCACCGGATCCAGCCGCTACGGTGCGCCAACCCTCACGACGTTGCAACTGGAGGTTGGCACCGAGCGCCTGGAGATCGACGAGAACAACGCCTCGGATCTCGACATCCTGTGCTGGTACGCGTGGTCGCCGCTCTACGAAGGGGACCCGGACGCCCGCGAGGAGATCCTCGCGAACCGCTGCTTCACCATTTCTGTCACCGTGGATCCCGCCAATGCCAGCGTCCAGCCCGGCGGCACGGTGCAGTTCGCCGCCGACGTCAGCGGCACCGACAACCCCGCGGTGGACTGGGCGCTGCCGGATGGTGGCGGCACGATCAGTGATGATGGGCTTTTTACCGCCGGCAATACCGGTGGCAGCTTCACGGTACGGGCCATCAGCGAGGTCGACCCGAACGCCTTCGGCGATGCCACCGTCGAGGTCGGCGCCGGACAGCCGAGCGGCGTGGTGACGTTGATGACGCAGGGCTGGACCCAGCCGCAGGAGAATCCGATCACCTCCCGGATCAATCACACGTACTCGGGCACGATCACCGCACGATTCGAGGGCCCGGTCGCCACGATCACCGCGGCCACCGGGCAGGTCAACAAGTTCACCGAGTTGCATCGCAACGGCTGCATCAGCACCAGCACATACAGCGGCAGCGTCACCGGATGGGCGATCGCCTCCTACCAGGTCTCTGGTTACTCCGTGCTGGAACTGTACGCGACCGGAACGTGGCAGAGCGCGGGCGTGACGTTCGGCGGCGTGGATCCGCAGGGCAACATCATCTGCACCCCCGTGGGCCCGCCGCCGGCGACGCCGAGCGCCACCCAGGTACTCTTGTTCAGCTACGTCCGGGCGCCAGACGGGACGGTCACCGGGCTGGACTTCAATGTGACGATCGGCGATCCGCCGACGGTGCAGACGGGCGTGGTCGACTGACGCCGGGGCCCAGCGCCGATCGCCCCGATGATCGCGACACGGCTCAGATGCCGTTCATGGCGATGTGCGGCGCCACCTTCCCGAAGAAGTTGCGCAGCGTCTCCCAGCTGAGATCCGCATCCAGCCCGCCCACCAGCGGGTGCAGCATGAACGCATCGTTCGGTGCCATCCGCGCCGCGCGCGCCAGCACCTCCTCCGCGCGCAACACCTGGTAGGTGCCGAGCTTCTTCAGCTCGTCGGCGCTGACTGCCGAGCCGAACAGCATGTCCACGCTGCTGCCCTGCTGCCAGCGCGCGTAGCAGTTGGTCTCGTACAGACAGAACGGCGCGAGTCGCGCCCAGTCGCGCTCGGGGTCTTCGGACACGTACAGGAAGCCCATCGGCAGCTCGCCCTGGAAGCGCGGCGGCTTGCCCAGGGCCGCGCATTCCTTCACATAGATCTCGTTCAGGTGCGGCATGCCGCCGATGAAGGCATCGCCCTCGCGCGCCGCGCGCCGCGCGGCCGGTGCGGCGTTGCCACCCATGAAGATCGGCGGGTGCGGTTGCTGCAGCGGGCGCGGGAAGACGCGCGCGGGGCGACCACGGTAGGTGAAGGGCTCGCCGGTCCATGCTTCCTTCAGCGCACGTACGCCCTCCTCCATCAGCCGGCCGCGCTCGCGCGGATCGACGCCGAACATCGCGAGCTCCGAGCCCACGTAGCCGCCCAGCAGCAGCACCTCGGCGCGGCCGTGGCTCAGGTGATCGAGCACCGCCACGTCCTCGGCCACGCGCAGCGGGTCGAGGTAGGGCAGCAGCACGTTCACCTGCAGGCGCACGTGGCGCGTGAGGCGCGCCGCGGCCGCGGCCATCAGCAGCGGGCTCGGCAGGTAGCCGTCCTCGACGCCGTGGTGCTCGCAGAAGTTGATCGTGACTGGCAGGCCCAGCGAATCGATCCACGCGATCTGCTCCAGCGTGGTGTCGTAGATCTGCGCCAGCGATACCTCGGTGGTGGCGGCCGGTGCCCGGCATTCGTATTTCACACTGACAAAGGCCATCGGGTTCCTCGCGACGCTCGGTTGTTGTGAGAGCGCGCATGATCGCAGGCCCGGCGGCGCAGGGCGGACGCCGGGCGCGGGGGGCGGGGGCCGGGGGGGGGGGGGCTGCGCCGGCATAATCGGCCGCGGTGCACACCGCCCATAACAACAACCGCCACACGGGATGCCGTCATGGCCGAACAGAAGCTCACGTTCTGCCGCATCTGCGAAAACCAGTGCGGCCTGAAGCTCACGGTCGAGGGCGAGCGCATCGTGCATGTCGAGCCGGACACGGAGCATGTGGCCTCGCGCGGCTTCGCCTGCAACAAGGGCCTCACGCTCGAGAACGTGCGCGCCTCGCCGGACCGCGTCACCACGCCGCTGAAGAAGGTCGATGGCCGCTTCGAGCCGATCGGCTGGCCGCAGGCCCTCGATGAGATCGGCGCGCGCCTGCGCGCAATCCGCGCGCGGCACGGCGACGACTCCGTCGGGCTGTATTTCGGCAACCCGATCAGCTTCAGCCTGCTGATGCCGATGCTGATCACCGGCTTTGCGCAGGGGCTGAACACCGCCAAGGTCTTCACCACCGGCAGCCTCGACTGCAACAACAAGTTCCTGGTCGGCAAGCACATGTACGGCTCGCCGATGGCGCTGACCTTCCCCGATGTCGACGCCACCCGGTTCCTGCTGATCATCGGCGGCAACCCGGCCATCTCCAAGATGAGCTTCATCAACCTGCCGGATCCGGTGCGCCGCCTCGAGGCCGTCGTGCAGCGCGGCGGGCGCGTGGTGCACCTCAACCCGCGCCGCACCGAGACGGCAAAGGCCGTCGGCGAGCAGGTGTTCATCCGCCCCGACACCGACGTGTTCTTCCTGCTCGCGTTCCTCCGGGAAATCATCACGCGCGACGGCATCCGGCACGACGTGGTCGACGCCCACATGAATGGGTTCGACGCGGTCGCGGCGCTGGTCGCGCCCTGGACGCCGGAGAAGCAGGCCGAAGTCACCGGCGTGCCGGCCGATACGCTGCGCGAGCTGGTGGGCGCCTACCTCGCGGCCGATGGCGCGGCGCTGTACGGCTCCACCGGCATCAACCAGGGCAGCAACGGCAGCACCGCGTTCTGGCTGCTCGAGGTCATCAATGCGGTCACCGGCAACCTGGATCGGCGCGGCGGCGCGCTGATGGGCCAGGGCATCGTCGATTACGCCAAGGCCACCGCCAACGCCGACGCGAAGGTGTTCCACTCGCGCATCGGCAACACGCCGAGCTTCCTCGGCGCGCTGCCCACCGCGCTGCTGGCCGACGAGATCCTCGTGCCCGGACCCGACCAGGTGCGCGCGATGTTCGTGATCTCCGGCAACCCGCTGCTGAGCGGCACCAACAGCGCACGGATGGAGCAGGCCTTCGGCGCACTGGAGCTGCGCGTCAGCATCGATCTGGTGCGCAACGAGACGGCGGAACTGGCCGACTACATCCTGCCCGGCACGCACTTCACCGAGCGGCCCGACCTGCCGTTCTCGTTCTTCACGTTCTCGGGCCTGATGCCCGAGCCGTGGATCCAGTACACCGGGCGCATGGTGGCGCCGCCCGGCGCGGCGCGCGACGAGAGCTGGATCCTGGCGCGGCTGGCGCGGGCCTGCGGCACGCCGCTGTTCGGTTCGCGCCTGCTGCAGGCCGTGCTCGATGCCGGCGAGCTGGCGCGGCGCCTGCCGTTCGTGGGGCCGCGGCTGAAGGCGCTGCCCGATCGCGTGCTCGACCTCATCCTGCGCGTCGCGAAACTCGGCGGCACGCGCGGCCTGCGCAAATTCCCGCACGGCAAACGCCTGCCGCATAACGGCGGCAACAACTACCTCGGCCAGCGCGTGATCACCGCGAGCGGCAAGGTGGAGCTGGCGCCGGCGGCGCTGCTGGCGCTGGCCGCGGCGCGCCTGCCGCGCAGCCACGAGCAGGCGCTGCGAACGCGCGATGAAGTCCGGCTGATCACCCGGCGCGAGCGCTACACCCACAATTCGTGGGCGCACAACGACGCGGCCTTCGTGAAGGGTCGGCGCCACACCAATTACCTGTACATGCACCCCGACGACGCGGCGCGCCTCGGTATCGCCGACGGCGCGCCGGCGCGCGTGGAGTCCGCGGCCGGCGCGCTCGAAGTCCCGGTCGCGCTCAGCGCCGACCTGATGCCCGGGGCCGTCGCGCTGCCGCACGGCTGGGGCCACCAGGCGGCCACGGGTTTGTCGGTGGCCTCGAAGACGCGCGGCGTCAACGCGAACCTCCTGGCGGCGGACGGTCCCGATGCGATCGAGCCGCTGTCGGGGATGGCGCAGTTCAACGGCATCGCCGTGCGCATCAGCGCCGTCGCCGCCGCGACGGCGACCCGCGCTGCAAGCTGAGGACGGCGCGACGCCGCGGGCTTGATCGCGTGGGGCCCGCGCCGTAGCCTGCGCCCATCGACTGCTGCCGGGACAGTGACGCGCATGGACCCCTTGCTGCCGCCGGCCTTCCTGCTGGCGTATTTCCTGGTCTTCTTCGTGCTCGCCTTCGCGTGGCGTTCGCTGCTCGTGTGGCGGCGCACCGGCGTCAATCCCGTCGTGCTGCCCGGCGGCGACGACGCGCACGCCTACGTCGGGCGCGCGTTCAAGGTGGTGATGGCCGCCTGCGGGGTGGTGGCCGCGGCGCCGGTATTCTGCGCCGACGCGCCGCGCTGGCTCGGCGCCTGGGAGGCGCTCGCCTCGGTGCCGCTGGCCGCCTGCGGGTGGTTGCTGCTGGTGGCGGCGCTGGCCTGGCTGCTGGTCGCGCAGGCGCAGATGGGCGCCTCGTGGCGCATCGGCATCGACAGCGCGCGCCCCACCGCGCTGGTGCAGCACGGGCTGTTCGCGCGCTCGCGCAACCCGATCTTCCTCGCGCTGCGCGTGGAACTGCTCGGCTTCTTCCTGGTGCTGCCGGGCGCCGCCACCGCGGCGCTGCTGGTCGCCGGCGAGATCCTGATGCAGGTTCAGGTGCGGCTCGAGGAGCAGCACCTGAGGACGCTGCACGGCGCGGCCTATGCGGACTACTGCGCGCGCGTGCGGCGCTGGTTATGATCCGCCGAACTCCCGGGGAAGCATCGGCATGAAGCTCTATCACTGTCGCGATTCGCGCTCGCTGCGCCCGCTGTGGGCGCTGGAGGAGATGGGCATCCCCTACGAGCTCGAGGACCTGCCCTTCCCGCCGCGCCTGTTCCGCAAGGAGTACCTCGGCATCAACCCGCTCGGGACGGTGCCGTACTTCGTCGACGGCGAGACCCGCATGACCGAGTCGGTCGCGATCTGCCACTACCTGGTCGAGCGCTACCGCCGCCATGACCTGGGGCTGCTGCCCGACCATCCCGAGTACGGCAGCTACCTGAACTGGCTCTACCACAGCGATGCCACGCTCACCTTCCCGCAGACCATCGTGCTGCGCTACCGTCACCTCGAGCCGCCGGAGCGCCAGCTCGCGCAGGCCGTCCATGACTACCGCGGCTTCTTTCTCGGCCGGCTCAAGCTGCTGGATGCGCACATCGCGACGCGCGAGTGGCTCTGCGACGGGCGCTTCACGATCGCCGACATCTGCATCGGCTACGCGCTCTACCTCGGCAGCCTGCCGCTGGTCGACGCGGCCGACGGTTACTCGCCGAAAGTGAGCGCCTACCTCGGGCGGCTCATGGCGCGCCCGGCGTTCCAGCGCGCCGCAGCCCTGGGGGCGCCGCTGTTCGGCTGAAGCCGGACCTCGCCCCGTGGGTCCGGCTTCAGCCGGACAATGCCCGGATATATCCGGACCCACAGAAGCCGGACCGTGCGCGCGGGGCGGGATCCCGGACTTCGGGCTATATTGGGAAGCCACGTCCCCGTCGCCGGAACCCTTGCACCCTCATGCCCGCGTCGATGCTGATATTCGCCCCGTCCTTCGCGGGCACCGCGCTCGGCATCGGCGTGGCGGTGATCGTCGGGATGCGGCGCTCGGGGCCCGCGTGGCGCTGGATGGTGCTGCTCGGCATTGCGGTGGCCTGGTGGTGCGCGGGCCAGACCTTCTGGATTCTCGCCGACACGCCCGACGCGGCGCTGCGCGTCAACCAGGTGCAGTACGTCGGGGTGCAGTTCGCTCCGCTGTTGTGGCTGCTGGTCGCGCTGGCGCAGACCGGGCGGCGACGCTGGCTGCGCCCGTCGCGCGTGGCGCCGCTGCTGGTGGTGCCCCTGATCACGCTGGCGTTCGCGTTCAGCTACCGTCTCGACCAGCCGAACTGGCTCTGGTCAGGATTCCACGTCGACGCCGGCTCCCTGGTGCCACGCGCAACCTACGGACCGTGGTTCAAGGTCTTCGTGATCCACAACTACGCGCTGTTCCTCGCCGGCTGCGTGTTGCTCGGCAGCCATTACGTGCAGTCGCCGCACTACCGGCTGCAGTTCTGGGTGACCAGCGTGATACCGGCGCTGCTGCTCGGCATGAACGTGAGCTTCGTCACCGGCTACTGGCCGTCGCCGCTCGACCCCACTCCGCTCGGCTTCGCGGTCGGATTCGCGCTGCTCGGCTGGGCGCTGTTGCGCCATCGCCTGCTCGACCTGCGCCCGCTCGGGCGCAGCATCGCGTTCGACAGCCTGGGCCAGGGCGTGCTGATCGTGGATGCGCAGCAGCGCATCGTGGACCTCAACGACGCCGCGAGCCGCCTGCTGCGCCGCGGCGTCGCGACACTGCTGGGGCGCCCGCTCGCATCGGTGCTGCCGGGGCTGGATCCGGATGCCGTGTCCGGCGGCCAGACGGAACTGGCCCTCGCGGCGCACGGCCAGGTCGGGTTGCGGCTGCAGGTCGGCGTGGCGCCGATCCGCGCCGAGCGCGGCGGCGCCGCGCCGGGCCTGGTGCTCACGCTGCACGACGTCACGCGCGAGCGCGCGGCGCAGCAGACCCTGCTGGATCTGCAGCGCCGGCTCGAGGACGCCAACCGCGAGCTTGAGCGCGTGGCGCATACCGACATGCTCACGGGGCTGGCCAACCGCCGCCTGCTGCTGGCGCGCCTGGAGATGGAATTCTCGCGCGCGCGCCGCCACGGCACCCCGCTCGCGCTGCTGCTGATCGACCTCGACCGGTTCAAGCAGGTCAACGACACGCGCGGGCACCTGGTGGGCGACGCGGTGCTGCGCACCACGGGCGCGGCATTGCGCGAGCTGACGCGCCCCGAAGACATCCCCGCGCGTTATGGCGGCGAGGAGCTGGCGCTGCTACTGACCGATACCGGCGCCGACGGCGCGCGCACCGCGGCGCTGCGCGTGTGGCAGCAGCTGCGCGCCATCGAGCACGAAGATCCCGCCGCGGGCAGCACGTTCCGCGTGAGTTGCTGCATCGGCGTGGCACTGCTGGATCTGAGCGATTCCCACGCCAACGATCTCATCGCGCGCGCCGACGCCGCGCTCTACGCGGCCAAGGCCGGCGGGCGCGACTGCGTGATGCTGAGCCTGGAAGGCGTGCTGGAGCGCGAGCCGCCGCCGGTCATCGAAGTGGCGGTGGCCTGAGCTGCCGTGGGTTCGGGTTCCGTGGGTCCGGCTTCAGCCGGACAATCGTCCGGATAAATCCGGACCTACATTGAACCATTGTCCGGATAAATCCGGACATGCCGGTCTCGACGCGCAGCTTGGCGAGGCGCGCGCATTACTCGTCCGCGTGGGGGGGCGACGAGGGCCGCTGTCGCGTCAAGGTCGCAGGAACGTGAACTCGCCGCCGCTTGCGATCCGCACCGGGCCGTCCTGCTGGCGGACATGGTGGATTTCACCGTCGAGGTTCAGCGTCCCGTCCATCAGCAGGCTCAGCTGATGGGCGTTGTGGCTGAGGTATCCCGCCTGCTCGCTCACGTGCGGGCCGGGGCGCCCGCGCAGCACCGAGGGGAGGCTGCGCAGGAAGCGTGCCGGCTGCGGGCGGATCAGCGTCAGGCGCACCGCACCGTTCTCGCTGCCCCAGAACGGACACATGCCGAGCGACAGGCGCTGCAGGCTGCTCACCAGCAGGATCAGGGCGTCCTGCTGTGGCAGCGGGGGCCCGTCGTCCAGCGTCAGCGTCACCGGCACGGCATGCGAGAAACGGGGATCGCGGCGCTGCAGGCCCCATAGCGTGCGCGTCAGCGCGAGGCCGAGGCTTTCGCTGCCGCGCAGCCCCATCGCGTGCACCCTGCGGTGCGCGTATTCGGTTCCCTTGATCACGGCGCCCGCGCCCAGGAACATGCCGTGGTGCGTCGCGCCGTGGTCGCCCAACTGCACGCGCAGGATCGGCTGGCGCACCTCGGTGCAGGGACGTGGGCGTTCCGAGAGCCACCCGCTGAGCCGCGTCGCCGCGCGCAACAGGTCGCCGCCCGTGCCGATCGCCGTGGCCGCCATGTTCACGGTGCCCCCGGGCAGCAGCACGACGCGCGGACGCGTCGCGAAGGGAGCCTGGGCGAGCACATGACCGAGCACGCTCGCCGCGGTGCCGTCACCGCCGTTGATCGCCAGCACGTCGATGTGCTCGCGCGCCAGTTCGGCGACGGCGTGTCGCACCTCGTCGGCGCTGCCGGTCACGACGTGGCGCAGGCCGGCGTGGCGCGAGAGGATGCGGTGCACGCCCCCGAGGTGCAGCCGGTTGCAGCCACTGTTGGCGTTGCTGATGAGCCCGATCCGCGCCAGCGCGCCGGTGCGCGTCGCGGGCGGGAAGAGCGGGCAGCTATCCGATGGCAGCGCGCAGGCGTCGGGCATGGTATTCATCGGTCGAGCGGCACGGTGCGGGCGGGCCCGGCAACGGGCACGCCGGAGGATCCGGGCGCGCGCCCCGCGGGCGGCCGTCCGAGTGCGCGGCTGCCGCCGGCGATCAGCATCAGCCCGTAGGCGTTCAGTTCGAAGAGTTCCTCGAACAGGCGATTGGGCTCGGCGATGCTGACCACGCTCTTGTCGAGCAGCACGCCGCCCGCCAGCAGCACCGTGGCCAGCACCAGAAGCACGCCGGGCCCGGAGTCGAGGAAATCCAGGAAGCGACGCCGGTCGAGCAGCCAGCAGCGCGTAAAGGCCCCCGCCACGCCGAGAAGCGCCAGCACGAAGGCGCCGCGATGGATCACGTACGCGATGGCATAGGCGCGCGTGCCTTCCGGCAGCAGCCAGTGGAAATCGCTCTCGCGGTAGAACATGCAGGCGCTGAGCACCGCGAGGGCGCCGAGCTGCAGCCGGGCATAGCCGTCGACGCCCCGGCGCGCACGCAACCCGTAGACCAGCACGCAGCCGGCGAGTGCCGCGAGCTGCAGGTTCTCGAGCAGGTTGTTCTCCTGGTACAGGCTCTCGGTCTCCCGCCAGTGCAGCAGCACGGCGAGGAGCAGGTTCGCGGCCACCCCCATCATGGCCCTCAGCAGCGTCATCAGGGCACGCGCCGTCAGCATGACAGCACCCCTGCGAGCAGGTTCTGCACGCGCGAGGCGGCGCGCTGCGCATCGAGGCGCGGCGCGTGCCAGGGCTGCTGCGACGCCGCGCTCCCGAAGCTGGCCTCATCGAGCCACTGCGCGCGCCCGATGCTGACCAGGTGACGCTGGATCGCGCCGATATCGCGCTGCATGTGGGGCGCGCCGATGGTGCGCGCGAACAGGTCGCGCAGCGAACGGTAGCTCAGCCGGATCGCGAGCCGCTGCCACGGCGGCATGTCGGGCGCGGGGCGCTCGGCGATGTCGTAGATCAGCAGCGGCTTGCCGGTGACGTTGGCCTCCGCGAGCATCGATACGCTCTCGCCGGTGATCACGATGCGGTCGGCGAGCGCGAGGTAGCCGAAGTAGGGGTTTTCCTGCGCGCCCCAGTGATGCACGTGCCGCGGGCCACCGACACCGTCGAGGAAGTCGTGGTAAGCGTCCGCGGGCGTGCGCGCGCTGCTGGTGACCAGCAGCGAGCCGCCGCTGCCGCGCGTGAGCGCGTTCACCAGCTTGCCGAGCCGGCGCGCCTTCGCGCAGGAGAGCACGAAGGAGCCGCTGTTGCCCCCGAGCAGCACCACCGTATAGGGGCGCGGCAGGTGCGCGAAGCGCGGCTCCCACAGCGCGCGCGCCTCCTCGAGCCGCCGGTCGGTGACGCGGTGCAGCGGCAACTCGTTCAGCAGGATGTTCTCGCGCTCGGGCAGGAAGTACTGCGGCGTGCTGATGATGAGGTCGAAGGCATCCAGCCGCGACCACGGGCGCCCCATGTGCACCAGCCGCGCGCGGTTGCCCGATTGTTTCTTGATCCACCGCGCGACCGGCTCCAGTTCTCGGCCCGCGCTGATCACGAGGTCCGGCCAGGGCGCCTGCAGCGCGCTGCTGCGGCGCCGGTCGACACCGGCGAGCGCCAGGCTGCGGAGCTGGCTCGAGATCATCTTCGGCACCCGCGGCAAGGGATGGAAGCCGACGGTCTTCAGTTCGAAGGGCCAGCCCAGCGTTTCGCCGAGCCCGAGCACCTGGTTGTTGTCGCCGGGCCGGGGGCCGTTGAGGAGCCATACGCGTGGTTGGTGGTTGCCGCGGTGCGTGCTGCCGGCATGCAGATCGAACATCGTGGGTCTCGTCCGGTGGTGATGACGGATCGAGCTTAGTCACGGTCTCGCGCACCGGAAATCAACCCCCCGGGTCGACTGTCGGCGTGCGGTCGAGTTGCTACCTTGCCTTTATCGCAAGCCATTGGCAGGGGTACGAAGGATGTTTTCGAGCGAGGCGAGAATCCGCGATTCACGTTGGCGCGAACCCGTGCGCCGCATCGAGGCGGCCGCGCTCGGACTGTTCTGGCTGGGGGCGCGCGCATTGCCGCCGCGACGTGCGGCGCGCACCGGCGCGCGTCTGTTTGCCTGGCTCGGTCCGCGCCTGCGCAAGCAGGACTTCGTCAGGTCGAATCTGGCACGGCTCTTCCCTGCCGCCGGGCCCGCGCGCATCGAGGCACTGGCGCGCGAAGTCTGGGCGAATTTCGGCGCGATTCTCGCGGAATACCCGCATCTGCCGCGATTTTGCGCGCCGGATCCCTCGCCCTTCCTGCGCGTGGCGATCGCCCCCGAGACGCGCGATATCGTCTCGCGCCGCGAGCCCGCCATCTACGTCGCCGCGCACCTCGCGAACTGGGAACTCGCGACCGCGGCGATCGGTCGGCTGGGGATCGCGCTGAGCGCCGTTTACGCGCCGCAGGGCAACCCGCACGTCGACGCGATGATCCAGGCGCGGCGCGCCGCGCTCGGCTGCCGTTTCGTCGGCAAGGCGAACTGCATGCGCCGGCTCCTCAGCGACCTCGAGGCCGGCCGATCCGTGGGCATGCTGCCCGACCAGCGCACGGATGCAGGGGAATTAGTACCGTTTTTCGGCTGCCCCGCGCCGACCACGATCGGCCCCGCGTGGCTCGCCCTGCGCCGCGGCTGTCCGCTGGTGCCGGTGCAGGTCGAGCGGCTCGGACCGGCCGACTACCAGGTGACGTTCCACGCGCCGCTCGTGCGCGGCGAGCGCTCGGCGGACCGCTCGCGCGTGCTGCGCCTCACCGCGGAACTCAACGCGCTGTTCGAGCGCTGGATCCGCGTGCACCCCGGGCAGTGGCTGTGCATGCGCCGGCGCTGGCCGCGCGCGGCAGCGCCGGCGCTGCCGCAGGCGGCCGGCGGGGAGGTCCGCGCATGCGCCTGATGGCGGAGGTGTTGCGCCGCTACCCCCGGCAGAGCGTCGTGATGCTGCTCGCGCTGCTCTGCGCGGGTCTCGCCGAGGGGCTGAGCCTGGGCAGCCTGGCGCCGATGCTCGGCGTGGCGGTCGGAGGCGGCGCGGGCGGCGGTGCCGCGCTCGCGGATGCGGGCACGCTCCCGCCCGCGCTCCTGCACTGGCTCGACGGGCTGGGCTTCGCGGCGCGCATCGGCACCCTGCTCGGCATCATCGTGGGCGGACTGACGCTCAAGAACCTCCTGTTGCTGTGCGCCAACCGCCAGGTGGGCCTGGCTTCGGCGCGCTTCGCCACGGACCTGCGTCTCGGGCTGCTCGGCGCGGTGCTGCGGGGGCGCTGGGATTATTTCGTGCACCAGCCGGTCGGGCGGCTGAGCAACGCGCTCGCGACCGAGGTGCAGCGCTCGGCGACGGCCGTCGTCGACGGTTCCCGCGCGCTGACCTTCCTGATCCAGGCGCTGATCTATGCCGGGGTCGCGCTGGCGGTATCGTGGCGCGCGACGCTGGTGTGCGTGGGCGTGGGCGTGCTCGTGCTCGGCCTCACCAGCCTGCTCGTGCGCGCCGCGCGCCGCTCGGGGAGCAACCAGACGCTGCGCCTGCGCGCGCTGGTGACCCGGCTCACCGATGCGTTGCAGTCCGTGAAGGCGTTGAAGGCGATGTCGCGCGAGCACCTCGTCGTGTCGGTGCTGTCGGCGGAGACGACGCGTCTCGACGCGGCCCTGCGCGCCCAGGTCGCGAGCACGGCGGCGCTCGCCGCGGCGCAGGAGCAGATGTTCGCCGTGGCGATCGGGCTGGGCATGTTCGTGGCGCTGGTGTACGTCGGCATGCCCTTCGCCACGGTGCTGGTGCTGGTGCTGGTGCTGGGGCGCATGCTGTCGCAGTGCGGAAAGGTGCAGAAGGAGTACCAGCGACTGGTCATCGGCGAGAGCGCCTACGCGGCCATCGTCGAGGCGCTGGCGGAGGCGCGCCGTGCCGAGGAGGCCCCGGGCGGGACGCGCGAGCCGACGCTGGAGCGCGGCATACGCATCGAGGCGCTGCGCTTCGCGCGCGGCACGCGCGAACTCTTCGAGGGCATCACGCTCGAGATCCGCGCCGGCTCGCTCACGACGCTCACCGGAGCTTCCGGCTGCGGCAAGACCACGCTGGTGGACATGATCATCGGGCTGGTGCGCCCGTGCGCGGGTCGCATCACGGTCGATGACGTGGCGCTCGGGGAACTGGACCTGCGCGCGTGGCGGCACATGATCGGCTACGTGCCGCAGGAGAACCTGCTGCTGCACGACACGATCCTCGACAACGTCACGCTCGGTGATCCCGCGCTCGGCGCCGCCGATGCCGAGCGCGCACTGCGCGAGGCCGGCGCCTGGGATTTCGTGGCGGCGCTGCCCGATGGCGTGCGGCACGTCGTGGGCGAGCGCGGGGGCACGCTCTCCGGTGGCCAGCGCCAGCGCATCATGATCGCCCGCGCCCTGGTAAACCGTCCGCGCCTGCTCGTGCTGGACGAGGCGACCAGCGCGCTCGACGCCGAGGCCGAGGCGGCCATCTGCGCCACCCTGGCGCGCCTGCGCGGGCGGCTGACGATCGTCGCGATCACGCATCGCGAGGCGATGGCGCGGATCGCCGATCGCGTCTACCGCCTCGACGCCATGGTGCACGCCGCGCGCGAGGGCGGCGCAGTGCAATTGCTGCGGCCCGCAAATGCGCCATATTCCCTTGCCGCCTCGTCCTGATCGGCGGCTAAATAGCGGCCGGTTTCATGGGCGAATGCGGGTCAAGCCATGCTCGAGCACGCGCTGGAGACGGGACGCATCGGGGTCTGCGTGAAGGACCGCGACCGGCGCGTGCTGACGCAGAACGCGAGCTGTCGCGAGATCTGCGGCGACCGCCAGGGCGAGATCTGCGAGGACGGCTGCATGCGCCTGCACGAGGCCGACGCCGGCCGGCAGTGGCAGGACCGGGGATGCAGCGCCTACCGCAACAGTGCGATGCACGGCGGCTCGTACGACGTGGCGCTGGTGTGCAGCGCCGAGCGCATCATCACGTTCCTGCAGCCGCTGGAGGACGTTTATGCCTCCGCGATCGCGCATTACGCCGACAAGGGCCTCACGCGACGCGAACACGAGATAGTCGGTTTGCTGATCCGCGGCCGCAGCAATGCCGAACTCTGTGCCGGGCTCGGGATCACGCGCGCCACGCTGCGCACGCACCTGAACAGGATCTACGCCAAGCTGCGCGACAGCGGCGCCCCCGTCGATTTCCTGCCGCGCCACCGTCTCGCGCTGACGCGGCCCGGTGGTCCGGCTTCCGTGGGTCCGGCTTCCGTGGGTCCGGCTTCAGCCGGACACCCGTCCGGATAAATCCGGACCTACACGCCCGTTTCGGCGCGCAGCCTGGCCAGACGTTCACGTTGCTCGTCGGCGTCGGGGACGGCGAGGGCCGCTGCGGTCTCCGGGCTGTGTTCCGGCGCCGGCAGCTGCAGCACCTCGCCCGCCACGATGCGATCGCACACCGCGCGGTAGCGCTTCTCGAACACCGCGAATGCCTTGGCCTCCGGCGTGGATGCCAGGTAGAACCAGCCCGCCTCGCGCCCGGCATGGAACACCGCCGGATGGCTCCAGCGCGCCGCCTGCTTCGGTTCGGGCGCCAGGCAGGCCTCGCGATAGGCCGCGTGCGCATCGGGCAGGCCCTGCGCAGCCAGCGTCGCCTCGCGGCAGCACTCGAGCATGCGGTGCAGTGTCGGCAGGTATTCCGAGGTCTCGATGCAGCGGCGTGCGCCCAGCAGGATGGCCTCGGTGCCGTGTCCGGCCAGGCTGTCGAGCCACAGCCGCTTGACCTGGCTCAGCTGCCCGGCGTCGCCGTAGGCGCTGTAGTACTGGTTGTGGTAGTTCAGGCGAAACAGCGCGAAGACCTGGTTGATCGCATCGACCAGCGCCGGGTCGCGGCGCGGCTCAGTCGGCCCAGCTCCGGTCCGTGAGGTCCTCGGCGAGGCTTCGAGATCGCGTATTGCCCGTTCCACCAGGTCTTTGCCGTGTTCCATGAGTCTGCTCCGCGGTGTCGCCCGCTCGGTGGCTGCGCGCCCAATGATACTTCACGTGCTGCAGGAACTTGCTGTTCCACGAGGGATAGACCGCGCCCGAATCGGTCCAGAACATCAGGAATTCCGGCAGCAGCGCGCGCGCGAAGGCGGCGTCGATGTTGGCCATGCGCAGGATGTCGTAGACGTCCGCCGCCGGCTCCCAGTTGGCCGGTATGCGCCGCGGCTCGCTGTCGAGGTCCATGGTCTGGGTGTAGCGCGCCCACTGGCGCTTCACGTGCGTCACGAAGCGCGAGTTCCAGGTGCGCGAGGCCTCGCGCCGTTCGGTCCAGTACAGCACGAACTCCGGCACCGCGTCCTCGATGAAGTGGCGGCTGACGCCGGCGCGCACGAGGATTTCCATCGCATCGGGCCCCGGCTCCCAGTCGGCGCCGATCGGGCGCGGCACGTCCTCCTGCACCTCGGTGTTGGCCTCCTGTTCGCGCCAGCGCCGGATCACGTGGGCGCGGAACTTCGCGTTCCACGAGAACGCCGGCTCGCCACGGTCGGACCAGTACAGCACGAACTCGTCGAGCTGCGCCTCGGCGAAGGCGCGCGGGATGCCGTGCAGCGCGATCTGGCGCAGCACCTCCTCGTCGGGCTGCCAGCGCGTGGCGATCAGCGCCTTGCCGCCGCCGGGCCGGGTCTCGGCGGGCCTCGGCGCGCGCGCGGCCGGCGCCGCGGCGGGCTCCTCCAGCGCGAAGCGCAGGCAGTGCGTCTGCTCCAGCGGCGGCGAATCGATCGCCAGCACGCCCTTGTCGCGCAGGCTGGCGCTGATGCGCTGGCAGTCGCGCTCGCTCCAGAACGGCAGCAATCGCAGCAGCTCCTCCTTGTCGATCTCGTGCCAGCGCTGCCCGGGGCGCGCCCCGAACTGCGCGGCGTCGTGCAGCAGCTGCAGCATCACGGCCTCCTCGAGGCCGATGGTGGCGGCCAGCGTCGGGGAGATGAGCAGCGTGCGTTCGTGGATGAGACTCGATGCCATGGACGGGATTCGGGATCTGCGCCGGCGCGGCGCGCCCGGGACTTGGTGTGCAGGCGTCGGCCCTGCCACAATCGGGCGCTGAGGTTGAACGGTCGCCAAGCGTAAGGATCGGGCGTGGCAAAGTCCAGAGTGGTTTACGTCTGCCAGGATTGCGGTTCCGAGCAGACCAAATGGGCGGGCCAGTGCCCCGATTGCGGGGCCTGGAACACGCTCAGCCAGTTCGTCGAGGCGGGGGCCGCGCGCGGCCTCGGCGGTGCGCGCCGCGGCGGTTATGCCGGCGCGGTGGCCGAGCTGCAGACGCTGGACCAGATCGACCTGGCGGAAGTGCCGCGCTTCTCCACCGGCTACAGCGAGTTCGACCGCGTGCTCGGCGGCGGCGTGGTGCCGGGCTCGGTGAACCTGGTCGGCGGCCAGCCCGGTGCGGGCAAGAGCACGCTGCTGCTGCAGGTGATGTGCGCGCTGTCGCAGCAGATGGAGACGCTCTACGTCACCGGCGAGGAGTCGCTGCAGCAGGTGGCGCTGCGCGCGCACCGCCTCGGGCTGCCCACCGACAAGCTGAAGATGCTCGCCGAGACCAGCGTGGAATCCATCCTGGCCACGGCGGCCAAGCTCGCGCCGCGCGTGATGGTGATCGACTCGGTGCAGGTGGTGCATTGCGAGGACGTGCCCTCGGCGCCCGGCGGCGTGGCGCAGGTGCGCGAGAGCGCGGCGCAGTTCACGCGCTTCGCCAAGGCCGGCGGGGCGGCGATGTTCCTGGTCGGTCACGTCACCAAGGACGGCACGCTCGCGGGCCCCAAGGTGCTGGAGCACATCATCGACTGCTCGATCATGCTCGAGGATGAGGGCGACAGCCGCTTCCGCTCGCTGCGCGCGGGCAAGAACCGCTTCGGCGCGGTGAACGAGCTCGGCGTGTTCGCGATGACCGACCGCGGCATGCGCGAGGTGCGCAACCCCTCGGCGATCTTCCTCTCGCGCGGTGCCGACATCTCGCCGGGCAGCGTGGTGATGGTGGTGTGGGAGGGCACGCGGCCGCTGCTGGTGGAGATCCAGGCGCTGGTCGACGAGAGCATGGGCAGCAACCCGCGCCGCGTGGCGGTGGGCGTGGACCAGAACCGGCTGTCGATGCTGCTCGCGGTGCTGCACCGCCACGGCGGCCTGCAGCTCGGCGACCAGGACGTCTTCGCCAACGTGGTGGGCGGCATCAAGGTGGCCGAGACCAGCGCCGACCTCGCGCTGCTGCTGGCGATAGTCTCCAGCTACCGCGACCGCAGCATCGACGCGGGGCTGGTCAGCTTCGGCGAGGTGGGATTGTCGGGCGAGATCCGTCCCGTGCCGAGCGGCGGCGAGCGCCTGCTCGAGGCCGCCAAGCACGGTTTCCGCCGTGCCATCGTGCCGGCGGCCAACGTGCCGCGCAAACCCGTCGAGGGCATGGACGTCGTGGGCGTCAGCAGCCTCGCGCAGGCGCTGGATGCGCTGTGACCGTGGGTTACGCGAAGATCTCCTCGAGGAAATCCACCAGCGCCCGCCACGAGCGGCGCTCGGCGCCGGCGTTGTAGACCGTGCCGAAGCCGGGATCGTTCGCCTCGGGCACCGTGAAGGCGTGCAGCACGCCGCCGTAGGCGTGCAGCTGCCAGTCGACGCCGGCGTCGCTCATCTCCTTGCCGAAGGCCACCACCTGCTCGGGCGGCACCATCGGGTCGGCATAGCCGTGCAGCGCCAGCACCCTGGCCTTGATCGGTCGCGGGTCCAGGCCGTTGGGCAGCAACAGGCCGTGGAAGGAGATCGCGCCGCGGATATCGGCGCCGCTGCGCGCCAGGTCCAGCGCGCACAGCCCGCCGAAGCAGTAGCCCATGATCGCAATGCGATCCGGGTCCACGCCCGGCTGCGCGCGCAGCGTCTGCAGTCCGGCCAGCAGGCGATCGCGCAGCAGCGCGCGGTCTGCCATGAAGGGTCCGATCAGATTCGAGTTCTCCTCGTTGTTCGCTCCGAGCACACCCTTGCCGTAGTTGTCGAGCGCGAAGGCGGCGTAACCGAGCTCCGCGAGGGCCTTCGCCCTGGCGATCGCGAAGTCGTCGCGCCCGGCCCAGGCGTGGGAGACGAGCACCGCCGGGCGTCGCTCCCCGGCCCTGGCGGGGTTGGCAAGGAAGCCTTCCAGCACGGTGCCGGCATGGCTGTATTCGATGAATTGCTGCTGCATCGCGGAACCTCCTCGCTCAATGGCCGCGGATCTTGGACTGGGTCTTCTCGGGATGGCCCTCGAGGTGGCGCACGCGGTGCTGGGCCGACTCGGCGAATCGCTCCAGGATTGCCTTCAGGTCCGAGCCCGCGGCGACCTTCGCGTAGCCGGCATCGGCCTGCAGGCGCGAGCTGACCGTGAAACCCTGGCCGTCACGCGACAGCGCCACGTCCTCGTAGTGCACCTTCACGGCCTCGCCGAGTGCCTTGCCCAGCAGTTCCTGGGCCGTGTAACTGAAAAACTTCTTCGCGTCCTCCGACGACTCGGCGTGGTTCAGGCTGTTGCGCAGCTTGGGCGCAAGCTCGTGCTCTACGCGCGAAAACGAGATGAAGTCTGTCATCGAATGGGTACTCCCGGGCGGTGTGGCGCCCCGGACGGGGCGTGTCCCGGCATACTACCCTCGGCCGCCGGCGTGCGGCAAACCCGCGCGCAAAGGGCCTTGCAGCGGCCCGCAGGCGGCCCGGCGGGTAGTCGGGAGGCGCCCGGATTGCTGCTATGATGGCCCGCTTCAGGCACCCACCAGACATCCGATGCGCAAGACCAAGATCATCTGCACCATAGGCCCCGCAACCGGCTCCTACGAGATGCTCGAGCGGCTCTACGCCGCCGGCATGAACGTCGTGCGGCTCAACATGTCGCACGGCGACCACGAGTCGCACGCGCGCGTGATCAAGGCCATACGCACGCTGAACCGCAAGGTGCGCTACACGGTGCCGGTGATGCTGGACACCCAGGGCCCCGAGATCCGCACCGGGCACCTCTCGGCGGAGCTCGACCTGCGCGAGGGCCAGGAGATCACCATCGTGGTGCGCGGTGCCGAGCACGTCGAGGAGAGCTCGATCCAGATCGACTACGCCGACATCATCAACGCGGTCGAGGTGGGCGACAGGATCACGGTCGACAACGGCCTGATCAACCTCGAGGTGCTGAGCAAGCAGGAGCGCGTGATGCGCTGCCGCGTGGTCGATGGCGGCTTCCTGAAGAGCAAGCGCCACGTGAACCTGCCCGGTATCCGGGTGAACCTGCCCGCGATCACCGAGAAGGACCGCCACGACATCCAGTTCGGCATGGAGCAGGAGGTGGACTACATCGCGCTCTCCTTCGTGCGCGAGGCCAAGGACGTGCGCGAGCTGCGCGAGTTTCTCGGCGAGAAGGCGAACAAGATCAAGATCATCGCCAAGATCGAGGACCAGGAGGGTGTACGCAACCTCGACGAGATCGTGCAGGAGGCCGACGGCATCATGGTCGCGCGCGGCGACCTCGGCGTGGAGGTGAACTTCTACGAGCTGCCGACCATCCAGCGGCGCATCGTGCGCACCTGCGCCGAGCAGGGCAAGCGCGTGATCGTCGCCACCCACCTGCTCGAATCCATGATCCAGAACCCGGTGCCCACGCGCGCCGAGGTCACCGACGTCGCCAACGCCGTCTACGAGGAAGCCGACGCGGTGATGCTCTCGGGCGAGACCACGATCGGCAAGTACCCGATCAAGTGCGTCGAGTACCTCGACCGCATCTGCCGCGCGGTGGAGCCGCACCGCGGGCTGCGCTTCACCGAGAAGCTCGTGCTCGCGGAGCAGAAGCAGAGCCTGGCGGCGAGCGCCGTCCATCTCGCGGAGCTCATTTCCGCGCGGGGTATCGTGGTGATCACGCGGCGCGGACGCATGGCCAATTACGTGACCAACTGCCACCCGCACACGTCCGTGATCTACGCGTTCACGAACGACTCGCGCACCCGCCGCCTGCTCGCGCTGAACCGCGGCGTCTGCGCCTACCGCAGCAACTTCAGCACCGATCCCGAGAAGACGCTCGCCAGCGCCTTCGCGATCCTGGTGCAGCGCGAGGGATTCCGCGCCGGCGACAAGGTCGTGGTGATCTCCGACATCCTCGAGGGCGCCGGCGTCGAGGCCATCCACGTGCGCGAGGTGCCCGCGCTCACCGCCATCGCGGCCGCCCTCGACACCCCGGACGACGAGCAGGACGCGCCATGAACGAGAACATCCATGTCACGGTGCGCTGCGAATACCGCGCCGACAGCTCCGAGCCCGCGGCTTCGCGCTACGCCTTTGCCTACCACATCACGATCAGCAACCGCAGCAACGAGCACGCGCAGCTGATCAGCCGGCACTGGATCATCACCGACGGCAACGAGCGCCGCCAGGAGGTGCGCGGCCTCGGGGTGGTCGGTGTGCAGCCACGCATCCCGCCGGGCGAATCCTACCAGTACACCAGCGGTGCGATGCTCGAGACCGCCGTCGGCACCATGGAGGGCAGCTACCGCATGGTGCGCGACGACGGACGCGAGTTCAGCGTGCCGATTCCCGCCTTTCGCCTCGCGGTACCGCATGCGGTCAACTGATATTGCACCGGTGCTGGAATTCCTGCGCTGCCCCACGCCGGACGCCTGGGTCGAGGCCGCGCTCACGCGCCAGGAATTGCTGCTGATCGACCACGCCAACTGCGAGAAGAAGGCCGCGAGTACCGCGCTCAACCTGATGTTCCGCTATTCCGGCGACGTGGAATTGCTCGGCGGCCTGTCGCGTCTCGCGCGCGAGGAGCTCAGGCATTTCGAGCAGGTGCTGAAGCTGATGCGCGAGCGCGGCATCGCGTACCGTCGCATCGACGCGGCGCGTTATGCGCAGGGCCTGCGCGAGCTGGTGCGCACCCACGAGCCGGCGCGGCTCGTGGACACGCTGATCGCCGGCGCGTTCATCGAGGCGCGTTCGTGCGAGCGCTTCGCGCGGCTGGCGCCGCATCTCGACGCGGAGCTCGCGCACTTCTACCGCTCGCTGCTGCGCTCGGAGTCGCGCCACTTCCGCGATTACCTCGCCGCGGCGCGCAAGGCCGCCGATGGCGCCGACATCGAGGCGCGCATCGATCTGTTCGCCGAGCGCGAGCGCCAGCTGATCGAGATGGAGGACACGCAGTTCCGCTTCCACAGCGGCCCGCCGGCGCCGGGCGCGTCGTACCCGGAGGCGGCCGATGCCTGAGCGCGGGCCTGCGCCCCGCCGCGCCGCCCTCTTCGGCGCGCTGCTGCTCGCGCTGTCCGGCGCCGTCGTCCTGCCCGCCGTGGTGCCGGCGGCCGACGAAGCCCCGGCAGCCGTTGTCGGTGCGCCGCGCGTGGAGATCTTCACCACGCCCTCCTGCCCCTTTTGCAAGGCGCTGCGCGTCTACCTCGAGGCGCGTGGCATCGCCTACATCGAGCACAACGTGAATGCCACCGAGGAAACGCGCGCGGCCTTCTACGCCAGTGGCGCGCAGGGCGTACCCGTGGTCATGATCGGCGAGCGTGTGATCGAGGGTTTCAACCCGGTCGCCATCGAGGCCGCGCTGAAGGCACCGTAGGTCGCCATTCATGGCGACAAAACTGTAGGTCGCCATTCATGGCGACATGGGCCGCGATCACCGCTGCTGTCGCCATGAATGGCGACCCACGGGTCAATAGCGCCAGTAGCTGCGCGACAGGATCACGAGCACCGGCAGCACCTCGAGGCGCCCCCAGATCATGGCAAGGGACATGAGCCACTTCGCCGCGTCGTTGATCCCGCCGAAACCGCCGCCGGTCTCGCCGTAGCCGATGCCCATGTTGTTCAGACAACCCGCGGTGGTGGCGAAGGCGCTGACCGGATCGAGCCCCGTGAAACAGAGCAGCAGCGTGAAGACGCCGGCGCTGATCATGTAAAGGCTGACGAAGGTGACCACCGCCTGTACCGCCGTGTCCGGCACGCTGCGGCGGTGCAGGCGGACCGAGAGCTGCGCGTTGGGGTGGATCAGCTGCATGATCTCGCGCTTGACCTCGCGCACCAGCAGCAGGACGCGCATCGACTTGATCGCGCCCGAGGTGGAGCCGACGCAGCCGCCGAAGAAACTCGACACGATCAGCAGCATACACACCGCGGCGGGCCAGCCGCCGGGGTAGCCCACGGTGTTGATTCCATTGCCGGTGAACACCGAGGCGGCCTGGAAGAAACCGTGATAGGCGGCTTCCCAGGGCGCGAAGGTGCCCGATAGCCAGAGCGTCACCACCGTGATCGCGGCGACGACGCCGAACACTTTCAGAAAGAACTTGAACTCCAGATCGACCAGCCACGGCCGGATGCTGCGTGTCTGGATCATGCGGAAATACAGCGCGAAGTTGGCCGCGGCCAGCAGCGAGAACACGCCGCCGACGATCTCCACCGCGGCGCTGTCGTACAGGCCCAGGCTGGCGTCGTGGGTAGAGAAGCCGCCCAGCGACATTGTCGCCATGCTGTAACACACCGCGTCGAACCAGGGCACGCCGGCCAGGTGGTAGGCCAGCGCGCAGATCAGCGTGATCGCCGAGTAGATCAGCCACAGGCTCTTGGCGGTGTCGGCGAGCCGCGGCGTCATGCGGTCTTCCTTCATCGGGCCGGGCGTCTCCGACTGGTACAGCTTGGCGCCGCCCACGCCCAGGTAGGGCAGCAGCGCCATGGCGAGCACCACGATGCCCAGGCCGCCGAGGAAGTTCAGCTGCGCGCGGTAGTAGATGATGCTGCGCGGCTGCGCATCGAGGCCGCTCAGCACCGAGGCGCCGGTGGTGGTGATGCCCGAGACAGACTCGAACATGGCATCGACGAAGCGCATGTGGACGCCGGTGTCGATGACGAAGGGCACGGCGCCGCAGGCCGCGAACACCACCCAGAACAGCACCACCACCAGGAAACCGTCGCGTTGGCGCAGCGGCGTGGATTTCTGGCGCGTTGCCAGCAGGCCGCCTACCCCCGTGCCGACCAGCAGCAGCATGGCATTGATGTAGGTGTGCACCTGCGTGGCTTCGCCGAACTGCATGGCCACCAGCACCGGCGGGATCAGCGAGACGCTGAACAGCAACACCAGCACGCTGCACATGCGGATGCCGGTCGGGATGCGCCCGGTCATGAATCCGGGCCGTGTGCGGGCATGGGGGTGGGCGCTGCCGGTGGCGGCGAGCCCGGTGTTCGCGTCGGGCATCGGGCACCTGCGATCGGGTTGACGCGCGCATTCTGTGGCCGCGCGCGGCACCGATCAATACGCCCGCGGGGTTATGTCCCGATGCCGTAGTCCCGGCTGCGCTCGCGCGACGCCGCCACCCCCAGCGCATCGCCGCCGGTGGCCGGCGCCCGGGCCGTCGCGCCGTCGGGATACACGCTGAACAGTTGCAGCCTCAGGCGCAGCCGCGCGCCGGGCACGAAGAGCGCGGTGTCGTGGTGCAGGTGCGGCAGTTCCACCGACAGCGTCGCGCCGCCCTCGTCCACGCGCGCCTCGGCGCGCACCAGGGCACCGGTGCGCTGCACCGCGCTCACCGTGACGCCGATGCCGTGCCCGCCCTCCTCGGCCACGCGCAGGTCCGCCGGCCGCACGTAGACCGCCAGCGGGCCGGCGGGGTGGATCTGCGAGGTCTGCAGCGCCCGGTCGGCGCCGGCGATGTGCAGCGCGCGTCCCTCGGCCGTGGCCGGCAGGATATTGGTGTTGCCGAGGAACTCGAACACGAAAGGCGAGGCGGGGTACTCGTAGACCTCGTTCACGCTGCCGGCCTGCTCGATGCGGCCCTGGTTCATGATCACCACGCGGTCGGCCAGCTCGAGCGCCTCCTCCTGGTCGTGGGTCACGAAAACCGTGGTGGTGCCGATGCGCTGGTGCAGTTCGCGCAGCCAGCGCCGCAGTTCCTTGCGCACCTTGGCGTCGAGCGCGCCGAAGGGCTCGTCAAGCAGCAGCACGCGCGGCTCGATGGCCAGCGCGCGCGCCAGCGCCACGCGCTGGCGCTGGCCGCCCGAGAGCTGGTGCGGGTAACGGTCGCCGAGGCCGCCGAGCTGCACCAGCTCCAGCAGTTCCGCGGCGCGCGCCTCGATCGTGGCAGGTGCGGGGCGCGTGCGGCGCGGACGCATGCGCAGCCCGAAGCTCACGTTGTCGCGCACCGTCATGTGCTTGAACAGCGCGTAGTGCTGGAACACGAAGCCGACGTTGCGCTCGCGCACCGCGCGCGCGGCCATGTCCTCGGCGCCGAAGAGCACGCGCCCGGCATCGGCGAACTCGAGTCCCGCGATGATGCGCAGCAGCGTGGTCTTGCCGCTGCCCGAGGGGCCGAGCAACGCGATCAGCTCGCCGTCGGCGATGTCGAGATCGACACCGTTCAGCGCCCGGAAGCCGGCGAAATGCTTGCTGATGTCCTGGATGCGGATTTCCATGGTTCGGGTGCCTCAGTGACCGTGTGAGCGTGCGAGGTCCGCGCCGTGGCGGGCCTCGAGGAAGGATTTGAGCGCCAGCGTGAGCAGCGCCAGCAGGGCCAGCAGCGATGCGACGGCGAAGGCCGCGGCGAAGTTGTACTCGTTGTAGAGGATCTCGACATGCAGTGGCATCGTGTTGGTCTCGCCGCGGATGTGCCCCGAGACCACGCTCACGGCGCCGAACTCGCCCATCGCGCGCGCGTTGCAGAGCAGCACACCGTAGAGCAGGCCCCAGCGCACGTTCGGCAGCGTCACGTGCCGGAACGTCTGCCAGCCGCTCGCGCCCAGCGACAGCGCGACCTGCTCGCTGTCGGTGCCCTGCTCCTGCATCAGCGGGATCAGTTCGCGCGCGACGAAGGGAAAGGTCACGAAGATCGTCGCCAGCACGATGCCCGGCACCGCGAAGACGATCTGCAGGTCCACGCTGTCGATCAGCGGCCGGGCCCAGCCCGAGGCGCCGAACATCAGCACGTAGATCAGGCCCGCCACCACCGGCGAGACCGAGAACGGCAGGTCGATCAGCGTGGTCAGGAAGGTCTTGCCGCGGAACTCGAACTTCGCGATCGCCCACGCCGCCGCGACGCCGAACACCAGGTTCGCCGGCACCGCGATCGCGGCAGCGATGAGCGTGAGTCGTATCGCGGCCAGCGCATCGGGATCGGTCAGTGCCTCGACGTAGGTGCCCAGCCCGTTGCGCAGCGCCTCGGTGAATACCGACACCAGTGGCAGCAACAGGAAGGCCGCGAGGAAGGCGAGCGCGAGCGCAATCAGCGCGCGGCGCACCCACGGGGCCTCGGTGACGGCCGAGCGCTGCGCTGGCGCGGTGCCGGCCTTGATCGTCACGGTGGTGTTCATCTCAGCTCTCCTTGATCACGGCGGCCGCCGGGCGGCGGCTGCGGTGGCGGTTGGACCAGGACTGCAGCGCGTTGATCGCCAGCAGCATCGCGAAGGAGATCACGAGCATCGTGGCGGCGACCGTGGTGGCGCCGGCGTAGTTGAACTCCTCGAGCCGGATCACGATCAGCAACGGCGCGATCTCGGAGACGAACGGGATGTTGCCGGCGATGAAGATCACCGAGCCGTACTCCCCGACGCCGCGCGCGAAGGCGAGCGCGAAACCGGTGAGCAGCGCGGGCAGGATGCTCGGCAGGATCACGCGCGTGATCGTCTGCCGGCGCGTGGCGCCCAGCGAAGCCGCGGCCTCCTCGAGCTCCTGCTCGGCATCGCGCAGCACCGGCTCCACGGTGCGCACCACGAACGGCAGGCCGATGAAGGTCAGCGCCACCACGATGCCGAGCGGCGCGTACGCCACCTTCACGCCCAGCGGCTCGAGCCAGCTGCCGATCCAGCCGTTGCCGGCGTACAGCGCGGTGAGCGCGATGCCGGCCACCGCCGTGGGCAGCGCGAACGGCAGGTCGATCGCGGCGTCGAACAGGCGCTTGCCCGGGAACTCGTAGCGCACGAACACCCAGGCGATCAGCAGGCCGAACACGGCGTTCAGCGCCGCCGCGAGCAGCGCCGTGCCGAAGGAGAGTTCCAGCGCCGCGATCACGCGTTCCGAGCTCACGATCCGCCAGATCTCGGCCGGGCCCAGCGTCGCGGCCTTGAAGAACACGCCCGCGAGCGGGATCAGCACGATCAGCCCGAGCCAGAACAGCGTGTAGCCCAGCGCGAGCCGGAAGCCCGGGATCGGGGAGCGCAGTGTGCCGCTGCTCCGGGAAGGGTTGCGCGTATCGACGGCGCTAATGCTCACGGGCCTTCTCCTCTCAACGGTTCGCGAAGATCTGGTCGAAGATGCCGCCGTCGGCGAAGTGCTCCTGCTGCACCTTGGGCCAGCCGCCGAAGTCGGCATCGATCGTCACGAGCTCGAGCTTCGGGAAGCGCGCGAGGTCGGCCGGATCGGCGTGCTCGGGCGCGCTCGGGCGGTAGTAGTGCTTCGCGGCGAGGCGCTGGCCCTCGGGCGAGTACAGGTAGTCGAGGTAGGCGGACGCCACCTTCAGCGTGCCGTGCTTGCGCGCGTACTGGTTCACGGTGGTGACGGGCGGCTCGGCCAGTATCGACAGCGAGGGCACGACGATCTCGAAGTCGTCCTTGCCGAGTTCGTTCACCGCGAGGAAGGCCTCGTTTTCCCACGCCAGCAGCACGTCGCCGATGCCGCGCTGCACGAAGGTCGTGGTCGAGCCGCGCGCGCCGGTGTCCAGCACCGGGGTGTTGCGGAACAGCTTCGCCACGAAGTCGCGCGCGGCCTGCTCGCCACCGTACTTCTTCGCGGCGAAGGCCCAGGCGGCCACGTAGTTCCAGCGCGCACCGCCCGAGGTCTTCGGATTCGGCGTCACGACGGTGATGCCCGGCTTCACGATGTCGTCCCAGTCCTTGATCTGTTTCGGATTGCCCTTGCGCACCAGGAACACGATGGTCGAGGTATAGGGCGAGCTGTTGTGCGCGCGGCTCTTCTGCCAGTCGGCCGGCAGCAGGCCCTTGGCGGCGACCGCGTCGATGTCGGCGGCGAGCGCCAGCGTCACCACGTCGGCCTCGAGGCCGTCGGTCACGGCGCGGGCCTGCTTGCCCGAGCCGCCGTGCGACTGCTTGATGGTGACGGTGTCGCCGGTCTCCTTCTGCCAGTGCGCGGCGAACGCGGCGTTGTAGTCCTCGTAGAGCTCGCGCGTGGGGTCGTAGGAGACGTTCAGCAGTTCGACGTTCGCGGCCGATGCGGCGCCGGTGCCGAGCGCGAGTGCCAGGGAAAGGATTCGGAAGGTGCGTTTCATGTCATGTGCTCCAGGGTGGTGTCGTGTGTTCAGTAGTTGAGGTGCAGGCGCGTGAAGAGCGCCTCTTCGTCGTCGCGGTCACCGCCGTTGGCGGCACCGCCGTCAAACTGCGTGATGGTGTAGTTCGTGAAGGCCTTGAGGTTCGGCGTGATCGTCCAGTTGAGTCCCACCGCCCACACGTCGGCGCTCTCGACCGATCGGCTCGCGTCGGCGAACGCCAGGTCGAAGGCCGCGTCGTCGATGTCGAGCGTGGAGTAGCGCAGCGCCAGCTCCCAGGCGCCGCCCGGGCGCGTGGGCTTGATGCCCTTGAAGCCCTGGTCCTCGCCGGTGATCGACCACACCGCGGTGATCTGCGCGGCCTCGTTGGTGAACTCCTCGGTGCGGCCGCCGAAGCCGACTTCCTGCGCCGACTCGATGTACTCGGCCATCACGCCGAAGGGGCCCACGTAGGCGTAGGCCTGCGGCGTGATGCGGGAGTGGTCGCCGTCGGCGGTGGCGGTGGCGACGTAGTTGAAGATCGTCGTCTGCGCCGGGCTGCGGTAGCGTGGCAGGAACGCCTGGGCATTGTTCGGGGATGCGGCACGGGTGTCGTTCTTGCTGAACTTCTCGCCGTGGCTGCCTGCCACGCCGAAGCCGATGCCCGGAACGGGCTCGAAGAACACGCGCGCATTGAGCTCCTGTTCGCCGTCGAAGTCGGCGTTGGTGGCGTCGCGCCCGTCGGGGGTGCCGTTGGTCACCGCGAACTCGAAGCCCAGGCGCTTTTCGAGCAGGCTGGTGTAGAGCGCCAGGCCGCGGTCGCGGTTGGGCGCGAGCTCGGTCGGGAACGCGCGCTCGATGAACACCAGCGAGCTGCCGGACTGCAGCCGTTCGAGGCCGACCGGGGCCTTGAACTGCCCGGCGCGCAGCACCAGGTTCGCCGGCAGCGTCCAGTCGATATAGCCGTCGACGAGGTCGGCATCGTCATTGGCGAACTCGGGGGTGAAGCGGAATGCCGCCTTGCCGAGCTTGCCTTCGAGCGTCGGGCGCACGCGGCGGAACAGGAAGGTGTCGGCATCCTTGTCGTCGTCGAGACCGAAGCGGCCGTCGAACTGCAGCAGGCCGCGCAGTTTCAGTTCGGCCTGCTTGTCGGGGCTGACCAGCGCAAAGCCGTCCAGGCCGGCCTTGACGGTACCGGCGGTGGCCGCCCTGGACTTGTCCGCGACGTAGATCTCCTCGGAGACCTCCTGCTTGCGGTTCAGCAGGCGTACCGTCTGTTCGAGCTCCTGGATGCGTCTCTCGAGCTCTTCGGTCGTCGCCGCGCCGGCGGCGCCGCTCAGCAGGGAGCCGGCGATCAGGCCGGCGGCGATGGGGAGGGTCTTGCGCATGGCTAGGTGTTCCGTTGATTGGAGTCGCGGCTTCCGGTTGACCGGTCAGTCCGATGTGGTGATGTGTCGTCTTGCATATATCGCTCTGATCGGTTGTTGACGATTTGATATATACAATCGGCGTGCCAGCTTTCCGGAAACAAGAAAATAATTTTTAAATACATGATGTTAAAGTCGTTCCGTGATTGGATCCCTAGGCAAGCCGCAAAAGTTCGGGTTGTATTTAGCGGGTTAAACGTTAAATATCACGATCAAGTCGTGATATTCAGCAGGTGAGCAAGCGATGGCCGAGAACAACCTGATGCTGGCGCTGTGGCGCGAAGCGGGACGTCATGTCGATGCCACCGATTCCATCCCGCTGCTGGCCGGGTTGCTCGGTGTGAGCCTGCCGGTCAGCGGGCTGCGGCTCGACGAGCGCAGCCAGGAGCTATCGGACCTGGTGACGCTGGCCGAGTGGAGTGCGCGCACCGGGTTGGGACAGCGCGCGCAGTCGCGCGGATGCTCGGCAGCGGGGATGGAGGCCTTCGAGCGCTGGGCCGGACGGCGCGAACTGATCGCGCGCGCGCCGGGCGAACACTGGCCGACGGTGCTGCGCGACATCGATCCGGGTACCGACCGAGACTGGGCGCTTGCCGGCCCGCTGCTGACCGGCGACGGCGTGGTCGGGCTGGCGGTGCTGCGCTCGCCGCGCGCCGTCGACGCCGCCGAAAAGGCCCTGTTCCAGGCGGCGCTCGAACCGCTGGCCGCGGTGGTGGGCAACGACTTTCGCCTGCGCGAGATCCGTCGCCTGTCGGCCCGTGCCGAGGCCGACCGCGATTCGCTGCTCACGCGCCTCGGCCGCGACAGCCTGAACGAAACGGTGGTCGGGGCCGACGGCGGCCTGCGCGCGGTGATCGGGCGCGTCGAGCAGGTGGCGCGCACCAGTGCCTCGGTGCTGCTGCTGGGCGAGACCGGTTCCGGCAAGGAGGTGATCGCGCGTGCGATCCACGAACGCTCGCCGCGCCGCGACGGACCGTTCATCCGCGTCAACTGCGGCGCGGTGCCGCCGGACCTGATCGACTCGGAACTGTTCGGGCACGAGAAGGGCAGCTTCACCGGCGCGCTGGGCGTGCGCCGCGGCTGGTTCGAGCGTGCCGACGGCGGCACGCTGTTCCTCGACGAGATCGGCGAGCTGGCGCCCGCGGTGCAGGTGCGGCTGTTGCGCGTGCTGCAGGACCACGTGGTGCAGCGCATCGGCGGCGAGCGCGAGCAGACCGTCGACGTGCGCGTAGTCGCGGCCACGCACCGCGACCTGCCCGAGCTGGTGCAGCAGGGGCGGTTTCGCGAGGACCTGTGGTACCGCATCGCGGTATTCCCGATCATCCTGCCGCCGCTGCGCGAGCGCCCGGAGGACCTGCCGGCGCTGGCGCGGCACTTCATCCAGCGCGCCGCGAAACGTGCCGGCCTGCACGAGCCGCCGCTCGACGAGGTCGCGCTGGAACGCCTTGCCGCCTACCCGTGGCCCGGCAACGTGCGCGAGCTGGGCGCGGTGATCGAGCGCGCGGTGATCCTGGGCCAGGGCACGCGCCTCGACGTGGAGGCCGCGCTGGGCCCCGCGGCCGCGCCGGTGGCGCGGCGCGCGCCGCCCGCGGCGCCGGCCGGCGTCGCTGCTGCGACCGCCGGGCGCGGTGGTGCGGCGCCCGTTATCGTGCCGCTCGAACAGGCCATCGCGGCGCACATCGAGAACGCGGTCGCGCTGTGCGGCGGTCGTATCGACGGACCGCACGGCGCCGCGCGGCTGCTGGGGCTGAACACCAGCACGCTGCGCTCGAAGATGCGCAAGCTGGGGCTGGCGCGAACCGTGTAGGAGCGGGCCATGCCCGCGACCGGATGTTAGGCTGTGCGCCGTTCAATGAATGCGCCGGAGTGACGCCATGAGATATTTTCGACTGCCCGTTGCCGCCCTGCTCTGGGCCTTTGCTGCAACCGCCGGCGCCGACGAAGTCGGCTGCGTTTCCACGGTGTTCAAGATGCTTGGGCCGAACGACAAGATCTGCATCGAGTCGTTCCGCGATCCCGACGTCGAGGGCGTGGTGTGTCACGTGAGCCGCGCGCGCACGGGCGGGATGAAGGGCGCGGTCGGGCTGGCCGAGGACACCTCGGATGCCTCGATCGCCTGCCGCCAGGTGGGGCCGATCACGATCCGCGGCAAGCTCCAGGACGGTGACAGCGTGTTCGAGGAGAGCCGCTCGCTGGTGTTCAAGCAGCTGCAGGTGGTGCGCTTCCACGACAAGCCCAACAATACGCTGGTCTATCTCGCCTATTCCGACCGCCTCATTGAAGGCTCACCGAAGAATTCGATCTCCACGGTCCCGATCATGCCGTGGCGGTAGCAAGCCGGTCAGCTGGTTTCTATCGAAACTGCAGGCATTCGACCGGGGCGCCAACCTGAGGCGCTCCGAGGGGTGGGCTGGCTCCGCGAGCGGACCTGTGGATGCCGAAATCGCCGGGAGCGATTTCGGCAACACGCGTAGCCGCTGCACAGGGACGTGCCAAGCGGCGGCCGCGAGCGGAGCCAGCCCACCCTCGGAGCGCCGGATCACAGGCACCGATCGCGGGCATGGCCCGCTCCTACTGGAGGATCGCTTCGACGGGGATGTCGATCGTCACCTCGTCACCCACGTTCGGCGCGTACTTGCCGGCGTTGAAGTCCGAGCGCTTCACAGTCACCGTGGCGTTGGCGCCGATCGCGTCCTTCTGCAGCATCGGATGCTTGATGTTCTGGAACGAGGTCACGCGCAGCGTGACCGGCTTGGTGACGCCCTTGATCGTCAGGTCGCCGTTGACGGCAACGGGCTTGTCACCCTCGAACACCACCTTCGTGGACTTGAAGGTCGCGCTCGGCCAGGTCGCGGTATCCAGGAAGTCCGCGCCCTGGATGTGCTCGTCGAACAGCGCCACGCCGGTGTCGACGGACCTCATGTCGATCTCGACGTCGACCGCGCCGCTGCGCGCCTCCTTGTCGAGCACGATCGTGCCGGTGGTCTTGTTGAACCGGCTGAGCTGCGTCGAGAAGCCGAAGTGGCTGTACGAGAAGCGCGGCAGCGTGTGGGTGCCGTCGATCACGTAGGTCTGCTGCGCCGCGAATGCAGGGGCGGCAGCGGCGCCCGCGAGCACGAGGGCGGCGGAAAGCGTGGCGAGTTTCTTCATGGTCATTCTCCCTGGGGGTTGGTGCCGGAACCGGCGGTGATACGAAACGTGACGTGAACTTCGTTGGCGACGATGTCGAAAGCCGACCAGGCGCCCTCGCCGACCGCGAAATCGCCGCGTTTGATCGTGAAGCGGCCCTCGAAGACCGCGCTGTCGCCCTGCGTGCTGACGGTCGCGGGCACCACGACGGCCTGCTCGCGGCCCTTGATGGCCAGCGTGCCGCTCACCTCGTAGCGCGAATCGCCGAGCGCCTTCACGCCCTGCGAGACGAAGCGTGCGCGCGGGAACGACGGCGTGTCGAACCAGGCCTTGCCGGCCACCTCCTCGTTGCCCTCGGGCGAGCCGGTATCGATGCTCGCCAGCTCCACCTCGATGCGCGCACTGGCCGCCTCGGGCTGTGTGGGGTCGAAGCTGATCTGCCCGTCGAAGCGGGTGAAGCGGCCTTCGAGGCCCACGCCCATCTGCTGGTACGCGAAGGTGATGGCGCTCGCCTCGGGGCGCAGCGCGGTGTACTCGAGCGCGTTTGCGCCCGGGGCGAGTGCGGCGCCGAAGGCGAGCGCGATGGCGAGGCGTTTCATGATTTCTTCTCCTGGGTGCGGCGGGGCAGCATCCGCGCGAGGATGTCGTCCCGGTCGATGAAATGGTGCTTCAGCGCGGCGCCGGCGTGCCCGATGACCAGCACGGCGAACAGCAGGTTCAGGCCGAAGTGCAGCTGCTGCAGCGCGTCGCCCAGCGCGGCGTCCTTCGCCAGCAGGTCGGGCAGCGGCAGCACGCCGAAATACACCGTCTGGAAGCCCTTGGCCGAGCTCATCAGCCAGCCCGACAGCGGGATCGCGAACATCAGCAGGTAGAGCAGCGCGTGCGTCGCCGACGCCACGCGACGCACGAGCTGCGGCATGGTCTCGGGCAGCGCCGGCGGGCGGTGCCCGAGGCGCCACGCCAGGCGCAGCGCCATCAGCAGGAAGACCGTGACGCCGGCCCACTTGTGCCACGAATAGAGTTGCAGCTTGCGCGGCGACAGCGGCAGCTCGTGCATGTAGACGCCGAGCGCGACCAGTCCGATCAGCAGCAGCGCCATCAGCCAGTGCAGGGCTTTCGCGGTGGCGGTGTAGTGGTTCATGCGCGGTCTCCGCCGGCGGAGGGCACGAAGGCCCAGGCGTCCATCGCGAGCACGTAATCGTCGATGCCGGCATGGAAGCGGGTCGCCTGCGCGGTGTCGCCGCCGGCGCCGAGCGCGACGAACAGCGGCAGCAGGTGCTCCTCCTCCGGATGTGCCCGCGCGGCATCCGGCGCCAGGCGCCGGTATTCGAGCAGCGCGTCGATATCGCGCGCGGCGAGCCGTTCGGCCAGCCAGTCGGCGAAGGCGCGCACGTAGGCGGGTGTTCGGCCGCCCTCGCGATGCGCCAGCGCGTAGTCGCGCAGGTTGTGCGTGACGTTGCCCGAGCCGATCGTCAGGAAGCCGCGCGCGCAGCGGCGCCAGCGCGCGACCGAGGCGCCACGCCGTCCGCGGGCCGTCGTGGCCCTGGATCGACAGCGGTATCACCGGCACGTCGGCCTCGGGGAACATCAGTCGCAGCGGCACCCAGGCGCCGTGGTCGAGGCCGCGCGCGGCATCGGCCTCGCCCGGGATGCCTGCCGCGCGCAGCGCCTCGAGCACCTCGGCGGCCGCCTCGGGGCTGCCGGTGGCCGGGTAGTCGAGCGCGTAGAGCGGGGCGGGAAAGCCGTGGAAATCGTGGATCGTCCGCAGCCGCCCGGCGCTGCCGACGCGCGGCGCCGGGGTGTCCCAGTGCGCGCTGGCGACGATGATCGCCCGCGGCCTGGGCAGCGCGGCGGCGAAGGCTGCCATTGCCGCCCCGGCCGCGCCCGGGCGCAACGCGAAGGTCGGTGCGCCGTGGGGAACGAAGAGGGCGGGCAGGGTCGTGGTCACGGGTGTGGGCCTGCAAACGATGGGTGAACTGTACGCTCCCCCTGGATGCTCAAATAGCAGACAATCGGCAAATCTTTATTGCTGGAAACGCAACAATGGATCGGCTGGAGGCGATGCGCCTGTTCATCCGGGTGGCGGAGCTCGGCAGCTTTGCCGCCGCGGCGCAACAGCTCGGGGTGGCGCGCTCGGTGGTCACGCGCCAGGTCGCGGCGCTGGAGGCCCACCTCGGCGTGAAGCTCATGGCGCGCAGCACGCGCCGTCTGACGCTGACCTCGGCGGGCACGGCCTACCTCGAGAAGTGTCGCGTGATCCTCGGCCTGGTCGATGCGGCGGAAACCGACATCGCGGCCGAACGGGTGGCGCCGCGCGGACCCATCCGCGCCAGCCTGCCGCTGAGCTTCGGCTTCGCACGGCTGGCGCCCTTGCTGCTGGATTTCGCGGCGCGCTATCCCGAGATCAGCCTAGACATGGATTTCAGCGACCGGCGCGTGAACCTGATCGAGGAGGGCATGGATCTCTCGATCCGCATCACGCGCCGGCTCGAGCCCGGCGACGTGGCGCGGCGCATCGGCAGCGGGCGCCTGCTGGTCGCCGCCGCGCCCGATTACCTGGCCCGCCACGGCCGGCCGCGGCAGCCGGCGGACCTGGCGCACCACGAGTGCCTCGGTTACACCGCCGCCGGCAGTCAGCGCTGGAGCTTCACGGTGGACGGGCAGACCGAGCACGTGCCGGTGCGCAGCCGCATCAGCGCCAACAACGGCGAGGTACTGGCCGAGGCCGCGGCGCAGGGCATGGGCATCGCCTGCCAGCCCGATTTCATCCTCGCGCGTTTCCTGGACGCCGGACGCCTGGAGACCCTGCTCGAGGAGTTCCCGGTGCCGGAGCTCGGCATCTACGCCATGCTGCCCGGCAACCGCCAGATCCCGCACCGGGTGCGGGTGCTGCTCGATTTCCTGGTCGAGGGTCTCGCCTGAGACCGGATGCGCCGCGGCGTTCGGGGGCTGGTTCCGGGTCGAGTCGGGCCTTATGCTGCGCGCTTTTGCGCCGTCGCCGGCAATCGCCCCCGGCACAGGCAATGAGTGGACACCTCAGGGATGAACACGGCACTTTCCCAATGGCGGCAAACGTTGCGCAGCCACGCGGAGTTCGCCGCATGGCACGCCGCCAACGGCGCGGTGCTCGACGACCAGTGGCGCCCGACCATCGCGCTGCAGGCCGCGCTGCGCGATGCGAAGGCCAGCGCCTCGGTGCCCGGCTACTGCTGGCCATGCCGGGCGCCCTCGCAGTTTCTCTATGACCTCCAGTATTCGAACGGGCGTGACGTCAACTGGCGCGAGCGCCTGGTGTGCACGCGTTGCGGGCTGAACAACCGCCTGCGCCTGACCGTGCAGGTCATCGAGGCCGAGGGCCTGCGCGGCCGGGGTTACCTGACCGAGCACGTGACGCCGCTGGCGCGCCTGCTGCTGGAGCGCTTCCCGGGGCTGGTCACCAGCGAATACCTGGGTCCGGACCATGCGCCGGGACAGGTGTCGCGACAGGGCATCCGCCACGAGGACCTGTGCCACCTCAGCCTGGCCGGGGGCAGCGTGGACTTCGTGGTCAGCTGTGACGTGCTGGAGCACATCCCCGACTATCCCGCGGCACTGTGCGAACTGGCGCGCGTGCTGGTCCCCGGCGGACTCGCGCTGATCACAGTGCCGTTCCTGCCGCACGCCGCGGACAATCTGGTGCGCGCGCGGCTGGAGGGCGGGCGCGTGGTCCACCTGCTGGAGCCCGAGTACCACGGCGACCCCGTCGGCGCCCGGGAGGGCGTGCTCTGCTATTACCACTTCGGCTGGCAGCTGCTCGGGGACCTGCGCCGGGCGGGTTTCGCCGACGCCTGGCTCGACCTGTACTGGTCCGCCGACTATGCGAACCTGGGCGGCCCCCAGGTTTTCGTCATGGCGCGCCGCTGAACCCATGTCATCGCATCCGCGTCTGCTGCTGATCTCCCACGACCTGGGCGGGGGTGTCGAGCGCCACGTCCGCGACCTGCAGGCGCTGCTGGGGCCATCCGCCGACGTCGACCTGCTGCATCCGCACGATGCCTCGACCCTGGTCCTGGAGGCGGCCGGGGCGGGGCCGGCCTGGTGGCGTTTCCATGACTGGGACGACGTGGTCGCCGCGCTTGCCGCGCGCGGTTATGACCGGCTCGGGATCCACCACGTGCACGGCTTTGCGCCCGTCATCCTGGAGCTGCCCTCGCGCCTGGGACTGCCCTACGACCTGACCATCCACGATTTCTACCCCTATTGCCCGATCCACTCCCTGTCCACGCCGGAGGGTGGCTACTGCGGCGAACCCGATACCGAGGGCTGCGCGCGCTGCGTGCGCGGGCGCCCGCACCCCTGGGGACTGGAAATCGGGGCGTGGCGCGAGCGCATGCATCGATTCCTCGCCGGGGCGGCGCGGGTCATCGTGCCCTCGCGCTTCGTCGCCGCCCGGCTGGCTCACCACTTTCCCGACCTGAGGTATCACGTGCGGCCGCACCCGCCGCGGCAGGAGTGGCTCGAGCCGGTGCAGGCCCGTGTGAAGGTGGGCCTGCTCGGCGGCCTCGCCGCGGTCAAGGGGCTGGCGACCGTGCTCGCCAGCGCCCGACTGGCCCGCGACACCGGGCAGCCGCTCGCGTTCTGCGTGCTCGGCTACCCCGAGCGCGCCATCCCGACCTGGCCCGAGTTGCCGCTCCAGGTCCGCGGCGAGTACCGCGATGCCGACCTGCCGGAGCTGCTCGCGCTCGAGCGCTGCGACGTGCTGTGGTTCCCGGGTCGCATACCGGAGACCTATTCCTACACCCTCGATGTAGCCCTCGCGTCGGGGCTGCCCATTGTCGCCAGCGATCTCGGCGCCGTGGCGGAGCGCCTGTGCGATGCGGACACGGGCGCCCTGTTGCCTGCCGAGGCGTCGCCCGGGCGCTGGAACGAGGCCCTGCTGGCGGCAGGCGCACGCGCTCGCGAAGCACTGGCGGTGATGCGCGGTGTCGAAGTCCGGCGCGAGTACCTGGACTGGTTCATGGCCCCGGTGACGGGGGCGGCACGCGACGTTGCGCCACCCCTGGTTCTCCCCGGCAGCCTGGAAATCCTCGCGCAGGCACCGGACGCGGCAAGCGCCCCATTATCGCTCGGGACGCTCTACGAGCACGGCGTCGAATGCGGTCACCGCGAATCGCGCCTGGCGCTGCGGCGCCGGCTGGACGAGGCCGACCGCGACTACGCCGTGCTCGCCAGCCACGGACAGCGCGCCGGCATGCGCTGGTACGAGATTCTCGAGCAGGCCGAGGACACCAGGCAGTCCCTGCTGCGCGAGCGCGAGGAGCGTGATCGCGAGCGCGAGCAATTCGTGCGCGAGTGCGAGCACCTCCAACTCCAGCGCGAAGCCCTGCAGCACGAAATCTCCCGCATGCACGGCCACATCCACGTGCTCGAGCAGGACCTGGCGAGAGCCCGGGCCCGGATCGACGTGCTGGAGGCGAGTACCTCGTGGCGCATCACGGCGCCGCTGCGTGTCCTCGGAACGGCCCTGCTGCGCCTGCGCGGGCAACTCGACCGGCTGGTGCGGCGCGCCCGCTACCTCGTGCAGCGTGTTCCGCTGGCGCTGCACGTCCTCGCCGAGGACGGGCCGGCCGCCCTCGTCGCGCGCGTGCGGGCGAAACTGCGCGCGCCGCGTTTCGTCGCGACGGCCCCGCCGCAGGCCGGACTGGAGGCGATCGGGCCGTTGTGCCTCGGGACCTGCGACGCCGCGACGCCACCCGCGGTCTCGATAGTGATCCCCGTCTACGGGCATCACGACCACACCTTCAACTGCCTGCGCAGCCTGGCCCGCTTCACCGCGCTGGAGCGCGTCGAGGTCATCGTGGTGGACGACGCCTCCCCGCAGCCGGCCGCGCAGGCGATGGCCGGCGTCGAGGGCGTGCGCTGGCTGCGCGCCGCCGTGAACGGCGGGTTCATCGCCAGCTGCAATCTCGGCGCCGCCGCGGCGCGCGGCGAATTCCTGGTGCTGCTCAACAACGACATCCAGGTCACGGCCGGCTGGCTCGAGGCGCTGCTGGCCGTGTTCGACAGCCGCCCCGACGCCGGCCTGGTCGGGGCGCGGCTGGTGTATCCCGACGGCCGGTTGCAGGAGGCCGGCGGCATCGTGTGGCGCGACGGCTCGGCGTGGAACTGGGGCCGCGGCGACGATCCCGAACGGCCGCCCTACCGCTACCTGCGGGCGGTCGATTACTGTTCGGGCGCCTGCCTCGCGCTGCGCACGCGCGACTGGCAGGCGCTGGAGGGCTTCGATCGCGCCTACGCGCCGGCCTACTACGAGGACACCGACCTCGCGTTCCGCGTGAGGCAGCTGGGCAAGCGTGTCTATTACCAGCCGCAGGCAACCATCATCCACTACGAGGGCGTCAGTTCCGGCACCGAGGAGTCCCGGGGCGTCAAGCGTCACCAGCTGATCAATCGCGAAACCTTCCTGGCACGTTGGCGCGGCGTGCTCGCCACCCACCGCCCCAACGCGGTCGCGCCGGCGCTGGAGGCCGACCGCGGGGCCCTCGCGCGCGTGCTGGTGGTGGAGGCCTGCATGATCACGCCCGACCACGACTCCGGCTCGGTGCGCATGCAGGCCATGCTGGAGCTCATGGTCACGCTGGGCTGCAAGGTGAGCTTCGTGGCCGACAACCTCGAATACCGCCAGCCCTACGTGCGCGACCTGCAGCAGGCGGGCGTGGAGGTCTGGCACCACCCCTTCGTGGCGTCGGTGGAGCAGCTGCTGCAGGAGCGCGGCGGGGAGTACGACGTCATCGTGCTCTGCCGCCACTACATCGCGGCGGGCTACATCGACGCCGTGCGCAGTCTCGCGCCGCGGGCGCGCATCGTCTTCGATACGGTCGACCTGCACTACCTGCGCGAGCAACGCCTGGCCGAGCTGGAGCAATCGGCCGCGCTGGCCGCCGCGGCCGCCACCACGCGCCGCCAGGAACTGGGGGTCATCGCCAGGGCCGACATCACGCTGGTGGTGAGCCCCGTGGAGCAGGAACTGCTGGCCACCGAGGCGCCCGGCGCGGACGTGCGCGTGCTGTCGAACATCCACGAGCTGCGCCCCGACCCGCGTCCCTGGGCCGAGCGCCAGGGGCTGATCTTCGTCGGCGGCTTCCGCCACCCGCCCAACGTCGATGCGGTCAACTGGTTCGTCGCCGAGGTCTGGCCCGCGGTGCGCGCGCAACTGCCCGGGGTGGAGCTCAGCATCGTCGGCAGCAACATGCCGGCGGCCATCCGCGACCTCGCGGTCGCGGGCGTGCGGGTGCTGGGCTACGTCGAGGACATCGATCCGCTGCTCGACGCGGCGCGCATCTCGATCGCGCCGCTGCGCTACGGCGCCGGCGTCAAGGGCAAGATCAACCAGGCCATGGCCTTCGGCCTGCCCGTGGTCGCGACGGCGATGGCGGCCGAGGGCATGGGCCTGCGCGAGGGCGAGGAACTGCTGGTCGCCGAATCGGCCCAGGCCTTCGCCGATGCCGTGGTGCGCCTCTACGGCGACGAGGCCCTGTGGCAGCGGCTAGCCGAGGGCGGACGCGACAATGTGCGCCGCCACTTTTCGCGCGCGCATGCCCGCGACATCCTGGCCGACATGCTGGGCCTCCCCTCCCCGTAGGTCCGCATTCATGCGGACTTGTGCCTTGCCAGATGCAGCTGTCGCCATGAATGGCGACCTACGTGCGGTCGGCGTTCGTACCGGCATGTGTTCCGCAACCCGTCGTAGGTCGCCATTCATGGCGACATGTCCTCCGTCCACGGCCAGCCCAGCTCCATCTCCAGCGTAGCGCCCGCGGGTAGCGGCAATTCCGCCGTGGCGAGCAGCAGCCACGATTGCCCGTCGTGCAGCTGCGCCCGCGCGTGCCCGGGCGCCTGCGCCAGCGACAGCCCGTCGTAAAGGACCGCCAGCTCCGCCAGCTCGGCGCCCGCCTGCCAGCGCCACAGCACCTCGCCACCCGCCTCGATGCGCACGGCGCGCAGTTGCACGATGCCCGTACGGTCGGCCAGGTTCAGGCGGATATGGCTGCGCGGCAGTGCCTCCGGCAGCGTCACGCGCAGCAGCTGCACGTCGCGCCCCACCTCGCCCCAGGCGATGGCCTCGCGGTCGGAGTCGTCGCGCTCGTCCGCGTTGCGGTAGAACACGCGCAACGGGAAGGCATCGGAGCGGCAGGGCGGGGGCTCGGCGGGCGGCGCCGGCGGCGGCTCCAGTCCCGCGCGCACCAGCCACTGGTAGCACAGCGCATGGGGCGAGGCGAGCAGCGCCTCGCGCAGCGCCACCGGCAGCGTTTCGAGGCGCAACCTGAACTCGCTCTCCAGCAGCGGGCGGAACACCGGCGCCCAGTCGTGCGCGTGCAGGCCGCAACGCGCGAGCAGCGCGGCCAGCGAATCGCGGGTGAAGAAACGCAGGTGACTGCGGTCGAGCAGGCCTTCGTCGCGATACTCGAAGCGGCCCTCGAGCAGCGCGGCGACCAGCCCGGCATAGGCCACGTTGGGGACCGAGACCAGCAGCATCCCGCCCGGCGCCAGCAGTGTCTTCAGCTGTTCCAGCACGGGCTCGGCGTGCGCCACGTGCTCGATCACGTCGGCCGCCACGATCACCCGGTAGCGCGCGCCGCCGAGCGCGGCGTCGAGGTCGAGCTGCGCGAGGTCGCCGACCACCAGCCGGCGGCAGTACGGCCGGGCCTGCTCCGCCATCGCGGGATCCAGTTCCACCGCGTCCACGGTGCAGCCGAGGCCGTCGCGCAGCCGGCGCGTGAAATAGCCGCTGGCGGGCCCCAGTTCCAGCACCGTGCTGCCCGGCGCCACCCAGGCCGCCAGGCGCTGCAGGGAATCGTCCGGGCCGATGCCTCCCGGCGCGCGTTCGTAGCGGTGCGCGCTCGGGCCGGGCGTCGTGCCGGACATGGCGATGGCGGCCGCGGGCCGGTGCGCCGCCTCAGCGCGTGATCGGCCGGTAGCGGATGCGCCTGGGCTTGGCGGCGTCCTCGCCGAGGCGCTTCTTCTTGTCGGCCTCGTACTCCTGGTAGTTGCCCGCGAAGAAGCTCCACTGCGAGTCGCCCTCGGCTGCGAGGATGTGCGTGGCGATGCGGTCGAGGAACCAGCGGTCGTGGCTGATCACCAGTACGCAGCCGGCGAACTCCAGCAGCGCGTCTTCCAGCGCCCGCAGCGTCTCGACGTCGAGGTCGTTCGAGGGTTCGTCGAGCAGCAGCACGTTGCCGCCGGCGATCAGCGTCTTCGCCAGGTGCAGTCGCCCGCGCTCGCCGCCCGAGAGGTTGCCCACGATCTTCTGCTGGTCGCCGCCCTTGAAGTTGAAGCGCCCGAGGTAGGCGCGGCTCGGCATCTGGAACTTGCCCACGGTGAGGATGTCCGCACCGCCCGCGATCGCCTCGAACACGGTCTTGTTGTCCTCCAGCCCCTCGCGCGACTGGTCCACCGAGGCGAGCTTCACGGTGGGGCCGATGCGCAGCGTGCCGCTGTCGGGCTGCTCGCGGCCCATCAGCATGCGAAACAGCGTCGACTTGCCCGCGCCGTTCGGGCCGATGATGCCGACGATCGCGCCCTGCGGCACGCTGAAGCTCACATTGTCCATCAGCAGCTTGTCGCCGAAGGCCTTCGAGACCTTGTCGAGCTCGATCACGAGCTCACCCAGGCGCTCGCCCGGCGGGATGAAGATCTCCTGCGTCTCGTTGCGCTTCTGGTAGTCGGTGTTCGACAGTTCCTCGAAGCGGTTCAGTCGCGCCTTGCTCTTGGCCTGGCGCGCCTTGGGGTTGCTGCGCACCCACTCGAGCTCCTGCTTCATCGTCTTGATGCGCGCGGCCTCGCCCTTGGCTTCCTGCTCCAGGCGCGCCTCCTTTTGCTCCAGCCAGGAGGAGTAGTTGCCCTTCCACGGGATGCCGTGGCCGCGGTCGAGCTCGAGGATCCACTCGGCGGCGTTGTCGAGGAAGTAGCGGTCGTGGGTGATCGCCACCACGGTGCCGGGGAAGCGCTGCAGGAACTGCTCCAGCCACTCCACGGATTCGGCGTCGAGGTGGTTGGTGGGCTCGTCGAGCAGCAGCATGTCGGGTTTGGACAGCAGCAGCTTGCACAGCGCCACGCGGCGCTTCTCGCCGCCGGAGAGCTTGCCGATCACCGCGTCCCACGGCGGCAGGCGCAGCGCGTCGGCGGCGATCTCCATCTGCGTCTCGGAGTCGGTGCCCGCGGCGGCGATGATCGCCTCGTACTTCGCCTGCTGCTCGGCCAGCTTCTCGAAATCCGCGTCGGGCTCGGCGTAGGCGGCGTAGATCTCCTCGAGCTTCTGCCTGGCCTCCAGGATCTCGCCGAGCCCCGCCTCGACCTCCTCGCGCACGGTCTTCGTGGGGTCGAGCTGCGGCTCCTGCGGCAGGTAGCCGATCTTGATGCCCGGCTGCGCGCGCGCCTCGCCGAGGATGTCGGTGTCGACGCCGGCCATGATGCGCAGCAGCGTCGACTTGCCCGAGCCGTTCAGGCCGAGCACGCCGATCTTGGCGCCGGGGAAGAAGGACAGCGAGATGTCCTTCAGGATCTCGCGTTTCGGGGGCACCACCTTGCCCACCCGGTTCATCGTGTACACGTACTGCGCCATGGCCGGCATCCGCTCGCTGGGTAGAGGAAAGAGGGCGGCGAAATTACCCCAGAGGCGCCGCGTTGGCAAACGCGGCAGGATTTCGCACTCCGCCGAAGGCACGGCGGGCGGCCCTATACTGGGCTCCCTGCCCATCCCGCCGTACCGGAGTGCCGATGAAAACCTGGCGAATGCTTGTCGTGACCGCGCTCGCGTGGCTTGCCGCGCTGCCGGCGCAGGCGCTGGTCGAGGACACCGCCTACGCGGCGACGCGCATCGTGCGCCTCGATGGCCGCGAGTTCGCCACCCAGGTGAACCACACCCGCTTGCGCGAGCGCATCAGCGCCAACGTGAGCGGCGTGGACGTGACCGTGATCCTGCGCAGCGACCGCAACGTCGCCTGGCAGCTGGTGCCGCAGATGGGCATCTACGCCGAGGCCGACGTATCGGGGATGGACACCCCGGGCAACATCCGCATCGTCTCCAGCGAGCCGATGGGCGAGGAAGCCGTCGCCGGCCAGAGCGCGATGAAGTACCGCGCCGTGTTCCAGACCCGCAACGGCGGCCAGCACCAGGGCTATTTCTGGCAGAACAAGGCCGGGGTGCACGTCAAGCAGCAGTTCCCGGTCACCGACCGCAACGGGCGCACGCGCCAGGTCGAGCTGGAGCTGCGCGACCTGAAGGTCGGCGCCCAGGATCCCGCCCTGTTCGAGGTGCCCGAGGATTACCGGCGCTTCGACATCGACACCGGCGCGGTGCTGGGGGAGTTGTTCGGGTTCTGAGCTTGGGTCGGTTGAGCGGCGGCCAGGGGCTTCAGGTCTCCCAGATGCGCACCTCCGGCGCGATGCCGGCATCGCGCGCTGCCTTGCAGAACGCGCGATCGAACGTGTGCATTGTCGTGGCGCCGCTGCTCGCCAGGTGCAGCGCGTCGGCAAAATCGCAGCCCGCTTCGTACCATTCGATGGCGACCGCGACCTGTTCGGGGTTTTCGATGATGGAGTTCCACGGCTCGAAGATCTGCCGAAAAAACCAGGCGATGCGTTCACGATTGCAGCGGTAACTGTGCCGCAATACCCGTTCCGACTCCAACAATACGGATTTGCTGATGAACACACGGTTGTCGCGCACCAGGCGCTCGGCAACCTCGCTTTGCTGCTGATGGTCGTTGACCGCCAGCCGGATGAGGACATTGGTATCCAGTGCGATCATTCGCGGTGCTTCCGGTTTTCCTCTTCCGTGAGCTCCACCGGCTTGCAGAGTTCCTCGGTAGGAACCGGCGGACCTTCGTGCTGCAATATCCCCCGCAGATCGGCGAGATCGAGTTTTCCCTTGGACTTTTTCGACCGCATCGTCAGCCCGGTGGGCGTCGAAATCAATTCGAGCTCGGCGCCAGCTTCCCAGTGCAACTCGTCGCGGATTTCCTTCGGTATCACGACCTGGCCCTTGCTGGACAGGGTGGTGGTGGTGATGGTCACGGCTGGACTCCGACGGTAAGACAGAAAGTAAGACGGCATTGTCGACTCTCGATCGCACACTGGCAAGCGCTGCGCCATCGCACGGTGCGCTCTGCCCCCGGCAGCGCACCGCTCCTTTCAGATCAGGTCGAATCGCTTGCGAAAATCGTCCGGGCCGTAGCCCCTCAGCTCGAGGGCGCCTGATCGACGGATAGTGCCGGCGTCTCGCCGCCCTTCAGCACCTTGATGCGGTTCTGCAGCCAGCCCACCAGCCAGAAATTGCCCGTGGTGCAGAACGTCCGCGCATCGGCGAGCAGGGTCTCGTGCACCCGGATGGCCAGCGCCCGGGCGCCGGCGTGTCCGGGGTCGGCGTTCAGCACGATATCCAGCAGGTGCAGGGCCTGCTCGTGCTCGCCGGCCGCGGTCTTGGCGCCGGCCAGTTGCACCAGCTGATCCGCCCCCGCCAGCCGCGCGAGGTCCGCGTGGATCGTTTTCTGCGGCACGCTGTAGAGCTCGGTGGTGGATTCGTGCTTGAACCAGCCGGCGTAGTTCTCCCAGATGGCGCGGATGCTCCAGTTCAGCTTGCCGTAGCCCTGGCCCACCTCGCACTCGGGCGGCAGGCTGATCCCGTTCTGCAGCGTGCAGAGATCCTTGCCCTCGTTCATGCCGCGCACCACGGCGTCGTGCACGTGGTGGATGGCATCGCGATAGGCGCTGAGCTCGCTGCGGATCAGGTCCGCGCCGGCCACCGGTTCGTGGTGGCCGTAGAGCAGCAGCTCCGCCTCCAGGTCCAGCACCGTCTGCGCCGCCGCGGCGCAGGTCAGGGCATCGCGGTAACGGTCGCCGCGGATCGTCACCAGGTTGGGGAAGTGGCCGAAGGGGCAGCCGAACAGGTTGCCGGTGAACACGATCCGGTGCTGCGGCAGCCACACCACCAGCGAGTCGTTGGTCTCCGCGCCGGGGGCGGCGATCAGCACGACATCCAGTCCGCCGAGCGAGAATTCGTGGCGCTTCTCGAAGAGCACATCCGGCGTGGGGCGGTCCTGGGGGTTGATCGCCACGTAGCCGGCCGCGGCGTAGCGCTCGAAGACCGCCTTGAAGTCGTCCTGGAAGCGGAACGCGGCGCGCGCGCTGCGGAAAGCCTGCAGCCGCGCATCGTATTCCTGGTGCTCGGGATTGCCCGCCTGCGCGATATAGACCAGTCCCGGGTGCAGGTCGCGAAAGTACTGCACGCCACCCACGTGGTCCACGTGGCCCTGGGTGGTGACCAGGTACCTGATCGGCGTGTCCGAGAACTTGCCCAGGTTGTGACGATGTACCGGCGCCTCGAATCCCATGCCGCTGTTGATCAGGATGCCGCCTGCCGGGGTCTCGATCAGGTAGACGTTGGAATTGCCCTCGGACATCACGATGAAGTCGTTGATGCGCGCGCAGCCGGTGTCGAATTGCGCCGCCGCCGGGGCGATCCGGCGGGTCTTGTACAGCGGCTCTCTCATGATGCGGGTCCTTGCTCGTGTTGATCCGGGAATGCGGTGGCCAGCGCCTGCAGTCCACCGGCATGTTCATCGCTAGGATACCGGCGCGGTGTAGGAGCGCGCCATGCGCGCGATATCGCGCCGCTCAGCGCGCCAGCGTCATCGGCAGGCGGCGATAGCCCTGGGTGAACGGGTTGAAGTAGCGCTCGCCGCGCTCGGGATGAACGCTGAAGCCGGGCCAGCGCGCGAGGATCTCCTCGAAAGCGACGCGTAGTTCCAGCCGCGCCAGCGGCGCGCCGAGGCAGGCGTGGATGCCGCCGCCGAAGGCGATGTGACGCCCGCCGATGTCGCGCGTGATATCGAAGCGCTCCGGGTCCGTGAACTGCCGCTCGTCGTTGTTGGCCGAGTTGTACAGCAGGGCCACCGTGTCGCCGGCGCGCATGGTCCGTCCGTGGAGCTCGACATCGGTGGTCAGCGTGCGCGTCATGATGTGCGTCGTGGAGTTGTAGCGCAGCGCTTCCTCGATCGCGTTCGGCAGCAGTTCGGGGCGTTCCAGCAGCAGCGCGCGCTGATCCGGGTGCTGCTGCAGCAGGATGGCAGTGTTGCCGATCATCTTGGTGGTGGTCTCGGCGCCGGCGATGGTCATCAGCAGGCCGAATCCGACCGCCTCGTTCTCGGGCATCACCCCCGTGCGCACGGCCTCGACCAGGTGCCACAGCAGGTCGTCGCCGGCGGGGCGGTCGCGGCGCGCGGCGAAGGTGCGCACGTAGTAGTCGGCGATGTGGTTGATCGCCCGCGCGGCGCTGTCCGGGAACTCCGGGTGCCCGGAATCGGCGAGATCGTCGACCCAGGCGGTCAGCATCGGGGCATCGTCGCGTGGCAGGCCGACGATGTCGGCGATCACGATCGCGGGCAGCCGGGCGGCGAAGTCCCGCGTGAGGTCCATTTCCCCGGTCTGTTCGAACGGCGCCAGCAGTTCACACGTGAGCGCGCGTACCGCCTCCTCCATTGCCAGCAGGCGCGCCGGTGCCAGCAGCGGCCGGATCCAGTTCCTGAGTGCCGTGTGCCGCGGCGGGTCGAACATCAGCAGGAAGGGGAATTCCCGGAAGCGCTCGCCGCTGCCCCCGGAGGAGCCGCCGCCGGCGGCGTGGCTGTAGACCTTCCAGTCCCGCGTGGCGCGCATGACATCGTCGTAGCGTGACAGCGCCCACCACCGCGCGTGCTCGCTCCAGAACACGGGTGCCTCGTCGCGCAGGCGCTTGTAGAGCGGACGTGGGGCGACGTAGAAGTCCCGGTCATTGGGGTTGAACACGATTGTCATGGGGCCTCCGCGTACGTGTCTGGATACCGCGCGATGGTCGCCCGCGTGCGCGCGCTCCTCAATCACCATTTGGAGACTGACGCGCCGGTGGGGCGCGGCTAAGCTCCGGCACGGCTGGATCGATGGCCGACGCGTTTTCAATACCGGTTGCCGGAGGGGGGGGACAGACGTGAGCAAGGTGACGTTCAGGTATCGTGACGGCACGGCGCACGATCTCGACGTGGAGGACGGCAACACGCTGATGAACGCGGCTTTCTTCGAGGGCCTGCCCGGCATCGAGGGCATCTGCGGCGGGGTGGCGGCCTGCGGCACCTGCCACGTGCTGGTCGACGAGGCCTGGCGCACCGCCTGCGGCACGCCGGATCGCGCCGAGGAAGCACGCCTGGCGCAGATCGCGGTCCGCCAGCCCGCGAGCCGGCTGGCCTGCCAGATCACCGTGTCGCCGCAACTCGACGGCCTGGTGGTGACCGTCGTCGCCGACGGATAGCCCGCAGCACTCACGCCGCTGCTTGATCAGGGCGGATTCGCACGGCGCGGGATTTGCCGTGCCAGATCGTCCGCGCACCGCATAATGCCCGCCTCTACTACGACACCTTCCGCGCGCTGAACCCGCTGGACTACGCGCGCATGGAGCCCGGGCGCGTGTACGGCTACGAGGACTTCGTGCCGCGCGCGGAACTCGAGTGCAGCGAGTACTACCGCCAGTATTGCGTCCATACCTTCAACGAGCACGCGCTGGTCGGTTGCTTCGGCGAGCCGGGCGCGGCCCGCGCGTGGCTGAACCTGAGCCGCGGCGCCGCCGCCGGCGCCTATGAACGGCGCGAACGGCGGCTGCTGCAGGCCCTGCTGCCGCACCTCGCGCGCGCGTTGAAGATCTGTGCGCGCCTGGAGCGTGCCGATGCCGAGCACCGCCAGCTGCGCGAGCAGGTCGATGCCGTCGGTTTCGCCACCCTGCTGCTCGACGCCGACGCCAGGGTCGGGGTTGCCAACCGCGCCGCGCAGGCGCTGCTGCAGGCAGGGCGCGGGCCGCAGCTCGTCGCGGGGCGGCTCGGCTTTGCCGAGGCGCGCGACCAGCGGGCCTTCGAGCGCGCACTGGCCGAGGTGCTGGGTCCCGGCGCGCAACGCGACTCGGCCTCGTTCATGGCCGCGCCCAATTCGGAGCTGTCGATCAGCGTGCTGCTGCGGCGGCTGCGGCGCGAGGACGGCCCCGGCGCCGCACGGGCCGAGGCGGCCGTTTATCTGCGCCCGCGGGCCGCCAGCGCGCCGTTCCTGCGCGTGGACCACGTGGCGAGCCTGTTCGGGCTGACCGCCACCGAGGCGCGCCTGGCCGTCCTGCTCGCCGAGGGGCAGAGCCTGCGCCAGATCGCGCAGGCGCTCGGGATCACGGAGACGAGCGCGCGCACCTATTGCAAGCGCGTGTTCGACAAGACCGACACCGCGCGCCAGGCTGAACTGGTGCGCCTTGTGCTGAGCAGCGTGGCCGGCATCGGGGACACGCCCTGAGCGCCCGGGCGTTGTGCGCCGGCCCGCTGCAGTCCGCCGCCTTGCGGCTGCGGCGGCGTTGACACCGGGGCCGGGCGCGGGCGATGGTGCAGGCCTTTTTTTGGCATGCAGGGGCTCACACATGGACATCGCACTGGCCGCGCGCCGCCGCCACAGCTGCAAGGCCTTCGACGGCGAGCGCAAGATCCCGCCGGAGCTTTTCGGCCAGCTGCGCGAGCTGCTGCGCTGGAGCCCCTCGTCGACCAACTCCCAGCCCTGGCATTTCGTGATCGCCGCCACGCCCGGGGGCAAGGCGCGCGTGGCCGAGGCCGCGACCGGCCTGTTCGCCTATAACGCGCCGAAGATCCTGGACGCCTCGCACGTCGTGGTGCTGTGCGCGCGCCGCGACATGGAGCCGGAATACCTGGACGCGCTGCTCGCGCAGGAACAGGCCGACGGGCGTTTCGACTCCGAGGAGGCGCGCACGCGCCAGGCGCAGGTGCGCGGCTTCTACGTGGGGCACCAGCGCAAGGCCGGCACGCTGGACGCGTGGATGCAAAAGCAGGTCTACCTCGCGCTCGGCGGCCTGCTGCTGGGCGCCGGCGCGCTCGACATCGACGCCTGTCCGATGGAGGGCTTCGACGCCGCGTTGCTCGACGAGACGCTGGGGCTGGCGGCGCAGGGCTTCGCGGCCCAGGTGATCGTCGCGCTCGGCTACCGCAGCGCCGGCGACTTCAACGCCGCCGCGCCGAAGTCGCGGCTGCCCGAGGCCGCCCTGTTCACCGATATCTAGCCGTGTGGGTCGCCATTTATGGCGACGACGGCGCCCATGTCGGCACGAATGCCGACCCACATTGCCCGTAGGTCGCCATCCCCGTAGGTCGCCATTTATGGCGACAACCGCTTTCGGAAAGGCAGATGTCGGCATGAATGTCGACCCACGTCGTCGCCCCGCGTCGCGGTGATGACACAGCGCTGACTAAAGGAGCAAATTGAAAGTACAACTTGCAGATTGCGCCATGCCCCGGCTATTCTGCCCACCATGATCCCGCGCACCCTCGAAGCCGTCCTGCGAAGCTCGGCGACACATTATCCGGTGGTCACAGTCACCGGGCCGCGCCAGAGCGGCAAGACCACGCTGTGTCGCGCGACCTTCCCCGACAAGCCCTACGTCAACCTGGAAAGTCCCGACGTGCGGGAGTTCGCCCGCACCGATCCGCGTGGCTTTCTCGCCAACTACGGGGCTGGCGCCATCCTCGACGAGATCCAGCGGGCTCCCGAGTTGCTGTCCTATCTGCAGCCGCTGGTGGATGCCGACCAGCAGCCCGGGCGCTTCATCCTGACCGGCAGCCAGCAATTCGAGGTCATGAACACCGTTGCGCAGACGCTGGCCGGTCGGACCGCGGTGCTGAAACTGCTCCCGCTGACCATCGCGGAACTCGCCGCCGCCGGAATCAGCCCGGGCACCGATCAGCTCCTGCTGAGCGGGTTCTATCCCCGGATCCATGACGGCGGGCTCGACCCGACGCGGGCGCTCGGCGATTACGTCGAGACCTATGTGCAGCGAGACATCCGCCAGTTGATCACCATCAAGGACCTGGCGCTGTTCGAAAAATTCGTACGCCTGTGTGCCGGGCGCATCGGACAATTGCTCAATCTGCAGAGCCTTGGAAACGACGTCGGCATCTCGCATACCACCGCGAGGAGCTGGCTCACCCTGCTGGAAGCAAGCTACGTGGTGTTTCTGCTGCAGCCCTGGCACGTCAACCTGGGCAAGCGGCAGATCAAGACTCCGAAGCTGTATTTTCACGATGTGGGCCTGGCCAGCTATTTGCTGGGCGCTGAAGCCGTGCAGCACATCAGCCGGCACCCGCTCAGGGGCAACCTGTTCGAGAACCTCGTCGTCGGCGAGGCCCTCAAGTACCGTTACAACCGCGGCAAGCGCAGCAACCTCTTTTTCTGGCGCGATGCGAAGGGCAACGAGGTCGACCTGGTCGTCGAAAACGGGGCGGACGTGCTGCCGGTGGAAGTCAAGGCCGGCGCGACCATCAGCCCGGATTACTTCAGGGGGCTGACCGCGTTCTGCCAGCGCATGAAGGAGCCGCCGCAGAACGCTGCGCTGGTCTACGACGGTGCCGAACGGCAGCGGCGTACCGGAGTCACGATCTGGCGGTCCGCCGACGTCGATGTGATGCTCGACGAGTGCTCATGACGGCGCCCGAGCCGGGAGGGTACGTCGACCGGGGATTTGTCGGCTTCCTTTCCGATTCCAGATCGCCCGTGTTCGGGTAAACTGCGCCGCTTTTCCAACTGCCACGGGCCGCGCGCCCCGGGGGAAATGCCATGTTCGACAAGACGCTCAACGTTGCCGATTACGATCCCGAGCTCTGGGCCGCGATCCAGGCCGAGGAACGGCGCCAGGAAGAGCACATCGAGCTGATCGCCTCCGAGAACTACACCAGCCCGCGCGTGCTGCAGATGCAGGGCACGGTGCTCACCAACAAGTACGCCGAGGGCTATCCGCACAAGCGCTACTACGGCGGCTGCGAGTACGTCGACCGCGCCGAGGAACTCGCCATCGAGCGCGCCAAGCAGCTCTTCGGCGCCGACTTCGCCAACGTGCAGCCGCACTCCGGCTCGCAGGCCAACAGCGCGGTGTACCTCGCACTGTGCCAGCCGGGCGACGTGGTGCTCGGCATGAGCCTCGCGCACGGCGGTCACCTGACCCACGGCGCCAAGCCGAACTTCTCCGGCAAGATCTACCACGCCTACCAGTACGGGCTGGACCCGGCCACCGGCGAAGTGGACTACGCCGAGGTCGAGCGCCTGGCGCTCGAGCACAAGCCGCGCATGATCGTGGCCGGCTTCTCGGCCTACTCGCGCATCATGGACTGGGCGCGTTTTCGCGCCATCGCCGACAAGGTCGGCGCCTACCTGCTGGTCGACATGGCCCACGTGGCGGGCCTGGTCGCCGCCGGCCTCTACCCGAACCCGGTGCCGCACGCCGACGTGGTCACCACCACCACGCACAAGACGCTGCGCGGCCCGCGCGGCGGCCTGATCATCGCGCGCAAGAACGACGAGATCACCAAGAAGCTGAACTCCGCGGTGTTCCCCGGCGGCCAGGGCGGCCCGCTGATGCACGTGATCGCGGCCAAGGCCGTGAGTTTCAAGGAAGCGCTGGAGCCCGGGTTCAAGGTCTACCAGCAGCAGGTCGTGGACAACGCGCGCGCGATGGCGCGCACCTTCATCGAGCGCGGCATCGACATCGTCTCGGGCGGCACCGACAACCACCTGATGCTGGTGAACCTGATCGGCAAGCCCTACACCGGCGCCGATGCCGATGCGGCGCTGGGCGAGGCCAACATCACGGTGAACAAGAACGCCGTGCCCAACGACCCGCGCCCGCCGGCCGTGACCAGCGGCCTGCGCGTCGGCACTCCCGCGATCACCACGCGCGGCTTCGGCATCGACGAGACGGTGCAACTCACGCACTGGATGTGCGACGTGCTGGCCTCGCTCGAGGACGACACGAGCGAGCGCGTGATCGCCGAGGTGCGCGCGAACGTCCTCGACATCTGCAGACGCTATCCCGTCTACGGCTGATGCGCCGCATGCTCGGCGTGCGGCTGCAACGCAGCGCCTCCCGCCGCCGGCGGCTCGGCGCGTGGTGGCTCGCGCTGGCGCTCGCGACCGCCCTGCCGCGCGCGTTCGGTGACGACGCTGCCGTGCTCGCGTTGCGCGAGGACGCGCTCGCGGCGGCCATCGGTGGCCGCGCGGATACGCTCGAGGAACTGCTCGCCGCGGATTTCTTCTACAACACCGCCCGTGGCACCGCGCTGACCAAGCCGGCGATGATCGCGCAACTCGCCTCGGGTGCGGTACGGGTGCGCTCGATCGCGCGCGAGGACGTCGTGACCAAGGTGTACGGAGAGACGGCGCTGGTCAGCGGCGTCGCGCGCGTGACGGCAGTCGTCGAGGGCGAGGAGGTCGACATGGCCTCGCGTTACCTGCACGTCTGGGTGAGGCAGCGCGATGCGTGGCGGCTCGCGGCGCGCCAGGTGACACCGCTGTCGCGCTGATTGGCGCCGCAGCCGCCGTGGGCGAGGTGCGCGCGAAGGTGCTCGACATCTGCCGGCGCTATCCCGTCTACGCCTGATCCACACTGTCCGGCTGAAGCCGGACCTACGGGTGCCATCCCGTGGGTCCGAATTCATTCGGACAATGGCCCACACCCCGTGGGTCCGAATTCATTCGGACAACTGACCGCATCCCGTGGGGCAGGCATGCTAGGCTGTTGGCGATTGCGTTCACGACGGATCGTTCCACCATGAACAAGAAAAATGGACAGCCGACGCTACGCGCCGTTGCCGCGATAGCGGGACTTTGCCTGCTCGCCCTGCTCCCCCTGCACGGCGCGAACGCTGCGACCAGGGAAGACGCGGCGCTGGACCGCCAACTGGCCCTCGAGGTCGAGACCTCGCCCGTGACGCTCGATGGCGAGGTGTTGTTTCGCGTCCGCGGCACCTCCCTGGTGCCGCCTGCCAAGCGCGCCGGCGCGATCACCGAGCGCCTGAAGCAGTTCGCCGATGACGATTCGATACCCGTCGACGCCCTGCACATCGAGTCCGATGCCGAGTTGACGCGCATCCTCGCCGGTGAGCAGCTCATCATGGTGCTTGCCGACATCGACGCCGAGGGCGTGCCCCGCGACCGCCTGGCCGAGCTCGTCATGGCGGACATGAGCAAGGCCGTGAAGGCCTACCGTGTCGCGCGCACCCCGCGCGTGCTGCTGGTGCACACCGGCTACGTCGTGCTGGCGACACTGGCGGCCGTCGCGCTGCTGTACGGGCTGCTGCGGCTGCGGCGCTGGACGCTGGCGCGGTTGCGCCGGCGCTTCGTCGGCGGCGGAGCGGATCTGAAGATCCAGTCGGTGAAGCTCGTTCAGTCCCGCCAGGTGTGGCTGGCGGTGCGCGGCCTGGTCAATGTCGCGATCACGGTGTCCGTGCTCGCGGTGATCTACCTGCACCTCAGCACGGTGCTGGGTCTGTATCCGTGGACGGCCCCGCTGGCCGATCAATTGTTCCAGCTGTTCCTGAAGCCGCTGCAGGTGATGGGCGGCGCCGTGTTGGCTTCGCTTCCCGATCTCGGTTTCATCGTGGTGCTGGTGGTGGTCGTTCGCTACGTGCTGAAGGCGCTGCAGCTGATGTTCCAGGGCATCGAGACCGGCGCGGTCAGCTTCGAGAACTTCGACCCCGAGTGGGCCCAGCCGACCTACAAGATCGTGCGCATCCTCGTGATCGCCTTCTCGGTGGTCGTGGCCTACCCCTATATCCCGGGCTCCGAGTCGCAGGCCTTCAAGGGCGTGTCGCTGTTCCTGGGGGTGATATTTTCTCTGGGCTCCTCGTCCGTGATCTCGAACGTGATCGCCGGCTACACCATGACCTACCGTCGCGCCTTCCGCCTGGGCGATCGCATCGCCGTGGGCGAGATCACCGGCTTCGTGACCGAGACCTCCTTGCTGGTGACGCGCCTGCGCTCGTTCAAGAACGAAGAAGTGGTGCTGCCGAATTCCGAGATCCTGGGCAAGGCCGTCATCAACTACAGCGCACTGGCACGCCGCGAAGGCCTGATCCTGCACACCACGGTGGGCATCGGCTACGAGACGCCTTGGCGCCAGGTCGAGGCAATGCTGCTGATGGCGGCCGAGCGAACCGCCGGGCTCGAGCGCGAGCCGCGCCCCTTCGTGCTGCAGAAGTCGCTGGGCGACTTCTGCGTCGTCTACGAGATCAATGCGACCACGCGGGACGCAACGCAGATCGGTCTGCTGTATACCGCGCTGCACGCGAACATCCTCGACATCTTCAACGAGTACGGCGTGCAGATCATGACGCCGGCCTACGAGGGCGACCCCGAGGTGCCGAAGCTGGTGCCGCGCGAGCAGTGGCACCTGGCCCCTGCCGCACCCGAACCCGAACCCGTGGGTCCGACTTCAGTCGGACAATGACCCGAACCCCGTGGGTCCGACTTCAGTCGGACGATTACCCGCACTGTCCGGCTGAAGCCGGACCCACGGGCGGCACCACGAAGCTGCGCGGGTCGCTGCGCAGCCGCGCAGCGAGGCGCGGCAGCACCGGCGCCAGGCGGGCGAAACCGATACCGTGCGAGCGCATCGCCACCCACAGCGCGAGACCGAAGCTCACGGTGAGGTTGATGAAGCCGATCAGCGCCACGCCGGCGCAGGCGCGCGCGAGCGCCCCCTCGGGCGGCGCGAAATCCATCGCGGCGAGCGCGTAGCCGAGGTTCGCCGAGGAAAACGCCACGTGACGGATGTCGAGCGGCAGCCCGAGCAGCAGGCCCGCCGCCGGCGTCAGGCCGAGCATCAGGCCGAAGAACAGGTTGCCGCCGAGTCCCCCCGCATGCTCCGCCAGGTAGCGGCCGATGCGCGCGGCGCGCCGCTCGCCGAGCGCGGCACCGAGCCAGCGCAGCTGTGCGATGCGCTCCTCGAGCCGCATCGAGGCCGCCCGGTTGTCGAGGTAGCCCGAGACCAGCCCGGTCAGGAACAGCCATACGCCCGCGATCGCCGCGTGCGCCACCAGCGGGCTGCGCAGCGCATCGAGCTCGGCGAGCAGGCGCGCCGCCTTTGCCGCGGACACCGGCGGCGGCGCCTGTTGCGCCAGCGCCAATCCCACCAGCACCGCCACGGGCAGCGCCACCAGCACGTTACCGGCGATCGCGGCGAGCTGGCTGCGCAGCGTCGCGGCCAGCAGGTCGACGATGCGCTCGGTGTCGCGCAGCCGCCCGCCGGCCTGGCTGATGGCCGCCGCGAGCGTGGCGGCCGTCATCGACGGCTGCTTGGTGGCGATCACGAAATGCAGCATGTGGATCAGCGCGAAGCCGCCGGCGTAGATCCCGGCGTTCAGCCACGCCTGCGTGACGGGTGGCAGGTGCAGGGTGCTGGCGAGGATCTTCAGCAGCGCGAGCAGCGCGATCAGCAGGCCGGCACCGCCGGCGCGGCGCCACATCGCGATCCAGTCGGCGCGATCGGCCGCGATGTAGTGCTCCCCCGTGCGCGCGGCGTTGCCGGTGATGCGCAGCGCTACCAGTCCGAGCAGTTGCGCGGCGTGACGGCGCAGGCTGTTGCGCCGCAGCTCGCCGGCCAGCGCGGCGTGCAGGAAGTCGCCCAGGCTCGCGCTCAGCGCCGCCGGCGCATCGGGGCGCGTCTGCAGCGTGAGCACTTCCAGCAGCAGCCGCAGGCGCTCCAGGTGCTGCGTGAGCCGCACGAGGATGAACGACAAGCGCATGCTGGTGCCGAAGGTCGCCGACGCCTGGCGGGCGCGCTGCACCACCTCGGCACACTGCTCCAGCAGCACGAAGACATGCCCGCCGTGATCGTGCTCCTCGTCGCCGAGCAGGGTGCGGCGAATGCCCTCGACCACGCCGAGCAGTTCCGCGTTGAGCGCGATGAAGGGTGACTCCACCCCGGGCTCGAGCAGTCGCGGACACACCCGCGCGAGCTCCGGCTCGAGGCCCATGCCGCAGATGCGATGCGACAGCACCAGCGCGGCATCCAGCAGCTGGGCAATGAACTGTTGCAGCGCGTTCGCGTTCTCCGAGCCGCTGAGGCGCAGCAGCCGCCAGAAGGCGTGCCGCTCCTCGTCGCTGATCGTGCCGATCCACGCGGCATCGCGGGCCGTGGGAAACAGCTCGCGAATACCTGAGCGCAGATCGTCCCGGTCCCGCGGCTCGGGCAGCAGCTTGTGCGCGAGGATCCGCGCGGCCTCGCTGAAGAACCCGCTGTTGGGGAGCAGGCCCGAATCGCTGAAGAATGCCACCTGGCGTCGCGCGGCGAAGAAACCCAGCAGCGCCTCGCGCAAGGCGAGCTGCGTCGCCGGCTCCTGCTCCAGCTGGCGCAGCAGCTCCAGCCAGCGTATGCGCGCTGCCGCCTCGCGCGAATTGCGCGGACGCAGCGCCGCGGTCAGCGCTGCGAGCGCTGGCAGCGGATCGGCCCCCGGATGCAGCGCGCGCACGCCCTGCAGCGCCGCGTCGAGCGCCTCCGGCCCCGGCTTCACGGGGAGCACCGGGGTCGACGCGCCGCCACCGCGTTCAGGCGATTTCGGGCACGTGGCGCATCGCCTCGGCCAGCGCCTCGTCGGAGAGCTCGAGATCCTGCATGCCGCCGTGCAGGAACTTGTCGTAGGACGCGAGGTCGAGGTGCCCGTGGCCGCAGAGCGCGGTCAGGATCACCTTCGATTCGCCGCTCTCGCGGCAGGCCAGGGCCTCGCGCACGGCGGCGGCAATCGCGTGGGTCGGCTCCGGCGCCGGCACGATGCCCTCCGAGCGCGCGAACTGTATCGCCCGCGTGAAGCACTCCGTCTGCGGTATCGCGATCGCCTCGACCAGGCCCAGCTGATAGACGTGCGAGACCAGCGGCGCCATGCCATGGTAGCGCAGGCCCCCCGCGTGGATCGGTTCGGGGATGAACCGCGCACCCAGCGTGTGCATCTTCATCAGCGGCGTGAGGCCCTCGGTGTCGCCGAAGTCGTAGCGGTACTGCCCCTTGGTGAGCGTGGGGCAGGCGGTGGGCTCAACGCAGCGGATCACCGGGTTCATCCGGCCGGCCAGCTTTTCGCGCAGGAAGGGGAACGCCAGTCCGCCGAAGTTCGAGCCGCCGCCGGTGCAACCGACCAGCACGTCCGGCGTCTCGCCGACCTTCTTCAGTTGCAGCAGCGCCTCCTCGCCGATCACCGTCTGGTGCAGCAGCACGTGGTTCAGCACGCTGCCCAGCGCGTAGCGCGTGTCGGGGTGCTTCAGCGCCTCGCTCACCGCCTCCGAGATGGCGATGCCGAGCGAGCCGGGGTGATCGGGGTCCTGCGCCAGCAGCGAGCGGCCGAACTCGGTGACGGTGGAGGGGCTCGGGTGAACCTTGCCGCCCCAGATTTCCATCATGGTGCGCCGGTAGGGCTTGGCGCGGTAGGAGGCCGCGACCTGCCAGATCTCGCATTCCAGGCCGAACTGCGCGCAGGCGAAGGCGAGCGAGCTGCCCCACTGCCCGGCGCCGGTCTCGGTGGTGAGCTTGCGGATGCCTTCCTGCGCGTTGTACCAGACCTGCGGCACCGCGGTGTTGGGCTTGTGCGAGCCCGCGGGGCTCACGCCCTCGTACTTGTAGAAGATCTTCGCGGGGGTATCGAGCAGCTTCTCGAGCCGGCGCGCGCGGAACAGCGGGCTCGGCCGCCACAGGCGGTAGACGTCCAGCACGGCCTCGGGGATGTCGATGTAGCGCTCCGCGCTCATTTCCTGCTCGATCAGGGCTTTGGGAAAGAGGGCCGCGAAATCCTCGGCGGTCGCGGGCTGCAGCGTGCCCGGGTGAAGGGGCGGCGGCGGGGGCTCGGGCAGGTCCGGCACGATGTTGTACCAGCGTGTCGGCATCTCGTGTTCTTCGAGGAGGATCTTGGTGTAGTCGCTGCTCATGGCATCCGGGTCCGTTGTGCGTTGCTGTGAAGTGGCGTGAGCCGCCGCGGGCGCATCATAAGCAAAATCGCATCACCCAGAGGGAATCAGAGGGATTAAATTTTGATCAAGTGCCGGCCAGAGCCCGCGTGGCGCAACCTGCATTCACACAACTGACACCGGCAGCACATCAACCGTTCATGCGCGGCGACTAGTGTGAGGGCCTCCGCTTTACCCCGACACCCCGCAACACACGCAGGAGATCCGCATGAAACCGTTCGCCAGGAAACCGCTCGCCGCCGCCTGCGGCGCCATCATCGTCGCCGCCGTCCTCGCCAGCGCGCCGCTTCGCGCCGAGCAGGAGAACTTCGATGCCTGCGGCAACGTGTTCGAAGACAGCAAGGAGCTGCGCGAGACGGCCTCGGCGCGTGGCAGCCACTGGCGTGATGCCAGGGCCGCGAACCCGCGGGCGTGGAAGCGCTTCAAGATTCTCGGCTTCAACGATTTCCACGGCGCGCTGCAGCGACGCACGCTGTCCGGCCGCCCGGTCGGCGGCGCCGACGTGCTCGCCGCATACCTCGGTTCGGCCGCGGCCGAGTCACGCAACGGGGCGCTGATCGTGCACGCAGGCGACCACGTGGGTGCCACGCCCCCGATATCCGCGTTGCTGCAGGACGAGCCCTCGATCTGCTTCCTCAACGTGCTCGCCAACGAGTACTGCGGCGCCGGGGGCCGGGCCGAGGAGAAGTGCAACATCGTCGGCACGCTCGGCAACCACGAGTTCGACGAGGGCGTCGACGAGATGCTGCGCCTGATCGAGGGCGGCAACCACGCCGATGGCCCCTTCCTCGAGCCCGAGTACGGCGGGGCGGACTTCCCCTACGTGAACGCGAACGTGATCCGCGAGGACAGCGGCGAGACGGTGATCCCGCCCTACGTGATCCGCCGCGTCGACGGCATGCCGGTCGGCGTCATCGGCATCGTGCTGAAGACCACGCCGACCATCGTCACGCCCGAGGGCGTGGCCGGCCTCGACTTTCTCGACGAGGCGGAATCGATCAACCGTTACGTGAAGGAGCTCAGGGCGCAGGGCGTGCGCGCCATTGTCGTGACGATCCACCAGGGCACCTCGCAGACCAGCTTCACCGGCGACACGCCGGAGCAGCCGGTAGAGCTTGGCGCGGATATCGGCCCGATCGTCAAGGCGCTGGACGACGAGGTCGATATCGTGGTCACCGGCCACTACCACCAGTTCACCAACGCGCTGATGGCCAACGCCAACGGCAAGCCGATCCTGGTGACGCAGGCCTTCGCCAACGGTACCGCCTACGCCGACATCGACGTGGCGATAGATCCGGCCAGCAAGGACATCGTCGAGAAATCCGCCGCCGTGGTGACCACCTGGGCCGACACCGGCCCCGGACTGGCGCCGGACCAGCAGGTTGCGGCGCTGGTGGCTGCGGCCGCCGAAACCGTGCAGCCGCTGGTGGAGCGCGTGATAGCCACCGCCGCGGGCAGCATCGGTCGTTCCGAGAGCGCCGCGGGCGAATCGGCGCTCGGCAACCTGATCGCCAACGCGCAGCGCGCCGCCATGGGCACCGACATCGCGCTGATGAACCCGGGTGGCATCCGTGCGGACATCGCCAGTGGCGAAGTGACCTGGGGCGAACTGTTCGCGGTGCAACCCTTTGGCAACGACCTGGTGCGCATGGAGCTCACGGGCCAGCAGATCGTGGACGTGCTGAACCAGCAGTGGGCACCGCCGCAGACCTTCGCGCGCGTACTGAAAACCTCCGGCATCACTTACACCTGGGACGGCAAGGGCACGGCGGCCATTGCCGACAACGAGGTGATCGCGGCGAGCGTCCTGGTGAACGGCGAGTTGCTCAACCTGTCGGGCACCTACAGCGTGACGGTCAACAGCTTCCTGGCGTCGGGCGGCGACAACTTCACCGTGTTCCGGCAAGGCACCAACCGCGTGGTCGGTCCGGTGGATCTCGACGCCCTGGTCGACCACGTGCAGGCACTGCCGCAGCCCTTCGCTGCTGCCATCGAAGGCCGAATCCAGCGCGCAAACTGAGCGCAACGAAAACAGGGGGCGGTGGGACCAAAAACCGAACAACAGGGCGCACGCCCTTCCCTTCCGGCTCGCCGTGGCGGAGTGAACGCCAACTGCGGGATGCAGTGTTGCGGGGCTGCTGGCTGACTCCTCCAGGGAGGCCGCCAGCAGCCCTATTTGTTTGTCCCGCAGCGGGCGGCACCGCTACGTATTGGCACCCGCCACGCACGGCCTCACGTCCTGAGGCTGCGCCGCTGCGATACTGGGCGCACCAACCCGACGAGCGCCGCGCCTGCATGACCATGTCGCTAACCGTCCCGCCTACCATCGCCGTGCCTGCTCTCGAGCGGCGCTCGCGCTACACCGCGTGCCTGCTCGGCGGCGCCATCGGCGATGCGCTCGGTGCACCGGTGGAATTCATGTCGCGCCAGGAGATCCTGCGCCGCTTCGGCCCGGGCGGCATCCGCGACCACGCCAGCGCCTACGGCCGCACCGGCGCGATCACCGACGACACCCAGATGACTTTGTTCACCGCCGAGGGCTTGCTGCGTGCCGCCGCCGGAGGCCATCCGCCGGGGCACCGCGCCCGGGTGGCAGAAGTGGCCGCCGCCTACCAGCGCTGGCTGCTCACGCAGGACGAGGATCCCGCCCGCCACGCCGACGCCGGGGGCCTGCTCGGCATCGCCGCGCTGCACAGCCGCCGCGCGCCCGGCACCACCTGCCTGGCAGCGCTGAGGCAGGTCGGAGCCCGCGGCTCGCGCGAGATCGTCGTGGCCAGGGGCCGCTCGCGCAACGGCGAGCCCGGCGCCGACCTGCGCGCGAAAAACAACTCCAAGGGCTGCGGCGGCGTGATGCGCGTGGCACCCGCCGGCCTGCTGCTGACGGGGCTGATCGCCGACGAGGCGCTCCTCGTGCGCGAGGCCTTCGCGCTGGGCTCCGACCTCGCCGCGCTGACGCACGGCCACCCGAGCGGCTGCCTGCCCGCCGGCGTGCTGGCCGCGGTGATCGCACTGCTGGTGCGCGAGGTGCCCCTCCGCGATGCACTCGCGCGCACGAAGCCGGTGCTCGCCACGCGGGCGGACTGCGAGGAAACGCTCGCGGCCATCACCGCGGCCGAACGCCTCGCGAGCCAGGGTGCGGCGAACCACGACACGCTGGCGCAACTGGGCGGCGGCTGGGTCGGCGAGGAGGCGCTGGCGATCAGCCTCTATTGCGCCCTTGCCGCGCCCGATCTCGAGAGCGCCGTCGTGCTCGCCGTGAACCACGCCGGCGACAGCGATTCGACCGGCGCGATCACCGGCAACCTGTGCGGCGCCGCGGCCGGCATGGATGCGCTGCCGGTGCGCTGGCTCGAGGGGCTCGAACTGGACCGCACCACGCGCGAGCTTGCACTGGCCCTGTGCGCGGTGGGCTGAGCGCTCCCCGTGGGTCCGGCTTCAGCCGGACAAAATTCATCGGGCGCGCACCCGTCCGCATGCAATTGTCGCCATGAATGGCGACCTACGGCAGGCCCGTCCGCATGAATGCGGACCTACGCGCCGGCTCCTGTACGGCCCGCGCCGCGATCACTACACTGCGATCCATGAGCGACGACATCCGCTGGAAGCAACGCTTCCAAAACTTCGACCGGGCACTGCTCCTCTTGCGAGAAGCGCTCGAGCGCGGCCCCGCGGTACTCTCCAACCTCGAGAAGGAAGGCGTCATCCAGCGCTTCGAATACACCTTCGAGCTGGCCTGGAAGACCATCAAGGATTTCCTGGAGGAGGGCGGCCTGATCATCAGCCCGCTCACGCCGCGCCAGGTCCTGAAAGACGCGTATGTTGCCAAGGTCCTGGCTGACGGCCAGGGGTGGATCGACATGCTCGATCACCGCAATCTGCTCTCTCATACCTACGATTTCGCCGTGTTCGAGAAGGCCGTGGATGTCATCGCGGCACGCTATCTGCCGGCGCTAGAGGATCTTCACGAATTCCTCGTCGTGCAAGCGCTCAAATGAACGCACCTGCCCTGACCGAGCGCGAGCTTGGACTGATCAACCAGGTGTTCCGGCGTCATCCCGAGATCCTGGCCGTGCGCATCTTCGGATCCCGTGCCAAGGGAACCCACACACCGCGCTCAGACGTGGATCTCGCGATCTGGGGTGATGTCGATGCCATCAGGGCAGAAGCAATCTCGGCCGAGCTGGACGAACTGCCGCTCCCCTATCATTTCGACGTCAAGCCCTTCGAGTCGATCAAGCTCGAGTCGCTGCGCGATCACATCCAGCGCATCGGCGTTCCCGTCTACCCGTAACGCACCCGTCCGCATGAATGCGGACCTACGCGTAACGCGTGGCGGCCTCGCGCAGTTCGCGCGCCACGGCATTGCGCAGCGCCGGCGGGCCCACCACCTCGCAGTCGGCGCCGTAGCGCAGGATGTCCATGATCAGCTCGCGGTCGTCGGCGTAGGGCACGCGCAGCAGGTAGCTGCCGTCGGGCTCGTACTCGCCGCGCTGGTGCGGGTGCCAGCTCTCGGCGCCCACCCAGCGCGCGCGCTCGGGCGTGAAGCGCAGCTGTGCGGTCGCGACCGCGTTGCCGGCGAAGATGCCGTAGCCGGGTCCCAGCACGCTCTCGACGGTACGCCGCGCGATGTCCCTGGCGCGCCGCTCCAGCACATCCACGTCCACGATCGAATCGACCGCGAAATTGCGCAGATCATCGCGCATATGGCACCACGCATCGAGGTACCAGTTCTCGCGGTAGTGCACCAGGCGCAGCGGCGAGACCTCGCGCCCGGTGGTCTCGCCGGTGCTGCGCGCGTAATAGTTGATTTGCAGCCGCTTGCGCCGCAGCAGCGCCGAGCCCACGCGCTCGAAGTGCGCGAGCTTCAGCGTGCGCTTGCCGGTGCCCACCACCAGCACGCGATGGCGGATATCGCTCACCGCGTCCTCGGCCGCCCCGAGCAGCGTGTTCAGGCGCAGCTGCAGCGGCTCGATGTGCTGCGCCAGCAGCCCGCCGGGGTCGAGGTTCGCCAGCAGGTGCTGCATGGTCAGCAGCGCGTGGATCTCCTGCGAGTTGAACCACAGCCCCGGCAGCTCGTACTGCGCGCCCACCTGCGGCGTCTCGCGCGCGAGCCGGTAGCCGTTGCGCTCGCGGTCGTAGAGGATCGGCGCGTTGAGCCGCGTGCGCATGTACTCGAGGTCGCGCTGCAGCGTGGCGCGCGAGACCTCGCAGGCCTCGCGCAGCTTTTCGAAGCTCACGCAGTGCCCGTTCTCGAGTTGCTGGTTGATCTTGTAGAAGCGTTCGGTGCGGTCCATCGAGCCGATCCTCATGCCTGCGCCGCGGCAGTCGGGCAACGGCCTGAACCGGCGGGGTACACGCATTCTAGACCCTCTGCCGCCATCGCCCCTCGCCGCGTGGGTCCGGCGTAGGTCCGGCTTCAGCCGGACAATTGTCCGGATAACGGTCATGGTGTTGACCGCCACCCCCGATCATGAAAGAAACGTGGCGGTGGAAGACGGCAGGCAGAGGTCGCGCAGATTTATGGCGGCTCGACCCCGTGGATAACGTGATCCGCCGGACTGACTCGAACCCCAGATTGCCTCCCGTAGAGAGCGCACGTTAAACAGGCCGTTGGCGAGCGTTCGCCTTCAGGCACTTTCAGTTCCGGCACCCGCCGCCTTCCGCTTCCCAGTCTACGTCGACAGGAGGCCGATATGGAACTCACAGCTCTACACAAGCGGGTGATCGCCTGTGATGTTCATCAGGCGCAGGTCACGGTGTGCGCGATTCTCGAGGAGCCTGACGGCTCGGTGCGCATCGAGCAGCAACGCTTCGGTGCGTTCCAGCGCGATCGCCGGGCACTGGCCGAATGGGTTGGCGCACGACGCCCGGACGTGGTGGTGATGGAGAGCACAGGCATTTACTGGAAAAGTCTCTACGCCGCCCCGGAGGCGGTGGGCATTCGTGCCGTGGTCGTCAATGCGCGTCACGTCAAGAATGTGCCGGGACGCAAAACCGATATCGGTGATGCGCAATGGCTGGCCACGCTGGCGCGTGCCGGGCTGCTGCGCGGCTCGTTCGTGCCGCCGGCGACGCTGCGCGAGCTGCGCCTGATCGCACGCCAGCGACAGAAGCTGATGGGGCAACTGGCCAGCGAGAAGAACCGCCTGCACAAGGTGCTGACCGATGGGGGCGTGCGCCTCGGTGTCGTGGTGAGCGACCTTCACGGCCAATCGGCCCGGGCCATGGTCAAGGCCCTCATCCGGGGGCAGGCGCCCCACGAGGTGCTGCGCCACGCCAGTCGGCGTCTCAAGGCCACTCGCGCCGAGATTCTGGATGCCGTGCAGGGGGAACTCACCGACAGCCATCGCTTCGTGCTCGATGAACTGATGCAGCACATCGAGGGTCTGGAGGCGCGCGTCGCCCGTTTCGAGGCCCGTCTGCTCGCCGGGCTCGCAGATCAACGGCCCGTGCTGGCGTTGTTGCAAACCCTGCCGGGCGTCGATCTCATCGGCGCGGCGTTGCTGCTGGTAGAGATCGGCGCCGATATGGACGTCTTCGCCAGCGCCGATCGCCTTGCCTCCTGGGTCGGCATCTGTCCGGGCAACAACGAGTCGGCAGGCAAGCGCAAATCCGGGCGGGTCCGCAAAGGCAATCCGTATGCCCGGCGCCTGCTCTGCGAGTTTGCTCATGCCGCGAGTCGGACCCCGTCGGCCTCCGGGCAAGTACAAGACGCTGGTCGTGCGCCGGGGCCACAAGCGGGCCATCGTCGCGCTGGCACACAAGCTGCTGCGCACGATCTTTTCATGCTCAAACGCGGGGAACCTTACCGCGACTCGGCGACGGACTATGAAGCGCTCGCGGTGCAACGCAACGCCCCCGCTGGATCAAGGCACTGACTCGCTTCGGCTATATCACCCCCGCCGCCTGAGGCGGTCGCCGCGCCATGACCGCATGATCTTCAGTGATCAGGCGTTCGGTTGGCTACAAACCCGGTTCTTTCACGTTAAATCCGGACCCACAGGTCCGGCGTAGGTCCGGTTTCAGTCGGACAGCGGCGGGGTGTCCGCATGAATGCGGACCCACGATTTCCGGACCCACGGGGAGCGCGTCCGGCATTTTCGAGCACAATGGCTACTTCGAATTGGATGGCGACCCGACTCCATGCGTTACACCAACCGTGACGGCATCCAGCGCATCGCCGGTTTGGGCGAATTGCTGCGCTGGCAGCTCGGCCTGCACGAGGAAAAGCGCGCGCGCACGCCCGCCACCGGCGTTCCGGTGCCTTTCGTTGCGAACGACGGGGCGCTGCTGCGCCGCGCGACGAAGGACGCGCTGACCTGGATCGGGCACGCCTCGTTCCTGGTGCAGCTCGGCGGCAGCAGCGTGCTGATCGACCCGGTGCTGTCGCCGACGCTGGGCGGCGTGGTGCCGCGCAACGTGCCGCCGGGGCTCGACTGGAACGCGTTGCCGCGGCGCATCGACGCGGTGCTGGTCACGCACAACCACCGCGACCACATGGACGCGCCGACGCTGAAGCGCCTCGGCCCCGATCCGGTTTACCTGGTGCCGGAAGGACTGGGCGGCTGGTTCCGCCGCGCCGGCCTGAAGCACGTCGTGGAGATGCGGTGGTGGCAGACGGAGCGCATCGCCGGGCTCGACATCGGCTTCGTGCCGGCGCAGCACTGGAGCCGGCGCGGCATCGCCGACACCAACGCCAGCTGGTGGGGCGGCTTCGTGATCGAGCGCGGCGGCATCCGCCTCTACCACTCGGGCGACACCGCGTGGTTCGACGGCTTTGCGGAGATCGGCGAGCGCTGCGGCGAGATCCACGCCGCGATGCTGCCGATCGGCGCCTACGCGCCGCGCTGGTTCATGCGCCACCAGCACATGAACCCCGAGGACGCGGTGAAGGCGTTCTCGGCACTGGGTGCCGCGCGCTTCGTCGCGATGCACTGGGGCACCTTCAAGCTCACCGACGAGGACCTGCGCGAGCCGCCACAGCTGCTGCGCGAGATCTGGCAGGAGCAGAACCGCAGACAAGCGCAGCTGGAGATCCCCGCCATCGGCCAGACCCTGAGGTTCTGAACCCCATAAACGGGGGGCTATGGCGCGGTGGTCATGTCCTGTACGCTATTTTGTACATTGAATGGTCGGGAGATCGCGCATGTCGATATCGCCCCGGGACGTGGTTCCGTTGTCACAGGCGCGCGCCACGCTGTCGGATCTGGCCGACCAGGCCAAGGCCGGCGCCGAAAAGATCATCACCAAGAACGGCGAGAGCTACGTCGCGCTGATCGATGCCGCCAGGCTCGACTATTACCACCGCCTCGAGCGCGAGCGCATCCACCTGCTGCTCATCGACGAGGCGGCCAAGGGGCTCGATGACGTCGAGGCCGGCCGGACCCGCCCGGCACGGGCCGCGGTCCAGGCCTTCAAGAGGCGCCGCGCGCGCTGATCGGGGGGGGCCGTGGCGCGGAAGCCGGGCATTCGGGTCACTGCGAATTTCGAGCGCAACCTCGAGTCCATCGAGGGTTTTCTCCGGGATGTCGGTGCGTCCCGATGCTTCGACGAACTGCTCGATGCCCTGCTGGAGAGCGTGATCCCGAACCTCGAGCGATTTCCCGCGATCGGCGTGCGCCTGCTCGCCTTCGAGAGCAGGTCGCTGGAGTCGACCATTGCGCTCGAGGGCTTGCGCGGCAGGGTGCCGGATGCCGACCTGCGGCAGTACGTCTTCGACGATTACCTGTTGCTGTACGCGCATATCGATGCGGTGGTCTACCTGCTGGCGATCAGGCACCACCGTCAGCTCTCCTTCGATCTGGATGGCATTTGGATAAAGGAGCAGCGCGCCCAGTACGCCATGCCGTAGACAGCAAAAAGCTGGACGAACCGCGTCCCGCACCGGCTACGAAGATGTACACGTGTCGATGAAATAAATAAATGTCGACACGTATCGTTGACGTGTCGACGCCATCGACATAAGCTGCAAATGTGTCGATAAAACGCCGAAACGTAGACATGACTATCTCCGACGCGTGGCGTCCTGACAGACCATACAACGCTTTGCCGAGTCTCCCTCCGAAAGTGGATCTGGAGACCAAGGCCGTACTGAAACAATGCATCACGGCGCGTGCCGCGCTGGCAGAGCTGAAGCAGGCCGCGCAACTGATCCCGAACCAGGCGATGCTTATCAACACCTTGCCGCTGCTCGAGGCCAGGGCCAGCTCGGAGATCGAAAACATCGTGACGACCGCCGACGAGCTGTTCCGATTCGCGGGCAGCGAGCATGGCGCCACCGATCCGGCCACCAGGGAGGCACTGCGTTACCGCGCCGCGCTTTACGCGGGCTACCAGTCGCTGCGCGAGCGCCCGCTCAGCACGGTCACTGCCGTGGAGATCTGCCAGACGATCAAGGACCGGCAGATCGATATCCGTCGCGTGCCCGGGACGGCACTGGCCAACCAGCGTAGCGGCGAAGTCATCTACACGCCGCCCGAAGGCGCGGACCTGTTGAGGAGCCAGCTCGCGAACTGGGAGCAGTTCCTGCACAACGAAACCGCTCTCGACCCGCTGGTACGCATGGCGGTGGGTCATTACCAGTTCGAGGCGATCCACCCTTTCGCCGATGGCAATGGCAGGACCGGTCGTATCCTGAACATCCTGTTCCTGGTGCAGGCGGGTCTGCTGGCCGTGCCCATCCTGTATCTGAGCCGCGAGATCATTCGGCAAAAAGCCGAGTACTACGGTCTCCTGCTGCAGGTGACCCGTGACCAGGCCTGGGAGCCGTGGCTGCTGTACATGCTCGAGGCCGTCGAGGAAACGTCCCGCTGGACTCTCGCGAAAATCGTGGCCATTCGCGCGCTCGCCGAACACACGGCGGAATTCGTCCGCAGGACTCTCCCGAAGATCTACAGCAGGGAGCTCGTCGACCTGATTTTCGCGCAACCCTATTGCCGGATCGCCAACCTGGACGCAGCGGGCATCGCCAAGCGTCAGACGGCGTCGAAGTACCTGCTAGAACTGGTTGGCGCCGGCGTGCTGACGGAGCAGGCCGCGGGCAAGGAGAAACTGTTCGTCCATCCGAAGCTGATGAACGTGCTGACGAACGATGGCAACGACTGGGAGCCCTATAGCCTCACCCCCTGAGGCTCCCCCCTCCCCATACTGGCGCTCCACAGCCATTCGCCCGCAGGAGCGCCCATGACCGCACTCGAAACCGCCCTCACCGGCCTCAGCCTCGGCACCCCCGTCACGCACGCCAACCTCACCCTGTTCCCGCTGCTCGGCGGCGACGCCGGCGAGCCCGCCTACCTCACGCTCGGCGAGGCGCTGGCGGCCGGACACGCCCGCATCACCGAGGTCTCCGAACAGGGCAGCGTGCCGGAGCTGCGCGTGGTGAACGGCGCGAGCCAGCCGCTGCTGCTGCTGGACGGCGAGGAACTGGTGGGCGCCAAGCAGAACCGCATCGTGAACCTCAGCATCCTGGTGCCGGCCAACAGCGAGCTCGTGATCCCGGTCTCCTGCGTCGAGGCCGGCCGCTGGCGCCACGAATCGGCGAGCTTCATGGCCGCCGAGCGTGCGCACTTCGCCCGGGGCCGCGCGCAGAAGATGGCCGACGTCAGCCACTCGCTGGCGAGCAGCGGCGAGCGGCGCAGCGACCAGGGCGCGGTGTGGGAGGAGATCCGCATGAAGGCGGGCCGCATGCAGGCCGAATCGTCCACCGCGGCGGCCGCGGCCATGTACGAGGCCAATGCGCACAAGCTCGATGACTTCGTGCAGGCCATGCCACCCGCGCCCGGGCAGTGCGGCGCCGCCTTCGCGGTGAATGGCGCGCTGCTCGGCGTGGACCTGTTCGACGCCAGCGCCACCTACGCGAAACAGGCCAGGAAGCTGCTGACGAGCTACGCGCTGGACGCCATCGACGAGTCCAGGCACGAGGCCCCGTCCGCGAAGCCCGAAGACTGCCGGGCTCTGCTGGCCGACGTGCTGCGCGCCGACTGCCGCGCCTTCAAGGCGGTGGGCCTGGGCGAGGACCTGCGCCTCTGCGGCGCCGGCGTGAAGGGCGCAGCGCTGGAGCTGGACGGGCGCGTGGTGCACCTGTGCGCGTTCCGCGAGCAGTCCGGGCAGGCGCAGCGGGGCGAGGGTGCGGCCGGGCGGATGGTGCGGGCGTCGCGGCGGCGTAATCTGCATTGAAGAGGAGCACACATGACCGGGATCGAGTCGGCATCCGCATTGAACATACCCAATGTGGGTACTAACATACCCAGCATGGGTATGAGTGAGGGTGACACTTCTCGGTCTGATCGGCGCGCCGCCGCGCGAACGCCGTCGCTGGCGGATGCGCTTTTCTCAACGACGCAACAGCGCGTGCTCGGCCTTCTGTTCGGCCAGCCCGAACGTAGCTTCTTCGCGTCGGAAATCATTGGCCTGCTTGGGGCGGGCTCTGGCGCGGTGCAGCGGGAACTGGCCAAGCTGGCTGGCAGCGGGCTACTGACGGTGACGAGGGTCGGCAATCAAAAGCACTACCACGCCAACGCGGCCGCGCCGATCTATCCTGAGCTTTGCTCCCTCATCCGCAAAACCGTGGGAATTGCCGACCCCATCAAGCGCGCACTCGAGCCCGTGCTGGATTCCATGGATCTTGCGCTGGTATACGGCTCTGTCGCGAAGGGTGCCGCCACGGCGGGTAGCGACGTCGACCTTCTCCTCGTCTCGGACACGCTGACGCTGGAGGAGGTTTTCCGCTTGCTCACCAGCGTCGAGCAGGAACTGGCCCGCAAGGTCAACCCGACCCTGTACAGCCCTGAGGAATTCGCTCGACGTCTGAGTGATCGCAATCCGTTTCTGCAGCGGATATTGTCCCAAGACGTACTGCTGTTGAAGGGCGTCATTCCAGATGTCGGCTGACAGCCTGAAAAACCTCGCGCGCATCGGCCAACTAAAGGTCGAGCCGCCTTCACGCATGGAATTCGACGGCCTGGTCCGATCGGGCAGCCACCGTTTGCACGACGCGGAGAACCGGGCGCTCAGCCTGGAGAGCCGGTTCGACCTTGCCTACAACGCAGTGCATTCTCTGGCGCTGGCTGCGCTGCGTTACCACGGATTCCGCTCCCAGAACCGTTACCTGGTCTTTCAGTGCCTCCAGCACACGCTGAACCTTCCGAGCGAGCAGTGGCGAATCCTCGACCAAGCGCATCGCAAGCGGAACCTGGCCGAATACGAGGGCGATCTGGATGTGGATATCGCGTTCGTTGAAGCAGTTGTCCGGGTTGCGCGCGAGGTCAACGAGAGACTGTCCAGGTTGAAGCCCCCGGGCGGTTAGCCTCGAAACCGCGACGATCGTGCGCCGTGCTCAAACCCTCGATCGAGAGACCGGGTTGCGGTTTCACGGCTTGGCGGATTCCCGATCATGCAGGCGCTGCATGGCCGCCGACAGGCGCGGGCGTGTCCGGTCCCGGGCCGGGTGTGTACGCAGCGGCGGGGATTGAATATCGTCTGCCGATGGCGGGATTTTGCGCCCTGCCGGATTCACGAATGATCCGCGCCCAGGCGCCGCGCCCCGACCAACGAACCAGCGGAGGCAGGACCGTGCAGCACATGCCCAACTCAAAAAATACCGCCCTGGCCATGACGCTCGGCCTGGCGCTGGCCCTGGGTGCGTGTGGCGAAGGGGCCGGGCGCGGCGACGCGGCCGCCACGTCGGCACCCGTGGCAGCGCATCCCTGGATGTCCGCGTCGATCATCGCGGAACAGGCGGATGCAGCAACGGACGCGGACAAGGAGGCCGTGGCCAACCGGCGTGCACACCTGCTGCTGGGGGCGATGACGCTCGAACAGAAAATGCAGCAACTCACCGGCGCCAGGCCGGAAATCGTGCCGGAACTGCCGCAATGTTTCGGCGGCCGTCACGTGAGCGGCATCGCGGCGCTGGATATACCGACGCTGCGCATCAGCAACGGCCCGGTCGGGCTGGGGCAGAACGACTGCACCGATCCAAAAGCCACCACAGGATTCGGCGCCTATGTCAGTCCGACCTCCGCCAGGGCGACCGCGTTGCCTTCGGCCATGGCCGCCGCCGCGTCCTTCGATCCGGGCGTCGCCGCCGCGTACGGCGAGGTGATCGGCACCGAGATGAACAACCTGGCGCTGCACGTGTTCGAAGCGCCGGGCCTGAACATGGCCCGTCTGCCGATCCTCGGGCGCAATTTCGAGTACTTCGGCGAAGACCCTTACCTGACGGGCACGATGGGCGTGGCGGAGATCCGGGCCATCCAGGCCAGGGGCCTGATTGCCATGCCCAAGCATTTCGTCGGCAACGAGCAGGAAACCCTGCGCACCACCATCCAGCAGGACATCGACCGGCAGGTGATGCGCGAGATCTACCTGCTGCCGTTCGAAATGGCGGTCAAGGACGCCGGGGCCGCCTCGATCATGTGCGCGTACAACTACGTCAACGGCTACTCCTCCTGCGAAAGCCGGGAGATCCTGGGCGATATCCTGCGCAACGAGTGGGGCTTCACCGGCTACGTGCAGTCCGATTTCTTCGCCATGAAGAGTACCGCGCCCACCCTGCTCGCCGGCATGGACCACGAAATGCCGCTTCCCGACAAGTGGTCCGCGGCCAACCTGGGCACCGCGCTCGCCGCGGGCGCGATCACGCCCGGCATGATCGACAAGGCGCTCGAGCGCCGCTACACGCAGATGTTCAAGCACGGCATTTTCGACCGCGCAATCGCGCAGACCCCCATCGACTTCACGGCCAATGGCCTGAAGGCGCGCGAGATCGGCCTGAAGTCCGCCGTCCTGCTGCAGAACAACGGGGCCCTGCCCTTCGATGCGACGACCATCGGAAAAATCGTGCTGATCGGCAAGCAGACGCAGGTCTATGCCCAGCAGGTGGCGGCCGGCGGTGCGCTGCTCGGCAAGCCCCTGGGTTCCGGTGGCGGCAGCTCCGACGTCGTGCCGAATTACACCGTGACGCCGCTCGAAGGCATCAGGAACGTGCTCGAGGCGCTGGGCTCCACGGCGACGGTGCAGTTGATCCTCGTCGATGACGCCAATTCGAGCGCCACCATCGATGGCGCATCCGCCACCTTCGCCCAGGCACTGAGCGCCGCCGCGGCTGCCGATGCCGTGATCGTGATGGCCGGTACCATCGCCGAGGAAGGCGCGGACCGCGCCACCTTCACTGCCGCCGACGGCAAGGCGCTGGCGGACAGCGCCGCGGCCGGCAGCAGCCTCGACTGGTATGCCGACAAGCCGAGCGCCATCGCCACCGCCAGCGCAACGAACCCGGTGAAGAACAGCCGGACCGTCGCGATGATCGAGGCCATCATGGCGCAGACCTCTGCCACACCCGCCCGGTCGATGGCGCAGAAGACGGCGCTGGTGCTGAAGGACAACGCCGGCGTGGCGATGCCCGCATCGCTGGTGGGCACTGCCGGCCCGGCCATACTCGAAGCCTGGTTCCCGGGCCAGGAGGACGGCAACATCGTGGCGCAGCTGCTGTTCGGCAAGGATTCCGGCGGTGCGGACCTCAGCCCGTCGGGCAAGCTGCCGGTGACCTTCCCGTACGCCGGCAAGGGCTTCCTGGACGGCATCACGGCGCGGCAGTTCCCGGGCGTGCCGGGCACCGACGGCGTATCGCAAGTGATCGAGTACAGCGAAATGCTGGACATCGGCTATCGCTGGTACGACGCGCGGCAGGAGTCCGGTGCCTGCGCGACCCGGCCCGACGGCTCGAACGACTGCGTGGCGTTCCCGTTCGGTCACGGGCTGTCATACAACACCAAGCTAACGATCGGCGCGCCGACCGTCGCCAGCCAGACCCGACAGATCAGCATGTCGGATTTCCGCACGACCCACACCGTCACGGTCAGCGTCACGAACGGCGACGCGTCCCGGGCCGGCAGCGAAGTCGTGCAGCTCTACGTGTCGCTGCCGCCGGTCAGTCCGAACTCGCGCGGAGCCGCCCAGCCGCCGAAGCGGCTGGTGGGCTTCCAGAAGCTCGACCTGGCGCCGGGCGAATCGAAGGAGGTCAGCTTCACCATCGACTCCATGGCAAGCCACCATCCGCTGAGCATCTGGAGCAAGGACTACAAGCTGTGGGTCATGCCACCGGGAACGGTCAGGTTCCATGTCGGCAACTCGTCTTCCAGGAAGGATTTGCAGACGGTCAGCTCGACGCAATGACGATGCGTCAGACACCGAGGCGCTGCGCGTCACCCGGATGTCGTAGCGACGCTGGTGCGTGGGCTCATTCCTCCAGCAGCATCAGTCGCGAGGACAGATCGTCCGGCGCGCGGAACTTGAAGGCTTTTCCCTGCCGCAGCTGTGTGAGCAGGCCCAGCCGGCACAGCTCCAGCAGGTCGGCGCGACCGGTCGCGTAGGCGACACCGTGAGAGCGGCAATGCGACTGGATGGAATAGACGGCATGGCGGTTCTTCAGCGCGTGCGCCAACAGCGCCTTCTGACGATGATTGATGCGGTCCAGCGCCCTGAGCCGCTGGTCGACCGATCTCAATTCACTCGACTTGCGCGCAATGTAGTTCTCCAGCGCGTCAATGGATTGCGCGATGATGCCGAGCTGCGCGAGCACGAAGTACGTCAGGTCGTTCGCATCCGTTTCCGTCCACAGGAATGATCGCGCGTATTTCACGGGTGCCTTGCGAATCAGGCTGGAAATCGAGATGAACTCCGTCAGCCAGTAACCCTCGCGGAGCATGTGCCAGTAAAACAGAGCCCTGGCCGTGCGCCCGTTGCCGTCGGCAAAGGGGTGGTCGTGCGCGAGCCAGAAATGCAGGACGATGGCCTTGACGATGGGGTGCAGGTAGCCTTGGGCCTCGCCCGTGCCGTTCGCGAAGTCGCACATCAGCCGGAGACGGTCCGGCAATTGGTCGGCGGGCGGCGGATCGTGAAGGATCTCGCCCGTCTGCTCATCCCGGACCTTCACTCGCAGGTCTGTGGGTGTCTGCATGCGGCCGGCCGAGTGTGCCTCGTCCAGGGTGTCCTCGGTAACGACGGCGTGCAACTCGAGGACCAGGTCCGGCGTCAGTGGCTCGTTGCGCAGCTGCCCGATCCGTTGCATCGCGAGGTAATTGTTGAGGATCATGCGCTCGCTCCTGTCGCGCGGCTTGCGCCCGGTGCGCAGCATGGCGATGGCGTCGGCTCGCGTCGTGGCCGCCCCCTCGAGTTGGCTCGACGTCACCGCCTCCTCCATCAACGAACTGATGACGTAGCGCGAGCGCGTGTCCTGGTTGACGGTCAGTTCCTGGAGACCGATCTTCCCGCCCAACTGGTTGTCGAGCCGCGGAAGCAACTGCAGCAGCGCGTCGGGCTTGCCGATGACGAAGGGTTTGCCCTCGCGGTCGGTCAGCGGCGTTTCGCGGTACGACAGCTGCCGGGCGAATTTGGTGGCCAGCCACCATTCGTGATGCGTGAGCCCTGCTGGCGCAGGCAGCCGGTGCAGGCGATCCCAGTGCGGGTAGCTTTCGCGGTCGACCTGCGCCATGGGGTACAGGGTCAATATTTCCGCGAGACGCGCCGGCTCGAGCTTGCCAAGCAGCTCGGGAAGCGAAGGGGGTCGTTCCGGCCGTTTCATGGCAGTCATCCAAGCCAAGTATCAATTTGGCGGCAATTGATAGATGGCTGATAGTAGGTATCTTTGAATGAACTATCAATTCGATACAAATTGATAGTTCATTGATAGCAGGAGCGCTGGTGCAAAGCGGCCGACGATCACTCCTCCTCGAAGTCCACACTCCCATCCTCCAGGTCCCGCTCGTAGTCCCACATCCCGTCGTTGTCGGTATCGCGGTCGGTGCCGCCGCGCTCGTGGTCCCACTGCTGGTCGTTGTCGACGTCGCGGTCGGTGCCCCCGCGATCGGAGTCCCACTGCCCGTCGTTGTCCAGGTCACGGTCGGTGCCGCCGCGCCCGACGTCCCACTGGCCATCGTTGTCCAGGTCCCGGTCCGTACCGCCCCGGTCGGCATCCCACTGCCCGTCGTTGTCCAGATCGCGATCGGTGCCGCCACGGCCGTAATCCCACTGGCCGTCGTTGTCGAGGTCGCGATCGGTGCCGGCGGCAAAGGCCGGGGTGGCAGCCAAGGCCAGCAGCAGGGCGATCATCGGCGTGGCGCAAGTCATGAAGGTGCTCCGGCAACAGGAAGGCGCAGTGTACCCGCGCACGCAACGCCATGGCCGCCGCGCAGGTCCGGCACACCTCCCGGCCCCCGTAGGAGCGGGCCATGCCCGCGACAAAACACCGCCCAGGAGCCTCAGGTAGTGATGCTCGCGCCTGCGACAATGCACTTCGAACGAAAAAGGACCCCCATGCAAGTCTTCTACCGCCCCGAACAATCCGTGATCGTGCACTCCGCGTCCCCCAGCGCCGGCAAGCCCGCGCTGGTGGTGGCCGATTGGCGCCAGCGCTTCGGCGAGCGCATCACCATCGCGGACTTCGAGCCCGTCACGCGCGAGGACTTCTACCGCGTGCACGATCGAGCCTACGTGGACGCCGTGTTCGCGCTCGAGCGCCCGAACGGCTTCGGCACGCGCCAACCCGAGGTGCCGGAATCGCTGCGCTACACCAGCGGCTCGATGCGCGCCGCGGCGCTTGCCGCGTGGCGCGGGGGCGGCATCACCGCTTCGCCCACCGCGGGCCTTCACCACGCCCACTACCGCGGCGGTGGCGCCTACTGCACCTTCAACGGGCTGGTGCTGGCTGCGCTCGCCGTGCTGGACGCCGGCGCGCGACAGCTCGCGATCATCGACTGCGACTACCACTACGGCGACGGCACCCACGACATCCTGATGCGCCTGGGCCTGTACGACCACGTGCGGCACTGGAGCCTGGCCGCTCGCAGCGGCAGCGAGCGCCAGGCGCTGGCGCGGCTGGAGGCCGCACTCGCCGAGAACCTGCCCGGCAGCGAATTGCTGATCTACCAGGCCGGCGCGGACTCGCATGAGGACGATCCGCTGGGTGGGGTGTTCAGCACCGCGGGATACCGGGAGCGCGACCGGATGGTGTTCACGGCCGCCGGGCGCGCGGGCGTGCCGGTGGCGTGGAACCTGGCGGGCGGGTACCAGGAGCCACTGGCGAAGGTGCTGGAGTTGCATGCGATTACGATGCAGGAGGCGTTGGCGGCGGGCGCGGGATGATGCCGACGGTGGATTCGGTGATCGGAGTCGTAGCCCATATGGGCTACAAGCGAACATTAAATTCCGGAGAGCCTGCCTCACGCGGCACGCGTCTACTACTATTCAAGCCATCTCGGATTCCCCTGGCGGCAGTTGCGGCTCACGGCGCGACACGTCGGCACATTTTACCAAGGAGCGGTATGCGAAGGATCAGCCTTCATGATTTCGTGGACGTCGTAACAAGCTATCGAGAAGGAGACGATCTTCCTGAGTCCTTGCTGCTGGATCGCAGTGAAGCGTTCACCACGTACTACGCACCGTTCGAATACATCAATACCGCCGCAAAGGTCGTGCTGTGCGGCATCACCCCCGGGCTACAGCAGGCCACGATTGCGCTGCTCACGGCGGGTTCGGCGCTGCGCGCGGGGCAGAATGTAGAGGCGGCTCTGGCGCAGGCGAAGAATACGGCGAGCTTCGCCGGACCGATGCGCAGCAATCTCGTTGCCATGCTCGACCATATCGGTCTGTCGCAGCGGCGGGGCATCGACTCCGCCGCCGAACTGTTCGGAGAGCGCAGCGATCTGGTGCACTTCACCTCGGCGCTGCGCAACCCCGTGTTCCACAGGGGCGAGAATTTCAGCGGTACCCCGTCGATGCTGAAGCAGGCGTCGCTGTGCTGGCAGGTCGAGAACTGCCTGGCCGAAGAGGCGGCGTTGCTTACCGGTGCGCTCTGGATACCGTTGGGGCCGAAAGTTTCACAGGCCCTGCGGCATATGGTGGATCGCGGTGTGATCGACGATGCGCAGGTCATTGATGGCCTGCCGCATCCCTCCGGCGCGAATGCGGAGCGGGTCAGCGTGTTCCTGGGGCGCAAGGATCCGGCGGCTGCGTCGGCAAAGACCGATGCATCGGCGATCCTCGAGGCGAGGAAGCGCGCTGTCGCGAAGATCTCCGGTGCTCATCTGAAGCCAGTTGTGCATCGCGAAATGCCAATTCAGCAGGAGGTTCGCATCGAGAGACCAGCGCGCGTCCCGGCGGCTGAGCATTCGAAGATTTCGCAACAGGCAGAGTCATTGCTTGCGCAGCATTTGACGCGCACGGCTCCGCCGACGAAATACATCGCCGGCTTCCTGACGCCCCGGCAGCGACAGCTTGCCCAGGAGCGAAACCGGCAATCCATCAGCATCTGGTCCGAAGCAATTGCGCATGAGGCACTGCCATCGCTGGGTCGCTTCCTGAAAGAGCGCTACTCGGCCGCGCGCACGCGCAATTCCAACCTGAACAGCAAGAATGCGGATCGGCTTCGCGTCGGTAAGGAGGTTGATCATTGGTGCTTCGACTCGCTGGGATCGCTGAAGGAGTTTGTGGAATGGTATTGCACGAAGTAGCGATATGCTCATGGACTAAGTGCCCTCGACTCGTTCGCGGCCGCCTACAGTCGCGTCGATCTGCGTAGACCATCCAATGGAAGAGCTAACCCCATATGGTGGCTTCGGCTGGAGGTCCGATCTTCCGACATTCGTGAGCTCAGAGCCCAGGGTGGTGCGCGCCAAGCTGCAGGCGTTTGTCTCTAACGCTTCCCAGGAGCAGGTCCGCGCGTGGGATTCTTCAATCCCATGGCTCCAGCGCGAATGTCGTGAGTTGGAGGCGCGTGACTACGCCGCCAGGGAGTACACCGCAATCCTTGAGTACGAACTTCCACGCGATTTCCGTCGGCCCGACGTGATCGTGTTGCAGCGTGGTTGCATCGTGGTGCTCGAATTGAAGGGCGCCGCTCACCCAACCCGAGCAGCCCTGGACCAGGCGTGGGGCTATGCTCGCGATTTGTCGGCATACCACAGCGCTTGCGCCGATAAGCTGGTCCACCCGGTGTTAGTTACGAGTGCTGGGCCGAGCACGCCCACCAAAGTTGACGACGTGTATCACGTCGGCCCCAAGGGCCTGGATATGCTGCTGTACGAACTGACTCAGTCTGACGCTGCCACCGTTGAGCCGGCAGCCTTCCTGGCACCCGATGCATATGCGCCGCTGCCGACCATCGTGTCCGCCGCCCGCGAGCTCTTCCACAAGCGGCCCCTACCGCTGATCAAACGAGCGCGGGCCGCTACCGAGCCGGCGCTGGCCGTGATCAGCGCCATTGCGCACGAAGCGGCACGAACCAAGACGCGCCGGCTCGTGCTGCTGAGCGGTGTGCCCGGATCCGGCAAGACTTTGGTGGGGCTGCAACTGGTGCACGCCGGCTGGCTCGATGACCTGGCGGTGGACCGAGGTCACGGCAAACCGCCAGTTCCTGCGGCATACCTGTCCGGCAACGGTCCACTGGTGGCGGTGCTGCAGGACGCGCTGAGCGAAGCGGGTGGCGGAGGACGTACCTTCGTTCAAGACATCAAGAAATACGTGGCGCAGTACGGGCGGCGCAACAGCGCGGTGCCGCCGGAGCACCTGATCGTGTTCGACGAGGCGCAGAGAGCGCATGACCGTGAGCGAGTCGCCGAAGTGCATCGTGCGCCAATCGGAAGTTCCGAACCGGAACACCTGATCGAATTTTGCGAACGCATCCCAGAATGGTCGGTGCTGGTCGCGCTGATCGGTGACGGCCAGGCGATTCACGTGGGTGAAGAGGTCGGCGTGCCGTTGTGGGCCGAGGCCGTCGCCAAAGCGCGCGATCGCGAACGCTGGCAGGTTCATGCTGCGCCCGCGCTGCTAGAACACTTCGGCCGGAGTGGTGTGCGCGTGAAAGGTGATCAGGCGCTGAGCCTCGATACCGAGATCAGGTTCCACCTGACGCCCCGCATTCACCAATGGGTGGGCGGCCTACTCGGCGAATCCTCACCGGAATCGCTGGCCGCATTAGGGCAAGAGTTATTCGAGGGCGGACACCGGTTCCTGGTCACGCGTGATCTGAACGCAGCCAAAGAGTATCTCCGAGAGCGCTATTCCGGTGCTCCCGAGGCGCGTTACGGCGTTCTGGCGTCATCGAAGGACCGATGGCTACTCGATCACGGGGTCGATAACTCGTTCCAGACCACCAAGCGACTCAGGGTGGGGCACTGGTACAACGCCAAGCCCGGAAGCCCGAACTCGTGCTGCGGGCTAGACACGGTAGCCACCGAGTTCTCTTCGCAGGGCTTGGAGCTCGATTGTGCCCTGCTGGCTTGGGGCTCCGACTTGGTCAGGTCGCGCGGTGAATGGTCGATTGCATATTCGAGGGGAAGCAGATCTCCGATGCGCGATCCGTTATCCATCCGCAAGAATGTTTATCGCGTGCTAATGACGCGGGGGCGGGATGGGACGATGGTCTTCGTGCCACCAGAGGATCGCCTATATGAAACGTATCGATTTCTGCTCAAATCTGGAGCGAGACAACTGTGATTCTGGCAAGCCCGCTGGCAGACGCGCGAAATAACACCGCTAACCAATCAGGGGGCGTTCGCTACGGATGCTCCTAGGTGAGGATCTGTGTCAATCCCCGGGTCCGTGGCGATGGCACAGCCTATGCATCGCAATGCTTGAATGATCCCACCCGTGAGGCACAGCAGCGTTGCCGCGAGTCGCCGTAGTTCGAGTGAAAATGCGTCTTAGGCGCGCAATCGCGCGATAGATTAAAAAGCGCAAGCTGATCGAAATTGGACTTTCGTTTCTCGGGCCCGGTTCACGGAAAGCTGAAAGCGTAATGGAACAACGAGGAAGGGATGACAATGGCTGAGGTCGCCGTCGGCTCGTTCGTCAAAGTAGTTTCCGAGTTGGGTCGGAAACTTGGCATAGGAAAGGTCGCGGATATAGCGGGCAGCAACGCGACGGTCACATACTTCGACGTGCCCGGCGATACGACGCCGTTTACGATCGATGCGCACCTTTCAGCGCTGCGTCCGGTGAGTTTGGCAGAACAAACTCGGGCATTTCGGCACGATGAGAGAACAGGGCGCTGGCAAGTTGGGCGCATCCTAGACGGCGAGGGTTCTAGCTGCCTCGTCGCGTTTCCGAATCAGGAGGTGCTCAATGTGCCGCGCAACGATCTACAGGTGCGTTGGCGCAAACCGATCACCGATCCTACCGAGTTCTTGGCCCGCTACGTAACCGAGACTCCGCTTTTCGCTGAGGCACGTTCACGCTTCATGCGGGCAATCGTAGCGCAGCGCTCGGCTTGCCGCGGCATGAGCGCACTGCTGTCGTCATCGGTGCAGTTGGCGGACTATCAATTCAACGTAGTGCAGCGTGTGTTGCAAGATCCGATACAGCGCTACCTGCTGGCCGACGAGGTAGGTCTTGGCAAGACCGTTGAGGCTGGCCTGCTTGTGCGGCAGTACGTGCTCGATTCCCCCGATGCGCGCGTGTTAATCATAGTGCCCGCACCACTTGTCGCCCAATGGCGCCAGGAATTAGCACAGCGCTTCGGCCTAGGAGATTGGCTGGACGACTTCATATTCGTCGTCTCGTCCCAAGACTTGGCGAACATCGAGGGACGATTGCCACGTACTGGCATGTTGGTGGTAGACGAGGCGCATCACCTCTCGCGAGAGACGCGCGGCGGTGCCCATTCGCTCTACGATCTCCTGCGACGTTATGCGGCAATAGTGCCCCGGTTGCTACTGTTGTCTGCCACGCCGGTGTTGTCCGACACTGCAGGATTTCTACGCATTCTGCACCTGCTCGATCCGGTAGTATTCTCTCTCGACGACCTCGCCGGCTTCGAACGCCGCGTTCAATCGCGCCAACTGGTCGCGGAACTGGTGGCATCACTGGTTCCGGAGAACGTGCTCTCGATGGAGGACGATCTTGATCGGTTAAAGTCGACTTTCCACGACGACACTACGTTGATACAGCGCATCGAGACACTGCGGCCCATCGTGCAAGCGCTGCCCGACGAAGACGACGAAGGTTTCATTGCAACGCTCAACGAATTGCGCGCGCATCTAACCGAAACCTATAAGTTGCACCGCCGCGTTCTGCGCAATCGTCGAAAGGCTGTTCCTTGGGCCACGCCGCGACGCAGCGGGCTTGAGTCACTGCCGTATACGTGCGCATGGCGCCGTGAGCGTCATCACGTTCTGGACGAACTGCGCGTGCATCTGCTGAACGTCGACTTGATGAGTCCTGTCGCCCAGGCCCTGTTCACCGCTGCGGTTAACCCTACCGAGGGCGATTTCCTCGAATCCGCACTGCGGTCGGCGGGCATATTGGATGTACGGGCCGGCGAACTGGCGAGGCGCACAGACGAACTCTCACGCTATAGCCGTGACGAGGCGGGAAGACAGCGTGCAGTTGTCGAAGCAGTACGTCGTTGCCTAGAGACGCCGGAAGTGCAAGTCGTGGTTTTCTGCGATCGAGTTTCCGTGGCGGACAATTTGCTCGAGTTTCTGCGAGCCGCCCTTGCCCCTGCAGTCGTCGTGCTGCGACACGTACCGCTTGATCTGGCTGCAGTCGAGGAAGGCGTCGCAGAGCCTTGGAGCCGGTTTCTCACTGCACCAGAGCACTGCAGGGTACTGGTCTGTGACTTGCGAGCCGAAGAGGGGCTGAATCTGCACGGTGGTCGCAAAGTGGCGCTTCACTTCGACCTGCCGGCGGCCCCGAACCGCATCGAGCAGCGCCTCGGCCGGCTCGATCGCTTCGGTTCCGGTGATGCGATCCGCTCGCTGGCGCCGGTCTGCATGGACGATCCGGCCGAGCAGGCCTGGTCGGCCTGCCTCGCTGAAGCCCTGCAGGTTTTCGACACTTCGATAGCGAGCCTGCAGTACCTAGTGGAGGAGACATTAGGTGCCGCCGTTACCGACTGGTGCAACGAAGGAGTGGATGGCCTGGTTCGCTGGAAGGAGCAACTCACTGGGCCGACTGGCTGGGTAGCGCGCGAGCGTCGGCGCATCGATCAGCAGGATATGCTTGATGCGATGGGTGATCCGCAGAGCGATGCCTTTGACGAATTGGAGGCGGTTGACGCCGAATGGCGGCCATGGCGCGAGGCGTTTGACGGGTTCGCGGTTGGGATGTTGCTTTTCCGACGGCGCCCGGAAGAGTGGACTGGCACGTTGCCGCCGGGCGAGAAGGTCTTCCGACTCAATTATAGTCGCGACCACCAACACCACACGCTGCTATCGCTCCCCGATTTCGTCGGGCAATTCCTTCGCACGATCGATACCGAGAATCGCCACAGCACGGCGCGCTCACCGCTGACCTACCCGTACGCGTTCCGGCGCAATACCGTGCTCTCGAAGGAGGGCCGAGCGCGAGGCTTGCGTTCCCTGCGCTACGGCGATCCACTAGTTGAATCGCTGACGAGATTCTGCGAGACCGACGACCGCGGTCGAGTGTTCGCGATGTGGCGCCACCGGATAGAGTATGAGGCTCGCGATTCGAGCGGCATCGACTTGTGGTTTCGCTTCGATTTTCTCATAGAGGCTGATCTGCCAGCGCCGCAAGACGATACCGCTCGCGTCCTGTGCCGCCGCGCCGAACAGCATTTCCCTCCCCAGTTTCACACCGTATGGATCGATATGACAGGTATCGTTGCAACGGATCCACCAAGTGAACTCGCCGAGACCTATCGTCCTAAAGACGAAGGCGGCGGCCGTGATTTCAACCTCAATCCGAAACGTTGGCACCAGGTGCAAATACATGACGGCGTTCCGTGGACGGTCGAGTGGCGTCACCACTGCGAACACGCTGCACAGAAGGCGCGTGCGTTCATAGTCGCTCATGAACTGGTGCGTGCGCATGTCGACCGTGGCCTGTTCTCGCTCAAGTGTCAGCAAGATACACGCGTGGCGCAATTTGAGTCGCGCCTCGCCCGTCTGAGTGGTGAGGCGCACGCCGCTGAACTACGCGACCTAAATGTCGATGGGGAGTTACATTTGCTGCTCGCCGAGGCTATACGGCGACCGGCCGTACGGACCGACGTGGCTGGGGCGATCTTCATCTCTTCTACCTCGCCGTTCGAACGATGACCGATCACGGAAAGATATTTGATGTGACTGCGCTAACGGCGCTTTGCGCCCGATGGCCTGACGAACCAGTCCCAGCGCAGGTGGCGGACCATCCCTTGTTGGAACGGGTCCGCCAAGTGCTTGCGACGCTTCGCCAGTCTACTGGAGCAACCGCAGACCTCATTCCGTTGATCCGTCAGACACTGTTGGAAGCCGCTGGACCGGAGAATCCGGTGCCGTGGCTGCGTGTGCCGTCGACAGGTGCGTGGCCTACGGCTTCTGCTTGGGAGCGAGCGCAATTCGAGGTTTTGGCCGACGGGTTGAGCCTGCGCATTCAACCGCGCTGGCCGCGTCTGTCGTACCTCCAGGTTCAGTTCGACTTGTACGACGATGTCTTCAAGGGCATCGTGTCGCGACCACGTTTCAATGTGCCGGCAGATCCACTGCTGCGTGACGCGCTCGATCTGCCGACCTACACGGGAATTGGACAGCGAGAGGCCGTGCGTGCGCTGCTGCATCTCCCGGCCGGCGAAACCCTGATCGCAAACCTGCCTACCGGAAGCGGCAAGAGCTTGCTGGCGCAATTGCCTCCGCTTATAGAACGTGAAGGCCTTCTTACGTTGGCGATTGTGCCAACGGTGGCGCTAGCAATCGACCAGGCTGCTCGCATGCGCAGACTACTGCAGCGAAGGTACCCCCACCACGACATGCCGCCGTTGGCCTACCATGGGGGCCTGACGTCGGACGAGCGCGCTGCTGCGCTGCGCGCGATTCGTCACGGATCGCAACCTATCCTTTTTACCTCGCCCGAGTACGCTGTCGGCGCCTTGCGGGACGTTCTTGAGGATGCGGCGCGCAATGGGCGACTAAACCGGGTGGTAGTCGATGAAGCGCACCTAGTGATCGGCTGGGGGAACGGATTTCGACCGGCCTTCCAGTTGCTACCAGCGCTGGTCGGAATGCTGCGGGCGCGTGCGCCAAGGCACGAGGTTAGAGTGGTGCTGGCGTCGGCGACCCTGACCGGCAGCACCATCCGCGACCTTCGGCACCTGTTTGGGCCGCCGGAGCGCACCCATCTCGTCTCCGCGGTACACCTGCGTCCTGAGATCCGCTATGCGTTCCTGAGGTGCGCGGAAAACGAGCGCCGGGACCTCGTGCTCGAGGCGATTCGACTCGCTCCGCGCCCGTTTATCCTGTATGTCACCAGGCCGGACGAAACGGATGTTTGGTTGGCCGCACTGCGCGAGATTGGGCTGCGCCGAGTGGACAAGTTCTCCGGCGAGACCTCAGCGTCCGTGCGTGAACGACTGCTCAAGCAGTGGGGTGCGAACGAAATCGACGGCATGGTAGCGACGTCCGCTTTCGGTCTGGGTGTCGACAAGAATGACGTTCGCACCATACTCCATGCCACGCTCCCAGAGTCGCTGGATCGCTATTACCAGGAGGTCGGTCGCGCTGGGCGTGACGGGTGCGCCGGTGCGGCACTGCTGCTTTACACAGAGAGTGACCTGGCCCAAGCGCACGGCTTAGCGTTGCCACGACTCATCGGCGACGAGAAGGGCTACGAACGTTGGACTATGCTCATCGATCATGCCGAACAGCATGCCACCATGCCGGACGTGTCGTGGGTGAATTTGGCTCTTATCCCTGCGCGCCTGACTATGCGATCAGAGGCTAGTAGGGAGTGGAATGTGCGCGCGCTAACTCTGATGGCGCGCGCCGGATTGATCGAATTGGTGGCGCTGGCCGCTCGCGGTAAAGAATGCGACGAAGTACCGCAGAGCCTAAGCGATGCCACGCATGCCGCGATCCGCATCCTCGACGATGCGCATCGCCAGCAGGATGTGTTCAATGACCGCATGGCGCGCGCCCGTCAGGATGTCCGGCAGGCTGCTGAACTGGGTTTGGATGCCATTCAGGCGGTGGCGGCAGGAGACATTGAGATCTCGGAGGCCTTACGGCAGATGTACTCTGTCAACCACGGCGACTGGGTGCCGGTCACGGCCTGCTGTGGCGGTTGCTCTTATCACTGGGAGGATCGAGCTGAACATGTGCTTTATCGACCACCGGTGGTGCCGCGCCTGCCGCGCTTTGCGCCCCGCGCGTTGGAGGTGGTCGACCGCTTGGCGCTGCCGCGAGCGGCATCGCACTTACTGGTGATCGATGTGCCCCCCAATCTTGAATATGCGGGGACATGCGCAACTCTGGTGCAGTTGCTAGCGCCCGCCGTAGGATGTCATACACTCGCTCTGGAGCATGATTTCGCGAGACTTCATGCATCTGCAATCGAGCGGGCATTGCCTCGTGGCTACAGATCCAATGTGTTCATAGACATCGTTGAGGGGCGCGCGCCCGAGCAATGGCCTGCTGGTGCTGGGGAGGTCCGCATCGTAATCTGGGGGAGCGAGAAACCGCCGGCCGTGCCAGACGACCTGCGCCTGTCGGAGGCGCAACTGGAGATCCTCGTCGTACCTTCGGAGTTGCCACACCCGCACCATCCGACGAGACGATTTATCGATACCACCCCGCATGTGCATGCGGCTGACCTGCTGCGCTTGGTGACTTCATGAGCTTGCTAAATCTCACTAACGATGGCCTTCCCAACTTATTGGTCGTGCTGTATTCGACCGTAGCACTCGCCCGGTCGCCCCTCACTACCGATGAGTTGCTGGACGCCGTGGCGCCAGCTAGCGTCGTGGCGGACGCTCACATGGCGCGAGCTACCCTGAACCGCTGGACCGAATTGGGACTGTTCCGCCTGGATGATGCGGGCACGCGCGTCGTCCTAGCCCAAGAGCCTGCGACGGCCATTAAGATGGATATAGACGTTATCAGCGCGGCGCGTATCGCTGCCCGTCAGTGCGCACTTTCCGCAGTGAACAATCCTGAACTTTGGGCTCGCCAGAGCGCCCGAGCTGCTGACCTCACGCGCTCGCTGGCTTGGTTGCTTGCGCAAGACGTATACAAGACGCGATTCAGCGACGTCCAATCTCTCGAACTGAATCAGGTCGCCAATGATGAGTTGCGCCTAATGCAGAACGACACTCGCAAGAATGGGCTGCAGTTTTGGGGTCACTTCCTCGGCTTCGTCCGACAACCCGGTGGTGGGGACATAGACCCGACGCTCGCCGTGCGCGAGAACCTACCAGCATGCATCGCGTCTGGCGAAGAAATGCCAACTACCGAGTTAGTCGAACGTATCGCGCAGCAGCTGCCAGTGCTTGACGGTGGCGTCTACCGTGTCGCTGTCGAAGCGCAACTCGCGAAGGATGCTTTAGCACCCTTGCAGCAGGGGCAATTGTCGACGTCTCTGTCGCGAGCCATGTTCAGTCTGATGATCGACGGAACCCTCCAATTCGAGAACAAGGCTGACGTCGGAAGCAGCATAGTCTTCACTGGCCGCGATGGCATCCGACCGGATCATCGCTACAGTTGGGTGCGGCGCCCGCGGAGCGCCGCGTGATGACTACGCTTGATCGTTATTGGCCCATCGTCCCACATGTTAACGAGTGCATCCGCACGGAAGCGGAGGTTGTCGACGATGCTGTGCTGCTCGCGGTGCATGAACCCGGTCCGTTGCGCCGTCGTACGTCGAACGGTGCAGTCGAGGAGCCTGCTACTGAGGAAGCCCTGCTCGCGGAACTGCTACGACCGGCGGACGACGGCAGTGCCGTGTTGGTGGCCATAACCGGGGGCTCCGGCGTCGGCAAGTCACACATGGTGCGCTGGCTACACGCGCAGTTGCAGCGGCACCCGAAGCGCGACCAATTGGTCATTGTGCTCGTCCCCAAGACCGCGAGCCTGCGGCAGGTCGTCGAGTTGATCCTCGCGCCGCTCGAAGGAGAAGCGTATCGGCACCTGCAGACCGAGTTGACCAAGGCGGTCGAGTATCTCAACACTCGCGATGCCAGCCTGATGCTCGCCACGTCGCTCGGAATTGAACTCGAGCATAAGTTTGAGGCGGGGATGCAGGAGTTGAAGCAAAGCGGCGCGGGCGACAAGGGCGCTCGCGAACGCCTCGCCTTGACAAAGAACCTGCGCGATTTGGTGCGCGATCCCGGCGTGCTAGACGCCTGGTTCGGCGCTGTGCTCGAACGCATCGTTCGCCAGACGCTGGAAGGCGGCAGCGAAACGCAGACCGGCGAGCTGCGCCGCTTCGTCCCGGACGACCTAGTCATGCCCGATGCGTGGTCACCAGCCGATGCTACGCGATCAACAGTGACCGCACTGCATCAACTGTCCAATAATGATGGCGCGCGCCGCCCGCTAGCCGCGGACATCCTACAGGAGGCGCTAGATTCGGCACTGCGCACCGTATTCCGCTTCTCCGAGGCGCTGGGTCAACGCACTATCGAGGAGATCGTCGATGACATTCGCCGTAGCTTGTTGGCCGACGGCAAAGATTGGTGCTTCTGATCGAGGACTTCGCGGCGTTGGCCGGCATCCAGCAACCGCTGCTCAACTTGATGATCGCCGAGAGTGACCAAGGCGGCGTAGCGCATCCGAGCCCCGCTACGCACGGCGCTCGCCGTCACAGACGGCTTCCTGCCTAGCCGACAAACCATCCTGACCTGGGCGAAGTGCGAGTGGTTCATTCCGGATACTGCTCAGAGCGAAGACGAGTTGATCCGCCGATTCACTGATTTGGCGGGTCGGTATCTGAACGCCGCGCGTTGGGGCGTGACCGAACTCCGCAAACAGTTTAACTCTAACCGTGGCGACGACCTCTATGGCTGGGTGAAGGCTTTTGAATATCCTCTCAGCGCAGATGAATCTGACATGCTGAGCGCCTTCGGCCACAGTCGCCACGGCTACCCCCTGTTTCCTTTGTCGCCGGCGTCCATCGCTTCGCTGTGCCGGCGCGAACTCAAGGTTGGCGCGGGGCTGCGTTTTAACCCGCGCCTTTTCATCAATAGCGTACTGCGCGACACGCTGCTGCTGCGAGCGCTGCACGAAACCGGGGGCTTCCCGCCCGCCGGGTTCAAGGACGCGGCACCGGCTGCCACCGTTGAACTGACGCTGAACACTCGCGCCATGCCCAGCGAACAACGCGAACGGCTTGGTCCAGCGCTCGTCTACTGGGCGAACAATCCGACCGACTTGTCGGCTCCACCAGCCGTAGGCGAGGACATCTTCAAGGCGTTCCATCTGCCATGGCCATTCGCGCTGGGCGCGAAGCCCGTTCCCCCGAAAGGAGATAAGGAGCCGCCTCCGCCGCCTCCTCCGCCCCCGCCTCCTCCGCTCAGCTATATCGAGGCGTGGGCGACCGGCGACATCGACCAAAACAAGGCGCGGCACGTACGCAGCCTGTTCGAGGCGGCGCTGAATGAGCGCGTTGACTGGAACACGGCCCGTATGCGCGGCCGGCGGGTCGAGGCTGCGCAAATCTGGCTGCCGTTCGCCCGCACAGGCAACCCCAATACCGAACCGAAATTCGTTGTGGCAGAGGCCGTCCGGCCGCTGTGTCCCATACTGCGGGCCGGCCTCGCGGCGCTCGAGCGGTGGAAGTCGAATAACAAGTCTTGGGACTATACCGGTTCGGAGAACGACTATTCCATCGCCCAGCAACTACTCGACCGGGTCGAGAATCAGGTGTTGACGTGGCACGCGGCAGCTGCCGAGCTCCAGGCCAGCGCCGCCCTGCAGATCCTGCATCGGCAATCGCTGCTGCTGCGCCTAACTCGATCGGCCGAGCCCAAGGCCGCCGTCGTTGACGGACTACCACGCAGCGCTGCCCAAGCCGCTCTGGGCTCCAGACCAGTCCGACACTAGCCCGCCCGCGCAGGTCGCTCTTGCCGCCGCACGTGCGGCGGGTTCTCGGGCTGACGTGCAACGGCTCTTGGCGGAGGCCGTAGGCTGCTTTCAGGGCACGGGCGCCACCCTCCATGCAGTGGACCCGCGCCGCGTAAAGGGCGCTTGGCGCAAGGCTCTGCCAGAAAGTGCGTCCTCGCAGATTAAGTCCGAACACGGGCACGCCCGCGCCGCCGCGGACGAGATGCTGTCGCGCATCGAAAGTCTGCTCACCCGCTATCGCAATGCTGCTGAAGCGCTCGTTCCGGCCATCAAGCCGCTGATCGGCGAAGACCGCGATGTCAACATCGGCCCGTCGCTGCTGGTGCAGATCGAGCAGGCGAAAAACGCCGGTTGCTTCCCGCAGTCGGTTTGCAGTTCCTCAGACGCGAGGACGGCTATTGGACAACTCGACACCGCGGAGGCCAAGGGCTTGATGCGCCAGGTTTTGTGGTTTGAAACACCGGCCGCTACGGCCTCGGTCGAAACTCGTCTCGCCGGCTGGTCGTCGCTGGATGTCGAGCAACTGGTTAAGGTGCATCGTGCGTTGACCCTGCTCGACAGGGTTTTCCATGGGATCGAACGAGAGATAGACGCGAAGCTGCTGGCCAGCGGCGGTGGCGACATCGGTGCCATGGTGGCTGCTCTACAGCAAGACCTCGAGGCGATCAGCCAGGAGGGAGCAGCATGACCACATTGCTGCAACGTTGCCGCACGGTTACGGCGAAGTTTGAACATCTCAAGCTCGCCCAGCGAAACGTTAACCAGCAGTTGTTGGTGCAAGAGCGCACGCGGGAATGGAAAAAGAGCCAGGACAAACTCAAAGGCGTGAGTGCGTGCGCTGCCTGCCTGCCATTGGATGCGAGGTCACAGAAGATCGTCGACGAAAAGCGCGCGCATTTACAGCACAACGCTGCCGAGGTGCTCGAGCGACTGAAATCGAACGACGACATCGCGGAGCTCACCAGCGATGCTTCCTGGGTTCGTCTGCTGGCGTCCGTCGATGGCTTGGCTGCCGAAATCGAGAGCTCCGTCAAGTCAGCCTGGAAGGCTTACATCGATGAACAGGGTACTCTGGAAGACCCAACCTGGCTTCGCGACCGCGCGCCCTCGACACCGATCAACGATACCGCGATCGCAGCCTATCGAACACATTACAGCGTATATGCCGACCTCGTGAGACGTGCGATGCCGCGTAGCGCAGTGACCCTGCCCAGTTGTCGCAAGCATCGCCGCCTGCCGGACCGAAGTCGCCAAGATCACCTTCGATGTGCCACCAGATCTGCAACGGTTCTTCCAAGCCATCCAGTCGGGCACCGCGAACTTGGCATCGGTGACGCCCGGCGTCTTGGCCTGGCTCGCGGAGAACGGACAATTGGAGCGCTACCGGGTCCGGAGCGCCGGTCAATGACGCTGACGCCCGACCTCGCCCTCGTCGAGAAGGCGCTCGACAATCTCGAACGGCAAGAGGTCCGAGTGCTGGTCTGGGGCTTGGTCGACAGCGCGCTGAGCGAGGAAGAGGTCGACGAAACGCTGCGCGCTATCCTCAACGAAAACCAGAATCTGGCAGCCGACCCAGGCTGCACGTTCGACACCGAAATGCGCTTCCGCCAGCGACTGCTTGACCTCGGTTACCTGACGCAGGTGTTCGGTCGCCCCCTTGCGCCGCCTCGCTACCGCACACGCATGGCCGAGGGCATACGCTTGTTCGCACGCCTTCGCCAACTGTTTCCGCGCAAGCACGAGGGCGCGGACTGGGTCAGCGGCGCAACCCTGGTCGCTGATTACCGATTGCTGTGGCGACCGCGAAAGTACCCGGCTCGCGACCTCACACCCGCCGACGCTCACACGGCGATCGCCGCACGCGTTGCAGATCCTCGGATGCTGGCGGGCGTCAAGCGTTGGCTCGACGAGGGCGAGCAAAGTTGGCGGTTCGCTCGGTTCCAGATTGATGCCTCGGCCCGCATTCTCGAAGGTCTGTCCTTGAGGAGGCCGCGCGGCACGTTGGTCGCTGCGGGCACAGGCAGCGGCAAAACGCTGGCGTTTTACCTGCCGGCGCTCGCTTGGCTTAGCGCCGAACGCAAGTCGCAACCGCGTAGTCGCGGCGTACGCGTCCTAGCACTATATCCGCGCAATGAATTGCTCAAAGACCAACTCGCGGAGGTCTACGGGCAGGCGCGCAAGTTCGACGATGAGCTCGGACGTGTCGGGACGACGGTGAGCGTCGGTGTACTCTTCGGCGACACACCCTTCAACGTCGGAAAGATCGCGCAGCAGTGGCGGAATACACGGGGCGCTTGTCCGTTTTTCCGCTGTCCAGATTGCGGCGGTGAGTTGCAACTGCACAGCGACCAAGTGGCCGAGGGCGATGCGCGCCTTGGCTGCCGTTCCTGCGGTAGTGGCGTGGACAGCCGCCAATTGCGCTTCACGCGCAAGGCGATGATGGATGATCCGCCCGACATCCTGTTCACGTCGGTGGAAATGATGAACCAGCGCTTGGCGGATTCGACCATGCGCCATCTGTTCGGCCTTGGCCCGCTCGCGGAGCGGACGCCGTCGCTTATGCTACTCGACGAAATCCATCTATACACTGGCACGTTCGGCGCGCAAGTGGCCTACCTGTTGCGCCGCTGGTCGCATCTCACACGCCGGCAGACCCATTTCGTTGGCCTGTCGGCTACGATCGCGGAGGGTGCAGCCTTCTTCGCATCCCTGGTCGGCTTGGATCAGAGCGTGGTCGAGGAAATTTCCCCGAACGCCGACCACATGGTAAGCGAGGGAGCAGAGTACATGCTCGCGTTGCGCGGCGATCCGGTATCGCAGACTGCGCTGCTTTCTACACCTCGATCCAGGCGCTGATGCTCGCTTCCCGCTTGCTCGACCGGCGCGAGCAATTCGGCAAGGACAAGCGCCCGTTCGCAGGCTGGCGCAGTTTTGCCTTCACCGACCAACTCGACGCAACCAATCGCCTGTTTTACGATTTGCGCGACGCAGAGGGCCGCACTCCGCAAGGATATCCTGCTACGCAGCGCGCTCCAAATGGAGGACTCGCCTTCCTCCGTCGCAGCAGTAGCGATCAGCGCCGCTACGAAGGGGGCCAAGACTGGCGGATGCTCGAAGACAATGGGCATGAATTAACAACTCGACATCGTGTAGAGCGCACCACCTCGCTCGACACGGGTGTCAGCTACGAGGCCGAGATCGTTGTCGCCACCGCCGCTCTGGAAGTCGGCTACGACGATCCCGCCGTAGGCGTGGTGCTGCAGCACAAGGCGCCGCGCGACATGGCGCAGTTCCTACAGCGAAAAGGCCGAGCAGGACGCACGCGCCACGTGAGGCCCTGGACCATCATGGTGCTGTCGGACTATGGCCGGGATCGTCTGGCGTACCAAGCTTACGAGCAGTTCTTTGACCCTGAACTGCCGCCACGTGAACTGCCGCTTGCCAACCGCTACATCCGTCGCATGCAGGCAACTTATGCGCTGATCGACTACCTCGGCGTCGACATGCAAGGCGGAGAGCCTAAAGGATCGGTGTGGCGCGACTTAGCACAGCCGCAGGATTACCGTTTCGAGCGCTGGTCCGAGGCCGCCATCAACGCAGTGAAATCGTTGCGCCCCAATTTCCCGTTGACATCTGGGGATTGGAGTTCGTGCTCAAAGCGAGCGGTGCAAGATGCTCCGGGCAGCTACAAGTGGGACGGTAAGAACTGGCTGCAGTCCGACATCCGTCGTCGCCATTTGGTGTCACGACTCGCCGAACTGCTCCGTGAACCAACCCGCATTGCGGGGTTGGGCAGACACTTATCGCAGTCGCTGGCGTTGCCGCGTGAAGACGTCGACATGCTGCTCTGGGACCATCCCCGTCCATTGCTGCTCACAGCCGTGCCGACGGCGCTGCGGCGACTCGCAACCAACTGGCGCGCGCACGGCAAACCGCAGGCGGATCGCATAGACCGTCACCCGTTGCCCGAGTTCATTCCTAGCACGTTATTCAGCGACTTGGCGCTGCCCGAAGTGCAATTGCTCGGCGGGCGCCACGAGGATATCGGCTTGCCAGTTCTGCAGGCTATGAACGAGATGGCTCCCGGGAAGGTCTCGCGGCGCCTCGATGATGCGCTGTGGCTGGCCCGACCGAAGAGGAGTTCACCGCCGAACTCGATGGGGGCACAAAGGTCCGCGACGTCGACCTGGGCCCCTGGTACCAACTCGAACCTCAAGTTCCTTTCTATCACGTCGACGATGGGCAAGTCAGGCTTTGCGACGCTTGGCGGCCGAGCGCCATCAATCTCGCCCGAATCCCGCAACGGCCGAAACTGCTTGATTCATCGAATGCACGGTTGCAGTGGCGGTCGCAACTGTTCGGCCGGCGCGCGGGCAATGCGTTCGATGCGCCGGTCGACAGGGTGGGCATCGCCCGCCTGGTGCGAACAGTGGTCGTCCACACCCATGCCAGCCAGTCGCCCGCGACCGTGCGACGCTATGCCATCGCTTCGAACGCTGGCTTGCGCGTCAAGCGCAGCAGTTCAATTATCGACCACAATGCTCAGTGGCGCTTTACGAAGGACGGCCGCCCTTGTGGCATTGGCTTTGAGATCGAAGCCGATGCGCTGTGCTTCGTGATGAACCTGCCGGCGTCGCCTAGCAGTGCCTTGTGCGGCGCGGATTCTGCGATCCAGCGTGCAGCCCGCACCGCGCGCTTTATTTGGGAGGCACAATACGGCCCTGCGCTCGCCGGCGTAGCGGACAACGTCTTCCTGCGTAATTGGCTCGCGCAGGTTTTCCAAGTCGCAGCCGTCGCTCTCGCACAGGAGCGCGCCTGCACCCTCGAGGAGGCGATCGCGCATCTCCAGGCACCGACCGAAACCGAGCGCCTTGAAGGGGTGCTGCTATGCATCTTCCAGTCTCCAGACGCGCCTGACGAAGAAGCATCGGCGGGTTCAGTCTACGAACCGCGTCTACGAAAAAAGCTGTCCGCGTCGCTCGCCGACGGTCATGCCCGCAGGCGCTTGCGGCACTGGCCGGTCGCATCCTCACCGGTCCAATCGATGCCGCGTGGGATGACTGGCTGCGCCGCGCGCAATTGCAGACTTTTGCCGCCGCCTTGCTCGACGCTATCCAGCAAGCCTGCCCTCAGATCGACCCGGACGACCTTGTGGTCGACACCGACCCCGGGGCCCGCGGAGGACGGCACGCTGCCCGCCGATCCAGAACTTTGGATTTCCGAGGTCAACCCGGGCGGCAACGGCCTGATCGAGCAGGTCATCGAAGCGATCGCCACCCACCCGGACCACTTACCGCCGCATCGAAGCGGCGCTGGCGCCCTCGGAGTTCGAGCAAATAGATAAGCAATTGCGCGAGTACGTGCAGCGCATTGGTGGGCCGCGCTTGACGCCGACTGGGTGGAGGTCACCACGCCGTGCGCGCACCTCCGGCAGGCGCGCAAGCGGCGCTGGCAGCGCTGAGACAATTCCTGGCCGAGCGCGGCCACGCCGTGTTTCACGGCTACGTGTCCGCCCTAAGCAATCGCCTGCTGCGACCAGACAGCCCTCCGCAACTCGACACCTTGCTCGCCGGGGTGCTAGAGGAATGGAACCGACTCGAGGTGCGCCTGGGGGTAGAGGTCGAGGCGCGCGTCATGTGCGCTGTGTTCAGTCATGATGATCGCATCGACGCCGCGTTCGGGAGCGCCGGCTTTGAGCCGCCAAGTCATCAGGTCGAGACTTGGCGCTTCAGCATGCTGCTCGGCATTCTCTGGGCGAGGGGGTATACCCTGCGCACGCATGCGTTACCAGTCTCGGCACGGTTCGCCGACACGCCGATGGTCACCGATCGGCTTTTGCTAGCGCCGTGGCTGTCCGAGGCCACCGAGCCCATTGCAGGTGGGTCGCCTAATGACCTGGCAGAACTGCATCGCCGCCTCAGAGTCCACGGCCAGGCTGTCGTGGTGCTGCCGCCCGACGCCGCGCTGCTCAACCGCATTATGGCTTTCGCTGCTACCGCGCCGGTGCAACTCGAATATCTCAACGTATATCCGCGCCTAACGGCCGTGGAGCGCGGTCAAGGTAGGATCGCTTTGCACTTCGAATTGGAAGCCACGGCATGAGCGAAACCCGCAAGATATTCAAAAGCGCCGTTACTTCGCAGCACGCGGTGCGCGAGGTTCTATCGATGGTGTTCGCGCAGGAACTTCTGGCGCCGAGCCGCACGGTGTTTATCCTGGCACCTTGGATCAGCAATATCGTCATATTCGACAGCCGACTTGGCCAGTACGCAACGCTGAACCCGGAGTGGCCGAAGCGCGAGATCCGGATCGTGGAAGTGCTGGTGGCTGTCGCCGCAAACGGTACGGCGCTGCACATCCACACCCGCCCCGATGAACACAACAAGACGTTCAAGCGCCGGATCGTCGAGGCAATGACTGACGCCGGCCTGCAAGACCAGTTGCATTGGTACGACCAAAATGCGCGTTTGCACACCAAGGGGGTGCTCACCGACTGGGTGCTGGTCGACGGATCTATGAACCTCACAGAAAGCGGCGTGGCGATCAATGACGAGGCAGTAACCGTATCATTCGAGCCCAATATAGTTGCTGCCGCGCGCTTGCACTTCGAACTCTATGGACAGCACTGAGCGCTGCGAAAACGCTAGCGGGGCCCAGGCCCTGCAAGCTGCTTTCTTCGCCACGCCGAACACGTGTACGCCGTCCTCCCTTGGTGGCGACGAGCTCGATCGGTGCGCCTATGAAGCCAGCCTTCGCCACCACGCCGCAGGTGAGACCGAATATGCCATACTCCTGCCGTATCGCTCTCGGGCCGACGGACCCACCGCCTGGTACGCGTGCGCCGCCTCTCCGCAGATGGCCTTGGCGCTTCAGGAGGAGATGCACGCATTTCTTGGGCCGAGCTACGTCAATGAGCGCCCGTCGAGCCGAATGCACGACGAAGCCGACCAGTACGCACTGCCGCTAATCGAGCAAGCGCGCTGGCACGCCATTCGCTTCGACACACCCAATTCTCTGGCCGACGGGTTGGTGCTGCGCCAGTGGCGCCTATATGAAGAACTTTTGCGGCGGCGACCACGAGCGGCTTCTTACGTCCCGAGCACCTTCCACCAACTGCGCGCGTCATTCGACCGGGCGCTTCTCGCGCGCAATGAGCCCGGTGCGCGGGCGGCGATAGCCACACTTCGCGAGCGCTTTGGCGTTTCGGCAGAAAATCGCCGCTTCCTCGAGATTCGCCTCGATGCTGCGTTCGAGCGATGGGACGCGATCGTCGAGCACCCGCTGCTGCCGCAACTGCTTCACCTCCAGTTGCCGCCCGAAACCTACGGCGACGTGATGGAGGCGCTGTACCGGGTGAACGTGCAGCCTTACGAAGCGGTGACTACGCTCGACCCGTTGCTCGAGCAGTTCAAAGAGACCGTCGCGGTTTCAGCCCAACCCTTGTTCAGCACCCGTCGCACCTCGCGGCGCCCTGCGGTACTAAAGTCGTTTTTGCTTTATGAGTTATTGCAGCCCGAGCCGCAGTTGGCGGTCTGCGAACACCTGCTGCAGGAGTTGCCGCCAGGCGCATTTGGCGCCATCGATCATCTGATTCGCGAGACCTGCGCGCAGCAGTCGCTGGTCGATGACATCGCGCCGGCAATCGACGCGCTGCGCAACGAGCAATTCGATCGCGCCTGGGACCTTTACTGGCCCCTTGCCGACAGCGTCGATGTGCTGCGTGGCCTTATTGCCTGCGCGCGAGAGTGTGCCGACCCAGCTAAAGCTGGCGCGGCGCTCAGACGCCTCGAAGCCGCCGCTGAGTCAATCCGTGCCGCAGTCGAATCCGCGTCCGCCACCCGGCTAGCAAACTTGCGCGCGTCCTACGGCGAGCCCGCTTACCAGCGAAACTCTCTGATCAGTTCGACCGCCTGCCGAGCGAACCGACCGACCGCTACATAGAACGCTGGGCCGAGTTCGCGCGCAGCGTCGATCCCGCGCGACTGCTCGCTGAAACCGGTATGCTCAATGCTGCAGTTGACTGCTTGATGCGTCAGTCCGTCGAGGATCCTGCGCTGTTCGAGCGGCTGTACCCACTCTGGCACGAACTCTTCATCGAACGAACCGACCCGGATCGACGCCTCGTGCCTCTATACGCAGAGATGATTGAAGTGCTGCGTGCGCGCGACGTGTTCCAACGTACCGACCAGGAGTTGCTGCACCAGACGCTGGTCGCCATTGTCGACAGCGGGGACAGCGCAGCCTACCGGCAGGCGGTCGACACCATTACCAAGATCTTCGAGGCCATCCGCTCGCCCCAGGCAATCGGCTGGGCGCTTGATGTCTGCGATTCATTGGCGCTACGTCGTACTCGTGATGCTGAGTCGCGGTTACGCCTGCTCACCTCGGTCGTGCAGGCCTGCCGGGAGTTCGGCTCGCGCCTCGACCCCTTGCAGATCCAGCAACTGCAACTCTTGGCTAGTGAGGCTCAGCTTGAGTTGCCACCACTCGGTCCAGCGCCCGAGGACGCCTCGGGTGCCACCTCAGAGGACGAGTCATCGTACCGCATCGTCTTTTACAGTCTGGACGAAGCAGCTGCGCGACGTGCCGTCGATATGCTGCGCATCCTCCATCCCCACTGGATCATTGACACCAACGCCGACCACGTTTGCACGGATCGCCTCAAGTTGCTGGCGCAGCACGCGCATGTTTTCGTCTTCGCGTGGCGGTGCAGTAAACATGCAGCCTACTATTGCGTCAAAGCTAACAGTCCGAAGGAAAATTTAGTGATGGCGCGCGGCGTCGGCACGACGAGCCTGGTGTCGGCTGTTCTCGAGCATCTGAACTTAACCGCAGACAGTTCAGCCTAATCTTCAGAGCGAGTTGATCAGCCTCGAACCAACACGTGCTGAGCATCGTTGCGGCCGGATCAACCTAGAGTGCGGCGTAAGCGCGACGAGTTTCAGTGCTCGCTCGGCCACGGTGCAGTCGTAGTTACTTCACGACTAGCGGAGTTTTGTGCTGCCTTCATGCTTGGGCCGGTGCTGCCGCTGGACGACCGTCAGAGTGAGGCGCCGGGAGATCGCTTATGGAATTTCTTATCCTTCTTCTTGTAGTGTCTCGCCAGAATAATCAGCGCTCCCACAATGGCGAGCGCAAGTAGATAAGGAAGCGCAAGTGAGAACTGGAAATTCGACCACGGTAGGCATACGCGTGGTAGCACTCGCTCGGCGAAATGATAATAGAGAACAAGGACCCCCACTGTAGACGAAAGGCTAAGCTGGATGATGAAGTGTTGCGCATGCTGGCCCGGTGGTCGATGCTTCTCAAAAAAGTAGTGAACGAACTTGATGTCATCGGATGTCATATGGGCAGCTAGCGGATCCCTACAATTTTGTGTGTCTGCACCGATAGGCGCCAATGCGGGTGTGCTTGACAATGGGCAACGGCAGCGGCTGTATTCTGCACCGCGGCGGCCCCGTCCATCGGTTGCAGCAAGTAGTTCTCGAATTGCAGCGTCGACCAAGGCAGATCGTCTGGCATCAGTCCTGGCTGCGGATACACGAGTTTGAGTTCTTGGCCATGAGTCTGTACCAAATGAGTGCCGGCCTTGGGGCTCACGCAGATCCAGTCAATGCCCTCGGGGGCTTTAATTGTGCCGTTGGTTTCCACAGCGATCTTGAAGTAGCGTTCATGCAGCGCATTAATCAGCGCATCGTCGAGTTGCAGTAGCGGTTCTCCGCCAGTCATCACCACCAGTCGGTTCGTTATGTCGCTGTCCGGCCAAAGAGGCGCGATAGAGTCTGCGAGGCTGTCCGCGGTCGCGTACTTGCCGCCGAGCGTGCCGTCAGTTCCGACGAAGTCGGTGTCACAAAATTGGCAGATAGCAGACGCTCGGTCAAACTCACGCCCGCTCCAGAGGTTACAACCAGCAAAACGACAGAAAACCGCGGGCTTGCCCGCCTGAACGCCCTCCCCTTGCAGCGTATAAAACACTTCTTTAATTGAATAAGTCATGGTCTCACACCGGCAATGCCGGCCCAGCCAAATCCAGGCCAACGAGCGAGCCGCAGCCCTCGGACTCGAACAGGTCGACACGGCTGAGATGCGGTAGTTCCCGCCGAGCCGCTTCATGCAACCAGCGCGCGATGGTCGTGGTGTCGCCGTCCGCAAGTTCGGCGTGCTCGTGCAGCGGATGGTGGTCGAGTGTCTTGAATATCGGATCAAAAACCGCTTTCACATCGCCGAAGTCGATCGTCCATCCCATCAGGTGGTCGAGCGGCGCGCATAAATGGAGGCGAAGCGTGTAGGTATGGCCGTGAATGGCCTGGCGAGGGTCGTTGGCAGGCGCGCGCCCGTGCCGCACCGCGCTGTCAATGGTGAAGTCTTTCCAGATCCGATAGTGCAAGCCGTCGAAAGTGGCTCCGCACGATGCCGTTTCGTATACGGTCACCCACGATAGCGCCGGCAGCGCCGGCTTGAGCCGCTCCCACAGCCACGACGAAATCATCTCGCTGGTTGGGTTCTCCAGTCCGGAGACGTCGTTGAGGCAGCGGTAGTTGACTTGCGCCGCGATCGGCGCCCAGAGTTGGTCGAGGTGGTCGTAGTCGATACTTAAGTCAGAGCCTGCCAGATCCTGGTTGGCATGCACAATGGCTTGGAAGCCGTGCCCATGCAATCGACCGCACTTGTGTCCTGGTGGTACGTGAGGCAACTGATGCGCCGCCTGGAAGCGGTAGCGCCGCCAGACGTGCGCAATGTCTCGCGCATCAACCTCTACACCTTGGTTTGGCGTGCTCTGCACCGCCACACGCTCGACCCACGGAGCATTTAGTTTCTCACGGATCCAGCGTGCCAAGTTCTCATCGGTCGGTTGGATCAGATATTCGTTAAGCACGCCATAGTTAAGTAGATCGGCGCATCGATCCACCCGTTGCTGCAGCGCCACGACCTCACCGCCCGGGTACGCCACCCAGTCGGCCGGCACGGCCGAGTACGCCGTGGCTGTGAAGCCGTGTCCATGCATGCGGCGGCAGCGATGTCCGACCGGCAACATGTCCACCTGTCGCGCGGCCTCGAAACGGCTAGTGGCTGCTTGCATGACTGCGAGAGTGTGCGTGCTTGCGCTCATTTCGACTCCGGTTGTGCAAAGGCCTCATAGCCGTTGCGCCGTAACTCGCAGGCCGGGCATTGGCCACAGCCGTAGCCCCAAGCGTGCAGATGGGTTCGGTCCCCCAGGTAGCAACTGTGCGTTTCGGTACGGATAAGTTCGACCAGTGTGGTGCCACCAAGTTGTTCCGCGAGTTGCCAGGTCTGAGCCTTGTCCAGCCACATAAGCGGCGTTTCGACGACCATTGGCGCATCCAGACCCAAACTCAATGCAACCTGCAACGCCTTCAGAGTATTGTCTCGGCAATCCGGGTAACCGGAATAGTCGGTCTCGCACATCCCACCGACCAACGTCGTCAAGCCGCGCCGGTAAGCGATCGCTGAAGCGAACGTAAGAAATAGCAGGTTGCGCCCCGGCACGAAGGTGGACGGCAGGCCGGAGGCTTTGAGTGCGATTTCCTGGTTCTGCGTGAGCGCCGTATCGCTGATTTGTCCGAGTAGTGCCAGGTCGAGCATGTGGTCCGCACCAAGTCGTGTGGCCCAATTAGGGAATTGCGCTTTGATCCGGTCGAGCACAACTTGGCGGCATTCGAGTTCAACCGCGTGCCTCTGCTCGTAGTTGAAGCCGACAGTCTCCACAAGCGTATAGCGATCCAATGCCCAAGACAGGCAAGTGGCGGAATCCTGCCCACCGGAGAACAGCACTAATGCCCTGCGCTCCACGGCATCACCCATTGACGACACTGCGCGGGTTACGCAGCGCCTTCTTGAGCGACCTAACCGAATAGCGCGTCAGTAGATCAATGTCATTTGGTGTGTTCTGAATGCCGTTCCACGGCCGCGTATCCCACGCCTCGAGATGCCACTGTCCGTTGGTCCATGCAGTGTAGGGCGCCAGAAGACGCAGGGCGGGCTCAAACTGGTGCCGTTCGGTGGCGCCCTCGACGCTATATAGGTGGTCCATCACGAAGCCCATGGCCACGATGCCGGCGCCGTGCCGCAAACGTGAGAATCGCGGCGTCATACCCTTCCACGCCGGCCCGTAAACGCTAGCCACTGCATGGAAGAACTCGCTCACGAGGTGGAACGCGCGCGCGTCCCGGTCTTCGTACTGCACCAGGTCGCGGATGGCGCCATCGGAAGCCGAATTCATGATCAGCCGCTGCATAGCCGTGTCGCTGATCACGCCGGTCGGGTTGGTGTGCTGCCGAACCTCGCCGTACAGCGAGCTACCGTGCGTGAAATTTAGCAGGTCAACGATGCGTGCCGAAAACTTGCGTTGCGTGAAACGTTCAGGCAATCCTTCCACGTTGGGCAACAACTCGTAGATCAGCGTTTTCGGGAGTGGCCGGGTGTTGTTTATCAGCACGAATTGCTGGCGCAGTTCGTTGTAGTCCTTGCAGACCAAGGCAGAGACGAAGACCTGGAAGTTTGGCTTATCTATTGCGGACAGCGCCGTCAGTCGCTGCTGACCATCAACTACGAAGCCGGGCTTCTCGCCGGCCGGCGCGGAGATCTCGACTTGGACCACCCCGTCGGCTAGGTCCTTGACCTTCACGCCGTCGATGAACGCCACAATCACCGCGTTGGGCAAGAGTGCATCGTCGCGCGACAGGTAGTCGCGGATGTCGCGAATGTGTGAGGCCACCTGGTGGCGCTGGAATCCCTTCAACTGTCCGTCGTCCGCGCGGGCGACCCGCTCGATTGCGGCGAAAGAGAGCACATCTTCAGGGTGCGCCGCAAATACGAACACGTCATGCCCCGACGCCTGACGGGCTCGAACGGCCTTGAATCGATACGTGGTCACGCGGCTTCCCCTAAGATTCTGCGTAGATGACGGTGGTAAACGCCGAGGTTGTGGAATCCCCGGCGCTTGTTGCGGTTGCTCGAGCGAAAGATGATCACATCTACGCCGATCTTGCGGCACACATCGCATCCGCAGTGCTTCCAGGGCTGATGCTCGAGAGTGCGCTGCACCAGGCGGCAGTCTTGCTTAGCGCTTTGTCCTGCTGCTCCGCGCCCATACCATCGCCGCGCACTAGGAACTGGTGGTAGTCCATCAGTGCATCCAGCGTGGCGCGCACGGTTGAGGCGCCTTGGTCGAACGCGCGCAGTTCAGCTAGCGCCTTGCGCTCGCGCTGGCGCAAATTCTCTGCGTCGAATGCGCCTCGTTTGATGCCCTGCATCAAGGCGGGCGTTCTCGATCGCCTGGGGGATGCGGATGGCGGTGTAGTAGTCGAGTTTACCGTCCGATCCTTCGCTGTAGTAATTCGACTTCGCGTCTTTGAATGCGCGGATGAGAGGCGAAGTAGAATCGAAGCTGGCAATACCGAAGTCCGTGAACTCGTGGATGCTTTCTGCCTTCGCGAACCCGAGCAAGTGGATCTTTGTGTCAGGCTGAATGCGCTCGCGGATCGTCGAAAGCACCGCCTTGATCGCGGCCGCCTTCAACGGTACCAGCCCACCAATCGCCAGGTAGCGGTAACCCATCCGCTCAAGTCGGTGGGCAGCCTCGCCCATGCTCTTGGGCGACCACCCCTGCACCGGCCCGAGCGGCTCGAACGGCATGCCGCCGCGTCGTACCAATCCGAGGAATACTTCGGCATTGGCCAGCGTGATTGCAAAGCGCTGCCGTACGGCGGCATCGACGGCATTCTCCGGTGGGTTGTTCAGGTCGCATTCGAAGATGATGTGATCCGGCGCGACACCATGCGTGAAGCCAGCCTCGGTGTAAAACTCCACCACCTCCTCAGGCGTATAGGCCGGTACCGGATGGTCAACATATGCGAAGGCGCCGCAGTCGCCCATCAGCATCGCGTCCTTGAAACGCGGGCCGTCGTAACGCAGGAACTTGCGGGCGCCGTCGCGCAGCATCCGTTGTTCCTCGCGAGTGGAGTACCGCACCTTGGAGGACGCGACCCCAGAGGCCTGGCGGACTGCACTCATCGCTACCAGTAGCCCGTCGTACGGCATCGGCTGCATGAGTTCATGAGCGTACACATCAGACCAGTAGCGTTCACGGCCGGGGCTATTGCGATCATTCAGAAAGTCATACCCTGGATCGACGTAGTCCTGAGTGTCCGAGTAGAGAAACTTCATGCTATTTCTTGTGGTGGTTGCTGCTGGCATAGGCGCGTACCAGCGCGTCCTGTAGTTTCTTGACGTGCTGGGGCGTATTCTGAATCTCGTTCCAGGCCAAACCTAGCGTTTCCCATGTCCCATCCGTCCACCGGCACATCGGCGCCACCTTCTCGATCTCGCGCTGCACTGTAGCCACGTCCGCGTTGGGCGCCAGGCGCGCATAGATCGCGTCCATCAGCAGGCCCATAGCGAGTAGTCCGGCCGAGTGCATCAGCCGGTTGTGTTTCGGATCCTTGCCCCAGTCGTCAGGAAATACAACTTTCACCGCCGTCCAGTAAGTTGTGAGAATGCGGTACATACCTTCCGTATCTCCGCTGCCTTCGCGGCCAATTGATTTAAACGGGGCGAGAGCCCCCAGCGGATTGGACAGGCTGTTCTTGATCACAGAAAGAAGCGCAGTATCGGTCACGAGGGCGCCGGAGGCGGCTCGGTCCGACGCCCGTTTAACGAGGCGGTGGAACGGCGATGCGGGGTCCTGGTTCAGCAGATTTACCAATTCGGCCGGCACCTTTCGTGCCGCCAGATCGCGCGGCAACACGATTGCGGCCGTTTCCGGCAGCAGTTCGTTGATGAGGCGCGTCGGAAGGGGCTTGGCCTTGTTTACTAGGATGAACTGCTCACGCTGAACCGACAGATTGTCAGACACGAACCCAATAACCGGCACCGCCAGATTTCTGTGCTTTGCCTGGGACAACGCTATCGATCGTTGCTGTCCGTCTACGATCCACGCGACACGCTGTCCTTCGTCGTAGATTGGGAGCGTGAGTGTCCCGCTCTCCGATACCCTCGCATCGCCGGTCGGTCGACTGCCTCGAGAGGCAGCGAATTTTACGTCCGGCGACATTGCCAAGATGATGGCGTTGGGGAATAGCACGTCTCCCTGATTGAGGTAGTCCACAATACCCTTTACATGCTGGCGGATCTCGGGCCGCTGGAAGCCCTTGAGCGTGTCGCTAGCGTCCCTTTCGATTCGAGAAATGTCCGCCACCCGCACAATATCCCCGCCATTTATGAAGAACGCGTAAACGTCCAGTCCGGCGCCCTGGTTGGTATGTAGTGCACGCACCACCAGTGCCTGGCGTACCAGAGACTTCTTCATGGATATCACGCCCGTCTTTCCGCCGCCAGTGCGCGCCAGATCCGGCCAAACCGCTTCTGCTCGCAAGAAATGCGAGCTTCGTCGCGGAGATGCCGCAGCAACCGCGCGCTGCTGCCCGCATGCCGCACCCATTGCGATATAAGCACCTGCCTGACCTCCTCATCCGACATCCGTCTGCCCATCGTGCGAGGCCTCCGCGGTCGACGCGCGAGAGCCGCGGAAACTTTGGTTCGCGCCTCCTCCAGCGGCAGCGACGCCGCGCCTAATGCCTCTACGAAATGCCGCAGCGCGCGCTGCGCAAAGTCGGACTGCGTACCGGCGTAGTTGCGCACCGATTCTAGTCGGTCGTCGTAGGGCATTACGCACTTGGCCAAGTGCTCTGGCACGACCTGCGCGCCTGCTTTTGAAGTGAAAATTCGCAAATTCCCGGCCTTGGCAATCGATACCCGTGCCAAGTCATCATGGGTCATTCGCAGGTAACTGCTCGGCAGGGCGAGCAGGGTTGGATGCTGCGCGATGAGTCGCGACAGCGACAGGGATTGAAGGGCGGTGATAGCGCTCCACCAGTCTGCCGTCGTTGCACCAGACAGCTTGAGCCGATCGCCAAGTTCGGAGCCCGAAGTCACCGTGCATTCGTACGCTGGCACCGGCTGATCTGAACACACTAGGCCAAGTCCGGCGGATACAACGTACCAAGAGGATCCCAGATAGGCGGCAGCGGCTGCCGTATCAGTAATCGATCGTCCTCGATACAACGACCGCGCGGGACACACAGGCAAAGCCAGGCCAACGAGGCCTTGCCACGCTTCAGCCAGTTGCTCGACGTTACCAATAGGAGGCAGTTGTGTCAGATCGACGTGATGCCGCCCAGACTTGCGCTGGGTGCAACTGGTGATGATGACAGCAGTAGCAGTCACTTATGGCGGTCTCAGGAAGAATCAGTTGTTTACGGAATAGATATTATATACCAAGCAGTTATTTGGAGTATCAGTTCCCAGTGATTTGCATTAAATTACTTCACACTTTCCGGGCTTGTAGCCCCTGAATCAGAGGGTGCGTTGAGGTGTGCGGCGCTGGCGCATTGGGTTCGGCGAGTGCGCGCGCGGATGTCCCTGAACTTATATGTTGGGCCGGAGGTCATAGGGGTGACCGAGATGGAGCGCAAAGTGGAGAAAATGACATGGGATCGATCAATTACCGTGCAGTCCATACCAAGTCTACATGGAGGAAAGTGGTTACCCACAAGTCGCTTGAGTCCGCGATCTACGGCAAGGACGGAGCGGTGGGTTTGTTTGCGCGCAAGGTTCGTATTAACTACGCGACCCATGGTGATCCAAAGTATGTAGTTGTTTGGGAGCAGGGAGCTTCCAGCGGCACGATTGTGAGGCCGGATCCAACGCAGGCAGGCGGAATCAGGGTCGCGATAGCGCCAATCGCCGAGATCCACGCGTTCGAGCGCAGGGATGGGGCGAGCCCGCAGGAACTAGATCGCTACTTTTAGACACGCTCTGGCAGCGGCGCGGTTACTGCCTTGCCAGAACATTCACTTGTAGCCGCCAGATGGTCGCTCGCTGCGGCTAAATAACCCACAGCACCGAATTGAGCCCCAGCTTGCGGGTGCTGGAAGAGCGCAGCGAAGGTGGTATTCCCGAACAATCGGTTTCGTTGTCGCCGGGCGCGAAGCGCTAAAGTGGATCTACTGTCGCGTCCGAGCATCGGCCCTCCATTCCGCGTCTGGGGCCAGCAGAGACTAACTCCGTTTAAGGGGCTGCCGCGGCAAAAGCGACCGCGCAGGGTAACCGTTACGGGCCGTTCGATAGGGATTGGCTCCATAGTGGCGGCAATTGATAGAAGATCACTTCCACAACCGATAGCCTGTTCATCACTGCGCGCTAGTGGTCGACCATCAGTGCGGTCATAGGGCTTCTCCCTCGAGGAATCCCAGCAGGATGACCTTGTAGTGATGCTCCCGCAGGAACTGCGGTCAGCAACGATTACCGTCAGGGGCGTCGGCGCGGCGCGCTCACGCCGCCACCGCGTCGCAGGCATCCGCGCAGTCCAGGCAGGCGTCCTCGCAGGCCTTGCACTCCTCGTGGTGCGCGGAGTGGGGCTTGCAGGCCTCGGCGCAGCTGCGGCAGAACTGGGCGCAGGTCTTCACCAGGGCCTTCAGGTCGGCCGGCTTGGCGTTGGCGTGGCCGGCCACCGTGAAGGTCGCCTGCACCACCGGCAGCATGTTCATCACCGAGCGCTGGCAGTCGGCCATCAACGGGGCGCCGGTGGCGAGGTGGTCGGTGCAGCGCGCCATGCAGAAATTGCCCGCCTTCAGGCACGCGGCGGTGGCGTCGATCAGGCGCTTGTGCGCAGCCGACAGCACGGGGGCCGGTGCTGCGTCCTTCATGTCATGGCCCGCGTGGGTGGCCGACGCGTCGGGCTGGGCGAATGCTGCCGCGCCGGCGAGCGCGGCGCCGAGGCCCGCCAGCCCGGCGATGACCTCGCGGCGCTGGTGCAGGGTTTCGTTCGACATGGTGACCTCCTGTTTCGGCGTACGTCGGGTTGCTGGCGCGTGCGCGTCGGATGGAGTCGCGACGCGGCGTTGCTCGACGGGGATTCTGTGCCCGTCACGGGGGTGATGCAACCGGTCGGGCATCATCGGCCGGTGCCCGTGTCGCGCTGCGCGATCTCGTGCACCGTGCCGCTGCCGATGCCCGGGTAGATGCCGCTGCGCTGCACGTGTGCGGGCGAGGGCGCGACGGTGACGATCATCACCGAGGCCACCCGCCCCGCGGCGTTCACGGTGAGCACGGCCGTGAGCCCGGGGCGCGCCAGCCAGTTGCGCTCCGCCGCCTCCAGGCGCTCGAAGCCGGCCAGACACTCGCCGAAGGTCGGGGAGCGCGCGAGCTCGAAGCGCGGCTCGCGGCCCGGCAGCGCGCGCAGGGCCTCGATCTTGCGGCCCAGGTGCTCGCAGACCGGCGTGCGCCCGTGCACGATGTCGAACACCTGCTGCGAGCCGTATTGCACGTCGTCGGCCAGCAGCCCCGCCAGCCAGGCGCGCTCCAGCGTGTTGAAGGCGAGCGCGTAGCGCACGCAGGCCTCGGCCAGCGCGGGCTTGTGGCTCGCGGCGATCCATTCGCTCGTGCGGGGGTCATGGGGTAGTGGACGCATGCGGGTCTCCGTACTGCTTGAATATTTTCAGTATGGTCCCGCCTGGCCTCAGGGCATGAGGCTGCGCGGAGATGCATTGATGCAGGGCAATTGCGTCGTGAATTCGGTGGTGCGGGTGGGTGGCGCGGGATTCTCGTGCCGTTTCGGAGCCGGGGTGGTGACGGCATAGTGACTTGACGCTATAGCGTTGTGATGGCTTTAATGTCCCCGGAGGTTCCAGTCATGCAAGAAACCAAACGCGCCACCATTTACTTCGACCCGGCCATTCACCATGCGCTGCGGATCAAGGCCGCGGATCTGCACTGCTCTATATCGGAGATCGTCAACGAAGCCCTGCGCCAGGCGCTGCGCGAAGACGCCGATGACCTGGCAGCGTTCGAGGACCGCGCCGCGGAGCCGGAGATCTCCTACGAGGCGCTGCTCAAAGACTTGAAAAAGCATGGAAAGCTATAGGCTGCTTTTCAAGCGCTCGGTCGCCAAGGATCTGCGCTCGATACCGGTCGCCGATCTCGAGCGGCTGCTCGAGCGCATCGCCGATCTCGCCGGCAATCCGCGGCCGCCCGGATGCGAAAAGCTTTCCGCGCTGGAGCGCTATCGCATCCGCCAGGGGCGCTACCGGGTCATATACGAGATCCGCGACCAGGAGCTCGTGGTGCTGGTCGTAAAGGTCGCGCACAGCAAGGACGTAGACCGGCATTGACGACCGTCGCGTTGACGAGGTTGCCTTGTAATCGTCATGCAGCCTTCGGAGCCCGCTTGACTGCCGGCGGTTTACCTTGTTGACGCGCGTGCCACAAGTCATATGCCATCTGTCCGCGAAGCCAGGTTTCGGCGCTCGGGCCGGAGTTCGGCCCGCCCAGCCAAAGCTCCAGCCGCCGGGCGAGGTCCACCGAAATGCCGGCACGCCCATGAAGTACGCGCGACAGCGTTACGCGGCTGATACCAAGCTGCGTCGAGGCTTCGGAAACCGTCAGGCCCAGCGCAGGCAGGACGTCTTCACGCAGGGTCTCGCCGGGATGAGGTGGGTTGTGCATCTTGCTCATAGCCTTGTTCTCTTCAGTGATAGTCCTGATAGTCGATCAGGATTGCATCCTCGCCATCGAAGGCGAACGTCAATCGCCAATTTCCGTTCACCCACACTGACCAATGTCTCTTCAGCGTACCCCCTTTGAGCGGGTGCAACTTCCAGCCGGGGATGTTCATGTCCTGAGGAGTACGCGCATCGTTCAGCTGACGAAGTTGCCGCGCCAATCGCGGTGCGTGTGCAGCCTGGATTCCCGCCGTCGAGCCGGTCTCGAAGAAGCGCTGAATGCCCTTGTGGCGAAAGCTCCTGATCATTGACGCAGCGTATCGCATGGCGATACACATCGGCAAGCGTGCCTGCGCTTATGCCAGAATTTCTGCTTGCATCCGCACAGCCTTCGCGACTACATTACCCATAGCGCCGATTTGAACCTCAGCTTGCGGGCGCTCTAAAAATGCAGCTAAAGCGGTCTTCCCCGGAAACCCGCTTTGGCACGCAAGCCGAGCGGGTTTTTTGTTTTCTGGACTACGCATCGCGAGTGGGCTGAACAGCTCCGCCAACCTGCCGACCTGGGCAAGGTGGTATTCCCCGCAGGGGGAGATGTGGCCGTAAGGGCAACCAAGCAGGTTCACCTGTGCCTCCGGCTCCTCGCGTCGCGTGCAAGCAACCGAAGGAGCACACGATGGCTACGCATGACGATTCGATCCGCAACACCCAACCGTTCTCGACCGGGGAACTGACAGTCCTGGGGCTGTTCTATGCCGGTGTCCGCGCGCGCCTGCTGCGCGCTCGGTACCAGCTCGATCCGTGGGCCGTGGTGCAGCGGCACCGCCATCTGCCGCGCGAGCAGTTCCTGCGCGTATGCGAACAGGCCGAGCGCGCGGCGGCCCATGCGCGTGTGACGGAAGCGGCTGGGAGGTTCGTATGAGCACGCCCGTTACGGCGAAGTTGCGGCGGGGGAAGGGGGTGGGCAAAAGTGGTGTGAGCAAACAGGGAGGCCCTTGTCCGCATGAATGCGGACCCACGGAGACAAGTCCGCATGAATGCGGACCCACGGGGGACCGGTTCGCGGGGATCGGGGCTTATGGGTTCAAGAAGGTGCAGGTGGCGCTGCTGGCGGCGCTGGTCACCGAGGATCCGCTGCTGCTGATCGGGCGCGCGGGCACCGGCAAGACCTACCTGCTGAACAGCATCAGCGAGGCGCTGGGTCTCGAGCATCGCCACTACAACGCGAGCCTGATCGCCTTCGACGATCTCGTGGGCTTTCCTTACCCCGACGAGGCGCGCGAGAGCATCCGTTTCCTGCAGACGCCAGCCACGGTGTGGGGTGCGGAGTCGGTGCTGGTCGACGAGATCAGCCGCTGCAAGCCCGAGCACCAGAACCGGCTGTTCTCGCTGGTGCACGAGCGGCGCGTGCAGGGCATCGCGCTGGAGAAGCTGCGCTACCGCTGGGCGGCGATGAATCCGGCCGGTGCCGGGCAGGACGGCGGCGAGTACCTCGGCAGCGAGCCGCTCGATCCGGCGCTCGCGGACCGCTTCGCGATCGTGATCGAGGTGGGCGACTGGAGCGATCTCAGCGAGGCCGAACAACGCCTGGTCGCGAACCCGGCCGGCGAGGGCTCGCTGGCCCGCGATGGCGGGCGGCTGCGTGCCGACATCGCGCGCTGGCGCGGCGAGTTCGAGGCGCGGCTGCCGCAGTGTCCGCTGCAGATCGTGGAATACGCGCGCATCGTCACCACCGAGCTCGGCGGTGCGGGCCTGCGGCTGTCACCGCGGCGCGCGCGGCTGATCGCGCGCAGCCTGCTTGCCGCGAGCGTGATCGGGGGCGGGCTGCACGAAGCGGCCTTTCGCACCGTGCTCGAGTGCAGCCTGCCGCAGCGCGCCAGCGGCGAGTGTCCGCCGCCGGCGAAAGTCGCGGCGGCGCACCGGCTGGCGTGGAATGCCGCGCTCGCCACCGGCAAGACGCGCTGGCTGCAGGACTTTCACCTGGCGCGGCGCTTCGCGGCCAAGGTGCGCCTGCTGGCCGAGAGCTGTCCCGACGCCGACAGCGGCACGCTGGCCGTGGAGCAGCTGCTGGCGAACGAGCCGCCGGAGCGCGCCGCGGCCTTCGCGCTGGCCGTGTACCCGGCCGCGCTGAAGGGGGCGTTGCCGGTGGGCGCCGAGGGGCTGGGCGATCTCGCGCGGCGCGCCGCGCCGCTGCTGCACGTCGACGGCAAGCTCGAGTGGCGCGAGCCGCTGTCGCAGAGCGGCACCTCGCACCCGGAGTTGCCGCGCGTGGCCGCCGCCATCGCTGCGCTCGAGTGCCCGGCACGCCGGGCCCGCGCGCGCCAGCTGCTGTTCTGGGCGCTGCTGAACAAGGTGCCGGTGCGCGACCCCGAAGCGCTGGAGCACGAGTTCCACGAGGCCGTGGAGTACCTCGCGGGGAGGGCGGCGGCATGATCCCCTTCCCGTCCTGCCGGCGCCCGCCGCCGGAGCCGCCGCCGTTCCTGCGCTGCAACACCGGCGGCCCGATGAGCCGCACCCGCACGCAGGCGCTTCACGCCTCCGTCTTCGACGGCAGCGGCGGCTCGCTGAACTTTCCGCGCTACCTGAGCGTGGGGCTCGACTTCGGCGATGCCGATCCGCTCTCCGCGGTCGAGGACCTGTTCGTGCGCGCCGGCATCGACGATCCCGAGCAACTGCGCGCGCCCTGCCAGCCGCCGGCCGAAGCCTGCCTCTGCCGCGAGAACCGCGAGCTCCCGGTGCCGCGCTTCGCCGCCGCCACCGACGCCGAGCTGCTGCGCCAGGTGCTGCTGCTGGGCCTGTGCACGCCGCATTTCTACGACCCGCGTCGCCCCGTGCTGCTCACGCGCGCGAGCCTGGGGCGGCGCCTGGAGCTCTACGTCGAGCGGGGGTTCTACGCATGAAGATCACGCCCCTCAGGATCCACGCGCTGATCGCCGAGCTGATCGACGACAACCCTTTCGCCTGCCGCGCGCTGCTGCAGATCGTGTCCACCGAGTTCACCACCGACGTGACCACGGCCGCGGTCACCTGCGGCGGCGAGCCGCGGCTGCTGCTGAACCCGGAGTTCCTCGAGCGGCACTGCCAGACCGAGGCCCACGTGAAGGCCGTGATCTGCCACGAGTTCCTGCACGTGCTGTTGCGCCACACCGAGGGGCGCGGGCCGCAGTCCTGGGCCGAGCACCTGGCGCTGGACGCGGTGATCAACGCGATCATCCACCGCACGCTGGGCGCGGAGTACAGCAGCTTCATGAGCCTGTTCTATGCGCGCGCGCAGGGGGTGGCGAAGCTGCTGCGCCCGTGTCCGCCGGGAGGACACGTGACGGTACGCGCCACGCTCGACCGCTACGGCCGCAAGCCCCCGTTGGAAGCGGCATGGAGCGCGCTCTACGACGGTCGCTTGCTGGCCGACGACATCCGGTCGCTGGCGAACGATTTCGCCAGCCAGGACGAGCGGCGTATCCGCTGGCTGGGCGACCACTCCGCGCCGGGTGCGCAAGCCGAACGCGGCGCCTCATCCGGGCCGGTGCGCGAAGCTCTGGAGCGCGCGCTGCGCAGCATGAACGGCTCCGGCATCTGGCGCGATCCCAACGGGCGCGGTGTGGGGCAGGAGGCGTACTCGGCGCGCCTGACGGCTGCCGACATCGCGGTGGAACGCTGGCGCCGCGAGGCGTGGCGCGTGCTGCGCCGCCACCTGGTGCCCGACCGGCGCGCGCCGCGCCAGGAAGACGCGCCGTCGGAATTGCGCCTGCCTGTGCTGAGCCCCTCGGACCGGCGCAGCTTCTCGCGCGCGCTGTGGAGCCCATTGCTGCCCGAGGCGCTGTGGAACAGCCCGCGGCGCGTCGTCGGTGCCAGCGCGCAGGTCTACCTCGACGTCAGCGGTTCGATGAGCAAGGAGATGCCGCTGATCATCGCGCTGCTCGCGCGCCTCGGCTCCCACATCCGCCGGCCGTTCTGGGCCTTCAGCGACGTGGTGGCACCGGCCGTGATCCGCGACGGGCAGCTGCACGCCGACACCACCGGCGGCACCAGCATGGCCTGCGTGCTGCGCCACCTGGCGCAGACGCGCCCGCGTGCGGCCGTGGTGGTGACGGACGGCTATATCGAGTCGCTCACGCAGGCGCAGGTGCGCGCCGCCGCGGGCGTGCGCCTGCACGCCATCGTGACGCGCGAGGGCTCGCCGGCGGCGCTGCAGCGCGCCGGCATTCCGTACACGCAACTGGGGAGATTGCCGCGATGATCCGTGTATCCGAGATGGTGCTGCCCGGGCACCCCGACAAGTTCTGCGACCAGGCGGCCGACGCGATCGTCGCGGCCTGCTATGCCGCCGATCCCGCGGGCTACTGCCAGTCGAGATGAGCTGCTGGAGCGACCAGGTGTACCTGACCGGCGGCATTGCGACCGCGCGACCGCTCGCCGAGCGGCTGGACGAGATCGTGCGTCGCACCGGGCGCGAGCTCGGCTACGTGGCGGGCAACGCGATCGAGGCGGATCGCTACGTGATCCACAGCAGCGTGTGCGACCTGCGCACCGACGCCACGCAATGGACGCGCCACGTGAACGACCAGTGCATCTCGGTGGGCTGGGCGGGCTACGACGAGAAGGTGGCGTTCCTTCCGCCGGAGCACTACCTGGCGCACGTGTTCCGCGAGGCGCTGACGCAGAGCTTCGCGACGGGGCGCCTCGTGCGCCAGGGTCCCGATGGCAAGCTGATCGTGCGCCTGCGCGAGAACGGCGCCGACTGGGTGCTGGAGCACGTGCTGGTCACGGTGCAGCAGCTGGATGCCTCGTGCATCACCGGGGTGGCGGCATCGCTCTGCGCGGAGCTGTGCGATGCGTACGCGGCGCTGCAGGCGCGCGACCGCCGCTGGGTGGCCGGGTGGCGCGACGTGGACGTGCTGGTCAACCCGAACGGTCCGCTGGTGAACGGCGGCAGCGACGGCGACAACGGCCAGACCGGGCGCAAGCTGGCGGTGGACTACTACGGCCCGCGCGTGCCGATAGGCGGTGGCGCGCTCTCGGGCAAGGATCTCTCGCACATCGATCGCGCCGCGGCCTACGCGCTACGCCAGGCCGCGATACACGCGGTGCGCGGCGGCGCGAAGGAATGCCAGCTCACCGGCGTGTGGGCGCCCAACGTGGGTGTGCCGCTCGACGTGATCTGGCAGCTCGACGGCCGCGGCCCGCGCCTGCCCGACGAGTGGTTCGCGCACGGCGCGATCATGGAGCGCACCGATGTGCGCGCAGTGGATCGTCACCTCGGGCGCGGGCGGCATTTCTTCGACTTGGCGCTGCCGTGGAATGAAGCGTTGTCGGCATGAATGCCGACCCACGAATGCCGACCCACACCCCGTAGGTCGTCATTCATGGCGACAAGTGAGTTGGGGAAGGCTGTTGTCGGCATGAATGCCGACCCACGAATGCCGACCCACGCCTAGAGCGCGCTCGCGAGCTCCGCCAGCGCCCTCAGCGAATCCTCGTACTCCGCGCCGTCGGTGTCGGCCAGCAGCAGCCGTGTCGCGACCAGGTGCGTCATGCCGAGCCGCTCGCGGTAGCGCGCGATGGCATCGCGCACCTGGCGCGGCGAACCGACGATGGCCCAGTCGTCCAGCCGGCGCGGCAGCGTGCGCACCAGCGCGCCGGACTGCTGCTGCATCGCGGCCATCCGGCGCTCGAGCAGCTCGCGCACCGTGGCGATGTGCACGGTGTCATCGCCGACGAATATCGTGCGCATCACCGGCACGGCATCGGGCAGCGGATGGCCGGCGCCGGTGCAGGCGGCGCGGTGCCGGGCGTAGTTGTCCTCGAGCGTCTCGAGCGGCTCCAGCGGCGAGGCGAGATACGGCAGCCCGAGCGAGCCGGCCTGCGCCAGCGCCTTGGGGCCCAGCGCCGCGACCCACACCGGCGGGTGCGGCTTCTGCACCGGCTCGGGCATGAGGCGCACGCCCGAGCTGCCGACGGGCTCGCCCGCCCATGCCGCGCGCATGGCGGCCAGGCATTCCGCGAACAGTTCGCGCTTTTCGCTGCGCTTCACCTGGAAGGCCTCGAACAGCTCGGGCGCGAAGCCCCGGCCCACCCCGAGGATCACGCGCCCGCCCGAGAGCTGGTCCAGCACCGCCACCTGCGCGGCGGCCTGCAATGGTTGGCGCAGCGGCAGCAGGTAGCTGGTGGTGGCGAGGCGAATGCGCCGCGTGGACGCGGCGACGGCGGCCAGCAGCATGAGTGGCTCGGGAATGGCGTCGGCGCCGAAGTGGTGTTCGGGCAGCCAGAACGATTCGTAGCCGAGCTCCTCGGCGAGCGCCGCCTGGCGCGCCAGCGCGTCGGCGCCGCCGGCGAGCGGGAACCGCCATGGGGTGCAGCCGAGGTGAAGGTGGGTCATTTCAGAACGACGATCCGGGCTGCTGCAGGAACGCGAGCTCTTCGGCGCTCGATTCGCGGCCCAGGATCGCGTTGCGATGCGGATAGCGTCCGAAGCGCGCGATGATCGCGTGGTGGCGGCGCTCGAAATCGAGGTTGTTCTCCAGCCCCGGCTGGTCGAACAGCCGCAGGGCGTCCTGGTGGATCTTCCCCGACTCGCTGTGCATGTAGGGCATGTACAGAAAGGCCCGCTCGGCCGGCGCCAGCTGCGCGTCGAAGCCGCCGCGCACCGCTTCCTGCGCCAGCGCGAGCGCCATGCCGTCGGCGGCGAAACTCTCGGCGCGGTCGCGGAACACGTTGCGCGAGAACTGGTCGAGCACGATCACCTCGGCGAGCCGCCCGCCTGCCGAGTCGCGCCAGCCGGCGAGCTCCGCGGCCCTGGCCGCCGCGAGCGTGGCGCCGAAGCGCTGCGCGATCCCTGCGTCGAGCGCTTCGTCCTTACGCCACCACTGCGCGGGCGTGAGCTCCTCGAACCAGAAAGCCAGTACCTGCGAGGCGCTGGCGATGTCGGTGATGGTCTTCATGCTCCGGTTCCTCGTCTGGCCTTCGAGCGCGACAAGGCTAACAGGGGGACGTGGGGGAGCGCATCCGTGCCGAAATGTTGATCTGCGCCGGTTGCGCATCGCGAAAGATCGGGAATAGTCTTTTCGCATGTTTCGCACAGCGCTGATCGACCGGAGGGTGAGTCATGAAAGGCAAGAGGAAGACGCTGATCGACGTGGTTCGCGATGCGATCGCCAGGGGCGCGAGCACCGTCGAGGAGGTGGTGAAGTCGGTCTCCGACATGCCGCTGAAGAAGCTCGGCAAGCTCGATCCGACGAGGCGGTTGCGCAAGGTGCAGAACAAATCGATCGGCACCGTCGGCGAGGCGATCCGCGACATCAACGAGCAGGTGCGCGCGTTCGCGGCGGACAAGCTGGCGCAGGCGCGCAAGGCCGGCCTGGTGCCCGAGGTGAAGACGGCGGGGAAGAAGCGCGCGCTCAAGGCGGCGCCCGGGAAGCGTGCCGCCAGGGCCGCGCCGAAAAAGCGCGCGGTGAAGGCTGCACCGGCAAAGGCCGCACCGGCAAAGGCTGCGCCGGCAAAGGCTGCGCCCGCGAAAAAGCGCCCTGCCGGGGCGGCGCCCGCGAAGCAGCGCGTCGCGAAGGCGTCCGTCACGGTGACCCCTCCGGCGAAGCGCAAGGCGGCAGTCGCCGCGCCCGCGGCGTCTGCCGTCGCGAAGCGTCCCGTGGCTGCACGCAAGCGCGTCTCCGGGCCGATAACGAGCGTCGCCACGCCCATGCCGAGTGTCGCCACGCCGGAGGTTGATGTCGTTGCGCCGTCGCAGCCGGGCGAGCAGACGACGTAGTGGTGAATTATTGATCTGGCACGGTTGCGCGCCAGAGCATTGGCGGATTAGGGTGAAAGACCTTCAACGAGGAGACTGTGCCATGGCCAAGAAGAAATCCCTGATCGACCTGATCCAGGAAGCGATCGACAAAGGAGCGAACTCCGCCGAAGAGATCCACCGGGCAATCGCCGACAAGCCGCTCAAGCTGCTGCTGAAGATCGACGTGCTGAGCGGGCCGGCGAAAAAGATCAAGCGGATCCAGGACGAGTCGATAGGCGCCATTTACGACCTCATCCGCGAGATCAACGAGCAGGTCGCCAAGTACGCCACCGAGATGCTTGCGCAAGCCCGCGAGGCGAGCAAGGGCAAGACCGTTACCTCGGTCAGGAAGAGTGTGGCGGCCGCGGTCAAGCGTGTCGAGAAGGCCGGCGCCAGCGCGAAGCGACAGGCAAAGGCTGCAGCCAAGCGCGCCCCGAAGGCAGCGGCGAAGAAGCGGGCGGCAGCGGTTGGCGCCGTCAAGCGAACGGTGAAGGCGGCTACGGCGAAACAGGGTCCCGCGAAGAAGGCCCCGGCCAGGCGTGGCCCGAAGCCCGGAGCCCGCGCCAAGGCGGCCCCGACGGCATCATAAGCCGGGTAGCGCGTGACATTCCGCAGCCCCTCCGGGCTGCGGGAAGCTCCCGTTTCGCCGCTGCGATGACGCCCTCGGATCCACGGGCGGTAACGTGACGAAGCGACCTGTGGCCGTGGTGCTCGGCATCACGGCCGACATGGCGTTTGCGGCGGCGAACGTGCTGCTGGGCCTCGGGCGCTTCCCGCCGGCCGATGGCTACGACGTCGTCATTTTCCACAATGGAGTTCCCGCGGGGGATCTTGCGCTGCTGGGAAGGCTGCGCGACTGTCATTTCGTCCCGTACCGCTGCGCGCAGAGCATTCGCAGGAACATTCCCGCCCATGCGCTGCGGGCGTTCTCCGAGATGGTCTATGCCAAGTACGAGTGCTTCGAACTCCTGAACCGCTATTCGCGCGTGATCTGGCTCGACACCGACATCCTGGTCCGCGGCGATACCGCGGCGCTGCTCGAGCGCAGCGCCATCGGCGCGGCCTTTGCGCGAGAGGACAAGCCACTGCGCTTCAACTTCAGTCGGGACATCGAGGGCTTCGACATGGACCGCCCGTTCTTCAACGCGGGTGTGTTCGCGCTGTCCGACGCGTTGCCGGGCCGGGAAAGCGCCAGGGAGTGGCTGCTCGATGCCACCGTGCGCCATGCGGATCGGGTGATCATGGGCGAGCAGGGCATCCTGAACCTGTGGCTGCAGCACCAGGGCGTGGAGCCGGCGGAACTGCAGCCCGAATACAACGTGTTCCGGCACCGTCCCGGCGCAGCGCAGGCGCGCATCGTGCACGCGGTCGGTCATCACAAGCCGTGGATGGATTTTGCCGATCCGGCATGGAACGAAGACTACGTGCGTTGGCTGGCGCTGGGCGGCTCGCCGTGCCCGGTATGGAAGACCGTGCGGTTCATGGCGGCTCGCCATCCGCACCCGCTGCGACACCCCCGCGCGATCCGTTCGCGTGCGGGGCAGATCCTGCGTTTCCTGCTGCGGCGCCATCGCCAGGCGCGCATGGCCCGGGTTGCCTCGCGCAAGGCCTCAGCCGGGGGCGTCCTCGACGCTGCGTCCCACTAGCTCGAGCACCCTGGCGATCGCCCGGCAGTACGCCTCGGGAAGCGTTGCGGCCCGCGCCCGGGCGGCCCCGATCCCGGCCTGAATGATTGCGCGCAACCGGGCAGCTTCGACAGCATGCCGCTCGAAGACCGCGCAACGGTATGCCATCAGTTGCCGCTCCACCCGCGACACGGCCACGCCGGGTTGCGCCAACAGGTTCGCCAGCAGTGCCTCGAATTCCGCAGCCGCGCCCAGTCGTGCGCGAGCCTCTGCGGCCGGGATGCCGCTGGTGATCGCCATGAGTTCGGCGGACGTGTCCCGCAACCGTGCCAGGAATGCCGCCATCTGCCGGTGATACCCCGACTTGCCGCGCAACCAGTCGTTGAGCAGGGCGTCGGCCGTCGCGGGTTCCGCGGCGGCATCGCGCAGGTAGCGATCGAGCGCGCGGAACTCGAAATTCGCGACGTTCGAGTGCGCGGGGAAGAAGGGATTGATCGACACGTTGAAGTCCGCGCAGAAGGCGTCGCTGTCCGGCGCGTAGGCGTTGAGGTGGCTGCGAAAGCGCGCGAACTCGTAGTCGATGAAGCCTGCCTGCGCGCCATCGATCAGGATGTTGGCGGACTTCAGGTCGTAGTGCATCAGGCCGCGGATATCCATCGCGTGGAAGTGCTCCAGCAGCGCGCGCAGATGGCGGGCGTCCAGCGGATGGACGCGGGGATCCGGATGGTTGCCCGGAACGTCTTCCAGGAACAGGAAGTGCGTGTCGCCATGGGCCACGCGGCCCAGCAGCGCGGGCGCCCCGGGAATGCCGGCGGCGGGCAGCGATGCAAGGATCCGGGCTTCCCAGGCGAACGTGGTTTCCGGATTGGTGCGCTGCGGCCCGGGGCGGGGAATCTTCAGGATCGCCGAGCGCGAGCTGCCATCGCCCCGCGCGAGATCGACCCGGTAGCAGATGCCGTTGCGGTCGCGCGCCAGTTCGCCCGACTGTCCTGCCAGCACCAGCCGGATCGCGGCTGCGAATACGCGCGGATCGACAGGCGGCGCTCCGGCGTCGAGCACCACGCAGTCCGTGCTGCCGGCGCGCGGGCCGAGCGTGCTGTCCGCGAACCGGCCGTCAGGCATCGCGGGAGCCCTCGGCGCCAACGCACAGCCTGGCGGCGGCGATGTCCCCGGCGTAATCGATTTCCTGCCAGCGGTACGGGGCGAAATCGAACGGCGCGAGCATCACGTCGGGATGCGCGATCAACCGTCGCATGACGAAGAAATAGTAGGTGCGCGGCTCGTTGAAGCCGCGCCGGATCCGCTGCTCCAGGGTGTCGGCGAACAGCCGGGCCGCGTGCGCCGAGAGCTTGATGGCTCCCGCGTAGGCGCCGCTGTAGCCGGTGAAATTCACACCAAAACGCGTCACCCGGCCGCCTTCGGCCCTGATGTTGATCTCACGCGGGTCCATGACGTTGCTGTCGTAGGTGACCAGCGAGGCTTCGGGCGCGGTGAAGAGCGCTTGCGCCAGCTCGTCGGACAGCACGAGGTCGCCGTGCATGACCAGCAGCGCCCGGTCGAAGGACTCGCGCGCGAACCACAGCGAGGCGTTGATCCCGGTGATGTCGAAAAACGGGTTGAGGATGATCCGGCAGCCCTCGAGCAGCGGCGCGATGGTCTCGCTGCGATAGCCCAGCAGCACGTGGATCTCGGGCGCGGCATCGAACTGCCGGATCTGGCGAAGCAGCCGCGCGATCAACGGCTCGCCGTCGATGTCGATCATGCATTTGGGCAGGCCCGCCAGTGCGCTGCCCATGCGCTTGCCCACGCCGGCCGCGAGGATCAGGTAACGCATGCGCGAATCGCGGCGGTCGTGGAGCGGGTCATGTCAGGGCAACTGGATCGAGTAGCTGAACGTGGTCTGCGGCGTAGCCGTTACGGCGGGCCGGATCGGTGCCGCGGCGTCGGCTTCGCCGGCGACGATTCCAAGGCATTGCGGGTCGAGCGCGAATTGCGGTTCGACGCCGCTCGCCTCGATATGGGCGCGCTTGGCCGCGATGCGGGCGGACAGGGCTCCGCGCAGCGCGCGAAAGCGCTCCGCGATGCTGGCAATGGCGCGCGGATTGTTCGTCATCGCCGCCTTGAAATGCGAGGCGGCGTCGGGCCGTTCGCGCAGGGTGAGCTGCCCGTCGTGGCCGAGATCGAAGAACTGCAGCAGGTTGCAATGGTTCCCCGGATCCAGGCGCCAGGCGTACATCTCCAGGCCGCGCGAGCTTGCGAGCAGCACATAGGTGTCGTCCGTGGCCGCAAACGTCTTGGTCACGCCGGTCTTCTGGTTGTCGGGCTGATTGGCGGTGAAATTCTGCGAGAACACGATTTGCTGCTGTTGCGTCAGCAGGTTCAGCCCGCCGTGGCCGAATCCGCCAGGCTCCCCGATGCCCAGCAGCGCGAGACAGGTCGGTGCGATGTCGATGGTGCTGGCGAGGTTCGCGCTGTTCGACGGCGTGAGCGACGGGTCGCGGATTGCGCACGGCGTCCACGTGATCTGGGTATACGGTTCGGTCCCGTGCACCATGCCGCCCTTGAAGCCGTGGGTCCAGAAGTCGTCGCCGTGGTCGCCGAACATGACGACCGTGGTGTTGTCGAGAAGCCCCTTGCGCCCGAGTATTCCCAGCATCTCGCCCACGGCATGGTCGGCCACGCCGCAGGCCCGGCGGACCTGGTCCGTGAGGCTGCCGGCAAACGGTGCCAGCGCCAGGCTGTGCTCGATATGCGAGACCAGGTCCCAGGCGTAGATCGCGAATGGCGCCGCGTCGGTCAGTTCGTCGAAACGCCGGAACAGGGTCGGAAAGTCGTTAGTGGCCCACACCGGCGGCAGATCGTCGGGCCACGAAGCGAAGCGCGTCTCGCCGCTGGCGTGGAAGCCGTTGAGGCAGATGAAGCGCGTGTCGTAGCCGCGCTCCTTCAGGATGGAGAAAAGATTGCGGGTATTCTGCGCCGGTTTGATGTCCTCGAATCTGGAACTGGTGTCGAACTCGAGATCGTTGCCATGGAAGAGATACGTGATGGCCATCAGCGTCGATGTCGCGGAGGAAAAGAAATTCTCGAACACCACGGCGTCCTGCATCAGCCGCCGGATGTTCGGAAACGCGGAGCCGAAAATCGCCAGGCTTTGCCGCGTGATGCTTTCCAGGTGCAGTATCAGCAGGTTCTTCATGCTGATCAGTGTGCCAGCGCACCGGCTCCCGGGCTAGTGCCCCGGAGCGTGCGCGAATGATCGCGGGCATGGCCCCGTCATGCTGTGCGGGACGCCTCGTTCAGTTCGGCGCGCGCAGGATTCGCGGGCCGACGCACGGGTTGGATCTGTGTCGAGCGGATGGCCGCAGTCGCATGGCCGCCGCCCCGGGCGGGGCGACGGCCGGTTAGCGCGAGGGTCGATCAGTCGTCGTCCGAGTCGTCGTCCGAGTCGTCGTCCGAGTCGTCGTCCGAGTCGTCGTCCGAGTCATCGTCCGAGTCATCATCGGAGTCGTCGTCGGAGTCATCGCCGGAGTCGTCACCCGAATCGTCGTCTGAATCGTCGTTGGAGTCGTCGCACAGGGGATCCACGTCGTCGTCGCAGTCGTCCACGGAGTCGTCATCGTCCAGGTCGTCGTCGAGGCCGTCCTGGTCGTCGTCGTCGTCGCTGAAGCCGTCCTGGTCCAGGTCATCGTCGTCGAAGCCGTCCTGGTCGAGGTCGTCGTCGGAGAAGCCGTCGCCATCGAGGTCGTCGTTGAAGCCGATGATGCGGAAGCCGTTGATCACGTCATCGAAGCGCAGCTCGAAGTTGTTGTAGGTCGTGCCGTTGACCACCACGCCGTCGAGGAAGATGTGGTTGCCGGAAATGCGCGCGGTGGCGCCGGACAGGTCGATGGTGTCGGTCAGCACCGTCGCATCGGGCGTGTTGGAGACGATGATCGTGCTCGTCACCTTCGTTTCTTCACCGCTCTGGTTCTTGGCCTCGATGGTGATGGTGTGCGGGCCGTTGCTGAGCAGCTTGGTGTGGAAGGCGGTCGCGAAGCCCGAGTGCAGCGGGTCGTAGTCGTTGGGGTATGCAGTCGCGACGTCGGCGCGCTCGCCGCCCGAGCCCAGGACCATGGTCTGGGCCTCGTTGCCGTCGATGTAGAGCTCGACTTTCACGACCGGCTCGACGTCCGAGGCCCAGCCGTAGATCTGGGTAATCCCGCTCTGGATGGAATTCGCCTCCGGTGCCTCGAGGGCTACCTTGGGCGCGGCATGGACGGCAGCCGAGGCGGCGATGGCGGCGGCGAGAAGCGCGTGCCTGAAATGCTTCATGTTCAGTTTCCTCTTCTTGTCGGATGAATCCGGGTGGTGACTGCAGTGCCAGCGCTGCAGAACCGGCCCGATCCGGCCTGCTCCGCAACAGCTTTCATGGACATGACGGCCATGGCGCGTGGTTTATTCCGAGAGTAGGGACATGATTGCGTGCCATCCGTGAAATCGATCACACGTCGACGCCTGGCGGTGGCTTGCCTGAAAGGCCCCGCGCGCCCGGCATGCTGCGCCGGGTGCGCGGGGAGGTGGGTCATTTGAAGGTGGCGGTGACGCTCTGGGTCTTGCTCATCGTCACCTTGCAGGTGAGCGAGGTGCCGCTGCAGGCGCCGCCCCAGCCGGCGAATACGACCTTCCTGCTGGACGGCTTGGCGGTCAGGGTCACCGTGCTGCCCGTGCTGAAGCTCGCGGAGCACAGCGTGCCGCAGCTGATGCCGCTCGGCTTGCTGCTGACACTGCCCGAGCCGCTCTTCACGACGCTCAGGGTGTACTTCGACGGTGCCGGTGCCGGTGCGAAGGTAGCCGTGGCGGTCGCGTTTGCCGTCAGCGTGAAGCTGCAGGCAGCGGTGCCGGTGCAGGCGCCGCTCCAGCCGCTGAACACCATGCCCGCATCGGGCGTGGCCGTGAGGCTGACGGGCGTGCCGATGTCGAGCGTCGCGGAGCAGCTGCTGCCGCAGTCGATGCCGTTGCCGCTGACCTTGCCGGTGCCGGTGCCGGCCCGGGCGGCGGTGAGCGCGAACTGCTTCTTGTCGAAGGTCGCGTTGACGAAGGTATCGCCGTCCAGCGTGACCGTGCAGCCGGTCGTGCCAGCGCATGCGCCACCGCTCCAGCCCTTGAACAGGCTGTCGGCGGCGGGCGTGGCGGTCAGTGTTGCGGTGCTGCCGGCGTCGAAGCTCATGGAGCAGGCGGGGCCGCAGTTGCTGCCGCTGACGTCGATGCTGCCCGAACCCGTGCCGCTGGAGCCGACGCCGAGCTGGTATTGCAGCGACACCGCGGCCCCTGCGCCCACCTGCAGCGTGTAGACCTGGCTCACCGTCGAGCCGTCGGCATCGCTCACCGCCACGGTGAAGGCGTAGCGGCCCTCGGTGGCTGGCGTGCCCGACAGCACGCCCGGGATCAGGTTGCCGGTTTCGGGGTCTTCGTACTCACCCAGCGACATGCCGGGCGGCAGGGCGCCGCTGGTGACGGTGATCGCGTAAGGCGAGTTGCCGCCGATCACCACGGTGCGCGGCGTGTAGGGCGCGGCCGGCTCGGCGTCCTGCAGGTGGTCGACCAGCCCCAGCGGCGCCTCGGCCGCGAAGGCGGCCATCTGGGCGCCTATATAGTCGCCGACCACCTTCAACGTGGAGCAATCGAAGGTGTAGGGATCGCCGAAGGCGTTGGCGACGGTGGGCGTGCCCTCGCCGTGGACGCCGTCCGCGGCGACCTTGTCGCACATCGCTTCGCCGCTCTCGCCGTCGATCGAGCCGACCCCGATGGGGTTGTCATCGACGTAGCGGTAGAACTCGTAGCGGCGCGTGACGACCTCGCTGCCGTCGCCCATCTCGTCTGGGGCCAGAGCGTCGACGACGTCCTTGCCATCGGCGCGGTTCTGCACCAGCTTCCACTCGCTCTCGACCTCGTCGGGTTCCCGGTTCTGCCAGTCGGCCATGCTGTCGCCGTCCAGGTCGTCGGAGATGAGCTCATCCAGCGCGACCGGGTTGGCATTGTGCGTGGTGGTCTTGATGACTTTCATCCACACCGGTTCGCCGAACTCCTTGCCGGCGGCACCTCGAGTTCCGGCGCCGGTATCGCGGCCACGACGTTGGCCGGCTGCTCGATGTTGCCATCGACCACGACCGGGGGGTTATAGGTCCACGTGGGTGTGGCCACGGCGACCGGCGGCCCGAGCACCAAGTTGCCCGCGCCGTCGTCCACCAGCCAGTTGTAACGCAGCGCCGTGGGCGTGCCGTAATAGCCCACGCCGAAGTGCTCGCAGCCGTCATTCACGGCGGGGTTGGTGCAGCTGTGGCCGTCGGTGGGCGCGAGCTGGCCAGCCGGCATCGCCGTGTAGGCGGCCCAGCTGCCGTCGGGATTCTTCGTGCTCTCGTAGCGCACGAAGACCTTCGGATGTTGGGGATCGCTCAGGTCCTCGCGGATCTTCGGAGCGCCGTAGTGGTTCCAGTCGTAGGTGTAGGTGACATCGGTGCTGCGGATGTCGTCGATCTCGATCTCGAAGCCGTGGCATTCCTGCCCGGTGTCGTTGACCGCGTCGAAATTGTTCAGATCGCCGTAGGCCGTGCTGGCTGAGGCTCCGTGGGCGCCCAGGACCAGCATCGCGATGGCGAGCGGAAGGCGGGACAGTGAACGCATGCAAGGATCCTCTGCGGGTAGGAAAACGGCAGGCCAGCGAACGGATTTCGCGCCATGTCCCTGACAGAACGGATCCAAGCTACTGTTTATTCCTTGAACCACGCTGAAATACCGCGGCCTGTACAAATGGTCACGCAATCGATGGCGCCCTGCTGCCCCTTCCCGCCTCGAATGGCATGCCGGATAATCGCCTCGCCCCGCCACCTGGAACGACTGCCATGCGTCCGTTGATTGTTCTCGCCGTTGTCGCGTTTATCGGCGCCTGCTCCGGCACCTCGGGGCCCATCATCGATACCAAGGGCGTGGATCTCGCGCAGTTCGAGCGCGACAAGGCCGAGTGCGAGGGCTTTGCATCCCAGGTTTCCACCGGGCAGGCGGTCGGCCGGGGCGCCGCCGGCGGTGCCGCGGTGGGCGCGGCCATTGGCGCCATCACCGGCAGCGCGGGCCGTGGCGCGGGCATCGGGGCGGTGACCGGCGGCGCGGAATCCGCGCGGATCTCCGAACGCGAGAGGGCCAATGTAGTGAGCAACTGCCTGCGCGGCCGCGGTTACCGCGTGCTCAATTGAACCAGGAGTGACGTGGGTCGCCATTCATGGCGACAACAACGTCGCGCCACATCAGACCTGAAGCCGCGGGGACGGTCACCGACAGTCCGCGGCAGTCGGTGCATTTGCAGCCAACCCCGACCGGATTCGACCCGAAAACAGAAACCCCGGCGCCGGGCCGGGGTCTGTAGGCCGCGGACAGCCTGCGGGTTCAGGAGCGACGGCTGAGCGTCATTGCGCCACGCCCAGGCAAATTGCCGTCACGTTCAGGGTGAGCGCCGCATCGGTCGGGTTGGCGACGGTAGCGGAGTAGCCGTTGGTCACGATACCTTCTTCTGTGATTTGCAGTTCGGGAGTTGCTTGTGCGGACCCGCCCGTCGGCACGCTTCCTGCCGGACACTCTGCCAGTACATCGACCGCGCTGCTCACAGCCGGGATTTGCTCGGTCTTCAGCACCGTGGAGACGATGAGGCCCTTGGCCCCCAGATCGGCACGGCAAACCAGCGTGGAGGTTTCTGCGTCTATCTCGTAGACGTACTGCCCTTCCGGGCAGGTACCGCTGATGATGTCCTGCTTGGTTTCGAGCGTGGTCTTCACCGCCGCGATCTCGCTCTCCAGCAAGGCGATGGCAGCCGCGTTGGCCGCCGTATTCTGCTGCAGCGTCTCGAGGGCCGCTTGCGCGTCGGTCATCCACTCCTCCAGGCTGGAATACTGCCCGATCAGCGTGTCGACCTGCACCTGGAGCGCATCGATACGGGAGTTCAGGGCGACAAACGGTTTCCCTCGTGGCGTGGCGCCCTGATTGCTCAGACTCTTGGAACTGGTCTTGGGCGCCGCCATGACCACGGCGGGATGTGCAAACGCCAGCAGGCCGGAAACGAGCAGGCCGGAGGCGGCGATTCTGGAGAGCATTTTCATGATTGGAGCATCCTCATTCAGTGGCAGGAATCGAATCCGATGAACCTGATCAACGACAGCACCAGGTTGTGTCGGCGAGCCGGATCATGTGTCATTTCCCGTCCGGCCGGTTTTAACAGGCGCACATTTCCGGAAGGAAACCTCCCGGCGGCGTGGGTCGCCATTCATGGCGACAGCAGGATCCGGGCAGGCAGCAGTCGGCAAATGCCGACCCACGCACGCTCGACGTGTGATTGCCTGCCGCGTCTGGGCAGGTCATGGCCCTGATGGCTCGAGCCAGACAAAAAACCCGCCACGCGGGCGGGTCTTTGAATCATGAGAGGCGCCGGAATTCTATTTCTTGCGGCGCCGTGCAATGTACAGGGCGGCGCCAACCCCGATCGCCAGCAGGGGCAGGGTGCCAGGCTCCGGCACGGTGCCATCGACGAGCGGTTCCCGCGTGTCGAACGTTTCGAACGGCTGGCCCGGCGGAATGAATGATTCGCCCGGCAGGGTGGGCGGCAAGATCGGCCCGACCGGCAGCTCGATCGGCAATTCAATCGGCGGGATGAATGGTCCGCCCGGCTGACCCGGCTGACCCGGCAGTCCAGACAGATCAGGCAGTTCCGGCAGATCGGGCAGTCCCGGCAGTTGAGGCAACCCCGGCAGCCCACCCAGACCCGGCGGCAGCTCCGGCATTCCCGCCAGACCCGGCGGCAGCCCCGGCACACCCGGCAGCCCGATCGGCGGAGCGAAGATCTCGTCCACGATGTTCCCCGGCGCGCCCGGACCGTTGCCGGGATCTGCCAGCCCGGGCGCCCCGATTACACCAACTGGCGGCGAAGGGAGACAGGGCGTCGTCGCGGACTGGGCCGCTGCGGCCGGCGCGGAGCCAGCGTTCGGTCTCGCGACGCGCGTCAAGTTGTGGGATCCCGAGCCGCGATTGTAGGTGTACACGTTCTGCAACCGCTTGCTGCCCGTGATTCTGCCGCTTCTGGTCTTGTTGCCCTTGGCCGCGGGAGCGGGGCTGCTCGCGGCGGTCGGCGCGCAGTCGGGAAGCGATGCGACAACCTGCGGCGCCCTCGTCGGCCGCTTAGCATGGCCTCGCTGAGCGGTGCTGCTCTTGATGAGGACGCCGTCCTTGTAGAAGTTGTGGCCGGAGATGAGTGAGGCGCTGCTCGGCGCCGAAATCACGGCCATTGCCGCGGCGAGCACGGTAGGGATCAGCAGTTTGGATCGGCGCATGGCTGTTTTCCGTCGCAAATGATTGCAGGTGTGCTTTGGGTTCATCGTGCTGATTGAACCGGTTGAAGAAAACAAAGCAACAAAGGGGCCATAAACATAAAAACGTTTCAAATCAATATATTGAATGATTTCATCCGGGCGTTAATCCCCAGATATGTAAATCTGGCTGACAACTTCGGGTGCAGGTGGGGCGATGCGCGGCAACGCGCCGCTGCCGCGGAACGTCATCGCTGAGCGTGGCGCGCGCTCGGAGAGGCGCTTTCGCGTTGGTCGTCTGGCAGGGAGAGCTCCCGCTCAGCACCCGGGCGCGCCAGGTCAGCGGGTACTATCAGCAGAAAGCTTGCGAGATATGGTGCCCAGAGCCGGAATCGAACCAGCGACACGTGGATTTTCAATCCACTGCTCTACCAACTGAGCTATCTGGGCTGCAGAAGAGGCGCGTATTTAACTGACTGCTGCCGGGAGAGTCAAGGACGGCGAGCGGTAGATTGCGGCAGGTCGTTCGATCACCGTAGATCCGAATTCATTCGGACGATTGTTCGACTAAAGTCGAACCTACGTCGAACCTGCGGTGAGGAGTCGTGCGCAGCCGAAGGCGTCTAGGCCCTGGGCGGGACGTAGCCCTCTGCCCTGGCGACTTCCTGGTTCGAGAAGAACTTCTCCATTTCCTCCTCGAGGAAGGCGCGCGTGGTGCGGTCCATGAGGTTCAGGCGCTTCTCGTTCACCAGCATGGTCTGGTGCGCCAGCCACTCCTGCCAGGCCTGCTTCGAGACGCTGTCGAAGATCATCTGCCCGCGCGCGCCGGGGAACGGCGGCTGTGACAGGCCCTCCATCTCGCGCTGGTACTTGCGGCACATCACGGTTCGCGTCATTGCTGGTTCATCTCCAGTTCGATTCCCTCGTTCGCCAGCGCGTCCAGCAGTCGCTTGACCGGGGCGGCGAAGCCGAGCGGTTTGTCGCCGGGCTTGTACCAGATCAGGCGCTGGTCTTCCATCACCTGCGCGCGCACCGCGCCCACGGCCAGGAACATCGGGGTGGCGTCCAGGTGGAAGTGGCTGAAAGTGTGGCGAAACGGCTTGCCGCGACGCAGGCCCGCGGGCGGGGCGCCGACGAGCCGGTCGCAGGCGAGTGCCGCGTCCTCGCGCTCGGGGATCTCGGGGAAACTCCACAGTCCGCCCCAGATGCCGGTGCCCGGGCGTTTTTCCAGCAGCACCGCCCCGTCGGGGTTGCGGATCACCAGCAGCTGGCAGCGCCGCTCGGGAACCGGTTTGGTTTTTTTCTTCGCGGGGAAGCGCGCCGGATTACCCTCGGCGCGCGCCCGGCAGTCGGCGGCGAAGGGGCACAGCGCGCAGGCCGGGCGGGTGCGGGTGCACAGCGTTGCCCCCAGATCCATGATCGCCTGCGTGTAGGCGCCGCTGCGTTCGGCCGGCGTGAGCGCGTCGGCGATGGCCCACAGTTGCTTCTGCGTGGCGGCCTTCGTGGTGTCGCCGTCGATCGCGAAAACGCGCGTCAGCACGCGCTTGACGTTGCCGTCGAGTATCGGTGCGCGCTCGTTGCAGGCGATCGCGAGTATCGCGCCGGCGGTGGAGCGCCCGATGCCCGGCAGCGCCGCCAGCTCCTCGAGCCGGCGCGGAAGCTCGCCGCCGTGCGCGTCGCGCACCAGCTGCGCGCTCTTGTGCAGGTTGCGCGCGCGGGCGTAGTAGCCGAGCCCGGTCCAGTGGTGCAGCACCTCGTCCTCTGGCGCATCGGCCAGCGCGCGCACGTCGGGAAAGCGCGCCGTGAAGCGCCGGAAATACGGGATAACGGTGCTCACCTGTGTCTGCTGCAGCATGATCTCCGACACCCACACGCGATAGGGGTCGATGTGCTGCTGCCACGGCAGGTCGTGGCGGCCGTGCGTGTCGTGCCAGGCCAGCAGTCGCGCGGCGAAGTGCGCGGGCGTTTGCGCCTCGGTAACGGTTTCAGTCACGGTTGAGGAAGTCGCCGAGTTTCTTCATGAGCTTCTCCTGCACCTTCTCGGTGGCGAGCTGCGTGGCGAGCTTCGCCACGTCGTCCTTGTCGATGCCGCACCACTTCTTCGGCGGCTCGTCGAAGCGGCCCTTGCAGCTCACGGGCCATTCGATCGCCAGCATCTTGCGGCTCATGCGGCACGCGCGGTCGAGCTTGCCGAGGTCGTCGGTGACGCGCGTGTTCAGCTGGATGTCGAGCTTGCGGCGCGGCAGGTCGATCCGGCCCTCGCCGCGCATCTCCATGTCCGGCACCGCGGCGTTCAGTTGGCGGATGTGACCGACGCCCTGGCTGAAGTCGAGCGCGGCCCGGAAGCTGCGCAAATGCGTGTCGGGCGCGAAGTGCGCCGTGAGCGCCTCCTGGTTGAGCTGCGCGGCGGCCCTGCAGATCACTTGCTCGACGCTCAGGTCCTTCAGTACCGGCTCGTCGATGCCGAGTTGTACCGGGCCGCTCAGGGTGTTCTTCCACGTGGCCGGGTCGGCGCCGGTCGCGGCCAGGGTGAGCGAACCGTTCACACGGCCCGCGAATTGCTGCTTCTGCTGCGTGCTGGCGAGCAGCGCTGCGAGGTCCACGCCCGCGATCCGCGCGCTGACGTTCATCGAGCCCGTATCCGTCGTGGCGGCGAGCGCGCCGGTGGCGTCCAGTGTGCCGCCGTAGAGTTTCGCGTCGAGCTTCTGCAACTGCGCGCTGCCCCTGCTCATCTGCAGCCGGGCATCGATATCGCTCAACTCCAATTTGCCGCGCTTCAGACGCCCGAGCCTGGCGTTGATGCTGCCATCGACCGTGAGCAGCGCGGCCAGGCCCTGCGCTTCGGCGGGTGTGCCGACGGCGGGAGGCGCCGCCGTCGCCGCGACGGGCGGCGCTTGCGGCGGCGCCAGGAAATAGTCGAGGTCGAGCTCGGGGCTGCTGATGGTCGCCTCGATGCGCGTGGCCCCGCCGAGACCGAGCTTCACGCTGCCCGCGCCGCTGAAGCTGCCGGCGCGCAGTTTCAGTTCGTCGAGCGTGAGCGTGTCGCCCGCCCAGGCGAAGCGCGAGCCGAGCGCGATGTCCGTGAGCGGTGCGGCGTTGACGGAGGGAGGCAGCGCCGTGCCCAGGGCCCGCAGCAGCGCCGGCAAGTCGAGCTTCCTCAGGTCCAGCGTGCCGCTGGCGGTCGCGGCGCCGGGCTGGCTCCAGTCCGCGTTCAGCGCGGCGTCGAGATCCACGCCGCTCGCGGCCAGTTTCAGCGCCGGCGCGGCCAGCGTGCGCGCGTTCAGGTCGATCGCGGTGGCCTGCAGTTCCAGCACCAGCGCGGGGCCGGCGGCGGGCGTCAGCGTCAGGGCGGTCGATGCGAGCGCGACCGTGCCGGCGCCGCGGTCGGCGTCGACATCGGACGCCAACGCGATCTTCAGTTCGCGCTGCTGCGCGTCGCGCTTGAGCACCGCGCCGCCCTCGAGGCGGAACGGGCGGCCGTCCATGTTGATGTCTTCGCCGTCGAGCGCGAGGCCGTCGAGCTCGTAGCGCGTCCCCGCCTCCTGGTCCGTATAGACGATGGTGCTGTCGCGGACCTGGATGCGCGCGATGTTCAGCAGCATCGGTGCCGTGGCCGCACCGGCGGCGACATCGGCGGGCGGGCTCGCCTGCGCCTGCTTCCCGGCGCCAGCAAGCGCGGCCCAATTGCAGCCGTCGTTCGCGTCGCAGGCGGCGTTCAGCGTGAGGCGGTCGAGCACCAGCTCGCTCACCTGCAGCTCGTTGCGCAGCAGCGGCAGCAGCGCCACGCCGAGGCGCAGTCGCCTGGCGGTGGCGAAGTCCTCGCCGGCGCCGGCCGGCGTGCGCAGGCGCACGCCGTCGGCCGCGAGCGCCAGCGCCGGCCACAGCGACAGCTTCACGCCGCCGTCGATCGCGAGCGTGGCATCGACATTGCCGTTGACCAGCTCGACCAGCGTGGCCTCGAGCCGTTCCTCGTCGACCAGCACGCGCAGCGCCACGGTCGCGCCGCCGACGAGAAGCAGCAGCGCGGCGACGGCGGTGAGGATCCATTTCAGCACAGGATTCATGCGCTTCTCGCCCGTGGGTCGGGCTTCAGCCCGACGAATACTCCGTGGGTCGGGCTGAAGCCCGACAGGTTAGTGTCCGGCTGAAGCCGGACCTACGCGAACCCACAGGCGATTGTAGCGGAATCGTGCCGCTGAAAAGCCGGGCCCGGTTCTCTATAATCGCTGCCTTGATTTGGCGGCCCCGGGCCGAAGGTTCGACCATGACAGAGCGCACGGCAGAAATCAGCCGCAACACCCTCGAGACGAAGATCAGCGTGCGGCTGAACCTGGACGGTTCGGGCAAGGCCGAGCTGGACACCGGTATTCCCTTCCTCGACCACATGCTGGACCAGGTGGCGCGGCACGGCCTCGTGGACCTGCGCGTGCAGGCCGAGGGCGATTTGCACATCGACGACCACCACACGGTCGAGGACATCGGCATCACGATCGGCCAGGCCTTCGCGAAGGCGATCGGCAGCAAGACCGGCGTGGTGCGCTATGGCCACAGCTATGTGCCGCTGGACGAAGCGTTGTCGCGCGTGGTGATCGACCTCTCGGGGCGCCCCGGGCTGGAGTTCCACGTGCCGTTCACGCGCGCCCAGGTCGGCGGCTTCGACGTGGACCTGTTCCGCGAGTTCTTCCAGGGCTTCGTGAACCATGCCGGCGTGACGCTGCACATCGACAACCTGCGCGGCGTGAACTCGCACCACCAGGCCGAGACGGTGTTCAAGGCCTTCGGTCGCGCGCTGCGCATGGCCGTGACGCCGGATGCGCGCATGGCCGGCGTCACGCCCTCCACCAAGGGCACGCTCTAGCGCCATGACGATGCAGCGCGTCGCGGTCGTCGACTACGGCATGGGCAACCTGCACTCGGTCGCCAAGGCCCTGCAGCATGTCGCGCCCGACGTCGAGGTGCTGGTCACCGGCGACGCGGCAATCATCGCCGGCGCCGATCGCGTGGTCTTCCCCGGCGTCGGTGCTATCCGCGACTGCATGGGCGAGCTGACCCGTCGCGGCCTCACCGGCGCGATCCGCCGGGCGGCCGACGAAAAGCCGCTGCTCGCGATCTGCATCGGCATGCAGGCGCTGATGCAGTCCAGCGAGGAGAACGGCGGCACCGCCTGTCTCGGGATCCTGCCCGGGCGCGTGCACCATTTCGGTGCCTCGCTCGCGGACGCCGACGGCAACACGCTGAAGGTGCCGCACATGGGCTGGAACCAGGTACACCAGGAATACCATCCGCTGTGGACCGGCATCCCGCAGGACAGCCGCTTCTACTTCGTGCACAGCTACTACGTGGAGCCGGCACAGCGCGAGCTGGTGGCCGGCGGCTGCGAATACGGCCTCGGCTTCGCCGCCGCGCTCGCGCGCGGCAACCTGTTCGCGGTGCAGTTCCACCCGGAAAAGAGTCATACCGCGGGGCTGCAGTTGCTCGCGAATTTCGTCGCCTGGAACGGGCGGGCCCTGGAGTGCGCATGCTGATCATCCCCGCCATCGACCTCAAGGACGGCGCCTGCGTGCGCCTGCGCCAGGGCCGCATGGACGACTCGACCGTCTTCGGCGATGACCCGGTCGCTATGGCAGCGCGCTGGGTGGAGGAGGGCGCGCGGCGCCTGCACCTCGTGGACCTGAACGGCGCCTTCGCGGGCGAGCCCGTCAACGGCGCGGCGGTGCGCGCGATCACACAGGCGTTTCCGGATCTGCCGGTGCAGATCGGCGGCGGCATCCGCTCGCGCGAGACCGTGCGCAGCTACCTCGATGCGGGCGTGCAGTGGGTGATCATCGGCACGCTGGCGGTGAAGGATCCCGGCTTCGTCGCGCAGCTCTGCGCCGAGTTCCCGGGCCGCGTGATCGTCGGCATCGATGCACGCAACGGCATGGTGGCCACCGACGGCTGGGCCGAGGTTTCGCGCGTTGCCGCGGTCGACCTGGCGCAACAGTTCGCGGCCGCCGGCGTGGCCGCGATCGTCTACACCGACATCGACCGCGACGGCATGATGCAGGGCGTGAACATCCCGGCGACGCGCCACCTGGCCGAGGCGGGCGGCATTCCGGTCATCGCCTCGGGCGGCGTGACCACCATCGAGGACATCAAGGCGCTGTCGCGCGAGGCCGCGAGCGGCATCGTCGGCGCGATCAGCGGCCGCGCGTTGTACGAGGGCACGCTGGACCTGCGCGCCGCGCAGGCCTGGTGCGACGCGAACGCCGCGGGGGGCTGAGCATGGGGCTGGCCAAGCGCATCATTCCGTGTCTCGACGTCGACAAGGGGCGCGTGGTCAAGGGCGTGCGCTTCGTGGACATCCGCGATGCCGGCGACCCGGTGGAGATCGCCAAGCGCTACAACGAGCAGGGTGCCGACGAGGTCACCTTCCTCGATATCACCGCGAGCCACGAGGGCCGCGATACCACGCTCGCCACCGTGGAGCGCATGGCCAGCGAGGTGTTCATCCCGCTGACCGTGGGCGGCGGCATCCGCGAGCTGCAGGACATCCGCAACCTCCTCAACGCCGGCGCCGACAAGGTCGCGATCAATACCGCGGCGATCCATCGTCCGGAGTTCGTGCAGGAAGCCTCCGACCGTTTCGGGGCGCAGTGCATCGTGGTGGCAATTGATGCCAAGAAAGTGAGCGCTCAAGGCGAGCCTCTGCGCTGGGAGATATTCACCCACGGCGGGCGCCGCGCGACCGGCATCGACGCGATCGACTGGGCGCGGCGCATGGTTGCCTACGGCGCCGGCGAGATCCTGCTGACCAGCATGGATCGCGACGGCACGAAGGACGGCTTCGACATCGCGCTGACGCGCACGGTCAGCGAGGCAGTGGCGGTGCCGGTGATCGCCTCGGGCGGGGTGGGCAGCCTGCAGCACCTGGTCGACGGCGTGCTCGATGGACATGCCGACGCCGTGCTGGCGGCCAGCATCTTTCACTTCGGGGAATTCACCATCGGGGAGGCAAAGGCCTACATGGCCTCCCGTGGAGTGGAGGTCAGGCTCTAGGCAGCGCGCCCGTCACGCCGTGTGCAACGAGGCGTAAAAGGTCGACAGCACCTTGGGTTCCGCGAGCTGGATGAAGTCCAGGAAGTCGTCGAGTCCTTTCTGGGCCTCGCTCTTGTCGCCGAAGGGGCCAATCGATGCCCCCTCGCGGGTCGCGAAATACCAGGCGCTGTTGACGGCAAAAAAACGATCCGTCCGCATCGGCACCGCGCCGGCTTCTCCGTTGCGCTTTTCGTCCATTTTCTTGTGCACCCAGGCCAGTTGTTTCGCTCGGATATGCCTATCCGCTTCCGGTTGCAGTCTAGAACAGGCTGTCGGAAGTGTGACGAAGTTCGCACTAATAATCCGGGTTTGTCAAATACTGCCGATCTTTGTCCCGCGCAGCCCCGGTAGAGCCCCCTCGCGGCTCAACCGGCAGGCGGTTCGGGCGGGCTCGCGGGCGGCTCGGAGCCGCGGGTGAACGCGATTCCCTTCAGCAGGTTCAGCGCCTCGTAGAGCTGGTTGTCGTCGCTGCGCAGGTCGATACTGACCTTGGGCGTGCTGCGCTCGCGGCTGCCGTTCTCGCCGTTGCCGTTGTCATTCGAGAGGTGGCGCGCGAGGTCCGCCTCGGTGACCCGCGGCGTGCTGGCGATGGTCGTGACCTCGGCGCGCTCGACCACGATGTCCGGGATGATGCCCTGGGCCTGGATCGAGCGGCCTTTCGGCGTGAAGTAGCGCGCGGTGGTGAGCTTGATTGCGCGCTCCTCGCTGATCGGCAGCACCGTCTGCACCGAGCCCTTGCCGAAGCTGTCGGTGCCGACCACGATCGCGCGCTTGTGGTCCTGCAGCGCGCCGGCCACGATTTCCGAGGCGGAAGCCGAGCCGCCGTTGATCAGCACCACCAGCGGTGCTCCGCCGAGCTCGTCGCCGCTCGTGGCGCTGAAGCGCGAGCGCGCGTTCTCGACGCGGCCCTCGGTGTATACGACGAGCCCCGATTCGAGGAAGGCGTCGGCCACATCGACCGAGGACTGCAGCACGCCGCCGGGGTTGTTGCGCAGGTCCAGCACCACGCCGCGCAGCGGGCCCTTGCTCTCCTTTTGCATGCGCCCGATGGCGGCGATCATGTCGGCGCCGGTCTCGTTCTGGAACTGCGCGATGCGCAGGTAACCGAAGCCAGGCTCCAGCAGCCGCGCGCGCACGCTCTTTACCTTGATCACGTCGCGCGTCAGCGTGACGTCGAAGGGGGCGGGGTTGCCCTCGCGCATGATCGTCATCTCGATCTTCGAGCCCTTCGGTCCGCGCATCATGTTCACGGCGTCGTTCAGCCCCAGGCCTTTGACCGACTTGCCGTCGAGCTTGATGATCACGTCGCCGCTCTCGATGCCCGCCGCGCTCGCGGGCGTGTCGTCGATCGGGGTGATCACGCGCACGAAGCCGTTGCTGTCGACGCCGACCTCCAGCCCCACGCCGCCGAACTCACCCGTGGTGTGCTCGCGCAGGTCGGCGAAGGAATCCTTGTCGAGGTAGGCCGAGTGCGGGTCGAGCCCGTTCAGCATGCCCTTGATCGCGCTCTCGAGCAGCGTGCGGTCGTCGACTTCCTCCACGTAGGCAGTGCGGATCTGGTTGAACACGTCGGCGAAGATGCGCAGTTCCGTCAGCGGCAGCTGCCCCGGCTGGTCGTCGCGCGGCAACGCCTCTGCGGTGGCCGGGTCGGGGCTGACCGCGGTCTCGGCTTCCTGCGCGCAAGCCGGGCCGGCCGCGAGGCCGGCACCGAGGGTCAGTGCTACGGCAAGGCGGCGAACGGCAAGAGACTGGGGAAACGCGAGCATGCGACTACGTTGGAGCATAAAGGGCGGTGAACCGGTTCCGGAAAGCACAAAATATGTACGACCAGTTTGCATGAAGCGGATTCCCGGCACCATAGGACGAACTGCCGCCCTGTCGCGCGCAGGGACCCGGCCGGGCGCGCCGAGGGCCGGGTCCGTGCCGCTCGCGGCCGCCGCCTGGCACGTCCCTGTGCGGCGGCTACGCGTGTTGCCGAAATCGCTCCCGGCGATTTCGGCATCCACATGTCCGCTCGCGGCACGGACCCGCCCCTCGCCACGCCCTACGGCGGTGGTTCGGTCCGTGTGGGAGCGCGCCCCGCGCGCGACTAAGGGCGCGTCAGGCGGGCACACCGGGCCGGTTGGTGGGCCGCCGGGGCGGCGTGTATACTTGCGCGCTTTGTTTCTGGGGCGTTTTCCGCGAACGGAGCGCGCGCCGCGGTTGGGCCTGGCCCGGGGATTCAATGGATCTGTTCATCCAGTTCGTGGGTGCCAAGTGGTACCTGTTCACGGCAGTCATCGTGCTGCTGTTCCTGCTCATGAACCACGAGCGCAGGAAGGGCGGCCCCAGCGTCTCGCCGGCCCAGCTCACGCAGCTCGTGAACCAGCACGAGGGCATCGTGGTCGACCTGCGCGAGGCGGCGGACTATCGCCAGGGTCATATCGTCGAGAGCATCAACCTGCCGCTGGCGAAGCTGCCCGAGCGCATCGCGGAGCTCGAGCGCTACCGCGACAAACCGGTGGTGCTGGTCTGCAAGTTCGGCCAGTCCGCCAATGGTGCCGCGAAGTCGCTGAAAGAGAATGGCTTCACCAGGGTCTTCAAGCTCGGCGGCGGCATCTCGGAGTGGCAGGGCTCGCAGCTGCCGCTGGTGAGATCCTGAAGCGATGGCGCTGGTCACGATGTACACCACGCCGTGGTGTCCCTATTGCATCGCCGCGCGCGAGCTGCTGCAGCGGCTCGGCGTCGAATACGAGGACATCAACGTGGGCTCGGACCGCGCGCTGCGCGCCGAGATGGAAATGCGCGCCGGCCGCTACACGGTGCCGCAGATATGGATCGGCAGTCGCCATGTCGGCGGCTTCGATGACATGAACGAGCTGCATCACCGGGGATTGCTCGAACCGCTGCTCGAGGAAATGGCCCGGGGCGGCGACTGAACAGCAATATGCACAACACCACCGAGAGGACCGATCGATGACCGAGCAGACCCAGCAGCAGTTCCAGCTGCAGCGCATTTACGTGAAGGATGTGTCCTTCGAGACGCCGCAGGGCCACGAAGTGTTCCGCCAGCAGTGGAAGCCGCGCGTCAACCTCGAGATGAACACCAAGCAGAACCGCATCGACGACACCAACTACGAAGTGGTGCTGACACTGTCCGTGACCGCCTCGCAGGAAGACAAGACCGCGTTCCTCGCCGAGGTGCAGCAGGCCGGCATTTTCTTCGTTGCCGGCATGCCCGAGCCACAACTGCGCCAGGTGCTGAGCACCGTGTGCCCGAACATCCTGTTCCCGTATGCGCGCGAGGCCATCGACAACCTGGTGACCCGCGGCAGTTTCCCTCCCCTCATGCTCGCGCCGGTGAATTTCGACGCGCTCTACCAGCAGGCGGTAAAGCAGCAGGCGCAGGAGCGGGCCGCGACGCCGGCGGTCAACTGAGGGCCGGCGCGGTCGCGGGCATGTCCCGTGGGTCCGCATTCATGCGGACAATGTCGCCATGAATGGCGACCCACGGGCCACGCGAGGCATCAGATTCCTCCTTCGAAGCCGAGCTGACGCCAGGCTTCGAACACCACGACCGCTACCGTGTTCGACAGGTTCATGCTGCGGCTGCCCCTGCGCATCGGCAGGCGCAGCACGCGCTCGCGCGGCAGCGCATCGAGCACGTCCTGCGGCAGTCCGCGCGTTTCCGGGCCGAACAGCAACGCATCCCCGGCGCGAAACGTTGCGTGGTCATAGCGCGTGGCGCCGCGCGTGCTGAACGCGAACAGGCGCTGTCCGGGGTGCTCCGCGAGGTAGCTGCCGAGATCTGGCCAGGTGCGCAGCGTGGCCCACTCGTGGTAGTCGAGCCCGGCGCGACGCAAGCGGGCATCATCGAGCGTGAAGCCGAGCGGCTCGACCAGGTGCAGTGCGCAGCCGGTGTTGGCGCACAGACGGATCACGTTGCCGGTGTTGGGCGGGATTTCGGGTTGGTAGAGCACGACGTTGAGCATGGCGCGATTGTAGGCGCCGGCCATGCCGGCAGCCACCGGTGGGTCGGGCTTGTAGGTCGGGCTTCAGCCCGACAAGGGTTCGGCGAAAGCCGAACCCGCCGCCTACCCGCAGGCACAAGTCGGCATGAATGCCGACCCACAAGACGGTCAGTCGCCGTTGTCGGGCAGCCCGGTGAGCTCCAGTTCCTTGATCTTGCGCGTCAGCGTGTTGCGGCCCCAGCCGAGCAGCTCGGCGGCTTCGCCGCGCCGCCCGTGCGTGTGCATCAGCGCCGTCTCGATCATCGCGGTCTCGAAGCGTGGCAGTGCGGTATCGAGCAGTCGGCCGTTGCCGCGGCGCACTTCGCTGTCGGCCCAGGCGCGCAGCAATTCCAGCCAGTCCCCGCGCGAACTCTCGCCCTGTTCCGTGGCGAGCAATTCCGGCGGGAGGTCGGCGATATGCACCTCGCGCCCCGATGCCATCACGGTGAGCCAGCGGCAGGCATTCTCCAGCTGGCGCACGTTGCCCGGCCACGACAGCCCGGCCATGTAGGCCTCGGTTTCCGGCAGCAGCACTTTCGCCTCGCCGCCCAGTTCGTCGGCGGCGCGTTTCAGGAAATGCCGCGCCAGGCGCGGGATGTCCTCGCGCCGGTCGCGAAGCCCCGGCAGGTGGATGCGGATCACGTTGAGGCGATGATAGAGGTCCTCGCGAAAGCGCCCCTCGCGCACCAGGCTCTCGAGGTTCTGGTGCGTCGCCGCGATGATGCGCACGTTCACGTGCACCGGCACGTGGCCGCCGACGCGGTAGAACTCGCTGTCGGCCAGCACGCGCAGCAGCCGCGTCTGCGTCTCGGCCGGCATGTCGCCGATCTCGTCGAGGAACAGTGTGCCGCCGTCGGCCTGCTCGAAGCGCCCGCGCCGCTGCGCCTGCGCGCCGGTGAAGGCACCCTTCTCGTGGCCGAAGAGCTCCGATTCCATCAGGTCCTTCGGGATCGCGGCCATGTTCAGCGCGATGAACGGGCCGTTGGCACGCGGGCTGTGTCGATGCAGCGCGCGCGCAACCAGTTCCTTGCCGGTGCCCGATTCGCCGTTGATCAGCACCGTGATCAGCGAATGCGACAGGCGACCGATGGCGCGGAACACCTCCTGCATCGCCGGCGCCTCGCCGATGATCTCGGTCGATTCGGGCGGGACTTCCTCGGCGGGCACATCAGCCTGCTGGCGCCGATGCGCCAGCGCGCGCTTGGTGACGGTGACCACCTCGTCGATGTCGAAAGGCTTTGGCAGGTACTCGAAGGCGCCGCCCTGGTACGAGGCCACCGCGCTGTCGAGGTCGGAATGCGCCGTGGTGATGATCACGGGCAGCTCGGGGTGCGAGGCGCGGATGCGCGAGAGCAGTTGCAGCCCGTCGATCCCGGGCATGCGGATGTCGCTGATGATCGCGTCCGGCGCATCATCGCGCAGCCGGCGCATCAACGCCTCCGCATCGGCGAAGCTGGAGGCCTCGATCGCGGCGCCCGCGAGCGCTTTTTCCAGCACCCAGCGTATCGAGCGGTCGTCGTCCACGATCCACACGCGCGGTGTATCAGTCATTGGAATTCTCCAGCGGAATCAGTATCGAGAAAACGGTATTGCCGGGCTTGCTGTGGCATTCGATCAGCCCCTGGTGCTGGCTGACGATCCCCTGGGCGATCGCGAGGCAGAGTCCCGAGCCTTCGGCGCGGCCGCTGATCATCGGGAAGAAGATGTTGTCGAGGATATCCGGCGGCACGCCCGGGCCGTTGTCGCAGATGTCGATTTGGCACACCAGGCGGTGACGCTGGTTGCCGATGGTGAACTGGCGCTGGGTACGGGTACGAAGACGGATCTCCGGCGCGGGCGTGTCGCAGAGCGCCTGCTGGGCGTTGCGCGCAACGTTCAGCAGCGCCTGGATCAGTTGCTCGCGGTCGCCCATGAGCTCGGGGATGCTCGGGTCGTAGTCGCGCTGGATGGGCAGCTCGCCCTGCGTTTCCGCCTCGACGAGCTGGCGCACGCGTTCCAGCACCTCGTGGATGTTGACCGGCTCGCGCAGCAGGCGCCGCGGCGTGCTGAGCAGGCGGTCGACGAGATTGCGCAGCCGGTCGGCCTCCTCGATGATCACGTTGGTGTAGTCGAGCAGGTGTTCGGAATCGAGCTCGCGTGCCAGCAGTTGCGCGGCCCCGCGCAATCCGCCCAGCGGGTTCTTGATCTCGTGCGCGAGACCGCGAACCATCACCTGCGTCATCTGTTGCGAGGACAGGATCGCCTCTTCGCGGCTGATGCGCAGCAGCCGGTCGAGCGGGCGGATCTCGACCACCAGCGCTTCGGTTTCCAGGGTGAGCGGCGTGACCGCGTAATCCACGGTGATGGTGTGATTGGGTCCCAGGTGGAAGGTGGCCTGGCGCTTGGTGAAGCCGATGCCGGTCGCCAGCACGCGCTGCAGCCCGGCGATGGTGTCGTCGTCCTCCTGCACGATGCGCGCGATGTTCTCGCGCAGCACGCGGCCGCGACTCAGGCCCAGCAGCGTTTCCGCCGCCGGGTTGAGGTAGCTCACGCGCATGTTCGCATCCACCAGCAGGATCGCGGTGGTCAGCGTGTCGAGCAGTCGGGTGTGCAGAGCCTTCGGGCGCATGGCGGGGCTATTGGCTTCCTTTGACTCATTGGGTCAGCAAGAACCGAGCCAGCTCATGGTGAGCAAGGAAAATCCCGGCACGGCGGGGCTTGTGGTGCAGGTAGCGGGAAGACGTCGGAGATTATATGCACCGAAATGGTGCGACGATAGCGTGCGTGAGCGCGCCCGGCGTTACCGCGCGCTCGGGCGTGGCTGAATTACCGGCTCTCGTTGCGCTAGGGTATCCGGGTCGGCCCGATGCGCCGACCCTGCGAACGCTGCATCTGCACCGTTACGGTGCCCGAACTCTGCACGATCTCGCCGTTGCCATCCACCACCTGCGCCTGCAGCGTGTGGGGGCCCGGGCCGAGCCCTTCGAGCGTGAGCGAGCCCTGTTGCGGCAGGTCGGCGGGCGCTCCGTCCAGCAGCAGGCGCAGGCTGTGCCCGGGCTGCAGCGCGGGGCTCACGCTGAGGCTTACATCCAGCGCCCCGACGGCGCTGAATACCGTCTGCCCCTCGACCGGCGTCGTGATCGCGAGCGCGTAGCCGGCGCCCGCGGCGTCGCCCGTTGCGGGAGCCGCCACCGGGCGTGCCGGAGCGGCCACTACGGGAATGGTGTTGGTCGGCGGCACGGTGACCGTGCTCGCGCGCTCGCTCGACGTGTCGCTGAAGATCACGTTGCCCTGCGCGTCACGGCTCTTGTAGACCTGGCCCTGCGCTAGCGCCGTGGCGGCGACGGTGGCGGCGAGACTTGCGAGCAGTAGCGCGCGGGCGTAACGGGTCCGGGTGGTCACGGCGGCTCTCCGCAGGCTGGAACTCGGGAGTCTTATAGCGCGAACCCCGTGTGGCCGCCAGCCGCGGACGGCGGAACTGCGGGCACAAAAAAACCCGCACCCTTGCGGGTGCGGGTTTGCAGGCGGCGAACCGCGATCAGCAGCTGTAGTACATGTCGAACTCGACCGGGTGCGTGCTCATGCGGATACGGTCGATGTCTTCCTGCTTCAACTCGATGTAGGCGTCGATCATGTCGTCATCGAACACGCCGCCTGCCGTGAGGAAGGCGCGGTCGGCGTTCAGCGCGGCGAGCGCCATCTCGAGGCTGTGCGACACCGTCGGCACCTGTGCCGCTTCTTCGGCCGGCAGGTCGTACAGGTTCTTGTCCAGCGCATCGCCGGGGTGGATCTTGTTCTGGATGCCGTCGAGGCCGGCCATCAGCAGTGCCGCGAAGCCCAGGTAGGGGTTGGAGCTCGGATCCGGGAAGCGCACCTCGATGCGGCGCGCCTTCGGGTTGGCGACCGCGGGGATGCGGATCGAGGCCGAGCGGTTCTTGGCCGAGTAGGCCAGCATCACCGGGGCTTCGTAGCCGGGTACCAGGCGCTTGTAGGAGTTCGTGCCGGGGTTGGTGAAGGCGTTGATGGCGCGCGCATGCTTGATGATGCCGCCGATCATGTAGATCGCGGTTTCGCTCAGGCCTGCGTAGCCGTCGCCGGCCATCAGGTTCTTGCCGCCCTTGGAAATCGACATGTGCACGTGCATGCCCGAGCCGTTGTCACCGACCAGCGGCTTTGGCATGAAGGTCGCGGTCTTGCCGTAGGCGTGAGCGACGTTGTGCACGGCATACTTGAGGATCTGCACCTCGTCGGCCTTCTGCACGATCGCGTTGGGGCCGACGCCGATCTCGCACTGGCCCGCCGTGCCCACTTCGTGGTGGTGCACCTCGATGGTGAGGCCCATCTTCTCCATGGCGCGGCACATCGCGGCGCGCAGGTCGTGCAGCGAGTCGACCGGCGGCACGGGGAAGTAGCCGCCCTTCACGCCGGGACGGTGGCCGATGTTGCCGTCGTCGAAGCTGTGCTTGGAGGCCCAGGCCGCTTCCTCGGAAAAGATCTGGTACATCGCGCCGCTGATGTCGGCATGCCATTTCACGTCGTCGAAGACGAAGAACTCGGGTTCCGGTCCGAACAGCGCGCTGTCGGCGATACCGGTCGAGCGCATGTACTCCTCGGCGCGCGCCGCGATGGAGCGCGGGTCGCGGTTGTAGCCCTGCTTGGTGTCGGGCTCGAGGACGTTGCAGCGCAGGATCACGGCCGACTCCTCGAAGAAGGGGTCGAGCACCGAGCTCTTGTCGTCGGGCATCAGCAGCATGTCGGAGGCGTTGATCGCCTTCCAGCCCGCGATGGAGCTGCCGTCGAACATCTTGCCGTCCTCGAAGAAGTCGGCGGTCACTTCGCTGGAGGGGATCGTGAGGTGCTGTTCCTTGCCCTTCGTGTCGGTGAATCGAAGATCGACCCACTTGACGTCGTTTTCCTTGATCAGTTTGAGAGTCTGTTCCGACATGGTTTCCTCCGAGCGGGAAGTAAGGGGCTGTGGGCCCGGGATATTACAGCGAGTCTGCAAGCTAGTCGCGCCGGCGCTTCGTGCCGCACGCAGGCTTGTACGAACAAAGCAAGCAGCGTGCCATGCCAGCTGCCCCCGAAGTGGCTGTTCAAAGCGGCGTTTTTCGCAGGGCGGCGCCCGTTTGGCGCGCGGCGGTGCTCCAAGTTGGGGCGCGTTGCACCAATTCGGTGCCAGGCGTTCCTGGTGCGAATATATCACCGGGCCTATCTGCATTAATCACCGGATCGGCAACAGGCGATTGGCTATACTGCGCGCCCGGTTTTTCCCCCCTCTTCACATCCACCCCATCTATTATCGAGGTTTCCTGTGCGGGAACATTTGCGCAATATCGCCATCATCGCCCACGTCGATCATGGCAAGACCACCCTGGTCGACAAGCTGTTCCAGCAATGCGGCACCCTCGGGCGGCGTGATGCGGGCAAGGAACGCATCATGGACTCCAACGACCAGGAACGCGAGCGCGGCATCACGATCCTGGCCAAGAACACCGCGATCGACTGGAACGGCTATCGCATCAACATCGTCGACACCCCCGGCCACGCCGACTTCGGCGGCGAGGTCGAGCGCATCCTGTCGATGGTCGACAGCGTGCTGCTGCTGGTCGATGCGGTCGACGGCCCGATGCCGCAGACGCGCTTCGTGACGCGCAAGGCCTTCGAGGCGGGCCTCAATCCGATCGTGGTCGTGAACAAGGTCGACCGCCCGGGCGCGCGCCCGCACTGGGTGATGGACCAGGTGTTCGACCTCTTCGACCGCCTCGGCGCGACCGACGAGCAGCTCGACTTCCCGGTGATCTACGCCTCGGCGCTGAACGGCGTGGCCGGCCCCGAGCCGGACCAGCTGGCCGAGGACATGTCGCCGCTGCTCGAGATGATCGTCGCTCGCGTGCCCCCGCCGCCCGCGGACAGCAACGGGCCGTTCCAGATGCAGATCTGCGCGCTGGACTACTCCAGCTACGTCGGCGTGATCGGTATCGGGCGCGTGAAACGCGGCGTGGCAAGGCCGGGCATGCCGGTGGTGGTGATCGAGGCCGACGGCACGCGCCGCAATGCGCGCATCAATTCGGTGCTGGGCCAGATGGGCATGGAGAAAGCCGAGATCGCCGAAGGCGAGGCAGGCGACATCGTCAGCATCACCGGCATCGACAACCTGAAGATTTCCTCGACGCTGTGCGACCCGGCCGCGCCGGAGGCGCTGCCGGTGCTGACCATCGACCAGCCGACAGTGAGCATGACCTTCCAGGTCAACGACTCGCCCTTCGCCGGTCGCGAGGGCCAGTTCGTGACCAGCCGCAACATCCGTGACCGCCTCGAGCGCGAGCTGCTGTCCGACGTGGCGCTGCGCGTGCAGGACGGCAGCACGCCGGACCGCTTCGTGGTCTCGGGCCGCGGCGAGCTGCACCTCTCGGTGCTGATCGAGAAGATGCGCCGCGAGGGCTTCGAGATGGGCGTCTCGCGCCCCGAGGTGATCCGCCGCGTGATCGACGGCGTCGAGCAGGAGCCCTACGAGTCGCTGCTGATCGACTGCGAGGAGACGCACCAGGGCCCGATCATGGAAGAGATGGGCAAGCGCCGCGGCGAGCTGCGCGACATGGTGCCGGACGGCAAGGGCCGCGTGCGCCTGGAATACATGATCCCCTCGCGCGGGATCATCGGCTTTCGCAACCAGTTCCTGACCATGACCTCGGGCACCGGCGTGCTGAACAGCATCTTCGATCACTACGGGCCGGTGAAGGCCGGCGAGGTCGCGGCGCGCCAGAACGGCGTGCTGGTCTCGATGGTCGCGGGCAAGGTGCTCGGCTACGCGCTGTTCAGCCTGCAGGAGCGCGGGCGGCTGTTCATCGGGCCGAACGTCGAGGTCTACGAGGGCCAGCTGATCGGCATCCACAGCCGCGACAACGACCTCGCGGTGAACCCGACCAAGGGCAAGCAGCTGACCAACGTGCGCGCCGCGGGCTCCGATGAGAACATCCTGCTGACGCCTCCGATCCGCATGTCCCTCGAGCAGGCGCTGGATTTCATCGACGAGGACGAGCTGGTCGAGGTCACGCCGCAGAGTATCCGCCTGCGCAAGAAGCTGCTGAAGGAAGTGGAGCGCCGCCGCGCCGGACGCCGGGAAGAGTAGGTCGGCATTCATGCCGACTTGTGCCTGCGGCAATGCAGCGGGTTCGGCGTTGGCACCGACGCGACCCACGGTGCCGCCCGCGGCTTCGCGTGCCGAGAATGCGCGGCCAGAATGGCGACCACCGCCCAGTGGCGCCTTGGCCATGCTGACACTGTTTCCCGAGCAAGCTCCGCCAGGTGCACCGGCTAGCGGTGGATCCGCCGCACGAGCTCTACCTCGAGGAGAGCGGCAACCTTGATGGCATCCCGGTGCTTTTCGTGCACGGCGGGCCGGGCGCCGGCTGCCAGCCCGCCAACCGCTGCTTCTTCGACCCGCAGGACTACCGCATCATCCTGTTCGACCAGCGCGGCGCCGGGCATTCGACGCCGCATGCCGAGCTCGGGGCCAACGACACGCAGGCGCTGGTCGGCGACATCGAGCGCATCCGCGAATTCCTCGGCATCGAGAAGTGGGTGCTGTTCGGCGGTTCCTGGGGCAGCACGCTCAGTCTCGCGTATGCCGAGGCGCATCCGCAGCGCGTGCGCGCGATGATCCTGCGCGGCATCTTCCTGTGCCGGCCCGAGGACCTCGCGTGGTTCTACCAGCACGGCGCGAGCCGCGTATTCCCGGATTACTGGCGCGACTACGCCGAGCACATCCCGGCCGCGGAGCGCGGCGACTTCATGCGCGCCTATCATCGCCGGCTGACCGGCTCCAACGAGATTGCGCGCATGTCGGCGGCGAAGGCCTGGTCACTGTGGGAGGCGCAGTGCGCCACGCTGCGGCCGAACCACGAGGTGATCGGGCATTTCTCCGATCCGCATGTCGCGCTGGCGCTGGCGCGCATCGAGGCGCATTACTTCGTGAACGATGCCTTCCTCGCCCCGGACCAGCTGCTGCGCGAGGCATACCGCATCGCGGACATCCCGGGCTTCATCATCCACGGCCGCTACGACATGGTCTGCCCCGTCGACAACGCCTTCGCGTTGCACGCGGCATGGCCGAAGGCGGAACTGCGGATCATCCGCGACGCCGGCCACTCGGCCGCCGAGCCCGGCATCACGGATGCGCTGGTGCGCGCCGCCCGCGACGTCGCCACGCTGCTCGCGGACGATTGAGGCCCCGTGCGGGCCCTGATCCAGCGCGTGCGCTGGGCGGCGGTCGAGGTCGACGGGCAGGAGGCCGGGCGCATCGGCCCGGGGATGCTGGTGTTCCTGGGCGTGGAGCGCGAGGACGACGCGGCCCGCGCCGATGCGATCGCGGCGCGCCTGCTGGCCTACCGCGTGTTCGCGGATGCCGACGGCCGCATGAACCTCGACGTGCGCGCCGCGGGCGGCGGCGTGCTGCTCGTGTCGCAGTTCACCCTGGCGGCCGATACCACGCGCGGACTGCGCCCGGGCTTCAGCACGGCGGCGGCGCCGGAGGTGGCGAATGCGCTCTACGAGCGGGTGCTGGGAGTCTTGCGCGAAAGCCACGCCCCGGTGGCGAGCGGCATTTTCGGCGCCTCGATGCAGGTGAGCCTGTGCAACGACGGGCCGGTCACGTTTCTCCTGCAGAACTAGGCGCGCTGCGCGCTTTCTCGGCCAGCAGCCAGCGGCTTGCGAGCAGGCCGATCTCGAACAGCATCCACATCGGCACGGCCAGCATCGTCTGCGAGAACACGTCGGGCGGCGTGAGCACCATGCCGACCACGAAACAGCCGACGATCACGTAGGGGCGCTTCTCCTGCAGCGACTGCGGCGTGGTGATGCCCGCCCACACCAGCAGCACCGTCGCCACCGGGATCTCGAAGGCGAATCCGAAGGCGAAGAACATCGTCAGCACGAAGTCCAGGTAGTGGTTGATGTCGGTCATCACGGCCACGCCCTCGGGGCTCATGCTGGTGAAGAAACCGAATACCATCGGGCACACGAAGTAATAGGCGAAGGCGACCCCGCCGTAGAACAGCAGGATGCTCGAAACGAGCAGCGGCACCGCGAAGCGCTTCTCGTGGCGGTACATGCCGGGCGCCACGAAGGCCCAGGCCTGGAACAGCACGAAGGGCATCGCGAGCAGCGCGGCCACGACCAGCGTGAGCTTGAACGGCGCCAGGAAGGGCGAGGCCACCTCGGTGGCGATCATCGTCGAGCCTTCCGGCAGGAAGCGGCGCAGCGGTTCGGAAACGAACTGGTAGATGTCGTTGGCGAAATAGAACAGCGCACCGAACACCGCCAGCACGGCGACCATCGCGCGAATGAGCCGCGTGCGCAGCTCGGTCAGGTGCTCGATCAGGGGCATCTCGCGATCGCCGTCCTCCCCGGGCGACGGCGGCGGGAGTTCGGCGCTCATGGCACGGCCTTGGTGCCGGTGGCGCCCCCGGCCTCCGGCGCCGGCACGGCGTCGGTCCTGGCCTGCGGCGACGCTTCGACGCCGGCGCGGATGTCGCGCGCCGAGGACTCCAGCGCCTCGCGCGACTGGCGCAGCTCGTCCATGATCGCCTCGTTGCGCAGCTGCGCGCGGATCTCGTCGGCGCCTATCTCGCGCTCGACCTCGGTCTTGATTTCGTGGAACTGCCGCCGGATCCGCCCGATCCACAACGAGGCCGTCCGCACTGCCCCGGGCAGTCGTTCGGGGCCGAGCACGAGCAGGCCGATCACGCCGACGAGCAGCAGCTCCGAGAACCCGATGTCGAACACCGGTACTGCCTCAGTGCTTCTCTTCGCTGCGCTGCGCTTCGCCCTGGATCACCTCGGAGTTCTGCGGCTCCTCGCCGGGCAGGCGCTTGTCCTCGGGCTTGGGCTCGTCCTGCATCGACTTGCGAAAGCCGCGGATGGCCGCGCCGAGGTCCGATCCCATCGAGCCGAGCCGCTTGGTGCCGAACAGCAGCACGACGATCACCAGGATGATCAGAAGCTGCCAGATGCTGATGCCGCCCAATCCCATACCGTTCTCCCGTGTGAGGCGCGCAACCTCAGTCCGCGCGCGAAGTGTGTTCCCGGGCCGCCTTCTCGGCGATTCCCGACAGGTCGAAGCGCCGATCGAGCTCGGCGAGCACGTCCGAACTCTGCAAATCGAGCTTGGCCAGCATGACCAGGCAATGGAACCAGAGGTCCGCGGTTTCGCCGACGAGCTCCCGGCGGTCGCCGCCGCGCTCGACGTTCTTCGCCGCGAGCAGGGTCTCGCCGCTCTCCTCGGCAACCTTCTTCAGGATGCGATCCAGCCCGCCGTGGCAGAGCTTCGCGACGTAGGAGGTGGCGGGGTCGGCGCTGCGCCTGCGCTCGGCGATCACCGCGTCCAGCCGCGCCAGCACCTCACTCATGAGCGCCTCCGTAGATCTGTTGCGGCTCGCGCAGCACCGGGTCCGCCGCTTGCCAGCCCTGCTCGTCGAGGCGCAGGAAAAAGCAGCTCTCGCGTCCGGTATGACAGGCGATACCCCCGGTCTGTTCCACCCGCAGCAGCAATGCGTCCCTGTCGCAGTCCAGGCGCACCTCGTGCAGCGTCTGCACGTGGCCCGAGCTCTCGCCCTTGCGCCACAGCTGCCCGCGCGAGCGCGACCAGAAGATCGCGCGGCCTTCCGCGACGCTGAGGCGCAGCGACTCGGCGTTCATCCACGCCAGCATCAGCACGCGGCCCGAGGCGGCGTCCTGCACGATGGCGGGCGCGAGCCCCTGTTCGTTCCAGGTTACGGTGGCGGCGAGATCGGCGGGTGCTTTCATGGGCGCGGATTATGCCACGTGGGTCCGGATTTATCCGGACACGGTCGGAATGCGTCCGCATGCATGCGGACCTACGCTCGGCGCGTGAACAGTGCATGCACGGCCAGTGCCGCGAACACCCATGTCGCCGGATGCCATTGTGCCGGCGCCTGGGCGGCGATATCCGGGTTCACCAGCACCATGCCGCCCGCCGCGACCAGCAGTTCCAGCAACCGCCAGCGATCGCCGCCCTGGCGCGCCGCGCCGTGGCCCGTTGCGGCCTGCGCCGCCGGGGCGCGCGGCGCCTCGACGGGCCGCAGCGCCTCGAGGATCTTCTCCGGGCGCTGCGGCAGCTGCTCGAGCCAGCCCGGGGCGCGCTTTTGCAGCTTCTCGAGCAGTCCGCGCGGCGAGTAGCGGTCGCTCACCCATTGCTCGAGGAAGGGCTTGGCGTTGGCCCACAGGTCGAGCTCGGGGTAGAGCTGGCGGCCGAGCCCCTCGATGTGCAGCAGCGTCTTCTGCAGCAGCACCAGCGAGGGCTGCACCTCCATGTCGAAGCGGCGTGCGGTCTGGAACAGGTAGACCAGCAGCTGGCCGAAGCTGATCTCCCCGAGCGGCTTCTCGAAGACCGGCTCGCAGGTGGCGCGCATCGCGGCCTCGAAATCGTGCACGCGCGTCTGCGGCGGCACCCAGCCGCACTCGACATGCAGCTCGGCGACCTCGCGGTAGCGGCGCTGGAAGATCGCGAGCAGGTTGCGCGCGAGGTAATACTGGTCGAAGTCGCTGAGGCTGCCCATGATCGCGCAGTCGATGCCGATGTAGCGCGGGCGCGCCGGGTCGGTGACCTCCACGAAGATGTTCCCCGGGTGCATGTCGGCGTGGAAGAAGCTGTCGCGGAACACCTGCGTGAAGAAGATCTTCACGCCGCGCTCGGCGAGCTCCTTGAGGTCGACGCCCGCCGCTGTCAGCGCCGCCACGTCGGATACCGGGATGCCGTGGATGCGCTCCATCACGAACACGTTGCGTCGCGTGTAGTCCCAGTGCACCTCGGGCACGTAGAGCAGGTCCGAGTCGAGGAAGTTGCGCCGCAGCTGCGAGGTGTTGGCCGCCTCGCGCTGCAGGTCGAGCTCGTCGAGCACGATCTGCTCGTAATCGCGTATCACCTCGACCGGGCGCAGGCGCCGCCCGTCCGGATGGAAGCGCTCGAGCCAGTGCGCCAGCGTGTAGAGCAGGCGGACGTCCTCACGAATCGTGCGCTCGATGCCGGGGCGGATCACCTTCACCACGACGCGCCGGCCATCGAACAGCGTGGCGGCGTGCACCTGCGCGACCGAGGCCGAGGCGAGCGGTGTGGCCTCGAAGCTCGCGAACAGCTGTTCCACCGGCTTGCCGAGCGCGCGCTCCACGATGGCCTGCGCCTCGGCGGCGGGAAAGGGCGGCACGGCATCCTGCAGGCGGCTCAGTTCGTCGGCGATATCGGGCGCAATCAGGTCGCGCCGCGTCGACAGCAGCTGCCCGAACTTGATGAAGATCGGCCCCAGGTCCTCGAGGGCGCGGCGCAGCCTGACGGCGCGCGATTGCGCGGGCTCCCCGCCCCGGGTGAACGGCGCCAGGCGCAGGAGCCTTCGCCAGGACTGCGGCACGTGCCCGGTGTCGAGGAAGGTGTCGAGACGGTAGCGCCGGCAGACCTGGAGGATGCGCGCGAGGCGCGCCACGCGCGACATCGTGGCTTATCCGCGGCGCGTGCGGTCGCGGGCGGCGAGTGCGTCGATGCGCCGGCCGAGGCGGCGGATCCCCGCCTCCAGCCGTTCGCCGCGCTGCGCGGTGGCGCGCAGGTCGGCGAAGAAATCCTCGACCTCGAGCCGCGGCGGCGCGAGGCGCGCCTCTTCGTGGATGAACTCCTCGACGTGGCGCGCGAGCGAGCCGTGCGCCCGGCGTCCCCAGCGCGCCGAGCCGCGCGCGGCGCGCCCGAGCTGGTGCGCGGCGACGTCGCCGACCACGAGCGCCAGGCGCTGTTCCCAGTCGAGCTCGAGCGTGCCGAGCGCCTTCTCGAGCGCGAGCAGCGGGGCGCTGTCGCCGCTGATGCGCAGGTTGCCGTTCACCAGCGCGCTGGCCTTGTCGGCGGCCCCGAGCAGCGCCACGAAATCCGATCCCGCGCCGCTCACGGTGCAGGACACCGCGCCCTCGTAATGGCTGTAGAGTCGCACGCTGTCCGCGCCGGGCGCGATGTAGGCGCGCAGCGCCGGCACGCTGCAGTCGATGCAGAACACCTTGCCCGCGAGCGCGTTCACCTGCTCGCGCGTGGCGTCGTCCATGCCGAGGGCGGCATTGATCGCGCGCTCCAGCGCGGCGAGCGCGGCGACGTTCAGCGTCGAGGCGCCGGCATTCATGCGTCGGCCTTGAAGCCGCGGTGCACCGCCACGATGCCGCCGGTCATGTTGTGGAAGTCGCAGCGCTCGAAGCCCGCGTCCTCCATCATGTCGCGCAGCGTTTCCTGGTCCGGGTGCATGCGGATCGATTCGGCGAGGTAGCGGTAGCTGTCCTCGTCGCCGGCCACGAGCTTGCCGAGCCTGGGCAGCACGCCGAAGGAGTAGGCATCGTAGAGCTTGCCGAGCAGCTCGCTCGTGGGTTTCGAGAACTCCAGCACCAGCAGGCGTCCGCCGGGGCGCAGCACGCGCAGCATGGACTCCAGCGCGCGCTCCTTGTGCGTGACGTTGCGCAGGCCGAAGGCGATCGTGATGCAGTCGAAGCTCGCGTCGGCGAAGGGCAACTGCTCGGCGTCGGCGAGCACGAAATCGACGTTGGCGCACACGCCGTGGTCGAGCAGCTTGTTGCGCCCGGTGCCGAGCATGGACTCGTTGATGTCCGAGAGCACCACGCGGCCCGAGCTGCCCACGATGCGCGAGAAGCGCGCCGCGAGATCGCCGGTGCCGCCGGCGACGTCGAGCACGCGCTGGCCCTCGCGCACGCCGGAGAGCTCGATCGCCAGGCGCTTCCACAGGCGGTGGATGCCGCCCGACATCAGGTCGTTCATGAGGTCGTAGCGCGCCGCCACCGAGTGGAACACGCCGCCCACCAGGCGCGCCTTTTCCGTCTCGGGAACCTCGCGGTAGCCGAAATGCGTGGTGCGGTCTTCAGCCATGGGCGTCTCCGTGGCGCGTGCTCATTGCCTGGCGATCAGGACGGGGCCCGCCGGTTCGCGCGAGGCGCCGGCGAGCGCGAGGCGTGCGAGGTAATCGGCCCAGCGCTTGTGCTGCTCGCGGCACAGCTCGTGCAGGTACTCCCAGGAGTAGATGCCGCTGTCGTGGCCGTCGGAAAAGTGGAACTGCAGGGCGTAGTTGCCCACGGTCTCGATGCGCTCGATGGTGACCAGGCGCTTGCCGGTCTGCAGCGTTTCCTGCCCGGCGCCGTGGCCGCGCACCTCGGCCGAGGGCGAGTACACGCGCAGGTACTCGCAACTCAGGCTGTAATGCTCGCCGTCGGCATAGCCGAGCTCCAGCACGCGTGATGCCCGGTGCAGGCGGATCGTCTCGGGCACCTTGACCTGTACGCTCATGCTCGCGCCCGACGCTCCCCCCCTGGACTGGCCCGCTAGTTTACAGGATAAAGCGGCTCAAATCCTCATTGCGCGCGAGCTCCCCGAGCTGCGCGTCGACGTAGGCGGCGTCGATGACGAGCCGGCTGGTCTCGCGGCTCGAGCCGCGATCGGCGGCGCTGAAGGAGGCCTCCTCGAGCAGGCGCTCCATCACCGTGTGCAGGCGCCGCGCGCCGATGTTCTCGGTGCGCTCGTTCACTTCCCACGCCACCTCGGCGAGGCGGCGGATGCCCTCGGGGGTGAATTCCACCGCGAGGTTCTCGGTCGCCAGCAGCGCGCGGTACTGCTCGGTGAGCGAGGCGTTGGGCTCGGTGAGGATGCGCGCGAAATCCTCTGGGCTGAGCGCGCCGAGCTCGACGCGGATCGGCAGGCGGCCCTGCAGTTCGGGGATCAGGTCCGAGGGCCTGGCGAGGTGGAAAGCGCCCGAGGCGATGAACAGGATGTGGTCGGTGCGCACCGTGCCGTGCTTGGTGCTAACGGTGCAGCCCTCGATCAGCGGCAGCAGGTCGCGCTGCACGCCCTCGCGCGAGACGTCGGCGCCCTGGTACTCGGAGCGTCGCGCGACCTTGTCGATCTCGTCGAGGAACACGATGCCGTTCTGCTCCACCGCCTCCAGCGCGCGGCGCTTGAGCTCCTCCTCGTTGACGAGCTTCGCGGCCTCCTCGTCCTCGACCATCTTCAGCGCGGCGCGCACGCCGAGGCGGCGCGTCCTGCTGCGCCCGGCGGACAGGTTCGCGAACATGCCCTGCAGCTGGCTGGTCATCTCTTCCATGCCCGGCGGGGCCATGATCTCGACGCCCACCGGCGCGGTGGCGAGCTCGATGTCGATCTCGCGCTCGTCGAGCTCGCCTTCGCGCAGTTTCTTGCGAAACACCTGGCGCGCGGCGGAATCGCGCTCGGGTGCGGCGCCCGGCGCCGGGCGCGCCGGCGGCAGCAGCGCATCGAGGATGCGTTCCTCGGCGGCATCCAGCGCGCGTTCGCGCACCCTGGCGATCTCGGACTCGCGGTGCATCTTCAGCGATACGTCGACCAGGTCGCGCACGATCGACTCCACGTCGCGCCCCACGTAGCCGACCTCGGTGAACTTGGTGGCCTCGATCTTGAGGAAGGGCGCGTTGGCGAGGCGCGCGAGGCGGCGCGCGATCTCGGTCTTGCCGACACCGGTCGGGCCGATCATCAGGATGTTTTTCGGCGTGACCTCGCGCGCGAGCTCGGGGTCGAGTTGCGTGCGGCGCCAGCGATTGCGCAGCGCCACCGCGACGGCACGCTTGGCTTCCTGCTGGCCGATGATGTAGCGGTCGAGTTCGTGGACGATCTCGCGGGGGGTCATGCTGGACATGGGCGCAATACCGTTGGTGTGCGGGCGGTGGTGTCGCGCCGCGCCTCAGGGCGCGGCGTCGAGCTCTTCGATGGTGCGGTTGTGGTTGGTGTAGATGCAGATGTCGGCGGCAATGCCGAGGCTGCTCTCGACGATCTCGCGCGCCGGCATGTCGGTGTGGCGCAGCAGGGCACGCGCGGCGGACTGCGCGTAGGGTCCCCCGGAGCCGATCGCGATCAGGCTGTCCTCGGGCTCGATCACGTCGCCGTTGCCGGTGATGATCAGCGAGTTGCCGCGGTCAGCCACCGCGAGCAGCGCCTCGAGCCGGCGCAGGGCGCGATCGGTTCGCCAGGCCTTGGCCAGCTCGACCGCGGCGCGCACCAGTTGCCCCTGGTGCTTGTCGAGTTGCGCCTCGAAGAGCTCGAACAGCGTGAACGCGTCGGCGGTGCCGCCGGCGAAGCCCGCGATGACCTTGCCCTCGTGCAGGCGGCGCACCTTGCGTGCGTTGGACTTCATGACGGTATTGCCCATCGACACCTGGCCGTCGCCGCCGATCACCACCTTGCCGTGGCGCCTGACCGAGAGGATGGTGGTTCCCCGATACTGCTCCAAGGCGCTCTCCTCTCGTGATCCAGGTGCGATGTGGCGCAGCGCGCCTGATGAAACGATATGCGGGCGCGGGCGCGCCGTTTCAAGTGCGCCGTGCGTTCACAGCGTCTCGATGCCCACGTCGCGCAGCGCGCGGCGCGCGTTGGCGAGCGCGGCCGGGTCGGCGAAGGGGCCGACCGTGACGCGGTAGCGGGTCTGGCCGTCGGCGCCCTTGACGGTTTCGACGCGGGCGTCGTAGCCGAGCAGCAGGATCTCGCCGCGGCGGCGATCCGCGTCGGCATGCTGGCTGAAGGCGCCGGCCTGCATCGCGAGCGCGGCGGCCCTGGGTGTTTCCGGCTTCGGCGTTGCAGGCGTCGCGGCGGCGGGAGCGCTTGCTGCGGCGCCTGCAGCGGGAGGCGCTCCGGTCGCCGGCGTGGCCGCGGGCTTCGCGGCGGCGACCGTCGGTGCGGGCGTCTGCGGCTCGGGCACCTCCACGGGTTGTGCTGGCCTGGCGCTGGCCTGGGCTGCCTGCGTCGCGGCCTCGGCCGCAGCGTTGCCGTTCTCCGTCTGGCGCAGGATGTCGTAGAAATCGAACTGCGGCCTGGTTTCGGGGGCTGTCGCAGCTTTTTTCGTCTTCGCGGGCTCGGTAGCCGCTGCCTTCGCCGGTTCCTCCCCCGCCGCGTCGGCGCTCACCGTTGCCGCCTGCTGCGGCGGCGGGGTGAGCGTGGCGAGGTAGACCAGGAAGCTGACCAGCGTGCCGATCACGATGCCGCTGACGAGCCAGAGCCACGGTGCGTGCGCGGGCTGGCCGGAGCGGTTCGCCCGCGCGGCACGTTGTTTGGCGAAGTCATGGGCCATGGTCGGATCTGCAGTGTGGGTGCGCCGGAGCGCTGCGGCTACGGGCGGGCCGGCGGCCCGGGAGTGCGCATTATCAGTATCGCGTGGGCTGTTGCCAAACGGCGCCGCGTTTTCAGGCGCCTTCCTGCGGGTCCACGTCGATGTGCCAGCGTTCGACGCCGGGCGCGCGCCGGGTCTCGAGCAGCCCGCACGCGGCATCGAGGGCGGCGTGCAGCGGGGTGCGCTGCGCGTGCGACAGCAGCAGCTGCAGCCGGTGGAACCCGGCGCGGCGCTGCATCGGCGCCGGCACGGGGCCGATGATCTGCACCGTGCGGTGCTCGTGCAGCAACTCCTGCTTGAGCTCCTGCAGGAGCGCGAGCGCGGGCTGCTGCTCGCGGCTCTCGGCGCGCAGGATCGCCAGATGCGCGTAGGGCGGCAGCCCCTGCTGGCGGCGTTCGACGAGGATCGGCTCGATGAATGCCTCGTAGCCCCCGTCCACCAGTCGCGTCAGCCAGGGATGCCCCGGGTGGAAGGTCTGCACCAGCACCTCGCCGGGACGCTCGGCGCGCCCGGCGCGCCCGGCGACCTGTACCAGCAGCTGCCCGGTGCGCTCGGCGGCGCGGAAGTCGGCGCTGAACAGCCCGCCGTCGAGGTCGATGATCGCGACCAGCGTCACGTGCGGGAAGTGATGCCCCTTGGCCAGCATCTGCGTGCCGACCAGGATGCAGGGCTCGCCGCGCTCGAGCTGGCCGATGAGCTGTTCCATCGCGTCGCGCGCCTGCATCGTGCCGCGATCGATGCGGCGGATCGGGAACGCGGGGAACAGGCGTTGCAGCGTGTGCTCGGTGCGCTCGGTGCCGGTGCCGAGCGCGACCAGGCGCGCGCTGCGGCAATGCGGACAAGCCGAGGGCACGGGCGAGCGCGCATCGCAATGGTGGCACCACAGCAGCCGCTCGGCGCGGTGCAGCGTCATGCGCGCGTCGCAGTGGCGGCACTCGCCCATCCAGCCGCAGTCGGTGCAGCTCAGCACCGGTGCCCAGCCGCGGCGGTTCAGGAACACCAGCGCCTGGTTGCCCGCGGCGAGCTCTGCGCCGATGCGCGCGATGGTATCGCCGCACATGCCGCCCTCGAGCGCCTGCCCCCTGACGTCGAGCAGTCGCACCGCGGGCGGGCGCGCGGCACCGGCGCGCTCGTGCAGCCGCAGGTGCAGGAAGCGGCCGCTCGCGCAGTTCGCGAGGCTCTCGGTGGAGGGCGTGGCGGAACCGAGTACCACGGGCACGCCGAGCTGGCGCGCGCGCACCACCGCGAGGTCGCGCGCCGAGTAGCGGAAGCCTTCCTGCTGCTTGAACGAGGCGTCGTGCTCCTCGTCGACGATGATCGCGCCGAGTTCCGGCAGCGGGCTGAACAGCGCCGAGCGCGTGCCGATCAGCACCCGCGCCCGGCCGTCGGCGCAGCGGCGCCAGGTGTCGAGGCGTTCGCGGTCGCCAAGCCCCGAGTGCAGCACCGCGATGCCGTGCCCGAAGCGTGCCTCGAAGCGTTGGCGCGTCTGTGGCGTGAGGCCGATCTCGGGCACCAGCACCAGCGCCTGGCGCCCGCGCGCGAGCACGCGCTCGATGAAGCGCAGGTACACCTCGGTCTTGCCGCTGCCGGTCACGCCCTCGAGCAGCGCGCAGTGGAAGGCGCCGCAGGCCTGCTCCAGCGCCGCCAGCGCGGCCTGCTGCCCGGCGTTCAGTGCCGGCGCCGCGGCGCTGGCCGCTGGCGCCGGCACCGCGGGCGTCGCGGCGTGGCCCGCCGGTGCGGCCATCGCCAGGCCCTTGTGCTCCAGCGCGCGCAATGTCGCGCCGTCGATTCCGGCGGCGCGGCAGGCGGCATCGTCCGCGGGGCCCTGTCGCTGCAGGAACGCGAGTGCCGCGGCCTGCTTCGGGGCGCGTGCGAGCGCCGCCTCGCCCAGCCCGAAACTCTCCGTCGTCGCCTGCCAGCAGCGCGCGACGCGCCGTGGCGCGCGCTCGACCGTGCGCAGTTCCACCGGCAGCGTGTTCACGACCACCTCGCCGAGCGGCGCGTGGTAGTAGCGGGCGGCGAAGGTGCAGAGCGCGAGCAGGTCCGGCGGCACGAGCGGTGCGGCGTCGGGTAGCGCCAGGGCGCGGCGCAGCTTCCCCGGCGCCAGCTCGCTGCGCGCGATCACCTCGGTGATCACGCCGACCAGGCGCCGCGGCCCCAGCGGCACCACGACGCGCATGCCGGGGCCGATCGCGCCGGCCCCGACACCGGCCGGCGGCAGGTAGTCGAGGGCGTGGCGCAGCGGTGCGGGGATGGCGACGCGCAGGATCGGTTCGGCGGGCATGGTCGGAGGGTATGGGCGCGTCCGCGGCCCGTCCAGCCCCCGGACGGGTATTTTCCACAGCCGCCGACCGGGCGGCTTGCCATCGCGGGTCCCAGTGCTTAGTATGCCGCGCTCTTTTTTATTCCAACGGCGCGGCGATTCCCCCCGGCCAGAGCAGGGCGGGCGCCAGGGCGCGGCAAGGTGACACGATGAAAGCCGATATACATCCCGCTTACGACAAGGTTTCCGCCAACTGCAGCTGCGGCAACGTGATCGAGACGCGCTCCACGCTCGTGAAGAACCTGCATATCGACGTCTGCTCGAAATGCCACCCGTACTACACGGGCAAGCAGAAGGTGATGGACACCGGCGGTCGTATCGACCGTTTCAAGAAGCGTTTCGGCGCTGTCGGCACGCGCCGTCAGGACTGATTCCTCCGGCGGCCGGGCATTGTTGCCGAGCGCTGCCGCCTTCCTGCAGAGGCTGTCCGGGACGCCGGTCGCGCGAGCGGCCGGCGTCCTGCTGTGCGTCTGCTGCCTGGCGCGGGTCGCCGCGGCGGATCCTTCCTGTGCTCCCGGTCCCGGACTCACGCCCGCTCGCCTGGCCAAGGTGGTCGATGGCGACACGCTGGCACTCGCCGACGGCAGTCGCCTCAGGCTGATCGGCGTCAACGCCCCCGAGACGCGCGGCAGCGACGGCCGCCCGGAGGCGGGGGCCGTCGAAGCCACCCGCTTCGCGCGCAGCTTCCTCGGCTCCGGGCGCCTGGGCGTCGTGGTCGGCTCGGATCGGCGCGACCGCTACGGCCGCACGCTGGCGCACGTCTACCGCGCCGACGGCGAGAGCCTCGAGGCCGCGCTGCTCGCTGCCGGCCTCGCGCGCCAGGTGACGGTGCCGCCCAACCTCGGCCAGCTGGACTGCCTGCGCCGCGCCGAACGCAGCGCGCGCGCCGCGCGTGCCGGGCTGTGGCGCAGCGGCGCCTTCGCGCCGCGCGCGACCGCGACCCTGGCGCCCGGGGAGAGCGGTTTTCGCCTGCTGCAGGGGCGCGTGACCGCGGTCGAGCCGGCGGGATCGACGTGGTGGGTCGAGATCGATGATCGCGTGTCGCTGCGCATCGCGGACGCCGACCGCAAATACTTCAGCCTCGATGAACTGCGCGCACTCGAGGGCACCGCCGTCGAGGTGCGCGGCTGGCTGACCTGGCGCAATCCCGCGCGCGCGCGCGGACATCCGCCATGGATGATGCAGTTGCGCCACCCGGCGGCGCTCGCGCCGGGCGCCTGATTCAGAAAATGTCCTGCGTGTTGTACTCGTCGGAGGGGTAGGCGTCTCCGGTCGGTGTCACCGAGGGCACGTTCTCCAGCGGGAAGAGTTCGAACACCGCATCGCGCTGGCCGGGCGCGGCCAGCAGGCCGGTCTGGCGATCGACCCGCACGTTGACCAGCCCTACCGGCATCGGCCGCACGTAGGTCGGCATGTCGCGGGTGGCTTCGCGCATGAAGTCGACCCAGATGGGCAGCGTGGCGGAACCGCCGAACTCCTGGCGCCCGAGCGGCGTGTTGGCGTCGAAACCGAGCCAGGCCGTCGTGACGACCATGCCCGCGTACCCGGAGAACCAGGCGTCGGTCGGTCCGTTCGTGGTGCCGGTCTTGCCGGCGATGTCGGCGCGTTTCAGCTCCAGCGCCCGGCGCCCGGTGCCGTGCTTCACGGCGTCCCTGAGAATGTTGTCGATCATGTAGGCGACGCGCGGATCCATGACGCGCGGGGCGGTCTTCTGCGGCGCAGCCTCGGGCTGCGGCGCGGGTTCGGCCAGGACTTCCTCGATCGAGGCGGCTTCGCGCGCCGGCCCGGTGCCGATGCAGTCGGGGCAGGCGCGAGGCGGATCGGCGCGCGCGACCAGCTCGCCGCCGGCGCGACGCACTTCGCCCACGAGGTAGGGCTGCACCCTGTAGCCGCCATTGGCGAGGATCGCGTAGGCGGACACCAGGCTGAGCGGGGTCAGGCTCGGTGTGCCGAGCGCGAGCGAGAGGTTGGGCACGAGGTCGGCGCGCTCGAAGCCGAGGTTGCTCAGGTAGTCGACGGCCCTGGCGACACCGAGCTGCTGCAGCAGCCGGATCGAGACCAGGTTGCGCGAGTTCACCAGCGCGGTGCGCAGGCTGGTCGGGCCGTAGAACTTGCCGGAGTCGTTCTCGGGCCGCCAGACCTTCTCGAGTCCCGGGTCGTGGAACACGATCGGGGCGTCGTTGATGACCGATGCCGGCGTGAAGCCGTTCTCCATCGCTGCGGCATAGATGAACGGCTTGATGTTCGAGCCCGGCTGGCGCCGCGCCTGCGCGACGCGGTTGAACTTGCTGTAGTCGAAGTCGAGGCCTCCGACCAGCGCGCGGATCGCGCCGTCCGAGGCGTCCAGCGACACCAGGGCCGCCTGCGCGTCGGGCAGTTGGCTGAGTCGCCAGCCCTGCTCGTCGGCCGTGATCCTGACCACGTCGCCGGGAGCCACGAGCTCGGCGGCGGAGGTGGGCGAGGGGCCGCGGTAGTCGGGGCTCATGTAGCGCCGCGCGGCGGACAGTCCGCGTTCCCAGCCGATGCGCACCGACTCGCGCGCCGTGAGCACGTCGATCTCGTGCTCGCCGACGTGCGTGACCACCGCGGGCTCGAGACCGGCCACCGTGGGGATGCGCGCGAGCTGGGGCAGCCACTGACCGGGGGTCGTGCCCTCGAGTCGCGCCTCGGCGCCGCGAAAGCCGTGGCGCCTGTCGTATGCGAGCAGTCCGCGCTCCACCGCATGCTGGGCCTGCCGCTGCAGGCGGCCGTCGATGGTGGTGTGCACGATGTAGCCATCGACATAGGCCTCGTGGCCATAGCGGGAGATCATCTCGGCGCGCGCCATTTCCGCGGCGTGCTCGGCATGCAGATCGATGCGCGAGCCGTGCTGGCGCGCGGCGACCGGCGCGGCGAGCGCGGCATCGTGGGCGGCGCGATCGATGTAGCCGAGCTCCAGCATGCGCCCGAGAATCCAGTCGCGCCGCGCGCGGGCACCGGCGGGATTGTCGAGCGGATTCAGCGCCGAGGGCGCCTTCGGCAGGCCGGCGATCAGCGCGGCCTCATCCAGCGACAGCTGCGCGATCGGGCGCCCGTAGTAGACCTGAGCCGCGGCCTCGACGCCGTAGGCGCGGTAGCCGAGGAATATCTTGTTGAGATAGAGCTCGAGGATCTGCCGCTTGTCGAGCTCGCGCTCGATCTGCAGCGCGAGCAGGATCTCGTTGAACTTGCGCACGAACGTCTGGTCGCGGCTGAGGAAGTAGTTGCGCGCGACCTGCATCGTGATCGTGCTGCCGCCCGACTGGATGCTGCGCGTGGTCGCGAGTTCCCACGCCGCGCGCGTCAGCCCGCCGAAATCGACGCCGTGGTGGCTCAGGAAACGGTCGTCCTCGGCGGCGAGCACCGCCTGGATGAGCACCTGGGGGATCTGCTCGAAGCGCACCGGCGAGCAGCGCATCTCGCCGAACTCGCCCATCAACAGGCCGTCGCGGGTGTAGACGCGCAGCGGCTCCTGGAACCTGACGTCGCGCAACACATCCACCGACGGCAGCCGCGGGCCCAGATACAGCAGCGAGCCTGTGACGGCGATCACTCCTGCGGCAATCGGCGGCAGCACCACGCGGCACAGGCGCCAGCTCCAGACTACAATCGAACGCATCGGATTTGGTGACTCAAAAGGCCCGGAATGGCCGGAAAAACAGGCTCGCGAACGATTATAAACATTTTCTTTTCTTATTATGGATTTGAACTACGCTTAAGCTTGCTTCGCTGCCGGCGCCATCTCGCGAGGCCAGCAAGGCTCCCGGATTCACCAGGAAAAACAACGTGATAGGGCTATTCAAACGGAAGACGCCACCGGTTCTGGGGATCGATATCAGCTCGACCTCCGTGAAGCTCCTGGAGCTCAGTCGCAACGGCGATCGCTACACCGTGGAGAGCTACGCGGTACAGCCGATGCCGCCGAATTCGGTGGTCGAAAAGAACATCGCCGAGGTCGATGCGGTCGCCCAGTGTCTCAAGGACGTGGTGGTCAAGGCCAAGACCAAGACCAGTGAGGTCGCGGTCGCCGTCGCGGGCTCCGCGGTCATCACCAAGATCATCGAGATGGCCGAGGGCCTCTCCGATGACGCCATGGAAGCGCAGATCAGCGTCGAGGCGGACCAGTACATTCCCTATCCGCTCGACGAGGTGGCCATCGATTTCGAAATCCAGGGCGCGTCCGAGCGCGGACCGGGCCAGGTCGAGGTGCTGCTCGCCGCCTGCCGGCGCGAGAACGTCGATACGCGGGTCGAGGTCATCGAGGCCGCCGACCTGGTGCCGCGCGTGGTGGACGTCGAGATCTACGCGATGGAGCGCGCCTTCGGGCTCATCGAGGGCCAGCTAAGCCTCGACGAGGATTACACCGTCGCGATCGTCGACATCGGCTCGACCATGACCACGCTCAGCGTGCTGAGCGGCGGACACACGATCTACACCCGCGAACAGCTCTTCGGCGGCAAGCAGCTCACCGAGGAGATCCAGCGCCGCTACGGCCTGAGCGTGCAGGAGGCGGGGCTGGCGAAGAAGGAAGGCGGCCTGCCGGCCGACTACGAGCAGGAAGTGCTGGAGCCGTTTCGCGAAGCCGTGATCCAGCAGGTCACCCGTTCGTTGCAGTTCTTCTTCTCCTCGACGCAGTACAACGACGTGGATCACGTCGTGCTGGCGGGCGGGGTCGCGGCGCTCACGGGCCTCGCGCAGGCAGTGGAGGACAAGCTCGGCACGCCGACGACGGTTGCCAACCCGTTCAAGGGCATGGGCGTGTCCTCGCGCGTGAACTCCGCGGCGCTGGCCAATGATGCCCCCGCGCTGATGATTGCCTGTGGCCTCGCGATGAGGAGCTTCGACTGATGGCAAAGATCAACCTGTTACCGTGGCGCGAGCAGCGGCGCGAGCAGCAGCGCAAGGAGTTCCTGGCCGTCCTCGGCGGCGTGGCCGCCGCCGGCGTGCTGGTGGCGTTGATCGGCCACCTGCTCATCAACGGGCAGATCGACTACCAGAACGAGCGCAACCAGTACCTGAAGACCCACATCGCCGCGCTCGACAAGCAGGTGGCCGAGATCAAGGAACTGCAGGCGCGGCGCAACCAGCTGATCGATCGCATGAAGGTGATCCAGGACCTGCAGGGCACGCGTCCGCTGATCGTGCGCATCTTCGACGAGATCGTGCGCACGCTGCCCGACGGCGTGTACTTCCGCGGCATGGAGCGCACCGGGCAGCAGATCACGCTGCGCGGCACGGCGGAGTCCAACAACCGCGTTTCCAGCCTGATGCGACGGCTCGATGCCTCGGAATGGTTCTCGGAACCGACGTTGAAGGGCGTGAAGGCCAATCCCGGTTTCGGCGAGCAGGCCAACGATTTCGACCTGACCGTGAAGGTGAGCATGCCGGGCGTGACCGGGGAAGACGGCCAGGGCGAGGCGGGGGAATAAGGTATGGCACTGGCGGATTCACTGAAGTCGCTGCGCGAGGTCAATCTCTCCGATCTCACGCTGGACAACATCGGCTCCTGGCCGATCGCGGTCAAGGTCGTGGTGTGGGTGCTGGTCTTCGGACTGGTCTGCTTCCTCGGCTGGAACTACCACCTGAAGGGGATGCGCGAGCAACTCCTGGCGGTACGAACGGCGGAAACGCAGTTGCGCGAGGAGTACCGGCTCAAGGCGTTCCAGGTGGCGAACCTCGAGGCGCTGAAGGCGCAGCTGGCCGAGATGGAAGAGCAGTTCGGCGCGCTGCTCTCGCAGCTGCCCAAGGACACCGAGGTGCCCGGGTTGCTCGAGGACATCACCGAGAAGGGCACCGACGCGGGCCTCGCGTTCGACAGCATCGCCCTCGAGGGCGAGCGGGCCGCGGAGTTCTACGTCGAGCTGCCGATCAACATCAACGTCAAGGGCGGCTATCACGATCTCGGCGGGTTCGCCAGCGGCGTGGCGGGGCTGCCGCGGATCGTGACCCTGCACGATTTCGCGATCACTCCCGGCGGCAACTCCGGCGAGCTGAGCATGCGGATCCAGGCCAAAACGTACCGATACAAGGGCGAACAATGATGGGCGCCAAGAGAACAGCAAGCCTCGTTTTCTGTGCCGCCCTGCTGGGCGGCTGCGGCGGCGATTTCGCCGACCTGGACGCGTACATGGCCGAGGTCAAGGCGCGGCCGGTCGGCGCGATAGAGCCGATCCCGACGTTCAAGCCGTACCAGTCGTTCACCTATTCCGCGCAGTCCATGCGCGCTCCCTTCGATATCCCGCTGAGCGCCAGGGAAGCGGCCGTGCAGGTGGGCAAGACCGTCAAGCCCGACCTGCTGCGCGCGCGCGAGTTCCTCGAGCGCTTCAATATCGAAGGCCTGCAGATGGTGGGAACGCTGACCCAGAAGGGAACGCTCTGGGCGCTGGTCAAGGACGAGGAGAGCGGCGTGCACCGGGTCCGGATAGGCAATTATCTGGGCAAGAACCACGGCAGGATCGTCGCGACCACCGAAACGGAGATCGCCATCACGGAGATCGTCCCCAATGGGGTGGGTGGCTGGATAGAGCGCCCCCGAACGATCAAGCTGACAGAACAGTAGAGCGCGGAGACAGTATGGACAGCGTAACCAAGAAATCGCGTCACCTTCCCGGTACGGCACGCAGGTCGTGGCGGTCGGCCCTGGCGGCGGCGTTCGCCGTGCTGCTGCCGGCGCTCTCGGCGTTCGCCGCGCCCGTCTCGATGACGGACATCGGCTTCAACGCGCTGCCGGGCGGCAAGTTCGAGATCCGCATGAAGTTCGACGGCACGCCGCCGTCGCCGCAGTCCTACACCATCGACAAGCCGGCGCGCATCGCGCTGGACCTGCCGGGCGTATCGAGCGCGCTCGAGCAGAAGAAGCACACGCTGGCCTTCGACAACGCGCAGAGCGTCGTGGTCGTCGAGTCGGGCGGGCGCACGCGGGTGATCGTGAACCTGGTCGAAGTCGCGCCTTATCAGGCAAGCGTCGAGGGCAACGAGCTGGTGGTCAGCGTCGGTTCGGGCTCGAGCGGGCAGTACCTCACGGATGCCGGCGGCAGCGTCGGCGCGACAGTGGGCGCCGCCTCGCGCGCCGGCGTGCACTCTGGCATCAGGGACTTCAACTTCCGCCGCGGCAGCAACGGCGAGGGTCGCATCGAGCTGCAGCTGGCGGATCCCAAGGCGGACGTCGACGTGCGTCTCGAGGGCAACATGATCAAGGTGTCGTTCTTCGACACCACCGTGCCGGCCGAGCTGCAGCGTCGCTACGACGTGGTCGATTTCGCCACGCCGGTGGAAATGATCGACGTGAGCCAGTCCGGTTCGCAGGCGAGCGTGGGCATCAAGGTCACCGGTGAATACGATTACCTCGCCTACCAGGCCGATACCACCTACGTGGTGGCGGTGAAGCCGCTGACGCCCCAGGAGGCCGAGGCCAAGAAGAAGGAGTTCGAGTTCACCGGCGAGAAGCTGTCGCTGAACTTCCAGGACATCGAGGTGCGCGCGGTACTGCAGCTGATCGCGGACTTCACCGACCTCAACCTCGTCGCCAGCGACACGGTGACCGGGCGCATCACGCTGCGCCTGCAGAACGTGCCCTGGGACCACGCGCTCGACCTGATCCTCAAGGCCAAGGGCCTCGACAAGCGCCAGGTCGGCAACGTGCTGATGGTTGCCCCGGCCGCCGAGATCGCCGAGCGCGAGCGCCAGGAGATCGAGACCAACCGCCAGCTCGAGGAACTCGCGCCGCTGCAGACCGAGTTCATCAAGATCAAGTACGCCAATGCGCAGGACCTGTTCAAGCTGTTCGGCAACCGCGGCAGCCAGAACGTAGCCACCGGCGCCTCGCAGTCGGGCGGCGACGCGAACCGCAACCAGCGCGAGGCGAGCATCCTGTCGCCGCGCGGCCAGGTCATCGTCGACGAGCGCACCAACTCGCTGATGGTCACCGAGACCGCGGAGAAGCTCGAGGAATTGCGCCGCCTGATCAAGCTGATCGACGTGCCGATCCGCCAGGTGCTGATCGAGGCGCGCATCGTGGTCGCCTCCACCGATTTCTCGCAGCAGATCGGCGTGGAATGGGGCGGCGCCGGCAAGGACGAGGACGGCAACAAGATCTGGAGCATTGGCGGCAGCCAGAACACGCTCGCGGAGATCAACAACGGCGAGGACATCACGTTCCCCGACGCGCTCGCGGTCGACCTCGGCGTCACCGGCCAGGGCACCAGCTCCATCGCGATCGGCTTCACCTCCAACGACCTGCTGCTGAACGCCGAACTCTCCGCCCTGGAGGCCTCCGGCAACGGCGAGATCGTCTCGCAGCCCAAGGTGATCACCGGCGACAAGCAGCAGGCCACCATCCGCCAGGGTACCGAGGTTCCGTACCAGACCTCCTCTGCCTCGGGCGAGACCACCGTGGAGTTCAAGGACGCGGTGCTGCAGCTCGACGTGACGCCGCACATCACGCCGGACGGCCGGGTGCTGATGAAGCTGCTGATCAACCAGGACTCGGTGGGCGAGTTCATCAACGGCGAGTTCGGTTCGCAGATCCCGACCATCGACACCACGGCGCTCAATACCGAGGTGCTGGTGGGCAACGGCGAGACCGTGGTGCTGGGCGGCGTGTTCCAGACCGAGGAGATCGTCAGCCAGACCAAGACCCCGGTGCTGGGCGACATACCCTACGTCGGGCGCCTGTTCCGCAAGGACGTGACCGAGACCAGCAAGAACGAGACGCTGATCTTCATCACGCCGCGCATCCTCAGCGAAAAGCTGATCGACTGACCGCGCCGGGATGGAGTTTTCGAGGAACGTGGTGCTCGTCGGCCCCATGGGGGCCGGCAAGAGCACCATCGGCCGTGCACTCGCCGACGAGCTCGGCGTGGTCTTCCAGGACACCGATACACTGATCGAGGAGCGCACCGGCGCGAGCATCGCGTGGATCTTCGACGTCGAGGGCGAGGAAGGCTTTCGCGACCGTGAAACCGCGACCATCCGCGATCTCGCCGCCAGCCGCGGCGCGGTCATCGCCACCGGCGGCGGCGCGGTGCTGCGCGAGGAGAACCGCCGCCTGCTGCGCGCCATGGGTGCCGTGGTCTATCTCGAAACCTCGGTGAAGCAGCAGCTCTCGCGCACGCGGCGCGACCGCAAGCGCCCGCTGCTGCGCTCGGGCGACCGCGAGGAGGTGCTGCGCGAACTGCTCGCGCTGCGCGACCCGCTGTATCGCGAGATCGCCGACCTGGTGGTGCGCACGGACGGACGCGGCGCCAAGTCCGTGGTGCAGGAAATCATGGAATTCCTGCGCGCGCCCTGAGGCCGTGCGCCGGTTGACTGGTGGCCCGGCGCATTCGCCGTTAAGCTTCGCCCCGGGGAGCGCGCCGGGCGGCGGCTCCACACAACCGCTGCCAGAAGCCTCCATGCCTGCTGAAATTCTCGAAGTCGACCTCGGCGAGCGCAGCTACCCGATCTATATCGGCGCCGGCCTGCTCGGTGACGCCGAACTGCTGCTGCGCCACGTTCCCCGCGGCCGGATTGCCGTGGTGAGCAACGCCACGGTGGCGCCGCTGTACCTGGAGCGCGTGCGCGCGGCGCTCGGGGATCGGCTCGCGGTGGTGAAGATCCTGCCCGATGGCGAACAGTACAAGACCCTCGAGACGCTCGCCTCCATCTACGATGCGCTGCTCGAGGCGCGCTGCGACCGCCACACCACGGTGCTGGCGCTCGGCGGCGGCGTGGTCGGGGACATGGCGGGCTTCGCAGCCGCGACCTACCAGCGCGGTGTGCCCTTCCTGCAGGTGCCCACCACGCTGCTGGCGCAGGTCGACTCCTCGGTCGGCGGCAAGACCGGCGTCAACCATCCTCGCGGCAAGAACATGATCGGTGCCTTCCACCAGCCCTGCTGCGTGATCGCCGACACCGACACGCTCGCGACGCTGCCCGAGCGCGAATACGCCGCGGGGCTGGCGGAGGTGATCAAGTACGGGTTGATCGGCGACCGCCCGTTCCTCGACTGGCTGCGCGCCAATGTCGCGGCGCTGCGCCGCCGCGAGAGCGCGTCGCTGACCGAGGCGATCCGCCGCTCCTGCGCCAACAAGGCGCGGGTGGTGGCGTCGGACGAGCGCGAGGAGGGTGCGCGCGCGCTGCTGAACTTCGGTCACACCTTCGCCCACGCGATCGAGACCGCGACCGGCTACAGCCGCTTCCTGCATGGCGAGGCTGTCGCGATCGGCATGGTCATGGCGGCGGAGCTTTCGGCGCGCATGGGCTGGCTGGCGACCTCCGACGTGCCGATGGTGCGTGAGCTGCTGCTCGCCGCGGGCCTGCCGGTGGATCCGCCCGCCGGGCTCGGCGAAGAGCAGTTTCTCGGGTTGATGGCCGCCGACAAGAAGGTCGCCGCCGGCAAGCTGCGGCTGGTGCTGCTGCGCGCGCCGGGCGAGGCCACGGTCACCGCGGATTTCCCGTTCGAGCTGCTGCGCGGCCTGCTCTCGGACTTCCTGCGCCGGCCGGCGGCCTGAGCGCACGGGAGGCACGGATGCCCCGGGAAGACTGGTACCTGCATTACGGCCTCGACCGCGATCCCTTTGCCGAGGCCGGGGTGCAGGGCTTGTTCTATCCCGGCGGCGCGCGCCAGGAGAGCATCGAGCAACTGCAGCACCTGGCGCGCTTCGGCGATTGCGTGCTGCTGGTCACCGCGGCGCCCGGCGCCGGCAAGTCGGCGACGATCGAGCAGTTCGTGGCCCAGTGCGCCCCGGACACGCGCTGCGCCGTGGTCGAGGTGGCGCTGCTCGACGGCCCCGAGCAGATCCTGCGGCGCATCCTCGCCGGCTTCGGCATGGCGGCCGAGGGCAGCGCCAACCTTGCGCACGACCTGCAGCGCCTGGAGCTCTTCTGCGCACAATGCCATGACGAGGGGTTGCTGAGCTGGCTCGTATTCGACGATGCGCAGCACCTGCACGTGGACGCGCTTGGCCTGCTGGCGCCATTGCTGGAGCGCACGGGCGGGCGGCTGCGGCTGTTGTTCTTCGCCGAGCCGGGGTGGGATGCGGTATTGCGCGAGGTTCTGCCGGGCACCGTGGTGCACGTGATCGGGCTGCCCGCGTTCGACCGCGAAGAAACCCTGGCGTACATCCACTACCGCATGAAGACCGCGGGGCTCGAGGCCGAGCCGCCTTTCAACGCGTCCGAGCTCGAGCAGATCCACCTGTGGTCGGGTGGCCTGCCGGGGCGTATCAACGGCCACGCCCGCCAGGCGCTGGTCGAGGCGCTGGACCTGGTGCAGCGCCCCCTGTCGACGCTGCCGGTGTGGCATTTCGCCGTGGTGGCCGTCACGCTGCTGGCGTTGCTGTTGTTCTACGCCTGGAGCGCCTTCGACGACGACGGTGCCGAGGACGCTGTTCCGCGCCCCGGGCCGGTGGCGGGTGCCGTCGTCACGCCGGAGCCGGTGATCCTCGCCGAGGAGCCGGCACTGGATGCTGCCAGCGGGATGGACGTCGCCCAGGCGCAAGCCGAGCCGGTGGACGCCGACGTCGCCGAGGAAGCGCCCGCGCCGGAACCGGCCGCGGCCGAGACCGCGGCCCTTGGCGCGCCGTCGCCGGCCACGGCTGTCGACGTGCAGCAGCCTGCGACAATCGAGGCGAAGCAGGAGGTGCCGCCGCTGCCCCCCGCGGAGCGCGCGCCGGCGGCACAGCTCCAGGCCTCTGCACCTGCACCTGCGCCTGCGCCCGCGCCGCCGCCTGCCCCGGGCTCGCTTGCCGCGGACGAGGACTACCTGCTGTCCCTGGATGGCTCGGTCTACGTGCTGCAGATCATGGGTTCGGACGATGCGGCGCAGGTCGGGCGCTTCGCGGCTCGCCAGTCGCTCGTGCTCAGGCAATACAGCAAGATGAACGCGGGAAAACGCTGGTACGCGCTGGTGCACGGCGAATTCAGCGACCGCGCGGCAGCCGAACGCGCGGCGCGCGACATCGCGGCGCAGCTGCCCGGAACCCAGCCGTGGCTGCGTCGTCTCGACGCCGTGCAAGGCGAGATCCGCCAGGGCCGCGCGCACTGAGAGCCCGTGAAAGCTTCGTCGCACTGGCGCCGATGCCGGTTTGTGGCGGCGCGCCCCGACCGCTAGAATCGCCCCCTCTTTTCAGGCCGGCCCGCCTCCCGCGGACCGGATGCATGCATCGGCCGGGCGCACATGCCGCCCCGGCCGCGCCGAGGTGACCATGGCACAGCTGAAGAACGATCGCCTGCTGCGCGCGCTGCGCCGCGAGCCGGTGGACCGCACCCCCGTCTGGATCATGCGCCAGGCCGGGCGCTACCTGCCCGAGTACCGCGCCACCCGCGCCCGCGCCGGCGGAATCATGGAGCTGTTCCGCAGCCCGGAACTGGCCTGCGAGGTCACGCTGCAGCCCCTGGATCGCTACGACCTGGACGCGGCAATCCTGTTCTCGGACATTCTCACCGTTCCCGATGCGCTGGGCCTGGGCCTCTATTTCGAGGCCGGCGAGGGGCCGCGCTTTCGCAACCCGGTGCGCAGTGCCGCGGACATCGCCGCGCTGCCCGAGCTCGATCCCGAGCGCGACCTCGGCTATGTGATGGACGCGGTCCGCACCATCGTGAAGGCGCTCGACGGCCGCGTGCCGCTGATCGGCTTCTCGGGAAGCCCGTGGACGCTGGCGACCTACATGGTCGAAGGCGGCTCGACGCGCGATTTCGCGCGCATCAAGACGCTGGCTTTCACCGATCCTGCCCGCATGCATCAGCTGCTGGCCCTGCTCGCCGATGCCGTGACCCGCTACCTCGATGCGCAGATCCGCGCCGGGGCGCAGGCGGTGCAGGTGTTCGACACCTGGGGCGGGGTGCTGGGACATGCGGCTTACCGCGAGTTCTCGCTGCAGTACATGGCGCGCATCGTCGCGGGGCTGCGCGCCGGCGCCGGGCGCGACATTCCGGTCATACTGTTCACCAAGGGCGGGGGATTGTGGATCGAGGACATCGCCGCCACCGGTTGCGATTGCATCGGTCTCGACTGGACCGCCGACCTCGGCGCGGCACGCCGCCACACCGGGGCGCGCGTGGCGCTGCAGGGCAACATGGACCCGGCCATCCTGCGTGCCCCGCCCGAGCGCATCCGCGCCGAGGTCGCCGCGCTGCTCGATTCCTTCGGCCCGGGCTCGGGCCACGTCTTCAACCTCGGCCACGGCATCACGCCGGAGATCGACCCCGAGAACGTGCGCGCGCTGGTGGAAGCAGTGCGCGAGCTGTCGCCGGCTTATCACCGCTGATGGCGCGAAAGGGTGAGGTGCACGGAGTGTCGCTGGCCTCGCTGCCCGGCCGCCGCAACGGGGCCCGCGGCAAGTACCCTTCGGGCGCTCGGCGGGGCGAAGCAATGCTTCGCCTGTTCCGCCTCTCTCCTGTAGGCTCTGGGCCGCTTTCTCGGCGATGCATTCCTGCATCACCGGCAAGGCCGGGGTCCGCCATCCATGGCGGCCCCGCTCGCCGCAATGCGGCGAGCCCCTGCGGCGCACGGCCCCTTATGCGACGACCGGGCAGCGAGGCCGCTCGGCCGGCCTGGTAGTGCCGCCGCTGCGGCTTGCCGAATACGTTCGATGCCGGGATCCACCAACGCGAGGCGCGCGAGTCCCTGCCCCTGCCGCGGACCTTCTGTCGCCATGGATGGCGACAGAGAGGCTACAGGGACGTATTTACGCCGTGTCCGCGGCGGGGGCAGGGGCTCGCGCGCCGGACGCTCGCATCAGACCCGCTGGGAGCGATGCGCAACAGTCGCAAGAGCGCTCAGACGTTCGCCATGTCCGGCGACAGCGCGTGGTTCATGTCCAGTGCGGGCTGCTCGCTGCAGGGCTTGCCGACGACTTTTGCAGGCACACCGGCGACGGTGGTGTGCGGCGCCACGTCGGCGAGCACCACGCTGCCGGCGCTGACCTTGGCGCCCTCGCCGATGCGGATGTTGCCGAGGATCTCGGCGCCGGCGCCGATCAGCACGCCTGCATCGACCTTCGGGTGGCGATCGCCGCTCTCCTTGCCGGTGCCGCCCAGCGTCACCGACTGCATGATCGACACGTTGTCGCCGACCACCGCGGTCTCGCCGATCACCACCCCGGTGGCGTGATCGAGCAGGATGCCGCGCCCGACGCGCGCCGCCGGGTGGATGTCGACGCCGAACTCGCAGGAAATCCGGTTCTGCAGGAACAGTGCGAGCGGGCGGCGCTGCTGTTGCCACAGCCAGTGCGCGATGCGATAGGACTCGAGCGCGTGGAAGCCCTTGAAGAAGAGGAAGGCCACGGCGTGGTTGGGGCAGGCCGAGTCGCGCTCGTTCACGGCGCGCAGATCGCAGCGGATCGCAGCGCCGATCGACGGATCGCTGGCGAAGGCCTGTTCGATGACCTCGCGCACCAGCAGCGCCGGCGCGGCGGGGTTGTCGAGCTTCTGCGCGAGATGGAAGCTGAGCGCCGCCTCCAGCGTGTCGTGGTTGAGTATGGTCGCGTGCAGGAAGCTCGCGAGCATCGGCTCCTCGCGTGCGGCGCGCTCGGCCGAGGCGCGGATCGACAGCCAGATCTCGTCCGGCGAATGCGGCGTGGCGGGCGGGATCGGCATCGCAGTCTCCGGCGGGCTCGGCGAGGGAGTACAGCGTAGCCGAGCGGGCGCGGCATGACAAAGCATCGGCCGCCGCGCCTCGCGGCGGGCCGCTGCGGCCATGTATGCTGGCGGCTTTATCGCACGGGGGGAATCGCATGCGCCGGGATCTGCGGCCGTACTGGGTCAAGCGGACATACCTGCTCTATCGCAGCTGGTACGCGGAACACTTCCTGCGCCCCCAGTTCGACTATCTCGGCGACAACGGCACCTACATGAAGCCCTGGTACGTCGACGTCAACGGCCCGAACGTGCGGCTCGGCCACTGCGCCACGCTGATTGGCGACGTCGACAAGCGCGTCAACATCGCGGTTTGGGGCCGCGGCCCGGGGCAGGGTCGCATCACGATCGGCGACTACGCGCTGATCACGCCCGGCGTGCGCATCAGCGCCAGCGACTCGATCGAGATCGGCGACAACTGCATGTTCGCCAGCGGCGCCTACATCACCGACTCCGACTGGCACGGCATCTACGACCGCATCGAGCGCAACGCCGAGCCGGCGCCGATCCGCATCGGCAACAACGTGTGGATCGGCGATCGCGCCACCGTGCTGAAGGGCGTGACCATCGGCGACAACAGCATCGTCGGCGCCGGCGCGGTGGTGGCGCGCGACGTGCCTGCCAACGTGGTGGTCGCGGGCAACCCGGCGCGCATCGTGAAGGAGCTGGATCCGAACGGGCCGTTCGTGACACGCGCCGACTTCTATCGCGACCCCACCTCGATGTTCGCGGAGTCCGACCGGCTGGACCGGGAGTTCCTCGCGGGCAACACCTTTTTCGGCTGGTTGCGCGCCCTGTTCTTCCCGACCACGCGTGATTGAGGTGCCGCGCCGGCGCAGCGGTAGCGAAGCACTCCGGATCCATCGCAAGCACCAGAGGCACCGGCAATGGCAATCAAGACCTTCGGCATCGATCACATTCACGTCAACGTGCGGAGCATGGACCGGTTCCGCGATCTGATGAAGCAACTCTTCGACCTCGATGCAACACGCATCGGCCACATCGAATCCATCCTGGCCGACAACGCGACGGTCCGCTTGCGCGGCACCGGTGCCGGCCAGCCGTTCCTGGACGTGTTCGAATCCGAGAATCCCCGGAGTCCCATCAAGCGATTGGTCGAGAAGCGCGGCCCCTGCGTTTCGTTCATCTCCTTCAGGGTCGAGAACATCGAGGAGGCCGCCGCGCACGCCGCGCGCTGCGGGCTGCAGGAGATTTCCCGCGTGGGCTTTGCCGGTGTCGAGAAGCAGGTTCAGTACAACACGGTGGAGCTGCTGGGCTTCAACCTGGAGTTCGTCGAGCACGAGCCGGGCTACGCCGCCGCCATCGAGGACATCCAGCGGCGCCTGGCGGCCGGCGAACCGGTGGACGGCATCGGCGCCTCCCGGGAATTCTGATGCCCGTGGACGCGAGCCGGTGCCGTGACCGCTGCCGGTCCCTCCGGCTCGGCGAGCCGTGAATCGCCCTCACAGCGCCCGCGCCAGACACCAGACCTCGACCTGCGCCGCGCCGGCGGCGAACAGCTCCGCCGTGACCGCCTCGGCGGTGGCGCCGGTGGTGATCACGTCATCGACCAGCGCGATGCGTCGCCCGGCGCAGCCCGTGGCATGAAAGGCACCCTGCAGGTTGCGGCTGCGTGCCGCCGCGCCCAGCTGCTTCTGGTCGGCGGTGCGCTGCACCCGTCGCACCAGGGTGTTCGCGAGCGCGAGCCCGAGTTCGGCGGCGAGCACGCGCGCGATGCGTTCGGACTGGTTGAAACCGCGCTCGCGCAGGCGCGCCGGGTGCAGCGGCACCGGCACCAGCACCACACCGGTTCGCCGCGCTGGCGGCAGTGCGGCCAGGCGTCGTGCGAGCAGCCCCGCGAGCATGCGCCCGCAGGCAAGATCGCCCTGGAACTTGAAGCGCGAGACCAGTTCGCGCACCGGGTGCTCGTAGCGCAGCGCGGCGATGCAGGCGCCGAAGCGCGGCGCGCGCTGCAGGCAGGGGCCGCAGGGCGCGCCGTGCGCATCCGCCAGCGGCATGGCGCAGCGCGGGCAGGCATTGTCGAGCGTCGGGAGTTGCGCGGCGCAGTCGGCGCACAGATCCAGCGCTGCGCGCGCCGTGCCGCCACAGAGCAGGCAGGTGGCGGGCAGCAGCCCGCGCAGCAGTGACTTGTAAACCATTGGCGTCCGTTCCGGTTGACAAGCTTTTCGTCGGGCCGGACACTTCCAGCCCCTTTTCGAGCCACTTTCGGGGTTTGTGATGCCCAATGCAAGCAACGCCGGCGCCGTGCGCAGCGACTGGACGCGCGACGAGGTCGAGGCCCTGTTCGCGCTGCCGTTCAACGAGCTGCTGTACCGCGCCCACGGCGTGCACCGCGCGCATTTCGACCCGACCGAGGTGCAGGTGAGCACGCTGCTCTCGATCAAGACCGGCGCCTGCCCCGAGGACTGCAAGTACTGCCCGCAGAGCACGCGCTACGACACCGGGCTCGAGCCCGAGAAGCTGCTCGAGGTCGAGCGCGTGCTGGAATCCGCGCGCGCGGCGCGTGCGGCGGGTTCCTCGCGCTTCTGCATGGGGGCCGCGTGGCGCTCGCCGAAGGACCGCGACCTGCCGCTGCTGACGGCGATGATCAGGGGGGTCAAGGATCTCGGCATGGAGACCTGCATGACGCTCGGCATGCTGAGCGCGGGCCAGGCCGAGGCGCTGGCCGAGGCCGGGCTCGACTACTACAACCACAACATCGACACCTCGCCGGAGTTCTACCCGGAGATCGTCTCGACGCGCTGCTTCCAGCAGCGGCTCGACACGCTCGCCAACGTGCGCGAGGCGGGCATGAAGGTCTGCTGCGGCGGCATCGTCGGCATGGGCGAGGGGCGCGAGGACCGCGCTGGCCTGCTGCTCGCGCTGGCCACGATGCCCGGGCATCCCGAGAGCGTGCCGATCAACCTGCTGGTGCGCGTGCCCGGCACGCCGCTCGAGGAGCAGCCGGAGCTGGATCCGTTCGAGTTCGTGCGCGCGATCGCGGTGGCGCGCATCCTGATGCCGGCCTCGCACGTGCGCCTGTCGGCCGGGCGCGAGAACATGAGCGACGAGCTGCAGGCGCTGGCCTTCTTCGCCGGCGCCAACTCGATTTTCTACGGCGAGAAGCTGCTGACCACCGCGAATCCCGAGAGCGAGCGCGATATGCAGCTGTTCCGCCGGCTCGGCCTGCGTCCGGAGGAGCGCGCGTCCGCTGCCTCCGCGCCGGGGCAAGCCGCGCGAGCGGCCGCGAACGCGCTGTTCTACGACGCCGCCACGGCCTGAGCGCGCGCGGCGTGGGGGGCGGTTTCGCGAGCCTCGGCGCGGATCTCGCGGCCAGGGCGGCCGCCGGCCTGTATCGCGGGCGCCGCGTGCTCGAGGGGCCGCAGGCCACCACGGTCCGCGTCGATGGCCGCGAGCTGCTCGCCTTCTGCAGCAACGACTACCTCGGTCTCGCGAACGATCCGCGCGTGATCGGGGCGCTGCAGCAGGGCGCTGCCCGCTACGGCGCCGGCAGCGGCGCCTCGCACCTGGTCTCGGGTCACAGCCGCGCGCACCACGAGCTCGAGGACGCGCTGGCGGAGTTCACGGGCCGCCCGCGCGCGCTGCTGTTCTCCGGCGGCTATGCCGCCAATCTCGGCGTGATCAGCGCGCTGCTCGGCCGCGGCGACGCGGTGTTCCAGGACCGCCTGAACCACGCCTCGCTGCTGGACGGCGGACTGCTGAGCGGCGCGCGCCTGCAGCGCTTCCTGCACAACGATGCCGCCAGCCTCGAGGCGCGCCTTGCGCGCAGCCCCGCGCGGCGCAAGCTGGTCGCGGTGGACGGCGTGTTCAGCATGGACGGCGACGAGGCCCCGCTGGCGGCGCTGGCCGCGGCGAGCGCGCGCCACGGCGCGCTGCTGTACGTGGACGACGCGCACGGATTCGGCGTGCTCGGCGAGCGCGGCGCCGGGACGCTGGAAAAGCAGGGCATGGGCAGCGCCGCGGTACCGCTGCTGATGGCGACGCTCGGCAAGGCGCTCGGCGTCGCCGGGGCCTTCGTCGCCGGCAGCGAGGAGCTGATCGAGACGCTGATCCAGTTCGCGCGCACCTACATCTACACCACCGCGATGCCGCCGGCGCTGGCCGTGGCCGCCGCTGCGAGCCTGCGCATCGTGCGCGAGGAGCCGTGGCGGCGCGCGCATCTGCAGGAGCTGATCGGGCGTTTCCGTGCCGGCGCGAATGCGCTGGGCCTGCAGTTGCTGCCTTCGCAGACCGCGATCCAGCCGCTGCTGCTGGGCGATGCCGCCACCGCGCTGCGCTGGTCCGAACAGCTGCTGGCGCGCGGCCTGCTGGTGCCGGCGATCCGCCCGCCCACCGTGCCGCGGGGCCAGTCGCGCCTGCGGGTGACGCTGAGCGCCGCGCACAGCGTCGTCGAGGTCGAGCGCCTGTTGCAGGCGCTGGCGGACATCGCGGGCGCATGAGCGCCGCAGCCCCCGTCGTGCCCGTGCCGCTTGCCGCCGCGACGCGCCTGCGCGTAGTCCTGCTGCACGGCTGGGGTAGCCGGGGCGAGGTTTTCGCCGCCCTGGCCGAGGCGCTCGCCGCGCATTTCGATGTGCTCGTGCTGGATCTGCCCGCGCACGGCGCGGCCTCGGGCGAGGCCTTTCCGCGCGAGGAGGCGGCACTGCTGGGCTGGATGCGCGAGCGCATTCCCGCCGGGGCCGTGTTGGCGGGATGGTCGCTCGGCGGTGCGCTCGGGCTGCGTTTCGCGCAGGCATTCCCGGGTCATCTCGCCGCGCTGGTCACCATCGCGACGAGCCCCTGCTTCCTGCAACGCGAGGACTGGTCCGTGGGCATGGATGCGGCAAGCTTCGAGGCATTTCGCGCCGGCCTGCTCGCTGACGCGCAGGCGCAACTGGAACGCTTCGCGGCACTGCAGGCGCACCGGGACCTGCGCCAGCGCGAGCTGGCGCGCGAGCTGCGCGCGCTCGCCGCGGCGCCCGCCCACCCCGGCGAGTTGCTGGCGGCGCTGGAGACGCTCGCGCGCCTGGACCTGCGCGCCGCGCTGGCGGCGCTGGAGCTGCCGGTGCTGCACGTGCTGGGCGAGCGCGATGCCATCGTGGCGCCGCAGGTGGCCGCGCACTATGCGCGGCTGCAGCCGCGCGCCAGCGTGTGGCTGGTGCCGGGCGCGGCGCATGCACCGTTCCTGTCGCGGCCCGCGGCGGTCGCCGCGCGGGTGACGGATTTTCTCTTGACCTGTTTCGCCACGCCGCTCGCCGCTGCCGCGCGCAGCAAGCAGGATGTCGCGCGCTCCTTCGGCCGCGCGGCGGCGGGCTACGAGCGCGCCGCGGCGCTGCAGCGCACCATCGGCGAGGAGCTGCTGGCGCTGGCGCCGCCGCTCGCCCCGGCGCGCGTGCTCGACATCGGCAGCGGCACCGGCCATTTCAGCGCCCGGCTGGCGCAGCGTTTTCCGCGCGCCGGGGTGATCGGGCTCGACCTCGCCGAGGGCATGTTGCGCCAGGCTCGCGCGGTCGCGCCGGGCGCCGTGCCGAGCTGGCTGTGCGCCGACGCCGAGCGGCTGCCGCTCGATGAAGCGAGTATCGATCTCGTGTACTCCAGCCTCGCGCTGCAGTGGTGCGAAGCGCCCGGACCGGCGCTGGCGGAGATCGCGCGGGTGCTGGTGCCGGGGGGCCAGGCGCTGATCGCGACGCTGGGTGACGACACCCTGTGGGAACTGCGCGCCGCCTGGCGTGCCGTAGACGATGGTGTGCACGTGAACCGCTTCGAGAGCGTCGCGGCGCTGGAACGGGCGGCGCGCGCGGCTGGGCTCACCGTGCGCGTGGTCGGGCAGAAGTACCACCTGCCCGCGTATCCGGACGTGCAGGGCCTGGCGCGCGAGCTGCGCGCGATCGGGGCGCACAACGTGAATGCCGGCCGCCCCGACGGACTTGCCGGGCGCGGTGCGTGGCGCCGGCTGCAATCGGCCTACGCATTGTTCGCCAACCCCGACGGCACACTGCCCGCCACCTACCGGGCGCTGTGCCTGCGGCTGGAAAAACCCCGTGGCTGAGGCCTGGTTCGTCACCGGCACCGACACCGGGGTCGGCAAGACCCTGGTCGCGGCCGCGTTGCTGCGGGCGGCCGGAGCGCGCGGAGCGCGCACGATCGGCCTGAAGCCCATCGCCTCCGGCGCCGTCGCCACCGCCGACGGGCTGCGCAACGAGGATGCGCTGGCACTGCTTGCCGCCATGAACCAGGAACTGCCCTACGCGCAGGTCAACCCGGTGGTGCTGGCGCCCGCGGTGGCGCCGCACATCGCGCTCGCCGAGGCGGGCGTGGCGCTCGACGCCGCCGCGCTGCACGCGCGCTGCCTGCCGGCGCTGGCGTGGCCGCACGACGTCGCCGTCGTCGAGGGCGCCGGCGGCTGGCGGGTGCCGCTCAATCACGCCGAGACGCTGGCAGGCCTCGCGCGCCGGCTGGGTTTCCCGGTGGTGCTGGTGGTGGGCATGCGGCTGGGCTGCATCAACCACGCGCTGCTGACGGCCGAGGCGGTGCGCGCCGACGGGCTGCGGCTGGCCGGCTGGGTGGCCAACCAGGTCGATCCCGGCATGGCCGGTCTCGCCGAGAATCTCGCCACCCTCGATGCGATGCTCGGTGCCCCGCGCATCGGTTTCATTCCGTGGCGCGCCGGTATCGATGCGCGTACTGCGGCGGGCTTGCTCGACATCGGCCTGCTGCGTGGTGGCGCGCAGGATTGAGTACCCGCGCACGGCAGGCTCCCGGATCCGGATATACACTTGCAGCGTCTTCACTTCCACGGAGTGCTCCCCGTGAGCGGCAACCAGATCGGCCAGGTCGGCTTCCAGGGGCTGCGCGACAGTCTCGAGCGCGCCCAGGCCGCCGCGACGCGCGTCGTCTCGAGCGCCGCAGGCGGCGACGCCGGACAGCTCACCGAGGCGATCGTCGAGTTGCAGGCCGCGAAGCTGCAGGCCGGTGCGGCAGCGCAGGTGGTGCGCGCGGCCGACGACACGCTGGGCACGCTGCTCGACATCCTGGCCTGATGTCTGTGCGTTTACCTGCCATGTAATGGTTCCGGCGTGCCCCCGCGGCTAGCATCCGGGCGGTCGAATTTCCGCTCCAGAGGTTCCCCATGCTGTCCTACAAGGCCCCGCTGCGCGATATGCGTTTCGTCAGGGACGAATTGCTCGGTTTTCCCGCACTGTTCGCCTCGCTACCCGGCTGCGAGGAGTTCACGCCCGACCTGGTCGATGCGATCCTCGGCGAGGCTGCCAGGTTCTGCGAGGACGTGCTGGCGCCGCTGTATCGCAGCGGCGACGAGGAAGGTTGCACCTGGACTCCCGAGGGCGTGCGCACCCCTGCCGGTTTTCGCGAGGCCTACGCGCAATACGTGGAAGGCGGCTGGGCCGCGCTGAGCACGCCGCCGGAATACGGCGGCCAGGGCCTGCCGCCCTCGATGGGCCTGTTCGTCGAGGACATGATGGGCACCGCGAACTGGGCCTGGACGATGTATCCGGGACTCTCGCACGGGGCTACCCGGACGCTGAAGGTGCATGGCACCGACGAGCAGAAGCAGACCTACCTGCGCCACCTGGTGAGCGGCGAGTGGACCGGCACCATGTGCCTGACCGAGGCGCACGCGGGCAGCGATCTGGGCATGCTGCGCACGCGCGCCGAGCCGCACGCCGACGGCTCCTACCGCATCACCGGCACCAAGATCTTCATTTCCGCGGGCGACCACGACATGGCCGCGAACATCGTGCATATCGTGCTCGCGCGCCTGCCGGACGCGCCGCCCGGCACCAAGGGCATCTCGCTGTTCCTGGTGCCCAAGAAGCTGCCGCAGGCCGACGGCACGCTGGTGCCGAACAGCGTTTCCTGCGGTTCCATCGAGCACAAGATGGGCATCAACGCCTCCGCGACCTGCGTGATGAACTTCGACGCTGCCACGGGCTTCCTGATCGGCGAGCCGAACAGGGGCCTGAACCACATGTTCACGTTCATGAACGCGGCGCGCCTCGGCACCGCGATGCAGGGCCTTGCGGCGGCCGAGCTCTCGTTCCAGGGCGCGCTGGCTTATGCGCGCGAGCGCCTTCAGGGCCGCTCGCTCTCGGGACCGAAGCATGCCTCCGGGCCGGCCGATCCGCTGATCGTGCACCCGAACATCCGTCGCATGCTGCTCACGCAGAAGGCCTATGCCGAGGGCAGCCGCGCCTTCCTGTACTGGCTGTGCCAGCTGGTCGACATCGCGGACAAGTCTGCCGATGCGGCGGAGCGCAAGCGGGCCGAGGACCTGATGGCGCTGCTGACCCCGGTGGCCAAGGCCTTCGTCACCGAGGCCGGCTACGAAGCGGCCAACCTGGGCGTGCAGGTGTTCGGCGGGCACGGCTACGTGCGCGAGCACGGCATGGAGCAGATCGTGCGCGACACGCGCATCGCGCTGATCTACGAAGGCACCAGCGCGATCCAGGCGCTGGACCTGCTCGGGCGCAAGATCATGGGCAGCGGCGGCGAACTGCTGCGCGGCTTTGCCGCCATCGTCGAGGAGTTCTGCGCCCAGAATGCGGGCAGAGAGGACATGGCGCCGCTGGTCGCCGCGCTGACGGCAACCGGCAAGCGGCTCGAGGGCCTGACGATGCACGTCGCGGGTGTGGCGATGAAGAATCCCGACGAGGCCGATGCCGCGGCCTTCGAGTACCTGATGTTCATGGGATATTTCGTGCTCGGCTTCATGTGGGCGCGCATGGCGCGCACCGCGCTCGACGCGCTGGCGGGCGGCACCGGCGAGGCGGATTTCTATAGCGCCAAGGTCGAGACGGCGCGCTTCTATTTCCAGCGCATCATGCCGCGCACCGAGAGCCTGGCACTGTGCGTCGAGGCGGGCGGAGCCACGCTGATGGCCTTGCCCGAGGCGCATTTCGCGCTGTGAACGCGGCGCCGGCCAGGGCGCGACTTCTCGCGCCCGGCCACGCGCGCTTATACTGCGCTCCCCAATGACTGGCGCCGCCGCCGCGGCGCAGGATGAATCATCGTGAGCGAAGCAGGAAAACTCCATCCCGAAGACCAGCAGCGCGTCGATGCCTTCACGTCGACGGGGATTCACTCGGTCCCGCGCAAGCCCTTCCGTCCGCTGGTGCTGCTGGCCGTGATCCTCGCGGTCACGACCGCGATGACGGTCCTGAGCATCGCCATCGAACGAATGTATATCCCCTGAGAGAACTTTCCATTACAATGCGCGCCGCGTGGACAGGCCCGCGCGGCAACTGACCGTATTCGGAGTGTAGCTCAGCCTGGTAGAGCACTGCCTTCGGGAGGCAGGGGTCGAAGGTTCGAATCCTTTCACTCCGACCAATTCGCAGAAGGGCCGTCGCGGCGAGCGACGGCCCTTTTTGTTTGCTGCGCGCGAGCGAGGCCCGGTTTGCTTTCAGCGGCACGCCACGATAACTTGCCGCGAACTCCCGCCGAGCCGCACCGATGAGCAACGATACCCTGGATCTCGCTTTCCGCTACGCCGCGCTGATCGACGATCGCCGGCTGGACGAGTTGCACACGATCATGCTGCCCTCGATCCGCATCACGGGCCCCGGCTACGTGATGGATACCCTGCCCGAGGTGGAGCGTGGCATGGAATTGCTGCGCCAGTACGAACGCACCTTCCACATGGTCGGCAACCAGCTCGGCGCGTGGGGCGATGACGGCGTGTGGAGCGGCGAGACCTATTGCATCGCCTCGCATGTCTACCAGCGTGACGGCGCCGAGTGGAAGCTCGACATGGCGATCCGCTACCAGGACCGCATCGTGCGCCACGATGGCGGACTGCGCTTCGCCTCGCGCGAGTTGCGCCTGGCCTGGGTGCAGGACCTGCCGCTCACGATGGCCCGCTGATCGGCTCAGGCCGGGACGCGCAGCGCCTCGGAGTCATCGCTCGCATCGCTGCCAGCGCGCGGCCGGGCGATTGCGCATTCGCGCCACAGGCGCTCGCTCACCGCCTCCAGCGGCTCCCCGCCTTCGACCAGCCACGCGGCGATTGCTGCCGCGACATCCGGCCATTCCGACCGCGGCGGGGTTGTCTCGAGCGCGAGGAAATCGCCGATGAGATGCGGGTCGAGCCGTTGCGCGATCCGCGCGTAGCCCAGCGCCTGCAGCGCCAGCGCATTGGACACCTGTTCCATCTGGCCGGCCAGCGGCTTGGCGAGGATGCGCTTGCCGTGACACAGCGCCTCGCTGATCAGCTCGAAGCCGCAGTTGCACACGATATGGCTCGCGCGCTCCAGCGCGGCAACGAACGTGGCGCGCCCCACCGGGTGCGTCGTCACGTTGCCGCGCTGCTCCCCGGGCAGTCCGGGCCCGAACATCGAGAAGCGCCAGCCCGGGATTGCGCGCAGCAGTGCGATCACGCGCTCCGGATCCTCGAACGGCAGGTAGACCAGCGCTTCGCGTGCCGAGGCGCGCGCGGGCACACCCGCCGGGCGCGCGTCGTCATCGACGATCGGCGGCAGCAGCGGGCGCCCGAAGTGGTGCCAGTGCAAGCCGATGCGCGTGCCCACGGGCGCGCAGGCCCGGAGCACCACGCTGCCGACGAGGTGGCGCCGCGAGCGCGGCACGCCGGGCACCAGCGCGTACTGGTGCCCCAGGCCGATGCAGTCGCGCCGTTGCCCGCGCGCGGCCCAGGCCGTGACGGGCTCGAAATCGGAAACCACGCGGTCGTAGCCCTCGAGGTCGAGCTCGCGCACGTCGCGCAGGAACTCCCCGGGCGAGAGCTGGCGCAGCGTCGCGAGCGGGCGCACGCGGCCCGCGCGGGTCGCGAAGCTGAGCCCGCGCCGCCATTGCCAGGCACCGAAGCACTCCATGTCGAAGAAATCGCCGCGTTCGCGCCCGGTGAACATCCAGTCGACCTGCACCTGCGGGTAGCGTGTCAGCGCCCGCGCCATGGCCCGCGCCCGCGTCAGGTGACCGTTGCCCGTACCCTGCACGCCATAGAAGATCCTCATGCGGCGAACAGCGAGCGCGCGCCGAGCAGCAGCGCACTGCCGAGCAGCGCGCCGGCGACGGTGTCGCTGGGAAAGTGCACGCCGAGGAACACGCGCGAAGCACCCACGCAGCAGGCCCACGGATACAGCAGCACGGCAGCCCAGAGACCGAACTCCTGCGTGCACAGTCCGGCGAACAGGAATGCCGCCGAGGTGTGGCCGGAGGGAAAGCTGAAACGGTCGGAGGCGATCACCAGGCTGCGGAAGCCGGGAAGGATATCGGGCGGGCGCCTGCGCCGGCAGGTGTTCTTCATGAGCAGGTAGGCGGTGCGCTCGAGTGCGAAGGCCTGGCAGCCCAGCGCGATGAAACCCGCGGCGTCGATCGTGTTGCTGGCCAGGAACAGCAGCGGCAGCAGCAGGTAGAGCCAGCCGTCGGCGCTGCGCGAGATCCAGCGCGCCGCGACGAAGATCATGGCTTCGGCGTTGCGCTGGTGGCACCAGCCGAAGGCAAGGAGGTCGAGGCGGTGGATGTTCTGCAGCAATGCCGTATCCCCTGCGCGTTCCATGCATGGAGGATGCGCGGCGATTGTTGAGGTCTCGTGGTGTTTCGGTGAATTTTTGATGACGCCGGCCAGCCGCTCAGTGAGGCGCGCGAAAGCGCCGCGTCTCGGTGTGCTGGCGGCGCACGCTGAGCTCGTCGCGCGCGTGGGCGATCAGTGCCGTCGCGGCGCGCTGCTCGTCGGTCTCGGCGAGGCGCAGGATCTCCCACAGCCTGCGGTCGGACAGGTTCTTCACGTCGATGCCGGTATCGGTTTGCATGCGAGGCGTCTCCTTCCCTGTTCGCGGCACATGCTCCGGGCGATCTGTGACAGCTTCATTAAGCGCACGTGCTGCGCTAGAGTCGCGCCACGCCCGGGGCGGTTCATCGATGTCGCGACGCCCGGCGACAGGAGGATCCTCGATGCCCGCCGGAGTGCTTGCGCTGATCGTGGCGCTGGCGATGTTGCTGCTGCTGCCGTTCCTGCTCGCCGATGCGATGGTGTCGGCGCTGCTCGAGCTCGGCATCGCGCCGCGCGTGGCCACTTTGCTGGTGATCGGCATCTTCGTCGGCAGCCTGTTCAATGTGCCGGTATGGCGCCGCGCGGGCGCGGCGGTGCTGGAATACCGCCCGTCCGATTTCTTCGGCCTTGGACGGCTCGCGCCGCGGCTGGCGCAGCCCGGTGCCCGACAGGTCATAGCGCTGAACGTCGGCGGCTGCCTGATACCTTCGCTGATCGTGGTCTACGAGCTGGCGCGCCTGCTCGACGCCGGTGGTGGCGCCCCGCGGCACGCCGCGGTGGCGATCGGGTTGAACATCGCGGCCTGCTACCTGATGGCGCGCCCCGTCGCGGGACTCGGCATCCTGCTGCCCGCGCTGGTGCCGGGTTGTCTCGCCGCGCTGGTCGCCATGGTGCTGGCGGGCGAGCACGCGCCTCCGGTCGCTTTCTGCGCCGGCGTGCTGGGGCCGCTGATCGGCGCCGACCTGCTGCACCTGCGCGACCTCGGCCGGCGCGGGGGCGGGCTGATGAGCATCGGCGGCGCCGGCACCTTCGACGGCATCGTGATCTCCGGATTTCTCGCCACGATGCTGAGCACCTGAGAGCGCAGGGCATCTGCTAATCTCGCGCTCCGTTCATCACCGAATCGCCGGAACGCCGCCCATGGACCTGGAAGATTTCCGCCGCGAGTACCTCGCTCCCGGCCTGCACCGCAAGGACCTCGACGCCTCGCCGTTCCGCCAGTTCGAGAGCTGGCTGAAACACGCGATCGACGCGGGCCTGCGCGATCCCACCGCGATGGCGGTGGCGACCGTCGATGCGCGCGGACGGCCCTCGCAGCGGCTGGTGCTGCTGAAGCACTGCGACGACGAGGGCTTCGTGTTCTACACCAACCTCGAGAGCCGCAAGGCGCGCGAGATCGCCGGCAACCCGCGGGTGGCGCTGCTGTTCCCCTGGGCGGACATGGAGCGGCAGGTGCGCATCGAAGGCACGGTCGAGCGCATGGGCGCCGCGCAGGCGCTGAAGTATTTCCTGCTGCGCCCACGCGCCAGCCAGCTCGCCGCGTGGGCCTCGGCGCAGAGTCGTCCGCTGTCCTCGCGCGCGCTGCTCGAGGATGAGTTCGCGCGCCTGAAACAGAAATTCGGCGAGGGCCGGATTCCGCTGCCCTCGTTCTGGGGCGGCTTTCGCGTGGTGCCCGATGCCTTCGAGTTCTGGCAGGGCCGCCCCAACCGCCTGCACGACCGCTTCAGCTACACGCTCGCCGACGACGGGCACTGGCGCATCGAGCGGCTCGCGCCCTGAGAGCCGCGCCGTTCAGACGACCAGGTCGAGCTGCTGCAGGGTTCCCGCGGAGAGATCCTCGCCGATCCACAGGCCGGTGCTGCGCACCACGGCGAGCGTCTCGTTCGCGGCGGTGTTCACGCTGAACGGCGTTGCCACGCTGCCGAGGTACAGCGCGCCGATGCCGAGCGCAGAGAGCGGCGTGAGCACATCAGCGCCCCGGGCGTCCTTGCCGAAGGCCAGCAGGCGCGCGTAGACCGCGTCACCCGCGTCGATGAAGCCGTTGCCGTCGTCGTCGTGTCGCGCGAGCTCCGCGAAACCGTCGCCGGTCAACGCCCCGAAGAGCTCGCGGCCGTCATTGATGCGCCCGTCGTCGTCGCGATCGAGCGCGACGAAGGCGCTGCGGCCCGTGGCCATGGCAACCATTTCCTGCGTGCCGTCGGCGTCGAGGTCGAAGGCATGTTTCACGGCGCCGAGCTCGGGCGCATTGCCGGCGAGATTGAGCAGCAGCGGATCCTTGCGCTCGCCGGATGTGACCGTGACCGACGTGGTGCTCTCGAAGCGCCGCTGCATCAGCAGCGACAGCTCCACGCGCATCTCGCGCCCGTCGGCGGTCTGCACGGTGGCATCGGCCGCGAAGGCGCTGGCCTCGGCCTCGCTGTAATGTTCGCTGCTGCGCTGCGCGACCGCGATCTGCAGCGACGGGGCCGGCGACGCGGCGGGCGCCCCGTCGGCAGGCTCCCCTGTCGCCGAGGCGTCGGTGGCGATGGTCGCGACGCGGACCGCGCGGCCCGAGAGCATCTCGATCAGCAGCTGGAAGTAACGGACCTCCGCGTCGAGCGCGGACGTGGCGGATGCCGCGGGAGCTGCGGCGTCGGCAACGGGTGGCGGCGGCGCGCGCGTGATGGAGACCTGCAACTGCCGCTCGACGCGGTGCTGGCGCTGCTCGGCGTGCGCGGCGCGCAACTCGACCTGCGAACCCTGGATCTTCATCGTCACCCCGGCTGGTACTCCAGCAGGGCTTATCGGCCGCGGCGGTGAGAACTTGAGCCCACCGCTCCGGCGTGCGTGCCGCGCGGGCGCCTAGTCGGCGCTGCCCTCGAGCGTGAACGTCGCGTGGCGGTCGAGCCCCAGCAGCATCGTCAGCCGCGGCAGGCTCTCCGCGAGGGCGGAGCGCAGCGTGAAGGGCGGATTGACCACGAACACCCCGCTGCCGTACAGGCCGTGCGCGGCGTCCGCCGCGCGCACCACCAGTTCGGCGCGCAGCCAGCGTTCGGGGGCCAGCGTCGCGAGCCGTGCGGGCAGCTCGCGTGACTCGCGGCGCGGGATCATCGGGTACCACACCATGTAAACACCGGTGGCGAAGCGGCGCAGCGCCTGCTTCAGCGCATCGATCAGGCGCACGTAATCCTCGCGCACCTCGTAGGAAGGGTCGATCAGGACCAGCGCGCGGCGCGGCTCCGGCGGCAGCAGCGCCTTGAGCCCGGCGTAGCCGTCCTCGCCGCACACGCGCGCGGGCACGGGGCCGGAGGCGAATTCCTGCTCCAGCAGCGCGTAGTCCGCCGGGTGCAGCTCGTGCAGCCACAGGCGGTCTTGCGGGCGCATGCGCGCGCGCGCGATCCACGGCGAGCCGGGGTAGTACTTGAGCCGGTGGTGCGGGTTCAGCGTGCGCACGAGTTCGACATAGCGCGCCAGCGCCTCCGGGAGCACACCCGCGTTCCAGAGCTTCTCGACGCCCCCGACATACTCGCGCTGCTCGGCGGCATAGCCCTGCGTGAGCGTGTAGCGCCCGGCGCCGGCGTGCGTGTCGATGTACCAGAACGGCTTGTCCTTGGCGGCCAGGTAGTCGACCAGCTGCAGCAGCACCACGTGCTTGAGCACGTCGGCGTGGTTGCCGGCATGGAAGGCGTGGCGATAACCGAGCATCTCAGCGCTTTCCGGAACAATCGGCACGCGCCGACCGCCGCCGTGCGGCGGGGCGGTCGCGATGGCGTGCGGGGCGGCGTGCGCTCATGGCTTGCGATCTCGGGGTTCGAGCGGGCAGTCTAGCCGGGATCGGGAGCGGGTGCGCCTGACGGGAGGGACAACAATTGCAGCAGGGTGTGCCGCGAACGGTAGTCGCGCTGGGCTTCGTCAGCCTGTGCATGGACACCTCCTCCGAACTGATCCACAGCCTGCTGCCGGTGTTCCTGGTGGCGGGGCTCGGCGCCAGCCCGCTCGCCCTCGGCCTGATCGAGGGTGCAGCCGAAGGCGTGGCCAGCGTGATGCGCGTGTTCTCGGGCGCGCTCAGCGACCGTAGCGGACGGCGCAAGCCGCTGATCCTGTGCGGTTATGCGCTGGCGGCGCTCAGCAAGCCGCTGTTTCCGCTGGCCGGTTCGGCCGCGACGGTGTTCGCCGCGCGCGCGACAGACCGCCTCGGCAAGGGTATACGCGGCGCGCCGCGCGATGCCCTGGTGGCCGACGTCACGCCGCAGGCCTCGCGCGGCGCCGCCTACGGGCTGCGCCAGGCGCTGGACACGGTGGGCGCGGTGCTGGGGCCGGCGCTCGCGATCGCCCTGATGTACCTGCTGGCGAACGATGTGCGGGCGGTCTTCTGGGTCGCCACCGTGCCGGCGCTGCTCGCCGTCGCGGTGCTCGTGGTGTTCGTGCGTGAGCCGGCCGCGCCGCGCCCGCGTGCCGCGTTGCAGCGCTTCACGTTCGCCTGGCTGCGGCCGGGCACCGTGCCGCCCGGTTGCCGCGCGGTGATCGCGCTCGCCGCGCTGCTGGCTTTCGCGCGCGTGGCGGAGGCCTTCGTGCTGCTGCGCGCGAGCGAACTCGGGCTGGCCGCGGCGCTGGTGCCGCTGGTGCTGATCGTGATGAACGTGGCCTATGCGCTCAGCGCCTGGCCTGCCGGCGCGTACTCGGACCGCTTCGGGCGCAAGCCCGTGCTGGCTTGCGGGCTGGGCCTGCTGCTGCTAGCCGACCTGCTGCTCGCGCGCGCGGCCGATCCGTGGACGGCCCTGCTGGGGGCGATGGTGTGGGGGCTGCATCTGGGTGCCACCCAGGGTCTGCTGGCGGCGTTGCTGGCCGATCGCGCGCCGGCGGATGCGCGCGGCGCGGCCTTCGGCTGGCTGCACCTGGGAACCGGGCTGGCGACCGTGCTCGCCGGCGCGCTGGGCGGCTGGCTGTGGACGCGCTTCGGCGCGGGCGCGGCCTATGCCGCCGGTGCGGCGTGCGCCGCGCTGGCGCTGGCGCTGCTCGGCGTGCTGCCCGGGCGCGACGCGGCGCTCGCGCCGCGCTGAGCGCGCTGCGGCAGCGATGGATTACACTGCGCACGGACCGGGCACCGGTCGCGCACATTGCCGGCAAGGGCGCGGGGAGGCCAGCGCGTGAAACTGCTACTGCTGATGACGGGCAACGAGCTGATGAGCGGGGTCACGCTGGATTCCAACTCCTCGCTGATCGCGCAGAAGCTCGCACCGCTCGATCGCCGGGTCGCCGAGAAGGTCACGATCGGCGATGACTTCGCGCTGCTGTGCGCCGAGCTCGAGCGGCTCGCGGGACTCGCCGACGTGCTGGTCGTCAATGGCGGGCTCGGGCCCACCAGCGACGACCTCACCGCCGAGGCGCTGGCCAGGGTGGCGGGTGTCCCGCTGCAGGAGCATCCGGAGGCGCTGGCGCACCTGGAGGCGTGGTGCGGCCGGCGCGGGCTGGCGCTGAACGCCGCCAACCGCAAGCAGGCGCTGCTCCCGGCGGGCGCGGCGATCGTCGCCAACGCGGTCGGCAGCGCGGTCGGCTTTCGCCTGCGCCACCGTGGTTGCGAGATCGTGTGCACGCCCGGCGTGCCCTCGGAGCTGCGCCAGATGCTCGACGACGAGATCGTGCCGTGGCTGGCCGCCGAGTTCCCCTCGAGTGAACGCGTGGTGATCACGCGCATGCAGCTGTTCGGTATCGGCGAGTCCTCGCTGCAGCAGCGCATCACGGAGGAATTCCCCGACTGGCCCGCGCACATCGAGCTGGGGTTTCGCGCCGGGGCGCCGACGCTGGAACTGAAGGTCTCCAGTTATCGCAGCGCCGACGAAGCCGACCGCGTGGCCTGCGAACAGCGCCTGCAGGCGCTGTTCGCCGAGCACATCATCGGTACCGGCGACACCAGCCTGCAGCGGCGCGTCGTGGAACTGTCCGCTGCCGCGGGCAAGCGGCTCGCGACCGCGGAGTCCTGCACCGGCGGCCTGATCGCCGCACTGCTCACCGAGGTGCCCGGCGCCTCGCAGGTCTTCGACGCGGGTTTCGTGACCTACTCGAACCGCATGAAGGAGAGCGTGCTGGGCGTTGCCGCCGCTACCCTCGCCAGCCACGGCGCGGTCAGCGAGGCCGTGGTGCGCGCGATGGCCGAGGGCGCGCTGGCGCGCAGCGGCGCCGACTACGCGGTGGCGGTCTCCGGTGTCGCCGGTCCCGACGGCGGCACGCCCGACAAGCCGGTCGGCACGGTGTGGATCGCCTGGGGCAGCGCCGCGCGCCTGCGCGCGCGCGAGCTCTGGTTCCCGGTCGCGCGCAAGCTGTTCCAGACCATGGTCGCCGCCACCGCGCTGGACCTGCTGCGTCGCGAATTGCTCGGGATCGGGACCGAGCCGCGCTACCTGCGCGAGCGCGTGCGCAGGCGCTGAGCCATGGACACGCCCTTCATTTCCGCCGCGCCACCCTCGGACGAACTCCGTGCACCGGAGCCGCTCGGCGTGATCGAGGAGGTCCACGGGCCGGTGATCGACATCCTGTGCACGCGGCTGCCGCCGCTGCACCAGGCGCTCTACGTGTGCGTCGACGGGGAATGTTACCGGCTGGAAGTGCACCGCCATCTCGACGAGTCGCGCGCCCGTGCCGTCGCGCTGCACGGCACCTCGGGGCTGCGCCGTCACCTGCCGGTCTTCGACAGCGGCGGACCGCTCGCGGTGCCGGTCACGCCCGACTGCCTCGGGCGGTTGCTCGATCTGTTTGGCAACCCGCTGGACGGCGGTGCGCCGCTCGCCGCCAGCGGCACGCGCCCGATCGTCGCGGCCCCGGGGCCGCTCGAGGAGGCGATCGGCGTCGGCGAGATCCTGCCGACCGGCATCAAGGTGATAGACCTGCTGTGCCCGTTCGTGCGCGGCGGCAAGACGGGCCTGTTCGGCGGCGCCGGCGTGGGCAAGACCGTGCTGGTCATGGAGTTCATGCACGCCATCGTGCACCTGCACCGCGGGGTGTCGGTCTTCGCCGGGGTGGGCGAGCGCATCCGCGAGGGTCACGAGCTCTGGCACGACATGCAGGACGCCGGCGTGATGCCGCGCACGCTGATGGTCTTCGGCCAGATGGACGAATCGCCGGGCGTGCGCTTTCGCATCGGCCTGTCGGCGCTGACCTATGCCGAGTACCTGCGCGATCACGTGGCGCGCGACGTGCTGTTCCTGATGGACAACGCCTTTCGCTTCATCCAGGCGGGCAGCGAGCTCTCCGGGCTGCTCGGGCGCATGCCCGCCACCGTGGGCTACCAGCCGACGCTGCTCTCCGAGGTGGCGGAACTGCAGGAGCGCATTTCCTCGACGAGCCCGGCAGCATCACCGCGGTCGAGGCGGTCTACGTGCCGGCCGACGACATGACCGATCCGGCCGTCGGCGCGATCCTCGCGCACCTCGACACCACCGTGATCCTGGCGCGCAACCAGGCTGCCAAGGGCATCTATCCCGCGGTGGATCCGCTGGCATCCGGCAGCCGGCTGATGGACCGGGTGACGCTCGGCGAGCGGCACTACCGCGTCGCGCAGGCCGTGCGCGAGCACCTCGCGCGCTACCGCGAGCTCGAGGACATCATCGCGATGCTGGGGCTGGAGGCGCTGTCGGAGGCGGACCGGCGCATCGTGCTGCGCGCGCGCCTGCTCGAGCGCTACCTGACGCAGCCCTTCTTCGTGGTGTCGGAGCACACCGGCATCGCGGGTGCCTCGGTGCCGCTCGCGGTCACGCTCCGCGACTGCGAGGACTTCATGCGCGGGCGCTACGACGAGATGCCCGAAGAGCGCTGCTACATGCGCGGCGCGATGGAGGACCCGTGAGCGCGACCATGACGCTGTGCCTGCAGAGCGCCGCGCACGGCGAGGAGATTGCCGGCGTCACGAGCTTCGTGGGCACCGACGCGAGCGGCAGTTTCGGGATCCTGCCCGGGTGCGCTCGCTTCATGACCGTACTCGGCTACGGGTTGTCGCGCTACCGCGACGCCGACGGGCGCTGGTGTCATCTCGCCTGTCCCGGCGCGGTGCTGTACTTTGCCGCGGACCGGCTCACGCTGAACACGCGCCGTTATCTGCGTGACCACGACTACGACCGTATCTCGGGGCTGCTGTCGGGCCAGCTGGCCCGGGAGGAAGAGGAGTTGCGCAGCCTGCGGCAGAACGTGCAGAACCTGGAGCAGCAGCTGCTGCGGCGCCTGCGCCAGCTCGACCGGTGGCAGGCATGAGCGACGAGCAGTGGCGCCGCGGTGTCGAGCGCGACAGCGAGCGCATGCGGCGCGCCGCGCGCGGCAGTCGCTCGCTGCTGGCGCAGTCGGTGTTCCTGGGCAGCCTGTCGGTGCTGTTCGTGGCACCGCTGCTCGCGGGAGCCTACCTCGGGCGCTGGCTGGACGGCCTGGGGGAGGACTACACGGTGCGCTGGACGCTGAACTGCATCCTGCTCGGGCTGGTGCTGGGAGCGACCAACGTCTATGTCTTCATCCGGAAGTACTGGTGATGGAAAGCGTGGCCGTCGTGTTCAGCCTCGGAGCTTTCGGCATCACCACCACGGTGGTGACCACGTGGGGCCTGATGCTGCTGTTCGGCGTTGGCTGCTGGCTCGCCACGCGCCGGCTCTGCGTGGAGCGCCCCGGGCTGCTGCAGACGGCGCTCGAGGGCGTGGTGCAGGCGATCGAGTCCGCGATCGACAGCGTGCTGCCCGGGCGCGCCGCGACCTTGCTGCCCTTCGTCGGCACGATCTGGCTGTTCCTCGTGGTGGCCAACCTCACCGGCCTGGTGCCCGAGCTCGATTCGCCGACCGGCGATCTCTCCGCCACCGCCGCGCTGGCCTTCCTGGTGTTCCTCTCGACGCACTGGTACGGCATCCGCAGCGTGGGGCTGAAGGACTACGCGCGCCACTACCTGAGCCCGAGCCCGATACTGCTGCCGTTCCACCTGCTCGGCGAGCTCTCGCGCACCCTCGCGCTGGCCGTGCGGCTGTTCGGCAACATCATGAGCCTGGAAATGGCGGCCCTGATGGTATTGTTGCTGGCGGGGTTCCTGGTGCCGGTGCCGGTGCTGATGCTGCACATCGTCGAGGCGCTGGTCCAGGCCTACATTTTCGGCACGCTGGCGCTGATCTACATCGCCGGCGGCATGCAGTCACGGGAAGCGGCGCAGCGCGGCGCCGCAGCCGATTCCAACGATGCCGGAGGAGGCACGACATGAGCGACATACACTGGTTTGCCCTGGTCTCGACCGCGGTGGCCGCCATCGCGATCGCGCTGGGAACCATGTTCCCGGCGATGGCGATGGGCCGCGCCATCGCCCAGGCGCTGGAGGCGCTGGCGCGCCAGCCGGAGGCGGAAAAATCGATCACGCGCACGCTGTTCATCGGCCTGGCGATGATCGAATCGCTGGCGATCTACGTGCTGGTGATCGTGCTGGTGATCATTTTCCGCAACCCGCTGCTCGAATACTTTCTGAAGTAGCAGGAGCCGCTCATGGAGATCGACTGGACCACCTTCGTCCTGGAGGTCATCAATTTCCTGGTCCTGGTCTGGATACTGCGGCGCTATCTCTACCGGCCGGTGCTGAACACCCTGGCGGCGCGCAAGGCCGGCATCGAGCGCGTGCTCGCCGAGGCGAAGGAGGCCGAGGAGCGCGCCAGCGCGCTGAAGGACCAGTTCGAGGGTCGCCTGGCCGACTGGGAGGAGGAAAAGGCCGCCGCGCGCGCGAGCCTGGAAACCGCGCTGGCGCTGGAGCGCGAGCGGCAGATGGAGGCGCTCGCGGAAGCCCTTGCCGCCGAGCGCGAGCGCACCGCCGCCCAGGAGGCGCACCGCCAGGAAGCGCTGCGGCGCGAACTGGCGGCCGCGGCCGGCGCCCAGGCGCGGCGCTTCGCGCGCGCACTGCTCGGCCGCGTCGCCGGGCGCGAGACGGAGGCACGCCTGGTCGAGCTCTTCGTCGAGGAGCTGGGCGCGTTGCCCGAGGAGCGTCTCGACGCACTGCGTGCGGGGCAGAACGGCCATGCCCGAGGCGTCTTCGCCACCGCCTTTCCGCTGCCGCAGGCGCTGCGCGCACGGCTGGCCGCTGCCGTCGAGGCGCGGCTCGGCATGCACGGGGAATTCGACTTCGTCGAGGACAGCGCCCTGCTGGCCGGGGTGCGCCTGTCGCTCGGTGCCTGGCAGCTGGACTTCAGCGTGGCCGGCGAGCTGGGCGCTTTCGCGGAGAGTGGCAGCCTTGGCGGCTGAGCGCGCGCCACCGGCCGCCGGCGCACAGCGCCGCGCGACGCCCGGGGCTTACCGCCCGCAGCTGCGCGTCAGCGAGATGGGCCGGGTCGTGGCGATCGGCGACGGCATCGTCTGGGTCGAGGGGCTGCCCTCGGCGGCCATGGACGAGATCCTGCGCTTTGGCGACGGCAGCGAGGCGCTGGTGTTCCATCTGGGCAGCCGGCGCATCGGTGCCATCCTGCTCAGCCAGAAGGACGGGCTCGTTGCCGGCGCCTCGGCCCACCTGACGGGCCGGCGCCTGGACATCGGCGTCGGCGACGACTTCCTGGGCCGGGTGGTGGACCCGCTGGGCCGCCCGCTCGATGGCCGGCCCGCGCCGCTACCGCACCGCCGGCGCGCCCTGGAGACGGCATCGCCGCCGATCATCGCGCGTGATTTCGTCGTCCGCCCGCTGCTGACCGGCAACCGGATGGTCGATACGATGATCCCGATCGGGCGCGGACAGCGCCAGCTGATCATCGGCGACGCCGGCACCGGCAAGAGCTCGCTCGCGCTCGATGCCGTCATCGCGCAGAAGGGCGGCGACGTGCTCTGCGTCTACGTGCTGATCAGCCAGAAGCGCTCGGCGGTGGTCGCGACCGTCGAAACCCTGCGCCGCGCCGGCGTGCTGGACATCAGCTGCGTGGTGGTCGCCGAGGCCACCACCACGCCGGGCCTGAAGTTCCTGGCGCCCTTCGCGGGCTGCACGCTGGCCGAGGAATGGATGTGGGGCGGACGCGACGTGCTGGTGGTCTACGACGACCTCACCACGCACGCCCGCGCCTACCGCGAACTGTCGCTGCTGCTGCGCCGCCCGCCCGGGCGCGAGGCCTATCCCGGCGATGTCTTCTACCTGCATTCGCGGCTGCTGGAGCGCTCCACCTGCCTCGCGGCGCACTACGGTGGCGGCAGCATGACCGCGCTGCCGATCGTGGAAACCGAACAGGGCGAGATCGCCGCCTACATCCCCACCAACCTGATCTCGATCACCGACGGTCAGGTCTACCTCGATCCGGCGCTCTTTTCGCGCGGCGTGCTGCCGGCGATCGACATCACGCGCTCCGTGTCGCGCATCGGCGGCAAGGCGCAGCTGCCGGCGATCAAGGCCGAGGCGGGCCGCATGAAGCTGGATTTCCTCCAGTTCCTCGAACTCGAGGTGTTCACGCGTTTCGGCTCGCGCCTGGAGGCGGGCGTCGAAGCCAAGATCCGTCGCGGCCGGCTGCTGCGCGAGCTGCTCAAGCAGGAACGCCTGGCGCCGCTCGGTCCCGAGCAGCAACTGGCGTGGCTGGTGGCCTACAACGAGGGCTTCTTCGATGCGTGCGCGGGTCCGCAGGTGCAGCGCCGCCTGGCGTGGCTGCTCGCGCGCGCGGCCAGCGCGGGGCCGGGGCTCAGCGCCGGGCGCGAGGCGTGGTGCGCGTGCATCGAGGCGTGGGGCGCGGAGGCGGGCGATGAGCCGCCGGCGTGAGCTCGCCAGGCGCATGGAGGCGTTGGCGGACATCGCCGGCATCATGTCCGCGATGAAGGGCCTGGCGCTGATGGAGACGCGCATCCTGCAGGAGTTCCTCGGCAGCCAGCGCCGCATGGTGGCGGGCATCGAGGCGGCGGCCGGGGACTTCCTGGCCTGGCACGCCGGGGCGGGCGGCGCGCCGGCGGCGCCCGGCGGCGGGTTGTGCGTGCTGGTGGGCTCGGAGCAGGGCTTTTGCGGGGACTTCAACGAGGCGTTGCTGAGCGCCTCGGAGCGCTTGCTGGGCTCCCGGTCGGCGCCACCGCGCCGGGTCGTGGTGGGGCAGCGGCTGGCCGGGCGTTGCGCCGAGCGCGAGGACGTCGACCTGACGCTGCCCGGCGCGATCGTGGCGGACGAAGTGCCCGCGGTGCTGCTGCGCCTCACCCGCGAGCTCGCCACCCTGCTCGCGCGCGCCGCGCCGGGTGCCAGCAGCCTGTCGGTGGCGTACCACTGCGATGCCACGCGCGAGGTCCGCCTGCGTCGGCTGCTGCCGCTGGGCGAACCGCCGGCCCCCCCGCACCGCCACAGCCACGCCGCGCAACTGACGCTCGCACCGGCGCATTTCCTGAGCGGGCTGACGCGCCACTACCTGCACGCGGTGCTCAACGAGGTGCTCTTCAGCTCGCTGATGGCCGAGAACCGCCAGCGCCAGGCGCACATGGACCGCGCGCTGCAGCGCCTGGAGGAGGAAACAGGGAAGCTGCGGCTCGACTGCAACCGGCGGCGCCAGGAGGAGATCACCGAGGAGATCGAGGTGATCCTGCTGTCGGCGGAAATGATGGGCCTGGCCGGGCAGCAGTAACAGCGGCCGCGTTGCCGCCCACTGGTTCGGCCGGCAGTGGCCGATGAACTTCCTGGCGGGATCCACGATCTCGAGGGACGGCCCGGTCCGCTGCTGGAACCGGTGCGGCGCATGAAACGGGATTTCCGCGCCGGGACGAGGTGCTGCGATTTGCCGCGGACCGGATGATCCGCCGCCCGCGTGTCAGGGCAGGCCGAGGATGCGCGCCGCCTCGGCAGGCTCTGCCACCGGGCGTCCCACGGCGCGGCACAGCGCCACGGCGCGTTGCGTGAGCTCGAGGTTGCCGGGCTGCCCGGCGCCCAGGTGGTCCTCCAGCCCGGTGTGCAGGTGGCCGCCGCGCTCCAGCGCGAGGCGCGCCAGCGGTGTCGCGAACAGGTCGCCGCCCATCACCGCCACCGACCATGGCAGCGGGCAGGCGGCGAGCTCCATCATCTCCAGGTAGGCATCGAGCGCCTTCGCGGTCGGCGGCAGGCCGAAGCTCACGCCGCTGCCCCCGCCGAAATAACCCGCCTCGCCGCCGAAGTAGAACTTGACCATGCTGCCGCGCGGGATGCGCCCGAGGCGCCAGTAGGTGAGCGCGTTGCGCAGGAAACCCGGCTCGTAGATCGCGATGCTGAGCCCCAGTCCGAGGCGCGCACCCTGCTCCAGCGCTGCCTCCATGTCGGCGATGGTGTTCACGTAGGCAAAGCTGTGCGGGCTCGGCGAACCGTCGGCCTCGGCCCAGCCGAGCAATGTGCAGCCGGGATCGAGCAGCCCGATGCGGATCGCGCCGGCCGCGGCGAGGATCTCGATGTGGCGCAGGCGTTCGGCCATCGTGGCGCCGCCGCCGATCGTCGGGTAGAGCAGCGCGTCGGGCCGCTGCGCCAGCACCGCGCGGTAGCTCGCCAGGTAAGCCCCGGCGGCTTGCTCCGCGGGCAGGTTGAAATCGCTGAGCGGCGCGTGACTGTGCACGATCGCCGCGCCGGCGCGCAGGCAGTCGAGTGCATCCGCGGCGATGGCCTCCACGGTGACCGGCACGTGTGGATTGCGCGCGGGCTGGGTCACGCCGTTGATTGCGAGCTCGATGATGACGGGGCTGTCGGGCGTCATGTGCAGGTCTCCTGTTCGAGGTGGGCGCGCACGGCCTCGAGGAAGCGCGCCGCCTCGCCGCCGGTCACGGCGCGGTGGTCGAAGCTGAGCGAGAGCGGCAGCACCGGTTCCACCGCGGGCAGGCCGTCGCGCGCGACGACGCCGGGCGCGATGCGCCCGGCGCCCAGTATCGCGACCTGCGGCGGTGCGACCACCATCTGCGCCGTCTCGCCGCCGATCGTGCCGAAGTTCGACAGCGTGATCGTGGCCTCGCGCAGCTGCGCCGGCGCGATACTGCGCGAGGCGAGCGCTTCGCGCAGCGCGTGCACCGTCGCGAGCAGCGCGGCGTCATCCAGGCGATCGGCCGCGGCGATCACCGGCACGAACAGGCCCTCGGCGGTGTCCACCGCGAGGCCGAGGTTCACGGTGTCGTGGCGCAGCACGGCCTCGCGCCCGGCATCGAACCAGCAGTTCAGCGCGGGCTCCACCGCGCAGGCGTGCAGCAGCGCGCGGATCAGGCGCAGCAGCGGGCGGTCCCGGCCGTGCCAGGCACGGATGCGGGCATGCAGCGTCACCGAGGCCGGCACCACGGCGCGATGCGCCGCGCTCATGCGCTCGGCCATCGCGCGCCGCGCGCCGTGCAGGCTTTCCCAGCCGACAGCGGCGGGAGTGCTCGCGACCTGGGCCGCGCGCTGCACGTCGGCCACGCTGATCACGCCATCGGGTCCGCTGCCGGTGATGCTCTCGAGCTCGCAGCGCAGCTCGTGCGCCAGGCGCCGCGCGGCCGGCGAGGCGCGCAGGTGCTGGATGGACCCGGCGGGTCGCGCCGGTGTCGCGGCCACCGGGGCCTGCGCGAGCGGTAGCTCGCCGACCACCGCGCCGGTGTCGGCATGCGCCGCCGCGACGAATGTCACCAGCACCGCGCCGACCGCGATGCGCTCGCCTTGCGCCGCGCCCAGCGTGGCGATGTGTCCGCTGTGCGGTGCCGGGATCTCGACCACGGCCTTGTCGGTTTCCACCGAGACCAGCGGCTGGTCGGCGACCACGTGATCCCCGGGCGCCACGTGCCACTGCACGATCTCGGCATCACGCAGGCCCTCACCGAGATCGGGGAGTCGGAATTCGGTGTCGCTCATGGGTATCGCATGACCTCGTGCACGGCCTCCAGGATGCGCTCCCGCGAGGGCATGTAGTGCTGTTCGAGTTTCGCCAGCGGCATCACGGTGTCGTAGCCGGCGACGCGCAGCACCGGCGCCCGCAGCTCGAACAGGCAGCGCTCGGCCAGCCGCGCGGCGATCTCGGCGCCGAAGCCGCCGCTGAGCGGCGCTTCGTGCACGATCACCGCGCGACCGGTGCGCGCCACCGAGGCCGTGATGGTGTCCGCGTCCAGCGGCTTCAGCGTGGCGACGTCTATGACCTCGGCAGACACGCCCTGCGCGGCCAGCGCGTCGGCGGCGGCCAGGGTTTCCCCGAGCATCGCGCCCCAGCTGACCAGCGTGAGGTCGCTGCCCTCGCGCAACGTGAAGCAGGTGTCGAGCGCCAGCGCGACGCCGTCGTCGGCGACCTCCTCGCGCAGCGCGCGGTAGCTGCGCTTGGGCTCCAGGAACACCACCGGGTCGGGATCGCGGATGGCGGCGAGCAGCAGGCCGTAGGCGCGCGCGGGCGAGGACGGAATCACGACGCGCAGCCCAGGAATGTGCGCGAACATCGCCTCGGGGCTCTCGGAGTGGTGCTCGGGCGCGTGGATGCCGCCGCCGAAGGGCGCGCGCAGCACCATCGGGCAGGACAGGCGTCCGCGCGTGCGGTTACGCAGGCGGCTGGCGTGGTTCGCCATCTGGTCGAGCGTGCTGTACATGAAGCCGTCGAACTGGATCTCGGCGACCGGCCTGAGCCCGTGGGCCGCCATGCCGATGGCGATCCCCGCGATCGCGGCCTCGGCGACAGGCGTATCCAGCACGCGCTCGGCGCCGAAGCGTTCGACCAGGCCTTCGGTGGCGCGGAACACGCCGCCGTCGCGGCCGACGTCCTCGCCGAACACGATCACCGCCGGGTCGTCCTGCATCGCGCGCGCCAGCGCGCGGTTCACCGCCTCGACCAGCGTGAGCTCAGCCATGCGCTCTGGTGCCGCCGTCGTGGCGCTGCAGCGTGGCGAGCTGCGGTTCCAGCGCCACCGGCAGGCGCGCGTGGAGATGATCGAACATCGCGCGTGGCGGCTGCGGCGCCGTGGCCAGCCAGGCCGCGGCGGCCTCCTCGACCACGCGGTTGCACTCGTGCTGCAAGGCTTCCTCTTCCTCTCGCGACCAGTTCCACGCCGCGCCCAGGTGAGTGCGCAGGCGCGCGATCGGATCCTCCTTCCAGTGCGCGCTCACTTCGGCGTCGTCGCGGTAGCGGCTGGCGTCGTCGGCCGTGGTGTGGTCGCGAGGCGGTACGACAGGCACTCGATGAGGTGCGCGCCGCCGCCGGCGCGCGCGCGTTGCAGCGCCGCCGCGACGGCGTGGCGCACCGCGATCACGTCGTTGCCATCGACCTGCTCGCCGCCGATGCCGGCGGCGATGGCCTTCTGCGCCAGCGTCGCGGCGGCGCTCTGCGCGGTGCGCGGCATCGAGATGGCCCACTGGTTGTTGTTGACCACGAACACCACCGGCGAGCGCCACGCGCCGGCGATGTTCATCGCCTCGTAGACATCGCCCTTGGAGGTGGCGCCGTCGCCGAACACGCAGACCACGGCGTTCGCCTCGCGGCGGTAGCGCATCGCGTGCGCCACGCCGACGGCGTGCGTCGCGTGCGCGCCCACCGTGATCGAGACCGGAAAATCGCGCGCCTGCGCCGCGAAGCAGGAGCCGCGCTCGTCGCCGCCCCAGAACTGCAGTATCTCGCGCAGCGTGACGCCGCGCAGCCATTGGGCACCGTGCTCGCGAAACGAGGGCACCAGCACGTCGCCGGCCTGCATCGCATCCCCCGCGCCGACGGCCACCGCTTCCTGCCCGAGCGAGGAGGCGTAGGTGCCGAGGCGCCCGGTGCGCTGCAGCGCGACGGCGCGCGTGTCGAAGCTTCGCGTCAGCACCATGGCGCGATACAGCCGCAGCACGGCGTCGCGCTCGCGCGCGAAGGCGGGCAGTTCCTGTTCGACGTTGCCCTCGGGCGCGAGGAAGCGCGAAAAGGCCACCTCGAAACGGGCGCTGATGCTCATGGTCCTGCGTGCTCCTTGTCGCCCCGCGCAGCGTGGCGCGCCTCTCAGCGCTCGAAAGAATACAGGAAGTCCACCGCGTTCTCGATGCCGGAGACGGCCTCGACGTAGACCGAGCGGCGCAGGCGGTAGCGCAGCCTGAAGGTGTTTACCTTGTCGAAGGTCGACACCCCGTAGCGCAGGTACAGGTCGGGCCGCAGGTACCCGCTCAGGTGCACTTCGGTGCCGCCCTCGACCTCGCGCGTGGCGAGCTGGAAATCCTGGATGCCGAAGCCCCGCAGGACGTTGCCGGTGACCCCGCTCGCGCCGGCCACGCCGAGTTGCATCAGCATGCTCGCCACCACCAGGTCGGAGTTGCCGCCGGCCGAGGGCGCGCGTCCGGTGAGCAGGTAGTGCATGGCGCGGCTCTCCTCCATCGCGGGGCGCGAGAAGGTGCTGAGCTTGGGATCGCGCAGATCGCCGCGCACGCGCACGCCGACCTGTATGTTCTCGTCGTCGATGCGGCGAACCGCGGTCAGGCGCAGTTGCGGACGATCGAGCGGGCCGCGAAAGCGCACCACGCCCTCGGTCACCTCGAGGCGCTGGCCATAGGCGGTGAAGCGACCGTCCGCGATCTCGATCTCGCCGTCTCCGCGCAGCTCCCGGTCGCCGATGTCGCGGCGCACCTCGATGCGGCCCTCGAGCCGTGCGTCCACGCCCCGGCCGCGCAGCCGCACGTTGTCGCCGAGGCGCACCTCCAGGTCTGCGCTGTAGTCGAACGGCGCGCCCGCCGGTTCCTCGCCCACGATGACGGTGTCGGGCGACACGCTGATGGCGCTGGCGGGCAAGCGGTCGAGGCGGATGTCGGCTTGCGGGAGGTACAGTTGCCCGCTGATGCCGGCGTGCTTCGGACCGAGCTGCACGCGCAGGTCCGGCACCACCGTAAGCGTGCTGCCCCGCATCGGCTCGAGCCGCAGGCCGGCGGATCTCAGGCCCAGGTCGGCGCTCCAGCCGGCGCCGGCGCCGGCGAAGCGCGCCGTGCCATCGAGGGTGCCCGCGCCGGCGACCGAATCGAAGCGGCCCGCGAGCCGCGCCTCGGCGCCGCTGAACTCCACATCGAGCATGACGTCCTCGATCGGGTGCGGCAGCTTCTCGTGACTCAGCATCCCGTCGCGCAGGCTGAGCACGCCGGCGGCACGCGGTTCGCGCAGGCTGCCCCCGAGGCGAACATCGCCACCGAGCCTGCCCGCCGCCGCGACCACGCCCGGTGCCTGCTTTGCGAACGGCGCGAGGTCGAGCGCGCGCAGCGCCACCGTGCCCGACAGCGCGCCGCTGTCCTGCTGCAGCAGGGCCTCACCGGTGAATCTCGCGTCGCCGCCGAGCAACAGTCGCCAGTCGAGCGCGATGCCGGCGCCAGCGGTGCGCAGCGACGCGCTCGCGCCGCTCAGCGCGAGGTCGAGCGGCTCGCCGGCGGCGAGCGCCGTCAGCGTCATCGCGCCGGCGCTGGCGCGCGCCTCGATGCGCGGGTTGCGCTCGGCGGCCTTGTCGGCCTCCACGCGCAGGTCGAAGTTCCCGCCGACCCCCAGGCCCGCGGGAAGCCAGGGGCCGAGCATGGCGAACGGGATCTGGCTGCCCTCGATCGTGATGCCGGCGAGACGCCCCGCCCCCAGGACCGCGGTGCGGCGGCTGCACAGCGCTGCGGCGTCACGCCCGAGGCAGAACGGCTCGATGCGCACTTCGCCGTCCTTGCGCTGCCACGCCAGCCGCAGCGGGTGATCGTTGCGCCACGGTGCTTGCGCGAGGGCCGGCGCGACATCCAGTCGCCGGCATTCGCCGCGCCAGCCGTCTGCCACGGCAAGGGTGCCCGCGCAGTCGAGCCGCAGTGCCGCGTCCGCCGCGCGTGCCTCGAGCGCGATACGGTGCGCCGGCCCCGAGCCCGCGAGCGAGGCCTCGAGGCCGATGCCCGCGACGTTCCGCCAGCGTGCCCCGTCGAGCGCGAGCCGCACGCTGTTTCGCGCCTGCGCGAGTCCGTGCCAGTCCGCCTCCAGTGCCAGCGAACCGGCCTCGATACCATTCCAGGCCGCGTCCCGGAGTCGTAGCGTGCCCTGGAGTTGCGGGTCCGTGCGGCTGCCGCGCACGCGCAAGCTGCCGCCGCCCGAGCCGGTGGCAGTGGCGATGGTGTCGGCGAGATTGGCGAGGTCGAGCGTGGCGTCGAGCGCGATCTGCTCGCCGACGCTGCCCGCGAGCGCGAGCGTGTTGGCGCCGCTCGCGAGCCGCAGTCCGTCGACTTGCCAGCGCCCGTCCGGCAACGCCGCCACGCGCCCGGCGATGCGCGCGGGGTGGTCGTTGACGGTGCCCTCGAGTGCGCTCTCGACGGCGAGCGCGAGCGGCGTGCCGAATGCGCCCTCCAGCGTGGCGGTGCCGCTCAGGGCGCAGCGCAGCGCCGGTATCCAGCCGGTGGGACAGAAGTCCGTGGCCCGCGCCTGCACCGCCCAGTGGCGCCCGGCGCCGGTGTCGAGATGGCCGCTGGCGTCCAGCTGCCCGGCCTCGCCTTGCAGTGCGAAGGCCTCGACGTCGATGCGCCCGGGCGTCCACGTCGCGGCGGCGGTGACTGCGTTGGCGCCCAGCGCCGCTGACTCCAGCCGCGCCGCGAGCGAGGCGCGTAGCGCGGCCAGCGTGCCCTCGAGCGTCAGCGTGGTCTCGTGCAGCGCGGCAAGTCCGGGCTGTTCCGGGCGTAGCAGCAGCGCCTCGCGGCTGCGCGCCGTCAGCGTGAGCGCGAGCGGGCGCGCCAGCGTATCGACCCGGCCCTCGACGTCGAGCGCGTAACGGCCCTCGCTGCTGGCGCTGAACTCGAGGCGCGACAGATCCCCGCTGGCGCGGATGTCGGCGCGGTGCGCGGTGCCCCAGCGCAGGCGCCCGGTGGCGTCGAGCGGCAGTTGCGCGCGCAGCTCGACGTTGCCAGCCAGCGTGGCGCCGAGCTCGCCCATGCGCGCCTCCAGGCGTTGCAGCTCGATGCGACTGTCGCGCATCTGGCCGTCGAGCGCGATGTCCTCCAGCGTGACCAGCTCCGCGGCGCCGCGACGCACGCTGAGGGTGGCGAGCGTGCCGTGCGCGACGCTGAGTGGCAGCGGCAGCATCACCGGCGCCAGCGCGAGCGGGCTCGATCTGCCCGAGGGCGGGCCGATGTCGATGTCCAGCGCGGCGATCGCGAGCTGGTCGAAGCACAGCGTGTCGGTCAACAGGCAGCGCGGCGAGAGCGTCCACGCGATATCGCGCAGTTCCACCGCGAGTCCGGCGTCGTGCCAGGCGATGCGCTCGAAGCCTGCCTCCAGCAGGTTGCCGTCGCGGTGCTCGATCACGAGCCGGGGTTCCACCAGCGACAGCGTGCGCGCCAGCAGCGCCGTGCCGCGCGCGGTGGCGCCGAGCCCCAGCGCCAGCACCAGCGCCGCGGTGATGCCCCACAGCAGCACGCGCAGCAGCGCCAGCGAGATGCCGCGCGCGCTCACAGCGGCGGCCCCATGCTGATGTGCAGCTTGAAACCCGAGCGTTCGCCGTCGCGCACCGGCACCGCGACATCGACGCGGATCTGGCCCACCGGCGACAGCCAGCGCAGGCCCAGCCCGGCGCTCTGGTAGAACGGGTCGGTCGCGTCGTTGAACGCGCTGCCGCCGTCCACGAAGGCGGCGACGCGCCAGTGCGGCAGCACGCGCCGCGACACCTCGATGCTGCCTACCGCGAGATAACGGCCGCCGGTCAGTTTGCCGTTGTCGTCGCGTGGCCCGATCGAATCGAAATCGTAGCCGCGGATGCTGTTGTCGCCCCCGGCGTTGAAGCGCAGCAACGGCGGCAGGTTCTCGAAACCGTCGGTGAGGATGGCACCCAGCTCGAGGCGCGCGAGCACCGTGGTGTTGTCATCGGGCAGGCCGGCGAGCCACTTGCCGCTGCCGCGCCAGCGCAGGAAATCCGCAGGCGAGCCCAGCGCGCGGTCGCTCGAGTCGATTGCGCTGAACCACGCGCTGCCGTTGCGCGGATCCACGCCCGGATCGATCCGCGTGCGCGAGATGCTGGCAGCAGGCAGCAGGTAGGCGGTGCGCTTCTCGTTGGCGCTGGCGATGGTGTAGCGTTCCAGCTCCACGCTGGCGCCGTAGCCGAAGGCCCAGTCGTCGAAGACCTTGATCGCGTGGCGCACGCCGAAGGTCGCGGTGAGGGAGTCGGTGTCCTGCACGTTCTTGCCCTGCATGCCCGCGGTGAGCTCGAGGATGTCGTCGAGCGGATCGCGGTGCGGAATGCGGTAGAGGGCCTCGACGGCCTGGCGCGACCCGGTGATCTCGGACTCGATGCGCAGCGAATGGCCGTTGTCGTTCAGCAGCGGCGAGTCGCGGTTGAAGCGCAGCCGCAGCGCGGAATCGGTGCTGAAGCCCAGGCCCACCTCGTAGCGGCTGGTCACGATGTCCTCGGTGAGCGCGGTCACGTCCGCGCGGGCATCCGCCCCGGGCGTCACGCGCACGATCACCTCGCGAAAAAAGCCGGTGTCGCGCAGACGCTGCTCGAAGCGCGACACGAGCTCGTTGTCGAAGGGCTCGCCGGCGCGGAACCGCGCCAGCGATGCTAGCAGCGCGTGATCGACGCGGCTGCCCGAAATCTCCAGCGTGCCGAAGGCGTAGCGCGCGCCGCAGGCGAGGTCCAGCCTGGCGGTGGCGGTGCGCGCCGCGAGGTCGATGCGCAGCTCCGAGAGCCGGTACTTCGCGTCGAAGAAACCCAGGCGCAGGCAGCCGCGCAGCAGCTCGTCGCGAAAGCGGTCGTAGTCGGCGTGGGCGAGCGGCGTGCCCGCGGCCAGCGCGCCCGAGCGCAGCAGTGCGCGGATGGGCGGCAACGAAGCGGCAGGCTCGTCGACGGTTATCTCGGGTGCGGCGAACTTCACCCGCGGGCCGGGTTCGACCTCGATCACCAGCCGCGCGCCGTCGCGCGCAACGCTGAATTGCGCCTCGTAGTAGCCCAGAGGCTGCAGCGCGTCGCGCACCGCGCGCGTCAGGATCCTTTGCAGTCGCGCCTCCTGCCCGGCCAGTGCGGCATCGACATCGCCGAGATGCGCGCGCAGGTTCTGCTGCGCCGCGTTGTCCAGCCCGCGCACCGTGAGCTTCAGCGGCTCCGCGAGACCTGCCGTTGGGCACAAGGCCAGGGCGCACAGCAACCCCGCGGCGCACAGCAGCGCCGGGGGGCCGCGGCGTCGGTGGTTGCGCTGACTCCGGGTGATGGGCAAGGTCTCGGGTGTCCTGGGTTGCCGCGGTGGCGCGGCGACCGATTATGCCAGTGACACGCGCCGAATTGAGCCGGCGACACCGTCCGGGACGATGCATTAGACTGCGCGCCCGTCCGGGGTGGGCCCGGCAGCAGCCCGATGTCGCATATTCTTCGAGGAACGACCGATGCAGACAGCAGCGCCCGTCGCGCGGCGGCTTCCGGCGGAATGGGAGCCGCAGGACGGCATCATGCTCACCTGGCCGCACGAGCGCAGCGACTGGCTGCCGTGGCTGGCGGAGGTCGAGCCGGTCTACGTGGCGATAGCGCGTGCGGTGAGCGCGCGCGAGCGCGTGCTGGTCTGCGTGCGCGACGAGGCGCACCGCGATCACGTGGTGGCCCTGCTGGCGGCAGGCGGCGTGCCGCGCGGGCGCCTGATGCTGCACGTGGTGCCATCCAACGATTCCTGGGCGCGTGACCACGGGCCGATCACGGTCATCGACGGCGGGCGGCCGCGCCTGCTGGACTTCGTGTTCAACGGCTGGGGCGGCAAGTACGAGGCCGGACTCGATGACCGCATCACGGCGGAGCTGGCGCGCCAGGGCGCTTTCGGCGACACGCCGCGCGAGCCGGTCGAGTTCGTGCTGGAGGGAGGCGGCATCGAGTCAGATGGCGCCGGCACCCTGCTGACGACCTCGGCCTGCCTGCTGTCGCCGGGGCGCAACCCGGCGTTCCCGCGCGCGGCCATCGAGCGGTGCCTGGCCGAGCTGTTCGGGCTGCAACGGGTGTTGTGGCTGGAGCACGGCGCGCTCGAGGGCGACGACACCGACAGCCACATCGACACGCTGGCGCGCTTTTGCGACGAACGCACCATTGCCTACGTGCGCTGCAGCGAGCGCGCGGACCCGCACTTCGCCCAGCTCGACGCGATGGAGCGCGAACTGCGCGCGCTGCGCGACGCGCGCGGCGAGCCCTACCGCCTGGTGCCGCTGCCGTGGCCGGGCGCGAAGCACGGCCGCGACGGGCGGCGCCTGCCGGCGACCTACGCCAATTTCCTGGTCATCAACGGCGCGGTGCTGGCGCCGAGCTATCGCGACCCGGCCGATGCCGGGGCGCTGGCGCAGCTGCGGCTCTGCTTTCCCGATCGCGAAATCATCGCGATCGACTGCCTGCCGCTGATCCAGCAGTACGGCTCGCTGCACTGCATCACGATGCAGTTGCCGGCCGGCACGCTGGCGCCGGTATAATTTTCACGCGCCATTCAAGGCCGCCACGCGAGGCGGCACTGCGGGCCGCATCATGAGGGCGCATCGTGAGGAGAAGTACATGAGTTCCAGGCTGGTAGTTGCCTGCATCCAGCACGCCTGCGTGGACGGGCGCGACGCCAATCTCGCGACCACGGCCGCGCTGGTGCGCGAGGCCGCGGCCGGCGGGGCGCGCCTGGTGCTGCTGCAGGAGCTGCACACCGGACCGTATTTCTGTCAGGTCGAGGACGTGGCGTGTTTCGACCGCGCCGAAGCGATCCCGGGCCCGAGCTGCGAATTCCTCGGGCCGCTGGCGCGCGAGCTCGGCATCGTGCTCGTGGCCTCGTTGTTCGAGCGCCGCGCGCCGGGCCTGTACCACAACACCGCGGTGGTGTTCGAGCGCGACGGCAGCATCGCCGGGCGCTATCGCAAGATGCACATCCCCGACGACCCGGCCTACTACGAGAAGTTCTACTTCACGCCCGGCGATCTCGGCTTCACGCCGATCGACACCTCGGTGGGCCGCCTCGGCGTGCTGGTGTGCTGGGACCAGTGGTATCCGGAAGCGGCGCGGCTGATGGCGCTGGCCGGCGCCGAGCTGCTGCTCTACCCCACCGCGATCGGCTGGGATCCGCGCGACACGCCCGCGGAGCAGGCTCGCCAGCGCGAGGCCTGGATCACCGTGCAGCGCGCGCACGCGGTCGCCAACGGCGTGCCGGTACTGGTCGCCAACCGCGTCGGCCACGAGCCGGATCCCGGCGCGCAGGGGCCGGGCATCCGGTTCTGGGGCCACAGCTTCGTTGCCGGTCCGCAGGGCGAGTTCATCGCGCGCGCCGGCGACAGCGAGCCGCAGGTGCTGCTGGCGGAACTCGACTTCGGGCGCAGCGAGGACGTGCGGCGCATCTGGCCGTTCCTGCGCGACCGGCGCATCGACGCCTACCAGGACCTGGTGCGGCGTTACCGTGACTAGTGGCCGGCATCCGCCCGATCCGGCGCCGCACCGGCCGTTGCCCGCAGCGGAGCTGAACGAGGAAACCGAGTTGCTGGCGCTGCTCGCCGACGGCGAGTTCCGCTCCGGCGAGTGGCTGGCAGGCCGGCTGGGCATTTCCCGCGCCGGGATCTGGAAGCGCGTGGGCAAGCTCGCCGAGCGCGGCATCGCGCTCGAACGCGTGAGCGGGCGCGGCTACCGCGTGCCCGGCGGCATCGAGCTGCTCGATCGCGAGCGCATCGCGGCGGCGCTGCCCGAGCGGGTGCGGGCACAGTTGTCACGGTTCGAGTTGCGCCGGGTGGTGGATTCGACCAATGCGCTGGTGCTGGAAGGCTTGCGGGCCGGCACGCTCGGCCACGGGGCCGTGGTTTTCGCCGAGCAGCAGACCAGCGGCCGCGGGCGCCGCGGACGCCGCTGGGTGAGTCCCTTCGGGTGCAACATCTACTGTTCTTTCGCCTGGCGCTTCGATGCTGGCGTGGCGGCGCTGGAGGGCCTGAGCCTGGTGATCGGCATGGCCGCGGTGCGTGCACTCGCGCGCGTGGGCGCGCGCGGCGTGATGCTCAAGTGGCCGAACGACCTGGTCGCGGGCGCGGCGAAGCTGGGCGGCATACTGATCGAGATCGACGGCGAGCTGGCCGGCCCTGTCACCGCGGTGATCGGGGTCGGCATCAACGTGAGCATGCCGCCCGGCGCCGCCACGGACATCGAACAGTCCTGGACCGATCTCGAGGCGGTGTGCGGCGCCCGCGTCGGGCGCAACGCGTTGGCGGCGGTGCTGCTGGAGTCCTGCCTCGATGTCCTCGGCGACTTCGCGCGTTACGGTTTCGGCCATTTCGCCACGGAGTGGGATCGGGTCGATGCGCTGCGCGGGCTCGAAGTCTCGGTGTTGGCCGGCAGTGGCCCCGGCGTACAGGGGATCGCGAACGGCATCGATGCCAGCGGCGCGTTGCGGCTCATGACCTCCGAAGGGGAGCAGCTGCTGAGCGGTGGCGAGACAAGCGTGAGGCGCAACGGGTGATCCTGGAATTCGACATCGGCAATACGCGCTGCAAGTGGCGGCGCGGCAGGAGACGCCCGTGCGTGCCGGTGCATGCGCCATCGATGATCTCGCCGCCACCCTGGGGGCGCTGCCGGAGCGCGCGGCGATCGCACGCGTGCGTGCCGGCTGCGTGCGCGGGCCGCAGGTGGAGGCGGCGGTGCGCGAGGCGGTGCGCGATGTGCTGGGGCTGGAAACGGCGTTCGCCCGCTCGCAGGCCGTTGCGGCCGGGGTGCGCAATGGCTACGCGGAACCGCAACGGCTCGGGGTCGATCGCTGGCTCGCGATGCTGGCCGGTTTCGCCGAGATCGGTGGCGCGGTCTGCGTCCTCGACTGCGGCAGCGCGATCACGGCCGATCTGGTCGATGCCGGCGGCGCCCACCGCGGCGGCTACATTGCGCCCGGTCTCACGATGATGCGCGCCAGCCTGCTGACGGCCACGGATCGCGTGCGCTTCGAGGCCGCGGCGGCCGCAACGGGTGCGGCGCCGGGGCGCGACACGGCCGAGGCCGTCGGCGGCGGCACCCTGCTGGCCGCGGCCGGCTTCCTGCGCGCGGCGCGCGAGCGCTTCGCGCAGGCGTGCCCCGGAGCGGTGGTACTGCTGACCGGTGGCGATGCGTCGACCATCGCGGCCTGCCTGGACTTCCCCGCGAGCATCCGGCCGCAGCTGGTGCTCGACGGGCTCAGCCTGGCCCTGCCCTGATGCGCCGCCTGTTCTTGGTGCTGCTGGCCGCCAACGCGCTCTGCGCGATCTGGCTCCTGTTGTTGCCACGCGAGAGTATCGAGGACGCCGGGCGCCGCCCGGCAGCGCCTGCTCATGCTGCAAGGCTGGAGCTCGCGAGTGAATACTCACCTGCGCCAGAGGTTTCGGCGCAGCACATGGCCAGTGCGACGCCCGAGGAGGCCGGCGAACCCGTCGCGGCATTCCCGCCCGCGGGCGACGCCATTGCAGAACCCGGGTCCGTCCCTGCTGGAGCAGCTGCAGCGCAAGCACCGGCAGCGCCCGGCGCGGCCGACCGGGCGGACGCGCGGGCATTGCCCGATGCATCACCGCCCGACGGGGAGCATCGCGACGCGCCGAGTGATGAACTTGCCGCGGCCGGCGAGGCGCGGGAGATCGTCGCGGCCGTGGTGCCCGCGCAATATTGCGTGCGCATCGGGCCGCTGCGCGATGGCGCCGCGGGCGAACGCATGCGCCAGCGCGTAGCTGCCTGGTTGACTGCGGCCCGGGTCGAGGAGGGCGAGGCGCCCGATCGCAGTGCCTTCTGGGTGCACGTGCCCCCGCGTCCGTCCGACGACGAAGCGAGGGCCGTGGTGAGCGCGCTGACGGCGCGCGGCGTCGAGAGTTTCGTGATCCGCGACGAACCGGCGCTGTTGCACGGCGTGTCGCTGGGCGTATTCCGCGATGCGCAGAGCGCACAGCAACAGATGGAGCGCATGCAGGGGATCGGTTACCCGGTGGCCATTCACGAGAAGCCGCGCACCCGCCGGGCCTTCTTCCTGCTCGGGGCGCTTGGTCCCGATGCGGGGGCAGCCGTGCCACCGGAGCTCGAGGAGGCCGTCGCGGCGACGGCGTCCGGGGCGCGCGTCGCGCCGGCGCGCTGTGACGGCATTGCACCCGCGACAGGCTCCGACTAAACTTCGCGCCCCGCCGCCCGGCGGGCCGGGAGGATCGCGCCGCTGGCGTAGCTCAATTGGTAGAGCAGCTGATTTGTAATCAGCCGGTTGGGGGTTCAATTCCTCTCGCCAGCTCCATTCTCCCCGGGCACATGCCGGCCGGGGCGGCTGCGAAGACGTGATAAATGCAACTTGGGCGCAGGAAGCAGGCGCGCGCATGTTGACAGGCGGGGGGCATGCGAAGAGAATGCCCGGCTCTTTCAGGTGGGGTTCCCGAGCGGTCAAAGGGATCAGACTGTAAATCTGACGCGCAAGCTTCGCTGGTTCGAATCCAGCCCCCACCACCATTCGGCAGGCAGTTCTCTATCCCCGTGCGGGACGCGCAACCGGCGCGGCGCACCGGGAAGGCGCAACCGGACGGCGGGTATAGTTCAATGGTAGAACCTCAGCCTTCCAAGCTGATGGTGCGGGTTCGATTCCCGCTACCCGCTCCAGCGGTGCGGTGCCGGCGGGACGAAGCCGTGAAGGATCGTGAAGGGTTGAATGGTCGGCCAGTTGTTTCGGGAAGGAGGTCGGCAGGGTTTTCAGGGCTCATATAGCTCAGTCGGTAGAGCACTTCCTTGGTAAGGAAGAGGTCACCGGTTCAAATCCGGTTATGAGCTCCATTATTCGGGTTTCGTGGCTCCCGTGCTGAGAAGTGCGGAGAGCCTCTTGTTATTCATGGCAATGCTTTCAATTACTGGTACTGGAGACGCGCGCAATGGCCAAGGAAAAATTCGAGCGTAAGAAGCCGCACGTTAACGTGGGCACGATCGGTCACGTCGACCACGGCAAGACGACGCTGACGGCGGCGCTGACGCGGGTATGCGCGGAGACGTGGGGCGGCGTGATGCGCGCGTTCGACCAGATCGACAACGCACCGGAAGAGCGCGAGCGTGGCATCACGATCGCGACCTCGCACGTGGAGTACGAGAGCCCGACGCGCCACTACGCGCACGTCGACTGCCCCGGCCACGCGGACTACGTGAAGAACATGATCACGGGCGCGGCGCAGATGGACGGGGCGATCCTGGTGTGCTCGGCGGCGGACGGCCCGATGCCGCAGACGCGCGAGCACATCCTGCTGAGCCGCCAGGTGGGTGTTCCGTACATCGTGGTGTTCCTGAACAAGGCGGACATGGTCGATGACGCGGAGCTGCTCGAGCTGGTGGAGATGGAAGTGCGCGAGCTGCTGTCGAAGTACGAGTTCCCGGGCGACGACACGCCGATCATCACGGGTTCGGCGCTGATGGCGCTGAACGGCCAGGACGACAACGGCATGGGCACGAGCGCGGTGCGCAAGCTGGTCGAGACGCTGGACACCTACATTCCGGAGCCCCAGCGGGCGATCGACCAGCCGTTCCTGATGCCGATCGAGGACGTGTTCTCGATCTCGGGTCGCGGCACGGTGGTGACGGGCCGGGTGGAGCGCGGGATCGTGAAGGTTGGCGAGGAAGTGGAGATCGTCGGCGTGAAGGCGACGGTGAAGACGACCTGCACGGGCGTGGAGATGTTCCGCAAGCTGCTGGACGAAGGTCGCGCGGGCGAGAACGTGGGTGTGCTGCTGCGCGGCACGAAGCGTGACGACGTGGAGCGTGGTCAGGTGCTGGCGAAGCCGGGCACGATCAAGCCGCACACGAAGTTCACGGCCGAGGTGTACGTGCTGGGCAAGGACGAGGGTGGTCGTCACACGCCGTTCTTCAAGGGTTACCGTCCGCAGTTCTACTTCCGCACGACGGACGTGACGGGCGCGTGCGAGCTGCCCGAGGGCGTGGAGATGGTGATGCCGGGGGACAACCTGCAGATGGTGGTGACGCTGATCGTGCCGATCGCGATGGAAGAAGGCCTGCGCTTTGCGATCCGCGAAGGCGGTCGCACGGTGGGCGCTGGCGTGGTGGCGAAGATCATCGAGTGATCCTTGTGGGTCCGGATTTATCCGGACGATTGTCCGCATGAATGCGGACCCACGAGAACAGATGGTATTCCCGGGCCGGATCCGGGCAGGCGACGAGGGGGTCGCGGACAGAGTTTGATACGCCAGTAGCTCAATTGGCAGAGCGGCGGTCTCCAAAACCGCAGGTTGGGGGTTCGATTCCCTCCTGGCGTGCCACTTTTCAGTCTGCAGTGCTGCGATCCATGGCTCCTGTGTCTTTCCCGGCGCGTGATTGGCGGAGTCGCACGGAATTTCTCCGATGAAAGCAAACGTCCAGGACAATGACAGCCGGTTCGACTGGCTCAAGTGGGCCGTGGTCGCAGTGATCACGGTGGCGGCGATCTGGGGCAACCTCGCCTTCTCGGGCCAGCCGCAGCTCTATCGCTGGATCGCCTTGTTCCTCGCGGCGGCCGCGGGCGTTGCCGTGGCATTGCTCACCTCGCAGGGAGCCGCCTTCCTGGTCATGGCAAAGGCGGCGCGCAGCGAGATCCGCAAGGTGGTCTGGCCCACGCGCCAGGAGACCACGCAAACGACGCTGATCGTCGTGGTCGTGGTGGTGGTCATGGCGCTGATCCTCTGGGGGCTCGATACCTTCCTCGGGTGGCTCGCTTCAATGCTGATTGGTTAGGGGTAGGGCTCATGGCAAAACGCTGGTACGTGGTGCACGCCTATTCCGGCTTCGAGAACAAGGTGGCCGACGCGCTGAAGCAGCGCGTGGAGCGCCTCGGCATGCAGGAGAAGTTCGGCGAGATCCTCGTGCCCACCGAGGAAGTGGTCGAGATGCGCGGCGGCCAGAAGCGCAAGAGCCAGCGCAAGTTCTTCCCCGGTTATGTGCTTGTGGAGATGGAACTCGACGAGGACAGCTGGCACCTGGTCAAGGAGACGCCGCGCGTGATGGGCTTCATCGGCGGCAAGGCCGACAAGCCCTCGCCGATCACCGAGGCCGAGGCGCGCGCGATCCTGCGCCGCGTCGAGGAAGGCGCCGAGAAGCCGCGGCCGAAGACGATATTCGAGCCGGGCGAGATGGTGCGCGTCGTCGACGGGCCCTTCAACGACTTCAACGGCGTCGTGGAGCAGGTCGACTACGACAAGAACCGCCTGAAGGTGGCCGTGCTGATATTCGGACGCTCGACCCCGGTCGAGCTCGATTTCGCGCAGGTCGAGAAGGCCTGAGGCGATGACGTTGCGCGCCGCCACCGCTGGCGGCGCGCGGGGAGCCGGAGACGAACGGCCTGTGGTGGTCGTTCCGAGGCGTCAATCACCCACTTTGGAGCACATCGATGGCCAAGAAGGTCGATTCTTACATCAAGCTGCAGGTCAAGGCCGGCCAGGCCAACCCGAGTCCCCCGGTGGGACCGGCGCTGGGCCAGAAAGGCGTGAACATCATGGAATTCTGCAAGGCCTTCAACGCGGCCACGCAGGGCATGGAACTCGGCATGCCGATTCCGGTCGTGATCACGGTCTACTCGGATCGCAGCTTCACGTTCATCACGAAGACGCCCCCGGCGTCGATCCTGCTGAAGAAAGCGGCAGGCCTCAAGTCGGGCAGCGCCACGCCGAACACCAACAAGGTGGGCAAGGTCACGCTCGCGCAGGTCGAGGAGATCGCGCGCACGAAGATGCCCGACCTCACGGCGGCAGACATGGATGCGGCGATCCGCACGATCGCCGGCAGCGCACGCAGTGCGGGCATAGAAGTGGAGGGGCTCTGAGATGGCCAGATTGACCAGGAAGCAACGCGCGATCAGCGAAAAGCTGGTCGCCGGCAAGCAGTACGCCATCGACGAGGCGGTTGCACTGCTCGGCACCCTGCCGCGCGCGAAGTTCGCCGAATCGATCGATGTCGCGATCAATCTCGGCGTCGATGCGCGCAAGTCGGACCAGCAGGTCCGCGGTGCCACCACGCTGCCGCACGGCGCGGGCAAGACGGTCCGCGTCGCCGTGTTCACGCAGGGCGCCAACGCCGATGCGGCCAAGGCTGCCGGCGCTGACGTGGTGGGCATGGACGACCTGGCCGAACAGGTCAAGGCCGGCAACATGGACTTCGACGTCGTCGTCGCCTCGCCCGACGCGATGCGCGTCGTGGGCCAGCTGGGCCAGATCCTCGGTCCGCGTGGCCTGATGCCGAACCCGAAGACCGGCACGGTGACGCCCGACGTGGCAACCGCCGTGCGCAACGCGAAGGCCGGCCAGGTGCGCTACCGCACCGACAAGAACGGCATCGTGCACGGTGCGATCGGCAAGCTCGGTTTCCAGACCGTGGCGGTCAAGGAAAACCTCGAGGCGCTGCTGGGCGACCTGCGCAGGGCCAAGCCGGCCACGGCGAAGGGTACGTACGTGAAGAAGGTCACCCTGTCGACCACGATGGGGCCGGGCCTGGTGATCGATCAGTCGAGCCTCGAGGCCTGCGCGGGCGCGCCCGGCCCGGGCGGGGGGGGGGCCGGAGGGGGGGGGGGGGGGGGGGGGGCCGGGGGATGAGTCCCCCGAAGGAACTTTGGGGTCTGTGGACAGTGCGCGACATGACTGGCCGGGACCATCAAAGACCGTAGGCCCCTGCAAGGGTTAATCCGCGCCGGGAGGCGCTGGCCTACGCAGATGGTGGAAACCCAATTGGTGACGATTGGAGTGCTTCACCGCAAGCGAAGCCGTTGCGCGGCCCCAGACACGCGACGGTCACGGTAATCAGCCGGCCCACGGGCCGGTTCATCACAGGAGTAACTCCAGTGGCACTAGGACTCGAAGACAAGAAAGCGATAGTAGCTGAAGTCAAAGAGACCGCCACCAATGCCCTGTCCGTCGTGATTGCTGACGCCCGCGGCGTCAGCGTCACGAAGCTCACCGATCTGCGCAAGCAGGCACGCGAAGCCAAGGTGGTGGTGCGGGTCGTCCGCAACACGCTGGCCAAGCGCGCCGTCGAAGGCACCGACTTCGAATGCATCGCGCCGGCACTGGTGGGCCCTTCGCTGCTCGCGTTCTCGATGGAGGACCCGGGCGCTGCGGCGCGAATCTTCAAGGAGTTCGCGAAGCAGGTGGAGGCGTTCGACGTCAAGGCATTGGCGGTAAGCGGCCGACTGATGGGGGCCGAGCAGATCGACGCACTCGCGACGCTGCCGACCCGCGACCAGGCAATCTCGATGCTCATGAGCGTCATGCAGGGACCGATTGCCAAGTTCGTACGGACGATCAACGAGGTGCCGGGCAAGCTCGTGCGCACCCTCGCTGCCGTTCGCGATCAGAAGGAAGCCGCTTGAGCGGGTGGGTATCTGGCTTTTTCAATTTGACCAATCAATCAGGAGTGACAAGTCATGGCACTGTCCAAAGATGACATTCTGAATGCAATCGCCGAAATGACCGTGATGGACGTCGTCGATCTCATCAAGGCGATGGAAGACAAGTTCGGCGTGACCGCCGCCGCTGCCGTTGCAGTGGCCGCTCCGGCAGCCGCTGCAGCAGCGGTGGTGGAAGAGCAGACCGAGTTCGACGTGATCCTCAAGGAGACCGGCGAGAAGAAGGTCAACGTGATCAAGGCCGTTCGCGAACTGACGGGTCTCGGCCTGAAGGAAGCGAAGGACCTGGTCGACGGCGCTCCCTCCACCGTGAAGGAAGGCGCGAACAAGGCCGACGCCGACGCGGCCAAGGCGAAACTCGAAGAAGCAGGCGCTACTGTCGAGCTGAAGTGATCGCGATGCCTTCGGGCACGCGATTTCGGCAGGCTGGCGTATACGCCGGGCCGGGGGGCTTGCCCCCCGGCGTTTTTGTCGTTGTGAACCGGTTGTCGAAAGGCGCGATGGCCTTTCGAGAGACGGTTTCCGGACTCTGAAGACTCGGGGCAAATTGCTGAGGAACACGCATGGCTTACTCATACACCGAGAGAAAACGCATCCGCAAGGACTTCGGCAAGCTGAAGCTTCCCGCGGGGATGGAGGTTCCGTTCCTGCTGGCGATCCAGCGCGATTCCTACCGCCAGTTCACGCAGACCGACGTCGCGGCTTCCGAGCGTGAAGAGGCCGGCCTGCACGGCGCCTTCCGCTCGGTGTTCCCGATCGTGAGCTACTCGGGCAACGCCGCGCTGGAGTACGTGGACTACGTGCTCGGCAACCCGGTCTTCGACGTGAAGGAGTGCCAGCTGCGGGGGGCTACCTTCGCGGTGCCGCTGCGCGTGCGCGTGCGCCTGATCATCTACGATCGCGAGTCCTCGACGCGCGCGATCAAGGACATCAAGGAGCAGGAGGTCTACATGGGAGAAATCCCGTTGATGACCGAGAACGGCACCTTCGTCATCAACGGCACCGAGCGCGTGATCGTCTCGCAGCTGCACCGCTCGCCGGGCGTGTTCTTCGACCACGACAAGGGCAAGACCCACTCCTCGGGCAAGCTGCTCTACTCCGCGCGCATCATTCCCTACCGCGGCTCGTGGCTCGACTTCGAGTTCGACCCGAAGGACCTCGTGTTCGTGCGCATCGACCGCCGCCGCAAGCTGCCGGCGACGATCCTGCTGCGCGCCCTGGGCTACAACTCCCAGGAAATCCTGGAGATGTTCTACGACACCACCGAGTTCAATGCCGACGCGAGCGGCAACTGGGTGCTCAAGCTGGTTGCCGACCGCCTGCGCGGTGAGATCGCGGCCTTCGACATCCGCGACGACAAGGGCGGGGTGATCATCGAACGCGGACGCCGGATCACGGCGCGCCACATCCGCCTGATGGAGAAGGCGAAGCTCGAGACGCTGCAGGTGCCGCCGGAATACATGGTGGGCCGTTCGCTGGCGCGCGACATCGTCGACACCGACACCGGCGAGGTGCTGCTCGACTGCAACACCGAGCTCACCGCCGACATGCTGGGCAAGCTGGCCGCCAAGGGCATCAAGCGCATCGAGACCATCTACACCAACGAGCTCGACTGCGGTCCGTTCGTGTCCGAGACGCTGCGTTCGGACCCGACCCGCAACCCGCTGGAAGCGCTGGTCGAGATCTACCGCATGATGCGCCCCGGCGAGCCGCCGACGCGCGAGGCGGCCGAGAACCTGTTCAACAACCTGTTCTTCTCGCCCGAGCGCTACGACCTCTCCGAGGTCGGGCGCATGAAGTTCAACCGCCGCCTGGGCCGCGAGGAGGTCGAGGGAGCGGGCGTGCTCAGCCGCGAGGACATCGTCGACGTGCTGAAGGCGCTGATCTCGATCCGCAACGGCAAGGGCATGGTCGATGACATCGACCACCTGGGCAACCGTCGCGTGCGTTCGGTCGGCGAAATGGCCGAGAACCAGTTCCGCGTCGGCCTGGTGCGCGTGGAGCGCGCGGTCAAGGAGCGGCTCAATCTCGCGGAATCCGAGCAGCTGATGCCGCAGGACCTGATCAACGCCAAGCCCGTGGCGGCGGCGATCAAGGAGTTCTTCGGCTCCAGCCAGCTCTCGCAGTTCATGGACCAGAACAACCCGCTGTCCGAAGTGACGCACAAGCGCCGCGTGTCGGCGCTCGGGCCGGGCGGCCTGACGCGCGAGCGCGCCGGCTTCGAGGTGCGCGACGTTCACCCGACCCACTACGGCCGCGTGTGCCCGATCGAGACGCCGGAAGGCCCGAACATCGGCCTGATCAACTCGCTGGCGACCTTCGCGCGCACCAACCGCTACGGTTTCCTCGAGTCGCCTTACCGCAAGGTCGTCGACTGCAAGGTCACCGACGAGATCGAGTACCTGTCGGCGATCAACGAGGCCGATCACGTGATCGCGCAGGCCTCGGCCGCCGTCGACAAGCACGGCAAGCTGGTCGATGACCTGGTGGCGGTGCGCCACGAGAACGAATTCACCGTGATGCCGCCGGAACGCGTCGATTACATGGACGTGTCGCCCAAGCAGGTGGTCTCGGTGGCGGCCTCGCTGATCCCGTTCCTCGAGCACGACGACGCCAACCGCGCGCTGATGGGCTCGAACATGCAGCGCCAGGCCGTGCCGACGCTGCGCACCGAGAAGCCGCTGGTCGGCACCGGCATCGAGCGTCTGGTGGCGCGCGATTCCGGCGTCTGCGTGGTCGCGCGCCGCGGCGGCGAGATCGAGAGCGTGGACGCGGGCCGCATCGTGGTGCGCGTGAAGGAAGAGGAAATCGGCACCGGTGAAGTCGGTGTGGACATCTACAACCTGACCAAGTACACGCGCTCGAACCAGAACACCTGCATCAACCAGCGCCCGGTCGTGCGCCAGGGCGATATCGTGGCCTCGGGCGACATCCTCGCCGACGGCCCGTCGGTGGATCTCGGCGAGCTCGCGCTCGGGCAGAACATGCGCATCGCGTTCATGCCGTGGAACGGCTACAACTTCGAGGACTCGATCCTGATCTCCGAGCGCGTGGTGCGCGAGGACCGCTTCACCACGATCCACATCCAGGAGCTGAGCTGTGTCGCGCGCGACACCAAGCTCGGGCCGGAAGAGATCACCTCGGACATCCCGAACGTGGGCGAAGGCGCGCTGGCGAAGCTCGACGAGTCGGGCATCGTGTATATCGGCGCCGAAGTGAACGCCGGCGACATCCTGGTCGGCAAGGTCACGCCCAAGGGCGAGACCCAGCTGACGCCGGAAGAGAAGCTGCTGCGCGCGATCTTCGGCGAGAAGGCTTCCGACGTGAAGGACACCTCGCTGCGCGTGCCCTCGGGCACCAAGGGCACGGTGATCGACGTGCAGGTGTTCACGCGCGAAGGCCTGCAGCGCGACCAGCGTGCGCTCGAGATCGAGAAGGCGCAGCTCGACCAGTTCCGCAAGGACCTGAAGGACGAGTACCGCATCGTCGAGAACGCCACTTTCGCGCGGCTGCGGACCAATCTCGCCGGCAACAAGGTGCTGAGCGGCCCGGGCCTCAAGAAGGACGCGGTACTCACGCCCGAGCAGCTCGAGGCGATGGAGTCCGAGCAGCTGTTCAAGCTGCGCATGGCCAGCGAGGAACTCAACGCGCAGCTCGAGAGCGCGGAGAGCGGCCTCGAGGAGCGCCGCCAGGACATGGAGCGCCGCTTCGACGAGAAGAAGCGCAAGCTCCAGGCCGGCGACGATCTGGCGCCCGGCGTGCTGAAGATCGTGAAGGTCTACCTCGCGGTGAAGCGCCGCGTGCAGCCGGGCGACAAGATGGCCGGCCGCCACGGCAACAAGGGTGTGATCTCGGTGATCATGCCCGAGGAGGACATGCCCTACGACGAGCACGGCGTGCCGGTCGACATCGTGCTGAACCCGCTCGGCGTGCCATCGCGCATGAACGTCGGCCAGATCCTCGAGACCCACCTCGGTCTCGCGGCGCGCGGCCTCGGCCAGAGGATCGACACGATGCTGCGCGAGCAGCGCAAGGTCGCCGAGATCCGCAAGTTCCTCGACGAGGTGTACAACACCACGGGCGGGCAGCCGGTGGAGCTGAAGTCCCTCGGTGACAAGGAGATCCTGGAGCTCGCCGACAACCTGCGCGCGGGCGTGCCGATGGCGACACCCGTGTTCGACGGTGCCGCCGAGCACGAGATCAAGGCCCTGCTGACGCTGGCGGGCCTGCCGGACACGGGGCAGATGCAGCTGTGCGACGGCCGCACCGGCGAGCGCTTCGAGCGCCCGGTAACGGTCGGTTACATGTACATGCTGAAGCTGAACCACCTCGTCGACGACAAGATGCACGCGCGCTCCACGGGTTCGTACTCGCTGGTCACGCAGCAACCGCTCGGGGGCAAGGCGCAGTTCGGCGGCCAGCGCTTCGGGGAGATGGAGGTGTGGGCCCTGGAGGCCTACGGTGCCGCGTACACGCTGCAGGAAATGCTGACCGTGAAGTCCGACGACGTGAACGGCCGCACGCGCATGTACAAGAACATCGTCGACGGTGACCATCGCATGGAACCCGGCATGCCGGAGTCCTTCAACGTGCTCGTGAAGGAAATACGCTCGCTCGCCATCGATATCGATCTCGAGACCGAGTAACGCCGAAGCCGGCTAGCAATTCGCGGAGGAACGGCCTTGAAAGATTTGATGAACCTACTGAAGACGCAGGGCAGCCAGGACGAGTTCGATGCGATCCGCATCGGGCTCGCCTCGCCCGAAATGATCCGCTCGTGGTCGTACGGCGAGGTCAAGAAGCCCGAAACGATCAATTACCGCACGTTCAAGCCCGAGCGCGACGGCCTGTTCTGCGCCAAGATCTTCGGCCCGGTGAAGGACTACGAGTGCCTTTGCGGCAAGTACAAGCGCCTCAAGCACCGCGGCGTGGTGTGCGAGAAGTGCGGCGTGGAGGTGGCCCTGGCCAAGGTGCGCCGCGAGCGCATGGGCCACATCGAGCTCGCGAGCCCGGTGGCGCACATCTGGTTCCTGAAGTCGCTGCCCTCGCGCATCGGCCTGCTGCTCGACATGACGCTGCGCGACATCGAGCGCGTGCTCTACTTCGAGTCCTACATGGTCGTCGACGCCGGCATGACCACGCTCGAGCGCGGCCAGCTGCTCAGTGACGAGCAGTACTACCAGGCGCTCGAGGAGCACGGCGACGAGTTCACGGCGAAGATGGGCGCCGAGGCGATCCAGCAGTACATCGCCGACATCGACCTCGAGCAGGAGATCGCGCGCCTGCGCGAGGAACTGCCGCAGACGACCTCGGAAACCAAGATCAAGAAGCTCTCCAAGCGCCTGAAGCTGCTGGAGGCCTTCTGGCAATCCGGCAACAAGCCGCAGTGGATGGTGCTGAACGCGCTGCCCGTGCTGCCGCCGGACCTGCGCCCGCTGGTGCCGCTGGACGGCGGGCGCTTCGCGACCTCGGACCTGAACGACCTGTACCGCCGCGTCATCAACCGCAACAACCGCCTCAAGCGCCTGCTCGACCTGAGCGCGCCCGACATCATCGTGCGCAACGAGAAGCGCATGCTGCAGGAAGCGGTCGACGCGCTGCTCGACAACGGCCGTCGCGGCCGCGCCATCACCGGCACCAACAAGCGCCCGCTGAAGTCGCTGGCCGACATGATCAAGGGCAAGCAGGGGCGCTTTCGCCAGAACCTGCTCGGCAAGCGCGTCGACTATTCGGGCCGCTCGGTCATCGTGGTCGGTCCGCGCCTGCGCCTGCACCAGTGCGGCCTGCCGAAGAAGATGGCGCTCGAGCTGTTCAAGCCGTTCATCTTCGGCAAGCTGGAGGCGCGAGGCCTGGCGACCACGATCAAGGCCGCCAAGAAGATGGTCGAGCGCGAGCCGCCGGAAGTCTGGGACATCCTCGCCGAGGTCATCCGCGAGCACCCGGTGCTGCTGAACCGCGCCCCGACGCTGCACCGCCTCGGCATCCAGGCCTTCGAGCCGGTGCTGATCGAAGGCAAGGCGATCCAGCTCCACCCGCTGGTCTGCGCGGCGTACAACGCCGACTTCGACGGCGACCAGATGGCCGTGCACGTGCCGCTGACGCTGGAAGCGCAGCTCGAGGCGCGCGCGCTGATGATGTCGAGCAACAACATCCTCTCGCCGGCCAACGGCGAGCCGATCATCGTGCCCTCGCAGGACGTGGTGCTCGGTCTCTACTACATGACCCGCGAGCGCATCGGCGCCAGGGGCGAGCGCACCGGCCCCGAGGGGCAGCGGCGCGCCTTCGCCGACGTCGAGGAGGTGCTGCGCGCCTACGGCTCGCAGCAGGTCGACCTGCACACCCGCATCGCGGTGCGCGTGCGTGAATGGCTGTTCGACGAGTCGGGCGAGCGCGTCGAGAACCTGCGCCGCGTGGACACCACGGTCGGTCGCGTGATGCTGTTCGAGATCGTGCCGGACGGGTTGTCCTTCGACCTCGTGAACCGCCCGATGACGAAGAAGTCGATCTCGCGCCTGATCAACCAGTGCTACCGCACGGTCGGCCTGAAGGAGACCGTGATCTTCGCCGACCAGCTGATGTACACCGGCTTCGAATACTCGACCCGTTCGGGCGCCTCGATCGGCGTCAATGATTTCGTGATCCCCGCCGCGAAGGCGACGATCATCGAATCGGCCGACGAGGAAGTGAAGGAGATCGAGAGCCAGTACGCCTCGGGCCTGGTGACCCAGGGCGAGAAGTACAACAAGGTGATCGACATCTGGTCGCGCGCCAACGACCTGGTCGCCAAGGCCATGATGGAGGGCATCAGCAAGGAGACCGTGCGCAACAGCAAGGGCAAGGAGGAGGAACAGGATTCGTTCAACTCCGTGTTCATGTACGCCGACTCCGGCGCGCGCGGTTCGCCGGCGCAGATCCGCCAGCTCGCGGGCATGCGCGGCCTGATGGCCAAGCCCGACGGCTCGATCATCGAGACGCCGATCACCGCGAACTTCCGCGAAGGCCTGAACGTACTGCAGTACTTCATCTCCACCCACGGCGCTCGCAAGGGCCTGGCGGACACCGCGCTGAAGACCGCGAACTCGGGCTACCTGACGCGCCGCCTGGTCGACGTGGCCCAGGACCTGGTGATCACCGAAGACGATTGCGGCACCAGCGAGGGGCTGCTGATGGCGCCGGTGATCGAGGGCGGCGACGTGATCGAGGCGCTGGGTGATCGCGTGCTCGGACGCGTGGTGGCGCGTGACGTGCTGCGCCCGGGCAGCGACGAGATCGCCGTGCCCGCCGGCACGATGCTCGACGAGAGCTGGATCGAGCGCCTCGAGAAGCTCGGCATCGACGAGCTCACGGTCCGCTCCCCGATCACCTGCGAGACCCGTTACGGCATCTGCAGCATGTGTTACGGGCGCGATCTGGCGCGTGGACACCGCGTCAACATCGGCGAGGCCATCGGCGTGGTCGCGGCCCAGTCGATCGGCGAGCCCGGCACGCAGCTCACGATGCGGACCTTCCACATCGGCGGTGCCGCGTCGCGTTCGACCGCGGCGGACAACATCCAGGTCAAGAACGACGGTACCGTGCGCCTGCACAACCTGCGCTCGGTCGAGCAGAAGACGGGCAAGCTGGTCGCGGTCTCGCGCTCGGGCGAGCTCTCGGTGCTGGATGCCAACGGGCGCGAGAAGGAGCGCTACCGCCTGCCCTACGGCGCGGTGCTGACCGTGCACGACGGCGATGCGGTCAAGGCACGCCAGATCGTGGCGACCTGGGATCCGCACAGCCACCCGATCATCACCGAAGTGGCGGGTTCGATCCGTTTCGAGGGCATGGAAGAGGGTATCAGCGTCAATCGCCAGACCGACGAGCTGACCGGTCTTTCCAGCATCTCGGTAATGGATGCCTCGGAGCGTCCCGCTGCCGGCAAGGACGTGCGTCCCGCGGTGGTGCTGCTCGACGCCAAGGGCAAGGAAGCCAGCCTGCCCGGGACCAACATCCCGGCGCACTACTTCCTGCCGCCGGGCTCGCTGGTCAGCCTGGCCGACGGCGCCGCGGTCGACCTCGGTGACGTCATCGCGCGTATCCCGCAGGAATCGGGCGGTACCAAGGACATCACCGGCGGTCTGCCCCGCGTGGCCGACCTGTTCGAGGCGCGCAAGCCGAAGGAGCCGGCGATCCTCGCCGAGGTCTCGGGCACCGTCACGTTCGGCAAGGAAACCAAGGGCAAGCGTCGCCTGATCATCACGCCGACCGAAGGCCAGACCCTGGCCGATGGCAGCGATCATTACGAGACGCTGATCCCGAAGTGGCGCCATCTCACGGTGTTCGAGGGCGAGACCGTCGCCAAGGGCGAAGTGGTCTCCGAAGGCCCGCCCGCGCCGCACGACATCCTGCGCCTGAAGGGCGTGGAGGCGCTGGCCAAGTACATCGTCAGCGAGATCCAGGACGTCTACCGCCTGCAGGGCGTGCGCATCAACGACAAGCACATCGAGGTGATCGTGCGCCAGATGCTGCGCAAGGTGGAGATCACGGCGAACGGCGAGTCCTCGTTCATCAAGGGCGAGCAGGCGGAGTACAACCGCGTGCTCGAGGAGAACGAGAACCTGCTGCAGGACGACAGGATGCCGGCCACCTTCGAGCGCGTGCTGCTCGGTATCACCAAGGCCTCGCTGGCGACCGAGTCGTTCATCTCGGCGGCCTCCTTCCAGGAGACCACCCGGGTGCTGACCGAGGCCGCGGTCACGGGCAAGCGCGACTACCTGCGCGGGCTGAAGGAAAACGTCGTGGTGGGCCGCCTGATTCCGGCGGGAACGGGCTTTGCGTACCACAGCGAGCGGCGTCGCCGTCGCGCCAAGGAAGCCCTGGGCGAGACCACGGCGACCGCGAGCGAAGTCGAGGCAGCGCTGACGGAAGCGCTCAACACGGAACGTTAATAATGAGGGAGGCGGGGCAATACCCCCGCCTCCCGTATTGACGCTCCCCGGAGGCATCTTTAGAATCCCGCCTCCGCAAAAACGGGCGACCCCGGTAGGGACCGGGGTTGCAATTGCGCGGTGGTCGCAGGCCACCGCATTTATTTTTGTGCCGCCGCAGGCGCGGCGCGGATGGAAACCGGAGTATTCGATGACGACGATCAACCAGCTGGTTCGCAAGCCCCGCCAGCGCAAGGTCGAAAAGAGCAGTGTGCCGGCGTTGCAGGGTTGCCCCCAGCGCCGCGGCGTGTGCACGCGCGTCTACACCACGACCCCGAAGAAGCCGAACTCGGCGCTGCGCAAGGTGTGCCGCGTGCGCCTGACCAGCGGCTTCGAGGTCAGTTCCTACATCGGTGGCGAAGGCCACAACCTGCAGGAGCACAGCGTGGTGCTGATCCGCGGCGGCCGCGTCAAGGACTTGCCGGGTGTGCGTTACCACACCGTGCGCGGGACCCTGGACACCGCCGGCGTGGCCAAGCGTCGCCAGCGTCGTTCGAAGTACGGTGCGAAGCGCCCGAAATCCTGATCGGGCCGTGATGCCGCCACCCCGGGTGGCGGCTCGATGAGTTCCATGCAACCAGTAAGGCCGGGCCCACGGCAATGCATTTGCCGCAGGCCGTCCCGGGTAACCTGAAAAACCGAAGAGGTATGAAATGCCAAGAAGACGCGTCGCCGCCAAGCGGGAAATCCTGCCGGATCCCAAGTTCGGCAATGTCACGCTCGCCAAGTTCATGAACCACGTGATGGTCGGGGGCAAGAAGTCCCTGGCCGAGCGCATCATCTACGGCGCCCTCGACCTGATCGAGGAGCGCATGAAGCGCGACCCGGTCGACGTGTTCGAGGAAGCGCTCGCCAACGTCGCACCGATGGTCGAGGTCAAATCACGCCGCGTCGGCGGTGCCACCTACCAGGTGCCGGTCGAAGTGCGCTCCTCGCGCCAGCAGGCGCTGGCCATGCGCTGGCTCGTGGACTACGCCCGCAAGCGCGGCGAGAAATCCATGCCGCAGCGCCTCGCGGGCGAGCTGATCGACGCCTGCCAGGGTCGCGGTGCCGCCGTGAAGAAGCGCGAAGACGTGCACCGCATGGCTGAAGCCAACAAGGCATTTTCGCATTACCGCTTCTGACGCAGGTCGGCGGCAACTGGATATCGAGGAATCGACGTGGCTCGCAAGACACCCATCAAGCGTTATCGGAACATCGGCATCGTGGCGCACATCGACGCCGGCAAGACCACCACGTCCGAGCGCGTGCTGTTCTACACCGGTGTCTCGCACAAGATCGGCGAAGTGCACGACGGCGCCGCCACCATGGACTGGATGGCGCAGGAGCAGGAGCGGGGCATCACGATCACCTCCGCCGCGACCACCTGCTTCTGGAACGGCATGAACCGCCAGTTCGACGAGCACCGCCTGAACGTGATCGACACCCCCGGGCACGTCGATTTCACCATCGAGGTGGAGCGCTCGCTGCGCGTGCTCGACGCCGCCGTGGTGGTGCTGTGCGGTTGCGCCGGCGTGCAGCCCCAGACCGAGACGGTATGGCGCCAGGCCAACAAGTATGAAGTGCCGCGCATCATCTTCGTGAACAAGATGGACCGCAACGGCGCGGATTTCCTGCGCGTCGTGAAGCAGGTCAAGGAGCGCCTGGGCGCCACCGCGGTGCCGATCCAGATGATGGTCGGCGCCGAGGACAAGTTTGCCGGCGTGATCGACCTGGTGAAGATGAAGTCGATCATCTGGAACGAGGAAGACCAGGGCACCACGTTCGAGTACGGCCCGATTCCGGCCGAGTACGCGAGCGTCTGCGACGAACTGCGCGACGGCCTGGTGGCTGCCGCGGCGGAGGCTTCCGACGAGCTGATGGAGAAGTACCTCGAGGGCGTCGAGCTCACCGAGGAAGAGATCAAGTGGGGCCTGCGCACGCGCACGATCCGCAGCGAGATCGTGCCGGTGCTGGGCGGTTCCGCGTTCAAGAACAAGGGCGTGCAGGCCATGCTCGACGCGGTCGTCGAGTACCTGCCGGCGCCGACCGAGGTGAAGGCGATCGAGGGCGAACTCGAAGACGGCACCATCGTCAACTGCGAAGCCGACGACAGCGCGCCGTTCGCGGCGCTGGCGTTCAAGATCGCCACCGACCCCTTCGTGGGCACGCTGACCTTCTTCCGCGTCTACTCGGGCACGCTCGAGAGCGGCACCGGGGTGTACAACACCGTGAAGGACCGCAAGGAGCGCGTCGGGCGGATGGTGCAGATGCACGCCAACCAGCGCACCGAGATCAAGGAAGTGCTGGCCGGCGACATCGCCGCGGCAGTCGGCCTGAAGGACGTCACCACCGGTGACACGCTGTGCGCGATCGACCGCAAGGTCCGCCTGGAGCGCATGGAGTTCCCCGAGCCGGTGATCTCGGTCGCGGTGGAGCCCAAGACCAAGGCCGACCAGGAAAAGATGGGCATCGCGCTCGGCAAGCTGGCGCAGGAAGACCCGTCGTTCCGCGTGCACACCGACGAGGAGTCGGGCCAGACGATCATCTCGGGCATGGGCGAACTGCACCTGGACATCATCGTCGACCGCATGAAGCGCGAGTTCAACGTCGAGGCCAACGTGGGCAAGCCGCAGGTGGCCTACCGCGAGACCATCCGCAAGAGCGTCGAGGTCGAAGGCAAGTTCGTGCGCCAGTCCGGCGGTCGCGGCCAGTACGGCCACGTGTGGCTGCGTCTCGAGCCCCTGCCGGCCGATGCGGAATACGAATTCCACAACGAGGTCGTGGGCGGCACGGTTCCGAAGGAATACATCCCCGCGGTCGACAAGGGCGTGAAGGAGCAGCTCCAGAACGGCGTGATCGCCGGCTATCCGCTGCTCGCGATGAAGGTCACGATCTTCGACGGCTCGTTCCACGAGGTCGACTCGAACGAGATGGCGTTCAAGATCGCCGGCTCGATGGCGGTGAAGGAAGGCGCGAAGAAGGCCGATCCGGTCCTGCTCGAGCCGATCATGGCGGTCGAGGTGGTGACGCCGGAAGACTACATGGGTGACGTGATCGGCGACCTCAACCGCCGCCGCGGCCTGATCCAGGGCATGGATGACAGCACCTCGGGCCGCGTCGTCACGGCGGAGGTTCCGCTCTCCGAGATGTTCGGCTACGCGACCGACCTGCGCTCTGCCACGCAGGGCCGTGCGACGTACACGATGGAGTTCAAGAAGTACGCGGAAACGCCGAACAACATCGCCGAAGAAATCATCGCCAGGAACAAGTCCTGAGTTTTTTCCCACAGTATCAATCTGAGGTAGCGAACCATGGCCAAGGAAAAATTCGAGCGTAAGAAGCCGCACGTCAACGTGGGCACGATCGGTCACGTCGACCACGGCAAGACGACGCTGACGGCGGCGCTGACGCGGGTATGCGCGGAGACGTGGGGCGGCGTGATGCGCGCGTTCGACCAGATCGACAACGCGCCGGAGGAGCGCGAGCGCGGCATCACGATCGCGACCTCGCACGTGGAGTACGAGAGCCCGACGCGCCACTACGCGCACGTCGACTGCCCCGGTCACGCGGACTACGTGAAGAACATGATCACGGGCGCGGCGCAGATGGACGGCGCGATCCTGGTGTGCTCGGCCGCCGACGGCCCGATGCCGCAGACGCGCGAGCACATCCTGCTGAGCCGCCAGGTGGGTGTTCCGTACATCGTGGTGTTCCTGAACAAGGCGGACATGGTCGATGACGCGGAGCTGCTCGAGCTGGTGGAGATGGAAGTGCGCGAGCTGCTGTCGAAGTACGAGTTCCCGGGCGACGACACGCCGATCATCACGGGTTCGGCGCTGATGGCGCTGAACGGCCAGGACGACAACGGCATGGGCACCAGCGCGGTGCGCAAGCTGGTCGAGACGCTGGACTCGTACATTCCGGAGCCGCAGCGGGCGATCGACCAGCCGTTCCTGATGCCGATCGAGGACGTGTTCTCGATCTCGGGCCGCGGCACGGTGGTGACGGGCCGGGTGGAGCGCGGGATCGTGAAGGTGGGCGAGGAAGTGGAGATCGTCGGCGTGAAGGCGACGGTGAAGACGACCTGCACGGGCGTGGAGATGTTCCGCAAGCTGCTGGACGAAGGTCGCGCGGGCGAGAACGTGGGCGTGCTGCTGCGCGGCACGAAGCGTGACGACGTGGAGCGTGGGCAGGTGCTGGCGAAGCCGGGCTCGATCAAGCCGCACACGAAGTTCACGGCCGAGGTGTACGTGCTGGGCAAGGACGAGGGTGGCCGCCACACGCCGTTCTTCAAGGGTTACCGTCCGCAGTTCTACTTCCGCACGACGGACGTGACGGGCGCGTGCGAGCTGCCGGAAGGCGTGGAGATGGTGATGCCGGGCGACAACCTGCAGATGGTTGTGACGCTGATCGTGCCGATCGCGATGGAGGAAGGCCTGCGCTTTGCGATCCGTGAAGGCGGACGCACGGTGGGCGCTGGCGTGGTGGCGAAGATCATCGAGTGATCCTTGTGGGTCCGGATAAATCCGGACGACACAGGGGCGATTGTCCGCATGAATGCGGACCCACGGGGGGCGATCGTCCGCGGACCGGTGCAGGAGCGGCCCATGGCCCCGATATCGCGTGCATGGCGCGCTCCTGCACCCGCGAGCCAGCGTGAATAATTGGAAATACTGGAGCGACCCGCGATTTGTGTTGACACGCGGGGGTCTCGAAAATAGAATTCCGCTTCTTTTTTGACTGCCCCTGAAGCGGGGCGGATAGAAGCTTGAACCGGAGCCCAGTGGTCAGATGCAAAATCAGCGTATCCGAATTCGACTCAAGGCTTTTGACCACCGCCTGATCGACATTTCCGCCCAGGAGATCGTCGACACGGCCAAGCGCACGGGTGCGCAGGTGCGCGGACCGATTCCGCTGCCCACGCGCAAGGAAAAGTTCACGGTCCTGATTTCGCCGCACGCCAACAAGGATGCGCGCGACCAGTACGAGATCCGCACCCACAAGCGCGTGCTCGACATCGTGGAGCCGACGGAAAAGACCGTCGATGCATTGATGAAGCTGGATCTCGCAGCCGGCGTAGAGGTGCAGATCAGTCTCGGTTGAACATGCCGGGACCTGCCCGGCCGTGACCGGGCATGTGTAACGCACGCTCGCGTGCGGCCATAGAGGGTTCAGCCCCGTACACTTGAGGATGACAAGATGACTATTGGTATTGTCGGTCGCAAGACCGGTATGACCCGCGTGTTCACCGCTGACGGAGCCTCGATCCCCGTCACGGTCGTCGAAGCAACGCCCAACCGCGTTACCCAGGTCAAGACCGCCGACACCGACGGCTACAGCGCCGTGCAGATCACCGTCGGTGAGCGCAAGGCCTCGCGTGTCAGCAAGCCGGAAGCCGGGCACTTCGCCAAGGCCGGCGTCGCCGCCGGGCGCGGCCTGTGGGAGCTTCGTCTCGCCGATGGCGTGGACTCGCCCGCGGTCGGCGAAGAGATCACCGTCTCCTCCTTCGAAGTGGGCCAGAAGGTCGACGTGACCGGCCAGTCGCGCGGCAAGGGCTTCCAGGGCGTGATCAAGCGCTGGAACTTCCGCATGCAGGACGCGACGCACGGCAACTCGCGCTCGCACCGCGCACCCGGCTCGATCGGTCAGAACCAGTCGCCGGGCCGCGTGTTCAAGGGCAAGAAAATGGCAGGCCACATGGGCGACGAGCGCGTGACCGTGCAGACCCTGGAGGTCGTGCGCGTGGACGTCGAACGCAATCTGCTGCTCATCAAAGGTGCAATCCCGGGCGCGCCGGGGGCCGACGTCATCGTGCGTCCGGCCGAGAAAGCCTGAGGATCCCTGGGGGTATATGCGCATGGAATTGAGTATCACCGCTCCTGGCAACGCATCCGCGGGAACCGTGCAGGTTTCCGACGTGACTTTCGCCCGGGAATTCAACGAGGACCTGGTCCACCAGGCCGTGGTCGCCTTCATGTCGGGTGCCCGCCAGGGTTCCCGCCAGCAGAAGACGCGCTCGGAAGTGAGCGGCGGCGGCCGCAAGCCGTTCAAGCAGAAGGGCTCGGGCCGCGCCCGCGCCGGCAGCATCCGCAGCCCGCTGTGGCGCTCGGGCGGCGTGACCTTCGCCGCGGTGCCGCAGGATCACTCGCAGAAGCTGAACCGCAAGATGTATCGCGCGGCGATGCGCTCGATCCTGTCCGAGCTGGCGCGCCAGGACCGCCTGGTCGTGGTGGAGTCGATCGCGCTGGCCGAGCCGAAGACCAAGCTGCTGATCGAGCAGCTCGCCGGCTACCAGCTCGAGCGCGCGCTGATCGTCGCGGACGAGGTGGATCGCAACCTTTACCTGGCGTCGCGCAACATTCCGCACGTCGAGGTTCGTGACGTGGCGGGAGTCGATCCGGTCAGCCTGGTCGGGTGCGAGAAGGTGCTGGTCACCGTGGCGGCGCTGCGCAAGTTCGAGGAGATGCTGGGATGAATCAGGAGAGAGTGTTCAACGTCCTGCTCGGGCCGCATGTCTCGGAGAAGTCCGCGGCGGCCACCGAGCTGGCGAACCAGTACGCCTTCCGTGTTGCACGCGACGCCACCAAGCCGGAAATCAGGACGGCGGTGGAGCAGCTCTTCAAGGTCAAGGTTGCCAGCGTCCGTGTCCTGAACGTCAAGGGCAAGGTCAAGCTGAACAAGACCGGTGTGGCGAAGCGCTCCGACTGGAAGAAGGCGTATGTGCGCCTGGAGTCCGGCCAGGACATCGACTTCACGGTCACGGATTAAACGGGAGCAGGGAAGATGGCAGTCGTAAAGAAGAAGCCGACTTCGCCGGGCAGGCGTTTCGTGGTGCAGGTCGTCAATCCGGACCTGCACAAGGGCGCACCGCATCGTGCGCTGGTCGAGGCGCAGGGCAGGAACGGCGGGCGCAACAACGCCGGTCGCGTCACCGTGCGCCACCAGGGCGGCGGTCATCGCCAGCATTACCGCCTGGTGGATTTCAAGCGCACCAAGGACGGCATACCGGCCAGGGTCGAACGCCTGGAATACGACCCCAACCGCACCGCGCACATCGCGCTGCTGCTGTACCGTGACGGCGAGCGCCGCTACGTGATCGCCTCGCGCAACATGAAGGCGGGCGATGAGGTGGTATCGGGCGAGAACGCGCCGATCAAGGAAGGCAACGCGCTGCCGTTGCGCAATATCCCGCTGGGCTCCGTGGTGCATTGCATCGAGATGAAGCCGGGCAAGGGCGCCCAGCTCGCCCGCAGCGCCGGTGCCGGCGTGCAACTGGTGGCCCGCGAAGGCCAGTACGCGACGCTGCGCCTGCGTTCGGGCGAGATGCGCAAGGTGCTGGTGGACTGCCGCGCGACCATCGGCGAAGTGTCGAATTCGGAGCACAACCTGCGCTCGCTCGGCAAGGCCGGCGCGCAGCGCTGGCGCGGCGTGCGCCCGACCGTGCGCGGTGTCGTGATGAACCCGGTCGACCACCCGCACGGCGGTGGCGAGGGGCGCACCAGCGGCGGCCGTCATCCGGTCAGCCCGTGGGGCACCCCGACCAAGGGTTACAAGACGCGGTCCAACAAGCGCACCGACAAGATGATCGTGCGCCGCCGCGGCAAGAAATAAGGGCAGCTCCAGTTCAGCGCGAACCAGCTCGAGAGGATTCAGTCTGTGCCACGTTCGTTGAAGAAAGGACCGTTCATCGACCTTCATCTCGTGAAGAAGGTCGAGGTCGCCGCCGCCAAGGGCGACAAGAGGCCGATCAAGACCTGGTCGCGCCGTTCGATGGTGTCCCCCGACATGGTGGGCCTGACCATCGCCGTCCACAACGGGAAGCAGCACGTGCCGGTGCACGTCTCCGAGGAGATGGTCGGGCACAAGCTGGGTGAATTTGCCGCCACGCGTACCTACAAAGGTCACGCCGGCGACAAGAAGACGAAGAAGTAAGCGTACCGGGCGAGGGTCCAACGATGGAAGTCATGGCAAAACTCAGGGGCGCGCGGATATCCGCCCAGAAGGCCCGCCTGGTGGCGGACCAGATTCGGGGCAAGCCCGTCGAAGAGGCGCTGAACACACTCGCGTTCAGCACCAAGAAGGCAGCTGTGCTCGTGAAGAAAGTGCTGAATTCCGCGATCGCTAACGCGGAGCACAACGAGGGCGCCGATGTCGACGAGCTGAAGGTCAGTTCGGTGTTCGTGGACGAGGGCACGACGCTCAAGCGCATCATGCCGCGTGCCAAGGGTCGCGCAGATCGCATTGCGAAGCGCACCTGTCACATTACGGTCAAAGTTGCCGGTCGCTGAGGCATAACGGGAGACACGATGGGTCAGAAAGTCAACCCTACCGGGATTCGGCTCGGTATCGTCCGCAAGCACAATTCGGTGTGGTATGCGGACAGCAAGAACTACGCGAAGAACCTGATCACGGATCTGAAGGCGCGTGCGTACATCGAGTCGCGCCTGAAGAACGCATCGGTCAGCCGCGTGGTGATCGAGCGTCTGGCGCAGACTGCGCGGGTCATCGTGCACACGGCGCGCCCGGGCATCGTGATCGGCAAGAAGGGCGAGGACGTCGATCGCCTGCGCAAGGACCTGACGCTGCGCATGGGTGTCCCGGTGCAGATCAACATCGAGGAAGTGCGCAAGCCGGACCTGGATGCGAAGCTCCTGGCGCAGGGCGTGGCCCAGCAGCTCGAGCGGCGGATCATGTTCCGTCGCGCGATGAAGCGGGTGGTGCAGAGCGCGATGCGCGCCGGCGCCGAAGGCGTGAAGGTGCAGGTCAGCGGCCGCCTGGGCGGCGCCGAGATCGCCCGCACGGAGTGGTACCGCGAGGGACGCGTTCCGCTGCACACGCTGCGTGCCGACATCGACTACGCGACCTTCGAGGCGCTCACGACCTACGGCATCATCGGTGTCAAGGTGTGGGTGTTCAAGGGCGAAGTGATCGGCCGGCCGGGCGAAACACAGCTGGCGGCCAAGTAAGGCCGGGCGAAACAATTCCGAGAGCAGAAAGCGATGTTACAGCCGAAGCGTACCAAGTTTCGCAAGCAGTTCAAGGGGCGCAACCGTGGCCTGGCCCAGCGTGGCAGCAAGGTGAGCTTCGGGGAATTCGGGTTGAAGACGACCGATCGCGGCCGCCTCACGGCACGCCAGATCGAGTCGGCCCGTCGCGCGCTGACCCGCCACATCAAGCGGGGCGGCAAGATCTGGATCCGCGTGTTCCCCGACAAGCCGATCTCCAAGAAGCCGCTGGAAGTGCGGATGGGCGCGGGCAAGGGCAGCGTGGAGTACTGGGTGGCCCAGATCCAGCCCGGCAAGGTGCTCTATGAAATCGAGGGAGTGAGCGAGGAACTCGCGCGCGAAGCGCTCGCGCTGGCGGCCGCGAAGCTGCCCATTCCGACTGTATTCGTGAAAAGAACGGTGATGTGATGAACGTTAGCGAACTGCGCGGGAAGTCCGTGGAAGACCTGAACAAGGAGCTGCTGCGCCTGCTCGAAGCGCGCTTCAAGCTGCGCATGCAGAAGGCGACGGGGCAGCTCGGCCAGACGCATCTGTTGAAGGCCCAGCGGCACGATATTGCGCGGGTCAAGACGATCCTCAAGGAAAAGGCAGGTAAGTGACCATGACGGCTGAAGCGAGCAAGAGCGTGCGCACGGTGACGGGCCGCGTTGTCAGCGACAAGATGGACAAGACGATCACTGTCCTGATCGAGCGTCGCGTGAAGCACCCGGTGTACGGCAAGTACATCACGCGCTCGTCCAAGGTGCACGCCCACGACGAGAACAACGAGTGCCGCACCGGCGACCTGGTGACGGTGCGGGAAACGCGTCCGATCTCGCGCTCCAAGACCTGGGCGCTGGTGAGCATCGACGAGCGCCCCGTGCGCGTCGACGCGTGAGCGGCAGACAGCACAAGCGATAGCGGCGGCAGTGGCGAGTTGGAGTAGAACATGATTCAGACTGAATCGTACCTGGAAGTGGCGGACAACAGCGGCGCGCGTCGCGTGATGTGCATCAAGGTGCTCGGCGGTTCGCACCGCCGCTATGCACGGGTCGGTGACGTGATCAAGGTCACGGTAAAGGATGCGATCCCGCGCGGTCGCGTCAAGAAGGGCCAGGTGATGAACGCGGTGGTGGTGCGCACCCGCAAGGGCGTACGCCGCCCCGACGGTTCGATCATCCGCTTCGACGACAACGCGGCCGTGCTGCTGAACAACCAGCTGGCACCGATCGGCACGCGTATCTTCGGGCCGGTGACGCGCGAGCTGCGCACCGAAAAGTTCATGCGCATCATTTCGCTGGCTCCCGAAGTGCTCTGAGCACGACGGCAACGGCAAGAGGCAAGGCAATGGCAAAGATCAGGCGCAATGACGAGGTGATCGTCATCACCGGAAAGGACAAGGGCAAGCGCGGCAGGATCACGCGCGTGCTCGAGAACGGCCGCGTGGTCGTGGCGGGGATCAACATGGTCAAGCGGCACACGCGTGCCAACCCGCAGCTCGGCACCGCCGGCGGCATCATCGAGAAGGAAGCGTCCGTGCACGCCTCCAACGTGGCGCTGGTGAACCCCGTGAGCGGCAAGGCCGATCGCGTGGGCTTCAAGGTGCTCGAGGACAAGACCAAGGTGCGGGTGTTCCGCTCCTCCGGTGAACTCATCGACGGGTAATGGCAATGGCAAGGTTCAAAGAGATCTACAACAGCGAAATCGTCCCCAAGCTGATGGGCGAGTTCGGCTACCAGAGCGTTATGCAGGTGCCCCGCATCACCAAGATCACCCTGAACATGGGTGTGGGCGAGGCGGTGGGCGACAAGAAGATCCTGGACAACGCCATGGGCGACATGGCCAGGATCTCCGGTCAGAAGCCGGTCATGACCAAGGCCAAGACCTCGATCGCCGGCTTCAAGATCCGCGAAGGCTGGCCGGTGGGCTGCAAGGTCACGCTGCGCCGCGAGCGCATGTACGAATTCCTCGAGCGCCTGATCGACATCGCGATCCCGCGCATCCGCGACTTCCGCGGCATCAGCGCGAAGAGCTTCGACGGTCGCGGCAATTTCTCGATGGGCGTATCCGAGCAGATCATCTTCCCGGAGATCGATTACGACAAGATCGACGCCCTGCGCGGCATGGACATCGCGATCGCGACGACGGCGCGCACCGATGACGAAGCGCGCGCGTTGCTGCGGGCATTCAACTTTCCTTTCAGGGGTTAAGTCTCAGATGGCCAAGACGTCGATGATCATGCGGGAGAAGAAGCGCCAGCGCACCGTGGCGAAATACGCCAGGAAGCGTGCCGCGCTGAAGGAAAGCATCCGCGATCCGAAACTGAGCGACGAAGCGCGCTGGGAAGCGACGCAGGCGCTGCAGAAGCTGCCGCGCGATGCGAGCCCGTCGCGGCTGCGCACCCGTTGCGAAATCACGGGCCGTCCGAACGGTGTGTATCGCCGCTTCGGTCTGGGCCGCAACAAATTGCGCGAGGCGGCCATGCGCGGGGACATCCCGGGCCTGGTCAAGTCCAGCTGGTAAGTCCACGCGAGGTGGAATCGATATGAGCATGCAGGATCCTATTGCGGACATGCTGAGCCGCATTCGCAACGCCCAGGCGCGTGCGAAGCCCTCGGTGAAGATGCCCTCGTCGACCAAGAAGGTCGCCATTGCGCGCGTCCTGAGGGACGAAGGCTATGTTGCCGGTTTCAAGGTCACTGCCGAGGACGGCAAGCCGGTTCTCGAGGTGACGCTGAAGTATTTCGAAGGCAAGGCGGTGATCGCCGAGATCGACCGTGTGAGCCGCTCGAGCCTGCGCCGCTATGCCGGCAAGGACGGGTTGCCCAAAGTGCGCGGCGGCCTCGGCATTGCCATCGTGTCGACCAGCAAGGGCGTGATGACCGACCGGGCGGCCCGCGCGGCCGGTGTCGGCGGCGAAGTCCTTTGCACCGTGTTCTGATGTGACGAATTGACCGACAGGTAAGAACCATGTCCAGAGTTGCGAAGAATCCCGTAATCCTGCCCAAGGGCGTCGAAGTGGCGTTCAACGGCAACGCGATTACGGTCAAGGGAAGCAAGGGCTCCCTGGAAATGACCGTGCACGAGTCGGTGCAGGTGACCCAGGAAGACAACGTGCTGAGCTTCGCGCCGCGCACCGCCGAGACCTCGGCCGATGCGCTGGCCGGAACCATGCGCGTGCTCGTCGGCAACATGGTTGCCGGCGTCTCGAGCGGTTTCGAGCGCAAGCTGCAGCTGATCGGCGTCGGTTACCGCGCCGCGGCGAAGGGCGACACCGTGAGCCTCACGCTCGGGCTGTCGCACCCGGTCGAATACGCGCTGCCGAAAGGCGTGACGGCCGAGACGCCGACCCAGACCGAGATCGTGCTGAAGAGCGCGGACAAGCAGCTGCTCGGGCAGGCGGCCGCGGAGATTCGTTCGTACCGGCCGCCGGAGCCCTACAAGGGCAAAGGCATCCGTTATTCGGATGAGAATGTTCATCGCAAGGAAGCGAAGAAGAAGTAGGGCCAAAGACATGATCAACAAGCAGACAGCAAGAGTGCGTCGCGCCAAGCGCAGCCGCGCCAAGATGCGCGAACTGGGCGTTTATCGTCTCAGCGTGCACCGGACCCCGCGTCATATCTACGCGCAGGTCATCTCGCCCGCGGGCGACAGGGTGCTCGCGAGCGCGTCCACGCTGGACAAGGAGCTGCGCAGCGGCAGCACCGGCAACGTGGAAGCGGCGACGGCGGTCGGCAAGCTGGTGGCCGAGCGCGCCAGGGCGGCGGGCGTGAGCCAGGTTGCCTTCGATCGCGCGGGTTTCCGGTATCACGGGCGCGTGAAGGCTCTGGCCGATGGTGCGCGCGAAGGCGGATTGGAATTCTAGGGTAAGACTATGGCGTTCGAGCAGCAGGATTCAGGTGCTAACGAGGGCTTCCAGGAGAAGCTGGTCCAGGTCAACCGCGTGGCCAAGGTCGTGAAGGGCGGACGCATATTCGCGTTCACCGCGCTCACGGTCGTGGGCGACGGCAAGGGCAAGGTCGGCTTCGGCCGCGGCAAGGCGCGCGAAGTGCCGGCCGCGATCCAGAAGGCCATGGACGCGGCGCGCCGCAACATGATCCAGGTCGACCTTGATCGCGGCACGATCCAGTATGCGGTGCGAGCCGCGCATGGCGCCTCCAAGGTGTACATGCAGCCGGCGTCCGAGGGTACCGGCGTCATCGCCGGCGGCGCGATGCGCGCCGTGCTGGAAATCGCCGGCGTGCACAACGTGCTGGCCAAGTGCTACGGCTCGACGAACCCGGTCAACGTGGTGCGTGCGACCATCGCCGCGCTGAAGTCCGTGAGCTCGCCCCAGGAAGTGGCGGCCAAGCGTGGCAAGAGCGTGGCCGATATCACCGGCTGAGGCAAAGGACACAGGTCATGACGAACCACGAAAAGACGATCAAGGTAACGCTGGTGCGCAGCACCGCGGGCAGGCTCCAGAGCCACCGCGCCTGCGTCAAGGGGCTGGGACTGCGCCGTATCGGGCACGCGGTCCAGGTCGAGGACACGCCGGCGGTACGCGGAATGATCAACAGGGTCAATTACCTGTTGAAAGTTGAAGGTGCATGATCATGAGCGATGAAACGATGCGTCTGAACACGCTGAGCCCGGCGCCGGGTCGCCGCCACGCGCCCAAGCGCGTCGGTCGCGGCATCGGCAGCGGACTGGGCAAGACCTGCGGCCGTGGCCACAAGGGTCAGAAGGCCCGCAAGAGCGGTAACGTGCGCCCCGGCTTCGAAGGCGGCCAGATGCCGCTGCAGCAGCGTCTGCCGAAATACGGCTTCACCTCGCGCATCGCGCGGGTGACCGCACAGCTGCGCACCGCGGAGCTGAACCAGGTGGAGGGTGATATCGTCGACCTCGAAACGCTGAAGGCGGCAAACGTGGTCTCGCGCAACATCGAGCGCGTTCGCGTGTTCGCCTCGGGCGAGGTTCGCAAGTCGCTGCAGCTGAAGGGCATCGCCGTGACGGCCGGTGCGCGCAGCGCGATCGAAGCGGCAGGCGGCAAGGTCGAGGACTAAATGGCAAAGCTGCCGCTGGGCGGGGTGAACCAGGCGGGCCTGGGCGAGCTCTGGGGCCGGATCCGGTTCCTGTTTCTCGGGCTGCTCGTCTATCGCATCGGCACGCACATCCCGGTGCCCGGGATCAACCCGGACCAGCTGAAGGCGCTGTTCAACCAGAACCAGGGGACCATCGTCGGTCTCTTCAACATGTTCTCGGGCGGTGCGCTGGAACGGATGAGCGTCATGGCGCTCGGTGTGATGCCCTACATCTCGGCATCGATCATCGTGCAGCTGATGTCCTCGGTGCTGCCGCAGCTGGAGCAGTTGAAGAAGGAAGGCGAGGCCGGACGGCGCAAGATAACGCAGTACACGCGTTACGGGACGCTGTTGCTGGCGGCGGTGCAGGCCAGCGGCATGTCGATCGGCATGGGCGCGCAGGGGCTGTTCTACGCGAGCGGCTTCAGCGTGATATTCGTCGCCATCGTATCGCTGGTGGCGGGCGCGATGTTCATGATGTGGCTCGGCGAGCAGATCACCGAGCGCGGCGTGGGCAACGGCATCTCGATGCTGATCTTCGCCGGCATCGTGGCGGGCCTGCCGCGGGCGCTCGGCCAGACGCTGGAGCAGGCGCGCCAGGGCGAACTGAACATACTGGTGCTGCTGGTGATACTGGCGATCGCGGTGGGCGTGATCTTCCTGATCGTGCGCATCGAGCGGGGCCAGCGGCGCATCACGGTGAATTACGCCAAGCGCCAGGTCGGACGGCGGGTCGTGCAGGGGCAGGCGAGCCACCTGCCGCTGAAGGTGAACATGGCGGGCGTCATACCCGCGATCTTCGCCAGCAGCATCCTGCTGTTCCCGGCCTCTATCGCGCAATGGTTCGGGCAGTCGGCGTCCGGAATGGCGTGGTTGCAGAACCTGGCCTTCATGATCGGGCCGGGCCAGCCGCTCAACATCGTGCTGTTCACGGCGTTGATCGTGTTCTTCTGCTTCTTCTATACGGCGCTGGTGTTCAACCCGAAGGAAGTGGCGGACAACCTGAAGAAATCCGGCGCCTATGTGCCGGGGATCCGTCCGGGCGAGCAGACCGCGAAGTTCATCGACAGCGTGCTCAGCCGGCTGACGTTGTTCGGTGCGGCGTATATCGCGGCGGTGTGTCTGCTGCCGCAGTTCCTGGTCGTGGTATGGAACGTGCCGTTCTACCTCGGCGGGACCTCGCTGCTGATCGTGGTGGTGGTCGTGATGGATTTCATGGCGCAGGTCCAGTCGCACCTGATGTCGCACCAGTACGACTCGCTGCTGAAGAAATCCAACCTGCAGAGTTTTGGGCGCCGTTGAGGCGCGTGTTGAAGGAGATCGGGGATGAAAGTACAGGCTTCCGTCAAGAAAGTGTGTCGCAACTGCAAGATCGTACGTCGCAAGGGCGCCGTGCGCGTGATCTGCAAGGTCGAACCGCGCCACAAGCAGCGCCAGGGCTGAGTGGGAATAGTACGCGGCGTTGGGCGCCGCGGTTGATTTGATAGCACGCCGAGGCTAAACTGCCGCGCTTTTTCGCGACTGCCCGGCCGGCACATAGTGGAGTGATCTGAATGGCTCGTATCGCTGGAGTCAACATACCCGACAACAAGCACACGGTGATTTCGCTGACCTACATCTTCGGGGTCGGGCGCACCACCGCGAGGCAGATCTGCGCGGCAACCGGCATCGCCGAGACCGCGAAGATCTCGTCGCTGTCGGAAGACCAGCTCGAGGCGCTGCGTGGCGCCGTGGCCAGGCAGTCGGTCGAGGGCGACCTGCGCCGCGAAGTCAACATGAGCATCAAGCGTCTCATGGACCTCGGTTGCTACCGTGGCCTGCGTCACCGCAAGGGGCTGCCGGTCCGCGGCCAGCGCACCAAGACCAATGCGCGCACCCGCAAGGGCCCGCGTCGCCAGATCCGCAAGTAGTTTCAATCGGGCCGCCGAGGCGGCCTGAAGACACGGGAATCACAGGAAAGCAACATGGCAAAGCCTGCGCAATCGAAGGTTGTCAAGAAGAAGATCCGCCGCCAGGTGGCGGACGGCGTGGCGCACATCCACGCCTCCTTCAACAACACCATCATCACGATCACCGACCGCCAGGGCAACGCCCTCAGCTGGGCCACCTCGGGCGGCGCCGGTTTCCGTGGTTCGCGCAAGAGCACGCCGTTCGCGGCGCAGGTAGCGGCCGAGAAGGCCGGCAACATCGCGCTGGAATACGGCCTGAAGAACCTCGATGTGCAGGTCAAGGGCCCGGGCCCCGGCCGCGAGTCCGCCGTGCGCGCGTTGAACGCCTGCGGCTACAAGATCACCAACATCACCGACGTCACGCCGATACCGCACAACGGGTGCCGGCCGCCGAAAAAACGTCGCGTGTAATCATTTTCGATCAGGGTAACTGGAATGGCGAGATATCTCGGACCTACCTGCAAGCTCTCCCGTCGCGAGGGCACCGACCTCTTCCTGAAGAGCGGCGTTCGCGCCCTCGACACGAAGTGCAAGACCGAAACCGCACCGGGCCAGCACGGCCTGCGTCGCGGTCGTCTGTCGGACTACGGGGTGCAGCTGCGCGAGAAGCAGAAGGTGCGCCGCACCTACGGCGTGCTCGAGAAGCAGTTCCGCAACTACTACAAGGCGGCGGCACGCGGTCGCGGTGCGACCGGCGAGAACCTGCTGCTGTTGCTGGAGTCGCGTCTCGACAACGTCGTCTACCGCATGGGCTTCGGCTCCACTCGCGCCGAGTCGCGCCAGCTGGTCGCTCACAGCGCGATCCTGGTCAACGGCAAGAAGCTGAACATCGCCTCCTACCAGGTGAAGGCCGGTGACGTGATCGCGGTGCGCGAGCGTGCCAAGTCGCAGCTGCGCATCCAGTCGGCGATGTCGCTGGCGGCGCAACGTGGCGCCACCGAGTGGATCGAAGTGGACGCGAACAAGCTCGAAGGTACCTTCAAGCGCGTGCCGGATCGTATCGATCTCTCGCCCGAGATCAACGAGAACCTGATCGTGGAGCTTTACTCGAAGTAAGGTCCTGTCCGGCAACAAATCTGCAGGTGTCATATGCAAGCTACAGTTAGCGATTTCCTCACTCCGCGCCTGATCGATGTGCAGCAGGTTGCTGCCACTCGTGCGCGGGTGACCCTCGAGCCGCTGGAACGCGGTTTCGGGCACACCCTGGGTAACGCACTGCGCCGCATCCTGCTGTCTTCCATGCCCGGCTTCGCGGTCACCGAGGTGGAGATCGAGGGCGTGCTGCACGAATACAGCACCATCGAAGGCGTGCAGGAAGACGTGATCGACATCCTGCTGAACCTCAAGGGACTGGCCGTCGTGATGCATGGCCGCGAGCAGACCACGCTGACCCTCAACAAGAAGGGTCCGGGTATCGTCACGGCAGCCGACATCCAGCTCGATCACGACGTCGAGATCCGCAACCCCGAGCACGTGATCGCCCACCTGAACTCGGGCGGGCACCTGAAGATGCAGATCAAGGTGGAGCGCGGCCGCGGCTACGTGCCGGCGGATTCGCGCGAGACCGAGGAAGAGACGCGCTCGATCGGCCGCCTGCAGCTGGATGCCAGCTTCACGCCGGTGCGCCGCGTGTCCTACAACGTCGAGGCGACCCGCGTCGAGCAGCGCACCGACCTGGACAAGCTGATCATCGACCTCGAAACCAACGGCACGATCGATCCGGAAGAGGCGATCCGCCGCGCCGCGACGATCCTGCACGAACAGCTGTCGGTGTTCGTCGAGCTGAAGGATCGCGAACCGGTGGCCCAGGCCGGCGCGGGCACCGAGCCCGTCGACCCGATCCTGCTGCGCCCGGTCGACGACCTGGAACTGACCGTGCGCTCGGCCAACTGCCTGAAAGCCGAGAACATCTACTACATCGGGGACCTGGTGCAGCGCACCGAGGTCGAGCTGCTGAAGACGCCGAACCTCGGCAAGAAGTCGCTCACCGAGATCAAGGACGTGCTTGCCTCGCGCGGGCTCTCGCTGGGGCTTCGCCTCGAGAGCTGGCCGCCGGCAAGCCTGAAGACCGAAGGTCGCGCGCACTGATCGTTGCGCGCGCAACACGCTGATACAGGACCAGGAACATGCGTCACCGTACCGCAGGACGTCAACTCAACCGCAACGCATCGCACCGCACCGCGATGTGGCGCAACATGGCCATCTCGCTGGTCGAGCACGAGCTGATCAGGACCACGCTGCCCAAGGCGAAGGAACTGCGTCGCTACGCAGAGCCGCTGATCACGCTGGCCAAGAACGACTCGGTGGCCAACCGCCGCCTGGCGTTCAGCCGCACGCGCAGCAAGGAAGCCGTGGGCAAGCTGTTCACCGAACTCGGCCCGCGCTACAAGGAGCGTCCGGGTGGCTACATCCGCATCCTGAAGTGCGGCTTCCGCCCCGGCGACTCGGCCCCCATGGCCTTCGTCGAACTGGTCGACCGTCCGCGCGCCGAGGCCTCGAGCAGCGACGAGGATTGATCTCGTGGGTTCGCCTTGTGGGTCCGGCTTCAGCCGGACATAGGGCATTGTCCGGCTGAAGCCGGACCCACGGAAGGAAAAAACCGGGCATCGCCCGGTTTTTTTATGCCCGCAGTTCCGGCACGCCGGGATGCGTCATTGCCGACGCTCCCGGTTTGCAGGACGACGCACCAATGTCAGCATTTTTTACACTCGAGACATGTCGCTGCGAATAACATATTGACATATGAGGCATTTTCAGAACGGCACGGATGATGCTTTGGGGGTTGAAGCTGGCCCGACCGTTTTATGTCGGGGCAATTCATGCTCTTCAGGAGGCCACCATGAACTCCGTCCACTTGCGTTGCCCGCGATTGATGCGTCTCCCGCTCTGCCTCGCAATGCTGTCCCTGACTGCAGCGGCCTATTCGGCCGATTTCAACTGGGTCGGATCGGATCTGGACGATTTCCTTGAGCCACCCAATTGGGACCAAAATAAGGTGCCGGGCTCCGTCGACGGGAAGGATGACAACTTCTTTCTCGTTACCCACGCTGATCCGCAACTCGTCAATCTGGACGGCGACGTGGATCTCAGTACAGGGCGTGGCCTGATCGAGGATACCGACTTGTCGAGTTTGACGACGCTCGAACACCTATCCGGCACCCTCGATATAGGCACGCTCGAGATTGGTCGCGACGGCTTCGGCGAGTACCGGTTGGGGCCCGACGCCTCGCTGAATGTCGGCCACCTGGCGCTGGGCGTCAACGCAGGAAGCACCGGCCGGTTCAGCAACGATGGTGGCCAGATCAACGTCACCGGCAACGCCACGCTGATCGTCGGAGATGCGGGTAGCGGGCAGTTCGACCAGAGCAGCGGCACCACGAACGACACGAACCTGATCCTCGGCAACCAGGCCACGGGCTTTGGCACGGTGAACCTCAGCGGTGGCGACATCGTTATTTCGGGCACCACCACCATAGGCAAGGACGGGATCGGCGACTTCTTTCAGGACGGTGGAACCCACTCGGCCGGTATCGTGACGATCGGCGCCAACACGGATGCGATCGGCACGTATGAATGGTTGTCGGGCGATCTGACCGCTACGCAAGTATTTGTTGGGCAAGGAGGCGCTGATTATGGTTCCAGTTTGAACGGCCTGCTGCGGCAATCGGGCGGGACTATCACCGTAAGCCAGATGCAGATTGGTGGTCGTGACGAAGGTCCTAATGATCCGGACAACGGCAATGGCAATGGCCGCTATGAGTTGCTCGACGGCATCGCCACATCGCAAGTCACCATTGTCGGGCGCACGGGTCAAGGGCAGGTGCTACAAACCGGGGGGGAGTTCAACGCGGGCATCTTGCAGCTTGGCAGCAGCGGTCTGGTCGCGATCGACAACGGTTCGGGATTCGATTTCTACAGCTCCGGCACCTACGACCTGCAAGATGGCATCCTCAACACCACCAGCACCACCGTCGGCCTGGCCGGGATCGGGACATTCAACCAAAGCGGCGTTACCGAGCACAACGTCGACACTGATCTGGTCGTCGGTTCGCTGCGCACCGTCGAAGAGCCGTATTCCGGCCAGGTGAACGAGGGCGTCTACAACCTGGCCGGTGGCATCCTGGCCGTGCAGGGAAACAGCATCATTGGCGCAGGCAATAACGATGGCATCAATTTTCCTGGTGCTGCGGGTGCAACCGGCACGTTTAACCAGACCGGAGGCGATCATACGGTCACCGGCGACCTGCTGCTGGCTCAGTTGGGTACGGCCGGCCCGGGTGCCGGGGGCACCGGTTCCTATCACTTGAGCGCTGGCATGCTGAACGTGCAAGGCGACCTGAGACTCAGCGAGTCCAACGGCGGCGGGGATGCGACCTTCGTTCAGGACGGCGGGGCTGTGTTCGCTTCGTTAGGCTTCTACCAGGACGGCAGCAACGGGGCCGGCAGTTCTTACACGCTGAATGGTGGCACGCTGAGTAGCGGTGGCTTCGGCAGCATGTCGGACAATAGCGTTTTCGATCATGTCGGCGGCACCCACACCAGCGCTGGTCTCTTCATCATCGGCAACAGCGGCGGATCGGATTACGACACCGTCTACAACATGACCGGCGCCACCGCCGAGGCCAACTTTAATGAGTTGTGGGTGGGCGGGTTCGGCATCGGCATCATGAACCAGTCCGATGGCACCGTGAACGTGACTACCCGAATGACGGTAGGCGATGGTCCCAACACGGACCCGTCGCGGCGCTATGGTGAATACAACCTCTCCGGCGGAACCATCGACAATACCGGCAACCTGATCGTCGGTTCCGGAAACGGGGTCGACCAAGACGCGGGTTTCCCGGGTCAGCCTGGCGGATTGGGTTCCTTCGAACAGACGGGTGGAGACCACAGCATCGGCGGCAACTTGGTCTTGGGCCAGTCTGGCAATGTCGCCGGGGGCACCGGGACCTACACCCTTTCCAGCGGCACCCTGCACGTGATGACCGATACCCTCATCGGCGGCAGCGGCCTGCCGGACGGTCTCCAGGATGGCACCGGCACCTTCACCCAGACCGGCGGCACCTTCACCACCGACGGGGCCATGACGGTCGGCACGGGCGTGGGCACCGGCACCTACAACCTGAGCAGCACGGACCCGATCAACAACCCCGCCGTCCTGAACACCTTCATCACCTACCAGAACGGACCGAACAGCACCTTCAATCAGGCGGGTGGCACGCATAACACCGCCTTCCTCAACATTTACGGCGGCGAGTACAACCTCTCGTCCGGCACCATCGAGGTGGCCGGAAACATGGGTGTGGGTCACATATTCAACAGCGCGGCATTCAATCAGACCGGTGGTGACGTCGCTGTGAACGATGGGACCTTCGGGCTCTATGTCGGCGGTAATGCGGTCCCCGCAACCACCGGGACCTACACCCTGGACGATGGCACCCTGACCGTTGCGGCCACCACCCACGTCGGCTCCGACGGGGTAGGCACATTCAATCAGAACGGTGGCACCCATACCGCAGACCGGCTGCTTCTGGGCGAAAATGCGGGCGGCAACGGCACCTATAACCTGACCGGTGGCATCTTGAACGACGACGCCATCGTCGGCGACGCCGGCGTGGGCGTAGTCAACACCTCCGGCGGAACCCACAACGTCACCGGCGACCTGATCCTGGGCAACCAGGTAACCGGTGACGGCACTTATAACGTTTCCGGTACGGGCGAGGTCGTGGTAACCGGCACCACAAGGGTCGGCCGGGAAGGCGCCGGTGTATTGACCGTCGCGGATGACGGTCGCTTCACCGGAACGGGCTTCGTCACCCTGGGTTCGGCGCCGGGGTCCGTGGGCGGGCTGGTCCTGACCGACTCGGGCGCATTGAACATCGACTACACGGGGACCGGGGCGCAGCTCCTGGTCGGCGATCAGGGCACCGGCAGCGCGTCACAGACCGGCACCAGCAGCGTCACGACCGGCAGCCTGCGCGTCGGTGTGCAGGGCGGGTCGACCGGCACCTACACGATGGACGGCGGGACGCTCGGTGTCGATGACGGCAGCGGCGTTGCCGGCGGCATGCGCATCGGCTTGGCCGGCAATGGAACCTTCACGCAGAACGGCGGCGCCGTCAACGCGGCCTATGTGCAGATTGGCGGCGCCAACTTCGGTCAGGGTGGCGGCGGCAGCGGCACCTATAACCTGAACGGCGGCCAGCTCGTCGCCAGTGGCAACGTCGACATCAACGTCGACGACAACAGCTTTGGAATACTCAATGTCGCCGGCGGCGCACTTGCCGCCGGGAACATCTTCAATAACGATCAGCTCAACTACTCGGCCGGCTCGCTGAGCGCCAACGTGAGCAATAGCGCGAATTTCAATGTATCGGGCGGTGCCCAACGCACCCTGACCGGGAACCTGAGCAACAACGCCGGCGGCGTGCTCGACACGGCGGCGGCGACGCCGCTCCTGGTTACCGGGGCATTGACCAATGCAGCAACGGGTCAGATCCAGGCCGGTGCCAATATCACGGTGGGCGCGGACTACAACAACCTGGCCGCGGGCAACGGCAATGCATTCAACCACCGCGCCAACGTCACCGGCGCGGGCCTGATCCTGGCGGCGGGCAATGTCACCCAGGCCATCACCGGCGCCGTGATCGGCGGTACCACGGCTAGCCCGGTGCTGGATTTCGGCAATGTCCGGGTCGGTGCCAGCGTCACCCGGAACTACCAGATCGCCAACACGGGCACCACGGGCCCGGACCTGCGCGGTGCTATCCAGACCAGCGTCAACGGCGGCAATATCACCGACGCGCGGCTCACGGGTAGCGGCGTGACGGCCGGCAATTTCGGTCCCATCGGCACCGGCGCCAACAGCGGCAACCAGGCGGTCAATTTCAACGCCAGCAGCGCCGGCGCGCTCACCGGCCAGGCGGTGCACATCGCCAACAACTTCGACAACGTGCAGGACCAGACCATCGAGATCGCGGGTGCGGCCTTCAACGCGGCGGTCGGCAACGCCACGCCGACGCCGGTGGTGCTGGCCAACCAGCGCGTCGGCGGCAGCCTGTCACAGCAGTTGACGGTTTCCAATACCGCCGATGCCGGCGCCTTCAGCGAAGACCTCAACGCCAGTTTTGGCGTGCCAACACTGGCGGCGCCACCAACAACGGCGGCAGCGTCGATGGCCTGCTGGCCGGCAGCAGCAACAGCGCCGCGATGAATGTCGGCGTAGACACCGCCACCGCAGGCGCCAAGAGCGGGACTGTCACGTTGAACTACCAGACCGCCGGGACCGTGAACGGCGTGAGCAACGGCCTGGGTACCGCCAGCGCGGGATCCCAGGAAATCACCATCACGGGCGATGTCTACCGCTTGGCGGAGGGTTCGGCAACGCCCGACCCGGTCAATTTCGGCAACGTCCACCTGAACGCCGCGGTGAGCCAGTCCCTGACGGTGTTCAACACGGCGGTCAACGACGGTTTCTCCGAGGGCCTGGGGGTCAGCGCCAGCGATACGGGTGCGGCCACGGTCAGTGGATCCGTGGCGGGCCTGATTGCTGCCGAAGCCAGCAACAGCTCGCTGAGCGTGGCGCTGGATACCAGCGTGGCGGGCAATCGCTCGGGCACGGTGGAACTGGCCTACACCTCCGATGGCACGGGTACCAGCGGGCTGGCGGCAATCGGTGCGGGTAGTCAGGCGGTGGAGGTGAGCGGTGCCGTCTATCGCCTGGCCGAAGCGACGATCGACAACACGGCCGCCTTCAACTTTGGCAACGTGCACGTGGGCGACACCTTGTCGCAGGCGATCTCGATCAGCAATACGGCGGTCGCCGACGCCTTCTCCGAGAGCTTGAATGCCAGTTTTGGTGCCATCTCCGATAGTCGGGTCTCCACCAACGGTGGGTCCATCAACCAACTGGCGGCCGGCGGTACCGACAACAGCGCAATGGTGGTGAACGTGGCCACGACGGCGGCCGGCAGTGTGAACGGGACGGTGATGTTGAATTTCGCGTCGGATGGCGCTGGCAGCAGCGGTTTGGGCATAACCGGCCTGCCGTCGCAGGATCTGGCGGTGACGGCGAGCATCTCGGCGACGGCATACCGTTTGGCCAACCCGGTGATCAACAACACCCAGCCGATTGCCTTCGGCAACTTCCGCGAGGGCGATGCGGTGACCGCGCAGGCAGTGTCGATCACCAACGACGTGCCGAACGACGGGTTGTCGGAGGCGCTGAACGCGGCCGCCAATGGCACCACCGGTGGCGTCATGACCAACGGCGGTTCGTTCAGCCTGCTGGCGCCGCAGGGCACCAACAGCAGCGCGATCACGGTATCCATCGACACTGCGACGGCGGGCAACAAGAGCGGCGCGGCGACCATCGACTTCGCCTCGGATGGCACCGGCAGCAGCGGGCTGGGGATCACGTCCCTGACCTCGCAGGACGTGCAGGTCACCGGTGCCGTGTATCGCCTGGCCGCAGCCGGTGCGCACAGCCCGGAGCCGGTGGTCCTTGGCAACATCCGCGAGGGCGGGAGTTTTGGTACCCAGGCGCTGATCATGCAGAACACCGCGGCCAACGACGGCTTCAGCGAGAGCCTGGACGCGGCCTTCACGGGTACGACCGGCGGGGCGAGCGCGAGCGGTTCCATCGACAACCTGGCGGCGCAGGCGAGCGACAGCGCCAATCTGGTCGTGGGCCTGGGCAATGCCGACACCAGCACGGCCGGGGCCAGGAGCGGCACGGCGACCATCGGCCTGGCGTCCGACGGCACCGGCACCAGCGGCATCGCCGGCAACGTGGCCCTGGGGACCCAGACCGTGAACGTCACGGGCAACGTCTACCGTCTGGCGCAGGGATCGGCAACGCCCGATCCGATCAGCTTCGGCAACGTCCACCTGAATGACGCGGTGACCCAGTCCCTGACGGTGTCGAACACGGCAGCGAACGACGGCTTCTCCGAGGGGCTCAATGTCAGCTTCGGGGCAACGTCCGGTGACGCGACCAACAACGGCGGGGCTGTCAATGTGCTCGCCGCCGGCGGGACCAGCGCAAGCGCCATGGCAGTGGGCATCGACACCGGCAGCGCTGGCGCCAAGACCGGCACAGTGATGGTGAACTATGCCTCTGACGGCACCGGTACCAGCGGGCTGGCGGCGATCGGTGCGGGTAGTCAGTCGGTGGAGGTGAGCGGTGCCGTCTATCGCCTCGCCAGCGCGCAGATCAACAACGCAGGCGGCTTCAGTTTCGGCAACGTGCACGTGGGCGATACAGTTGAGCACGCGCTGTCCATCACCAACAACGTGGCGAACGACGCTTACTCGGAGGGCCTCGACGCCAGCTTCGGCGCAGTTTCGGACGCGCGCATACTGACCAGCGGCAGCATCGGGCTGTTGGCCGCCGGAGGCACCAACAACGCCAGTATGGTGATCGGCGTGAACACTTCTTCTGCGGGTAGCGTGAACGGCACCGCAACCGTCAGCTTCGCTTCCAACGGCAGTGGTACCAGCGGGCTGGGTATCACCGCCCTGCCCTCGCAGGACGTGAGCGTCAGCGCGGGCATTGTCGAAGGCGCCGTGTTTCGTCTCGCGAATCCCGTGATCCAGACCGCCCAGCCGGTGGACTTCGGCAAGGTACGTATCAACAGCGCAGCATCGCAGGCGCTGTCCATCCTGAACGATGTGCCGAATGACGGCTTCTCGGAGAAGCTGAACGCGACCGCCGGGGTGCCTACTGGTGCTGCGACTGTCAGCGGTTCTTTCGGCCTGCTGGCTCCGCAGGGGGTCGACAACAGCAACATCGTGGTCGGCCTGAACACTTCGGTCGCCGGCGTGCGCAGCGGTGCGGGGACCATCGGTTTCGCGTCGGATGGCACGGGGACCAGCGGACTGGGCATCACCCCGCTCGCGTCGCAGGGCGTGGATGTAACGGGCGAGGTCTACCGCCTCGCCGACCCGACGCTGAACACGCCTACCGTGACGCTGCTGGCGCGCGTGGGTGATGCGGTCCCGTCGGCGAACCTCAGCGTGACCAACAACTCGCCGGACCAGTACACGGAAGCGCTGAAGGTTGACATCGGGCCGGTGTCGGCCGGTTTCAGCGGCAGTGGCGCCATCGCCGCCCTCGCGGCGCAGGCAACGGATGCCGCCAGCCTCTCGGTCTCGCTGGCCAGTACCGCCACGTCGCAGAACATCAACGGCACTGCAGAACTGGATTTCCAGTCCACCGGCGCCGGCACCACGGGCGAGGCCGATGTTTCCGTGGGCAGTGCGTTCGTCAGCCTGGCGGGCAAGGTCTACGAGAAGGCGGTGGCGCTGGTGCAGCAGGTGGTCGACTTCGGCATCGTGCACGTCGGCGAACTGGTGGCGGCGCTCGGCGTGTCCGTCACGAACGATGCTCCGGGCGCGGCGCTGAACGATACGCTCACGGGCAGCATCGGCGGCGCGAGCGGGCCGTTCACTACCGCGGGCAACCTGGGCACCGGCCTGCTGGCGGGCGTCACCGACACCTCCAGCCTGGGCGTCGAGCTGGATACCAGCGCTGCGGGCATCTTCGCCGGAACTGCCGCGGCCAGCCTGTTCAGCCACAACCCGGACATGGCGGATCTCGCGCTGGGCAATTTCCAGGTTGACCTGATGGCCCAGGTGAACAACTACGCCAACGCCGACCTGGCCAAGACCGGTGGCGGCGGCAGCTTCGGCGGGGGTGGCCTGGAGTACTTCCTCGACTTCGGCAACGTGCTTCTGAACTCCGGTCCACTGGTCGCATCGCTGGAAGTACGCAATGCCGTCAGCGGTCCGGCCGACCTGCTCGACGGACTCTTCAACATCCTCGGCACTCAAGACTTCGCTTACAACGCCTTCAATGATTTCTTCAACCTCGCAGGGGGCGCGGCACTGGGTGGCCTGTCGGTCAGCTTCGATCCGACCAGCCTCGGCGTGTTCAGTGACGACATCGTGCTGGTGTCTTCGGGCCACAATGGTAGTGGCTACCGCGCAGGGCTCGACGAAATCACGCTGCGCGTGCGCGCCAACGTGGTGAGCGACGCCGGCGGCACGGTGCCCGAGCCTGGATCGCTCGCCCTGGTGGCCATCGCCCTGGCGGCCATGCGGTTGGCGCGCCGCCGCGCGGCCGCTCTGCACTAGCCAGGCGCGCCACGTGCTCGGCAAGCAGCAGTTCCGCCTTCTCTGCGGCCTGGGGTGCGCGGCACTGCTGCTCGCCGGGATCGACATCGGCCTCGTGGTGACGAACCGCGCGGCGCAGAACGAGTACAACACGCGCGCCCAGTACATCCAGCAGAGCCTGCAGCTGGAGCCGGTCTACCAGAACCTGATCCGCACCCTGGCGGAGCTTTCCGTCCGGCAGAACGATGCGCAGCTGCGCGGGCTGCTCTCCGCGCAGGGCATCAGCTTCAGTGTGGCGAACCCCGAGGCGAAATCCGCGGAGCAGTCAGACGCGCCGGCGGGGGCGAAACCAGGGGTGAGCCCCGAGGCGCAAGCAGAGACGCAAAGCAACGGCAGGTCTGGCGGGAACGCCGCGGGTGGCCGCAAATGAACCGCCTGCAAGCCCTATTCATGCCCGTCGCGACCGAAGGCGGAGCGAGGTACAGCACCGCGCTGCCGCTGCTGCTCGCGATGTTCACGCTGGTGCTGTGGTTCGGCTTTCAGGCCTGGCAGCTGGTCGCCGAGCGGAACAACCTGAAAGTCCTGGCCGCAAACCAGGCAACGATGTACGCCAACGCGCAGAAGATGCGCGCGCAGCTGGACGCCATCGCTTCGGGGACGGCCGAGCTCGCTCGCGAGGGCAATGTCAACGCCGCGCAGGTAGTGCAGGCGCTGGCCAGCAAGGGAATCACGATCAAGTCGAATGGTGCGGCAGGCGAATCACCGGGCGTGAACTGACGCGTCCGCGGCGCCGCGCGCGACCGCCCGGAGCGATATGCACCCCTTCATGATTGGTGCCCGCGCGGATTCTGTGATTGCCATTGTCAGGTGTCGCGGCACATCGCGTCCACGTCGCGCGCCGCGGTCCAGCCGAGTTCGTGGCGCTGCCGCGCATTGGTTGTCCCATCATTGATGGCAGTTACCTCGCGGGAATTGCCACGCAGTCCGAGGACAGCAGCTAGACTTGCTGCTGTTGCGTCCACCCTGCCAGCGAACATGCAACGGCTCAGCGGGATCCGGCAGGACTGAGCTTGCGGCTCGCCGGCTTTCCCGGTTGTGACGCTTCCCGATTCCCGGTGCCGACAAGAGCAAATGCCGATGAAGATCGCTCCGCATCATCTGGTTCTCGCAATCGTGCTTGGCCTCGCGTCCTCGCCTGGTCGCGCCGACAACGAGGCTGCCGCGTATTACGAAGACGCCCTGACGCGCTTTGAGCGCAACGACCTCGAAGGCACCATCGTCCAGCTCAAGAATGCGCTGCAGGAAGACCCCAAGCTGATGGCGGCGCAGGTTCTGCTCGGAAAGGCACATCTGCGCAAAGCGGACCCGGCCGCGGCACAGACGGCGCTGGAGAAGGCGCTGGAGCTGGGTGTCAGCCGCTCGGAGGTAGCGGTTCCGCTGGCCCAGGCGCTGTACGAACAGGGGAAGTACCGGGATCTGCTCGATCGGCTCCTGCCTGATACAACGGCCACCCAGGCACAGCGGGCCGAACTGCTGGTGTTGCGCGGCCATGCGTTCAAGATGCTCGGCGAGTTCGAGGAGGCGGCGCAGTCGTACCGGCGCGCACGCGCGGCCGATCCGCGATACGTTCCCGCCATATTGTCGGAGGCGGACCTGCTCGCCGAGGAAGGCAAGCGAACGGATGCCGAGGAGTTGATCGAGCAGGCCCTGGCGCTCGCGCCCAACGATCCCGCCGTGTGGACGCGCAAAGCCTCGATCGCCCATGCCTACGCTGATGTCACCACCGCGCTTGCCGCCTACGATCACGCGCTGGCTATCGATTCCGGGATCGTCGAGGCGCGTGTCGGCCGCGCAGGCCTGCTGGTCGATCTCGGCCGCCTGGATCAGGCTGACTCGGACCTGGAATACCTGCTGCGCGAGGCGCCCGGCGAGCCGCGCGCTCACTACCTGCAGGCGGTGGTGCTGAACAAGCGCGGCGACGGCGACGGTGCGCGCAAGGCGTTGCTGGAGACAACCGCGATTCTGGACGCGCTGCCCCCCGAGGTGCTGCGGGCCCGCATACCCCAGGGGCTGTTGCTGGGTGGTCTCAGCCATTACGGGCTCGGCCAGATGGAGAAGGCCGCCACGTACCTGGCGGCCTTCATCGATGCGAATCCGCGCCACCCCGGCAGCCGCAAGCTACTCGGTTCGATCGAACTGGGCCGCGGCAATCACCGGGAAGCCATCGAGGTGCTGGAGCCGGCCAGAAGGGCCGCTCCCCGCGATCCCGATGTCCTGGCGCTGATGGCCTCCGCCTACATGGGGCGCGGTCAGTACGAAACGGCCAACCGGCTCCTCGAAGAGGCGCTGCAGGCGAGCGGCGAAGCGGCGGGGATCCAGGCCAACCTCGGGTTCAGCCTCATCGGGGCGGGGCAGCAGAAGCCGGGCCTGGACAACCTGGAAGCCGCCTTCGCGAAGGACCCCTCCCAGGCTCGCGTCGGCTTCGCGCTGACGGTGATGTACATCAAGCTGGGCGAACTCGACGCGGCCGTCGCGATGGCGGGCAAGGTGGCGGAACGGGACCGGGGCGCGCCGGGGCAGAACCTGCTCGGGGTCGCCCGCCAGGCGGGCGGAGACAAGCCGGGGGCCCGCGCCGCGTACCTGCAGGCGTTGGCACTCGATGCCGCCTTCCTCCCCGCCGAGCTGAACCTGACCCGCCTCGACGTCGAGGAAGGCAATCTCGCAGCTGCGCGGGACCGGTTGCAGCGGATCCTCCAGAAACGCCCGGAAGATCCGCAGGCCACCTTCGAGCTGGCGGCGCTCGAGGAGGCGGCGGGGAATGACACCGAAGCGTTGCGCTGGCTGGAGAAACTGCACGCCAATGATCACCGTAACGTGCCTGCCACCGCACGGCTCGTCGATCTTCTGCTCCGTGGCGGTATGAAGGAGAAGGCGCTCACGGTGGCGCGAGAGACCAGCGCCGTCGCGCCGGAGGATCTGGCCGCGCTAGCCGCTCTCGGCAAGGTGCATGTCGCCCTGGGCGACGACAAGCAGGCGCAGGTCTTCTTCGACCGCATGACACGGCTGGCGGCATTCGACGCCGGCTGGCAGTACCGCATTGCGCGATTCCAGCTGGACGCGAACAACCCCGAGGGCGCGGTCCACAGCCTCGAGCGGGCGCTGGAGGCCGAGCCCGACCATCTCCCGGCGCTGGTTCTGCTGACCGAGGTCGAACTGCAGCTGAACCGGTTCGAGCAGGCGGAGCAGCGGGCGCGATCGCTCGCGGCCGACCAGACAACCGCAAGCACCGGGCAGCGCCTGCTCGGCGACATTGCGCTGGCCCAGGGCAGGGCCGAGGAGGCCGTGGCGAGCTACCAGTCGGCCCTGCGTGGCCAGTCGGATCCCGAGCTGGCGCTGCGCCTGTACCGGGCCTATTTTGCGGTGGGGCAGCAGGACGACGCGGTGGAATTCATGGAATCCTGGTCGCGGGATCATCCACAGGATGCCCTCGCGCGGCGCGCGCTGGCCGAGGGCTACCTGCGCGCGGGGCGCCTGCCGCAGGCCCGCTCGTCCTACGAGGCACTGCTGCGGGACCAGCCCGATGCCCCCGACCTGCTCAACAACCTGGCGAACGTGCTGGCGCGCCAGGGCGACCCGCGCGCGCTCGAGTACGCGCAGCGCGCCCACGACCTGGCGCCGCAGGACGCAGCGATACGCGACACGCTGGGCTGGCTGCTGGTGGGATCGGGGCAAGCCGAGGCAGGGCTGCGCCACCTGCGCGAAGCACGCTTGCGTGCGCCGCAAAATCCGACCATCCGCTACCATCTGGCCGCCGCCCTCGCGGCGATCGGGCGTGAGGACGAGGCTCGCACCGAACTGGGCGAAGCACTCAGCACAGCGGCTGAGTTCGATGAACTGGAGGACGCTCGCAAGCTGCAGCAACGGCTGGGCTCGCGATGAGGCAATTTGTCGAAAATTTTTACAGTGCGGCACCCTGTGCGGCGGCGAGCAATGATAATTCATTGATTACATGGCAAAAATACTTTTAGGCGCATATCTTGCTGATCAAACCGCAACACGCAACCACAAGAGCAAATGACCATGCGCTGGACAATCGCAATCATTGCTCCACTCGCGGCGCTGTCGGCCGCTGCCGGCGCGCCAGTTTGGGCAGACACGAGTTGGGCATTCACCTGTACGACGGGTTGTGGCACGAGCAGCGGGACTGCAGGCAATACGCGCGACGCCACGAGTGCCGGCATAACGGTTACGGCGAGCGCTTTCTCCAACACCGGCGGGACTTCGAATACTCTGCTCGAAACCGCTTATCTGTCCTGGTGGAACGACGGTGACGGCAATGCGCCGCCAACCGGAGGTCTCGGCGTGACCAATCGGGATCGCTGCACCACCTCGGGCTGCTCGGGTGACTATAACGAAGGCAGTAGCCCTGAACATGGCGTGGATAACAATGGTCGGTGGGATGCGGTACTTTTTGAGTTTAGCGAGGGGATCAATCTCACCGATATCGGCTTGAGCTGGTATTCCAACGATGCAGACATCTCTGTCCTTGCATACCAGCCGGATGCGCCCGGCGGCGCGGCATATGTCAAACCGGCCACTGATCCGACACTTGTCGGCAGAACATATGGAGGGACGTCCACCGGTTTGCTCGCTAATGGTTGGAGTCTCGTAGGCAACTATGCCGATCTCCAGACCAGGCCCAACTGGACTGCGGATCTGAGCACCAACCTGGTGTCGAGTTACTGGCTTGTGATGGCCTATAACACGGTGTTTTCAGGCTGCAACGACAACAGTCAGATGTCCGGTGATGGGTGTACAAATGGCACCACGTCGCACTACGACTACATGAAGATTGGTTTGCTGGCCGGTACACAGCCCGGAGTACCGCCCAGCGGCAATGCGCCGGAGCCTGGCACCATGCTGCTCTTCGGTGCGGGTCTCGCGGGGCTGTCCTTGGTCCGGCGCCGCAAGGTGGCAGCATAGACGCTGGGTTTCGCGGAGGCTGCGTCTTCCGGAAATTGTGAGAGATGAACGCCGGTTTACGCCGGCGCTCCTTTTTTGGGCTGATACCGCAACCGGGCCGGTGCCCTTGACCGGCCCCCGTTTTTTGCGTTGCCGGTATTACTATCCGTAGCCTCGCGGATTCCTCGACTGCCAGTGCCACGTGTCGCGGCACATCGCGTCCACGTCCCGCTCGGCGGTCCAGCCAAGTTGCTGGCGCGCCAGCGCCGGGTCGGCGTAGCAGGCGGCCACGTCGCCGGGTCGCCGCGGCGCGAAGCGGTACGGCACCTTGTTCCCCGAGGCGCGCTCGAAGGCCGCGATCATCTCCAGCACCGAATAGCCGCGCCCCGTGCCCAGGTTGTAGGCGCGCACCCCCGGTCCCGCCGCGCGCTCGAGCGCCGCGAGGTGTCCGAGCGCGAGGTCCACCACGTGGATGTAGTCGCGCACCCCGGTGCCGTCGGGCGTGGGGTAGTCGTTGCCCCAGACGTTCAGGCAGTCCAGCTTGCCCACGGCGACCTGGCTCACGTAGGGCATCAGGTTGTTGGGGATGCCGGCCGGATCCTCGCCGATCAGCCCGCTGGCGTGCGCGCCGACCGGGTTGAAGTAGCGCAGCAGCACGATGTCCCAGTCCGGGTTGGCGCGCTGCTCGTCGCGCAGGATCTCCTCGATGAACAGCTTGGTGCGCCCGTAGGGGTTGCTCGCCGACAGCGTGAAGTCCTCGCGTATCGGCACCGATGCCGGGTCGCCGTAGACCGTTGCCGAGGAGCTGAACACCAGCCGTTTCACGCCGGCCTCGCGCATGCACTCGAGCAGCCGCAGCGTCCCGGTGACGTTGTTGTCGTAGTAATGCAAGGGCTTCTGCACCGATTCACCCACGGCCTTCAGACCGGCGAAGTGGATCACCGCGTCGAAGTGACTGCGCGCGAACACCTCGCGCAGCGCCGCGCCCTCGCGCAGGTCCAGCCGGTGGAACCCGAGCGGGCGGCCGCTGATCAGGCGCACGCGCTCGAGGGCTTCCGCGCTGCTGTTGGCGAGGTTGTCGACGACCACGACCTCGTGGCCCGCCGCCAGCAGCTCGACACAGGTGTGCGAGCCGATATAGCCGGCGCCGCCGGTGACCAGGATCCTCATGCGTACCCGTTCTCCCTATCGCGGGCATGGCCCGCTCCTACATCCGTATTCATGGCACGGCGCGCTTGGCCGAGCTGAGCAGCTGCGCGAGGAATGTTCCGGTGTGCGAGGCCGCGTTCGCGGCCACCTGCTCCGGCGTGCCCTCCGCCACGATGCGCCCGCCGCCGTCGCCGCCCTCGGGCCCTAGGTCGAGGATCCAGTCCGCGGTCTTGATCACGTCGAGATTGTGCTCGATCACGACCACCGTGTTGCCGTGGTCGCGCAGGCGGTGCAGCACGTTCAGCAGCTGCTGCACGTCGTGGAAGTGCAGCCCCGTGGTCGGCTCGTCGAGGATGTACAGCGTCTTGCCGGTGTCGCGCTTGGAGAGCTCGCGCGAGAGCTTCACGCGCTGCGCCTCGCCGCCCGAGAGCGTGGTCGCGGCCTGCCCGAGGTGGATGTAGGACAGCCCCACCTCCATCAGCGTCTCGAGCTTGCGCGCGAGCGCGGGCACCGCGCTGAAGAAGCCGAGCGCCTCCTCGATGGTCATTTCCAGCACGTCGCGGATGTTGCGGCCCTTGTACAGGATGTCGAGGGTCTCGCGGTTGTAGCGCTGCCCCTTGCAGATGTCGCAGGGCACGTAGACGTCGGGCAGGAAGTGCATTTCCACCCGCGTCACGCCGTCGCCCTGGCAGGCCTCGCAGCGCCCGCCCTTCACGTTGAAGCTGAAGCGCCCCGGGCCGTAGCCGCGCGAGCGCGCCTCCGGCGTGCCGGCGAACAGTTCGCGGATCGGCGTGAACAGGCCGGTGTAGGTCGCCGGGTTGGAGCGCGGCGTGCGCCCGATCGGGCTCTGGTCGATGTCGATGCACTTGTCGAAGTGCTCGAGCCCCGCGATCGCGCCGTGCGTCGCGGCGTCCAGCGTGCTGGCGCCGTTCAGCGCGGTGGCGGCCAGCGGGTACAGCGTGTTGTTGACCAGGGTGGACTTGCCGGAGCCCGACACCCCGGTCACGCAGGTGAACAGACCGACCGGGATCGACGCGGTCACGTTCTTGAGGTTGTTGCCCCTGGCGCCGCGCAGCACCAGCTGGCGCTTGGGGTCGCGTGGCGTGCGTCGCGCCGGCAGCGCGATCGCGCGGCGCCCGGCGAGGTAGTCGCCGGTGACGGAGCGCGGCGCGGCCATGATGTCCACCGCGCTGCCCGCGGCCACGATCTCGCCGCCGTGCGCGCCCGCGCCCGGGCCGATGTCGATGAGGTAATCGGCGCTGCGGATCGCGTCCTCGTCGTGCTCGACCACGATCACCGTGTTGCCGATGTCGCGCAGGTGCGTCAGCGTGGCCAGCAGCCGCTCGTTGTCGCGCTGGTGCAGCCCGATCGAGGGCTCGTCGAGGATGTACATCACGCCGACCAGGCCGGCGCCGATCTGGCTCGCCAGGCGGATGCGCTGCGCCTCGCCGCCGGAGAGGGTGTCGGCGCTGCGGTCCAGCGTCAGGTAATTGAGCCCCACGTTGACCAGGAAGCCGAGGCGGCTGCGCAGCTCCTTCAGGATCTTGTCGGCGATCTGGCCGCGCCGTCCGGCGAGCTCGAGATTCTCGAAATAGGCCTGCGCCTCGCCCACCCCGAGCGCGGACAGCTGCGGCAGCGAACGGTCGTCGACGAAGACGTGGCGCGCCTCGGGGCGCAGGCGGCTGCCCTGGCAGGCCCCGCAGCGGCGCGTGCCGATGAACTTCGCCAGCTCCTCGCGCACCAGCGCCGAATCGGTCTCGCGGTAGCGGCGCTCGAGGTTGTTCACGATGCCTTCGAAGTGGTGCGTGCGCTGGATCACGTCGCCGCGGTCGTTCACGTAGTTGAAGCGGATGGCCTCCTCGCCGCTGCCGTAGAGCACGCGCTCGCGGTGCTCGGGCGCCAGCTCCGCGAAGGGCGTGTCCAGGCTGAAACCGTAGTGCTCGGCCAGCGAGCCGAGCAGGTGGAAGTAATAGACGTTGCGCCGGTCCCAGCCGCGGATCGCGCCCTGCGCGAGGCTGGCGCCGGGGTTCTGCACGATGCGCTCCACGTCGAAGAACTGCTGCACCCCGAGCCCGTCGCAGCTCGGGCAGGCCCCGGCCGGGTTGTTGAACGAGAACAGCCGCGGCTCCAGCGCCGGGATGCTGTGGCCGCAGTGCGGGCAGGCAAAGCGCGCCGAGAACACCTGCTCCTCGCCCGGCTCGTCCATCGGGGCGATGATCGCGAGCCCCTCGGCCAGCCCCAGCGCGGTCTCGAAGGATTCCGCGAGGCGCAGCCCCAGGTCGGCGCGCACGCGAAAGCGGTCGACCACCACCTCGATGGTGTGCTTGCGCTGCTTGTCGAGCGCGGGCACGTCGTCGAGCTCGGCCACGCGCCCGTCGACGCGCACGCGCACGAAGCCGCTGCCGCGCAGCTGCTCCAGCAACTGCGCGTGCTCGCCCTTGCGCTCGCGCACCACGGGCGCCAGCAGCATCAGCTTCGCGCCCTCCGGCATCGCCAGCACCGCGTCGACCATCTGGCTCACGGTCTGCGCGGTCAGCGCCAGCCCGTGCTGCGGGCAGCGCGGCTCGCCGGCGCGCGCGAACAGCAGGCGCAGGTAGTCGTGGATCTCGGTGATGGTGCCCACGGTGGAGCGCGGGTTGTGCGAGGTCGATTTCTGCTCGATCGAGATCGCCGGCGACAGGCCCTCGATGTGGTCGACGTCGGGCTTCTCCATCACCGACAGGAACTGCCGCGCGTAGGTCGACAGCGATTCGACATAGCGCCGCTGGCCCTCGGCATACAGCGTGTCGAAGGCGAGCGAGGACTTGCCCGAGCCCGACAGCCCGGTGATCACGATGAGCTGGTCGCGCGGGATGTCGAGATCGACGTTCTTCAGGTTGTGGGTGCGCGCACCGCGTACCTGTATGGTGGCCATCGCTTTCCGGTGAAGGGTACCAAACCTGCGAGTATACCGGCTGCCACCCGTGGGTCGCCATTCATGGCGACAGCGGCATCCTGTAGGTCGCCATTCGATGGCGGTGCACCGCCGGTGCGAGGCCGGCGACGGCGCGGGCAGGCGCCGCCTGCCCACCATGACAATGCCCCGCTTCCTATAGTTGCCGGAGACACCCGCCGCGGCACGCCACCGCCACCAGGAAACCTTCCACATGACCACCCCCGAACTCACCTGCTTCAAGGCCTACGACGTGCGCGGCCGCATCCCCGACGAGCTGAATCCCGATATCGCCTACCGCATCGGGCGCGCCTATGCCGCCGTGGTGAAGCCGCGCCGCGTGATCGTCGGCCACGACATCCGCCTGAGCAGCGAGCAGATCTGCGCCGCGCTGGTCGAGGGCCTGCGCGACGCCGGCGTCGACGTGCTCGACATCGGTCAGTGCGGCACCGAGGAGATCTACTTCGCGACCTTCGACCAGGGTGTCGACGGCGGCATCGTGGTCACCGCCAGCCACAACCCGAAGGACTACAACGGCATGAAGTTCGTGCGCGAGGGTTCGCGCCCGATCAGCAGCGACTCGGGGCTGCTGGAGATCAAGGCGCTGGCCGAGAAGAACGACTTCGCCCCGGCCGCCGCGCGCGGCAGCCTGCAGCGCCTCGATGCGCGCGCGCGCTACGTCTCGCACCTGCTGGGCTATGTGGATCGCGCCGCGCTGAAGCCGCTGAAGATCGTGGTGAACGCCGGCAACGGCGGTGCCGGCGCGGTCGTCGATGCGCTGGAGCCGCAGCTGCCCTTCGAATTCATCAAGGTGCACCACGCGCCGGACGGCAACTTCCCGCACGGCGTGCCGAACCCGCTGCTCGAGGAGAACCGCGTCTCCACCATCGAGGCGGTGATGCAGCACAAGGCCGACCTCGGCATCGCGTGGGACGGCGACTTCGACCGCTGCTTCCTGTTCGACGAGAGCGGCGGCTTCATCGAGGGTTACTACATCGTGGGGCTGCTGGCGGCGGCCTTCCTGGAGAAGCAACCGGGCGAGCGCATCGTGCACGACCCGCGGCTCACCTGGAACACGGTGGACATCGTGTCGGGACTCGGCGGCGTGCCGGTGTGCACCAAGACCGGGCACGCCTTCATCAAGGAGCGCATGCGCGCGGAGAACGCGATCTACGGCGGCGAGATGAGCGCGCACCACTACTTCCGCGATTTCGCCTACTGCGACAGCGGCATGATCCCCTGGCTGCTGGTCGCCGGGCTGATGAGCGCGAGCGGCAAGCCGCTGTCGGCGCTGGTCGCCGAGCGCGCGGCGAAGTTTCCCTGCAGCGGCGAGATCAACAACCGCGTCAGCGACCCGCGCGCGCTGCTCGCGGAAATCGAGGCGCGCTACCGCGACAGCGCCGCCGTGGTCGATTTCACCGACGGCCTCAGCATGGAGTTCCCCGACTGGCGCTTCAACGTGCGCATGTCCAACACCGAGCCCGTGGTGCGCCTCAACGTCGAATCGCGCGGCGACGCGGCATTGATGGAGGCGAAGCGCGACGAGTTGCTTGCCATCGTGCACGCCTTCGCCTGAATGCGGTGAAACGAGCATCGCAAGCTCGGTCGCGGGCATGGCCCGCTCCTACACCAATGCGGCAACGCGCTTCCTTGTAGGAGCGGGCCACGCCCGCGACCGATGCGCCAGCTCACGCCAGACCCCGCCGTAGGAGCGGGCCACGCCCGCGACCGATGCGCCAGCCCACGCCAGACCCCGCCGTAGGAGCGGGCCACGCCCGCGACCGATGCGCCAGCCCACGCCAGACCCCGCCGTAGGAGCGGGCCATGCCCGCGACTTCAGCCGGTCAGATCCACACCGCGTTCCAGTACGGATAATCGCCGATGCGTTCCACCAGCCCCGCCCGCAGGGGATTGCCCACGACGTAGCGCGCGGCTATCTCGACATCCTCGTCGGCGCGCAAGGCGTGATCGTGGAACGCCGGCGCCCATACGCAGCCCTTGCGCCGGCATGCCCCGTTGACTTCCCGTGACGACGCCGACTTGATGCGCCCGATGCAGATGCCGAGCGGGGTCGTCGCGCCCAGCTGGATCAGCCAGTGAGCGTGATCCGGCATCAGCACCCACGCGAGCATGTTGGCGTCACCCAGGACCCGTGGATCTTCGAAGGAGCGCGATGCGGTTCGGGCGGCACAGAAATCGTGGAACAACGCGATGCGCTGGTGCGTGGCCGCAGTGACGAGGTAGACGCCGTTGCGAGGGGGGCGGGGGGGGTTCGGGCAGGGTTTGCGGGGCATGGGATGGCCCTCCATGAGGCTAACTGGTCGGGGCATGGCCCGCTCCTACGGGGCGTAGGTTGGTTCGCGGGCTGGCCCGCTCCTGCGGGCGAGCGGGGGGGCATGGCCCGCCCTGCGGGCGAACGGTGGGGGTGCGGGCAGGCCCCCGCGGGCGAGGTGGTCGGCAGGCCCGCCGGCCGACGATCGAGGGCATCCGTGCCCGCGAGGACGGGTGTAGGAGCGGGCCATGCCCGCGACCGGTAAGCCAGCCCGCGCCGGATCCCGGTGTAGGAGCGGGCCATGCCCGCGACCGGATCGCGCCGCCCCTCACCACTTGCTGCAGAGATCGTCGCGCTGCGGATTCATCGAATCGACGAGGCGTTCGCGGCGCTCGCGGCTCCAGTGGCGGATCTGGCGCACGCGGCGGTATGCGGCCTGCGCATCCAGATCGACTTCGTAGTACACCAGGCGCGCCGTTGCACCCGGCCGTGAGGCAGTGGCCTCGCCGCGCAGGCGCTCGAGACGGTGAGCGAGATCGCAGGTCAGCCCGGTGCGCAATGTGCCGGCGCGGGGGCTGGAGACGATGAACACGTAGTAGCAGTCCATGGCATGGCGTCCTTGCATGCGTTGTCAGGTCCCTTGACGCGATCGAGTATGCCACGCGCTCGCCGGGGCGATCCAGACGCTGTCGGCGCCGCACGGACGCGCGACCCGGCGGTATTTCGTACGATGGTACGAGCGGAGCATAGTTGCTAGGATTCCGCGCGCCGCGTCGAGCCTGTCGCATACCCCGGTTTCCATCATGGCAACGGATATTTCAGGCCAGGGTCTCCGGGCCTGAACGGTGAGGGCATGGCTGAAATTGCCGCCCGCGCACGCGACATCGGCAGCGGACCGGCGGGAGATATCGCGATGAAATGGCAGCAAAGTCAGGGCGTTGGCACGCCGGCATGAAGAAAAGCCCCCTGGCGGTGATCTTTCTCACCGTTTTCCTCGACCTCGTCGGCTTCGGCATCATCATTCCGCTCAGCCCCTACCTGGCGCGCGAATTCGGGGCCTCCGCCTTCGAGGTCGGGATGCTCATGGCCGTCTATTCGGCGATGCAGTTCCTGTTCTCGCCGTTCTGGGGCGGGCTCAGCGACCGCCTTGGCCGCCGCCCCATCCTGCTCGTGAGCATTGCCGGGACGGCGCTGGCCCACACGCTGTTCTATTTCGCGCACGATCTCTGGCTGCTGTTCCTGGCGCGCACCCTGGCCGGCATCTTCGGCGCCAATATTTCCACGGCAATGGCCTATATCGCCGACGTGACCTCGGAGAAGGATCGCTCCAAGAACATGGGGCTGATCGGCGCGGCGTTCGGGCTCGGCTTCGTGCTGGGGCCCGCGATTGCCGGGATGCTGACCGGCTATGGCGAGAACTTTCCCGCGCTGGCGGCGGCATTCCTCAGCCTGGCCAACTTCGTCATGGCGTATTTCGTGCTCGGGGAATCGCTGAGTGCCGAAAACCGCCGGCCGCGGGCGAAAAAGTCGCGGATCAGGAATATCGTGGAGAAAGTGCAGCGCCCGGTGATCGGCTCGCTGCTGTTCGCGCAGTTCGCCACCGGGCTGGCGATGGCCAACATGGAGGCTTCGCTCTTCCTCTACATGCAGGACCGCTTCGGCTGGGGCGTGCGGGAGTCGAGCTACGGCTTTGCCTACGTCGGCGTGTGCATCGCGTTCACCCAGGGATACCTGGTCAGGAAGTACCTGCCGATCCACGGCGAGCGGGGCATGCTGGTCGCCGGCTTCCTGCTGTTCATCCTGGGCTTGCTGTTCACGGGCCTCAGCCCGTGGATCTGGCTGCTCGCCGTCGCCATGACCGCGCTGGCGGTCGGCAACGGGTTCATCAACCCGGCCGTCTCGGGCAGCATCAGCCTGCTGACGCCGGCGCACGAACAGGGCGAAGTGCTCGGCGTGAACCAGTCGCTCGCCGCGCTGGCGCGGATTTTCGGGCCACTCATGGGGGGCTATGCCTACATGCACGTGACGCACACGGCCCCGTTTTTCATGGCGGCGGGCCTGGGCGCCGTGGGCCTGGCGTTCATCTGGCTGGCGCGCGCCCGGATCCCGCAGGCGGCCAAGGCCTAGCAGCCCGCGCGGCAGACCCGGGAGCCGCGCGGCCATCCACACGGATGCTGTGCCCTGCGGCCAGCCTCATTCATTGACACCGGCCGGCGGCGCATGTTGTGATCCGCGGCCCAGGACGAGCCACCCGCTCAAGGAGGAAATCATGGCCAAGGGCATCAACAAGGTGATCCTCATCGGCAATATGGGTGCCGAACCCGAAACGCGTTACCTGCCCTCGGGCGGCGCGGTCACCAACATCCGTCTCGCGACCTCGGAGTCGTGGAAGGACAAGAACACCGGCCAGCAGCAGGAGCGCACCGAGTGGCACCGGGTCGTGTTCTTCAACCGCCTGGCGGAGATCGCCGGCGAGTACCTGCACAAGGGCAGCAAGGTCTACATCGAGGGCGCGCTGCGCACCCGCAAGTGGCAGGACAAGGAAGGCAAGGACCAGTACACCACCGAGATCGTCGCCAACGAGATGCAGATGCTCGACAGCCGCGGCGCCGGTGGCGGTAGCGCGCACGGCGGTGACGACTACGGTTCCGGCGGCGGCTTCGCCCCCGAGCCGCGCCCGGCTCCCGCGCGCGCACCCGCACCCGCGTCGGCACCCGCGGGCAAGTCCGACGAACCCCCGGCCTGGGATGACGACATCCCGTTCTGATCCGCGTCGGCGCATCGGCAGTCGGGCAGGGATGCCGGCATGAAAACCGTCATCATCGGCGCCGACTGCCGTCTCGGTCTCGAGCTCGCCGCCAACCTGCAGGGGCGGGACATCCCGTTCGTCTCCATTTCCAGCCGCGATCCCGTGCTCGACAGCGTGAAGCTGCTGCTGCACGCCTTCGCCTACCACGGCGCCACGCAGGTGGTGAACGCGCTGTCGCACGAGCTGTTCAGCGGCGACGATCCCGCGGCCTACAAGCGCAGCCTGCTGGTGACGAAGAACCTGTGCAAGGCCTGCCGCGCCCATGAGGCGGCGCTGATCCACCTCTCCGACGACAGCATGTACGCCGGGCGCAAGAGCGGCGCCTACCGCGAGAAGGACAAGCCCGACAGCGCCGATCCGCGCGTCGCGCGCGTGCTGAAGGCCGAGAGCTACGTGAACAAGCGCGCGCCCAGGCACATCGTGCTGCGCTGCGGCCCGCTGTTCGCGCCCGCCGGGCACAACCTGTTCACGATGCTCGCCGCGCAACTCGAGAAGGGGCACCTGCTCGAATGCACCGAGGACAAGCTCTGCCCCACGCCGGCCAACGACATCGCGCGCGTGGTGGTGGCGATCATCCTGCAGCTCGACTGCGGCGCCGAGCCCTGGGGCACCTACAACTACTGCAGCTCGGATGCGTCCAGCCTGTACAACTTCGCCGAGGCGGTGGTCGCGCTGGCCTCGCAATACGGCCGCATCCGCCGCGACGAGGTGCGGCTGCAGGCGGTGCCGGGCAAGGACCGCAACGTCATCCTCAACTGCCACCAGATCCTCAACACCTTCGGCATCAAGCAGCGCCCCTGGCGTGCGGCGCTGCCGGCGGTGGTGGCGGAATATTGCCGCAACTGATGTTCCGTGGGTCCGGATTTAACGTGAAAGAACCGGGTTTGTAGCCAACCGAACTCCTGATCACTGAAGATCATGCTGTCCTGGCGCGGCGACCGACTCAGGCGGCGGGGGTGATATAGCCGAAGCGAGTCAGTGCCTTGATCCAGCGGGGCGCGTTGCGTTGCACCGCGAGCGCTTCATAGTCCGTGGCCGAGTCGCGGTAAGGCTCCCCGCGTTTGAGCATGAAAAAAATCGTGCGCAGCAGCTTTGCCAGCGCGACGATGGCCCGCTTGTGGCCCCGGCGCACGACCAGCGTCTTGTCGCCTGGAAGGCCGACGGGGTACGACTCGCGGCATGAGCAAACTCGCAGAGCAGGCGCCGGGCATAGGGATTGCCTTTGCGGATACGCCCGGATTTGCGTTTGCCAGCCGACTCGTTGTTGCCCGGACAGATGCCGACCCAGGAGGCGAGGCGATCGGCGCTGGCGAAGACGTCCATATCGGCGCCGATCTCCACCAGCAGCAACGCCGCGCCGATGAGATCGACGCCTGGCAGGGTTTGCAACAGCGCCAGCACGGGCCGTTGATCGGCGAGCCCGGCGAGCAGACGGGCCTCGAAACGGGCAACGCGCGCCTCGAGATCCTCGATGTGCTGCATCAGTTCATCGAGCACAAAACGATGGCTGTCGGTGAGCTCCCCCTGCACGGCGTCCAGAATCTCGGCGCGAGTGGCCTTGAGACGCCGACTGGCGTGGCGCAGCACCTCGTGGGGCGCCTGCCCCCGGATGAGGGCCTTGACCATGGCCCGTGCCGATTGGCCATGAAGGTCGCTCACCACGACACCGAGGCGCACGCCCCCATCGGTCAGCACCTTGTGCAGGCGGTTCTTCTCGCTGGCCAGTTGCCCCATCAGCTTCTGTCGCTGGCGTGCGATCAGGCGCAGCTCGCGCAGCGTCGCCGGTGGCACGAACGAGCCGCGCAGCAGCCCGGCACGCGCCAGCGTGGCCAGCCATTGCGCATCACCGATATCGGTCTTGCGCCCCGGCACATTCTTGACGTGACGCGCATTGACGACCACGGCACGAATGCCCACCGCCTCCCGGGCGGCGTAGAGACTTTCCAGTAAATGCCCGTGCTCTCCATGACCACCACGTCCGGGCGTCGTGCGCCAACCCATTCGGCCAGCGCCCGGCGATCGCGCTGGAACGCACCGAAGCGTTGCTGCTCGATGCGCACCGAGCCCTCAGGCTCCTCGAGAATCGCGCACACCGTGACCTGCGCCTGATGAACATCACAGGCGATCACCCGCTTGTGTAGAGTTGTGAGTTCCATATCGGCCTCCTGTCGACGTAGACTGGGAAGCGGAAGACGGCGGGTGCCGGAACTGAAAGAGCCTGAAGGCGAACGCTCGCCAACGGCCTGTTTAACGTGCGCTCTCTACGGGAGGCAATCTGGGGTTCGGGTCAGTCCGGCGGATCACGTTATCCACGGGGTCGAGCCGCCATAAATCTGCGCGACCTCTGCCTGCCGTCTTCCACCTCCACGTTTCTTTCATGATCGGGGGTGGCAGTCAACACCATGACCGTTATTCGGACATCTACTGCCCCAACAGCACAAGTCAGCATAATCCTGACCCACAAAAGCCGAGCCGACATTGACCGCGGCGCCTGCGCCGCGCACCATTCGCGAATCTTCGCAGGAGTACCACCGCATGAGCGCCAGTGCCGACAAGAAGCCCCTGAACATCGCCGTCCTCACCGTCTCGGACACCCGCACCGAGGCCACCGACACCTCGGGCCAGTACCTCGCCGACAGCGTGCGCGCGGCCGGCCACACGCTGGTGGAGAAGACCATCGCCATCGACGACATCTACCAGTTGCGCGCGATCGTCTCGCGCTGGATCGCCGATCCCGCGGTGCACGTGATCCTCGGTACCGGAGGCACCGGCTTCAGTGGCCGCGATTCCACGCCCGAGGCGCTGACGCCGCTGTTCGACAAGGTGATCGAGGGCTTCGGCGAGACCTTTCGCGCCCTCTCGGTGGCGGAGATCGGCAGCTCCTCGCTGCAGTCGCGCGCCTTCGGCGGCCTGGCCAACCGCACCGTGATCTTCTGCATGCCCGGTTCCACCGGCGCCTGCCGCACGGCGTGGGAAGGCATCATCCGCGACCAGCTCGACAGCACGTTCCGGCCCTGCAATTTCGCGCCCATCGTGCTCGGCAGCTACGCGCATTGAGCCGGCCATGACGCCGCAGGGACTGACTTCCGTCGAGGCCGCGCTCGCGCACATCCTCGCCGACATCACCCCGCTCGAGGGCACGGAAGTGCTGCCGCTCGCCCGGCTGCGCGGGCGCGTGCTCGCCGCCGATGCGATCGCCGCGATCGACGTGCCGCCCGCCGACAACAGCTCCATGGACGGCTATGCGCTGCGCCATGCCGACCTCGAAGCCGGGCAGCGCGACTTCGCGATCAGCCAGCGCATCGCCGCCGGCGCGGTCGGAACGATGCTCGCGCCCGGCACAGCGGCGCGCATCTTCACCGGCGCCGAAGTGCCGCCCGGTGCCGATTGCGTCGTGATCCAGGAGAACTGCAGCGTCGCCGACGGCGTGGTCACGGTCCTGCAGCCGGTGGTGCCGGGAGACAACATCCGCCGGCGCGGCCAGGACATCGCCGTCGGCAGCGCGATCGTCGCCGCGGGCACGCGCCTCGGCGCGGCGCACGCGGGGCTGCTGGCCGCGGTTGGGATGGCGCGGGCCACGGTGTTCGCGCGCCTGCGCGTGGCGATCCTCTCGACCGGCGACGAGCTCGTCGAGCCCGGCGCGACCGCGGGGCCGGGGCAGATCTACAACTCCAACCGCTACCTGCTCACCGGCATGCTCGAGGAGCTGGGCTGCGAGTTGATCGACGGCGGCCTGGTGGCGGACACGCCCGAGGCCACCCGCGCCTGCCTGCGGCAGGCCGCGGAGCAGGCCGATGTGGTCATCACCACCGGCGGCGTCTCGGTGGGCGACGAGGACCACGTGAAGGCCGCGGTCGAGGAACTGGGCACGCTGGGGCTGTGGAAGCTCGCGATCAAGCCCGGCAAGCCGCTGGCCTACGGGCGCATCCTCGGCAAGCCTTTCTTCGGACTGCCGGGCAATCCCTCGTCGGTGTTCGTGACCTTCCACGTGGTGACGCGGCCCTATCTGCAGCGCATGCAGGGCATCGCCGGCGACGTGATGGCGCGCGAGCTCGTGGTCGCGGCGGATTTCGAGCGCCCGCGCCCCGACAAGCGCCAGGAATACCTGCGCGCGCGGCTCGTGAGCGGCGGCGAGGGCGCGCGCGTGGCGCTGTACCCGAACCAGAGTTCCGGCATGCTGACGTCGGTGGCGTGGGCCGATTGCCTGGTGGTGGTGCCGCCGGGCACGACCGTGGCGCGCGGCGACCCGGTGCGCGCGATGCTGATCTGAGAGCCTGTGAATCTTTCGCCGGCCGGCGGCGCCCGGGCCGGGGGGGGGGGGCGGGGGGGGGGCCGGGGGGGGGGGGGGGCCCCGGGGGGCCAAAAACCCCCTTGTTCGCGGGGCGCGCCCGGGCCCCCGCCCACAACGGGGGGGGCCCGCGGCGGCCGTCGAAAGATTCACAGGCTCTGAGAGGTGCTCGATGACAGCCCCGCCCGTCGAGATCCTGCACCACGGTGCGGTCCGGGGCGTGACGGGGTCTTGCCACGAACTTCGCCTCGTGGGTCCGACCGTGGGTCCGGCTTCAGCCGGACAATGTCCGCATGAATGCGGACCTACGGAGGGGCAGCATCCGCATGAATGCGGACCTGCGGGGGGGCAGCATCCGCATGAATGCGGACCTACGGGGGGGCAACGACCGCATCAAGGCGGGCACACGGCGAAGCAGCGTCCGCATGAATGCGGACCTACGGGGGGGCAGCGGCCGCATGAATGCGGACCAGCGGCGGGGATCCTGATCGACTGCGGCCTGTTCCAGGGTGCGGAGACTTCGGGGGAGGGCGCGGATCGCGACAACCTCGGCATCGATTTCCCGGTCGGGCATATCCGCGCACTGGTGGTGACGCATGTGCACATCGATCACGTCGGGCGCGTGCCCTATCTGCTGGCCGCCGGCTTCGAGGGGCCGATCTACTGCTCGCTGCCCTCGGCGATCCTGCTGCCGCTGGTCATCGAGGACGCGCTCGCGGTCGGCGCCACGCGTGATCGCAAGCTGATCGCGCGCACGCTGGAGCGGCTGAAGAGCCAGATCCGCCCGCTCGCCTACGGCAAGTGGGCGCGCGTGGATACCGGCATCGGCACCGGCCTCGAGATCCGCCTGCAGCGCGCCGGGCATATCCTCGGTTCGGCCTATGTGGAGTGCCGGATCACCACGCCAAACGCCCGCCACCGCGTGATCTTCTCCGGCGACCTCGGCGCCGCGCACACGCCGCTGCTGCCGGAACCCGAGGCGCCGCTCGGCTGCCAAACGCTGGTGATCGAGAGCACCTACGGCGATCGTCGCCACGAGGGGCGCGCGGATCGCGTGCGCCGGCTGCAGCGCGTGATCGAGCGCGCGCTGGCCAACCGCGGCGCGGTGCTGATCCCGGCGTTCAGCATCGGGCGCACGCAGGAGCTGCTGTACGAGATCGAGGAGATCATCCACGCGCGGCGCGACGAACCGGCGGCGCGCGCGCTGCCGTGGAACGAGCTCGAGGTCGTGGTCGATTCGCCGCTGGCCGCGAAGTTCACGCGCGTCTACGACCGGCTGAAACCCTTCTGGGACGCCGAGGCGCTGCAGCGCGTGCGCGCGGGCCGCGATCCCTTGTCATTCGAGCAGGTGCGCACGGTGAACAGCCATTCGGACCACCTGCGCGTGGTCGAGCACCTGCGCAAGACGCGCTACCCGGCCATCGTGATCGCGGCGAGCGGCATGTGCGCGGGCGGGCGGATCATCAACTACCTGAAGGCGCTGATCGACGATCCGGTCACCGACATCCTCTTCGTCGGCTACCAGGCCGCCGGCACGCCGGGGCGCGCGATCCAGCAGTACGGCCCCGAGGGCGGCTGGGTGGAACTGGACGGCGAGCGCTTCGACATCCGCGCCGCCATCCACACCATCGGCGGCTATTCGGCGCACGCCGACCAGGCGGACCTGCTGCGCTTCGTCACCGAAATGAAGCGCGCGCCCGATACGGTGCGCATCGTGCACGGCGAGGCGGAGGCGAAGGAGACCTTGCAGGATGAGCTCGTGCGGCGGTTGCCGAGCACCAATGTCATGGTGCCGGTCGTCCCGTCGTCGTAGGAGCGGGCCATGCCCGCGATCGGAGTTCGTCGAAACACAACATCCGCTCGCGGGCATGGCCCGCTCCTACGGGGATCAGGTCGCGGGCATGGCCCGCTCCTACGGCGAGACGGTCGGCAATCAGCCGGCGAAGCGCTGCAACACCAGCGAGGCGTTGGTGCCGCCGAAGCCGAAGCTGTTCGACATCACGCGGTTCAGCCGGGCGTTGTCGATGCGCTGGCGCACGATCGGCATGTTGCCCGCGGCTTCGTCGAGCGATTCGATGTTGGCCGAGGCCGCGATGAAATCGTGCTCCATCATCAGCAGCGAGTAGATCGCCTCCTGCACGCCCGCCGCGCCCAGCGAGTGGCCCGACAGCGACTTGGTGGAGCTGATCGGCGGCACCTTCGCGCCGAAGGCCTCGGCCACCGCCTTCAGTTCCTGGATGTCGCCGACCGGCGTGCTGGTGCCGTGCGCGTTGATGTAGTCGATGGCGCCGTCCACGGTGCTCATCGCCTGGCGCATGCAGCGCACCGCGCCCTCGCCCGAGGGAGCCACCATGTCGTAGCCGTCGGAGGTCGCGCCGTAGCCGACCACCTCGGCGTAGATGCGCGCGCCGCGCGCCTGCGCCACGTCCAGCGCCTCCAGCACCAGCATGCCGCCGCCGCCGGCGATCACGAAGCCGTCGCGGTCCGCGTCATAGGCGCGCGAGGCCAGCTCCGGCGTGGCGTTGCGCTTGGAGGACAGCGCGCCCATCGCATCGAACAGGCAGGCCATGCTCCAGTGCTCTTCCTCGGCGCCGCCGGCGAACACGCGGTCCTGCTTGCCCATCTGGATCTGTTCCATGCCGGCGCCGATGCAGTGCGCGCTGGTCGAGCAGGCCGAGGCGATCGAGTAGTTCAATCCCTTGATCTTGAACGGTGTGGCCAGGCAGGCCGACACGGTGCTGGCCATGGTCTGCGTCACGCGGTACGGCCCGACGCGCTTCACGCCCTTCTCGCGCATGATGTCGGCGGCTTCCACCTGGTTCGACGACGAGGCGCCGCCGGAGCCGGCGATGATGCCGGTGCGCTCGTTGGAGACCTCGGCCTCGGTCAGCCCCGCGTCCGCGATGGCCTGCTTCATCGCGATGTAGGCGAAGGCCGCCGCATCGCCCATGAAGCGCAGCTGCTTGCGGTCGATCTCGGCCGCGAAATCCACCTCGGGACGGCCCGCCACGTGGCTGCGAAAGCCCATCTCGGCATATTCCGGGATGAATTTGATGCCCGATCGGCCCTCGCGCAGCGACGCGGTGACGGCCTCCGGGGTGTTGCCCAGGCACGAGACGATTCCCATGCCGGTGACGACGACTCTGCGCATTGCGATTTCCTCCGTGACCTAGCCCAAAGCATCCGCGGCCGTGGTGAACAGACCCACGCGCAGGTCATGCGCGGTGTAGATCACCTTGCCGTCGACCGACAACTCGCCGTCGGCAATGCCCATCACCAGCTTGCGTTCCATCACCCGCTTCAGGTGGATGTGGTAGACGACCTTCGTCGCCTCGGGCAGCACCTGCCCGGTGAACTTGATCTCGCCCGCGCCGAGCGCGCGCCCGCGGCCCGGGTTGCCGCGCCAGCCGAGGAAGAAGCCCACCAGCTGCCACATCGCGTCCAGCCCCAGGCAGCCCGGCATCACCGGGTCGCCCACGAAGTGGCAACCGAAGAACCACAGCCCCGGGTGGATATCGAGCTCGGCGATGATCTCGCCCTTGCCGTGCGCACCGCCCACGGCGCTGATATGCGTGATGCGGTCGATCATCAGCATGTTGTCGACGGGCAACTGCGCGTTGCCGGGCCCGAACAGGGTGCCCTGTCCGCAGGCGATGAGTTCTTCCTTGCTGAAGGAATGCTGGGTCGACGGCTCGCGCCGCGCGGGGATGGTGCTCAACAGCGGGATCTCTGGGGGAGTGTGCAAGTGCGCGAATTGTAGTGAGTTTGCCCATGGCCGTCACCTGCGCCAGACGCTGTCCGGGTCCGCGGGGCCGATCTGACAAGCAGCGGTCCTTCCACTAGACTTTGGGCCGGCAAACAGCAGCGCAAGGAATCTTCCAGGGTGCGAATAGCAGTCATCGGCACGGGATACGTGGGCCTGGTCACGGGCGCCTGCTTCGCGGAAATGGGCAACCACGTGGTGTGCGTCGACAACGACCCCGCCAAGCTCGCGCGCCTGCAGGCCGGCGAGATCCCCATTTTCGAGCCGGGCCTGCAGCCGGTGGTGGAGCAGGCGGTGCAGGCCGGGCTGCTGACATTCAGCGCCGACGTGGCCGCCGCGGTGGGCGCGGCCGAGTACATCTTCATCGCGGTCGGCACGCCGCCGGGCGAGGACGGCTCGGCGGACCTGCGCTACGTGCTCGCGGTGGCGCGCGACATCGGGCGCCACCTGCAGAAGTACGCGGTCGTGGTCGACAAGTCGACCGTGCCGGTGGGCACCGCCGACAAGGTGCGCGCCGCGATCAGCGAGGAGCTGGCCGCGCGTGGCGCGAGCATCGGCTTCGACGTGGTCAGCAACCCCGAATTCCTCAAGGAAGGCGCGGCGGTGAGTGACTTCCGCAGCCCCGATCGCGTCATCGTGGGCACCGATTCCGAGAAGGCGCGCCGGCGCATGACCGAGCTCTACGGTCCGCTGCTGCGCAACCACGACCGCATGCTGTTCATGGGCGTGCGTGATGCCGAGATGACCAAGTACGCCGCCAACGCGATGCTGGCCACGCGGATCTCGTTCATGAACGAGATCGCCAACCTCTGCGACCGCCTCGGCGTGGACGTCGAGAACGTGCGCAAGGGCATCGGTTCCGACAGCCGCATCGGCTACTCGTTCATCTATCCCGGTTGCGGCTACGGCGGCTCCTGTTTCCCGAAGGACGTGAAGGCGCTGGTGCAGAGCAGCCGTGCCTGCGATTTCGAGCCCTCGCTGCTGCAAGCCGTGGAAGCGCGCAACGAGCGCCAGAAGCGCGTGCTGTTCGACAAGGTCGTGGCGCATTTCGGCGCCGATCTGAGCGGGCGGCGCTTCGGCGTGTGGGGCCTTTCCTTCAAGCCCAACACCGACGATATGCGCGAGGCGCCCTCGCTGGTGCTGATCGAACAGCTGCTCGCGGCCGGCGCCAGTGTCGCGGCCTACGACCCGGTGGTCGGCAACGACGCCCACGCCGGCATGCCGCGCGAATGGCTGGAATCGGGCCGCGTCGAGCTCAGCAAGTACCAGTACGACGCGCTGCGCGAAGCCGACGCGATGATCCTGGTCACCGAATGGAAACGCTTCCGCCAGCCCGATTTCGACGCCATGCGCGACCTGCTGCGCACGCCGGTCATCTTCGACGGCCGCAACCAGTACGACCCGGTGCTGATGAGCGATTACGGCTTCACCTATTACGGCATCGGGCGTACCAATGTGGCGGCGGGGTGATGCATCGAATTTCTTGGTCGCGGGCATGGCCTGCTCCTACGGCACCGGCAGCGGCCTCCCTAACCCGTAGGAGCGGGCCATGCCCGCGATCGGATGTTGTTGATCATCAATCGCGGGCATGGCCCGCTCCTGCATCGACCAATTACCTCATGAGAGATTCGAACCCATGTTGATTCCTGTTCTACTCTCCGGTGGCGTCGGCAGCCGCCTGTGGCCCGTCTCGCGCGAGCTCTATCCCAAGCAGTTCCTGCCGCTGGCCGATGCGAAGCTCTCGCTGTTCCAGCAGACGCTGGAACGCCTCGGCGGCATGCCGGCGCTCGGCGAGCCCGTCGTGGTGTGCAACGAGGAGCACCGCTTCCTGGTGGCGCAGCAGTTGCGTGACATGGGGCACGGTGGCGCCTCGATCATCCTGGAGCCCATCGGGCGCAATACCGCGCCGGCCATCGCGCTGGCCGCCATCGATGCGCTGCGCCAGACCGAGGACGCCGTGCTGCTGGTGCTGCCCGCCGATCACGTGATCCGCGACTGCGCCGCGCTGCAGCGCGCGGCGCAGACCGGCATGGCGCTGGCCGGTGCCGGCCACCTGGTCACCTTCGGCATCGTGCCGCACGCCCCCGAAACCGGCTACGGCTACATCCGCCGCGGCGCCGCGCTGGACGATCAGGTCTACGCGGTCAGCCATTTCGCCGAAAAGCCCGACCTCGAGACCGCCAACGCCTACGTCGCGAGCGGCGAGTACTTCTGGAACAGCGGCATGTTCCTGTTCCGCGCCGACCGTTACCTCGAAGAGCTCGACAAGCACGCCCCGCAGATGCTGGCCGCCTGCCGCAAGGCCTACGAGCAGGCCAGCGACGACCTCGACTTCATCCGCGTGCACAAGGAATCGTTTGCCGCCTGCCCCAGCGACTCCATCGACTACGCCGTGATGGAGCGCACCGACCGCGCCGCGATGGTGCCGCTCGATTGCGGCTGGAACGACGTGGGCTCCTGGGGCGCGCTGTGGCAGACCGGCACGCCGGACGCGCGCGGCAACGTGAGCCGCGGCGACGTGATCCTGCGCAACGTCTCGAATGCCTACGTGCGCGCCGAATCGCGGCTGGTCGCCGCGGTGGGGCTGGAGGACGTGGTGATCGTGGAAACCGCCGACGCGGTACTGGTCGCCAACAAGGATTCCTCGCAGGACGTGAAGCACGTGGTCGCGCACCTCAAGCTCGAAGGGCGCGGCGAGGCGATCACCCACAAGCGCGTGTACCGTCCCTGGGGCTCCTACGAGAGCCTCGTCGAATCCGACCGATTCCAGGTCAAGCGCATCATCGTCAATCCGGGTCAGCAGCTGTCGCTGCAGATGCACCACCACCGCGCCGAGCACTGGGTGGTGGTGAAGGGCACGGCGCGCGTGACCCACGGCGAGCAGGAAACGATGCTCGGCGAGGACCAGTCGACCTATATCCCGCTCGGCACGAAGCACCGCCTCGCCAACCCCGGCGTGATCCCGCTGGAGATCATCGAGGTGCAGACCGGCAGCTACCTCGGCGAGGACGATATCGTGCGCTTCAACGACGTCTACGGCCGGGCGCCGTCGTAGCCCTCCTGTAGGAGCGGGCCATGCCCGCGATTGGATGTTTTCGTTCATCGGTCGCGGGCATGGCCCGCTCCTACATGGGGAATGAATCGTCCCCATGATCCGCCTCCTCGCCGGCCTGTTCACACTCGCCCTCATGGCCCTGCTCGGCCTGGCCGTGCTGCTGTTCACCGCCATCGACACCAAACCTCTGGTGGAACGGGGCGAAACGGTCTCCACCGACGCCATCGACCAGGCCCGTAAGCTGCTCCTCGCCAACGACCCCCGCCGCCTGCGCGAAGGCGAGGAGCGCTCGGCACTGATCCCGGCAACCCTGCTCGACGAAGGCGTCAATTACGTCGCCACGCAGCTTCTGCACGGTCGCGGCGCGCTCTCGCTGCAGGAGAAGTCCGCGGAAATACGCCTCAGCCTGCCCCTTCCCGGCACGCCCGGCTACCTGAACCTGCGCGCCACGGTGCCCGAAGCCGCGGGCGAGCCACGGATCGCGGCGCTGAGCGTGGGTGATGTACCGATTCCTGCCGTCTTCGCGGAACAGACCCTGGATCTCGCGCTGACTTCCCTCGGTTACGGGCAGCAATGGCGCATGGCGCGCGCCGCGGTGCGCGAACTCGCCTTCGACCCGGCGCGCGGCATGGTCGATGTGCGCTACGCCTGGGATCCCGCGCTGCTGGATAGCGCCCGCGCCGCCGCGCTCGATCCCGCGGACGTGGATCGCATCCGCGAGGCGCAGGCGGCCTTCGCGACGCTGCTCGAAGGGAAACAAAGGGGCGATCGCGTCACCCTCGCCGAAGTCCTGGCGCCATTGATGTCCGGCAACGGGCAGGGCCGCGAGCAACGCCGCGCGGCGCTGCTCGTGCTCGCGAGCTCGCTGGCGGGAGGGAACCTGGCGGCCATCGTCCCCGAGGCAGCCTCCTGGCCGCGGCCGCAGCGGGTTGCCATCACGCTGCGCGGCCGGCACGACAGCGCCCAGCATTTCGTGGTCTCCGCCGCGCTGGCCGCCTGGGCCGGCGAACCCGTCGCCACCGCCATCGGCCTCTACAAGGAACTGGAGGACGCGCGCCGCGGCAGCGGTTTCTCGTTCGCGGACCTGGCCGCCGACCGCGCCGGCACCCGCTTCGGCGAACTGGTCGCGGCCGATGCGGCGCGCCTCGACGAGGTGCTGGCCGGCACGCCCGGTGACGCCGACCTGCTCCCGCCGCTGGACGGCCTGCCCGAATTCCTCCCGGAAGCCGAGTTCCGCCGCCGCTACGGCGGCCCCGGCGAGCCGGCCTACGAGAAAGTCGCGGACGAAATAGAGCGGCGGCTGTCGGCACTGGCGCTTTACCGGTAAGGCAATGGCTACGGTGTCGACCCATGCGTTGCCACGATTTATCCGTATCGGCTAACTTGATGCCCATACTGGTGAGCATCGTTTCGCGGGCATGGCCCGCTCCTACAAGGAAGCGCATCGCCGCATTGTTGTAGGAGCGGGCCATGCCCGCGACCAACCTGTTCGCGGCTTGGCACCATGCGCGCGATCAATGTTTCGCGAATTCACGTCGTGATCAAATAGAAAACGTTTATGAACAAACCAACCCGGGCCACCAAATCAATGATCAAGAAATGCCTCTTCCCCGTCGCCGGCTACGGCACCCGCTTCCTGCCGGCCACCAAGTCCATGCCCAAGGAAATGCTGCCCATCGTCAACAAGCCGCTGGTGCAGTACGGGGTGGAGGAGGCGCTCGACGCCGGCCTGTTCGAGATCGCCTTCGTCACCGGCCGCGGCAAGCGCACGATCAACGACCACTTCGACATCAGCTACGAGCTGGAGCACCAGATCGCCGGCACCGACAAGGAGCAGACCCTGGTCGGCATCCGCAACGTCATCGACCGCGCGGTGTTCTCCACCACGCGCCAGCGCGAGATGAAGGGCCTGGGTCACGCGATCCTCACCGGCCAGACGCTGATCGGCGACGAGCCCTTCGGCGTGATCCTCGCCGATGACCTCTGTATCAACGAGGGCGGCGACGGCGTGATGGCGCAGATGGTCAAGATCTACAAGCAGGTGCGCTGCAGCATCGTGGCCATCGAGGAAGTGCCGAAGGACCAGATCCACAAGTTCGGCGTGATCGCGGGCGAGGCGGTGCGTGACGACCTGTACCGGGTGACCAACATGGTCGAAAAGCCCTCGGCCGAGGAAGCGCCCAGCAACCTGGCGATCATCGGCCGCTACATCCTGACCCCGGACATCTTCGACCTGATCCGACAGACCCCGCCGGGCAAGAACGGCGAGGTCCAGATCACCGACGCGCTGATGCGCCAGGCCAAGGAAGGCTGCGTGATGGCCTACAAGTTCAAGGGCCGGCGCTTCGACTGCGGCAGCGTGGATGGGTTCGTGGAGGCCACCAACTACTGCTATGAGCACTTCTACAAGCAGGGCAAGTTATAGGAGCGCGCCCTGCGCACGACCGGGACCGCGAGCATCAGCGCGCATTCGCCGCGAGCAAGAAAAGCTGTCGAAGAATTTTACACAGACGCGTTTTCAGGGCCGTCCACGCCGTATATCGAACGCTCAACTTATTGATATTTAAGTAAATGTCCTATGCGGTACACGAATTGCACGTTGTAAACAAAAATCCGTATCCCTGGGCAGCGATGCCGCAGGGGACGGCAAACGGAGTTACGGGTGTATGCAACACAATGACGAAGCGCCGAGAGCGGCGGAACCTGGGCCGGCAACGGAGCCGCATGTAGAAGCGCGTGGTGTCCAACTCAACCGGCGCCGACTGGTGCAGGGTGCCGCTGTCGGCGTTGTGCCGGCCATTCTCACCCTGCGCAGCGGTGGTGTCGCAGCGCTCAGCGCGTGTCCGGGGCAAGTGGCAGGTACCGCAACCCTGGAAAAGGATACTGGTGCCATCCAGAATTTCTCCGCCGGTGTTCGTCCAAACCTCGCCGACGCTGCGGGAGACGAGTGCTTTTCCAGAGCAACAGCATGCGATGTCGACGGCTATGTCAGCGATGCGACGCGGCGTTCGAATATGGGATACGTGAAGCAGTTCGATGGCGTGTACAAGTGCACGGACGGCACATCAACCGGGTACTACAGTACAAGCGCTACCAATCAGAACATCGTGATCCTCACGGCATCTTCAACGGTTTCCTTGATCTGACGCCTCGTTTGGACCCTCGCTGACTTCAGCCAGCCGCCGCGAGAGCGGCGGCACCCACCTTGGTTACGTCAAATACCACCGGATAGACTGCGGTAGCCTGCCAGTCACACCGTTTTCGCGGCTCATAACGCCCGTGTCACGTCGATCGTAGTGCTTGCATCGGGATTGGTTATTTCCCCCGTGTCGGCTTCCAGCAATGCGTCCAGTACGTGACAAGAAATGACCGGGGGAACAGCCAGCGTTTGGTCCGTTCGCCAAGGGTTACATTGAAATCCACGACCTGAGAAGACAGGCGCAAGTGAATCATGTTGGACCAGTCGATCGGGTACCAAATGGCGGGGGCCAGCAGTTCGACGCGTGATGTTCCTGGTCGGGGCTGAAGATTGTCCGGCAGGCGCATGGCGATACTCTGAATCATCTCGCATACAGCGTTCCGATCGGAAAGCAGGTAGGTATCGTAGGCATTCTTGAGCAGAATCGGTCCGGTCAAGGCTTCAGGGCCTTTGTCGGTCATCGATTCCGCGTCACCCGGTGTCCTGGCGTTCTCGACGAGCAGATGGATGACCAGCAGCCAGAACTCCTGCAGGGGCCGGGAGGCCATGATCGCGTTTGGAATGGAATGCGAAAAATCCGGGTCGTCTCCCATCCTTCCCAGCCAGACATCGCCGGATTCGAACAAGCGCTCGACCGATCGTAGGCATTCGGTGTCCATGTCCGCGTACAGTCCTCCGAACTGGTACAGGAAGAAGTAGCGGACTGCATCGGCCCGGTATATTTCCCGAGGGTAGGCGTCATAGAAGGGCAGGAACCACGGGTAATACTCTTCGATGAAGCGCCTGTTATCGACGTCATCCCAAAGAAAGTACTCAAAGCCCGGGTTCATTCCTCGGAGGCTGGCGCTCCATCGCGCGTAATTGGCAGGCATTGAAACCTTGCTTTTCCACGTTTGAAATATCAGCTTGGGAAATGAGCCGTCGGCAACTGCTTGCGGCAGAAGCGCTGCCCGGGTATCGGTGCGTGAAGCCGTCGAGACCGCAGGATTCGACACTCCTGCCGGGCCAACGGCGCCACCGTCGCTCGAGTTCGAGCCTCCAATGATCCGCCGCGCACCCCCCGCGAGCGAAGCCGCCACCTTTCCGAGCACCCGTTTGCACCGGATTGCCACGAGAACCACCACCATCGGGATGATCGGTCGCGCACCGAGCGCATGCTCGAGCGCTGCGCGACGGTCGGGGGCGACGCCGAGCAGGGCTGCCAGGATGCCCGGCGTGAAGGGGAATCTGGACGGACGCTCCACGGATCTCATTGATGGTAATTGCTCGATCCCATTTGTCACGATACCGCATGACGTATGCGCCAGATCGTGGCGAATGGTCTACGATCTGATTGAGTGTAGCCTGTACAGCTCGATTGAAAAAACACCACTGGTCGCCAGGTCCGGGCCGCGGCCACGCATGGCGCAGCCAGCGGCGAATACCAACTGGACGGTTGAGAACGACGTGGGAATGCTGGACGTTTTTTCCAGGGGTTCGACCAATGAGCAGCGAATCGATTTCACTGCTTCCGAGGACGTGAGGACTCTTCTCCGGGATCTGGGGCGTACGGAAGATGTGAAGTTTTCCCCGGACAATCGCAGGCTTGCCGTTGCCAATCGCTGGGGAGACGTTCCGATCTTGAAATTGCCTCCATGCACAGCAGAGGAAAAAAACGTCGAGTTGATCCCCGTGCATACGATAGGCAGCGATCAAACTCATCTGCTGGATTCCCCGGGTTCCGTGACCGTCTCGCTACTCGGGCAGAACCGGTACGAGCTGCTTGTTTGCAACAATTATGCGAATTATGTCACCCGGCATATCCTGGAGGACGCCGGGCATCTCGAGCTACAAAGCAGCGAGATCTTGCTGAGCAAGGGGCTCGGCGTTCCCGATGGTGTGGCCGTCAGCAGTGATCGACGCTGGATCGCCATTAGCAACCACAATGCCCATAGCGTCTTCCTGTACGAGAACACACCGGAACTGAACCGGCACTCGGAGCCGGACGGCATTCTGCGCAACCTGAATTATCCCCACGGCCTGCTCTTCGCCCCTGACGACAGTTTCATGCTGGTGGCTGATGCCGGTGCGCCCTATGTGAACATCTACGCAAGGGATGGCGATAGCTGGTCAGGCATGCGCGACCCCGTTGCTGCGCTGCGCGTGATGGACGAGACGACGTACCGACGAGGCAGGAAGAATCCCCAGGAGGGTGGGCCCAAGGGTATCGATGTCGACAGCGGTATGAATGTGCTTGTGACCACCTGCGATGAGCAGGTTCTGGCCTTCTTCGATCTGCCTTCGATGATGCAAAGGCGCGGGCTCCCGATGGACTGGCGTAAAAGGCCCTGCAATGGCGGGTGGGGTGGGCAAGGGATCGCTTGCGACGCATGCGCGGATGGAAATGAGTCTCGCGGTGCCGCTGAGAGCGCTCGCGTCAAAAGACAGTGGCAGGCCTGGATCGTGTATCAGCGCGTGGTGACGACCGTCTTCAAGCGGGAAATTGCTCGCTGCATGATGCGCGCAATCAACGCCGACAGGACCTTGAAGCGCGTGACGGTAGGCTCGATCCATTGCGCACGGCGCCAGGCGCGCAACGCGCCCGACAGGTCGCCGTGCTTCGAAAGATGAAAGGCCACGTGCTCTGCATTGCGGCTTGCCGCCTGCCGTAAGACGAGTCGTATTTCGCGCGATACGGGCAGCGGCGGATTGCGATAGAGGTTCAATACCATCTCGGCCGCCGACTCGGCATGGTCGTATTCGCGATCAGCACGCGAGGAAGTACCTTGTCCGTCCGAGCGCTGCAGATACAGCGGCTCGTGGAGCAGGGCGCATCGTGCCATCAGGCTTGCGCGCAGCGCCCATTCACAGTCCCAAAGCAGGCAGTCCGGTCTGTACCGGCCAATGCCCTCCAGTGCAGCGCGGCGCACCACGGGGCGTTGGAAGGGCATTGGCACGCTCAGGAGCAGCGCGGGGAGCAGCTTCGGGCCATGCCAGCGAACGAGGCTGCGCTCCACGCCTTCAGGCGGGGCGCGTGCGAGCGTCCGTGCAAGCGACTCGCCATGCGCGCGTTCGGAACGCTGTGCATCCTTGCCAAACCATCCAACCCCATGAACAGAACATCGATATCGGCATACCGGTCGAGGATATCGAGCACACGCGAGATAGCGGGGATCGTAAAAGGTCGTCGTCATCGAGGAAGGCGAGGATCTCTCCGCGCGCCATGGCGATCCCGGTATTCTTTGCCGCCGCTCCGCCCTGCGAACTGTGGTGTGTGTGGACGCGTGCCCGCGGATACCGCGCGATGACGCTCCTGCCATCAATTGCCGGAGTCGATGCATCGTCGACGACAACGGCCTCCCAGTCGATGAACGACTGCGCCTCGATGCTGCCCAGTGCTTCCTCGAGCAACGGCAGTCGGTTGTGCGTTGGAACGATGACGCTGACGCGCGGCGGCGCCGGTGCGGCGGAAGCGGCTTGGAGTGGCGGTGGCAAGACCGTGGTCTTTGGGTTCATGCTTCAAAAAAGCCCATGAATCAAAAACATACATAGACTGTTTCCGGCGCATATACAAGGCTCGACTGGCTGTGAGTGAGCTGTGGCGACTGCATGGATTCGTGCCTACACTGACATGCCGTGACCACGCACAATGCCACCCCTACAGTCGTCTTTCGCCTTTCTCGCGCCGCCGAAGACCTGGTGATCGAGAACTGGGGCGGGATCCATACGGTTTATCAGCGCGCCTCCGGCGAAACCCACGCGTTCAACGAGGTCACGATGGCCCTGGTCGATTGCCTGCGGCAGGGGCCCGCATCGTTCGATCACATCCTGCGATGCGTGGCCGCGGACTTTGGCGTTCGTGAAGAGGAACTGGTGGCCGGGGAGTTCATGCCGGTCGCCTTGCGACTGGAGGATCTCGGGCTGATCGAGCGAACGGCCGCTCCGTGAACGTCGGCGCTTTGTCGGCTCGGGAACTCGAGACGCGGCTTGCGGGGCCGGGGCTCGAGGTGCAGCTCGGACCCTTCGTCGCCCGCATTCGAACCCGTTTCTCCGCCCTGGTCCCCCGGCTGAATCAGCTCTATGACCAGCATGAGGTGGATCCGCCCGGCATTGTCGACTTCGACGTGCAGGTGCAGCCGTCGCGGGGGCCCCGCCGGGGGCTGCAAGCCTGCTTCATGGCCGACGGGCGCAAGCCCTTCTGGCCCCTGCCTGCCGCGCATATGCTGCCCGCGCTCGAATGGGGCATCAACTGGTGCATTGCGACGCGCTCGAACCATTTGCTGATGCTGCATTCGGCCGTGGTCGAGCGCGGCGGTTCGGCCATCGTGTTCCCGGCCTGGTCCGGCCACGGCAAATCCACCTTGTGCACCGCACTGGTCCATTCGGGATGGCGCCTGCTGTCGGACGAATTCGGGTTGGTGCGGCCGGAAGACGGGGCCCTCGTCCCGGTGCCGCGCCTGATACCGCTGAAGAACGAATCCATCGAGGTGATCCGGCGTTTCCGGCCCGAGGCCGTGATCGGCCCTTCGTTCCACGGCACGCGCAAGGGAACAGTGGCTCACGTGCGCCCGCCGGCCCGACAGCGTGCGTCGCGTCCACGAAACCGCGCGCCCTCGCCTGTTCGTGTTTCCCCGCTGGGTCGCGGGGGCGCCACTCACCATCGAGCCGGTGGACAAGGGCGAGGCTTTCCTGATGGTGGCCACCAACGCGTTCAACTACGAAACCCTGGGCGAAATCGCCTTCGACCTGGTCAGGGAGATGGTGCGCACGTGCGATTGCCATGCGCTGACCTACTCGGACCTCGACGAAGCCGTTGCGGCCCTCGACACACTCGGCGGAGCCGCCGATGCCTAGGGCGCGCACCGAGGCGCGTCGGGGGGCGCAACTGCTGCTGCGTGCGCTTCGCGCACCCTGCGAACTCCCGACCCTTCCCCGCGAAGACTGGGAGTTGCTGCTCCGCGTGGCGCGCCGCACCCGCCTGCTGGGGCGTATTGAATCGGACCTAGCACAGGCCGGCCTGCTCGAGCACATTCCCGCGCAGGCCGCGAACCACCTGCGCGCCGCGCGCAACGTGGTGGTCCATCGCCAGACCCTGGTGGCCTGGGAGGTCAACCGCGTGCAGTGGGCGCTGCAGGCGCTGGATGTGCCGCTCGTGATCCTGAAAGGCGCGGCGTACGTGCTGGCGGGCCTGCCCGCGGCACGCGGACGCCTGTTCGCCGATCTGGACCTGCTGGTTCCCCTGGCGCAGATCGAGGCGGTCGAGCAGGCGCTCGTGGCGCACGGCTGGCTGCGGATGCAGATCGATCCCTACGATGACCGTTACTACCGCGTGTGGATGCACGAAATCCCGCCGCTGCGCCATCGCGAGCGCAAGACCGAGATCGATCTGCACCACACGATCCTGCCGCGCACCAGCCGCCTGAAGCCCGATCCGGCGCTGCTGCTCGCGGCCGCACGGCCGCTGGAGGATCCGAGACTGCGCGTGCTTGCGCCGGCCGACATGGTGCTGCATTCGCTGGTGCACCTGTTCCTGGAAGGGGATCCGGTCGAGGGACTGCGCCTGCGTGATCTGGTGGATGTGCGCGATCTGCTGGATCATTTCGGGCAGGAGCCAGGTTTCTGGGCGTCGCTTGTGCCGCGGGCGCGCGAGCTCGATCTGCAGCGGCCGCTGTATTACGGCCTGCGCTTTGCGCGGAGCATCCTGGGCGCTGACATTCCCGCGGCCGCCACATCGGGTGCCGAACACGGCGCCCCGACGGCACCGGTTCGCTGGCTGATGGATTGGCTGGTACCACTGGCAATGCTGCCAGAACACCCGGATTACCCGCGCCGAAGCGCCGCCGTGGCGCGCTGGCTGCTGTACGCGCGCTCCCACTGGCTGCGCATGCCGCCGCTGATGCTGGTTCGGCACCTCGGCTACAAGGCGTGGCTGCGGTTGCGCGGAGTGCGCAAGGGAGTGGACCTCACGCAACTGGATCTCAAGCAGTAGGAGCGGGCCATGCCCGCGACTGATTTTACGACCGTTGCTGGCGGTCGGTCGCGGGCATGGCCCGCTCCTACGGCATTTGCGCAGCTGTAACGGATTGACCGTGCGAGTTCACAGCCGCCACACCTCGATGCCATTGCCGGCGAATGCCGCGCGATCCACGATCGACTTCACGTCCATCAGCACCGAGGGGTTCGACATCAGCGATTTGAAATCGTCAGGCGCGAGCGCGCGGAACGGCTTGTGCGCCACCGCCAGCACCACAGCGTGCGCCTTGGGCAGCTTGTCCCACGGAGTCAGTTCCACGCCGTACTCGTGCCGCGCTTCGTCGGCATCGGCCAGCGGGTCGTGCACCGCCACGTCGCAGTGGTATTCCTTCAGTTCGGCGATGATGTCCGCCACGCGCGAGTTGCGCAGGTCCGGGCAGTCTTCCTTGAACGTGAGTCCGAGCACGACGACCTTGGCACCATTCACCGCGTGGCCGTGGCGCACCAGGCCCTTGACGGTCTGCTCGGCGATGAACTTGCCCATGCCGTCGTTGGTCTTGCGCCCGGCCAGGATCACCTCGGGGTGGTGTCCCTCGGCCTCGGCCTTGTAGGTCAGGTAGTACGGGTCCACGCCGATGCAGTGACCGCCCACCAGCCCCGGGCGGAACGGCAGGAAGTTCCACTTGGTGCCGGCGGCTTCGAGCACATCCAGCGTGTCGATGCCGAGCTTGTGGAAGATCAGTGACAACTCGTTCATCAGCGCGATGTTCAGGTCGCGCTGGGTGTTCTCGATGACCTTGGCGGCCTCGGCCACCTTCACGCTCGCGGCGCGGTGCAGGCCTGCCGTCACCACGCTGCCGTAGAGCGCGGCCACGCGCTCCAGCGTCTGCGGCGTGTCGCCGGACACGACTTTCACGATGGTCTCGAGGCGGTGCACCTTGTCGCCGGGATTGATGCGCTCGGGCGAGTAGCCGATGTAGAAGCCGTTGCCGTCATCGGCCGCCTCGGCGCCCGGCCGGCCCAGCCAGCGCATCCCCGAGACCTTCTCGAGGATCGGCACGCAGACTTCCTCGGTGCAGCCGGGATAGACCGTCGACTCGTAGACCACCACCGTGCCGGGCGAAAGGTTGGCGCCGATCAGGCGCGAGGCGCTTTCGAGGATCGTGAGGTCCGGGCGGTGCGCCTGGTCGATCGGCGTGGGCACTGCCACCACGATCATCCGCGCGTCCTTCAGGCGCGCCGGGTCGCTGGTGAATTCCAGCTGCGTGACCGCCTTCAGGTCCGCCGACTCCACCTCGCCGGTGGGATCGATGCCGTTGCGGTAGTTCGCGATCTTCCTGTCGTCGAGGTCGAAACCGATGGTGGCGCGCTGCTTGCCGAAGGCAACCGCCAGCGGCAATCCCACATAACCCAGGCCTACGACAGCAACGGTATCCACACCATCTCCCCGAATGAATGTTTGCACGTACATCAAACGCCGATCGCGGGCATGGCCCGCTCCTACAAAGATGCCGCCATGCCCGCGACCACGCCATACCCCGCGACGCCCCATGTGTGTAGGAGCGGGCCATGCCCGCGACCGCGATGCCCCTGTAGGAGCGGGCCATGCCCGCGACCCGCAATATGCCGCGACCGAGCAGCGCCAAAGTATAGTGCTAGTATTCACGGGCAACCACGAAGGCAGCGCCCGCGATCAAAACCCCGTGAACGTCGGATTCTTCAGCTACCTCATCGCCTGCGCCGCCTACCTGGTGCTGACCACGCTGCTCCTGGTCTCGTGGCGCGGTCGCGCGCTGGGCTCGCTGGCCATAGCAGCCAGCTTCTGCACGGCACTGTGGTCCGGCGTCTCGGCCGCCTCGATCATCACGACCAGCTTCAATCCGGTGCTCCTGCTGCTCACGGAGCTCGCCCGTGACGCGGGCTGGTTCCTGTTCCTGTTCCGCACGCTCAGCGTGCGCGACGACAGCGACGCGCCGGTCGCACCGGTGCACTGGCTCATGCCGGTGGCGCTGGCCGTGTTCGCGGGCTGTGCCGGCGTACTGATCGCGCCGCTGTGGCTCGAGGCCGGCAGCGAGCTCGCCGGCGCACTGGTCGAGGCCGGCCTGGTGATCTGGGTGGTGATCTCGATCATCGGCCTGCTGCTGATCGAACAGATCTACCGCAACTGCAATCCGGACGAGCGCTGGGGGCTCAAGTTCCTGTGCATCGGGCTCGGGGCGGTGTTCGCCTACGACTTCTACATGTACGCGGACGCGTTGCTGTTCAAGCAGCTCGACCTGGGGTTGTGGAGCGCGCGCGGCATCGTGAACGCCATCGCGGCGCCGCTGATCGCAATCTCCATCGCCCGCAACCCGAAGTTCAACATCGGCATCCACGTCTCGCGCGACGTGGTGCTGCACTCGGTCACGGTGTTCGGGGCGGGCAGCTACCTGCTGCTGATGGCCACGGTGGGCTACTTCATCCGCTTCTACGGCGGCAGCTGGGGCGGCGTGCTGCAGATCGCCTTCCTGTTCGGCACCGGCCTGCTGCTGGTGGTGCTGCTGTTCTCGGACAAGATCCGCCGCCGCCTGCGCGTGTTCCTGAACAAGCACTTCTTCAGCTACAAGTACAACTACCGCGAGGAATGGCTGAAGTTCACCCAGGCGCTGGCCGAGACCACCGAGGAAGTGCCCGAGCGCGTGGTGCGTGCGGTGGCGACCCTGGTCAGCAGCCCGGGCGGGATGCTGTGGGAATTCTCGGCGCTCGGGCACGCACGCCTGCTGACGCGCTGGAACATGCCGGAGCCGGAACCGGGTCAGCCCGTGGACCTGGAATCGCTGGCGCACTTCCTGGAAAGCTCCGGTTGGGTCATCGACCTCGAGGAATACGCGCGCAGCCCCGCGCTCTACGAAGGGCTGGTGCTGCCCGACTGGTGCCGCCGGCTGCCCGGCGCCTGGCTGCTGGTGCCGCTGCTGTTCCGCGCGCGCGCCATCGGCTGCGTGCTGCTCGCGCGCTCCGACGTGCACGGCGCGATCAACTGGGAAGACCGCGACCTGCTCAAGACCGCGGGCCTGCAGGCCGCCGGGCAGCTGGCGCAGTACCAGTCCGACCGCGCCCTGGTGCAGGCGCAGCAGTTCGAAGCCTTCAACCGGCTCTCGGCCTACGTGGTGCATGACCTGAAGAACATCCTGGCGCAGCAGTCGCTGATCGTCTCCAACGCCGAGAAGCACAAGCACAAGCCGGAATTCGTCGACGACGTCATCGACACCGTGCGCAACTCCGTGGCGCGCATGACGCGCCTGATGGAGCAGATGCGCAGCGGCTCGCGCGGCGGCCCGACGCAGAGCGTGGGCCTGCAGGCCGTGCTGGCGACCGCGGTGGCGCGCCGCGCGCACCAGCAGCCGGTGCCGGAGCTGGAAGCCGCCGACGAGGGCCTGGTGGTGCAGGCCGACCGCGAGGGGCTGGCCACCGTGTTCGGCCACCTGCTGCAGAACGCGCAGGAAGCCACCGACAAGACGGGTCGCATCACGGTGCGTCTCGCGCGCGAGGACGGCTGGGCCGTGGTCGAGATCGAGGATACCGGCTGCGGCATGGATGCCGATTTCATCCGCGAGCGCCTGTTCAAGCCCTTCGATTCCACCAAGGGCCTGACCGGCATGGGCATCGGCGCCTACGAGAGCCGCGAGTTCATTCGTGCGCTGGGTGGCGAAATTCGCGTGAACAGCACGCCCGGGACCGGCTCGATCTTCCGGGTGCTGCTACCCTGTCATGACGCGCAGGGCGCGTAGACCGACAGTCGCGGGAGAGAGTGCGTGCAGGATTCCGAAAAACATCTGCTGATCGTCGAGGACGACGAGGGGCTGCAGCGCCAGTTGCGCTGGTGTTTCGACGGTTACGCGGTGGCGGTGGCGGGGGATCGCAAGGACGCCATCGCGCGCGTGCGCCGCCACCAGCCCGGCGTGGTGCTGCTCGACCTGGGGCTGCCGCCCGACCCCGGCGGCGTGACCGAGGGGCTGGCGACCCTGCAGGAAATCCAGGGCCTCTCGCCCGAGACCAAGGTGATCATCGTCACCGGCGACAACGAGCGCGCCAACGCGGTCAGGGCCATCGCCCTCGGCGCCTATGACTTCTACCAGAAGCCGGTGGAGCCCGAAGTTCTCACGCTGATGGTCGACCGTGCCTACCGGCTCCATGAGCTCGAGCTCGAGAACCGCCGTCTGCAGCAGGCACACGCCAGCGAGCCGATGAACGGCATCATCGCCACCAGCCCGCAGATGCTGAAGGTCTGCCGCACCATCGAGAAGGTGGCACCGTCGGACGTCACCGTGCTGCTGCTCGGCGCCAGCGGCACCGGCAAGGAGCGCGTGGCGCAAGCGCTGCACGAGCGCAGCCCCCGCGCCAAGCAGCGCATGGTGGCCATCAACTGCGCCGCGATTCCCGAGAACCTGCTCGAGAGCGAGCTCTTCGGCTACGAGAAGGGCGCCTTCACCGGCGCGGTCAAGCAGACCCAGGGCAAGATCGAGTACGCCAACGGCGGCACCCTGTTCCTGGACGAGATCGGCGACCTGCCGCTGGCGCTGCAGTCCAAGCTGCTGCGCTTCCTGCAGGAGCGCGTGATCGAGCGCGTCGGCGGGCGCGAGGAAATCCCGATCAACGTGCGCATCATCTGCGCCACGCACCAGGACCTGCAGGGCAAGATCGCCGACGGCAGCTTCCGCGAGGACCTGTACTACCGCATCAGCGAGATCACGATCAAGATCCCGGCGGTGAAGGATCGCGACGGCGACGCGCTGGTGCTGGCCAAGTCCTTCCTGAACCGCTTCTGCCAGGAGCAGGGCCGCACGATCCGCGGCTTCGACAGGGACGCCACCGCCGCCATCGAGACCCACGCCTGGCCCGGCAATGTGCGCGAGATCGAAAGCCGCGTGAAGCGCGCCATCATCATGGCCGACGGCACCTACATCACGCCCGATGACCTCGAGCTCGACGTCGTCGAGACCGAATCGACGCCGCTGAACCTCAAGCAGGTGCGCGAGGAAGCCGAACTGCGCGCCATCCAGCGCGCCCTGGTCAGCGCCGATGACAACATCTCCGAAGCCGCCAAGCTGCTCGGCGTGACCCGCCCGACCCTCTACAGCCTCGTCGAAAAATACAACCTGAAATAACGCTGGTTATCGGGTGCAGGAGCGGCCCACGGCCGCGATATCGCGCGCATGGCGCGCTCCTACAAGGAGACGATCGCCGTATGCGCTTTGTGTAGGAGCGGCCCATGGCCGCGATATCGCGCGCATGGCGCGCTCCTACAACGATTACCGTATGCGCTTTGTGTAGGAGCGGGCCATGCCCGCGACCGAACCTGATCCCTCACCGCCCCTTCCCGAACAACACCACCTCCACCGTCTGCACCAGGATGTTCAGGTCCAGCAGGAAGCTGCGGTGCTTCACGTAGTAGAGGTCGTACTTCAGCTTCTCCAGCGCGTCCTCTTCCGATGCGCCATAGGGGTACTTCAGCTGCGCCCATCCCGTGAGCCCCGGCTTCACGTTGTGGCGCTGGTTGTAGTAGGGGATCTTCATGATCAGGTCCTTCACGAACTCGGGGCGCTCGGGCCGCGGACCCACGAAGCCCATGTCGCCGCGCAGCACGTTCCACAGCTGCGGCAGCTCGTCCACGCGGTACTTGCGCAGCAGCTTGCCGGTGCGGGTCACGCGCGGGTCGTCCTTGGTGGCCCAGACCGCGCCATATTTCTCGGCGTCCAGGCGCATGCTGCGGAACTTGATCACCGGGAACACCCGGCCGTCCAGCCCGACGCGCTCCTGGAAGAACAGGGTGGGCGCCCTGATGCCATCCTCGATCTTGATGGCCAGCCAGGCGATCAGCATCAGCGGCCAGGCAACGAGCAGCAGCGCCAGCGAAAGCACTGCGTTGAACGACCAGTCCAGGGCATTGCGCAGGTCGTTGGTCGAGGAAAAGCCGTTCGAATAGATCACCCAGCTCGGATACACCAGGTTCACCGCCACCTGCCCCGTCTCGCGCTCGATGAAGTCGAGGATCTCGATGATGTTCGTGCCGCGGATCTTGCAGTCGAACAGCAGGTCGAGCGGCAGGTTGTTGCGCCGTTCGTCGCAGGCCACGATCAGCTCGTCGATGTCGTGCTCGGCGATGTAATCGGCCAGGCGCTGGCCTTCCAGCGTCAGCTTCTTCTCCTTCTGGATGCCGGTCGGGGAATCGCCGCGCATCACCACGAAGCCGTGCAGATCGAAGCGCTGGCGGTCCACGCGCCGCTTCATGCGCCGCTCGATGATCGAGGCGCGCTCCCCGGCGCCCAGCACCAGCACGCTGATCTTCTTCTGCGCCAGGAACTCGAACTCGAAATCGACGTAGCGGATCAGGCTGACGATGGCGACGCCCAGGGCGACCGCAAGCAGGGATGTTTCCACCCGGATGCCGTAGCTATCGATTCCCAAGGTCACGATTGTCAGCACAAAGCCGCTCATTGCGACGGCGATAACGATGCGGCGAAAAATCGCGCGGTAAGGCTCCCGCAGCTTGGGGTTGTACAAGCCCAGCGAAAGCGAAAAGAGCAGCGCGGTGAGCGCGAAGAGAATCGCGTAGATCACCAGGGTGTTCGTGGCGGCAACCGGCACGTCGGTCCACCGGAACCGCCGCTCCAGTTGCATGGCGAGCAGGAAGGATCCCGTGAGCACGAAGAATTCGATGACCATCAGGACTTTCATCCCGGCCGAGTAGTCGCGGAATCTGTTGTTGGACATGGTGCTCTTGGTATCGAAACGCTGCGCCGCAGTCTATATGAACGTTGACCTAGCCTAGCAGCCCGGACTTGCTGCTGCCATTGCCCAACGGCGGATGCCCCCGTAGGAGCGGGCCATGCCCGCGACCCCCACCATGCCCGCGACCAAATTCGGCCACATTTGACGATATCCGACCATATTGGCGCCTATTCAGCGCCAATTTGTCGCGGGCATGGCCCGCTCCTACGCCGGAAAGGGCCTCGTCCCACAAAGGCTATCAGTTCTAGTGCCAACCCATGGCCCGTGGTCTACACTTTGCCGGCAGTAGCAGAGGCCGGGCCAACAGCCGGGACCACGTTGTGCGCGCCGCTTGGCGGGCCGCCAATGATGCCCCGCGATGGTGCCAGCGCCACCTTGGTGCTTCGATAAGGGAGAATGCAAGTGATTGATTTCAAATGTCTCATTCGTCGGATGAGCGCCATGGCGGCGGCCGCTTCGGTGGTGCTCGCGGTCACGGGCTGCGGCTCGAATCCCAATATGAACCTGTCGCCCCGAGCAGCAGGCGGCAACGCCCGACTACGAATACCTGATCGGCCCTGGTGACACCATGGAAGTCTTCGTCTGGGGCAACCCGGACCTCAGCACCAACGTGGTCGTCAAGCCCGACGGCAAGATCACCACGCGCCTGGTCGAGAACATCGAGGCCAGCGGCAAGACCGCCTCGCAACTCGCCCGCGACATCGAGAAGGCCTACGGGCAGTACGTCAAGAGCGCGGTGGTGAGCGTCATCGTGAACAACTTCGTCGGCGTGCCCTTCCAGCAGGTGCGCGTGGTCGGTGAGGCGCAGCAGCCGCTCAAGGTCCCCTACCGCAAGCACATGACGGCGCTGGACGCGATGATCGAGGTGGGCGGGCTGACCGATTTTGCATCGGGCAACAGGACCGTGCTGATTCGCAATTTCGAGGGCAAGCGTGAAGTCCTGGAGCTTCGCCTCGACGATCTGCTGAAGGATGGCGACATCAGCGCCAATGTGCCGATGTATCCGGGGGACATCATCATCATCCCGGAATCCTGGTTCTGATCGAATGAGCCGGGCCACGCGGGCCGTGGTCGCCACGGTCTCCCTGGCGACCACAAGACGAGAGACCGCGCACCGTCAGCCCCTGGAACGTGAACTGATTTATGCAGCAGTTGTTGGCGCAGATTTACGGATACCTGCTCGGGGTCTGGCGATTCCGCTGGCTCGTGCTGTTCGTCGCGTGGGGCATCGCGCTCGCGGGGTGGGGTTTCATTGCCCAGATGCCGGACAAGTACCGGGCCTCGGCGCGAATACACGTGGATACCAACAGCGTACTGCGCCCGTTGCTGCAGGGCCTTGCGATCCAGCCCAACACCGACCAGCGCGTGGCATTGATGAGCAAGACCATGCTCACCAGGCCCAACCTCGAAAAGCTGATGCGGATGGCGGATCTCGACATCAAGGTGACCACGGACGCGCAGAAGGACGCCCTGATCGACTCGCTGGCCAGCACGATCAAGCTCGCGGGCGATCGCGCCAACCCGTCGCTCTATGCCGTTTCCTACGTGCACGGTGACCCGGCAGTGGCCAAGCGGGTCGTGCAATCGCTCATCACCGTGTTCGTCGAAGGCGCGCTGGGCGGCAGCCGCCAGGACAGTTCCGGCGCGCAGTCCTTCCTGGACCAGCAGATCTCGGATTACGAGAAGCGCCTGGCGGAGGCCGAAGGGCGCCTCGCCGAGTTCAAGCAGCGCTATGCGGGCATCCTGCCGGGCGAATCCGGTGGCTATTTCGCGCGCCTGGCCACGGCGAGGGAACAATTGGGCAATGCGAAACTGCAACTCCGGGAAATGGAGAATCGGCGCGCTGACCTGCAGCGCCAACTGCAGAACCCGGACGATCCGATGTTCATGTCGGATTGGGGCAGCGATCTCAGTTCGCCACTCGATATGCGCATCCAGGCATTGACCGCGAAACTCGACGACCTGCTGACCAAGTACACCGAAATGCACCCGGAAGTGGTGCAGATCCGCAAGATGATCGCCGAACTCGAGCGGAGAAGCAGACGGCGCTCGAGGCCGCCATGGCCAGGGGGCCGATGGATTCCCCCGGACTGGCGGAGAATCCGGTTTATCAGCAGATGCGCTCCCTGCTGTCCGAAGCCGATGCCTCGGTTGCCGAGTTCAGGGTGCGCGTGCAGGAGCATGAACAGCGCGTCAAGGACCTGGAAGAAAAGGTCAACAGCATCCCGGTGATCGAGGCCGAGCTGACACAGCTCAACCGCGATTACGACGTCATCCGTGGGCAGCATTCTACCTTGCTGCAGCGGCGAGAATCCGCGCGGATTTCGGAGGACGTGGAGCAGAGCGCCGGGGACGTGGTGTTTCGCGTGATCGATCCCCCCTTCGTGCCGCAGACGCCAGACGAGCCCAACAAGCTGCTGCTCAATTCAGGCGTTCTCGTCATCGCGATCGGCGGGGCATTGGCCATCGGGCTGCTGATGTCGCTGCTGCAGCCCGGTGGTCGTGGACCGGCGCTCGCTGGGCGAACTGGTCGGCTTGCCGGTGCTCGGTGCGGTCACGCAGATCCGCAGCGGCGCAACAACGCACGGCCTTCATCAACAGGCTGATGCTCGCGGTCGCGTCGGTGGCGCTGCTCGTGGTGTTCGGCGGAATAAATGTGGCCCAGCAGATGCTGTTGATATGACGGGTATTGGCGGCATCAAAACCGACGCGAAGGGCGCAGGACCGATATGAGCATCATCGAAAAGGCGATCGAGAAACTGGAACGGCAGGCGCAGAGCCTGGCTCCCGCGCCTGCCGTTCCCGGCAATGCCCCGGCCGCTCCTGCGGTCGCGTCCGCAGCGGGCGCCCCGGGCCAGGTCGAGCGCAGTGCCAAGGCCCGCGATCCGCAGATCATCGACGTGCCGCTGGCGAAGCTCAACAGCCTGGGGGCCGTGACGCCTGACCGTCCGCGCAGCCGCATCGCCGAAGAATACCGGATGATCAAGCGCCCCCTGATCGCGAACATCGAGGGGGCGGGCGCAGCAGTCGTACCCAATGCCAATTTGATCATGGTCACCAGCGCGCTGTCGGGAGAAGGCAAGACCTTCACGGCAATCAATCTGGCCATGAGCATCAGCATGGAAGAAGACCGCACCGTGCTGCTGGTCGATGGCGACATGGCCAAGGCCAATGCGGGCGCGCTGCTGGGCGTGCCGGAGGATGCGCGCGGTCTCATCGACGTACTGGAGCACGACGATGTCGGCATAGAGGATGTGCTGCTGCACACCAGCATTCCCAACCTGCGCGTGATACCCGGCTGGACTGTTGCACGAGCGCGCCACGGAGCTGCTGGCCAGCGAGAGCATGCGCCGGCTGGTTCAGGAATTGTCCAGTCGTTACGCAGACCGCGTCATCATATTCGACAGCCCCCCGCTGCTGCTGACCTCGGAGGCCAGCGTGCTCGCGAGCCTGATGGGCCAGATCGTGTTCGTGGTGGCTGCCGAGCAGACGCCGCCGCACGCGGTGACCGAAGCCGTGGAGCACATCCCCGATGACAAGGTCGTGGGCATGGTGCTGAACAAGACCCGGCGCAATCCACTGGACAAGTTCGGCTATGGATACGGCTACGGTTATGGGTATGGTTATGGGTACGGTGAAGGGCAGCAGGGCGATGGCAAGCGAGCGCGGCGCGGGAAGGCGCATGCGGATTGACGCGCGTTTGCACGGAGCGCGCCCGGGCAGACTGGCTATTGCCGTATGCGCGGGTGGATTGAGTCTCCTGAGCCAGCTGGCGTTCGCGGCGCAATGGACCCGCAGCGCCAGCATGAGCGTGGGGCAGCGTGTACTCGGACAACGTCGAGCTCGACAGCGAGAACGAGAAGGATGACCTGTACGGCGGTCATGCCCTCGGTTTCCTTGCAAGGCAAGGGCGCCCGCGCGAACGTGGGTGTCAACGCCGCGATGGAAATGAACAGCCGCAGCGGTGGCGGCACGGGCAACTTCAATCCGTTCCTGAACGCCAACGGCGACGTCGAGCTGATCGAGGATTTCTTCTTCACCGATGTCTTCGCGAGAGCCGGTCAGACGACGACCGACCCCTTCCGCGCTGCGAGCGACACGTCGCTGACCGAGAACGAGAACACGAGTACTACCTACAGCTACGGCATCACGCCCTCTATCCGCAGGCGACTGGGCAGCTTCGCCACGTTCAATGCCAGCGCCCGGTGGGACCAGCAGTTCAGCGCCAACGACGATTTCGACGACAGCACGCAACGGCTCTACAACGCCAGCCTGTTGAGTGGCGATGATTTTTCACGCCTGAGCTGGGGCGTTACCGGGGAACACCGCATCACGGAATACGAAAACAATGCCGGCGGGGGTGACAGGCAGGATGACCAGTACTCGAACGTCAGGTTGCCGCTCGGCTACCGCATCAGTCGCAAGTGGCAGTTGACGTCTTCCGTGGGTCGCGAATGGCAGGATTACGACGCGCAGTCATCCGATCGCGACGACGACACCTGGGACGTGGGGGTGGTGTGGACGCCGAGCCCGCGCACCTCGCTGAACGTGGGTTACGGCGACCGCTATTTCGACAACGCGCCGCGGCTGGATTTCTCGCATCGCAGCAAGCGCGTCACATTGCGTGCCTCCTATGACCGCACGCTCACGACCACGCGGGACCTGCGCGCGCGTGAGCTCGATTTCGGTCCGGACAACCCCTTCGGGTTGCCGTTCGACCCGGGCACCGGGCAGCCAATACCGGTGTCGGAGAATCGCGGTTTCCTCGACTCGGGTTCCGTGATAGATGAGCGCTTCGATGCCTCCGTTGCCGTGCAGGGGGCGGCGCACGACGCTCACGCTGCGCGGCAGCCGCTCCGAGCAGACGCGGGAAGACAACACCGACGAAGGCACTTTCGACGATGTGTTCCTCACCTTCAACCGCGCCCTGTCCGGCAAGCTCAGCCTGAACGGTGGCGTCACCTGGCAGGGTGACGAGGACCCCGATGGGTTGACGGCCGATACCATGCGCTATTACTGGGCCTCAGCCGCCAGCTCGGCGTCAATACGAGCCTGTCGTTCAACTACAGCTATTCCGATCGCGATTCCGAGCGCCCTGATGACGACTACACGGAAAACCGCGTCAACCTGAATCTCACGTTCAATCTGTAGGCGGGCCTCGCCATGCCTGCATCGGGTCCGCCGGCGCGGATCGTGTGTGTGGTGGGCGCCCGCCCCAACTTCATGAAGATCGCGCCGATCATGCGCGCATTCGCCGACCCGCAATACGGCCTCGCCGCCACGCTGGTGCACACCGGCCAGCACTACGACGCCGCGATGAAGCTCGCGCTGTTCGAGCAGCTGAAGATTCCGGAGCCCGACATCGACCTCGGCGTGGGCTCGGGTTCGCACGCCGTGCAGACCGCCGAGATCATGAAGCGTTTCGAGCCGGTGCTGGACGACGTCAAGCCGCGGGCCGTGCTGGTGGTGGGCGACGTGAACTCGACCATCGCCTGCGCGCTGGTTGCGGTGAAGAAGGGCATCGCGGTGATCCACGTCGAGGCCGGGCTGCGCAGCGGCGACCGCGCCATGCCCGAAGAGATCAACCGCGTGCTCACCGACCAGATCTCGGATCTGCTGTTCACCACCGAGCGCACGGCAGAGGCCAACCTGCTGCGCGAGGGCATAGCGAAAGAGCGCATCCACTTCGCGGGCAACGTGATGATCGACACGCTGCGCTACAACCTCGATGCCGCCGTGCCCGCCGCAATCACGATCGGTGCGCACGCCGACGCGGACAAGACCGCGCGCTTCCTGAAAGGCTTCGGCATCCTCACGCTGCACCGCCCCTCGAACGTGGACGATCCCGAGGTGCTGCGCAGCCTGCTGGGTGTGCTGGGCGAGATTGCGCGCGACACCCCGCTGGTTTTCCCGCTGCACCCGCGCACGCGCCAGCGCATCGAGGCGGCTGGCCTCGGCTCGCTGCTCGATGGGCCCGATTTCATCTGCACCGAGCCGCAGGGTTACCTGGAAATGCTGGGCCTGATGAAACAGGCAAGGCTGGTGCTCACCGATTCCGGCGGCATCCAGGAAGAAACCACCGCGCTCGGCATCCCCTGCGTCACGCTGCGCGAGAACACCGAACGCCCGATCACCGCGGAGCAGGGCACCAACACCATCGTGGGCCGCGACCCCGCGAAGATCCGCACCTGTGTCGCCGATATCCTGCAAAACGGCGGCAAGGCCGGCCGCGTCCCCGAGTACTGGGACGGCAAGGCCGCCGAGCGCATCGCCGCCGCTACCATCGCGCAATGGCTCCATACTCCAGCTCCCACCGGGTCGCGGGCATGGCCCGCTCCTACCACATGACGGCGCACCGCTCCTACGGGATCGCGGACATGGCCCGCTCCCACCCTGTGACGGCGCACCGTCCCTGTAGGAGCGGGCCATGCCCGCGATGGGCCTCGAAATCCGCCATCTCGTCGAAATGAACGCGCGCCCTCCGATCACCAACGCCATGACCGTAGACGTGGAAGACTACTTCCAGGTCTCGGCCTTCGAGAACTGCATCCCCAAATCCGACTGGGACCGCCTGCCCTGCCGCGTGGAAGCCAACGTCGATCGCATCCTGCAGCTGTTCGACGACAAGGGCGCCAAGGCCACCTTCTTCACCCTGGGCTGGGTCGCCGAACGCTACCCCGACATGGTCCGCCGCATCGTCGCCAACGGCCACGAACTGGCCAGCCACGGCTGGGAACACGTCCGCGCCAACACCCAGGACCGCGCCCAGTTCCGCGACGACGTGGTGCGCACCAAGGCGCTGCTGGAAGACCTGTCGGGCGCGCGCGTGAACGGCTACCGCGCCGCCAGCTATTCGATCTGCCCCGACAACCTCTGGGCCCTGGACCTGCTGGCCGACGCCGGTTACACCTACAGCTCCAGCATCGTGCCGATCCGCCATGACCTCTACGGCATCCCCGACGCCCCGCGCTTCGCGTTCAGCGCGGCCGATGGGCGCCTCGTCGAGATCCCGATTACGACCATCGCGCTCGCCGGCCGCAACATCAACTGCGGCGGCGGCGGCTGGTTCCGCCTGTTCCCGTACGCGTTCTCGCGCTGGGCCATCAACCAGGTGAACGGTCAGGAACAGCAGCCCTGCATCTTCTATTTCCACCCGTGGGAAGTGGATCCGGAGCAGCCGCGCGTTCCTGGCGCCAGTGCCCGCGCCCGTTTCCGCCACTACCTGAATCTCGACCGCATGCACGACCGCCTCGCGCGCCTGCTCGACGATTTCCGCTGGGGCCGCGTCGACGAGGTGTTTTTGGGGGGCGGGAAACGATGCGCGCTCACGTCGTGACCTCGATCTTCGTAGGAGCGGGCCATGCCCGCGACCGGATCGCGCGCATGGCGCGCGATGGCCGCAAACATCGTCGCGGGCATGGCCCGCTCCTACAGGATGGCGTCCCCGAAACGGTGCTGTGTCATGCCTGACGCAAGCCCGCAGCAACTGTCGATCCGGGAACTGACGGAGAGGAACTCCCCCCGCTGGGACGCCTTCGTCATGGCCGCCCCGTACGCCACTTTCTTCCACCGCGCCGGCTGGAAAACGGTACTGGAGCGCGCCTTCGGCCACCGCACCCATTTCCTCTACGCCGAGCGCAACGGCCAGATCGAAGGCATCCTGCCACTCGCTCAGGTCAAGAGCCTGCTGTTCGGCAACAACCTGTCCTCGCTGCCCTTCTGCGTCTACGGCGGCATCGTCGCAACGACCCCGGAAGCGGAAGCGGCACTCAGGCAGGCAGCCTGCGACCTCGCCACGCGCCTGCAGGTAGACGCCCTTGAGTTCCGCAACTTGCACGACTCCGGATCCGGCTGGCCCGGCAAGAGCCTCTACGTCACCTTCCGCAAGCCCATCGATCCCGACCCCGAGGTGAACCTCAAGGGCATCCCGGGCCGCCAGCGCGCGATGGTGCGCAAGGGCATCGACGAAGGCCTCGCGGGCGAGTTCGACGACGGCGTCGACCGCATCTACCGCGTCTACTCCGAGAGCGTGCGCAACCTCGGCACCCCGGTGTTCTCCAAAAAGTACCTGCGGGTGCTGCGCGAAGTCTTCGGCAACGACTGCGACGTGCTGATGATCACGCAGGCCGGCCGCGACGTGGCCGGCGTGATGAACTTCTATTTCCGTGACCAGGTGCTGCCCTACTACGGCGGCAGCATCGCGGCGGCGCGCGACATCCGCGGCTGCAACCACTTCATGTACTGGGACCTGATGCGCCGCTCGGCCGAACGCGGCTGCCGGCTGTTCGATTTCGGCCGCAGCAAGGAAGGCACCGGGCCCTACACCTTCAAGAAGAACTACGGCTTCACGCCCGAGCCGCTGCACTACGAGTACTTCCTGGTCAAGGCGCAGGACGTGCCCAACGTGAACCCGACCAACCCGAAGTACCAGTTGCTGATCAAGGCCTGGGAAAAGCTGCCACTGCCGGTGGCCAACGCGATCGGACCGTTCCTGGCCCGCAGCCTCGGCTAGGCGCGCCCATGAAACCGCCGCTCCTGTTCCTCTGCCACCGCATCCCGTTTCCGCCGAACAAGGGCGACAAGATCCGCTCGTGGAACCTGCTGCGCTATCTTTGCGAGCATTACCGCGTATACCTCGGCACGTTCGTCGATGACGCCGAAGACTGGCAGCACGTCGCAAAGGTCGAGGAAATCTGCGCGGACAGCTGCTTCGTCCGCCTGACGCCGCATCTGGCGCGCCTGAACAGCCTGTTCGCCTTCGTTACCGGGCACGCGCTGTCGCTGCCCTACTACCGCAGCCGCAAGCTGAAGCATTGGGTCCGGCAAACGGTGGCCGAACAGCAGATCCCGCGCGTGATCGTGTATTCCTCCGCCATGGCCCAGTACGCGCTGGACGACACGCTCGATTTCGAGCGTCGCGTGATCGACTTCGTCGACATCGATTCCGACAAGTGGCGCCAGTACGCGGCGAACAAGCGCTGGCCGATGAGCTGGCTCTACCGCCGCGAGGCGGACTACCTGTTCCACTACGAGAAGCACGTGGCGGAAGCCTTCGACGCCTGCCTGTTCGTGTCATCGGCCGAGGCGGAACTGTTCCGCCAGCTGGCGCCGTCGCTGGCGCCCAACGTGGGTCATTACAACAACGGCGTGGATACCGATTACTTCCAGCCCGATGCCAGCCTGCCCAATCCCTACCCGCAAGGCGCGCAGGCGCTGGTGTTCACCGGGGCCATGGACTACTGGCCCAACGTGGACGCGGTGAAATGGTTCGCGGAGAACGTGTTTCCGCTGGTCCGGAAAGAATGCCCCGAGGCACGCTTCTATATCGTGGGCGGCAAACCAGCCGAGGCGGTAAGGGCGCTGGCCAACGATGCGGTCATCGTCACCGGCCGCGTGGACGACGTGCGCCCATACCTGCAGCATGCGGTGGCCGCCGTGGCGCCCATGCGCATCGCGCGGGGCATCCAGAACAAGGTGCTCGAAGGCATGGCGATGAAGAGGCCGGTGATCGTCAGCCCGCAGGGCCTGGAGGGCATCGATGCCAGCCCGGGCACCGAAGTCTTGCTGGCCGAGAGTGTCGATGAGTTTGCCGATCTCGTGCTGCAGGTCTGCGGCGGTGCGTACCCTGCCATGGGCAAGGCCGCGCGCGAGCGCGTGCAGGCCGACTTCGTCTGGGAGCACAACCTGCCGCTGGTGCACGGCCTGCTGCAGACCGACAGCATCACGCTGCAGGAGCGCCACTGAATGGCGCGCCGCTCGCAGCAGCCACCGCTGGTGGTGCACATCATTCACGAGCTGGGCACCGGCGGGCTCGAAAACGGCCTGGTGAACATCATCAACCGCTCGCCGCCCGGGCGTTACCGACACGCCATCGTGTGCCTGACCAGGGCCGCCGAGTTTGCGAACCGGATCACGGTGCCGGACGTTCAGGTCATCGAGCTTCACAAGCGCCCCGGTCACGACCTCGGGCTTTACTGGCGCTTGTTGAGGGCGTTGCGGATGCTGCGCCCGGCCATCGTGCATACGCGCAACCTCGCCACCCTGGAAATGCAATTCGTCGCAGCCCTGCTTCCCGGCGTGAAACACGTGCACGGCGAGCATGGCCGCGACGTGTTCGACCTGCACGGCACCAACCGCAAGTACAACCTGCTGCGCAAGGCCGCCCGGCGGGTGGTGCAGCGCTACATCGCGGTCAGCAAGGACCTGGAGCAGTGGCTGATCGGGACGGTCGGCGTGCCAGCGGCGCAGGGTCCGGCAGATCTACAACGGCGTGGACCAGCAGAAGTTCCACCCCCGGTCCGGCGCCAGGCCTGACGTGGCTCCGCGCGGCTTCCTGCCCGCGGATGCGCTGGTGGTGGGCACCGTCGGCCGGCTGGCCGAGGTGAAGAACCAGCTCTCCTTGCTGCGGGCGCTGCGCACGGTGCTTCACGAGCAGCCCGCGCTCGCGTCGAGGCTGCGGGTGATCATCGTGGGTGACGGGCCGATGGCCGGGCAGATCCGGCAGATGCTCGAGGAACTGGGCCTCGGGTCACACGTCTGGCTGGCTGGCGACCGCCACGATATTCCCCAGCTACTACAATCGATGGACCTGTTCGTGCTGCCCTCGCTGGGCGAAGGCATATCCAATACCGTGCTCGAGGCCATGGCCAGCGGGCTGCCGGTGATCGCGACCGACGTGGGCGGCAACCCGGAACTGGTGCAGGACGGCTGGAATGGGCGCCTGGTGCCGGTGAGCGACGATGCGGCGCTCGCGGGAGCCATCGCCGACCTGGCCACGAGTGCAGAGTGGCGCCAAACGATGGGCAGGAATGCCCTGGAGAAGGCGAGGTCCAGCTTCGACTGGCGGCGCACCGTAGCGGAGTATCTGTCTGTGTACGATGAACTGATCGGCGGTACGCCCTCGATTTCCGGTAGGGAAGGCATCCCGCATGCGTGACATTTTCGTGACCCTGGTGGTGTTCGGCAGCCTGCCGCTGATCCTGTGGCGGCCGTTCTACGGCATCATCATGTGGACCTGGCTGGGCTACATGAACCCGCACCGCATGGCGTGGGGTTTTTCGACCACCATGCCCTTCGCGATGATGGTGGCGATCACCACGCTCGTCGCGCTGCTCGTTTCCAAAGAAAGCAAGAAGATCCCGTGGACCCGCGAAACAGTGGTGCTGCTGCTGTTCGTGTTGTGGATGTGCCTTACCACGGCGTTTGCCTTCAATCCCGCGGTCGCGGCGGAACAGCTGGACAAGGTCCTCAAGATCCAGTTCATGACCTTCGTGACCCTGATCCTGCTGACGCAGCGCGAACGCATCCACGCGATAGTGTGGACGGTGGCGTTGTCGTTGGGTTTCTATGGCATCAAGGGCGGCATCTTTACATTGCTCACAGGAGGTGTATTCCGCGTCCAGGGGCCACCCGGCACCTTTATCGAAGGGAACAACGAACTGGGTTTGGCACTGCTGATGACGATCCCGTTGATGCGCTACCTGCAACTCGAGGAATCGCGGCATTGGCTGAAACTGGGGCTTACCGGGGCCATGGTGCTCACGCTCATTGCCGCGGTGGGTACGCAGTCGCGCGGTGCGCTGGTCGGCCTGGCGGTGATGGGGTCGATGTTCATTTGGAAGAGCCCGAAACGGCTGACCATCATGTTGCTCGCGGCAGTAGCGGTGCCGCTGGTTCTCGGCTTCATGCCCGAGACCTGGTGGGAGCGCATGGGCACGATCAGCACCTACGAAGAAGACGCCTCGGCCATGGGGCGCATCGAGGCCTGGACTTTCGCAACGCAGATCGCCATGTCGAAATTCCTGGGTGGGGGCTTCGAAGCGCTGACCGTTTCCGGCATGCGCGACGTGCACAGCGTCTACTTCGAGGTGTTGAGCGAACATGGATTCTTCGGGCTGTTCCTGTTCCTGGCGCTGCTCGCCTTCACCTGGCTCAGTGCGGGCTGGATCATCCGGAACGCGAAGAAGCACGCCGAACTGAGGTGGGCCGAAAGCCTGGCCCGCATGCTGCAGGTGAGCGGTCTGGCCTACTGCGTGACTGGCGCCTTCCTGGGCATGGCCTATTTCGATTTCATCTACCTGCTGATAGCGCTCACGGTTGCGACGCGACAGTTGGTTGCGAAGCATATCGCCGGCCTCGCGCCCGCGCCTCGGCGGGGCCTTGTGCCTCGTGCGCAGCAACACTCTGCAGGGCGCGCATCCCCCGTAGGAGCGGGCCATGCCCGCGACCAAGCGCCCTCCCAGTGACCAATGCCCGCGACCGTCGCGGGCATGGCCCGCTCCTACGGTAAGCACGCCGCACGCAGGTGCGACTCCGTGGGTCCGCATTCATGCGGACATTGTCCGGATGAATGCGGACCCACGGCAGGAAATGTCCGGATGAATCCGGACCTACGTGTGTGCGTCCAGCCACTGCTCCAGCATCATGCAGATCCAGATCATGGTGCCGTAGTACGAGCTGTGTTCCGCCCCGTGCCGTGCCCACAGCGAATCGATGTATTCCGGGCGCAGGTAGCCGCGCGCCTTGAGCCTCTCGAGGTTGTCCACGGCCATCTGGTGCAGCGCGGGGAAATCGTTCATCCACACCCCGAACGGCAACCCGAAGCCGTGCTTGGACTTCGTGAGCGTCTCGGGCGCCAGCGTGTCCTTGAGCGCGTGCTTGAAGAACCAGCGCAGCTTGTGGCCCTTGATCTTCATGTCCACCGGCACGCGCGCGGCGAAGCGCACCATCTCCAGGTCGATCAGCGGATAGTGCACGTTCACCCCGGCCAGCTCGCACATGCCGTTGACCTTGCGCAGGTCGTTGTCGGCCAGCGTGAACTTCATGTCCAGGAACAGCATCCGGTTCAGTGACGAGGCGCAGTTCGCTTCGCCGTAAACCTTGCGCTGCGCCGCCAGCGGCGCGTAGGTGTCGATGCCGCGCAGGAAATCCGGGGCGAAAATATCCGTCAGCGGTTCGCGGTGCAGGAAGTTATAGGTCTCGAGGCGGTCGGGCAGCGGTACGTTGGCCTGCGCGATATAGCTGCGCAGCTTGCGCAGCGGCGCAATGCGCTCGCCCAGCGGAAAATGCATCACCAGCGGTTCGATCAGCGCAGTCCTGAGCGGTGCGGGCAGACGTGTCCAGTATTCGAACACCTTCTGCTTCACATACCGCGTGTTGCCGCCGAAGATCTCGTCGCCGCCGTCGCCGGCCAGCAGGTTCCGGATGCCCGCTTCGCGCGCCAGCCGCGCACAGAAGTACGCGGGTACCGCCGAGGCATTGCCGAAGGGTTCGTCGTAGTAGGCGGCCACGGTGGGCAGTGCGTCCACCACGTCCTGCGGTGTCACGTAGTAATGATGGTGCTCGGTGTTGAATCGGTCCACGGTAATCCGCGCGTAATCGGATTCGTCGTAGCCTTCGGCGTCGAACCCGATCGAGAAGGTCCGGGCCTTGCCGCTCGCGTGGGTGACGGCTGCGGTCACGCATGAACTGTCCGTGCCCCCGCTCAGGAATGCCCCAACGTCGTCGAAGAGTTGCAGCGGGCGGCCGACGCTGTCCTTCAATGCGCGGTGAAACTCGGTAACCAGTTCCTCGACAGGCGAGTTGCCGGTGTCCTGAAAATGAATCGGCGCATACTTCGAGCGGCTGATGCTGCCGTTGGCGAATATCAGCAGCTCGCCGGGCTCCAGCTTGAACATGCCCTCGTAGATGGTCCGGGGCGCCGGAATGGTGTGGTAATAGAAATAGTCGAAGATCGCCTGCTTCGAGATCGACGCGCTGACGTCCGGGTGCGCCTTCAGTCCCTGCAAGGAATTGCCGAACACGAGCTGGCCCTGTGCCAGCGTGTAGCACAGCTTCTCGATGCCCATCGGGTCGATGGCCAGCAACGTGCGCCCCTGGCGCGCGTCGATGATGGCGAGCGCGAAGGAACCGTTCAATCCCGCCAGGAACTGCTCGCCGTTGCGCCTGAACGCCTGTGCCGCGGCATGGGCATCGCCCTGCGCCGAGGCAAGCTGCTGTAGCGCCGCATCCTCCCAGTACACGTTGCCCGTTATCGCGATCAGCAGGTCCGCATCGTGATAGAGGCTTGCGGGCTTGGGGCCGCATATGACGGCAGCGGCGCACCCGTTGGCGGTATGAAGCTGCATCGGCGCCGTGGCATCGCGCCAGGAAGCAGCGAGCATCTGCTGCAGTTCGGCCGGTCCGGGAACGTTGGATTGCGGCGCGCCGGCCCATCCTGCAAGCGTACTCATGGCTACCCTGTGCGATGCGGAAACAACGGCCGCAGTATAGCAGCGGGCGGTGGCATCGCCGTTTGCTGCTAGACTTCCCGCACGATCCTTCGCCTCCCGACGGATGTGCGGTTTGCCCGATATTATTGTCGCATTCCTGGTCCTTGGCGGCTGCTTGCTGCTCGCCAATACAGTGCTTCTGGCGCTCCTTCGCAAGCCGCTGCTGGCGCTGTGGCGCGAGCCCGCGTTGCGCGTGCCGGTCGTCATCTTCGAGAGCGATGATTGGGGCGCCGGGCCCACGGAACAGGCGTCGGCACTGCGGCGCCTGCGCCTCATCCTGGCGCGGCATACGGATCGCAGCGGACGCCATCCCGTGATGACGCTCGGCGTGACGCTTGCCGCACCGGCAGTGCAGGTGCACCCTGGTGCAGACCTCGTCTATGCCCGCCGGCTGCTCGACGATCCGGCGTATGCGCCAATCCTCGCGGAGATCCGGCAAGGCATCGGCGATGGTGTGTTCGCCGCGCAGTTGCACGGGATGGAGCATTTCATGCCCGCGGTGGCGTGTGATGTCGCGACGCGCGAGCCCGCGGTCCGTGACTGGCTGGCACGTGGCGACCAGTACAGCGAACTGTTGCCGGACCGGCTCCAGAGCCGCTGGATCGATGCGCGGCAGCTGCCCTCCACCGAGCACGCCGAGGCGCTGATCGAGGCCGAAGTGGCGACGGAAGTGAAAGTCTTCAGCCAGCTGTTCGGCCATGCGCCCGCTGTCGTGGTGCCGAATACCTTTGCCTGGACCCGCGCGGTGGAGCAGGCCTGGGCGCGCCATGGCCTGCGTTATCTGGTGACCTGCGGCAGGCGCTTCGTGGCGCGCGATGTGGCGGGGAAGTTGGTCGATGACGGTACCGCACTGCGCAACGGCGACGGATCCGGCGGGCTGCTCTGCCTGGTGCGCGACGCCTACTTCGAGCCGGTCAAGGGACACCGCGCGCGCGATACGGCGCCCATGCTTCAAAACTATATCGACTGCGCCCGGCCGCTGCTGTTCGAGACCCACCGCTGCAACTTCACCGCGCTGAATCCAGCCGCGGAGCAGGCGTTCGCCGAGCTGGATGCGTTGATCGCGGCACTCCTGGAGCAGTGTCCGCACGTGCGCTTCCTGTCGACCGAGGAGCTGGGCGATGCCATTGCATCCGGCGACCGCACAGTGATCGATGATCGTCTCACGATGCGCTTCAGGGCATGGCTACAGCGCGCCAGCCGCCTGCCTGCATTGCGCCGCTATGCGCGCCTGAGCGGGGCGGGCCTGCTGATATCGCTGCTATTATTGGTTCTCCGGCCCCAAGCCGACTGAACTGTCCCGACCGAGCCCATGCCTAAGCTGCGAAACCTGCACAAGCTGCTGGACCGCGAGATCCGCGCCAAGAACCTGCGCGCGATGCGCGAGCGCGTGCGTGGCGCGTGGTGGGATTTCAGCGGCCAGCGCATGCCCGCGCCGGTATTCCTGATCGGCTGTTCGCGCTCCGGTACCACGGTCAGCTACGAAACGCTCGCGGCGTCTGACGAGCTCATTTCCATTGGCTACGAATTGCCGCAGTTCTGGGACGGGTTGTGGGGGCCCGCGCACAACGGCTGGGAGTCCGAGGCGGCCACTGCGGATGCGGCGAGGCCCGCACACCGCGATGCTTTCTTCCGGTTTTTCTATGCGCGCGTGGGCAAGGGACGCATCCTCGACAAGACCTGCATCAACATCCTGCGCATTCCCTACCTGCTCGAGCTGTTCCCGGGCGCGCACTTCGTCTACCTCTATCGTGACGGCCGGGCCAACGTGAGCTCGCTGATTGACGGCTGGGAGAGCAACGGGCATTTCGGCCTCACGCAGTTCCTGGGTGAATCCCCGGTGCCGGTGGCCATCGACGGCGGGCGCTTCCGCGAATGGAGCTTCTTCCTGCCGCCCGGCTGGCGCGACTACAACAATGCCACGCTGGAGCAGGTCTGTGCGTTCCAGTGGGTCAAGGCCAACGAAATGGCCCTGGACGCCAGGAGCCTGGTGCCGTCGGCGCAATGGACCGAGATCCGCTACGAGGACCTGCTGGACCAACCCGTCGCCACTTTCGAGCGCGTGTTCGGACGATTGGGCCTGGTTTTCGACCAACGGCTGCGCGAGCTGTGCGGCAAGCTGACAGACCGCCCCACCAGCCTGGTCTCGGGCGTGCCAGATCGCGACAAGTGGAAGAAGCGCAACGGACAGCGTGTGGAGCGCGTGATGCCGCAGCTCACGCCCATGCTGCAGCGGCTGGGTTACGATGTCTGAGCCGGCAAATCCGCGCTTCGCGGTGATCATCCCGGCCTTCAACGCGAGCGCGACGCTACGCCAGGCCGTGGATTCCGTGCTGGCGCAAACGTATGCGCCGCACGAGATCATCGTCATCGACGACGGTTCCACGGATACCACCGCGGAAGTTGCCCGCAGCTATGACACGCGCGTCACGCTCATCAGCCAGGGCAACAGCGGCGTGTCTGCGGCGAGAAACGCGGGCGCGCGCGCGGCCAGCGCCGAGTGGCTGTGCTTCCTGGATGCCGATGACTGGTATTACCCGGAGCGGCTCGCGGCCTATGCCGCCATGATCCGCGAAGTCCCGGACCTGGATTTCCTGACGGGCGATTTCGATTACGTGGACGCGCAGGGCAACCACCTGCGCCGCTCGATGGAATCGATGCCTGCAGGCCAGGCGATGCTCGCGCGGGCGCGCGAGGGGCGAGCCGTGATGGAAGGCGAGGTGCTCGGAGACTTCATTAGCGCCCACTTCGGTGACACCCATACGCTCACCGTCCCGCGGGCCACGTTCCTGGCACTGGGCGGCTACCCGACCGGGTTCGCCGTATGCGAGGACGTAAACTTCCTGATCCGCCTTTGCGCCAGGAGTAGGCGAGTGGGCGTGGTGTGCGCGCCGACTGCCGCCTACCGGATCCACGGCAACAGTGCCACGCGATCGGATCCGTTACGCGCGCAGCAGCAGACGTTGCTGGCGTTGAAGGCACTGGTGCCGCAGTTGAAGCAGTCACGGCCTGCGATCCGGCGCGGATTGCGCGATGCGATTCGCCATGCGCGCCTCGACCTGGCGCAGTGCCTGCTGCGCATGGGCCATCGGCGCGACGCGGTGGTGGCAGCGCTTCCCCTGCTCGGGCACGGCAATGCCGTTGCGCTACGCGGCGCGCTGTGGATCATCAAGGGGGCGCTGCTCGCGTAGTCCGATGCCCGATACACCGCAACGCCTGCTCGTCATCACCGAGCTCTTCATGCCCACCAAGGGTGGAACCGCCGTGTGGTTCGACGAGGTCTACCGCCGCCTCGGCGGCAAGGAGATCCACATCGTCACCGCGCGCGTTCCCGGCTGCGAAGCGCACGACGCGCAACACGCCAACACCGTCCACCGGCTGGATCTGAAGCGCTCGCCCTGGCTGCGTCCCGAGTCGCTCGCCATGTACCTGAAGCTGCTGCTGAAGAGCATCAGTCTGATGCTGACGCAGCGCATCGATGCGGTCCATGCCGGGCGCGTGCTGCCCGAAGGGCTTGTGGGTTGGTGCGTCGCGCGTTTGTTCCGCAAGCCCATCGTCATTTATGCACACGGCGAGGAAATCACCACCTGGCGTCAGAGCGGCAAGTTCAGGGCCATGTGCTTCGCCTATCGGCATGCGGACCAGGTCATTGCGAACAGCGAGTTCACGAAAGACGAGTTGCAGAAGATCGGCGTCAGCGAACAGCGGATCACGCTGATCAACCCGGGTGTCGATATCGCGCGTTTTGCGCCGGGCCTGCCCTGCGATGACTTACGGGCGCAAGCCGGTTGCGCGGCCCCGGACAAATTGCTGCTGTCGGTCGGACGGCTGAGTCGCCGGAAGGGATTCGACCAGGTCATACGCTGCCTGCCGGGACTGCTGCCCGAGTTCCCGAACCTGCAGTACGCCCTTATCGGAATCGGCGAAGACCAGGCCTACCTGGAAGCGCAGGCGCGCGAGTGCGGCGTGGAAGCGCACGTCCACCTGCTCGGACACGTATCCGTCGCGGATCTGCCGCGCTGGTACAACGCGGCCGACGTGTTCGTGCTGCCCAACCGCGAGATCGACGGTGACACCGAAGGCTTCGGCATGGTCTTCGTCGAGGCCTCTGCCTGCGGCGTGCCGGTGGTCGCGGGGCAGGCGGGCGGGACGGCGTCGTCGGTCAACGAGGGTGTGAGTGGTTATCGGGTCGATGGCAACTCGCTGGAGGATGTGACGAATACCTTGCGACACCTGCTCGAGGACCCCCGTTGGCGAAGAGAATGGGCGAGCAGG
>JADKDK010000008.1 GCA_016718385.1 Gammaproteobacteria bacterium
CAAAAAGTCTACATTTCAGCGTGCTGCTTTTATTGGGGTGAATCTTGCATATCTAGCACATCGGAACGCGTCCCCGTCGATCGGTTGGTGAAGACGAAGTTCGGCATTGCAGCGGGGAGTCGTTCCGGGCGATATTTTGCGCGCGCAGGGTGAACTGATGTGCAGTTTCCTCGTTTCTTTTCAGTCAATGGCAAGGATTAGGTCAATGTTTAAGCGCTCTTACCGGACGCAGATTATCTGCCTCTTGCTGCGGTTTCAGGGATTTAGGCTTGCACTGTGTTGCTCGAGCGGCCTGTGGGGACGAAGTGTGGGATTGCAACAAAGGCTGCAGCAACTGGAGCAACAGCACCAGTACTTGTTCGAGTCCTTTTAAGGGTTGCAAGAAGACCCAAACACAACATTGTATTGATTCCGGTGGTGCCGTTTATGATGGGTGTTGCAACGTCTCACTCGGGCCTGATCACGACGAGTATGACCAATACTCGCTTGCAGCCTGTGGCGGCGTCGCGGGCATAACCACAAGCGCGACGCTGTCGCCGGCGCCGATGGAGACTGGCAATCAATAATGACGCGTCCTGTGCGGCGGGTGATTCGGGCTCGATCGGGCGCCCCGAGGCGGCGTCCGCCCTGCCTGTGAAGACGCCTGGCTGAGCCTGAGCGAACCGTTCACGGCGTTAGCCCGTGAACCGCCACAGGTAGTTTCTTGTGGTGTCAAGATTGTGATAGGGCGCCTTTTCAATCGTAGAGGTCAGAAAACTCTGGTTCCGCCGTTCCTTGGCCGGCATTCTCGCCCTCGTGGGCATCGGGCCCTGGTCTGGAGCGGCTGCTGGATGCTCGCGAACCGGCTGCACTCGTACGCTCCTGTTGCGCGGGACTTCGCCACGTCGGACGCCATGCAGCGTTACTTAGACAAGCAACGCAATGCCATTGAACTGGGTCGGCTCAAACCGTGGGATTCGGATATCTGGAGCGCCCGTAGCACCGGAACAGGCCAGCATCACCGGAACGAAACGGGCATGCTGGAATTGTCCGAGGTAAAACGCGCAAATCCGGACGCATTCATGCGACGCGCGTTGCAATTGCGGCCCCACTCCGGAATTTTATGGGCGCAGTGTGCGCGGCGCCGGCTCCATGAGGAGGCGCCGCTGTCGGAGGTATGGCACTGCTCGACATGGCCCGAGCGTTGGCCCCACATTATCTCTTCGTCCGAAAGGTGGAAGTATCGATCGGGCTCTCTTCGTGGAATACGATCGATGAGCAAACGCGACGGAACTCGTGGCATCGCTACGCTATCTGCTGCGCTTCGATCCCCGCGGAGTGGTTGGAGACGCAGTAGAGGAAGGCTGGGCGGACGCATTGGCCCCGCTGCTGGAGGACGACCGGCATCCGCCTGCTCGAGCAGGCCCGGGCGGACCGATCCGCCGCGGGCGCCCCCTACCGTGAGCGCAGTTCCCTCCGCCGGTCGACACCGCGCATATCCTGCACTGTCCGTCGGCCTGCTGTCGCTGCTGGCGTGGGTGCCGATACCGCTCGGCAGTAACAGCGCGATGACGTGGGGGCATCATGCAGCTCGGCGCTTTCGGCCTGCTGTCGGCCCTGGGCGCTGGGGCAGGTCTTCTCGCGGCAAGGCGCTAGCGACATCGGCGCGTGCACGGCTGGTCTTGCTACTGTTTACCGCATCGCTCGGATACGAGCTCATGCTGGTGCTGCCGTTGCCCCTGCAGGTGTCATCGGCCCTACTGAGCCCTGGCGCGTTCGAGATTTACACGCTAACGCTGGGGTATACGGGCCAGGAACAGTTCAGCCTGAGCCTCGACGTGGACAAGACGCTGGAGGAGTTCCTGAAGTCGGCCGCGTACCTTTCGATATTCTTCCTGACACTGGTACTGGCCGATACTCGGAGGCGCCTGCGGCAACTCGCGTACGCGCTGATGCTGATCGGGCTCGCGCAGTCGCTGTTCGGACTGCTCGACCTGCTCCTGGACGGGACGCTGTTCAAAAGGCATTTCTTGCTGGTGTACAACCCTGTCGCCGCAACCGGCACCTACGTCAACCCGAATCACTTCGGCGGTCTGCTGGAAATGGCGATTCCGATGGTAGTTGGCGTGATCTTGCTGCACGGACCGCGACACGACGACGAGTCGCCCGACTGGCGCGCGCGCGCGCAGTGGCGCTCGCTCGTCTTCTGCTCTCGCGCGAACTGTCGCTCTACCTCGCGCTGGTCGTGATGATTGCCGCGCTGCTGATCTCGCGGTCACGCGGCGCCGTCGGCTCGCTGGTGCTGGCCACGGCTGCAGCAACGGCACTGGCCGCGTGGTGGGGCGATCGGGTGCCCCTCGCAGACGCCTGCTGCTGGCGCTCGTGCTCCCGCGGCGCTGGCGGTGTGGCTAAGTTCGAAACCGGCTGCTCGCGAAGCTGGATTCGTCCGGACTGGAGTCGGCCGCGATCTGCACCGTACCGTTGCCTACCGGGTCATTGCGGACTTCCCGGTATTCGGCAGCGGGCCCGGTACGTGGATCGACCTGTACTATGCATACGAAGACCCGGCCACGCACATCGAACGCATTGTCAATCACGTGCACAACGATTGGACCGGAACTGCTGGTTGAACAGGGTGCAATCGGCTTCGTTCTGTTCGGCAGCGCAATACTGATTGCACTGGGCACCATGATCAGTGCGTTGCTTAGGCGTCGCGATCCGCTTGTTCGTGCGGTGCTATTCGGTTGCGTGACGGCAACGCTTTCGCTGCTGATCCACGCCTTCGTGGATTTCAACTTCCACATACCCGCCAATGCCGCCTGGTTCTCGGTCATTCTCGCCATGGGGTTGATTGCTTCACGCATGCCGCACGACACCTGACGGCGCGGGGATCTTACACCAGCTCAATCGATGAAACGGCTGATCCTGTCCCATTGTTCGGTCTGCAGTTCGGCATAGCGTTTGCTGACGTCCGCTGCATCGTTCAGCACCCTGCCCTGCCACGACAGCCAGGCGTGAGCTTCCAGGGCATGGTTTCTCCCTTGCGCACACCAATATGGATGCGGCTCCTCACGTGGCGGCGGCGCAGCAGCCGCTGCTGGGCGAGGGTGCGGCGCAGGCAATTCATGGTGCGCAGTTGGTTCCGGGCCGCCACTTCGGAGAGATGGATGATGTGCTCAACCCGCTTTTGCATGCTCTTGTTGACCGCACTCGCAGTGGCCGCATCCTGCTGCGCCGGCTCCGGCGCCCTGCAACTGCAGCCAGTGCCGCCAGCGCCTGTAGGGAGTGAAACTGATGACCAGGTCGACCCAAACCAGCGTCAGCCAGGCTTCGGTCAGTAACAGCATGTCACGCCATTCGAGACGGGCCAGCTTGCGCGCTCTAGCCGCCTGTCTTTTGCACCAGGCCATGCTGCGCCATCTGCTCCAGTAGCTCGGTGAGGTGGTCGAGCGCGGTCAACTCATCGACTTCGTATTCTTCGACGATGCCGGCGACGGCTTGCTCAAGCGAGCCGGTCTCGCGCAGCAGGTCGATCATGCGCGAGCCCACCGCGTCCAGCGTGTAGTAGGTGCCGGAGTCCGGGTCGAGGATCACCTTTTCATCGGCCACGGCCTGCAGCAGCAGGCGGTCCGGGACGTGGTATGGCATGGCGTCGGGCTTCCTTGCATGGTCCCGGCAATCTAGCATCGCGCGTGCTCAGTGGAAACGTGCACCGGCAGCAGCTGCCCGCCCTCCAGGCGCAGCACCCGGTCGGCAAGGGCCAGGCTGGCGGGACGGTGGGTCACCATGATCACCGTGCGCGCGTGCAGCACGCCGCGGCTTTCCGCGATGAATTGCCGCTCGCCGTCCGGGTCGAACATGGCCGTGGCCTCGTCCAGCAACAGGATGGGCGGATTGGCGAGCAGCGCCCTGGCGAGCGCGATGCGCTGGCGTTGGCCGCCCGACAGCCGCAAACCCTGCTCGCCGATTCGCGTCTCGTAGCCCAGCGGCAACTGGACGATGAACGCGTGGGCATGCGCCGCCCGCGCGCGGATGTTCTCATCGATGGTGCCATCGGCCAGCAGCACGTGCTGGGCCACCAGCCCCATCTGGCTGCGCAGGCTGGCCAGCGTGGCGTGGGCGATGTCGTGGCCGTCGATCTCGATGTTGCCGGCCAGCGGGTCGGCAAAGCGCAGCAGCAGGTGCAGCAAGGTGCTCTTGCCGCCGCCATTGGGGCCCGTGATCGCGACCGTTTCGCCGGCCCGAATGTGCAGGTTCAGGCCCCGGAAGATGTCGGGGCGATCGGGGTAGCGAAAGTGCACGTCATGGAAACGGATGTCGCCCTGCAGCGGCGGCAGCGGTGCCGCATCGCGGTCATCGGGTTCCGGCGCCACGGCAAAGATGTTCAGCAGGCGTTCCGACGCGCCCCTGGCCTGCTGCACCTCGCCGTAGAGGTTGGCCAGGGCGCTGACCGGCCGGGCAAACAGCAGGCCGTAGAGCAGGAGGCTGACCAGCGTGGGTACGGACAGTTCGCCCGCCTGCAGACGCGCACTGCTGACCCAGAGCACCAGCAGGATTCCCCCGGACGCCAGCAGTTGCAGGGCGGGCGAGAGCATCGCCTGCTGCCTGAGCTGCCGCGTGCGCAACGACAGCACCGCGGCCGTCTGGCTCTGAAAGCGGCGGGATTCGATGACTTCCCGGTTGAAGGACTTGATCAGGGGCAGCAAGCCAAGGTTTTCCTCGGCGATCGCCAGCATGTCGGCCTGCTTCCGGATCAGCGCGGCGGCTACCGGGCGTATCCCCCTGCCCATCAGCTTGAGCACGAGGAAGAAGAGCGGGATCAGGAGCGCCACCAGCATGGCCACCACGGCATCCAGCCTGGCCATCAGCAGCCAGGAACCGGCCAGCACCAGCAGCATCGGCGCCAGACCGGCCAGGGTGCCGGTAACGAAGTGACTGAGAATGGCGACGTCGTTGCTGAGCAGCGCCAGCACGCTGCCGCGGGACTGTTGCTGGAAATAGCCGAGCGGCAGCGCCTGCAGGTGGTCGTAGAGCCGGTTGCTGAGCTGCGCGAGTATGCGCCCGCCACTGCGGGTGAGCAGGTAGGTGCTGAAAAAGCTCACCACGGCCTGCACCACGAACAGGGTCAGCCACAATCCGAGAACCTGGCCCGTGCCGAAGGCGCCCAGCGGCGGCTCGCCCATCAGGCCGGCGGCGAAGCGCCCGGCAAACCACGGCGTGGCCAGCGAGCCCAGGCTCTGCACCACCATGAGCACGCTCGCCATCAGGAGATGGCCCCGATGGGGTAACAGATGAGCGATCAGTTGCTGGAAGCGCATCTGGGTCTGAACGTTCCTGGTTGGCATTCATGCCGACAAGTGCCTTCCCGAGCGTGGCTGTCGCCATGAATGGCGACCCACACCCACATTCATAATGCCGGCAGCTCCGCGCAGTGTAGCTAAATTGCCGCGCCGCGCACTTTGCCCACGTTCGCCCGGAATACTACGATGCGCGCCATCCTCTTCAGCCTGGCCCTTTGCCTCATGACGACGAGCACGCAGGCCTGCGCCGCGTCGCCGACCCGCCTGGTGATCCACGGCGGCGCCGGCACCATCGATCGCGCCAGGCTCAGCGCGGAGCGCGAGGCTGAATACACCGCGGCGCTCGCCATCGCGCTCGCGGCGGGCCATGCCGTGCTCGAGCGCGGCGGCAGCAGCGTCGACGCGGTGATCGCCGCGATCATCGTGATGGAAGATTCGCCGCTGTTCAATGCCGGCCGCGGCGCGGTGTTCAACCACGATGGCCGCAACGAGCACGACGCCTCGATCATGGACGGCGCCACGCGCAGCGCCGGCGCGGTCGCTGCCGTGGGCGTCATCCGCAACCCGATCCGCGCCGCCGAGGCCGTGATGCGCCACAGCGCGCACGTGATGCTCGGCGGCGCGGGCGCCGAGGCCTTCGCGCGCGAGCAGGGGCTGGAAATCGTGGACCCGGCGTGGTTCCGCACCGAGGAGCGCTGGCGCCAGCTGCAGAAGGCGATCGCCGCGCAGCGCATCGTGCGCGACCACGACGCGCAACCGGAGAGCGCCTACCGCGACGACGACAAGCGCGGCACCGTGGGCGCCGTGGCGCTGGACCGGCATGGCAATCTCGCCGCCGGCACCTCCACCGGCGGATTGACCAACAAGCGCTACGGGCGCATCGGCGATTCGCCCGTGATCGGCGCCGGCACCTGGGCCGACAACCGCTCGGTCGCGGTGTCGGCAACCGGCACCGGGGAAATGTTCATCCGCAGCGCCGCTTCGCACACCGTCGCCGAGCTGGTCCGGCTCGCCGGCAAGACCCCGGCGGATGCGGCCGACGCCACCCGCCCCGGGGGGGGCGCGCGGGGGGGCGAGGGGGGGCGTGGTGGTCCGGGCCCAAGGGGCAATTAGGGGGGGCCCCTAAACAAAGGGCACGGTACGGGGCCCGGGGGGGGAGGAAGGGCGCGGGCGGGTTGGACCGGCCGGCGGGGCGGGGCGGCGGGGCCTGCCGGCGCCTGAAGGCGCGGCAGGCGGCCGCCATCGGCGCCGACGACGGCCTGATGCCGGCGCCGCCCCGCCAGGGCAGACCGCGGGCGAGGGCGGGATGAATCTCGTCATGATGATCGGCGGCTCGTTCAACAGCGCCGAAGCAGGCAGTGATACCGCGGCCCACGGCAGGCCGGGAGAAGATCGAGCACGACGCGCGCCCAGGTGAGGCGGCCAGCCGAGGGGGTGGCGCCCCCCAGAACACCGGCGCCCACACAGGCGCACGGTGCGCGGCATCCGCGGCGAGCCGGAGCGCCGGTCACCGGCACCGGCCGTGCCCGCGAACGCCGCGTCGCATCCCCACGGAACCGAGCACCGCGGCGGCATCGCGGCGGCGCGGAACATCGCGCGCGCCTTGTTCATGGTCTCCTCCCACTCCAGCGCGGGCACCGAGTCGGCGACGATCCCGGCGCCGGCCTGCACGTGCAGGCGTCCGTCCTTGATCACCGCGGTGCGGATCGCGATGGCGGTGTCCATCTCGCCGTGCCACGAGAGGTACCCCACCGCGCCGCCGTAGATGCCGCGCCGCGTGGGCTCGAGTTCGTCGATGATCTCCATCGCGCGGATTTTCGGCGCGCCCGACAGCGTGCCTGCAGGCAGCGTGGCGCGCAGCACGTCGATGGCGTTCAGGCCCTCGCGCAGGCGGCCCGAGACGTTGGAGACAATGTGCATCACGTGCGAGTAGCGCTCGACGATCATGCGCTCCGACACCGTCACGCTGCCGATCCCGGCCACGCGCCCCACGTCGTTGCGCCCGAGGTCGATCAGCATCAGGTGCTCGGCGATCTCCTTGGGATCGGCCAGCAGCTCGGCTTCCAGCGCGAGGTCCTCCTCGCGCGTGGCGCCGCGCCGGCGCGTGCCCGCGATCGGGCGCACCGTGACCTCGCCGTCCTGCAGGCGCGAGAGGATCTCCGGCGAGGAACCGACGATCTGGAAATCGCCGAGATCGAGAAAATACAGGTACGGCGAAGGGTTGAGGTTGCGCAGCGCGCGGTAGAGATTCAGCGGGCTGCCGTCGAAGGGCGCGCTCATGCGCTGCGAGGGCACCACCTGCATCACGTCTCCGGCGAGGATGTACTCGCGGATGCGCTCCACGGCGGCCTCGAAGCGCTCGCGGCCGAATTCCGACTCGAACGCCGCCTCGACGTCGCGCACGCGCTGGCTGTCACGCCGACCGGCATCGATGTCCACCGGCGGCAGCCGCGGCGTCGGCCCCTCGAGGCGCCGCTGCAGCGCATCGAGGCGCGCCTCGGCACCAGCCGCGGCGTCGGCATCCCGCGGGTCGACCGTGACGACCAGCGAGATGCCCCGGCCAGGTTGTCGAACACCAGGAATTCCTCGGCGACCATCAGCAGGATGTCGGGGGTGCCCAGCGCATCGGGCGGCGCGCTCGCGGCGAGGCGCGGCTCGACCATGCGCACGCAGTCGTAGCCGAAATAGCCCACCAGGCCCGCCCGCGAACATGGGCAGGTCCTCGTGCGGCAGGGCGCGCTCGCGCGCGACGAATTCCTCGACGAAGGCGAGCGGATCGGCGTGCGCCACATCCTGCTCCGCGTCCCCGTCGCAGAGCGTGATGCGCCCGTCGTGGACCACGAGGCGTCTGCGGCACGGCAGGCCGATGATCGAGTAGCGCCCCCACTTCTCGCCGCCCTCGACCGATTCGAACAGGAAAGCTGAACGGGCCGGCAAATTTCAGGTACGCGCCGAGCGGCGTCTCGAGGTCGGCGAGCAGTCGCCTGACGATAGGAACGCGCGTGAAGCCCTCGCGGGCGAGCTGTTCGAGGCGGGTAGCGTTCATGGGGACTCCGGAAACTCGGGGAAATGGCAAAAGGCACGCGCGCGACCGCACGCAAACGCGACTGTCACCATCGCCGGCGCCGGATCGCCCTCATGTCTGCTCCCGTGGGGAAAGTGTGCTGCGCGGGATTCTACTGCAAGAGGCATTCAAAGCAATTCGCCGAGCCCGTCGACGACGAGGTCGGGCGCCTCGCGGCGGATGTCCTCGCCGTGGTTGTAGCCGCCCGCCACGCAGATCACGCGCACGGCGGCCGCGCGCGCGGCATGCACGTCGTGACGCGAATCGCCGATCATCAGCGCCGCGCATGGCAGCACCCGCGTGGTCGCCATCGCCGCCAGCAGCGGCCCCGGCGCGGGCTTCACACCGGCGCCCGAGTCGCCGCCGAGCACCGCCGCGAAACCCGCATCCGGCAGCAGCGCGCCGAGCAGGCGTTCGGTGATCGCGATCGGCTTGTTGGTGACGCAGGCCAGCGCCACGCCGGCGGCGCGCATCGAGCCCAGCAGTGCGGCGGCGCCCGGCATCAGCGTGGTCGCGCCGGCGCAGTCCTCCAGGTAACGCGCGAGATAGACCGCCAGCGCCTCGTCGAGCAGATCCTCGGCGACCTGTTGCGGCGCGACATCCACGGCATGCGCCAGCGCCTCGCGTACCAGGTTGCGCGAGCCGCGACCCACCCAGTGGCGCACGCGCTCGCGGCCAGCCGGCGCGAAGCCGCGCGCGGCGAGCGTCGCGTCGAGCGCGCGGGCGATGTCCGGCACGCTGTCGACCAGCGTGCCATCGAGATCGAACATCGCCAGCGCGGGCAGGCGACCGTCGAACAGGCGCCGGATCAGGGCGTGCGCCACCGTCTCAGGGCCGCCGCGCGGCCGCGAGCTCCGCGCGCATCCCGGCGATCACCGCGGCGTAGTCCGGCGCGCCGAAGATCGCCGAGCCGGCCACGAAGGTGTCCGCGCCTGCCTCGGCGATCGCGCGGATGTTGCCGGTGCCCACCCCGCCGTCGATCTCGAGGCGGATCGGCAAGCCGCTGGCGTCGATCAGGGTGCGCGCCTCGCGCAGCTTGTCCAGCGTCGCCGGGATGAACTTCTGCCCGCCGAAGCCGGGGTTCACCGACATCAGCAGGATCATGTCGAGCTTGTCCATCACGTAGCGCGCGGCATCGAGGCCGGCGGCGGGATTGAATACCAGCCCCGCCCTGCACCCGGCATCACGGATCAGCTGCAGGGTGCGATCGATGTGCGTGCTCGCATCGGGGTGGAAGGTGATGTAGGTGGCGCCCGCCTCGGCGAAGGCGGCGGCGATTGCGTCGACCGGCGTGACCATCAGGTGCACGTCGATGGGTGCGGTGACACCGTGATCGCGCAGCGCGCGGCACACCATCGGGCCGATCGTCAGGTTAGGCACATAGTGGTTGTCCATGACGTCGAAGTGCACGATGTCGGCACCGGCCGCGAGCACGGCGTCCACTTCCTCGCCGAGGCGCGCGAAGTTCGCCGACAGGATCGAGGGGGCAATCTGGAAGTCGTTCATCGCGAGCCGTCCGCAGGCGCAGGAGAAGGCCGGCGATTGTACCGGATGAAACCGGCGAATTCCCGCACCGGGGCAGCTGCAGCGATGGCTATACTGCGGCCATGAGCCGCATCACACGTCTCCTGCAGCCGCTGGTCCTGGGCCTCGTTCTCGCGGCCCCGCCCGGCAACGCGGCCGGGCCGCAAGCTCCGGCCCCCGCAGCATCACCCGTACCGGCCGCCGCACCCGCCGCGCCCGCACCCGAACCCGAACTCGCGCCCACAATCGATCGGGACCTGGACGCGCTGGGCGTCTCGCTGGCGCAGGAACGACGCATGCTGAAAGCAGACGGCCATGAGTTCGCGGTGTTCATCACGCAAGCCCGGGCGGCGACGACACGGGGCACGCTGCTGCTGATCCCGGGCGACGGCAGTCATCCCACCTCTGCTGCGGGCCTGGAACAGATCCGCCAGTCCATGCCGGCGCATGGCTGGGCCACATGGCTGCTGACACTGGAGCCGCCACCGCGCACCCATGCGGAGCAAATCGACACGCCCGGGGCTGCGCCGCCCGCTGCCGCGGAACCCGCACCCGCCGGCGCGGCGCCGGCAACGCTCGACGCCCGGCGCGCCGACGCACTGGAGCAATGGGCGGTGCGCAGCCAGGCGCGCATCCTCGCCGCGATAGCCTCCGCCGCGGCCGAGGGCCGCCCGCTGGTCCTGGTCGCCGAGGGCAGCGCCGCCGTGCTGCTGACCCGTGGCATGGGCAGCGCGCCCGGCTCGGTGCGGGCCGCGGCGCTGCTGGATCCGGTGGAATTGCCGGGGCTCGTGCTCCAGTGGCCCAAGGGCCTGGCCAGGCCGGTGCTGGAAGTGCTGAGCCCGGTCGCGGGTCGTGAGCAGGGCCGGCTGCGCCGTGAACAGGCCGCCGCGCTGCAACTGAAGCATTACCGCCAGCTCACGCTGGAGGCCGGGGCCTGGCATCCCGGCCCCCTCGATGCGCCGCTGACGCGCCGCGTGCGCGGCTGGCTGACTACGCTGGAGGCGACTCCGGACGCAGGGCCAGGCGCCGGTTGAGCGCGGCGTAGCGCTCCGGCGTGCCGACGTCCTCCCAGTCGCCAGTCCAGATTTCGCCGCTCAGCGCACCGCGACCCGCGGCCTGGCGTAGCGGCTCGCGCAGCGGGAACACCGGGTCGTTCCAGCCCGCCAGCAGCCGCGGCGACAGCAGCGAGATGCCCGAATACGTGCAGCGCCGCCCCACCGCCGAAGTGCCCACGCGCCCCGCCGTGTCGAGGCTGAAATCGCCGCCACCGTGCTGCGGCGGGTTCGGCACCAGCACCAGCCGCCCCAGTTCGCCCTCGGCCAGCGCGCAGGCAGCGAGCCGCGCCAGCGGGTAATCGCTCCAGATGTCACCGGCCACGAGCAGGAACGGCTCCTCCCCGAGCAACGGCAGGGCACGGCGGATTCCGCCCCCGGTATCCAGCGGGCCGTCGGGCTCGCGGCTGTAGCGGATGCGCACGCTGAACGCCTCGCCGTCGCCCAGATGCTGCTCGATCAGCGCGCCGAGCCATGACACGTTGACCACGAGTTCGGCCACGCCGGCGGCGGCGAGCTTCTCGATGTGGTGCACGATCATCGGCTTGCCGGCGAGCGGCAGCAGCGGCTTGGGCAGCGTCGCGGTCAGCGGGCGCAGCCGCGTGCCCAGCCCCGCGGCGAGGATCATCGCCTTCATCGTGCGCGGTACCAGGCCTGCCCGCTCGCTACCGGCAGCACGCGTTCGCGCAACCAGTCCGCGAACGGCGCCGTCTCCGGGTAGGCCGCCGCCACGTCGAGCGTGTAACGCATCACCAGCGGCAGGTCGTGCAGGTAGCCGGGCTTGCCGTCGCGCAGCCAGAGCCGCGCGAAGATGCCGAGCACCTTGATGTGCCGCTGCAGCCCCATCCAGTCGAACCAGCGCCGGAACGTGGCCGCGGGCACCGGCTGCATCGAGCCCGCCGCCACCGCGTGCGCAGCAAACGAGGCCGCCCAGGCATCGACCCGCGCCGGCGGCCATTGCACATAACAGTCGCGCAGCAGCGAGACCAGGTCATAGGTGAGCGGGCCTGTCACGGCGTCCTGGAAATCAATGACGCCCAGCGCACCGCCGGGCAGCAGCATGAGGTTGCGCGAATGGTAGTCGCGATGCACGAAGACCTGCGGCTGCTCCTGCGCGCTGGCCACCAGGCGCGCGAAGAGTTCCCGCAGCAGGGCCCTGTCGTGTGCTCCCAACACGATCCCGAGCAGCCCTTCCAGGTACCAGTCGGGGAACAACTGCATTTCCTGCAGCAGCAGCGCCTCGGAATACGCCGGCAGATGCCAGCCCTCGCGCACGGTCGCGGCGCCCTGGATGCGCAGGAGCGTATCCATCGCCCGGGCATACAGACCCTCGACACTGTGCTCGTCGAGCGCACCCAGCATCAGGGTATCGCCGAAATCGCTCAGCAGCAGGAAACCGTTGGCGCTGTCATGGGCCAGCACCTCGGGAGCGCACACCCCGGCCTCGCGCAGCATGCCGGCAATCCGCGTGAACTCGAGGTTGCGCTCCTTGTCCGGCGGCGCGAATACGGCGATACGCGTGGGCTCGCAGCCGTCGAGGCGGAAATAGCGCCGGAAACTCGCATCGCCCGCCACCGCGGACAGGCCCAGGCGTCGCCCCGGGACCGGTTCGATCAGCTTCGAACACCACTGCAGCAACGCGTCCATTGTCGATTCCGGTCAGGGTAACGCGGCAAGGCGAGGACACCGCACAATCAGCGCCTCGCCAGTCGATCCTCGTGACGCGATGCCGCTATAATGCGGCCCTCGGCCAGAGCGTCGTGCATTATCCACGCTTCCCCGGAGCTGAAAAGATCCGCGGCTGATCCAACCCGAGGCCCGGACTTCAACGGAATGCAGAGCAAGCCCGTCATTTTCCTTTCCCGCGTGATCGCCGGGCTGGCGAGCGCCACGGTGCTGCACGCCGCTGCGGCCGATAACGGGCAATGGCAATGCCGGGGTGACGCGACGGGCCGCTGGGACTGCAGCGTCGCGCCGCAGACGGTAGCAAGCGGCGCGGCGCGATCTGAGCCGAGTGGCGCGCCGGATCGAGCAGCGGACGCGACGCCCGATGCCATACCGGATGCAACACCCAATACCGCGCCGGCTGTAGCGTTTGACGTCACACCGGATGCCGCGCCCGATACCTCCCCCGATACCTCCCCCGATACCTCCCCCGATGCCGCGCCGGCAGGATCGGTGGCTGGATTGGCGGACGCCGACCTGCTCGCCGAGACCATGGACTGGGTGTCACTGCGGCGCCTGAGCCCGGAGCAGGCCGCGGCGATCGGGGCGCAATGCCGGGGCGCCTATATCCAGCCGCCGCTGGAGGCTCCCGCCGAAGGCGGCGCGCAGATCGGTACCCTCCACGCCTCGTCGGCCGAATCCGAACTGCTGCAGAACCCGGAAATCGCGAAATTTGCCGGCAACGTGACGCTGCGGCAGGGCGAGCGGCGCCTGCGCGCCGATCGCGCGACCTATTACCGCGAGCAGGACCGAGCCGATATCGAGGGCGACGTGCAGTACCGCGAGCCGGGGCTGCTGGTGCGCGGCGAGTCCGCGTCGATCGACACGACGCAGAACTCCGGGCTGTTGCGGGAAGCGCGCTTCGTCATGCACGAGGAGCACGCACGTGGCGAAGCGAAACTGGTGCGGCGCAACGTCGACCGCACCCTCGACCTCGAGGAGACCGTCTACACGCAGTGCGAGCCAGGCCACGACGACTGGCAACTCGCGGCCGACTCGCTGCACGTGGATCGCGAGACCGGTCGGGGCACGGCGCAGAATGCCCGGCTCGAGGTCAAGGGCATTCCGGTGCTCTACACACCGTACCTGAGCTTTCCCATCGACGACCGGCGCATGAGCGGGCTGCTCTGGCCCACGTTCACGAACTCGTCCCAGAACGGCCTCGACGTCACCACGCCCTACTATTTCAACCTCGCACCGAACTACGACGCCACCGTGCTGCCGCGCTACATGAACGATCGCGGCACCATGATCGGCGGGGAGCTGCGCTACCTGAATCGCTGGAGCTCCTGGGCCACCAGCGGCGCCATCCTGCCCAATGACGATGTCGCCGACGAGGACCGCTGGATCGCCAGCCTGGAGCACTCGGGCGCCCCGCTCGAGCGCATGGGCACGCTGATCAGCTACACCGAGGTGAGCGACGAGGACTACCTGCGCCAGCTGAGCTCGACCGGACTCCAGGTACAACGATCCATCTTCCTGCCGCAAACCGGCCAGGTCACGTACCGGCTCGGCGACAGCTGGGTCCTGGCGGCGAAGGCGCAACAGTACCGGCTGCTGGATCGCGCGCTGGCCGAGCCCTACAAGATCATGCCGCGCCTCGAGATGAACCGTCCGTTCAGCGGCACGCCGTTCGCGGTCGATTACTCGCTCACCAGCGAGTTCACGGTCTTCGAGCACAAGGATCGCGCAGAACTCACCGGACAGCGGCTCTACCTGGAACCGCAGATCGCCTTCCCGATGCAGTGGGCGGCCGCCTTCGTGCGTCCGGCGCTGGGCTACCAGTCGATCAGCTACAACCTGGACGAGAGCCTCACGCTGCCGGGAGACGAATCCCCGTCGGTCGGCGCGGCGATGGCCAACCTGGATGCCGGCTATTTCCTCGAACGCGACACGAGCCTGTTCGGCACCGCGTTCCTGCAGACGCTGGAACCGCGGGCGTTCTACCTGTGGGTGGACAGGGAGGACCACAGCGACCTGCCGAACTTCGACTCGTCCGACCTCACCTTCAGCTTCAGCCAGCTGTTCCGCACCACGCGATTCAGCGGACGCGACCGCATTGCCGACGCCAACCAGGCCTCGCTCAGTATCACCTCGCGTCTCATCGACGACGAGAACGGCATGGAACGGGTGACGGCCAGCGTCGGCCAGATCTACTATTTCGATGACCGCCTCGTGACGGTCTGCGACGCGCAGCGCGCGCAGTCCCAGCCCAGCTGCCGCACGCGCTCGCCGCCCTCGGGCGGATGGGGCGACGCGCAGCCCGAGGATGCGCAATCGGTCTCCAGCTCGGAAATCGCCGCGGAATTGCAGGTGCGGCCGACGCGCAGCGTCTCGGTCACGGGCACGACGCTGCTGGACGTGCATCGCGAGCAGGTGAACGAGGGCGGCGCCTTCGTTCACTGGACCCCCGATGCGCAGACGATCGTGAATGCGGGCTATCGCTATCGCCGCGAGCAGACCTCCTACGACATTTTCGGCAACCTGATCAGCGAGACGATCGACCAGGCCGACTTTTCGGCCGTATTGCCCATCAGCGACCGCTGGCGGGTATTCACCCGCTACCAGTACGATTTCACCAACGACTACAGTCTCGAAGAGCTGGCGGGGCTGGAATACAGTTCCTGCTGCTGGTCGGTGCGCATGGTGTACCAGGAAGGCGTGGACTGGGATCAGGGGCGCGATTACGGTTTCTACCTGCAGTTCGTGCTGCGCGGCCTCGGCGGCCTGGGCAAGAACATCGACCAGCTGTTGCAGGACAGCATCTTCGGCTTTGGCAGCAATCTGGAGGACGACGGCCTTGCGTATTGAATCGACTGGAGCGGGAAGCCGGTGGCGTGCTGCGGCGGCGATGGCAGTGCTGTGCTGCTGGGGACTGGCCGGCGGCGCGCTGGCGCAGACGCGGCAGCTGGAGGGGGTGGTCGCGATCGTCGATGACGACATCATTCTCGCCAGCGAGTACCAGGACCGCATGCGCCAGGTCACCGAGAACCTCGCGCGGCAGAAGATCGAAATGCCGCCGCAGGAGGTTCTGGCGCGCCAGGTGCTCGACCGCCTCATTCTCGAGCGCATCCAGTTGCGCATGGGCGATCGCGCCGGCGTGCGCATCAGCGACGAGCAGCTGAACGAGGCGCTCACCAACATGGCGCGCCAGAACGGCGCGAGCCTGGAACAGTTCCGCGCGCAGATCGAGGCCGATGGCGGCTCTTACGCCGCGGTGCGCGAGCAGGTGCGCCAGGAAATGATCCTCTCGCGCGTGCAGCAGGGCAACGTACGCAACCGCGTGCAGGTGACCGAGCAGGAGGTCGATGACTACCTCGCCTCGGAAGAAGGCCAGAAACGCACGGCGGCCGTCTACCACATCGGGCACCTCCTGCTGCCGCTGGCCACGGACGCCACGATGGAGCAGGAGCGCGCCGCCATGGCCTACATGGAGGGGCTGCGTTCGCGACTGGCCTCCGGCACGGCATTCGAACGCTTCATGCGTGCGCCCGACAAGACCCCCTACGCGTTCACCGGCGGCGATCTCGGCTGGCGCCTCGCCGGCGACCTGCCGAGCGTGTTCCTGGAGACGGTTCCCGCACTCGAGACCGGCGCGATATCCGCACCGGTGCGCAGCGCCAGCGGCCTGCACCTGGTCAAGCTGTTCGAGAAACGCGGCGGCAGCGGTCAGATGACCCAGCAGACCCGCGTGCGCCACATCCTGATCAAGCCCTCCGAGGTGCGCAGCGACGCGCAGGCGCAGCAGCTGGCAACACAGCTGCGCGCGCGCGTGCTGGCGGGCGAGGATTTCGCGACACTGGCCCGCGAGTTCTCGGAAGACATCGGCTCGGCGCGCGAAGGCGGGGATCTCGGCTGGACCAGCGCGGGACAGATGGTTCCGGAATTCGAGCAGGCCATGAACCAGACCGGGGCCGGCGAGATCAGCGCACCGGTGCGCAGCAGTTTCGGCTGGCACGTGCTGCAGGTCGAGGAGCGCCGCACCCAGGACCTCAGCGACGAGATGAAACGCAACCAGGCTCGCAACATCCTGTTCGGCCAGAAGTACGACGACGAACTGAACACGTGGCTGCAGAAGATCCGGGACGAGGCTTTTGTCGAAATCAAGATCTGATGCCCGCGCCGGTGCGCCGGTGCTCGCGCTGACCCCGGGGGAGCCGGCCGGCATCGGTCCCGACCTGGTGGTGACGCTGGCGCAGCGCGGTTTCGACGCCGGCGTGATCGCCGTTGCCGACCCGCAATTGCTGCTGGAGCGTGCGCGCGCACTGGGGCTGCCCCTGGACATCCTGCCGCCGGATCCCCTGCCCGCGCCGCCGCGCACGCTGCGCGTGCTGCCGGTTGCGCTCGCGCGACCCGTCGTCCCCGGGACGCTCGACAAGGCCAACGCGCCCTATGTGCTCGCGACGCTGCAGGCCGCCGTCAGCGCCTGCATGGAACGGCGCGTGGCCGCGCTGGTGACGGGCCCGGTGCACAAGGGGATCATCAACGATGCCGGCGTGCCCTTCAGCGGCCACACGGAATTCCTCGCCGCCGCCACCGGCACGCCGCGCGTGGTGATGATGCTCGCCACGCCCGGATTGCGGGTTGCGCTGGCGACCACGCACCTGCCCTTGCGTGACGTCAGCGACCACATCACGGCGCAATCGCTGGAACAGGTGCTGCGCATCCTGCACCGTGACCTGCGCCGGCATTTCGGCATCCGCGACCCGCGCGTCCTGGTCGCCGGGCTGAACCCGCACGCGGGCGAAGGCGGCCACCTGGGCCGCGAGGAGATCGACGTGATCATCCCCTGCCTGCAGCGCTTGCGCGCCGAAGGCATGACGCTGATCGGTCCGCTGCCCGCAGATACCCTGTTCACGCCGCATCATCTCGAGGGCGCCGACGCCGTGCTCGCGATGTACCACGACCAGGGCCTGCCGGTGCTGAAGTACAAGGGCTTCGGCCAGGCGGTCAATATCACGCTCGGGCTGCCGATCATCCGCACCTCCGTGGACCACGGCACGGCGCTGGACCTCGCGGGTACGGGCAAGGCGGACACCGGCAGCCTGCAGTTCGCCCTGCAGACGGCGCACGACATGGCCACCCGCAGCGCCGCCCTGCACGCGGCGGAGCGCGGTTGATGGCCGGCGGCCCGGCGGGGCACCGTCCGCGCAAGCGTTTCGGGCAAAACTTCCTGACCGATCGTCACGTGATCGACCGCATCATGCAGGCGATCGACGCCCGCGCCGAGGACACGATCGCGGAGATCGGCCCGGGCCACGGGGCACTGACCGAACCGCTGCTGCGCAGCGGCGCCCGGCTGCACGTGGTGGAACTGGATCGCGACCTGGTGGCCCGATGGCGCCTGCACGAGGGTGAGCGCTTCAGCGTGCATGCCGCCGATGCGCTCGACTTCGATTTCTGCGCGCTGGCCCCGCCCGGGGGCGGGCTGCGCGTCGTGGGCAACCTGCCCTACAACATTTCGACGCCGCTGCTGTTCCACCTGCTGGAGCAGGGCGACTGCGTGCGCGACATGCACTTCATGCTGCAGCGCGAGGTGGTCGAGCGCCTCGGCGCGGAACCGGGCAGCGCCGATTACGGCCGCCTCAGCGTGATGGTGCAGTACCGCTGCACAGTGCAGCCCCTGTTCGAGGTGCCGCCCGGGGCCTTCCATCCCCCGCCGCGCGTGGTGTCGGCCATCGTGCGCCTGCTGCCCCAGTCGCACCCGCACGGACGCGCGCACGACTACCGCATGCTGGAGCAGGTGGTTCGCCAGGCCTTCGGGCAGCGGCGCAAGACGCTGCGCAACGCGGCTGCGGGCCTGCTCGATGCCGCGACGCTGGAGCGCCTGGGCATCAATCCGGGCCGGCGCCCGGAGACGCTCACCGTGGGGGAGTTCGTCGCGCTCAGCAACGCCGTCGTGCCGCAACCCGGCGCTGCCGCCTGATGGCGACCTACGCGATCGGCGACGTACAGGGCTGCCATCAGCCGCTGCTGCGATTGCTCGACACCCTGCGTTTCGACCCGGCGGCCGATCGGCTGTGGTTCGCCGGCGACCTGGTCAACCGCGGCCCCGAATCGCTGCAGGTGCTGCGCTTCGTGCGCGGGCTCGGCGAGCGCGCAGTGACGGTGCTCGGCAACCACGACCTGCACCTGCTCGCGGTATCCGAGGGCGTGCGCAAGGCACTGCGCAAGGATTCCTTGGGCGCGATTCTCGAGGCGCCGGATCGCGGGGAACTCCTCGGCTGGCTTCGCCGCCAGCCCCTGGCTTACCGCGGTACCCATTTCGAGCACGTCATGGTGCACGCGGGCATACCGCCGCAGTGGAGCATCGAGGACACCCTCGCGCGTTCGCGTGAAGTGGAAGCCACGCTGCAGGGGCCGCTGTACCGGGACTTCCTGCACCACATGTACGGCAATTTCCCCGATACCTGGGACGAGCGGCTCGAAGGATTCGAGCGGCTGCGGCTGATCACCAACTACCTCACCCGCATGCGCTTCTGCGCCGCCGACGGCAAACTGGATCTCGACAACAAGAGCCCACCCGCGGACGCCAACCCCGGTTTCGCGCCGTGGTACGCCCACGCGCAAAGGCGCAGCGCCGGCGTCCCGGTCGTGTTCGGTCACTGGGCCGCGCTGGAGGGCCGGGCGGAGCGCGCCGACGTGCACGCCCTCGACACCGGCTGCGTGTGGGGAGGCCGGTTGCGCGCCATGCGCCTCGAGGACGGCGCGCTGTTTCACTGCGATTGCTGAACATTCTCTGTGGGTCCGCATTCATGCGGACATGTGCCCCCATAGGTCCGCATTCGTGCGGACATGTGCCCCCGTAGGTCCGCATTCATGCGGACAATTGTCCGGCTGAAGCCGGACCTACACCCCCTGCGAATTGGGTAAACTGCTTTTTTCGGGCCACGGCAAGCACGGTGCAAATCTATCTGGTCGGCGGCGCGGTGCGCGACCGCATGCTCGGCATACCGCCATGCGAACGGGACTGGGTCGTCGTTGGCGCCAGCCGCGAGCAGATGCTCGCGCTCGGCTTTCGCCAGGTCGGTCGCGATTTCCCCGTGTTCCTGCATCCCGAAACCGGCGAGGAATACGCGCTCGCGCGTCGCGAACGCAAGAGCGGGCACGGCTACTCGGGCTTCTCCTGCGAGACCGGCCCGCAGGTCTCGCTCGAGGACGACCTGGCGCGACGCGACCTCAGCATCAACGCGATGGCCGAGGACCGGGATGGCTGCCTGATCGACCCCTACGGCGGCGCTCAGGATGTGCGCGATGGCCTGCTGCGCCATGTATCGGATGCCTTCGTGGAGGATCCGTTGCGGGTGCTGCGCGTGGCGCGCTTCATGGCGAGATTCGCGTCGCGCGGTTTCCGCATCCATCCCGCCACGATGACGCTGATGCGCGACATGGCCACCAGCGGCGAGCTGTCGCACCTGGTCGCGGAACGGGTATGGACCGAAACCCGTCGCGCGCTCGGCGAGGCGAGTCCGCAGGAATACTTCCGCACGCTGCGCGAGTGCGGGGCGCTCGGCGCGATATTCCCCGAGATCGAGGCGCTGTTCGGCGTACCACAACCGCAACGCCATCACCCCGAGATCGACACCGGCGAACACGTATTGCTCTGCCTGCGCCTCGCCGCGCAGCTGCGGCTGACGGAGCCTGCGCGCTTCGCGGTGCTGGTGCACGATCTCGGCAAGGCGCTCACGCCGCGCGAACGCTGGCCCTCCCACGTCGGCCACGAAAAGCTCGGCGCGGTCGCGGTGCGGGCGCTGTGTGAACGGCTGCGCGTGCCGGTCAAGTACCGCGAACTGGCGCTCGTGGTATGCCTGCACCACACGCGCTGCCATCGCGTGCTGGAAATGCGCGCGCCCGCGATCGTGTCGCTGCTCGAAGACGTGGACGCGCTGCGCAACGGCGAGCGCTTCGAGGAATTCCTGGCGGCCTGCGAGGCGGACGCGCGCGGGCGCACCGGACTGGAACGGCACCCCTATGCGCAGGCCGAAAAGTTGAGGCGCGCCCGCGCTGCAGCGGCCACGGTAACGGCCGCACCGGCACTGGCACGCGGCCTGCGCGGGCCGCAAATCGCGGCCGAGATGCATCGATTGCGCTGCATCGAGGTCGCGCGGCTCGAGGGAGAGGATCATGGGCAATAGCAGCACCGGGCGCGTCGCACTGGTCACCGGCGCAGCGCATCGCATCGGTGCGGCGATCGCGCGCGAACTGCATCGCGCCGGGTGCCGCGTGCTGATTCATTACCGCAGCTCGGCCGCAGGCGCGCAGCAGCTGCTGCGCGAGCTCAATGCCGTGCGCCCCGATAGCTGTGCCGCCCTGCAGGCGGACCTGTGCCGGGCGAACGACGTTCGGGAACTAGCGGCGCAAGCCGCGGCGCTCGCCCCCGGACTCGATCTGCTGGTGAACAATGCCTCGGCCTTCTACGCGACCCCGCTCGGCAACGTGACCGATGCGCAATGGAACGAATTGTTCGACGCCAACCTGAAGGGCGCGTTTTTCCTCAGCCAGGCGCTGGCGCCAGCGCTCGCGCGCAGGCAGGGAGCGATCGTCAACATCGTCGATATCCATGCGGACATTCCGCTGCCCCAGCACACCGTGTACACGATGGCCAAGGCGGGGCTCGCAATGATGACCCGCGCGCTGGCGGTTGAACTCGGCCCGTCGGTAAGGGTCAACGGCATCGCTCCGGGCGCGATCCTGTGGCCGGAGCAGCCGAACGTGGTGCTTGGAGCCGCGCATGCCGATACCCTGCTGGCACAGACCGCGCTGAAGCGCATGGGCACGCCCGAAGACATCGCCGGAGCGGCGCGGTTCCTGGGACTGGAGGCGCCCTACGTGACCGGGCAGGTCCTCGCGGTGGATGGCGGACGCAACCTCTATTGATCGCGCCGGACGCCGCGCTCGATCGACACCCCGACGCCCCGGGCACCGGGCACCGCGCCGGGCTTGTCGAGCCTGATCCGCAGCCACGGCACGGCGAATTCCGCCATCAGCGCGGTCGCGACGGTCTCTGCGAGCGTTTCAACCAGCTGACAGGAACTGACCTCGGCCAGCGCCCGGACGCGCTGCGCCACGGCGTCGTAATCGAGCGCGTCGGCGATCGCATCGGAGCGTGCCGCGGCGGCGGTATCGCTCGCCATCTCGATATCGAACTCCAGCACCTGCCGGACCGTGCGCTCCCACGGATAGACGCCGATCACCGTATCCACCCGCAAGCCGCGGATATAGACGACGTCCATCACGATCTGCCGCGACCGGTGCCCGGCGCGATCATGCCACCGGCTCCAGCGTATCGATGGGCCAGCGTGCCTGGGCGCGCACCGCGAGATCGTCGTGCTGGCCTGCGAGCAGGCGCTGGCAACCGGCGAACGCCACCATGGCGCCATTGTCGGTGCAGAACTCCGCACGCGGATAGAAGACCTGCCAGCCGCGCGCCTGTGCCTCATCGCGCAAGCGTTCGCGCAGTTCGCGGTTCGCGCTGACGCCACCCGCCAGCACCAGTTGCGTCAATCCGGTCGATTCGAGCGCACGCCGGCACTTGATGACGAGGGTATCGATCACGGCCTGCTGGAATCCGCGCGCGATATCGGCCTTGCACTGTGGCGCGATGCCACCGTCGGCCTGCTGCAGCCCTCGCAGCGCGTTGGCGGCAGCGGTCTTCAGGCCGCTGAAGCTGAAATCGAGCCCGGGTCGGTTGGTCATCGGGCGGGGAAAAGCGAATCGCCCGGGCGCGCCGTCGGCAGCGAGCGCGGCCAGCTGCGGCCCGCCCGGGTAACCGAGCCCCAGCATCTTGGCCACCTTGTCGAAGGCTTCGCCCGCCGCGTCGTCGAGAGATTCGCCGAGGATGCGATAGGCCCCGATTCCCTCGACCAGCACCAGTTGGGTGTGTCCGCCCGAAACGAGCAAGGCCACGAAGGGAAAGACCGGGCGCTCCGGTTCCAGCATGGGCGCCAGCAGGTGCGCCTCCATGTGATGCACCCCGACCGCCGGGACACCCCACGCAAAGGCCAGCGACCGTGCGACGCAGCCACCCACGAGCAGGGCGCCCAGCAGGCCGGGCCCGGCCGTGTACGCCACCCCGTCGATGCTCTCCACGGGACGCGCGGCCTCCTGCAGTACCCGCCGGATCAACGGCAGCGCTTTCCTTATATGGTCCCGTGATGCGAGTTCGGGAACCACGCCGCCGTATTCGGCATGCATGGCCACTTGGCTGTGCAGGCAATGCGCAAGCAGGCCCCGGTCCGAATCAAAGACCGCGACCCCCGTCTCGTCGCAGGACGTTTCGATGCCTAGCACGCGCATGGGCGGGGATGATAACCGCCGCCCGGGACGAACCACCACGGGGCGGCAATATTCCCCGCCCCGTCCGTTTTGCATTCTGGCCGCATTGCCTTTAGAATTCGGCGCCCCGCTTGCCCTCCAGGCAGCGGGAACAACAGTGCATGATCCGAACAACTGTCTGGTAGGTCCTGAATGCCGTCCATCAAGGTAAAAGACAACGAGCCCTTCGACGTGGCCCTGCGCCGCTTCAAGCGCTCCTGCGAGAAAGCTGGCGTGCTGGCTGAAGTGCGTCGTCGCGAGTTCTACGAAAAGCCCACCTGGATTCGCAAGCGCAAGGCGGCGGCAGCCGTAAAGCGTCACCTGAAGAAGGTGAGCCGCGAATCGCGTCGCCAGCAGCGCCTGTACTGATCCCGCATCCGGCGACCGTCCGATGAGCGACGCCACGCTCAAGGAGCGCCTCACCGAGGCCATGAAGGCCGCGATGCGCGCGCAGGACAAGGCCCGGCTGGGCGCGATCCGCCTGATCCAGGCCGATATCAAGCGCGTCGAGGTCGACGAGCGCATCGAAGTGGACGATGCGCGCGTTCTGGCGATCCTCGACAAGATGGTCAAGCAACGGCGCGACTCCATCCAGCAGTTCGAAAGCGCCGGACGCCTGGACCTGGTGGAGATCGAGGCCGGTGAACTGGCGGTAATCCAGGAGTTCCTGCCCCAGGCGCTCGGCGAAGCCGAACTGGAACTGCTGATCGACGGCGCGATGCACGCAAGCGGCGCCGTAGCCATGAAGGACATGGGCAAGGTCATGGCGATCCTCAAGCCGCAGGTGCAGGGACGCGCGGACATGGGCGTCGTCAGCCAGCGCATCAAGGCTCGCCTGAGCTGATCGCTCCACCCCGCCCGGGGGATTGGAGTTCGCCTCTTGCGTTCCTGTAACATGCCGACGCACTCCCATGCGCAGTCCGCGATGTCAGGAAGAATCCCGCAACAATTCATCGACGACCTGCTGGAGCGGGTGGACATCGTCGATGTCATCGATTCGCGCGTCAACCTGCGCAAATCGGGCAAGAATTACTCTGCCCTCTGCCCCTTCCACGACGAGAAAAGCCCGTCGTTCAGCGTGAACCCGGACAAGCAGTTCTACTACTGCTTCGGCTGCGGCGCCGGGGGCAACGCCATCGGCTTCCTGATGGAATACGAACGCCTCGATTTCCCCGCCGCCGTCGAGAAGCTGGCCGGCATAGCGGGCGTGGAAGTCCCCCGTGAAGGCGGAGCAGCCGCCACCTCACCGCGCCAGGCAGAGCTGGCGTCCCGCCTGGAAGGGGCCGCGAGGTGGTTCCAGGCGCAGCTGCGCACCCATGCGCAAGCGGCGCAAGCCAGGCAATACCTGCAAGGGCGCGGCCTCAGCGAGGAAACGATCGAGCGCTTCGGGATCGGCTTCGCCCCTCCGGGATGGGACGGCCTGCTCAACGCGCTCGGCCGCTCGGAGGCGGACCGCAAGCTGCTGCTCGATGCCGGGCTGCTGATTGCCCGCGACGACGGCGGACTCTATGACCGCTTTCGGCATCGGATCATGTTCCCGATCCGCGACAACCGGGGCCGCGCCGTTGCATTCGGCGGGCGCGTTCTCACCGACGAAAAGCCGAAATACCTGAACTCGCCGGAAACGGCGATCTTCCACAAGAGCCAGGAGCTCTACGGTCTGTTCGAAGCCAGGCGCACGGTACGCGACCTCGACCGCGTGCTGGTGGTCGAAGGTTATATGGACGTGGTGATGCTCGCGCAGCATGGCATCAACAATGCCACCGGAACGCTCGGCACCTCACTGACCTCGAATCACCTGCAGCGGCTGTATCGCTACACGCCCAGCGTGGTCTTCTGCTTCGACGGCGACGAAGCGGGTCGCAAGGCTGCCGCGCGCGCACTCGAGATTGCCCTCCCGGCGATGCAGGACGGGCGCCAGGCGAGCTTCCTGTTCCTGCCCGAGGGCGAGGACCCCGACAGCCTGGTGCAGCGCATCGGTGCGGATGCGTTTCGCCAGCTGGTGTCCGCTGCCACGCCGCTGTCGGAATACCTGTTCGAGCACTACGGGCAGACCATCGACCTGGAGCACCTGGACGGCCGCGCCCGGCTCAGTAACCTGCTGCTGCCCGCGATCAACAGGATTCCCGGGGCCGTCTTCCGCGAACTCATGCGCACGGCCCTGGCGGAACGGGTCGGGATGGCGGCCAATCGCCTTCCGCAGGCGCCCGGTCAAGCGCCCCTCGCGGCAGCATCGCAGACCGACGCTACGTTGCCTGCGCGCCCGCGGGCGACGCGCCCACCAACGCCGACACCCGCCGCCACGATACAGCGCAGGGTCCAAGGCTCGACGCGGCACGCCATACGGCTGCTGCTGCAGCACCCCGGGCTGGTCACGCGCATCCCCGACTTCGAGCGGCTCGAAGCGCTGGAGGATCCGGACCTGCCGCTGCTGCGGCAACTGGTGAAACAGCTCGAGCGCACGCCGCACACTAGCCTGGGCGCCATGCTCGGGTACTGGTATGGCACCGAGAGCGGCGAACTCCTGACGCGCCTGGCGGCCGAAGACCCGATGCCTGGCGCCGATCCGGAACGGGAGTTCGACGATGTAATGCAACACCTGGCGCAGCGCGCGGGTAGGAAAACAGCCACGGAGCAACTGCGGGAATTGGAGCGTATGTCCTTTGCCGAATTGAGCCCCGCACAGAAGCAGCAGTACCTGGAACTACTGAAGTTGCGCAAGAAGTAAGCCCACGCTACCGGCGCGCCCCGCCACGCGTGGTAACCTGCTGGCGCGAACCGTATTTTTTCGTAGGGCTCGGCCTCACTTCTGTCTTATAATACGCGGCTATCTTCTCGCCCCCTGACACTCATGCAGGTTCACGAATGTCGGATCCAGCCCAGCAGTCTCGCCTGAAAGATCTCATCGCCAAGGCAAAGGAACAGAATTATCTGACCTATGCCGAGGTGAACGACCATCTGCCCGAAGACATTTCGGATCCAGACCAGGTCGAAGAGATCATCCAGATGATCAACGACCTCGGCATACAGGTCTTCGAGGAAGCGCCCGACGCCGAAGCGCTGCTGCTCACCAGCGGCGATACCCAGGCCGACGAAATCGCGGACGAGGCGGTAGCCGCCCTCACGGCGGTGGAATCCGAAGCGGGACGCACCACCGATCCGGTGCGCATGTATATGCGCGAGATGGGCACGGTGGAACTTCTGACTCGTGAAGGCGAGATCCAGATTGCCAAGCGCATCGAGGAAGGCATCCGTGAAACCATGGCTGCGATTTCCTATTTCCCCGGCACCATCGAGCAGGTGCTGAAGGAATACGATCTCGTGGCGACCGAGGAGCGCCGCCTTTCGGACATCCTTACGGGATACCTGGAGCCTGCCGACGAAGTCCCGGCCGCCACGCCCGCCGAACCAGCCGGCAAACCGGGCGCGAAGAAGGCTGCGGCGGCAACGGACGACGAAGAGGAAGAAGAGAACGAGGACGGCAGCGATACCGACGAGGTCGAGAGCGGGCCGGATCCGGAACTCGCCCGGCAACGCTTCGATGAACTGCGCAAGCAGCTGGCGAAAGCCGTCCGCACGATCAAGAAGCATCCTCGCGACAGCATTCAGGCGCAGAAGGAACTCGAGAAGACGGCGGAACTGTTCAAGTTCTTCAAGCTGTCGCCGCGCCAGTTCGATCCGCTGACCGAGCGCGTGCGCACGACGGCCAACCAGGTTCGAGAGCACGAGAAAGTGATCATGAATCTGTGTGTCAACTACGCACGCATGCCGAAGCAGGTGTTCCTGAAGGAATTCCCGGGCAACGAAGCCAACGACAAGTGGATCGAAAAGCTTGCGCGTCGCAAGCAGCCTTACGCGACGAAGCTGCATGAGGTGCGCGAGCAGGTGACACAGGTCCAGCAAAAGATCGCGGAGATCGAGGGCGCGCACGGCGTGTCGGTTGCCGAACTGAAAGAGATCAATCGGCGCATGTCGATCGGCGAGGCCCGCGCACGACGCGCCAAGAAGGAGATGGTCGAGGCGAACCTCCGACTGGTGATATCCATCGCCAAGAAGTACACGAATCGCGGCCTGCAGTTCCTCGACCTGATCCAGGAGGGCAACATCGGCCTGATGAAGGCGGTCGACAAGTTCGAATACCGCCGGGGCTACAAGTTCTCGACGTATGCCACTTGGTGGATACGCCAGGCGATCACCCGGTCCATTGCCGACCAGGCGCGCACGATCCGCATTCCGGTGCACATGATCGAGACGATCAACAAGCTGAATCGCATCTCGAGGCAGATGCTCCAGGAAATGGGTCGCGAACCGACGCCTGAAGAACTAGGCGAACGCATGGAGATGCCCGAGGACAAGATTCGCAAGGTTCTGAAGATCGCCAAGGAACCGATCTCGATGGAAACGCCGATCGGGGACGATGAAGACTCCCATCTGGGCGACTTCATCGAGGACTCCTCCATTCCTTCGCCGATCGAATCGGCTACCGGCGAGGGTCTGCGCGAAGCGACGCGGGAGGTCCTTTCAGGGCTCACCGCGCGGGAAGCAAAGGTTCTGCGCATGCGTTTTGGCATCGACATGAATACCGACCATACGCTCGAGGAGGTCGGGAAGCAGTTCGATGTGACCCGTGAACGCATCCGCCAGATCGAGGCGAAGGCGTTGCGCAAGCTGCGCCATCCCAGTCGCTCGGACCATCTGCGCAGCTTTCTCGACGAGAGCTAAGACAGGCAAGCTGGACAGGCATGACACGCGCGGCGTGAAGTGCCGACCCTGTAACTTCCCTCAAGGGCCCATAGCTCAGTTGGTTAGAGCGTCCGACTCATAATCGGCAGGTCGCAGGTTCAAGTCCTGCTGGGCCCACCATTTTTCATAAAAATCATATAGTTACGGCTATGGAGAGCGTCCGACTCGGGGCTCAGACCTGCCGATTTCTATAGTCCCGGAGTCGGATGGTCTGGCCCAGAGTCGGGAGGTCTGCCCCGGAGTCGGGCGCTCTGGCCCGGTAGCGGCGGGGCAATCCAGCCATCAGAAACAAATCAGGGGCTGGCATGAGCCATTGGCAAGTTCAGTGGTTACGCTAAACCCGGTTGGCCCGCTAACGCTACGGGCACAGGCGCGCGCTAAGGCGCCGCAATTCCCCGGCACGGGGAATGCAGTTGACAGTTTTTGTGAACCGGTCACCGAGCAGTCCTTCGAACTCCAGATGGATGTCGAGCGTTGAGATTGCATGTGACTTGCAGATGGCCAGTTCGAACAATGCCGTTTCGGCTAGCGGAGCGAGCGCTCCACCGGGGCTGACGTTGTAGAGATAGAAGTCCGTGCCAAAGCTCAACCCTGCGGCGCCGAGAGCCTCGGCAAGAGCGTCGGCCGAATCATATGACGCCGCAGCGCGTTTGGCCTCGGCGGCAGTGGCAGGCAAGCACAGTTCGAAATGGACCTTGCGAAAGATCGCCGGCCCGCCACCCACGTTGCGCAGCGCGACCTTCCACGACAAGGGATGCGGAGACGACGGTGGAGTAGCAACATACAGTGCGCTCCCGTGCTCATTCTGCCGTGGTGCCGCGGTGTGGCTGAGATACGGTCGCACGGAAGCTGCCCATTGCTGCAGCGCGATCGCCAGCCCGACGGTGGCAGTGAAAAGCGTGAATGCATTGTCTCGGCTGTCGGCGTCGCTCGCGAACGAACACACCAGCACCACAGTGGCGACAGCTGCCAGACACCAGGCGAGCGTGATGGCCCGGTTCTTCCGGATGCACCGTTGCCCGCCCGGGGGACCGATGAGTCCCTCAGCCATAGGAGGAAGAACCATCAGGCGGTGCGCACGTCCCGCAGCGAACGATCGCCAACTTGCTGCCCACATTCTTCAATGCATGGCGCGTACCCGCAGGTATGTGCGTCGGCTGGCCTGTCGCCAGCAAGACCCGTGATCCGGGCAGTTGCAGCTCGACCGCCCCTTCCACCAATTCGGTGACGGAGGGTGCCGAATGTATATGCTCGAAAGACTCACCCGTGCTCAGATGGATATCCGCCATAACACACCTCGCTCTCTTTATTGAAGATGCCGTGTTGCATAAGCAGTGCAACCAGTGATCGATGGGCGGCTGTAGCCTGGACACGATGATACGAACAAACGGTCTCCGGGTCGACTGGGGCACCCGAAAGGCTCGCTCGGGGTGTTCGTGCGCGTTAAATTCTGACCACCCGTGCTCGTTGAATTTTGACCAGGCATCAAGGCCGGCCCATCGAGCGCGCCGGGAAATCGTGTCCCTCCGGGTATTACCGATCGGGCGCGTGCTGCATGGCGGGCTCGGAGAAGTCCAAGCCGGCGATTACGCGTCAAGGGTCGTCGTGCCCACGCGGTCGGGTCTTCCTCCGGCACAAACGGTTAGCAACGACCGCTATGTTCGTGAAATTTCTCAGCACTGACGTAGCGACGCATTAGCCACCACGGCTTGTTTGTTCGTGTCTGACGAAAGACACGCCTATCGCTGAGCACCCTCTTTTCGTCGTCCCGCCCGACCGCGCCGTACAGCTGTGCTCGCCGGTCTATACCACTGCGCGGGTCAGCAAAGTCTTCAGACATAGCGGCTCTCGTCCGCGGGTCGTTAGGAGATCACGGGGCGCGTGCTAGCGGCGGCTGTTCTGCCAGTCGGGCGCGTCTGCGCGCCGTCTGAATGGGCCGCTGTAGCCCGTGCAAGCGTGGATACCATGCCGGTGATACACCGGCGAGCGATGGCGCTTATCGACTGACACCGCGTCCAGCCCCATCAGTTCGGCAAGTTCAGCCTCCGCGAGCCTGGCCATGTGCGCACCGTCCGCAATGCGACCGGATGCCAGCACCTCGCGGCACTCCCTGATGAGCTCCAGCAAGTTGGCTAGTTCCTGTGATTTCATGACGCATCCTCCCAGCAATGGGAAAGGCTACCGGCTCGGCGTAGCGTGTGTCTGTACTGTGGCGCACATGAGCTACGGCGGGGCGCGATGGCGCTGATCGACCACGAGCGGCCCGTCTTGCTAGCTGCTGTGGTGCCCGTCGGGCGGGTCCGTCCTGCGCCTGAACGGGCCGCTGTAGTGGGCGTCAGCGTGGATACCCTCCGGGATATACGACGGTGAGCTATGGCCCTGATCGACTGGCTCGTCCGCCGTCACCAAGTCTGTCACCTCGTTCTCGATAAGTTCGAGCAGATACGCGACATCGTTGACCCGGCCGGAATCGCTGGCCCTGCGTGCATTCCTGATGAGCAGCAGCACGGCATTTAGCTGAAGCCATGGCATAGCGTGCCCTCCCTATGACGGATGTGACGAAGCCCCGCGTGTAGCTGCTGTCTGTCGCTCACGCGTGCTACGGGACGCACTTGCTAAGGGCTGAGCACTTTCCAGGCCAAGGAAGGAAAAATACTTTGGAAACAGTCAAGCTTTAGATTTGCCGAGGGCGCGAATCATTACCGGGACGGGCGAATTGTAAAACTTTCCAACAGTCCCAAAAGGGCGACAGCGGGCGATGGTGTTGCTCGACTAGCGAGCCCGGATGAGCCGTCCGAGACCTAAATCAGGCGAATCCGCTGAGCGTGCAACGGGAGTCTCGTAAGCATCATCCTCCATAAGGCTGAACTTCGTGCTTGGCACGAACTTCGAGCTAATGACCTGCACGTAGCTCTCCAGAAAGCGTTCGGCCGACTGCTTGTCGGCGTAAGGACCCTCGACGGTGCCTTCACGGGTGTTGAAATACCACTGCCCCCTGTCCGCGAATACGCGCGACCCTGCCCGGAACCGCGTCCGTGCCGCATCGATATCGGTTTGCCGCTTGTCTGCCATTGACGTGCCCCCAACTGACTCTGCTGTGATTCTAGGCACGCCTGCGGACCACATCACGGCCAATCTGTGAACTGACGCACATCTGCGAGCAATGTCCGCCGCAGCACCGACTCCTTCAACTCATCCGAATATCTCGACATCGCTCATCGTCCAGCGCCTCCCGCCTCCATGACTGACAAGAAGAAACCAGTTGCCAACTATTCTGGCGCGGGGGCCTGTGGTCACCCTTCAACGCGCATAACCCTCGTTTGCTGGTCAACTTTCAGCGCGCACAAACACGGATTGTCGAAATACTTTACAGACGCCCTTGTGGAAGCCACTATGAGTGGGGAATTTCGACCTTATCCTATTGTTTTTGCATACAAGTTCATCTGTGGCGCAGTTATTGCTGTTTAAGTCCGTGCGGAGCGGCGGGGGGACTTCGCGAGCCAAGATCTCCGGCCAACCACTCACAGAGAGGACCAACAATGCCCGTCATGCGACCAATTGCGTTTTTCGTGCTCATGTGTGCCCTGACTTCTGCCAACGCGGCACTGATCGACGAAGTCGAATCGAATGATACCTTCGCGAGCGCCCAGGACCTGAGCGGACATTTTTCCACGGACTTCGTTGCAGAGATCTTCGACTCGACCACCCATCCGCACGTGTCTGTTCGCGGCGGGACCGCGTCGGCAAACGACGTCGACATCTACCGCCTCTTCGTGCCGACAGCGGGCGTGACGGGATTCTTCGACATCGACGGAGCATGTTCGAGCCTCAGTCTCAACGGTGAGTTTTGCGGGGAAGGCACCGATACCATCCTGACGTTGTTCGACGCCGGGCAGCGCGTGCTGGCCGACTCCGATGACGCTGGAAGGACAACGGATCCCGGCTCTGCGACGATTTTCGACGCCTTTCTCGGAACCTACCGCTTCAACGCGGCCGGCTGGCACTATATCGCCGTAAGCAACTACATGAACTTTACTGACTTCGATTTAACTGGTCAGGCTCTTCCAATGGTCCGTCCCGACGGCGATTACGGCGGCATCTCCTACGAAGGAAACGGAGCCACCTTCAAATGGGATCAGGATGGCTTGTACGCTGGAGGCAACTACACGCTGCATGTTTCGCTGTCACAGGTTCCCGAACCGGCCACCCTCGCGCTGTTCGGCCTCGGCTTGGCTGGCATCGGCTACGAGCGGCGCAAACGTAAAGCGTAATTCGTCGTAGCATTACAGAACCCGCCCACGCGGCGGGTTTTTTGTTCCGGGATCGAGGCATGCCGTCACTTGCAGTCACTTGCTCAGTCCCGGCTATCTCACCTCAACGGGCACAACGGTTTCTATGCCCATCTTTTTCAGAAACAGACCAGGTCGAACTAACCGCCATTGCATAAACACGTTCAGTCCGGTTTCCCGCAGTTCGTTAAACCGGCCCGCAACGAAAAAATGCGCTTGCCTTCATCACGCCAGCCCGCCTCGGCTGCCGCGGCAAAACGGCCCACGGGGGTTGCACGCGAGCAGATCGCAGCAGGCACATCGATGCCGTCGCACCTGATCGTGCTCTACTCCAGAAGTGTCAGCATTCTTTACATCGAGAGCTTGCCCCCCCATCACAGACGCATATGAGCAGCGCTAGCCCACTCCAACGCATTGATTTCATAGATACAGCTCCGACTCTCAATTAATGGCCCGATTACTGCTTTGAGCATTCTTAACCAATGACATTGTGCCGAGTAGCAGGTCACTTAAGGGGAGGCTAAATGACAAAGTCGAAAAAATTGATGTTGAGCACCGTTCTTGCTCTGGCTACGGGCATAGGCGCGACTTCGGCTAGCGCGACCATCATAGCGTCCGGCAATTTCAACTCAGCGGGTTACGACGTCATTTCGTTCAGCACGGGAGGTGGCATCGTTGATATGGCCTCCACTGGCGGCTACTACGATACGACGCTTTCACTGTTCGACGACGCTGGCGTGCATCTTGTGACCAACGACGATGATTACGATTCGGGAAATTTTTGGGCACATCTGACGCAGAACTTGGCTGCCGGGTCCTATTCCCTGTTGCTGAGCGCATGCTGCAACGTACCTGACTACCTCGTTCCTAACGGAGCTTCTCAACCGGGCACCGACGGATTCAACGTTGGCTCCTACTATGTTGGCGGCACAGGCAACCTTAGCGGAATGATGAATTTTCTGGATTTGGTTACCGAAGAAGACGGAAGCGTTGGTCCGGAACCTTATGACCTGACGATCGCCGAAGTTAACGGCGTTCCCGAACCGGCCACGCTCGCGCTGTTCAGCCTCGGCTTGGCCGGCATCGGTTACCAGCGCAGACGCGCCACTTTGTCGTGATCTCGCGTGAAAAAAATCTGGTCAACGACCTAGAGCCGGCGGCCGAGTCAAGACCGACAACCGACGCGGCGGGGAACCGGAGTTCCGGAATTCTGGAAAGCTGACCACCGGCCCAGAATCCCAGTTTTCCAGGTCTCCAGATTCCCAGTTTCCCGGTGGGGAGTAGTGGCCAAGCTGCGGCCTCGGACATGGGGCTCCGATGCCGCGAGTCCTCACCCGCCGCTGACTCCCATTAGCCACACCTCGCCCCCCTGCGGCATCCACTACACCGCGCGGCTGTCTCGGGCATCAGCACCACCGTACTGGGGTGGCCTGGCACAGCGCCTGGAACGCGAGGGAAGTGCGCTCGGCATGCATTCAGCATCTCTCTGCGTATTCCGCGCAAAGCCTGCCACTGATTCCACGCGAAGGCTGCCACCATGAACGGACCACCCGTTCAATCCAGGGCAAAGCACCTTCGCAAGCATCACCGACGCGCAAACGCCCGTAGCCCATATGGGCCATGGACTAGGCTGTGCATCACAACCTAGTCTGTCGTTGTCCCTACAGGCAACGCATTCACCAGTGAAAGGAAGACGTATGACACGGACAAATCGATCAATTCGGAACATCACCATTGCGGCTGCAGCGGCTTGTTTGCCAATCACCATGATTCATGCCGCGACGGTTCCGGTCGGGCCGAACGATTTCGAGGTGAGCTGCGAGCTTTTGGACCCCACAACGCTGCAGACGAAAACGCATGCAACTCCAGGCGAGCCCGTGCTGTTGAGAGCGGCACTGAAGGTCGGAGAAAGCGTATTCAGCAAGCAAGTGTCCATCGTCGCGTCGGCACGAGTCAAATTGTTCGGAATGACGATTGAATCCCGCATCGGCGACCTGCAGCTGATCATTCCAGACGCGAAGGAGCGCGAACAGTTGCAGCAGCAATATGGGAACGGACGAGCACTGCCGTACGAATACGGGCAGGAGATCGATCAGCCGTTCACCGTCCCAGAGAATTTCCCACCGGCAACAGCGGCCGTAACGCTGACCGCCCAAATTGCCGAAGTGGGTGAAAAAAAATGTTCGAAGTGGCTAGTAATAAACCAGTGAAGCTGCAGCCGTGGGCAATCATGTAATGACCCGGTTGTCTGCGGTCGCTTCAACAGATTCCCTTCCCTATCTCTTGGCCGCACCCTGCACCAGTCCAACGATAGAGTGTAGGTCAGGGTCCCCGGTTCGTCCGTGGCCTATATGGGCCACGAAACAGCGACCGTGCCGACCTCCCCGCCCATCAACGGCATGCGAAACGCCGGGGAGCTGGGATTCTGGAAAGCTGCAAACCTGACCACCGGCCCAGTTCGCCAGATTTCCAGTTTCCCGATGGGCCCTGTGGCCTAGCTGCGGTCCGGGACACCGCGCTTCGCTGCCCCCTGCCGCGCCCGCCGCTCACTCCCACAGGGTCTCAGCTCGCCCCCAGAGGCGTCCCCTGCGCCACGCGGCCGGAGTCGGGCATCAGCACCGTACTGGGGCAGCCCGGCGCGTCACCTGCCGCGCGAGGGAAGTGAGTTCGCCAAGGCTAATGCAAGACTCTGTCGAAATGGCCTTTACCATCAATGCGGAGGAATGAACGTCTTATTGGGACTGCGTAAGATTCCTAAGCGGAAATTCGCCGGGTCATAACATGGACGTTTTTTTAGCCTTTTATTTATCTAATTGATGGCATCATTCGCCACAATCGCCTGTAATGTCGGTGCCGACATCCATTCTCACCCGTGACTCGCTCAGAAGGAATATCCAAATGGCCGCAAAAACCTACGCCGAACTTCAAAAGCAGATAGCCAAGCTCCAGACCCAGGCCGAGCGCATGCGCAAGGGCAGCTTCGATAAAGCCGTCGGGCAGATCCGCGATTTGATGGAAAAGAACGGCATTTCGATTGAGCAGCTCACGGAGGCGCTTGCGGCAAAGGGCAAAAAGGGGCGTAAGCCTGGAAAGGCTGGTGGCGGCACCCCTACGGCTGTAAAGCCGAAATACGAATCCCCAACGGATCCTACCGTGACCTGGACGGGGCGCGGCAGGAAGCCCAAGTGGGTTCAGGAGTGGGTAGACGGTGGGAATGACTTGGAGAAGCTGCTAATTCGCTAAAACGACGCCCCTCGTCGGAAATATAAGAAGCTTACGCCTAACCCCCGATGCGGCCGTTACTGGTTTGATCGCGTTCATCCAACCCTACGCACGGAACGAAGGTGCCCAGTGAGGCGTATGCTTTCAGCATTTACCGATGACGGGCTTGCTCCGCCCGCTTCACGGCGCTTCCCGGGCGCTCCTGAATCACCTCCCCTGCGAGAGCCCTTGGCCAACACCGCGCGTGCTGCGTCTTCAAGCCCGCGGATCCAATCCTTCAAAACGGGCTTAATTTCGCGCCGTACTCTATGCTGTTTAAGATGGGATTTCGCGTCCCTTAGTGCAACAGGAGCCTGACAGACGGGGCATTCGTACAAGGTATCGGGCGTGTCTTCCTCTCCCTGAGCGTCAGCTTCATCAGTCGTCGGCGGAGCAGCTATCTGCTCGGAATCAGCAGTATCACTTTCGTCCGTCAACCCTGGAGGTCGAATCTTGCCGTTGGGGAGCGAGCCCTTGAAGCCAGGCGGATAACCGATATTGGCTAAGGTATGTTTAAAACCTCGAAATTCGTCAAACGCCTTGTGCCAAGACTTAGCGGATTCCTTTGAGTCAAATACAGAAACCGTCGAAGCGTTTCTACTACTAAGCACCCAATAGGGTCCCTGCTCGTATAACCACATGTGTCGGCAGGCGAACAAGTGAGGGGGCACATCAGACGCTTTAAAGCCCGGTTCAGACTTCCGTTGTTTAGCGTCGATATCACGCTCAGTCTGATTAGCACCCTCACCATCATTGGCTTCGCTCACGCCAGTGGGAATGTAGCATTCATCGCCCAAAGCTTGCCCAAGCTCCGACTCAGGCGCCACCTTATTCTTCGTTTTATGGCGTGGTTTCGTTTTTGGCTTTGGTGCCGACTTCCGCCGATAAGTTAGCAACTGGTTGATCAAATCCTTCCTAGGAACACGTGCGATATCAATATCCAGCGACGCCGCAACAGACCGGAGGTCGTCTATCTTGAGACCGTAGAGCATAGTCTCGTTGTCGAATAGCCGTGACCGGACAAACCTCGCTCTCAGTTCCGCCTTGGGCAGATCTCGAGCATCAAAAATTCCGAGTTGAACAGATAGCCAAATCAGCCTAGGCCTCGTCAAGTTATCAACAACCGCTTTTCTCAGCATATGCATGGGCGCTCAGCAGTTTTGTGAAATACGATTTGGTAATACTCCGATCAATGCTGCGAGCATCAGCATCACTTTTCTTTGATTACGCCCGCTAGCACCTCAGGATCAACCGGGGGGTTATGCCGGTGCACCACTGAATGACAATTCGAGCAAAGCGGCACAAGATCCGTCACTGGATTAACGACGTAATTGCCACTCATCTTCGCAATAGGAATTCGGTGGTGAACCTCGATATACCCCTGACCGAACTGACCGTAGAATTTTCCGAAATCAAATCCACAAACTTTGCACACTGAACCATGGACCGCGATGCATGCCGCCCTGTTTGCAGGGCTTCGTTCGTATTTGTTCACAACTACTTTAGTGCAGGCGCCCTCGGGTAGACGCGCCTCATATAACGCTGGAGTCGCCCCCTCATCCTCTTCAAGTGGAAGCAATGTCAGTAGCAATGAAAGACAAACACCCGCAATATCGGTCGCAGAGGTAAGTTGTGCGGTATCTCCATCATCTAAGGCGCTGGTTAGACGATGTACGTTTATCTCAAACCTTGCCCAAGGATGTACCGGGAGCGGTGCAGTTGGAAGCGTGACGGAACCGTTGATGCTGAGATCGATTCGGTACCCCTTTTTGACGAAGACGTCTGCCAAACTGGAGAAAAGCTCCCGTGCCCGAGGCCCCGAATTCCCCATAGCCCTAATCAGAGATCCTGCGTAGTTATCCGGGACGAACTCCGCGTCTATGCTTTTCCAACCGGGCGTAATCAGCAACATGAAGCCGTTCGGTGGCGACAAGTCTGCTGGCCGAACTGCAACGCCTACGCCTTTTGCCGTCGAGGCAGCGGAACCGCTCAGGCTAAGGCGAAACCTTCCGGAGAGCGAATCTGCGAGTTGACTGCAATCAATAGCCAAGATCTTGTCCACCGTTAATTCAGGTGAGTTGGTCCTCTGCCGGATCTGGCAGGTCCTCTACGAGCTTGCGAAGTATTCTGGAAACCTCATATCGCATTTCCTCAAAATTGCGCTTATTAGTTTCGCTCACGTTTCCAAGTTCGGCAGCGCAAAGCCCCCATATCAGTGAATCCAATCCCTGAATAGTTACTCCAGATTTCTTATTGGGAATATAGACCTTGTGATAATACGGGTGACCGGTATTAATACGAACAGCTTGGTTACCGTCTATAAACGCTGGCTCCCAAAGCACGCCATCTTGCAGGCTATCAATTGGCTGTACGTGACACTCTCCGACTCCGGTTGGCTCCAGCAACTTAATTCGGAGCTTTGTCAGCCCATTTTTATTCGTGATCGTTACATCGCCGGTCACCCCGTCAACGGATTCAATATCGGCGGTCCTTAATTGATCGGCTTTTGAGTGAATGGAGTTATTCGACCCAGTATGCAGCAAGGCGGCAGCCCCTGAGATGACGGCCGCCACCCCTTTTCGGTATCTCTCCTGCGCCTCGCGCCGCGGCCCTTGCAGGAATTTCTGCATCCAATCATATAAGATTTCATCAAGCAGAATCCTTGACTTCTTGATATCTACCTGGAACGCGTCGTCCAGTTTGTGATTGAACGATAACTCAATCCTGCAAAGAGTCATGTGCGGCTCCTTGCTAAACATATCCAGCCAGTCGGGCCCATGAATCAATCGATTCTCTCTGTAAATGTAGAGGCCCTGCATGTCGTTGGTAAGGCGTGCCTCCCTTAAAACGGTTTGACTTGAAAATTCGTCTTTGCGCGGAAGAATAAAGGCCCTCACTGTAAACTCGGCGACATCCTTGTCGCTGATTTCTACCTTCTGCACCTTTTCCGCTATCGGCGATTTGGTTTCGGACACACAGTACGGGTCCCACGCCTGCACTGCTTCACCGTTTACGTTGATTATTACGTTATTGGCCCTGGGGTCATTTGGATCGAGGAATCGTTGATAAACCATCGAGATATGAAAACGCGCATTATCCGTATATCTTTTCAACGCATTTCGCGCATGCTTCCCGGAGGCGTTCGAGTAAGTCTTTAGCAGCCTATCGACTTTTTCCCATAAAATTACAGTCCCGGTTTTCCCCTTCGCGACATTATCAAGAAGCGCAATCTCATCAGACTCTGCCGACGCAATTTGAAGATCCCACCGTTCAACATGGGCGATGTGGTCAAGATCCCAGGTTGCCTTAAGAACCCCCCCATCGCTCGTACCGCGACTGATCGCTGACAGCCGCCGACAGAACGCCGTTGATGCCGTTTTCAGTCCAAGACCAAACTTACCCAGGCTAGATTTATCTACGCGGCGCCTAGAACCATACCGCATGGCGTTTATCAGACCATCCCGATCCATACCGCAGCCGTCGTCGGCCACGGAAACAATTACCTGTCCTCCAAAATCCATAGCCACTCGAACATCGATAATGCTCGCACCTGCTGCTATGGCATTGTCTATTATGTCAGCCAGTGCAGTGTTGAATTCGTAGCCGGTATCTCGAAGGCCTTCAATGATCCGCTCCGGATCTGGTTGAACCTCGAAATATTCCGGCGTCATATCACTTCCCTTCGCCATTCGATTTGCCCCTTCCTATATCTTTATTACTTTCCATCCGCCGGAAAGAACCAGGATTTCGTCATGCTCCGTAGCGAATTGACCATTCCGGATCACTTCAATAACGAGTTTGTTTCCATGACCCTTAGAAAGCACGACAACATCTCCAACGTTTGCATTTCGCGCAGCCAAGAATTTCGTCATACCAGTCAACCGATACTCATTCCTGGTTCCACCGAAAAACTTGTTGTTGTAGTAAATGAAATTAAAAGTCCATCGCGTTATTGCGTCTGGCTCCGATAGAGTCAGGGAAACCCTCGGATTCTTTTCAGTAGCCTTCAACGGCGGAAAAAACTCTAGGATTGAAGGATCCTTAGGTATATGCATGCCTGCCTGATGGCTTCCATTTTTACCAATGTCGTTTGCACTGAGTTTCTTGGTTATCCGGGCAATATCAGTCATGCGACCTCTCCAAACCTGGACAGCGGCGAAGCACTAAGCGCTTGCATTATTTCAGTTGTTGTCGCTTCGCCTTCATGACCGATAGCTGCATGCTTAGCCAAACCGCGTTTTAGCGCTAAACGACTAACCATAAATTCCTCAACGGTGTTTACGTAGTAAAGCTGGTGCACAGTTACGGGGCGTTGCTGCTTTCGCCGATATGCGCGGGCGGATGCCTGATCCTCAATCGCCGGATTCCATTCCGGGTTGTAATGAACAACATGGTTCGCAGCGGTAATGTTAAGCCCCACACCTGCAGCACGAGGATTGAGGACCAGGGCCCCGCCACCTCGACATGCAGAGAACTCGTCAACAATGGTTTGGCGCAGCGGCACAGGAACTCTTCCGTCAATGTAGTTGAAATACATGCCAGAAAATCTAGACGGCAAATCCCTGACAAAGATATCAATCATGCGCGTGTAGCTCGTAAAGATCAGGCATTTCTCGCTACACGCGAATATTTCATCAAGCAATTCAAGGGTACGTTGGTATTTTGGCGGTTCGCCTTCCCCGCTCATAAGCTCGCAATCGGCGAGGTAAGGGTGGCAGCAGAACATGCGCAATTTTGTCAGAACCGCGAGCGAGACGCCCTTTTTGTATTCATCCATCGCAGCAATTCGAATTTCTTCGTACATTTCGGCCATGCGCCGAGACATTTGTATGTGTTGCGGAATGTCTATTCTTTCTGGCAGATCCTTTGCGACGTCTTTAACCCTACGACGAAGCAATATCGGAGCGACAATAGGCGCAAGCTGCGAAGCGTCATCAACGGTATTCTCGAACGCGCTCTCGAATTCGCTACGGCTTCCGAGCAATCCAGGCAGGGCAAAATCAGACAACGACCAAAGGTCTGTCAGACGATTCTCAACTGGGGTACCCGTAACCGCTAAGGACACCCGTCTGGGCAGCCTTTTGATGGCAATCGTTCTCTGTGCATCCGGATTTTTAATATTTTGGGCCTCGTCTAGCGCGATCAAGTTCCACTCGACCGACGAAAGCATCGGTTCATCTCGCACAGCAATATCGTATGAAGTGATAACCACGTCGTACGTCTTAAGCCGAGAAACGATACCTGCCCTCGTTGACCCTGCGTGAACGCAGATCGACAACGAGGGAGCAAACTGCGCAAGCTCTCTCCGCCAATTTTCCAGCAGCGTGGCTGGAGCAACTATCAGGGAGGGGTAATGTCCAGCCGCGCGTTCCGCCAGCATAACGGCAATAACCTGGATTGTTTTCCCCAATCCCATTTCATCTCCGATGATGCATCCAAGGCCCTGGCTGGCTATCAGGTTTATGAAATGAACACCATCTCTTTGATAAGGATACAACTCGCCATTCAACCCCCATTCCGCAGCATTAAGGGTGGCTGGTGCGCGCAATTCGCAGGGATCGGAACTCTCCAAGCGGTCAATCAACTGGAGAGGGAGATCTGGCTGGTTTCTCAGCCAGATCAACTGCCCAACGGATATAGTGTGTCCAAGCTCGATACCCTGCCTGCCAATATCGGCAAGACAATCTTCATACGCCGACAAATCTATTGGATTCCACGTATTGCCGACGATTAATTGATCGACCTCAAGATCGGGAATGACCGCAATGTCCGGCAGCAAATTAGCCACTAATTCGACACAGATGTTCCCCGGAGACCTACCAGTGAGCAACAAAGCCAAGTCCAATGGAAATCGTGAAAACGAGTACTCTGGCAGTGCTATCGCCGGGTTAACGGGAAATTCATTGCTATTGCCGTAGATTGATTTCCATATCTGCTCGGCAGAGGGCCTAATTAATGTGCCGTCCTGCATTCTGAATACTAGGCGGCCATCTTCTATGCTCCAAGTATTGCTTTTCCTGTAAGATTCATTTTCGTGGTCGCTTGCTTCCATAGTTAAGATTATCCGCTTTCAATCCCTGAATTCGTTTCAAGAAATTTGCCACCTACCCGCAACCAGTTGGTCACTAGATCAATGATCGGACTCATGTCTTTTCGGTTTGCCTTGATACTGCATTCCCAGATTATGCAGACACGCCAGCCCTTTTCGATAAGCTCAGCGATTGATTTCTGATCGTTTTCTTTGTTCTTTTCTAATTTTCTTTTCCAGAATTCCGTTCTCGTTCCAGGCAATTTGAACAGGCCGCAATTGTGGCCATGCCAAAAGCACCCGTTTACAAATATGACACAGCGATAACGCGGAAGGACGACATCCGGTTTGCCCGGTAAATCCTTAACACAAATGCGAAATCTGAACCCTCTTCGGTGCAACAAGCTCCGAACTAATTTTTCTGGCTTGGTGTTACGCCCTCGAATACCCGACATCATCCGACTTCGAGTAGCCTGATCGACAACATCCACCATCAGGAATCCAATCGTTGCCCTGCCGCCTTCATGAAGACCGGATATACAGCCTCATATACGTCGTCGCCAAATGTCTCGAACATCGCGGCTAATACCTCCGCCAGTTCCGCGCATTCGTAGGGCGTAAAGAGGGGACTATCGTCGCGTGTGCTAATAATGTCCGATGGGCAGTCGTCGGGATGGAAAATAAGCCCGCGCGCAGACAGCTCAGCAAACCAATGTTGCATGCCATCAAATGAGTTGTCGTTGAAAGCGGGAATCCGACTGGTTGTCATATGCCTTTCCTCTTTTTTGTCTAGCTAAACCGTAGCACTTCCTGTCTTTGTTCCCGGTCTCGCTCTACCAACTCCATGATTCGCGGCTTCATAATCCGAGCCACCTCCGCAACGACAGGCACAACGACACTGTTTCCGAACTGCTTGTATGCCTGAGTATCGCTTACCGGTATCTGAAAGCTGTCGGGAAAACCCATCAACCTGGCGCATTCGCGTGGCGTGAGTCTTCGCGGTCGTTTGCGTCCTCCTTGGGAGATCAAGATTTCCGACCCGTCCTTGTAGTAGCGAGCCGACAATGTACGTGTAACGCTGTCCCCATCGACAAGGCCAAAGCCAAATCCATTTCCCGCGGCGCGGTGCTTGGCCGCATATGCCTGCAAATATTCCCAAAGCTTGGGAGTCAGCGTGTACTTCGGAAGCACAGTTGCATTGCTTCCATGCGTCCAGCGTGGATCTGGCGCTTCGCTGCCGTCTTGCGGATGCAAGATACTTGACAGAGACGGCCCCCGCTCGGGCAGGCGGAGATCCGTCCATGAAAAGCCCGCAGGCTCGCGGAATCCAACAATTAGAATGCGCTCCCGATGCTGCGGCACGAAGCGTTGACCATCGATGATTTTGTAATGCACATCCTTATATCCGAGTTCATCGCGCAGCGTTTCTAATATCGTGGCGAAGGTCCTGCCCTTGTCGTGAGATATCAGGTTTTTTACATTTTCAAGCAAGAACGCTCGCGGCCTTTTCGTTTTGATGATACGCGCCACATCATAGAAAAGTGTGCCCTGGGTCGTGCACTCGAATCCGTGCGGCCTTCCAAGTGCATTTTTCTTGGACACCCCAGCAATGCTGAATGGTTGACACGGAAAGCCGGCCAGCAGTACGTCATGATCCGGGATAACGGCCGCATCCACTGCGGTGATATCTCCCTCGAATACGTGATCTTCGCTAGCAGGGAAATTTGCCAAATACGTTTTTTGTGCGTAGGTATTCCACTCACTGGTGAAGACGCAATGTCCGCCTTGCGCCTCGAAGCCCAATCGAATTCCACCGATACCGGCAAAGAGGTCGATGAAGGTGAACTCGCGACCGTCCTTCGGCGTCGCTGTTATTAACGGCAGGATGCGTTGGCGTATCGCATCGATGCGATACGACGGAATTTCGGATTTGACCTCCCAGCGTCGATAGGTGCTTTCGTTCACGCCTAGCAGGTCGGCCAATTCGCGCTGGGAATAGCGCAACCGGGCCTGCCGGAGAACTCCGAGCGCGTTGTCAGGTGTCATACATCTCTCCGCTGGGACATTTACCGCGCATGATGCGCGGAGACCGCCCCCGAAAACAAGAGCTGACCTGAGCAACAGCGGTCAACCAATCGAGTTATCTAAAGCGACGTGTGTCGTGGGCGCGAGCCCGGCAGATCGTCTAGATCGTCATCTTGCACACCAAGAGCATCACCAGGTGATGCTGACTCAGATGTAACGGCTGCTAACTGACGCCCCATTGCGCGCAAAAAACAGCATCTTATATGAAGCCCGGCATCTCCCCGCCAGCGCTTCACCAACCCCAACCCAGGAGCCCCCTATGGCTGCAAACCGCGAGCCTCCGTCCCCTGCTGCCCCCAAGACCGATCAACATCTTCGAGAGCAGCGGCTTCTCGAACGCGCACGTCAAATCTTGCTCCGCCGCATTCGGCAAGGCACGTGCTTGAGCAACCCGACGGAAGTCAAGGATTACCTCAGGCTTCAGGTCGGGCACTTGGAGCACGAGGTATTCGGTTGCCTGTTCCTGGACAACCAGCACGCCGTGATCGCCGCCGAGGATCTGTTCAGAGGCACCATCGATGGCGCGAGCGTGTATCCCCGCGAGGTCGTCAAGCGCGCCCTGGCACTGAATGCTGCGGCCGTTATTCTCTATCACAACCATCCGTCCGGCGTGTCGGAACCGTCCCAGTCCGATCAGCGGTTGACCCAACGGCTCAAGGCCGCGCTCGGCACCGTCGACATTCGCGTTCTGGACCATTTCGTGGTCGGGAGCGCGGAAGCCCTTTCCTTCGCTGAGCGCGGGTTGCTCTGATCCGCCACCGCTGGGCCATAACCAGCGTTTCATTTGAAGCCCGGCATTCCGCCAGCGCTCCACCAACCCAGGAGTCCCACTATGGCTGCTCAACGCAAGCCCAGTACTGCTACGCCCGTCGATCATGCCTCCACAGCGCCTACCTTCCGCATACTGAAGAAGGCCCAATGTCCGACCATCAGCGGCAAGTCGGACCTCACCTACAACATAGCCTGTGATCGCCAGAAGGACATCTACGTCCGTGTCGCCTCCAACTCCGGCGGCGGATTCTTCAGCCAGGAGTGGGTCGCCCTGAAGGATATCCAGAAGGCCTTGAGCGCCGGTAGTCCCATATCGGCTATACGGCTCATGCCCCTGTTCCGGGGGCAGTCGGTGAACACGCCCGGTTTCCTGCTGGCGGTGCTGGCGGCCGAAAACCTGATCCGCCCTCTTCCGGGGAAGCAGCGGGTCCACGAACTGGTCGAAGGGTCCGACTTCCAGGCCCGGATGGACAAGCTGATCGCTTCGAACGCCAACCTTCCCGATGACGCCGCCGGCACCAAGCCGACGCTGCCGGCCAAGCCCAAAGCAGTCAAAGCGGACCTCTCCAAGCGCAAGCCGGGACGCCCATCCGCCAAGAAGCCAGCCGCCAAGAAGGGATAGCCCTCTCTCGATCTCACGCCTCCCACCAACCTGACTTTCCGAGTAGGTGTCGGACGCTCTCCCGAAAATCCCTTCTGTAACTGCTTGAATCTCAACGCTTTTCTGCATTGATTTTTCGGGGCCAGGTTCAAACCGACCCTATACCGCCCCTACCGCTTTCCGTTTCTTTTCAACGACTTACTGAAAACACCCCGTTCTGCAAACCCAAGGAGGCTGCCTAGTGCTGTCCGTCACCCTGTTTGCCGCAACCCTCGCTTGCCTTGTGGTGCCCCCGCTCAATGTCTGGGCGGGTCCACTGCTGGTCGTGCTGTTCATCACCAATCCCCCGGTCTTCTGGTCGGCCCTCGGGCTCACCGGACTGGGCGGGCTTGCCTACTTCCTCAGGAGGAATCGCCCATGACCTGTGAAACCCTGCTCGAAGACTACATCCAGGACGCGTTCGAGATCGTCAGCGCCTGGGACCTGCCGAATGACGAGTTGCCGGAAGCCGTGAACGCCCAAGCCCGGCTGATGGCGGGCGTACCCCTCGACCACATGCCGCTCCCGTCCTGCACCAACCCCTACCTGACCCTGCAGTTCTAGTTCCTTCCCCGCGGCCCGCGTAAGCCCCGCTATCCAACCACCGACACAAGGAGACCCCGATGACTATCCGCACCCTCGCGGAGGTCGGCGCTCGCCTGGAGGAAGCCGTCAGGTCTCTTCCGGGCGACGGCCATGACCTGTTCGACCGGTACGAGATGGTCGCCATCCAGATCCTCGACAGCGAATTCCCTGACTTCGCCCCGGGGCTGCTGGAGCGCTACCTCTCGGCTTACCTCGACCTCAAGCGGCTGGAGCTCGGCTCCGGACCGTCCACGTGAATCATCTTTTTGGAGAATCCCATGATCGATACCCAGATCACGCGCCAGCTGGTCCCCGAAAGCCAGCGCCTCTCAATCACCGCCGAGCTGTTCGGCACGAACTTCCCGCTGTTGCTCGAACCGGCCGTGTTCAACTTTGCGGGGCAGCTTGCCCAGGCCTACCACGGCGGCTACTGGGCGTTCTACCTGCTCGGCAACGGCGGCTTCTACATGGCGCCGGACACGGAAGCACGCTTTCGGGTCGCGTGCGAGAACGGCTATGAAGGGGCCCTGTCGGCCGATGCGCTGGGCATCACGGTTTGCCTGTATGCGTATAGCCACTTGTCGTTCCTGAACGCGAGCCCGTTCGCCAACACGTTCGCCGACCAGTACCACCTGCTGCGGGAGTACCTGTTCGAGCACCGAGAAGCCCGGGCCATGCTGCGGGCGATCGACTGACGCAAAACAAACCCACTGACGACTCGACGAACTCGACGACTTGACGCCACTGTCGCCCCCTCTATGGGTGATGGTCGGCGTCGGGTCGACGGGTGCGTCGGGTGTGCGCTTGGTTTACGTACAGGGGCGGTGGCCCCTTTTGCATGACACCAGCAAGAATTCTAGCCAGATTGCGCAGCGCCGGATCGCAACACTGCTGCACTATCAGTTCAGTTCGCCTCAACTATCGCTCTGGCGGGTTGTCACGGATATTTCGGACCACCTTCCCGAGGTAAAGATCCACATCGCAGGGGATTAGATCGTTGCCTGGAACTCGAAACGGCCCGTACAGTCGACCGCTATCGACACTAATAACCGACTGGTGTGACAACCGACTGACGAACGCATCAAGGTCCGCAGCGTTGCGGGCATGATTGATGTCCTCGGTCCGTATGGTCACGAATTCATGAACGAGCATGACCGCACGCGAAACCCCCTGCCGCTTCGCTTCGCACAGTGCGCCAGCACAAGCTGTCAGCAGTTGGTAACGCAGGTCACCCACGGGTGGTTCACCGCGCTGCTTCGGTCCAAGCAAGGCGCTCCCCAGTTGCTCAATCCGTGCGATTCCCTTCGAGCGTCCATCCGTGGATAGCCCCCGCTCCAATGCGGCTGCCAGCGCATCCGCCACGGTTTCCCCGAACGGTTCGTCGGCCTTGCCTTCAACCGCGATCAGATACTTGCCGTGCTGATCGTCTGCGAGGACAACGAGATCGCTGTTTCTCGGCTCGCCCCTGAACGCATCGAACGGCAACTTCCCCTCTGGTTCCGCCACCCATCCGAGGAGCGGACCGAATGCCGCGTGGTGCTCGAATACGCTAATCACCTCGGACGGCATCGCATTGGGCCCAGCAGCAAGCCATGCGCGGGCCAATTCCTTGGCACTGCGATTCGGGACCCATTGCGTAAGGACGTCCTTGGGTCCACCCCACGCCTTCCAGTCGTCCAAGGTCGCGATGATTTGACCGCTTTTCACGATTGCCATTGCTGCACGCCATCTCGGGATGAGGAAAGCACACTATGCGATTACGGAGATGCGGCCAAGCCTGCCGCACCATGGGTACACAAATCACCTACCGAGCCGACATACTCCACGGCAGCGAAGCCCGCATAGGAAATTCTGGCGTCGGATCGACGGGTGCGTCGGGTGCGCAGTCGGCTTTTGTTTCAGCTGCGAGCTGCGGTACCACCCGGGGCCAAGCCGCGCTGCCATACCGTCGCCGGAAACTCCCCGGCCACTCGACGCACTCGACGACATGTCGCCATTGACGCACATCGACAGCATGTCAGCGGCGTCGGGTCCGACGATTGAACACCCGATTTGTCTTTCGTAGGCCACCTCATTCCCATCGGCAGCTGACTTCGCCCCCCCTGACACCTAAATACACCACCACCCATTACTTCATTCTTATCATGACCTCGAAGAGCCTTTTCCATTTATATCCTTAGGGCAGCCCTTTCAGACATCCGATGTAATGTCCGCCAATCACGTGGCCTACGGATATGCCCTGCCGTGCGGGCCGTGCGCACGGCAAAGTAAGACGTGTATCCAGGATGCATCCTCGAAATGATTACGTTTATCCTTTTGGTATGGAGTACTTACGATGCCCGACGGCAAAGGTAGAAATTCGATGAATACACCGGTTAGCTCTGAAGACGTCAAACCGCTTTCGGTAGAAGACGCCGCAGCGATGCTCCTGAATGTCGACTACATACCGCCGGGTTTTACCCTTCTCTCACTACTCGAAGCATTCTGTGAAGAGGCTGAAATCGATCGCGACGAAGCGCGAGCCACCTCGACTTCTGAATTGGCTAAACAGCAAACGCAATGTCGTCTTGATGCCTGCACAAGCAGATTCAATTTGGCTGAATTGCTGATTGAACTGCTTCGTAACGAAGTGGAGCTGAACCCCAACTCCCCGCTCGTCGCGAGCAGCGCATCAGGCCCGAGAATGATAGACCTTTCCGAGTTGGCCGATTGGGCAGCGGACCGGTATGGCATAAGCATTCCGACCTCGTCGATCACCCCAGCTACACCCGCCCAGATTCCGACCGGAAAGAGGTGGGCAGATGTCACCATCAAGATTCAAGCGAATCATCGGATTGCCTATTCGTTTGGAGACGGAAAGTGGCGAACCAAAGCACTCTCGGAAGTCGATTTGCTTAATCGAAGGCTCAGTAAGCCAAATCACCAAGCAGTCATTCTGATCGGACTCGCTCAAGGAAAGCGCTTTCCCCCGCCCTATCGAAGCAAACTCGAAAGCAGGGAAGCCAAAGCGATATCGTTACTCAGAAAATCCCTTGTAGCCCTTACCGGCCTAGAGCGTGATGATCCGATCACCTTCAACACAGCTGACGGGTACAGGCCGGCTTTCACCTTGATCGACGATCGCTACGCAAACCTCTACGACTCGATTACCGGTAATGCCTACCCTGTAGGGGATGGCAAGTAACCCGGCCAATCAGACCGAACATGTCCATCTCCTGACGTGGCGCAGACCAAATCCGGTCTCCGCTGCAAAGCAACTGTCACTCAGGAGAAAGTTAATGGATTCGATATTTAATTCCACCGCGCCTTCGTGGCGCTCACTCGCTCAGCCCAACGAAACATTGCCACGGATGGTGAGCGCCGTCTTCGCTGACTATGTGGGGCCCTTCCCTCAGGGCAATGTGCTGTATGCGCCGGCCGAGTACGGGAACGCGTTACCGGGAAACCTCGTTTCCTTCGCGCCGATGTACCAGTACGAACCGTGCCAAATCGACGGGGCGAGCGAATCTGCACGCTGCAATGAAACTGAGTGCGGAGGTGCAGCATGACTCATGCACCTTCAGCAAATGAATCGTCAGAGATGAAACCGTCCGGACAGGACGCGGGGACGCCTGTATCGCCCGTCGCGGCGGTCGCCCCACGCGACACGGCCGATGAAACCGCCATCGCAACCGACGCGCTTGTCGCCTCGTCGCCATACCGCAGCGCCGGGTCGACGGGTTCGTCGAGAGCCATGACCGTTTCCCCCGAGCCCACGCAGGAGAAAGACAAGGATCTGAGCAATCGCTGGGCACACGATCTGGTGATGAGCCAGCAACGGCTGCCGTTTGTCATGATCCGGTCGGCCAGGAATCGGTTTGCCCTACCCTTGAAGAGCAAGGGCATGCGACTGGAGATCTCACGGCACGCGTTTGTTACCGGCCAGGGAATCACGGCCCGGGACATCGACGACGTGGTCAATCAGATGGAGGCCCTTGCCGAGATTGCCGCACCTACCGTCCCCGTATGGTATCGCGTGGCGCCTATTGAGGGTGGCGTCGAGATCGATGTCGGCGACCAGGAGCACACCCGCATCCGCGTCACGGCCGGCAAAGTAGAGGTCGTCACGTCCGGGTCGGAAACGTTGTTCTATCGCAGCCATCTTTCAGAGCCGATGGTGCTGCCGGCTGAGCGTGGAGACTATCGGCGGCTGAAGCAGTACCTGAATGTCAGCGACGTGGACTTCCTGCTGCTTATCGGCTGGATCAGCTACACCTTGGCGCTGCCGAAGGGCCCGACCACGGCGTACGTGATTGCCCTGCTGCAGGGCGGCCAGGGCACGGGCAAGAGCTGGATCTCCAATGTGCTGCTGAGATTGCTAGATCCCTCTGCCGTGGGTGTCCAGCTCTTCCCGTCCAGCGCGAATGACCTGTCTATCGCGGGCCAGCATGCCCATGTTCTCGCCTATGACAACATGCGCTCGTTCAGGCAGTTGATGGCGGACGTGCTCTGTATCGCCTCCACGGGGGGCGCGATTAGCAGCCGTTCGCTGTACACCGACGACAGGCAGCATGTTCTGCGCCTGCAGGTCGCCCTGATCCTCAACGGCATCCACGATTTCATTAACCAACCGGATCTGGCCCAGCGTTGCTTGCCGATTCGCACGCTGAATATCGATGAGTCCGCGCGAAAGTCGTACGCGGAAATGCTGGCGGCGTTCGAGGATGACCTGCCGGTGATCTTTCGCGGCATCCTCGACTTGATTGCCGCGGTCCTGCAGCACTTGCCCAGCGCGGTGGTGACCCATCCGGAGCGCATGATCGCCTTTTCGAAGTGGCTTGCCGCTATCGAACTGGCAACGGGAGTGCCGCCCGGCGTGTATCAGGCGGCCTATAGCGCGTCGATGCGTGAAGCACAGCTGGACTCGCTGATGCAGAACCTGCTCGCGAGCGCCGTGGTTCGCTTCGCCGAAGGCATCAAGGACGGCACCTGGTCAGGTACGCCCTCCGACCTGCTGGATGAATTGAGCGGCCCAATTCCGCTTGACCAGTTGCGGTCACGGGAGTGGCCCGGCAATCCGATTGCCCTGTCCAAGCGCCTGAACGCCCTCGCAGCCAGTCTGGCCACGCAGGGGATCGATATTCAATTCAGCCGCGGCAAGGAGCGCTTGATTACGCTCACCGTGTCCAAGGCATAGCCCGCTGTTCATCCCTGGCCAGTTAACCCGGCGCGGCCATTGCTGCCCCTTTGCTAACAATTTTCTCAAGGACCTAAATCCATGAACGCAACTGTGATGTTTGATGAATTTGCCGTCTCGCTCGATTTCTACGAGTCAATCCGCTGTAAGGCTCAGCAAGGCCTGGCTCGACTGTCCCGCGAAGCTTGCGGCTTTTGTACGGTGCGCGAACTGTTCAGTCGTCGCCAGTGGCGCGAGTTCAGCGTCGATGAACAGCGCATGGCAGCAAGCTGCGTGTATGCCATGGCCGTGACTGGTGTGCTGCCGCTGCAGGCGTGCGACGTGAGCGAAACCGTCTTCTTCTTCATCAACTAAGCCATTCGCGCAACGTGCTGGTCATGGCATCGACCGCTGTGACCAGCGCACTTACCTTGAGGCTGAACTGTGCCTGTAGTGAAGAGCATGACCCAGCAATTCGTTGATAACGAGTCGCAATTTCCGCCAGATAAGCAACGGACCCAACGATGCCGCGCCACAGTCCGGGCCTGCGGACACAAAAAGACAACCGAAACATTTTATAAGGGTTGAAACGATGAATGATGAATACGAGAGCACACCGATCGAGCTAACAACTGACCCACTCACGACCGTCCGCGTCGTGCTCAGCGACGGCTATTCCATATCCGGAGATTTCCTCTCGGCCGTCCGGCGCAGGTTTGCGAGGCACTGCCTTACCTCGAGCCGGGCTCCACCTACACCGCGGATGAGCTTTGTGGAGCCGAATTCTGGAACGACCTGAGCCCCGGCGAGCAACGAAACGCGGGACGCTGCCTTGCCTACCTCGTGGCCCAAGGCGCCCTGCCACTAGTGCGCGTACCTGGTAAGCACGAGTACCCGCTGTGCTATCGCCTCAAAACGGACTGAATGAAACCAACCCTCAGCCGCATGCCCGCGACGGCCTCTGCGGCTGCCAATGCATATTTTCGAGGACCACCAATGCCTGTAGTACCGCTAACACAAGCCTACATTGATAACGAACTGCACTGCCCGCCGGACAAGAAACGCATCGAGTGGTGCGACGCCAACTCACCCGGCCTCTATGCGGAAGTCCGGTCCGTCAACCCCGCCAACCCCACGTGGTACCTGCGATACCGCGACGCCACCGGAAAGACCTGCCACCAACGCATTGGCGCGGTGCGGGATATTTCGCTGGCCGATGCCCGAAAAAGGGCCAAAGAGCTGAAGGCGAAGATCGCACTCGGGTCCAACCCGCAGCAGGAGGCACGCGAGGCCAAGGCCGTGCTGACGCTGAAGGAATTCCTGGAAGACAAGTACACCCCGTACGCCCAGGCGCGCAAGCGATCGTTCAAATACGACGAGAGCATGATCAAACTGCGCATCGTGCCGACGCTCGGTCACTTTCGGCTGAATCAGCTGACCCGACATCAGATCCAGACCTTCCACACGGACCTGCGTGCCGAGGGCCTGGCGCCGGCTACCTGCGATCATCACCTGAAGCTGCTGCGCTCGGCGCTGAACCTGGCGGTGCAGTGGGAGATGCTGGATAAGAACCCGGTCGCCAAGGTACCGCTGTTCCGCGAGGACAATAGGCTCGAGCGCTACCTGAAGGACGAGGAACTCAACCGGCTGCTGGGTGTGCTGCGCACCTATCGGGCGAGGGCAGTATGCAATGCAATGCTCTACCTGCTCGCGACCGGCGCCCGCTTGAACGAGGCGCTTCAGGCTCGATGGGAGCACATCGACAAAGTAAACCGGACGTGGAGGATTCCGGCGAAGAACAGCAAGTCCAAGCGTGTACGTTCGGTGCCGCTGAACGATGCGGCCCTGGGGGTGCTCGCCAACCTCGGCACTGAGGGGAAGAACGAGTACTTGTTCATCAACACCAAGACTAAGGAACCGTTGACCGTGGTGAATACCGTCTGGGGTCGGATTCGGATTGCTGCCGGTCTGCCCAAGCTGCGTATCCATGACCTGCGCCACCAGCACGCCTCGATGCTCGTGAATAGCGGGCGATCGCTCTACGAAGTACAGCAGATCCTGGGCCACTCTGATCCGAGCGTGACGCAACGTTACGCGCACCTGTCGACCCGCACCTTGCAGGACGCTTCCAACAGTGCATCCGAGAAGATTGCGCAGGCGGCCAAGCAACCGCCGGCACTCCGCGTCGTCAGCTGACGCCACCCCGGGCCCAAGGACGGGCCACTCCCGCCGCTTCCCCCGACTCGCACCAGTGCCGGTGCAGCCGAGCCGCCCACCCCAAACGCTACGCTGCAGCCCCACTCGCTGTGCAGGAGCACCGTGCCGGGCCCAGCCAGGGCTACCCCACCGGAGCGGACCCGCGCGTCACCTGCCCGTCCAGGGAAGTGACTTCGCTGTATCCCATCCCGTCCCTTTTGAAAGCATCTCTGGCTTATCCCCGTCTCGTCCCCGCGTGAAAGCACTTTCGGCTGATCGCTGAAGGACGCTGCGCGAAACACCCATCACCAACCACACCGCCACTGTCCTGAGCTTCGTGCTCGGGGTGGTGGCATTCCCCGCTTATTTTTTTCATCGGAGCAACCCTATGGCGTCAAAGCACCAGCCCCCGAATGACCGAGAATTCTTTGCCCATCTGCGACGCTCGGACCGAAGCATCCGCACACTGCAACGAGAGGCGGACCGAGAATCGAAGCTACTGAAGGAGATTGGGCACTGGCAGGACATCCTAGAGGCTTGCTCCCCTGAGTCGGCCGAGTACGAGCAGGCGATGGCGCACATCCTGCGTTTGCTGGACAGCCCGCCTGCACAGGACACCTGGCGCGATGAAATCGCCGACGGTTGGAACGACATAGTCTGGACCATGAAGGAGGCAGCGTTCGCCTCGCTCCAGATCTTGTTGATCATTGTGTTCAACATTATCTGGTGGGCGTTCCTGATCATCGTCGCGCTGCCCATCGTGTGGGACTGGTTCTGGCAGCTACCGTCGGGGCTGAAATGAGAATGTGGGGTACGCCATGAGGTAAAGTAGACCGCTCGTGACAAAGCCTATCGCCATGGATCCCCACGCTCCCTGCCCTTGCCACCACGGCGCCTCTTACGGCGTCTGCTGCAAACCCCTGCACGATGGCCAAGCAGCGCCCACCGCTGAACGCCTGATGCGCAGCCGCTATGCCGCGTATGTGCTAAAGCTTGATTCCTACCTGCTGGCCACGTGGCATCCATCAACGCGACCGTCGTCGATCGATCTAGACACCCCGAAATGGCTGGGCCTGCAGGTAAGGCATCACCACGAGACCGGAGACACGGCGACCGTCGAGTTTGTGGCCCGCTATAAGGTCGGCGGCAAGGCGCATCGACTGCATGAGGTCAGCCGGTTCATCCGGGAAGACGGACGCTGGTATTACGTGGACGGCGAATTCCCGGGATGATTCCGCAATAGACCTTCAAGCGGCATTGCGCTCTGGGTATTCACCAGGACGCGGACCCTGATATGCGCGACCCATATGGGCAACGCCGAAACGCCGCTAAATATGCATTTTCCGATAGACGCCAACGGCTTTGTAGCTTGCCATGCAGAGCCCGTCGGCGGTTAACTTCATCACGGAGGCAATTCATGCGCTGCCAACTACTCTTAGCTCTCTTGCTGACCTTCGGATTCACCGGAACCGTATGGGCAGAATCTGGCGACGCCATGCCCCGCGTCGGCAAATCCTGTCCGTCGGGCTACTTCAAGTCCGGCGAGTACTGCGTTCAGGGCAGCGACAGGGCCAAGCCTGCCATCGAGCGCGCCGGGAAGTCGTGTCCGTCCGGGTATTACCGGTCAGGCGAGTACTGCATAGCTGGGTCGGAGAGGGCCAAACCGGCCATTACGCGGCAGGGATCGTCATGTCCGCGCGGATATTACCGATCTGGTGAGTACTGCATGCAGAACAAGTGACGTCGACAGAAGAGCGCACCCCGGGCCCAGTGCCGCGACAAACAGCAATAGGTCACACGATGACATGGAACGCAACCTACGTCGGAGCGATGCTCATCGCCACTGGGGTGTTTTTGGGCCTGTGGCGGCGGAAACGAGTTTTTGACCGAACCAATGCTTATGGGCTAGAGCGGTTCCCCACCTACCGGAGCAAGCTCGGCACCAAAGCAAAGGATGGAGCTCTGACCGTTTCGTCCATATCCCTTCTCACTATTGGCCTGCTAGTTTTGGCGAAGGACCATGAGGATTCCTGGGGATGGGTCATCCTGCTGCCCGCCTATGTTTTGGGATTTGCGCTGTTTCTCGGAATACCAATACCGACGATATTCGCCAAAAAGCGGCACTGAATTTCGCGCTCAACCGCGTCAGGCCAAGCCCGTCAGCAGAATCATGATGGATAAGTAAACGTATGATTGCGACCCAGCATATGGAATGTGCCTTCAAAAAGCGCTCTCCTGTCGCAGCATTGGCAGAAATATTTGGAGACCCGTATATACCGCATTGCGAAAGCCTCATTCGTATCGTAATGGCCAACCGCAAGCACTCCTTTGCGTATTCGTATGTCACGCGCCGATTTCTGGCTCCGAATAATGAGTCTTTGCGACGTCTTAGGATGAGGTGCGCATGAGCAGCTTGTTGACCAGAAGCGGCCGATGGTTAGGGGGAAAGCTTGCTCTATACGTGGTGATTCTTTTCTTTCTTATTCTGGCAAGTCTGATCAAGCACGGTGCCAATCGGGATCGAGAGTTACAAGCAGAGACCAATCTGCTTGGCCAGCAACTGAGGGAGCTCAAAGCGGTTGCAGACGATGCTAGCAACGCAGCGAAACGGCGTGCGCCTCTTATAGGGCAAAGTGCGGATCAGATCGCCAACGTCGAGCAGTCACTTAAGAATGAACTGCTACTTCTCACAAGTGAGCGTGACCGGATCGCAGACGATAATCCTCTGGTTCGCCGACTCCCAGGAACTGACTCGTGGCAGCAGATCGCGAAGCTCAACGTACAAATCCACGTTTTGGAAGAGTTGCTCGCCTATTCCCAGGAGGTGGCGCAATGGACCAAATGGCATTCTGAACCGGGGCGCAGGCAGGCCGATCTCGCAGAAACCCAGCGCCGATTGACGATAACGCGTTCGGAGAAAAGGCGTATCGAGGAGGAAATTACCCGCCAACAAAAGAGGCTGGAAAGTCATTTCAACAAATATCCACGAGAGTCTCGGATTCCCGGATTGTGGGCCTACCGGCATAGAGAGAACATTAACGAGGTCATAGAGGCTCGTAAGAACGCACTAAGAGAAGTTGATCAGAGAATCGCGGAATTGGAACGCGATTACGCTGATGCTCAGACGCACCCTACTCCTTCCGGTTTTGACTTGAATGAAAGCGGCATAGAAGACATTTTATTGCCCATCCAGGAACTCATCACATCAAAAAAGGGGCAACTGGATAACAGCACCTTTGGCTGGATTTCTCGCGCCGTCGAAAACTTCTGGAAACCCGCTCTTCTGATTTGTGTGTCTGCCGTGTTAGTGCCAAGTTGGTGGACAGTTATCGCGTACTACTTCGTCGCGCCTCTCGCATCGCGTCGGTTTCACGTCAAATTACTGGAACCGTCTAAGCTGGAATCTAAGAATTCTGCTCCGGAATCGAATCTCGCCAGCCTCACTTCTGAGGCTTCACTCCAATTGGCTCTAAATGAGCGTGAGCACCTCCTTGTGCGGCCTGAATTCCTGCAGGGCACACCAATGGTATCGGACAAACGCACGTTGTGGCTCTATGATTGGAGGCGACCAATCATGAGTCTAGCGTCCAATTTGCGTGCAATGACGCGGATCTCGGCAGCAGGCTCTGAGTCGATCGATCTCCATTGCGGGACTGATGTGAGTGCGCGACTCGCGGTACTGCCACTTTTTGCCGGTTGCCCGATGGTGATACGGCCACGAAGCGTGATCGGAGTCGTCGAGCAGTCTGATAATCCGATACGGGTCACGACGGTTTGGAGATTGTTTTCGTTGAGCGGTTGGCTGACATTTCAGCTCAGGTATGTGCTCTTTCATGGCCCGGGCAGCCTGATCATTCAGGGCTGCAACGGCGTGCGTGTCGGGCGGGCGGATTCCGGACGTGCCGTCAATCAAGCCTCGACGCTTGGGTTTTCAGGGTTGCTAAGTTATTCGGTTACGCGTTGCGAGACCTTTGGTGCGTATTTCACGGGCGCCCAGCAGCTTTTCAACGACCGCTTCGATGGACAAGGAATCTACATCTACGAAGTGACGCCCCGCCATCATGGAGGTGGCTTGTCGAGGGGTGGCGTGCAGAACCTAATTGATGTGGCCTTACGTGCTTTTGGAATTTGATGACATAGCTGGCAGCCAGATCCCGAACTCGCTCATTGTGTTCGCGTCAGCATCGTACCCATCAGAGCGCATCGCTCAGAGGGCAAGGTCGGGAGCCCGGCAGCCTGCACCTCAAAGGGGCACACACGGCAACGGCTCCAGCCCGTGAACCACGAAGGTCGGATCGGTTTCGGTTTCGGTTTCGGTTCGGATTTCGGTTTGAGAAAACCGTTACGATTCTTCGGCTTTCGAGCCCCCGTGGCCGCCCACCCTCCAACCAGGTTCGGTATACGCTCGGATTTCGGTTTTTTCGGGGAGTCGCAATAGGAAAACGCGTTACGTTTCTTCGGCTTTCGGGACCGAACTGGTCATTTTTTGATCGACTCATAATCGGCAGGTCGCAGGTTCAAGTCCTGCTGGGCCCACCATCTTTTTCTAGAAATCATATGGTTACGGCTATGGAGAGCGTCCGACTCGGGGCGCTTTTCGGCCGATTTTCATAGCTCCGGAGTCGGGAGGTCTTCGCCAAAAACGGAGTTGTTAAAGAGCCACTCGGGACGGGGCCAGCATCTTGCGTATAGGTACGAATATGTAGACCTGCCGACTGGGAGGGACATGGGCTGGGAAATCCATGGATCCCAAGTCGGTGGGCTGCCCCGGGAATCGGCGGGTTATACGCAAGCCGGAGGTCGACAAACTCACAGAGACGACCTAGTGTTGCGTTCCGCCAATAACTTTACACAGTCGCTCGATCTTGGCGAGTATCGAGTCGGCTGTGGCGGTCCAGACGAATGGTCGTGCCGTGAGGTTGTAATGCTCGGTGTAGCGTTTGATGCGATTCACGAGGTCCGGGACGCTTTTGAACGAGCCGCGTCGGATGGCTTGCTGGGTGATGAGCCCGAACCAGCGTTCGACCTGATTGAGCCACGAGGCGTAGGTCGGGGTGTAATGCATGTGATAGCGCGGCCGTCGCGCCAGCCATGCACGAACCTTTGGGATGCTTGTGGGTCGCATAGTTGTCGCAGATCAGATGCACATCGAGATCGGGCGGCACGTTCTTGTCGATATGACCGAGGAAGGCGAGGAATTCCTGGTGCCGATGACGCTTCTTGCATTGCGCGATCACTTCCCCGTTGGCTGCGTCGAGGGCAGCGAACAGCGTCGTCGTACCGTGGCGGACGTAGTCGTGAGTAATGCCCTCGACATAACCAAGTCCCATCGGAAGAACGGGCTGGGTGCGTTCGAGCGCCTGGCACTGGCTCTTTCGTCCACACAGAGAACCAGGGCGTTTTCCGGCGGATCGAGTAGAGCCCGACGATGTCACGTACCTTCTCGACGAAGAAAGGATCATTCGAGAGCTTGAAGCTCTTGCTGCGATGCGGCTGCAAGCCGAAGAGTCGGATGTAGCGATGAACCGAGGTCGGCGACAACCCAGTTTCTGTCGCCAGCGAACGCACGCTCCAGTGCGTCGTCGCCTTAGGCTTGTTGTCGAGCACGGTCGTTATCAGTTCAGCCACGCGCTCATCGTCGATGCTTCGCGGACGCCCAGGGCGCATCTCGCTGTGCAGGCCGGCGAGCCCGCTTTCGCACCAACGCTTGCGCCACAGGCTGACCGTGGGACGGCTAACCTGGTGCTGATCGGCGAGTTCGTTGGTACCGATACCGTCGGCCGATCCGAGCACGATCCGGGCCCTGCGCACCAGACCATGAGGCAACGATCGCGAGCGCGAGATTGCTTCCAGTTGCGAGCGTTCCTCAGCCGTGACGGTCACCTGAATCGATCGTGCCATTACCGCGCCCTCCGCTGTCCAATCATATCCGTTGGACCGCAGAAGACGAGTAAAGTTATTTATGGAACGATACACTAGCATTGCCCCGACCAAACGTCTTTGTTCATAAATAGGAGATTTCCAATGCAGGCCTTCAAGCAGATCTCGATCGCTTCCGCGTTGATGGTGATGGCTGGCTCCGATGCGCTTGCTGCAGTTATGCACGCAGGGGCTCCCGTATCGGTTCCCGTGGATTCGCCGTGGGCGTTGGGTTCGCTGGCGATGCTGATAAGCGTTGTGGCCGCACGTGCAATCAACAAGCGCAAGCGCTGATAGGGCCCCAGCGAGCCATGCTGGCCTATTTGGAGGCGAACGAGAATAACGTTCTCTTCGCGGCTGTAGTCGGCACGTTCATTGTTTCGGTCCTGTGGGAGGCGGTCCGCCCGAGGCGTCGGGTCAACGAAACCTCAGTGGCTCGCTGGGGTCACAACATAACGCTCAGCCTGGTCAACCAGGTACTCGTGTATTGGTTGAGCGTCGCTGCGACCCTTGCGGTGGCGTGGTGGGCCGCGCGAACGGGGACTGGACTGCTGACCAGGTTCGATACCGGTTTCGGTGTCGCGCTGGTAACCACCGCGCTGGCGTTCGAATTGCTCGCCTATCTGTTGCATCGGCTGCTGCATCGCGTGCGCTGGCTGTGGCGAATACACGCGGTACATCACAGCGATACCGAACTCGATTTCACCACCACCTACCGCAATCATCCGCTGGAAGTCGTGCTGGTGGCACTAGCGACGCTGCCCGTAACCGCACTGCTTGGCCCCCCGGTAGCCGTCGTGGTCGCGTACCAGATGACCCGGGCGAGCGTGAACATCCTCGCGCATAGCAACATTTATCTGCCTGAGTCGCTCGACCGCTGGCTGCGATATCTGATCGTTACGCCCGATTTCCACCGTTGCCACCATTCCGACGACCGGCAATTCACAAACAGCAATTACGGCGCATTCCTGCCGCTGTTCGACTACCTGTTCGGCACCGCCACGCGCAAGCCATTTGCCGCATATCCCACCATGTCTATCGGTCTGGAATATTTTCGCGAGACGCGCGACTCGCGATTCGACAAACTCCTGCTGATGCCCTTCAGGCGGGTACCTCTGGAGACTGCGCGTCCGGAAACGCTCGTACACTCGGCAGGTTGAGATCTGACGCGCCCGTTCGCTTAGGTGATCAACGACCCACAATCGGCAGGCCGCAGGTTCAAGTCCTGCTGGGCCCACCATTTTTCATCGATTTCATATAGCTACGACTATGGAAAGCGCCCGACTCGGGGGCTGAGACCTGCCGATTTCTATAGTCCCGGAGTCGGGAGGTCTGGGTCAGAGTCGGGCGCTCTGGCCGTGCACCGTTCACCTGTCGGAGCGACGACCAACCAGTTGGCTAAGCCGCTCCCGCATCGACCTGAGTACGGCGCGGCTGAAATCCGTACGCGGCCATAGCGGACGCCGACTGTCGCATTCGACGAACTCGCGGCAAGCAAGCATGTGGCACTAGGCCGCCCGGTGCATCGCTTCCCTCTCGTCTTTCACGCTGTCGTTACATGGGAGCTGTATCGATGGTCGGCCGGATCAGCAATTGCGAGATGTTGGCACGCGGTGGCAGGGAGACCACGAAGATGATCGCATCGGCGACATCGGCGGGCGCGAGGGCGCCTTCCTTGCCGACATGCTGTTCCATCGCGGCGCGCATGGTGGAATCGGAAATGCCTCCGGCCACCTCGGTGGTGGTGGCGCCCGGCTCGATGATGCAGACGCGGATACCCACGCCGCCCACTTCCTGCCGCAACCCCTCGGTCATGCCGGTAAGGCCGAATTTGCTGGTCGTATAGGGACCGAAGATCCCCGCCGCGCGGCGCCCAGCGGTGGAGGAGATGTTGACGATATCACCGCCTCCCTGCGCCTTCATCGGCCCGATCGCTGCCTTGCAGCAATAGAGCGTGCCCATCAAGTTGATTTCGATCACTCGCCGCCATTCATCCAGCGGCAGCGATTCCACGCCTCCCGCCTGGATGACTCCAGCCGAATTGACGAGGATTTCGATCCGGCCAAGCCGGCTGACGGTATCCTCCACCGCCCTGCTGGCATCGCGTTCGATCGCCACATCGCCGGGCAGAGCGATGGCCTTTCCTCCTTGGATCTCGATGCGCCGGACGAGGTCATCGAGCCTGTCCTTGCGTCGCGCCGAAACGGCCACGGCCGCACCGGCGTTCGCCAGCGCCAGCGCGGCCGCTTCACCGATACCCGACGAAGCACCTGTAACCAGCGCCACCTTGCCTGCAAGCATTTTTGACATTGTGCTGAGCCCCCCCTGTGTCTTCAGCCGTCGGCGGTAACAATTGATTGTAGCGGCCAAATGTTCCTGTTCGCTCCGGACCCTGATGCATCACGTCCACCACTGCGTCCTGGCATTGCCACCCAGCCACACAGTCGCGGACCAGTCGTTTCTCGTGTGAGGCGGGAATTCTCGATACTGGTTACATGCGGATCTGCATTGACCTGGAGTTTGCAGGTCGGCTGCGGGAATCCGCCGTAACGGCATGGTCCGCCACATTGACCTGCGTCAATGGCTCGGACCGGAATTGAGGCGCAGCATATTGATCGCTCCCACTGCGAGTTCACTACCATGAACCCGGCAATCAGGTCTGGCACACGCGTAGCGCTCGTTGCGACGACAGTCGTGCTCCTCGTCTCCGGCTGCAATCGCATAGACGACCGCAATTCTGAATCTTCTGCGCCTGCTCCCACCAGCAAATCCATTTCGCACGATCAGCACGCTGCACCTGCGTCGCACGACGCGCATGCCGACCACAGCCCGGCGCCCATCCTAGCGGAGGGTCAACGCTGGCCAACGGATGAGGCCTTGCGTGCCGCGATGACCCGTATTCGCGAGGCGGTGGAACGTATTGACCCGCAACAACTGCAGACGGCGAACGCCAATGTTCTGGCCACCGCCGTAGAGCAGGATGTCGCGTATATGGTCTCCAATTGCCGGCTCGAACCCGAGCCGGATGCGGCATTGCACCTGCTCATCAGGCGCATGATGAGCGCCGCGGCGGCGCTGCGAAAGGATCCGATGTCCGACGCCGGAATGCCACAGCTCATGGCCGTGCTGCATGAGTATCAGGCGACTTTCGATCATCCCGGCTGGACGGCGGTCGGTCAGGGGCATTGAGTTCTTGATACCGTCTATTGCCACGTATGCCACGTAACCGGCATTGACACGCGGGACTGGTCACTTTGCCGATAGATCCTTCTGGAATCGGTCCGTTGTACTGCGAATGAGGAGAGTATGGTGTCGCAGCCTGCCCCTGTAGCGATCGTGACAGGCGCCAGCCGGGGTGCTGGCCGGAGCATCGCCATTGCGCTCGGAGGCCATGGCTGCACAGTCTATGTCACGGGCCGTTCTGAAAGATCGGACGACGCTTCCTTGCCGGGTACGATCCATGAGACGGCCGCGGCCGTTAGCGCGGCGGGTGGACAAGGCATCGCCGTGCGCGTCGATCACGCCGATGATGCACAGGTGGAGGCGCTGTTCAGGCAGGTCGAGAGCGAACAGGGGCGGCTCGACATCCTGGTCAACAATGCCTGTGCCATCCACGACGAGCTCACGACGCCGGGCCGTTTCTGAGAGAAGCCACGCAAGCTTGTCGACATGCTCGATGTCGGCGTGCGCAGCAGCTACATCGCCAGCTGGTACGCAGCGCCGATGCTGGTGAGGCGCAAGCATGGACAAGATGGCCGCCGATATGGCCATCGACCTCAAAGACCACAATATGGCGGCGCTCTCGATCTGGATAGGTGCACTACTGACGGATCGATTGAAGATGGTGATCGCGTCAGATCCGAAGAAATCCGGCCATCTGGAAGGCTGCACCGAAACGGCTGAATTTACCGGACACGTCATCTGGGCGCTCTACAATGATCCAGAGCTGATGGCGATCAGCGGGAAAGCGGTGATCGGCGCCGAAATGGCCGTCAGATACGGCATCCGGGACGCAAACGGCCAGCAGCCTCTGTCCTGTCGGGACACGCACAAGGTCGCGCCGCACATCCAGTGTCCCAATATCATCCGGTAGCTCATCCGATATATCGTTGACCGCTCGTGTTGCCGCCTGTCCACGCCGCTAGCAAATTGCGAACTCGTGTGAAGGCCGTGTTCGATCGTTGCCAAAGGAGGCCGCCCGGCGTGGACACCACCGCTTTCGAACAATTGCAGCGTCATGTGCAGCATCTCAAGGACCGTCAGGAGATCCAGGATTGCGTTCACCGGCACGCACGGGGCCATGATCGTTTCGATGTCGACCTGCTGGGCACTGCGTATCACGTAGACGGATTCGACGAGCACGGCGCGCCATCAACACTGGCCTGGACTATGCTGCTTGGGCCAATGCCGTGCACGCAGGAGGATCCCAGCTCTGCCTTCACAACATCACCACGCACACCTGCGAGATCGACGGCGACGTTGCCCACGCCGAGAGTTATGTGCTGTTCGGCTTGCTCAACCCGGATGGTGCCAGCGTGCGCTTGATCAACGGCCGGTACGTGGATCGACTGGAAAAGCGCGTTGGCGGATGGCGAATAGCACTGCGCCGCTGCACGGTCGATCTGCTGCTGTCTGGAGATGCATCCATTCTGACCAAGCCGCAGTCCAGGGCCGGCGGTTACATCAGGGGGACTCGCGACAAAAGTGACGTCTCCTACCAGCGCCCGCTCGACCTTGGGCAACCGGCAACACGATGATGACATCATGAGGGAGATCGAAATGGGCGATCTGGTCGTCGGAGAATTCCGGAAGATCGCGGAAGGCGTCTACCTCGAAGGCCTGTCTTACGACTTCAAGCGGGATGTAGTCTGGTACAGCGATCCCCTCCAGGGCGGTGTTTTCGGGGTCACCCCTGACGGAATCTCTCGTGGATCCTTCAATCTCGATCGCCGCTGGACCGGAGGCGTAATGATGAATGCCGATGGCTCGGTGCTCTCCACTGGGCCCGGCGGGATCATGTGGAACAATCCTGATACCGGCGAGTCGGGCTGGCTGCTGCAAGAGATCAGCGGCAAGCCGATCAACGGCGTCAACGAAATGTGGCCGGACGGAACCGGTGGCATTTTCTTCGGCACGAACGACATCGAGATGATCGCCGCCGCCAGGGACACCCGACCGACAGCCGTCTACCGGCTCACGCAGGATCGCGACGTCATCACCCTCGATGACGAGCTCTATTTCTCCAATGGACTCGCCTACGATGCGCTGCGCCAACGGTTCTATTGCAACGACACGTTCCGGACATCGTGGGCCTGGGACGTACGCGACAACCTGACTCTGGCAAACAAGCGGGTCCTGCTGGACAGAAATGATTGCGACGGCATGACTCTCGACGTCGGGGGCAATGTCCTCATCACTGGCTTTCGTTCCTATGGCCTGGTCCGGCGGGTGACGCCCGACGGAGCCGAGCTGCCAGCGCTGCTGACGCCGCCGGGAGCGACCACGCAGATCCGCTTCGGCGGCGCCGACCTATGCGACGTATACATCACGATGGTCCCGGTAGGTGCTGGGGCCAGCGTGAAAGATGGCAAACCGCTCGTCGATCCGTCCTATCTGTACCGAGGCCGATCGGACTTCCCCGGCGTGGCCGTAGCACCTGCCAATTTCAACCTGAAGCAGAGATCGTGAAGCAGATCAGCGTAATCACACCTCGTTCATAAGACGCACGATTTCCTCTATCACCATCGCTTTGACACCATTCGTCGTGGCGGGATTATTCTTTGACAGGAGAGGAACGTGGTGAAGGCCATGCGGGGATCGACGATCGGGCAATATTGCAGCTTCCCTTGCTGATACTCCGGTCAGTCGAGCACGCATCATCGTGAATGACGCAAATCGGGATAGGGGGAATCACACGCTCCACACCACCCGGCATGGGGTCCGCACCGGCGGTTGAGGAGTTAGGCGAGAGGCGCGGCACGCCGAGTCCAGGGATCGGGAGCCAGCGGTTCAGTTCCATGGCGCTCGCCACCCTTCCGCCACACGCCGCGTCCGCCTCGCCCCCAAGCGCCGTAACTCCCGGAAAATCGTCGTCCCGCGTCGCCAGTGCTTCAACTGCACGCACGCAAGCGATGGCGTAACCATCGTCGAGGGCTCGACACACCCGGCGTTTGCGCCAGATGGAAATACGCTTCATCCCGGCATGTACGCCCGCATGGCCGCCCCTGAGGTGCCCGCCGACGCGTGAGGCGCCGGATGCGGCTTTGTAGGTGCGCGCCCGGATCACCTGGCCCCCCCAAGCACCAACCCCCCCCCTCACCGCGTTCCGCACCACCCCCCCCCACCACCTCCCCCGACCCGACCGCGCCGCCAATGCGATCCACCTTCCACTCGGCGAGCGGCCGCCTTGCGGCGCCCTCGTAACCCCATCACCACGCCTTGCCGAGAATCCCGGCCTGCAGATAACACGACCACCACCCTTGCCGCCGCTTTACCAGCCGGTCCAAGCACGCGTTGACCGGTCGAAGAACTTCCAATCCAACACCACCCGGTACCCCGCCTGGCCCCCGCGGCGGCCCGGCCAGCCACCCCCGCGGAAAACGTCGATCGACCTGGCTGCGAACCGCAGCAGGGCTTGCCCCCAGCCCACCCGCCCTCAGCACCCCCCACCCCCCCACCCACGCACCACCCAAGCCCCCCCCGCCCACACCCCCCCCGACGCCACCCTGGCTCCCGCACCCACCCGGCACCCCCCGCCCCCCCGCTTTGAGCCGCACGCTCCACGCGGACTCTCCCTCCGGCCCTTGTTACACTACTACGGCCCGCTGACCCCCCCCCGTACCACCGGCCTTCACCGGAGGCGGCCCCCCGGGTAAGAACGCACCCCTCCCCCACACCCGTTTACCCCCCCCGGCCCCGCGCCCCGGCCCCCCCCCTGGTCCGGCCCGCCCCCCCCCCCCCCCCCCCGCCCCCCCCCCCGGCCCCGGCGGGCCGGGCGCCCGCCCCAGCCGGCCGCCGCTGGGGTTTGTGATAGGGGCCTGGCGATGTCCTACTCTCGCATGGGGAGACCCCACACTACCATCGGCGATGACGCGTTTCACTGCTGAGTTCGGGATGGGATCAGGTGGTTCCACGTCTCTATGGTCGCCAGGCAAACGGGTTTGCCCGGAGGGCAAAATCGGTGGAAGCGTGATAGCGGTTCGAGTCCGTTGTACATCCGTCTGTATTGGCGTCTGCATCCGATCGTTTGGGTTATATGGTCAAGCCGCACGGGCAATTAGTACGGGTTAGCTCAACGCCTCACAGCGCTTACACACCCCGCCTATCAACGTCCTGGTCTTGAACAGCCCTTCAGGGGGATCGAGTCCCCGGGGAGATCTCATCTTGGAAGAGGCTTCCCGCTTAGATGCTTTCAGCGGTTATCCCGTCCGAACGTAGCTACCGGGCAATGCCACTGGCGTGACAACCCGAACACCAGAGGTTCGTCCACTCCGGTCCTCTCGTACTAGGAGCAGCTTTCCTCAAATCTCCAACGCCCACGGCAGATAGGGACCGAACTGTCTCACGACGTTCTAAACCCAGCTCGCGTACCACTTTAAATGGCGAACAGCCATACCCTTGGGACCGGCTTCAGCCCCAGGATGTGATGAGCCGACATCGAGGTGCCAAACACCGCCGTCGATATGAACTCTTGGGCGGTATCAGCCTGTTATCCCCGGAGTACCTTTTATCCGTTGAGCGATGGCCCTTCCATGCAGAACCACCGGATCACTAAGACCTGCTTTCGCACCTGCTCGATCCGTCGATCTCGCAGTCAAGCACCCTTATGCCTTTGCACTCAAAAGCGTGATTTCCGACCACGCTGAGGGTACCTTCGTGCTCCTCCGTTACTCTTTGGGAGGAGACCGCCCCAGTCAAACTACCCACCATACACTGTCCCCGATCCGGATGACGGACCTGGGTTAGAACCCCAAAACTGTCAGGGTGGTATTTCAAGGTTGGCTCCACGCAGACTGGCGTCCACGCTTCAAAGCCTCCCACCTATCCTACACAAACAGGTTCAAAGTTCAGTGCAAAGCTGTAGTAAAGGTTCACGGGGTCTTTCCGTCTAGCCGCGGGTACACTGCATCTTCACAGCGATTTCAATTTCACTGAGTCTCGGGTGGAGACAGTGTGGCCATCGTTACGCCATTCGTGCAGGTCGGAACTTACCCGACAAGGAATTTCGCTACCTTAGGACCGTTATAGTTACGGCCGCCGTTTACCGGGGCTTCGATCAAGAGCTTCGCTTTCGCTGACCCCATCAATTAACCTTCCGGCACCGGGCAGGCGTCACACCCTATACGTCCACTTTCGTGTTTGCAGAGTGCTGTGTTTTTGATAAACAGTCGCAGCCACCGGTCACTTCGACCACCCCAGGCTCCAGGAGCAAGTCCCTTCACCCAAAGCGGCGTACCTTCTCCCGAAGTTACGGTACCATTTTGCCTAGTTCCTTCACCCGAGTTCTCTCAAGCGCCTTGGTATTCTCTACCTGACCACCTGTGTCGGTTTGGGGTACGGTCTTTCGTTACCTGAAGCTTAGAGGCTTTTCCTGGAAGCATGGCATCAACCACTTCACCGTCAGACCGAAGCCATGACAGCTCGTTATCACGTCTCAGGATTGACCCTCCGGATTTACCTGGTGGGCCTCCCTACACGCTTGAACGCGGACAACCAACGCCGCGCCGGCCTAGCCTTCTCCGTCCCCCCATCGCAGTAACAAAAGGTACGGGAATATTAACCCGTCTCCCATCGACTACGGCTCTCGCCCTCGCCTTAGGGGCCGACTCACCCTGCGCCGATTACCGTTGCGCAGGAACCCTTGGTCTTCCGGCGGGGGGGTTTTTCACCCCCCTTGTCGTTACTTATGTCAGCATTCGCACTTCCGATACCTCCAGAGAACCTCCCGATTCTCCTTCAACGGCTTACGGAACGCTCCGCTACCGCGCCCACGCAAGCGTGAGCACCCGCAGCTTCGGTTACTGGTTTGAGCCCCGTTAAATCTTCCGCGCAGGCCGACTCGACTAGTGAGCTATTACGCTTTCTTTAAAGGATGGCTGCTTCTAAGCCAACCTCCTAGCTGTCTGTGCCTTCCCACATCGTTTCCCACTTAACCAGTATTGGGGACCTTAGCTGGCGGTCTGGGTTGTTTCCCTTTTCACGACGGACGTTAGCACCCGCCGTGTGTCTGCCAGGCTGTACTCCACGGTATTCGGAGTTTGCATCGGTTTGGTAAGTCGGGATGACCCCTAGCCGAAACAGTGCTCTACCCCCGTGGGTAATCACCTGACGCGCTACCTAAATAGCTTTCGCGGAGAACCAGCTATCTCCGAGCTTGATTAGCCTTTCACTCCTAGCCACAGATCATCCGAATCTTTTCAACAGATCCCGGGTCGGGCCTCCAGTCCGTGTTACCGAACCTTCACCCTGTCCATGGCTAGATCGCCCGGTTTCGGGTCTACTACCAGCGACTAAACGCCCTATTAAGACTCGGTTTCCCTACGCCTCCCCTAGACGGTTAAGCTCGCCACTGACAGTAAGTCGCTGACCCATTATACAAAAGGTACGCAGTCACCCCACGAAGGGGCTCCCACTGCTTGTACGCATACGGTTTCAGGATCTATTTCACTCCCCTCTCCGGGGTTCTTTTCGCCTTTCCCTCACGGTACTGGTTCACTATCGGTCAGCTGGGAGTATTTAGCCTTGGAGGATGGTCCCCCCATATTCAGTCAAGATAACACGTGTCCCGACCTACTCTTCGCACTCAACTCGACACGCCATTTCGGATACGGGGCTATCACCCACTATGGCGGGCCTTTCCAGGCCCTTCTCCTATGACGTGCCGCGATACAAGTGCTGGGCTCTTCCCCCGTTCGCTCGCCGCTACTGAGGGAATCTCGGTTGATTTCTTTTCCTGCAGGTACTGAGATGTTTCAGTTCCCCGCGTTCGCCTCCCAAGACCTATGGATTCAGTCAAGGGATACTGGCTTGCGCCAGTGGGTTTCCCCCATTCGGATATCTCCGGATCAAAGTCTGGTTGCCGACTCCCCGAAGCTTTTCGCAGGCTCCAACGTCCTTCATCGCCTCCAGCTGCCAAGGCATCCACCGTATGCGCTTATTCGCTTGACCATATACCGAAACAATCTTCGCTACACAGCCGCAAATACATCTTCATCGGCACTGCGCGCGACCAAGCCCGCAGCACCTCACACCGGATATACGCTTGACTCGCAATTATGTGTGTACCTCACACATACTACGTAGACCGCAGAAGCATCACACTTCCGCAATCATTCGCTATCACACTTCTACCTTGTTAAAGAACTCTCCGGGTGTAAAACCCAGACTGGAGCAACCCGTGGATCGCTCGAGTCTGCGCTCTTCACGCACCTCTACACACTACCCTCTGCCTCTGCCTTCGCCTCTCTGCTCTGCGCACGTCCACCCACCACAACAGTGGTGGAGCTGAGCGGGATCGAACCGCTGACCTCCTGCGTGCAAGGCAGGCGCTCTCCCAGCTGAGCTACAGCCCCTTCGTGACTGCCATGACCAGAGACGCGCGTTCTTCCGCCAGATGGTGGGTCTGGGCAGACTCGAACTGCCGACCTCACCCTTATCAGGGGTGCGCTCTAACCACCTGAGCTACAGACCCATCTGACACGGTTCTCAGCCCCTGGTCTCTAGCTCATCGATCAAGCAATTGGTGTGGACACTCACGCCGGCAGTTCCGGCTCGGTGTTTAAGGAGGTGATCCAGCCGCAGGTTCCCCTACGGCTACCTTGTTACGACTTCACCCCAGTCATTGGCCACACCGTGGTAAGCGCCCTCCTTGCGGTTAAGCTACCTACTTCTGGTGCAGTCAACTCCCATGGTGTGACGGGCGGTGTGTACAAGGCCCGGGAACGTATTCACCGCGACATTCTGATTCGCGATTACTAGCGATTCCGACTTCATGGAGTCGAGTTGCAGACTCCAATCCGGACTACGACCGGTTTTAAAGGATTCGCTCCACCTCGCGGTTTCGCAGCCCTCTGTACCGGCCATTGTAGCACGTGTGTAGCCCAGGTCGTAAGGGCCATGATGACTTGACGTCGTCCCCACCTTCCTCCGGTTTGTCACCGGCAGTCTCCCTAGAGTGCCCGGCCGAACCGCTGGCAACTAAGGACAAGGGTTGCGCTCGTTACGGGACTTAACCCAACATCTCACGACACGAGCTGACGACAGCCATGCAGCACCTGTCTCAGAGTTCCCGAAGGCACCAATCCATCTCTGGAAAGTTCTCTGGATGTCAAGACCTGGTAAGGTTCTTCGCGTTGCATCGAATTAAACCACATGCTCCACCGCTTGTGCGGGCCCCCGTCAATTCATTTGAGTTTTAACCTTGCGGCCGTACTCCCCAGGCGGTCTGCTTATCGCGTTAGCTGCGCCACCGAAACCTCAAGGATCCCAACGGCTAGCAGACATCGTTTACGGCGTGGACTACCAGGGTATCTAATCCTGTTTGCTCCCCACGCTTTCGCACCTCAGCGTCAGTATCGAACCAGGGGGCCGCCTTCGCCACCGGTGTTCCTCCAGATCTCTACGCATTTCACCGCTACACCTGGAATTCCACCCCCCTCTTTCGTACTCTAGCTCAGCAGTATCGAATGCCGTTCCCAGGTTGAGCCCGGGGCTTTCACATCCGACTTACCAAGCCGCCTACGTGCGCTTTACGCCCAGTAATTCCGATTAACGCTCGCACCTTCCGTATTACCGCGGCTGCTGGCACGGAATTAGCCGGTGCTTCTTCTGTGGGTAGCGTCACGGCCGATGGATATTAGCCACCCGCTTTTCCTCCCCACTGAAAGTGCTTTACAACCCGAAGGCCTTCTTCACACACGCGGTATGGCTGCGTCAGGCTTTCGCCCATTGCGCAATATTCCCTACTGCTGCCTCCCGTAGGAGTCCGGACCGTGTCTCAGTTCCGGTGTGGCTGATCATCCTCTCAGACCAGCTACGGATCGTCGCCTTGGTGAGCCTTTACCTCACCAACTAGCTAATCCGACGCAGGCTCCTCCTATAGCACGAGGTCCGAAGATCCCCCGCTTTCCCCCGTGGGGCGTATGCGGTATTAGCGTTCCTTTCGAAACGTTATCCCCCACTACAGGATAGATTCCTACGCGTTACTCACCCGTCCGCCACTCTACTCATCCCGAAGGACTTTCGCGTTCGACTTGCATGTGTTAGGCCTACCGCCAGCGTTCAATCTGAGCCATGATCAAACTCTTCAGTTCAATCTTTTACCTCTGCCCCGAAGAACAAGAGGGAGCTTTTATCCAGTCGCCCGGACAATCACTCAAAACCCGGCTCAGCGCAAAATCACTGTATACAAATGAATCTATACAGGTCACTTGGCTGATAGTTCCTTCACCAGAAACCACTCAACGCAAGTGCCCACACAAATTGCTTGATCTCTTCTTCTTAAACAACCGCGGCTGCGCTGCGGCGCCGCTCCCCCTCTTGGCCTCAGCCCGTCAGGGAAGGCGCATTATACGGAACGAAATCGAGATGGCAAGGGTTGCCGCAAATTTTTTCGCGGCTGATCGAAGCACGTTCTAAACAGCCGTTTCGAACAGGTGAAAACTTTTCTTTCCGACACGTGCCAAGTGGTAGCGTCCAAAAAGGGCTCGCCCCACTGCGAAGCATTCCTGCGCCTTGTTGTTGTCTTCCAGGGTGCAAGCGCGCCCGTTGATTGAGACAGCTGCGCGCGACAACGCGTCCTTGACCTGCTTGCCCGTCGCCGCCATGCCGGCCTCTGCCAGTATAGTAGTCACCGGCTTCATCAGATCGGAACTGGACAACCGGGTCGAAGGCAAGCCATCCTGCTTCAATTGACCGAAGTCGTTTTCGCTCAGGGCTGCATGGGACCCCGAAAACAGTGCATCACTGATTCTGATGGCCGAATCGAGCCCCTGGCCGCCATGCACCAGCTTGGTAACCTCACGCGCGAGGATACCTTGCGCCATCGGTTTCATTCCGCTGGAAGCGTCGGCGCGCTCGATCTCACCTATTTGCTCCAACGACAGGAACGTAAAGTACCTCAGGAACCGGTATACATCGGCGTCGCTGCTGTTCATCCAGAATTGATAGAAGGCGTACGGAGAAGTCTTTTTCGGGTCCAGCCAGATCGTCCCGGTCTCGGTTTTGCCGAACTTTGTGCCATCAGCCTTGGTGACGAGCGGGAAGGTCAGGGCGTGGACTCGAGCCTGGTTCTGCCTTCGGCACAAGTCGATGCCACCCGTGATATTGCCCCACTGATCGCTACCACCAATCTGCAGCGTGCACTGATGACGCCGATTCAACTCCGCGAAGTCATAAGCCTGAAGGATCATGTAAGTGAATTCAGCGAATGAAATACCCTCACCATCCCGCTCGATGCGCTGCCGAACGGAGTCCTTCTGAACCATCGCATTGATCGAAAAGTGTTTACCCACTTGCCGCAGGAAATCCAGCAAACGGAAATTTTCGAACCACTCGAGGTTGTTGACCACGAGAGCCCCTCCAGACCCGGACGTGTCGAGCAACCTTGATACCTGGGCCTTTATCGATTCAGCCCATTCACCGACCGTCGTAGCGGTATTGAGACTCCGCTCAGCCGCCTTGAAACTGGGATCGCCAACCAATCCGGTAGCGCCTCCGATCAAAGCGATTGGCCTGTGCCCGGCCAACTGGAACCTCCTGAGAGCTAAAAGGGGAACCAGGCTGCCGATGTGCAGGCTATCCGCCGTCGGGTCGAAGCCGCAATAAAGTGTTCGACCCTGCCGCTCGAGGTGCGCCTCGAGTTCCTGCCGGTCGGTAGTCTGTATGATCAGACCCCGGCCAACCAACTCGGACAACAGCGATGAATGCGATTGCATGTATATAGAAGCTCCACAAATTCCCGCCCTGCCATGCCCGGGGCATGGAGGAGCCTGCCGAAGAGGGCGCAAAGTTACATCAATTCGTCGGCGCATCACAGAACCCGAAATCAACGGGCGACAATCGGGGGGGCGCCCAAATGTGAATATTTGTTATACTGCCCCCCGATGCCGCGTCCCTGATATCGCTTTTTGACCGAGCCCACTGAATGATCAAACCGTTCTTGACCGAATTGCGCGCTGTTTTCAAATCCGCCATTGGGCACAGCCTGGGGGTGTTAACGCTTGCTCTCGGCGCAGTTCTGATCCTGGCCGGCTTGGTAGGCAGCGACCAGGTGGAGGCAAACCGGGCGCCGACGCCCATTGCAGTTACGCTCGATATCGCCCCCTCCACAGCCACGACGGATGCCGACGTCTACTCGACCGTGCAGGTATCGGGGGAGCAAGCCGGGTACAACGCCTCATGGCGGGACATGGAGGTGCGCAAGGGCGATAGCCTTTCAATGATCTTTGGGCGCGCAGGTTTGGACAGCACCGATCTGCAATCGGTACTGGATGCCGACGCTCGCAGCAAATCCCTGCGCAGCATCTACCCGGGTCAAACAGTCTCGATCAAGGTCGACAGCGAAGGACGACTGAGCGAGATGCGCTATGCCAGGTCTCCTCTCGAGACCCGCATATTCACGCGCAACGGCGAAGGGTTCTCCGTAGCCGAAGAAACCCGATCTCCCGAGGTCCGAAAAGCATTCCGGCATGCCAACCTCAAGAGTTCGCTGTTTGAAGCAGGACAGGAAGCGGGCTTGTCAGGCCGCATGATCCTTGAACTCGCAAGCGTATTTGGCGGCGTAATCGACTTCGTGCTCGACCCGCGCGCCGGCGACTCTTTCAGCGTTCTTTATGAGGAGCAATACCTCGATGGCGAAAAAGTCGGCGAGGGTGCAATTATCGCGGCGGAGTACGTCAACGACGGCAAGCGCTTCGCGGCATATCGCTACACGGATTCCAACGGAGACCAAGGCTACTTCAGCGCGGACGGCGTGAGCATGCGCAAGGCCTTCATGCTGGCACCGCTGGATTTCACGCGGGTGAGCTCCAACTTCAACATGCGCCGGATGCACCCGATCATGAAGGTGATACGCCCGCACCGCGGCGTGGATTACTCCGCCTCTACCGGAACACCGGTCTATGCGTCAGGCGACGGTAAGGTCACGGCATCAGGCTATAGCCGCTCCAACGGCAACTATGTCTACATCCAGCACGATAATCGCTACATGACGCGGTATTTGCACCTCCACAAGCGCACCGTTAAGCCTGGCGAACGCGTGAAGCAGGGACAGACCATCGGTACGGTTGGCGCGACGGGCCTTGCTACCGGCCCTCATCTTCACTACGAATTCCTGGTCGATGGCGTGCACAAGAATCCCCGCACGGCGCTCGAATCACTGCCTCGCGCCAGGACTCTGGCGGGGAAGGAACTTGCGTCGTTCCGCGCGAAGATTGCCGGCGAGCAAACCCAACTCGCGACCTACACGAACGCATGGGAAATGGCGATCGTCAGCGGCGCAGAGTGACGTCGCACGGATATGCGCAGGTCGATGGTCTATTTGTCGGCCTGCTGTCGGGTACGAGCATCGACGCCATCGATGCGGCCCTGTTCCGCATCGAGGGGCATTCGATCCGGATGCTCAGCGCCTTGGCAGTGCCGATCGCGCCATCCATCAAGTCCGAGCTCCTCTATCTCACCGAATGCGATACCGTCTCCCCCGAAAGGATCGGATTGGTCGATCGACAATTCGGCGCATGTCTTGCGGACGCAGCAATGCGACTACTCACCAGTGCCGGCGAGCCGCCGGAGGCTATCCGTGCCATAGGCAGCCACGGCCAGACCATCCGTCATCGCCCCGCCAGAGATGGAACGTTGACCTCCGGGTTCACGTGGCAGATCGGGGATCCGAACACGATTGCGGAAACGACCGGAATATGCACGGTCGCGGACTTCCGCAGACGCGACGTTGCCGCCGGCGGCCAGGGCGCTCCGCTGGTGCCCGCGTTTCATCTATGGGCCTTCGGCTCCGATACCCGGGAGCGGGTGATAGTAAACATAGGGGGCATGGCGAACATCTCGGTTCTGCGCCCCTCTTCCGTGCATGGATTCGATACCGGGCCTGGAAACGCGCTGCTGGATGGATGGAACCGGCGGCACGGGAGGGGTGATTACGATCGCGACGGCGATTGGGCCCGTTCCGGCAGCGTCGACTCCCGACTTATCGCGCGCTTGCTCGAACACCCCTACCTCGGCCTGGCGGCACCCAAGAGCACCGGGCGGGAAGAATTCAATCTTGCCTGGCTCGATGGGCTGCTGAACGGGCTGGACGTTGCCGCCCGTGATGTACAGGCGACCCTGTTGACCTTCACGGCAGCAACCATCGCCAACGCGATACTCGACACCTTGCCCGAATCCGGCGAGGTATTCGTCTGTGGCGGCGGAATCCACAATGCTTGCCTGATGGAGCAACTGAGAAAGCGGCTTCAACCTCGCCAGGTAGAGAGCACTGCCGCACTTGGCATCGAACCGGACTGGGTGGAAGCGGGGCTGTTCGCCTGGCTGGCGAGACAGACGTTGAGCGGCCGTCCCGGCAACCTTCCGTCCGTCACCGGAGCCGGACACGCGGTCGTACTGGGCGCAATTCACCTCGGACGCAACCGCCCTCGCTCAGACTGAAAAGGAGGAGCCGCACCCGCACGTAGCGGTAGCGTTGGGGTTCCTTACGACAAACTTTGACCCATCCAACCCTTCCGTATAGTCGATCTCGGAGCCGGCAAGGTAAGGATAGCTGAGCGCATCCACGACGACCCCTACCCCCTCTTTCTCGACGACAGTGTCGTCATCTTCGACGGTTTCCTCGAAGCTGAAACCGTACTGAAATCCCGAACATCCGCCCCCCGTGACGAAAACGCGCAGTTTCAGGCGGGGGTTGCCTTCATCCTCGATCAACGCGCGCACTTTCATCGCAGCGCGATCGGTAACAAGCAGGACCGACGGGGTAAATGTCTGGGCTAGGTTCACATCAAGCACCTGGATGACTGCACCGGGAATATTCATTTAACCTAGCGTATAAGTCAACTATTGTGAGAATTCCCTCTCTTGATCCAATGGCGGCGTCGGTTCACCGACACTCGCGCCAGGTTCCGAGGATCCGTCGTTGAACAGCAGCCGGCCGTTGACTTGTGCACCTTTCGACATCTCGAGCAAGTTGTAGCACACGTCACCATTGATCACCGCGCGAGGCGCTAGTTCAGCGTGATCCGAGGAGTGGACGTTTCCCGTGACGGTCCCATTCACTACTATCAACGGCGCCGAAACGTTGCCGCGTACATGCCCTCCCTGCAACACCCGCACAACCGCCTGCTCGTCGCCGGCAGCAAATATGTCGCCATTCACCCGACCCTCGATCTCCAGGATCCCCGCAAAGGTGATGCTGCCGTCAATCACGGCCCCGTGCGCGATCAGCGTCGTTTCTCCCTGCCCGGCCGATGAACCGAAACCTTTCCACATCATGTCAGCCCTCCAATACAGTCCAATCGAAGGTTCTTTCCGCCTGCTGCGGCTTGCCTTTCCTGATCTCGACCTGAACGCGCACCTGCAATGGCTGGAATCCCTCGGGAAGGAAAAAATCGCCCTCCAAGGTCTGGAAATACACGAACCGGACCGCCACGCGATTGCCGGACTGCCTTTCGCCAGACTCGCGCAGTCCTATGCTGATCGCCTTGCCGTCCCGCGTTCCGGACACCGATATCGATGCAAAGCCCTGAACCTCAACCTGCCGTTGAGCTCGCTGGATCAGCGTCAACCTGTAGCGATAGCGCTGCGGTTCTCCATCCGGCAAACGTACGATGTCGAGACTGTGCACCGAGACCCCGGCCGTGCGAACCGAACCCTCCACCAGGCTGCGGTAAAGCGTCACGTCCTGCTCGAGTCTCGCCACCCGAGCCCGCCCCTGCGCGACCTCGGTGCGTGTCTGCGCCAGCACCGCCGCATCGATTTCCGCTCCCTTCGACAGATTCACTGTCTGCTGTCGACACTCCTCGAGATGCTGTCGACACTCCTCGGATTGTCTGCTTGCTTGCGCCTTCTCCACACGGGACAGCGCGGCAAACTGTCCCGCCCTGTAGGTACCGAACCAGTACGACACGCACGCTACCGCGATAATGACCGCGACAATCACGTACGACCGACCGAAAGCTCCTTGCCGCGGCGAATATCCCGCGTTCCGGCTTGGAAGCTTTGGAATCTGCATCAGCGGTGCCGCCAGCGCCCCGGACGTCCGGTCAAGGGAGCAGTGCGGGCGCGTCCAGCCCCATCTGCTCCCGCAGCCCGAACATGATGTTCATGTTCTGCAGAGCCTGACCGGCGGCGCCTTTCACCAAATTGTCGATGACGGACAGCACGACGACCATATCGCGCCCTGCCGGTCTGTGCACCGCAATGCGGCACAGGTTGGTGCCGCGCACGGAGCGGGTCTGGGGATGGTCACCAGCTGGCAGTACGTCCACCGCCGACTCACCGCGATAGCGCTGCTCAAACACGCGCTGAAGATCCGCGGACGTATCTGTCAGCGGCGCGAAAAGCGTGGCGTGGATGCCACGGATCATCGGCGCCAGGTGCGGCACAAACGTAAGTTGCACCGGCACGCCGCTGGCCTGTTGCAGTCCCTGCTCTATCTCCGGCAGGTGCCGGTGACCCGGCACACTGTACGCCTTGAGGCTGTCGTGCACCTCGGTCAACAAATTGTCGACTTTGGCCTGCCGCCCCGCACCGCTTACCCCGGATGCAGCGCTGGCGATCAGATGTGAGGCATCTACCAGCCCCGACTCGATCAGGGGAAGAAATCCCAACTGAACCGCTGTCGGGTAGCAACCTGGAACTGCGACCAGTCGCGCGGAGGCGATTGCGTTCCGATTCACTTCCGGCAGGCCATAGACCGCGGTGGCAGCAAGTTCCGGTGCGGTGTGTCTGTGGGCGTACCACCTTTCCCACAACGCCACATCACGCAAGCGAAAATCCGCCGAGAGATCGATCACCCGCACGCCGGCCTCCAGCAGTCGCGGTGCAGTATCCAGCGCAACCCCGTGGGGTGTAGCGAAGAAAACGACATCACACTGCCCCAGCCCGGCATTCTCCGGCGCCTGGAACGCGAGCTCGAAATGTCCGCGCAGATTCGGGAACAGGGAGTCGACACGTACGCCTGCCTCGGCTCGAGAAGTGATGCATTGCACCTGCGCTTGGGGATGCAGAGCCAGCAGCCGAAGCAACTCGACTCCCGTATACCCGGTCCCACCGACGATTCCAACGCGAATCTGGTTTGCCAACTCGTTCACCCAAACAATGAAAGCTGACGGAATTCTATTCGGTTTCCCGCTCGAAGTGCTGGCAAGGCGACATCCTGCCCGAACTCGAGGCGACCACCCGGCGAGGCCTCCGGAGCGATGGTATGATTGCACCCCGAATTCGTCCCGCTGCCGGAAGCGCTGGCGCCGGCTGGAGATCGTGCATGAGCGCATCGCAGTTCGCGTGGATCAAGGCTTTTCATATCATCTTCATGGTGTGCTGGTTTGCCGGTATCTTCTATCTGCCGCGCCTGTTCGTGAACCACGCCATGGACCAGTCCGAGCCGCTCAATAGCCGTCTCTGCCTGATGGAGCGCAAGCTCTACCGATTCATCACACCATTCGCCGTGCTGACGGTGCTGCTCGGGCTCTGGATGCTGGCGGCCAACAGCCAGTACTACTTCACGTCCGGATGGATGTACGCCAAGCTGACACTGGTCGCGCTGCTGACCGTATACCATGTCGCCTGCGGACGGATAGTCCGCCGTTTCGCGACGGGGCAGAACTCGCGCGGCCACGTTTTTTACCGCTGGTTCAACGAACTGCCCGTCGTCGTGTTGTTCGGTTCCGTGATTCTCGTCGTCGTCAAGCCATTCTGAAGGAAAGGAAATGACCCGCTCGCAAGTGCTGTTCGAGAAGGCAAGCCGCTTCATACCGGGCGGCGTCAATTCGCCGGTTCGCGCGTTCCGCGGGGTGGGCGGCACACCGGTATTCTTCGCGCGCGGCGAGGGCCCGTATCTGTTCGACGCGGATGGCATGCGCTACATAGACTACGTATGCTCCTGGGGACCGCTGATCCTGGGCCACGGCCATCCGGAAGTGCTGGGCGCACTCTCGCGCCAGATGCACGACGGCCTCAGCTACGGCGCGCCGACAGAGCTCGAAGTGGACATGGCGGAACTGCTCTGCAGCCTGGTGCCCTCGATGGACATGGTGCGCATGGTGAACTCAGGCACAGAAGCGACCATGAGCGCGATCCGCATTGCGCGCGGCTACACGGGCCGCGACAAAATTGTCAAGTTCGAGGGCTGCTACCACGGCCACGTAGATGCCTTGCTTGTGAAGGCGGGCTCGGGGGCGCTGACTCTGGGTGAGCCTACCTCGCCTGGTATACCTCACAACGTGACCGATGACACCATTGTGCTCGACTACAACGACAGCGAAGGAGTCCGGCAATTGTTCGCGCGATCGGGCAGCGAGATCGCGTGCGTGATAGTGGAGCCGGTCGCAGGAAACATGAACTGCATACTGCCGCTGCCGGGCTTTCTCGAAACGCTGCGCGACGAGTGCACGAAAGCTGGAGCCGTGCTCATCTTCGACGAAGTCATGACTGGGTTTCGCGTTGCGCTTGGCGGGGCACAGGCGCATTTCGGAATCACACCAGATCTGACGACGCTCGGCAAGGTCATCGGCGGCGGCATGCCAGTTGGCGCCTTCGGCGGTCGCGCTGACATCATGTCCAAGGTGTCGCCAAGCGGACAGATCTACCAGGCGGGGACTCTCTCTGGAAATCCGATGGCCATGGTGGCAGGACTGACCACGTTGCGCGCCATTTCGCAGTCTGGGTTTTACGCCTCGATAATCGCACGCACCACTGCGCTCCTCGAGGGTTTGCGCCGCGAAGCATCAGCCGCGGCAATCCCATTCACCACGGCGCAGGCCGGCACGATGTTCGGCCTGTTCTTCACCGAGCAATCACGGGTCGACAGCTACGCGCAGGCAACGGCCTGCAATGCGGAACGCTTCAAGCTCTTCTTTCACGCCATGCTCGAAAACGGCGTCTACCTCGCGCCGTCCGCTTACGAAGCGGGATTTTTCTCGTCCGCACATACCGACGAGGTGGTGGAAGAAACGCTGCAGGCCGCCCGCGCGGCGTTTCAGGCACTGCACTGAGTGGAGTGCGCGGACCTGCATACTCCGGCTCACCCCGCGCGCGACGGGACCGCGCTCTCCAGGGCCTGCAACAGGCGCCGGTGAACGCCCTCGAAACCGCCGTTGCTCATGATCACCACTTGGTCTCCCGGCTGCAGCTCCGCAACCAGCGCGCCGATGATGGCATCTGTCGACTGAAACACCCGTGATGGCGTGGCGCTTTCCCTCGCCACCGACTCGAGATCCCAGTCCACGCCCGGTGGCTGGTACCACAATACCTGGTCGGCATCGCGCGTACATTCCGGCAGGCGCTCGCGATGCGCCCCGAGACGCATGGTATTCGATCGCGGCTCGATCACCGCGACGATCCTGCCACCCGCCTTCGCCGCGCGCAGGCCCTGCAGGGTCACTTCGATCGCCGTCGGATGATGCGCGAAGTCATCGTAGACAGTCACTCCGGCAATGCATCCGAGCAGCTCGAGGCGCCGCTTCACGCCGCGGAAATCGCGCAACGCGGCGGCACTGCGCTCGAGCGGAATGCCCACCGTTTCGGCAAGGCCCGCTGCAGCCAGCGCATTGCACACGTTGTGACGTCCCTTGTGCTTCCACTCCACCGCCACGCAGTACGGGGCATCGCGATTGCCGAGCGAGAAAGCCGATCCGTCCGGCTGAGAGAGGCTGGCATTCCACTCGCACCCTGCATCGTCCAGGGAGAACGGGTGGCCGTGCGACCACATCCCCATCTCGATTACCGTCGCGACCGCAGCGTCATCTGCCGGATAGACGATGGTACCCGATGCCGGTACCGTGCGGACCAGGTGGTGAAATTGCCGCTGTATGGACGCAAGATCGGGAAAGATGTCGGCGTGGTCGTACTCGACGTTGTTGATGATCAACCCGCGCGGACGGTAGTGCAGGAACTTGGAGCGCTTGTCGAAGAAGGCCGTATCGTACTCGTCTGCCTCGATCACGAAGTAACGAGACCGCCCGAGGCGTGCAGAGACACCGAAATCTGCAGGAATGCCGCCGATGAGGAACCCGGGCGCCTCAGGATGACCGCATTCGAGGATCCACGCCAGCATGCTCGAAGTGGTCGTCTTGCCGTGGGTCCCCGACACCGCGAGCACGTGCCGACCCACGAGCACCTGTTCGAAAAGCCACTGCGGCCCGGACACATAGCTCATTCCCTCGTCCAACACATGCTCGACCAGCGGATTACCCCGCGAGAGTGCGTTGCCGATCACCACCACATCGGGGCGCATGCCCGACACGTGCGCCGGGTCGTAGCCTTGCAGCACCTCGATTCCCGCCGCGCGCAGCTGATCGCTCATCGGCGGGTAGACGTTGGCATCGCAGCCGCTGACGCGAAAGCCCTTCTCGCGCGCCAGCAGCGCGACCCCGGCCATGAAGGTGCCGCAAATTCCTGCTATAAACACATGCATCGTTTGTCACACATCGAAGTATCAAAATCACGGTTTTTCTGGATAATCGGCGCAGTTTAGCATCTCGACCCCGAATCACCCCGGGCTGACGAGTGCGAGCACTCCCGCCCTGATCGTCCAGCGCGACCCAATCCCTACAAGGAATCCCTGATGCCACCCAAAAATGCCTTCTATGCCCAGTCCGGGGGTGTCACCGCAGTCATCAACGCAAGCGCCTGCGGCGTGATCGAAACCGCACGCCTCAACAGGAAGCGCATCGGCAAGGTATTCGCGGGCAGGAACGGGATCATCGGCGCGCTGCAGGAGGACCTGATCGATACCAGCCTCGAGAGCGCCTCGGCGATATCCGCGCTCAAGCAGACGCCCTCGGGCGCGTTCGGCTCCTGCCGTTACAAACTCAAGAGTCTGGAGCAGAACCGCGCCGAGTACCTGCGCCTGATCGACGTATTCCGCGCCCACGACATCGGCTATTTTTTCTACAACGGCGGCGGCGATTCGGCCGACACCTGCCTCAAGGTGTCGCAGCTCTCCGAAAGCCTCGGCTACCCTCTCACGGCCATCCACATCCCGAAAACAGTGGACAACGACCTGCCGCTCACCGACAACTGCCCGGGATTCGGCTCGGTTGCGAAATACGTCGCGGTCTCGACGCTGGAGGCAAGCCTCGACGTTGCCTCGATGTGCTCCACCTCGACCAAGGTGTTCATCCTCGAGGTCATGGGGCGGCACGCGGGCTGGATCGCGGCAGCAGGCGGACTGGCCGCGCGCGAGGCCGGCGATCCCCCACACCTGATCCTGTTCCCGGAGGTAGCTTTCGACCGGAAGAAATTCCTGGCTCGCGTGAAGCAGACCGTACGCAAGCGCGGCTACTGCGTGATCGTGGCATCGGAAGGCGCGCACTACGCCGACGGGACCTTCCTCGCGGACGCGGGCGCGACCGATGCGTTCGGCCACAAGCAACTCGGCGGGGTAGCCCCTACGCTGGCCGCGATGATCAAGGAGGAATTCGGCTACAAGTATCACTGGGCGCTGGCGGATTACCTGCAGCGCGCCGCCCGCCACATCGCCTCGCGCACCGATGTCGAACAGGCTTACGCCGTGGGCAAGGCAGCGGTGGAATACGCGCTAGCTGGGCGCAACGCGATCATGGTGACCATCGAGCGCGGCCGGGGCAAACGCTACTCGTGGAGCACCGGCGAGGCGCCGCTCAACCGCGTGGCCAACGTCGAGCACAAGGTTCCGCGCGATTTCATCACGGCCGACGGCTTCGGCATCACGGAGAAGGCACGCGTCTACCTCCAACCGCTGATCGAAGGCGAGGACTACCCCACCTACGACCGGGGCATCCCGGTTTTCGCGAAATTGAAGCTGCAGTCGGTCGAGCGCAAGCTGCGCAAGAAATTCAGGATTTGAGGCTCTGACGCTGTCCCGCAAACGCTGCACCGGGGCTGGCCACAGACCGCGACCTGCAGCCGGCACACCCGTCGATCTCGCGTGAACGGTAATCGTTCACTTAAGACTGGCGCCTTGCGCTGCTAGAATTCTGGCGGCTTTCCCTCATGCCGGGCCGGCGCAGCCGCCCTGCAAGCACCGCGCCGCACAAAACCATCCGGAGACGACCCGTGAGCCTGAGCAAAGTACCGACCGGCAAAAATCCGCCTGATGACATCAACGTGATCATCGAGATTCCCGCCCACAGCGACCCTGTCAAGTACGAGGTCGACCACGACAGCGGCGCGGTGTGCGTGGACCGATTCATGGCCACCGCGATGTTCTACCCGTGCAACTACGGCTACATCCCCAACACGCTGGGCGACGACGGCGATCCGCTCGACGTGCTGGTTCACACGCCGCACCGCGTGATCAGCGGCACGGTAATCCGCTGCCGACCCGTCGGCATCCTGAAGATGGACGACGAGGCCGGCGGCGACGCCAAATTGGTCGCCGTGCCGGTCAGCAAGCTCACTCCGATCTATGACGACGTCAAGGAAGTGAGCGACCTGCCCAAGCTGCTGGTGCAGCAGATCGTGCACTTCTTCGAGCACTACAAGGACCTCGAAAAAGGCAAATGGGTGAAGGTCGAGGGCTGGGGTTCAGCCGAGGAGGCACGCGAGGAAATCCTCAAGGCCATCGCCAACTTCAAGCACGAAGAGGAAGAAGGAACGGCCTGAGCCGCGGCTCTTCACTTCGCGTCGCCCGCTTACTTCCGGCGACGCGAAGCGCTGGTCCATGTCCAGCGCCGGCTCGTGCTGCAGGAAGCGCCCCACCACGCGAGCCGGCACCCCCGCCACGGTGGCATGCGCCGGCACGTCGGCCAGCACCAGGCTTCCGGCACCGATCCGGGCGCCGTCACCGATCCTCACCGGTCCCAGCACCCGCGCGCCGGCTGCGAGCAGCACGCCGGAGCCCACTTTCGGATGACGGTCTCCGCTGCCACACCCCGAACCACCGAGGGTGACGCCATGCAGCATCGACACGTTGTCGCCGACCGTGGCAGTCTCGCCGATCACGATGCCGGTGCCGTGGTCGATCATGATTCCCTTGCCGAGCGTGGCCGCTGGATGGATGTCCACGTCGAACTCGATGGAGGCCCGATTCTGCAGCATGTAGGCGATCCAGCTCCGGTCGCGCCGCCACAGCCAATGCGCGATGCGATGCGCCTGCAGCGCATGGAAGCCCTTGTAGTAAAGGAAGGCGGTAACGAAGGAGTCGCAGGCCGGATCGCGCGTGCGATGGGCGAGGAGATCCTCGCGCACCGCCACCGTGATCAGCGGATCGTCGCGCAGCGCCTCGTCCACTACATCGCGCAGGAGCATGGCAGGCAGCATCCCCGTTTCCAGGCGCACGGCCAGCACGCTCGCCAGCGCTGCCTCCATCGATTCGTGATTCAGGACGTTCGCATGATAGAAGCTCGCGAGCACGGGCTCGCGCGCACTGCGCTCGATCGCCTCGGCACGCATCACCGCCCACAGAGTCCCGGCACTGCCGCTCATGTAATCACCTCGGCCATAGCCTCCGGTTGCCGCACCGACGAGTACAGCGCAGCGGGGACGTGGAAGAAACGCCCGAGGATCTCCTCGCAACAGTCCTCTATCACCGGCTGCAGCGCCAGCCCGACATCGCGATGCGCCTGGCGCATTGCCGCCGGATCGAACGCCCGCTGGCACTCCCAAGCCAGGGGCGCAAAGCTCAGGTGCCACGGCTCGGGTGCCACGTCACAGCCCTCGCCCGTGTACGGCCGGAAGAATCCATGCGCACGACCCGAAGCGATGCGCGCCCCGAGCCAGCGATGCAGCGGCGCGAAAGGCCCGCCGTCCCGCGTTTCGTCGACGCTCAGCCTCAGTTCATAACCAGGCGGAATCGCCGCGGCATCGACCACGTCCATGTCCGAACCCCAGTGGTGGCGCGACGCGCCGGGCAGCGCGGACCAGCGCAGTATCGCGAACACCAGCTCACGCTCTGACAACGCGCGGGTGTCGATCGGCTGCTCCTGCGCGTCGAACACCGGACGCAGCCCGGCAGCCTTGGCGTTCCAGATCTCGGCCTGGCGCATGAAACTCCGGAAGCCGCTGACTACGCGCAGGTCGAATCCCTCCGCACGCGCATCGTGGCGCAGTTGCTCCAGGGCGGCGATGGCGAAAGGGTGCAGCGAGCACTCGCCCATGGTCCAGCCGCGCTCGAGCGTCACCACGTGCCTGCCGTTCAAGCCCAGGAGTTGCTCGCGAGAAATGATCGATGTCACCCTGCCGCCATGGCGCCGGGTTATCATAGCCCGGCGCGCGCTATGGAATCGTCGCGTGTTCCCGGTCAGACTGCAGCATGAGCCGAGCAGAATCAACTCGCACCCTCAAAATTGCGCTCGCGCTCGGCAGCGGTTCGGCGCGCGGCCTGTCTCACATCGGCGTGATACAGGAACTTGCCGCCCTCGGCATCGCGCCCGACATCGTCTGCGGCACCTCGATCGGCGCACTGGTAGGCGGCGCATACGCCTGCGGACACATCGACGATCTCGGCGCATGGTTTTCGCGCATGACAACCGCCGACGTGTTCCGTTACCTCGACATCAGCCCACTGCCGCGCGGCGGCGTGGGGCGCGCGAGCCGGCTCATCGGGCACCTGCGCGAACGGTTTGGCAGTCCGCTCATCGAGGATCTGCCCATCCCGTTCACTGCCGTAGCCACCGACCTGGCGACGGGGCGCGAATTGTGGATCCAGCGCGGCGACATGTGGGACGCCGTTCGCGGTTCGATCGCGATCCCCGGATTGCTGGCGCCGACACGCATCGAGGGCCGCTGGGTGGTGGACGGCGGTCTGGTCAATCCGGTCCCGGTCTCGGTCTGCCGCGCGCTCGGGGCCGATCTGATCATCGCGGTCAACCTGAACAGCGACTTCGGCGCACGACAGCAGGCTCGAACGCCCCGCAGCCGGGACCCACGTGCTGCACCGGAAAAAAGCGAGGCCGGACTCTTCGACCGCCTAGCGACGGGCATTCGAGAGAAAACCCCGGCGCAGATCGCGCAATGGCTGGATTCGGATCAGCAGAAATCTCCCGGCGACGACACGCCGGGCATCTTCAACGTGGTGGCCAATGCCATCAATATCATGCAGGACCGCATCACGCGCAGCCGGCTGGCCGGCGAACCGGCGGACATCGTCATCAGTCCGCGGCTGTCGCACATCGGCTTGCTCGACTTCGACTCCGCAGCCGCGGCAATCGACGCCGGCCGCGCGGAAGTGCGACAGTTCAGCGCCATGATCGTCGACACCATCGCAGCGAGCCGCCCGCTCTGAGCGCCGCCACGGTCTGCCGCCCGTTAAACTCGAGACGGCTGCAGCAGGGGGGAGCTTCACCAGCTCTCAGCGTGCGTCGTCGCGCAACATGCGGCGGAGGAATTTCAGGCGGGTTGCGAACGGCTCGGCAATCTCCGTGCGTGTGCGCGTGATGACCGCGCGCAACTCCTTCACGCCGGCGCCAGCCTGGTCCCGCGCCGATCGACCCAGTGCGCGCGACACGGCCAGCAGGCCGCGATCCCCGCTCGGAGGCTCGCGCGCCTCACGCAGCGCCTGCCGGGCACGCTTGCGCACGATATCCTGCAACTCGGACCCAGCGTTGCCCAGCGCCGCGACTGTCTCGATCAGCGCCTCGATCCCGAACAGTTCGGCCACCGCGACGTCCTCCGTCACGCGGCTCACGCGGTCTCCGAGGTATTGCGACAGGCGCGCGTACTCCTTTTTCACGCGGGAACCAAACAGCGGGTCGTCGACATACTTGGCCTTTGCATTGACCGCAAACCAGTCATCGGGACGCAGCTTCGCGGTCGCGCGCGGGAACACCTTGCCTTCCTCGACATTGATGTGCTCCCAGTAATGACCGATGTAGCGGTCACAGAGATACTTGATCCGTTGGTTGTCCGGCGACTTGCCGTCGCGCGTGATACGCTCGAGCTGTTCGAGCAATTCGCGACTGCGACGGTTGATCTCGCGATGTCCTTCGAGCAGCTCATCGACGAGTTGGCGGGCCTCGGAATCACGGGCCACGAGGCGATCGAACACCAGATCCTCGCGTGGGTGATGGTATTCGTCGGGAAAGCTCGCCATGTAGTTCACGATGTCGTGCATCAACGCGAAATCGGGTTCGCGCCCTGGCAACAGGTTGTCTGCCTGCTCCGCCAGCGCCTCGAGCAACGAAGATATGTAGCGGTGCTCGCTGTTCAGCGTCACCATGATCTCCGGGGCACCGGCGCGGCCGCTGACCGGAGCCGCGCCGCGCAGGGATTCGGGACGCATGGCCTTTTTCGGGCCCGCGACCGGCGCGGACTTGCGTTTGCCTGCGCTCACATTGCCCGGCGCCCGCCCTGCCTTTCGCCTTGCCGGCGCAGCGGGTCCTTTCAAAGTGGTAGTCTTCCGGGATTGCCGCTTTTTCGAACCTGCTTCGTTTGCCATGGGAGTCGCTCTGCACGTGAGTGTCTCGAATCGAAGCGGCGCATCGCCAATGCCCGCCACGAACGCCGCCGGCGCTTCAAGCGCCCGCTACATATATATAGGGGGCGAAAGAGTATAGCCACCCCTCCCACCCACGCAATCGAGGGTATTTGATCTGTGCCAAGCTTCGACCGGACTCGCCTGCTGCGCCTTCGGAGACTCGCTGTATGAACGATGCGTCGCCGAAAGAGGTCGGGCTTTGCGACGCCTCTTCGGTACTGGAAGGCGCGCCCCAGCGGCACGAGTGCCGCGGCACCAGCGTCATCGTGCTGCGGGCCGAAGGCGCGCTGCACGTGTATGCGAACCGCTGTCCGCACCGGGGTACCGAGCTCGACTGGCTGCCAGGACGCTTCCTCGACCCGGCGGGCAAACACCTCCAGTGCGCCACCCACGGCGCTCTGTTCCGGCCGGACACGGGCGAGTGCATCGCGGGGCCCTGTCGCGGACAGGCGCTGGCAGCTGCCCCCTTCGCGGTGCGCGATGGCCGGGTCGTGCTGGAAGCCGGCTGAACCCGTCGCCGCGCACACTCGGACGCAATGCCTTACTTCGGGGAGAAAATCCGGTAGAATGCGGCGCCCCCGCAAACCCAGAGCACTACGGCGGCGTTTCGGCATACCGAGCCCGCTTGCGACGACGAGGCCTCCCGTGAAAAAAACCGCAAAACAGACCACCTCCGAATTCAAGAACTTCACCCCCTACAAGGCCAAGAAGGGGGAGGAGTACATGAACGAAAACCAGAAGGAGCACTTCCGCGGCATCCTCAAGAACTGGCGCTCCGAACTGATGGAGGAAGTGGACCGCACCGTCTCGCACATGAAGGACGAGGCGGCGAACTTCCCCGATCCGGCTGATCGGGCCACGCAGGAAGAGGAATTCAGCCTCGAGCTGCGCACCCGCGACCGCGAGCGCAAGCTGATCAAGAAAATCGAGAGTACGCTCGAACTGATCGATCAGGATGAATACGGCTTCTGCGATGCCTGCGGCATCGAGATCGGCATCAAGCGCCTGGAAGCGCGTCCGACCGCGACGCTCTGCATCGACTGCAAGACGCTCGAAGAGATCAAGGAGAAGCAGGAACACGGCTGATCGGCAGTCCCCGACGCGGCACATGGCGACAGGGCCCGCTGCCGGGCCCGCTCACCGGATGACCGCCTCCGCATACCGGGGCCGCTTCGCCCCCTCCCCCACCGGCCCGCTCCACCTCGGATCATTGAGTACTGCGCTGGCGAGCTTCCTCGACGCCCGCGCGCATGGCGGTGCCTGGCTTCTGCGCATCGAGGATCTGGACCCGCCGCGCGAACAGCCGGGCGCAACCGGACGGATACTCGCCAGCCTGCGGGCGCACGGCCTGCATTGGGACGAGACCGAACTCTTCCAGCACGACCGGATGGCCGCGTACGAGAGGGTCATCGCCGCGCTGCTCAACAGCGGTGACGCGTTCCATTGCACCTGCAGCCGCCAGGATCTGCACCTCGGCCAGGGGGCGCATCTCCCGGCCTGCCCGCGATCGCGCACGCCGCCTGTCGGCGAATCCGCGATCCGGCTGCGCGCACGCGACACGCCCTACCGGTTCGCCGACATCTTCCTCGGGGAAGTGGAACTGCCGTGCCCCACCGGCGCGGACGACTTCGTGATCCGTCGTCGCGACGGTCTGTACGCCTACCAGCTCGCGGTCGTGATCGATGACGCCGAGCAGCAGATCACGCACGTCGTTCGTGGCCGGGATCTGCTCGAATCGACGCCACATCAGGTCTTTCTGCGCGCGCGGCTCGGGCTGGCACCGGTGTACTACGGCCATATCCCCCTGCTGCTGAATGCGCAGGGGCAGAAGCTCAGCAAGCAGAACCATGCGCCGGCACTGGACGATATGCGTGCGCCGCAGAACCTGCTGTTCTGCCTGGAGGCGCTGGGCCAGCTGCCGCCGCCCCCTGCCCTGCGCGACGCCTGCGCGCGGATCCTGGACTGGGCCATCGCGCACTGGCAGCGCGCGCTGGTGCCCGTGCAGGACCGCGTTGTCCTTGTGGGTTCGGCTTCAACGGAACATTGATCAGGCATTTCCATCACCGCATGTCAGGCCAAAGCCTGACCCACAAGGCCAAAGCCCGACCAGCATTGGCAATTGTCGGCGGCGCTCTTTAACATCGCCTTCATCGATCGGGGCAACGCGCTATGTACCTGAACAGGATCCTGCTGCTGGTGCTGGTATTGCTGTACGTGTTCGCGCCGATGATGGCCGACTGGATCGCGGCAGGCGGAACGCAATGGTACCGGCCCCACCTCATCTGGCTGCTCGTGATCGCCGCGTCGGCTCTCGTGCTCTACCGGGAGCCGGACGATGGGACTTGATCTCGGCACGATACTGTTCACCGGCGTCGCCTACCTCTACCTGCTGTTCGCGATAGCCTGGGCCACCGATCGCGGCTTCATCCCTGAATCGGTCGCCTCGCACCCGCTGGTCTACACGCTGTCGCTGGGCATCGTCGCCGGCGCCTGGGCCCTGTTCGGCATCCTCGGGATAGCCGCGCACTTCGGCTACGGTTACCTCAGCTATTTTGTCGGCGTGGGCGTGATGTTCCTGTTCGCGCCGCTTCTGCTGATGCCGCTGTGGCGCATCTGCCGTCGCTTCCAGCTCACCTCGCTCGCCGACCTGCTCGCATTCCGTTACCGCGGCGCGCAGGTCGGCGCCATAGCGACACTCGGCCTGCTCGTCGCCGCGATGCCGCTGCTGATGGCGCAGATCAAGATCGTGTCGGGACTTGCGGCGCGGCTCGGCGGCAATACAGTCGCGACGCAAACACCGGAGAGCCTGGGCCTGGTGTTCGCCGGTGCCATCGCCGTGTTCGCGATACTGTTCGGTGCGCGCCCCATCTCGGACCAGGAGCGGCACAACGGCCTCGTGGTCACGATGGCCTTTGAGTCGCTGGTAAAGTTGTGCTGCTTCCTTCTGCTGGGCGCGTTCGCCTTGTGGCAGGTGCACGGTGGCAGCGACGGACTCTCGCAGTGGCTCCGCACGCAGCCCGGACAGCTCGAGACGCTGCACGCCAGCATTCGCTCGAGCTCCGCGCACATGATGACGCTCACCTTCTTTGCCGCGGTCATCGGGCTGCCCGACCTGTTTCACATGGCAATCTACGAGAACCCGAGCACACGGGCGGTGACCCGGGCCAGTTGGGGGTTCCCCCTCTATCTGCTGCTGCTGAGCCTCCCGGTGCTACCTGTGCTGTGGGCGGGAATGAAACTGGGCACCGGGGCGCCGCTGGAATACATCGGCATCGATATCGGCCTGCAGAGCGGCAGCACCGGCGTGGCACTGCTGGCGTTCATCGCAGGCGTCTCTGCCGCCACATCGATGATCGTGGTGACCACGCTGGCGCTCGCCTCGATGACGGCGAACAACCTCGTACTACCCTTCTTTCGTCCCCGCGGCAGCGACAATCCCTACCGCCGCCTGACGCTGACACGCGCGGTCCTGACCGCCGTGATCATCTTCACGGCCTACCTGCTCTCGATAAGCCTGCGCGATGACGGGTCGGTGGAGAAGCTCGGCTTGACGGCATTCATCGCCGCCGCCCAATTCTTCCCCGGCACGCTAGCGTTGCTGTACTGGCCGCGCGCCAACCGCAACGGCCTGCTGGGCGGGCTCACGGCAGGTTTCGGGGTGTGGCTGCTGATGGTCATCGCCCCCGAGGCGGGCTCGCCGCTTGCCGCAGTGCAGGCCGCGCTGCCCTTCGGCATCGCGGACAACGCGTGGGCGGGCGCGGCGGTGAACAGTATGGCGCTGAACGCACTGGTGCTCGTTGCGCTGTCCTACTTCAGCCCGCAGAGCCGCGAGGAGCACGAGGCCGCCATCAGTTGCAGCCTGGACAACCTGAGCGGTCCCGCGCGACACCAGTTGCAGGCGCGGTCGCCAGCTGATTTCGTCGCCGGCCTGAGTACCGCGCTCGGCGCAACGACTGCGCAGCGGGAGGTTGAGCGCGCGTTGCGCGACCTCGAATACGGGGACAGCGAGGCGCGGCCCTACGCGATGCGCCGTCTGCGCGACCGAATCGAAGCCAACCTGTCGCGCCTCGTCGGCGCATCGGTCGCGATGGAACTGATCAACCGCAGCGTGCCCTACGTGCGCGAGGACGCAGGTCCAGCCGACGACATCACGCTCGTCGAATCACGCCTCGAGGGCTATCAGCGCTACCTGACGGGCTTCCTGGCGGAGCTCGACGGCTTGCGCCGCTTCTACCGCGACACGCTCCAGGACCTGCCGCTCGGCGTATGTGGCATCAATACCAGCGACGAGATCGTGATGTGGAACCACGCGCTGGAAAGGATTACGGGGATCGCAGGCGAGACCGTGCTCGGCTCAACGCTCGAGGAACTGCCCGAGCCCTGGGGTCCGCTGATCCTGCGTTTCGCGCAATCCTCGGACTCGCACCTGCACCACCACCACCTCGCCACGCCCGGCGCGCAGCTCTGCCTGTCGCTGCACAAGACACTGGGCGCGACGCACTCCAGCCACAGCACGGACGCACGCTTCATCCTGCTCGAGGACGTCACCGAAACGCAGCGCCTGCAGGATGAACTGCTCCACACCGAGCGACTCGCATCGATCGGCCGCCTCGCCGCTGGCGTGGCGCACGAGATCGGCAATCCGGTCACCGGCATCGACTTCCTGGCGCAGAACCTGCTGGCCGAAAGTGGGGACGCCAACACGCTCGAAGGAGCGCGCCACATCCTCGAGCAAACCCAGCGCATCAGCACCATCGTGCATGCATTGGTCGGTTTCGCGCATTCGGGCGCCAACGGCAACTCGGCATCTGCGCTGCCGGTCGCGGTAGCGCAGTGCGCCGACGAAGCCATCTACCTGCTCGGCCTCGACCGCAGCGCAACGCCGGTGAACTACCGCAACCTGTGCGCGCCGGAACTCAGCGTGCGCGCCGACGGGCAGCGGCTGCTTCAGGTGTTCATCAACCTGCTCAGCAACGCGCGCGCGGCATCGGAACCCGGCGGAGAGATTCGCATCGACTGCGTGGTCCACGATCACGAGGCGCTCGTCACAGTGACCGACGACGGCTGTGGCATACCAGCCTCGCAGATCGACCAGGTGTTCGAACCGTTCTTCACCACCAAGGCACCGGGCGAGGGAACAGGCCTCGGGCTCGCCCTGGTCTACTCGATCGTGCGCGATATGGACGGCAGCGTGGCGATCCAGAGCCCCGCGGACCCCGCCTCGGGACGCGGCACCCGCGTGCTCATCTGCCTGCCGCGCGCGACGACAACGGCGGCGGACTAGATAATCCCGCGCTCAGGCGCTATGTTTGGCTCCAACCTGACGCGACCCACGAGGCAGTACCAGTGGCGGACATACTCGTCGTCGAGGACGAATCGGTCATCCGATCCGCATTGAAGCGCCTGCTCGAGCGGAACAAGTTCCGCGTGTTCGAGGCGGCATCGGTGAAGGAAGCGGAAGAGCACTTCCAGCTGGACCGCTTCTGCCTGATCATCAGCGACCTGCGCCTGCCGGGCGCTCCGGGCACGGAACTGATCCGTCGCGCGGGCGAGGTGCCCGTGCTGATCATGACCAGCTATGCCAGCCTGCGCTCCGCCGTGGACGCGATGCGACTGGGGGCGGTCGACTACATTGCCAAGCCCTTCGATCACGACGACCTGCTCGCCACCATCAAGCGCATCCTGCGCGAACGCAGCGCGCAATGCCTTGCTCGAGGCCGCGATGCCGCGCGCCCGGCCAGCGATGGCATCGATGGCATGATCGGCAGTTGTTCCGCGATCCTCGAGGTGTACGAACGTATTCGTCGCGTGGCGCCGACCAGCACCTCGGTGCTGATCCACGGCGAAACTGGCACCGGCAAGGAACTGGTGGCACGCGCGATCCACCGCGCCAGCAAGCGCTCTGCGCAGCCGCTGATCTCGGTCAACTGCGCCGCGATCCCCGGGGCGCTCATCGAATCAGAGCTGTTCGGCTTCGACAAGGGCGGCGCGGCGGGCGGCCGCGGCGGCATCATCGAGGCTGCCAACGGTGGCACACTGTTCCTCGACGAGATCGGCGAACTGCCCCTCGAAGTCCAGGCGCGACTGCTCCGCTTCATCCAGAGCGGCGAACTCCACGGCGGGGGTGGCGCTGGCCCGCGCACGGTCGACGTGCGGTTGATCTCGGCGACACAGCGCAATCTCAAGGCGCTGTGCGAGGAGGGGAAGTTCCGCCAAGATCTTTATTATCGCATCAACGTGGTGGAACTCACGCTGCCTCCGCTGCGAGCCCGCGGCACAGACGTACTCAGGATCGCAGAATTCCTGCTCGACGACGCCTGCCGGCGCCACGACAAGACCGCCAAACGCTTTTCCGCCGAAGCCATCGAGGCCATCACGGCGTACCGCTGGCCGGGTAACGTGAGGGAGTTGGAAAACGCGGTGGAGCGCGCCGTGATCCTCGGCGATGAGCAGGAAATTCCCGGCGAGGCGCTAGCCATCGACTTCGGTCTGCCCGGCCTCGCCGAGCTCGATGCGGTAGATGCACGCCACGACGAACGCGAAGCGCCACCCCCAGCGCCGAAGACCCGGCGGAAGACCTGTCGCTGGAAGAGTATTTCCAGCGCTTCGTGTTGCAGAATCAGGACCACATGAGTGAAACCGAGCTCGCGCGCAAGCTCGGCGTCAGCCGCAAGTGCCTGTGGGAACGCCGGCAGCGCTTCGGCATCCCACGCAAGAAATCGACCGCCGAAGAAGACGACGAGGGACGTCGCTCGGCCTGAAGCGCGTCCGGCCCATATGGGTCAGTTCACACCGCCTACGCCGGGGCCAACGGTAACATTTTTATTCGCGCACTTGCCCGCCAGTGTTACGTTTTTTCACAACGTATTGATTTGATTAAAAAAATCTTGCGGCGCATCAAACACGGTGTTTTACTGAATCCATAAGAATAACGACACCAAAAATAACACTAACTCGGGTTGAGACCTGTATGGGGAAGGCACCTGCTTCCCCTTGCTGTTTCCGGCATCCGCCAGATCCGCAAATTCCTCCCGTCGGTCCATGACCACCACCCTGTGCTAAACTCGCGCCCCGTTCGAATCCGGCAGGGAAGCGTATCCAGTTGAACGACGCGGCCGACCCCATCTATCCAGATCAGTCTCTCGACATCGGCTGCCGGCGCTACGGACCGGGCGAGCACCACATCGCGCCGCAATCGATCCCGACCGAGGCAGTGTGGGTCTACCGCGAACTGCGCGAGGCCGGCTTCGAGGCATACCTCGTCGGCGGCTGCGTGCGCGACCTGCTGCTCGGCTACGAGCCAAAGGACTTCGATGTCTCGACCAACGCGACTCCCGAGGAGATCCGCGACATCTTCCGCCGCTCTCGCATCGTCGGGCGGCGCTTCCAGATCGTGCATGTGCGTTCAGGGCGCGAGGTGATCGAGGTATCGACCTTCCGCGGCCATCACAGCGCCGAGTTCGAGCCCGACAGCGAGGACGAGCAGCCGCCGGAAGGCAGCGCATCCTATGCCGAATCGGGCATGCTGCTGCGCGACAACGTCTTCGGCAACGTCGAAGAAGACGCCTTGCGGCGCGACTTCAGCGTCAACGGCCTGTATTACGATCCGGACGCCAACTGCGTTCTGGATTTCAGCACCGGCGTGGCAGATCTCGAAGCGCGCATACTTCGCGTGATCGGCGACCCGGTGACGCGCTTCCAGGAAGACCCGGTGCGCATGCTGCGCGCGGCACGTTTTGCCGCGAAACTCGATTTCACCATCGAAGAGACCGCGCTGGCCGCCATCGCGAAGTGCCACAAGCTTCTCGCGCAGATCCCCGCGGCGCGCATGTTCGACGAGGTGCTGAAGCTGCTGCTGGCTGGGCAGGGTGCGGCGACGTTCGCGGTCATGGACCACCTCGGGCTGTTCGAGCCGATTTTCCCTCAAACCGCGCGGGCGCTGCGCGAATCGCCCGAAGAACGCAACCTGATCGTGCACGCGCTGCGCAACAGCGACGAGCGCATTGCGCAGGGCAAGCCGGTGACGCCGGCCTTCCTGTATGCCGCGCTGCTGTGGCCAGCGCTGGAGCGCCGCCTGCGCAAGCTGCAGGAACGCGCACAGCTGCCCCTGCCCGCAGCCATGTACGAAGCCGCCTCGGAAGTGGTGGCCGAACAGTGCCGCAGCACCACCATCCCGCGCCGCTTCTCGACGCCAATGCGCGAGATCTGGGACCTGCACCAGCGCCTGATCGGGCGCCGCTCGCCGCAGAAGCTCGCTGCGCATCCGCGCTTCCGCGCGGCCTACGATTTTGTCCTGCTGCGCGAGCAGTCCGGCGAGGACCTGAACGGCGCCGGCGAGTGGTGGACGCGCTTCCAGAGCGGCGAATCCATGCCGGCCCCCGCGGCGCCGGCGGCCCGGCCGCGCCGGCGCCGCCGGCGCCGCGGCTCGGGCGGCAGCGGCGCGGATGGCGGCTGAATCGAGCGCGTATATCGCGCTCGGCGCCAACCTCGGCGACGTGAAGCGCAACCTGCGGCGAGCCATCGAAACACTCGACGCCACGCCCGGCTGCCGCGTCACCGGTGTGAGCCCCTGGTATCGCAGTCGCGCGATCGGCCCCGGCAATCAACCCGGTTACCTCAACGGCGTGATGGCGCTGGCCACCACGCTCGACCCGCACGCACTGCTGGATCTGCTACAGGCGCTGGAAGCAGCCGCCGGGCGCGAACGCATGGTGCGCTGGGGCGCACGCACTCTGGACCTCGACCTGCTGCTGTTCGACGAACTTTCGCTCGCCGATGAGCGCCTCACGCTGCCTCATCCGCGGCTGGCGGAACGCAACTTCGTGGTGTACCCGTTGAGCGATCTCGCGCCAGCGCTGCACCTGCCCGACGGCACTCCCGTATCAGACCTGCGCATAGCCCTTGGCGCGCGCGGACTCGAAGCCACCTTTGCCACCCTGGAGCAATCCGATGACTAGCCGCACTGCGGCCGCATCCGCGCGGCAGATTCCGCGCTTCATCGCCGTCGAGGGTCCGATCGGTGCCGGCAAGACCACACTCGCGCGCCGGCTTGCCGCGAGCTTCGGCCACGAACTCGTGCTGGAACTCGCCGACGAGAACCCCTTCCTGGAGAGCTTCTATCGCGAGCGCGCGCGCAACGCGCTCGCCACCCAGCTGTTCTTCCTGATCCAGCGCGTGCGCCAGGTCGATGCGATACGCCAGGCCGACCTGTTCCAGAGTTCGCGCGTCACGGACTTCCTGATCGAGAAGGACCGGCTGTTCGCGCGGCTCAACCTCGACGCCAACGAATTCGAGCTCTACGAAACCGTTTTCGAGCGCCTGGTGCCGAGCACGCCGCGGCCCGACCTCGTGATCTACCTGCAGGCGCCAGTGGAAGTGTTGATCGAGCGCATCCAGCGCCGCGGCATTGCCGCCGAGCAGTTGGTCGAGCGCAAGTACCTTGAACAGCTCAACGAGGCCTATAGCCAGTTCTTCCATTTCTACGACGAAGCACCGCTGCTGATCGTCAACGCGGCCGCTATTGACTTCGCCAATGACGATAACCACTATACCGAGCTCGTCGAATACCTGCTGAACGTGCGCGCTGGCAGACACTACTTCAATCCCACCTTTTTCTGATGCGAGCCCGGGCATGAAAGCCGTAACGATCAGGACGCTGCAGGAGATGAAGCGCGAGCGGCGCCGGTTCTGCTGCCTGACCGCCTACGACGCCAGCTTCGCGCGCGCCGCCGCCAGCGCAGGGATCGAAACGATACTCGTCGGCGATTCGCTCGGCATGGTGCTGCAGGGACATGCGAGCACCCTTCCGGTCACCATCGAGGAGATGGCCTACCATACGCGCTGCGTGAGCCGCGGCGCCGCTCCCGCGCTGGTGATCGGCGACATGCCCTTCATGAGCTACGCCACGCCCGAAGACGCGATGCGCAATGCCGCGATGCTGATGCAGGCCGGAGCGCACATGGTGAAGCTCGAGGGTGGTGCGTGGCTCGTCGATACCGTGCAGCGCCTGAGCGAGCGCGGCGTGCCGGTCTGCGCGCACCTCGGGCTCACGCCGCAATCCGTGAACAGCTTCGGCGGCTTCGTGGTGCAGGGCCGCGATCCGGTGGCAGCTCAGCGCATAGCCGACGACGCAAAGGCGCTCGCTGACGCGGGCGCCACGCTGCTGGTACTGGAATGCGTACCGCGCGCGCTGGCCACCGACATCACGACGCAGTTGACGGTTCCCGTGATCGGCATCGGCGCCGGCGCCGGCACCGATGCGCAGGTGCTGGTGATGCACGACATGCTCGGCATGACCCCGCGCCCCCCGCGCTTCGTGCAGAATTTTCTCACCGGCGGCCGCGACATCGCGAGCGCCTTCGCGGCCTACGCGGCCGCAGTACGCGACGGCAGCTTCCCGCAGCCGGAACACGGCTTCGACTGACAGCGAACACCGGCAGGGAGCCCGCCGCCATGCAGATCTGCAAGACCTTCTCCGAAATCCGTGCGGTCGTGGGCGACTGGCGCCGACACGACCAGGCCGTGGTCTTCGTGCCCACGCTCGGCAACCTGCATGAAGGCCACCTGCAACTGGTAAAGCTCGCCGCGGAGCATGGCGACAAGGTCGTCGTCAGCATCTTCGTGAACGCGCTGCAGTTCGGCAAGAACGAGGACTACGCGCTCTACCCGCGCACCCTCGATGCCGACATCGAGAAGCTGCGCGGCGCCGGGGCGGATGCGCTGTTCTGCCCGAGCGATCGCGAGGTCTACCCGAACGGCGTCGAGGAGCAGACCACGGTCGCGGTGCCCACGATGACCAACATCCTGTGCGGCGCCACGCGCCCGGGACACTTCACCGGCGTCACCACGATCGTGAGCAAGCTGTTCAATATCGTGCAGCCGCACAAGGCCGTGTTCGGCGTCAAGGATTTCCAGCAACTCGCCGTCGTGCGCCGGATGGTCGAGGACCTGTGCTTCCCCATCGAGATCATCGAGGCGCCGGTCGCGCGCGCCGACGACGGTCTCGCGCTCAGCTCGCGCAACGGTTACCTGAACGCCGCCGAGCGCGCGCTTGCGCCCGCGCTGTACTGCGCGCTTGTCGCGGCGCGCGACGCGATCGCGGCCGGGGAACGCAACTACGCGCTGCTCGAGGCGCGCGCGCAGATCAGCCTACTCGAGGCTGGCATGCGCCCGGATTACTTCTCGGTGCGCGCGGCAAAGACACTCGAGCCGGCAGCGCCCGGCGACCACGACCTCGCGATCCTGGCGGCAGCCTACCTGGGCAAGACCCGCCTGATCGACAACGTGACCATCAGCATCCCGTGATGCGTTGCCGCTCGGAAGCGGGCAGCATGACCGGGAGCACGGAGACCCTGAGCCAGCAATAACGGAGTTGCCATGTCCGAGAGCCCCACCTATCCGGTATCCGTCGAGACCAGGGCGCACGCCCTCATCGATGAAGGCGACTACCAGCGTCTCTACGCCGAGTCGGTGCAGGATCCCGATGGATTCTGGGCACGCCAGGCGGAAGAGTTCCTCAGTTGGGACCAACGCTGGAGCGAGGTACAGGACACCGATCTGGCACGTGGCACGGCGCGCTGGTTCGTCGGCGCCCGCCTCAACGTGGCGTACAACTGCATCGACCGTCACCTGCCCGCGCGCGCCGATCAGACCGCCATCATCTGGGAAGGCGACACGCCGGGCACTGACGCACGCATCACTTATGGCGAACTGCACGAACGCGTGTGCCGGCTGGCCAACGTGCTCAAGGCGCGCGGCGTCAGCAAGGGCGACCGCGTGTGCATCTACCTGCCGATGATTCCCGAGGCCGCTTACGCCATGCTCGCCTGCGCGCGCATCGGTGCGGTGCACTCGGTGGTGTTCGGCGGCTTCTCGCCGGAGTCCCTCAAGGACCGCATCCTCGATTCCGGTTGCCGCGTGCTGATCACAGCTGACGGAGGATTGCGCGGCGGCAAGCTCGTTCCGCTCAAGGCGAACGCCGACGTGGCGCTCGAGCATTGCCCCGAAGTGCACACCTGCCTGGTGGTACGGCACACCGGCTGTGCGATTGCATGGCGCGCGCCGCGCGATGCCTGGCATCATGAGCTGGTCGCCGACGTGCCGGGCGAGTGCGCCCCAGAGTCGATGGACGCGGAAGATCCGCTGTTCATCCTGTACACCTCGGGCTCCACCGGCAAGCCCAAGGGCGTGCTGCACACCACCGCGGGCTACCTGCTGCAGGCCGCGATGACACACAGGTACGTGTTCGACTACCACGACGGCGATATCTACTGGTGCACCGCCGACGTCGGCTGGGTCACGGGACATTCGTACATCGTCTACGGCCCGCTCGCCAACGCCGCGACCACGCTGATGTTCGAGGGCGTGCCCACCTACCCGACGCCCGCGCGCTGCTGGGAAATCATCGACAAGCACGGGGTGAACATTTTCTATACCGCTCCGACCGCGCTGCGCGCACTGATGGGCATGGGCAACGATCACGTGAGCCGTACCTCGCGCCGGAGCCTGCGCCTGCTGGGATCGGTCGGCGAGCCGATCAACCCGGAGGCCTGGGAGTGGTATTACCGCGTGGTCGGCGAGACGCGCTGCCCGGTGGTGGACACCTGGTGGCAGACAGAGACCGGCGCGATCATGATCGCGCCGCTGCCCGGTGCCACACCGCTCAAGCCCGGTTCCGCCACACGGCCTTTCTTCGGCGTGGTGCCGGCCCTGGTCGATGCCGAGGGCCGTATCCTGGAAGGCGAGGCAAGCGGCAACCTGGTGATCACGCGTTCATGGCCCAGCCAGATCCGCTCGGTCTACGGCGACCACCAGCGGATGGTCGATACCTACTTCAGCGCCTATCCGGGCTATTACTTCACCGGCGACGGCGCTCGCCGCGACGCCGACGGCTACTACTGGATCACGGGACGTGTCGACGACGTGATCAACGTCTCGGGCCACCGCATGGGCACGGCCGAAGTCGAAAGCGCGCTCGTACTTCATCCGGCCGTCGCCGAGGCAGCGGTGGTCGGTTTCCCGCACGACATCAAGGGCCAGGGCATCTACGCCTATGTCACCCTGATGCACGATGTGGAACCGGGCGAGGCACTGCGCAAGGAATTGCTCGATCTGGTGAGCGAACAGATCGGCGCGATCGCCAGGCCCGACGTGATCCAGTGGGCACCGGGCCTCCCGAAGACGCGCTCGGGCAAGATCATGCGCCGGATCCTGCGCAAGGTCGCGGCCGACGAGATCGATAGCCTGGGTGACACCACGACGCTCGCCGACCCCGGCGTGGTGAACGAACTGATCGAGAACCGCCACCGGATGTAGGTCGGCATTGATGCCGGCATTTGCCTTTCCGGATGCTGCCATCGGCATAAATGGCGACCACAATGAAAAAAGGGGCCCGAGGGCCCCTTGTGGGTTTGGCTTCAGCCAAACATTGTCGCTTAAGCGCGCAATCAGTCGCCCTGGTAGCCGGCACCTTCGCCGCCTTCCTCGTCGAGCTCCTTCATGCTGAGCTTGATGCGGCCGCGGGGATCCACGTCCAGCACCTTCACGCGCACTTCCTGGCCTTCCTTCAGCACATCGCTCACGTTCTCGATGCGCCGGTTGGCGATCTGCGAGATATGCACGAGGCCGTCCTTGCCCGGGAGGATCGTGACGAATGCGCCGAAATCGACGATGCGCGCCACGGTGCCGGTGTAGATCTCGCCGACCTTGGCTTCGGCCGTGATGGCCTGCACGCGCGCCAGTGCCGCATCACGCGACGTGGCATTCTCGCCGTAGATGCGCACGGTGCCATCGTCGGAGATGTCGATCGAGGCGCCGGTCTCGTCGGTTATGCTGCGGATGGTGGCGCCGCCCTTGCCGATCACGTCGCGGATCTTGTCGGTATCGATGCGGATCATCACCATCTGCGGCGCGTGATCCGAGACGCCCTCACGTGACTTCGAGATCGCGCGACTCATCTCGCCCAGGATGTGCAGGCGGGCATGGCGCGCCTGGTCCAGCGCGGCTTCCATGATCTCCTCGGTGATGCCCTGGATCTTGATGTCCATCTGCAGTGCGGTCACGCCTTCGGCGCTTCCGGCAACCTTGAAGTCCATGTCGCCGAGGTGATCCTCGTCACCGAGGATGTCGGTGATCACGGCGAACTTGTTGCCTTCCTTCACCAGGCCCATCGCGATGCCGGCCACGGGGGCCTTGATCGGGATACCGGCGTCCATCATTGCCATGCTGGCGCCGCACACGGTGGCCATCGAGCTCGAGCCGTTCGACTCGGTGACCTCGGAGACCACGCGGATGCTGTAGGGGAAATCATCGACCGACGGCAGCATCGCTGCCACGCCGCGACGCGCCAGGCGGCCGTGACCGATTTCACGGCGGCCCGGGGCGCCGATGCGGCCGCACTCTCCCACCGAGTAGGGCGGGAAGTTGTAGTGCAGCATGAAGGTGTCCTTGTACTCGCCCTGCAGCGCGTCGATGATCTGCGCGTCGCGCGCGGTGCCGAGCGTGGCGACCACGATCGCCTGCGTCTCGCCGCGGGTGAACAGCGCCGAGCCGTGCACGCGCGGCAGGAAGCCGACCTCGGACACGATCGGGCGCACGGTCTTCAGGTCGCGCCCGTCGATACGCGGCTTGCCGTTGACGATGCGCTCGCGCACGATCTTCTTCTCGAGCTTGCCGAACGCCGAACCGATCTCCTCGGGCGTCGCTTCGCCGGCCAGTGCCGCGATCGCGGCATCACGCAGTTCGCCGACACGATTGTAGCGCGACTGCTTCTCGGTGATGCGGTAAGCCTCACCGATCTCGTGGGCGAACTGCTCGCGCAGCTTATCGGCCAGTGCAACGTTCTCGGCAGCCGCCGGCATCTCCCAGCGCGGTTTGCCGGCATCGGCAGCGAGTTCCTGGATGGCCTTGATCACGACCTGCATTTCCTGGTGCGCGAACAGCACCGCACCGAGCATCTGGTCTTCGCTCAGTTCCTGCGCCTCGGATTCCACCATCAGCACGGCGTCCGCGGTGCCGGCGACGACCATATCGAGCGCCGATTCACGCAGCTGCGCATAGTCGGGGTTCAGGATATAGCCCTTGTCGGCGGTGAAGCCGACACGAGCACCGCCGATCGGGCCATCGAAGGGAATGCCCGAGACCGCCAGCGCGGCGGAGGTGCCGATCATCGCGGCGATGTCCGGATCCGAGGTCTTGCAGGTCGAGAGCACGGTGCAGAGCACCTGCACTTCGTTGCGGAAGCCCTTGGGAAACAGCGGGCGGATCGGGCGGTCGATGAGGCGCGAGGTCAGCGTCTCCTTCTCCGACAGCCGACCTTCACGCTTGAAGAAGCCGCCGGGAATCTTGCCCGCGGCAAAGGTCTTCTCGACGTAATGAACCGACAGCGGGAAGAACCCCTTGTCTTCCTTCGGGTTCCTGTCACCCACCACGGTGACCAGCACCGTGGTCTGATCCATGGTCACGAGCACCGCGCCGGTGGCCTGCCGCGCGATGCGGCCGGTCTCCAGCGTGACGGTGTGATCACCGTAGTTGAACGTTTTTCTTACTGGATTCACGAAAATTCCTCCACGTTCGGCCGGCATGTGCCGGCCGTTGAATTGTCAGCCCTGTCGGGCGCTGCTCAGCGGCGCAGACCGAGTCGGGAAATCAGCGTCGCGTAACGCTGGGTATCCTTGCGCTTGAGGTAATCCAGCAGGTTACGGCGCTGGTTCACCATGCGGATCAGGCCGCGGCGCGAGTGGTGGTCCTTCTTGTGCTCGCCGAAGTGACCCTGCAACTTGTCGATGTTCGCGCTCAGCAGGGCAACCTGCACTTCGGGCGAACCGGTATCGCTCTCAGCGGTCTGGTATTCCTTGACGATCTTCGCTTTCTCTTCTGCATTCAAAGCCATTGTGTAGTCCTCAGATTGATCAATATGCCCAAGGCGGCACCATGCCGCCGATCTCGTAATCCTGGCCGCGCATATTTGCAGCCGGATCGTCCAACACGACCGTGCCGGGCATCGTCCCGGCACCGGCCATTCCGCGCGCCGCGCCTGTCACGCGGCGCCCATCCTGCGGGGAGCCACGCGCCGGTCGTCCAGCACCTCGCCCACTCCCCTGAAACTTCCGTCCTCGCCCGCGATGCGCACAAGTCCCGGTGCGGGCAGGTTCGCGACCGTTACTGCCTGTCCCTGCGAGAGGTAATAGCAGCTCGACTCCGCGAGCCGCAGTTCCGGCAGGTGTCCCAGTGCGCGAGACGCCGGCAGCAGGAAGCTGTCGAGCTCCTCGAAGGCGCGATCCGCGCGCAGCGCATCGAGCACGTCCAGGCTGACGGCATCGGCATCGCTGAACGGGCCGGCGCGGCTGCGCCTCAGCGTCGCCACGTGGGCGCCACAGCCGAGCGCCGCACCGATATCCTCGGCCACTACACGGATGTAAGTGCCCTTGCTCGCACACACCCTCAGCACCAGGCTGGCGCGTTCGCCACCCTCGAAACCCTCCCGCTCCAGGCTATACACGGTGATGCGTCGCGCCTCGCGTTCCACCACCTGGCCCGCGCGTGCCAATTCGTAAAGCGGCACGCCGTTGCGCTTCAGCGCCGAGTACATCGGCGGCACCTGCTCGATCTCGCCGCGAAAGCGCGGGAGCACCGCGTCGATCGCCGCCACGTCCACAGCGGCGGCGCTGCGCTCCTCGAGCACCGTGCCGTCGGCATCGCCGGTATCGGTGGTCACGCCGAGGCAGACGGTCGTGAGATATTCCTTGTCCGAATCCAGCAGGAACTGCGACCACTTCGTCGCCTCGCCGAAGCAGATCGGCAACACGCCGGTTGCGAGCGGATCGAGGCTGCCCGTATGCCCGGCCTTCTGCGCGAAATAGATACCCTTCACGCGCTGCAGCGCCGCATTCGAGGTCAAACCTGGCGGCTTGTCCAGCACCAGGATGCCATCGACCCGCCGCGCATTGTTGCGCCGTTTCAATCAGCGATCCCCACCGGCGTCGTGATCGGTGTGGCGCTCCCGGTCCTCGGACACCGCACGCTCGATCAGGTCCGAGATCTTGCGCCCGCGCACCACGCCCGCGTCGTACACGAAGCGAAGCTTCGGCACGGTGCGCATGCGCGCATCGCGCGAGAGCTCCGTGCGCAGGAAGCCCGCCGCGTGGTTCAGCACCACGAGCGCTTCGCTCGCGTCTGCCTCGGAATCGCGTTCCATGAAGGTCACGAACACCTTCGCGTGCGCAAGGTCGCGACTCACCTCGACCTCGTTCACGCTCACCATGCCGATGCGCGGATCGCGAACCTCCATCTGCAGCAGGCGCGCGAGCTCCTGCCGAAGGTAGTCCGCAACCCGCTCGGTACGACCGAATTCACGCGCCATCCTGTCCTCCCGACGCCGTCACAGCGTCCGGGCGATCTCGCGCACGCTGTAGACCTCGATCTTGTCGCCCACGCGCACATCGTTGTAGTTGCGCACGCCGATACCGCACTCGAAGCCGTTGCGCACTTCGGCCACGTCCTCCTTGAAGCGGCGCAGCGATTCCAGCTCGCCCTCGAAGATGACGACGTCGGCGCGCAGCACGCGGATCCGCTTGTGGCGATGCAGGGTACCCTCGATGACCATGCAGCCCGCGATGGTGCCGAACTTCGGCGAGCTGAAGGTATCGCGCACTTCGGCGACGCCCAGGATCTCTTCGCGCAGCTCCGGCTTGAGCATGCCGCTCAGCGCGGCCTTCACGTCGTCGATCAGGTCATAGATGACGCTGTAGTAGCGCAGGTCCACGCCCTCGTTTTCCACCAGCCGCCGCGCCGCGTTGTCCGCGCGTACGTTGAAGCCGAAGATCACGGCACCGGTGGTGATCGCGAGGTTGACGTCGGTTTCCGTGATGCCGCCCACGGAACCGGCTACCACGTTGACCCTGACCTCGTCGTTGCCGAGACCCAACAGCGCGGACTGGATCGCTTCCAGGGATCCGCGCACGTCGGCCTTGACCATGACGTTGAGCGTCGTCGCTTCCTTGCCCATCTCGGAGAACATCGTGTCCAGGCGAGGACCCTGGCGATGTGCGAGCTTCGACTGGCGGCGCTTCAACTCGCGGTAGGCGGCTACCTCGCGCGCCTGGCGCTCGTTGTCGACCACGGTGAACGTGTCACCCGCGTCCGGCGTACCGTCCAGGCCGAGGATCTCTACCGGGATCGAAGGGCCGGCGTCGCCGATCGGCTTGCCGTTCTCGTCGAGCATCGCCCGCACGCGCCCGAAATGCGTCCCGGCGAGCACGATCTGGCCCGTCTTGAGCACTCCGCGCTGCACCAGCAGCGAGGCAACCGAACCGCGCCCCTTGTCGAGGCGCGCTTCGACCACGATGCCCTGGGCGGGCACGTCGCGCGGCGCCTTGAGCTCGAGCACTTCAGCCTGCAGCAGGATCGCATCGAGCAACTGGTCGATGCCCTGGCCGGTGTGCGCCGAGACTTCGGCGAACTGCGTGTCGCCGCCCCATTTCTCCGAGATCACGCCGCGCTGCGACAACTCGCTCTTCACGCGCTCGGGATCGGCGGAGGCCTTGTCCATCTTGTTGATCGCCACGACCAGCGGCACGTTCGCGGCGCGGGCATGCTGGATGGCTTCCTCGGTCTGCGGCATCACGCCGTCGTCGGCCGCAACCACGAGCACCACGATGTCGGTGCTCTGCGCGCCGCGCGCGCGCATCGCGGTGAACGCCGCGTGACCGGGCGTGTCGAGGAAAGTGACCATGCCGTGGCCCGTCTCCACATGGTAAGCGCCGATATGCTGCGTGATGCCGCCGGCCTCACCGCTGGCGACGCGCGTTGTGCGGATGTAGTCGAGCAACGAGGTTTTCCCGTGGTCGACGTGACCCATCACGGTGACCACCGGCGCACGCGGCTCCGGCGTGCCTTCCGATTCGCTCACGCGCTCCAGTTCGCCTTCTACCGCGTCTTCGCGCACCAGGCGCACGGTGTGGCCCATTCCCTCGACGACCAGCGTCGCCGTGTCCTGATCGAGCGGCTGGTTGATGGTCGCCATGATCCCGAGCTTCATCAATTCCTTGATGACGGCCGAGGCCTTGACTGACATCTTCTGCGCCAGTTCGCCCACCGTGATGGACTCGGGCAGTGCAACTTCGTAAACCATCTTGTCCGTGGGCAGCTCGAAGCCGTGTTTCAGGTGTTCCGCGTGCGCGGGCTTGAGCTCGCGGTTCTTGCGCTCGCGGCGCAGGGCAGCCGCTTCGGCCGCCTCGAATTCGGATTCCGACATGGGAATCGTCGTGGGGCGCAGCGCGGCGCCACGCTCCCACGTGTCGGTTTTCGCGCCTTTTTTGCGCGCCTTGTCCTCGTCGCCACCCTCGTCGCGACGGCGGGCGCCACGGGCCGGCGGTTTCGCGCCAGGCGCTGCGCCAGCACCCGCCCCAGGCCGCGGCGACCTCGGGCCCCCCGGTGCCGCCGGTCTTGGCGCCGCTTCCGGACGCGCGGGCGGCTCCGCGCGCTTGCGAGCCTCTTCTTCTTCCTTCTGCTTCTTCGCCCTGGCCAACTCTGCCTTGCGCGCGAGTTCCTCGGCTTCCTTCTCCCTGCGACGCGCCTGCGCGGCCTGGCGCAGCAGCTCAGGATCGATCATGCGCTTGTCATCGCGCCGCGGCGCCTCCGTGGCGACTGACGCGGCCACGGGCACCTCTGCCGCCAGGGGCGTGGCCTCGAGCGCTGGCGCCTGGACAACGGGCTCGACCTGCGGCTCCTGCGGCGCCGCGGTCTCGTGCTCATCTGGCTCGGCGACCACTTGCTCGGTCACCGGCACAACTTCGGGCTGCGGCTCCACCACCGCGGCCCCCTGGGCCGGCAGCTCCTGCTCGATGCCCTCGCCTTCCTCCACGACCGCCTCGGCGCCGCCGTCGTCGTCACGCTTGACGTAGGTGCGCTTCTTGCGGATCTCGACATTCACCGTGCGCCGCGCCGCGCCGCCGGTTTTCAGCTTGGTGATCGTGCGCCGCTTCAGCGTGATGCGCGTGGGCGAATCCGCTTCCTCGCCATGACTGCTGCGCAGGTGCGAGAGAAGAGTCTGCTTGTCCTCGTCCGAGACAAACTGCTCGGCCTTCTGGTGCGCGAGTCCCGCTTCCTTCATCTGCACGAGCAGATGCTCGACCGACACGTTGACCGACTTGGCTAGCTCTGCAACGGTTACTTCAGCCATCAATTACTCTCCTGCAACGACCCGGCACCAGACTCAGGTAACGTCGCCGCTTATTCCATCGACTCGAACCACGGCGCACGTGCGGTCAGGATGAGCTGCCCTGCGCGCTTCGCGTCCATGCCCTCGATCTCGAGCAGATCCTCGACCGCCTGTTCCGCCAGGTCTTCCATCGTCACGATGCCGTGGCTGGCGAGCTGGAAGGCCGTGTGCCTGTCCATGCCTTCCATGTTCAGCAGATCGTCCGCCGGCTCGGTCGCATCGAGGCGTTCCTCGGAGGCGATGGCCTGCGTGAGCAGCGCATCCTTTGCACGGGAGCGCAGCTCCTCGGCGGTGTCCTTGTCGAAGCCTTCGATCGCCATCATCTCCTCGAGAGGAACGTAGGCGATCTCCTCCAGCGTGGTAAAACCTTCCTCCACCAGCACGAACGCCACGTCCTCGTCGACATCGAGAGCTTCCATGAAGCGCGCTATCGTGGTGCCGGCTTCCTGCTCCTGCTTGGCCTGAGCATCCTCGAGGCTCATCACGTTGATGTTCCAGCCCGTCAGCTGGCTCGCGAGACGCACGTTCTGGCCGCTGCGACCGATCGCCTGCGCCAGGTTGTCCTCGGCCACCGCAACGTCCATCGTGTTGGTGTCCTCGTCGACCACGATCGATTCCACCTCGGCTGGCGCCATCGCGTTGATCACGAGCTGCGCGGGATTGTCGTCCCAGAGGATGATGTCGACGCGCTCGCCATCGAGCTCGTTCGACACCGCCTGCACGCGCGAGCCGCGCATGCCCACGCACGCGCCCACCGGATCGATGCGGCCGTCATTGGTCTTCACCGCGATCTTCGCACGCAGGCCCGGATCACGCGCCGCACCACGGATCTCGATCACCTGCTCGGCGATCTCCGGCACTTCGATCTTGAACAGCTCGATCAGCATCTCGGGGCAGGTCCGGCTCATGATGAGCTGCGGCCCGCGCGCCTCGGGCTGGATCTCCTTCAGCACCGCGCGGATGCGGTCGCCGACGCGGAAGGTCTCGCGGCCAACCAGCTGGTCGCGTGCGAGTACACCCTCGGCGTTGTTGCCGAGATCGATGATCACCGCGTCACGGGTCACTTTCTTGACGCTGCCGGCCAGCAACTCGCTCACGCGGTCACGGTACTGGTCGACGATCTGGGCACGCTCGGCCTCGCGCACTTTCTGCACGATGACCTGCTTGGCGGTCTGCGCCGCGATGCGGCCGAACTCGACGTTCTCGACCTGCTCCTCGAAGACATCGCCGGCCTTCAGGTCCGGATCCTTCTCGTGCGCTTCCTCCAGCGTGAACTCGGTGCCGAGCGCGGCGAGCACGTCGTCACTGACCACCTTCCAGCTGCGAAACGTCGTGTAGTCACCGGTCGCGCGGTCGATGACCACGCGAATCTCGGAATCCTCGTCATAACGCTTCTTGGTCGCCGTCGCGAGCGCGAGCTCGATAGCCTCGAAGATGATCTCGGGCGACACGCCCTTCTCATTCGAGACCGCTTCGGCTACCTGAAGGATTTCCTTGTTCATCCGTTACTCCCGATACACACAGCGCGTGAGCGCGCAAGGCGCGTCCTCACTCGTCCTCAATGACCAGATGCGCCTTCCTGATCGCCGCGAACGGCACCGTCAGGCGCGCCTCATCCGAAATTCCTATCTCCACGGCCGTGGCGTCGGCCGCCAGCAGCGTTCCCGTGCAGTTGCGCTGCCCCTTGAGCGCGTACACCAGCCTGAGCTTCACGCGCTCGCCAATGTAGGCCTGGTACTGTTCCGGGGTGAACAGCGGGCGGTCCCAGCCCGGCGAGGACACCTCGAGGGTGTAGGCGCTGGCAATCGGGTCCGCGACATCGAGCGTGCCGCTGGCGTGCTGGCTGACCAGCGCGCAGTCATCCACCGTGATGCCGTTCTCGCTGTCGATGAAAATACGCAACAGCGCATGGCGCCCGTGGATATTCAGTTCCACGCCCCAGAGTTCGTAACCGAGCGCCTCGACCACCGGCGCCAGCATTTCACGCAGTTCTTCGACCCGTGTCGACACGCGGTTTTACCCTGCTCCAGAAACAGAAAATGGGCACGCGGCCCACTTCCATTGCGCCGATTACCAAAGCGCTCCCACGGCATCGAGCCGGCTGGGAACCGCCACGGCATCGGCAATCCACCTAACAAAAAGCCCCACAAGGGGGCTTTCCGGAAGTCTGGAGTCACATCGGAAACCGGGGTCTCCGTTGTGGCTCCAGCACTCTGATTTGGTAGCGGGGGCCGGATTTGAACCAACGACCTTCGGGTTATGAGCCCGACGAGCTACCAGACTGCTCCACCCCGCATCTACAAACCGGTACTTGCCGGTCCCTTTGAAAGGAGCGCAAGTATATTGAAGCGACACATCGCGGGTCAAGCCCGGAATGTGCCTATTCTGCACACAAGAACCGCACTACGGCGTTTGTCAGGATGGTGCCCAAGGCCGGACTTGAACCGGCACGGCTTACGCCACTACCCCCTCAAGATAGCGTGTCTACCAATTCCACCACTTGGGCCCTGACCTGGCGCCCTACCAGAGAGTCCGGATTCAACCGGACCGCTCTCCCACCTCCGCCCGGCTCCAGCCGGCATTCTCTTTCGTAGGTCCGGCTTCAGCCGGACAATTGTTCGGCCGGAGCCGAACCTACGGCTGCCCATCCGTGGCGGGCTGTTCCGAGGGTGGCGACGGTACATCTTGTGCCGCCTGATTGCCAGCCTCCGGAGCGGAAATCTGCTGCATTGCCGCTGCCGGCGTGCCCGTCTGCTCCTGCGCGCCAGAGGAGACCGGCAGATCCTGCCCCGCAGCCGGCACAGGCAGATCGCCCGGCAACTGCGGCGCCGCGCGGGATTCCGTGACCGCGGGAACCGGGATGTCACCTTCGCGCAAGCCCTCGGCCTTGTGCTTTGCCATCACCGCGAGGCCGACGCTCGCCAGGAAAAACGCCGTCGCCAGGATCGCCGTACTGCGCGTCAGCACGTTGCCGCTGCCCACCGATCCGAAAACCGTCTGCGACGCCCCGCTGCCGAAGGATGCGCCCACATCGGCGCCCTTGCCCTGCTGCAGCAGGATCAGACCGACCATCGCTGCGGACAGCAGCACGTAAACCACCAATATCAACTGTTCCATCACATTCCTTGCGCGGCCATGCAGATGGCCGCAAATTCCACCGCTCCGAGGGAGGCTCCACCGACGAGCCCCCCGTCTATATCCTGCTGCGCGAAGAGCTCCCTTGCATTGGACGCCTTCACGCTGCCGCCGTAGAGAACGCGTACCGACTCCGCCACGTTCGCGTCCAGCCGCCGCAACTGCCCCCGCAGGAACGCGTGGATCTCCTGCGCCTGCCCGGGAGTGGCCGTGCGCCCGGTGCCTATCGCCCATACAGGCTCGTAGGCCACCACCGTTTGCGTCATCGCGCTCGCGCCGAGACGCGCTGTCACTGCGGCCAACTGCCGCTCCACCACGACAAATTGCCGGCCTGCCTCGCGCTCGGCCTCGTTCTCGCCCACGCACACGATGGGGCGCAGGCCTTCGCGAATCGCCGCCTCGGCCTTCGTCGCGACGAGCTCGTCGCTTTCCGCAAAATACTGCCGACGTTCGGAATGACCCACGATGACGTAGGCACACCCCATGTCACGCAACATGGCGCCGGACACCGCGCCGGTAAAGGCCCCCTCTACCGCGACGTGCAGATCCTGCCCGCCGAGACACAACGCGGAGCCGGCGACCATGTCGGCCGCCGGCCCCAGGTAGGGATAAGGCGGGCAGATGACAACCTCGGTCGCGCCATGCGCCATGGCGCGAAGCTCCCCGATCACATCCCGCACCAGCTGGCGCGTCCCGAACATCTTCCAGTTGCCGGCTACCAGCGTGCGTCGCACGACATTCCCCTGCAAAAGCGGGCGCAAATGTTAACCACAACGAACCCCACATACAAGGCGCAGGCGCGCGAGGACCTTGCTTTCGCCAAACATTTGCGAATTCGGGAATTCCGTCACCGGCCGAAGCCCGGTCCGCAATCGATCAGGCGGCGGCGGAGCGCACCACGTCGGCCAGTTCCCGGGCGTGCTGTTCGACCTGCGCGGCGTCGTGGCCCTCGACCATCACGCGAATCACCGGCTCCGTGCCCGAGGGGCGCAACAGCACTCGACCGCGATCACCCAGGGCACGCTCCACGGCGCGCACCGCGTCGCCGATCGTCGCGTTGCCGCCGATATCGGTCCTGCGTGCCACGCGCACATTGATCATCGTCTGCGGGAACTTGGTCACGCGGCTGCGCAAGGCGCGCAGGCTCTGCCCGCTGGCGCAGATCGCCGCCAGCACCCGCAGCGCGGAGACGATGCCATCCCCGGTAGTGGTTACATCGCGGCAGATGATGTGTCCGGAGGACTCGCCGCCGAGACGCCAGCCCTTCTCCTCCATCATTTCCAGCACATATCGGTCGCCGACCCTGGCGCGGGCGAACGGGATGCCGAGCTCGCGCAGCGCGACCTCCATGCCGAGGTTGCTCATCAGCGTGCCGACCACGCCGCCGCAAACGCCGGTGGCCCGCTGCTGCTCGGCCGCGATGATGTACAACAGTTCGTCGCCGTCGACGAGCGCGCCCGAATCATCAACACAGATCAGCCGGTCGCCATCGCCGTCGAGCGCGATACCTAGATCAGCGCGATGCTCCCGCACCGCGCGCGCCAGCCCCTCCGGAGCCGTGGAGCCGGAATCCTGGTTGATATTGAAACCGTCAGGCTCGATGCCGAGCTCGATCACGCTGGCGCCCAGCTCCGCGAACACCGCCGGCGCCACCTTGTAGGTCGCGCCGTGAGCGCAATCGACCACGATGCGCAGCCCGTCGAGGTTTGCGTCCAGCGGGAAGGTGCTCTTGCAGTACTCGATGTAGCGCCCCTCGGCATCCAGCATGCGCGTCACCTTGCCGAGCCCGCGCGAATCGGAGGTCTGCATCGGCGCATCCATCTCGGCCTCGATCTCACGCTCCAGCTCGTCGGGCAGCTTGGTCCCGCGCGAGGAGAAGAACTTGATGCCGTTGTCGTCGAAGGGATTATGAGAGGCGCTGATCACGATGCCTGCCGCCGCATGAAACGTGCGCGTGAGGTAGGCGACCGCGGGCGTTGGCATCGGGCCCAGCAGCGTCACGTCGAGCCCTGCGGCCACCAGCCCGGCTTCCAGCGCGGACTCGAACATGTAGCCGGAAATCCGCGTGTCCTTGCCGATGATCACCAGGTTGCGGGTACGCGAACCCTGGCTGTGTCGCGCGAGCACCCGCCCGGCGGCCCAGCCCAGCTTGAGAACGAAGTCCGGCGTGATGGGCGCCACGCCCACCTTGCCGCGTATGCCATCCGTGCCGAAGTATTTCCTGGTCATCGTGTCGCTCCCTCGTTGACCGCCGCAACCATCTTCAACGCATCGCAACACGCCGCCACGTCATGGGTGCGCACGATGCTGACGCCCGCATCCGCCGCAAGTGTAGCCAACGCCAGCCCCCCCGCCAGCCGGCGGTGCACGGGGCGACCGGTGACCTGCCCGATCATCGACTTGCGCGAGACACCCACCAGTACCGGTAACCCCAGCGCCGCCAGCTCGCGCAGGCCGCGGAACAGCGCGAGATTGTGCGCCAGCGTCTTGCCGAAACCGAACCCCGGGTCGATCACCAGCCGGTCGCGCGCGATACCCGCGCGTTCGCAGACTGCGGCCCGCGCCAGCAGGTAATCACTCACTTCCACCGTGACATCGGTGTAAAAGGGTGTCTGCTGCATCGTTCCGGGCTCGCCCTGCATGTGCATGAGGCATACTGCAAGCCCGCTATCGCGCGCCGCCTCGAGCGCCCCTTCGCGCCGCAGCGAGCGCACGTCGTTGATCAGCCCCGCACCGAGTGCCGCCGCTTCCCGCATCAACTGCGCGTTGCTGGTGTCCACGGAAATGACGATGTCCAGGCGGGCCGCGATCGCGGCCACCACCGGCGCAACCCGGTCGATCTCTTCCTGTTCACTGACCGGCGCGGCGCCCGGGCGAGTCGACTCCCCGCCGACGTCGAGCACGGCTGCACCGCCGGCCAGCATGGCCTCGGCACGGCGCAGCACCCGATCGAGCCGCGGCCCGGCGCCCGCAAACAGGCTTCCGCCATCCGAAAAGGAATCCGGGGTGATGTTCAGGATACCCATCACGCGCGGCGCCGACAGGTCCAGCCGCCGCGCGCCGCAACGCAGCCCCTGGGCAGTGACCACCGCTGGCGCTGCGGTCCCGTAAACGGAAGACACTGCGCTCAAACCCGAACGGGGCCGCGCACTCAGTGCTCCCCCGCGGGGCCTCCGATCTTGCCACCCGGCGATTGCTCTCCCGATCGGGCGCCGCTCGCGCTGTCCTGCGGTGGAGTGGACGGGCCATCGCTGCCCCAACCCGCCGGGGGCTCGGGCTTGCGACCTTCCATGATCGCGTCGATCTGTTCGACGTCGAGCGTCTCGAACTGCATCAGCGCTTCGGACATCGCATGGAGCTTGTCGATGTTGTCGACCAGCAACTTGTGCGCGGTGGCATAGGCTTCGTCGATGATGCGGCGGATCTCTTCGTCGATCTTCTTGGCCGTATCATCGGAGGTGTGCTTCGAGCCCACCGCGGCCGCGCGTCCGAGGAACACTTCATCGTGGGTCTCGTCATAGAGCAGCGGGCCCATGCGCTCCGACAGCCCCCATTTCGTGACCATGTTGCGCGCGATCTCGGTGGCGCGCTGGATATCGTTGGTCGCACCCGTCGTGATGCCATCGGCGCCGAGAATCAGCTCCTCGGCGATGCGCCCGCCGAAGAGGCTGCAGATCATGCTGGTCAGCGCGCGGCGGCTGTGCGAATAGCGATCCTCCTCGGGCAGGAACATCGTCACACCGAGCGCGCGTCCGCGCGGGATGATGCTGACCTTGTAGACCGGGTCGTGCTCGGGCACGAGGCGACCGACGATGGTGTGGCCCGCTTCGTGGTATGCGGTGTTGCGCTTCTCCTTCTCGGACATGACCATCGATTTGCGCTCGGCGCCCATCATGATCTTGTCCTTGGCAAGATCGAACTCGTGCATCGACACGGTGCGACGGTTCGAGCGCGCGGCGAACAGCGCGGCCTCGTTCACCAGGTTCGCCAGATCCGCCCCGGAGAAGCCGGGCGTGCCGCGCGCGATCACGGACGGATCGACGTCGTCGGCAAGCGGCACGCGACGCATGTGCACCTTGAGGATCTGCTCGCGGCCACGGATGTCGGGCAGCCCCACCACCACCTGGCGGTCGAAGCGGCCGGGGCGCAGCAGTGCGGGATCGAGCACATCCGGGCGGTTGGTCGCGGAAATCACGATGATGCCGTCGTTCGGCTCGAACCCGTCCATCTCGACCAGCAACTGGTTGAGCGTCTGCTCGCGCTCGTCGTGACCGCCGCCCAGGCCCGCGCCGCGGTGACGCCCCACGGCGTCGATCTCGTCGATGAAGATGATGCACGGTGCCTGCTTCTTGGCCTGCTCGAACATGTCGCGCACCCGCGAGGCACCCACGCCGACGAACATCTCGACGAAGTCCGATCCGGAAATCGAGAAGAACGGAACCTTGGCCTCGCCTGCGATGGCCTTCGCGAGCAGCGTCTTGCCGGTACCGGGCGGACCCACCATCAGAACGCCGCGCGGGATGCGGCCGCCGAGTTTCTGGAACTTGCCGGGATCACGCAGGAACTCGACCAGTTCCTGCACGTCTTCCTTGGCTTCCTCCACCCCCGCCACGTCCGCGAAGGTGGTCTTGATCTGGTCCTCGGAGAGCAGGCGCGCCTTGCTCTTGCCGAAGCTCATCGGGCCGCCACGCCCGCCAGCGCCACCCTGCATCTGGCGCATGAAGAACATGAACACCGCGATGATGATCAGGATCGGGAACGAAGCCACCAGCAACTGCGACCACAAGCTCTGCTGCTCGGGCTTGCGCCCCTCGACCACGACGTTGTGGTCGAGCAGGTCTCCCATCAGGCCCGAATCGTTCACCTGCGGACGCACGACCTCGAAACGGCTGCCATCCTCACGTTCACCGACGATCAGCAGTCCGTCGATCGTGACCTTCGCCACACGCTCACCCTGCACCTGCTCGAGGAACTCGCTGTAGTTCAGCTGCTCGCGCTGCGGCTGCATGTTGAAGTTCTGGAACACCGTCAGCAGCACCGCCGCGATGATCAGCCACAACAGCAGGTTCTTCACCATATCGTTCAAGATCTTGTCCTCGTTGGGCCGAGCGCTACCGTGCTCGGGGCACCCGTGTCCACTCTACACCACTGTGGGTCAGGCTTCAGCCTGACATCCAAATGTTTGGCTGAAGCCAAACCCACATCAACCCCGGAATTCCTTCGCGATCACGTAAACCTCCCGCGAACGGTCGCGCGAGGCATCCGGCTTGCGCGTGAGCACCGCGCCAAAGCTACCCCTCAGCTCCTTCACGAAGGCGTCGAAGCCCTCGCCGTGGAACACCTTGCACAGGAATTTTCCACCGGGTTTCAACACCTTGCGCGCGAAATCCAGCGCCAGCTCGGCCAGCAACATCGCGCGCGGCTGGTCTACGTCGCGGATACCGCTCATGTTGGGGGCCATATCCGACATTACAAGGTCGGCACGGCGATCATCCAGCGCGACGAGCAACCTCTCGAACACCTCGTCGTCTGTGAAATCGCCCTGCACGAACGCCACGTCGGCAAGGGAGTCCATCGGCAGGATGTCCGAGGCCACGACACGGCCTTTCTCTCCCACCAGCTGGGCCGCGACCTGGGCCCAACCGCCCGGCGCCGCACCCAGGTCGACCACCAGGTCACCCGTGCGCATCAGCCGGTCGCTCTTCTGCAGCTCGAGCAGCTTGTAGCTGGCGCGCGAGCGATACCCGTCGGCGCGCGAACGCTGCACATACTCGTCCGAATGATGTTCGCGCAACCATCGGCTGCTGCTCTTGGATCTAGGCACATTGCCTCCCTGCCGCCCGCCGCGCGGACGGCCCGCATAATTTACGCTCGCGCTTCACTGCTGGATTTCCCCGCCGCTGGGCTACAATGCCCGCTGTCGGCGTCAGTTTCGATTGATTCCACGCACTTGCAACCGCTTTGGCCCGGATTCCATGTCGCTCGATCCCGAACTCAAGAAAAAGCTGCGCGGCATCGGCCATGCGCTGCACCCCGTGGTCACCGTGGCCGGCAACGGCCTGAGCGAAGGCGTGCTCACCGAGCTCGAGCGCGCGCTGCACGACCACGAACTCATCAAGGTGAAGCTGGCGGTGCCCGACCGCGAGCAGCGCAAGCAGCTGCGTGCGCAGATGTGCGCGCAGCTGAAGGCACAACTGGTGCAGGAGATCGGCAAGGTCGTGCTCGTCTACCGCCGCAACCCCGAACCGAACCCGAAGCTCACGAACCTGCGCCGCACGTAGGTCCGCATTCATGCGGACAATTGTCCGGATGAATCCGGACCTACGTCAGAGATGCAGGACGCTGACGATTTCGTACTCGGCATCGCCACCGGGTGTGCGGACCACGACCACGTCACCCTCTTCCTTGCCGATGAGCGAGCGCGCCAGCGGCGAGGTGACAGATATCCGGTTCTCCTTCACCGACGCCTCGTCCTCGCCCACGATCTGGTAACGCAGGGTTTCGTCGGTCTCGAGGTTGAGGATCGCAACGGTCACGCCGAAGATCACCTTGCCGGTAGGGGGAATCCTGGCGACATCGATGATCTGCGCGGCCGACAGCTTCGACTCGATGTCGCTGATGCGCGCCTCGACGAAGCCCTGCTGCTCGCGCGCGGCATGGTATTCCGCGTTTTCCTTCAGGTCGCCGTGCGCGCGCGCCTCGGCAATCGCCTTCGATATGCGCGGCCGCTCGATGCGCTTGAGCTGTTCCACTTCCTCGCGCAGCCTTTCCGCGCCGGCCACCGTCATCGGAACCCGCGTAACCATCAGGCAAGCCTCCCGTGAATTTCCTGCAGGCAACGCACGCTCACGTCGGGGCCGTGACGCAGTGCCATGCAGACCGCTTCGCCGCCGGCGAGCGTGGTGGTGTAGTAGACGTTGTGGGCTTGCGCGCTCGAGCGGATCGTCGAGGAATCAGCGATCGCCTGGCGCCCCTCGGTGGTATTGATGATCAGCTGGATGCGGTCGTTCTTGATCATGTCGACGATGTGCGGACGCCCCTCGCGCACCTTGTTCACGACCTCCACCGGGATGCCCGCTGCCTGGATCAGCGCCGCGGTGCCGCGCGTCGCGACCAGGCTGAACCCCATCGACACCAGGTCGCGCGCCACGCCGACCGCGCCGGGCTTGTCGACCTCGCGCACCGATAGGAAGGCCACGCCGCCACGCGGCAGATCCTCGCCCGCCGCGACCTGCGCCTTCAGGAAGGCTTCCGCAAACGTCGCGCCCACGCCCATCACCTCGCCGGTCGACTTCATCTCCGGCCCGAGGATGGGGTCGATGCCGGGGAACTTGTTGAACGGGAACACGGATTCCTTGACGTTGAACAGCGTCGGGATCGCCTCCTCGGTGAAACCCTGCGCCGCGAGCGTGGTACCGGCCTGGCAGCGCGCGGCGATCTTGGCCAGCGAGCGCCCGATGCACTTCGACACGAAGGGCACGGTGCGCGAGGCGCGCGGGTTCACTTCGATCACGTAGACCTTGCCGTCCTGCCACGCGAGCTGCACGTTCATCAGGCCGACCACGCCCAGCTCGCGCGCCATGCGCACCACGATGTCGCGCATCTCGACCTGCACTTTCTCGGGCAGGCTGTAGGGCGGCAGCGAACAGGCCGAGTCGCCCGAGTGGATACCGGCCTGCTCGATGTGCTGCATGATCGCCCCGATCACCACCTGCTGGCCGTCGCTGACTGCATCGATATCGACCTCGACGGCCGCGCGCAGGAACAGGTCGAGCAGGATGGGCGAGTCTTCCGACACCCGCACCGCCTCGCGCATGTACGAACGCAGTTCCTCGGCACGGTACACGATTTCCATCGCGCGCCCGCCGAGCACGTACGAGGGACGCACCACCAGCGGGTAACCGATGCGTCCGGCCGCTTCCTCGGCCTCTTCCGCCGAGCGCACGATCGCGTTTGCCGGCTGCAACAGACCCAGTTTCTCGATCATCTGCTGGAAGCGCTCGCGGTCCTCGGCGCGGTCGATCGCATCCGGCGTGGTGCCGATGATCGGCACGCCCGCGGCGTACAGCGCACGCGAGAGCTTCAGCGGCGTCTGGCCGCCGAACTGCACGATCACGCCCTTGGGCTGCTCGACGTGCACGATCTCGAGCACGTCCTCCAGCGTCACCGGCTCGAAATATAGGCGGTCACTGGTGTCGTAGTCCGTCGAGACCGTCTCGGGGTTGCAGTTGACCATGATGGTCTCGTAGCCGTCCTCGCGCATCGCGAGCGCCGCGTGCACGCAGCAGTAATCGAACTCGATGCCCTGGCCGATACGGTTCGGACCGCCGCCGATCACCATGATCTTGTCGCGCGTGCCCGGAGCCGACTCGCACTCCTCCTCGTAGGTGGAATACATGTAGGCGGTGGCCGAGGCGAACTCCCCGGCACAGGTATCGACGCGCTTGTACACCGGGCGCAGGTCCAGCGCATGACGGTGCTCGCGCACCGCACGTTCGCTCGCGCCCAGCAGGTCGGCGAGGCGGCGGTCCGAGAACCCCTTGCGCTTGAGGCGGCGCAGATCCTCGTAATGCAGCCCCGCGACGGCCTTGCCCGCCAGCGCCTGCTCCTCGTGCACCAGGTCCTGGATCTGCACCAGGAACCAGGAATCGATGCCGGAGAGCTCGTGCATCTCGTCGAGTGTGAAACCAGCGCGAAAGCCGTCGGCGAGGTACCACAGCCGTGCAGCGCCGGGGTTGCGGATATCGCCGCGCAACTTCTCGAGCGTGGCGTCGTCATGACCATGGATCTGCGGCTCGAAACCCGCCGAACCCACTTCCAGCCCGCGCATCGCCTTCTGCAGCGACTCCTGGAACGTGCGCCCGATCGCCATCACCTCGCCCACCGACTTCATCTGCGTCGTGAGGCGCGCATCCGCCGTGGCGAACTTCTCGAAGGTGAAGCGCGGCACCTTGGTCACGACGTAGTCGATCGCGGGTTCGAAGGACGCGGGCGTGGTACCGCCGGTGATGTCGTTGCGCAACTCGTCGAGCGTGTAGCCCACCGCGAGCTTCGCCGCGATCTTCGCGATCGGGAAGCCGGTGGCCTTCGATGCCAGCGCCGAGGAACGCGACACGCGCGGGTTCATCTCGATCACGATCAGGCGCCCGTCGGCAGGATTGACGGCGAACTGCACGTTGGAACCGCCGGTCTCCACGCCGATCTCGCGCAACACCGCGATGGATGCGTTGCGCATGATCTGGTATTCCTTGTCGGTCAGCGTCTGCGCCGGCGCGACGGTGATGGAATCGCCGGTATGCACGCCCATCGGGTCGAAGTTCTCGATCGAGCAGATGATGATGCAGTTGTCCGCACGATCGCGTACGACCTCCATCTCGTACTCTTTCCACCCGATCAGCGACTCGTCGATCAGCAGTTCCTTGGTCGGCGAGAGGAACAGTCCGCGCTCGCAGATCTCCTCGAACTCCTCGCGGTTGTAAGCGATGCCGCCGCCCGAGCCGCCCATGGTGAAAGATGGACGGATGATGCAGGGGAAGCCCACGCCATCAACCACCTGCAACGCCTCTTCCAAGCTGTGCGCGATGGCACTGCGCGGCGTCTCGAGACCGATCGCCTTCATGGCGCGATCGAACTTCTGGCGGTCCTCGGCCTTGTCGATGGCCTCGCTGTTGGCGCCGATCATCTTGACGCCGAACTTCTCGAGGATGCCCTCGCGCGCCAGATCCAGCGCGCAGTTCAGCGCCGTCTGTCCACCCATGGTCGGCAGCAGCGCATCGGGGCGCTCCTTCTCGATGATGCTCGCCACCGAACGCCAGTTGACCGGCTCGATGTAGGTCGCGTCCGCCATGGCCGGGTCGGTCATGATGGTCGCCGGGTTCGAGTTCACCAGCACCACGCGGAAGCCTTCCTCGCGCAGCGCCTTGCAGGCCTGCGCACCGGAGTAGTCGAACTCGCAGGCCTGACCGATCACGATCGGGCCGGCGCCGATGATCAGGATCGAATGGATGTCGGTGCGTTTTGGCATGCTGGGTACCCGGTCAGTTGTGCAACTCGCACCGCGCGCAGCGGCACCTCGATTTCACGCGCCGCGGCGCGCCGTCATCAGTTGGACGAAATGGTCGAACAGCGGGCTCGCGTCGTGCGGTCCGGGGCTCGCTTCCGGGTGGCCCTGGAAGCTGAACGCTGGCCGGTCAGTGCGCGCTATGCCCTGCAGCGAGCCGTCGAACAGCGAGCGGTGAGTGGCGCGCAACGTGGCCGGCAGCGTCGCCTCGTCGGCCGCGAAGCCGTGATTCTGGCTGGTGATCAGCACCGTGCGATCGTCGAGATTCTGCACCGGGTGGTTCGCGCCGTGGTGCCCGAACTTCATCTTCAGAGTTCGCGCGCCGCTCGCGAGTGCCAGCAGCTGGTGCCCGAGGCAGATGCCGAACACCGGCGTACCGGTCTCCACGATATCGCGGATCGCCGCGATCGCGTAATCGCAGGGCTCGGGGTCGCCCGGGCCGTTGGAGAGGAATACACCGTCGGGCTGCATTGCGAGCACGGTAGAGGCGGGCGTTTGCGCGGGCACCACCGTGAGCTCGCAGCCGCGGTCGACCAGCATGCGCAGGATGTTGCGCTTGACGCCGTAGTCGTAGGCCACGACCTTGAAGCGCGTGGCCGGGGCGCTCCGGTGGCCTTTGCCCAGCTCCCAGGATCCCTCGTTCCAGGAATAGGACTCCCCGGTGCTGACCACCTGCGCCAGATCCATACCCTTCAGGCCGGGGAATGCTCGCGCCAACTCCAGCGCGCGCGCCTCGTCGACCGCGCCGGCCATGATGCAGCCGGTCTGCGCGCCTCTTTCGCGTAGCAGGCGCGTCAGGCGGCGCGTGTCGATCTCGGCAATGCCGACCACACCGCGCTCATCGAGGTAATCGGACAGCGTCTGCTCGCAGCGGAAGGAGCTGGCCGCCAGCGGCAGGTCGCGGACGATCAGCCCGGCGGCCCAGATCCGGTCGGACTCCTCATCCTCGCCGTTCACGCCGGTATTGCCGATGTGCGGATAGGTCAGCGTGACGATCTGGCGCGCGTAGGAAGGGTCGGTCAGGATCTCCTGGTAACCCGACATCGCGGTATTGAACACGACCTCGCCAGCGCTCTCGCCGAGGGCTCCGATCGACACACCACGAAACACACTGCCGTCTTCAAGCGCGAGAACGGCCGGCCGACGCAGCTCGGTAGTCAATGGTTTCTCCTCGTATGAACGTGGCGGCATGGCCGCCCGGAACGGTCTTCGGGCATCCCGAAGTCACGGCGAAGGCGTGCAGACAGCAGATTCAGGTCGCAAAAAAGCAAGGTGAAGGGCATTCACCTCGCTCCTGATCGCTTCAGACGCCGTATGAGCCGGAAGTTCGGGACAGGCCAACGGAAATCTGAGGGGGCATTCTATGGGAATGCCCGCCCGGGAAAAAGAGGAAGCGGTAATACTTCCACCCTCGCTCGAAAGCGCGGTCCGAGTCCCGCCCTGAATACCCGGCGGGGCACCCGCGGGCAAGATACGTCCCCGGCCCCGTGCCCTATATGGGTCATGACAGCCATGCAGGGGAACACTAGCATCGATCGCACAAGAGCCTCCTGTTTCTCCGCGACACCCGACCAACGATGTACAACAGCTTGCTTGCGCAAGGATTACGGGTCACTGAGCTCCTGATGGAGGCAGTCGGCGAGCCGCGCCAGCTGGGTGCGGCGCTGCATGCCATGACAACGCTCATGGACGCCGACATTGGCATGCTCGCCAGCGGCCGACGCAGCGATGCCAGTACGTACGCCATCCTGATTGCCACCAGACAAGGCAGCTACGGCACCGAGGATGCGGATCTCGATTTCCCTGCATTTGCCGGTTACCGCCGCTGGGGTCTGCTGCAGCCCGCAGGCCGACTGCACCTAGGTGCGGATATCCAGCGACTGGCGCGCCAGCAAGACGTCGCAGGGACCACCGATGCGCGCTATCCCGGCACCGGCGAAAGCTGCATCGCGCACATCGACTCCGGTAACGACAGCGTCTGCTACGTTGGCTTCGCTCGCCACGATAACGATCGTTTCGATCGTGAGCGCATCAGCCTGACCGAGAGCCTGATGCCCCATCTGCATCTGGCAGGTGCCATCAATCGACGCTACGAATCGATGCGGGCGGTAAGCACGGCCGTGATGAACCGCTTCGAGCGTTACCATGTGGGAGTCGCCATGGTCGATGAAGACGGTGCGCTGCAGTACTGCAACGAAGCGGCCCGCAGGATATTCGAGCACGCCGACGGTCTGCGGGTGGGCGACGACGGACATATCAAGGCTGGCGAGCCGGTCGAAACGAGCGAATTGTTGCGATCGGTGCGCGAGCACATCCACAGCGACCTGCCCGACGGCCACTTCGCCCCGCGGCTGCTGCGGATCAGCCGCGGGCCAGGGGGCTCGCCGCTCTCGGTCGCATTCAGCCCGTATCGCGGCGGCAGCAGCCCCGTGATGCGCTGCGGGTCTGCCGGCCACGCGGTGATGATGATCTACAACCCCGACCGTCCACCCGTGGAGCGCACGGACGTGATCACCCAGATTCACGGCCTGAGCACACAGGAGTCGGCGCTGGCATGCGCGATTGCCGCCGGCGAATCGCTCGAGGACATCGCGACGGAAAGCAAGCGTTCGCTGGAAGCCGTGCGTTCCCAGCTCAAGCGCGTCTTTCGCAAGACCGGCACCTCGCGCCAGACCGAACTGGTGAAACTGGTACTCAGCGGCCCCGCTGCCATGGTGCAGTAGGCGCATGGCAACAGCCCCGGCCCCGACCCGCCCACTGCCGAACCAGAGCGAATTGTCGGCGCTCCTGCACCACCTGTACGCCAGCGTGACGGATCCCAGGGAGCTGAACAGGTTCCTCAGCCAGTGCAGCGAGCGCATCGGGGCGGTCTCCGCCGCGCTGGCCATCTGCGAGATCGAGACCGGTCGCTGGCGCTACCTCGAGTTTCACCCCGGACCTGTCGATCTCGCGAGAGTCTACGAGACGCACTATTCCGAGGACGACCCGGTGAAGGCGGCACTGCTGCGCCTGCCTCCGCGACGCTTCTACTTCAGCCACGAGCTCTGCGACGAGCACATGCAGCGCACGCACCCGTACTGGGTCGAGTGGTTCGCGACGCTCGACTACAGCGATGTCTGCGCGGCGCGCATACCGCTGGGTGCGAATTACAGCTGTCACATCGGCTTCGTGCGCCAGAGCGCGGCGGAACGCTTCGGTCGCCCCGAGCTGAACTTCCTCGACCTGCTGCTGCCGCACCTGGAACAGGCCCTGCAGATGCACTCGCGCATGGACCGGCTGAAGGTCATGGCCGACCTGGCGCAGGAACACCTGGCCCAGACCGGCGCCGGCTGCGTGGTCCTCAACGGCGACGGCCGCGTGATCTTTCGCAACCGCATCGCGCAGGAACTGCTGCGTGACGGATCGGTGATCAACGAGCAGGACAGCGTCATCCACCTCACGGCGCCCACGGCCGACACCCGCTTCAGGAAACTGGTGGAGGAATGCATCCTGACATCCCGATTACCCACCATCATGAGCGGCGGCACGGTGGCGGCGCCACGCCCTGACGGGCTGCCGCTGAGCGTGGTGGTACTGCCCTACCGGGCCCTGGCCTATGCCGAGACGGTGATCGAACAGGGCAGCCGCGCAATCGTACTGCTCTATGATCCTGACCGCCCGCGCAAGGATCCGCCCGGTATATTGCGCGAACTGTACCGGCTTAGCGACGCCGAGGCCCGGGTATGCTGGCGCCTGGCGAGCGGCGAGGCGCTCGAGGAGATCGCCGCAGCGGAAGGCGCGAGCCGGGAAACCGTTCGCTCGCAGCTCAAGCGCATCTTCGCCAAGACCGGCACCAGGCGGCAGTCCGAGCTGGTGCGGCTCATCCTCATCGGACCCGCCCTGTGGGCGCAGGTACCGGACAGAATCCAATCACCAGGCGTCTGAGCCCGCAAATCTGACCCATTTGGGTCAATTTTTGAAAACTTCCCCTGATTCCGTGCTTGAACCGGGTTCGGCGCCGGCTAGCATGCCCTCGTACGAATCATTCCAGGCGATTGCCCGCCGCGGGGGAGTACCGGGCAAGCGTCCGCCGTGGCGCCCGGTAAGCGGCCAGAGCACTGATGCGAAGAGACAACACATGGACGATACAAATCAATGCAACGCGCTGATCGAGGACATCTATTCCGCATCGCTCAGCACCGGCAATCAGACGCCGCTGCTGGGCCGTATCACCGAGTACCTGGGCTTCGAGGCCTGCGCCCTGGTAACGGCACGGAGCCGTTACTCGCAGGCCGCCTGCAACGCCAGCTGGGGAATCGATCTGGCGGCTTGCGAGCGCGCCGAACGGGAATTCGGTGCGAGCCTTGCGTTGACCCGGTTGAACGGGCGCGACATACAGACCGGAGAATTCGGCTTCGACGGAGAATTCCTTTCCGAGTCCGAGTTCCGCACGCAGCCCTTCTACAACGAGTTCCTGGTGCCGAACCGGATCCAGCACGGCGTCAAGGTGTGCCTGGAGAATTCCGCTGAGCGCCTGGTTTTCGCCAACTTCGGGCGACCCGTACCGGGGGCCGACCGGCAGCGGCAGCGGCAACTCCTCACCATCCTGACCCCACACTGGGTACGCGCGGCCAGGATATTCCTGAAGCTCGGCCAGGTCGACGTGTTGCGGCAGGCCCATTCGGAGGCGGCCAACCTGGCACCGTTCGCAATGGTGATACTGGACAACACGGGTGCGGTGTACATTGCGAACCGCAAGGCCGAGCAGTTGCTCCGCAGCGACGGCCTGGCGTTGCTGCACAACGGCCTGCACGCGGCACTGGACAGCGAGCACCAGCGCCTGCAGCAGGCGATCCGCGCGGCCATTGCTTCCAGCAATTCGGCGGCAGGCGCGATGCAGGGCGCGGATCTGTGCATCTCGCGCCCGTCCGGCAAGCGCAGCTACCAGGTGGTCGTGACGCCGCTCGCGCCAGCCACCCAGCGTTGGGGCCAGCGGCGCCCCGCGACTGCCGTGGTGGTCTTCGATCCCGACGACGAGGTCACCGCCTCCATCGAGCGCTGCCGCGACATCTTCGGTTTCACCCGCGCCGAAGCACAGGTTGCGCTGGGGATCATGCAGGGTCGCTCACTGGAGCAGATTGCGGCCTCACAGGGCAATGCGATCGCGACCTCGCGCAACCTGCTCAAGCGCGTGTACCTGAAAACCGGCGTCAACCGTCAGAATGAGCTCGCCCGGGTCATGCTGAACTCGCCGCTGCTGTTGCCGGGAGTCGGCGACAGCCAACCGCAGAGACAACACTAGCCGGGCGGCGGTGAGCGCCGGCGAGCGTGAGACGACACGTGTTGGCGCCGTGTAACATTGACCGCAGATTCCCTGCCTGCGCGACCACAGAAAACGTCAGGGGCGACGGCTTGCCCGACGCATTCGTGGATCGCGACAGGGAAGCGTTCCCGGGGCTCGACTGGAATTTCAGGGGTTGCGCAAGGCCAATACCTATATTCGTCGGATGCGTGCCATCGCCAGGTTTCCCCCGAATTGCTGGCAGCATTTACGACTCGCGCTGGCACCCGGTGTCCTGGGAGCAGTGCTGTGCATGACCCTCGCCGCGCCCGCGTGGTGTGCCGTGGAAATTGACAACGAGGTCAAGGCCGCGTTCATCATTCGCTTTACCGAGTTTATCGACTGGCCCGAGCGGAATGATCCCGGACGCCAGCCGCTGATTGTCTGCGTACTGGGCGATCACCCCGTCGAGCCGATCCTCGCGCGTCTGACGCAGGGTTACACCGTCAGGGGCCGGACCATCGACATCCGGCATGTGGCGAATGTCGAATCCGCGGGCGCCTGTGATGTCGTGTTCGTGCCGGATACCCGGTCAGCACAGTTGCCCGCGCTGAGCCGCGCGTTGCACGCGCTACCGGTTCTGGTGATCACCAACGGCCCCGGCCTCGCAACGGCCGGATCGGCCATCAATCTGTTCCGCGAAGGTTCCCGCCTGCGCTTCGAAATCAATCCCGGCGTACTCGAGGCCGCCGGGCTCAAGGCCAGCTCCCGGCTGCTCAAGCTCGCGGTTATCAGGGAGTGACCATGGAGCTGCACTCGCGTATCGGCAAGTTGACCCTGCAGCAGCGGCTGATCGCGATCATCTTTCTGGTCAGCGCAATTGCCAGCACCCTCGGATTCCTCGCCACCGCGGTACGTGACTTTCGCGATACCCGGCACGCCCTGGCCGACAACGCGCGGGTGATTGCCCGCACGGTCGCCACGTACAGCATTCCGGACCTGGTGTTCGAGGATCGCGTCGCCGCCCGGGAGACCATGGATGCACTGACAGGCATGGACATGGTCCAACAGGCCTTCATCATGGATGCCCAGGGACGATTGTTCGTCAGCCTGCATCCCGGAGCGCCGCAAACGCTCCCCGACGAAGCGGCCGCCGTAGCGGAATTCCGCGACGAACTGCTGCACATCGTCGAGCCGATCCGGCACGATGGCCGATACGTCGGCTCTTTGCACCTGCAGATGTCGACGGCGGCGCTGCATGCCGAGGTGCTCAGGCGACTGCTGACCTTGTCATTGCTGTTGGGCCTGGTGCTGATCATCTCGTTCACACTATCGGTATGGCTGCAGGGCATTGTGTCGGATCCGATCCTGCGGCTCGCCGATACGGCGCGGCGCATCTCCGAAAATGCCGATTTCTCCGAGCGCGTTACGCCGCCCTCCAGCGACGAGATCGGAGCCTTGTACAGCGCGTTCAACGTCATGCTCGACCGCGTGCAGGAACACGACCAGGCCCGGGCAGCCGCCTTCGAGGATCTGGCCGCAACGCATGATGCCATGCGCGAGAGCGAACGGGATCTCGGCGCCATCATCGAAATACTGCCGCTCGTCGTGTTCACCAAGGACGTGAGGGAATTGCGCTACGTGCGCTTCAATCGCGCTGCCGAGGCACTGCTCGGCATATCGCGCGAACAGGTCATCGGCAAGACCGATCACGATATCTTTTCGCCCGCGCAAGCCGACGCGTACGTCGCGAGAGACCGCGAGACCCTGGCGAGTGGCGAACTGCTCGATATCCCCGAGGAGACCATTGAAACGCCGAGCGGGCAGCGCCTGCTCCACACCCGCAAGGTCGTCGTACGTGCCATCGACGGCGCGCCGCGTTACCTGCTCGGAATCTCGGAAGACATCAGCGAGAGCAAGGCCGCCGAGGCTGCACGCGAGCGCACCGCCCGCCAACTGCAGCAGGCGCAGAAGATGGAGGCCATGGGCCAGCTCACGGGAGGAATTGCGCACGATTTCAACAACATCCTGGCCAGTATGCTCGGCTATACAGGGATGGCGCTCAACCTGCTGGCGGCCGGGAAAATCGACCAGCTCGCCGAGCATCTGGATCAGGTCTCTCGCAGCGGCAAACGCGGCCAGGACCTGGTGAAAACCATGCTGTCTTTTGCCCGTGGCGGCTCAAACACGGCCGGGTCGCTGACACTGGAGCCGCATGTACGGGATGTGATGCAAATGCTGGCGGCCGCCATCCCGGCCGGCATTGCGCTATCGACCCGGATCGAGGAGTCGCTGCCAGCGGTGCGAGGCAACGCGGTGCACATGCAGCAGGTACTGTCCAATATGGTGATCAACGCACGCGATGCCCTCCACGGCAGGGGCCGTATCGACGTCAGCGTGCAGCTGACACAGCAGGCGCATCGCTTGTGCAACACCTGCCATGAAGTGTTCTCCGGATCATTTGTCGAGCTTGCGGTGCATGACAACGGCCCCGGAATCAGGCACGGGGATCTCGACCGGCTGTTCACTCCGTTCTTCACCACCAAGGACTTCGGCGAGGGCACGGGGCTCGGCCTCGCCGTGGTCCATGGCCTGATGCATGAGCATGGAGGGCATGTCGGCGTTGAATCGGCTCCGGGGCGCGGGAGTGTGTTCCGGACGTGGTGGCGCGTGTCGGATGTCGGTGCGCGAGTCGCGGAAGCGAACCCGGCCAGGGAGCCCGGGGGCGCGGTTGGTCCGCGGGGTCACGGGCAGCACATCATCGTGGTGGATGACGAGCCGAGCCTGGCAAAACTCATGGCCGACCTGCTGGATGCGCACGGGTACCAGGTTGATGCCTTCAACGATCCGCTGTTGGCGCGTGACTTTATCGTGTCCGTCGATTGCGGCGTGGATCTCCTGATCACGGACCAGAACATGCCGAAACTGAGCGGCTTGGAACTGGCGCAATCGCTACGCCAGATCCGGCCCGACCTGCCTACCCTTGTGCTGAGCGGGCACAGCGAAATCCTCAGCAGCGCGAATTACAGGGATCTGGGTATCGGGGCATACCTCGACAAGCCCTTCGACTTGACGACCCTGGTCCGGGCGGTGGCGGATATTCTGCGCAGCAGGGGGCGCTGATCGATTGGGCGAACCCTCAAAGAGGTGAGATGTGAGTCGAATCATGCTGGTGTTTGCGGTCCTGGCGACGATCGCCGGGCCGACCCGGGCGGAGACTGTCACGCCCGGGACCGAACCCTTCCGCGATATGTCGCTCGAGGATCTGTTATCGGTCGAGGTGTATACGGTCGCGGCGTTGACGAGACTGACCCCGCTCGAGTCGCCCGCGGGGATCACCACGATCACCGCGGAGGACATCCGGCTGACACCGGCGCGCAACCTCAACGATCTGATCGAGGTGTATGTTCCCGGCGCCTTGTGGATGAACCAGGAGACGGGACCGGTATTGGGCATGCGCGGCAACATCAGCAGCCGCAATCACCGATACCTGCTGCTCGTCGACGGACGCGCCATGAACAACAAGTCCTTTGCGGGCGCCAGCCCGGAATTGGAGATGTGGGACCTGGGCGATATCGAGCGTATCGAAGTCGTTCGGGGTCCCGGTTCCGTGACCTACGGTCCCGGCGCCGTGGCGGGCATCATCAGCATCACGACACGCAAGCCCGGGGCCGCCGTTGGCACCACCGCGAGCGTCGGCTATGTCGATCCCTATGACTCGCGCTCACTCACGCTCAGTCACCAGATGAAAGCCGACGCGTTCGCGCTGTTTGCCCACGCCAGTATCGTCGACACCAGGGGCGAGGAGGCACGCACCTTTCAGATCGATTCGAGCAATCACGGCGGGTTTGTCGGTCGTGATTACCTGCCCGGCAGCGAGGCACTCGACTATTACGGGGATTTTGACGACGACCCGCAGCTCAAGATGCATGTGCGACTGGATTTTGCCAACGACTGGCAGTGGTGGACCCGCTACACGCAACAGGGCTCAAACTGGTTCAGCAACGAGATCAAGACCGATTTCGGCGGCGAACTGGTGAATCAGCAAGGCACGAGCAGCCGCCAGGTCACCACCGCTGTGCAACGCGACGTCATCATCAGCGATACGCTCAGCCTTTCGGCCATGCTCAGTTTCGATTCCTACGACTTCGAGCGGCGCCGGGACCGGGCATACGACCCCGACCGGCACTCGCCGCTCAATTACCAGGTGAGATTCGCTGAAGACGAGGTCCTCGCGCACGGCGTGCTCGAGTGGCAGGTGGCCGAATGGGCGCAGGTCGCGCTCGGCGCGGAATGGGCGCACGATCGCTTCGGGCCTGGCTGGGGCGATGACAAGCGCGAAATGCGCCAGGGAGAGTCGGGTGAAATCATCAACGGCGCCGACTCCCTGGCGCTCTCGCCGGGCAACAGGAACAGCGCCGACCGGCAGGCCCCGGCGTGGCCCGCAATCCATGTTGGCGACGGCTGGGATACGAACACCACGTCGGTGTTCGTCGAGGCCAACCTGGCGATCGTTGCCGGCCACAAGCTGCTGCTCTCGGGTCGTGCGGACCAGAGTACCTATCAGGACTGGCTGTACTCGCCACGCGCGGCCTGGATCTGGACCCTGACCGAAGGGCATGTACTGAAACTCATCGCACAACGGGCTTCTCGCATGAATACGGCAAGCCAGATGTATGCCAACGACTGGCACGATCTGCACAACAGACCGGAAGAGCTCGACAGCCTGGAGCTGCGATATTCGGCTCAATCGAGCCCGGCGCTCGGCTTCGATCTTTCGCTCTTCCACAATGACTCAGGAGTGATTGCGTTCCAGGGCGCCGACAACAGCAATCGCCAGGTTGGCGACCTCGAGCTCAACGGCATGGAAGCCGAGATGCATTACGCCGGGGAGCGCGGTAGCGCCGGGATGAGCTTTTCCTGGGTCGAATTGCAGGACTGGAAACTCGCACCCGGAGTATTCAGCAGCGGCGTGAGCTACTCCGATTACAACCTGCAGATTGGCGGCACGGCCGGCGGCACCCAGGTGGGTACCGGCAGCGATCTGAACAACTGGCCGAACCAGTCGCTGAAAGTATTCGGCAACTACCGGGTCGCCGAGCGGTTGACGCTGCATGTCGATGCCCGCTGGTACAGCGAGATGCGGGGTGCCAAGGACGGTCTCGAGGGTCTGGGCAACGCGCTGGCGGGAACCCGGAGCGCAACACCCGACTTTCAAGCGGCGCTGGATCGGGTGGCCAGGGAGGATGCGTACGACAGCGATATCCGGTTCAATGCCTTGCTCGACTATGCCGTTTCGCCAGGCAGCAGCTTGCAGTTCTTCGGGCAGAATCTGTTCGGTGGCGACGGCAACAAGCGCTATGCGTACGACGAATCGACGAAGAACAGTCGGGCGGCACCAACCCGGGTGCGTTTTGTCGAGGAATCACAAAGCTGGGGAATTCGCTTCATCCACCGCTTTTGACTGGCCTTGCAAGCCGTCGGCGGTATTAGTGATCGCTATTTCTCGGGTCTTTCAGGCGGGCAGCCGCCGGGATCGAGGAGCAGCCGGATCAATTCGGGGGTGGAGCTGACATGCAGCTTGTCCATGATGTTTGCACGATGGTTCTGGATCGTGCGCTGGCTCAATCCGAGCATCCTGGCAATGGCCGGGCTGCTTTGCCCCGCGATCACGTAATCCGTGATTCTTCGTTCTTGCGGCGTCAGACAGGCGACCCTGGCCGCGATCGTCGAGTCGTGCAGTGATCGACTGAACCGCTTCTCGCTTTCGTTGAGTGCATCGTGCACCCGGTCGAGGTGTGCCTGGGTCGAGAACGGCTTCTGTATGAAGTCGAAAGCCCCCCTTTTCATGGCTTCCACGGCAACGTCGACATCGGCAAAGCCGGTCATGAAAATTATCGGAATGTGTGCGCCGGACTCGTTCAAATGAGCCTGCAACTGCAAGCCGCTCATGACGGGCAATCGTATGTCGCACAGCAGGCACGAACGAGCGCGTTGACGGTCGTAAGCCTTCAGGAATGTCGGGGCGTCGGGGAAGTATTCCGTTGCGCTGCCGATCGACGCGATCATCTCGCGCAGCAATCTGAACATCCCGATGTCATCATCGACGATATACACGATTCCATGGGACATCATTCACTCTCCCATTTCACGCGTCGCACATCGAAATCCCGAATTTCCGATGACCAGCGATCAGACTCACCCTTCGAACCGCTCCTCCCGAGCATTTGAACAGTAGCGCCGGTGCGGATGCAATACGTCGGCAAATGCTGCCGGGGCGAAAGCTCGGCGCCTCGGGGCGCCGGTGCCGAGCTGGATCAAAGGCACTGAGTAATGGTCGCGCCAGCGCGCAAAATCTGAGTAGATCTACTCATGAAGGATGCGCGATTGACTCATTCGGACCCTTGGCAAACTGCAGTTTAGTCACGCGGCAAGGGCATGAGGTATGGCACCCGTCCCGCCTTCGCGCAGGGAACTATCGGGTACGGAGAGACAGCACATGGACAAGCATAACCAGCTCAACACGCTGATCGAGGACATCTACTCGGCGGCGCTCACCACCGATGATCCGACGCCGCTGCTGGGCCGCGTCGCCGGATTCCTGGGCTACGAGGTTTGCACCCTGACGACGGCGCGCAGTCGCTACACGCAGGCAAGCTGCGATGCGAGCTGGGGCATGGATCCGGCCATTTGTGAACGTGCGGAGCGCGATTTCGGCGCGAGCTTCATATGCACGAAGCTGAACGGCCGCGAAGTCAGGGCCGGGGAATTCGGCTTTTTCGACGAATACGTTTCCGTCGCCGACCTCCGCAGCCTGCCCGTCTTTCACGAAATCGTGGTGCCGCATCGGCTCCAGGAGGGCGTCAAGATCTGCCTGGAGCATTCGCCCGAACGCACGATCTTCATCAACTTCATGCGGCCGGTGCCGGGCGCCGACCGCAACCGGCAACGGGAAATCCTGGGCACACTGACGCCCCACTGGACGCGTGCGACCCAGATCTTCCTGAAACTCGGTCAGGTCGACATGCTGCGCCAGGCCTATACGGAAACGGCCAACCTGGCGCCGTTCGCGATGGTGATATTCGACAACACCGGGGCCGTGTACCTCGCGAACAACAGGGCCGAGCAGTCGCTTCGGAGCGACGGCCTCGCCTTGCTGCGCGACGGGATGCACGCCGCACGGGACAACGAGCACCAGCGCCTGCAGCAGGCAATCCAGGCCGCCATCACATCGAGCAACTCGGGACGCCGGCAGTGCTCGACCGCGGATATGCGCATCTCGCGCCCCTCGGGCCGACGCAGCTACCAGGTGCTCGTAACGTCGATGTCACCTGCGGCGCAGCGCTGGGGGCAACGGCCCGCTGCCGCCGTGGCGGTATTCGACCCCGACGAGGAATTGACCGGGACTTTCGAGCGCTGTCGCGATATTTTCGGCTTGACCCGCGCCGAAGCGCAGGTGGCACTGGGCATCATGCATGGCCGTTCACTGGGAGAGATTGCGTCGTCCCAGGGAAATGCCATTGCCACTTCGCGCAACCTGCTCAAACGCGTGTACATGAAAACCGGCGTGAACCGCCAGAACGAGCTTGCCTGGGTCATGATGAACTCGCCGCTGCTGCTGCCGAATCCCCGTGACAGCCAACCGGCAAGGCAACACTAGCCGGGGGTCACCGCGCGCATCGATCGCGACGGGACCGGGGCCAGGAGTCACAATCCCAGCACATCCTGCATGCTGTACATCGCCGGCGCGCGGCCGGGCAGCCAGGCGGCGGCGCGCACCGCGCCGCGCGCGAAGGCCATGCGGCTGCTGGCCTTGTGGGTGAGTTCGATGCGCTCGCCATCGGCCGCAAACAGAACGGTGTGATCACCCACTATGTCTCCAGCCCGCACGGTGGCGAAGCCGATCGTGTCGCGCGCGCGCGCGCCGGTCTGTCCCTCGCGACCATAGACCGCGACCTTCTTCAGGTCGCGACCCAGCGCGTCCGCGACCACCTGCCCCATGCTGAGCGCGGTACCAGAAGGCGCGTCGACCTTGTGGCGGTGGTGTGCCTCACTGATCTCGATGTCGACGGTGTCGCCGAGCACCCGCGCGGCGATGTCGAGCAGGCGCAAGCAGAGATTGACGCCGGTGCTGAAGTTCGACGACATGCACAGCGGCACGGCACGCGTCGCGGCACGGACCTGTTCGAGCTGCGCGGCATCGAAGCCGGTGGTGCCGACCACCATCGCCCTCCCTGCCGCCGCGCATATACGCGCGTTATCCGCGCTGGCGGCCGGTGAGCTGAAGTCGATCAGTACATCGAAGGCATCGATGACGTCTTCCAGGCTGGCGACGATGTGAACACCGTTGCGGCCGATGCCCGCCAGTTCGCCGGCATCGGCGCCGAGCAGCGTGCTGTCGGGACGCTCCACCGCAGCAGCCAGCACGGTGTCGGGGTTGGCCGCGATCGCCTCTATCAGGGTCTTTCCCATGCGCCCGGCGGCGCCGTTCACGGCGATTCGCGTCATGCTTGGCTACCTCATATCAATCTTGCATCACCGTAGGTCCGGCTTCAGCCGGACATTACCCGGGCTTGTACAAACATGCCGCGCCGCAGGTCCGCATTCATGCGGATCCTGTCCGGCTGAAGCCGGACCTACGGCTTCATTTCATCGAAGAAGCTCTTCACGCCCTCGAACCACGAGCTCTTGCGCGGCGAGTGCTTGTCGGAGGACTCGCCGAGGGAGGACTGCAACTCGGCGAGGAGTTCCTTCTGGCGCTTGCTGAGGTTGACCGGCGTCTCGACCACCACGCGGCACATCAGGTCACCGACCGTGCCACCGCGCACGGGCTTCACGCCCTTGCCGCGCAGGCGGAACATCTTGCCGGTCTGCGTCTCGGGCGGCACGCGCAGCTTCACGCGGCCTTCCAGCGTGGGCACTTCCAGCTCCCCGCCGAGCGCGGCATCGGCAAAGCTGATCGGCACTTCGCAATACAGGTTCTTGCCGTCGCGCTCGAAGATCTGGTGGGCACGCACGGCGACCTGCACGTAGAGATCGCCGGGCGGGCCGCCCTCGGGGCCCGCCTCACCCTCGCCCGAGAGACGGATGCGGTCTCCAGTGTCGACGCCCGCCGGAATCTTCACCGACAGCGTCTTCTGCTTCTCGATGCGTCCTCGCCCGTGGCAGCTGCTGCAGGGATCCTTGATCGTCTTGCCCTTGCCGCGACAGTTGGGGCAGGTCTGCTGCACCGAGAAGAAACCCTGTTGCATCCGGATCTGGCCGGCACCGCCGCAGGTGGTACAGTTCACCGGCGAGCTGCCGCGCCTCGCGCCGCTGCCATGGCATTCGCCGCAGGACTCCAGCGTGGGCACGCGGATCTTGATCGTGGCGCCGTGGACGGCGTCTTCCAGGTCGATTTCGAGGTTGTAGCGCAGGTCGGCGCCGCGCTGCGGGCCGGTGCGCCCGCCGCGCCCCCCGCCACCACCGAAGATATCGCCGAACACATCGCCGAAGATGTCGCTGAAGCTCGCGCCGCCGCCACCGAAGCCGCCGGCGCCGGCCTGCGCGTCGACCCCGGCATGACCGAACTGGTCGTACGCCGCCTTCTTCTGCGGGTCCGACAGCACCGAGTAGGCTTCGTTGGCCTCCTTGAAGCTCTCCTCGGCGGCCTTGTCGCCCGGGTTGCGGTCAGGGTGGTGCTTCATCGCGATGCGGCGATAGGCCTTCTTGATCTCGGCCTCGTCCGCGCCACGCTGGACGCCCAGCACATCGTAGTAATCTCGTTTCGCCATCTTCAGTTTCCAATATGGCTTTGTGCGCTGGGGTTGTGCCAAACATTATGTCGGCCTGAAGGCCGACCTACAGCGCATCCAATCAGCGCATCCAATCAGCGCATCCAATGTCAGGCTGAAGCCTGGCCCACAGGTACGCGAAAGCCAGCGAGGGAGAAGTCCCGCGCTGGCCCGTGTGTCGAACCGCCTGCGATGCAGGTCGGGCTTCAGCCGGACAAATGTTCGACCAAGCCAAACCCGCCATGGCCGACGCACCAGTCGCACTGCATGCCCCACCGGCAGCCGGCATTTACCTCGAGGCTGATGTCCGCGTTTACCTCGAGACCTGTGTCGGCATGAATGCCGCCCTACTTGTCCTTCACTTCCTCGAACTCGGCGTCGACCACGTCGTCGCGCTTGGGCTGCTCGGCCTGCTCGCCGCCATGCTGGTGCACGCCGCCCTCGCCACCGGCGCCTTGTGCCTGTTCGGCGTAGAGGCGCTGGGCCAGCGCAGCCGAGGCCTCGGTCAGTGCCTCGGCCTTCTTGTCGATCGCCTCGACATCATCGGACTTCAGCGCTTCCTCGAGTTCCTTGATGGCGGCTTCGATGCGCTCCTTCTCGTCCGCCTGCACCTTGTCGGCGGCGTCCTTCAGGGTCTTGTTGACCGCGTGGATCATGCCGTCGGCCTTGTTGCGTGCGGCCACGAGCTCCTCGAACTTCTTGTCCTCGGCGGCGTGCGCCTCGGCGTCGCGCACCATCTTGTCGACTTCGGCGTCCGACAGGCCGCTGGAGGCCTTGATCACGATCGACTGCTCCTTGTTGGTCGCCTTGTCCTTGGCCGACACGTGCAGGATGCCGTTCGCGTCGATGTCGAAAGTCACCTCGATCTGCGGGACGCCGCGCGGCGCGGGCGGAATGTCCGCCAGGTCGAAACGCCCCAGCGACTTGTTGTCGGCCGCCTTCTTGCGCTCGCCCTGCACCACGTGGATGGTCACCGCGGACTGGCCGTCGTCGGCGGTCGAGAACACCTGCGACTTGCGGGTCGGGATCGTGGTGTTCTTGTCGATCAGCGCGGTGGCCACGCCGCCCAGCGTCTCGATACCCAGCGTGAGCGGGGTCACGTCGAGCAGCAGCACGTCCTTCACGCCGCCCGAGAGCACGGCGCCCTGGATCGCGGCGCCCACGGCAACCGCTTCGTCCGGGTTCACGTCCTTGCGCGGCTCCTTGCCGAAGAAGGCCTTGACCTTGTCCTGCACCATCGGCATGCGGGTCTGGCCGCCGACCAGGATCACGTCCTGGATCTGGGCCGGGCTCTTGCCGGCGTCCTTCAGCGCGATGCGCACCGGCTCCAACGTGCGCTCGACCAGGTCCTCGACCAGCGATTCGAGCTTGGCGCGCGACATCTTGACCACGAGGTGCTTCGGACCGGTGGCATCGGCCGTGATGTACGGCAGATTCACTTCGGTCTGCTGGCTGGAGGAAAGCTCGATCTTCGCCTTCTCGGCCGCTTCCTTCAGGCGCTGCATCGCCAGCGGGTCGCCCTTCAGCGAGATGCCGTTCTCCTTCTTGAACTCCTCGGCGAGGTAATCGATCAGGCGCATGTCGAAATCCTCGCCACCGAGGAAGGTATCCCCGTTGGTCGAGAGCACCTCGAACTGCTTCTCGCCGTCGACATCGGCGATTTCGATGATCGAGATGTCGAAGGTACCGCCCCCGAGGTCATAGACCGCGATCAGGTGGTCTCCCGGCCCCTTGTCCATGCCGAAGGCGAGCGCCGCGGCGGTGGGCTCGTTGATGATGCGCTTCACGTCGAGGCCCGCGATGCGACCGGCGTCCTTGGTGGCCTGGCGCTGCGAATCGTTGAAGTACGCGGGTACCGTGATGACTGCCTCGGTCACCGGCTCGCCGAGGTAATCCTCGGCGGTCTTCTTCATTTTCTTCAGGACCTGCGCGGAGATCTGCGGCGGCGCCATTTTCTGGCCCTTGGCCGCGACCCAGGCATCACCATTGTCGGCCTTCACGATCTCGTAAGGCACCATGTGGATGTCCTTCTGCACCACGTCGTCGGCGAAACGCCGGCCTACCAGGCGCTTGATCGCGTACAGGGTGTTCTTGGGATTCGTGACCGCCTGACGCTTGGCCGACTGCCCGACCAGCACTTCGCCGTCGTCGCTGTAGGCGACCACGGACGGCGTGGTGCGCGTGCCCTCGGAATTCTCGATGACCTTCGGCTTGCCGCCTTCCATGATCGCCACGCAGGAGTTGGTGGTCCCGAGGTCGATACCGATAATCTTGCCCATTTCGCTTCTCCGTTTACCCGTCGCGCGGGGCGGCCACAGTAGCCGAACCGCCTGAATTTAGCTAACCAGCCCCTGATATTGGCGCACTTCGCGCCATTTCAAGGCCTCAGGCCGTGGTGTCGACGTGCGACGCCGAAGCAGTTTTGGCCACCACCACCATTGCAGGTCGCACCAGGCGCCCGTTGAGGGTGTAGCCCTTCTGCATCACCGCGACCACGCTGTTGGGCGTCGCACCCGGCGCCTCGACCATCGACATGGCCTGGTGCAGGTCGGGGTTGAAGCCCTCGCCGGCCGGGTCCACCGCCGCCACGTCGAATTTCTGCATCACGTCGAGGAAGGAGCGATGCGTCAACTGCACACCCTCCAGCAACGCACGCGTGGCCTCGGTGGGCTCACCCATCGCGGCCAGGGCCCGCTCCAGGTTGTCGATCACCGGCAGCAGCGCGCCGACGAAGCGCTCGAGCGCAAACTTGCGGGCGTTCTCCACGTCACGCTCGGCGCGGCGGATCATGTTCTGCGCCTCGGCCTGCACGCGCAGCGCGCGATCCTCGGCGGCTACGAGTTGCTCGCGCAGCACATTGACCTCGGCCTCCGCCTCCGGCGCAGCAGGAGGAACATCCTGCGCTTGCGCCGCCGGCGGTTCCGTGCCGCTTTCGGTATTGAGCGCCTGTTCTTCGTCCGCCACGGCCATCCCCCCGGGATTTATCTGTGAATTCAAAGCGTTGCCTTTACATGGGGGCACGCCCGGGGATTTCAAGGGTGATGTCGGTGTAGGTCGGCATTCATGCCGACTGGCGCGTGCCGGGACTCGGCGGGTTCGGCGGCGCCGAACCCTTGTCGAGCCGAAGCCTGCCCCACAGTTCAGGGGGCGCGGAGCGCGGCGCTCAGCATCCGGGCGGTGACATCGACGACCGGGATCACACGGTCATAGGCCATGCGCGTGGGACCGATCACGCCGATCACTCCGACCGTGCGCCCACCGGTCTGGTACGGCGCGGTAACCACGCTGAAGTCGACCAGCGGTTCGTAGCCAGCCTCCTCGCCGATGAATATCTGCACCCCGTCGGCGCGCGCACTGGTCTCCATGAGGTGCAGGATGTCCTTCTGCTGCTGGAAGGCATCGAACAGTTCGCGCAGACGCGACATGTTGTCCGAGGACGCCGCATCGAGGAGATGCGACTGCCCGGCCACCACGTAGCCGCCTTCCCTTTTGACGTCATCGGCGCTCAGGGCGCGGCTGGCGAGATCGATGGTGGTCTCGAGGAGGCGGTCGATGGTATTGCGGGTACTGCGAAGGTCGTTCAGCAGCCCGTCGCGAATCCGGTCGAGGCTATGCCCCGCGAAGCGACAGTTCACGAAATTTGCCGCCGCGCGCAGTTCGAGCTCGTCGTACTCGCGCTCGGTATGGATGATGCGGTTCTGTACTTCCTTTTCGTTCAGCACCAGGATCACCAGCACCCGCGCTCCCGACAGCGGCAGGAATTCGACCTGGCGCAGTTTCACTTCGTCCGGGCGCGGCACCGTGACCAGGCCTGCCTGGTGCGTGATCACCGAAAGCAGGTTCGAGGTCGCGGACAACAGCTCGGCGGTGGTCTTGTCAGGGCCGAGCCCGGATTGCAGCGTCCGCAATTCCTGGCCCTGCAGGGGCTGCATCGTGACCAGCGTGTCGATGAAGAACCGGTAGCCCTTCGCCGTCGGGACGCGACCGGCGGAGGTGTGGGGGGTCGCGACGAAGCCGCGCTCCTCGAGGTCGGCCATGATCGAGCGCACGGTGGCAGAGCTCACCGGCACGCCGCTCTCCTGCACCAGGGTGCGCGAACCGACGGGCTGTCCGGCTCTTATATAGAGATTCACCAGCGTGCGCAGCAGCTGCTGTTGGCGCTCGCTCAGTGCCAGGCTGTTCATCCTGTCGTCGTCCTCCAGGCTCGCGGGCACAAGAATCGCCACGGATTCTAGCACCGCACAGAGTGGTTTGCGGGCCAAGCTGGTGGCGCGTGCGCGGGGCATGCGGCACATGTCGCCATGAATGGCGACCCACGGGTGACTGGTGACGCGTGCGCGGGGCATGCGGTATAACAGCCGCATGCTGCGCCATCTGACCGTCCGCAATTACACGCTCATCGACGCGCTCGATCTCGAGCTCGACGCGGGCCTCTCCGTCATCACCGGCGAGACCGGGGCCGGCAAGTCGATCGTGCTCGATGCCCTCGGGCTCGCGCTGGGCAACCGCGCCGACAGCCGCTCGGTCCGCGCCGGCGCCGAGCGCCTGGAAGTGAGCGCGAGCTTCGACCTGGCCGATACGCCCGAAGCGCTCGCGTGGCTGCGCGAGCGCGCGCTCGAACTGGACGGCGAGTGCCAGTTGCGCCGCGTGGTGACGCGCGACGGACGCAGCCGAGCCTGGATCAACGGGCAGCCCGCGACGCTCACCGACATCAAGTCGTTCGGCGACCAACTGGTCGACATCCACGGCCAGCACGAACACCACTCGTTGCTCGCGCGCACGAGCCAGCAGCGCCTGCTCGACGAATACGGCGGGCACCGCGAGCTGGCCGGGCGCGTGGCCGCGGCCTACGCCGGCTGGCGCGATTGCCGTGACGAGCTCGACGCCCTGCGCGCCAGTGCCGGCGAACGGCGCGACCGCCAGCAGCTGTTGAACTACCAGTTGGGCGAGCTCGCCGAGCTCGCGCTCGGCGCCAACGAGAGCGCCGCGCTGGAGCAGGAACAGAAGCGACTCGCGAACGCCGGCGAACTGACGCACGACGTCGAGCAGGTGCTGGCGCTGTGCGAGGGCAACGAGGACGGCGGTGGCCTGCTCGAGGGCCTGCGCCGCGCATGCGCCACGATGCATCACCTCGATGGCCTGGGCGAGCGCGCCGACACGGCGCGTCAGCTGCTCGACTCGGCCCAGATCCAGGTGGACGAGGCGCGGCGCGAACTGCAGACGCTGCGCGACGGCCTCGAGCTCGACCCCAAGCGGCTCGCCGAAGTCGAGAACCGGCTGTCGGCGATCTACACGCTCGCGCGCAAGCATCGCGTGGCTCCCGCCGAACTGCACCGGCTGCAGGAATCGATGAGTGACGAGGCCGCGGGGCTCGACGTCTCCGACGCGCGCATCGGGGCGCTCGAGGATCAGTTGCAGGCGCTGGGCACGGCGTGGACCACGCTTGCCGCGCAACTGAGCAAGGCGCGCGCGGTGACCGCGAAGAGTATTTCGAAGCAGGTGCAGGAGCAGCTCGCGTTCCTCGGCATGGGCAGCTGCCGCTTCAGCGTCGCGATCAGGCCGCTCGCGGAGAAGGGGCCTTCAGCGGCCGGCGCCGAGCAGATCGAATTCCTGGTCGCCACCAACCCGGGTGCCGAGCCGGGCCCGCTCGCGCGCATTGCCTCTGGCGGCGAACTGTCGCGCATCAGCCTGGCGATACAGGTGATCATCGCGAGCCGCTCGACCACGCCGACCGTGATCTTCGACGAAGTCGATGTCGGCATCGGCGGCGCCACCGCCGATGCCGTCGGCAGCCTGCTGCAGACGCTGGGCCAGCGCATCCAGGTGGTATGCGTCACGCACCTGCCGCAGGTCGCGGCGCGCGGCGCGCAACACCTGCGCGCGAACAAGAGCAGCAACGGCGAATCCACCTCGGCGGCGCTCACGCCGCTGGCCGCCGACGAGCGCGTCGAGGAGCTCGCGCGCATGCTGGGCGGCAAGACCGTGACGAAGAAAACCCGGGAACACGCGCGCGAAATGCTCGAATCCGCAGCCCCGTAGGTCCGGATTTATCCGGACATTTGGCTCCTGCCGCTGCTGGATGTCCGGATGAATCCGGACCTACTCGGATCGTTTTTCCTTCACGTAGAGCACCAGGCTGTGACCTATCAGCTTGTAGCCGTGACTGTCGACGATCGCGCGCTGGCGGGACTCGATCTCCGCATCGTGGAATTCGATCACGCGCCCCGAATCGACGCAGACCATGTGGTCGTGGTGCCCGCCTCGGGCCAGCTCGAACACCGAATGACCGCCTTCGAAATTGTGCCGCTCGACCAGGCCGGCCGATTCGAACTGCGTCAGCACGCGATAAACGGTCGCCAGCCCGACGTCCTCGCCCGCCCCGAGCAGCGCGCGGTATACGTCCTCGGCGCTCATGTGCTGGCTTGCCTCGGGTTGCGACTCGAGGATCTGCAATATCTTCAGGCGCGGGAGCGTGACCTTCAGTCCCGCCTTCTTGAGCTCGGCGTCTTCCATTGGATCCTTCCTGGACGGCGGGTCGGGGACCCCGGACGGCGGGGATGCAAAGCACCCGAGTGCTATGGGAGAATGCTTCGCCGCGAAAGTGCGAGTCACGATACTGGAACACAATTTTCAATGCAAAGGCTAACCATCCTCGTCCTGCTCTGCCTGTCCCTTGGCGCATGCAGCGGCGGCTTCCGCCTGGGGTTCCCCGGCGTGTACCGGATCGATATCGCGCAGGGCAACATTGTCACGCAGGAGATGATCGACCAGTTGAAGCCCGGCATGACCAAGCGCCAGGTGCGCTTCATCATGGGCACGCCGCTGATCATCGACACCTTCGAACCCGAGCGCTGGGACTATTTCCACAGCATGAGCAAGCGGGGCAAGCAGGAATCTCAGGAGCACGTAACCCTGTTCTTCGAGAATGACAAGCTGGTGCGTTTCGGCGGCGATTTCGCTCCCTCGTCCAGCAAGCCGACCCAGGCACCCGAGCCGCCAGCCGCCGAGACGACGAACTGAGCCGGCTCAGTCCGCGGCCGGCCCAGTGGCCGCGGCCTTGCGTGCACGAGCCTTGCGCGTCTCCTTGGGGTCGGCAGTAAGCGGACGATAGATCTCGACGCGGTCGCCGTCGGCGAGCACCTGCACGCGCGGATCGGCCACGGCCTTGCCGAAAATGCCCATCCTCGCGTTCGCGAGGTCGAGCCCCTCGAACAGCCGCGCAATCCCCGAACGCTCGACGGCATCCAGCATCGTGGTGCCTGCGGGCACTTTCAGCGCAAGGATGCGCTGGCGCTCCGGCAGCGCGTAGGCGACCTCGACCGCGATCTCGCCCGGCTCAGCCACTCCCGTAGACCTCGCGCGCACGACGGCACAGGGCGTCGACCAGCGTGTTGGCCATCGAATCGAAGAGCTTGCGCGCGGCGCGGCCCGCGAGGCCGTTGCGCATGCGGAAGGCAAGGTGGAGGGTGACCTTGCAGGCGTCGTCGCGCAGCGCCTCGAAGCCCCACAACCCCTCGAAGGACTCGAACGGGCCCTCGAGCAACTCCATGCGGATGCGCCCCGGCTCGATCCGGTTGCGGGTGGTGAAACTCTGGCGGATGCCGGCCTTGGCAAGGTGCAGGCGCGCATCGACGCAATCCTCGCTGCGCGCGAGCACCTCGGCGCCGACGCAGCCGTCCATGAAATGCGGGTAGGATTCGATGTCGTTCACCAGCGCGAACATCGACTGCGCCGGGTACATCAACAAGGCACTGCGGTCGATCTTCGTGGTCATCGTCGCTCGGTAGCCGCCGGGATTCGGCGCGCAATATAAGGCCTGCGCCGCAGCGGGACAACGTAGGTCGGGATGCCTGTGGGTCGCCATTCATGGCGACAGCGGCCTCCCTGGTGGCACCAGCTGCCTGCGAGGCGCCAGTCGGCATGGACGCCGAGCCACAAGACATCGGGCAATACCACCGGATGCCCGCCCAGGGGCCGAAGCCGCGGCCCGTGCTAGAATCCGCGCCCTTTTCAAACGAGCCTGGACGGGCGATGAGCAAAAAGAAGGCGGGATCGGGCGGCGGCACGATCGCGCTGAACCGCAAAGCCGGTTTCGACTACTTCATCGAGGAGCGCTTCGAGGCCGGCATGGCCCTCGAAGGCTGGGAGGTGAAGGCCTTGCGCGCGGGCCGCGCACAGCTCGTCGACAGCTACGTGCTGCTGAAGAACGGCGAGGCCTGGCTGCTGGGTGCGCGCATCGAGCCGCTGCCGAGCGCCAGCACGCATTTCGTGACCAGCCCCGACCGCACGCGCAAGCTCCTGCTCAACCAGCGCGAGCTCGCCAAGCTGTTCGAGGGCGTGCAGCAGGAAGGGCACACCGCGATCTGCACCGCGCTGTACTGGAAGCGCCACCTCGTGAAATGCGAGATCGCGCTGGCCAAGGGCAAGAAGCAGCACGACAAGCGCGAGACCGAGAAGGACCGCGACTGGGCCCGCCAGAAGCAGCGCCTCTCGCGCCATGCGAAATAGGTACGTGAACTTCTGCCGATGAAGGTGTCCAATCCGGCGGTAGCAGCGTGGTAAGCTGCCTCCGTCGAAAGACACGAGAGTTTTGGGGGCGTTTTGGATTCGACGCCGGTTACAAAACCCGATGTGCATGCCGAGACGGCAACTAGTCTCGTAAATCCAAAGTTGCAAACCATAGTTGCCAACGACGACAACTACGCACTCGCTGCTTAAACCCCAGTAGGGTGCCGTCTGACCGGAGCCGCGCCTGCGCGTCCGGGCTCTTCGGAGCACTCAGGCGTCATATCTCGCAGGATCGCGCTGAAGCTTGCCTGGGGCCGATGCGTTAAAAAAAACCGGGATCGCCACTTCGATTGCCCTGTCGGCCGGGCAGCGAGGGGTTAAAAATAATAGACCTGACTAAGCATGTAGAGCTGAGGGCGGAGGACTGACGGACGCGGGTTCAACTCCCGCCGCCTCCACCAATATCAAGGGCCTGGATAGTCTCCAGGCCCTTTTTCTTTGCGCGAATCCCCGCAAGGCGTGGGGTTCAGGGCGCATGCCCTGTGGGCAACACCTCGGCCAGATGCGCCGAAACACTGCATTTCCCGTCCAATCCGGTCACGAGACAAATTGCCCCGGTCATGGCAATTATCCCTGCGCCGCGCGCGGATGCGCGGCACAGGGTCTCAAGTCTGGCGTCAGGCCAGATCGAAACGGTCGGCGTTCATGACCTTCGTCCACGCGGCAACGAAGTCCCTGACGAACTTCTCCTTGTTGTCGTCCTGGGCGTAAACCTCGGCGTAGGCGCGAAGGATCGAGTTGGACCCGAAGACCAGGTCTACACGTGTAGCCGTCCATCTGAGAGCGTCCGACTTGCGATCGCGGATCTCGTAAAGGTTGCGCCCGGCAGGTTTCCACGTATAGGCCATGTCCGTGAGGTTGACGAAGAAATCGTTCGTCAAAGCCCCGAGACGATCGGTGAACACGCCATGCTTGCTGCCACCGTGGTTGGTGCCCAGCACGCGCATGCCGCCGACCAGCGCCGTCATCTCGCAGGCCGTCAATCCCATCAATTGCGCCCGGTCGAGTAGCAATTCCTCGGCGGTGACGACGTAGTCCTTCTTCAGCCAGTTGCGAAAGCCATCGGCCAGGGGTTCCAGCACCTCGAACGATTCGACATCCGTCAATTCCTGCGTGGCATCGCCGCGGCCCGGCGCGAAGGGCACCGTCACATCGACGCCCGCAGCGCTGGCAGCCTGCTCGATGCCGACGTTGCCCGCCAGCACGATGAGATCAGCGACGCTGGCGCCGGTCTCCGCCGCGATTTTTTCCAACACGGCCAGCACCCTGGCCAGGCGCGCGGGCTCGTTGCCTTCCCAGTCCTTTTGCGGGGCCAGGCGAATGCGCGCGCCGTTGGCACCGCCGCGCTTGTCCGAACCCCGGAAGGTGCGGGCGCTGTCCCAGGCGGTAGACACCATCTCACCGATGCCGAGACCACTGGCGGCGATCTTCGTCTTGAGCGCCGCAACGTCGTAGTCCTTGCGGCCCGCCGGCACGGGGTCCTGCCAGATCAGGTCTTCCTTCGGCACGTCGGGGCCGATGTAACGCGACTTCGGACCCAGGTCGCGGTGGGTCAGCTTGAACCAGGCGCGGGCGAAGACTTCCGAGAAGTAGGCCGGATCCTTGTGGAAGCGTTCGGCGATCTTGCGGTATTCCGGGTCGAACCTCATCGCCATGTCGGCGTCGGTCATGATCGGCTTGCGTCGGATCGACGGATCCTCGACATCGACCGGCATGTCCTCTTCCCTGATGTTGACTGGCTCCCACTGCCAGGCCCCGGCCGGAGACTTCTGCAACCACCAGTCGTAACCGAGCAGCAGGTCGAAATAGCCGTTGTCCCATTTGGTGGGGTGAGTGGTCCAGGCACCTTCGATGCCGCTGGTCACAGTGTCGCGGCCAATGCCGCGGCTGGTCTTGTTGATCCAGCCGAGGCCCTGCTCCTCGACATCGGCGGCCTCGGGGTCCGGACCCAGCAGTTTGGCATCGCCGTTGCCATGGCATTTGCCCACCGTGTGGCCACCGGCGGTCAGAGCCACGGTTTCCTCGTCGTTCATCGCCATGCGCGCAAAAGTCACGCGCACGTCATGGGCGGTCTTGATCGGATCGGGCTTGCCGTCCACGCCTTCCGGGTTCACGTAGATCAGACCCATCATCACGGCGGCCAGCGGATTTTCCAGGTCGCGCTCGCCGGAGTAGCGGCTGTTGGCGCTGCCGCTGGGGGCCAGCCACTCCTTCTCGGAACCCCAGTAGGTGTCCTTCTCGGGATGCCATATGTCTTCGCGACCAAAAGCGAAGCCGAAGGTCTTCAGGCCCATCGATTCATAGGCAACGGTGCCCGCCAGGAGGATCAGGTCAGCCCAGCTGAGCTTGTTGCCGTATTTCTTCTTGATCGGCCACAGCAGACGACGCGCCTTGTCCAGGTTCACGTTGTCAGGCCAGGAGTTGATCGGCGCAAAGCGCTGGTTGCCGCTGCCGCCACCGCCACGGCCATCCGCGATGCGATAGGTGCCCGCCGAGTGCCAGGCCATGCGGATCATCAGGCCGCCGTAGTGCCCCCAGTCCGCGGGCCACCAGTCCTGGCTATCCGTCATCAAGGCCGTGAGGTCCTTCTTCAGCGCTTCGACATCGAGTTTTTTCACTTCCTCGCGATAGTCGAAGCCCTCTCCCATCGGATTCGTCTTCTGGTCGTGCTGATGCAGGATGTCGAGGTTCAGCGCCTTCGGCCACCATTCCATGTTCGACATGGCGGATGATGTGGCACCGCCGTGCATCACGGGGCACTTGCCTCCCGTCTTCGTGTTACTGCTGTCCATTTCCGTACTCCTTTCGAGTGTCGATTGAATCTGCGCCTGCAACATACCCGACCGTGATTCGCGTGGCTGAGTTGCTGCGTGGGGTCAACCGTACCCACTCGGCGAGCGTGGGTCTAATGTTATTTGCCGATCAGTGCGATAGACGCAGTCGATCGCAGGTGATGACTCGGGCTGAGGCTGGTGACACCCTGCGGACCGGCTGGAATTTGGTGCAGGTCCTGGCCACACTCGCCCGGTCACCGTGAGTCAAATCAGCATCCCGTGGAGAGCGTTACATGAGCCTGTTGTTCGAAGAACTGGATTACCGCCCCACGCCGATCGGCGAGCTCAGCCTGCGCCGGCGTCGCGAGCTGCGGCTCGGCGTGGACGTGCTCGAGATCAAGCTCGGCGAGGAGCACCTGATGTCCAGCCTGTTCACCGCCTCGGAGATCGCGCTGGCGCGGCTCGGTCTGGCGCCGCTGCGCGATGACGGTGCGCTGGACGTGGTCGTTGGCGGGCTCGGCCTCGGCTACACCGCCCAGGCCGTGCTGGAGCACTCAGCGGTGCGCTCGCTCGTCGTGGTGGAAATGCTCGAGGCCGTCATCGACTGGCACCGCGAAGGATTGCTGCCGCTCGGCCCGGAACTGACCGCCGATCCGCGCTGCCGCTTCGTGGCGGGGGATTTCTTCGCGATGACGGGCTCGGCGTCCGGCTTCGACGCCGAACAGCCTGGCCGGCGCTTCGACGCGATCCTGGTCGACATCGATCATTCGCCCGAGGCGCTGCTCGATGAGCGCAGCCGCGGCTTCTACCTGCCGCAGGGGTTGCGGGTACTGGCCGGGCACCTGCGTCCGGGCGGCGTGTTCGGGCTGTGGTCCAACGACCGCCCCGACCCGGCTTTCGTCGAGCGCCTGGCGGGCGTGTTCGCCAGCGCCTGGGCCGAACCCGTGACGTTCCACAATACGTTGCAGGACCGCCCGTTCACGCAGACCGTTTACCTCGCGCGCACCGCGGCTGAAGTCCCGCCCGCGGCATGACGCCCCTGCCCGGCGATTTGCCGCGCCGGGGCGCAGCAGTTAACATGCCCGCCCCTTTCGACCCCTTGAGCCAGTTGCCGATGTAAGCCTTCCCGCCGCGAGCTATTTGTACAACTCCGATCAGTCGCGGACGGCTTCCCAGTAGTTGCGTCTATCGGCCCTGCATCAGCCAAGGCCGGTCCTTGTTCCGTTCCGCCGGCCGGGAAGACGCGACGCCTCGAGCGCGTCCTCCAAACTGTCGCCATCCCGGCAGGAAAACAACGGAGCACCGATTACATGAATTCATTGCGCCAGGAATGGTTCTCCAACGTCCGCAACGATCTGCTCGCGGGCCTCGTGGTCGCGCTGGCGTTGATCCCCGAGGCCATTGCTTTCTCGATCATCGCGGGAGTCGATCCCAAGGTCGGCCTCTACGCTTCTTTCTGCATCGCCGTGGTGATCGCCTTCGTGGGCGGACGGCCGGGCATGGTCTCGGCCGCAACCGGCGCCATGGCACTGCTCATGGTCACGCTCGTCAAGGAGCACGGACTGCAATACCTGCTGGCGGCAACCGTACTCACCGGTGTGCTGCAGATCATCGCTGGCTGGGTGCGCCTGGGAGCGCTGATGCGCTTCGTCTCGCGCTCGGTGGTCACCGGCTTTGTGAATGCGCTGGCCATCCTGATCTTCATGGCACAGTTGCCCGAGCTCACCAACGTGACCTGGCACGTCTATGCCATGACAGCCGCAGGACTGACCATCATCTATGGCTGGCCCTACATCACCAGGGCGATCCCTTCGCCGCTGGTGACCATTGTGGTGCTGACCGTCGTGGCGATCATCATGGATCTGGACATACGGACCGTCGGCGACATGGGCGCCCTGCCCGACAGCCTGCCGGTGTTCCTGATCCCGGACATCCCGCTAAACCTCGAGACGCTTGCCATCATCTTTCCGTACTCGCTGACCCTGATGGTGGTGGGTCTCCTCGAGTCCCTCATGACCGCCACGATCGTCGACGACCTGACCGACACCAGGAGCGACAAGAACCGCGAATGCGTGGGCCAGGGCGTGGCCAACATCGCCAGCGGATTCATCGGTGGCATGGCCGGTTGCGCGATGATCGGCCAGTCGGTGATCAACGTGAAATCTGGCGGTCGCGGCCGATTGTCGACATTCTCGGCAGGCGCCTTTCTGTTGCTGATGGTGGTGTTCCTGGGCGACTGGGTCAGCCGGATCCCCATGGCAGCACTGGTCGCAGTGATGATCATGGTGTCGATCGGCACCTTCAACTGGGCTTCCATCAGGAACCTGCGACAGCACCCCAAGAGCTCCAGCGTCGTGATGCTGGCAACGGTCGTGGTCACGGTTGCCACGCACGACCTCGCCATGGGAGTGCTGACCGGCGTGCTGCTCTCGGGCTTTTTCTTTGCTCACAAGGTGGGGCAGATCCTGCGGATCCGCTCGCTTGCCGAAGACGAGGGACGTATCCGCACCTATACGGTGCTCGGGCAGGTGTTCTTTGCCAGTGCGGATCGTTTCACCAACGCGTTCGATTACAAGGAGGTCATCGAAAAAGTGCGCATCGATGTCAGCCGTGCGCACTTCTGGGACATCACGGCGGTCAGCGCGCTGGACAAGGTGGTCATCAAGTTCCGACGCGAGGGCACCGAGGTGGAGGTGATCGGCCTGAACGAGGCGAGCGCGACGCTGGTCGACAAGTTCGCCGTGCACGACAAGGACGGCGCCGAAGACATGCTGACGGGCCACTGAGAATGGATCGCACCATGAAACACGAAAACAAGGTCCTCGCCTGCGTGGATCAATCGCATTTCGCCGACTACGTGGCCGACTATGCCGCATGGGCCGCGCGGCGCATGCACGCACCGCTGGAACTCCTGCACGTAATCGACCGGCACCCCGAAGTTGCCATGGCAGCCGATCACAGCGGCGCGATAGGCTTCGATGCACAGGAGCAGCTGTTGAGCGAGCTCTCCGACGAGGACGCCTCACGCAGCAAGGCCGCGCGCGAGCAGGGGCGCATCTTCCTGAACCGGCTGCGCGAGCGTGCCTTGGCCGCGGGCGTCGAGGCACCGGACGTGCGGCAACGCTACGGACACCTGGAGGAGACACTCGCCGAACAGGAAGACGACGTGGGCCTCTTCGTGCTTGGCCGTCGCGGCGAGTCGGCCGAAGCCACCCAGCGCGACCTCGGCCGCAACGTCGAAAGCGTGGTGCGCAGCCTGCACAAGCCGATCCTGACGGTAACGGAGGGCTTCACCGAACCGCGGCGCGCGATGATCGCCTTCGACGGCGGCATCGTGACCCGCCGCGGCGTGGAAATGATTGCGCGCAGCCCGCTCTTCAAGGGTCTGCCCGTGCACCTGCTCATGTCGGGCAAGCAGGGACAGGACGCGGCCAGTCAGCTCGAATGGGCACGCAGAACGCTGGAGGCTGCAGGCTTCGAGGCGCCAGCCTCGCTGGTACCGGGCGATGCCGAGAGCATCATCGCGCGGACGGTGCAGGAACGCGGCATCGACCTGCTGATCATGGGGGCCTACAGTCATTCGCCGCTGCGCAAACTGCTGTTCGGCAGCAAGACCTCCGACCTGTTGCGCTCGGCAAAGATCCCGACCCTGCTGTTGCGCTGACACCGGAGGCTGCCATGACGCCTGACATCGCGAGACCGGAACAGCCGTTGCGCGAGGAACTCGACGCGGTCATCGCTGTCACAAATCCGGGTTAACCTGCAAAGCCATGTAGTCGCAGAAGCGAGGAGACACAATGTCCACGCAGATGAAAGCCGCCATATTCATCGAGCCCGGCCGCATCGAGCTGGCCGACAAGCCCATCCCCGACGTGGGACCCAACGACGCGCTGGTGCGCATCACGACCACCACCATCTGCGGCACCGACGTGCACATCCTGAAGGGCGAATACCCGGTCGCGAAGGGCCTGACCATCGGTCACGAGCCGGTGGGCGTGATCGAGAAGCTGGGCAGCGCGGTGCAGGGCTACGCCGAGGGACAGCGCGTGATCGCCGGCGCGATCTGCCCGAACTTCAACTCCTACGCGGCCCAGGACGGCGCGCCCTCGCAGGACGGCAGCTACCTGGTCGCGAGCGGGCGCTGCGGCTGCCACGGCTACAAGGCCACCGCCGGCTGGCGCTTCGGCAACCTGATCGACGGCACCCAGGCCGAGTACGTGCTGGTGCCGGACGCACAGGCCAACCTCGCGCCCATTCCCGACGGGCTCAGCGACGAGCAGGTGCTGATGTGCCCCGACATCATGTCCACGGGCTTCAAGGGCGCCGAGAACGCCAACATCCGCATCGGCGACACCGTGGTGGTGTTCGCGCAGGGACCGATCGGCCTGTGCGCCACCGCCGGCGCGCGCCTGCTGGGCGCCACCACGATCATCGCGGTGGATGGCAACGATCACCGGCTGGGCATCTCGCGGAAAATGGGCGCCGACGTCACGCTCAACTTCAAGAATTGCGACGTGGTCGACGAGGTGATGAAACTGACCGGCGGTCGCGGCGCGGACTCCGCGATCGAGGCGCTGGGCACGCAGGCCACCTTCGAATCGGCGCTGCGTGTGCTGAAACCGGGCGGCACGCTGTCGAGCCTCGGCGTGTATTCGAGCGATCTCACGATCCCGCTCTCGGCCTTCGCGGCCGGCCTGGGCGACCACCGCATCAACACGGCCCTGTGCCCCGGCGGCAAGGAGCGCATGCGCCGGTTGATGAACGTGGTGGAGTCGAGCCGCGTCGACCTCGGGGTGCTGGTGACCCACCACTACAAGCTCGAGGATATCGTCGCGGCCTACGATCTCTTCGCCCACCAGCGCGATGGCGTGCTCAAGGTGGCGATCAAGCCGAGCTGAACACCTCGGCTGGCCCGAGCGGCCGCGCGCGGGGCAGCGCGGCGGCCGCCAGGACCGCTCGCTCACGAGCGCAAGTCCAGCCCCGCCGTCGCCGATGGCAGGCGCCCCGCCAGCCAGTGCAGCCCGAGTGCCACGGCCAGCAACACCGCCGCGCCCAACGCCCAGCCGGTCCATACCAGCGGCGCGATCCATGCCATGACGCCATCGGGCGAGGGCGCGAATTGCTCCGCCATCTGCAGCGCCCCGAGCAGGAACTCCCGTGGCGCGGCCAGCCACACCGGGTTTATCCAGGGTTCCAGCGCTTCCGGCAGGGGCTGCTTCACGGCGTTGCCGAGCGCCTCCCCGCCATGGACCGACGCCACCGTCCCCAGCAGCCAGTCACTCGCCTTCACCGTGAGCGCGGCCAGACCGGTCCAGGCGGCGCTCAGCAGCACAAACGCGAACCAGATAAACGCTTTCATGCCGGAACTCCCATGGCAGTCGCGCCGAGGGCGCGAATCACTCGTCTGCACCGCCGATCCCCAGCAGGCTCAGCAGGCTGACGAACAGGTTGAACACCGACACGTACAGCCCGACGGTTGCCATGACGTAGTTGGTCTCGCCGCCGTTGACGATGCGACTGGTCTCGAACAGGATCAGCCCCGCCGACAGCAACGCGATCAGCCCCGAGACGGCCAGCGCGAGACCCGGCATCTCGAGGAAATACGCGGCCACGGCGAGGAGCACGGCGGTAATCATGCCCGCGAACAGGAAGCCGCCCATGAAGCTGAAGTCACGACGCGTGGTGAGCGCGTAGGCCGACAGCGCCAGGAAGGTGGCCCCGGTGGCGCCGAGCGCCAGCGTGATGGTCTGCGCGCCGCCCGGCAGCGACAAGGTCTGCGACAGCACCGGCCCCAGCGTGTAGCCCATGAAACCGGTGAGCGCGAAGACCGCCGGCAGCGACCAGATGCTGTTGCGCAGCTTGTGCACGGCGAACAGCAGGCCGAAATAGCCCGCCAGCGTGAGGATCAGCCCCGGCGCCGGCAGGCGCAGCGCGACGCTGGCGGCTGCCATGCCCGCGCTGAAAAGCAGCGTCATCGACAGCAGCGCGTAGGTGTTCTTCAGTACCCGCGCCGCCTCGAGGCGATGCCCGGTCGACGCGGCATCCATCGTGGCGGCAAGCGCCACGGCGCCACGCGGCGCGACGTTCGGGTTGCGGTACGAGCGATTTTCCATGGCCAGACTCCTGTTGACGGACGGAGACCGCACGATAAGCGCGATAACACCCTGAAAAAAGCAGATATTTACGTCGTTTACCTAAAGAAAATACGAATCCGTGCGCACCCCGCGCGAGTGCTTGCACACGACTGCCCTGGCACACCGTCACGATTGACGCGACGCGCGCGTTTATAATCGCGCGCCCCGCCCACACCGGCCCACGTCATGGAAATCGCGGTCCTTTTTGCGCTGATATTGCTGAACGGCCTGTTCGCGCTGTCGGAAGTCGCCCTGCTCACCGCGCGCAAGGCCAGGCTGCAGGCAGGAGTCGCGGCCGGCGACAAAGCCGCCGCCGCGGCCCTGCGCCTCGGCGCCGATCCCACGCGTTTCCTGTCGACGATACAGATCGGCATCACATCGATCGGCGTGCTGAACGGCATCGTCGGCGAAGCGGCGCTGGCCCTGCCACTGGCCCGGGAGATGGAGGAGCTGGGCGCGCGCGCGCCCTACAGCCTTTACGCGGCCACGGGTCTGGTGGTGCTGCTCATCACCTACATCACCATCGTCGTTGGCGAACTGGTGCCCAAGCGCATCGCGCAGACGCACCCGGAGGCGATCGCGCGGCTGGTGGCGCGGCCGCTCGACTGGCTGGCCATTGCCACCAGGCCGTTCGTGCGCCTGCTGTCGCTGTCGACGCACGCGCTGTTGCGCGTGCTGCGCGTCCCCGAGAACGGGGGGGTGACGGTGACCGAGGAGGAAATCCACGCCGTGCTCGCCGAAGGCACCAGCGCGGGCGTGATCGAGCTGCAGGAGCACGCCATGGTGCGCAACCTGTTCCGCCTCGACGACCGGCGGATCGGCTCGCTGATGGTGCCGCGCTCGGAAGTCGTGTGCCTCGATCTCGACCTGGCGCCGGAGGAAAACCTGCGGCGCATAGGCGAATCGGCTTTCGCGCGTTTCCCGCTGGTGCGCGGCGGGCTCGATAATGTGCTCGGCGTGGTGAGCGCGCGCGGCTGGCTGTTGCACCAGCTGCGCGGCGCGACCCCGGAGACCGAGAGCCTGGCGCTCGAACCGCAGCTCTACGTCCCCGAAAGCGTCACCGGCATGGAGCTGCTGGACAAGTTCCGTGCCGGCGCCGCGCACCTGGCCTGCGTGATCGACGAGTACGGCGAGGTGCAGGGCATCGTCACGCTGCATGACCTGGTCGAGGCGATCACCGGCGAGTTGCATCCGCACGATGCCGCTACTTCCTGGGCCGTGCAGCGCGGCGACGGATCCTGGCTGCTCGACGGCTACATCCCGGTGCCCGAGCTCAAGGACCGTCTCGGGCTGCGCGCCGTACCCGACGAGCAGCGCGGCCGCTACCACACGCTGAGCGGCATGATCATGCTGCTGCTCGGCCGGCTGCCGCAGGTCGCCGACAGCGTGGACTGGGAAGGCTGGCGCTTCGAGATCGTCGACATGGACGGCAAGGCCATCGACAAGGTGCTGGCCACACGCATGCCCGCGGCCGAGGACGCCCCCGCTCAGGCCCCGGCATAGCGCAAGGCCAGCCCCAGCAAGGCACACACCGCGATCACTTCCATCACGCCGCGCCCGAAGCGGAACAGCGCGGTGGCCGCGGCCAGCGCGATCAGTGCGGCAGCCCAGTCGAATGCGCCGCCGAAGCCCTGCGGCCACAGCACGTGATAGCCGAAGAACAGCGCGAGGTTCAGCACCACGCCGACCACGGCCGCGGTGATCGCGGTGAGCGGTGCGGTGAACTTCAGGTCGTTGTGCGTAGCCTCCACCAGCGGCCCGCCGGCGAGGATGAACAGGAACGACGGCAGGAAGGTGAACCACGTGACCAGGCAGGCCGCCAGCGCGCCGGCAAGGAACTGTGCCTGCGGGCCTAACAGCGCCTGCACATAGCCGCCGACGAAGCCGACGAAGGCCACCACCATGATCAGCGGCCCCGGCGTGGTCTCGCCGAGAGCGAGGCCGTCGATCATCTGCGCCGGCGTCAGCCAGCCGTAATGCTGCACCGCGCCCTGGTAGACGTAGGGCAGCACCGCGTAGGCGCCGCCGAAGGTGAGCAGCGCCGCCTTGGTGAAGAACCAGCCCATCTGCGTCAGCGTGTGCTCCCAGCCGAACACGGCGTTGAGCGCGGCCATCGGCGCGAGCCACAGCAGCGCCCCGGCGACCGCCACGCGCAACAGTCCGGACCAGCGAAAGCGCACGTGCGCCGCAGGCGGCGTGTCGTCGTCGATCAGCGCCGGACCGAAAGAGGCCGTCGCGGCACCGTGCCCGCCGCCGGTGCGGAAATACCGCGGTGCAAGCCGCCCGCCCACCACGCCGGCCAGCGCCGCGCCCGCCACGATCAGCGGGAACGGCAACCCGAGGGCGAAGATCGCCACGAAGGCAGCGGACGCGATCGCCCACAACACGCGGTTCTTCAGCGCGCGCGTGCCGATGCGGTGCGCCGCGTGCAGCACGATCGCGGTCACCGCGGGCTTGATGCCGTAGAACAGTCCGGCGACCAGCGCAACGTGGCCGAAGGCGATGTAGACCCAGGACAGAGCGATCAGGATGAACAGCGAGGGCAGCACGAACAGCGCCCCGGCGAGGATGCCGCCCCATGTCCGGTGCATCAGCCAGCCTAGGTAAGTGGCCAGCTGCTGCGCCTCGGGGCCTGGCAGCAGCATGCAGTAGTTGAGCGCGTGCAGGAACCGGCGCTCCGAGATCCAGCGCCGGCGCTCCACCAACTCCTGGTGCATGATCGCGATCTGCCCGGCGGGGCCGCCGAAGCCGATAAACCCGAGTTTCAGCCAGAAACGCAGCGCCTCGCGCAGGCCGACGGGAGAGGGCGGCGCGGGCGTGCCCTGGCGGCGGCTCACGGCATCGGGGTTGGTCATGGGCCGGGTGCTCTGTGGGCTCGTGGGCGCGCCACGCGCGCATGCGGCAGGGATGATAGTGCGGCATGACGAATCCTGTCATGCAAAGCCCGGATGACAGCGGAAACCGCCCCTGCGGTAAGGCCTCGCCCCAGAACGCATCCAGTTCCTGCAGCCAACCACCATTTTCGTGATCGCGATGCTGCCGACTGCAGTGCGGGACAGACGCGTTGCGCGTGGTGCCAATGACCACCGGACCTCAGGTCTCGATGGTTGACAGGCGTAGCGTGCTGTATTATTAATACGAATCATTATTATTTAGATTACTGCCCCATGAATGCCTCCGCCCTCGATGACATCGTCGAATTCCTGGTCCTCGGCGGACCGGTGGTCTGGATCCTCGTTGCGTTCTCCCACGCCGTGCTAGCCATCGCGATGGGCAAGTTGTGGCAGTTCGCTCGCCGGGGGATGTTCGGCACCTCCGGTCCGCAGCGCGTGACCTTGGCGCTCGGCCAATACCGCCAGGCGGGCACTGGCGCGGCCATTGCGGCGCTGGAAAGTGAGCGCTCGCCAGCGGGCACGATATTACGCCAGGCTCTGCTGCACCTCCAACAAGGCAAGCTTGGCGAACAACGCCTGCAGGACGAGCTGTCGCGGCTGGCCCAGGCGCAGCTGAACGAGCTGCGCCGGTTCCTGCGCCCGCTGGACGTGATGGCCAACGCGGCAACGCTGCTCGGGCTGTTCGGCACGGTGCTCGGGATGATCACCGCGTTCCGGGAACTGCAGTCCGCCGGCAGCCAGGTCGATCCCGCGCTGCTGTCCGGCGGCATCTGGGTCGCGCTGCTGACCACTGCGGTGGGTCTTGCCGTCGCGATCCCCGCCACGATCCTCTACAACTGGCTCGACGGTATCGTCGAAGGCTGCGCCGCGCGCATGCAGGACAGCGTTGCGCAGTTGTTCACGCTGGAGGCTGAGCGCCGCAGTGCCGACGTGGTGGCCTTTGGCGCGCCGCAGGCGGTGAAGGCCCATGCTGCTTCGGCTTGATCCGCCGTGCCCGCGCAGCCGCATCAGCCTGACGGCGCTCATCGATGTGGTGTTCATCCTGCTGCTGTTCTTCATGCTGACCACGCAGTTCACGCGCTGGCGCAGCCTGGACGTGCCAATGGCGCAGGAGGCCGCGGAACCGGTCGACGAGCAGCCGCTGCGCATCGGGTTGGATGCCGCGGGCTGGTTGAGCCTTGGTGAGGCGCGCATCGCGCCGGGTAGCGCCTGTGTCGCCGAGGCCTCCGCCGTGCTGGCCGGCGCCAGCGTCCCGGTGTTGCTGCGCCCGCAAGCCGATGCACGCGTGCAACCGATCATGGATGCGCTCGACTGCCTGCGCGCCGCCGGCGCCGCCGAACTGGTGCTCGCCGACGCGGCAGCCGCGGAACACTGACCATGCGCCTGTTCCCCCCGCGCGCCAGCGCCGCCAACGACACCCAGCTGATCCCGCTGATCAACATCATCTTCCTGATGCTCATCTTCTTCATGGTGGCCGGACGCATCAGCGCGCAGAAGACCGCCGCTCCGATCACGCTGCCGGAAGCCGCGCTGGAGCAGGCCGCAGCGGAGCACGCGGTGCGGCTCGAGATGACGCGCGAGGGCGCGCTGCTGCTCGACGGCGCCGCGCTGGAAAACGCCGCGCTGCCCGATGCGCTGGCGCGCCTGCACGGTGCCGACCCGCAGACGCGCCTTCAACTGGCGCTCGACCGCGAGTTGCAGGCGGCCGATCTGACGCCGGTGCTTGGCGCGCTGCGCGCCAGCGGGTTGGCGCACGTCGAGTTGCTGAGCACGCGCAAGGGCGCGCCATGAACCCGCGCACCCGGCACTGGCTGCTGCCGCTGGCCGGCGCGGCGGGACTGCACGCCGCGGTGGCCCTGGCCTGGCTCGGGACGCGCGTACCGGCGTCCGAGCTCGGCGGCGCCGCCACCGAGGGCATCGACGTCAGCCTCGCGCTCGCAGGCGCAGAGGCGCCAGCCGCGCCCGCCGAAGCCATGCCCGAGCCCGCACCGCAGCCTGCGGCGCCACCGCCGCCGCCCGCGGCAAAGCCGAAGCTGGCACCAAAGCCGGTAGCCAGGCCCGTGCCCGCCGCCGCGCCAGTCGAGCCGGTGGCCACGCTGCCGAGCGAACCCGCCCCCGCGGCAAGCGCCGAGACCGCAACGACGGCAAGCACCGACACTGCCGAAGCGCCGATCCCGGACCCCGCGGTTTCCTCCGCGTCCGCGGCGCCCCGGTCCGGCGGGCAGGCCGGCGGCAATGCCGGCGCCAGGAGCCGCTTCAATGGCAAGCCGGCGCGCAACATCCGTGGCTACTTCGGCCAGATCAGCGCCTGGATAGATGCGAACAAGGACTACCCGACCGAGGTGAAGAAGAAGAAGCAACAGGGCACGGTGGTGGTCAGGTTCACCATCGGACGCGATGGACAGCTGCTCGCCAGCACGATCAAGCAGAGCTCCGGCCACGTGTTGCTGGACCAGGCCGCTCTCGAAACCCTGGCGCGCGCCGCGCCCTTTCCCCCCATTCCCGAATTCGTCGGCCGCGAGACTCTCAGCATCGCCGTGCCGATCGATTACACGCTGATCACCGACTAGCAACCACCACCGCAAGGAGACAACCGTGAAGTACCCATCGACCGGCATCAAGGCCCCGAAGACCCTGCGCATCGCGCAGTCGCGCGGCGCCGTGGTAGCTCGCAGCGCGCTGACACTGGCCGTGGCACTGGCCGGCAGCACCGGCGCCCTGGCGCAGCAGGCCGACGAGGAGGAGGTGACGCTGGAGACCATCAAGGTCAAGGACCGCACCATCGACACCAACCCCTACGCCCAGGAAGGCGCGCCGTACAAGGCCCGTGTCTCGGGCGATGCGCGCAACACGCGTCCGCTGGCCGAAACGCCGCGCAACATCTCGGTGCTGACCAGGACGCAGATCGAGGACTCGGGCTTCACGGACCTGCGCCAGATCCTCGACGCGCAGCCGGGCATCACGCTCGGCACCGGCGAGAACGGCAACGCCTTCGGCGACCGCTACATCATCCGCGGGCAGGAAGCGCGCAGCGACGTCTTCGTCGACGGCCTGCGCGACCCCGGCATGACCATCCGCGAGAGCTTCGCGACCGAGCAGGTCGAGATCTCCAAGGGGCCGAGCTCGAGCTTTGCCGGCCGCGGCACGGCGGGCGGCGCGATCAACTCGATCACCAAGCAGGCGAGCAGTCAGTACGACTTCAACCGCGTGTCGGCGGCGGGCGGCACCGACAGCCACACGCGCCTCACGCTCGACAGCAACCAGGCCATCACCGATACCATCGCCCTGCGCGCGAACCTGCTCTACAGCTACGAGGAAGTCCCCGATCGCGACCCCGCGGACCGCGAGCGCCAGGGGGTGGCACTCTCCGCCCTGTTCACGCCGACCGAAGCGCTCGAAATCCTCGTCGATTATTACGGCCTGGATGCGGAGGACAAACCGGATCTCGGTGGCTACCTGCTGAACCGCAAGCCCGCGAGGAACGTGCCCGTGTACGCGCAGCGGCAGGACTTCCTGGAGTCCGACGTGGATACCTTCACCGCGCGCATCAGCTACGACTTCACACCGGACGTATACCTGCACAACGCCACCCGGTACGGCATCACCGACAACGGCTACGTGACGACCGGCGCGCGCGGCGCGACCACCGGCGTCAACAATCCCGGCGGCGTCCACGCCACCACCACGCTGAGCACGCACCAGGGCTGGCAGGAAGTGGACTACCTCGTGAACCAGACCAACCTGTTCGCAAACCTCGACCTCGGCGGCCGCACGCACGAGTTCATTCTTGGCATGGAACTCTCCGACCACGAGGTCCTGAACGGTATCTACAACGTCGCGAACTCGGGCCAGAACTGCATCACCGGCACCGGCACGGCGCTGAACGCCTGGTGCATCAGGGACGCCTCGGGCCAGGTCGTGCCCGGCATCGACCGCCTCATGAACCGCCGGATCAGCACCGGCCCCTGGGACCAGGACTGGCAGGCCAGGACCGTCTCCACGTACCTCATGGATACCGTGGACCTGAGCAAAGACGTCACCCTGTTCGCGGGCCTGCGCTACGACGACACCGAGATCGACCTGCTCACGCAGAACGCCCAGCAGCAGGCGATCACCGGCGACTACAGCTCCTCCGACGGCAAGTGGAACGGCCACGCCGGCATCACCTGGGCGTTCCGCCCGGATGCCAACGTCTACCTGAGCTACGCCACCGCGGCCGACATCAACGGCGGCGAGTCCGACGTGGGTACCAGCGGCGGCTACGGTGGCCTGGTCACCTACAACGGAGAGGCGGCCGGTGCCGAGCCCGAAACGACCGAGAACATCGAGCTCGGCACCAAGTGGAACCTCTTCGACGGGCAGCTGCTGCTCACGGCCGCGCTGTTCCAGATCACGAAGACCGACGTGATGGAAGGCGCGGACTACGGCTCGGCCGGCACCTTCAACACCGGCGAGAACGAGGTGCGGGGCTTCGAGTTCGGCGCCAGCGGCAACATCACCGACAAGCTGAGCGCGCAGGCGGGCTTCACCACGATGGACGCCGAGGTGATCGAATCCTTCAACCCGGCCAACGAAGGCAGGACCCTCAGCAACTTCGCCGACGACACCGCCTTCGCCCAGCTGCGCTACCGGCTGAGCGACAAGCTCGCGATCGGTGGTGCGTTGAAGTACGAGAGCAGGAAGTACGCGGGCCAGCCGGACAGCGCCGCTGCCTTCAACCCGACGACCGGCCAGTACAGCCAGCCGGTCCCCTCGTACACCGTGTACGATCTGTTCGCGACCTGGGAATTCACCGAGACGCTGGATGCGCGCCTGAACGTGGGCAATGTCACCGACGAGGAGTATTACCTCGCGGCGTACCGCTCGGGCTCGTTCCTGTACTACGGCGATGCGCGCAACGTCCGCCTCACGGTGAATTACGTGTTCTGAGGGCCCGTTGGGCGGGGCCCGACCGTGCGGGCGGCCCCTGCCCTTATTTCAGGTTTTTCTGGAGAAGCCGATGCTGCTGGTCATGGAAAACGTGCTGGGGGCCGACGAGGTGCAGGAATTCCGCGCGGCGCTCGCCGAGGCGCCGTGGATCGACGGCCGCGCCAGCGCCGGCACGCTGTCGGTGTCCGTGAAGGACAACCTGCAACTCGACGATCGCTGCGGGGTGGCACAGCGTCTGGGCAACCGCATCCTGTCGCTGCTGGGCCGCCACCCGCTGTTCATCTCGGCCGCGCTGCCGAACCGCTTCTTCCCGCCGCGCTTCAACCGTTACGCCGGCGGCGGGCACTACGGCGCGCACGTCGACGGCGCGCTGATGTATTCGGACGCGCTGCCGCAGGCGGTGCGCAGTGACCTCTCCGCCACGCTGTTCCTCACCGACCCGGCCGATTACGACGGCGGCGAGCTCGCGATCGAGACCCCCTTCGGCGCGCAGGAGGTGAAGCTCGCCGCGGGCGACATGGTGCTCTACCCCTCGAGCAGCCTGCACCGCGTGCTGCCGGTGACGCGCGGCGCGCGCACCTCGGCCATCCTGTGGCTGCAGAGCATGGTGCGCGACGCCGCGCAGCGCGCACTGCTGTTCGATCTCGACCAGTCGATACAGTCGCTCAGCGGCGGGCGCGATCCCGCCGACCCCGACCTGCTGCGCCTCACCGGCGTCTATCACAACCTGTTGCGCGCCTGGGCCGAGACCTGAAGGGCCGGATTCGACCGCAAGACCCGGAGTTTCGCGCCGCCGCGATGCCGCCACACTGCGCGCACGATATGCTTGGCAACGCAGGAGACTCCCATGGCAACCGCACAGCAGAGAGCAGAGGTCACCGTCGCCGACCCGCGCTGGGCCGCGGTGGTGGCGCGCGACCCGGCCGCGGACGGCCGCTTCGTCTACTCGGTGCGCAGCACCGGCGTGTACTGTCGCCCTTCGTGCCCCTCACGCCGCGCGCGGCCGGAAAACGTCGCGTTCCACGCGACGCCGGCCGACGCCGAGCTCGCGGGCTTCAGGCCCTGCAGGCGCTGCCATCCCGGGCATGCGCTGCCGGCCAACCCGCACGCGACGCTGGTGGCCGGGCTGTGCCGCCTGATCGAGGGCGCCGAGCGCGCGCCCACGCTCGCCGAGCTCGCGCAGCGCGCCGGCCTGAGCCCGTTTCACCTGCACCGCGTGTTCAAGGCGGTGACCGGCCTCACGCCCGCGGCCTGGGCCAGGGCACAGCGTGCGCGCCGCGTGCAGCATGAGCTGGGACGCGCCGGCAGTGTGACCGAAGCCTTCTACGACGCCGGCTACAACTCCAGCGGCCGCTTCTACGAGGATGCGGGCGCCGTGCTCGGGATGACGCCACGCGCCTGGCGCGCCGGCGGTGTGGCCACCGAGATCCGCTTCGCGGTGGGCGAGTGCTCGCTCGGCTCGATACTGGTCGCGCAGAGCGCGCGCGGCGTGTGCGCGATCCTGCTAGGCGACGATCCGGATGCGCTGCTCGCGCAACTGCAGCAGCGGTTTCCCGCGGCGCGACTGGCGGGCGGCGATGCGTCCTTCGAATCGCTGGTCGCCAGGGTCGTCGGCCTGGTCGAGGCGCCACAGCTCGGGCTGGAACTGCCGCTCGACATCCGCGGCACCGCCTTCCAGCAGCGCGTGTGGCAGGCGCTGCGAAAGATCCCGCCCGGCGAAACGCTGAGCTATGCCGAGCTCGCGCGCCGCATCGGTGCACCGCGCGCGGTGCGCGCCGTGGCCGGGGCCTGCGCCGCCAACCCGCTCGCGGTGGCGATTCCCTGCCACCGCGTGGTGCGCCGCGACGGCGGTCTCGCCGGTTATCGCTGGGGCATCGAGCGCAAGCGCGCGCTGCTCGAACGCGAGGCAAAGGCTTGAAGCAGGCACGGCTCGCGTTCCGGCTGGCGCTGCCGGCAGCGTATCGCGCCGCGGACTTCCTCGCCTTTCATCGCCGCGACGCGGCAGCGCTCGCCGAGCGCGTGGACGGCAACGCAGTGCAGAAAGGAATGGTGTGGGCCGGGCGACCCGCGTGCATCGGGGTGCGCTTCGGCGCGCGGCACGCCGCGGTGGAACTGGTCGTGGACGGCGCGGGTGGGCTGCCCGAGCCCGACGCCGCGCGACGCATGGCGCGGCGCATGCTCGGCCTGCCGCAGGCCGTGGACGATTTCGAGGCGCGTTATCGCGCGCACCCCGAGCTCGGCCCGCTGATCGCGGCCAATCCCGGCCTGCGCGTGCCGTTGCTGGCCACGCCGTTCGAGGCAATAGTGTGGGCCGTGACCGGGCAGCAGATCAGCGTCGCCGCGGCCACCGCGGTGCGCCGCCGGCTCATCGAGGCCGCCGGCATCCGCCACTCGGACGGCCTGTTGTGCCATCCCGATCCCGCGCGGCTGGCGCGCATGGGGGACGCGCAATTGCGCGCGGCCGGGCTGTCGCAGGCCAAGGCAGCCACCGTGACCTTGCTGAGCCACGGCGCTGCCGACGGCACCCTGCCATTCGAGGCCTGGGCCGACGCACCGCCCGTCGCGGAGATCCGCGCGCGCCTCGCGACGATCCGCGGCATCGGCCAGTGGACCATCGAGTACGCGTTGCTGCGCGGTTTCGGCCATCTCGACGGCTCGCTGCACGGCGACGTGGCGGTGCGGCGCAAGCTGCAACTGCTGCTGGGACGCGAAGAAAAAATCTCCGCGACAGAGACCGGGCGCTGGCTGGCGCAGTTCACACCGTGGCGCGCGCTGGTGGCCGCACACCTGTGGGCCTGGCACCCGTAATTCCGACGTAGGTCCGGCTTCAGCCGGACAATGTTCGGCTGAAGCCGAACCTACGGATCGTGCCTCCGGCTGAAGCCGTACCCACGGATCCCGCGTCGGCTGAGGCCAGATCTGCGGTCGAATCCGGGATGCACTCAGCCGTTGTAGACCAACCCGTTGTCCTCGCGATACCGGCGCATGACCTCAGCCGCCGCCGCGGCGAGCAGGCCGTGCTCGAGATCGATGCCCTGCGCTTGCAGGTAACGCCAGGACTCGGGAAACACCGGCCCCTCGTCGAAGCCGAGCGCCATCGCGTCCTCGCGCCCGGCCGCGCACACCATGCGTCGCACGCCGCTCCACAGCGCCGCGCCGAGGCACATCGCGCAGGGTGTGCAGGAGGTGAACAGCTCGTATTCCGGAGCACCCGGCGTGCGCAAGGTGTACGAGCCCAGGCGCGCCTCGGCCAGCATCAGCGCCACGATCTCCGCGTGCAGCACCGCGTTGCGCAGGCGCTCGACACAGTTCACGCCGACCGCGAGCGGCCGCGGTGCGCCACGCGCGAAGATCGCCGCGCCGAAGGGCCCCCCGCTGCCGCGCTCGACATTCTCGCGCGCGAGCGTGATCGCGAGGCGCATGCGCCCGGTATCGTTCGTGCATGCGGGAAATCCATCGACCACGCCGGGCACCCACTCGGGCAGCGTCACGGCGACAGCGGTGGCAATTCCCGACGAGGGCTGATTCATGCTCCCGCAGCTTCCATGCGCAGATTCATCCACACCTCGTCCAGCATGCTCAGCGGCGCTCCCACGGGATGATCGCGACCAGCCCGTCCTCGTCGAGCACGCGGATGCGCACGCCGTAGACGGGCTCGAGGACCCCGGGGCACAGGATGTCGCGCGCCGCGCCGTGGGCGGCGACGCCGCCGTGATCGAGCAGCAGGATGCGCTGGCAGAAGCGCGCCGCGAGACTGAGGTCGTGCAGCACCACGGCCACCGCGGTACCGCGCGCCGCGCGCTCGGCCAGCACTTCCATCGCGTGCAGCTGGTGGTAGGCGTCCAGCGCGGCCACCGGCTCGTCGGCCAGGATGATCCCTGGCGCACCTGCCAGCAGGCGCGCGATCATGACGCGCGTGCGCTCGCCACCCGAGAGCTCGTTCACCAGCCGGCCCTGCAGTTCTTCGACCTCGGCATCGCGCAGCGCGGCCTGCACCGCGTCGCGCGCACCCTCGTCGACGCTGAACCAGCCGTGACGCCACGGCAGGCGCCCGAGCTCCACCACGGTGCGCACGTCCAGCGGCCAGTGCACCGGTGCGGCCTGCGGCAGGTAGCCGATGCGCCGCGCGCGCTCGGCAGCCGGCCAGGACTGCAGTTCGCGCCCCTGCAGCCGCACCTGTCCCGCGTCGGGGCGCAGCAGGCCCGCCATCACGCGCAGCAGCGTGCTCTTGCCGGCGCCGTTGGGCCCGATGATGCCGAGCATTTCGCCGGCGGCGAGCGCGCACGACAGTTCCTGCAGCACCGCGCGCCCGCCGAGGCGCACGCTCACGCCTTCGAGTGCCAGCGTGCTCACGTGATGCGGCTCCGCGCGCCGAGCACGATCGCGAGGAAGAACGGCGCACCGAGCAGCGAGGTGACCACGCCCAGCTTCAGTTCGCTGGCGGAATGGAAGGACTGCACCAGCACGTCGGCGAGCAGCACCAGCAGCGCGCCGCCGAGCGCGCTCGGCACCAGCAGCCGCCCGGGGCGGTGGCCCACGAAGGGACGCAGCAGGTGCGGGATCACGAGGCCCACGAAGGAGATCGTGCCGCTGATCGCCACCGCCGCACCGACGCCGATCGCCACCCCGCCCATCACTCGCCAGGGCAGCGAGCGTGCGCCGAAGCCCAGCGAATGCGCCGTGTCCTCGCCGAGGCTGAGCGCCTCGAGGTAGCGGCCCGTCGACAGCAGCAGCGCCAGCGCAAGGGCCATGAACGGCAGGCTGAAGGCGAGCTCCCCGAAACTGCGGTTCGCCACCGAACCCATCAGCCAGTAGACGATCTCGTGCATCGCGTAGGGGCTGGGCGCGAGATTCAGCGCCAGCGCGATCGCCGCGCCCGCGAAGGCGTTCAGCGCCACACCCGCGAGGATCAGCGTCGCAACGCGCGCGTAGTCCCCGACCAGCAGGCGCAGCAGCGCGAGTGCCGCCACGGCGCCCAGGATGCCGGCGGCCGGCAGCAGCAGCGAATGCATCGGCGCAAGGCCGAAATAGAGCACCAGCACCGCGCCGAGCGAGGCGCAGTTCGAGGCCCCCACGAGACCCGGCTCCGCGAGCGGGTTGCGCAGCATGCCCTGCAGCGCCGCGCCGGCCACGCCCAGCGTGGCGCCGACCGCGAGCGCGGCCAGCGCGCGCGGCAGGCGGATCTCGCGCAGGATGATCAATGCCGCCGAGTCCTCGCCCGCGTACCAGTCACGCAGCGCCGGTCCCAGCAACACGCCCGATGAACCCGTGTTCAGTGCCAGCAGGAAGGCGAGCCCCAGCAACAGCGCCAGTGCCGGCAGCAGCAGCCGCGCCGCGGTGTCGCGCGCGCCCACCTAGCCCGGCCCCTGTCGCAACAGCGCGTCCAGCGCCTGCTCGTGACGCGCCAGCGCCGGCACCGTGCGCGCGCTCGCCCCGCGGTAGCGCACCAGGTGCCACAACACGCCGAGCAGGCGGTACAGCACGCGCGCGCGGTACAGCCGCTCGATCGCGGTGTCGCCGATCTCGCCGTAGGCGAGCAGCAGGCGGCTGCGGTCGAGCGCGCCGAAACCGCAATCCTCCGCGATGGTCGCAAGATCGAAGAAGGCGTCGCCGCGCGCAGCATATTCCCAGTCGATGAAGCGCACCGCGCCGTCGACCTCGAACACGTTCTGCGCCAGCAGGTCGTTGTGGCACAGCGCGGTGCGCCAGCGCCCGAAGCGGTACTGCTCCAGCACCTGGCGCGCGGAAGCCAGCCAGCGGCGCGCGCGCGGCCAGGCCAGCGGATCGTCCGCCTGCAGTTCGCGCGCGTAGGCGCGCACGCGATCGGCGATGTTCAGCACCGGCACGTCGAGCTCCTGGCGATGCAGCAGGTGCAGCGCGGCGGCGAGGCGGTCGATCGTGTGGTCGGCGGCGATGCCTTCGACGCGCAGCGGCTTCGATTCGAGGTAGGCGGTGACGAGGATGCCGCGCGCGGGATCGCAGTGTAGCACCCGGGCGCCGAGCCCGATGCGGTCGGCCAGCTCCAGCACGCGCTGCTCCACGTGACGGTCGATGCCGAGGCGCTCCCCGTTGCCCTCGGGCAGCCGCACCACGACGCGCCGGCGCCCCAGGCGCACGAGGAAGCTGCGGTTGCTGTGGCCCGAGCTGAACACGGCTTCCAGTTCGGGCGGGGTGTCGAGGCTGTCGGGACGCCAGTCGCGGAACAGTTCAGCCAGCGCGCGGGGCATCGGACGCTGCATGTTGTTCACGATAATGACGACGCCACTGGAAGTACCCGAAAACCACGATCACAAGATAGACCACAAACAGCAGCGCGGTGAGGTGCAGCCCGCGGTCGAGGTACAGGTACAGCGACACCCCATCGACCACCAGCCAGTAGAGCCAGTTCTCCAGCAGCTTCTGCGCCACCATCCAGGTCGTGAGGATCGCGCCCCAGGTCGTGAACGAATCGAGGTAGGGCAGCCGCCCCAGGCCGGCATGCGTGAGCGCGGCGCCCGAGGCCAGCGAGGCCGCGAGCACCAGCACGATGGCCGCAACGTGGTAGCGCCACGGCCAGGTGCGCACCGGCAGCGGTTCGGCCGCGGCGCCGGCGCCGCCGCGCCAGTGCCACCAGCCGTAGACGGCCATCGCGAGGTAGTAGAACTGCAGCCCCGATTCCATCGGCAGTTCCGCGTGCCAGAACAGGAACAGGTAGATCAGCGTGCTGAGGAAGGCCGCGGGCCAGCACCACAGGCTCTCGCGCATCGCCAGCAGCAGGTAGGCGATACCGAGCAGCACGGCCAGGGCCTCCCAGCCGTGCAGTTGCAGCCAGCCGGCGAGCATCGCTGTCATCGCCCGCGCTCAGGGATTGGCACGCACATCGCCGTTGACGATCCTGGCGACGATCACGGCCTTGCCGTGGGTCTCGAAGCTGTGGCGCAGCTCCTCGGTGAGCACCGCCATCACGCGTGCGTACTCGCCGAACAGCTGGGTCGTCATCTGGTTGCGCACGACTTCGACGCCCTCGTGCGCCTGCACGCGATGGATGAAGTCGATGATCACCGGGATGTAGTCGTCGCGCAGCGGGTACAGGCTGAGGTCCACCGAGATCTGCATGAAAGCTCCTTTACTCTAAACTCCAGGACACGGTTACGCCCGCCACGCGCGGAGCGCCGTACTGGTACCAGGCCTCGTTGACGTAGAACGTGCGCGGGTCGTTGCCGAAATAGAAGCCATGCACCACGTAGTCCTCGTCGAGCGCGTTGCGCAACCAGGCCGTGGCCTCGACGCGATCGCCACGGTAACCGGCGGCGAGGTGCAGCAGGCGGTAGGCCTCGCTGCGCTCGTCATCGGAGTCCGAGAGATAGTAGCCGTCCTTGCCCTCGTATTCGACCCGCGCGAAGCCGCGCGCGAACAGCGCGAGCTCGACACCCGCGCGGAACTGCCAGTTCGGCGCCTGCGCCTGCTCGCGGCCGTCCTTGTCGACGAAACCGAGCTCCGGGTCGTTGGCCACGAAATTCCCGATCTCGGTATCGAGCAGGCCGAGCGAGGCATCGAGGCGCAGGCGATCGAGGGCCTGCCAGTCGGCCTCGAGTTCGAGCCCGTAGTTGCTGCCGCTGGCGGCGTTGTCGGTGTAGCCCACGAACTGCGGCCCTTCGTTGTACCAGGCCTTCAGCTGCACGTCGTCGCGGTCCATGTAGAACAATGCCGCTCGCACGCGCAATGCCTCGTCGTTGCTCGCGAACTTCCAGCCTAGCTCGTAGTTCCAGAGCGTCTCGGCAGCGTACTCGCTGCGCGTGCCGAGGAAGGCGATGATCGAGGGATCGAGGCCCGACTTCTGCGCCTTGCCGATCGCCTCGCCGTTCACGCCGCCGGCCTTGTAGCCGCGCGCGACCAGCGCATAGGCCATCGAACGCGGCGCCAGCTCGTATTGCGCGCTCAGCTGCCCGCCCCAGAGGTCATCGCCGGGCTGCTCGCGCAACCCCAGCGAATCGTCGTAATCCGCGTCGAAACGCTGCAGCCGCAGTCCGCCGCTCACGGAGACGCGCTCGCTGGCCGCCCAGTCGAGCTCGGCGTAGGCCGCGGCGTGGCCGCTGTCGTAATCGCTGTGAAAGAGCCCGGGCGCATCCGCGTCCCAGTCGTGGAAGCGGCGCTCGAGCCGGGTGTCGCGACTGATCGCGTAGAGCCCGGCGACCCACGTGAGCTCGCCCGGGTGCGACACCAGCCGCAAGTCCACGCTGCCCGCCTCGACGTCGCGCAGGTAACGGTCGGTGGAGGAGTACTCCCAGCCCTCGCAGCCGGTGCCGTCGCAGAGGCCCGCGTAGGACCAGTCCTCGTCGTAGCCGTAGTCGAGGTCCGAGCCCATCCAGGTCGCGACGGCCTGCACGTCGAAGCCCGCCCCGGTCGTCCAGTCGGCACGCAATGCCGCAGCATCGCTGGTCTGGCGATCGCGCCCGGGTTCGTCCGAGAACGTGTGGCGGGTGTTGTCCAGCGACCACGCGTCGTAGCCGTTGTCCGATTCGACGCGCATCAGCGTCAGCCCGAGCGCCAGCGCCTCGCTGGCCTGCCAGTCGAGCCGCGCGCGCGCGGTGGTCTCGTCGATGGCGTTGGTGTCGTCGCGGCCGAGGAAATCGTTCTCGATGTAGCCGTCGCTGCGGTTGCGGTGGACCGCGAGCCGCGCGGCGAGGTCGGGCGTCAGCGGGCCGCTGGCCACCGCGCCCAGCGTGCTGCCGCCGTATTCGGCCACGCCGACTTCCACGCGCGCCATCGTCCTGTCTGCCGGCGCCGCCGAGCGGATGTTGACCAGGCCGGCCATCGCGCTGGCACCGAAGGCGGTGCCCTGCGGGCCGCGCAGCACCTCGACCTGCTCGACGTCGAACAGCGTGCCCGCGTTGCCGAGCCCGCTGAAATCGATGCCGTCGATGTACAGCCCGACCGAGGGATCCACCGGGTCGACGAACTGGCTGCGCTCGCCGATGCCGCGGATCTGCACGAAGCGCCCGCGCGAGGCGCCCGAACTGTAGTTCACGTTCGGCGCCGCGTTCAGCAGCTCCTCGAAATGATTGGCCTGGCGCTCGCGGATCAGCGCCGCGGGCAGCACGCTGATGCTCGCCGGGACCGTGTCCACGGGTTTGGGCAGCAGCCGCGCGGTGACCACGATCTCCTCGAGCCGATCGGGCGCCGCGGCGGCCCCCGCGTGCGGCGCACCGAGCACGACAAGGCACAGGGACAACGCGCGCCGGCGCGAGCTGCCTGCAGACGAAAATGGAACGTGACGCATCCGCGACCTCCGTAAAGGAGATCCGGACCAGCGCTGGCGGATATTGGCGCGCACACCGGGCGGCATGCGCTTTCCTATCCCTTCGCCGGCATTATCCGGATCAGGTTCGAGGGGTTCACCAGCCCGATGCCGGTGTCTCAGGTGTTACCCACCCCCAGGAGAGCGCGCAGTATAGCGTAGGTCCGGCTTCAGCCGGACAAACGTCCGGATGAACCCGGACCCACGTTGGGGCAATGTCCGGCTGAAGCCGGACCTTCGGGCGAAACCGGCGAGGGATCAGCCGATCCTGGCTATGAGATTGGCCAGGCGATCGAGCTCGGCGAGATCGGCGGTCACCGCAGAGAACATGATCTCGTCGACCCCTAGCTCGCGGTAATCATCGATCGCGCGGCGCACCGCGTCCTCGTTCGAGCGCGTCATGGTGCCGGCGACCAGCTTCGCGACGTCGTCACCGGCGATCTTCAGGTAGTCGTAGACGTACTGGCGCAGTCGCGGCTCGGCGTCATCGGCGAGCGAGTGCCAGAAGCCGGCCATGCGGTAGGGACGGTCGGCGCGGCCGGCCTCCTCCCACGCGCTGTCGGCCATGTCGATCATTCTCGCGATCTCGCCCTTGTCGCCGTTCATCGAGAACAGGTACACGCCCTGCGCCCACTCGGCGCCGCGGCGCATGCCCTTCGGGCCCATCGCGCCGATCAATATCGGCGGGCCTCCGGCCTGCACCGGCACGGGCCCGACCGGATCGGCGCCCTCGAACGGCGGCTCGCCCGCCCAGATGCGGCGCATCTCGGCGACTTGCTGGTCCATGCGCTGGTGGCGGTGCGCGAACGAGGCGCCCACCGCACGGTAGTCCTTCTCGCGCCCGCCGACGCCGACGGTCACGGTGACACGACCGCCCGAGAGCACGTCCAGCGTGGCGATTTCCTTGGCGGCCCACACCGCGGAGTGCATCGGCAGCACGTACAGCGAGGGCACTATCCGCACCCGCTCGGTCACCGCCGCCGCGGCCGACAGCAGCACGCGCATGTCGCAGGTGTAACCGGTGATGCGCTCGCCGCACGACAGGCTGTCCCAGGGGCCGGCGTCGATCGCGCGGCACCACGCGAGGATGGTGTCGCGATCGTAGTCACGCTTCATGTAGGGCAGGCAGATTCCGTAGCGCACCGTGATTCTCCGGGTCGTGGATGAAGTGCCGGATGTTACGTCAGCGGCGCGGGTGCTGTCTGCCTCAGGAGGCCGTCCGCGCACGCCGCGCGTCACGCTGCTCGCGCAGCTCCTGCAGGAACTGCCCCTGGCGACGCAGGATGAAGCGGATCAGCAGTTCCTGGTCGTCGTGGTCCATCCCGGCAAAATCGAGGTGCAGCAGATGGTAGCCAGGTGTCGCGTCGCGGCAGCGCACCACGCGCGCCGGCACGCACAGTCGTGTGTCCTCGGGCGGCAGCAGCAGCTCGACCTGCAGCGTCTCGCCCGCCTCGTAGCGCTCGGCGCTCTGCAGGCCAATCCCGCAGGCGCTGATGCTGACCTCGTGCTCGGCAAGCGGCAGGCCGGCGCGTGGCGCCTCGAGCTGCCCCAGCCGTTCGATCACGTAATCGAGCTTGCGGTTCAGCAGTTGCGCGAGCTCGCCGACCGCCGGCGCCTGCACCCGCGCAGCCGCGATGATCGCTGCGATGCCCCGGTCGATCCCCGCAAGGAACTCGTCGGCACGGAGGTCGTGGCCTTTCCCGGCGACTGCATCGACGCCCGGCACGCGGCGCACGGCGAGCCGCAGACGGTCGTCGATGCGAAAGAATCGCCTGCGGTCCGCGCCGCTCCGCTTCTCGATCACCTGCCGCCTCCTGATCAGCGCACCACGCCGCCCCGCCCGCCCCCTGCCTCCTCGAGGCGCAGCGAGCGGTAGTATGCGGGATCCACCGTCTTCAGCGCATCGAGCTGCTCGCGCAGCTGGCGGTCGATGCCCTGATCGATCACGATCTCGACACGACGGTTGCGCGCGCGTGCGTCGGCAGAATCGTTGGCCACCAACGGGCGCGCGTCGGCAAAGCCGGTGACCGAGAGCCGGCGCGGGTCCAGCACGCCGCCCTCGAGCAGCGGCTCGGCGACCGACACCGCCCGCGCCGACGACAACTCCCAGTTGGAGCGAAAGCGCGCAGTCGCGATCGGCACATCATCGGTGTGGCCCTGCACCTCGACGGCTCCCTCCTGCGCGGCCAGCACGTCGCGGAACTGGCGCATCAGGGCCTGGTACTCCGGTTTGAGTTCCGCGGAACCCGAGGCGAAGGAACCGCGCTCGCGGATTCGCACCACGATACGGCGCCCGCTGGTCTCGATCTCGACCTCGCCGCGGGCGATCTCGGCGGTGAGCTTCTCGGCCAGCGCAGCGGCGTCGGCCTGCGTGGCACGGATCTGCGCCTCGACGTTTCGCTTCATCTGCTCCGTCAACTCCAGATCCGGCGTCGCTTCGTCCGCCGCGGCGTCGGGCGCCGGCTCGGGCAGCGCATCGTCCTGCTGGTAGCGCTCGCTGATCGGCGTGGGCCGCGGCACGCCGGGCGAGAATTCCAGTGCGATCACGCTGGTGCCCATGGGCACGCTCTCGGCCACGATCCTGCGCTGCACGCCGAAGGCTTGCGACATGGAGCCGGCGATCTGTTCGTAGCGCTTGATGTCCATCTCGGCGAAGGTGAGCAGCAGCACGAAGAAGCACATCAGCAGCGTCATCATGTCGGCGAAGGTCGGCAGCCATTTCGGGATGGCGATCTCCGTGCTGCCGCGCTGCTCCTCCTCATCCATGCGCCGGATGCCTCAGGCGGGGGCCGGGCGCTGGCCTGCCGGCAGGTAGCGCTCCAGCAAGCCCTGGATCACGCGCGGATTCTGCCCCGCCTGCATCGCCAGCAGCCCGTCGACCACCAGCGCGTGCTGCGTCGCCTCCTCGCTGCCGCGCAGCTTCAGCTTGTCGGCGATGGGCATGCAGATGACGTTCGCCAGCAGGGAGCCGTAGAGCGTGGTGAGCAGCGCGACCGCCATTGCCGGGCCGATCGACTTGGGGTCGTCCATGTTCGCGAGCATCTGCACCAGGCCGACCAGCGTGCCGATCATCCCCATGGCCGGCCCCACGTCGGCCATTGCCAGGAAAATGCGCTGGCCCCACTCGTGGCGTTCCATCGCCTGCCTGCGGTCCTTCGACAGTGCGGCCTGCACGTGCTCGGCGTCGTGGCCGTCGATCAGCAGGCGCAGGCCGTCGGCGAGGAAGCGGTTCGAGACCGGCTGCTCCTCCAGCGCGAGCAGGCCGCCGCGGCGCGCCAGGTTGGCCAGCTCGACGATGCGCGCGATCAGCTCCCCCGACTCCTCGGGACGGAACAGGAAGGCCTTGCCCGCCACCCGAAAGGCGCCGGCGAACTGGTTCATGCCGAACTTGCTCATCACGACGAACACGGTGCCGCCGATCACGATCAGGAACGAGGGCGCGTCGAGGAACATCACCGGATCGCCGCCGAGGAATATCGCGGCCATGATGATGAACAGGGCTCCGAGCAGGCCGATTATCGTCGCCAGATCCACGTCTTCCCCCCGCATGCACGACACTGCATGCATTCTAGCCGCCTTTGCGGGTTCGGCTTCAGCCCCGGCGGGGTCGGCCGCGCCGAGCCCTTGTGGTGTGGGTCGGCATTCATGCCGACAGGCGGGGTGAAGCCCGACCTGGGCGTTGATTTGTGCGGGGGCTCGGGCTACTGTCGCGCGCGTCAACTCCTCCACAGGCCGGAGCACCGTGTCAGCACCGCGCAAGCCCCTGAATTTCGAGAAATCCCTGGCCGACCTGGAGGCGCTGGTCGAGCGCATGGAAGACGGGGAACTGAGCCTCGAGGAATCGCTGAAGGCCTTCGAGGCGGGCATCCGCCTGACCCAGCAGTGCCAGCAGGCCCTCACCCAGGCGCAACAGCGCGTGCAACTGCTCTCGGTGCAGGACGGCGAGGTGCACGTCACGCCGTTCGCCGAGGCAGACGACGCCGACGAGGACGCCGATGCCTGAGGTGCCGGTCATCGGCGCACGGCTCGAGACCTACCGCGGGCGCGCCGAGGCGGCGCTGGCGATGCTGTTCGACGGCGAACTGGTGGGCCGCGCCGATTCGCGGCTGCGCGAGGCGATGCGCTACAGCCTGCTGGCCGGCGGCAAGCGCCTGCGTCCGGTGCTGCTCTACGCGGCGGCAACGGCGGTCGGCGGCAGCCGTGCCAGCGCCCAGGACACCGATCGCGCCGCGTGCGCGATCGAATGCATCCACACGTACTCGCTGATCCACGACGACCTGCCGGCCATGGACAACGACGACCTGCGCCGCGGGCAGCCCACCTGCCACAAGGCCTTCGATGAGGCCACCGCCATCCTCGCCGGCGATGCCCTGCAGACACTGGGCTTCGAGTTGCTGTGCGCCGCCGACTCGGTGGATACCGCCACGCGGCTCGCGCTGGTCGCGGAACTGGCCGGCGCGAGCGGCAGTCGCGGCATGGTCGGCGGCCAGGCGGTCGACGTCGCCCATGTCGGGCGCCCGATCACGGCGGCCACGCTGGAGTCCATGCACGCGCTGAAGACCGGCGCGCTGATCCGTGCGGCGCTGCGTATGGGCGCGCTGCTCGGGGTGGCGGACGTGCGCACTCGCGCCTGCCTGGACGAGTACGCGCGCTGCATCGGGCTCGCCTTCCAGGTGCAGGACGACATCCTCGACGCCTGCGGCGACGTGGCAGCGCTCGGCAAGAACCCGGGTTCCGACGCCGCGCAGACCAAGCCGACCTATGTCACCGAGCTCGGCGAGGCCGGCGCACGCGCGCTTGCCCTCGAGCTGCGCGATGCGGCACTGGCGACGCTGGCGCCCCTCGGCGGACCCGCGGCGGCACTGGCGGATATGGCGCGTTTCATCGTGAGCCGGGACCGCTGAGCGCCGATTACGGGCAACGCGCCGGATGCGTTAGAATCGCGGCCTCGAACGGCCGGAGCACACCGGCATTCCCGCAGGAAAGCCCAACGCATGAAGCTGTTCCAGGAAATTCCCGTGACGCGCCCGGCCACGCCGTTGCTCGATCGCGTGACATTTCCCGCCGACCTGCGCGCGCTCGACGAGGCCCAGCTGCTGCAGCTCGCCAACGAGCTGCGCGAATTCCTGCTCTTCACCGTGGGCCAGACCGGCGGGCATTTCGGCGCCGGCCTCGGCGTGGTGGAACTCAGCATCGCGCTGCACTACCTGTTCGACACCCCGCGTGACCGCCTGGTGTGGGACGTGGGCCACCAGAGCTACCCGCACAAGATCCTGACCGGGCGGCGCGAGGCGATGCTGAAGATCCGCAAGGCCGGCGGCCTCGCGGCATTCAACAACCGCGCCGAGAGCGAGTACGACTGCTTCGGCGTCGGTCATTCGAGCACCAGCATCAGCGCCGCGCTCGGCATGGCGCTGGCGGCGCGCGCGCGCGGCGAGGACCGCAGGGCGGTCGCGATCATCGGCGACGGCGCAATGACGGCGGGCATGGCCTTCGAGGCGCTGAACCACGCCTCGCACACGGGAGCCGACCTGCTGGTGATCCTGAACGACAACCAGATGTCGATCTCGCGCAACGAGGGCGGGCTTGCCTCCTACTTCGCGCGGATCTGGGCCAGCCGCTCCTACAACCACATGCGCGAGGCCGGCAAGCGCGTGCTGTCGCGCCTGCCGGGGCCGGCGCTCGAGATCGCGCGGCGTACCGAGGAACACATGAAGGGCATGGTCGCGCCCGGCACCCTGTTCGAGGAGCTGGGCTTCAACTATATCGGTCCCGTCGACGGCCACGACCTGCCGTCGCTGCTCGCCACGCTGCGCAACGTGCGCGAACTCAGGGGCGCGCAGCTGCTGCACGTGATGACGGTGAAGGGCAAGGGCTTCGCGCCGGCCGAGCGCGACCCGGTGGGCTACCACGCCATCAACAAGATCGACCCCGCACCGCGTGTAGCGGGGGCCAAGCCCGTCCCGGTGCGCCCGAAGTACCAGGAAGTCTTCGGCGACTGGTTGTGCGACATGGCCTGGCGCGACGAGCGCCTGGTCGGCATCACGCCGGCAATGTGCGAAGGCTCGGGCATGGTGGAGTTCGCACGCCGCTTCCCGGCGCGCTTTCACGACGTCGCAATCGCCGAGCAGCACGCGGTGACGCTGGCCGCCGGCCTCGCCTGCGAAAACATGAAGCCGGTGGTGGCCATCTACTCCACCTTCCTGCAGCGCGGCTACGACCAGCTGATCCACGACGTGGCGCTGCAGAACCTCGACGTGCTGTTCGCGATCGACCGCGCCGGGCTCGTCGGCGAGGACGGCCCGACCCATGCAGGCAGCTTCGACCTGAGCTACCTGCGCTGCGTCCCGAACATGGTGGTGATGGCCCCTTCCGACGAGGACGAGACGCGCAAGCTCCTCTGCACCGGATTCCTGCACCGGGGACCCGCCGCGGTGCGCTACCCGCGCGGCACCGGCCCGGGTGCCACGATCGACCCGGCGCTGGAGGCCGTGGCAATCGGCAAGGGTGTGCTGCGCCGCGCCGGACGCGAGGTCGCGATCCTCGGTTTCGGCAGCATGGTCGCGCCCGCGCTGGCCGCAGCGAGCGCACTGGAGGCAAGCGTCGCCGACATGCGCTTCGTCAAGCCGCTGGACGAGGAACTGATCCTGGAACTGTGCGCCAGCCATTCGCTGCTGGTCACGGTGGAGGAGAATGCCGTGGCCGGCGGCGCGGGCGCCGCGGTGGCCGAGTTGCTGGCCGCGCGCGGCATCGTGATGCCGCTGCTGGTGCTCGGGCTCCCCGACCGTTTCCTGGAACACGGCAAGCCGCAACAAATGCTCCACGACGTGGGACTGGATGCCGAGGGCATCGAGGCGGCGATCCGTGAACGCCTGTCGGCGCTGCGGCCCTCGCGCAGGGGCGCCGTGAGCCAGCTGTAGGTTCGGCTTCAGCCGAACAATCGTCCGGATTTATCCGGACCTACAGCCTGACCCACAGGATCAGCCGCCGGGATCCTCGTCCATCCAGTGTCCGAGCTTGCCGGCCTTGGTTTCGAGGTAGCGCACGTTGTGGGGGTTCTGCCCGGTGCGGATCGAGATCCGCTCCACGACCTTGATCCCCATGTCCTCGATCGCCGCGACCTTGCGCGGGTTGTTGGTCATCAACCGCAGCGCGGTGATGTGCAGATGCTTGAGCATCGTGCGGCAGATGCTGTAGTCGCGCATGTCGGCACCGAAGCCGAGTTGCTCGTTGGCCTCGACGGTATCCGCGCCCTCGTCCTGCAGGCGATAGGCCTTGATCTTGTTCAACAGCCCGATGCCGCGCCCCTCCTGGCGCAGGTAGAGCAGCGCGCCGCGCCCTTCGCGCGCGATGCGCTCCAGCGCCGTGCGCAACTGCGCGCCGCAATCGCAGCGCATGCTGAACAGCGCGTCGCCGGTGAGGCATTCCGAATGGATGCGCGCCAGCACGGGTTCGCCGTTGCCGACATCACCCATCGTGAGGACCACGTGCTCCTTCTCGCTCTCGATATCCTCGAAGCCATGCATGTCGAACACCCCCCAGGGCGTCGGCAAGCGTGACGAGGCGATATAACGGACAGACACGGGCGGCTCCGGCCGGCTGAAGGGGCGCCGATTCTAGCAGCTGGCCCGCATTTCTCACACCGGTGTGTCACGCGCGTGACAATGGAGCGCGGGACGCGGCTATTTTTCCTCGAGATAGAGCACACCGTGCTCTTCACGCATGGTGACACGTCCGAGCCACGACATGCCGAGCAGCAGCTGCGTGGGGTAGTTGCCCTCGATCACCGACGCGGCCACGTTGCGCGCCACGATCCCCGCGACCTCGACGCGATCCAGCGTGACCGACCAGGCCTGCACGACCCCGCTGGCAGTCTGCACCGCACCCGGCCTGCCGTGCAGGCGGTAATCGACACCGAGTCGGCGCGCTTCGGCGCCGTTCATCGCGACGACGTTCGCGCCGGTATCGACAAGGAACTGCACCTGCAGTCCGTTCACGGTGCCCGCCACCAGGTATTCATGCCGGGGGCCGCGCTGGATCGCGACGCGCTTGCGCTCGGGCGCGGCAAAGCCGCCGCCGGTGTCGCGCCCCGGCGCGAGCGTCTGACGCCGGCCGTCGATCTCGATCACCGCCTCGCGCGCAGTGGCACTGACCAGCTTCACGCCTTCCGGCGAGGTCTCGCCCACGCGCAGCAGGCGCCGGCTGCCGTCGATGCCGAGCATCGCGCGACCCTCGAACAGCGCCGCTGCCGTGACGTGCACGGACTCTGCCGCTACGGCGAGCGGCAGCAGCATCGCCGCCAGCATCCAGCGTCGCAGCACTGCGGCCCGCCTGCGACCAACGCAGGAGCACATGGTTTCAGCCACCGCGGAAATGCTGGTAACCGCCCGCGCGCGGCACGAAACCCGCGCACTCCACGCCCTGCCCTGCCAGCACACGGCCGATGCGCGTGCACGCGAGCCCGAGGTCCGCGGCGGCGCCGGCGATGGCCGCGCCATGGCGTGGCGGCGCCGTGAAACAGAGTTCGTAATCGTCGCCGCCGCCCAGTGCGAGCGCGCACGCGTCGTCGCGATCGGCGAGTGAATTCAGTTGCGGGGAGAACGGCAGACGCTCGCGCTCCAGCGCGATCGCCACCGCGCTGCGCGCGGCGATATGGCCGGCGTCGGCGAGCAGGCCGTCCGAGACATCGATCGCGGCCGAGGCGAGTCCGCGCAACGCGAGCCCCAGCGCGACCCGCGGCGCCGGCTCCGCAAACACCCGCGCCGCCTCGTCGCGCGCGCCGCCCGCCAGGAGTTGTCGCAGGCCCAGCGCCGCGGTGCCCGGATGGCCGCTGACCCAGACGTCGTCGCCCGCGCGCGCGCCATCGCGACGCAGCGCGAGCCCGGGCGGCACGCAGCCGTGGACCTGGATGGTGATGCTGAGCGGTCCGCGCGTGGTGTCGCCGCCGACCAGCGCGACATGGTGGCGCCGCGCGAGCGCGGCAAGGCCGCGGCTGAACCCGGCGAGCCAGGCCTCATCGGCCTCGGGCAGGGTCAGCGCGAGCGTGAACCACAGCGGGCGCGCACCCATCGCGGCGAGGTCGCTGAGGTTGACCGCCAGCGCGCGGTGGCCGATCTGCTCCGGGCTGCTGTCGGCGGGAAAATGCACGCCGGCGACCAGCGTGTCGATGGAGACCGCAAGATCTTCGCCCGGCGGCAGCCGCAGGATCGCGGCGTCGTCACCAATGCCGAGCAGCACACCCTCGGCCTCGGGCAACGCGAAGTCCGGAGAATCGAAGTAACGCGCGATCAGCTCGAATTCGGACAGCGCCACCGCTACGCACCCCGGCTCAGCGCGCGCGGCCGGCTTCCGCGGGACGCAGGTCGCGCGCGACCTTGTCGAGCACGCCGTTGACGAAACGATGGCTCTCGGCGGCGCCGAATTTCTTCGCCAGCGCGACGGCTTCGCTGAGCACCACGCGATAGGGCACGTCGGGACGGGCCTTGAGCTCCCACACCGCCAGGCGCAGCACCGCGCGCTCGACCGGACCGAGCTTTTCGAGGGCAATGTCGAGGTAGGGCTCCATCGCGGCCTCGATCGCGGCGACATCGGCCGGCACACCGTGCAGCGATTCACGGAAGTACTCCGTGTCCGTGCCGCGAAAATCGAATTCCTCGGTGAAATGCTGCTCGATGTCGGCCAGGTAATTGCCGGTCATCGCCCACTGGTACAGCGCCTGCACCGCGTAATGGCGCGCCTTGCGCCGCGCGGCCGCGAGCTGGCGACGTTCGTTTTCGAGCGCGTTGTCGCTCAAGCCGGCACCCGCGCTCACAACCGGCCGAGCAGGCTGACCATCTCGAGCGCCGACAGGGCAGCTTCCGCGCCCTTGTTGCCGGCCTTGGTGCCGGCGCGCTCGATGGCCTGCTCGATGGTGTCCACGGTCAGCACGCCGAAGGCGATCGGCAGGCCGCTCGCGAGCGACACCTGCGCGATGCCCTTGGTGCACTCGCCCGCGACGTACTCGAAGTGCGGCGTGCCGCCACGGATCACAGCGCCGAGCGCGACGATCGCGTCATAGTTGCCGCTCGCCGCGACCTTCTGCACCACCAGCGGCAACTCGAAGGCGCCGGGCGAGCGCACCAGCGTGATCTGCGCGTCGGCCACGCCATGACGACGCAGCGTGTCGACGGCACCGGCGATCAGGCTCTCCACCACGAAACTGTTGAAGCGGCTGGCGACCAGCGCGAAACGCGCCTCTCCCGCCGCGAAGACTCCCTCGATTGTCCTGATCTCAGCCATCGTCCTGCCTGTGGGTTGTAGCGCGAAAGGGCGCCAATTCTGCCATCAAACGCCTGCTGCGGCCATCGCCGCGCGCGGGCCGCTCAGTAGATGACGTACTCCGCCACCTCGAGACCGAAGCCCGAGATCGCGTTGTAGCGTATCGGCGGGCCCATGACCCGCATCTGCCCCACGCCGAGCTGGCGCAGGATCTGCGATCCCACGCCGACCAGGTTCAGCACGCTCTGTCCGCCTTCGGGCGCCGTCGGCTCGGTTGCCGCCTCGCCGCCGAGGGCGGCGTCCACGCTGGCGAGCAGCTGCTGCTCGGTTTCGGGCTGGCTCAGCAGCACGATCACGCCGCGGCCCTCGCGGTCGATGCACTCCAGGCAGCGCGAGACGTTCCAGTTCGGCTTGCGGCCCGGCACCTCCGTGCCGAGCACGTCGCGCAGCGCGGCCGCCTGTTGCACGCGCACCAGCGTCGGCGTATCCGGATCGATGGCGCCGCGCACCAGCGCGACGTGCAAGCGCCCGTCGTCGGCGTCGCGAAAGGCGTGCAGGCGAAAAGCACCGAAAGCTGTCTGCACCTCGCCCTCGCGCACGCGGTGCACCGTGGTTTCGTTGACCAGGCGGAACTGGATCAGTCCCGCGATGGTGCCAATGCGCAGGCCGTGCTGGCGCGCGAAAGCCAGCAGGCGTTGCCCCGTAGCGAGCGTGCCGTCGTCGTTCAACACATCGGCCAGCACCGCGGCGGGCTCGAAGCCCGCGAGGCGCGCGAGGTCACAGCCGCCCTCGGTGTGGCCGGCGCGCTTGAGCACCCCGCCGGGTTCGGCGCGCAATGGAAAGACGTGCCCGGGCTGTACCAGGTCGCGCGGCTGCGCGCCGCGCGCCACGGCGGTACGTATCGTATGCGCGCGGTCGGCGGCGGAAATGCCGGTACTGATGCCTTCGGCGGCTTCTATCGAGACCGTGAACCGGCTGGCGTAGACGCTGCGCGAGGCTCTCTCGACCATCAGCGGCAGGCGCAACTGCGCGCAGCGTTCGGCGGTGAGGCTCAGGCAGATCAGCCCGCGGGCCTGCCGCGCCATGAAGTTGACCATCTCCGCGGTGATGTCCTGCGCAGGAGCGAGGAGCACGCCGCCGAGGTTTTCGTCGTCGTCGTCGAGCAGCACCACCATGTCGCCGTGGCGGAAGCTGTCGATCAGTTGCTGGGTGGTGTCGAATTTCATGTTCCGGGGAATCCGTTCTGGGCCAGGAATTCACGCGTGACGCCGCGGTGCTCGGACCCGGAGTGGGCGGCCGCATCGCCCTGCAGCAGGCGTTCGAGGTAGCGTGCGATCACATCGACCTCGAGGTTCACCCGCGTGCCGGGACGGTACTCGCCGAAAATGGTCTCGTGCGCCGTCACCGGGATGATGTTCAGTTCGAACTCGGCGCCGTCGACGATGTTCACCGTGAGGCTCACGCCATCGACACAGATCGAGCCTTTGTGCGCGATGTAGCGCGCCAGCGCCGCGGGCGCCCGCAGGCGGTAGCGCGTGGAGCGCCCGTCGGGGCCCATCGAGACGACTTCGCCGACGCCATCGACGTGACCGCTGACGATGTGTCCGCCGAGGCGCTCTCCCACAGCCATCGCCTTCTCCAGATTGACGCGCGCACCCGCCGCGAGACCGCCGAGCGTGGTGAGCCCCAGCGTTTCCAGCGAAACGTCGGCAGCGAACCAGCCCGTGCCGAACTCCACCACCGTGAGGCACACGCCACTGGTCGCGATGCTGTCGCCCGCGTGCACGTCGCCGAGGTCGAGCTTGCCGGTGCCGACGTGCAGCCGCACGTCGCCCCCGCGGCGCTCGAGCCGGCGCACCTCGCCGGTGGCCTGGATGATTCCTGTGAACATTGGTACCTGACCTTCCCCGTCAATCGTGCTGTGCAGGTCGGCGCGCGGTTCGCGCCTCCATCTGCGCTTGTGGGTCCGGCTTCAGCCGAACATTCGTTTCAGTCCTGTTCCAGTCGAAATTGTCGGTTGATTGTCGGGCTGAAGCCCGACCTACGCCCGACCTACGCCCGACTACCCCCCGCCCACGCTTGCCGTGATCCGCCAATCGCTGCCCACGGCCGTGATATCGCTGATCTGCAGCCCCAGTTTCTCGTCCATCGAGGCGAACGGCAGGTCCAGCAGCGGCCGCGCCGCACTGCCCATCAGCGTGGGCGCCATGTAGATGATCAGCTCGTCAACCAGCCCGGCGCGCAGCGCGGCGCCCGCGAGCGTGGCGCCGGCCTCGACCAACACTTCGTTGCACTGCGCCACGGCAAGGTGCGCGAGCAGCGCGCGCAGGTCGACGCGCCCGTCCGGGGCCGGCAAATGCAGGAGTGTCACGCCGGCATCGGCGAGCGCCCGCTCGCGGGCGACATCGCGCGCGGCTGTGGCGAGGAGCGTGTCACCGGCCCCGCCGATCACACGCGCCGAGGGCGGCATGCGCAGCTGCGAATCCACCACCACGCGTAGCGGCTGGCGCCCGGGCGTCACGTCGTCTTCCGTCGCGATTCGCACATCGAGGCGCGGGTCGTCGTGGAGCACGGTGCCCACGCCGGTCACGATCGCGCAGCTTTGCGCGCGCAGGCGCTGCACATCGGCGCGCGCCGCATCCGCGGTGATCCACTTGCTGCTGCCATCGGCCATCGCGGTGCGGCCGTCGAGACTCATCGCCAGTTTTACGCGCACCCAGGGCATCCCGGTTCTCATGCGCTTGAAGAATCCCGGGTTCAGCGCCACCGCCTCGCGCTCGAGGATGCCGGACTCGACCGCGATGCCGGCCGCGCGCAGCCTTTCCAGGCCGCTTCCGGCGACCAGCGGGTTCGGATCGAGCGAGGCCGAAACCACGCGTGCGACACCGGCGTCGATCAACGCGTCGGCGCAGGGCGGCGTGCGGCCGTGGTGGCTGCAGGGCTCCAGGGTCACGTAAGCGGTCGCCCCGCGCACCGGCTCGCGCGCCGCGCGCAGCGCCTCGACCTCGGCATGTGCCTGCCCGGCACGACGGTGGAAGCCGCGCGCCACCACGCGCTCGCCCTGCGCGATCACGCAGCCCACGCGCGGGTTGGGCGCGGTGGTGCACAGGCCGCGGCGCGCGAGCCCGATGGCCTGCGCCATGTGCCGCACGTCGGTGATCTGCTGGCTCATGGCCGCAGGCTAGCCCGCTGTGCCCGGCGGCGGACTGTCCTGCTCCTCGGCCAGGCGCTCGATCTCGGCACGGAATTCGTTCAAGTCCTGGAAGCTGCGATAGACGGAAGCAAATCGCACGAAGGCGACGTGATCGACCGCCTTCAGCTGGCGCATCACCTGCTCTCCCACGACCCGCGAGGCGACTTCGCGCTCACCCGTCGCCTGCAGCGCATGCTTGATCTGGCTCAGCATCAGCTCGACGCGCTCCATGCTGACGGGACGCTTCTCGATCGCGCGCAGGATGCCCTGGCGCAGCTTGTCCTCGTTGAACGGCTCGCGCACGCCACTCTGCTTGATGATGCGCGGCAGCAGCAGCTCGGCCGTCTCGTAGGTGGTGAAGCGCTCCGAGCAGCGCAGGCACTCGCGACGGCGCCGCACCTGGTCGCCTTCCGCGACCAGTCGTGAGTCGATGACCTTGGTGTCGGCGGCGGAACAGAAGGGGCAGCGCATGGTCGTGGAACGCGTCGGAAAATGACGCGGCATCTTAACACAGCGCCGATTGATCGAAATTTGATCGCTCCGTCCCCTTTGATGATCCAGGCCAAGTTCCGGGAGCACCAGAAGGCGTAAACTTCTCCTGAGTTGGTCGAGATCAGGGAGGTGCGGCATGGCCCGCAAACGCAGCGACACGAAAACCGTATTCATCACCGGCGCGGGCGGCGGCCTCGGTGGCGCCACCGCGCGTTATCTGGCAGAGCGGGACTGGACCGTGTTCGCGGCCGATTTCGATGCCAGGGCACTGAAGGCGCTGGCCGCGGAAACCGACGTCATCCCGGTGCAACTCGACGTGACCGACGCCGCGAGCTGCGAGGCGGCGCGCCGGCGCGTGGCGCGTACCTGTGACGGACTGGACGGCATCGTGAACTTTGCGGGCATCCTCGCGGTGGGCTCGGTGATCGAGATCGACCCCGATACGATACGTCGCGTGCTCGACGTGAACGTGATGGGCACGGTGCGCGTGAACCACGCGCTGTTTCCACTGCTGCTGGAGCGCAAGGGCCGCATCGTCAACATCAGCTCCGAGACCGGCTGGCAGAGCGCGATGCCCTTCAACGGCGCCTATGCGCTCAGCAAGCACGCGATCGAGGCCTATTCCGACGCACTGCGGCGAGAACTGATGTTCCTCGACGTGCCGGTGATCAAGATCCAGCCCGGCCCGTTTCGCACCGGCATGGTTGCCAGCATCGAGCAGAACTTCGAGCGCGTGGCACAGGCCTCGCGCTACTTCAAGGAGTTGCTGCAGACGCTCAAGAAAGCGACCATCCGGGAACAGGGCAAGGCACACGACCCCGCGCTGCTGGCGGAAGTCGTGCACACCGCCCTGACGACGCGCTACCCGCGCATCGCCTATTCGGTGAAGCCCGACCCGCAACGCGTTGCACTGAGTGCCCTGCCCGATCGCGTCGCCGACCCGCTGCTGAAGCTCGCCCTCGGCACCCTCGCCAGGTAACTCCTGGTGCGGGGGGCCCTGTTCGGGACCCGCTCGGGAGTCAGGGGGCGGCGCCGGAGCCCAGCCGGCGCAGCACGATGCCGCTGAGGCGCATGCCGGCCGCCATCGCAGCGACGAACAGCAGCCCGCCGGGCACGCCGCCGACGGCGATGATCAGCGCTGGTCCCGGGCAGATGCCCGACATGCCCCAGCCGACGCCGAACAGCACCGCGCCCACGACGAGCGACGTGTCGATCGGGTTGCGGTTGGCGATGTCGCAGCTCTCGCCGGCGAGCGTTTTGCCGCGCTTCTTCAGGAGCCACAACGCGGGCGCGGTGATCGCGATGGCCGTCGCCATCACCACCGCCAACCCGGGGTTCCAGTTCCCGGTGATGTCGAGGAAAGCCAGCACGTTTCGCGGGTCGGTCATGCCCGAAACAATCAGTCCCGTACCGAACAGCAAGCCGGCGACGAGGGCGGAGAGGAGGGCGGGAATGCGCATCGGATTCACCCCTGCACCACGTGACGCACGACGTAGACGGTGGCCATCGCCGCACCCATGAAGAGCAGCGTGGCCACGATCGATCGCTTCGAGAGATTGGCGGTGCCGCACACCCCATGGCCGCTGGTGCAGCCCGAGCCGACGCGCGTGCCGATGCCCACCAGCAACCCGGCCACGAGCATCCAGGCCACGCCACCGGCCATCGCCACCTGCGCGTCGTTCAGCAGCAGGAAGAGCGCGGGCAGCAGCAGCCCCAGCAGGAAGCCGAGCCGCCAGCGCTGCGGACCGGCGTCGCCGTCGAGCAGGTTGCCGAAGGCGCCGCTGATGCCGGCGATGCGGCCGTTGGCCAAGGCGAGCACGGCCGCGCCGGCGCCGATGAGGGCGCCGCCAGCCACCAGGTGAACCAGGTCAGTCATGCGTCAATAACCTCGGGGAATTTTTGGAATATCAGTATCTCATCCACCACGCCAGGCCGAAGGAATCCTCCGCCAGCGAGATGTTGGCCTCGCCGCCGCCGAGCATCGGCGGGATGGAACCCTTGCCGCGCACCTCTTCCTCCAGGCCATGGGTGTAGGCGATGCTGAGCTCGTTGCGCTCGTTGACAGCGAAGGTGGCACCCAGCGACGCGTGCTCTTCGACCACGCCGGGCGCGATGATATTGAAAAAAGTCTGGTCGCGCGGAACCGGCTGGTCGCCCCGGCTGTAACCCGCGCGCAGCGTGACGCGATCCGAGTACCGGTGCAGCACGGCAATTTTCAGCGTACTCATGTCCTGCCAGCCGAAACCCGGACCGTTGTCGCTGCCGAGCGGGTTTCCCAGAAACAGCTGGCCGAGGTCGTTGCCCACCGAAGCGACATCGTTGTACTCGATGGTCTGCCAGTCGAGCGCGAGGGTGGTGGCTTCGCTGAGCTCGAATGCCGCGCCGAGGACGTAGTTTTCGGGTATGTCGAAGCCGCCTTGCTCGGCGAAGAGCCCGGCGTACCTGTCGAATTCCTGCATCCGGGTCGTCGACTGCCAGCTGGCACCGAGCGTCAGGCGGTCGGTGATCTGCCCGAGCCAGCCGATGCGCACACCGGCGCCGAACCCGTCGTCGGTGCCGTTGTCCGCGAGATTCGCCGGATCGGCCGAGAGCGGCGCGAAGGCGGACAAGCCCTTCGCCTCGAAGCGCTGATAGGCCAGATTGAGCGCAAGCCCGATCGTCTGCCCGGGGCTGAACTCCCACGCCATTGCCGGCGCGATGAACAGCTGCTCGAAATTCATGTAGCTGTTGCCCTTGCTGCCAAAGCGCGCGTACGGGTTCTTGTCGTAGTCGGTGTTCATGCCGCCGTTGCCGTACATCGCAAAACCCACTGCGAGGTCGTCGCAGACCAGGTGGCTGTGTCCCAGCTCGGGAATGAGGAAATACTCGGTGCCGTTGCCGTCGAAGGACTGGTCCGGACCGAAGGCATTGCCCTTGATCTCGCCGCCGCGATCCGGCACGAAGAGCTCCACTCCCAAGTCCGAACGGTGACCCGCCTCGATCAAGCCGGCGGGATTGGTCGCGATCGTGAGCGTGTCCTGGGGCAGCGCGGCGCCCACGCCGGCCGCACCCTTGGCCTTGATGCCATAACCGTGCGACAGGTAACCGTTGGTGGCGTGCGCCAAGGACCCGCCTGCGATGGCAAGTGCCACGCTGGCGCGGAGCAGAACACGAACAGAGGACATGCGGCACTTCCTGATCTGCCGGTCGGCGTGGATTCCGGCGCACAAAAAAAAGCGCGCAGCTTAAGGTGGCCCATCTAATTTAGTAAAGAATAAAAAGATAAAACGTTATTCCTGGAACGAATGAACTTTCGCGGCAAGCGCCCGCATGCCGGCTACCCCTCGCACCGGGCCATTGCGCTGTTCCGTCGCGTCGTCGGGCACCGTATGCTGTGCCCCCTCGATTCATCGACGCGCCACAGGATTCACGCATGGATGTGCGCAAGCTCAGCGACGCGGTCAGCGTCGCGCCGCAGCTCTCGGTGCGGGAAATCGCCGACGCCGCGCGGCTCGGCTTCAGGACGCTGATCAACAACCGGCCGGACGGGGAGGATTTCCTGCAGCCCTCGGCACGGGAACTGGAAGCCGCGGCGCGCGAGCAGGGGCTCGAATACCATCACCTGCCCGTTGTCTCGGGCGCGCTGACCGAGCGTGACGTGCACGCCTTCCGCGCGCTGCTCGCGCACGCGGAACAACCCGTGCTGGCCTTCTGCCGCAGCGGCACGCGTTCGACCACGCTGTGGGCGCTGGCGCAGGCCGGCGGCGGCAACGCCGACGCGGTGATCACCGCCGCCGCACAGGCCGGCTATGACGTGAGTGGCCTGCGCGGCATCCTCGAACGCGGGCTCTGAACCAATCGACGGCGGTAGCGTCGTGGCAAAACTGGTAGCATGCCCCTCAATTCACAGCGTACGGAGTTCCCCGCAATGAAAGGCGACAAGCAGGTCATCCAGTTCCTCAACAAGGTTCTCCGCCAGGAGCTCACCGCAATCAACCAGTACTTCCTGCATGCGCGCATGTACAAGAACTGGGGCCTCAAGCAACTCGACGAGCACGAGTACCACGAATCGATCGACGAGATGAAGCATGCCGACCGGCTGATCGAGCGCATCCTGTTCCTCGAGGGCCTGCCGAACCTGCAGGACCTCGGCACGCTGCGCATCGGCGAGAACACCCGCGAGATCCTCGAGGCCGACCTGGCGCTGGAGCTGGAGGCGTTGCCGGTGCTGCGCGAGGCCATCGCGCACTGCGAATCGGTGCGCGACTATGTCTCGCGCGAGCTGTTCGAGGACATCCTCGAGTCCGAGGAGGAGCACGTCGACTGGATCGAGACTCAACTCGAGCTGATCGGCAAGATCGGGATCGAGAACTACCTGCAGTCGAAGATGTAAGCACTCCGACGGCGCGGAATGCGCTACGGATTTGTAATCTTTTTGTATTGCGAATCACTCTCATTTCACCTAGCATGACGCCATCGTTCGCATCTTCTCCCGCGGGAGGCCTCGATGTACGTCTGTATCTGCAATGCCGTGACCGACAGCGAGATCGCGGATGCCGTGTACAACGGCGCCGCGACCATGGCGCATCTCGAAGACACTCTGCTGGTGGGTACCTGCTGCGGCAAATGCCGCGACAAGGCCAGTGAATGCCTGGAACGTTACAGCCCCGCGCGGCCCCGCCTGAGTCTTGCGATGAGTGCCTGAACGGCAGCCTGCCGTTCGGAGCCGCGTTGCGGTCGTCAATCGCCACCCGCCTCGACACTTTCACCCCGCACGTCCTCAGCCCCGAAGAACTGCGGCGCGCCGCCATGGTGATCGCGGTCGTCGCCGGCGCACACGGACAGGCCGCCTGCCTGCTGACCCGGCGTCCCGAGACTATCAAGCGCCACGCGGGCCAGTTCGCATTGCCGGGCGGGCGCGTCGATCCCGGCGAGAGCGAGGCCGACGCGGCATCGTGCGAACTGCACGCCCCGACCGGCGCCATCCTTTACCAGTTCCGCGAGGTCGCCCTCGCCGGGCGCCACACCCGCGTCGGCTACTTCGCCCGGCCGCGCTTCAGCTGGCAATAACATTGGCCGCAGTCCGGCAGGAGGAATCGAGCCATGTCGTTGAAACGCAGCAACTGGCCCGAGGGCCAGCTGGTCACGCTCGAGCACGTCTCCACGGTGTTGAAGGACAACCCGCTCGGCGACCCGCACGTGCGCAAGCTGCATGCGTGGCTGCCCCCGCACTACCACGCGGCCAGCCCGCGCCGGCGCTTCCCGGTGCTGTTCGATCTCGCGGGATTCATGGGCTCGGGGCCGGCGCACCTCGCCTGGCGCGGTTTCGAGGAGAACGTGCCCGAGAGGCTGGCGCGCCTGTTGCACCAGAAGCGCATGAAGCCGGCGATCGTGGTATTTCCCGACTGTTTCACCGCGCTCGGCGGCAACCAGTACATCAACTCGAGCGCGATCGGACGCTACGCCGACTACCTCACGCGCGAACTGATCCCCGCCGTCGACCGGGAATTCCGCACCCGCGCCAACCGCGATTCGCGCGGCTGTTTCGGCAAGTCCTCGGGCGGCTATGGCGCGATCGTGCACGCGATGAAGTACGCCGGGCACTGGGGGGCGGTGGCGAACCACTCGGGCGATGCCTACTTCGACTTCCTCTACCGCGCCGACTGGCCGAACACGCTGGACGAGCTGGCGAAATACCGCCGCCCGACGCGCGCGGCAGGCCGGTACGATACGGAAAAGGCCAGCGCTGCGCTGAAGCCCGGCCTCGACGATGGGCGCGTGCGCCGCTTCCTGGAGCACATCTGGAGAACCGACCGCCCCGGGCACGCGCAGACCATGTGCCTGATGAATCTCGCGATGGCCGCGAGCTACGACCCGGACCCGCGCGCGCCCAACGGCTTTCGCCTGCCGTTCCACCTCGAGACCGGCGAGCTGATCGAGGCGCGCTGGCGGCGCTGGCTGGCGCACGACCCGATCCACATGGTCGCCGCGCACCGCGCGAACCTGGCGTCGATGCGGGGCATCTTCATCGACTGCGGCTGGCGCGACCAGTTCCACATCCACTACGGCTGTCGCCAGCTGTCGCGCGAGCTGGCGCGCCACGGCATCGTGCACACCTACGAAGAATTCGACGGCACCCACTCCGGCATCGATTACCGCCTGGAGCGCAGCCTGCCCTTCCTCACGCGAGCGCTGGCCACGGGATGAGCATGGACGGCGAGTCCCTGCGCAAGCTGGTGACGCTGCCGATGCCCTTCGGCAAGTACCAGGGTCGGCTGATCGCCGACCTGCCCGGCAACTACCTCGCCTGGTTCGCGCGCCAGGGTTTCCCGCCGGGGGAGATCGGCCGGCTGCTGGCGCTCATGCACGAGATCGACCACAACGGGCTGAAGGAACTGCTTGCGCCGTTGCGCGACAGTGCGCGGCAAGGGCAACGCCCTCGGCCGCGCTGAAGCGCACCGCCGCGCATCTCCCGGAACACGCGCCTCGGGCGCCGGCGGCGACTCGTCGCATCGGCCCGCGCATCCTTGCGTATACTTTCGCCCCGAACGGACCCGGACCACCCCTGCCGATGCACGAACACGACATGGACGGCTGGCGCCACAGCCACGATTTCGGCGGCCACAGCGGCCGCGCCGAGACCAGCACGCGGCGCGTGATTGCGCTCACCGCGGTGATGATGGTGATCGAGATCGTGGCCGGCACGGCCAGCGGCTCGATGGCGCTGCTGGCCGACGGCTGGCACATGGCCACGCATGTCGCCGCCTTCGGTATCACGCTGTTCGCCTATCGCTACGCGCGCATCCACGCGACGAACCCGCGCTACAGCTACGGCACCGGCAAGGTCGGTGTGCTCGGCGGCTTCGCCAGCGCAGTGGCGCTGGCCATGGTCGCGCTCATGATGGCACTGGAATCGGGGATGCGACTGATCGAGCCGCAGGCGATTCACTACAGCCAGGCCATCGGCGTCGCCGTGGCCGGCCTGGTGGTCAACCTGGTGTGCGGCGCGATGCTGCACGACCATCACCACGACCATGATCGCGCGGAGGACCATGACCATGACCATGACCATGGTCACCACGACCACAACCTGCGCGCGGCCTACTTCCACGTGCTCGCCGATGCGCTCACCTCGTTGTTCGCGATCGTGGCGCTGCTCGCAGGCAAGTACGTGGGCTGGACGTGGCTGGACCCCGTGGTCGGGATCATCGGCGCGCTCGTGATCGCGCGCTGGGCCTGGGGCCTGTTGCGCGACAGCGGCCACATCCTGCTGGACGCGACCGCCGGCGAGGGGACCCAGGCCGCGATCACGCGCGCCATCGAATCCGACGCCGACAACCGCATCGCCGACCTGCACGTGTGGCCGTTAGGGCCGCGCCATTACGCCGCCAGCCTTTCCGTGGTGACACACGACCCGCGGCCGCCGGAACACTACAAGGCGCTGCTACGGGAGATCCCGCTGCTGGCGCACGTGGTCGTGGAGGTCAACCGCTGCTGCGATGTGGGTTCGGCTTCAGAGGGTGTCGCAAAACCCCCTCTCTGTCACTGATTTTGGCTACGATGGATCCAACGGATTGGAGCCGGCAATGCCCATGAAGCTCAAGCGAATCAAGCGCCCGGTGGTGCGGATCGACACGCGTCCCCAGATGCCGTTGTTCGACGGTGATCGGGACGCGATGCCGGTGAGGGACGGGCACCGCCGTGTCGCGCCCGTTACGGTTCGTGGAGCCGGACCCGCGGGAGATCCGGTTCGGGGCGCTCGGACTCGACGAGCACCTCAAGCAGATGGGGGTGACGGACGCGCTGGTGGTGCGCGACATGCTGGCGCACTGTGACTGGAGCGCCTTCGAGGCACGCTACGCCCCTGACGGGCGGCCGTCGTACGCGCCGCGGCTGATGACCGGCATCGTGCTGTTCGGTCTGCGTCGCGGGGTGAGCTCGCTGCGCGAGTTGGAGCGCTTTGCGCGCACGGATCTGGGCTGCATGTGGGTGAGCGGCGGGATCACGCCGGATCATTCGGTGTTGGGGCGCTTCATTCAGCGTCATGAGGCCGAGTTGTCGCGGGAGTTGTTCGCAGCGGTGGTGGATGAGGCGCTCAAGCGCACGGGTTCGAACCGGGACCGCCTGGCCGGTGACGGGACGACGCTGGAGGCGATGAGTTCGCGCTTTGCGCTGATGAAACGCGAAGCGCTCGCGCAGTGGCGCGAGCGCCTCGGTCAGTCGGGAGGCGACGGCGCCGAAGCCGAGCGCGCGCAGGTCGATCAGCTCTGCGCGGTGCTGGCGGAGCGGGAGCAGGCGAAGGCGATCGTGCCGGCGGAGCCGGAGGCGGGGTTGCTGAGGCTGAAGAACGGTCGCGGGAGCCGTCCGGCCTACGAGGCGCTGGTGCTGGCCAACAAGGCGCGGGTGGTGGTGGACGCGCAGGTACATTCGACGAGCGAGATTGCGCCGATGAAGGAACTTCTCGAGCGCCTGGATGGCGAGCAGACACAGGAGTTGCTGCTCGATGCGGGTTTTGCCAATGACTTCGAGTTGATTGAGCGCACGGTGGCGCAGGAGATCAGTCTGCTGTGCCCGGAGCGCGCGGAGACGACGCAGGGCAAGGAGCCACGGCTGATCCCGCTGCGCGAGTTTCGTTACGACGAGGAGCGCGACGGGTATGTCTGTCCCGAAGGGAAGTGGCTGAGGGCAACGAATCGCTGCGCAGGTAACGCGGCCGAGGGACGGCGCCCCTACGTGCGTTACACGGCATCGGCGCTCGATTGTGGCGGGTGTGCGCGGCGGGCCACGTGCACGGACGCCAAGGTGCGCAGCATTCAACGCACGCAGGGGCAGGAGTACAAGGAGGCATTGCGCGTGGTGATGGCACAGCCGCGGGCGAAGCGGATCTTTGCGCAACGCAAGGCGATGGTGGAGCCGGTGTTCTCGGTCCTGCGCGAGCGCCAGGGGCTCCACCGCTTCCGACGCAAGGGTTTGGCCGGTGTACGGCTGGAGTTACGGCTGCATCTGATCGCCTACAACATCAGTCGGGCGGTGGCCTACGCGCAGCGCCGTGCTGGGCGCGGTATTTTTGGCCTGATTCAGCAGCTCCTGGGGCTCGCCAGCGCGATAGTGGGCGATGCGCAGCGGATCGGGTCGGTGGCGAAGCGCATGATCCCTGGGCTGCGGTACTCGCCCCGCCCGCGGCTTATACCCGCTCAGGCGGTGTGAGTCGGGTTTTTACAACACCCTCTTCAGCCGGACGCTTGTCGGGCTGAAGCCCGACCCACAGGACCTACGGCGCGACGATCGGGAACGCGGTATCGGGCTGCTCGAACAGGGCGAAGAATCGCAACAGCTCGACGCGGCTGCCATCGACTTCCAGCGCATCCGAACCCAGGGTTTCGCGCAGCCCCGCCCGCCCGGTCAGCAGGTCGATGAACAGCGCGTGCGTGACCGTGATCGTGGCATCGGCCTGCGGGCGCGGGGGCTCGCGCCAGTGGTGCAGTACGCCGTTGGCCAGTTCGAGCACGTGGCTGTCGCCGGTATCGCTCAGCACCAGGTTGATGACGGTGTGCCGCTCGGCTGCCTTCGCGCCGTCGAGGCGTACGGCCATGGTGTCGAGGAAGCGCTCTATGGGCGTGTTGCGCAGCAGTTCCAGCACCGCGCCCACATCGCCCGCCTCCTGCGGCACGCCATGTCGCAGCTCCCACGCGCCGCTCAGGTAGGCGTCGCGCCACGGCCCCGATTCCGCCTGGTAACCGAGCTGGTCGTAGGCGCGCGCCAGCAGTTCGCGCGCCGCGCCATTGTCCGGCTCGGCGAACACCAGGTGGGTCAGCACCTCGGCAACCCAGCGGTAATCGCCCTTGTCGAAAGAAGCCTGCGCTTTGGCCAGCACCGCGGCGCCGCCGCCCATGAACTCCACGTAGCGCGGCGCCGCCTCGGCCGGCGCCAGCGGGTTCAGGCGCGAGGGGTTGGCGTCGTACCAGCCGAAGTAGAACTGGTAGACCGCCTTCGCGTTGTGCCGCACGGTGCCGTAGTAGCCGCGGTTGGCGAACTCGCGCGCGAGCGACGCGGGCAGCTCCAGCTCGTCGGCGATCTGCTGCGGTGTGCGTCCGAGCGCGGCCAGGCGCAGCGTCTGGTCATGGATATAACGATAGGTGTCTCGCTGCTTCTGCAGGAAATCCGTGATGCGCGCCTCGCCCCACAGCGGCCAGTGGTGGCTGCCGAAATACACCTGCGCATCGCCGAACAGATGGATCGCCTCGTCGATGTAGCCGCTCCATTTCAGCGCGTCGCGCACCTTCGCGCCGCGCAGCGTGTAGAGGTTGTGCAGGGTGTGCGAGACGATCTCGGCGCCGCAGAAGGCCTTCAGCTCCGGCAAATAGAACGTGAACTCCGCGGGGGCCTCCGAGCCCGGCGTGTACTGGAACACGAAGCGCACGCCGTCGATCACGAGTTCCTCGCCGGTGCGGCCCACGGTCTCGGTGGGCGCCACGATGCCGGCGCTGCCGAAGGCGGGGCCCTTGCCGAGTCCGGTGTCGACGTGCCCGCGCGGCGCGTGCGCCAGGTGCTGGCCGTACATGTACGCGGCGCGCCGGCCCATCGTGGTGCCGGCCAGCATGTTCTCGCTGGTCGCCTCCTCCATGAAACCCTCGGGCGCGATCACGCGGATGCCGCGCGCGGCGATCTCCTCGGCGCTCGCCACGCCGAGCACGCCGCCGAAGTGATCCACGTGGCTGTGCGTGAAGATGATCGCGCTGACCGGCCGCTCGCCGAGGTGCTCGCGCGCGAAGGCGAGCGCGCGCGCGGCGGTCTCGCGCGAGGTCAGCGGGTCGACCACGATCCATCCCTGCTCGCCCTCGATCAGCGTCATGTTCGACAGATCGAAGCCGCGCAGCTGGTAAATGCCCTCGCTGACCTGGAACAACCCGTGGATGTTGTTGAGCTTGGCCTGCCGCCACAGGCTCGGGTTCACGCTGTCGGGCGCCGCGCCCTCGATAAACGCATAACCCGGCATGTCCCAGATCGGCGCCGCGCCGAGGCCCGCGACCACCAGCTCCGGCACGCTGGCGATCAGGCCGCGGCGGGCGTCCTCGAAATCGCGCGTGTCATCGAGCGCGAGATCCTTCGCGGCGGCACGGTTCACGCTGATGGTCGCCGCGGTCGGGGCGCTGTGGCCCTGAGCGTCGGCACCCGGGGCGGGCGGTGGCGCCTGGTCGGTGCAGCCCGCGAACAACGCGGCCAGCAACGACACCGCCGCGAGCGAGCCCCTGGGCATGGCCCGTTTCCGCGTCACCCGGCGCATCCGCGGGACTCAGCCGGCGCGTGGCGCGCGGCGCACGCCACGGCGTGCGCGCCGCAATCCGGCGGCTTCCTCGAGCTCCACCAGCGCCTCCTCCATGTGATCGATGATGCGCTGCACACCGGGCACCGAACGCCGGCACGCCACGATGCCGAAATCCAGCTTGTCGGCGTAGCTGACCAGCGTGATGTTCATCGCGAAGCCGTGGAACGGAATCGAGGCCGGGTAGATGCCGTCGAGCCGCGCGCCGTTCCAGTACATCGTCTGGCGCGGCCCGGGCACGTTCGAGACCACCGTGCTGAAAGCAGGGAAGCGGCTCGCGAGCCCGAGCACCGTGGTCAGCAGCAGCGGCGCGTTCGTGAGGACGGTATACAGCGCGATCTCCTCGCGCGTCATGCCGGCGAACTGCTGCTTGGCGGCATGCATCGAGCGCTGGATCGCGCGCACGCGCTCGGCAGGGTCCGCGATCTGGGTGGCGAGATCGGCCGTGAAGAAGCCCACGGCATTGGCCGAGTCCACGTCGCCCTCGGCGCGCAAGGACACCGGCGCCATCGCCTTCAGCGACTCCCCGGGCAGCGCGTCCTGGTCGAGCAGGTGGCGGCGCAGCGCGCCGGAGCACATCGCCAGTACCGCGTCGTTCAGGGTGCCGTCGAAGGCCTTGCCAACGGCGCGCACGCGCTCGAAAGGCCAGGACTGCGCCACGAAGCGGCGCGACCCGCTCACCGGGGTGTTGAACGGGGTGCGCGGGATGTGGTGCCAGGGCACCGCGAGATCGCCGCCGCGGCCGAACCACACGTTCGCGTAGCGACCCAGCGCCGCGGCGATGTTCCGGCTGCTGTCGAACTGCTGCTTGAGCACCTCGGCCACCGCGCGCAGCTCGTGCGCGTCGGGCTCGTGGACCCGGGATTTCGTGGCGCCCAGCTTCTTGCGGTAGGCCTCGCAGGCCTCCACCGAGAAGGGCGAATAGCGGATGCGCGTGCGCGGACGGCTCGACATCATGCTCTGCGTGAGGTGCATCGCGCCGATGCCGTCGATCGCGCAGTGGTGCGCCTTCATGTAGGTGGCGAACTGGCGTTTCTGCAGCCCCTCGATCAGGTGCATCTCCCACAGCGGCCGGTTGCGGTCGAGCAGCGTGCCGTGCAGCCGCGACACCAGCGCGAACAGTTCACGGTAGCGCCCGGGCTTGGGCAGCGCCGAGTGGCGCACGTGGTAGTCCATGTCGAGCTGGGTGTCGGGCTCCCAGTAGAGCGGGCCGGCCACGCCGAGCGGGCCCATCTTCAGGCGCTCGCCGAAGGGCCGGCGCAGCGGGCCCTCGTGGCGCAGGATGTTTCCCAGGTGCGACAGGAACTCCTGCTCGTCGGCGCCCTCGGGCAGCGTGAACAGGTTGACCCCGCCCACGTGCATCGGCGTCTGGCGGGTCTCGTTCATCAGGAAGAACGCATCGATCAGGGCCAGTCTGCGCATCGGGCCTCCCGTGTTATTGGAATCGTCCGGACGCCGATGTTAGCACCGTGCAGCGTCACCGACCCAAGCGGTACCCTGATCCAGCGCAGGAAAGGTGCCAGCCCTGCGATGCTTGGGCATAATCGCCGCGTCCCTCACGCCAACGCGAGTACCCGCATGAGCCACGCCTACCCCCCCGAACTGCAGGAGCTGATCGACAAGCAGGCCATCCGCGACCTGCTGGCCGCCTACTTCACGGCGGCCGACCGCCACGACAACGTGAAGATGGCCGCGCTGTACCACGACGACGCCACCGACGACCACGGTTCCTTCTTCAAGGGCCTGGCGAAGGACTTCATCGCCACGCTGCCGAAGATCCAGGAAGGCATGGCGATCCTGCACCACAACATGACCACCGCGAACATCAGGATCGAGGGCAGCTATGCCGAGGGCGAGATCTACGTGCTGGCGTTCCACCAGGTGAAGAAGGAGGACGGAGGCAAGCTCGACCTGCTGATCGGCGGACGCTATTTCGACAAGTACGAAAAGCGCGACGGCGTGTGGAAGTTCCTGCACAAGGCCGTGGTCGCCGACTGGGCCACGCTGCACGATCCCTCGATCGTGAACCTCGACAACCCGATCATCGAGGGCTCCTATATCGGCAAGCCCGGCGAAGCCGACCCCTCCTACGGCGTGTTCCGCCTGATCCGGCGCGGGGAGCGCTGAGCATGAGCGCTGCCGGACTGATCACCCGCTACTACGACGCCTTCAACGCCGGCGACATGGATGCAATGCTCGGCCTGCTGCACGAGGATGTCGCACACGACATCAACCAGGGCCGCCGCGAAGTCGGGCGCCACGCGTTCGGGCACTTCATGGAGCGCATGAACCGCTGCTACCGCGAGCAGATCAGCGACATCGTGGTCATGGCGAATGACGAGGACACGCGCGCCGCGGCCGAGTTCGTCGTGCACGGCGAGTACCTCGCCAGCGACGCCGGCCTGCCCGAGGCGAAGGGCCAGCGCTACGTGCTGCGCGCCGGCGCCTTCTTCGAGATCCGCGAGGGCAGGATCGCGCGCGTGACCAACTACTACAATCTCGAGCACTGGCTGCAGCAGGTGCGGTCCTGAGATGGAGATCCGCACCGTCGCGGGCGATGAGCTCGTCGCCGCGATCCCGGCGCTGGCGCGCCTGCGCATGACCGTGTTCCGCGACTATCCCTACCTCTACGACGGCTCCGAGGCCTACGAGACCGGCTACCTGCGCACCTACGCGAGCTGCGACGCGGCGATGGCGGTGCTGGCATGCGAGGGCGAGGCCATCGTCGGCGCCTCGACCGGCATCCCGATGGCGCACGAGACCGCGGCGTTCCGCGAGCCTTTTGCGCGTCTCGGCCTGGATCCCGCGCGCATCTTCTACTGCGGCGAGTCGGTGCTGCTGCCGGAATACCGCGGCCGCGGCATCTACCGCGCGTTCTTCCGCGGGCGCGAGGACTGGGCGCGGCGGCTCGGCGGCTTCACGCAGATCTGCTTCTGCGCCGTGCAGCGCCCCGCGGATCATCCGCTGCGACCGCGCGATTACGTACCGCTCGACGCCGCGTGGCGCCACTTCGGCTACGCCCCGGAGCCCGGGCTGACGATGCAACTGGCGTGGAAGGACATCGACCGGGACGCAGACACGGAGCACACGATGCGCTTCTGGTTCAAGGCGCTGACCGCGTGAACACGCCATCGCCAGCCCGCACGGTGCGCGTCGCCGCCGCGCAATACGACGTCGCGCCGCTCGCGGACTGGGCCGCTTACGAGCGCCGGATCTCGGCCTGGGTCGACGAGGCCGCGCTCGCCGGGGCCAGGCTGCTGCTGTTCCCCGAATACTTCGCGATGGAGCTGGCCTCGCTGTTCGGCCCCGAGGTGCCGCTGTCGCTGCCGCGGCAGCTCAGCGCCATGCAGGAGTTGCTGGCGGATTTTCTCGCGCTGTTCGCGCGCCTGGCCCGCACGCACGGCGCCTGCATCGTGGCCGGCAGCTACCCGGTGCGGCTCGCCGACGGCAGCTACCGCAACCGCTGCCACCTGTTCCACCCCGACGGGCGCCGGATGTTCCAGGACAAGCTGCAGATGACGCGCTTCGAAACCGAGGAATGGCACATCGGCGCCGGCGACACGCTGAAGGTCTTCGACACCGCGTTCGGGCGCATCGGCATCAACATCTGCTACGACTCGGAGTTCCCGCTGCTCGCGCACCGCCAGGTCGCTGCGGGCGCGGACCTGATCCTGGTGCCGAGTTGCACCGACACGCGTGCCGGCTACCACCGCGTGCGCCTCGGCAGCCGCGCCCGCGCGCTCGAGAACCAGTGCTTCGTGGTGCAGTCGCCCACCGTTGGCGAGGCGCCATGGTCGGCGGCGGTGGACCGCAACACCGGCGCCGCCGCCGTGTATGCGCCGGTCGACTACGGCTTTCCCGACGACGGCGTGCTCGTGGAAGGCGAACTGGATCGCGCGCAGTGGGTCTACGCCGATCTCGATCTCGGGGCGCTCGCCGAGGTGCGCCGGCACGGCCAGGTGTGCAATTTCCGCGACTGGGACGCGCAGGCGCGCATCGCCGGCGTGGAGATCCTCGCGCCGGACGACACGTCCGGATGAATCCGGACTACATTCGTGCGTCCACGTAGCGGCGGATCGACGCCCACGCGGCCGCTGCCTCGGGCACGCCGGCATTCGCCAGCCCGTGCCAGCCGTGGATCAGGCCGGGCCACGATTCCAGCGTGACCTCCACCCCCGCGTGCAGTGCATTCGCCGCCAGCGCGAGCGCGCCGTCGGCCATGGTGTCGAACTGGGCCACCTGCAGGTACAGCGGCGGCAGGCCGCGCAGGTCCGCGCGCGCGGGCGAGATGCGCGGATCCGTGAGCTCTAGCGCCCCGGCGGTGTATTCGCGCGCACGGTTGCGCACCCACTGCGGCGTGAGGAAGGGATCGCGCCCCTGCGGCGTGCCCGGCACCGACAGGTCGAACCAGCCCGTGACCGACACGAAGCAGGCCGGCATCGGCAGGCCCTCATCGCGTGCGCGCAGCAACGCCCCCAGCGCCAGCGAGCCGCCGCAGGATTCACCGAGGACGCAGATCCTCGCCGGATCGACGCCGCTGCCGAGCAACCCGCGGTAGGCGTTGAAACAGTCCTCGTGCGCGGCCGGGAAGGGATGTTCCGGGGCGAGCCGGTAATCGGGCATCGCCACCGGCATGCCGAGCGCGCGCGCGATCATCTCGCCATAGAAGTGATAGTCCGACAGCGGGCAGGAGACGAAGGCGCCGCCGTGGCAATGGAACGCAATGCGCCCGGCGCCATCCGCGCCGTCGAGCGTGTGGAAACCCGTCGCCACCCCGCCGCAAGCGCGGATCTCGACCGCGAGCTCCGGGCTGCAGGGCTGGCCGTGGAACGGCGCCATCATCGCGCGCACCGCGCGCCAGTCCGCGCCAGGGTCGGCGAAATCGGCGGGCACGCCGGCGATGATAGCGGCAAGCAGCTCGCTCATGACGGCGCCGCTCACAACCGCAACAGCGTGCCGCCGTCGACGGAGTACACCTGGCCGTTGATCCACTCCGACTCGTCGGAGACCAGGAAGGCCACCATCGAGGCGATATCGCCGGGCTTGCCCAGGCGCGCGCTGCGCACCGATTTCAGCGCGTGCTTGCGCGCCTCCTCGGGCAGGCCCGTGGCCATGGCCGGCGTGATCACGAGGCCCGGCGCCACCGCGTTGGCGCGGATGCGCTGCTTGCCCCAGCCAGAGGCCACGTGGCGCATCAGGGCCTCGATGCCGGCCTTCGCCATCGCGTAGGCAGGGCGCACCGGCTCACCGACCGCCGCGGCGACCGACGAGGTGTAGACGATCGAACCGCCGCCGCGGCGCAGCAGCTCCGGCAGCACCGCGCGCGTGCACAGGAAGTGCCCGCGCAGCGACACGCGCAGCGTCTGGTCGAACACCGCGAGCGGCTCGCTCAGCACATCGGAATCCTGGTTGACCACCTGCAGGTCGGCGGCGTTCACGTGCATCGCGTCGATGCCGCCGTACTCCTCGACGGCCGCGTCGACCAGCGCGCGCACCGAGGCTTCGTCGGCGATGTCGAAGCCCATGCCGATGCAGTGCCCGCCGCTCTCGCGCACGGCGTCGGCAAGCGACTCGGCGTGCTCGCCGTTCAGGTCACCCACCACCACCCGCGCACCGGCGTCCGCCAGCCGATGCACCGTGGCGGAGCCTATGGCGCCGCCGCCTGCCACCACCACGACCTTGTCCTCGAGTCCGTGCATGTACCGTTCTCCGCTTTCGTATTGCGTGATAGAGCGCGGAGTATATGTCGGGCTTCCCGTCGGCGCGATGCAGGGCATAAGATGCCCCGCGTCCGGCCAGCCACACTCACCAACGGAGCGTTCACCATGTCACTGTCCATGTACCAGGCGTCGGTCCCCGTCCTGATCCACAACCTGAAGGCACTTTCGGCGATCCTCAAGAAAGGCGCCGACCACGCCAAGGCGCGCGGCCTCGATCCGGCGGTGCTCGTGAACGCCCGCCTGTTCCCCGACATGTTCCCGCTGGCGCGCCAGGTACAGATCGCCACCGACATGGCCAAGGGCGGCGCCGCGCGCCTCGCGGGCGTCGAGATCCCGAGCTTCCCCGACACCGAATCGAGTTTCCCCGAACTGCAGGAGCGCCTCACCCGGACCATCGCCTTCCTGAAGAGCATCAAGCCCGCGCAGCTCGAGGGCAGCGAGCAGCGCGAGGTGAACCTGCAGATGCGCATGGGCGCGGTATCGTTCACCGGCCAGTACTACCTGCTGAGCTGGGTGATGCCGAACGTGTACTTCCACGTCACCACCGCCTACAACATCCTGCGGCACAACGGCGTGGAACTGGGCAAGTGGGATTTCCTCGGCAAGGCGCCGGGCGCGAACATCAAGGCGGGCAAGCCGGCGAAAAAACCTGCGAAGAAGCGCGCGCCGCGCAAGGCCTGACAGGTAGAGGGTCGCGCCGGGGCGCGCTTCGCTGGCCACGCCCCTTTTCACCCGACCCAGTAGCCTCCGACGGTAGGAGTGGCGAGGGGCGCCGGGGCGTCAAGCCTACGAAAAGCTCAGCAGCACCTTGCCGCCGCGCGCGGGCCCGAGACTCTCGCGCAGCGCTTCTGCGTACTCCACCATCGGATACACGGTGCCCACCTCGGAGGCCAGCGTGCCCTGCGCGATCAGCTTGCCCACCGTGCGCGCGGCGTGCAATCGCGCCGCGAGACCGCGCCCGGCGATCCACTGCGGCAGCAGGAAGCCCTCGATGCGCGCCGCCGGCAACATCAGGTCGCGCACGGGAAAATGCAGCATGTCGCCGCCGAGCGTGCCGTAGCACAGCAGGTGCGCGCCCGGCGCCAGGCAGCGCACCATCGTCGCCAACGTGTCGGCGCCCACGCAGTCGAGCCCGTGACGCACGCCGGCATTGCCGGTGAGCCCGGCCACGCGCGCGATCACGTCCTCGCGCGAGGCATCGACCACCGCGTCGGCGCCGAGTCTTTCGAGCTCGGCCGCCACACCGGCACGCCGCACCAGGCTGATGGTGCGAAAGCCCCGGCGACGCCCCAGCCGGATCACCATGCGCGCCAGTTGCGAGGCACCGCCCGACTGCAGCAGCCAGGCGCCGCGCGGCACCTTCAGCACCTGCGTCACCATCGCCCAGGCCGTCATCGGGTTGACCAGGAACATCGCGGCCTGCTCGTCGCTCACCCCATCGGGGACCGGCATCGCCTGCATCGCGGGCAGTACCACCTGCTCACGCCAGTTGCCCGACGGGGCGCCCATCACGATCACGCGCCTGCCCACGAGCCGCCGCGCGTACCAGCCGCTGCCGGCGGACTCGACCACACCCATGCCGTCGGCGCCCGGCGACACCGGCAGCGCACCGAGCGGGCGCGTGCGCCCCGGGTCGAAATGCAGCGGTCCGCCGCCGCGGTTCCAGATCGCGCGCTCCAGGCCCTGCTGGTAGCCACCGCGGATGGTGTTGAAATCGGAGGGGTTCACCGGCGAGAGGCGCATGCGCACGCGCACCTCACCGGGGCCGGGCTGCGGCGCCGGCATCTCCACGAGGCGCAACACTTCCTCGGGTGCGCCGTAGCGCTCGATCACAAGGGCGCGCATCGCAATGCTCAGCCCTTGCGCCCGGCGCGCGGCGTCGCGGCACGCGTGGCGATGCGCTTCGCGCGCTTCGGTGCGGGTTTGCGTCCGGGCTGGCGTACTGACACGCTCGCCGCGGCCTGCTTCAGTTCGGCGAAGGAATCCGCGAGGCAGCGCTCGTAGAAACCGGGGTCGGGCATCATGTCGCGGCAGGACTGGAAGGAGATCGCGATCTGGCCGGCGTAGCTGGTCACGACCTGGAACATACCCATGCCGTCCACGCAGGGCCCGGCGCCGAAACTGCGCACCAGGCGCGCGCCGGCGAAGTACAGCGGCACCTGTGGCCCCGGCACATTGGTGACGATGGTGTTGAATACCGGCTTGCCGGCGCTCAGCAGCCCGGCCGCGGCGGCGGCGCGAAATCCCAGCGCCGTCACCTGGGCCGGCAGGCGGTTGGTCCAGTCCGTCAGCAGGCGCGCACCCACGGCGTTCATGTAGGCCTTGGAGTTCACGGCCGCCTCGTGCACCTGGCGCAGGCGCCCGAGCGGATCGGCGACGTCGGTGCGCAGCGCGATGCTCATCATCGACACCAGGTTGCCGCCGGTGCCCCGCTCGGCGTCGGCGCGCACGTTCACGGGTGCACCGGTCACCAGGCTGCCGTGGGGCAGTTCACCCTTCGCCTGCAGGTAACTGCGCATCGCCCCCGAGACGATCGCGAGCATCACGTCGTTCACGGTCGCGCCCTCGACGCTGCTCTTCACCGCGACCACCTCGCGCAGGTCGAAATTCACCGCGCCGAACACGCGATGCGCCGAGACACGGTCGTTGAAGCGCGTGCGCTCCTTCTCGCCGAGCGAGCGAAAGCGCTGTTCGCGCTTGCCCTCGCGCACGCGCTGCCACGCCGGCAGCGACTTGCCGATCATCTCCAGCACGCCGAGCGGCTGGCGAATCAGCCCGCCGGCAACGCGGCGCAGCATCTCGATGTCGGGGTTTCCCGCGTTCGTTGCGCCGGTGCGCCGGTGCCCGGCGCGCCCCGACGGCGGCGCCACCGGCTCCAGATCGTGCAGCGCGCCCATGAGCTCGACGCCCGTGGCGCCGTCTATCGCCGCGTGGTGGATCTTCAGGAACATCGCGAAACTGCCCGGCGGCAGCCCCTCCACGTTGTCCAGCCCCTCGATGATGTAGGCCTCCCACAGCGGTCGCGCGCGATCGAGCGCGCGCGCGTGCAGGCGGGCGATCTGGATGCAGAACTGGCGCCAGTCGCCGGGCTTGGGCAGCGCGATGTGCCTTACGTGGAACTCGATGTCGGTCTCGCCCCCGTCGACCCAGAACGGGTGGTCCAGGTTGAACGGCACCATCGACAGGCGGCGCGTGAAGACCGGGGAGCGGTGGATGCGCTCGCCGAACGTGCGCAGCACGTCCTTGAAGCGCACCAGGCCGCCGGGTGCCGTGGACGGGTCGTAGATGAACACCGGGCCGATGTGCATCGGGGTGTTGTCCATCTCGCCGTAGAGGAACATCGCGTCCTGTCCGCTGAGCTGCTGCATCCTGGTCTCCGCCCGGGCCGTTGTCGGGGGCTACTGTAGCGCAACTCTGCCCTGCGCCGCGGGTTCAGCGCGCCGGCTCAGGGCACGCGCAGCTGGCCCGAGCGGATGCGCGCGTGCAGGCGCGGCGTCAGCTTCTGGTAGCCGCGCGCGCGCTCGACCAATAGATAGAGGGGATCCGCCACGAGGCCGGGATCGAAGCCCTGCTGCTTCAGCTCGACCTTGCGCACCTTGAAGGTGGCGGTGGTCTCGTGCGACGTCACCAGGCGCACGAAGCGCGGCACCGCGTAGGCCGGCAGCTCGCGCGCGAGCACCGCCGCGACGGCTTTCCCATCGAAGCGCCGCCCGGGCTCCGGCACGATCGCGGCCATGCCTGCACGACCGTCGGCAAGGGGCACCGGCACGCCGTAGACCGTGGCCCCGGCCACGCCGGGCACCTTCGCGAGCGCGCGCTCGACCTCGGTGGTCGCCACGTTCTCGCCCTTCCAGCGGAAGGTGTCGCCGACGCGATCGACGAAGGCGATGTGGCGAAAGCCCTGATCACGCACCAGGTCGCCGCTGTCGAACCACGTGTCGCCGCGGCGGAACACGTCGTGCAGCAGTCGCGCGCCGGTAGCGGCGGCGTCGGTGTAGCCGTCGAAGGGCATGAGCCGCCCGACCGGCATCAGCAGCAGCCCGGTCTCGCCGGGCGACACGCGCCGCAGGCGCCCGCGCGCATCGCGCAGCGGCTCCTCGCGCTCGGCATCGAAGGCCACGATCGCATAGGGCAGCGGGCAGACACCGGCGGTGCGTGGCAGGCCCAGCGCATTGACGAATCCGAGGCTGCCCTCGCTGGAACCATAGAACTCGCAGACGTGCGCGACGCCGAAGCGGCGCTGGAACTCGTCCCAGATCTCCGGCCTGAGGCCGTTGCCGACCATCACGCGCACCGCATGGCGGCGGTCGTCGGGCGAAGGCGGTAGCGCGAGCAGGTAGCGACAGAACTCGCCGATGTAGACGAAGGCCGTGGCGCCGTTCGCGCGGATATCGTCCCAGAAGCGCGAGGCGCTGAACTTGCGTGCCATCACCAGCGTGGCGCCGGCCGTGAGCACCGCGCTCCAGCACACCGTGAGCGCGCTGTTGTGGTGAAAAGGCAGCGCACAGTAAAAGACGTCGTCGGCGCCGAGGCGCATCGCGCCCTGCCCCATCGCGTAGCCGACGCGCATCCAGCGCAGCTGCGTCATCACCGCCGCCTTCGGCAGCCCGGTAGTGCCCGACGTGAAGATGAAGCAGAAGGGATCGGCGAGCTTCACGCGTCGCGTGCTCGCCGGATCGGTGGCCCGCTCGCCGGCCGCCAGCGCGCGCAGGTCCTTCATGCCGCGCGGTGGCGCGCCGGCGCCGTCCCACAGTAGCTTCACGCCGCGCGGGCTGCGCGGCAGCGCGCTGCGCAGCGCCGCCACGCAATCGTCGGCCACGACGAATACCCGCGGGGCGAGCAGCTCGATGCTGTGGCGCAGCACCGCGCCGCGCTGGTTCGGGTTCAGCATGCCGGCGACCGCGCCGATCTTGGCGACCGCCGCCACGCACGCAAGCATCGAAGGGCGGTTTTCGCAGAGGATGGCGACGGTATCACCGCGGCGAACGCCGGTAGCGCGCATCACGCGCGCGATGCGGTTGGCCCAGGCGTTGAACGCGTGGTAGCTCCAGCACTCGCCCTCGAACATCAGCGCCGTGTGCCACGGCGTCTCGCGCGCGCGCCGCTCCAGCAACAGGCCGATCGAGTTTTCCGCCTCCGGGTGCAACCGAGCCAGGCTGAGCCCGGCGCGCAGCAGCCGCGGCGTTTCGGGGATCAACCCGAGCGCCGCGCGCGCGATGTCACGTACCTCGATGCGGTCTTCGCCCATCGTGCCCCTCAGTGGCCGGGCTTGTCGTCCTTGCCCTTCTCCTCCATTTCCTCCAGCGACAGCGTCAAGCCCGTCGAGGTCCGCGTCTCCAGTCTGCCGTCGGAGGTCGATCTCTCCTCCAGTGCCAGGCTGCCGCCGGACTGGTCCAGCTTGATGCGCAGGCGCACGTCGTTCTGCGAGTCCGCGTTGCGGATCGCCTCGTCCATCGAGATCCGCCCTTCCTTGTAGAGGTTGTAGAGCGCGGCGTCGAAGGTCTGCATGCCGAGCGCCTCGGATTTCGACATGATTTCCTTGATCGATTCGAACTCGCCCTTGATGATCAACTCCTCGATGGTCTTGGTGCCGAGCAGCACCTCGACCGCCGCGCAGCGCTTGCCGTCGACGGTGGGGACGAGCCGTTGCGAAACGAAGGCACGCAGGTTCTGTCCGAGGTTCATCAGCAGCTGCGGGCGGCGCTCCTCGGGGAAGAGATTCACGATGCGGTCCAGCGCCTGGTTGGCGTTGTTGGCGTGCAGCGTGGAGATCGCCAGGTGGCCGGTCTCGGCGAAGGCGAGCGCATGCTCCATGGTCTCGCGGTTGCGCACCTCGCCGATCAGGATCACGTCGGGCGCCTGGCGCAGCGTGTTCACCAGCGCGTTGTGGAAGCTGCGCGTGTCCACGCCCACCTCGCGCTGAGACCTCGTTGCGCTGGCGGAAGATGTTGATGCGAAAGCGCCCGGCGCCGGGGATCGAGACCGCGAGGTTCATTTCCAGTTCCTGCGCGAACTGCTGGCGCTGCTCGTCGTCGAGGAGGGCGTGGGCGATCCCGGCGATCTCGCCCGGCTTCATCGGCTCGGTCGCCAGCGGCTTCAGCGCGCCCTGGAACTTCGCGCACGGCGGCGCGCCGGTGCTGAGATAGAGGTCGGAACCGTCGTTCCTGGCCAGGATCCGCAGGTATTCCTCGAAATTCACGGCGTTGGCTCTCCAGCCAGGCAAGGTGCAGCAAGCATAGGCATTTATCCGTGCTCGCGCCGCGCGATGTTCGCCTGCCGCGGGCCGCACCGGGCTTCGCTTGCGGCGCGCGTGATAGCCGTCACACTGCAGCAGCGCGCCCAGCGTGAGGCCCGATCGCCTGTGATGCGAGAACCTGGAGAGATGGACGATGCGCCGTGTTGCGCACCGGGCCGCGGCGCATGCGGCCCGGTGCGCGCGGCGTCAATCCTCGCTGCCGATGAAGCGGTAGGCCAGCGCGCCCAGCACCGCACCGGCGATCGGTGCGACCCAGAACAGCCACAGCTGCGCCACCGCCCAGTCACCGACGAACACCGCGACCCCGGTGCTGCGCGCCGGGTTCACCGAGGTGTTGGTGACGGGAATGCTGATCAGGTGGATCAGCGTCAGGCACAGGCCGATCGCGATCGGTGCCATGCCCGCCGGCGCGCGCTTGTCGGTGGCCCCGAGGATCACCAGCAGGAACATCATCGTCATCACCACCTCGGTGACGAGCGCAGAGACCATCGAGTAGCCGCCCGGCGAATGCTCGCCGAAGCCGTTGGATGCAAACCCGCCCGCGACATCGAAGCCAGCCTTGCCGCTGGCGATCAGGTACAGCACGCCACCGGCGACGATGCCCCCCACGACCTGTGCGGCGATGTAGGGCAGCAACTGGTTCGCCGGAAAGCGTCCGCCCACGAAGAGCCCGACCGATACGGCCGGATTCAGGTGACAACCGGAGATGTGCCCGATCGCAACCGCCATCGTGAGCACCGTCAGACCGAAGGCGAGCGATACTCCGAGCAGCCCTATGCCGACATCCGGAAACGCCGCGGCGAGCACCGCGCTTCCGCAACCACCCAGGACCAGCCAGAACGTCCCAAAGCATTCTGCAGCATACTTTTTCATGCGCTTCTCCCTGCTGTTGTCGATTCTTTTAATCCACCAGCGGTCGGCACGGGATCGCAGCCGATCCGCCGCACCGCATTCTGGTCCGCTTCGGGGCACCCCGTCAAAGGCGCGCGATCACGACTCCCGGGGCGCATCGCACAGGCGGCAGTTGAGCATGAAGCCCAGCATGCCCGCGCGGCCCTCGGCGCTCGTCACCCAGGGGCGGTTCACCCACGGCGGGTCATGACGCACGTGCTGCATGTGCCCGCATTCCAGTTCGGCCACCCAGTGCCCTTCCTCGTCCTGGTGGAAGCCCACGATGCCCCGTTCCATTCAGTGCTGCCCTTCCCTCGGCGGCGGCGCGCCAATGCCGGTAGCCAGTCGCTCGAGCAGCTGCGCGCACAGCCAAGGCCTGCCGGTCCCGAATTCGAACAGGCGTGTGCCCGCGAGCCCGGGCGGCCACAACACGCGGCTCGCGCCAGTGACCGCGGCGTCCAGCCCCGGAACGATCGCCCCGCCGAGCCTGAGCCCGAGCGCCGCGAGCGCCTCGTCGGCGCCGAGGGCGCCGCGCGACGCCTGGAACCAGCCCCCGCCGGCATCGACCACGAAGGCCAGCAGGTGATCCTCGCCGCAGCCCGCCGTGGTCAGCTCCCCGACTGCGCGGATGCTGTCGGCGTCCACGCGCCAGGCAGCGCCGCCGGGCCCCGCATAGACCAGCGCGCCGCCCTGCAGCGCGAGCGAGGCCGCGAGGCAGACGCTCATGCGCACACCCGCGCCGACGCCGCGCTCATTCCTCGGCCCGCAGCTCGGCGATGAACGCGTCGGCCTGCGTGATCGCGCTCTCCATCTCGCGCACCAGCCTGTCCACGTTGGCCTGCACGCTGACCACCTCCTCGCTCAGCCCCGCGATCGCGCGCGCATTGAGGTTGTGCTTCATGAACAGCACCTGGTCGCGCAGCGGCACCAACACCGGCTCCAGCCGCGCCTCGGCCCTCTTCATGGCCGCGAGCAGCTGCGTGTACTTGCGCTTCGTGGCGTCGTACTTGCGCTGGCTGGCCTGGCGCAGCGTATCGCTGGAGTACTGCCCCAACTCCGCCTCCCACTCGCTGAACAGCGCCCCGGACACGTCCTCGACCGCGCTGATGCGCTCACGTACCGCGGCGGCCCGCGCTTCGCTCTCCTGCAGCGTCGCATCCAGCTTGTGGTACTCGCGCTCCAGGTCGCCCCCCTGGAAGGCGACCACGCCCCTGAACTGCTCCATCGCGGTGAGGAACTGCTCCTTGGCCTCGGTCTGGGCATCGCGCGCCGCCACCACGCGATCGACCATGATGTCGCGCTTGTGCACGCCGAGCTTTTCCATGGTGCCGTAGTAAGCGCTGCTGCACGCGCCGAGCAGCAGCGATACGGCGAAAAGTATGCCTGGCCCTGCTTTCATGTCATGTCTCCACTCATTTGCGCGAGCTTGTGGCGCACTGCCTCATCGTCCGTGACGGCGAGCAGCGCGCCGCGGATGCGGTCCGCGTAGCGTTGCGAAGCCAGGCCGGATCGTATCAGATGCAGTCCTTGCAGCAGCTCGTCGATCAATAGCCAGTGCTCATAGTCCATGCCGGGCGAACCGCCACGGCGCGTCCAGCCGTCGGCGTCGCCACCGCAGGCTTCGTAGGTCTCGAGCTGCTTCAGTGTCAGCATGGGTCAATGCTCCACGGCAGCGCGTCGCCGCTCCCTGTTCACTCGCCGATATCCTCGGCCCACAGCCCCGGATGCCGCTGCATGAACTCGCGCATCAGCGCGATGCACCGCGCGTCCTGGATCACCCGGATCCGCACGCCACGGCTCGCCAGCCACTGCTCCTCGCCCATGTACGACCGGTTCTCGCCCACGACTAGCCGGGGAATGCCGTAAAGAACGACCGCGCCACTGCACATGGCGCAGGGCGAGAGCGTCGTGTACAGCGTGCACTCGCGGTAGAACGCGGCGTCGCGGCGGCCGGCGTTCTCGAGCGCATCCATCTCGGCGTGCAGGATGGTGCTGCCCTGCTGGACGCGGCGATTGTGCCCGCGCCCGACGATGGCCCCGTCGTGGACCAGCACCGATCCGATCGGTATGCCGCCCTCGCCGAGGCCGCATTCCGCTTCCTCTATCGCTGCAAGAAGGAAGGGATCCGTCATGGGTTTCGCTCCTGGTCATCAACCGGCATCAGGCGTCACCGCCGCCGGGCAGCCTCAGTTTGCCGCGAGCGCTTACCCGGCAGCCTTGCAGACCGCCTCGATCCGGTGCCCGTCCGGATCGACCAGGAACGCCGCGTAGTAGTGGGGCCCGTAGTGCGGGCGCAGGCCAGGCGCGCCGTTGTCCTTGCCGCCGGCGCGCAATGCGCATGCATGGAAAGCGTCCACGGCCTCGCGCGACGGTGCGGCGAACGCCAGGTGAAAGCCGGGGCCCGGCGCCGCGGCATCCGGCCGCTGCTGCAGGTAAAGCACGTCCTCGCCATCGAGCAGGCCGTAACCGATGGCATTTCCCGCCTCGAATACGCGGCGAAAGCCCAGCGCACCGAGCGCGGCGTCGTAGAACGCGCCGGACAAGGCCAGGTCGCGCACGCCAAAGGAAATGTGATGAAGCATGGTCGCGCCTCTGCCTCAGATGCCGCCTTCGCGCTCGACGACCAGGACGCGGGCCTAGGGCTCCGGCACGGATACCGGCGCATTCGATTGCTCCGGCTCCGGCGTCGGCGCTCCCGGCAGGGCGTTCATGTTGTCGATGTCGGCGGCAATCTTCCAGTCGCCATCGCTCCCGCGGCGCAGGACCAGCACGAACTTGCCGTGGTCCGGTTCGCCGGCAGCGGGCGCGAAAGCGCCGACGATATACGCCATGTCATGTGAGACCGCGTACGCCAGCGCGCGCAGCGACAGCGGGGTGCCCGCGGCTTCGGCATACCCTGCCGATATCTGGGCGGCGCCGCGCGCGGGTGGGCTGCCGCTATGCAATGCCATGCCGTCCATTGTGAACATCCCGGCAAGAGCCGACGGTTGCTTCTGCATCCAAGCCAGCTCGTAGTCGCGCAGCACGCGATCAAGCCCGGGCGGCAATGCGACCGTGGGCAATTCGACCGAGGGAAGGGCGGCGGACGGCATCGGGACCGCCTCGGGCAGTTCCTGCGCCTGCACGCCGGCGCTGAGGATGAGCGCCACTGCGAATGACTTCGGGATTTTCGTGCGCATGGCGGCAAAATCTCCTGATACTGCAGCCCCTCGAGATCGTGGTGCCGCATGTTGAGGTTCTCGCGCATCACCAGGGACAGCATCTCTGCGGGATTGGCCAGACACTGTCATGGCGCATCGGCCGCACACGCGCTCAGTCGCGTTCGGTGCGATCCTTCGGGCTGGAGAATTCCTTCACCGCGCGCAGGATCTGGCGAATGGTGATCTGGCCGAGCAGCGTGCCGTCGCTGTCGATCACCGGGCGGCGCCGTATCTTGTGCTTGAGCATGTCGGCGGCAATATCGACGATGTGATCGCCCGGCGACGCGGTGTGCAGGTTCTGCGAACTCATGAATTCGCCCACGCTGCCGATGCCCGAGTCGTTGTAGGTCGCGCTCAGCACGCCGCGCAGGCAGTCGGTCTCGGACAGCACGCCGATCAGCTTGTTGCGCTCATCGACCACGCACAGGCCCGATATCTTGTTCACGAGGATCAGGTGGATGGCATCGAGGAGGTTCGCGTCGGCGCGCACCTTGACGGGATTCTGCACCATGTAGTGCTTCAGTTCGACCTGCTTCAGCATGGATGTTCCTCCTGTGAGCCTCCACCACCGCGCGCCGGGCCCGCGAGCCCTCGCGGCTAATATACGCCGATGCCATCCGGCGGCAACACTCGCGCCCCCCCCCTGCAGGCGCGGTGCGGTATCCGCAGCCGCCGGCGATGGGTTAACGTACTGGCGGTGTGCCGGGAAAACACTGGGCTGCCTGCCGCGATGGATCTGACATTCCGCCTGCAACTCGCAACCGCCGTCCTAGCAGGACTGGCGCTGGGCGGCATATTGCTCGCGACCCAGCGCGCAGGGCGCGCCAGCGTGCGCAACGCGCTCGTGCTCCTGCTGACGTGCGCGGGCGCCGAACTGCTCGCCGCCAGCCCGATCGCGCCTGACTATCCGCGCCTCGCGCGTGAGCCGCGATCCGGAAGCCGGATGCGATCCTGGTGGATGTCACCGACGGCTGCGCCCGCTATGCGCTGCGCTACTGGCTGCGCGACCCCCAAGTGGACGACGCCACCGACTCGCGGGTGCGCGCCCATGCGCTGGCCGCCCTGGATCGCGCCGGCATCCACCTCGCTTCGCGTCGCGAGGAGCGCCTGGTGTTCGCCGAGGACGAGGCGCGCCGCGCGGCGCTGGCCGCCGCGGAGATCGCGCGACGCATGAATACCCTGCGAATGGTACCGCTGTTCGGCTCGCTGTCGGACGACGAAAGGGCGCAGGTTGCGCAGCACCTGGTGCACGCGCCCTTTCTCGCGGGTGACGTGGTGACGCGCCAGGGCGCCGTGGCACACTGGCTGTACCTCGTGATCGAGGGCGCCGCCGAGATCTGCGACGAGACCGGCGGCACGCGCCGTTACGTGAGTTCGCTCGGGCCGGGGGATATCTTCCGTGAGCGCGGCATGCTCACGGGCGAGCTGCGCGGCTCGGCCGCCGGAGCACACGCGGCGGCAAGCGCGCGTACCGATATGCTGGCCCGCATTCGCGCCTTCTTTGGACTGGACTAGGACAACCGCATGAGTGACAGACCCAATACCCGTAACATGGCGCTGTTCTGCGACTTCGAGAACGTGGCGCTCGGCGTGCGCGATGCCAAGTACGCCGCCTTCGACATCCGCAAGGTGCTGGAACGGCTGTTGCTGAAGGGCAACATCGTGGTCAAGAAAGCCTACTGCGACTGGGAGCGGTACAAGGAGTTCAAGAAGGCGATGCACGAAGCCTCCTTCGAGCTGATCGAGATCCCGCACGTGCGCCAGTCGGGCAAGAACTCCGCGGACATCCGCATGGTGGTGGATGCGCTCGACCTCTGCTACACCAAGTCGCACGTCGACATGTTCGTGATCATCAGCGGCGACTCCGACTTCTCGCCGCTGGTGAGCAAGCTGCGCGAGAACAACAAGACCGTGATCGGCGTCGGCGTGAAGAGCTCCACCTCCGATTTGCTGATCGCCAACTGCGACGAGTTCATCTACTACGACGACCTCGCGCGTGAACCCGAGAACCAGCGCAAGCGTCGCAGCCGCCCGGCTGCGAAGAAGAGCGCCGCGCCCAGGGGCAAGGACGGCAAGGAGAAGGAGCCCGAGCTGCCGCCGGCCGACGACAAAAGGCAGGAGGCGCTCGACCTGGTGATGGCCACCGTCGAGGACCTGTTCGGGGAGCGCGGACAGGAAGAGAAGGTCTGGGCCTCGATGGTCAAGCAGACGATCAAGCGCCGCAAGCCGGGTTTCAACGAGAGCTATCACGGCTTCCGCAGCTTCGGGCAGTTGCTGGAGGAGGCGCAGGCGCGGCATCTGCTCGAGCTCGAGCTCGACGAAAAATCGGGGGGCTACATCGTCAAGAGCTTCCAGTCCGAGGAGTGAGCAGCAGCGCGCGCGCTGCAACGCTCATGCGCCGTACAGCAGGACGACCCAGTACACGGCAATGCCCATCTGTACTGCGAAGGCCGAGAACCGTGCAGTCACCGCGACCCGCGAGGTCGACGCCAGGTGAATGAGCGACTGGGTGATGCGCGCCGCAAGCAGCAGACAAGCCAGCGGATCCGTGATGTGCGTCTTGCCGGCCACGACCGCGATGAGCAGCAGTCCGCCGAATATCGGCAGACCCTCGAGGCAGTTTGCGTGTGCGCGTGCCAGGCGCTGCATGAAAGGCGACAGGTTGGAGTTCCCGGGATTGAAGTCGTTCGCGGGGACGGTCCCCGTCAGGACGAGCCCGGAGCGGATGGCCTCCATGAGCACGAGCAGGAACAGGGTCCAGGCGATGAAGCCGAGCAAGGCGAGCAGGGAGGTTGGCATGGGCGGATCGCTCCGGGCTGAAGGGTTGCCCCGTGCATAGAATGCTGCATGGTACCCGGGCAGGCCACGGGACGGCGATGGAGCGCATGAGCACCCTGTAACTTGCCGGTGCGCAGCTCGCTGCGGCAATCTCGCCGGCGCTATCGGACCTGGAGACCACACCATGAGCCTGAGGATCACCCGCCTGAACGGCACGCTCGGCGCGCGCGTCGAAGGTATCGATTTTGCCGCCGGCCTCGGCGCGGACCTGTTCGACGCACTGGCCTCAGCGCTGTGGGAGCACCAGGTCATCGCGGTGCCCGCGCGCGGCATGAGCCCGCAGCAGCACCTGCAGATCGCACGGCATTTCGGCGAGCCGGAGCACAACGCCACGGAGTATTTCCAGCGCATCGAGGGCGTGCCGCACATCACCGTCGTGGATTCCGATCGCGGCGACCGCGCCGATTCCTGGCACGCCGACGAGACCTTCCTGCCGGCGCCGCCGATGGTGAACCTGCTGCACGCGCAGCAGCTGCCGGCCTGCGGCGGAGACACCGCGTTCATCAGCACGCGCGCGGCCTACGCGGGCCTGTCCGACCGCATGAAAACGCTGCTCGAGGGGCTGCGGGGCGAGCACGATCTCGCCATGACCTATGAGGCGGGCTGGCGCGCGGGGCTGCCGCTGCGCGACAAGGTGGCCGCGGAACTGGCCTCGGGACGTGCCTCCCTGCATCCGGTGGTGATGCGCCATCCCGCGAACGGCCTGCCCTGGCTCAATGTGAGCCCGACCTACACCCGCTTCCTGCAGGGGCTGCCGCCGCTCGAGGGCAGCGCGATCCTCGACCTGCTGTTCCGCCACATGCAGAAGCCGGAGTTCGGCTTTCGCTACCAGTGGAACGAAGGCGATCTGCTGATCTGGGACCAGCGCGCGGCGCAGCACTATGCCGTGCGCGATTACGAGGGGCGTCGGGTGATCCACCGGATCTCGGTGCTGCCCCGGGCGCAAGGAGCAGCGTAGAGCCCGGATGGCATGGCGCGCTCAGCGCTCGCCAGGCACCGGGGATTGACCGCTTCGCCCGGCAGCACGATACCGGGCAAGCCACGCACCCCGGATTTTTCCGCGCCGGTGCGCCAGCAACGAAGGCTCAGGCGCCACCGCGCAGACTGCGCCGATACTCCCAGTCGATGAACGCCGGTTGCCTGGCCGCATCGGTGCAGAGGTACTCGGGATCGGGCCTCAGCCCCACGCGACCCAGGTCCAGCCGATCTGCGTCCCAGCAGGTGCAGACCGTGATGTCGTCCAGCGTGCGTCCGTCGCTGTGACCCTCAGGCCCTGACCAGCAACTCCATCTCGTCCGGCAGCAGCGGCAAGGTCTTGCGGTGGACCAGTCTCCTCGCGAACTCCGCCACCCTGGCGCCGTGCTCCGGGTCCGCGTCGTCATCGATACGGCACGAGTCGTGAACGAACGCAAATGCCTCGACCACCCGTGCTCGCGCCCCGGTGAACGAGGCAAGGACCAGGGAGGCACTGAATTGTCACCTGGACGCCTCGAGCATACCGGCCATCCACCAGCCGATGCCAGGATTCGAGGGCTGTTTCTGTGCGCATGCGTCCTCGCCAACTACGGCTGTTCGAGCGGGCGCTTCATCACAAAAAACACGTAGCCATAACAGTCCCGGAATTTCCGGTAGAGCTCGATTTCCTGGCGGGCTTCCTCGATCACCGCCAGACCTTCGGGAACGCCCCTCCATTGCTTCGACTTCGCGGCCAGGAGCTCTGCCATCGGATCGTAGTAGTCAGCGGTCCACGCACTTTCGGGAAGAACAAAGTGGCCTTCCCGCTCGTATCCCAGTCGATCGATCACGGCGAGCTTGTTGTCGATCGTGTCGATCTCCGGATACTGCCTCCAGAACTCGACTGCTGGCGCCGCCGGGTCAGGCTTCAGCCACACGGCCTCGCTGACGGCTACATGGCCGCCCGGCCGGACAAGGCGCTTGATTGTCTCGAGGCCATTTTCGAAACCGAGGTTGTAGATCGCGCCTTCCGACCAGATGACATCGAAGCTGCCGGGAGCAAAGTCCATGTGCTTCATGTCCTGCTCCAGGACTTCCAGCCGCTCCGCAACGCCTGCTTGCGCGGCGTTGGACCTCGTTCTCTCGACCATCAGCGGGAGAAAATCCAGCGCCACGACCTTCCCACCGGAAATCTTCAGAAGATCGACCGTTTGCACGCCCGGCCCGCAGCCGATGTCGAGAATGCGCGGGAACGCTGGTACGCCCGACATCAATCCCCAGGCCCGCCGGGTGCACTCGTGGGAACCGGGGCCAGCGCGAGGCAGCGCCGCGTAGATGTCCAGGAAGTACTCCAAGCCTTCCATTTCAGCGGCCACGGCCAATGCTGCAGACTGTCGCCGCCGGACGTTCAGGCCCGGCGGCCACGCGGCTACTCGATCACACCACAGGAAATGCGCGCACCGCCACCACCCAGGGCTGCCGGATGATCCGAATGGTTGTCACCGCCCGCATGCACCATGAGGGCACGGCCGTGGATGTCATCCAGTTTCAGGCGCGGCGCCAGCACCGGCTGGGCCGCCGAACCGTTTGCATCCACGTAGAGCGCCGGCAAATCACCCAGGTGGCCGTCACCCCATGGGGCGCCGTGCACGTTGGTAGCGGCTGGATCATAGTGGCCGCCCGCCGCACCGGCTGCGACCATTGCTCCGTCTTTTTCCTGGGGCTCGCAGCTCGGGTTCTGGTGCACATGGAAGCCATGGATTCCAGGAGACAAGCCTTGCAGTGCAGGCGTGAACACGAGGCCGTATCGGGATTCGGAGATGGTTACCTGCCCGACACCCGCACCCGCACCCTTAGCATCGACCATGTGCATCGGCACCACAACGTCGGCAAATGCGGCGCTCGAAGCCATTGCCAGAGCGATCGCGATGGTCCTTTTCATGTTTCCTCCCTGCGTTTGTTACACGGTTCTGGGCTGAGGCATGGCTTCAGGCCGCGGCCCGTAGGGCTCGTCGGGCTGCAACGAGTGCCCAGGCGCCTTCGGCATTCGGGCCGGCAGTGGAACCGGCCTGAATGCCGCCGTCCATGTTCAGCTCGACACCGCTAATGTACGGTGCTTCGTCGGAGGCGAGCAATACAGCGACGGCCGCCACCTCTTCTGGCGGCCCGAGCGCGACGATATATTCGTTGTCGATCCGCATTTCCGTAAACGCACCATCAATCCCCTCATCACCGCATCATCAGCGCGAAGACGCCCCAGCCGAGGTATTGACGCGTGTAGGCGTCGTGGCGCCCGGGTTCCGAGCTCAGTTCGGCTCGAACATCTTTCGCGAACCGCTGCCGAGGTCGATCACCGGGGTTCCCGCTTCCAGGCGAAGTGCCGCACCGAGAATGGCGAGCTTTTGCGGTGTGAACGGGCTGTGGATGCGGCGAGCGCTTTCGGTGATGTTGAAGACCCGTGGAATATCCAATGCAGAAAAGCTCCATTTTGCCAAAGCCGCGGCTCCAGGGGTCCGGACCGGAGCACGTGGCGTGGCCTGACGTCGTGGTTCGGCCGCGCTGCAGGGCAACGACGGCTGCAAGCTGTTGTTCGGCCTTCATGGGGTCTTTACGCAGGCGAACACCGTGTACTCGTCATCGCACGCGTTGTACTTGTGCTCATGCACCTCGAAACCGGCTTCGCGCAGAACACGTCGCCAGGTATCGAGAGAGAAGAGGCCCATCGTCCAATGGTCGGTCTCGATCCGAAGGCGTCCATGGTCCCGGATGAGATAGAGGACCGTCGTCTCATACTGTTCATCCGCAGGGTCGGGGTCATAGACGTTCTCGACGAAAACGACATCGAGCTCGTCCGGTGTTCCCTTGCGCGTGGCGTGCGTGGCGACGGTGCTGTTTTGCCGGAATGTTTCGACAGTCACGTCCGGCGTCACGACCAGAACCCCGCCGGCATCCAGGTGGGCAGACGCCGTGCGCAACGCCGCCACGAAGTCCGCGAGGCAGGTCATGTATGAAACTGCGTCGTCCATCAGGACGGCATCGAATGTCCTCCCCAGCCGGAATGTCCGCTGCCTCCGCCGCACCCGATGTCCAGCAGTGTGCGTGCCGGATGCATTGCATGCTGTGCAATCAGGTTCGCGACATGACGGCAGTAGTGAGCGTACTCATCGGCGGCATCGCCCCACATTGGCCACAGCCATGCCAGGTCCGTGTAAAGACGACAGGTATTGTTCATCACTCATATCCTGCCGAACGTCACGTTCAGCGCCGCCGTGGGTGTCCGATGCAAAGCCTGCTCGGGCGCGCCGCCTTTGCAGCGTATCTTTGCGCTCTGCTGCACATGCCCGCCAGGCCGCGGCTCATCGCCGCCCATAAAACGCGTCAGTGAAATGAGAACGTCAAGTGCACACGGGTCTGCCTGCAACCCGTAATGATGCAAAGTCTCTCGTACATTTCATACGGCTCAGCCACACCGAACATGAAATCGTCGCCAGCCCGGATCATTGACGTGCGCTTTACGCCGGCGCGAAGCTGCAGGCTGAGCTTCGGGCATCCCCGGGCTGTCAGCAGCGATTCCAACGTGGCCACGAGTTTCCCGCCGAGACCCTTGCCCCGGAGTTCCGGGACCAGGTCCGGCTGCGTAGTGAGCTTGCGCAGAATGTGCTTGCGCGGATCGTTCCATGACCGAGTGAGCGTGCAGCGGTGCCACAGCGGCATGCCGATGTCCGCGACCGACGGATTGAAGCCGGCTTCCTCACGAACCTCACGCACTGCGGCCTCGGCAATGTTCTCGCCGCGCGATCTTCGGAGGAAATCGCGCGCATGGCGCGCTACTGCGGCGCTTCGACCGGCGCCGCGCGATGTTCGCGACGCCTTCGTCGGCATTGCCGGGCTCAGGAAATGCCGAGCGAGCCCCACATCTCGTCGATGCGCTGCTTGACTGCCGCATCCATCGCAATCGGGCGGCCCCACTCGCGCGTGGTCTCGCCGGGCAGCTTGTTGGTGGCGTCGAAGCCGACCTTGCCGCCGAGGCCCGCCACGGGCGAGGCGAAGTCGAGGTAGTCGATCGGGGTGTTCTCGAGCAGCAGCGTGTCGCGCTTGGGGTCCATGCGCGTGGTCATGGCCCAGATCACGTCCTTCCAGTCGCGCGCGTTGATGTCGTCGTCGGTCACGATCAGGAACTTCGTGTACATGAACTGGCGCAGGAAGGACCACGCCGCCATCATCACGCGCTTGGCGTGCCCCGGGTACTGCTTCTTCATCGTGATCACCGCGAGGCGGTACGAGCAGCCCTCGGGCGGCAGGTAGAAGTCCACGATCTCCGGGAACTGCCGCTGCAGCAGCGGCACGAACACCTCGTTCAGCGCCGCGCCCAGCACCGCGGGCTCGTCCGGCGGGCGACCGGTGTAGGTGCTGTGGTAGATCGGGTTGTCGCGATGCAGCAGGCGCTCGACCGTGAACACCGGGAAGCGCTCCACCTCGTTGTAGTAACCGGTGTGGTCACCGAAGGGGCCCTCCTCGGCGAAATCGTCGGGGTAGATGTGGCCTTCCAGCACGATCTCGGCGCTCGCGGGCACCTGCAGGTTGCCCACGCCGGCGTTGACCAGCAGCGTCTTAGAGCCGCGCAGCAGCCCGGCGAAAGCGTATTCGGACAGCGTGTCCGGCACCGGCGTGACGGCGCCGAGAATAGTCGCGGGATCGGCGCCCAGCGCCACCGCCACCGGGTAGGGCTTGCCGGGGTTCTGCTGCCTGAACTCCTGGAAATCCAGCGCGCCGCCGCGGTGTGACAGCCAGCGCATGATCAGGCGGTTGCGGCCGATCAACTGCATGCGGTAGATGCCGAGGTTCTGCCGTTCCTTGTGCGGGCCGCGCGTGATCACCAGCGGCCAGGTCACCAATGGCCCCACGTCGCCGGGCCAGCAGGTCTGGATCGGGAGCATCGTGAGATCTACGTCGTCGCGCTCGATGATGTTGTCGTGGATCTCGCCGCGCGCGACCACCTTCGGCGACATCGTCAGCACCTGGCGGAAGATCGGCAGCTGGTTCCACGCCTCGCGCATGCCGCGCGGCGGATCGGGCTGGCGCAGGAAGGCGAGCAGCTCGCCGATCTCGCGCAGGCTCGCGGTATCCGAGCGGCCCATGCCGCGCGCGACGCGCAGCTCCGTGCCGAACAGGTTCGCGAGCAGGGGAATCTTCGAGCCCTTCGGGTTCTCGAACAGCAGCGCGGGGCCGCCCGCGCGCAGCGTGCGGTCGCAGATCTCGGTGATCTCGAGATGCGGATCGACGGGAACCGCGATCCGCTTCAGCTCGCCGGCGGCTTCCAGCGCCTTGATGAACTCGCGCAGGTCGCGGTACGACATGGCGCGGTACGTCCTGCGAGGTTTACTTGCGCTTCATCGACGAGAAGAACTCGTCGTTGGTCTTGGTGTCCTTGAGCTTGTCGACCAGGAACTCGGTCGCGTCGATGTCTTCCATCGAGTGCAGCAGCTTGCGCAGGATCCACATCCGGTTCAGCTCTTCATCGCTGGTCAGCAGTTCCTCGCGACGGGTGCCGGAGCGGCGGATATTGATCGCGGGGAACACGCGCTTCTCGGCGATGCGCCGGTCGAGGTGCAGCTCCATGTTGCCGGTGCCCTTGAACTCCTCGTAGATCACCTCGTCCATCTTCGAGCCGGTGTCGATCAGCGCGGTGGCGATGATCGTGAGGCTGCCGCCTTCCTCGATGTTGCGCGCGGTGCCGAAGAAGCGCTTCGGCCGCTCGAGCGCGTGCGCGTCGACGCCGCCCGTGAGCACCTTGCCCGAGGAGGGCACGATGGTGTTGAAGGCGCGCGCAAGGCGCGTGATCGAGTCGAGCAGGATCACCACGTCCTTCTTGTGCTCGACCAGGCGCTTGGCTTTCTCGATCACCATATCGGCCACCTGCACGTGGCGCGCCGGCGGCTCGTCGAAGGTGCTGGCGACCACCTCGGCGCGCACCGAGCGCTCCATGTCGGTCACTTCCTCCGGGCGCTCGTCGATCAGCAATACGATCACGTAGCACTCGGGATTGTTGCGCACGATCGACTGCGCGATGTTCTGCAGGATCAGCGTCTTGCCGGCCTTCGGCGGCGAGACGATCAGGCCGCGCTGGCCTTTGCCGATCGGAGAGACCAGGTCCATGATCCGGCCCGAGAGATCCTGGCTGCTGCCGTTGCCCTGCTCGAGCTTCAGGCGCTCCTGCGGGAACAGCGCGGTGAGGTTCTCGAACAGCACCTTGGTGCGCGAGGTGTCGGAGCCCGAGAAGTTGACGTCGCTGACCTTCAGCAGCGCGAAGTAGCGCTCGCCGTCCTTCGGCGGGCGGATCTTGCCGGAGATCGTGTCGCCCGTGCGCAGGTTGAAGCGCCGGATCTGGCTCGGCGAGACGTAGATGTCATCGGGGCCGGCCAGGTAGCTCGAATCCGCCGAGCGCAGGAAGCCGAATCCGTCGGAGAGTATTTCCAGCACGCCGTCGCCGGAAATCTCCTCGCCGCTCTTCGCGTGGCGTTTGAGCAGTGAGAAGATCACGTCCTGCTTGCGTGAACGGGCGACGTTCTCGATGCCCATGGCCTCGGCCATTTCGACGAGTTCATTGATCGGCTTTTCTTTGAGTTCGGTCAGGTTCATGTGTGTTGGTGTGGTGTGCTGGATGGGAAGAATGGATTTGTGCGTTGCCGGAAGGCGGCACGCGGAGATGCCAGCTAGTCACGCCGAGAAGCGCAGATCCAGTCGCGGAAACAGGGGTTGAAGCGGCAGATCAGGAGTGGCTGGACAGGCTGGCTACGTTCGAACGGGGGCAAATGTAGCACGCGCTCCCGGCGCCAGTCCAGCACCCCGGGCGTCGCGTGGCGCAGGCCCTCGACGGGCCCGCGCACGCACGATCGGGACTCAGGCGATGGCCGAGTCGATGAACGCGGCGAGCTGCGAACGCGATACCGCGCCCACCTTGGTCGCCTCGGCGTTGCCGTCCATGAAGATCATCAGCGTCGGGATGCCGCGGATCGCAAAGCGCGCAGGCGTCTCGCCGTTGGCGTCCACGTCCATCTTGCAGACTTTCAGCCGTCCGGCGTACTCGCGCGCGATCTCGTCGAGCACCGGCGCGATCATCTTGCATGGTCCGCACCACTCGGCCCAGTAGTCCACGAGGACGGGAAGCTTGGACTTCAGGACTTCCTCCTCGAAGGAGGCGTCGGTGACGTGGACAATATGCTCGCTCATCGGTATCTCCGGATGCGTTGCGGGTGAGGTCGGGGCCGTGCGCGAATCATAGCACCCGGGCATCATGTGCTGTGAAGATGGGGATTGGCGCGGTGCGTTTCAAGCGCGACAACCCATACGCCGTCAGGCGAGAGTCCGGTTGCATGCACGGGGGGATCATGGACACGGAGGAATTCTGGGAGTTCGCGCTCCTACGCTACGCGCGTCCCGGCGTGGCGCAGTGCTGCGTGGCGCTCCAGGACGCGCACGGCGCGAACGTGATGCTGTTGCTGTACTGCGCCTGGCGCGCGCAGGGCGGCGAGTGCGTACGGGACGCGGCCCTGCGCCAGGCGACGGCGCGCCTCGAGCCGCTCGACCGTCACCTGGTGCGTCCGCTGCGCGCGGCGCGGCGCGCAATCCGTCGCGCCGCCGATGCGCTCGACTCCCCCGCGCTTGCCGTCGGCGCCGATCGCCTGATGCAGGCGGAGCTCGCGGCCGAGCGGCGCCAGGCCAGGCTGCTCGCGGACGGAGCATCGTCGCTGCGCGCAGGGCCCGCGCGCGCATGCGCGGCGCAATCGCTCGCCGCATGCCTCGAAGGCTGCGGCACGGGCCCCGCGCAGGCACGGATGGAAGGCGCGCGGTTGGCCGCGCTGGTATTCGATTGCTGAGCTCGGGCGGCGCATATCCAAGCGCGCGGGGCCTCATGTATGATGCGGCGCTTCCGCGCATGCGCGCGTCACACCCCCGAGGACTCCAGATGAACCGTTCCGTTTCCTTGCCCGTGGCATTCTGCGTGTCGCTGCTCGCGCTCGCGGGCTGCAATGAATCCAAAGCGCCCGAAGATGCCGCCAAGGCCGAAGGCGGCGCCGCGATCAGCACCGATGCCCAGCGCATGGGTTACAGCCTCGGCGCCTCGATGGGCCGCCAGTTCCGCAACGACAAGCTGCAGGTCGATGCCGACGCATTGGCCAGAGGCGTGCGCGAGGGCTTCACTGCCGACAAGCTGGCCCTGACGGACGAGGAAGTGACCGCCGGCATGCAACAGTTGCAGAAGTCGCACTCCGAGCGCATGCAGGCCGAACAGAAGGCCGCTGCCGACAAGAACCTCGCCGAGGGCGAGGCCTTCCTCAAGGACAACGCCGCCAAGGAAGGCGTGGTAACCACGGAAAGCGGTCTGCAGTACAAGATCGTCACCGCCGGCGAAGGTCCGAAGCCGGGCGCCGAGGATGTGGTCAAGGTGCACTATCGCGGCACGCTGATCGACGGCACCGAGTTCGACAGCTCCTACAAGCGCAACGAGCCGGTGACCTTCCCGGTCGGCGGCGTGATCCCGGGCTGGGTCGAGGCACTGCAACTGATGCCGGTTGGCTCGAAGTGGGAACTCTACATCCCCTCGGGCCTGGCTTACGGCCCCGGCGGCGCGGGCAACCAGATCGGGCCGAACTCGGCGCTGAAGTTCGAAGTGGAACTCCTGTCGATCGAGCCCAAGGAGGCGACCGAAGCGGCTAAGGAGTAAGGCGCAGGCGGTGCACGAATCCGTCCGCCGACACGCTCAGGCAGGCGCCCTCCGCGGCGCCGAAGCCTACCGCCAGTATGTAGGCGCCTGAGCGTTTCCACTCGGCCCTGCGGGGCATCTCCCACTGCGCTCGCCGCTCGAGTGCAGGCAGCTCCCATAATTGAACCCGCCGGTCGGTCGTGCCGGTGAGCAGCCGTGTGCCGTCGGCTGAGAACGCCGCGGCGGTCCACGTCTCACCGCGCGTGACGCGCGCGCGAAACGCCGGCAGTGCGCCGAGCTCGCGCCCCGACAACGTGTCCCACACCACCGCGCGGTCGTATTTGCTGACGCTGAGCGCGCGCGAGCCGTCAGGCGCCAGCGCGACCAGGCGCACGTCGGCGTCGTGCTGCCAGCGCTGCAACTGCGCGCCGCTCGCCACGTCCCAAAGCCTGGCACTGCGGTCCTCGCTGCCGCTGAGCGCCAGGCGCGCATCGGCGTCCAGCGCCACGCTGCGCACCCGCCCCTCGTGGGCGAACACGCGCCTGATGCCGCCCTTGCGCGCATCGAAAAGCACCGCGGTATCGTCGCTGAGCCCCAGCAGGGCGAGCCGTCCGCCGGGTCCGAGCGCGATCGCGTTCACCTTGGCCGGCGCGGTGAAGTAAGTGATCGCCCCGCCGCTGGCCGTATCCCACAGCACCAGCGTGTCATGCGAAGCCGTCATCACCGCATCGCCTCCGGGCGCGAAGGCCACGACAGTGATCGGCGTGCTTTCGCCGGCGCGGTGATTCCAGTTGAAGCGGCGTTGATCGGTATCCAGTTCCCACAGGCTGCCGCCGTGACGCAGCGAACCGATCACGGCCTGGCGGCCATCGGGCGAGAGCGCGGCGCTGAACGCGCCGGGCTCGGCGACTTCGAGACTCGCCAGCGGCGCATCGCGCGATCCGCAGGCGGCCAGCCCGAGGCAGAGGGCCAGCGCGATCGCGCGGTGCAAGATCAGGCGACCGCGCGTCCGGCCATGTGCAGGCGACGGATCAGCGCGTCTTCCCAGTCGAAGCGCGATGCCAGCACCTGGCCGAGCGTCGAGAGGTCCTGCGCGAGCGCGCGCCCGCTGCCGCCGTTGAAGTAGTGATCGTTGAAGTCGAGCGCGACGGCCGTGGTCGGCACGATCCTGGCGTACAGGTCGGCCGCCTCGCGGCAACGCTTCGCGCCGAAACGCTCGCCTTCGTCCAGCAGGGCGCAGTAGATCTCGAAGTGCCCGGCCGACACGTAATCGACGAGAACCTCGCAGAAGCGGTCGAGCTTCTGGCGCGCCGCGCTGCGATGCGGGCCGCTCCTGACCACGGCGCCCAGCTCGCACAGCAGGCTCAGCAGCTGTTGCCGATCCCCGAGCCAGCGCTGCAGCAGGCTGTCCACCGCGCGCCAGTGATCGCCATTGCGCGTAACTTTTCTGCCCATGCCCATCCCCTTGCCGCCATCCGGATCGATGCCCGGTCGCCGTTTGACCAAAGTGTTGTCAATCAGGAGACTAGCAATAAATTGATGACAAACAACTTTAAGTTCAGGACATAAGGGGAAAATTCACGTTCGGGGGCGAAGGGCGCTCCATGCGGCCAGCGTCGCGATGACCGCGAAGGCCAGCAGCGTCCAGCCGGGTATGGCAACGCCGAGGAAAGCCCAATCCACTTCCGCGCAGTTGCCGTCACCGCGCAGCAGCAGCAGCAGGGCATCCTTCAGGGGAAAGGCGTCGAACATGTAGGCCAGGTCCGGTCCGCAGGCGGGCGCCTGCCCCGGGGGCAGGCTCTGCAGCCAGAGATGGCGCAACGAAAAGCCGCCGCCGACCAGGCACCACAGCGTCACCAGTGAACCGTACACGCGGATGCCGGCGCGACCCGGGCCGTGCAGCGCCGCCACCAGCGCGCTGAGCCCCGCCAGCGTGATGAATATGCGCTGCGTCATGCACAGCGGGCACGGTTCGAGGCCTTCGGCATACTGCAGCCAGTAACCGAAGCCCATCATCAGGGCGGTGGCGATGAAAATTCCCAGGAAGACCTGGCGGGACCTGATCCAGGCGGGCAGCATCCGATTCTCGACTCCATGAACGCGTGACGGGCGCTCACGCTATGTGAAGCGTCGGCGACGGTCAATCGCCGCGACGCCATCGTGTATCCTTTGTCGCTCAACCGCCGGGGATATCCGCATGTCGATCGCGCGCCGCGCCTGCCTGATGCTCCTGTGCCTGCTGCCACTGATGGCGCAGGCGAAATCCGCGGAGAAAACCGAGGAGGGCGGGCCGGATTTCGAGTACATCGAGATGCAGCCTGCCTTCGTGGTCAATTTCGGCACCTCCGGTCGCATCGGCTACCTCAAGACCGAGGTGTCGCTGCGCGTTGCCGCGGAGGCCGTCGCCGCGGTCGAGCTGCACATGCCCGCGCTGCGCCACGAACTCATCATGCTGCTCAGCGGGCAGAGCGCCGAAGCGCTGGCCGCGCCGGAGCAGCGCGAGGCGCTGCGGCTTGCAGCACTGGAAGCCGTGCGCAGGGTGATCGCGACGGCGGCCGGCGACGCCGCGCCCGCGCAGTCGGGCGTAACGGACCTGCTGTTCACCTCGTTCATCCTGCAGCGCTGAGAGGCGCCTCTCAGAGCCTGAACTCCGGCGCGCCGGCGATCTCGACCAGCTGCGGATAGAACGCGAGGAAGGACTCCTCGAACTCCCTCATCCGCGACCACGCCACGGCGATGGCGGAACGCATCGCCCGCGGCTGGCGTAGCACTTCCCCCAGGCGCTCCAGCGTGCCTTCCAGCACCTCGACCTCGCCATAGCGGCAGAGCAGGTCGTGCTCGACGATGCGACGCGCCTGGCGCGCCGCCGCCGGCGGCAACGTCGCCGCGTGCCGCTCGAGGATGAGGCAGACGCGCGTGCTGAACTCGCGCAGCGCCGGAGCATGGAACCGCTCCCAGTGCCGCGTGAGCAGGAAATCGAAGAAGAGGTCGATGACCACGCCGGCGAGGCGGCGCTCGCCGGGGCCGAAATGCACGCGCAGCGCGCGCAGGCGCTCGTGGCCGTCGGTGAATGCATCGACGCGCCGGTGCAGCCTGATGCCGCGCTCCAGCGCCTGCGGCAGCGCCCCGGTGAGCGGTCCCTTCACGTAGTCACCGAGCAGCGCGCCCAAGACCAGGTGCTCGCATTCACCCGCGAGGTGGAAGTGCGCGAGGTGGTTCACGCGCAGGACCTACTGCGCGTAATAGTTCGCGAGGTAGGTTTCGAAAGGGACTGCGTCGGCCTGCTCGATGGCGCGCTGCGCGTCCAGCGACTCGGCCGCCAGGCGCTCGAAGTGCGCGCGCGAGACATCGTCGAGCGGGCGCGCCAGGAAGTGCTCGCGGTGTAGCCGCGACTGCGCCATCGCGAAGCGGAAGAAGGAGCCCTCGCCCGCGCGCAGCGCCTCGAGCACCCGCGCCGAGGGTGTCAGCGCGGGCTGCTCGAGCTTCAGCCGCTGCGCGGCGATGCTGTCGCGGTATTCGACGCCGTTGCGCGCGCGGTCGAGCAGCACGCCGATCGCCGCGATGTCATCGAGCATGCGCAGCCCGAGTTGCCGCAGCTCCACGCCAGTGCCGTCCGCCTGCGCCAGGTGCAGCCCGGGCTCGCGGCCGCGGTTGACCACGGTCAGCAGGTTCTCGCGCGCGAGCCGGCGCGCCGGCGCGTCCGAGGCCGGGCTCTGGTGCAGCAGGCAGAACAGCAGGAAGGCATCGAGGAAGCGCGCCGTGGGCCGCGCGATGCCGATCGGCTCGAAAGGGTCGAGGTCGAGGCAGCGCACCTCGATGTACTCCACGCCCCGCTCCTCCAGCGCGCGGCGCGGCGACTCGCCGCTGCGCGTGACCCGCTTGGGACGGATCGTGGCGTAGAACTCGTTCTCGATCTGCAGCAGGCTCGCGTTCAGCTGCCGCCAGTTGTCACCGTCGCGCACGCCGATGCGCTGGTACTCGGGGTGCGCCTCGGTGATCGCGCGCTGCAGCGCGCCGACGTAATCACCGAGGCTGTTGTAGGGAATGTCAATGCTGCGCTGCGCGTTGCTCTGGTAGCCGAGGTCACCCATGCGCAGCGACGTGCCCCAGGGCGCATGCAGCGTGCCGGCGCCAAGCGGCTGCAGACCGTGCGCTCGCCCGGCCACGAAGGTGCCACACAACGCCGGCGAGGCGCCGAACAGGTAGACCAGCAGCCACGCGTGGCGGTGAAAATTGCGGATCAGCGAAAAATACTGCTCGGTCTTGAAATCCTGCAGCGTGAGCGTGTTTGCGGTTTCCGCGCGCAACCACTCCCAGAAATCGTCATCGAGCGAAAAGTTGTAGTGCAGGCCGGCGATCGTCTGCATCAGGCGCCCGTAGCGATGCCCCAGGCCGATGCGGTAGATCGTCTTCATGCGCGCGACGTTGGAGTTGCCGTAGCGCGCGACCGGGATGTCCTCGTCCCTTTCCAGCACGCAGGGCATGCTCGAGGTCCACAGCAGTTCGTCGCCGATGCGCGGGTAGACGAAGCGGTGGATGCGATCGAGCTCGTCCAGCGTTTGCTCGAGCTCGGTGCCGGCGCCCGTGATGAACTCCAGCAGCGCCTCGGAATAATCGGTGGTGATCGAGGCATGCGTCAGCGCCGAACCTAGCGCCGCGGGATGCGGCGTCTGTGCGAGCCGTCCCTGCGGCGTGATGCGCAGGCTTTCCTTCTCGATGCCACGGCGGATGTAGCGCAGCAGCCTGCTGTTGTCGCCTCGATCCAGGGCAGCGAGCCGTTGTTCGAATTGCGCGTTCACGTTGGTTTCCTGGCACTCCCGCGCGCGACCCGCGCCGGGGTCGCGAGAGTGTAGTGATGCCGCGCAGGCAAGTACAGCACTGCACTGCACCGGCGGCGGGCGCGGGTTGTTGCGCGTCTCGGGCGCGTGGTAGCTTTAGCGGCAACCCCCGATACCGACCATGCCACGGAGATTGAGGCAATGCCAACTCCCCAGCCGGCGATTTTCCGCGAGAACACGCCGCATCAGTATTTCCTCGAGTTTCACCTGCGCGCACGCTGGCAACCCGAGGAACTCAGGCGCGTTCTGGGGCAGGCGCTCGCCGCGCGTGCACCCGAAACCAGCCTCGTGCTGGCCTTCGGCCGCGACGCCTGGGAGCGTCTCGCGCCGCAGGAAGTGCCGGAGAACTTCATCGCGTTCCATCCGGTGCTCGGCAAGCAGGACCGCATCGCGCCCGGCACGCAGGGCGACATCCTGGTGTGGCTGCACGGCGAGCGTCACGACCTGAACGTCGCCTTCGCCATGGAGATCGGTCGCGCGCTCGCCGGCATAGCAACGCTCGAGCTCGAACTGCACGGCTTCACCTACCTCGATTCGCGCGACATGACGGGCTTCGTCGACGGCACCGAGAATCCGCACGACGAGGAGGCGCGCGCGGCCGCGCTGATCCCCGCGGGGCACACCGGAGCCGGCGGAAGCTTCGTGCTGACGCAGCAGTGGATGCACGACCTCGAGCGTTTCGGCGCGCTGGGCCAGGCGGAGCAGGAATCGGTGATAGGGCGCACCAAGCCCGACAGCATCGAGCTCGACGACGCGCCGCCGACGGCCCACGTGCGACGCACCGACGTGCAGGTCGACGGCCAGGCGCTGAAGATCTACCGCCGCAGCGCGCCGTTCGGCGGCCTGCGCCAGCACGGGCTGTATTTCATCGCCTTTTCTCGCGAGATCATGATCTTCGCGATGCAGCTCGATCGTATGTTCGGCTGCGCCGATGACGGCCTGATGGACCGCCTGACCGAATTCTCCACCCCCGTCTCGGGCGCCTACTGGTTCGCGCCGCCGGTGGAATCACTGACCGCGCTCTTCGGCGACCATGCCGGCTGAGCCGTGCGTCGCACCCACCGGGCGCGCTGAGGACAGCGCGAGCGCGCTACCCGAGGAAACGACCCGATGCAACGCCTGACGCGCAACGCGATGCTGATCGCACTGGCCGGCGCCACGGCATTCGGCGGCTGGCAGCTGCTGCGCGGGCGCGGGGTCCCCGTCGAGGCCTTCGTGCCGCCCGCGCCCGCGGTGCGCGCCGCCACGGTCGAACGGCGCGAGATCGCCGACCGCGTCGAGGCGCTGGGCACCACGTCGTCGTGGGAATCGATCGAGGTGCGACCCACCGTCACCGAGTTCGTCAGCGAGATCCACTTCACCGATGGCCAGGCGGTGACGCGTGGCGACGCGCTGGCGACGCTGGCGCAGCAGGAGGAGAGCGCGCAGCTCGACGAGGCCCGCGCCTACCTCGACGAGCAGCTGCGCGAGGTGCGACGCATCGAGGGACTGGTGGCGCGCAAATCGCTGCCGCAGAGCCAGCTCGACGAGCGCCGCACGCTGCGCGACATCGCGCTCGCGCGCCTCGCCGCGGCGCAGGCGGCGCTGGCCGACCGTACCATCCGCGCGCCGTTCACAGGGCTGCTCGGGCTGCGCAACGTGAGCCCCGGCGCGCTGGTGACGCCGGAGACCGTGATCACCACGCTCGATGACGTCGCCACGCTGCGGCTCGATTTCACCGTGCCCTCCGCGCTGCTGTCACGGCTGCGCACGGGAGACGCGGTCACGGCCGCGAGCCCCGCCTTCGAGGGCCGCGAGTTCAGCGCCACCGTGACGGGCATCGATTCACGCGTGAACCCGGTAGACCGCTCGCTCACGGTACGCGCGCGCATCGACAACGCCGACCTGGCGCTCAGGCCCGGCATGCTGCTCACACTGGTGCTCGAGCACCACCCGCGCACCGCGCTGGTGGTGCCCGAGGAAGCGTTGGTGCACTACCAGCGCTCGCACTTCGTGCTGGTCGTCGACGGCGCCGACGGCAACCGCCTGGTGCGCCGCGAAGTCACGCTGGGAGCGCGCATTCCGGGCAGCGCGGAGATCCTCTCCGGCCTCGAGGAAGGCGAGCTCGTCGTGGTGGAAGGGCTGACCACCGCGCGTCCCGGGCAGCAGGTCCGCATCCTCGCGCCGCCGCACGCCGAATCGCCGCCATGATGCTCTCGGACCTCTCGGTGCGCCGCCCCGTGCTGGCGGCGGTGCTCAGCCTGCTGCTGATCGCCTTCGGCGCGGTGGCCTTCGACCTGCTGCCGCTGCGCGAGTACCCCGACATCGATCCGCCGGTCGTCACCATCGAGACCACCTACCGCGGGGCATCGGCGGCCGTGGTGGAAACGCGCATCACGCAGCCGCTCGAGGAACGCATCGCCGGCATCGCGGGGCTGGACGCCATCAGCTCGGGCAGCGAGGACGGCGTGTCGCTGATACAGCTCGAGTTCACCCTCGAGCGCGACATCGACGATGCGGCGAACGACGTGCGCGATCGCGTCGGCGGCGCACTGGACCAGCTGCCCGCGGAAGCCGATGCGCCGGACATCCGCAAGGAGGACGCGTCCGGGCGCGTGATGCTCTGGCTCAACCTGGTCAGCGACCGCATGGACCGGCTGGAGCTCACCGATTACGCCAATCGTTTCATCGTCGACCGTTTCGCGGTGATCGACGGCGTGGCCCGCGTGCAGGTGAGCGGCGGACTCGATTATGCGATGCGCATCTGGCTCGATCGCGACGCGCTCGCGGCCCGTTCGCTGACGGTGGCCGATGTCGAGGCAGCGCTGGCGCGCGAGAACCTGGAACTGCCCGCGGGCGCCATCCGCTCGGAGCAGCGCGACTTCGTGGTGCGCATGGAGCGCGGGTACCACAGCGCCGAGGACTTTCGCCAGCTGGTGCTGGGCAAGGGCGGCGACGGTCACCTGGTGCGGCTGGGCGAGGTCGCGACGGTGGAGCTGGGCGCCGCGGAGAACCGCCGGCAATTCCGCGGCAACGGCGTGCCGATGGTCGGTATCGGCATCGTCAAGCAGAGCAACGCCAATACGCTGGCGGTGGCGCGCGCGGTGCGGGCCGAGCGTGACCGCACCAACCTCTCGCTGCCCGAGGGAATGGAGCTCAAGCAGAGCTACGACTCCTCGGTGTTCATCGAGAGCGCCATTGCCGAGGTCTATCTCACGCTGTTCATCGCCTGCGGCCTGGTGATGGTGGTTATCTGGCTGTTCCTCGGCGACACGCGTGCCATGCTGATACCGGCAGCGACACTGCCCGTGTCGCTGATCGCGACCTTCATCGTGCTCTACTTCTTCGGTTATTCGATCAACCTGCTGACGCTGCTCGCGCTGGTGCTCGCGATCGGGCTGGTGGTGGACGACGCCATCGTGGTGCTGGAGAACATCCACCGCCGCATGCGCGCCGGCGAAACGCCGCTGGTCGCCGCGTGGCGCGGCACGCGGCAGGTCGGTTTCGCCGTGGTGGCGACCACGCTGGTGCTGGTGTCGGTGTTCGTCCCGATCACTTTCCTGCAGGACGACATCGGGCGGCTGTTCGGTGAATTCGCCGTCGCGATGGCGGCGGCGGTGCTGTTCTCGGCGCTGGTGGCACTCACCCTCTCGCCGGCGATGTGTTCGATCATGTTGCGCCCGGACACCGTGGAGCACGGCGCGGGCCGCGCATTCACCCGCGCACAGGCGGCGTATCGCCGATCGCTCGCCGGCGTGCTGCACCATCCGTGGATCGCGCTGGCAGTGTTTGCGGCGGTCCTCGCCGGTGCGTGGCTGCTGTTGCGGGCCATTCCGTCCGAGTTCGCGCCCCGCGAGGATCGCGGCACCTTTTTCATGTTCATCACTGCGCCAGAGGGTTCTTCCTTCGATTACACGATGCGCCATGTCGATGATATCGAGCGGCGCATCATGCCGATGGTCGAGCGGGGCGACATCGAGCGCATGCTGCTGCGCGCACCCGCGGGGTTCACGCGCACCGAGACCTATAGCGCGGCGACCGGCATATTCAACCTGCCGCACTGGGACACCGGGCGGCGCCCGGCGTGGGAGACGATCGCGGAGGTGAGCCGGCGCATCGCCGACGTGCCCGGGGTGCAGGCCTTTCCGGTCATGCCGCAGGGTCTCGGCGGCCGATTCGAGAAGCCGCTGCAGTTCGTGATCGGCGGCGGCACCTTCGAGGAGCTCGCGCAATGGCGCGACATCCTGCTCGAGCGCATTGCGCAGAATCCCGGACTGACCGCGGTCGACCACGACTACAAGGAGACCAAGCCGCAACTGCGCGTCGAGGTGGACCGCGCACGCGCCGGCGATCTCGGTGTCAGCGTCGAGAATGTGGGCCGCACGCTCGAGACACTGCTCGGTTCCCGTCGCGTCACCAAGCTGCTGATGAATGGCGAGGAGTACGACGTGATCCTCGAGGCCATCGAGGACACCAAGCGCAGCAGGGGAGATATCTCGAACATCTACGTGCGCTCGGCGACGAGCGGCGCGCTGGTGCCACTGGCGAGCCTGGTCCGTACCGAGGAGTCTGCCGATGCCGGCGCCCTGAACCGCTACAACCGCACGCGCGCGATCACGATCGAAGCGAACCTCGCCGACGGCTACACCCTCGGCGAGGCCATCGACTTCATGGAGAGCAGCGCGCGCGAGCTGCTGCCACCGCGTGCCACGACCGACCTCAAGGGCGAATCGCGCGACCTGCGCGATTCGGGCCGCTCGATCTACCTGATGTTCATGCTCTCGCTGCTGGTGGTCTACCTGGTGCTGTCGGCGCAGTTCGAGAGTTTCCTGCACCCGCTGATCATCATGCTGACGGTGCCGCTGGCGGTGGTGGGCGCACTGCTGGGCCTGTGGCTCACGGGACAGACGCTCAACATCTACAGCCAGATCGCGATCATCATGCTGGTGGGGCTGGCGGCGAAGAACGGCATCCTGATCGTGGAGTTCACGAACCAGCTGCGCGCCGAGGGCCTCGAGCGCGAAGAGGCGCTGCTGGACGCCGCCTCGCTGCGGCTGCGTCCGATCATCATGACCTCGATCACCACGATCATGGGCGCCGTGCCGCTGGTGCTCTCGGGCGGCGCGGGTGCCGAGACGCGCTTCGTTATCGGCGTGGTCGTGATCGCCGGCGTGCTGGTCTCGACGCTGCTCAGCCTGCTCGTCGTGCCCCTGACCTATCACTGGCTGACCGCGCGCGCGCCGCTGCCGGGCGCTACCGGCCAGCGCCTGGAACGCGAGCTGGCCGCGCATGCCGCGAGCGAAGCGCGCGCTGACTGATGCGGGTGGTGCACCGGGCAGGCGAGACGCTCGCACGGTGTTTCGCGCGCGAGATCGGCTGAACCACGGCGACTCGCTCAGAGCCCGCGGAAGCCGAAATGCTCCGGGGCAAACGCCCGGTAGGTCGCATCCACCACGTCCGGCTCGAATCCGAGGCACGACACCACGTGCGTGTGGATGCCGCCGCGCGCGTAATCGAGCACGCGCTGCTGGCACTGCTCGCGCGTGCCGATGAGCGCGATCTCGTCGACCAGCTCGTCGCTGATGGCCGCCGCGGTGCGCTCGCGGTCGCCCGCGGCCCAGCCCTCGCGGATCTCGCGCGCGGCGTGCTCGTACCCGCACCACGCGAGGAACTCGTTGTAGACCGGCGTGGCGTAGTACGAGGCGAACACCATGCGGAACAACTTGCGCGTCGCCGCGGGATCCTCGGTCACCGCGATCTGGTGACGGCAGACGATCTCGACGTCGGCCGGATCCTTGCCGGCGCGCCGCGCGCCACGCGCCACGTGCTCGACGATGCGCGGCAGCGCGTGGCGCGGAAACAGGTTCAGGATCACGCCGTCGCCGAGTTCGGCCGCCAGCTCGATCATGCGCGGGCGCAGCGCCGCGAGATGGATCGGCAGCCCCCCCGCCACCGCCTCCTGGCGGTAGCCGTGACTCTTCAGGGTCTCGCCGCTGAAGCGCGTCTTCTCGCCGGCCAGCATCTGGCGCAGCAGCTGCACCGTTTCGCGCATGCGCGTGAGCGGCTTCGCCAGCTCCAGACCGTGCCAGCCTTCGATGATCGCGTGGCTCGAAGTGCCCAGGCCCAGTACGAAGCGCCCCGGCGCGACCTGCGCGATGGTGGCCGCGGTGCTCGCCAGCACCGCGGGCGTGCGTGTGTACGCTGGCACCACCGCGATGCCGATGCGGGCACGCGTGGTGTTCTGCGCGATCAGCGCCGCCAGCGTCAGCGCATCCATGCCGCCGGCGTCCGCGAGCCACAGGTCGTCGTAGCCCGCGCTCTCGGCGCGGCGCGCGAGCGCCAGGGTGTCGGCGACGTTGCCGCTCAATCCGGGAAGTGTGATGGCCGTGCGAAAACGGGGCGGCATGGTGACTCTCTCCTCTTCATGGCGTTGTGGCGCGAGTCTAGCCGACACGGGGCCGCGCTCACAGCGCGCCTCGGCGCGCCCTGCCGGTGACCGCCGGCTTCTCAGGCCGCGACGAACGCGCTACTGTTTCCGCACCTTCATAAAAAACGGGGGCGGAGGGATTGCTCATGTGCTCCACTCCAGCCCGCCGGAGCCGCGGAGATTTCCGATGAAAACCTACGCTTACCCGCTGCAGTTGCTCGCCGACCACGTCGCGCGCCATCCGGACCGGCCCTACCTGCACCAGCCCGTTGACCGGGTGTGGCGCAGCTTCAGCTGGCGCGAGGTCGACACGCAGGCGCGACGACTCGCCAGCGGCCTGCTGGCGCAGGGCTACCGGGCGGGCGATCGCATCGCGATCCTGTCCAAGAACTGTGCCGAATGGTTCATCGCGGATTTCGCGATCATGATGGCCGGACTGGTCAGCGTGCCGATCTACCCTACCGCCTCGGCCACAACCATCCGCTACGTGCTCGAACACAGCGAGGCGCGCGCGATCTTCCTCGGCAAGCTCGACGCCACGGCGCCCGCCGACGAGGCGATCGGGCCGCAGGTGCTGCGCATCGCGTTGCCCTATCCCACGGCGCCGGCCGCCGCGCACTGGAACGACTGGCTGGCGCACCACCAGCCGCTGGCCGACACCGCGCAGCAGCGACCCGACGACATCTTCACGCTGGTCTACACCTCGGGCAGCACCGGGGTGCCCAAGGGCGTGGTGATCAGCCACCGCAACATGGCGGCATCGGCACAGGGCACGCGCGACAACGTGCAGGCGCGCCCCGGCGACCGGCTCCTTTCCTACCTGCCGCTGGCGCACATCGCCGAGCGCGCGGTCGTGGAGCAGCTGTCGCTGGGGCTCGATGCGGAGGTCTACTTCGTCGAGTCGCTGGACACCTTCGCCGAGGACCTGCGCCACGCGCGTCCCACGGCGTTCATGTCGGTGCCGCGGCTGTGGACGCGCTTCCAGTCGCAGATCCTGCGCCGCATGCCCGATGCGCGGCTGCAGCGCCTGCTCGCCATACCGCTGGTCGGACGGGTGGTGGCACGGCGCATCCGCAAGGCCATGGGCCTCGATTGCGCGCGCCTGTTCGGCTCGGGCACCGCGCCTATTTCGCCGGCCATGCTGGCCTGGTTCGCGCGCCTCGGCATCCCGATCAGCGAGGGCTGGGGCATGACCGAGACCACGGGGCTGTCGTGCAGCAACTACCCCTACCGCCCCGACTGGATGGGCACCATCGGCAAGCCGCTCGATTGCGTGGAGATGACGCTTTCGCCGCAAGGCGAGATCCTGGTCCGCGGCGATGCGGTGTTTCGCGAGTACTACCGCAACCCCGAAGCCACCGCGGCGACCTTCCGCGACGGCTGGCTGCTGACCGGCGATATCGGCGAGCGTCGCCCCGACGGGGCGTTCCGGATCATCGGCCGGGTCAAGGAGCAGTTCAAGACCGCCAAGGGCAAGTACGTGGCACCGGTGCCGATAGAAAGCCTGCTCGCCGCTAACCCCGTGATCGACCAGGTCTGCGTGATGGGCAGCGGCCGCAAGCAGCCGGTGGCCCTGGCGGTGCTCGCCGAGGGCGAGCCGCGCAGCGAGGCGGAGCTGGCGCGCGAGCTCCAGAGCCTGCTGGAGCAGGTCAATGGCCAACTCGAGAGCCACGAGGCACTCGATCACATCGTGGTGTGCGCCGAGCCCTGGAGCATCGAGAACGAGTTGCTGACGCCAACCCTCAAGCTCAAGCGCGAACGCATCGAGGCCCGCTACGGCCCGCTGCTGGAAAGCACCCCGCTGCACCGACCCGTGGTCTGGGAACAGCCGCGCTGAGACACGCCCGCCCCTCGGGGCTGGTCAACGGAATCGCGGCCCGCGCGTTCTACGCGCTAACTCCACCGTGGGTCCGTCGGATGAAAGCCCTGTTGCGTTGCCTGTTGTCGCTGCTGGTGCTGACTGCGCATGGCTGCGCCGGGCAGCCACGCGAGGAGGTGCCGCTCTTCTCCCAGGCGGAACTCGACCAGATGCTGGCGCCCATCGCCCTGTATCCGGACCAGCTGCTGTCGCAGGTCCTGATGGCTGCTACCTACCCGCTGGAAGTGGTGCAGGCTGCTCGCTGGTCGCGCGAGCACCCGGGCCTGCAGGGGCAGGAGGCGGTGCGCGCGGTCGACGACAGGGCGTGGGATCCCAGCGTCAAGTCGCTGGTCGCCTTCCCCGACCTGCTGGCACAGATGGACGCCGACCTGGACTGGACCGAGCGCCTCGGCGATGCGTTCCTGGCCCAGCAGCAGCAGCTCATGGACACCGTGCAGTCGCTGCGCCAGAGGGCCTACGATGCCGGCAACCTGCGTTCGGCCGAGCAAGTGCAGGTAGTGCGCGAACGCGAAGTCATCTACGTGCGTTCTGCGTATCCGGACGTGATCTACATGCCCTATTACGATCCCTTCACGATCTACGGCTCATGGTGGTGGCCGCATTACCGTCCCGTTTACTGGGCGCCGTGGCCCAGCTATGGCGTGACGCTCGGTTACGCCAGCCACGGCGGGTTCTACTGGGGAGCGGGATACAACCTCGGCGTCGGATTCTTTTTCAGTGACTGGGACTGGCACGATCACTACGTGCGCGTGGTCGAGTACCCGCCCTTCTATTACCGCCGACCGCCGTACGTGCAGCACGTCTGGGTGCACGACTACCATCACCGCCGCGGCGTGCCCTACCGCCACGAGGCGGTCGAGCGCCGCTTCGTGCCGGCCGACGCCGCGCCGGTGCGCCGCCACGACTACGGCGACCAGCGTGACCGCGACCGCGACTACCGCTACCGCGAGGACTATGACGGTGGCCGTGAACGCGAGAGTCCGCCGCCGCCCGCCCGAAGCGTCGCGCCGCGCGGCGGCGAGCAACCCGGCGTCGTCGCCCCCGTCCCGCGTGCGGACCCCGTGACGCCCGTGAGCACGACACCTGCCCTGCGCGAGGACCGCAGGGTACCGACGCGCGAATACCGCGGCGCAGCGCCGGGCGCAAACACGGGTACCGAGCGCCCGCCGCGAAGCGTCGAGGGCACGGTCCCGCAGCGCAGCCTGCGCGGCGCCGAGGCCCGCCCGAACGCGGGAACGCAACACCTGCCTGCGCCGCTCGAGCGCGGCAACAACGGCGGCGCAGCGCCGCGCGCGGAACGCCCCGCGACATCCGAACGCAAGCCCGCATACCGCCCCCCCGAGCGGCCTGCGGCGAGCGCCCCGGAACGTATCGAGCCGCGCCCGAGGCAGCACAGCGCGCGGCCCGAGATGCGGAGCGCTCCGGAGCCGCGCTACCCGGCGCCCGAGACGCGCACGGCGCCGCTGCAACGGGCTCCGACGCCCATCGAGCCGCCGCGGCAAACGCACCCCGATACCCAGCCCGACCGCGGCTATCCGCAGGTGGCGCCGCAACGCACCCCGACGCCCTCGGGCAGCGGTTTCCGGACGCCCGAGCGCGGCAGCCGCGAACCGTCGTACGGCGGCACCAGCGTGCTGCGAGTCGAGATGTCGCAGCCGCGCCAGCCCGATCCGCGCAGCCAGCCCACCGGCGGCGGTTCACAGCGCGTCGAGCGCGCGGATGGCGGACGTGGCAGCGATGGCGACAGCGGTAACTTCCGGCGAGGCGACGACGGCGGCGGTCGAGGCATCGGCCGCGATCGCCCCTGAGGGCGTGGCCGCCTGGCTCAGCCCATCGCCTTGCGCAGCAGGTCGTCGGCGAAGCGCTCCAGGTGCTGGATCGACTGCACCACGCGCACCTCGGTGCAGCAGCTGCGGTAGCGCAGCATCTCGGAATCCCCGGTGCCCCAGACACCCTTCGACTCGGGGTTGAGCCAGATCAGCTGACGGCTGCGCCGCCCGATCTCGCGCAGATCCTCCAGCGCCGGGTCGCCGCGGTTGTTGCGCCCGTCTCCGAGCATCACCACCGTGGCACCGCGATCGAGCTCGCGCCCGGTGGCGGCGAGCAGGCCGCGGATCGCGGCCGCGTAATCCGTCGAACCGCCGCCGTACTGGCGCTGCGCCATTTCCACCGCGACCTCGGGCGGGTTGTCCTCGAACAACGGCGTGACCTCGGCCAGCTGCGACGAGAACACGAAGCTGCGCACGCGCGGCAGCACGTCGCCCAGGCTGTAGAGAAACAGCAGCAGGAAGCGCGCATAGGCGCTCACCGAGCCGCTGATGTCGCAGACCGCGATCAGCGCGGGGCGGTCCTTGCGCACGCTCTTCCAGGCGGGCTCGAACAGCAAGCCGTCGTGCGCGGCGCCCTTACGCAGCGTCTTCGGCACGTCGAGCAGGCCGCGCCTGGTGGTGCGCCGTCGCCGCGCGTAGCGAGCCGACAACCGGCGCGCGATGCGTCGCACCAAGCGGTTGATCTGCTGCAGGTCGCGCCGCTCGAGCCGCGACAGCCGCGCCGAACGCAGCACCGACTCGCGCAGCTCGCGTGCGTTGGCGCTGGCGAACAGCAGGTACTGGTCCTCGACGTATTCGCGCACGCGATCGCGCAGCATCTCGGCGCCACGTTTCAGTGCGATGCCCGCGGCGTGACCCGGCTCGGCCTCGGGCGGCGCCTGCTCGAGGCCGAGGATCTCGGCCTGCAGCTGCGGCCAGCCCAGCTGTTCCAGCACGCGCCGCGAATACAGCCCGCGCTGCGTGAACACCTTCATGTCGCCGATGCCCGCCGCGCGCCCGGCGGCATCGATCGCGATCCGCAGCCCGGCCGCGTCACCCGAGAGCAACAGCTGCGCCAGCTCCGACAGCTCGCCGGCCATCGCGCCCTGCGCGGTCGAGGCGCCGGGCGCCGCCACATCGGCCCGCGGCGGCATCACGGCAGGCAATGCGTCCTGCGCCTGGTCCGCATCTTCCGGCCGGCGCCACGCGAAGAAGCGTTCGAAGCACTCGTCGAACAGCGTCTTGTCGTCGATCGTCTTGGCCAACGTCGCGGCCAGCACCAGGCGTACGCGCTCGCGATCGGCATAGCCCACCAGTTCCAGCGCGCGCGCCGCGTCCATGGTTTCCGCCGGCGAGACGCGGATCTCGGCGTTGCGCAGCACGCGCACGAAATCCGTCAGCGTGCTTTCCATCAGGGCGCTTCGGCGCGTGCCTTGCCGAGAAGCGTCAGCAGGGTCTCGTTGACCGACTGGATGTCGTCCTCGAACTTCAGCAGCACGTTCAGCGTGCCGCGCACCAGCGCCTCGTCGAGCGTGTGCGCGTGCAGCAGCAGCAGGGTACGCGCCCAGTCGAGCGACTCGCTGACCGCGGGCGGCTTCTTCAGGTCGAGCGCGCGCAATTCCTGGATGAAGCGCACCATCTGCACGCGCAGGCTGTCCGTGATCCCGGGCACCCGGCTGCGCACGATGCGGTTCTCGAGCTTCGCGTCGGGAAACGGGATGTAGAGGTGCAGGCAGCGGCGCTTCAGCGCATCGCTCACCTCGCGCGTGTTGTTGCTGGTGAGGATCACGATCGGCGTGTGGTGCGCGCGCACCGTGCCGATCTCCGGCACCGAGACCTGGTAGTCCGAGAGCATCTCCAGCAGCAGCGACTCGAATTCCTGGTCGGCCTTGTCGACCTCGTCGATCAGCAGCAGCGCGCCGCCGTCCTGGCGCATCGCCTTCAGCAGCGGGCGCGGCTCGAGGAATTCCTCGCTGTAGAAGATGTCGCCGAACTCGTGCAAGCGCTTCACGGACTCCGCGAGCCCGTGCGCACCCTTCAGCACGTCGCCGAGCTGGTCTTTCAGCACCTGCGTGTACAACAGCTGCTTGCCGTACTTCCATTCGTAGAGCGCCTTTGACTCGTCGAGCCCCTCGTAGCACTGCAGCCGGATCAGCGGCAGCGAGAGGTACTGCGCGATGGTCTTCGCCAGCTCGGTCTTGCCCACGCCGGGCGGGCCCTCGACGAGGATCGGCTTCTGCAGGTGGTACGAGAGGTACACGGTCGTCGCGACCTGCTCGCTGCAGATGTAATGGGCATCCTCGAAACCCGCGCGGATCCCGGCGGGGGACTCCATCAGCGTGGTCGGCATGCGCGGCGGCAGTTCGGTGCGGCTCATCGGGTTCCCGTGTGCTGGCGTGATGGCAGGAGTATACGCCACGGTCCCTGCCCGGGCCTCGGGTATGATGCGACCATGAAACTCGCAACGTGGAACGTCAATTCGCTGAAGGTGCGACTGCCGCAGGTGATCGACTGGCTGGCGGCCAACCGGCCCGATGCACTGTGCCTGCAGGAGACCAAGACCGCGGATGCCGGGTTTCCGTTCGCCGAACTGGAGGCTGCCGGTTACCGCGCCGCGCACAACGGACAGAAGACGTATAACGGGGTCGCGATCCTGCATCGCGACGAGGCCACCGACATCACGCGCGACATTCCCCGCTTCGCCGACGAACAGAAACGGGTGATCGCGCTCACGCTCGGCGACACGCGGCTCGTCTCGGTCTACGTGCCGAACGGGCAGGAGGTCGGCAGCGACAAGTATGCCTACAAGCTCGCCTGGTTCGCGGCGCTGACCGCGTGGCTCGGCGAGGAACTGGCGCGCTGGCCGCGCCTCGCGCTGCTGGGGGATTTCAACGTCGCCCCCGAGGATCGCGACGTGCACGACCCCGGGGCCTGGCACGAGCGCATCCTGTGCAGCACGCCGGAGCGCGAGGCCTTCCGCGCACTGCTCGGGCCGGGGTTAGCGGACGCGTTCCGGCTCTTCGAGCAGCCGGAAAAGAGCTATTCGTGGTGGGACTACCGCAACATGGATTTCCGCCGCAACCGCGGGCTGCGCATAGACCACATCCTGCTCTCGCCTGCGCTCGCGGCCGACTGCCGCTCCTGCGTCATCGACAAGGCGCCGCGCAAGCTCGAGCGGCCCTCGGATCACGCGCCGGTGGTGGCGGACATCGCGCGTCCCGACTCACGCGGTACGCGCGCTGGAGCGAAGAGCCAGGCCTAAGGCCCTTGCAGCAAATTTGCTTCAGTCACCGAAGTAGACGGCAATGCCGACGCCTCCCTGCCAGGTGTCGGCATGGCCACCCAGACGCCGACGGGCACTGATGTCCAGTTGCACCCGCGGTGTCAGCTGCCAGGTCAGACCAGCGCCGCCCATGCTGCCGTCACCAACGCCATCGAGGTGTTGGGCCGCCAGCTCCACGTACATGCCCAGTGCCGGGGAAAGCGCCCAGCCGTGGTTGACCGCCAGCAACCGGCTATCGGCGTCGCCGTCCACCGCTTCAACGTAAAGGCCCAGCGACTGCTCCGCGCTGTGCTGCCAGTTGATGCTCGCCCCCAGCAGGTATTGCGTCTGTTCAGCGCGAAAAGCTTGCGCTCCATCGGTGAACCCGACGCTGCCGAGCAATCCCCAACTGACGTTGCCCGTGGTCGATGGCGCGAATTTCGCCGCCAGCGAGGTATCGGATCGGCCATCGCTGGCGGGACCCGAGCCTTCGAGTCGATTCCAACCCGTGCCGAGCTGCACTTCGAGCGAGCGGGCAACGCCCAGACGAACAAGGGTGTCCGCCGTGTACAGCGAGGTCCCGTCGTCGCGGCTCCAGTCGGGCAGGCCCTGTTCCAGCATGAGATCGCCGGGTTGAAGTACCGCGGGCGTGAACCCCAGGCCGGGACGGTCATAGCCCGGATTGTTCACAACCTGCGCCAGCGCCGGCATGCTCACAAGGACGCCGAGAAGCAGGGCCGGGAAAGAACTCCAGCGCAGATCGCTCCTTGCGTGAAAACGCATGATTCCGCCATTCATATGCATCGATTCATGAGGCCTGTCGCCTGAAACAGGCCGCGCGGCAATCCTCTCATCACCGCATCATCAGTGCGAACACACCCCAGCCAAGGTATTCACGCGTGTATGCGGCGTAGCGCTCGGGCTCCGAGCCGAGCCTGGCTCGAACATCTTTCGCGAACTCGTCGTCGGGATTGGCTTCAAGCCATCGGCGCATGGTGAGCCACTTCGCAGCCTCGTATCTGTCCCAGCTGTCCTGGTCTGCCATCACCATTTCCACGACGTCGTAACCGAGGCGGCCAAAATTTGCGAGCAGTTCCGGGAGCAGGAGAAAGTCGGCGATTGAGCCGGCAAGACACCCCCTGGCAACATCCTCCGTCGGCGGCAGCTGCCGCCAGTAGGGTTCGCCGATGAGAATGATCCCTCCGGGGCGCAGGCTCTGCGCCAGAAGCCCGATGGTGCCCGCGACTCCCCCGGCGATCCAACTGGCGCCGAGGCAAGCTGCCACGCCGGCCTTCTCGTCCGCGACGAAGCCGGCAGCATCACCGTGGATGAACTCCACTCGATCGGCGACACCGAGTTCCTCCGCCCGGAGTTTCGCCTGCTCGGTGAACAAGCGGCTCATGTCGATGCCGGTGCCGATCACTCCGTAATCGCGAGCCCAGGTGCACAGCATCTCGCCCGAACCGCTGCCGAGATCGAGCACTCGGGTTCCCGCCTCCAGACGCAGCGCGGCGCCGAGAGTGGCGAGCTTTTCCGGTGTGAACGGGTTGTGGATGCGGTGAGCACTTTCGGTGATGTTGAAGATCCGTGGAATATCCAATGCAGCAATTCGCCTTGCGGTTGTGATCAGGTCGGGTCAATGCCATGCGATCGAGCTGAGGGCGCGGAGCCGGCAGGGCGCCTGGCCCGGGAACCGGATGATAAGAACTGCCGCCTCGCAGGCCAAGCGCCGTGCCGGTGGAGCTGATCTCTCGAGCGAAGGACCAGATCGCATCCGCGGTGGCTGGAAGGAGTGGCCAGCCATCATGCGGGCACGTTTGCGATTGTGGCCTGCATAATGGCAAGAAAGCGCTCCCCGATTCCTGGTCGCAGCAGGTTGATCTTGAACTCAGCCGTGACCACTTCGCAGCCGTCACTCGCCCTGGTGAGCGCGGCATACCCGCATGCGGTTCAGCTTGCCGGGCGACGTCCTCTCGATAGAAGGGTTAGGCGCCGCGGCGTTGCTCACGGCCGAGGCACCTGCTCGAAGAGGCACGTGACTATGCCTCGGTCTTCTTCGTCTTTTATCGCCGCGATTGCGCTCTTGGCCAAAGCGTACGAGCTTTCATGCAGCGTAGTCTCGCCCGCTGCATGCGCGGCATTGGCGTGAATGGCATGCGTAAACGCAAGCTCCCAATCTGGCGTGGACGGCTCGGCCAGAAAGAACGTCCGCATCTCGTTTGCGTAGAGCAGAGCGCTTTGACCGAAGCCACAAGCGGTGTGCGCTTGAGCGAGAAGCATGAGTGCTCGTTTGCGGTTGAGCTCGTTTCCAACGGCCTGCCAATGCCAAGCGGAGGCATGCGCGGCGTTAAGAAGTGCAAGCGCATCAATCTGTGATCGCGGCGCCTCAGCTAAGGGCCACGCCTGGTTGTTCGCAGTCGCCGCAAAGAAGTGATGCCAGCTCTCTGGTTTGGTGTCTTCAGGTGTCTTGGCCATAGCGCTTCTCCCTCTTTGCGGCGCCTAACGTTTCAGCGGCAGAAGAATGCCGCCCGCTGCAACCGGTTGTCAGCTGGCAACGATGCTACTTCACCAGTTCGATCTCGCTCAGCTTCCAGCTCTTGTCGAACCAGGGCTCGAGAGGGCCATACAGCCGGAACAACATGTTCCAGCCCTTGCCGGGGATGGTCTGAATCCAGTTCCGTTCCATCCCGACCGGGACCTTCGGCCCGAAGTACACGTCCACTGAACCATCCTTGTTGACCACCAGGCCCTTGTCCAGACTGCTCACCTGTGGAAAGGCTTGATCGGTCTGGAGCATGGACCGGGTCTGGTTGTCGTACACGATCGCGGACCAGAAGTCCTTTGCCGGCGCATTGGGCAACACATGCAGTCGATAGGTCTTGCCACCGTCCAGCGGATTGCCTTGGGAATCCACGATTCCGACGGCATATTGGGAGCCTTGCCCGACCATCTTGGCTTCCATGGCCGGCGTCACGCCGGTGGCATAGAAATAAAAGAAAGCGGCTGCATCGAGATAGGCCACGCCGGGCTGCTTCTCGAACTTGTATCCGCCGAGCCATTGGCGCCAGGTGCTGTTCGGATAGTAGAAGGCCTCGGGGATACGACTCTGGTAGGTCAGCGTCCGCGCAGTGGCATCGCCCACCGCCGCCGCCTCGGTCAGTATCTTCTTCATGCGATCATCTGGCGCGAACGGTTTGCCCTTCTCGATACCTATCGAGGCGAAGAAACCGAGCGTGACCGGATCAAGTGATTCGACAGGTTCATTCTGAACGACATCGTTGAGAAGTTCCCAGAAACGGTAGTCAGCGGGTGCCACCGTTGAGAAATCCCGGTTGGACACGTTGACGAAGGTGTTGGCTGGCGGTTTGGCCGCTTGCGACAAGGGGTAAATGCGCGTGTTTTTGTGCAGGCGCTCGATTGCCGGCTTGATGTCGCCCTGCACTGGCATGTTGCGCCAGACGAGAATGGACTCGAACGTAGGAACACGCACGACCATGTACCCATCCGGCACTTCGCCCTTGTACCCGGGAGGCAACAGCAGGTACTTGCCGCCCTTGCCTCTATCCGGACCGACGATACCGATGTCGGTTACATATCTGAACCAGAAGTCATCGATCATGCCCAGCGTCATGGGCGGAACTTCGACCACCAGCGGACCATCATGCAGGTTGATCCAGATCCATGTGTAGGGCGTGGTGGCGTTCGCCGTCAGGAAAATTGAACGCGCATTCATGTTGGCTTCAAACGTCGGGATCGTGACATTGGCGGGGCCGACGCCCAGCAATCCCTCGCGCAGCCCGGCCATGTTCACCGGCGCCAACGCCAGCAAGTACGCCTGGACCGCGCGCTGGAAGTCGAGGTTGTCGTAGACCTTGGCGACGGTTTCCTTATCCGGAAAGCCATCAAAAAACTCCAGCGTGCCCAGCCGCGTTTCCACCCGATCCGGGATCGCGATACCGGGTGGGATGTCGGTGCTCATCTTCATTTCCGGTACCGATTGCGCCTGTGCGGCAGCTGCACCCATCATCAGAATCAGAGTCGCTGTCCTGACGCTTGCCATGTATCCGGATTTCATTGGAATCTCCATTTGTCTTGCAAGGCTGAGAACTGGGATGGCCAGTACTGCTCTAGTCAAGCCGCGGCCCGTCCGGGTCGTCGCGCCTGCAGCCAAGGGTTAGCGGACGGCGCACGCAATCAGCTCAACAACTGCGTTGAGATGAAGCCCCACACAATTGCACCGACACCGCCAAGTTCACCGATGATCAGAAGCAGCATGCCCCAGGTCGTATTGAAGTTACGCTCCGTGAACTGGTTTGTAACCTTGCCCTCGAGACCGAGCCGGTAGTACTGGGCAATAGCTACGGCAAAGAAGAATAGCGGCACGCCAGTAATGACAAGCTGAACCTGGTCCGAATACGGGCTGAAATCAAGAAGTGCGGCCATCACAAGTGCGGCGAAGCTGTAAAGGAGGGATGCCCGGTGCGCGATGTCAATGTACGGATGCGCTTGATGGTCAGGGCTCGTCATGATGCCCCGGTATTTTAAGACACCGCCGATCAAACCAACGAAAAGAAATATTCCCGACGCGGCCAGAGTCAATTTCACTGCAAGATTCACGCGAAGTCCTCTCTATGCCTATACCCGCTAACGTTTTAGCTGAGGCGCGAGCGCCATACCGGAGGGAGTCGGGTCCAGCGAAGGGTTAGCCGTCATTGCGAAGCACAGCATACACGTACTCAACACACTGCTCTCCGCGGAACACGGCATTCGTGGCTTCTGTTTTTCGCATGCCGACGCGCTCGAGCAGCCGAACGGATGCGCAGTTCCTGGCATCGGTGATTCCGAAGACTCGATCGACTTCGGTGGCGGCGAAGATGAGGTTGACTGTCTCGCGGACCGCGGCTGCAGCAACGCCGCGGCCCTGGGCATGACGAGCCAGGGTGAAGCCAACTTCCGCGTAGCGGCCATCCTGGTCGAGGAACACGCCGATGTCGCCAATGAGGAGTCCGGAGTCTGGTTCAGCGATGCCGATCTGCGTCCAGTTCCCGGGATTGAGCAACGGCGCGGTGTTCATCTCGCGGAGGAACGCAGTGGCCTCCTCGTCTGACATGGGCGACCAACCCTGATACCGGCCAAGCTCCGGATCGTGGCGATACGCCTGGAACTCCGGCAAGTCGTCGCTGGCGAGTCGCCTGAGCATGAACCCGTTGCCGAGACGCGGGAGAGTGTCGCCGGGTGTGCCCATGACGGCTATCGTGGCCTTGAGCGCGCCTGCAGCGAATTGTTATGCGCTACCTATACGGAACAAGTACTCCCTGGCAGCGATATAGGTAAGCGCAAAGAGAGGAATGTTTGATAGCACGAAAATTGCGAACCTGACCTCGATCTTGTTCACGAGAGCCTGCAGGAGGCTATGCGCTACTCGAAGGACTACATATACCCAGGCAAGCAACACGCTTGCGTCTGAATTCACAGACAGCAGAGACAGCGAAATTGCGATCGCATAGAAGATTGTCGGCTGCTCCATCAGATGGTTGTAATTGTCTGCCTTCCACCGAACCTCGGGCGGAAGAAGCGCCATCTGCTCTCCGCGAGGCGCATTCGGATCCAGCTTCATGTTTGCCGCGAACATGGCCGGGATTCGGGTTGCATACATCCAGATCCACATCACCAACGACCACGCGACCAGGGCAATTACCGGGCCGAGTATTTCTACTGAAATCATGATGTTGGCTTCTCCATTACCAGCGAATCCATATGTAACGCATAACGTAGAACTGAGCGGCCTGCGCGGCTCTTTGCGCAGGTCCGCTCGACTGCCGGATTGGGCCTCGGCGGCCGACTATGCAACCGCACTGGAATTTTCTGTCGGCGGATCAGGCCTCCCACTGACGCTGATCATTACCCATTGGCAGTCCTGGCGCAGATAGACCTCCGACCACTTGCCGGTAATTCGCACTGGCGCTGCGTCCTTAGGGGCGACTGATGCCGAATACATGTAGTGCACGATCCCGACGGTATGGTCGTAAACCTGCACGCTCAGCGGGACAAGCTCGTAGCCAATAACGGCAGGCGCATCACCGAGTACGGACTGGATAGCGGCCTCTCGATCGTGGGTTATCGGTTGATTCATGTTCCAGCCGACATATTGAGGATGAAGGGTCGATCGAATTCCTTCGGCGTTGCGCTCCAGCGATCAGAAGGCTCTATATCGAGTCCTTCGGAGCCACAGGCTGTGAGAAACAAGGAAACCAGTGCGATAAGTGCTGCTCGACGCATAGAGTTCTAACGTTTGAGCTGAGGCCGCGGCCCGTCAGGGCCGACGCGCCTGCAGCGAAGTGTTAGAAATTCTCATCACCAATGCTCTGGCCGGTTAAGCGACTCCGCACAAACCAGCTGACCATTGACTCTTTCTGGAACAACCTCACCTAACGACAGGCACATCCAAGCCTCTGGATATGGAAGATCATAGGGCGCACACACCTTATGCCCTGTGTTGAATCCGAACCTGCCGTAGTAGCGAGGATCGCCCAGGACAAAGACCAGCTCCGCCCCACGCTCACGAAGTACCGTCAGGCCTGACTCGATAAGCTGGCTTCCGACACCCATGCGTTGTATCTCTGGCGCTACCGCCAATGGTGCGAGTATGTACGAGGGACCGTACTCCGAACCCGGCATGTGTACTGAGCTAAAGATTATGCTTCCAACTACCCCTTGCTCCGACTCGGCCACGAGCACCAGGATTGGCTTAGCAGATTCATCGGCGATCAACGCCAAAGCTAAATCAGCGACGATTGGGCCTTCATCTCCGAAAGCGGCGCGATGAACAGCTCTGATGCCATTGACGTCTGATGCTCTTGCTTCTCGAATTCGCACCATGTCTCCAAGAATACCTAACTTCAATTCGACACCATGGTGTATGTCAGCCGCTCCATGGTGGTCAAGCGCGGATGCGGGTACATGATGTGCTTTCCAATCAATTGGTTGGTTTTCAGACAGCGATGTTATGCGAAACGACATACCCCGGTTCCCGAACAGCTCCACTGCCCCGGTCCGCCTCCTCGACCAGGTACGGGAGCGCTTGCGGCTCGAGCATTGATTCCATCCGCACCGAGAAATCGTATGTCGACTGGATTAAACGCCATGTCCTCTTTCACGGCAAGCGGCACCCGCGTGACATGGGTGCAACGCATGTCGAGCGATTTCTCTCACTCCTTGCCATCGAACGGGAGCTGAGCGCATCCACGCAGAACGCAGGAAGATGCGGCATTGCTCACTCATGTAGACGGCATCGAGGTCCTGGTTCGCGAAGGCAATGGCGGCAAGGTTGATTCAGACTGATAGGCCGTTGTCGCCATGAATGGCGCCCCACGGGCTCGGAGACATCAGGCGGGTCCGGCGTGCGCCGAAACCTTTGTCGGGCTGAAGCCCGCCCCACGAGGAAGCTCGCGGGCATCGCCCGCCCCTGCACGAAAGTGCCGGCGCCGTTCAGCCGCCGGTGGTGTTCATGAACCGCACGATCTCGGGCTCGCCATCGAGGGCGAAGTGGTGGCGCTCGGGCTTCAGGTCCATCGCCTGCACGATGGCCTCGCGCAGCGCCTCGGCATCGCCGGGGCGCTCACGCATCACGGCGCGCAGGTCCGTGGAGTGCTCGTTACCGAGGCAGAGCAGCAGGCGCCCTTCCACGGTGAGGCGCACGCGGTTGCACAGGTGGCAGAAGTTGTGGCTGTGCGGCGAGATGAAGCCCACGCGCGTGTCGCTGTCGGCCATGTGCCAGTAGCGCGAGGGGCCGCCGGTGCTGTCGAGCGACGGCGTGAGCGGGTAGCGCGTCTCGATGATCGCGCGCAGTTCGGCGCTGGAGCAGAAGCTCTCGGCGCGGTCGTGCTCGTCGATATGGCCGAGCGGCATCTCCTCGATGAAGCTGATGTCGATATCGCGCGCACGCGCGAATTCCACCAGCGCGAGCACCTCGTCATCGTTGCGCCCGCGCAGGATCACGCTGTTCAGCTTCAGGCGCTCGAAGCCGACGGCGAGCGCCGCGTCGATGCCGGCGAGCACAGTGTCCAGGTCGCCGGTGCGCGTGAGCTGGCGGAAACGGGCGCGATCGAGGCTGTCTAGGCTGATGTTGACGCGCTTCACGCCGGCTTCCCGCAATGGCGCGGCCAGCCGGGGCAATTGCGAGCCGTTGGTGGTCAGCACCAGCTCGTGCAGGCCCGGCAGCGCCGCGATGTGCCCGGCGAGCCACACGATGTCCTGCCGCACCAGCGGTTCGCCGCCGGTGAGGCGGATCTTGGTGACGCCGAGCGCAACGAAGGCCTCGGCCGCGGCCAGCAGTTCCTCGAGGCTCAGGATCTCGCGCCTCGGCAGGAACTGCATATCCTCGCCCATGCAGTAGACGCAGCGGAAATCGCAGCGATCGGTGACCGATATCCGCACGTAATCGACACGGCGGCCGAAGCGGTCGACCAGCGCCGGCGCCTGGTGCGTCTTGGCGGTCTCCGGCACGACCGCGTTCATGGCGGCACCGCCCGCACCTCGACCGGCACGCCGTTCACGATGCTGGTGCCCGAGGGCAGGTCGAGACCGTCGCCGATCAGGTCGTTGGCGCTGACGCCGGCATGAGCCTGCGCGTGCGGCTGGCCGGTGTCGGCGTGGCGGTGTCCGAAGCCGTGCGGCAGGCTCACGACACCGGGCATCATCTCGTCGCTGATCTCCACCGGTACCGCTCGCTCCGCCGCCGCGGTGCGCACCAGCGCCGTGGCACCGTCGGCGAGCCCACGCCCGGCGGCGTCCCCGGGGTGCATGCGCAGCGTGCAGCGGTTCCTGCCACGCACGAAGTGCGGCAGGTTGTGCAGCCAGGTGTTCATGTCGCGGATATGGCGCCGCCCGATCAGCAGCAGCCCCGGCGGCGGCCCGGCGCGCAGCCGTTCGCGAAGGCGCCCGAGGTCCTCCTCCAGCAGCGGATGCAGCAAGCGGATGCGCTTGCCCTCGGTGCGCAGGATGCCGGGCAGGCGCCCCGGCGTCAGCGGGCCGAGATCGATGCCGTGCTCGGCGGCCTTCACGCGCGCCAGCGTCAACCCCTCGCCGCCCGCGAAGCGGTCGCCGTGAGGTCCGGCGCGCAGCATCATGTCGAGCAGGCGCTCGGGGCCGGGCTCGGTGCCGGCCAGTTCGCGGATGCGCGCAGCATCGACGCCGGTCGCCGCGGCGAGGCGTGCGGCCAGGCCCTCGAAGATCATCGCGTCGAGTTGCTCCACGGTCAGCCCGTTCACGCGGCCGCAGATCTCCAGCATCAGCTGCCACTGGTCGCGCGCACCGGGCTCGGGCGCGAGCACGCGCGGCGAGTAGCGCGCGAAGTTGCGCACGCTGGTGCTCTGGAACAGGAAGTCGTAGTTGCTGTGCTCGAGCTGCACCGTCGAGGGCAGGATCACGTCGGCGCGGCTGGTGGTCTCGTTGATGTAGATGTCGAGCGCGACCACGAAGTCGAGCCCGTCGATCGCCTCGCGCAGCCGGTCGCCGTTCGGCACGCTGAGCACCGGGTTGCCGGCCACCGTGATCAGCGCCCGCGCGCGATCCTCGCCATCCCACGCCAGCTCCTCGGCCATCAGCGTGGCCGGCAACATCGACATGTACTCGGGGAAGCCGCGCACCTTCGAGCGCCAGCGCCCGCGCAATAGCTGGCCGACCGAGTCGCTGTCCTCGCCTTGGCCCGTCGCGGGGCGCGGGAACATCGCCCCGCCGACGGCGTCGAGCCGTCCGCGCAGCAGATTCACCACGTCGACCAGCCACGAGGCCAGGGTGCCGAACTCCTGCGTGCACAGGCCGATGCGGCCGTAGATCACCGGGCGTTCAGCCGCGCAGAAGCGCTCGCACAGGCGGCGGATGTCGTCGGCCGCGACGCCCGTGATGCCGGCGACCGCCTCCGGCGTGAACGGCGCGGCGAGCTCGCGCAGGCGCTCCAGCCCGTCGATGCGTCCGGCGAGATGGCCGAGGTGCACGCGATCGCTCGCGAACAGCAGGTTGACGAGCGCGAACAGCAGGAACGCATCGGTGCCGGGCCGGATGAAGAGGTGCCAGTCGGCGATTGCCGCGGTCTCGCTGCGCCGCGGGTCGATCACGACGAGCTCGCCGCCGCGCGCGCGCAGCGCCTCGAAGCGACCGCCAGCGTCCGGCGCCGACATCAGGCTGCCCTGCGAGACGAGCGGGTTGGCACCCATGCAGACGAAGAAGTCGCTGCGGTCGAGATCGGGGATCGGGAAGGTCCACGCGCTGCCGTAGAGCAGCTCGCAGCTCAGGTTCTTCGGCTGCTGGTCCACCGAGCCGGCGGAAAAGAAACGCTGCGTCTCGAGCAGCGAGATGAACAGCTGCGTGTAGATCTGGGCGCCGAAGTTGTGGCCGTTCGGGTTGCCGTAGTACATCGCGACGGCATCCTTGCCGTGCGCGCCGCGGATGGCCGCGAGGCGCTCGCCCACCAGCGCCAGCGCGGCCTCCCACTCCATTTCCTCCCAGCCGTTTTCCGTGCGCCGCACGGGGCGACGCAGGCGCGCGGGATCTTCGTGGAGATCCTTGACGACCTGGGACTTGGCGCAGACGTAGCCGCGCGAGCGATGGTCCTCGGCGTCGCCGCGTACCGACACCACGCGGTTCGCGGCACGATCCACTGCCACGACCAGCCCGCAACTGGCCTCGCACACCGGACAGGAACGGAAAATGGTTTCCGTGGCCTGCCCGGGCGGGCCCTCAGGTGCGGCTGTGGCTTCCATCGCAGAGCGGCTTGTTGGCCGTCGCCTTGCACGCGCAGAAGTACGCGGTGCGCGTCTCCGGGGCGTCGTACTTCAGCGGCGTGAAGCCGGTGTCCTTGTGCGAGCCGTCGCAGAAGGGCTGCTTCGCGGAACGGCCGCAGCTGCACCACCAGTAGCTCTTGCCTGCCTCGACCTCGACGGCGATGGGGCCATCGCCGGCGCGAACGGGATTGCTCATCGTATGTTCTCCACGCTCAGAGCACTTCCATGATCTTTTCGGCGGCCGATACGTCGAGGCCCGGGCCCGGCTCCACCGCCAGGTGCTTGACCACGCCGTTCTCGGCGACCAGCGCGAAACGCTGCGAGCGCGTGCCCAGGCCGAAGCCGCTGCCGTCCAGCGTGAGCCCCAGCGCCTGGGCGAACTCGGCGTTGCCGTCGGCCAGCATCAGCAGCTCATCGGCGTTCTGCGCCTTGCCCCAGGCACCCATCACGAAGGCATCGTTCACCGCCATGCAGACGATGGTATCAACGCCCTTGGCCTTGATCTTGTCCGCGTTCACCACGTAGCCCGGCAGGTGCGCTGCGCTGCAGGTGGGCGTGAACGCGCCCGGCACCGAGAACAGCACGACCTTCTTGCCGTTGAAGATCTCGTCGGTGCTGATGTTCTCGGGGCCTTTCTCGCCCATCTTCTTCAGGTTCACGGAAGGGATGCGGTCGCCTACCTTGATCGTCATGTCCGTTCTCTCCGGTTGGTGGCACTGAAATAGTGGCCGTATGGTAGCAGAGCACTTTGCGGATATTCACCCGCCGCGGTGTGAGGGTATACAGCTCAGTTCACCAGCAGCACCTGGCAGCGCAGGTGCGACAGCTCCTCGAGCACGGCGCGCCGGTCTTTCGCGGGTGTCAGGTCCCCCGCGATCAGCACCATGTTGCCGAGCCGGTTCTCGACCTCGCGCAGCATTTCAAGGCTGTCGGTGTTGACCGGATGCGGGTGCAGATTGACACGCAGCCCGCTCTTCCCGATCTCGGCGAGCTGCGCCGCGTCGGGCTCGCCGGCAGCGATCACCTCCAGCACGTGGTGGTCCTGCTGCGCGAGACGCGCCGCGAGTTCCAGCGCGCGGGCGCTGGCCGGCGTGGCGCCGCAGAGCACGAACACCCGCGGCGGGCGCGTCTCCTGGATGCGCACGCGCACGATGGTGCGCTCCCGCGGTTGCATCAGCAGCAGCTCGACGCGTGCCGAGGCGTCGCTCAGCGCCTCGCCGCGACGCGCGCGCGTGACCTGGAACTCGCCCTTTATCCGGCTGCGCCGCGTGACCGCGCTGAAGCGCTGCTCGGCCTCGCGCGACAGGCAGCGCAGCGCCTGCTCGACATGGGATCCGGTGATCGCGCGCTCGCGCCCCGACCCGAGCGAGATCTCGTGCGTGATCGGCAGGTCCGCCACGGCGTACACATCGGCGTCCTCGACGAACAGCGCGTCGAGCTCGGCCTCGAGCTTGGCGGCGATCAGCGCCGCGGCCTCCATCAGCGCCGCCTCGCAGTTCATCGCGTCGAGCGCCAGCATGATGCGGCGGATCTTCGCCTTCTGTCCGCCGTCGTGCGCGCTCATGACTTGCCGTTGCCCGCGGGCTTGTCGTCGCCGCCGCCGGAGTGCTTGCGCCCGATCTCGGCCAGCTCGTGCAACCGCGCGCGCACCCGCTCGTTGACCGAACCGGCATCGAAGCTGCCGTCCTCCCGCATCGCGCCGGCCGGCAGGCCGGTCAGCAGCGCGATCACGTCATCGACCGCGCTCGCGGCATGGACGTGGAAGTTGCCCGCGCGGCAGGCCTCGACCACCTCCGGCTTCAGCATCAGGTGCTGCACGTTCGAGGCCGGGATCACCACGCCCTGGGTGCCGCTCAGCCCGCGCGCCGCGCACACGTCGAAGAAGCCCTCGATCTTCTCGTTCACGCCGCCGATCGCCTGCATCTCGCCGAGCTGGTTCACCGAGCCGGTCATCGCGAGATCCTGGCGGATCGGGATGCCGGCGATAGCCGACAGCAGCGCGACCAGCTCGGCCATCGAGGCGCTGTCGCCGTCGACGCGCCCGTAGGACTGCTCGAACACGATGCTCGCCGACAGCGCGAGCGGCTGGCTCTGCGCGTAGCGCCTGGCGAGAAAGCTGGAAAGGATCATCACACCCTTGGAATGCAGCGGCCCGCCGAGCTCGGTCTCGCGCTCGATGTCGATCAGCTTGCCCGCGCCGAGGCGCGCGGTTGCTGTGATGCGCGAGGGCCTGCCGAAGGCGTAATCACCGAGCTGGATCACCGACAAGCCGTTGATCTGGCCGACCTGCATGCCATCGGTGGCGAGCAGCATCACGCCCCTGTGGATCTGCTCGGCCAGCAGTTCCTGGTAGCGGTTGTTGCGAAAGCGCCGCTGCGCGATGGCCTGGTCGACGTGGCGCGCCTCGATCAGCGCGATGTTCTCGCGCGCAGCCCAGAAATCCGCCTGCAGGATCAGGTCGACCAGGTCGCCCAGGTGCAGCGACAGCTTGTGGCTGTCCTCGGCGTCGCGCGCGCACTGGTCGATCACGCGGGCCACGCCGCCGGCCGAGAGCGCCCGTGCCTTCTCGCGCCGCGCCAGCGTCGCGATGACGCGCGCGTACAGCCCCACGGCCTCGGGACTGCGGTCCATGCTGTCGCTGAAGTCCGCGTTGACCTTGAAGTACAGGCTGAACTCGGGGTCGTATTCCTTCAGCAGGTGGTAGATGTAGCGGTCCCCTACCAGCACGATCTTCACGTCGAGCGCGATGGGCTCGGGTTCGAGCGAGGTGGTCGACACCATGCTGAGGATGCGCTCGATCGATTCGATGCGGATCTCGCGCGAGCGGATGGCGCGCTTGAGCGCATCCCACACGAAGGAGTTCATCAGCACCTTGCGCGCATCCAGCACCAGGTAGCCGCCGTTGGCACGGTGCAGGGCGCCGGGCTTGATCAGACTGAAGTTGGTGACCAGCGTGCCCATCTGCGCGATGTGCTCGATGCGCCCGATCACGTTCTGCAGCGTGGGATTGTCCTCGTAGAGCACCGGCACGCCGGCGGCGCCGTCGTGGTCCACCAGCACGTTCACGTGGTAGCGCAGGTGCTCCATCGCGAAGATCTTCTTGCGCAGCGGCGTGCTGCCTTCCTGCTGCTCGTTGGGCATGAAATCCCAGATGTTCTCGGCCATGTCCTGGTGCGCCGCGCCCAGGAACTCCAGCACCGACGGGTACATCTGGTAGCGCGACTTCAGCGCCGCCAGCATCGGGTCGATGATGTCGTGGATGAACTCGTTGTCGATGCCCTTGACGCGCTCGGTGCTCTCCTCCTGCCAGTCGTGGATGCTCTCGATGATCGACTTCAGCCTGCGGTTCAGCTCCTCGATGACGTTCTTGGCGAGCTCCTGCTCTTCCTTGGGCATGTCGTTGAACTGCGCGGGCGTCATCAGCTTGCCCTCGCGCACCGGGCCTATGGTGTAGCCGCCCGGCGTGCGGATCACCACCATGCCCTTGCCGCGCGCCTCGTCGTTGAGCTCGCCGAAGAGCTTGCCCTCGCGCTCCTGGTATTCCTCCTGGATGTCGCTGATGCGCCGGCGGTACTCGTCGCCACGGAACACGTTGGGCACCGTGACCAGCATGCGCTCGATCAGCTTCTCCATGTCGCGCTTGAGCTGCACGCCCTTGCCCGGCGGCAGCGCGAGCGCGCGCGGTCGCGAGGGATCCTCGAAGTTATTGACATAGCACCAGTCGCTCGCCTCGCCGCGCTCACCGGCGTGACGCGCCAGCAGCTGGTCGACCAGCGTGCGCTTGCCGATGCCGGTCGGGCCGGCGACGTAGAGGTTGTAGCCCTCGCGCTGGATTCCCACGCCGAACTCGATCGCCGCTATCGCGCGGTCCTGCCCCATCGCGGAATCCACGTCCGGCAGTTCCGCGGTCGAACGGAACCCGAGCGCCTGCGCGTCGGTGGCGCGCGACAGCGCATCAGCCTTCAGGGTCTCGACAGCCATGCTCTGTGCTCCTTGCTCAGTCGGCGCAACCGATACAGGTATCGGCGTAATACAGGGCCGCGAGGCGCTCGGGCGCGATGGCGCCGCCGCAGCGGCTGCACACGGCGTATTCACCGCGATCCATGCGCGCCAGGGCGTGCACGACCTTCTGCAGTTCGAGACGACCCTCGGATTCGATGGCGTAGAGCGCATCGAGGTTTTCCTGTTCGACCACCTGCTCCGCGAAATCGGCCGACAGGGGCGCGTCGCGCTTGCGCAGATCGGCGTCGATGCGCCGCACCCTTTCCTCGAGCTCATCGCGCTTGGCGATCAGGCGCGCGCGCAACGTCTGCTGGTCCGGCATGAATCCTCCGTTGTGGCATGGTGTGTCGCGGCGGGTGGCCGCGGTCCGCGGACTGCCCACAGCATAATGCCTTCGGCGTACGGCGCAACACGCGAGCGCGCGGCAGAGCGGCAGATGCGCGGCGGGTAGCGCTCCGCGCCGGCGGCTCAATCGCGCGCGGGAAATTGCGCGGCCAGCCGCGCCAGCGCCGCCCCGGCGAGGCGCTGCAGCACCCATTCCGTTTTGGCCTCGGCTCCGATAGATTGGTACAGACGCAACGCCGGCTCGTTCCAGTCGAGCACCGACCATTCCACGCGCCCCCAGCCACGCTCCTGTGCCACGCGGGCCGCCCATGCGAGCAGGCATTTGCCTATGCCGCGCCCGCGCGCGTGCGGAAGTACGAACAGGTCCTCGATGTGGATGCCGGGCTTGCCGACGAAGGTCGAGTAATTGGGGAACCAGAGAATGAAGCCGACGGGCGCGGCCTCGAGTTCCGCGATCACCACCTCGGCGAAAGGGCGGGCACCGAACAGCGCGTCCTCGATGTCGCCAAGCGTGGCCTGGACCTCGTGGGACAGTTTCTCGTAGGCGGCGAGCTTGTGGATGAAATCGAGCACCAGCGCGGCATCGGGGCGTTCGGCCCGGCGCAGGCTGATGCCGGGCAGGGTCGTGTGGATCCGGGAGGAAGTCATCGCTCTGGATATCCTTGAAACGGCAGGACGCCCCGGCCGGCAGCATTGGCTGGCTCGGCGGGGCACGGCAGGCGCCAGTCTAGCTGCAGGCCGCGCACGGCGTAAGCGCTCGCTGCGGGCGCTGCTCTTGCTGCTCTGCCTCGGCGGCTGCACCGACCTGCGCGTGGCGCACCAGATGCAGGATCCGGCGGCGGACATCGGATCGCAGCAGGCCTTCGGTTTCCTGCGCGCACCGCTGGCGGCCGACGCCCGCGCCTCGGCCGAGGCGCGCACGATGGATTCGGCCGTACGCGCCGCCATCACCGGCGCGCTGAAGGCCCGGGGTTACGCGCCGGCCCTGCCCGGGGACGAGCGCGCGCTCGGGATCGACTACACCCTGAGCGACGTTGTCGGCGCCAACGCGCGCCGGCTGGATTCGCCTTCCGACTACAGCCGCAGCTGGCGCGCCGGCGGCGCGGGCGACGGCACCGGCTCGATGGACCACACCATCGCCGATGCGGCCTTCTACCGCGAGCTCACGCTCACCGTGTTGCTGTTCCCGTCCTCGACCGGCGCGCTCGCCTGGGAGGGTACCGCCCGGCAGTCCTTCCCCGGTGCGCTGCCGCAGGGAGCGCGACTGCAGGCGGCGCTCGACCGCATGGTGCGCAAGCTGCTGGCACAGCTGCCCCCGGCGCGCTGAGCCCCGGCTTCCTTCGACGGGGTGAAGCGGCACGAGCATCGTTGTGATCTGATTTGACTAACGCCCACATCCGCGGGTGCGCTAAGGTGACTCGCGTTGAACCGGTGCGGTCCCCGCGCCGTACAAGAAAAGCATCAGCCAAACCACCTGTCTGCGGCCCCTGCGGCCGCCGCACCCTGCAAGAGGATCCGCCATGCGTTTTGCCTTCCACGCCTCGATGCCTGCCCCTGACCACTATCTGCCGCTGGCGCGCGCCGCCGAGGAGCTCGGCTTCGACAGTTTCACGTTCCCCGACAGCATCTGCTACCCGAAGGAGAGCAACGCCAAGTATCCCTACAACGACGACGGCAGTCGCGACTTCCTCGACGGCGTGCCCTTCCTCGAGGTGTTCATTGCGATGGCCGCGGTGGCCGCGGTGACCACGAAGATCCGCATCACCACCTCGGTGGTGAAACTGCCGATCCGCCAGCCGGCGATCGTCGCCAAGCAGCTCTCCAGCCTCGCGGTGCTCAGCAACAACCGCATCGGCCTCGGCGTGGGACTGAGCCCGTGGCCGGAAGACTTCGAGGCCTGCCAGATCCCCTGGGAAAAGCGCGGCCAGCGCATGGACGAGATGATCGAGATCATCCGCGGCCTGATGAAGGGCGATTACTTCGGCTACAAGGGCCAGATCTTCGAAATGGAGGCTATAAAGCTCTGTCCGGTGCCGAGCCAGCCGGTGCCGATCCTGATCGGCGGCCACGCGGATGCCGCGCTCAAGCGCGCGGCACGCATCGGCGATGGCTGGATCAGCGCCGGCACCTCGCTCGAGGAACTCGACGCTTACCTGAAGAAGCTGCACGCCTTCCGCGCCGAGTTCGGCCGCGACAAGGAGCCCTTCGAGATCCAGAACATGGGGGCCTCGGCCTATACCCCGGACGGCATCAAGCAACTCGAGGACCGGGGTGTGGACGAGGTGATCGTCGCCTTCCGCGACGTCTACAAGAAGCAGCCCGACAGCACGCTGGAGGAGAAGCTCGCCACGATGCGCTGGTATGCCGACAACGTGATCGCCAAGAGTCGTTGAACTTGGGCTAGCGCCCGACCGGGGCGCTGCCCTCGCCGTTCATGGCGACCCACAGGAATGGCTACCAACGTTGAGGACAAAAAAGGGGGCGAAAGCCCCCTTTTTCGTGCACCGTTGCCGGATCAATCCGGCATGTGCGGACCCGCCGCGATTATCGACTCCGACACACCGCTGAACTTGCGGAAGTTCTGCAGGAACTGGCCGATCAGGTTGCGCATCTGGGCATCGTAGGCGGCCTTGTCTTCCCAGGTGTTGCGCGGGTTCAGCAGGTGCTCCTCCACGCCCGGGACATGCTTCGGGACGTCCAGGTTCAGCCCGGGCAGGTGCTCGGTCGGAGCGCCCGCCAGCGCCCCGCTCTGGATCGCCGCGATGATCGCGCGCGTGGTCGGGATCGGGAAGCGGAAGCCCGCGCCGCCCACGCCGCCCGAGCCGCCGGTCCAGCCGGTGTTGACCAGGTAGACCTGGCTGCCGAATTTTTCGATGCGACGGATCAGCAGGTCCGCGTAGACATGCGCCGGGCGCGGGAAGAAGGGCGCGCCGAAACAGGTCGAGAACGTCGACTTGATGCCGCTGCCCGAACCCATCTCGGTGGAGCCGACCAGCGCGGTGTAGCCGCTCAGGAAGTGGTACGCGGCTGCTTCCTTGGACAGGATCGACACCGGCGGCAGCACGCCGGTCACGTCGCAGGTGAGGAAGATCACGGCGCGCGGCTCGCCGGCGGCATTGCGCTCGGCGCGCTTCTCGATGTGCTCGCGCGGATAGCAGCAGCGGCCGTTCTCGGTGAGCGTGGTGTCGGTGTAGTCCGCGATGCGGTGGTGCTCGTGCGTCACCACGTTCTCGACGATCGCGCCGAAGCGGATCGCGTCCCAGATCAGCGGCTCGTTCTTGCGGCTCAGGTTGATGGTCTTGGCGTAGCAGCCGCCTTCGATGTTGAACACCGCGCCCTCGGCCCAGCCGTGCTCGTCATCGCCGATCAGGTAGCGCTCGGGGTCGGCCGAGAGCGTGGTCTTGCCGGTGCCCGACAGCCCGAAGAACAGCGCCACGTCGCCGTCGTGGCCCACGTTGGCGGCGCAGTGCATCGGCAGCACATCGCGCTCGGGCAGCAGGAAGTTCTGCACCGAGAACATCGCCTTCTTCATTTCGCCCGCGTAGCGCATGTTGGCCAGCAGCACCTTGCGCTGCGCGAAGTTGATGATCACCGCGCCGTCACTGTTGGTGCCGTCACGCTCGGGATCGCAGAGGAACGACGGGATATTGAGTACCTGCCACTCCTCCTTGCCGCGCGGGTTGTATTTCTCCGGGCGGATGAACATGTTGCGCGCAAACAGGTTCTGCCACGCGTTCTCGGTGGTGACGCGGATCGGGATGTAATACTCGAGGTCTGCGCCCACGTGCAGGTGCGACACGTAACGGTCGTGCTCGGAGCTGAACTCGACCACGCGATCCCACAGCGCGTTGAACTTCTCGGCGTCGAACTTGCGGTTGATCGCGCCCCAGTCGATGGCGTCGTTGGAGCTCGGCTCGTCGACGATGAAGCGGTCGGCCGGCGAGCGCCCGGTGCGTCGCCCGGTCGTCACGACCAGCGCACCGGTGTCGGCCAGGTGACCCTCCTTGCGACGGATCGCGTGCTCCACCAGGAGCGCCGAGCTCAGGTCCGTGTACAACGTGCTGGTCGAAATCGTCGCAGTCTCCATTCAGAAAATCCTATGTTGCTCAATGGATTGGGCGGCTGTTACGCCGGCCCGGGCGGGCGCGGATCATACGGTGGCCGCGCGCGGGGAGGCGCATTATGGCAAAAACCCCGGGCCTCGGGAAACCGTTGAGGAAGTCAATGCCGCGCGGCGGGAACCTCGGCGTGGAACATCGCGTCGATCGCGACGGCGTCGAAGCGGTACTCCTGCTGGCAGAACTCGCAGTGGATCAGGATGGTTCCCTGCTCGGCGAGGATGGCCCGCGCCTCGGCCTCGCCGAGCGACTGCAGCGTGCCGCCCGCGCGGCTCGCAGAGCAGCGGCAGCCGAAGCGTACCGGCTGCGGCGCCTGCACCCGCACGCGCTCCTCGTGGAACAGGTGAAAGAGCAGCGTCTCGAACGCCTCGCCCAGCAACTCCGCGTCGCTCACCGTGCGCGCGAGCTGGTGCACGTGTTCCCAGCGCGCCGCCTGGTCGTCGACCGCCGTGGCACCCGTGGGCAACGCCTGCAACAGCAGGCCGGCGGCGTGCTCGCCGTCGCAGGCCAGCAGGATCGAGGTCGGGAGCTGCTCGGACTGCGTGAAGTAGTGTTCCAGGCAGCCGGCGAGGCGCGGTGCGTCGAGCGGCACGATGCCCTGGTAGCGCTGGCCCTCGGTCGGGGTGATCGTGATCGCCAGCGTGCCGCGGCTCAGCAGTTCGCCCAGCCCGCCGCCCACGGCACCATCGGCCACGCGCGCATAGCCGCGCACCTGGCGGTCGTGGGTGCATTCGCCGAAGAGGATGGACACCGGGCCCTCGCTCTTCGCCTGCAGGCTGAGGGACCCGGCGAACTTGATCGTGGAGCTCAGCAGCACGCTGGCCGCGAGCGACTCCCCGAGCAGCGCGGCCACGGGCCCCGGGTAGAAATGCTGGCCCAGGATCTCGCGCAGGCTGGGGCCGAGGCGCACCAGCTCGCCGCGCACCGCGGCAGTTTCGAAATGGAACCGTTGCAGGGTATCGGTATCGGGCGGGCTCATGACTCGGAGTGGCGTTCCTTGAACTGGTGGATGAGCCGGCGGTCGCGCTTGCTGGGACGTCCCTCGTGCAGGATATCGCCGGCACGCTGCAGGCGGCGCTCGTCCGCACCGGCCGTGCGCGCCGCGAGGCTGGCGGCGGTCTCCTCGTAGAGCAGGGCCGCCTCGGGAGCCCCGCGGCGCTCTTCGGACAGCGCGCGCACGGTCACGGTCTTCTCGTCGAAGCCCTGGCGGATGCGCAGCTCGGCACCGAGCTGCACCTCCTTCGAGACCTTGGTGCGGGCGCCGTCGTACCAGACCTTGCCGCCCTCGATGGCCTGCTTGGCGAGATTGCGGGTGCGGAAGAAGCGCGCCGCCCACAGCCACTTGTCGAGGCGTACGCGCTCCTCAGACATCGAGGTCTTCCAGCTCCGGCATGATCTCGTCGAAGTGCAGTATCGCGGGGAAATACAGTCCGGCACGCGCCTCGCGCCTGCTGTCGGGCTGCAGCAGCGTCAGCAGGTAGCGGATGCCGTACTCGTGGGCCGACTGCAGCACCGCGTGGTTGTCGTCGATCAGCAACGTGTGCTCGCGCGCGAAGGGTTCCACGGAGGCCAGCGCGGCCCAGAACCCCGGCTGCTCCTTGGCCAGGTTGAAGTCGTGCGAGCAGATGATGCCGTCGAACCAGCGCTCCAGCCCGGTCTGCTCCAGCTTCAGGCTGAGGCTCTTGTGGTGCGCGTTGGTGACCAGCAGCACGCGCCGGCGGCTCGCGTGCAGGCGCGCAAGGAAATCCTCGACGTGCGGGCGCACGGCGATCAGGTGGCGCATCTCTTCCTTCATGGCGCGCACGTCGAGCCCGAGCTCGCGCGACCAGTAATCGACGCAATACCAGTTCAGGTTTCCCTGCTCGTTGCGAAAGCGTTCGAGCAGCTCGAGGCGCGCCTCTTCCTGTTTGCGGTCGAAGATCTCGGCATAGCGGCGCGGCAGGTGCTCGAGCCAGAAGAAGTTGTCGAAATGCAGGTCGAGCAGCGTGCCGTCCATATCGAGCAGCACGGTTTCGATGTCGTTCCAGTCGACCATGATCCACCTCCGTGACAGGGGCGCAGTTTACGGGCAACGCGCGCGGGCGTCACCGCGCGCGGCCCGGGACGGAGCCCCGGCGCATGGCCTATAGTGTCGTCGCATGAGCGCCATACTCCTTCGGTCATCCGCATGAGCGACCACCCCGGGCCGGAAATCCTCGCCGCCCGCTGGGTCAGCCACAGCCGCCTGTTCCACGTCGAGGAGCTGCGGCTGCGCTTCGGCAACGGCGTCGAACGCACCTACGAGCGACTCAACCCCGGCTTCCATGGCGCCGTCATGGTGGTGCCGGTGAGTGACGACGGCCGGCTGCTGCTGGTGCGCGAATACGGTGCCGGGGTGGGCGATTACTATCTCTCCTTCCCCAAGGGCGCCGTGCATGCCGAGGAATCCATGCTCGATGCCGCGAACCGCGAGCTCATGGAAGAGGTAGGCTTCGGCGCCCATGAACTGGAACTGCTGACCGAGCTCTCGCTGTCGCCCTCCTACATGGGCAACCGCATGAGCATCGTGCTGGCCCGCGGCCTGTTCGAGAAACGCCTGCCGGGCGACGAGCCGGAACCCCTGACAGTGAGCGCTCACACGTTTGAGGAGCTGATCGATCTCCAAGCCAGCGGCGTGCTGAACGAGGCCTACGCGGTCGCGGCACTGTTCCTTGCGCGCGAACGCCTCGCGACCGCGGAGGCTCCCTGAACCGCCTGCCCTCGGGCTGGCGCGAGGCGGTGTTCGCGGCCTCGCGCGAGGCCGGCGCCGCGATCCTGTCCCTGCGCCGTGCCGGCTCCGGGGCCGAGCGCAAGCCCGACGGCAGCGTGGTCAGCGCCGCCGACCGCGTGGCATCGGCGATCATCGGCGCGCGGCTGCGCGCGCTCGATCCCGCGCTGCCCGTGATCTGCGAGGAGGCCGCGCAGGACACCGCGGGAGCAGCGCGCTTCTGGCTGGTGGATCCGCTCGACGGCACCCGCGAGTTCCTGCGCGGCAGCGATGTGTTCAGCGTCAACATCGCGCTGATCGAGAACGGGTACCCCTGCTTCGGCGCAATCCACCTGCCCGCCAGCGGCCTCGGCTACTGGGGCGCCAGCGGCGCGGGGGCCTGGCGTGACGGCGGCGGGATCCGGGCGCGGCGCCTCGCCGAGGCCGGCGCGGGGCTGCACGTCCTGGTCAGTCCCGGCGAGCACGACAGCGCGCAGCGCGAATTCGCGGCAACGCTCGCGCGCCATGGCGGCACGCCGCGTATCGAGGCCGCGGCGGGGGCGATCAAGTTCTGCTGGCTGGCCGAGGGTCGCGGCGATCTGTACCCGCGGCGTACCCGGACCTGTGCCTGGGACACCGCGGCCGGTCAGGCCATCCTGGAGGCGGCCGGCGGCGCGGTCTACGACGCGCAATGGCAACGCCTGCGCTATCGCCAGGCGCCCGGTTGGTACAACGGGGACTTCATCGCGGTCGCCGACGCAAACGCCGACTGGGCGGGCCTGCTCGGCACGGGCTAGAAGCCTGCGCGGCCGGACATGAAGGCGCCCGACCCTGCCGCGCAGGCTACGGACGTTGCGCGTCAGGCGCGCGCCCTCGCCTCAGGCGACGAGACGCGGCTTGCGCAGCAGCGGGTCGACGCGGCGCAGGTAATACTCGGTGGGATGTACGCGCCCCTTCTCGTCGATGGACGCGGCGTGCACGATGGCGAGGACGTCGCCCTCGCTGTCGCAGATCACGGTCTCGTAGGCCTTGCGACGGATATCGCAGCCCGGGCTGCGGTTCAGGCGCCGCTTGAACTCACTGTAGTCGACACGCACGAAGAAACTGCTTTGCGATTCCATGGCTGTGCTTCCATACATACTGTGTTTGCATACAGTATAGACAGGCTATGCAAACGTGCAAGTTCCCTCGATAGTAGTCCGCGCCCTACGAAGTTTCCACAATATCTTGTGGTACAACTTCATCATTGGCGCTACATCTAGCGCAAACATCTCACCTGCACCCTTCTGCCGCCGTCCTCCCGCATTGGCAAACCAACCGCCGCCGCAGATCAGAGCGTAGAGCATGCAGGCACACTGCGTGGCACCCCGTACGGGCACGATGTCCGGCGCGTGCGGCGCTTCACGGATCGGGCAACGCTACAGGCCGAGTTTGGCGCGGAACATGAAGAACACCGCGCCCAGGATGCACAGGCCCGCCCACAGGTAGTCGAGCGTGAGGCGCTCGCGCAGGTAGAACAGCGAGAACGGCACGAACACCAGCAAGGTGATCACCTCCTGCAGGATCTTCAGCTGGCCCACGCTCATCACCTGGTGCCCGATCCGGTTGGCCGGCACCTGGAACAGGTACTCGAACAGCGCCACCCCCCAGCTGAGCAGCGCCGCGACGATCCACGGCTTGTCGGCGAGGTTCTTCAGGTGCGCATACCAGGCGAAGGTCATGAAAACGTTGCTGCAGAGCAGCAGCGCGATGGTGCTCAGGTGCGGGGACATGGGGGGAGGCTTCCGGCCGATGGCATGCGCCACAGGATAATGCGCACGCGGTCGGCGCGCACGGCAACGCCGGCGTGCGGCGCATCCGCCTTCCGGTTGCCGTGCCACTGGGTCACAATCGCCGCTCCCCGCGGGTCAGGACGACGGCGCTTGCTCTACCAGTACCACGGCAACGACATGGAGGCGCTGCGCGATGCCGCCTGCACGCTGCTCGGCGCCGCGCCTGCGCCACCGCTGGTGGCCGAGCGGCTGATCGTGCCGAACGTCGGGATGGCCAAATGGCTGCGCCAGGGCATCGCGGCGCGCCTGGGCGTGGCCGCGAACCTGCGCAACGAGTCGCCCGCGGTGTTCCTGAACGCGCTGGCGGGCTCGGTGCTGGACGATGCGGAACCGGCGGGCGCCGCCGCCTGGGGCAAGGAGCAGCTCGCGATACGGTTGATGCGCGTGCTGCCCGGGCTGCTGGACGAGCCCGCCTTCGACCCGGTGCGCCGCTACCTCGACGCCGTCGCGCCGCAGCGGCGCCTGTATGCGCTGTGCCGTCGCCTCGCCGCGCTGTTCGACCAGTACCTGCTGTACCGCCCGCGCTGGCTGCTGGCCTGGGAGGCCGGCACGCCCACCCCCGATTGCCCGCTCGCGGGCAACGAATGGCAGGCCGCGCTGTGGCGCGCCCTCGTGCGCGAGATCGGGGCGGCGCATCCGGGCAGCACCCACGGCGCCGCGCGCCTCGAGCGCCTGGTCGCGCGCCTCGGTGCCGCGGCGCCGCTGCCGCTCGCGTTGCCCGCGCGCGTGATCGGCTTCGGCCTGGGAGCGTTGCCGCCGGTTTTCGTCGCCGCGCTCGCGGCACTGGCGACGCGTACCGAGGTGCACCTGTTCCAGTTCAATCCCTGCAGCGAGTACTGGTACGACATCGTCAGCGAGCGCACGCGCGCGCGCTGGCAACTGCTGACGCCCGCACGCGCCGCGCACGCCGAGACCGGCAACCCGCTGCTGGCCTCGTGGGGGACGCTGGGGCGCAACGGCCTGCAGTTGCTGCTCGAACGCGACGGCGGCGAGTGGCGCGAGTGCTTCCGCGAGCCGGCATCGGCTGGCGTGCTGGGCGCGTTGCAGCGCGACATCCTGTGGCTGGAAACACCCGCCGCGCCACGTCTGCTCGCGCCGCAGGACCATGGCCTGGTGTTCGCCGAGGCGCACAGCGCGCTGCGCGAAGTCGAGGCGTTGCAGGACCAGCTGCTCGCGCTGCTCGCCACGCTGCCCGGCCTGCAGCCCCGCGACATCACGGTGATGGCGCCGGATATCGGCGCCTACGCCGGGGTGATCAACGCGGTGTTCACCCAGTCGCGGCACGACCCGCGCCACATCCCGTTCAGTATCGCCGACCGCGACGCCAGCGCCGGGAACGCGGTGGTGCAGAGCTTCCTGCACCTGCTCGCGCTGCCCGAAAGCCGCTTCGCCGCCTCCGCGGTCCTCGCGCTGCTCGGCGTGCCGGCGCTCGGCGCCCGCTTCGGTATCGACGCCGAGGCGCTCGAATCGGTCCGCGCCCGCGTGCGCGACAGCGGCATCCGTTGGGGACTCGACGAACGCCCCGGCGCGCACGGCGCACCCGGACCCGCGCGCAACAGCTGGCGCTTCGGGCTCGAACGCATGCTGCTGGGCGTTGCGCTCGAGGAAGGCGTGGTATTCGCGGGCGCCACGCCCTGCGAGACCGGCGGCCAGGACGCGATCGAGGAGATCGGCAGGCTCGCGCATTTCATCGACCGCCTCGCACACTACGCCGCTGCGCTCGCCGCGCCGCGCGCGATGGACGCGTGGATGGCGTTGTTGCGCGCGCTGATCGAGGATTTCTACGCCGACACGCCCGAGAGCACGGCCGACCTCGCCGAGTTGCATGCCGCGATCGCCGCGCTCACCGCGCGGCTGGACGAGGCCGGCTTCCAGGAGACGCTCACGCGCGAGGTGCTGCTCGACATGCTGCAGGAGCAGCTCGCGGCCGCCGAGGGCTCGCACCAGTTCCTGCGCGGCGGCATCAACTTCTGCCAGCTGACGCCGCTGCGCAGCATCCCGTTTCGCGTCGTGTGCCTGCTCGGCATGAACGCCGAGGCCTTCCCGCGCAACACCCAGCCGCCCGCCTTCGACCTGATGGCCGCCGAGCCGCGACCCGGCGATCCCTCGCGTCGCGACGACGACCGCTACCTGTTCCTGGAAGCGCTGCTGTCGGCGCGCGACTGCCTCTATATCAGCTACGTGGCGCGCGACGAGCGCAGCAACGAGCAACGCGAACCCGCGGTGCCGGTGTGCGAGCTGCGCGACTACATCGACCGCCACTGGGGCGCAACGCAGGACGGCGCGGGGGCTGGCGCAGCCCTCACCCGCAGCCACCGGCTGAAGCCTTTTCACGCCGCGTATTTCGAGCCCGGCGGCGCGCTGTTCAGCTACCGCCACGAGTGGCTGCCGGCCGCGCGCGCCGAAGCCGCGCCGGCGCCGTTCTGCCCCGAGCCGTTGCCGGCGTGCGCGATCGCCGAGCTCACACTGGCCGAGCTGCTGCGCTTCTTCCGCAATCCCTGCCAGGAATTCTTCAACACCCGCCTCGGCGTGCGCTTCGAGGAGGCCGAGGAGATGGCCGCGGACAGCGAACCCTTCGCGCTCGACGGGCTCGCGGCCTGGGCGCTGCGCGACGAGCTGCTCGCCACCGCGCTCGCCGGTGGCGACGCTGAAGTCTGCGCCGCGCGCGTCGCCGCCGCCGGGACGCTGCCGCACGGCCAGGCCGGGCAGATCGCGCTGCAGGCGCAGCAAGCAAGGAGCGCGGCGCTGATTGCGACCGCCGGGTCCTGGGCCGCGCTGGAGCCGGTGAGTGCGGAATTCGCGCTGGATATCGCGGGCACCCGGCTGCATGGCACCGTGGCAAACCTGCGCGGTGGCGCGCTGCGCCAGCTGAGCGCATCGAAGGCCAATGGTGCGACACGGCTGCAGTTCTGGATCACCCACCTGTGCTGCTGCGCCGCCGGGCTGGTGAGCGCGCCCAGCGAGCTGCACCACGAGGACGATCGCGCCGAACTGCCGCTGCTCGCGCCGAGCGCGGCGACCGGGTTCCTCGCCGACCTGCTGCAGCTGTATGGCGACGGACTGTGCCGCCCGCTGCCGCTGTTTCCCAAGAGCGCCTGGACCTTCGCACAGCAGCTGCGCCGCAAACAGGATGCCGACGGCGCGATGAAAAAGGCGCGCGCGACCTTCGAGGACGGCTTCCAGCACGAGGGCGAGGGCAGCAACGCCTATATCGCCCGCGCTTTCACCGATGTCGAGGCCGCGCTCGGCGAGGAATTCGCCTTGCTGGCACAACGCGTGTTCGCGCCGCTGCTGGCGGCCGAAGCCGGGGAGTCCGGTCCGTGATCCGCCTCGACCCCTGCACGCTGCCGCTGGCCGGACGCTGCCTGATCGAGGCCAGCGCCGGCACCGGCAAGACGTACACCATCACCAGCATCGTGCTGCGCCTGCTGCTCGGCCACGCCGGTCCCGACGGCCCCGCGGTGCCGGCGCGCCGCGTGCAGGACATCCTGATCGTGACCTTCACCAAGGCCGCCACCGAGGAGCTGCGCGGGCGTATCCGCAAGCGGCTGCGCGCGACGCGCGAAGCCTTCGAGGCGGGCGTGGCGCCGGACGACGATGCGGTGGTCGCGACGCTGCTCGCGGCGAGCGCCGACCGTGCCAGGGACACCGAAAGGCTGCGCCTGGCGGAGATGGAGCTCGACCTCGCCAGCATCTTCACGATCCACGGCTTCGCCAGCCGCATGCTCAACCGCAATGCCTTCGAGAGCCGTATTTCCTTCGCCGCGCAGATCTCCGAAAACGACGCGGTCGTGGTCACCGAGGCCATCCGCGACATCTGGCGCGAGCGCGTCTACCCGCTACCGCCGCTGCCGGCCGCGCTGCTGCTGGCGGCCGGGGACAGCGAGCAATTCGTCGCGACCGTGCGCCGCCTGCTCGGCAAGCAGGGACTGCAGCTGTGCAACGTGCCGGCGCAGGACTGGGACGCGATGCTGGCGCAGATGGATACCGCCGGGGCCGGGCTGCTGGCGTGGTGGCGCGCCAATGCCACCATCGCGCGCGAAGCGCTCGCGGGCACCGCGCTGAACAAGGGCGGACGCGAGGCCCTCGCGAAGGCGCTGCCGCGCCTCGATGCCGCGGCGGCGGGCGAGGCCCTGCTGGACCGCGAGACGCTCGCTGGCGTCTCGCACACCTGGCTCGCAAGCCAGCTGACCAAAAAGAAAGGCAACTCGCTGCCGACGCTGGAACTGTTCGATCTCGCCGATGCGCTGCTCGCCGCAGGCGGGGCGTTGTGGCCGCGACTGGTCGCCGACGCCCTGGAGGCGGCCCGCGAACGGCTCGCCGCGATCAAGGAGCGTACCGGCCTGCTCGGCTACGAGGACCTGCTGCGCCTGCTCGACGAGGGCCTGCGCGCGCCCGGCGGCGAGCGGCTCGCGGCCGCGATCCGCACGCAGTACCCGGTCGCGCTGATCGACGAATTCCAGGACACCGACCCGCTGCAGTGGTCCGTGTTCTCCACGATCTACGCCGGCGAGGACACGGCGCTGTTCCTGGTCGGCGACCCCAAGCAGGCGATCTACGCCTTCCGCGGCGCCGACGTGCAGGCCTACCTGCAGGTGCGGCGCGAGGCCGCGGCGATCTGGTCGCTGGACACCAACTATCGCTCGGTGGCACCACTGGTCATGGCGCTGAACGCGCTGTTCGCGCTGCGCCGCGACGGCGATCCCTTCCTGGCCGCCGGCGACATGCCCTTCCACCCGGTGCTGCCCTCGGGTGCACCGGACAAGGCGCCGCTGACGCGCGACGGCGAGACGCTCGCGCCGCTGGCGGTGCTGCACCTCGCGAGCGACAAGCCGCTCTCGGGCAGCGCCTACCGCGCGCGCATCGCGGCGGCGGCGGCGAACCACCTGGCCGGGCTGCTGGCTGCCGCCGATGGCGGTGGCATTCGGCTGGGCAATGAAAGGATGCAACCCGGCGACGTCGCCTGCCTGGTGCGCGACTGGCAGGACGCGAAACGCATCGCGGCCGAGCTCGACCGGCGCGGGGTCCCGCACGTCTACCGCAGCCGCGACAGCGTGTACGCCAGCGCGCAGGCAACCGACCTGTACCAGCTGCTGGCCGCGGTACTCGAACCGGCCTCCGAACGGCTGCTGCGCGCCGCGCTCGGCAGCGCGCTGCTCGGGCGCAGCGCCGCGGAGCTGGATGCGCTGCGCGGCGACGAGGCGGCCTTCGCGCGCGAGCAGGGGCGCTTCATCGGCTTCGCCGAGGAACTGCGCCTGTTCGGCGTGCAGACCATGCTGCGCCGGCTGCTGTTCGCCTACGAGGTGCCGGCACGACTGCTCGCGACACCGGGCGGCGAACGCGCGTTGACCGACTGCCTGCACCTGGTCGAGCTGCTGCAGGCCGAGCGCGAGAGCCTCGACTGCGACGAGGCCCTGCTCGCGCGTCTGGCCGAGCGCATCGGCGCCGGCGACGGCGAGCAGGAAGCGCAGCGCCTGCGCCTCGAGAGCGACGCCGGGCGCGTGCAGATCGTCACCCTGCACGCATCGAAGGGGCTGGAATACCCGGTGGTCTACCTGCCGTTCATGCCGATCTTCAAGCCGGCGCGGGAGAGCTTCTTCCACGACCCGGACACGCTGGCCGCCTGCTACGACCTGCTCGCCGGCGATGAAGCGATGGCACTCGCCGAAAACGAGCGCCTGGCCGAAGACATGCGCCTGCTCTACGTGGGTCTCACGCGCGCGGCGCATCTGTGCGTGCTCGGCGTGGGCGACGCGCGTTACGGCCAGGGCAGCGCCAGCGAACTGGGGCGCAGCGCCATCGGCCACCTGATCGAGGCCGGTCCCGGCGACGGCGAGGCCGCCGCCGCGATCGCGCGTCTCGGCGCGCTGCCCGGCGCCGCGCTGATCGACGCCGACTCGCTGCCCTTCGCCACCCTCACCGGCGCGGGCGCGCCCGCCGCCGCGCTGGCGGCGCGCCGCTTCGACACCCCGATCGAGCGTGACTGGCAGTCGAGCAGCTATTCGGCGCTGACGCGCCACGCCGACGCGCGCGCCGCGCAACTGTTCCGCCAACCGGAACTGGCCGCCGACGAGTCCGCGGGACGACCGCACGATTACAGCCTGTTCGCGTTCCGGCGCGGCGCGCGTCACGGCAGTTTCCTGCACGGGCTGCTCGAGCGCATCGAATTCGGCCAGCGTGCGGACAACCCGGCGACGCAGCGCCTGCTCGCGCGCTCCCTCGCGCGCGAGGGCTACGAGGCCGAGTGGCTCCCGGCGCTCACCACGATGATCGACGACGTGCTCGGCTGCGCACTGGACGGCGCGCGGCTGCGCCTGCGCGATCTCGCACCGGCGCAGCGCGTGGTCGAAATGGGCTTCGAGTTCCTTCTGGCCCCGCTCGATTGCGCGCGCCTGAACGCGCTGCTCGCCGCGCACGATCCGCTGGCGCGCGCGGCGCCGCCGCTCGCCTTCGCGACCACCCGCGGCATGCTCACGGGGTTCATCGACCTGGTATTCGAATACGAGGGCCGCTTCTACGTGGCCGACTACAAATCGAACCATCTCGGCAACACGACCGCGCACTACGAGCCGGCGCGCCTCGGCGCCTCGATCGCCGAGCATCGCTACGACCTGCAGTACGCGCTCTACACGGTGGCGCTGGCACGGCTGCTGCGCGCGCGGCTCGGCGACGCCTACGACTACGACACGCACGTGGGCGGCGTGTACTACCTGTACCTGCGCGGCATGCGCGCCGGCGCCGGCCCCGCGCACGGCGTGTTCCACGCGCGCCCACCGCGCGCGCTGGTCGAGGCGCTCGACGCGCTGTTTGCCGGAGACAACCGCGATGTCGCTTGAGGCGCTCACCGCACTGCACGGAGCCGGGCTGCTGCGGCCGGTGGACCTGCATTTCGCGCGCCTGATGGCCGGCTATGCCGACAGCGCGCATGAGGCGATCGCATTGATTGCCGCGCTGCTCAGCGTGGAGCTCGGACGCGGCCACGTCTGCGTGGAACTGGCCGCCGTCGATGGCAAGCCCTTCGCCGGGCTCGAGTCGGCGCTGGCGCCGCTGCTCGATGCCGCGCAACTGCGCGCCGCGCTGGCGGGCGAGGCGCGGCTGTGCGCCGGACCGGCGTCCACGGCGCCACTGCCGCTGGTGCTCGACGGCGATCGCGTCTACCTGCACCGCTACTGGGCCGGCGAGGGCCGCGTGGCGGCGCGTCTGCGCGCGCTCGCGACCCGGCCCGTCGCGGCGGCGCCCGACGCACGCGCCCTGCTGGAGCGGCTGTATCCGGATGACTCGGCGGGCAGCGCCGGGCAGAAGCTCGCCTGCGCGATGGCACTGACGCGCGCGCTGGGGGTGATCAGCGGCGGACCAGGCACCGGCAAGACCACCACTGTCGCGAAACTGCTGGTGATGCTCGTCGCCGCGGCCGCGGCCGAGGGGCGCAGTCTCGCGATCCGCCTCGCCGCGCCCACCGGCAAGGCTGCGGCGCGCGTGGGCGAGGCGCTCGCGCGCGAAGTCGCCGCGCTGGCGCGCAGCGGGCAGGTGGCGCCGCAACTGCTGGCACAGCTGCCCATCTCGGCGCAGACCCTGCACCGGCTGCTCGGTGCCGGTGCGCGCGGCTTGCGCCACGACGCCGCGAACCCGCTCGCGGCCGACGTGGTGGTGCTGGACGAATCCTCGATGGTGGACCTGCGCCTGCTCGATGCGCTGCTCGCCGCGCTGCCGCGCCACGCGCGCCTGTTGCTGCTCGGCGATCGCGATCAGCTCGCGGCCGTGGAGGCCGGCAACGTGTTCGGTGCACTGTGCAGCCGCGCGCGTGGCCCGAGCGCGCCGCGCGCGGCGGAGCTCACCGCGCTCACCGGTTTGCAGATAGCGGGAAACGATCACGACGACCCGATCGCCGACGCGATCGCCGTGCTCCGTCACAGTTACCGCTTCGACGCCGCGAGCGGCATCGGCCGCTTCGCCGAGGCCGTCAACGCCGGCGATGCGACGCGCGCGGCGGCCGTGATCGCGCAGCGCCCCGCGGATCTCGGCAGCTTCTCCTGCACGGACCGGCCCGATGGCGCGGCGCTGGCGCGCATGCGCGAGGGCTGGCGCGCCATCGCGAGCGCGGCGCACGGCCACGCCGACCCGCTCGCGCTGGTGCGGCTGCAGGAATCCTTCCGCGTACTGTGCGCGCTGCGCGAGGGCGAATGGGGCGTGGCCGGCGTGAACCGCGCGCTCACGCAAACGCTGGCGGAAGCGGGCCTCGCGGAACGCGGGCGCACGCACTACGCCGGGCGGCCGCTGCTCGTGACGCGCAACGACTACGGCCTCGGGCTCTACAACGGCGACACCGGCATCGTGATCGAGGACGAGGACGGGCATCCGCAGGCGCTGTTCGCGCAGGCAGGTGGCGGGGTGAAGCGCCTGCCGGCCGCGCGCCTGCCCGAGCACGAGACCGCCTACGCGCTCACCGTGCACAAGAGCCAGGGCTCGGAGTTCGACGAGGTCGTGCTGGTGCTCCCGCCCGCGCCCGCGCCCGCCTCCGGCGCCGGCATCGCCGGACGCGAGCTGCTGTACACCGCGATCACGCGCGCGCGCCGGCGCCTCGAGCTCGTGCTGCCCGGCGGCGCGCTCGATGCGCGCTGGCTCGACGCCAGCGAATACCGTTCGGGGCTCGCGGAGCGCTTGTAGGTCCGGTTTCAACCGGACAATGTCCGCATGAATGCGGACCTACGGGCGCAGCGCGGACAGAATCCCTGCCAGTATCGCGGTCGGCGACGGCGGGCAGCCGCGCACTTCCACATCGACCGGGATCACGTTCGCCACGCGCCCGCAACTGGCGTAGCTCTCGCCGAAGATGCCGCCGCAGGCGCCGCAATCCCCGACCGCCACCACCAGTTTCCGGGTCCGGCGTCGCATCCCAGGTGCGGCGCAGCGCCTCCTCCATGTGCCGCGACACCGGCCCGGTGACCAGCAGCATGTCGGCGTGGCGCGGGCTCGCCACGAACTTCAGCCCGTCGCCCTCGATGTTGTAGTAGGGATTGTTGAGCGCGTGGATCTCCAGCTCGCAGCCGTTGCAGGAGCCCGCGTCGACCTGGCGGATGCACAGCGCGCGCCCGAGGATGCGCCGCAGTTGCGCGTGCAGCTCCTCGCGCTCGCGAGCCCCGGCATCGGGCGCGGGCGGCGCCTCACTGACGATGCCCACCTCGAGGATCTGCTTCAGGATGTCGAGCATCTGCGCCTCACAGGTCCACGCCGCTGTAGGACAGGTTGAAGGATTTGTTGATCAGCGGGAAATCGGGAACGATGTTGCCGATCACCGCGTGCTCCAGCACCGGCCAGTTGTGCCACGAGGGATCGTGCGGGTGGCAGCGGCGGATCGCGCCGTCCGCGCCGGTCTCCAGCGCGATGAGCACGGGGCCGCGCCAGCCTTCCACCAGCCCGATGCCCAAACCGCGCGGCACCGCGTCGGACAGCGGGGCGCGGATCGCGCCGTCGGGCAGCGCGCCCAGCAACTCGCGGCAGATGCGCAGGGATTCCGCCGTCTCGTCGAAGCGCACGGCGACGCGGGCCGCGACATCACCGTCGATATCGACGGCGCGCGTGACACCCAGCGCCGGGTAGGGCGCCACCGGCAGATCGCAGCGCAGATCGTGCGGCAGGCCGCTGGCGCGCGCGGCCAGGCCGGTGAGGCCCAACTGCACCGCGAGCCCGGTCGCCACGCTTCCGCAACCGATAAAGCGGTCCTGCATGCCGGCATGCTCGTCGTAGATCGCACGCAGTGCGTCCAGCTCCCGCGCCAGCAACTCGCCGTGTGCCCGCAGCAGCTCGCGGCCCGCCGCATCGATGTCGCGCGCCACGCCGCCGGCGACCACCGCGTCCATGGGGTAGCGTGCGCCGAGGACGCAGGCGTTCACGCGCAGCAGGTCCTCCTTCAGCCGCATGAACTGCGCGAGCCCCACGCCGAAGCCGGCGTCGTTGCCCAGCGCGCCGAGGTCGCCGAGGTGGTTGGCGATGCGCTCGCGCTCCAGCAGCAGCGCGCGCAGCCAGGCCGCGCGCGGCGGCACCGTCACGCCGCGGATGCTCTCCTCGGCCATGCTGAAAGCCCACGAATAGGCCGCCGCCGAGTCGCCCGAGACGCGTGCGGCGAGCCGGCGCGCGTCCGCGAGCGAGAGCTCCGTGAAGCGCCGCTCGATGCCCTTGTGCACGTAGCCCAGGCGCTCCTCCAGCCGCAGCACCTTCTCGCCGACGACCGAGAAGCGGAAATGTCCCGGCTCGATGATGCCGGCATGCACCGGCCCGACCGCGATCTCGTGCACGCCTTCGCCCTGCACGCGCACGAAGCGGTAATGTGCGGGATCGGGCGTAGCGCGGACGAAGTCCCGCCGCAGCGGATGCTCGTGCTGCGACCACGCACCGTGGCGCAACCAGGGCCGTGCGTCGGCGCCCTGCGCGACGATGCCCGACAGGTCGCGGACCGCGCGCTGCATCCGCGCGGCCGAGGGAAAGTGCGCATCGATGCGCGGATAGCCCGGCGCATCGGTCGCCAGCGCGAGCTCGAGCACCACGATGCCGCCGCCCTCGAGAAAGGCCGCGCGCAGCAGCTCGCCGGCGCCACGGTCGCGTTCGTCGCTGCCCCACAGCGTGAGCAGGCGTGCATCCGCCGCCGCCAGCGCGGCGACCCGCCCGGACCATTCTGCAGGGGACACACGCTGGCAATGCACGGGCACGACGTTGCTCATAGCCTTCAGCCGATCATCCCGGCGGCGAGGCGGTACCAGCCGGCGAGAAACGGCGGTATCCACAGGCCGAGCATCAGCACCAGCGCGAGGTGCACGAACACCGGCAGCAGCGACGGCGGCTCGGGCAGTTTCGCGACGCTCGGGGGGCCGAACACCATCGCTTGCGCGCGGCCGAACACCGCGGCAAAGGCGACGCCCAGCGCGAGCAGCAGCAGCGGCGTGGCCCACGGCTGCTCACGCATCGCGGTGGTGAGGATCAGGAACTCGCTGGCGAACACGCCGAAGGGCGGCATGCCGAGTATCGCGAGCGATCCCAGCATCAGGCCCCAGCCGAGTGCGGGCGAGAGCGTCAGCAGACCGCGGATGTCGTCCATCTGCTGGGTGCCTGCCTTCTGCACCGCGTGCCCCACGGTGAAGAAGATCGCGCTCTTGGTCAGCGAATGCACCGTCATGTGCAGCAGTGCGGCGAAGTTGGCCACCGGCCCGCCCATGCCGAAGGCGAAAGTGATGATGCCCATGTGCTCTATGGATGAGTAGCCGAAGAGCCGCTTGATGTCCTTCTGCCGCCACAGCATAAAGGCCGCGACCAGCACCGAGACCAGTCCGAAGAACATCAGCATCTGCCCCGGCAGCTCCGAGCGTATCGAGCCCTCGACCAGCACCTTGCAGCGGATCACCGCGTACAGCGCCACGTTCAGCAGCAGGCCCGAGAGCACCGCCGAGACCGGTGTGGGACCCTCGGCGTGCGCGTCGGGCAGCCAGTTGTGCAGCGGCGCGAGCCCGACCTTGGTGCCGTAGCCGACCAGCAGGAACGCGAAGGCGATCGCGAGTACGGTGGGCTCGAGCTCGCCCTTCACCGCGTCGAGCTGCGTCCACAGCAGCGCGCTCATGCCGGCGTGCCCGAGCACGCGCTCGGCCGCGAAGTACAGCAGGATGGTGCCGAACAGCGCCTGCGCGATGCCCACGCCGCACAGGATGAAGTACTTCCACGCCGCTTCCAGGCTCGCCGAGGTGCGGTACAGCGAGACCAGCAGCACCGTCGACAGCGTCGCCGCTTCCATCGCGACCCAGAGGATGCCCATGTTGTTGGTGAGCAACGCCAGCAGCATCGTGAACATGAACAGCTGGTACATGCTGTGATACAGGCGCAGGCGCGACGCCGAGAGCCGGCCGTGGCGCTCCTCGATGCGCATGTAGCGGCGCGAGAACAGCGCGGTCGTGAAGTTCACGAAGGCCGTCAGCGCGACCAGGAACACGTTGAAGGGATCGACGAAGAAGGCCTCGTTCCAGTACAGCTGCGGGCCCTGCTCGATCACGCGCGCGGTCAGGAAGCCGCCGGCGACCAGCGTGGCGAAGCTGAACGCCACGTTCACTTCCGCGGCCCGGCGGCGCGCCCCCACGAGCGCGAGCAGCCCGGCGCCGCAGAGCGGCAGGGCGAGCAGTATCAGCATTTCCATGGGCGGCTCATTCCTCCCTCAGCCGTTCCAGGTGGTGCAGGTCGAGGCTGTCGAACTGCTCGCGGATCTGGAAGAAGAAGATGCCGAGGATGATCGCGCCGACCAGCACGTCGAGCGCGATGCCGAACTCCACGACCATCGGCATGCCGTTGGTCGCGCTGGTGGCGGCGAAGAACAGGCCGTTTTCCATCGCGAGGAAGCCGATGACCTGCGTGACGGCCTTGCGCCGCGTGATCATCATCAGGAAGGCCAGCATCACCACCGCGATCGCGATGCCCAGCGTGCTCTGCGTCACGCTGCCCGCGAGGCTGGAAATGGGCTGCGCGAGCCCGAAGGCGAATACCACCAGCACCACGCCGACCAGCATCGTGGTGGGGATACGCAGGCCGGTCTCGGTGTCCCAGCGCAACTCCAGCCGGTCGGTCAGCCGGTACAGGATCAGCGGCAGCACGATCACCTTGAGCGCCAGCGTGAGTGCGGCAGAGTAGTACAGGTGGTGCTGGCCGCTGGACCAGGCCACGATCAGGGTCGAGCACACCAGTGCCGCGCCCTGCAACGCGAACAGGTGGATCAGCGTGCGGATGCGCCGCTGCGCGAGCATCGCGAAGGACAGCAGCAGCACCACCGAGGCGAGCAGGTGGATGAACTGTTCCGGCAACGGGATGGCTTGCATGGGCATCAACTCTGCAGCAGCAGGCGCACGAGCAGGCCGAGCACGGCCAGCATGAAGGCTAGCGCGAGGAATTCCGGCGCGCGGAAGATGCGGATCTTCGCGTTCAGCGTCTCGATCAGCGCCAGCACCGCGCCGCATACGAGCAGCTTCGCGCACAAGACCACCAGCGCCAGCGCCAGCACCTGCGGCGAATCGAGATCGCGCGCGACACCCCACGGCACGAACAGCGCGAAGCCGATGCAGGCGTAGTTGAAGAGCTTCAGCGCCGCGGCCCATTCGATCAGCGCCAGGTGGCGCGCGGAATACTCGAGCACCATCGCCTCGTGGATCATCGTGAGCTCGAGGTGCGTGGCCGGATTGTCGACCGGGATACGGGCGTTCTCCGCGAGCAGCACCATCAGGAAGGCGATGGCGGCGAAGGCGAGCCCCGGGTGGATGGCGAGCGCGTGATACTGGTGCATGTCCGCGATCACCGGCAACTCGGTCGAACCCGCGATCAGCGAGGCGGTGAAGAACACCATCAGCAGCGCCGGCTCGGCGAGGAAGCCGAGCATCATCTCGCGCCGCGCGCCGAGCGTGCCGAAGGCGGTGCCGGTGTCGATCGCGGCCAGTGCGACGAACACCCGCGCGGTGGCGAAGAGCCCGACCAGCGCGATCGCGTCCGCGGCGCGCGCGAAGGGCAGGTCGAGCGCCAGCGCCGGGATGATCGCGGCGGCCGTCACCATCGAGCCGAAGATCACGTAGGGCGCGAACACGAACAGCGCCGAGGCATCCGTGGCGATCACCGCGTCCTTGCGCAGGAGCTTGCGGATCATCCGGTAGGGCTGCGTGATCGGCGGCGCGCCACGGTTCTGCAGCCACGCCCGGCACATGTTGACCCAGCCGAGGAACAGCGGCGCGAGCAGCACGGCAACCGCCACCGCGAACAGCTGGGTGATCAGCGCCGCGCCCGTCATAGCACGATCACCAGCAGCACGATCAGCGTGACGAAGCTGTATGCCAGGTACACAGAGATACGGCCCGTCTGGAGCCGGCCCACCTCGGCCGCGGTGCGCTTCACCGCGCGCGCCAGCGGTTGGTAGAGCAGGCCCCAGAAGCGGTCCTCGACCGTGACGCGGTACACGGGGCGCTCGTCGAAGGGCGACGGCAGCTCGCGGCGCATCCTGAAGAATGCATCGAAGATGTGGCGGATCGGCTGCCCGAATCCTTCGGCGGTGTCCTGCATGCGTGCATCCTGCGCCGCGAAGCCGCAGTCCCACGGCGGCGCGCGGCGCGTGCGGCCGCGGTACAGGCGCTTGGCGACCAGCACGGTGACGATCAGCACCAGCGCGATGCCGACCAGGAACACGATCGGGCGGTAGGCCGCACGATCCGCCGACACCGGCACGAGGCCGAAGGCGCTGGAACCCGCATGCGCGAGCGTGGCACCGAGCAGCTGCAAGCCGACCTCGTCGAGCAGGCCGATCACGACCACCGGCAGCAGACCCAGCAGCACACAGCAGACCGCCAGCCACAGCAGCCCCAGGCGCTCGAGGCGCCCGCAGTCGTGCGCCTCGGCGAGCGCGCGCTCGCGCATCTGCCCGAGGAATATCACGCCGTAGAACTTCACCATCACGTAGGCGGCCAGCGCCGCGGTGAGCGCCAGCAGCGAGGCGCCGAGCGGCACCAGCATGTTCATGAACGGCTGCGGCACGTCGGGCGTGAGCAGGAAGGCCTGCAGCAGCAGCCACTCGGATACGAAGCCGTTCAGCGGCGGCAGCCCCGCGATCGCCAGCGTCCCGATCAGCGCCAGCCACGCCACCCACGGCATGCGCCGGATCAGGCCGCCGAGCCTGCCGAGGTTGCGCTCGCCCGTTGCGTGCAGCACCGAACCGGTGGCGAGGAACAGCAGGCTCTTGAACATCGCGTGGTTCAGGCAGTGGTACAGCGCGGCGGCGAGCGCCAGCGCCGCGGGCGCGCCCATACCCTCGGCGTGGAACAGCAGTGCCAGCCCGATGCCCGCGAACACGATGCCGAGATTCTCGATGGACGAGCAGGCGAGCAGCCGCTTCATGTCGGTCTGCACCGCCGCGAACACCACGCCGTAGAGCGCACTGAACAGGCCGAGCGCCAGCAGCACCGCGCCCCACCACCACAGCGGCGCCGGCAGCAGGTCGAAACTCACGCGCAACACGCCGTAGACCGCGGTCTTCAGCATCACGCCGCTCATCAGCGCCGAGACCGGCGACGGCGCGGCCGGATGCGCCTCGGGCAGCCACACGTGCAGCGGCACCAGCCCGGCCTTGGCGCCGAAGCCGAGCACCGCCAGGCCGAAGGCGAGGCTCGCGCGCGCCGCGGGCAGCTCGGCCGCGCGCATCGCCTCGAAGGTGAACTGCCAGCTGCCGCCCTGCAGCACGCCGAAGCAGAGCAGGATCGCGATCGCCCCGACGTGCGCGAGCAGCAGGTAGAGGAAACCGGCGGCGCGGATCTCGGGGATGCGGTGCTGGGTGGTGACGAGGAAATACGAGGCCAGCGCCATCGATTCCCAGCTGACCATGAACGCGTAGGCGTCGTTGGCAAGCAGCACCAGCGTCATGCTGGCGAGGAAGACGTGGTACTGGAGGCACAGCAGCCCTGGCGAGGTGCCTTCGCCGGCGCGGAAATAGCCGGCCGCGAACACGCTGATCCCGGCCACGGCGCTGCCGAGCAGGAGCAGGAAGAAGGCGGAAAGCGAATCGAGCCGCAGGTGCATCGGCAGCTCGGGAAGCCCGAGCGGCAGCACCAGTTCGGCCGGCGGCGCGGCGAGCCCGGCGAGCCCGGCGGCGGCGAGCAGCACGCCGCCCAGCGCGCCGAGCGGAAACAACAGGCGGCTGACGACGAAGGTACTTTGCGGGCGCACCAGGCCCGCCCATCCCACGACCAGCCAGCCGAACGCAACCGCCAGCGCGGCGATCAGCGCCAGCCGTGCCTCAGGCACCCGAGCCGTCCGCGGCGCGACAAGCCTGCATGCGCTCACCCGTCATGACACCACCCCTGAAAGAAGCATAGCTTCTTGCCAGATCCGATGAGTGCTAATCTAATGTGCATGTGATGTGTCGTCAACGCAACTATGGTACACACAATATGAGCATGGAGCAGCGCACCGCCAGGCTGACCGTCCTGATCGATCCGGGCAAGAAGGCGGTTTTCGAACACCTGTGCGCGCGCGAGGACCAGACGCCCTCGCAGGTGGTGCGCCGCCTGATCCGCGACTACATCGAGAGCCGCCTCGGCCATCCCTGGCGCCCGGGCGACACGGTGGAGTCGGCACTCGCGCAGAATCTCGCGACCGAAGCGGACTGAGCGGCTTTGGACTTGGAGTCTGTGCACCCAGAGCCCGTGGGTCGGGCCATTCATGGCGACAGCAGCATTCCGCGAGGCAGCTGTCGGTATGATTGCCGACCCACATGGCCGCCGGCACGTATAATGCCGCGTCCGCCAGCAGGCGGAACCAGACCAGCAGGAGATTGCCCCATGAGCGCGATCGGCAAGCGCCAGTCCATTGTCCAGTTGCGCCGCATGCTGCGCCGGCTCGACCGCTCGCACAGCGGCGACGAGAGCGGCTGCCCCACCTGCAGCCTGCAGCGCCTCGCCGCGCAGCTGGTCGACGAACTCGAAGCCGAGGCACAGCAGTTCGCCTCGCCGGACCTGACGCCCGGTGCCGCCAGCGTGACCGTGGCCGTCGAGGCGCTGATGTCCGTGATCTACGCCCTCGACGTGCGCACCGCCGACGAGCAGGGCCGCGTGGTGCAGGCGCTGCTGGACCACATCGGCGACGTGGTGCTGGACCAGCTGGCGCAGGAGGAAATGGATACCGCCGGCGCGCCCGGCGCCGACGACGAGGGCGGGCAGGAACCCCCGCCGCCCCGGCGCAGCGGCTCGCTGCACTGAACGGCTGACCAAACGTTCCCGCGCGGAGTACCATCCCGCGCAGGCGCTTCGCGCCGACCCGAATCCCGCGCCCACCGGCCGCTTCCCGGCGCGCGCTCACAACAAGAACCGGGAGGCAGCATGAAGCGCTTTGCCATCGCGTTGATCGTGGCGATAGTGGCCGCCGGCGCGCTCCTCTATGCAGGCGCGCAAGGCTGGCTCGGCCGGGCACCGGCCGCGGGCCAGCCGACGCCGCCGGCCCCGCACACCGCCGGCGACGCGGGCACGCCGATCGATGCCGGACCTGCCGCGGGCAGGCAGATCCTGTTCGGCGACCTGCACGTGCACACCATTTATTCCACCGACGCGAACCTGATGAGCCTGCCGATGATGCAGGGCGACGGCCCGCACCCGCCGGCGGATGCCTGTGATTTCGCGCGCTACTGTTCGCGGCTGGACTTCTGGTCGATCAACGACCATGCCGAGGGGCTGACGCCACAGCGCTGGGAGTCCACGCGCGAGGCGATCCGCCAGTGCAACGCCCTCACCGACCCCGCCAACCCGGACCTGGTCTCGTTCCTCGGCTACGAGTGGACGCAGATGTCGCAGCTGGACGCCGCGAACCACTTCGGCCACAAGAACGTGATCTTTCGCGACACCGCGGAAGGCCGGGTGCCGCTGCGCCCGATCGCAGCGCGCAACCCCGGCGTGAGTGTGGCGGCCTTCGTGCCGCCGTTGCGCCAGCGCCTGGGCATGCCGCTGCTCGACCCGCGCCACCTGCGCTCGTACCTCGACTTCAACCGCTTCGGCAGGGAAATGCTCGACGTGCCCGACTGCCCCGACGACGTGGACACGCGCGAGCTGCCGGCGGACTGCCGCGAATGGGCCGCCACACCCGCCGAACTGTTCCGCAAGCTCGACGAGAGCGGCCTCGACAGCATCGTGATCCCGCACGGCAACACCTGGGGCCTGTACAGCGCGATGAACAGCACGTGGGACAAGCAGCTCGCCGGCGCGATGCATGACCCGAAGCGCCAGTTCCTCGTCGAAGTGTATTCGGGCCACGGCAACTCCGAAGAATATCGACCCTGGCGGCCCGCCATCGCCACTGCCGATGGCCTGCGCTGCCCGGAGCCGACGGCCGACTACCTGCCGGTGTGCTGGCGCGCCGGCGAGATCGTGCGCGAGCGCTGCCTCGCCGAGGGCACGGATGCCGCGGCATGCGACACGCGCGCCGCCGAGACGCGCCAGCGCGCCGTGGACGCCGGCACCGGCATGGAGTTCGGCGTGGTGGCCGGCGCGCAGAGCGCGGACTGGCTGGATGCCGGCCAGTGCCGCGACTGCTTCCTGCCGGCGCAGAACTATCGCCCGGGCGGCGCTACCCAGTATGCGCTGGCGATCGGCAATTTCGACGAGCCGGGCGCACCGCGGCGTTTCCGTTTCGGCCTGATGGCCTCCTCCGACGTGCACTCCGCACGCCCCGGCACGGGCTACAAGGAATACGCGCGCATCCCGATGACCGAGGCGCGCGGCCCGGTGAGCGAGCGCGCATTGCACGCGATGCAGGACTACGACGGCCCGAAGCTCGCGCGCGCCCGCACGCCGGAGGAACTCGCGCAGGAGCGCCGCGCCGTGCTATTCCAAATGATGGAGCGCCAGTCGAGCTTCTTCCTCACCGGCGGCCTGGTCGCGGTGCACGCCGATTCGCGCCGGCGCGAGGACATCTGGGCCGCGCTGGCGCGCAAGGAGGTCTACGGCACCAGCGGCCCGCGCATCCTGCTGTGGTTCGACCTGATCGACCGCGCCGGCGGCGAGGCGCGGTTGCCGATGGGCGGCGAGGCACGCATCGCGGAGAACCCGCGCTTTCGCGTGCGCGCGGCCGGCGCCTTCGAGCAGAAGCCGGGCTGCCCGCAGGACTCGATCGATGCGCTCGGCGCCGGGCGGCTCGAGAAGCTCTGCCTCGGCGAATGCTATTACCCGGGCGACACGCGCCATGCGATCACGCGCATCGAGGTCGTGCGGATCCGTCCGCAGCAGACACCGGGCGAGGACGTGAGCGGGCTGGTCGAGGATCCGTGGCGCGTGCTCGCCTGCGAGGGCGGCGGCGAGGAATGCACCGTGGAGTTCGAGGACGAGGAATTCAGTGCCGCCGGCCGCGAGACGCTCTACTACGTGCGCGCGATCCAGGCGCCCTCGCCCACGGTCAACGCCGACCCGCTGCGCTGCGAGAAGGATGCCGACGGCGTGTGCCTCAGGGCCGATCCCTGTGTCGGGGACTACCGCACGCAGGGCGAGGACTGCCTCGCGCCGGCACAGGAGCGGGCGTGGTCGTCACCGATATTCCTGGACCCGGTGTGAGGAAAAACGCTCAGGCCTCGAACCCCGGCGGCCATTCCTCGAACTGGGGGAGCGCATCGGTGATCTCGTACCAGGCTGCCCGGGATTCCACGAAAATGTGCTCGCCCGGCCGCACGCCCGGATCGCCGTCGATGCTACCCAGCGCCACCTCCAGGACTTCGCCGCAATGCATCGAAACGAGCGCGGAGCCGCACCGCGAGCAAAAGCACCGTGCCCGTCCCGGCACCGCCCTTTGTCCCCACTTCCCGCCCTCCTTCGGGGCTGCGTCGGCCTACGGTGCCTCGACCATGTCGTCCTTCAGGCTCGTCACAAACGCCACCACGTCCTGCTGTTCCGGCCCCGGAACCTGCAGCACGTCCATGGTCGCAGCGGCGTGCTGCAGGAATATCGACCAGTCGCTGTCGCTGATCTTCATGCCCTTGTGGGTGATCTTCATGTCCCGGCCCGTGTAGTACATCGGCCCGCCAGCATTTGCGCACAGATAATCGATCAGCAACTGCTTCTCCCTGGCAATCCCGTCATCTCCCCGGTTCTGCCAGAAGCGCCCGAGCTGGGAATCGCCCTGCAAGCGTGGCAGCAGTTCGTTGGCGAATGCCGTGATGCCGTCATAGCCTCCGAGGCGTGCGTACAGTGATTCTCCTGACATTGCATTTCTCCTGTGCTTGCAAAAGGTTCGAAAACGGGGCACGGCCTGGCCGCTACCGCCCCGGCATCGGCAGCGCCGGCAGTTCGCCCACGGACCCGCGCACCGCGCGCAAGAGCAGCGCGCGGCTGTGCTCCGTCTCGCCGAGGTGCTCGCACAGGCGCGCGAGCTCGGCGCAGGTATCCGGGCGCGCGGCGAGTTTCAGGCTGCTCTCGAGGTAATCGCGCGCCTTGCCCCACAGCTGGTTACGCAGCGCGATGCGCCCCAGCGCGAGCAGCAGCTCGGGCTCGTTCGCATGCCCGGCCAGCAGCGATTCCGCCAGCGCGAGCTGGCGACGCGGATCGGCGGCCGGCACCAGGCCGTAGGCGCGCACGAGCTCCGGATCCCAGCCACGCTTCAGTGCCACGCCGAGCTGGGCGGCTGCTTCGTCGCTGGCGCCGGCGCGCGCGAGCGCACTGGCGTAGGCGCAGATCAGCGCGGGACGCTGGCGCGCGCCGGTCGGCATCGCTTCCCATGCCGTGCGCAGCGCTTCGGGCTTCATGCCCTCGAGCGACAGCAGTTCGCGGTAGGCGCGATCCTCGATTGCGTCCAGCATGGCCTCGGGGCGCACCTTTTGGCGGCGCGCCTGGGGCAGCAGCGCGCCGATGCGCGCCCATTCGCCCAGGCGCTCGAGCGCCTCGAGCTGCAGTGCGATCCCGGCCGGCTGCGCCGCCGGATCGAGGGCCGCGCCGTCCAGTATCGCGAGCGCCTCCCTGTTCTCGCCACGGGCCAGCGCGGCCTCGGCCTGCGCCAGCGCCACCGCTTTTTGCGCGCCAGGCACTTCCCTGGCGAGCTGCAAGAAACCCTCGGCCAGTTCCCGGTCGCCCAGCTCCGCGCTCGCCCGCGCTGCCAGCAGGTGGTTCAGTAGCGGTGCATCGGCATGGCGCGCACCGCGCGCGAGTTGCTTGACGGCCGCGCGCCAGCGCCCCTCGGCAAAGGCCAGCACGCCGCGCACGGTGTGGCTGCGCCGCCGCGCGTGCCAGCGCTCCAGGAAACCGCCATGCCGGCGCGAGCGTCCGGTGAACAGGCGGCTCAGCAGGTCGGCCAGCAGCACCAGCGCGCGACCCAGGTAATAGAACGCGATCAGTCCGAGCAACACGAGCAGCGCAGCCACCCAGGCCGTGGTCTCGACGGTGTAGCCGTGCAGCTCGATCAGCACGTAGCCGGCATCGAGGCGTACGAGGTAGGCGAAGCTCGCCGCGGCGGCGAGCACCAGCAGCAGGACGACGAAGAGGCGACGCATGGCCTATTGCCCGCCGATGGTCGCGTCGGCGGGTGCCGGTGCGGGAGCAAGTGCTGGCGCTACAGGCGTCGACGCTCCGGACCGCTCGCGCAGCGCGCGCAGCGAACCCGAGATATCGGGCAGCGCAGGCGCCACGTCCATCGCGGCGAGGGCCGTCACCTCGTCGAGAAATGCCCGGTTGGCCACGGCCGTCGGACTCAGGTACGCGCCGGCGAACTGCTGCACCTGGTGCAGCGCGCCACGGTAGATCGCGGGCTCCGCGGCCAGCAGCGCGAGCTTCGCCTGCTCCAGCCCCAGACGCAGGTTCATGCGCAGATATCCCTCCTCGGCGAGCGGCAGCAACGGCTTGATCGATTCGTTGCGCTGGCGCACCACGACATAGCGACCGAGCACCGCGGTGATGCGCGACCACCAGCTCCCGGCGGCCGCGGGTTCGGCAGCTGCGTCGCCGCCGAACGCCTCGGCGCGCGAGCGCTCCATCAACGCGAGCGCGGGCACCTGCTCCACCAGGGCGGCGAGGCGCAGGTACAGGCCTTCGACGTCGAACTCCGCCACCGCGCGCAGGCTGGCGATGTCAGTGGCGAGCGCGGCGCGGGAGGCGTGCAGCGCGGGATCGTCGAGGTCGCGCAGGATGCCGTCGGCGGCACCGAGCAGCGCCAGCGCACCGCGCACCTCGCGGCCCATCAGCAGGCTCTGGCTCGCCAGTCGCTCCAGGTATTCGGCCTCGGCCAGCGCCCAGTCGCGGCGATCCGCCACCGTGATCGCGGCGAGCCGTTCGCGCAGCGCGGCCGTATCGGCGCCCAGCGCGTCGACGCGCAAATCGAGCCCGGTCATGCGCGCCTCGCCCTGCTCCAGGCCGCGCAAGGCCTCGGCCAGGCGGGGATCGGGGCCGCGTCCGGCTCGCGCCGCGAGCTCGTTGGTGCTCGCGCGCACGTCCTCGAGCTCGGCACGGACTTCGCGCATCGCGAACCAGTGCCAGGCGCTCACGCCCAGCGCAGCGCCCGCCAGCAGCAGCGCCAGCGCGGCAGGGAGTCGGGACACGCGGCGCGCCGGCGGGTTGGTTTCCACCGAGAGCACCTCGAAAGTGGGCTTGCTGCCTGCTTCTGTCATCCTGTGTGCACTCGTCTGCGTAGGGTGGCTGCCAGCCGTTCCAGCGCCGCGAGCATTGCCGCGTCGGTGGCGTTGGCGGCAGGCTCGACAGCGCTGAAACCGGCATCGCGCGCCTGTGCCGCGACGCGTTCACCCGGTGTGACCAGCGCCAGGTCCGCGGGTATCGTGCCAGCCGTGTCCGCACCGGGCAAGCCGAGCAGGTTTGCCAGCGCCTCGGCGCTGCTCAGCAACAGCACGTTGATGGCGTACTCCTCGATCAGCGCATGCAGTTCCCGCTGCGATGCCGTGGCGGGCAGGCGACGACGGTACAGCGCGCACTGCGTCACCGTCGCGCCGCGCTCCGCGAGCACCCGGGCCAGCAATTCGCGCCCGCCGACACCCTTGAAGATCACGATGCGCCGGCCCGCGACCGGACCGAGCCAGGGGTGCGCGAGCAGTTCCTCGCTGTCCATCGCCGCGGCCGCGCTCGCGCATCCGATTCCGGCCTCGCGCAGGCACTGCGCCGTGGCGCTGCCGATCGCGAAGCATTGCAGTTGCGCCGGCCATGTGCGCGCACTGTCGGCCAGGCGCGCCAGCAGCACGCGCACGGCATTGGTGCTGATGAAGATCGCCGCATCGAAAGTCCCGAGTCGATCCAGGACGTCGTCGACCGCCGCGCGGGCCTGCGCATCCCGCTCCTCCAGCGCCACGACCTCGAGCAGCGGGAATTCGTGCGCTTCGCCGCCGGCCGCGCGGATGGCCGCGACCAGCGGACCGGCCTGCCCCGCGGGGCGCGTCACCAGCGCGCGGATGCCCTGCAGGGCGCCGCCCACGTGATCAGCCCGCGTCCCAGAGCTCGCGCAGGATCGCCTCGGCGCCCTGCGCGAGCAGCGTGGCCGCGAGCTGCGCGCCGATGCGTTCGGCCTCGGTGCGCGCACCGCGCGCCTCGGCGCGCACGATGCGCGCGCCGTCGTTGCTACCGACCAGCCCGCGCAGCCAAAGCTGGTTCGCGCCCTCGATGACCGCAAAGCCCGCGATCGGCACCTGGCAGCCGCCCTGCATCGCGCGGTTCATCGCACGCTCGGCGCGCACGCAATCGCCGCAGCCGGCGTCGTCCAGCGGCGCCAGCAGCGCGCGCAAGCCGGCGTCGTCATTGCGGATCTCGACGCCGATGGCCCCCTGCCCCACCGCGGGCAGCGAAACCGTGCCGGGAATGCGCGCGCGGATGCGCTCACCCAGCCCCAGGCGCAGCAGGCCCGCGCTCGCGAGCACGATGGCGTCGTACTCACCGTCATCGAGCTTGCGCAGCCGGGTGTTCACGTTGCCGCGCAGGTCGAGGATGCGCAGGTCCGGCCGCACCGCGCGCAGCTGGCACTGGCGGCGCAGGCTGGACGTACCCACGCGCGCACCCTCGGGCAGCGCTTCCAGCACCGGGTACGCGTTCGACACGAAGGCGTCGTGCGGGTCCTCGCGCGCAAGGATCGCGCCCAGTCCCAGCTCGGGCGGGAAATCCATCGGCACGTCCTTCATCGAGTGCACCGCGAGGTCCGCGCGCCCCTCGAGCATCGCGGTCTCGAGCTCCTTCACGAACAGGCCCTTGCCGCCGATCTTCGCCAGCGGCACGTCGAGGATGCGATCGCCCTGCGTCGAGAGCGGCAGCAGCTCGACGCGCAATCCCGGGTGCGCGGCGAGCAGGCGATCGCGCACGTGCCCGGCCTGCCACAGGGCCAGCTGGCTCTTGCGCGTTGCGATGCGGAGGATGCGGTCGGTCATGTCAGGAACTGCGATGGAAGTCAGGGCGCCATGATACGGCAGCCCGGCGCAAATGGCGTGCCGCGGGCTTGCTTGCCGTGACCGGCAAGCAAGCCGCGAAACGCTCTGCTGTTGCGGACGGGTTTCAAAGACTTTCTATGACTTGGCGCACCTCTGCCAGGTGGCGGCGGCTGATCTGGGGCTGCAGCTCGATGCCCGCGAGCGTCAGGGCGTGATCACCACCGGGGCGGCGCACGATACCGGTTATTTGAGCGGTGGCGACCAGCGCGTTGCGGTGCACCCGCAGGAACTGGCGCGGGAATTCCTGCTCGATCTCGCGCAGGCTCTCGTCGAGCAGCGCGCTGGCGCCGGGACAGACGGCGGTGACGTACTTGTGGTCCGCCAGCAGCACGCGCACATCCGCAACCGGAATGAGGCGCGTTGCACCGCCGGTGTGGCTGCTGAAGAAGCGGCGCGGCTCGCGCGCCGCGGCTGCCAGCGCGTTCAGCTGCAGGCGCGTGCTCGCGCGTGCCGCGGCGAGCGCGGCGTCGAGCTTCTCGCGCTGCACCGGCTTGAGCAGGTAGCCCACGGCGCGGCTCTCGAATGCCGCGATCGCGTACTCGTCGTAGGCGGTACAGAAGATGATCGCGGGCGGATGCGGCGCGGCCATCATGTGGCGCGCCGCCTCGATGCCGTCCATGCCGGGCATGCGGATGTCGAGCAGGATGACATCGGGCTCCTGCGTGGCGTTTGCCGCGATGGCCTCGATGCCGTTGGCGGCCTCGGCCACAGCCGTGCAATCGCCGCGGACGGCGAGCAGCCGTTTCAGCCGATCGCGCGCCAGCGGCTCGTCGTCCACGACCAGAAGTTTCATGCGCCAGCCTCCAGCGGGATCGCGAGACGCGCGACGAAGCTGCCCTCGACACTCCCGGTGTCGAGCGCCGCGCGATCGCCGTAGATCGCCGCGAGCCGGTCGCGGATGTTCGCCAGCGCCATGCCGCTACCGTTGCTCGCGCCCGCCTCTGCCGCGGGCAGAGGGTTGCTCACCTCGATGCGCAGCATACGCGGCTCGCAGCGCACGGCCAGGCGCACGCAACCGCCCTCGGGCCGCGGCTGCACGCCGTGGTACACCGCGTTCTCCAGCAGCGGCTGCACGCTGAGCGGCGGGATGCGCAACGCTGCCGGCAGCACGCCGATGTCGCGCTCGATGACGAGCCGCGCGCCCAGGCGCAGCTGCTCGAGCCGCAGGTAGCGCTCGCAGAGCTCGATCTCGTCGGTCAGCGGCACCGTGGTCGCTCCCTCGCGAAGGCTGGCGCGAAACAGCGCCGAGAGGTCCTCGACCGCGCGCTCGGCACCGTCGGGATCGACCGGGATCAGGCTGGCGATGATGTTCATGCTGTTGAACAGGAAATGCGGACGTATGCGTGCCTGGAGCGCGGCGATCCGTGCGTCCATCTCGGCGCTCTGCTGGCGCAGCAGCTCGCCCTGCAGGTGGAAATAGCGCAGCGCCGCCCCGCCGAGCAGCGCGCAGATCAGCAGGTCGCGAGCGAGCCACCAGGGATCGATCGTCGGCGCGCCGCCCGCCCGCAGCCCCCCGAGGAAGGACTGGCACGCGAGGTTCGAGGCCAGGCATACCGCCAGCACCATCGCGTAGCTCGCCGCCGCGCCAGCGGCCAGCGGCCAGCCCGCTATGTGCCGGCGCAGGCCGCACAGCAATGCCGCGCTCAGCAGCATGTTCCACAGGATGAACGCCGAGGCGCGCCCGAGCCCGATCCAGTCGAAGGCCTTCAGGCCACCCGCGAACAGTTCCAGCGTGAAGGCCAGCAGCACGCTGAGCAGCAGCAGGAACAGCACCGCGGTGGCCGAGCACAGGTCGGGGAGCAGGAAGCCGCGCGCGCCGGCGCCGGCGTCGTTCATGTGCGGGAGTTCCGCGCGGGGGCTGCGGTGCGGGTCATGGCGCTGCGGACAGTGGAAACACGCTACAGTCTAGCCCGCATTCGTCGCCCCCGTTCCTCGCCGCCGCAGACCGGCCCGGCAAACACCAGCCATCGCGCGGCTGGCGCAACAGGGGCTGCCTAGCCGGCAATCGCGGTAACCGGCACCGACCAGGGGTGATGCCAGTAGATGCCGGCCTCGAAGCAGGGCTCGCGGTGAAAGCGGATATCCACGAAGCCTGCCCGTTCCAGCTCGCGCCTGAGTCCCGCCTCGGAGAAGAGCCGCATCTCGAGGGTGCTGCCCGGTCCGCCATGAAACACCAGGCGGGTGAATTCCTGCGTCCGGCCGTCCATCGTGCGGTTGATCAGCACGTGCTCGCCGCCGCGCTGGCGTATCTCGAACTCGTGGAGCTCCGGAAAATGCTCCACCGTCTCGCTGTCGAGCGAAAATGGCACCGTGAACACCAGCACTCCGCCGGGCTTGAGCAGCGCGCGGAGGTTGGAGAACGCCGTCGCGACCGGCGGCACGACGTGCTCGAGGACATCGGAACTGATCACGAAGTCGTGGGCCGCGAGATACCCGGATGCGGGGGCCTGGATGTCGAGCCGCGGAGCCTTGTGATAGAAGGTGTTCGTGTAGCCCGTCCTTTGCGCGAGCAGCTCCGCGTAGCGCCCGGTGTCGCTCATGCCGATGCCGCGCAGGTGCCTGGCTTGCGCGGGAAACGTGGAAATCGCCAGTGAACGGCCGAACAGCCTGAGCGAGAGCAGATGCACGAGGCTGCGAAAGCGCACGTTCGAATCGCATAACGCGCAGTTCCCGCCGTCGCGCTCCAGCGCCGCAACAGGGACCGAGCACGTCGATGAGCACACGTTGCAGCGGTAGATCAGCGTGCCGGCGGGCACGGGACTGGCGGCAGAAGTATCGATCAGGCTGGACGCCGGCCGCAGGAGACGCTGCACGCGATGTCTCAGGCGGGGAACCATCTCCAGCATGGCTCGAATCGTGGTCATGTGCGTCCCGTGGTGCGTGATGGTCGGGTGGGCACCCGCGCGCGAGGGCAGTGCCGGACGGTCCGGATTGTACCCCGAGCGCGCGCAATCCCCTGCGTATCACCTGCGTGGGCCGGTATGCGGCCAGGTCGGTGAAGCGCGCCAGGCAAGCGGCGCAGCGGGCTGCGGGGCTGCTGCTATAATCGCCGCCCGCTCGAGCCCGCGATCAAGGAAAGCCATGGAAAAGCAGCAGACTTCGACCCTCTGGGGAGGGCGTTTCAGCGAGAGCACCGACGCCTTCGTGCAGCGCTTCACCGCCTCGGTGGACTTCGACCGCCGCCTCGCGCTGCACGACATCCGCGGCTCGCTGGCCCACGCCGCGATGCTCGCCCGCGCCGGGCTGCTGAGCGCTCAGGAGCACGCCGCGATCGTCGCGGGCCTCGGCGAGATCCGCCGCGAGATCGAGCAAGGCCGCTTCGAGTGGAGCGTGGAGCTCGAGGACGTGCACATGAACATCGAGGCGCGCCTCACCGAGCGCATCGGCATCGCGGGCAAGAAGCTGCACACCGGGCGCTCGCGCAACGACCAGGTCGCGACCGATGTGCGCCTGTACCTGCGCGACGAGATCGATGCCATCGCCGCCGAGCTCACGCGCCTGCAGCAGGGACTGGTCGAGCTCGCCGCGCGCGAGGCCGCGACCATCATGCCGGGCTTCACGCACCTGCAGACCGCGCAGCCCGTGACCTTCGGCCACCACATGCTGGCATGGAACGAGATGCTCGAGCGCGACTACGCGCGCCTGCTCGACTGCCGCGCGCGCATGAACGTCTCGCCACTCGGCGCCGCGGCGCTCGCCGGAACCAGCTATCCGATCGACCGCGAATTCACCGCGACCGAGCTCGGCTTCACCGCACCCACGCGCAACAGCCTCGACTCTGTCGCCGACCGCGATTTCGCCATCGAGTTCTGCGCCTTCGCCGCGCTGCTGATGACCCACCTCTCACGCTTCAGCGAGGAACTGGTGCTGTGGACCTCGGCGCAGTTCGGCTTCGTGAACCTGCCCGACCGCTTCTGCACCGGCTCCTCGATCATGCCGCAGAAGAAGAACCCGGACGTACCCGAGCTGGTTCGCGGCAAGAGCGGACGCGTCACCGGCCACCTGATGAGCCTGCTGATGCTGATGAAGTCGCAGCCGCTGGCATACAACAAGGACAACCAGGAGGACAAGGAGCCGCTGTTCGACACCATCGACACCGTGCGCGACTCGCTGCACGCCTTCGCCGACATGATGCCGGCGCTGACCGTCAACGAGGCCACCCTGCGCGAGGCCGCGCGCCGCGGCTTTGCGACCGCCACGGACCTCGCCGACTACCTGGTGCGCAAGGGCATGCCGTTTCGCGACGCGCACGAGGTGGTGGGCAAGGCCGTCGCCGCAGGAGTGGCCGCGCGCACGGACCTGGCCGACATGCCGCTCGAGACGCTGCGCGGCTTCAGCGCGACGATCGGGGCGGATGTGTTCGAGGTGCTGAGCCTGGAAGGCTCGGTGAGCGCGCGCGACCACATCGGCGGCACCGCGCCGCGGCGGGTCGCGCAGGCGGCGGCCGAGGCGCGCGCGCGCCTCGCTGCGCGCACCGCGCCCTGAGCCGCCAGGCCGGCCCGCTATACTTGGCGGCATGCCCACGCTTGCCGCCATCACACCTGCCGACGAAGGCATAGACCGCAAGGAGTTGCGGCGGCTGCTCACGCGCTTTCGCGCGATCAGCGCCGCGCGGCTCGAGCGCGTGCGCGGCATGCTGGCACCGCGCCAGCGCCAGTTCCTCGACCTGCTGCCGCTGCTGCTGCACATCGATCACCCCGCCCTGCCGGGCTACGTCTCGCAGCACACGCCCTGCGGCATCAGCGGCTACACGCCCTCGGCCACGGAGCTCGCACAGGCCAGGCGGCTCGCGCTCAGCTTCAGCCCGCAGCGCCTTTCCGTACCCGAGCCCCGCCTGCACGCGGTCTACCTGATGGGCAGCTCGGGCACGCTGGGGCACTCCGACGGCAGCGACCTCGATATCTGGATCTGTTACCCCGAGGAGCTCGGCAGCGAGGAGCTCGCGCTGCTGGCGCGCAAGGCCGTGCTGCTGCAGCAGTGGGCGCACGGCATCGGGCTGGAAGCGCACCTGTTCCTGATGAACGGCGAGAAATTCAAGCGCGGCCAGCGCGACGCGCTGACCGGCGAGAACTGCGGGACGGCGCAGCACTACCTGCTGCTCGACGAGTTCTACCGCACCGCGATCCTGCTCGCCGGTCGCCTGCCGGCATGGTGGCTGATCCCGCCGCGGCACGAGCAGCACTACGACGAGTACTGCAGCCACCTGGTGCGCAAGCGCTACGCGGGCCGTGCCGGGCTGGTGGATTTCGGGGGTATCGCGGAGCTGCCGGCAGGCGAGTTCCTCGGCGCCGGCATCTGGCAACTCTACAAGGCCATCGACTCGCCCTACAAATCGGTACTCAAACTGCTGCTGTTCGAGGTCTACGCAGCCGATCACCCGGCCGCCGCCTGCCTCAGCGCCGACTACAAGCGCGCGGTCTGCGCCGGACTAGATGACATCGACGAGCTCGACCCCTACGTGATGGTCTACCGGCGCATCGAGCGTCACCTGCTGGCGCGCGAGCAACCAGCGCGCCTGGAGATCGTGCGCCGTTGCCTGTACTACAAGGCGGGCAAGAAGCTGTCGCAGCCCCCGCGAGCAGGCAAGCCCTCGTGGCAGCGGCTGCTGATGGAACGCCTGGTCGCCGAGTGGGGCTGGGACAGGGACAAGCTCGCGCTGCTCGACTCGCGCTCGCAGTGGAAGATCCAGGACGTCGAGGCCGAGCGCAACGAGCTGGTGAAGGAGCTCACCTCGAGCTACCGCTTCCTGTCGGAGTTCGCGCGCCGCGGCGATGCGGCTCGCGCCATCGAGGCGCGCGAGTTCAACATCCTCGGGCGCAGGCTCTTCGCGGCCTACGAGCGCAAGGCCGGCAAGATAGACGCCGTGAACCCGGGACGCGCGATCAACGTCACCGAGAACGAGATCAGCATCGGCACGTTGCGCGTGGCCGACGGGGCGCCGGCGCTGTGGGCGGCATGGGCCGGCGTCACGCGCGGGAGCAGCAGGCCCGCCGGACGCGCGCTCAGGCAGGCGCCCAGCCTGAGCGAACTGCTGTGCTGGTGCCTCGTGAACGGGGTGATCGGCGAGCGCACGCGCATCGCGGTGCGCGAGCGCGCCGACGGCCTGAGCGCCGGCGAGGTGCAGGGCATGCTGCGTGAACTGCGCGAGCACGTGCTGGGCGAGCATGCCGACGTGGCACCGGGCGACGAGGCATTCGCGAGCGCCGCGCGCAGGTCACGGACCTGCTGGTGTTCGTGAACGTCGCCGCGGATCCGATGCGCCTCGCGCGCGAACAGGGGCTGCAGCGCGTCAGCAGCCGCATCGACTCCCTCGGCTACAGCGCGCTGCGCGAGAACCTCGTGCTCAACGTCGAGACCGTGGCACGCAACAGCTGGGGCGAGCTGGTCAGCGCGCGGCATGCCGGCGTGGAGGGCCTGCTGCGATGCCTGCGCGACTTCCTGCCGCTGGCGCACGGCAACGCGGGCCTGCGCGTCGCGGTGCGCTGTTTCTGTCCCAGCCGCGCCGAGCCGATCGCGACCCGCGTGGGGGAAGTGTTGGGTGATCTCGCACACCACGTCCAGCGCGAGCGTGGCGCCAGCGCGCGCTACGTGCTGGAGATCCGCAACCAGCTGCACGTGCTGCAGCACCGGCGCGGCGCGGGCAGCAGCGCCAGCGCCGACAGCCTGGCGGCGCTCTACGAGGTCCTCGGCGAGCCGCAGCCGCAGTGGTCCCCGCTCGCGATCGACCGCCATGCGCTGGAGCGCACGCCGTTGCCGGTGATCGCCGCCCGCATGACGCCGTGGCGCTGCAGCGTCTTCAGCGAGGCGCGGGCCGAAGCCATCGCCGTCACCATCGTCGACGAGCACGGGTCCTTGCTGCGCGCGGATTACGCCGGCGCGCGCGAGGGCACGCTGCTCGGCGCCATCGCGCAGTTCCTCGAATCGGTGCGCTATCGCCAGAACGGCAGCGGCGGCGCCGATCCCGCCGTGACGCGCGCGACGGAGCCGCCGCGCTTTTTCCGCCTGGTCCGCGCGGCCGGCGGGGACTACAGCACCCGGGAGCTGCCCGCGCCCCCGGGCTACCGTCCCGGGTCCTTCCTGGAGGTGCAGGCCATCGCCGAGGCGCACGAGGGCGAGCCGCTGTTCACGGTGTACTGCGACGGCGTGGCCTTCTCGCAGCGCGAGCTCGGCGCGGATTTCCACGCGCGACTCGGCGCGCACATCCTCGGGCGGCGCCGCGAAGCGAGTGCCTATCCCGTCTACCTCACCGACCTCGACCTGAGCGCCCTGGCGCCGGCCGCCGGGGCGCCGCTGCAGACCGTGCATTACCTGCGCCACCGGCAACGGCTGGAGGCCTCGATCAACGCCGCGCTCGCGGGGAGCGATGCCATCCGCGACGGGCTGGCTATATAATCGCCGTCCATTTCTCCCGGACCGGCCACCGTGCGCTTGCTCATTCTCTCGACATTGCTCGGCGTCGCGCTGCTCGCTGGCTGCGGCCAGAAGGGCCCGTTGTTCCTGCCCCCGGAGACGCCGCCCGGCCAGGCCGGCACGCCATGACGGAGGCTTTCCACTACCGTGACGGCGTGCTGTGCGCCGAGGACGTCGCGCTGGATGACATCGCCGCGCGCTTCGGCACTCCGGTCTACGTCTACTCGCGCACGGCGATCGAGGCGCAGTACGACGCCTTCGCGGCGGCGCTGGCCGCGGCGCCCTCGCACCTGATCTGCTACGCCGTGAAGGCGAACTCGAACCTCGCGGTGCTGAACCTGCTCGCGCGTCGGGGCGCGGGTTTCGACATCGTCTCCGGCGGCGAACTCAGGCGCGTGCTGATGGCCGGGGGTGACCCCGGGCGCATCGTGTTCTCCGGCGTCGCCAAATCGCGCGAGGACATCGTCGCCGCGCTCGAGGCCCGGATCCTCTGCTTCAACGTCGAATCGCCCGCCGAGCTCGAGCGGCTGCAGGTGGTCGCGGCCGCGCACGGCACCGAGGCCGCGATCTCGATCCGCGTCAACCCGGACGTCGACGCACAGAGCCACCCGTACATCTCCACCGGCCTGCGCGAGAACAAGTTCGGCGTCTCGATCAGCGAGGCTCCCGCGCTCTACGCGCGCGCCGCAGACCTGCCGAACATCCGCGTCACCGGCATCGACTGCCACATCGGCTCGCAGCTGACCGCGCTCGGCCCCTTTGTCGATGCGCTCGACCGCGTGCTGGCAATGGTCGACGAGCTCGCGGCGCAGGGCATAGCACTCCACCACATCGACGTGGGCGGCGGGCTCGGCGTGGTCTACGGCGAGGAGCATCCGCCCACGCCCGCCGAGTACGCCGCGGCGCTGCTCGCGCGCTTCGGCAATCGCCCGCACACCCTGCTCACCGAGCCCGGGCGCGCGATCGTGGCGCGCGCCGGCGCGCTGCTCACCCGCGTCGAGTACCTGAAGGACAACGGCGACAAGCGCTTCGCGATCGTCGATGCCGGCATGAACGACCTGATCCGGCCCTCGCTGTACGGCGCCTGGATGGGCATCGAGGCGGTGCGGCCGCGCCACGACATCGAGCACGCCGTCTATGACGTGGTCGGGCCGGTGTGCGAATCCAGCGACTTCCTCGGCAAGAACCGCAGCCTGGCGCTGACCGGCGGCGAGCTGCTCGCCGTGACCGGCGCGGGCGCGTATTCCTTCGCGATGAGCTCCAACTACAACAGCCGCTGCCGCCCGGCCGAGGTCATGGTCGACGGCGACACCGCGTTCCTGGTGCGCGCGCGCGAGAGCTTCGAGGACCTGGTGCGCGGCGAGCAGCTGCTGCCGGCGGACGCCTGAGATGCTGCTGCGCTTCACCAAGATGCACGGGCTCGGCAACGACTTCGTCGTGCTCGACCTGATCACGCAGTCGGTGCGCCTCGACGCGCCGTTGATCCGCTTCCTCGCCGACCGCCACCGCGGCATCGGCTGCGACCAGGTGCTGGTGGTGGAGCCGCCCACTGATCCCGACATGGACTTCCTCTACCGCATCTACAACCAGGACGGCAGCGAGGCGCAGCAGTGCGGCAACGGCGCGCGCTGCGTGGCGAAGTTCATCCGCGACCGTCGCCTCAGCGCGAAGCGGCGCCTGCGCGTGCAAACGCTGGGCGGACCGATCAGCATGAGCTGCGGCAAGGGCAACGTGGTCACGGTGAGCATGGGGATCCCGCGCCTCGCACCGCAAGAAATACCATTCACGGCCGCCCGCCAGGCCACCGTCTATACTCTCGAAGCCTGCGGACAGCCGGTCGAGATCAGCGCCGTGTCGATGGGGAATCCCCACGCGGTGCTGGTGGTGGACGACGTGGAAACCGCTCCCGTTGCGACGCTCGGTCCGGTGCTGGAACAGCACCCGGACTTCCCCGAGCGCACCAACGTCGGCTTCATGCAGGTGCTGGACCGCGGTGAAGTGCGGCTTCGCGTGTTCGAGCGCGGCGCCGGCGAGACCATGGCCTGCGGCAGCGGCGCCTGCGCCGCGGTGGTGGCAGGCCGTATCCGCGGCCTGCTCGATGAGCGCGTGCGCGTGCACCTGCCGGGCGGCTTCCTGCAGATCGAATGGCGGGGCGAGGGCGACCCGCTGATGATGACCGGCCCCGCGACCACGGTATTCGAAGGACAGATCGCACTATGAAAGAAGAATTCGGCGCCATCCTGCGCATGCGGGCGACGGAAATCGGGGCGGACAACGGGCCCGGCGCGGAGCAGGTGCTGGCGTACCTGGCGCGCCACCCGGACTTTTTCCTGCGCCACGATGCCATCCTCGCCGAGCTCGAGCTGCCGCACCGGTCCGGCGCCGCGGTGTCGCTGGTGGAGCGCCAGGTGGCGCTGCTGCGCGAGCGCAATATCGAGTCGCGCGAGCGCCTGAACCGCTTGCTCGAGACCGCGCGCGAGAACGACGAGCTGTTCACCAAGACACGCCGGTTGATCCTCGCGCTGCTCGAGGCCGAGTCGCTCGAGCGGCTCGCGCAGGTGCTGGTGCTGGGCCTGCGGCGCGAGTTCGACGTGGAGCACGCGCGCCTGCTGCTGATCGAGGACGCGGCCAGCCACTGGCAGCACGGCGGCGAGCGCATCGCGCGCGAGGCCGCCGAGGCGGCCCTCAACGGCGTCATGCGCCAGGACAAGCCGGTATCCGGACCGCTGCGTCCGCAGGCCCGCGAGGCGCTGTTCGGCGCCCACGGCGACAACGTGCTGTCCTCGGTGGTCGTGACCGTGGCGCACGCGCACCCGATCGCGATCATCGCGCTCGGCAGCTGCGACGCGCGGCGCTTCCACGGCGAGATGGGCACGATGTTCATGGAGCTCATCGGCGACGTGCTGCAGCGCCTGTTGCCGCGCTTCACCGGACCGCAGTGAATGGGCGCGGGCACACGGCTCGCGCGTGACACCGGGAGCTGGCTCGACTACCTCGAAGCCACGCGCCGCGCCTCCCCGCACACCCTCGCCGCCTACCGCCGCGACCTTGCGCTGCTGGCCAGCGTGCTCGCCGAGCGCGGCATCGACGACACCGCGCTGATCGATGCCCACGCCATCCGCCATGCCGTCTCCGCGCTGCACCGCCGCGGTTTGGGCGGTCGCAGCCTGCAGCGCTTCCTGTCGGCCTGCCGCGGCTTCTTCAACCACTTCGTGAGCCTGGGGCAACTCGGCGCGAACCCGGCGCTCGGCGTGTCCGCGCCGAAGTCGCCGCGCAAGCTGCCCACGACGCTCGACGTGGACCAGGCCGCACAGCTGCTCGACCTCGAGCCGGCGAGCTGGGAGGAAGTGCGCGACAAGGCCATGATGGAGCTGTTCTACAGCTCGGGCCTGCGCCTGGCGGAACTGTGCGGCCTGGACGGCCCGGACCTGGACCTGGCGGGTGCGCTGGTCACTGTTACCGGCAAGGGCGCCAAGACGCGCACGGTTCCGGTCGGGAAGCTCGCGATCGCGGCGCTGGAGCACTGGCTGGAACGGCGCCGCGACTGCGCGCGCGCGATGCACACGCCGGCGCTGTTCGTGACGCGCCGCGGCACCCGCATCAGCGTGCGGGCGGTGCAGAAGCGCCTGGCTCAGCACGGGCGCGAGCGCCAGCTCGCGCAACGCCTGCACCCCCACATGCTGCGCCACTCCTTCGCGAGCCACGTGCTGGAATCCAGCGGCGACCTGCGCTCGGTGCAGGAGATGCTGGGCCACGCCAATCTCTCGACCACGCAGATCTACACGCACCTCGACTTCCAGCACCTGGCCAAGGTGTACGACGCGGCGCATCCGCGCGCGGCGCGCAAGCGTAACCGCAACGGGGACTGAGGCCGGGAGCTTGCGCATGGCGACGCGGCGTTACGCACTGATCACCTTCGATCTCGATGACACGCTCTGGGATGTGGCGCCCGTGCTCGCGCGCGCCGAGCAGCGGGTCGAGCAGTGGATGCGCGTTCATTGCCCGCGCGTGCCGGAGCGCTTCGACCGCGCGGCGCTGATGGAGCTGCGCCGACGACTGCATCGCGAACGCCCCGACCTGCAGCACCGCATCAGCGAATTGCGCATCGAGGCCATGCGTCTTGCGCTCCTCGCGGCAGGCCACGACGAGGCATCGGCGCGGCGACTCGCCGCCCGGGCATTCGCGGTGTTCATGGAAGGACGGCACGACATCGAGCCCTTTGCCGGCGTCGACACCGTGCTCGACCGGCTCGCGCGCCACTACGTGCTCGGCGCGCTGACCAACGGCAACGCCGACGTGTTCCGCCTGCCGCTCGGGCGCCATTTCCGCTTCGCGTTCAGCGCCGAGGCGCTCGGCGCCAGCAAGCCCGCCCCCGGGCATTTCGAGGCCGCGCTGCGGGCCGCCGACGTGACGCCCGGGCGTGCGCTGCACGTCGGCGATCACCTCGAGCACGACGTGCTGGGCGCGCGCCGGGCGGGCATGACGGCCGTGTGGTTCAATCGCGCGGGTCGCGAGCATGAAGGCAACGAGCCTGCGCACGCGGAGTTCCGCGATTTCGAGGAACTCCCCGCGCTGATCGAAAGACTGGAACGGGAGGAAGGGTGAGGTCCTGACGGCTGCGCGCCGCCATCGGCGACGCGCATTCGGCGCGATGCAGCCGCGCGCCTTGCGCGGATCAGGCGACTTCGTTGCCCGCGGTAGCCGTCAACGGGGCCGCCTGCGCGCTGACGGTCGGCTCGAGCTGCTGGATGCGCCCGCCGGACTCGAGGAAGGCATCTATTTCGGCCTGCATCTGCTCGCGCAGCTTGCGCCTCGCCTCGGATGAGCGCGTTTCGGCCGGCTCTTCGCGCGCGGAGGACGCAGCCACCACCTCGGCTTCCACGGTGTCCGAATCAACGGCTTCGGTTTCGGTTTCGTCGTCTTCAGATGACATGAATTCCCCTTCCGGTCATCAACACGCTGGTGCCATCCCACGCTGTCGCATCACAGCCATGACTCACAGCGCTTACTTATAGACCAGCCGCTCGCGAGTCAAAAACTTTTTCCTTATTTCATGCCGCGTTCTTATTACCTGAGCGCATCCACGCGCTCAGATGGCGTCGGGACCCGTCTCGCCGGTGCGAATGCGGATGACCTGCTCGAGCGGTGCGACGAAAATCTTGCCGTCGCCGATCTTGCCGGTATTGGCCGCGGAGCGGATCGCCTCGATCACCGCATCGGTCTGCGCATCGTCGACCGCGATCTCCAGCTTCACCTTCGGCAGGAAATCCACCACGTACTCGGCGCCGCGATACAACTCGGTGTGGCCCTTCTGGCGCCCGAAACCCTTGACCTCGCTGACCGTGACACCCTGCACGCCGATGTCCGACAGCGCCGAGCGCACGTCATCGAGCTTGAAGGGTTTGATGATGGCGGTGATCAACTTCATCGTGTGTCTCCTGCGACATGGCGGCGCCGGCCGGCTGAACGGCGCGCATTATACTGGCGCGCATTACAGCACAACAGCGCGACTCAGCGGCAATGCGCGGCGAGCGCATCGGCAAGGTCGCGCTCGTACCGCTCGCGCTCGCCGCTGTCGAGGATCTCGCGCGCGCCAGCGGCGGACTCGCGCACCAGGTAGGCGGCCTGGCGCGACCGTTCGAGCTCGGCACGCAGCTGCGCGCAGGCCCGTTCGCGCTCCCCGGTCTCGAGCGCGGCCGCGGCCGCCGCCGCGCTTCGCTCGCGGCGCTCCGCATCCCACACCTCGAGCAGCTTGCGGCTGCGCTCGCGATGGCGCTGCAATTCCGGGTCGGGTGTCGCGCTCCCCGCGGGCGCCTCGATCGACTGCACGGCGGCCTCCGTCACCGGCGCGCGATCACCGAAGTGCACGCGGCCCTCGGCGTCGGTCCAGCGGTAGATCTCGGCGTTCGCCGCAAGGCTCGCGGCGGCGCAGAGCAACAGCAACCATGTCATGCGCGACAACGTCATGCGGTGCATGTTGCCCGAAGGCCAGAAAACATGCACGCGTTGGCAGGGGCGGTCTCGTGGGTCGGCGTTGATGCCGACATGTGCCGTGCCGAATGCTGCTGTCGCCAAATGCTGTTGTCGCCATTCATGGCGACCCACAAAAAAAGGGCGCCCCAGGGGCGCCAACAGGAGAATCGAGACCGGTACGGTGCGGGCACTACGGCCCGCGGGCAGAGGCGTGAGTGACGCTCCCCCTCCCGCGAGGGGGAGCGTGCCGTCATCAGCCGTAGGCGCGCTCGCCGTGCTCGACCGTGTCGAGGCCCTGGCGCTCCGTCTCTTCCGAGACGCGCAGGCCGATCGCCAGGTCGATCAGTTTGAAGAGCACCAGGCTCACCAGGCCGGACCACACCAGGGTGATGCCCACGCTCTTGGCCTGGATCAGCACCTGGGCCAGCATGTCGTACGGAGCCACTTCCATGGTCACCCAGTCGAAGAAGCCCGCGCCGCCCAGCTGCGGATCGGCGAACACGCCGGTCAGGAGAGCGCCCAGGATGCCGCCGACGCAGTGCACGCCGAAGACGTCGAGCGAGTCGTCATAGCCGAGCTTGCGCTTGAGCCAGGTCACCGCCCAGAGGCAGACCAGGCCAGCCGCCGCGCCGATGATCAGGGCGCCCATCGGACCCACCCAGCCGCAGGCCGGCGTGATGGCAACCAGGCCGGCGATCGCACCCGAGGCCGCGCCGAGCATGGTCGGGGTGCCGCGCACCGCCCATTCCACCAGCGTCCACACCAGGGTGGCGACCGCGGTGGCAAGCAGTGTGTTCAGGAACACCTGGCCGGCGAAGGCGTTGGACTCGAGGTTCGAGCCGACGTTGAAGCCGTACCAGCCCACCCACAGCAGGGAGGCACCGATCATCACCAGTGGCAGGTTGTGCGGCGCCATCGCGGTGGAGCCGTAGCCGATGCGCTTGCCGATCAGCAGTGCGCCGACCAGGCCCGCGATACCCGCGTTGATGTGCACCACCGTGCCGCCGGCGAAGTCGAGCGCGCCGAGCTGGAACAGGTAGCCGGCATGGCTGGTCACGTCGGCCACGACATCGGCGCTGGTGTAGGCATCAGGGCCGTCCCAGTACCACACCATGTGCGCGATCGGATAATAGGCGAACGTCAGCCAGCCCACGACGAACAGCAGGATGGCGCCGAACTTCATGCGCTCGGCGAAGGCGCCGACGATGAGGGCGGGCGTGATCGCCGCGAACGAGCCCTGGAAGACGATGTACACGTACTCGGGGAGGTAGATACCCTTGGAGAACGTGGCCGCCAGCGTGGTCGCGTCCACTCCGCTCAGGAACAGCTTGTCGAAGCCGCCGATGAATGCATTGCCCGCGGTGAAAGCCAGGCTGTAGCCGTAGACGACCCACAACACGGTGCCCAGACACCACACGATCATGACCTGCATCAGCACGGAGAGCACGTTCTTGGAGCGCACCATGCCGCCGTAGAACAGCGCGAGGCCGGGAATCGCCATCAGCGTGACCAGGATCGTGGCCGTCATCATCCACGAGATGTCGCCCTTGTCGGGCGTGGGTGTGTCGGCGAGGGCCAGTGCCGGCGCGAGCGCGAGCAATGCACCGCCCGCGATACGCAGGAGTTTCGTCTTCATGGGATCGCTCCGTGTGATACCTGTTGGGGTTGGGGTGCGCGTGCTCATACCGCCTCCTCGCCCGTTTCGCCGGTGCGGATGCGCACCGCCTGGTCGATCGGCGTCACGAAGATCTTGCCGTCGCCGATCTTGCCGGTGCGCGCGGCCTTGGTGACGGCCTCGATCACCTGCTCGACGATGCCGTCGGGCACGACGACCTCGATCTTCACCTTCGGCAGGAAGTCGACGACGTACTCGGCGCCGCGATAGAGCTCGGTGTGCCCCTTCTGGCGGCCGAAGCCCTTGACCTCGCTGACCGTGATGCCCTGTACCCCGATGTCCGAGAGCGCCTCGCGCACGTCATCGAGCTTGAAGGGCTTCACAATGGCAGTCACCATTTTCATGCTTGCATCTCCTTTGGTGCCCCCCGCCGCACCGTGGCGGGGGGCTGGTTGTATCAGCCGCTCACAGGGCCTTGCTGGCCGCGAACACCACGCGCGCGTCGGCTTCGTCGGCATCGACGCCATAGAGGTCGTCGATGGTGGTGTCGTAGTAGGTCAGGCCGAGCGTGATGTCGCCGATTTCCGTGAACGTGCGGCTCAGGCCGACCGACCAGTCCGTGTACTGGTCTTCGTCGGGCTCGAACACGCCGTCGTCGCTCATGAGGTTCTGGCCCACGTGCAGCGCGAGCGACATATCCCAAAAGGGCAGCGCATAGGTGTAATTGGCGTAGGGGTAGAAGTACTCGACCTCGTCGCCGATCGCGTCCGTGGTGCCCTCGCCGAAGTACTCCCACGAATAGTTCAGGCCCACGGTCAGGCCGCCGTAGGTGACCGAGGCCGCCAGTTCCTGGTAGTCGAGTTGCGGGTCGCCGGGGTAGTCGTAGTAGTAGTACCCGACCTTGTAGCTGCACGCCGAGCAACCGAAGCTGCCGGAGTAGCCGCCGTAGTAGTCCATCTCGGCGCTGGCGTCGGTGTCGAAGTCGACGTTCGATGCCCAGATGCCGGCGAAGAAGCCGCTGTCGAAGGCGGCATCGAAGCCACCCTGGATCGCGGGACGCTCCTGGGTCTGGGAAACGCCGCGGAACACGTAATCGGTCGCCACGGCCACGTTGCCGCTGAAGGTGGCGGCGCTCGCGCCCGCCGACCCCATCGCCAGAGCGGCTGCCCCTGCTGCCATGATTGCTTTCAGTTTCATGCTTCCTGTCTCCTTGACTGCATACGGTAGGAATTCACCGGGCCGCACCGACACGGTGGGGCATCCTGGCTCACATCCCCTATTGCAGACAGCGTGCCAAGCAGAAAAAGACGCATCGAAACAACAGGTTGAATTCAGATCGTCACGTTCAGCCGATGTGGCAGCTCAGCATCCGTCGCGACAGCCAGCACCAACATGGTGCGTCCGGTCCGGCATGGTGCGCACATCCGCGGTGCGCGGCGCACACCAACGCTGGCAGTGCGGGCGCAATCGTTTAGAATCGCGGCCTACCCGGGGAGACCTTGCGCGGCGATGATCAATGACAACCTGATACGCAGTCTCGGCGATCAGCTCGGCCGCTTCATCGGCGACAGCGCGGCGCGCGAGGACATGCAGAAAAGCCTGAACACCATCGTGCAGGGCGTGTTCGCGCGGCTCGACCTGGTCACGCGCGAACAGTTCGACGCACAGCTAGAGACGCTCGAGCGCACGCGCGAGCAGCTCGCACGGCTCGAGGACGAACTCGCGCGGCTGCAGGAGCAGCTCGCGGAACTGGAGCGCGCCAGGGAGTAGCGGCGCGCGCGGATTCACCATGCATCCAGGGAAGGATCATGCAACTCGCCACCATCGCCACCCGTGCCCAGATCGGCATCGCCGCCCCGGCGGTGCGCGCCGAGATCCACCTCTCCAGCGGCCTGCCGCGCACCGCGATCGTCGGCCTGCCCGAGACCGCCGTGCGCGAGAGCAAGGACCGCGTGCGCAGCGCGGTGCTGAACTCGCATTTCGAGTTCCCGATGTCGCGCATCACCATCAACCTGGCGCCCGCCGACCTGCCCAAGGACGGCGGCGGACGCTATGACCTGCCCATCGCGCTCGGCATCCTCGGCGCCTCGGGGCAGCTGGACAGCGCCACCTTCAAGGGCTTCGAGTTCATCGGCGAGCTGGCGCTGAACGGCGAGATCCGCCCGGTGTGCGGCGCGCTCCCGGCAGCGCTCGCCTGTCATGCCGCGGGCCGCGCACTGATCCTCCCCGAAGGCAACGCCGCCGAGGCCGCGCGCATCCCCGGCGCCTGCGTGCTGCCGGCACGCAACCTGCTGCAGGTCTGCGCGCACCTCAACGGCAGCGTGCTGATCGACCCCCAACAGCCCCCGCCCCCGGCACCCTCGCCGCCGGGCGCGGATCTCGCCGAGGTACTGGGACAGCCACGGGCCAAGCGCGCGCTCGCGATCGCCGCGGCCGGCAGCCTGAACCTGCTGATGAGCGGCCCGCCCGGCACCGGCAAGACCATGCTCGCCACGCGCATGCCCGGCATCCTGCCGCCGCTGGAAAACGACGAGTGGCTGGAAGTGGCGTCAATCCGTTCGGTGGCGGGCTTCGACGACGTGGGCGATCCGCGCGGGCTGCGCCCCTTTCGCGCACCGCATCGCTGTGCCTCGGCGGTGGCGCTGGTCGGCGGCGGCGGGAACCCGCGCCCCGGCGAGATCACGCTGGCGCATCACGGCGTGCTGTTCCTCGACGAGTTGCCCGAATGGCCGCGGCGCATGCTCGAGCTGCTGCGCGAACCACTGGAGAGCGGCACGATCGCGATCGCGCGCGCCGCGCGGCGTGTGAATTTCCCGGCGCGTTTCCAGCTGCTGGCCGCGATGAACCCCTGTCCGTGTGGTTACCTGGGATCGGGATTTCGCGACTGTCGCTGCACGCCGGACCAGGTGCAGCGCTACCGCGATCGTCTGTCGGGGCCGTTGCTGGATCGCATCGATCTCATGGTAGAGGTGTCGCAGCCCGGCGATGCGCTGTTTTGCACGCGCGAGCAATCCGATGACGAATCGAGCGCATCGATTCGCGAACGTGTGGTACGCGCGCGTCAGCGCCAACTTTCGCGTCAGGGCGCACCAAACGCGCAACTCGGCAGCACGCGTCTCGAAGAGGTCGTCGATCTGTCGAGTGGTGATCGTTCGTTGCTGGTGCAAGCAGCAAAACGCTGGGGATTGTCTGCACGTGCGTATCATCGCGTGCTGCGCGTGGCGCGCAGTATCGCCGATCTCGATGACTCTACTACCGTCAGCTCAGAGCATCTCGCCGAGGCATTGGCGTATCGTATTGTCGATTTCGGACATGCGCATGAGTCTTGAGACATTGCGGCGCAGCGGCTTCGCCACATGCGTTACATCGTTTGCAATGCAGGCGTTTGCTCTTCGCGTTTCGAGTGCATCAAGAGATGCCCCGTGTGCGCGCAAAGCCGACCAAGAAGCTCCATCCGACGAGTCAGACCATCATTGCGACGCTATTGCCCGCTCATGAAGGAATGCAAGACCTGACCCAGCCGCTTCGCTTCATGTGTCGTTCCGACCGGCGATCGTCTGCACATCGGATCCGTCCTTGGTGCAGTGTGCCGCAAACCAGTTCCGACCTGTACGCGTTCAGGGGAACCTTATACTCCGCTTCATTATGTACATCCATCCATCAGCGAGCTCCCATAACTCGTCGCCGACGATTTCAAAAACAGGATGCGCGTGTGAAAATGGCGCATTCGAATCATAGACCTCAATAGCCTGAATTATCTCCCTACCCACACCATGCATGTAGTACGTACTCCAACGCCGCTCTCTACCAATATCGCCCTCAATGGTCCGTGATCTCTCGCAAATCATTTTGTATGAAGGATTAGAGATCGAGTGCGCCGGATGGGTGAAGCTGTCAGCCAAAATCGCTACATGCTCGCCGATGCGGCTCTTCGCATCATCCTCCGTGGTCAATCCACCTTTATATTTCACAACACCAACTATTTCGTAAGTGGAAAAGACTACGGACATTGGCTGATCGAAGCACGAATTCAGCTCCTTTGCGTTACAGAAACCGGAAAGGATGGTGCAAAATAGTACGCTGAGAAGGGTGCTCGAACGGCGATACATTCGTGGGATACTTTCCATGCCTACCATCCTTCATAGCTGCCTTCGGAATAGACTCTCCACTCCGCGTTGCGTCGATTAATCAGCCCTTCACTTTCGTTGCCCTGAGTTCTGTTCCACGCTTTCCATGCAGCCTCCAAATTTGCATAGTCAGTCTTTACACTTGGGTCATTGATTAACGCAACAACTGACGACCCGGAAAATCCGTCATCTCCCGGGCCTATGTTATAAGCCAACGCCACTACAGCATCGAATTGGTTCTGCGTAAGTTTAACTCTTATGGCATTGTTTACTTCACTGATGGTCTGAGATAGATCAGCCGCAAAGATTAATCCAGCCGCCATCTCCGTTATTCCGTCTTTGAATAGAGACCATTCCGCTTCATCAATTTTATGGCCGTATCCAATGGTTGCGCCAGGCACCCAAGTTGTTATCGGTTTTCCAGTTTGATCATCATAGGGTGTTGCGTGTAATCCCCCTTCGATCTGCTGCAAGAATTCCAGTCCTCTCAGACTTAAACTCATGTCTCCAACCACATCCGGCTGATCCGGCTCCTCTTTCGTCGTGTCGGCTTGATTCGCCGCGGCGACTAGCCTTTGCCAGTCTTCCTCGGTATATGTGGAGAAGCCGAAAGGATCATTGTCCCCGTATTGAAATGGAATCCAAGTGCCTGTGGCGAGCGAGCCGATGAAGCCGTATGGCCAATTTGCCGGAACGGTATTCGTGTTGAAGCCAACAAAGGCTGGCACGGAAAACGTTGGCATACCGCAGAGCAACGAAACTTCAAAGCAGTTGTATCCGTTCGGATCCGTAAACCGCATCGGATTATTCATCACATACGCGTACCGGTTGTAGTTCTGCGCATATTCGGGTGATTGGGTCACAGGGTCGGGCGACAGCATCCGCCCGAGGCTCGGGTCATACACCCGCCCGTTCATGTGGATGAGCCCCACGTCGTCTAGGTGCTCGTGTCCCGTGTAGCCGCGGATTTCGGCCGCGGTGATGCTCGCCGCCTGCCACGTGGTGGCGCTACGGCGCTTGCCATAGCTGTCGTAGCTCAAGCGCTCCAGTACGGCACCCGAACTGTCCGTGATCGTCGTGATCGAGCCCAGGTGATCGCGGTGCAGGTACTTGGTCACATCGACGCCTAAGGTCTGATCTGCCACGATCGCTACCGCCTTGCCGCCCACCTTCACGTAGTGACGATAGGTGGTCAGGCCGTTCTCGGTGATCTTCTCGAACACGTCACCCACGTAGTGCGTGGTTTGCGTGGTGCCACTTGTGCGCACCTTCTTGTAACGCTGGCGGTCGGTGCCACTCTGGAAAGCGTACGTCACACCGCCTTTGGAGACCTGGCTCAGCTGGTTGTAGGTGGTCCAACCGAGCATGCGCCCCGCGCCGCCGGTCATGTTGCCATTGGCGTCATAGGTGTACGTGAGCGTCTGGCTCCCGGTATCGATCGCGGTCACGGCGTGGAGCCCTGCTCCGTTCTGCCCGTAGGTGTAGCTGCCTAAGTCGGATTTGCTGAGCAGGTTACCCAGCAAGTCGTAGCTCATGCCGGTCGGCGCGTTCGTCCCCACCTGCGCCTGCGTCAGCCGGTCGAGGCCGTCGTAGATGAAGGACTCGCTGAGGCTTTGCCGCACGTCGGACCGGCTGGCGATGTTGCCGATCGGGTCGTGCGCGTAGCTGAAGTGCTGCAGGTTGGTCGCGCCGATCGCGGATTGCTGTTCGGTGAGGCGGCTGCTGTTCGGCGCGTAGGTGTAGTCATTCAGGCTGTCGTCGCCCTGCCAGTCCTGCAGCAGCCGCCCGCGCGCGTCCTGCGCGGCCACCTGATAGTAGAGCGTGCCGTTGGGCCCGCTGACCTGCTCGAGGTAGCCGCGCACGTTGTAGAAGTAGTCGACGGCGAGGCCGGCCGGGTAGGCCTGGCTCGCGGGGTACGTGAGTGTCTCCAGGCGACCGGCGGCGTCGTAGCTCTGTGCGAGCGTGTAGCTCTGCCCGTCGATCGTGGTGGTGATCGCGGTCGGCTTTCCATAAGCGCCCGCGCCATAGTCGTAGGTGCGGCTGAATCCGCCGACTGCTTCGCTCACGAGCTGCCCCACGGTCAGGCCCGTGCCGCTGTCGTAGGTCCACGTCGCGGTGCCTTCGGGTTCGCTGCGTGCGGTCATCCGTCCGAGCAGATCGTAGCTCATCGTCTGACTCTGCGCAGCGGCTGCCAGCACGGGGTTCTGCAGGCTCGTCATCTGCCCGAGGGCGTCGTAAGCGAAGGTGTAGAGCCCGTGGTCCGGATCATCCTCGCTCAGTTGCCGGCCGAGACGGTCGTAGGTGTAGTCGACGCTGTTCTCCGCCGCCGTGCCCACGCCGTGGGTCGCGCCGATGCGCTGGCCGAGGGTGTTGTATTGGAAGGTGCTGGTGTTGCCCTCGGCGTCGATGGTTTCGATCACCTGCCCCAGTGCGTTCGCGACCTGTGTGGTCTGACGGGCGTCGGCATCGGTCACCGTGACCGCGAACCCGTCGTAGCTCGTGCTCGTGGACTGCGTGCCGTCGGCGGCGGTAACGCCCACCGCCCGGTTGAACGCGTCATAGGCGCGGGTGTTCCAGATGACCGGATCGCCCATGAAGTACGGTTCCGAGGTCCGGTATGCCCGCCCGCGGCTGTCGTAGTTCGTGTCGATCTGGATGAACTCGCCGGCGAATCCCTTGGATCGCTTGCGCACTTCCCGCCCCAGCATGTCGCTGAAGACACGGACGGCGGTGCTGCCGGTCGCATAGGCTTCCACGTAGGCCTTCGCGTTCGGATTCGTGCCGCTGGTGTCACGGTGGAACTCGAACATCGTGTCGGAACCGTCCGGGCGGTTTTCCTGCGTCACGCGCCCAAAGCCGTCGAGTACCCACGTCGTGGTGAGGCCGTTGGGATCCGTGACTGCGGTCTTCACGCCGAAGCGGCTGTCGAAGCTCACCGTGCTCGTGTGCCCGAGCGCGTTGGCGAGTGTCGCGGGCAAGCGGCCGTTGCTGGTATAGGTCGCGGTCGTCGTGCGCGTGGCGATACCAGGGCCACTCACGGTCTCGGTCAGGCGGTTGCCGAAGACATCGAGCGTGTAGGTGCTGGTGAGCTCGAAGGATGCGCCCTTGCCCGGCTCGCGGTTCACCTGAGTGAGCGCGCCGGTGCTCGCGGCGTAGCCGAACGACGTCGTGAGGTCCTCGGCGGTGTTTGTGACCCCATTGCGGTAGTGCTTCACCACGCGTTGGTCGAGTTGTCCGATGCGCCAGCTCGTGGTGTTGTTCGTGAACGTGTTAGTGGTCACCGTCTGCCACGTGGTGGCGGTCTCCGCGTCACTGAGGAGTGCCGTCTCGGTCACCAGGTTGCCGTACGCGTCGCACTGAGAGGTCTTGGTGGTGGTCGCGAGTAGCCGCCCGTCGAGCAGATCGTGGCGATAGGCCACCGTCTGGTCGAGGTGCGGGAACACGGTGCCCGCGGCCGTGCCGGTGTCCTGGTGATACTGATTCGTACTGCGCGCGAGCAGGCGATTGGAACTGGTCTGGCGCGTCTCCTGGGTGTCGACCAGGCCGGTGAACGGGAAGCCCTGGCGGTAGGTCGTGATCGCGGTGGTGTCCTGATCCACGTCGATCGCCGTGATCGAGGCAAAACCCAGATCCCCGCGCCCGCCGAGTTCGCGCTTGAGCCCCGCATAGCGGTACTGCGAAACGAACTGCCCACCGATGCCGTCGCTACGGCTCACCTGACTCACCACCGGACGGTCGTCCTGGACGTCCTGCACCGGGAATGCCGCCCCGCTGCCCTTGGTATACACCGTGCTGTCGGTAAGCGGCGCGTACGCAATCGTCACGGTCTCGCCCAATCCGTGGCTGATCGTGGTCAGGAGGTTCAGTGGTTTATTGCCGCTCGTGTAGTTCCAGAGCGTCCCCGTTTCGTAGTGGTAGTTCGAGTACTGGCCCTGGTTATGGGCCGCGACGCTGTAGTCGGCCATGCCGTCGCCATTCAGGTCGACCATCTGGCGAAACAGGGCGCCGTAGGTCTCCCAGCCGTGAATCTGTACGTTGGTGTAGCCCCCTGTACCGTTGGCGTAGTACGCCGAGGCGCGGCCATACGGATTCATGACATCAGTGTCGTAGTAATCCGCAATGCGATCGCCGTTGTAGTCGGCGTAAGGGGTCTGCATGCTGTACGGGCTGGCGACGAACCCCGGACCGCTCGCACCGCTGTTGTAATACATCGCGTTCGAGCTATTGAACACATCGGTCAGACCATCGCCGTTGGCGTCGGTATACCCGATGCCAGCCTGCGCGCCGGCCCACGTCACCGATGACTGGAATCCGTTCCCGTTGCTCAGGTACACGAATGTCGATTGCGCCACCAGATCGGTGCGCCCGTCGCCGTTCATGTCGCGCAACACGGGTTCCTTGATCGCCGAGGCCCACTTGGATTCCGCCGCGAAGCCCGTACCGGTGTTCTTGTGCACGTAGACGTCGTAGCGATCCTGTGGCACCCATTCAGTGCCGTTCCAATACTGGGTCTGGAACCGCTCGAAGGCCACCAGATCAGGTCGACCGTCGCCGTCCATATCGGCGAGCTTGGTGTAATAGCTCAGCACGCTGTAGCTGCTGCCGCTGTAGGTCGTGGTGCTGTGCTTGGTGTGCCCGGTCCAGGTCTGGTTAGTCCAGCCGCTGCCGGTCGAGAGAGATACCTTCACGGCCGCGCTCGGGTTCTCCGCCACGAGATCGACAAGGCCGTCGCGATTGATGTCGCCCCAATACAGGAACGAGACGCTGGACATGATGTGTGTCGTCCACGTCTGTGCCTGGTATCCAGTCGGGGAGCTCAGGCGTACCTGGTGAATTGTGCGGTTCGAAGCATCGATGTAGACGTAGTCGGGGCGACCGTCGCCGTTCAGGTCGTGCCAGCGTGGATACGGGTAGTAGGTATCGATATTGATTGTCGCCAACGTGGTGTCGTAGGGCACCGCGAGCGAGGTCGCGGTAAAGCCAGCCGATCCATTCGATAGCCACCCGAATTGCACGGGCTCCTGGCAGTTGCCGAGCGCGTCACAACTGTCGACCCGTGTGAGGCGCGACTGGGGCGCCGGACCCACTTCCTGGTAGGTCAGCGTCGTGTCGCGAACCAGCGTGGCCCCGACATAGGTCTTGATATGGCTCAGCCGCTTCGGGTGCGGGTGAGACAGCACGCCACTTTGGTAGACGATCGGGTCATCCGAGCGATTTTCATAGGTGAACTGCACGCTGGCGTAGGGCGCGAGCGACTGCCCGGCATGGCCGGTATAGTCGATCCTCGTCGGGTAGTACGTTCCCGTGGCGTTGTTCTCGTAGTAGCTCAGCGTGTAGTAGTTGCCGAAGCGGTCCTCGACGCGGTTCAGCATCCAATGGGCCGCTTCCGAGCGGCCTTGCGCCTCGATGCGCGAATCACCCGTATTGCCGTACGTATTGATGTGCCCGCCCTTGGTCTCCTCGACGAAGTACGCCGGCCCGGTGCCAGCCGTGCCATAGCTGCGGATGCGACTGAAGTCGTCGATTTCCTTGCGGTATTCCGCGCCGTTGCCGCCGTAGGTGCCGCTCGCGAGCACGAGGCGTTGGCCATCAAGGCAAAACCTGTCGGTGGTCGTGTAGTTCACGCGGTGGACCGTGCCATCCTGCACGAACGTTTTGCCACAGCGCGTGACCTTGGACGTGGTACCTCGCAGGAACCAGCCGAGCCCCACAAGGCCGTTGTCGAGGTTACTGTTGTACAGGAGCGACAGTGAGGGCGTCATGCCCGCAGTCCCCGGAGGCACGGCGATCGGGATCTCGTAGATCGCCGAGCCCGCCGAGCTCACGCGGAATCCCCCGCGCACCTCGCCGTAGAAGGCTGGCCCGAGGTGATTCTCGAGCGTATCGGTCGGGTCCGTGAGCGCCGGTGGCAGCGCGACGGCCACAGCAGACACCAAGCCCAGTACCACACCAATTGCCCCGCGCGCCAGTGCCAAGCCACGCTGTCGCATTCGGCCCCCTTGTTTCGTCGTTCTGGTTTTTGGCAGTAACTCAGTCGGTCACAGGCTGACCTTCGCGCGTGACACATCGGTGCCCGCGCCCTGCTCGCGCAGACCTTTTGGCGGGCGCCGTGTAAGCCCGTTCGCGTCGAGCAGGCTCCAGCCCACGCCCTCCACCTTCACGAGGTCGTCGAAGGACGCGAAAGGCCCATGCTCCTCGCGAAAGGCCACGATCGCCTCGGCCTGCTTGAGCGACAGTCCGTCGATCGCCCTGGCGAGCGTCTTGGCATCGGCGGAATTGATGTTGACCGGTGGCTCCGTTTGAGCAGCCGCCGGCCAGGCGGTGAGCAGGGAGAGTGTCAGGCCAAGGCCGAGCGAGATCAGCCGTTGAGTCTTCCGCATGGTCCGGTGTCCTCGCGGTGTTGTTGTTATGGCGTGTGCTCAACGCTACGAGTATCAGCGCCGGGCTGTCATGACCCATTTGGGACACGTCGGTGTGCACACCATTACTTGTTCATCGGAGTAGATAGCGTGGCCCCGTTCCGAGGAAGTTGGCCACCCATCGGCGGTGCTCTATCGCCAGCATCCGGTCTCCGCACTCCCATGACGACCACGTTGAAGGGTCGACCCCGAGGTACCGGGCTGCCTCCTTCTGACTCCACCCGAGCTCCCGGCGCTTCGCCTTGAGGCGCTCGGCGATCGTCACGGGGTTTGGCGGCTCGGGGTCGTAGCCGAGGAACTCGAGGATCCTCGGGATGAACCGAAGGACCGGTTTCGTCTCGTCGTTTTCCCAGTTTCCGACCGTCCACGAGTTCACGCCGAGTTGCGTTGCCAAATCCTCCTGGGTGAGGCCGAGGATGAGCCGGCGCTTTCCTGATGTGCTCGCCTATGGTGGTAGGCTCGAAGTCATACGGTTTGTGAATCAATGACTTAAGTGGCACGCGTACGAATGGCAAAAAGGCAACGCGTCTCTGCCCCTGCGGCTACCTGGGCTCCGGCTTCAGGGATTGCCGCTGCACGCCGGACCAGGTGCAGCGCTACCGTGACAGGTTGTCGGGGCCGCTGCTGGACCGCTTCGACCTGCTGGTGGACGTCGCACGCCCGGGCGATGCGCTGTTCACCGCGGCGGCGGATCGACGCGAGGAATCGAGCGCCGCCATTCGCGAGCGCGTGATCGCGGCGCGCGAACGCCAGCGCCTGCGCCAGGGCACCAGCAACAGCACACTGGGAGCGCGCGAACTGGGCCGCGTGGCACCGCTCACTCCCGATGACCAGGCGCTGCTGGTCGCCGCGACGCACAAGTGGGGGCTCTCGGCGCGCGCCTACCACCGCGTGCTGCGCGTGGCGCGCAGCATCGCGGACCTGGAGGACACGCAGGCAATAGCCTCGGCGCACGTGGCCGAAGCGCTGGCTTACCGGGTCAGGGAAGCGGCGGCGGATAACCCGGGAATGAACTCACCCCGAACCTTTTCCACCAGATGAGCGCTCGCCTCGACGACGGGCCGGGACGCGCGCCACAGTCATTTTTGCAGAATCGTATCCAGTTCGCGCGCATAGGCAAGCAAATCCTTGCAGAAGATTTCCGGCTGCTCCATCGCTGCAAAGTGCCCTCCGCTGGGCATCTGCCTCCAGCGCACGATGTTGTAGCTCTTCTCCACCCAGCTGCGCGGGAAGCGCGCACCTTCGCCGGGGAAGTCGGCAAAGGCCACGGGCCTGGTCACGCGCGCGCCGGGCGGCACGGGTTCGTCATAGACCCCGCGATAGACCCACGCCGCGGTGCCGAAGGTGTTGTTGGCGAGATAGACCATGATGTTGTCGAGGATCTGCTCGCGCGTATAGACCGACCACAGATCGCCGTTCTCCAGCTGCGACCAGGAACGGAATTTTTCGACGAGCCATGCCGCGACGCCGAGCGGGCTGTCGGCGAAAGCGTGATCCAGCGATACCGGCTTGGTGCCCTGGATATACATGTAACCGCCCTCGACTCGCCACGTGGCGCCGAGCTTCTGCATGGATTCGATTTCTTCGGGCGTCTGGGGGACGGCCGACGGGTTGGTCCAGCCGTGCGCGAAGTTCAGGTGCACCGCGACGCAGCCTTCGCCTTCATAGCCGAGCCAGCCGGACACGGATGAACCCCAGTCGCCGCCTTGCGCGATGTAGGCGGCATAACCGAGCTCTTCGCGCATCATCTTGTCGAAGACTCTTGCCATGGTGCGCGGACCGATCGGACGCCGCGGCTTCGATGAAAACGCGAAGCCGATCAGCGACGGGATCACGACGTTCAGCGCATCCTCGGCCTTGCCGCCGAATTTTGCGGGGTCGGTGAGGCGCTCGATGCAATCGAGGAATTCGACGAACGAACCCGGCCAGCCATGCATGATGATGGCGGTCTTCGGATTCGGCCCACTGCCCTTCACGTGGATGAAATGCACGTCGTAGGGCGCGCCATCCACTGCGACGGACGCGAGGAAATGCGGGAAGCGGTTCATGGCCTCTTCGCGCGCGCGCCAGTCATATTGGTTCAGCCAGTAATCGACGAGGGCGCGCATCTCCGGAATGCTGGCGCCATAGGCCCAGGGATCGGGATTGTCGTGCTCGGTCGGCCATTGCGCGTCGCGCAGGCGGCGGGAGATCCAGTCGAGTTTCTGTTGCGGAATATCAACCTTGAACGGACGAACGCTCATGCTGCGCCTCGTTTTGAACGCCGAATGAATGCTGTGGCGGATCGAGCGGCGGCGAGAACGCCGTCCGTCAGCGCGCCTGACCGGCTGGCGCTACTCGCCGGGCGCCTCGGGCTTTGTGGCGCTCGTGCGGTAATCGCCGAACTGCTCGTCGCGCTGCTGCAGCGCGGCAGTGAGCTTGCCCTTACCGGGCCCGATGTTCTTCACGAAGTCCTGGAAACCCTTCTGGTGGATCGCGAGCGAGCACAGCTCGGTGCCCTGGCGGATGCCCTCGCGCAGACCCATCACCGACATCTGCCGGTGCACGGCGCGCTTGTTGAGCTGCGCGATATCGGGCGGGATCTTCGCGATGCGCTGCGCGACCTCGAGCACGCGCTGCTCGAGCTCCGCCAGCGGCCAGGCGCGCGTGGCCCAGCCGCGCTGCGCAGCCTCGATGCCATCGATCGGGTCGCCGGTCAGCACCATCTCCATGCCGCGACGCATGCCGACCAGCCACGGGTGGAACTGCATGTCGGGCACGCCGAAGCGCACGGCCGGGTAGCCCATCTGCGCGTCCTCGGCCATGTAGACGAGGTCGCAGCCGGTGGCGAGCTCGCTGCCGCCGGCGAGGCAGTAGCCGTGCACCTGCGCGATCACGGGCTTCGCCAGATCCCAGATGCCCATCCAGCCCTCGGTGACGTGGCGCGGCCACTGGCCTTCGCCCGCGGCGGTGAAGAAGGGGTAGTCCATGCCCTCGTTGCCGCCACCGAGGTCGTAGCCCGCCGAGAAGCAGGACCCGGCGCCGCGGATGATCATCACGCGCACGCTCTCGTCCATGTCGCCCGCCTGCAGCGCGTGCAGCAGCTGGCCGCGCAACGCGTGGTTCAGGGCGTTGCGCTTCTCCGGGCGGTTCATAGTGATGCGGCGCACGTGCGGCGCCGGCTCGTCGACGAGGACCACGGTGTAGTCGTCGGCGCCGCGCGGCTGGCTGACGCGCGCGTTGCGTTCGGTGTAGGGGTTCGGGTCGGAGCCGTTGCTCATGGTGTTCTCGGCCTTGGTTGACTGTCGGGGTTTCAGGGCGATGCAGGAGCCCGCGTCACACGGCGGCGCGCCATCCATGCGCGCGATTGTCGCGGCCATGGGCCGCTCCTACAAGGTCAGGGACGCTGCCGCGGACGTGGCTGGGAAGAACGTGCGCTGAATCTTGTCCAGCAGATCCATGAAAGGCAGCGGGCGCGAGAAGAAGTAGCCCTGCACCTGGTCACAGGCGTGATCGCGCAGGAAGTCGACCTGTTCCCCGGTTTCCGCGCCCTCTGCGATCACCTTCAGCCCGAGATTGTGCGCGAGACTGATCATCGCCTTCACGATCGTCGCGTCGTCGTGCGTCGTGATCACGTTCTTCACGAAGCTGCGGTCGATCTTCAGCGCGCCGATCGGCAGGCGCTGGATGTGCGCGAACGAGGAGTAGCCGGTGCCGAAATCGTCGAGCGAGAACGTCGGCCCGAGCTCGCGGATGAGCTGCATGCAGCGCTCGATGTCCTCGACGCTGGACATGATCGCGGTCTCGGTCAGCTCGAATTCGAGGCGCCGCGCATCGATGCCGGCCGCATCGATGATGTTGCCTACCGTCTGCGCGAACTTCTCGTCGGCGAACTGCTTGAACGACAGGTTCACGGCGATGTGGATCGGATCGACGTTGCGCGCGTCCATCGCGCGCATGTCCGCGCAGGCCTGGTGGATCACCCAGTAGCCCAGCGGCACGATCAGCCCCACTTCCTCGGCGAGCGGAATGAAGTCCGCGGGCGAGACGATGCCGCGCACCGGATGGTTCCAGCGCAGCAGCGCTTCGACGCCGGCCACCTGCTCGCCGTCGAGCGCGATGCGCGGCTGATAGTACAGCTCGAACTCGCCGCGGCGCAGCGCGCGCCGCAGGTCGGCCTCGAGGTACATCTGGTTCATCGCCTCGACGTTCATCTTCTCGGTGTAGAAGCGGTAGGCACTGCCGCGCAGGCCCTTGGCCTGGTACATCGCCATGTCGGCGTGCTTGAGCAGCGAGTCGACGTCCTCGCCGGCCTCGGGGAAGACCGCGATGCCGATGCTGGCCCCCACGAAGACCTGCTGTCCGCCCAGCATCACCGGGCGCGAGATCACGTCGATGGCCTTGCGCGCCACGTTGACGATATCCGAGGTGGTGTCCACGTCCTCGAGGATCACGGTGAACTCGTCGCCGCCGATGCGCGCCACGGAATCGCTCCTGCGCATGCAGTGACTGAGTCGCTCCGCGACGGTGCGGATCAGCTCGTCGCCGGCCTCGTGCCCCAGGGTGTCGTTGACCTGCTTGAAGCCGTCGAGATCGATGAAGAACAGCGCCACCGTCTGCTGTCCGCGGCGGGCGCGCTCGAGGACGCGGCTCAGGCGATCGCGGAACAGGATGCGGTTGGGTACGTTGGTGAGCGGGTCGTAGTGCGCCAGGCGCGCCAGTTTCGCCTCGGCGATCTTGCGTTCCATCGCATAGCGCAGCGTGCGCTCGAGCACCTGGGAGTCGATGCGCCCCTTGAGCAGATAATCGGAGGCGCCGCTGCGTATGGCCTCGCGATCGATGTTGCGGTCCATCTCGGCGGTCATCACGATGATCGGGACGGGGCAGTTCATCTGCACCGCCTTGGCCAGGATCGCCTGCCCCGCAGCAGGGTCGCTCTGGTAGTCGAGCAGGACCACGTCATGCAGGTCGGAGAAAATCGCCTCGATCGCGTGCTCGGTCTGCCAGCACCAGGTGAGTTCGTAGGCGTCGTGACCCAGGGAGCTCAGCAGCTGACCGATGAGCGTGTACTCGCCGCGATCTCGATCGATCAGCAGCACGCGTACGGGTTTTTCGCCGAAAGAACCAAAATCCATGTACTCGCCGCACCCATATGCCGGCCTGCCCGTCAATAACGGAACCGTGCCGTGCGTCACAAATTCTCATCCGTGAGCGCTATTTATAGGCGAATGTTGAGAAAATTTCTAATGGGAACGGGATTATTTGCGCCAGGAGCCACGCGGAGGGTCGGAAACCGCGGAGGCCGGCTGCTAGCCAGCCCCCGCTCAGGCGGATCGGGAGGGCTTTACTGGCTGCCGGCGACCATGTGCTGGACGGCCAGCTTGATCTCCTCGTCGGAGCAGGCCATGCAGGTGCCCTTGGGCGGCATGCCGCGGATGCCGTTGATGGCGTTGCTGACCAGCGTTTCCTCGCCCTGCGCGATACGGGCCGTCCAGTCCGCCGCCACGCCCAGCTTCGGCGCGCCGGCCGCGCCCGTGCCGTGACAGGCAACACAGGCCGTGCCGTAGACATCGGCACCGCTGCGCGGGCCGCTGGCGACGGCAGCCACGGGGGCGGCGCAATCGCTCTTGCCCTGGATGCACACCTCGCCGACCGGCTTGATGCGGTCGATGATCTGCTGCTCCTGCTCGGTCACCGCGAACGACAGCATCGCGCCAGTCACGGTGAAAACTCCGACGGCAGCAACCCACACTTGGCGCTTGATGGACACTAGGGCAAACCTCTTCGCTGTGGCATGGGAAAAGCAGTGCGCCGGCACGCCGCCGGCCCCGTTGAACGCGCGGGATTATAGCCATATGCCCCGACAGCGGAAACTGCGGCACCGGTCATATGCCACTTTTGATGATGGACGCCCCCCGGAGCCCGCGGTTATGATGCCGTCGCTCCGTAGGTCCGGCTTCAGCCGGACAAGTGTTCAACCGCTCTTGTTCGGCTGATGCCGAACCCACGTGGAAGCGCAGCAGGCGAGTGGCCGGACCCGAGGCCGCAGGCCGAGGGGAGCGCAGCGGGCCGCCAGGCCTGCCGGGTGATCCCGGCGATGCGCTGATCGAGATGACAGAGTTTTGCGCCCGTAGCTCAGCTGGGTGAGCACGGGAACCGCCGACGCATCGCGTCGGCCCGTGCGAACGCCACGAGCCTGCAGGCGAGTGGCCGGACCCGAGGCATCAGGCCGAGGGGAGCGCAGCAGGCCGCCAGGCCTGCCGGTTGAACCCGGCGATGCGCTGATCGAGATGACAGAGTTTGCGCCCGTAGCTCAGCTGGGTGAGCACGGGAACCGCCGACGCATCGCGTCGGCCCGTGCGAACGCCACGAGCCTGCAGGCGAGTGGCCGGACCCGAGGCCTCAGGCCGAGGGGAGCGCAGCAGGCCGCCAGGCCTGCCGGTTGAACCCGGCGATGCGCTGATCGAGATGACAGAGTTTGCGCCCGTAGCTCAGCTGGATAGAGCGCTGCCCTCCGGAGGCAGAGGTCAGGGGTTCGAATCCCTTCGGGCGCGCCATATTCGGCACGCACGCATCCTTTCAATCGAGCAGCTGCTGCCACCCCCGGTTATGCATCCGGCGTTTTCTTCAACTCCTGCTGTTACACTCCCGACGTCCGGGAAATCCCGGGGTGACAAACAACAAACGGGGAGTGTTGCCATGAGCATGATCAAGGAATTCAAGGAGTTCGCCGTCAAGGGGAATGTGGTGGACATGGCCGTCGGCATCATCATCGGTGGCGCCTTCGGGACCATCGTCCAGAGCCTTGTAAAAGACGTACTGATGCCGCCGATCGGCCTGCTGCTGGGCGGGGTGGATTTCTCCGGCCTGTTCGTGGTGCTGAAAGGCGAAGGCGAGTTCAGGAGCATCGCCGACGCCGCTTCGGCCGGCGCGGTCACCATCAACTACGGCGTATTCATCAACAACATCATCAGCTTCCTCATCGTCGCCTTCGCGGTGTTCCTGCTGATCAAGGGCATCAACAAGCTCAAGCGCGAGGAGCAGGCGGCACCCGCGGAGCCGCCGCCCACCCCTGAAGACGTGCTGCTGCTGCGCGAGATCCGCGACAGCCTGAAGAAGTAAGGCAACCCCTGAAGAACCCGGCACCAAGCCGGGTTCTTCGCTTTCGGCAGGACCAGATCCCGTTGCCCGGCGCACGGGCCCGCCACATCGGCGCCTATTTCGCGCGCGACGGCAGCCTGATCGAATCGCCCGCGACCATGAACACCCCGCGACCGCGGTGGTGCAGCGTGCGCGGGTCTTTCACGGCCGGGTCGATCCAGGCCTTCACGACCTCCAGCACGAAGAAGTTGTACCGATTCACCAGGCGCGTATCGACCACTCGGCACTCCAGGTTCGCCCAGCACTCGGCCACCAGCGGCGACCCGACCAGTTTCGCGGGCACCGCCGTCAGCGCGCAGGTCGCGAACTTGTCCACGCGGCGCCCCGAACTGTTGCCGCACGCCACCACCTTCGCCGCGAGCTCCGCGGCCGGGATGTTGAGCACGCACTCGCGCGTGGCCTTCAGCGCCGCAAAGCTGAAGTCGCGAGCGCTGACCACGCAGCCGACCAGCGGCGGCTCGAAGTCCATCATCGTATGCCACGACATCGCCATCACGTTGGCGCGGCCCTTGTGGCGGGTGGATACAAGAAGGACGGGGCCGGGTTCGAGCAGGCCGTAGACCTTGTCGAGCGGCAGGGAGTGCTTCCTCATGGTCTGTTCACAGTTGGCTACACGTGCCGCCAGGCCAAGGCGAGCCCTCGATACCCGGTTCTACTTACTCATCGTAAGGCCTCGGCCGCGCGGGCGGAATATGCGGATTGCGGGATTGGCGGCGGGCGATTGCGGGGCCGAGTCGCGCCAGCGCCCGCCCGCCAGATCGGCGCGCGCTGGCCCCATCGGCGCCCCATTTGGGGCTGCAGCCATGATTTCTACTGGCTGATCCGGAACTTATCTATTACTCTTCATGTGATCGGCGAACATTGGAGAGTATCGGCATGAAGCGCGGGAAAAGTACGTCCATGGCCCTGCTGGCAGGGCTCGTGTACAGCCTGCTCGCCGGCGCCGCGGCTCTCGCCGAACAACGTGCGCTCGACCCGCACCGCCTGCAGCTGCAATCGACCAACGCCGTGGTATTCGACGCGCGCACCGGTCAGATCCTCTACGCGAAGAACGCCGAGGCCACCGCACCGATCGCCTCGATCACCAAGCTGATGACCGCGATGGTGGTGCTCGACGCCAAGCTGCCGATGGAGGAGATGCTGACCATCTCGAAGGAAGACGTCGATCGGCTGAAGGGAACCTACTCGCGGCTGCAGATAGGTACCCGGCAGTCGCGCAAGGAAATGCTGCGCCTGGCGCTGATGTCGTCCGAGAACCGCGCCGCCTCGGCGCTGGGCCGCCACTACCCGGGTGGGCGCGCCGCCTTCGTCGCGCAGATGAACCGCAAGGCCGCCGCGCTGCGCATGAGCCACACCCACTTCGACGACACCACCGGGCTGTCGAGCCGCAACCTCTCCTCGGCCGGCGACCTGGTGAAGATGACGCAGGCCGCCAGCCAGTACGCGCTGATCCGCGAGTTCACGACCACCCCGGAGCGCACGGTGAGTTTTCCGCAGCCGCGCTATTCGCTCGGCTTCGTGAACACCAATCGCCTGGTGCGCGCGGGGTCCTGGGACATCGAGCTGAGCAAGACCGGATACACCAACGAAGCCGGCCGCTGCCTGGTCATGAAGACCCGCGTCGGCGACCGCCCGATGGTGATGGTGCTGCTGAACTCGCAGGGCAAGCTCACGCCCGTGGGTGACGCCACCCGCATCAAGCAGTGGCTCGAGACCAGCAATTACCTCGCCCTCGCCCGCCGCACCACGTCCGCCTGAGCCTCGCCACGTGGGTCCGCATTCATGCGGACACGGGGCTCACACCGAGAGATCCACCGGCGATTCCATGCGCTGGAGCTCCCACAGCCGGCGGTAGAGGCCGCCGCGCGCGATCAGCTGCGCATGGGAGCCTCGCTCCTCGATGTGGCCACGCGCGAGCACCACGATCTCGTCGACTTCGCGCAGCGTCGAGAGGCGGTGCGCGATCACCACCATCGACACCTTGCCCCTGAGTGCATGCAGCGCCTGCTGCAGCAGTTCCTCGGTCGCGCTGTCGATGCTCGCCGTGGCCTCGTCGAGGATCAGTATCGCGGGATCGCGCAGCAGCGCGCGGGCCAGTATCACCTGCTGACGCTGGCCGGCGGACAGCGCTGCGCCCCGCTCGCCCACCGGTGTCTGCAATCCGAGCTCCAGGCTGGCGAGGAAGGGACCGAGGCCGGCGCGCCGGGCAACCTCCAGGATCCGCGCCCCCCCGGCACCCAGCCCGAAGTCGATGTTCTCCGCGATCGTGCCCGCGAGCAGGAAGGGATCCTGCGGCACATAGCCCACCAGCCGCCCGAAAGTGCCGTCGTCGATGTCGGCGAGCGGCACTCCGCCCAGCGTGATCGTGCCCGCAGCGGGTGCGTGGAAACGCAGGAGCAGCCCGGCAATCGTGCTCTTGCCGCTGCCGGTCGCCCCCACCAGCGCCAGCGACCGCCCGGGCGCGATGTCGAAGCCGATGTCACGCAGCACCGCCGGCCCCTCGTCGTAGGCGAAGCCGAGACCCTCGGCGCGCAGCCGCGTGTCCGCCGGTAGCGGCCCCTGCAGCCGTGGCGCGCGCGCATCGCTGCGCTCGCTCAGCTCGAACACCCGCGCGCCCGAGACCATCGCGCTCTGGAACATGCTGAGCCGGTGCGTGACATCGATCACCGGCTCGGCAAGCCGCCCGAGGTAGTTCACGAACACGTAGATCACGCCGATCTCGATGCCGCCCCGCATCGCCTCGGTGCCGGACCACAGCACCAGCGCGGCCATGCTGCACGCCATGAGCACGTCCGCCAGCGGGCGCAGCATCATCGCGTCGAGCCGCAACGAGGCCATGCGCGCGCGGTAGTGCGTGCTGCACAGCTCGCCGAAGCGCGCGTCGAAGCGCCCGGCCTGGCGCGTGAGCTGGATGGCGCGCACGCCGCCGATCGACTCCGACAGCGCCGCGTTGATCGCCGCCAGCGCCTGGCGCACCGCGCGAAAGCGCGCGCCGCTCACGCGCTGGTAGGCCCACATCACTGCCAGCGCGGCCGGCAGGAAGGCGAGACAGGGAATCGCCAGGCGCCAGTCGAGCAGCAGCATCGCGATCGCCATGCCGATCACGCGCGCGCTGTTGGCAACCACCACGCCCAGCACGTTGACGTAGAAATCCTTGACCGCCTCGGTGTCGTTGGTGAGCCGCGACACCACCGCGCCCACCGGAGTGCGGTCGAACCAGGCCACCGGGAGACGCAGCGCCGTGGCGAAGGCGCGCTCGCGCAGGCTCGCGACCGCGGCGAGCGCGATGCGCGCCAGCTGCACGCCCTGCGCATAGCCCGCCGCCGCAGCGATCAGCTGCAGCACGACGTAGGCGCCCGCCAGTCCCAGCACCGTCGCGAGCGGGTACGAACCCGTCTGCACGTGCTCGTCGATGAACACCTTGATCAGCAGCGGACCGCCCACCTCGGCCGCGGCCGCGACCAGCACCAGCACGGCGGCAATCGCGAACGCGCGCCGATCGCGCGTGGCCAGCGCGAGCAGTCGCGCCAGGGTGCCCTTGCTCATGCGCGCTGCTCCACGGTGGCCGCCAGCTGCTGGTAACGCCAGGTCTGCGCGTACCAGCCACCGGCCGCGAGCAGCGCGGCGTGGGTGCCGCGCTCGGCGACGCACCCCTCGCGCAGTACCAGGATCTCCTCGGCCGACTGCAGCGCCGATAGCCGATGGCTGACGACGATGCGGCTCAGATGACGCGTATGGCGTTCGAGCTCGCCGAGAATGCGGTGCTCGGTTTCGGCGTCCACCGCCGACAGCGCGTCGTCGAGCAGCAGGATCCTCGCCTCGCCGAGCAGCGCGCGCGCCAGGCACAATCGCTGGCGCTGCCCGCCCGAGAGCGTGACCCCGCGCTCGCCCACCTCGGTGGCCAGCCCCGCGGGCAGCTGCGCGAGGTCGCGATCCAGCGCCGCCATGCGCACCGCGGCCATGACTGCGGCGTCGTCCGCCTCGGGCCGCGACAGCACCAGGTTCTCGCGCAGCGTGTCGGAGAACAGCATCGATTCCTGCATCACCAGTGACACGGCCTCGCGCAGCGCGTCCAGCCGGTACGCCGCGAGCTCGCGCCCGCCCAGGCGGATGCGCACGCCCGGAGCCTCGTAGAAGCGCGCGAGCAGCGCGAGCAGCGTGGACTTGCCCGAGCCGGTCGGGCCGACGATGCCGAGGGTGCGTCCCGGCGCCAGCGTGAATGCGAGATCCGCCAGCGCGGGCTGCGTGCGGCCCGGATAACTGAAGGACTGGATCTTCACCTCGAGGCGGTGATCATCGACCACGGCGAGGGTGCCGCTGTCGGGCACCGCCGAGGGCGTGCACAGGAACGCCTGGATGCGCTCCCAGGCAGCCTTGCCACGCTGCACCAGGTTCGCCACCCAGCCGAAGGCGAACATCGGCCACACCAGTTGCCCCAGGTACAGGCTGAAGGTGGTGAGCTCACCGATCGTGAGCCGTCCCAGGCTGATCAGCCAGGCACCGCCGCCGATGCTGATCAGGAAGGAGGCGCCCACGGTGAGGTAGATGATCGGGTCATAGCGCGAATCGACGCGCGCCACGCGCAGGTTCGCCTCGGTCGCCTCGTCCGAGGCGCGCGCCAGCAGGGCCTCGGCATGCGCCTCGGCGCCCAGCCCGCGCAGCGCGCGCAGCCCGGCCACGCTCTCCTGGGTCACCGCGTTCAGCCGGCTGAAGGCGCCCTGCGCCACGTCGAAGCGCTGGTGAAGTTGCTGTCCCAGTCGCCACATCGCCCAGCTCATCAGAGGCCACGGCGCCAGCGCCATCAGGGTCAGCCAGCCGCTCAGCGTGAACACCATCACCCCGAGCACCAGCACGCCGGTCATGACGCCATCGAAAACCGAGAGCACCGCCTCGCCCGCGGTCATCTCCACGGCCTGCACGTCGTTGGTCGCGCGCGCCATCAGGTCACCGGCGGGAAAGGCACCGAGCGCCGCCGGCGACAGCCCGAGCAGGTGAGCGTGGATCTGCCGGCGCAGTGCGCGGCCGAGCGAGTACGACGCCCCGTAGAGGATCTGGCGCCACAGGAAGCGCAGCACGTAGATGCCCAGCGCAGTGGCCACGATCGCGCCGGCGTAAAGCCACAGCCCGCGCGCGTCCAGCGTCTGCGCGTGGATGCCATCGACGACGCGGCCCACGATCGCCGGCGGCAGCAGGCCGAGCAACGCGACCGCGGTCAGCATCAGACCCGCCACCGCATAACGGCGCCAATGCGCGCGGAAGAAGCCGCGCAGTTCCCAGAATATGTTCATGTCCGCACGATACCCGATCGCATCGGGGCGAAGGAAAGCTCGGCGCGTGTCCGTCAAAGAATGCACACGAATGGCCTGCGCCCGGTTGGCGCGGTGGCCCGGCAACGGGGACTTTGCGAACATGACGGCGCACCAGCACTTGCGCCCGGCACCGGCATCGGCCGGCGGCGAGGGCAACGCTATGGGGAGAGCCGTGACGCGCATCGAGGATGTGCCGGACGAAACCCTGGTCGCCGCGCTCGCGCGACGCGACCAGCGCGCACTCGCGCAACTGGTGCAGCGCCACGGCGGCTGGGCCGCACGCTTCGCCGAGCGCATGACGGGCAGTCCGCATATTGCCGAGGAGGTGGTGCAGAACGCGTTCCTGCGGCTGTGGAACAGCGCCGAGCACTGGGAAGGGCGTTCGCGGTTCACGACCTGGTTCTACCGCGTGCTGCACAACCTGGCGGTGGACGAACTGCGTCGGCGCCGCAGCAGCCACGAGGAGCTGGACGAAGGGCTCGAGGATCCCGCCGCCACGCCACCGCAACTGCTCGAGCAGGAGCGCAACGCCGCACGCGTGCGCGCCGCCCTCGAGCGCCTGCCCGAGCGCCAGCGCGCGGCACTGGTGCTGCGCCACTACGAGGGCTGCTCGCAGGGCGAGGCGGCGCGGATTCTCGGCATCAGCGAGGGCGCGCTGGAATCGCTGCTCTCGCGCGGGCGCGCCACGCTGCGCGAGCAACTGCGCGGCGAACTGCACTAGAGGAGGACGCACGCATGGACATCCACCGTTTCAGCGAACTGGCCGGCGCCCACGGCGCCGCGCGCGAACGCTGGCCCGAGCCCGATCGCGAGTTGTACGACCGTTTCGCCGCCAGCCCCGAGGGCCTGGGAATCCTGGCCGATGCCGAGCGCATCGACGCCTTCCTCGACGGATGGCAGGCGCGCGCAGACGACGCCGGGCGCGCGGCGCGCATCGTGGCGGCGGTGAATGCGCCCGCGGACGGCGCGCGCGATGCCGCGCGGGCGCCCGCGTCCCTCACTGGCAGCCCCTCGCGCAGGATCGCGGCGTGGCTCTCGACCGGCTTCGTCGCCTCGGCGCTGTGCGGTTTCCTGCTCGGCTTCACGCAGGCCAGCGCGAACAGCGACGACGAGACCTACATGGACCTGCTGCTCGGCAGCAACACCGTGATGGAGGAATTCCTGTGAGCCTCATGCAGTCCCTGAAGCGCCCGGCCGTGCTGGGCACGCTGCTCGCGGTGTCGGCCACGATCAACCTGTTCCTCGGCGGCATACTGGCCGGGCGCATCGGCGCACACGCGATGCACCCGCCACACTTCGAGCGCGATTTCGAGTCGAGGCTGCGTGCCGTGCCCGAGGAGCGCCGGCGCCAGATCCGCGACATGCTGCGCGAAGGCAAGCCCGCCATGCGCGCGCAGCACGAGGCAATGCGCGAACTGCACGAGTCGCTCGCTGCCGAGCTCTCGCGCGATCAACCGGACCGCGCGCTGCTCGAAAGGCAGATGGCCGACATGCGCACGCGCAAGCTCGCGATGCAGGAAGCGCTGCAGAAGAGCTTCCTGGATACCGCCCTGGCGCTGGCGCCGGAGGAGCGCCGGCAGATGCTGGACGCCATGGAGGAACAACGCGAACGCGGCGGGCGCCGCGGACAGGGCGACCGCCATGACGGCGGACCATGATTCCTCCGCGCCGGCGGCGCAGCCGACGGTGCCGCTCGAACTGGTGCGCGCGCACCTGGTGGCCGCGGCCGCGGTGGGGCTGGACCTCGACGCGGTGGCCACCCGGGCCGGCTGCGCAGGCGTGTTCGCGCGCCCCGACGAGTACCGCATCCCGATCGATGCCTTCGCACGCCTGATCCGCCTGACCTGGGACACGCTCGGTTCGGAAACCGCCGGCTTCACCGAGCAGCCCCAGCGACCGGGGCTGTTTGCCATGATGTGCCACGCCACGATCACCTGCCCCAACCTGCGCCGGGCGTTGCTTCGCGCCGCGCGCTTCTATTCGCTGGTGCAGGATGAGATTGCCATCGAGCTGGTGGAGCACGGCGACGAGGCGCAACTGCGCTTCGCGCACCGCAACCGCCGCGGACTCGACGACCGCGCCTTCATCGAATCGCTGATGGTGATCTGGGTGCGCTGGTCGAGCTGGCTGATCCAGCGCGAACTGCTGCCCGACCGCATACAGTTCGCCTTCGCGCCGGGGAGCTACCGCGAGGAGTACGCGCGCATGTTCCCCTGCGACCATTACTTCGGGGCGCGCGAGAACTGCGTGGTGTTCCCCGCGCGCTACCTCGACCACCCGGTGACGCGCGACAGCGCCGAGCTCGCGGAATTCCTGAACAGCGCGCCGGAGTCGCTGATGCGCCGGTATATCGAGTCCCCGACGCTCTCGAGCACCGTGCGCCGCATGCTGCGCCGGCGCGACGACATCGCCGGCGCGGGCGTCGAGGACATCGCCGCGCTGCTCGGCATCAGCGCGCAGACGCTGCGCCGCAGGCTGCGCGAGGAAGGCAACGGCTTCCAGGAGATCAAGGACTCGGTGCGCAAGGAGAGCGCCATCGACCAGTTGCTGAACACATCGCGCACCGCCAACGAGATCGCCGAGTCGATCGGCTTCTCGGAACCCAGCGCCTTTCACCGCGCCTTCAGGAAGTGGACCGGCACCACGCCGGGCGCGTACCGCGACGCGGCGCAGCGCCGCTAGCACGCGTTGGCGCCCACCATGGGCAGAGGTTTGCCGGCTGTGTACCCGGCAGGCCCAGCCGCGGTTAAGCTGCACCCATCGCCGCGCCCGCCGGCAAGGCATCCGCGCAAAGGATAATAAATGAGCAACTCACGCCTTTTCCCCCAAGCCCCCGGGACGCTTCTCGCGCTGATGCTCTGCTGCCTGATGCCGCACGGTGCCGTCGCCGCAGCCCCCGCCACGGACGCGCGCGCCGCCAATGTCGACCTGATCCGCGAGCAACTGGCCGAGCACATCGGCACGCTGGCCTACGTCTGGGGCTACCCGATGGTCGACATGGCGACGCAGTTGCACAACGAGACGCATAGCGTGGCGGCGGACCAGCCGGTCGTCGCGCCGCTGAACGCGTTCCACCGCCGCGAGTACTTGGTGACGCCGACGACCGCCGGCAACCTGCGCGCGCCCAACAACGACACGCTGTACCTGAGCGGGTGGTTCGACCTCGGCAAGGAGCCGGTCATCGTGCACGTGCCGGACACCGCCGGGCGCTTCTACACGCTGGCGATCACCGATTTCTTCAACGAGGTGACGCACATCGGCCGGCGCACCACCGGCACCGCGGAAGGCTATTTCGCACTGGTGGGGCCGGACTTCGCGGGACAGTTGCCCGAGGGCGTGAAGTCCGTGCAGGTCGCGACGAAGCAGGCGTGGATCCTCGGGCGCATCCTGGTCGACGGCGAGAGCGATTTCCCGCAGGCGCTCGCGCTGATGCGCGACTTCTGGTCGGCGCCGCTGTCGCAGTGGCGGCGCGGCGAGCGGCCCGCGGAGGCCGCGGTGACCCGGGGCGCCCCGATGGATCCGCGCGCATCGCTGGATTACTTCGCGGTGCTGAACCGCTGGCTGCGCGAGAACCGGGTGCGTGACGACGAAGGCGCGCTGATGGCGCAGTTCGACCAGATCGGGGTGGGGCCGGAGAGCACGTTCGACGCCGCGACGCTGGATGCCGCCACCCGCCGCGGCCTGGAGACGGCCGTCGCCAACGGCCGCGCGCTGTTGCGCGCCGCTTCACAGCGGCCGCTCGACGACGTGCGCAACGGCTGGATCTTCCCGCTCGGGCTGGCCGACTATGGGCACCGCTACCTGATGCGCGCGAGCGTGGTCTACGGCGGCTACGCCAACCGCCCCGAGGAGAGCACCTATGCGGCGCTCACGGTGGACGGCAACGGCCAGCTGCTGAGCGGCACGAAGCGCTACCGTCTGCACTTCACGCCGGCCACGATCCCGCCCGCCGGCGCCTTCTGGTCGCTGATCGCCTACGACCTGAAAACGATGTCGCTCATCGAGAACCCGATCCGCCGCTACAGCATCGGCGACCGCACGCCGGGCCTCGCGCGCAATGCCGACGGCAGCTTCGACATCTTCATCCAGAAGGATGCGCCGGCCACCGGCACTGCGAACTGGCTGCCGGTGGGCGAGGCGCCGTTCTCGCTGATCGTGCGCATCTACGAGCCGGGGCCGGGCGTGTTCGACGGCAGCTTCAAGCTGCCGTCGATCGAGGTGCTCGACTGAAGGCGACGCCTCACTCCAGCGGGATCCAGTGCGCGAACATCGCGGCCTGCCCGTGGCGCAGGCCGGCCGCGTCGACCAGGTTCCACACCGTCGCGCGCTCGATGCGGAAACGCCGCCCGCACGCGGCGATGCGAATGCCGCTGTAGTCGTCGATGAAGCCGTCGCGGGTGACGCGCTCGAGCAGCAGCGCGCGCTCCTCGCGCAGCAGCGGCTCGGCGGAAAAGCGCGAGGGCAACCGCGTGAATGCCGCGAAGTCCATCCCGAACAGCTCCAGCGCCAGGCGGTTGCCGTAGAAGAACACGGGATCGGGCTCGGTGCCGTGCGCCACGATCGCGGCGGGGGCCAGCCACAGTGCCGTCGGAAGATCGTCCGCCGGGGCGCGGGGCAGCTGGAGACTGGTGAGACGCCGGTAGCTCTCGGCGATGAGACGCAGGCGGGATGGATCGGTGGCGGGCGGGAGCGTGGACATCGCGTAATTCGGCCAGGGGCGCAGGCGCGGAGTCTGACACATTCCGGCCCGCGTCACGGCTGCCGGCCAGAGCTCAATTGACGGTCCGATGCCTTTCCCGTAGGTCCGGCTTCAGCCGGACAAGATGTCCGGATAACGGTCATGGTGTTGACCGCCACCCCCGATCATGAAAGAAACGTGGCGGTGGAAGACGGCAGGCAGAGGTCGCGCAGATTTATGGCGGCTCGACCCCGTGGATAACGTGATCCGCCGGACTGACTCGAACCCCAGATTGCCTCCCGTAGAGAGCGCACGTTAAACAGGCCGTTGGCGAGCGTTCGCCTTCAGGCACTTTCAGTTCCGGCACCCGCCGCCTTCCGCTTCCCAGTCTACGTCGACAGGAGGCCGATATGGAACTCACAGCTCTACACAAGCGGGTGATCGCCTGTGATGTTCATCAGGCGCAGGTCACGGTGTGCGCGATTCTCGAGGAGCCTGACGGCTCGGTGCGCATCGAGCAGCAACGCTTCGGTGCGTTCCAGCGCGATCGCCGGGCACTGGCCGAATGGGTTGGCGCACGACGCCCGGACGTGGTGGTGATGGAGAGCACAGGCATTTACTGGAAAGTCTCTACGCCGCCCCGGAGGCGGTGGGCATTCGTGCCGTGGTCGTCAATGCGCGTCACGTCAAGAATGTGCCGGGACGCAAAACCGATATCGGTGATGCGCAATGGCTGGCCACGCTGGCGCGTGCCGGGCTGCTGCGCGGCTCGTTCGTGCCGCCGGCGACGCTGCGCGAGCTGCGCCTGATCGCACGCCAGCGACAGAAGCTGATGGGGCAACTGGCCAGCGAGAAGAACCGCCTGCACAAGGTGCTGACCGATGGGGGCGTGCGCCTCGGTGTCGTGGTGAGCGACCTTCACGGCCAATCGGCACGGGCCATGGTCAAGGCCCTCATCCGGGGGCAGGCGCCCCACGAGGTGCTGCGCCACGCCAGTCGGCGTCTCAAGGCCACTCGCGCCGAGATTCTGGATGCCGTGCAGGGGGAACTCACCGACAGCCATCGCTTCGTGCTCGATGAACTGATGCAGCACATCGAGGGTCTGGAGGCGCGCGTCGCCCGTTTCGAGGCCCGTCTGCTCGCCGGGCTCGCAGATCAACGGCCCGTGCTGGCGTTGTTGCAAACCCTGCCGGGCGTCGATCTCATCGGCGCGGCGTTGCTGCTGGTAGAGATCGGCGCCGATATGGACGTCTTCGCCAGCGCCGATCGCCTTGCCTCCTGGGTCGGCATCTGTCCGGGCAACAACGAGTCGGCAGGCAAGCGCAAATCCGGGCGGGTCCGCAAAGGCAATCCGTATGCCCGGCGCCTGCTCTGCGAGTTTGCTCATGCCGCGAGTCGGACCCCGTCGGCCTTCCAGGGCAAGTACAAGACGCTGGTCGTGCGCCGGGGCCACAAGCGGGCCATCGTCGCGCTGGCACACAAGCTGCTGCGCACGATCTTTTTCATGCTCAAACGCGGGGAACCTTACCGCGACTCGGCGACGGACTATGAAGCGCTCGCGGTGCAACGCAACGCGCCCGCTGGATCAAGGCACTGACTCGCTTCGGCTATATCACCCCCGCCGCCTGAGGCGGTCGCCGCGCCATGACCGCATGATCTTCAGTGATCAGGCGTTCGGTTGGCTACAAACCCGGTTCTTTCACGTTAAATCTGGACCTACGGCCGATCCGCGGGCCGACGGGCGCGAGCACTTTGGCCAGCCGCTCTGTCCGTTTTCATCATTGCCCGCCCGCGCGCGGCGGGGCCACGATGCGGGCCTTTTCCGAAGCACCGTGGAGTACATGCACATGACGACGGACGCGTTCATCTACGACGCCATCCGCACCCCGCGCGGGCGCGGCAAGGCGAGCGGCTCATTGCACGAGGTGAAGCCGATCACGCTGGTCGCGGACCTGCTCAACGAGCTCGCGCGGCGCAACAACTTCACGGGCAGGACGAACGAGGTCGACGACATCGTGCTCGGTTGCGTGGGTCCCGTGGGCGACCAGGGTGCCGACATCGCGAAGATCGCCGCACTCGCGGCGGGCTGGGACGACGATGTCGCCGGCGTGCAGTTGAACCGCTTCTGCGCCTCGGGCGCCGAGGCCGTGAACCTCGCGGCGATGAAGATCCGCTCGGGCTGGGAGCAGCTGGTGGTGGCGGGCGGCGTCGAGTCGATGTCGCGCGTGCCGATGGCCTCCGACGGCGGCGCCTGGGCGCTCGATCCCGAGACCAGCTTCAACGGGCACTTCATGCCACAGGGCGTCGGCGCCGACCTGATCGCCACGCTGAACGGCTTCAGCCGCGCCGAGGTCGATGCCTTCGCGGTGGAATCGCACCGCAAGGCAGCCGCAGCGTGGGCGCGCGGCGCCTTCGCAAAATCGATCGTGCCGGTGCGCGACAGGAACGGGCTTCCGATCCTCGCGCGCGACGAGACAGTGCGCGCGGACAGTTCCGTCGAGGCGCTGGCCAAGCTGCCGCCCTCGTTCCAGTTCATGGGCGAGATGGGCTTCGACGGCGTGCCGCGCAGCAAGTACCCGCAGGTCGAGCGCATCGAGCACGTGCACACCGCCGGCAACTCCTCCGGGATCGTCGACGGCGCCGCGCTGGTGCTGATCGGCAGCGAGGCGGCGGGCAGGAAACTCGGCCTGAAGCCGCGCGGACGCGTGATCGCCTCCGGCCTGGTGGGCACCGACCCCACGATCATGCTGGTCGGTCCCGCGCCCGCCACGCGCAAGGCGCTCGGCGTCGCCGGCCTGCGCCTGGAAGACATCGACCTGTTCGAGGTGAACGAGGCCTTCGCGGCGGTGGTGATGCACTTCCAGCGCGACACCGGCGTGCCGTGGGAGAAGATCAACGTCAACGGCGGCGCGATCGCGATGGGCCATCCGCTGGGCGCCACCGGCGCCATGCTGGTCGGCACCGTGCTCGACGAGCTGGAGGCACGCGGGCAGCGCTACGGCGTGGTCACCGCCTGTGTCGGCGGCGGCATGGGCATTGCCACCGTCGTCGAACGCCTCTGAACACACCGCAGCCGCGCAAGGAATACCGCACATGAAAAGCATCCGTTACGAGAAGGACGCCGAGAACATCGTCCACCTGGTCTTCGACAACCCGACTGAATCGGCGAACCTGATGAACGCCGATTTTCGCGAGGACTTCGGCGCCGCCGTCGCCAAACTGAAAGCCGAAGCCGAGCTGGCCGGCGTGATCCTGCGCTCGGCGAAGTCCACCTTCTTCGCCGGCGCCGACCTGAAGGAAATGTTCGCCGCGCGCGAGCAGGGCGCCGAGGCCATGTGGGCCGTGGCACAGCCGCTGAAGGAGCAGATGCGCGCGCTGGAGACGCTGGGCAAGCCCGTGGTCGCCGCGATCGGCGGTGCGGCGCTCGGCGGTGGCTGGGAGCTGTGCCTGTGCGCGCAACACCGCATCGCGCTCGACAACCCGAAGATCACCCTCGGCCTGCCCGAGGTGACGCTGGGCCTGCTGCCGGGCGGTGGCGGCATCGTGCGCATGGTGCGCCTGCTCGGCATCGAGGCTGCGCTGCCCTTCCTGCTCGAGGGCCAGCAGTTCAACCCGGCGAAAGGCAAGGAACTCGGCCTGGTGCACGATCTCGCCGCAACGCCGGAGGAGCTGCTCGACAAGGCGCGTGCCTGGATCAGGGCGAACCCCGCGGCGCAGCAACCGTACGACCAGAAGGGCTACCGGATTCCCGGCGGCACACCGGCAACGCCCGCGCTGGGCCCCAAGCTGATGATCGCCCCGGCCATGGTGCGCGAGAAGACCCAGGGGCGTGATGCCCGCGCCCGAGGCAATCCTCGGCTGTGCGGTGGAAAGCACGCAGGTCGATATCGACAGCGCGATGCGCATCGAGACGCGCTGGTTCATCTCGCTGGTCATGGGCACCGTCGCGCGCAACATGATCAACACCTTCTGGTTCCAGCTCAACGAGATCAAGGCCGGCATCGGTCGCCCGAAGGAGGTCGCGCGCGCGAGCTTCACGAAGGTCGGCATCCTCGGCGCCGGCATGATGGGCGCGGGCATCGCGCACGCCTGCGCCACGCGCGGGCTCGCGGTGGTGCTGAAGGACGTGAGCGTGGAAGCGGCAGAGAAGGGCAAGGGCTACTCCGCGAAGATTCTCGGCAAGCAGCTCGCGAAGGGCAAGCTGACGCAGGAGAAGCACGACGCCACGCTGGCGCTGATCCGGCCGACCGAAAGCGCCGCCGACCTCGCCGGCTGCGAGCTGGTCATCGAGGCCGTGTTCGAGGACCGCGAGCTGAAGGCGCGCGTGACGCGGGAGGCCGAAGCCGAGCTCGCGTCGACGGCGATCTTCGCCTCGAACACCTCGACGCTGCCGATCACGGGCCTCGCCGGCGCGAGTGCGCGTGCGGCGAACTTCATCGGCCTGCATTTCTTCTCGCCGGCCGACCGGATGCCGCTGGTGGAGATCATCTGCGGCAAGGACACCAGCCCCGAGACGCTGGCGCGCAGCTACGACTTCGTGCAGCAGATCGGCAAGACGCCGGTGATCGTGAACGACGCGCGCGGCTTTTTCACCTCGCGCGTCTTCGGCACCTTCTGCCACGAGGGCATCGCGATGCTGCGCGAGGGCGTGCCCGCGGCAGCGATCGAGAACGGCGCGCTGCTGGCCGGCTTCCCGGTCGGTCCGCTCGCGGTATCCGACGAGGTCAGCCTCACGCTGATGTCCAAGATCCGCCACCAGACCATCGCGGACCTGCGCGCCGAGGGCAAGGAATACGTGCCGCACCAGGCCGAGAGCGTGATCGACTGGATGCTGGAGCAGAACCGCGCCGGCAAGGCAGCCGGCAAGGGCTTCTACGAGTACCCGGAGGGGGCCAGGAAATTCCTCTGGCCGGAGCTGGCCACGCGCTACGGCCGCGCGCAGCCCCCGGTGCCGCTGGCCGACATCAAGGAGCGACTGCTGTTCGTGCAGGCGATCGAAACGGTGCGCTGCCTCGACGAGGGCGTGCTGACCACGTCGCGCGACGCGAACATCGGCTCGATCTTCGGCATCGGCTTTCCGGCCTGGACCGGCGGCGTGCTGCAGTACATCAACGGCTACGGCCTGCCCGCCTTCGTGGCGCGCGCGCGCGAGCTCGCGCAAGCCTACGGCGACCGCTTCCTGCCGCCGGCTTCGCTGATCGAGCGCGCCGCACGCAACGTAGACTTCTGAACCGCGACCCGAGGAGAAGCGCACCATGATTCCACGCACGCTGTTCAGCGACGAACACGAGATCTTCCGCGCCACGGTCGGCCGCCTGCTCGACGAGGAGTGCGTCCCGCACCACGAGAGCTGGGAAGAGCAAGGTCACATCGACCGCGCCGCCTGGCTGAAGGCCGGCGAGCAGGGGCTGCTCTGCCCCACGGTGCCCGAGGAGTACGGCGGCCTCGGCACGGACTTCCTCTACAACGTGGTGGTCGACGAGGAGATCGCCCGGCGCGGGCTCTCGGGCATCGGCTGGGGCCTGCACAGCGACATCGTGGCGCCCTACATCGTCAACTACGGCAGCGCGGAGATGAAGCGCAGGTTCCTGCCGAAGATGATTTCCGGCGAGATGATCGGCGCGATCGCGATGACCGAGCCGGGCGCGGGTTCCGACCTGCAGGGCGTGAAGACCACCGCGGTGCGCGACGGCGACCACTACGTGATCAACGGCTCCAAGACCTTCATCACCAACGGCTATCTCGCGGACCTGGTGATCGTGGTCGCCAAGACCGATCCCGCTGGCGGCGCCAAGGGCACCAGCCTGATCCTGGTCGAGGCCGGCACGCCGGGCTTCAGCAAGGGCCGCAAGCTGAAGAAGGTGGGCATGAAGGCGCAGGACACCTCGGAGCTGTTCTTCGAGGACGTGCGCGTGCCCTGCGCCAACCTGATCGGCGAGGAAGGCATGGGCTTCGTCTACCTGATGCAGGAGCTGCCGCAGGAGCGCCTCACGGTGGGTATATCCGCCGTCGCCGGCGCCGAGGCGATACTGGCCCAGACCGTGGCCTACGTGAAGGAGCGCAAGGCCTTCGGCAAGCCGGTGGCCGCGTTCCAGAACTCGCAGTTCAAGCTGGCGGAGATGGATTCGGAGCTCACCGCGATGCGGGTATTCATCGACCGTTGCATCGAGCTGCACCTGCAGGGCAAGCTCGACGTGCCCACGGTCGCCAAGAGCAAGCTGCTGTCCACGGACCTGCAGTGCAAGATCATCGACGAGTGCGTGCAGCTGCACGGCGGCTACGGCTACATGTGGGAGTATCCGGTGGCGCGCGCGTGGGCCGATGCCCGCGTGCAGCGCATTTACGCCGGCACCAACGAAGTGATGAAGGTGATCATCTCGCGCGCGTTGCTGGGATGAGTTCCTGCGTGGGTCCGGATTTAACGTGAAAGAACCGGGTTTGTAGCCAACCGAACGCCTGATCACTGAAGATCATGCGGTCATGGCGCGGCGACCGCCTCAGGCGGCGGGGGTGATATAGCCGAAGCGAGTCAGTGCCTTGATCCAGCGGGGCGCGTTGCGTTGCACCGCGAGCGCTTCATAGTCCGTCGCCGAGTCGCGGTAAGGTTCCCCGCGTTTGAGCATGAAAAGATCGTGCGCAGCAGCTTGTGTGCCAGCGCGACGATGGCCCGCTTGTGGCCCCGGCGCACGACCAGCGTCTTGTACTTGCCCCGAAGGCCGACGGGGTCCGACTCGCGGCATGAGCAAACTCGCAGAGCAGGCGCCGGGCATACGGATTGCCTTTGCGGATCCGCCCGGATTTGCGCTTGCCTGCCGACTCGTTGTTGCCCGGACAGATGCCGACCCAGGAGGCAAGGCGATCGGCGCTGGCGAAGACGTCCATATCGGCGCCGATCTCTACCAGCAGCAACGCCGCGCCGATGAGATCGACGCCCGGCAGGGTTTGCAACAACGCCAGCACGGGCCGTTGATCTGCGAGCCCGGCGAGCAGACGGGCCTCGAAACGGGCGACGCGCGCCTCGAGATCCTCGATGTGCTGCATCAGTTCATCGAGCACGAAGCGATGGCTGTCGGTGAGTTCCCCCTGCACGGCGTCCAGAATCTCGGCGCGAGTGGCCTTGAGACGCCGACTGGCGTGGCGCAGCACCTCATGGGGCGGCTGCCCCCGGATGAGGGCCTTGACCATGGCCCGGGCCGATTGGCCGTGAAGGTCGCTCACCACGACACCGAGGCGCACGCCCCCATCGGTCAGCACCTTGTGCAGGCGGTTCTTCTCGCTGGCCAGTTGCCCCATCAGCTTCTGTCGCTGGCGTGCGATCAGGCGCAGCTCGCGCAGCGTCGCCGGCGGCACGAACGAGCCGCGCAGCAGCCCGGCACGCGCCAGCGTGGCCAGCCATTGCGCATCACCGATATCGGTTTTGCGCCCCGGCACATTCTTGACGTGACGCGCATTGACGACCACGGCACGAATGCCCACCGCCTCCAGGGCGGCGTAGGGACTTTTCCAGTAAATGCCCGTGCTCTCCATCACCACCACGTCCGGGCGTCGTGCGCCAACCCATTCGGCCAGTGCCCGGCGATCGCGCTGGAACGCACCGAAGCGTTGCTGCTCGATGCGCACCGAGCCGTCAGGCTCCTCGAGAATCGCGCACACCGTGACCTGCGCCTGATGAACATCACAGGCGATCACCCGCTTGTGTAGAGCTGTGAGTTCCATATCGGCCTCCTGTCGACGTAGACTGGGAAGCGGAAGGCGGCGGGTGCCGGAACTGAAAGTGCCTGAAGGCGAACGCTCGCCAACGGCCTGTTTAACGTGCGCTCTCTACGGGAGGCAATCTGGGGTTCGAGTCAGTCCGGCGGATCACGTTATCCACGGGGTCGAGCCGCCATAAATCTGCGCGACCTCTGCCTGCCGTCTTCCACCGCCACGTTTCTTTCATGATCGGGGGTGGCGGTCAACACCATGACCGTTATCCGGACGATTGTCCGGCTGAAGCCGGACCCACGGGGCGAATCATGCGGCTGGACTACCGGATCCTGAACGTCTTCGCGCGCTCCGGCGAGCGCCTGAGCGGCAACCCGCTGTGCGTGTTCGAGGACGGCAGCGGGCTCGACGCCACGCAGATGCAGGCGCTGGCGCTGCAGTTCAACCTCTCCGAGACCACCTTCATCCTGCCCTCGCGCACGGCCGACGCGCGCGTGCGCATCTTCACCCCGGCTTATGAAATGCCCTTCGCAGGACACCCGACACTGGGCACCGCGCACGTGGTGCGGGCACTGGGGCCGGGTTCCGACCAGGTGAGGCTCGAGCTGGCGGCAGGCGTGATACCGGTCGCAGCCGTGCGCAACTTCTGGGAGCTGCGCGCCAACAACGCCACCACGCGCGCACCGCGTGCCGCCACCGCGGAACTGGCGGTCGCGCTCGGCCTGCAGGAACAGGATCTCGCGGGTCCGGCGCTGTGGGTCGACGCAGGCAGCGAGCAGCTGATCGTGCCACTCGCGAGCGAGGACGCGGTGCGCCGCGTGCAGCTGTCCATCGATGCCCTGCGAAGCGTGACGGGCGACGGCCCGCGTGCGCAGGTCTACGTGTTCGTGCCCCGCACCGACGGCAGCCTGCTGGCGCGCTTCTTCTTCAGCAAGGGCGAATCGCTGCTCGAGGACCCGGCCACCGGCAGCGCGACCGCGAACCTCGGCGGCTGGATGCTGGCCAATGGTGTCCGGTTGCCGCTGGCGCTGACGATCGCCCAGGGCGAGATGGCGGGACGGCCCTCGGCGCTGCGTCTGCGCATCGACGCCGGGCGCCAGGTGTTCGTCGCGGGCGAAGTGATCGAACTCGGGCGCGGCGTCGTGGAGCTGTGAGCATGGGCCGATGGCTGATCGTTGCCGGGCTGGTGCTGGTCGCTGTCGGCGCTGCGCTGCACTATGCGCCGTGGCTGCTGAACTGGTTCGGCCGCCTGCCCGGCGACATCAATATCCAGGGTAGCCGCACGCGCGTTTTCATCCCGATCACCTCGATGATCGTGGTAAGCATCGTGATCACTGTGCTGCTCAACCTGTTGCGGCGCTGAAACGCCGCTACGTGCCCCGGCGTAGACACTCTGTTGAGTGTCAAGGCGTTTCTATCGTCGCATAGAGTCTGGCTCCGTCGTAAGGCGTGGGGTCTCTGACTATCGCCCAGGCGGCGGTGAGCATCTTGCGCATGATCGCCGTGTTGATCTGCAAGCCCTTCTTGCCTCGCGCCTGCAGCCGCTGCTTGAACGCAGCGGCGTGCGGATCGTGGGTGCCGGCCTCGTGCCGGCATGAAGCGCGCGCCTGAGGTACTTGTTGCCGTGCTTCGAGATGCGCCCGGGCTTGTTCACGCTCGTGCCCGACTGGTGATGGCGCACGTCGAGCCCGGCATGGCTGGTGCAGGCCCGCCCGACAGGGAGCGGGGCAGCACGCAGAGTTCGCCCAGCACGGCGACGGCCGACTTGTCGCCCATCCGACCATGCTGTTCAGGGCCTGGAAGGCCGCGTTGAGCGACTCGCTGCGCCCGATCAGTTCGATCGCCTGCGCACGAATGCGCCGAGTCGTCCCTCGAGCGAGCGGATCGAGCGACGTAAATCCTCGCGCAAGAAGCGCGGCGTCTCCTCCGTGCTCTCCGGGCATGGAGCGATTCTTGGCGGCCGTGCTCTCGTCGGTGAGCTGCCCAGATAACGCCCGATCTGGCGCAATTGCAGGCATTCCCGGGCCGGCGGCTCCCAGCGCGTGAGCGGCATGCGGCGCAGGAACTCGAGCAGCATCCGGGCATCGATCGCATCGGTCTTGCTGCGCAGCCCCAGCCTTGGCGAAGTGATGTCCCGCTTTGGGGTTGATCACCACAACCTCGGCGCCGAGTTCGTGGGCCACAAGGGCAAGGTCGAGGAAGTGATGCCCGTCGCCTCCATGATCACCCGCAGGCGGCGACCATCCTTCAGCAGACGCGCCGGGGAACGAGCGCACGGCGCTGATGTCGTTCTGCTGGCCCTGTTCCAGCTTGCCTGCGGTCTCGTGGACAAATTCATGGGTTCTGGCGCCGTCGAACGCACAGGGTCTCGGTGACTATTGCGGTCATGGGATTGCCTCGCTGTGAAGCTCGTAAGATCGGCTTCCGGGTTCCCCGACCCCGCAACTATCGACGGCGCGCCCTTGTCACACGGGCTCCAGAGCTCGAGACCTCCGTGCTCGTCGAATGGGGCGGGAGCTCTCTACGCGCAGAGTCAGCACCAGGCTGCTCGAAGGTCCGGTCGGCTTCCCCGGAAACCAGGCATGAACAAAACATGCCCACAGCAAACGTACAAGGTCCGGATTTAACGTGAAAGAACCGGGTTTGTAGCCAACCGAACGCCTGATCACTGAAGATCATGCGGTCATGGCGCGGCGACCGCCTCAGGCGGCGGGGGTGATATAGCCGAAGCGAGTCAGTGCCTTGATCCAGCGGGGGGCGTTGCGTTGCACCGCGAGCGCTTCATAGTCCGTCGCCGAGTCGCGGTAAGGTTCCCCGCGTTTGAGCATGAAAAAGATCGTGCGCAGCAGCTTGTGTGCCAGCGCGACGATGGCCCGCTTGTGGCCCCGGCGCACGACCAGCGTCTTGTACTTGCCCTGGAAGGCCGACGGGGTCCGACTCGCGGCATGAGCAAACTCGCAGAGCAGGCGCCGGGCATACGGATTGCCTTTGCGGACCCGCCCGGATTTGCGCTTGCCTGCCGACTCGTTGTTGCCCGGACAGATGCCGACCCAGGGAGGCAAGGCGATCGGCGCTGGCGAAGACGTCCATATCGGCGCCGATCTCTACCAGCAGCAACGCCGCGCCGATGAGATCGACGCCCGGCAGGGTTTGCAACAACGCCAGCACGGGCCGTTGATCTGCGAGCCCGGCGAGCAGACGGGCCTCGAAACGGGCGACGCGCGCCTCCAGACCCTCGATGTGCTGCATCAGTTCATCGAGCACGAAGCGATGGCTGTCGGTGAGTTCCCCCTGCACGGCATCCAGAATCTCGGCGCGAGTGGCCTTGAGACGCCGACTGGCGTGGCGCAGCACCTCGTGGGGCGCCTGCCCCCGGATGAGGGCCTTGACCATGGCCCGTGCCGATTGGCCGTGAAGGTCGCTCACCACGACACCGAGGCGCACGCCCCCATCGGTCAGCACCTTGTGCAGGCGGTTCTTCTCGCTGGCCAGTTGCCCCATCAGCTTCTGTCGCTGGCGTGCGATCAGACGCAGCTCGCGCAGCGTCGCCGGCGGCACGAACGAGCCGCGCAGCAGCCCGGCACGCGCCAGCGTGGCCAGCCATTGCGCATCACCGATATCGGTTTTGCGTCCCGGCACATTCTTGACGTGACGCGCATTGACGACCACGGCACGAATGCCCACCGCCTCCAGGGCGGCGTAGAGACTTTTCCAGTAAATGCCTGTGCTCTCCATCACCACCACGTCCGGGCGTCGTGCGCCAACCCATTCGGCCAGTGCCCGGCGATCGCGCTGGAACGCACCGAAGCGTTGCTGCTCGATGCGCACCGAGCCGTCAGGCTCCTCGAGAATCGCGCACACCGTGACCTGCGCCTGATGAACATCACAGGCGATCACCCGCTTGTGTAGAGCTGTGAGTTCCATATCGGCCTCCTGTCGACGTAGACTGGGAAGCGGAAGGCGGCGGGTGCCGGAACTGAAAGTGCCTGAAGGCGAACGCTCGCCAACGGCCTGTTTAACGTGCGCTCTCTACGGGAGGCAATCTGGGGTTCGAGTCAGTCCGGCGGATCACGTTATCCACGGGGTCGAGCCGCCATAAATCTGCGCGACCTCTGCCTGCCGTCTTCCACCGCCACGTTTCTTTCATGATCGGGGGTGGCGGTCAACACCATGACCGTTATCCGGACACCTGTCCGGCTGAAGCCGGACCTACGGGAGTTGAAGCCGGACCCACGGGGCGGAGTTACGAGAGCTTGCGCTTGTTCTTCGCGTCGCCCACGTAACGCTGGTCGAGGATCTCGAGACGGTCGACGCCATGCGTGGCGAACTCGTCGCCATACACGCGGCGATAGGGTTCCTCCCTGATCTCGCGCTCCTCGGGGTCCAGACCCTCGACGGTCTTCTCGCCGAGCTGGCGCAGCAGGTCGCGCTCGACCAGGCGTTCCAGCAGTTCGTTCCAGAACGACTCGTTCTCGAACTCCTCGATGAACTCCATGGCGGGACCGGTCTCGTCGAACTCGGCGCTGGCGTAAAAACGCCCGTCTTCCTCGACGTATTCGACCAGGTGCTCGCAACCGAAGTCCCCGGCAAGGGCGAAGACCTTCTGCTCCAGTGCGCGGAAGGGCTGCGTTTCGTCGGCCTCGTCGGCCTGGTGCGCGTGCAGCACCCAGTCGGCGAGCTGCATCGCGATGAGCAGCGTCAGGTATTCGGCGCGCGTGAGATCGAGCTTCACGCCGCTCAGGCCCGCGTGCTCGGGCGCTGCGACATCGTCTCGCGCCAGCGCTTCACGTTGCCGCAATCGTCCGGGACCGGCTTGCGGATCCAGCCCAGGAAATCGCAGGTCGCGATGGCATCGATATCTGCCATCGAGAACGCGTCGCCGACGACGTAATCGCGCCCTGCCAGCTGGGCATCGAGTACGTGCAGGAAGACGTCGATGCGCTTCATGCCGCGCTCGACCAGCGCCGGGACCTGCTCGAGCTCCACCGGGCCGGGCAGCGCGCGCTTGGCGAAGGCGGGATTGCCGTTGCGGAACACGTCGGCGATGGCCATCAGGCCCTCGAGAAAGATGCGGTGTGTCCACTCGCGCACCAGCGCCCGTTCGAGCGGCGTGCGCCCGAGCAGCGGACGCTCGGGATAGAGCTCCTCGAGGTAATCGCAGATCGCGGAGACCTGCGCCAGCACCACGCCCTCGTCGGTGACCAGCGCCGGTACCGTGCACGAGGGGTTCACCGAGCGCAGCGGTTCCCCGAACTGCTCGCCCTTCGCCAGGTCGACCTGCACCGTCGGGATCTCGATGCCCTTCTCGGCCATGAAGATGTGCAGGCGCCGGGGATTGGGCGCGGGCGGATACGTATAAAGCAGCATGGCAATGCTCCTCGGAAAGTGCGGCGCAGTGTAACCCTGATGCACTGCACTGGCGAGTTCGGCTGACCGATCGGCCCGGCGCAGCGCGGCGTCGCCGTGAACGCAGGCGTCAATCGGCGAGCTGCTCGGCCCGGGTCAGCAGGGCCTTCAGTCGCTTGTCGCCCAGCACCTCGCGCAGTGTTGCCCGGGCCTGATCGGTTCGCAGGCCGGCAAGGTTCTCCCGCCACATTGCGCTCAGCGTCAGGTTTGCCTTCTTCAGATAGGGTGGGACGCCGGTGCGCGTGCCGAAGGCCAGTACATGTCCGGTCAGGATCAGGGTCCCGTCGTTTCTCGCGAACAGGATATCGTCCGTGACACGGCCGGGGTTGTAGACCAGCGCGTCGAAGATATACATCGCCTGGAACTGGTCCTGGAGCGGGCACCACGCTTCGATCGCGGCCTTGCCCGCGACGCGCTCGGTTTCCGTGACCGTCGCGCCGGGCACATGACGCAAGCTGCCCGCTGTTCCGTTCACGTTGCGCAGCACGGCCGCGGGCACCATGTCGAGCGACAGCAGACGGTCCAGGCGATACGCCGCTACATCCGGTGCGAAGCCATTCCTGAGCGGCGTGAACAGCGCCTGCAGTTCCCTGCCCTGCCACATGAGCGTCAGCATCCCGTCGCCCGGTTCGCCCGCGATATCGCCTTCGGCCAGCGCCGCTTCGAGCTCCTGCGCGCCCAGCTCCGCCGGAAGGTTGCCGGCGCGTGCCGGCTGCGCATCGACCGGCACGGCCTGCGCGTCGCCGCGGTAGATTGCGCTCAGGTTTTCCCCTTCGATGAGGAGCGCGGTGCCCTGGCCGGAGTAGTAGGAATGCAGCATGCCGGTATCGATCTGCACCACGCGTCCACCGAGCCGGCTCCACACCCGCCGGCGCCAGGTGGGCGTGTGACCGACGACCAGCCGAACCGCGCCGAAATTTGCCAGGGCAGATTCGAGCCGGGCCTGTTCGATCAGGGGTCCACAGCCCACGTTCCCGCGATACCACAGCGGACTCGCCGGCCCGTGGACCAGCGACTCGTGCAGCGCCAGCAGGCGGTCCGTACGCCTGAGCATGTCGGCATCCCCGGAGCTCGCCCCGGCAATGCGCGCGGCCTCGATGCGATCGGGCAGTTCGTGGAAATCAGTCGCGGGATCCACCACCCCCTGTGCCGTCAACTGCTCGAGCAGCCCGGCATACTCGAGCAATTGCCCCCGCAACGCGCCATTGATGGCCGTCCTGCCGATGTTCGCGGCCGCCTCGCTCAGGCCGGCGTGGACGAACAGCGTGTCGTTGATCTGCAGCAGCAGTGGCTTGCCCAGCAACCACTTGCCATAGGTAGCGCTCGCGGCGAACGCCGCGCGGTGGGCGAAGAATCCTGGCGGATAGGCAAGGTCGAACGCGCGACGCGCATCGTCCACCGTGGTCTTGTCGCCGGTCCGGGTCGCCAGGTGGCGCTGGAACGCCGCCTCCCTCATGGCCGGAGACTCCTCGCCGGCAAACGCGGCAAATTCGCCCTTCGTGGTGTAGCGCAGGTCGCCCACGATGTTCATCACATCGTGGTTGCCGAGAACGACGTGCACCTTCCCCCCTGCCGCGACCGCCTCCGCCTCCAGGCGCATCAGCAGATCCAGGGATGCGCGCGAGTCGTCACCACGGTCGACGATGTCGCCCACGATCACCAGATGCGTGTGCGCGGCGTTCCAGCGCTGCGCGGCATCTATGACCCCCGCTGTGTGCAGGGTGGCGACCAACTCCCGGTGCGCGCCGTGGATATCCGAGATCGCGACTACGCGTTTCACACCGTCGAGCGTCCAGTCATCGGCATGCACACGACCGGCAACGGCGATGAGTATGGCAGCCAGCATGACGCCCTTGACTCGACGTTTCACGACTGCCCCCTGTTCCCGGGCGATGCTACAATCCGCCGCCTACTGGACACCGCCGGGGACGCCTCGATGACCAAGACCCATATCTGGTCGCATCGTGCGTTTCTGATCACGCTCTCGCTGTATCTGTTCGCCCTGGGGGCGGGGCTGCTCTTTCTCTTCGACACCATCCCGATGCTGTTCGAGGGTTCGAGCCTCGCGGCACGATCCGGAGAAATCACCCGTACGATCGTCGAAGGCCTGTTCAATTCGCAGGGGAGGCCGCCATCCCTGAAATACGAATTGATCACCGGACGGTTGGCCATCCTGGGCGTGTTGCTGGTGTTCTTCGCTGGCGCCGTGTTACTCATGGTCCCGATAACCTGGGTCTACATGTATACCCACCCGTTCTCCTATCGGCGCACATTTATCACGGCACTGATCATATTGCCCATTTGCGCCACGGCCACGGTGTGGCTGATCCATGACAGCCTCGCCCTGGCATTCGGACTTGCGGCCCTCGTCGCCGCGGTACGTTTCCGGATCCGTCTCGAGGATCCACTCGATGGCGTCTATGTGTTCAGTTCGATTTCCGTCGGCCTGTCCTCCGGCACCGGCCAGCTCCTCGTCGGCTACGTGATGGCCTGCTTCTTCTGCTTCGGTGCCACGATCATGTGGATCTCGCGCTATGGCAAGCGCCCGAAAGCCGAAACGATCACCACGACCGCCGACGAGGGGGCGGTCGTTGCCGGCGATGCGGTTCAGCTACCCAGGCAGCGACCATAGATCCGCCACTTCACCCATCTTTGCGACGCGGTCAACTGATAGAAATCGCGCAGATAGGCTAACGCGGAGCGCGACGCCGCGCTACCCAGCCGCGCGTCCTCGAACAGGCTTTCCAGGGCCGGCCTGAGTTCGCGAAACCGCTGCAGGGATGCCTCCACCCGGAGATTGTTTTCGCAGCGTCCGCGGTAAACGCGATCCCTCACCGAACTGCCGCCCACCGCGGGGCTCACCGCCGCGTACTCGGCATTGATGAGACCCGCCTGGTCGAAATCGTAGGGAATCATGACGAGTCCCGCGGCGCTTTGGCGCGGGGCGAGGATCTTGACGTTGTGACAGCAGAACTCCTCGCCATCGGCGGGCAGCAATGCCGACCAGTCGGTATTGCCGATCATGTACTGGAAGATCTCGACGAGGTTCTGCTGCGCGGAGTCCATGTCCGACGGCGCCATTGCCGGGCGCCGGACGCGTTCCATGTCGAGCCGCGCAGCCGTCTCCCCGAGGTCTTCGATCAGGAACGCCGGCTGGGTGAATTCGCGGATCTGCCCGTTCGTATCGCGATAGGTCACCGACACCAGCCGCGTGCGCAACGACAGCGGCGTGACCAGATTGTAGGCCTGGTAGATCTTGTGCTCGAGCAGCAGATAGTCCCGATATCGTGTCGACGCCTTGCATTGGGTGACGAGCTTCAGCTCGGTCCGGGACTGGAACAGGGTTTGCGCTGCGCGCTTTGGCTTCAGATCGATGCGCAACGGCGGCAGATCGCACAGGTCCGCGCGGGTGTTGCCACGCACGCTCACCTCGATCTGCAGGGACCGCTTGCTCCCATCGGCATCGGCGTAGGACAGCGTGGCCGGAAATTCCTCGCGCTGCTCCTTGTCGGCCAGGAGACGGGCGAGCGGCAACTCCAGGGTCAGGCTGAGTTCGGTATCGGAATCGAACAGGTCGGCGGCTGCCGGCCGGGCGCCGAGCAGCGATGCAGTGACCAGGCAGAGCGCCGCCATGAGCCGCGCCCATTGACGAACTGCCGGGCCAGAGAAACTCATGCAAGGGTCGCTCAGCATGAATTCCTGGTCCCCGGCCCTTCGCCACTTCCGCGTCAGAGCACCTCGAACAGGCCCGCCGCGCCCATGCCGCCGCCCACGCACATCGTGATGACGACGTACTTCACGCCACGGCGCTTGCCCTCACGCAGGGCGTGGCCGACCATCCGCGCGCCACTCATGCCATAGGGATGACCGATCGAGATCGCGCCCCCATTGACGTTCAGTCGGTCGTTCGGGATGCCGAGACGGTCGCGGCAGTAGATCACCTGCACCGCGAAGGCCTCGTTCAGTTCCCACAACCCGATATCGTCCATCTTCAGGCCGTGCTGCTTCAGCAGCTTGGGCACCGCGAAGACCGGTCCGATGCCCATTTCGTCGGGCTCGCAGCCGGCGACCGCGATGCCGCGGTACAGACCCATCGGCTGGATGCCGCGCTCGGCGGCGAGCTTGGCGTCCATCACCACGCAGGCCGCCGCTCCGTCGGAGAGCTGGCTGGCGTTGCCCGCCGTGATACAGCCGCCCTCGACGACTGTCTTCAGGCTGGCGAGCCCCTCGAGCTTCGTGTCGGCGCGGTTGCCCTCGTCGAGCGCGAGCGTCACGTCCTTGTGACTGATCTCGCCGGTGGCCTTGTCCTTCATCTCGACCGAGGCCGTCACCGGGATGATTTCGTCGGCGAACAGGCCGGCCGCCTGGGCGGCGGCGGTGCGCTGCTGGCTCTGCAGCGAGTACTCGTCCTGCTGCTCGCGCGTCACGCCGTAGCGCTTGGCCACCACCTCGGCGGTGTGCAGCATCGGCATGTAGATGTGCTCGTGCAGCGCCTTCAGCTTCGGGTCGACGCGGCGGTACACGTTCTGGTGCTCGTTCTGCACCAGGCTGATCTGCTCCAGCCCGCCGCCCACCGCAACGCGCATGCCATCGTGCAGGATCTGCTTGGCGGCCGTGGCGATCGCCATCAGGCCCGAGGAGCACTGGCGGTCCATGGTCATGCCGCTCACGGTGACGGGCAGGCCGGCGGCCAGCGCCGCCATGCGCCCGATGTTCAGGCTGGTGGTGCCCTGCGGCATCGCGCAGCCCATGATCACGTCGTCGATCTCGGCCGGGTCCACGCCGGCGCGCTCGACCGCGGCGCGGATCGCGAGCCCCCCCATCGTGGGCGCCTCGGTGTTGTTGAACAGGCCGCGATAGGCCTTGCCGATCGGCGTGCGTGCCGCGGATACGATGACTGCGTCTGACATTTTCCTGATACTCCTGCCCGTTGAAAGATTTGCCGCCGCCCCGGCGCGAGGGAGCGGAATCAGAGTTCGATGCCCAGCGCCCTGGCGGCCGCGCCCACGAACTTCAGACTCTGCTGGAAGCCCTGGGTGAACTCCTGCTCGCCGCGGCGATCCTCGATGGCGGCGAGTCCTGCGAGTACATTTTCCGGTGTCTGCTCTCCCGGCGCCAGATGGATGCCGGCGGTTTCGTAAATATGGACGCTCGCATACCCACCGGCGCCGGCCGAGAGGATCATGCGGTTTGGCGCCTGCTCGGCGCAGAGCAGCAACACGCCGGCGGTCACGGCCTCGGGCGTCAGCAGATCGAAGGCGCGCTGATCCATCAGGCCCTCGGTCATGCGCGTGCCCGCTGCCGGGGCGACCGCGTTGACGCGGATGCCGTATTTCTCGCCTTCCTGCACCAGCGTGTTCATGAGGCCGACCACGGCCATTTTCGCCGCGCCGTAGTTGCCCTGGCCGAAATTGCCGTAGAGCCCGCTGGAGGAGGTGGTCATCACGATGCGCCCGTATTGCTGCGCGCGCATGATCTCCCATACGGCCCTGGTGCAGTGCACCGAGCCCATCAGGTGCACGTCGACGACGGCGCGGAAGTCCTCGATCTCCATCTTCGAGAAGCTCTTGTCGCGCAGTATGCCGGCGTTGTTCACCAGGATGTCGACGCGACCCCAGGCGTCCATGGCCTGGCGCACCATCGCCTGCACCTCGGCCCAGTCGGCCACGTTCGCGCCGTTGGTGATCGCCTCGCCGCCGGCTGCGCGGATTTCCGCTGCCACACTATCGGCCGCGGCGCTGGAGCGCCCGCTGCCGTCGCGCGCCCCGCCGAGATCGTTGACCACCACCTTCGCGCCGCGCGCCGCGAGACCCAGCGCGTGCGAGCGCCCGATCCCGGCGCCCGCACCGGTCACTATCGCGACCTTGCCGTCGTAACGGATGTTCATGTCTGCTTCTCCTGGCGTCGTGTCGGTTATCCCGCAACCGGGCGCTCATCAAACCTGTCCGTCTGCACGAACTGCCTGCGCGCAGGTCCGTCGCAGGTCCGGCTTCAGCCGGACAAGAGTCCGCATGAATGCGGACCCACGGGGCTCTGTCCACATGAATGCGGACCCACGGGGCGTACCGTGAATGCGGCCTACGGGCGGACCATCACCATCGTGAGCCATTCGGCGACCAGCGCGGGCTTGGTCTCGTTCTCGATCTCGACCGTGATCTCCTGCTTGATCAGGAACTGGTTCGGCACCTTTTCCTGCACATCGAGCAGTTTCGCGCGCGCGCGTACCCGGCTGTTCACCTTCACCGGTGCGAGGAAGCGGATCTTGTCGAAGCCGTAGTTGAGGCCCATCACCGCGTCCGCCATGCCGCCGCCGATGTCCTCCATCATGCGCGGCAGCAGCGACAGCGTGAGAAAGCCGTGCGCGATGGTGCCGCCGAAGGGCGTGGCCGCCGCGCGCTCGGGATCGACGTGGATGAACTGGTGATCCTCGGTGGTGTCGGCGAAGGCGTTGACGCGCGCCTGCTCGATGCGGATCCATTCCGAGACGCCCAGTTCGCCGCCGATGAGCGAGCGCACGTTGTCCTTGTTCATCGTCACTGCCATGTCGAAACTCCTGTTGCGTGAACGTGATCAGCGAAAGCGCGCCAGCTCGCGCCGCGCCACCACCATGCGGTGCACCGCGTCGGGGCCGTCGGCGAAACGCAAGGTGCGCGCGCCCATGTACATGCCCGCGAGCGGCGTGTCCTGCGAGATGCCCAGCCCGCCATGCATCTGGATCGCCTCGTCGATGACCTTCAGCGCCACCGTGGGTGCCACGGTCTTGATCATCGAGATCCAGTGCTGCGACTGCTGCACGCCCTCGGTGTCCATCATCCAGGCGGTCTTCAGACACAGCAGCCGCGCCATCTCGATGTCCATGCGCGCGTTGGCGATGATGTCGTAGTTGCCGCCGAGCTTCACCAGCGGCTTGCCGAAGGCCGTGCGCGAGAGCCCGCGCCGGCACATCAGTTCCAGCGCCTTCTCGGCCATGCCGATCGCGCGCATGCAGTGGTGGATGCGCCCCGGGCCGAGGCGGCCCTGCGCGACCTCGAAGCCGCGCCCCTCGCCGGCAATGATGTTGGCCTTCGGCACGCGCACATCGGTGAAACGCATGTGCATGTGGCCGTGGGGCGCGTCGTCCGTGGCGAACACCAGCATGGGGCGCAGCACCTCGACGCCCGGCGTGTCCATCGGCACCAGGATCTGCGAGTGCTGCGCGTGGCGCGGCGCCCCGGGGTTGCTCTTCACCATCACGATCAGGATCCGGCAGCGCGGATCGCCGGCGCCCGATATCCAGATCTTCTCGCCGTTAAGCACCCACTCATCGCCATCGGGCACGGCGCTCATGCTGATGTTGGTCGCATCCGACGAGGCGCTGTCGGGTTCGGTCATCACATAGGCCGAGCGGATCTCCCCCGCGAGCAGCGGCTTCAGCCACTGCTCCTGTTGCGCCGGCGTGCCGTAGCGCGCGAGCACCTCCATGTTGCCGGTGTCCGGCGCGCTGCAGTTGAACACCTCCGGCGCGAGGTGCGACTTGCCGGTTTCCTCGGCGATGTAGGCATATTCCACTGTCGTGAGCCCATGACCCCCGTCGTGCTCCGTGAGGAAGAAGTTCCACAGCCCGCGCGAGCGCGCCCTGGTCTTCAATCCCTCGAGGATCTCGATCTGCCGCGGCGTGAAGGCCCAGCGGTCGCCCGTGTCGATACCGGCCAGGAACTCATGCTCCAGCGGCAGGATCTCGCTGTCGATGAAGCCCCTGACCTCGTCGAGGATGGGTCGCAACCGCGCGCTGATGCCGATGTCCATGCTCATGCTTTGCTCCTGGTGTGCCGTGCCGCGCTCAGTAGCCGTTGAGCGCGGCGTAGCGATCCGTGTGGTAGTAGCTGTCGCCGAAGATCTGGCGCAACGCGCCGGCGCGCTTCATGAAGAATCCGATCTCGAATTCGTCGGTCATGCCGATGCCCCCGTGCATCTGCACGGCCTCGTTGACCGCCAGCGTCGCAGTGTCGCCGGCCCTGACCTTGGCCAGGCTGGCGAAGGGCGCCAGCGCGGTGCCGGGCTCGTCGATCGCGCGCAGCGCGCGCAGCACCGCCGATCGCGTCAGCTCCAGCTCGCAGAACAGCCGCGCGGCGCGGTGCTGCAACGCCTGGAACTCGCCGATGGCGCGACCGAACTGCTTGCGCTGCCTGAGGTAGTCGACGGTGCGCGCGAGTGCCTCGCCCGCCACGCCCAGCATTTCCGCCGCCAGGCAGATGCGGCCGATGTCGAGTGCGCGCTCCAGCGCATTCCATCCCTCGTGCAGCCCGCCGAGCAGCTCGCCGCGCGCGTCGGTGAATCGCGCGATCGCCGCGTTGCGGCTGTCGACCATCACGGTGCGTTCGACCGTAACGCCCGCGCTGCCTGCCTCGGCCAGGAACAGGCTGATCCCGTGGGTCTCGCCGGGCACGCCGCGGCTGCGCGCGGCGACGACGAGCGTGTCGGCGACGTGGCCGTCGAGCACCAGGATCTTCTCGCCCGAGAGCCGGAAGGCATCGCCGTCGGCATGCGCGACCAGCGCGATGCCCGCCGGGTCGTGGCGCGCGGACTCATCGAGCGCGAGCGCGCACAGCCGTTGCCCCGCGGCGATCGCCGGCAGCAATGCCTGCTTCTGTGCCGCCGAACCGGCCTCGCGGATCAGCGTGGCACCGAGGATAGCGGTCGCGAACAGCGGCGAGGCCGCGAGCGTGCGTCCGGCCTGCTCGCAGAGTATGCCGGCACCGGTGTGCGCGAAGCCGAGCCCGCCGTATTCCTCCGGCACGAGCATGCCCGCCCAGCCCAGCGCGGCCATCTCGCGCCAGAGATCGCGCGAGAAGCCGTCGGTGTCGCGTGTATCGCGCAGCGCGCGCAACGCCGCGGGCGGGGCATTCTGCTGCAGGAAGCCGCGCGCGGCCTCGGCGAGCATCCGTTCGTCGTCGTTGTAGACCAGGGACATGTTCGCTCCTGCGCGCGCCGATCCGGCCATGCTCAACCGGGCAGGCCGAGGATGCGCCTGGCGATGATATTGAGCTGGATCTCGGAGGTTCCGCCCTCGATCGAGTTGCCCTTGCTGCGCAGCCAGCTGCGCGGCACGGAGCCCCCGGCGAAGCGCTCGCCCTCCCAGCCGAGTCCGTCGGTGCCGTGGATGGCCATCATCAGTTCCTGGCGCTGCTTGTTCAGCTCGGTTCCGTAGTACTTCAACAGCGAGGATGCCGCGCCGGTGCCAACGCCGGCCTTTGACTCGTCCTGCACGCGCCCGAGCGTGAGCCGGAATGCCTCCGCATCGATCGAGTGGCGCGCCAGGTCGTGACGCAGGCCGGGATCGGCGAGGCGGCCGTCGCGCAGGCCGATGCGCTGCACCGCGACCCCGGCCGGCGTGGCCTGCCCGGGGGCGCCGACGCCGAACAGTCCGCTGATCATCTCGCGCTCGTGCGTCAGCAGGTACTTGGCGATGTCCCAGCCCTTGTTCGGCTCCCCGACCAGGTTTTCCTTCGGCACGCGCACGTTGTCGAAGAAGGTCTCGCAGAACGGCGAGTTGCCACTGATCAGCCGGATCGGTCGGGTGCTGACGCCGGGCGTCTCCATGTCGAACAGCAGGAAGCTGATGCCGGCGTGCTTCGGCGCCTCGACGTCGGTGCGCACCAGGCAGAAGATCCAGTCGGCCTGGTCGGCGTAGGAAGTCCAGACCTTCTGCCCGTTGACGAGGAAGTGATCGCCCCGGTCCTCCGCCCGGGTCTGCAGGCCGGCGAGATCGGAGCCCGCGCCCGGTTCGCTGTAGCCCTGGCACCAGCGGATCTCGCCGCGCACGATCGGCGGCAGGAAACGCTGCTTCTGCTCCTCGCTGCCGTAGCGCAGCAGCGCCGGCCCGAGCATCGAGATCCCGAAGCTCTCGAGCGGCGCGCGCGCCTGCAGGCGCGCGAGTTCCTCGGCCACGATCCTGGCCTCGGCCTTGTCGAGGCCGCCCCCGCCATGGGCCCGCGGCCATTGCGGCGCGGTCCAGCCGCGCGCGGCCATGCGCTCCAGCCACAGGCGCTGGTCCTCGCTGGCGAACACCCACTTGCGCCCGCCCCAGCAGCCCTCGGTACCGGAGGCCGCCGCACCGCGCATCGAGGCCGGGCAGTTCTGCTCCAGCCAGGCACGGGTTTCGCTCCTGAATTCGTCGAGGTTGCCCATCGTTTTGCCGCCCCTGTCCTGCTTGCGGTGGCGCGAGGCGCCAACGTTATCACCAATGGCGCCGGTGGTACCATGCCGCCCCGAGACACGGCAATTATCCGAATCGCCCCGGGAGTGACGGTGAGCAACGACCTGCAGCATCTGCTCGACAACCTGCACGTGGAGCAGATAGACACCAACCTGTTTCGCGGCCTCACGCCGCCCGGACCCAACCCGCGCGTCTACGGCGGCCAGGCGCTGGCGCAGGCCATGAACGCCGCGACGCGCAGCGTCGATCAGGCGCGACGGGTGCACTCGCAGCACGCTTACTTCCTGCGCCCGGGCGACCCCGCGCGGCCGATCATCTACGAGGTCGATCCGATCCGCGACGGGCGCGGCTTCAGCACGCGACGCGTGGTGGCGCGCCAGGGCGGGCGCGCCATCTTCAACACCGCGATTTCCTACCAACTGCCCGAGGAAGGATTCGCCCACCACGAACCGATGCCCGCGGTGCCGGCGCCCGAGTCACTGGAGAGCGACTTCGCCTTCTACACGCGCAAGTCGACCGAACAGCCCGGGCGCTATCACGCCTTCACCAGGCACCCGGTCGATTACCGTACGCTCGAACGCCTCGACCGCTACGATCCGCCGGCGCGCGCTGCGCGATTCGGCGTGTGGATGCGCGCCAACGGCACGATGCCCGACGATCCCGGCGTGCACGCGCAGATGCTCGCGTACATGTCCGACAGCTACCTGATGTCGACGGCGCTGCTGCCGCACGCCATCGCCCACGACAATCCCGCGCTCCAGAGCGCGAGCCTCGATCACGCGCTGTGGCTCTACGCGGACTTTCGCGCCGACGAATGGCTTTACTACCACCTGGCGAGCCCGCTCGCGGGCGGCGGCCGCGGCCTGAACATCGGCCACGTCTACACCCGCGACGGGCGCCTCGTCGCGGCGGCCGTGCAGGAAGGGCTGATCCGCCGGGTCAGCGCGCCGCGCTGAGACGCGCGGCCGCCGGAATCCACGCCGGCACGTGCGGGCGAGCGGAGGATTGCGCTATCCTCACCGCGCAGCCCCCAGCCCCGGAGTACAACGACATGAACGGAGCCGAAGCCCTGTTGCGCACGCTGCTGGATGCCGGCGTGGAAGTGTGCTTCACGAATCCCGGCACCTCGGAAATGCATTTCGTGGCGGCACTGGACCGCGTGCCCGGCATGCGTTGCGTGCTGGGCCTGTTCGAGGGCGTGGTGACCGGCGCGGCGGACGGATACGCGCGCATCGCGCGCAAGCCCGCCGCCACGCTGCTGCACCTGGGGCCGGGGCTCGGCAACGGGCTGGCGAACCTGCACAACGCCAGGCGCGGCGACGTGGCGATGGTGAACATCGTCGGCGATCACGCCACCTATCATCTGCAGTACGACACCCCGCTCACCTCGGACGTCGCCGCCGTCGCCAAACCCATGTCGCACTGGGTGCACTCGGCGCAGTCCAGCGGGCAGCTGCCGGCGGATGCCGCGCGCGCCGTCGCCGCCGCGCTGCAGCCACCCGGGCAGGTCGCGACGCTGATATTGCCCGCGGACGTGTCGTGGGAGGAATGCACGGGCGGACCGGCCACGATGCCCGGAGTCCCGGCGGCGCGGCGCGTACGCGAGGACGTGATCGGACAGTGCGCCGCGGCGCTGGCCTGCGGCGAGCCGGCGCTGATACTGCTCGGCGGGCATGTCAGCGAGCAGGACCTCGAGCTCGCCGGGCGCATCGCCGCGGCCTGCGGCGCGCGCGTCGGGGTGGAGACCTTCCCCACGCGGCTGCCCTGGGGCGCGGGCCGCGCCGCCTGCGAGAAGATCCCCTACATTCCCGAGTTCGCGCTCGCGCACCTCGAGACCGTGCGCCGCCTGGTGCTGGTCGGCGCCACGGAGCCTGCCTCGTTCTTCGCCTACCCGAACCTGCCCGGCAGGCTGGCGCACGAGGAATGCGAGCTGCTCACGCTGGCCGAACCGCACCACGACCGCATCGATGCGCTGCAGCGCCTGGCCGAGGCCATGGATGCGCCTGCGCTCGAACCGGCGCGCAACCCGCTCGCATTGCCCGCGCTCCCCGATGCCGGCGCGCTGTCCACGGCTGCCGTCGGCGACATCATCGCGGCGCTGCTGCCGGAACAGGCCATCGTCGTCGACGAGGGCATCACCGGCGGCTTCGAGGTGTTCGAGCGCACGCGCACCGCACGCGCGCACGAGTGGATCATGCAGACCGGCGGCTCCATCGGCTGGGGCCTGCCGGCGGCGACGGGCGCAGCGATCGCCGCTCCCGGGCGCAAGGTCGTTTGCCTGGAAGGCGACGGTAGCGCGATGTACACGATCCAGGCGCTGTGGACCATGGCCCGCGAGCAGCTCGACGTCACGGTGGTGCTGTTCGCCAACCGCGACTACGCGATCCTGCAGCTCGAGTACCAGCGCGTCGGCGCCAGCGGCATGGGCACCAGGGCGCGCAGCATGCTGCACATCGGCAACCCCGACATCGATTTCGTGGCGCTGGCGCAGTCACTCGGCGTGGCCGCGACGCGCGCGCACGACACCGTGGAATTCACCGCACAGTTCGCCGAGGCGATGGCAGCGCGCGGACCGCGCCTGATAGAAACCATGATGCCCGCGCTCGGGCTCTGAGGGAGGCACGGCCATGCAGCAATTGATCCGCGCCCTGCAGGAGGTACTGGGACCCGGCGGCGTGCTGACCGGGGACGCGGCGCGTTCGCGCAGCGGCTCGTGGGGCGTGATGCACTGCGACGCGCCGGCGGTGTTGCGCCCGCGATCGACCGGGGAGGTGGCAGCGGCGCTGAGGCTCTGCCATGCCGCCGGCCAGGCAGTGGTGACCGAGGGCGGCAAGACGGGCCTGGTGAGCGGCGCCCGCGCCTCTTCGAGCGAGATCGCGCTCTCGCTGGAGCGCATGCACGCGATAGAGCAGATCGATGCGCGCGGGCGCACGATGACCGTGCAGGCCGGGGCCACGCTGCAGGCGGTGCATGAGGCGGCCGAGGCCGAGGGCCTGATCATGCCGCTCGACCTGGGCGCGCGCGGCACGGCAACCATTGGCGGCAACATCGCCACCAACGCGGGCGGCAACCAGGTGATCCGCTACGGCATGATGCGCGAGCAGGTGCTCGGGCTCGAGGTCGTGCTGGCCGACGGCACCGTGATGTCGTCACTGAACCAGGTTCTGAAGAACAACACCGGCTACGACCTCAAGCAGCTGTTCATCGGCAGTGAGGGCACGCTCGGCGTGATCACGCGCGCCGTGCTGCGGCTGCGCCCCCTGATGCCGGCGCGCAATTCCGCGCTGGTCGCCACCGACTCGCTGGAGCACCTGGTCGCGCTGCTGACGTTCATCGAGCGCGAGCTCGGCGGGCGCATGAGCGCCTTCGAAGCGATGTGGAACACTTACTACCGCATCGCCAGCCGCGGGCCACACCTCGGCCAGCCGCCGATCGCCGACACCTACCCGTTCTACGTGCTGATCGAGTCCGCAGGTGCGGACCTGGAGGGCGAGGCCGGGCATTTCCTCGACGCGCTGGCGCGCGCCACCGAGCTCGGGCTCGTGCAGGACGCCGTGCTGGCGCAGAGCGAGAAGGAACGCGCGGCGTTCTGGGCGATCCGCGACAATATCGAGAGCCTGGCCGTGCTGTGGCCGCTGGCGATCTTCGATATCAGCCTGCCGCTGGCAACGATGGCGGATTACCTCGAACGCACCGGCGCGCGACTGGAACAACGGCTTGGCGAACTGCGCTGGGTCACCTTCGGGCACCTGGGCGACAGCAACCTGCACCTAGCCATCGCGCTGGGCGGCGACGATCCGGCCCTGCGCCACGCGGTGGAGGAAATCGTCTACGCCGGGCTGGCGGGAATCGGCGGCTCGGTGTCCGCGGAACACGGCATCGGGCTGGAGAAGCGTGAATTCCTGCACTGTTCGCGCTCGGCCACGGAGATCGAGCTGATGAAAACGCTCAAGCGCGCGCTGGACCCGCGCAACATCCTCAACCCGGAACGGATCTTCCGCCTTTGAGCGGTTCGACAGGTGCCGCCGCCGGGAGATCCTTGTCATCGGTCGCGGCAGCCCGCCGATCCGGGCGGCAGCGCCGCTCCCCGGTAGCCTCTGCCTGCGCGCGCGCGCGGCGCTGCACCTTGCGCTCGTCGAGGGCGTCCTCGATACGCTGGACCATTTCGCCGGTCAGTTTGATCTTTCGCATCGTCATTGCTTGCCCGCCACGGAACGTCGGGTCCCGCGTATCCGGCACCGTGTCCCGCGCATTGGCGTGACGGTCACACGGCTAGTTTCTGGGTAGCACAAGCATAGACCGGGGTGGGCAATTTATCGAATCACGCCAGACGTCGGCGGGGCGGAACGAGCCCGCGGCCGGGCGACCGCGGGCGGCATCGGGACCTGTCAGCTCTTGGCGGCGGGCTTGGCGGCAGCGCGCGCTGCACGTTCGCGCTCGACCAGGAAATCGGCCACTTTCAGCATCTCGGCGGGCGAACCCGCCGTCCTGCCGGAGATGCGGTAGGTACCGTTGACGACCAGCTCGGGCGTGCCGGTGATGCCGTAGCTGCGCGCGCGCGCATCGGCCTGCTTCACGCTGCTCTCGACGGCAAAGGCATTGAACATCTTGCGGAAATCGGCTTCCTTCACGCCGTGGGCGGCAAAAAAGGCAGCGAGCTCGTCCTCGTTGTCGAGCTTCTTGCGCTCCTCGTTCAGCGCGGCGAACAGCGGCCCGTGCAGTTTCTCGAGCACGCCGAGCGCCTGCGCTGCATAGAAGGCCTGGGCATGCACCGCCATGGTCTGGTTCCACATCGCCGGCGAGCGCTGGAAGTCGACATCGGGTTTGAGGGCCTTCTTCCAGTCGTTGACCAGCGGTTCGAGGTGGAAACAGTGGATGCAGCCGTACCAGAACACTTCCGTCACCTCGATCCGCGAGGGATCGGCGGTGCGCACCGGCTGGGCCAGGCGCACGTAGTGGGTGCCCTCGACGTATTTCGGTGCGGCCTCCTGCGCCGCCAGCGCGAAAGGCATCGACAGCAACAGCACGGCCAAGGCAAAGATCCGCTTCATTCGCTCAGTCTCCTGTCCAGATGGGATTGGTCACCCGGTAGCGAGATCGGACCGGGCGTGACGGGATTGGTTTCCGGGCGATCCTGGAAGCGCGCCCGAACAGGTATTTTTACCTGTTCGGGCGCGGCACGTGCCGGTGTCAGTGCAGGCCCGAAGCGTAGCTCGATACCGCGTCGAGCTCCTTGTCACTGAGTCGCGACGCGACGTCCCGCATGATGCGGGTGTCGCCGTCGTTGATGCGCTCGTCGTTGCGGAACGCGCGCAACTGCGCGGCGATGTAATCCGCGTGCTGGCCGCTCAGCGCGGGGAATTTCGCGGGGCCGTTGCCGGCCCCGGTCGGGGAATGGCAGGCGGCGCAGGCCGCCACCCCCTTCTCGCGGATGCCGGCACGGAAAACGCTCTCTCCCAGCTCGACCAGTTCTTCCTTGGCCACGCCCGGCGTCGCGGCCTGCGCCGCGTAATATGCCGAGATATCCGCAAGATCCTGCTCGCTCATGGCGTCGAGCTGACCGGCCATCGTGGGAACGCTGCGCGCACCGCTCTTGATGTCCTTCAGCTGCTTCAGCAAATAGCTCTCATGCTGCCCGGCAAGCTTCGGGAACGTCGGCGCCAGACTGTTGCCGTCGGCGCCATGGCAGGCGCCGCAGGCAACCGACAGGGCCTTGCCGGCCTCCGCGTTGCCCGCGGCAAGCACATTGCCCCCCAGCGCGCACACGGCAACTACCACAGCGATTCTCTTGATCACGATATCGGTCCTTTATGGTCGATGTGAGCGCGGCAACCGGCCTCAGCCGGCGGGCTTCATCATGTGCTCGATGAGCGCCTTGTACTCGCCGTCGGTGCAGTCCATGCACATGGCCTTCGGCGGCATCGCGTTCAGGCCGTTCTTCACGCTCGCGAGCAGGCCATCCAGCCCGCCCTTGGCGTCGAAACGCAGCTTCCACGCGGCCGCATCGCCGTGCTTCGGCGCGCCGGCAACGCCAGCTTCATGACATACGCCACAGGTCTTGGGGTAGAGCTCGTCCACGCTACGATCGGCATAGGCCAGCGAGGAAGCCATAAGGAGGGCAGCAACCGCGAACTTCTTCATCGTCGACTCCTGGGTCAGGGTGCGGGATCGCTCCTCGCCGGCGGGCAGCACGCTGCGTGCTAGACTGGCCGGGTTCGGGGCGGCGGCAGTATAGCAAAGCGGCTTTCCATCAGAAAACGTGAGGAATAGGATTTTGTCGAGTGCTCCGGAGCCTCAGGATTATCGCAATGCAACCTTCATCCTGAGTGCGGCGAAGCTCGGACAGTGCCCGGCCGACGTGGGCGTCGAGGTCGCTTTCGCGGGCCGCTCCAACGCGGGCAAGTCTAGCGCGATCAATGCGATCTGCGACCACAACAAGCTGGCGCGCGCGAGCAAGACCCCCGGGCGCACGCAGCAGATCAATTTCTTCGCCCTCGCCGAGGACAAGCGTCTGGTGGACCTCCCCGGCTACGGCTTCGCGCGCGTCCCGCTGGAAGTGCGCGCGCAGTGGACAAGGCTGGTCGAGAACTACCTCGGCAAGCGCCGCTCGCTGGCCGGCATCGTGCTGCTGATGGACGTGCGCCATCCGCTGAAGGACCAGGACCGTGACCTGATCGGCTGGGCCGCCGCGCTCGGCATCCCGCTGCACGTACTTCTCACCAAGTCCGACAAACTCTCGCGCGGACCGGGCAAGTCCACCCTGCTCGCGGTGCGCCGCGAGCTGGCCTCCATCCCCGCGACCACGGTGCAGCTGTTTTCCGCCCTCAGCGGAGAGGGGATCGACGAGGCGCGCAAGGTGCTGGACCAGTGGTACGCCGCGCCGCGCGAGGCGGACATCGCCTAGGCATCGCTGCGCCTCGCGGGGGTGCGGTCAGCTTTTTTCGCCTGCCATCAGTTGATTTCGCCTCGACCCGGCGCGCCGAGGGGCGGGCCCGTGCCGCTCGCGGCCGCCACCCGCACATCCATGTGCGGGCGGCTACGCGTGTTGCCGAAATCGCTCCCGGCGATTTCGGCATCCACATGTCCGCTCGCGGCACGGACCCGCCCCTCGCCACGCCTACCGTTGGTGGTTCACCGAGTGCACGCAGATCCGGGAGTATCCGCGTTACGCTGCACATCGGCCATTTCTGCGCAGAGCCTCACCGGCACTGCGACCGATCGGCAATTGCAGACCCGTTGACAGCGTGTACCACCACGGCAGCCTGTGCCGGGGTGGCTGTCTTGCGAGGACCGTCTGCGGCATGGATGCCGCAGTCGAGCCTACATGGATGTACTTGCGGCGTGTCCGCGCAGGATAGCCACCCCGGCACAGGCGGTGTGTAATGCACCAAGGTCAATGCGCCTCGTCCCAGTTGAGACCCATGCCCACGTCCACGACCAGTTCCACGTCGAGAGCGGCGGCGCTGGACATCAGTGTCTTCACCTGTGCGGCCAGATCCCCGGCAGCGTCCTGTGCGACCTCGAACACGAGTTCGTCGTGCACCTGCATCACCATGCGTGCCGGGAAGGCGCTGTCACGCAGCCAGTCGTCGACGCTGATCATCGCGCGCTTGATGATGTCGGCGGCGCTGCCCTGCATTGGCGCGTTGATCGCGGTGCGCTCGGCGGCCTGGCGGCTCGCGGGGTTGCGGGCACGGATGTCGGGCAGGTAAAGGCGCCGGCCGAACAGCGTCTCGACGAAACCTTCGTCCGCGGCGGTACGGCGGATACGGTCCATGTAGCCCTGCACGCCGGGATAGCGCGCGAAATAGCGGTCGATGTAGGCCTGCGCCTCGGCGCGGCCGACACCGAGCTGCTTCGCCAGCCCGAAAGCCGACATGCCGTAGATCAGGCCGAAGTTGATCGCCTTCGCGCTGCGACGCTGGTTGTCGGTAACCCTGGCGAATTCGACGCCGAACACCTCGGCGGCGGTGGCGCGGTGCACGTCCAGGCCGTGGGCGAAGGCCTCGATCAGGCCGCGATCACCCGAGAGATGCGCCATGATGCGCAGCTCGATCTGCGAATAATCCGCTGCCAGCACCCGCTGCCCCGGCGGCGCGATGAAGGCCTGGCGGATGCGCCGCCCCTCGGCGGTGCGCACCGGGATGTTCTGCAGATTGGGATCGGTCGATGAGAGTCGACCCGTGGCGGTGACAGCCTGTTGGTAGGAAGTGTGCACACGCCCTGTCGCCGGGTTGATCTGCTCGGGCAGGCGGTCGGTGTAGGTGGACTTGAGTTTCGACAGCCCGCGATATTCCAGGATCACGCGCGGCAGCTCATAGGTCTCGGCGAGCTCCTGCAGCACGGGCTCCGCGGTGGAGGCCTGGCCGGTCGGGGTCTTGCCGACCTTCGGCAGGCCGAGCTTGTCGAACAGGATCTCCTGCAGCTGCTTCGGCGAGCCGAGGTTGAATGGCTGGCCGGCCAGGTCGTGGGCGCGTGCCTCGATCTCGCGCAGCTTCTCGCCGAGCTCGCGGCTCTGTACCTGCAGCAGCTTCGCATCGACCAGCGCGCCCGTGCGCTCGAGGCGCGACAGCACCGGCACCAGCGGCATCTCGATGCGCTCGAACACGCTGCGCAACCCCGGACAGGCCTCCAGCTGCGGCCACAGCGCCCGGTGCAGCCTGAGCGTGATGTCGGCGTCCTCGGCGGCGTAGCGGCCCGCCTGCTCGAGCTGCACCTGGTTGAAGGTGATCTGCCTGGCGCCCTTGCCCGCGACATCCTCGAACTTGATGGTGTGATAGTCGAGGTGGCGCAGCGCCAGCGTATCCATGTCGTGGCGCGAACCCACCGAGTCGAGCACGTAGGACTCGAGCATGGTGTCGAAGGCTATGCCATCGAGCGCGATGCCATGGTTTGCCAGCACGCTGAGGTCATACTTCAGGTTCTGCCCGATCTTCAGCGGCTGCTTTGCCTCCAGCAGAGGGCGCAGTGCTTGCAGCACCTCGATCTCGCCGAGTTGCTCCGGCGCGCCGAGATAGTCGTGCCCGAAAGGGATATAGGCGGCCACGCCGGGCGCTGCGGCCACCGACACGCCGACCACCCGCGCCGCCATGTAATCGAGGCTGGTGGTCTCGGTATCGACGGCGATGAGCTCGCACGCCGCCAGCCGCTCGACCCAGCGCTGCAGTGCCGCGCGGTCGAGCACGGTTTCGTAGTCAGCCTCCGGAACAGGCGCCGCGGGTATCGCTGCCGCGGCGCTCTCGCCACCCGCCGCGAGCAGCTCGTCACGCCAGGTGTTGAATTCGAGCTCGCGGAACCACTCGAGCAGCGCCTCGCGATCGGGCGCCTCGTTGTGCAGCGCCTGCCAGTCCAGCTCCAGCTCGAGGTCGGTGCGAATGGTCGCGAGCTCGCGCGACAGCATCGCCTTGTCGCGCTCGGCGGCGAGCTTGTCGCCGAGCGCCTTGGCGCCGCGCACCGGCAGAGCGGCGACCGCCTCGAGGTTGGCGTAGATCGCCTCGAGGCTGCCGAGGTTCTGCAACAGCGCCAGCGCGGTCTTCTCGCCCACGCCGGGCACGCCGGGAATGTTGTCGACCTTGTCGCCCATCAGCGCCAGCAGGTCCACGACCTGCGACGGCGCTATGCCGAACTTCGCCTGAACGCCAGCCACGTCGAGGCGCGTGTCGTTCATCGTGTTGATCAGCGTGACCTGCGCGTTGACCAGCTGCGCGAGGTCCTTGTCGCCGGTAGAGATGAGCACGGACACTTCGCGCGCGCTGGCCTGCGCGGCCAGTGTGCCGATCACGTCGTCGGCCTCCACTCCGGGTACGCACAGCAACTGCAGCCCCATCGCCTTCACGATGCCGTGCAGCGGCTCGACCTGCGCCCGCAACTCATCGGGCATCGGCGGGCGGTGGGCCTTGTACCCGGCGAAGATCTCGTCGCGGAAGGTCTTGCCCTTGGCGTCGAACACCACGACGACCGGCGCACCGGGAAAGTCCTTGCGCAGCTTGCGCAGCATCGAGACCACACCGCGCACCGCACCGGTCGGGCGACCGGAGGCGGTCGAGAGCGGCGGCAGTGCGTGGAAGGCGCGATAAAGGTAGGACGAACCGTCGACCAGGATCAGGGCGGGGTTCGCTGCGTTGGCGTCGCTCATGGTCAATACCCGCTTCGATAATCAGGAAGCCCGCCCGCGCAGGCAATCGGCCAGGGCACGCGCGAAGTCCCCGAGAAAACGGGCGTAGCCGCCCGCGTCGTCCGGCGCGTCGCTCGCCAGCGAATCGAGTTCGACCACGCGCAGTGCACTGCCCTCGGCGATCATCTGCGCCAGGCGCGCATTGTCACCCGAGCGTTCGCGCAGCAGGCAGACCGCCGCGCTGTCGCGCACCTCGCGGCGCATGCGCGCCAGCGCGCGCGCGCCGACCTGCTGCTCGGCGTCGAGCGCCAGCACCGCGGCCTGCTCCAGTCCGAAGCGCTGCACGAAGTAGGCATAACCGTCGTGCATCGCGGCAAATGGTACGGCCTCGAGCCCGCGCAACTGCCCGGCGATGTCCTGCTCGACGCGTTCCATCTCGACCTGGAACGCCTGCAGTCGCGGCGCGATCTGCGCCGCGCTCACCAGGCCGCGCTCCTCGAGCACGTGCGCCATGGCGGCTGCGGTGACGGCGGCGAGGCGCGGGTCGAGCCAGACGTGGGGATCCACGAAGCCGTCGCCGCGCGCCGGCGGCGCGATCAGGGGCAGCAGCGCGGTGTCGCGGCGCGGCGCCGGGAGGCTCGCGAACAATGCGGGCAGCGGGTGCTCGAGCGTCGCATCGAACCAGAATACCTGCTGCGCGCCGGTCAGCAGTCGCAGCTGCGAGGGCCTCAGCGCAAAGTCGTGTGGCGACACACCGGCCTCCAGCAGCACGCGCGCATCGACGCCGTCTCCGGCCAGCGCGCGCAACATCAGGTGCAGCGGCCGGATGCTGCTCACGACCAGCGGCTGCGTGCCCTCGGCACGCACCGCGAGGCTCGCGCCCAGCACCATGACCAGCACCAGTACGCAACGCGCGCCGCTCCGTATCGCCATCGGCCATGAATCCCGTGAGCTAAAGTTATAATATAACGCCATGGACAAGCAGCTGGCGACCACCACCGAAGCGCGCGCGACGCTCGCCTTCGCGACGCACGATCATGGCCGCTGCGTGCAGCAGGCGCTGAGCCAGGCGCGCGCGGCCTGCGCCGAACGCGGAGCGCGCCTGACGCAGCTGCGCGAGGAGGTACTGCGGCTGGTATGGCAGAGCCACCGGCCGGTCGGTGCCTACGCACTGCTCGAGATGCTCGGCGCGCGCGCGGGATCCCGCCGGCGCCAGCCGGGGCCGCCCACGGTCTATCGCGCGCTCGAGTTCCTGCGCGAGCAGGGCTTCGTGCACCGCGTCGAATCGTTGAACGCGTACGTCGGCTGCCAGATCGGCGCCGGGCCGCACGATCACCAGCTCTATATATGCCGCGGTTGCGGCGCCACGCTGGAGTCGGCCCAGCCGGCGATCCGCGCGGCTGTGGCGCACTACGGCGAGGAGGTGGGCTTCGCGGTCGAATCGATGGCACTGGAAGTGATCGGGCTATGTCCCGCCTGCGCCGGCGGGGAGCATGCATGAACGCAGCGCGCATTCTCGAGGCAAGCAATGTCGCGTGGCATGTCGGCAGCGAAACCATCCTCGACCACGTTTCACTCGCGCTGCACGAGGGCGAGATCCTCACCGTGATCGGGCCGAACGGCGCCGGCAAGACCTCGCTGCTGCGCATCCTGATGGGACTGCTCGCGCCCGGCGCGGGCAGCGTGTGGCGCAAGCCCGGGCTGCGCATCGGCTACATGCCACAGCGCCTGGTGATCGACCCCAGCCTGCCGCTCGACGTCGGCCGCTTCCTGCGACTGACAGAAAGAAAGCCGCGCGCACTCGACGCGGTGACCGACGAAGTCGGGATCCGCGATTTGCTGCGCACCCCGCTGGCGCGCGTGTCGGGGGGGGAATTCCAGCGGGTGCTGCTGGCGCGCGCGCTGCTGCGCACGCCACAGCTACTGGTGCTCGACGAGCCGGTACAGGGCGTGGACGTGAACGGGCAGGCCGAGCTCTACGGCCTGATCAACGAGGTGCGCCGGCGCCATAACTGCGCGGTACTGATGATCTCGCACGATCTGCACCTCGTGATGGCGGCCACCGACACCGTGCTGTGCCTGAACAAGCACGTCTGCTGCGCAGGCAAACCGGAGGTAGTGAGCGCTCACCCAGAGTTCCTGCAGCTGTTCGGCAAACAGGCGGTCAACGAGATCGCGGTGTACACGCACCACCACGATCACGCACACGACCTGCACGGTCACATCGTGGGGCGGATCCCCCATGGATGATTTCCTGCTGCGCGCGCTGGCCGCAGGCATCGGCGTGGCACTCGCCGCGGGGGCCGTGGGCAGCTTCCTGGTGTGGCGACGCATGGCATTCTTCGGCGACACGCTGTCACACGGCGCGCTGCTCGGCATCGCCTTCGGCCTGTTCCTCGGCATCGACCTGACACTGGCCGCGCTCGCGATGTGCCTGCTCGTGGCCGCCGGTTTCGCGCGCCTGCAGGGTAGCAGGGTGCTCGCCTCCGACACCCTGCTCGCGGTGATCGCGCACGGTTCGCTGGCGCTCGGCATCATCGCGGTGGCGCTACTGTCTCCGCGGCGCGCCAGCCTCGAGAGCTACCTGTTCGGGGACCTGCTCGCGGTGGGGCCGGCCGACCTGCAGCTGATCTACGGCGTGGGCTTCCTGGTGGCGCTGATCACCGCGCTGTGCTGGCGCCCGTGGCTGTCGATGGCCGTCGACGAGGAACTGGCACGCATCGAGGGCGTGGACATCGACCGCCTGCGCCTGCTGCAGATGCTGGTGACCGCGGCGCTGATCGGGGTATCCATGAAGGTGGTCGGCGTGCTGCTGGTCACCGCACTGCTGATCATTCCACCGGCCGCGGCGCGCGCTTTCGCGCGCTCACCCGAGCAGATGGCGGCCGGCGGCGCCGTGATCGGCTGCGTTTCGGTGGTGGCCGGTCTGTGGTCGTCCTACGCCTTCGACACCCCGGCAGGGCCTTCGGTGGCAGCGGCCGCCTGCGTGCTGTTCGTGCTGGCGCACGCGCTGGCGGCAAGGCGCTGAACCGCGCGCCGCGCGGCGCAGTTCAGTGGTCGCGGCCGCCCAGCACCTCGAGCACCTGCACCACGCGCTCCTTGTCGAACGGCGGCATCAGGAAACCGGCGAAATGCCCCTGCGGATTGATCAGCGCGAGATTGGCGGAATGATCGATGGCGTAGCTGCCGTCGGTTTCGACGCTCTTGCGGAACGGGATGTTCAGCTGCGTGGCGAAGCGGTGCACGTCGAGGAACTCGCCGGTCAGCGCCCTGAACCCGGGGCTGAAGTGCTCGATGTAGGGCTTCAACACCGACGGCGTGTCGCGCGCCGGATCCACCGACACCAGGTAGAAACGCACCGGGTGCTTGCCGGCGGGCAGCGCGCCAGCCACGTCGCGCAGCAGCGCGAGCGTGGTCGGGCACACGTCCGGGCAATTGGTGAAGCCGAAGAACAGCACGCTCCAGTTGCCCTGAAAGGCGGTGCCGTCGAAAGCCTGCGCGTCCTGGTCTAGCAGTCGCGGCGCCTCGAAGCTGCGCGGCGGCTCGAACAGCACCGCGCCGTGGGCCTTCAGCCATTGCGGATCGAGGCGGTCCGGGCTGACGAACTGGCGCACGAACATGCCGACGATCAGCATGATCACGCCGAGCAGCGCGAACACGGTCAGGCGGACATTGCGCTTGCGCGCTTCAGGCGTGCTCACCGCGGATACCTCAGGGAGAAACGATCAACGCCAGCGGACGCGGGAAGATGTAGTGGTCGAGCAGCATCACCACGAACAGTGCCATCAGGTAGATGATCGAGTACCAGAAGGTCTGCATCGGCACGCGCGGATCCTTGCCGATCATCAGCAGCACCGCCCAGTACAGGAAGCCGAGGCCGAGCACGACCGCTCCCAGCAGGTAGAGCGGACCGCTCATGCCCGTGGCGAAGGGCAGCAGCGTGACAGCGATCAGGATCAGCGTGTAGAGCAGGACGTGCAGCGCCGTGTGCTTTTCGCCGTGCGTGACGGGAAGCATCGGGATCTCGACCTTGGCGTACTCTTCCTTGCGGTGGATCGCCAGCGCCCAGAAATGCGGCGGGGTCCACGCGAAAATGATGAGCACCAGCAGCAGCGCATAGCCATGGACTTCGTTGGTCACCGCGGTCCAGCCGAGCAACGGTGGCGCGGCGCCCGCCAGCCCGCCGATCACGATGTTCTGCGGTGTGGCGCGCTTCAGCCAGAAGGTATAGATGAAGGCATAACCGACCAGGGATGCCAAGGTGAGCCACGCGGTCAGCGGATTCACCAGCAGGATCAGGATCGCCATGCCGGCGACACCGATCACCGCCGCAAAGGCGATCGCGTGCCGAGTGTCGACCGCCCCGCGCACCATCGGACGGGCGCGGGTGCGCGCCATCACGGCATCGATGCGCCGGTCCACGAGGTGATTGACCGCGGCGGCCGAAGCCGCGCAGAGCGCTATGCCGAGGTTGCCGAACACCAGCACCTGCCACGGCACCATGCCCGGCGTGGCGAGGAACATGCCGATCACGGCCGTCAGCATCATCAGCGCGACGACGCTGGGCTTGCAGAGTTCGAGGTAGTCGCGCCAGCGCGCCTGTGGGGAAACGGTGGTGTCCATCATGGTCCGCGGGAAGAGTCTGCAGCGGCAGGGGGCGTCGCATTGTATCCAATCGGTGCCGGGCTCGCTGCATCAGGGTGATTTTTCATTGGAATACTTCAGCAGGAAGCGCAGGTCCGCAATGGTGTCGTGACCGCTGTGGCGCGCGAGATAGCGCATCATCACGAAACCGCGCTGGTCGACTATGTAGATCGGCTGCTCCGTCACGGGATCGGGATCTCCTGCCTGCCCCAGCAGTCCCTTCAATTCGCCGGCATCGACGCGCAGCAGCTCGAGGTCCGGATGCTGCGCCTTCACGAAGGATGCGAAATCCGCGTTCTCTCCCTCGGCACCGTCGAGCTGGATGAACAGGCGGCTCACGCGGTCGGCGTCGCGCCCGAGCGCGACGCGGATCTGGCGCGTGAGGTAGAGACGCTCGCGGCAGGTATCGGCGCAGGCGCCCGAGTTGACCACCAGCAGGCTCCAGTCGTGGGCGCCCTGCTGGTAGCGCCACGCCTCGCCCGTCGCGGTGCGCACGCGGATGTCGTCGAGCTGTCGCGGCGGCTGCACCAGTTCGCCCTTATTGATGGTCGACGTGGGCAGCCCGAAGCCGGTGTAGAACACCAGCGTGGCCAAGCCGACCGCCAGGATCGGCAGCAGGAACATCAATGTCAGCTTGATGCGGCTCGCGCGCAGCTTCTCCGCCTCACTCATCGGGATTCTCCGTGCTTGCGTTTTCGTCTGGACCAGGCGAGCACATTGGTGCCGCCGAACAGGAATACGGCAACCAGCGCGACGGCCATCAGGAACCATTGCGCGGCATACGCCTCGTGCCGCTCGGGCTGGATGTTCACCGCCGGCCAGTCGGCCTCGGTCACGCCCGGCTGGCCTGATTGCAGGCGCACCAGCCAGGGGTACACCTCGATGCCGGCGATCGATCCCATCCGGGGCGGGTCCACAGTCTGCACCAGTTTCGGCCAGCCACTGGCCGCGTAGAGCTGCAACTGGCGTCGGTCCTGGGGCACATAAATTTCGCCGCGCAGGCTCAATCGCTCCGTGACCGGCTCGATCGGCGGCAACTCCTCGCGCGTGCGCCCGGCCGGCAGCCAACCGCGGTTCACCAACACCACGATGCCGCTATCGTCGCGGAAGGGGGTTATCAGTTCGTAGCCGACGCGGCCACCGAACATGCGGTTGTCGAGCAGGAAGTCCCGGTCTTCCACGTACTGTCCCCGCAGTTCCACCTGCAGCCGGTCGATAGCCGCCGGATCCTCGAAACGCGCGGCGGCAATGCCCACCGGATCGGCGTCGCGGCGGGCCTCGAGGAGGGCGAGTACCTCGGCCTTCTCGGCCGAGCGCCACAACTGCCAGAAACCGAGCCCGATCAGCACCGGCAGCAGCACCAGCACCAGCGCCGCGAACTTTATGTTGTAACGCAGCCTGCTGTCGTCCTCGGCCTCCGGCACCGGTGCACCGGTGGGTGCTTCGTTCATGGTTTATACTCCAGGCCCCTCGGAATTCCGGACTCTCCTCGCATGTGGATCAAACCGGCCATCGTGGCGCTGCTCGTCCTGCTGCTGATCAGCCTGGGCAGCGGCTTCTTCTTCCTGATGAAGGACCAGGGCCGCACACGACGGACGCTGCATTCGCTCGGCATACGCGTGACGCTCGCCGCCGCGCTCGTGGCCCTGATCGCCTACGGATTCTACAGCGGGCAACTCAGGTCGAAGGCGCCCTGGGATGCCGCCCTGGAGCGCGGTCACGCCGCGCAGCAGGATCAGGGTTCGAAGGAAAAATAGGAGGCAGAACGAGGCGGGCGGCAGCGGGCGACGCATCCCGGCGAATCGGGATGCGCCGCCCGGTTCGTCAGAGGATGTAGACGAACAGGAACAGGCAGATCCACACCACGTCGACGAAGTGCCAATACCACGAGGCTGCCTCGAAACCGAAGTGGTCTTCCGGGGTGAAATGCCCCTTGGTGCTCGCGCGCAGGAACATCACCGTCAGCATCACCGCACCCAGGCACACGTGGAAACCGTGGAAACCGGTGAGCAGGAAGAACGTCGAGCCGTAGATGCCGGAGGCCAGCGTCAGGCCCAGTTCGGTGTAGGCGTGGTGGTACTCGTAGGCCTGAAAGCCGACGAAGACGAAACCCAAGATCAGCGTGACCGCGAGCCACAGATTCAGTGCGCTGCGCTTGTTGGCCTTGAGCGCGGTGTGCGCGAAGTGCACCGTGACGCTGGATGTCACCAGCAGGATGGTATTCAGCAGCGGGATGCCCATCCAGCCCACGACGTGCGCAGGCGCGGCGTACTGCGCCTGCTTTGCCATCAGTTGCGCGCCGCCGGCCGCTTCCACGGCCTCCTGCGGTGTCTGGGCCGGCGGCCAGGTCGCCTGGAAGCCCTGCCAGAGGCGGTTCGCGAGGCCGTGGTCGCCCTCGCCGCCCAGCCAGGGCACCACGAAGAAACGCACATAGAACAGCGCCCCGAAGAACGCGGCGAAGAACATCACCTCGGAGAAGATGAACCACTGCATGCCGAGCACGTAGGACTTCTTCAGCTGCGGGCTGTTCAGGCCGGCCCGGTTCTCGCGGATGGTTGCGCCGAACCAGTTCCACAGCACGGCGATGAAGAAGGCGAAGCCTACCGGCAACAGCCACGACATGGGGCTTTCCGCGCCGGCCTTGATGTTGTTCATCGTGAACCCGGCGCCCAGGATGAACATGCCCAGGCCTATGGTGGCCAGGAACGGGAACTTGCTCTGCTCAGGGACATAGTAAGTCTGATGTCCGCCGGTCTCGCTCGCCATTTCGTGTCTCCCCGAAAAATCCAGAATGTATGCGTAGGTATTGGTCTGGTCAGTTGGCCGCGCTGACGCGGTTGTCCACCACTTTCCCGGTCACGTCGAACAGCGTGTAGGAAAGCGTGATCGTCCTGATCTTGGCTGGCAGCGCCTGGTCCACGATGAACTGCAGCGGCATGTCCAGCGCCTCGCCCGATGCGAGTGCCTGCTGGTTGAAGCAGAAGCACTCGGTCTTGTGGAAGTACTGCGCCGCCTCGGGCGGCGAGATGCTCGGTATCGCCTGCGCCACCATCGCGCGCGGTGCGGGGTTGCGCGCGTAGAACGTCGTGCTGTTCGCCGCGCCCGGGTTCACCTTCATCTCGAACTCGTGCGGGTGGAACTCCCAGGGCATCGTGCCGTCGTTGTTCGCGACGAACTGAACGCGCACGGTGCGACTGGTGTCCACGACGCTGGCCTCGGCCCGGTAGTCGGCCGCCCTGTTGATGTTGTCCCGGCTGATACCCATGGCATCGCAGAGCACGTCATAGAGCGGCACCAGCGCGAATCCGAAACCGAACATGCCCACGGCGATCGCACCCAGCCGCACTACGGTTTTCCGGTTGTCCGACCCCGTGGACATCTTCCTCACTCCCTCACTTGACCTGCGGCGGCACGCTGAACGTGTGGTACGGAGCCGGCGACGGCACCGTCCACTCGAGGCCATGCGATCCTTCCCACACCTTGTCGGTCGCCTTCACGCCGCCCTTGATGCACTTGATAACGCAGACCACGAAGATCAGCTGCGAGAAACCGGTGATGTAGGCACCGATGCTCGAGAGCATGTTGAAGTCGGCAAACTGCAGCGCGTAGTCCGGGATGCGGCGCGGCATGCCCGCGAGGCCGACGAAGTGCATCGGGAAGAACGCGGTGTTCACGCCGATGAACGTCATCCAGAAATGCGCCTTGGACAGGCCCTCGTCGTACATGTGCCCGGTCCACTTCGGCAGCCAGTAGTAGACACCGCAGAACAGCGCGAACAGCGCGCCCTGCACCAGCACGTAGTGGAAGTGCGCCACCACGAAGTAGGTGTCGTGGTACTGGAAGTCCAGCGGTGCCAGCGACAGCATCAGGCCCGAGAAGCCGCCGATCGTGAACAGGATGATGAACGCGATCGCGAACAGCATCGGGGTCTCGAAGGTCATCGAGCCCTTGAACATCGTCGTGATCCAGTTGAACACCTTCACGCCGGTGGGCACGGCGATCAGCATCGTGGCGTACATGAAGAACAGTTCGCCCGCGATCGGCATGCCGACGGTGTACATGTGGTGCGCCCACACGATGAAGCTCAGGAAGGCGATCGAGGCGGTTGCGTACACCATCGAGCTGTAGCCGAACAGCGGCTTGCGCGCGAAGGTGGGAAGCACCTCGCTGACCACGCCGAACGCCGGCAGGATCATGATGTACACCTCGGGGTGACCGAAAAACCAGAACACGTGCTGGAACAGCACCGGGTCGCCGCCACCGGCCGCGCTGAAGAAGCTGGTGCCGAAGTGGATGTCGAACAGCATCATCGTGACCGCGCCCGCGAGCACCGGCATCACGGCGATCAGCAGGAAGGCGGTGATGAACCAGGTCCAGACGAACATCGGCATCTTCATGTAGGTCATGCCCGGGGCGCGCATGTTCATGATCGTGGCGATGATGTTGATCGAGCCCATGATCGAGGACATGCCCATCAGGTGCACGCCGAAGATGAAGAACGTGACCGTTTCCGGCGCGTAGGTCGTCGACAACGGCGCATAGAAGGTCCAGCCGAAGTTCGGCGCGCCGGCTTCGGTGAACAGGGTCGCGGCGAGCATGGCGAAGGCGAACGGCAGGATCCAGAAACTCCAGTTGTTCATGCGCGGCAGCGCCATGTCGGGCGCACCGATCATCATGGGTATCATCCAGTTACCCAGTCCGACCCATGCGGGCATGATCGCCCCGAACACCATCACGAGACCGTGCATGGTCGTCATCTGGTTGAAGAATTCCGGCTTCACGATCTGCAGGCCGGGCTGGAACAGCTCGGCGCGGATGACCAGTGCGAAAATGCCGCCCAGGATGAACATCGCGAAGCTGAACCACAGGTACATCGTGCCGATGTCCTTGTGGTTGGTCGTGAAGAACCAGCGGGTTATGCCCTTCGCTGGGCCGTGATGATCTGCACCCATGATGTTGCTCCTGAATTACTTGGCTTTCTTGAACTTGGCGACGTCGATCGGCTGCAACATGTCACCCATGTTGTTGCCCCACGCGTTGCGTTCATAGGTGATCACGGCCGCGAGATCGACCTCGTTCAGCTGGGCGCCGAAAGCGGCCATCGCGGTGCCCTGCTTGCCGTTGACCACGATATCGAGGTGCCCGTCCACCGGACCCATCGCGATCGCGCTGCCCTTCAGCGCCGGGAACGCGGGCGGTACACCCTCGCCGTTGGGCTGGTGGCAGGACGCGCAGGCTTTGTTGTAAACGCTCTCGCCGCGCGCCATCAGTTCGTCCATCGTGAAGGTCTGCGCCATCAACGCCTTTTCGGCATCGGCCTCTTCCTTGCGCTTGGCGAGCCAGCCGTCGAACTCGGCTTCCGGCAGCACGTTGACGACGATCGGCATGAATCCGTGGTCCTTGCCACAGAGCTCGGCGCACTGGCCGCGGTAGATGCCGGGTTCGGGTACGCGGGTCCAGGTCTCGTTCACGAAGCCGGGGATCGCGTCCTTCTTCACCGCCAGCTGCGGCACCCACCAGGAGTGGATCACGTCGGCGGCGGTCACGAGGAAACGTACCTTCTTGCCCGCCGGGATCACCAGTGGCTCATCGACTTCGAGCAGGTAGTGCTCGCCCTTGGGCGCCTGGTCGGGATTGTTGATGTTGTTGAACTCGTTCGGCGAGGTGCTCAGCGCGGAGAAGAAGCTCACACCCTTGTCGAGGTATTCGTATTTCCACTTCCACTGGTAGCCCGTGATCATCACGTCGAGATCGGCTTCGTCGGCGTTGTAGATGCTCAGCAGCGTTCGCGTCGCGGGGGCGGCGAAGGTGGCGAGGATCAGGAAGGGCACGACGGTCCACGCGATCTCGAGCGTGGTGCTCTCGTGGAAATGCGCGGCAACGGCGCCCTTCGACTTGCGGTGGGCGAAGATCGAATAGAACATGACGCCGAACACGACCACGCCGATCGCCACGCAGACCCACAGGGTGTACATGTGCAGGTCGTAGATGGCGTGGCTGACCTCGGTCACGCCGCGGGTCATGTTGACGGAAGAATGCCCGGCTTCGGCCGCCAGCAAGCTGCCGGAGAACGCGGACAGCGTTGCCCCCGGCAGTGCGAGTGGCAGCAGACGGCGTCGTGTGGCTGCTCGCATGTCTCCTAACTCTCCCTTTTGTTGGTAGTCGCGTCGTGCAGGGAACCTGCGGGTTCCTGCGGGACGCACTGTTCCGGCTGCGCGCGCAGACCGGGAATTGGGCAAAGCCGCACGTGCCCTGGGTCACCGCGGCTGTTTCACTATTCCCTGCATTGATGCGGGTCAATGCAAAGCGCGCGAAGTATAACAACGTAAATCGAGGCTTGCGACAAAACGTTGTGCAATCACCGGATTACGCAAGGCAGTTGATGCGGGGGCTGACGGTCGTGATGTTAATAGGTCCAGAATCATCCGGACGATGCCCGCTTGAAAGCGGACCTGCGGCCGGGGGCCCGACCTCTCGGGCATCTCAGGGTTCGATGATTCGCACCACGCTGGTCTCGGCGGCCGGCTCACCCAGTCCCCTGGCGAATTCCGCGGTGCCGGGCTCGGCGTCGCGCGCGCGCACGTCGCGAAAGCCGCAACTGACGCACTCGCACACGATGGCGCCGTCCTGCGCGGTGACGAAGAGCTTGTCGACCTGGTTGCAGGACGGACAGACGGCTCCCGCGATGAACTTGCGCAACTGCGTCATGCGCGCTCTCCTGTGCTGGCGGCGCCCTGGTGCAGGTCGAGTTCCCAGTACACCACGTTGCCGAGAGGGTTGTCGTAATAAGGCGTTCGCTCGCGGAACCCCAGGCTACGATACAGCGCCATCGCCTCCTCAAGCCGGACCAGGGTGTCGAGGCGCATCGTCGCGTGGCCGGCGTCGCGTGCCGCCTGGATCGCGGCGCGGGCCAGCGCGTGCCCGAGGCGCGCGCCGCGCCGCCCGGGCTGCACATACAGGCGTTTCATTTCGCAGATGCCGGGTTCGATCATGCGCACCGCGACGCAGCCGACCACCTCGCGCCCGCTCTGCGCCAGCAGCAGCGCACCGCTGGGCGGCGCGTAGGGACCGGGCAGCGTGGCGAGTTCGCGCTCGAAACCCTGGAAGCACAGGTCCTCGCCCAGCCACTGCTGGTATTCGCGAAACAGCGCGGCCACGCGCTGCAGGTCCTGCTCGCCGCGCGCGGGCCTGATCACGACCCCGGCGCGAAGCTCCTCGATCAGGGTACCGGTCTCCGGGCGCAGGCCCCTCCATATATAGAAGGACTCGGCGGCCTGTTCGACCAGCATGCCCAGGCCATCGGCAAGCTGCGACGCACCGGCAAGCGCGGCGCGCGCGAGGAAGGCGGTGTGATCGCTCGCGTAGGCCATGTCATAACAGGCGGCCGGCGCCAGGATCTCGTCGGCCAGCGGCGGGACGTCCCCCTGCAGGCTGGCGCTGGTGCCGTTGATCACCAGGTCGAAGCGCCCGTGCAGCGCCTCGAAGCCGCAACCGCGCACTGGCCCGGCGGCAGCGAACTGCTGCGCCAGCGCGCGCGCCTTGCCGGCCGTGCGATTCGCGATCACGAGCTCGGCAGGGGCCTGTGCCAGGAGCGGACCCAGGACGCCGCGGGCGGCGCCGCCCGCGCCGAGCAAAAGCACCCGCGCGCCGCCTATCGTCCACTCCAGGTTGTGCAGCAGGTCACGCACCAGGCCCGCCCCATCCGTGTTGTCGCCATGCAGCCGCCCGTCGTCTGCGAGCCACAGCGTATTCACCGCTCCAGCCTGTTGCGAACGGCTGCTCAACTGGTCCGAGAGCGCGAAGGCGTCGAGCTTGAAAGGTACGGTGACGTTCATGCCTTTGCCGCCGGCGGCGAAGAATGCGCGCGCGGCATCGGCGAAGCCCCCCAGCGGCACCAGCAGCCGGCGGTACTCCATGTCCTGCCCGGTCTGGGCGGCGAAGCGCGCATGGATGAGCGGCGAGCGCGAATGGGCAACCGGGTTCCCGGCCACCACGTAGCGGTCCGTCATGACGGCGGTGCTCCGCGCAATCAGGCCCAGTCCCTGGGCTTGAGATAGGTTTCGTAGAGATCGGCCTCCGCGCTGCCGGGCTCGGGAGACCAGTCGTAGTCCCAGCGCACCAGTGGCGGCAGGGACATCAGTATGGATTCGGTACGTCCGCCCGATTGCAGCCCGAACAGGGTGCCGCGGTCGTAGACCAGGTTGAACTCGACGTAGCGACCGCGGCGGTAGAGTTGGAACTGGCGTTCGCGTTCACTCCAGGGCAGGTCCATGCGGCGGCACACGATGGGCTCGTAGGCCTCGAGGTAGGAATCACCGACCGCGCGCAGGAAGGCAAAGCTGGTGTCGAAGTCCCACTCGTTCAGGTCATCGAAGAACAGCCCGCCGACGCCGCGCGGTTCGCCGCGGTGCCGGAGATGGAAGTAGTCGTCGCACCAGCCCTTGAAGCGGGGGTACACCAGCGGACCGAAGGGTTCGCAGGCCGCGCGCGCGACCTGGTGCCAGTGGATGCAGTCCTGCTCGAAGCCGTAGTACGGAGTCAGGTCATAGCCGCCGCCGAACCACCATACCGGAGCTGCCTCGGCGTGCTCGGCGACGAACAACCGCACGTTGGCGTGCGAGGTCGGCACGTAGGGATTCAACGGGTGGATCACCAGCGACACCCCCATGGCCAGGAAGCTGCGCCCAGCCAGCTCCGGGCGGTGAGCGCTCGCTGACGGCGGGAGGCTTGCACCACGCACCTTGGAAAAGTTGACCCCGGCCTTTTCGAACACGCGCCCCTCGGCCAGCACACGGGTGCGCCCGCCTCCGCCTTCCGGCCGCTGCCAGGCGTCCTCGCGAAATCCCCCCTGTCCGTCGAGCCGCGCCAACCGGGCGCAGATCCGGTCCTGCAGGTCGCGAAGGTATTGCTCGACTGCGTCGGTTGCGAGCGTGTTCATGTGCTGAGCCGTTCCCGTGCCGATGTGATGAAAGCCTCGCGCTCGCGGCGCAGCAGCCTGTTCCCGCACCCGGCGAGCGCCCTCAGCCGGGTCTTACTATACGCCCGCTGAGTGCCTCGCGGATGGCCGTGGCTCCGGGTCGCCCGCCCAGTTCGCCCGGCAGCAGGTAATCTATCGCGCCGCGGAAATAGCGTCGTACCGCCAGTGCGCTGCGCGCCGCCGGACGCCCTTGCAGGTTGGCCGAAGTGGACACGATGGGGCCGCCGAATGAGCGACACAAATCTGCGAGCTGCAAGTGATCGCTTACTCTTATCGCCACGCTGGCGTGCTTGCCGGTGATCCAGCGCGGCATCTCGTCGTCGATCGGCACGATCCACGTGACAGGGCCGGGCCAGCTGCCGAGCAGCACGGCGCGCTGCGCGACGGGCACACGAGCTAGCAGCGACCGCACCTGTGCCACGTCGCCGGCGACCAGGATAAGGCCTTTTCCCGGGCTGCGCCCCTTGAGGCGCAGGAGGCGGGCGACCGCGCCTGCATTGCAGGGATCACAGCCCAGCCCCCATACCCCTTCTGTCGGGTAGGCGATGACTCCGCCCGCTCGCAGCACGCGCACCGCGCGTTCGAGGTGCAGGCGGTTGAGGGTGGTCACAGGCTCTTCAGGCGCTCCTGCAGCGCGCGGTCCTTCTCGGCCACGCTTTCGGCGTTGGCAACCCGGTCCGCAACCAGCCGTGCCGCGAGCTTCCTGTCGGACAGCGCCAGGATCTGTGCGGCCAGATAAGCGGCGTTGCGGGCGCCGGCCTTGCCTATGGCTACCGAGGCCACCGGGATACCGGCGGGCATCTGCACCGTGGAGAGCAACGCGTCCAGACCCTGCAGCGTGACCTCGATCGGCACACCGATCACCGGACGCGTGGTGTTCGCCGCGACCGCGCCGGCCAGGTGTGCCGCCATGCCGGCTGCGGCAATGAAGACGCCGCAGCCGCGCTGCTCGGCATCCTTGACGTAGGCGTGCGTGGCTTCCGGGGTGCGGTGGGCGGAGGTGACCCTGGCCTCGACGGCGACGCCGAGGGATTTCAGCGTCTTGATCGCTCCCTCCATTACCGGCAGGTCGGAATCGGAACCCATGAGCACTGCGACGAACGGTTTGGCCATTTTCGGTGCCTCGCGTGAAAGGGCCGGAAAAGTAACGGAATAGGCCGGACGGCGCAAGCGCCGTGGCGCCTGTCCTCAGGGCGCGCGCACGTAGCCGCCGGCGCCGCTCACGATCAGCCCCTTCAGCTCCAGCCGCACCAGCGCCGCGCCGGCAGCGGCGGCGCCGAGGCCGGCTCGCTGTACGATGGTCTCGGCCGGTGTCTCCTCGAATCCCGTGGCGTCGAGCACGCGGCGCTCGTCGGCGGTGAGTGCCGCGAACGCGATGGCTGCATCACCCGTTGAGTGAGCCCCCGGTTCGGCCACTGGATCCGGTGGGCGGAAGCGATCACCGAGTGCGCGCAGCACGTCCTCGGGTGTCTCGATGAGGGCCGCGCCATTGCGCAGCAATTCGTGGCAGCCACGACTGAGCGGGCTGCGCACCGGGCCCGGCACCGCCATGACCTCGCGATCCTGTTCCAGCGCGCACTGCGCCGTGAGCAGCGAGCCGCTCGGCAGCGCCGCCTCCACCACCAGCACACCCAGGCTGAGCCCGCTGATGATGCGGTTGCGGCGCGGAAAGTTGTGCGGCTCCGGCCTGGTGCCCGGCGCGAACTCGGTGACCAGCGCCCCGCCCTGCTCCACGATGCCGGCGGCCAGCCGCCGGTTGCGCGCGGGGTAGATCTGGTCCGGACCGGTTCCCATCACCGCGACGGTCGTGCCGCGCGCCTCGAGCGAGCCCGAGTGAGCAGCCGAATCGATCCCCAAAGCGAGACCGCTGGTGACAGTGAGCGCATACCTCGAAAGGCCCGCCGCGAACTGGAAGGCGAGTTCGCGCCCGCTGGCAGTAGGGTTGCGGCTACCGACCACCGCGACCTGTGGGCTCGCCAGTGCGGCCACCGCGCCCTCCACGAACAGCACCGGCGGCGGGCAGGCGATACGGCGCAGCAGCGGCGGATAGCCCGTGCTTGCCGCGCTCAACACCTCGATGTTGCGGCGCAACAGCCACTCGCAGGGAGCGGCACTGCGGGGGTCGGGGCGACCGTCGAGCCCGAGCAGGGCGGACACCGTGTCGGGGCGCAACCCGAGCGCCTGCAGTCGCGCGGGCGCCAGACCCAGCGCGGCGGCTGCCGAGCCGGCGGCATCGATCAGGCGCAGGGCCGTGCCGGCACCTGCTCCCGGCAGGTCCAGCAATGAAAGACAGCAGCGGATCTCTTCTTCATGCATGGCTCGACCTCCCTGTCGAAACGGCGCCGGCATCCTGCCGGCATAGCGGACGGGGGCGGCGATGCCGCCCCGCGGATCACGGGTTCGTGATCGTGTCCAACACCCGGATCGGGTGTTGGGCGTTCAGCACCAGGCCATAACTCATCTTTTCGAACACGCGGAAAACCATCAACACGCCCGCCGGTGTCGCGGGCAGCCTGACCAGCTCCTTGGTCACCGGGTCGCGCACGACTTCGCCGGCCTTCTTGATCGCGAGCACGTTGCCTTCCTCCAGACCCTCGCGCGCACCGCGGTTCAGCACCACGACATCCAGCCTGCCCACGTTGGCGACCCCGCCCTCGACCGCGAGGATGACGCCCGAGACATCGCCCTGCGGCGCGCTGGGATAGAAGGTTGCCGTGATCTTCTGTTCCATTACCGGCAGCAGCCGATCCTGGGTGCGTATTTCCTTGTTGCTGCGTTCGATGGACAGCGTGCCCAGTCCGTTGTCTTCGGCGATCAGGCGGCCGCCGCCGATCTCGATCGCTTCCTTGCCGAGGATCTCTCCGGTATCCGGATCGACGAACACCTGGCCGGAACGGAACACGCCGAAGTTCTTCTCGCCAGACGCGAAACTGCCGCGCGCGTGCAGCTGGTCGCCGGCGCCGGTGATCACGTGGCCGCTGGCGCCCGCGATCACGTAGGGCGCGGCCTCCAGTTCACCGCTGCCGACGATCCGGCTGCGGCTCAGGAAGGCGTTGATGTCCTCGAGCGGGATCGCGGGAATCGCATCCTCCAGCGCCTTGGAGCGGATTTCCGGGCTGAGCTTCACGATGCCACCGCCAGCGCGGTTGAGCACGATGCGCGGCTCGCCGTCGATGTAGACCAGCGTCAGGCGATCTCCCGGGTAGATCAAATGCGGGTTGGCGACCTGCGGGTTCGCCTGCCAGATCTCGGGCCACTTCCAGGGCTCGTTCAGGAATCGGCCCGAGATGTCCCAAAGCGTGTCGCCACGCTGCACGACGTAGTCGTCCGGGTGATCGGGGCGCAGCATGCCAGCATCCGCCGCCAGGAGCTGGGTCGCGAGGAGGCTGCCGGCCACCAATCCAAGCAAAAGCTTCTTCATTTAATTGTCCTTGTCCTTGCGAACATGGCCTTCCCCTCCAACGGGATGCGGCTTGGCGAAAGTGTAGTCAAAGCCGGGCAAATTGCGTATAGCCCGGCCTGCGGCGTCACGCTCGCCGCAGCATCATTCGGGTAGACTATAGGAGTAAACACAACGGCATGCGGAGCGTCGCGGTTCAAACACGCGCACGCATCGCACGACACGGGAACCCGTTCACACTCATGGCCATCCTCGACATCCTCGAATTCCCCGACGCCCGGCTGCGCACCGTCGCCAAGCCTGTCGATGAGGTCGATGCGTCGGTACAGCAGTTGATCGACGACATGTTCGAGACCATGTACGCCGCACCCGGCATAGGGCTGGCGGCAACGCAGGTCAACGTGCACAGACGCGTAGTCGTGATGGACATCTCCGAGGACGGCAAGCAGCCGCTGGTCTTCATCAACCCGGAAGTCCGCGTGCTCGAGGGCGGCACGCGGGAGTACAGCGAGGGCTGCCTGTCCGTGCCAGGCTTCCACGAACTCGTGATGCGGCCGGAAAACATCGTTGTCAGCGCACTGGATCGTGACGGCAATCCCTTCGAGTTGCATCCCGACGGCCTGCTCGCGGTGTGCATCCAGCATGAGCTCGACCACCTGAACGGCAAGCTGTTCGTCGACTACCTCTCGAATCTCAAGCGCCAGCGCATCCGCAGCAAGCTCGAAAAGCTGCACCGCCAGCCGGCCTGACTCCCCGGAGACCCGCCTGTGTCGGCCAGCCCGCTGCGCATCGTCTTCGCCGGCACCCCGGAGTTTGCGCACTTCATCCTGGGCGCGCTGCTGGATGCCCCGGACTGCGAGGTCCTGGCGGCATACACACAGCCCGACCGCCCCGCCGGCCGCGGCCGTCGCCTGCAACCCTCGCCGGTAAAGGAATTCGCACGCGCGCGCGGCATCCGGGTGTTCCAGCCGGTGTCGCTGAAAGATGCCGCCGCGCTGCAGGAGCTCGCGACACTCGCGCCCGACGTGATGATCGTCGCAGCCTACGGGCTGATCCTGCCGCCCGCCGTGCTCGCGATTCCGCGCCACGGTTGCATCAACGTGCACGCCTCGGTGCTGCCGCGTTGGCGCGGCGCGGCGCCGATCGAGCGCGCGATCGAGGCCGGCGACACCAGCAGCGGCGTCACGATCATGCAGATGGACGCGGGCCTGGATACCGGTGCGATGCTGCTGGTGCGCGAATGCCCGGTCATGACGACCGATACCGGCGCGACGCTGCGCGAGCGCCTCGGTGCACTGGGCGCCGAGGCCCTGCTCGAGGCGCTCGCATTGTTGCGCGCCGGCCGCCTCGAGCCCGTCGCGCAAGACGACGCGCTGGCGACCTACGCAAGCAAGCTGCGCCGCGAGGAAGCCGAGATCGACTGGCAACTCGATGCCGCCGCGATCGCTCGGCGCGTGCGCGCCTTCAATCCGGCCAACGTGTGCCAGACCTCGGTGGACGGTCAGATACTGCGGGTGTGGCTGGCCGAAGCCACCGACAGCACCACCACCGCCGCGCCGGGCTGCATCCTACGCAGCGACCGCCACGGCATTCTCGTGGCCTGCGGCAGCGCCGCGCTGCTGCTGACGCGGCTGCAGTTCGCCGGCGGCAAGGTCATGGACGCACAGGCGTTGCTGAACGGCCGTGGCGAACTTTTCCGCTCGGGCACCGTGCTCGGTGCGGCCCCCTGACCATGCCCCGCACCTGCGCCGCACGCACCATCGCCACCGTCATCGGCAACGGGATCACGCTGGACGAAGCCCTCGAGCGCTCCTGCGGCTCGCTCGAGGGCCGCGACCGCGCGCTGGCTCGCGAGATTGCCTTCGGCGTATGCCGGCGCTACTTCGAACTCGAAGCGCTGCTCGCGCAACTGATGGATCGACCGCTGAAGTCGCGCGACGTCGACGTGCGCGCGCTGTTGCTGGTCGGGCTTTACCAGCTGCGCCACCTGCGGGTGCCCGACCATGCCGCGGTCAGCGAAACGGTGGCGGTCAGCAAGCCGCTCGGCAAACCCTGGGCGCGTGGCCTGGTGAACGCGGTGCTGCGCGCCTACCTGGCGCGCGCCGATCAACTGGACGCCGCACTGACCCCGGCGCAGCGCGCGGCGCATCCGCCGTGGCTGCTGCAGGCGCTCGAACACGCCTGGCCGGAGCAGCTGGCCGGCATCCTCGCGGCCAACAACGCCGCGCCGCCGATGACACTGCGCGTGAACGCCGCCCGCACCACGCGCGAGGCCTGGCTCGCCGCGGCACGCGAGGCCGGCATCGAGGCGCGCGCCTGCGCTTTGGCCGAGGACGGCGTCGTGCTCTCCCAGCCGCTCGATGTGGCCCAGCTCCCCGGTTTCGCCGAGGGCCTGGTCAGCGTGCAGGACGAGGGCGCGCAACTCGCCGCGGTGCTGCTCGGCTGCGCCGATGGCGAGCGCATCCTGGATGCCTGCGCCGCGCCGGGCGGCAAGGCCTGCCACCTGCTCGAGCGCCATGCCGGCATCACACTGGTCGCGCTCGACAGCAGCGCGCCGCGCCTCGCGCGCGTGCAGCAGAACCTGCAGCGGCTGCAGTTCGAGGCCACGCTTGCCTGCGGCGATGCCGCCGACCCGGGTGCGTGGTGGGACGGCCGACCCTTCGACCGCATCCTCGTGGATGCACCCTGCTCCGGCACCGGCGTGATCCGCCGCCACCCCGACATCCGCATCCTGCGCAGCGCGGCACAGATAAAAGATGCTGCGACACTGCAGCTGGCGATACTGCGCGGCCTGTGGCGATGCCTGAAGCCGGGCGGCACCCTGCTCTACAGCACCTGCTCGGTGCTGCCGCAGGAAAACGAAGCCACGATCGCGGCATTCCTCGCCTCGATACCGCAAGCGCAGGAAGAGCCGCTCGACATCGACTGCGGCATCGCGCGCAGCCACGGCCGACAGCTCCTGCCCACGGTGAGCGAGCACGACGGTTTCTTCTACGCGCGGCTGCGCAAGCCCGGCGCGTCCTCCTCCACACCCTGAACGGCGGCAGCCATCATGAAGATCATCATCGTCGGCGCGGGTCAGGTGGGCGGTACGCTCGCCGAGCACCTGGCGAGCGAGCGCAACGACATCACGCTGATCGACAAGGACAGCAACCGCCTGCGCGAGCTGCAGGACCGGCTCGACATCGGCACGGTCGCCGGGCATGGCTCGCACCCCGGCGTGCTGGCGCGCGCCGGCGCCGAGGACGCCGAGATGCTGATCGCGGTGACCGACAGCGACGAGATCAACATGGTGGCCTGCCAGGTCGCGCATTCGATGTTCCGCACGCCCCAGCGTATCGCCCGCATCCGCAGCCATGCCTACACCCAGCACGCCTCGCTGTTCAGCAAGGAGGCGTTTCCGATCGACGTGATCATCAGCCCCGAGAACCTGGTGACCCACGCGATCGAGCGGCTGATCGAGTATCCAGGCGCCGTGCAGGTGCTGGATTTCGCCGATGGCAAGGCGCAGCTGGTGGGCATGAAGGCCTATCACGGCGGGCCGATGGTAGGGCAGCAGCTCACCGAGATCCGCAAACGCATGCCGAACGCCGACACGCGCGTGGCGGCAATCTTTCGCCGCAATCGCCCGATCCTGCCCGAGGGCAGCACCGTGATCGAGGCCGATGACGACGTGTTCTTCATCGCCGCCCGCGAGCACATCCGCCAGGTGATGTCGGAGCTGCGCCGCATCGACAATCCGTACAAGCGCGTGATGATCGCCGGCGGCGGCAACATCGGCATGCGTCTGGCGGAAACGATCGAGTCGCGCTACGCGGTGAAGGTGATCGAGATGCACCCCGAGCGCTGCAAGCTGCTGAGCGAACGCCTGCAGCATGGCATCGCGCTGCGCGGAAGCGCGTCGGACCGCGAACTGCTGATCGCCGAGAACGTCGAGGACACCGACGTATTCTGCGCGCTGACCAACGACGACGAGATCAACATCATGTCCTCGCTGCTGGCGAAACGCCTCGGCGCGGCGAAGGTGATCACGCTGATCGGCAACCCTGCCTACGTCGACCTGGTGCAGGGTGTGGACATCGACATCGCCATCTCGCCGCAGCAGGTCACCATCGGCAGCCTGCTGACACACGTGAGGCGCGGGCACATGACCAATGTATACCGTCTGCGCCGCGGCGCGGCCGAGGCGCTGGAGATCGTGGCGCACGGGGATTCGAGCAACTCCAAGGTCGTGGGTAAGGCGCTCGGGGACATCAAGCTTCCCGAGGGCGTCACCATCGGCGCCATCGTGCGCGGCAGCGAGGTGTTGATCGCGCACCGCCACGTGAAGGTCCAGACCGACGACCACGTGATCATGTTCCTCGTCGACAAGAGCCGCACGCGCGAGGTCGAAAAGCTGTTCCAGGTGGGATTCGGCTTCTTCTAGCAGATCCTGCCCTCGCGACGGATCGCGCACTAGTTGCAGTCGTCCCTCCCGGCGGTTGTCTCCTATAATGGGCGCCCTTTTTTCGCCAGCCCGACAACGAGCGACACATGGCATCAGCTATCTCCCCCGCGGCGCCCGCGACTTTCCAGGAGCTCATCCTCGCGCTACAGCAATACTGGTCCCGCCAGGGCTGCGTGATCCTGCAACCGCTGGACATGGAGGTGGGCGCGGGAACTTTCCATCCCGCCACCTTCCTGCGCTCGATCGGTCCCGAGAACTGGAACGCTGCCTACGTGCAGCCCTCGCGCCGCCCGAAGGATGGCCGTTACGGCGAGAACCCGAACCGGCTGCAGCACTACTACCAGTTCCAGGTCGTGATGAAACCTTCGCCGGACGATTTCCAGGAACGCTACATCGAATCGCTGCGTTTCCTCGGTATCGACCCCTCGGTGCACGACATCCGCTTCGTCGAGGACAACTGGGAGTCACCGACACTGGGCGCGTGGGGTCTGGGCTGGGAGGTGTGGCTGAACGGCATGGAAGTGACGCAGTTCACCTACTTCCAGCAGGTCGGCGGCCTCGAGTGTTTCCCGGTAACGGGCGAGATCACCTACGGCATCGAGCGCATCGCGATGTACCTGCAGGGTGTCGACAGCGTGTACGACCTGCTGTGGGCGCACGGCCCGCAGGGGCAGGTGACCTATGGCGACGTGTTTCACCAGAACGAAGTCGAGATGTCGCGCTACAACTTCGAAGAGGCCGATGTGCCCTTCCTCTTCGCCAGCTTCGACAAGCACGAGGGCGAGTGCCAGCGCCTGATCGAAATGCAGCTGCCGCTGCCAGCCTACGAGCAGGTGCTGAAGGCCTCGCATACCTTCAACCTGCTCGATGCGCGCCACGCCATCTCGGTGACCGAACGCCAGCGCTTCATACTGCGCGTGCGCACGCTGGCACGCGCTGTCGCGCAGAGTTACTTCGACATGCGCAAGGCTCTCGGCTTCCCGCAGGCCAGCGAGCAGCTGCGCCGCGAGTTGCTGGCCGCCGAGGAGACCGCCGGATGAGCGCCGATACCCTGCTGATCGAGATCGGCACCGAGGAGCTCCCGCCCACCAGCCTGCGCACGCTCGGTGAATCCCTGCACAGCGAGCTGCTCGTGCGTCTCGACGAACAGCGCATCGAGCACGGCGCCTCGCGCTGGTTTGCCAGCCCGCGCCGCCTGGCAGTATCGATCGACGCGCTCGACGCCTCGCAGCCCGATTCGATGGTGGAAAAGCTCGGGCCCGCGGTATCGGCCGCCTTCGACGCCGATGGCAAGCCAACGGGCGCCGCGCTCGGGTTTGCGCGTGGCTGTGGCGTCGAGGTCGATGCACTGCTGCGCGTTCCCGGCGAGAAGGGCGAGCGCCTTGCGCATCGCCAGCACGTTGCGGGCAAGGCGACGGCCACGCTGCTGCCCGCGCTGCTCGAGAGTGCGCTCGCCGCATTGCCGATCGCAAAGCGCATGCGCTGGGGTGCGCGGCGCGCGGAATTCGTGCGTCCCGTGCACTGGATCGTCATGCTTTACGGCAGCACCGTGGTGCCGGGCGAAGTGCTCGGCATCGAGACCGGCCGCGAGACTCGCGGCCATCGCGTGCACGGAGCCGCGCGCATCACGCTGGAATGTGCCGCCGATTACGAGAGCGCTCTGCGCGATCAGGGCTGCGTCATCGCCGACTACGCGACACGGCGCGCCGATGTCGCGGCGCAGGTACGCGCCAGGGCCGCCGAGCTCGGCGGCATTGCCGTCATCGACGAAGCATTGCTGGACGAAGTGAGCAGCCTGGTCGAATGGCCGCGCGCGCTGGCGGGCCGCTTCGAGGAACGCTTCCTCGAGGTACCGGCCGAAGCGCTGGTCTCCTCGATGAAGCAGCACCAGAAGTACTTCCACCTGGTGGATGCCACGGGCGCTTTGCTGCCGTACTTCATCACGGTGTCGAACATCGACAGCAGCGATACGCAGAAGGTGGTCGACGGCAACGAACGCGTGATCCGTCCGCGCCTGACCGATGCCGCGTTCTTCTTCGCGCAGGACAAGCAGTCCACGCTGGAAGCACGGCGCGAACGCCTGCGCAACATCGTGTTCCAGACGGAACTTGGCAGTCTCTGGGACAAGACCGAGCGCGTGGCGGCGCTCGCGCGTGCGATCGGCACGGAACTCGGCGCCGATCCTTCGCTGTGCGCGCGCGCCGCAGTGCTCGGCAAGTCGGACCTGGTGTCCGAGATGGTGCTGGAGTTCGATGAACTGCAGGGCATCATGGGCAGCTATTACGCGCTGCACGATGGCGAGGATCCCGCGGTCGCGCAGGCGCTCACCGAGCAGTACCTGCCGCGCCATGCCGGCGATGCGCTGGCGCAGGGCAAGGTCGGCATCGCGCTGGCGCTGGCCGATCGCCTCGACACGCTGACCGGTATCTTCGGCATCGGCCAGCCGCCAACCGGCTCGCGCGATCCCCTTCGCGCTGCGCCGCGCCGCGCTCGGCCTGCTGCGCACGATCATCGAGAACAACCTCGCGCTCGACCTGCAGCCGCTGCTGGCGCTGGCGGCGAAGGGGCACGCGAAGCTCGCGAAACGCGACACCGTCGTCGACAGCGTGCGCGACTACATCTTCGAGCGCCTGCGCGCGTGGTATGGCGACGCCGGCATCGCGGTCGAGTGCTTCCTGGCCGTGCAGGCGCGCAATGTGACGCGACCGCTGGATTTCGATCGGCGCGTGCGCGCGGTGGCGCAATTCACCGCGCTGTCCGAAGCCGCCGCACTGGCCGCGGCGAACAAGCGCGTGGCGAACATCCTCGCGAAGCAGGCGTCCGGCGATATTCCCGTTGCCGTCGACAGCGCGTTGCTGCTGGAACCGGCGGAAGTTGCGCTGGCCGCGGATCTCGACAATCGGCTGTCGCTCACGCAACCACTGCTCGCCAACGGCGACTATGCGGGCGTGCTGCGCGAGCTCGCGGGGCTGCGCACAACGGTAGATGACTTCTTCGACAAGGTGCTGGTGAACTGCGACGACGAACGGCTGCGCGCCAACCGCTTCGCGCTGCTGGCACGGTTGCGCGAAGCGTTCCTTGGAGTGGCGGATATTTCATTGCTGGCGGTCAGCGCATGAAATTCGTGCTGCTGGATCGCGACGGCGTGATCAATTTCGATTCCGACGACTACATCAGGAGCGCGGACGAGTGGCTGCCGATTCCCGGCAGCATCGAGGCAATCGCGTCGCTGTCGCGGGCAGGATTCGAAGTCGTGGTGGTGACCAACCAGTCCGGCCTGTCGCGCGGTTTCTTCGGGCTGGACGAACTCGAGGCGATGCACGCGAAGATGCGTGCGCTGGTGGAAGCGCAGGGCGGCACGATCGGCGGCATCTACTACTGCCGCACCTGCCGCAAGACAACTGCAACTGCCGCAAGCCGCGGACCGGCCTGCTGGACGCCGTCGAGCAGGATTACGGTTGTACCGTGGCAGGCAGCGTCCTGGTGGGAGACTCCATGAAAGACATCGAGCTCGCGCGGCGCAAGCATTGCCGTCCCGTGCTGGTGCGCAGCGGCAACGGCGCAAAGACGCTCGCCTCGCCCGGCTCGGCCGGTGACGATGTGCGCGTGTTCGACGACCTTGCCGCCGCAGCGGCCGCCATCCTCGACGAGAGATAGCCGCACGATGCTGCTCCAGGCCTGGCAGGTCCTGCGCTCACTGGTGTTCTACACCGGTTACGGCGCGTCGGTTGTGGCGTGGGGCCTGTTGATGATGGCCGTCGCGCCCTGGCTGGACTACCCTGCGCGCTACCGGTTACTGACGGTGTGGAACCGCTTCGCGATCCGCTGGGTGCAGCTTGCCTGCGGCGTGCGTTACCGCATCCACGGCGTCGAGAACCTGCCTGCGCACGGTTGCGTGGTGATCGCGAATCACCAGAGCAGCTGGGAGACGATCTTTCTCGCCACGCTGTTCCCGCAGCTCAGCATCCTGCTCAAGCGCGAGCTGCTGAAGATCCCCTTCTTCGGCTGGTCACTGGCGTTGATGCGCCCGATCGCCATCGACCGCAGCAATCCGCGGGCTGCGCTGAAGCAGGTGGTGGAGCAAGGCGCCGAGCGCCTGGCGCAGAACTGCAGCGTGCTGATCTTTCCCGAGGGAACGCGCGTGGAAACGGGGCAGAGGCTGCGCTTCTCGCGCAGCGCCGCCCAGCTCGCGATCCGCGCCGGCGTGGAAATCGTCTGCGTTGCGCACGATGCCGGCAAGTGCTGGCCAGCGCGGCGCCTGACCAAGACACCGGGTGTCATCAACGTCGTGATCAGCACACCGATGGCCAGTATCGACAGCGATGCCGGCAAGCTCATGCACGCGGCGCAGGAGTGGATCGAGGCGAGACTCGCGGAGTTCGAGCAGGGTTGATTCCTGCTCGCGCACCCGGGCGCCGCTGATCATCTGTTTGGCAATGCCTCCGCTGCCGGCCAGTCCCGTCGCCTCGAGCAAGGCATCGAGCGCGATGTATTCACCGCGCAACATAAAGTCGATGCGCTGCATCAGGCGCCCCGCAGTCCGAATTGACCCGCCGGGATCCCGGCGACAGGCAGGGCCGACCTCCGGGCGGTCAGCACCGACGAGCACGCCATCGCAGCACGGATCTCCAGGTTCCTCGCCACAGAGATTCGGGCCTCACACCGATCAGATATCGAGATTCGTTACCGCCAGTGCGTTCTGCTCGATGAACGCCCGTCGCGGCTCGACCTCGTCGCCCATCAGCGTGGTGAACATCAGGTCGGCGGAAATGGCGTCCTCGATGGTCACGCGCATCAGGCGCCGCGCATCCGGGTCCATCGTGGTTTCCCACAACTGTTCCGGGTTCATCTCGCCCAGCCCCTTGTAGCGCTGGATACCATAGCCCTTGCGTGCCTCCCCCATCAGCCATTCCAAGGCATCGCCAAAGGTAGTGACCACTTGCTCACGCTCACCACGTCGCACGAACCCGTCCGCCTCCAACAGCCCCGACAAAGTGCGTCCGAGCGTGGTGATCTCGCGGTACTCACCGGAAATCAGGAAATCACGCGACAATACGTAGTGGGTCGCCACGCCGTGACTGATGAGTTCCAGCGCAGGCAGCGCTTGGTGACGCTCCTCATCTTCGTGCGCGTAAAAGCGATACACGTCGTCTCCGGAGCGACGATCACCGGAGAAACGTGCGGAGAGCAGCCCCAGCCAGGCATCCAGGCGGGCACGATCACCCAACTGCGTTACGTCCAGCACCGGCACGTGCATCAGTTCCTCGAGCACGCGTTGCGGGTAGATGCGCGACATGCGCTCGATGATACGCATCACGCGGCGGTAGTTGCCGACCAGGGACTCCAGCGCCTCCCCGGCGATGCCTGGCGCTTCGCGGTTCACGTGCAGCGAGGCACCATCGAGCGCGGCCTGTGTCAGGTACTGGTTCAGCGCCTCGTCGTCCTTCAGGTACTGCTGCTGCTTGCCCTTGGCGATCTTGTACAGCGGCGGCTGCGCGATATAGACATAGCCGCGATCGACGAGCTCGCGCATCTGCCGGAAGAAGAAGGTCAGCAGCAATGTACGGATGTGCGAGCCATCCACGTCGGCGTCGGTCATGATGATAATGCGGTGGTAGCGCATCTTGTCGGCATTGAATTCGTCGTTGCCGATACCGCAGCCCATCGCAATCACGAGCGTGCCGATCTCCTGCGAGGATAGCATCCTGTCGAAGCGGGCTTTTTCCACGTTCAGAATCTTGCCCTTCAGCGGCAGTATTGCCTGGAAGCGACGATCACGGCCCTGTTTGGCAGAGCCACCGGCGGAATCACCCTCGACGAGGAAGAGTTCGGACAACGCCGGATCCTTTTCCTGACAATCGGCAAGCTTGCCCGGAAGACCGGCGATGTCCAACGCCCCCTTGCGGCGCGTCATTTCGCGCGCCTTGCGGGCTGCTTCACGGGCACGTGCGGCATCGATCATTTTGCCGACGACGGCCTTGGCTTCGGCCGGGTTCTCCAGCAGGTAGGCACCGAACTTGTCGTTCATGGCCTGCTCGACGGCATTCTTGACCTCGGACGACACCAGCTTGTCCTTGGTCTGCGACGAGAACTTGGGATCCGGCACCTTGACCGAGATCACCGCCGTCAGCCCCTCTCGCGAATCATCGCCAGTGGTCGTCACCTTGGCCTTGGCCGCAAGCCCCTCCTTTTCGATGTAGCTGTTGAGGTTGCGCGTCAGCGCGGCGCGGAACCCGGCCAGGTGGGTTCCCCCGTCACGCTGCGGGATATTGTTCGTGTAACAGAGCACGTTCTCCTGGTAGGAGTCGTTCCACTGCATCGAGACTTCAACTCCGATGCCATTCTGCTCGCTGCGAAAATGCAGCGCGCGATTGACCGGGGTCTTGTTGGTGTTGAGATACTCGACGAAGGCGCGCACGCCGCCATCGTATTTGAACTCGCTCTCCTGCCCCGAGCGCTCGTCCTTCATCTGGATCTGCAAGCCGGCGTTCAGAAACGCGAGTTCGCGCAGGCGTTTCGCGAGTATGTCGAAGTGAAATTCGATGTTGTGGAAGGTCTCGGGCGATGGATGAAAGCGGATTTCCGTACCCTTCGAGGTGGTATCGCCCACCACGGCCAGTGGCGCTTCGGCCACACCGTGATGGTAGACCTGCTCATAGACCTTGCCGTTGCGCCGGATCCGCAGCGTCAGCGTGGACGACAGGGCGTTCACGACCGAGGCGCCTACGCCGTGCAGACCGCCTGAAACTTTGTACCCTCCGCCTTCCTCACCGAACTTGCCGCCGGCATGCAGCGTGGTCATGATCACTTCTGCGGCGGAAATGCCCTCTTCGTGCATATCCGTCGGAATGCCTCGGCCGTTGTCGGTCACGGTGACCGATTCATCCGGGTGCACGACGATCTGGATCTGGCTGCAATGTCCAGCCATTGCCTCGTCGATGGAGTTATCGACCAGTTCGAAGACCATGTGATGGAGACCCGTACCGTCATCGGTATCACCGATGTACATGCCGGGCCGCTTGCGCACCGCATCCAGCCCCTTGAGCACCTTGATGCTCTCGGCTCCGTATTCCGTATCAACCGTGTGATCCATCGGCTCCATCATGTATTCCTTCATTTCGCCGCGCTGAGCGCGCCATGTTCCACGTGGAACAACTTCATTTCGTTTGCAGCCAACCCGTCCCAGCAACCGCTGAGTTCGCTGGCATCCACACAGCTGAGCAACACCTGACAGCGCATGCCCCCCAGGAGCTGACACAACTGCCGTCGATGGACCCTGTCGAGCTCGGAAGGGAGGTCATCGACCAAAAACACACAATCCCTGCCCTGGCGCGCGCTGAACAATCGGCCTTGCGCAAGCTTCATGGCGGCGCCGACCAGCTTTTGCTGACCGCGGGAAAGCACTTCGGCGGCGTTGATCCCGCGAAGGCGCACCCGGACATCGGCCCGATGCGGCCCACTCTGGGTGAAACCACGCACCCGGTCCTTTTCGATCTGCTCGGCAAGTACCGCTTCGAGAGAGCGCCCGCGGTCCCAGCCACGCTGGTACGCGAGTTCCAGGCCGTCGAGACTCAGCAATTCACGCAGCGTTTGCAAAAAAATCGGGTGGAAAGCATCGAAGTAGTGTTGCCGCATTTCATCAAGCTGTGCTGCGGATTCGACCAGCTGACTGTTCCAGATCTCGAGTTCAACGGCGGGAATTCTATCATGTCGCAGCAGGGCGTTGCGCTGGCGCAGGCAGCGGTGAACGTCCAGCCAGGTCCGATGGAACCCATGTTCCACGTGAAACACTCCCCAATCGAGAAACTGGCGCCTCACCTTGGGGCCACCCACCAGCAGATCGAAGGTGTCGGAATTGATCAATTGAAGCGGCAGCCGGCGAGCCAGTTCAGCCGAATTCCTGATCGCCTGCCCCTGGATCCGCCCGGCGAAATTGCCATCGCGGGAGCGCGACACGCCAATGGCGATCGGCGCCCCGTCATTGCCTTCACCCTGCAACGAGGCAAACACCGTGAATTGACTCGCGTCGTGGTGGATTACGGGGTCGAGTCGGGCCGCGCGAAACGATCGGCCGGAACCGAGCACGAACACCGCTTCGAGCACGCTGGTCTTGCCGCTGCCATTCGGGCCGCTCAGCAGATTCACGCGCCCCAGTTCGAGCTCCGCTTGCCGTATGTTCCGGAGCTGGCTGATGCGCAGCCGCCGAATGGACATTCGTTGGTCGTGCGCCTCAGAGCCGCATCGGCATCACGACGTACAGCGCATCCTCTCGGCCCGGATCCTGCACCAGCACGCTGCGGCTCCCATCCGAAAGCAGGAAACGCACTTCCTCGCTGGTGAGCACCGATAACACATCGATCAGGTAGCTGACGTTGAAACCGATTTCCACGCGGCTACCGGAATAACTCACGCCCACCTGCTCCTCGGCCTCTTCCTGCTCGGGGTTGTTCGCCAGGATTTGCAGGTTGCCGTCTTCCAGCACCAGGCGCACGCCGCGGTACTTTTCGTTGGACAGGATCGCTGTACGCGCCAGCGCTTCCTTCAACTCGACGCGCGGACCGAGCACTCGCTTGTCCGCATCGCGCGGCACCACACGCTCGTACTCGGGGAACTTGCCGTCGACCAGCTTCGAGGTAAAGGTGAAATCCGGTGTGATGGCGTGGAAGTGGTTGCCACCCAGCACCAACCGCACGTCCTCGTCGGGATTCTGCAGCAGACGCAGCAGCTCGAGCACGCCCTTGCGCGGCAATATCACCTGCAGGTCCGAGCGTACGCCGGGCAGTTCGCTCTCGTAGGTCGCCATCGCCAGCCGGTGGCCATCGGTGGCTACGGTACGCAGGTGGCGCGGCGTTACCTCGAACAGCATGCCGTTGAGGTAATAGCGCACGTCCTGCTGGGCCATCGAGAACGCGGTGCGATCGATCAGGCTCTTGAGCTGCGCCTGGTTTACAGTGAATTCCACCGACCCAGCCGCGGGCTCGATGTTCGGGAACTCGCCCGCCGGCAGCGTCGACAGCGTGAAGCGGCTACGTCCGCTGCGCAGCTGCACCCGTTGCTCGTCCAGAGTGAACTCTAGGCGGCCGGAATCCGGCAACGATTTGCAGATGTCCGCCAGTTTGCGCGCCGGCACGGTGATCTCGCCGCTCTCGCCCGGCTCCGGCAGCGTGATCCGGGCCGCGAGCTCCACTTCGGTATCCGTTCCCGTCAGCGACAGGCGGTCAGCCTCGAGCGTGATCAGCACGTTGGAAAGGACCGGAAGCGTCTGGCGCCGCTCCACCACCCCGGCCACCAGGCTCAGTGGCTTGAGCAGGGCGTCCCTGGAAATCGAAAATTTCATGCATCGAGTCTCCGCAGTAAATTTCTTGTCCTGTACGCGGCCAGCGGCCATGCGACCCCTCAGGTCGACAGCAGGCGGTAAAGGTTCTTGTGGTCCTCGCGAATATCGGAATCGTACTCGCGCAGTTCCTTTATCTTCTTGCAGGCGTGCAGCACCGTGGTGTGATCGCGCCCGCCAAACGCCTCGCCGATCTCTGGCAGGCTGTGATTGGTCAGTTCCTTCGCCAGTGCCATGGCCAGTTGCCGCGGCCGCGCCACCGAGCGGCTGCGCCGCTTCGATAGCAGATCGGACAGCTTGATCTTGTAGTATTCGGCCACGGTGCGCTGGATGTTGTCCAGGCTGACCAACTTGTCCTGCAGCGCCAGCAGGTCCTTGAGAGACTCCTTGACCAGCTCGATATCGATACGCCGGTGGGTGAACTGCGAGCTGGCGATCACGCGCTTCAGCGCACCTTCCAGTTCCCGCACGTTCGACTTGATGCGCTGCGCAACGAAGAAAGCGACATCGGCGGGCAAGTCAACCCGCGACTGCTCTGCCTTCTTCATCAATATCGCCACGCGCGTTTCCAGCTCGGGCGGCTCGACCGCGACGGTGAGTCCCCACCCGAAACGCGACTTCAGTCGCTCCTCCAGCCCATCGATTTCCTTCGGGTAACGATCGCAGGTGAGGATCATCTGCTGGCCGCCTTCGAGCAGCGCATTGAAGGTGTGGAAGAACTCTTCCTGGGTGCGGTCTTTGCCGGCGAAGAACTGGATGTCATCGATCAGCAGCGCATCGACCGAGCGGTAATAGCGTTTGAAATCATTGATGGCGTTCAACTGCAGCGCTTTCACCATGTCGGCAACAAAACGCTCGGAGTGAAGGTACACGATGCGGGCGCTCGGGTTGCTCACCAGCATGGCATTACCGACGGCATGCATCAGGTGGGTCTTGCCAAGGCCGACCCCGCCATAAATGAACAGCGGGTTATAAGCACCGCCAGGGTTCTGCGCGACCTGCTGTGCCGCCGCGCGCGCCAACTGGTTACTCTTGCCCTCGACGAAACTCTGGAACGTATAGCCTTCGATCAGGAAACTGGTTTGCCCCGGAGTCACATCGGTCTTGCGGGGCGCCGGCGCGGCAACGGACGCTGGCGCCAGGGCAGCCTCGCCAGCGCCCACCCGTGCGACCGGGGCGCTCGATTGCGCCGCGTCCGCAGGCAACGGCGCCCGCTGCAGACTGTCCTGACGCAAGGTTTCGAGCTCCACGGTGGCAATGCGCCCCCCGGACACTTCGCTCACCAGCTGGCGAATACGCTCGAAGTATTTCTCGCGGACCCACTCCTTTACGAACCGGTTCGGTGCGATCAACTGCAGCCCGACCGCGGATTCCTCTGCACGCAGCGGCCGGATCCAGGTGTTGAACTGCTGCGGGGGCATTTCATCACGCAGAAAGGTGCTGCAGCGTTGCCAGGTCACATCCATCCCGTCAAAACCCCGAGAGCACCGGATGAAACCGCTGGCCGATGCATGTGTTTATTGTCGTATCAGAGCCGCGAATCACGTGCCCAAAACCACTGAATAACTGAGCGAGCGCATTCTAGCGTTTTCCACAGGCCTTATACACATGGCGCCAGCGAAAAAGCACATTTTAAAAATTTATTAGTTTTTTCAACATGTTAAAACGCCACAAGGACGTCTCCCGATGACTCTTCGAAGACGTCAGAAATCACCCGCCTGTGGATAAACTGTTATCAGATTCTGAGTCAAGTGTTCATTTCCTGTGCCATCAAGCCATCTCCCTGCACCTGATGGACCCATCGGATACCATGCATCGAACAGCTTGCCCACAGCCTCGGCAAACACCAACCATCTGATTGAATTTATGTTTTTCACGTTATCAACAACCCGCTGCGCACGCGCCGAGGGCTGTGCAGGGACTGTGGAAAAAGCGGGTTCGCATCTGCGCCGCCAGAGTCTGCCCTCAGGAATATTGCCAACTCTTGCCCTGCACCGCATTTGCCCCCGTGCGCGGATTTCACTAGAATCCCGCGTCTTTTTCGGCATTTCCGGATCCGCTGGACCGGACCCAAGGCGAGCACACCATGAGCAAGAGAACATTCCAACCGAGCAACCTCAAGCGCAAGCGCACCCACGGGTTTCGCGCACGCATGGCCACCCGTAACGGGCGCATCGTGCTGAAGCGCCGCCGCGCGAAGGGCCGCAAGCGCCTGGCCGCCTGATAGGGCCTGCAGCAGCGATGTATGGCGGGCGCGGAATATCCCCGGCAGGTACGCCTGCTGAACTCCGCGCAGTTCAAGGCAGTTTTCGACGACTCCAGGTTCCGGGCTTCTACGCGCGAATTGCTCGTGCTCGCTCGCCCCAACGGGCTGGAGCACGCTCGCCTCGGCATCGTCGTCGGCAAGAAGAACTGCCGGAGGGCAACCTGGCGCAACCGCGTGAAGCGCCAGGTTCGCGAATCGTACCGGCACAATCAGCCCGCATTGGCTGGACTGGATATCATCGTACTGGCACGCCGCGGCATAGCTGACCTCGACAACGGCACCATAACGCAGCACCTGACCAAGTTATGGAATCGTCTCAACAGGACATTTCGGGATTCAGAGGCAGCATCCTGCGCCGCGCCTGCGTCGCCGTGATGGTGTCCCTCATCGACGGCTACCGTTTCTTCCTGAGCCCGTGGATCGGGCAGCATTGCCGTTTCGATCCCACGTGTTCGCTTTACGCGCGCGAAGCCATCATCCGCCACGGCCCGCTTCGCGGCAGCTGGCTCGCCCTGCGCCGGCTGTCACGTTGCCATCCGTGGCATCAGGGTGGCCACGATCCCGTTCCCCTCTCCCCGAGCGGCATCCCTGTTACCTCCTGTCCGGATACCCCCCGTTAATGGATATTCAACGCAATCTGCTGATCGTCGCGCTGGTCCTGGTATCCGGGATGGTTCTGACCGAGTGGGTGAAGTTCCGCGACACGCACACCGAGCAGCTCGCAGTGGCCGAAGCTGCCGCGATAGCTGCTGCTGCGCCGGCAGCACCCTCCGCTACGGCAGTGCCTTCAGCTTCCGCCACGGCAGCAGCGGACATTCCCAGCCTGCAGGCTGCGGGCGATGCCGCGGCAGCGCCCATTGCAGCCAACGCGCAACAGACCATCACGGTACGCACCGATTCGCTGCTGCTCGATATCTCACTGCTCGGCGGTGACATCACCTCGGTGGCACTGCCGCGTCACCTCGCCAACCTGGATCGAGGCGACCAGCCATTCCAACTGCTGGAACAGAACGCAAAACGCAACTACATCGCCATGAGCGGATTGATCGGTGCCAACGGCACCGACACCGCGAATGGCCGACCGCTGTTTTCGACCGGTTCGACCAGCCATGAAATGCAGCCTGACCAGGACGAACTCGTCGTCGACCTGAATTACACGACCGCCGAAGGTGTCGCCATCACCAAACGCTTCACGTTTCAGCGCGGCGAATACGTCGTCGGCGTCGAGTACCTCGTGACGAACAACAGCGACCGCCCGTGGCAGGCCGCGCTCTTCGGCCAGCTCAAGCGCGACAACCGCCCCGATCCAGGCGCCACGGGTGGTGCGCTCGGCATCAAGCCGTTCATCGGTTTCGCGACACGAACTACCGACGAGCCGTATCAGAAATTTACCTTCGACAACATCGCGGAGAACGCCTACGAAGGTGCGAACCGTGGCGGTTGGGTGGCGCTGGTTCAGCATTATTTCATCAGCGCGTGGATTCCGGCGGCCGACGCCCAGAACACGTTTTCGATGTTGAAGACCGCCGCCGGCGACAATATAGCCCGCTTCACATCCCCGGAGCTGCAGCTGGCGCCGCGCGCCAGCGGCTCGATCGGCGCGCAGTTCTATGCCGGTCCCAAGGACCAGTCGCGCCTGCGCGAGATAGCGCCGGGCCTGGACCTCACCGTCGACTACGGTTGGTTGTGGTGGATCGCTCAGCCGCTGTTCGCGCTGCTGTATTTCTTTGCGACCGGCAGCCTGCGCATCGGGGGATGGCAATTCGATCTCGGTGCAGGGATCGGCAATTGGGGTGTGGCGATCATCCTGCTGACGATATTGGTGAAGGGCGCTTTCTTCCACCTGGCAGCAACCAGCTATCGGTCGATGGCCAAGATGCGCAAGCTGCAGCCAAAGATGCTGGAACTGCGCGAACGTCACGGCGATGACCGCCAGAAACTCTCGCAGGAAACAATGGATCTCTACCGCAAGGAGAAGGTCAACCCCCTCGGCGGTTGCTTGCCCATACTGATCCAGATGCCGGTATTCCTGGCGCTGTACTGGGTTCTGCTCGAGAGCGTCGAGCTGCGTCACGCGCCGTTCATGCTGTGGATCAGGGACCTGTCGGCAATGGATCCCTATTTCGTGCTGCCGCTGCTGATGGGCGCGTCGATGTATTTCCAGCAGAAGCTCAATCCGGCGCCACCAGACCCGATACAGGCGAAAGTGTTCCAGTTCATGCCGATCATCTTCACGGTGTTCTTCCTGTTCTTCCCGGCAGGCCTGGTGCTCTACTGGCTCGTCAACAACGTGCTCTCGATGGCCCAGCAATGGGTTATCACGCGCCAGATAGAAAAAACTCCCTGACGGCTGACACCCGTGCACCCCGCGGCTGACACCGATACCATCGCCGCAATCGCCACTGCGCCCGGGCGCGGCGGCATCGGCGTCATCCGCATCTCCGGTCCCGCGGCGGGCAGGATTCTGGCCGCCGTATGTGGCGCGCTGCCGCCACCGCGCCAGGCCACCCTGACCGATTTCCGCGAACACGATCCCGCCGCCCCGGGAACGGTGCTCGACCGCGGCATTGCACTGTATTTCGCCGGTCCGCACAGTTTCACCGGGGAGGACGTCGCGGAACTGCAGGGACACGGCGGCCCGGTCGTGCTCGACCTGCTGCTGCAGAGCGTGCTGCGTCACGGTGCCCGCCTCGCCCGTCCAGGTGAATTCAGCGAACGCGCCTTCCTGAACGGCAAGATCGACCTCGCCCAGGCCGAAGCCATCGCCGACCTCATCGACAGCAGTACTGCGCACGCCGCGCGCAACGCGATGCGCTCGCTGCAGGGTGCGTTCTCCGAACGCATCCACGAGTTGCTGCGGGAACTGGTATCGCTGCGCGTGTTCGTCGAGGCGAGCATCGACTTCCCCGAGGAGGAAGTGGATTTCCTCGCCGATGCACAGGTAGCGAAACGTCTCGAAACACTGCTGGTGCAGCTTGCCAGCGTCCGCGAAACCGCTCGCAACGGCGTGCTTGTGCGCGAAGGCATGACGCTGGTGCTGACCGGCAAGCCCAACGCCGGAAAGTCCAGCGTGATGAATGCGCTGGCAGGCCGCGATACCGCGATCGTCACGGCTGTACCAGGCACGACCCGCGACATACTGCGCGAGCAGATCGCGCTCGACGGGCTGCCGCTGCACATCATCGACACCGCCGGCCTGCACGACAGCCCCGATACGGTGGAACAGGAAGGCATCCGCCGCGCCCGCCAGGAAATTGAACGCGCCGATCACCTGCTGCTGGTCATCGACAGCACCGGCGAGCAGGACGCCGACACCATCCTGCAGCAGAGCTTCGGCGAGATGCGCGCGCGTCTGCCCGCGATGTCGATCGTGATGAACAAGTGCGACCTCTCCGGCCTGGCGCCCGGCACGGTGCACGACACCCCGATACCCACGGTAGCGGTCTCGGCGCTGACCGGTGCCGGCATGAACGCCCTGCGCGAACATCTCAAGCACGTGGTCGGCTACCAGGGCATTTCCGGCGGCGACTTCTCGGCCCGTCGACGTCACCTCGACGCTCTGGACCGCACCGAAGCCGCATTGTTCGCCGGCGCGGTACAACTGCGTGAGTTCGCCGCGGGCGAACTCCTGGCCGAGCATCTACGCCTCGCGCAGCACAGCCTGGGCGAGATCACCGGCGAGTTCAGCGCCGATGACCTGCTCGGACGCATCTTCACGAGTTTCTGCATCGGCAAGTGAGCGTTTTCCCGGCTCCCCGACAAGCTGTGGAAAAGCTGCGTGCAGGGCGTGCGTCACTTCGGCGGTCAGATCAGCGCCATCGAAAGCCCCGGAAACGATCCCCAGGCCGGACACATGCGCGGCACGGCCTGCGCGGAAGGTTCAACGCTCCTTATCATTCCGGTAACGTGTTGTATTTAAAAGACAAAAATGAAATACACACAGGGCAGGCCACCCTCTATATCTACCAATTCCTTCTTTCTATCTCATATACGTGAAGATTAAATACTCAATTCAATCTGTATCTCCCGGCCCGTTTCGAGCGAGCGCCGGATTCCAAAAATTCCGTCAGACCAGTTTTTGTACAGTACCTGCGCCGGATATATAATCCGCGCCCCCTTCCGGAGAGTGCTCCGTGAAATATCCGAAACACTACGGCGTGATCGTCGTCGGCGGAGGCCACGCAGGTACCGAAGCCGCGCTGGCCAGCGCGCGCATGGGCGTGCCCACGCTGCTGCTGACCCAGAGCATCGAGCAACTCGGGCAGATGTCCTGCAACCCGGCGATCGGAGGCATTGGCAAGAGCCACCTGGTCAAGGAGATCGATGCCCTCGGCGGCGCGATGGCGCGTGCCACGGATCGCGCCGGCATCCAGTTCCGGGTACTGAACGCGCGCAAGGGACCTGCCGTGCGCGCGACGCGAGCGCAGGCCGACCGGGTGCTCTATCGCAACGCGATCCGAGACATCGTCGAAAAGCAACCCGGTCTGGACCTGTTCCAGCAGCCGGTGATCGACCTGATCGTCGAAGGCGAACGCGTACGCGGCGTGATCACGCAGATGGGTCTGGCCTTCGCAGCCGAGACCGTGGTGCTGGCCACCGGCACCTTCCTCGGCGGCAAGATCCACATCGGGCTCGAGAACTACGGCGGCGGCCGTGCCGGCGATCCGGCATCGAATGCACTTGCGGCAAGGCTGCGTGAACTGCCGTTCGGCGTCGGACGCCTCAAGACCGGTACCCCGCCGCGCATCGATGCGCGCAGCGTCGATTTCACCGGATTGCAGGAACAGCCCGGTGACACGCCGGTGCCGGTGATGAGCTATATCGGTCACGCCGGAGAGCACCCGCGCCAGCTCAGCTGCCACGTCACGTACACCAACGAAAAGACGCACGAGATCATCCGCGGTTCGCTCGACCGCTCGCCGATGTATACCGGCGTGATCGAGGGGACGGGGCCGCGCTACTGTCCCTCGGTGGAGGACAAGATCGTGCGCTTCGCCGACAAGACCTCGCACCAGGTGTTCATCGAGCCCGAAGGCCTCACCTCGAACGAGCTGTACCCGAACGGCATCTCGACCAGCCTGCCTTTCGACGTGCAGGTGCGCATCGTGCAGTCGATCCGGGGGTTCGAGAAAGCGCATATCACACGACCAGGCTATGCGATCGAATACGATTTCTTCGATCCGCGCGGGCTGACCCACGCGCTGGAGACACGCTACCTGCAGGGGCTTTTCTTCGCAGGGCAGATCAATGGGACCACGGGCTACGAGGAAGCCGGCGCGCAAGGGCTGCTCGCCGGCATCAATGCTGCGCTGCGTGTGCAGGGCCGGGAACCATGGTATCCGCGTCGCCACGAAGGCTACCTCGGGGTGCTCGTCGACGACCTGGTTACGCTGGGTACTTCCGAGCCTTATCGCATGTTCACCAGCCGTGCCGAATACCGCCTGCTGTTGCGCGAGGACAACGCCGACCTGCGCCTCACACCCAGCGGGCGTGAGCTCGGCCTGGTCGACGACGAGCGCTGGGCAGCATACTGCGCCAAGCGCGACGGCATGGAGCGCGAGGTGCAGCGCCTGGAGCAGACCTGGGTGCGCCCCGGCACGCCGCAGGCCGAGGCCTTTTCCGCTCTAGGCGAACGTGTTCTGGGTCGTGAATACCGGTTGATCGACCTGCTCAAGCGACCGGAAGTGACGTACCGCGACATCGTTGCGATATGCGGTGATGCCGGCGTGGGCGCCGAAGTTGCCGAGCAGGTGGAGATCCAGGCCAAGTATGCCGGCTATATCGACCGGCAGCAGGAGGAGGTCGACCGCATGCGCCGCTACGAGAATACCGCCCTGTCGGGCGATTTCGACTACGCCGCGGTCGACGGACTGTCGCACGAGGTGCGCCACAAGCTGCAGGCCGCGTGCCCGGCGACGCTCGCGCAGGCCGGGCGCATTCCGGGCGTGACGCCGGCCGCGATATCGCTGCTCCTGATCCATTTGAAGAAGCGCGGCTGGCTCGACAGGCGAACGGCCTGACGCGAATGGTCAACGCAATCGGCGCGCGCGCGGAACAGAAACTCACCGAAGGGCTTCAGGCGCTCGGCCTGCAGCCCGAGGCGGCGAAGCTCGCGCGGCTCCTCGAATTCCTCGCGCTGCTCGCGAAATGGAACCGCACCTATAACCTCACCGCGATCGACGAACCGCTGGAGATGGTGTCGCGACACCTCCTCGACAGCCTGAGCATCGCGCCGCACCTGTGCGGACAGCGCATCCTCGACGTCGGCAGCGGCGCCGGCCTGCCAGGCATCCCGCTCGCGATCTGGTTTCCGGGGCGCGAGTTTCACCTGCTCGACAGCAACGGCAAGAAGATCCGTTTCCTGTTCCAGGCCAAGGTCGCGCTCGCGCTCGCCAACGTGACGGTGCACCAGGTGCGCGCGGAAGCACTGGACGATGCGCAGGGTTTCGACTGCGTGACCAGTCGAGCCTTCGCGAGCCTGGCCGAGATGGCCCGGGTGAGCGGCCACCTGCTCGCGCCCGGCGGCTGCCTGCTCGCGATGAAGGCCAGCCTCGGCGAGGAGGAAGTCGCCGCGGTCACAACGCCCTATACTGTTGCTTCCCGGACGCAGCTGCGGGTTCCAGGTATATGCTCGGAACGGCAGCTGGTGAAGATCACCCGGCAAGGCACAACGGCTCAGTGACGACGATCGCGATAACAAACCAGAAGGGCGGCGTGGGCAAGACCACCACCACCGTGAACCTCGCCGCGTCGCTGGCCGCCAACGGCCAGCGGGTGCTGCTGATCGATCTGGATCCGCAGGGCAACGCCACCATGGGTTGCGGGGTCGACAAGCACGGTCTCGAACTCTCCGTATACGATGTGTTGATGCATGGCGCCCACGTCGAGGCGGTGACGCAGCGTGCGCAGGACGCCGGTTTCGACGTGATTCCGGCGAATGCCGACCTCACCGCCGCCGAAGTGGAACTGGTGACCGCGAGCGTCCGGGAGCACCGCCTGCGCGACGCGCTGGCGCGCGTGAAGCACGACTACGATTACGTGTTGATCGACTGCCCGCCGTCGCTGAACATGCTCACCGTGAACGCTCTGGTTGCCGCCGACAGCGTGCTCATACCCGTGCAGTGCGAGTACTACGCTCTGGAAGGGCTTTCCTCCTTGCTCAACACGGTCACGCGGGTGCAGAAGACGCTGAACCCGCAACTCAGGATCGAAGGCCTGTTGCGCACGATGCACGACGCGCGCAACTCCCTGACCAACGAAGTGTCGATGCAGCTCATCCAGCACTTCGGCTCGCGCGTGTACGCCACGCTGATCCCGCGCAACGTGCGTCTGGCCGAGGCGCCGAGCCACGGCATGCCGGCGCTGGTCTATGATGCCGCCTCGCGCGGCGCCATCGCCTACCTCGCGGCAGCATCCGAAATGCTGGGGCGCCACGGCAAGCAATCCACCGTCGCCGTGCCCGAGAGCACGGCCGCCGTCGCCGGCGACTGACCCAAGCCGACCGTTCACGAGGATCAAAGATGGTTGTCAAGAAACGCGGCCTCGGCAGAGGACTGGACGCCCTGATCGGCGCGGCGAGTTTCGGCCAGGCGGCGACAGACGCGCAGCCCGGAGCACGCCCGGAGGAATTGCGTTCGCTGCCGGTGGACCTTGTGCAGCGCGGGCGCTACCAACCGCGGCGCGACTTCAATCCCGAGGCGCTCGAGGAACTCGCAAACTCGATCCGCACCCAGGGACTGATGCAGCCGATCGTCGTGCGCCCCGTCGGCGGCGAGCGTTACGAGATCATCGCAGGCGAACGCCGCTGGCGCGCCGCGCAAATGGCCGGTCTCGGCGAAATAGCCGTGATCGTGCGTGACGTGCCCGACGAGGCCGCGATCGCGATGGCGCTGATCGAGAACATCCAGCGCGAGGATCTGAACGCGATCGAGGAAGCGGTCGCCCTGCAGCGGTTGCAGCAGGAATTCGGCCTGACCCACGAGCAGATCGCCGAGGCGGTCGGCAAGTCGCGCACCACCGTGACCAACATCATGCGCCTGCTCGGACTCGCGCCGGAGGTACGCGATCACCTCGAGGCCGGCCGTCTGGAGATGGGCCACGGGCGCGCCCTGCTCACGCTGGCGCCCGAGCAGCAATTGATGGTCGCCCGCGAAGTGCTCGAAAAGGACCTCACGGTGCGCGAGACCGAGGCCCTGGTGCGCCGCATCCAGGCCCCGACGCGTCCCGCCCCGGCGCCAGCGGCCGAGAACGCCGACATCCGGCGTCTGGAGCGCGAGTTGTCGGAGATCGTCGGCGCGACGATCGCGATCGAGCACAAGACCGGCGGCAAGGGCCGGATGGTGATCAATTACTCCAACCTCGACCAGCTCGATGGAATACTGCGCTATTTCCGTCCCGAGCCCGGTTGAAGCCGGCGCGGCATCTCTATACAATGCCGGCCCGGTCTGACGCCTGAACTGTCCGCAAGAGGGTCACCCCTGCATGGAACGCGTTGCACGGGGATGACGTCAGGCAAGAAGACGAGTTCATTGCCGCGACCGCGCGTATGGCGCGTGTTGCTGGCCGAGTCCGGACTACTCATCCTGGCCGCCCTCGGGGCGGGTTCGATGGACCCGGTGGCAGGGAAATCGCTGCTCCTCGGAGGGCTGGTTTTCCTGCTGCCGCAGGCCTGGTTTGCCTGGCAGGTGTTCCGGTTTCGTGGCGCAGGGGCCGCTCGCAGGGTCGTGAACGGCTTCTACCGTGCCGAGGCAGGCAAGTTCCTGCTGAGTTGCGCGGGATTCGCCACGGTATTTGCGAGTGCAAGGCCGCTGCACGCAGTGGCCTTTTTTGGTGCCTACATTGTCCTGTATGTCGTGAACGCTGTGCTGCTTTCCCGCCTGCGCGGGTTGTGAAGGCGGCGAATGAACGGCGAGGAGCCAGAGGAGCCTTATGTCGGCTGAAGCCCAGACGTCGAGTGAGTACATTCTTCATCACTTGACCAACATGACCTACGGCAAGCTGCCGGCGGGCTCGTATTGCGACGGCACACAGGTTCTGGCCCGGGAATCCTGGACGCTCGCGCACTGCGACGAGCAGATCCAGCAGATGGGTTTCTTCGCCATCCACCTCGACAGCATGGGATGGGCGATCACGCTCGGCCTGGTATTCAGCTTTCTGTTCGCCCGTGTCGCACGCAAGGCCGCTACGAACAGCGGCGCCCCGACCGGACTGCAGAACATCATCGAGATGGTCATCGAGTTCGTCGACGGCACCGTCAACGACATCTTCCACCAGAAGAATCGACTGATCGCGCCGATGGCGCTGACGATTTTCGTGTGGATCTTCATGATGAACCTGATGGACCTGCTCCCCGTCGACTGGTTGCCACAGGCCGCGGGTATCCTCAGCGGGAACTCCCATATCTTCATGAAAGTCGTTCCGACCACCGATCCCAACGTCACGCTCGGCATGTCGTTCACGGTATTCGGCCTGATGCTGTTCTTCTCGATCAGGGAGAAGGGACTGATCGGTTTCATCAAGGAACTGACCCTGCATCCCTTCCATGCGCCGAAGTGGTACGTCAATGTGTTCCTGGTCCCGGTCAACCTGGTCCTGGAAACGGTATCGCTGATCGCCAAGCCCATCTCGCTGGGTCTGCGACTCTTCGGAAACATGTACGCGGGCGAAATGATCTTCATCCTCATCGCCATCATGTTCGGCGCCGGGATGTTCCTGTTTCCGCTGGCAGGCGTGCTGCAATGGGCGTGGGCGGTATTCCACATCCTGATCATCACGCTGCAGGCCTTCGTGTTCATGATGCTGACCATCGTCTACATGTCGATGGCGCATGACGTCTCGGAAGAGCACTAGTTTTTCATTACTCACTCACTCAATCACGCTGGGAGAACCTCATGGAACAAGCAATCCTTTACGTAGCGGCCGCTCTGATGATCGGTCTGGGTGCGGCAGGCACCGCCGTCGGTTTCGGTATTCTCGGTGGCAAGCTGCTCGAAGGCTCTGCTCGTCAGCCCGAGATGGCGCCGATGCTGCAAGGCAAGATGTTCCTGATCGCCGGTCTGCTCGACGCCGTGCCGATGATCGGCGTCGGTATCGCGATGTACCTGATTTTCGCGGTCCAGCTCTGAATCCGGCCGGTTGCGGAGCAATTCGCGTGACAACGGCTAAATAGCACTCAGGAGTGACGGCGTGCACATCAATCTGACACTCATAGGCCAGTCGATCACCTTTCTGATCTTCGTGTGGTTCTGCATGAAGTTCGTGTGGCCGTTCATTCGCAATGCGATGGACGCGCGCACGCAGCAGATCGCCGAGGGGCTGTCCGCCGCAGAGCGCGCCCATCGCGACCTGGAGCTGGCGAAGGACAAGGTATCCAGCCAGCTGAAGGACGCCAAGGTCGAGGCTGCCTCGATCATCGAACAGGCCAACCGCCGCGCGGCGCAGATCATCGACGAGGCCAAGGAGCGGGCCCGCGAGGAAGGCGACCGGATCAAGGTTTCCGCCCAGGCCGAGATCGAGCAGGAATCCAACCGCGCCCGCGAACAGCTGCGGGCACAGGTCGGAGCACTGGCCGTGGCCGGCGCTTCGCGCATCCTCGGCCGCGCGGTCGACGAGAACGCGCATCGCGACATCGTCGACCAGCTTGCCCAAGAACTCTGATCGAGGCAGCCATGGCAGAACTCATCACCCTCGCGAGGCCATACGCCAAGGCGGCTTTCGAGCAGGCCCTGGCCGCCAACACGCTGACGGCCTGGGCCGAGGCGCTGGCCACGGCAGCTGTAGTGGCCAGCGAACCGCGCGTTGCGCAGCTGATCGCCGCGCCCGGGACGACCTCGGCGCGCAAGGCCGAGACGCTGATAGGGCTCTGTGGCGAGATACTGCCGGAGGCAGTGCGCAATTTCCTGCGCGTGCTCGCGGAGAACAAGCGCCTGGCGCTGTTGCCGCAGGTGCACGAGTTGTTCCTCGCGTTCAAGTCCGCACAGGAGCAATCGGTGGACCTCGAGGTCGCCAGCGCCTTCGAGATCGCGCCGGAGCAGGCTTCGCGCCTGGCCGACGCCATCGGGCGGAAACTGCAGCGAACGGTGCGTGTGAGCACGACCGTCGACAAGACCCTCATAGGTGGGGTGGTGATTCGCACGGCCGATCTGGTGATCGACGGCTCGGTGCGCGGCCGCCTTGCGAAGCTATCCGAAGCAATGAATTCCTGACGGGAATCAAAGGAAAACCCAGATGCAGCAACTGAACCCCACGGAAATCAGTGAAATCATCAAGCAGCGTATCGAGCGGCTGGACATCAGCACGCAGGCGCGCAACGAAGGTACGATCGTCAGCGTCTCCGACGGCATCGTCCGGATCCACGGACTCGCCGAGGTCATGTACGGCGAGATGATCGAGTTCCAGGGCGGCGTCTACGGCATGGCGCTGAACCTCGAGCGCGATTCCGTGGGCGCCGTGGTGCTGGGTGAGTACAAGGCCCTGGCCGAAGGGCAGACCTGCCGTTGCACCGGCCGCGTGCTCGAAGTGCCGATCGGCCCCGCGCTCGAAGGCCGCGTGGTCGATGCGCTCGGCAACCCGATCGACGGCAAGGGCCCGATCAACGCCACGCTGTTCGAACCGATCGAGAAGGTCGCGCCCGGCGTCATCACGCGCCAATCCGTATCGCAGCCCGTGCAGACGGGCCTGAAGGCGATCGACGCGATGGTCCCGGTAGGCCGCGGGCAGCGCGAGCTGATCATCGGCGACCGCCAGATCGGCAAGACCGCGATCGCCATCGACGCGATCATCAACCAGAAGGGCACCGGCGTTAAGTGCATCTACGTGGCGATCGGCCAGAAGCAGTCCTCGATCGCGGCGGTCGTGCGCAAGCTCGAGGAACACGGTGCCATGGCGCACACTACAGTGGTCGTGGCCAGCGCTTCAAACCCCGCCTCGATGCAGTACATCGCGCCTTTCGCGGGCTGCACCATGGGCGAGTATTACCGTGACCGTGGCCAGGACGCGCTGATCATCTATGACGATCTCACCAAGCAGGCGTGGGCGTATCGCCAGATCTCGCTGCTGCTGCGTCGCCCTCCGGGCCGCGAAGCATACCCCGGTGACGTGTTCTACCTGCACTCTCGCCTGCTCGAGCGCGCCGCGCGCGTGAACCCCGAATACGTCGAGAAGTTCACCAACGGCGAAGTGAAGGGCCAGACCGGCTCGCTGACCGCGCTGCCGATCATCGAGACGCAGGCTGGTGACGTGTCGGCGTTCGTGCCGACCAACGTGATCTCGATCACCGACGGCCAGATCTTCCTCGAGAGCAGCCTGTTCAACGCGGGCGTGCGCCCGGCGATGAACGCCGGCCTCTCGGTGTCGCGTGTCGGTGGCGCCGCGCAGACCAGCATCATCAAGAAGCTCGGCGGTGGTATCCGCCTCGCGCTGGCGCAGTACCGCGAGCTCGCGGCCTTCGCCCAGTTCGCCTCGGACCTCGACGAAGCGACCCGCGCCCAGCTCGAGCACGGCGAGCGCGTCACCGAGTTGATGAAGCAGAAGCAGTACTCGCCGCTGTCCGTGGCGCAGATGGGCGTCTCGCTGTTCGCGGCGAACGAGGGTTACCTGAAGAACGTCGAGGTCAAGAAGGTGCTCGACTTCGAGGCGGCGCTGCACTCCTTCATGGGCAGCGAATGCAGCGCGTTGATGAACAACATCAACGCGACCGGCGATTTCAGCAAGGAAACCGCGGCAGCCCTCAAAGAGGCGCTGGACAAGTTCGTTGCGACGCAGGCCTGGTAAGAAACCCGAGGGCAGCACATGGCAGGCGCAAAGGAAATCCGCACCAAGATCGCCAGCGTGACCAGCACGCAGAAGATCACGAATGCGATGCAGATGGTGGCGGCCGGCAAGATGCGCAAGGCGCAGGAGCGCATGGCCCGCGGCAAGCCGTACGCCGAGCGCATCCGTTCGGTGGTCGGGCATATCGCGAACGCGGCGCCCGAGTACAAGCACCTGTACATGCAGCAGCGCGAGGTGAAGCGCGTCGCTTTCATCATCGTGTCGACCGATCGCGGATTGTGCGGTGGACTGAACATCAACCTGTTCAAGGCCGTGTTGCGCGAAATGAAGGCCTGGAACGGCAAGGGCGTGGAGATCGATCTGTGCGTGATCGGCGCCAAGGCCAGCAGCTTCTTCGGCAGCATGGGCGGTCGTATTACCGCCGCGCTGCGTGGCCTGGGCGACGAGCCGGCCGCGGCCGACCTGATCGGCGGCGTGAAGGTGGTGCTCGATGCCTATGCGGCCGGGAAGGTCGACCAGGTGTTCATCGCGTACAACACCTTCGTGAACACGATGACGCAACAGCCGACGGTGGCACAGGTGCTGCCGCTGGAAGCTTCCGAAGAGAAGGAGCTGAAGCACCACTGGGACTACCTGTACGAGCCCGATGCCAAGGAGCTGCTCGACGGACTGCTCACGCGCTACATCGAGTCTCAGGTCTACCAGGGCGTGGTGGAGAACGGTGCCTGCGAGCAGGCCGCGCGGATGGTGGCCATGAAAGCGGCCACGGACAACGCCGGTCAGCTGATCAGCGACCTGAAACTCGTTTACAACAAGGCGCGCCAGGCTGCGATCACGCAGGAGCTCGCCGAGATCGTCAGCGGCGCCGCGGCGGTCTAGCGACACGGATCGGAGCATCGCCGCCCGACAGCGCGATGGATTGGAACGGCCTCAGGAGCGCCCCGCGGGCGCGAAGCAAGAACTGAAGAGGAACACGAGATGAGCAGTGGAAAAATCGTACAGGTCATCGGCGCGGTAATCGACGTCGAGTTCCCCCGCGATGCGGTGCCCGCGGTATACGATGCGCTGACGGTGGGTGGCAAGGACCTGGTGCTCGAAGTGCAGCAGCAGCTCGGCGACGGTGTCGTGCGCACGATCGCGATGGGTTCCACCGAAGGCGTGCGTCGCGGTCTCGACGTGAGCAACACCCATGCCGCGGTTTCGGTGCCGGTGGGCAAGGAAACGCTGGGCCGCATCATGGACGTGCTGGGCCGTCCGATCGACGAGAAGGGACCGATCGGCGAGCAGGCGCGCATGCCGATCCACCGCACGGCTCCGACCTACGCCGAGCAGTCGCCGGGGGTCGAGTTGCTGGAAACCGGCATCAAGGTGATCGACCTGATCATGCCGATTTCCAAGGGCGGCAAGATCGGTTTGTTCGGTGGCGCGGGCGTGGGCAAGACCGTGACGCTGATGGAACTGATCCGCAACATCGCCATCGAGCACTCGGGCTACTCTGTGTTCGCCGGCGTGGGCGAGCGCACCCGCGAGGGGAACGACTTCTACCACGAGATGAAGGAGTCCAACGTACTCGACAAGGTGGCGCTGGTGTACGGCCAGATGAACGAGCCGCCGGGCAACCGTCTGCGCGTGGCGCTGACGGGCCTGACCATGGCCGAGTCGTTCCGTGACGAAGGCCGCGACGTCCTGATGTTCGTCGACAACATCTACCGCTACACCCTGGCCGGCACCGAAGTGTCCGCACTGCTCGGCCGCATGCCGTCCGCCGTGGGTTACCAGCCCACGCTGGCCGAGGAGATGGGCGTGCTTCAGGAGCGCATCACCTCGACCCGCACCGGCTCGATCACCTCGTTCCAGGCCGTGTACGTTCCCGCGGATGACCTGACCGACCCATCGCCCGCCACCACCTTCGCCCACCTCGACGCGACGCTGGTGCTCTCGCGCCAGATCGCCGAGCTCGGCATCTACCCCGCCGTGGATCCGCTGGATTCCACCTCGCGCCTGCTCGATCCGCTGGTCATCGGTGAGGAGCACTATACGGTTGCGCGCGGCGTTCAATCGGTACTGCAGCGCTACAAGGAACTGAAGGACATCATCGCGATCCTCGGCATGGACGAGCTGTCGGAAGAAGACAAGCTGGTCGTGGCGCGCGCGCGCAAGATGCAGCGTTTCCTGTCGCAGCCGTTCTTCGTGGCGGAAGTATTCACCGGCAGCCCCGGCAAGTACGTATCGCTGAAGGACACCATCGCCAGCTTCAAGGGCATCCTGAGCGGCGAATACGATCACCTGCCCGAACAGGCTTTCTACATGGTCGGCGGCATCGACGAAGCCATCGAGAAGGCATCGAAGCTCTGATCGCGCAGCAGCCGGAGAGCAACACATGGCAATGACGGTTCACTGCGACATCGTCAGCGCGGAAAAGGCGATCTTTTCCGGGCTGGTGGAACTGGTGGTCGCGCACGGCTCCCTGGGCGATCTCGGCATCGCCCACGGGCATGCGCCCCTGCTGACCGAGTTGAAGCCCGGCCCGGTACGCGTGCTCACGCAATCCGGCGAAGAGCAGATCTTCTACGTCTCGGGCGGATTCCTCGAGGTACAGGCCAGCACCGTGACCGTGCTGGCCGACACCGCTGTGCGCGCGCACGACATCGACGAGGCGGCGGCCGTCGAGGCGCAGAAGGCCGCCGAGGCCGCGCTCGCGAATCAGCACGGTGAATTCGACTATGGCCGCGCGGCGGCGCAACTGGCCGAGGCGGCGGCACAGCTCAGGACCATCCAGGGACTGCGCAAGAAAATGGGTCGCCCGGGCTGATTTCGGCCGTGGCGGTTCGAGAAAAAGGGTAGCGTCTGCTACCCTTTTTTCGTTACTGGCCCCGGTCATCGCCGGGGCGTTGCCGTGCTGGAGTAATTCGTGGCTCTCGATATCGTCATTCTTGCCGCGGGACAGGGAACCCGCATGGTCAGCGACCTGCCGAAGGTGCTTCATACGCTGGCCGGCAAGCCGCTGCTCGGGCACGTGATCGATGCCGCAGCAGCGCTGTCTCCGCGCAGCCTCAGTGTCGTGATAGGTCACGGGGCCGAGCGCGTGCGCGAGAGCATGGTCGCTTCCGGCGCGAACTGGGTCATGCAGGACCGGCAACTCGGTACCGGGCACGCGGTGCAGCAGGCGTTGCCGGCACTGGGTCGTGATGGCGTCACGCTGATCCTGTATGGCGACGTGCCGCTGGTTCGCGAGAGCACGCTGCGCGAACTGGTCGCCATGGCGGGCCAGGGACCGCTGGCGCTGCTCACCGTCGAGCTCGCCGATCCGACCGGCTACGGGCGCGTGCTGCGCAACCAGTCCGGCCGCGTTGCCGCGATCGTCGAGCACAAGGACGCTACCCCGGAACAGCGCGAATTGCGCGAGGTCAACAGCGGCATCATGGCGGTGCCCAATGCGCACCTGCACGCCTGGCTGGCGCGCCTGGAGAACAGCAATGCGCAGCGCGAGTACTATCTCACCGACATCATCGCGATGGCCGCCCAATCGGGTGTGGGCGTCGAACCGCTGCAGGCAGCCGACGAACACGAAGTGGCGGGCGTCAACAACCGCGAGCAGCTGGCGACGCTGGAGCGCGCGTACCAGCAGCGTCGCGCGCGCGAGCTGCTGCTCGCCGGCGTGACGTTGCGCGACCCGGCGCGCTTCGATCTGCGCGGGCGTCTGCGCCACGGGCGTGACGTCAGCATCGACATCAACGTGATCATCGAGGGCGAGGTGGAACTCGGCAGCGGCGTCAGCATCGGGGCCAACTGCGTGTTGCGCAACGCGCGTGTCGGTGAAGGCGCGAGCATCCAGCCCAATTCCGTGATCGAGGATTCCGACATCGGTCCGGGCTGCAGCGTAGGCCCCTTTGCGCGCCTGCGTCCCGGCACGCGCATGGCCGAGGGTGCAAAGATCGGCAATTTCGTCGAAACGAAGAAGGCGACCATCGGTGCGCGCAGCAAGATCAGTCACCTGAGCTACGTGGGCGATGCGCTGCTCGGCGAGGACGTGAACGTGGGCGCCGGCACCATCACCTGCAACTACGATGGGGTGAACAAGTTCCAGACCACGATCGGCGACGGCGCCTTCATCGGCTCGAATACCGCGCTCGTGGCGCCGGTCGAGGTGGGACGCAACGCCACCGTGGGTGCGGGCTCCGTGCTCACCAGCGCGGTGCCCGACGAGGCCCTGGCGGTGGCGCGCGGCAAACAGCGCAACGTCGAAGGCTGGAAGCGCCCGAAGAAAAAGTCGTAGGTCCGGCTTCAGCCGGACATGTGTCCGGATAAACCCGCATCCACGCAGATTGCAGCAAGGAAACAGGCATATGTGCGGAATAGTCGGCGCGGTGGCGCAAAGACAGGTCAGCGGCATCCTCGTCGAGGGCCTGCGCCGCCTCGAGTACAGGGGATACGACTCCGCGGGAGTGGCGCTGCTCGGGACCCAGGGGCGCATCGAATGCATCAAGCGCACCGGCAAGGTCGCCGCGCTCAGCGAGAGCCTGGACGCCGCTCCCCTCGACGGCGTGACCGGCATCGCCCACACGCGCTGGGCCACGCACGGGCGCCCCAGTGAAGCGAACGCCCACCCGCACACCAGCAACGGCCGACTCGCGCTGGTGCACAACGGCATCATCGAGAACCACGTAGAGCTTCGGGCGCGCCTCACGGCGGCCGGTTACGAGTTCCGCTCGGAAACCGACACCGAGGTGATCGTCCACCTGATCGACCAGTTGCGCCAGGGCGGCCTGTCGCTGCTGGAGGCCGTGAAGCGCGCCGTGAGCGCATTGCACGGTGCGTTCGCGATCGCGGTGATCGCGAGTGACGAACCCCATCGCGTGATCGCCGCGCGCAAGGGCAGCCCGCTGGTGGTGGGGATCGGCATCGGCGAGAACTTCGTCGCTTCCGACCAGATGGCCCTGCGCCAGGTGACCGACCGCGTGATCTTCCTCGAGGAAGGCGATATCGTCGACGTCACCACGCTGGGCGTGCGCATAACCGACGCCACGGGTCGCGACGTGCAGCGCCCGATCGAGCGCCTCGGCGAGGCCGCGGATCATGCCGACAAGGGCGCCTTCCGCCATTACATGCTGAAGGAGATCCACGAGCAGCCGCGCGCGATCGCCAACACGCTGCGCGGGCGCATCGGCGAGGACCATATCTACGAGCAGGCCTTCGGCGTTGCGGCCGACGAAGTGTTCGCCAATGTCGCGGCAGTGCAGATCGTGGCCTGCGGTACCAGTTACCACTCCGGGCTGGTGGCACGTTACTGGATCGAGGAGCACGTCGGCATTCCCTGTGCTGTCGAGATCGCCAGCGAATTCCGCTACCGCAAGCTGGTGGTTGCCGACAACACACTGTTCGTCACGATCTCGCAATCGGGCGAGACGGCCGACACGCTGGCGGCGCTGCGGCTCGCGCACACGCTGGGCTATCGCTCGACTCTGACCATCTGCAACGCGCCGCAATCCTCGCTGGTGCGCGAATCGCATCTGGCGATCATGACCGAGGCCGGCGCCGAGATCGGCGTTGCCTCGACCAAGGCCTTCACGACGCAACTGGTCGCGCTGATGCTGCTCACCGCGGTGCTGGCCAAGCGCGGTGGCGCCGATGCCGCGCACGAGCGCGCCTTCGTCGCCGCCATGCACCGCCTGCCCGGGCTGGTCGAGCAGGTGCTCGCGCTGGACGAGCGCATCAAGGATGTCGCCGAGCAATTCGTCGAGAAGCGCCACGCACTCTTCCTCGGCCGCGGCGTGCAGTACCCGGTGGCCATGGAGGGCGCGCTGAAGCTGAAGGAAATTTCCTATATCCACGCCGAAGCCTACGCGGCCGGCGAGCTCAAGCACGGGCCGCTGGCGCTGGTCGACGAGGACATGCCGGTAGTGACCGTCGCGCCGAACAACGAATTGCTGGAGAAGCTGCGTTCGAACCTCGCCGAGGTGCAGGCGCGCGGCGGACGGCTCTACGTGTTCGCTGACGAACAGGCCGGATTCACCGACAGCGACACCGTCACCGTGGTGCAGATGCCCCATGTTCCCGCGATCCTGGAGCCCGTGGTCTACACCGTGCCGCTGCAATTGCTCTCGTATCACGTCGCGGTCATGAAGGGCACCGACGTCGACCAGCCGCGCAATCTCGCGAAGTCCGTGACCGTCGAGTAGCTCGGCATTGCAATGCCGGATGTTCTGAACGACACCTGCCACTGCATCTCGCTGGACGAAGCGGCGCTGGTGCGGCATTTCGACGCCGCGCTGGTGCGCGAAGGCGGACTGCCGCAACTGCTGGTGGGGCGCGAGCACCTGTTCGCGCCCTACCCCGTGTTCGCCAACCAGGCGCAATGGGACGCGATGCAGTCGGTGATCGGCGCCGCGCATGAAGTGATGGCGCTGCCGGCCTTCCAGGCCGAGGCGCTGGCCGCGGGCGACTGGCCCGAGCAGCACACGCTGAGCGCGATGATGGCCTTCGATTTCCATCCCGAGCCGGCGGGCGCCAAGCTGATCGAGATCAACACCAATGCCGGCGGCGCCTATCTCGCCGCGTTGCTCGCCGAGAGCCAGCGCAATTGCTGCGAGCAACTCGGCGAGCTGCTCGCAATGCCGACCAGCGGGCGTGATGCGCCGGCGCGCTGGTTCGCCGATTTCCTGCACGAGTGGCGGCTGGCGCGCGGCGCGCGGCCGCTCGGTCGCGTGCTGATCGTCGACGATGCTCCGGAGCAGCAGTTCCTCTACCCCGAGTTCCTGCTGTTCCGTGAATTGTTCCGCCGCAATGGCATTGCCTGCGATATCGCCGACGCGGCCGCGCTCGAATACGCCGGCGGTGCGTTGCGCCACGCCGGGGAGGCGGTCGATCTCGTCTACAACCGTTGCACGGATTTCGCCCTGCAGGACGCCGCACACGCGGCGCTCGCCGCGGCCTGCCGCGCCGACGCCGTGGTGCTCACGCCCTCCCCGCGCCACCACGCGCTGTATGCCGACAAGCGCCAGCTGGTGCGGCTGTCGGACGACGCCTTCCTCGCCCGCATCGGCGCCTCATCGGCTGCACGCCACGTGCTTGCCGCGCACGTGCCGAAGGCGCGCATCGTGACGCCGGCATACGCCGAGGAAATCTGGGCCGCGCGCAAGCAGTATTTCTTCAAGCCCTTCGCGGGCTATGCCAGCCGCGGCGCCTACCGTGGCGACCGCATCACGAAGCGGGTATGGGCGGACATCGTGGACTCGGGCAACTACATCGCGCAGGCCTTCGCGCCGCCGGCCACCCGGCGCGCCGCGCCGGGCGAGGATGCCGCCGCGCTCAAGTTCGACCTGCGCTGCGTCAGCTACGGCGTCGATATCCGCCTGCTGGGCGCGCGGCTCTACCAGGGCCAGACCACCAACCTGCGCACCGTTTCCGGTGGCCTTGCCTCCGTCTTCCTCCTGAAAAGGGGGACGGAGGAATTGAATCCCGATCAACGGCCCGCAGGGTCGGTGCTCTCGCCGAACCAGACTACCGCGTAGTGCCGGCCGATCGCCGCGCCCATCGCGCGCCAGGTGTTGTCGGCCCACATGCCGCGGTTCAGCACAATGGCGTCGTGTGCGGCGCTGTCCCGCCAGAGTTCGACAGCCATCGCGGGACTGATACGGTCGCTGTAATGCGCCACGATCTCGTAGCCCGGTGACTGGTAGAGCCCGCCGGAAATCTCCTTCGGCTTGTCCCACATGCAGCTGGCCTCGGCATGGTCCGGCGTGTAACAGCAAGCGGACCAGTTGCCGCGGTCCGACCACGAATGCATGTTGCAGCGCCCGCCGCGAAGGTAGTTCGCCTCGAGGTCGGCGAGGTGCGCCTGCGCAACGCGCGTGAGCGAGACCGACAGCGGCAGCGGGGCCAGGCCCTTGCTCGTGCGGTAGTGATTCACGGCGTCGGCGATGGCGTCATGTGGTGACGGCGCGCTCGAGGCATGCGCGGTCGCCGGGGCCAGGACTGCGAGCATCGGTGCGATGAAGAAACGAACGCGGCGCATGATTGCGGGTCCTGTGACTTGGTGGGGAAATGGTGCGCTCCCGGGCGGTCGTTCCGCATGTTCCGTGATCGATGTCCGACAACTTGCATTCTCGCAACGCGCTGGGCACTCTGATCGACTGCGTTCGTCGCGATGCGGTGCGCACGAATGAACAAAAAATAGCGCGTTCCGCGGAAATGCGCGCGAGCCACGGGAGACTCACTTGCGTAACCGTATCACCATATCGGCCGTCGTGCTGGCGAGCGCGCTGCTCGCGGCCTGTGACCGCAACATCTCGGTAGAGTATGCACCGGGTCCGGTAGCCGAATGGGGTGCCTACGGCGCTGCGCCGGGCGGCGGACATTACTCCGCGGCCGACCAGATCACGCGCGACAACGTGCACGCACTGGAGCAGGCCTGGGTGTACCGCAGCGGCGACATGCGCGAGCCGGGGCCAGGTGAAATCGGCGGGCAGAAGATGCCGATGCTGCCCGGCAGCAGCTGGCAGATGACCCCAATCCTGGTCGGCGACACGCTGTACGGTTGCAGCGCCTTCAACCGGTTGTTCGCGCTCGACTCTTCGACCGGCACCGAGAAATGGAGCTACGACCCGGGCGTCGATGTGAGCCAGGAGATCATGGTGAACTGCCGCGGTGTCAGCAGCTGGCAGGCCGAGACACCGACGGGGGCCGTCTGCGACCATCGCATCATCATGGGCACGCTCGACGGCAGGCTCGTCGCAGTCGACGCCAGGGACGGCAGGCCTTGCGCGGACTTCGGCGACAAGGGCCACGTGAGCCTGCGCGAGGGGCTGGGCGAGTTTGCCGAGCAGGAATACTCGGTGACCTCGCCTCCGGCGATCCTCGGCGACCGGATCATCACCGGCGCCATGGTGCTCGACCGCACGCACAACCACATGCCGAGTGGCGTGGTGCGCGCCTACAACGTGCGCACCGGCGCGCTCGAGTGGTACTGGGACCCGATCCCGCCCGGACAGCAGCCGGAGCTCGACGCCCGGGGCAAGCCACTGTTCCGCCGCGGCACCACCAACGTGTGGTCGGTGATCTCGGTCGATCCCGAGCGCCAGCTGGTGTTCCTGCCCACCGGCAATACCTCGACCGATTTCTTCGGCGGCCTGCGCGACAACATGGATTACTACTCCAGCTCGGTGGTCGCCCTGAAAGGCGATACCGGGGAGCTCGCCTGGCACTTCCAGATGGTGCACCACGACATCTGGGACTACGACACCCCGGCGCAGCCCACGCTGTTCGAGCTCGAGCGCGACGGCAGGACCATTCCCGCGTTGGCGCAGCCGACCAAGATGGGACACCTGTTCATCCTGAACCGCGAGACCGGCGAGCCGCTGTTCCCGGTCGAGGAACGCCCGGTGCCGCAGGACTGGGAGGTGGCCGGCGAATACCTCGCCCCGACCCAGCCCTTCCCGGTGAAACCGGCGCCGCTGCACCCGGGAGGCCTGACGCCGGACGACGCCTGGGGGCTCACCTTCTGGGACCGCGGCGCCTGCCGCAAGCAGATCGAGGCGCTGCGCAACGAAGGCATCTTCACGCCGCCTTCGCTGCAGGGCTCGGCCTTCTTCCCCAGCGATTTCGGCGGCAACAACTGGGGCACGCCTGCGATCGATCCCGGGCGCAAGCTGATCATCCTGAACACCATGTTCATGCCCTCGATGCTGCAGTTGATCCCGCGCGAGCAGTGCAAGCTCGATGCGGGCGACGTGTTCACCGCGCCCCAGTTCGAGACACCGTATTGCCTGCGGGTGAAGCCGCTGCTCTCGCCGCTGGGGGCACCCTGCATCGCGCCGCCCTGGGGCGCGCTCACCGCCATCGATTTCACCACCGGCGACAAGCGCTGGGAGGTGCCGCTCGGCAACCTCGAGGAAATGGCGCCGTGGCCGGTGTCGCGGCTGATCAAGGGCGCGCCCAACATCGGTGGTCCCAGTGTCACCGCCGGCGGCCTGACGTTCATCGCGTCCACGCCCGACTACTACCTGCGCGCCTTCGACAGCGAGACCGGCGAGGAGTTGTGGAAGGCCAAGCTGCCCACCGGGGGGCACGCCACGCCGGCCGTCTATCGCTCCTCGGTCGACCAGCGCCAGTACGTGGTGATAGCCGCCGGCGGTCACTTCGGCATGCCCCAGGAGCCGCGCGGCGACTACCTGATCGCCTTCGCCCTCCCGCAAAAAGGCGACGGAGGGATCAAAGAATGATCAGCAGCACGGCGGCTCTCCATGTCCGCGGTAGTGGCAGGGAGTGGGTGCCCGCCTCGAGCGGGTGACCCATGTTCCGACCTATCGCCTCGCGAATTCGCGATATCATGACGCCCGCGCGACAAGAACCGACGAGGAGACACATTGATGAAAACTGACGTCACGGCTGAAGACATTGGAATGGATCCCGGCACGCTACGCGAAATCTATCGGCAGATGTCGCGCATCCGCGAGGTGGACAAGGGAATCCAGGCCGGGCTGTCCAGCGGCAAATTCATGTTTACGTACTGGCCGATGACCGGACAGGAAGCCATTCCCGCGTCCATTGCCCCGCTGGTGACCAAGGACGATTACATGGTGACCATCTACCGGGGAATTCACGACCAGGTCGCCAAGGGCGTACCGCTGAAAGGCCTCTTCGCCGAGGCTCTCTGACGGGTGGGCGGCGTCAACAAGGGCAAGGGCGGCTCGCCCCACATCTCCGATCCCGCCTCCGGTTCCATGGTGACCACTGCCATTGTCGGTGCGGGCGCTCCCATCGCCAACGGCCTGGCCCTGGCCAGCAAGATGCGCGGCACCCGGGCGGTGACCATTGTCAACTTTGGCGACGGTGCCACCAGCATCGGCGCGATCCACGAAGCCATGAACCTCGCTGGCGCCTGGAAGTTGCCGGTTATTTTTCTCTGTCAGAACAACCAGATAGGTGAATACACCCCGATCCCCGACTACACCGCCGGCGAGAATTTCCACTGCCGGGCCGACGCCCTGGGCTTCAAGGGCGTCAAGCTCGACGGCAACGATCCCGTGGCTTTCCACAACGGCATGAAATCCATCATCGAGGACGTGCGCAGTGGCAAGGGCCCGGTGTTCGTCGAAGCGGTCACGCTGCGCCTGGGGCCCCATGCCGGTGTGGGTTGGTCCCATCTGCTCAAGGGAGACGCACTGGCGGCGGCAAAGGAGGCCTGGCCCGTCCCCGCCACCCGCAAGCTGCTGCTGGACAAGGGCATCTGTACCGAAGACGAGCTCGCCGCGATCGACAATGCGGCCAGCGCCGAGGTCCAGGACGCGATCCAGTGGGCGCTCGAGAGTGAAGTCACCGGCGAAGACGAAATGTTGCTGGACGTCTATGGCGATCCGGGCGTGGTACCGCGTCGCGGCCAGCGCGACAAGCGCGCGGCGGAGGCACCCCACACCGGTGAAACCCGCCAGATGGCCATGTTCGAGGCGGTACAGGATGCCCTCGACCTGGCGATGCAGCTCGACGATGGCGTGTTTTGCCTCGGCGAGGATATCGGCGATGACCCGGGCGGCGTTTTCAAGTGTTTCAAGGGCATGCAGAGCAAGTGGGGTGAGCGTATCCGGCCGACACCCATCGCCGAGCAGGCCATCATCGGTGCCGCGACGGGTGCGGCCCTGCTGGGCATGCGCCCGGTCGCCGAGATCATGTTCGCCGATTTTGTCGGCGTCTGCATGGACCAGATCACCAACCACGCCGCCAAGCAGCGCTACATGTCCGGTGCCACCACCCATGTGCCCATGACCGTGCGCATGATTGCCGGTGGCGGCATCGGTGGCTTCGGTGCCCAGCACTCCCAGTCCACCGAGGCCATGTTGCTGCACAACCCCGGCCTGAAGATCGTCTACCCCAGCACCCCCACCGAAGCCAAGGGCCTGCTGCTGAGCTGTATCTTCGACGAGGATCCCTGCATCCAGTTCGAATCCATGATGCTGACCTATGCCCTGAAGGAGGAAGTACCGGTAGGTGACTACCGTATCCCCCTGGGTGTGGCCAAGGTCAAGCGCGAAGGTACCGATGTCACCCTGATCACCTATGGCTGGCAGGTCATGCAGTGCCTGAAGGCGGCGGAAGAACTGGCGAAGGAGGGCATCAGCGCCGAGGTGATCGACCTGCGCACCCTGCTGCCGCTGGATTACGACCGCATCCTGTCATCAGTGGAGAAAACCGGTCGCGCGCTGGTGGTGCATGCTGCCACCGAATTCTGTGGTCTGGGCTCGGAAATCGCCAGCACCATCAACGAGGCGCTGTTCCACAAGCTCGAGGCGCCGGCCTCCAGGTTCGGTGCCGCCTATGCGCCGATTGCCTACTCCAGGATCATCGAAACCGCGCAGATTCCGCACGCCGGAACCATCGCCGCGCGCGTTCGCGAACTTTTCAAATAGCGCTCCAGGGAATATATATGCCGACGACATTGACCATACCAAAGCTCCAGATGTCCACCACCGAGGGAACCCTGACGGAATGGCTGGTGGAAGACGGAGCAACGGTGACGGCCGGGCAGGCCATCTATGCACTGGAAACCGACAAGTCGGTCCAGGAGATCGAAGCGCCGGAGTCGGGCAGGCTGATCCAGAAAGCGGCGGCGGGAGAAACCTACCCGGTCGGCACGGAGATCGGTGAGATTGTCGCCTGACACCGTCGACCGCCCGGCGAGCTGCGTCGGGCGGTCGAGGTGAGCGTGCCGCGGGCGCGCGACGTCCCGGACGCGTCTCAGGATACCGCGCGGATACGCTGGCTGTCCTCGGGCGCGGCGCTCGCGTAGAACTGGCTGAACCAGCGCCGGAATTGCGCGATCGGGCCGTCGCCGTCGCAGAGAATGGGGTTGGGCTGGAAGATCTTGTGCTCCCAGATCGGCATGTCCTGCTCGACCTGGCGCGAGATCTCGTCGGTCAGTGCCTTGGCCATCATCTGTTGCGTGGCGTTCATGTCCTTGCGCTGGATGAAGCAGAAGCGCAGGTGCATGGTCTCGCTGTCGATCGGTGTCGGCAGGCCGAGCTGGATCGTGTCGAACAGCCCCATGAACCGTTGCAGGGTCTGGCCGGGGCCGAAGTTGGCGGTCTCGAGCAGACTGTCGCGCCAGCGCGTGCCGGTGCGGTCGATGTTGCCGTGCTCGTCCATGTCGGGCGCCTTGCCGACGTAGCGCGCGAAGCGCTTGTGGGCCTCGTGCGTGATCTCCCCGCGCGGGATGTCCTTCGAGCTGTGCACGTACACGAAGTGAGCACCGTCGGCGGCGTTCTCGGCGGCCTCCTGGATAGGGGCGCCGAACTTCCACTCGTAGACGCGGTACTCGGTCCAGTCGGGGTGACCGACCTCCGGGACCGTCTCGACCTCGAAGGCGGGCGCGATGCGCTCCGGGTGATACCAGGCCCAGATGATCTGGTTGCGCTCGACCACCGGGTAGGAAAACACGGTCTGCTTGCCGTCGGCGCGCGGTGGCATGTTCTTCGCGTAGGGGATGTGCTTGCACACGCCCTCGCCGTTGAACTCCCAGGCGTGGAAGGGACAGGCGATGTGCTCGCCCTTCACCTTGCCGCCGTGCCCGAGGTGCGCGCCCAGGTGCGGGCAGAAGGCGTCGAGCAGGCGAGCCTCGCCGCCCTCGGTGCGGAACAGCACCAACTCCTTGCCGAAGTAGTGCAGCGGCTTGACCTCGCCGGCCGCGAGCTCGCGCGACAGGCTGATCGCGTACCAGCCGAAGGGAACGGGAAAATCGTAGCGCTTGCCCATGGTCGGTCTCCCGGGTGTCATTGCATGTTGAAGTCGGTGCGCGCCGGCCCGATGCGGGCGGCAATGGGTGCCAGCGCAGCACGGTCGAAGCCGTAGAAGGCGATCGCGTTGTCCCCCAGCATCGCGGCGATGTCCGCGTCCGGCAGCCCCGAGAAGGTCGACTGCAGGTGCGCCCTGGTCTTCGGCCAGGAACCCTCGGGGTGCGGGTAGTCGCTGCCCCACATCAGCTGCTTCAGGCCGATCTCATGGCGCATCTCGGCGTCCGAGCGCGGCATGCACGACTGGCCGATCGCGACATTGCGGCGGAAGTACTCGCTCGGCGAGATCGACAGGTGGCCCATGAAGTTGCCGAGCTTCGCCGAGAATTGCACGTCGTGGTAGTTGTGGTCGAGCAGCCGGATGTAGGGCGGCAGCATCCAGCCGCAGCCGGTCTCCGTGAAGCTGGCCTTCAGTTTCGGGTAGCGCTCGAACACGCCGCCCCAGATCAGGAAGGTGAGCGGGCGGTAGGTCCACCACAGCACTTCCGAGACGTAGATGCCCATCGCGCCCACGTAGTCCGGGTCGTGCGCCGTCGGCCAGCCGGGGCCGAAGAACTCCTCGCTGGGCGCGGCGCCCGAGTGGAAGCAGACCACGACGCCGAGCGACTCGCAGGCTTCCCAGAACGGGTCGTAACGGCGGTGGTGGTAGTGCGGGAACGGCCCCGTCATGTTCGGGATCATCGCGCCGCGCAGGCCGCTCGCGTGAATGCTGCGCACCTCGCGCACGGCCTCCTCCACGTCCCACAGCAGCGGTATCGCCGCGACGCCGAAGTGCCGCGCCGGATCCTGCGCGCACAACTCGGCGAGCCAGCGGTTGTGGGCGCGCGCGCCGGCCCATTGCAGCTCGGGCACGATGTCCTTGGTCGGCAGGCTCAGGCCGGCACCGAAGGGCGGCGTGTTCATCTCGGTGATGCCGTCGGGGAAGATGATCTCCCCGGCGATGCCGTCGCCGTCGAGCATGCGGATGCGCTCGGCGTGGTCCCAGGCGCCGGTGAGTTGCTGCTCGATGCCCTCGCGCCACTGGTCGTTGATTTCCTGGATCAGGAAGGCCTTCTCGGCCGCCTTGATCTTCTCCACCTGCAGCGGGTACGCGTGGTCGAAGGTCTCGCGGTACTGCGGATCGAGGTAATCGCGATAGCGCTCGCCCGGCAGGCCGGCGTGGCAGTCGGAGGAAATGACGATGTAGCGGTCCATTCACGGTGCTCCTGATGCTGTCGGTCGGCATTCATGCCGACTTGATCCCGGCGGGTTCGGCCTTGCCGAACCCTTGTCGGGTTGAAACCCGACCTACATGGCTCAACCCACCGAGGCCGCGACCGGATTCTGCAGCGTGCGGATCGATTCCACGCGGGCGAGGAACTTGGCCAGCGACTCCTCGGTACGCGGACAGATCCAGAACGTGTCCGCCAGGATGCCGGCCACCGCGGCTTCGGCGACCTCGTCGGGATGCGTGGTCTTCAGTTCCATGCCGTGTTGCTGCATCAGGCGGCGCATGTCCTCCACCGAGCGGATACCGGAGGACTTCGGCGTGCCCGTGTCGAAGCTCTCGGGTCGCACCCGATCGGAATCGAACAACCCGGTGTCGACCACGTGGGGCCCCGGGAACAGCGCGTGCACGCTGACCGGGCTCTTCAGCGCGACGTTCTGGTAGTACAGGTTCTCGGTGATCGCCTGCACCGCGGCCTTGGTGGCGGTATAGATCGGCGCGTCGGGCAGCACCACGAAGGCGCCGTTGCCGGAGCCGGTGACCGTGAAGTGCGATTTGCGCTCCTGCGCGACCAGGCGCGGCAGGAAGGCGTTGATGGTGTTCACCACGCCCCATACATTGACCCCGAAGCACCACTGCCAGTCCTTCATCGAATAGGTCCACATCGGCCCCGCTTCCCCGGCGCCGATGCCCGCGTTGGCGAACACCATGTCGATGCGGCCATGCTCGCTCATGGCGTACCCGGCCAGTGCCTCGCAGTCGCCGGCGGCCGTGACATCGCAGCGACGAGTCAGCAGGCTGATGCCTGCAGCCTTCGCGTCGCGCTCGAGCGCGTCCATCGCGTTCCGGTCGACGTCGGCCGCGACCACGCACGCGCCGCGCCGCCCGAGCGCAAAGGCAAGCGAGCGGCCCACGCCGCTCGCTCCACCAGTGATGACCGCGACCTGGCCTGCGAATTCCTGCATGAGCGCCGTCCTTCTGTTGACAGGCGACCCATTATTGGGATGGCCGCACCGAGAGCAAGTGAATCATCGGTAAGGCGGCCTGGCTCACACGGGGTCTAGCACCACCACGGGAATCTCGCGCGAGGTTGCGGCCTGGTACTTCTCGTACGGGTGGTAGATCCCGACCAGCTGCTGCCACAGCGCGGCGCGTTCCGCGCCGGTGGCGGTACGCGCGCGGGCCCCGAAGCGATCGGCCTTCACCTGCACTTCGACTTCCGGGTTGGCCTGGAGGTTCAGATACCAGGCCGGGTGTTGCGGCGCACCGCCCTTGGAGGCGATCACGACGTAGCTGTTGCCGGTGCGCCCGTAGATCAGCGGCAGCGTCAACGGCTTGCCGGACTTGCGGCCCGTCGTGGTCAGCACCAGCGTGGGCACCAGGCCGGTGCCGCCGGCCAGCGTGGCGTCCCACAGGTGCCCGTCCTCGCCGTTGCTGGCGAGGTAGCGCTGCAGGTGATCCTTGATCCAGTCGGGCAGTTGCGCGGAAATGCGTGGGTCGGTCATGGCACGGCTCCTGGGTGACGGGGGCACTAGACTGCCATGCGCCGGGTGCCGGCGCGAGCCGATCGTGTTCCGGGTTAACATGGCGCGATCCACAGCAGTACGGAATGCACCGATGCCTGCGAATGCCAGCGAAAAGATGCGCGGCCTGGTCTATCCCTGGGGCGCACACGCGGCGCCCGAGCCCGGCACGCCGGTGCAGGTCGCCGAGGGCGTGTGGTGGCTGCGCTTCCCGATGCCGATGGCGCTCGACCACATCAACCTGTGGCTGCTCGAGGACCGCGACGGCTGGACCATCGTCGATACCTGCCTCGACATCGATACGGCGCGCGCGCTGTGGGAATCGCTGTTCGGCGGTTTCATGGGCGGCAAGCCGGTGAAGCGCGTGATCTGCACGCACCTGCACCCGGATCACGTCGGGCTCGCCGGCTGGCTGACGCAGCGCTTCGACTGCGAGCTGTGGATGTCGCGCGAGGAGTTCCTGATGTGCCACACGCTGGCCGACGACACCGGCCGGCCGGCCCCCGAGGTCGCGATCCGCTTCTACCGCGCCGCCGGTTACGACGAGCAGGCGCTCGACAACTACCGCGCCCGCTTCGGCATGTTCGGCTCGCACATCTCGCCGCTGCCCGAAAGCTTTCGCCGCCTGGTCGAGGGCGAGACCATCGAGATCAACGAGCGTTACTGGCAGGTGATCGTGGGCAGCGGCCACTCGCCGGAGCACGCCGCGCTGTATTGCCCGGCGCTGAAGGTCCTGATCTCGGGCGACCAGGTGCTGCCGCGCATCACCCCGAACGTCAGCGTGTTTCCCACCGAGCCCAAGGGCGATCCGCTCAAGGAATGGCTGTTCTCGAGCGCGCGCATCCGCGCCAACCTGCCCGACAACGTGCTGGTGCTGCCGGCGCACCAGGCGCCGTTCCTCGGGCTGCACGTGCGCCTGACGCAGATCATCGAGTCGCACGAGCGTGGGCTCGCGATCCTGTTCGAGGCCCTTGCCGAGCCCAGGCGCGCGGTGGACTGCTCGCGCGTGCTGTTCCGCCGCGAGCTCAGCAACGACATGCTCTACATGGCCACCGGCGAGACGCTGGCGCACCTGAACTGCCTGATCGGCCGGCGCATGATCCGCCGCGAGCGCGACGCCGCGGGCGTCGACTGGTATGTGCAGAAACCGGACGCGCTGGAGCCGGAGTCCTGACCCTTCCGCTGGCAACGAATCTCCCGAATAATGGCGCGCCCCGCTACCCCCGGACACAACAGGAGATTCCGATGATCAGCTACGTCACCGTCGGCACCAACGACCTTCCCCGCGCCACCGCCTTCTTCGACGCGCTCCTCGGCGAGATGGGCGCCGCGCGTGTCATGGTGATGGACCGCATGGTCATCTGGGGCGCCAAGCCCGGCGCGCCGATGCTCGCGGTCTGCACACCCTATGACGGCAAGCCCGCCAGCGCGGGCAACGGCACCATGGTGGCCATTGACGCCGGCAGTCGCGAGACCGTCGACAAACTGCACGCGAAGGCGCTGGCGCTCGGAGGCAGCGACGAAGGCGCTCCCGGACCGCGCGGCGACTCCCTTTACGGCGGTTATTTCCGCGACCTCGACGGCAACAAGTTCTTCGCCTGTGTCTTCGGCTGAAGTGCCGATATCCGCGGCGTAGCGCCACCATGGGCGAGGTGATTGCCTTGCGCAGGCCCGAACGGCACAGGGGCAGGACCCTGTGCCTGAACGGTCATCACAAGTGGAAGATCTGGAAGGAAAAGCAGTTCGATGTCCGTGCCGGCAAGCTGGTGACGGTGTACCGCTGCGAGCGCTGCGACGCCCGGAAGGTCAAGGCACTGTAGGTCCGTATTCATGCGGACATTGTCCGGCTGAAGCCGGACCCACGGTGTGATGTCCGCATGAATGCGGACGGGTTCAGCGGCCCTGCCCCGCCCGTACCCACTCCAGGAAACGCTGCACGCCGTCGATGGCGTGCTCGGTGCGCGGCGAGTGCATGATGTCGAAGGCATGCTCAGCACCCTGCAGTTCCACGTACACCACCGGGTTGCGCGACACTTCGCGCAGGTGCCGCGCGAACAGGCGCGCATCGGCGACTGGCGCGAGGCTGTCTCGCGCACCGTGCAGCACCATGAACGGCGGGGCGTCGGCGTGCACCTGCGTGATCGGCGAGGCCAGTTCCCAGCGCGCAGGATCTTCCTCGGGCGTGGCGTGCAGCACGCGTTCGCCGAGAAACTCGAGGAATCTCGCGCTCGAAGGGCGTGCTCCGGAGCGGTTCAGGAAATCGTAGACCCCGTAGAACGGCACGCAGGCCTGTACCGAGGTATCGACGCCGTCGTTACCGGGCTGCAGATCGGGGCGGTTCTCCGTAAGCCCCATCAGCGCTGTCAGGTGGCCGCCCGCCGATCCGCCGGTGACTGCGACGAAGTCCGGGTTCATGCCGTATGCGCGTCCGTGGGTGCGGATCCACGCCAGCGCCGCCTTGCAGTCCTGCAGGTGGGTGGGGAAACCGACGCTGGGGCTCAGGCGGTAGTTCGCCGCCACGCAGATCCAGCCGCTGCCCGCCATGCGGTACATCAGTGGCAGCGCCTGCTCTTCCTTGGCGCCGATCATCCAGGCGCCGCCGTGGATCTGCAGCAGCACCGGGCATCCCTCGGGCGGAATGACCGCGGGACGGTAGATGTCGAGGCGCTGGCGGATGCCGCCCTGCGCGTAGGCGACGTTGCGGATGACCTCGACGCCGGGGCGCTGCATCGCGAAGGGCCGGCGCCAGTCGGCAAAGCGGACCACGCTGCGCAGTCCGCGGCAGGCGGCTGCCGGGATACGCGCGCGGTAGTCGCGGCCAAGCGCCTGGATCAGTGCGTTTTCCACCGTGGTACCGGTGTCGAGCCCCAGCCAGATGCTGCGCAGCAGGCCGAGCCACGAGACGGCCAGTACCAGCAACGCGATGACGCCGAGCGTCGAATCAAGCGCGCCGCCGGCCACGCATGCCAGCGCCAGCACCGCCTGGAGCGGCAGCCAGAGCCAGGCGAGCTCGGTCGAGAGCAGCGCGAAGGCGAACACCAACCACGGCAGCGCGCTGTCGGGGAAAGTGCGCGGCACGAAGACGGTGATCATGGCGAACACGTTGAACAGCGCGAGCAGCGCCAGCAGCACATCCATCGTCGTCGGCTCCTGGGATCGGGAATCGGGGGCGCGCGGCAGGTGCGGCGCACTCGCATCACTATAGCAAGAGCCGTGTGGACGGCTGCCGCGAGCCTCAGTCGTCGGGCTTCTCGACGCGGCGGCGGTAACGTTCTCGATCGCTTTCGCTCATGCTTTCCCAGCGACGGCGCAGTTCCTCGCGCTGGTCGGGGGGCATGCTGCGGTAGCGCTGCTCGGCCTGGCGCAGCCGCTGCTGCTGCTCGCCGGGAAGTGTGCGAAAGCCCTGCTCGCGCCGCTCGAGGCGCTGGCGCTCCTCGGGGCTGAAATCCTCCCAGCGTCGTGACTGCGCGGGCTGGCCGGCCGGGCCGCGCTCGGCGCGCTGGCGCGGCGCAATCCCGATCTCGGGCCGCTGCGTGCGTGGCGGCTGTCCCGCAGCAGGTTCGCGCCGCTCGATGCGCTGAGTTTGCCCGACATCACTCGGGCGCCGCTCCGGACGCTCGCGGTAATACCGGCCAGCGCGGTTCTCCTGGCCGCGATCGCCGTCCCGCGCGCGCTGCTCTACGCGGTCCTCGCGGCCTTTGCCGCCCTCGCTGCGCTGGCCGCTGTCGTCATTGCGCGCGAGCCATGCGTGGCCCGCGTCGCGCTCGCGCTGCTGCCGGCTCTCCGGGTCTGCCGCCGCCGTGCCCGTGGCCAGCGCCAGGGCCCAGCACAGCAGGACCGCCGTGCGCGTGCGCGGCTCAGCCACGGTTGCCCATTTCCGATTCCGAGAGCCACATGTAGAAATCCAGGTCCTCATAGAACTGCGGATCCTTCAGCAACTGCTCGCTGGCACGCGTGGGCGGGCGCAGCTGCTCTTGCATCGGCATGAGCATGACCACCGCGACCGCCATCGCCAGCGCCGCGCCACCGAGCGCCGGCACGTGCAGGCGCCACCACGGCGCCGCGGGTGTCGCCAGCGCCGCGCGCCGGGCCGCGCCCAGTCGCGCGAGCGTGTGGCCGTCGAGCGCGTTCTCCTGCTTGCGCAGGGTCGCGCGCAGATCCTCCTCGAAGGTATTCATGAGTGATGCTCCCCGAGCCTTGCCCTCAGCGCGTGCACGGCGCGCGAATAATGCGTCTTCACACTGCCTTCAGTGCAACCCATCGCGCTTGCAGTTTCTGCCGTCGACAACCCCTCCCAGCAGCGCAGCATGAATGCCTGCTGCTGGCGCTGCGGCAACTCGGCCACCGCGCCCATCAGGGCCTCGGCGGTCTCGTTGCTGGCGGCGATCCTACCGGGATCCAGCGCCGCGGGGTCCGCGATCTGCTCCAGCGGATCCTGCCCCTCGTCATAGTCGCGCCGGTCCAGCCAGCCGAAGAGCCGCGACCCCATCGTGCGGCGCCGGCGCGTGTCGGTGATGCGGTTGTGCAGGATGCGGTAGAAGAGCGGCCGCCACTCGGCGGCGGGCTTGTCCGCGTAACGTTGCACCAGCCGCATCATGGTGTCCTGCATCGCGTCGAGCGCATCGTCGTCGTTGCCGAGCGCCAGCCGTGCCATCAGGAAACCCCTGCGCTCGACCGAGCGCAGGAATGCCTCGATATCCATCGCCCCGGTATCGCTGTCCTCTGCGCTGCCATCGCCGCCACCAGCGCGCATCAGCATCCTGTCGCCCGGCGGTCAGTGACCGACGGTGTGATGGATGATCTCGCCGAGCACGATCGCTCCGCCGATCCACTTGATGAGTTCGTGATCATGGTCTCCCCCGTGACGGTGCTCATCATAGTGGACATACACCGGACGGGGCGAATACGAGGAATAGTAGACCCGAGGCGGCGGCACCTCGACGTAGCGTTCGTAGCGCACCACGCGCACCGGCGCGCGGTATTCGTAACCATGCTGCTGGTGGCCGTGGCCGCGCTTGTGGCCACGGCCGTCGGCCAGGGTCGGCGCGGCGCCGAGGGCGGCGCCCAGCATCAGGACGGTGATCAGCTTGCTGCGCATCGGTCTCTCCCTGTCGCGATGAACCGTGTTGCTGCAGGAAACGCTCGCGGGCGGGATCGGTTGACACCGCCGGGCATTGCGGCCGATCGCTGCGGCGCGCACCATGCCGCCATGCGGCGGCAGCAGGAGGTGGCGATGGGCGACGCGGGGCGGGGCAAGGGGCGGCTGGAGGTGTTCGCCAGCGCGATGGAGTGCGAACGCGCCTTCTACCAGGCGTTCACCGCCTGCGATCTCGCGGCCATGGAGGCCGTGTGGGCCGATGAGGACCCGAGCTGCATCCACCCCGGCGGCGGGCTGCTGCGCACCCGTGACGAGGTGATCGACAGCTGGGCGGCCATTTTCCAGGATGCCCTCGCGCCGCGGATCCGCGTGCACGTGGTGAGCCGAGTCAGCGAGGGCGGGCTCGCGGTGCACCTGGTGCGGGAACAGATCTCGCACGGCGAGCAAACCAGCCACGTGCTGACCACCAACGTGTTCCGCCGCTTCGACGAGGGCTGGCGCATGATCGCGCATCACGGCTCGATGCCGCCGCTGAAGCGCGAACCGGCCGCGGCCGGCCGTTCCCTGCACTGAGTATCGGTCAGCGCATCGCGCGGAAGCAGGCGCGCAGCTCGCCCACGAAGAGTTCCGGCTGTTCGAAGGCCGCGAAGTGGCCGCCGCGCTCGAGTTCGTTCCAGTGTACCAGCCGGGAGAAGCGTTTCTCGGCCCAGCGCCGCGAGCTGCGGAAGATCTCCTTCGGGAAGATGCTCGCCCCGACCGGGATCGTGATCTGCTCCATGTTCGGCGTGCTGAAGCTCTCCCAGTAGAGCCGCGCCGAGGAGGCGGCGGAGTCCGTCAGCCAGTACATCATCACGTTGTCGAGCAGTTCGTCGCGCGTGAGCGCGTTCTCGGGATGCCTCGCCTCGCCCTCGCCGCAGTCGGTCCAGGCCCGGAACTTCTCCAGGATCCATGCGGCCTGCCCGGACGGCGAGTCGGCGAGCCCGTAGCCCAGCGTCTGCGGCCGTGTGCTCTGCTGCTTGGAGTAGCCGGATTCGTGCTCGTAATAGTCCTGCATTGCGGCCAGCGCACCCTGCTCGAGGGTGGTCAGCTCGTTCATCGTGTCGGGGTCGGGCGCGACCAGCGGCATGTTCAGGTGGATGCCGCGGCAATGCGCGGTTTCGGTCATCGCGATGCTGCTGGTCACCATCGAGCCCCAGTCCCCACCCTGCGCCACGTAGCCATCGTAGCCCAGGCGCTGCATCAGCTGGCCCCAGGCGCGGCCGATGCGTTCGACGCCCCAGCCCCTGGCGGGCGGCTTGTCGGAGAAGCCGTAGCCCGGCAGTGCGGGGCACACGACGTGGAAGGCATCCTTCGCCTCGCCGCCATAACGGGTGGGGTCGGTGAGCGGGCCGATGACCTCCAGGAACTCGATGACCGAGCCTGGCCAGCCGTGCGTCATCACCAGTGGCAGCGCGTCGGTGTGCGGCGAGCGGACGTGCAGGAAATGGAAGCCCAGGCCGTCGATACTGGTGCGGAACTGCGGGAAGGCGTTGAGGCGCTTCGCCACGCGTTGCATGTCGTACTGCGTGGCCCAGTAGCTGCACACCTCCTGCATGTACGCGAGCGGTATGCCCTGGCTCCAGTCGCCCGCGGTCTCGGCGTCCGGCCAGCGTGTGGCGGCGAGGCGCCGGCGCAGGTCCTCGATCCCGGCGCTCCCGATCTCGACCTTGAAAGGGATGATGGCGTCCGACATGTTCCGGTCTCCGTGTTGCCAGGGTTCGTGTTTGTGCCGAAGCCTACCCGAGGCCGGCCCGGCTTGTCGTTACAGCCGTGCAACCTGGAGCGAGATCACATGCCTGGGGGACCGATACTCGCATCAACGCCGACCTCGTACGCGCTGGCTGCCTTGCGCGATTGTAATCAGCCGTGAATCGCGCGCCGGCGGATAATGTCTCGCACAGGCATTCCACCGGAGCACCCGCCATGACGCACCGTATCAACCCGGCCGGCGAACCGATCACCGACGACGACGCGACCATCGCGGCGGCGCTCGCGGAGGCGAGCGTCCCCTGCCTGATGATGTCGATGATCCACATGACGGGTGACGCGAGCCTGCTCGACGGCGACATCCGCCCGGTGCTGGCGTTCCTGAACGACATGCAGTGCGCGATGCCACCCGGGCAGCAGGCCGAGGTGCGACGCCGCGCGCTGGAGGTGATCAGGGCCTACCGCGACCGTGGCTGCACGCTGCCGCCGGCCCCGGATACCGCAACGCTGCAGCGCATGATGAGCTTCCTGGTTGCCGGCGAGGTGCCCTCGGCTTACGTGCCGATGATGCTCGAGGAGATGGAGCTCGACGGGCGCGACGCGCGCGAGGTCTCGCTGGCGCATATACCGCCCGCGCAACGCGAGGCGCTGCCGGTGCTGATCATCGGCGCCGGCATGTCCGGGATCCTCGCGGGCATCCGCCTGCAGGAGGAAGGCGTTCCTTACGTGATCATCGAGAAGAACCCCGGCGTGGGCGGCACCTGGTACGAGAACACCTACCCGGGCTGCCGCGTGGACGTGGGCAACCACTTCTACTGCTATTCCTTCGAGCCCAACCCCGACTGGCAGGAGTTCTTCGCGCGCCAGCCCGAGCTGCAGCGCTATTTCGCGAGCACCGCGCGTAAGTACGGCGTGGAGACGCAGATCCGCTTCGATACCGAGGTGCAGGCGGCCGAGTTCGACGAGGCGAGCGGCGAATGGCGGGTACACGTGCGCGCGAAGGACGGTGCCACCGAGACGCTGCGCGCGCGCGTGCTGATCAGCGGCGTGGGCCAGCTGAACCGCCCGAAGCTGCCGGACATCGAGGGGCTCGGGCGCTTCCGCGGACCGGCGTTCCATTCCGCCTGCTGGGACCATTCGGTGAGCCTCGCCGGCAAGCGCGTCGCGGTGATCGGCACCGGCGCCAGCGCCTTCCAGCTCGTGCCCGAGATCGCCAAGGAGGCCGCGCAGGTCTACAGCTTCCAGCGCACGCCGCAATGGATGTTCCCGAACCCCGATTACCACCGTGCCGTGTCCGAGGGGGCGAGCTGGTGTTTCCGTCACCTGCCCTACTACGGACGCTGGTACCGTTTCCTGCTGTTCTGGCCCGCCACCGACGGCACCTGGGAAGGCACCTTCGTCGATCCGCAGTGGCCGCACCAGGAACGTTCGATCAACGCGATCAACGAATTCACGCGCGAGATGTTCACGGACTGGATCCGCCAGCAGTGTGGCGATGACGAGGCGCTGTTCCAGCGCGTGCTGCCGAAGTACCCGCCGCTGGCGCGCCGCACCCTGCAGGACAACGGTTCCTGGTTGCAGGCGCTGCGCCGCGACAACGTGCAACTGGTCGACCGCGAGGTCGTGGCGCTGACGGAAACGGCGGTGCGCACCGCGGACGGCGCCGCGTTCGAGGCCGACGTCGTGGTCTACGCGACGGGCTTCCATGCCAACCGCTACCTGTGGCCGATGGAGATCACCGGGCGCAACGGCGTGAAGCTGAGCGAGCGGTGGGGTGACGATCCGGCTGCCTACCTCGGTATCACGGTGCCCGACTTCCCGAACCTGTTCGTGATGTACGGCCCGGCCACGAACCTCGCCGCCAGCGGCAGCCTGATCTTCCACGGCGAGTGCCAGATGCGCTACATCATGGGGTGCATCAGGGTCATGCTCGAGCGCGACGCGAAGACGCTGCAGGTGCGTCGCGCGGTGCACGACGCGTACAACCGGCGCCTCGAGGAAACGCTGGCGCGCACCGTGTGGTCGCACCCCGCGGTGGCGCACAGCTGGTACCGCAACAGCAAGGGACGCGTGACCGTGCTCTCGCCGTGGAAGCTGCTCGACTACTGGACCTGGACGCGCGAGCCGAAGCTCGACGAATACGAGCTCGCGTAGACACTCTGTTGAGTGTCAAGGCGTTTCTATCGTCGCATAGAGTCTGGCTCCGTCGTAAGGCGTGGGGTCTCTGACTATCGCCCAGGCGGCGGTGAGCATCTTGCGCATGATCGCCGTGTTGATCTGCAAGCCCTTCTTGCCTCGCGCCTGCAGCCGCTGCTTGAACGCAGCGGCGTGCGGATCGTGGGTGCCGGCACTCAGTGCCGGCATGTAGAGCGCGCGCCTGAGGTACTTGTTGCCGTGCTTCGAGATGCGCCCGGGCTTGTTCACGCTCGTGCCCGACTGGTGATGGCGCACGTCGAGCCCGGCATGGCTGGTGCAGGCCCGCCCCGACAGGGAGCGGGGCAGCACGCAGAGTTCGCCCAGCACGGCGACGGCCGACTTGTCGCCCATCCCGACCATGCTGTTCAGGGCCTGGAAGGCCGCGTTGAGCGACTCGCTGCGCCCGATCAGTTCGATCGCCTGCGCACGAATGCGCTCGAGTCGTCCCTCGAGCGAGCGGATCGAGCGACGTAAATCCTCGCGCAAGAAGCGCGGCGTCTCCTCCGTGCTCTCCAGGGCATGGAGGCGATTCTTGGCGGCCGTGCTCTCGTCGGTGAGCTGCACCAGATAACGCCCGATCTGGCGCAATTGCAGGCATTCCCGGGCCGGCGGCTCCCAGCGCGTGAGCGGCATGCGGCGCAGGAACTCGAGCAGCATCCGGGCATCGATCGCATCGGTCTTGCTGCGCAGCCCCAGCCCCTTGGCGAAGTGATGTCCCGCTTTGGGGTTGATCACCACAACCTCGGCGCCGAGTTCGTGGGCCACAAGGGCAAGGTCGAGGAAGTAGATGCCCGTCGCCTCCATGATCACCCGCAGGCGGCGACCATCCTTCAGCAGACGCGCCAGGAACGAGCGCACGGCGCTGATGTCGTTCTGCAGCTGGCCCTGTTCCAGCTTGCCTGCGGTCTCGTGGACAAATTCATGGGTTCTGGCGCCGACGTCGAACGCCAACAGGGTCTCGGTGACTATTGCGGTCATGGGATTGCACCTCGCTGTGAAGCTCGTAAGATCGGCTTCCAGGTTCCCCGACCCCGCAACTATCGACGGCGCGCCCTTGTCACACGGGCTCCAGAGCTCGAGACACTCCACGTGCTCGTCGAATGGGGCGGGGAGCCTCTCTACGCGCAGAGTCAGCACCAGGCTGCTCGAAGGTCCGGTCGGCTTCCCCGGAAACCAGGCATGAACAAAACATGCCCACAGCAAACGTACAAGGTCCGGCTTCAGCCGGACATTGCATCTGTCCGGCTGAAGCCGGACCTACATGTCCCGCCAGCGCGGCGCGCGCTTCTCGAGGAAGGCCTGCACGCCTTCGAGCGTGTCGGCGCTCGCGGAGACCTCGCGTACCAGCTCGCGTTCGTGCCGTAGCGCCTCGTCGAGCGGCAGGCGCATCCCTTCGCTGATTGCGCGGCGGATCGCCCGCTGCGGCACCAGGCTGTGGCGCGTGAAGCGCGCCGCGAACTCGACCGCCGCGTCCACCACGTCCGCCTCGTCCGCGCAGACGCGGTTCACCAGGCCCATGGCGAGCGCCGCGTCACCGTCGACCGGATCGCCGCTCAGCATCATCTCCAGCGCGCGGTTCTCGCCGATCAGCCGCGGCAGCAGCTGCGTGCCGGCGTAGGCCGGGAGCAGCCCGAGCTTGATCTCGGGCAGCCCCAGCTTCGCGCCCCGCCGCGCCACGCGGAAGGTGCAGGCGAGCGCGAGCTCGAGGCCGCCGCCGAGCGCGAGCCCGTTCAGCGCCGCGACGACGGGTTTCGGGAACTCCAGCATGCGCTCGACCAGCGCATGCACGCGCAGCAGCCGTTCCTGCGGATCGCCATGCCATTCGTTGAGGTCGGTGCCCGCGCAGAAAGCGCGCCCGGTGCCGGTCAGGATCAGCGCGCGGCTGTCGTCGCCGGCGATCGCCGCGAGATGCTGCTCCAGCGCGTCCAGCACGTCGTTGCTGATGGTGTTCAGCACCTGCGGCCGGTTCAGGGTCAATACCGCGCAGTCTGCGCGCCGTTCGATGTCCACCACGCTCATGCCGTCGTCTCCGTGTCTGCCCCCGCCGAAAACGTTCCGGCGCCCGGCGCGACTATAGGAGAATTCGCGCGCCCGGCGTAGCCTTGCTGCAATTGCCGCCGATCGCCTACCCGGGAGTGATGCACCATGGCCAGCCTGCCGCGATTTGCGCTCAGCGACCCCGTCGAGCGCATCCACGCCGCCCTCGACGAGCACGGCGCGGTGATCGTCGATGGCCTGCTCGGCCAGCCCCTGCTCTCGCAGCTCAACGGCGATGTCGATCCGCTGCTGGCGCGGGCCGATCCGCACATGAATCACCTCAACCCGGTGCTGGACGCCTTCTTCGGCACGTGCGTGCGCCACGTGACCGGGCTCGCCGGCAAGTCGCTCGCCTTCGCCGAAAACGTGATGTGCCATCCGCTGTTGCTCGCGCTGTGCGACCGCGTGCTGCTGCCCGGCTGTGCGGGCTACCAGCTGAACCTGGGCCACCTGATGGACCGTGGCCCGGGGGCGCAGGCGCAGTGGCCGCATCGCGACGAGGACGTGTGGGTGCATTGCCCGCGTCCGCACCCCGAACTGCAGCTCGCCGCGGTCGTGGCGCTGGTCGATTTTCGTCGCGACAACGGCGCGACCTACGTGGTGCCGGGCAGTCATCGCTGGCCGCGCGATCGCGTCGCCACCGAGGCGGAAACGGCGCACGCCGGGATGCCGGCCGGATCGGCGGTGATCTACCTCGGCTCGACGATCCACGGCGGTGGCGCCAACAGCACCGCCGACGAGTGGCGCCGCGGTTTTCACCTGAGCTACACGCTGGGCTGGCTGCGCACCGAGGAGAACAACATCCTCGCGGTGCCGCCGGCACGCGCGCGCGAGCTCTCGCCGCTGGCGCGGCGCCTCATCGGCTACGGCGTGCACGACGCCATAGCCGACATGGGCGGCTACCTGGGGATGCTCGACATGCGCGATCCGGCGCAGATGCTCGAGTCGGGCGAACTGTAGGTTCGGCTTCAGCCGGACATCGGGCCGTATTTGCCGGCATCCCTGTGCGGATGAATCCGGCCCTACGCGCCGCGTTCCTCCAGCTCGCTCCAGCGCGCGAAGGCGGATTCGAGCAGTTCCGTGATCTCGGCGGCGCGCGTCGACGCGGCGCGCATTGCCTCCATGTTGGCGCTGCCCATGCCGGCGAGCAGCGCTTCCTGTTCCTTCTCCAGCGCGTCTATGGTGGCGGGCAGGCTCTCGAGCTCGCGTTGCTCCTTGAAACTCAGCTTCTTCGCGCCGCTACGCTGGCGCGCGGGAGCCTTCGCCGCAACCAGCGTCGCGACCGGCGCCGGCGCCGCAGCGGGCTGTGGCCGTTGCAGCAGCCAGTCGCTGTAGCCACCGGCATACTCCTGCCAGTGGCCGTCGCCTTCGGCGACCAGCGTCTGCGTCACCACGTTGTCGAGGAACACGCGGTCGTGGCTCACCAGCAGCAGCGTGCCGGTGTAGCCCTGCAGCGTGTCCTCCAGCAGTTCGAGCGACTCGATGTCGAGGTCGTTGGTCGGCTCGTCCAGCACCAGCAGGTTTGCCGGACGCGCGAACAGCCGCGCCAGCAGCAGGCGGTTGCGCTCGCCCCCCGAGAGCGTGCCGACCGGAGAGCCGGCGCGCTGGGGCGGAAACAGGAAGTCGCCGAGGTAGCTGATGATGTGCTTGCGGGCACCGCCGATCTCCACCCACTCCGAACCGGGGCTGATGGTCTCGGCGACGGTCTTCGCCAGGTCGAGCTGCTCGCGCATCTGGTCGAAGTAGGCGACCTCCAGGCTGGTGCCCAGCTTCACGGTGCCGCCGTCGGGCTGCATCTGCCCGAGCATCAGCTTGATCAGCGTGCTCTTGCCTGCGCCATTGGGACCGATCAGCCCGAGGCGGTCGCCGCGCAGCAGCCGCAGCGACAGGTCACGCACCACGGTACGCTCGCCGAAGGACTTCGAGACGTTCTCGAGTTCGGCGACCAGCTTGCCCGAGCGCTCCCCGGCATCGAGACGCAGTCGCACGTTGCCCATGCGCTCGCGCCGTTCCGCGCGCTCGTTGCGCAGGCGCTCCAACCGGCGCACGCGCCCCTCGTTGCGCGTGCGCCGCGCCTTGACGCCCTGGCGGATCCACGCTTCTTCCTCGGCCCAGAACTTGTCGAACTTGCGTGCCGCCACGGCCTCGGCGGCGAGCTGGTCCGCCTTGCGCGACTCGTAGGCCGAGAAATTTCCGGGGTAGGAGCGCAGCAGCCCGCGGTCGAGCTCGACGATGCGGGTCGCGATGCGGTCGAGGAAGGCGCGGTCGTGCGTGATCACGATCGCCGCGGACACTTTCGCGAGCAACTCCTCGAGCAGCGTGATGCCCTCGATGTCGAGGTGGTTCGTCGGTTCATCGAGCAGCAGCAGCTCCGGCTCCAGCGCCAGCGCAAGGGCCAGCGCGGCGCGCTTGCGCTCGCCGCCGGAGAGCCGCGCCATGTCGGCGTACTCGTTCAGTTGCAGCCGGTGCGCGTATTCGCTCAGCCGCGCCTCCAGCCGCCAGCGTTCCTTGTCGTCGTGGATGGCGTCGAAGCCGCCGCGCAGCACCAGGCTCTCGCGCAGCGTCGCGGCGGGCGGCAGCTCGGGCTCCTGCTCGACCAGGATCACGCGACCGCCGGCGGGCAGGCGCAGCTCGCCGTCGTCGAGCGGGGCGTCCCCCGCGATCACGCGCAGCAACGAGGACTTGCCGGTACCGTTGCGTCCGATCAGCCCGATGCGTTCGCCCTGCGCCACGGTGAGCGAGGCACGGTCGAGCAGCGGGTGCAGCCCGTAGGCGAGTTCGGCGTTGTCGATGCTGAGGATGGTGCTCAAGGCCCCCACCGTCACTCGACCGTGATGGTAATGCGCTCCGAGACCACCGGCGGGGTGTGCGGCACGTGCATGTGGTCGCCCAGCAGCAGCTGCAGCGTGTGCTTGCCCGGCGCGAGCTCCAGCGTCACCTCGGTCTGCCCGCCGCCGAAATGCCGGTGCTGCTCGTCCATCGGCATCGGCACGCCGGCGGGCGGCAGCGTGTCCAGATCGATCAGCAGATGATGGTGCCCGGTGTCGGGTCGCTCCACGCCGGCCGGTGCCACCCCCATGCCGCGCAGCCCGAAGCGCACGGTGACGGGGTTGCTGACGGTGGCGCCATTGGCGGGCGAGATGAAATAGGCGGCCGCCTCGGGTTGCGACGGCGTTTCGGCGAACGTGGCAACGGCGCCGAGCGCGGCGGCGACCAAAACCAGGGGTCGCAATGCGGCGAGATAGCGGGACATCGTGATTCTCCGGGTCCAGTGATGACGGCTGAGCGGCGGAGCATAACAAAAAGCCCGTCCCGGCAATCGGGCGAAAGCGCGGATGCGGCGATTGCGCGGGAAGCGGCGGGACCGGTTGCAGGCGATTGTTGGTAGAATCCGCCGATGTACGCCGAAAGCATCCTCGACTCCCTCAACACCGCGCAGCGCGAGGCCGTCACCGCGCCCGATACCAACCTGCTGGTACTGGCCGGCGCCGGCAGCGGCAAGACGCGCGTGCTGGTGCACCGCATCGCGTGGCTGGTATTCCAGGACGGCATCTCGCCGCACGGGATCATGGCCGTGACCTTCACCAACAAGGCAGCGCGCGAGATGCGCGCGCGCATCGAGGAGATGGTCGGCGTCTCGACGCGCGGCATGTGGGTGGGCACCTTCCACGGGCTGGCGCACCGCTTCCTGAAGGCGCACTGGGAGGAGGCGGGGCTGCCGCAGAACTTCCAGATCCTCGATTCCGACGACCAGCTGCGCGTGATCAAGCGCGTCTACCGCGACATCGGCATCGACGAGGATCGCTTCCCGCCCAAGCAGTCGCAGTGGTGGATCAATGCGCAGAAGGACGAGGGCCGGCGCGCCGCCCACATCGAGGCCTACGGCGACCATTACCTGAACACGATGCTGGTGCTCTACCGCGGCTACGAGCAGGCCTGCGAGCGCGGCGGCATGGTGGATTTCGCGGAACTGCTGCTGCGCTCGCACGAGCTGTGGCTGAAGCAGCCCGCGCTGCTGGCGCACTACCAGCAGCGCTTCCGGCACATCCTCGTCGACGAGTTCCAGGACACCAACACGATCCAGTACGCCTGGCTGCGCGTGCTGGCGGGCAAGGCCGCGCGCGTCACCGCGGTCGGTGACGACGACCAGTCGATCTACGGCTGGCGGGGCGCGAAGATCGAGAACATCCACCAGTTCCAGCGCGACTTCGACGACACCCGCATCGTGCGCCTGGAGCAGAACTACCGCTCGACCAGCGTGATCCTCGACGCGGCGAACGCGGTGATCGCGCACAACCAGGGCCGCTTCGGCAAGCAGCTGTGGACCAGCGGCGAGGAAGGCGAGCCGATCACGCTCTACGCCGCCTTCAACGAGCAGGACGAGGCGCGCTTCATCGTCGACCACATCCAGCGCTGGATCGCCGACGGCCATCCGCGCGCCGATGCCGCGATCCTCTACCGCTCCAACGCGCAGTCGCGGGTGCTCGAGGAGGCGCTGTTGCGCAGCGGCATTCCCTACCGCGTCTACGGCGGCCAGCGCTTCTACGAGCGCCTCGAGATCAGGAACGCGCTGGCATACCTGCGCCTGATCACCAACCGTCACGACGACGCGGCCTTCGAGCGCGTCGTGAACACGCCGACGCGGGGCATCGGCACGGCGACCATCGACCAGCTGCGCGCGAGCGCGCGCGAGCGCGGCATCTCGCTGTGGGCGGCGGCCGTTCAGGTTGCTGCCGGGCTGCCGGCGCGTGCCCGCAATGCGCTCACCGCGTTCCTCGATCTCATCGACCAACTGCAGCGCGATACCGCCGGCATGGACCTGGCCGACCTGGCAGACCACGTGCTCGCGGCCAGCACGCTGCTCGAGTTCCACCGCAACGAGAAGGGCGAGCGTGGCCAGACGCGCGCCGAGAACCTCGAGGAACTGGTGAGCGCCTGCCGCCAGTTCGTGCCCGAGAATCCGGAGCAGCCGTCGCTGCCGCAGTTCCTGGACCGCGCCTCGCTCGATGCAGGCGACGGCCAGGCCGAGGAGTTCGAGGACGGCGTGCAGTTGATGACGCTGCACTCGGCGAAGGGGCTGGAGTTCCCGCTGGTGTTCCTCGCGGGCATGGAGGAAAACCTGTTTCCGCACGCTATGTCGCGCGAGGAGCCGGGCCGGCTGGAGGAGGAGCGCCGCCTCGCCTACGTCGGCATCACGCGCGCGATGCGTTCGCTGTTCCTGACCTACGCCGAATCACGCCGCCTGCACGGCAACGAAACCTTCAACTCGATGTCGCGCTTCGTGCGCGAGATCCCGCAGCAGCTGCTGCGCGAGGTGCGCCCGCGCGCCTCGATCACGCGCCCGGTGTCGCTCGGCGACCAATACCGAGCCCCTTCGGCGGCCACGCGCGGCGCCGAGGTGCCGCAGACCGGCCTGCGCCTGGGGCAGGCGGTGCGTCACGCGAAGTTCGGCGAAGGCGTGATCATCAATTTCGAGGGCCAGGGCGCGCACGCGCGCATCAACGTGAACTTCGCGCGCGAAGGCGCGAAGTGGCTGGTGCTCTCCTATGCCAATCTCGAGCCCGCATGAACATTCGTCCAGGGGCAGCCTGATTCCGCCCAGACTGAATCAGGACGTGGGGACCGCCCGCGTGCGGCCGTTCTCGTCGATCGCGACGAACACGAAGGTGCCCTCGGTCACCTTGTCGTGCGAGCCGGTTTCGCCCGTGCTGCCCGAGACGCGTGACCACACCTCGATCTGCACCTGGATCGAGCTGCGCCCGACCGAGATCACCTCGGTGTAGCAACTCACGACGGCGCCCACCTGCACCGGCACCATGAAGCTCATGCGGTCGATGGCGACGGTGGCCACGCGCCCGCGCGCGACCTTCGCGGCCGCGATACCGCCCGCGAGATCCATCTGCGACAGCAGCCAGCCGCCGAAGATGTCGCCGTTGGCGTTGGTGTCCTTGGGCATCGCGATGGTCTGCAGGGCGAGCTCGCCGCTCGGTCGCGGGGCTTCGTCGATAGCGGATACGGTTCTTGTCTTTACGGGAGTCTTCATGGGAATGTCCGGTCGTCAGCGAATGTTGGTGAGGCCGCTTCCGAGGCGGGCGATGCGCTCGCGCGCGGCGGGCGCCAGCGATGAGCCGCTGTTGGCCACCGCCTGGTAATGGCGCAGCGCAGTCTGGGTATCACCCTGGCGTTGCGCGATCTCGCCGAGCCCGAAGGTCGCATCCGCCGTGGGCAGCAGCCGGTTCGAGGCGCTCAGGTCCTGTGCGGCGATGTCGAGATTGCCGCGCTCGAGGTGCAGCTTGCCGCGCAACAGGTGGGGGCGGAAGAAGTTCGGGTTCGCGGCGATGGCGCGGTTGAAGCTGTTGATCGCGTCGGCCGGGCGATCGAGTCTCGCCGCGGCGACGCCGCGCAATTCGTGGAACAGCCCTTCGCGCTCCTGCAGCTTCAGCGCCTGCTCGGCGTATTTGAGGGCCTCCTGGTAGCGCCCGGCGTTCATCGCGGCCACGCCTCTGTCGTAGGCGTCGTAGGCCGGCTGGTCGCGCTTCAGGCGCGCGATGCGGCGCTGGTATTCCTCGCGCCCGTCATCGCCCGGCCCCAGCTTCTGCGCGGTGCGCCGGTTGGCGTCGACGCGTTCCTGCGAGGGCGGGTGGCTCGCGAACAGGCCGCTCAGCCAGTCCTGTCGTCGTCCCTGCGACAGCTTCACGAAGGTTTCCTGCAATCTCACCGCGCCCTGCGGGTCATAGCCGGCGCGCGCCATGTACTGCATGCCGTAGTAATCCGATTCCAGTTCCGCCTCGCGGCCGTAGCGTGTCTGGACCAGCGCGCCGCTGATCTGCGCTCCCTGCAGCGCGAGGTCCTGGTAGGCACTGTTCGCCGTCGCGACGCCGAGTACCGCGAGGCCGATGTTGAGCAGCGTGCCGGTCTCCTGGGCCTTGGCGCCGTGGCGGGCCGCGGCGTGCACGATCTCGTGGCCCAGCACCGCGGCGAGCTGCGATTCGTCCTCGAGCTGCACCAGCAGGCCGCGGTTGACCGCGATCTTGCCACCGGGCAGCGCCCAGGCGTTGGGCGAGGAATTGTTCAGCACCACGAACTCGTAGGGCAGCTGCGAGCGCTCGCTGACGCGCGCCAGGCTCTGTCCGACGCGCGCCACGTAGGCATTCAGCTCGGGATCGAGCACGTACTGGCCGCCCTCGCTCTGCTGGCTGGGCCCGTACTGCTGCTCGCCGGTGCGGATCTCCTGCTGTTCCGATACGAAGCTCATTTCCGACGAGCCGGTGACCGGGTTGACGCCGCAACCGCCCAGAGCGCCACCCAGCACCAGGACGGCCAGCGCGGAACGCAATGGGTCGAGGGCATTCATTGGGATAGAATCGCCGTGTGGGTGGAGTCGGCGCGATTCTATCGGCAGAGTCCGCATCCGCACCACCCGAATATTCCCGAGCCCCAGGACCGTGCATGCTGCTGATCGTATCGCCCGCCAAGACGCTCGACTTCGATTCCCCCGTACCCGAGCTCACTGTCACGCGCCCCGCATTCACCAAGGACGCGGTAGCGCTGATCGACGGGTTGCGCGCGCTACCGGTCGAGGCGATCCGCAATCTGATGTCGATCAGCCCGGAGCTCGCAGCGCTGAACCACGCGCGCTACCGGGATTGGCGCGCACGTGCGCCGGCGCGCGCCACCCGTGCCGCGCTGCTCGCCTTCCGCGGCGACGTCTACCTCGGCATGCGCGCCGAGACCTTTTCCGCCGAGGAGTTCGCGTTCGCGCAGCAGCACCTGCGCATCCTCAGCGGCCTCTACGGGTTGCTGCGCCCGCTCGATGCGATCCAGCCTTATCGGCTCGAGATGGGCACGCAGCTGGTGAACGCGCGCGGGCGCAACCTCTACGAATTCTGGGGGCCGCGCATCGCCGACGCGCTGCAGGTGCAGGCCCGCGCCGCGGGCGCCCGCGAACTGGTGAACCTGGCCTCGCAGGAGTATTTTCGCGCCGTCGCCCAGGAGCGGCTGACGCTGGCGGTGATCACGCCGGTGTTCAAGGAAAGCCGCGGCGGCACGCTGAAGATCGTGAGCTTCAACGCCAAGCGCGCGCGCGGCGCGATGGCCGGTTTTGCGATTCGCCACCGCCTGCAGCGCGCCGAGGATCTCAAGGCCTTCGCCGAGGACGGCTATCGCTACGAGCCGGCATTGTCCTGCGACCGGGAATGGCTGTTCGTCCGCTGATACTCGCGATCTCGTAGGTCCGCATTCATGCGGACTGCCGCCTCGGCGCAGCATCTCTGCCAGACCGACAGGAGCGACCATGACCGAATTGCCTTTCTCTGAGGCCTGCGAGCGCAACAAGGATCCGATCCTCGAGAAGCTGCGCGTGCATTTCGCCGGCGCCACGCGGGTGCTCGAGATCGGCAGCGGCACCGGGCAGCATGCGCTGCATTTCGCCGCCGCGCTGCCGCAACTCGTGTGGCAGACCAGCGAGGTGCCGGGACAGGACGAGGCAGTGCGCGCCCGGCTCGCCGCGCACCCGCTGCCAAACGTGCGGGCGCCGCTCGCGCTCGATGTGCGCGGCGCGTGGCCTGCCGGTCCCTTCGACGCGATATTCAGCGCCAATACGCTGCACATCATGGGCTGGGACGGCGTGCGCGCGCTGTTCAGCGGGGTGGGGCAATGCCTCGCGCCGGGCGGGGTGCTCGCGATCTACGGCCCCTTCAACTACGGCGGGCGCTACACCAGCGACAGCAACGCGGCCTTCGACGACTGGCTGCGCCGGCGCGACCCCGCGAGCGGTATCCGCGACCACGAGGCGGTGGACGCGCTGGCGCGCGCCGCGGGTCTCGAACCGGTTGCCGATCACGCGATGCCGGCCAACAACCGTCTGTTAGTGTGGGTTCGCGCACCATGACCCTGCAACGCTTTCTCGATGCGCAGCACGCCGTTTACGCGCAGGCGCTGGCGGAGTTGCGCGCAGGGCGCAAACGAACGCACTGGATGTGGTTCGTGTTCCCGCAGCTCGCGGGGCTGGGTCTCAGCGCGACGGCGGTGCATTACGCGATCGCCGATCTCGCCGAGGCTCGCGCCTATCTCGCGCACCCGTTGCTCGGGCCGCGGCTCGAGGAATGCGCCCGCGCGCTGCTCGACGTGCCCGGACGCACGGCGCACGAGATCCTCGGCTCGCCCGACGACCTGAAGCTGCGCTCCTCGATGACGCTGTTCGCGCAAGTGGCCGGCGCGGACCCGGTGTTCCGGCGCGTGCTCGAACGCTATTACGGTGGTGAAGCGGACGCGCGCACCTTGGCGCTGCTGGCCTCGTCCTGAGCACGCCCGCCCCGACGCTGACGCCGCGCTACACCGCATCGCGGTACGGCAGTGCTGCGGCGGCCTCGCGCCGGTAACTCTCGATCGCGTCCCGTTCGCGCGCGAGGAAGTCGTCGATCGCCGCGCGGAAGCCCGGGTGCGCGATCAGGTGGCAGGAGTGCGTGAGCACCGGCTCGAAACCGCGCGCGAGCTTGTGCTCGCCCTGCGCGCCGGCGTCGAAGCGCGCGAGGCCCTCGCGGATGCAGAAGTCGATGCCCTGGTAGTAGCAGGTCTCGAAATGCAGCTGCGCGTAGTCCTCCGTGCAGCCCCAGTAGCGGCCGTAGAGCGTGTCGGCGCCGATCACGTAGAGCGCGCCGGCCACGACCTCGCGCCGGTGCTCGGCGACGACGAGCAGCAGGCGCTCGGGCATCGACTGTCCCAGCAGCCGGAAGAACGCGCGGTTCAGGTAGCCGCCGTGGCCGCTGCGCCGTGCGTAGGTCAGCTGGTAGAAGTGATGGAAGCGATCCCACAGCGCAGCGTCGACCTCCGTGCCGCGCAGCGCGCGCAGCTGCAGCCCCTGTTCCACCACCAGCCGCCGTTCGCGCTTCAGCTGCTTGCGCTTGCGTGACTGCATCAGGTCGAGGAAATCGGCGAAGTCGCGATAGCCGCGGTTGTGCCAGTGGAACTGCACGCCGGTGCGATGGCCGAGGCCGGCGGCGGCCAGTTCCCCGGCAACCGGTTGCTCGGGAAACAGCAGGTGCCATGACGAGGCGCCCAGACGCGCCATTTCCTCGCGCACCGCCGCGAGCAGTTCCGCCTGCAGGTCCGCGAACGCCAGCCCCTCGGCCAGCAGCAGCCGCGGCCCCGCGGCCGGTGTGAACGGCACCGCGCTCAGCAGCTTCGGGTAATACGGCTGGCCGTGGCGGCGATAGGCATCCGCCCACGACCAGTCGAACACGTACTCGCCGTAGGAGTGCCGCTTCAGATAGCAGGGCATCGCGCCCACCAGCCGCGCACCCTCGCGCAGCAGCAGGTGGTGCGGCTCCCAGCCGGAGTCGCCGCCCACGCTGGCGCTGTCCTCGAGCGCGCAGAGGAACTCGTGGCGCAGGAAGGGATAGTCGCGCCCGGCGAGCGCATTCCAGTCCGCCGCCGCGACCTCGCGGATGCCGGGCAGGAACTGCGCGCGTGTCATCGCAGCAGGTAGTCGGTGGCGATGCCGGCGAACACGAGCAGGCCGAACAGGTTGTTGTTGAGGAAGGCGCGGAAGCAGCGCGCGCGCTCGCGCTCACGGATCAGGTACTGCTGCCACGCGAACAGCGCCGCGCCGCCGAGCAGGGCCAGCGTGTACGGCAACCCCATGCCGAACTGGCGACCGGCGAGCCACAGCAGCACCAGCACCAGGAACTGCAGCAGTGCGGTGACCAGCCGGTCGGCGTCGCCGAACAGGATCGCGGTGGATTTCACCCCGATCGCGAGGTCGTCCTCGCGATCGACCATCGCGTAAAAGGTGTCGTAGACCACGCTCCACAGCACGGCCGCGAAGAACAGCAGCCAGAGCGGTGGAGACAGCACCTGGCGCTCGGCGGCGAACGCCATCGGTATGCCCCAGGAGAACGCGATGCCGAGTCCGACCTGGGGCAGGTGCGTGTAGCGCTTCAGGAAGGGATAGCCCGCCGCGAACACCAGCGCGGCGAACGAGAGCCACACCGTGAGCGCATTGGTCAGCAGCACCAGCGCGAAGGACGCCAGCGCGAGCACCGCGCCGAGCGCGAGCGCCTCGCGCTCGCCCAGCTGTCCGCTCGCCAGCGGGCGCTCGCGCGTGCGCTCGACGTGGCCGTCGATATGCCGATCCGCGTAATCGTTGGCGACGCAGCCGGCCGAGCGCATCAGGAACACGCCGGCGGTGAAGATCAGCAGGTTGGCCAGGGAGGGCTGGCCCTGCGCCGCGAACCACAGCCCCCACCACGTCGGCCACAGCAGCAGGAACGTGCCGATCGGACGGTCGAAGCGGATCAGGCGAAGGTACAGCGGCAGGCGTGCGCGCAATTCCATGGATTGACCTGTGAGGGGCGCTGGGTCGGGATTATAGCGAGCCCAGCCGGCAGGCCGGCAGGAAGAACTCCGCGACCAGCAGTGGCGCGCCATGCACCCGGAACACCGAGCGCCGGCCCCACACCGTGGCGCCGTCGGCCGGCGGCGCGGGCAGGATGCCGTGGCCAGCGCGCACCAGCGCCACTTCGAAGGGCTCGCGCCGCAGCCCGCGGCTGGAGAACAGCAGCGCGCCCAGCGAGCGCTCGCCGAAGCGGCGCAGGTGGCGCAGGCGCCCGCGCAGCGTGGCGGCGGGCATGATGCTGCGCGCGAACACCCACGGCTCGCCGGCGCACTCGAGCAGCACCTCGCGCACCAGTGCCACCTCGTGCGCGCCGAGGCCCAGCGCGCGTCGCTCGGAGGCGCGCGGACGCTGCCATGCCTGGCGCAGCACGCGCACGCGCAGGCGGTTGCCGCAGGCTGCCTGGAGAATCGCGGTGAGGGAGCCTTCGTCCAGCAGCCAGTGCCGCGTCGCCGGTGGCAATTGCGAGGAATCGAACCGCCGCCAGGGCTTCCAGGCGGGTTCGTCGGGCTGGAAGCCCGCGGACGCTAACGCGTACAATGCTGCGCTCTCCGTGGTCAGGACGCCGCTGATTCTAGCCGTTCATTCGCCGCGGAAGTTCCTCGACGCGGCCCGGAGCGTAGCGGGTGCGCGATGACAATGACAGCAGCGACGGCGCGATGGCGGCAGGGAGATTGGCATGGCTCGGTGGGAATGTATCGTTTGCGGCTGGGTCTATGACGAGGCCAAGGGCTGGCCCGACGATGGCATCGCTGCCGGCACGCGCTGGGAAGACGTGCCGAACGACTGGCTGTGCCCGGATTGCGGCGTTGGCAAGGAAGACTTCGAGCTGATCGACGACACCCCGCTGGTGGCGGTTCCGCATCACCAGGAAGCCGATATCGTCTCGCTCACGCAGCCGGTGATCATCATCGGCACCGGGCTCGCCGGCTACAACCTGGCGCGCGAGTTCCGCAAGCTCGACAGCGACACGCCGCTGATCCTGGTCACCTCCGACGACGGTCGCATGTATTCCAAGCCGATGCTCTCGACCGGCTTCACCAAGAACACCACGCCTGACGAGCTCGCGACCATGGATGCCGGCAGCATGGCGATCAGCCTGCGCGCCAGCGTCTGGACACACACGCACGTGACCGGCATCGACACCGCGAAGCACGAGATCCGCATCGGCGAGGCCACCACGGTCGGCTACAGCAGGCTCGTGATCGCCTGGGGTGCCGACACCATCCGCCCGCCGTTGAAGGGCGACGGCCTCGACCACGTCTATTCGGTGAACGATCTGCTCGATTACGCGGATTTTCGCGCCGCGATCAGGAACAACGACGTGAAGAAGGTGCTGATCATCGGCGCCGGGCTGATCGGCTGCGAATTCACCAACGATCTCTGCAACGGCGGTTTCGCGGTCGAGGCCGTCGATCCGCTCGGCTGGTGCCTGCCCACGCTGCTGCCCGAGCCCGCGGGCCGCGCGGTGCAGGGCGCGCTCGAGGCGCTCGGCGCGAAGTTCCACTTCGGCCCGCTGGTCAGCGAGGTGAACCTCGCGCCCGGTGGCAAGGGCATCGTGGCGACGCTGAACGACGGGCGTCGCATCGAGGCCGACATGGCGGTTTCGGCGATCGGGGTGCGCCCGCGCCTGGAACTCGCGAAAGCGGCCGGCATCGCGGTGAACCGCGGCGTGGTCGCGAACCGTCTGCTCGCGACCAGCGCGCCCGATGTCTACGTGCTGGGCGACTGCGCGGAGGTTGATGGCCACGTGCTGTATTACGTCGCGCCGCTGATGGCCTGCGCGCGCGCGCTCGCCAAGACGCTTGCCGGCACGCCGACCGAGGTCAGCTACCCGGCGATGCCGGTCACCATCAAGACCCCGGCCTGCCCGGTGGTGGTCTCGCCGCCGCCGGTGGGCGCGCCCGGGGCGTGGTCGATCAGCGGCAGCGGCCCGGATCTCGTCGCGGAATTCCGCGATCCCGCGGGCAAGCTGCTGGGGTTCGCGCTGACCGGCGAAGGCGGCAAGCAGAAGCTGCAACTGCAGAAGGAACTGCCGCCGATCATTCCCTGAGTGCAAGCTCAGGCCGCGAGGTCGCGCGCAATCGCCTGCAGCTCCCCGGCCGAACCGTGGATGCGCTCGCTCACGGCGAGTGCGTCGGCGCGGCTGATGCCGAGCTCGGCGAACATCGAGTCCGCGATGGGCTGCAGCGGCGCGCTGCCGATGTGCTGTTCGCGCAGCAGTCGCGTCGCCAGGTGCAGCACGCGCGCCAGCACCTCGTGTTCGCCGGCCTGCTCCGGCGCCTGCTGGAAGCGCAGTGCCGCGCAGACTTCCTCCGGCAGGTGCCAGAAGCGCATCAGCCAGCCCGCCATCTGTTCACGCGTCACCCCGAGCAGGAAGCGTTCGACATGCCAGTGCCCGAGGTGCGGGTTGGCCTCGGTGTAGCGGCAGACCAGTTGCAGCTGCGGCTTGAACAGTTCCGCGAGGATCAGGAAGCCGAAGTTGTGCAGCAGCCCGCCGAGATAGGCGTGGCCCAGAGCGGGGCGCAGGCTCGAGGGCATGGCCTTGCACAGGCCCTCGACCATCGCGGCGCCATGAACGGCCTGCAGCCAGTAGTTGCGGTAACCGTAGCGCCCTTCCTTCGGCAGGCGCATGGTCTTGCCGAGCGCCAGCCCCAGCGCGAGGTTCATCACCAGGTCGAAGCCGAGCACGCGCACGATGGCGTCCTGGATCGACTTCACCTTGCCCGGCGCCGCGTAGTACGGCGAGGACGCCCAGCTGACCACCTGCGCCGACAGCGAGGGGTCTATTTCGACCACCCGCGCCAGGTCGCTGACGCTGGCATAGGGGTCGGCGCTGATGCGGATGATGCGATGGGCGATCTCCGGCAGCGGCGGGAAATCGAGGGTGTCCTCGAGGCGGCGCTCGATGCGCCGCGCGGTGAAGCGCGCGACCGCGTTGCCGATCTCCGCGACGTCGGCGCTCGCGGCGGCCGCGGGCGGGATGTCATCGAGCGCGACGCAGAAATCCGCGGTCGCGCCGCCACGCGACTCCAGCAGGGCGCGGAACGCCGCCCCGGACATCTGCAGCTGTGCCCCGCCGGCACCGGCGTCGAGACCGAGCTCGCTGCTCGCGAGCAGGCGCTGGTCGGCAATCACGGGCAGCTCGAGCACGCCGGGCACCGCCGGCAGGGAGTGCAGGCCCCGCGCGGCGCACAACGGCGCCAGGGCCTCCGCGGGCGTGGCGATCAGCTCGCGCGCGGTGCCGCGGTTCAGTGCGTCCAGGTCCAGCAACGAGTCCGCCGCGACCAGCACGAGCACGCGGCCGGCGGCATCCTGCAGCATCACGGGGCGTACCACTGTCTGCGCCGGGCCCGCGGCAAGCTCCGCCGGTGACCACGGAATACCGCCGGCATCCAGCACGTTGCTCACGGCTTCGGGTAATTGCATCGTCCTGGTCCTCCGCGCCGGGGCGGATGCCCTGCTGTCACGCTGAGGGAATTGTAGTAGAGCGTGCCGGGGCCCACACGCGCGCCAGCCGATTCGGTGACGCAGTCGGCATCAGGCCTCGGCGTAGCGGGTGCGGCCCGGGATCCAGCGGTCGAGCAGCGCGTCGATCTGCCCGGGATGTTCGCGCAGCATCGTTTCGGCCGCCGCGCGCACGGCCGGCAGCAGCGCGCCGTCGCGGCCGAGATCGGCGAAGCGCAGGCCCATCAGGCCGGTCTGGCGCGTGCCCAGCAGTTCGCCGGGGCCGCGCAGCTCGAGGTCGCGCTCGGCCAGCACGAAGCCGTCGCAGGTGTCGCGCATCGCATCGAGCCGCGCGCGCCCGGCCAGCGACAGCGGTGCCTGGTACAACAGCACGCAGTGGCTGGCATCGCGGCCGCGACCGACCCGTCCACGCAGCTGGTGCAGCTGCGCCAGCCCGAGCCGCTCGGCGTTCTCGATGATCATCAGCGAGGCGCGCGGCACGTCCACGCCGACCTCGATCACGGTGGTGGCCACCAGCAGTTCGATCTCGCCGGCCTTGAAGGCGTTCATGATCTCGAGGCGCTGTCTGCCGGGGACGCGGCCGTGGACGAGTCCCACCCGCAGCGCCGGCAGCCGCTCGGCGAGCTCCGCGGCGATCGCCTCGGCGGCCTGTGCCTCCAGCGTCTCGGATTCCTCGATCAGGGTGCAGACCCAGTAAGCCTGCCGCCCTTCGGCGCAGGCGGCGCGCACGCGCTCGACCACCTCGTCGCGGCGCGCATTGCTCACCACCGCGGTGGCGACCGGCGTGCGCCCCGGCGGCAGTTCGTCGATCAGCGAATAGTCGAGGTCCGCGTAGGCGGTCATCGCCAGCGTGCGCGGTATCGGGGTCGCCGTCATCACCAGCTGGTGCGGCGCAAAGCCGTCCGCCAGCCCTTTCTCGCGCAGCGCCAGGCGCTGGTGCACGCCGAAGCGGTGCTGCTCGTCGATGATCACCAGCCCCAGCCGCGCGAAACCGACCTGCTCCTGGAACAGCGCGTGCGTGCCGACGGCCAGCGGTGTCTCGCCCAGCGCCAGCGCCTCCAGCGTGGCGCGGCGCTCCGCCGCCGGCATGCGCCCGCTCAGCAGCACCGTGCGCAAACCCAGCGGATCCAGCCACGCCGAGAACGTGCGGTAGTGCTGTTCGGCCAGCAGTTCCGTGGGTGCCATGATCGCGACCTGCCAGCCGTTCTCGATCACCGCGAGGCTGGCGAGCGCGGCCACCAGCGTCTTGCCGCAGCCGACGTCGCCCTGCACCAGGCGCAGCATCGGCGCTCCGCTCGCGAGGTCGCGGCGGATCTCGGCGCTGACGCGCAGCTGTGCGCCGGTCGGGGTGAAAGCGAGCGAGCGCAGCAGGCGCTCGCCGAGTCGGCCGTCGTCATGCATCACGGGGGCGCGGTGCGTGCGGGCGCGCTTGCGCATCAGCAGCAGCCCGAGGTGGTGCGCCAGCAGTTCCTCGGCCGCGAGGCGTTGCTGGTAGGGATGGGTGCCGGCCAGCAGCTCGGCGACGGGCGCATCGGGCGGCGGCCGGTGCAGGTAGCGCAGCGCCTCGGCGAGCGGTCCGGCGCCACGCAGCAGCCCGGCCGGCAGCAGCTCGCGCAGCGTGTTGCTGCCGAGATGCCGCAAAGCTTGCTCGGTAAGTGAGCGCCAACTGGCTTGATGCAGGCCCTCGGTGCTGGGGTAGATTGGGGTCAGTGCCGCCGCGTCCGGCGCCGGCTCGTCGGCATCCAGCACCTGGCATTCCGGGTGGTACATCTCGATGCCGCTGCGCCCGAGACGCGCCTCGCCGTAACAGCGCAGGCGCGCCGCGCGCTCGAGGTTGTGCTGCTGGGCCGCGCTGAAGTGGAAGAAGCGCAGCGTCATCGTCCCGCTGGCGTCGGCAAGCGTGCAGGCCAGGCTGCGCCGGCGGCCGAACTCCACGCGTGCCGCGAGCACGCGCCCTTCGACCACGGCCTCCGCGCCGGGGCGCAATTCGCGCACCGCGCTCACGCGGGTGCGGTCCTGGTAGCGCAGCGGCAGGTGGAACAGCAGGTCGGCGACGCTGCGGATCTCGAGCGCGGCGAGCTTGCCGGCCAGCCGCGGCCCGACGCCGCGCAGCGCCGTGACGGGCAGTTGTTCGAGCGAAGATCGCGAGCTGGCGGAATCGGGGGTCAAGCGGCTGGCCGATGACGTGGGCGGACTGCGATGATAGCCCAATGCAGTTGCGGGAGGCGTCGATGAACGGGGCGGACATATTGATAGCCGGTTGTGGCGATGTGGGTGGCGCGCTGGCCGAGCGGCTGCGCGATGCGGGCCATCGCGTGGCCGGCCTGCGGCGTCGCGCCGGGTTGCTGCCCGCCGGCATCGAGCCGCTGGCGGCGGACCTGGGCGAGCCGGCCACGCTCGCCCTCCTCGGCGAGCGTCGCTTCGACATCGTCGTGGTCAGCAGTGCCGCGGGCCGCTTCGACGAGGACCACTATCGTCGCGTCTACGTCGAGGGGCTCGCGAACCTGCTCGACGTGCTGCGTGGCACGCCGCACGTGCTGCTGGCATCGAGCACCGCGGTCTACCACCAGTGCGACGGCGAATGGGTCGATGAGGATTCGCCCACCGAGCCGCACGGCTTTTCCGGCCGCATCCTGTTGCAGGCCGAGGCGCTGCTGCGCGAGCGCGCCGCACATCGCGCCACGGTGCTGCGCTTCGGCGGCATCTACGGCCCGGGCCGCGAGCGGCTGCTGCGCGAGGTCGCCGCAGGCATCGGCTGTGCGCGCGAGCCGGTGCGCTACACCAACCGGATTCATCGCGAGGACTGCGCTGGCATCCTGCAGTTCCTGGTCGGGCGCCCTGCTGCGCGGCGAGGCGCTCGCACCGCTCTACCTCGGCGTGGACAGCGAGCCGGCGCCGATGTGGGAGGTGCGGCACTGGATCGCCGCCGGGCTCGGCGTGGCGCTGGACGACGCGGCGGGTGGCGCGCAGGGCGGGCGCGCACCCGGCAGCAAGCGCTGCAGCAACCGGCGCCTGCTCGAGGCCGGTTACGCGTTGCGCTATCCCGATTTTCGCGCCGGCTATGCGCCGCTGATCGCGCCGCTCAGGACTTGACCACCATCGTGGCCTCGATCTCCACCGCGGCGCCACGCGGCAGCGCGGCGACCTGCACGCAGGCACGCGCCGGGTAGGGTTCGGCGAAATAGCGGGCCATCACCGCGTTGACCGCGGCGAAGTCCGCGAGGTCGGTGAGGTAGATGTTCACCTTCACGCAGTGGTTGAGGTCGCCGCCGGCGGCGCGCGCCACGGCCGCCAGGTTCTCGAACACGCGCACCGTCTGCTCCGTGATGTCGCCCGCGACCAGCTGCATGGTCGCCGGGTCGAGCGGGATCTGGCCCGACATGTAGACCACGTTGTTGATCTTCACGGCCTGCGAATAAGGGCCGATTGCCTGCGGCGCGTCGCTCGCGTGGATGACTGCGCGATTGCTCATGGGTGCTCCTCGATGCGAATGCGGGGGGACATCAGCGCTTTACCCGCGTGACTTTCATGACGGACCTGACCGTGCGGATGCGGCGGATGATGCGCGCCAGGTTCACGCGGTTGGCGACCGCGATAACCAGCCGCACCTGGCTGAGCCGCGCGTCGCGCTCCTCCATGCCGATCTTCTCGATGTTTACGTCCAGGCTGCTGATGCGGTTCGCCAGCGCGGCGATCACGCCCTTCTGGTTCTCCAGTTCCACCAGCAGCTCGACGCTGAATTCGCCGCGCGTGTCCTCGGCCCAGCGCAGCGGCGTGCAGCGCTCGGGGTCGTCGAGGAACTCGGCGATGTTGTTGCAGTTGTCGCGGTGCACCACCACGCCGCGGCCGGCGCTGATGTGGCCGACGATCGCGTCGCCGGGAATCGGGTAGCAGCACTTGCCGAAGTTGATCACCATGCCCTCGGTGCCGCGGATCGCCAGCGGCAGCGCCTCCGCGGCGCTCGCCCCGGGAATGCCCTCGCCCCTCTCGAGCAGCCGGCGCGCGGTGAGCAGCGCGACGCGGTTGCCGAGGCCGATCTCCTCGAGGATGGTGTCGAAGGAGGCGCGGCGCGTCTCGGCGAGCAACTGCTCCACGGTCCGGGGATCGATCGTCTTCATGCTGCTCTGCAGGCTCACCAGCGCCTTGTCGAGCAGGCGCCGGCCGAGCTCGATCGATTCCGACTGCTGCTGGCCCTTGAGGTAATGGCGGATGTTGGTGCGGGCCTTCGCCGTCACCACGAAATTGAGCCAGGTCGGATTCGGGTTCGCGCGCGGGGCCGTCACGATCTCCACGGTCTGCCCGCTCTGCAGGCGCGTGCTGAGCGGAGCGAGGTTGCGGTCGATGCGGCAGGCGACGCAGCTGTTGCCGATGTCGGTATGCACCGTGTAGGCGAAATCCACCGCGGTCGCGCCGTTGGGCAGCGCGAAGATGTCGCCGCGCGGGGTGAAGACGTAGACCTCGTCCGGGAACAGGTCGATCTTCATGCTCTCGATGAATTCGAGCGAGTTGCCGGCGCGCTGCTGCATCTCGAGCAGGCCCTGCACCCATTGGCGCGCGCGCGAATGGCCGCTGCCGGGCTTCTCGGAGCCGCTGGTCTTGTACAGCCAGTGCGCCGCGATGCCGTTGTTGGCCATCTCCTCCATGTCCGCGGTGCGGATCTGGATCTCGATCGGCACGCCGTGCATGCCGAACAGCACCGTGTGCAGGGACTGGTAGCCGTTGGCCTTGGGTATCGCGATGTAGTCCTTGAAGTGGCCGGGAACCGGCTTGTACAGGCTGTGCATGGCGCCCAGCACCCGATAGCAGCTGTCGACGCTGCCGACCACGATGCGAAACGCGAACACGTCCATGATTTCCGAGAACGAGCGCCCCTTGGCGCGCATCTTCTGGTAAATGCTGTAGAGGTGCTTCTCGCGCCCGAGCACGCGCGCGGGGATATGTTCCTCGCGCAGGCGGGTCTCGATCTTGCGCTGGATCTGCGTCACCAGTTCCTTGCGGTTGCCGCGGGCCTTGCGCACGGCGGCCTGGATGCGCCGCGCGCGCATCGGGTGCAGTGCCGTGAAGCCGAGGTCCTCGAACTCGATGCGCATGTTGTTCATGCCGAGGCGCTGGGCGATCGGCGCGTAGATCTCCAGGGTCTCCTGGGCGATGCGCTGGCGCTTCTCGGGCTTCAGCACGTCGAGCGTGCGCATGTTGTGCAGGCGGTCGGCGAGTTTGACCAGGATCACGCGGATGTCGCGCGCCATGGCCATTGCCATCTTCTGGAAATTCTCGGCCTGCGCCTCGGCACGCGAGGTGGTCTCGAACTGCGACAGCTTGCTGACGCCATCGACGAGCTCGGCGACGCTGGTGCCGAACTGTGAGGCCAGCGCCTCCTTGGCGATGCCGGTATCCTCGATCACGTCGTGCAGCAGCGCCGCCATCAGGCTCTGGTGGTCCATGCGCATGTCGGCCAGGATGCCGGCCACGGCGAGCGGATGGGTCACGTAGGGCTGGCCGGTGCGCCGCACCTGGCCGTCGTGGGCCTGCTCCGAATAGTAGTAGGCGCGACGCACCGCATTGACCTGCTCCGGCGCCAGGTAACCCCGGAGCTTTTCCGTCAGTGCGCCGAGGTGCTGCATGCGTGGCGGTTGCGCAATCGCGCGGTGCGGGAGGTGTGCTCCCGCGCCGTCAGTCTCACAGGTTGGCTGCGTCGGCCTGCGCTTCGAGCAGTTCCTCGAAGGTCGGTTCGGCGCTTTCGTCGAAGAATCCTGGACCGATCAGGCCTTCCTCGATCTCGCGCAGCGCGATCACCGTCGGTTTGTCGGATTCCTCGTGCACCAGCGGCTCCTTCCCGCCGGTGGCGATCTGGCGCGCGCGCTTGGCCGCGACCATGACCAGCTCGAAGCGGTTCTCCACCTTGTCGAGACATTCCTCTACCGTAATTCGTGCCATGGATATCACCTGTTGCGTGGCTTTGAGCTGCGACCCGCCGGCCTCCGGGGTCGCGCGGGGCACGCATTCTAGCAGAGTTGCTCAGGTCGCCGACAGCAGCCCGCGGATCAGCCCCGACAGCCGCATGCCCTGGGCCGGCCGGCGCAGGCGATTGGCGCGCAGTATGGCCTGCAGGTCGGCCAGCGCGACCTCGAAGCGGTCGTTCACCACGACGTAGTCCGACTCGTCCCAGTGCGACATCTCGCTGACCGCCTGGCGCATGCGCTCCCCGATCACCTCGGCGCCGTCCTGCTTGCGTCCCTGCAGCCGCGACTCCAGCGTGTCGCGCGACGGCGGCAGGATGTAGATCGACTGCGCGGCGCGAATGCGCTCGCGCACCTGGCGCGCACCCTGCCAGTCGATCTCGAGAATCACGTCCTTGCCGCCCGCCAGTGTCTCCATGACCCAGCTGCGCGAGGTGCCGTAGAGGTTGCCGAACACGGTTGCGTGCTCGAGGAAGTCGCCGCGCCCGAGCATCTGCTCGAATTGTTCGCGGCTCGTGAAGTGGTAATTGACCCCCTCCACCTCGCCCGGGCGCCGCGCGCGCGTGGTGTGCGACACGGATGCCAGCAGGTCGGGATCCTGCCCCACCAGAGCGGCGACCAGGCTGGTCTTGCCCGCGCCCGAAGGCGCCGACACCGTGTACAGGGTTCCTGGCGCGGTCGTGTTCATTCGATGTTCTGCACCTGTTCGCGCATCTGCTCTACCAGCACCTTCAACTCCACGGCCGAGCGGGTCGTTTCCGCGGAAGCGGACTTGGAGGACAGCGTGTTGGCCTCGCGGTTGAACTCCTGCATCAGGAAATCCAGCCGCCGTCCGCAGGCCGCGCCCGCGGCCAGGCTGTGGCGTGCCTCGGCGACATGGGATTGCAGACGGTCGAGTTCCTCGGCGACGTCGGATCGCGCGGCCAGCAGCGCGATCTCCTGCTCCAGCCGGCCCGGCTCGACCTCGACGCGCAGTTCCGCCAGGCGGTCGACGAGCTTCTGCTTCTGTGCCGCGAGGATTCCGGGCAGCACGGCGCGCACCGAGGCCACGATGGTCTCGATGCCCGCGAGGCGTTGCTCGATGGCGCTCGCCAGGCTCGCGCCCTCGCGTGCGCGCATCGCGATCAATTCGTCGAGCGCCTGGCGAAACACCGCGAGCGCACTGCGCGCTATCTCGTCCTCGTCCGGATGCGATTCCGCGATCACCCCCGGCCAGCGCAGCAGGTCCAGCACGCCGGGACGCCCGAGGCCGCCGGCCAGCGCATCGACCCGGGCGCATGCCTCGTGCAGGCTTCGCACCAGGTCGTCGTTGATGGCGATGGGCCCCGTGGCGGACGGTCCGGCCTGCAGGCGCAGGATGCAGTCGACCTTGCCGCGTGCCAGCCGCTCGCGCAGCAGTTCGCGTGCTGGCATTTCCACCTGGCGCAGGGTCTCGGGCAGGCGCAACTGCGCCTCGAGATAGCGATGGTTGACGGAGCGGATCTCCCACGAGAGGGTGCCCCACGCGAACGACGCTTCGCGGCGGGCGAACGCGGTCATGCTCTGGACTGACGGCAATGCTCGACTCCTGTGACTGGTGGCCATTGTAGCCCTGCCTCGGGGATAAATCATGGCCATGCACGCGTGTGTATAATCGGCGCCCCGCGCACCCGCAAACACCCATCGAGGATCATTTATGGAGCGACCCAGCGGCCGCCGTCCGGACCAGCTTCGCCCCGTGCGTTTCACGCGCGCCTACACGCGCCATGCCGAAGGGTCGGTGCTCGTGGAGTACGGCGACACCAAGGTCATCTGCACCGCCAGTGTCGACAAGGGCGTGCCGCGCTTCATGCGTGGGCAGGGTCGCGGCTGGCTCACCGCGGAGTACGGCATGCTGCCGCGCTCGACCAACACGCGCATGGACCGCGAGGCGGCGCGCGGCAAGCAGGGCGGACGCACGGTCGAGATCCAGCGCCTGATCGGCCGCTCGCTGCGCTCGGCGCTGGACCTGCGCAAGCTCGGCGAGAACACAATCGTCATCGACTGCGATGTGATCCAGGCCGACGGAGGCACGCGCACCGCGTCCATCACCGGCGCCTGTGTGGCGCTGTGCGACGCGCTCGCCGCGGCGAAGCGCCGCAAGTTGATCACCGAGGATCCGCTGCTGCACCTGATCGCATCGGTCTCGGTCGGCATGTACAACGGGCATGCCGTGCTCGACCTCGATTACGCGGAAGACTCGAGCGCCGAGACGGACATGAACGTCATCATGACCGAGCAGGGCGATTACGTGGAGGTGCAGGGCACTGCCGAGGCCAAGCCCTTCAAGGCCGAGGAACTGCAGCAGATGCTGGATCTCGCGCGCCGCGGCACCGAGAACCTGGTGCGCGTGCAGAAAATGGCGCTGAGCGCGCCACTGCCCGCGAAATAGCGCGGACAGCGGGCTGCTAGAGTCTCTCGAGCTCGATGTCGTAGTCCATGATAAGCGGCGCGTGCGAGGAGAATTCCTGCACCTTGTACAGCGCGCCGTACTCGATGGTTCCGCGCAGGCCCGCCGAGACGATCTGCAGGTCGACGCGCCAGCCATCTCCCGCGGCCCGCCCGCCCGGCCACCAGGAGAACTCGTCTTCGTCCTGGTTCACGACGCGGAACGCATCGACGTAACCCAGCTCGCCGTACAGGCCGTCGAGGTACTGGCGCTCGGCCGCGAGAAAGCCGGGCGTGTCGGCGTGCACCGCAGCCTGCTGCACGTCGCGCGCGGCGTGCGCCATGTTCCAGTTGCCGCACAGCACGTACTGGCGGCGCTTCTTGCGCACCTTGTCGAGTTGCGTGCGCAGTTGCTCGTAGAAGCGCGACTTGCGCGCCAGCGAGCCCGTGTCTTCCATGCTGGCCACCGGGCCGAGCAGGCAGGCCACGCTGATGTTCTCGAAGTCCGCCTGCATGAAGCGCCCCTCGCCATCGGCGTCGCCGAGACCCAGGCCGGTCATGATCGCCTTGGGCAGCTTGCGGCAATAGATGGCCACGCCGTTCGTGGTGCCGTCGATCGCGTCGAAAAAATAGCTGAAGTAGCCGTCGGGATTGTATTTCGCCGCGCCCAGGCCCGATTCGGGTGCGCGCAGATCCTGCACGCAGATGATGTCCGCGTCCTGGTCGACGGCCCAGTCGTAGAAGCCTTTCGCGGCTGCCTCGCGGATGCCATCCGCGCAGAAACTGATGACGCGCATGTTTTTCCCTGCCTTTATACGCCGCGGCATGATACATGAGCGTCCCGGTTCGGGTAAAAAGCATGTTTCCGACTTTGTGCGCGCTTTGCGCGATGCGGCGCTGATATACTTCCGTGTGCCCCGAAACAGTGCGTTTTCCGACATGTCCGCGACCGGTTTCCGCAACGAGTTCATCGCCCTCGCGCTGCGCCAGCGCGCGCTGCGCTTCGGCTCGTTCACGTTGAAATCGGGCCGCACCAGTCCCTATTTCTTCAATGCCGGCGAATTCAGCAGCGGTGGCGCGCTCGCCGCGCTGGGCCGCTGCTACGCCGCGGCCATTGCGGCGGCCGGCGTCGAGTACGACATGCTCTTCGGTCCCGCCTACAAGGGCATCCCGCTGGCGGTGGCCACCGCGGTGGCGATCAGCAACGACAGCGGGCGTGACGTGCCCTGCGCCTTCAATCGCAAGGAAGCCAAGACCCATGGCGAAGGTGGCACGCTGATCGGCGCCCCGCTCGCGGGCAGGGTGCTGATCATCGACGACGTGATCACGGCGGGTACCGCCGTGCGTGGCGTGGTCGACCTGATCGCCGCTGCGGGCGCCACCATCGCTGGCGTCGTGCTCGGACTCGATCGCGCCGAGCGCGGATCGGGCGCGGATTCCGCGGTCACCGAGCTGGCGCGCGAGCTCGGCGTTCCGGTCTTCAGCATCGCGCGGCTGGACGACATCGTGCGATTCCTCGAGGAGTCCGAAGGCTTTGGCGAGCACCTGCCGCAGTTGCTCGCCTATCGCCGGCAATGGGGTGAAGCGGGCGCCTGAGCCCCGATCATCGTGGCAGCTGCTAGACTCGTTGCAGCAATCACCCTGCGCAACGAGGATCGCATGACTTCCAGGCCGTTCCACCGCGACGTTCCGGCTCTACCCCGATGGCTGGGCGTGGTTGCATTGCTGTACCTGCTCGGCGCCCCCGCCTCCGCGCTCGCCGAGGATCGGTTCTACAAGTACGACAATGCCGAGGGCATCCCGGTCATCGACGACCGCGTACCGCCGGAGCTCGCCCACAAGGGGTACACGGTGCTCAACCGCGCGGGGCGCGTGGTCGAGGTCGTGCCGCGCACGCTGACCGCGGCGGAGCGCAAGGCCAATCCCGGCGCGGTGCAGGCCATGCTGCGTGCGGAAGAGGCCGAGCGCCAGCGCCGCTACGACGAGGCGCTGCTCGCGCGCTACAGCTCGGTGGCCGACATCGAGGATCTGCAGCGGCGCAAGGTCAACGAGGTGCAGGTGCGGATCAACCTGCAGAAAGGCTCCATCGCCGCACTCAAGCAGCAGCTCGAGAGCGAGCACGCGAAGGCCGCGGACCTCGAGCTCGCCGAGGCGCCGGTGCCGGCGGACCTGCAGAAGAAAATAGAAGAGCTGCGAGCCTCCATTGCGGAGGAGGAAGCGCGAATCGCCAGGCTGGAGCAGGACCGGAGCACGGTCCAGGCGCGCTACCAGTTCGATATCGAGCGCTTCCGCGCCATTCGTCCCGGTAGCCGCTGAGCGGGTCTCAGTCCCCGGCGCGGCGGAACAACGAGCCGGTCAGCACGCGCCACTGCTCGGCCCAGTAATCGGTGGGCGAGCGGCGGAACTCCGAGCGCACGTACTGGATGATGCGTCCTTCCGCGGTGGCAAGCAGCAGGTTCGCCGCCAGGTTGACCGGCAGCGCCGTGCGCAGCCCCTGCCGCACTTCAGCCTCGCGCAGGATCTGTTTCAGTTCGGTCTCCAGCCGGTCGAACAGCTGCTGCACCCGGCCGCGCAGGCGGTCCGTCTCGCCCGTGAGCGCATCGCCGGTCAGCAGTCGGGTGATTCCCGGGTTGCGCTCGCAGAAGGTCAGCAGCAGGGTCACTATCTGTTCGCATTGCGCGGCGGCATCCTGCTCCTCTTCGCGGATACGCGAAATGCGGCTGAAAAGGGTGGTCTCGATGAACTCGATGAGCCCCTCGAACATCTTCGCCTTGCTGGGGAAGTGCCGGTAGAGCGCGGCCTCGGATACGCCGACGTCGGCCGCGAGCGCGGCCGTGGTGATGCGGCCCCCGGGTGTGGCTTCGAGCATGTGCGCCAGCGACTGCAGGATCGCGTCGCGGCGCGAGGTCTTGTTATTCATGTCGACGCGGTAGTCCCCGGGATGCGCAGGGCCGTCATGCTAGCGATTCGCTCAGGCACCCGCAACGACAGGGGGCTTGCGGTTGCAGATCAACGTGCCCACGCCCTCGTCGGTGAACACCTCCAGCAGTACCGCGTGCGGCACCGTGCCGTCGATGATGTGCGCGCTGGTGACGCCTGATGCTACCGCATCGAGCGCGCAGCGGATCTTCGGCAGCATTCCGCCCCGGATCACCCCTTCGTCGATGAGGCGGTTGACCTCGTCGCGGTCGAGCCCGGTGAGCACCTTGCCCTCGGCGTCCATCAGCCCCGGCACGTTGGTCAGCAGCATGAGCTTCTCGGCCTGCAGAACCTCGGCGATCTTCCCGGCGACGAGATCGGCGTTGATGTTGTACGAGAGCCCCGCCTTGTCGACGCCGATAGGTGCCACGACCGGGATGAAATCGCTGTGCAGGAACATGTCGAGCACCGCGCGGTTGATGCGGCGCACCTCGCCCACGTGACCGATGTCCACGATTTCCGGGGCGCTGGTTTCCGCCGTGCGCACGGTGACCGACATGCGCGATGCCTCGATCAGGTGGCCGTCCTTGCCGGTGACGCCGATCGCGTTGCCACCGTGGCGGTTGATGTTCGAGACGATCTCCTTGTTGACCGTCGCGCCGAGCACCATCTCGACCACGTCCATCGTCTGGGTGTCGGTGACGCGCATGCCCTCGACGAAGCGCGATTCGATGTTGAGCTTGGCCAGCAGCGAGCCGATCTGCGGGCCGCCGCCATGGACGACCACCGGGTTCATGCCGACCAGTTTCATCAGCACGACATCGCGCGCGAAGCTTTCCTTCAGTTGCGGGTCCACCATCGCGTTGCCGCCGTACTTGATGACGATGGTCTTGCCGATGAAGCGCTGGATATAGGGCAGGCTCTCGGTGAGCACGCGGGCTATGTTCACTGCGGCTTCGCGGTTCAGGGACATCGGCGGGATCCTTGCGCTACGGATGTGGTGCGGCATCTTAAACGCAGCCACGGGCGCGGGCGCGCACCGCGGGACCGTCGTGCTAAAAACTCACATTCGTTCCGGGCAAAAGACGCCGGATCTCCGCGAGAAAGGCGGCCTGGATGCGCGCCAGCGTGGCCTCGTCGCGGCCCTCGAAGCGGCAGATCAGCGCCGCCGAGGTGTTCGAGGCGCGCACCAGCCCCCAGCCGTCGGCGAATTCGGCGCGCACGCCGTCGATGCGGCTGAGGCGGGCATTTTCGAGCTCGAGCGAGAAGCCGCGGGAGATCGTCTCCATGGCCGCGAACTTCTGCTCCTCGGGCATCTCGATGCGGATCTCGGGTGTCGCCACGCTGTGCGGCAGTTGCGCCAGCAACTCGTCGAGCGTGCTGCTCCCGGCGCCGAGCAGTTCGAGCAGGCGCGCCGCGCAGTAAAGGGCGTCGTCGAAACCGAACCAGCGGTCGCGAAAGCAGATGTGGCCGGTGAACTCGCCGCCGAGCAGCGCTCCGCTCTCCTTCATCTTTTCCTTGATCCAGGAGTGGCCGCTGCGGCACATGATCGGCCTGCCGCCGTTCTCGCGCACCACCGCCGCGAGGTCACGGCTGCACTTGACATCGAACACCACGTCCGCGCCCGGATGGCTCGCGAGCACGTCGCGCACGAGCAGCATCATGAGGCGGTCGGCGGTGACGATGGTGCCGCTCGCACTGACCACGCCGATGCGGTCCGCATCGCCGTCGAAGGCGATACCCAGCGCCGCACCGGTTTCGGCCACCTTCGCGATCAGGGCCTGCAGGTTTTCCGGCACCGCGGGATCCGGATGGTGGTTGGGGAACCGGCTGTCGAGTTCGCAGAACAGCGGCACGACATCGCAGCCGAGCTCGCGGAACAGGTCCTCGGCAATCACCGCGGCAGCACCGTTGCCGCAGTCGATCACCACCTTGTGCCTGCCATCGACGAGCACGTCGTCGGCGACCGCCTTGATGTAGTCGGCGTCGATCTCGGTGACGCGGTAGCTGCCCTGCCCCTCGTGGAACAAGGCGTGCTCGATTCGTTCGCGCAGGCGCAGGATGCCCGCCCCGCGCTGGGTTTCGCCGCCGATCATGATCTTGAAGCCGTTGTGCTCGGCCGGATTGTGGCTGCCGGTGATCATCACGCCGCTCATCGTGCGCAGATGATGGCAGGCAAAATAGAGCATCGGCGTGGCGACCGTGCCGGTGTCGATCACATCGATGCCGGTGGACAGCAGGCCGTTGACGAGATGTTCGCGCAGCCGCGGGCTGCTGTCGCGCCCGTCGGCACCGACCATGATCGACGTGCATTGCCGGTCCAGCGCTTCCGAGCCGATGGCCTGGCCGATCGCATGCGCCAGTTGCGACGTGATCTGCGCTGAGTGCCCGCGGATGTCGTAGTCGCGGAATATCTCCGCGGGAATGTCCGGCGGCGCCTCCTCCTCCCCGGTCTCGGCCAGCTGCTCGACGATCTCCAGCGGATCCGGCGCCGGGTGCGCGGGGCGTGCAGCGAGGGGGGCGGGTTCCGCGGTGCCGGGCTGCTGGTCGCGGCGCAACTGCACCAGCGCTTCGCCGAGTCCCGCGAGTTCGTGCCAGGACAGTGCCGGCAGCGTCGCGGTGGTATTGCGCTGGCGCAGGGCGAGATCCGTCAGTTTCGCCGCGTCATCGTGCAGTCCGGCCGCGAGGGCGCGGAAGGTCCTGCGTACCAGCGCGATCAGCAGCAAGGCCGCGGCGCCGGCGCCCAGGGCCAGCGCCGTGATGCCGAGCGACAGTCGCAGCGGCACCCGCGACGCCGGTTCGAAGGCCGCGTACAGCGGGCGAATGCCGGTTGCCGCGCGGTAGGACGGCTCGGTGTAGCCGTCTGCCCTGCCCGTTCGCACCATGGGCAGGTAGTTCCCGTCCGTGCCCTGCGACCACACCGAGAACTCGCCCGATTCGTGCGCCAGCGGCAGGTGATCGCGTACCACCGTGGCGAGGTCAGCGCGCGCCAGCACCACGCCGCCGGCGTGGTCTGCGGGTCCCGGGACAGCGGCCGCCGCGATCAGGATCCAGCCGCCATTGTCGCGATAGGCTTCCGTGGCCGGCTTCTCGCCATTGAAGGCGCGACCGGCGAGGCGGATCTCGATGTTGTTGCGCAAGACTTCCTTGCGAAAGGCGGGGTCGGCGATCCCCAGCGGGCCGAGCGGGATGAGCTGCACGGATTGCACGCCCGGGAATGCGCTTCGCGGCGCGCGGTCCGGTGCGCCGGCGGCGTCGTGCGCGAGTGCCTGCGCGTGCGCCGTCAGCAGGTGTCCGTATGTCGAGATCGACAGCGCCGCCTGGCGTGCCGTGGCCTGAGCCCGTTCGCGGTGGGCGAGCAGTTCCGTGGTCCAGCTGTAGGCAACGGCAGCCGCCAGCAGCAGTACCGAGACGATCCCGATTGCCCGTACGACAAGCCGCCGGGCGGGCGCGAGTCCGGTGCTCGGGACGGCGGAAGTCACGAAGCCTCGCCCGCGGCCGGATTGCCTTCGCGGAAGCGGGCGCCGATCGCGGCGACCAGCGCGCGCGCGATCTGGGCCTTGGTTCCACGCGCCAGCTCGGTGGTATCGGTGGCCGAGATCAGGCAGACCTCGTTGAACTCGCTGTTGAAACCGATGTCGCCGCGGGCGACGTCGTTGGCGACGATCAGGTCCAGGCGCTTCGCGGCGAGCTTGCCGCGCGCGTAGGCGACTACATCGGTGGTCTCGGCGGCGAATCCGACGGTGAACGGGCGTGACTCCAGCGCCGCGACATCGGCGACGATGTCCGGGTTGCGCACCAGCCGCACCTCCATGCGCTCGGTGGACTTCTTGATCTTCTGCCCGGCGCAGTGCTCGGGGCGGTAGTCGGCGACGGCCGCGCAGGCGATGAAGATATCGCATTGCGCCGCGCGGCTCATCACGGCCTCATGCATCTCCATGGCGCTGGAAACGTCGATGCGGGCCACGCGCGCAGGGGTGTCGAGGTGCACGGGACCGCTGACCAGCGTCACGGCGGCGCCGGCCTCGGCGGCGGCCGCGGCGATCGCGAAACCCATCTTGCCGGAACTGTGGTTGCTGATGTATCGCACCGGATCGAGGGCCTCACGCGTGGGGCCCGCCGTGATCATCACGCGGATGCCGTCGAGATTGCGTGGCGCGAAGCGGCTTGCCACCGCGGCGAGCAGTTCAGCGGGTTCGAGCATGCGCCCCGGGCCGGTGTCGCCGCAGGCCTGCGAGCCGCTGCCCGGACCGAGCAGGTCCACGCCGCGTTGCGCGAGCACGCCGCAGTTGTGCCGGGTGGCCGGGTTGCGCCACATGGCCTGGTTCATGGCCGGCGCCACCAGGACCGGGGCATCGGTCGCCAGGCACAGCGTGGCGAGCAGGTCGTCGGCCAGGCCGTGCGCGAGGCGTGCGATGAAGTCCGCGCTGGCCGGGGCCACGAGCACCAGGTCGGCCCAGCGCGCCAGCTCTATATGCCCCATCGCGGCCTCGGCTGTCTCGTCGAGCAGTTCGCGATGCACCGGGTTGCCCGACAGGGCCTGCATCGTCAGCGGGGTGATGAATTCGCAGGCGGCGCGCGTCATCACCACGCGCACCACGGCGCCGGCGTCGCGCAGGCGCCGGACCAGCTCCGCGGACTTGTAGGCGGCTATGCCGCCGGTCACGCCGAGGAGTATCTGCCTGTTGTTCAGTGTCGCCATGGGCCGGATTTATCAGGGTGAGGGCATGCCGCTTTGCCGCGGGCGGTTCAGCTTTCCGCGGCATTCTATTATAGTCAGAGCAGACTCATGCGACGCGTGGACAGGGAGGTTCGCGATGACCATCAAGAGTTGGCCCGCCGCCGAGCGGCCGCGCGAGCGTCTGCTCGGGCGCGGAGCAAGCACCCTCAGCGATGCCGAACTGCTCGCGATACTGCTGCGCACCGGGCTGCCGGGCGGCACCGCTGTCGATCGGGCGCGCGAGTTGCTGGGCGCCTTCGGCGATCTGCGGCAGCTGCTCGACGCCGAGCCTGCCGCGTTCTGCGCCACGCATGGGCTCGGGGAGGCGACTTACGTCCACCTGCAGGCGGCGCTGGAGCTCTCCCGGCGTTATCTGCTGAGCCGGATCAGTCGCGGCCGGGCATTGGGTTCGCCGCAGGAGGTGAGGCAGTTCCTGCAGCTGAAAATGCGCTGCCTGCCGCACGAGGTGTTCGCCTGCCTGTTTCTCGACAACCAGCACACCGTCATCAGCTACGAGGAACTCTTTCGCGGCACCATCGACGGCGCCAGCGTGTATCCGCGCGAGATCGTGAAGCGCTCGCTGGCGCTGAATGCGGCCGCGGTGATCTTCGCGCACAATCACCCTTCCGGCGTCGCGGAGCCCTCGCAGGCCGACCAGCGGCTCACCCAGCGCCTGAAGAGCGCGCTCGGCACCGTCGACATCCGGGTGCTGGACCACTTCGTGGTGGGCGAGTCCGAGGCGCTGTCCTTCGCCGAGCGCGGCCTGTTGTGAGCACAAAAAATACCCGATCGCGGCTGTCGCCTTGTACGCCCCGGGACCTTCTGATATAAAGGCGCGCTCTTTTCGGCAGGCGTCCGTCGCGGGCGCGTGCATCGAGCCATAGTTTTCGAGAGGCCCATTCCATGTCCAAGGTGTGTCAGGTAACCGGCAAGCGTCCGGTAGTAGGGAACAACGTATCCCATGCCAACAACAAGACGAAGCGCCGCTTCGAGCCCAACCTGCACAAGCACCGGTTCTGGGTCGAGGCCGAGAAGCGCTTCGTGACCCTGCGCGTATCCGCCAAGGCCATGCGCATCATCGACAAGCTGGGCATCGACAGCGTGATCGCGGACATGCGCGCTCGCGGCGAGCGGGTCTGAAGGAAACCAAGGAGTAAGCAGCCATGCGTGACAAGATCAAACTGGTTTCGAGCGCCGGTACCGGTCATTTCTACACGACCGACAAGAACAAGCGCACGACCCCCGACAAGCTCGAGTTCAAGAAGTACGATCCGGTCGTGCGCAAGCATGTGGCGTACAAGGAAGCCAAGATCAAGTGAGTGCCTCCCGGCACTGACGCAAACCCGGCTACGGCCGGGTTTTTTGTTTGGGTCCGGCCGTCCGCCGCACCCCGCCCGCGAGGCTGCGTGCATCCATGCCCGAACTGCCCGAAGTCGAAACCACCCGGCGCGGCATCCTGCCGTACCTTCGCGGACGGCGTATCCGCGCGGTCGAGATCCGCGAGCCGCGACTGCGCTGGCCGGTGTCCCCCGATCTCGATGCGATCCTGCGCGGTGAGCAAGTCGACACGGTCGAGCGCCGCGGCAAATACCTGCTGGTCCGGCTCGGCAAGGGGACCCTGCTCATCCATCTCGGCATGTCGGGTAGTTTGCGAGTCCTCGCTGCGCCGGTAGCCCTTCCACGCAAGCATGATCATATCGACCTCCTGCTGGAGGGCGAGCAGGTGCTGCGCTATCACGACCCGCGCCGTTTCGGTGCCTTCCTGTGGCTGGAGGGCGACCCGGCCGAGCACCCGCTGCTGGCAGAACTGGGGCCCGAGCCGCTCGGCGCCGGGTTCGACGGCGACTACCTGTTCCGCCTGTCGCGCGGACGCCGCGTCAGCGTGAAGCAGTTCCTGATGGATGGCCACGTGGTGGTGGGGGTCGGCAACATCTACGCCAACGAAGCCCTGTACCTGGCCGGCATCCATCCGCGGCGACAGGCGGGCCGCATCGCGGCCACGCGCTACGCGCGGCTGGCCGATGCGGTGCGCCGGGTGCTCGAGGGTGCGATTGCGCAGGGGGGCACGACGCTGCGCGACTACGTCAACGGCAATGGCGCGCCCGGCTATTTCGCGCTCAGCCTGAGCGTGTACGGACGTACGGGCCAGCCCTGCCCCGGCTGTGGCGAGGCGATACGCCAGGTGCGCAATGCGCAGCGCAGCACATTCTATTGCCCCCGCTGCCAGCGCTGAGCACGGCGTATGCAAAAACGTCTATTCTTAGCGGCACCGCGCGCGATGGTGCGCGTCCATGTGGCACAAGTTCCTGCAACGGAGACGGAGATGAAACATTCCAAGGCTTCCCGGCTGGCGGTCGCAACACTGGGGCTGGTGTTGATGGCGCCGTGGTTCGCCAATGCGCAGCCCGTCGACGAGAATCCGAGCGCGCTCGCGATGATCGGTGACCTGGTCATTGCCCGCCCGCTGCTCGTCGTTGCCACGGCGGCCGGCGCGGCGGCATTCCTCGTGTCGCTGCCGTTCACCGCGACCGGCGGCAACATGGACCAGGCGGCCGACACGCTGATGGCCGGTCCCGCGCAAGCAGCCTTTGTGCGCTGCCTGGGTTGCAGGAGCAGCGGCCGGCGACAGGCGGTCTCCGACTGAAACCGGGTCAGTCCGGGCGGCACAGGCGCTCGAACTTCAGCAGCAACTCCTCGCGGCTCTCCGGACGGGCCGGGTCGAGCGGGATGCAGTCCACGGGACACACCTTGCGACACTGCGGCTCCTCGAAATGCCCCACGCACTCGGTGCAACGCGCGGGGTCGATTTCGTAGATATCCTCGCCCGGGTAGATCGCCTCGTTGGGGCAAGCAGGTTCGCACACATCGCAGTTGATGCACTGCGTCGTGATCAACAGGGCCATGGCGCCCGCCCTTCAGGCCGGATCGGCAAATTTCTCGAGCAGGGCGGCGCGCACGCGCGGATGCACGAACTTCGAGACGTCGCCCTGTAGTGAGGCGATCTCGCGAACCAGCGTCGACGAGATAAAGGAAAGATGGTCTGCCGGCGTGAGGAACACGGTCTCGAAGTCCGGGTCCATCGCGCGGTTCATGTTGGCCAGCTGGAACTCGTATTCGAAGTCCGACACCGCGCGCAATCCGCGCAGCACCGCGCAACCCTTGCGCTCGCGCAGGAATTTCACCACCAGGATGTCGAAGCCGACGATCTCGACATTCTGCAGGTGTCCGAGCGCCGCTTCGCACAGGCCGATCCTTTCGTCGAGCGAGAACAGCGGCCGCTTGCGCTCGCTGCTCGCGATCGCCACCACCACGCGGTCGAACAGGCGGCAGGCCCGCTCCACCAGGTCGACATGGCCGATGGTTATGGGGTCGAAGGTGCCGGGATAGACGATCGTTCGCATTGGCAGACCGTGCGCAATCAGGGGCGGGGGCCGCATGGTAGCCAAATACCCGCGGCTGGACAAATGCTGGCCGGAAAAGTTCCCTCTGCTGGCGACCGGCGGCTCAGCCCGGGGACTGGTACAGGCGGTATGCGACCTGCCCGGCAAATTTTTCGCGGTGCAACAGCCAGCCGGGGGGCAGCTCGGGCGCGGCTTCGGCGACGCCGCATTCGAGGTAGACCCTCGCGCCTGGCGCCAGCAGGGCAGAGTCCGCCAGCAGCCGCAGGCAGCGCTGCGCCGTGCCGCCGCCGAACGGCGGATCGATGAAGACGATGTCGTAGCGGCGATCGCGCACCGTTGCGATCCACGCCTCGGCATCGGCCGCCACCAGCTCGGCGGCGCTCGTGCCCAGCCGTTCCAGGTTGTGGCGGACTTCGCGCAGTACCGTCGGCGACAGATCCACCAGCGTCGCGCTCGCGGCGCCGCGCGACAGCGCCTCGATCGCCAGCGCCCCGCTGCCGCAGAAGAGGTCGAGGCAGAGGCTGCCCGGCAGTCGCGGCTGCAGCCAGTTGAACAGGGTTTCGCGCACCCGGTCCGGGGTCGGTCGCAGTCCCGGCTCGGCCTGGAACTCGATGCGCCGCCCGCGCCAACTGCCGCCGATGATGCGCAACTGGCTGCGCGAGGCGCGGCCAGCGGAGGGAGCCGGTTTGCGTGCTGCCATGCGATGGGCGGGGGGAAGTGAAAAGACGGACCCAAGGATACCGTATAATCGCGCCCCTTTCCGGATGGTGGCCCCGAACCGTGGTGCTCAGATTCTTTTCGCGCAACAAACCCGAGGCCGCAGCGCCGGACGCGGCAGCCGCGCAAACCGCGACGGCGGCAGCCGAGCCTGTCGCGGGTCCGGTACCGATTCCCGAGCCCGAAGCCCCTGCCGCGGCGCCGACGCTTCAGGCTTCGCACGATGCGCCCCGCGCGAACACCGACGCTGCCCGCCCAGGCTGGTTCTCGCGCCTGCGCGCCGGACTGGGCAAGACCCGGAATGCATTTTCCGAGGGGCTCGGCACCTTGTTCCTGGGCCGAAAGACCCTCGATGACGACCTGCTCGAGGAGCTCGAGACGCGCCTGCTGCTCGCCGACGTGGGCATGCCCACGGTGCGCCTGATCATCGACGGCATGGTGCAGCGCATCAAGCGCAAGGAGCTCGACGACCCGCAGGCGCTGTACAAGGCGTTGCAGGAGCAGCTGGTCGCGGTGCTGGAGCCGGCCAGTGTGCCGCTCGCGATCGACACCGCGCGCAAGCCTTTCGTCATCCTGATGGTTGGCGTCAACGGCGCCGGCAAGACCACCACCATCGGCAAGCTGGCGCGCCGCTACCAGGCCGAGGGCAGGAGCGTGATGCTCGCCGCGGGCGACACCTTCCGTGCCGCGGCGGTGGAGCAGCTGCAGATCTGGGGCGAGCGCCACGGCGTACCCGTGGTGGCGCAGCAGACCGGTTCCGACAGCGCCTCGGTGATCTTCGACGCGTTGCAGTCCGCGCAAGCGCGAGGCTGCGATGTGCTGATTGCCGATACCGCGGGTCGTCTGCACGTCAAGGGCAACCTGATGGAGGAGCTGCGCAAGATCGTGCGCGTGATGCAGAAGATCGATCCGGGCGCACCGCACGAGGTGATGCTGGTGCTGGACGCCGGCACCGGCCAGAACGGGCTGGCGCAGGCGCGCCACTTCCGCGAGGCGGTCGGCGTGAGCGGGATCGCGCTGACGAAGCTGGACGGTACCGCCAAGGGAGGCATCGTGTTCGCCGTGGCGCGCGAGCTCGGATTGCCGATCCGCTACATCGGTGTCGGCGAGAGCGCCGAGGATCTGCGCGAGTTCGAGGCGCAGGAATTCGTGGCCGCCCTGTTCGACGATTCCGCGCGCCCCTGAGGGCGGGCGCGAAGGGGAACTTTTAGCCGCTTAGCACTCTAACGGCGCGAGTGCTAAAATGCGTGGCCATGACAGGAGGTGAATATATGAGCAAGGAATTGCAGCCGCTGATGGCGCTGACGCCCGGTGGCAACATCAATGCGTACATCCAGGCCGTCAACGCGTTTCCGGTATTGACGCCGGAACGGGAGCAGGCGCTGGGTGAGGCGCTGTATTTCCGCGACGATCTGACCGCGGCGCGTGAGTTGGTGCTCGCTCACCTGCGTTTCGTGGTGCATATCGCCCGCTCGTATTCGGGCTACGGCCTGCCGCTGGCCGATCTGGTGCAGGAAGGCAACGTCGGGTTGATGAAGGCCGTGCGCCGCTTCGATCCGCACAAGGGCGTGCGCCTGGTGTCCTTCGCCGTGCACTGGATCAAGGCCGAGATGCACGAGTACATCCTGCGCAACTGGCGCATCGTGAAGATCGCCACCACCAAGGCGCAGCGCAAGCTGTTCTTCAACCTGCGCAGCGCGAAGAAGAGCCTCGGCTGGCTGACCAACGACGAAGCCGCGGCGATGGCGCGCGATCTCGGTGTGGGCGTCGACGAGGTCCGGCGCATGGAAGGCCGGCTGGCCTCGGCCGATGTCGCCTTCGATGCCGGCACCGACGATGACGACGATGCGGCGCAGTTCGCACCGGTGCACTATCTCGAGGACCGCCGCTTCGATCCCGCGCGCGAGCTCGAGGACAGTGACTGGGAAGCGTCCAGCCAGGAGCGGCTGGAGCATGCGCTGGAGGTCCTCGACGAGCGTAGCCGGCATATCGTGCAGAGCCGCTGGCTGAACGAGGACAAGGCCACGCTGCACGAGCTCGCGGCCCGTTACGGTGTGTCCGCCGAGCGGATCCGCCAGCTGGAACAGGGCGCGCTCGGCAAGCTGCGTGCCGCGATGCTCGCCTGAGGCGGGCATCGCGCCGCCGTCCTCGATTCGTCAGTGAGCAGAGCCGTCATCATTTGCGGCGCGCTCGGCGCGCTGCTCGCCGTGGCCGCGGGCGCCTTCGGCGCACACGGTCTGCGCGCCCAGCTCGAGCCCGCGGCACTCGCCGTGTGGGCTACCGCCGCCGACTACCAGATGTACCACTCGCTCGCACTGCTCGCACTCGGGCTGGCGCCTTCGCAGGCGCTGGCGTCCGGCAGTCGGCGGGTCGCGGCTGTCTGCTTCGCGGTTGGGATCGTGCTGTTTTCCGGCAGTCTGTACGTGCTGGCGCTGAGCGGCATTCGCGCCCTCGGCATGATCACCCCGCTCGGCGGGGTGCTGTTCCTGCTCGGTTGGGTTGCCGTTCTCGCCGGAGCCTGGCGCAGTGAGCGCTGACGAACAAGAGCTGCGCGAACGCCCGATCCGCAGTTTCGTCCGCCGCCAGGGCCGCATCACGCCGGCGCAGCGCGATGCCTTCGACTCGCTGTGGGCAGGGCGCGGGCTGGAGCCCGGCGATGCCCCCCTCGACCTGCCCTTGCTGTTCCCGGGCTGCACGGCATTCGTCGTCGAGATCGGCTTCGGCATGGGCCATACGCTGGCGGAACTCGCCGGCCGCTCGCCGCAGACCGGCTTCGTGGGCATCGAGGTGCACCGCCCCGGCGTTGGCAAGCTGCTCGCGATGGCCGAGGAGCGTGGCCTGCAGAACATCCGCGTCTTCTGCCACGATGCGGTGGAAGTGCTGGATCGCGCGATCCCCGACGCCTCGCTCGACGGACTGCTGCTGTTCTTCCCGGACCCCTGGCACAAGAAACGTCACCACAAGCGGCGGCTGGTGCAGCCGCCCTTCGTTGCACTGGTGCAGCGCAAGCTGAAACCGGGCGGATTGTTCCACCTCGCCACCGACTGGGAGGATTATGCGCGGCAGATGCTCGAGGTGGTCGAGTCCGTGCCCGGCTGGGTCAACCTCGCCGGCACCGGATGCTTCTCGCTGCGGCCCGAATCGCGTCCGCTGACGCGATTCGAACAGCGTGGCTTGCGCCTGGGGCACGGGGTGTGGGACCTGCTGCTGCGCAAGGGCGACGATCAGGCGAATTCCGCGAGCACCGCGTTCAGGTAGCGAAATCCCAGGGCCGTGGTGCACAGGCGCGCCGGGTCACTTTCCATCAGGCCGCGCGCGCGCAGCGCGCCGAGTTGGGTGCCGATCGTCGCCGCGGCGAGCCCGGTGCGCGCTTCGAACCGCGCGACGCTCGTACCCTTGCGCAGGCGCAGCGCATTCATGAGGAACTCGAGCGCGAGCTCGTCAGGCGCCACGGCGGTGTCGGTGCGTATCGACGTCGCCGCTCCCGCGAGGTAGTCCTTGGGCACGCGGGTCTTGCGCGTGCGCATCACGCTGCATTGCGCCGGCAGCGTGAGCTTGCCGTGCGCACCGGCGCCGATGCCGATGTAGTCCCCGAAGTGCCAGTAGTTGATGTTGTGGCGGCACTGGTGGCCGGGTCGCGCCCAGGCCGAGACCTCGTACTGCTCGTAGCCGTGGCGTGCCAGCAGTTCCTCGCCCCGGTCCTGGATCTCGGCCAGCTCGTCCTCGGCAGGCAGCAATGGCGGCGCGCTGTGGAAGGCCGTGTTCGGTTCCACCGTGAGCTGGTACCAGGACAGGTGGGGGGCCTCGTGCGCGATGGCCTGCTCGAGGTCGGCCAGCGCCATCGCGGGCGACTGTTGCGGCAGTCCGTGCATCAGGTCGATGTTGAAACTCGCAAAGCCGGCGTCGCGCGCGGCCGCGATCGCCGCGTGCGCCTCGCGCGCGTCGTGCACCCGCCCCAGGGCGCGCAGGCAGCTATCCGCGAAGCTTTGCACCCCGATCGAGAGGCGGTTCACGCCGGCGGCGCGATAGCCGCGAAAGCGCGCGGCCTCGGCGCTGCCGGGATTCGCCTCCAGCGTGACCTCCGCATCCGGCGCCAGCGCGAGCCGTTCGCGCACCCCGGCGAGCAGCAAATCCACGACCTCGGCGGGAAACAGGCTGGGCGTGCCGCCGCCGATGAAGATCGAGCCGGCCTCGCGCCCGGCCGCGAAGCCGCGATCCTGCCCGAGGTCATCCAGCAGGCGCGCCGCGTAGGCCGCGAACGGCGGCTGCGCCGTGCGCTGGTAGGAATTGAAGTCGCAATAGGGGCACTTGCGCTCGCACCACGGCAGGTGGATGTAGAGCGCGAGCGGCGGCAGCGTCAGCACGGTTTGCCGAGGGCGAGCAGCAGCTGCCCGAGCGCCTGCGCGCGATGGCTCAAGCGGTTCTTGAGCTCGCGCGGCAGTTGCGCCGACGAGCAGCCCTCGGTCTCGACCAGGAACAGCGGGTCGTAGCCGAAGCCGTTTTCGCCCGCCGGCGCCTGCAGTATCCGCCCCTCCCAGCGTCCGGCGCAGATCAGCGGCACCGGGTCGGCGGGGTGGCGCAGCAGCGCGAGCACGCAGTGAAAGCGCGCGGTGCGCCGCGCCGCGGGCACGTCGGCGAGCGCCTCGAGCAGCTTGCGGTTGTTGGCCGCGTCATCGCAGGGCTCCCCCGCGTAGCGCGCCGAGTGCACGCCGGGCTGGCCGGCCAGCGCATCGACCTCGAGGCCGGAATCGTCCGCCAGTGCCGGCAGGCCGGTGTGCGCGCTCGCGTGGCGTGCCTTGATGATCGCGTTCTCGACGAAGCTGAGCCCGGTCTCCGCGATCCCGGGCACCGCGAAATCCTCCTGCGAGCGCACCTCGATGCCGCTGTCGGCGAGCAGCGCGCGCAGTTCCGCGAGCTTGCCGCGGTTGCCGGTGGCGATCACGAGTTCGCGCAGCCGCATCGTTGCGCCCTCAGTCGGCATAGAGCACGTGGTTGAACTGCAGCACGAGCGGACGCGCCTCGCCCGCGGGCTGGATCGCGATGTCGAAGTACTGCGTTTCGCCGGAGACGAAGTCGAACTCGGCGATGTAGTAGACGGCCTGATCCTCGTGGATCTCACGAAACTCGAGCGGCGTCTTGCGGATCAGGTCCCCGCGCGTGCCGCTCAGCACCGCGCTCACGGTGGCCGCGTCCCGCGTGCCGCGGCGCACCGCGATGTTGACCAGCGCGCGGTCCTTCGCCCGCACGATGCCGTAGGCCGCGGCGATGTCGGGCTGCAGGAAGCTGCTGGCGAACACGCTGTAATGCACCTCGAAGCTGCCGTACTGGCGCATCTCGGCGCGGCTTGCCGTCGCGAGCAGCGCGAGCAGCAGGGAGACGGCCACGGTGGCGAAGGGTGATCGGCGCGATGAGTGTTTCATTTGGTCACATGGTAGATGGCGGTGACGCCGCAGAGATTGGGCAGCAGGCGCGCGGCCTGCGTGGCGCGCTGGTTCGCGTCGACGACGACCCGGTTGATGACGTGGATGTTCTTTTCCCGGCACAGCGCCTCGAAATCCAGCACGGTGCAGAAGTGGATGTTCGGCGTGTCGTACCAGGTGTAGGGCATGAAGCGCGAGACCGGCATGCGGCCCTTGCCCGCGATCTGCAGGCGGCAGCGCCAGTTGCCGAAGTTCGGAAAGGTGATGATGCATTCGCGCCCGATGCGCAGCATCTCGTCGAGGATGATGTGCGGATAGCGCACCGCCTGCAGCGTCTGCGACATCACCACGGTGTCGAAGCTGTCGCTGCGGAAATTGCCGAGCCCGCGGTCGAGATCCTGCTCGATCACGTTGACGCCGCGCTCCAGGCACAGCGAGATCTTGATCGGGTCGATCTCCAGCCCGTAGCCGCGCACCTGGCGGTCCTGCGTCAGGTCCGCGAGCAGCTTGCCGTCGCCGCAGCCGAGGTCGAGCACGCGCGCGCCGGGCTTCACCCACTGCTGGATGATGTCGAAATCAACGCGCATCGGCGACGCTCCGTGGGGCAAGGTCCGCGTGCACCTGCTCCATGTAGCGCTGCAGTGCGTCGTGGTAGCGCGGGATCGGCAGCAGGAAGGCGTCGTGGCCCTCGTTGGCCTCTATCTCCACGTAGCTCACGTCGCGGTGCGCCGCGAGCAGCGCGTCGACGATCTCGCGCGAGCGCCGCGGCGAGAAGCGCCAGTCGCTGGAGAACGAGACCACCAGGAAGCGCGCGCGCGCGCGGCGAAAGGCCTCGACCGGATCGTCGCCGAAGTCGCGCGCGAGATCGAAGTAGTCCAGTGCGCGCGTCATGAGCAGGTAGGTGTTGGCGTCGAAATTGTCGGCGAACTGGTCGCCCTGGTAGCGCAGGTAGCTCTGCACCTGGAACTCGGCGTCGGCCTCGGACCCCGGCGCGAAGGAGCCGCTGCGCAGCTCGCGCCCGAATTTGTCGCCCATCAGCTCGTCGGACAGATAGGTCACGTGGCCGATCATGCGCGCGATCGCGAGCCCCTGGCGCGGCAGCGTGCCATGCTCGAGGAACCAGCCGTCGTGGAACTGCGGATCGGCCACGATCGCCTTGCGCGCGATCTCGTTGAACGCGAGGTTCTGCGCCGAGAGCTTCAGCGCGGCGGCGATCACCACGCAGTGGCGCACGCGCTCGGGATGGTCGATGGCCCAGCGCATGGCCTGCATGCCGCCGAGACTGCCGCCGACCACGGCGGCCCAGCGCTCGATGCCGAGCAGGTCGGCCAGCCGGCGCTGCGTGGCGACCCAGTCGCGCACGCGCACCACCGGGAAGTCCGGTCCCCAGATCCGGCCCGTCGCCGGATTGACGCTGTGCGGCCCGGTGCTGCCGGCGCAGCCGCCGATGTTGTTCAGGCTGACCACGAAGAAGCGCGAGGTGTCGATCGGCTTGCCGGGTCCGATGCAGTTGTCCCACCAGCCGGGCTTGCGGTCCGCGGGCGAGTGGTAACCCGCGGCGTGGGCGTTGCCGCTGAGCGCGTGGCAGATCAGCACGGCGTTGGAGCAATCCGCGTTCAGCGTGCCGTAGGTCTCGTAGACGATGTCGTAGCCGGGCAGCGTGCGCCCGCAGGCGAGCTCGAGCGGCTGCTCGAAGCGCTGCGTGCGGGGCGTCACGATGCCGACACTGCCGGCCGCTGCTCGCGGTTCCATGGTCCGGGGTCCGTTGGGGGCGGGCAATCTTGCAACTGTGTGCTTTCCTGTTCAAGCGCGGGCCGGCGCGATGCCCAGATCCGGCGGGATGCGCGCAGGCGCGCGGACCAGCGCGGTCTTGAAGCGGCTGCCGTGCCCGGTGCCGATTTCCACCGCGCCGGGCGCGACGCCGAACTCGCTGGCGAGGAAGCGGCACAGCCGCTCGTTGGCCGCACCCTCGCTGGGCACGGCGCTGATGCGGATGCGCAACCTTCCGCCGTGCTCGCCTATGATCCGGTCGGCCGAGGCCCGCGGCTGCACCTGGCAGCGCAACGACAGCACCTCGCCCTGCCAGCGCCAGAACGGCCCGGTTTCCGCCATCAGAAGCCCAGCACCACGCCGCGCGGCAGCCCGACACCCTGCGCGAGGCCGCGCAGCAGGATCTCGAGCACGTTGATGATGACGAACACCAGGATCGGCGACAGGTCCAGGCCGCCGAGCGGCGGCAGCAGCCGGCGCACCGGCGCCATCACCGGCTCGGTGAGCTGGTACAGCAGCGCGATCCCCGGGTGATGGCTCTGCGGCGCGATCCAGCTGAAAACGATCAGCAGCAGGATCCCGAAGAAATAGATGTTCAGCAGCAGCGACAGGATGCCGAGCAGCGACCACGCGAGCAGCAGCAGCGGGTTGCCGATCGAGAAGCCGAGCAGCGCGAGCACGACCAGCGTCGCGATGCACTGGATCGCGAGCGCCAGCACCAGGCTTGCGCTGTCCAGGCGCCCGAGTGGCGGGATGATGCGCCGCAACGGCCGCAGCAGCGGGCTCGTGACCTTCACGATGAACTGCGAGATCGGGTTGTAGAAGTCCGCGCGCGCGAGCTGCAGCAGCAGGCGCACCAGCACCGCGAACAGCAGCACGCCAAAGGCGGTCTGGACCAGGTAGCGAGAGATTTCCGCGAAGGTGCCCATGTGCGTCGTGGTTCCCGGCTCAGGGCTGCCCGAGCTCGTCGGCGAGCTCGCGCGAGCGGTTGCTGGCCGCCTCGAGCGCGGATTCGAAGACGCGGCGCAGGCCGCGCTCCTCCAGCACCCGCAGCGCGCGCTCGGTGGTGCCGCCCGGCGAGGTCACGCGGCGGCGCAACTCCACCACGTCGACATCGGTTTCCAGCGCCATGCGTGCCGCGCCCAGCGCGGTCTGCGCGGTCAGCTGGCGCGCGAGCGCCGGGTCGAGCCCCAGGTTCTCGGCGGCGAGCTGCATCGCCTCCATGACCAGGAAAAAATAGGCGGGCCCGCTGCCCGAGACCGCGGTTACCGCGTGCATGGCGTCCTCGTCCTCCACCCAGGCCACGAAGCCGACGCTCGACAGGATCTCGTGTGCGGCGGCGCGCTGCTCCGCGCTCACGGCGGGCGTGGCGTAGAGGGCGGTGGCGCTCGCCTGCAGCAGCGCCGGCGTGTTGGGCATGCAGCGCACGATGGCGACGTCGGCCCCCAGCCAGGACTGCAGCGAGGCGGTGCCGATGCCCGCGGCGATCGAGATGACCAGCGAGCCGCGTTCGGCCACGGCCGCGGCGATGTCGCGGCAGGCGCTGCGCAGTTGCTGGGGCTTCACGGCCAGCACCACGATGTCGGCGCTGGCGGCGGCCTCGTGGTTGTCGGCGCTGGTGAGCACCCCGAGCGCGCCGAGGCGCTCACGGCAGCCCGCGTCGGGGTCGCTGACGCGGATCGCGCGCGGATCCCAGCCGCGCGCGATGATGCCCCCGACCATGCTGCCGGACATGTTGCCGCCGCCGATGAAGGCGATGTTGCTGCGGGTCATCCGCGTCTCCCTGTCATGCGTTGATTCTCCGGGCTCATGCCCCGCGCGGCCCGAACAGCGCGGTACCGATGCGCACCAGCGTCGCGCCCTCGGCGATTGCCGCCTCCATGTCGTCGCTCATCCCCATGGACAGCGTGTCCAGCCCGGGGATGTCGCGCTGCAGTTCTGCCAGGCAGCGCGCGAGTCGCGCGAAGGGCAGGCGCTGCGCATCGAGGCCCTCCGACGGGGCCGGCAGCGTCATCAGGCCGCGCAGCCTCAGGCGTGGCAGCGCGGCAATCGCCCGCGCCAGCGCCGGGAGTTCCTGCGGGGCGGCGCCGCCCTTGCTCGCTTCGCCGCACAGGTTCACCTCTATGCAGCAATCGAGCGGCGGCAGGTGCGCCGGGCGCTGCTCGTCCAGGCGCTGGGCGATGCGCAGCCGGTCGATGCCGTGCACCCAGGCGAAGCTGGCGGCGATGGCCGCGGTCTTGTTGCCCTGGATGCGGCCCACGAAGTGCCATGTTAACGGAAGATCCGCCAGCGCCTCGATCTTGGGCAGCGCTTCCTGAACGTAACTTTCACCGAATTGCGCCAGCCCGGCGCCATGGGCCTCGCGCACGCGCGCGGCCCGTGCGTCTTGCTGATGCCCACCAGCGCGACCGAGCCGGGCGCGCGCCCGTGGCGCGCCTCCAGGCGGGCGATCTGCCCGAGCAGGGCCCGGGTTCGTTCGGCGATCGTGTTCATGCAGTCCCTCGCGGGCGGCGCGGCTACGCTGGCGGAGCCGGCCGGCCCGTTTCCTTTACCGCCCGGTTGCGTGGTCTATTATACCGAAGGGGCGTGACATGACCTGCGGGATGTCGCGCATCGCTTCACCGTCGGGAAAGCCCATGGATATCACCGAACTTCTCGCCTTCGCCGCCAAGCAGCGGGCCTCCGACCTGCACTTGTCGGCCGGCCTGCCGCCGATGATCCGGGTCGACGGCGACGTCAGGCGCATCAACCTGCCGCCGATGGATCACCGGCAGGTGCATGACCTGATCTACGAGATCATGAACGACAAGCAGCGTCGCGATTACGAGGAGTTCCTGGAAACGGACTTCTCCTTCGAAGTGCCCGGGGTGGCGCGCTTTCGCGTCAACGCGTTCAACCAGAACCGCGGCTCGGGCGCCGTGTTCCGCACCATCCCCTCCAAGGTGCTGACCATGGAGGATCTCGGGATGGGGCAGGTGTTTCGCGAGATCTCGATGGAGCCGCGCGGGCTCGTGGTGGTGACCGGGCCGACCGGTTCGGGCAAGAGCACCACGCTGGCGGCGATGGTCGATTACATCAACGACAACAAGTACCACCACATCCTCACCATCGAGGACCCGATCGAGTTCGTCCACGAGGCGAAGAAATGCCTGGTGAACCAGCGCGAGGTGCACCGCGACACGCACGGCTTCGCCGAGGCGCTGCGCTCGGCGCTGCGCGAGGACCCCGACATCATCCTGGTCGGCGAGATGCGCGACCTCGAGACCATACGCCTGGCGCTCACGGCCGCCGAGACCGGGCACCTCGTCTTCGGCACCCTGCACACGACCTCGGCGGCGAAGACCATCGACCGTATCGTCGACGTGTTCCCGGCGCAGGAGAAATCGATGGTCCGCTCGATGCTCTCGGAGTCGCTGATGGGCGTCATTTCGCAGACGCTGCTCAAGAAGGTGGGCGGCGGACGCATCGCGGCGCACGAGATCATGCGTGGCACCCCGGCGATCCGCAACCTGATCCGCGAGGACAAGGTGGCGCAGATGTATTCGGCGATCCAGACCGGCTCGGGCGTCGGCATGCAGACCATGGACCAGTGCCTCACCGACCTGGTTGCCAAGCGCCTCGTCACGCGCGAGGCCGCGCGCGAGAAGGCCAAGATTCCCGACAACTTCTGATCGCCGTCACGCCATCCCACCCGCACGCCCACGCCCACCCGGAGACACCCGTCATGGAAGCCAACGAGACCGCCAAGAGGGACCTGGAAGTCGCCGAGATGCTGGCGAAGATGGTCGAGAAGAAGGCCTCGGACCTGTTCATCACCGCCGGCGTCGCCCCCTGCATCAAGGTGCACGGCAAGCTCTACCCCGTCGACGAGACGCCGCTCACGCCGGAGCGTTCCCGCGAGCTGGTGCAGAGCATCATGAACGAGAACCAGCGCAAGGAGTTCGTGACCTCCCACGAGTGCAATTTCGCGATCAGTTCGCGCGGCGTGGGACGCTTTCGTGTCAGCGCATTCTACCAGCGCAACCTGGTGGGCATGGTGCTGCGACGCATCGAGTCGAAGATTCCCACCGTCGACGAGCTGCAGCTGCCGCCGATCATCAACGAGCTGGCGATGACCAAGCGCGGGCTGATCATCTTCGTCGGCGCGACCGGCACCGGCAAGTCCACCTCGCTCGCCGCCATGGTCGGTTACCGCAACCGCAACAGCTCGGGCCACATCATCACGATCGAGGACCCGATCGAGTACGTGCACCAGCACAACAAGTGCATCGTCACCCAGCGCGAGGTCGGCATCGACACCGAGAGCTTCGAGGTCGCGCTGAAGAACACGCTGCGCCAGGCGCCCGACGTGATCCTGATCGGCGAGATCCGCACGCGCGAGACCATGCAGCACGCCGTGACCTTCGCCGAGACCGGCCACCTCTGTCTCGCGACCCTGCACGCGAACAACGCCAACCAGGCGCTGGACCGGATCCAGAACTTCTTCCCCGCCGACGCGCGCGACCAGCTGTGGATGGACCTGTCGCTGAACCTGAAGGCGATGATCGCCCAGCAGCTGATCCCCACCGTCGACGGGCAGGGACGGCGCGCAGCGATCGAGATCCTGATCAACACGCCGCTGGTCTCGGACATCATCCGCAAGGGCGAGGTGCACGCGCTGAAGGAATTGATGGAGCGCTCGACCGAGCTCGGCATGCAGACCTTCGACCAGTCGCTCTACCAGCTCTACTGCGACGGCGTGATCTCCTACGAGCACGCGTTGTCCTACGCCGATTCGCAGAACAACATGCGCCTGATGATCAAGATGGGCACGCAGACCGGCGGCCTGGGCCGTGCGGCCGGGCTCGCGATCGACGACTCCACGGAAAATACCGGGCAGTTCTTCGGCAAGCGTCCCTGAGGACGCTCAGCCGCCCGGACGCGCGCGTTCGGCGAACCAGCTCTCCAGGATCACGCAGGCCGCGACGCTGTCGAGCGCCGTGCGGCCGGAGTCCCCGGCCATGCGATCGCGCGCCTCGAAGGAACTGAGGCGCTCGTCCATCAGTTCGCAGCGGATGCCGAAGCGTCCGTGCAGCCGGCGCGAGAAGCGCGCCGCGCGTTCGCTCATCGCGCTGGGCGTGCCGTCCATGTTGAGCGGCAGCCCGACCAGCAGCAGCGCGGGTCCCCATTCGCCGATCAGGCGACGGATGCGTTCCCAGTCCGGCACGCCGTCGCGTGCCGGCAGCACGGGCAGTGCGGTCGCAGTGCCGGTGAGCGCGTTGCCCACCGCCACGCCGATGCGCCGCAGGCCGTAATCGAAGGCCAGCACGATGCCCATGCCGGATCAGGCGTTGCCGAAGGTGCTGCTGAGCAACCCGAGGTTGATCCCCAGGCGCGCGGCGGCGGCCTGCGCGCGCTGGTCCAGCGGCACGTCGAACAGGATCGAGGCCTCGGCCGGCAGGCTGAGCCAGGCATTCGCCGCGAGTTCCTCCTCCAGCTGCCCGGGACCCCAGCCGGCGTAGCCCAGCGCGATCAGCGAGTCTTGCGGTCCTTCGTCGCGGGCGATGGACTCGAGTATGTCGCGCGAGGTGGTGAGGCTGATTTGCGCGGTCACGTGAAGGGTGGACTGCCAGTGCCAGCATTCCTCGCGCCGGTGCAGCACGAAGCCGCGATCGGTCTGCACCGGGCCGCCGGCCAGCACCGGCTGGTCGTGGTGGTGCACGAAACCGGGAATCTCCAGGTGCTCGAAGATATCGTCGAAGCTCAGCTCCAGCGGCCGGTTCACGACGATGCCCATCGCGCCGTGCTCGTTGTGCTCGCACAGATAGGTGATGCTGTGCGCGAAGATGGAATCCTCCATCCCCGGCATCGCGATCAGGAAATGGTCGCGCAGGCGGACGTTCATGGCCGCATTGTCGGGCCCGCGCCGCAACGAAGGCAAGCCGGCCTCACTCGCTGGAGGTCAGGCGGTTGCTGCGGAACTGCCAGGTGCGGATGATCTCGAGCTCGTCGGCGCGCGCGCGCAGCTCGGGCGGGAACGGCTCGAAGGGTGCCGAGAGCCGCACGATCTGCACCGCGGCATCGTCGAGCAGCGCGTAGCCCGAGGACTGCAGCACGCGCACCTCCTTGACGCTGCCGTCCGGGCGCAGCGCGACCAGCAGGCGCAGGTCGCCGTAGAGCCGGCGGCGTTTCGCCTCCACCGGGTAATGCTGGTTGCCGATGAGCTCGATGCGCTGCTTCCAGGTGTAGAGATAGGCGGCGTCGGCGGCGGCGCGCGTCGCCGCCGAGGTCAGGCGCTCCACGCGCGGCAGCCGCGCGTAGGCTTTCTGCTGCGCATCGAGTCGCGCCACCAGCGAGGCGATCTCGGCACTCGCCTCGGCCGGGCGCCGTTTGCGGCTGCGGCTCGGCCCGCGCGCGCCGCTCGGCGGGATCGCGCGCGGCAATCCGCTGCTCGCTGCGGGTGGACGTCAGCGTGGGCAGCGGATCGCGCGTCGCCGCGGGCGGCGATCCGCCCGCTTCCAACACCGGCCGGATCGCGGGCGCATCGAAAGCGCTGTTCACCGGGGAGCCCGGGTCCGAGACCTCGTCGACGCTGCCGCTGCCGCGCTGGTCTGCCTGCGCCAGGAAGTCCGCGGCTCTCGTCGGGCGCGTCGTCGCGAACCTGCGCGAGCGTGACGTCCAGCCCCGGGGCGCGCGGCGCGTGCACCTCGCGCGCGAAGCCCACCCCGAGGATCAGCGCGGCGTGGACCGCCACCGCCACCAGGGCGCTGAGCAGCAGCCGGTCACGGTCCTGCACGGGGTCGTCCCAGGCTCGCACCGGGCTCAGCGCCCCAGGCGCGCGTCGATCGCGGCGATGACGCTCGCGCCGATGTCCAGCCCGTGCGCCTTGTCGATCTCGCGGATGCAGGTCGGGCTGGTGACGTTGATCTCGGTGAGGTAGTCGCCGATCACGTCCAGCCCCACGAACACCAGGCCGCGCGCGCGCAGCGCCGGGCCGACCTCGGCGCATATCCAGCGGTCGCGCTCGGTGAGCGCCCGCGCCTGGCCGGTGCCGCCGGCGGCCAGGTTGCCGCGCGTCTCGCCGGCCGCCGGGATGCGCGCCAGCGCGTACGGGGCAGGCTCGCCGTCGATCATCAGGATGCGCTTGTCACCGTCGACGATCGCGGGGATGTAGCGCTGGGCCATGATCGTGGTGGCGCCGTTGGCGGTGAGGGTCTCGAGGATCACGCTGATGTTCGGGTCGCCGTCGCGCACGCGGAATATGAGCGTGCCGCCCATCGAGTCGAGCGGCTTGAAGATCACGTCGCCGTGCTCGCGCTGGAACTCGCGCAGCTGCGCGGCGTTGCGGCTCACCAGCAGCGGCGGGCAGCATTGCGGGAAGCGGGTCGCGAACAGCTTCTCGTTGCAGTCGCGCAGCGACTGCGGATCGTTGATCACCAGGCAGCCGTCGCGCGCGCCGGCCTCGAGGATGTAGGTGGAGTAGATGTACTCGTTGTTGAACGGCGGATCCTTGCGCATCAGCACCACGTCGAGCTCGCCGAGCGCGAGCTCGCGCGGCTCGCCGAGCTCGAACCAGCGCGCCGCGTCGCGGTGCACGCGCAGGGCGCGCGTGTTCGCTCGCGCGCTGCCATCGCGCAAGAAAAAGGTCCTGCTGCTCCAGGTAGTGGAGCTCCCAGCCGCGGTCCTGCGCGGCCCACAGCAGCGCCAGCGTGCTGTCCTTCTTGTAGTTCAGTCCGGCGATGGGATCCATCACCACGCCGAGGCGAATTGTCATCTGCGAACTCCGTCCGGATTTTGGGAGGCCTGCCTGTATTTCCGCACGCCCATGGTCTATTAATTGACGACCGCCGGACAACGATAGCAGAAGCCCGGCCGCTTGCTGAACGCGCCGCGACGCCGTCGCGGGAACCGCGGGAACAGACCCAGGGCCATTATCGGGGATCCTCGCCATGGAACAGAGCTTGACCGGCCTCAAGGTAATGGTCATCGACGACAGCAAGACCATCCGCCGCACCGCCGAGACGCTGCTCGCCAAGGAGGGCTGCGAGGTCATCACCGCCGAGGACGGCTTCGACGCGCTGGCGAAGATCGCCGACCACCGGCCGGATATCGTCTTCGTCGACGTGATGATGCCGCGCCTCGACGGCTACCAGACCTGCGCGCTGATCAAGAACAACAGCGAATTCCGCTCGATGCCGGTAATCATGCTCTCCAGCAAGGACGGCCTGTTCGACAAGGCCAAGGGGCGCATCGTCGGTTCCGACCAGTACCTCACCAAACCCTTCAGCCGCAACGAGCTGATCGGGGCGATACAGCAGCACGTCAGGGCGGGTGCTTGAGCGCGCCGCGCAGGAGACAGATGATGCCGCGGATCCTGGTCGTCGATGACTCGCCGACGGAAAATTTCAAGATAAGCGGTGTGCTGAAGCGCCACGGACACGAGGTGCTGGCCGCCGAATCGGGCGAACAGGCCCTGCAGGTCGCGCGCGACAGCCAGCCGGACCTCATCCTGATGGACATCGTGATGCCGGGCCTGAACGGTTTCCAGGCCACGCGCCAGCTCACGCGCGACCCGGCGACATCCGCCATACCGGTGGTCATGCTGACCGCCAAGAGCCAGGAGGCCGACCGCATCTGGGGCGAGCGCCAGGGCGCGCGCGGCTACCTCGTCAAGCCGGTCGACGATTCGGTGCTCGTCGCCACCATCTCGCAGGTGCTGGCCGAGGCCAGCCGCTGACGCGGGCCTGCCATGGCTGCCACCGCTCCCTTCGACCTGCTGCTGGATATCTCCGCCCGCGTGCGCAGCGACGGGGCCGAGGCGCGCCTGCGCACCCAGCCGCACTGGACCGGCGTCGATTTCTCGGTGCTCGGGCAGCGGCTGGTCGCGCCGATGGGCTCGGTCACCGAAATCCTGATGGTGCCGCCGCTGACGCGCCTGCCGCGGGTGCAGCCGTGGGTCAGGGGGGTCGCGAACGTGCGCGGGCGGCTGCTGCCGGTCATCGGCCTCGCGGCGTTCCTGGGCGGACGGGCTACGCTGAACTGGCGCGATCACCGCGTGCTGGTGCTCGGCGACGCCGGCTTCGACTGCGCCGTGATGGTCGACGAGGTGCAGGGCCTCAAGCACTTCACCGCCGAACCGTTCCGCGAGGGCGCGGCGGGCATCGTCGCGGAGCTCGCGCCCTTCATCGAGGGCGTCTTCACCGCGGGCGACGGCGACTGGGCCGTGTTTCGCCCCGATGCGCTGGTCGGGGATCCGCGCTTCCTGGACGCGGCGCGCTAGCGCCGGCCACCGCCCGCGCCGCACGGGCACGGTCATGCATTGCCACTAGGATGGGAGTCAGATGAACGCGAAGCAGAACGTGCCGGCCGCCAGCCAGCCGAATGTCCGGTGGATCCTGGTGTGGGGAAGCGTCCTCGTGGTGGCCGTGCTGGCCTTCGTCTGGAACCTCTTCGTCATCATGCGCGACACCAATCGCGACGCCGGCTACCGCGAACTGGTCGGCAATCTGCGCGTGCTGTCGCAGCAGATCGAGGCCAATGCGCGCGAGGCCGTGGACGGGGACGCGGCGGCGTTCACCAACCTGGAGAGCGCGCGCGCCGATTTCGACCGCACCCTCGGGGATCTCGCCAACGGCACGGATGCCCTGCCCTCGCCGCGCGAGCTGCTGGCGAACGAACTGGCGCTGATCGGCGAGACCTGGTCCGCGGTCGATCCCGCCGCGGCGACCATCGTCGCCCGCAAGGACAGTATCGAGTTCCTCAGCAAAACCTCGGCGACCCTCGCGGGTTCCATCGAGGACGTGCAAAAGCGCACGGCCCGCATCGCCGAGGTCCTGGCCGGCAGCGGCGCCACGGTGCGCCAGGTGGCGCTCGCCGAGCGCCAGTCGTGGCTGGCCGAGCGCATCTCGCGCAACCTCGACCGCATGCTCGAGGGCGGCAGTGGCGCCACCGAGGCCGCCGAACAGTTCAACGGCGACACCGAGCGCTTCGCCGACGTGCTCGACGGCATGCTCGAGGGCAGCGCCGCGATGGGCATCCCGGCGCTCGCCAACGCCGGGGCGCTGGCCGATGCGCGCGAGGTGAAGGAGCTGTTTCGCGTCATCGGCGGCGGCAAGCAGCGCATCCTCGATTCCGCGCCCGATCTCAAGCAGGCGCGCCAGGCCGCCGAGACGATCGTGCAGAGCGCGCCGAAGCTGCTCAACGCCACCAGCGTGACCTCCGACCGCATCAACGACCTCGAGGGCGAGCGCAAGCTCAACATGGGCAGCGCGCTGGCCTTCGGCGTGCTGATCGTGCTGGCGCTGGTGATGATCGGCATCCAGTGGACGCTGGACACGCGCCGGCGCCTGGCGCAGACCGCCGCGACCAACGAGCGCAACCAGCAGGCCATCCTGCGCCTGCTCGACGAGCTCGCGGGGCTCGCCGACGGCGACCTCACGACCAGCGCCACGGTCACCGGGGACTTCACCGGCGCGATCGCCGACGCCATCAACTACACCATCGACCAGTTGCGCGTGCTGGTGTCCTCGATCAACCAGACCTCGCGCAACGTCTCGCAGGCCGCGGAAGACACCCAGGCCACGGCGCTGCACCTCGCGGAGGCCGCCGAGCACCAGGCCCAGGAGATCGCCGGCGCCTCGTCGGCGATCACCGAGATGGCGATGACCATCGACCAGGTGTCCTCCAACGCGGCCGAGTCGGCCGGTGTCGCCGACCGCTCGGTGGCGCTCGCCAACACCGGCTCGCGCGTGGTGCAGAACACCATCGGCGGCATGGACATGATCCGCGAGCAGATCCAGGAGACCGCCAAGCGCATCAAGCGCCTCGGCGAGAGCTCGCAGGAGATCGGCGACATCGTGTCGCTGATCAACGACATCGCCGACCAGACCAACATCCTCGCGCTGAACGCGGCGATCCAGGCCTCGATGGCCGGGGAGGCGGGGCGCGGCTTCGCGGTGGTTGCCGACGAGGTGCAGCGGCTCGCCGAGCGCTCCGGCGGCGCGACCCGGCAGATCGAGGCGCTGGTGAAGACGATCCAGTCCGACACCCACGAAGCGGTGACCTCGATGGAGCAGACCACCGCGGAAGTGGTGCGTGGCGCGCGTCTCGCGGAGGACGCCGGCGTGGCGCTGGAGGAGATCGAATCGGTGTCGAAGAACCTGGCGGCACTGATCCAGAACATCTCGAATGCCGCGCGCCAGCAGGCCTCCTCGGCCGGCCACATATCCAACACCATGAACATCATCCAGGAGATCACCTCGCAGACCTCCGCCGGCACCACCGCGACGGCACAGTCGATCGGCAAGCTCGCCGCGATCACCAACGAACTGCGCAACTCCGTGGCCGGTTTCAAACTGCCGGATGACGGGCGCGGCGCCCGCAGCCGCTGAACCGGGGCGCCAGCGCGATGCAACAGGATTTCGTGGCCCTGCAGTGGGTCGGCGGCGAGATCGACGAGATCGCCGGGCAGTTCGGCAAGGCCGTGCTCGGCTTTGCCGACAACGTGTCCGACCAGACCCGCCTGCGCCTCGGCCTGACCCAGGCGCACCAGCTGCACGCCACGCTGCGGCTGCTCGGCGTGCCGAGCGCCGAGCAGCTCGCGCGCGAGATCGAGGACACGGTGCAGGCCATGCTGCACGGGCGCATCGAGCCCTCCGGGGCCAACCTGCAGCTGTTGCTGGCCGCGGGCATGCAGTTGCCCGCCTACCTGCACCGCGTCGCCGCCGAGCGGCGCGAATCACCGCTCGACGTGCTCGGCCTGGTCAACGAGCTGCGCGCTGCGCGCACCGAGGCGCCCCTGGCGGCACCGCCGCTGGCCGACACGATCGACACCGCGGAGCTCGCGCAAGGCAGCGGTGCGTCGGCGGCGCAGGCCGATGACGAGGAGGTGCAGCTGCTGCGGCTCGCGCGCCAGCGTTTCCAGGCCGAGCTGCTGGGTGTGCTGCGTCACGAGGCAACGGGCGAGCGCCTGCGCAACATGGGCAAGCTGTTCGCGCTGCTGGCGCAGCGCCTGCGCCCCGGCGGACACCGCCTGTTCTGGCAGGCCTGCGCCGCGCTGGCCGAGGCGCTGGACCAGGGGGGTGTCGCGCTGGACGAGGCGGCCATCGCGGTGCTGCGCGAGCTGGACGGCGAATTGCGCGCCGGCATCGCGCTCGAGCGCGGGCTGTACCGCGCGAGTCCCGATCCCGCGCTCTACCGGCGGCTGCTGGAGCTGATCGCTCGAAGCCGGCCGGTCTCCGCGCTGCTGGCCGCGATCCAGCAGCGTCACCGTCTCACTCCCGAGGGAGCCGCGGCGGCCCGGCCCGCCACGCTCGACGATCTCGGCGCCACCGGTGCGGCGGTCGCGGTGCTCGCGGCCGAGCTGAGCGGCGTGCTCGCGCGGCTCGAGGCGGCCGAGGGTGACGCCTTCAGCATCTCGCGCGTGCTGCGCGAGGTGGAGCCGGACCTGCGCCGCGTCGGCCAGCTGCTGGCCGGGCTCGGCTACCAGGAAGAGCACGAGATCCTGCAGCCGCAACTCGAGCGCATCCAGTCCGGGCTGGTCGGCGGCGCGGACCTCGACGACCGGCTCACCGAGATTTCCGCCGCCCTGCTCGACGTCGACCAGCGGCTGGCCTCGCGCGCCGTGCAGGCGCGCGGCGAGCAGGACGAACTGGCCGAGTCGCGGCGCCATCCGCTGCAGCGCGCGCTGGCCGCGGTTTACCGCGAGGTCCGGGCCGGCCTCGAAGAGGTCAAGCGCACCGTCGGCGATTACGTCACGTCGGCCGCCGACACCCGGCTCCTCGACGGCGCTCCGGACCGCCTGCACGCGCTCGCCGGTGCGCTGCGCGTGGCGGGCCTGGACGGGGCCGCGCAGGTGCTCGACGAATGCCGCGATCATCTGGGCGCGGTGCTGGCGGGCTTGCGCCCGACGCCCGACAGACAGGCTGTCGAGGCGCTCGCCGACGCGCTCGGCAGCGTCGAGTACTTCCTCGAGCGGCGCGCTCGGCAGCGTCCGGAGAACTTCCTGCGGGCGCGGGAATCCCGCTCGGCCAGGCGGCGTTGCCGCAACCGCCGGGCTGCCTGGCAGGCGCCGCCCGAGGTCGCGATCGCCGCACCTCAGCGCCGCTCACCTCGCGCAGGGAGGCAGCGCCGCACCCGAGCCGGTTGTCGCCCCGGAGCGTCGCCGTCGCAGTGGCGGATCCGGAGATCGTGGAGATCTTCACCGAGGAAGCCGGGGAAGTACTGGAGACCATCGCGGCGCAGCTGCCGCCGTGGCGCTCGGCACCGGGGGGCGGCGCGCCGCTGGCGGAGCTGCGCCGGGCTTTCCACACGCTGAAGGGCAGCGGGCGGATGGTCGGTGCCGGGCAAATCGGCGAACTGTCGTGGTCGGTGGAGCAGCTCCTCAACCGCGTGATCGAGCGCACGCTAGAGCCCTCGCCCGCGGTGGTCGAGGCGGTGGAGCGGGTGCATCAGCTGCTGCCGGCGCTGGTGCAGGCCTTTGCCGGCGGGCCGGGCGTGGACGAAACCACTGTGCATACGTTGCAGTCGGCGGTCCAGGCCGTTATGCGGGGTGAAGCGCCACAGTGGGCGCCCACTGCGCGGCCGAGGCGCTGCAGGAGCCGGTGGCCGAAGAGTTGCTGCCCGGGACGCTTGCGCCGGAGGAATGGCTGCCGGAGGCCGAGGCGGTGCCGCAGCTCGCCGAGGAGCTGGTGGCGGAGCCGGCGCCCCTGGCCGGGCAAGCCGAAGGGCAGGCGCCGGATCCGGAGATCGCGGCGATCTTCACCGAGGAAGCGGCGGAAGTACTGGAGACCATCGCCACGCAGCTGCCGCTGTGGCGCGCCGCGCCGCTTGCCGGGGCGCCGCTCGAGGAGTTGCGCCGGGCCTTCCACACGCTGAAAGGCAGCGGGCGGATGGTAGGGGCGGAGCTGGTCGGCGATCTGTCGTGGTCGGTCGAGCACCTGCTCAACCGCGTCACCGAGCGTGCGCTTGAGCCCTCGCCCGCGGTGATCGAAGCAGTGGCGCGCGCGCAACAGCAACTGCCCGCGCTGGTGCAGGCGTTCGCCGGCGGCGCGGCGGTGGATGCCGCCGCGGTGCGGGCGCTGCAGGAGGCAGTGGAGTCGCCGACCAGGGCGCGCAGTGCAGGCGCTCACACCGGTCGAGGCGCCGCAGGGAGCCGGTCGGCCGAACGCTCGTCGAGGAGACGTCGCCCGGAGCCGTTGCCGGACCGGGCCCGAGGACGAAGAGGCCGCACGCCTGCATGCGATCTTCGCCGAGGAGCTCGCAGAACATCTGCGCGCCCTGCGCGACTACCTCGCTGGCGCGGAGCGCGGCACGGTCACGCAACTGCTGCTGCGGACCCTGCACACGCTGCGCGGCAGCGCGCTCGCCGCCGGCAACGAGGCGCTCGGACTGCTGCTCGATGCCGTGGACGAGCTGGTGCGTGCCGCGCTGGAGGCCGGCCGTGCCCTGCGCGCGCCGGAGCTCGTCAGCTGCAGCCTGTGCGCGCTGCTCGACGCGGTGCTGGCCGCTGGCGTGCGCGACAGCGCGCAATTGTCGGCCGACGCCGCGGCACTGCGCGAGCAGGTGCTCGCATGCGTGCGCACCGAGCCCGCCCGGGCGCCCGCTGCCATGCTCGACGCGCGGCTGGCGCGCTTTCTCGAGGAGGCGCTGGAAAAGCTGTTCCACGCCACCACGCTGCTCGAGGCGTGGCGCGCGGACCGCGACGCCGAGTTGTCCCGCCGCACCCTGCTCGAGGAGTTGCAGGCCATAGAGCAGCGCGCGGAGCAGCTGAACATTGCCGGAGTGCTCCAGTTGTCGCGACCGCTGCTCGCCGCGTTGCGCCCTGCCGCGCACGCCGCGATGCCCCCTCCGGCCGAACTCTTCGAGCTGGCCAGGCGTGGGCTGGATGCCTTCCTCGAAGTCATGGATCGCCTCGCCGCCGGACAGCTGCCGGAGGTGCCGCAGGCGATCATTGCGCAACTTCACGAAGCCGCGGCGGCCGAGGCCGCGCCGGAGTCCGCGCCCGGGCCCGTGCCGGCGCCCCAGCGCGCCGGCGGCGAGGCCGAGGAGGAACTGCTGCGTGCGCGCGTCGGCCGCGACGTGCAGCACGCCGAGCACGAGTTGCTCGGCATCTTCATGGAGGAGGCCGAGGAACTCATGGGCGCGATCGACGAGTCGATCGAGGCCTGGCGTCACGACCGCGGCAGTCGCGCGCCCTTCGATGACCTGCAGCGCCACCTGCATACGCTCAAGGGCGGCGCCCGCATGGCGGGGCTCAGATACCTCGGCGAGCTCAGCCACAACTTCGAGACCTTCCTGATCAACCAGGCCGTACGCTTCGGGGCTTTCGACGACGCCTTCTTCGCGCGCGTCGCGGATTTCCACGAACAGCTGCTGCGCACCATGGACGTGGTCAAGGAGCGCCCGGTGGCGGCGCCCGCGGCGCCCGTGCCGAGGCCGAAGCGGCGCCGGCAGCGCCGGTGCCGGCCGAGCCGGCCGTCGCTCCCGTCATCGAGGCTGCAACAGCCGCGCCGTTCACCGCGGTACCCCCCGGCGCTGCGCCGCGGCGACCGGCCCCCGCCGCGGCGGCGCAGGCTCCCGTGCCCAGGCCGCGCGACGAAGTGGTGCGCGTATCGGCGCAGCTGCTCGAGGACCTGGTCAATCTCGCCGCCGAGACCAGCATCTCGCGCGGGCGCGTCGAGGAGCAGGTCAGCGAGCTGGGACAGCTGTTCGAGGACATGCAGGGCGCCATCGAGCGGCTGCAGAGCCAGGTCCGGCGCCTGGACATCGCGACCGAGGCGCAGGTGCTGTTCCGCCGCGAACGGGCGGAAGGCGCGGCCGTCGACGGCTTCGATCCGCTGGAAATGGACCGCTACTCGCAGCTGCAGCAGCTGTCGCGCTCGCTGGTCGAGAGCGCCTCGGACCTGCTCGACATCAAGCGCACGCTGGCCGAGAAGACGCGCGACCTCGAAACGGTGCTGATCCAGCAATCCCGCATCAACAGCCAGCTGCAGGAAGGGCTGATGAGCTCGCGCATGGTGCCGTTCTCGAGCATCCTGCCGCGACTCAAGCGCGTGGTGCGCCAGGTGGCGGGAGAGCTGCACAAGCAGGTCGAGCTGGAGCTCGGCAGCATCGCCGGCGAGCTGGACCGCGGCATCCTCGAGCGCGTGGTGGCACCGCTGGAGCATATGCTGCGCAACGCGGTGGACCACGGCATCGAGCCGGCGGAGCTGCGGCGCGAACGCGGCAAGCCCGCGACCGGACACATCGGCATCGAGGTCGCGCGCGAAGGCGGCGACGTGCTGATCGTGGTGGCCGATGACGGCGGCGGCGTCGATCTCGCGGCCGTGCGCGCCAAGGCCGTCGAGCGCGGGCTGATGGAGCCGGATGCCGGGCTCGGCGACCACGAGATCATGCAGTTCATCCTGGCGAGCGGCTTCAGCACCGCCGCCGCGGTCACGCAGATCTCGGGCCGTGGCGTCGGCATGGACGTGGTCAGCAGCGAGATCCGCCAGATGGGCGGCTCGCTCGACATTCACAGCGAACCGGGCCAGGGCACGCGCTTCGTGGTGCGGCTGCCGTTCACGGTGTCGGTGAGCCGGGCGCTGCTGGTCACCGTGGGCCCGGAAATCCACGCCCTGCCGCTGAACTCCGTGGAAGGCGTGGTGCGCATGCGCGCCGACGAGCTGCGCCACATCGCCGGTCCCGACGCGGCCCCGTTCGAGTATGCCGGCCAGAGCTACCAGGTGCGCCACCTGGGTGCCGTGCTCTACCCCGACGAGCCGCCCGACACGGGCAGCCTTGCCGACACGGTGCCCGTGGTGCTGGTGCGCGGTGGCGGGCAGGCGCTCGCGGTGCAGGTCGACCGGCTGGTCGGCGCGCGCGAGATCGCCGTCAAGAGCCTGGGCCCGCAGTTCGGCGCGGTGCCGGGCCTGAGCGGAGCGACGGTGCTCGGCGACGGCTCCGTGGTCGTGATCCTCGACATTCCCGCGATGCTGCGCGCCGATGCGGCCCACGGTGCCACCGGCTACGAGCACGCGCCGCGCGGCGCGCAGGAGCACAAGGCCGAGCGCCCGCCGCTGGTCATGGTGGTGGACGATTCCGTGACCGTGCGCAAGGTCACCACGCGCTTCCTCGAGCGCGAGGGCATGCAGGTGATCACGGCCAAGGACGGCGCGGATGCGATGGCGAAGCTCCAGGAACAGGTGCCGGACGTGATGCTGCTCGACATCGAGATGCCGCACATGGACGGCTTCGAGGTGGTCAGCAAGGTGCGCCTGAGCGAGCAGCTGCGCCGCATCCCGATCATCATGATCACCTCGCGTACCGGCGACAAGCATCGCGAGCGCGCGCTGTCGCTGGGGGCGAACGGCTACCTCGGCAAGCCCTACCAGGAGTCGGTGCTGCTGGAGCATATCCATGCGCTGCTCGCGCGCCAGGGAGCGTCGTCATGAACGCGGTGCCAGGCCCGCGGGACCTGAGCGCGCTGCTGGTCCCGGTAACCGGACAACTGCTGGTGGTTCCCGGCGCCGTGGTGGCCGAGATCATCAAGCGCCGCGATCTGCAGCGCCCGCCGGCGGCGCCCGACTGGCTGCTGGG
>JADKDK010000009.1 GCA_016718385.1 Gammaproteobacteria bacterium
ATGGGCGAAACAGCTGAAGCGGCAATCGTCCTTCCGGGGGAGATTGCGGTGGCGGGCGGTGAAACGGCGCGCCGAGAGGCGAGCGGCGCATGCGACCGTAGGCCGAACACCTCCGGTTTGCAGACCGTCCGGGCGGCCGTCCTGCATCAACGCCAAGTCGGCACGGCTCATCTCTCGAACGGAATCACCCAGCGCGCCAGGCCGTTGCGCCATCCACTGCAGCGTGGGCGGGTTGTAGATGTTGAGTGCGGCCCGGCCGCGAGGGTCACCCGCCTGCAGGCACACCTGACCGCACACCCATATCGTTGGCTTCGACCATGAAGGTGCCGTTGCCGCTGACACGATGCATAGCGGTCACGTCCGAGCCGGACTCGATCAGCACCTGCGTACTGAGCACCCGTCGACAGCCTGCCGCGCGCAACCGTGCCGCCACGTCCCAGCCAGTCAGCCAGGCGCGGTTCGCTGACGAACACATTCGGTTTCGCCGGGGTAGACGTGTCCACCGGCATTTGCGCGACCGATTCGTAGAAGCGCACGACCGTGTCGCGCGGCCAGTAATAGAGCAATGGACCCAGGGCGAGTTTCAAGGCGGGCACTCCGGTACCAGGGGATCATTTCCACGGACGATGGTAGGCGCCCGGGGTGTGGTGTTGCCCCTCGGCACCTTGTTCCAGGTCCCTCATCCAAGCGGGCTTCGCGGCACTAACGGTTCCAATTGGTCACGACGGCTGTCGATGACCGCGCGCCACCCAGGTGACCTGCGCCCGTAGGCCGGGCTGCGCTGGCGTCCCTCGATCTTGATCGCGCGTACACCGCTCCATGAGCCTGGGCAACAACTCCAGCGTGTTCAGGCTGGTGGGTTCCTCGATGGCGTAGTAGTTCTCGTCGTCGCCGACATCGAAGCGGCCCTTGCACAAGGTGGGGTAGCCGGCGCTCTCGCCCTCGGCATAACGATCGATCAGTACGCCGTTCAGCCGTGATTCGCGCCCCTGCGGCGTCTCCTGCCAGCGCACGGCCTTGGGCGGCGAGCACACACCGTGGGTGTTGGGTGATTCTCCGGTGACGTAGCTGGACAGCGCACAGCGTCCTTCCACCATCACGCACAGGCTGCCAAACCAAAGACCTCGATTTCCACCGACGTCCTCTGCATCTAGCTGCTCGACCTGCGTCAGCGAGGCACGCGCGGCTGCAACACGGCGGGCATACCGAAATGCTCCTGGTAGAAGTTGATCGCCTCGTAATTGGTGGCAGAACCCTGCACCGACAGATGCAGCCGCAAGCCCGGGTGCTGCGCCCGCGCGTAGTGCATCAGGCCCGGATCGGCCAGGATCACGGCATCGACGCCACGAGCGGCGGCGCGGTCTGTAACTGCCACCGGGCTCCGGGCTGGCCGCCTGGGGATAGGTGTTGAGCGCCAGCGGGAATCTTAAGCCACGCTCGTGCGCGTGGCGGATTCCCGCCTCGATCGCGGCGTCGTCGAAGTTAGGCCCGGCGAAGTTTCGCGCGTTGGTCGCGTCCGCGAAATACAGGTACACCCAGTCCGCGCCATTATCGATAGCCGCCTTCAGTACCGGCAGGCTACCCGCCGGACAGACGAGCTCCATGGGGGTGGCGCCACCTGACGGCGCCGGTCAGCGGAGTCATTCATATCGTTGCCGATCAAGTCCAGGGCCCGGGGATCCGGGCCGGATGCGAAAACAAGGGCTATCAATCGCGGCCGCCGCTCCTGATCCTGATCAAAACTCCGGGTATTATCCGGAACGGCAAGCTTGTCCACGGCCACCGCTGCTCAAGATCAAAAGGGCCCGCGCGCGGGAAAAACCCTGTTCGGACAGGTTTCGGACCTGGATCTCAGGCTGCTGCGCGTCTTCCGCGCGGTGGTCGATTGCGGCGGTTTCGCGACGGCCGAACTGGAGCTCAATATCGGCCGCTCCACGATCAGCCGCCACATCAAGGACCTGGAAGCGCGGCTCGGCGTCAGCCTGTGCCGCCGCGGCCGCGGCGGCTTCGCGCTGACGCCCGAAGGCAGCCGCATCTACCAGGCCACGCTGCGCGTGCTGGGCTCGATCGCGGATTTGCGCAGCGAGATCCACGACCTGCACCAGCGCCTGAGCGGCAGCCTGCAGCTGGTGCTTTTCGACAAGACCGTCACCAACCCGCAGGCGCACATCGCCGGCGCCATCGGCACGCTGCGCCGGCTGGCGCCCGACGTGTCGATCGAGATCCGCATCCACCCGCTGAACGAGATCGAGCGCGGCATCCTCGACGGTCTTCCACCTCGGCGTGCTTCCGGTTTACCGCCGCTCAGGGGCCTGCGAGTACCACCCGCTGTTCGACGAGACGATGTACCTTCTACTGGCGCGGACACGCATTGTTCGACCGCGCGGACGCCATGATCGGCGATGCCGAGGTGCAGGCCGCGGCGTTCGCGGGTCTGGGCTTCCACTCCGACAACATGGAGCGCGGCCACGAGTTCGGCCTGGACCGGCGCGCCACCGCCTACGACCAGGAAGGCGTCGCCACGCTGATCCTCTCGGGTGCCTATATCGGCTTCCTGCCGGACCATTACGCCGCGAGCTTCGCGGCGCCGGGGCAGATGCGCGCGATCCGCCCCCAGCGCTTCCACCCACGCTGCAGCTTCGGCGCCATCGTGCGCCACGACGCGCAGCGCCCGCGCCTGACGCAGACCTTCCTGGAACTGCTGCTGGCGGCGCACCGATAGCGATCCCGCGCGTACCGACGCGCCGCGATGCGCCCGCCGCGATCCTGCGCGGCGCATCCGCAAGCGCCCTGAGCGCCGCGAGCTTCACTCCGGTTTCGCGGCGGCGAACTTCTGCAATTGCTCGGGCGTGGCCTCGGTCTGGAAACGGGCTTTCCACTCGGCATACGGCATGCCGTATACACGCTCGCGCGCCTGCTCGTAATCGAGCGCAACGCCCTGCTCCGCGGCCTCGGCCGCTACCACCTGGGGGGGACAGTTGCGGCAGAAACCGGCCAGGTTCATCAGCTCGATGTTCTGCACGTCCTTGCGCGCATCCAGGTGCGCGAGCAGGCGGCGGAAGACCGCGGCCTCGATGCTGTTCCGTGTGACGGCGTTGCTCATGGGCGGGTGTCGTCCTGTGGATGGCAGATGTCCGGGCGCGAGCTGTGCCGAGTGGATTCAGCCAGGCGCGACCGCCGATCTGCTGCGTCAGCGTGCGTGCAGAGTGCATGACAGCCGCGATGCGGTCTCCAGCCCGGCCACCGGCACGGCGCGCGCATCAGCTGCCGAGTGGATAGCGGGGGCATCAGCGCCGAACGCCGGCGCGATCACGAGGCTGACATCCAGGCTGTTGCCGGACGCCAGCTCCTCGGGGCTGTAGATGCGTGACCCGACCGCACGCGCCAGTTCGTCGAGCTGGCGGTGCAGGGCGTCCATGGAGTCCGCACGCTGCACCGCGCCAGCAAACCCCGGAGCTGTTCGATCATTGCGTCCACGTTGCGGCGCATGCCGTGCCAGTGCCTGACGTTGTGCATCGGCTGCGCCTGCGCCCTGCAGCCAGCGCGCAATCTCATCTGCCGGACGCCAGGCCATCGCAATCGCCCCGTGGGGAGGGATCGAGCGGCAGTCGAACGCCGGGCTGTATGCCCGCGGCCGCCGTGGCGCCGGCCGTCAGGATGACCTCCTGGCTGTCGGCATCCACGCGCGCCAGCGCACCCGCAGCCGAACAGGCCGGCAAGGCGCGACCGTTCCTCATTCGCCACGCCGAGCAGCGGGAACCGGGCTTGCAGCCCGTGCAGCAGCCGCATCACGCCCGAGCCCAACTGGTACGAGCGATCGGGCAGCCGGTCGACGTAGTGCATGTCCCGTAGCGTGGCGAGTATCAGCGAAAGGGTGGATGTACTCAGGTCCAGTTGCCGGGCCAGGTCGGAAGCGCTCAGCGCGCCGCCCGCATCTGCCAGCGCGTCGAGTACGCGCACCACTCTTGACGTGGGAGGGGAGTTCGCCATACTGACTCCAATATTATGAATTTAATTTCCATATAATAGGAGAGCCTTATGCCAAGACAAAACGGCGATCAGCCTGGCGCCGCCCACGAAGGAAGCAGGCATGGGCATCGAGCCCCTTCCGTCTCGCGGTACCGGACCGCGACCTGCGACTGCGCGAGACGCGCTGGTCCGCGGATTTCGCCAACGACGACTGGGCGTATGGCACCAATGCGGCCTGGCTGAAGACGCTGGTCGATTACTGGATCGACGGCTACGACTGGCGCGCCCAGGAAGCCGCGATCAACGCGGTTCCGCAATTCCGCACGCAGATAGGCGGTGTGCCGGTGCATTTCGTGCACTGCCGGGGCAAGGGCAACGCGCCGATACCGCTGATCATGAGCCATGGCTGGCCGTGGACGTTCTGGGATTTTGCCCGGATGATCGGGCCCCTGACCGATCCCGCCGCCCATGGCGGCGCCCCGGCCGATTGCTTCGATGTGGTCATCCCCTCACTGCCGGGTTTCGGCTTTTCCAGCCCGCTGGACGTGCCCGGCATCGGCGCGGTCCAGACCGCGGATCTCTGGCACACCCTGATGACGGAGCGGCTGGGCTACCGCCGCTACGCGGTGCATGGCGGCGACTGGGGCGGCTTCGTCTCGGCCCAGTTGGCACACAAGCATCATGATTCCGTGATCGGCATGCATGCGCTCGGCGGCGCGCCGCTCGACTGCTTCAACAAGCCCTTGCCATCCGCGGAGGAGTACGCGCCGGACGAGGCCGGCTGGTTCGAGAAGACGGCAAACTTCTTTGCGCGCGAGTCAGGTTACTCGGCCATCCAGAGCACGAAGCCGCAAACCCTGAGCTATGGCCTGGTCGACAGCCCGGTCGGCCTGGCTGCCTGGCTCGTGGAAAAGCGGCGCGGCTGGAGCGACTGTGAGGGCGAAGTGGAACGCCGGTTCTCGCGGGACGAGTTGCTCACCTCCATCATGATCTACTGGCTGACGCAGACCATCGGCACGGCGGCGCGCTATTACGAGTCCTGGCGGTCGCCCTGGCAGCCCGCGCACGCACTGCAGCCGCCGGTGCCGGTGCCTGTGGGCATCCTGAAGCTCGATCACGACGTCTGCCACTGGCCGCGCAGCACCATGGAGCCGTTCTTCAACATCGCGCGCTGGACTCGCAGCGCCGTCGGCGGGCATTTCGCGCCCGCCGAGGTTCCCGAACTGGTGACCGACGAGTTGCGAGCGTTCTTCCGCCCGCGCGGGCCGCGGACGGTCGGCCATGAAAGCACGTCTGCCACCCCTGGACTTCAGTCAGTCCCTGCCGGCATGGAGCCCCAACCGCGAGTTCGCGCACATGTTCAACGCGTTCTCCGTGATCATCATGCAACTGGAGCCTTACCTGAACCGGGTTGCCGCCCGGGTGCGCGATCAGCTGCCGGCGGACGATCCGCTGCGCGATGAGCTGGCGGTTTTCATCCGCCAGGAAGCCGCGCACACCCGGCTGCATCGCGCCTACAACCAGGCCCTGTATCACGCTGGCTACGATCGGCTCCCGGGTATCGAGCAGGATCTGGCTGCCGAGTACCGAGGCTTTCTCGACCATAAATCGCTGCGCTGGAACGCGGGTTACGCGCAAGGCTTCGAGGTCCTCGGGCCTCTCTATGCGGAGTTCATCTTCGAGCACGTCGATGACCTGCTTGATGGTGCTGATGCGCAGGTGGCCGATTTGTGGCGCTGGCATCTTGCCGAGGAATACGAGCACCGCATGGTGGCTCACCAGAGCTACTACCGGATGGGTGGCAGCTACCTGCACCGCCTATGGATCACCTGGACGACGCTGCGTCACCTGGGGCGGTTCAACGCCCGCGCCGAGCGCCACATGCTGAAGGCCGATGCGCAGAAGCTGACGCCGCAACAGCGCCGTGCCTCGCGCAAGCGCACGCGGCAGGTGCATCGTCGCCTGGGCTGGTTTCTGTTGCGCAAGGTGTTGCCGGTGCTGCTGCCCGGGTACACGCCGGCTCATTTGCCCATGCCGGCGGGAGCACGGCGTTTGCTCGAGCGAATGGACGGCATGGACCTGGCCTGACGGTAGCGCAGGCCCATCGCGGCATCGCGCTCCGTGCCGGCTCGACCGCGTTGCCCCAACCTTCGGTCGAGCATGGAGTGCCGCCGACTCCAGCAATCGGGCCACGAGGGTGCGCACCCTGACGTCCGGCAAACCTCCGGAACCCTGCAAAGAACCCCAAAAAAAAGCCCCGCTGAGAAGCGGGGCCAAGCTTTAGGAGACAACACTAACCAAACGCCAAATGGTGATGACAGCAAGGGGATAAAACCATCAATCGCCATTCGCAGTAGTCAGACTTGGGCATGCCGGTGAAGTTCCACGGCGCCCGAAAAATTTTTCCCGGATCCCTCAGTTTTCATGATTTATCTTTGAAAATCATGACGTTGGAATCCGATGATTTTCTCTCCCTCACACCGGCAGGTATTCGCCGCCGTTCACGTCGACGCAGGCGCCGCTCATCGCACGGCTGTAGTCCGACGCCAGGAAGATCGCGACCCTGGCGCAGTCCGCGTCGTCCGGGATGTCGCCCAGCGGTATGTTGGCGGCGATCTGCTTGCGCACGGCCTCGACCGTGGTCCCCTGCTCCTTCGCCATGTACTTCAGGGCGTTCTCGACCGGCTCGCCCCACATCCAGCCCATGAACGTCGAGTTCACCCGGATGCCGTACCTGCCCAGTTCCTTGGCGAGGTGCGAGGTCGCGACGCGCAACGCCCCCTTGGAAGCGCCGTAGCCGCCCTGCGTGGGCATGGGTACGCGCGTCACCATCGTGTTGATCATCACGATCGCGCCGCCGCCCTGGCGCTTCATGTGCGGGATGACTTCCTGCGTGAGCTTCATGGTGCCGAAGAAGTTGACGTCCATCGTCGCGCGCCAGTCATCCAGGTCCGCCGTCTCGATCGGCTCGAACCGGCCTCCGACGTAGGCACTGTTGATCAGCACATCGACGCGGCCGAAGCGCTCGATGGTGTGCTCCACCAGGTTGTGGCACTGCGCGCGGTCGGCGATGTCGGTGGGCACCTTCAGCACCTCGGTGCCCAGGCCCAGCGCGGCCACGTCGCGCTCCGCCGCATCCAGCTTGGAGGGCGTGCGCGCGCAGATCGCGAGTTTCGCCCCCTCCTGCGCCGCGAGCAGCGCCAGCTCGATACCCAGCCCGGGGCCGATTCCCGATACGATCACGACCTTGTCTTTCAGCAGCATGGATGCGGTTCTCCGAGTGGTTGGGCAAGTGGTGTCGCGAACTTCGCGCGGAACCGAAGGTTAGCAGAGCCCTGCGGGCGGGAAGTTCATCCGTACGAATGTAAACTGCAACGAATGTACCAGCCGCGAGCCTGCCCATGAGACCCTTGCCATGCGCGTTGCGTACCCTGCACTGGTTGTGGGTCGCGCTGGTGGCTGCCCTGTGGAGCGTTGCCGGATCCGCGGGCGCCACCGATGCGGGCGGCGCGGCCGAGCGCCCGCTCGCCTGCCCCGCCATCGCCGTCTACGTGCGCGCCGGATGCCCGCACTGCGCCGCCGCCAAGTCGTGGCTCGCGGACGCGCAACGGCGCCTGCCCGGACTGCGCGTCGAGTACCACGATATCGGCGAGCCCGCGGCGCGCACCGCCTTCGAGGCGCTGGGCCGCAGCCGCCACGTGCAGCGACCCGGAGTGCCCACTTTCGCGGTCTGCGACGAAGTGCTGGTGGGCTTCGGCGAAGGTACCGGGGCCCTGATCGAGGGCCTGGTGACGGGGCGCATCGCGACCGCGCGCGAGGTGATGGCCGCAGAGGTACCGGTGTTCGGGGAACTGAGCCCGGCCGCGCTGGGCCTGCCGGCATTCACCGTGCTGCTCGGGCTGGTCGACGGCTTCAACCCCTGCGCGATGTGGGTGCTGCTGTTCCTGCTGAGCCTGCTGGTACACGTGCGCAGTCGCGCCCGCATCGCGCTGGTGGCCGGCACCTTCGTCGCGGTGAGCGGGCTGGTCTATTTCGCGTTCATGGCCGCGTGGCTCGAGGTGTACTTCTTCATCGGCTTCTCGCGCGGGCTGCAGCTGACACTGGGCACGCTCGCGTTGCTGATCGGGGCCGTGCACGTGAAGGACTTCTTCGCCCTGCACCGGGGCTTCAGCCTGAGCATACCGGAGTCCGTCAAGCCGACCCTGTACCAGCGCATGCGCGGCATCGTGCGGGCGGAGAGCCTGTTCGCCGCGCTGGGCGGCGTGGTGGTGATCGCGGTACTGGTGAACCTGGTCGAACTGCTGTGCACCGCGGGCCTGCCGGCGCTGTACACGCAGGTGCTCAGCTACTACCCCTTGAGCGACGCCGGCTACTACGGCTACCTGGCGCTCTACAACCTGGCCTACGTGTTCGACGACGCGCTGATGGTGACGATCGCCGTGGTCACGCTGGGGCAGCACCGGCTGCAGGAACGCGGGGGACGCTGGCTAAAGCTGCTGAGCGGCGCGGTGATCGTGGTGCTGGGGGCGTTGCTGCTGCTTGCTCCGGAGATGCTGGTGTTCTGATCCGGACTGTCGGTCGCGGGCATGGCCCGCTCCTACATGGCAATGCTTTCCTGTAGGAGCGGGCCATGCCCGCGACCGAACACGGGCGTCAGCCCAGGGTAAGTCGCTTCGCTCTGGTAGTAGCCCATCAGGATACGGGCCACTTCGGGACGCGCAAACTCAACTGGCAGGTCCTTGCCCGCGGCCAGCATCTCGCGCACCTTGGTACCGGAGAGCTGCACGAAGTCCTCGTCGGTGTGATCCGGCGCGTCGCGCATCATCACCACGCGATTCAGCTTCTTCGAGTACGCCGTGTTGTCGGCGCGGAAGATCTGGATCGCGAGCGCGCCCGCGGGGACCTCCTCGTCGAATACCGTCTGCGCATCGAAGGCGCCGTAGTAGCTGCCCACGCCCGCGTGGTCACGGCCGACGATGAGATGCGTGCAGCCGCAGTTCTGGCGGAACACCGCGTGCAGCACCGCCTCGCGCGGGCCGGCGTAGAGCATGTCGAAGCCGTAACCGGTGATCATCACCGAGTTCGCCGGGAAATACAGTTCCACCATCTTGCGGATCGCCGCATCGCGCACGTGCGCGGGAATGTCGCCGGGCTTGAGCTTGCCGAGCAGCATGTGGATCAGCACGCCGTCGGCGTTCACCGCTTCCCTGGCCATCTTGCACAGCTCCTCGTGGGCGCGGTGCATGGGGTTGCGGGTCTGGAAGGCCACCACGGTGTTCCAGCCGCGCTCGGCGATCTCGTTGCGGATCTCCACCGCGGTGCGGAAGGTGTCCGGGAAGTCCTGCTGGAAGTAGCTGAAGTTCAGCACCTCGATCGGGCCGCTGATCGCCACCCGCCCCAGGCTGGTGAACGTGGCCACACCCGGGTGCTTCGGGTCGAGCGTGCGGAAGATCTTCTGCGCCATCGCGCCGATCTCGGCCTCCGTGCACTCCTCGATGGCCTCCACGGTCTGGATCGCCAGCACCGGGTTGCCCTCGACGTTCGGGTCGCGCAGCGCGATGCGCGTCGCGCCGCGGATCGCCGTGGCGTCGGTGGTCAGGTTGAGCACCGGCACCGGCCAGAACAGGCCCGCCGTGGTGTGCAGCGTCGCCGCCACGCCGAGCGCATCGGCCCTGTTCATGTAGCCCTGCAGCGGGTTGAAGTAACCGGCGCCCAGCATCACCGCGTTGGCGGCGGCGGCGGAGTTCAGCAGCAGCGAGGGCAGCGACCCGGCTTCCTTCGTCAGCGCGTGGTGGCGCTCGGTGTCGTAGACGAAACGCGGATCGAGCGTATCCGAACCGTGCGGTTTGATCATCGTGCAATTACTCCGTTGTCAGGCCGAAAGGATGCCGCGTTTCTCGAGTTCGTGCAGGACCATGTCGACTTCCTGCTGCAGCGTCATGCGGTCGGTGTGCAGGTGGATCTCCGGGGCCACGGGCGCCTCGTAGGGATCGTCGATGCCGGTGAAGTTCTTGATCTCGCCGGCGCGCGCCTTCTTGTAAAGGCCCTTCGGATCGCGCTTCTCGGCTTCCGCCAGCGCGCAGTCCACGTGCACCTCGATGAACGGCATGCCGGCGGCCTCGTGCAGCTGGCGCGCGATGTCGCGGTCCGAGCGGTAGGGGCTGATGAAGCTGGTCAGCACGATCACGCCGCAGTCCACGAAGAGCTTCGCCACCTCGCCGATGCGGCGGATGTTCTCCTTGCGGTCCTCGGCACTGAAGCCGAGGTTCTTGTTGATGCCGAGGCGGATGTTGTCGCCGTCGAGGCGGTAGGACAGCTTGCCGCGCAGGTAGAGCGCCTCTTCCAGCGCCACGGCGACCGTGCTCTTGCCGCTGCCCGAGAGACCGGTGAACCACAGGGTCGCGCCCTGCTGGCCAAGCAGCTTGTGGCGATGCTCTCGCTGGATCTCGCCTTCGTGCCAGTGAACGTTGGTCGCCTTCTGTTCAGTCATGTGTCGTATTCCATCTGCGGGTGGGTGTGCGCTGCGGGCCGCTGGACGCGGCGGCAACTTTACGCGATCCGGCCACCGCGCCACGGCCGCAAAGGCCGCAAAACAGCCGCCGTATCGAAACCTGTACGTCCGAGTCCCTGCCCCGCCCGGCTCACCGGGCGCGGCGCGGCACTATGTAGCGCTCGCGGTACTCGCGGAAGATCGCCTCCAGGCCGGCTTGCGTGAATCCGTACTCCTCGAGCGTGTACTGGTGCGTCGGCCGCGCCTCGCGGCGGTTCATGTCGCGCCAGCGCTCCATCTCGGCGCGTGCCTCGGGCGTCAGGTCCACGCCCACGAAGTCGTACAGTCGCTGGATCTCCTCGAGGGGCCGGCTCACGGTGTCCTCGTACCACATGTCCAGGAAGCGATCGTCGTGGCCGGCATCGCGAAAGCGCATCGTGGCCTTCATCCCGGTGGCCCACTTGTCGCACCAGTGCCCGGCGATCGCCACCTTGTCGGCGGCCTCGGACAGCGGGTGTATCAGCGCGTACATCATGCTGCCGTAGGAGGGGATCAGCTGCAGCGGGTCGCGGTGCGTCTGCAGCACCTTCACGTCGGGGAAGGTCTCGAACAGCGCCTCGGGGAAATGGATGTGGTGCGGAGTCTTCAGCACCCAGCGCTCGGCCCTCACGCCGAAGCGCTTCTTCTGCCATTGCAGGAACTGCAGCAGCCGCTTCAGGTAGCGGTATCCCGGGCGCTGGTCCTGCCGCTCCAGCCACGCGCCGAACTGCGGCAGGTGCGCGAAGGACTCCGGCACCGTGCTGAAGAAGGACTGCTCCAGCAGCATGATGTCCTCGTCCGGCCCGCGCGCGTCCATCGGGTGGATCGAGGCGAGGTCGGGCGAGGTCTCGAGCAACGCGCGCACCTCGGCCTCGGCCACGGCGATACGCGGATCGGTGCCGGTCGCGAAGTCGGTGCCGGGCATGGGCACCGGGTAGCGCACCTCGTACCACAGCGGCGAATACATGCGGTGGTCCGCGGAAATCGTGCGGTGCATCATCGTGGTGCCGGTGCGCGGCAAGCCGACGATCGCGAGCGGCGCCCCGATCTCCTCCTCGAGTATCTCGGGGTGGCGCCGGAACCAGTCCTCGGCGCGCAGCCGCGAGAGCAGCACGTTGCCGATGCGCTCGGCGAAATACGCGCGTCCGGCGTCGTTGAGCCGGGCCTCGCCGTTCAGCGCCTCGATCAGGCGCCGCATCGGTTCGCGGAAACTGGGATCACCGAAATCTTCCAGCCCGGTCCCTCGCCTCGCGGCGTCCAGCAGCGCATCGCCGTCCAGCTTGTCCACTGTCACTCCGGTCACGACTTCAGGTCCGCGAATTTCACCACGCGCGTCGTCGGATGCACGAACTCCTGCGCGCCGATCCAGCGAAAGCACAGCGTGCCAAGGCGATGCCCCGCGGTATCCAGCCAGTTGTCGACGCCGGGGTCACGGTGCGCCAGCACCATCGTGACGCCACCGTCGGCGCGATACGTCGCCGTGTGCTTGTTCACGTGGATGCGGTGGTAGCGATAGTCCAGCGACTCCATCCAGTAGTTGTCGGCCTGCAGGTTCCAGGCGCGGCACTGCGGAATGCGCTCGACCTCGATCAGCAGCGCCTCGTCCTCGGCCAGCTCGAAGTAACCGTGGTAGTAGAAGATGTTCGGGTCACCGCCCACCGAGTGGCAGAGCTGCTGGTCCGCGGGCGGCAGCTCGTTCGGCTTCGCGCGGTACGAGGCGGCCCAGTCGGCAAACAGGCGCGCGGTGTTGTCGATGAACGCGGCCGCGGTGGCCAGGTTGCGGTCGAGGATCGCGGCCGTCAGCGGTTGCGGCGTGGCGCCCAGGTCGGCGCGCTCGATCGTGATCTCGGCCGGGGTCTCGCTGGCGCGGTCCATGAATGTCTGGCGGATCAGCAGCGACTGCGACTCGGCGTCCATCGGCAGCCAGTTGCCCGGCTTGGGCGTCGCGCTCAGCATGATCTCGAAGCTGCCGTCGGCGGCCACCTGCAGGTTCTTGTCGTCGAGGAATCCGGTCTCGATCTGCTTGAAGTTCTCGGCGTAGCTGCCCTTGCTGGTCACCATGCTGAGGTAGTACACGCTGCCGCGCTTGCCGCGGATGCGGTAATCGTGGCGCCCGTCGACCACGGCCTTCTGGTAGATGTTGTCGGGGTTGTCCGCGCCGATCTTGATGGTTTCGTGCGAAGGCTTGTAGAGCACCGGGAAGGCCGGGTCGTTGAACTCCACGTACCACTCCAGCCCCGCGCGCGCCAGCCGGCTGAGGTAACGGTAACCCTCCGCGCGGGTGAAGGGGTCACCCGGCGCGTCGGCGCGCTGGATCTGCTCGCCGGCGCGCTTCAGCGCATCACAGAACTCGGCCCAGCTGCGGCCGCTGCGCACGCGGTCTTCGGCATCGCTCATGACGGATTCTCCTGTTCGCGTGCGGCATGATGCGCACCCGGCAGGCGAATCGCATCATCCGGATGGATTAGTCGTCGCGACTCTCAGCCACCGCTCATCTTTTGCAGTTGTTCGGCCAGCGTGCTGAAGTCCCAGTAGGCCCTGAGCGAGGTGATCTTGCCGGCGTCGTTGGCGGTGTAGACCGCGACGCAGTCGGTCTTGATCTCGGTGCCGTCGGGCAGGCGGTTGGACAGCGTCACGACGTTGGCGCAGGAATCCCCAGCCGGGTGCGACTCGCGGATCTCGAAGCTCGCGATCCTCTTCGGCATCGCCATGTCCCAGAAGGCCTCGATCGCCTTCTTGCCGTGGTGCCCCAGCCCCGCGGGGTCGAGCGGCGAGACGCCCACCGGGTCCTGCACGATCGCGTCCTCCGCGAACAGGTCCAGCCAGGCCTGCTTGTTGCCGTCCACCACGTACTTGCCGGACTTGCGGCTCGCTTCCTGGGCCAGGTAACAGTTCGCCATCGACGATTCTCCTCAGCTTGCTCGTGGGTTCGGCTTCAGCCGAACTTGTGGGCGGCTTCAGGCCAGGGCGCAATGTTCGGCTGAAGCCGAACCTACGCGGCGTTCGACACCGGCTCGGGCTGGCTGCCGCGCACCAGGCGCCCGGGCATCGCGCCGGTCGGGGTGCCGTTCTCGTAGACCGGTTCGCCGCTGACGATCGTGGCCACGTAGCCCTCGGCCGTCTGGAACACCCGCCGCCCGCCGGCCGGCAGATCATAGACCACCTCGGGAGTGTGCAGGCGCAGCCTGTCGAAATCGATGATGTTGATGTCCGCCTTCAGCCCGGGCGCGAGCGCACCACGATCCAGCAGCCCCACCGAGCGCGCGGTCTTCTGAGTCTGCAGGTGCACCGCCCGTTCCAGCGCCAGCCGCTCGCCGCGCTCGCGGTCGCGCACGAAGTACGACAGCATGAAGGTGGGCATGCTCGCGTCGCACAGCACGCCGCAGTGGGCCCCGGCATCCGAGAGGCTGAGGATCGCGTTCGGGTCCTGCAGCATGCTGAGCTGGCGGCTGAGATCGTGCGTCTGGTAGCCGAAGACCGGGAAATAGAACATGCGCTTGCCGTCGTTCTCGAGCAGCCGGTCGTAGGCGAGCGCGGCGGGCGAGAGGCCCCGGCGCGCGGCCTGCGCCGCGATGCTGTCCTCGGCGCGCGGCTCGTAGGACGGATCGTCCTCCAGCGGATACATGTTGTCGAACTCCACCGCCAGCCGGTCAGCGATCGGATGGCCCAGGGAAGGCGGCGTCTCGGCCAGCATCGCGGCACGCACGGCGGGATCGCGCAGCTTCGCCAGCCGCTCGGCGGCCGGCAACCCGGCCAGCGGCTGGAAGGCCTGGTGGAACATGAACGGGTGCGCGGTGCCGTCGAAAGCCATCAGGATGGTCACCGGGCGCGCACCCACGTGCGGCACCAGCTGCGCGCCCTCGGCGTTGGCCTGGCGCACGTACTCGAGCTGGCGCTGCACGCGCTCCCACTCCTCGTCGGCGCGGTAGAACAGCACGAAGCCGACCGGGCGCCCGGTGCTGATCGACAGCCGCTTCATCCAGTCCATTTCCTTTTCCCACTCGTCCCAGTCGGACACGAGCTGGTAGACGCCCTTGCCGGTCTCGCCCAGCACCTTGCCGATGCCCAGCAGTTCCGCTTCGTCGGCGTAGGTGCCCGGCATCACCTCGCCGTCGCGGGTGCGGTGCAGCTGGGTGCGCGAGGTGCTGAAGCCGATCGCGCCGGCCTCGAGGCCTTCGCGCACGATGGCGGCCATGCGCGCGATGTCATCGGCCGTGGCGGGCTCGTTGCGCGCGCCGCGCTCGCCCATCACGTAGGTGCGCACCGCGCAGTGCGCGACCTGCGCGGCAACGTCGATCGCGTGCGGCATGCGCTCCAGGGTGTCGAGGTACTGCGGGAAGCTCTCCCAGGTCCAGGAAATGCCTTCGTGCAGCGCCGTGCCGGGGATGTCCTCCACGTCCTCCATCACCGCGATGAGCTGGTCGTGCGCCTCGGCTGTCGGCTGGCAGGGTGCGAAGCCCACGCCGCAGTTGCCCATCACCACCGTGGTGACGCCGTGGTTGGATGCGGGCATGAGCAGGGAATCCCAGGTGGCCTGCCCGTCGAGGTGCGTGTGCACATCGACCCAGCCCGGGGTGACCAGCCTGCCGGTGGCATCGAGCTCGCGCCGCCCGCGGCCCGCCACGCGCCCGACCGCGGCGATGCGCCCCGCCTGCACCGCGACATCCCCCGTGAAGGACGCCGCACCCGTGCCGTCGACGATGCGCCCGTTGCGAATCACCAGGTCGTATTCCATGGCCCTGCCCTTTTGTCCTGAATTGCCGTGGGTCGGCATTCATGCCGACTTGCGCCTTGTGGGTCGGCATTCATGCCGACTTGTGTCTTGTGGGTCGGCATTTATGCCGACTTGTGCCTGCCCCGATGCGGCGGCTTCGGCTGCGCCGAAGCCTTGTCGGGATGAATCCCGACCTACAGGTCGGCAGCATTCATGCCGGCTGATGCCTTCGGAAGTGCTGCCGTCGCCATAAATGACGATCCACAGGCAGTCTATCGCAGGGCGGGAGGCGGGGATATTAAGCTTTGTTAAACGCAAACGGGCGTGGATCTCTCCACGCCCGTTTGCGGTTCGAGCACCGGTCGCGATCAGAACTTGTAGCTGACCTCCATGCCGTAGGTGCGCGGCGCACCGAAGTAGCTCACCGTCCAGATCAGGAACGGGATGGTGCTGACCCGGTATTCCTCGTCGGTCAGGTTCTTGCCCCAGGCCGCCACCTCCAGGCTGCCGTTGCCGAGCGGCAGCTCGGTGAGCGACAGGCGGCCGTTCAGCAGCGCATAGTCGTCGAGCTTCGAGAACTTGTTCTGCTCTGGCTCGGGGTAGAGCACGCGGTCGTCGGTGTAGTTCCAGTCGAGGCGACCCACCAGGTTCCCGCCGAGCACGCCGGAAACCGTGTACTGTGCACCGGCAGAGAACGTGTTCTCGGGGGCATACGGGAAGGCGCGGTCGTCGGCAACGTTCGCACCGGTATCGTCGATGTACGTGTCGTATTCCGGATCGAGGTAACCCCAGCCAAGCTTGACCAGGCGGTTTTCGCCCGGCTCGGCGAGCACCTCGAGTTCAAAGCCGCGTACGGTCGCCTCGCCGGCATTGCGCACTACCGAGGCTGCCGAACCGTCCGCGAGGAAGATCGAGAGCTGCATGTCGTCGACATTGTTCTCGAACGCCGCGGCATTGACCTGCACGCGGTTGTCCAGCCAGCGCGACTTCAGGCCGATCTCGTAGGAAACCACCTCTTCCGGGTCATAAGCGCGCTGGAATTCCGCCAGCGTGCTCGACTCCCCGTTGAAGCCGCCCGATTTCCAGCCCTCGGCATAGCGCGCGTAGACGCTTGCCTCCTCGGTCAGATCCCAGCTCAGCGTCACCGACGGCGAGAAGTTGTTCCAGTTCTCGTCGGCCTCGCCCGCGAACGCCCATTCCGGCCGGACCTGGAGAGTGTTGTCGATGACGATCGGGTGCGAGATGTACTGCTCCTTCTCTTCCTCCGTGTAGCGCGCGCCCAGCGTGACGGTCAGACGGTCCCGCAGCGCTGCCGCACCGGGTTTCCAGTCCACCTGGCCGAACACCGCGTTCGACTCGCCCTCGAGCCCGTAGGCGTTGGGAGCGGTGGGCGCACCGAAGACTCCGAAGAACGTGATCGGGTTGATCACGTCGAGGCTCTCGTCGAAGTAGTAGTAGCCGAGCACGTAGTTCACGCGGTCGGTCGAACCGACGATCTGCAACTCTTCCGAGGTCTGCTCGTAATCGATGCCGCGACCCGAGTGGAAGGCGTCGATCGGGGAGCCGTCGATGTCGAGCAGGTCATCCCAGCTCATCTCGCGGTAAGAAGTGATCGACTTGATCTGCACGTCGCCCAGGAAGCCCTGCTCGCCGAGGTCATAGCCCAGGTGCAGCGCGTGGCCGTCGATCTCGGCCTCCTCGAACACCTCGGTCTCGCTGCTCAGCGTGTCCGCACGCTCGTCGTCCGCGACGACGTAGGGCAGCAGGAAGGGAACCTGGCTCGTATCGACATGCGTCAGGTGCGGCGCCTGCGGGGTGTTGTCCTTGTTGCTGAAGTCATAGGCGTAGCGCGCCTCGAAATTCTCGGTGACGTTGAGCAGCAGTGCGATGCGGCCGGCGTCGGAGTCCAGGCCTTCCCACTCGTCGGCCACGTTCGGCGCCGCCAGCGGACTGCCCACCGGGTCGGCCACGCCGCGCGTGAAGCCGTCACGCTCCTCGTGCTGCAGCGTGATGTTGGCGCTCAGCTGGCCCAGGCCCTCGCCCACGGTGCCGATCGCCGCGGTGTCCAGGCTGCCGCGCACCTGCCAGTAGCCCTCGTTGCCCATGCCGGCCGTCAACTCGCCCGACAGCTCGCCCGAGGGCTTGCGGGTCACCAGGTTGATGGCGCCGCCCACGGTGTTCTTGCCGTACAGCGAGCCCTGCGGGCCGCGCAGCACCTCCACGCGCTCGAGGTCCGCCACGTCGAAGATGCCACCGAGCACCTTGCCGATGAACACGCCGTCGACGTACATGCCCACGGTCGGCTCCCAGCTGGGCGCCGGGTTGGTCGTGACCGCGCCGCGGATCGCCACCGTGGCACCGGTGGTGCTGCTCGGCGCGGCCGCGAACTGCACGTTGGGCACCAGGCCGTTCAGGTCCTGCACGTCGGTGATGCGCTGCTGCTGGAGCGCATCCTTGCCGAAGGCCGAGATCGCGACGGGCGCATCCTGCAGCGACTGTTCGCGCTTCTGTGCCGTGACCACGATCTCCTCCAGGCCGGTGGCCTGGGCCAGCGCCTGGGCGCCGGCGGTTGCGAGCAGCGCGGCGGCGATGGCACGCGCAATTCCGGTTTTCCTCATATACATGGTCGAATCCCCTGAAGAGTGATGCTTTTTGGCGGCGCGGCGACGGCCGGGGCGATCGCTGGCGTGGCGCAGTTTAGGTGCTCGAATCCGCGTCGCAACCCGAATGGGTCGCATCCGGGGAAATCGCGGGAAATAGTTACGTCATTTCGCGGGGCCGCGGAGCACCCACTTCGCGGGCGGCAAAAGTCAAGGTGTCGATACCCGGGACGGGCATCGGCCCGCTCGCAGCAAGCCGCGTATCTATGGCCCGGACACGGTATGCACGTACAATCGCCCGCGCAACTTGTTGCCCGGTCGTGGGACCTACCCTCAGGGAACGAATATGACGCTCGACATGCTGCTCGCGGAACGCGAGATCTACCGCGCGCTGGTGCGCTTCGCCCGCGCCATGGACCACCGCGACTGGAATGCCCTGGACGCCATCGTGCTGCCCGGGGCCACGGCCGACCTGGGCCTGGGTCCGGTGCAGGGCCGCGAGGCGATCGTCGGCGTGATGCGCTCCTTCCTCGACGACTGCGGTCCGACGCAGCACCTGCTCGGCAACGTGATGATCGAGGTCGAGGGCGATTCGGCGCGGAGCAGCTGCTACGTGAGCGACATGCACAAGGGCACGGGTGCAAAGGCCGCGCTGACCTTCTCGACGCTCGGCGAGTACCACGACAGGTGGCAGCACGAAGGCGGGGTGTGGCGCATGGTGCACCGCACCAAGCTGAACCGCGCCCATATCGGCGATATCGGCGTGCTGGGGCCGGGGCCGAAACGCGCGTGAAACCGGACTCTCCGCTCGCGCCGCGCGCATGACGATCGCGCGAGCCGCCACCGTCATCGCGCAGGCCCCGGGCTTTCGCCCGGCGCGGGGGCTGGGCAACGCACACCTGCAGTCCTTTCTCGCCAGCACCGGTGCGCGTCGCGCGCTCGCGCGCAGGCGCGCGCACGCGCTGCGTGCCGCCGCACGCGAGGAGATCCTGGACTGCGGCGACGGCATCCGGCTGCACGGCGTGTACGCGCCGCATCCACGCGCCGGGCGCGGCCTCGCGATCCTGATCCACGGCTGGCACGGCACCGCCGACTCGGCGTACCTGGTGTCGGCGGCCGGGCACCTGTTCGCGCGCGGCTTCTCGGTGTTCCGGTTGCACCTGCGCGATCACGGCCCGAGCCATCACCTGAACCGCGAGCTGTTCAACTCCGCGCGCCTGCCAGAGGTGGTGGCCGCGGTGCGGCGCATAGCGGAGCTGCACCCGCACGATCACACCTTCCTCGGCGGCTTCTCGCTGGGCGGCAACTTCGCGCTGCGCGTGGCCGTCGCCGCGCCCGCCGTCGGCATCGCGCTCGATCGCGTGGTCGCGGTCTGCCCCGTGCTCGATCCCGCGCGCACCATGGAGGCGCTCGAGCGAAGTCCGGTCTATCACGAATACTTCAGGCGCAAGTGGCGCAGCGCGCTGCTGCAGAAGCTGCTGCACTTTCCCGACCACGGCTACGGCGAGGAGCTGCGGCAACTGCGCTCGCTGGGCGCCATGAACGAGTTCTTCGTGCCGCGCTACACCGGCTTCGCCGATACGTCCAGCTATTTATATGCCTACGCGATAACCGGCGAGCGGCTCGCCGGTCTCGCGGTGCCTAGCCACATCATCACCAGCCGCGACGATCCGGTGATTCCCGCCGCCGACCTCGCGCGCCTGGCGCGCCCACCCGCGCTCACGATCGAGCTCACCGAACGCGGCGGGCACTGCGGTTTCATCATGGACTGGCGCCTGCACAGCTGGGTCGACGGGCGCCTCGATCAACTGTTCCGACCCGGGAGAGTGTCATGAAATTCCTCAAGCGTGCCCTGCTGGTGATGGCGATCGTGGCCGCGGGACTCGCGCTCGCGTGGAAACTCGCCGAGCCCCCGCCCCTGCCAGCCGACAGCACCGGTGCCGCGCTGCTCGCGCCGGGACCGTGGGCGGTGGGGCGCGAGCAACACGAGCTGGTCGACAGCCGCCGACCGACCGACGCCAACGGCGATTTTGCCGGCGCGCCGGTGCGCAGGCTGCCGACGCGCGTGTGGTTCCCGGCAGCGCCGGGGGCGAGGGCAATGGCAGGCCCGCGGGCCCGTTCCCGCTGATCGCCTACAGCCACGGCTTCTTCAGTAACAGTGCCGAAGCCAGCTACCTCGCGCAGTACCTGGCCAGCCACGGCTACGTGGTCGTCGCGGCCGATTTCCCGCTGACGAACTTCCAGGCGCCCGGCGGGGCGAACGTGTTCGACGTGATGAACCAGCCCGGCGACGTGAGCTTCCTGATCGACACGCTGCTCGCCTGGAACACGGACCCCGCCAACCCGTTTCACGGCCGCATCGACGCGCAGCGCATCGGCATCGCCGGCCTTTCGCTGGGCGGCATGACCACCGAGCTGGCGGCGTACCACCCGCGCGTGCGCGATCCACGGGTGAAGGCGGCGGTCTCGATCGCCGGTCCGCTGCAGCTCTTTGGTCGCGCCTTCTTCGCCGGCTCCACGCTGCCGTTCATGATGGTCGCCGGAGACATCGACGCGATGGTGCCGTACGAGGAGAACGCGCGTCCGGTGCTCGAGCGCATCGACAACGCCTGGCTGGTAACGATCCGCGGCGGTTCGCACACGGGCTTCGCCAACCCGGCTTCGGCGATGCGCTGGATGGACAACGCCGACAGCATCGGCTGCTTCTTCATCCGCGGCAGGACGCCGCAAGCAAGCCCGGAAATCAACCTGTACGAGCGCATCGGGACGGTGGAAGAAGGCGTGCTGCGCAACATGGAAGACCGCCTGTGCCGCATGGATCCGCTGCCCGAAGCGATATCGCCGCTGCTGCAGCATCGCATCACGATGCTGGCCGTGCGCAGCTTCTTCGAGACGGTGTTCAATGCGCAGCCCGGCGAGCAGGCGCGCTACCGCGATTACCTGCAGGCCGGGCTCGCACGCGATTTTCCGGCGGTGACCGTCGAGCGCTCCGATCCTCCGTTGTAGGAGCGGGCCATGCCCGCGACAGAATGTCGGCATTCATTGCGAACATTTGTCGCCATGAATGGCGACCCAGGCGTCGCGGGCATGGCCCGCTTTCCATCAACCGTGATTGATGGGCCGTGTGCAGTTTCGGTCAAAACAGGAAGCTCCTACGGGCGCAGCTCGGTGGCGAGGAAGTCGCGCGTGCGCGCCACCGCGCCCGCGTCGAGCGCGATGATCGTGGCGTCGAGATCGGTGACACCCGCATCGCGCAGGCGTGCGAGCTGGGTGCGCAGTGCAGCCTCGTCGCCGACCATCGCGATATCCCCGGGCGCCGCCACGCCCTCGCGATCCAGCATCGCGCGGTAGGACGGGAGCATGCCGTAGATCGCCAGCGCTTCGGAGATCTTCTTGCGCGCATCGTCGACGTCGGCGACGAGCACGATCGGCAAGCCTGCCACCACCCGCGGCGCGGGACGCCCGGCCGCCGCGGCGGCGCGATTCAACGTCGGCACGATGTGCTGCTCCAGCGTCCGCGGCCCGGTCATCCAGGTGATGGTGCCGTCCGCGAGTTCGCCGGCGATGCCGAGCATGACCGGTCCGAGCGCGGCGACCAGCACCGGGACCGCGACGGCGCCGGGCACCGCGAGGCGCATGTTCACGTTGTAGCGCTCGCCCTTGTGCTGCAGCTGCTCGCCGCGCAGCGCCGGCAGCAGCACCTCGAGGTACTCGCGCATGTGCGCCGCCGGATGGGCGTAGGGAATGCCGTACATGTCCTCGATCAGCATCTTGTGCGACAGCCCGATGCCCAGTTCGAAGCGCCCGCCGCTGGCGGCAGCGACCGTCAGCGCCTGCTGCGCCATCGCCACGGGATGACGCGGAAACGTGGGCACCACGGCGGTGCCCATGCGGATGCGTGTCGTCTGCGCGCCGGTGAGCGCGAGCGCGGTCATCGCGTCCACGCCCATCGTGTGCGCCAGCCACACGTGTGCAAAACCCATCGCCTCGGCCTGCTGCGCGAAAGCCGTGATTCCGCCCAGGTCGTTGCCGATCTCGCGCGAGGCACCCATCATCAGTCCGATCCGCATGGCGTGTGCTCCTGTTGTGGCCGGCGCTGTCAGAACGCGTAGCTCGCCGAGAGGTTCAGGTATTGCGCCTCGGTGTCGTTGTCGGCGTGGCGGTACGACAGCCCGAGACGCAGACCGCCCTGCCAGCTTGCGCTCGCACCCAGCGTGGCGCGCCAGCCGTCGTCGTCGATCGCGTAGCCCGGCATGCGGAAGGACGGCCCCGTCGGGAGCGACTTGACCACGGCCGTCACGTCTTGCGGATCGTCCTCGAACTCCTCGACATACGCCACGTCCGCAGAAAGTTCCACGCTCGCGGCGCCGAGCGCGATCGGATAGCTGCCGAAAATGCCGGCGCTGCCGAGGAGCGACTCGCGCGCGAGGTCGCCATACTGCATGGTCGAGGAACTCAGTCCGCCCTCCGCGTAGCCGTCCACATCGATGTCCAGCCAGTCGAGCGCGAGGAAGGGCCCGGCACGCCACGCATTGGCCGCGTCGGACATGTCGACGCCGACCGCACCCGAGAGCCCGAGCACATCGGCCTCGGTGTCGCCGGACTCGCGGCGATCCTGCGCAGGGCCGATCTCGAACACGCGCTGGATGTCGTCGAGGTCGCTCTGCCCGGCGCTCAACACCAGGTCCGCGAACCACCCATCGCAGCGCCAAGCGGCGAATGCCGAGGCCATCAGCCCCGAGCTGTCGAAGCCGCTGCCGGCGTCGTCGATGTCCGCTTCGCCCTGCTGCGAGCCGATCGCGCCGCCGACGAACCAGCCGCTGTCCAGACCCACGCTGGCGCCGATGGTCAGATCCACGGCATCCGAGCTCGCCGCCGGCGTGGACCACGCGTCGTCGATCTCGATCTCGCGCCCCTGCACCGCGACGAAGAGCTGCGGCGCGGCGCCGCCGTCGCCCCAGCGGTTCTGCGCCAGGTGTTCCTCGACCGTGCGCAGATGGCCGCGCGTATCGGCGAGAACCGCCTCGGGCAGCAGCGCGACCAGGCCGGGGGCGCGGATCACCGATTCCATCAGGTCGGCGGCGGCGCGCGCCGGCCTGGGTCGGGTGCAAGCCGTCCTGGAACGCGAACTGGTCCGGGCTGCCCCCGCTCGATTCGCCGCGTCCCGCAGGCTCGACGCAGGCCACGCCGCCGGCAGATTCCGCGCTGTAGCAGACGCGCGACTGGTCGAGGTCGGCAGGAAAACCGAAACTCACCGGATCGGCGAGCACCTCGTCGAAAAAGCGCAACACGTCGACCCGGATGAAATTGCCCTCCATCGCGTTCAAGCGCTGTTGGAAGGCCGCGTTGTAGGCGATCGCGGCCGCGCTGCGATCGGCGGCGAGCTGTGTGCGTCCGCCATCGGGCGCGAGGTTGGCGCTCTCGGCAAAATCGCCCAGCTTCGGCAGCGTCGGCAGCACGATGTAGCGCGCGCCGGCATCGACCAGCGCCTGCACGATCTGCGCACTGAGCGCCGCGGTCTGGACCGGATCGTCGACGTCACGGATGTCGTTGCCCGCGATCAGCGCGTAGTACAGCGTGTCGGGGCCCACCGCGAGTGCTCCGGATGCCAGGCGCGCCAGGAAACCGGGCTGCTCGACGCGAAAGCCGCCGGCGGAAACCACCGAGTTGCCGGTCACGGAGGCCAGGACCTCCTCGGAACGGTAACCGCCGACCGCGAAATTGAGGTTGTCCGTGTCCACCGTGTCGGTGCGCGGCAGGAACACCAGTGGTGTCGAGGGATTCATGCGCCCGAGGCCGAGGTCGAGGGCCAGCCATTCCGGCATCGCCAGGCCGCGCAGCCCCGTCGCCGGGTCGATGTTGGTGAATCGCAGCCCGGTGGCACCGCCCAGCTCGAGGTCGGGAAACTGCCCCGAGTCGTCGTAGCTGGCACCGAAGGCGATGAACTGGCCGAAAGGCACGCCGGCCGATGCGCCTGCGGCCGCCAGCGACGCCGCTGCGATTGCTGCCCTGATGAGTCCCCGCATGCCCTGCTCCTCCGCTGCACGTTGATCATGTACCCGCTGCCCGACCCGGTTTACGCTCCCGGCGCGCGAACGGATGCGCCGCATCATAGCCACAAGCAGAACACCGCCACAACGCGCGCTGCACGGCACGCGGTTGCTGATGTACCATGCGGCGCACTCCGGGAAGATCATCGATGCGCCTGACAAAAGCCTGCACGCTCGCCTCGTTCCTGTTCGCGCAGCGCGCACTCGCCGAAACGCCCCGGGGCATCGACCAGCACATCGCGCAGGGTTTCAAGCCCTTTGCCGACGCGGTATCGGGCTTCGTGTTCGCCGCGATCCCCTTCGGCGATCACGCCGTACCGTGGATCCTGTTCTGGCTGATCGTGGCGGGCATCTTCTGCACCCTGTACTTCCGCTTCATCAACCTGCGCGGCATGGCGCAGGGCATGCGCATCATCCGCGGCGACTACGACGCGCCGCACCACCACGGCGACACCAGCCATTTCCAGGCGCTGGCCACCGCGCTCTCGGGCACCGTGGGCCTGGGCAACATCGCGGGTGTGGCGATCGCGGTGACGGTCGGCGGGCCCGGCGCGGCGTTCTGGATGATCGTCGCCGCGCTGCTCGGCATGGCCACCAAGTTCTGCGAATGCACGCTGGCCGTGAAGTTCCGCCACCGCCGCCCCGACGGCACCGTTTCCGGCGGCCCGATGTACTACCTCAGGCAGGGCATCGCGGCCGAATACCCGCGGCTGGCGCCGCTGGGCAAGGCGCTCGGTTTCAGCTTCGCGGTGTTCTGCCTTTTCGGCACCATCGGCTCGGGCAATTTCTTCCAGGTCAACCAGGCCTACCAGCAACTGCTGCTGATCACCGGCGGCGGCGACAGCCTGCTGGCCGGCCGCGCCTGGATGTTCGGCGCCGCGATGGCCGTGGCGACCGGTATCGTGGTGCTGGGCGGCATCAGGCGCATCGCCAGTGTCACCGACAAGCTGGTACCGCTGATGGCGCTGGTATACCTCGGCGCGGGCCTCGTGGTGATCGCGAACAACGTGCCCGCTATCCCGCAGGCGCTCGCGTCCATACTCGTCGGCGCCTTCAGCCCCGAAGGCGTGCAGGGCGGCGTGCTCGGCGTGATCCTGCAGGGCTTCCGGCGCGCCGCGTTCTCCAACGAGGCCGGCATCGGCTCGGCGCCGATCGCGCACGCCAGCGTGCGGACCGAAGAACCGCTGACCGAAGGCCTGGTTTCGCTGTGGGAACCGTTCATCGACACCGTGATCATCTGCACCATGACCGCGCTGGTGATCACGATTTCCGGCGCCAGCGCGATCGCGCCCGAGGCGCAGGGCGTGGCGCTAACCTCGACGGCCTTCGCGACCGTGATGCCCTGGTTCCCCTACGTGCTCGCGCTCGTGGTGTTGCTGTTCGCGTATTCGACGATGATCTCCTACTGCTACTACGGCACCAAGGCAGCCAATTATCTCTTCGGCGAGAGCGCCACCGTCGACGTCTGCTACAAGCTGTTCTATCTCGCGATGACCATCGTGGGCGTGACCATGGACTTCTCGCAGCTGGTGGACTTCGCCGACGCGATCTACTTCCTGATGGCGGTGCCGAACATCATCGGCCTGTACCTGCTCGCGCCAGTGGTGAAACGCGAGATGAACAGCTATTTCGCGCGCCTCGGGCGCGGCGAGATCCGCCCCGGCCGCGAGCCGCCGGAGCACCTGATCGGATCGCCCTGAGCGCAGTTCTCAGTCGGCCAGCGCCGCGTAGACGTTCTGCACGTCGTCGTCGGCGTCCAGCGCCTCGAGGAAGGCCTCTACCTCCGCCCGCGCCGTCTCGTCGAGCTTCACCGGGTTGTTGGGTCGGTAGCCCAGCACGGCGGACTGCACCGTGAAGCCGAAATTGGGCAGCGCACGCGTCACGGCGTCGAGATCCGTGGGATCGGTCAGGAACAGCGTGACGTTGTCCTGCGCTGGCTCGAGATCCTGCGCGCCGGCCTCGATGGCCGCCACCTCGGGATCCGCGTCCGGTGTGTTGGGCGTGGCCTCGATCATGCCGAGGTACTTGAAATCCCACGACACCGAGCCCGAGTTGCCCAGCTGTCCCTTGCGAAACAGCATGCGCACGCTCATCGCGGCGCGGTTCTTGTTGTCGGTGAGGCACTCGACGATCACCGGCACCTGGTGCGGCGCGAAACCCTCGTAGGTCACCAGCTCGTAGTTCACCTGCTCGTCGAGCAGCCCCGCGCCCTTCTTGATCGCGCGCTCCAGCGTGTCACGCGGCATCGAGGCGCGCCGGGCCTGCTCGACCGCCTTGCGCAGCCGCGGGTTGGAATCGGGATCGGCGCCGGTGCGCGCCGCCACCATGATTTCCTTCGCCAGCTTGGTGAAGATGCGGCCCTTCGTCGCCGCCGCGTCGGCGCGGCCCTTGGCTTTCCACTGAGCGCCCATGATGCCTTCCCCCTGAAAAAACCGCGCAATTATAGAGCCCCTCGGGCGGCGCGCCACCCTCTGGATGCAGGGGCGGGCGCGGCGCTGACCGGCCGGCGGCGGCCTACAACTCCGCCTGCAACGCATCCACCGCGTGGGCCAGCGTCGGGAACTGGCGCACCTTGATGGGGCGCAGCTCATCCATGCCGGTCTTTTCGCGCCACTCCATGAGCTCCGTTTCTCGCCCCGCGATGACGATCTGCACGCCTCGCGCCAGCAGTTCCTGGTCCAGTTCGCGCAACGTCGCGCGCCCCGTCACGTCGTGGCCCGTGATCGGGATGGCGTCGATCACGAAGAAGCGCAAACCCGCCCCCGCCGCCTCCACCGCGTGCCGTGCCTCCTGCCTGAAATAGGGCGCGTTGAAGAACACGACGGGGCCGTTGAAGCGGAACAGGCACAGTCCCGGCACGGTGAGGGCCTGCGCGTGGCGTTCGATGCTGTGGAACCCTTTGCCCTCGATGCGACCCAGCACCTCGCAGGTCGGGCGCGCCACCATGCGCACGAAGCGCAGCATGGCCAGGATCACCGCGAACGCGATCGCGTCGATCGCGCCGACCGCCACCACGCCGAGCGTCGCGACCAGGCAGATCGCGAACTCGCTCTTCGACTCGTGCCACAGCATGCGCACTTCGGCGATGTCCACCAGCGAGAACGCCGCCATCACCAGCACGGCGCCCAGCGCGGCGTCCGGCACGTACTGCAGGGGGCCGGTCAGGAACAGCAGCACCAGCGCAATCGTCATCGCCGCCACCAGCCCCGCGACCTGCGTGCGCCCGCCCGCGGCGTCGCTCATGGCCGTGCGCGAGTCGGCGCCGCTCACCGCGAACCCGCCCGATATCGAGGCGGCGATGTTGGCCGCGCCCAGCGCCGCGAGATCGCGGTCGGCATCGATCTCGTAGCCGTTCTTCGCGGCGAAGCTGCGCGAGGTGAGCATGAGGCTGGTGAAGGCGATCAGCGCGATACCCGCCGCGTCGGCCAGCAACGGCTTCAGCGCCGACAGCGGCACACCGGGGAACGTCAGCGCGGGCAGGCCCGCGGGCACCTCGCCGACGGTGCGCACGCCCCGTTCATCCAGCCCCAGCACCGCGACGGCCGCTGCGGCGAGCACCATCACCACCAGCGCGGCCGGCACGCGCCGCAATACCTTCGGCGCCAGCAGCAGCACCACGAAGGAGGCGAGCCCCACCGCCAGCGTGGGCCAGTGCGTGAGGCCGATCTTCTGCGCGATCTCCAGCGCGCGCGGCACGATGCCGCCCGCCTCGACCGGGAAACCGAGGATCTTCCCCAGCTGCCCCAACGCGATGGTCAACGCGATGCCGTTCATGAATCCCACGAGGATGGGGCGCGACAGGAAATCGGCCAGCACGCCGAGCTTCAGCAAGCTCGCGCCGATGCACAGCACGCCCGCCAGGAAGGCCAGCGTCAGCGACAGCGCCATGTACAGCTGGGCGTCGCCCGCTGCCAGTGGCGCCACCGAGGCGGCCACCAGCGTGCAGGTGGCCGCATCCGGTCCGACCACGAGCTGGCGCGAGGAGCCGAACAGCGCGTAGGCAAACAGGGGCAGGATACTCGCGTAGAGCCCCACCACCGGGCTGAAGCCGGCGAGCGCCGCGTAGGCGACACCGACCGGCAGCGCCACCGCGGCCACCGACAGGCCGGCGCGCAGGTCGTGCGGGAAGTCCTGGCGCCGGTAACGCGCCAGCATCAGCAGCCCCGGCGCGATGCGGGTCAACCGGCCGCTCATTGTGCGCCCACCGCCGCGAGCAGGTCGTCGAAATGCGCCGCGACCCAGCGCGGGTCGTGATCGCCCCAGTCGCGGATCGCGTAATGGCCGTGGCGATGCTTCGGGCCCTGCTGCACGAACTCGCACGCGATGCCGATGTCCGCGAGATCCGCGATGCAGTCCTGCAGCGTGCGCCGCGGCATGCCGGTGGCCGCCTCCAGCGCACGCAGGTCATGCGGCTCGCGCGCGATGAGGTGCGCCACGCAGAGCTTGCGGCAGTAGGCCCTGCGCTGCTTGCTGACCGGCTGATTCATCCGTGGAGTACTCCGTTGTCGTGGTGCCCGGGGGCTGCTCGCATGCGGTGCAGGCTACGCCAGCAAGCGCCTGCCTGGCCATATCCGCGAGCGGACCGGCAGAGCGCGGCGCGGCTGCTTTCGGTTTGGCGGGCGGTTATACTTTTAGCGATATCGCAAGCAACAGCCGGAGCAACACCATGAAACAGAAGGCATTTTCCCTCGCGCTGGCATCGCTGGCCGTTCTCGGCCTCGGCGCAGCACAGGCCGGAGCCGACACCGTCTACATGAAGGGCGGCGATCGCCTGAGCGGCACCATCGTCGGCAAGGACGGCGATCTGCTGACGTTGAAGACCGCCTATTCGGAAGCCGAGATCGTCGTCAACTGGGCCGACGTCGCCTCCGTAGAGACCGACAAGCCTGCCCGCTTCATGCTGAGCGACAAGACGCTCATGGACGCGCAGGCCACGCGCGCGAGCGAATCCACGGTGACGCTGAAGTCCGGCACGACGGTCACCACGGCGCCGCTCGAGATGAGCGACATCACCTACATCAACCCGCCGCCGCACGTCAGCGGCGAGGGCGTGAGCACGAGCGGGCGCGCCAATCTCGGCTTCACCGCCAACCGCGGCAACACCGACAACGACCAGCTGTTCTACGACGCCGAGGCCGTGGCGCGCAGCCTGAAGAACCGCTTCACCATCGGCGCGACCGGCGAGACCAGGAACGAGGAAGGCGAGGAAACCGTGCGCAGGAACCGCGGTTACTTCAAGTACGACCACTTCCTCAGCGAGAAGTGGTACGCCTACGCCAACACCGACGTGCAGGAAGACAAGTTCAAGGATCTCAACCTGCGCACCACGCTTGGCGGCGGTGCCGGCTACCAGTTCTTCGAGACCCCGGAACGCAGCCTGGCACTGGAAGGCGGCCTCACCTACGTCAACGAGGACTACGACATCGCCGATGACGAGAGTTTCGCCGCCGGCCGCTGGGCGTTGCGCTACGCGGAACTGCTGTTCGGCGGCGGGACCGAGTTCTTCCACAACCACGAGGGCATCGTCAGTGTCGAGGATCCGGACGACATGATCTTCCGCGCGCAGACGGGCCTGCGTTTCCCGCTGATCGAGAACCTGGCAGCGACGCTGCAGTACAACATCGACTGGCAGAACAACCCGCCGGAGGGCTTCGACAGCACCGACTCGAGCTACATCGTCAGCGTCGGCTATCTCTGGTAAGTCGGAGCCACGGCCGCAAGGGAGGGCGGGAACCGGGTTGGCACGGTGCGCGAACGAGCGCTCAAAGCTTGCTCCAGCGCGGCGCCCGTCCTTCCTGGAAGGCCTTCATCGACTCTTCCATGCAGCCGGTGAAGCAGCCCAGCACCTGGGTGCGGTTCTCGAGCTCCATGGCGTGGCGCAGGCTGGGCGCGTCGAGGTTGGCGCGCAGGCCCTTCTTGGTCATCCACACGCCGTACTCGCTGTTGGCCGCGATCGCACGCGCCACTTCCCGCGCGCTTTCGAGCAGCATTTCCGGCGCCACGACGCGCGACACCAGGTCAGCGGCTCCGGCAGCATCAGCCCCTCAGGGCGGCCCTGGTGAAGAGGGGGGGGGGGGGGGGGGTCGCTGCGAGCGGCCGCCACCGCCGGCCTGTGGGCACCGCTGTCCATCGTGGATCGCCACAGGTCGGCGGAACCCGGACTTGGGACGAGCCGAGGTGGCTCATGCCCTCGGTACCGGGAATCGCGCCGGGAGCGGACTCCGCCTTGAGATCCGCGCCGGGGCGCGCCCGGCCGCGGCGGGGGGGGGGGGGGGGAGGCGGCGGCCGCCGACGTTCCTCGCGGGGGGGCGTTCAACCCTGGGCGGTTCAGGCGCAGCCCGGGATGCCGCCTCAGCGGGTGCGCGATCGGGACATGGACTCTCTCCGCTGTCGGCGTGGCGACGGGGCTCAGAGCGCGGCTGCGGCCGGCTCGCGCGCGATGGCGGCGCCGATGGCGGCATAGGTCTCGCTAACCCCGCCGTGCACCAGTTCGTTGTGGCGTGCCCAGACCGCGTAGCGCCACAACGGGTAGGAGCGGTCGTGCCCCATGCCACCGTGCACGTGCTGGCAACTCGCCGCGACGCGGTGTCCGGCCTCGGCGCACCAGCTCTGCGCCGCCAGCACTTCCAGCGTCGCGAGCGGCTGGCGGTCGAGCATCGCCGCGGCCGAGTGGCCGAGCAGGCGCAGGTTCATCAGGTCGATCCAGGTGTCCGCCATGCGGTGGCTCACCGACTGGAAGCTGCCGATCTTCGCGCCGAACTGCTCGCGCTCGGAGACGTAGCGCGTGCTCATCCCGATCATCTCCTCGAGCACGCCGATCTGCACCGCGCAGGTCGCGGCAATGAGCCGCTCGCGCAACCATTGCGTCAGCTGCGCATCGCCGACCGCGGTCGCGGCGACGCCATCCAGCTGCACGCGCGCGCGCGGTTCGAAGGCCGTGGTCAGCTGCGACTCGAGGCGAACGCCGGGCTGCGACGGGTCGAGCAGGTAGAGCTGCCATGCGCCGTCATGGCGCGCCGGGAGCAACAGGCGCCGCGCGCCCTCGGCAAATGCCACCGCGCTCAGCGCGCCCGAGAGCCGCCCGTCCTGCGCACGCAGGCCGTTGCCGGCATCGGTGCGCGCGCTCGCCGCGAGCCAGCCCTCGCCCGCGAGCAGCTCGTCGAGAGCCGCGTCCGCCCCGCGTGGCGCAGCGCCATCAGCCCGACGCAGTGACCGGGCAGCGGCACCGCGGCCACGGTCCTGCCCACCTGCTCCAGCACCAGGCAGCTCTCGAAGAAGCCGAGTCCCGCGCCGCCGCGCGCCTCCGGGACGGCGACGGCCGCGAGGCCCGCTTCCACCAGCTCGGCCCACAGCTGGCGGTCGAGGCGCTGGCCGCCCGCCTCCAGCGCCTTCAGCCGCTCGGGCGTCGAGGCGCGGCGCAGGATCTGCCCCGCCAGGTTCGCGATGTCCTGCTGGATCTCGTTCAGCGAAAAATCCATGGTCCTTTCCCGCTCAGCGTTTGGCACGTTGCAGACCGAGCCCGAACTGGGCTATCAGGTCGCGCTGGATTTCATTGGCTCCGCCGCCGAAGCCGTAAACGGGCACCGCGCGATAGATCTGCTCGGGCAGGGCCTCGAGCAGGGCACCGGCCGAGCCGCGCCGCAGCAGCGCGTCCGGGCCCAGCACTTCCATCATCAGGCGGTAGCACTGCAGGAAGCACTCGTAGCCGTAGACCTTCACCGCCGAGGCCTCGGCCGGATGCGGGTTGCCCTGCGCGATGGCCCAGGCCTGCTTGCGGCAGGCGAGCTGCAGCGCGCGCAGGCCGGCGTAGATGCGGCCCACGGCGCCCTGCACCCAGGGCAGATCGATCAGCCGCCGTCCCTCCTCGTCGCAATGGCCCTGCACGTATTCGAGTACCTGCGAGTACAGCATGTTGGCGGTACCGGGGTTCATCAAGGTCAGGCGTTCACGGTTCAGCTGGCTGGTGATCACCTGCCAGCCGCGGTTCTCGCCGCCGACCAGGTGGCTCACCGGCACGCGCACGTTGTCGTAATAGGTGGCATTGGTCTCGCCGTCCGCCACGGTGTGGATCGGGGTGCGCGAGAATCCTGGACTGTCCGTGGGCACCAGCAGCATCGAGATGCCCTTGTGACGTGGGTGCGTCTCGGGGTCACCGGTGCGCACCGCGAGGAACACGTAGTCCGCAACGTGCGCCAGCGAGGTGAACACCTTCTGCCCCGAGACGAGGTAGTGATCGCCCTCACGCACGGCGCGCGTCTTCAGCGACGCAAGGTCGGTGCCCGACTGCGGCTCGGTATAGCCGATCGCCATCACGATCTCGCCACCGAGGATGCCCGGCAGCACCTTGCGCTTGAGCTCGTCGCCGGCGAATTCCGCGATCGCCGGCCCCACCGACTCCGGGGTCAGGTACGGGAACGGAAAACCCGAGCGCGTGACCTCCTCGATGAAGATGTACTGCTCGATCGGACCGAGCCCGCGGCCGCCCCACTCCACCGGCCAGCCCAGCCCGATCCAGCCGTCGCCACCCATCCGGCGCAGTGCGGCGCGCCACAGCGGACCGCCCCCCTCGCTGCTCAGCGACAATTCGGCCCTGAGCTCGGGCGTCATCAACGCCACCATGTAGGTGGCCAGTTCGCGCCGCAGCGCTTCCTGGGCGGGAGTGAATGCGGTATCCATGGGTTGCCTCGGCTTCGCGCGGAAAATTTTCCTCGGGCCGCATGTTAAGAGCGCTGCCGCCCCGCGTCGATGACGACAGGAGACAGGCGCGACTGACAAATTCGCGCAGACACGGATACCCGTAGCGGATCGCGGTGCCAGAAACGCGAAAGGCGGGACCGTTGCCGGCCCCGCCTTCCGATCCGGCCGTAGCCGGTTGTCAGATCTTGTCCTTGCGCCGCGCCTCGCCCAGCGGACGGGTCAGGAACGGGTGCTTTGGGCCAGCTGGTCAGCGAGCAGCGCCTGGCTCTGCTCGTCGAGGATCTGCGTGATCCCGTTGGACAACGCCGTCAAACCCTGGTTCAGGAACAGCAGCGGGATGGCAATACCCAGACCCAGCACCGTCGCGATCATCGCCTGGCCGATGCCGTGCGCCATCAGTTTCGGATCGCTCGATCCGGAAGCGGTGATGGCATGGAAGGTGATGATCATCCCGATAACGGTACCAACCAGGCCGAGCAGCGGACCGGCCGCAACCAGCAGGCGCAGGAACGACTGGAAGCGCTGCAGCTTCGGCACCTCGCGCAGGACCGCTTCCGACAACCGCAGCTCCGCGACCTCCGCGCTCGAGGGTTCCTTGCCGTCGCCGCGGAAAGCCAGCAACACGCGCCCGAGCGGGTTGTTCTTGTTCGGATTCGACAGGTTGCGCAGTTGCGCCGCCACCGAAGCCCGCGTGATGAACAGGTAGATGTACTGGCCCAGCGCGTTCAGCGCGCCGATCAGGCCCACGAGCACGATGACGTAACCGACCACTTCACCATGCTGGATGCGTTCGACCAGGTTCGGGCGTTCCGCAACCATGCCGAGAAGCGGCCCGCGCGAGGGATCGACCAGCGCCTTGACATGCCCTTCGGTCGCTTCCTGCAGGTCTTCCGCGATGCCGGTACGACGCGGGCCGAGCTGGCGCGGCATCACCGAGAGCTGGTTCTGCGTCGGATCGTAGGCCAGGTAATTGCCATCGGATACCGCCGTGAACGGACCCACCCGAACCACTTCCGCGGGCGCAACCGTGCCATCGGGCTGCTTCACGTCCGCGGTGAAGCGCCTGACCTTGCCGTTCTCGGTCATTTCGCGCTGCAGTTCGAACCACATCCGCTCGAGTTCGGCGAAGGACGGCAACTCCTTCGCCGCCGCGATGCGGCGCATCAGTTCCTCGCGGCTCTCCTCGCCTTCGGCAGCCGGGAACTGCACCGTCAGCAGCGACTGGTTCAGCACCGTCGCGGAATCGCCGGCGACCTGGCGCGTCACCCCGAACAGTTCGCCCAGGTTGCCCTGGTACTGGTGCAACAACTCGCGCATCTCCTCGATGCGCTCGGAACGCTGGTCGAATTCAGCGCTCAGCGAATTGCTGCGGGCTTCCGCGCGATTGCGCCGTGCGACCGCGTCTGTGGCCATCTGCTCCTGCTTCGCCATTTCGGCGCGCTGCTCCGCCTCGCGCTGGGACCAGATCTTCGCCTCGCGCTCGCGCATCTGCTGCGCCTGGCGCTGCAGTTCGCCCATCGAGACCGCCGCGGTCGCTTCCACCGCGGGAACCAGCAAGCAAAGTGCGCCAAAGCCCAGCACCAATCCGCGCAGATTCATCACGACCGCACCTCCTGCGGTGCGGGCACCGGCACTTCGATGAGATCCGGCGCAAGCTCCTTGCGTGAAATGCGCAGGGCTTCGATTACCGCACTGCTGAAATCGTTGTCGATGACCCATTGTTTCTGGCCGGCATCCCAGTAGCCCGTCTCGGAGCCATCGACCGTGCGGTACAGCAGCGAAACCCTGCCGACCCGGACGAATTCCGCCTCGCGCCCGTCGGGCAGCGTTCCCTTGTAGTCCGACATCGTGCGCCCGTACTCCATCTCGATCTGGTAAGCCTCCATGAGACGGCGGAAGCGCTCGGCAGGCGCGGTCCCCTCCGTGGTCATGAGCTCGCGCAGCCGATCGATGCGCGCCTTGCGATCCGATACCGGATCGACGAACGGCACGTCTGCCGCCACGAACTGCTCCAGGCTCGCGAACATGCGCTCCAGCAGCGGACCGAATTCCGCGCCCGTCGTATCCAGGGTGGCCAGCTGCGCCTGGAGTTGCGCGAGCTCCGATTCCTGCGAACCGATCTGGCGCTGAATCAACGCGTTGAATGCCGCGATGCTCTCGGCATCCGCCACCAGCCGCGCATAGCGCGCGCCGGCATCCTCGGCGGCGGCAAGCCCGCAGCCGACACCCAGTGCCAGCGCAAGCGCCAGACGGGCAGCACCCCGTACCTGCTTCATGATCCGTCTCTCACGCCTCATTGTTGGCATCCATCCTCGGTTCAACCGGTCTGCACCTTGATGAGTTGCAGATACCCGTCAGCCATCTTGCGGTGTTTCTCGAAATTGCGGGCGCGCGTGAACGACTCCTGCGCGGCCCCGTAGTTCTTCTGGTTGAACTGGGCGATGCCGAGCAGCAGCTGCGCATTGCCCGTGTCCTTCAGCCCGCCCTTGCGCAGCGCGCTCTGCAGCGCAGTCGTCGCCGCGGACCATTCATTGCGCTGGATCTGTACTTCGCCGAGGCGCACGAACAAATCGCCGTTCGAGGCCATCTCGGCGGCACGCTGCAACGGACCGGTCGCCTTCGCGAACTCGCGCGCGGCAACCCAGCAGTTGGCCTGCTTTTCGTAGAGCTTGAAGTCCACCTTGACCAGCTTCTTCTGGATCGCCTCCGTCCAGCATGGTTCCACAGCGGTATGGCGCATCGTTGAACAGCTGAAGGTCCGCGAGACGACGCACGTCGGAGTCATCGGTGAGGATGCCGCCGTTGTAGGCGAGCTGCGCAACGGCCAGGGACTTCGGATAATCCTCCATCTGTCCGTACACCGACGACAGCTGCTGCCAGTAGGTCTTCTTCTCGGGCGCCATGTTGATGAGGCGCTTCAGCAGCGGCACGGCCTGGGCATACTGGTCCTGCTGCAGGTAGAGCGCGAGCACCAGCTGCACCCAGCTCTCCTGCGGCTTCTCGGCCAGATCCACCGCCTTCTGCGCCGGCCCGATCGCGCGCTTGTAATCGTTCTGCTGGTAGTAAGCCACCGCGAGCAGATAGTAGGCCGCGCTGTTGGGGTTCTGCGCCGTCTGGAACCATTGTTCCAGCGAGGCCGCGCCTTCCTTCCACTTCTCCTGCGCCAGGAACATCTGCGCGATCTGGTAGCGCGTGTCCGACACTTCCTTCTCGTTCAGGCCGCCGGCGTCGATGGCCGCCTGCAGGTGCTTCTGCGCACCCGAATAGTTGTCGCGCGAGCTCTCGATCGTGGCCAGGATCTGCTCGGTGCGGCTGCGCTCGTAGGGGCTCAGCGCGTCGAGCTTGAGCTTGGCCACGGCCGCCTTGGCACCGGCGTAGTTTTCCTTGTTCAGCGCTTCGATCGCCTCGGTCAGGATCTTGCCGGTCGCGGCGTCGATGCCGGTGGGCGGAGGCGCCTTCTCGTCATCCTTTTTCTGCGCTGCGACGTTGCCGGCCAGCGCGAATGCGACCAGCACCGAACAGGCGACGCGCAGAAGAAAACCGGATTGCCGCATCGTCAGTTCTCCAGGGCAAAGCGGATGATGGTCTGGACGCCCACGCGATCCACTGCAACACCACCCTCGATTTTGGGATTGTAACGCCAGCGCAGGATCGACTTGAGCGCCGCCTCCTCGAAGATCTTGCTCGAGGACTTCACGACCACGGCATCCTTGACCGACCCGGTGCCGGTAATCGTGAACTGCACCTGCACCCAGCCTTCCAGGCCGCGGCTGAGCGCGCGCTGCGGATAATCCGGCGGCACGCGCACCAGCGGGATGGTGTCGCGGTCGGAACCGGCGCTCAGCGACATCTTCGACATCGCCGAGCCCGCATCGACGGTCGGTGTCAGCGTCGCGACGTTGCTCTCCACGCTGCCGGAACTGAACGCCATGCGCGGCACTTCAGGCGCGGGCGGCGGACGCTCGCGCTCGACCTTCTGCTCGCGCTTGCTCGCCACTTCCGTGTCCTTGCGCATGCGCGTGAACTCGATGCGCGTCGCTGTACGCATGCTGGCCGCATCGATGGGCCCGCTGATCAGCTTCCACATGACCCAGAACATGGCCACTGTAAGCAGGGCACCGAATATCAGCGCAATATTCAACCTGATGATCAAGACGACTTACTCCCCACGTTGCCGTTCAGCCGCCCGCATCCGTGTCGGCTGCGATGGCTACATCCTTGATACCGCCCAGGCGGACCTCGTCCATGACCTTCGCCACCATGCCCGCGCGCGCCGCGCGGTCGGCGATGATCACGACGCTGTCGTCCGGACGCTCGACGTGCAGACGCTCCATGATGCCCCGGACTTCCCTCAATTCCACCGCGCGGCGGTCGATCCAGATGTCGCCGTTCTCCCGTATCGCCACGAGCAGGTTGCCCGACGGACGTTCTTCGGCGGTGACCGCCAGGGGACGGAATACCGTGATTCCCGGCTCCTTGATGAAGGATGTCGTGATGATGAAGAAGATCAACAGGTTGATCGTGAAGTCGAGCATCGGCGCCAGGTCGATGCCATGATCCTCGCCTTCGGCAGAATGTCGTCTTGCCTGCACGGTCGTGTCCTCGTGATTCGCCTAGTTCGTGGTGGTGAAGGTGATGTTGTAGATGCCACCGAGGTGCACCTGGTCCACCACCTCGACCACCACGCCCGAGGGCGCCATGTCATTCGCCAGGATCAGCACGCCGGCGTCCGGATGGACCGCGCTCATGCGCTCGACGTTGGCGCGCACGGCACGCACGTCGATCGAGCGGTTGTCCACCCACACCTCGCCGTTGTCCAGCACCTGGATCTGGATGCTCTTCGAATCGTCCTCGTTCGGCTGCTCGAAACCGGTCGGGCGGTTCACCTGCACCGCGGTCGCCTTCACGAACACCGCGGTGATGATGAAGAAGATCAGCAGGTTGATGACGAAGTCCAGCATGGGAGCGAGGTCGATCCCGTGGGACGATTCATGTGAGGCTTGTACGCGACGCTTGAGACGCATGATTACAGTGGCAACCTGTCTGCTAGAAGTTCGGTTTCCCGCTCGGCACGGGTGCGGAAGTAATGCACCGGGTACAGTCCCGTGATGCTCACCGCAAGTCCCGTCATCGTGCAGATCATCGCTTCGGAAACACCGCTCGCCATGCTGCGGGCGTCGGCGTTACCGCGCAGTGCCATGGAGTCGAATACCTCGAGCATTCCGGTCACGGTCCCGATGAGGCCGAGCAACGGCGACATCGGAACCAGGACCTGCATGACCGGGAACCCGACCGTCATGGACTCGTTCAGCCGCGAGATCATCCGCTGGCGAATCTGGCGCGCGCACCACGAATTGCGGTCGGTGCGCGCCATCCACTGGGCCTGCAACGCCGCAGCCTGCGCGGGCAGCACCCGCCAGAAGTACCAGATACGCTCGATCACGAGCCCCCACAGCAACACGCCCGAGGCGAAGATCCATCCGACGAACGGGCCGCCGTCCGCCAGCAGATGGACGATTCCGTTCAGCAGAGGGATGTTCTCAAGCACGGCGCTGCCTCTCGATGCTCTCGGCCAGCATGCCGGCCGACTGTTCCTCGATGACCTGCGTCACGCCGCGCGACAGCGCGGTCAGCAGCGCGTTGCCGAACAGCAGCGGGATCGCGATGCCGAGACCCAGCACCGTTGCGATCATCGCCGCGCCGATACCATCGGCCATCAGCTTGGGATCGCTGGAGCCCGATTCCGTGATGCTCTGGAACGTCATGATCATACCGAGCACGGTGCCGATCAGGCCGAGCAGGGGACCGGCGGCGACCGCGAGGCGCAGCAGTGCCTGGAAGCGCTCGAGCTTCGGCACCTCGCGGAACACGGCTTCGGAGATCCGCAGCTCGGCTACGTCGGCCTCCTGCTCGATGGTGTTTGCATCGCCCTTGAAGGACAGCAGCACACGGCCCAGCGGATTGTCCTTGACCGGCTTGTCCAGGTTCTTGAGCTGTGCCGACACGCGCAGGCGCACGAACACCAGGTAGACGAGTTGCCAGAGGAACGCGAGGAAGGCAATCAAGCCGACGGCGAGGATGACGTAGTTGATGCTCTCGCCGTGCTCGATGCGCTGCCCCCAGGTGGGACGCTCGACGTACAGCGCCATCAGCACGCCGCGCGAGGAGTCGACAACCGCCTGCACGTAGCCTTCGGTCGCCGCCTCGAGGTTCTTCACATAGTTCAGGATCTCCTGCGGCGGCTGGCGCGGGTAGACGTTCAGCGACTGCAGCGCCGGCATGTACTGCAGGACCTTGCCGCCTGAAACCGCGGTGAACGGTCCCACGCGCACCACGTCGCCCTGTGCCGACTCGCCGCCGGGCTGCACCACGTTCGCCTTGTAGCGGGCGACCTGGCCGCTGGCGACCATCTCGCGCTGCAGCTCGAACCACACGCGCTCGAGATCGGCGGTCACCGGAACGCCCTTGGACGCCGCGAAGGCACGCAGCACCTCGGCACGGTCCGGTTCGCCTGCCGCCGGCGGGTACTGGGTCGAGATCAGCGACTGCTCCAGGACGGTCGCGCTGTCGCCGGCAACCTGCCGCGACAGGCCGAACACCTCGGCGAGGCCCAGGCTGACGGCCTTTTGCTGCAGTTGTTTGCCGAGCTCGTTGATCTTGAGATCGTTGGCGGAGAACTGCCCCGAGAGCGCATCCGACCGGGCCTTGAGCGCATCGCGCTTGGCCTGGGCCTCGGCCAGCATCTTCTCCTGGTCGGCAGCGGAAGCCGCGTTGTAGGCCGCGCTGCGCTGCTCGAAGGCCTGCGAGTCGGCGGAACGCCCCGCGGCAACCTCCTGCAACAGCGCATCGAGGCTGTCAGCCGCGAACGCCGGAGTGCCTGCCTGCAGCAGCGTTGCCGCTGCGGCGAACTTGAAGAGCCTGTGCAACTTGATCACTGCCGTACCTCCTGCGGGGCGGGAACCGGAACCATCAGCAGGTCGGGCGCACCATCTTTCTCGGCGACGCGACGGGCTTCCGCCACGGCGTCCGCATAGCTGTTGTCAACCACCCACGACTTCGAATTCACATCCCAGTAGCCCGTTTCCGCGCCGTCCAGCGACTGGTACATCAGCGCGACGCGACCCAGGCGCACGAACGACACCGTGCGCGCATCCCCACCGGAGCCGAGCAGGCCTTCATAGGCGTCCAGGGTACGGCCGTTCTCCAGTTCGATCTGGTAGGCCTCCATGATGCGGCGATATTTCTCGGAGATCGTGACATCGGCGCGGAGCATCATTTCCTGCAGCGACTCGACCCGCGCTTTGCGCTCGTCCTGCAGGAAGGGCACGTCGAGCGCCACGAAGCGCTCCAGCGTGTCGACCATGCGCTGCATCAGGGGCTGCACTTCGCGGTTGGTGGTCTCGATGTCGATGAGCTGCTTCTCGATGGAAGCCATCTCCTCGCGCTGCGCGGCAACCTGCTTGTCGAGCTGGGAGTTGTACTTCTCGAGGCTCTCCGCATCGGCAATGGCCGAGGCGTAGCGGCTCGAGGCGTCCTGCGTGCGGTCGCGGATCTCGTTGATGCGCTTCTGCGACGCCGCCGCCGCGCGGTCAGCCTCGCCCTGCGCGCCCAGCGCCGAATCGAGCGTCTGCGCGCCAACTGGGGCGGCAACCAGGGCGGCCGCACCGGCACTGATCAGGAGGGCCAGGGCCCTCGTGATCCTGGGATTGGAAGGGGTCATGACGGGTAGCGCCTCCTGATCAAAGAGTTCGACTCAGCGGGAAAGGGTGACATTGGACAAACAACCATCGAATCGCCTGTTTTACTTCTTGGCGGCCGCCTCCCGCATGGCGCGGTGAGGCCTGATTCGCTCGTCGGGCCGAACTCTAATGGAGAGCATTTAATGTTGCAAGCTGTTCCAGCCAGGGAAAGCAAATCTTTTTTGAAGAGTTTTCAACAGCGCTCCGGACAGGCTTCGGGAATATGCCGCGAGCCCCCGATCGCGGCATGTTCAATCACGATCGATCAAATATAATGGCGCCCGATTCCAGGGGTCACGGAGCGTCCGCTTCCAGCCTGCTCCGCGGCATATCTCCCCGATGCCGGCACCGCACATGAATCCAGGTCTCGAAGCGCTGAGTCATAACTGGGCCGTGGCCGTCTTCGTGGCCGTGATCCTCCTCGTCTGTGTCCTGATGCTCGCCGTGTCCGCCCTGACGGGCGGGCGCACACGCGGGCGCGCCAAGACCGATCCCTTCGAATCCGGGATCGTGTCGGTGGGCGGCGCCCACCTGCGGCTGCCCGCCAGGTTCTACCTCGTGGCGATGTTCTTCGTGATCTTCGACGTCGAGGCACTCTTCCTGTATGCGTGGGCCGTCTCGCTGCGCGAGAGCGGCTGGATCGGCTTCATCGAGGCCGCGACCTTCATCTTCATACTGACGGCCGGCCTGGTCTACCTGTGGCGGATCGGCGCGTTGCGCTGGGCCCCCGCCCCGCGTCGCCGGCCGCGCGAGCAGTGAGGTACCGATGGACTACCGCCTGACCCCGATCGCCACCGACGCGCCCGTCCCGGTCCAGGCAGCGGCCGACCCGCTGTCGCAGCAGGTCCATCGCAGCGTGTTCATGGGCAAGCTCGAGGACGTGCTGCACAAGGCCGTGGGCTGGGGACGCAAGAACTCGCTGTGGCCCTACAACTTCGGCCTGTCCTGCTGCTACGTCGAGATGGCGACCGCCTTCACCGCGCCGCACGACGTCGCGCGCTTCGGCGCCGAGGTGATCCGCGCCTCGCCGCGCCAGGCGGACTTCATGGTGATCGCGGGTACCTGCTTCATCAAGATGGCCCCGGTGGTCCAGCGCCTCTACGAGCAGATGCTGGAGCCGCGCTGGGTGATCTCGATGGGCTCCTGCGCCAACTCCGGCGGCATGTACGACATCTATTCCGTGGTGCAGGGCGTGGACAAGTTCCTGCCCGTCGACGTCTACATCCCGGGCTGCCCGCCGCGACCCGAGGCCTTCCTGCAGGGGCTGATGCTGCTGCAGGATTCCATCGCCACCGAACGCCGCCCGCTGTCGTGGGTGGTGGGCGACCAGGGCGTCCACAAGCTCGAGGTGCCCTCGCAGCGCGAACTGCGGCGCGAGGCGCGCATGAGCGCCACGACGCTGCGAACCCCCGACCAGGTATGAAAGGGATCCACGTGCGCACGCTGAGCAGGCCGGTTCACGGATGAAGAAAAACAAACCCAGCCCGCAGGAGAACCTGCCCGGCAGCGAGCACGGCGTCATCGCCGAGCTCTACCGCCGCTTCGGCGCCGACGCGATCGTCTACCAGCCGACCGTGGACGGCCTGCCGACGGCATGGGTGCCGCGCGCGCAGCTGCCCGCGGTGCTGCGCTTCCTGCGCGACGCCCCGCGCCCCTACGCGATGCTCTACGACCTGCACGGCGTGGACGAGCGCCTGCGCACGCACCGCGACGGGCTGCCGGCCGCGGATTTCACGGTCTTCTATCACCTGCTGTCGCTGGAGCGCAACAGCGACGTGCGCATCAAGGTGGCGCTGTCGAGCGATGACCTGACGCTGCCGACGGTCACCGGGATCTGGCCGAACGCCAACTGGTACGAGCGCGAGGTGTGGGACCTCTACGGCATCGGCTTCAGCGGACATCCCAACCTGCAGCGCATCATGATGCCGCGCACCTGGACCGGCCACCCGCTGCGCAAGGACTACCCGGCGCGGGCCACCGAGTTCGACCCCTTCTCGCTCGACGCGGCCAAGCAGGACCTGGAGCAGGAGTCGCTGCGCTTCGTGCCCGAGGAATGGGGCATGAGCCGCAGCACCGCGCACTCGGACTTCATGTTCCTGAACCTGGGACCCAACCACCCCTCGGCGCACGGGGCCTTCCGCATCGTGCTGCAACTCTACGGCGAGGAAATCCACGACTGCGTCCCCGACATCGGCTACCACCACCGCGGTGCCGAGAAGATGGCCGAGCGCCAGTCCTGGCACAGCTTCATCCCCTACACCGACCGCATCGACTACCTCGGCGGGGTGATGAACAACCTGCCCTACGTGATGGCGGTCGAGCAGCTCGCGGGCATCCGGGTGCCGGATCGCGTGAAGGTGATCCGCGTGATGCTGGCGGAGTTCTTCCGCATCACCAGCCACCTGCTGTTCCTGGGCACCTACATCCAGGACGTCGGCGGCATGTCGCCGATCTTCTTCATCTTCACCGACCGCATGAAGGCCTACGACGTGATCGAGGCCATCACCGGCGGGCGCATGCACCCGGCCTGGTACCGCATCGGCGGCGTGGCGCACGACCTGCCCAACGGCTGGGATCGCCTGGTGCGCGAGTTCTGCGACTGGATGCCCAAGCGCCTCGAGGAGTACGAGAAGGCCGCGATGCGCAACGGCATCCTGCGCTCGCGCACCATCGGCGTGGCGCAGTACAACACGCGCGAAGCCGTCGAATGGGGCGTCACCGGCGCGGGCCTGCGCGCCACCGGTCTCGACTACGACCTGCGCAAGGCGCGGCCCTATTCCGGCTACGAGAACTTCGACTTCGAGGTACCGCTGGCGCACAACGGCGACGCCTACGACCGCGCGATGGTGCGCCTCGAGGAGATGCGCCAGAGTGTCCGTATCATCCGCCAGTGCCTGGACAACATGCCGGCGGGCCCGTACAAGGCCGACCACCCGCTGACGACGCCGCCGCCGAAGGAGCGCACGCTGCAGCACATCGAGACGCTGATCAACCATTTCGTGAGCGTGTCGTGGGGACCGGTGATGCCGGCCGGGGAGGCCTGCCAGATGATCGAGGCCACCAAGGGCATCAACAGCTACTACCTGACCTCGGACGCCGGCACCATGAGCTACCGCACGCGCATCCGCACCCCGAGCTTCGCGCACCTGCAGCAGATCCCCTCGGTGATCCGCGGCAGCCTGATCGCGGATCTCATCGCGTACCTCGCAAGCATTGACTTCGTGATGGCAGATGTCGACAGATAACGCACCCCAGATGATCGCGAGCAGCGCCCCCGATTTCCGCCTGTCGGAAGCCGAGCTGGCGGAAATCCATCACGAGATGGGCCACTACGAGGACCCGCGCGCGGCCTCGATCGAGGCGCTGAAGGCGGTGCAGAAGCACCGCGGCTGGGTGCCCGACGCGGCCATCGACGCCATCGCCGCGGTGATCGGCATCCCGGCATCCGACGTCGAGGGCGTGGCGACCTTCTACAACATGATCTTCCGCCGCCCCGTCGGACGGCACGTGATCAAGGTCTGCGACAGCATCTCCTGCTTCCTCACCGGCTACGACGCGCTCAGGGACGCGCTGATGGCGCAGACCGGTCTCGGCTACGGCGAGACCGGCGCCGACGGCCGCTACACGCTGCTGCCGGTGTGCTGCCTCGGCAACTGCGACAAGGGCCCGACGCTGATGATCGACGACGACACGCACGGCCCGGTGGCTCCCGCCGATGTGCCGGCGCTGCTGGAGCGCTACACATGAGCCGGCGCCCGCGCGACACCCACCCGCTGACCTGGCGCCTCGATCACGGCGCGCCGGTGCTCGGCATCGACGCCCACGAAGCGCTGGACGGCTACGCCGCGCTGCGCAAGGCACTCGGCATGGAACCCGCCGCGGTCACCCAGGCGGTGAAGGACTCGAACCTGCGCGGGCGCGGCGGCGCGGGCTTCCCGACCGGCGTGAAGTGGAGCCTGGTGCCGATGGGGCCGGACGCCGGCACCAAGTACCTGCTGTGCAACGCCGACGAAATGGAGCCCGGCACCTTCAAGGACCGCATGCTGCTCGAACAGCTGCCGCACCAGCTCATCGAGTCGATGGTCATCGCGGCCTGGGCGATCCAGGCCACGCGCGGCTACATCTTCCTGCGCGGCGAATACGTGCTGGCCGCCGAACGCCTGCAGCGCGCGCTGGCCGAGGCGCGCGACAGCGGCTACCTGGGCGAGAACATCCGCGGCACCGGCTGGAGTTTCGATCTCTTCCTGCATACCGGGGCCGGGCGCTACATCTGCGGCGAGGAGACGGCGCTGATCAACTCGCTCGAGGGCCGGCGCGCCAACCCGCGCGCCAAGCCGCCGTTCCCGCAGATCGCCGGCGCCTGGGGCCGGCCGACGATCGTCAACAACGTCGAGACCTTCTACAACCTGCCCGAGATCCTGCTGCAGGGCGCCGACTGGTACAAGGGCCTGTCGCTGGGGCGCAGCACCGACGGCGGCACCAAGATCTACGGCGCCTCGGGGCGCGTGAAGCGTCCCGGGCTGTGGGAACTGCCGATGGGTACCACGGGGCGCGAGATCCTCGAGCAGCACGCCGGCGGCATGCAGGACGGCCTGCGGCTGAAGGCCTGGCTGCCGGGCGGCGCCTCCACCGACTTCCTGCTCCCCGAGCACCTCGACCTCGCGATGGACTTCGACACCATCGCCAAGGCGCGCAGCCGCCTCGGCACGGGCCTGCTCGCCGTGGTCGACCACACCCAGGACATCGTCCCCGCGGTGCGCAACCTGCTGGAGTTCTTCGCACGCGAGTCCTGCGGCTGGTGCACGCCGTGCCGCGACGGGCTGCCATGGTCGGTGAAGCTGCTGCGCGCGATCGAGCGCGGCGAGGGGCAGCCGGGCGACATCGAACGGCTCGAGCGCCTGACCGTGCAGCTCGGGCCGGGCAAGACCTACTGCGCGCTCGCGCCCGGGGCCGTGGAGCCGCTGCAGAGCGCGCTGCGCTTCTTCCGCGCCGAGTTCGAGCGCGGCATCAAGGGCGGCGCGCAGGGCGCCGCGCGCAAGGAACACGCGTAATGGCAACGATCCATATCGACGGCAAGAGCTACGAGGTCGAGGGCAGCGACAACCTGCTGCACGCCTGTCTCTCGCTCGGGCTGGACATCCCCTACTTCTGCTGGCACCCGGCGCTGGGCTCCGTGGGCGCCTGCCGCCAGTGCGCGGTGAAGCAGTACGCCAACGCCGACGACACGCGCGGGCGGCTGGTCATGTCGTGCATGACACCCTCGAGCGACAACACGTATATCTCGATCGGCGACGAGGAAGCGCGCGAGTTCCGCAAGGGCGTGATCGAGTTCCTGATGACCAACCACCCGCACGACTGCCCGGTGTGCGAGGAAGGCGGCCACTGCCACCTGCAGGACATGACGGTGATGAGCGGGCACAACAGCCGCCGCTACCGCTTCACCAAGCGCACGCACCAGAACCAGGATCTCGGCCCGTTCGTCAACCACGAGATGAACCGCTGCATCGCCTGCTACCGCTGCGTGCGCTACTACAAGGACTATGCCGGGGGCAGCGACCTCGGCGTGTTCGGCGCCCACGACAACGTCTACTTCGGGCGCGTCGCCGACGGCCAGCTCGAGAGCGAGTTCTCCGGCAACCTCACCGAGGTCTGCCCCACCGGCGTCTTCACCGACCGCACCCATTCCGAGCGCTACAACCGCAAGTGGGACATGCAGTTCGCCCCCAGCGTCTGCCAGCAGTGCGCGGTGGGCTGCAACACCAGCCCGGGCGAGCGCTACGGCGAGCTGCGCCGCATCGAGAACCGCTTCAACGGCGAGGTGAACCACTATTTCCTCTGCGACCGCGGCCGCTTCGGCTACGGCTACGTGAACCGCGCCGACCGCCCGCGCCAGATGCTGGCGCGCGCGGGCAGCGAGTTCGAGGCCGCCACGCTGCAGGGCGGGCTGGAGCGCCTGGCCGAGGCGATGCGCTCGGCCTCGCGCCTGGTCGGCATCGGCTCGCCGCGCGCGAGCCTGGAGGCCAACTTCGCGCTGCGCCACCTGGTCGGCGCGGACAACTATTCGACCGGCATGGACGGCACGGAGGCCGCGCTGCTCGCGCGCGCGCTCGGGATCCTGCGCACCGGTGCGGCGCGCACGCCGTCGCTGCGCGAGATCGAGACTTTCGACGCGATCCTGGTGCTCGGCGAGGACCTGACCCAGACCGCGCCGCGCATCGCGCTGGCGCTGCGCCAGGCCGTGCGCGGCCAGGCCACCGAGCTCGCGGCCTCGAAGAAGATATCCGCCTGGCAGGCCGAGGCAATCGCCACCATCGGGCAGAAGGAACGCAACCCGCTGTTCATCGCCAGCGTCGATGCCACGCGCCTCGACGACGCCGCGCACGCCACCTGGCGCGCCACGCCGGCACGCATCGCCGCCCTCGGCGCGGCGGTCGCCCGCGCGCTCGATCCCGCGGCCCCTGCCAGCGGCAGCGATGCGGAAATCGATGCCTTCGCCGAGCAGGTCGCCGCGGCGCTCGCCGGCGCGAAGAAGCCGCTCGTCGTCTCCGGCACGGGGCTGCGCTCGGGGGCGATCCTCGACGCCTGCGCCAACATCGCCGTGGCGCTGAAGGCGCGCGGACAGGAGCCCGCGCTGACGCTGGCGCTGCCCGAGGCCAACAGCCTCGGGGTCGCGATGCTCGGCGGCAACGCCGTCGAGGCCGCGCTGGCCGGCGTCGACGAGGGCAGCGTGCTGGTGGTGCTGGAGAACGATCTCTACCGCCGCGCCGATGCCGCGCTGGTCGATGCCGCGCTGGCGCGCGCGCGCTGCGTGGTCGTGATCGACCACCAGCTGAGCGCCACCGGCGCGAAGGCGCACCTGCTGCTGCCGGCGGCGAGCTTCGCCGAGGGCGACGGCACGCTGGTCAGCAACGAGGGCCGCGCGCAGCGCTATTTCCAGGTCTACGATCCCGCCTACTACAACCTCGCCACCCAGGTGCGCGAGAGCTGGCGCTGGCTGGCCGGCATCCAGAGCGCGGAGAACCGCGTGCCGGTGGAATGGGAGACGCTGGACCAGATCACCGCGGCCTGCGCGCGCGAGAACCCCGCGCTCGCCGGCATCGTGGCTGCCGCGCCGGGGGCCGACACCCGCGTGCACGGGCGCCGCGTGGCACGCCAGCCGAACCGCTATTCGGGCCGCACCGCGATGCGCGCGAACATCTCGATGCACGAACCGCGTGCCCCGCAGGATCCCGACAGCGCGCTGGCCTTCTCGATGGAGGGCTACGGCGGCCCCGACGAGCCGGGTCCGCTGGTGCCCTTCGCGTGGAGCGCGGGCTGGAACTCGCCGCAGTCCTGGAACAAGTTCCAGGACGAGGTCGGCGGGCACCTGCGCCAGGGCGATCCCGGCATCCGCCTGATCGAGCCGGCGGCGAGCGCGGGCTACGTGCCCGTCGCCACCGCCGCCGCGAGCGATCTCGCGGTCGCGCCGCTGCACCACATCTTCGGCAGCGAGGAACTGTCGGCGCGCGCGCCGGTGACCGCGCAGAACGTGCCGGCGCCCTACGTGGCGCTGCATCCGCGCGAGGCCCGGCGCCGCGGCCTCGGCGCCGGCGTGACCGTGCGCGTCAGCGTCGGCGCGGTGCAGTTCGAGGCGCCGCTGGCGCTGCGCGAATCGCTCAGCGAAGGCGTCATCGGCATCCCCGCCGGGCTACCGGGCATGGGCTTCGCCTTCGTCGCCGCCACTGCCAGCGTCAGCACCGGAGGGCAGTCATGAGCTTCCTCTCGCCCGAAGTGGCCGCGGTGCTGTGGGCCGTCGTGAAGGCGGTCATCATCCTGCTGGCCGCGGTGATCTTCGCCGCCTACCTCAGCTTCATCGAGCGCCGCGTGCTGGCGCTGTGGCAGGACCGCTACGGCCCGAACCGCGTCGGCCCCTTCGGCATCTTCCAGCTGCCGGCCGACGTGGTGAAGATGCTGTTCAAGGAGGACTGGATCCCGCCGTTCGCGGACAAGCTGACGTTCCTGATCGCGCCGATCATCGCGATGAGCGCGCTGTTCATCTCGTACATCATCATCCCGGTCACGCCGACGTGGTACGTGGCGGACTTCGACATCGGCATACTGTTCTTCCTGGCGATGGCGGGCCTGGCGGTCTACGCGGTGCTGTTCGCCGGCTGGTCCAGCAACAACAAGTATTCGCTGCTCGGCGGCCTGCGCTCGGCCGCGCAGACCGTGAGCTACGAGGTGTTCATGGGGCTGTCGCTGATGGGCGTGGTGGCGCAGAGCGGTTCGTTCAACATGCGCGAGATCGTCGAGGCGCAGCGCGATCTGTGGTTCATCGTGCCGCAGTTCCTCGGCTTCTGCACCTTCGCGCTCGCGGGCATCGCGGTCACGCACCGCAGCCCCTTCGACCTGCCGGAAGCCGAGCAGGAACTCGCCGCGGGCTACCACACCGAGTACGCCGGGATGAAATGGGCGATGTTCTTCGTCGGCGAGTACATCGGCATCGTGGTGCTGTCCTCGCTGCTCGCCACGCTGTTCCTCGGCGGCTGGCTCGGGCCGGGGCCGGACTGGCTGGCGCCGCTGTGGTTCGTGGCGAAGACGCTGGTCTTCGTGATGCTGTTCATCCTGGTGCGCGCCGCGCTGCCGCGCCCGCGCTACGACCACCTGATGACGGCGGGCTGGATGGTCTGTCTCCCGATCACGCTGCTGAACCTGCTGGTGACCGGCGCCGTGCTGCTGGCCAAGGGTTGAACACATGAACCTGCTCCTGAAAATACTCGCGGGCATCGGCACCAACCTGCGCAGCATGTGGATGATCTTCTCGCGCGCCACGCGCGCGCGTGCCACGATCCAGTACCCCGAGCAGGCCGTGTACCTGCCCCCGCGCTACCGCGGGCGCATCGTGCTGACGCGCGACCCGGACGGCGAGGAGCGCTGTGTCGCCTGCAACCTGTGCGCCGTGGCGTGTCCCGTGGGCTGCATCGCGCTGCAGAAGGCCGAGAAGGACGACGGGCGCTGGTATCCGGAGTTCTTCCGCATCAATTTCTCGCGCTGCATCTTCTGCGGCATGTGCGAGGAAGCCTGCCCCACGACCGCGATCCAGCTCACGCCGGATTTCGAGCTGGCCGAGTACAGGCGCGAGGACCTCGTGTACGAGAAAGAGGACCTGCTGATCGCGGGCAGCGGCAAGAACCCGGAATACAATTTCTACCGCGTCGCGGGCATGGCGATCGCGGGCAAGCCCAAGGGCGCCGCGCAGGACGAAGCCCTGCCCATCGACGTCCGGACGCTGCTGCCATAGGGGGTCGGACACGATGGAGCTGACTTTCTACACCTGCGCCCTGGTGGCGATCCTCGCGACGCTGCGCGTCGTGACCAACGCCAACCCGGTGCACGCGCTGCTCTACCTCGTGGTCTCGCTGCTGGCGGTGGCGGGCGTGTTCTTCGCGCTCGGGGCGCCCTTCGCGGGCGCGCTCGAGGTGATCGTCTATGCCGGCGCCATCATGGTGCTGTTCGTGTTCATCGTGATGATGCTGAACCTCGGACCCGAAACGACGGCGCAGGAGCGGCAATGGCTGAAGCCGGCGACCTGGATCGGCCCGATGCTGCTGTCGGCGCTGCTGCTCGGCGCCCTGGTGTTCACGCTGGTCGGCGCCGACGCCCCGACGGGCAGCGCGACGGTGGGCCCGAAGGCGGTCGGCATCGCGTTGTTCGGCCCCTACGTGCTCGTCGTCGAGCTCGCCTCGCTGCTGCTGCTGGGGGCGCTGGTCGCGGCGTACCACCTCGGCCGCGACGACCACCACTGAGCGCCGGGAACAACCAATGATGGAATCGCGCCATGATTGAAGCCGCATCGGTCCCCCTGGAGCACGCCCTCGCGCTGGCGACCGTGCTGTTCTGCACCGGCCTCGCGGGCCTGATGGTGCGGCGCAACTTCCTGTTCATGCTCATGAGCCTCGAAGTCATGACCAACGCCGCGGCGCTCGCCTTCGTCGCCGCCGGCAGCCGCTGGGCGCAGCCCGACGGCCAGATCATGTTCATCATGGTGCTGGCGCTGGCGGCCGCCGAGGCCTCGATCGGGCTCGCGCTGCTGCTGCAGCTCTATCGCCGCTTCCATACCCTCGATATCGACGTCGCCAGCGAGATGCGCGGATGAGCTTCCTCTACCTCACTTTCCTCGCGCCGCTCGCCGGCTTCCTGCTGCTCGCCTTCTCGCGCGGGCGCCTCGGCGAGAACGCCGCCGCCATCATCGGCGCGGGCTCGGTCGGCGTGAGCGCGCTGGTCACGGCACTCGCGGCCGCGCAGTTCAGCGTCCCGGTGACGCAGGTGCTGTGGACCTGGATGCATATCGGCGACTTCGCGCCGCGCTTCGCCCTTTACCTCGACGGGCTCTCGCTCACGATGCTCGGCGTGGTCACCGGGGTCGGCTTCCTGATCCACGTGTTCGCCTCCTGGTACATGCGCGGCGAGGAGGGCTACTCGCGCTTCTTCGCGTACATGAACCTCTTCGTCGCCAGCATGGTGATGCTGGTGCTGGCCGACAACCTCGCCTTCCTCTACCTCGGCTGGGAAGGCGTGGGCATCTGCTCCTACCTGCTGATCGGCTTCTACTACCGCACGGTCGCCAACGGCAACGCCGCGATCAAGGCCTTCCTGGTCACGCGCGTGGGCGATGTGTTCATGGCCATCGGCCTGTTCATCCTGCTGTCGCAACTCGGCACCCTCGACATCCAGGAACTGCTCGCGCGCGCGCCCGAGCGCTTCGCCAGCGGCGACCCGCTGATCGTCGCGGCCACGCTGATGCTGCTCGGCGGCGCGGTGGGCAAGTCCGCGCAGCTGCCGCTGCAGACCTGGCTCGCCGACGCCATGGCCGGCCCCACGCCGGTATCGGCGCTCATCCACGCCGCCACCATGGTGACCGCCGGCGTGTACCTGATCGCGCGCACGCACGGCCTGTTCGAGCTCGCGCCGCACGTGCTGGAACTGGTCGGCGCGGTGGGCGCCGTGACGCTGCTGATCGCCGGCCTGTGCGCGCTGGTGCAGACCGACATCAAGCGCGTGCTGGCCTACTCGACCATGAGCCAGATCGGCTACATGTTCCTCGCGCTCGGCGCCGGCGCGTATTCCGCCGCGATCTTCCACCTGATGACGCACGCCTTCTTCAAGGCGCTGTTGTTCCTCGCGGCCGGCGCCGTGATCGTCGCCTGCCACCACGAGCAGAACATCTTCCGCATGGGCGGCCTGCGCAAGCGCCTGCCGCTCGAATACGCGAGCTTCCTCGTGGGCGGCGGCGCGCTGTGCGCCCTGCCCTTCGTGACCGCGGGCTTTTTTCTCGAAGGACGAGATCCTCTGGGCCGAGTACACCACCGGACACCAGTTCCTGTTCCTGGCCGGGGTGGCAGGCGCGTTCCTGACCTCGCTCTACACCTTCCGCCTGATCTTCACCGTGTTCCACGGCGAGCAGCACACCGAGGCACACGCGGGCCGCGGTCTTGCCTACAGCGTGCCGCTGATCACGCTGCTCGTGCTGTCCACCGGGCTCGGCGCGATGATCCACCCGCCGCTCGCCGAGGTCCTGCCGGTGCTGAAGGGACAGGTCGCGGAAGGCGAGCGCCACTTCGTGGAGATCCTCGCGGCCGGCGTCGGCATCGCCGGCATCGCGCTCGCGGCAGTGCTGTTCCTCGGCAAGCGCACGCTGGTCACCGGGCTCGCGAACAGCGCCGCAGGACGCTTCGTCGGCAACTGGTGGCTGAACGCCTTCGGCTTCGACGCGCTGTACAACGCGCTGTTCGTGCGTCCGTTCCTGTTCCTTGCGCGTTCCGGGCGCCGCGACGCGCTCGACGGCACGATCGGCCTGCTGCCGGTCGGCGTGCGCGCGCTGAACCGCCTGGTGGTGCTGCCGCAGACCGGCAGGCTGCGCTGGTACGTGGCGTCGATAGCGCTGGGCGCGGTGCTGGTGGTGGGTTTCGTCGTGATCAACCTCGTCTAAGGAAACGCTCGGCCCATGCTGCTCGCCTGGCTGATACTCATCCCGATCCTCGGCGGCCTGCTGTGCTGGCAGACCGACCGCTTCGGCAACCTGCCGCGATGGATCGCGCTCGGCGCCATGACCGCGGTCTTCGCGCTGTCGCTCGAGCTCTGGGCGACCGGCGACTACAGCCTCGCGCACGGCATCCACGACGTGCCGCAGTGGCAGATGGAATTCGTGATGCCGTGGATTCCGAGCCTCGGCATCAGCATCCACCTCGGCGTCGACGGCCTCTCGCTCGCGCTGATCGTGCTCACCGGCTTCCTCGGCATCCTGTCGGTGCTGTGCTCCTGGCGCGAGATCCAGCGCCGCACCGGCTTCTTCCACCTGAACCTGATGTGGATCATCGGCGGCGTGGTCGGGGTGTTCCTCGCACTCGACCTGTTCCTGTTCTTCCTGTTCTGGGAAATGATGCTGGTGCCGATGTACTTCCTGATCGCGCTGTGGGGACACCGCGCCGCGAGCAGCAAGTCGCGCATCTCCGCAGCCACCAAGTTCTTCATCTACACGCAGGCCTCGGGCCTGGTGATGCTGCTGTCGATCCTCGGGCTGGCATTCGCGCATTTCGACGCCACCGGCGTGCTCAGCTTCGACTACGAGGTACTGCGCGGCACGGTGCTCTCCCCGGCGCTGGAATTCGTGCTGATGCTGGGCTTCTTCGTCGCCTTCGCGGTGAAGCTGCCGATCGTGCCGCTGCATGGCTGGCTGCCCGACGCGCACTCGCAGGCGCCGACCGCCGGCTCCGTCGACCTCGCCGGCCTGCTGCTGAAGACGGCCGCCTACGGCCTGCTGCGCTTTGGCCTGCCCTTCTTCCCCAACGCCTCCGAGGCCTTCGCGCCCATCGCGATGTGGCTCGGCATCGCCGGCATCTTCTACGGTGCCGTGCTGGCCTTCGCGCAGACCGACATCAAGCGCCTGGTCGCCTACACCTCGATCTCGCACATGGGCTACGTGCTGATCGGCATCTACGCCGGCGGCGAGATGGCGCTGAAGGGCGCCGTGGTGCAGATGATCGCGCACGGCCTCTCGGCCTCGGCGCTGTTCATCCTGTGCGGCCAGCTCTACGAGCGCCTTCACACCCGCGACATGCGCGAGATGGGCGGTCTGTGGGCACGCCTGCCGTGGATTCCGCCCCTGGCGCTGTTCTTCGCCGCGGCCTCGCTGGGGCTGCCGGGCACCGGCAACTTCGTCGGCGAGTTCCTGATCCTCGCGGGCAGCTACGCGGCGGCACCGCTGGTCGTGGTGCTCGCCACGGGCGGCCTCGTGCTCGCCTCGGCCTACTCGCTGATCATGGTCCACCGCAGCATGTTCGGGCCCTCGCGCTCCGACGCCCCGATTGCCGCCGCTTCCACGCGCGAGGTCCTGATGCTGCTCAGCCTCGTGGCCACCATCGTGGGCCTCGGTCTCTATCCCCAGCCGGTGCTCGACCTCGCCGAGCGTCCGGTCGCGCTGGTGCAGCAGTATTACGCACCGGCGTCGAGCCAATCCGGAGCCACCTCGCCATGACGATAGGATCCACTGAGCTGCTCGCGCTCTCGCCGCTGCTCGTCACCGTGGCGACCGCGGTCATCGTGATGCTGTCGGTGGCCTGGCGCCGCCACCACTTCCTGAACGCCACGCTCACCGTCGCGGGCCTCAACGCGGCGCTGCTGGCGACTTTCATCACCAACGAGCAGATACCCGGTGTCATGGCCGTCACCGGGCTGCTGGTGCACGACGGCTATTCGCTGTTCGGCACCGCGGCGGTGCTGGTGTCCACGCTCGGCTGCGCGACGCTCGCGCACGCCTATCTCGAGGGCGTGAACGACAACCGCGAGGAAATGTACCTGCTGCTGCTGATCGCGGCGGCCGGCGCCATCGTGCTGGTCAGCGCGCGCCACATGGTGTCGTTCCTGATCGGCCTCGAGCTGATGTCGATCCCGCTCTACGGCATGGTGGGTTACATCTACCGCGACAAGCGCTCGCTGGAGGCCAGCATCAAGTACCTGGTGCTGTCGGCCGCGGCCTCGACCTTCCTGCTGTTCGGCATGGCGCTGGTCTACGCGCAGACCGGCTCGCTCGCCTTCGCCTCGCTCGCGGGCGCCGTGCAGATGGGCGCGCCGCTGGTCACCATGGGCCTGGCCATGATCCTGGTCGGCATCGCCTTCAAGCTCTCGCTGGCGCCGTTCCACCTGTGGACCCCGGACGTCTACCACGGCGCGCCGGCGCCGGTGGGCGCCTTCCTCGCCACGGTGAGCAAGATCGCGGTGCTGCTGGTGCTGCTGCGCTGGTGGAACATGCTCGGCCTGGGCCAGACGGCGGTGTTCACCACGCTGCTGGCGACGCTCGCGGCGCTGTCGATCCTGGCCGGCAACCTGCTCGCCCTGCAGCAGGCCAACGTCAAGCGCCTGCTCGGCTACTCCTCGATCGCGCATTTCGGCTACGTGCTGGTGGCGATCATCGCGGGCAACGAGCTCAGCTCCGACGCCGTGAAGGTCTACCTGCTGACCTACATGGCCGCCACCCTCGGCGCCTTCGGCGTGCTGACGCTGCTGTCCTCGCCCTACCGCGGCGACGACGCCCAGGGGCTCGCGGACCTGCGCGGCCTGTTCTGGCAGCGCCCATTCCTCGCGGCCGTGCTCACCCTGTCGGTGCTGTCGCTGGCCGGCGTACCGCTCACCGCGGGTTTCATCGCGAAGTTCTACGTGATCGCGACCGGCGTGAAGGCCGGCCTGTGGTGGCTGATCGCCGCCCTCGTGGCAGGCAGCGCGATCGGGATCTACTTCTACCTGCGCGTCATGGTGACCATGTTCCTGGCCACCCCGGGCAAGCGCCGCCTCGATGCCGCGCGCGACTGGGGCCAGCACTCCGGAGGCATCATGACGGTCATGCTCGCCCTGTTCACGCTGGCGGTCGGCCTGTACCCCCAGCCGCTGATCGACCTGCTGCAGTAGGTTCTGCGGCCTCAGGGGGGGCGGGCAAAACCCCCCCCGGCCCGCGGGCCCCCCCCGTTTGGGGGGGGGGGGGGGGGGGGGGGGGGGGGCTGGGCGGGGGGGGGCGCGCCTACGACGCTCAGTAGCGTCCGGTGATATAGCCTTCCAGCTGCTCGATGTGGTTGCGCTGCTGCGTGATCATGTGCATCACGACGTCGCCGATGGTCACCATGCCCACGAGCTCCTCGTCGTCGATGACCGGCAGGTGGCGGATGCGCCGTTCCGTCATCAGCTGCATGCACTCCTCGATCGACTGTTCCGGCGACACGGTGATCAGCGGCGAGCTCATCAGCTCGCTCACCAGCGTCTTGTGCGCCCGGCGACCCCGGATGATGCCCTTGCGCGCGTAGTCGCGTTCCGAAAACATGCCGACCGGGCGGCCGTCGTCGACCACCACGAGCGCGCCGATCTGGTGGCTCGCCAGCAGCGTGACCGCCGCATAGACCGTGAGCGAAACGTCCACGGTCCGCACGCCGGAGGGTTTGGCCGCCAGGATCTGGGTCACGTTGAGCATGGACTCCCCCGCCGAATCTTGCGTAAAGCGCCGTTATCATGACCCATGCGATTCGCGCGTGACAAGCGCGGGGCGCGCCTGTACCGGCACCGCCTGCTCTCCCCGGATCAGGCGTCCCGGCAGCGCGCCGGTGGGCTTTCCCCCGCGCTGCACCACCGCCCCGCTGACGATGGTCGCGACATAACCGCGCGCATCCTGCACCATGCGCCGCCCGCCGGCCGGCAGGTCGTAGCGCACGCGCGGCGGCTCGAGCGCGAGGCGCGCGAAATCGATGAGGTTGACGTCGGCCTTGTAGCCCGACGCCAGCACGCCGCGATCGTTCAGCCCCACCGCCTGCGCGGTACGCTGCGTCAGTCCGTGCACCACCTGCGCCAGCGGCAGGCGCTCGCCGCGGCTGCGCTCGCGCACCCAGTACTGCAGCATGTAGGTCGGCAGGCTCGCGTCGCACAGGAACCCGAGGTGCGCCCCGCCATCGCCGAGACCATAGATCGCGTGCGGATGGCGCATCATCGTGAGCAGGTCGTCCAGCGAGTTGCCCACGAAGTTCACGGTGGGCGCCATCAGCACGGCCTGTGCGTCCTGCTCGAGCATCAGGTCGTAGGCCATCTCCTGCGGCGTCACGCCGCGAAGCGCGGCCAGGCCCGCGACGCTGCCCTCGGCCGTGGGCTCGTAGAAGGGCTGTTCGCCGAGCGGGTACATGCCCGCCCACATCCGCAGCAGCGCCTCGCCCGGGAAGCCGGAGGACTCGGGCGTCTCGGTCACGATGCGCGCGCGGATCTCGGGGCGCCGCAACTGCTCGCGGCGCTGCGCCACGCTCAGCCCGGACAGCGACTTGAAGGTCGGCGTGTAGCTGAACGGGTTGAAGCTCAGCTCGAAGCCGAGGTTCAGCCCGATGGGGCGCCCGCTGACCTGGGCCTTGATGTCCATCCCGTCGGCATTGCAGGCGTCGATCCAGGCGAGGATCTTGCGCCACTTGTCGGGGGCGTGGTGCCACTGCAGCAGGGACACCGACAGCGGCCGGCCCGAACGCTGCACAACGCGGCGCAGCATCGGCAGCTCGGTGTCCAGGTCGGTGAAATCGGAGACCAGCTGCAGCACGCCGCGCCCCCTGACGCCCAGCGCGGCACCGATGGCCGCGAGTTCGTCCTCGGCCGCGGTCAGCGTGGGCACCGGGATGCCGTCGCTGGCGCGGTGGTTGATCGTGCGCGAGGTGCCGAAGCCCAGCGCCCCGGCGTCGATCGCCTCGCCCGCCAGCCGTGCCATCAGCGCGCAGTCCCCGGCGTTGGCCGCCTCGCGCGCCACCGCGCGCTGCCCCATCGCGAAGACGCGCAGCGCCGCGTGCGGGATCTGGGTCGCTATGTCGCAGTCGTAGCGTCGCGCGTCCAGCGCATCCAGGTACTCGGGGAAGCTCTCCCAGTTCCACGGCAGCCCGGTGGCGAGCACCACCTCGGGCAGGTCCTCGACGCCTTCCATGAGCTTCACCAGCCGCTCGCGGTCCGCGGGGCGGCAGGGCGCGAAGCCGACGCCGCAATTGCCGAGCAGCGCGGTGGTGACGCCGTGCGAGGTCGAGGGCACCAGGCGGTTCTCCCAGGTGACCTGGCCGTCGTAGTGCGTGTGGATGTCGACGAAGCCGGGCGTGACCAGCAGGCCGCGCGCGTCGATCTCCTCGCGCCCGCGCTGCGCGAGCCTCTCGCCCACCGCGCTGATCCGCCCTCCCGTGATCGCGACATCGCCGGTGAAGGGCTCCGCCCCGGTGCCGTCGACGACGGTGCCGCCGCGGATGATCAGGTCTGCTGTTTCGCGCATGTGCCGTGCCGTTCCACTTCTGCCGCCAATTATCGATTCATGACTGTAGGAGCGGCCCATGGCCGCGAATCATCGCGCGCATGGCGCGCTCCTACACAAGGACGCACCGGCGCGCACCGATCATCAGACAATGCGGTAGAGCTCGGCCGCGTTGTCGTGGAGAATCCACGCCTTCTGCTGCTCCGTCAGGTGCTGCGTCTGCCCCAGCAGCAGCTCGCGGCTCCACGGCCAGGTCGAATCGCTGTGCGGGAAATCGTTGGCCCACATCAGGCGGCGCGGATTCAGCATGTCGACGAGCTTCAGCGCGACCCAGTCGTCCTGGAAGGTCATGTACACGTTCTCGTAGAAGTACTCGCTCGGCGTGCGCGCCATGTCGCCCATCTTCAGCCAGAAGCGGTGGCGGTTGTAGCCATGGTCCATGCGGTAGGCAAAGTGCGGCGCCCAGCCCGCGTCGGCCTCGACGCAAACCACCTTCAACGCCGGGTGGCGCTCGAACACGCGGCCCCAGATGAAGGTGCCGATGATGTCCTGGATCGATTTGATCAGCATCTGCGCGGCGTTCTGCGGCGGCCCGCGGTGCGCCGAAGCCCCGCGCTGGCCGCTGGCGCCGATGGCGTTGGCGCCATCGCTGCGGCTGGTGAGGATGTGGAAACCGAGCGGCAGCCCGAGATCGACCGCGGCGCGCCACAGCGGATCGAAGCTCGGGTGGTCGTAGTCCTCCGCGGTAGCGGGGTTGCCCGGCATCATCACGCCCCTGAAGCCCATTTCGCTGAAGCGGCGGAACTCCTCGATGGTCTCCGCCACCGAGCGCACCGCGGTCTGGCCCATGCCGAACAGCCGATCGGGCGCCGCAGCGCAGAACTCCTCCTGCAGCCAGCGGTTGTAGGCCCACATGCACGCGTGCTTGTAGTCGGCGTCCGGGTGGTTGCAGATCACCATGCCGACGGAAGGGTAGATGATCTCCGCCGCGATGCCGTCGCGGTCCTGGTCGGCGAGGCGCGCCTTGCCGTCCCAGCCGCCGCGGTGCAGGTCCTCGACGCGGCTCTCGCTCTTCCTGATCTCGCGCGGATCCTTGCCCGCCGCCGCCACGATGCCCAGCGGCACCGCAGACGCCATGCCGTCGATCACGAACACGTCGCCGCCGTCGGCATCGCGCACCACTTTCGGCGCGCGGTCGCGGAAGGCCGGATCGATGCGGTCGATATAGCAGTGCGGCGGCTCGGTGACGTGCGAGTCGGCCGAGATCAGCCGCGGCGGCAGCGCGTTGCCCAGCGCCGCGGCAGCGGATTTTTCAATGCTCGCCAGGATAGGGTTCGTCACTGCCATCGCACTGCTCTCCTGTAATGGTTGTCATGGAGCCCCGCCAGCCAGCGCGGGAGCCAGCGGAGATTACGCCAGTCGCGCCGCCGGAATAAACGCTTGCGCACGCTTTGTATGGCGCCGCCGGAGCACGCGCGACAGGCGTGGCGAGGATGTCGCCTTACCGCCTGCAGGTTTGCCTTCCCTGGATCCGGCTCCGGCCGGACATCGGCTTGTCGCGGGACCCAACGAGCCGCTGCTGTGCCCACTTGCCTGTGCCGCGATTGCCACGCCGCGCTGGAGAAGATCGATCCCCGCCGGATCGAGCTGGCGGGCGATCGCGACGCATCGACCCTGCAGGCGCTCCCCGAAGCGATCCTGCCGCTGTCGATGTCCCGCGACAGTTTTTTTCGTTGAATCCGTCACGGGCGGCAACTTGCCCCGGTGACGGCGCGTCATGCCTGTGCTCCAATCGTGCCCGGTTCGTCCACCGGCCGGGCGACATGCCGAAATCGTGTAAAGGGTGAGGAGCGCGCACCACGCGCGAAGGCCGTCATGAGCATTTCGAGAAATCAGCCTTGCCCCTGCGACAGCGGCAAGCGCTACAAGCATTGTTGTGGCGCCAGGGGCGACGCGCCGCCTACGGCTCCTGCGCCGACCGCTGCCATCGAACTCAGGCTGATCATGCAGCGCGCGATGGCGCACCAGACGCAAGGTTCTGCCGGCTGGCCCTGAGCAACGCCGACAGCGCGCGTGCCGCCCGCCTGATGGGCGCATACCAGTCGTGGCTCGATTCGGTTCGCGGCGAAGTCCCCGGGACAAGGTGGATCAGCGTCATCCTCCATGCGTGCGATACTCCCTCCGCCCTGAGTCGCACTCTCGCGGTTCTGGCACGTGCCTCGGTTGCGCCAATCGAGGTCGTGATACCCGCGGACCTGCTGGCCAGCATCGAAGCGCCTCCGCCTTCGCTGGCGATGTGCGTCGTCACGGTGGCCGCGGGCGATGAGGGCGAGCGGCTCAATGCCTTGTGCGACGCGGCCGCCGGCGACTACCTGCTGGCGCTGCGTGCGACGGAGTCGATCGACGAGTCACGCTTCGCCGCGTTGGCGTCATCCCCAGCCACTGCGGACTGCTGGTCGATCGCGATAGCGGACGACCCGGCAGATCGGCGGCTGGACGCACTCCTGGCGCAATCGCCCACCCTCGGCTTTGCGCTGCTGGTCGCGGGAGACCGATTCGCCCTCGACGGTGCGATGCTCGTGCCGCGCGAGCTGCACCGGAGGACAGGCGGCTATCGCGCCGGGAGTGCCAGCGCGCTGCTGGATTACGCGTTGCGCCTGCTCTGGCAGGCCGAGCCCTTGCCGCTTCGTTACCTGCCGCAGTCCGCCCCGGCGACCCGCGATGGCCCGAAGGCACTCCCGGCGTGCATCAGCGATTACCTTCGAACGGCACTCGACGGCGAGACGGCGGCCAACGCCTTTGCGCCCGCGTTCGACTCGTGGGGGATATATCTTTGCCGCCAGGTGGTGAGCAGCGGCTTGTTTCCGGCCCCGGACGTGATGGCCCGCGTCAACAACGCCATCGCGAATTACCTGGAACACAAGCACGGACGAGTGATCCGGACCGAGGCGGGGTTGAACCTGGTTGGGCCGGCGCGCGGTGAATTCGGCCTTGCGGAGAACATGCGGGCTTTTGCCCGGGCGTGCCTCGAAGGCGGCATTCCCTGCGCCGTCAGGGACCTGAACCTTGCGCTGAGAACGCGCCAGGGCGATGTGTCCCTCGCCGAGCACTTCGCGGAGGAGGCACCCCACGATTGTTCGGTGTTTTTCCTGAACCCGGATTCACGCCAACTCTACGATCAGTCACTCGATGCCGTCGTGTTCGAACGCACGACGCTCGATTTCCGGCACTACAAGATCGGCTACTGGTTCTGGGAGCTGGAGAAGATCCCGACGCAGTGGGACTACGCAATGTCGAAGGTGGACGAGATATGGGTCGCCACCGAGTTCGTTGCCACGGCAATCCGTGCCGTAACGGACAAGCCGGTCATCAAGATTCCCACCCCCATCGCCTTCGGGGTGACCGGCGATTACGACCGCCGCTATTTCGATCTGCCCGAAGACAAGTTCCTGTTCCTGTTCAGCTTCGACTTCAATTCATTTTCCGCGCGCAAGAACCCGCACGGGCTCGTGCGCGCGTTCCGCAAGGCGTTTCCCGCGCACCGGCGCGACGTTGCCCTCGTCATCAAGTCGATAAACGGCGGCAACCGGCCCGATGCCGTGGAGGCGCTGTTCGACATGGCCCAGCACGATCCGCGCATCCTGCTGCGCGACGCGTTCCTGGGTCGCGACGAGGTATTCGGCTTGCAGAGTGTCATCGACTGCTTCGTGTCGCTGCACCGCGCCGAGGGCCTGGGCCTGGGGCTCGCTGAGTGCATGTACCAGGGCAAGCCCGTGATCGGCACGGGCTACTCCGGCAACCTGGAGTTCATGAACGAGCACAACAGTGCCCTGGTCCGGTACGCGCTCGTGCCCATCGAGCGCGGCGAGTACCTGTACGACGATCCCGGATTCTTCTGGGCCGAGCCGGACGAGGATCATGCCGCGCAACTGATGCGCAGGATGGTGGACGACGTGGAATACCGTCGGCGCCTGGCCTTGCGCGGCCAGCAGGACCTGCGCGCCCGCTTCAGCAACGCATCGGCCGCGAAAGGCATTGCGCAACGGCTCGAGCAACTGGGCCTTCGCGATTCCACCGGAAAGGCGATGGGGAATCGCGAACGCAAGGCCGGAACCGACACTGAACCGGGCGATCTCGACCAGGCATATCGCGCTCGCGGCAGCCATCCCGGGCTGGTTCACCTGCTGTCCAAGAGCCTGCCCAGATCCGGGCATCACCACCTGGTCGACATGCTCTCCTCGCTCTACGGGAAGGCGTTCGATTACTGCGAGTACTACCAGGTCCCGGAAGCGGAGTGCTGCAAGCAGGAACCATGCACGAGGTTCTGCAATCCGGCGCGATTCGCGGACCGTGGTGGTCACGTGTCGATGCAAAAGAGCCACGATTTCCAGCTCGCAGACCCGATCATGGCGGGGCGCCATTGGCTGAAGTACCTGGTCATGACGCGGGATTTCAGCTCCGCCGTTCAATCGGAGATCAAGCTGCTGCTGATCGATCGCCATGCCGGCTTCCTGGCAGGACACGGGATCGATGCGAAGCGCCTGTTGCAGCGCCATGAGAAATCGCTTTACCGCCGCGCGCTCGAACTCATCGACGGGGAAGGGCTGCGCCTGCCGCTGGCCACTATCGACACCTTCCTGGACGAGCGTTTCGTCTATTATCGGCACTTCGCCCGGAAATGGCTGCAGTTCGCCCGGCGCCACCCCACCGATGCGCTCGTTATCCGTTACGACCATCTCGTCGGAGAACATCGCCGCGCGACCGTGGAGTCGCTCGTCGCGTTCATCGGCATCGATCCCGTGGTAGCCATCGACCGCGCGCTGGCCGACTGGCCCGTCCTGTCTATACACGACAGGAAAGCCGAGCAAAGCCAGGCAGCCGCGGAACTGGTCGAGGCCAGGCGCGGGATCCTGTCGCTCTACGACGGCCAGCTGAGGCGGATGCAGCAACACTCCGGATGACAGGTGCCGAAGGCGCTTCCTGCGCGCCTTCGACGGCATCCCGGCCCCGGCCCTTGCGATCCGAGGCGCGCGGACCGTAGCATCGGCGCCTCGATGTGAACCCGTGGCGCACACCGGCGCGAACACACTGCAGGGAGACGCAGGACAATGAACCATTGCCCGATGCACACGCTGCTGGACTTCGAGCGCTTTCGCCACGGCACGCCGCGCGAGCTGATCAACCGGCTGCGCGAGGAGCACCGCATCCTGTGGGAGACCGATGACTACTCCGGCGGGCACTGGCTGCTGTTCCACCAGGACGACATCGACCACGTGCTGAAGACGCCGGAGCTGTTCACGAACAACTACAGCCCGATCCTCGACGACTTCCCTGCGGAGATCCTCGCCGAACAGCAACAGAGCATGACCTTCATGGATCCGCCCGGGCACCGCAAGTACCGCTCGCTGGTGGATTACGCGTTCCGCCTGAAGCAGCTCGAGGCGCGCAAGCCGCTGATGCACCGGATTGCGCGGGAAACCGTCGACCGCGTGATCGATCGTGGCGAGTGCGAGTTCGTGAACGAGATCGCGATGCAGATGCCGATGCGCGTGATGTTCGCGCTGCTCGGCGTACGCGACCAGGACTTCGGCTACGTCGTGGACCTGGTGAACACGCTTGCGCTCGCCGACGACCCGGAGTTCGCCGAGAACCGCGCGCTCGGCTTCCAGGCCTCGATGGAGCTGATCGAATTCGGCACGCGCCTGGCCGCCGATCACCGCCGGAACCCGCGCGACAGCATGACGATGGACGTGATCAACACCGCGATCGATGGTCGCGCGCTCGGCGACCGCGAATTCGGCCGCTTCTTCAACAACCTGGTCGTCGGCGGCCTCGAGACTACGCGCAACACGCTCGCGCTCGGCCTGCACCAGCTGATCCTGCACCCCGAGCAGTACCGCCTGCTCGAACAGGACCCGGGGCTGGTAGCCGGGGCGGTGGAGGAATTCCTGCGCCACCAGAACACCGTGGTCTACCTGCGCCGCACCGCGACGCGCGACATGGAGTACCTGGGCCAGCAGATCAGGAAAGGCGACAAGCTGGTGTGCGTACTCGGTGCGCCGAACCGCGACCCGGCCCTGTTCCCGGACCCCGACGCCTTCGACATCACGCGCCCGGTCAACAACACGCGCAAGAACTACCGCACCTTCGGCCAGGGTCCGCACTACTGCGTGGGCGTGCACCAGGCGCGGCTCAACCTCGAGGTGATGCTGGAGGAGATCGTGCGTCGCATGACGGACTTCCGCCTGCTCGCCGCGCCGCGCCACGCGCGCTCGATCTTCATGGAGGGCTACAAGGAAATGCGCGTGGGCTTCGCGAGGCGTGCGGCATGAACGACTGGGAACAACGTCTGCGCGCGGCGCCGGTCGGCTGTTTCAGATCGTGCTCTGGACGAACGCCGCGACGGCCGCCGGATCGATCAACGGACGCGGGTTGAACATCGAACTGGGGTCGCTCATCGTGCCGGCGACGATCTGTTCGAAGTTTTCCAGAATGCGCTCCTGCGTCACGATCTCCGACATGCGTGTCGGATGCCCGATCGCCTTCATCAGCGCCTCCACCGCGTCGGCCGCGGCATCGGCCGCCTCGGCCCCGCTCATGCCGGCCGTCTCCACGCCCATCGCGCGAGCCACCTCGGCCAGCCGGGCCGAGGCGTGCTCGCGGTTGAAGCGCATCGCCGCCGGCAGCGCTATCCCGCATCCGGTGCCGTGATGCACGCCGAGCAGCATGCCGATCGTATGCGCGTAGCAGTGCGCCATGCCGAGCCCGGGTCCGAGCGCCAGACCGCCCAGCGTCGAGGCCACCAGCATGTCCTGGCGCGCGCACAGGTCGCTGCCGTCGGCCACCACGCGCGGCAGGCTGTCGCGGATCATGCGCACGGCCTGCAGGCCCAGCCCCACCGTGATCGGGTTGCCCGAGGGGTTGACCACGCTCTCGATCGCATGCGTCAGCGCGTCCATGCCGGTGCCGATCGTGATGTGTCTCGGCAGTCCGGTCACCAGGGTCGGATCGAGAATCGCGACGTTGGGGCACAGGTGCACGTCGTTGATGAAGAACTTGCGGTGCAGGCGGCCGTTGGTGATCACACCCGCCGTCGTGACCTCGCTGCCGGTGCCGTGCGTGGTGGGAATCGCGACATGCGGCAGCTGCGGTCCGTCGAGCCGCATCAGGTTCATGTTCTGCAGCGCCGAGCCGCCATTGGTGAGTGCCACCAGCGTGAGCTTGGCACAGTCGATCGAACTGCCCCCGCCGAGGCTGATCACGCTGTCGGCGCCGACCGAGCGGCAGTAATCGAGCGCGGCCTGCGCGCAATCGTAGGTGGGGTCGGGCACCACGCCATCGAACACCCCGACACAACGGTCACCCGCGGCGAGCAGCGCACGATCCACGAGCCCCGCCGCGCGCACGCCCGCGTCGGTTATGATCACCGCGCGCCGCGCACCGAGCATGCGCAGCTCGTTGCCGAGTCCCGCGACAGTCTTCGCGCCGCAGACGATTCGCGTCGGCGCCTTGTGGACGAAGCTCTGGCCGGGCGGGTACGAGAACACCGCACCGAAAGTGCCGCGGTTCGCACTGCCCTCGTTGGAGGTATAGATCGATTTCGTCTGCGTGTAGCTCTTCAACCCTTCCTCGCCGAACTCGCGGCCGATGCCGCTGCTCTTGTAGCCGCCGAAGGGCACGAAGTCGGCGAGCATGGCGATATCGTTGATCGAGAGGATCCCGGTGCGGATCCGGTTCGCGACGCGCCGCGCACGCCGCGTGTCGGTGGAGAACACCGCTCCGGCGAGGCCGAAATCGCTGTCGTTGGCGATCGCCACCGCCTCGTCGTCGTCATCGAACGGGATCACCGTCAGCACCGGCCCGAAGATCTCCTCGCGCGCTACCTGCATCCGGTTGTCCACGCCGCTCAGGATCGTAGGCGCGTAGAAGAAGCCGTCGTCGTACCCCGGCCCGCTCAGCCGATGGCCACCGCAGGCGATCCGGGCACCTTCGCTGCGCGCGATGTCGACATAGCGCTCTACGGTCTCGAGCTGCTTGCGGCTCGCGAGCGGACCCATCTTCGTGTCCGGTAGCAGCTGGTAACCGACCTTCAGCGCCTGGATCCGCGCCGTCAGGCGCTCCACGAACTCGTCGTGGATCCCGCGCGCGAGCAGCAGGCGCGAGCCGGAGATGCAAACCTGTCCCGCATTCTGGAAGTTGGCCGCGATCGCGCCATCGACTGCCAGGTCGAGATCGGCATCGTCGAGAATGATGTTCGCCGATTTTCCGCCGAGTTCGAGCGTGACCTGCTTGAGCCCCTGCGCAGCCATCGCCATCGTCTGCCTGCCCACCTCGCTGCTGCCGGTCAGAGAGATCTTGTCCACACCGGGATGCGAGCACAGCGCCTCGCCGACACTCCCGCCGGGCCCCGTGATCACGTTCAGCACGCCACGCGGAATTCCCGCCTGCTCCGCCAGTGCGGCGATCATCAGCGCCGAGATCGGCGTGGACGATGCCGGTTTGAGCACCAGCGTGTTGCCCATGACCAGCGCGTGAGCGATCTTCCACATCGCCATCGCGTACGGAACGTTCCACGGCGCGATCGCGGCGCAGACGCCGATCGGTTCGCGGCGGATCACGTTCTCGCCCCACGCGAAGACAGAACCCGAAAGCCCTACTTCCTCTTCCCACGGAAACCTGTTCGCGGCGTACCACGCGAGGTTGCGCATGGTGTTGCACGACACCCACAGGCCGCCGGCCGCCCACGCCAGCGGCGAGCCGTTGCTGCGACTGTCGGCAAACGCGATGCTGCCCGAGTTGGCCTCGACGAGATCGGCGAAGTGGAACATGACGTCGGCACGCTCACCCGGCGACAGATCGCTCCACACGCCCGAGTCGAAGGCCGCGCGCGCAGCGCGCACCGCGGCATCGACGTCGTCGCGGTCGCAGCACGGCACTTGCGCGAAGACCTGCCCGTTGCCCGGATCGACGACCTGCATCGTCCTGCCGCCACGCGCATCGACGAGCTCGCCGCCGATCAACATCTTGTAAGTGTCCACGCTCACCTCCTTGCAGGGAGTTCTACTGCCCGAAATCCGCACCAGGCCGCTCGGTCGAGGGTCGAACATGCCCGGTCCGGGACCTGAACCGCCATCGAGCATCGCGTGCCGCTCCAGGCACGATTCGATCGAGTCGGACTACCCGCCGGCAGATTAAACTTAGTCGTAAGGATTATCCAGTGAACATTTATCGGGGTTCCGTCGGCAGTGATCTGCGACAACCGGTCGCGGCGCCGCGCGCGTCCGATCTGCATGGACGGCTACCAGGGAGATGCGCGGCGGCGATGCCGCCTAGCGCAGCAGGATCAGCTGCGCCCGCGCATCCGGTCCGGCCCAGACCAGCGCGTTCTGGCGGTATGAATCCGCGATGAGCATGGCCTCGGCCAGGCCCATGGCGGGTGCCAGCACGCTGTCCTCGCCGCACCATTGCCCGCCGGGATCCTCGCCGACGCCGGGAATGCAGGCATAACCTCGGGCAGCTATATCGCGCAACAGCGCGGCCTGCGCGGCCTGGTTCGCCGCCACCTCATGCCGTTCGCCGCGCGGATTCCACGCCGTCAGGAAGGCCGCGCAATCGCAGCCCGAGCGCTCGAACAGTGCCGCGAGCGCCGCGCTGCGCTCACCGATGCGCAACGTAAACGGCGGCGCCTCGAGCACGCGGTAGTGGCAGCGCAGGTAGGCCAGCAGGGTCGCTTCGTCGATCGTGCTCATGGCTATCCCCGTGGATCCGGCTTCAGCCGGACGACGATGTCCGGATAAATCCGGACCTACGAGATCCGCTCGAGCAGCAGGTCGGCCGCGGCGTGCGGATCGAGGCGGCAGGCTGCGACGTCGGCCAGCACGGCGGCCGCATCCGGGCGCGCGAGCGCGGACGCCAGGATCTTCTTCGCCGCCGCGTCGCGCAGCAGCTTCACGAACACCTCGTGCGCGCGGCGCGCGCGCTGTGCCGCGAAGGCGCCGCTGGCGCGCAGGAACTGCGCGTGCCGGTCGAGCACGTCGACGATCCCGGCGCCGCCCTCGCCACGCGCGGCAACGGCCTGCAGCACCGGCGGCTTCCAGGCGTCCGCGGCCACCGATTGCTCGCGCAGGTGCAGCGACATCTCGAGCTGGCGCAGCGTCTGCAGCGCGCCGTCGCGATCGGCCTTGTTCAGCACGAACAGGTCTCCCGCCTCCATCAGGCCGGCCTTGATCGCCTGGATCTCGTCGCCCAGACCGGGTGCGGCGACGATGATCGTCGAATGCGCGAGCGCGACGATCTCGATCTCGTCCTGCCCCACGCCGACGGTCTCGACGAAGATCACCTCGTAGCCCATCGCGTCCAGCACCAGCATCGCGTCGTAGCTGGCGCGTGCCAGTCCGCCCAGCTGCCCGCGCGTGCCCATCGAGCGGATGAACACGCCCTCGTCCGCGGCGTGGCGCTGCATGCGCACGCGATCGCCGAGGATCGCACCGCCGGTGAAGGGACTCGAGGGATCGACCGCGACCACGCCGACGCGCCGCCCGCGCCGGCGCTGCTCGGTGATCAGCATGTCGACCAGCGTGGACTTGCCGACACCGCCCGGACCGGTGACGCCGACGAGATGCGCGCGCCCGGTGTGCGGGTAGACCTGCCCGAGCGCGACGCGTCCGCGCGGATCATCGTCCTCGAGCCAGCGGATCAGCCGCGCGCCGGCGGCCACCTGGCCGGCCAGCACGCCGGCGACCACGTCCACGCTCAACAAGCCCCTGCGGCGTCGCGCGTGGCGCGCCACTCGTTCAGGTACGCGACGATCTCGCCCGTATCGGCGCCCATCGTGAAGATGCGCGCCACGCCGGCCGCACGCAGCACCGCCTGGTCCTCCTCGGGAATCACGCCGCCCACGATGAGCAGCTTGTCGCCGCCGCCCTTCTGGCGCAGCAACTGCGCCAGCAGCGGTATGTTGCGCATATGCCCGGCCGAGAGCGAGGAGACGCCGACCACGTCGACGTCCTCCTGGATCGCGGTGTTGGCGACCATCTCGGGCGTCTGTTTCAGACCGGTGAAGATCACCTCCATCCCGGCGTCGCGCAGCGCGTGCGCGATCACGGTGACGCCGACGGTATGGGTGTCGAGGCCGAGCTTGGCCAGCAGCACGCGGATGGGTGGCTGCGCCATGCTCACACCCCCGCCGTCTGGCTGTCGGCGTGGTGCACTCCGAAGACCTCGCGCATCGCGTCGCACAGCTCGCCGTGCGTGGCGTACACCTTCACCGCCGCCAGGCAGGGCTCGACCAGGTTGGTGCCGGTGCGCGCAGCCTCGCGCACCTTCTCCAGCGCCACCTGCACCGCGGCGTTGTCACGCCGCGCGCGCAGCGCCTTCAGCTTCTGCACCTGCTGCGACTCCATCTCGTCGTCGAGGCGCCAGATCTCCATCTCGCGTTTCGGCTCCGGCACCACCAGGTGATTCACGCCGACCAGCTTGCGCCGGCCCTGCTCCATCTCGCGCTGGCGCCGGTACTGCTCGTTGCCCAGCTCGCGCTGGAAATAACCCTGCTCGATGGCTTTCAGCGCACCGCCCATGTTCATGATCCGCTCGATCTCCGCGAACGATTCGTCCTCGATTCGTTTGGTCAGCGACTCGACGTAATACGAGCCGGCCAGCGGATCGATGGTGTCGGCCACCCCGGTCTCGTGCGCGACCAGGTGCTGGATCGCGGCACCCACGCGGATCGCGTCCTCCGCGGGCAGCGCGTGCGCCTCGTCGTGCAGCGGCGTGGTCATGGTCTCGCCGGCACCGGCCAGCGCGCAGGCGGTCGCCATGATCGCGAGCCGCCCGATGTTGTTCAGCGGCTGCTGCAGCGTGAGCGAACTGGTGCTCGGCGATGTCATCACGCGCAGCTTCATCGCCTCGGGGCGTGTCGCTCCGTAGCGCTCCTTCATCAACCGCGCCCACACCTTGCGGAAGGCGCGCAGCTTGCAGATGCCCTCGAAGAAATCCATGTCGACGTTGATCACGAAATGGAAGTACGGCGCCACGGTGTCGATGTCGAAGCCGCGCGCGAGCATCGCGTCGATGTAGGCCATGGCGATCGTCACCGAGAACGCGAGCTCCTGCACCACGTTCGCGCGCGCCGGCTGCAACTGCGCAGCGATGATCGAGATCGGCTGCCAGTGCGGGTGGTGGCGCACGATGTACTCAGAAGCAGTCGGTGGCGATGCGCAGCCCGTGCCCGGGCGGGTAGATGTAGCGCCCGACGCAGGTGTACTCGATCAGGATGCCGTTGACGATGTGCAGCGCGAGCTGGCCCGGGTCGACGCCCTTCTTCTCCAGCGCGGCAATGATCATCGCGAGGTTGACCGGCTGCGGCGCGTTGCACACGCTCATCAGGTACTTGAGCTTGTCGAAGGGCAGGTCGAAGGCTTCCTCCAGGTCCTCGAGGCTGTCGAGCGCCATGCCGGCGCGACCCACCTCGCCCGCCACCAGCGGGTTGTCGCTGTCGTAGCCATTGGTGGTGGGCAGGTCGTACTCGAGGATCAGCCCCTGCAGGCCCCGGGTCGAGCATGTAGCGCGCGCTTGGCCCACGCCATGCCCTTGCCGAAGCCGGTGACCTGCGCCATGGTCCACAGCCGCGAGCGGTTGCCGTTGGCATCCACGCCGCGCGTGAACGGGTACTCGCCGGGAAAGCCGGCATCCATTGCGTAATCGAAACCGCTGTCCGCGAGATCGAGCGGCGTGTACAGCGGCTTTATCTCCCAGTCCATGGTCTGGGTGCGAAAGGATTCCTTGCGCTCGCCCTGGGCGCCGACGACGGGGCCCCGCGTCTCGGCCTGCCAGCGCGCCTCCTCGCGCCGCAATGCCTGGAGCCGCGCCGTTTCGGACTCGTGCGCGCCGGCGTCAGGCTCGACAGTTCCTGCTTGCCCGATTTCTTCGACCTTGCCCATGCCAGCATCTCCCGACTTCGATCGGCGCCATCATAGGCACAACGCCCGGTTGCGCCAATCGGGGCTCGCGACGAGGCCTCGCCCGCCGCGAGCCCCTGCGCGAATCAGAAGTTCTTGCGCACCTGCAGCGCGTAGGTGCGCGGCATGTTGATCGCCCCGAACTGGCCGCCCTGCAGCAGGTCGTTGTCCTGGCGCAGGATCAGCTTGCGCTCGTCGGTGAGGTTGTTGCCCTTCAGTGCCACCATCCAGCCGTTGTCCGCGTTGCTGAACGAGAGCCGCGCGTCCAGCAGCTCGAGGCTGTCGGCGCCGAACTCGTTGGAGATCACCGTGGTGGACTCGTCGCGGAAGGTGTAGCCGGTGTAGGCGTCCATGTCCCAACCGCCGCCGACTTCGTGCGTGTACTCGAGGTAGACCGTGCCGGAATAGTCCGGCGCGCGCTGCAGCGTCTCGCCACTCAGGTCCTGGCCATCCACGCAACCCGCCGCATCTGCCGCCCGCAGGAAGGGTCCGCAGGGCGCGTTCTCGAAGTCCTCGTACTCGGCGTTCAGCCAGGCGATGCTGCCGCCCAGCGTGAAGGTATCCGTCAGGCGCCACGCGCCGTCGAGCTCGACGCCCTTGGTCACGGCCTCGGCCGCGTTGGTGGTCACGATCACGCCCGTGGTGTCGGACCGCGCGACCTGCAGGTCGTCGAAGGTGGTGTGGAAGATCGCGAGGTTGAGTCGGCCGCGGCCGTCGGCGAGGTCCATCTTGGCGCCTGCCTCGAAGGAGATCGAGTCCTCCTCCTCGACCACCTTGTCCTGGATGATCAGCGTGTTGCCCGCGTTGTTGAAGCCGCCCGACTTGTAGCCGGTCGCGGCGGTCACGTACAGCATCGTGTCGTCGTTCATCTGGTACTGCAGCTTGGCCGACCACGTCGAGTAGTCGTCATCGCGCTGCAGCGGCTGGATGATCTGCTGGCCGTAGAAGATCGTGCCACCATCCTCGGTGTAGACGCCGCTGGGGTCGTCGAAGTCCCCGTCGAAGACCAGCTCCAGGCCCACGTAATCGGTGAAGTCCTTGTCTTCCTTGCCGACACGCAGACCGGCCGTGGCCGTCCACTGCTCGTTGATGTTGTAGGTGCCCTCGAAGTAGCCGGAGTAGGACTCGACCTTCTCGATGTCGCCGTTGCGCGCCAGCAGGCCGATGCCCTGGGAAGGCACGTTGATGATCGCGCCGCCGCCGTCGTCCCACGGCGTCTGCACCATCTCCAGGTCGTCGTAGTAGACGCCCGCCACCCAGTGGAACCTGTCGTCCACCGGCGACTGCAGGCGCAGCTCCTGGCTCCAGAACTCGCCGGTGTCGCCTTTTTCGCCGCGCAGGCCGATGATGTTGATCGCGCCGCCGGAGAACTCCATCACGCTCTGGGCTTCCCAGTCGGCGTAGCCGGTCTGCGCCGTCAGGGGTGTAACCGTTGAAATCCCAGGCCAGCACCAGCGAACCGAGGTCGGTCTTGTTCTGCTGGCGCGGATCGTCCGCCACGAAGCCGAAGTCGCCCGTGCCGTTCACTATCTGCGTGTCGTCGACCTTGAAATCCTCGCCCGCCGCCTCGTAGAGGTCGTTCATGATGTTCGCCACGCCGGGCACGAAGGGATCGGGGCCGCGGCCGACGAGCTGGATCGTGTGGCCTTCGGTGGAGTGGTCGATCTGCTCCCACTTCAGGTTGGCGCGGAAGCAGTCGTTGGGCTGCCACTGCAACTGCGCGCGATAGGCTTCGCTGTCGATGCCGCCGCCATCGGGTGCGATACCGTCATTGTCGAGGTAGCCGTCGCGCTCGGCCTTGTAGAGCGATAGGCGCCCGCTCAGGGTATCGACGATCGGGCCGGATACCGCCCCCTCGACCTGGTAGGCGTCGTAGTTGCCGGCTTCGCCACTCACGTAGCCGGACAGCTCCTCGCTCGGGCGCGCCGTGAGCATGTTGATGGCACCGGCAATCGTGTTGCGACCCCACAGCGTGCCCTGCGGGCCTCTCAGCACCTCGATGCGCTCCATGTCGTAGAAGGGATTCTGGGTGACGCCGCGTGGACGCGCGAAGGAGATGTTGTCGATGTACAGGCCTACCGAGGGCTCGATCGACTCGATGCCCGGGCTGCCGAGGCCGCGCATCGCGATGTTCGCGGTGGCACCGCCATCCTCGATGAACAGGTTGGGCGTGCGCACGGCCAGCCCGGCAAGTTCGGCAATGCCCTTTTTCTCGAGGGTGGCGGCCGTCTCGACCACCACCGAAATCGGCACGTTCTGCAGGCTTTGCTCGCGCTTCTGGGCCGTGACGACGATCTCCTCCAGGGCGAGGCGGTCGGACTGGGCGAGCGAATGATTCGCGCCTCCGGCCGCGGCGATGGCGAGCACCAGGGCGGACTGGATATGTATATGCTTGCGGTTCATGCGAATCCCCTGTGCGATGTTAGATGTTATCTGGCATAAGCCGAGGGCGATGCTGCGCGCGCCGCGCGAGCCCGGCCTCATGCAAAAGGGTGAGGCAGTCGCACGCCGTGCAGGCGACAGTGAAATGGGTAGTGCAGTCGGCCGATCCCGGCGCGGCGCGCACCGTCACCGTGTGATTACTTGTCGATACCGGGGGATGCAGTCATGAGCCGATGGAACAGGGAAGAGATCGACACCTGCTTTCGCCGCTTCATGGACATCACGGACCGCGCGTTCATCGAGGGGGATCTGGAACCCTGGGTGCAGTGCTTCACCGAGGACGCCGTCTACAGCGACCTCGGCTACGGCTTCAATGGCGGCTGGGACACCGGGATCCGCGGCCGGGATGCGATCCGCGCCTGGATCAACGGCCACTTCGCGAGCTTTCCCAACAACCAGATGGCGTTCTGGCCCGTGCCCTGGTACGTGATCGACGCGCAGCGCGGCTGGGTGATCTGCGAGTGGCGCAACCGCATGCGCGATCCCGGCAACGGCATGGTCTTCGAGGAGAAGAACTACAGCCGCCTCAAATACGCGGGCAACATGCGGTGGAGCTTCGAGGAGGACATCTACAACCCGCTGCGCATGCGCACGATGATCGAGCTCTGGCGCCACGAACGCGCGCGCTGCGAGGCGGGCGGCCTGCCGATGCCCGAGCCCCGGCCGGAGCAGGCACTCGCAATGCACGAGGCCGCATGGGAGCACGACCTGAACCCGGGCTGGTCGCGCGCCGAGATCGAGGACGCCGTGAGGCGATTCGAGGACGCCGGCAACCGCGCCTTCCAGACGGGCGACCACAGCGAGTGGCTGCAGTTCTACACGCCGGACGTGCAGTACCGTGAGCTCGGCTTCGGCTTCGCGGGCGGCTGGGAGCACGAGATCCACGGCCGCGCCGCGGTCAAGCAGTGGATCGACCCGCACTGCGACGCCTGGCCGATCAACCGCATGGTCGACTTCCCGATCGAATGGCACGTGATCGACGAGCAGCGCGGCTGGGTGCTGCTGGAGTACCGCAACATCATGGCCGACCCCGGCGACGGCACCCGCCTCGAAACGCGCAGCTACACGCGGCTGAAGTACGGCGGCAACGGGCAGTGGCGCTTCGAGGAGGACATCTACAGCCCGCTGCGCATGCGCGCCATGCTGGACGCCTGGGTGCTGCTGAATTCGCGGGCGGGAGGATCGGGCGGCGCCGGGCAGAACCGTGCGACGTGACAGCTACCGCGGAGGAACGCGACGATGGACGGGCGGGACAGAGGTACACCGGTAGGAGTCATCGGGCTCGGGCTCATCGGCGGGGCCTTGGCGAGACGCCTCGTCCAGACCGGCGAGGCGCCGGTGGTCTTCGATCTGCGCGCCGACGCCGTGGATGCCGCTGTCGGCGCCGGCGCGATCGCGGCGCCGTCTGCACGCGCGGTGGCCGAGCGCTGCGAGATCGTGCTCCTGTGCGTGCAGACCGACGAGCAGTGCATGGCCGCCGTGTGCGGCGACGACGGTGCGCTCGCCGGTGCGCGGCCCGGCGGCTGCATCGCGGTGATCTCGACGGTGCTGCCCGCGACGATCGCCACGCTTGCCGCGCAGGCCGCCGGGCGCAGCGTCGCGCTGGTCGACACGCCCGTGGCCGGGCGCGGCATGTTCAGCATTGGCGAGGGCAACATGTCGGTGCTGGTCGGGGACGACGGCGAGCTCGCCGCACGGCTCGAACCCACGCTGCTGCGCTTCGCCTCACGCGTGGTGCGGGCCGGACGTCTCGGCAGCGGCGCGGCGGTGAAGCTCGCGCACAACGTGATCGTCTTCGCCGGCTTCGCCGCGACGATCGAGGCGGTCGAACTGGCGCGGGCCGCCGGCGTGCGCGACGGGCTCGTCGAGGAGGTCGCGCAGGGCAGCGGGGCGCTGTCGGCGCTGAGCGCGTTCCACGCCCCGTTCTACAAGCACTTTCGCGACGACCCGCACCGCGTCGACGAGGACGCGATGCTCGAGGTCGCCGCGGCGCTCCTCGAGAAGGACCTCTCCGATGCTGTCGCGCTCGCCGAAGCGCACGGTCTCGAGCTCCCGGTCGCGCGGCTGCTGCGCCACTCCGGCGCGGCGATCTTCCAAGCCCGTCGCTGACTGAGCCCGATCCGCGCCCCGCGACCGCGAGCATGGCGCCAGGCTCGCGCGCTGCTTGCGCGGGCAACACGCTCGGGCCGTATACTCGCCGCCGCCGCGCCCGGTGCGCGGCGATGACAATCCCCCACACAGGAAGCAGGCATCGTGTACCCCAGACTCTTCTCCCCCTTGCAGCTCGGCGCGATCGAGCTGAAGAACCGCATCGTCATGGCCGCGATGACGCGGGCGCGCTCACCAGCCACGGTACCCAACGCGGCCAACGCGACCTACTACGCGCAGCGCGCGGGTGCCGGCCTGATCATCACCGAGGCCACGCAGGTCTCGATCCAGGGCCGCGGCGCCTGGGCGACGCCCGGCATCCATACGCCGGAGCAGATCGCGGGTTGGCGGCGGGTCACGGACGCCGTGCACGCCGCCGGCGGGAAGATCTTCTGCCAGCTCCAGCACTCGGGCCGCGTCTCGCACACCTTCTACCAGAGGACGGGCGACCGCCCGTTTCCTCCTCGGCGGTCAAGGGAGCGGTGAAGACCTTCATCGACACCGGCTTCGTCGATACGCCCGCGCCGCGTGCACTCGGCATCGAGGAGATCCCCGGCGTCGTCGAGCAGTATCGCGCCGGTGCGCTCAATGCGATCGCCGCGGGCTTCGACGGCGTCGAGATCCACGGTGCGAACGGCTACCTGGTCGAACAGTTCCTGCGCGACGGCGTGAACCGCCGCGCCGACGCCTACGGTGGCACCGTCGAGAACCGCTGCCGCTTCCTGCTCGAGGTCACCGACGCGGTCTGCGCGGCGGTTGGCGCGCAGCGCACCGCGGTGCGGCTCTCGCCGTTCTCCGTGACCTGGGACTGCAGCGACAGCGACCCCAAGCCGCTCTACTCGCACGCCGTCGCGCAACTCGCCACGCGCGACCTCGCGTTCCTCGAGGTGGTCGAGGCCATCAACGAGGCCGGTGACATCAGCTCCGGGGGCGCGAGCAACGCCTTCAACATCACGCACATCCTGGCGGCGTACAACGGACGGCTGGTCATCAACGGCGGCTATGACGCCGTGCGTGCCGAGGCGGTGCTCGCGCGGCCGGGCATCGACGCCGTCTCCTTCGCCCGGCCGTTCATCTGCAATCCCGATCTCGCGGAGCGCTTCGCGCGCGGCGCGCCGCTCACGCCGATGGCCGATCCGGCGGTGATCTACGGCGGCGGCGAGGCGGGCTACATCGATTTTGCGCGCATGGCGGGCTGAACCGGCCACAGAAGAAGCGGGCGCGCTCGGCCCACGCCATGCCCTTGCCGAAGCCGGTGCGCGGAACGTTCATGCCGTACCGTCCCTCGGGGTGCAGCCGCGACAGGGTTCAATTGTGCACGCCACCGTCGATCTTGACGACCTCCCCGGTCATGTGGGCGCCGTCGTCGGAGGCGAGCATCGCGACCACCCCGGCGACGTGCTCCGGCTTGCCGAACACCCCGTCCGGGCGCGACAGGTGCCCGAACAGGCTGAGATCCAGCCTGCCCATGCTTTCCCCCTGCGCGGCCGTCATCGGGGTGGCGATACCGCCGGGCGCCACCGCGTTCACGCGCACGCCCTGCTTCAGGTACTCCCACGCCAGAGTGCGCGTCAGTGCGAACACCCCGCCCTTGCTGGCGGCGTAGGCGGCCATGTAGGGGTGCCCGAACAGCGACGAGGTCGAGGCCGCGTTGACGATATTGCCGCGCGTGGCAACCAGGGCCGGGAGCGCCTCGCGGCAGAACAGGAAGGTGCCGACCAGGTTCACGTCGAGCAACTGGCGGAACAGTTCGAGCGTGGTGCTGGTGGTTGCTTCGGAACGCAGGATGCCCGCCAGGTTCACCAGCACGTCGAGCTTGCCTTCGGTGGCCAGCACGTCGGCGACCACGCGCTGCGCGGTGGACTCCTCGGCGACCGAGCCGCTCAGGTAACGTGCGCTGCCCCCGGCGCCGGCGCCCGCGTTGGCGCGCGTCACGGTCTCGCACAGACCGGTCTCGTTGGTATCGACACCGATCACGGTCGCGCCCTCGGCGACCAGGCGCACCACGGTCGCCTGCCCGATCCCCGATGCCGCGCCGGTAAGGATCACCGTCCTGCCGGTGAAACGCTGCAATGCCGTCATAGGTTCACCTTCTGTCTGTCTGCAATGGATGAAAACGCGCGCGGCGGCGCCTGCACGCCCGAACGGCGCGCCGTATGCATGGTCGACGCACGCGCGACGGTGTGCGGCGCCCGCATCATGTGAAAGCAACGGCCGCGGCAGACATGCGCAACGCCGCGGCCGGCGCTCAGATCGTGCCCTGGACGAACTCCGCGACCGCCACCGGATCGATCACCGGACGCGGATTGAACATCGTGCTGGGGTCGCTCATCGTGCCGACGACGATCTGCTCGAAGTTCTGCCTGATGCGTTCGGCCGGCACCAATTCCGATAGACGCGTGGGCTGCCCGATGCGCTTCATCAACGCTTCGACCGCATCGGCCGCGGCGTCGGCCGCCTCGGCATCGCTCATGCCGTGCGTGTTCACGCCGAGCGCCTGCGCCACCTCGGCCAGCCGCTTCGAGGCGTGGTCGCGGTTGAAACGCATCGCCGCCGGCAACGCGATGCCGCAGCCCGTGCCGTGATGCACGCCGAGCAGCATGCCGATCGTGTGCGCATAGCAGTGCGCGATGCCGAGTCCCGGCCCCAGCGCCATGCCGCCCAGCGTGGAGGCAACCAGCATGTTCTGACGCGCCTCGAGGTCGGCGCCGTCGGCCACTACGCGCTCGAGGTTGTCGCGCACCAGGCGCACCGACTGCAGGCCGAGCCCGACCGTGATCGGGTTGCCGGTCGGATTCACGACGCTCTCGATCGCGTGCGTCAGCGCGTCCATGCCGGTACCGATCGTGATGTGCTTCGGCAGCCCCGTCACCAGCGTCGGATCGAGGATCGCGACGTCGGGACACAGGTTCACGTCATTGATGAAGAACTTGCGGTGCAGCCGGCTGTTCGTGATCACGCCCGCGGTCGTGACCTCGCTGCCGGTGCCGTGCGTCGTGGGAACCGAGACGTGCGGCAGTTGCCGGCCCTCGAGACGCATCAGGCTCATGGCCTGCAGCGCCGAACCGCCGCCCGTGAGCGCGACCAGAGTCAGCTTCGCGCAGTCGATCGAGCTGCCGCCGCCGAGGCTGACCAGGCTGTCGGCCTGCACCGAGCGGCAGTAATCGAGCGCCTCCTGCGCGCACTCGTAGGTCGGATCCGGCACCACGCCGTCGAAGACGCCCACGCAGCGCTCGCCGGCGGCGAGCAGCGCACGGTCCACCAGCCCGGCGGCGCGCACGCCGGCGTCGGTGATGATCACCGCGCGGCGCGCGCCGAGGATGCGCAGCTCGTTGCCTAGCCCGGCCAGCGCCTTCGCTCCGCACAGGATCTTGCTCGGCACCTTGTAGACGAAGTTCTGCCCCGGCGGATACGCGAACAACGCGCCGAAGGTGCCGCGATTCGCGTTGCCCTCGTTGGAGATGTAGATCGACTTGGTCTGCGTGTAGCTCTTCAGCCCTTCCTCGCCGAACTCGCGCCCCATGCCGCTGCTCTTGTAGCCGCCGAAGGGCACGAAGTCGGCCAGCATCGAGATGTCGTTGATCGACAGGATGCCGGTGCGCACGCGGTTCGCGAGGCGCCGCGCGCGCCGCGTGTCGGTCGAGAACACGCAACCCGCGAGGCCGAAATCGCTGTCGTTGGCGATCGCCACCGCCTCGTCGTCACCGTCGAAGGGGATCACCGCCAGCACCGGCCCGAAGATCTCCTCGCGCGCGACACGCATCGAGTTCGTGACCCCGATCAGGATGGTCGGCGCGAAGTAATACCCGCTGTCGTAACCGGGCCCGCTCACCCGGTGCCCGCCGCAGGCGAGCTGCGCGCCTTCCTCGCGCGCGAGTTCCACGTAACGCTCCACCGTCTCGAGTTGCTTGCGGCTGGCGAGGGGGCCCATCTTCGTGTCGGGCAGCAGCTGGTAGCCGACCTTCAGGTCCTGGATCCGCCGCGTCAGGCGCGCGACGAACTCGTCGTGGATGCCGCGCGCGAGCAACAGTCGCGAGCCCGAGATGCACACCTGGCCCGCGTTCTGGAAATTGGCCGTGATCGCACCGTCGACCGCCACGTCGAGATCGGCGTCGTCGAGCACGATGTTGGCGGACTTGCCGCCGAGTTCCAGCGTCACCGGCTTCAGCCCGCCGGCCGCCGCGTTCATGGTCGACTTGCCGACGTCGCTGCTGCCGGTGAACGAGATCTTGTCGACGCCGGGATGCGAGGACAGCGCCTCGCCGACGCTGCCGCCCGGCCCCGTGATCACGTTGAGCACGCCCGGCGGTATCCCGGCCTGGTTCGCCAGCGCGGCGATCACCAGCGCCGACAGCGGCGTGGACGAGGCCGGCTTCAGCACCAGTGTGTTGCCCATCACCAGCGCGTGGGTGATCTTCCACATCGCCATCGCGTAGGGAACGTTCCACGGCGCGATCGCGGCGCACACACCGATCGGCTCGTGCCGGATCACGTTCTCGCCCCACGCGAACACCGATCCCGAATGCGCGACCTCCTCCTCCCAGCGGAACTTGTTGGCCGCGTACCAGGCGAGGTTGCGCATGGTGTTGCACGACACCCACAGACCGCCGGCGACCCACGCCAGCGGCGACCCGTTGCTGCGGCTGTCGGCCATCGCGATGGCGCCCGCGTTCGCCTCGACGAGATCGGCGAAGTGGAACATGATGTCGGCCCGCTCGCCGGGCGCGAGGCCGCTCCAGACACCCGAATCGAAGGCCGCGCGCGCGGCACGCACGGCGGCGTCCACGTCGCGCTGGTCGCAGCTCGGCACTTCGGCGAAAGCCTCGCCGGTGCCGGGGTCGATGACCTGCATCGTCTTGCCGCCGAGCGCGTCGGCGAACCCGCCGCCGATGAACATCTGGTATTTGTCCATGATGACCTCTGTATACCGTGAGTCGAATTGCCACCTGCCACGGGGGAGCCGCACCGGTCGGCACGCCCCGCAGCGACCGGCCACAGATTAAACTTAGCCGTAAGCCTGATCCAGTGAAGATTTGGTGAGGGGCCGTGCCGGCACTAGGGCCTGCGGCAGCCCGAAACTCACCGAATCCCGGGCCGCGGGATACCCGATCGCTCGCCGCGGCATGTACTCGAAGCGATCGTCGCGCTACTCGTACAGCGCCACCTTGATTGCCGCCACGACACCGGCCACGAGCACCAGCGCGGTGATGACCAACACGGTGACGGGCAATGACCGGCCCAGTCGTCTTGGGATACCCGTCGATTACGTCAGCCGGGCCGCGGGTGGACTCTGGCCGCATCGATCCAGCACTCAACCGCCTCCGAACGCGTAGCGGACGCTGAGTCCGAGCTCGCGCTCCGGCAGCACCGATACACCGCGATAGCCCGATGAGAATTCTGCCAGAGTCGCATCGGAATCGAGCTGCAGCAACGTATCCTCGTCGAGCGCGTTCTTGGCCCACAACGTCACGTCCCAGACGCCGTCGCTGCTGCGCACACCCGCATACAGATTCAGCATCGTGTACGCCTTTCGCTCGAACCCCGTGCTGAAATTGTCATTGTCGGGCTGGTAGTTCAACAGCCCGCGCAGGTAGTACTCCACGGTGTCGCGTGGCATCACGTACTCCGACTGCAGCGTCGCGTTCCAGTCGGGCAGGTTCGAAATCGCGTCGTCGGACCGGCAGAATGCGACCACTGTGCCTTGCGGCCATGCCGCAACCGGTGGATTCGATCCGTTGTCGGACTTGCCGTCGAAGTCCGAATCACGACACGGCACCTCGGCATCGTCGTACTCGCCCTTCTGCGTGCTGAACATGAACTGCGTGGTCCAGTCCGGCGTGATCATCCAGAACACATCGGCCTCGAAGCCGTAGGCGATCGCATCGGCGTTGTACGTGAAACCGCCCTCGCTCACCGTCTGGGTGTTCGTGTCCAGGTAAGGGACATCCTCGAAGCGACCGATGAAGCCCTCGAAACTCTGGTGGAACAGGGCCGCGTTCAGGCGCAGCCGGCGATCCAGCCACTCGGACTTGATGCCGAGTTCGAACGCGTCCGATTCCTCCGGCGCTCCGAATACCAGATCGTCGGGCACATCCGCCGTGATTCCCACCGTGATCCCCGGCGGCCGCCACGAGTGCGCTGCCGTAAAATAGACCATCACGTCATCGCTCACACGGTACTTCACGGAAGCGTCGTACACCCACTCCTTGTAGGTGTCTCCAGCCGGGGTAAACGTCGACGGCAACGCGATTCTGATATCGCAGTAGCCTGTGTAGAACTCGCGCACCCACTCCGAACCTGGACCCGCGGGCGCAGGCGCCACGCTATTCAGTATCGTCGGACAAAGACCGGACGCCAGATTGTCGAGCGGCACACCCGGGGTAATCGGCGCCGGATTCAGAAACGGAGCGAATACGAACGTCTCGGAACGATCGCTTTCCTCCTCGAGATAGCGCGCACCGACGCCGATATCGAGCCGATCGTTCACGTGAAAGTCGAGGTGCCCGAACACTGCCTTGTTCTCGGCTCCCGCCGGAATCCGGATATCGAGCCCGAGCAGATACTCCTGCACCGCGGGGCCACGAGGTACCGCAGGAATACCGAAGGCTCCGGTGAGTTCGGCGGACTGGTGCAATTTCGTATCGGTTTCGGTGTCGCTGTACCAGAGCCCGAGGTTGTAGTCCACGCGGCGCTCGCCGGCGGACTCGAGCCGCAGTTCGTGCGACGTAACCTCGAAGTCGGTGCGCACCTGCTGCAGTTGCAAATGGTCGACGATCGCATTGCCGACGTCGAGATCACTAGCGAAGCGGTTCTTCAGGTCCTGATAGCCGCCGATATAGACCAGCCTGTGCCCAGCGCCTTCCCAACTCGCCTGAAGCGATGTCAAAGCGATATCCTGCTCCTGCGTACCGATCCCCTCGACGACGCTCCGACGATCACTGGCGGACAATGCGGGGCCGTTGTAACCGGCGCCCGGTCCCTGCACGAAATCGAAACGCTCGACGTCGCGATCCATTTGGTGATGCGTGAACAGGAAGCTCAGGTTCTCGACGGGCTCGAACAGCACGGTCGCTCTCACGCCCTCGTCATCCACTTCCTGCTCGTCACCGGCCAACGTCCTGCCACCGGGCCCTTCGTTGACGTTCCTGATCGCGGCAACGCGCAGCGCCAGTTTGTCCTGCACCAACGGCACGTTCAGCGCGGCCTGGAGGTTCTGCGCGTCCGCGTCCGAGAACGAGGCCGACACAGTGCCACCGACGTCGTTCAGGTCCGGGCGCCGCGTGATCACCGTAACCGCCCCGGCCGGCGCCGGACGCCCGCGCAGCGTGCCCTGCGGGCCGCGCAGCAATTCCATCTGCTGGACATCGAACAGGCTGTTGAACACGTAGACGGCGTCGACCGGCAGTTCGTTGATGTAGACGTCGACCGCCGGCGGCGCCGAGGAGTTCGGTGCGAAACCGATGCCGCGCACCGCGATCACACCGGGTTCGCGCGCGGTGCTGGTCATCGCGAGGCCCGGAGTCACGGCAGCGAAATCGTCGAACTCGAACAGCTTGAGCTCATCCAGTTGCTGCCCGGTCAGCGCGGTCACCGACAGCGCGACTTCCTGCAGATTCTGTGCGCGCCGCGTCGCGGTGACGACGATTTCCTCCAGGACAGCGTCGTCGCCGCTTGGCTGAGCGGACGCGGGGTGTACGGCCGCTACAGCGGCCGCTACGGCGAAGAATAGCGCGCCGCGGCGCATGTGATGGCCGTACCGTCGCGAACGCCCCGCTGCGTAAGGCAGCCGTGTGGTCGACAGTGTGTTCATGGTTCGCCTCCGATGTTATGGGTGTGATGTGGAACCTGGTTTCAACTGCGAAACGCCTCCCTGCCATGGCCCTGCACTGCGATCCCCTGCACCGCGAGCACGTCGTGCTGCAGCGCATGCATCGCCGCGGCTGCCTCGTCGATCGCCTTCACGAACGCCAGCGAGCCGGCCAGGATCGGCGCCAGCCGGGTGCGATCCTGCACCCGCGCCGGTGGATACTCGTGTTCCACGACCAGGAAGGTCTGCGCCGGATCGAGCGTGAGGTACTCGCGCGCGGCGAGCTGATGATCGAGCCAGTCGACCGAGCGGTTCTGCAGGTACGCCAGCGGGTCGTGCCGGGCGGTGCCCGGCAGTTCGTGCTCGCAGAACACGGTCTGCTTTTTCCACGCGTTGGCGCGCGCCGACGGCGCCGCCAGCGGCTGCGCGCCCTCCCAGTCCCCGCGCAGCATCGTCTGCCCGCCGTAGCCCCACGCGGAGATACCGCGAGCGTCGATCACCTGGCCCTTGACGTGAAAGCCGCCGATGAGGAACGGGTAGCCCATGTCGCGCAGGTAACGGAACACCGAACGCGAGTCCTGTCCGATCAGGATCGCGTGCGACGGGTCGTAGTGGATGCGGAACTGGTCCGCGACGCCGTGCCGCTCGCAGATGCGGTGCAGCGCGATCCATGGGCCGGGTGCGTAGGCGATGTTGTTGTGCCAGAGGTCGTTGGCGGTCCAGCCCGGCATCGGGCAGGGTTCGACCCGGTAGACCAGCCCGCGCTCCTTCGCCGCCGCGAGCAAGGGCACGAACACGTCCTCGAACATCACCAGGTTCGCGTCCATCGACAGCAGCGCGTTGCGACCCACGAAGCCACACACCGCATCCACACCGAGCAGCACCGCGGCGTCGAACACCCGGCGCATGAACTCGTGCTTGCGCCGGCGCAGCCCCGCGTCGGCGATCAGCATGTTGTCGAAGTACCCGAGGTCGCAGATCCCTGCCCCGCTGGTGCGTGTCGCGGCCAGCACACGCGCGGCGCGCGCGGAATCGAACGGCCGGCGCAGGTCGAGCGTGTTCGCGACCGGGTCGAGCATCGCCTCGGTCGGCACATCGCTGTGCTCGGGGTGCAGCGCGGCCGAGAGCTGGATGTACGGCGCGCCGATCCCGGCCGCGAACGCGAGCCAGTCCTCGATCGCGCGATCGGGGTCGGCGTCGCGCACGGCACGTGGCGTCAGCTCCTGCAGCGCGGCCGTCAGGATGCCGAGCTTCATGTGGCGGGGACGAAACGACGGCTCCGCGCTCATTCCCCGAGCTCCGTCCAGACCGAACCGCCGCGGTTGGATTCGATCACGGCCTCGAGGAAGCGCATGCCGCGCACTCCCGCCTCGATGCCGCGAAAGCGCTCGTGCGCACCGGCGTCGCCGTCGAGCGCGTCGGCGAAACCGCGGTAGAGGTTCGCCATCGCCTCCACCAGACCTTGCGGATGTCCGGGCGGCAACTGGCTCGCGCCCCGCCCCAGTGCTTCGTTGAACGCGTGCGCCGGCGTAAACACCTGCATCGGCGCGTCTTCGCGCAGATGGATCAGCTGCGCCGGCGCGTCGTGGCACCACTTCAACGCGCCGTGGCTGCCGTACACCGCGAGGCCCACGCTGTTCTCCTCGCCCGTCGCGACCTGGCTCGCGCGCAGCACACCGGGCACGCCGTCTGTGGTCCGCAGCAGCGTGGTGCCGTCGATGTCGAGCCCGCCTGCACCGGGCATCGCACGCAGATCGGCCAGCACGCGCTGCACGCGCAGCCCGGTGGTGTACTCGACGAGGTCGAAGGCGTGCACGCCGATATCGCCGTAGCAGCAACTCGGCCCGGAGCGCGCCGGATCGAGGCGCCAGATCGCGGCGCGCGACCCGGCGTCCTGCAGCGCCGGATTGATCCAGCCCTGGTAATAGCGCGCATCGATCTTCTGCACCGTCCCGATCGCGCCGGCCGCGATCAGCGCACGCATCTGGCGCACCATCGGGTAGCCGGTGTAGGTGTGCGCCACGCAGACCAGACGGTCGTTCGCCGCGGCCACGCGCGCCAACTCGTCGGCCTGCCCGGCGGTCACCGTGAACGGCTTCTCGCAAATGACATGCAGACCTGCGCGCAACGCGCCGAGCACCTGCTCGAAGTGCAGGTGGTTGGGGGTGAGCACCGCGATCGCCTCGATGCGCTCACCCCGCGGGAGCGCGCGTTCGGCCGCGAACAGCGCGGGCAGATCGGCATGGACGCGGCGCTCGTCGAGTCCGAGCGCGTGCGCCCAGGCGCGCTCGCGCGCGGGATCGGTACCGAACACCCCGCCCTTCAACGCGAAGCGCTCCGACAAGGCCGCCGCCGCGCGGTGCACCCCACCGATCAGCGATCGCCGCCCACCGCCGACGAAGGCAAGCGGAATCCGCCGTCCCGCAGCCATCACCGCACCCCTTCCGTACGACTGGCAGCGTCACGGAACAGCAACAGGAACAGCACGAAAACCACAAAGGCCAGTCCCGCCGGGAACAACCAGACCGATTGCCATGCGTGAGCGCCGTCCTGCGCGTGGCGATCGGTGATCTGGCCGGCGACGGCGAAGCCGATCAGCATACCGAGCCCGTAAGTCGCGAGCGTCAACAAGCCCTGCGCCGACGCCTTGAAGCGCTCGCCGGCACGCGCATCGGTATAGACCTGGCCGGCCACGAAGAAGAAGTCGTAACAGACGCCGTGCAGCGCGATGCCGAGCAGCAGCATCCACAACCCCTCGCCGGCATCGCCGAAGCCGAACAGCGCGTAGCGAAGACTCCAGGCGAGCATTCCCGCCAGCAGCGTGGCCTTGATGCCGATGCGACGGAAACACCACGGCAGCAGCAGGATGAACCCCGCCTCGGAGATCTGCCCGAGCGTCATCTTGCCGGTCGGGTTCGTGACGCCGGCTTCCGAGAGGAACAGGTTCGCATTTTGGTAGTAGAACGCGAGCGGCACGCAGATGAGGATCGCCGAGCAGAAGAAGACCGCGAAATTGCGGTCGCGCAGCAGACCGAGCGCATCGGCGCCGAAGAGTTCGCGCAGTTCCTGCACCCCGTGCGCGCGCGGCGGCGTGGCCGGCAGCGTGAAGCTGTAGAGTCCCTGCACCACCGAGGCGATCGCCGCCAGCAGGAAGGTGTTGCGCAGCATGCCCTGCGCCATGCGCGCGGCATCGTCCCAAGCGAACACGTAACTGATCGCCAGCCCCGCGACGATCCAGCCGATGGTGCCCCAGATGCGCACCGCGGCGAACTCGGCCGCCGGATCGCTCATCTGGCGGAACGCCACCGCGTTCACGAGCGCCAGCGTCGGCATGTAGACGGCCATGTAGGCCAGCGCCGACGGATAGAATGCCGCGAAGTCGCCCGCCACGTGCATCGTCCACAGCAGCGCGGCACCCGCGAGGTGCAGCAGACCGAGGATGCGCTCGGCATTGAAAAAGCGATCGGCGATCAGGCCGATGAACAGCGGCGCGACGATCGCCCCCCACGACTGGGTAGCGAACGCCATGCCGGTCTGCGCACCGGTGGCGTCCAGGTTGGTCGCGAGAAAGGTACCCAGCGTCACGAACCAGGCGCCCCAGACGAAGAACTGCAGGAACATCATGATGCCCAGACGCAGGCGGATCGTGATCATGGGCGGTTCGCTCCGTGTCGTTCAGCGCTGCGCGGACACGCCGGGCAGGCCGCGCTGCGCCAGCCAGGCATCGAGCAAGCCAGGCCACGCACCCAGCGTGCGATCGCGCATGGCAAGCTCGAGACCGTGACGACCGTGTCCGAAGACGTGCAACCCGGCGGGCACCTTCGCGGCGAACCAGTCGGCGACCTGCCGTCCTTCGTGGCCGGTCGCGAGCGCCTGGTAGCCGCCGCCCGGTGCGACGATGATCGCCGAGCCGTTCGTCACCGCGCCATCGGTGCCGCTCAGCGTCAGCTTGGGCGTGTCCTGCGGCGCGTCACCGCGTGCGTGCGGTGCATGCCCGCCCGATGGCAACTTCCCGGCCGCGCTTGCGATCACGTCCGCCTCCTACACCTGCCCGTCGCGCCAGCGCGTCGCCGCGTGATCGGCCGCGCGCGCCGTCAACGCCATGAAGGTGAGCGAGGGATTCACCACCCCGCAGGAACTCATGCTGGCACCGTCGGTGACGTAGAGGTTCGGCACCTCGTGCGCACGGTTCCAGGCATCGAGCACCGAAGTCTTCGGATCACGGCCCATGCAGGCGCCGCCCATCTCGTGGATCGCGTCGCCGGGCACCGACGGCCGCGCGAGCGCCACCACGTTCTGCATGCCGGCGGCTTTCAGCATCGCCTCGGCCTGCGCCGCCGAATCGGCGTTGAGCTTGGCCTCGTTTTCTCGAAAGCGCACATCGAAGCACAGCTGCGGAACTCCGTGTCTGTCGACCAGCCGCTCATCCAGCGTGACGCGGTTGTCGTGGTACGGCAGGCATTCGGTGAATGCCGCAAGGAACATCGCCCACGCCGGCGGCTGGCGCAGCGACTCCTTGAACGCGGCACCGAATCCGGGCAGTGCGGTTGCAATCAGTTTGCCCTCGAGGGGCGTGGCCTGGCCCTGATAGCCATAGCCGCGCAGAAAATCGCCGTCTGCGCGTACCGGATCAAGATTACGGAAGCGAGGTATGTAGATCCCGTTCGGGCGGTAGCCACGGTAATACCTGCCGATGAACTCGGTCGTGATACCGAAGGCGAACGCCCCGTTCTGGTGGTCCATCACGTAGCGGCCAAGCATCCCGCTGCCATTCGCCAAACCGGCCGGAAAACTGTCCGAGCGTGAGTTCAGCAGGATCTGCAGGCTGCTGATCGTCGACGCACACAGAAACACCAGTCTCGACGTGAAGCGCATGCGTTCACCGCTCACGGTATCGATCACCCGCACGCCACTTACGCGTCGCCGCAGAGGATCGTAGTCCAGCCCTTCGACCACGCTGTTCGCGCGCAGCGTCAGTCGACCGGTCTTGCGCGCCGCCGGCAGGGTCGAACTGAGACTGCTGAAGTAGGCGCCTGGCGAGCAACCGCGCTGACATATACCGCAGTAATGACAGGCTCCTCGATCACCGAGCGGCTTCGTCAGGTTGGCGACACGCCCGATCGTCACCGGCCGCTCAGGGAACTGCGCTTCGATGCGCTGCTTGAGGGCCTTCTCGACCGCATACATCATCATCGGTGGCTGGAAGATGCCGTCCGGCAGGTGTGGCAGTCCTTCCGACTGACCGCTGACCCCGATAAAACGCTCCACGTGCGCGTACCACGGATCGAGGTCACGGTAGCGGATCGGCCAGTCGACACCGTGTCCATCGCGCCGGTTGGCCTCGAAATCGAGGTCGCTCCATCGGTAGACCTGCCGGCCCCACAACAGCGACTTGCCGCCGACGACGTCGGCACGCAACCAGTTGAATGGCGCCTCGGAGGCGGTCGTGTACGGATAATCGGAGTCCTTGATCCAGAAGTGCCGCGTGGTCTCGTCGAACGCGTAGGACTGGCTCTGTACCGGATAATCCCGCGCGTAGAGCTCGCGCAGCGGCTTGCCGCCGAACGGGATCTCCCACGGCGGCATGTGTTCGGTCACGTAATCCCTGCCGTGCTCGAGCGGTCGTCCGCGCTCGAGCACCAGCACCTTCAGTCCCTTCTCGGTGAGTTCCTTCGCGGCCCAGCCTCCCGAGACGCCGGAACCCACCACGATCGCGTCGAACTCGTCACTCATACCGCACTCCCCTCCTGACCGGCTTCGTCGATACCCGCCTCGCACGCATACTCAGTAGCTCCATTGCCTGCCTAGTTCAGCGTAATCGAGGTCTCCGTCGAAGCGCATCGGCATCGGCTCGTAAATCATGAACTTCGTGGCGCCGACCTCGGAGCTGAAGTAGCCGATCACCGTGAGTTCCTTCAGCTTGGTGAAGAACGGCGTGTGCTCGTCGACCAGCTTGCTCATGCCGCCGAGCGCACCGCCGGGAAGCGGACTGACGTAGCGCGCGGCGTCCTGCTCGGCGGCGGACAGCAAGGCTGTGCGCTGCGCTTCGTCGGCCGCCACGAAGCTCTTGCCGTGCGCGGTGCGACTGGCCTGATCGAGTGCCGCCAGGCCCTGCACGAAGATCGTGCGCTCGGTGTCGGTGTACCAGTCCGCGACCATCGTCTCGATGAACGCGGGCACGCCGGCCTCGAGCGCGCCGGGCGTATCGGTCGCCGGAACGATCATTTCGGCGAGCAGGTCGACCAGTTGCCGCTGGGCGGCGTCGAACACGGCGCGCGATGCCTGCGCGTGCGGCTTCTCCCCTGCGATCGCGCGCAAGGTCGGCGAACCCGGCAGCGCCGCGGTACCGAGCGCCGCGACCACGAGGTGCAGCAGATGACGTCGATTCATGGTAACCAGTCCCTCTGTTTGCTCAGGGTTCACACGCCAGCGGCGCTGGAGAGGCCAGCGGCGGGTCCTGCCGGCCGGCCCAGTCGAGCGCGCGCTCGAGCATCGCGCGGTACGGCGGTTCGGCGTAGGTTTCGGCCGTGTGCCCGGGCGCGGCGTAGAACACGCGCCCGCGGCCCACGCAATGCTTCCACACCATCGGATGATCCGGGCCCATCGCGAGCTCCTTGCTGAAGAAACTCCCGGGCCGGTAGGTGTTCTCGTCGATGGTCGCCAGCACGCGCAGATCGCTGGCACGCGGACTGGCGGCGAAGGAATACCACTCGTCGGTACGCACCCACGCGGCCGGGATGCCGTCCATGATCGGATCCGCGGGCTGCTCGATACGCAGCGTCGCCTGCTGGAACTGCGGATCCATCGGATGACCGGTGAACTGTGCACGGATCACCGTGTCGAGGTACCACGGCCACGCGGCATGGCTGTTGTCACCGGCCGCGTGCAGGCCGATATACCCACCGCCCGCCTCGAGCCAGGCCTGGAACGCCTCGCGCTGCTCGGGCAGCAGTACATCGCCGGTGACGTTGTTCCAGACCACCACGTCGAACTTCGCGAGATCGTCGGCGTTGAACACGGCGCCGCTGTCGCTCACGAAGACGCCCCAGTCGCGCGCGCCCGCGATGTCCTGCAGCAGGCGCTTCGCGGCGGGAATCGCGTCCTCGTGGATGAACGAATTGGTCTTCGAGAACACCAGCATCGACGGACGCGGCAACGCCGGCACGGCAGGCCGTTCGGTTTCGAACACCGGCGCGCGGAAAAAGCCCATCGCGCGCATCTGCCAATACGTGTAGCCGGCGAACAGCAACCCGCCGACGATCACGACGACGAGTGACCTCCGGACCCATTTCCAACCGGCTTGCATCGGCACCCTCCGGCTGCTTCGGCAGCGGTAGTTATCGTTGCTCTGTGCGGCGCCACGCCCGGTCGTTGCCGCGACACGGGCACGGGCGGGACGATCGGGCATCCCGAATGATGTAATCGTTTACATCGTACCAGACGTTCTTCGGACGTCAACCCTGCGATTTCGATCGCCCGGCCGACCATTGCACACCGCTCTCCCTGCGAACACACGCGCGGGTGATAGCATGCGCGGCGACGCAATATAAGGAATACACTCCGATGGCGAATATCAAGGACGTCGCGCGGCTCGCGGGCGTCTCGGTGGCGACGGTATCGCGCACCCTGGACGGATCCCCCAAGGTCACCGCAGCGACGCGCGCGCGGGTGCTCGAGGCGGTCGCCGCCTGCGGCTACGTGACCAACGCGCTGGCGCGCAATTTCCGCCAGCGGCGCACCCACACCGTGCTGGTGCTGGTGCCCGACATCGCCAATCCGTTCTTTTCCAGGATCATCCGCGGCATCGAACGCGTCGCGCTGGAGCACGGTTACCGCATCCTGCTCGGCGACACCCAGTACAACGCCGAGCGCGAACGCGCCTACGCGGCCCTGGTCACGCAACGCCAGGCCGACGGCATCATCTGCCTCGGCATGAACATCCCGTTCGCGACGGGCCGCAGTCGCTCGCGGCTGGATCCGGACTGGCCCCCGTTCGTGATGGCCTGCGAGTACGACGGAGAGATTCCGGCACCCACCGTGTGCATCGACAACGTCCGGGCGGCCACCGAGGCGACCCGGCATCTGCTGGACCTGGGGCACCGCGACATCGCGTTCATCAGCGGGCCGCGCGCCTCCCCGCTGTGCCGTGACCGCCTGGCCGGCTTCACGGAGGCGATGACGGCAGCAGGGTTGCGCGTGCGGCGCGAACGGGTGCGCTACGGCGACTTCTCGCTCGCGGCCGGTCACCAGCAGATGCGCGCGCTGCTGGGCGGCGCTCGAACACCCAGCGCGGTTTTCTGCGCCAACGACGAAATGGCGATAGGCGCGCTGCGCGCCGCCCGCCAGGCCGGCCTGTCGCTGCCGCGTGAACTGTCGATCGTCGGCTTCGACGACATCGCGTTCGCCGAGTTCGCAACGCCGGCGCTGACGACGATCCGCCAGCCCCGCGAACAGATCGGCGTTCGCAGCATGCATTTGATGCTCGAGATCCTGCGCGATGGCCAGCAGCCGGGGCGGCGGATCGTGCTCACGCACGAACTGGTGGTGCGTGAATCGAGCGTGGCGGCGCCGTGAGGCCGCCGCGCGTCACGGTGACACGTAACGCAGGCCGTCGACCGTCTCGCCTGCGCGCAGACGCTCCTTGACGCGCGCCAGGTCCTCGGCGAAGCCCGCAGTTGGCCGCGTGGACCGCGGTATCCTCGATGTTCTCGACCCTGAACACGACATGCGAGATCCCCTGGCCGTGGTCACGGATGTGCTCGGGGGCCTGGTCGGAATCACCGCCGGGCTGAAACACGTCCGGGAACGACGGCGTCATCCCTTTCGCGGGAAAATGGACGCTGGCGTTGTATGCCCCCAGTTGCGCCAACTGCGAGATCGGCTTGATGTCCGCACCGAACAGTCGCTCCATGATCTCGAGGAAGCGCTTGATCCGCAGCACATTGAAATGAACGTGGTCGATACCGAACGTGCGGATGGTCATGTCGCGTTCTCCGTCGAAGGGGTACGGTGCGTGTGACGCCAGCTCGGCACACTGCCGCGCGGCACGTGCGGGTGTACCTCGCGCTCCCAGAGTCGCAGCATTTTTCAGGCGCGCCGCGGGTCGGCGCCACCCATCAGCGGGGTCAGGTACAGTGAACTGTGGTCCCCCAGATCTCCGATCAGCGTTACCGCCTGCTCCGGGGTCAGCACCTGGTACTTGCCGCTGGCGCGGATCGTTTCGGCCGTGACCCCGCCGGCGTACACGCCGGTGGGCTTGCCGTAGGCCGACTCGGTCCAGCGGACATGGGATTCGAGCACGTGCACGATGTGCGGCGTCAGCCGGTGCCAATCACGCTCCGGATCTTCCGAAACCCAGAGGAAGGTCGGCCTCTGCCGCGAGTACTCGCCGGGGTCGGGCTTGCCCAGCTTCAGGCATTCGTCGCGGTACGGCTGCCGCACGCGCGGGCTCTGCGGCGGAACCAGGAAGCCGTCGGCGATGCGCGCCGCCGCCCGCGCCACCGCCGGCGCGTTCGCGCCTAGCAACAGCGGCATGGGCGTCTCCGGCACCGGCTGCACCTGGCACGGCCGGCCTTCGTACTCGTAGAGTTCCATTGCCGTCTCCTTCGCCGACGCCGGAAAAATGATAGAGTCGGCAGGGCACGATGCGACGCGCGGCGTATGTAGCCGAGGTCCGCATGACCAAGGCCAGGAGCCTGCTCGCCGAGACGAGTCTGTCGCAAAAGGAGATCGCATACCGCCTGGGATTTGCCGGCCCCAGCAGCTTTTGCGCCGCGCTCGGCAAGGCGGCCGGAATGACGCCGAATCGGTACCGTCGCACGCACAGGCGTGAGTAGCGCCCCCGCATGCCACGCTCGCGACACCGTTTACCGCTGCCGGGCGAACCCGGCTCGGCAGACAAGCGGGGGCGATCACACGGATACCGCGTGAACGTACACAATCACGGCGCCGCAGCGTGGGTGATGGCAAGCAGTTCGATCGACGGGGGAGCCAATGTCTGCGCAATCCTGACGTCGCCACCCTTGAGTGTCACCGTACTGAGTAGGCGAAAATCCCAGACGTCGTTGATCCGAAAGCGCTGCACCCGATAGAACTTTCGAGGATCCAACCCGGTCACGCGAAGATCGAAGCCGTCATTTCGCGCGTAACTCAGCGGGCGGCGCGGCAGCAGGTTTATCTTATATCCGGCCCCGGCAATCGTGTCGCCATCAGGTCGTGGAGCGCGCAGACTGGCCGGCACCTCATAGTTGCTGATGATTATGTTGATCGTGTTGCTGTCCGTCGATTTTCCGGCCAGGACCGCCAGACCCTGATTGTCGTCGCCACTGACGTGGAGGCGAACCGGCGTATCCTTCATGCTTCCCAGCGCGACCATGGCCTGCCCGATCTTGTTGGGTGTACTCCCGTGCTCGCCGAACAGATTGGGGCCCATGTAGAAGGTCTGCTCGTCGATCGGGGAATCCTGCATGTAGATGATCGCCGATGCCGTGAAAGCCGCGCGTCCTCCCAGCGTCAGCAGTTCCGGATCGATACCGAGGACATTCCACTCGCTGAGCACGAGCCTGGTCTTCCTGAACCCGTGCGCGTCGAGCAGCGCGCGCATGTCGCGGGCAATACGCACGTACTGATACGGGTCCGCGGAATCTATCGCATAGTCGTGAAAGGACCAGAAATCGAGCGGCAACTTGTTGCGTCGCAGGTACTTCAGGAAATCTTCCCGATAGTCGGGGCCGTTGTAGTTGAACATCAGCGCCGGTCCTCCGATCGCGGCTTCAGGGTCAGCCGACTTCACTGCCCTCGCCAACTTCGCATACAGCGTGTAGTACTTGAGCGAATCGAAACGGCCATCCGGTTCGTTCAGGACTTCCCAATGCTCGACCCCGTAATTGAAGCCACTGTTCCATCCCTTGTTGTAATGCAGGACGATGTGACGGACGATTTCCGCATAATGTTCGAAATCCCGTTCGCTGGTGAAGGAATCCGGCACGCCGCTGTGTTCCCCCGCGCTGGCTCCGATCCTGAACAGCGGCTTGGCGCCAATGCCGTAGATGGACTGCAGCAGCCGGTCGGTGGGCCCGAAGTTGTAGCTGGCCGCATCGGCGGGGTCCGCATCAGGCTTCGGGAACATCACGAGTGCATTGAAGGCAGACGCAGGCACGAACGTGCCATCGGCCATTTCGCGTGTCCCCGTGAAGTTCGCATACACATCTCCCGGGCCGTAATTGTCGTGAATGCGGACCAGTTCGATGTTCGCCGCGCGATAACCGCTCGATGCATCCGCTCCGAGCGACCGATAACCTGTGCGATCGGACACCTCCACCACGTCATGGAGGCGCTCCACGGCCGGCCGGTCGCTCCATGGAAGCGGTCCCGAATTGACGCCGCGCAATGGCTTCATCGGTCCCAGGTCGCTCGACGCATCGACAGTGATCTCGCGCAACTCAGCCATGGTGCCCACTGCAACTGCCTGGGAATGGGCGGCCTGCGTGACAACCAGCAGGCACATGAATGCTGCCGCATTGATCGGATTGAATCGGCTCATCATCGTGTTGTCTCTCCCCTGTGGTACGCAGGCGCCTCTGGATCGTCAGACGCCACAAACGGTGATTGCCTGACGCAGTCCCTGTCTCGGATCACGCGTAGGGATGAATTCGTGACCGACGTAGCCCGAGTAGCCCGTTTCGACCAGCGTCCGCATTACCGCCGGATAATTGATCTCTTGACGATCGTCGAGTTCCCCGCGCCCGGGGTTGCCTGCCGTGTGCACGTGGCCTATGTGATCCTTGCACTGGTGTATGCGACGGATCAGGTCACCATCCATGATCTGAACGTGATAGACGTCGAACAGAAGCTTGAGACGGGGTGATCCGACTCGTCGAATGATGTCGATGCAGTAATCGACATGATCGCCCTGGTAGCCCGGATGCCCTTTCATCGGGTGCGAGTCGTCACGGCTGTTCAGCATCTCCAGGCACAGGGTCACTCCTTTCTCCTCGGCGTGAGCGATGATTTGCCTGAAACCGTCGACGCAATTCCGCGCGCCCTCTTCAGGGGAGAGATGCGTGCTGTTCGGATCTTCCGGATTCCGTGTGCTGTAGCCCGTGAAGCAAACGACGTTCGGCGCCCCGAACGCCGACGCTGCATCGATGGCCTCGCGGGTTGCCCCGATCACGCGCGGCCAATGCTCCGGGTTATTGAAACCCCGCAGGAATGGCGGCGCGGAGCCCATGTCGATCTGAGCGATCGCGCAGGTGAGACCATATCGTCCGAGGGTAGCGAAATGTTCCGGCGTGACCAGTTCGACGCTATGGCAACCAAGCTCCCGAGCCACACGGCACGTTTGCTCCACGCTCCATCGTTCGCCGAATTGCCCGAAGCACCACTGGACAATCGACTGCCTGATCCGGCCGCGGGCAGCGACCAGATCCGGCGCGGGTCCGGCATCCACCACCGACGCCTGCGTAGCGAGCAAGGTGCCAGTCATGGCCAGCGTGGCGGCGCGTTCCAGCAAGACGCGCCGGCTGACTTGCTCGACAAGCGGAGCAGAAGGAGGAATCGGTTTAGTCATGGCTGATTACCGGCATTGGAGGTTTCAGTGCATGTGGTACGACAACGATTACGGATTGACCCGAGCCGGCAGGTGCGACACACAATTTCCATCACCGCATGAAATCACCAGCCGTGCGAATCCGCTGCACACAAGGTCATCTCCCTGGCGGTCCGACCCGTCACCGAGCCCGAAGGTTGAACCCGACGGTTCGACGGACGCCGCATGGCGCACGCAGCATGAGTGGTGGAGGCGCTTCCGCGCGACCGTGGGAGCGTACACATCTTTGCTCGCGTTGCCTCTTATCGTTGATAGGCCGTGCGCTTGCGCTGTCGCGATTCGGGAGCAGTCACTCGCTATCGATGTAAACGTTTACATTCTATCGACCAAAAAAACCAGGTGTCAACTCGTGAAAGAGCGTCCTCCTGTGCGCCAACCGCGGCGGGCTGGATTCGACCCGGAAGCGCTTCACTCAGTCGGCGTCGAGCTGAACGACCTGGTTCACATGCCCTTCCGGATCGAGCACGAACGCTCAACTGAGCCGATGCGACTCGACGCGACGGATCGGATCGGATCGGATCGGCTCGGCTCGGCTCGGCTCGGCTCGGCCAGCGTGCCGCCGGCTGCCTCGGCGCGCCGCGCGAGAGCGTCGATATCGGCGGTGATGAAGCCCTGCACCGACTCGCCAACCGTCGGGGCGGCGGAATCCAGGTACTTGATCAGCGTCAGCGAACCGCCACCGGGGTAGGTGGCCTGGAACGTGATCTCGTCGATCCTGCACCTGAGCATGACGTCCTGGTGCCGATCGAAACGGACCAGACCGAACACCTCCTCGTAGAACCCGGCCATTCCCTCCAGATCGTGCACGAAGATTTTGCTGAAGCCGTACTGCGCGTCGCGGGTGGCGCCGGATGGGCGAATTTCTGCCATGGTCACTCCGTTATTTCCAAAAATCGCTGAGCACACTCAGCGCATCAGTGCACCACCATTGACGTGGCACACCTGTCCGTTGATCCAACGCCCGTCTTCAGAAAGCAGCATCGCGACCACTCCGGCGATGTCCTCTGGCTTGCCGACGCGACGCCCCGGAATCTTCGCCAGTTCCGAATCGATGAATTCCCGCGGAAGTTGTTCGCTCGCCCGCATGGCATCCGTCAAGGTGAAGCCGGGATCCCGCGTTGCACCCCGGCCCCGCCAGCAGGCGCCGTTGCCGCTTTTGGCACACGGCACGCCGGCATACAGCGCCCCCGCAACTCACCGAAACCACCACACCTGACGGGCACCGCGACACGGGAAGCTAAGTCATGATCGAGTGCATTTTCCAGGGCAGCCGGGCGCTGGTACTGATCGCGGTGTTCGTGACCGCGGTGTCGTCCCTGCTGCTCTACGCGAGCAGGCTGAACGTGCTCGCGAACGTCGTGCTCGATTTCGCGCGGCAGGTGCCCGCAATGGTCGCCGAAGGCAAGGTGCTCGCGGTGCAGTTCCTGAAGTTGCTGAACCTCGATCACGCTGCACCTTATCGCGGCGAGCCTCTACTGGCTGTTCGTGACGCCGCTGCGCGCGCGCGACAGTGCATTGCTATATATGCGTTGCAGATCACCACGTTCCACGACCTCGAGATCACGCTGGCGCCGGTGGCCGTCGTGATCATGGTGATCCTGTTCCTCGAGCAGATCGTGGCGAACGGAGCCTCGGTGGTCATGCTGGGCGCCGACGCGTACCAGACCAAGGCCGAGATCGCCGCCGACCGCTCGCGCGGAGTGCCCCCGATCGGCGTGGGGTACAGCTGCAGCATCCGGCGGTGATCTACGGCGGCGGCGAGGCGGGCTACATCGACTTTGCGCGCATGGCTGGCTGAACCGGCGGCGGCGCCATCGAATGCGGGAGAGCCCCGCTCAGGATCGGTAAGCCTCCCTGCCCACACCCTGCACGGGAATTCCCTGGCGCGGCAGCATCTCGTGCTGCAGCGCGTACATCGCGGCAGCAGCCTCGTCGATCGCCTTGACGAAGGCGATCGAACCGGCGAGCAGCGGCGCGAGCAGCGCGCGATCCTGGACCCGCGCCGGCGGATACTCGTGCTCGACCACGAGGTACGTGTTCGCCGGATCCAGCGGCAGCAGTTCGCGCGCCGCGAGCTGGTGATCCAGCCAGTCGACGGTCCGGTTCTGCAGATACCCCAGCGGATCGTGGCGCGCGGTGCCGGGCAGCTCGTGCTGGCTGAACACGGTCTGCTTCTTCCACGCGCTGGACTGCGCGGCGGGATCATCGGCGGGCATCGCGCCGTGCCAGTCGCCGCGCTGCAGGGTCTGCCCGCCGTAGCCCCAGGCGGCGAGGCCGCGCGGATCTATCACCTGCCCCTTCACATGGAACCCCGCCACCAGGAAGGCGTAGCCCGCGTCCTTCAGGTACTGGAAGACCGAGCGCGTATCCTGGCCCATGAGGATCGCGTGCGAGGGGTCGTAATGGATGCGGAACTGATCGCCGACGCCATGTTTCTCGCAGATCCGGTGCAGCGCGATCCACGGACCCGGAGCGTAGGCGATGTTGTTGTGCCAGGCGTCGTTCACCGTCCAGCCGGGCATCGGGCACTGCTCGACCCGGTAGGTGAGTCCGCGCGCCTTCGCTGCCGCGAGCAGTGGCACGAAGACTTCCTCGAACATCACCAGATTGGCGTCCATCTGCAGTTGCGGATTGCGCCCGACGAAGCCGCAGACGCCATCCACGCCGAGCATTGCCGCGGCGTCGAACACGCGCAGCATGAACTCGTGCTTGCGCCGGCGCACCCCTGCGTCGGCGGCCAGCATGTTGTCGAAGTACGCGAGATCCGAGAGCCCGACCGCGCTGGCGCACATCGCCGCGCGCACGCGTGCCGCTCGCCGCGCGTCGAAGGGTTCGCGCAGGTCGAGCGTATTGGCGACCGGATCGAGCAGCGCCGCGGCGGGCACGTCGCTGACGTCGGGATGCAACGCCGCGGAGAGCTGTATGTTCGGCGCGCCGATCTCGCGCGCGTACTCCAGCCACTCCTCGATGGCGAGATCCGGATCCGGGTCGCGCCGCTCGCGCGGCGTGAGTTCCTGCAGTGCCGCCGTGAGCACGCTGAGCTTCATGTGCCGGGGACGGAACGGCGCGCTCGCGCTCATGCGCTGATCTCCATCCAGGTCTGGCCCGCGCGACTGGACGCCAGCGTCGCTTCGATGAAGCGCATGCCCCGGACTCCGGCTTCGATGCCGGGGAAGCGCTCCTCCGCACCCGGCACGCCGTGGATCGCATCGGCAAAGCCGCGGTAGAGATTGGCCATGGCCTCGGCCAGCCCCTGCGGATGTCCGGGCGGGAGCTGGCTCGCCGTGCGCGCCAGCTCCGCATTGAAGCGTTGGCCGGGCGTGAACACCTGCCGCGGCGCGTCTTCGCGCAGATGCGTCAGGATCGCCGGCGTCTCGTGACTCCATTTCAATGCGCCGCGGCTGCCATAGACGGCGATCTGCACGCCGTTCTCCTCGCCCGTGGCGATCTGGCTCGCGCGCAGCACTCCATGCACGCCGCAGGCCGTGCGCAACAGCGTCGTGCCGTCCACGTCCAGCGCATTGTCGGGACGGAAGGTGTCGAGATCCGCCAGCACGCGCGCAATGCGCAAGCCCGTGGTGTACTCCGCCAGGTTGAAGGCATGCACGCCGATGTCGCCATAGCAGCAACTCGGCCCCGATCGCGCCGGATCCAGCCGCCAGATCGACTGGCGCATCGCCGCATCGTGCATGGCCGCGTTGATCCAGCCCTGGTAGTACTGCGCGTCGATCTTCTGCAGCGCACCGATCTCGCCGGCCGCGATCATCGCGCGCATCTGCCGCACCATCGGGTAGCCCGTGTAGGTGTGAGCGATGCACACCTTGCGCCCGCCGTCCCGCGCGCGCCGTTCCAGCTCGAGCGCCTCGCTCGCGGTCATCGTGAACGGCTTCTCGCAGATCACGTGCAGCCCCGACTCCAGGGCCCGCAGCACCATCGGGTAGTGCAGGTGATTCGGCGTCAGCACCGCGAGCACCTCGATGCGCTCACCCTCGGCGAGCCGGCTCTCGGCCGCGAGCATCTCGTCGAGGCCTGCATATGCGCGCTCGGGGTCGAGACCGAGCGCCCGCGCGTGCGCGCGATTGCGCGAGACGTCGGTGCCGAATGCGCCCCCCTTCAGCTCGAAGCGCTCCGACAGCGCCGCCGCGGCGCGATGCACGCCGCCGATCAGCGAGCGCGGGCCACCGCCGACCAGGCCGAGCGGAATACGACGCGAGACGTTCATTGCTCCGCCTCGGGCGCCACGGTCGCCACCGTATCGCGGAACAGCAACAGGAAGGCCCCGGAAACGACGAGTGCGAAGCCCGACGGGAACAGCCACACCTCGCGCCAGTCGTGCCCGGCGGCGAGCGTGTAGCGGTCGGTGATCATGCCCGCGATCCAGAAGCCGATCAGCATGCCGAGCCCGTAGGTGGCCAGCGTGACCAGTCCCTGCGCCGAGGCCTTGAAGCGCGGGCCTGCGCGCGCGTCGGTGTAGACCTGCCCGGCCACGAAGAAGAAGTCGTAGCACACACCGTGCAGCGCGATGCCGACCAGCAGCATCCACAGCAGCTCGCTGGCGTTGCCGAAGGCGAACAGCGCGTAGCGCAGGGCCCACGCGAGCATGCCCAGCAGCAGCGTGCGCCTGAAACCGAAACGGTGGAAGAACCACGGCAGCAACAGGATGAAGCCGGCCTCCGATATCTGCCCGATCGTCATCTTGCCCGTCGGATTCGCCACGCCCGCCTCGGCGAGGAACAGGTTCGCATTCTGGTAGTAGAACGCGAGCGGCACGCAGATCAGCACGGCCGAGCAGAAGAACACCGCGAAATTCCGCTCCTTCAGCAGGCCCAGGGCCTCGACCCCGAGCAGCGCGCGCACCTGCGACTCGCCGCCACGCACCGGCGGCGTCGCCGGCAGCGAGAAGCCGTAGAGACCGAGCACAGCCGAGGCAACAGCCGCGAGCAGGAAGGTGTTGCGCAACGCGCCCGCGGCGATGTTCGCGCGATCGTCCCACGCGAACGCGTAGCTGATCGCGAGCCCTGCGACGATCCAGCCCACGGTGCCCCACATGCGCACGGGCGGGAACTCCGTCGTGGTGTCGCGCATCTGGCGGAAGCACACCGCGTTGGCGAGAGCGAGCGTCGGCATGTAGACGATCATGTAGGCGAGCGCCAACGGATAGAACGAGGCGAACTCCGGCGCCGCGTACATGCGCCACAGCAGCACCGCGCCGGCCAGGTGCAGCAGCGCGAATATGCGCTCGGCGTTCACGAAGCGGTCGGCGACCAGGCCCACGAAGAGCGGCGCGACAATGGCACCCCAGGACTGCGTCGCGAAGACCAGGCCGGTCTGCTCCCCGCTGGCGCGCAGGTTGGTCGCGAGGAATGTACCCAGCGTCACGAACCAGGCTCCCCACACGAAGAACTGCAGGAACATCATCAGGCACAGCCGCGCGCGCATCCTGGACATGAGGCCGGCTCCCCGCGTCACACCCTGCCGCCACGCACTTGTTCGACCGCATGGTTCGCAGCCCGCGCGGTGAGCGCCATGAAGGTGAGCGAGGGATTGACCACGCCGCAGGAGCTCATGCTGGAACCATCGGTGACGAAGAGATTGGGCACGTCGTGCGACTGGTTCCAGCCGTTCAGCACCGATCGCTGCGGGTCGCGGCCCATGCAGGCCCCGCCCATTTCGTGAATCGCGTCCCCGGGCGTGGAGGGCGTCGCCACCGACAGCACGTTCTGCAGGCCCGCGCCCTCGAGCATCGCCCGTGCCTGCTGCGCCGCGTCCTGCAGGAGCTTCTTCTCGTTGTCGCGAAAGCGCACGTCGAAGCGCACCTGCGGCATGCCGTGCCGGTCGACGAGCTTCGGATCCAGCGTGATCCGGTTCTCCGCGTAGGGAAGGCACTCCCCAAAGCCGGCGAGGAAGAACGCCCAGGCGGGCGGCTGGCGCAGCGCCTGCTTGAAGCCCGCGCCGAAGCCCGGGATCGCGGTGGCGATCATCGGCGCCTCCAGCGCCATCGCGCCGCCCTGGAAGCCGTAGCCGCGCAGGAATTCGCCGTCGGGCTCCTGTGCATCGAGGTTGCGAAAGCGTGGTATGTAGATCCCGTTGGGGCGATAGCCGTAGTAATACCTGCCCATGAACTCGGTGGTGATGCCGAAGGCGATGGCGCCGTTGACGTGATCCATCACGTAGCGCCCGAGCATGCCGCTGCGGTTCGCGAGACCCTGGGGGAAGCTCTCGGAGCGCGAGTTCAGCAGCACCTGCACGCTGCCGATGGTGGAACCGCAGAGAAAGACGAGCCTCGACCCGAAGCGCGTACGCGCGCCGGTTTCCGTGTCGATGACGCGCACGCCCGTGACACGCCCGCGTGCCGCGTCGTAGTCGATTCCTCGACGAGGCTGTTCGCGCGCAGCGTGAGATTGCCGGTGCGGCTCGCTGCCGGCAGCGTCGAGCTCAGGCTGCTGAAGTACGCACCCGGCGAACAACCGCGCTGGCACACGCCGCAGTAGTGGCAGGCGGCGCGGTCGCCGAGCGGTTCGGTGAGATTCGCGACCCGGCCGATGGTCATGCGCCGCGCGGGAAACTGTGCCTCGATCCGCTGTTTCATGGCCTTCTCGACCACGGACATCTGCATCGCCGGCTGGAACACGCTGTCCGGCAGTTGCACCAGCTGCTCGGCCTGGCCGCTCACGCCGATGAAACGCTCGACGTGTGCGTACCACGGCTCGAGGTCGCGGTAACGGATCGGCCAGTCGACGCCGTGGCCGTCGCGCCGGTTTGCCTCGAAGTCCAGATCGCTCCAGCGATAGACCTGCCGCGCCCAGAGCAGCGACTTGCCGCCGACCACGTCGGCGCGAAGCCAGTGGAAAGGTGCATCCTGCGCTTGCGTGTACGGGTAGTCCGAATCCTTGACCCAGAAGTGCCGCGTGGTCTCGTCGAAAGCATAGGATTTGCTCTGCACCGCGTAATCGCGCGCGTAGAGCTCGCGCAGCGGCTTGCCGCCGAAGGGAATCTTCCACGGCGGCGTGTGTTCGGTGGTGTAACCGGAACCGTGCGTCAGCGGCCTGCCGCGATCGAGGACCAGCACCTTCAGGCCCTTCTCGGTGAGCTCCTTCGCGGCCCAGCCCCCCGTGACACCCGAACCGACCACGATGACGTCGAAATCCATGCTCATTCCCCGATCCTCTTGTCGTTTTCGCGCGTCAGGCCCGTTACGCCCCTCGACCTTGCGCCGCACTACACGCCCTGCCGGCGCTCAGTGACTCCAGTGCGTCCCCACCTTGGCGAAGTCGAAGTCACCGTCGTAGCGCATGGGCATGGGGTTGTATTCGAGGAACTCCGTGGCCCCGAGTTCGGAGCTGAAATAGCCCACCACTGTCAGCTCCTTGAGCTTGGCGAAGAACGGCGTGCGCTCATCGATCAGTTTCGCCATCGTCGCCAGGAATCCCGGCGGAAGCGGACTCACGTAAGCGGCGGCGTTCTTCTCGGCCTCGGAGAGTGCCGCAACACGCTGCTCGGCGGTGCACCCGAGGAAATCCGTGCCGTAGGCGGTGCGGCAGGACGCATCGAGCGCCGCGAGGCCGTCGAGAAAGATCCCGCGCTCGGTATCGGTGTACCAGTCGGCGACCATCATCTCGATGAAACGCGGCACACCGGCCTCGATGGCGCCCGGCGTATCCGTCGCGGGGAGGATCATCTCGGCGAGCACGCGCACCATCTCCGGCTGGTGGCCCTGCAGCACCACCCGGGATGCCGAGGTGGTCGGCGCCTCGCCGGCAATCACGCGCAGCGTGGGCGAGCCGACCATGACCCCGGCCATCGTGGATATGGCCGCCAGCATCATTTCACGTCGGTTCATCGCGATTCACTCCCTGTAGGCATTCATTCACAATCGAGCGGCATCGGCGAGGCCGCGGGAGAGCCGATACGACCTGCCCAGGCGATCGCGCGCTGCAGCAGCCCACGGTACTGCGGCTCGGCGAATGTCTCCGCGGTATGCCCCAGCGCGGCATAGAACACCCGGCCCTGGCGCACGCAGTGCTTCCAGATCATCGGGTGGTCCGCGCCCATCGCGAGCGAGGTGCCGTCGAAGAATTCGCCCGGTGCGTAGCTGCTCTCGTCGATCGTCGCCAGCACGCGGATATCCGGCGCGCGCGGGCTCTTCGCAAAGGAGTACCACTCGTCGGTACGCTGCCATTCCGTGCCGAGCGGCGCGACGATCGGGTCCGCGGGCTGCTCGATGCGCAGGGTCGCCTGCTGGAATTGCGGGGCCATCGGATGACCGATGAACTGCGCGCGGATCACCGTGTCGAGGTACCACGGCCACGGCGCGTGACTGTTGTCGCCGGCGGCATGGATGCCGACGTAGCCGCCGCCCTGCTCCAGCCAGGACTGGAACGCCTCGCGCTGTTGCGGCAGCAGCACGTCGCCGGTGACGTTGTTCCACACGACCACGTCGAAGTGCGCCAGATCCTCTGCATTGAACACGGCGCCGCTGTCGGTGAGGAAGACGCTCCAGCCCTGCTCGCCCGCCATCTGCTGCAGCAACTGCTTCGCGGCAGGTATCGCTTCCTTGTGGATAAAGGAGTTTGTCTTGGAGAACACCAGCACCGCCGGGTGCTGCAACGGCGGCAGCTGCGGGCGCTCGGTCTCGAACACGGGGCTGCGCAGGAATCCCATCGATCGTACCTGCCAGACGCCATAGCCGGCAAACGCCAGTGCGGCCACCAGCAGAACCCCGAGCACGCGCCAGCACCAGCGCCAACGTGTAGTCATCGTCGCTGCCCTCTCTCGAGAAATGAGCCAATGCACCGATCGCTCATGGATGCTCCCGGACTTCGTTATCGTCTTTCTTTTGCATGATACAGCCGGCAATTGACTTATCCATACCGCGCGCACGCACCGCTGCCCCTGGCGCGCGCTCGGCTCTGCTACGGCGAAACCTCCGCCAGGATCGCCGGCCCGATCAGCCCGGCGGCCACCAGCTGGTGCTCGTAGCCCTTCATGTGCGAGTAGTGCGGGTCGCCGGCCAGCGCACGGCCCACGAAATAATTCCGCAGCGGCGCCAGCACCTCGACCTCGACGCTGTTCTCACCCTGCTGCAGCGCCGTGGTGACATCGAGCAGAAAGGGTGGAACCCCCGCGCGACCGATGTCCCGACCGTTGACCCGAACCATGGCCGTGCCCTGCACCAGCCCCAGATCCAGCAGATAGCGCGCGCCCGGGCGGGGCCCGTCGAGGACGAAACGATGCGTATACACGCCGGGGCCGCGTGCGTGACGGAGCAGCGGATCCTCGCGCCAGTCCCCGAGTTCCGTGGACTGCCCCGGCGCACCGTCCATCGCCAGTTCCCAGTCCGCGAGCGGCCAGCTGCGCGCGGGATGCTGCAGCGCCACGCTGTCGGCAATGCGCAGGGGCAACGTCGCCGGCATCGGCACGCCGCGGATCAGGAAGCGGCTCTCGTAACCCAGCAGCGCCAGGGACAAGCTGCCGTCGGTCGTCTCGGCCGGCCATGCCGCGCCGCTCATCGCATCGAACCACCATAGCGCCTGGCCGGCCTCGGCCTGCAACTGCAGCGTCTGCGCTGTCGCGCCCTGATTGGCAAACAGGAGGATGTCCTGCTGCGCGTCGAGCTGGCGCCGGAAGCTGCGGATCGCTCCCCGGGTGAGATGGCGCACCGGCGCCAGGATCCGCTCCTGCAGCGCATCGGCCAGCGACGCCGCGTCCAGGGAGCGCTGCTCGGCGCCGTCCGCGATCAGTTGCGACACGAGTTGCTGCACCTCGCGATCGCCCTGCGCCGCGTCCAGATAGCCCGGTTGACGTTCGGGAAGCGCTCCGGCGAATACGACGGGAACGCCCTCGGCCTCGAGGCCCGCGAGCGCGTGCAGCGTCTGCTGCTCGATCATCGGCGCATTGGCCACCAGCACCGCCTGGTAACTGCCGCCAGAGGCCGTCAGCGTGCGCGCGCCGATCTTCCCGCCCTGCAGCGCGTGGTCGTTGACCCAGCCCCAGCTGATGCCGCGCCGGTCGAGTTCTCGCACCAGCGGCAGCAGCGTGCGCACCCACGCGTCGCGCTCGTCTTCCTGCTTCGGCGGAAGCGTGAACACCGCATCCAGCGTCTTTTTGCCACTGGTCAGCACCGGATCCTCGCGCACATCGACCGGCGGATCCGCATCGGGAATGGAGCCGTTCAGCAGCGGCTCGGGCTCGCCGGCCTCGGGGTTGGCCCCGTGAAAGCCGAGGAACGGGTAGTAGATCAGCACGTCGATCGCGGGACGCCCCTGGCGCAGCAGGTTCTGGCTGCGCGCGATATAGCGATTGATCGCCGGCACGTCCGCCCAGAGCACCGGGTTGTTCGGACCGACGATCGACGAGAAATGCGCCGGGTTCTGCGGCCCGCTGAACGGCGTCCAGCCCTCTTCGCCGTAGGGCTTCGACGCGTCAGCTGTCCACGGGTAGGGCGTGCCGTGGTGGACGATGTGGTTCACGCCCGCGAGCAGCAGCTTGTCGGCGGCGGCCTTGAGCTTGCGCGGCGTGGTGGTCCAGTCGCGCTGGATCCACACGAAGGACTCGGCGCTCACCAGCGGCCTCCCGTAGAGCGCCGCCGCGGAGCTCGCCATCTTGAGCCCGAGGTCTGAGCCTCCGGCCCAGAGCTGCTCGGTCTCGGGGATCGTGTTCGCCCCCAGCGCGCGCAGCACATCGAGATCCATGCCGTAGCTCTGCCCGCGCGAGACGAGTCCGCGCTGCGCCGCCCATGAGGCTGACGTCTCGACGAAGCGCTCGATCACGAGATCCGACAAGGTCTTCTGGTAGTCGTGGCGGATGCGCTCGTCCTGCGCCGTCAACTCGAACTCCGGTGCCGCGTGGATGCCGACGATCTCGCGAAAATACACGTTGTCCTTGCCCTCGACGTAGATCGCGGGCAGCAGCGGCTCCAGGTCGTAGCCGCGGCGCGCCCTGAACTCCGGCAGGATGTCCTCGACGCTCATGCGCTTGAGGCGGAATTCCAGGCTGTCGTTGAAGAAGCCGCGCAAGCCCTTGCCATAGTGCGCGGGCAGCCCGGTGCGTTTGCCGAAGGCGTATTCGTAGTGGCCCAGCACCTGCGGCTTGCGCAGGTGATCCACGACGAAGCCCTGCGGCTTTTGCGCCGCGCCCATCGGCACCTCGCCCGAGGGCAGCAGGTAGCTCGCGATGATCTGCCACTCGCCGGGCGGCGCCTCCCAGTGGAGCACACCGCTCTCGACCCGGGCCGTCAGCACCTGCACCGAGGCCGGATCGAGCGTGACGGTATCGTCGAGATCGAAGGGACTCCAGCCGTGTTCGCCCGCAACCACTCGCGCGGCGAGCACGCTGAGCAGGCGTGCGTTCGCGGCCGGGAAGTTGATGAAGTCGGCTCCCGTGAATTCCATCGCCGTGAAGATGTATTCGCTCGCGCCCGCGCCCGGCTTCGGAAGTTCGAGCGCGACGGTCCTGCCGCCCTTCACCCTGTGCGCGGCGTGGGCGATCACCGTGAGGCTGTCGGCCAGATTGATTTCGGGACCGCCCGGCGGCCAGCCACTGAAGTGCGTGAGGTCGAGTTGCATGCCTCGCTCGGCGGCCGCGAACATCACGGCATCCAGCGTCCGGTAGTACGGCGGCTTGTCGAAACCGTAGACACGCTCCCAGGTGGCCTCGTTCTCGATATTGAGCATGCCGCTGAGGAAGGGCTGCACCTCGCCGCCACCGAAGCCCGCGGCGTCGAGTTCGTCGAGCTGACGCGTGAGCGTGGCGGCATCCACGTCGCCGCCCGGCCACCACCAGCGCGTCCAGGGCCGCGCCGACTTCGGCGGCGTGAGTATCGTGTCCCAGCTGAAACCGGAGACCAGCTCGGGCGGTTGCGCCGGCGCCACGGGCGCGGGCTCGACGTAAGAGGCGATGCTCGGCTGCCCTGAAGGATCCGGCGGCGGCGCGAGGTGCTGGCTCGTCTTGTGGACGACCCAACCGACGCCGCCGAGCGCGAGCAAGATCAGCAGCGCGATCAGCACCGCGATGACAGACGCGATACGCTTCACGATTGACATCTTGCTCACCCTCTCGATTCGTTCGATGTCCGACTGAAGTCGGACCTACGGGACCATGTCCGACTGAAGTCGGACCTTGTACGTTTGCTGCGGGCGTGTTTTGTTCATGCCCGGCTTCCGGGGAAGCCGATCGGCAAGAGCAGGAAACGAACGACCCGTGGCATGACTCGACGGCCCTGCGACATAGGAGAAGCGCGCCAGCGGTCGCCGCCAAGGCGTCGGCGACCGCTGGCGCCGCTCGGGATCAGTCAGACCCGAAGGCGTAGCGCACGCTGACCCCGATTTCCCGCTCCGGCAGCACGGCCACGCCGCGATAACCCGAGGCGAAGCCGGCCACCACGCCTTCCGAATCGAGCTGAAGGACCGTGTCCTCGTCGAGCGCATTCTTCGCCCACAGCGTGACGTCCCAACGGCCATCGCTGCTGCGCACCCCGGCATACAGGTTCATGAGCGCGAAGGAGTCACGCTCGAAGCCCGTCGTGAAGTTGTCGTTCTCGGGCTGGTAGTTGAGCAGGCCGCGCAGGTAGTACTCCAGCGCGTCGCGCGGGATCACGTACTCGGACTGCAGCGTCGCATTCCACTCGGGCAGGTTCGAGATGGGATCGTCGCTCACGCAGAAGGCCACCGGGCCCGATGCACCCCAGTCGGCATAGGCCGGGTTGGCGCCGTTATCGGGCTTGCCGTCGAAATCCGTATCCCGGCACGGCACGCTGGCGTCGTCGAACTCGCCCTTCTGTGCGCTCATCGAGAGCTGGGCAGTCCACTCGTCGCTGATCAGCCAGAACAGGTCGGCCTCGAGGCCGTATGCGATCGCGTCGCCGTTGTAGGTGAAGCCGCCCTCGTCGACGGTTTGCGTGTTGTCGTTGACGTAGGGCACATCCTCGAAGCGGCCGATGAAACCGTCGAACTCCTGGTAGAACATCGCCGCGTTGAAGCGCAGGCGTCGATCCAGCCACTCGGACTTCAGTCCGAGCTCGAAGGCATCGGACTGCTCGGGCGGCCCGAAAAGGATGTCGTCGGGGATCGGCGCGGTGATCCCCACGGTGACCCCGGGCGGGCGCCAGGAGTGGGCGGCCGTGAAGTACACCATGGTCAAATCGCTCAGGCTGTACCTGATCGACGCATCGTAGACCCAGTGGTCCCAGTCTTCTTCTGCGGGCTGGTAGAACGAGGACGCTGCAAGCGCCAGGTCGCAGGTATTCGGATAGGTCTGGCCCTGCCACGGAAGCCCGGTGACCTGGCCCAGTATCGTCGGGCACAGAATGCTCGTCAGCGGCTCTCCCTGCCCGATATCGATGGCGATGAGCGAGGAGCCGAGGTCCAGTTGCTGCGACCGCTCTGATTTCTCTTCCAGGTAACGAGCCCCCACGCCGATGTCGAGCTTGTCGGTCACATGGAACTCGAGGTGCCCGAAGGCCGCCGTGTTCTCCGCGTCCGTCGGGATGTAGATGTCGACGCCGATCAGATATGCCGGGTCCGCCGGTCCGCGGGGCGTCGGCGGGTAGCCAAAGGCGCCGGTGAGCTCCGAAACCTGGTGCACATCAGTGCTCGTCTCGGTATCGCTGTACCATAGCCCCGCGCTGTAATCGATGCGCCCGCCGCCGCCGGACTCGAAGCGCAGTTCGTGCGTCGTGACCTCGAAGTCCGTGGCCGTGTGCTGGAGCGAGGAATAGTCGACAACGGCATTGGCGCCGTCGAGATCCTGCATGAACTCGTTCGTGAGGTCCTGGTAGCCGCCGATATAGACGAGCTGGTGCTCCCCGATGTCCCAGCTCGCCTGCAGCGAGGTGATCTCGATCTCCTGGTCCTGCCTTCCCATTTTCTCGGCCACGCCACGGCGGTCGTCCGCCGAGATGGCCGGGCCGTTGTAGCCGGCACCGGCCCCCTCGACGAAGGTGAAATTGTCGATCGCGCGATCCATGTAGTGGTGCGTGAGCAGGAATTCCAATTCATCCGTCGCCTGGAACAGCAGGGTGGCCCGCAGGCCCTCGTCGTCGACCTCCGGCGCGTCGCCGTTCAGCAGCTTGCCCCCGGGGCCCTCGTTGGTGTTCTTGACCCCGGCCACTCGCAGCGCCAGCGTGTCCTTTACGATCGGAACGTTCAAGGCACCCTGGTAGTTCTGCGCATCGGCGTCCGAGAAGGATCCCGAGACGCTGCCGCCCACCTCGCCGAGGTCCGGTCGCCGGGTGGTCATGGTCACCGCGCCTGCCGGGGAGGGGCGGCCTCGCAGCGTACCCTGCGGTCCGCGCAGCAGTTCCATCTGCTGGATGTCGTAGATGCTGGTGAACGCGTATACCGCATCGATCGGCAGTTCGTTCAGGTAGACGTCAACGGCGGGCGGCGCCGAGGAGTTGGGCGCAAAACCGATGCCGCGCACCGCGATCACCCCGGGCTCGCGTGCCGTGCTGGTCATCGAGAGCCCCGGCGTCGCGGCGGCCATGTCCTCGAACTCGAAGAACTTCAGTTTTTCCAGCTGCTCTCCGCTCAGTGCGGTGATCGAGACCGCCACGTCCTGCACGCTCTGCTCGCGGCGGGTCGCGGTGACGATGATTTCCTCCAGTTCCTGGCTCCCCGCCGCAGGCTGACCGAAGGTGGGTTGCGCGACAGCCACGCTGGCAGCGATACCGAGGAACAGCGCATTGCGCCGCAGACGCGTACTTTTACTTTGCGAGAACGACCCGACAGAGGCGCAATGGATCGAAATGGGCAGTTGTCTTTTCATGAGTTCATCTCCCTGAGTGGGTACACATTGTCATTGTCAGGACACGAGACGACGCGGCACAGCGCGCCACAGCAAGCAATGATGGAAACAGCCGGGCAAAAGCAGAACTCGCGACAGGCTGCGCGCCCCGAGCGCCGCGCCGCCGCTCCCCGGTTTGCGGGCACTTCATGCTGCACACGCGGATTTCTCCAGCAAGCGTGGATAAAGCAGTCCATAGACCGCAGGCGCGACGAATCCGGCCAGCGGCAGGACGAAGCAGACCGACATGCTGCCGTAACGGTCCGCGAGCCAGCCCATGAGCGGCGGGGAAATCGCCCCACCCACGATCGACATGATCAGGAACGAAGCCGCGAGTTTCGTTTGCGAGCCGAGGTTGCGCAGGCTCATCGCGAAGATGAACGGGAACATGATCGACATGAACAGCCAGCACAACGGCAGGATCATCCAGGAGATGTGCTTTATGTCCGCCATCACGAACAGGATCACGATCGAATTCAGGAGACCGTAGAGCGCGAGCAGCAGATGCGGCTTGATCACGCGCGTGATCAGCGCACCCGAGAAACGCCCGACGGCATAGAGCACCATCGCGATCGTGATCACGTAGGCCGCCGTGGCTTCGGGCCGCGCCGCATTCGTGATGCCGGCGAACCAGGCGAACAGCGGCGCCGTGAGGACGGCGCCCGATGCGTCCCTCGTGATCGCGTTCTCCAGGATGTAGTTCAGCGCAAACGCGTTCACGCCGACCTGTGCGGCGACGTAGAGGAATTGCGTGCCGACGCCCCAGACAAAATGCGGTTGGCGCAGCAGCGGCACCCGGTGGAGCGGGGAATCGTCGGCCGCGGCGGCCTCGCCGGATTCGCCGTCGATGCCCGGCAGCTTCATGAGCGAAAACGCCCCGAACACCAGCAGCACCACGCAGCCGAGCACGACGTAGGGCACGACCAGCGAGTGAAAGTCCGCGGCCGCTCCGGCTTGCTGGGGCTGTCCGAAGATGAAGGCGCCGCCCACCGTGGGCGCGATGATGTAGGCCACGGAGTTGAATGCCTGTGCGGTGGACAGCCGGCCCGCCGCGGCGTCCTTCGGGCCGAGCACCGTAACGTAGGGATTCGCCGCGGTCTCGATGCACGCCAGACCGCTGGAAAGGACGAACAGCGCGAGCAGGAACGACCAGAAAGTCTTGAAGACCAATCCTGCGGGGATGAACAGGAATGCCCCGATTGCCAGCACTGCCAGGCCCACCAGGATGCCGCGCTGGTAGCCGATGCGCCGGATCAGCAGGGCCGAGGGCAGCGCCATCAGGAAGTACGCACCGAAGACGGACGTCTGGATGAACCCCGATTGCGTCTTGCTGACGTGCAGGATGTCCTGGAAGTGCTTGTTCAGCACATCCAGCATGGCATGGCAGAACCCCCAGATGAAAAACAGGCTGGCGACCATCAGGAACGCGAAGCGCAGGGGATTGCTGCCCGATTTCGTCATCGCTGCGCTCCGGATGCCTTGCGCGTCGTTGGCGAAACGCGATCAGCGGGCTCGAGACGCGCGCGCCAGCCTGCGCGATACGCCTCCAGCCCACGTACGGCGCATGGCTCGCAGGGCTCGCGCCGTGCGGGCCCGGGCTCGATATCCCAGTGGCACAGCATCGCCGCGCCGAGCGCAGTGGCATCCGTCGCGCCCGACAGGTACACGGGCCGCGCGCCCAACGCGGCCACCAGGGAGCACAGCAGCGGATCCGCGCCAAACGCACCCTCGATCAGCACCGCGCCCGGTGCATCGAGCAGTTCGAGCTCGAGCTCGATCATCAGCGCGACGTAAAGGGTAGCCAGCGCCGCGCCGTGCGCCGGCTGCCCGGTGATCCGCCCTTCCCGGCCGGCACAAGGACCGCTGCCGCCGCTGAAATCCGGCAGCGCGAAAATCTCCGAATCCACAGTCGCCCGGATCTGATCCAGCGTGACCGGTTGCGCGGGATCGCTCGAGGTGAGCTCGCAGATCCTCGCGTATTCCCGCCCGCCCATGAAACGCGCACACGCCACCGGGTCCCCGTTCACGTCGACATTGGCCAGCATGTCGCGCGCCGGATCCAGCCGCTGCACCGCAGCGGCCGAGGCCATGCAGACCACCCAGGTACCCGTCGATACCAGCACGAAGGGGTGTCCCTGCGCGGCACGCAGATGCCGCGCGAAGCCGGCATTGCTGTCGTGCACGCCGGCGTACACCGCGCAGTCTCCCGGCAAGCCGGTCGCGCGCGCGACCACCTCGCGCAGGCTGGCAGGAGCAACCCACGGCGAGACGACACGCGGGAACTTCGCGCTCCAGGCCCGCGAACGAACAAGCGACGAGTAGTCACGCTCCCGCGGCGCCCACAGGTCGGTATGGCAACCGAGCGATGTGTACTCGCCGGTCAATGCGCCGCTCAGGCGCCAGGTCCAGTACTGCGGGTACATCAGGATCGCGCCTGTGCGCGCGAATTGCGCGGGGAAGCACTGCTGCTGCCACCACAGCTGGCGGCCGAGGTTCAGTCCGGCCGGGAGCGCGGGCGACAGGGTTTCGGCGAAGGCCGGACGCAGCGAGTCGTAGCCGGTGGCGCCTGCAGGACCGTCGAATTCATAGTCGAGCACCGGCAGGACCAGGCCGTCCTCGCCGAGCGTCGGGTCGATGAGCGCCGCAGTGGCGCCATGCGTGGCAACGTTCAACCGCCCGATGCGAAAGCGCGCGGCCGCATCGCGCATCGACCCGAGCATCCACTCCCACAGCCGGTTGACGTCGAGATGCGGATAGCTGCCTGCAGCGATGACTTCGTTCGCTCGTTGCGCGCGGTACACGCACTCGAGCCCCGCATCGAAAACGAGTGCCTTCGCGTTCGTCTTGCCGATGTCGAAGACCAGCGAGTGACTCATGCGATGGCGCGCTCCGGTCCCTGCGCATCACGCTGCGATGCATCCGTCGCCGGCTCGACCACGATGACTTCGATGCCGGCCTCCTCGAAGAGCCTGCGCGAAGCGGCGTCGATGCCGCTGTCGGTGATCAGGATGTCGACTTCCCCGAGCGGGCAGAACACCAGTTGCCCGCGCGCACCGATCTTGCTGCTGTCGGCGAGCACCACGAGCTGTTCGGCCTGACGCAGCAGCTTCTGCTCGGCCTGGATCAGCAGCGGGTCCGATTCCATCACGCCGTGTACGCCGATGCCCGGCGTGCCCATGAACATGCGGCTGCCGTGATAGCGCTGGATGAGGTCGTCCTCGAAGGCGCTCACGATGATGTTCTGCTTGCGGTAGAGCTCGCCGCCCGGCAGCGTGACGCGGCACTTTCCCGACTCGAGCAGGACGCCGGCCAGCGCAAATGAATTCGTGAGCACGTTGATGTCACGCGCGCACAGGAACTCGGCCATCATGAACGTCGAGCTGCCACCGTTGACCAGGATGGTCTCGCCGTCCTGACACAGGGCCACGGCGCGCTGGGCGATCGCGCGCTTTTCGGCCACGTGCCGCTCGAGGCTCGCCAGGAAGGCCGCGCCCTGCAATTGCTTGCGCGGCGTCCTGGCGGCGGCCTCGGACGTCGCCAGCTGAGCGCCGCCGTGGATTCTCGTCAGCAGCCCTTCTTCGGCGAGCTTGTTGATGTCGCGCCGGACAGTGGCCGGCGAGGCATTCAACGCCTCGACCAGTTCCTGCAGGCGTACGAACTGACGTTCCTCGAGCAGGTCGAGGATGAGGCGATGACGTTGCTGCTCCAGCATGGGCTTCCCGTCCGTACCGGACCTGGCAGGGATTCGGCGACCTTAATCGAGTCTGATCTGATTTGCAACATCCTGATTGCTTTTGATTGCTTTTGGCCGTTTCAATCGTATAGCCTAGGAACCCTCACCCAACGCCTGCCGCCGGAGACTCACCCTTGCAGCCTATCGAGAATCTCTGGGATGACGCGCACGCGGCCTCCCTGGACGACCCGCAACTGCTTCTCTACCGCTCGAACCTGCTGGGTCGGGATCTGCGCATCACCAACTTCGGCGGCGGCAACACCTCCGCGAAGCTGCCCGGCACGGACCCGCTGAGCGGCGCCGAGGAGACCGTGCTGTGGGTCAAGGGCTCCGGCGGCGATCTGGGCAGCATGAAACTGGACGGATTCGCGACGCTCTGTCTGGCAAGGCTCGAGCAACTGAAGACGCGCTACCGCGGCCTCGCGCACGAGGACGAAACGGTCGGCTACCTGCCGCACTGCACCTTCGGCCTCAATCCGCGCGCCGCCAGCATCGACACGCCACTGCATGCCTTCATCCCTCACGCACACGTCGACCACGTGCACCCGGACGCCGTGATCGCCATTGCCTGTACGCAGCGCAGCCGCGAGCTGAGCGCGGAGATCTTCGGGGGCGAGATCGGCTGGCTGGCATGGCAGCGCCCGGGCTTCGACCTCGGCCTGAAACTGGAGCGGCTCGCACGCGAGAACCCGCAGTATTGCGGGGCCGTTCTGGAAGGCCACGGCCTGTTCACCTGGGGCGAGAGCTCGCGGGCCTGCTACGAGACGACACTGCGCATCGTGCGCCGCGCCGCGCAATGGCTGGCCGCCCACGGCAAGACCGACGCTTTTGGCGGGCCACGCCATGCGGGCATCACCGAGGCCGCCGAACGACGCCGCGTCGCCGCCGCGCTGATGCCGCGCATCCGCGGCCGCATCAGCACCGGACAGCACAAGGTCGGGCACTTCGACGACTCGCCCCCGGTACTGGAGTTCGTGAATTCCGCGCGCCTCGGGCCGCTCGCCGCGCTGGGCACCTCCTGTCCGGACCACTTCCTGCGCACCAAGATCCGCCCGCTGGTACTCGATTTCGATCCCGCGGCGCCGGATCTTTCGGCCGAGCTCG
>JADKDK010000010.1 GCA_016718385.1 Gammaproteobacteria bacterium
ATGACGTCGGCGAAATAGCTTTCGGCGCGCTTGAAGTATAGATAGCTGGCAGGCAACAGCGCAGCGACCATGATCGCGCCCGGGATCATGGCGTTGAGGTCCGGGGGCACGCCCCTGAGTACCACGCTCTGGAACGCATCGATGATGCCGGCCAAGGTCAAGAGTATACAAGGTGTAGGCTTCCGACCATTCGCCCGCGGCCTGCTGCACCAGCAGCTTGTCCTTGACCAGTTGCAGGGGGATAGATGACGGGGCGAGGCGTACATCACCAGTGAGAGGAGCACCGGCAAAGCCTGGCCGACGTCGCGGTAATACACGTTCACCGCAGCGCCAAAGAACACAATGGTCAGAGCGGCGAGCACCGTGTAAAGAATTATCAGTGGCACCCACAGGATCTGAGACGTGGGCATCATGCCGTACCAGGCCATCAAGCCCGCCAGGATGACGAAGTTGATGCCCAGCTCCACCAGCTTGGTCAGCACCGAGGTGATGGGGAAGATTTCGCGCGGGAAATAGATCTTCTTGATCAGGGCGGTGTTGCCCACCACGCTGTTTACGCCCTCGGAGGTGGATTCCTGGAAGAAGGTCCACGGCATCAGGGCCGCGAAGGTGAGTATGGGGTAGGGGATGTCGCCGCTGTCGATGCCGACGAAGCTTCGTACCAGGGTGAAGATCAGCATCAGCGTGACGGGCTTGAGTATGGCCCATGCGATCCCGAGATAGGCCTGCTTGTAGCGCAACGTGACGTTCTTCCACGCCAGCGTCATCAGCAACTCGCGGTAGTCGTAGAGGTTCTTTGCGATCGTGATCATGTGTCTGGAGGCTCTCGAATGGCAAGTGCGGCCGTGACGGTGCCTGGCGCGCGCTCGAGTGCAATTGCGCATCATGTCGGTCAGTGCCGCCAAGATGTCCGGCTTTTCCTCGGCACGGTTTATCGTGCAGTGCGGGTCGCTGGGCAGGTGGTAAAACTCGTGGGCCGGCGTGTCGTTCAGCGCTATCCGGATCAGGCGCCACTCGCCCACCTCGAGCATGCGGTCCCGCGCGGCTTCCACCACGCCCTTGTATTCGTCCCGGATCGCGAGCGTGCCGCTGCGCTTGCAGGGTACGTCCAGCACCTCCAGCAATTCCGGGTAACGGATGTGATGCGGGTCCTGTCCGGGCGGGGTGGCCAGCCACAATCCGGTTTCGCAGAAGCCCGGCAAGTCCGGGAAGGGCGCGCCGTCGATCATCGGCTGCAGCGATACGCCGTCGATGCCTTGCGGCGCTGCAATGCCGAGCTTGTCCAGCAGGGTCGGGGTGATGTCGACGGCCCGCACGAGACTGGCTGAGGAATACGGTTGCTGCGCGCGCGGGTCCACGATGAGCAGCGGTATGCGGTTGCTGGCGTTGCCATGGATGCTGTTGCCCTGTCCCCAGGTGTTGTTCTCGAAGAATTCCATGCCATGGTCGCTGTAGATCACGACAATCGTGTTGCGGTCGAGCCCCGTCTTGCGCAGGTGATTCACCAGCTTTCTCACCTCGTCGTCGAAGTTCCGCACGCAGCCCTTGTACAGGTCCATCACCTGGTCCAGGTCGAAGGCTTCGCGGGGTTCCTTCTGGCTGCGGATGATGTCGACCGGGTCGGTCAGGCGGGACATGCCGAATGCGGACTCGCCGTAGTATCCGGGGTCGGTGAAGAACTGGTAGTACGGGTATTCGCTGCCGAATGGCGGATGCGTGGTGCTGAGGAACAGGTTGAGAAAGAACGGCTTCTCGCCGGCGCCAAATCGGCTGAGCCACGCGCGAGCCAGTTGGCCCAGGGGCTTGCTCATGGGTTTGCCGGCCAGGTAATAGATTTCCGGCAGCAGCGTCTTGCCCAGTCGGTTGTGGGTGAACAGCGACAGGAACAGGCGCATGTCTTTCGGGCCCTGCCGGATCAGGAACTTGATGTTCCATTGATCGGGCGGGCCGGCATACTCCCGGAAGCCCAGAGGGAACTTGTTCAGGTCGCTCCCGGACCAGTCGGTGATCGCTGCGGTTACGTAGCCGTTGTCGGCGAGTATTTGCCCCAGTCCCTGTTGGGCAAGCGCAGTGTGGTCCGAGGCAACATAGTTGGTCTTGATGCCGTTGGTGTTGGGCCACGTGCCGGTGAAGATCGAGACCAGCGAGGGCGCCGTGCGCGCAATGGAGGTCACGCAATTGCTGAACAGTGCCCCGTGGGTGGCCAGGGTGTCGATGAACGGGGTCAGCGGCTGCTGCTTGTGGCGGGCGCCCACGTGATCGGCGCGCAGGGTGTCGCTGCCGATCATCAGCACGTTCATCCGTTGCTGTCCGGCGGACTGGCGCGGGAACAGCGCACCGGGCAGCGGCAGGATGTTGACCAGGTAAGGCACCGCCAGAGCAAGGCACAATGCAATGAATGGCGCTTGTTCCCCGGTGCCGAGGATGCTGATGATCTCGGTCGCTGCAATGGCCAGCACGAGCAGGACGCCTAGCTCGAACCAGCGCAGCCTGCTGACGCTCAGGTGCCGGTGCAGCCCGATGAACCGCTGCATGCTGTAATTGGAATTCATCATGATGCTGCTGGGGATCAGCAGCAGGTGCTTGCAGAACTGCAGCACGGTGACGACGCCAATGCCCGCCAGCGCCGCCAGCACCAGCAAACCGGTCGATGGCCGCTCGTGCGCGAGAGCCGCGATCGCCAAGCCGGGGATGGTGCCCAGCAGCGCCGTCCACAGCAGGATCAGGAACGCGAACAGGCTGAGACGCGCCAGCGCGAAGACCGTGTAGTACGCGTAGTGCCTGCGGATCTCGTCGCGGATTTCCGGGCCGGTCTGGGTAAACGAGACGATCGACTTCGCGAGCAGCAGCAGCGTGAGCGTGGCTGCCACCGACGCGCAGGCGCAAAGCAGGTGGAGGTAATCGATGGCCATTCGATTCGCGCTATCTGAGGTACGCGCGGATTTCGCCCAGCGCTGCCGCCACGCGAACCATGTAGAAGCGCTTTTCAGGCCAGTAGAGCGAGGCCAGGGCGCGGAACCCGTAGCTGGCCAGCTTGCGCCACAGGTAGCGCGGGATGCCTCTTTGCGTCCCCGCCATGATCCGCGTGGCGGACGACGAGCGCTGGAAGCTTTTCTCCAGCAGGTACTTGAGCGTGAGGCGCTCGTGTTCCACCACGTGGTACTGCAGGATCGGGGGCCAGTACACGATGCGTTCGCCCGCTATCAGTGCGCGTTGCACGAAGTCGGTGTCTTCGCCGCCGGCGAGATTGTGGCCCTGCGGGCCGAGCTCCGTGGAGAACGGCCCCACGCGGGCAAATACGTCCCGCTTCAGCACCAGGTTGCCGCCGCCCGGTAGGCGGCCCTCTTCGCCGATGTTGAGGGTCTCTTCGCCCAGGTCGTAATGCGGGATGGGCAGCGGATAGATGGCGTAGGCGCTCAGGTCGTGCACCCAGGCCGGTTCGAAGCCGGTCCAGTCGGGCAGGATCTTGCCGCAGTACATCGTTGCGTCGGGGAAGCGCCTGACGGCCTCGGCGATGGCGCAGAAATAGCCGGTGTCCACGCGGTGGTCGTCGTCGACCATGGCAATGATGTCGCCGCGCAACTGCGGGATGGCCGTATTGAGGGCGTTGGACTTGCCCGGCGTGGGCTCCTCGATGAACCGCACGCGATAACGCCCTTCGGCCTGGGCGTCGGCGCGGGTTCGCAGCAGTTCATGGGTGCCGTCGCGGCAGGCGTTGGCGGCTACCAGCACCTGTATCTCGGCGCCAGCCGGGCACGCCGCCTGGTCGATGTGCTCGAGCGTGCGCTCGAGCAGACCGGCCCGGTTATGGGTGCAGATCAGGACTTCGATAATCATGCCTGGGGTCGCGCGGTATGGCCTGCCGATAGGATCGCGTAAATATAGTTCATTAATGTGGCATCGCCCGCCCGGTTGGCATCAGCTGCTGCAGTGCGCACGCAACGTGCAGTGGCTGTCTATACTTCCTGCCGGCTTTACGCTCCCAGGACGCTCTACCTTTTGTACCCCGCCGCGGTTCGCTGCCTCATCTACCCCCTGCACGAGCGGGCCTCACGGCGCCCGACCTTCGCGTATCTGCGCGAACTGGAGGCCAGCCAGTGGCTGGACCGGGCCGGGGTGGAGGCTTTGCAGCTGGGCAAGCTCACTGCGCTGCTGCGCATATGCCGCGACCACAGCCCCTGGCACGCGGAACGCATGGCTGCTGCCGGCCTGAGCGTGGATGATGGCTCCGCACCGCTGACGATGGCCGACCTGCGGCGCCTGCCGCTGATGGACAAGGCCGATGCCATGGCCAACCAGGCGCGCATCGCCTGGCAGGGGGTTCCCGGGGGCGCGTTCCGCTACACCACCGGCGGCTCCAGCGGCACGCCGCTGATCTTCTATTTCGGCAGGTATCGGCAGGCCTCCGACGCGGCGGGCCGCATGCGCGCGCGGCGCTGGTGGGGCGTGGACGTGGGCGAGCCCGAGGTCTACCTGTGGGGTGCGCCGGTCGAACTGAACAAGACCGACCGCATCAAGCGCATCCGCGACCGGCTGGTCAACCACCTGGTGCTGAATGCCTTCGACATGTCCGCCGCCACGATGGACCACTACATGGAGGCGATCCGCTGCTACAAGCCGGCGTGCATCTACGGCTACGCCAGCAGCGTGGCCCTGCTGGCAGCGCATGCCGAGACCCAGGGCAAGACGCTGAAGCTGCCCTCATTGAAGGTGGTATGCACTACCGGCGAGCCGCTTTACCCCGAGCAGCGCGAGCTGATCGGCCGCGTCTTCGGGGTGCCGGTCGCCAACGAGTTCGGCAGCCGCGATATCGGCTTCACGGCCCACGAGTCGCCGGCGGGCCAGATGCTGCTGATGAGCGAGAGCATCATCCTGGAGGTGCTGGATGCCGAGGGGCGCCCGGTGAAGCCCGGCGAGACCGGCGAGGCGGTGATGACCGGGCTGTGCTCCGAGGCCCAGCCCTTCATCCGCTACCGCACCGGCGACATGGTCCGGGTTACCGACGAGCGCTGCGCCGAGGGGCGCGGCCTGCACGTGATCGGGGCCGTCGAGGGACGCAAGACCGACTTCGTGGTGCGTGCCGACGGGACGATCATGCACGCACTGTCTATTATCTATGTGCTGCGCGAGCAGGAGCAGATCCGGGAGTTCAAGTTCATCCAGCACGAAACGCGGCGGGTGCAGGTGTTGATCGTGCCCCGGGCCGGCTGGAACGAGGAATCCGCGCGTCGTGTCGTTGCCGGCCTCCAGGCCCGGCTGGGGCAGGATTGCGCCGTCGAGATTTCGCTGGTCGACGATATTGCGCCGGAGGCCTCGGGCAAGCACCGCTACGTGGTCAGTCATGTGAAACCGCCGATTTGAAGCCGAATTGATGATCAGGAAGATTCTGCAGGCCCCGTTTCGTTACCAGCCGTGGAAGCCGGCGCATGCCCGGCTGATCGCCGCCGACTTGCTCGGCGTCTCGCGCCAGCCGGCGCAGGCCGACGACGTGCACCTGCGCGCGCTCGTCGACTGGCTGTGCCGGGCGCAGGACCAGCGCAAGGGCTGCGCGGACGAGGGCAGCGTGTCGGCGGGCTGGAGCTTCGAGGACGGGTGGCTGCAGGGCTACCCCGAGACCAGCGGCTACATCATCGAGACCTTCCTGGCGGCGGCCGATGGCCTGAACCGGCCGGAGTTGCGCACGCGCGCCTCGCGCATCGTCGACTGGGAACTGTCGATCCAGAACAAGGATGGATCTTTCCCGGGGCATTTCGGCGAGAGCGGCAGCCGGCCCGTGATCTTCAACACCGGGCAGATCATGCACGGCATGGTCGCGGGCTACCTGGAGCTGGGGCGCGACGAGTGCCTGGTGGCCGCGGTGAATGCCGCGAACTGGATGATCGCGAGCCAGGACGAGGACGGCTGCTGGCGCCGCAACGTGCACAACGGCGTGCCGCACACCTACAACACGCGCGCGGCCTGGGCGCTGCTGCGCACCGGATTGATGGCCAATGACGCGCGGATCATCGCCGCGGCGCGGCGCAATATCGAGTGGGCGTTGACTCAGCAGACCGCCAGCGGCTGGTTCCGCACCAACGGCTTCACCGCCGAGCAGATCCCGTTCACGCACACCATCGCCTACGCGATCCGCGGCGTGCTGGAGTGCGGCGTGCTGCTCGACGAGGCGCGCTACGTGGAGGCGGCGCTGAAGGCCGCGCGCGGGCTGGCTGCCCAGCAGCGCGCCGACGGTTTCCTGGCCGGCACCTACGGCGACGGCTGGGTGCCGAACGCCTCGTATTGCTGCCTGACCGGCGTGGCGCAGAGCGCGCTGAACTGGCTGCGCTTCGACCAGCACACGGGCAGCGGCGAGTTCACGGTGGCCGTGGACCGGGGGCTGGACTACCTGAAAAAGAACCACCGCATCACGGGCACCGGCGCGCCCGAGGACGGCGGCGTGGCGGGTTCCGCGCCGATCTGGGGACGCTACTCGATGTTCGAATACCCGAACTGGGCCGCCAAGTTCTTCGCCGATGCGCTGCTGATCCGCCTGTACGGGCATGCCGTCCCGGCCACCGACCGCGGCAGGCGCGCGTGATGGGCAAGCTGCGCGTGATGATCCTGTGCGGGCAATCGCCGCGGCACCTGTATGTCGCCAACCGCTTGTGCCGCGCCGCGGACGTGGTGGCCATCGTCCACGAATCCAGCGGCGAGCGCAGCCTGAAGAAGGTGATGCAGAAGCTGCGGCCCGACCGGCTGTGGAACAAGGTGTGGCGCTGGATCCGCGACCGGCGCCGCTACACGGGCGGCGGCGAGGGCAAGTTCTTCTTCGGTACGGCCGCGCCGGCGCTGGAGCGGCCGGCGCTGGCGCGCCTGGTGCCGCATATCAATCACCCCGACCTGCTGCGGCTGATCGACGAGACCAAGCCCGACCTGATCGCGGTGTTCGGCACGTCCTTGCTGCGCGGCGAGATCCTGACGAAGGGGCGCCTGGGCATCGTGAACCTGCACGGCGGGCTGTCGCCGGAGTACCGCGGCGCCGACTGCACCTTCTGGGCGCTCTACAACGGCGAGCCCGAGAAGGTGGGCTGCACGCTGCACTACATCGATGCCGGTATCGACACCGGCAAGCTGATCGCGCACGTGAGCCCCGAGATCCACGGCGACGAGGACGAGCTCACGCTGTTCTGGCGCGCGGTGCAGGACAGTGCCGAGGTCTACGCCGAATTCATCGAGCGGGTGGGCAACGGGGAGCAGCTGGGCGGCACGTCGCAGGCGTCGAAGGGTCGGCTCTACCAGGTGAAGCACCGCCAGTTGTCGCACGAGCGGGCGCTGGAGCAGAAGCTGGCCAGCGGTTTCCTGCGCCAGCACGTGTTGCCGCGCCGGGTCACGTGGTTCACCGATCAATCGCAGAGTCCCGCAGCAACGGAAACGGTGCATATATGACGGTGGCAGAAACGACGAGCGGCCCTGGATACGCAGGGCGGCGGGCAGCCGGCCGGGCCCGCCGCGGCCCCCGCGCACCGCGGGATCACGCGGCTGCTGTTCGCCCTGATTCGCGTTGCAGGTGCTGGTGTATTTCAGCACTTACCTGAGCATGGCGCAGGTCTGGTGGCGCTCCGAGACCTTCTCGCACGGCTTCCTGATCTTTCCGATTGCCGCCTGGTTGATCTGGCGCAATCGCGCCGAACTGGCGCGCCTGCCGCTGGCCCCGGACCTGCGCGCACTGGTGCCGCTGTTGGCACTGGTGCTGGGCTGGGCGGTGGCGCGCAGCGTGGACGTGCTGGTGGTGGAGCAGTATGCGGTGGTCGTCATGCTGCCGGTGCTGGTCTGGCTGTGCCTGGGGCTGCGTGCGGTGTGGGCGCTGGCGTTCCCGCTGGCCTTCATTCTGCTGGCGGTGCCGGTGGGCGAGTTCCTGATCTATCCGATGATGGAGTTCACCGCGGCCTTCACCGTGAACGCGGTGCGGCTGACCGGCATTCCGGTGTACTGGGACGGCATGTTCTTCACGCTGCCCTCGGGGACCTGGAACATCGTGGAAGGCTGCAGCGGGGTGCGCTACATCATCGCCTCCGTCACGCTCGGCGTGCTGTATGCCTACCTCACCTACTACAGCTACTGGCGCCGCGCGGCCTTCATCCTGGCGGCCTGCCTGGTGCCGGTGATCGCCAACGGCATGCGTGCCTTCATCATCGTGATGTTGGGGCACTTCAGCGGCATGAAGATCGCCACCGGCGTGGATCACCTGGTCTACGGCTGGGTCTGGTTCGGCATCGTGATGTTCTTCCTGTTCTGGGCTGGCGGCTTCTTCCGCGATGATGAACCCATGTCCGGATGGGTCCGGACCTTCATCCGACCCCCGTGGGTCCGGATTCATCGGACACCTCCCGTGGGTCCGGATTCATCCGGACATCCCTTGCGCCCCTGGTACCTGGTCGCCGCCACAGGCATAGCCCTGCTCGCCCTCGGCCCGCTATGGGTAGCCTGGATCGACGCCCGCCCGCACACCGAGAATTTCCGCATCCACGAGCCCGCCGCGGCGGGCTCGTGGTCCGCCACGCCCGCGTTCACCGATTGGAAGCCGCATTACGTCAATCCGGCCGACGAGCGCCAGTCCAGCTATTCGGATGGCACGCACGCCTTGGGCGTCTACCTCGCTTACTACGGCCACCAGGAGCAGGACGCAGAACTGATCAATTCGCAGAACGTGATGATCGAGCAGAAGCACCCCATCTGGCGGCAACCCATGCAGGGAACGCGCGAGGTGCGGGTCGGCGATGCGACGATTCCCCTGATCGAGTCGCGCCTCGAGTCTGACCAGCAACGCCTGCTGGTCTGGCACTGGATGCGGGTGGCGGGCAAGGACGTGAACAATCCGTACGTGGGCAAGGTCTACGAGGCGCTCGGCCGCCTGGGCGGCGGAGGTCGCGATGGCTTCGGCATCGTGGTCTACGCGCCCTATACCGATGATCCCGGGGTGGCGCGCGAGCGGATGCAGGCGTTCCTCGAGACGATGTTGCCCTCCCTCAACGACGCTATGCGCGTGGAATTGCCGTAGGAGCGGGCCATGCCCGCGACCGGATGTTCGCGTTTTGGGCGCGGTTGGTCGCGCTTGGTCGCGGGCATGGCCCGCTCCTACAATAGAAACATTGAACTGACTGGAATCCATCGCCACCCATGTGCGGCATAGCAGGCATTTTCGACACCCGCGGGCTGCGGCCCATCGACCGGCCACTGCTGGAGCGCATGAACCAGGCGCAGTTCCATCGCGGGCCCGACGAGGGCGGCACCTTCATCGCGCCGGGCATCGGGCTGGCGCACCGGCGGCTCTCGATCATCGACGTCTCCACCGGGCAGCAGCCGCTGTTCAACCAGGATCGCTCGATCTGCATCGTCTTCAACGGCGAGATCTACAACTTCCAGTCCGTGCGCGCCGAACTGCAGGCGCTGGGCTACGCCTTCCAGACCCATTCCGACACCGAGGTCATCGTGCAGGCCTGGGCGGCCTGGGGCGAGGACTGCGTGCGCAAGTTGCGCGGCATGTTCGCCTTCGCCATCTGGGATACGCGCAAGGAGATACTCTTTCTCGCGCGTGACAGGTTGGGCATCAAGCCGTTGTTCTATACCTTGCTGCCGGACGGCCAGTTCCTGTTTGGCTCCGAGCTCAAGGTCATCGTCGAGCATCCCGGCTTGCGCCGCAGCCTGGATGTTCGCGCGGTCGAGGAGTACTTCGCGCTCGGGTATGTGCCCGAGCCCCGCACGATTTACGGCGAAGTCTGCAAGCTGCCGCCGGCGCATACGCTCACCATCGCCAGGGGCGGCGCAGCGGTGCAGCCGAAAGTGTACTGGGACCTGTCGTTCTACCCGGCGCAGGACCTCGATCACTCGCGCATCGGGGAAGAGCTCATCGCGCGATTCAAGGAGACCGTCGACCTGCACCTGATGTCGGAAGTGCCGCTGGGCGCATTCCTGTCGGGCGGGGTCGACTCGAGCGGCGTCGTCGCGATGATGGCCCAGCTCCAGAGCGAACCGGTCAACACCTGCGCCATCGGCTTCAACGAAAAGAACTTCAACGAATCGGCATTTGCCCAGCAGGTGGCGGATCTCTACCGGACCAATCACCTGACGAAAATTGTCGAGCCGGACGATTTCGATCTGATCGACAAGCTCGCCACGCTCTATGACGAACCCTATGCCGACAGTTCGGCCATGCCGACTTACCGGGTCTGCGAGCTGGCGAGACAACGGGTGACCGTTGCCCTGTCGGGCGATGGCGGAGACGAGACCTTTGCCGGCTACCGTCGCTATCGCTGGCACATGAACGAGGAAAGGCTCAGGAACCTGCTGCCGCTGGGCATTCGCCGGCCGCTGTTTGGCTTCCTGGGGCGGGTATATCCCAAGGCCGACTGGGCCCCGCGCATGCTGCGTGCCAAGAGCACCTTCCAGTCCCTCGCTCTGGACAGCGTTCAAGGGTATTTTCACAGCGTCTCGCTGCTGCGCGATGAGCAGCGACAGGCGCTCTTCAGCCAGGGTTTGCAGCGCGAGCTGCAAGGCTACAACGCGATCGAAGTGTTCAGAAGGCATGCGGCGAACTTCAAGGGCGACGACACCCTGTCGCTGATCCAGTATCTCGATTTCAAGACCTATCTCGTCGGGGACATCCTCACGAAAGTCGATCGCGCGAGCATGGCGCATGCCCTCGAGGTGCGCGTGCCGCTGCTCGATCACGTGTTCCTCGAGTGGTGTGCCGGCTTGCCGGCCGACATCAAGCTGAAGGGGCAGTCGACCAAGGATGTCTTCAAGAAGGCACTGGAGCCCTACCTGCCGCACGACATCCTGTACCGGCCGAAGATGGGGTTTGCGGTTCCGCTGGCGCACTGGTTCCGGGGGCCGCTCAGGCAGCGGGTCCGGGATGCGCTGCTCGGCGACATCATCGCCGACAGCGGCCTGTTCAACATGGATTTCGTGGCACAGATGGTGGACCAGCACCAGAGCGGTCGGCGAGATTTCAGCACGCCGATGTGGACACTCCTGATGTACGAATCGTTCGCCCGGCAGTGTTTCGCGTCGTCGCCGAAGTAGTATGCGCATCCTTCACATCCTCGACCATTCGATCCCGCTGCACAGCGGTTACACCTTCCGTACGCGCGCGATTCTGCAGCACCAGCGCGCGCTGGGTTGGGAGACGTTCCACCTGACGAGCCCCAAGCAGGGAAAGGTCTCTGCCGCCGTGGAGGAGGTGGACAACCTGGTTTTCCATCGATCGCCCCCGCTCGGCGGGTGGATTGGCGCCATGCCCATCGTGAACCAGTTCGCGCTCGTCTCCGTGCTCGCGCGACGTGCCAGGGAGGTAATTGCCGAAGTCAGACCGGACATCCTGCATGCACACTCCCCGTCATTGAACGGCCTGGCGGCGCTCAGCGCCGCCAGGAGTTGCGGTTTGCCCGTGGTATACGAAGTCCGGGCGTTCTGGGAGGACGCAGCCGTCGACCATGGAACGAGCAGCGAATGGGGCGTGCGTTATCGCCTGACCCGAGCCAGCGAAACGTGGGTGCTGCGACGGGCCAGCGCCGTAACGACGATCTGCGAGGGGCTGCGGCGGGAAATGATCGATCAGCGCGGGATTCCCGCGGAAAAGATCACCGTGATTCCGAATGCGGTCGACATCGAGGCGTTCAAGGTGCGCGAGTGTGCCGATCCGGCACTGCGCGCCGCGCTGGGGCTTGTCGGCAAGCGGGTGGTCGGGTTCATCGGCTCCTTCTACGCCTACGAGGGGCTCGAATTGTTGATCCGCTCCATGCCGGCGGTGCTTGCGCATGACCCGGATGTCCGCTTGCTGCTCGTTGGCGGTGGTCCGCAGGAATCGGCATTGAAGGCGCTGGTCCGGGAGCTGGCGTTGGAAAACTGCGTGCAGTTCACGGGTCGCGTGCCCCATGCCGAAGTGCAACGCTACTACGATCTGGTTGATTTGCTCGCCTATCCCCGGCTGAAGATGCGACTGACCGATCTGGTGACGCCGTTGAAGCCCCTGGAGGCCATGGCGCAGGAAAAGCTGGTGATTGCCTCCGACGTTGGTGGCCATCGGGAACTCATCCGCGACGGCGAGAATGGCTTCCTGTTCGCCCAGGGCAGCGCCGAATCCCTCGCCCGCAAGGTGATCGAGGTCTTCTCTTCGCAGGAGCAGTGGCAGCGCATTCGCACCGCAGGCCGGAAATTCGTCGAATGCGAGCGCAACTGGGCCGCCAGTGTCAGCCGTTACGACGGCGTGTACCGGAAGCTGCTCACCGGGCATCCGGTTTGAAGGCCCTGACCGTTGCCCTGGTCGGGCCGCTTCCGCCCCCCTCGGGTGGAATGGCCAACCAGTCCATCCAGATGAGGCAACTGCTCGAGAGCGCCGGCATCGAGGTGCGCTTCGCGAGAGTGAACGAACCCTATCGCCCGGCCGTTCTCGCGCGGGCGAAAGGCGTACGTGCGGTCGTGCGGCTCATTGCCTACGTCGTGAACATCTGGCGGATGTTTGCCGCGGTGGACGTGGTCCACGTCATGGCGAATTCCGGCTGGTCGTGGCACCTGTTCGCCGCGCCCGCGATATGGGTTGCCCGCATGCGATCGAAGCCGGTCGTGGTCAATTATCGCGGCGGAGAAGCCGAGAAGTTCTTCCGGCGAGAGTGGCGATGGGTGAGGCCCACGCTCGCGCGAGCGGATGCCGTGGTCGTGCCATCACCATTCCTGGAGCAGGTTTTCGCGCAGCGTGGCATTCGCTGCTCCATTGTTCCGAACGTGCTGGACATGGAGCGCTTCGCTCCGCCCGCGGTGCAACGGGACTTCGGCAATTCGCCGCACGTGGTGGTGACGCGCAACCTGGAGAAGATCTACGACGTGCCGACGGCGATCCGGGCCTTCGAGGCAGTGTCACGGGAGTACCCGGGCGCGCGCCTGACGATCGCCGGCTCGGGTCCCGAAGAGGCGGCATTGAGGGCGCTGGTGGCCGCGATGAACCTGGATGATCGTGTGTCGTTCAGTGGTCGCCTGAGCAATGAAGAGGTTGCCGCGCTCTATCAGCGTGCCGACCTGATGCTGAATGCCAGTCTCGAAGACAACTCGCCGAACTCGCTGATCGAGGCGCTCGCTTGCGGTGTTCCCGTTGTCAGTACCAGTGCCGGCGGGATTCCGCTGCTGGTACGGGATCGGGTTTCCGCAATGCTGGTTCCGGTCCGTGATCCTGTCGCACTGGGGGCCGCGGCTCTCGAGGTGCTCGCGGATGCAGCGCTCAGGCGGAACATGGTTCGGGAAGGTCTCGAACTGGCCAGGAAGTTCGAGAAGACGAGGGTCCTGGCGCTTTGGCAGGCGGAATACGCGAAGGTGTTGTCGTCCCCGGCGCCAGGTCATTAGCCGCGCCATCGGGCGTCGCGTCGGAGTTGACGGATCTGTGCAGCGACGTCTTGTTCTGATTGCCGTCCAGGCGAATAGTCTCGGGCGGAAACTCGGTGCGCTGGTAGATCGCCCGTAGGAGCGGGCCATGCCCGCGACCAATGTGCGATCGCGCAACGCACACTCGCGGGCATGGCGCGTTGATGCCTGCGTGGCTGCTATATTCAACCGATGGCGGGAATACAGCAGAATCTAATAGCCCCGATGCTGGCGGATGAGACCTACGCCTTCCCGGCCTCCTTTGCGCAACAGCGGCTGTGGATCGTCGACCAGCTGGCGCGGCACTCCGGCGCGTACAACATGCCGTTTGCCTATCGCCTGCGCGGGCCGCTGTCGGTTGCCGCGCTGCGCGCGGCGCTGCAGGCGCTGGTGGACCGCCACGAAGCGCTGCGCACCACTTTCGTTGCCGAGGGCGGATCGCTGAAGCAGGTGGTGCACGGCGAACACGTCGTCGATCTGGAAGGCGGCGCGGTGGATGAGCGGGGTGCTGCGGCAGCAGGCGGGCAACTGGCGCAAATCCTCGAGGCCGAGGCGCACTATCCCTTCGATCTGGCCGCGGGGCCGCTGTTCCGCGCGCGACTGATCGGGCTGGGTGCAGCGGAGCACATCCTGATCCTGAACATGCACCACATCGTCTCCGATGGCTGGTCGCACGACGTGCTCGAGCGCGATCTCGGCGAGCTCTATGACTCGGCCGCGACGCATCGCCCCGCCCATCTCCCGGAATTGCCGATCCAGTACGCCGACTACGCCGTGTGGCAGCGCGACTGGCTTTGCGGCGACGTGCTGGAGCGGCAGTTGGCCTATTGGCGCGCACAACTTGCCGATCTGCCGGCGTTGCAGTTGCCGACCGACTACCCGCGCCCGGCGAAGCAGGGCTTCCAGGGCGCGACGGTGCGCTGCGAGATCCCGCCGGATGTGGCCGGGCAACTGCGGGGACTCGCGCAGCGCGCCCGCGCCACGCTGTTCATGACGCTGCTCGCCGCGTTCCACGTGTTGCTGGCACGTCATTCGGACCAGGACGACCTGGCCATCGGATCGCCGGTGGCCGGCCGCAACCGGCCCGAGCTGGAGGGCGTGATCGGCTGCTTCGTCAACTCGTTGGTGCTGCGCAACCGTATCGGGGCCGAGGCGACTTTCCCGGCGTTTCTGCAGGAGGTCCGTGGCGTCCTGCTCGATGCCCTGTCGCACCAGGAGTTGCCGTTCGAGAAGCTGGTTGCCGAGCTGCTCCCCGATCGCGAGACGAACCGCAATCCGCTGTTCCAGGTCATGTTCTCGCTGCGTGGCGAAGGAGACGGCGGCCTGCGCCTGGCCGGGCTCGAGGTCGAGCCGCTAGGCATCCCGACCGAGGTCGCCAAGGTGGACCTTGCCCTGTTCGTGCGCGAGAGCGCGGGCGGATTGCGCTGCCACCTCAACTACAACACCGCGCTGTTCGCCGAGGCCACGGCGCAGGCGATGCTCGATCAGTTCGGGGAGTTGCTCACCGACATTGCCGGCAGTCCGAACAGGCCGGTTTCGGCCTTGCGCCTGCTGGGCGATGCCGGGCGGACGCGAATCCTCCACGACCGGAACGACACCGTCAGCGAGTTCCCGCGCAGCCAAGCACTCGGCGCGTTGTTTGCGGCGCAGGCAGCCCGGACGCCAGCGGCAGTGGCGGTGCGTGACGATCGCGCCGAGCTGAGCTACGCGGAACTCGAGCGCCGCTCGAACCAGCTGGCGCACTACCTGCTCGCGTGCGGGGTCGAACCCGATCAGCCGGTTGGCCTGGCGGTGTCGCGCTCGGTGAACCTCGCTGTGGGGGTGCTGGGCATCGTCAAGGCCGGGGGCGCCTACGTGCCGCTGGATGCCGACTACCCCGCCGAGCGCCTGCAATTCATGCTCGACGATGCGCGCGTGCAGGTGCTGGTCACCGAAAGCGGTCACGCGGCGCGGCTGGATCCGCGTGCACGCAGGGTGGTCGATCTCGTGCGCGAACGGCGCGCGATCGAGACGCAGCCCGACGCCGTGCCCGCCGTGCGCCTGAGCGGCGACAACCTGGCGTACGTGGTCTACACCTCGGGTTCGACGGGTAAGCCAAAGGGCGTGTGCATTCCGCAGTGCGCGGTCAGCCGCCTGGTCGTCAATACCAATTACATGCAACTGGCCAGCGGGGACCGGGTCGCGCAGCTCTCGAACATCTCCTTCGATGCGGCGACCTTCGAGATCTGGGGCGCATTGCTGTCGGGCGCGACGCTGGAGATTTTTGCCCGCAACGTGCTGCTGTCTCCCGAGGCCTTTCGCGGGCAACTGGTCTCGCGTTGCATCAGCGCCCTGTTCGTGACCACGGCGCTGTTCAACCGGCTGGTCGCCTGGTCACCGCATGTTTTTGCCGGTGTCGATACGGTCATCGTCGGCGGCGAGGCGCTCGATGTGGCCTCGGTCAGGAAGGTGCTCGCGGCCGACAAGCCGCGCCGCCTGCTGAATGGCTACGGGCCGACCGAGTGCACCACCTTCGCGACATGGCACGAGATCACGCCCGCCGATGCCGCGCGCCGGAGCATCCCCATCGGCCGGCCCCTCAGCAATACGCAGGCATTCGTGCTCGACGACGCCCCTGGAGCTGACGCCGGTCGGCGTGGCCGGCGAGTTGTATCTGGGTGGCGAAGGCCTTGCGCGGGGGGTATCTGAATCAGCCCGGACTGACGGCGGAAAGGTTCATCGCCAGCCCGTTCGCGGCGGGCGAAAGGCTGTACCGCACGGGCGACCGGGTGCGTTTGCGCGCCGATGGCGCCATCGAGTTCATCGGGCGCCTCGACAACCAGGTCAAGATCCGCGGCCATCGCATCGAGCCGGGGGAAATCGAGGCCGCGCTCGAGCGCCACGAGGCCATCGCCAGCAGCCTGGTGATCGTGGATGGCAATGGCGCCGATGACAGGCGCCTGGTGGCTTACGTGGTCCCGGCCGGATCCGGGGCCATCGACGCGGCCATGATGCGCGACTACCTGAAGACGCAGCTGCCCGACTACATGCTTCCCGCGGCGGTGGTGGCGGTGCCGGCCTGGCCGTTGACCGCCAACGGCAAGATCGATCGCAAGGCATTGCCGAAGCCGTCCGCAGAGGCGGCACGGGCGGCGGTGCCGGTACAGCCCCGGAGCCAGGCCGAGCTGCACCTGTGCAAGATCTGGGAGGACCTGCTCGGCGTCGAGCAAGTCGGCGTCAGGGACGATTTCTTCGCGCTGGGTGGTCACTCGCTGCTCGCGGTCAGCATGTTCGATGCCGTCGAGCAGCTGTTCGGCAAGCGCATCCCGATGGATACGCTCTGGTACGAGGGCGGCACCGTCGAGACGCTTGCCCGCATCCTCCAGCAGGATCAGGACGCCATCGAGTGGCCCACGCTGGTACCGATGCGGGCGCAGGGTACGCGCCAGCCGTTGTTCGTCGTGCACACGATGGGCGGCAACCTGTTCCACTACCACGACCTCGTGCGGGAGCTGGGGCCCGATCAGCCGGTCTATGGGCTGCAGGCGCGGGGCGTCTACGGCAAGGAGGCGCCGCGCAGCACGGTGGAGGCGATTGCCGCCGATTGCATCGAGGCGATGCGCCGTGTCCAGCGATCCGGCCCGTACCGCATCGTGGGCTTTTCCAGCGGCGGCGTGGTGGCCTACGAGATGGCGCAGCAGCTGCAGCGCAACGGGGAGCCGGCAGGCGCCGTCGTGCTGATCGATGCCTTCATGCCCGGGTTTACCGGGCCAGCTCGTCTGCTCGGCGCGCTCAGGGCCATGCGGCATGCGGAATCGGCAAGGGAGATCCAGGAACGCGTGTATCACCTGGTGTTGGGTGGATTGCGTCTTGCGCGGCTGCGAGCGCTGGTGCAGATCGGCGAAGCCCAGCGCTGGGCGCACTGGAGCTATGTGCCGCGTCCCTATGCGGGCAGGCTCCACCTGTTCGTGGCCGAGGAGAACGAGAAGGCCGGCAACAGCCCCGCGAGGCGCCTGCGCCCGCTGCTGGGCGAGCAACTGCTCACGCATCTCATTCCCGGCACGCACGGCACCATGGTGCGGTATCCCCACGTCACGCAGCTGGCCACGCAATTGAACACGGTGATCGCCGGTGGCGATTCCGGGAACGGGACGGCACGGGATGACTGATCTCGAGCAAAGGCTGAAGGGGCTTTCACCGGCGGCACGGCGCCTGCTGCTCGACGCGCATGGCGGCTCGCTCTCGGAGGCATTGCGCGAGCGCATCCGGCTGCACAAGCCCGAGATGGTGTCGCTGCTGAACGGGCTGCAATCGCGCCAAACAGCTGCGGTGGAAGCGGGATGCGGCGGGACGGCGGAAGAGCGCGTGCCGCTCAGCTATGCCCAGCAGCGCATGTGGTTTCTCGCACAAATGGAGCCCGCTTCGGGCGCCTACAACATAGCGGTTGCGTTGCGGCTGGACGGGCAACTGGACGTCGCGCTGCTGCAGGAGGCGCTGAATCGAGTTGTGGCAAGGCACGAGGCGCTGAGAACGACCGTCGCAGTGGAGCAGGAGCACGCGGTGCAATGGGTGCATCCCGTCATCGACGCAGGCATCGGGGTCGAGGTCCTGGAGCCAGCCCCGCCTTCAGAGCACGAAGCGGCGGTGCGCCGGCGCCTGGAGCAGGAAGCATTGCGCCCCTTCGATCTCGAGCGTGGACCCTTGCTGCGGGCCTTGTTGCTGCGCCTCGCGGCCACGAAGCACGTCCTTTTGCTCACCATGCACCACATCATCGGTGACGGTTGGTCGCGTGGTGTGCTGAATCGCGAACTCTCGGTCTGTTACAACGCACTGGTGCGGGGAACGGACCCCGTGCTGCCGGTGCTGCGCGTGCAATATGCCGATTATGCCCGCTGGCAACGGGATTACCTGCACGGCCCCGAGATGCAGCGCCAGCTCGATTACTGGAAGTCGCGGCTGGACGGGCTGGAGCAACTGAATCTGCCCATCGACAAGCCGCGTCCGGCGCAGTTGAGCGGGCGGGGTGACAGCGTGGGATTCTCGCTGCCGCACGAGTTGTCCGAGGCCCTGTACGCACTGAGCCGTCGCCATGGGGTGACGCCGTTCATGCTGTTGCTTGCCGGATTCGCCGTATTGCTTTATCGCTACAGCGGGCAAACGGATATAGCGGTGGGTACGCCTATTGCGGGTCGGCGCCGCAAGGAGTTCGAGGAACTGGTCGGCTTCTTCGTCAACACGCTGGTCATGCGCACGGATCTCGCGGGCGATCCGCCGTTTACCGAGGTGCTGCGCCGCGTGCGCGACACCGCGCTGGATGCCTACGACCACCAGGATCTGCCGTTCGAGCGCCTTGTCGAGGAGCTGGCGCCGGCGCGGGATCGCAGCCGCAACCCGGTGTTCCAGGTGATGTTCGCGTTCCTGAACGTACCGGAAAGCCCGCTCCAGTTGGAGGGGCTCGAGGTGTCGCGCTTCCCGATGGACCTTCGCAACGAATTATTCGACCTGTCGCTGACTATGCAGATGACCTCCGACGGGCTGGTCGGCACTTTCAGCTACAGCAGCGATCTGTTCGAGACCGGGTCCATCGAACGCATGGCCGGGGGGTTCCGGCACTTGCTGGAGTCCGTTGTTGCGGACCCCGCACGGCCCGTGCATGCGCTGGCGATGCTGGATGACCGCGAACTGCGCGCGCTGCTGCTCGACTGGAACGCCACCGCACGCCGCTACGACGCCGACGTCTGCATTCAAACGATGATCGAGCAGCAGGCGGCCCGCGCGCCCGAGCAGGTGGCGGTCGTCTGCGGCGGTGCACGCCTGGCATACGGTGAGCTGAATGCCAGTGCAAACCGCCTTGCCCATTTCCTGCGCGCGCAAGGCGTAGCGCCGGATCAGCTGATCGGCCTCTGCATCAGGCCGTCGCTGGAGATGGTGGTTGCGATCCTCGGCGTGCTCAAGGCCGGTGGTGCCTATGTGCCGATGGATCCGGGGTATCCCGCCGATCGGCTCGCGTTCATGATCGAGGATTCCGGTGTGCCGCTCGTGCTCAGCGATGGCGAGCTTCCGCTCGCGCAGGCACCGCTGGCGGCGCGAACGGTTCGCCTCGACCGTGACCGGGATGCGATCGCGCAGTTTCCCGCGGTCAATCCCCCGGCAGTGGTCGATGGTTCGAACCTCGCGTACATGATCTATACCTCCGGATCGACGGGCCAGCCCAAGGGCGTGCTGATCGAGCACCGCTCGGTGCGCAACCTCGCCGAGGGGCTCAGGGAGCGGCTCGGCTGCGATGCAGTCGACCGACCGCTGCGCAACTGTCTGAGCGCCAGCATCTCCTTCGATGCCTCTGTCGACAACTGGGTGATGCTGGCTTTCGGTGACGAGTTACACGTGATCGAACAGGAGCTGAGGACCGACAGCGCGGGCCTGTTGCGCTACGTGCGCGAGCAGCAGATCGACAGGCTGGATTCCGTGCCGGCGCAGTTGGCTTTATTGGTGGAGGAAGGCCTGCTGGAGGGATCCTGGGTGCCGCCGATCATCACCGTGGGTGGCGAGGCGGTGGACCCGCAACTCTGGGACCGGCTTGGCGCTGATACGCGTGCCGCTATCTACAACCTCTACGGGCCCACGGAATGCACTGTCGAGGTCATGGTGGCGCGGATCGGCGCGGATTCCGGTACGCCGGTGATTGGTCGGCCACTGGCCAATTCGCGGATCTACCTGCTCGATGGTCATGGCAATCCGGTGCCGCCGGGCGCAGTCGGCGAGATCCATATTGGTGGCGACGGTCTCGCCCGTGGGTACCATCGGCGCCCGGAGCTCACGGCCGAGAAATTCGTAATGCACACGCTGCCGGGGCACGCGCCGCAACGTCTATACCGGACCGGCGATTTCGGGCGCTTCCTGCCCGATGGCACGCTGGTGTTTCTGGGCCGGCGTGACGGGCTGGTCAAGCTCAGGGGGCACACGATTGAACTTGGAGAAGTCGAGGCGGTGATCGCGCTGATGCCCGGTGTGCTGGGTGTCACGGCGATCCTTCGCGAGGACGATCCCGTTAGTCCGATCCTCGTGGCCTATGTGCGCGGTGACCCGGCGGCGAAGCCTGACGTGGACGAACTCAGGGAAATGGCGCAATCGAAGCTGCCGGCCTACATGGTGCCCGCGGCTTTTGTCATCGTGGACCGGTTTCCGCTGACCCCGAGCGGCAAGATCGACCGCAAGGCCTTGCCGCGACCGGACATGGCGGGCACGCACTCCCGCTACGCAGCGCCCGAGACGGCGTTGCAACGTCAGTTGAGCGGCATCTGGGGGGCCTTCATCGCGGCCGGGCGCATCGGCATCGACGATGACTTTTTCGAGCTGGGCGGTCATTCGCTGCTGGCGACCCGCGTGATCAACCGGATCAATCGCGACTGCGGCGTGAACCTTGCGTTGCGTGTCCTGTTCGAACAGCCCACGATCCGGCGGCTGTCCGCTGCCATCGGGCAACTCGCATACTCGGGCGATGCCGCGACCACCGGTGCCGAGTCTCCTATCGCCGTGCAGCCGCGCGTCGCGCGCAAGCGACCCAAGCCGGAGGAGTGACGGCGCGATGGCGGACTTGCGTGCATCCGGCTCGACGCTGCTCGCCGAGCGCATCGCGACGCTGTCGCCGGCGAAGCGGCGATTGCTGCGCGAGCGCATGGCACCACGCCCGCGCAGCGGCAGCGACATGCTGGCCGGGCAACTCGCCGCGCTGGGCATCAGCCATGTCTACACGATCACCGGCGTGCCGATCGACCGCGCGCTCGCATGCTGCGCGGCGCGTGGGATCCGGCTGATCGGCGTTCGCGACCAGCGCAGTGCGGCATTGATGGCGCTCGCGCAGAATTACCACGCCGGGCGGCTGGCGGCGGCCGTGATGGTCTCGGCCGGGCCCGCCGTGACCAACGTGGCCACCGCGATCCACACGGCGCAGGCCAATTGCTGGCCCTTGCTGGTGATCGGCGGCTGCGCGGCGAGCGATCTGCGCGGGATGGGCGAGTTCCAGGAGCTCGACGGCGCTGCGCTGTTTGCCTCGATCGCCAAGTCCAGCGTGCGCGTGCCGTCGCTTGCCGCGCTGCCGCGGATACTCGCGCAAGCCTGCGCGACGGCGACCAGCGGGCGGCCCGGCCCGGTCTACCTGGATGTTCCGTCCGATGTGCTGCAGGCGAGCGCGGACGATGGCGTGGTCATCGAGCAGTTGCCTGCTTGCTCCGCGCCGCTGCCGAATCCCGCGGCGGTGCGGCGCGCGGCTGAACTGCTGGCGGCGGCGAAACGCCCGCTGATGGTCATCGGCAAGGGAGTGCGGTGGTCCGAACCCTGTGCGGAGCTGGCGCGGCTGGCCGACGTGATCGGCATTCCCTTCGTCGCATCCCCGATGGGCAGGGGTTTCCTGCCCGATACGCATCCGCGCTGCTGCAATGCGCTGCGTTCGCAGGTGCTGGGTGAAGCCGACGTGGTGCTGCTGCTGGGCGCGCGGCTCGACTGGACCTTCCGCTTTGGCTCCGAGTTGTCGCCGAATGCGATGCTGATTCAAGTTGATATCGAAGCGCAGGAGATCGGGCGCAATGTCGCGGCGGCCGTCGGCATCGTGGCCGATGTGCGCGAGGCGCTGCGCCAGTTGCTGGCGCAGCTGGAAGGGTTGCGCGCCGACGTGCGCGATCCGGACTGGATCGCGGGGCTGCAGCGGCGCAGGGACGAGCGACAACGGCAGCTGGCTGCAGCCGCTGCGCAGGTGCAGCCACCCCTGTTGCCTCTGGGCCTGATTGCCGAGTTGGGCAAGGTGCTGCCGGAAGACGCCATCTGCATCCTGGACGGCGCGACGATCCTGGCGGCGGGCCAGCAACTGCTGCCGGCGCTGAGGGCCGCGAGCCGGTACACGCCGGGGTCCAACGGCTGCCTGGGCAGCGGGATCCCCTTCGCAATCGGTGCCAAGCTGCAAGCGCCGCAGCGGCTGGTGGTCGCCGTCTGCGGCGACCTCGCTGTTGGCTTCAGCCTGATGGAGCTCGAAACAGCGGCGCGCTACGGACTACCGATCGTCGTCGTCATAGCCAACAACCAGGGGCCGTTCGGACTCAACAAACAGCAGCGCTTCTACCCGCCCGGGCATCCGGACCGCGTTGCCGCATGCCTGCCGGAAATCCGTTACGAGCAGATGTGCGTGGCGCTCGGCGGGCACGGGGAATTCGTGGACAGACCGGAGCAGTTTCGCGGCGCCTGGGAGCGCGCGCTGGCATCGGGCAAGCCGGCCTGCATCAACGTGATCGTCGACCCATACGCGCCCTACCCGGGACGCGACTGATAGGAGGTTCTTCCCGTGACCGAACACCCGCAAACGCTGCAAGCTTTGCTCGACCGGCATGCCGCTGCCTCCGCCGGGAGTCCTGCGATCCTGGCGCCCGGACGCGCGGCACTCGGCTTCGGCGAGCTCGGGCGCTTCATTGGCCGGATCGGGCAACAACTGCGCGCGAGCGGACTGGGACCGAACGACGCGATCGCCGTGGTGCTGCCCAACGGGCCGGAGATGGCGACTGCCTTCCTGGCCACGGCATCGGCCTGCAGTTGCGCGCCCTTGAACCCGGCCTATCGCGATGACGATTTCGCGTTCTACCTGCAGGACCTGCAGGCCAGCTTGCTCATCGTTGCCGCAGGGCAGGACTCGCCGGCGCGGGCCGTCGCGGCGCGGATGGGCATCCCGGTAGCCGAACTGCGCCCCGATCCGGAGGCGGCGGCTGGCGTGTTTTCCCTCGAGTGCCTGCCGTCCGGGCAGCAGCCGGCACCGGTGCGCGGCGATGCGCTTCCCGGCGACATCGCGCTGGTGCTGCACACCTCGGGCACCACCTCGCGGCCGAAGATGGTGCCGCTGACGCACGCGAATCTCTGCGCCTCGGCCGGTCATATCGCGGCGACGCTGCAACTGGGCGCGGCGGATCGCTGTCTCAACGTCATGCCGCTGTTCCACATCCACGGCCTGATGGCCGCGCTGCTGGCATCGCTCGCGGCCGGCGCAAGCGTGATCTGCTCGCCGGGTTACCGCGACGAGGGCTTCTTCGACTGGCTGCACGCGCTGCGCCCGAGCTGGTACACGGCGGTGCCGACGATGCACCAGTCCATCCTGGCCGCTGCGCCGGCGCACCGCGAGTGCATCGCGGCGGCGCCGCTGCGCTTCCTGCGTTCGTCCTCGGCCGCGATGGCGCCCAGCGTGATGCGCGAGCTGGAGGCGTCGTTCGGTGCCCCCGTGATCGAGGCCTACGGCATGACCGAGGCGGCGCACCAGATGGCCAGCAACCCGCTGCCGCCAGGCGCGCGCAAGCCGCGTTCGGTCGGGCCTGCGGCGGGGCCGGAGATCGCGATCATGGACGAGGGCGGCGGGCTCTGTGCCACCGGAGTTGTCGGCGAAGTCGTGATCCGCGGCCCCAACGTGACGCCGGGCTACGCCGGGAATCCGGATGCCAACGCGCAGGCCTTCACGAACGGCTGGTTTCATACCGGTGACCAGGGCTACATGGATGAGGATGGCTACCTGTTCCTGACCGGGCGCCTCAAGGAGATCATCAATCGCGGCGGCGAGAAGGTGTCGCCGCGCGAGATCGACGAAGCGCTGCTGGAGCACCCCGAGATCGTGCAGGCGGTGGGCTTCGCCGTGCCGCATCCGACGCTCGGCGAGGACGTGGCCGCGGCGGTGGTGCTTGCACCGGGTTCGCGGCTGGGCCGGGAAGATATCAGGGCGTTTGCCTTCGAGCGCCTGGCGGATTTCAAGGTGCCGAGCCAGGTCCTGATTGTCGATGCCGTCCCCAAGGGTCCGACCGGCAAGCTCCAGCGCATCGGCCTGGCGGCGCAGTTCGGGCAGCAGTTGCAGGGCGATTACGTGGCGCCGCAGAACGAGCTGGAGCAACTCGTCGCCGACACCATCGGCGAGGTGCTGCACGGCGTTCGCGTGGGCGCCGATGACAATTTCTTTGCCATCGGCGGCGACTCGCTGACGGCGACCCAGGTCGTCACGCGCCTGAACGACGCGTTGCACGCTGACCTCCCGGTATCCGTGATGTTCCGCAAGCCCACCGTGCGGGAACTGGCGGTCGAGATAGCAGGATCGGTCGTGGTCGAGGATCCGGCGCTGCTGGAGCAACTGCTCGCCGAACTGGAGGCGATGCCCGAAGACGAGGCCCTGGCGCTGCTGAAGGAGTTTCCCGACCCGTGATGCTGTTGCTGTAGGAGCGCGCGATGGGACTCCCCCTGTGGGAGTGCGCCCTGCGCGCGACGACGCATGTGCTGGGTCCTGGGGCTGGCCCTCTGCGTCAGACCACAGAGCAGCAAAAGAAAGAAAAGGAACGTTACGCGCGGTATGTCGAGCATCGTGCCGAACGTTCCCACCGCGACAAAGCCGACCAGCGCCAACAGTACGGCAATCGAAAAGGCAGCCTCGCCAGCGTCACCAGATGTTTGCGTGAGCAGTCCGCGAATGGATGTGCTGAGCAGCAGTACAAAAGCCACGAGTCCTGCGATTCCCAGTTCGAAGTAGACATTCACCCAGAGATTCTTGATGTGCCACGGCAGGTGGTTGAAATCGTAGTAACCGAACCAGTGATCGATGCCGTGTTCGAAGTTGCCGTTGCGCAGGAGTTCCTGTCCGGATCCCGCGTGCTGCAAGTGCAGGTTATCGATTTCGAGCAATGTCTGGGGCTTCGTGTTCATGTCGTATTCCCGCCGGTTGGCCAGTTCCAGTACCAGTGGTGATTGCAGTTCCAGCTCGAGCGCACCCAGGTCGCCGGAGTTGAAATCGAACTCCAGGTGCTGCCATTCCCCCTGTGTGTCCTTCACACGCCGGCCAAGGTCCACGCAGGCAGGGTTCCATTCCGTCGGATGGATCAGGTGGCGATGGCAGAAACGCAGATGCAAGTCGGCCTCCGGGTCGCGCGTGCGCACATCGAGCGTGAGCCTGTAGGCCTGACTCGACTGCAGCGCGACTCGTTGTCCGAGGCGTACGTCATGCGCGCCGGCAAATTGCAGGAACGCGTTTCCTCCTTCCTGCCGAAACACGAAACCGCCTACGTCCCTGGCCTGCTGCTTGACCCAGTAGTAGCGTTCGGGGAATCGTCCGACACCCTGGCCGAGGATCCGCGTGTTCCAGTCGTCGTCCATCACCGCGACAGCATCGCGCCAGTGCGCGACGCGGTGCTGCAGATCCTGGGTGGTAGTGGCAAATCGTTGCTCCATGCGTGAGCCAAATAGGCTGGGCACGAAAGCCGCGATCGCGGCGCACAGCAGCAGGGAAGCCAGCGCGCGGTTGCGGGTGCCGAGTTGGCCGCGCCAGCCGTGGTTGAGGTGAGCCCCCGCAAGCGCGAAGAGCAAGGCGGCTGAGACGGCGAGGCTGATGCCGGTGCCCGGGGCCATATGCGCCCACTTGCTGGTTATTGCGGCATAGGCGGCGATTGCCGCGCATCCCAGGGCGCTGCTTGTCGCGAGCCCCCTCAGCAAGGATGACGCCAGGCCTCGTTCGCTTCCGAAGACGTATCCTGCCCCTGTTGCGAAACCGAGAATGCACGCCAATATGGCAGCAATGCCGCCGGCGCGGAACGCCAGTATGGCCGCGATTACCGACGCGCCGCTGTACAGGGCGGTCACCAGGAAGAGCCTCGCGGGGACACTCTTCCAGTGTTTCATCACACCAAGCATGCAGGCCGTGAAAACCACAACTCCGAAGCTGAAATAAACGCCACGCGAGAATGTGACGACCATCGCGTAAAACGCGGCAAGAGTCACCGCGGCCGCGAATGCAGCAAGCCACCGGGTTCGGGCTGTGACGAGGGTCAGGGCGGCGAAAGGCCACACCAGGCTGAGGTAGCCATCGATGGCTTCGCCGCCGGTGTGCATGTCGGCGAACAGCGCGGTGATGCGATATGACGTGCCGAAGTCCAGCAAGCTGTCGAGCAGTTGCCGCAGCCCCTGGTAATAGACCATGTCGTGCAGCACGCCCCGCTCCCGGAAGACGACCGCGGCGACGCCCGACATCCCCAGCAACAAGCCCGTTGTCAGCAGACGGTTGCTGCGGGCCCTGTCCTCCTGCTGTGCGCCGATCAACGCGGGATAGAGCGCCAGGGCCCAGAAAAAGCCCTTGCCGATGCGCAGCGCATTGAGGGGGCTGTAATACGATGCCAGTGAGTTGAAGTCCAGTTCGCCAATACCCGACACGCCGCGCCACAACGCGTGCAGGTAAACGAGGGTGAACAGCGCCAGCGCCACCCGCCCGCCGGAGCTCATGCGCCGATGCCTGGAATGCGCGCGACCATGCCACAGTGCAGCCGCAAGCGAGCAAAGCAGCAGCAGATCGAACTCGTCGAAAAATACCCGGCCGCTCCACGGAGCGAGGTATAAGAGGGGTAGCAGCGCGGGCACAACGAGCAGCCAGGCATCTGCAAAACGCAGCGAAACCAGCAGGTAGGCACAGAGGCCGAGCGCCAGGGCCAGTGGTGCCGTTGGAAAGCGCGCTGCGAGGAAAATGGCTGTTGCTGCGAGCGCGAGTGCCAGTAACCGTTGCAGGAGAGTTGCCGGCCGCGACTTCGCGAGGTCGGCGGAGGCGGTCACGTGGTCGGGTCCGGGGAGTGTCATGACGTTCTGTTGTCGAAATGCATTTTGCACACGCTGCGGGACAGGCTCAGCCTCGCAGTGCCCCTGGACAAGCAGTACGCCAGCCAGGCCGGAATTCCCGCCAGCAGTACATTGGTCGGGTCGGGATGCAGGCCCACCAGGAACAGCTTGCTCGACTCGACCACCGCCGCGGCGAACATCGCCATGCTTGCAGCTGCACGCGGTCCCATGAAGTTGGCCCACGCTACAACGCCCAGCGGCCCGTACATCAGGCCTATCGAGACCAGGCTCAGCAGGGCAACCTGCTCGGTGGTGTAGTAGTAATAGTAGAAAGGGAGGAATCGTACTTCACGCAAGCTTGCCGCTGCGGCCTCGAGGCCCTGCCACTCCAGCTCGAACCAGCCCGTGACAGCGGCCAATGACAGGATATACAGGGTTGCCAGCAGCCACCCGGAGTGGCGGATAGCCGCCGCGAGTCGTAGCGGGTCGAACCTGTGCCGCCGGTGCCAGGCGAGCGCGCCCGCAGTTATGCCAAGCGCCCGGGTGAGCACGGAAAATCCCTGCGACACCCCGGATACCAGGAAGAACTGGGCGAACTCGATACCGATCCCCAGCGCGAGCCCGAACCGCCATGCTTGCCGGGCCGATTTTCCCCAACTGGCGAGCAGCAGGCCGAGAGGTGCGGCTGCGAGGGCTTCCGCGGCAATTTTTGCCGCTGCAGCGGTGCCAGTGCCGCGGCCGCTCCCGGCCGCCCACACCCAGCCCCAGCGTCCTGAGTGAAGCTTGTCGGCAAGTTCCGTGGCAGACAGGAGAAAATCGTATGGGAACAGGCTGAATGCGCAGTAAGCCAGTGCATAGCCTTCGAGCAGCCTGGGCAGCAGGCGATCAGCCGCTCCCGTCATTGCCGCCCAAAGTTCCCGGAAACGGTCGCTCGCCACTCCTGCCAGGATGGCACCCAATCCGCCGCCCACCAGTTCCGCCAGCAGATCGTTGAGAGAGACCGTGCGCGGTGGGAAGGCCAACTGCACGAACTCGATGCTCACCGCCAGCGCGGCCACGAAAACCATCGCTCCCAGCGAGGCGGCGAAGCGTACCGCGCCGCGCCGCTGCCCGCTCAACAGCATCGCCGTGAGGAATCCGACGGGCACGTACAGCACCCCGTTCGCCACCCAATCGGCCCGCCCGCCAGTCCCGACGTTCAGCAGGCGTATCTGCTGGAATGTGGTCCAGGCGTCGTTCCAGGGCAGCGGTGTGAACTGCAGGGGGACCAGGCTTCCGTAGATAACGAACGCAACGTAGGCGAACCACCAGAAGCCGACCCGGTGCGATTTGCGAGCCTCCGGCTTTGATTGCCGCGAGCGACGCGATGATAAGTTCATCTGTTAGCTTGCGCACTCGTATGCGTATAGACTTTGCGCATGTTTTCACGCCCGGTATCGCCCATGCAACCTGTATTCAACTCCCAGGCCCCCAAGAAAGCCGCCAACCTCAGCGTCAACGCGGATCTGCTGAGCCGGGCGCGTGAACTGAACATCAATCTCTCCGCCACGCTGGAACAGGCCTTGATCCAGGCGCTCGAGCAACGGCGTCGCGAGGAATGGCTTGTTCGCAACCGCGATGCCATTGATGCCTACAACGAGCACGTAGAGGCGCATGGGGTATTCAGCGCCGGCATCAGGAGTTTCTGATGTCGCAGTTCAGCGTTTACCGCAATCCCAATGCGAATACCCGTGAGGCTTTCCCGCTCCTGCTCGATGTGCAGAGCGACTTGATTGCCGGCCTTGGCACGCGTGTGGTCGTGCCGCTCTGCCCCGCATCGGTCATGAAGGGGAAACTCATCGAGACGCTTACCCCGGTTGTCGAGGTTGCCGGCAAGCAATACGCTGTGCTCACGCCCCAGTTGGCCGGTATTCCGGGGAAAGCTTTGGGGGCCCGGGTGGCGGATCTGGCTCCCGTGCGCGATGCGATCGTCGCTGCGCTGGACATGCTGATTACAGGAATCTAGAGAGTGCGCACGACAGCCAGTTCCGTTTTGCGCGCGCGGGCCGGGTGTGGGGTCGCGGGCATGGCCCGCTCCTACATGGTGGCATTCCTGCTTTTGTGCGGAGTTCCTGTTCACGCTGGTCTGCCCGACACCGTCGACAAGATCCGCCCCAGCATCGTCGCCGTCGGTACGGTCAAGCCCGCCAAGCGCGCCAACGCCGCGGGGCCGGCGCTGAACTATCTCGGTACCGGCTTCGTGGTCGGCAACGGGCGGCAGGTGATCACCAACTTCCACGTGATCCCGCAGAAGCTCGACGCCGAGGCGATGGAGGCCCTTGCCGTGTTCGTGGGACGCGGCGGTTCGGGCGAGGCGCGCCAGGCGCGCGTCGTGCGCAGCGATCCGGACCACGACGTGGCGCTGCTCGAGATCGGCGGGGCGGCCCTGCCTGCGCTGCAACTCGCCGAGCCCGGGACGGTGCGCGAAGGCGAGGAGATCGCCTTTACCGGCTACCCGATCGGCCCGGTGCTCGGGCTGTATCCGGCCACCCACCGCGGCATCGTCTCGGCGGTCACGCCGATCGTGATCCCGGCCATGTCCTCGCGCACGCTCACGGCGGAACAGGTCAGGCGCATCCGCTCGCCCTTCGAGGTGTACCAACTGGACGCGACCGCCTACCCCGGCAACAGCGGCAGCCCGGTCTACAACGTGCGCACGGGGCGGGTCGTCGGGGTGATCAACAGCGTGCTGGTCAAGAAGACCAAGGAGGCGGCGCTGGCGGATCCCTCGGGGATCACGTACGCGATCCCGGTGCGTTATGTGCGCGCGCTGCTGGACGGCGGCCGGTAAGCGGGCGGGACAGGCTGGTGAAAAAGCTCTCGATCCTGATGGTCTGCACGGCGAATATCTGCCGCTCACCCATGGCGCAGGGGCTTTTGCTGCTGCATGCCGGGCGCGCGGGACTGGGCAAGGCCATTGTGGTCCAATCCGCCGGCACGCACGTAAAGCTTGGCGGGCAGCGGCCGGATGCGCGGGCCCAGCGCGCCGCGGCCAGCGTGGGCGCCGACCTGAGCCGGATGCGTTCGCGCCAGGTGCAGGCCAGGGACTTCGCCCAACACGACTACATCCTGGCCATGGACGGAAATAATCGGCGTTATCTGCTGGACGCGTGCCCCGCGGAGCATGCCCACAAGGTGTCGCTATTGATGGATTTCGCGCCCGAGACCGGGCTGGCGGAGGTGCCGGATCCCTATTTCGGCAACTACGCGGGCTTCGAGCGCGTGCTGGAATTGCTGGAGGCCGGCGTGGCAGGGCTGTTGCGACATGTGCAATCGCAGGGCTATCGATGATTCAGTGGGGGATCCTGCACGACGGGAATATTTACATTTCCCCTGCTGCGGCTATCTTCAATGGGGACTGTTGAGTGCCAACCGATTGACCAGTCTTGGTGCGTGTGTCGATGGCTCGATGATTGCCTCCCGTAAATCCCTGCGCTGTGATGGTGCATTTCGTTTGTCTGCTGATGCGGGTAGGATATGCGAACTGCTTCACAACATTGTTTGCCGCCCGCAAGTGCGTCACTGACTTCCGGGGAGGATGCTGAATGAGCGAAGGCACCGCATCTCCCTGCGAGGCGTTCAATACCTGGTTTTCAGTCGACTTTGCCTCGTCGGCGGAGCTGTGCAAGCGCGTCTACGAGGTGCGCTATCGCGTGTATTGCGAAGAGTTCGGCTATGAAGAGCGGGAAGCCTTCCCCGACGGGCAGGAACGCGACAAGTACGATGCGGCCTCGCTCCACTGCCTGATCACGCACCGGCCGACGGGGCGTCCGGCGGGTTGCGTGCGACTGGTGCCGGCCAATGCGGGCGCCGGCCTCGAGCTGCTGCCTCTGGAAGCGCATTGCGGTCCCAGCCTGGACCACGCATTCCTCGAAAGCCTGAACCTGGACCGCAGCACGGTGTGCGAGATCTCGCGCCTGGCCGTCGACGGGCAGTTCCGCCGCCGGCCCGGCGAATCCAGCACCCGCTACGGGCAGTTGGGAGGGCTGGACGTGTCGCGCCAGGAAGTGCGTACCTTTCCCCTGATCTCGGTGGCGGCCTTCCTCGCCGCCACGGCGCTCACCGAACTGGCCGGGCGCACCAATGTGTTCGCGATGATGGAACCTTTCCTGCCGCGGCTGCTCGAACGCTCCGGCATCCGCTTCCAGCGCGCCGGTGCCGATACCGATTATCACGGCATCCGCGCGCCCTATTTCGTGCGCACGCAGGACGCCGTCGCCAATATGCGTCCGGAGCTCACCGAGTTGTACCAGTCCATCAACACGCGCATCCGCAGCCAGTTCGGGCAAGGGCTCAGGGCGGCGTCGTGAGCCCGGTACACGTCTCGTTGACGGAGGATTTCCGTCGCTTCTTCAAGGTGAGCCTGGCGACGACGCCGGAGCAGAAGCAGGCGGTCTATCGCCTGCGCTACCGGGTGTATTGCGAGGAACTGCAGTACGAACCGGCCGACGCCTTCCCCGACAAGGCCGAATTTGACGAGTTCGACGCGCGCTCGCTGCACTGCCTGGTGACCCACCGGCGCAGCGGCCTGGCGGCCGGTTGCGTGCGCCTGGTGCGCACCCGGGATGAGCGCAACCATATGCCGCTGCCAATCGAAGCGCACTGCGCCCACAGCCTGGATCCTGCGACGGTGGGCTTCATGAAGCACAACCGCGCCACCATCTGCGAGATCTCGCGCCTGGCGGTGGACGGGCGCTTCCGCCGGCGCCTCGGCGAGGACCGTAGCCAGCTGGGCGAACTGGATGCCCTGGACTTCTCGCACCAGGAGTTGCGCACCTTCTCGTTGGTGGCTACGGCCTCGTTCATGGCGGCCACCGCGCTCACCGAGTTGACCGGCTGCAACAACATCTTCGCGATGATGGAAGTGTTCCTGCCCAAGGTGCTGGCGCGCTCGGGGCTGCACTTCGAACGCGCCGGGCAGGAGATCGACTACCACGGCTGGCGCGCGCCGTATTTCATCACCACGCAGACCGCTATTGAGCACATGCGTCCCGGAACTGAAAGATTTCTACTTCGATATCTACAGGAGCCTGTCCAGTTCCTACGCCAGTCTGCGCCACGCCTGCTGAGCCCGGGGGGGGGTGTGGGTCCTGGATTCATCGGGACATTGCCTCCCGCCCCAGGAATTGGACTATCCTCCAAGGGCCCTGATTGACCCGCTTTCGCCACCCCGGAGAACCGATCCTTGCCCCCGGATTTCGACTACCACCGCGCCTTCGCCCGCAACCTCGGCTGGGTAACCGAAGCCGAACAGGCACTCCTGCGTGCGAAGCGCATCGCCATCGCGGGCCTGGGTGGCGTGGGTGGTAGCCACGTCCTGACACTCACCCGCCTGGGGATCGGGGCGTTCAATATCGCGGACTTCGATACCTTCGACCTGCCCAACTTCAACCGCCAGGCTGGTGCCAGCCTGCGCCACCTCGGGCAACCGAAGGCGGAGGTACTGGCAGAACTGGCGCGGGACATCAACCCCGAGCTCGAGTTGCGCAGCTTCCCGCAGGGTGTCAACTGCGACAACCTCGATGCCTTTCTGGACGGAGTCGACCTCTACGTCGACAGCCTCGATTTCTTCGCCGTCGAGACCCGTCGCATGGTCTTCGCTGCCTGCGCCGAGCGCGGTATACCCGCCATCACAGCGGCACCGCTCGGCATGGGCACTGCCTTCCTCGCGTTCATGCCCGGGCAGATGACGTTCGAGGAATACTTCCGTATGGAGGGTCAGCCTGAAAGTGAGCAGTTGCTACGCTTCCTGGTCGGCCTGTCGCCGGCGATGCTGCAGCTGACGTACCTGGCGGAGAAGGGGCGAGTGAACCTCGAGGGCCATGAAGGCCCTTCGACCGCGATGGCCTGCGACCTCTGCGCCGGCGTCGCCTGCGCCAATGCGTTGAAGATCCTGCTGAATCGCGGCGATGTGGTTGCGGCGCCGAGGGGGCTGCATTTCGATGCCTACCGGAACCGGTTGAAGAAGACTTGGCGACCGTGGGGCATCAACAACCCGGTGCAGCGCCTTATGCTGATGATTGCACGACGCAGCCTGACCCCAGCGCCGCCCATAGGCACCGACCCGGCGCCACCGCAAACGCCGATCGAACGGATCCTGGACCTGGCACGCTGGGCGCCGAGCGGCGACAACGAGCAGCCGTGGCGCTTCGAGGTCCTCACGGACGACCACTTCGTGGTGCACGCGCACGACACTCGTGACTGGTGCGTCTACGACCTGGACGGCCGTGCGAGCCAGATCGCGGTGGGCGCACTGCTGGAAACCATTGCGATTGCTGCTTCCGCCGAGGGATTGCAGGCCACTTTCGCCCGCCGTAGCGACGCGCCCGAAGAAAAGCCATTGATCGACGTGCATCTGCAGAGGGCGGCAGAACCCGTCCAGCACAAGCTTCTTCCCTTCGTGAAGGCGCGCGTGACGCAGCGGCGGCCGTTCAGTACCCGGCCATTGACCGATGCACAAAAGAAGGCGCTGGAGGCGTCGGTGGGTGTTGGCCACCGCGTGCTCTGGATCGAAGGGCCGCGCAAGCGCTGGCAGATGGCGAAGCTGCTGTTCCGCAGCGCGTATATCCGCCTGACCACGCGCGAAGCGTGGGAGGTGCACCGCAGGAACATCGAGTGGGGTGCCCAGTTCAGCGAGGACCGCTTGCCCGACCAGGCTATCGGCGTCGATGCCGTGACGCTGAAGATCATGAAGTGGGTGCTGCAGCGCTGGGAACGCGTGCAGTTCATGAACCGCTACCTCGCGGGCACTTGGCCGCCGCGCCTCCAGATGGATTTGTTGCCCGGCTACCGCTGTGCAGCGCATTTCTTGATAGTTGCCGACAAGCCGCTGGAGGCCATCGACGATTACATTGCGGGTGGACGGGCGGTGCAGCGATTCTGGCTTACAGCGACGAGTTTGGCCTTGCAATTTCAGCCGGAGATGACGCCGTTGATATTCGCGCGCTACGGCGAGCGTTCGATACGGTTCACGGCTGAGCAAGGTGCCGACGCCGCCGTCCCGCGGATTCGGACGGGCCTGAGCAAACTGTTCGTTAACGCCGAGCTTGCGCATGGTGTGTTCCTCGGGCGGGTGGGTGTCGGCGCCTTGCCGCGTGCGCGGTCGCTGAGGCTGGCGCTGCGAAATCTCATTGCAGGCCCAAGCACTGGGAGTGCCTAGCGAATGCCGGCAATCGGCTTTCAGGTAGCGTTCGTCGGCGTGCGCGAACCACAAGCTTTCGTCCGGAGGCTCTCGTGATGGCAAATTGTTCGATGTCTGCTAGCATCCCCGAACGACCTGTAAAATCCACATCGAATCGTGTCGATTCGGTTCTTGGGAGCATGACGATGGCTAGTGCAATTCGCGCGACAGCACCGCTTCTGTTGGTGATCGCGTTGTCGCTGGTGGGCTGCGGCGGCTCGACGCCGGCCGAGCACGTGGCGCAGGCAAAGGCGTTGCTCGCACAGGACAATTTCAAGGCGGCGACCATCGAGCTCAACAACGCCCTTCAGCAGGATCCGAACCTGCTGGAAGCGCGTGTGATGATGGGGCGTGTCAGCCTTGATCTGGGTGATGGAGCGCGAGCCGAGAAAGAGTATCGACGCGCTGTGGAATTGGGCTATGCGCTGGGGGAAGCGCAGTTGCCGCTCCTTGAGGCGATCGCAATGCAGGGAGATCTGCAACGGGTACTGGCAGAGTCTCACCTCGTCGATGACGGCGTATCAACTACCGATCACGCTGCAATTCTCGGGATCCGCGGACAAGCGTACGCCGAGCGGCGCGAGTTCGACGAGGCGGGCTACACGCTGAGCGAGGCGCTGGAGCTCGATTCGAAATCCGTACCCGCGCTGGTGGGCATGGCCCTGTTGCACGCGCTGAAGCGCGATTACCCCGGCGCTGGCGAATGGGTCGCAAAGGCAATAGAAGTGGATCCGGCCGCCCCCGACGCCTGGAGCGTGAAGGGTCAGATCGAACTCGAGCAGGGCAAGGCGGCAGACGCGGAGAACGCGTTCACCAAGGCGATCGAGAATGCCGTTACGCGGGACTGGATCTCGCGAAGCGGGCCTTGGCGCGTGCACATTTGAAAAAGTTTGCGGAGTCCGATGCGGACATCGCGACGTTGCGGGCGGCGGGGCAGGGCGACAGCCCTTACGTCAATTACGTCGCGGGCGTGAACTACTTCGTGCAGGGTGACCATGCCAAGGCGGCCGAAGCGTTGGAGGCGAGCAAGCGGGGAATGCAGGAACCCTACCTGCCGAGGGAATACTATCTCGCTGCGACGTACTTGAGCCTCGGGCGCCTGGAGCAGGCCCGCGCCCAGGCGCAGCTGGTAAGCAGCATGGCTCCTCGATCCAGTACGGCAACGCAGTTGATGGGCGCCGTACAGATCAGTCAATCGGAACTGGGTGCCGCGACAGAAACGCTCAGCAAGGCGGTTGCGGATGCGCCGGATGATGTCGCGCTGCTGAAGATGCTCGGCTATGTGTCGCTGCTGGTCGCGAAACCTGAAGACGCGCGCAAGTATTACGAACGCGCTCTCGCGCTGGAACCGGACTCCACATCGATCCGGGAGGCGCTCGACATCGCGAAATTGATGACGGGGCAAGCGCTCGAAGCCGATATGGCGAGCGGGTTGGGTGAGGCCGCAATGCAGGGTGACGACGCGACCCGCGCATTGTTCCGTGCCCTTGCCGCATTCCGGGACGGTGAGATAGCCGACGCCCTCAAGCAGGCACAGGCGTTGCACGAGAAGGATCCCAAGGCGGTCGACCCCATCAAGCTGATTGCTGCCTGTTATCTGGTCGCCGGGCAGTGGGACACCGCAAGGACCCACCTGCAACAGGTACTGCAACTGCAGCCGAACGAACCGTCGGCGGCGAAGAACCTTGCCCGGATCGAGATGCATGACGGAAACCTCGAGGCCGCGCGCAAGCTGCCTGAGCGGCGTCGTGGATGCGCACCCCGGCGACGAGGAGGCAGTGCTGTCCTCGCGATGCCCGGAGACGCGCCTGTCGGGCGAGGAGGCAAGCGTTCGCGTGCTGGAGGCGGCTTACGAGAAGGCGCCTGATCAGTTGCGGGTCCGGGCTGCGCTTGCCAATGCATACAGCCGTGCACAGCGCCTCGACAAGGTGCTCGAGCTGACACGGGACCTGAGCCCGGAGCAGATCATGAAGGCGCCGGCGCTGCTGGAGTTGCGCGGTAAGGCCCAGTTGCGCGGCGGCGACTTCGCGTCGGCGGCGATGACTTTCGAGCAACTCACGAAAGCCATGCCTGATTCGGCCATGGCGCACTTCTATTACGCCGAAGCCCTGGCCCGAAAAGGCGACGTGAAGCGCGCAAATGAGGCGCTCGTTCGCTCGCTGGAGCTCGATCCGAAGTATCTCCCGGCGCGCGTTGGCGAAGTGAAGATGCTGGTCAGCGACAACAAGGTCGAGAAGGCAAAGGATCGGCTGGTCGTCCTCAGGCAGGATTTCGGCGAGCGCCCGGAAGTGCTCGGCATAGAGGGCTGGTTCGCCCTGGGAACGGGAGATTTCGCGACGGCGTCGGACCGTTTCGCCAGTTTGTTGGAGGAAAACGGAGCGGACGAGGAAGTGATGGTTTCGTATGCGCGATCGCTGTGGGGCGAGAAAAAGTACGAGGATGCGATCGGAAAAATGAAAGGCTGGTTGCAGGCGCGGCCGGATATTCCCCACGTGGCAATGCACCTGGCGGGGGCCTATCTGTCGCTGAACAGGGAGTCCGAGGCGCGTGATGTGTACGCGCAAGTCGTCGAACGCCATCCGGACAACTATCTGGCACTCAACAACCGGCGTGGCTGAGTCGAAATGGCGATCTGGCGAGCGCCCTCGCGTATGCGGAAAGGCGAACCAGCTCGCGCCGACCGATGCCACGATCATGGATACGCTCGGATCGCTCCTGATCATGCAGGGGGACCGGGAGCGAGGACAGCGCCTTGTAGCGGACGCGGCGAAACGCGCACCGGGCGACCTGGGAATCCAGTTGAACTATGCAAAGGTGCTGGCTGACCAGGGCCGTAAAGGAGAGGCGAAGCAGCTGTTGCAGGGGATCGTCGAGCGGGCGGGCGACGCACCGGTTGCTGTGTCGGCAAAGGCCGCGCTTGACGCCTTGTAGCCCACATCAATACATGGATCCAGAGACTTGAGGTTCGTCGCGATCGGGAATGCGCACGCCCTGGCGCATGTATCCAGGCTGCTCGAAGTGGCCAGGGAGCTTCGCGCCAGAGGCCATGAAGTCCTGTTCGCGGGTCTCGGCAAGTACTTGGGCGTGGCCGAGGCGGATGGCTTTGCTGTCCGGGAGCTTCCGTACATATCGGTGGAACAGGTGGTACGTGCGGTCAGGTCCCAGCGTTTGTGGGAGCTGTACCCGCGACGTCAGCTGGATGAATACGTCGCGGCCGAACTGGCACTGTTTCGCGAGTACCGGCCGGATCTGGTGCTGATCGACAATCGGCCCACGGCGCGAACATCGGCGGAACACCGGGATTGAAAAACGGCTGCATTGCTCAACGTGCATATGAGCAACAGCAGACGCATCCCATTTTTCAGCGCGCGCAACCTGCCGGGAGGGAATCGACTACCGGGCGCCGGTGCGCTGGATCGCTTGGAGAATGCCGTCGAATGTGCGATGTACGACCGTGTGGTCATGCACGGTCTCAATGCGATTCGGCGCGACATGGGGCTCCCGCGGCTGCGCGCCTACGAGCACGAACAAGGGGGGGTGACGTTCTTCGTCGATGTGCCGGAATTCAACCCGGTACGATCGCTTCCGGTTGGCGCGAGTTACGTCGGCCCCATTACGTGGCACAACAGCCTGCCGGCACCTCGATGCCTGGCCGATCTCGATGCAGGCAAGCCCACGGTTTATCTCTCGCTGGGAAGCGAGGGCCTGGAGGATCTGCTGCCACACCTGGATACGCTGGCGCGAAAGGGCATGCAGGTGGTAGTGGCCACGGGGGCGCCGGATGTTCCCGTAGATCGTGTACCCTCGGCGGGCGTGTTCTTGGAGCAATACGTGAACGTGGACCTGCTGCTGCCGCACTGCGATGCGGTGTGCTGTCATGGCGGCAACGGCACGTTGTACCAGGCGCTGCAGCACGGACTCCCTGTCGTCGTGGTCGCTACGCACCAGGAGCAGGCCTACGGAGGCAAGCGGATACGGAGCCTGGGGCTGGGGCAGTGCATGATGCTGAAGCAAGTGGAGAAGGTGGGCTTCGCGCTGGTGGTCAATGCCCTGGAGGAGGTCCTTGGCAACGCCGGCTATCGCGAACGGGCTCGCGCCGTTTCGGGCCGGATCGGTCAATACGTTGGTGGCGCAGGAAAGGTCGCGGCAGTCATCGAGGAACACGTTCGGACGCTCTTCGATTGAGCGTTCGTGCGCCGCAGTCCGTTCAGAATTCGATACCTTGAAACGAAAAACCCCCCGATTGCTCGGGGGGCCTGAATCCGCGCAGTGGCGCCCGCGCGGATTCGCTCGACCACCTCAGGACTTGCGCGACTTGCGGCGACGGATCAAGCCGAAGCCCGCGAGCCCTGCACCGAGCAGGGACAGCACGCCCGGTTCCGGAACGCGCTGGACCACGTTCACCGACGACGTTGCAGCCAGCGTCAGGGAGTACGAGCCCTCCTGCAAGCCGGCAATCGTGATGCCGAAGTCCGACACCCCGAGGTCATTGCCGGAGCGCGCGTCACTGATTCCCACGCTGACCGGATTGCCTCCAGGAAGGCCGACGGTGTTGTTCAGGCTCTCGTCGTCGTTGTTCTCGGTGCAGGAGGTCACCCCGAGGCAGCTGCTGAATGCGTTACCCTTGATGCCGTCCGGAGTCCAGCGCACCGACGTCCCGTTCGTGGACGTCAGCGCAAAGCTCGCCCCCGTGTTGGCTTGGGCAAGCGCGCCAATCAAGTTGAGCGTGTTGACGGCGACATAGAGGGCAGGGTTCGCGTCGAAATCCAGGACCAAGGTACCACCGGTATCGATGTTGAAAGTGAACGTGAACTGCGTGTTCGACTGCACGTTGGTCGAAGACTGGGCAGGTGCCCGATCCAGCAATTTGTGCTTCCGAAATCTGCACGGTGCTCGTCGGAACGCCATCGACCAGTTGCGCGGTCAGGATCTCGGAGTCCGAGTTCGCAAAGGTATCGGTGCCATTGGGGCCAAAGAAGCTGAAGTTCGTGGCCGAACCATCGACGCGCTGGATCGTGCTGCCCGGCGCGTTGGCCGCAACCGCGGTAAGCGGCGAAGCGGGCGATGCTGCGCAGGTCGGCAGAAGATTGTTGCAGGTCGAACTGATGCCGGCCGTCGTCGCCGAAACGCCGTTCAGAGTGGCCGTGTTATCCAAGTTGAAGGTGAACCCAGTAATTCCCGCGCCGCCCGTTACTCCCGAGATGGCCAGCGTCAGGTTGGAAATTTCCAGCTTCGACCCTGCATACACGTCAGCAGAGGCTTCTCCTGCCAGACCCATGCCGGCTATCGCCGCGATTGCGGCAGCCAGAGTTGCGTTTTTTCTAAGGAGTTTCATGACATTACTCTCCACAAGTTACAGTTGAGGTGTTTTCCCGACTCTTCGTGCCCGCTGCTTGAACTCTGGTTGTCGTCGTACAAGCACTCGGGGGTGATTAAAGCAACTCGTGGGCCAATTTTGAAATTAACATATAAAACAATGCGTTACAGTTTTTTTTGAGGGAGGGCGACAGTCTGGATGCGGTGGACTGTAAAAGTTTTCGACACCGGGCGGCAGGCGTGGCTGCGTTGCGCGAACAGGTTGCCGCTGAGCAACTTCCTGGCTGATCATCGCAACCACCGCGCCGGCACCCCTCCCCATACCTCCCCAGGCCCGATGCGCGTCCCCTTGTTCACGATCGCCCCCGCCGACACGATCGCCCCGTCCCCTATCACCACATCCGACATCACCACGGCTGTGGCACCGATGGTCACGTTGTTGCCAATGTGGATGGCTGCCAGCGAGAAGCGCGTGCCCTCGATCGCGTGGGCGAATAGGGCGGCGTCGTGTCCCACGATGCAGTTATCGCCGATATGTGTGAGCGCCGGATCCAGGAGCACCCCGGCGCTATAGGTGTTCTTCCCAAGCTCGGCACCTAGTGCTAGGTACACCAGCCGCATCAGCGGCACCGGCAGGAAATGGGTCCGGATCAGGGTGTTGAACAGAATCAGGTAGAAAAGGATGTTGACCTGCGCTGCGAACTCGGCGCGGGACCCCTCTGCGAGCTCACCCTCCTGCAGCGGCACGAAGTGCAGGAACAGCCGGTAGACAAGGAAGGCGTATAAATAGACAAGCACTACGCCGGCGAACACCAGGGCCACCCCGCGGAAGTCGCCCAGCGGCAGGCCTCCCAGCAACAACCATGTAGTCCCCAGCCCCAAGGTGAGTATCACGGACAGGAGGGCGAAGAAGGTCAGGATCTGGGGGGGCGTGATCGCGCGCATCGGGAAGCGCTCCGTCGTTGGAGGTGTGGCATGAGTATAGATAGCAGAGGCAGCAGAGGCTGCGGATCAGGTCACGGCGTCCAGCACCTCCCGGAAGCGCGCCGCGGCGTCATACCGGCGAAAGTGCCCCGCGAGCCGCGCGGCGGACTGGGCATAGCGGTCCCCGTTCAGGAGCACCGACGCTGCGCCGTTCACCGCCGGTGCCGATGCCTGGCCGGCGCGCAACAACTTCCCGGCCCCCGCCGAGGCCACGGCTTGCATGTTCAGGTACTGGTCGAGGTTGTTCGGTATGCCGAGCACGGGGACGCCCGCGGCAAGCGCCTGCTGCGTGGTCGGGCTGCCGCCGTTGCAGATCACCAGCCGCGCGCGGGCGGCGGCGGCCTCGCCCGGCAGGTAGTCGGCCACGCGGGCATTGGCTGGCACGTTCGTCAGCGACACTCGCCCAGCGGTGGCAGCGATGACCGTGAGCGGCAGCCCGGCCAGTGCTTGCAGCACGACCGGCAGCAAGTCGCTCCGCCCGGAACTGCCCAGCGTGACGTAGACGATCGGGCGGTCCGCCGGCAGCGTGTCCCACCAGTCGGGGTTCGCCACGGCCGGGGACCACAGGATGCCCCCGAGGAAGTGGTGGTTCGGCGGCAGATCCCGGGTGGCGAACAGCTCGGGAATGTCGGCGTAGAGCGTGTGGTCTCCCCAGGTGTAGGTGCGGCGCAGGTCGTGGCCGAGGCTGGTCAGCCCGTGTTCGCGCCGCACGGTGTTCAGGGCGCGCGCGTGCAGCGCGAAGGCCATCGGTCGCGCCAGGCTGAACGCCAGCTGGCCCAGCCCCACGCCCAGGAGTTTCGTGACCGGCAGCTCCGGCACCGGGAAGCGCTGCCGGGCGTAGGGGCTCCAGTACACGTTCGTGAGGTTCAGGTACGGCACTTTTGCCACGGCCGCGCTGACCGCGAGCGAGAGCCGGAAATCCCCGACGACCACGTCAGGGCGCGCGAGCGCGATGAGCCGCAGGTCCTCCGCCACGTAGCGCCGCAGGGTGGCGGCGTCATACAGCGGCTTTCCGGCGGCGAGCGCCGCCTCGAACCGGTGGCCCGGGATGCTCTCTATCGTATGCATCGCGAAGCCGGACGCCGGGAACAGGGAGGCGAAGCGCGGATGCCACGCGAAGTCGACCTCGTAGCGTGCCGGATCGAGCGCTCGCGCGAGGACCATCGGTCGCGCTACGTGCGCCAGCGTGACGGCCTCGCCGACGAACAGCACGCGCTTCCTCTGGTTCATCCGGACTCCTGCATCCAGCGCCTGATCCTGCGCCAGAGTGTGGTAAACGCGGCGCAGGCATGCAAGGCAGGTCTCACTGCCGGGCGGCCGCGGCGGTAAGCCGCGCGTTCAGTGGCTATACTGGCCCTGACGACCCATCGGCGCTGCACAGGCAATTCGAGGGGGCCGAGTCAGACAACGTGTGGGTAGACCGAAATGCAACGGGGCGTGGCATGAGCCGGCAGAGGCTGACCTTCATCGTTCCCGTCACCCGGGACGAGGTGCTCGCGCGCAACGTGCTCGCCTCGAAGGTCTACCGTGACGGTTTCCACCAGTTCATCTTCCAGCGCGGCTACACCAACGTGCCGAAGGCCTACAACGACGCCGTTGCGCGTGCCGAGGGCAACATCCTGGTCTTCTGCCACCAGGACGTGTTCTACCCCGACGCCTGGGAAGACGCGTTCTTCGCGTCGCTGGCGTCGGTCGAGGCCCTTGATCCGGACTGGGGCGTGCTGGGGGTGGCCGGGGTTCGGCTGAAGCGGCGCTGGTTCGGGCTCAGGCAGGGCGTGGAGTTCCTGGGCAATTTCAGCACCAACGTCGCAGGCGGCGCTCACGTCATCGACCACTTCCGGCCGCGGTGCTACCCGCAAACCGTGCACACGCTCGATGAGTTCATCCTGGTCGTCCACAAGCGCCACGCTGCGTTCGACGAGCGGGTGCCGAACAACCATTTCTACGGCGCCGACCTCTGCCTGAGCCAGGCGGTGCGAGGCAGGCGTTCCTGGGTCGTCTCCGCCTACATGCACCATGACTCGGCGTCGAAGTGGGTCTACGCCGATTTCTACGAGTCCGCCGCCTACATGTACGCCAAGTACCGGCAGCAGTTGCCCATAGCCACGACCTGCGTCGTGATCGAGGAGCGCGGCGGGGAGCCGCGCTTCAGCCAGGACTTCGCGGCACTCATGGCCATGACGTTCCACTCTGCGCTCCGCTTCCCGAAGCGCGTCACGAAGCCGCGCTTCGCGAGCGCGGGAGGCTGAGGTCGATGGCCGCAAACGCAGAGCCGATCGCGGCCCTTGACATGTTTTCCGGGCCAGTGGGGCCGCTGCTGTGGCGCCTCGCGCTGCCGATCTACGCCAGCACGCTGTTCTGGGTCGCCTACACGCTGACCGACATCTACTGGATCAGCCGCATCGATCCCGACGACCCCGCAATCGTCGGCGGAGTCAGCCTGATCATCCCCGTCTACATGCTGGCCTTTGCGCTGAGCAACGGCCTGCTGATCGGTGTGAAGTCACTGGTTGCGCGCGCGATAGGCGCCGGCAACGAGCCCCTGCTGAACCGCGTCGCCTCTGCGGGCCTTGCGCTCGCCGCGATCGCTTCCGCGGTGTTCATCGTCGTCGGCTATGCCTGGTCCGGGGAGATCACCCTGATGCTCGGTGCGGTCGGCGATATGCACGAGCCCGCCCACACCTTCCTGCTTTACATCCTGCCGGCCACGGCCCTGCAATTCGCGTTCAACGTGCTGAGTGGCATCGCGCAGGGCGAGGGGCAGATGAAGCCCGTGATGCACGCGATGGGGCTGGGGATCGGGCTGAACCTGGTGCTGGGCCCGATCCTTATCCTGCTGCTGGATTTCGGCGTGGCGGGGGCGGCGCTGGCAACCTGTATCGCGCAGGCGGTGTCGCTGCTGTACCTGGCGCGCATCTTCTTTAGCGGCGCGATGCAGGTGCCGCTGCACGTGAACGTACTGCGCGCGCGGCCCGAGGCGATGAAGAAAATTCTGGAGGTCGGACTGCCCCAAGGGCTGGCTGAAATACTGGTTGCCTTCTACCTGGTCGCGATCAACCGGATCGTGGTAAGCATCGATCCAACGGCGATGACGGCTTTCGGCCTGTGCGCCCGGGTCGACCAGCTGCTGCTGTTGTCGATCTCGGCGATTTCCTCGGCCATCCTGACGGCGGCGGCGCAGAACGCGGCGCGGGGGAATCTGGTGCGCGTGCGCGAGTTGCAGCGCGCCGCGATCCGCGGTGGCCTGGCGCTCGTGCTTGCGCAAGCGGCGCTTTTGGTCGCGTTCGCGCCGTGGATCTACGGGCTCCTGAGCGATGCCGAGGCGGTGATCGGCTACGCCGTGAGCCAGACGCGAATCGTGAACCCGGCGTACCTTTTCGCGGTGCCGACGCTGATCTACCACGCCGTATTCCTTGCGGTGGGCCACCCGTGGCCCGCGATCACCATCCAGTTCCTGAAGATGTTCGTGGTCACGCTGCCGCTCGTGCTGCTGCTGAACCGCTACTTCGATTTCGGCATGTACGGGCTGTGGTCCGGCATCGTGGCTGGCGAGGTGGCTGCGGCGATCATGGGTCGCGCGTGGAACGCGGCTTATCACGCGCGGCTGCAGCGGGGGGAACTGGCAGTGGCGGGAGCCTGAGCGATATGGGAGGCACTCTGCTTCTGGCGTTTCGCAACCTGTGGCGCAACCGGCGCCGCAGCGCCATCGCGCTGTCGACCATCGGCTTTGGCGTCGTGGCGCTGGTGCTGGCGGGCGGCTTCATCGAGTGGATCTTCTGGGCCATGCGTACCGCGACGATAGAGTCGCAGCTCGGCCACGTCCAGGTGGTCCGGCAGGGCTATCTCGAGGCGGGTGCATCGGATCCTTTCGCCTATCTCCTGCCCGAGGCTTCGCCGGAATTCTCCGCGCTGCAGCAGGCGCCGGGCGTGCAGTTCGTCACGCCCCGCATTGCGTTCATGGGGCTCGTCAGTCACGGCGACCTGACCGTTTCCTTCGCCGGTGAAGGCGTGGAGCCTGGGAACGAGAAGACCGTGAGCAAGCTGCTGGTGATCACCTCGGGGGAGAACCTCTCCGACGCGAACGCCAACGAGGTGATCATGGGCGAGGGACTGGCGCGCAACCTTAGCGTGACCATCGGCGACACCGTCGTGCTGCTCGTCAACACAGCCGCGGGTGGTATCAACGCCGTCGAGCTGAAGCTGGTCGGCGCGTTCACCACGGCGGTCAAGGCGTTCGACGACAGCGCGCTGCGCGTGCCGATCGGCGTGGCGCACACGCTGCTGCGCGCGGAAGGCGCACACCGCTGGGTCATGCTGCTCGACGACGAGAAGAAGACGCCGGTCCTCATCGAGGAGTTGCGCCGGCGCTTCCCGGCGCAGGCCACGGGTCTGCAGTTCGTGCCCTGGCAGCAACTCGCGGACTTCTACAACAAGACAGTCGAGCTGTTCTCGCGGCAGATGAGCGTGGTGAATTTCATCATTGGCCTGATCATCGTGCTCAGTATTTCCAACATGCTCGTGATGACTGTGCTGGAGCGCACCGGGGAGATCGGCACACTGATGGCGCTCGGTTTGCGACGGCGCAGCGTGCTGCGGCTGATGTTCACCGAGGGGCTGCTGCTCGGCATCGTGGGAGGCGCGTTCGGCGTGGCGCTAGGCGTGACGCTGGCCATCGGAATCTCCGCCGTCGGCATCCCGATGCCGGCGCCGCCGGGATCCGACACGGGTTTCACCGGTGAGATCCGCCTGACCGTCCCGCTGGTGGCCGGCGCCTTCGTGCTGGCGGTGACGGTTACCGCGCTCGCCTCGGTGTATCCGGCATGGAAGGCCTCGCGGCTGGAAGTGGTCAACGCGCTGCGGCACAACCGCTAGCCATCGCACGGGAGACGGCGGACAAACAGATGTGGCAGCTCGCGTTCAGGAACATCTTCCGCCAGCGCATGCGTACCGCGCTGACGCTGGCGGCGATCGTCTTCGGCGTTGTCGGCATCATCCTGAGCGGCGGATTCGTCCAGGACGTGTTCGTGCAGCTGCGCGAGTCCACCATCCACTCGCACCTAGGGCACCTGCAGGTCTTCCGTGCAGGCTATGCCGAGTACGGACGGCGCGATCCGCTCGCGTACCTGATCGCGGATCCGGTGCAACTCGAGCAGCAGATCGCCGATCTTCCGGGAGTCGAGGACGTGATGGCGCGGGTGAGCTTCTCGGGCCTGCTCAACAACGGCAAGGCGGACCTTCCGATCATCGGCGAGGGGATCGAACCAGCGAAAGAGGCGCGCCTCGGCACCGCGCTCAGCATCGTCGCGGGGCGGATGCTCGGGGACGACGACGCCTACGGACTGCAACTCGGGCAGGGCGTGGCCGCCGCAATGCATCTGCAGCCGGGCGACTTCGCCACCATCGTCGCCAGCACACCCGACGGCGCGGTGAACAGCCTCGAGTTCGAGGTGGTAGGGGTCTTTCGCACCTTTTCGAAAGAGTTCGACGACCGCGCCGTGCGCATTCCGCTCGCCGCGGCGCAGGAGCTCCTCTACTCGGGCGGTGCACACAACATCGTGATTTCGCTGGCCGATACGGCGCTGACGGACACGGTCGCGGACTCCTTGCGCGCGCGGCTGGACGCGTCGGAATACGAACTCGAGCCCTGGTACGAGCTGGCGGAGTTCTATTCGAAGACAGTCGACCTCTACCGCAGGCAGTTCGGTGCCCTGCAACTGATCGTGCTCGTGATGGTGCTGCTCAGCGTAGGCAGCAGCGTCAACATGACCCTGCACGAGCGCACCGGCGAATTCGGCACCCTGCAGGCGCTGGGACAGCGGCGCGGGCAGATCGTCCGGCTCATCGTGGCCGAGAACGTCATGCTCGGCCTGATCGGGGCGTCGCTGGGCGTGGCGGTCGGCGTGCTGCTGGCGCTCGGCATCTCCCGCATCGGGATCCCGATGCCGCCGCCGCCGGGCTCGAACGTCGGCTATGTCGCCTTCATCCGCATCGTGCCGTCCGTGCTCGGGGTGGCTTTCGCGATTGGCGCAATGTCGACCGTGCTGGCCTCGCTGCTGCCCGCGCGGCGATTGACGCGCGTGGCCGTTGTGGACGCGTTGCGTGAGAACATATGACAAGGTCGCGAGGTACAGGGAGACGTCGCGGGCATGGCCCGCGACCAATGGCGAACGCTCCGCGTGCCTGAGCGTCGCATCGCTATCCGCTTCCGTCAGCGGTTCAGCTTTTTTAGGTAGTCCTTGTTGAACGTTTTCTCGGGCAGCTCGCGCGGCGCCATGTTGCTGTAGACCATTTCGGACGTCTCGCTCTGGCGCAGGGCGTCTACCATGATCAGACGAGTGGGCCTGATCTCGTTGCCCAGGACCTTGAAGTCCGTGTAGTGACAGATCTTCATGAGGCGGTTGGACAGGGTGTAGAACTCCGCTTTGTGCGGATGGTAGTTCGAGGCATTTACCCAATAGATCACGCGGTGGTAGGTGACTCCCCGCTCGGCGGCGGTCAGTTCCAGCACGTACATGTTCTGGCCGTCGATTTCTTCCGTACGCAGCAACTTCGGGTGGTAATCTCCCACGAAATTCGCGCGGGCCAGGTCGCCGTTGGCCACCTGTCCCGTCAGCTTCTGCGACAGCGGAAGACGCACGGGCTGCGACACCGTGGGCAGGAATGCCCACAGGTCGCGGTCGCGCATCAGCAGGATCTGGCCGCGGTCGATGGCCGGCGCCGTGGTCTGGACCAGGGTGCGCGTGTTGCCCTTGGACAGGAGCCGGTATTCCCGCACCTCCTGCCCTCCCGTGGCTTTCGTCGTCGTGATCACGACATCGACCTGGAAACCGTATTGCGGGAAGCGGATCCGGTCGGAGCGCTCCAGGATCTCCTGGGGCGAGACTTCCGCGGCAGCTTCTGCCGCTGGTCCTGCCTCGGAAGGCCGCGGCGCGGCGTGCCCCTGCGGACACGGCACCGCGAGCACGAGCGCGAGCGCGGCACCGGCGAACATGATCCTGCTCCGCCCCGCACGTTTCGTGCGACGTGTCGCAACATCGCAAAAATGGTCGGCGCGGGACTTCAACGTGGATATGAACGGCATGATGCTGGCGGGGGGCGATGGGTGACGAGCCCAGTGTAGCCGATGTCGGGTGGCTTTTGCGTCGGCCCCGGCGCGGCTCGGTTCATTGGCCCGTGGTTGGCGCGCGGCGCATACATGGCCCGTCGGACGGATCGCCTATACTGATGCCGACCCGCGCTCCGGAGAAACAACGATCCGGGGTAGCGCGGCGCGGGGCAAGATTGGCATACCGGCTGGCAGATCGTGAAGGGCGATGATGAGCAGTAACGACACATATCACGTGCTGCTTTGCTGCGAGTCCCGGCAGGACGTCGATTACTTCACCAGCCTGCTGCGCGCGCGTGGCCCTGGCGTCAGTATTCGCACGCGTGGAGTCGGTTCGCTCGCGGAGTTGCGCGAGTGCATCGACGACGGAATCTGGGAGCTCGTGCTCACGACTGAAGGGCAGCGCGATCTCGCGGCACGAAACGTCATTGCGGCGGCGCGCGACGCCGCTGTCCCCGTCATCTACTGTGGCGTAAGCGTCACCAACGAAGAGGTCGATGAACTGCTCCTCGCGGGCGCACGCGACGTGTTGCGTCGCGGGCAGGGGCCGCGCCTGTTTCATGCGGTCAGTCGCGAGATCTCGGCATTCCGGTCTCGCCGCGCGCTCGAGACCCTGCGTCCGCGCTACGACGAAGCCCTGCGGCGTTGCGAATTGTTGCTGGAGGCCGCGGACGAGGCGATTGCCTACGCCACCGACGGCGTCCACCTGCACTGCAACAGGGCCTATGCCCGAATCTTCGGTTTCGATGCCGTCGGGGATCTCGAGGGCGTGCCGCAGCTTGACCTGATCGCCCCGGATCACCAGGAAGAGTTCAAGGAGGCGCTGCGTCGCTACCGGGATCGGACCGACGAGACCGTCACGATCGCTATCACGGCGATGCGCACCGATGGACGCCGCTTCCCGGCCCGGTTTGAACTCGCGCGGACGAATTACGAGGGTGAGCCCTGCATGCAGGTGGTCGTGCACGGTGGCGCCCTGTCCGGGCGCCCTGATGTGCCCGTGCTCACGGAAGAGGCGACGGTCGAGCAGATTGTTCCGCGCGCCCATGGAGTGGCTGCCATCATTGCCCCGGACCGGCGCGAAGTCGTGCGGGTCGAGCAGGCATGGAAGGAGTACTCCCTGGGCGCCCAGATGGTGATTGCGCTGCGGGACGTGTCGGTCAGCATTGCCGACGGGGAGTTCATGGCGCTTGCGGGGCCCTCGGGCAGCGGCAAGTCGACGCTGCTCAACCTGATCGGCTGCATCGACACCCCGACCCGCGGATCGGTCATGATCACCGGCACCGAGGTGTCGAACCGCACGCCCGACGAGCTGGCCGACCTGCGCGCCCGCACCATCGGCTTCATCTTCCAGACCTTCAACCTGCTGCCGGTGCTCTCGGCGTGGGAGAACGTCGAATACCCGTTACTGCAGAACAAGGAGCTGAAAAAGGCGGAGCGTCGCGAGCGCGTCGGGCATTACCTCGAGCTGGTCGGGTTGGGCAAGCACAGCAAGCACCGCCCCAACGAGCTGAGCGGCGGGCAGCGCCAGCGCGTGGCGATCGCGCGGGCACTGGCGGCGCGCCCGGCGATCGTGCTCGCCGACGAGCCGACGGCGAACCTCGACCACAAGACCGGAGAGGGCATTCTCGAGTTGATGAAGTCCATCAACCAGGAGGAAGGCACGACTTTCATTTTTTCCACGCACGATGCGAAAGTCATGGCGATGGCAGACCGCGTGGTCGTGTTGAGCGACGGAGAGGTAGTGGGTGAGCGTCACAAGATCTGATGTGCTGAATGGTATTGCGAGGAGTCAGGTGTCGATGACTCTGCGGTCAGCGTGCGTTTTGCTGCTCCTCGGCTCGCTCGGGGTTGCCGCTCGCGCTGCGGCAGAACCCGTTGCGCAACTGCTGGTCGCCGATGCCGAACCGGGCTCGATGGACGATTTGTTCGGCTCCGACGAGCCCGCGGACTCCGCGGCCGCAAGCGAGGAGGAGGCGGCGGGTCAGTCAGACGGGGAAGCGGAGCCCGGCTCGGTGGACGCGTTGTTTGCCGAGGAGCCCCAGCAGACTGCCAAGGCCGGGGATTCGGCGCCCTCGCGCCTGACAGGTTTTTTCGAGAACAAGATCGCATACACCTACGAGGATCCAGACCACTGGTCGTTGGCCAGGAACACGCTGGAGTTATCCCTGGACGGGCGGGGTGGCGGTGTGGACTGGAAGGTTTCCGGTCGCGCGGTGTATGACCCCGTCTACAGGTTCGAGAATTATTTCCCCGACGAGGTCAAGGACGACCAGGAGTTCGAGACGAGCATCCGCGAAACCTACGTGGACATCTCCCGCGGCGATCTCGATTTCCGCCTCGGGCGCCAGCACATCATCTGGGGCGAGATGGTCGGGCTCTTCTTCGCCGACGTGGTTTCGGCCAAGGACCAGCGCGAATTCGTGCTGCAGGAATTCGACATCCTGCGCATACCGCAATGGGCTGCGCGTGCGGAGTATTTCAAGGATGATTTCCACGCCGAACTGGTGTGGATTCCGTACATGACCTACAACGACGTCGGCAAGCCTGGCGCGGAGTTCTTCGAGGTGGTGCTGCCGGAATCCTTCCCCGAGGACGGCTTGCGCTTCGTGCAGGATCAGCCGCAGGGAATCGACGACGGCGCCTACGGGGCGCGTCTCACCTACCTCGTGAATGGCTGGGACCTCGCGGCGTTCTATTACAACAGCCGTGATGCGCTGCCGGCCTTTGCGCGCGCGATCAGCTTCGATCCGCAGCCGTTGCTCACCCTCACCGAAGTGCACGAACGCATCGACCAGGCCGGCGCGACGCTGGCGAAGGACTTCGGCGGCTTCGTGCTGAAGGCCGAAACGATCTATACCAGCGGACGTCCGTTCAGCGTCACCGATTTTGCCGATGTCGATGGGTTGGTAGAGCAGGACCTGCTGGATTACGTGGTGGGGCTCGAATGGGCTTTTGCCGACGAAGGTCGCTTCAACCTGCAGTTTTTCCAGCGCTGGTTTCCCGACCACGACGACGCGATGATCTCCGACGACCTCGAGAGCGGTGCGAGCGTCCTGCTGACACGGCGTTTCGCCACGCATTGGGAGCCCGAGCTGCTGTGGATCACCAGCGTGGACCGCAACGACTCCCTGCTGCGTGCGAAGCTGACATGGCTGTCCGGCGGCAGCTGGACACTCGGGGGCGGCGTGGATGTGTTCAGCGGAGATCCCGGCGGCCTGTTCGGCACCTACGACGCGCGCGACCGGGTCTATACGGAAGTGCGTTTTTTGTTTTGAGGATCGATTCATGAAGATACCCAAGAAATTCCTGGCCTTCGGCGCGGCGATGCTGATCGCGGGCGGGCTCCTGGTCGGGTGCGACCAGAAAGCGTCCACCGATGAGCTCGTGTCGCGCGCGGAGCAGTTCATCACCAGAGGCGACTACCGCTCGGCCACGATCGAGCTGAAGAACGCCGTCGCCGCCGACACGGAAAATGCGCGCGCCCGCTGGCTGCTGGGCAAGGTGTATTTCGAGTCCGGTGAGCTGGAGGGGGCCGCCAAGGAACTCCAGAGGGCGAACGAACTGGGCATGGCGAAAGACACGGTGCTGCCCTTGCTGGCGCAGTCGCTGCTGCCGCTGGGCAGGCATGACGAGTTGATGAGCCTGGGCACTGAGGGGCTCGTGCCGGATGCGCAGGCGCAGGTGCTGGCCGCGCAGGGGCTGTCACTGCTCGGCAAGGGGGAGCTCGAGGAAGCGGGCAAGCGTCTCGAGCAGGCGCTGGCGACTGATGCGGATTCGGCATTCGTGCGCGTGGCGCACGCGCGCCTGCTGCTGACCAACGGCCAGATGGAGGCAGGCCGCAAGCAGCTGGACGAGGTGGTGGACAGCGAGCCCGGATACGCACCCGCGTGGAGCCTGCTGGGTGACCTCGAGCAGCAACAGCAGCATCCGGATCTTGCCGAGAAGGCCTACTCCAGGGCGCTCGAGGCGGATCCGGACAACGTGGGCGATCTGCTGAAGCGTGCGCTGATCCGGATCCAGGCACAGAAAACCGGGCCGGCGGCGGAGGACGTGGCGGCGCTGAAGAAACTGGTGCCCGGGCACCCCGGCGTGCATTTCGCCGAGGGGCTGCTCCATCTGCAGAAGAACGAGCTGGACGAGGCGAAGACCGCATTCGAACTGGCCGTGCGCGGGGGCAACACGTACCCGTTCGCGCTGTTCTACCTGGCCGGGATCCACGCCCAGCAGGGCAACCCGGAGCAGGCGGAAGTGTATGCCGCGCAGTTCCTGGCGATCGCACCCGACAACGCCGCCGGTCGCAACCTGGCCGGCAGTCTTGCGATGCGCGCCGGGGACTTTGCCCGCGCCGAGACGCTGGTGCGCCCCGTCATCGCCGCGAACGGGGACGATGTCGTGGCGCTCAACCTGTTGTCCGCCTCATTGATTGCGCAGGGCAAGACCGACGAAGGCCTGGATCTCCTGACCAGGGTGGCGCAGCTGCAGCCGGATTCCGCGATGGCGCAAACCCGACTGGCGGCAGGACTGCTGGCTACCGGGCAGGGAGGCGTCGGCATCGAGCATCTGCAGCGGGCCCTGGAGCTGGACCCGAAATTCCAGCAGGCCGACGTGCTGCTGGTGCTGAACCAGCTGCGCGAGGGCAACCTCGATGGCGCGATCCGAGCGGCGCAGGACTATCGTGACCGCAACCCGGAGGCCGCGACGCCCTACAACCTGCTCGGTCGGGTTTACCTTGCCGGCAACGACCAGGCCAGGGCGCGCGAGGCGTTTGTGAAAGCGCTGGAGCTGGCGCCTGGCGACCCGGGGGCGAGTCAGGGCCTTGCGGCGCTGGCGGTACAGGCAAAGGACTATGATGCGGCACGCGGTTATTTCGATGGCGTGCTTGCGAAGCATCCGGATTATCTGCCCGCGCACATGCAACTCGCGGCGCTGGATCTCGCGCAAGGCGACGAAGCGGGCATGGTGAAGCGCCTGCAAACGCTCGTTGAAGCCTACCCAGGGGCGCTGGAGCCGCGCATGGCGCTCGCGCGTTACCACATTGAAAAAGGACGCGGCGCCGAGACGCTGAGCCTGCTGGGAGCGCTGGATGACGCACAGAAGAAGCAGCCGGCCGTCATGTCGCTCACGGCGGCGGCGCAGCTTTCGCAAAACCAGTACGACGCCGCGAAGGCAGCCATCGATCGGCTCGTTACGCTGCAGCCGAACGTTGCGCAGCACCATTACCAGCTGGCCATTGCCCTTGCCGGGCTGGGTGACGCCCCCGGGATGCGCAAGGAGCTGGAGAAGACCCTCGAACTCGATCCGAAGCATTTTCAGGGACGCATCGCCATGGCGCGCACGCTGTCGACGGCCGGGGACAAGGAGGCATTCGAGGCGCAGGTGAAGGTGCTGCGCGAGATGCAGCCCGAGCACCCCGACGTGCTGTCGCTCGAAGCTTCGCTGGCCAAGATGAAGGGCAACAACGACGAGGTACTCGCCAAGCTGGAGAAGGCCTATGCGGTGGCGCCGACGACCGCTACCCTGCAGAACCTCGCTGTCGAGAAGTTGAGCCGCGGCGATGCGTCGGGCGGCATTGAACTGCTCAAAGGCTGGATCGACGAGCACCCGCAGGACATGGCGCCACGCATGGTGCTGGCGGAGGTCTATGCTGCGCAGAAGCGCGACGACAAGGTCGTGGAGCAGTACAAGGCCGTTGTGGCAAGCGATGAGCGCAACATGGTGGCGCTCAACAACCTTGCCTGGTATCTGCGCAAGTCCGATCCGAAACAGGCGCTCGCCTACGCCGAGCGTGCCAACAACATCGCGCCCGATGCGGCGCCGGTGCTCGACACCCTGGCGCTGGCGCTGCTCGAGAACAAGCAAGTCAAGGACGCGCAGCTGCGCATCGAACAGGCGCTGAAGCTGGCGCCCGATGATCCGGGCGTGCGTTACCACGCCGCCCTGATCAGGCACGCGGCGGGTGACAAGGGCGGTGCTCTGCTCATCCTGGAGCCCGTGGTCAACGGGCCGAAGGACTTCCCGGAGAAGAAGGAAGCGGCGCAACTTCTGGAGTCGCTCGGCAAGAAGTGACTGCCCCAACGCAGCCAGCCTCTGGGCGATGGTTTTCCCGACGCAACAAAAGACAACGCCGGCATTTGCCGGCGTTGTCTTGCGTGGATGACAGCGACTATCTGTAAACCGTTACGGCCTTGCTGGTGCGCTTGGCGCTGCCGTCCGTAGCTACCGCCTCGATCTTGTGCGCACCGTACTTGATTTTCCTGGTGTTCCAGTTGTAGCTCAGGGTGGCGCCGCTGGCGGAACTCACCAGCTTCCCGTCGATGTAGAGCTGTACCTTCGCTACGCTGACATCGTCCGTTGCGCTCACTCCTACCGTGACCGTCCCGCTGACCTTGCTGCCATTCGGGGGCTTGGTGATGGTCACGCTCGGCGCCATCATGTCGGCCGTCGCCTGGTTCTTCACCGTGAGCGCGACATGCGTCGAGACGCCTTCGTTGCCCTGCGCATCGACCGCGCGGGCGCTCAATGTGACCGCGCCGTCGGCCAACCCTTTCGAATCCCAGCTGAATTGGTAAGGTGCGGTGCCGTCGGTGCCGACCAGCTGGCCGTTGGCGTAGAGCGACACGTCGGTGACGCCCACGTCGTCGCTGGCGTTGACTTCGACTTGCACCAGTCCGCTGACGGTTTTACCGCCGATCGGCGAGAAGATATTGACCGAAGGCGCGGCGCTGTCGACCGTGACGGTGGTGCTGCTCGCCGCCATTGCGACCGCCGTGCCGGCGTTGACCCGACCATAGCCGTAGTAGGGATGAATATCGCCGGCGATCTTGTCGGCCGAGCTCTCGAGTACTTGTTCGACCTCATCGGCGGTCAATGCCGGATTGGCCCCCATGATCACGGCGACCACGCCCGCCGTGACGGGAGAGGCAAATGACGTGCCGCTCCAGTTGCCATAGCCCCCGCCCCTGCTGGTCGTCTGGATCGATGCGCCCGGCGCGGCCACATCGATGACCGCGCCGTAATTCGACCACGACGTCTTGGCATCGGAGCTGTCCGTGGCCGAGACGGTGATCATGTAAGGATTGTTGGCATAGCCGGAATCGGCGCCGTCATTGCCGGCGGCGACCACGACCAGGCCACCCTTGCTGCGCAGGTATTGCGCGGCATTGGCAACCGTGGCGCTGTTGGACACGCCGTAGCTGATGTTGGCGACATCGGCGCCCTGATCCGCTGCCCACGTCAGGCCGCGCGCGATGTCGCTCCAGTACGCATAGCCGTCACTGCTGTTGGTGATGCGCACCGGCAGTATGGCTGCATTCCACGCCACGCCGGCGACTCCATTGGCGTTGTTGGTCTGTGCCGCCGCCGTGCCTGCCACGGCCGTGCCGTGACCGTGGATGTCAGACGTGTCATAACCCCCGTCGACGGCGTTCCAGCCCGGCAGCAGTTTGCCCGACAGATCGGGGTGTGCCGCATCGACCCCCGTGTCCAGAACGGCGATGACGATGTTGTCGGCCTTGGAAATGTCCCATGACGCGGCTGCCTGGATCTTCGACAGGTGCCATTGATAGCTGTAGCGGGTGTCGTTCGGGGTCGTTGCGCTGGGCGGTACGGCCATGTCCAGTTCGGCGAACTCGATATTGGGGTCCTGGGAAAGAGCCCGCACGAGGGCTTCTTCGGATTCCGGAGAAACCTCGACAACGTGTAGTGCACGATTGCCCATTCTTCCCTTCGTGCGAGCTTGCTTGTTCTTGCGTTGCAGGATCTTGTCGAATTCGCCTTCCGACAAGCCCGCTTTGGGCTTGACCAGGATTTGCCCCTGCTTCCACGGCTTGTCGGGCGCGGCATGGGCCAGTCCGCTTGCGCCGCCCAGGAGGCCGGCAACCAGTACCGCCTTCAGCGCCTGGGAGAGACGGGTGTGACGGAAGGCGCTGCGGCCGCGGTTGTGATCTCTACTGTACCTGGTCCGCATTGCCTGCTCCGATACGACTGTGCCGTTGGCGGCGAAGACCGTGACGATTTGGGCTTGCCGATTGTGTGCGAGTAGCTTAGCGCGGCGGCGTCCGGGGTAGCCGTGACAGGCTTCGCAAAAAACACGCGCGCCCGCGGCCACGAGCACGCCGGCAGGCTGGCCTCGCTAGTGCGACGGCGTCGAAGGGAGAATTCGGAGAGTTGCTAGCGCGCGCCGACGTTGCTGTCGCAAGGGCGCACGAGGAGGGAATTCACATTGGCGAAAACAACGATCAAACCGCTGCAGGCCTGACGTTCGCTTTGATCCGTAACAATAATTCTCATCTTGTCTTGCGCAAAGAGAATGGGGCCGCCATCTTCTGCGGCCCCATTTCCTTGCCTTTACCTGTGCGGGTTTAGCTGGTGCGACGGCGGCGATTCAGCAGCCCCATCAGGCCGAAGCCGAGTCCCATCAGCGCGAGTACGCCGGGCTCGGGGACCACTGACACTGGTTCGGTGGTGATTACCGCGGCGAACTGGAAGGGCGTGTTGGCTTTTTCGGGTGTGCGGAAGCCGAGGCAAGGTGCGCTTGCGCCGGTCGCCGTACATGCTGCTGCCGGCAGTGGATTGAGACCGGAAGTCAATTCGAAAAAGCTGATGAAGTAGGGGCGCTGGAGTACCTGCAAGTCTGGGTCATCGTAGAAGAACTGGAAATTCAGCGCATTCTGACTGATAACAAAAATGTCGGCGCAACCCGCGCTATTGCGAGGCTCGCTAAATCGACCTGTTCCGTCGGCGCAGATATCGTTACCACCCGGGTCATTTGTGGTCTCGAGGAATTGGATCCCGAACGGAATCGTCTGCGTCCCGGCAAGTGCATCCGGCACCAGCGTCAGGCTGGACAGCATCGTCACCGCCGACAGCGAAGGCTCGTAGATTGGCTGGTTGAAATGGGTGACAGTGACGTTGGCTACTGCCGGACCGTTGGTGAAAACGGTTTTGGTGCTCGGCGTATCGGTGATCTTGAGTCCGCTTTGCGGTCCATTTGTCGCGACGGGGATACCCCAGCGCAACTCGGTGTTGCCAATGGCGGTGATCCCTGATGCAGGCTGAATCGAACTCAGGTCGAACACGGTGGCGACGGTCACTTGCCACGATGAGATCGGCGCGGCCTGTACAGCACTGACACCCAGCACACCGATGACACCGAATAAAGCATTCTTCAAAAATTTGCTCATACGAAACCCCTCCGTTGTCGAAAGTAACAGCCCTGCATCAGGTCCCCTTCGTGTGCCGAGGCCGGACACGTTTTCAACTGATGTCACCAAGGTGCCAGCACGAATCATGCCACGATTGCTTGTTGAATATTAAACGTATAAATATCAATAAGATAAACTTGTTTCTCGACGAACGTGCGGCTCGATCGATGTTGAAGGGGAGATGTTGGTGTAAAAAAATCTGACGCCACCCCAGGTTGTTGCAGGGGCGCCCGCAATTTCCTTCTCGCGTTCGGCAAGTCTGAATCGTCCAGAACCGTAAAGAGCCAGTAATCCGGCGTCGGTGCGACGACGATTTCCAGCCCTTTCCAGTGACGGGCGGCCGGTGGGGTGGCGCCGCACCACAGGTCGGCGAAAACACCGATAAGGCGGCGACCAACGCGGTCGGGATGAACAATTCGGGAGGGGTGCGACCGTTTTCCTGCTGCGCTGCGCTGCGCTGCGCTGCGCAACGTGACGTGTGTTCCGGGTTCGGTTTGTGGCCCGAGCCTGGAGGCTTTGTCAGGTCGTCACGGGTACCACAGCATGTCGAGATTCATGTGACTTGCAGACGCTGCAACAGCCGGAGCAGGGGAGCCTTCGCTTCCTGGTTCAAGTTGGCAATGAGGGCGACAAGTTCGCGATCTTCCGCCGGCAGTTCCTCCGCGAGACCGCGGAAGTGACGGATCAGTTCGCTGCGAAAGTCCAGGCCCAGCACCTTGGCGAGATCCAGCAGGTGCTGGTCCGGGATGGGGCGGTGCCCCCTGACCCATTGCGACAGCAGGGGGGGCGAGACGCCTATCCTGGCGGAGATTTCGGCCTGGGTGAGTCCGGTGGCCTGGCGCGTCTTGAGGATCGCCCGCTGGATGACGACATGCAACGGCATCTCGTCGGGTTGGTCGCGTGGAGTGTCCGGGGCGCTTGCCTCGGTGGTGGCGCCGCGCTCGCCGTTTTCGTCGAAACCCTTGGCGAGCTGGATCAGCTGTTCGATGCGTGGATCCAGGCGCGTCTGCCCCGGGTTCGGGGTTGCCGCTGCGGGCTCGAGCGCCAGATTCGATTCGAGTTCGCGCCACTTGTCGGTGGGAATGGGGGTGTGTCCCGCGAGCCAGTCGTCGACCGTGGCCGCGGCGACGCCGAGCCGCGCCGCCAGCTGCTCGCTGGTGACGCCGCGCCGTCGCATGGCGGCTGTCAGTCGGTCGATGGGCGTCGGAGGCATCGGATCGATGGTGGTCGCTGCTAGTGGCTTCTGCGCAAACCCAAAATGGTAAGTTCTGGACCTATGATCAGAAAACGACCATGCGGGAACTATGCCAATGATGCCTTGGGTATGGTTTTCAGCCAGTTGCGCAAAGGGCGAGCGATCACCCGTTCGGGTGTGTAACAAAGTCTGACGGCTTTCCGCCTCCGACCAGCGATCCTGCTGATCAGCGCGAATCGCGCCGCTGCCACGTTGATGCGCCGCGATCACGGCGAGCGCCAGTACCCCGCCGACGGCGTTAAGCACGACATCGGTCAGCGAGCCGAAGCGTCCCGGTACGCCGAGCTGGTGGATTTCGTCGAGGACCGCATAGGCGAGCGTCAGAGCCAGCGCCGCCCCGAGCCGCCACTGCTCCTGCTTCATCCACGATCGCAGGCCCCAGTGCCAGCACCACGCCAGCCCGCCGAACAGCGGGATGTGCAGCAGGTTCTGCAGTTCCGGTGACGCCCAGTGCAGCACGCGTTCCAGGCCGGTTTCGGGGGTGGCGGTGTCGGGGATGGAGGACAGGGCGAAGATGGCGGTCATGCAGGCCAGCGGCACCACCACCCGTAGGTTCGAATTCATTCGAACATTCTTGTCCGCATGAATGCGGACCTACGCGTAATACCCGCGGTACCACTCCACGAAGCGGGCAACGCCTTCCTCTATGGGGGTCGTCGGCTTGTACCCCGTGTCCTGCATCAGCGCATCCACGTCGGCGTAGGTGTTGGGCACGTCGCCGGGCTGCAGCGGCAGCAGGTTCTTCTCGGCCTTGCGGCCGAGGCAGTCCTCGAGGATCTCGATGTAGCGCAGCAGTTCCACCGGGTTGTTGCTGCCGATGTTGTACAGCCGGTAGGGCGCCTTCGAGGTGGCGGAGTCGGGCGCGTCGCCCTGCCAGTCGGGATTCGGCGCGGCGGGCTGGTCGAGGGTGCGGATCACGCCTTCCACGATGTCGTCTATGTACGTGAAATCGCGCTGATGCTGGCCGTGGTTGAAGACGTCGATCGGCTCGCCGGCCAGGATCTTGCGCGTGAAGATGAACAGCGCCATGTCGGGCCGGCCCCAGGGGCCGTAGACGGTGAAGAAGCGCAGCCCCGTGGTCGGCAGCCCGTAGAGGTGGCTGTAGGTGTGGGCCATCAGCTCGTTGGCCTTCTTGCTGGCGGCGTACAGGCTCACCGGGTGGTCGACGTTGTCGTGCACCGAGAAGGGCATGCGGGTGTTGGCGCCGTAGACCGAGCTGCTGGAGGCGTAGACCAGGTTCTCGACGCCGTGATGGCGGCACAGCTCCAGGATGTTCATGAAGCCCTGGATGTTCGACGAGATATAGGCGTGCGGGTTGGTCAGCGAGTAGCGCACGCCGGCCTGCGCGGCGAGGTTCACCACGCGCTCGGGGCGGAAGTCCTTCACGACCTTCGTCATCGCGTCCAGGTCTTCGATGTCGATGCGCGCGTCGCGAAAGCCCGGGTGGCTGCTGATGCGCGCCAGCCGGTCGCGCTTGAGCTGCACGTCGTAGTAGTCGTTCAGGTTGTCGACGCCGAGCACTTCGTCGCCGCGCTCGAGCAGGCGGATCGCGAGGGCATTGCCGATGAAGCCGGCGGTGCCGGTGACCATGACTTTCATTGCGGGGGTTCAATCCGATGGCTGCGGTGTGTGTCCTGTAGGAGCGGGCCATGCCCGCGACCATGTGCGTCACGTAAAGGCACCTGGTCGCGGGCATGGCCCGCTCCTGCGAGAATGTAGCACAGGCCCCGAAGTTGCGCGCTTCGCGGCCAACCCTATAGTCTTGGCCCCCGAACCGGTATCGGCTGCGCTCCCGGCAGCCGGATTCAAGGAAACCGCATCTCGATGTATCTCGAATACTACGGTCTCACGCGCAAGCCCTTCGCCCTGACCCCCGACCCCGAGTTCCTCTTCCTGAGCAAGCAGCACGCCATCGCGCTGGCGATGCTGAAGTACGGCCTGCAGAACCAGGCGGGCTTCACGTTGATCACCGGCGAGGTGGGCTCCGGCAAGACCACCCTGATCCGCCACCTGCTGCGCAGCCTCGACGGCAACCTGACCATCGGGGTGGTCACCAACACGCACCGCAACTACGGCGACCTGCTCACCTGGATCCTGACCGCCTACGGCCTCGAGCTCGGCAACCGCGACAACGTCTCGATGCACCACCGCCTGCTCGAGTTCGTGGCCAACGAGCACAGGACCGGACGCCGCGTGGTGCTGGTGGTGGACGAGGCACAGAACATGGACGCCGAGATGCTCGAGGAACTGCGCCTGCTGTCGAACATGAACGTGGGGGAAGAGCTGCTGATGCAGCTGGTGCTGGTGGGCCAGCCCGAGCTGCAGGACACCATCGCGCTGCCCGGGATGCTGCAGTTCGCGCAGCGCATCTCGGCCGAGCACCACATCACGCCGCTGGACTACGAGGGCACCGAGAACTACATCCGCCACCGCATTGCGGTGGCCGGGTCGAGCGAGGAGCTGTTCGACCGCTACGCGCGCGCGGCCATCTACTACTTCAGCCGCGGCATCCCGCGCGCGATCAACAACATCTGCGATATGGCGCTCGTCTACGGCTACGCCGAGGAGGTGAAGCCGGTCAGCTGCGAGCTGGTGCTGGAGGTGATCCGCAGCCGCCCGATCATCCGCCGCCAGTGCGAGAACACGCCGCGCGGCGAGGCCGACCAGCGCCTGCGCGACCTGGTGCTCGAGATCAAGGGTATCGACCTCGCCGAGCCGCTGTAGGAGCGGGCCATGCCCGCGACCGTACATGGCGCGCTTGCACAACGCACCGTCGCGGGCGTGGCCCGCTCCTACAGGGGCTATACTGCGACGGTTCGGGGTGACGCCGAGAGTCGGGAATGAATGCAGGACTGACGACCATCATGCGCCGGGAGTACGTTCGCCTGCGCGGGCACATGTTCGTGTTGTTCTGCGTCGCGGTGCTCGCACTGCTGGCCGCCGGATCCCTGCTGCCCCGAAGCTATGTCTCCGAGGCGGTGCTGGCCTTCGACAGCAGCGCGCGCTCGACGCGATGCCCGCCACCGCCGAGCGGCTGCGCACGCTGGCGTCCGCGCAGCCCGGGGGGGCGCTGCGCGTGGAAACGCGCGGGCGCGAACTGATCCTGGGCTGGGAGGGCGGCCACCCCGCCGGTTTGCGCGAGACGCTGAAGCAACTGATCGACGAACTCGTGGCGCAGAGCCGGGCCTCGCGGGCCGACGCGCTGGCTGCCGATTCCGCGCGCC
>JADKDK010000011.1 GCA_016718385.1 Gammaproteobacteria bacterium
GATCGCCGCCACCGCGATACCGCCGGATCACTTTGGTGGGGCGCGTGGTGCCGGAACTGCGCGCCGAGGCGAGGCGCGCCAGCCGCGTCATCGAGGAAATGGCCGCGCGCGCGCGGTCTCCGGGCCGGACTCAATGGCGCGCAAGATCCGGCGACTTCTTCGCCAGCCTCACGGACCAGTCGACGGTCGGGGGGCCGCAGCGTGGCACCGATCGCAGACACGCTGGCGCGCATCGACGCGATCGACTCGGCCGAGTCCACGCGCGGCGTGCCAACGGCGCTTTACGCAGTTGCTCGGCATCGACCTTGCACCGCTCGCCGTCGGCGTGGTGCGAGACCAGGCGCCGCGGACGCTACGTGCCCAGCACTCGCAGGCGGCATCGCGCTGCCGGACCGCGATTACTACCTGCGCGACGACGAGAAGTTCCGCAAGATCCGCGCGGCCTACCCCGGCTACATCGCGAAGCTGCTCGGTCTCGGGGCTTCGGCGGTACGCCGGAACAGGGCGCGCGGTGTTCGCGATCGAGGCGCGGCTGGCCGAGCTGCACTGGCCGGCCGAAGACCGCGACATGAAGAAGCTCTACAACATGGTGCCGGCCGCGCAGCTGGCCTCGCTCGCGCCCGATTTCGCGTGGCCCCGCTACATCGACGCCGCGGGCCTCGGCGCGCGACCCGAACTGATGGCCGCGCAGCCGAGCTACGTGAAGCAGATCGGCGCGATCGTCGGCGAGTTCCCGCTCGCGGCGTGGAAGGACTACCTGCGCTACCACGCGCTGAACGAGGCCTCGCCGTGGCTGTCGAGCGAGTTCGAGCGCGCGAACTTCGAGTTCATGCAGCGCGGTGTTCGGCCTCGCGGAACTCGGCGCCGGAGTGGGAAGCGCGCCGTGCGCGCGATCGACGCGCTGGCCGGCGAGGCCGTGGGGCAGGTCTACGTCGAGCGCTACTTCCCGGCGGACCACAAGCAGGCGATGCTCGAACTGGTCGGCAACCTGCTGGAGGCCTTCCGCGCCGGCATCACCGAGCTCAGTGGATGAGCCCCGAGACGCGGGCAGAAGGCCGAAGCGAAAGCGCGCCCGGCTCGCGACCAAGATCAGCTACCCGGACAAGTGGCGCGACTACGCCGGGCTCGAGATCCCGCTCCGACGACCCGCTCGGCAACCTCGCGCGCGCCGCGGCCTCCGATTACCGCTACCAGCTCGCGAAGCTCGACCAGCCTATCGGCCGCGCCAGTGGTCGATGACGCCACCAGACCGTCAACGCCTACCATCAGCCGTCGCCAGAACGAGATCGTATTCCCGGCTTCCCGGCTTCCTGCGACCGCCGAACTTCAACATGGCCGCAGACCCGGCGGTGAACTACAGCGCCATCGGCTACGTGGTCGGTCACGAGATCGGGCATGCCTTCGATGAAGGGTCGCGCCTTCGATCCTTGGCAAGCTCGGGACTGGTGGAGCGCCGCGGATACCAAGCACTTCGAGCAGGCCGCCGCGAAGCTCGATCGAGCAGTACAACGCCTTCCGCCCGCTGCCGGACGATGTCGATCAAGGGCAAGCTCACGCTGGGCGAGAACATCGCGGATCTGACCAGCATCACCATTGCCTACCGCGCCTACCGGGAGGCGTCGCTGGGCGGCAAGGAAGCACCGGTGATCGACGGCGCCAGGCGGCGACCAGCGCCTCCTCCATCGGCTTCGCGCAGGCCAGCCGCGCCAGCATGCGCGAGGAAATGCTGCGCTCGATGCTGGTCAGCGATCCGCACTCCCGGCGCGTTATCGCGTGCTCGGGGTGTTGCGCAACTTCACGCCCTTCTACGCCGCCTTCGGCGTGAAGGAAGGCGACGGCATGTACCTGCCGCCCGACAGACGCGTGAAGATCTGGTAGATTAGCGCCGTCGGATGATGATCCTGTAGGAGCGGGCCATGCCCGCGAACGGTCGCAGGCATGGCCCGCTCCTACGCCTGTTCCTTGTAGAGCCGTGGGGGCACAACCGTGACAGAACAATCGACTCCTCGCGCCCCGCGCCGCTCAAGGTGGTGCAGGGCGAGAAGCTGCGCGGCGCCGAGAAGGTCGCGCGTATCCCAGTGAAGGTCATTCCCACCGTCAAGCTGCCGCGCAAGCCGGACTGGATCCGCGTGCGCATGCCGGCCTCGCCCGAGGTCACGCGCATCAAGGAGATACTGCGCCGCCACAAGCTCGCCTCGGTCTGCGAGGGCGGCCTGCCCGAACCTGGGGAATGCTTCCAGCGCTGGCACCGCGACCTTCATGATCATGGGCGAGATCTGCGCGACGCTGCCCGTTCTGTGACGTCGCCCACGGGCGTCGAACCCGCTCGATGCCGGGGGCCGCGCGCGGGCTGGCCGGGCGATCGCGGAAATGAAGCTGCGCTACGTGGTCGTGACCTCGGTCGACCGCGACGACCTGCACGACGGCGGAGCAGCGCATTTCGCGGCCTGCATCCGCGAGACGCGCGCGCTGAATCCCGGCATCCGCGTCGAGGTGCTGGTGCCCGATTTCCGCGGCCGCATGGACATCGCGCTCGGCATCCTCGAGTGCGAGCCGCCAGATGTGTTCAACCACAATCTCGAGACCGTGCCGCGCCTCTACCTGCAGTCGCGTCCCGGCTCCGGATTACGCCCGGTCGCTGGACCTGTTGCGGCGGTACAAACAGCGTTGCCCCGAGGTACTCACGAAGTCGGACTGATGCTCGGTCTCGGGGAGACCAACGAGGAAGTGGTCGAGGTGATGCGCGACCTGCGTGCCCCGACGTCGATATGCTGACGCTCGGGCAGTACCTGCCAGCCCAGCCGCAACCACCTGCCGGTCGACCGCTTCGTGCCGCCGGCGGAGTTCGGGGAACTGGGCCGCATCGCGGAATCTCTGGGCTTTCGCAGCGTGGCGAGCGCGCCGCTGGTGCGCTCGTCCTATCACGCCGACAAGCAGGTGGACCTCGGCCTCCTGAAATCCTGATTCCGCAGCGTGGGCCGGGATTCATCGATTCCCCGACCTTCCGCGCGTTCTCGCCGACGGGCAAGGTGCCCTGCCTGCATGACGGTGCAACGGTGGTGTGGGATTCGCTGGCGATCGCGGAATACCTCGCCGAACGCCATGCCGGCGTCTGGCCGTCCGATGCGCGCGCCCGCGCCTGGGCGCGCTCGGCCGCGGCCGAGATGCATTCGGGCTTCGCTGCGCTGCGCCAGCGCGCGAGCATGAGCTGCGGGCAGCGCGTGCGGTTGAATGAACTCCCCGCGGACCTGCGCGCCGACCTCGCGCGTCTCGAGGCCTTGTGGGCCGAAGGCCCTAGCCCGTTCGGCGGACCCTTCCTGGCGGGAGCGGCCTTCGGCGCGGTGGACGCGTTCTACGCGCCGGTGGCGTTTCGCGTGCAGACCTATGGCCTGCCGCTCGCGCAGCCCGCGGCGGCCTACGCTGCGCGGCTGCTCGCGCTGCCGGCGATGCGCGACTGGTACGCTGCCGCGCTCGCCGAACCCTGGCGTGACGAGCCGCACGAAGCGGATATCGCGGCAGCCGGGACGATCACGCAGGATTTGCGGCAGGCGCCGTAGGTCGCCATTCATGGCGACAGCAGCGCCCGGCCAGGCACCAGTCGGCATGAATGCCGACCTACGGGCGGGGGTTGGCGGGACGGCCTGCGCGCACCACCAGCTCCAGCAGCGCGTCCCAGGCATCGCGCTTGTCCAGTCCCTTGATGCAGCGATCCACCTCGGCGGCCAGTCGCAGCAGTTGCTGCAGGCCCTGATGCCCGAGGCGACGGAACGCGGCCTCGCTGTAGGGTTTGCCGCGCTCGGCTCTCATGGCCTGCTCGCTGCCTTCCCCGCTGGCGCGGCGGCGCCCGATGCGCAGCAGGCGACGGAACTCCTCGGCGAGCGCCCACAGCACGATGGTCGCCTCGGTGCCCTCGGCGCGCAATCCCGTGAGCGTGCGCACCGCGGCGGCGCGATCGCCCTCGAGCGCGCGGTCGCAGAGATCGTAGACCGAGTAGCGCGCGGAGTCGTTCACCAGCGCCGCCAGCGTGGCGGCGTCCAGCGGGCCGGGCTCCGCCAGCAGCGCGAGCTTGTCGATCTCCTGGCGCGCGGCGAGCAGGTTGCCCTCGACGCGCTCGGCCAGCAGCGCCAGCGCGTCGGGGCTGGGCTTGAAGCCCGCGGCGCGCAATCGCTGGCCGATCCAGCCCGGCAGCTCGTTGCGCCGCAGCGGCAGGCCCTGACCGTGGCGCCGGCCTCGTCGAGGGCGCGGAACCACGCGGATTTCTCCACGTCGCGGTCGAGCTTGCCGCCGAGCACCAGCACCACGTTGTCGGATGCCGGCTGCGCCGCGAGCTCGCGCAGCATCGCGCTGCCCTCGGCGCCCAGCTTAGCGCCGGCGGGGCGCACCTCGATCAGCTTGCGGTCGCCGAACAGCGAGAGACCGCTGCACTCCGCGCCCAGGCGGTTCCAGTCGAAGCTGGCGTCCACGTCGAACACCTGGCGCTCACCGATGCCGCCGTCGCGGCAGGTCGCGCGCAGCGCGTCGGCGCATTCCTGCACCAGCAGCGGCTCGTCGCCGTAGAGCAGGTAGAACGGGAGCAGCCGCGCCTTGAGGCGGGCGGGGAATTCCTCGACGCGGATGCGCACGGTGGTGCCTGGGGCGCCAGGCCGGCTTGCGCGCGGCGCAATTGGCGGAAGACCTGGCCCACGACGTTGTCCAGCAACTCCAGGTAGATGAGGTTCTCCTCGTCCTGCTTGGCGATGATGCTGTTGGGGTCGAAGGCGTAGATGCGGCTCGCGCTGGCGGTGCGCGGGCCGAACACCACCTCGCCGTCGGCGTTGCGCAGATCGAAGGCCACCGAGACGCGCATCTCCTGCTCGGCGCTGCGCGCGTCGCGGTCCAGCGAGACCTTGCGCGACACGCGCTGCTCCGTGCCGATGTGCAGCGACGGTCCGGTGCCGGCGACGTCGACGAGCTCGACGCCGGCGCCCTGCAGCGCGCGGCGCAGCTTCAGGGTGAAGCGCGGCGTTGGGCTGCTCCGACACGAGGCGCAACTGGTGCAGTTGCAGCGGGACTTCCTGCGAGCCGCGCGGATGCCAGCCGCAGCCAGCCAGGGTCAGCACGGTGATCAGGGCGAGCGAGACGCTACGGAGCAGTGTGTTGCGCATGGCGGCCTACCCGAGCACGACGTTCACGAGCTTGCCCGGCACCACGATGATCTTGCGCACCGGCTTGCCGTCGACGAAGCGCTGCACGTGCTCGTCGGCGAGCGCCGAGCGTTCGAGCTCCTCGCGCGCGGCGTCAGCCGGCGCGCTCACGCGCCCGCGCAGCTTGCCGTTCACCTGGACGACCAGCTCGATGTGGCTGCGCTGCATCGCCCGCGCATCGGCCACCGGCCATGGCGTGTCGATCACCGGCGTGTCGTGGCCCAGCGCGCGCCACAGCGCGTGCGCGGCGTGCGGCACCACCGGTGCCAGCAGCAGCACCGCCGCCTCGAGCGCCTCGCGCTCCAGCGCGAGTCCCGCCGGCGAGCTGCGGTCGCCGCGCCTGCCGATCTCGTTGAGCAATTCCATCACGGCCGCGATGGCGGTGTTGAAGGTCTGGCGGCGCCCATAGTCGTCGCTGACCTTCGCGATGGTCTCGTGGGTCTTGCAGCGCAGTGCGCGCTGCTCGTCGTCGAGTGCGGCGACATCGATGCCGCCCGGCACCTTGCCCTCGGCCAGGTGCGCGTGAACGGCCTTCCACAGCCGCTTGAGGAAGCGGCTGGCGCCGGCCACGCCCTCATCGGACCACTCCAGGGTCTGCTCGGGCGGCGCGGCGAACATCATGAACAGCCGCACGGTGTCGGCGCCGTGGCGCGCGATCAGCGCCTCGGGATCGACGGTGTTGCCCTTGGACTTGGACATCTTGGCGCCGTCCTTCAGCACCATGCCCTGGCACAGCAGCCGCGTGAACGGCTCGTCGCTGGTCACCGGGCCCTCGTCCCGCATCAGCTTGTGGAAGAAGCGAGTACAGCAGGTGCAGGATCGCGTGCTCGATACCGCCGATGTACTGGTCGACCGGCAGCCAGTAGTTGGCGCGCGCGGGGTCGAGCATCGCGGTCTCGAGGTCGGGGCAGGTGAAGCGCGCGTAGTACCACGACGACTCCATGAAGGTGTCGAAGGTGTCCGTCTCGTGCTCCACATCATGGCCGTTGAGCGTGGTGCGCCGCCATGTCGGGTCGGCCTTGATCGGCGACTGCACGCCGCTCATCTCCACGTCCTCGGGCAGCAGCACCGGCAGGCGATCCGCGGGCACCGGGATCTCGCCGCCGTCGCCGAGCCCGTCGAACTCGCCGGAATTGAGCAGCCGTCCCTTCTCGGTGAACGCGGCCGTCGCGAGGTCGCAGGGCGTGGCCGGATCCAGCGGCGCGATCACCTGCTCGATCGGCAGCCCGTAGGCGCGCGCGAATTCCCAGTCGCGCTGGTCGTGGCCCGGCACGCTCATCACGGCGCCGGTGCCGTACTCCATCAGCACGAAGTTCGCGACCCAGATCGGCACCTCGCGCCCGCTGAGCGGGTGGAGGGCCCTCAATCCGGTATCGAGGCCTTTCTTGGCCATGGTGGCCATGTCGGCCTCGGCAACGGAGCTGCGCCGGCACTCGGCGATGAAGTCCGCGAGCTCCGGGCGGCCTTCGGCAAGCGCCTTCGCCAGCGGATGCTCGCCGGCGATCGCGAGATAGGTCACGCCGAGCAGGGTGTCGGGCCGCGTGGTGTATATCGGCACCTCGGTGATGCCCGCCAGCGGCGCGGCCAGGGGGAAGCTCATCTCGATGCCGCGGCTCTTGCCGATCCAGTTGCGTTGCATCGTCTTGACCTGCTCGGGCCAGTGCTCGAGCTTGTCCAGGTCGTTCAGCAGTTCCTCGGCGTAATCCGTGATGCGGATGAACCACTGCGGGATCTCGCGCCGCTCCACCGGCGTGTCACAGCGCCAGCAGCAGCCCTCGATGACCTGCTCGTTGGCGAGTACGGTGGCGTCCTTCGGGCACCAGTTCACCGCCGAGACCTTCTTGTACGCGAGGCCCTTCTCGTAGAGGCGCGTGAAGAACCACTGCTCCCAGCGGTAATACGCGGGTTGGCAGGTGGCGAGCTCGCGGCTCCAGTCGTAGGCGAAGCCGAGGCGCTTGAGTTGCCCGCGCATGTAGTCGATGTTGGCGTGGGTCCAGCGCGCCGGCGCGGTGTTGTTCTGGATCGCGGCGTTCTCTGCCGGCAGGCCGAAGGCGTCCCAGCCCATCGGCTGCAGCACATTGCGTCCCTGCATGCGGTGAAAACGCGCGATCACGTCGCCCAGCGTGTAGTTGCGCACGTGCCCCATGTGCAGGCGCCCGCTCGGGTACGGGAACATCGACAGGCAGTAGAACTTCTCGCGCGCGGGGTCTTCGGTGACGACGAAGCTGCGATTGTGCTCCCAGAAGGCCTGCGCATCGGCCTCGGTGCGTTCGGCGTCGTAGAGTTCTTCCATGGTCTGGGCGGGTTCTGGCGGAAAAAAGGCGCACAGGATAGCGCACGGGGCTCGGCGCGGGCCAGCACGGGGAGGCCGCAGGGTTGCACACTCGCTGCCCCGTAGGTAAGGATTCGCTCCGCCTGCACAATCACCAGGGAGGCGACATGCCGGTAATCGACAACAACGAACTGGACATCCTGGAGCTGCCCGGGCTGCGCCACCAGACGATCGCCGGTCACAATCAGGGCCTGAAGTCCATGGAGGTCTGGTCGCAGACGATGGCACCGGGCGCCGCGACGCCGGTGCACCGGCACGCCTGCGAGGAAGTCATCCTCGTGCTCTCGGGCCACGGTCAATGCATCGTGGGCGGCCAGACGCATTCCTTCGGCCCCAACTCGACGCTGATCCTCGCACCGGACGTGGTGCACCAGCTCGTGAACACCTCGGACGAGGAGATGCGCCTGGTCGCCGCGCTCGGCATGGCGCCGGTGCGGGTGAATAACGCGGATGGAACGGCGTTGCCGCTGCCGTGGGATGCGCCGGCAGTCTGAACCGGGGCGCTATCGCCGCACCGGGCGACGCACGCGCTGCGCCGCCACCAGCGGCAGCACGGCCAGCAGCAGTGCGCACCACGAGCCCCAGCGCGCGAACGGCGTGAGCCCCGTCGTGGGCTGCACTGCGCCGCGGATGACTTCCTGCGTGAACTGGCCGCCGCGCACCGTAATGCCGCCGCGCGCGTCGATCAGCGCCGAAATGCCGTTGTTGGTGGCGCGGATCAGCGGCCGGCCGGTCTCGAGCGCGCGCATGCGCGCCATCTGCAGGTGCTGCAGGGGGCCTATCGAGGCGCCGAACCAGGTGTCGTTGCTGACGGTGAGCAGCAGCTCGGCGCCGGCGGCGCCCGCGCCGACCAGGTCCGGGTAGACGATCTCGTAACAGATCGAGGGCGCCAGGCGCAGCCCGCGGACCGTGAGCGGGGCCTGTGTGGCGGGACCGCTGCTGAAACTCGACATCGGCAGGTCGAAGAAGGCGATCAGGCCGCGCAGCCACGACTCCAGCGGCACGTACTCCCCGAACGGCACCAGGCGGCGCTTGTGGTACAGGCCGGAGTCGGCGCCGATCACCGCGATACTGTTGAAGGCGTCGAAACCGCGTCGCTTCGATTCGTTGGCATCACGCGTCGGGATGCCGAGCAGCAGCCCACTTGAGTTCCTGCGCGATGTTGCCCTGCACCATGGCGACCGACAGCGGCTCGCCGGTGGGCCCGGTCCAGTCGATGCGCTCGAGCAGGGGGCCGGCGGTCCAGAGCAGCGCACTGGCAGCGAGCGCCGCCGGGCCACCGCGCATGCGCGCGAGCGTGAGGTAGAGCGCTGCGGCGGTGAAGGCGAGTATCAGCCCGATCCCGAGCACGCCGATGAGCGGTGCCCAGCCGGCCAGCGGGGCCTCGAGCTGGCTGTAGCCCGCATAGAGCCAGGGGAAGCCGGTGAGGAACCAGCCGCGCCACCACTCGCCCAGCACCCAGGCCGCGGTGAAGCCGAACAGCACGCCGCCGGGTCGCTCGCGCAGCCAGCGCGCCCACGCCCAGAAGGTGAACGCGGGGAACAGCGCCAGGCCGAGGCAGAACAGCAGCGTCAGCACGCCGGCCAGCGGTACCGGGGCCGAGCCGTACTGGTGAATGCTCACGTACACCCAGGACGCGCCGGTGCCGAACATGCCGACACCGAAGCTCCACGCGCGCAGCGCCGCGGCGCCCGGGCGCAGATGGCGCAGCAGCGCCAGCAGCGCGAGCGGGCACAGCACCGCCAGGGGCCAGATGTCGAAGGGCGCGAGCGCGGCGGGCAGCAGCGCGCCCGCCAGCAGCGCGGCTGCGTGGCCCGCGATGCCGGGACCTGCCAGTCGGCCGGGGAAGTTCATCCGCCCGAGGCGCCGGGATCCAGGTTCAGCCGCAGCAGGTGTATCTGGCGGCTGTCGGCGTTGAGCACCTTGAAGTGGAAGCCCTCGATCTCGGCGATCTCGTTGCGCCGCGGCAGGTGGCCGAAGGTCTGCATCACGATGCCGCCGATGGTGTCGAATTCCTCGTCGCTCAGCTTCGCGTCGAAGTACTCGTTGAATTCCTCGATCGGCGTCAGCGCCTTGATCAGGTAGTCGTTCTCGGACAGCTTCTTGATGAAGGTGTCCTGCTGCTTGTCGTGCTCGTCCTCGATCTCCCCGACGATCTCCTCGAGCACGTCCTCGATGGTGACCAGGCCCGCCACCCCGCCGTACTCGTCGATCACGATCGCGATGTGGTTGCGGTTCTCGCGGAACTCGCGCAGCAGCACGTTCAGGCGCTTGCTCTCGGGGATGAACGTGGCCGGGCGCAGCAGTTGTGCGATGTCGATGCTGCCGGGGCCGTTGGCGAACAGCTGCGCCAGCATGTCCTTGGCGAGCACGATGCCGAGCACGTCGTCGCTGCTGTCGCCGGTCACCGGGTAAGCGCGAGTGCCCGGACTCGATCACGCGGCGCACCACTTCGCCGGGCGACTCGTCGCTGTGCAGGCACACCATCTGCGGGCGCGGGATCATCACGTCGCGCACCTGCAGGTGCGCGACCTCGAGCGCTCCCTGCATGATGCCGTGGGTCTCGGTGTCGATCACGTCGTTCTGCTCGGCGATCACCAGGATGTCGAGCAGGTCCTTGCGGGTGCGCGGGTCGGAGGAGAACAGCTGCGCGATTTTCTCGAGCCACGACCGTTCGTCGTGCTCGTCTGCATTGCGATCGTCACTCATGGCCGTTCAGCTTGTTCATGCTCTTGGTAGGGGTCGGGAAATTTCAGGCCGGCGAGGATGCGCGCCTCGAGCGCCTCCATCACCGCGGCATCGCGCGCGCGTTCGTGGTCGTGGCCCAGCAGGTGCAGCGTGCCGTGCACCAGCATGTGCGCCCAGTGCGCGCGCGCTGCCTTGTGCTGCTCGGCGGCCTCGCGGTTCACCACCGGGGCGCAGACCACGATGTCCCCGAGCAGCGGCACGTCCACGCCCGGCGGCAGCCCGACCGGGAACGACAGCACGTTGGTGGGGTAGTCCTTGTGGCGGTAACGCGCGTTCAACTCGCGCATCTCGGGCTCGTCGACGATGCGCACCGACAGCTCGGCCCCCGCGTGATCCGCGCCCAGAGCCGCGCGCACCCAGCGGCGTATGCTGGGCGCCCCGGGTATGGCGGGATCCGCCGATGCGCAGTCCACGTGAACGCGCCCCGGCATCTACTGCGGCGTGCGGCCGCGGCGCGGTGCCGCGGGCTCGGAGGCGAGCCGCTTCTCGAAGACTTCGTAGGCCTCGACGATGCGCTGCACCAGCGGGTGGCGCACCACGTCGCGCGGGGTGAACCAGGTGAAGCCGATGCCCTCGACGCCCTCGAGGAATGTCATCACCTGCGCCAGGCCCGATTGCGTGCCGCGCGGCAGGTCGACCTGCGTGACGTCGCCGGTGATCACCGCCTTCGAGCCGAAGCCGATGCGGGTCAGGAACATCTTCATCTGCTCCGGCGTCGTGTTCTGGCTCTCGTCGAGGATCACGAAGGCGTGGTTCAGCGTGCGTCCGCGCATGTAGGCGAGCGGGCAGACCTCGATGACGTGGCGCTCGATCAGCTTGTTCACGGTCTCGAAGCCGAGCATCTCGTAGAGCGCGTCATAGAGCGGGCGCAGATACGGATCGATCTTCTGCGCGAGGTCGCCCGGCAGGAAGCCGAGCTTCTCGCCGGCCTCCACCGCGGGGCGCACGAGCAGGATGCGACGCACCTGGTCGCTCTCCAGCGCTGCCACCGCGCAGGCGACCGCGAGGTAGGTCTTGCCGGTACCGGCGGGACCGATGCCGAAGTTGATGTCGTGCTGCTGGATCGCGCGCACGTAGTGCTGCTGGCTCCTGCCGCGCGGCTTGATGACCGCGCGGCGCAGGCGCACGACGCCCAGCGGGGCGACTTCGCCCTCGCCGGCGGCTTCGGCCGCGGTCAGGTCCTCGACGCCGGATTGCTGCAGGCGCAGGTGCACCTGGTCCGGCGTGAGTTCGATGTGGCGTGCCGTCTCGTCGTAGAGATGGATGATCACCGCGCGCGCGGCAATGCGGGCCTGCTCCGGGCCCTCCACCACGAAGTGGTTGCCGCGGTTGCGGATGCTGACGCCGAGGCGCTCTTCGATGAGGTGAAGGTGCTGGTCGAACTGACCGCACAACCGCGCCAGGCGGCGCGAGTCGCTGGGCTCGAGGATGATCTGTAGTGTCTGCGGGTCGTTCAAAGGGGTTTCTGGGGCCTCTTGCGGCCAGGGGGACGGGCCAAGGATAACGTCAATCGGAGACCCGCGAAAGCGCAGCCACCCTCCGTGGGTCGCCATTCATGGCGACAGCAGCGCCCGGCCAGGCACCCGTCGGCATGAATGCCGGCCTACGGCAGCTCCGCGCGCAGCGAATTCGGCAGCGCCTCTGTGATCTCCACGTCCACGAACTGCCCGATCAGGCCCGTGTCGTCGCTCCTGAAATGGGTGAGCCGGTTATTCTCCGTGCGCCCTTGCAGGCGACCCGGGTCGCGTTTCGACACTTCCGTGACCAGCACGCGCTCGATGCCCCCGACCATGCGCCGGCTGATCTCGAAGGCCTGCTGGTTGATGCGCGCCTGCAGCAGCGCCAGGCGCTGCTTCTTGAGCTCTTCGGGCGTGTCGTCGGGCAGCTCGGCGGCCGGCGTTCCCGGGCGCGCGCTGTAGACGAAGCTGAACGAGTGGTCGAAGCCCACGTCCGCGATCAGGCGCATGGTGTCCTCGAAATCCCTTTCCGTCTCCCCGGGGAAGCCGACGATGAAATCCGAGGAAATGCTGATATCCGGGCGCACGCGGCGCAGCTTGCGGATGGTCGACTTGTACTCGAGCGCGGTGTGGTTGCGCTTCATCGCCGCGAGGACGCGGTCCGAGCCGCTCTGCACCGGGAGGTGCACGTGGCTCACCAGTTGCGGGATGTCGGCGTAGGCCTGCACCAGCGCGTCGCTGAACTCCAGCGGGTGCGATGTGGTGTAGCGGATGCGCCCGATGCCCTCCACTGCTGCCACCAGGTGCAGCAGCTCGGCGAAGTCGGTGATCTCGCCCAGGTGGTTGCGGCCGCGGTAGGCGTTGACGTTCTGCCCGAGCAGGTTCACCTCGCGCACGCCCTGGCCGGCGAGGTGCGCGATCTCGGCGAGCACGTCGTCGAGCGGGCGGCTGACTTCCTCGCCGCGCGTGTAGGGCACCACGCAAAAACTGCAGTACTTGCTGCAGCCTTCCATCACCGAGACGAAGGCGCTCGGCCCGCTCACCGAGGGCTCCGGCAGGCGGTCGAACTTCTCGATCTCCGGGAAGCTGATGTCGACCACCGGGCCGCGGCGTTCGCCGGCGAGCGCGATGTCGAGCATCTCGGGCAGGCGGTGCAGGGTCTGCGGGCCGAACACCAGGTCCACATACGGGGCGCGGCGGCCGATCTCGCCGCCTTCCTGGCTGGCCACGCAGCCGCCCACGCCGATCACCAGGCCCGGGCGTTCCTCTTTCAGCTTGCGCCAGCGGCCGAGCTGGTGGAACACCTTCTCCTGCGCCTTCTCGCGGATCGAGCAGGTATTCAGCAGCAGCACGTCGGCCTCGTCCGCGTTGTCGGTGGCCTGCAGGCCGTGGCTCTCGCGCAGCAGGTCGAGCATGCGCGCGGAGTCGTACTCGTTCATCTGGCAGCCGTGGGTCTGCACGAACACTTTCCGGGCGGGACGGTCGTTCATTGGCGTGGGGAGGGGGCACGAAAAAGGGCTGAAATTATAGCGGCCGCGGCGGGCGATGCACAGGCGGGGGCTGTGGTATCCTTCCGGCCCCCTTGCATTTACCCACCGACGAGCGATACGCGCATGGCGGCCGAACCGATCTACAAAGTCATATTTCTGAACCAGAACCAGGTGTTCGAGTTATATGCCAGGCAGATCTACCAGAGCGACCTGTACGGTTTCATCGAGGTCGAGGAATACGTGTTCGGCGAACGCAGCCAGATCGTGGTCGATCCGGCCGAGGAAAAGCTGAAGAACGAGTTCGCCGGTGTGAAGCGCAGCTACATCCCGATGCACGCGATCATCCGCATCGACGAGGTCGAGAAGGAAGGTTCGGTGAAGATCCGCGAATCCAAGGGCAGCGACGGCAAGGTCATGGCCTTCCCGCTGCCCGGCATGCGCCCGCAGTTCGGTGGCGAGCCGCCCGGAGACGGCTGATCTCCCGCGGTTCCGGGCGGATCAGCCCGCCAGCCGCTGCCGCACGCTAGCCAGCTTCACGCACACCACGAACACCTCCATCGCGCGCTCGATTTCGGCCTGCGTCGGGAAGCTCGGGGCGATGCGGATGTTGCTGTCCGCCGGATCCTTGCCGTAGGGGAATGTGGCGCCGGCCGGCGTCAGCTTGACGCCAGCCTCGGCCGCGAGGCGCACCACTTCCTTCGCCAGTCCGGGGCGTGTGTCGAAGGACACGAAATAGCCGCCGCGTGGCCGGCTCCACGAGCCCATGCCGGTGCCCGCGAGCTCGCGTTCCAGCGCGTCGAGCACCGCGGCGAAACGCGGGCGCAGCAGCGCCGCATGACCGTCCATGTGATCGAGCACGCCGGCGTAATCCTTCAGCAAGGCGACGTGGCGCTTCTGGTTCACCTTGTCCGGGCCGATGCTGCTGAAGCCCATGTGCTGGCGGATCGCCGCGAGGTTCGCCGCCGATGCCGCCAGGAATGCGACGCCGGCGCCGGCGTGCGTGATCTTGGAGGTCGAGCCGAACAGCAGCACGCTGTCATCGGTGCCGGCGCGCCGGCAGGCGTCGAAGATCGGCGCGAGTTTCGGCGCGTCGCGCTCCAGCGCGTGCACCGCGTAGGCGTCGTCCCAGAAGAGGCGGAAGCCCGGCGCTGCACGCTTGCCGAGCACCGCGCAGCGTTGCACCGTGGCCTCGTCGCAGACCGCGCCGGTCGGGTTCGAGAAGCGCGGCACCACCCACATGCCGCGGATGGTCGGGTCGCTGTCGACGAGCGCCTCGACCGCGTCCATGTCCGGGCCGTTCTCCGTCATCGGCACCGTGACCATCTCGATGCCCAGATGTTCGCAGATGCCGAAGTGGCGGTCGTAGCCGGGCACCGGACATATGAACTTCACGGGTCCGCCGTTGCGCCAGGCCGACTGCGGACCGTCGAAGCCGAGGTGCATGCCGTAGAGCGCGCACTGCCACATCAGCGTCAGGCTGCTGTTGCCCCCGACCAGCATGTTGTCCACGGGCACCTGCAGCACCGGCGCGAACAGCTGCTTGGCTTCCGGGATGCCGTCGAGGCCGCCGTAGTTGCGCAGGTCGGTGCCGTCGTCGCTACGGTAGTTCGCGTCCAGCACGCCGTCGAGCTGGTCCGAGAGGTCCAGCTGCGCGCTGTTGGGCTTGCCGCGCGTCACGTCGAGCTTCAATCCCGCCGCGGCCAGCGCGGCATGGCGCGCCGCGAGTTCGCTTTCCCAGGCGCTCAGGGTGGCGTGGTCGGCTTCTTCGATACGCACTGCCGGTCTCCTCCAGTGTCACGGTGTGATGATGTGCCCTGCTGCGGGCGAGCGCATTCTAAGGGCTGGGGGTGTCCACCTCACGGGCGGGTTTTGGTGAAATTGCGAGGCGCGAAAGAAAATCGTGCGCGCGACGTTTTGGCTGCATCTTGTCGGCGAGCGGTTTCAGCGGCACCGGATCAGCGAGGGCTTTTGGCCTGATGGGGCCATTTCCCGTTGCGCGTGCGACTGCTAAGGTGCCGACATGCGAGCGCTGCGGCAAGGCGTGCGCTGCAGACACATCACGTCGCGAGAGCCAATTCACAAACGGACGGAACGACTTTGACCGAGGGTCCTGACATCGTGCGATTCTACAACCGAACGAGTCGCTATATTTTTCTGCTCGTCTTGTGCTGGCTGGGGCAAGCGGCGCACGCCGGCGAATGGCAGCACTTCACTACCCCGTGGGGTGAAACGCAGCTCCTATATAAATCGATAGTATTCGTGCCAGGCGAAGGGTTGCTTGTCGTCGCCAATGGTAGTGCTCACTTGAGTCGGGATGACGCTGCAAGCTGGGAACCAATGGTTATCCCGGGTGATTACATCTCGGATGTCGTTGCCTCGCCCCAGCAGCCCGATAATCTGTACGCGTCGAGCGTTGTCCAGTGGGACTCGATGGCCCATCCTCGGGTCGAGATCCTGCACAGCCTGGACGCGGGTCGCTCCTGGGTTCGCCTGAGCAACGACTCCTTTTGCGTGCATCTGGCGCTGACCCTGTCCGGTGTTCCCGCGTACTGTTTTGATCGCAGCTACAGCTCGTCGTTTGTTCCCGCCGTGATGCGCAGCCGCGATGCCGGACAGAGCTGGTCGCGAATCGATCCGGAAAACCTTGGTATGCTCGCGGGCGTCAATGGCATCGCCGTGACGCCGTGGACGGCGCTCGTGTCCAACCGGGAAAGGATGAGCTTCTCGCGTGATGGCGGCGAGAGCTGGCAGGACGCCACCGGAGCGCCCACCGGCATCACCGGATCCGCCGTGGTGGATTCGCGTTACCCCTCGCGCGTTTTCGTCGGCACGGAATACGGTCTCTTCCAGAGCCGGGATGCGGGCCTGTCATGGACGCACCTAGCCTTGCCGTTCCTGATCTCGGCGGTTGCCATCGACCCCCATGACGGCGCCTTGTACGTCACATTCCCGGGGGGCGTCGCCCGAACCCGCGACAAGGGTCTCAACTGGGAGTCGGTGTCGGCGGGCATGGGCGACAAGCGCGTAGGCCTGATTGCGTTCTCGGGGCAGAACCTCTACGTCATGACGGAGGACGGCATCTCCGTGTGCTTCCAGAAGCAGTGTGCCGACGTACTGCAACCGTTGGCAGATGACGTTGTAGAGTTCCACCACGCCGGGCTCGACCATTACTTCTACACGGCCAATGTCGGCGAGCAGATGTGGCTGGACGATGGCGGTGCCGGTGGCGGTTGGGTACGCACGGGACTGGTGTTTCGCAACAGCGGATCGCAGCGGGTATGCCGCTTCTACGGCAGCACGGAGCCTGGTCCCAATTCACATTTCTATACGTCCAATGCATCGGAGTGCCGGGGGCTCAAGGATCTTCAGGCATCGACGCCCGACACCGAGCGTCGCTGGAATTACGAGGGGCTCGACTTTTTCTCGGGCCAATCGCCTGTCGGTGCGGACGCTGACCGCTACTGCCCGACGGGCACGGCACCGGTGTATCGCGCGTACAACAACGGCTTTGCCCGCGGTATCGACTCGAATCACCGACTGTCGACAGATCGGAGGGTTATCGAGGAAATGGTCGGCGCCGGCTGGATCGACGAAGGCATCATGATGTGCGTGCCCGCTCGATGATGGCGCTCGCTGCGGGCCTCCCGGTTTCGATGACGGCGACGTGTCGCGGCGGGCACGCCCCGGGGGGTGCGTTCGCCTCTGGGCGTACGTCGTCGTCCGCCGTTCGCTAGAGCCGCTCATGAGGGGCGAAGAAACAAGACATCGAGGCTGCCCGCCAGCTCGCGTGCGGCCTTTGCCGGCTCCAGCGCCGACAGGCGGTCGCTGAAGACCTCGGCCGCGAGCGGGCAGGCGACGCCGCGTCGTTCGAGCGCGGCGAGAAGGCGCGCGAGATCGATGGTCCCGACGCCCGGCAGTAGCCGCTCGTGCATTGTCTCGTGCCACAGGTCCGCGGCCGGCCTCGCGGGCGCATCGCTCAGTTGCAGCATGAAGACGCGCGCGGGGTCGAGGGCGGCGGGCGCGTCCAGGGGGGTGTTGCTGCGCGCCCAGTGCCAGCTGTCGAGCAGCAGGCCGCCGTTGGCGCAGCCGGCGCGCTCGACGACGTCGATGGCCGCCTCGGGATTGCCGATCACCGACCATGGCACGAATTCCAGCGCCACGCGCAGACCGTAGCCCGCTGCCATCCGGCACAGCGAGCGGAACGCGCGCACCAGTTCCTTGCGCGGCCACGGCGTGCCGTCCAGCAGCACCGCGCAGGTGTCCCGGGTATCCAGCGCAACGGCGCATTCGAACAGTGCGCGCGCCTGCGCCGCTGCCACTCTGTCGCGCGCCACGTCCGCGGGCCAGCGAGTCAGCGCTTCGATCATCACCGCGCCGAGGGGGAGTCGTTGCAGCAGTTCGCGGATCGCGTCGTCGCCGAGACCCGCCGCGCGTGCCTGCTCGACGTGATGGCGGCGCAGTGTGACGCCGGCAAAGCCCGCCAGCGCCGCGGAGCCGACCAGCTCCGCGAGCGGCGCCGCGCGCAGCGTCGCCAGACAGAGAATGCGGGGGGACTCGCGCAGCATCGCCTCACAGCCCCAGCGCGGCGCGCATCACGTGGAACACGTAGCTCTGCTCCTGCACGCCGTGGAACAGCTGCGCCGAGGGACCGCCGGCGAAGATCGCCACGTCCTCGCCGCCGTGGGTCTCGGACTCCAGCGGCACCAGCGCCTCCTGGTGGAAATCCGCGTGCGTGGTATCGACCGCGGACAGGTCCTGCGTGCGGCCCGCCCTTGGCTGGCGCGGGTACGGCGCCACGCCCGCGGCACCGTCGTGGAAACCTGCGCCATTGGCGTAGCCGAGCGTGGTGTAGGGCTTGCCGTCGGCCGCCAGTGACGGCGCGCTCGCGCCGGGCTCGATCACCTTGCCGAGGATCAGGTTGCCGCGCGCGGGTAGCCGGCCATCGTGAACACGTGGCTGTGGTCGGCGGTGACGATCACCAGCGTCTCGCGCAGATCCACCTTGGCCAGCGCCGCGCGCACCGCATCCGACAGCGCGATGGTGTCGGTGAGCGCGCGGTAGGCGTTGCCGGCGTGGTGGCCGTGGTCGATGCGTCCGCCCTCGACCATCAGGAAGTAGCCGCGCGGGTTGCGCGCGAGGATGTCGATCGCCTTGGCGGTCATCTCGGCCAGCGAGGGCTCGCCGCCGGCGTCGCGCGCGCGATCGGCCTCGTATTCCATGTGCGAGCGCTCGAACAGCCCCAGCAGGTGCGAGCTGCGCGCGGGATCGATCGCCTCGAAGCCGGCACGGTCGTACACGAACTGTCCGCCGAACTTGCGCCTCCATTCGCGTGTGAGGTCGCGCCCGTCACGGCGCACGCCGCTCGAGCCGCGGTCTTCGGGGTCGCGCGTGCCGGCCGGGAGGAACTTCTCGCGCCCGCCGCCGAGCGCCACCTCCAGCCCGTTGCCGATGCCGCCGGCGCCGAAGCGCTCGATCAGCTGCGCGGCGATGTCCGGCACCGTCGCGCCGGCGGGGCGGTCGCTGTCGGCCTCCCAAGCGCGCGCGGAGGTGTGCGCGTAGCAGGCCGCGGGCGTGGCGTGCGTGAGCCGCGCGCTGCTGACCACGCCCGTGGCGAGCCCGGCGCCCTCGGCCAGTTCCAGCAGCGTGGGTTGCGCGGCGGCCGCGACCGCCTCGCTCGCGGGCTCGCCGTGCGCCACCTTGGCGGCGATGCTGATCACGCCGTCGCTGGTCTTGATGCCGGTCATCATCGCGCTCATGGTCGGCGCGGAATCCGGCGTTTGCTGGTTGGCGGAGTAGGTCTTCGACAGTGCGACAAAAGGCAGCCGCTCGAAGGCGAGTGAGTTCTCCTCGCCGCTGCCGCCCTGCTGCTGTCCCTCGAGGATGCGCGCCGCGGTGATCGTGGTGATGCCCATGCCGTCGCCGACGAACAGGATCACGTTGCGCGCGCGCTCCGGCATGCCGGGGAAGAGTGCGCGTGATTCGGCGAGCGCAACGGCTCCCCTGGCGGCCCAGTCCTCGGCTGGCGCGCCCGGCGGTGCCGCAGCGTCGGCGCAGGCCATGCCGGAGCCGGCGAGGCCGAGCAGCAGGGCGACGCAGTGGCGGGCATGGATCATGGCTTGTCCCCGGATCGTGCGCGGCGGCTGTGTGGAGGCCGGCGATCGTGCCGGCGTGGAGACGGCACTGTCGCGGGCTGCCGCGGCGGCGTCAATCCGCGCGTGCGGGCGTCGCATGTTTCGCGTCGCGCGGCGGCGTGGTAGCGTCATCGTGCGTTCCCGCGGCATCCGGATCGAGGAGTACCAGGCGATGAACTTCCACCTGCGCGAGTTGCCGCGCGCGACCGGAGCGACGTGATGCCCCTGCTGGAGTCCAAGCTGCCCGACGTGGGCACCACGATCTTCACGGTGATGTCGCGCAAGGCCGAGGAGCACGGCGCGATCAACCTGTCGCAGGGATTTCCCGATTTCGCGCTGCCCGTGGGTCTGGGCGAGGCGCTGGCGCGCCACGTCGCGGCGGGGCGCAACCAGTACGCGCCGATGGCGGGCGTGCTGGCGTTGCGCGAGCAGATCGCGCTGAAGCTCGAGCGCTGCTACGGCTGCCGCGTCGACCCGGAGACGGAGGTGACCGTGGTCCCGGGCGCCACGGAGGCCATCTTCTGCGCGATCATGGCGACGGTGCGCGCAGGGGACGAGGTCATCCTGTTCGACCCCAGCTACGACAGCTACGAACCCTCGGTGCGCCTCGCGGGCGCTCGCGCGGTGCGCATCCCGTTGCTGCCGCCGGCCTTCGCGATCGACTGGCAGCGCGTGACCGCGGCGCTCACGCCGCGCACGCGGATGATCGTGATCAATTCGCCGCACAATCCCACCGGCAGCGTGCTGGCCGCGGCCGACCTCGACAGCCTCGAGGAGCTGGTGCAGGAGCATGGCCTGCTGGTGCTGTCCGACGAGGTCTACGAACACCTGGTCTACGACGGCGCGGCGCACCACAGCGTGCTGGCGCGGCCGGTGCTGGCCGAACGCGCTTTCGCGGTGTTCTCCTTCGGCAAGACCTACCACGCCACCGGCTGGAAGACCGGTTACTGCGTGGCGCCGCCGGCGCTGACGCGCGAGTTCCGCCGCGTGCACCAGTTCGTGACCTTCGTGGCGGTCACGCCCATCCAGCACGCGCTGGCGGATTTCATGGCCGAGGCACCGGCTCACGTGGACCGATTGCCCGCGTTCTACCAGGCCAAGCGCGACCTGTTCCGCCGCCTGCTCGCCGGCTCGCGCTGGTGCGCGCTGCCCTGCGCGGGCACCTATTTCCAGCTGCTCGACTATTCCGGTATCGGCGACGCGGACGACGTGGCGATGGCCGAGGAACTCGTCAGCCTTCACGGCGTGGCGGCGATCCCGGTGTCGGTGTTCTACGAGCGCCCGCCGCGCCTGCGGCTGCTGCGTTTCTGTTTCGCCAAGCAGGACGAGACGCTGGTGCGCGCCGCGGAGTTGCTATGCAGGATCTGAGCGTCACGATCTTCCAGCAGGATCTCGCGTGGCAGGACGCGCCGGCCAATCGCGCGCAGTTCGAGCGCCTGCTGCCGGCGGCCGCCGGCAGCGCGCTGGCGCTGCTGCCGGAGATGTTCGCCACCGGCTTCACGATGGAGCCGGCCGCCTGTGCGGAGGGCATGGATGGTTCCACGGTGGACTGGCTGCGCGAGCAGGCGGCGCTGCACGGTTGTGCGATCGCCGGCAGCCTCGCGATCGAGGAGGGCGGGGCGTTTCGCAACCGCTTCCTGTTCGCGCGCCCGGACGGCGCGCTCGAGCACTACGACAAGCGCCACCTGTTCCGCATGGCCGGCGAGCATCACGGCTATGTGGCGGGCAGCGAGCGGCGCGTGATCGAATGGCAGGGCTGGCGGTTGTGCCCGCAGGTCTGCTACGACCTGCGCTTCCCCGTCTGGAGCCGCAACCGCGGCGATTACGACGCGCTGCTGTACGTGGCGAACTGGCCGGCGCGCCGGCGCGAGCACTGGCGCGCGCTGCTCGTCGCACGCGCGATCGAAAACCAGGCCTGGGTCATCGGCGTGAACCGCACCGGCGTCGACGGCAAGGGCATCGACTACGCCGGTGACAGCGTGGTGATCGACCCGTGGGGCAGGGTGGTGCTGGATGCCGGCAGTGCCGCGGGCGTGCACCGCGTGACGCTCGCGGCGGCAACGCTCGCGGATTGCCGCGAGAAATTCCCGGTGCACCTCGATGCGGATGCGTTCTGCATCGGCGCGACGGCGGATGGCGTCTGAACTGCCCGTGGGTCCGGTTTCAACCGGACATTGTCCGGATGAATCCGGACCTGCGTAGCGAACCGGGGCAGGTTCGATGGCAGCCCGATGATCCTCAGCCCGCCGCGCCGAACAGCGGGCGCGACAACTCGGCCCAGTCGATATCGCCGTCGTCCTTCAGGTTCTCGTAATCGAGCATGCCGAGCTGCTCGAACAGCGGACGCACCGAGTCGGTCAACAGGCCGATGCGGCGCAGGTTCGGCATCACGCGCATGAACATCAGGTTGCGGAACATCTGGCGGAACTCGCCTTCCAGGTAGATGCGCCGCGCTTCCTCGACGTTCCAGCCCCAGTGGTGGAACACGTCCTTCGGGATCATGCGCTCGCGCGCCACCACGCAGGCCTCATATGCAAAGCGCGCGCGCTCCTCGCGTTCGGCCTCGCTCAGGTTCTTGAGATGCTCCTCGAGGTAGTTGATGCCGAAGGTCACGTGGCGCGCTTCGTCGCGCAGCACCAGCTCGACCACGTCGTTCAGCAGCTCGCCCTTGGGCGTGGTGGCCTTCATCGTGGTGAAGGCCGACAGCGCCAGCCCCTCGATGATCAGCTGCATGCCGATGAACTTCCAGGTCCCAGCGCGGATCGGTGAGGATCTTGTCGAGCAGGCTCTTCAGCGCCGGATCCACCGGGTACATATAACCTGCCTTGGTCTGCAGGTACTTGTTGAAGACCTCGACGTGGCGGGCTTCGTCGAAGGTCTGCGAGGCCGCGTAGAGTTTGGCGTTCAGCGTCGGCGCGCAGCTCGTGAGCTGCGAGGCCACGAGCAGCGCGCCCTGTTCGCCGTGCAGGAACTGCGACAGCGTCCATACATTCTCGTGCTCCGCGAACTCCTGCTTCTGTTCCTCGCTGAGCGCTTCGTAGGGGCCGTAGCCCTTGAAGGCGACGATCGCGTCGCGCTGCTCGGGCGTGAGACGCGTGCGCCGCTTGCCCCAGTCGATGTCGGTCTCGACGTTCCAGTTGAGCTGTTTGCCCAGTTCGTAGAGCTTTTGATGCGGTCGTCCTGGACGCGGTAGTCCCAGTTGTAACTGCCGGTCAGCGGAGTCTGGAAGATCTCGGCGACCTGCTGCGCGGTGCCCGCGTCCATGCGCGCGGCTTCCTGGTCGAAGTAACGTACTTCGCTCAGGGTGTCGATGACGAATTGAACGCCCCTGGAAACTCCTCCACGATGACTGTTTTTCTGTCTGGTGTCCGACCGGGATCAGGTGCACAGATTGTTGGTTGCCGGCGCCGCCGGAACAAGGTTATCTTGTGCCACAAAATGGTCAATCAGGGCCAATGATGGTGCATCGCCTGAGGTTCCGCGTCACGACCTGCCCGCGCCGATCAGGGCGATCATGGTCGAGGTCGCCGCCGATTTCGGCATCACCCCGTCCGAGGTGCTGGAGGGCACCTCGATCGACGAGGAGCGCTCAGTGCGCCCGATACCCGCATCTCGCTGCGCGACCGGACGCGCATGCTGGAACTGCCTGCGCCGTTCCGGCGATCCGGGTTTCGCTGCATTTCGGCAGCCGCATCTCTGTGGCCGCGCTCGGCGAAGCTCAGCTACGCGCTGATGTGCTGTCGCAACGTGCAGGAGTTGATGGAGGTGATGGGGCATTATCACCGCCTGATCAGCGGCAGCTTCCGCATCGAGGTCGAATCCGGGCTCGACGCGGTCTCGATCCGCCTGGTCGGAGGCATGCTGCACGAGGCGGCGGAGCCGGCCGACTGCGAGATCTTCTTCGCGGCGGCGGCAGCCTCGCTGCGCCGGCTGTGCGCGCTGTCCGATGACGCGCTCAGCGCCACGCTCGCCTATCCCGATCCGGGCTATGGCGAGGAGTATCGCCGGCTGATCTGCCGGGACGTGCGCTTCGATGCGCCCGACAGCCGGCTCGCCGTTGACCGGCGCTATCTCGATGTGCCGCTGCAGTTCGCCAATCCCACGCTGCTGAAACTCTACCGCCAGCAATGCGACAAGCTGCTGGCCGCGCTCAACCGCAGCGCCGGCTTCACCACCGAGATCCGCAAGTACCTGCTGGCGACGCCGGGGCGCTTTCCCCCGTTCGAGGAGGCCGCCGACCACCTGCACGTGAGCCCGCGCACGCTGCGCCGGCGGCTCGACGAGGAGGGCACGAACTACCAGCGCATCGTGCACGGGTTGGGGCGCCAGCTCGCCGAGACCTACCTGCGCGACAGCATGCTCTCGATCGCGGAGATCGCCGACATGCTGGGCTACAATGACGTCTCGAATTTCCGTCGCGCCTTCCTCAGCTGGACCGGCCGCTCGCCGGCCGCGTACCGGCGCGGCATGCGCGGCGGCGCGATGCTCATTCCCCGGTGAATCGCGGCGCGCGTTTCTCGCGCTGCGCCACGAGTCCCTCCTGCAGGTCGCGCGACTGCGTGCCTGCTGCGCCAGCCGGGCCGCGCCCCGCGCTGTCGAGGTCGCCGCGCGCGATGCCGCCAGTATCTGCTTCATCGCGCGCACCGCCAGCGGCGCGAGGCCCGGCGAGGTGGCGCGCGAAGGCGTCGCTCTCGGCCTCGAGTCGCTCGCGCGCCACGATGCGGTGCAGGAAGCCGATGGCGAGCAGGGTCTGCGCGGCCAGTTCCTCGCTGGCCACCAGGATGCGTTTCGCCGCGCCGAGCCCCAGCTTGTCGACGTAGCGCTGCAGGCCGTTCAACGGGTAGCAGATGCCGATGCGCGCCGCCGGCACCAGCAGCCGCAGGTCGTCCACGCCGATGCGGTAATCGCAGCACAGCGCGATTTCCGCGCCGCCCCCGAACACGTTCCCGTTCAGCGCGCACACGGAGGGGATCGGCAGCGCCGCCAGGCGGTCGGTCAGCGTGCTGAACAGTTCGCCGCTCATGTCCCCGCTGCGGAACTGCTTCAGCGAGGCGCCCGCGCAGAAGGTGCTCTCGCCGTTGCCGGTGAGCAGCAGCACCCGCAGCGAGGGATCGGTCTCGACGGCGTCGAGACAATCGCAGAAACAGCCGATCTCGGCGGCGCCCAGCGCGTTGTGCTGCGTCGGGTTGTTCAGCGTGATGCGGGCGATGTGGCCGTCGCGGGAGAACAGGATCGGGTCGTCGGACATGGCGGCATTCATGGCGGGGGAGGCGGGAATGGTAGCGTATAATCGCGCGCCGGAAAGCCCGGCGGCGGGCGATCAGCCACAGATCCAGGGGACGCAATGAGCCAGGACCGGTTCGCGCAGATCAGACCCTACAACGACGACGAGGTGCGCGGCGTGCTCGACCGGCTGCTGCGCAATGCCGAGTTCACAGCGGCGCTGACGCGCCTTCGCTTTCCGCGTGCCGGCGGCGCGCTGGGTGCGCTGCTGCGCCCGATCGTGCGCCTGTACCTCGGGCGCCAGCTCGCGGGCGTGGCGAGCGTCGCCGGCTTCCAGAAAGTCGTCGAGAAGTACATGACCGCGATGATCGAGGCCAGCACCACGGAGTTCACGGTGAGCGGGCTCGAGCGCCTGGATCCTGCCAGGGCCTGCCTGTTCATCGGCAACCACCGCGACATCGCGCTGGACCCGGCTTTCGTGAACTACGCCCTGTACGCCAACGGCCGCGACACCGTGCGCATCGCCATCGGCGACAACCTGCTGACCAAGGACTACGTCTCCGGACCTGATGCGGCTGAACAAAGAGCTTCATCGTGCGCCGCGGGGCGAAGGGGCCGCGACAGATGCTCGCGGCCCTGCAGGGAACTGTCGGGCTATATCCGTCGTTCGCTGCTCGAGGAGCGCAGCTCGATCTGGATCGCGCAGCGCGAGGGCCGCGCCAAGGACGGCTGGGACCGCACCGAGCCGGCGATCATCAAGATGCTGTGCATCAGCAAGGCGCGCGAGACGCCGATCGCAGCGCACCTGCGCGCGCTCAACATCGTGCCGGTTTCGATATCGTACGAGTGGGATCCCTGCGACGGCGCCAAGGCCCGCGAGCTGTACCTGCGCCAGAGCGAAGGCGATTACGAGAAGGAACAGCACGAGGACGTGGCCAGCATCGCGCACAGCATCACTTCACCAAAGGGCGCGGTGCACGTGAGCTTCGGCGAACCCCTCGATGCCGACTTCGCGGGTCCCGACGAGGTCGCCGCGGAGATCGACCGCCAGGTGCTGGCGCTGTACCGCGTCCACCCCAGCAACGTCGCGGCGTTGCGCATGCTGCAGGGCCGGCTGCCGGAGGGATTCGCCGACGATGCCGCTGTCGTGGCGGCGGATGCCGAGCTGCGCGCGCGGCTCGAAGCGCTTCCCGCGCCGCACCGTCCCTACCTGCTCGCGATGTATGCCAATCCCCTGCTGAACCGCGCGGCCCTCGACGCGCTGTAGGTCGCCAATCATGGCGACAGTCGGCATGAATGCCGACCTACGGAACCGCATCCCGACGCAGTGTAGGTCGCCATTCATGGCGACAACGGCTTGGATCGATATTCATTCCGACCCACGGGTGCCGTGTCGGCATGCATGCCGACCTAACGGTGGTGCATCCAGTGCACCAGTCCCTGTGCACTGAGATCCATGTCCAGCGCGAGCAGTGCGCGCAGCGTGGTGGCGGGCAGCGTGCTGCCGGCCGCGTGCAGGCCCTCGAGGGTGTAGGTCGTCAGCGCCTCGGTGAGCGCGGCTTGCGCGTGGGGATCGGTGATGTCGATGCCCTCGACGAGGCGCACGTAGTCGAGGACCTGGCGGCGCAGCGATCCGGCGTGATGCGCGCTCGCGGCGATGCGCCCGAAATGCGTGAGATAGCAGTAGCGCGGCTCGGCCGCCATCAGCAGCTCGATGGAAGCGAGCAGCGCCTCGGGCTCGAACTGCACCGGCGTGGTGGTGGGGATCAGGTAAGGCTCGCCGCCGCAGTAGAGCTCCCGGTAGGCGATGCCGAAAGTGTCCCCGGTGAACCAGCCGCGGCTCGTTTCGTCCCACACGCAGAAATGGTGCCGCGCGTGCCCGGGCGTATCGCGAACCAGCAAATCGCGCCGTCCAGCGTCCAGCGGCTGCCGTCGGCAGCCTCGCGCACGCGCTCGACCGGCGCCGGCACGATCTCGCCGTACATGCGCGTGAAGGATTCCTCGCCGTACACCGCCTTGGCCCCGGCGATGAGGCGCTCGGGGTCGACCAGGTGACGGGCGCCGCGCGGATGCGCCACCAGCGTCGCCTGCGGGCAGCGCGCGAGCAGCGCGCCGGCGCCGCCGGCATGATCGAGGTGCACGTGCGTCGGCATGATGTAGCGCAGCTGCTCCGGCGCGACGCCGCAATCCGTCAGGGCCCGCAGGATGGCGGGCAGGTTGAGCGCGGTGCCGGTTTCGATCAGCGCCGCCTCGCCGTCATCGAGCACCAGGTAGCAGGCTGCGAGGCCGGCACGGTGGTAACCCGTGTCGATGCAGGTGATGCCGTGGGACAGTGTTTCGATCATCGCTTGCCTGCTTCCGGGGAAATGCCGCCGTGGCGGCTGGCGAGCGCCGCGCGGCGCCTGCCCTGCTATAGTCCGCTTCCTTCCTGCGCGGGGACCTCGCTTGCTGAACGACGACGTCAAGAATGCCATCCAGGGTGCGTATCGCAACTGGCTGAACGCACGCGGCCTCGGGCCGCGCTGCCAGCGCGCGATGATCGCGCAGGTGGCGAACGCCCTGGCGCGCTCGAACGACCCCGACAACGGGGCCAGCCCGATCTGTGTGGTCGAGGCCGGCACCGGCACGGGCAAGACCATAGCATACGCGGTCGCCGCGATCCCCATCGCGCAGGCGCTCGGCAGGAAGCTGGTGATCTCCACGGCCACGGTGGCGTTGCAGGAGCAGCTCTTCCACCGTGACCTGCCCGACCTGAAGACCGCCGGCGCGCTCGATTTCAGCTACGCGCTCGCCAAGGGGCGCGGGCGCTATGTGTGCCCCGCGCGCCTCGACTCTCTGCTGCGCGGCGCGCGCGATGAAGACGGCGCGCAGCTCGCGCTGGTCGAGCAGATCGTGCCGGACGTTAACCAGGAGACCCGCGAGCTGTTGCGCGAACTCTACACGGCGGTGACCGACGGCAGCTGGGCCGGCGATCGCGATTCCTGGCCCGCGGCGCTACCGGACTCGCGCTGGGCCCTGATGACCACGGATCACCACCAGTGCAGCGGGCGGCGCTGCTCCTACGTGAGCCAGTGCCCGTTCTTCACCGCGCGCGAGGGGCTCGACGGCGTCGACTGCATCGTATAAGCCACGATCTGGTGCTGGCGGACCTCGCGCTCGGCGGCGGCGCTGTGCTGCCGGCGCCGGAAGATGCGATCTACGTGTTCGACGAGGCGCACCACCTGCCGGACAAGGCCTGCAACCACCTGTCGTTCCGCGCGCGGCTGGGCCTCGCACGCGAGCACGCCGAGGATTGCCGCCGACTCGCGACGGAGCTGATGGCCGAGCCGCGTTCGAGCGACGCCCTGCGTCGGCGCCTCGCGGAAGTGCCGGCGCTCTGCGAGGAACTCGACCACGGGTTGAGCGCCGCCGGACGGCTGCTGGGCGCGCTGCTGGCGGGAGCGGGGCGCAAGGGCGACACGGCCGTCGAATACCGCCTGCCGCATGGCGTGGTGCCGGCCGATGTCGCGGCAATCGCCGGCACGCTGCACCATGCGCTGCGCAAGCTCGGCGACGCGCTGGAAGGCGCCGAGGACGAACTGTCGCGCCAGCTCGATACGGGCGGCGCGGCGGCGCAGGATCGCTACGCGGTGATGGGGCTCTCGATCGGGCGCGTGCAGCGGCTGGCGGGGCTGTGGAGATCCTGGGCCGAGCCCGATCCCGCCGGCGCGGCGCCGCAGGCGCGCTGGATCCGCGCCAGCGAGCAGCAGTCGGGCGCGGATCTCGAGGTCTGCGCCGCGCCGGTGCTGGCCGCGAACGTGCTGCGCGACAGCATCTGGACGCGTGCGGCGGGCGCCGTTCTGACCTCGGCCACGCTGACGGCGCTCGGCAAGTTCGACCGCATCGTGCTGCGCGCGGGGCTGCCCGCAGATTGCGTGTTCGCGACGGTGCCCAGTCCCTTCGACTACCGCGGCCGTGCCTGCCTCGCGGTGCCGCGGCTCGCCGCCGACCCGGGCGATCCGGTGGCGCACACGCGCGAAGTCGCTGACTGGCTCGATGCCAACCTCGATCGCGCCGAGGCGAGCCTGGTGCTGTTCGCCTCGCGCAAGCAGATGCGCGAGGTCTACGACCGCGTGAGCCTGGGGCTGCGCGACCGCATCCTGTTGCAGGATCACTTCGCCAAGCAGGAACTGCTGCGACTGCACCGCGAGCGTGTCGATGCCGGCGAGGGCTCGGTGATATTCGGTCTCGCCAGCTTCGCCGAGGCATAGACCTGCCCGGGGGCTACTGCATGCACGTGGTGATCGCGAAGCTGCCTTTCGCGGTGCCCGACGATCCGGTGGAAGCGGCGCTCGCCGAGTGGGTCGAGTCGCGCGGCGGCAATCCGTTCATGGAGATCTCGGTGCCAGACGCGGCGCTGCGGCTGGTGCGGGCGAACGGACGGCTGTTGCGCACCGAGGAGGACACCGGGCGCATCACGCTGCTCGACCGTCGCGTGGTCACCCGCCAGTACGGGCGCAGGATCCTCGATTCGCTGCCGCCGTTTCGCCGCGAGGTCGCCTGAGATGAACGGCCGTATCCGTGTCGCCGCGCTGCTGATCGACCTCGAGGGCGCTTCGCAGCCGCCTGCTCTGGGACGCCGACGAGCCGTCGCCCGAAGCGCTGGCCAGTACCCAGCCGTTCTGCATCGACACGCTGGACTTTCCGCAGTGGCTGCGGTTCGTGTTCCTGCCGCGCATGCGCACTGCTCGATACGGACCTGCCGCTGCCCGCGCAGTGCGCCGTCGCCGAAATGGCGGAAATGCAGTTCGGCGCCGGTGAGGCGCTCGACGTGATCGCGTTGCTGCGCGAGATCGACCTCGCCGTCGTGGCCGCGTCCCCGTAGGCTCGGACGTGGGTTCTTGCGTGGGTCCGGATTTATCCGGACATGTCCGGCTGACGCCGGACCCACGGGCAGGGCTAGAAGTTGTACCCCACCGCGAGACCGCAAGTGCGCGGCTCGATCGTGAACACGTTGGTGAACACGCCAGAGGAGGGGTCGGTGACGAAAATGCCGACCACGTTGTCGTCGTCCATGATGTTTCTGACGAAGGCGCGCACGAACCAGGTCTCGTCGGGCGCGAGCAAAGCTCGCCTGCGCGTTCCAGACGTCGAGGAATCGATCGCGTCGATCGGATCGCGGTTGAATATGCGCCCGTACATCTCGTCCTGCCAGTAGTAGTCGAGGCGCGCGAGGAGGCTGTAGTCGCCCGTCAGCCTGAACTCGTACTGCCCGCCCAGGCTGACCGTCAGCTCCGGGGAATTGATCAGCTGGTTGCCGGAGGTCCACCGCCACGCCGTCGGAGACGGTGTAGGGGGCAGGCAGGGAGGACTGCAGCCCGCTGCAGCTGTTAAGCTGCGCCACGCCGGGCGCTGGGGCGCCGTTGTGGTTGATCACGCAATTCAGGCATTGAGGTTGTCGCCACGATCAGCGTGACGTCGCTGCGCCCGGCCGTGGGGTCGCGCGTGTCCACCGAGGCAAGTCCTTCACCTCCGGTGTGCAGGTGGCGATGTTGGCGTTGAAGCGCCAGTGCTCGTCGGACGCGAACAGAACTCCGATTCAGGCCCGTAGATCTCGGCATCGGCGTTCTCGTTGAGCGAGGTGCGGTTGACGATCTTCGAGACCTGCAGCCCCTCGTAGTCGTAAAGAAGGCCGTGATGTTCGCCTGGAGCGTGTTGTCGAGCAGCGTGTTCTTGGCGCCGATCTCGAAGGCGTCGATGTATTCCGGCTCGTAGGTCGCCGCGGTGTCCGGAAACAGCGCCCGGTCGAAGGGCGGGTTGAAGCCCGCCGCCCTTGTAGCCGCGCGGTACGATGCGTAAAGCAGCGTGGCGTCAGTCAAGCTCACTTGCGGGCTCCAGTCCAGCACAGCGCGACCCGTGGTCTCCTCCCATTTTCGTTGTCGACGCGCCCGAGCGGCTGTCCTGCCCGCGCCGGTGATCGTGCCGTCGAAACCAGCAACGGCACGAAGGAGTTGTACAGGTACTGCACGTCGTCGATGTCCTTCTCGTCGACGGTGTAGCGCAGGCCGAGCGTCAGCTTGACGTCGTCGCGCAACTGGTAGTAGAGCTCGCCAGACAGCGCGCTGGATTCGAGCTCGTAGGAATTGACGCGGTTGATGTAGCTCGGCGCCGTGTACGCGAGCCCGTCGCGCAGGCCAGGCGATGCCGAGGAAGGTGCCCGCCACGGCCGGGTAGACCACGCTGAAATAGTCGAGACCGGACGCGATCACGTAATACTCGTTGAAGGTGTCGGCCTCCATGTAGAAAGGCGCCCGCGAAGAAGTCGAGCGCTCCGTCGTAGTTCGATGCGACATGCACCTCGAAGCTCGACTGGTCCGGTTTCCTGGTTGGACTGGTCGTAGCCGTCCAGCGAGTTGTTGCAGCCGTCAGGTGGCCTCCGACGATACCGCTGCCGCTCGCGGAGGGCGCGGAGATCGGCAGGCAGCCATCGGCGAAATACGTGGCCCGGGTGATCAGGGAAGACGGAGCGCAGCAGCAGGAGAAAGCGAGGCGATTGCCACCGACGTTGTTGTTGTCGTCCTGTTGCGAGAGCACCGAGGTGTCCCGGTAGCCGGCCAGCGCGACGAAGCTGTAGCGCTCGAACTCGTGCTCAGGCGCAGCGTGAGCAGCGTCTCGTCGGCCTCGTAGACCGGCGTGAAGTCCATGTTGACCTTGCGCATGTCGCGCGGGTTCTCCCGCTCTGATCGTTGCTCAGCGCCGGCGTCAGGGGCGAACGCAGGCGAGGCGGCTCAGCAGCAGCCCGGTCGGCTCCTGCGCCAGCGGGTTCACGGTTTCGAAGGCGAGCCGGTCGGGCAGGCAGCCCATCACGCCGCTGGGATCGTTGTGGCACATCTGCTTCTGGCTGCGCGTGCGCGTGCTGTCCTCCTCGAAATACGAGGCCATCAGGTCGACGGTGGTTTCGTCGTCCGGTGCCCAGCGCAGCGAGCCGCGCACCAGTACTGGTCGCGGTCGTCCACGTCGTCACCGGTGTGGATGTTCTCGGTGTAGCCGTCGCGCTGCAGGCCGATGCCGGCGATGCGAACCGCGAACCGTTCGCCGAGCGGCACGTTCAGCGCGCCCTCGATCTGGGTCGTGGTCGTAGTTGCCGTACTGCCCTCGGCGTAGCCGCCGGGCGCACCGGTTTCCGCAGTTTTTCGTGATCATGTTGACCGCGCCGCCCGTGGAGTTGCGCCCGTACAGCGTACCCTGCGGGCCGCGCAGTATCGCGACCTGCTCGACGTCGTAGTACTCCGGTCTCGAACAGGCGCGGGAACGGGATGGGACCTCGTTGACATGGATGCCCACACCATCGTCCGGAGCCAGCGGCCACCGGTGCGGTG
>JADKDK010000012.1 GCA_016718385.1 Gammaproteobacteria bacterium
CCTGGCGCGTGCGCTGGCGCCACGGCCGGAACTGATCCTGCTCGACGAGCCGTTCTCCAACCTCGACGTCGAGCTGCGCGAACGCCTGTCGTACGAGGTCCGCGAGATCATCAAGGCCAGGGCATCACCGCCGTGCTGGTCACCCATGACCAGCACGAGGCCTTCGCGATGGCCGACGAAATCGGCGTCATGGCGGAAGGCCGCATCCAGCAGTGGGACACGCCCTACAACCTCTATCACCGCCCCACCAACCGCTTCGTCGCCGACTTCGTCGGCCAGGGCGCCTTCCTGCGCGGCAAGGTGCTCGACGACCACCGCGTGCAGATCGAGCTCGGCGTGCTCGACAGCGCGCAGCCGCTGGTGTGCTGCGCCGACTGCGCGGGCTGCGTGCACGGGAGCCCGGTCGATGTACTGCTGCGCCCCGACGATCTCGTGCACGACGACGCCAGCCCCTTGCGTGCCGAGGTGGTGCACAAGGCCTTCCGCGGCGCCGACATCCTGTACACCCTGCGCCTGGCGGGCGGCGCGCGCGTGCTCTCGCTGGTGCCCAGCCACCACAACCACGCCATCGGCGAGCGCATCGGCATCCGCCTCGACGTCAGCCACGTCGTCGCCTTCCAAGACGCGCCACCGACGTACCGGCCACGCTGCGCACTCCGGAACGGGTCGTCGCATGATCCCTGGCTGGCGCCATGATTCCCGTCTTCCGGCGCGACGATCCGTTTCCACCGGCGAAATGGCATTGCGCGAGCCGAACGGGCTGCTCGCGCTGGCGGCGATCTCTGACCGCCTGGCTGCTTGCGCGCCTATCGGCGCGGCATCTTCCCCTGGTACTCGCCGGGAGAGCCTCTGCTCTGGTGGAGTCCCGACCCGCGCATGGTGCTGTTTCCCGCCGAGATCAAGATTTCCCGTTCGCTGCGCCAAGGTCCTGAGGAACCGCCCTACGAAGTCCGCCCCGACACCGGTTTCGCGCGCGTCATGGCCGCGCGCGCGGCGCCGCGCAGGGCCATCCGGGGACCTGGATCAGCGCCGAGATGCAGGCGGCCTATCAACGCTTGCACCAGCTCGGTCACGCGCATTCGGTCGAGACCTGGATGGACGGCGAACTTGCCGGCGGTCTGTACGGCGTCGCGCTGGGGACGTGTCTTTTACGGCGAGTCGATGTTCAGCCGCGTGCCGGATGCCTCGAAGATCGCCCTGGCGCATCTTTGCCGTTATCTCGAACAACGCCGCTACACCGTGATAGATTGCCAAATGAGGACGGCGCATCTCGCATCGCTCGGCGCGCGCGAAATCTCGCGCCGCGATTTCGTGGTCGGGCTGGCGAAGTGGGCGACCGAGATCGGCGCCGAACTCGATGCACCGGGCCAGTGGCCCGCCGATGACGCCCGGATGTTGTTTCGCCGCGAACCCTGCGAACCCTGCGAACCATGAGCAAGCTCAACGAACCACACTTTTCGCAGCTCCAGTTCTACACCACTGCCCCGTACGGCTGCTCCTACCTGCCGAACCGCGTTGCACGTTCGCAAGTCGCCACGCCCAACCATCTCATCGACCAGGAAGTCTATGGCGAGCTGATCCGCGCCGGCTTTCGCCGCAGTGGTGCGTTCACCTACCGGCCGCTATGCGACGCCTGCCGGGAATGCATCGCGGTGCGCATACCCGTCGCCGCTTTCCTGACGACGCGCAGCCAGCGCCGCGCGCTGACGCGCCATGACCGACTGACCGCAATCCAGCGTCCATTGATCTTTCGCGAGGAACACTATGCGCTCTACCAGCGCTATCAACTGACGCGCCACGCGGGCGGCGGGATGGATCTGGACAGTCGCAACCAGTACGCGCAATTCCTTCTGCAGAGCCAGGTCGACAGCCGATTGGTCGAATTCCGCGAAGGCGAGGAAGGCCTCTTGCGCATGGTCAGCATCATCGACCTGCTGCCCGACGGCCTGTCTTCCGTGTATACCTTTTACGACACAGACCTGCCCGGCGCGAGTCTCGGCACCTACGGGGTCCTCTGGCAGATCGCCCAGTGCGTCCACATGGGACTGCCCTATGTCTATCTCGGCTACTGGATCAAGGACAGCCCCAAGATGGCCTACAAGCGCCCACTTCCGCCCGCTCGAAGCGCCATCGACGGCGAGTGGCGTTTGTTGCAGGACGACGCACCGTAACGCCGCAGGGGCGACCGGCGGTCGCCCCTGCGGATCATAGCGACCTCGTCACGGGCCGATGCCCTGAGAGCAAGCATCCATGCGCCTTTTCGGCCATGCATACCGTGGAAAAACCCCAGGGTTTCTATGGTCACCATTACTGGCGCGGCTCTCCGGGCATCGACATAAAGCGCTCCGCTTACTTCTTTGCCTTCGCCGCGGCCGGCCCCATCTCGCCCTTGAACGAATTCTCGACCAGCGGCGGTGCATCGACCTGCGGCACGTGGCAGTTGGTGCAGTTGTGACGGGCATTGGAGACCTGCTTCATGGCTACGCCGGTACGCGGATTGTGAAAGGAGGGGAAGGGGGGTGGGGAAAGGGGGGGTGGGGGGGGGGGGGAGAGGGAGAGGGAAGGGGGGGGGGAGGGGGGAGGAGGGGCGGGGGGGGGGGGAGGGGGGGCGGGGGGCGGAAGCGCGAGGGGAAGGGGGAGCGCAGCGAGGGGCGAGGCAGAGGGGGAGGGGTGGGGGAAACGGGAAGGGAAGGAAAAAACGGCGTGAACCGGCTGGAAAGGCAAAAACGTCTTTCGAACACACGTCGATGCAGCGACCGCAATTGATGCAGTTGGCCGAAAGGATCAGCGGCGCGACTTGCGGCGCCCCCTTCAGTACCGGCCGTATCACCTGCGGCTCAGGACAGACCGCATAACAGTCCATGCAGTCGTCGCAATCCTTGCGCTTCGGCGTGGCGACCCGCAGCAGGCTGATCTTGCCGATCAGGCTGTAGCACGCCCCCATCGGGCAAAGATGCCCGCACCAGCCGCGCTGCATCACAAACACGTCGAACAGCATATTCGCCAGAACGATGCTCCAGGCCGCGCCGAAGCCGAAGATCAGGCCACGATGCAGCATGGAAACCGGATTGATCGCCTCCCACGCCAACGTGCCGGGGCGCAGCGGCAGCAGCAGCGCGACGTCGAGGATCCAGCAGCGCGTCCGCCGCGAGAAATGCGCGCCGCCCTTGATGCCCAGACGGTCGCGCAGCCAGGCGGCGCCATCGGTCAGCGGATTCACCGGACAGACCCAGGCGCAATAGGCGCGCCCGCCGACCAGCCAGTAGAGCAGCAGCACGATGGCGACGCCGATCAGCGCCCGGCTTTCCGGCGCATGCCCCGCCAACAATGAATGGAGCAACACGAAAGGATCGGTCAGCGGCAGCGTGTCGAAGGTGTGGCTGAAGTTCAATTTGCCCTTGAACCACCAGATGCCGAACCACGGTCCGAGCAGGAACAGCAACAGGATCGCTGCCTGCGTGAAGCGCCGCAGCAGCAGCAACTTGTGCCGAGCCAGCCATCCACGTTCGGTGGTCAGGGCATTCATCGCGGCGACGCCTCATGCGCGGGTGTCTTGGGCAGGCCTTGGGGCAACTGCCGACTCAGGCTGTCGACGCTGTCGGGAGAAGCCGCAGCGGCGTTCGTGGCCGCCGCACTGCCGGATCCGGGAGCAGCAGCACGAAGGGAACTTCGAATTTCATCCGGCCGAATCAATAAAGCAAGGAGAGCGCCGCGCGGGTAGTACGTTAAAATTCCGGCCATGCTGCCCTATTCCCTTGCCCGCCCCCTGCTCTTCGCTCTCGATGCCGAGGCCGCCCACGAACTGACCATCGCCGGATTGCACCGCTTCGGCTGCCTGCTGCCGGAGTCACCGGCGCCCAAGCAGGCCCCGCTGCGCGTGATGGGCCTCGACTTTCCGAACCGCGTCGGTCTCGCCGCCGGTCTCGACAAGAACGGCGAGGCCATCGACGGACTGGCAAAACTCGGCTTCGGCTTCCTCGAAATCGGCACCGTGACACCGCGCCCACAACCCGGCAATCCCAGGCCACGTCTGTTCCGCCTGCCCGAGCAGAAGCCATCATCAACCGCATGGGCTTCAACAACCACGGCGTCGCAGCCCTGCTCGGCAACGTCCGCGCCGCGAAGTTCAAGGGCATCCTCGGCATCAACATCGGCAAGAACTTCGACACTCCGATCGAGCGCGCTGCCGACGACTACCTCGCCTGCCTCGACAAGGTGTGTGGCCGGGCGAGTTACGTCACGGTCAATATCTTCTCCCCAACACCAAAAAACCTGCGCCAGTTGCAGGGCGA
>JADKDK010000013.1 GCA_016718385.1 Gammaproteobacteria bacterium
AGAACCGTCGCGCCTATCGCGAGATGCTGCTGACCGCCCCGAACCTGCGCGCGATCACATTTCCGGCGCAACCCTCTACGACGAGACCCCTGCGCCAGTCGACCAAGGCTGGCCGCCGCTTCGTCGACGTGATGACCGCCGCGGGCGTGCTGCCGGGCATCAAGGTCGACCTCGGTCCGGTGGGTCTGGCCGGCTTCCCGGCGAAGTGATCACCGAGGGTCTCGACGGCCTGCGTGAGCGCCTCCCTGCGAGTACGTCGCACTCGGCGCCAGGTTTGCCAAGTGGCGCGCCGTGATCACCATCGGCGAAGACATGCCGTCAGCGGCCTGGTATTGACGCCAATTGCCACGCGCTGGCCCGTTATGCCGCGCTGTGCCAGGAGTGCCGGGCATCGTGCCGATGGTCGAGCCGGAAGTGCTGATGGATGGCGACCATGACATCGAGACCTGCTACGACGTCACCGAAGCCACGCTGCGCTCGCTGTACAACGCGATGTATGAGCACAACGTGTTCCTCGAGGGCAGCATCCTCAAGGCCAGCATGGTCATCGCCGGCAAGGATTGCGACGAGCAGGCCGATACTGAGGAAGTCGCCGAAGCCACGCTGATGTGCCTGCGAGCCGCGGTTCCTTCTGCGGTGCCGGGCATCGTGTTCCTGTCCGGCGGCCAGAGCGACGAGGCTGCGACTGCGCACCTGAACGCGATGAACCAGATGGGTCCGCATCCGTGGCCGCTGTCGTTCTCCTACGGCCGCGCCATGCAGTCAGCAGCGCTCAAGCTGTGGGCCAAGGACATCCACAACAACGTCGCCGAAGCGCAGAAGATGGTGTCGCTGCGTGCGCGCGAGAATGGACTCGCCGCGCTCGGCCAGTGGACGCTGAACTCGCCGCGTGATGCCGCGCCAACCCGGACGCGGTTGGCGGAGCCACTGGCTGAAGATGCACCTCTCCCGATGCGGAGAGGGCAAGTGGGAAATCTCGATTTACCGCGGCGCGCGCCGCGGTGTGAAGACTCAGCCAGCGACTGGCTCGACTGCGGGCGTGGTCGTGGCTGGCGGAGCGACCGTCGGTGCGGGCGCTGGCAGCGGCGGCGGCGGCGCCGGGATGAAGCCAAGCTCCTGCATCGAGCCTTTGACGATGCCGAGGCGAACACCGGCGAAGTCCGCAAGGGACTTGCCATCCAGGTTCAAGGCGGGGCACCAGACTCCTTGCCCAGACGTTCGACGTAACCGACCAGCCAGCCGGATATAGCTGCCATCGGGCATCGGACAGGAACCGTATTTGCCGAAAATGGTGTACTCCGGCGTGCGTTCGACGACCAGCGCCTCCTGCAGGGTCTTGGTCACACGCGGATTGAAACCAAGCTTGCCGTCGCGGAATGCGCGCAGAAAGTCGAGTTGTTCGAACGAGGTCACGCGCAGGCTGCTCGACATCCAGAAGTTGTTGAGGCCGCCGCTGATGTCGGCATTGCCGTACTTGATGCGTTTCAGGTTCTGCTGGATGCGCGCGGCGCCCATGCGCGTGGACACTTCCTGCGCATACCACTGCACCGAATTCCTGAGCGCGGAATCGAAGGTCTGGTCGCGCTTCCACGAGGCCGGCCAGAGCTCGCTGCTCGGGTGCTTGGCAGGATCGAAGGCGACCAGGCTGTCACTGTCCTTGAGGACACCGGTGCCCAGCGCAATCGCGAAGTGCGGAATCAGGTAAGTCGAGCACGGCGGCAGCCGTTCCGACAGCCGCGGCGTGTTGACCCGAAACGACAGCTTGCTCTGTGGGTCGTAAATCTCCAGCGCGCCGTAGCGATTCTTGAACTGACCGGCAAGCATCGCCGCCGACGCCACGGGCGACAGCATCACGGCGACAACAGCAACGAGGACGACAAGACTGACGCGGCGCATGGGCGATCTGTTGACAGCGGCTGATGGCGCGCATTGTAGCGAAGGCCTCGCCGAGTCGGGGCTTCAATAGCGGCCGGCGTCAGATGTGTTCACTTTCGGGGCACGGGGCACGGGGCACGGGGAAACGCTCGCATATCGGGACTCGCGGAGGGCGCCGCGCCTGCGGCGCCGCTATTGATGCCATTGATGGCCCGGATCACGAGCGGCCACGCAGGCACGCGGCCATCCTCAAGGCGACGTCCGCACACGCTCTTCCCCGTGCCCCTCCCCGCGTGCCGTCTCACGGCCCCGATAAATCGCCACTTCGCGCTTGCCGTTGGCGTCGATGTACCCGCGATATGCTGGTGTTGAACGGCAGCCGCACATTCCCATTGCTGTCGAGGGCGATGACGCCGCCATTGCCGCCGAGCGCCGGTACGCGTTCCATGATCACGGTATCGGCAGCCTTCGCCAGACTGTCGCCGGCGTAACGCATGCGGGCGCAGATGTCGTGGGCAACGTTGAGGCGGATGAAGTACTCGCCCCAACCGGTGGCGGACACTGCGCAGCGGTCGTCCGCCCAGGTGCCGGCGCCAATGATCGGCGCATCGCCGATACGGCCATATTTCTTCAACGTCATGCCACCGGTCGAGGTGGCCGCGGCGAGGTGCCCCTTGCGATCGAGCGCCACCGCGCCGACGGTGCCAAAGTAGTTACTGCGCGGCACCGCCGCCTGCTTCTGCGCCGCCGCCGCCCTGGCATCCAGGTACTGCTGCCAGCGACCCTCGGTGCGGAAGTAATCGGGCCCGACGAACTCGATGCCGACTTCGCGGGCGAAACGCTCGGCGCCAGCACCGACCATCATCACGTGCACCGACTTCTCCATCACCGCGCGCGCCAGCAGCACCGGGTTCTTGATGTGGGTGGAGTCCGGCGACGGCGCCAGCGCGCTGGGTGGCACCGTCCATGATCGACGCGTCCAGCTCATTGGTGCCGTCGGCGGTGAATACCGCGCCCTTGCCGGCATTGAAGTGCGGGAATCCTCCAGCCGGGTGACCACCGCAACCACCGCGTCCAGCGATGCGCCGCCGCCCTCGAGCACGGCGTGACCGGCATCCAGCGCCGCGTTCAGATCCGCGCTCATCGCCGCTTCCTGCTCCGCACCCAGTTTGCTGCGTTCGATGGTTCCGGCACCGCCGTGGATGACGATGGCGATCGGCGTTCGGCCGCCGTGGCGGCCGAACCGAGGAAAAGCAGTGCCAGAAAGAGGCGCATGGCGGGCTCCGTTGATGGGGTGGTTCGGGGCTGAACTGTGGGAGCGGGCTCCGCCCGCGATTTCTGACAGTCTGGCCGAAACGATCGCGGGCAGAGCCCGCTCCCACAGGCAGTCCGTTCGGTTCGCCGCAACCGGCGCACTCACTGATCCGCGAACAGTGCCAGAGCCTTCGCGAACGCCGCATCAAACGGCGCCTCGACGCTGATCTGGCCTGATCGACCGGGTCGAGGAACGACAATCCGCGCGCGTGCAGCAGCAGCCGATGCACGCCGTAGTGCTGGCGGAACACGCGGTTATGTTCGCCTTTGCCGTATTTGACATCGCCGACGATCGGATGCGCGGCATGCTTCAGATGCCGGCGGATCTGGTGATAGCGGCCGGTCTCTGGCTGCGCTTCCACCAGCGCGTAGCGCGCTTCCGGATGGCGCGCCAGCGGGATCGGCAGGCGCAGCCGCGCCAGCGTGCGAAAGCGGGTCAGCGCCGGCTTGCCGGCCCCGCGGCCATCGGATCCGCTGAGTGGGTGGTCGACCTGGAAGGCATCGGCGGGTTCACCGCGCACGATCGCGATGTAGCGCTTGTCGACCGCGCGCGACTCGAACTGGCCCGACAACACCGCCGCCGTGCGTGCATCCCGTGCCAGCAGCAAGACGCCGCTGGTGGCGTGGTCAAGTCGGTGAATGGCATGCAGGCGATCCACGCCCAATAGCTGCCGCAACAAGCCGAGCAAAGTTTCTTCTCGCGGCCCGGTGTAGGACGACTCGTAAACCGACAATCCGGCTGGCTTTCACCGCCAGCCAGTGCCCGCTGTGCGCAATGATCTCGATGAGCATCGGGTCGGCTGCGCTCAGCGCTTGTGCCGGCGACTCGAGCGCTCGACATACTCGATGATGACGCCGGCCACGTCGATCCCGGATGCGCCTTCGATGCCCTCCAGCCCCGGCGACGAATTGACCTCCAGCACCAGCGGTCCGCGGTCCGAACGCAACAGGTCGACACCAGCGACGCCAAGTCCCATCGTCGTCGCGGCGCGTACCGCGGTGGTGTGCTCCTCGCGCGTCAGCTTGACCCTCAAGGCACTGCCGCCGCGATGCAGGTTGGAGCGGAACTCGCCCTCGCGCGCCTGCCGCATCATGGTCGCGACCACCTTGCCGCCAACAACGAACGCGCGCAGGTCAGCGCCCTTCGCCTCGCGGATGAACTCCTGCATCAGAAAATGCGCGCGGACGCCGCGAAAGGCCTCGGCGAGGCTGATCGAAGCTGACTCGGTCTCGGCGAGCACCACGCCCTGCCCCTGCGTGCCTTCGACCAGCTTCAGCACATGCGGCGGTTCGCCGAGCATGGCGACCAGATCGTCGGTGTCGTCCGGGCTGTCGGCGCATACGGTGGTCGGCAGACCGATGCCCTGCTGCGACAGCAACTGCATCGAGCGCAGCTTGTCGCGCGCGCGACCGATGCCGTCGGACCCATTGACGGTGTAGACGCCCATCGATCTGAACTGGCGCACGACAGCAGTGCCATAGAAGGTGATCGAGGCGCCGATACGGGGAATGATCGCGGCGGAGCCTTCGAGGACCTTGCCCTTGTAGTGGATCTCGGCGAGCCCAGGACTGATTCGCATGTAGCAACGCAGGGGATCAACCACACGCACCGTGTGCCCACGCGATTGCGCGGCTTCGACCAGGCGCCGGGTCGAATACAACTTGCGATTGCGCGACAGGATCGCGAGTTTCATCCGGAAACCTCAGTTGGACGGGCCAGAGTTGAAAATCATGGTGCAGTCTCCGTTATCGGTCGAGCGCGGATTCCAGGATCACTGCTCTTCCTCGCTGCTGCCACCGTGCACGAATGAGCGCGCGGGATCGACCAGCAGTCGACCCTGCATCGCGGTACGACCCAGCAACATCGGAAACAGCATGTGTCGGCGGTCGGTAAGGTTGATCTCGATCGGCCAGCACCGCCTCGAGGCACACCAGGGTGCGGATGAACGGCCGGCGTGTCGTGTGTCCGCCCGAGTCGGTCACGAAGCGCTCGTCGGCGACTTCTGCCTCCGATTCGATGCTCGGCGAGCCGGGTCCATCAGATTCGACCGTGAAGCGCACCCACGCTTGCTGCTGGCGATGGAAGCGCTCCTGACGCACCACGTGCAGCGCTGACGAGCGCGCGCCGGAGTCGATCTTGACCTTGATGGCGGCGACGCCGAGCTCCGGCAATGCCAACCATTCACGCCAGCCGACGATGCGTGGAGTGGTTACCGGAAACGGCGTGGTTTCGACTTCGGTCATGGCCGGCAAGCTAGCAGAGAAAGACGATCGCCGGCATCTCGTCGAGCTTTGCTAGAGTTGCCGCCGCCGTCGGCGTGTCGGTCATTTACGAGAGGGGAATGCGATGAGTTTCATGAGTGAGTTTCGCGATTTCGCAATGCGCGGCAACGTGGTCGACCTTGCGGTTGGCGTGATCATCGGCGGCGCCTTCGGCAAGATCGTCGCCGCGCTGGTCGACAAGGTCATGATGCCGCCGCTCGGACTGGCACTCGGCGGAATCGACTTCGCCGACAAGAAGATCGTGCTGCAGACAGCGGTCATGGAAGCCGACAAGATCATCAAGCCGGAGGTCGCGATCGGCTACGGTGAGTTCATCAACGCCGCGATCCAGTTCGTCATCGTCGCCTGGGCGCTGTTCATGGTCATCAAGGCGATGAACCGGATCAAGAAGAAGGCCGCCGACGCGCCTGCCGCACCGCCGCCGACCCCGAAGACGTGCACTGCTGCGCGAGATCCGGGATTTGCTCAGCGAAGCAGGCCGGCGCACGCCGGCAGGCGTTCACCGGCAGTGGTCGAAGGTGCAGGAGAGGCCCCGGTGAGCGCGCGTCGCGTGCACACCGGGCTACATTTCAGGGCTTCGCCGCCCCCTTCAGATGCGTATCCAGGAACTTGAGGACCGCCTCATACCCGGTCTTCTCGTTCTCGCGCTTGACGAAGCCGTGGCCTTCGTCTTCAAACACCACGTATTCGACGGGAACGTTGTTGGCCTTGACCGCGGCGACGATTTCGTCGGACTCGACCTTGAGCACGCGTGGATCGTTGGCGCCCTGCAGCACCATCAGCGGCTTGGTGATCTTGTCGGCATGGAACAGCGGACTGATGCGCATCAGACGTTCCTTGTCGGCCACCGGGTCGCCAAGCTCGGCGTACAGCGCCTGGCGCTGCGCTTCCCACCATGCGGGGATGCTCTCCAGCGTGCGCAGCCAATTGGCCACACCAAAGATGTCGACGCCGACCTTGAACGCATCCGGGCGATAGGTCAGCGCGGCCAGCGTCATGTAGCCACCGTAGCTGCCGCCAATGATTCCGATGCGCTCGGGATCGATCTTTCCTGTGCCGCCAACAGCTTCTTGCGGCCTCGACCACATCATCGAGATCGGCTTCACCATGCTTGCGATCGTCGGCCGCGAAGAAGGTCTTGCCGTATCCGGAGCTGCCGCGGTTGTTGATCGCGTAAACGGCATAACCATGGTTGACCAGATACTGCACAAGCGCCGAATAGTTCAGGCGCGACTGCCCGCCCGGGCCGCCGTGCACCCAGACCAGGCCTGGCACCTTGGCCGAGTCGGTGACGCCGTGTGGCAGGTAGAGGATCCCGGGGATCTCCATGCCGTCATAACTCTTGAAGCGCACGACTTCGCCTTCGACGAGGTCTTCGACATTGATCGCGCCGGTTCAGCGCCGACACCAATTGCCGGGGCCTCGCCGCCGAGTTCGGCGGTCCACAACGACGACGGGAATCGGCTGGACGCGACGTAGAACGCCAAGTCGCTTGCCGTCCTCGGAGAAATCGACACCGGTGATGTCACCCGCCGGCACCCTGGGCAGGGCCACCGGCTGCAGGGTCTGCGCGTTCAGCATCACCAGTTCGGTGCGCGCGTCGGCGTTGACGTAGACCAGCAGATGGCTGTCGTCCGGGGTGTAATCGGCGCCGACGACATCCCACGTCGTCTCGTACACCCGGCGTGCTCTCGCCGCTGGCGAGATCCATGCGCATCAGGCGGCTGAACTCGCCGCCACGATTGCTGGTGTAGAGCAGCGCGCCATCCGGCGTGAACGCCACCGATTCGTTGCTTTCGACGCCTTCATGCTGCGTCAGGTTCTTCTCTTCGTTGCTCTCACGATCGAACAACACAATGTCCGAATCGCTCGTGGTGTTGACCTTGCCGAGCGCGATGTGGCGCTTGTCGCGGCTGATCGCGCCGGGGAAATAGCCCCTCTCGTTCTTTGTAACATCAGCGTGCGCGCGTAGCCATCGACGGCGTACTCGTAGGCGTCGAAATAGCGCTCGTCGCGCTCATTGGTCATCACGAAGAAGCTCTGGTCGTCGTCCGCCCAGCCGCCGAACTGCGCCTTGTGCTTGTCGCCCGGCGTCAAGTCCTTGACCGTGCCATCGGCCTCGCGCACGTAGACGTGGTTGAGCTCGTTGCCGCCCTGGTCGGCGGTGTAGAGCAGGCGCCCATCCTTCGGGAAATAGCCGATCGCGTAGATCGAATCGGTGGTCGACTGGGTCAGCGCCACCGGCTCACCGCCGCCGACCGGAACCTCATACAGGTTGATCACACCGGTCTGGTTCGACGAGTACAGCACCTTGCTGCCGTCGGGCGAGATGTCGGCACCGATCAGACGCAGATTCGACAGCAGGGTTTCGATGTCGTACTGCTTGATCTGGCGCGCCGGAGCCGGCGGCGGCGGCGCGGGAGCGGCGGCCTTCGGCACTTCGATGGCTTCCGGCGGGGAGTCGGAACAGCCGGCGAGCAGCGCGGCCAAGCCAGCGGCAAGAGGACAAACGCAATGCGTGCAGGGGGAGAACCCCTGGCTGTGGGAATCAGGTGTCGCGAGCCTGCGCGCGCCAAGCACGCTGACGCATGTGGCGGAAGGCACGGGGCACGGGGCACGGGGCACGGGGCACGGGGCACGGGAATGATGTCGATGACCGCGGCTTTTGTGGGTCCGAACCTTGTTCGGACGCTTTTCGCCCGGCCCGCCGAGAAGCGTCCAGACAAGGTCTGGACCCACCACAGCCACAGCGTGCCAGGCTTTTCCGTGCCCCGTGCCCCGTGCCCCCGCCTCAGCCCCCGTACGCCACGATCTCCTGCTCGATCGCCCGCACAGGCTGGCCCCGGCGTCGTCGAACATCTCGATGCGCACGCGCTGGCCGTACTTCAGGAACGGTGTCGTCGGCTTGCCGTCGCGGATCACTTCGAGCACGCGTTTTCGGCGAGGCAGGAGGCACCGACGCTCTCTCGTCCTGATTGGCGACGGTGCCGGAGCCGACGATGGTGCCGGCGGTGAGGTTGCGCGTCTTTGCGGCATGCGCGACCAGTTGCGCAAAGTTGAACTGCATGTCGGTGCCGGCATCGGGTTGACCGAACAATTCGCCGTCGATATGCGTGATCAACTTGCGGTGCAGCGTCGAATCTTCCCAGTAACCGTCCAGTTCGTCAGGCGTGACCAGCACCGGCGAAAGCGCCGAGCGCGGCTTGCTTTGCAGGAATCCGAAGCCCTTGGCCAATTCATCCGGAATCAGGTTGCGCAAGCTGACATCGTTGACCAGGCCGATCAACTGGATGTGCTCGGCTGCCTGCTCGGCGGTGACCGCCATCGGGACGTCGTCGGTGACCACGACGACTTCGGCTTCGAGGTCGATCCCGTAGTCCTCGCTGACCACCTGCACCGGGTCATGCGGCCCGAGGAACTGCGCGCTGGTGGCCTGATACATCAGCGGATCGACGTAGAAGCTCTGTGGCACCTCGGCATTGCGGGCGCGCCGCACGCGCTCGACGTGCGGCAGGTACGCGCTGCCATCGACGAATTCGTAGGCGCGCGGCAACGGAGCGGCAAGGTCAGCAATATCCAGTTCGAATGCGCCATGCGCGTGGCCTGCATTCAGCCCTTCGTACACCGCGTTCAACCGCGGCGCGATGTCTGACCAGCCATCCAGCGCCTGCTGCAGCGTAGCGGCGATCGGACGCACCTCGACCGCGTGCTTGAGATCGCGCGAAACCACGACCAGCGTGCCATCGCGGCCGCCGCGTTTGAGAGTGGCGAGTTTCATGGGGCTGTCTCCGGAAGGAATTGCGGGGAGTCTTGGGGGTTGACCGCGCTGGCGCAAGCTATTGGTGTCGTTCGCAAAGCTTGGTGTTGGTTCTTGGTGTTGGTGTCGGAAAAGGCCAAAGCTGCTTTAACCAGCACCGACACTCAGCAACCAACACCCGCGATTGAGCTTGGTGTTGGTTGTTGGTTTTGGTGTCGGAAAAGTCCAAAGCTGCTCTAACCAACACCGACACCAGCAACCAACACCCGCGGTAGAGCTTGGTGTTGGTTGTTGGTGTTGGTGTCGGAAAGGTCCAAAGCTGTTTTAACCAGCACCGACA
>JADKDK010000014.1 GCA_016718385.1 Gammaproteobacteria bacterium
CTCGACCACGGGTTGGACGCCGCCAGACGCAGCTGCTGGCTGCGCCGCTGCTGGCGAGGAGCAGAGGCCGCAAAGGCGACACAGCCGTCGAATACCGGCTGCCGCATGGCGTGGTGCCGCCGATATCGCGGCAATCGCCGCGACGCTTCACCGTGCGCTGCGCAAGCTCGGCGACGCGCTGGAAGGCGCCGAAGACGGCGCTGTCGCGCCAGCTCGATACAGGCGGCGCGGCGGCTGAGGATCGCTACGCGGTGATGAGGCTCTCGATCAGGCGCGCGTGCAGCGGCTGGCGGGGCTGTGGAGATCCCGGAGCCCGGCGCGATCCCACCGGCGCGGCGCCCCAGCCGCTGGATCCGCGCCAGCGGCAGCGGTCGAGCGCGGATCTAGAGGTCTGCGCCGCGCCGGTGCTGGCCGCGACGTGCTGCGCGACGGCATCTGGACGCGTGCGGCGGGCGCCGTGCTGACCTCAGCCACGCTGACGGCGCTCAGCAAGTTCGGCCGTATCGTGATGCGCCGGGGCTGCCCGCAGATTGCGTGTTCGCGACGGTGCCCAGTCCCTACGACTACCGCGGCCGTACCTGCCTCGCGTACGCTCGCCCGCGCCTCGACCCGGGCGATCCGGTAGCGCACACGAAGGAGTCGCTGACTGGCTCCGACGCCGGCCTCGATCGCGCCGAGGGCGAGCCCAGGTACTGTTCGCCCCTCGCGCAAGCAGAGCCTGAGGGTCTACGACCGCGTGAACCGGGGGCTGCGCGACCGCATCCTACTGCAGAGCCTCCGCTGCAAGCGGGAACTGCGGCTGCACCGCGAGCGTGTCGATGCCGGCGGGCTCGAGTGATCTTCAGACTCTCGCCAAAGCCGCCGAGGGCGCCATCGACCTGCCCGGGGGCTACGCAAGCCACGTGGTGATCGCGAAGCTGCCTTTCGCGGTGCCGACGATCCGGTGGAAGCGGCGCTCGCCGAAGCGGGTCGAGTCGCGCGGCGACAGTCCGTTCATGGAATCTCAGTACCCCGACGCGGCGCTGCGACTGGGTGCGCGAGCAGACAGCTGCTGCACCGAGAGGACACCGGGCGCATCCTGCCTCGACCGTCGGCGGTCACCCGCCAGTGCGGGCGCGGGATCCTCAATTCCCTGCCGCCCGTTTCGTCCGCCGGGGTCGCCTGGGATAGACGGCCGTGTCCGGTATCGCCGCGCTGCTGATCGACCTCGAGGGCGCGGCGCTCCGCCTGCTCTAGGACGCCGACGAGCGCTCCGCCCGAGGCGCTGGCCAGCACACAGCCGTTCTGCATCGACACGCTGGACTTCCCGCAGTAGCTTGCGGTTCATGTTTCCTGCGGCGCATACGGCGCTGCTCGATGCGGACCCGCCGCTGCCCCCGGCCTGACAGTGCCGCCGTCGCCGAAAATGGCGGCGTAAAGTTCAGCGCCGGTGAGGCGCTCGACGTGATCGCGTTGTTGCGCCGGATCGGCCCCTCGCCGTCGTGGCCGCGTCCATAAGCCCGGACGTAGGTTCTTGCGTCGAACGGTTGGTCCGGACATTATCCGCCCGAAGCCGGAGCCACGGGCAAAACTAAATGATTGCCCCACCGCGAGTCCATAATTGCGCGGCTCGATCATGGGCACGTTGGTGAACACGCCCGAGGAGAGCCGGTGACGAAAATGCAAACCACGCTTCATCTTCCATGTGTTCCTGGCGAAGGCGCACGAACCCAGGTCGTCGGGCGCGAGCAAGAGTCGCCCTGCGCGTTCCAGACGTCCAGGTCGAATCGCGTCGATCGGATCGCGGTTGAATATGCGCCCATACATCCTCCTGCCGGTAGTAGTCAGGCGGCGCGAGGAATGTAGTCGCCCGTCGGCCTGAACTCGTACCCTGCCCGCCAGGCTGACCGTCGGCTCCGGGGAATTGATCAGCTGGTTGCCGGAGAGGTCCACCGCCACGCCGTCGGAGACGGGAGCAGGGGGGCGGCAGGGAGGACTGGCCCGCTGCAGCTGTTGAGCTGCGCCACGCCGGGCGAAGGGGCGCCGTTGGCGGTTGATCACGCAGTTTCGAGGCATTGAGGATTTGTCGCTCGGTCAGCGTGACGTCGCTGCGCCCGCTGCCGTGGGGTCGCGCGTGTCCACCGGGCGAAATCCTTCACCTCGGTGTGCAGGGTGAAACGATGTTGGCGTTGAACGCCAGTGCTCGTCAGGCGCGAACAGGAACTCCGATTCGAGCCCGTAGATCTCCCGGCATCAGCGTTCTCGTTGAACGAGGTGCGGTTGACGATCTTCGAGACCTGCAGCCCCTCGTGGTCGTAGAAAAAGGCCGTGATGTTCGCACACCGGGTGTTGTCGAGCAGCGTGTTCTTGGCGCCGATCTCGAAGGCGTCGATGCATTCCAGCTCGTAGGTCGCCGCGGTGTCCGGAAACAGCGCCCGGTCGAAGGCAGGTTGAAACCGCCGCCCTAGCCGCCGCGCAGTACGAGGCGTAAACAGCGTGGCGTCGGTGAAGCTCACTTGCGGGCTCCGGTCCAGCGCCGCGCGGCCCAGTGGTCTCCTCCCACTTTTCGTTGTCGAGCGCCCGGCAGCTCCTGCCCGCCCGGTGATCGTGCCGTCGAAACCGAACGGCACGAAGAGTTGTACAGGTACTGCACGTCGTCGATGTCCTTCCTCGTCGACGGTGTGGCGCAGGCCCAGCGTCAGCTGGGTCGTCGCGCGAGCTGGTAGTAGAGCTCGCCGAACCAGCGCTGGATTCGAGCTCGTAGGAATTGACGCGGTTGATGTAGCTCGGCGCCGTGTACGCGAAGCCCGTCGCGCAGGCCGGCGTGCCGAGGAAGGTGCCCGCCACGGCCGGGTAGACCACGCTGAAATAGTCGAGACCGGACGCGATCACGTAATATCCGTTGAAGGTGTCGGCCTCCATGTAGAAGGCGCCCGCGAAGAAGTCGAGCGCTCCGTCGTAGTTCGATGCGACATGCACCTCGAAGCTCGACTGGTCGGTTTCCTGGTTGGACTGGTCGTACCAGCGTTTCGTCGGCCTCGTAGACCGGCGTGAAGTCCATGTTGACCTTGCGCATGTCGCGCGGGTTCTCGCTCTGATCGTTGCTCAGCGCCGGCGTCGGGGCGAACGCGGCGAGGCGGCTCGGCAGCAGCCCGGTCAGCTGCGCCAGCGGGTTCACGGTTTCGAAGGCGAGCCGGTCGGGCAGGCAGCCCATCACGCCGCTGGGATCGTTGTGGCACATCTGCTTCTGGCTGCGCGTGCGCGTGCTGTCCTCCTCGAAATACGAGGCCATCAGGTCGACGGTGGTCTCGTCGTCCGGTGCCCAGCGCAGCGAGGCGCGCACCGAGTACTGGTCGCGGTCGTCCACGTCGTCGCCGGTGTGGATGTTCTCGGTGTAGCCGTCGCGCGCAGGCCGATGCCGGCGATGCGAACCCGCGAACCGTTCGCCGAGCGGCACGTTCAGCGCGCCCTCGATCTGCGTGTGGTCGTAGTTGCCGTACTTGCCCTCGGCGTAGCCGCCGAGCGCACCGGTTTCCGCGGTTTTCGTGATCATGTTGACCGCGCCGCCCGTGGAGTTGCGCCCGTACAGCGTACCCTGCGGGCCGCGCAGTATCGCGACCTGCTCGACGTCGTAGTACTCGGTCTCGAACAGGCGCGGGAACAGGATGGGGACCTCGTTGACATGGATGCCCACACCATCGTCGGAGCCGGCGGCCACCAGTGCGGTGCCGATGCCGCGGATCGCGAAGTTGTTGCTGGTGAAGTTGCCCTTGGCGTAGGACACGTTCCGGGTGCCGCGAAGCGCATGTCGCCGAAGGTGGAGATCTGCTGCGATTTGAGCGCGGCCGCGTCGAAGGCGGTGACCGCGATCGGTACGTCCTGCGCCGATTCCGCGCGTTTCTGCGCGGTGACGATGATTTCCTCCAGTTGCGCCAGGGCGCTGTGTGGCAGCAGGACGGCAACGACGGCAGCGAGCGTACGACGGATCGCAGGAGGCGGCATGCAGGTTCCCCTTGTCGTTTTGCGTTGTCATGCGAATCGGGATCGGGTGCCGCCCTTACTGCCTGCCGGCACGTGCAGGCTGAATATAGGAACCCTGTGTGGGTGGCGTCAATGTGCGCGACACGCGTGGGCGGCCGCGGCGCTTGCTGCTATGCTGCGCCGTCGCGCAACGAGGGAATCACGCCACCATGCCGTTAAAGGTCTACGTCACGCCGGTCACGCCGTTCGAGCAGAACTGCTCGGTCATCGTGTGCGAGAAAACGCATATCGCGGCGGTGGTGGATCCGGGCGGCGACCTGCATCGCATCCGCAGCGTGCTGGAAAAGGCCGGCGCGCGTCTCGGCAAGATACTGCTCACGCACGCCCACATCGATCATGCGGGCGCGACGGCCGAGCTCGCGCGCGAGAGCGGCGTACCCATCGAGGGGCCGCAGCGCGGCGACGAGTTCTGGATCCAGGGCCTGCCCGAGCAGGGCCGGATGTTCGGCTTCGCCGCTGCGGAGAGCTTCACGCCCGATCGCTGGCTGGAGCAGGGCGATACCGTGCAGGTGGGGGAATGCGAACTGCAGGTGCTGCACTGCCCGGGCCACACGCCGGGGCATGTGGTGTTCTACAGCGTCGAGCAGCGCCTCGCGATCGTGGGCGACGTGCTGTTTGCCGGGTCGGTGGGGCGCACGGACCTTCCCGGCGGCGATCATCGCCAGTTGGTCGATTCGATCCGCAACCGGCTGTGGCCGCTGGGCGACGACGTGACCTTCATCCCGGGACACGGGCCGCGCTCGACCTTCGGCCAGGAACGGCGCACGAATCCCTTCGTCGGCGATGGCCGCTGAGGGAGGATCGTGGGTCCGAATTCATTCGGACGCACGATTCACATCGGCTCCAGCTTGCCCTTGTCCGCCGCGTCGGTTTCAGGCGCCACGTAGGGTTCGAACCTGCCGAGTCCGCAGCTCGCGCCGCGATCCAGTCCCGAGCCCATGTGGGTGACCACCCAGATGATGTCCTGGCTGCACAGCTGGCTGATGCTGGTCTTGTAACCGAAACTCTTTTCGAATCCCAGTCCGGGGCAGCGATGCGGCAGGCGGTTGACGAGCGTTTCGTTGCCGGTCATCTCGAACAGGATCGTGCGGTCATCGAGCACCCGGGTGTTCTGGATGCGTTTCAGGGGAATGCAATTCAGGCCGACGCCCCCACTGGCTGGTCCGGTTGCAGCCGGCGCAACCTCCTGCGCGAGCAGAGTGGCCGCGGGCAGTTGCAGGCACGCCATGGCGAGTGCAGCGCACAACTGGCGGTTCATGCCGAAAACCTCCGGGGCGGCGTGGTTGACGAGGAACGCTGCGGTGGCGCAACCGCGCACCGCCTGATCGCTCAGACCGCTTTGGCCAGCGCGGGTTCCGTGCCGAAGGCGCTCATGCTGAATTGCACGCGCTCCTCGACCGGGCGCTGCGGGTTCGCCGCCGCCTCGCGCGCGATGCGGCGGATGCGCGGCGACAGCCCGGTGTTGTTGGCGATCTGGATCGCGAGACCCGGGCGCGCGTTCAGTTCCATGATCAGCGGGCCACGGTTGCGGTCCATCACGATGTCGGCGCCGAGATAGCCCAGGCCGGTGATCTCGTAGCAACTCGCGCCGAGGCACATCAGTTCGTGCCAGTGGGGGATCGTCAGCGTGTTCAGCGGCAGACCGGTGTCCGGGTGCAGCTCGAGCGGGCGGTTGTACTGCACCGCGAACAGCGAGCGCCCGGTCGCGAGGTCGAGCCCCACGCCGACCGCGCCCTGGTGCAGATTGGCCTTGCCGTCCGAGGCGTGCGTCGCCAGGCGCATCATCGACATCACCGGGTAGCCCATGAACACGATGATGCGGATATCCGGGATGCCCTCGTAGCTGAGCCCGTTGAACTGCGGGTCCATCTCGACCAGCGCCTCGATCATCGCCACGTCGGGCTTGCCGCCGAGGCTGTAGAGGCCGCTCAGGATGTTGGAGACGTGGCGCGTGACGTCGAGGTGCGTGACCTCGTCGCCGCTCGACTTGATGAACACGTCGTCGCGCTTGCCGACAATGACCTTGATGCCCTTGCCGCCGCTGCCGCGGCTCGGCTTGATCACGAAGCTGTCGTACTTGGCCAGCAGTTCGCCCATGGTCTCCACTTCGTGCTGCTCGCGCACCACGCCGTAGAGCTTCGGTACCGCCAGCCCGCGCTGCTCGGCGAGCAGCTTGGTCTTCAGCTTGTCGTCTACCAGCGGGTAGAGCCTGCGCTGGTTGTAGCGCGCGATGAACCAGTTGCGCTCGTTCATCCCCAGCAGCCCGACCTGGCGCAGGCGCCCGGGGTTGGCGAACGGGTTGGCAAAACGCATCTCAGCGGTTCTCCACCAGCGGGGTGAAGCGTTTCAGCTCGGTCAGGCGGTAGCCCGTGTACTGGCCGATCAGCATGATCAGCGCCAGCTGCACCAGCAGCAACTCCGGGAAGTTGAAGGTGAGGTGCGCGACCAGTGCGTTGCTCATCAGCAGGTAGGCCGCCGTGGCCACGAGCAGGCTGCCGCCGCCCTGGATCGCGACTTCCTTCGGTCCTTCCTCCTCCCACAGGATCGACATGCGCTCGATGGTCCAGGACAGGATGATCATCGGGAAGAAGGTGATCGTGAGGATCTGGTTCAGCCCGAGCTTGTAGCTCAGGATGCGGATGCCCGACATCAGGCCGATGACCACCGTGACCACGGACGATATCCGCCCGATCAGCAGCAGGTTCAGCCGCGCCGGTGGAAGCGGATGAAGAGACCGGCGCCGACCACGATCAGGAACAGCAGCAGGCCCCACAGCAGCGTGGTCTGGATGAAGGCCAGCGCGATCAGGATCGGCATGAAGGTGCCCGAGGTGCGCAGACCGATCAGGATGCGGAAGATCGCCACCACCAGCGTGCCGATCGGCACCAGCAGGATGGTCTTGAAGGCGTTCTGTTCCTCGATCGGCAGCGAGTAGATCGAGAAGTCGATCAGCGCCGCGCGGTTGTCGACGGCGTTGGCCAGCGCGATGTCGCGCGCGGGACGGTAGCTGCGCAAGATCGAGAAAGTCACCTGCGACTCGCGCCCGCCCTCGACATCCAGCAGCGAGACATCGCCGCGACGCCAGATCATGAAGTCGGCGGGCTTGCCGGCGCGCGCGCTGCGCGGGTCGAAAATCTTCCACTCGTCCTCGTCCCAGACTTCGATCAGGTCCACCAGCTTCTGGCGCCGACGGTCGTCCTCGAGCACCAGCCCGCGCACGATACGGTTCGGGATGCCGGCCAGCGACAGCAGCTGCAGCGCGGTCTCGGCGATGAAGGCGGGGTCGCGGTTCTCGCCGAGCAGGAAGGCGGCGTTCTGCGACAGCGGTTCCACGGTCAGCGCGCGCAACAACTGGGTCGCGAAGGTTTCGGTGTTGGCCGACACCGCGTGGATCTCGTCGAGCAGCGCGGAGGCCGAGGCGGCCTTGGCGCTGTCGAACTCGGGCGGTACCGGCGACGATGGCGCGATCACCTCGGCCGCCTGGTCCAGCGCCCCCGGATAGACCTGCAGGCGGTAATAGAGGAGCTGCTTGCCATCGGCCTCGCGGCGCGTCCATTGCGCGCGGCGGCTGCCGTCTGGCTGGTCGATCTCCGCGAAGCCGTAGCCCGAGGTCGTGAAGTTCTCGTTGACGATCTCGATGCCCTGTTGCGAATCGGGCAGCGCCAGCGACACCACCACCGGCGCGCCGCTCGCCTCGAACTCGACCTTGGACTCCACCGTCCACACGGCCACCTTCTCGTAGGGAAGCAACGGGAATCCGAGCGCGAAGTGCTTGTACAGCGCCATGCTGAGCCCCAGCAGGGCGAGCAGGAACGCGACGATGTAGACCTTCAGCTTTTCTTTCATGCGAACTCCGCCCCGGCGGATTCAGTTGGTGCGGCTATTCCGGCCTGGTGAAGCGGCGTCCCACGTCGACCACGGCCTGGTCGCGCAGGAAGTTTCTCCCGATCAGCACGGGATAGGCGGACGAGGAGCGGTCGGTGAGCGCGAACTCGGTGAACTGCGAGATACCGGCGATCGTGACCTTGAGGCTGACGATGTAGCGCTTGGAATTGGCGCCATCCTTCGGCGCGATGGAGCGCACGACCGGACGCGAGACCTCGACGCCCTGGCCTGTACCGGTATCGACGAGCTGGAACTTCACCCAGGTCTTGCCATCGCGTTCGAACGCGCGCACGTCCAGTGCGTGCAGCGAGGAGCCCGCCGTGCCGGTGTCGAGCCGCGCGCTGAGTTGCAATCCCGGGGGCTCGATGCGCGCGTGCTCGATCTCGCCGAGCACGGCCAGCGCCGTCTGCGGCGGCGCGCGCTTCGCAGGTGCCGGAGGCGGTGGCGGCGCTGGCGGCGGCGTGCACACCACCGGCTCGGGTTCGGGTGCGGGCTCCTCCGGAGTCACCGGCCCGGCGGGCGGCGCCGGGGCCTGTTCCGGCGGCGTGACCGTTGCCGCCGGCGGTTGCGGCAGGGGTTCAGGAGCCGGCGCGGGTGTTGCCGTCGGCGTGGGCGATTCGGGCTTCTCGGGCGTGGTGCCGCAACCCTGCAGCAGGAGCGCAAGGGATATGCACAGCGCGGCGACGCAACGGTTCCGGCTCATCATTCGGGGTGAAATTCCGCATGGGTTCAAGGCTGCGCAAACTATAGAGCCCGCGCGGGCGGGCGGCAATCAACGGGCTTTGTCGCGAGGATGATGGCGCGGCTTTGTGACAACTTTTACCGGGAGCCACGCCTCAGCGCACCGATGCCAGCGGCAGGATGCCGGGCAGGTCGCTGAAACAGGTCTGGCGCGCGAACGCCATGAAGTCACGCATGTACGGGTGCTCGCGCTGTTCCTCGCGGATGGCAGCGTGCAGCGTGCTCCACAGCCCCTCGGCACCCAGCGGACGCGATACCAGGAAGTCCTTGTTCTTGTACTCGCTGGTGGCCCAGTTGGGCAGTGCGGCGACGCCGCGGTTGCTGGCCACCAGCTGGATGATCATCATCGTCAGTTCCGCCGTGCGCACGCTTGCCGGCTCGATGCCGGCGGGCTCCAGGAAATGGCGGAACACGTCGAGCCGCGCCCGCTCGACGGGGTAGCAGATCAGCACTTCGTCGGCGAGGTCGGCGGGCTCGATCACGGATTTCGCGGCCAGCCGGTGGCGCGGCGACAGCGCAAGGCGGACCTCGTAGCGGAACAGCGCCTCGTAATGCACGCCGGGCAGCTCCAGCGGATCGGAACTGATCACGAGATCGAGGTCGCCGCGCGCGAGCGCCTGCAGCGGCGCGAAGCTGAAGCTGCTGGATAGGTCCAGCTCGACATCGGGCCAGTGATGGCGGAACGTGTTGATCGTGGGCATCAGCCACTGGAAACAGCCGTGGCACTCGAGCGCGAGGAACAGCCGCCCGGTCTCGCCGCCCGCGAGCCGGTCGAGGTCGATCTCGGCGGCACGGATCTGTGGCAGGATCTCGTCGGCCAGCGCGAGCAGGCGCTGCCCGGCACTGGTGAAGCGCACCGGGCGGGTCTTGCGCATGAACAGCGAGCACTGCAGCCGGTCCTCGACATCCTTGACCTGGTGCGAGAGCGCCGACTGCGTCAGGCACAGTCGGTCGGCGGCCTCGACCAGGCTGCCGGTGTCGCGCAGGGCGACCAGCGTGCGAAGATGGCGCAGTTCGATCTTGGCCATGGCGAATGGGTCGTCGGGTTCGCCGCCGAGGCGACACGATGAATGAAATGCATGTCGGAACAGCATTGAATGAAAAATACTATTGATGCGTGGGCCGGGGATCAAGCCCGGACCGGGAGGACGGGTACGCCATGGACGTGCTGATCGCGCTGGACCAGGGCACCACGAGCTCACGCTGCCTCGGCTTCGATGCCGGCGGCAACGTGGTCGCGCTCGCCCAACGCGAATACGCGCAGCACTTCCCGCGCGACGGCTGGGTCGAGCACGAACCGGAGGATATCTGGCAGAGCACGCTGCAGAGCTTCGACGCCGTGGTGCGTGAGCTGCTCGGCGCGGGCCACGCCGTCGTCGGCATCGGGATCAGCAACCAGCGCGAGACCACGCTGCTGTGGGACCGGCGCACCGGTACGGCGGTGTACCCGGCCATCGTGTGGCAGGACCGGCGCACCGCGGATGCCTGCGCGCGGCTGCAGCAGCACGAAGGTCTTGGCGAGCGCGTCGCGTCGCGCACCGGGCTGTTGCTGGATCCCTATTTTTCCGCCACCAAGCTGGCGTGGATCCTCGACAACGTCGCGGGAGCCCGTGAGCGCGCCGAGGCCGGCGAGCTCGCCTTCGGCACCGTCGACCCTTCCTGCTGTGGCGGCTCACCGGCGGCCGGCGCCATTGCACCGACGCCACCAACGCCTCGCGCACGATGCTGTTCGACATCCACGCGCAATGCTGGGACGAGGAACTGCTGGCGCGCCTGGCGTGCCGCGCGCGGTGCTGCCCGAGGTGCTCGATTCGGCCGCGGATTTCGGGACCGTGCAGGCGGGACTGCCCGCGGCGGGCGCGCCGATCTCCGGCATCGCAGGCGACCAGCAGGCGGCGCTGATCGGGCAGGGTTGCCTCGCGCCCGGGCAGGCCAAGAGCACCTATGGCACCGGTTGCTTCCTGGTGCTGAACACGGGTGCCACACCGGTACGCTCGCACAACCGCCTGCTGACGACGCTGGCCTACCGGCTCGACGGCAGGCCCGCGTACGCGCTGGAAGGCAGCATTTTCGTGGCCGGCGCGGCGATCAAGTGGCTGCGCGACGCGCTGGGGCTGATCGCGAGCGCGGCCGAGAGCGAGCAGGTGGCGCTGCGCGCGCCCGATCCCGGCGGCGTCTACCTGGTACCGGCATTCACCGGCCTCGGCGCGCCGCACTGGGATCCCGCGGCCCGCGGCGCGATCCTCGGGCTCACGCGCGACAGTGGCGCCGAGGCGATCGTCACCGCCGCGCTGCAGTCGGTGGCCTACCAGACCCGCGACCTGCTCGATGCGATGGCGCGCGACGGCACGACGCTCGATGTGCTGCGCGTGGACGGTGGCATGGCCGCCAGCAGCTGGATGCTGCGGTTCATGGCCGACATGCTGGGCATCCCGGTCAGCCGCCCGCGCATCACCGAGGCCACCGCGCTGGGTGCGGCGAGCCTCGCGGGCTACCGGCTCGGCATGCTGCCGAGCCTGGATCACCTGACGGCGCAATGCGGCGAGGATCGACGTTTTCTGCCGGCGATGCCCGAGCCCGAACGCGCGCGTCTCTACGCCGGCTGGCTCGATGCGGTGGCACGGGTGCGCACGACGTAGGTTCCGCGTAGGTTCGGCTTCAGCCGAACTCTGCAACCGGCTGGTTTTGACTTGGCCCAAGCTGGCTCCGACCCGCCCCTCGTCACGCCTACCGTTGGTGGTCAATGGCCGATCCATATTTTCGACAGGAACAGGAACTCTTGTTGCTCGGATTCGAAATGTTCGGACGGCGCTGGACGCGAAGCGAGACTTTGCCGAGTGACTTTCGGCCTGTGGCGCTGTGGTCGCCGAGCGGGCGCGTGGCCCGATCGCCGCATAAGGGGCCGTGCGCCGCAGGGATGCGGCGCCAGAGCCTACAGGGACGTACTTGCCGCGGGCCCCGTTGCGACGATCGGGCAACGCGGCCAGCGACGCTCTCTGAATGGGGTGGCGCGATCAGGAATTCAGCAGGAACTCGATCAGCGCCTTCTGCGCGTGCAGGCGGTTCTCGGCCTCGTCCCAGATCACGGTGTCGGGCGCGTCCATCAGCTCATGTTGTTGCCATCGCCGATCCAGGCCACCTGCTTGCCGCGGATGCTGCCGCGATGCTCGACGAAGGTCTGCACGTCCGCGAGCAGCTGGCAGGGGTGGAAGTCGTCGGTCAGGCCGTTGATCACCGGTACGCGCGAGTACTCGGCAAAGCGCTGCACGATCGCATGCGCGAAGGTGCGGATCATCACGATATCGACCATCGAGGACAGCACGCGCGCGGTGTCCTCCACCGGCTCGCCGCGTCCGAGCTGCGTGTCGCGCGGCGACAGGAACAGCGCGTGGCCGCCGGAGCTGCGTCATGCCGGCCTCGAAGGAGACGCGGGTGCGGGTCGAGGATTTCTCGAAGATCATGCCCATCACTCGGTTCGGCGCGATCGTGCCGCGGCCGCGCCGCCGGGTCGGCCTTCATCGCGATCGCGCGCGCGATCACGGTCTCGAGTTCCCGCGGGTCCGGTCCAGCAGGGTCAGGAAATATCTGGCCGTCATGGCGCGTACTTCCGGTGAAGGGTGCGAGGTCAGGCGGCGCTCTGTGCGCCACCGGCCCGGCCGCGATCAGCGCGGCCAGCGTGTCGATGATCTGGTCGACCTCGGCCGCCCGGATGACCAGCGGTGGCAGCAGGCGGATCACGTTGTCGGAGGTGACGTTGATCAGCAGGCCCTGCTCCAGCGCCGCCTGCACCAGGTGGGCGCAGGGTTCGCGCAGCTCGATGCCGACCATCAGGCCGCGGCCGCGCACCTCGACCACGCCCGGGATTCCCGCCAGGCGCGCGCGCAGCCCCTGCACCAGGCGCTCGCCCATGCGCACGGCGTTGGCGCAGAGCTCGTCGGCGACGAGGGTGTCGAGCACGGCCTGCGCAGCGGCGCAGGCGAGCGGGTTGCCGCCGAAGGTGGAGCCGTGGTTGCCGGCGTGGAACACGCGCCGGCGGCGCGCCGCCCCGTGCGCAGGCGCCGATTGGCACACCGTTGCCGAGCCCCTTCGCGGTGGTCAGCACGTCGGGCATGATCGCGGTGTGCTGGAACGCGAACATCGCGCCCGTGCGCCCGTTGCCCGTCTGCACCTCGTCGAGCATCAACAGCCAGCCGTGCTGGTCGCACAGCGCGCGCAGGCCCTCCAGGTAGCCCTCGGGCGCCATGCGGATGCCGGACTCGCCCTGGATCGGTTCCACCAACACCGCGACGATGCTGCTGTTGTTGCGCGCGATGATCGCGAGCTCCTCGAGTTCACCGAAACGTGCGCGCACGAAGCCGCTCACCAGCGGCTCGAAACCCGCCTGCACCTTACGGCTGCCGGTGGCGGAGAGCGTGGCCAGCGTGCGGCCGTGGAAGGAATTCTCCATCACGATGATCGAGGGCTTCTCGATGTTCCTACCGTGGCCGTACATGCGCGCGATCTTGATCGCGCACTCGTTGGCCTCGGCGCCGGAATTGCCGAAGAACATGTTGTCCATGCCGCTCAGCGCGACGAGGCGGTCGGCGAGTTCGCGCTGGCGCGTGATGCCGTAGACGTTGGAGGTGTGCAGCAGGCGCGCGGCCTGCTCCTGGATGGCGCGCGTGACCGCCGGGTGCGCATGCCCGAGTCCGCAGACCGCGATGCCCGCCAGGGCGTCGAGATAACGCCGGCCGTCGGTGTCGTAGAGCCACACGCCCTCGCCGCGCTCGAAGCAGACCTCGAGCCGCTTGTAGGTGGGCATGATCGACGTCGGATCCATGGTGCGCCTCGTTTCCGGGTGGCCAAAACGCAAAGAGGCAGCCCTTGCTGCCCCCCGTGAAAGCGGCCGATAGTACCGGTGCGCTGCCGCGTACCAAGGTTCGATATGCGTACAAATCCGCAGATCCGGCGCTGCATCACGGGACGGGCCGCAGGGTAATTCCCGATTACTTTACTGGGTTATAGCGGGGGAGTCGTGTAGACTTCCGGGCGGGTACAACTTTGCACACGAGGTGGATGCAGCACATGTCCGAGGACATCATGGAAATCATCAAGCAGCAGATCGAGGGCAACCCGATCATCCTGTACATGAAGGGCTCGCCCAACCAGCCGCAGTGCGGCTTCCCGGCGCGCGCAACGCAGGTGCTGATGGCCTGCGGCGAGCGTTTCGCCTACGTCGATATCCACGCCAACCCGGAGATCCCCGCCAACCGCCGGCCTACGGCAACTGGCCGACCTTCCCGCAGCTGTGGATCAACGGCGAACTGATCGGCGGTTCCGACATCATCGCCGAGATGTACGAGAAGGGCGAGCTCATGCCGCTGGTCAAGGAAGCGGCAGCCAAGAACGCCTGATCCGCAGCTCCGGATGCATCCGGACGAATACCCGGCTAGCCGCTGGGGTCCGCCGGCGGCCAGCCAAGTGCCTGCTGCCAGCGATTCACGATCACGCAGAACAACTCCGCCGTCTTCTCGCAGTCGTAGCTGGCGCGATGCGCCTTGCGCGTACTGAACTCGATCTTGGCCATCGCGCATGCCTTGGCCAGCACGGTCTGGCCGAAGGCCATGCCCGCCAGCGTCACGGTGTCGAAAGTGCTGAACGGGTGAAAGGGGTTGCGCTTGATCTGCTGGCGCTCGGCGGCGGCGAACAGGAAGCCGTGGTCGAAGAAGGCGTTGTGGCCCACGAGGATGGCGCGCTTGCAGCCGGCGGCGCGCACGGCATGGCGGATGTCCGAGAACAGGCTCCTTAGCGCCTCGCCCTCGTCGATGGCGCCGCGTTGCGGGTCGTAGGGATCGATGCCGGTGAAGTCGAGCGAGGCCTGCTCGATGTTCGCATCGGCGAAGGGCACGACGGCGTGGCTGAACGTGGGCCCGCATACCAGGTCGCCCGACTCGTTCATCTCCAGCGGCGTCGCCGCCACCTCCAGCAGCGCGTCGGTGCGCGCATTGAAGCCGCCCGTTTCCACGTCCAGCACCACCGGCAGGTAGCCGCGGAATCGCGCCGCCATCAGCGTTTCGCCATTGCCCCCCGCTTCCGCTTCGAGCAGCCAGTCGTTGCGCTCGCGCTTCATCGTCAGGCCTCCGCAGCGTCGACGCGCCAGCTGATGGTTTCGCCCGCGCACATCGGGACCAGCGTGTCGTCACCGAACGCCAGGCTCGCCGGCGCCTGCCACGCCTCGCGGCGCAGCCTGATACGCCGCGTGTTGCGTGACAGGCCGTAGAAATCCGCGCCGTGGAGGCTCGCGAAACCTTCCAGTCGAGCGAGCGCGCCCTCGGCCTCGAACACCGCCGCGTAGCTTTCCAGTGCAGCATGCGCGCTGTAGATGCCGGCGCAGCCCGGCAACTCCTGGCGCGCGCGCAAGGGGCGTGGAATCGGTACGAGGAAGAAGCGGCGAGCCGCCGGTGGCGGCGCGCACGAGGGCCTGCTGATGCGTGTTGCGTTTGAGCACCGGCAGGCAGAAGAAGTGCGGGCGGATCGAGCCGGCCAGCGAAGTGGTTGCGGTTGTAGAGCAGGTGGTGCGGCGTGATCGTGGCCGCGAGGTTCTGCGGACCGGCCTCCATGAAGGCCACGGCATCGCTGGTGATGTGCTCGAAGACGACCTTCAGCGCGGGGAAGTCCTTCAGCAGCGGCGCCAGCACGGTATCGATGAACACCGCCTCGCGGTCGAACACATCGGTTTGCGGGCCGGTGACCTCGCCGTGCACGAGCAGCGGCATGCCGAGGCGCTCCATTTCGGCCAGCACCGGGCGGCAGCGGTCGAGGTCGGTGACGCCGGCGTCGCTGTTGGTGGTGGCGCCCGCGGGGTAGAGCTTAACCGCGTGCACGCAGCCGCTGTCGCGGGCGCGCACGATCTCGGCGGGGGGCGTGTTGTCGGTGAGGTACAGCGTCATCAGCGGCTCGAAGTCGCGGCTGACAGCCGGGTCGAGCGCCTCCAGGATGCGCGCGCGGTAGGCAAGCGCCTCCGCGGTCGTGGTTACCGGGGGCTTCAGGTTCGGCATCACGATGGCACGCCGAACACCCGCGCGGTGGCGTTGACCGTGAGCGCGAGCGCCGCGCCGTCGCGCAGGCAGGTGCCAGTCATCGGTTGCAGTATCTGGAGTTCTTGCATCGGGGCGCTGCGGTCGGGGCGGAGGCCGCGATGCTAGCGGAAAAACCGTGGCAGAGGTACCGCAGTCGCGGTCGCCCGACCGCAGCGCTGGCTGTTCGCTTTATTTTTGCCGCTGGCGGCGATGGGATCGCGGCGGTGGCGCGGCTAGAATGGCCGGCCCGTTTTTCGTGCAGCCCCGTCCAGTGGAGGTTCGACATGAGTTCAGTCAAGAAAGTGGTCCTGGCCTATTCCGGCGGCCTCGATACCTCGGTGATCGTGCGCTGGCTGCAGGAGACATACCGGTGCGAGGTGGTGACCTTCACTGCCGACATCGGCCAGGGCGAGGAAGTCGAGCCCGCGCGCGAGAAGGCGAAGCTGCTCGGCGTGAAGGAGATCCACATCGAGGACCTGCGCGAGGAGTTCGCGCGCGATTACGTGTTCCCGATGTTCCGCGCCAACGCGATCTACGAGGGCGAGTACCTGCTCGGCACCTCGATCGCGCGCCCGCTGATCGCCAAGCGCCTGGTCGAGATCGCCGCGATTGCGGCGCCGACGCCATCCCACGGCGCCACCGGCAAGGGCGGCGACCAGTGCGCTTCGAACTCGGCGCCTATGCGCTGATGCCGGGCGTGCGGGTGATCGCGCCGTGGCGATGGGACCTCACTTCGCGCGAGACGCTGCTGGCCTACTGCGAGAAGCACGACATCCCGGTGGAGATGAAGCGGGGCAAGAAATCGCCCTATTCGATGGACGCCAACCTGCTGCACATCTCCTACGAGGGCGGCGGTCTCGAGGACCCGTACTGGGAGCCCGAGGAAGACATGTGGCGCTGGTCGACGGCCCCCGAGGCCGCGCCCGATAAACCCACCTACATCGAGCTCGGTTTCCGCGCCGGTGACGTGGTCAGCGTCGATGGCCAGTCGATGAGCCCGGCCAGCGTGATGATCCACCTGAACCAGGTGGCCGGCGCCAACGGTGTCGGCCGCCTCGACCTGGTGGAGAACCGCTACGTGGGCATGAAGTCGCGTGGCTGCTACGAGACGCCGGCCGGCACCGTGATCTAAGGCGCACCGCGCGATCGAATCGCTGACGCTCGACCGCGAGGTGGCGCACCTCAAAGACGAACTGATGCCGCGCTACGCGAGCCTGGTCTACACCGGCTACTGGTGGTCGCCCGAGCGCCACATGCTGCAGGCCGCGATCGACCAGTCGCAGCAGTACGTCAACGGCACCGTGCGCCTGAAGCCCTACTAGGGCTCGGTGGAGGTCGTGGGTCGCAAGTCCGACGACAGCCTGTTTCGACCCGCACATCGCGACCTTCGAGGACGACCGCGGCGCCTACAACCAGAAGGACGCCGAGGGCTTCATCCGCCTCAACGCGCTGCGCATGCGCATCGCGGCCAACGCCGGACGCAAGCTCGGTTGATGGATCCCGCGGCACTCGAACAGGAGGTCGCGCGCCGTCGCACCTTCGCGATCATCTCGCACCCGGATGCGGGCAAGACGACCATTACCGAAAAACTGCTGCTGTTGGCAACGCGATCCAGATGGCCGGCACGATCAAGGGCGCAAGAGCGGTCCGTCCATGCCACCTCCGACTGGATGACGATGGAGCAGGCGCGCGGCATCTCCGTGACCTCCTCGGTGATGCAGTTCCCGTATCGTGAGCGCGTCGAACCTGCTCGACACGCCCGGTCACCAGAGGACTTCTCCGAGGACACCTACCGCACGCTCACCGCGGTGGATTCAGTGCCGATGGTCATCGACGCCGCCAAGGGTGGAGGACCGCACCATCACGCTGATGGGAAGTGTGCCGCCTGCGCGACACGCCGATCCCCGGGTTTCATCAACAAGATGGACCGCGAGACGCGCGACCCCATCGACGTGCTCGACCGGATCGAGTCGGTGCTGGCATCAAGGCCGCGCCAGTCACCTGGCCGATCGGCTCCGGGCAAGCGCTTCAGGGGCCTCTCGACCTGACGACCGACACCATCCACGTCTACCACCAGGGCGCTCCCACCGCATTCCCCGCGACGTCGGTCCGCGAGCCTCGACAGTCCGGAAGCCGCGGCGCTGCTCGGCGACACGGTCGACGAGTTGAGGATGCAGATCGAGCTGTCGACGGGGCGAGCCACGAATTCGACCATGCCGGATACCTCCGCGGGCAGGATGGCGCCGGGTCTGCTTCGGCACGGCGCTGGGCAACTTCGGCGTGCGCGAGATTGCTCGATGCATTCGTCGAGTGGGCGCCCGGCCGGCCGCGCGCACGCCACGCGACGCGGCGCGTCGAAGCCGCCGAGCAGCCTTTCAGCGGCTTCGTGTTCAAGATCCAAGCGAATATGGACCCGAGATTACCGGGACCGCATCGCCTTCCTGCGCGACTGTTCCGGCGCCTACGAACAGGGCATGAAGATGCCTCCACGTGCGCATCGGCAAGGACGTGCGCGTCGCCGACGCCGTGACCTTCCTCGCCGGCGAGCGCTCGGCGGCGGAGTTCGCCGTGGCCGGGGACATCATCGGCCTGCACAACCACGGCACGATCCAGATCGGCGACACCTTCAGCGAAGGCGAGGCGCTGAAGTTCACCGGCATCCCGCACTTCGCGCCGGAACTCTTCCCGCGCATCCGACTGAAGGATCCGCTGAAGCTCCAGCATCTGCAGAAGGGCTGCAGCAGCTCTCCGAGGAAGGCTCCACGCAGGTCTTCTTGCCGGCGCAACAACGACCTGATCCTAGGCGCCGTGGGCACGCTGCAGTTCGAGGTGGTGCCCTTCCGGCTGCCGACGAGTACAAGGTCGACTGCGTCTACGAGCCGATCAACGTACACGCGCGCTGGGTCGATTGCGGGGACTCGCGCAAGCTTGAGGAGTTCCGCGCCAAGGCCCACGACAACCTCGCGCTCGACGGTGGCGGCCACCTGGCCTATCTCGCGCCGACGCGCGTGAATCTCAGCCTCACCGAGGAGCGCTGGCCCGACATCCGCTTTGCGCCACGCGCGAGCACTGAAGCGTGGGTCCGGCTTCAGCCGGACAAGCCGGACAATCGTCCGGATGAATCCGGCCCTACCCCAGCAGCGCCACGATCTTCTTCTCGATCGACTCCGGCGTGTCGGTGGGCGCGAAGCGTTCTACCCGAGTTGCCTCCTCGGGATCGACCCGGAGAACTTGATGGAAGTTCCACAGGATCGCTATCTGATAAAACCAAATCGGGCGCCTCTTTCTTCAGGATATTTGCAGAGGGTCGGCGCCGGCACCGTTCACCTCGATCTTGGCGAACACCGGGAACTCACGTCGTTACCCCAGCTGGCAGAACTCGAGATCTCGGCGTCGCTGCCAGGTCCTGATGGCCGAACTGGTTGGAGGGGAAACCGAGATCGCGAGACCCTTGGCGGCGTACCTGGCGTGTAGCGCCTCCAGCCCCTCGAACTGCGGCGTGATTGCCCGGCACTTGCTAGCGATGTTCAGATCAGCAGCACCCTGCCGGCAGTCCTTCAGCGTCTTTGGTTGGCCCTTCGAGGTCTTGCAGGTGAAGTCGTAGATCGATGTCATGATGCATCGCGCTCCCGCGGGGGTTGCCGGCACACTGCCCGCCTCGCCCCGAACGGATGAGGCGCACGCCGACAAGGCTGCATAATATGCGCCGGCAAGCCGCCGCCGGACCAAGCCGACGAGCTACACGACACCGGAAGGTCGAAGTGACATGCCATCGCAGGACCAGCCACCCCGCGCCTTCGCACGGCGCACCCCGAGGCAACCGCTTCCCGTTCCCGGCCTTCCCGAACGGCGCTGGTTCCCGTTCTGCGCCGACGAAGTGAGCCGGCGAAGTGCTGGCGCTGCATCGTTCGTGCCGCGACCGGTGGCCCGCGCGACGGCGGCGGCGCGGTGCGCGTGGCCGACGCCTTGCCCGCATCTGGGCGCCTTCACCTCGAGCACAGCGCCACGGTGGTGGCCGGCGAACTTGCTGCCCCGTTTCACCACTGGCGTTACGACAGCAGCGCCTCAATGTTCGCGGCGGCCCCGCGAAACATGCCCCGAAAGCGGCGCCTTCGCGCTGCTGCCCCTGCGCTCGGAGCACGCAACCCAGCTGGTCTTGCACCAGCGGCACGACGCGCGGGATGCTCGCTAACCGGAGCTATGCGATCGAACACGTCCGGAGATTGAGGACGGCGGCGCTACTCGCGAAGTGCATCACAATCATCTGGAAGCGTGCGCTCCACCGCAGGGAGATGATGGAAAACGCGGTCGACATCACGCTCGAGGGCCGCTGCACCTTCCAGAGGAATCGCTCGATCGACTGGATTCTGACGGCGCGCTGAATGCTGCATCAAAGGTCGACAACAGTGGCGAGGCTGCAGTCGCGCGACCGCCGCGAAGATGCCGATGACGTGGTCACGTACAACGTCAGGGCCGGGAAGCTGGCGGCCTACACACGCGCTTCACCGGGCGGCTGCGCGACTTCTCGCTGAACCTCTGCGCAGCGCCCCCGACCGAGGCCGGGTGGTCCCTGATTACGCAATCGTTCTGGGTCGCGTGGCAGACATCGACGGAGGCGCTGTAACTTTGGGGCTGGGCAAAGGGTTTCCTGCGCGCTACCCCGCCCGATGACATCCCGGTAGGCAGGAGCACAGGGTCTTCCGCGCCACGCCGGCGCTGGCCGCAGTCGACGGGCCGTCTCGCGCTCACCGCCGCTGGTACGCGCAATTTTCTGCGCCTGAGGTTGCCGCCGCGAAGCCGTGGCGTGCGAAGATGCTGTACATCCGGTCCGCAATTTCGACCGAGAATCATGCTGGCAGGGCGCACCGTTGGTCAGCCTCAGGACCGCGTGCCCACCGGCTGACGCGTTTGTTCATGACGCATCACCGAGATCGCGATCGTCGAAGAACTGTGCGCGATGGCGCCGTCACCGGGCGCTGGCGGCGACTGCTCGATCCCGGCATGTGTTGATCCCCCCGAGAGCTGCGTCAATCCGCTCGCCAGGATCACGAACGCAATGGTGGGCGGGTAACCCCGGCCTTCGAAGAAGTGTGGCCGACTGGAAGGTGCAGCGCACGACGCCTCGACGGTGCGACCTTCAATCGCGCCTGGCAACCCGCTTCGGACCACAGCCACCCGCGGCGCGCTCGGGCGCCTGCAACTTCCAGCGCTGCGCGGGCCGGTGCCCGCACCCGTGAGCTCGCGCCACGCCTGTTCTGGCGCGCGCGCCACACCCCATCTCCGTTCCCCATCATCCAGCGCCATGGTCTGAGCCATGCCGGGCGCCACCGCGCGCTGGGCGATGCCGACCACGGCCGCGCAGTTCGTATGGCACAGCTTGCGGCGTCAGGCATCGCGGACCTCGCGCGGCACTTTTATCGACACACTGACGCAGCGCCCACCAACTGCCGGCTCCGGCTATCGTGAGAGGCGCTCGACGCGATTCCCGACACGCCGAAGCAATCTATCTCTTCTACGACAGGCGCGACACGCCCCATCCACTACGTGGGCAAAGAGCGTCAGGCTGCGCTCGGCGATGCTATCGCATTCGCGCCGACCGTGATCACCGCGAGATGCCGGATCGGACGCACCACCTTTGCGCCGCCTCTGCTTGCGCAGCAGACCGCGCGTGAATTAGCGGAGTCGGCGGGCGGGCTGGTGCTGCGCCTTGCCTTGGCACCGCGCCACGCGCGCGCGCGCTTGCGCGCGCCTGCCCGCTTGCCCGCGCTTGCCTTGCCAACGCTGCACGCCTTGCGCGCGCGCCTTTGCGAGGCGCAAGCGGTGAAGGACTGGCGCCCGTCGACGCCAGCTGCGCACGCCGCGCTGGGTCTCGATCCGCTGGAACAATGGGGCCGACGGCCATCCGGAGATCGTCAGTGGCGGCGACGTCGCCGGGGACGGACTCGCGCAACTCTCACGGTTGTTCCGCTCGAAGGTCGAGGGCCGAAGGGAAGGCGCTGCTCAGGCTTCGCCGACGAATACCGGCCTGTGCCTGCGCCTTGTCGGACTGGAAGGCGGCGCCAGGCATCTTTATACGGTGGGCAAGTGCGGCGAGTGCCCTGTGGTCCGGAAGCAGCAGGCCCCTGCTCACGCGCGGGGCGCAGCTCCGCGACAGCGCTGGCAGACTGGAAACTCGTAGGCTGACGGCCGTGGGCGGGCTGATGGGCATCCGCGAAACGGCAATCAGCAGCAGACTCGAGGAACTGCGTGGTCGGCCGCTGAACGCCTCGGCACCTTCCGCGAAGGACGAACTGTACGGACGCGAGCCCCTCGCGCCGCTTCGCCTTCGACATAGTTTTCTAAGCTGCTGGTGAAGCACCTGATGCGCGGCCGCCTGCCCTGGTGGTGCGCTGCCAAATCCGTAGGTCAGAGGCTTCAGCCTGACATTCCTGCAAATCAGGCTGATGGAGTCAGGCTCATGGGTCGGGCTCATGGTCCAGGCTAGATCAGGCTTTGCGGAGTCGGGCTTCCAGCCCGACAAGGGTTCAACAAGCCCGAACCGCCGCATCACAACACTGCTCGACCCGCCAGCCGTCAGCATGGTTAAGATCCACGGGGCGATGCACCCGTCGGCATAAAGCGCCTTTGTAAAGCAAGGAGCCCATCGCGCTCTAATCGAGCCGGGTGAATTTCAGGGCCTGACGCATGACCGAAGGGCATGAAATCGAGGGCATTTGGCGCCGTTTCCAGCTCCCGGTGACAAAACCGGGAGAGTTGCCAATACCTGCCACACGCAAGCTGAAGCGGTTACTCGATTACGTATCGTTTCCCGGAGTTTCGGCCCGAGAAGTGATCAAAGAGGTGTATCTTCGGCGAAATCCGAAAGGCACTTGGGTCACATTATGCTTATCCAGCGCTCAAAAAAACGGCCTGCGGCGTCTCTGCGGCTGGTGCACGGGTTGAGTACGACCGCAAAGCGGCGGCGCGTACGCGGGCAACCTGTCCTGTTGCGATACGCGCATCTGCCTCGAGTTCGGAGTGCGCCGGGGTGCGTTATCCAGGCACGGCGGCGTGAAGCTTGAACGACTCTGACTTCACGGCGGACCTGGCCCGCTCTGCACCAAGCGCTTTGCCGTCTTTGTCGGCCGGCGATAAACCGAGTCCTCGATCAAGGACATTGCCCGCAGAGAAGTTGCACCTCGACTGGCGCACCCTCCCGGGAACTGGACAAGCAGTACATGCAGGCCCAACTCCACGCGCGCCAATGAATGCCCCGGGACCGTGAAGCCCTCAGCATCGACGAGATCTCGATCGGCAAAGGCTTTGATGCAGCATCGTGGTGAGCGATCTCTGATACGCTTCCGGCACTTGATCTGGTTTGGCAGGACCGATCGCTCGGAGGCGGCCTGGCTGACACGTTTTGCGCGTTTCTGGAAAGCGAGAAGAAAGGCAAGGCATCCGGCTCGCGGTGATGGACAGACTGGAAGCCGTTTCGCCAAAGCCACCCCGCGACCGTCCCGCGAGCGGCGATTCTGTTCGACAAGTTTCACGTGATGCGCCCCACGGGCGAGGCGCTCGACACGGTGCGCAAGGCGGAAATACGCCGACTCAAAGGGCAAGGAAGCGCCGGTTCATCAAGGGTCGAAGTACCCGCTGCTCTCGCATCAGGAGAACCCTGA